>CAVQCD010000023.1:0-159822 GCA_963710915.1 uncultured Actinomycetota bacterium | reverse complement strand
GATCGGGCGGGTCAGGCCGGCCTTCGCCTCGAGCTGGGCCAGCAGCCGGTCGACGTACTGGATGTCCTCGGCGCCCTCGACCTTCGGCACCATCACCACGTCGAGCTTGTGCCCGATCGCCGGGATCAGGGTGGTCAGGTCGTCGAGCACCCAGGGCGAGTCCAGGGAGTTGATCCGGGTCCACAGCTGGGTGTCACCGAAGTCGGTCGACTGGGCGATCTCGACCAGCCCGGCCCGTGCAGCCTCCTTGTTGTCCGCCTTGACGGCGTCCTCGAGGTTGCCGAGCAGCACATCGACCTGGGCCGCCATGGCCGGCACCTTGGCAGCCATCTTGGCGTTCGAGGGGTCGAAGAAGTGGATCATCCGCGAGGGCCGGAACGGGATCTCCCGCAACGGCTGTGGTGCCCCGACGGCGAGCGGGCGGAAGAAGTCCTTCGGTGGGCGCATGGCGCCAGCCTAGGACGGCGGCACCCGCCCCCGACGTCGCCCCCGTCACACCCCCGAGGGATCAGGCTTCGCCCCAGGCACGGGCGATGGCGGCGGTCAGGGCGCGGGGGACGCCGCCCGAGGCAGCCAGGGGCAGGTGCTTACCGCCCTCGACCACAGTGCGTCCGCCGACCACGACGGTGTCCACATCGCCGGCCGCCGCCACCAGGGGCAGTTGGCCGGGCAGCGACCCGGCGGTGCGCATCGAGTCCAGCCGGACGCCGACCAGGTCGCACAGTGCGCCCGGCTCGATCCGCCCCGCCTCGGGCCAGCCCAGCGCGGCATGCCCGGACGGCGCCAGCGCGTCAACCAGTTCCTCGACCGAGAACTGCCCGCGCAGGCCGGAGGCGAGCCGCTCGTGCATCTCCAGCGTTCGCGCCTCGCCCAGCATGTCGATCATCACGTGCTGATCGGTCCCCAGCGCGATCGGCGACCCGGCCTCGGCCAGCCGGCGGGCCGGCCCGATCCCGTCGCCCAGGTCCTGCTCGGTCGAGGGGCAGATGCACGCCGTGGTCTGCGACTGCCCGAGCAGGGCGATGTCGCCGTCGGTCAGATGGGTGGCATGGACCGCCGTCGTCGCGGAACCGAGAACGCCGTGGTCACTGAGCAGCTCGGTGGGGGTACAGCCGTAGGACGCCTGGCAGGCGATGTTCTCGGCCGGCTGCTCCGACAGGTGCACATGCAGCGGACGCGGAACGCCGTCCTCCCCCACGTCCGCCTCGACCACCACCGCGAGCTCCTCCACCGGCACCGCCCGCACCGAGTGCACCGCAGCGGCCACCCGGAAGGTCTCGTCGTCGGCCAGCATGCTTACCCGCGAGGCCCAGTTCTCGGCATCGCCGTCGTCGAACCGGCGCTGCACCCCCTCCAGCGGGATGTCGATCCCGCCCCGCAGATAGCACGTGTCCAGCAGGGTCAGCCGCAGCCCCGCGGTCCGGGCCGCCTCCCGCAACGCCAGCCCCATCGCGTTGGGGTCGCCGTAGCGGGCGCCGCCGGGCCCGTGGTGCAGATAGTGGAACTCTCCGACGCAGGTCACTCCGGCGAGCACCATCTCGGAGAACACCGCGGTGGCCAGCTCGCGGTAGGTGTCGGGGGTGAGGCGGTCGGCCAGGGCGTACATCCGGTCACGCCAGGTCCAGAACGTGCCGCCGTCGGCCTGGGTCCGCCCGCGCAGCGCACGGTGGAACGCGTGCGAGTGGGCGTTGGCGAACCCCGGCAGCGCCAGGCCGCTGATCCGCACGTCGCCGGGTCGGGCCGGTACGCCGGTCTCCACCGCGACGATCCGTCCGTCGGCCCCCGCGGTGACCCGGACGTCGTCCGCCGGCCCCTTGGGCAACCAGGCATGCGCGCACCACCAGGTCTGGTCCATGCCGCTCATCCTTGCGCGCCCACCGCCAACAGGTCGACCAACACGCCTGCCAGCGCCACCACGCCGGCCTCGCAGTCGACCTCCTCGGCGTACTCCTCCGGAGAGTGTGAGACCCCGGTCGGGTTGCGCACGAACAGCATGGACGACGCCACCCCGGCCTGGGCGAGCACGCCGGCGTCGTGCCCGGCCCCCGTGGCCAGCACCGGAACCGGTGCACCGTCCAGTGCCGCGGACGCCGCGCGGGCGATCCGCCGGGACACGTCGGCGTGGAACTCGGTCGCTGCCGTCCAGGACTCCTCGACCGGCGTGACCCCGGCGGACGACGCGACATCGGCCAGCAGCGCCCGTACCTGCGCCTCGGTGTCGGCCCGGGCATCGAGCCAGGCCACGACCCGGGACGCGATGGCATTGACTGCGTTCGGCTGCACCTCCACCTTGCCCAGGGTGGCCAGCGCGTGGTGGCGCTCTGCCCCGGCGCGGGCCTGGCGGATCACCTCGGCCAGGGCCAGCATCGGGTCGTCGCGGTCGGCCAGCGCGGTGGTGCCGGCGTGATCGGCCCGGCCGGCCAGCTCGATCCGCCACCTCCCGTGCGGGCGGACCCGGGAGGCGACGCCGACCGCCGCGGCGTACTCCGGAGTCGCCAGAGCCCGGCCCTGTTCCACGTGCAGCTCCACGAACGTCCCGATCCGGGCGAGGGTCTCGTCATCCCGCCCGATCCGACCAGGCTCCACGCCGGCGGACGCCGCGGCGTCCGCGTAGGTCACCCCGTCGGCGTCACGCAGAGCAAGGACGCGGCCGGGATCGCCGGCACCGGTCAGCAGCCGGCTGCCCGAGCAGGCCAGCCCGAACCGGGCACCCTCCTCGTCGACGAACCGGACGACGCCGAGCGGGCGGGCGCCGTCCAGCGCAGTGCCGTTGCGGCGCAACAGGTCCACGGCGGCCAGCGCCGAGGCTACGCCCAGCGGACCGTCCATCGGTCCGCCGTCCGGCACCGAGTCGAGATGGCTGCCGGCCACCACACCGGCCTCGCCCCGGGCCAGGGCCGCATCCGGGTCGCCCCACCAGGCCCACTGGTTGCCGCACCGGTCACGGGTCACAGTGGCTCCACGATCCGTTGCTGCGGCGGCGAACCACTCGGCGAGAAGGGCGTCCTCGCGGGTGAAGGCGTAGCGCCGATAGCCACCGCTGCCCGCATCGCGGCCGACGCCCTCGATCTGTGCCAGCAGGTCGATGACACTCACCCGGCGTCACCTTCACGCATCGGTACCCGCACGTCGCACCGGGCGGCGACGTCCACCGCGTCGGGGTAGCCGGCATCGACGTGCCGGATCACCCCCATGCCGGGGTCGTTGCTGAGAACCCGGGCCAGTTTCGGCTGCAGCCAAGGGGGTTCCGTCGGCGACGCTGACCTGCCCGGCGTGCAGGGACCGGCCGATCCCGACGCCGCCACCGTGGTGGATCGAGACCCACGTGGCGCCGGACGACGCCGCGACCAGTCCGTTGAGCAGCGGCCAGTCGGCGATCGCGTCGGAACCGTCGAGCATCGCCTCGGTCTCCCGGTAGGGCGAGGCCACGGAGCCGCAGTCGAGGTGATCGCGCCCGATCACGATCGGCGCGCTGACCGCCCCCGACGCCACCAGCTCGTTGAACCGCAGGCCGGCGACGTCCCGCTCCCCGTAGCCGAGCCAGCAGATCCGCGCCGGAAGCCCCTGGAAGGCAACACGTTCCTGCGCCGCACGCAGCCAGCGCTGCAGCCGGTCGTCGTCCGGGAACAACTCGGCGACGGCGGCGTCGGTGACCGCGATGTCCTTCGGGTCGCCGGACAGCGCCGCCCAGCGGAAGGGGCCCTTGCCCTGGCAGAACAGCGGACGGATGTAGGCCGGCACGAAGCCGGGGAAGGCGAACGCCCGGTCGAAGCCGCCCTGGCGGGCCTCGTCCCGGATCGAGTTGCCGTAGTCGAACACCTCGGCGCCGGCGTCCAGGAAGCCGACCATCGCCTCGACGTGACGCGCCATCGAGGCGCGGGCCCGCTCGGTGAACTCCTCCGGCTTGGCCTCCGCGTAGTCGTGCCAGTCGCTGAGCTCGATCCCCTCCGGCAGGTAGGACAGCGGGTCGTGGGCCGAGGTCTGGTCGGTGACGATGTCCACCTCGACGCCGCGGCGCAGCAGCTCGGGCAGCACCGTGGCGCAGTTGCCGACCAGTCCGACCGACAGGGCCCGCCCGTCGGCCTTGGCCGCGAGCACCCGCCGCAGCGCGTCGTCCACGTCGTCGGTCATCTCGTCGAGGTAGCGGGTCTCGACCCGGCGGGTCAGCCGGTGCGGGTCGACGTCGACGACCAGACAGACACCGTCGTTCAGGGTCACCGCGAGCGGCTGGGCGCCGCCCATGCCACCGCACCCGCCGGTCACCGTGAGCGTGCCCTTCAGCGTGCCCCCGAACCTCTTCTCGGCCACCGCCGCGAAGGTCTCGTAAGTGCCCTGCAGGATGCCCTGGGTGCCGATGTAGATCCACGAGCCGGCGGTCATCTGGCCGTACATGGTCAGGCCGAGGTGCTCGAGCCGGCGGAACTCCGGCCAGGTGGCCCAGTCGCCGACCAGGTTGGAGTTGGCGATGAGCACCCGGGGCGCCCATTCGTGCGTGCGCATCACGCCGACCGGGCGGCCGGACTGCACCAGCATGGTCTCGTCGTCGGCCAGCGTGGTCAGGGTGCGCACCATGGCGTCGAAGCTGGCCCAGTCGCGGGCGGCCTTGCCCGTGCCGCCGTAGACGACCAGGTCGTCGGGGCGTTCGGCGACGTCCGGATCGAGGTTGTTCATCAGCATCCGCAGCGGCGCCTCGGTCTGCCAGGAGCGGGCGGTGAGCGTGGTGCCCCGCGCAGCACGGACCGGGCGGGGGCCGGGGGTGGCGTTCATCGGATTCCTCCAGGTGAGTGACGCTGAGTGGCCAAGATCAGGGGACTGCGCGGCGTCACGCCCCTCAGTGGAGCGGGCCGGCGGCGGATTCGGCGGCGGCGAGGAGCTGCGCGGTGCGAACCAGGGTGGTGGCGCGTTCGATCTCGGGGGCCTGGTGGCGGTCCGGGCCGGGGCCTCCGACGCCGCCCGCCCGCATCGCCGCCAGCACGGCGGCCGTGGGCGGGGCCGGAAGCAGCGGAGCCCGCAGCTCGAGCGCCCGGGTGCCCGCGATCAGCTCGATCGCCAGCACGCCGGCCAGCGCGTCGACACTGCGGCGCAGTTTGCGCGCGGCGTGCCAGCCCATCGAGACGTGGTCCTCCTGCATCGCCGAGGAGGGGATGGAGTCGACGCTGGCCGGCACCGCGAGCCGCTTCATCTCACTGACCATCCCGGCCGCCGTGTACTGGGCGATCATCAGACCGGAGTCGACCCCCGCATCAGCGGCCAGGAACGGGGGCAGACCCTGGTTGCGGGCCCGGTCGAGGAAGCGGTCGGTGCGCCGCTCGCTCATGCTCGCGACGTCCGCCGCCGCGATGGCGAGGAAGTCGAGCACGTAGCCGATCGGGGCACCGTGGAAGTTGCCGTTGCTCTCTACCCGCCCGTCCAGGGTGACCACCGGGTTGTCGATCGCGGAGGCGAGTTCGGCCGCGGCCACCGCCTCGGCATGGGCCACGGTGTCTCGGGCCGCTCCGTGCACCTGCGGGGCGCAGCGCAGGGAATAGGCGTCCTGCACCCGGGTGCAGTCGGGCGTGCGATGGCTGTCCATGATCGCGGACGACGCGAGCAGGGCCCGCAGATTGGCCGCGGACGCCGCCTGGCCGGGGTGTGGCCGCAGCGCCATCAGATCGGCGGCGAACGCCCGATCGGTGCCCAGCAGGGCCTCCACCGAGATCGCCGCGGCGATGTCGGCGGTGCGCAGCAGCACCCGCAGGTCGTCCAGGGCGAGCACCAGCATGCCCAGCATTCCGTCGGTGCCGTTGATCAGCGCGAGGCCCTCCTTAGCGCCCAGGGTCAACGGCGTCAGGCCGGCCGCCGCGAGTGCCTCCGCCGCCGGACGACGCACCCCCTCGGCGTCCAGCACCTCACCCTCACCACAGGCGGCCAGTGCGACCGTCGACAGCGGCGCCAGGTCTCCGGAACAGCCGAGCGAGCCGTACTCGTGCACCAGGGGGGTGATCCCGGCGTTGAGCATGCCGGCGTAGGCGGCCACCGTGGCCGGACGGACCCCCGTACGTCCGGTGGCCAGGGTGCGCAGTCGCAGCAGCATCAGCGCCCGCACCACCTCGGGCTCGACCACCGGACCGGCTCCGGCGGCATGGGAGCGGACGAGCGAGCGCTGCAGGCGCTCCCGGTCGACCGGTGGGATGTGCCGGGTCGCCAGGGCGCCGAATCCGGTCGAGACCCCGTAGACGGGGCGCTCGGCGGCGGCGAGCTCCTCGATCACCCCGCGGGTGGCGGACACCTCACGCAAGGCGTCATCGGTGAGTGCCACGGGGGCACCGTGGCGGGCCACCGCCACGACGTCCCGAGCTGCCATCGACCCGAGGCCGACCTCGACCGGACGCACGGTGGGCTCTGTCGTCGTCATACCCACCAGGGCACCACCCAGCACCCCTGCACCGGCACCCCCGAACGGGCGATCGTGTCTGAGATACCAGACATCGTAGCCGGGCGCGGTCCGTGCCGTGATTGGTGGGTATTGCCGCGCGATGCCCCTTTCCAACCTGCCGCTCGTCGCGCCGCACCTACCCTCCGGCGCGGTGGCCGAGAGCTCAGCGGAAGATCATCCGTAGCAGGCCGAGTGTCCCGTATACCAGACGCAAGGGCAGAACTTGCTGTCGGGGGCTTGGGCTGGCTACGCCCGTCGTGTTACGGTCGTCCCGGTTGCACAAGCAGATCCCCGTACGTTCACGAACGCCCGCGGAGCACGAACCCGCGGGCGTTTACCGCAGATGGGCGCTCCACAACGAGGTCCGGAGGCTGGGACGGCGAGAAACGCGCAGCCCGGGAACGGCACCCGCCGAACCCGCCTCACCTCCACTCAAGGAGAACGCAGTGGCACAGGGCACCGTGAAGTGGTTCAACGGCGAGAAGGGCTTCGGGTTCATCACCCCCGACGGCGACGCCAACGACGTATTCGTCCACTTCTCGGCCATCCAGGCCGATGGCTACCGCACGCTGGAAGAGAACCAGCGCGTGGAGTTCGACATCCAGCAGGGCCAGAAGGGCCCGCAGGCCGCCAACGTGCGCGCCATCTGAGCAACCCGCTCAGTCGTCTCACACCGAAGGCCCCCGTCGTCCGCGACGGGGGCCTTCGGCGTGCGCGGCAGGAGCAGCGTCAGCGCTCGACGGCGGCCAACCAGTCCATCAGAGCATCCATGAGGTACGGCGCGGCACCGGCGTACCCGTCGCTGTTCCGCATGAGTTCACGGGCACCGGCGGAGTCCCCCCGGGCGACGGCCTCCAGGACCTGGGCGGCGCTGCGGTGGAAGTAGGCATGCAGGTCGGTCACCGTCGACGTACGCGCCGCGTCGAGCGCGGCGGCATCCCCGGAGTGCAGCCACTGGCCGAAGGCGCAGCTGTCGTCACGAGCCACCGTTGCGAGGTCGGCGCCGGCGGGCAGTCTCCCCGTGTTGATCGCGGTGTTCAGCTTCTCCTTCCAGGCCGCGTGCGCGCGCACGGCCTTGCGCAGGGCGTGCGGCTCGTACGCCCGCCCGAGCCGCTCAAGGTCCGCTTTCTGCGCGCGGGAGGCGATGCCCAGACGATTGGTCCACAATCGCGCCCGGGCGATCGCCTCCTGGGCCGAATGCGCTGCGGCGGCTGTCGCTTCGACCGACTCACTCAACTCTCCGGTGGCACCGGCCACCGAGGTCGCCGATCGGGTGATCTCGGCGATCACGGCGCTCTGCTCCTCCACCGCCGCGGCGATCGTCTGCTGCAACGACATCACCCGGTCCAGTACCTCGTCGATCCTGGTCACCGAGGTGCGCACCTGGATGCTGTCCTCGACCAGCTCCGCCAGCTGAGCGGCGATCACCGTGGTCGCCTGACTGGTCTGCGCGGCGAGGTTCTTGACCTCCTCCGCCACCACTGCGAACCCGCGTCCGGCGGCGCCGGCCCGGGCGGCCTCGATGGTCGCGTTGAGCGCCAGCAGCCGGGTCTGGTCGGAGATGCCGGTGACGGTCTTGACCACCTGGTCGATCGAGGCGCTCGAGGAGGTCAACCGCTCCACGGAGGCGACCACCTCGCGCACGACGTCACCGGCCTCATGCGCCACCTCGGTGGCTTCGGCCGCCGAACTCGACACCTCGGTCATCGAGGCCGACATCTGCTCGGCCGCCGAGGCGACCGTGTGGGCCTCCGCGGCGACCTGGCCGGTCGCCGCGCTGGCGCTGTGGGCCGAGGATTCCGAACGGCCGGCCGCCTCGTCGATCTGCGACAGGGAGTCGATCAGGTCGTCGGTGGCGAAGCCCAGCATCTCGCTGCTTCCCACCACCCGGCGCAGGGTGGCCTGATCCACAGGCCCGCCACCGGCGCCCGGTCCATCGATCACAGCAGTGCCTCGTACCGATCTCAAGCTGCGCATACCCGACATGCCTCCCCGCTCTGGTGCGGCCGGGGTGAGGGCCGGCCCTGTGCATGATCGTCGTCGACCGCACGTCGCTTGAGCGATCAGGTCCAGCTCAGCCGCCGAGCTCCCGAACGGCCTGGGCGCGCAGCTGGTCGGGGGCGGGCACCAGGGCGGGGTCACCGGCGAGGGCCTCCTCGAGCAGTTCCTCGGGGAACATCGCACGGAGGGTCGGCGCATAGGCCGCGCCGTCACCCGGCAGCCGCCACTCCTCCACCACGGTCTGCGCCCCTCGCCCGGAGACAACCGCCAGCACCGGAGCACTCAGTCCCGTGCCCTCGGCCACGGGATTGGTCGCCGCGCCGTGCTCCTCCTCCGTCTCCGCGCCTGTGGTGCGGTAGAACTCCTGGCAGTACACCCAGAGGTAGAGCCTGCGCTGATCCGGGGACGATCCGAGAACCGACAGGCCGCAGTAGACCCGGCCCCCGAAGTTCGGCCCGCCGAGTCCTCGACTCAGCCAGTCACCGTCGCTCATGAAGAACCGCCGCAGGGACTCGACCCGGGGCTGGTCGTCACCTGCGCCAGCCGAGGCCCCACCCTCGAGCGCCCCGGCAACCCCGGCGCTCACCGCCAGAGCCAGCGCCGCGAACCCGCCCGCCGCCCACGCCGACCACGCCGCCCACGACCTCATGCCCCTCACACGCCCAGCCCACCCTCGCGGTTGACCCCCCGAATTCACCAGAACCCCGCCCCACACCCGGTTTCGGCCCCCAGAACGGGGGTTGTGGTGAATTCGGGGGGCCGCGCGGCGCGCAGCGGGCCCGCCGATCGGGGATGATCCGGCTCATGAGCCACGGCCCGGCAACCTCGCGATGAGCACGGTCCCGGCCGCCCGGCATGCCGTGGCCGTGCTTCGCTACCTGGCCGGTCAGGCCGGACCGGTGCCGGCGGCGGCCATCGCGCGCGACCTCGGCCTGCCCCGGTCGTCGACCTATCAGCTGCTCGAGGCGCTCGCCGAGCATGCTCTCGTGCTGCACCTTCCCGAGGAGCGCCGGTACGGCCTCGGCCTGGGCGCCTTCGAGCTGGGCTCGGCCTACTCCCGCCAGGAGCCCCTGGCCCGGCTGGCCCGCCCGGTGCTGGCCCGATTGGTGGATCGACTGCGGCAGAGCGCCCACCTCGTGGTGCTGCACGGTCGCGAGGTCTTCTACGTGGTGGAGGAGCGCGCCCCTGGCCGCCCGCCGCTGGTCACCGACGTCGGAGTGCGCCTGCCCGCCCACCTCACCGCGAGCGGCCGGGCCATCCTCGCCGCACTGCCCGCGGCCCAGGTCCGAGCCCTGTTCCCCGACCCGTCCGCGTTCGCCGACCGCACCGGCCGGGGGCCGGGCACCCTGCGCGAACTGCGCAGCGTGCTGGTCGCGGTGCGTACCCGTGGGCATGCGACTGAGGACGGCGAGGTGACCACGGGGTTCGCCTCGGTCGCGGCTGCAGTGAGCGACCCGATGGGCTACCCCATCGCCGCCGTGGCGCTCACCTACCCCACCGACGAGGTCGACGACCTGGCCCGGGCTGCGCTGGCTCACGCGGCACGCCTGGCCGCCGCCGAGCTGACCCGAAGGGTGGGCGGGGTGCCCCGCTGAGCCGAGATCACCCGGACGGCGGCTCATCGGCCGCCCTCCGGATGCCGATATCGGATCTACAGCGATCCGCCTGAGCGGAATGACCGACACGGATGTCGGGAAGCTGCCGGAACGGAGGACGGGCCATGAACGTCGTCGGTATCAGCTCGGCACCCCTGCCTGCGGTGGTGCCCGCCATCCCGCGGGTTCCCGAGGTCAGCAAGGCCGAGACGCATCCGCAACAGCATCAACCGGGCAGACAACCGGCCGCCGCGGAGCAACCGCGGCCACCGGCGGTGAAGGAACCACCCGTGAAGCCGCTCAGCACCACGGAGATGCGGGTCTTCATGGGAGGCCTCCCCCTGGACGCCCTCTTCGAGCGCAGTCCCGCGCCGGAGAAGGGACACTTCGACGGCTACGCCTGAGCAGGCGTCCCACCAGACACGGAGCACCCGCGTCCCGCATACTTGTAGGCCGCTGCCTGCAGGCTGATCCCGTCAGCCCGCCCGGCGCGCCAGGTGCGGGAGGAGGTCTGTTCTGGCAACCGCCGATCTTCGCCGCGAGATCACGGCCGAACAGGCCTACGTCGACCGGCTGTACGCCCACCTCGACGCCCTGCGGGAGCGCACTGCCGCCTCGCTCGAGCAGGTCCGCCGAGAGCCGGTCGTGCCCACCCCGGCCGGCCGCGCCGAGCGTGACGCCTTCGACGCCCTGCACACCGTGCGGCTGGGGCAGCTCCGCTCGGTGGAGGACCGCCTCACCTTCGGCCGCCTGGACCTGACCGGCGGCGACCAGCGCTACATCGGCCGGATCGGCCTGTCCGACGACGACCGCCGCCAGCTGCTGCTGGACTGGCGCGCGCCGGCCGCCTCGGCCTTCTACCAGGCCACCGCGGCCGCCCCCCGCGACGTGATCCGCCGCCGGCACATCGGGCTGCACGGACGCACCGTCTCCTCGCTGGACGACGAGGTGCTGGACGCCGACGCCCTGGCCAGCGCCGCGGAGTCCGGCAACGAGGACCTGGCCACCGTGACCGGCGAGGGCGCGCTGATGTCGGCCCTGAACGCCCACCGCACCGGCCGCATGCGCGACATCGTGGAGACTCTTCAGGCCGAGCAGGACCGGGTGGTGCGCTCCGATCTGGCCGGGTTGCTCGTCGTCCAGGGCGGTCCGGGCACCGGCAAGACGGCGGTCGCCCTGCACCGGGCCGCCTACCTGCTCTACACCCACCGGGACCGGATCGCGCGCAGCGGCGTGCTGGTGGTCGGGCCGACCCCGGTCTTCCTGCGCTACATCGAGCAGGTGCTGCCCTCCCTCGGCGAGACGGGCGTGGTGCTGATGACCCCGGGGCAGTTGTTCCCGGATGTCGACGCCACCGCTCACGAGCGGCCCGAGGTGGCGGTACTCAAGGGCGACCTGCGCATGGCAGGCCTGGTCAAGGCTGCAGTGCGCCGCCGGGAGCGCATCCTCAGCGCACCGGTGCGGATCCTGCTCGACGGCGACGAGGTGGAACTGCGGCCGCGGCTGGTCGCCGAGGCGCGGGGCCGGGCCCGCCAGGCGGGCCGCCCGCACAACGATGCCCGGACCACCTTCGTGCGGATCCTGCTCGACGACCTCGCCGACCAACTGGCCGAGCGTCGCAAGATGCAGTCCCAGGACGACGAGCGCGGCGCCCTTCTGGCCGAGCTGCGCGACTCCCGCGAGGTGCGCCGGGAGATCAACCTGCTCTGGATGCCGCTCACGGCGACCGGTCTGATCAGTGATCTGCTGACCAAGCCGGCCAAGCTGGCCGAGGCTGCCGGCGGCATGCTGAACCCGGGCCAGCAGCGCCTGCTGCTGCGCGAACCCGGTGCCCCGTGGACCATCTCCGACGTGCCGCTGCTCGACGAGGCGGCGGAACTGATCGGGGCGGACGTCGCCAGGATGGCCGCCGACCAGGCCGCCTCCGTGCGCCTGGCCGCCGAGCGCGCGGAGGCGCTGACGTTCGCACGCAAGGTGCTGCGCGAGTCCGGCGAGGCCGCGGCGATGATGACCCCGGAGATGCTGGTCGACCGGTTCAGCGATTCCGGGGCGGCCCGGTCTGTGGCTGAGCGAGCCGGTGAGGACCGGGCCTGGACCTTCGGGCATGCCGTGATCGACGAGGCGCAGGAGCTCTCGCCGATGCACTGGCGACTGATCGCCCGCCGGGTGCCGAGCCGCTCGATGACCGTGGTCGGTGACGTCGCCCAGACCGGCTCCGCCGCCGGAACCACCTCGTGGGAAACGGTTCTCGAACCCCTTGCACCCGGCCGTTGGCGGGTGGAGGAACTGACCGTGAACTACCGCACGCCGCGCCTGGTGATGGATCTGGCCACCGCCCTGCTGCGCGGCCACGGCATCGATGTGGCGCCCGCCCGTACCGCGCGCGAGGGGGATCACCCGCCCGGTGGGATCCAGGTTCCGGCCCGGGACTTCCCGGCTCTGGTGCAGGCGGTGGCGACGGCCGTGGCCGCTGACGACGCCGCCCTGGACGGCGGCCGGTTCGGCGTGGTCACCACCCGCGCCCTGGCCGAGGACCTGACGAAGGCGCTGCCCGACGCGCTGCCGCCGGACCTGGCCGAGCGGGCCGAGGTGTTCAGCGTGGACGACGTCAAGGGCCTGGAGTTCGACAGCGTGCTGGTGATCGACCCGATGGGCATCGTCGCCGAGTCCCCACGCGGGGTGAACGACCTCTACGTCGCGCTGACCCGGCCCACCCAGCGGCTCACCGTCGTCCACCACGGCCGGCTGCCCCGCGGCCTGGGCGCTCTGGGCCGGCCGCGCGTCGACCAGCCGCAGGACACCCTCTTCTGAGCCTCCGGGCCCGCCCCCGCCTCACGGGGCGGGTTCGTCGTCCAGCACCCGACGGTGAGCGGCGATGCCGTCCGCCATCGCCATCAGGAACCGCCTGACGACCGTGAGATCGCGAGCGGACATCGGGCCCATGACCTCGTCCTGCAGCGGGCCGAGGCGGCCGAAGAAGTCCATCGCGACGGCCATGCCGTGCTCGGCCCAGCGCAGGTGGACCTTGCGCCGGTCGGCGTCGTCCCGGTCCCGCCGGATGTGGCCCTGCTTCTCGAGCCGGTCCACGACAGCAGTCGTGGCACCCGACGACAGCCGGAGCTTGGCGGCGAGCTCCCCGGGCGTCAGCGCAGCGCCGGCCCTCTCGGCGTCCATGATGTGTACGAGCGCCTCGAAGTCGGTCGGGTGCAGTCCGTGCCGGGACGCGAACTCGTGACCGAGCCGCTGCGACTCCACGGTCACCCGCCGAAGGAGCGCCTCCACCTCCTCGATCAGGTGTTCGCGCTCCGCGCCTCGCGGGCCGTGCCCCTGCTCGACCACGCCGTCCCTCGCCTTCGTGCACGTTCCTCGTCGGAGGTGCCTCGTTCGAGTTGCGCGATTCATCTCACTCGTCGAAACTCTCGACTGTCGAGAGAGTCTACCGTCGAGACACCCGGAGGCAATCCATGGCCACAGCAGCCGGCACTCGTGGCCGTGTCGCCGCCTGGCTCACCGTAGCCGCCGCCATCGTGATCAGCGCAGCGGTCTTCGCGCTGCCCACGCCGGAGAACCCGGCGCCTGTGTCCTCGACCGGGCTGTCCGCTCAATGGCAGTCGACCCAGGTCGAGCGGCTTCAGGCCCAGCTGCCGTCGACCGATGTCGAGCCGGCCGTGGTCGTGGTGAGCCGGCAGGACGGTGCCGCACTCAGCGAGGCGGACCGGGCAGCGCTGGCAGCCGCCGCACCCGGCCTCGGGCGATTCGCCGTCGGCGGTCAGGTCGCCCCGGCCCAGTTCGCCCCGGACGGGACCGTCGCCCTCGTGGCCGTGCCGATGTCGAGCACAGTGGATGACGCCACGACCGCCCAGAACGTGACCGACCTGCGCGCCGCCCTCGACGACCTGCCCACGGGCCTGCTGGCCCAGGTGACCGGCGGGCCGGCGGTCAACGCCGACCTCTCCGCGGTGTTCGACGGCGCGGATGTGACCCTGCTGGCGGTGACCGCCGGGGTCGTGGCGCTGCTCCTGCTGGTCACCTACCGCAGCCCCTTCCTGTGGCTCGTGCCGCTCCTCGTGGTCGCGGCGACCGAGCAGGTCACGCTGCAGGCAGTGGACGTCATCGTGCCGATGCTCGGCATCAACCTCGTCCCCGGCGCGGTCACGGGCATCGCGAGCGTTCTGGTCTTCGGGGCCGCAACCGACTACGCCCTGCTGCTCATCGCGCGGTACCGCGAGGAGCTGCGCCGCGAGGAGGACCGGTTCGCGGCGATGCGCACCGCCGTCCGCCGGACCGCGGAGCCGATCCTGGCGAGCGGCTCCACCGTCGTGCTCGGCGTCCTCACCCTGCTGCTGTCCGAGCAGGAGACCAACCGCGCGCTGGCCGTTGCCTGCGCGGTCGGAGTCCTGCTCGCCATGGTCTCGGCGTTGCTGGTGCTGCCCGCGGCGCTCGTGCTCCTCGGCCGCGGACTCTTCTGGCCCTTCGTGCCGCGAGTGGGGGCCGCCGGTCGGGAGGGGCGGGTCTGGGGCCGGCTCGGCACCGCCGTCCTGCGCCGGCCTGTGCCGGTCGCCGCACTCGCCACCCTGGTGCTCGCCGGGCTCGCCCTCGGCGGGCTCGGGATCCGCACCGGCCTCTCCCAGAGCGAGCTCTTCCGCGACAAGCCGGAGGCGATCGCCGCCGCAGACACCCTGACCAAGGCGTTCCCCGCCGGGACGACGCAGCCCCTCGCCGTCCTGACGACGCCGGCCGCCGCACAGCGGGTCGCGGACGCGGCCGCGACGGTGCCCGGGGTCGCGTCGGCGCGTGCCGGAGCGGCTGCCGAGCAGGTCGCCCAGGTCGACGTCGTCCTGGACGCGGAGCCGGGCAGCGAGGCAGCGCGCCAGGCGGTCGAGGCGCTCCGGGCAGCGATGGACGCGGTGCCGGGCTCGGCGCCGCCCGCCGTACCCGGCGGGCCGACCCCCTCGGGTGCGGTCGTCGGCGGCAGCGTCGCCGCGACGGTCGACCTCGACACCGCGAACGCCGACGACCGGCGGCTGATCCTGCCGGTGATCCTGCTGCTCGTCCTGGGCGTGCTCGTGCTCCTGCTGCGCGGCCTGGTCGCCCCGCTGCTCCTCATGGTGACCGTCGTCGCCTCGTTCTTCGCCAGCATCGGGGCCGCCTGGCTGCTCTTCGACCATGTGCTGGGCTTCCCGGCGCTCGACAGTGGCGTCGTCCTGCTGTCGTTCGTCTTCCTCGTGGCCCTGGGGGTGGACTACAACATCTTCCTGGTGACCCGGGCCCGCGAGGACGCCCGGACGCTGGGCACCCGGCAGGGCATGCTGTCGGCGCTCAAGGTCACCGGCGGTGTCATCACGAGCGCCGGGATCCTGCTCGCCGCCGTGTTCGCCGTGCTCGGCGTGCTGCCGCTCATCACGCTGACCCAGATCGGCGTGATCGTCGGAGTCGGCGTCCTCCTGGACACGCTGCTCGTGCGCACCGTGCTCGTGCCGGCGCTCGCGTTCGTGCTCGCAGAACGGTTCTGGTGGCCGGCCAAGGTCACGCCAGAGCGGCAGGATCAGCGCCTGGTCGAGGCGGCCCGCGCCGGCTCTTAGCCCCGGATCAGAGCGGTGACCGCTGAGCGCCAGACTGCTCGGGCGGACGGTCCGTCCCGGGATCGCCGCGCAGATCGATCGTTGCCAGACCCTCGGTGAGAGCGTGCACGGCCTGGGCTGCCTGGCGGGACGAGGCCGGGGAAGCCCCGTTCGGCGAACACCCGGCGCAGCAGGTTCTGCGCACTCAGCCCAGTTGATCGACGATCACGGAGAACACCGGTGGCAGGGCGTGGGCGGCCGGCACGATGCTGCGGCGCAGTACCGGACGACCGGCCACGGCGAGCAGGCCCTGCGTCAGCACCCGGTAGCGGCGAGTGGTGCGTCGCCAGGCCGCCTCGTAGTCCTGCGGCCGGTCGGCGACCAGCGCGGCGACCAGCTCGCGCGCGCTGCTCAGGCCCATCGAGATGCCCTCCCCGGTCAGCGCATCCACGTATCCGGCCGCGTCGCCGACCAGCAGCGTCCGCCCCCGCACCCGCGCCGCGACGTCCTGGCGCAGCGGCCCGGCACCGCGCACATCGGAGGCCGGTTCCGCGCCGGCGAGCCGACGGGTCAGCTCCGGGAACTCGGCCAGCCAGCTCTGGAACGACCGCCCCCCGGGGCAGAGCACGGCCACCCCGACCAGGTCGGGTGCCACCGGGGTGACGTAGGCCTCCGCCGTGTCCGACCAGTACACCTCGACCAGATCGCTCCACGGCGCCAGCCGGTAGTGCCGGCGCAACCCGAACCGCGGCGGCCGGCGCCGCCCGGTGAGTTCGAGCCCGAGCGCCGCCCGGGTCGGGCTGTGCAGGCCGTCGGCGGCGACGAACCACCGCGCCCGCTGCCCTGCGCTGTGCACCAGGCCGTCGCGCACCAGCGGCGGCGGGGCCGCGGCGACCACCCGGCGGACGCCGACCTGCTCGGCCCGGCGGGACATCGCCTCCGACAGCGTGGTGCGCCGGACACCGAGACCGGGCCCGCCGCGGAACCGCGCCTCGGCCACCACATCACCTGCCAGATAACGGATCCCGTGGAAGGGCAGGCCCTCCACCGCGACCCCCAGCCGCTCCAGGGACTGCCGCGCAGTGGGCATCAGGCCCTCACCGCAGGCCTTGTCGATCGGGCCGCTGCGAGGGTCGAGCACGGTCACCGACAGGCCCGCCGACCGCGCCTCGATCGCCACCCCCAGGCCGACCGGTCCTGCGCCGGCGACGAGCAGGTCGACGACCTCACCCTCGCCGTTCACGCGCCACCCACGCTCACGAGGCGGCCAGGGCGGCGTTCTCAGCGCGCAGTCGCACCCGCATCAACCAGGCGTTCAGCACCGTGAAGGTCAGCGCGGTCAGCCAGGCCGAGTGCACCAGGGGCAGCGCGATGCCCTCCGCCGCCACCGCGACGTAGTTCGGGTGGCGAAGCCAGCGGTAGGGGCCGCCAGTGACCACCGGCGCGCCGGGCACCCGGATCACCCGGGTGTTCCACTGGGCGCCCAGGCTGGAGATGCACCACCAGCGCAGCGCATGGGCCCCGAGCAGCAGAGCCAGCATCGACCAACCCAGTGCCGGCACGAACTGCCGCCCCGCGAGCGGCACTTCCAGCAGGCAGCCCAGCAGCAGGCCGCTGTGCAGCGCCACCATCGCCGGGTAGTGCCCCGCCCCGGTCTCGACGCCGCCGTTCCGCTTGGCCCAGAGCAGGTTCTGCCGGGCGACGCCCAGCTCGACCAGCCGGAGGGCGGCAACCGTCATGATCAGGACGACGTACCAGCGCTCGCTCACCACTGAAGCAATACCAGTTCCGCACAGAATCCCGGGCCCAGAGCCAGCAACACCCCCGGGCTCGCCGGGGTCGCCGTACCGGCCGCAAGGGTGTCGGCGAGCACGTTCAGCACCGAGGAGGAGGACAGGTTCCCGATCGCGGCCAGGCTGCGCCGAGTCACGTCCAGCGCGGGGTCGGGCAGCGAGAGCGCCCGGGTGATCGCCGCGATCACCTTGGGGCCGCCGGGGTGGGCGACCCAGGTGTCGACGTCCGTCAGTTTCAGGTCGTGGTCGTCGAGGAAGCCCTCGACGTCGTCGCGCAGATAGGTCTCCACCACGTCGGCGACGGTTGCCGCGAGCACGATCCGGAACCCGCGGTCGCCGATGTCCCAGCCCATCACCCGCTCGGTGTCGGGGTAGAACCGGCTGCGGCTGGCCAGCACCCGGGGGCCGGTCGTTCCCAGGGCGGCCGCCCTGGCCGCGCCGACCATCACCACCGCCGCCGCGCCGTCGCCGAACAGACCGCTGGCCACCAGGTTCGCCGGCGAGGCGTCGTCCGCCTGGAAGGTCAGCGAGCACAGTTCGACCGACAGCAGAACGGCCACCCCGTCGGGGTGGCCGGTCAGGTAGTCGTGCACCCGGGCGATGCCGGCCGCGCCGGCCACGCAGCCCAGGCCGAACAGCGGCATCCGTTTGACGTCGTGGCGCAGACCGAGCCGGGTCACCAGCCGGGCGTCGAGGGTCGGTACCGCGAGGCCGGTGACCGTGGTGGAGACCAGCAGGTCGACCTCGTGCGCGGCGATCCCGGCAGCGTCCAGCGCCTCCCGCACGGCGCGTTCGCCGAGGGTCACGCCCGCGGCGGCGAAGATGTCGTTGGCCTCGCCGAACCCGCTCAGCGTGGCGTAGCGCTCCAGCGGCAGCACCAGGTGGCGCCGGGTCACCCCGGCCGCCGCGTGCAGCCGGCGAAGCAGGTGCTCGTTCGCGCCACGGCCGGCGTCGGTGCCGGTGGCCCTGCCGAGCACGACGTCGACCAGGGCCTCGGTGATCTCCGCCTGCGGGTAGCAGTTCTCCGGCAGAACGCCCCGAACCGCTGCGATGGTGGACACGTCGTGACGTTACCTGCGATCAGGACATTCGGCGCGGCAGGACCATGATCGTCGCGAGATCGCGCTCCTCCCCCGGCTGGTGGGGGCGGACTGCGATCTGGCAGCGATCACCGGGACGACGACGGTGCTCGCGAAGGCGCTTCCGAGCGGGGCATCGGAATGGCCGGGGCGCTGCGCGCGGGTGGCACGCCGTAGCGGGCCTCAGCCACCTCCAGGTCGGCCGGCCGGTCGATCTCGTAGCTGTCCACGTAGGCGCCGGGCAGCGGAAGGTCACCGGCCATCCGCTCGTACACCGCGCCGGATCCCGTCTCGCAGTACCCCGGCGGCAGCAGCGCGAGGTTGGCCCACTCGTACGGCGTCGGGCGGTCCCGGTCGAAGCCGACGATCATGCCCTCGGACACTCCCACGTAGACCGCGTCGGCGGTCTTCGCGTCGGTGTAGCCGATCAACGGCCGGCACAGCGGGCCGGACGAGCTCGCCGCCACCTGGGCCGCCTCCCGGGTGAACGCCGCGAAACTGGCCGGGTCGAAGACGATGTCCGCGTCCATGAACAGGCACGGCCGGCTCAGGTGACGGGCGCCCAGGGCGTAACTGTCCAGGGTGGTGGTGCTGGCGTACGCGGGATTGCGCACGATGATGAGGTCCGGGCGCAGGGCCAGCGCGTGAGCCATCACCTCCCGTTCCCGGAAGCCCACCACCAGCCGGACGTCGGGCACGCCGGCCAGCAGTTCGAGCTGCCGGTCGAGCAGGGTGCGCCCCCGGAACGAGACCAGGCACTTGGGCATCCCGCGGCCCAGCCGGGATCCGAACCCCGCGGCGGCTATGACAGCGTGGCCAACAGACGGCACAGCGCCTCCTCCCGGTAGGTCGCGTAGTCGGCGACCTCGATCAGGGCGTCGGCCGGTTCGTGCACCGCGCCGTGGGCGACCCCGACGTCCGCCAACTCGAACATCGGGATGTCGTTCACGCTGTCGCCGATAGCGACCACCCGGTCGAACTGCTCCTGCAGCTGCGCGATCGGGGCCGATTTGCGCAGCACGTGCTCGACGCCGAGCAACTGGTCCCCGTCGCTGCGACCCACCGAGGTGAACGCCCGGCAGCCGAGCCGGTCGATGATCGGCCGCACCCACACGTCGAGGTTCCCGGTGACCACGAAGCACTCCCGCGGCCGGCGGCGGATGAACTGCTCCAGCGCCGGAGCCAGCGCGACCTCGGCGACGATCGTGCGCACCCGCGAGATCGGCACCGCGCGCAGGATGGCGCAGCGCAGGCGGAAGGAGTCCTCGAACTCGATCGCTCCGCTGAGCGTGAGCCGGGTCAGCGTGGCCATCTCCCTGCCGAGCGAGAGCTCCTCGGCGATCACCGGCAGCAGCTCCTCGCAGGTGAGGGTGCCGTCCAGGTCGAAGGCGAACGCCGTGGTCATCGCCGGCTCATCCGTTCCGCTCCAGCAGGTAGTAGCGCTGGCGGGTGTCGGCCCGGTTGTTCAACTCGGCCGGGTACAGGTCGGCGGCCTCGCGCAGCACGAACCCCGCGGCGCCCAGCGTGGCCTCGATGGCCGAGCCCAACTCGGCCTCGGTGCGGTAGACCGCGCTGTAGCTCTGGTCCAGATCCTCCGACCAGTGCTGGTTCAGGGTCAGCCGCTCCCCGGTGGCCACCGGCTCGCGCAGGTAGATCAGGCAGCGTCCGGCGGCGCAGGCCGCGACGGCGCCCAGGCCGCGGACGACGTCCGCATCGTTGAGGTAGATCAGCACCCCGGCCACGATCACCCGGTCGAACCCGTCCGGCTCACCGAGCCGGCGCCGGTCGAGGTCCTGGATCGCCGACCGCACGAACCGGGCCCGCGGGCCGGTGACCCGCTCCCGGGCGACCTCGAGCAGCGGCGCGCTGAAGTCGGTGCCGCAGTACCCGGCCCCGGCGGCCAGCACCGGCTCGGCCCAGCGGCCGATGCCGCAGCCGACGTCGAGCACCGTACGTGCGTCGTCCAGGTGAAGCCTGGGCACCACGACCGACTTCTCGTGCCGGTCCCGGGCCACCGCCAGCTCGGGGTGAGCGTCCTGGTAGAGCACGCTGGTCAGCGGCTCGAGGGACCCGGCCCGCTGGGCCCGACCGGCGAAGAAGGTGGCCACGGCACCGGGATCGATCGCCACGGCCTGGCCGTAGACCCGGGACGGGGCGTTCACCGGAGCACCTGCACGGACGCCCCGGCCCCGGTGAGGGTCTGCTGCGGCACGTCGGGCGGAGCCAGGGCCTGGCTCTGCGCCATCAGATCGCTCACCTCGGCGAAGAGCGAGTCGAGCAGCTCCTGCGCGATCCGGGCTCCGGCGCCGCCGTCGAGGTGGTCGAAGTGGTTGTGCAGCACCATCTCCCGGCGCTCCGCGCCAAGATCGCGGCCCTCCAGCACGCCGTCCAGGAAGCCGCGCAGCCCTTCCCAGCTGGTCGCCACGTCGAGGCTGAACAGGTACTGGGCGTCCTCGTTGGCCCCGGGACCGTCCAGCTTGTGCAGGTAGCAGACCGGCCGGCGGGTGGGCACCCATTCGGTGAGCAGCGAGCTGATGTCACTGACGAAGGCGTCCGCCACGGCGAACGCCGGCAGGTAGTCGGGCTCGGTGTCGAGCACGATGTTCTCGTGGGAGGCGACCGCCCGGTGCAGGGCGTCGATCAGCATCTGCCCGGACTCACCGGACAGCGGCAGGTCGCGCAGCAGCCTGAAGTGCGGACGCACCATCAGCACCACCTCGGGATGCGCTGCGGCCCAACCGGTCAGCGGGCCGAGGTAGCGGTCGAAGGTGGACCATCCGGTGCGGCCGAAGGTGAAGTGCGGGTTCCACAGCACCACCGGACGGCGCCCGGCCAGCCGCCGTACCGGGTGGTCGCCGCCGCGGTCCCCGGACCCGGCGACCAGGCGGACGACGCGGTCCAGCTTGGGCAGCCCGAGCACCCGTACGTGGGCGGCGCCGCTGGAGCAGTGCTCCGCCCAGAGGCCGCGCTGCACCTCGGAGCGGGCGAAGGCTCGCCAGGCCAGCCGGTGCAGCGGCAGGTCGTAGGCCATCGTCATCATCTTCGCCCCGGCGCCGACGTTGTTGCCGTAGGGCAGATAGGCCAGCCGCACCCCGCGCTCGGCCAGGTACACGGACTGCACCGGCTCGGGCCGCAGATCGTCCCAGGGGCTGTCCGTGAGCACCAGCGCCAGCGGCGAGCTCTCGTCGTCCGCCAGGGCGGTGAACCAGGCCAGATCGCGCGGCTGGTACCCCTGATCGGCGACGAACTGGGCGGTGCTGCGCTCCCGCAGTTCGTGATCGCTCTCCAGCGCCAGCACCTCGAAGGCGATCTCGCCCCGGGCGGCGTGCTCGGCCAGTTCGGAGCAGACGTCGGCGAGCGCCCCCCAGGTGCTCTGCACCTGGGCCACGGCCACCACCAGCGGCACCGCGCCTGCCGTGCGGGTGAGGTCCCGCCGGGCCACGGCGACCTCGACGGTGCGCCGCAGGTTGCGCCCGGGCGCCGTCTCGCGCTCCCAGACCTCTTGCGCAGCGGCGGTGAGCAGCGCCACGGTGCGCACGGTCTCCACCACGTCGTCGGTGGCCTCGACGGCCAGCAGGTGCCGGCCGGCCCGGGCCTCGGCGTCACCGAGCAGCACGATGTCGGGCAGGGTGATCCCGTCCTCGGCCAGCGCGCGGCAGAGGGCCTGGACCTCGGCGGCCTGCCGCTCCCCGGGGGACTCGACCCCGGCCAGGCAGAGGGCGACCTCGATGCCGGGGCCGAACAGACTCAGGGCGGCGGCCAGTCCCACGGCGCCACGCACGGGGTCGTCGCTGGGCAGGCTCACCACCACACGCAGAGGTGGGGACGTCATGGCCGCTGTATCGGTGCCCGGCGGGTCGGGCTTGAACCATTCGGGTGACAGCACCGCGCCAGGAGGAGTCCGGCGAGTGGGATGCTGAGGGTATGCAGTGGTTGGCCCGCGGGGAGCACGAGCTGCCCGGGCATCTGGACTGGCTCACCGGGCCGGAACGAGCCCGGCTCGACATGCTGCGCTTCACCAAGCGCCGGACCGAGTATCTGCTGCGCCGCTGGACGGCCAAGCAGGCGGTGGCCACGGCCCTGGACTGGCCCGACCAGGAGGACGCCGGTCACCTGGCCCGGATCCTGGTCGGCAACCACCCGACCGGGGCCCCCTTCGTCGAAGTGGACGGCGCGGCCCTGGACGGCGACATCTCGGTCAGCGACCGGGCCGGCTGGGCGGTGTGCCTGGTCGGGTCGCGCAGCGACGGCGACCGGCTCGACGCCGTGGGGATCGACCTGGAGATCGTCGAACCGCGCAGCGACGGGTTCGTGTCGGACTTCCTGACCGGGCCGGAGCGCGACTACGTGCGCTCACTGCCCGGGCGCACTGCGCAGGACGCCGCGGCGAACCTGTTCTGGTCGGCCAAGGAGTCGGCGCTCAAAGTGCTGCGCACGGGTCTGCGCGCCGACACCCGCACTGTCGAGGTGGTGATCTCGGAGGCGGTCCGCCCCGACGGCTGGGCCACGCTCGAGGTCACCCACACGCCGTCCGGCCGGGTGTTCGGCGGCTGGTGGCGCTGCGACGGCGTGTTCGTGCTGACCATGACCGCGGAGCTCCCGCTCCCCGAACCGCCCGCCCTGCTTCCCCGCAGCGCAGACCTCACGGGCGCGACCCCCACCCACTCCTGGCTCACCAACCCCGTCGCCTGGTAGCTACCACCAGCCTTGGCGTTTGGCCCAGGTGAGCAGGGCGCCTGAGCCGACCACCATCACCACCAGCAGGGTGATCAGCAGCCCGGGATTCGTCCGCTCGTTGACGATCACGTTCATCCCCACGATCGAGGACAACGCGGTGATCGGGAGGGTCACCACGGCGACCAGGGTGAGCCGCTCGGCAGCGATCGTGCGTTTGGTCTCGGTCCGGGTGCGGTAGTACTCGATCACACCCTGCAGGTAGGTGCGCTCGCCGCTGGCCAGGTGCCCGATCCGGTCGAACTGGTCGACGATGTCGGCGTCCAGCCGCTCGTCGCCGGAGCGGCCCAGGGCCAGGATCCGGCCGTAGATCTCCGCCCCCAACGCGGCCATCGTCGCCACAGCGACCAGCCCGTGCCGCACCTGGAACAAATCCTCCAGGAAGTCCTCGGCGTCCCGGCGCCGGCCACCGGTCACGTCCTGCTCCAGCCGCCACACCTCGGCGGTGAGGTCCTCGATGAACGACTCCTGCTGGCGACCGATCGTCGAAGTGATCGCGTAGGCGAGATCGTGCGGCGTCCTCGGCAGGACCCGGCCGGCGGCCATCCGGGCCACGACCGCATCGACCTCACGCTGCGCCACCTGCTCGGGAACCTTGACGTTCACCGGCCCGTGCACGGTGACCAGGTACCTCTCCCCGATGAACTGATCGAGCTCGATGTAGTGCACGTGCCCAGCGGCGCCCAGCTGCGGCGAGTGCAGGATCACGAAGACGTGATCCTGGTAGACGTGGACCCGGGGCACCCGGTTGCGCCGCAACGCATCCCGGATCGCCATCTCGTGGCAGCCGAAGACCTCCCGGAGCACCGTGGCTGCGGCCTCGTCCGGCGCCGGGACGTCGAGCCAGACGAAGGTGTCCGCCGGCGCGTCGTCCGCCCGCAACGAGGCGAGGATCGCCCCGAGCTCGCCGACGCCGGCCTCAGCCACCCCACCCGGCCCCACCACCCGAACCCGCATCACCCTCGCCTCCGCCCCCATCAAACCTGCTCATGCTCCGCGGGGGTACAGGTTCTGGCCCTGATCCGGCCCCACACATGTACCCCGGCGGAGCATGAGCGGGTTTCTAGCGGGGGGTCTCGCGGGCCATACCGCGTTCGAGGGCGTCGATCACCCAGGGGCGCACGTCCTTGCCCGCGATGATCCGGTCGACCGAGCCCACGCGCAGGGCCCGCTCGATGGTGTGGATGTCGTCGAACTCGTCGGCCACCTCGCCCAGTCGGGCCGAGCGCACCGCCTCGGTCACCTCGGCCAGCCGGGCCCGCGCGGCGCCGGCCTCCTCCCGGGACGCCGCAGCCACGGCCGCCCGGGCCGCCACCACCCGCTCGTCCTTCTCGGTACGGATCTTCACCTCGCGCGCGAACACGGTCGCCGCCGCCGGCGCACCACCGATCACCGAGGCGTACGAGCCCTCCACCGCGGCGATCTCCATCGACGGGTTGAGCGCCTTCGAGAACACCACGAAGGCGCCGCCGTGGTAGCGCGACACGACCACGAACACGATCGGGCCCTTGAAGTTCGTCACCGCGCGGCCGATCTCGGCGCCGTACTCCAGCTGCCAACGCCGCATCGACTCCGGCGACCCGTCGAAGCCGGACAGATTGGCGGTCACCACGAGCGGCCGGTTGCCGCTGGTGGAGTTGATCGCCCGCGCCGTCTTGCGCGAAGCCTGCGGGAACAGGGTTCCCGAGGTCCAGGCCAGCGGCCCGTCGGCCGGCACGTATCCGCGCCGTGGGGTGTTGCGCGACTCCAGACCCAGCATGCACACCGGGATCCCGCCGACCGTGGTGTCCCAGACGATCGAGTTCTCGGCGTCCGCCCAGCGCTGCCACCGCTCCAGCGGCTCGCAGTCGGAGTCGGCGACCGCACGCATCACCGAACGCATGTCGAACGGCTTCTTCCGGTCCGGGTTGGCGTCGAACACGTCACCGACCACGGTGAAGTCGCTGCCGGGCACCGCGGCGTGCGGGCTGGTGCGGATGTCCCGATCGCGGACGTCACCCGTCGCACGGCGGCGCGGGAACCGTTCCCCAGGAACGACATAGGTGAAGTCGTAGTGCCGCAGCAGCAGTGCGCAGGCTTCCTCGAACGAGGGGGCGAAGTACTGCCCCTGCCCGTTCGGCCCCATCACCCGGTCGTATCCGCCGATCCCGAAGTTGTCCTCCGCCGAGACCCCGCCGGAGAAGTCCAGCGCCTGCTTCCCGGTCAGCACCATCGCCGACACCGGCGTCATGATCAGGATGCCGCGGGTGTGCATCAGCATCGTCGCCTCGGCGTTCCAGTACGGCTGGCCGCCGACGTTGATCCCGGTGACGATCACGTTGATCTCGCCACCGCCCTGGGTGAACTCGATGATCCGGCGCAGGGTCAGCGAGATCCAGTCCATGTTCTCGGTGCCGGAGTCCATCGCGATCAGCGCGCCGGAGGACACCGCGAACCACTCCACCGGCATCCTGCGCTCGGCGGCCAGCGCGAGTGCGGCGTTGACCCGCCGGCACTCGGGCTCGGCCAGGTTGCCCAGGCCCTTGGTCGGGTCGGAGATGATCGCGACCCGGGTCATCCCCTCCGGCACCGCGTCGGTGTAGGAGGTGAGCAGCCCGACCACCAGATGGGCGGAGTTCTGCCCGGGGTCACGATCGACCGGCACCAGGACGTCGTCCTCGGAGTTCTCGGCGCTCTCGAGGTCGAGCTCGACCCACGAGCCGGGAGGGAAGACGCCCGCAGTACCCGGCTCGGGCGCCAGCATCCGCACCACCTCGTAGGGATACGGAGCGCCGAACCGCTTCGACAGCAGCACCTTCTGGCCGTACTCGGTGAGCGAGCCGATCGGCTTGCTGCCCAACGGCTCCTCGCGCACGGTGAGGCCGCTGCCGGTGAGGCCCTCTGCGTGCAGAGTGGCCTCGCGGATCGCCCCGCCGGGCGCGGAGGCGGGCATCCGTACCCTCAGCACCACCTTGTCCAGACCGGCCCCGACCGCGAGTGGGGCGAACGCGCGGGCCAGCCCGCGCCACTGTTCGCGCGGCACCGTCCACACCGGCCGCACGTTGAGCACGATCCGGTTGGCCACCGGTCGCTGCCGGTCCGGGATCGAGGACAGGGTGTCCCGGGCCGCAGCCAGCGCGCGCAACCCCACCCGCTCCAGCATCGGGTAGCTGACCCGCTGCGTCTGCGGATCGACGACCGGAGTCATGTCCCGCACCTCGGCCAGGGCGAACAGCCTGCGGTCCTTGGGGTTGTCGTGCGCGACCCCGAGGAAGAGGTAGATGTCCTCGGCCGAGGGCATCCGCTCGAGGGCGAAGTTGCGCAGCCGCCACAGGCTCAACCGCTTGCCCAGCATCGGATGCAGGTTGCGGTAGAGGGTCTCCTCGACGAAGCCGCCCTGCTCGCCCTCCGGCTGGCGGAAGGTGACGTGCTGGGTGCGGAAGTTCTCGGCCGATGAGCCCCGCGTGCTGGTCACCGTGACGTCGATGCGGTGCAGAGCCCGGCCGAAGGCGCACCGTGCGAGCAGGTCCCGCACCTCGGACACGGTCGTGTCGATATCGGTCTGCTCGCTCTCCCGCCAGGTGACGGCGTCCACCACGACCTGGTGGCCGGCCGGCAACGACGCGATGTGGGTGGCCATGGCCCGGGACAGCTCGGGCAGCTGCTCCAACGGGCTGTAGCCGAGCAGCAGATCGACCGTGCGGTCCTCGAGTTGGTAGCGCGTCGTCGCGAACTGCCAGCCGTCCGCCTCCACCGCGTTCACCCGGCTCAGCACCCGGATCCGGTAGAACCTGCGGAGGTAGACCTCGAGCACCGCCTGCCGGAAGCCGGCGGAGGAGCCCTCCGCCCGCCACGAACGCAGGAGCAGGGCCCGCATCGGCTGCGGGCAGGAGACCAGCGCCGAGACGTGGTCCTCGCGCTCGGGCCCGGCGGGATCGGCACGGAGTGCCGCGAGATGCGCCTCCATCTGTTCGGCGACCCCGGTGACGATCGATTCCAGCACCGGCTCGTCGAAGTAGTGGAACCGGACGTCACGCGCCAGGTCGGCCACCAGCTGGTAGCGGCCCTGAGCCGCCCCTGCCAGGCGGTCGTAGCGCTGCCGCTGATCGGGTGCGGTCACCGCCGCGAGTGCCGGCTGCTGGGCCAGCCGCCGCTGCAGGATGGCGACCACGACGGGAGTGAGCGCCCGGAGTCGGCCCACCGAGCCGAACAGCCGGACGACCGCCGCCTCGAGCTCGGGCGTCCGCGCCAACCCGTTGACCCCGTAGCGGTTCAGGGCGCGGATCAGCCGCTCCCGGTAGGCGGGGGTCAGACCGGCCCGGTCCGGGTCCAGCCACTGCAGATAGGCGTTCAGGTACTCCTGGGTGGCGCTGCCGGTGAACTCCTCGGCCTCGCCCGACGGCTCGGTGCGCGGCCGGTAGAGGGCGCCCAGATCGGTGTACAGATCGAGCAGGGAGTTCTCGCACGCCATCAGGTGCTCGTCGTCCGGCGAGCAGTTCGCCGCCACCCGCTTCTGCTCGGCCAGCAGCGCCGTGAGTGCAGCGGGCGCCAGGTCGTAGCCGAGGAGATAGTTGCTCACCTGGGCATAGAGCTGTTCACACGCCGGCGTGCCGGCGCCCTCGCCGCCAGAGGCAGCCGGGCCGGCCATCGAGGCCAGATCCAGCGCCGTCGTGGGCGGCGGTGACGCGATCGACCCCGACTCGTCGTCGTCCTCGGCGGCACGCACGCGCAGCAACGAGGCGCCTGCACCCACCTGGGCATTGGCGGAGACGTCGAGCCCGATCACGGTGCCGGTCACCGGCGAATACACCGGGGTCTCCATCTTCATGGTCTCCAGCACGGCGACCAGGTCGCCGGCGAACACCTGATCACCGGTCTCCACCGCCAGCGACACCACGATCGCGGGGCCGGGGGCTCCGATCACCACGCCGTCGGCGCGGGTCAGGTCGTGCCCGGCGCCGTCCACCTCCACGTAGAAGGCGGAACCGGCCGAGACCACCTGCACCAGATGACGCCGTCCACTGACCAGCATCCGACGCTCATAGGCATTGACCTGCTCGGTTCTCACCTCCAGGGTCTGGGCGGTCGGCGAGGTGACACTCACCCGGTAGGTGCTGGCACCGGTCCGGTCCACCCGCACCCGATAGGTGCCGTCCCGGTAGGTCAGCAGGATCCGGTTGCCCACCTCGCCGGGCGCCTCGGGCCGGCCGCGGGCAGCCCGGGCCAGGAATGCGGCCTGCGCCTGCGCGGCGTCCTCGTCGTAGGCCGCGATCGCCGCAGCCACCACGGCCATCGGGTCGGACGGCGGGACGTGCTCGTGGCGGGCGACGAAACCGTCGAGCCACCGGTCGTCCACCCACCCGGCGACGACCGGAGCGGCGTCGAGCACGGAGAGCAGGAACGAGCTGTCGGTGGAGCCACCCTCGATCACGACGCTGGTGCGTTCCACCGCGCGGCGCAGCCGCTGCAGCGCCTCAACCCGGTCCCGGCCCCAGGCCGTGGTAGTGGCCAGGAGCGGCTCGTACGCGTCGGAGACGGTGTCACCCACGCGTACACCCGCGTCCACCCGGACGCCGGCACCGGCCGGCAGCTCGACCAGGGCGACCCGGCCCGGAGTGGGCCGGAAGCCGTTCAGCGGGTCCGCGGCGTGCAACCGCGCCTCGATCGCGTGGCCACTCATCCTCGGAGGCTCCCCCTCGAGCCGTCCGCCGGAGGCCAGGTGCAGCCGGGAGGCGACCAGGTCGATCCCGCAGACCTCCTCGGTCAGTGCGGGTTCCAGCTGCAGCCGGGCATCCACGCCGCTGACGTAGAACGTCTCGCCGTCCGCGGCGATCACGAAACGCACCGTGCCGGCGTTGCGGTACCCGACTGCGGTGCACACGCCGACGGCGGCCTCCCGCAGGGCCGCCACCAGGGTGTCGGACAGCCCCGGGGCCGGCGATTCCAGCAGCACCCGCTGCCGCCCCCGCTGCAGGCTGGTGTCGCGGACGTCGAGGGTCCACACCGTGCCGGCGTCGTCCGCCACGACCACGACCTCGACCCGGCGGCCCGGGCCCAGATCGTGCTCGACCAGCAGCGCCGGGTCGCCCTCGGCCTGCACGGCCCGGCGACGCGCCTCCTCGAAGGCGGTGGGCAGGTCCGCCGCGGTGGGCACCGAGATCACGCCACGGCGACCGCTGGCATCGACGGCGAGCAGCCGCACCGGGTAGCCCAGCCGCTCGGCGACCCGTGCGGCCTCCGTGACGCCGGCCTCCTCACCCTCGCTCCAGGGCAGAAGGGGCAGCCCCGCCGCGGACACCGCGCGGCGGAAGGCCACGCGGTCGTCGATCAGCCGCACGGTGCTCGCCGGCGGCCCGACCACGACGATTCCGGCCTTCTCGCAGCTCTCGGTGAACCGCAGTTGATCGCCCACCACGCTGTGCCCCAGCCAGGCGACGTCCACCCCGGCCTCGACCAGCAGCGCCACCACGGCGTCGATGTCGAGCAGGTGCGAGCGACGCCGGCCGTCCGGCGGGCCGGTGTAGAGGTGCTCGCCGAGCACCAGCACACCGTCCGCCTCACGCGCGAACCAGGCCTGTTCAGCCCCCTCGGCGTGCACGGCGAGGGTGGCCATCGGCTCGCCATCACCGTGCCGGTTGAGTTCGGCCACCGAGAGCAGGACCCGGACCGCGGTCTCCCCTCGGTCGAGCACGGCAAGCCTGCGGAAACGCCTCTGCGACACGGTGGACATCCCTCTCTCGACTCGGACTCTCTCAGCCGACCAGCACGTCGCGCAGTGGACCGCGCACGTCGTCCGGCATCGGCACCGGCAGACCGATCGTGCGGTAGCCGTCCATCCGCAGGACCACGCGCCCGTCGCCGTCGGCGACATGCCCGTCGAACACGGGGGCACCCTCGCCGTCGCGCACCCGGAGCACTGCGTGCAGGCCACCCCCGACGTGGTTCGGGTCGCGCACCAGGCGAACGCTGCCGACGGCGTTGGGCAGCGCGAGCGCTCCCGTGCTGGCCGCCTCGAACAGCCCGGCGGTCTGGAAGCACAGCTCGCTGAGCCGTGGCCCGGTGACCGTCTGCTGGTCGTTCGGCACGTGGTTGTCCGGCAACGGATCGGCCATCCGGCCGACCGTCCACTCCCCGGCCCGACCGGCCGACGCGAGCACCTGGTACGCCGGACCGTGGAAGTACATCCGGTAGACCAGATCCCGGTCGACCTGGGCACCCTCGCCGCGAGCGGGCCCGGGCACGTCCTCGTGCTCCTCACCCCAGGGTGCGCGGGTCAGCCGCACCGAGCCGGTGAAGTGGACGTCGATCCGCGGGGTGTCGCTGCCGGCCAGGGTGCGTTCGGCCGTCAGCCGGCACCGGGCGATCAGGTCATCGCTTCCGGGCACCGGGGTGAGCAATGCGGCGACCGTGATCGTGCGCGGTGCGTCCCGGTAGAACTTGCACGGCGCGAGGAACTGCACGTCCTCGATCGAGCCCACGCGGTAGCCGCTGTCGCCGCCGACCTCCTGGCCGGCCAGTCGGGCCGCGGCCAGTGCCGCCTCGGCGAAGGACTCCATGCCCATCACCCCGGGCAGCACCGGGATGCCGTCGATCCGGTGGTCGTTCAGGAACGGCTGCACCGCCGGGTCGAGCGTGGTGGCGACCAGGACGCCGTCGTTCACGTTCGCACCGACCTCGCCGGTGACCGGGGCGATCCCCGAGATCCCGTGCGCGGCAACCGCGTCGGCGTCCAGGCCGTTGCCCCGTTCCGGCTCGGCGGCCATCATGCCGAGCCGTCCCGCGACGACCACCTCACCGGCGAAGCCGGACGACGCCAGCTCGCGCCGGATCCAGGCCACGCCCGCCTCGGCCGGCAGCATCTGCACCCCGGCCATCTCCATGATCTTCGGGATGGAGCCGCGGGTGGCCATGCCGATCCCGCCCCACGCCGTCCAGTCCAGCGCCAGCGCCCGCATCTGCGGGCGGGTCCGGCGCAGGCTGGAGGTCAGCGTGCAGAGCAGGTTGTTCGCCGCGCTGTAGTCGGTCTGCCCGGTGTTGCCGAACCGTCCGGCCACCGAGGAGAAGACGACGCTCGCCGCGATCGGCAGATCGGGCGTGGAGTGCACGAGGGAGAACCAGCCGTCGCTCTTGACGTCGAAGACCAGGTCGAACTCGCGCGGCTCCTTGTCCGGCAGCGCCCGGCTGATCTCCAGCCCGGCCGCGTGCAGCAGCAGGTCGACCCTGCCGCTCTCGTCGCGGACGGTGCGCATCACCGCGCTGACGGCGTCGACGTCGGTCAGGTTCACGCTGTGGTAGCGCACCCGTCCGCCGGCTGCCTCGACCGCCTGCACAGCAGCCAGGGCTGCCGCTCGGCGCTCGATCTTGGCCAGTTCCTTCTCGATCACCACCGGGGTGGCCCGCTCACCGGCCTCCTTGAACCGGCCCGCGATCACCGTCTTGAGCCCGGCCTTGTCGGCCGCGAAGGCCACCAGGTCGGCGTCCTGCGGGTCAGGGGTCGGGGTCAGGTCGAGCAGGTGGAAGGTCGCTCCGCTCGCCGCGGCCAGGTCGGCCGTGATCGCCGAGACGATGCTGCCGGCCGCGCCGGTCACCACGACGACACTGTCCGGCCCGAGCGGGGTTCCGCCCTCACCGATCGGGTCGCCGTCCGCGCTCAGCGGGGTGAACGGAACCGTCTGCAGGGCGATCCCGATCCGCCGGCCGTGGCCGCCGTCCGGGCGGCCGAGCTCGACGCACCCTCCGTCCCGCAGGGTCTCCTCGATCAGGACGTCGGCCAGCGCGGCCGTCTTCCGGCTCGCGGGCAGGTCGACCGCCTTCACCACGGCCTGCGGGCGCTCCCGCTGGTAGGCCTTGGCGAACCCGGCGACCGCTCCGCCGAGCGGCGCGGTGGCGCCGTCCGGGTCGTAGCCGTGGAAGCCGCCCATCCGGGTCGCGGTGACCAGGAACGGGCTGGTCTCGTACAGGTGGCGCATGGTCGCGTACAGGGCCTTCACCCTGCGCCGCAACGCCTCTCGCCAGCCGGCCAGGTCGAGGGCGTCCAGCGAGCCCTCGTCGTCCAGGCCGGGCAGCCAGTACACACCGGTCACCGGTTCGTTGGCCGCCCACTCGCCCAGCCGGGCGAGCAGGTCGTCGGTGCCGATGCCCGCTTCGAGCACCAGCACGTCGGCGCCGCCCTTGCGCAGCCGCTTGGCCAGCGATTCGCCGACCCCGCCCTCATCGATCATGACCACGACCCGGCTGCCTTCGCCGAGGCTGACGCCGGTGGGCGCGCAGAGCTCGATCGCGGGCCGCAGCACCGGGGTCGGGATGCGGCGGGGCAACTGGTCGATGGCCGACAGGTCACCCTTGACCAGCCGGGCGACTGAGGCCGGCGCCGGGGCGGAGGCCGCGGAAGGAACGTCAGGCGAAGCCAGTTCCGGAGCGGCCTGCGCCCCGGCGGCGGCCGCCCCGAGACCACCGCGCGATGCCGGTCTTCTCCCGCACCCAACCGATCACCAGGTTCAGGGTCGGGAAGTCCCGCAACTGCAGGTTCGGATCCCGCTCCACGTTGTAGCGCTCCCGGACCGCGGCGAACACCTCGGCCTGCTTGACCGTGTCCACCCCGAGGTCCGCCTCCAGGTCCAGGTCCAGATCCAGCAGCTCCGGCGGATACCCCGTCATGTCCGCCACGATCTGCACCACAGCAGCCACCAGCGGGTCACCTCGCCGGCCGGCGCCGGGGCGGAGGCCGCGGAAGGAACGTCAGGCGAAGCCAGTTCCGGAGCGGCCTGCAGCCCGGCGGCGGCCGACACCGAGACCACCGCGGCGATCCCCGTCTTCTCCCGCACCCAACCGATCACCAGGTTCAGGGTCGGGAAATCACGCAGCTGCAGGTTCGGATCCCGCTCCACGTTGTAGCGCTCCCGGACCGCGGCGAACACCTCGGCCTGCTTGACCGTGTCCACCCCCAGGTCCGCCTCCAGGTCCAGGTCCAGATCCAGCAGCTCCGGCGGGTACCCGGTCATGTCCGCCACGATCTGCACCACAGCAGCCACCAGCGGGTCCTCGCCCGCGGCCGGCGCCGGGGCGGAGGCCGCGGAAGGAACGTCAGGCGAAGCCAGTTCCGGAGCGGCCTGCGCCCCGGCGGCGGCCGACACCGACACCGCGGCGATCCCCGTCTTCTCCCGCACCCAACCGATCACCAGGTTCAGGGTCGGGAAGTCCCGCAGCTGCAGGTTCGGATCCCGCTCCACGCCATAGCGTTCCCGCACCGCGGCGAACACCTCGGCCTGCTTGACCGTGTCCACCCCGAGGTCGGCCTCCAGATCCAGGTCCAGATCCAGCAGCTCCGGCGGATACCCGGTCATGTCCGCCACGATCTGCACCACAGCAGCCACCAGCGGGTCCTCGCCCGCGGCCGGCGCCGGGGCGGAGGTCGCGGAAGGAACGTCAGGCGAAGCCAGTTCCGGAGCGACCTGCGCCCCGGCTGGCCGGCCGACACCGACACCGCGGCGATCCCCGTCTTGCTGCGCACCCAGCCGACCACATCGGTCAGCGTCGGGAAGTCGCGCAGCTGCAGGTTCGGGTCACGCTCGACGTCGAAGTGTTCCCGCACCGCGGCGAACACCTCGGCCTGCTTGACCGTGTCCACGCCCAGGTCGGCCTCGAGGTCGAGATCGGGGTCGAGCAGCTCCGGCGGGTAGCCGGTCATCTGCGCGACGATCGCGGTCACCGCGGTGACCACCGGGTCCTCGACGGCGGCCGGCGCCGGGGCGGAGGTCGCGGAAGGAACGTCAGGCGAAGCCAGTTCCGGAGCGACCTGCGCCCCGGTGGCGGCCGGCACCGACACCGCGGCGATCCCCGTCTTGCTGCGCACCCAGCCGATCACGTCGGTCAGGGTCGGGAAGTCGCGCAGCTGCAGGTTCGGGTCACGCTCGACGTCGAAGTGCTCGCGCACGCCGGCGAACACCTCGGCCTGCTTGACCGTGTCCACCCCGAGGTCGGCCTCCAGATCCAGGTCCAGATCCAGCAGCTCCGGCGGGTAACCGGTCATCTCGGCCACGATGCCCACCACAGCGGTGACCACCGGGTCCTCGACGGCGGCGGCCGGCGCCGGGGCGGAGGTCGCGGAAGGAACGTCAGGCGAAGCCAGTTCCGGAGCGACCTGCGCCCCGGCGCCGGCCGCCACCACCGGCGCGATGCCGGTCTTGTCCCGCACCCAGCCGATCACCAGGTTCAGCGTCGGGAAGTCGCGCAGCCGCAGATCGGGGTCGCGCTCGACGTCGAACTTCTCCCGGACGGCGGCGAACACCTCGGCCTGCTTGACCGTGTCCACCCCGAGGTCGGCCTCCAGATCCAGGTCCAGATCCAGCAGCTCGGCCGGGTAGCCGGTCATCTCGGCCACGATGCCGACCACGCTGTCCACCAGCGGGTCGACCACCGCCGCCGCCGGTTGGGCAGCAGCCACCGGTGCCGCGACGGGCGCGGGAGCCGGCGACACCGGGGCGGCGGACACCGGCGCGGCGGAGGCCGGGGCGGGAGCAGCCACGCGGGCGGCGGGAACGGAAGTCGGCGCGGCCTGCGCCGCGACAACACCGGCACCGGCGTCGACGACCCGCAGCCGGCGGTGGTCCACCTCGAGCCGGGCGTCGTCGTGCCCGGCCGCGGTGTTCAGCCAGGACTGGAACCGCGCGGGGTCGGCGATCCGGTGCTGGTAGCCGAGGTCGCTCGGCAGGGGGCGAACGACACCCGGGAGCGGCGTCCACCGCATCAGGGTCATCGCGATCTGGGAGCCGAATCCCGGCCGCCAGCCGCAGCGCATAGCGCACGTCGTAGCTGCCGCCGATGGACAGGTTGAGCGAACCCAGGTCGGGGTCGGGCACCCGGTAGTTCGGCACCGGCGGCACGACGCCGGTCTCCAGCGCCTTGATCGCCACCACGTCCTCGATCCCGGCGCCCATGGCGTGGCCGGTGAAGCCCTTGGTGTTCGTGATCACGATCTTGTCCGCCAGCGGCCCGAAGGCCGACCGCAGGGCATTGACCTCGGCCGCGGCGCTGCCGCCACGGGCCGGGGTGTAGGTCTCGTGCGAGACGAACATCGTGGACGGCGCGATCTCGCTCCGGTTGATCCCGCGCGCCTCAGCCTGGCGCAGAAGCGTTTCCATGACGCCGCAGATGTGTTCGACGTCCAGGCGGGTGCCGTGGAAGGCGCTGTTCGCGGTGACCGCGGCCAACAGCTCGCAGATCGGCTGCATCCCGCGTTCGCGGGCGGCATCGGCGCGCTCCACGACCATGGCCGCGGCACCCATGCCGACGATCATGCCGTGCCGGCGCTTGTCGAACGGGGTGGCCGCGTCGGCCACCACGTCGTCGATGGCCGCGGCACCGGAGGCCAGGAACCCACCGGTCAGCCAGGGCAGGATGTGCTCGGCAGTCGCGTCGTCCGAAGAGACGATGATCACCCGACGGCACCGGCCGGCCCGGATCCAGTCCTCGGCCAGGGAGACGGCCTGCGTGGTGCTGGCGCAGGCGGCATTCACCTGGGTGTTCGGCCCTCGGGCGCCGATCAGCTCGGCGAACTGGGAGTGCCCCATCGCCAACGCCCGGAACAGGAACCGCCGGTCGAAGGTGTACGGGTTGGTCTCCAGCTCGTGCCGGAGATCGCCGATCCGTCGGTCCACCTCGACGGCGGCCGGCTCGGTGCCGTTCATCCGCGCCCGCACCGCCTCGAGGGCGAGCAGCTGCTCGCGATGCCCCCGTGAGGTGAAGTAGCCCTCGAGGTCGGCCGCGAAGGACTCATACCCCGGGAAGGCAGCAGCGAAGATCACGCCGGTGTCGTCGCGCATCGACTCGGGCAGGCCCCAGCGATCGGGCAGACGGGTACCCAGGGTGGTCTTCTTGTAGCGCATGACCAGCGGGATGCCGGCGTCGCGCAGGGCGTCGATCCCGGCCCCGATCGCCAGCCGGGTGGAGATGTCGAGCGCCTCGTCCCGGGCGGCGTCCAGACCGAACTCGGCCACCACGTCGAACGGAGCGGCCTGACCGGCCAGCTTGATCACGTCGACCTCGTCCTGGATGGTCTCGAAGGACGGGCCGCCGGTCTCGCTCTTGACCAGCCGGGTGATCCGCATGTCCACCATGCGCTGGCGGTAGCGATGCGGCACCGACTCGATGAACTGCTGGCCGTCGAGGATCTTCGCGATGTTCGCGTCGTCGAACACCCGCGGAACGCCAGGCAGCCCCAGCGCTGCCCCCGTGATCGCCACCGGCTCCCCTTGCCCGTCGCGGACGGAGGTGACGCTGAGCTGCTGAGCCGAGACGGGTGACTGGGCCTCACCGAAGCCGAGGCCGGAGGCCCAGAGCCCGCACAACGCCTGATTCACCGACGCGGCGTCGCCGAGCTTGGGGTGGTTGGTGAACAGCGCCAGCACATCGTCGTGCTCGGCGCCGAGCACGTCCTCGGCGAAGCCGTGCAGGGCCTTCTTGGGGCCCACCTCCACGAACACCCGCACCCCGGCGGCGTACAGCGTCTGCAGGCCCTTGACGAACTGCACCGGCGAAGCGACCTGCTTGCCGAGCATGTCGAGCATGTCCTCGACAGTCGCGTTCTCCGGGTAGAACTCCCCAGTCACGTTGGCCACGATCGGGCGCACCGGCGGCTTGACGTTCAGCCGGCGCAGCTGGTCGATCAGCGGTGCGCTGGCCGGCGCCACGATCGAGGTGTGGAAGGCATGGCTGACCGGGATCCGGATCGCATTGATGCCGGCCGCGGCGTACGCCTCCATGGCCTGCTCGACGCCGGCGGTCGATCCGCCGACGACGGCCTGGCTGTTGCTGTTGATGTTGGCGACGACGACGTACCCGCCGGCGGCGCTGGTCTCGTCCACGATCCGCTGGATCTCGGTCAGCGGGCCGAACACGGCGGCCATCGCGCCCTTGTCGGGCACCTCCAGGCTGGCCATCTCCCGGCCCCGGGCGCTGACCGCCTCGAGCGCGGCCTCGAAGGTCAGGCAGCCGGCGGCCACCAGGGCCCCGTACTCGCCCAGGCTGTGCCCCATCACCATGTCGGGCACGATGCCGTACTCGGCCATCAGCGCCTGCAGCGACAGGTCCGTGGCGAGCACGGCCGGCTGCGTGATCTCGGTCTGGCGCAGCTGGTTCTCCAGCTGCTTCACGGCCGCCGCATCGTCGCCGTCGATGAAGATGTACGACGACAGCGAACGCCCCAGCAGCGGCGTCATCACGGCGTCGGCACGGGCGAACGTCTGGGCCACAACGGGTTCGGACGCCGCGAGCTCGGAGAGCATGTTCGCGTACTGCGACCCCTGACCGGTGTAGAGGAAGGCCAGCTTGGGTGCCGGCCCGCGCCCGACGAAGACGCCCTGCGAACGCAGCATGCGCCACAGCGCACCTGCTGCGGTGGCCGGGGTCTCGAAAGCCTTGATCGTCTTGGTGATCTTCCCGGCCAGGTCCTTGGCGTCGGCATAGTCGATCGCCACCCGCACCGCGGCACGGCCGAGCGCCGGGTCAGGCGCGACCGGCGGCGCAGCAGCGACGCCGGAGCCTGCTTCCGCCTGGGCGAGGTGGGTGCGCAGCTGGGCCAGCACGGCCGCGTCGTCGGCACCACCGACCACCAGAGCTCCGCGCTGAGGCGCCCGCCGCACCGCACCAGCGGAGGCCGGCGCGGACGCCGAGGCACCCGAGGAAGCGGACGCCGCGGCGAAGCCCGCGGCAGGGACGTCAGGCGAAGCCAGTCCCAGAGCGGGCTGCGTCGCGGCGGCAGCGGACCCGAACACCTTGGGCCCGAACCGGTACCGCCCCGGCACGTACTCTTCGACCACCGCGTGGAAGTTCGTCCCGCCGAAGCCGAACGCGCTCACCCCACCGCGGCGGACGTCGCCGTTGGCGGGGGCGGGCCACTCGCGCAGGGAGGTGTTGACCCGGAACGGAGTGGCCGCCCAGTCGACGTTCGGGTTGGGGTCGTTGAAGTTCAAGGACGGCGCGAGCACCTTCTCGTGCAGGCTGCGGACCATCTTGAAGAGTCCGGCTGTGCCGGCGGCCGCCTTGAGGTGGCCGATGTTGGACTTGACCGAACCGAGGGCGATCGTGCCAGGGGCTGCACCGGCGGCACCGAAGACGGCGGTCAGGCTGGACAGCTCCGCCGCGTCGCCGACCCGGGTCGAGGTGCCGTGCGCCTCGACCGCTCCGGCGGAGGCCGGGTTCGCCCCGGCCATCTCCCACGCGCGCTGCAGGGCGAGCTTCTGCCCCACGGGATTGGGCGCAGTGATCCCCTTGCCCTTGCCGTCGCTGGAGCCGGCCAGGCCGGTGAGCACGGCGTAGATCCGCCGCCCCTGCTTCTCGGCGTCCTCCAGCCGCTGCAGCACGAACAGAGAAGCACCCTCGCCCATCACGAAACCGTCGGCACCGGCGTCGAACGGCCGGGTGCCGGTGGCCGAGAGGGCACCGATCTTGCAGAACTTGACGAACGCGGAGACGCTCATGTTGCGGTCGACGCCGCCGGTGATCACGGCGTCGTAGTGGCCTTCGATCAGCCCGTCGACGGCGGCCCAGGTCGCCGCCAGCCCGGAGGCGCAGGCGGCGTCGGTGGTGAAGTTCGGGCCGCGGAAGTTGAACAGGTTGGCCACCCGACCGGCCAGCACGTTCGACAGCTCACCGGGCATGGTGTCTTCGGTGATCTCGGTGAAGTTGGCCAGGTAGCTCTGCTTCGCCTCAGCCAGAACGAGTTCCCGGGTCGGGCCGTCGAGCGCGGCGAAGGCCGGCGAGTTCGTCAGGGCCTGAACGAACTCCGGCATCTCGATCCGCATGCTGGAGCGGTAGTGCTTCTCGCCGCCGATGGCGTTGCCGAGCACCACGGCGACCTTGTCCGAGTCGACGCCCCAGTTCGGCCAGCCCGCGTCGACCAGTGCGGCGCGAGCGGCACTGATCGTCCAACGCTGGCCTTCGTCCATCTGCTTGGCCACCATCGGCGGTATCGGCAGCTTCCAGGCGATCGGGTCCCACGGGAAGTCGCGGACCCAGCCCCCGATCCGGGAGTAGGTCTTGTCCGGCGCGTGCGGGTCGGCGTCGTAGTACAGGTCAGGGTTCCAGCGCTCCGGCGGGACGTCGCTGACCGAGTACCGGCCGCTGGTGATGTTCTGCCAGAACGCCTCGCCGTCCAGGGCGTCGGGCATGATCGCCGCCATACCCACGATGGCGACGGCGCGGCTCCCCGGGGCATTCATGACTGGTCCTTCCCATAGATCACGTCGGCAACCGCGGTCATGTCGGCAAGCAGCCCGGACTGGGCGGCGTACACGGCATCCAGCGGAAGGTGAGTGGCGAGGGCGGCGGCCTGGGCGGCCGTGCCCTCGGCAGCGCCGACGACCCAGTGCAGGCCGTCGGTCGCCGTCTTCAGGGCCGCCTCGCGGGCGAACACCCGGCTGATCGCAGCCAGCGCGGGCGCGCCGAACTTGCGATCGGACTTCTCGTGCAGGGTTCCGTCTGCGGCGGCCGCGGCCCGGCGGGCGGCGGCGCCGGCCGTCTCGGTCCAGGCGATCAGCTCGCCGAGGCGGAACAGCACGTGCTGGTTCCGGGTCAGCCTGCCGGCCTGGCAGGCGTTCAGCACTGCGGCCAGGCACTCGTGGGCCAGCGCGGCGGTGTCCGCGCCGACCTCGGGGTGAGCCCGGTGCAGCGACCGCAGACCCTGTGCCGCCTCGATGAAGTGCGCGCCGCGCGACTTCAGGTGCAGCTGCCAGCGGTCGCGCGCGATCGTCATCTCCAGGATCTCCGAGGTGCCCTCGTAGATCGTGGTGATCCGCACGTCGCGTTTGATCTTCTCCACCACGTAGGGGCGGGTGAACCCGTAGCCGCCGTGAGCCTGGATCGCCGCCTCCGCTGCCGCGTTGCCGGACTCGCTGGCCAGGTACTTGGCGATCGCACCCTCGGTGTTCAGCGCACCGCCGACCCCCTCGCCCGCGTCGAGGCGCACCGAGGTCTCCTCGATGAACGCCCGCGCCGCCTCCAGCCGGACGACGTGCGGCACGATCAGCTTGTGGGTGTAGCCCTGCTTCTCGGCCAGCAGCGAGCCGCCCTGCTCCCGGTTCTGGGAGTAGGTGATCGCCCGTTCCATCGCCGCCCAGCCCGCCGCCCAGACCGAACGCGGCGACCATCACCCGGGTGTAGCCGAACACCTGCTGCGCCTGCACCAGCCCCCGGCCCTCGACCCCACCGATCAGGTTCTCGGCAGGCACCACGACGTCGTCCAGGAACAGCGCGGCGGTGTTCGACAGCCGGATCCCGTGCTTGTCCTCGGGCGGCGCCGTGGTGAACCCCTCGACCCCGCGGTCGACGACGAACCAGCTCGGCCCGCCGGGCGCGAGCGCGAGGATGGTGGTCGCGTCGGCGATGGTGCCGTTGCTGATCCACTGCTTCCGGCCGTTGATCTTGTAGTGGGTCACCACACCGTCGGTCTCGATCGGTTCGGCGGTGGTGGTCATCGCGCCCAGGTCGCTGCCCGCGTCGGGCTCCGTGGCCCCGTAGGCGAAGACGATGCCCTCCTCGGCGATCCGGCCGAGCCAGTGCGCACGCTGCTCCTCGGTCGCGCCGACCAGGATCGGGTCGCTGCCCAGGAAGGTGGCGAACACCGCCGTGGCCAGGCCGATGTCGTGCCGGGCCATGATCTCGCAGACCCGGTAGGAGTCGAAGGCGCCGCCACCCATGCCGCCGTACGCCTCGGGCACGAACACCAGCTGCACGCCCAGGTCGTCGCTGCACATCGAGCGCACGATGTCCTCGGGGCAGACGTCGTCATGGTCGAGCTGCAGCTGCCGCTCAGGCGTGAGGGCGGCGCCCACGAAGTCGTCGAGGGCCTCCAGCATCATCTTCAGGGTGCCTACATCGAGGCCCTCTCCGCTGAACACGTGGCCCGTGACCTCGGACGTGGCGGTCATGTCGTCGTCCCTTCGACTGTGCTGGTCGTTGCGGCGCACGAGCGCAGAAGCACTTCGGCGATGTCGGTGACCTCGACGGCCACCTCGCCGGAGGTCCCGGCGGAGTTCTCTGAGGTGACGGCGTTCACGCCGTCGGTGAGCATCACGATGCAGAACGGGCAGGCAGCGGTGACCAGATCGGGCTTGAGTGTCGAGCGCCTCGCGGGCCCGGTTGGTGTTGACCCGCTCCCCCAGGTTCTCGTCCATCCACATCCGGCCGCCACCCGCGCCGCAACAGAACGACCGCTCGCCGGAGCGAGCCATCTCGACCACCCGAGCGCCGGGCACCGCGTCCAGCACCGCACGTGGCGGCGCGAAGATCTGGTTGTGCCGGCCCAGGTAGCAGGCGTCGTGATAGGTGATCGTGGCGTCGATCGGGGTCACCGGCGTGAGCCGGCCCTCGGCCACCAGCTGGGCGAGCAGGGTGCTGTGATGCACCACCTCGTAGGTTCCGCCGAGCTGCGGGTACTCGTTCGCGATGGTGTTGAAGCAGTGCGCGCAGGTGACCACGATCCGCTTGGCCCCGGCCGCGTTCAGGGTCTCGATGTTGGTCTTGGCCAGCATCTGGAACAGGAACTCGTGGCCGACCCGGCGGGCCGAGTCACCGGTGCAGGTCTCGGCCTCACCGAGCACCATGTACGTCACCCCGGCCTGGTGCAGCAGGGTGGCCACAGCGCGAGAGGTGTTCTGCGCCTTGTCGTCCAGGGCACCGGCGCAGCCGACCCAGTACAGGTACTCCAGATCCTCGGGCAGGGTGTCCGCGCCGTCCGCGCCGAGCACGGGCACCTCGAAGTCGAGTTGCTCCGCCCACTCCATCCGGGCCCCGGCACCGCGACCCCAGGGGTCGCCGGCGTGCTCGAGGTTGCGCAGCATGACCTCGGCCTCGCTCGGGAAGGCCCCCTCGACCAGCATCTGGTACCGGCGCATGTCGACGATGTGGTCGATGTGTTCGATGTCGACCGGGCACTGGTTCACGCAGGCGCCGCAGGTGGTGCACGACCAGAGCACATCGGGGTCGATCACCCCGCCCGACACCGGATCGGCCTCGTCGACCGGCGCCACCAGCACCCGCTCGCCCTCGGCCCGCTGGGCATCGGTCAGGGCTGCGCGCTCCTCGTCACTGCCGGCCAGGGTGTAGGGAGCGCGGGCCAGCGCGTGGTCGCGCAGGTTCATCACGAGCAGCTTGGGGGACAACGGTTTCCCGGTGTTCCAGGCGGGGCACTGGGACTGGCACCGACCGCACTCGGTACAGCTGAGCAGGTCGAGCGTGCCCTTCCAGGTGAAATCGGCGATCGTCCCCCGGCCCATCAGGTCGTCCTCGCCCGGGTCCTCGAAGTCCACCGGCTGCCCGGCCGAGTGCACCGGGAGCAGAGCGCCGAGCGCCCGCGGGCGACGGGCGAAGGCCACGTTGAGCGGTGCGGTGAAGATGTGCATGTGCTTGCTGTGCACAACCAGCACCAGGAAGCCGAAGATCACCGCGAGGGCGAGCAGCACCCCGACGTGCTCGATCACGGTGTTCGCAGTCTCACCCAGCGGCTGCAGGACCTTCGCCACCGCCTCGGAGGCGAACGCCCCGCGCTCGAACGGGAAGTAGCCGGTGTTGATCTGCGCGCCGCGGTAGAGCAGCAGCGTCCAGCACACATTGAAGATCATGAACAGGACGAGCCAGGCGGCGTCCAGGTGGCTGCCGAAGAACCGGCTCTTCCGGCCCTCCCGGGCCGGCGCGTGGCGCAGCCGGATGATCGCAAAGACCACCACCGAGGCCAGGGTGGCCAGCACCATCAGGTCCTCGAGGAAGCCGAGCCAGGCCATCCGGCCGATCACCGGGATCGCGAAGTCGCGGACGAACAGGGCGCCGAAGCCTTCGATCACGGTGACCAGCAGCAGCATGAAGCCCCAGAACGCCGCCAGGTGGGCCAGCCCGGGCACGGTCCACGTGAGCAGCTTCCTCTGCGCCAGGACCTCGAGCACCTCGGCCTTGAGCGCACTGCCCAGGTCGAGACGCCGGGTGGGCTCCACCGGTTGCCCGGCCATCGCCAGGCGGTACAGGTAGAGCACCCTCCGACCGGCCACGCCGAGCGCCAGGAGCGTCATCGCCACACCGAGGATCATCCGAACAACCACAGTTTGTGTCCTCTCCCCGGCGGCTGATGACTCAGGCGCCGGATCAGCCCCTTCGACGGGCGATCTCGTCTGCCAGCTTCGGCAGCACGGCGTGCAGGTCTCCGACCACGCCGAAGTCGGCGATGGCGAAGATCGGCGCCTTGGGATCCTTGTTCACCGCGACGATCGTCTTCGAGCCCTGCATGCCGGCCCGGTGCTGGATCGCCCCGGAGATGCCGCCGGCGATGTAGAGCGCGGGCGCCACCGTCTTGCCGGTCTGTCCGATCTGCTGCTCGTGCGGGTACCAGTCGAGGTCCGTCGCGGCCCGGGAGGCACCCACGGCACCGCCCAGGGCATCCGCCACGGTCTCGATCACACCGAATCCCTCGGCCGAGCCCACGCCACGTCCACCGGCCACCACCACCGAGGCGTCGAGCAGTTCGGGGCGACCCGAGGCCTGCTTGGGCGAGCGGGAGACCACCCGCGCACTGCGCGCCAGGTCGCTGAAGGCCACGGCGACGCTCTCCACGGCCGGTGCCCCGGCGCCGTCCGCCGGTTCGGCGGTCACGGCGTTGGGGCGGACGGTGATCACGGGCGTGCCGCGGACCACCTCGCTGCCGGCCACCCACTGACCGGCGACCACCGACTGCGTGGCGGTCACCGACGACCCGTCGGCGCCGGGCTGCACGTCGATGGCATCGGTCACGATGCCGGAGTCGAGGGCGACGGCCACCCGACCCGCGACGTCCTTGCCCTCGGGCCCGGACGTGACCAGCACGGCCCCCACACCCGGGCGACCGGCGAGCTGGGCCAGCGCCTCGGCCTTCGGCACGACCAGGTAGTCCTGCATGTCGCCGTCCTCGACGGCGTACACCGTGGCGGCGCCGTAGCGGCCGAGCTCGGCGACCACCGCGTCGTCCAGGCCGCCGAAGAGCACCGCGGCCGGAGTGCCGAGCCGGCGCGCGATGGTGAGCAGTTCGAGGGTGGGTTTGCGCACGCCGGAGCCGGAACGCTCGACGAGGACCAGAACTTCGGACACGGGATCTCTCCTGCTGACTCGGCGGGACTCGGTGGCCGGTCGGGGACCGGCCGGGGGACGGCGCGGTGCGGCCTAGATGAAGCCCCGCCCGGCCAGGAACTCGGCGATCTTGGCGGCTCCCTCGCCGTCGTCGGCCACGACGGTTCCGGCCTGGCGCGGCGGGCGGGGGGCCATGGACCGGACCCGGCAGGCGGCGGCATCCAGCCCGACGTCAGACGGCGCGATGCCAAGATCGGCCAGGCTCAACGTGGTGACGGGCTTCTTCTTCGAGGCCATGATCGCCTTGAACGCGGGGTAGCGGGCCTCTCCGGTCTGGTCGGTGACCGAGACCAGGGCAGGCAGCGAGGCGGCCACCTCTTCGGTGGCCTTGTCGCCGTCTCGCCGGACGGTGACCGTGCCGTCGGCGACGGCGAGCGCCGCCGCGAACGTGATCTGGGGAATGCCGAGCCGCTGGGCAACCATCGCCGGCACCACCGACATCTCGGCGTCGGTCGACGCCATGCCGCAGACGATCAGGTCGAACCCGGTCCGCTCCAGGGCCTTCGCCAGCACCAGGGAGGTGGCCAGGGCGTCGGACCCCTGGATCGCGGCGTCCTGCACGTGTACCGCGCTCTCGGCACCCATTGCGAGCGCCTTGCGCAGTGCGTCGGTGGCCTTGGGTGGGCCGACGGTCAGTGCCACGACCTCGGCCGCCAGGCCTCCTTCGACCAGCCGCATGGCCTGCTCGACGGCGTACTCGTCGAGCTCGCACAACCGACCCTCGACGGCGGAGCGGTCGAGGGTCAGGTCGGAGGCGAAGCTCCAGTTGGCGGTCGGTTCGGGCACGTACTTGACGGGCACGACGATCTTCATCAAGTCTCCAAGCTCTCACGCGCACCCGCCCCGGCTCGGGGCGGGGGGTGCCGCCGTTCAGGCGAGTCGGCTCGACCGTATGGGCGGGCGTGCGGCGACTGCCCAGGACTTTGGGACCAGCATGAGCATGTCACCGGTAACGCGTCATGGCACCGGGTGCCGCGAGGGACGTACGGCCCAGACCGGGCAGCGCGGCGCCACGACCGGACCGTGGCGGACATCACCGCAGGTCAGTGCGAAACGTCGACCACCAGCCGGCTGGGGCCCTCGAGCCGGTAGGCCCGCAGGCCGGTCCGGTGGCTGACGCCGATCCCGAGCGCCAGCACCGCCTCGAAGTCACCCGCATCGGCGATCTCGCGCACCGCGCTCAGCGTCGGCGTCAGGCGACGCGGGCCGGCGTAAGCCGCGGCCGGCACCCCGTTGCCCGCCTGGAAGGAGTTGTCGAAGGTGGCGTTCTGGATGCTCACGTGCACGAAGGCCTGGCCCTGCAGGGCGACCGGGTCGCCGGTGGGGTCCTCGGTGATCGCGTCCTGGTACTCCACCCGCCAGGCGCCGAAGGTGCCCTGGAACTCGATCACCACGCGGTCGAACGTGCCCTGGTCGGCGGCGCGGATCTGCTTCACCACCGCTGCCTGCAACGCCCCCGACGGGCTGGGCGAGGCCGCCCCGCTCACCGGTGCGGTGGCCGTCGCCGCCGGTTGTTCAGCCATCGATCCGGGCGAGGCCTCGGCAGTCGGGGCGGTGGCCGACGCGGCGACACTGCCGTCCGACCCGGTCGGGCTCGCAGGGGTCAGCGCCGGCGTCACCGGCGCGTCCGCCGCGCAGCCCCCCAGCACCATGGCCCCGAGCAGGACAATGAGACCAGAACCGGCGATCACACGCCGAGGCACACTGATCATCCCCACGGCCTCCGTCCTCGAGTGGTCGATTCTGCCCCCTCTGAGGCCGCGGAACGGGGCAGGATCGACCACTCGGCGCGGCGCGCCGGCGTCGGTGCGGTCAGGACAGGCCGACGATCTCGCCGGCCTCGTCCAGGTCGATGCCGAACGCGGCCGGGTTCTTCGACAGCCCGGGCATGGTGCGCATCTCCCCGCAGATCGGGTAGACGAAGCCGGCCCCCACCGAGGCCCGCACCGAGCGCACCGGCAGCCGCCAGCCGGTGGGCGCCCCGCGCAGCTTGGGGTCGGAGGAGATGGACAGGTGGGTCTTGGCGATGCACACCGGCAACGAGCCGAACCCGTTGCGCTCGTACGAGTCCAGTTGGGTCGAGGCCACGTAGTCGTAGTCGACGCCGTCAGCCCCGTAGACCGTCCTCGCCACGATCTCGATCTTCTCCCGCAGGGTGGCGCTGTCCGGGTACAGCGGCCTGAACTGCGACGGGGCGGACGCCGCCTCGGCCACCGCCTCGGCCAGCTCGGCCGCGCCGCGACCGCCGTCGGTGAAGTGGCGGGAGACGGCTACCTTCGCCCCGCATTCGGCAGCGACCTCCTCGATCGCGGCCCACTCCGAGGGATGGTCGGTCGGGAAGGCGTTGATCGCGACCACGGCCGGCACCCCGTGCACCCGGATGTTCTCGATCTGCTTGCGCAGGTTGGCGGCACCGGCCATGACATCGTCCGGGTTCTCGGCCAGCAGTTCCGCCGGCAGCGGCCGGCCGGCGACGATCGTGTAGCGGCCTGAGTGGGCCTTGAGCGCCCGCACCGTGGCGACCACGACCGCGGCGTCCGGCGCCAGGCCGGAGGCCCGGCACTTGATGTTGAAGAACCGCTCGGCCCCCATGTCCGCGCCGAACCCGGCCTCGGTGAGCAGGAAGTCGCCGGAGTGGATCCCGATCAGGTCGGCCAGGATCGAGGAGTTGCCGGTCGCGATGTTGCCGAACGGGCCCGCGTGCACCAGCACCGGCGTGTGCTCGAGGGTCTGCAGCAGGTTGGGCTTGACCGCCTCGCGCAGGATCGCGGCCATCGCGCCGGCGGCCTGCAGGTCCTCGGCGGTGACCGGTTCGCCGCCCCGGGTGTAGCCGACCACGATCCGGCGCAGCCGGATCTTGAGGTCCTCCAGCGAGGTGGCCAGGGCGAGCAGGGCCATCACCTCGGAGGCCGCGGTGATGTCGAACCCGGTCTGCCGGGTGACGCCGTCCTGGCGACCGCCCAGGCCGACCACGATGTTGCGCAACGATCGGTCATTGACGTCGAGCACGCGACGCCAGGTGATGTTGTGCAGGTCCAGCCCGAGGGCGTTCCCCTGATGCAGGTGGTTGTCCATGATCGCGGCCAGCAGGTTGTGCGCTGCGGTGACGGCGTGGAAGTCGCCGGTCAGGTGCAGGTTGAGCAGCTCCATCGGCACCACCTGGCTGTACCCGCCGCCGGCGGCGCCGCCCTTGATCCCGAAGGTGGGGCCCATCGAGGGCTGGCGCAGGGCGATGGTGGCGGTCCTGCCGATGTGCTGGAAGGCCTGACCCAGACCCACCGTGGTGGTGGTCTTGCCCTCACCCAGAGGCGTGGGGGTGACGGCGGAGACGACGACGTACTTGGCCTTCGGCCGGTCGGCGAGTTCCTCGATCGCCTCGAGTTTGATCTTGGCCACGGAGTCGCCGTGCGGCTCGAGCAGGTGCGGCCCGATGCCCATCTGCGCCGCGATGTCGTTCAGCGGGGCGAGCTGGGCGTTCTGCGCGATCTCGAGGTCGGAGGGGAAGCCCATCGCTGGACCCTTTCTGCAGACGGGGTGCACGATGCCGACCCCGCCCACGGGGTCGTGATCTGGAGGACGCTAGCCCCTTGCGCTCCAGTCGTCTAGCGCCATACGCACCACGCTGCGCGATACGCAACGAAACCCGGGGCGGCGGGTCGCGCGGTTACCACGCGCCGGACGACGCGCCCAGGCCGCGTGGCCCTAGCGCCGCCGATGCCTTTTGGCGAAGGATGTAGACCGTCGGACCTACGTCCCATTGCCTAACCACCTGTAACCCCTAAGTCTCAGTCGAGAGACGAGGAGGGCATAACCCGTGACCAATCAGACCAATGACGCCAAGCGTGAGGTCGTCGTCCTGTCAGCTGTCCGCACCGCCATCGGCAAGTACGGCGGCGGCCTCAAGGACGTACCCCCCGCCGACCTCGCAGCCACCTGTGTGCGCGAGGCCGTTGCACGAGCGGGGGTCGAGCCGGCCGACGTCGGCCATGTCGTGTTCGGCAACGTGATCCACACCGAGCAGCGCGACATGTACCTCAGCCGGGTCGCCGCACTGGGCGGTGGTCTGTCGATCGACACTCCGGCATTCAACGTGAACCGGCTGTGCGGCAGCGGTCTGCAGGCGATCGTGTCGGCCGCCCAGGCGATCACCCTGGGCGACACCGATGTGGCCGTGGCCGGCGGCGCCGAGGCGATGAGCCGCTCCCAGTACTGGCTGCCGAGCCTGCGCTGGGGGCAGCGGATGGGCGACGGCGGTGCCATCGACGTGATGGTGGCGGCGCTGACCGACCCGTTCGACAAGGTGCACATGGGCATCACGGCGGAGAACATCGCCGAGAAGTGGCAGATCTCGCGCGAGGACCAGGACGCGCTGGCCGTGCAGAGCCACCAGCGGGCGGCCTCGGCGATCGCCGAGGGTCGGTTCAAGGAGCAGATCGTCCCGGTGGAGATCAAGGGCCGTAAGGGCTCGACCTTCATCGACACCGACGAGCACACCCGGACCGACGCCAGCCTGGAGGGCATGGCCAAGATGCGGCCGGCCTTCAAGAAGGACGGCACCGTCACGGCAGGCAACGCCTCGGGCGTCAACGACGCGGCAGCAGCCGTCGTCCTGATGGAGCGTGGCGAGGCCGAGCGTCGAGGGCTCACCCCCATGGGCCGGCTCGTGGCCTACAGCCACGTCGGCGTCGAACCCGCCTACATGGGCATCGGGCCCGTGCCGGCGGTCAAGAAGGTGCTCGACAAGGCCGGACTCACCCTGGACGACATCGACGTGTTCGAGGTCAACGAGGCCTTCGCCGCCCAGGCGCTGGCCGTCTCCCGCGATCTCGGCCTGCCGGACGACAAGACGAACGTCAACGGCAGCGGGGTCGGCCTCGGCCACCCGATCGGTGCCACCGGCGCCATCCTGGTCGTGAAGGCGTTGTACGAGCTCGCCCGCTCGGGTGGGCGCTACGCCCTGGTCACCATGTGCATCGGTGGCGGGCAGGGCATCGCCGCGATCTTCGAGCGCGGGTGATCGAATGACGCAGCCGACCGACCCGATGGCCAGCGCGTACGCCGTCTACGAGCAGTTCGAGTCCAGGCTCTCCACGGCCATGGACCAGCTCGTGGCGACGAACGGCTTCGCCGAGCTGTTCACGACCTCCGCCACGACCATGATGGCGCTGACCCGCTCGGTCAACGGCGCGATCGACCAGGCGGTACGCGCCACCCGGCTCGCCGCGCGGCAGGACGTGACCTCGCTGGCCCGCCAGCTCGCCCGCACCGAGGACAAGCTGGAACGCCTGCTCCAGGCGGTGGAGGAGATCCAGGATCGGCTGGAGTCCACCGAGCAGGCGTCGGGCGGTCCGGCCCGCGTGGCGGAACCGGAGGCTCCGGCTGCGCCGGAGGCGCCGGCGCCGTCTGCCGGGTCGAGCAACGGAACCACCCGGCGGGCACCGGCCCGGAAGGCCGCGGCCAAGAAGGCCACCGTCAGCCGGGCAGCGATCAAGCGGACGGCGGGAGACCAGTCATGACGGCTGGTCCGGGGGCACCGAAGCAGGGTGCCCCCGCCCCGCCGTCCCCGATCCCGCTCCAGGTTCCGGGTCTGTCGATGGTGGCGAACGCGCTCAGCATCCCGATGGCCCTGCTGAACACGGCCGAGCTGATGCTCACCGCCGAGGACGCGGTGATCGGGGCGACCCCGCGTGAAGTGGTCTGGACCCACCGCAAGACGACGCTGTACCGCTACCACAGCAGCAAGCGTCGTCATCCGATCCCGATCCTGCTGGTCTTCGCGCTGATCAACCGGCCGGACGTGTTCGACCTGCGCCCGGGCAACTCGTTCGTCGAGTTCCTGCTCGAGGAGGGCTACGACGTCTTCCTCGTCGACTGGGGCGTGCCGGGCGAGGAGGACGACGACCTCGGCGTGGCCGACTACGTCTGCGACGAACTGCACTGGGCGGTGCGCGAGACGGTGCGCTGCTCGGGTCAGGACGGGGTGTCCCTTGTCGGCTGGTGCATCGGCGCCACCCTGGTGGCGATGTACACCGCGCTGCACCCGGACGGTCCGGTGCGCAACATCGTCGTGCTGACCATGCCGATCGACACCAAGGGCAGCGTCTACGAGACGTGGGTCAGCCGGGAGAGCTTCGACGTCGACACGATCGTCTCCAACGGCGGCCTGCCCGGGCCCATGATCGACCTCGCCAACCGGATGCTGAAACCGGTGACCAACTTCGTCACCACCAAGCGGAAGATCTTCGACCAGGTGCGGGCGGGGACCGTCGACCGGGTCGGCTATCAGGCGATGTCGAAGTGGGTGGGCAACAACCCGCCCTTCCCGGCCCAGTCGTACCACGACTGGATCACCTGGATGTACAAGGAGAACCGCCTGATCAAGGGCACCATGCGGCTGCGCGGCCGGTTGGTGGACTTCGGCGACATCGTCGATCAGTCAGTGCTCGTGGTCACGGCGAGCGCCGACCACATCGCGCCGCGGGAGGGCACCCTGCCCTTCCTCGGCATGTGCGGCTCGAAGGACCTCACCCACTTCGACCGCAAGGGCGGGCACATCGGCCTCATGGCCGGATCCAAGGCCCGCTTCCAGATCTGGCCGGACATCTCCGGCTGGCTGGCCGAGCGCTCCGGCGCGGACGCCGGATGACGTCACACTCCACCACCCTGCACCATCCGCTAGACATCTACTCACCTCAGTAGTGGTCGATGGACCCGTCACCGACAGGAGCGCATCCATGAGCGAGACCAGCACGCTGCACGCAGACCGCGGCAAGCTGAAGGGCCGAGTCGCCTTGGTGACCGGCGGTACCCGGGGCATCGGCGCCGCGATCTCACGCAGCCTGGCCCTTCAGGGTGCCGCGATCGCCGCCGGGTACAGCAGCAACGACGAGGCGGCCAACGCCTTCGCCGAGGACTTCCGCAACCAGCATCTCGACGACGACGAGCGAATGACCCTGCACAAGGGGAACATCGGCGTCGGCGACGACTGCCGCCGCGTGGTCCAGGAAGTGATCGAGCAGCACGGCCGGCTGGACATCCTGATCAACAACGCCGGGATCACGGTCGACCGCATCGTGGCCAAGATGTCGGACGACGACTGGAACAAGGTGATCTCGGTCAACCTGTCCGGGGCGTTCTACCTGTCCCAGGCTGCGCTGGCGCACATGCTCGAGCGCGGCACCGGCCGGATCGTCATGGTGTCCTCGTTGATCGGTGAGCTGGGCGGCATCGGCCAGGCCAACTACGCGGCGTCCAAGTCCGGCCTGTTCGGGCTCACGCGGACCCTGGCCCGGGAGGCCGAGTTCCAGCTCGCGCGCGCAGGCAAGTTCGTGGACAACCCGATGGGCATCACGGTCAACTGCATCACGCCCGGCTACGTGCGCACCGAGATGATCGAGACCATCCCCGAGAAGGTGCTTGATCGGATCAAGGCAGGCATCCCCGTGGGCCGGCTGGCCGAGCCCGACGAGATCGCCCGCGTGGTCCACTTCCTCGCCGCGGACGCCTCCGGGTACATCACCGGCCAGACCTGGGGCGTCAACGGCGGCGCCGAGATGAGCTGACCCCCACCCGCAGAACCTGCTCATGCTCCGCAGGGGTACACGGAATCGGCCCCATCGGGCCCTGAACGTGTCCACCCGCGGAGCATGAGCAGCTTTGGGGGGGTGTGACTTAGGCGACGCAGGCTTGGGTTAGCGCGTTAGCAATTGCCCTGCTAACGTTACTTCCAGTTGGCGGCCGGCACGGATGGCGGCGCCCGCGGACCACCACACCAAGGAGATCATGATGGCAGCAAAGGCAGAGCCCACCCCCTCGAACCCCCTCGGCATCGACCTCGGCCCGTACGAGGAGGCCGCGACCCGCGTGCGCGAGCTGAACGAGCGCATCCTGGAGAGCATGAAGGCCACCGGCCTCACCTCCCTCGACGCCTACGAGAAGGCGCTGAAGAGCCTGGTCGACTTCGAGCAGAAGGTCGCCGGCGCGAGCCAGCTCGAGTGGGTGTCCGCCCTCGCCGCGACACACGCCAGCTTCGTCCAGGACGTCAGCACCGCGTACACCAAGGCTGCCCGGGACATGCTCGGCTGAGCACCGAACTCGCCCTCCCTCGCCACCGGGGGAGCCCGCGACACGGACGGCGGACAGGTGACCACCACCCCTGTCCGCCGTCCGTCGTCCGCTCGTCGCTCAGAGGCGACCGGACGCCGAATGTCAGCAACGACACACACTTTGGCCGCACAGGGACCGCCGACGGGCGCATGCTCGAAGGCCAGTGCGCGACTCGATGACGAGAACAGCGGGAGGTCCTCACGATGCAGACACCGGGGCACAACGGATCGGGCCGGCGAGCGGCCATCGTGACCGGCGCCGCGAGCGGGATCGGCGCCTCCATAGCCGCTCGGCTGATGAAGGACAACGTCGATGTCCTCTCGGTCGACCTCAATCCCGGACCTGACACCCCCGGCGTGCCGTTCGCCGCCGACCTGACCACCCGTGAGGGCAACAAGGCCGCCGTCGAGGCCGCGATCGAGCGCTTCGGCCGGCTGGACATCATCGTGCCCAACGCCGGCTTCCAGCACGTCTCCCCGATCCCCGACTTCGACGAGGACCGCTGGGACGCGCTGCTGGCGATCCTGCTCACCAGCCCGTTCCTGCTGACCAAGTACGGCTGGCCGCACCTGGTCGAGTCCGGGGACGGGCGGATCTGCGTCGTCGCCTCGGCGCACGCGCTGACCGCCTCTCCGTTCAAGGCCGGCTATGTCTCGGCCAAGCACGGCGTCCTGGGCCTGGTCAAGACGATCGCCCTCGAAGGCGCCACCTGCGGCGTCCGCGCTGTCGCCCTGTGTCCCGCCTACGTGCGTACTCCGTTGGTGGAGAAGCAGATCGCCGCCCAGGCGATCGCCCACAAGATGTCCGAGGACCGCGTGCTCGAAGAGGTCATCCTGGCCTCCCAGCCGGTCAAGAAGATGGTGGAACCCGACGAGGTGGCCGAGATGGCCGCCTTCCTGACCGGCCCGTTCGGTGGCTCGATCACCGGCGTGGCGATCTCCATGGACATGGGATGGACGGCGCGATGAGCCAGATCGAACACACCCCGCTACCGAACCTCAAGACCACTCACACGCACCTGCGCACGCTGGCGCGGCGCCAGGCCGGCAACGCGGCACCCACCGGGACACCGACGGTGCGCACTCGGAGCAACATCGTGCAGTGCCCGCCCGGCATCGTGGATGCGAGCGTCGACTCGCTGTACGAGATCGCCGGCTCGATGATCCGCAGCGGCGTCGACTTCTGGACCGGCCTGCTCGATCGCGGCGCGACCCCGCTCGACGCCGCGCGCGACGTCCTGGACTGGACCAAGGAGACCAACCGGCGCGAGAAGCCGGAGTGGGCGAGCCCGCACACGATCGTCAAGGACTGGCCGGTCGCCCGGCTGCGCGACTTCAGCGGGCCGGACGAGCCGCACGACGTCATCCCGACCTTGATCCTGCCGCCGCAGGCCGGGCACGACTCGTGCATCGTCGACTATGCGCCCGGACAGTCCCAGGTGCTGACCGCGCTCGAGGCCGGCTGCGTGCGGGTCTACGCCATGGACTGGATCGGCGCCACCGACGAGACCAAACACTCCGCGATCGAGGTCTACGTCGAGACGATCTTCGAGGCGGTCACCTTCCTGGGCGGGCACGTCAACCTGGTCGGCGACTGCCAGGGCGGCTGGCTGGCGACGATCTATGCCGCCGTGCACCCCGACACCGTGCACACCCTGTCCATCGCCGGTGCCCCGATCGACTTCCACGCCGGCGAACCGCTGATCCACGACTGGGTGCAGCTGGTCTCCCCGACCGGCCAGATGGACTTCTACAAGGCCGCGGTCGACGCCAACGACGGGGTGCTGCCGGGCGAGTTCCTGCTCACCGGCTTCAAGCTCATGCAGCCCGAGGCGGAGATGCAGCGGCAGATGGCGCTGCTGGCCAACATCCACGACAAGCGGCACGTCGAGCGCTACCGCCGGTTCGAGGACTGGTTCCAGTGGACCCAGCCGATTCCCGGCGCGTTCTACCTGTGGATCGTCGAGCACCTGTTCATGAAGAACGAACTGCTGCACGGCACCCTGATGGTCGGCGGCAAGCACGTGGACCTGGCCGAGATCCACTGCCCGCTCTACCTGCTGGCCGGCGCCAACGATCACATCACCCCACCCCCGCAGGTGTTCGCCCTGGCCGACTTCGTGTCCACCCCCGAGGAGGACGTCACCAAGCTGACCACCTCCGGTGGGCACCTCGGCATCTTCATGGGGCACGACGCGCTGCGCAACTACTGGAAGCCCGTCTTCGCCGACATCGCGGCACAGTCCCTGATCGAGACCGAGCACCCCTGATCGGCGCCTGATCGGCAACCACCGTGCGCCGCCGTCCGCCCCTATGACCGGGGCTCAGGACGGCGGCGCACGGTGTTGGCGACCAGGAAGGACCGATAGATCTCGGCCAGGGCCCGGCGCTGGACGCCGGTGAGCTCGCTCGCGTCGTCGATCGCCTGCAGCAGCGACCCCGGTTCGTCGTCCTCGCCGTCCGGGTCGACGAACCCGGCCTGGGTGTACAGGTCGTCGGCGGTGGTCTGCAGGGACTCGGCGATCGCGGTCAGCACCGCTTCGGACGGCGCCCGCAGGTCGCGCTCGATCTGGGACAGGTAGGGGTTGGAGATGCCCACCGTCTCGGCCAGCGCGCGCATCGACAGGGACGCCAGCTCGCGCTGGCGGCGAATGATGGCGCCCAGGCTGGGGGTCAGGGGTCGATCGTCCATCCCCCCAGCCTAGGAGACCCGTTCTCGTGCGGTGTGGATCAGGCGTATGACGTGATCGCCTTGGGCGAGGCCCCGTAAGTGTTCGGCTGGGGGTGGCTGTCCTGGACCATGAACACGATCAGGGCGATGGCGCCGAGGATCGGGACGAACGCGATCAGCAGCCACAGGCCCGAGCGCCCGGTGTCGTGCAGACGGCGGACGCCGACCGCGATCCCCGGCACCAGCAGGGCGAGGGTGACCACCAGCGGGAGGAGCCCCCCGAGGACCCCGAACTTCGGCAGGTGGAGGAGCGAGTTGAGTGTGTTCGCCACCACCGACAGGATGATGTTGAACAGGGCGAAGAACCAGTACTCGGACCGGCGGGCACGGCCGCTGAAGTCTGAGTACTTGACCTGCAGGCAGGTGCGGACGGCATCTTGGAAGGTCATCAGGCGCTCACTCTCCGGGACGGGTCACAGGACATAGCGGGCCTGATCATAGGCAAGACTCGTCGGGCGTCTAGTTTGTGATGGGCACCACCGCGCGCGCCCTGCACCAACGAGCCCCGGACCGGGAGAGTCGAGCACATGCAGCTGAGTGGTCTCCAGATCGTGGTCGTGGCCCTGATCGCCGTCCTGTCGGTGGTCGGGTTGGCCCTCTTCGCGCGCACCGTGGGCCATCTGGCCCGGGTGATCCGACTCGGCGGCCCCGATCCGACGCGGGGCGGCCAGGCCGGCGCTCGGGCCTACTCGCTGTTCGCAGAGTCGCTGGGACACGCCCGGTTGGGCCGGTGGCCGCTGGTCGGAGTGATGCACTGGTTCGTGTTCGTCGGCTTCGTCGGGCTGCTGCTCACCCTGGCGACGGCGTACGCGCAACTGGTGGATCCGCAGTTCGTGCTGCCGGTGATCGGGCACTGGGTGGTCTATGCCTGGTACACCGAGACGCTGGCCTGGTTGACGTTCATCGGCATCGTCGTCCTGATCGGGATCCGGCAGAAGAACCACCCGCGCAGCGCCGCCGGCGAGGGCGGACGGCGGTCGCGCTTCTTCGGGTCGACGTTCTGGCAGGCCTACTACGTCGAGGCCACGATCCTGGTGGTCGGGGCGTGCATCCTGACCCTGCGTGGTCTGGAGTACGCGCTGGAGAAGGAGCGCGACGGCAGCGTCTCGGCGCTGCACTACCCGAGCACGGCGTGGCTGGGCGGGCTGTTCGCCGGGGCCTCGCTGAGTGCGCTGGAGACCGCGATCGTCCTGGTCGCCGCCCTGAAGATCGTCGTGTCGATGGCGTGGTTCATCACCATCGCCCTGCAGCCCACCATGGGTGTGGCCTGGCACCGGTTCCTGGCCTTCGTCAACATCTGGTTCAAGCGTCATCCCGGCCGCACCGAGGGTCGCGGGCTGGTGCCCTCCCTCGGCGAGCTGCAGCCGATCCGGATCAAGGGTGAGGTGCTGGACTTCGAGGCGCTGGACGATCTGGACGAGGACCCGGCCCTCGGGGTCGGCGCGGTCGAGAACTTCACCTGGAAGGGCCTGCTGGACTTCACCACCTGCACCGAGTGCGGACGGTGCCAATCCCAGTGCCCGGCCTGGAACACCGACAAGCCGCTGTCGCCGAAGCTGCTGGTGCTGAGCCTGCGCGACCATGCCCACGCCAAGGCCCCCTGGCTGCTCACCGCCGAGGCCGAGCGGGGCGGGCTGGACGCCACGGCCACTACCGAGGCCGCCCGCCCCCTGGTCGGCGCCACCGACGCTGCGAACCCGGCCGCCGGCGGGGTGATCGATCCGGATGTGCTGTGGTCGTGCACGACGTGCGGCGCCTGCGTGGAGCAGTGCCCGGTCGACATCGAGCACGTGGACCACATCGTCGACATGCGCCGCTACCAGGTGCTGATCGAATCGGCGTTCCCCAGCGAGCTCGGCGGACTGTTCAAGAACCTGGAGAAGAACGCCAACCCCTGGGGCATGTCCCCGCGGCTGCGCATGGACTGGGCCAAGAATCTTCCCTTCGAGGTCCCCCAGGTGGGCGTCGACGTCGAGGACCTCACCAGCGTCGACTACCTGTTCTGGGTCGGTTGCGCCGGGGCCTACGAGGACCGCCAGAAGAAGACCACGCGTGCCGTCGCCGAACTCCTGCACACCGCAGGCGTCTCCTTCGCCGTCCTGGGCGACGGTGAGTCCTGCACCGGCGACGCCGCCCGCCGCGCCGGCAATGAGTTCCTGTTCACCACCCTGGCCATGACCAACGTGGAGATGCTCACCGAGGCCAAGGCGACCAAGATCGTGGTCACCTGCGCGCACTGCTTCAACACCCTGAAGAACGAGTACCCCCAGCTCGGCGGCAGCTACGAGGTCATCCACCACACCCAGTTGCTCAACCGCCTGGTCCGGGACGGCCGGCTCACCCCGATGGCGGCCCTCGGCCGCGGCAGCACCGTGATCGCCACGGCGGCCGGAGACATCCCCACCCCGGACGCCGCCACCCCCGCCAGCACGGTGACCTACCACGACCCGTGCTACATCGGGCGGCACAACGGCATCTACACCCCACCCCGGGAGCTGATCAACGCCCTGCCCGGCGTGAGCCTCACCGAGATGCCCCGGCACGGCAGCCGGTCCTTCTGCTGCGGCGCGGGCGGGGCCCGGATGTGGATGGAGGAGAACCTCGGTACCCGGATCAACGCGAACCGGATCACCGAGGCGCTCGAGACCGGTGCCGACAAAGTGGCCGTCGCCTGCCCGTTCTGCCGCGTCATGCTCTCTGATGCGCTGACCGCGAGCCAGGCCCAAGGCACCGACCACACCGACACCGAGGTCGTGGACGTCGCCCAGATGCTCCTGGCCGCCGTCCGCCGCCCAACCCCCTGAACCTGCTCCTGCTCCGCAGGGGTACATCAAGACCTAGGGCATAACGCCCAAAACGGCCACCACCAGTGTGTACCCCTGCGGAGCATGGGCAGGTTAGGGGGTTGGGGGTTTGGGCTTGGGGGTGGGGCGGGGGGCGGGAGGGGCGGGGGTTGCTTCGGGGGGCGGGGGCGGGGGTGAGTATGGGCGGTGGGGGTGCGCGCGCCCCTGCCGGCGCCGGGGCGCGGGCGGGCGATGCGCTGCAGCCGGTCGGCCACAGACCCCAGATCGGCGCCGGCGTTGACGGCTGCCGCGTTCGCGGCCTGCACCTCGGCATAGACCTCCGCCCGGTGCACCTGCACGCTACGCGGGGCCTCGATCCCCAGCCGCACCGTGTCACCACGCACGTCCAGGACGACGACACGCACGTCGTCACCGATGACGATGCTCTCCCCGGCTCGCCTGGTCAGCACCAGCACAGCGGGCTCCCTCCGTGGATCCCGACGCAGTCGCCGGTTCCCCTCTCGGGATCCGCTAGACGACTGCGGCGCGCACCGGCCAGTCCGTTCCGGAAAGGATCACCTGAGCGGCCGACCGATTCCGGACGTTCACCACGACCGGTGCCAGAAGGTTAGCGGTCGTTGACGCTGCGTCAGCACCAATGGTGAGGACGACCAGCACCATCGCCTCCTCGGCGGACGAGAGCTCCAGCTCTGCCACCGCGTCCTCGTCCAGGTCGAAGCAGTAGTCGGGGAAGAACGCGTTCGGCGCCGCGACGAGAAACCGCACGTCAGGGGCCTGAAGGCAGCGCAGTTCGAACAGCACCGGGTCGTCCTCGAGCGGCGACCCACCCTCAGCTCCAGCCGCCTGCACCTCACCCTCCGACGCGGCGTCGGCTCCCGATTCGGCGTGGTCCAGGCGAACCAGGGCAAACCTGGTCATCTCGGCGAAGCCTGGGAGGGGGCGGACGAACCTCAGCTCCGGCAGGTCCGTGCTCACCTCGCTACCTCCGCTCACGTCACGCATCTGTTCGGTCACGCTATCGGGCGCACGGTCGACAACGGCGGACGCCGTGCCGCCGGCCGCGCGCTCCAGCAGACCGCTCATCGCAGGAAGTCCATCAACGAGGTCTGAAGGATCTTGGACGCGGCCCCGAGTGCGGCCTGGTACCCCACCTGCTGCGCTTGCAGGTTCATGATCGTCTCCGGTAGGTCCACGTCCTCGTTCTCGCTGATCCGCGAGACAAGGTCCAAGCGGTGCGACTCGACCAGATTGTTCGTGGTCTCCACCCGCGCAGCCCGGGCACCGACGTCGCCCATCGCCCGCTGCAGCTTCGAGAAGGCGTCGTCGAGGGCGGTGAAGTCCGCGACGGTGGCGCCGCCCGCCCCGCTCACACTGGCCGCGATGGCGGTCAGGGCCGCAGGAAGGACATCGGCTGCCGCGTCGGTGCCCTTGACGTCGATCCGGATCGTGGCGTCGACCGAGATCCGGGCCTCCAGCGGTGCGTCGTTGCCCAGGTAGGCGCCGGTGGCCGGATCGATCGCCTGCACCCCGGGGGTGCTGCCCCCGAACACCGGGCGGTCGAGGTAGGTGCTGTTGTACAGGCTCACCACCTCGGTCCGGATGGCGTCCACCTGGGCCGACAGCGCGGCCCGCCCGTCGTTGCTCAGGGCACCACTGCGCGAAGCGATCATGAGCTGACGCACGCTGGACACCCGGTCGCTCAGCTGCATGAGCGCAGAGTCCGCGACGGCGAGCCGGCCACGTGCGGTGTCGCTGTTGCGCTGGTACTGGTCGTCGGCCGTCTGCGCGGTGCGCAGCTGCATCGAAGCAGCCGTCGCCGCCGGGTCGTCGCTCGGGCGTGCGATCCGCTTGCCGCTGGACAGCTGCTCCTGCAGCGACTGCACCCTGCCCAGGCTGCCCTGCAGCCCGCGCAGCGTGATCGCCGAGGTGGAGGCCTGTGTGATCCGGTTCACCACGATCGATTACCTCCCCACGGTTCCGGTGCGGTTGACCAGGGTGTCGAGCATCTCGTCCACAGTCGTGATCACTCGGGCAGAGGCCTGGTAGGCCCGCTGGAACATCAGCATCCCGGTCATCTCCTCGTCGAGGTTCACCCCGGAGTCGGCGTTCACCGCGTCGTCCGCCGCCGCGACCACCGAGGTCTGGACCGCGACCGCGGCGCCCAGGCTCTGCACCTGCGTCCCCAGGGCAGTGGTCAGGTCGCGCCAGCGCGCGGACGCCCCGGCGGTTCCGCCGAGGGCGGCCGCGGAGGCCACGTCGTTCGACAGATCGCCCAGCTTCAGCGCCACCGCGCCGTCCAGCACCCCGGCCGCCGAGGTCATCGCCAGGTCGGCAGCGGAGGTGGGCAGAACGGTCAGGTCGCGCGCCCCGGTACCGCTGAAGAACGCTCCGCCGGCCGCGCCGGTGAGCGTGAACCCGGTGGCGTGCACCGCGTTGACGGCGTCCCGCAGGGCGATCGCGGTCTCGTCGACCCGGGCGGCCAGGGTCGGCAGATCGCTGCGCAGAGTGGCCAGATGGCCGGCGGCAGCTCCGGACTCGACCGGGATCGCCATCGGCCCCCAGCTGATCGTCACCGGGTTGGAGACGGCGTTGTCCAGGTCGGTGGCCCCGGTCAGGGTGAGCGGCTGCGCCGTCCCGCCGGCGACGATGGTGATTCCGTTGATCGCCACCGAGACCTGCCCGTCCTGCGCCGGCACGGCATAGCCGCCGACCAGATCGGCCAGGGTGCGCACCAGGGTGTCGCGCCGGTCGAGGAGCTCGTTCACCGGCCGGTCGGCGACCACGCCCTCGGCGATCTTCGCGTTCAGCGAGGCCAGGTCGCCGGCGGCCTGGTTGGCCTGGTCGACCACCTGGGTGAGCCGGTCGTACGTGGTCGACCACTGGGCCGAGATCCCGTTGCCGACGGCGTGCAGCTGATCGGTGACCGCCACCCCCTTCTGGATCACCACGGAGCCCGCGGCGGCGTTGCCCGGGTTGAGCGACAGCTCGTGCCAGGAGGCGTAGAACCCGTCGAGCCCCGCCTGCAGACCGTTCACGCCCGGCTCCGCGAGGAGCAGCTGGGCCCCGGTCAGCGTGGCGTGCTGCGCGTCCAGAGCCGACTGGCGGCTGCCGGCAGCGGCCCGGGTGGCCTCGATGAAGGAGTCCCGGATCCGCGAGACGGCGTCGATCTTGACGCCGCCGATCGGGGTCGAGCTTCCGGTGTGGAAGGTGGACGTTGCCGGCGCGCCCACCGACGAGAGCAGCACCCGCTGCCGCGAGTAGCCAGGGGTGTTGGCGTTCACCACGTTCTGACCGGTGGCGTCCATCGCCCGCTGGGCGGCCAGCAGCCCGGAGACCGCCGTGTTGAGGGTGCCGAAGGTACTCATCGCGGGCTCACAGGCTCCGGTCGACGATCGTCGCGCCGGAGCCGGCGATCGTCTCCCGCCGACCGTGCGCGTCGTACCCGATCGAGGTGGTTCCCTGGCGCAGCCCGAGGCCGGACAGCGCCTGCTCGACCGCCTGCAGACCGGCAGCCATCAGGTGCCGGTTGGTCTCGGCCAGCAGGGTGAGCTCGCCGGTCAGCGTGAGCAGGGCGTTGCGGTGGTCGATCAGTACTCCGGTCCAGGGCGGCTGAGCGCCGGCGGCCAGCTCCTCCAGGCTCACGCCGGCCGGCAGGCCCTCCTCCTTCGCCACCAGATCGGCGACGGCGGCACGCTGCATCTCGACCACGGACAGCTCGTCGATCAACCCCTCGACCTCGGAGGTGGCCAGCGGCAGGAAACGGGTGCGGCCCGCGGCGAGCAACAGCTGCTCGCACTCCAGGCGGTAGACGAGCCTCTCGAGCAGCTCACGTTGCCGCCACAGCACAGCGGCCAGATCGGGAAGGCTCATCGGTCGCACTCCTTGGCGGCTCCGGTCGGCGACCGCCCCGAGCGGGGGGTTGCCCAACAGGTGGGTCTCGGGTGATCTGTCGGCACGTGTGAGGTGGACCTGAGCCCTTTCGGGTCACCTCAACTGAGCCAGCTGAGTGATTCGGCCACCGATCGGACCGCCCGGCGGCCGTCGGAGCGAAAGCCCGGGCTGCGCCGGACCGATGCCTGGTCTGTGCCCGCTCCCCCGGTAGACGTCGACGAGCTCGTGACGACTCATCTCGCCCTGGTGGGCCATCTGGCCCGCGAGGCGGCTGCGCGTCTCCCCCGGCATCTCGACACCGACGACCTGATCGGGGCCGGGGCCCTCGCCCTCGTCCAGGCTGCCCACTCCTTCGACTCCTCGCTCGGCGTCCCCTTCGCCCGCTTCGCCTCCAACCGGGTGCGCGGCGCGATGATCGACCAGATGCGCGCCCGCGACTGGGCCACACGCTCGGTGCGCTCGCGGGCCCGCACCCTGGCCACGGTCACCGAGGAGCTCACCCGCGCGCTGCAGCGCACCCCTACCGAGACCGAGATCGCGGCCGCGAGCGGCATGTCACACACCGACGTCCGCCAGGTGCTGCACAGCACCGATCGTGCCTCCCTGCTCAGCCTCGACCCGATCGCGGCCGAGGACGACGGGCTCGGCGCGACCCTGGCGGACGGCGCCCCGCAGCCGGACGAGGCTCTGCTCGCCGCCGAGCGGATCGGCTACCTGCGGGACGCCCTGGCGGAACTGCCCGAGCGCACCCGCCGGGTGGTCTCCGGCTACTACCTGGAGAACCGTCAGCTGACCGAGCTCGCGGACGAGCTCTCGGTCACCCAGTCCCGTGCCTCCCAGTTGCGCGCCGAGGGCCTCGAGCTGTTGCACCAGGCCCTGTCCACCCTGCTCACGGACGACGCGCGCAGCGGCGCCGGCGCCCACGTGGACGGTGACGGCGTCCGCGCCCGTCGCCGCGAGGCCTACGTGCATGCCGTCGCCCGGCGGTCCTCGGTGCGTCAGCGCACCGACGTCCAGGCCTACCTGGACGGCGCCCAGCTGGTCAGCACGGCGACGCAGGACTCCCCCCATACCCTCCGGCGCGCGTCGGGCGCCGGAGTTCACCCACTCGGCGCATGATCAACAGCTAAACAGTGCCGGGAGCACGCCGATAGGAAACACAAGCCGGTCCACGGATGGACCGGTGTGGGGCCCTAACCAAGGAGGACATCGTGGGTCTGCGCATCAACAACAACATCGCAGCGTTCAACGCCTACCGGAACCTGTCGGTCACCGACGGGCAGATGAGCAAGTCGCTGGAGAAGCTGTCCAGCGGTTTCCGCATCAACCGTGCAGCGGACGACGCTGCCGGTCTGGCGATCTCCGAAGGCCTGCGTTCCCAGGTCGGCGGTCTGAAGCAGGCCGTCCGCAACGCCCTCGACGGCGTGAGCGTGGTCCAGACCGCTGAAGGTGCGCTGACCGAGGTGCACAGCATCCTTCAGCGCGTTCGCGACCTGAGCGTCCAGGCCGCCAACGAGGGGGCGAACAGCAGCACGTCGCTGGCCGCCATCCAGTCCGAGATCACGGCGCTCGGCTCCGCGCTGAGCGACATCGCCACCCGGACCGACTTCAACGGCACCAAGCTGCTCGACGGCACGAACACGGCCCTGACGTTCCAGGTCGGCGCCAACGCGACCGACACCACCGCGGTCACGCTGACCGACATCACGGCCGTCGCCACTGCGGTGGCCGCGATCGACGTCACCGCGGCCGGCGGCGGCGCGGCCGGCATCACGGCCGTCGACGCGGAGATCACCACCGTCTCGACCGCTCGGGCCGAGCTCGGTGCTTCGCAGAACCGCCTCGAGCACACCATCAACAACCTCAACGTCGCGGTGGAGAACCTGTCCGCGTCGGAGAGCCGGATCCGTGACACGGACATGGCTCAGGAGATGGTGGCCTTCACCCGCTCGCAGATCCTCTCCCAGGCCGGCACCGCGATGCTCGCCCAGGCGAACCAGGCTCCGCAGTCCGTGCTGAAGCTCCTGCAGTGACGCACCTGGGGTGGCGGTCCTGATCAGGACCGCCACCCCATGGCGCACTGACCCGCCGCCCACCCGCGGCCGGTCCACGCCACCCCCCGCACCCCAGCCACCCGTTTCGCACCGCGAAACGTAGCGAGGAGGGACGCCATGTCCCAGGTCAGCGTCTCCGGGATGATGTCCGGGGTCGACACGGCCTCACTGATCAATTCCCTGGTCTCGGTCCAGCAGAACCAGCAGACCCTGTTGAAGAACCAGCAGAGTCAGCAGCAGAAGGCCGCCGACACCTACGCGAATCTGATCAGCTCTCTGGGCACCCTGTCGACGCTCGCCAAGGGCGTCGCCACGACCTCGGCCTGGAAGGGCGCCACCGCGAGCTCCAGCTCGACCGGCGTCACGGCCTCGGTCAGCGGCACCCAGGCCTCCGCGCTCTCCTTCGACGTCACCTCGCTCGCCAAGGCGCACTCGCTGGTCTCGCACGAGGCCGCCGGCTCACTGAACTCCGTGGTCGCCTCTGGACCGCTCACCCTCACGAAGGGCGACGGCAGCACCGTCGAGATCGCGACCGGCACCGGATCGCTGGCCGACGTCGTGGCCGCGGTCAACGCCTCCGCCTCCGGCGTCACCGCGTCCGCCGTACAGACCTCGCCCGGTCAGTACCGCCTCCAGCTCACCGCCGGCAGGACCGGCGAGTCCTCGGAGTTCACCGTCGACGGTCTGACCGGATTCACCGCGATGGACGTGCTGGCCCAGGGCAGCGACGCCGAGATCACCGTCGGTTCCGACCCCGGCACCGCCTACACCGTGCGCTCGACCACCAACGCCTTCGCCAACGTCGTCCCCGGCCTGTCCTTCACGGTCAGCCGGCTGGAGACCGGGGTGACCGTCGGTTCGGCGGTCGACGGCAGTGAGGTCGCCGGCGATGTGCAGGAGTTGGTGGACGCCGCCAACAACGTGCTCTCGGCGATCGCCACCGCCACCCAGTGGAACGCCACCACCAAGACCGGCGGCAGCCTGGTCGGCGACAGCACGGCGCGTACCCTGCAGCAGTCCATCCTCGGCCTGGTCGGCTCCGCCGGCGCACCCGGGATCTCGTTGAACCGCAACGGAAAGCTCACCTTCGACCGGGATGCGTTCACCACCGCGTTCGTCAAGGACCCGACGGCTGTGGCGGCGACCTTCGGTGCCGACGCCAGCTTCAACCCGGCCGCAGGCGTCACGGGCACCGTCAGCTACTCCTCGGCGACCTCGGCCACCAGGGCGGGCGACTACAGCGTGTCGGTCTCCAGCCTGGCCAGTACCGAGCAGTGGCAGGTCCCCACGTCGGGCAGCCTGAACCCGGGACAGGTGCTGACCCTGACCAAGGGCAGCCTGACCGCCTCGTACACGGTCGGTGCCACGGACGACCTGGCCGCCGTGGCGGCCGGCCTGAACGAGGCCGCCGCCGGCGCCGGCCTGTCCATCTCGGGCACGGTCTCCGGCAGCGACCTGCTGTTCAGCGCCTCCTCGGCCGGGTCCGCCGGCTCGTTCAGCCTCGCGCTGGACACGGTGGCCCAGACCGAGCTGGTCGGCGGCGCGGACGTGGCGGGGTGGATCGACGGGCAGTCCGCCGTCGGGTCCGGCACGGTGCTCTCGCTGCCCAACGGCACCGGAGGCGCCAAGGGGCTCGCGGTGAACGTGACCGTCAGCGAGGACGACCTGGCCGCCAGCGGCGGCGACATCGGCTCGGTGACCTACACCCCGGGCCTCGCCCAGCGCTTCCTGCAGCTGGCCGAGCAGCAGACCGCAACCGGCACCGGGCTCCTGGCCACGGCGAAGACCGGCCGGGAGAGCGCCGTCCGCACCCTGCAGAGCCAGATCGACGACTGGGACCGCCGGCTGACCAGCTACCGGGCGTCGCTGCAGTCGCAGTTCACGGCGATGGAGACCACCTTGGCCGCGCTGAAGAGCCAGTCCAGCTTCCTCAGCAGCTACAGCAGCACGCAGACCAGCTCGACCGGCTGACGCTCGACCGGGTGACGTCGCCCGGCTCGTCTTCAGGCGTCGGGCGGCAGGACCGAGGACTCATCTGAGGTGGAAGGAGGTGGTTCGGATGTCGTACGCCATGGCCCAGGCCAAGGCCCGCTATGCCAGTGACGCATCCCAGACCGCCTCTCCGGCCCGCCTGCTCACCATGCTCTACGACCGCCTGGTCCTCGATCTCACCATGGCCCACGATGCGATGCTGCGCGGGGAGTTCGGCGTGGTCAGCGAGCGACTGTCCCACGCCAGCGACATCATGCTCGAGCTGCATTCCACGCTCGACGTCGATGCCTGGCCCGAGGGCAAATCCCTTGCCGCCCTGTACCTGTGGATGGTGCAGGAGCTGCTGCAAGCCCGGCTGAAGAATCAGCCCCAGCGGGTGGCCGCCTGTCGCGACCTGGTCATTCCGCTCCGTGATGCCTGGCACGCTGCCAGCGGGGTCGCCGGGTCCACCGGTGCCCCACAGGAACACCATGCGCAGGGAGGCGCTGTACAGGGAGGCGCCGCATGACGCCGACATGGACCGACTATCTGGACGCCGTCGAGGCAGCTGCGCTCGACGTCAGGGCCAGCCTGCTGGACGGGCGCAACCCGCAGATGCCTGCGCTGGCCCTTCCGGCGGGACCGCCTGCGCCGGCCGAGCAGGTGCGCCGCGATCAGGTGGCGCAGCTGCTCGCACAGGTGACCGAGATGCTCGGTCAGCACCGCGACGACGTGTGTGAGCGGCTGGCGAACCTGCCCCGGCAGCGACCACGGGCGCACGGCTATCACGCCGTCTCGGCAGGGGCCACCGTCGACGTGATGGGCTGAGCGGATGGACGCCCCGGCTGAAGGGCGGCACCGGCGCTGCCGATGCTCACTCGGTGACCCGTAGCCCGCGAAGCCGGCCGTTGCTGGCGGCGACCCTGATCGTCAAGGACGAGGCCGCCACCCTGCCCGACTGCCTGGCCAGCCTGCACGGCATCGTCGACGAGATCGTCGTCTACGACACCGGATCCACCGACGACACCGTCACCATCGCCCGCACCGCCGGCGCCCGCGTCATCCAGGGCTACTGGGACAACGACTTCGCCCGCGCCCGCAACGCCGCCCTCGACCTCACCCGCGCCGACTGGATCCTCGTCATCGACGCCGACGAACGCCTCACCGGCGACACCACCGCCCTGCGCGCCTACCTCCAGGGCGACCCGGCGGCCCTGCCCGGAGCACCGGCCCTGGCCGAGGTCGACGTCGTGCGGCTGCGGGTCGTGAACATCTCCCCCCAGGGCCTCCCCCAGCACTCGCTGGAGTCGATCCGGATCGCCCGGCGGGCGAAGGCGCGCTGGCACGGACGGATCCATGAACTGCTCCAGATCGGCGGCCAGGCCCCGGGGGCCGGGGCAGGTTTCGCCCTCCCCGAGCAGACGCTCCACCTGCGTCACCACGGCTACGCCGATCCGGAGCTCCATGCGGACAAGGCAGCCCGCAACCTCGAGCTCGCCCGGGCCCAGGTGGACTCCCTGGCGCGGGACGGACACCCGCAGGGGGACACCGCGCGACGCGCCGTGCTGGATCTGGGCCGCGCCGAACTGGCGGCGGGCCATCGCCAGCAGGCCGTCGACGCCTTCGAGACCGTGCGGGCGATGGCGTCCGCGGGCCCCTACCGCGCGCAGGCCACGGTGCTCCTCGCGCAGACCCTGCTCGACGCCGGCGGCATGGACCGGGTCGTCCTCTACCTCACCGATGAGCTGCGCAGCGACGGGCTGACCCACGGCGGGCTGATCGACTGGCTGCGGGCGCAGGCGCTGGCCGCCCTCGGACGCCGGGGCGAGGCGCTGGAGCTGCTGCGCGGCGTCCGTGACCTGGTCGAGCCCAACGGCAACCGGCCCGGCCTGGAACGCGTCCATCTGGTCCGTACCCTGCTGGCGGCCCAGGAGGGACTCGTCGAGGAGGCCGCGCTGACCCTGCTGGACACCCTCACCCGCTACGGGCCGCACGGCCAGAGCGACTTCCTGCTGAGCCTGTGGCAAGGCCGGGAGACCGAGCTCGCCGACCGGCTCGAGCGCTCCGACGGCCCGTTCCGGCACGCGGTGCTGGCCGAGCTCGGCTGGGCCGGCCAGACGGCCGGGGTCGGGTCGTGAGCCGTCGGCCCCGCCCGACCGGTGCCCGACGGCCGGCGAACGCCCCTCGGAGTCGGCCGTTGCTGGCGGCGACCCTGATCGTCAAGGACGAGGCCGCCACCCTGCCCGACTGCCTGGCCAGCCTGCACGGCATCGTCGACGAGATCGTCGTCTACGACACCGGATCCACCGACGACACCGTCACCATCGCCCGCACCGCCGGCGCCCGCGTCATCCAGGGCTACTGGGACAACGACTTCGCCCGCGCCCGCAACGCCGCCCTCGACCTCACCCGCGCCGACTGGATCCTCGTCATCGACGCCGACGAACGCCTGGTGGCGAACCCGGCGGCCCTGCGCACCTTCCTGGGCGGCAGCGGCCGGACGGCGGGCCTGCCGGGCGCCGACCTGATCGGGCTGGACCTGGTCAACCTCGACCGGGCCGGACGGCAGACGGACACCGCGGCACAGTTCCGGATCGCCCGGCGGACCGCGGTGCGCTGGCACGGCCGGGTGCACGAGCAGCTCGAGGTGACCCGGCCCGGGGGCGTGGACGGCGCGCGGCGGGTCCGGCTCACCCCGGATGTCGTGCACCTGCGGCACCTCGGGTACGCGGACGCCGAGCAGCTGGCCGGCAAGGCGCGGCGCAACCTGGCCCTCGCCCAGTCCGAGGTCGAGGCCGCGGCGGCCCAGGGTGCCTCGTCCGCGCGACAGCTGCTCGATCTGGCCCGCTCGTACCTGGGTGCGGGCGACCGGCACCGCGCCGTGCAGGGCCTTCAGGACACGCGGGACCTGGACCCCGACGGGCCCTATCGGGCCAAGGCGACCGAGCTGCTGGCCCGGCTGCTGCTCGAGGACGGCGATCCGGACGGCGTCGTCCCGGCCCTGCTCGCCGAGCTCGCCGAGGACGGGTTCACCCCGAGCTCGCTGCAGCAGTGGCTGCGCGCTCAGCTGCTGCTCGCCCGCGGCGATCAGGCCGGCGCCGCGGCAGCCATGGCCGGGCTCGAGGACGTGGTGGACAGCGTCGGCACCCGGACCTCACCGACCCGAGCGGCGGCGGACCCGCCGGCAGCAGGCCGGCCGTTGCTGGCGGCGACCCTGATCGTCAAGGACGAGGCCGCCACCCTGCCCGACTGCCTGGCCAGCCTGCACGGCATCGTCGACGAGATCGTCGTCTACGACACCGGATCCACCGACGACACCGTCACCATCGCCCGCACCGCCGGCGCCCGCGTCATCCAGGGCTACTGGGACAACGACTTCGCCCGCGCCCGCAACGCCGCCCTCGACCTCACCCGCGCCGACTGGATCCTCGTCATCGACGCCGACGAACGCCTCACCGGCGACACCACCGCCCTGCGCGCCTACCTCCAGGGCGACCCGGCGGCCCTGTTGGTGCTGCCGGTGGTCAATCTCGGTCCGGAGGGTCAGGAGCTGCAGACCCTGCCCTCGCACCGGATCGCCCGGCGCGCCGCGGTGCGCTGGCACGGGCAGGTGCACGAACAGCTGCAGCCGGTCGCGCCGCACACCGCAGCCGCCGCGGTGAGCGCTCCCCTGCCGCTCGACGTCCGGGTGATCCACCACGGCTATGCGGACGCCGAGCGCCGCCGGCTGAAGGCCGAGCGCAATCTCGCCCTGGCCCAGGCCCAGCTCGACTCCCTGCTCGCGGAGCCGGCGATCGACCCGGTCGCCGCCGGCCGCGCGCTGCTCGACCTCGGCCGCACCGCGATGGGACTGGGCCGGCGCCAGGTGGCGGTGGACGCCTTCGAGGCGCTGCGCCAGATCGTTGCGGGCGGGGCGCACCGGGCGCAGGCCACGGCCCTGCTGGCCCAGATCCTGCTGGACGAGGGCGGCGAGGACGGGGCTGCGCTGGTCCTGGTGGCGGAGCTGCGCGGCACCCACGGGGAGCGGAACCCGTTCTGTGACTGGCTGGAGGCGCAGGCCCTGGCGCAGCGGGGCGAGCGCGCCCGAGCACTGGACCTGCTGCACGGCATCACCGAGCTGACCGATCCCGGCGGCAACAGGTATTCCCTCGGGCCGCTGCTGCTGGCCCGGGCGCTGCTGGCCGGCGCCGAGGGCAGGGTCGAGCCCGCTGGGGCCGACCTGGTCACCGCGTTGACCGAGCACCAGGCCGACCCGCGTCACTACCCGCTGCTGCTCGACCTGTTCACCGGCCGGGAGGCCGAGCTCGCGCATGCGCTGGAGCCCGGACGCAGCCGGTTCGGCGCCGCGGTGCTGGCCGGGGTGCGTCGCCTCGGTGAGGCCGGGCGCACGGTGGGTGAGCTCGCCGACGACGAGGCTCCCCGAATGGGCGACACTCGTTCGGGTGCGGCCGATCCGGCCGGCCCGACGCGCAGCCGGGTGACCGCGCACACGTAGCGTGCACTCCCCCGCGGCAGGCCTTGGGCCGGACGGCGGACAAGGCACCGGGCGCTGTGAAAACCCCTTCAGAGCCCTGTCGGTGAGGACGACGTGACATCCAGAGCATGGACCGCTCGGTAGCGCCACGGAACGGCGCGAAACCGCTTCACACCGCACCGTCAACGCCCCACGGCAGTCAGATCGCACGGGGGACAAGGGGTCCAGATGCTCGACGACATTTCGATCAGCACGCTGCAGGCTGCGCTGAACGGCCTTGCCGCGCGCCAGCGTGCGATCAGCGATGACATCGCCAACGTCAACACTCCCCACTTCCGCGCCCGTACCGTGGCGTTCGAGGGCGACCTCAAGCAGGCCCTGGGCAACGGCAGCGATCCGCTTGCGGTGCAGCCGAAGACCATCGTCTCCACCGCCCCCGGGGGGCTGACGGACAACAACGTCAACCTGGCCGACGAGACGGTGGCCGCGGTGAACACCCAGCTGGCCTACGAACTGGCCCTGCGGGCCACCGGCGACCGGTTCTCCCTCTACCGCAGTGCCGTGCGGGGGGTCTGATCCCCGTGTTCGAGGCCCTGGGCATCTGCGGCACATCGATGAACGTCCACCAGACCTGGATGGACGCCATCTCCGACAACATCGCCAACGTCAACACCGTGAAGTCCCTAACCAAGAGGCCTTCCAGGCCCGCTACGTCGTCGCCAGTCGCTCGAGAACGGCGGCACCGGTTCCGGGGTCGCCGTGCACGAGATCGGGTTCGGCAGTGCCGAAGGCGAATCCGTCCACGCCCCGAACCACCCGCTGGCCGACGAGCGGGGCCTGGTCCGGCTGCCGGACGTGGACCTCGGCGAGCAGATGACCACCCTGGTGATGGCCCAGCGCGGCTACCAGGCCAGCGTGTCGAACCTGACCCGGGTCAAGGCCTGCTACGACGCCGCGATCCAGATGGGTCGTGGCTGATGGCGATCGGAGGCGTCGGCGGGGTCGGCGGCGTCAGCGCTGCGAACCTCAGCCGGATCAGTCAGCTCTACCAGCGCCAGGCCGCCGACCTCACCTCGGAGGTCGCCGCCACCGGCCAGGCCGGCCGGGCCGCTGCGGCGGCCGCCTCCCGCGGCGCCGACTTCGGCCAGGTGGTCGGCAACGGCCTCTCCTCGTTGGAGTCGCTCGACCGCACGGCGTCCACCAAGGCCGTCCAGGCGGCCACCGGTGACCTGACCGACGTGCACGACTACGTGATCGCGGCCACCAAGATGCAGACGGCGACGGAGCTGACCACCACAGTGCGCAACAAGGCTCTCGAGGCGTTCAACGAGATCATGAGGATGCCGCTGTGAGCGCACGGATGAACCAGGCGATGGGTCGGGCCCGCGGGCTGGCCGGCGGCTTCACCCCCGGTCAGCGCGGCATCCTGCTGGTCGCCATCGTCGCCCTGGTGATGGGTGCGGTCGCGCTCACCAACTGGGTGGCGCAGCCTACCTGGACGCCGCTGTTCACCCAGCTGTCCGGCTCCGACGCCAACGCGATCGTCGAGGAGCTGCGCGGCCAGGGCGTGGAGTACAAGCTGGGCGACGGCGGGGCCACCGTGCTGGTGCCGCAGTCGCAGGTCTACGACCTGCGGGTGGCCATCGCCGGAAAGGGCCTGCCCGACAACGCCGGCGGCGAGGGCTGGCCGCTGCTGGACAAGCAGGGCATGACCGCCACCGACTTCCAGCAGAACGTGGCCTACCAGCGGGCAATCGAGGGCGAGCTGAACAAGACCCTGGGCTCGATCACCGGGGTGAACACGGCCGTCGTGCGCCTGGCCATCCCCAAGCGTGACGTGTTCGCGGCCGAGGAGGACAAGCCGACCGCGGCCGTCCTGCTCGCCCTGGCCCCCGGCGTCACCCTGGACAAGGGGCAGATCCGCTCCGTCACCCACCTGGTGGCCGGCAGCGTGCCCGGCCTGGACCCGGCTGCAGTGACGGTCAGCGACGCCAACGGCGCCATGCTCTCCGCCGCGGCGAACGATGCCGGTGCTGCCGCGGGCGACGCCGACGAGCAGACCGCGCAGTACGAGGACCGGCTGAGCACCGCCGTCCAGCAGATGCTGGACCGGGTACTCGGGCAGGGCAACGCCGTGGTGCGGGTGAACGCCCAGCTGAACTACGACACCACGCACCGCACCAGCGAGTCCTATCTGCCCTCCCCGGTGATCCCACTGAGCGAGCAGACCAGCCGGGAGACCTACAACGTCGGGCCCGGCGCCACCGGCGGCACCCTCGGCGTGATCACGCCCACCCCGATCGGCAGCGGCGTCGGCACCAACGGCTACCTCAAGGAGGACGCCACCCGGAACAACGGCGTCGGCAAGGTGATCACCGAGGAGCAGGCCGCCCCCGGCGGGATCGAGCGGCTCACCGCGGCGGTGATCATCAACTCCGACGCCGCCGGCGGGGCCGACACGGCCAAGGTGCAGGCCCTGGTCTCCAGCGCGCTCGGCGTCGACTCCACCCGCGGCGACCTGGTCACCGTCGACACCATGCCGTTCGACAAGACCACCGCCGAGGCGACCAAGAAGGAGATCGCCGCAGCTGAGTCGGCGGCCAAGACCGCCGGCTACATCGACCTGGGCAAGAAGGCCGGCCTGGGCCTGCTGATCCTGATCGTCGCCATCGTGATGATGATCAAGAGCAAGAAGTCCGGCGCCTCGGTCGACGCGTCGGCCAGCGACCTCCCCGACGGCATGCTGATGCCCTCGCGGATCGAGGCCATCGGCGCCGACCGGATGCGCGAGCTCGGCCCCGGGACGCACGGGCCCGAGATGGGCGGCATGACCGAGAGCACCCCGGCGCTGGAGCGGGAGAAGCTGCGCGACGAGGTCTCCTCGTTCGTGGACTCCCAGCCCGAGGAGATCGCCCAGCTGGTGCAGGGCTGGCTCACCGAGCGGAGTGGCTGATCCGTGACTGTCGCCACCGTGGGCCTGTCCGGGCTCCGCAAGGCCGCCATCCTGCTGGTGCAGCTGGGCCGGGACCGCGCCGCCAAGATCCTCTCCATCCTGCCCGAGCAGATGGTCGAGGACCTCACCGCCGAGATCGTGCGGCTGCGTGACGTCTCCTCGGACGACGCCAGCTCCGTGCTCACCGAGGCGCACCACAGCCTGAGCAGCTCGGAGAACTCGGGCCGCGGCGGGCTCGACCTGGCCAAGCTGCTGCTGGCCGACAGTGTGGGCAGCGAGCGGGCCGAAGAGATCATGGAGCGGCTCGGCGCAACCCTGGCCGAGATGCCGTTCGAGAGCATGCGCAAGGCCGACGCCCGGCAGCTGATCACCTTCCTGGGCGACGAGCACCCGCAGACCATCGCGCTGGTGCTGGCGCACCTGTCGCCGCAGCAGTCGGCCCTGGTCCTGTCCGGGTTCGAGCAGGAGATCCAGGCCGACATCGCGCACCGGATCGCCCTGATGGAGCGGGCCTCTCCGGATGTGATCCGGATGGTCGAGCGGGAGCTGGACCGGCGGATGTCCACCGTGATCGGGCCGCAGGAGATGTCCTCGGTGGGTGGGGTCGGGCCACTGGTCGCGATCATCAACCGGGCCGACCGCGGTACCGAGCGCATGATCCTCGAGGGCCTGGAGTCGCTCAGCCCCGAGCTTGCCGAGCAGGTGCGCGCCCAGATGTTCATCTTCGAGGACATCACCACCCTCGACGACAAGGCGATCCAGCTGGTGCTGCGCAACATCGAGAGCGCCAGCCTGGCCCTCGCCCTCAAGGGAACCCCGGCCCCGGTCCGGGAGAAGATCATGCGCAACCTGTCCACCCGCGCCGCGGAGAACCTCGCCGAGGAGATCGAGCTGCTCGGTCCGAAGCGGCTCTCCGAGGTCGAGGAGGCTCAGGCCAAGGTCGTCACCGAGATCCGCGCGCTCGAGCAATCCGGCCAGATCATGATCATGAGGGGCAGCGATGAAGCCCTCGTCGACTGAGCCTGTGCCCGGCCTGCCCGCCTCGACGGTCCGGGCCGTCCGGTTCGACCGCCCGCTCACCCGGGGCGGCGTGGGCACCAGCTGGGGCGACCCCGAGGTGGATCGGCTGGTCCGGCAGGCGATCGAGGACGGCCAGGCCCAGGGCCGGGCCCAGGGCTATGCCGCCGGCTGGGCGCAGGGGCGCCAGGCGGCTGCCGAGGCGGCACGCACCGAGGCGGCCGAGACCGGCCGGGCTGACGACGCCCGCCGGGCTCAGGACGCCGCCCGACTCTCGGCCGTGCTGACCTCCCTGGCCCAGGCGGCACAGACCCTGGACTGCACGCTGACCCCGGCCTGGGACGAGCTCGCCGACACGATCACCGACGGCACGCTGGCCCTGGTCCGGGCGATCCTGGCCCGCGAGCTCAGCGGACTGAAGGACCCTGTCCTGGAATCGGTTCGGGCCGCTCTGCACACCCTCGGCGATGCCGGACCGATCGTCGTCCGGCTGGAGCCGGGCGACCTGGCCACGGTCGACCGGCTCGGGCTCGAGACGCTCCCGGCCGGGGTCCGGCTGATCGCCGACCCGGCCGTCTCCCGGGGTGAGGTGCTGGCCAGCAGCCCGGTGCAGCAGGTCCGGCTGTCGCTGCCCGGCGCCGTCGCTGCGGCCGAGGAGGTGCTGCGCGGGTGAGTGTGACCACGGCTCACGGGGCCATCGAGACGATCACCGCGCTCACCGCCCATCGGCTGAACGCGGCAGCGGCCGCTGCCGCCCCGGCGGTGCGGGGCATGGTCGCCGACGTGATCGGGCTGGGCATCCGGGTGGAGGGCATCCGCGCCGGGGTCGGCGAACTGGTGCACGTGCACACGGATGCCGGTCTGCTGCCGGCCCAGGTGGTCGCCGTCCACCGTCAGGGAGTGACCTGCATGCCCCTGGGTACCACCGCCGGGGTGGGCGCGGGCAACCCGGTCAGCACCACCGGCGGACCCGCCGCCGTGCCGGCCGGCTACGGCCTGCTCGGCCGGGTGATCGACGCCCTCGGGCGCCCGATGGACGAGCGTGGGCCGCTCAACGACGTCCGCGCCGTGCCGCTGGAGGCGAGCGCCCCGAACCCGCTGCACCGCCGCCGCGTCGACCAGGCGCTGGAGACCGGGGTGCGCGCACTGGACACCCTGGTGCCGGTCGGCGCAGGCCAGCGGGTGGGCATCATGGCCGGTTCGGGTGTCGGCAAGTCGACCCTGCTGGGCATGGCCGTGCGCGGCACGTCGGCGCCGGTGCGCGTGGTCGCCCTGGTCGGCGAGCGGGGCCGTGAGGTGCGCGAGTTCCTCGAGGACACCCTCGGCGAGGTGAGCCGGCGGAGCACCGTGGTGGTGCTGGCCACCGGCGACGACCCGCCGATGCTGCGGCTCACCGCGGCGTTCACGGCCACCCGGATCGCCGAGTGGTTCCGCGACCAGGGCGTGGACGTGCTGCTCGTGGTCGACTCGGTGACCCGCATCGCCCTGGCCCAGCGCGAGGTGGCCCTGGCCGCCGGCGAGCCCCCGGCCACCCGCGGCTACCCGGCCAGCGTGTTCGCCATGCTCCCCCGCCTGCTGGAGCGGGCCGGCCCCGGCGCGACGGGCAGCATCACGGCGCTCTACACCGTGCTGGTCGAGGGCGACGACCTGCAGGACCCGATCGGCGACACGGCCCGAGGCATCCTGGACGGGCACGTGGTGCTCTCCCGGCGGCTCGCCACCTCCGGCCACTTCCCGAGCATCGACGTGCTGGAGTCGATCTCCCGCGTCGAGCGCGCGATCTGCACTCCCGAGCAGCTGCACCTCGCGGCGACCGCCCGCCGTCTGCTGGCGGCGCACCGCGACGCCCGCGAGCTGATCGAGGTCGGGGCCTACGCGGCGGGCAGCGACCCGGACGTCGATCTGGCGATCACTCTGCGACCGGCACTGGATGCCTTCCTGCGCCAGCCGCCGGACGGCGTGGTGCCCGCCGCCCAGGCCTGGCAGGCCCTGGCCGCGGCCCTGACCGGGGGTGAGCCGGCATGAGCCGCCGATTCCGTCTGCAGACCCTGGAGCGGCTGCGTGCTGCGCACCTGAACTCCACGGTCACCGAGCTGGCCGCCACCCGGCGCCGGCTGATCACCGCGCAGGCCGAGGTCGACGCCCTGGCCGACGCGATGGTGCACTGCATCCCCCGGCCCACCGCCTCCCCCGAGGAGATGGCCGGCGCCGCCCACCGCCGCGAGCTGCTGCGCGAGCGGGCCGAGCAGGCCGGCGAGCAGGTGATCGCCCGGCAGGGCGAGGTGGCCGCTGCGGTGGGCAGTTGGCACACCGCCCGGGCCGGGCTGCGCGCGGTCGAGGCTCTGCACGAGCGGCACCGGACGGCGCTGGCCGAGGCCGACGCCCGGCGCGACCAGTTGGAGGCGGACGACCTGGCGGGCACCGTCCTGTACTTCCGACGGCCGGCCGACCGCCCGGACGGAGGTGACGCGGCGTGAGCGAGGGACTTGCCGCGGTACAGGCGCGGGTCAGCGAGCTGCGCAGCCTGCTCGGGGTGCCGGGAACGCCGAGCCGGTCCACGACGTCACTCCAGCACAGCGGGTTTCGCCTCGCTGCTGGCCGAGGCGCTGGAGGGCTCCAGCGCCACGACGGCAGACGGCGGGGGCACCACCTCCTCGGTCGACCTGGGGGCGGCGGCCGTGGCGAAGGCCAAGGAGTACACCGGCGTGCCCTATCTGTGGGGCGGCGAGGACCCGAAGACCGGCGTGGACTGCTCCGGCCTGGTGCAGCACGTCTACGGACAGCTGGGGATCGACCTCCCACGCGTGGCCGCCGACCAGTCACGGGCCGGCACCGCGGTGGCGTCACTGGACCAGGCCCGGCCGGGCGACCTGGTGTTCTTCGGCAAACCCGCACACCACGTGGGGATCTACGTCGGCGACGGCAAGATGATCGATGCGCCGCGGGCAGGGAAGACGGTCGGGGTGCACTCCCTGTGGGGCACCCCCTCCTCCATCCGCCGGGTGGTGCCCGAGGTCACCTCGACGACGGCCTCTGCTGCATCGAACGCAGCCGCTGCCGCCGGGGTGGGCAGCAGCGGGCTGAGCGGGCCCTACGCCTCCCTGTTCACCGCCGCCGGCGCGAAGTACGGCGTCGATCCGGCTCTGCTCAGCGCGGTGGCCAAGGCCGAGAGCGCCTACAACCCGCGAGCGGTCAGCCCGGCGGGGGCCCAGGGCCTGATGCAGCTGATGCCCGGCACCGCGCGCGACCTCGGGGTCGCGAACGCCTTCGACCCGGCACAGGCGGTGGACGGCGCCGCCAAGATGCTCTCCCAGCTGCTCACCTCCTTCAACGGCAAGGTCGACCTGGCCCTGGCCGGCTACAACGCCGGGCCCGGCGCCGTCCGCAAGTACGGCGGGGTGCCGCCCTACACCGAGACCCAGAACTACGTCCGCCGCGTGACCCAGTACCGGGAGGCCTTGCGATGACCCTGACCCCGAGCCGGATCGGTACCCCCGCGACCGTCGGAGCCGCCGGGCTCCGCGAGCGTCCTGCCGGTGGCAGCCCCGGCGCAGCCGGTGCCACCTCGGTCCAGGCGTTCGAACAGGTGCTGGCCGCCCAGTCGCGGCCGGCCCCCCGGGCGAGCGCCACCACCCCGGGCGAGCGCGCGCCCTCGGCGGAGCGCAGCGGACGGGCCCGGCAGGACGAGGGCGCGGAGCGCACCGGGCCGAGCACTCGACGTCGCACCGGCCGCCGGTCCGCCGCCAGAGGGACCCGCCCGGAGGACACCGGCGCCGCGCCGCCGGCCACCGCAGCCACCCCGGCCACTCCGGCCGCTGCACCGGGTGGGCCGGCCGCTGCACGGGGTGGGGCGGCCACGACCGCCGCTGCGCGTCCGGCCTCCCGCACCGAGCGGGTGACCGACCGGGCGGGCACCGGCGTCAGCGAGGCCGAGGGTGGGCAGGCGCCGCAGTTCGAGGTCGATCCGGCGCCGGAACCGCGGATCGAGCAGCTGATCTCGATCCCGATGGACCAGGCGGGTGGCCCCGCCACCGACGTCGCCGCAGCCGGCGCGGCCGCGACTGTCATCATCAGCACCGGCCCGGTCGCCCCAGAGGGGCTAACCCCCGACGGGACGGCGACGGCGGCGGAACCCGTTGCCGCCCAGAACATCCCGCCCACTCCCGCCGCACCGGCGACTCCCTCCTCCCTCCCCGTCGACCCGGACGGACCTGCCGAGCCCGCCGTGCCCAGCGGCGCGGTGGGTCGCTCGGGCCTCCCTGCCGGGTCCGCGGACGACGCCCCCTCCCCGGCCGGTGCGACGAGCCCGACCGGCGCGGCCTCCGCGGCGGCCCCGATCATCCCGACCCCGGGCACCTCCGCCTCGGCGGAGCCCGCCGGAGTCCTACCGGACACGGCCACGACCTCAGCGTCAGGGTCGGCGCCCGCCCCGGGACCGGCCCACCCGGTGAGCCCGGCCCCGGCCGCGGCGGGGGAGCCGCCTGCCCACGGCCTCGAGCCGGCCACCGCAACGGCCATCGCCCCGGCCACCGACCCGGGCCGGGCCCCGAGCCGCAAGGACCTGCGCGAGAGCGGCTCCACGTCGCCCGCGATAGGTCTGAGCGGCCTCGCCGCGGACCCGTCCGTGGCGAGCGGTGCCGCCGCAGTGCCTGCCGCATCAAGGCTCGCGGACGCCGGAAGTGCCGCCGCCCAGCCGACCGGCGACACCTCGACGGCGGCGTCCGGCCAGCAGGTCGCGGCGGCCGCGCAGGCTTTCGCCGGCAACGGGTCTGCAGCACAGGACGGTTCGTCGCGACGCGGCGGGGCCGCGGCGGGTGCGGCGGTGACAGGTGCGACCGAGGCCGCCTCGGCACCGGCTCCGGGCTCGACCCCGATCGCCGGCACCTCTGCTCCGCTCGCCGTCGGGGCCACGGAGGGGAGCGCCCCGACCGGCGGTGGGCCGCAGGCCCCAGCCACCCCGCAGGCCCTGGCCAGCCAGGTGGCCCGGCACATCACCGGGCTGCGCACCCTGTCCGACGGAACCCATCGCACAGTGGTCCACCTGTCACCGGAGCATCTCGGCGACCTGACCCTGACCGTCGACGTCCGCGCAGGCAGCGTGCAGTTGGCCATGGCCGGTGAGCAGGCCGCCATCGCCACCCTGCGCGAGGGCATCGGCCACCTGCGCGACCAGCTGGCCGACGCCGGACTGGACCTGGGCGCAGTGTCCCTGCGCGACAACGCCTCCGACGCCGGTGCCGATCAACGCCGGGCGCCGGCGGGCGCCGGGGACGACGGTGACCGGCGGAGTGCCCAGGGGCGCGGCGCGGACCAGCAGGAAGGCCGCCGACCCGGCGGCTCCCGGTTCTCCGGCGACCTGCCGGCGCCGACCGGCACCGGCCCGGCATCCCCGGGATCGACCCGGATCGACGTGCGCGTATGAGCCGACCGATTCTCCTCGTATCCGCCACGCCACGGCCGACAGGTGACCCTGAGGCCTGGCTCGACGAAGGGCAAATGATCACATGACCACCGTGAACGGGATCGGCACCGCGACGACCCCGACGGTCTCCAGTGCCGACGGCACCACCTTCTCGGCCGGAGTCGATCGCACCGCGATGGACACCAACACCTTCCTCAAACTCCTGGTGGCACAACTGCAGTACCAGGATCCGAGCAACCCGGCCGACTCCTCGCAGTTCCTGGCCCAGACCGCCCAGTTCACCTCCGTGGAGAAGATGCAGCAGCTGACCGAGTTGCAGCAGAAGGTGCTGGACGCCTCGAACAGCCAGACCGCGACGTCACTGGTCGGCAAGAAGGTCACCTACACCGACGTGTCGGGAACCGCGAGGACCGGCATGGTCAGCGCCTGCACCCTGGGCGCCAAGATCCCCAACCTCACCGTGGACGGGATCACGGTGGAGCTGACCGCCGTGACCAGCGTGACGACGTCCGCCTGAGCCCCACCGCAGCACACCGCACCGCAGGACCCGGGACGACGCCGTCCCGGCAGCACCACCCGAAACGCACGAAGCCTTCGGGACCTTCACGGCACGGATGCCGAGACCACCTCTCGTCCCATGGAGGAATCCGTGCTTCGCTCCCTCTTCTCAGGCATCTCCGGTCTGCGTACCCACCAGACCCTGATGGACGTCGTGTCCAACAACATCTCCAACGTCAACACGACCGGCTTCAAAGCCAGCTCCACCGTCTTCGAGGACACCCTCAGCCAGACTCTGCGCTCGGCCGGCCTGCCGACCGACAACCTGGGCGGCCTGAACCCAGCACAGATCGGCCTGGGGGTGCAGCTGGCGGCGATCACCACGAACTTCCGCCAGGGCTCGGCCCAGTCGACCGGCAAGAGCACCGACCTGATGCTGCAGGGCGACGGGTTCTTCATCGTCGACAGCGGCGGCCAGCAGGCCTACACCCGGGCCGGGGCGTTCAACTTCGACACCAACGGCACGCTGGTCAACGCCGAGGGCATGAAGGTGCAGGGCTGGCCGGGGGTGAACGGCGTGGTCAACACCGACGGCCAGCTCGGGGACATCGTCGTGCCGGCCGGCACGATGATCCCGCCCACAGCCTCCAGCGAGGTCACCGTGGCCGGCAACATCTCTGCGGTGACCGCGCCCGCTCTGCCCACCCCGCTGACCCTCGGCTCGACCGTGTACGACGCGGCCGGCGTCGGGCACTCGCTCTCGATCGTGCTGACCCCCAACGCCGGGGCGTACGACGTGACGGTCACCGACATGACCGACCCCGGATCGACGGCCACCGCCGGCAGCGTGCAGTTCCTGCCCACGGGCGCCTACGACCCGGGGTCCACCAGCGCCACCCTGACCACGGCCGACGGCACCGTGGTGAACTTGGACCTGGCCGGGGTGAGCAACTACGGCGGCCCGAAGTCTCTCGCGGTCACCGCGGTGGACGGCGCTGCGGCCGGCAGCCTGCAGCAGTTCCAGATCGACCAGGACGGCACGATCATCGGGGTGTTCAGCAACCAGCAGAAGCAGGCCCTGGGCAAGATCGCGCTGGCCAACTTCACCAACCCCAGCGGCCTGGAGAAGATCGGGTCGACGGCGTTCGTGGAGACCAGCAACTCGGGTCTGCCGCAGATCGGCACCGCCGGCAGCGGCGGCCGGGGGACCCTGCTCGGAGCCTCCCTGGAGATGAGCAACGTCGACCTGGCGCAGGAGTTCACCAACATGATCATCGCCCAGCGCGGCTTCCAGGCGAACTCCCGGGTGATCACCACCAGCGACCAGATGCTCCAGGAACTGGTCGACATCAAGCGCTGATAGACCGCACCCCGCACACCACGCTCATGCTCCGCCGGGGTACACGTTCGGAGCCCTCCTAGCCTCCGTTCGGGTACACCGGCGGAGCATGAGCAGGGTTGGCCGAGCGGGCGGCCGCTCGAACGGCTCATGCCCGCTCAGGGGCTGCCGACTGAACGGGTGAGACCACGGATCGGTCTCACCCTGGATCCAAGGACGGACATCGTGATCATCTTGACTCGCCTCGGCGGCCACGAACTGGCCGTCAACCCCGATCTCATCGAGCGGGCCGAGCCCACCCCCGACACCGTGCTGACCATGGTCGACGGCCACAAGATCATCGTGGCCGAGCCGGTGGACGAGGTCGTGGCGCGGGTGCGCGCGTGGCGGGCGGCCGTTGCCGCCGACGCCTTCGCGATGTCTCGCGCGACTGATTCGGCAGCGGCCAGGGCCCACCATCCGTCGCTCTACGAGAGCCGGGCGCAGTCCGCGCTCGAGCGGTACGAGGACGACGAGGAGGCGCTGACGGCCCACGTGGCGATGCAGACCTCCCTCGCGCGAGTGCTGCGCATGCCGCAGCGGGGGGAGTGAGTCATGGACCCGGCAGCCATCGCTGGACTGGTCGTCGCCTTCGCGGCGATCATGGTGTCCAACGTTCTGGAGGGCGGCAACCCGATTGAGCTGTTCGCCCCTGCAGCCCTGATCCTGATCTTCGTCGGCACCATGGCCGCGTCCATGTCCTCCACCACGCTGCCCGGCACCATCGGGGCGATCAAGTGGGTGGTCTACGGGATGACCGCCAAGAAGGTCGACCTCGAGGCCGCCATCGACCCCCTGGTGAAAATGGCCGAGAAGGCACGCCGTGAGGGACTGCTCGCCCTGGAGTCGGAGATCGAGTCGATCGAGGACGAGTTCATGAAGCGGGCGCTGCAGCTCGCCGTGGACGGCACGGACCCCGACGACCTGTTCGACATCCTCTCCGCCGAGGTGAAGTCCAAGAAGGCCGCGGCGATCAAGGGGTCCGCGTTCTGGGGTGACGCCGGTGCCTACGCCCCGACGATCGGCATCATCGGCACCTGTATGGGCCTGATCCACGCCCTGGGCAACCTCGACCAGCCGGAGAAGCTCGGCCACATGATCGCCGCGGCCTTCCTGGCCACGCTGTGGGGCATCCTGTCGGCCAACGTCATGTTCCTGCCCTGGAGCAAGCGGATCAAGGCCTGTGTCGCGGGTGAGGCCAACCGCATGGAGATCATCATCGACGGCGTGCTGGCGATCCAGGCCGGCTCCAACCCGCGCGTGGTGGCCACCAAGCTCCGCTCGAAGATCGTCGCCGACGCTCCTGGGGCGGCCGCGGCCAAGGAAGCGGCGTGAGCGGGGGCGGTGGCCACGGCGGAGGGGGCAAGCGCCGCGTCCACGAGGAGGAGCACGAGGAGCACGAGAACCACGAGCGCTGGCTGGTCAGCTACGCCGACATGATGACCCTGCTCATGGTGCTGTTCATCGTGATGTTCGCCGTCAGCCAGGTGGACCAGAAGAAGTTCGCTGCCCTGAAGGTGGGTCTGGCGGCCGGATTCGGTGCCCCGGTGGCCATCCTGCACGGCGGCGACGCGATGCTCGACCCGGGCGGCGCCATCGCCCCGGACAGCGTGAACCTGGCCGGGTCGGCCGAGGGCGAGACCCTCACCGCGAACGAGAACCCACAGGTCTCACCGGAGAAGGTGGCCGAGATCGTGCGGTCCACCTCGAAGGCCGCCGCGGCCCAGGAGGCGGCCAACCTCAAGCAGGCCCAGGAGGACCTGAAGAAGGCCCTCGAGGCCGCCGGCCTGCCGAAGAGCGCCACCTTCCGGATCGACGAGCGCGGCCTGGTGGTCACCATCGCCACCGATCAGGTGCTGTTCGACAGCGGCAGCGCGAGCCTGCGCTGGAAGGGCAAGCAGATCCTGGACGCCCTGACCCCGACCCTGGTCAAGCTGCCCAACAAGATCAGCGTCGACGGGCACACCAACTCGATCCCCATCAACACCGACCGCTACCCGACCAACTGGGAGCTGTCCACCGACCGGGCGACCGGCGTCCTGCGCTACCTGGCGGCCAAGCTCCCGGTGGCACGCATGTCGGCGACCGGCTTCGCCGACACGAGGCCGTTGAAGCCGGGCACCAGCAACGCCGCGCTCACCGCGAACCGGCGGGTGGAGATCGTGGTTCTGGCCTCGGTGGACAACACCGCCGGTCGCGCGGTCGCCGAGGTGGCCAACGAGAGCACGGACGGGGCGGCGGCCGAGGAGTCGGCCCACGCCACCGCGACGCCGACGCCGACCCCGTCGGCCAGTGCCACCGAGGAAGCGGCCGCCGACCACGCGGCGAGCCCGTCGACCGGCGCCTCCGAGGACGCGGCTTCCGGCCACTAGCGGTCAAGCGGAGGCGTCCGGCCGCCGACGCACAGATACAAGGCTCACGCGATCCGAGGAGAACACCATGGCCGCCGACAAGGACGATGCCAAGGACGACGACGCCAAGGGTGGCGGCAAGAAGAAGCTGATCATCATCATGGTCGCGGTGCTGGCGATCGCCGGGGCGGCCTACTTCCTCGTCCTCAAGCCCAAGGGGGACGCAGCCGCGGCGGCCGGGGCACCCAGCCCGTCGCCGTCCTACGTGCCCGGAGCGGTGATCCCCCTGGACTCGATCACGATCAACCTCGCCGGCGGACACTTCCTGAAGCTGGGCATGGCCCTGCAGACGGCCGAGGGCGGGGCGGCCACGGCGACATCGACGGTTCGAAGGCGCTGGACGCCGCGATCGAGCTGTTCAGCAACAAGCCGCTCGACGAGCTCGCCGACGCCAAGGGGCGCGAGCACGCCAAAGAGACGCTGGTCGAGGAGGTCACCCACCTCTATCACGGCGGGGTCTACGACATCTACTTCACCGAGTTCGTGATGCAGTGACGCCACTGATCAACGGACTTCCTCGATGCCCACCCACACCCCCAAGGACCGCTCGGCCGACGCCTGCCACCACGCTCGCCAGTCATTGCTGCCCTTGATCGGCCCCGAGGTCCGCCGCCCTGGCCACCCGGTGCGCCAGGCAGTCAGCCGGGCGGGGCTCGCCGTGCGCGCCTTCGTGGAGCCCGAGTGACTCCCCCGAATTCACCAGAACCCCCCTCAGGAGCGCCGAATCGGCCCGTATGGCGGGGTTCTGGTGAATTCGGGGGAGCTCGCCCAATGTCCGATCGAACAGTCAGCTCAGTGGTGCTCGCCGGCCTTGAGGCCGAACACGACCCACGGAACCACTCCGACACGGGCTGGCGGGGAGTCCCCGGATTCGTGATGCGGCAGTGAGCACTCAAGGACCCTCGGCAACCGGTCGATGCCTCCAGGTGTGAGCACCCCGGGCGCGACCAGCAGCATGAGGCGCCGCCGCGGCGAAGCGCGCGCCTACGACTTCCGGCGGCCGGTCCGACTCGCCCGCGAACATGCCCACCTGCTGAGGGTGGCGATGCAGACCTTCGCCCGGCAGTCGACCACCGTGCTGACCACCAGCCTGCGCGCGGTGTGCCAGATCGGCACCCCGCAGATCGAGGAACTCAGCTACGACGAGTTCCTCTCCAGCATGCCGGAGCAGTCGGTGTGCGCCGTGATCTCGTTGGACCCCTGGCCCGGCAAAGCACTGATGACCTTCGACCTGGCCACCCTGCTCACGATGATCGACCACCAGCTCGGCGGCATGGGCAGCGATCGCCAGCCCGACCGCCCACTCACCGACATCGAGCAGGCCCTGCTGCGCCAGTTGCTCACCCGGATGCTCGGCGAGCTCAGCTATGCCTTGGAGCCGATCGCGAAAGGCGTTCACCCGCAACTGCTCACACTCGAGGCGGATGCCCGGTTCGTGCAGGCAGCAGCACCCACCGACCCGGTGGTGGTCGCCAACATGGACCTGACCGTGGGTACTCGGGAGAGCCAGATCGCTCTCTGCATGCCTTACGCGATGCTCGCCCCGGTGCTCGAGATCGCCACCCACCACGACAACCGCGACCAGGCCCTGGTCCGCTCCACGGCCGCCGTGCAGACCCAGCGCCGGCTCACCGAGGTGGACGTCGATGTCTCGGTCAAGTTCGAGGCCCTTCGGATGTCCTCCCAGGCGATCGGCCGGCTCGCCGTCGGCGACGTGATCACGTTCCCGCACCGCACCACCGCTCCGCTGGCCGTCACCTCGGCCTCCACCGTGTTCGCCCACGCGATCCCCGGGGCCTCGGGGCGCGCCCTCGCCGTCCTGATCGTCTCCGGGCGCTGACCCGTACACCCCCGACCGCCGACCACCCGCTGACCACCCCGCCGACCGCCCCCGCACCAGAGGAGACACCGTGAGCTTCTCCGCCTCGCCACTCGTACCGGACCAGCAGGGCGCGAGCGGGGACGCCGACGCCTGGGCCCGCACCGCACAGCGGGTCGCGGCGGCGATCACCGAGGCCCTGCCGCAGATCCCCAGCGCCTCGCCGCTGACCCTGGGCGAGCCGAGCGCCGACACCGCGACCGCGACCCTCCCCGACCCGGCCGGAGCCGCCATCACCGGCTACCTCGGCGCAGGGGCCGAGGGCAAGGCCCTGCTCGTCGTCGGCCAGGAACTGGTCGACGCCCTGGCCGGCACCCCCTTCGGCGCCGTCGAGCCCGCCCAGGCGCTCAAGCCCGCGCTGGAGACCATCGCCGCCGAGCTGGGCGGCCGGCTGGACGGCGACCCCACCGCGATCGGGGTCGAGGAATGCCTCGAGGTGCTCACCGGCGGCAACACCGTGCTGGTGCCGCTGCTGCTGGACGGCGCGGTGGCGGCCTTCGTCGGCGTGAGCCTGAGCGAGCCCCCCGCGCCGGCCGGCAGGACCGCCGCCTCGGCCGGGAGCAGCTGGGGCATCGACATGCTGCGCGACGTCGAGATGGAGGTCACCTGCGAGCTCGGCCGCACCCGGATGACGGTGCGCCAGTTGCTGGCCCTGGCCCCCGGCGACGTGGTCGAGCTCGACCGGCTGGCCGGCTCCCCCGCCGACCTGCTGGTCAACGGCACGCTGCTGGCCCGGGGTGAGGTGGTCGTGGTCGATGAGAGCTTCGGCCTACGGATCACCGAGATCGTCACCCAGGACGCCACATGAGGCCGACATGAACGCCACCGACGACCTGGTGATGCTCGGCCGGGTGAGCATCTCCCTGGTTGTGGTGGTGCTGCTGGCACTCATCGTGGCCCGTCTCGCCCGCCGGGCCACGGTGCACGGCGCCGGCGCCGGGTTGAAGGTGCTCGACCGGGTCGGCCTGTCCCGCGAGGCCAGCCTGGCCGTGGTCGAGGTCGGCGGCTCGGCACTGGTTCTCGGGGTCACCGCGCAGTCGGTGTCCCTGCTCACCACCCTGGACGCCGCCGCCCTGAGCGCCGCCCTCACGACCCCTCAGACCGAACCGGGAGCCGGACCGGGAGCCGGACCGGGCCGGGCGGGAGGCAGCGGAGCGGCGCTCGACCCGCACACCTGGAAGCAGGCAGTGGAGGCGCTACGGGACCGGACGGTGCGCCGGTGACGCGATCCCGCCTGCTCCGCATCGTGCTGGTGGTCGGTCTCGGCTGCCTGCTGATGCTCTGGGGCGCAGGCGTGGCCGAGGCTGCGACGGCGGCGCCCACGCCGGTGCCTGCCCCGAGCTCCCCCACCGCGCCCACCGTGACCGACCCCTCGATCACGGTGAACGTGCCCGGGGAGCCGAGTCGCGTCGTCCAGCTGATCGTGCTGGTCACGGTGATGGGCGTGGCGCCGGCGCTGCTGCTGCTGTGCACCGCCTTCACCAAGGTGGTCGTCGTCCTGTCACTGACCCGCAGCGCCATCGGCACCCAGAGCGTGCCACCGAACCAGGTGCTGGTCGGGCTGGCCCTGTTCCTCTCCCTGTTCATCATGGGACCGACCGTCGACGCCATGCAGGAGAAGGCGATCAGCCCCTACATGAACGGCACCAAGACCGCTTCCCAGGCCTACACGGACGGCGTGGCGCCGCTGCGCGAGTTCATGCTGGCCCACACCCGGGACGCGGAGCTCGCCCTGATGGTCAAGGCCAGCGGTGCGACTCAGCCCGAGACCCGCGAGGACGTGGGCATGCGCTCGCTGGTGCCGGCGTTCGTGATCAGCGAACTGCGCGGCGCCTTCATCATCGGGTTCGTCATCTTCATCCCGTTCCTGGTGGTCGACCTGGTGGTCAGCGCGATCCTGATGTCACTGGGCATGGTGATGCTGCCCCCTGCCCTGGTCTCGCTGCCGTTCAAGCTGCTGCTGTTCGTGCTGGTCGACGGCTGGACGCTGATCGTGACCACCCTGCTCACCACCTACCGTTGAGGCAGAGGCCATGTCCGACAACGTGATTCAGATCGTGGCCGCGGCGCTGCTCACCGCTGCCAAGATCGCCGGACCGGTGCTGATCTCGACCCTGGTGATCGGCCTGCTGCTCTCGATCGTGCAGTCCGCCACCCAGATCCAGGAGCAGACGCTCACCTTCCTGCCCAAGCTGGCCGTGTCGGCGATCGTGCTCGTGATCACCGGCGCCTGGTGCCTGCGGGTGCTCACCGCGTTCACGAGGGACCTGTTCGAGATGGTCCCCACATTGCTCGGCTCCTGAGGGTCAAGACCCGGCCCACGCCGTCCGATGACGTGCTCATCACCATGTCGTCGTCCGGGGAGAGCCGAACATGCGCCGCTGGATCCGCCGTCTTTCCGTAGCCGCCGTCTCCGCCGCTGTGGCAGCGCCGCTGGTCGCGATCAGCCCCGCGCAGGCCGGGGTCGCCCTGCCGGGAGGCCGGCCCGGATTCGTGGTCAGCGTGATCGGCGGAAAGCCGAATGCGGTCGCCGTCCGCCTGGCCATGTACCAGTTCAGCACCAGCGGCACCGTGGTCGAGCGCTACTGGACCTGGCGGCAGAACTCGATCACCGGCAAGGACCAGTACCGGTGGACCAAACCGTCGAGCGGCTACTCGACCGCCGGCTGCCTGCGCGCCTGCCCCATCCGGGCTCCCTTCGGCTTCCAGTCCGGCGGCAACGGCTACCGCGCCAGCGGCCGGTTCTCGGTCTCGCGCGACGTGCTGACCATCCGCTGGAGCTGGGGCTCGAGCGAGCGGTGGCGGCTGAACACCAGCAAGCCCGGCGTGGTCGGGGCCACCCTGATCACCAGCAACCCGCAGTCGCACGGCTGGGGCCTGGGCTCGAACGCCGGGCTGTCCCGCGCTGTCGACGCCCGCACGCTCTACAACTCCGGCTACCTGTCCGGACCCTGGGCGGAGAACGTCTACGGCAGGCCGACCCGTTCCAGCCGAGTGGGTTTCAATCCCCCGGACCACTCCCTGTGCAGTTCCGGGACCTGCATCCAGGGCAAGCGGGTGACCTCGCCCGACAAACGCAGCTGGTACTCCAGCTACTACGCCACCAACCCGGCGCGGGACGGCCGCAAGGTCTTCCACAACTTCCAGCTCGGCGTCGTGCAGCAGATGGAGTCCCCCGGGTCGTCCTGCATCAGTCGGGGTGGCGGGCACACCGAGGCGATGCTGCAAGCCCTCGACGACAACGGGAACCTCGTCGGCCTGGTCGGCGTCGAGGCCAGTCTCAGTCAGCAGCGGCCGGGCCAGGCGGTGGTGACCGCCTTCGCGATGGCGAAGTGGTCGCTGCAGAGCTCCGGCAGCCCGTTGCTGAGCTGACGCCGTGGCCGATCCCGCCGATCCCCGGTGAACGGGCTGGAGTACTCCCTCGGTGAGAGCGTGCTGGTCGCGTTCCTGCTGGCGCTGGCCCGGACCGCCGGGTTCGTGCTGATCACTCCACCGTTCAGCTCGCGCAACGTGCCCGCGCAGACCAAAGTCGGTCTTGCGGTGGCTCTGGCCCTGCCGCTGTCCGCGCTGGGGCAGGACGGCGCGCCGGAGCTCGGGTCGGCCACGCTCTTCGTGCGGGCCTTCACCGAGGCCCTGACCGGGGTGACCCTGGGGTTCTTCGTGCTGATCGCGATCGCGACCGTGCAGGCCGTGGGTGAGCTCCTCGACCTGGTCGGCGGCTTCACCCTGACCGCCTCGCTCGACCCGATGCTGATGGCGCAGACCTCGGTGATGGGCAAGCTGCACCAGCTCACCGCGGCCACGGTGCTGTTCGTCACCGACGGCCACCTGGTCGTGCTGCACGGGCTGTCCCGCACCATGCAGCGCACCCCAACCCCCACCCTGGACGCCGAGTCCGTGGCCCGGGCGCTCACTGCGGACGTCGCCGGGCTGTTCGTCGGAGCGATCCAGATCGCGGCACCGGTGATCGCCGCGATGCTGGTGGCGGACGTCGCCCTCGGCCTGCTCACCCGGGCCGCCCCGGCGCTCAACCCGTTCGCGCTCAGCTACCCGATCAAGATCATGTTCACGTTGCTGCTGGCCGGGCTGGTGCTGACCCGCCTTCCGCAGGCACTCGATCGCAGCGTGCAGCACGCCGTGCTGACGGTGATCGACCTGGTCCGCCACGCCGGCGGGGGGTGAGTCGCCGTGGCCGCCGACGAGGGCAAGACCGAGAAGCCGACCCCGAAGAAGCTGCGCGATGCCCGCAAGGAGGGCAACTTCCCGCGGACGGCGGACGCCGCGACGTGGCTCGCCGTGGCCGGCGCGGCGGCGATGCTGCCGCGCACCGTGGCCACCCTGGCCGATCATTTCCGGGACCTGATGGCGCGCGTGCCGCTGGCCGCCGCCGACCCGACCCCGGCCCAGGCGCTCCGGGCGCTGGGTGAGGTGCCCAAGGTGGTGCTGCTGGTCGCGGGCCCGCTCGCCCTGGCGGCGGCGGCGGGGGCCGTGCTGGGCGCGGCCGCCCAGGGCGTGCACCCCTCGAGCAAGGCGCTCAAGCCCAAGTTCAACCGGATGAGCCCCAAGCAGGGCCTGAAGCGGATGTTCGGCACCAAGGCGCTGTGGGAGGCGGCCAAGGCGGTGATGAAGGTGATCGTGATCGGCCTGGTGGTCTGGTCACTGGCCCGCACCCTGGTGCCCGAACTCATCGGCGCCGGGATCATGCCGCTGGCGGTGACCGTCGAGCGCACCCGCGCCGGCATGATGACGCTGCTCTGGTCGGCCACCGTGACCGGCCTGATCCTCGCCCTGTTCGACTACGGGTACATGCGCCACACCGTCATGAAGCAGCTCCGGATGAGCCCGCACGACATCAAGCAGGAGATGAAGCAGTCCGAGGGCGATCCCCTGATGAAGGGTGCGATCCGCTCCAAGCAGATGGCGATGAGCCGCAACCGGATGCTCAGCGCCGTGGCCGATGCCGACGTGGTGCTGGTGAACCCGACCCACTACGCGGTGGCCCTGTCGTATCAGCCGAGCAAGGGTGCGCCGCGGGTGGTGGCCCGGGGCGCGGGCGCGCTGGCGCTGAAGATCCGTGAACGGGCCAAGGAGGCCCGGGTGCCCGTGGTCGAGGACAAGCCGCTGACCCGGCTGCTCTACCGGGTCTGCGACCTGGGTGACGAGATCCCGGGCGAGCTCTACGTGGCGGTGGCGAAGATCCTCGCCTTCGTGATGGCGGCCGGGAAGCCGAGCCGTTCGGCCGGCCCGCGTCGTCCGCTGACGTCGGTCAAGCTGCCGGAGCTGCCGGCCAAGTCGGCCATGCGCTCACGCCGCGCCCGCCAGGACCGCGAGGCCCGCACCCCCACCCCCACCTGAAGCCGCTCATGCTCCGCGGGGGTACATGTTCTGGGCTCCCGTTGGCCCCTGACGTCTACCCCCGCGGAGCACGAGCAGGTGTGAGCATGGATGCTTGGGCCATCGGCACTCCGCTGCCCAGCGGCTGACGATGGAGATCACGATGCGTGGAAACGGCTGTGATAGCAACCGTTTTCATGCATCGTGATCTCCATCGTCGAGGGAAGGCCCTGCCCGGGACATCTGGAGCACGCATCCCGAGCGAGTCGGCCGAGCGCAGGCAGCCGAGCGCAGGCGCACCGCCGACTCCACCCGGCCGTCGCCCTCGCTCAGCCCGACCTCGGCTCATGCTCCGCGGGGGTACATGTTTCGGGCTCCCGCAGGCCCCATTCGTGTACCCCTGCGGAGCATGAGCAGGTTCTTGGGGGGGCCGAGCTGGCCCATCACGATCACCAGGCTGAGCCACGTCCCGATGGCGATCGCCGCCAGCGCCGGGTAGTTGCGCTCGGCGAGCCAGATCACCGGCCGCCCGACCAGAGGGACGACGAGGCGCAGCTGCCCCCGAACTGCCTCTCGCGCCACGGGATCGGAGTCGGCGATCTGGTTGGCGTCACCCTTCGTGATCACCTGGCCCCGTTCGTCGTAGCGCACCACCCGATGCAGGTAGAACCCGCTGCGCATGTGGGGGGCGCTGACCAGCACGATCCGGCCCTTGGGCAGGGTCTTCGGGCCCACCTCGGCCGGGCCGATCACCGAGACGTCGCCCGGCTGGATCACCGGGGTCATCGACCCGGTGAGCACCACACGCGGGTGCCAGCCGATCAGCTGCGGGGCATGCGACCAGAACAGCAGGCTGACCACGATGGTCAGGTAGGCGACGGCGAGGAACTGCACCACCACGCCGCCGATCATGCGCGCCCTGCTCATTCGCCGACACCTCCCTCACCGTGCCCGTCGGCCGGTGCAAGGTGCGCATGAGCGGTCGTGAACCGCCGTCAGCCGTGGGACTCCCAGCTGAAGGTGACGCTCGCCGACTGGCCCTGGACGGCGCTCGGGGCCGCGGCGTTCACCGTGTAGGCCAGCCGGTAGACCCGGTACTCCCCCGGGCCGGCGGGGGCGAAGCTGCCCAGTCCGGTGGCGTAGGACGACGCGGCCACCGGCAGGCCGGCCGCGCTGCCGGTGTAGATGGTGGTGCCGGCGAACCCCGCACAGCCGCTGCCGTAGGTGCCGTTGTTGCCGATCGCCGTGGCTTCCTGCACGACCAGGTCGATGTAGGGAGCGAGCGAGCCGGTGGCCGTGGGCGAGTAGAACCTCACCGACGCCGCCAGCGAGCCCGTGTAGGTCACCCGCAAGCACTTCTCGCCGGTGTCTCCCGGCAGCAGGCCGGTGGCCGAGAACAGCGCAGATCCGCTGTCGTCGTCCCCGATCACGACCGTGCCGGCGGTCCAGGCACTGCTGGGGTTGTCGGAGGTGGCGCGGAACGCCGCGCGGGTGCGGGACATGATCAGGACCCCGGTGAACAGGACGGCGCAGAGCACCCCGGCCACCATCACGTGGCTGCGTCGCCGACGCTCGGGGACGCGAGGGGCGATGACGATGGCCACGCCGCTCACACCCACCTCCCGCCGTCCTCGTGCACAGACGATCCGCTGACCTCTGATCGGCATCCCGGCAAGCCCGGTTGACCCTGCGTGACGATGAATCACCCGGGCGGCGCTCTCAAGGAAGGGCCAGTTCCCGCCGATGACCATCGAAGCCACGGACGGCTGCCCTTGCGCATGGATCTCGAGCGCCTAGCACCGTGGAGGTCGCCGCATGGCGTCGAGCCGGATCGCGCGCCTAGCCGTTCCGATCATCGTCGTCCTCGTCGTGCTGATGATGGTGGTGCCGCTACCGCCCACCATCCTCGACCTGCTGATCGCCGGGAACCTCGCCATGTCCCTGCTCGTGCTGCTGGTCGCCCTGCAGGTGCGCAAGCCGCTGGAGTTCGCGGTCTTCCCCACCGTGGTGCTGGTCGGCACGATCCTGCGGCTGGCACTCAACGTCTCCTCGACCCGGCTGGTGCTGAGCGAGGGCTACGCGGGCAAGGTGATCGAGGCGTTCGGCCACATCGTGATCGGCGGATCGCTGGTCATCGGTCTGGTCGTGTTCGCGATCCTGGTGATCATCCAGCTCACCGTGGTGACCAACGGTGCCGCCCGCGTCGCCGAGGTCGGCGCGCGATTCACCCTGGACGCCATGCCCGGCAAGCAGATGGCGATCGACGCCGACCTCAACTCGGGGCTGATCGACGAGGACGAGGCGCGCCGCCGGCGCAAGGAGGTGGCTGCCGAGGCCGACTTCTACGGCGCGATGGACGGTGGCACCAAGTTCGTCAAGGGCGACGCCATGGCCGCGGTGATCATCACCCTGGTCAACCTGATCGGCGGCTTCACGATCGGCATGCTGCAGGAGGGCCTGTCGCCCGGCGAGTCGATCGAGAAGTACAGCCTGCTGTCCGTCGGCGACGGTCTGGTGTCCCAGATCCCGGCGCTGCTGATGTCGGTCGCGACCGGTGTGATCGTCACCCGATCGACCAGCGAGGGCGACGTCGGCAACGACCTCGTGAGCCAGTTCTCCAAGCACACCGAGGCGCTACGCATCGGCGGTGGCGCCCTGATCGCCCTGTGCCTCATCCCGGGAATGCCCAAGATCCCCTTCCTGATCGCGGGCGGCCTGCTGCTGCTCGCCTCCACCCGCACCCCGGCCGAGGACGGCGCCGGCGGCGCGCGTCCGCCGTCCGGCGCCCTGCCGATGCCCGCGGCCGCAGGACTGCCCGCCGAAGGGGTGCAGACTCCTGGCGACCAGATCAGTGACTCGCTGAAGGTCGATCCGCTGGAGCTGCTGCTCGCCCCTGACCTGGTCGACCTGGTCGACCCCTCCCGCGGCGGCGATCTGCTCGACCGGGTGCGGGCCCTGCGCCGCAAGACCGCCCTCGACCTGGGCCTGGTGCTGCCGCCGGTACGCACCCGGGACGGCGCCGACCTGCCCCCGGGCAGCTACGAGATCCGGATCGGCGGGATCGCGGCGGCCACCGGGGAGGCACCGGCCGGCCACCTGCTCGCCATCGGCGACACGCACGACCAACTGCCCGGACGCCGCACCACGGAGCCGGTGTTCGGCCTGCCCGCGGTCTGGGTGCCGACCGAGCACCGGGCCACCGCCGAGATGATCGGCGCCACCCTGGTGGAACGAGCGGCGGTGGTCACCACCCACCTGGCCGAGATGGTCCGCCGGCACGCCTCGCGGCTGCTGTCCCTGGACGACACGCGCGAACTGCTCGAAGTGCTCAAGGCCGAGCGCCCGGCGGCCGTGGAAGAACTCGTGCCCGGATTGTTGCCGCTGTCCGCCGTCCAGCGGGTGCTGCAGGCGCTGCTCGACGAGCAGGTCTCGATCCGCGACCTGGGCCGGGTGCTGGAGGGCGTGGGGCAGCGCGCCCGCAGCACCAACGACCCGGACGCGATCCTCGAGGCCGCCCGCGCGGCCCTGGGGCCGGCACTGACCGCTCCGTACGTCAGCGGCGGTGTGCTGCACGCGATCACGCTCGACCCCCAGGTCGAGCAGGACCTCGCCGAGGGCCTTCGGGCCAGCGAGCAGGGGGTGGTGATCGCCGTCGACCCGGTCAGCGCCAACCGGCTCGTGCAGGATCTCGCGGCGCTGGTCAACGGGGCCGAGAACGCCGGGATGAGCCCGGTCCTGCTCGCTGCCGGCCCCCTGCGGCTCCCCCTGCGCCGCCTGTTGCGTGGCGCGCTCCCTCAACTCCCCGTGGTCGGTTTCGCCGAGACCGCAGGGATCACATCGATCGAGACCGTCGGACAGGTGAGCCGTGGCCACGAATTTGCTGCTCGAGGGTGACGACCTGGAGGCGCTGCTGGTCCGCGCCAAGGTCGAAGGCGGGCCCCACGCCCGGATCCTGCGCGCGGAGAAGATCCGGCACGGCGGGGTGATGGGCTTCTTCGCCAAGGAGACCTTCGAGGTCGCCATCGAGGTTCCGGACGAGGGGGAGATCGGCACCTCGACGCCCGCACCCGGGCTGCCCACCCGTTCACCGGTGGAGACGCTGCTGGACCGGATCCAGGAGCAGATGATCGACACCAACGACATCGACACCGAGGCCAGTCCCGAGTCGCAGAGCGAGGCGGACGACGACACCCCGGCCGCGCGACCGGCGTTCACCCCGTTCGGGGACACCTTCGAGGCAGCGCTGAAGGCCGTCGGTGTGGTGATCGCGCCGAGCACCGACGAGACGAACGTGACCCAGGCGCAGCCGCAGCCCGCACCGGAGCCGGAGCCGGAGCCGGTGCCGCGCGCCGACCGTTGAGTCCGCACCCCAGCCCGCTGCCGGCCCCGTCGCCGCGGTCGAGGACGACGCCGCCGGCACAGCCGACGAGTCGGTCACCCAGGCGGTCACCCAGGCGACCGGCGACGAGGCGGACGACGAGGCGACCGGCGAGGCGACCGGTGACGGCTGCTGCTGCCGACCGACGACGACGGCAGTCGAGGACGAGGCGGAGCGGGAGGTGAGCGACGAGCCGGTGCCGGCCGTGCAGGCCCCGGGGGAGCACCCGGTCGTGGTGCCCGCCTCCGTCGCCGGCATCGCCCTGGCCGCCCCGACGCCGCCGGCGGAGATCCTGGGTGGGCCCGGCGCGCTGCTGGTCCCGCTCCCCGACGAGACCGCGGGCATTGACGACACTTCGGGGACCGGCGTCGCAGGGCAGACCGACGGTGCCGACCCGGTCGGCTGGCCGAAGGCCCGCGGGCGACGGGCTGCAGGTGACCCGGGCCCCGGTCTGCACGACATGCTCGACCCTGTGCTGGCGGTGGAACGCTCGGCCGCCCGAAGCGTCGCCGGTCAGCTGCTCTCCGCACCCCAGTCCGACACCTTCCGGATACCCTTGCAGCGCAACGGATCGCCGTCGTCCACCGGCAGCGGACCCACCATCGGTGGCGGCGCCGGCAGCCCTCCGTCGACCGAGGAGAGCTGGCAGCGCGAGGTCGCCCAGGTGGCTCACACGGCGGCGTACGCCGCGGTCTACGCCACAGTGCACGAGGACGGCATCGCCTCCGCCCGGGCGTCGTCGTTCGCCCCCCTGGAGGTGGCGAACCGGGTGCCGGGCCCACGGCACGGGATCCCGCTGGAGCTGCCCCCGGCGCTGTCGGGCTCCTGGCGTCATTCGTCCGAACGGGGGACCGATCCGTTGTCAGGTGCCTGGGACTTCCTGCCGACACCTACCAGCATGGTGACCGCATTCCCCGGCTCCGGCCCGCACGACGGTTCGGCGCCCCACGACTCCTCCGCAGGCGCTCGTCCGGAGTTCACGGCCCTGCTCGAGCAACTCCGCGCCTCCGCAGGCGGCGGACAGCCCGATCTCGACGACGGCGGCCGGCACGCTCAGGCCCCGGTCTGGGCCATGCAGCCGGAGACCTCGGCCGATGCCCTGATCTCCGAACCGATCGCGGCAGAAGTGGCCTGGACGGTCGTGGAGCGGATCGAGGCCGCCGACGTGTTCACCGAGGTGCCGGCCGAGCAGCCGCCGCCGCCGATCGAGGCCGACCTGGTGGAGAGCATCCGCCGTCAGGCGCAGGAGGCGATCGACGAGGCGTTCACCGCCGCCGGGCTGAGCGAGGAGGCGGAACGGATGGCCGACGCCGCCGCCACCATTCCGATGCCGCGCCGCACCGCAACCGAGCCCGACGCCGCCGCGGGTGCGCCGTCCGCCCAGGTCGCGCCGTCCGCCCAGGTCGTGCCTGACAACGACCGCCTGGCGGTCGACCAGGAGACCCTGCGTCGGCTCGGAGTTCCGGCCGAACTGATCGAGCGCCTGCGCGGCGGCGACCGGTACGCCGACGTCTGGCAGGCCCTTGAGCCGTTGCCGGCCCTCGACATCGACCCGGACGCCCCCGTGATCGCCGTGATCGGCACCCCCGACGTGGTGCAGCTCGAGGCCCACCGGATCGCGGTGGACCTGGCCGAGTCGAACGAGCCCCGCCCCGTGGTGCTGGTGCCCGCGGACGGCCAGCTCGACATCCCCGCCATGGTCGGCCGGCACCCGCGCTGCGTGGTGGCGATCGAGAGCGACGGAACCGGCGACCCCTCGCAGGTGCTGGAGAGCCTGGGCACCGTGGACGCCTCCGCCGTGATCGTCGTCCTGGACGCCGAGCAGGCGCTCAGCCAGGCCCGCAGCTGGCTGTTCTCGCTGGGCTGCGTCGACGCGCTGGCCCTGGACGGGGTGGCCGCCGCGGCCGCGCCGGCACAGATGCTCCAGCTCGGCCTGCCCGTGGTCCGGCTCGACGGGATCCCGATCGACCGGATGACCTGGACGGCGCTGCTGTGCGCCCAGCTCGAGGCGGCCAACCCCGCCCGATGAACCCGCTCAAAGCAGGGATCGGCCTGGCCGCCGTGGTGGCCGGGCCACCCCTGTATGAGTTGGTGAGCAATGGCGACCTGGACACCATGGGAGCGGTGCAGCGGGGCGGGCTGGTCGCCGTCGGCTGCGCTCTCGGCGTCTCGGTCATCTCCAGGATCGTGCGCAGCTACGAGGTGTCGTCGCGCCGGACCGCGCGCCAGCGGCACCACGACCAGCTCGTCGCCGCGGCCCTCTCCGAACTCGACGGCGGCAAACCCAAACCCTAGGAACCTGCTCATGCTCCGCAGGTTGGGGGTGGGGTTACTCCTGCGGGTCGACGGCGTAGAAGGACGCGATGTGCTCCTCGACCAGGTCGGCCGCCTTGGCCCCGTTCCCCTCCAGCAGCGCCTGGTAGATGCCGTGATGCTCCCCGCAGAGCCGGCGGGCGACCCCGGGGAAGTCAGCGGCGGCAGTGAGCCGGTGGAGCAGGGTGGTGCGCATGGCGTTGCGCAGCGCCGTCGTCATCTCGGCGACCAGCGGGTTGCCGCTCGCCTGTGCGATCGCCACATGGAACGCCGTGTCCTGGTCGTTGAACTCCTCCGGGGTGATCGCCGGGTCGTCCATCGCCTCCAGGTGGGCGACGATCGCGGCGCGATCCGCAGGGCTCGCATGCACCGCGGCCAGCCGGGTGGATTCACGCTCGAGAGCGATCCTGGCCCGGACGACGTCCTGGGAGCCGACGCTGGCCATCACCACGTGCAGCCGGATCAGCCGGGTCAGAGCTGCACCGGGGGCCGCGCTGAGCACGGTGCCGGAGTCCGGCCCTGAGCCGGTGCCCTGAGTGATCACTCCCATCGCGTGCAGCACCCGCAGCGCCTCGCGCACGGCGACCCGGCTCACTTCGAGCGCCGCCGCCAGGTCGCGCTCGGACGGCAGCCGATCGCCGGCCCCGAGGCGTCCGGAGGCGATCTGCTCCTCGATCCGATCCAGCACCAGCTCGTAGGTCCGCGACCGGTTGACCGGTTCCCAGCCCTCGGCCCGCGCGCTCGCGCCGTCCGGCGTCATACCCGCCACCCGTTCCGCCCACCCCTGCACCGACCACAGCGACCGCCGGAGCGTCGAGTGGTCGATTCTGCGCCGTTCGTGCTCGAGGAACGGGGCGAAATTGACCATTCGGCGCAATGAACGGCGTTCTTGGACACGTCACTCCGAGAAAAGCCCGACGGACTCTTGAGGAATCACCGTATCCACCCTACCGTGGGCCAATCACTCTGTGGTCTGACCACATCGTGGCTAGCCCTCGGTTCGCCGGGGAATCACCGTTTCGGCAACGACGCCCATCCGGAGGACCCGCCATGACATCCCTGCTCTCCCCGACGGCCCTGATACCCACGGCGGCCCTGGCCGACGACTTCCGGCAGAGCCTGGCGCCGGTCGGCGACAATCTCGCCCTCTCCGCCCTGATCGGCCTGCTCCCGCTCGTGGTCGTCTTCCTCCTGCTCGGGGTGGTCAAGACCAAGGCATACGTGGCAGCACTGGCCGGGCTCGGCACCGCGCTCCTGGTCGCCGTCCTGGCCTACGCGATGCCCGCCTCCCTCGCCCTGCTCGCCGCCACCCAAGGCGGCGTCTTCGGCGCCTTTCCGATCATGTGGATCGTGCTCTGCGCGCTGTGGCTCTATCAGCTCACGGTGACCAGCGGCCGGTTCGAGGATCTGCGCCGTACCTTCGACGTGGTCAGCGAGGACCCCCGGGTCCAGGCCGTGCTGATCGCCTTCTGCTTCGGCGGACTGCTCGAGGCCCTCGCCGGATTCGGGGCGCCGGTGGCCATCACCGCGACCATGCTCATCGCGCTCGGCGTCGCGCCGCTACGCGCCGCGGGCACCGTGCTGCTGGCCAACACCGCACCGGTCGCCTTCGGTGCGATCGCTATCCCGATCACCACCGCGGCCACCCTGACCGGCATCCCCGCCGGGGAGATCGGCGCCGTGGTCGGCCGGCAGGCGCCCGTGCTGGCGGTCTTCGTGCCGATGCTGCTGCTCCTGGTGGTCGACGGCCGGCGCGGACTGCGCGAGGTCTGGCCCGCGGCGCTGGTCACCGGGCTCGCCTTCGCCGGCGCACAGTTCGCCACCTCCAACTTCCTCTCGGTCGAACTCACCGACATCGTCGCCGCGCTGGCCGGACTGGCCGCCACCGTGCTGTTCCTGCGGGTCTGGACCCCGACCGGAGCGCAGGAGGCGCACGAGCGCCTGGCCGCGGACCGCGACGTCGAGGCCGCCGCCGAGAGCGCCCGGTCCGGTGGCTCCACCACCCGCACCGCCACGGCCGCGGCCCGGACCGCCGCGGACGACGGCCCGCTCACCTCCGGCAGGGTCTGGATGGCGCTGTTCCCCTACCTTCTGGTGATCGTGGTGTTCTCGCTGTCCAAACTGGTCCCTGCGGTGAAGACCTTCCTGGCCGGCACCGATCGCAAGATCGCCTGGCCCGGCCTGGACGGGCACCTGTTCAACGCCGCGGGCAAGGTCAGCACCTCGACCGTGTACAACCTGCAATGGCTGTCCAACCCCGGCACCCTGCTGCTGCTCAGTGGCATCGTCGTGGCGCTGGTCTACCGGGTGGCTCCGGGCACCGCCGCCGCCGACTTCGCCGCCACGCTGAACAAGCTCAAACTGGCCATCCTCACCGTGATGGGCGTGCTGGCCCTGGCCTACGTGATGAACTTCTCCGGCCAGACGATCACCATCGGCACCTGGATCGCGGGCACCGGCGCCTTCTTCGCCTTCCTGTCGCCCGTGCTCGGCTGGATCGGCACCGCGGTCACCGGCTCGGACACCAGCGCCAACGCGCTGTTCGCCAAGCTCCAGGCGACGGCCGGCGCCGAGGCCGGGATCGACCCGACCCTGATGGTCTCCGCGAACACCACCGGCGGAGTGGTCGGCAAGATGATCAGCCCGCAGAACCTGACCATCGCCGCGAGCGCGGCCGGTCTGCCGGGTCAGGAATCGGCCATCCTGCGCCGGGTGCTGCCCTGGAGCCTCGGCCTCCTGCTGTTCCTGTGCACCCTGGTGTTCCTGCAGTCCACCCCGATCCTCGGTTGGATGCTGCCATGACAGCCGCCACCTCGGGCACATCGGCTCGGGGGATCGACCCCGCCGCCCTGGACGCCCTGCGCCGGATCGTGGGCGCCGAGTACGTGCTGACCAGCGACGGCGACGTGGAGCCGTTCTCGCGCGACGCGACGCCGCTGTTCCGGGCGCGCCCGGACGCGGTCGTCCTGCCCGCGGACACGGCCCAGATCGCCGCGGTACTCACCCTGGCCACCCGGCTGGGAATCCCGGTCACCCCGCGCGGCGCCGGGTCGAACCTGTCCGCGGCCACGATCCCCGAGCACGGCGGCATCGTCATGGTGCTGACCCGGATGAACCGGATCCTGGAGGTCAGCGGCGCCGAGCTGCTGGCCGTCGTGCAGGCGGGCGCGACCACGGCAGCGCTGTACGACGCGGCGGCCGCCCAGGGCCTGCTCTACGCACCCGACCCGGGCAGCCGCACCGTCTCGACCGTTGCGGGCAACGTGGCCATGTGCGCCGGCGGGCTGCGCGGCCTGAAGTACGGCGTGACCCGCAACTACGTGCTCGGGCTGGAGGCCGTGCTGCCCACCGGTGAGGTGATCCGTACCGGCGGACGGCTGTGGAAGGACGTGGCCGGCTACGACCTCACCCGGCTGCTCACCGGGTCCGAGGGCACCCTGGCCGTGATCACTGAGATCACCGTCGGGCTGCTGCCCATGCCGGCCACCGCGGGCACCGGAGTGGCCTACTTCGACGACCTCTCCGACGCCGGTCGGGCCGTGGCCCAGATCATTGCGGACGGCGTGCTGCCGGCGACCCTGGAGTTCTTGGATCATCGGTGCATCAACGCGGTCGAGGACTTCGCCCAACTCGGGCTGGACCGTCAGGCGGGGGCGCTGCTGCTGTTCGGGGACGACGGTTCGGAGGCGGCCGTCGAGCTCTCCCTGGACCGGATGGCGACCACCTGTACCGCCGTCGGCGCCCGCGGGGTGACCCGGGCGCGGGACGTCGCCGAATCGGATGCACTGCTCGCCGCCCGGCGCTGCTCGCTGCCCGCCCTGGCCCGGCTGGCGCCGATCACCATGCTCGAGGACGTCACCGTGCCGAGGCCGAAGCTGGCCGAGATGGTGCGCACGATCGACGCGATCGCCGTCCGCCACGACGTGGTCTGCGCCACGTTCGGGCACGCGGGCGACGGCAATCTGCACCCGACGATCGTGTTCGACCCGGACGACGGCGACGCCCGGCACCGGGCCGAGAGCGCCTTCGACGAGGTGTTCCATGCCGCGATGGCCCTGGGCGGCACGATCACCGGCGAGCACGGGGTGGGCGCCGCGAAGCGGCCGTGGCTGAACGCACGGCTGGGCGATGACCAGATGGCCCTGCTGCGCCGGGTGAAGACCGCGTTCGACCCGGCCGGGATCCTCAATCCCGGAAAGCTCGGATCATGAGCGCCGAGACACCCGCCGCGGCGCCGCGGGAGACACCGTCGCCGCGGCGGGGCATCTTCGACCCCGCGCTGCTCGATGCCTGCATCTCGTGCGGATTCTGCCTGCCCGCCTGCCCGACCTACGCCTCCACCCAGGACGAGCGGTCCAGCCCGCGCGGGCGGATCACGCTGATGCGGGCCCTGGAGACCGGTCGGCTGGAGCCGGACGACCCCACCCTGGTCGAGCAGGCCGCGTTCTGCCTGGGCTGCCGGGCCTGCGAGACGGTCTGCCCGGCGGGAGTGCAGTACGGCCATCTGCTCGAGCAGTGGCGCGACCACCAGTGGCGCGGCCGGCACGTTCCGCCGCTGGCGCTGGGGCTGCGGACGGCGATGCGGGTGACCCCGGCGTTCACCGCCGCCGGGGTGGTGCGCCGGGCGGCCGCACGGACCGGCGCCGCCGCCGAGGGCAAGGCCCACCTGATGCTCGGGTGTGCCGAGCGGGCGCTCTTCCCGCAGGTCTCGCGGTCGGTGCTGCGGCTGCTGCCCGACGTGGTCGACGTGCCGTCCGGTCAGGGCTGCTGCGGGGCGATGCACGCACACAACGGGCAGTCCGAGGTCTCCCACACGATGGCCGAGACGCTGGGCGAGCTCATGCCCGGCACCATCCTGGTCACCGCGGGCGGGTGCGGCGCCCACCTGGCCGGGGTGCTCGGCCGGGATCGGGTCAAGGAGCTGTCCGAGTTCCTGCTGGGGTACTGGGCCGAGCATCCGGAGCAGGTGCCGGCACTGAAACCTCTGACCGTGAACGGCCGCCCGGCGAGGGCGGGCCTGCAGGACTCCTGCCACCTGCGCAACGGGATGGGGGTCACCCTGCCGCCGCGCGAGCTGATCGGCCGGGTCGCTGATTACGTCGAGCTGCCCTCGGCCGGCAGTTGCTGCGGGTCGGCGGGCACCTACTCGCTGTTGCGGCCCCAGGACTCACAGCGGGTGCTCGCCGTCCACCTGGACGAGATCGAGGCCGCCGAACTGGACTACCTGGTGGTGGTGAACGTGGTCTGTCAGCGCCAGATGATCACCGGCCTCCGCCGCCGCAAGTCCCGAACCAAGGTCCTCCACCTCGCCGAACTCCTCGCCGCCGCCCTGCCCTGAACCTGCTCATACTCCGTGGGGTACACGTTTGGGGGCGAGATTGCCCCGATTCGCGTACACCCGCGGAGCATGAGCACGGTGGGGTGGTGGGGTGGAGTCCGCGCGCGCCGGTGTCGTTACCGGCGGGTCACTCCTACGCTGACGCCAAAGGTCCTACCTCCGCCGAGGCCTCTGCACCGGCGAGCGAGCGCGGACGCCGTGGGCAGTCGGTGAAGGGGTCTGGATGAGGCAGCTTCGACGCGTGGCGATCGTCAACCGTGGCGAGGCCGCGGTACGCCTGATCCACGCCGTCCGCGAGCTGGCCGCCCGCAGCGGGGAGCCGATCGAGACGATCGCACTGCACACCGACGGCGAGCGCACCGCCATGTTCGTCCGCGAGGCCGACCGCGCCCACCCGATCGGCCCTGCCTCCGCCCGGCCCTACCTCGACCACGCCGTGCTCGAGCGCGCCCTGCGCGAGACCGGGGCGGACGCCGCCTGGGTCGGCTGGGGGTTCGTCGCCGAGGACGCCGCCTTCGCCGAGCTGTGCGAGCGGATCGGGGTCACCTTCGTCGGCCCCACGCCGTCCGCCATGCGCACCCTCGGCGACAAGATCGGCGCCAAGCTGCTCGCCGAGCAGGTCGGGGTGCCGGTCGCCGCCTGGAGCAACGGTCCGGTCGACGACCTCGACGCGGCCCTGTGGCACGCGAACCGGATCGGCTACCCGCTGATGCTCAAGGCCGCAGCCGGCGGCGGCGGACGCGGCATCCGGATGGTCACCTCCGACGCCGAGCTGAGCGAGGTCTTCGAGCGCACCCGCGAGGAGGCGCAGCGCTCGTTCGGCAACGGCACCGTCTTCCTCGAGCGCCTGCTCACCGGCGTCCGCCACGTCGAGGTGCAGCTGATCGCCGACGGTCAGGGCGCGGCCTGGGCGTTGGGCGTGCGCGACTGCTCGGTGCAGCGGCGCAACCAGAAACTGATCGAGGAGTCGGCCTCCCCGGTGCTGGACGCCGACCAGGTGCGGCTGCTGAAGGAATCGGCCACCCGGCTGGCCCTGGCCGTGGACTACCGCGGCGCCGGCACCGCCGAGTTCCTCTACCAGCCGACCGAACGCACCTTCGCCTTCCTGGAGGTGAACACCCGGCTCCAGGTCGAGCACCCGGTCACCGAGCTCACCACCGGGGTCGACCTGGTGGCCCTGCAGCTGCACATCGCAGCCGGCGGGCGGCTGGACGACGTTCAGCCGGCCGAGTCCGGGCACGCCGCCGAGGCCCGGCTCAACGCCGAGGACCCCGACCGTGACTTCGCCCCGGCCCCCGGCCGGATCGCCCTGCTCCGCCTCCCGACCGGCCCAGGGCTACGGATCGACACCGGCGTCGCCGAGGGCGACCTGATCCCGGCCGACTTCGACTCGATGATCGCCAAGGTGATCGCCTACGGCGGCAGCCGCGAGCAGGCCCTGGCCCGGCTGCGACGCGCCCTCGAGGACACCACCGTGGTGATCGAGGGCGGCACCACCAACAAGTCCTTCCTGCTCGACCTGCTGCACCGGCCCGAGGTGTCCGAGGGTGACCCCGCGTGGGCGGACACCGGCTGGATCGACCGGGAGCGGGCCCGCGGCGGGCTGGCCAGCCACCGGCACGCCGGGATCGCCCTGGTGGCGGCCGGGATCGACGCCTACGACGAGGCCGAGCGCGAGGAGCGACACCGCTTCCTGGCCAGCGCCCACGGCGGGCGCCCGCAGGCCCGGCACGAGGCCGGCCGGGAGTTCCAGCTCGGGCTGCGCGGCAGCACGCACACGGTGGCGGTGGCCCAGGTGGGGCTGCACCGCTACCGGGTCGGCGTGGACGGCGTGCCGGTCGAGGCCTCGCTGGAGCGCCTCGGCCCCTACTCGGGCCGGCTGGAGGTGGAGGGCAGCAGCCACCGGGTGGTGATGGCCAGCCACGCGGCCGCGCACCTGATCGAGGTCGATGCCGCCGTGCACCGCGTGACCAAGGACTCCGGTGGCGCGATCTGTTCTCCCGCACCGGCTCTCGTGGTCTCGTTGCCGGTGGCTCCGGGAGACCTGGTGGCCGCCGGCGCGCCGGTCGCCGTCCTGGAGAGCATGAAGATGGAGACGGTGCTGCCGGCGCCGTTCGCCGGGCGGGTGCGCGAACTGACCGTCGCCGAGGGCGACCAGGTCAACGCGGGCCAGTCACTGCTCACCCTCGAGCCGTTGGACGACGACGCCGGCACCGGGGCGTCCGGGCCGGCGGTGCCGGACGAGGTCGACCTGCCCGTGCCCGACGAGGCCCTGGCCCCCGCTGCGCAGGCTCTGAGCGCGCTCGCCGACCTACGCCACCTGCTGCTCGGCTTCGACCTGCCGCCCGAGCAGGGCCGTCGCCTGGTCACCGAGTATCAGCGGCTGTACTCCTCGGTGGCGGACGACACCTCCACCCGCGACGCGCTGCTCGCGGCCGAGCTCGGGGTGCTGGCTGCCTTCGCCGACCTGTGCGAGCTGAGCCGCAACCGTCCGCACGCCGAGGACACCCGCGACGACCGGGTGCACAGCCCCCGCGAGTACTTCCACCGCTACCTGCATTCCCTGGACGCCGACCGGGAGCGGCTGCCGGAGGACTTCCGGACCAAGCTCTCCCGGGCCCTGGCTCACTACGACCTGACCTCGCTGGAGCGCACCGAGCAGCTCGAGGAAGGGGTCTACCGGATCTTCCTCGCCCAGCAGCACACCCCCGCGTACGTGCCGGCGATGGCCGCGGTGCTCGAGCGCTGGCTGACCGACCCGACGCCGGTCGAGGCCGGGCGCCGAGCGGGTGCGCGAGGTGCTCGACCGGCTGGTGCTCGCCACCCAGTTGCGTTACCCGGCCGTCGGCGACCTGGCCCGCAGCGCCCGCTACCGCTGGTTCGAGGCGCCGCTGACCGAGGCGGCCCGCGAGGAGGTCTTCGCCCGGGTACGCGAGTCAGCTCGACCAGCTGTCGGTCGACCCTCGCTCGAGCGACTACGAGGCGCAGGTCGAGGCCCTGGTGGCCAGTCCGGAGCCGCTCGTCCGGTTCCTGGCCGAGCGCCTCGAGTCCGGCTTCGACCGTGTCGAGCCGATGCTGGAGGTGTTGGCGCGCAGGCACTATCGCGAGTACACGTTGCACGACCTGACCAATCACCGGTTCTCGGGGCGGCCGGTGGTCACCGCCGACTACACCCTCGACGAGCGGCCCACCCACCTGGTCAGCACCGTCGCGACCATGGAGGAACTGGCACCGCACAGTGACCTGACCACGTTGCTGCGAGTCGCTGCTGGCCGAAACCCCTGAGGCCCACCAGCCCGTCGTCGACCTGTACGTGGAGTATGCGGATCTTCCGGCCGAGAACGACGACGCCTCGACCTGGCTGGCGGGGATCGTGTCGGCGCTGCCCTTCGCCACCGCCGTCCGCCGGATCGCGCTGACCGTGTGCGCCGGATCGACACCGGTGCGCCAGTTCACGTTCCGCCCCGAGGCGTACGGCGCGCCCGACCCGGGGGCGATCGTCGAGGACGTGCTGGTCCGTGGCCTGCACCCGATGGTCGGCCGGCGGCTCGATCTGTGGCGGCTGCGCAACTTCAGCATCAGCCGGCTGGACACCGACGGCGATGTGCTGCTCTACCGCTGTGTCGCGCCGGGCAACGACGCCGACGTCCGCCTGGTGGCGATCGCCCAGGTGCGCGAACTGACCGTGGTGCGCGACGGCGCCGGACGGGTCACCTCCCTGCCGCAAGCCGAGCGAGCGGTGGCGAGCTGCCTGGACGCCGTCCGCCGAGCCAGGGCTGTGGCGGCGGCAGCTGCGGCCGAGAGCGGCGGCGGCCGGGCGGGGCGACAGGTCCTGGACATGAACCACATCTGGCTGCACATCTGGCCGGTGATCACCGCGCCGGTCGAGCAGCTGACCGCACTCAAGCGCACGATCGCACCGCTCACCGTCGGGGCCGGCGTCGAGGAGGTGGTCGCCCAGGGCCAGATCATGCAGGACGGCGATGCGCCGATCGCGGTCTCGGCGCGCTTCTACTACCAACCGGGATCAGGGGTCGAGGTCTCGGTCAGCGGGCCGCCGCGGTCCCGGCTGCAGCCGCTGGACGACTACGCGCAGAAGGTGCTGCGCTCCCGACGCCGCGGCACGGTCTACCCGTACGAGGTGCTTCCGCTGCTCACGGAGGACGGCGGCACGTTCGTCGAACACGATCTGGTCGAGAGCGCGGACGGCGTCCGGCTGGCCCCGGTCGACCGGCCCGCCGGCGGGAACAGCGCCGGGGTCGTGGTCGGGGTGGCGAGCACGCCGTCGGACCGCTTCCCCGAGGGTATGAGCCGTGTCGTCCTGATCGGCGATCCGACGAAGGCCCTCGGCGCCGTGTCGGAGCCGGAATGCTCGCGGATCATCGCCGCGCTCGACCTGGCGGAGCGGCTCGGAGTGCCGGTGGAGTGGTTCGCCCTGTCGGCCGGGGCCCGGATCTCGATGGACTCCGGCACCGAGAACATGGACTGGGTCGCCCGGGCGCTGCGCCGGATCATCGAGTTCACCCAGAGCGGTGGCGAGATCAACGTGGTGGTCACGGGGATCAACGTCGGAGCCCAGCCGTACTGGAACGCCGAGGCCACGATGCTCATGCACACCAAGGGCATCCTGGTGATGACCCCGGAGAGCGCCATGGTGCTCACCGGCAAGCAGGCGCTCGACTTCTCCGGTGGGGTCTCGGCGGAGGACAACTTCGGCGTCGGCGGCTACGACCGGGTGATGGGCCCGAACGGGCAGGCCCAGTACTGGGCGGTCGACCTGGCCAGCGCGGTCGACGTGCTGTTCGCCCACTACGCGCACAGCTACCTGGCGCCCGGCGAACTGGTGCCGCGCCGGGTGACCACCGGCGACCCGTTCGACCGGGACGTCTGCAGCTACCCGCACCCCTCGACGGACAGCGACTTCCGCACGGTGGGCGACATCTTCTCGCCGGTGGCCAACCCGGAACGGAAGAAGCCGTTCGACATCCGCACCCTGATCGCCGCCGTCGTGGACTCCGACCACGCGACCCTCGAACGGTGGGCCGGCATGGCGGACGCCGACACCTGCGTGGTGATCGACGCCCACCTCGGCGGGTATCCGGTCTGCATGCTCGGCATCGAGTCCAGACCCGTTGCGCGGCGAGGCTTTCCGCCGACCGACGGACCTGACACCTGGACCGCCGGCACCTTGTTCCCGCAGTCGTCGAAGAAGGCCGCCCGGGCCATCAACGCCGCCTCGGGCAGCCGGCCGCTGGTGGTGCTGGCGAACCTGTCCGGCTTCGACGGGTCGCCGGAGTCAATGCGCAAGGCGCAGCTGGAGTACGGCGCCGAGATCGGGCGGGCGGTGACGAACTTCATCGGCCCGATCGTGTTCTGCGTGGTGTCCCGTTATCACGGCGGAGCGTTCGTGGTGTTCTCCAAGGCGCTCAACGACCAGATGCAGGTCCTGGCCGTCGAGGGCTCGTTCGCCTCGGTGATCGGGGGAGCGCCCGCGGCCGGCGTGGTGTTCACCGGTGAGGTGGAGGCTCGCACCTCGGCCGACGCGCGGGTCAGGGCGCTGGAGCGCTACCTGAGCTCGGTGAGCGACCTCGAGCGCGCGCTGCAGCGCAGTGAACTGGGGGAGCTGCGTGCCGTCGTCCGCGCCGAGAAGCTGCGCGAGGTGGCCGCCGAGTTCGACGCCGTCCACTCCATCCAGCGCGCCGTCGAGGTCGGCTCCGTCGACGCCATCATCCCGGCCCGAGAACTCCGCCCCGCCTTGATCCAAGCCCTCACCCCGTCGTGATCATGCAATCCAGGTACGTGACTGGACGGGGCCGCGTCAGGCGGCCCCGCCGGTCGCGTACCTGGATTGCATGATCACGACGGTCAGGGAGTGGTGAGGCCGTGGACGACGGTGAGTGACTCGCTGAGCGACTCCAGGTAGGCGCGGGAGACGTCGAAGGGGGCCAGGCCGGTGGCGGCGATGGCGTCCAGGTCGTCGTTCTCATGGGCCAGCACCGCGGTCAGCGCCCGACCGGCCTCGCCCGCCCCCTCGAGCAGCGCCGCGCGCGCCTGCTGGCCGATCCCCGCGCCCTCGGCCACCTCCGCGACCTCACTGCCCAACAGGTCGGCGCACCCCGACAGCAGCCCCACGGTGTAGGCGAGATCGCTCTCCCGGGCGGCCAGCCGCTGGCACGCGTACGCGCGGGCCAGCACGCTCCACAGGTCGTCGGTGCGGCTGCGGGTGGCACCGCCTTCGAGCAGGGTCACCACCACCCAGGAGCGCAGCCGTCGCGGACCCAGCAGCACGATCGCCTGGTGCAGCGACGTGATCTCGTTGCGAGCCCCGTTGGCGGCCGAGTTCGCCGTCCGCAGGAGCCGCATGGTCAACCCGGGATCGCTGCCGACCATCCCCTCGATGGTGTGGATCGGCACCTCCGGATCGCCGAGCTGGTTGAGCAGCCGCACGCAGACCAGCTGGATCGGCGACAGGGTGCGCCCCTCGAGCACGCTGGGTCGCTGCAGGTAGGCACCCTGGAACAGCTCGAACCCGAGCGCCACGCAGCGCTGCATCGTCGCTGCGTCCGCGATGTCGGTGGCGAGCAGAGTGGCCCCGCTGGCCCGTGCAGTCTCCACCAGGGACCCGAGCATGCCGGCCGGCACCTCGGCCACGTCGATCGAGACGAAGTCGGCCATACCGAGCAGGACGCCGTGCGCCACGTCGCCGCGGTAACCCTTGAGCGCGATCCGGTAGCCGGTCTCGGCCAGGTTGCGCAGCCCGAGCAGCAGCTCGTGGTCGACGGCCATCCGCTCCACGATCTCGATCACGACGTTGTCGGGCTCCACCGGGATCGGAATCACTCCGGTCACGAACGCCCGGGTGAAATTGATGAACACCGGCCGGCCGTTGGACATCGCGTCGATGCCGAACGTGCCGAAGGTGGAGGCGATCAACTGCGAGGTCGCCTGGTCCCCGGCCACCCCCACCTCGTCGTCCGCACCCGGTACTGCAGAACGGAACAGGAGCTCGTAGGAGACGATCTGCCGCTCGGCGTCATAGATCGCCTGGCGGCCGACCCTGGTGTGCCGGACCAGCTCGGCGTGCCCACCGCCTCGGGGCGCGGGAACGCCGGCCCCGGGCTCGCCCGCGACCCGGCCGTAGCTCGCCGGGTCGAGGATGTGTGCGGACATGACGGTCTCCCTCTCGAACGATCCTCAGCGACAGACCAGCGAGAGCAGCCCGGATCCGTACCCGGCGACCTCGATCTGCACGTCCATCCGGTTTCCCACGGTGGCGCTCAGCGCGGCGATGTCCGACGGCACTGCGCCGTTCGGCCCGAGCATCTCGTAGAGGCGCACATGCGGGGCGTTCGGCACGTTGAACACCGCCGCCAGCACGTTCAGCACCTCGTAGCAGTTGTCCCGCAGCGCCGGGTACAGATCCTTCTCGGCGATCGCGTCGTCCACACCGCCCTTGGGCAGCATGGCCAGCGCCCCGCCGAGCCGGGCTCCCGCCTCCACGTTGATCACGCAGAGGGCCGAGACGGCCAGCTTGTCGGTCACATACACGGCCACGATGTTGGAGGCCTTCGGCGGCACCGGCTGCGCGTCGTGCAGTTCGGTGTCCCGGCCGATCAGACCCTCGACCAGTGACCGGACGGCGTGCCGGCTGGGCAGGGGGGACGTCGTCAGCGTGGTCATGCGGACACCACCGTTCCGATCACCTCGAGGAATTGTTCGGGCGTGAACGGCTTGGCGATCACTCCCAGTGCACCTGCGCCGGCGGCCAGGCCACGCATCTCCTCCGAACCCTCGGAGGTGACGAAGCAGAAGGGGGTCTCCGACCCCGCGGCGCGCAGCGCCCGCAGGAATTCGATCCCCGTCATGTTCGGCATGTTCCAGTCGGACAGGATCAGGTCCGGAGCCTCGGTGCCCACCATCGTCAGCGCCTGCTGGCCGTCCTCGGCCTCGAGGATGTCGTGGCCGGTGAGGCCCGCCTGGCGCAGCGTGCGGACGACGATCATCCGCATCGCCTTGCTGTCGTCGGCGACAAGAATCTTCATGACTGTGTCTCCAGAACGTCGTCGTCGTACGATCCGGGCCAGCTCACGTCGCTGACCGGCTCTTCGGGCAGCGCGGGCCGCACGGTCAGCTGGATCACCTGTCCCAGCACGGCCGCGCTCACCCGCACCCCGTGATCACCCTGCTGCGAACCGGTCTCCGTCACCGTCGACGTGGGCAGCGAGAGCCTGCACGAGTGGCGGATCAGCGACTTCACGTTGCCCGCAATGATGTTCCCCAGCTCAGCCACCACGTCGAGCAGGTCCTCCTGGCTGGGGTCGCCGATGCTCATCATCCGCCCGGCGATCACCCGCCCGAGCATCACCGGTGTCTCGATCTCGACGATGGTGTGCGAGTCGTCGGCGCGGTCGTAGATGAACAGCCGCGATTCGAGCACCGGCCCTGGGCCGAGCTCGTCTCCCCAGCTGGGAGCGACCTCGTCGGCGCCCAGCAGGGATCCCAGGACCTCGAGGAGCAGCGCCTCGAGATCCTCACGCGCCTCTTCGAACTCGTCGATGACGCTCATCCGGCACCTCCGGTGTGTCGGAAGACGACGGCCTTACCCAGCTCCATCCGCTGGAAGGCGCCGTCCAGGTTGAGGGTGGACTCGGCACCGCCGAGAACGAGGAATCCGCCTGGTCGCAGCACTTTTCGCACATGCGTGAGAACGGTGCGCTTGGTGTCGACGTCGAAGTAGATCAACACGTTGCGCAGGAACACGATGTCGCAGGTGGGCACGTTCACCGCCGGCAGCGCCAGGTTCCCCCGTTCGAACCGGCACAGGTCGCGCACCGGCTGGCGCAGAACCCATTCCCGACCGACCTGGTCGAAGTACTTCACCAGGTATGGAGCACGCATACCCCGGTTGACCTCGATCTGGGAGAACTTGGCGGCCCGCGCCCGCTCCACCATCTTCGGCGAGATGTCCGTGCCGATGATCTTGGCGTTCCACCCCGGGTGCGTGGCTTTCCACTCCAGCAGGAGCATCGCCAGGGAGTACGCCTCCTGCCCACTGGAGCAGGCCGCCGACCAGATGGTGATCTGGCGGGACCGGGAGGAGGCCATCACATCGGGCAGCAGGTGCTCGACGAAGGTGTCGAACGGCCTCGCGTCCCGGAAGAAGGACGTCTCGTTGGTGGTCAGGGCATCGACCACGCTCTCGCGCAGCGTCTCGTCCCCCTGGCGCAGCTTGGAGACCAGGCCGCCCAGGTCGGAGCCGATGGCCCGGGCGATCGGAGCCAGCCGGCTCTCGACCAGATACTCCTTGCCCGGCTTCAGGTCGATCGAGCTGCGCTGCCGCACCATCTGGGTGACGAAGGTGAAGTCGGTGGCGGAGATGCTCACCTGCCCACCCCCGATCCGGCCGGTGTCGACGTGGTCGCCGACGACACGCTCGAGGCAGCAGGCGCCGTCCGCCCGAGGGCGGTGAGGACCTCTGCCGGTACGCGGGTCAGCGGAACCACCTTGTCGGCGAGGCCGGCGTTCGTGACCGCTCCGGGCATTCCCCACACCACGCTGGTCGCCTCGTCCTGCACGATCACCTCGCCGCCGGCGGTGCGCACCAGCCGGGCGCCCTTCTCGCCGTCCCGGCCCATACCGGTCAGCACCACGGCCAGCAGCCGGTCTGCGTAGACGTTCACCGCCGTGCGGAAGAGGACGTCGACAGCGGGACGGCAGAAGTTCTCCGGTGGAGCGTCACTCAGCCGGACGACGACGCTGGTCCCGCGCCGACGGACCTCCAGATGACTTCCGCCGGGGGCGATCAGCACCCGGCCGGGCACCACCTCGTCACCCTCCACAGCCTCGGTGACCCGCAACGGGCAGGTCATGTCCAGGCGCTGAGCGAGCAGGCGGGTGAAGACCGGCGGCATGTGCTGCACGATCAGGACCGGCACGGGAAGGCTGGCAGGCAGTCCGCTCAGCACCTTCGACAACGCATCGGGACCACCCGTGGAACACCCGAGGGCGATCGCCTGGTAGGGGCCGGTGCGCTGGCCGCGCGGCCCCGCCGGCTGGGCCGGCAGCCTTCCCGAGGGGGCGGCGCTGCGCACCCCGATCCCGGTCAGAGCCTTGAGTTTCGGGATCAGCTGCTCGCGCACGTTGGCCTGGCTCTGCGCGAAGCCGGAGACGTTCGACGGCTTGGTGACGTAGTCACTCGCCCCGGCGGTCAAGGCGTCCAGGGTCGCCGAGGCGCCGCGCTCGGTCAGCGTGGAGAACATCACGATCGGCAGCCGGCGGTGGGTCCGCCGGATCGCCCGGACGGCGTCGATGCCGTTCATCACCGGCATCTCGATGTCCATGGTCACCGCGTCCGGTGACAGCTGCGCCACCTTCTCGACGGCGACCTGACCGTTCGGCGCGGAGCCGATCACCTCGATCTGCGGGTCGGCGGCCAGTGCCTCGGTGACCAGTTTGCGGATGACGGCGGAGTCGTCGACCACCAGGACCCGGATCCGCCGATCGCCGGGGCTCACGCCGGAACCAGCCCGAGCAGAGTGAGCTTGTCGGCGATCACGTCGTCGGTGAACGGCTTGACCACGTACTCGTGGGCACCGGCCGCGAGGGCCCGCACGATGTTGTTCTGCTCGCTCTCGGTGGTGACCATCATCAGCGAGATGTCACGCAGGTCCTCTCGGGCCCGCACGGTCTTGATGAAGGTCAGCCCGTCCATCACCGGCATGTTCCAGTCGACCAGGATCACGTCGGGCCGGGCGCCGGCGTCGAGGACCTCCATCGCCTGGGCCCCGTCACCCGCCTGGGCGACGTCGAAGCCGAGGTTGGTCATCAACCGAGTCAGGATCGACCGCATCGCCCGCGAGTCGTCGACCACCAGTGCCAACATGGCGCTCCTTGTGTCACATGCCGTCGACGCGGCAGCCGGTGTGGGTTCATGGATCGGGTTGGTGCACAAGCAGAGGCGAAGAGAGTCAGGCACGGGCCTCGACGCCGACGTCGAGCACCCGTCGGGCGTTCAGGGCCAGCAGCAGCTGGTCGGGCAGGGTGTAGGCGCCGAGCAGCAGGTCACGTACGCGCTCGTCCACCGTGCTCGGCGTCTGCTCGAACGGCACCTGCGACACCTCCAGGACGCCGCCGATCTCGTCGACCAGCAGGCTCACCGGCTCGTCGTCCACCCGGACGACGACGTTCACCGGCTCGCGGTCGCTGTCGGCCGGCGGCAGCCCGAGCCGGGCGCGCAGGTCGATCGCGGTCAGCACCTCGCCCCGCAGGTTGATCAGGCCGGCGATCTCCGGCGGCGCCAGCGGCACCGGGGTGATCTGTTGCAGCCGAACCACTTCCTGGACCAGGGCGACGTCCACGCCGAACAGGTACTTGCCGACGTGGAACGTGGACAGCTGGCTCATACCAGCGCCTCCTCGAACGTGGCGGATGCGTCGCTCGAGCTGGAGCTCGCAGCGCTGTAGAAGTGCGGGTCGGCGGCGAGCACTGCGCTCTGCATGTCGACCAGCTCGACCACCTTGTCGCCGACCACGACGCTGCCCACCAGGGCATGGTCGTCGATGTCGCTCCGGGTGCCCGAACGTTCGGTGGCGATGTCCAGGATGCGGTCGACCACGAAGCCGACACTGCGCTCACCCCGGGTGTAGACCACCAGCTGGACGCCGGCATCCGGATCGCCGCCCTCGCCGTAGGCGCCGAGCAGGGTGGACAGGCGAACCAGCGGCATGATGTGGCCGCGGTACTGCACCACCTCGCGACCGCCGACCCGTTCGATCGACTCGCCGGCGATCTCCTCCAGGCGGGTGACCATCTCCAACGGGATGGCCGCGCGCCGTCCGCCGGCCACCTCGACCACGAGCACCGGGTCGATCAGCTCGACCTCGCTGCCGCTGTCCTGGGCGGTGACGCCGAGGGAGTTGGCCAGCACGTTGGACCGGCGGGCCACCGTGGCCGCGTCGAGGATCAGGACGACGGACCCGTCACCCAGGATCGTCGCTCCGGCATAGACCGGGATGCCCTTGAGGTGGCGGCCGAGCGGCTTGACCACGATCTCCTGCGTATCGAGCACATCGTCGACCACCAGGCCGAATCGCTGCTGCTCGGCATGCAGGACGACGATGAAGCCGCCCCGCTCGCTGTCGATCGGACCGTCCTCGGAGCCGACGCTGTCGGCGGTGCCCATCGGCACCAGACCGAGCTGCTCGTCCAGGCGGACCAGCGGCAGCAGCATGTCGCGCAGCCGGTAGACCGGGGCCCCGGAGATCAGCTCGATGCCGCCTCGGGCGTGCTCGCCGGAGAGCCGGACCAGCTCCAGCACGCTGACCTGCGGCACCGCGTAACGCCTACCGGCACAGCCGATCGTGAGCGCCGGAATGATCGCCAGGGTGAGCGGGATGGTCAGCCGGAAGGTGGAGCCGCCGCCCAGCTTGCTCGAGACGTCGACGGATCCGCCGATGCCTTCGATCCGGGTCTTCACCACGTCCATGCCGACCCCGCGGCCGGAGACGTTGGTGACCTTGGCTGCCAGCGAGAACCCGGGCAGGAAGATCAGGTGGAGGATCTCCCGGCGGGTCATCTGGCGACAGCTGGGCCTGGGAGATCAGACCACGCTCGATCGCCTTGGCGGCGATGCGATCCGGGTTGATCCCGGCGCCGTCGTCGATGATCTCGAGGTGGACCTGGCCGGCCTCGTGGTAGGCGCGCAGCCGCAGCACACCCTCGTCGGGCTTGCCGGCGGCGACCCGGTCCTCGGGCGTCTCGATGCCGTGGTCGACGGCGTTGCGGACCAGGTGGGTCAGCGGGTCCTTGATCGCCTCGAGCACGCTGCGGTCGAGCTCGGTCTCCCGGCCCTCCATCTCCAGACGCACCTTGCGGCCGCACTGCTTGGCCAGGTCGCGGACGACGCGCGGCATCTTGCTCCACACGGCGTCGACCGGCTGCATCCGGGTCTTCATGACCTGCTCCTGCAGCTCGCTGGTGACCAGCGAGAGGCGCTGTGCGGAGCGGGCCAGAGCGGAGTCCTTGGCGGTGTCGCGCTCGTCGTCCAGGCGCGAGACCAGTTGGTTGCGGGCCAGCACGAGCTCGCCGACCAGGCGCATCAGCGAGTCGAGCAGCTCGACGTCCACCCGCACCGAGCTGTCGACGACGCTGCGGTGGGCCCCCTGGGCCTCGAGCGCGCCCTCCACAGCGGCCGGCGTGGTCGTTCCGTGGTCGACCATGATCTTGCCGATCGGCCGGTCGTCGCCCAGCCCCTGTTCCATCCGGGCGATCTGCACGGCGTCCGGCGTGGCGGCACCGGCCTGCACCAGCACCTCACCGATCGGGGTGGGCGCTGCCTTCGCCGGAGGAGCCGGCTCGGCCGCCGGGGCCTGAGCGGCTGCCGGCTGAGCGGGTGTCTTCTTGGCCGCGGCGCGTTTGGCCGGGGGCTTCTTGGCTGTCGTTGCGGGCGCAGCCTCGGCCGCGGGGGCCTCGTCAGGCGCGGGGGCCTCGGCGGCAGGCGCGGGGGCCTCGGCAGGCGTTGGGGCCGGAGCCCCGCCGTCCTCCAGCATCGCCGCGAGCTGCCCGAGCAGTTCGGTGTGGTCCACCTCGCCCTCGAGCCCGGAGTGCTCGATGTCGGTGAGCAGGCTGCGGACGGCGTCCACCATGCGCAGCAGCGCGCTGGATCGCTCATCGGTGAGCGCGATCCGGCCGTCACGGAGCCTGCTGAGCAGGTTCTCCCCGACGTGGGTGAGCTTCTCCAGGCGATGGAACGCCAGGAATCCGCTGGTGCCCTTGATCGTGTGGATGGTGCGGAACACGCTCGCGAGGAGTTCACGCGAGTTCGGGTTCTGTTCCAGAGCCAGCAGATCACGGTCAAGCTGGTCGAGGTTCTCGTGGCTTTCCACCAAGAACTCGGCAACGATCTCGTCGATCGCTTCCACGGGTTGCCTCCTCGCCGAACGGTCGAGGTATGCATCGGCCCGTGGCGGCACACCTTGAGTGCCGAGCGGCAAGGCCGGCGTCCGTCAGGTGATGATCATGCCTGTGGATAACTTCTCCGGGGTGACCAGGAGTTCGGGCAGACTCCGGTCATGAGCTTCCACGACCTCCCTGATGACTGGCCGCAACGGCCGCTGACCGACCCCCAGCTGGTGGCCGACGTGCTCGATCTGTGCGTCAGCGACGAGGCCCGGCAGAGCGGCAGCCTGGCCATCCTGCTGTGCGACGACCAGGCCCGGCTGATCCAGCCCTGCGTGGTCTCCGACATCCAGCAGATCACCGACGAGGCCGACCGCCTCCAGGCGTGCCGCACCTTCGTCATGGCTGCGGAGAAGGTCGGAGCCGGCCTGCTGTTCGCGATCGGGCGCCGCCGCGGGCTGAGCGTGACCGCGGACGACGAGGCCTGGGCCCGCGCAGCACGGCAGACCTGTGCGGGCCGGGTCGACCTGCTCGGGTTCCACCTGATCACCCACGAGGGGTCGCGGCCGGTCCCGCTGGGTGAACAGGCGGCCTGAGCCTGACCAGCGTGGCGGGCAGCCCTAGATCTGGTAGCGGTCCAGGTGGAAGCCGTCCTCGTCCGTGAGCACGCCTCCGGTGCCCTCGACCAGGGCGCGGGCCACGGCGTTCACCACCGGGCGCACCCGGTCACGCAGGGCGAGGTACGCCGAACCGGGCACCCGACGCTCACGCTCCTCGGGGTCGGGTGAGGCCCAGCGCACCTCGTAGGTGACGAACGGGAAGCCTGCCCACTCCTGCTCGGCCACCGACGGTTCGCCCGGCTCGGTGACGTGCACCAGGACGTCGATCGCGCCGTCAACCCCGCCGGGCCCGACCTCGCCGACCACCGCGTAGGCGTCGATCGTGTCCTCCTCGGCCAGGCTCTCCATGTCGAACTGATCCGCGGCGGCGTGCAGGGCGTGCAACTCCTCCGCGGTGAGCGGGTCGTCCTGGGTGTGGGCTGCGATGGCGGCGCCGGAGTACGCGTCGGCGTCCGGGCCGTCCCATTCCTGGCCGTCGACGGCCAGCTCGGCGCCGGGCAGCACCCGGGCCACGATCCCGTGCACGACCTCGGGGTCGAGCCAGATCGGGGAGTGGATCACGATGTCGACGGCACGGTCGGCGTCCGGGTGCATCAACGGGCCGCCGCTCACCCGGACGGCGCCGTGCAGGCGGCGGGCCAGTCCGACCAGCAGTTGCAGGGCGCGGCCCTCCTCACGCCAGGGCAGGCCGTCGGGGAAGGCGTGGGCGAACCCGTCGCGATCGTCGTCACCGGGTCCAGGCGGGTCCTCACGCTCGATCGGGGCGTCGAGGGCGTAGGCCAGGGTCCACGGCATCGGCACGCCGGCGTCGACGGCGTCCTCCATGGTGAGCTCGAATGGGCCGGTGAGGCGGCAGTGCCGGCCGAGCCGCACCTCGCCGTCGCGCTCCAGGGCGGCGTCCGGCACCCGGGAGCGGATCAGCGCGCCGATCTCGGCCGGGGTGACCGTGGTGGGCAGCAGTAGGAGGTGCCGGCTGCGCAGCCCTCCCGGGCCGCCGCCGTCGGGGAAGTCGCTCGTCGAACGGCCACTGCTCCAGCGCCCGATGCGCGCCATGTCAGACCTTCGTCTGGTGGAAGGACCGGTAGGACAGGCTCGCCGTCGGCCCGCGCTGGCCCTGGTAGTGGGAGCCGTAGCCGGAGCCCGTAGGGGTGCTCGGCGGGGCTGGACAGCCGGAAGAAGCACAGCTGGCCGATCTTCATGCCCGGCCAGAGCTTGATCGGCAGGGTCGCGACGTTGGACAGTTCGAGCGTGACGTGGCCGGTGAAGCCGGGGTCGACGAAGCCCGCGGTCGAGTGGGTGAGCAGCCCGAGCCGGCCCAGGCTGGACTTGCCCTCGACGCGGGCGGCGAGGTCGTCGGGCAGGCTGACCATCTCGTAGGTGGAGCCGAGCACGAACTCGCCCGGGTGCAGCACGAACGCCTCGTCGCCGGTCGACCTCGACCAGCCGGGTCAGGTCGGGCTGCGTCCTGCGCCGGGTCGATCACCGGGTACTTGTGGTTGTCGAACAACCGGAAGTAGCGGTCGAGCCGCACGTCGACGCTGGACGGCTGGACCATCTCCGGGTCACACGGGTCGAGAACGACCCGGCCGGAGTCGATCTCGGCTCGGATGTCACGGTCGGAGAGCAGCACGGGCCCACGGTATCCCCTGCCGGACCCCGCTTCAGCCCACTCCGGCAGCCAACCGTCCAGCTTCCCCCAGCCCCACCGGCCCGTGCCTCCCGCGCGCCGTCCAGGCACCACCCTGCGTACGTGATCGCCGCCAGATCGTCATCTCCCCCCGGCTGCCGGGGGAGGACTGCACTCTCCCGACGATCACCGAACCGAGGGCGCCACGGAGCAGAGCGCTAGGAGGAGTTGCTACGATGCCCGCGGCGCCTTCGGGCGACTGATGCGGGTGTAGTTCAATGGTAGAACATCAGCTTCCCAAGCTGACAGTGCGGGTTCGATTCCCGTCACCCGCTCCAGCAACAGTCCAGGTCAGAACCTTGATCTTCTCTAGCACCCCCGGTTGCATGCCACCGTCAGCGGGTGTCGTGCGATCTGCGTGCGACTAGCGACGTTCGCCGCGCCGTTGCTGTGAGGGTTGGAATGGTGCCATGCCTACCGACGCGACCCCCGTGCGCTCGCGGCGCCCGGCGTCGCCGGCAACCGTCAAAGACCTCGATCGTGGCGCAGCGGCTGGCGCCGTCCTCCCGGCGAGCCGAGCGGGTGCCTTCGCTGCGCAGGGTGGGACTACAAGCGCCGCATGCACGGGAACGCGAGCTGATGAGCGCCGCCGCAGGATATGCGCGTGCGGCTTGGTTCAGGTCGGCTTACCGGATCAACGACCTCTTGCGGTCGGGTCCAGCAGGCCGTCGAGGGCATCGGCGATCTTCTCGTCGCCGGTCTGGGTGGCGTGCTGGTAGATGAGGGCGGCACGCATGCTGTCGTGGCCCATGCGGAGCATAAGATCGCGCAGTGAGGCGCCTGACTGCGCAGCCAGGTGGTTCCCGGTGTGGCGCAGGTCATGGAAGTGCAGGCCGGCCGCACCGATGGCGGCCACCGACTGCGGCCACCTGCATTGCCGGTTGAAGTTGCTGCGCCGCAGCGGGACACCGGTGTCGCCGGCGAACACCAGGGCGTCGGGTTCATCCGCGGCCATCTCGGCCAGGTGTTCAGCAAGCCGGTCGGCGATTGCGCGGGGGAGGGCGACGACGCGGGCGCCGGCTCTCGACTTCGGTGGGCCTTCGATGATCTGACCGGTGGATCGCTCGGACAGGGTGCGCTTGACGGTCAGTCTGCCACCGTCCAGGTCGATGTCCTGGCGTCGCAGCGCGATGGCCTCTCCCCAGCGCAAGCTCCCGAAGGTGGCGACCAGGACGAGCAGCGAGTACCGGGCGGGGACGGTCTCGGACAGCTTCAGGACCTGTTCGATGGTCAGGACAGGCCGCTCGGCCGTCGGCTCTGCTCCCGCGCCCCGGATCCGACATGGGTTCCGCGCGATGATGTCGTCGTCGACCGCGGTCATCAAGATAGCTCTGAGCAGCCGGTAGGCCTTGGCTGCTTGACTTGGGGAGACTCCGGCGCTGAGCAACCCAGCGCGCCACGAGCGGACATCCGCGGAGGCCAGGTCTCCGATGGGAACGGTCCCCAGGCTCGGTACGACGTACCTGGTGAAGAGCCACCGGTACAGGTCGGCAGTGCGAGGCCGCAGCCGCAGGACGCTCCGCGATCCACTGCTCTCCGTAGGCCTGGAGGGGGATCCCTTCAAGGTCGGGGTCGCGCCACTGCCCCCGAAGCAGGTCGGCCTCAGTGACGCTCAGCCACACGTCCGCGTCCCGCTTGAAGTGCGAATGTGCTCGGCGCGGGACGGCGGGCCCCAGAGGGATCCAGATAGGACGCCTGGTAGCGGCCGGAAGGAAGCTTGCGGACAGACCCGAACCGCCGCCTGCGCTGGGGCATCAGGCGCTCCGACGGGAGCGCCGGCTCTCGCGAGGCTCGAACGTATGCGCGCCGATGAACTCGCAGACAGCGGACTCCGGGATCCTCAAGTGGCGTCCGACTTTGATGAAGCGGATGCGCCGCTCAGCCACGAGTCGCCGCGGGAACCGCGGCGTGGTGCCAAGCCGCTGGGCCACCTGCTCCACGGTCAGGAGGTCGTCGTAGTTCGCCACCGTTCCTCCCATCTACAGCTGGTTGCCTCGCCAACACCGCGACGTCCGAGTCCCAAGTTGGGGAATCGACTCGATCATAGTAACACGGTCCCTTCAGGCTATACTAGTAGTTATCTGGGCGACCTGGTCCCTAGAACGCAGTTCGACCTCCAGCTGCGCAAGCGCGAAGCACAATGAACGCCGATCTAGTACCGAGTGGGGCTGCACTCGGTAGTCCCCTTGAGCCATGTGCCTGGCCCCTGACCAGAACCCCAGGTCTCATAGCCGACCATGGCTGAAGCCTGCGGCTATCTGTGTTCTGTGTCTCGCCGGCCCTGCTCGACCCAATCTCGCTTGGCGAGGATCTGCGCGGTGCGGGGCGGCAAGTCGTCCAAGCCGAGGGCATCGTGGCCGCCCAGGAGTCGCCACATGCAGTTCGGCCTCGGCCTGCAGTCCCATCGCGTCGCACGCGGCGACGAGGTCGAGCAGGGGCACATCGTCGTAGGGCGCGGACTGGGCGGCTACAGATGCCGCGGCGTGGGCGGCGGCCGGGTCCCCGGTGGTGAGGTGGTGGACGACGACGAGGTGGGCGGTGTCGACGATCATCGCGGTGTACTCGTGGTCGAGCGGGGTGTCGGCGAGCCAGGCGTATCCGCCGGGGCGTTGCTGGTCGAAAGGGATGCCGGTGACCAGGTCGAGCGCAGCCTGAAGGTCTGCGATGCCGTCGGCGCCGCGGGTTGTGCCTCGGACCCGGAGGCGGGCGAAGAGGTGGGCGTCGACCAGGACGCCCTCGATCCGGTAGGTCCCGCCGTGTCCGTCCGTGCCGGGTGTGGCGGGCGGGAGGTAGGGGGTTCCGGTGTCGGGGTCTTGGCCGAGCCAGGCCCGTGCGATCGAGATGGCCTGCCGGAGACGGGTCGTCCCGGTCACCCCGGGGACGCCTGGCCACAGGGCTTCGGCGACCTGCTCGGCGCTGACTCCGCGGGGTCGGGTGGCGAGGTAGGCGACGACCTCGGTGTTCCATGCTCGCCGTGGCCGGCCGGCCGGGAGAGCTTCGGGGGCGTCGACGTGGAGCGGCCCGAGCAACCGGACCTTCGGCACCGAGCGGGCGGGGTCGTGCCAGGCGGCGAGGTCGGCGTCCAGGGTGGGGTCGGCGTCCTCGACCTGCCGGGAGACGGCGGCGGGCACTGCCGGGGCCAGGGCGGCGATGCCCTCGGGGGTGGTGGCCGCCACCGCCGCGTACGACGGCGTGGGCAGCGGCAGCACGGTGGAGGTGGGCTCCTCGTCGAGCTGGGCAAGGTGCGGCACGTCGCCCGGCCGAGCACCTGGATCCTGAGACAACGCGACCACGTCGATCCGTAGCCCGCCCTGGACGTCGGCTGACTGCTCCCAATCGTGGTCGCCGCGGGCGTCGTGGGCGGGTTCGTCGTCGAGTGCTTCGGCCGTGCCCAGGAGGGCGGCCAGGTCTCGGGCGGCGTCGCGGGTCAGCCGGTGCGCGAGCAGGTCGATGCCCAGTTGTGGTACCCGTAGCCGTCCGTCGGTTGAGATCTCGAGCCGCCATGTCGGGTCCACCTGCGCGGCTGCCGGGCCGGTGACGACGACGGCCTGACTGCGGCGTGTGCCCTGGGCGAGGCTGGCGAGCAGGGCCGCGGTATCGGCGTCGTCGGGGGGTTCGGTTGCCAGGAAGAGGATTTCGGGGAACCAGGTGTCGCCGGCGACGTCGAGGAGACGTGCGGGCAGGACGTCGAGGCCGAGCTGCTCGATGGCACGAGTGATGCCGCGGACGCGGGCGCGGGCTGCTCTGATCGCCTTGGTGATCTCGGCTGGGGTCTGGGCGACGAGTACGCGTTCGCGGTTGAGGCCGGCCAGTTCGGGACCGAGTCCGGCGAGGGTGAGGTAGATCAGTTCGGGCCATGGGTTCTGGGACAGTTCGGCGGCCATGTAGCGGGCCAGGTCCTGGCAGCGTTCGGGGTCGCCGGTCAGGGAGAGGGTGCCGATGTGTTCCAGGTCGAGCAGCCACGTCTGGCCCTCGGCGGTGGTCCCGACCGAGACCAGCGCGGGATAGGGGGCTGCGTGGTCGCCGCGCCGTTCCCGGTCGTAGCCGGTATCGGCGGTGCGGGCCAGGTGCCACCGTGCACCACCGTCACGGGCCTCCCAGTCGACGGGTGCCTGGCGGACCGGGTGGGCAAGGACCAGGTCGGCGCCCTCGGTGTCGAGGCTGACGGCGACACGTCGGGGAGGCGGCCGCCGGGATCGCGGGCGAGCAGTTGGCCCAGGCCGCGGAGCGCTTCGTCGAGCCAGAGGACGTCGCGGGTGCTCGCGGTCCGGAGGGCACGTTCAGCGGGTCGGGCGCTGATCGGGGTCGCCGGGGTCGCTCGTCCGGGTCGGCGGTACCTGCGCTGGCGTCGCCGGGCTGCGCGCAGGGCGATCAGGGCCATTCCTGCGACGAAGCCGGATCCGACACCTGCGGCGATCAGAGCGGCCCGGGCATCAACGTCCGTCGGGGCGGGTTCTGGTTCGACCGCCGGCGCTTCCAGGCGGTCGGCTGGCCGAGGTCGGCGCGGCAGGCGCCGGTGAGGTCTGCGTCGGAGGTCGACTGATCGCTTCTGGAATCTGCCACCCCGGACGCACGGTCCGTCGGTGTAACCGGCTGGGCTGTCGGCGATGTCGGGATGCCAGCTCGCGGCGCGACCGAGGTCGGCAGAGGGGGCGCAGGCGAACTCGGGCTAACGCATCGGCCCGGCAGGGGTAGGGGCAATGCAGGGAGCGTGCGGACTCGGCGCGAGCGAGAGCAATGACGGCGTCTGTCCTGCGAGGGCCACGCCGCCGAGCACGCCCGGTGTCAGCGCTCGTGGTCCCGCGGCGGGGGCGCCTCGGCTGCGGGGAGGTTGATGGTCCAGCCGGGTTCGATGTGGTCGGGATCGGTGAACTGCTTGCCGCCGGGTTGGGTCCGGCCGGCGTTGGCGGTCCACAGGCGGTGCCAGTCGGCGACGTCGTGGGCGGCGGCGATCCCCGACAGGGTGTCGCCCGGGGTCACCAGCACCGGCTCACGGTCCACGTCACGGTGACCACCCGTCGCTCCGTTGGCGGGGGGGTCGGGGAGGTGGACGGTCCAGCCGGGACGGAGCAGGCCAGGGTCGGTCAGGGTGTGGCCGTCGGGCTGCTGGCGTCCGCGGTTCAGATCCCAGATCTCGCCCCACCGCTCCCCCGCACCGAGGTGGGCCTCGGCGAGATCCCAATAGGTGCCGGGCCCGCCGGCGGTCACCACGTAAGGCTGCGTCGTCCCCTCCGTCGCCGACGTGGCAGCGGTACCCGCGGTCGGCGTGATGGTTGCTGGGGCAGCGGCCACGGTCATGGCAGGCACCCCGGCTGGCGCGGCCTGCGCTGACGGTGGTGGCGACAGGAGTGGTCCCGCAGCGAGGACCGTGGCGATGAGGGCGTGGGCCAGCCGCTGCTGCGCGGGCAGGACCCCAGGCAGGCGGATCGGGCGGCGTCGCCGCACCACGGCTCCGAGGAGTTCCCCAGCCACGGCAACTGCGAACTGCGCCCACGCCAGGTAGGCGATCGCTGCGAGGACGGCGATGAGGACGGTGTCGGACAGGTCCCCGGTGACCAGGTCCGGCCAGCTGCGCAGCGGGTTACCGACGGTCAACGCCAGGAGCGCGGGCAGGCCGACGAGGAGTGCCGTAAGCAGGAGCAGAGCGGCCAGGGCGCGCAGGAGGGCGGAGGGTCGGCGCATCACGGGGCTCCCGTCGTCCTGCCGTGCAGGATGGTCGCGGTGGCATGGGCGGTGCCGCTCAGGTCGGTGACGCCGACCGCGGACAGCACCGCTGCCTGCTGCGGGACGTGCGCGGTCACGGTCACTTCGCGTGCGGCGATGCTGATCTCGCCGGTCGCTCCGCGCAGGGTGAGCACTCGGGTCGCGGCGGCGTGGGCGGCGGCTGGGTCGATCTGCAGGCTGCTCGGGGAAGGTCCGCGCAGTGAGGCTTGGGTGAGGGAGTCGGCGCCGGCGCGGGCGGCCTCGGCCGCGATGTCGGCGGCCCGGCCGCGGGCGGCGATCGCGGCGCCGCCGTCGATGACCAGTCCAGCCATCGCCATCAGCCCGACCGCCATCACCGCCATGTAGAGGGCCAGGGTCCCCTCGTCGTCGCGACACCGACGTCCGCGGAAGCGGTGGGCGGCGATGGCGGAGGCGGGTCATGGCTGGCCGCCGGTCAGGTCGCGGTGGGTCTCCACCGGGGAGACGGCCTGGGAGGTGAGCGCGATGGTCCCCGGGACGCCGAGCATGGTGAGGGCGGACAGATCGGCGGTGCAGTGGACGGTGACGGCGATCTGCCCGCCGGGGCGCAGCGCGGAGGTGTCGACGTCCGCGCTCGGCCCGGTGCACGCGAGCCCGGCGGAGGAGGTCAGCGCGGCCAGGCCCGCCTCGGTTCCTTGCCAGGTGGCCTGGCCGGGGCTGGCGCTCAGGGATGCGGCGCGGGCGCCGGCTGCGGCGGCCGCGTCGACCAGGGTGCGGGCGTGGGTGATCCGGCCGAACGCGACGACCAGGAGCAGCATCACGATCAGGAAGGGGGTCAGGATGGCCAGCTCGACCGCCATCAACCCCGCTTCCTCCCGCCGAGCAGCCCGTGGGGTGGTCATTGGACGAACCGTTCGACGGGTCCTGCGGCATCGGCGGCGACGTCGAAGTCGGTCAGCGGGACGACGGACAGCAGCTTCGCGCGGACCTGGACGGTGACGGTGGTCGCGGTCCGGGTGGCGGTGACCGAGGGGGTGGTGACCGAGGGGGTGGGAGAAGGTTCGGGGCGACCTGGGCGAGGTAGGTGGTGGCGGCGTCCTGCCCGGCGCCGGCGGTGGATTCATAGCCTCGGGCGGCGCGTAAGGCGTTCTGGGCGGCGGCTTCTGCGACGTGGCGGCCGTGCCAGAGCAGGGCGTACTGCACGACGAGCATCGTCATCAGGATCATCGCGGGCAGGGTGATGACGGCCTCGATCGTGGAGTACCCGCCCTCCCCCGCCTCGCCGTCCACCCCCCGCCGGCGTAGACCACGAGCGGCGGTATGACCCCGAACGCGCCTCATGACGATGAGGTCTACTGGGTCTGGACGGAGTTGGCGGCCTGGGTCGCCTTGGTGACCAGGATCCCGACGATCACGATCGCCGCAGCGACGAACAGCCCGATGATGACGACGGTCTCCACGATGCTCGCCCCCACATCGCCGCGCAGCTCGCGGTGGCGCCGGGTGTCGAGTCGTCGGGCACGCAGCCAGGTCAGGGCCAGGTGGACCTCGGTCATGTCCGTTCCCCTTTCGGTAGCGGTTGTGTTGTTGCGTTCTCAGAACGCGAGGACGTTGACCACGGCGGGGTAGGTGAGGAAGAGGATGAACCCGAAGCCGATGAGGATCTGGGCCAGGCGCATCGACTGGTCCTTCTCCCCCGCCTCGCCTTCGGCGTCGGCGAGCTGGGTACGGCGCATGGTCGCGGCGCGGGCGGTGAGGGTCTGGCGGATCCGGGCGCCGTCGCGGCCGACAAGGCGGACCAGGGCGCCGAGGTCGCGCAGTTCGGGGACGCCGATCCGCTCCCCGAGGTCGGTCAGGGCGTCCCACTGGTCCTGCCCGGACAGGGCCGCCCGCCACAGGGTGTCCCGCAGCAGGGCCATCGGCCACCCGGCGCCGACCCGGGCGGCGTTCGGGAGGGCCTCGGTCGGGGCGGCCGATCCGGCCATCTCCAGGGCGACCAGGTCGAGGTAGGCGGCCAGAGCGCGCCGGAACTCCCGCCGCCGCCGCGACGCCTGCCGCCGGGCCTCGAGGTCGGGCAGGAGACCGAACACGGCGCCCACGGCCCAGGGCCGCCAGCGTGACCGCCGCGGGCGGGGTCGGAACCGGGGTGGTGACGCGCAGGGCCACGGCGGTGCCGGCCACGAGGAGGAACCCGGCGGTGAACGCCAGGAGTTTGCGGCCGAGGGTGGCTTCCATCGAGCCGCCGGTCAGGGCCAGGTCCTGGCGCAGCGAGGTGTAGGCGACACCGCGGTCCGCGAGCCGTCCCGCGATCCAGGCCCCGGCGTGAGACTGCCACTGCCGCAACGACCCCGAGGACTCGCCTTGGTCGCCGCCGGCTGGCGCTGTGCGATTGCTGTGGTGGTCGTGGTGGGCGTCGAACCGGGCCAGCTGCACCAACGCGGAGGGCCGCGGCGCGACCAGGCGCCAGATCACCGCGAACACCAGCGCCCCGATCACCGCCCCCACCAACGCCAACCCGGTCACGAAGCCCCGGCCCCGGGCCGATGCAGAAAGGCCGGCGGCTGCTCGGCGCCGACAGGTGCCTCATCCAGGCGAACCCGGAGCGAACATCCCGACGACGACCGCCAAAGCGATCTGCCCGGCGGGGGTGTCGTAGGGGCGATGTAGGCGCCGCCGAACACGACCAGGAACACCGCGAACGCCAACGTCAGGCGCGATCACGATCTGCACGCCGCGGCGCAGCTCCGCCCGGCCCGCGGAGATCCGGCGGCGCAGGTCGAGCTCCTCGCGGGCGGTGGCGGCCAGACCGGTCAGGACCTCGCCGAGGCGGTCGCCGCGGCGGCGGACGTTGAGGATCAGCGCGGCGATCACCAGGTCGGCGGACGGGTCGTCCAGTTCCGCGGCCAGGGACAGCAGCGCCACGTCCATCGGGACCCGGGCCCGGATCTGGCCCGTCGAGGCGGACCAGGGCGGGCCGGATCAGGAGCGGTGCACTCTGGGTGGTGGCCGGGATGGCGTGTTCCAGGCTGGCGTGCGCGGCGACCGTGTCGCGCAGCGACTCGGTCCACGTCACCAGGGCCTCGAGCCGGGCGATCTGCGGCCTGTTCGGCGCGGGTGCCGCCGAACATCCGCGGCCACCACACCACCAGCGCCGCCAGCCCCGCCGCGGCCACCGGCCACCGGGTCACCACCACCGTCAACGCCCCGACCCCGCCCGCGGCGGCGATCCGTCCGGACATCGCCGGCGAGCCCAGCCGGCGGCGCCACCGCGCCAGGGTCGACGGCGGGTGGGTGGGGTCGGGGACGGTGCCCCGCACGCCGGCGATCAGCAGCACTGATCGCCGCGGCCAAGCCGGCGGCGGTGACGGCCGCGGCGACGACACCCGGCTGCAGCGCACCGGCCACGGTCACGGCTGGCGGTCGTGGTCATGCTCGGGCCCAGGCGAGGTCGACGCCGGCCTCGTAGGCGGCGTCGTCGTAGCCGTGATCGGCGAGCAGTCGCCAGCGGGCGATCTGCACCTCGGGGTCGCGGACCGCGCGGCCGTCGAGGTGGGACTCGGTGAAGATCCGGGCCCGGGTGACCCGGCCCTCGCTGGCGCCGGTGACCTCCAGGACCTCGGTGACGGTGCGGCGCCCGCCCAGGCGGGGGTTCTTGCGGACGAACACGACGAAGTCCAGCGCCGAGCCCATCAGGGCGTGGGTGACCTCGAACGGCATCCCCTCGTACTGGGCGGCGTAGGTCGCCAGGCGCTGGAACACGTCGGCGGCGTCGCGGGCATGCAGGGTGGACAGGGACCCGTCGTTGCCCTGGCTCATCGCGGAGAGCATCTCGACGACCTCGGGGCCGAGGACCTCCCCGACGCACGACCCGGGACGGGTTGTGCCGGCGGGTACGGCGCACCAGTTGCCCGATCGACAGGCCACCGCCGCCGTCGGCCGAGGGGAGGACCTCCTCCATCTCGACGACGTCCCAGTGCAGGTCCGGGTGCATGCCGCAGCCCCAGTTCCAGGGCCCGTTCGACGGTGATCAGCCGCTCGGCCGGTGGGATGCAGTTGATCAGGGCACGCAGCAGGGTGGTCTTTCCGGCGTCGGTGGCGCCGGCGATCATGATGTTGCAGCGCGCGGTCACCGCGGCCGGCAGGAATGCCGCGAGGCGTTCGTCGACGGTGCCCAGGTCGAGCAGAGTCTGCGGCGCCTGCCCCGCACCGACACCACCGCGGCGGGCGGCGGTCGGGACGTGGGAGAGGAACATCTGCGGGAACCGGTTGCGGCGAACCGAGACCAGCGGCCGTTCCGAGGCGGCGATCACCGCGGACAGGCGGGACCCGTCAGGTAGGCGCAGGTCGAGTTCGGGGTGGGCGGGGGTGAACGGGCGGGCGTTCAGGCCGGCGTAGGCGCCCAGGGTGCGGACGACGTCGATCAGGTCCTCATCGGTGGCGGCGACCGGGCGGCCGCGGACCTTGCCCCGGTCGTCGGCGTAGGTGATCCACACCTCGTCGCAGCCGTTGATGTCGATGTTCTCGATGTCCGGGTCGTCCAGGAGCTCCTGCAGCGCGCCTGCGCCATACATGGCGGCGTCGATCGCCTCGACCAACCGCCGGTCCACCCCCGGATCGGGCAGCCCAGTCCCGGTAGCGAGCAGGGTCTGCATGTGCCGGGCGACGACGTCGGCGGCATGGCTCATCGCCAACTGCCGTTCATCGGCCGGCGCCAAGGAGGGCAGGCCGCGGTGGTCGCGGGACTGCTTGTGCGCGGTCATCAGGTCGGCGACCCGTTCCTGCAGGGTCCGCACCAGCGCATAGTCCAGGTCCGACTCTGCGCCGCCCGGCGGCCCGCTCATCGTGCAGCTCCCGCGGGAACCGGTGGGGTAGTCAGGTCGGGCCAGAGCCGGCCGATCACCTCGACCAGGCGGGCCGCGGACGACGTGAGGTCACCGCCGCGGCGCCCTCGCCGTCCCGGCCGTCCCGCACGGAGGGCAGCGGCGGACGCGTCGTCGTCCCAGATCGACCCGACGACCGGGACCGGGGACCCGGCGGCAGCGAGCATCGCGGCAACCTGCTCCTCCGCCGCACTCGCCTCCCGGCGGGAGGTCCGCACCACGACAGCGACCGAGCTGCGGGAACGGGAGCCGTCGCCGAGGGTGTGCACCGACTCCTCGACCCGGTCACGGGCGTGGTAGAGCCCTTCGACGGTGTGGTTGGTGAGCACGAGCACACTGGACGCTGCCCGCCCCAGGGGCGCTGTGGGGGCGGCGGCGTGGAAGCGGCCCAGGTCGACGATCACCGTTCCGGGCCACGCCGCGGCCTCGGCGGCGACGCCCTCCCACAGCGGGCGCAGCGGTGAGAACGCCCCGGCACCGGGCGGGGCGGGGATGACGTCGATCCCCCACCGGGTGGGCTGGGCGTAGCGGGGGAACGCGGCGTGGGGCAGCCCGGCGCGGGCGTCGGCGGCCAGGGTGAGCAGGGACGGCTGCGGGTGCAGCAGTACGCCGTCCGCAGGCGCCGGACCCGGGGTGTCGTCGGGGCGGCGGCCCCAGAAGGCGTAGTCTCCGCCGGCGGTGTCGGCCTCGAGCAGGACCGCGGGCTGCGGCCAAGCCGCGGTCAACGCGAGGGCGGTGGTGGAGACCCCGGGGGATCCCTTGTCGGCGCACAGCGCGAGGATCATCGCGGGGCCACCTCGACCAGCGCGATCTTCCCGGCGCCGCTGGCCGCGGCCACCGCGGTCGCGCTCTCGCGCGGGACGATCAGGGTCAGCAGGCTGCCCCCGGTCTGGGCCGGGTCCTGCCGGAACGCATCCACCAGCGCCGACGCCACGATCACCTGCGCCGCCGCTGCCCCCGTCGACGTGGCGGCCGGCGGGAGGGCGACCACGGCGACCGTGTCGCCGGGGGTCAGGCCGTCGGCGGGGATCTGCCCGGACTTCACCACCACCCCCACCGCGGCTTGCGCCGCGGACAGGCCCGGCTGGTCGCTGACCATGGAGTTCTGCAGCAGCATGTTCGGCAGCAGATGCACGCTCGCCCTCTGCCCGACCACCGTGTCGAGGCGTTCGGCGGCGATGGCGGTCACTCCCCCGGCGACGGCCACCGTGGAGACGTCGGTCCGCGTCAGGACGTGCCCGGCGGGGACATCGGCGACCACGACGACCACCGGGGTCTTGGCGCCGGCCTGCACGTAGAGGTAGGCGCCGAGGGCGGCGAAGCCGAGGATCAGCGCCACGGCCAGCGCCGTCCACCCGGGACGGCGTTGCCGGGTCGGCAACGGCATCCGCGTCGCGCCGCCGGGGGCGTGCAGGGTCGCCGTCATCGGGTCACCACCTGGATCTGTTGCACCACGAACGATGTCGAGGTCGAAGTCGCCATCGCCGGCAACGTGCCCGAGGTGGCGCCGGAGCCCTGCCAGGTCACGTACCAGCTCACGGTGAGCGTCGCCGTCAGCGGCCCGGTCCGGGTGATCCGGGTGTAGCGGTAGGCGCACGCCCCCGCGCCGGGTGCGGTGTCGGCGTCGTCCTGCGTCCAGGCGCGGCCTGGTCCGTCGCAGGTCACCAGGTTGGTGCCGTCGCCGGGGTCGAGGATCATCCGGGTAGGGCGGACGGTGACCGTGGCCCACTGCGCGCCGGCGCGGGCGGTAGCGGTCTGCGGCTGCCAGGTCGCCGGGGTCGTCCACCACCAGGTCCACAGGTTCACCCACGTGTAAGGGGTGCCGTTGTCACTGTTGCCCTGCGACGGAGAACGCCGCACGACCGGCTCAGGGATCTCCAGGGTCGACAACGCTTGCAGGGCCAACTGTTCCGGGGTCACCCCTACCGGTGGCGCGGCCAGCCAGATCGGGCGGGTGGAGGGGGCCAGGGCCGTGGTGCACAGGTAGACGACGCCGGTGGTGCGGCCCTGCCACACCGGATCCGTAGGTGGCGGTGGGGGCGTGTAGGCGCGCAGGTAGCACTGCAACGCGTTCGACCACGACCCCGCCGCGCCGGCACAGGGCACGGGCACCGCCGTGGCGCCACGGATCTCCGTACACGGCGCGGCCGGGCGCTTCGCCCGGCGCGACTTCGTGCCAGCCGACGACCCTGGGGAGGTGACGCCCACCTCACAGACGTCCAATTGTGGATCGCACCGTGCCGTCGGGGGAGGCGTCGGGCTCGATGCGGCTGAGGCAGGCATGGGGCTCAGCAGCAGCACGCAGGCCAGTGCAGCCGCGCTCACGCGGTACATGTCGCAGTGTTGTCGGCGGTGACCTTCGAGACGCCCCAGCGACCTTGATACTGGATGACTTCAACGCGGAGCCGGTAGGGCGGCGGAACGCTGGAGGTGCTGGTCGGGACTTCAGCGCCGGTGGCGATGGAGTAGGCCTTCCAGGTGGGGGCCGGGGTGGGACAGTTCGACAGGACCACCATCGGGTAGGGCTTCGCCGTCAGGTCGACGGTGCTCACCGTGATCTGTGGAGTCGGCGGAGTGCCTTTGAACGCCACCTTGTCCGAGGCCAAGCCCAAGACGAAGGCCGTGTACTGGCCGCGCATCGGATCGAAGGAGAAGTTGCGGAAGTCTGCGCCCCCAGATACCGGCTCCGATGGGAGGCGACCAGGGTTCCGTGTGGCGTCGAGCCCCAGGGTGAAGAACTGCTCATAGGCCTCGACCGCCGGCTGTGCCTGAGGCTCCACGGTGGGCGCCGCTGACGCCGTCCCGGATGCCGACAGCGACGGCGTAGCGTAAACGATTGCGGCTGAAGGGGTTTGCGCCGCGACGGGATCTGCACTGGTACAGGCGGTGAGGGCGAAGAGGAGCGCCGTCACGGGCAGAGCCCGTCGCGTGGCCCAGCGAGGCACGTGCGCTCCTACTCTCCGCGCCGACGGTGGGCCATACCGCCGGCAGAGTGATGACTGTCGGAACTGCTCTCGTGCGGTATCCAAGGGACCCCCGTAGCTCATGTCAACAGATCAGCCACATAGATCACGTAGGGCTGACCGGCTGTGGCTCTCCGGCATCGATGCGGCCTGCCTCTACCCAGAGAAAGTGCATCCGGCGTCCGCGCTGTGACACCAGGGCGCTGAGGAATCCCTGGCGGTTCAGTTCGCGGCGGGGATCAGGCCCTTGACCCGGGCCCGGTGGATCTGCCCGCGGACGGTGTTCAGGGTGACGTCCTGGCCGTCTTCGACGAGGGCCTGGTGGACGTAGATGGAGGGGCGGCGGCCACTGTCGCCGCCGGCCGCGACGGCCTGGTTGAACAACTCCGCGACCCGCTCCAACTGACTGCTCGCCGCCCGCGGGGCCGAGCGGCGGGAACGGCTGGGCGTGGTCAGGGATTCGAAGGTGCGTGCGGCGGCCGCGCGGGTGGCCTTGTCCAGGGAACGGGATGCCGCCTTGGTGGCCAACAGCGCAGCGAGTTTCGCGCGGGCCGCCTCGGTGATCTCTCCGGCGCGCAAGGACCGTAGGGCGGGGTGGTTGACCTCGACCAGGCCGGCCGCACCCGGGCGCGGGGAGCCGTCGGGGGTGTGGGTGAAGCTGCGGATGTCGAGGCCGACCAGCATGGTGCGGCCCTCGACCCGGGCGAGGTGGCAGGTCAGGGTGAACGGGCCGGTCTCGTCGGGCCAGGTCAGCTCGACCGGGGTGCCGTCCGGGGCGGGGGTGAGCCACTCGACCTCCTGACGGGAGGCGGCCGGGCCCTTCCTGCTGCTGCGCACACCGCAAGGCTACCGCGGGTAGGGACCGGCCGGTCCTAACAACTCCATTCATACTAGCACGGTCCGTAGATAGCGTAGTAGTTGGATTCGTATGAGCCCTCGCCAGCGTGATCGGTCCCTGCCGGACCCCAACCTCGAGCCGACGATCTCGGTGCCCCGGGCGGGCCGGATCCTGGGGATGAGCCGCAACGCCGCCTACGCCGCCGCCAAAAGCGGCCGGATCCCGACGGTCGCGATCAGCCCGCACCGACGGATGGTGGTGACGGCGCTGTTCCTGGACGCCTACCGCCTGCGCCGCACCTGAAGCCCGAACCGGATCATGCCGATGAGTCACTCGAACCGTGCCCGCGGCTCCGGGCTGCGCGGAGCATGGCCGCTGTACGTGGGGATGGCGGTCGCGGCGACGGCGGCGGTCGTGGCCAGTGCCTCCACCCTGGCCGCCCTGGCCAAGGCCGCGGGCTGGTCCGGATGGACGCCGTGGCTGCTGCCCGCCGCCCTGGACATCGGCGGCAGTGTCGGCGGCTGGTGCTGGCTGAACCCCGGCGCCCCCACCGCCGCCCGGTCCTTCGGTCGCGCCGTCGCCCTGATCGGCGCCGCCGGGACGCTGGTCGGCAACGCCGCCGGGCACCTGATCGCCTCCGGCTATCTGCACCCCGGACCGGAACTGGTCGTCATCGTCGGCGCGGTCCCAGCGGCGGTCCTGGTCGCCCTGGCCCACCTCGCCGCCCTCCTCACCGGCGACCGCTACCCCATCGCCACCACACGCCGAGCCAAGCGGACGGCGCCCGGCCGGCCCGTCGTACCTGCCCCCGCCTCGAGCGGTGAGCCGGCCGGGAACGCCCTCCCGGTCGCGGACGGCGCAGCGGCGCCGGACGCCGACACGCGGTCCGTCGTCCTGGCACAGCTGCGAACTGGGCCGGCGACGATCGCCGAACTGGTCCGGGCCACCGGCCGGTCCCGCTCCACCATCGTCGGACACCTCGGAGCGTTGGCCGACAGCGGCGCGATCGTCCGCGACGAGGCCAAGCGGTACCGCTGCCCCACCCTCACGCCTGCGGGCGGGCCGACCTGATGCCCGCCCAGCCGATCGACACCGCCGCCGTCCTGGCCACCGCCCTGCGCCTGGCCGACGCAGGCATCGCCGTGTTCCCCTGCGTGCCCGGGGCGAAGCGGCCGCTGACCGCGCACGGGATGCTCGACGCCTCCACCGATCCCGACCAGATCCGCCGCTGGTGGCGACGCACCCCGACCGCGAACCTGGCCATCCCTACCGGACCCGGCTCCGTCGACGTCCTGGACGTCGACCGCCGCCCTACCGGATCCGGCTACCCCGCCTTCCGGACCCTGGCCCAGGCCGGACTCCTCGACGGCTACACCCGGGTCGTGGCCACCCCCTCCGGCGGCATGCACGTCTACTTCCCCGGCAGCACCCAACCCAGCGCCCGCCTCCCCGAACAATTCATCGACTTCAAAGCCGCCGGCGGCTACGTCCTCATCCCACCCTCCGTCATCACCGCACCCGACGGCGCCGGCGCGGGCTACGCCGAGCTGCGCCACCGCCCCGGACCCGGCCACCCCATCGACTGGGCCCGCGCCCGCGACCTCCTCGCCCCACCCGCTGAGGCCCGTCGGGCGCTGCGCCCGCTCATGCCACGCGGCTCCGGTGGCCCGGGCGGTCACGGAGTGGGGCCGTTGGCGGCGTGGGTCGCGACCCTGCCCGAAGGGCGCCGGAACAACGGCACCTTCTGGGCCGCCTGCCGCGCCACCGAAGAAGGCCACACCAACCTGCGCCCGATCATCCACGCCGCCGTCCGCGCCGGCCTCAGCGAGATCGAGGCCCACCGCACCGTCACCTCCGCCCAACGCCTCATCGGCCGCCACCACCCACCCCCCGCACCCACCGCCGTGGTCCGAGGCCGCCGGTGACCGCCCTCACCGCCGACCAACGCGCCGCCCTCGACGCCGTCGACGCCGCTCGCGGCTCCGGCGTCAGCGGGACTGCGGGTCAGGACGCCACGGACGTGTGGCGGCGGGCCAACACCGACGACGCCAACGCCCTGCGCCTGGTCGACGACTACGGGGCCGGCATCCGCCGGGTCGCCGACATGGCCGCGTGGTGGTGCTGGCAGGACCACGCCTGGGGCCGCGACCACGACGACGCCCACGTCCGTGAAGCCGCCCGCACCCTGGCCCGAGCCCTGCCCCACCACGACAACGGCGCGAAGGCCTTCAAACGGAACTCGTTGTCCGCAGCCGGGATCAGCGGCGCCGTCCGGGTCGCCCAGTCCGACCCCCGGATCTCCATCCGCGCCGCCGACCTCGACGCCCACCCCCTGCTGCTGAACACCCGCGACGGCGTCATCGACCTCGCCACCGGCACCCTGACCCGCCACGACCCGGCGCTACTGCTCACCCGGGTCACCGCCACCGGCGTCCGCCTCGACGCGCCCCACCCCCGGTGGACGGCGTTCCTGGACGAGACGTTCGGCGGCGATGACGACCTGATCGGCTACGTGCAACGCCTGGCCGGGCTAGCGTTGATCGGGGAGGTCCGCGACCACGTCCTGCCCTTCCTCTACGGGGTCGGCGCGAACGGGAAGAGCGTCCTGCTGCTCGTTCTCCAAGGCCTGCTGGGATCGGCTGACACCGGCGGGTATGCCGTCGCCGCCCCCGACGGATTCCTGATGGCCGGCCGGGACAGCGCCCACCCCACCGAGATCGCCCGCCTGCGCGGCGCCCGGCTGCTGGTCTGCTCCGAACAATCCAGCGGACGCCGCTTCGACGAAGCGAAAGTCAAACGCCTCACCGGCGGCGACACCCTCACCGGCCGCTTCATGCGCGGCGACTTCTTCGACTTCACCCCCAGCCACATCGTCGTCATCGCCTCCAACCACCTCCCCCAAGTCCGCGAAGGCGGCCCCTCCTTCTGGCGCCGCGTCCGGCTCCTGCCCTTCACCCACGTCGTCCCCGAACACCGCCGCGACCCCGACCTACACACCCGGATCCTCACCGAAGAAGGACCCGCCGTCCTCGGCTGGGCCGTCCACGGCGCCATCGCCGTCCTCGCCGGAGGCCTGGCCGACCCCGACCGGGTCCGCGCCGCCACCGAGGACTACCGGATCAGCGAAGACACCCTCGCCTCCTTCATCCGCGACACCGCCGCCCTCGGGCCAGGGCACTGGTGCGACGTCACCGCCCTGCGCGCCCGTTACGAACACCACTGCGCCGAGATGGGCGCCGAACCCCTCACCGCGAAAGCCCTCACCATGCGCCTGACCGCCGAGTTCGGCGTCGAACCCGGCCGCCTGTCCCGCCCCGCCCGACGCATCTACCGCCACATCGGCCTCCTCACCGACACCCCCGACCACGAAGCCGATCCGCACACCGACAACCCGGAGGACACCCCATGACCATCCCGACCACCCAGCCCGAACCCCCTCACGTCGCCATCGCCACCCGGACGCTGGTCGCCGTCCTGTACGGCGACCTCGACGTCGATGTCCGGATCGCCCTCAACCACGCCCTGCTCACCCTCACCGACGTCCACCCGCCCTACCCCCCGATGCCCGAACCCGCACTGCCCCTGCCACTCGAGGACGGCCTGCGCATCGCGACAAATGCGTTGGGCGCAGCGATCGAGGCTTTGCAGGAGGTCGGCGACATCACCCGGGCAGCGTTGGCCGCCAAGGCGCTCCGCGAACTGCGGGCCACGCCGTGACTTACCGCCACGACATGCACCACCTCGCCGTCGCCCTCGCCCGAGTCCTGCAGACCGGCGGCGCCATCCCCGAGCAGGACCTCGACATCGCTGTGGGCGCTCACACCGCGACCGTTGCTCTGCTGCAACAGGTCCACCGCGACGTCACCGGCACCGGGCAACGCGCGGGTCCACTGCACATCGCCGAGGCCGAACGCCACCCAGTCGGCCTGCTCGGCCGACTCCTGGCCGACGTCCCCCACCTGTCGGACGCCGCACCGAGCCAGATCCTCGCCACGACCCCGGTCTCTTCCGTCGGGGAACAGTGGAAGGCCATCGCCCGGTCAGCGACGCTCGCCGCCGCGGAATGGCAGAGCATCCCACCCGGTGGGCGACCGACCGGTGACGCGGCCTGGGCCGAACTCGCCGACGTCGCCTCCCTCACCCAAGGCCTACTCGCCGCCTCCGACGACCTCGCCGACTCCCTCGCCCGCGCCGGACAGACTCCTGCCGCCGAGGCCCTGCGACAGGTCGCCCGCTCAGGGCTGGGCGTCGCCGCGGAGCAGACCCACCGGATCGCCGTCACCGGCCCGCTCCCCGCGGGCCCCGATCACGTTCGTCCACCGTCTCGGCGACCGTTCGCGCCGCGGACCTCCGAGGACCTGCCCGAGGCGTTTCACCGGCTCAGCCACATGATCCGCAACGCGGGGTCGATCAGCCCCCGCGACATCGAGATCATCGCCCAGAATGCCGCCGCGGCCGCCCACCACGGCAGCCAAGTCCTCGCCCGGCACGGCGACACCGCGGGCGCCGCGGTGCTGCACCGGCACGCCGAGCTGCTCGCCCGCGCCACCGACACCACCCGACGCCTCGCGACCATCGAGCCCACCGACGGGCGGCCCGTCACCCAAGCCCAAGCCATCTACCAGCACCTCGCCGCCGGCCGCCGCCGCCAGGAGCTGCCCAGCCTCGACAGCGTCCGCGCCTACGCTGCCGAACTCACCGACGTCACCACCGCACTGAACGACGCCGCCCATCACCAGATCCGCCGCGGAGCCTGGCTCACCCCCTCCGAACACAGCGACCTCGACCGCCCCCACTGGACCCCCGCCAACCAGGCCGACACCGCCCCCCGCATCGCCGACCGACTACAGGACGCCGCCGCCCACATCACCAGCCCCGACGCGCAACGCCACCTCCCGGGACCTGGGCGAGCCCGCGGAAGGCCAGCTCCCCCACGAGAAGTCCTCGCCGCCGCACTCGCGCAACGCACCGCATGGAGTCTGGGAAACCGGCCTCGAGCCCCCGGCCACCGGCTCGGCCCCGCCCCGGGACGAGCGCGCTGACGTAGGTGACTCGCTGCACTGGCACAACGCTTGCGCGGCTGGTCACCGACGAGAGACGACCCCGGTCGCTGGCACCATCACCGCATGACCTCTCGCCCGTTGCCCTACCCACCCGCTCCGCTCACTAACGGGTCCATCGCTGTCAGGAAATGGTCGGAAGCGGACGTGGACTGCGTGCGGCACGCGTCGTCGGACCCCGTGATTCCTCAGGGGACGACCGTCCCTTCGGACTACACCGACGAGGAAGGCATTGCCTTCATTCATCGCCAGTGGAGTCGCGCCGCGCAAGGCGTCGGCGTGTCGCAGGCCATCGTCCAGGCCGACTCCGACCGCGCGATCGGGTTGATCATCGTCAGTGCTCGACCGCAGGAACATGTCGCCGGTCTGGGGTACTGGGTCGTTCCTGGGGTGCGAGGCCGCGGCGCAGCCACAGCGGCGGTGAGGTTGGTCCTTCCTTGGGCGCTCGATGTCCTGGGCCTGCAACGCCTCGAGGCCTGGGTCGCCCCGGACAACGTCGCCTCGCGCAGCGTCCTGACCAGGGCCGGCTTCCAGGAGGAGGGTCGCTTGCGCAACTTTCTCAGCTGGCCCGCCGGACCTGCTGACGCAATGGTCTACTCGATCATTCCCGAGGACCTGACCCAGCTCGGCGCCAGCCGCGGCTGAGCCCCGCACCCGTCGGCACATCGGAGCAGCGCTGACGAGGGCCGCTCGGCAGTCTCGGTCCCAGCGGATGAATGGGCTCGTTCGTTCCAGCGGGCGGTCAATACGTCCGCACGCCTGCCCTGGGGGCGACGGGCGGGTCGTAGTGCCCCGCTGTACACACTCGGCAGAAGCGAACCCGCCCTCCGGGCCAGCGCCCGCTGAGCGAGGCGCCGATGGTCGTCCACCCGGCCCACGTGTGCCCGGCCCGTTCGCAGTAGGCGCACAGGGAACAGTCGGGGCAGAGCAACCCGTCACCCGTCAAGTTCCAGCCGACGGCAAGGGCATAGGCCATCGCCTCGTCACGGTCATCGAACGGTTGGTCCTGGGTGGCGCTCCACCCGTCAACGCATCGGGCGCAGGTGACGCTAACGGTGCCCCTGTCGGTCGCGGTCATGTACGTCTCCCTGTCGTCGTTCCGTCCGTTGCCGACGGTGCCCAGCGCGGCCCCCGGGTGTCCTTGGCAGCCCTGATTGGAGTCCGTGCTCGCGGCCCAATGGCGGGGGCATCGCCTGAGGTGTGGACAAGCCCGGACGCCGGGCCGGGTGTGCACAGGCCCGGCAGGGCGTCGGCTGCGCTGGGGTCGGTCGATGTTGCGTCGCCGAGGGGCCGGTTCTCAGTCGGGTTCACGACGGGCAGCGTGCCGATCAGCCGTTCGACGATCCGTCACCCGTTGGCGACGGCACAGCCCCCGGTGTCGACGGGCACGTCACCGGTGACGTTGGCTGCGACGTCACCGCCGCCGTCACCCACGCGCCCCGCCGTCTGCGATGAATGACGGGCCGCCGACCCGCCATCCCCGTTGAACGTGCAGGTCAACGGGCCGTCACCCATCCTCGGCCCGCCGTCACCCATGACCGTCACCCACGAGCCGTGCAGCGTCCTCAGGCTCAGCGCTCGGGCCGTCAACGGCGCGGGCGATGACGGATGACGGATTCGGCTCCTGCGGGATATCCCCCGCGTGCTCGCGTACGCACGCGAGGAAATGCCGAACGGCCCTCGATCCGTCATCCGTCATCACGACCGTCAACGAGGGGAAGCCGGGCACCATGCGCGAGCTCGACACGCCAGGCCCACGGTGAGAGTCGCTACTGGACGCGGGGTGGGGGTGGTGGCCGACACTTGCGGCAGCGGGGACCACCAGTGAAGGAGCAGGCCAGATGGCGCAGAAGGTTGTGACCGAGCTCGTTGACGACCTCAACGGCGGCGAGGCGGACCAGACCGTGGTGTTCGCGTGGAAGGGCTACACGTACGAGATCGACCTGTCGGAGAAGAACGTCGCCAAGCTCGACAAGGCTCTCGCCCCGTTCGTCGCCAACGCGCGCCGCCTCGGCAGGGCACCCAAGTCCTCCACCCGGACCACGACCAGGGTGCCGAGTGATGCAGCCGCGGTGAGGGCCTGGGCGATCGCGAACGGCTACGACGTGCCGGCCAAGGGCCGCATCCCCGGTGAGATCCGGGAGGCCTTCGCCGCCGCGAACGGCTGACCTACCGCACCCATCGGCCGACGCCGGCCGATGGGTGACGGGCCGTGCTCACCCCCGACTATCCGCCTGGGCGGAGTGCTCGTCCGTCCCTGTTCATCCCCGCGCGGATCGCTGGTTCCCCCACTTAGGCAACGGGAGCGAGCTAGAGCTAGTGCCGTCGCTACGCTCGGCCCAGCTGATCATCGCGCGCCCCGGCGGGGGCGCACGACAGGGCCGACCCGGGCGCGGTCGGCCGGGACGGGGAGCGTATGGCCGGGCCACGCCGCCGTCCTCGCCGACCCAGCCCCGCGGTGCGGCGACTCGAGATCCGGTTGACCGATGAGGAGTACCGCGCCGTCCACGCCGCGGCCGCCGGCCCTGGCCGTGGGGTGTCGCTGTCCCGGTTCGTCGCCGAGGCGGCCCTTTCGGCGGCCGGCGCGGTGCCTGCGGTGCCCGTGCCACGGCGGGCGCCGTCCCGGCTGGTGCTTGCCGAGGTGATGGAGGCTGTGACGGCGGTGAACCGGGTGGGGAACAACCTCAACCAGCTCGCGCGGGAGAAGAACACCACAGGCTTGCGCCCGGTCGGGGCGCGTGAAGTGGAGCAGCGGGTCCTGGTCGCGTTGGCTCGGCTGACCGAGGTCGCCGAGCGCGCGGCGGGGGACGCGACGTGATCGGCAAGGTGACCCGCGGCCAGGACGCCGGCGGGCTGCTGCGGTACTTGTTCGGGCCGGGGCGGGCGAATGAACACCTCGAGCCGCGGCTGGTCGCGTCCTGGCGAGGCGACGACCCCGCCACCCTGGCCGAGACTCGAACCTGCCGTCATCGCCGGACGACGGGACGTCGCCCCGCTCGCCGCTCGGTTGACGTTGCCGCTGCAGTTGCAGCCGGAGGTCGACCGGCCGGTGTGGCAGTGCTCGATGCGGACCGCCGACGGCGACCGCTCGCTCAGCGACGCGGAGTGGGCCGAGGTGGCGCGGGACGTCGTCCATCGCGCCGGCTTCGCACCCCACGGGGATGCGTCAGCGTGCCGTTGGGTCGCGGTGCGGCACGCGGACGAGCACATCCACATCGCCGTCGTGCTGGCCCGGATGGACGGTCACCCGGTCGTGGTGTTCCGGGACTGGCCCAAGGTCCACGCCGCCGCCCGGGCCGCCGAACGACGGTACGGACTCAGGGTCGTCGCCTCCCCGAACCGGACCGCCGGCGTCGCCCCGACCCGCGCCGAGTCCGAGAAGGCCACCCGTACGGCGAGGGCCGAGCCCGCACGACGCTGGCTGACCCGCCAGGTCCGGGCCGCTGCCTCCGGGTCGACGTCACGCGTGGAGTTCGCAGACCGGCTGGCCCGATACGGAGTCCTGGTCATGTGGCGGGAGTCGCTGCGCACGCCTGGCCAAATCACCGGCTACGCCGTCGGGCGTCCCGGCGACACCGACATCGCCGGCAGGCAAGTCTGGTTCGGCGGATCGAAGCTCGCACCCGACCTGTCTCTGCCGAAGCTGCAGCGGCGGTGGGCTGAGACACGTATCAGCGGCCCGGAAGAGGTATCGCCCCGGACACTGGCGGCCCAAGCCAGCATCTCGCGTGCACGAGCCGCAGCCCCAGGTTCAGTGGGCGGCAGCGGCATTCAGGGCGATGTGATGCCGAGGTGGCGTGGTTCGACGCCGCTGGGCAGTGACCTGAGGGTCCTCGCTCTCCTCCGGCTGGGCGATCGGCACCAGGCTGTGGACCTGCTGGCCCAGTTGGTTCGCCTGGGAGATGCGATAGGCCACCTCAAGGTCGCGGCTGAGCGCTCAGGTGATCTGAGGGGGTACCGCCGGGCTCGCGGTGAGCCCATAGCGCGTTCAGGCGGGGCGTCGTCGCGGCCTCAGGCGGGACGTCGCGCAGTCGATATCGGCCAGCGCTTACCCGGTTCAGGTGACCGGTCAGTTCCCCGGCGCCGGCCGCGTTGGTGACGATGGGCGGTGTGGCGAGAAGGCCTGCTGCCGCAACGATCCGGTTCCTCTGAACGAGTGCATCAGAGACCCGCGACCTCGGGTGACGCGCAACCGCTCTGCCGATCGAACTGCCCCCTGCGGTGGCTCTTCCTGCGCTCGAGTGTGGTCGCTACTGCCACCCGAGAGTTATTGGCATTTCAACGAGAATCTGCCTTACATGGGTGGCTAATGGGTCTTTGGTCCTGTTTCGACACGCCCATGGAATGGTTAAGGAATGCTCATGATGGGCCGCGGCTATTGACCCCTATTCGTGGTGTGCGTGTTTACTTCGGGCACTGCTCGTCGGCCCACGAGCGACTGTTCTCCTGTCTGCTGTATCGGTTTCTCTGTGCCTCGGGATCTGTTGGGGTGCAGGGGTTTTCGGTGTGGATTGGGTGGTCGTCGTGGCTGTCATTCGTGCGCGTCGCGGGTCGTCGTCGAGGAATTCTCTTGACCGGGCGTGGCTGTGGCGGCGGTGGAGTGGCGCGGCTGCGGTGATGTCTGCCGTGCTGGTCGCCGCCACGGCGCAGACCGCGATCGCTGCCACTCCGACTCCGACTCCGACTCCGACTCCGTCTCCGACGGCACAGACGTCGGCTCCGTCAGCGGACGGCGTTTCTACACCGTCACCGTCATCGTCGTCGCTGTCGTCGGGTGATTCTTCGGTGTTGTCGCGTCCGGATCTGGTGGGGGCGCAGGCCCTGGCCCGGCAGGTGAAGGCGCGGGTGGAGGTGCTGGGGGAGCGGACGGAGTCCTCGGCGTTGTTCGTGGACGCGGACGGGTCGCGGACGGTTCAGTCCTTCGGTGGTCCGCGGTGGGTGCAGCGCACGCGGATGGTGGAGAACAAGCCGGAGCCGTGGTGGGTGGATGTGGATCTCACCCTCGCCGTGAACGCTGACGGCACGGTGAGTCCGCGGGCGGTGTCTTCGGGGCTGGTGCTGTCCGGGGGCGGGGACACGGTGTTGGCGCGGGTGGTCCGCGAGGGTGTCGGTCTGAGCGTGTCGGCGGGCGCGTTCGGGCCGGGCGGGCGTCCGGGGGTACTGCCCAAACCGGTGCTGGCGGGCAGTGTCGCGACGTATCCGGAGGTCCAGCCTGGGGTCGATCTCGTGGTCGCGGCGACGTCGGTGGGGTTCGAGACGAGTTGGGTGATCAAGGCCCGTCCCGCGGGTCAGCTGAACCTGGAACTGCCGGTCACGACCACCGGTGTGACCCCCCGGGAGCGGGCGGGCGGGGGTGTGGACTATGTCGACGCCTCGGGGGTGACGGTGGCGACGACGGCGGCGCCGATGATGTGGGACGCGCGGCGGAACCCGGTGAGTGAGCATCCCACCCACGTGGTGAACGTCCCGATGAGCGTGAACACGGCCAGCGGGTTGCCCGCCACTGACCCGGCGGCGGCGCCGCTGCCCGGTGAGCCTGCGGCGCCTGCCGCACCGGCAACGCCCACCCCGGTCCCGTCAGTATCGCCGACTGCTCCTGCCGCCTCACCGTCGGCGTCGGCGTCTGCTTCGGTGTCGCCGTCTGCTTCTGCGTCGGGGTCGGCGGCTGCGGCGCCGGTGTCGGGGCGGGTGGGGTTGAATTCGGCGCGGGTCGCTGCGGCGACCTCGGTGCCGGGGGCGAAGGGTGCTTCGGTGGTGCGGCATCTGGCGTTGCGTCCGGTGGCGGCGTTCCTGGCTGATCCGGGGACGGTGTTCCCGGTGACGGTGGATCCGGTGGTGTCGTGGATGGCGTCGCAGGACATGTTCGTGAAGAACACGACTCCGACGACGGCCTACCCGGCGGATACCCGCCTGCATGTCGGGTTCGACGGGTCGGTGTTCCGCTCCTACGTGGAGGCGCCGGCGGCGTTGTTGTCGACGATCGCGGGGATGAGTGTGTCCTCGGCGAACCTGCGGATGTTCACCACCGGGCAGGGCTCGTGCGGGGTGACGGCCGCGGAAGCGATCCGGATCTACCGGGTGGGTGCGGCGTTCAACGCGGGGTGGACGTGGAACACGATGCCGGCGCGAGTGGGGTCACCGATCGAGTCGATCTTCAACCCGGCGGTGGGGCAGTTCTGCACCGGCGTGGCGTACGCGAATGTGAACATGACTCCGATCGCGCAGGACTGGGCGTCGGGGGCCTACACGAACCGGACGGTGGAGTTGGCGGCGGCGCAGGAGGCGACGAACGCCGGCTACAAGCGGTTCACGTCGCTGGAGCACGGCTCCAACCAGCCGATGTTCGAGGTGACGTATGCCTCGGCCCCGAATGTGCCGACGAACCTGTCTCCGGCGGCGGGCGCGACGATCGGTAAGGACTCCCTGGTGGTTTCGGCGACGGTGTCCGACCCCGGGGGTGCACCGGTCAAGGCGCGGGTGTTCGTGCAGGACGTCTCGAACGGCAACGCGTGGGTGACCCCGGCGGCCGGGACGGACTGCGCCCAGGTCGCCTCGGGGGCGACGTCGACGTGCCCGGGGGTGGCGGTGGTGAACGGGCGGACCTACCGGTGGCAGGTGCAGGCGGTGAACTCCACCGGTGGGGTGTCCGCGGCGACGGCGTGGCAGAACGTGTCCGTGGACACCACTCCACCGGCCGCGGCGATGGTGTCTTCGACGGCCTACCCGGCGGGGTCGTGGAACCCGGCGCCCCCGGCGGCGGGGTCGTTCACGTTCTCCTCGGCCTCGACCGATGTCACCTCGTTCCGGTACTGGTTCAACAACGGTGCCCGGGCCACGGTCGCCGCGACCGGGGCCGGGCCGCGGACGGCGACATTGTCGTTGACGCCGCCGGTGGGGGCGAACGTGTTGCACGTGCAGGCGTTGGACGCGGCGTTGAACGCCTCCACCGACGCGGGCTATGCCTTCGGGGCGGGGGTGGCGGTGGCGTCCCCGGTCAGCGGGGACCGTACCCAGTCCACGGTCCGCCTCCTCGCGCACGCCCCGACCGCGGCGACGAAGGTGACCTTCGCCTACAAGGCGACCACCGCGACGGCGTGGACGACGATCCCGCCCGCCCACGTCACCCTGAACGGGGCCGCCGTCACCTGGCCGGTGGCGACCACGACGGATGGGGTGAAGGCGTCCTCACCGTCGACGTTGATCTGGAACGTGGCCTCCACGTTGGGTGCCACCAACCAGGCGATCGACGTCCAGGCCACCTTCACCGACAACGCCACCCCGACGCCGACGACGTGGACGTCGACGAACCCGCCGACGGTGATCGTGGACCGGGCCGCGTTCGGGGAGTCCTACGCCACCGACGACATCGGCCCCGGGTCGGTGTCGTTGCTGACGGGGAACTATTCGATCACCGCGACCGATGTGCAGGTCCCCGGGTTCAACGGGGACATGACGGTGCGTCGCTCGTTCAACTCTTTCGCCCCGGCGGTGGCCGGCCCGTTCGGGCCGGGCTGGGTGGCCTCGGTGGGGGTGGACACCGCCGGGTCGTCCTGGTCGGCGGTGACCGATCTCGGCTCGTTCGTGAAGGCCAGCGAGGCCGACGGCGGAGCCCTGTACTTCGCGGTGCAGGCCGATGGGACCTATGAACCGTTCGCCGACACCGCCGCCGCGGGCTTGACCTTGTCCAAGACCGGGACCGGGACGGGCACGAAGTACACGGTCGCCGACACCGACGGCAACTCCACGATCTTCGCCTACGCCTCCGGCACCGGCACCCCCTCCACGGGGAACGCGTGGCGTTACCGGGTCGAGAGCGTGGTCCAGCCTGGGGTGAACCAGACGACGACCACCACCTACAACGGTGACGGGACCCCGTTCCGGATGCTCGCCCCGGCCGCCTCGGGGCAGGACTGCTCCGATGACAACGCTCCGGCGACGTTCCAGCCCGGGTGCCGGGCGGTGAAGTTCTTCTACACCGCCGGGAAGATCACTGGGATCGGGATGAAGTTCGCCCTGGCCAACGGGACGATCTCTTCCACCCTGCTGGCCTGCTACTCCTACAACGCCCAGGGCCGCCTGTTCCAGGCGTGGGACCCGCGGATCAACGCCACCAGTTGTGGGACCCCGGTCCTGCCCGTGACCTACGCCTACAACACCACCACCGGGACCGCGAACTCGGGGAAGATCACGTCGGTGACCCCGCCCGGGCTGGCCGCCTGGACGATCGGCTACACCCCCGGGACGGGACCAACCCGTTCACCGGGCGCCTGGACACCGTCTCCCGGACGCACAACGCCGCGAACGGCTCGGGCACCGAAACCTCCACCGTCCGCTACGGCGTCCCCTACACCAACCCCGGCGCCGCACCCGAGGCCAACCCCGACCTGTCCGCGGCCGCCGCCGCCGCGTGGGGGCAGAACGACGTCCCGGTGACGGCGTCGGTGGTCTATTCCCCCGGGGACACGGTCTCGGCGACCAGCCTGCGGGATGGGGAGGTGACCGGGATCAACGTGAGTGGCCGCGCGGTGAACGAGGCAGTGTTCTCCGGGACCGGGCAACGCGGCTGGAAGATCACCACCTCCGAGTACGACAGGACCGGCAACGTGATCCGGGCGCTGTCCGCGGGGAACCGGGACCGCGCCGTCTACGCCACGGCAGCGACCGCGACCGGTCTGGGCCTGCCCGCGGCGACGACGTCGGCGTATCTGGCGAAGGTGCTGGACACCACCAACATCTACGCTCCCGACGGGATCGACCTGCTGGAGTCGTTCGGGCCCTACCAGCAGGCCTCCATCCCCGCCGCCGGTGGCGGGCACACCACCGTGATGGCGCGGGCGCACACGAAGAACACCTACGGCACCCGCACTCTGCCCGACGCCGACCCCACCCTGGACGGGCCCCGCCACCAGGTGACCGAGTCCACGACGGGGGCCTCCCGGTCCCCGGACGCGACCGTGGTCAACGAGGCCGACATCCGGACCACCCGGTACGCCTACGGCCTGGCCACCACCGGCGGCGTCTCTGCCGCGGACGCGAAAGCCGGGTGGACCCACAAGACCCCACTCCGGGTGACCACTCTGGTCCCCGGCGGGGTCGACATCGTCCACGAGACCGTCCTGGACGCCGCGACCGGGCTGGTCAAACAGACCCGGCAGCCCTCCGCCGCCGGGCAGACCACGAACGCCGGGACCCGCCTGACGACCTACTACACCGGTTCGGGGACCGGGGCCTGCGTGCAGGCCGCATGGGCGAACCTGCCCTGCACCATCACCGTCGGCGCCCAACCCGGCACCGCGGGCCTACCCCAACTGCCCACCACCACCTACACCACCTACGACTACCTGCTGCGCCCCACCACGGTCACCGAGACCGTCGTCGACGCCGCGAGCACCACCAGGACCCGGACCACCACCACCAGCTACGAGAACGCCGGGTGGTCCCCGCGTCTGGTCCGGGCCCTGACCACCGGCGACGTCGGGACCGCCGTCCCCGCGATCAAACCGACCTACGACCCCGCCACCGGTCTCCCCACCGGGTCGACCACCGACACCACCCCGGTCCCCGGGGCGGGCATGGCCGGCACGATCACCATCGGCTACGACGACTTCGGTCGGCAGACCACGACCACCGACGCCGACGCTGCGACCACCACCCAGACCTACGACCCCGCGGGGAGGCCCGCGGTGACGACGTGGAAGAAGCCCGGTGGGGCCACCCTGGGGTCGCGGACCGTGGCCTACAACTCGGTCACCGAACGCCGGGGCCTGGCCACCACCGCCACCGACTCGCACTTCGGGGCGATCACCGGGACCTACAACGCCGACGGCGACCTGGAATCGCAGACCTTCGCCAACGGCCTCGTCGAGTCCTACACGACCAACACGATCGGGGACCGGGTCGACCACACGATGATCCGGTCCGGGGTGACCTGGCTGCACGACTCCCAGACCTCCAACATCCACTCCCAATGGACCACCTGGACCCACGACGGCCTCGCCGCGCGGACCTACACCTACAACGGCGCCGGGCGTCTGATCACCGCCGCCGCGGTCCGGACCGGGGGTGACCCGTGCGAGAAACGGACCTACACCTTCGACGTGAACGGCAACCGCACCACCCTGGCCCGCCAAGCCACCAGCGCCAGCGTCTGCGCCACCACCAGCACGACCACGCTGTCCTACGACGGCGCGGATCGGTTGCTGCCCACCGGGACCGGGACGGGGCTGGTCTATGACGCGTGGGGCCGGACCACCACCCTGCCCACCGCCCTCGCCGGCAGTACCGGCAACGGCGGCTACATCAGTGGGGCGACCGGGAACCTGACCACCAGCTACTACCTCACCGACATGGCCGCCACCCAGACCCACTCCGGTAACACCGACACCTGGACCCTGGACCCGGGCGGCCGGCTGCGCCGAGCGGTCCTGGCCGGCACCGCGAAGATCAACCACTACGACGACGGCAGTGACTCCCCGGCGTGGATCGACGAAGGATTCGCTGACGGGTCCCTGACCCGCTACATCGCCGGCCTGGACGGCGGGACCGTCGGCTACATCCAGACCGCCACCACACCCGCCTACACCATCACCCGCCACTACCTCACCGACCTACACGGCGACGTGAAAACCACGTCCGACCCCGCCCCCGCCGGCGGGACCCCCAACGGCGCCACCTACGACACCGACGAATACGGCGTCCCCTACACCGGCACCCGCCGCCACACCTGGCTCGGCGACCACCAACGCTCCACCGACGCCCTCGCCTCCACCATCCACATGGGCGCCCGCATCTACGCCCCCACCATCGGCAGATTCCTGTCCACCGACCCCATCTATGGCGGCAACGACACCACCTACGGATACCCCAACGACCCCATCAACATGACCGACCTCGACGGCACCCATGCCGCGAAGCCCAATGGAGGCGGCGGCGGCGGTTGGGGTATCGGCGGCGGTGGGGGCGGTGGCAGAATCCACAGAAATAGCTACCAGTACATGGGGCCAACGCATGTCTACAAGATCGTGGACCTCGAACAACCCATGAACAGGTTCAGACTCCAGAAGTTCGGACGAGGGTCCGTCATCCGAAAGGACGGCAAGTCGGCACGAGCAGAGAAGCAGGTACGAGCCCTGAACCGTGACGCGGGCAGACAACGGTTCGCGTCGCAGATCATCTGGAAGGGCGTAGGCACCGCACGCGGCTCCAAGCACGAAAGTCGGCTCATCAGGCAGTACAATGACAGGGTTGGGAAGCCCCCCAGGCTGAACGAGAACGGACGCGGACGCTGATGACTCGTTTCAAGGCACTGGGGTTCATGGTGGACCCTTTCGAGCTCGATGCCGATCTTGAGGGCTTGCCGCGACCACCCAAGCCCATCCGGTGGGACTACGGCGTGGTGGCGCGGGTGGTGTCGCTGCTGTACCTGCAGGAACTGCGCGAACTGGGCGTCACGCGGGACCCGGACGTATGGAAGATCTCCGTGTATGCCGCCGACAATGCCCCTGACCGCGAGGTAGACCGGGGTCCACTGGCACTAGGTGTTGCAACGGTGAACTTGAACCGTGCTTGGCGTCCTTACACGGAGTGCGGTTCGGTTCGGGACAAGCACCTGCTGGTGCTGGAGGACCTGTCGGAGGCGGTGCTGCTGGTCGCGGAGAGGTTCGGTTGGCCGCTGGAGCCGTTCAAGGACGCCGCAGCGAAGGTGGCGCAGTCGGACTTCGTGTTCGACTGGGTCGGGCGCTGGCACTCCAACAGGTCCAGGTCCTTGCGTGCGCGCGGGATCGGGCGACTCGACCCCGAACCGCGGTGCTGGCTGGAGGTGCGCGACAAGCACGACAACCTGGTGCACACCACCGACCCCGAACGCCTCACGGTTGTCGGCGACCTGCCCGACCGGTTCAACAAGGTCACCTGGATCAGCAACGACGTGGTCGAGGTGACCCCCCGCGGGTTCCGCGGGATGCTCCCACCCGACTACCCCGTACTACGGGTCACCGTGGACCTCCCGCCAACCCCACCGTGACATCCCCCAAGCCGGAGCAGTCAGAGAGAACGGGCGTTCCTGGCATTTCTCTGCTACGCGCAGGGACGACGATGCTGCTGTCTCGCGCACAGTCCCGTTCGAGCTGGGACTTGCGAGCGGAAGCGCCATCCGCTAGCTCACGACGTGTGGATCCCCTCTCGCGCGGAGCATTCCCGTAGTGGCCCGTCTTCGGCGGTGATGATCGGCCAGTGGTGATCGAGTCCGTCGCGGAACCAGGTCTGGCGGGCGAGTGGGTCTGGCCATTGGGCTTCCCAGGCGTGCCAGAGGGCCTGGAGCCGGTCGGCGACCTCGGGATGGTCGGCGTACCGGTGGCACCAGCGGTAGCGGTGCGGGCTACGGGAGATCCGCGGCACCAACCACTCATCGACCCAGTCAGTCCAGGTCGGGTGGACCGTCGCCACAGGAACTGCGCCGATCCCACACCGGGCGCCTTGCGCGATGAGCTCGTCGACGAGTGCCCGGTCCTCGTCGCGGTCGGCACGTAGCCGGTCGACCTCTCCAGCAACCACGGCCAAGGCGCCCGCCCAGCCGGCGACGGACACGGGCCCCGCGATTTGCTGCTCGATCACGTCTCATTCCCTTCCTCGGGACCGGCGCTTGCCACCCGGCGCAGTCCGCATCTATCGTCGAGTATAGTACTACGGTCTACCATGGCGTAGTAGGCCGTCAGCATTCACAGCCCGCGCATACTCCGAGGAGTCCCGAGGCCATGTCCCCACTTCTGTTGCTCGTGATGCTTGCGATCCCTGACCCTGCTCCGGTGGCTCCGCCGGGTGTTGATGCTGCTGTGGCAGTGGTGTTCTCGTACGGGAAGTGGCTCGCCTACGCGATGTGCGGGTTGGCCGCGATTGTCGCTGGGGCTCGGACGGCGATCGAGGTGCGTCAGCACGGCGGGTCGGGCGAAGCGGTCAAGCAATTGTTGCTGGCGCTGGTCGGGGCCGGCATCGTGACCGGTGCGGTGACTCTGGTCAGCAAGGCCGCGGCATGAACGCCGCCGAGAGGGCGACGAACCTCACCCCACGGCGTCACCGATCCAGCCGCCCAGCCGAGCGAGCCGATCGGGCGCGCCGTCGTCCGGCTCGAAGGGGTCTGATGCTTGCCGTGGCCGTTGTCGTCCTGGGTGTTGGGGTCGCTGGGGCAAGCATGATCCGGCCGCCTCGCGGTGAGCAGCCGCGCCATCGATCGGGTCAGCCTCCTGCCCCGACCCAGGCATCCCCGAGCACGCGTGAGTCCACGAGACCGGCGGTGTCGTGGCAGGACTTCGCCGGGATGGATCTGCCGGTGTCGCCAACCCACGGGCCTGCCTGCCAGGGACAGGGACGGGCCACGTGCTTCAGCCGCGACGACGAGGGTGCGGCACTGGCTGCGGTCCATCTGTTGGTGCGGACGTTCCCGTTCGCCGGGTCCGACGTGTTCGGTCCGACGATCGAGGAGCAGGTGGTCGGCGCCGCGAACGGTCAACTCGCCCGGGAGACCCTGGATGCCTACCGCGAGATCGTCACCGCCTCGGGTGTCCGCGACGGCGCACCCATCCCCAGCCAGGGCGGCGCTGTCGCCGGGTACCGCCTCGAGCCCGTCTCCGGCAGTGACGGTCACCGCCTGGTCTACGTGTTGATCCGGGGTGTCGGTGAAGCCGGGGCATCGATGTTCACCGAGTACGAGGTTGACCTGGTCTGGTTGAGTGGCGACTGGCGCCTGGTCGCACCGGCCTGGGGGGATTGGCGGACCACCGCCCGCGCCCTGACCCGCCCCGACCCCGCCGCCTACTCCTCCTACGACGCCCTCGGCGGCGCGTGATGGGTGCCTGTATCACTCCGCAGGGCTGCCTCGCCGATGTCCTTGATGGGTTCTGGGGCGGCCTGGCCGACGCCGCCGTCGAAGCCGCTGGCCAGATGGTCACCCAGTTGTTCACGTGGTGGACGGCGACGGGATCGGCGAGCGTCGACACCGCCGTCCTGCGGACCGCGCAGTCCTACGTGTTGACCTGGATCGGGATCCCGGTGGCGGTGATGGCGTTGTTGGCCACCGTTTCCTGGGGCGTCGCCGGGGCTTCTCACACGTGGGTCCGTGACGTTGCTCGCGGGCTGCTGGTGTTCGGGGTGAGCGCGGTCGGGTCGATCCCGATCGTGCGGGCCTTGCAGGAATGGTCTGAATCCCTGACCACCGGCCTGCTGGCGGCGGTCCCCACCCGGGACGTCGGGGCCCGGTTCACGACCTTGCTCTCGTTGTCGGATACGGCGCCGGCGTTGGTGGCGTTCTGGGGGTCGTTGGTGTTGATGGTCGGGGCGGTGCAGTACTTGCTGATGTTGTTCCGCGATGGCGCCGTGCTGGTGTTGACGGTGATGGTGCCGGTGGCGGCGGCGGGGCAGTTCAGCCGGGGCAGCGTCCTGTGGCTGCCGAAGATCACTGGGTGGCTGCTGGCGTTCGTGTTCGTCAAGCCCGCTGCCGCGTTGATCTACTACCTTGGCCTGTCCCTGATCGGCGAGGGCCGCGGCGTGCAGGCCTTGGTTACCGGGTTGTGTGTGATGGTCGCGGCGGTGTTCGCGTTGCCGGCGTTGCTGCGGCTGGTCACCTTCGCGGTCAACGCGGCACCGATGAACAGCAACGCTCTGGGCGCCGCCGCCACGGTGACCGGGATGACCGCGACCGGCGCCCAGCTCGCCGCCAGCCGCCGCCTCTCCGCCGGCGCCGCCGCGCCGCAGGGCGCCGCACCCGCCATGGCGGCCGCTCCCGCCGCAGCGGCCGGGGCCGTGAACGCGGTGCGGGGGGCGGCACGGGCAGTGGATCCGTGGGCGGGGGCGTGATGAGCAGCGAACGCCTCTACGGCAACTGGCTGCGCCCGCAACGGTTCGGCGTCCGCGGAGTGAGCTGGACGACCTCCGTCGCCGCGATCCTCACCTACCTGACCGGGCTGGTCGTCCTGCAGTCCCACCCCCGCACCGGCACAGGGATCCTGGCCAGCTGCGTCGGGGTGACGGCGGCGTCCGTGGCCCGGATCGGTGGAGCGACCCTGACCCAGTGGTGCGGAGCGACCGCCCGCTGGCACTGGGCCCAGGCCCGCGGGGCGACCCGGTTCCGGGCCCTCACCTCGACCGGGTGGGCCCTCCCCGCACCGCTCGCGCACACCCGCATGATCGTCGTCCCCCACCCCACGAACCCCTACGGAGCGGTCCATGACCCGCGGGCCCGGCGGGTGGCGGTCACGCTGCGGGTGGAGGCGACCGCGGCGGAGCTGATCGATCCGGGCGAGCGGGATGCCGCGGTGGGGCGGTGGGAGCGGTGGCTGGAGGGCCTGGGACGGCGTCCGGAACTGGCCTGGGTCAGCGTCACCGTCGAGACCGCCCCCTCCCCCGGCACCCGGTTCCGCGAGCAGGTGACCCGCCGCCTCTCACCGGCGGCTCCGGCGGATTGCCGGGACCTGATGACTACCCTCGCCGACGCCTGCCCAGCAGCGGTGGCGCAGACCGAGACCCGGGTGACGCTGGTGTTCGACCTGCGCGCCTGGGACACCCAGATCACCCGACGCACCCGCCGCAGCGGCCTCGACGCCTACCTGCCGCTCCTGGACCGGGCGGTGCACGCGTTGGCGTCCGGGCTGGACGGGTGCGGGGTGACCGTCCGCGGGCCGATGACGGCGGAGCAGTTGGCTGGTGTGGTCCGGGTCGCGTTCGACCCCGCCCAGGCCGGGGCAGTGGAGTTGGCGAACCTGTTGCACCGCAACGACATCCCCGACTGGAACTACGCCGGCCCTACCATCGCCGAGGAGTCCCGGGACGTGTACCGGCATGACAGTGGGGTGTCGGCGTCGTTCGTGTGGGCCCAGGCCCCCCGCCAGCTCGTCGCCTCGACCGTGCTGGATGCGATCGCCCGGCCCGGGCGGCACCGCAAACGTTTCACCGCCACCTGGGTCGCGACCCCCGCCGGGCAGGCGATGGACGCCGCGACCGCGCAGGTCCGGGCGCGGTGGCTGGCGCAGATGGTCTCGGCGCTGCCAGTGATCGGGCGCGCCGGAACGGCGCAGGACGACCGGGACGCCGCCGCCGCGGAACAGTCCACCCGGGAGGTCGCCGCTGGCGCCGGGTGGGTCGCCCAGACCATCACCGCCACCGTCACCGCCCACGACGACACCGACCTCGCGGTGGCGGTCGCCGACCTCGAGCACGCCGCCGGCACCTCCCAGCTGCGGCTGCGCCGCCTGACCGGGCTGCAGGCCGCGGGATTCCTGGCCGGGCTGCCCGCCGGACTGTCCCTGACCGACCTCGCCAAGGCGTGGTCACGGTGACACGCACCCTCTACGGCACGCCGGTGGTCGATCCGGGGCCGTGGGCGTATGCGGGGACGACGACCCAGATGGCCGGGCTGTTCCCGTTCGGCGCCGGGTCGGGGGCGCCGGCGGTGGGGGTGCCGATCGGGCGGCACCTCGGCACGAGCGAGGTGGTGTGCTGCGACCCGTTCGCCTGGCACGAGGCGGGCCTGGTCACCAACCTCGGGATGATGGTCCTCGGCGCCCCTGGCGCCGGGAAGACCAGCCTCGCCAAACGGATCATCCGCGGGCTGATGGCCTGCGGCGTCACCGCCCTCATCCTCGGCGACCCCAAAGGCGAATACCTACCCGTCGTCGCGCTCCGCGGGCGGGCAGGTGATCCGGGTCGGGCGCGGCCTGGACCGGATCAACCCCCTGGACGCCGGCCCTCTCGGCCACGCCCTGCACCCGCCTGGACGGCGCAGCCCGGGCCGGGCTGCTCGCCGAGATCCGCGGGCAACGCCTTAACACCCTGCTCGCCCTGTGCGCGCTGCTGCGGGGCCGGGCGGTGGCGGACTGGGAGGCCGCCGTCCTCGGCGCCGCCGTCGACACCCTCACCGACACCCGACCCGCGTCCTCGGGTGAGCCGACGGTGCCCGACGTCCTGACCGTCCTCACCCAGGCCCCCGACCCCCTGATCCGCGCCGCGCAGGTCGACGCCGACCGGTTCGACGCCGAGACCACGCCGCTGCGCCGCACCCTGTACGGGCTCCTCGAAGGCCCCCTCAAGGGCGTCTTCGACGGGGCGACCACCACCCCGCTCGACCTGGACGCCCCCGCGGTGTGCGTGGACCTGTCCGCGGTGACCGGCGCCGGGGACACGTTGATGGCGGCCGCGATGCTGGCGACCTGGTCCTACGGGCACGCCACCATCGAAGCCGCCCTGGCCCTGTCCCGCGCCGACGCGCGGCGGCCGCGGCAGTTCGTGGCGGTGCTGGACGAGATGTGGCGGGCCCTGCGCGGATCGGCCGCCCTGGTCGAACAGGCCGACGCCCTGACCCGGGTCTACCGGCACAAGTCCGTCGCCCACCTGATGCTCACCCACTCCCTGGACGACCTCGCCGCCGTCGACACCGACGGCGAGCGGGCCAAGACCCGCGGGTTCCTCGACCGGTGCGCGATCACCGTCCTGACCGCGACCAGCGCCCGCGAACTCACCGAAGTCGCCCGCCTGCGCCGCCTCACCGCCGCGGAGCGTGACCTGGTCGCGTCCTGGGCGTCGTCGGTGTCGTGGCAGGGCGGTGGGCATCACCACGGCCGCGGCAAGTACCTGATCAAAGCCGGAGACCGGACCGGGATCCCGGTCCAGATGAGCCTCGTCGGCGACGAGGCCGCCCTGTACGACACCGACCCCGGAGCACTGGCGTGACCGGGCGGACGTCGTCCCCCGACGGTGCCCTCGGCGGCCTCGCCTGGGGTGGGGACCTGTGGACGGACGTCGCGTTCCTCACCATGATCGCCGGGACAGTCACCGGCGCGGCGGGGATGATCGTGTGGGCGGCCGGGAGCACCCTCCTGCTCCTGGCCGGCCGCGGACCCGGCCCGGGACCGCTCGATGGCGGCTCGGGTCGTGGCCGGCGGCGGGGGGCTGGACGCGGTATGGCCCGGCGTACAGCTCCCCGCCGTCACGCTCCTCACCACCCTCCTCGCGACGCTCCTCGGTGCCGGCGTCGCGGTGGCCGTGGGCTGGTGGCGGAAGGCCCACCCACCCCGGGACGGGTTCGCCACCCGCGCCCAGTTCGCGGCACTGCTGCCGGGCCGGGCAGCGATCCGCCGTGCCGGTCAGCTGCGGCCCGTCGCTGCGTGCCGCGACCACGGCTGCGGCCCGCGGACCTGGGTGTGCCGCTCGGGCGGCTGGGTGGTGGGCGGCGGGGGCCGACGCTGCGGGCCTCGTGGGAGGACGTCGTCCTGGCCATCTGCGCACCCCGCAGCGGCAAGACCACCTGCCCTGGCCGTCCCCGCCATCCTGGATGCCCCCGGCCCTGTCGTCGTCACCTCCAACAAGGCCGACGTCTGGCGCCTCACCCACCGCGTCCGCGGCGGCGACACCGGGGAACGGGTGTGGACGTTCGACCCGCAGAACGTGACCCTCGGCGTGCAGGGCTTCGCGTGGGACGCCCTGGCCGGCATCGACACCGTCGCCGACGCCCGACGGCTCGCCGGGCACTTCATCCAAGAGATCCGCCGCCACCACGACGGCGGCGACTTCTGGGACCGCGACGCCGAAGACCTCCTCACCGCCCTCCTCCTCGCCGCCGCCCTCGCCAGGCTCCGGCCTAGCCAAGGTCGGGGCGTGGTTGACGTCGGTGTCCGCGATCGAACCGCGGACCGTCCTGGCCCGGAACGGGTTCGGGCAGCTCGCCGACGTCATGGCCGGCCGCTCCCACGGCGCCCACGAGACCCGCGAAGGCGTCTACGCCACCGCCCGCGCCGCCGCCGCATGCCTGTCCGACCCCGCGATCATGGCCTGGGTCACCCCACGCCCCGGGCTGGACCTGTTCGACCCCGCCGCGTTCGTCCGCTCCCACCAGACGCTGTACCTGCTGTCCAAAGACGGCGCCGGCTCCGCCGCACCCCTCGTCGCCGCGTTCGCCGACCGGCTCATGCTCGAGGCCGTCCGCGCCGCCGAACACTCCCCCGCGGGCGGCTCGACCCACCCCTGGTCGCCGTCCTCGACGAAGCCGCGAACATCTGCCGGATCACCGAACTCCCCCGCCTGTACTCCCACCTGGGTTCGCGCGGCGTGGTGCCGCTCACGATCCTGCAGTCCCGCATCCCAGGGACGACGGGTGTGGGGTGAAGCGGGCATGGACGAGCTGTTCTCCGCCGCCACCGTCAAGGTCATCGGCGCCGGCATCGACGACCCCGCATTCGCTGAGGACGTCTCCCGGCTGCTGGGCGAGGAAGACATCCGGGTACGCACCAGGACCGGCGGCCGCGGCTGGAGCTGGAGTCTCGGTGAGCACCCGCCGGGAACGGGTCCTGGCCGCCGACCACGTCCGGGCACTGCCCAAGTTCACGGCGCTGCTGCTGGTCACCGGAGTGCGACCCGCACCGGATGCGGCTCGTGCCCTGGATGGCCGGCCCCCGCGCCAACGACATCCGCAACAGCCTGCGAAGCTAGACCAGTGAAGCGGGTCATCGCTGTGCTGCTCGGGATGTCTGTGCTGCCACTCCTCGCCTTCCTATTGCTCGCGGCGGCCAACGGGGCCGGCGCTGGGGATGCCGCGGCGGTCCCCTGCGCCTCAATCCCGTCAGCGGGCATGGGCGTAGATGACGTCCTCTGCTCGACGAGCCCGGCAGCCCCGGTGGCCTATGCGGGCGGCGTGAAGGGATGCGTGAACGATCCCTCCGGCACCGGAGGTTGCGTCAGCCCCGCGTTGGCGCACCTCGTGGCTCAAGTCGAAGCCGCGTTCGGCCGGCTGCCCGTGTCCTGCTGGTCAGCCCGCAACGGCGACCCCTACAGCGACCACCCCAAAGGCCGCGCCTGCGACTACACCCTCGGCCGCATCGGCACCTACCCCGGCCCCGCCGACACCGCCCGCGGCTGGCAACTCGCCCACTGGCTCCGCGCCAACGCCGCCGCCCTGCACGTCGACTACGTCATCTGGCAAGGACGCATCTGGTCGACCCGCCGGAACGCCAAGGGCTGGCGCCCGTACACCGGCGGCGGCCACTACCCCTCCACCGGACCCACCTTCGGCCACCACGACCACGTACACGTCAGCGTCGCCGTTTGATCGAGCCACCGCTCGGCGTCCGTGTGCACTTGGGCCCACCGATCGGTGCCCAAACGGCCTGAGCTCGTCCTTCAAGTCGGCTGGAGCATGGGGCGGGCAGGGGGCGTGACCTGCCAGGCCCTGTGCAGCACAGCCATCGAGACCTCGGCAGACTATCCGGCATCAGATCGCTCTCAGCGGTCGGATCAACCCCGGCTACCGACCTGGCCAGCCTCACGGATTGACCACCCAGCAACGACGCGCCTCCAGGCCCGGCGTCGGTCGTTCGATTGAGTCGCCAGCATGGGCCAAGAGCGCGGTCGGCCGCTGCCCCTGCCCTCCATGCATCTGAACAACCACCAAGTCATGGGGGACCCGAATCGCGAACAGATATCGAACGTGCGTTCGATTAGAGGTAGTCAATCTAGCTTCGAGGTGCCCGAAACGCGGCATACAGACGCCCGGGCCTGCCGCCCAGGCACCACTCATCACGAACGGGCGCGCCAGGCTCGCTTCGCCCTGTCGATGAAGCCCCTCGGCCTCCGACCAATAAAGTTGGGGACCGTACACGCCAGGCGGTACACAAGCCGCTCGAGACAGCGGAGAATCCGTGTTTGATGAGGACGCCAATGGCAAGGCGGTCACCGCATGAAGCCCGTAGCCTGGGCGGTCTACGATCGATGGAACGACGCAGTGGCGGACATGGTCTTTCAGATCACGGACGACGCTTCACCCGTCTATCTGGATCTCGAAGAAGATCTCCTTGCAGCGGTTGCCACAAGTGCGGATTGGACCGGTGATCCTCGAGAGGGACTGTGCGCAGCGGTCCGCGAAGCGGTCGTCCAGGCCCGACAATTCACACTTGCGGGACTGAGCAAT
>CAVQCD010000022.1:0-44964 GCA_963710915.1 uncultured Actinomycetota bacterium | reverse complement strand
CCCTCGAAAGGCCTCGCCTCGTCATGCGCCTCGCCCGTGTGCCCGCCCGCACCGACCGTCGTCCTGGCCGCGGCACTGTCCCTGAGCGCCTGCTACCCGGTGCAGCCGCCCAAGCAGGTGGCCGGCGGGAGCACCGCCACCTCGTCGAGCTCGGCGACCACGACCTCGCGCCCGGCGGGGTCGACTTCCCTCGACGTCGGGGGCGCCCTCGTCCACGGCCTCGAGTGGCACCGCCGCCAGTGGCACCGCCGCCAGTGGCACCGCCTCCAGCACCACGGCGTCCGGCACCAACGGCACCGCCCCGGCGACGACCGGTTCGGCGACGTCCGCGTCCTCGACGACCGCCCAGCCGACCGGCGCGACGTCGAGTTCGACGTCCTCGGCCAGCACGTCGGCGACGAGCACGAGCCGGACGACCTCCGCGCCGCCGCCGATCTCGTCCGCGGGCTGCGCGCCGGCCCCGACGTCCTCGACGGTGGTCGACGTCCGCACCAAGGGCGCCACCCCGGGTGATGCGAGCGACGACACCTCTGCGATCCAGAGCGCGGTGGACCAGGTGGCGGGCGGCGGCGGCACGGTGCTCGTGCCGGACGGCGTCTACTGGATCGACGCTGTGCGCGGCGTGCGGCTCGGCAGCCGGATGACCCTCAAGATGGCGCCGGCGCCGTCCTGCGGCGAGGCCACAGCTCGCAGAACTACAACGTGATCCGGATCACTCCGCCTCGAACGTGAACGTCGTCGGCGGAACCCTCGAAGGTGACCTCGGCCGGCACCAGGGCACCGCCGGACAGTGGGGCCACGGAATCATCGTGAACGCCGTCCACCACGGTCGCGTCGACGGCGTGACCGCGAAGGACGCCTGGGGCGACGGCTTCTACGTCGGTAGTGCCGGCACCAGCAAGATCACCCTCTGCCGGGTCGCCGCCGACCACAACCGCCGGCGGGCATCTCGGTCACCAACGTCACGACGATGATCATCCAGGACTCCATCTTCACCCGCACCGTGAGCGAGCCCGGCGGCGCCGGCTCGGGGATCGACCTCGAGCCCAACGGGAACGAGCACCTGAACGACGTCCGGGTCACCGGCAACCGGATCACGAAGAACACCGTGCAGGGCCTCTCGATAGGCATGTCCGAGAGTTCCTGGCCACCTCGACAATCAGCGACGTCACGGTCGCGGGAACACCCTCGACAACAACGGGCTGGACGCCACCCCCACCCGGATGCGCTTCGGACTGCTGGTCTCGAACGCCACCGGCGTCGCCGTCGAGAACAACACCATCACCAGAAGCCACGGCGCCGGCATCAGCGTGCAGTACGCCAAGGGCACGATCGTGCGCGGCAACAAGGTCTCCGGAACGATCAAGGCCGGCCAGTACGCGGAGGCCGGCGCCGCGATCCACCTGGAGAGGGACACCGGCACCGTGGGCACCGGCAACACCCTGACCGGCAACGCCGGCCCGGCGATCTCGACCTACCCCGAGCAGCTCGAAGGTCAGCGGCAACACGACCTCCTGAACACGAAGATCGCCGTCTGTCATGAGACCCCACCCCAGCCAGTGGGGGAAAGTCCATGACAGACGGCGATCTTCGGCGGTGATGAGGATGAGGGCCGGCGCGCTCCCCTCCTCGCACGCCACCCCGGGGGTTACGTGAACAGCTTGCGACCGCAGACCGGCCACTGCCCGGCACCGGCCTTGTTGTAGAGGATCTTGGCGCGCTTGGTCTGCTCGGCCGGCGAGGCGTCCGCCGGGCTGCCGCTGCCGCCCACGGACCGCCAGGTGGTCTTGCTGAACTGGTAGAGGCCGTAGTACCCCGCCGGGTTGACCGCCCGGGGGTTGCCGCTCGACTCGCACTTGGCCAGCGCAGCCCAGTTCAGGCTGTCCGCCTTGGTACCGGTCGAGCTCGAGGTGTCGGACGAGGAGGAACTCGCCGCCGGCTTCGTCCCGACCTTCACCACGGCACTCACCGCGGGCTTGGTGACCACGGCTGCGGTGCGCACGCTGGAGATCGGCTTCCCGTCGGCGACGGTGATCGTGTAGGTCACGCGCTGCACGCCGGCGACGCCCTTGGTGACCACCTTGGTGGTGCCGACCGCGAGGGTCTTGTCCTGCTTCTTGGTGGTCGGAACTTCAGCGGCTCGACCTTCACGGTCTCGCGCTTCACCACCCGCACCACCTTCACCGTCATGCCCTTGGCCAGGGGTGCGGCGGGCTTGACGCTGAGCCGGTCCAGCGAGCCGAGGGCGAGCCTCTGCTCCCCGAAGCAGCTCCGACACTGTGGCGGCAGTCGTGGTCACGGTGCGGGTGGCACCGTCGGCGGCCACGGTGATGGTCTTGGGGGTGGTGAGGGCCACGGCCAGGCCGGTGCGGCCCAGGGGCTGCGACCGCGAGACGGACAGCTTCGCGCCGTCCGCCCGGATGCCGAGGGCGGCGAGCGCGCCGTCCACGGTGAGTTCGGTGGTCTGGGTAGATCTCGGAACCGTGCACGGTGACCGGACACCGGAGCAGTGGCGCGCCGATCACCGCCTGGCCGTCGGCCAGGGGGGTGTCCAGTGAGGGGGCGACCAGGTCGTACTGGCCGAGCGTGATCGCCTCAGCGGCGAGCAGCTCGCGCACGGTGGTCGCCCCGGCCTGCACCTGACGGGACTTCCCGTCGACGGAGAGGTTGAGGGTGGTTCCTGAGTCGGCGTAGGCGGAGCGCCCACGACGGCGGACAAGGACGGTGCCCTGAGCCAGACGCGGCCCGAACGGCTGGCGAGGAAGCTGAGCACTTCGCTCCAGACCTTGATGGGTCCGGGCACGGCGACGCGGGACGACGACTTACCCCCGAGCGGGACGTCCTTGCCCCGCGGCCTGCTGCGACCGTTCGTTGGCGGAAGGTCGTGCTCTGGCTGCGTTGTCCCGGGATCTCCGACCCCGGCGGTTCCGTGAATACCGTAACGGTTCGGCAACGATGGACCAACGGACACATCGGACAACATCTGTAGTCGCCCGATTACCCGAAGTAGTCCCCCCAGCTCACCGCTTCGCGCCAGCTGTAGCGCATGTCACGACATCCAGACCTGCTCATGCTCACCAGGGGCCGTACAGGCGCGACGACGTCGCGTCCAGCGCGGCGCAGAGGTGGGCCTCCTCCATCGCCAGTTCGGCGGCCATGCGGCGGACGGTGAGGGGGATCAGGTAGGGCGCGTTGCGGCGGCCGCGGTGCGGGATGCGGGGTCAGGAACGGGGCGTCGGTCTCGACGAGCACCTGTCGAGCGGGCGACGGCGCGCAGCGCCGCCCGCAGCTCGTCGGCGTTCTTGAACGTGACGGTGCCGGCGAAGGAGAGGTACCAGCCGCGCTCGGCGCAGATCCGGGCCATCGCCGCGTCCCCGGAGAAGCAGTGGAAGACCGTGTGCTCCGGCGCCCCCTCGTCGGTCGAGCACCCGCAGCACGTCGTCGTGGGCGTCGCGGTCGTGGATCAGCAGCGCCTTGCCGAGCCCCTTGGCGAGGGCGATGTGCGCGCGGAACGACGCCACCTGGGCGGCCCGGCCCGTCCTCGTCCGTGCGGAAGAGGTCGAGGCCGGTCTCACCGATCGCCCGCACCCGGGGGTGCGCGGCCAGCGCGTCGATCTCGGCGCAGGCGGCCTCGAGCCGAGCCCCGCGCCCCTGCGCCGCGGCGAGCCGCGGCGCCTCGTTGGGGTGGAGCGCGACGCCGGCGAGGAGCTCCGGGTGCGCGGTCGGCGACGCTCGACCGTCCAGCGCGCGCGAGGCAGGTCGCAGCCGATCTGGACGATCCCGGTCACCCCGACCGCCGCCGCGCGCGCGCGAGCGCGCTCGTCGACGCAGGCCGGACGCGCTCCTCGTCCGCGGCGGCCGATGGTCGAGGTGGCAGTGGCTGTCGTAGCACCGGGAGGCCGAGCGGGGGCCGGCGGGCAGGTGGCCGGGCGAGTCACCGCCCGTCACCGGCTCCCGGTCTCCCGCAGCCGGGCCAGCTCCTCCTCGACGACGGAGGGGTCGAGCTTGGTGAACACCGGTGTCGGCGCGGCGAGCGGCGTCCCGGGCACGATCGGGGCGCGACTCCCAGCGGCGCCGTGCCTGCGCGGTAGTCGCCGGTGAGGACCGGGTAGCCCGGGCCGCCGTCGAGGTCGTCGACCTCCCGGATCTCCGGCTGCGGCGCTGACGCGTCCCGGTGCCGCCCGAGCAGCCTCGTGCACCTTCTGCGCCGAGTGCGGCAGGAACGGGCGAGAGCAGCGTGTTGCAGTCCTGCACGGCCTGGCAGCGCGACGTGCAGCACCGTCTCCATGCGCGCCGGGTCCTCGTTCTTCAGCTTCCACGGCGCCTGGTCGGAGAGGTACTTGTTGGCCTCGGCGACCACCCGCATCGCCTCGCCGATGGCGGCCTTCTGCCGGTGCTCGGCGAGCAGGCCGCCGACCGAGTCGAAGCCCGCGCGCGACCGTCGCCGAGCAGCGCCTGGTCGGCGTCGGTCAGCGTCGCCGGCGGCCGGGATCGACGCCGAAGTTCTTGGTCGACCATCGAGATCGTGCGGTTGACCAGGTTGCCCCAGCCGGCGACCAGCTCGTCGTTGGTGCGCCGCACGAACTCCGCCCAGGTGAAGTCGGTGTCCTGGGTCTCCGGGCCGGCCACGGCGATGAAGTAGCGCAGCGCGTCGGGCTGGTAGCGGGCGAGGAAGTCGCGCACGTAGATGACGATCGCCGCGGGAGGAGGAGAACTTGCTGCCCTCCATGGTCAGGAACTCGCTGGAGACCACCTCGGTGGGCAGGCTGAGCTCGCCGAGCTCGCCCGGCGTCGCCGCCGTGCGCGCCCGCGCCCGTCGTAGCCGAGCAGCTCGGCCGGCCAGATCTGGGAGTGGAAGACGATGTTGTCCTTGCCCATGAAGTAGTACGAGCGCGGCCTCCGGGTCCTGCCACCACGCGCCGCCACGCCTCCGGGTCGCCGCGTGCGGCGGGCCCACTCGATCGACGCCGACAGGTAGCCGATGACCGCGTCGAACCAGACGTAGAGCCGCTTGTCCGGGTTGTCCTCCCAGCCCGGGCAGCGGGATCGGGATGCCCCAGTCGATGTCCCGGGTGATCGCCCGGGGCTGGAGGTCGTCGAGCAGGTTCAGCGAGAACTTCAGCACGTTGGGCCGCCAGTCGCTGCGCGGCCTGCAGCCACGACGCCGAGCGCCTCGGCGAACGCCGGGCAGGTCGAGGAAGAAGTGCTCGGTCTCGACGAACTTCGGCGTCTCGCCGTTGATCCGGCTGCGCGGGTTGATCAGGTCGACCGGGTCGAGCTGGTTGCCGCAGTTGTCGCACTGGTCGCCGCGGGCGCCGTCGTAGCCGCAGATCGGGCAGGTGCCCTCGATGTAGCGGTCGGGCAGGGTGCGCCCGGTGGACGGCGAGATCGCCCCAGTGGTCGTCTTCGCGACGATGTAGCCGTTGCGCGTGCACCGTCCGGAACAGCTCCTGGACGACGGCGTAGTGGTTGCGCGGTCGTGGTGCGGGTGAAGAGGTCGTAGGACAGGCCCGAGCGCCGTGCAGGTCCTCGACGATCACCCGGTTGTAGCGGTCGGCCAGCTCGCGCGGCGTGACGCCCTCCGCTCGGCCTGCACCAGGATCGGCGTGCCGTGCTCGTCGGTGCCCGAGACCATCAGCACGTCGTGGCCCGCCATCCGCATGTAGCGGCTGAAGACGTCGGAGGGCACCCCGAAGCCGGACACGTGGCCGATGTGGCGGGGGCCGTTGGCGTACGGCCAGGCGACCGCGGTCAGGATCGGGCGGGACATGCGCCCGATCCTAGGGCCACGTCGCCCGCGCTGCTCCGATCAGCGGCGGTTGCGGGTGACGGCGTCGTAGAGGGCACGTTTGGCGACAGCCCGCCGGTTCGGCGACGTCGGCGACGGCCGTCCTTGCGGCGCTCACCGCCGGTCACCCGGGCGCGCACCTCAGCCGCGAGGGCGTCGATGTCGGCCGCCGATCCGTCGGGCTCGGCGACGCCCTGCGACCACGAGGGTCATCTCGCCGCGCACCTGCCCGGACGCGCCCAGGCCGCGAGCTCGTCCAGGGGCTCCCGGCGGACCTCCTCGTAGGTCTTGGTCAGCTCCCGGCACACCGCCGCCGGCCGGTCGTCCCGAACGCCGTCGGCCATGGCGGCCAGCGTGGCGCGCGAGCCGGTGCGGGGCCTCGAAGAACACCATCGTGCGCGGCTCGTCGGCCAGCGCCGCCAGCAGCCCGGCACCGCTCGCCCGCCTTGCGCGGCAGGAACCCCTCGAAGCAGAACCGGTCGGTGGGCAGGCCGGAGAGGGCCAGCGCGGTGAGCACCGCCGACGGCCCGGGCACGACCGTCACCGGCACCCCGGCGTCCACGGCGGCGCGGACGAGCCGGTAGCCCGGGGTCGGAGACCGATCGGCATCCCGGCGTCGGTGACCACCAGCACCGTGGCGCCCTCGCGGGCCGCCTCGACCAGCTCGGCGGTGCGCCGGCCTCGTTGTGCTCGTAGTAGCTGACCACCCGACCCGTCCGGGGTGACCCCGAGGGCGGCGGCAAGCCGGCGCAGCCGGCGGGTGTCCTCGGCGGCGACCACGTCGGCGGTGGCGAGCAGCGGTGCGCAGCCGGGGCGAGGCGTCGCCCGGATCGCCGATCGGCGTGGCCGCCAGCACCAGCCGGCCGGCGCTCGAGTCGGGAGTCACCGCCCGATCATGGCCCACCGGTGACGGTGATCGTGACCCGATGGCCCGATCACTAGGGTCGGGGCTGACCGGGAGCGACGAACGGCGAGGAGGGGAGCGGGATGACTCGGCCGGCTGCCGCGGCGTTCGCCTCGCTGCACCGCTGGATGCTCGGTGTGGACGAGCGGGTCTGGGGCTGGCTCGCCCCGCTGACCGTGGCCCTGATCGGCGGCGGACTGCGGTTCTGGCGCCTGGACCGCCCCGCCCGGCTGGTGTTCGACGAGACCTACTACGTCAAGGACGCCGCCGCCTACCTCGAGCGCGGCCACGAGCGGGCGCTGCGGCCCGGGCTGACCGGGGCCGAGGCCGACCGGCTCTGGAGCGCCGGGACCACCGACGTGTGGGGCACCGCACCGAACTTCGTCGTCCACCCGCCGGGCGGCAAGTGGATGATCGCCCTCGGCGAGCTGCTGTTCGGCACCACCAGCCCGTGGGGGTGGCGCTTCGCCTCTGCGGTGGCCGGCACCCTGTCGATCCTCATGATCGGCCGGATCGCCCGCCGGCTGTTCGGCTCCACCCTGCTCGGCACCACCGCGGCGCTGCTGCTGGCCGTGGACGGCGCAGCACTTCGTGCACAGCCGGATCGGCCTGCTCGACGTGTTCGTCATGTTCTGGGCCCTGGCCGCCTTCGGCTGCCTGCTGATCGACCGCGACCAGGCCCGCGACCGCACGCTCGCGGGTGGGCGGCGCAGCGTGCGCTGGTGGCGGGTGGCCGCCGGGCTGTGTCTGGGCCTGTGCATCTCCACCAAGTGGTCGGGGCTGTTCTTCGCCGCCATGTTCGGGATCGCCAGCGTGCTGTGGGATGTCGCCGCCCGGCGCCGCGCAGGCGGGCGGCACTGGCTGCTGACCGGCCTGCTGCGCGACGGTGGCGGCGCTCTGGCCCTGATGCTGCCGGTCGCCGCAGCCGTGTACCTGGCCTCGTGGACCGGGTGGCTGCAGGGCAGCACCGGCTACAACCGACAGTGGGCAGCGCAGCATCCGGCCGACACGTTCGTGCCCGATGCCCTGCGTGCGCTGTGGGACTACCACCGGCAGATGTGGCATGCGAACACCACGCTGCGGGCCTTCCACCCCTACCGCTCCCACCCGTGGTCGTGGATGGTCCTCGGCCGGCCGACGTCGTTCGACTACCGCGGCTCCGCCGACGGGCTCACCGACTGCCCGTCGCGGGAGTGCGCGCAGGCGATCAGCGACCTCGGCAACCCGGTGATCTGGTGGGGCGGCACGATCGCCGTCGTCGTCCTGGTCGTGGTCTGGCTGCTCGGGCGCGACTGGCGGGCCGGCGCGATCCTGGCGGGCCTCGCGGGCGGGTACCTGCCCTGGTTCGCCTTCTCCGAGCGCACCATCTACAGCTTCTACGCCGTCGCCTTCGGGCCCTACGTGGTGCTGGCGCTGACCTTCTGCCTGGGCCTGATCCTCGGCCCCGCCCGGGCGACACCCGACCGGCGGCTGACCGGGGCTGCCGTGGCCGGCTCGGTGGTGCTGCTCGCCGTGCTCACCTTCGCCTTCTTCTACCCGGTGCTCTCCGACCAGGTCGTCGACCACGCGCAGTGGTCGGACCGGATGTGGCTGCGCTCCTGGTGGTGGCCCGAGCCCAATCCGTCCTCCACCCCAGCCTCCAGCCCGTCGCCGAGCCCGCCACTCAGCCCCTCGATCAGCCCGTCACTGCGCCCGTCGCTCAGCCCGTTGTTGAGCCCGTCCGTGGGCCCCTAGTCACACCGGCCGCGCCGACACCTACGATGACCCGGTGACGATCACGGCCGAGCCGACCCGCTCCGGCGCCACCGCCGCGGACGCGACGCGGCGTCAGGCCCTGCGCGCCCGGTTGACCGGCGCCGGCCTGGACGACCGGGTGTGGGGCTGGCTCGCCCCGCTCGGCCGTCGCCGTCGTCGGCGGGTTCCTGCGGTTCTGGCACCTCGGCCGCCCGCCGTGGCTGGTCTTCGACGAGACCTACTACGTCAAGCAGGGCGCACTCGTTCCTGAAGTACGGCCACGAGCGGGCGATCAAGGAGGGCCTGGAGAAGCCGGACGTCCTGTGGAACACCGGCAACACCGACGTCTGGGGGTCCAACCCCGACTTCGTCGTGCACCCCCCGGTCGGCAAGTGGATGATCGCCGGCGGCGAGTGGCTGTTCGGCATCACCAACCCGATCGGCTGGCGGTTCGCCTCCGCCGTGGTGGGCACCCTGTCGATCCTGATGATCGGCCGGATCGCCCGCCGACTGTTCAGGTCCACCCTGCTCGGCACCACCGCAGCCCTGCTGCTGGCCGTCGACGGCCAGCACTTCGTGCACAGCCGTACCGGCCTGCTCGACGTGTTCGTCATGTTCTGGGCCCTGGCCTCCTTCGGCGCCGTCCTGCTCGACCGCGACCAGGCCCGCTCCCGGCTGGCCGCCCGGGTCGCCTCGCGCGGGGCGAGCGGCTTCGGCCCGGGGCTGGGCATCCGCTGGTGGCGGATCGTCGCCGGCATCACGCTGGGCCTGTGCGCCGGCACCAAGTGGTCCGGCCTGTTCTTCGCCGCCGCCTTCGGCCTGGCCAGCGTCATGTGGGACGTCGCGGCCCGCCGCGCCGGCGGCACCCGGCACTGGCTGACCACCGGCCTGCTGCGCGACGGCGCCAGCGGCTTCCTGCACATCGTGCCGGTGATGCTGATCGTGTATCTGAGCGCGTGGACGGGCTGGTTCCGCAGCACCGACGGGTTCAACCGCACCTGGGCGAACCAGAACCCGGCCGACGGGGTGGCCGGGCTGGTGCCCGGCGCGCTCCGCTCGTTGTGGAACTACCACCAGCAGATGTGGAACTTCAACACCTCCCTGCGCACGCCGCACTCCTACCAGTCCCACCCGTGGTCGTGGCTGGTGGTCGGCCGCCCGACCGCGTTCGACTACCGCGGCTACACCCAGGGCGAGCGCGGATGCCGTTTCACGGAGTGCTCCCGAGCGGTCACCGACCTCGGTAACCCGGTGATCTGGTGGGGCGGCACGATCGCCATCGTCGTGCTGATCGTGGTCTGGCTGCTCGGCCGCGACTGGCGGGCCGGGGCGATCCTGGCCGGCCTGGCCGGGGGCTACCTGCCCTGGTTCATCTACGCCGAGCGCACCATCTACACCTTCTACGCGGTGGCGTTCGTGCCCTACGTCGTGCTCGCCCTCACCTTCAGTCTCGGGCTGATCCTGGGGCCGCGCACCGCCTCCTCCGATCGACGGCTGACCGGGGCCGCCCTGGCCGGTTCGGTGGTTCTGCTCGCGGTGGTGACCTTCGCCTGGTTCTACCCCGTGCTCTCGGACCAACTGATCTCCCGTGCCGACTGGGTCGATCGGATGTGGCTGCCCAGCTGGATCTGATGCGACGCTGGATCTCCGGCGAGCGACGGAGGGGCCCGTGACGAGATCATCCAGCCAATGGATCGGTGCCGACCTGGCGGCCTCGCACCCGGCGTTGCAGCCGCTGGCCGCGCTGATGGCCGGCCGGGAGCGGCTGGCGGTGCTGCCCACTCCGCTGCACCACGCACCACGGCTGTCGTCCTCGCTGGGCAAGGAGATCTGGCTCAAGCGCGACGATCTGACCGGCACCGGGCTGGGCGGCAACAAGATCCGCAAGCTCGAGCTGCTCGCCGCCCAGGCCCGGGCCGCCGGAGCAGACACCCTGGTCAGCGTGGGGGCACCGCAGTCGAACCACGCTCGCACCGTGGCCACGGTGGCGGCGATGCTCCGGCTGGACTGCCACCTGGTGCTGGCCGGGCAGGCTCCGGCCGCGCCGTCCGGCAACCTGCTGCTCGATGCCCTGATGGGTGCCACCCTGCACTGGGCGGGCACGCACGACTGGGCCGAGCTCGCCGTCGCCACCGACGACGTCACGGCCCAGCTGCAGCGGATCGGACGGCGGGTGTTCGCCATGCCGGTCGGGGGTTCGGTGCCGCACGGGTCGGCCGCGTTCGTGGCCGCCTACCTCGAGCTCATGGTGCAGAGCGCCGAGTACGGGCTGACGCCGACCGCCGTGGTGCATGCCTCGTCCTCGGCCGGCACCCAGGCCGGGCTGCACCTGGGCGCGGTGCTGGCGGGTGAGCTGCTGGACGGCGGTGCCGACGGGCCGCACCGCCGGTGATCGGAGTGGACGTCGCCAAGATCACCGACCCGCTGGCGGAGGAGGTGGCGCGGCTGGCCGCCGAGACCGCGGAGCTGCTCGGGGTGACCCGGATCTGGGACGGCGCCGGCCCGGGCCGGACTCCGACGGTGCTGCAGGGATACCTGGGGCCCGGCTACGCAGTGCCCTCCGGCGGGTCGAGCGCGGCACTGCATCTGCTGGCCCGCACCGAGGGTGTGATCCTGGATCCGGTCTACAGCGCCAAGGGGTTCCACGCCGTCTGCGACACCGACCTGCCGGGCCCCCTCGTGTTCTGGCACACCGGCGGCACCCCCGCCCTCTTCGCCTAGCTCTCACCGATTGTGGGCGGTCGAACGCGGGAGATACCCCCGCTTCAGCCGCACACATTCTGGGGGAACCCGAACTCCCCCTTGACAGGTAACTAAATGGTTTCCTATTCTCCGCGGATGGACCTGGTGTTCAAGGCACTGGCGGATCCGACCCGTCGCGCCCTGCTCGACGAGCTCTTCACCGGCAGGACGGCCAGACCCTGTGCCGCCCTGGTCGCCCGCTTCACGATCACCCGGATCGGCGTCGCCAAGCACCTCGCCCTGCTCGAGCAGGCGGGCCTCGTCGTCTCCCAGCGGCGCGGGCGGGAGAAGCTGCACTTCCTGAACCCGGTGCCGATCCGCCTCGTGCACGACCGTTGGGTCACCAAGTACACCGAGCCCTGGGCCGCCGGGCTCGCCGACCTCAAACACGAACTGGAGCAGTCACCATGGAGAAGGTCTTCGAGATCTACATCCGCACCACGCCCGAGCGTCTCTGGGAGGCGATCACCGACCCCCAGACCCGCGCCGCCTTCCAGTTCGGCAACCGGGTCGATTCCGACTGGGCGCCCGGATCGAGCTACACGATCACCAACCCACGCGCGGACGGACCTCTTGTGGACGGCGTCGAACCTCGAGGTCGACCCGCCTCGCCGGCTCGTGCAGTCGTTCACCGCCCGATGGGGCGACGACGTCGCCGGCGAGGGGACGTCGCGGGTCACCTGGGAGATCGAACCGGTCGGCGACTCCTGCCGGCTCACTGGTCACCCACGACCAACTGCGCGACGGCGCGAACGCGCAGCTCTACGGCGGCTGGCCGATGATCCTGTCCGGGCTGAAGACCTGGCTGGAGACCGGCGAGCGGCTGACCACCCCGGGCTCCCTGATGTACGCGGGAGACCAGTAGCGCCGCACGCCTCTACCGGGTACTGCCCGCCGGGCGGCCGGTGCCGGGCAGCGAGATCTCACTCGCCGGCGCCGAGCCGTCCGCGTCCGCAGCGCGGGTGCCGGCGGCAGCCGTTCCTGAGGTGCCGCCAGGGGGCGTCGGGTTCCGCCAGGCCAGGGCCGCGATCAGCCCCAGGCACCACAGGACGGCGACGGCGAGCACCGAGTAGGCAGCAGCCAGGCCGGCACTCAGGTCACTGGTGCGGATCACCACCCCGAGCAGCATCTCGCCCGCGAACAGCGTGGCCAGCACGGCCCCCGGCCGGCGCAGCCGCGCGCTGCGCCCCGCCGCCACCGCGGTGGCGAGCACGAGCACCGTACCCAGCACCGCCAGTCCCAGCCGGAGGTTCTGCAGCCAGGGGCGCAGGTCAGTGCCGATCTGCTGCCACAGAGGCCATCCCATACATCGGGTGTAGGAGCCGGGGCCGGCCGCGAAGATGCCGGTCACGTGCAGGGCGATCACCGTGACCACAGCGGTCGTGGCCAACCCGCCGACCCTCAGCGGTACCCGCCTGGCAGACGACCGAGGAGCCAGGCGCACGGTGGCGACGGTCATCACGACCATCGCGGTCAGCGCGGAGAACAGGTCGACGGCACCCAGCCAGGTCGGCAGGCCGGACAGTACGACCATGCGCCCGAACACCCCGGCCGCGACGGCACCGGCCAGCGCGACCCACGGCAGGGTCCGCACCCAGCGATCGGCCCCGGCCGGCCGCCGCGACATCACCGCCGCGGCGAGCACCAGGGGTCCGGTCAGCACCGCCACCACCCGATGGCTGAACTCGATCAGCGGACTCAGCTCCCACCCGGGGCGATCTGCCCAGGCTGACACCCGGGCCAGGTGGCGCAGGCCGCCCCGGACCCGGTGGCGCACACCACCGACCCCATGGCCACGGCCAGGGCGGTGAACAGGGCGGCGAGGCGGAAGACGGTCAGCGTGGCGGCCGGCGGAGCGGAGGCGCTCGAGGTCATGACAGGTCTCCTGGGGAGCATGACGCGGGCTGAACAATGCCCGATCGACACCCTACGCACACCCGCCCCCACCCTTGCAGCAGGGTCCCCCCATCACCGTCCCGAGCGTTTCGTGCGGTCGAAAGTGCCCTTGCAGCACCACTTCCGCCGCACAGAATTGATGGTCGGGCCGTTGGGGGGCTTGCCGGAGGCGCCTCCGGCGCGTCGGGTGGAGGTGTGACCCCCGCACCGTTGCTCCGCCCCCTCATCGAGCGGGCCAGCACGACCGACCGCGCCTTCCTGGCGATGGACGCCGGCCGGGTGCCGGAGCAGTTCGCCGTCGTCCTGCTGCTGCAGCGCGCCGCCGACCTCGATCCTGCGCAGGTCCGGGAGCTGATCGGCCGGCGCATCCTCGCCGTCCCCCGGCTGCGGCAGCGGTTGGTCAGGGCACCGCTCGGCTGCGGAGGCCCGATCTGGCAGGACGACGCCCACTTCGACCTCGGTCGCCACGTCACCGCACTCCCCTGCCCGGCCCCCGGTGACCGACGCGCCCTGCTCGACCTCGCCACGGGCGTCGTCCTCACGCCACTGCCGCGTTCGGCGCCCCTGTGGTCGGTGACCCTGGTCACCGACCTGGCGGACGGCGACGCGGCGCTGGTGCTGGTGCTGCACCACGTGCTGGCGGACGGCGTGGGTGGGCTCGCGATCCTCGGCGCCCTCATCGATCCGGGCCCCGCTCCGCCCGACCTGACCGCACCGCCCCACCTGGCCTTCCCGCGTCCCCGCCCCGGACGGGCGGAGCTCGCCCGAGATGCCTGGGCCCGGCGCCGTGAGGCCGTCCGCGGGTCGGCCCGCTCCTGGCAGCTGCTGCGCCGGTCCATGTCCGCCGCAGGCGGGGTCCGCTCCGCGCCGGCCGCACCCTGCTCCCTCGTGGTGCGCACCGGCCCGCGGCGGACGGTCACGGCGGTCACGGTCGACCACGCCGCGCTGCGCGCCGCCGCCCACCGCCACCGGGCCACCACCAACGACGCCGTGCTCGTCGCCGTCGCCGGAGCTCTCACTCAGGTGCTGCGCACCCGGGGCGAATCGGTCGACCGGCTCACGGTCACGGTGCCGGTGTCCGGCCGCAACGCCGACGAAGGACCGGCGCTGGGCAACCTGGTGAGCCCGCTCCTGGTCCACGTCCCGGCCCGCGGACCGATCGGCAAGCGACTCGCGCGGGTCGCCGAAGCAGTGCGTGCGGGTAAGGCCGCCGCGACCGGACCACCCCCGATCGCGTTGCTGGGCTGGGCCTTTCGGCCGCTGGCCCGGCTGGGCGGGTTCCGCTTCTACATGAACCGTCAGCGCCGCTTCCACACCCTGGTCAGCCATGTGCGCGGGCCCGACCGGCCGGTGGCGTTCGCCGGGCACCTGGTCCACAGCGCCATCCCGATCGGGGTCGGCGAGGGCGGCAACATCACTGCGCACATCGAGGTGCTGTCCTACGCCGGCGAGGTCACCGTCGCCGCCGTCCTCGACCCCGACCACTTCCCTGAGCGGCACCTCCTGGCGACATGTCTGCAGACCGAACTGTCCACCCTCATCGCCACCCCCTGACCACGGTTCTGTGTGGTCGAACGCGTGGAATACCCCCGCTTCGACCGCACAGAATCGGCTACAGCGGCACGGTGACGCCGTCGGCCGGGACCATGACGGGCCAGCCGAGGATGCGCTCAATCCGGGCGGCGAGGGCCGCCGAGGCCTCGGGCTCGCCGTGCACCACGTAGGTCATCGACGGCGGTGTGGGAGCACCGGCCAGCCAGGTCAGCATCTCGTCGGCGTCCGCGTGCACGGAGAAGCCCTCGATCACCTCGATCTGCGCCCGCACCGGTACCCACTCGCCGTGGATCTTCACCTCGGAGGCACCCTCGGCCAGGTCACGGCCCCGGGTTCCGACCGCCTGGTAGCCGGGCAGCACCACGGTGTGCCGGGAGTCGGGCAGCAGATGCTTCAGATGGTGGACGACCCGCCCACCGGTCGCCATCCCCGAGGCGGAGACAGCGATGACCGGGCGGCGAGGGGCGTTCAGCGCCATCGAGTCCGCCACTGTGCGGGCCTCATGCACCTCGCCGGCCTCGAACGCCTCCACTCCCCCGGCGACATCCGGGCGGATCTCGGACCAGCCCTCGGCGATGGCCTGCCGGTAGATCTGCAGGGCTCCCAGCGCCATCGGGCTGTCGACGTAGACCGGCATCGGCGGGATCCGGCCCTCCTGGCGCAGGCGCCGCAGCGCGATCAGCAGCACCTCGGTCCGGTCCACGGCGAAGGCTGGGATGAGCACCGATCCGCCCCGGGCCTCGGTCCGGCGGATCACCTGGGCGAGTTGCTCGGTGGAGTCAGCGGGATGGTGGCGATCACCGTAGGTCGACTCCACCACCATCACATCGGCGGCGAACGGCGGCGGCGGCGGAACCAGGATCGGGTGGTTGGCCCGCCCCAGGTCGCCGCTGAACATCACACGTCGGCCCTCGAAGTCCACCAGGCAGGTCGCCGAGCCGAGGATGTGCCCAGCCGGGTGCAGGGTCAGCTGCACCTCCGGGGCGATCTCCACCCGCAGCCCGAACGGAACGGGCCGGAACAGCGGAAGCACCCGCTCGACGTCCGCCGTGTCGTAGAGGGGGCGGGGCCGGGCGTGCTTGGAGAAGCCCTTCCTCCCGGCGTAGGCCGCGTCCTCCTCCTGCAGCTTGGCGCTGTCCCGCAGCACCAGCCCGCCCAGCAGACGGGTGCCCTCGGAGGCGAACACGGGCGCCGTGAGCCCCTGCCGGCCGAGCGCGGGCAGATAGCCACTGTGGTCGAGGTGGGCGTGGCTGAGCACCACGGCGTCCAGGTGCGCTGGGTCCAGCGGAAAGGGCTCCCAGTTGCGCCGGCGCAACTCGCGCAGGCCCTGGAACAACCCTGCATCGACGAGAACCTGTGACTCCGAGGAGGCGATCAGGAACTTGCTGCCGGTGACCGTTCCTGCGGCGCCGACGAAGGTCAGCGAACCAGCCATGTCCCCGAGCATGCTCCCGCCGAGGACGTCTGGCCGAGGCAGTTGGTCCCTGGGCAGACTGGTGCCCGGTTCGCCCGCTGCGCAACCCCGAGGAGCCCACGGTGAGCGACGTCTTCGACGATCTCCAGGCGGAGCAGGACACCCTGGACGCAGTCCTGGGCGCGCTCACCCGCGCACAGTGGTCGGCGCCGTCAGCCGCCGCGGGCTGGACCGTGACGGACGTCGTGCTGCACCTGGCACAGACCGAGGAGGCCGTCGTCCGCACCATCACGGCGGACGGCCCCGGGCAGCGTGACGACTGGCACCGGCTCGGCCCGACCACCGATGCGGCGATGGAGGCGCTGGTGCGCACCGAGCGCGCCGCGAGCACTGACGGCGGCGAGGGCACGCGGGCGCGGCGATGAGGTGCTGGCGCGCTGGCGGAGGGTGCGCCGGGCCGCGCTGCACGGGCTGCGGGCGGCCGACCCGCAGCGGCCGCTGCCGTGGGTGGCCTCCCCGCTGCGGCCCCGGACGCTGGCCACGACCCGGCTCGCCGAGCACTGGGCACACGCCCTGGACATCACCGTCGCCCTGGCCCTCCCCTATCCGGACACCTCACGGCTGCGCCACGTCGCCTGGCTCGCCCACGCGACGCTCCCCTACGCCTTCTCCTTGGCCGGCAAGGAGTTCCACGTCGTCCACTGCCACCTGACCGGCCCGGACGGCGACAGCTGGCAGTTCGGGCCGCCGTCCGCCGAGTCCTCGATCACCGGGAGGGCCGGGGCCTTCGCCCGGGTGGCTGCACGGCGTCTCGCCCCCCAGGACTCCGGCCTGCAGACCCGCGGGCCGCACGGGCCTGTGGCGCTGGACCTGCTGCGCACCTACGCGGGCTGAGCGCCTACACTCCCGCCCATGCGGGTCGACGACGTCAGGCGCCTCGACCTGGGAACCTTCGTCCGCCCGGGCGAGGAGACCGGCGACGGGCGACCTCGCGTCGAGGCGGTGTACGGGTACGCCGTTCCGCACCCGGACGGGCTGATCGTTCTGGACACCGGTCTGGGCGCCGCCGACGTGGAGACCGAGGCCTGGTATCGGCCGCGGCGGCTGCCCCTGGCTGAGGCGTTGCGCCGCAACGGCTTGGCGATGGACGACGTCGCGGTCGTGGTCAACTGTCACCTCCACTTCGACCACATCGGCGCGAACCCTCACCTGGCCGGCCGTCCGATCGTCTGCCAGCGCCGGGAACTTGCCGCCGCCCGAGCCGGGGACTACACGGTCGAGGCTCTGGTCGACTTCACCGGTGCCCGCTACGAACTGCTGGACGGCGAGGCCGAGATCGCCCGCGGCATCCACGTGATCCCGACGCCGGGCCACGTCGAGGGTCACCAGTCGGTCGCCGTCGAGTGCGCCGACGGCTCACTGGTCCTGGCCGGCCGGTCCCACGACACGGCGTCGGCGTGGAGCGCGGACACACTCGCCGCACGTGCCGGCAGCCTCGGCCATCACCCTCCGCTGCCGGTCTCGCCGATGTGGATGGAACGGCTGCTGGCCTTCGATCCGCGGCGGGTGCTGTTCGCTCACGACGCCGCCGTCTGGGTGCCCTGACCGGCCACCCCGCCGCAGGAACCACCCGATCACTGCAGGCCCGGCCACGCGCTCCGCACGCACGACAGGGCCGTGGCCCGACTCCGTGAGGAGCCGGGCCACGGCCTGTTCAGTGCGCTGCCGACCAGGAGCAGGTCAGCCGACGCGGATCTCCACCCGGCGGTTCGCCGCCCGGCCGCGAGCCGTGTCGTTCGGCGCTGCCGGATCGGCCTTGCCGCTGTAGTTCTTGTCCATCTTCACCCCTGCGCCCAGCCTCGGGGCCAGGAAGGCGCCGACTGCGTTCACCCGGCGCTTGGACAGTGCGAGGTTGTACGCCACGCTGCCGTTCGCGTCGGTGTGCCCGACCAGACAGACCTTGGTGAAGCCCTGCGCCTTCAAGGTCGCCGCCGTCGAGGTCAGGATTCCGCGGGTCTCGCTGGTGATCACCGCCTTGTCCACGTCGAAGTAGACCGCCGAGACGCCGCCCACTGTCGCGGAGGAGACGTAGCGACCGGTCACCCCGGTCCGGGTCTTCGACCCGTCCGCGCCGACCACCAGGACGACGATCTTGGCCTTGGGGCCGAGCACCGAGTTGACGGTGCAGGAGGCGGCCGTGGTCGTGCACCGCTTGACCCCGTTGACCCAGACCTCGTAGCCGGTCACACCCGTGCTGGCCGACCGCACCCAGGTGACGACCGTGTTGCCGTAGCCGATCCGGTAGCTCGCCGCGCCGGAGCCCAGCGGGCGGACCGACACCTTCGCCGTCCGCTGCACCGTGGCCGTCCCGTTGGTCACCGTGTAGGGGACCGAGATCAGACCGGAGTACCGGGTCACCGGGGTGACCGTGATCGCCGTGCGGCTGTACGTGACACCCGACGCCTTGCCGGACACCGTCGCCCCGCCGGACACCGTCGCCCCTGTGGGCACGCCTCGGACGGCGACCGAGGCCACCGTGTTCGCGTCCACCGTGACCAGCAGCGAGTCCGGGTCGAGCGCGGTGGTGGTCGCGGTGATCGTCGAGACCGCCGGACGGCCGAGACTGTCGGACACCTGGTAGATCACGGTGTACGACCCGACGAAGTCACCCTCGGGAACGAGAACGACCTTGCCGTTCGCCGTGTCGGCGGTGAAGGTGCCCACGCCGTCGACGGTCACCGCGGTCTCGGCATTGCCCGTCGCCGGGTCGACGACGCGCACCGTCGAACCGTCGATCGTCAGCGTGCCCGACCGTCCGTCCGGGGTGATCGTCTGCGTCGACCCCTGGATCCCGGTGCTGCGCACCGGGTGGGCCGTCGGGCGGACTGCCTGGACGACGGCATGCGCCGTCGAGGTGTCCGTGCTGCCGAACGAGTCGGCGACCCGGTAGGTCACGTCGGTGCTCGTGCCGGTGAAGGCGGCGAGCGGCGTGAACCGCAGGGAGCCGTTGCCGAGCACCGTCCAGGTGCCCTCGTCGGCGACGACCAGGCTGGTGCCCCAACTGCTGTCCGACGGGTCCTGCAGGACGACCGAGGTCAGATCGGCCTCAGCCTGGTCGTCGACGGTCACCGAGATCGGCGCGGAGCCGGCCACCGCCTGCAGGGTGGTGATCGTCACCGGGCTCGCCTCCGGAGCGTCCACCGGGAGGCTGACGTCGACGTCCGCGGTCGTGGTGGTGACCGTGGCGGCCTGCTCCACCCCGAGCGCGGTGACCTTGTAGCTGCCCGGCCGCACGTACGGGAACGTGTAGTTCCCGCTGGCGTCCGTGGTGGCGGTCGTATAGGCGGCGCCACCGGCGGCCGGCGAGAGGGAGACCGTCACGCCCTCGGCCGGAATGGCACCGCCGGGCGGCGACACCACGACCGTGCCGGACACGGCTCCGATGCAGCCGGTCTGGTCGGCCCGGGTGACCACGACGTCGGCGGTGCGGGTGACCGCGCCACTACCGTCGTCGGTCACCGTGGTGCCCGTGATCGTCGTCGCCGAGACGGGGACCGTCCCGCCGTTCTGGACGCCCGCGGTGAGGGCCGGGCAGTCCTTGATCACGTCCAGGGTGAAGCACACCTGAGCCGGGTCGGAGACGTAGAGCACGTCGGCGGTCACGCTCGAGGCGTCGTTGCTGGTGGCACCGACCGCGGTGACCTCGAAGGTCGGCTGCGTCCCCGAGGCGGCGACGGTGAGGCCGGTCAGATCGACGACGCCGTTCGCGTCCGGCGTGAGGTCGGTGAAGCCGGCGACCTCTGCGCCACCGCTGCTCACGACGGTGACCCGCAGGTCCGCCGCCGTGATCGCACCGGCCGGAGCGAGGGTGATGGACTTCCACTCACGCACCCGGCCGTCCTCGGTGCAGGACAGTCGCGGCGCGGTGGTGGTGTGGGCGAACTCGAGCGTCGGGTCGACGGGCGGCGGGCAACCGGCAGCGCCGGTCAGGCCGTTGAACGTCTTGATCTGGCCGCTGTCGCCGTTGGTCCACACACACCGGTCGTCCGAGGGGTCGATGGTGAGCGCGTACCGGTCCGAACCCACCGACGGTGGGGTGAACCCGGCGCAGACCGCGTCCGTGACCCAGTCGTAGCAGCGCATCGTGCCACCGCTGTACCAGTACTGACGCTGGGTGGACCAGGCGAAGTCCGACCAGGTGCCCATCGACGCGGGAGCGGCGGCGGACAACGCCGCGCCGAAACCGGTCGGCACGGTGGCCGACGCGCCGAGCAGGTCCCAGCACCCGCTGCCGCCACGGATCGCGCAGACCCCGATGACGTCCAGCTGCGCGTCACGCATCGGTGCGACCGAGGACGCCGACGAGAGCGACCCGACAGGCCACGTGCCCGCGCAGGTGCCGTCGGTGCCGACGTCGAAGCACCAGACCTGGTTCGCGGTGACGAACACCTTGTTGCCGATAGCGACCGAGAAGGCCGGCACGGAGCCGACGCTGGTCAGCCCGGCCAGCGCGTAGGGCTGGCTTCCGCAGGCGGCAGAGGTGGAGACGTCGTAGCACAGCAGCTTCGCGACGCCCCCCGCAGGACCGGCGCGTACACCTTCGTGCCGGAGATCGTCTGCTTTCCGATCATGCCGTAGTCGGTGTAGGCACCGGCGTCCAGGACGGTGAAACCACAGTCCACGAACGGGTTCGACCGAATGTCGGTGCACAGCACGCCCGCGCCGGCCGAGGAGCCGACGATCGAGTAGACCCGACCGTTGACGACCGACCCGGTCGAGGCGCCCGAGGTCACGTAGCCGGCCTTGTAGTAGACCGCGCCGGTGCAGGAGGCCCCGGTGGACTTGATGTGGCAGTCCATGCCGTAGGTGGCGTTGTTGTGGTGGTAGATGTTCAGCACCTTCGAGCCCGCGACGAACACGTCCCAGCCGTCCCCGCCCGAGGAGCCCTGGAACGAGCCGGCGCCGACCTTGAGCGTGCCGCTGCCGTGCGAGGTGGAGAGCTGCTTGCCGTTGGCGTCCAGGCCGCCGGAGTTCATCGTCTTGGTCGCCCGGATGCCGCTGGTCGCGGCGAGGTCGCCCGAGGACACCGGGGCGGTGCCCGTCCAGGTGCCGCCGACGTCGTAGGTGACGGTCCAGCCCTCGGGCGTGACGACGGAGCCGGCATGCAGCTTGCCCGCGGTCGGGGCCCAGGTCTGGGTGATGGACTGGTCGACCGAGCCGGTGTCGCTCACCGGCGAGGAGGTGGCCACGTCGAGCGTGCCGCCGACGGCGACGTTGCTCGCCGCGCCACCACCGGAGGAGACCGTCGTGTCGGCGGGGTCCAGCACGGCCTGCGCCGCGGTCGCCGGCAACGCCACCAGGGACGCTGCCGCAACGGCGGCGACGCTCACCAGCCGGGTCAACCTTCGACCGGGTGGCCGGCCGAATGATCGTATGACGGACATGAAGACACCTTTCACTGCGCAATGGACTTCGTGGGGACTGTCGATGGCGCTTGAGCGCGTCTTCGAGGCTCGCCCTCCCGGAGCCGTCGGATCACTAGGCCACAGAGCTGATTGCAGGCCGACAACTGGTGGTGCTAGGCCGCCGACGGCTGAGCACGCGCCGTCCGGCACCTCGGCCCGGACACTCCCCGATTGACGCGATTTCGCCGCTCGGCCGATGTCCACCAGGCGATCCCGTGATCCCGGTCACACCACCGTTCCGGCGACCGGGGCGAAGTGTCTATCGGCGTCGAAAGCGTTGTGTAGCAAGCGGTTCGACGCAATATCGGCGACACGCCCCTAGCGAGCAGCCCGGGACAGCCCCGGACACGGGAGGGCAGCCGCGGGCACTCGCGGACGGCCCGGACAGTCGGGGTCAGCCTCGGACAACACGTCCCCGCGGGGACGTCCGCCCGGCCGCTGCCGGGTACTGTGACGCAGATGCCGAGGCGGCCTGGCGCGAGACGACCTGACATCGTGGTGCCGCCGTAGGGCAGGCTGCTCCCGTGCACTTCATCGGCATCGACCTCGCCTGGGGCGAGAACAGCCCCACCGGACTGGCCGTCCTCGACGACAGCGGCGCGCTGGTGCACATCGGCGCGGTCCAGACGGACGAGGAGATCGTGACGGCACTGGCGCCCTACGTGGACGGCGACGTCCTGGTCGCGATCGACGCGCCCGCTGATCGTGAAGAACCCGACCGGGCAACAGGCCCGCCGAGGCGGCGCTGAACCAGGACTTCGCGCGGTTCGAGGCCGGCGCCCACCCCGCCAACACCGGCAAGCCCGAGTTCTCCGCGATGCCCCGAGGCGCCCGGGTCAGCGCCCTGCTCGGCCTGGACCTGAACCCGAGGTCGCGCCGGGGCCGGCGGGCGGTCGAGGTCTACCCGCACGCCGCGACGATCGCGCTGTTCCGGCTCGGCCGCACGCTGAAGTACAAGAACAAGCCCGGGCGCAGCCTGGAGACGCTGCGCGGGGAGCTGCTCACCCTGATCCGGCTGGTCGAGGGCCTTGCCGGCGAACGGCCCGCCCTGGTGCTGGACGGGCCGAGGGCGGGCTGGTCGGCTCTGGCGACAGCGGTGCGGGGCGCCGTCCGCAAGAGCCAGTTGCGGGTGGTGGAGGATCAGGTCGACGCCGTCCTCTGTGCCTACATCGCGCTCTTCTCCACCCGCCACCCGGACCGGATGACGACCTATGGGGACGGTGACACCGGCTGCATCCTCACCCCGACCCTCCCCGCCGATCATCAACCGTCGCGGCGCAGGCAGGGGGCCGCAGAGATCCCCGAGGACGACCCGGTGCGCGCCGCGGTACAGCAGTACTCCGCGCTGCAGGGCGAGATCGCCCAGGCGGGAGAGGGTTTCGTCGCCCTGGTTCAGGCCGTCCTGGACGAGGCCGGCATCAACTACCTGAGCGTGACCGGCCGGATCAAGAGCGTCGCCTCCTTCGCCGCCAAGGCCGCGCGCCGGGTCGACGGCGAGCTGCAGTTCCCGGACCCGCTGCGCGACATCACCGACCAGATCGGCGTCCGCGTGATCACTTACGTGCTGAGCGACGTCGCCGCCGTGGCCGAGTTGCTCGCCGACCAGGTGCTGGTCACCGACGACCGGGACATGGGGCAGGAGACGGCGAGCCAGGGACGGTTCGGCTACGCCAGCCGCCACCTGTTGATCACGCTGGACGCCGCGCGCGAGGCCCAGCCGGACCACGCACCGCTGCGCGGGCGCCTGGCCGCGGTGCAGATCCGCACCGTGCTGCAGCACGCCTGGGCCGAGTTCGAGCACGACATCCGGTACAAGGGGACGGTTCCCGACGAGCACGTGCGCGAGTTCGACCGCCGGTTCACCCTCGCCGCCGGGCTGCTGGAACTGGCCGACCGGGAGTTCTCGACCATCCGGGACCGGCTGCGCAGCAATGTCGCCGAGATGACCGACAGCCAGGACGACGACCCGCGGATCGACCCGCGCGAGCTCGCCGCCTTCCTGGCCGGTCAGTACCCGGACGTCGGGCTGGTCGCGGACCGACCACTACGACTGGATCTCCGGCCTGCTGCTCGAGCTCGGGCATCACGTCCCTGCAGGAGCTCAGCGAGGTGCTGCGTCCGGTGAACGAGCTGGACCTGACCGCGCGGATGGCCTACCGCTACCCGCCCGGCGCGGTGCGCCGGCTGGACGACGCGCTGCTGGCCGCCTTCGGCGAGCGCTACATCGCCCTGTTCGGCAACGCCCACCGCGTGCCGGCGCTGCACGCCCGGCTGGAGAAGCTGCTCGGCACGTGATCAGGGATGCCGGACGATCCGGGAACCCTGAAGGTCAGACGCGGCGCGTGCGAGCTCGCTGGGCACCGTGCGGACGTCGGAAGGCGAAGGCCGCCATCACCCCGCCCACCAGGCCGAAGAGGTGCCCCTGCCAACTGACGCCGGCCGCCGTCGGGAGAACGCCCCACAGGAACGAGCCGTAGACCAGGCCGACGAGAAGGCCCACCGCCAGGTCGCCGATGCTGCGGTTCACGAAGCCGCGGATCAGCAGATACCCGAGGAGGCCGAAGACGACGCCAGAGGCCCCTGCCGTGGTGGAGTGCGCGGGCGCCGTGAGCCAGACGCCCAGGCCACTGACAAGGATGATCACGGTGACGACGGCCAGGAGTCGACGCAGGCCGGACAGCGCGACGAGGAAACCGAGGACCAGCAGCGGCACACTGTTCGCCGCCAGATGATCGAACCCGAAGTGCAGGAAGGCGGAGGGCACGACGTCGCGCAGCTCGCCGATCTCGCGCGGCGAGACGCCGTAGACGTCGAGAGCGTGCCGGCCCGCGACGTCGATGACCTCGAGCACCCACAGCAGGGCAACCCAGGACGCCATCACGACGGCCGCTCCCGTTGCCCGCTCGCGGCGCGACGTAGATACGGCCCCGGTCCCGCTGCTCCGTCTGTACTGAGACGCCAAGCCGGATCGCGATCGGTACGCCATGCGAACTCCCCGGGTTGCCCTCGTTGACAGTTCATCGTCTGGGGGTTCGCTCCGGTTCCCGCCGCGCCGACCAAGCTGTCCAGAGCCCGCGGGCAGGTTCATCCCCCGCTGCTGTCACCGCCGGGTCCTCGTGGGCTCGGTCCCGGCGATGTCGTCGTGCGAGGGCATGGCGTACCGGTGGCGACCTGCAGGTTGATGGCGGCGCCCCCGGTCAGGGCGATGACGTGGTCGCTGGCCGTGTCCGGTGGCCGGCAGTGCCGCGAGATGGCGGTGACCGTGATACCGATGCTGCACGAGGACGTCAGCGCGGTCCACCAGTAGGGGTGGGCGCCCCCTGATCCCCATGCTGGTGGGGCACCGTGACCCAGGTCCACGGCCCAGCTCGCCCGCGCCCAGGACCGCCTGGGTGACCGGGTCGATCATCGCGAAGCCGGCTCCTTCGACCAGGCCGGTCGTCCATGGCCCAACCTCACCGAGACCGGCACCGTCGTAGGCGTCGGAGCGCCCCGAAGTCCGAAGCGCCGCTACCAGTGGGTCGAGCCCACCCGCAAGCAGAGCCGCTGACGAACGCAACGATCGGCACGACCTCGTTGAGGCCCCTTGGCGCAAGCTGCTTGATCAAGCCCGGCGCGATCAGCCTGGGCAAGCTGCTGGTGGCCGACCTACCCGGGCACCAGCTTCCGACCGCCTCGCAGTCGACCCCACAACCGTCCGCGCGGCCCTCCTCGCACAGGGCGGCCCCACCCGCGATCCAGGGCAACCCACGATGAGCACCCCGTACGGGTTCGTGTCCCCGGCGGGGCAGGGATCCGGACGCCGCGGCTCTTCGTCTTGCGAACGGACTGATTCACTGCCTGCGGATTGACTGGTTCGGGCCCTGCCCGGCTCCTGGGCGCGAGCGTCGCCACCCTTCTCGACGGACAGGGACAGCCCCTGGGACCCCAGGCCGGCACCCTGCTCGGTCACCTCTTCGAATCCCTGGTGACCCTGTGCGTACGGGTACCGGCGCAGGCTGCCGACGACGCCGTCGCCCACCTGCGCACCCGCAATGGCGACCACGAGATCGACCTGGTGGTGATCCGGGACGACGGCAAGGCCCTCGCCATCGAAACCAAGCTCAACACCACGGTCGAAGACCGAGACACCACCCACCTGCACTGGCTTGCCGATCAACTTGGCGACACCCTGCTCGACGCCATCGTCATCAACACCGGACCGCACGCCTACCGCCGGCCCGACGGCATCGCCGTCGTCCCGCTCGGACTTCTCGGACCCTGACCTGGACGACGATCGCACGGATCTGGCCGCCGACAGCGCCTTTCGACTCCGCTGGACAGACCGGCTCTGTCCCGAGAAGTCCGCCGAAGACACCTTCACTGGACCTTCTCTGGACCAAACGATCAAGAGCCCCGCTCCGGATCTCTCCGGATCAGGGGCTCTGACCTGAACACTCGCCTCACCGGACCTTGGTGGTCCTAACGAAACCAAGTCTCCAGGTTGAATGCCCTGGTCAGCGACGTGCAGGCAGGTCCGGCGGGGACTGATCACAGCTCTCGCAGTGGCTGTGCGGAACCCCGCGCGGTGCCCCGTCGGCTGCCTGATGGTGATCAACGATCAGTTGCCTCTGCGTACCTAGCTGGCGCTGAGATGAAGGCGCTGGCGGAGCGCTTCGGCGTTCATCGGGCCACGGTGCGCCAGATCCTGTTGCGACAGGGCGTGCCGCTCCGGGTTCGTGGCATGACCAAGGAGCAGGTCGATGAGGCAGAGCGCCTGTACGCCGAGGGCTGGTCTGCGGCTCGGCTGGGCGAACGCTTCCACACCAACGGCACCACTGTGTGGCGGGCACTGCTGGGACGCGGGGTTCTGATGCGGGAACCGTGGGAGCGGGGGTAGGGCAGCTGACCCCAGTCGCCGAAGCTCTCGGCTCTACCGCGACTGGTGGTCCCGTCGGGCCCTATCAATGGCCAGGTCAGCTACGTCGCCAAGGCCACGCACCCCGCCCCGGCCCTGTCCACAACGGCGGGAATCCGCGTTGAGACGCGGCAGACTGTACGGCGTGGTTCTGCAGATTGATGGCACGGGTGCCCTCTCCTCCCACAACGACCGGCTGGCCTTGGTGCAGGCGGTCTACACGACCCGAGCCTGAGGACGAGGGGGATTGGATCGAGTGGAAGTCGACCTTGGTCCTGGGCACCGCTGACGGCCGGTTCACGGTCGCGCGCAGCGTGCTCGGGTTCGCCAACCGAATGCCGGACACCGCCGCTCGTACGGCCGAGGGCCAAGCGCACCTGGTGGTCGGCGTGGAGCCGGGAAAACTCACGGGCGTCACCCGGATCGATCCGTCGCAGTTAGAGGCTGGCCTTCGGCCCTATCTGGGATCCGGTCCGAGATGGACGCACGAGTTCGTGCTCTTCAACGGACACGACGTGCTGGTCATCACCGTCGAGGCACCACAGTGGGGCGACCCGATCCATCCACTACGGCGTGGTTACCAGCCCGACGCGAGAGGCAGCGCGCGAACGAACTCAGGTGCCGACAATGGCACGATCTTCGTCCGCCGTGGTGCGAGCACCGAGCGGGCCAACGCGTCAGAGATCGAATTGCTGCAGCACCGGCTGCAACGGTCCACCTTCCCGTCGCTCCAGCTGGGCTTTGTCGGGAGCAATTCCGCCCGTCCACGCCGTGGCCGGTGACCCTGCGGCCCGCGCGGCCTGGTTGGGGCAGGAGCGTCGGTCGCTGGAAGCCCTGCGAGCGAATCCCTTGCTGCCACCCAAGACGCGCTGGCCCAAACAAGGGCATCACCATCGCCGCGCTGGCGGCCGGGTCAGCGCCGACTCTGCGGGCTATCGATGACTGGTTGCAGGCGGCCGAGGAGGGGATAGAGAAGGCCATCTTGGCTGGGGTGCTGGACAGCGACGCCAATCGTCTGGAGCTCTGCCTGACCAATCCCACCGACCGAGCACTGCCTGACACGGAGTTGCGGCTGCGCATCCCTTCCGGCACCGGCGTCGCCGACCCTCTCGATTGCAGGGACTACCGGGCGTTGCCAGCTCGCCCTCGTGTGGCCACGCCCGCGCTGCCCAAGTTCGCCGGCATCCCGCGTGACCTGCTTACGGCGTCAACGACACCCCTCCTCCCCGATCGCCAGTTCTGGATCCTCGAGACCAGCGATGAGTCGGACGAGCTTGAGGTCGTGTTCTCAATCGGGGATCTGCGGCCGCATGGTGCCGTGCGCCTTGATGTCGTCTGTCTGGCACCGACGGTTCCCGGTCAGCCGCTGCGCTGTCTCTTGGACCGCGACGAGCAGCCGCATCGACGGAGTGGCACGGGGTGAGCTGATCATCGATGTCGAGGATGAACCGTGGCAGCTGAGTGAGCTACTGGATCCGTAGGCAGCGTGACGACGAGCGTTCTGAGCCGGGTCCGGCCATTGGCCGGTCGCTCGTGTCGCCACGCAACACCTTGACCGCCGGTGCTCGCCCGTCTCGCGGAGGCAGCGCGGGGCTTCGCGGCGCAGCGGGAGCTCCGTGGCAACCCCTCGGCCAGCGATCCAGCTCAAGGTCAGGGCTGGGCGACCCCCACTTCCCGTAGGGTGCCACGCATGCGCGAGGTCGAACTCCGTGAAGCCGTCGATCATCGACTGCGTGAGCGGTTCAGATCACGGCCAGACACTCTCATCCGTCATGAGCTGGGCCTCTGCGCGGGTGCTCGCCGCGTGGACGTAGCAGTGATCAACGGACATCTTGACGGATGGGAAATCAAGAGCGATGACGACTCGCTTCGTCGGCTAGCTGGCCAGGCAACCGCCTACTCCCTCGTGCTGGATCGGGCAACACTGGTCACCACCGAGCGTCATCTCGACGGTGCGTTGCGCGTTCTGCCTGATTGGTGGGGAATCATCCTGGCCACCCAAACCGATGCTGGCACAGATCTCAAACAGCTTCGTCGGCCTCGGGTGAGCCCAACACTCGATGCAATGTCCTCCGCCCAGCTGCTCTGGCGCGACGAAGCCCTTGCTGTGCTTAGAGATCACCACCTCGCTAACGGCTTAGGCAACCGCGCACGCTGGTATGTATGGGAGCGCCTCGCACAGTCCTTCAGCATCAAGGAACTTCGGGCGATCGTCCGGGATGTCCTTAGGGCACGCCGTGCTTGGCCAGGCGGTCAACTACTGCCGTGATGTGGTGGTTGGTGCCGTAGGCACGCCATTGCGTGGCAGTCCCAGCGCCCCGTATCTCTCGCGCGCATTCTTCTATACGGCCGTCTCCCCAGGAGAACTGTGGCTGACACCAGGACTGGTGAACGACGACGCGCTTGCAGAGATCATAGAAGGACTCATTCCCTGGGCGAGTGTTTGACTCGCGCCAGACCAGCCATGTCGAGGCAGACGTGTACCGAAGATTTGGCAACGGCCGCCGCCCGACACCAGTTCGAGGACTGTTGACGCAGTAATCACCAAATCCGAGAGACGAGTCCGTAGCGCGCACCCTCATCCACAGGTCCGCGTCCCATCTCGGAAGTGATGAAGGCGCTCCCTTTGCGAGATCGCTGATCGAGGTCGGGAAAGCGCCGCTTGCCAGAACCACGTCACGCCAGGGTCCGAGTGCATGCACCGTCGATAGGAGAGCGGTCGCGAGATGCTGGGCTCTCCCCACTTCACGGGAATCCTCCACCGCCCACATGTCAAGCACGAGGGTGGCGCTGGAGCACCGGAGTCCTAGGTCGTTGAGCAGGCCACTGACGTCTCGGTGGAGCGTCGCAGTTGAAGGATCACCGCTCTCCCCGCCGAGTCGCACTACGACCCCCTGTCCTTGACTGGCGACCACCTTTGCCACGGCGGCTCTGTCCGCGCTGTCGTCAGAGACCCGGGCGACCGGCATGACCAAGATCCCGTGGGTCAACAGTCTGTCGGACATCCATTCAGCAACTGACTGAGCGGTCGTCGGGGCTGGGGCGCCTGCTCCGCCGACCGCTGACCAATCCAAAGCCAGAAGAGTCTTCGCGGGTACGTACTTAACAATCTTCGCCGCGGTGACCTCTAGGGTGCGTTCGAGGGTGCTGGTTCCTGAGGGCGACTGAATCTCGAATATGGGCAACGCCGAGGAAGCCACTGACGGCGCGAGGCACCCGAATGATTCAAGCTCACCGGGCTTCGCCTTCATGATCGGCAGGTAAAGGGTCATCCCGGGCGCCTACCGCTTGTCCCGAGGAGGGTTCGGGTCGTTGCCGGGCGGGATCGTGTCGGAGTCGCGGATGGTGCCGTCGCGGCCGTGGATGCGAAGCTCTCCGCCTCCGGCGTTCTGCACGATCTGACGTCCTCGTGTGATGGCCTCGGCTTGGGTGTCGTGGTGACTGCTGACGCGAGCGGCGGCGGGCGCCACGACGTCCCACCCGCCGTCCGGGTTGGGTACGACGTGACGTTCGTTCTTGGACACGGGGACTTGCTCCTTCTGGTCAGTGGGAATGCGATGACGGTCAGGCGGTGACGCGGCGCAGCTGGCGGAGCAAGATCGCGCCGTCGAGGATGAGATGGTCGACGGTGACCAAGATCCCCGCGATGAGCAGCAGTTTCTTCATGGTGAAGCACCTCCCATCAAGCACGAGTGTTGCTAGGATGCAAGGACTGGTCTACCTCGCAACGGAAAGGGTAGGACAAGATCTTGCGGAAGTGCAACTCGTTGTCACAAGTCAAAGGACTGACCGCATGACCAGTCCCCGTGCATCGTTCGACGAGCAGTCCTTCTTCGCGGCCCTGGACGGCGTCCGCCAGGCCCGTGGCGCTGAACTGGCGACAGGTCGCGATCGAGGCCAAGATCAGCCAGTCCACGCTCACCAGGCTGGCCCAGGGCAAGCGCCCAGACGTTGACAGCCTGGCGGCGCTGGTGGACTGGGCTGATCTGAGCGCTGACGATTTCGTGGTGCGAAGCGGCGCCAAGGAGGAGACAGAGCCTCTGGCGATGATCAGCACGTACTTGCGAGCTGACCGAAGCCTCTCCCCACAGGCGGCCGATGCAATTGACCGGGTAGTACGTGCGGCGTATGACGCCTTACGCAACAATGAGTAGATGGCTTCTCTACGCAGAGGATTCACCGGCGAAGCGGAGTCACAGGCCGAGGAGATCCGGGCCGAGCTGCGGGTAGGCAACATCAAGGCCATCGACCCCTGGCAGCTTGCCGAGCATCTGGCCATCAAGGTTTGGTCACTTGATGCCTTGGCCAGGCGAGCCGGCGATCACACAGATCTGACGGGTGCGCTCGCCGTGCTTTACGGTCCAGAGCAGTCGTCCCTGTCTGCCGTGACCGTCTTCCACGGAACACGACGCGTGATCGTCTACAACGAACGCCATGACACTGCACGCCAAGCCAGCGACATATGCCACGAGATCGCACATGGTTTGTTGTGGCACGAGCCGGCCCCGGCCTTTGATGAGATGGGCTGCAGGGCATGGGACTCGGCCATGGAGACTGAGGCGGCGTACCTGGGTGGCGCGCTCCTCATCCCGGGCAAAGGTGCGCGCTGGGCAGCGAAGTGCGGCCTCACCGTCGAGGAAGTGGCCACGCGGTTCGCATGCAGTGTTCAGATGGCCTCTTGGCGTGACAACGCATCCGGAGCATACCGATTGCGCCGATGAAGCCGGAATTGCCTGATTCGGGATGCATGTTCGTGAGCCGTACCGCACCGTTCGCACACCCTCCCTGCACCCTCACCGTCTCTGCTTTACTGACACAGGCGGCCAGTGCGCCTTAAGGCATTTCCCTCCGCACTGGTCGTCTCAAATTTCCTGAAGTGACGGTCGCTCGACATATCGGTCGCTTCGCCGGCGCCACGGTATGCAAGCTCGAACCGACGCCCCCGCGCCGGCCGAGAGAGAGTCGACCTACTTCTTCTTGGTCGACTCGTTGACTGACGTCTTCGGGTGCCGCTTCACGGTGCTCTGCGTGATGAAGCGGCCGGTGATCGCGCTGCGACCACGCTTGGACCCACTGGGCTTGCCTGGCATTGACCTCACCTCCTCTCTCCAACGACTGACGTGCTCTGGGGCTCGGTGCAGTTCCATCGATAGCAGAGGGGTCTGACAACCAGGCCCGTGTGCGAGGCCGCTGCCCTTCTCGCCGCTCGCCCGACTGTCAACGGCAGCCCAATGTGGACCCCCTAGCGGCAAAGTAAAACGGACCCCTCTCGGTTACTTGTGTGCGGCGACGGCCGGGTGGCCGGGTCGCTTGTTCTTGAGCCGGTAGGAGTCGCCGTTGAGAGCGATGACGTCGGCGTGGTGGACGAGGCGGTCGATGATCGCGGCTGCGACGACTTCGTCGGTGAAGATCTCGGCCCAGCGGCTGAACGCCCGGTTCGAGGTGACGATGGTGGCGGCGCTTTCGTAGCGGGAGGCGATCAGGTGGAACATCAGGTTCGCGGCGTGGCCTTCGAACGGGATGTATCCGACCTCGTCGATGATCAGCAGCGGGATCCTCGCCAGGCGGCGGAGCTCAGCTTCGAGGGTGCCGGCGTTGTGGGCTCGGGCCAGGCGCATCACCCAGTGCGATGCGGTCGCGAAAGCGACCTTGTGCCCGGCGTGCGCGGCCCGGATGCCCAGTCCGATCGCGAGGTGGGTCTTGCCGGTTCCGGGTGGGCCGAGCAGGACCACGTTCGCTTTCGCGGTGACGAAGTCGGCCATCCCCAGGTGGGTGATGAGTTCGCGGTTGAGGCCGGGGGCGTGGGCGAAGTCGAAGTCCTCCAACGTCTTGCGGGCACCGAACCCGGCCCGGCGGATCCGGGCCTCCGCGCCGTGGGCCTGTTGACCGTCGCTGATCTTGCCGATGATGCCGTTGTTGTGGATGCCGATGAAGTTGTTGTGGAAGGGCCCCGTCCGCTGGTTGCGGACGGGGCCTTGGTCGGTGTGGTGACGGGTTGGTCGGCGGGGTGATGGTGCCGATCGTTTTCTGGGCGGCTGGGTTCAGTCGGCGCCGGTTTCGGAGATCGCGATGCGGGCGGCTTTCTCGTCGACGATCGTGCTCTGGCGGCGAACGCGGCGGTGAGGGCGTTGACGGCGAGGTTGTTGACTGCCCGGGGGTAGCCGCGGGCGGCGTTGTGGATCAGGGTGATGGCGTCGTCGCTGAACAGGGTGTCGGAGCGGCCGGCGATCTTGACGTGGTGGGTGATGTAGTCGCCGGTCTCGGTGGGGGTCATCCCGGCCAGGGCGTAGCGGACCGAGATCCGCTGGTCCAGTGCGGCGAGGACGCCGAGGCGCAGCCGGTGCCGCAGGGTGGGTTGTCCGACCAGCAGCGCGGCGAACGGGCGCACCGGAGTCCATGTCGTGGTTGGTCAGCATCCGGACGGCTTCGAGTTGGGCGTTGTCGAGCAGGTGCGCCTCGTCGAAGATCACGACGGGGGTGCGGCCGCGTTCGGCGTGTTCGGCGGCCAGAGCGTCGGCGGCTTGCGGGACCAGCGTGGCGGTGTAGAAGCTCGGGGTCTGCCCGAGGGTGGCGACGATGTGGTGCAGCATGCCGCGGACCCCGACGGAGGGGTTGGGCAGGTAGATGACCACGTGCCGGGAGGTGTCCAGGGCGGCGGTGGCGGCGCGGACGGCGACGGTCTTGCCGGCGCCGACCTCGCCGGTGATCACGCCGAGGGCGTGTTGGTCGACGCACCAGCCGATCCGGGCGACGGCTTCGGCGTGGCCGTCGTGGCGGTGCAGCATCGACGGGGCCAGGCTTCCGGCCGAACGGCATCCGGGTGAAACCCCAGTGTGCTTGCAGACGTTGGATACTCATGCCCGGCCTCCGCCCGCTCATCGCTGATGTCCTTGCTGATGTCCTTGCTGATGTCCTGGAGTGCCTCGTCGATCGACAGCTGCCCGGGCAGCTGGCCGATGCCGGGCTGGCCGGTCGTCTGGTGGCGCCGGCTGGCCGGTGGAGTAGAGGGCGTGGTAGCCGATCCGTTCGTCGGCGGCGACCTGCTCGTGGTGGGTGCCGGCGACCAGTTGCAGGTAGTCGATCCCGGTCGCCGGGGCCGGTCGTTGCCGGTTCGAGGGTTTCGGGTCGGGCTTTCGGGTGGGCGTGGCGGGTGATGTGGTGCGGCACCGCCGGCCCGTAGACCTTGTCGTCGGTAGCGGACCTCGATCGTTTCCAGGTCGAACGGGGAGAACACCAGCTCGACCTTGCGGCCGACCAGCGACCGGGTCGACCTGGTAGGTGTTGCCGTGCAGCGACACCGTCGCGGTCTTGGTCACGGTGCGCCATTCGCGACCACAGGAACGCCTCGGTCAACGCGTCCGCGCTGGGCATGGCCGGGCCGTGCCCGGCCGGCCTGCCAGCCGTCGTCCCACCGGGCCAGCGGGGTCTGCCCGGTCTCGGAGTGGACCCGGTGGTGGTAGACCGTCTCGACCCAGGCGGTGAACAGCCCGTTGAGCTCCAGCAGCGCCGCCGGCCTGCGACAGTCCTCGCCCGGTGAGGTCCTCGGCGGTGGTGTCGGTGACCTCGACGAGGAACTGATCGCGCACGGTGCGGAAGAACCGTTCGATCTTCCCCCGGCCCTGCGGGCGGTGCGGGGTGGAGTGGATCAGCCGGATGCCGAGCTTGCCGCAGGCCCGCAGCAGCCACGCATCGACGAACGCGCTGCCGTTGTCGACATACACCGACTGCGGGACACCGCGAGCGGCCAGCGCGGGCTGCAGCGCGGCAGCCAGGCGCACGGTGTCCTCGGCGAACCCGAACCGGTAACCGGCCAGCAGCCGGGAGTGGTCGTCGAGGAACGCGAACAGGTACGTCTTGCGGCCACCCACCCGCGGCCCGTGCAGGGCGTCCCCGACCCACCGTTCGTTCGGGGTCGCCGGCCTCGAACCGGCCGAACACCGCCGTCGATCCTTCGACCGGCGCGCGGACCCATCAACTCGTGGCGGTGGAACAGCCGCAGCAGCGTCGTCTCCGACGGCGACCACCCGGTCGAGGCCTTCAGGATCCGGGCGACCTGCGCGGCGGTGCGGCCCGGGTTCTCCCGCTTCAACGCCACCGCCAGCTCCAGCACCGGCGCGTCGATGCGGGTGCCGGGCTGACGCGCCGATGGGCGCCAGCGCGTCGAACCCGCCGCGCGCGGTAACGGCGGATCCACCGGTCCAACGTGTCCCGGGAGATACGGACACCGTCCCGCCGAACGGGCCGGCATGGGACTGCGCGGCGATCACCCGGACCACCCGGCCACGCGCCTTCGTCGACAGACCCGGATCCAGGGCAGGGCAGATCACCTGGTAGCGGAACAACGCCACCTGCTGCGCCCGCGCCCGCCGGGCAGCCTCGTCATCGTGTTCTGAACTCACGAAAACCTCGATTCCGAAAGGGATGACCCCACGCCAGGACAGGCGCCGGGCAGTGACCTTCCGAGGTTTCCGAACAACCGCCCCGACCGTCAGAGGCAACTCGTGTTGCGCCCGCCAGCCCACACGCAGCCGTCACGACACCGGCCAACCCGGCGCCAGGAGCCGACCACCACTGCAGCTCACCGCGACCTGCCACGCCGTCACCGCGCCGAGGACACCCGGGCCGAGAACACCGACCGGCCCGAACCGGCCGATCACCGCCTCCGTCGCGGCCTCCAGCGCTGCCAGCAGATCCCGCCACCGCAGATCCAGTGGCAGCAGGCACCGTGACATCGACACCGGCGCGGACCGCGACCTGCAGCAGCACCACCCGGACCGATCTCCAGCCGCCCACCCAACCGGCGCAGCCAGCCCCGCACCGTCGACGCCGGCACCCGCAGCCGCTCACCGATCGAGCGGTGACCGGCACCCGCAGCACGGGCCCTGACCGCGGCACCGATCACCTCGGCGGCATACGCCCGCCGCAGCAGCACCGTCACCGGCAGCAGCACATGCGTGACCAGACACGACCCGCACCGCGCCCGCCGCGGACGCAGCGACCCCGCAAGTCCGTGAACCCTCCGCCGCCGAGCCCACCCCCACGGCCGCAGCGGCTGCTGACACCCGACCACCGGGCAGGGGACCTGCCCCCCGAACAACCGCGCCTCGACCAGAACCGAATCAGCCTCTACCGTCACCACGATGCCTCCGTGCATCAGCACGGCCCTCCCGGCGCAGGTCCTCCACGACACATCGGCGGGAGGGCCGTCGTCGTCTACGTCGGCGCGATTGTTCCCCCGTCGGCCAACCGACGGCGCCGACCACCACCCACCGGCGACACCACCAAGATCACCCGGCCATCGGCAACCAGAACGACGTCAGTCCACCCGCTCATCGGCATCAGAAGCGACGGTCAACAATCGACTCACAAGAGGACGCACCCCATGGACATCCAGCCCTACACCCCCAACCTCCTCCCCACTCCGCGTACCAACCGCGCTCTGGGTCGTCTGAGCACCGAGACCACCATCGCCATCGCGTTCACTCAGGCCAAGGCCGAGATCGAAGCTGCCAAGGTCGATGGTGTCTCCGCGGTGGCAGCCAAGGCCCTGCAAGACGTGGCCCTGCTGAGTCAGATGGAGCAGTCCCTGGCGCAGGCCGTGCCGCATGCCTCGGGCCGGCTGTCGACTGTGGCTGACCTGGCCGCCATTGCCATTGCTGACTTGGTGGCCAACGCCTCCCGTCGGATTGGGCGGTGAGCCCCGTCATGACCGCTCTCCTTATCCTGACCAGTCTCAGCCTCTGTGTGGCTGTGGTCGCCTGGTGGTGGCACCGCGCCGGGCAGGCGTTGCTGGCAGAGCAAGTCCGCATCGCCCTCGAGCAGCGACTGGCCCAAGCCCAGCTGGAGCGCATCACCTTTCTGGCCATGCAGCGGCTGCTGGACGAGGCCCGGCAGTCATCGCGGCGGCCGTCGTGAACGAAGTGGTGCCACCGGCTGCTGACGCATTGGCGGGTGGCTCCCGGTTCGCGACGATCCTGGCTGACCCTCCGTGGGACATCCAGCAGAAGGGCTCCCTCGGAGCCCAGCGGCACTACCGCCTCATGACGCTGGAGCAGATCATGCGGCTGCCGGTGGATCGGGTGACGGCTTCGTCTGCGCACCTGTGGTTGTGGGTAACGAACGCCAGCCTGTTCGCCGGCCGCTCGGTCATGGAGGCCTGGGGTTTCACCTACCGGAGCGTGCTGACGTGGATCAAGCCTCGGTTCGGGCTGGGCAACTATCTGCGGAACCAGACCGAACATCTGCTGCTCGGGACGCGGGGGTCGGCGCCGGTGCTGTTCCGGGGCCAAGGGTCGTGGTTCTACGCCCCGCTGCAGGAGCACAGCCATAAGCCGGAGGAGCAGTACGCCATTATCGAGAGGGTTAGTCCGGGGCCGTATGTCGAGCTGTTCGCACGGCGGCGACGGGCGGGGTGGCAGGCCTGGGGCAACGAGGTGGACAGCGATGTCCAGCTCTGAGCGACGGCCTGCCTCTTGGGTCCGGGGAGCCTCGTGATGAGCCGTGATCCCTTCGGGCTGCGGCAGACGCTCGTCGAGCTGGCCGTCACGGTCCTCATCGTGTCCTTCTGCCTGCACTGGGCAGTCCAGCTGCTGGCCGAGGTGTGGCCGTGGCTGGTGGGCCTGGGCGGCAGCGTGGTGATGCTGGGCATGGGTTGGCGAGTGCTGCAGTATCGGCGGGATCGCTGGTAATGGGACCGCGCTGAGGATAAGCGGCGTGGGGCATCTGCTGAGAGAAACTGACCGCGCTTCTCGCACTGCCACTTGCCGTGTTTTCCACAGCAGGTCGCGGGAATCCGTGCGCTGGAATTCCCACCTGGATTCTTTCGGTCAGTCTGTACCAATCGGCGTTGTGGAATTGTCTTTCAATATTGCATGTTGCGTGCGCGCAACGCATAGTAATACGCACATTGTTGCGCGTGCGCAACGTAAGCCAATTGGCAGTTGAAAGGAGGGTTATCATGGGGAAGCGGGTACGAAAGATTACGGTACGGGCGGAGCGGCGGAGCGAGCCGGATCTGCGGAAACTAAGTCGGGCCATCATTGAGTTGGTGGCGGCGCAGGCTGAGGCCGAAGCTCAGGCTGACCATGAGCGCGCGGGTACACGGCGCAGGGCGAATCCCTCCCCCACGAACCCGCCACCTATCAAGGGCAATGACGCGCCACGTCAGGCTGCCCCATGAGCAGGCAAACGCCTACAACCTGGTTCCGGCTGACGTTTCCGTCGCTGGTGGCGCCAGAACAGGTGCAGTTGTTACTGCGGGCGCTGCAAGGCATGAGTACGCCAGGACGGCGTGATCCGTTCGTGCTGCAGACCACGGCGGCTCGCGGGCAGATTGCCCACTGGCTGGGCGTGCCGACGCCGCGCGTTGGGGCATTCCAAGCCCAGGCCGCGTCGGCTATCCCGGGGCTGGTGTTGACCGCTGAGGCGGCACCGGGGGTCGGTCGACCGCAGGCCGTGTGGCGGCTATGGCTGTCCTCGGGACGGCGGCCGCTGCGCGCCGATGACCCGGTCGGTATCAGCAGAGGGTTGCTGGCGGCGCTGTCCGGAGTGCACGCCGGTGAGCAGGTCACGGTGCAGTGGTGGCTCGGTCCGGTGCGTCGCCCGGTGGCGGTGGCGACCAAGCATCCGGGCATGAGTAGTGAGTCGTGGCCGGTGGCACTGCTCAGCGCACCCGCGCTCGCTCCAAAGGAACTGGATAGTGAGGCGCGGGCGGCATTGCGGCGCAAGCAAGGTGAGCCGGGGTGGCGGGCGGTGGGACGGATCGCCGTCCACGCGGCGACCCGGGAGCGGGGTCATGCCCTGCTCGGCGGGGTGCTGGCCGCCATCCGGACGGCCGAGGGACCGGGGGCGCGGCTCGGGGTACGGCCGGTATTCGTCGGGCCAACAGTGCGCGGCCGGCTGCCACGGGTCTGGAATCTGGCCCTGAGCGTGCCAGAGCTGGTGGGGCTGGCGGGGTGGCCACTGGGGCCGGGTGTCACGGCACCGGTCGCCCGGCGCACGACCCGGATCCTCCCGGTGCCGGACGTCGTGCCGTCGCGGGGACGGGTAGTGGCGGTGTCACCGGTTGGGGAGCGTCCGATCGCGCTGGGCGTCCGAGATTCGTTGCAGCACTTGCATCTGGTGGGGCCAACCGGTGTCGGTAAGTCGACGGTGCTGCTCAACCTGATCGTGCAGGACATGGTGGCTGGCCGTGGCGTGGTGGTGATCGAACCGAAGGGTGATCTCATCGCTGACGTCCTGGCTCGGGTGCCGGAGTCACGGCGCGCTGATGTGGTGCTGCTCGATCCCGCCGATGAGCGGCCGGTGGGTATCAACCCGCTGCGCGGGGGGACACCGGAGCTGGTAGCTGACCAACTGCTGTCGATCTTCGGGCAGCTGCACGTTGACTCGTGGGGGCCGCGGCTGAGCGAAGTGCTGCACGCGGCGCTGCTGACGTTGGCCCGCTCGCCGCACGGCACGCTGGCGGCCTTGCCGCTGCTACTGACCAACAGCCGGTTCCGGCGACGGGTACTGGCGGGACTCGATGACCCGTTCGGGGTCGGGCCGTTCTGGGCCTGGTTCGAGGGGCTGTCGGAGGGTGAGCGGGCGAGCGTCATCGCACCAGTGCACAACAAGATCCGGCCGCTGCTAGTCCGCCCATCTCTGCGCGGGGTGGTCGGTCAGGTGACGCCGCGCTTCGCGGTCGGTGAGGTGTTCACCGGTCGCAAGATCGTGCTGGCTAACTTGGCCAAGGGCAGTATCGGGCCGGAGAGCGCCCGGCTGCTCGGCACGGTGCTGGTGCACCAGCTGTGGCAAGCGACGTTAGGGCGCGCGGGTGTCGAGCCGGCGCATCGGCATCCGGTGATGGTGGTTATCGACGAGGTCCAGGACTACCTGGGACTGCCGACGGGGGTGTCGGAGATCTTGAGTCAGAGCCGAGGGCTGGGGGTGGGGTGGGCACTGGCCCATCAGCACCTGGGGCAGCTGCCACCAGACGTGCGGGCCAGCGTGCTGGCCAATGCCCGGTCACGGGTGGTGTTCCAGGTCGGGGCTGACGATGCCGCCGTCCTGGCCCGTGGTCAGAGCGACGTGACGCCAGCCGACTTGACCCAGTTGCCGGTGCGTGAGGCCTATCTGCGGCTGGTGGCTGACAGCGAGGTAACGGGCTACTTCAGCGGCAAGACCCTGCCCCCACCACCGGCGTGCAGCGAGCCAGCGGAACTCCGCCGCTCCAGTCGGGAGGCTTACGGCATTCCGCGGTCCGAGACCGACGCAGCGCTGCGGGCGCTGGTCGACGGTTCGCCGTCGGGTGCGGGTGTGCCAGTGATCGGTGCACGACGGAGGCCAACATGAGCGGCGTGGTACGACATCCAGACCATGAGCCTGCTGGGAATGGCCTGAACAACACACCTCTAGCAGCCGTTGGTCTGGGTGCCAGTCCAATCGCCCGACCGGTCGCGTCGAGCAGCCAGGCGCATTCCGCGACGTCAGGGGTGGTCCCGGGCGTCATTGGGGCGGGGACAGAGGGTGGTGACGGTGCTCAACATGCCGTCACGCCCCGTCTCGGCCGGCGGGGGTTGGGGCAGCTGCGGTCGCAGCTCAGTGATCGGGACTACTCGGTCCTGGTGAGCGTGTCCCGGTTCCGGTTGCTCAGTGGTTCGCAGCTGACGCAGCTGTTCTTCGGGCCTTCGGACAGCGCGGCCCGCGCTGCACGGCGCTGCCTGCATCGGCTGGTCTCCCTTCACCTCATGACCCGTCTCCCCCGCCGCATTGGCGGAGTCCGCGCCGGGAGTGCCGGCTTCGTCTACTGCCTATCGGCGGCCGGGCACCGGCTGATCGGACAGACACCGCGGAAGCGGCTGGGTGAAATCAGCGACGGGTTCTTGCAGCACACGCTGGACATTGCTGAGCTGTATGTCCGCACAACGCTCAGCTGCCGGATGCACGGCGGTGAGCTGACGCATGTGGTCGCCGAGCCACAGTGCTGGCGACGGGTCGAGAGTGCGAACGGTAGTGACTGGCTGAAGCCAGACCTGCTGGTGGTGACGGTGGTCGGCGAGGACGAGCGGCATGCCTTCGTGGAAGTCGATCGCGGTACGGAGCACTCCCCTGCACTGCTGCGCAAGCTGCGGCAGTACGAACTGGCTTATCGGCTGGGTGTGGTCGGCGTTGAGCCGGGGATCTTCCCGCGGGTGGTGTGGGTGGTGCCGAACGAGCACCGAGCCATCATGCTCGTCCGGCTTGTAGAGCGTACGCCGGGGCTGACGACCGAGCTGTTCGTCGTGGCCGTCGGCCTGGAGGCCGGGGTGATGGTGCTTGGCGGCGTCAGCGCTGACGTGGCTGCAGGCCCGGAGGTGACGTTATGAGGGCGCTGCCACGGAACAGCATCCTGACCGGCGATGTGCTGCTGCGGCTGCAGACCCTGCCGACAGCGTCGGTGGACTGCGTGGTGACCAGTCCGCCGTACTTCGCGCTGCGGGACTACGGCGTGCCGGGCCAGCTGGGCGCCGAAGCCGATGTGCAGGCCTGGGTGACGAACCTGCGTTCGGCGCTACGCGAGATCGCCCGGGTGCTCGTGCCCGGTGGCACGGTCTGGCTGAACGTCGGGGACTCCTTCAGCCGCGGGAACCGGTGGGGCGCAGCGGCCAAGTCGCTGCTGCTCGGACCGGAGCGCTTGCTGGTGGGGCTGGCCGACGACGGCTGGATTGTGCGCAACAAGATCGTTTCGGTCCAAGGCCAATCCGATGCCCAGCAGTGTGGGCGACCGGTTGGCCATGACTTGGGAGCCGGTGTTCCTGCTGACCCGATCACGGGCCTACTTCTTCGACCTCGATGCGGTGCGGGTGCCGCACAGCGCCCGGGCCAAGGGGCGTGGCAGACCGCTGGCCCCTGGTGGTGGGCGACCGGCATGGGCAGGACCGTTGGCCGGGGATCAGGGCGGGCTGGAGGCCTTGAAAGCCCAAGGGCTGCAGGGGCACCCGCTCGGCAAGAACCCAGGGGACGTCTGGCGGGTGGCGACCAGCAACTTCCGGGGGGCGCACTTTGCGACCTTCCCGGAAGCCCTGGTGCGGCCGATGGTGACGGCGGGCTGTCCAATCTGGACCTGCAGCCATTGCCAGCGAGCCTGGGTGCGGCAGCCGGTGCAGCGCAGCCTGGGGCATCTGGCAGTGCTCGGGGAACTGCGTCCGGGGTGTAGTTGCCGGGCGGAGCGGCGACCGGGAGTGGTGCTGGATCCGTTCCTGGGTGCGGGCACGGTGGCAGCCGTCGCCGAAGCGCTCGGGCGGGACTGGGTGGGGATCGAACTGAACCCGGCGTTCGTGACGCTGGCCCATGAGCGGCTGGACGCCGCCCGACAACGGCAGGCGCGAAAGGAGAACAACGAGAACGGAAAGGAGGTGATGCATGGGTGAACGAGAACCGTGGACGGAAGCGGAGGGTGGGCCGGTGCGGGAGCCGGCGACGGACGAGCGGGGCGAGCGGTCCGAGGGGTTGCGCCCCCGGATCTACGTGGCCAGCCTGGCCGACTACAACGCTGGACGGCTGCATGGCGCTTGGGTCGACGCTGCTGCAGAACCGGAAGATGTGCGGGCAGCGATCGCCGGCGTCCTGGGCTCATCGGCGGAGCAGGGGGCCGAAGAGTGGGCCATCCACGACTACGACGAGTTCGGTGCCATCCCGCTCGGTGAATACGAGTCAGTGGAGACGGTCACAGCGCTGGCCCGCGGCTTGGTGGCGCACGGCGAGGCCTTCGGGGCCTACGTCGCGCTGGTCGGGGTGGCATACGCCGAGGAGCGCGGCTTCGTGGAGCACTACCGGGGCTGGTGGCAGACCGCCGAGGCCTACGCCGAGAACCTGCTGGACGAGTGGGGAGCAACCGAAGCACTGGCGGCATTGCCGGAGTGGCTGCATGGGTACGTCCAGCTGCAGGTGGCGGGCTTCGCCCGCGACCTGGAGTACGGCGGGACCGTCACGTATATGGCGGGGAATGGGGGTGTCTATGTCTTCGAGAACGCTTAGGCAATGCGTCAATAATGTGCGTGGTGAGCGAATGAGGTTCCCATTCTCGATGCATTGGTATCCTCTAATAGATTTGAGTCACAGGTCGGGGGTGGACCATTTCGTCGTTGCTTTGACGCAACAAAAGAGCGACAATGGAGTGGTTAAGACACAAGCAGGAGTTGTACATGAACAATGCAGAAGAATTGGGCCAGATGATCGCTGCGCGGCGGCGCGCGTTGGGGTGGACCCTGGAGACGTTAGCCGAGGCCGCAGGATTGAATCGGTCATCAGTGATGCGGCTGGAACAAGGCCGGTTTGCCTCGCCGTCACCGGAAGCGCTGAGCGGGCTGGCGGGTGCGCTTGGCTTAGCGGCAGCCGACCTGTTCGCTGTGGCCGGCTACAGCACACCACAGGATGTGCCCACCCTGCGGCCGTACTTGCGGGCGAAATACGGCGTGCTGCCGGAATCGGCGATCGCCGAGGTCGAGGCCTACCTGACTGCCGTGGCCGCCCAATACGGCGGAGCGGCTGCAGGCGGACCGCTCAATGGCGAGGACGAGCAGCCAGAGGAACCAGTGCACAGATGAAGATGATGCTCGGGGCGCATTGGGAAGCTGGCGCTTCCCTCGCCCGAGCAGCCGGGTAACGAGAAAGGAGGGTAGGAATATGCGAACAACAACCAGAACGAGGAGAGGAGGACACCTCCACGGAACAGAGGACGGGCGGCGGCTGGCTCACCGCACGGGGCGCCGGGAATGGTGAGCGTGGGGTGCTGGCCGTGCTGCGGGCACTCTGCCCCCGGCGCAGCTTGGGGATCCAAGAAGCGGCCATCGTGGCCGAACTGCAGGCCAACCGGCTGCTGGAACTGGCAGGGCTGCAGGGACCGCCAACACCAGAGGCCTTGATCACCGAGTTGCCGCGCTACGTGGTGCGCAGTGACGTCGACTTGCCGGTGTCCGGCAGTGCCCAGTGGGTCAACGGCCGCTGGCTGATCAGTGTCTGCGGCAGTGAGCCGCTTGAACGGCAACGGTTCAGCTTGGCGCACGAGTTCAAGCACACCTTGGATCACCGCTTCGCCGGTGTGCTCTACCGAGACCGGGGCAACGTGTCGGCCGAGGAACAGGCCGAGCTGGCCGCCGACATGTTCGCGGCCTGCCTGCTGATGCCCCGTATGTGGGTGAAGCGGGCCTGGGGCGAAGGCCACCAGAGTCTGAGTGAGCTGGCGGAACTGTTCCAGGTGTCGGCTCCGGCGATGAGCCGACGGCTGGCGGCCTTGGGGCTGCGGGAGACACCGCAGCGCTGCGCCAATCGGCGCGAGGATGACCACAGACGACCGGGCCGGTCCGGGGTGCACACGGTGGAGGTAGCGGCGTGAACGAAGCGACCGAGCGACAGCCGGTGCGTGGCGTCGGACGGGGAGAGCGGATCACCGCTCCCCCACTGACGGTGGTCGATGACGGCACAGCGGACGGCGGCGGGCACGGTGGTGGTCCGTCGACCAGTGGTGGTGAGCCAACACCGCAGCGGCGGGCGGTGATCTATGTGCGGGTCAGTACCAAGGAACAAGCCGAACGGGATGGAGACCCGGAGGGGTACTCGATCCCGGCACAGCGGGAAGCCTGCATGCGCCGGGCGGCGGCGCTGGACGCGGTGGTGGTTGGTGAGTACGTCGACCGGGGCGAAAGTGCACCGGTGAGTGGCCCGCCCCCAGCTGCAGAAGATGCTGGCCGAAGTGGCGGCCGCACCAGTGGACTTCGTGATCGTGCACAAGGTGGACCGCTTGGCACGAAACCGGATCGACGACGTAACCATCAACTGCCCTCATCAAGGCGGCGGGGGTGCGCCCGTGTCGGTCACCGAGAACATCGACGAAACACCCTCGGGAATGCTGCTGCACGGCATCATGAGCTCGATCGCGGAGTTCTACACCCGCAACCTGGCGCACGAGGTCATCAAGGGCAGCAGCAAAAGGTGGCACGGCGGCACCCCCGCACGCGCCGACCGGCTACCTCAACGTGCGCCACCTGGTCGACGGTCGAGAGAACGCACCGTCGAACTGGACCCGGAGCGCGCGCCACTGATCCGGTGGGCGTTCGAGGCCTACGCCAGCGGGACTGGACGCTGATCCGCACGCTGCCGAATTGGCGGCCCGGGGCCTGACGTAGCTGCCGACGGCCAAGCGGGCGGCCCGGCCACTGAATGCCAAGAAGCTCGGGGTGGTGCTGCACAACCGGTACTACGTGGGCATCGTGACTTGGCGGAAGATGGAACACCCGGGCAAGCACGAACCCCTCGGCCAGCGCGGCGACCTTCGACCGGGTGCAGACGGCGCTCGCTGCGCACCGTCAGTCTGGGGAACGGGCCTACCGGAACCACCACTACCTGGCAGGTCACTGCGCCGTGCGTGGTGCAATGCGAAGCTGATCTTTGGGGAGTCGCGGGGACGGCTTGGAGTCTGCTACCAGTACTTCTTTTGCCACGGGCGGCACACCCTGAAGAACGGGTGTGACCTGCCGTTCTTGCCGGTGGGAACCGGCGGAAGACGTGGTCACTGGGCGGTGGCGATTCGAGCACATCCCGAAGGAGACCATC
>CAVQCD010000021.1:0-87308 GCA_963710915.1 uncultured Actinomycetota bacterium | reverse complement strand
GGCTCCATGCGCTCGGCGAAGGACTTCTTCCGCCCGCTCGCCGTCGGCGCCCCGGCCCCCCCGCGTGAGATCCCGTTCCGGCCGTCGCGGATGATCCACTTCTTCGACCCGAGTAACGAGAAGATGGTCGCCAAGGTGCCGGAGCTCGCCCCGCAGGTCGACGTGCTGCTCGGCAACCTCGAGGACGCCATCCCGGCCGACCGCAAGGAGGCGGCCCGCGCCGGGCTGGTCGAGATCGCAGGGCACCGACCTCGGCGACACGCAGCTGTGGACCCGCGTCAACAGCCTCGACTCGCCATGGGTGCTCGACGACCTGCTGACCCTGGTCCCCGAGATCGGCCACAACCTCGACGTCATCATGGTCCCCAAGGTCGAGGGCGCCGAGGACATCCACTACGTCGACCGGCTGCTTGCCCAGCTGGAGGCCAGGGCCGGCGTGAGCGGCCCGATCCTGGTGCACGCCATCCTGGAGACCGCCCGCGGGGTGGCCAACGTCGAGGAGATCGCCGGTGCCAGCCCGCGGATGCAGGGCCTCTCGCTCGGCCCGGCCGACCTGGCCGCCAATCGCCGGATGAAGACCACCCGGGTCGGTGGAGGTCACCCCGGCTACCTGGTGCGCGAGGACCCGACCGCCGCGGACGGCGCCGCCGCCTACGCGCCCCACGACTTCCAGCAGGACCTGTGGCACTACACGATCGCCCGGATGGTCGACGCCTGCGCGGCCACGGGATCTACGCCTACTACGGGCCGTTCGGCGACATCCACGACACGTGGCCTGCGAGGACCAGTTCCGCAACGCCTTCCTGCTCGGCTGCGTGGGCGCGTGGAGCCTGCACCCGGTGCAGATCGACATCGCCAAGAAGGTCTTCTCGCCGACCCCGAGGACGTGGCGCTGGCCGCGGGTCATCGAGGCGATGGGCGACGGCACCGGCGCGGTGATGATCGACGGCAAGATGCAGGACGACGCCACGTACAAGCAGTGCCAGGTTCGGTCGAGCTGGCCCGCTCGCTGGCCGCCCGGGACCCGGAGCTGGCCGAGGCGTACGGTCGCGCCTAGGAGCTCCCGATGACCGACCGATCGCCGACCCGGCCTGGCCCCGCACGCAGTGTGCTCTACATGCCGGGCGCCAACGAGCGAGCCCTGGAGAAGGCCAAGACCCTCCCCGCCGACGCGCTGATCCTCGACCTCGAGGACTCCGTCGCGCCGGACGCCAAGCAGGCTGCCCGAGAACGGGTCTGCGCCGCAGCGAGTTCCGGCGAGTACGGGCGCGAGGAACTCACCATCCGGGTGAACGGCCTGGACACCCCCTGGCACGCGGACGACGTCACCGCGGCTTCGCAGGCCGGCCCGGGGGGCATCGTGGTGCCGAAGGTGACCTCGGTGGCCGACGTCCACGCCATCGAGGCGGCCCTGGAGAAGGCCGGGGCGCCCGACCACACGTTCATCTGGGCCATGGTGGAGACCCCGGTCGCCATGCTGCACTGCGAGGAGATCGCCGCGGCGTCCGAGCGGTTGGCGGTGCTGGTGATGGGCACCAACGACCTGGCCAAAGAGCTTCGAGCAGAGCATGTTCCAGGACGCCAGCCGTTGCTGACCGGGCTCGGGCTGTGTCTGCTCGCGGCCCGGGCCACCGGCAAGGCGATCCTGGACGGCGTCTACAACGACGTGAAGAACACCGAGGGCTTCGCCGCCGAGTGCCGGCAGGGGGTGGAGCTGGGCTTCGACGGGAAGACGTTGATCCACCCCGGACAGATCGAGCCGTGCAACACCGCGTGGGCGCCGAGCGAGGCCGCGGTGGCCGACGCGCAGGCGTTGATCGCCACCTTCGAGCAGGCGATGGCGCAGGGGCTCGGGGTCGTCGTCCACAACGGACGGATGGTGGAGAACCTGCACGTGGAGACCGCGCGGCGGGTCCTCGCCTTCCACGCCGCGATCGCCGGTAGCCGGTAGCCGGTAGCCGGTCGCTGGGCTGTCAGCCGAGCTGTCTGGTCACGTCGTCCAGCTGGGCCGCGGACGCCGTGTCCTGGGCGGCGTAGGCGGTCATCGCCGCGTGCACCCGGTCGCTCGTCTGTTCGATCTGGTGCACCAGGAGCGCGACGGCGCCGGCCAGGCGAGCGCTGAAGTTGTCCGCGGCGGCGGCCAGTCCCTGCTCCATCCCGGCGGCGGTCCCCAGCGCAGGAAGCTCGCGCGAGGTGCGGACGGCGGTGTCGAGCGGTGCCCGCTCACCGAGCAGCTCGGCGACGTGATGGCCGCCGGGCAGCAGGATCTCGTAGGCCTCGCGCACCGTCGCCGGGTTCACCGCGTGGTCGGGGAACGGCTCGGGCATCCAGCGGGGCCACCATGGGTCGGCCGGTGGTTCGTCGTCCGGCATCGTCACCACATCCCCTCGTCCCAGTCGGGATAGAAGTTCAGGCCGTTCGCGCGGTAGATCGTGCCGGGCCAGGCGTGCCCGGTGATCGCGCCGTGCTGCACGATCTCGTCCATCCGTTCGAAGACGCCGTCGATGGCGGTGTCCGGGATCTGGAGGTCGCGCAGCTGCTGCGTGATGACCGCTCGGTCGGCCTGGGCCAGCTGCTGAACCAGAGCCGGGTCCAGCGGCTGGCGGAAATGCTCCGCCACGAAGTCCGAGCGCATGAGCGGCTCGTTGCGTTCGGGGAAGCTGACCCCGTTGTCGATGGCGGCGAGGCGGCCGTCGTCCATGGTCAGGTGGTTGTTGGGGTGCCGGTCGCCCTGTCCGGTGAGGTAGTCCGAGATGGCCAGGCTCTGGGTGTCCAGGCTGGAGTAGCCGGCGACCGGCAGCGCCTCGCCCGGCGCGTCCAGTTGTAGCGAGGCGGGCCCGTCTGCGGTGCTCACCAGTCGGGTCTCGGGCACCACGTGCAGGCCGAGCAGGTCGGCGAGCCGCGACGTGGCCACGGAGCGGAGGTACTGGGTGCCTTGGGGAATGCCGAAGCTGGTGCGGTTGGACTCTCCCCCGAAGGCTTCAGCCACGCGTACTGCGCTGCCTCGGAGGTGTCGTCCAGCAGGCGGACCCGCATCACCTGATCGGTCATGGTCACCGGCTTGATGGCGAGCTCATAGGCGAGCTGGGCGCCAGTGGTCAGGTCGTGGGCGACATGCCCGACGACGCCCAGGCCGAGCGGCAGCTGGCCGCCCAGCCATTCGGCGGGGGCGTTGGACAGCGTCGGCGGAACGAGCGCGGAGCTCACCGCGTGCTCGGGATCCTCCACCATCGCTCCCGCGGCCCGGGCCAGCCCGGCCAGGTCCTCCGCGTAGGCCTCCGGTCCGCTGAGCAGGCGGATCGGATCGGCGATCTTCGCGAGGGTGAGCAGGTCGATCGCCTGGTTGCGCCAACCGCGGACGGTCTGGCCGAGGGTGTACCCCGGGTCCTCCCAGACCGAGGGGGCCCTCGGGCAGGAGCGAGGCCAGGTCGTTGAGTGCCTGGGCGGCGTGCTCGGCCCACGCCTGCCAGTGCGCTCGCGCCTGGTCCAGGCGGGCCTGGGCGCGGGCCGTCTCGGCGGTCACCACGCCGGCCCAGCCGGCGCCGGCGGGAAGGCTGGTGGCGCTCTGGTAGACCTGCGCCGCCACCTCGGCGTCGTGCTCGCGGGGGCCAGCCCGCGTCGTCCTGCCCCTCCAGGACGACGGCCGCCTGGCGGACGATCTGCGACAGGCCCTCCAGGGTGCGGACCAGTTCCTGCAGCTCCCCGCGGAGCGCGTCGCCGGCCTGCCCGGACCAGACCTTTCCCGAGTGGCTCGCGGCCGAGTCCATCGCCTCGGTCACCGCCGGCAGCGCGTCATCGGCCACGGCGAGCAGGGCCCTCGCCAGGCGGTCGAAGCGCTCGGAGTCGCCGGGCAGCAGGAGCCGGGCGTCACGGGTCTGGTTCAGCTCCCACTGGAGCACCGTCTCGCCGCGAGCGGTCACGGCATGCCTCATGGGCCGATCCGACCAGTCGCCGAGCTGCGCCCGGCACCTCACCGTTGACGTCCGCCGACCGGCCGTTCTGCCGGTCATCGCTTAACCGTCTGGACGGTATAGTAATGCCGTGGCGAAGACCAAGGGCCGGACGGCGGCGGCGACCCGCGAGCTGATCGTGCTGGCGGCGCAGGACGTCGTGCTGAGCGACGGCGTCGCTCGGCTCACCCTGGAGAAGGCCGCCGAGCGGGCCGGGGTGAGCAAGGGCGGGGTGCTCTACCACTTCAGGACCCGTAACGACCTGGTCGCCGCGATGGTGGAACGGCTGGCCGACCGCTTCGAGTCCGGCCTCGCCGCCTGCCACGAGGCAGCGCCCGGCAAGCCCTTCGCCCATGCCTACGTCGAGGAGTGTCTGGCCGAGGTGTCCGACGCCGACGAGGCTCACGAGGAGCGGGTCGGCGCGGCGCTGCTCGCGGCGATCGCGGCGGAGCCGGCCCTGCTCGGCCCGCTGCGGGCGGCGTTCGACGGTTGGCAGCGCCGGATCGAGGCGGACTCCGCCGACCCGGTCGGTGCCACGGTGGCTCGCCTTGCCGCTGACGGCCTCTGGCTGTGCGAGCTCTTCGGTATCGATGCCCTGAGCCCGCAGTTGCGTGAGCAGGTCACCCAGCGGTTGCGCGGAATGGTTGGTTGATCATGTTCCAGACTGTGCACGAGCCCCCGCGCGAGCACGCGCCCACCGGGCACCGGCTGCTGATCGCCGCGCTGTCGGCGGCAGTCTTCCTGCAGTGGATCGGTGCCAGCGCGGTGCTCCCGCTGCTGCCGATCTACCTGGCCGACCAGGGCAATCCGCCACCGCTGATCGGTGCCGTGATGGCCTCCTTCTTCGCCGCCGGGGTCATCTCCCAGCTGCTCTCCGGCCGCCTCGGTGACCGGATCGGGCACCGCCCGGTCCTGCTCGCCGGGCTGGCCGCCTACGCCTTGGCCAGCGCCGGGTTCCTGCTCGATGTGGACGGCTGGGGTTACCTCGGGCTGCGCGGTGCGCAGGGCGCGGCCGCCGGCGCGGCACAGGTGGCCTGCCTCGCGCTGGTCGCCCGGGCCGTTCCTGCCGCGGTGCGAGGGCGCGCCTTCGCCGCCGTCAGCGGCGCCGAGCTCGCCGGCATCGCGATCGGGCCGATCCTGGGCAGCACGGTCGGGATCGACCATATGGCAACGCTTTTCGTGGTGTCGGCCGCCGCCGCGGCGCTGGCCTGTGTGCCGGTCCTCGCCTCCCGCGCGGCCCGGGTCGACGTCTCCCCGATCACCGACCGGAAGGCCGCCGGGCTGCCCCGGGCAGGCGTCGCCGGCGCCGCCCTGCGCGGGGTGCTCCTGGTCGCGGTCATCAGCGGCCTGCTCAGCGGTGTCTACGAGGCGTGCTGGTCGCTGCTGATGCACGCCCGAGGCGCGACCGACACCCAGATCGGTCTGTCCTGGACCTTGTTCGCCGTGCCCTTCGTACTGGTCGCGCCGCTGGCCGGTCGGCTGGCGGACACCACCGACCGGCGGTTCCTCGTGCTGGGGGCGCTGGCCAGCTCAGTGGTGTTCATCGCCCTGTACCCGTTCCTGCCCAACGTGGCCTGGCTGCTCGGGCTGGGCATCGTCGAGTCCCTCGGGTTCGTCTTCGCGGTGCCCGCGGCGCAGTCGATGCTCAGCGAGCACGTTCCGGCCGAGTCGGTCGGTGCGGCGCAGGGGCTGTTCGTGGCCCTGCAGACCGCGGCCATCGCCGCCTCAGCGGCGACCGCCGGCGGTCTGTTCGGGATCAGCCTGTGGCTGCCGTTCGTCGGCGGCGCGGCGGCGACGGCGCTCCTGCTGCTCTTCCTGCCTGTTCTCTGGCGTGACGTACCCGGCCGGGCCGCTCAGGGGCAGGTGGCTATCTCCACGAACTCGGTACCGCAGACATCGATGCCGTCACCGCCGTAACCGTTGTCGACGCCCGGTCCGCCGGTGAGCTGATCGCTGTCGCCGTCTCCGTGGAGCTGATCGTCCCCGTCCCCGCCGAAGATGACGTCCGCCTGGCGCCCGCCGTAGATGATGTCGGCTCCGCCGCCTCCGTGCAGTTCGTCGGCACCGCCGATCTTGGGCTGATCGAGTCCCTGCTGCTCGTCACCGAAGATGTCGTCGTGCCCGGCGCCACCGGTGATGGTGTCTGCGCCGTCGCCACCCTTGGCGAAGCCGGTCTGGGTCGGCAGCCCGAACATCGCGATCTGGTCGTTGCCGTTGTCGCCGGAGACGGAGTCGAAGCCCTGGCCGGAAACGATCGTGTCGTTCTGGTCGCCACCGCAGATGTAGTCGTTGCCCGGGCCAGTGTTGATCACGTCGGCACCGCCGGCACCGAACACCCAGTCGTTCACGGCGTCGCCGTTGCCGAGGACGTCGGGCCCGGGGCCGCCGACGAAGACGTCGAACCCGATGGAGCGGGCGAAGCTCTCCGAAAATCCGAAACAGGTCAGCTCGAGCTCTGGCGAGGTGGTGGCGCCGGCGAGTGAGGCGGTCGAGGTGAGCAGCACTCCGACCGAGGCGGCGGCGAGCAGTGAGCTGCGGATGCTGGCTGAGCGGTTCATGAGGCTCCTCCTGGTGGCGGACTGGATCATCGGTCACCAGAGGCGGGGCAGCTTGCGCCTGATACACCCGGAACAGCCCGTTCGTCCCGGTCTGCACGCACCTGGTTCGGTCGAGCGCGCAGTAGCCTCACCCCGTGACGCTGCTTCCCCTGCTGGCAGGGATCCCCCTCGTGGTCGGTGTGGCGATGCTTGTCGCCTCCCGGGTGATGCGCGGCCGAGAGCCGGAGCTGCGCCGTACCGGCATGGCGGCGATCGGCACCATCGTCGACAACCAGGAGCAGGCCGGGCCGGACGGCGCCACGACGTTCCTGCCTGTCGTCCACTTCACCACCGACTCCGGGCGCAAGGTGCGCGCCGTCGGGGACACTCCCGGCCGGCGGGCCTTCCTGACCGACCGGCAGATCGCCGTGGTCTATGACCCGAAGCGGCCCAAGGAGATCACGGTCGGCCCAGGCCGGTCTCGGGTCTATGCGGTCGGGGGCGCGACCTTCCTGTTCATCGGTGCCGTGTTGACCGCCCTGACCGTGTGGTTGCAGTCGGCCTAGCCTGGTCGAGCGCTCATTCTACTGGTATTCGTACAGGTGTTCGAGTAGACTGGTGGCATGTCCACCGTCGACCTGCTGCACGACGAGACCGCTGAGATCGGGCGGCTCGTCGAGCAGGTTGCTGCCCTGACGGCGGAGAACGTGGCCCTGTCGGTGCAGGTGGCCGGGCAGCGGGAGCGTGCCGCTGGGTATGCGGTGCAGGAGCGGTTGTGGGCGTGGTTCGGTGACGGCGGCCCGGATGACGCGGATGACGCCGATGCGCGGGACGGGGTGGCTCGTGAGGTGTGTCGGGCGTTCCTGTCCCCGGGGTCGGTGGCCCCGGGTCTGGTCACGGCGGCGGCGGTGACGTTGGCCGAGTCCCAGCCGAGCGGTCTGAGTGATGCGGAGGTGGTCTCGGCGGCGATGGCGTGCCGGCAGGTGGTCACCCACGCCGAGTTGACCCAGGCCCGCCTGACCCAGGAGCTGGCCTGGCGTTACCAGGCCCGCCACCCCGAGGAACTCGACCTGGACACCGACGCCCGGCTCCCGGACTGGGTCCGTGACCCCGAGCAGCGGGCCCTGGCCGCCGCGATCGAAGAGGTCGCCGCCCTGGCCCGGACCAGCCCGACCGGGCTCCGCGCCCGGGTCGAGATGATCACCACCTGGGCCGAGGAGCACCCCGTCCTGTACCGCGCCCTGCTGCAGGGGCAGGTCACCACCGGTCGGGCCCGGCTGATCGCCCGAGAATCGGAGAAGCTGCCCGGGGCCCGGGAGCGGGCCTGGGTGGAGATGCGGATCCTGCCCTACGCCGAACAGGTCGGTGAGGTCGGGCTCCGCACCCGCCTGGAACGCCTGATCGCCCAGGCCGACCCCACCCGCTACCGGGCCCTGCTGGACGACCTGGCCCAAGAACGCGACACCGTCACCACCCGCCAACAGGGATACGGCCGCGCGGCCCTGTCCTACCAGGGCAGCCTCGCCTCGGTAGCCGCGCTCCGCGCCGCCCTGATCGCCAAAGCAGCCGCCGCGAACCCCGCCACCCCCGGCCAGAGCACCGCAGCCCGCGACCAACAAGCCACCACCATGGCCGACGTCCTGTACGACCTCATCACCGCCCCCACCACCGACACCGCACCCACCAGCGACACCGGCCCGACCAGCGACACCGGCCCGACCAGCGACACCACCCCGACCGGCGAGACCACCCCGACCGGCGAGACCGGCGGGAGCCCGGCGGGTGGGGTGGCGGTGCGGGTCGAACCCAAGGTGTCCATCAACGTGACCGTGCCCTACCAGGTCCTCGCCGCGCTCTGGGCCGGCACCCTCACCCCCACCGCGTTCGGACTGATCGACGTCGAGGGCCACGGACCCATCCCCGCCCGCGCCCTGGCCGCCCTGCTCACCGACCACGGCCACCGGGCCATCTGGCGCACCCACGTCCTCGACGACCGGCCCCACCCACCCACCCTGGGCAGCATCATCGGCATCGGCCGCGCCGCCACCGACCCCGGCTACACCCAATACCGTTCAGTTAAGACTACATGGGTGTAGTTTCGGGGCATGCCTCGTGGTGGTTGGCGTAAGCCTGAGTCGGAGCGTCGGCTGTCGGACCTGGTGTCGGTCGGTGTGTTGACGCGGGTGTTCCCGGCGGATCTGGTCGATGAGGTGATCGAGGGGGCGGGTCGGACGCAGCAGAGGCATCGTGCGCTTCCGGCGCGGGTGATGGCGTACTTCGCGATCGGGATGGGGTTGTATTCCGAGGGGTCGTACGAGGACGTGCTGGCGCAACTGACGGACGGGTTGTCGTGGGCGTCGGGGTGGGCCCAGGAGTACCCGTTGCCGAGCAAGTCCGCGATCTTCCAGGCGCGTCAGCGGCTGGGTTCGCAGCCGCTGGCGGATCTGTTCGAGCGGGTCGCCAAGCCGCTGGGAGGCGTTGGTACGCCTGGGGTGTGGGTCGCTGGGCGCCGGTTGGTCGCGGTCGACGGCACTTGCCTGGATGTGGCGGACACTCCGGCGAACGACGAGCACTTCGGCCGCCCAGGGGTGAACAAGGGCGAGCAGGCGGCGTTCCCGATGGCCCGGGTCCTGGCGGTCGCCGAGTGCGGCACACACGCGATCTTCGCTGCCCGGGTCGGCGCGTACGACGACTCCGAGGCGACCTTGGCGCAGGAGTTGCTGCCTGCTGCCCTTGAGCCGGGGATGCTGCTGAGCGCCGACCGCGGGTTCTTCTCCTACGCGTTGTGGCGCGCCAGCATCGCCACCGGCGCGGACCTGCTGTGGCGGATCCGCACCGACCGGTTCGGGCCCAAACCCGAACACGTGCAGGACCTTCCCGACGGGACCTGGCTGGGCCGCCTGCGCCGCACGACGCTGGCATCCGAACGCAGCGCCGAGCCGATGCTGGTCCGGGTCATCGACTACACCCTCGACGAACCAGCCCGCGACGGCGCCGAACTGGTGACCTACCGGTTGTTCACGACCATGCTCGATCCCGGGCAGGCGCCTGCCGTGGAACTGGCCGCCGCCTACGCCCAGCGGTGGGAGATCGAGAACGCCTTCGACGAACTCAAGACCCACCAGCGCGGCCCGCGCGTCGTGCTGCGATCGAAGTCACCAGACCTGGTGCTCCAGGAGATCTGGGGCCACCTGTGCTGCCACTACGCCATCCGATCGCTGATGGCCCAGGCCGCCGAACACGCCGGACACGACCCCGACCGGATCAGCTTCACCGCCGCCCTGCGGATCGCGCGCCAGACGGTCGCCCAGCAGGGCGCATTTCCCCCCTCACCGCACGGCTGACCAGCTCGGGCGGCCATCGCTATGGCATACCTTCCGCACCCGACTCCTGGCACGCCTCAACCCGGCACGGCGACGACGATCAGCGCCACGAGTGATCAAGCGCAAATACACCAAGTGGCACGTCAAACGCGCCGGCCACGCCACCTGGCCGCAGCCCGGCCCCGCCACCAACCTCACATCACCGCTCGCTAACTGAACGGTATTGCGGCTACACCCCCTCCCCCTCCCTCACCGCCCTGGTCCGCGCCCGCAACCACCACTGCACCTACCCCGGCTGCCGCCGCCCCGCCCAAGCCTGCGACCTCGACCACATCACCCCCCACACCGACGGCGGCTCGACCACCGACGACAACCTGCACCCCCTGTGCCGCTTCCACCACCTCCTCAAACACCACACCGACTTCACCCCCCACCACGACCCCGCGACCGGCACCATCACCTGGCGCACCCCCTCCGGGCACCGGATGAACGAACCACCCGATGCCCCACCACCACTCCAGGCCGACGGAGAACTCCCCGACGCCTGGCCGACGCTTCTGCCACCTGAGGCGGAACCCGACTCCGGCGCCGACACCCCGCCCTTCTGACCGGGTCGAACCCGGTGCTACCCCCGGCTCGCCAACGGCAGGATCACGTTGCGGTCCTTCGGGGTGCCGGCGTGCGTGGCGCAGTACCCGGGCAGCGGGATGTTCGCGGCCGGTTCACGGTGCAACGCCGCCAGTTCCGGGCGGTCGGTGATCAGACGACGTCGGTGCCGTGGTCGAGAGCCCGTGCCAGGGCGGCGATATCGTCCGGACCGATCCGGCAGCACCCTCCGACCAGACGGGTGCCGTCGCCCACCCAGGTGTCCGCGTCGACGGCGTCCAGCCCGGGCCGGCCGATCCAGGTGCGTTTCGGGCCGTCCCAGGTCTCGCCGCTGTTCGGGTACACCACAACGGGTTTGCCCGACCGTCGAGCAGCCACCCGGACGGCGGCCGACACTCCCTCGGGGGCGGTGCAGTTCACCCCCACCGCGATCACGGACGACGCGCCCGCCGCCATCGCGAAGGCCTCGCCGGCGTCCTCCCCGCGCCGGGTCAGCACCCGTCCGTCGGGTGTGGTCACCGTGGTCAGGGACAGCCAGGCCGGCACGGCCAGTGACTCCAGTTCGGCCAGCAGCGCCTCGACCTCGGCCAGGCTCGGGATCGTCTCGCAGGCGAGGACGTCCGCCCCGGCGTCCGCGAGCAGCTCGAGCCGGGGCCGGTGGAAGGCGCGCAGCCCGGCCACCGAGTCACCGGGGGCCGGGTAGTCGCCGGTGTACTCCGACCCGTCGGCGAGCACCGCGCCGTAGGGGCCGACCGAGGCGGCCACCCAGGCCTCGTCGTCCAACCCTGAGGCCGTGCGGGCCTGGGCGGCCAACGTCACCGAGCCCCGGATCAGGGCTGCGGCCGTGTCCCGGTCGATCCCCGCGGCGGCGAACCCGGTGAAGCTCGCCTGGTAGCTGGCCGTCGTCGCAACCCGTGCCCCCGCGGCGAAGTAGGCCTCGTGCGAGGCGCGGATCGCCTCCGGCGCGTCACGCAGCAGCGCCGCCGACCACAGATCGCCGGAGACGTCGTGCCCGCGCCGTTCGAGGTCGGTGGCCAGCCCGCCGTCCAGCAGGACGACGTGCTGGGCGATCACGTCGGCGAGGGGCGGCCGGCCGGTGGAGGTCACGACGACGATTGTGCCGTCACCAGGGGTTCCTCGACGACCGCGGCCGCTGTGGCGCAGCCTCGGAATCGGGCCACGGCCCGCACGCAGTCCGGGCGGCGCGCGTAGCCGATCGTGGACACCGCCAGGACAGTTGAGCCCTCGAGCAGGACCCAGCGCCAGGCCCGCCCGTCCACCACGATCTCGATCCTGGCGTCGGTCGCCTGGGTGATGATCCGCTCGGCGGCGGCCACGGCCGCCGCCTGGGCCGGCAGCGGCTCGGGGGAGTGGGCCAGTGCGCGGTTGTTCGCTCCGAGCAGCCGCCAGTGCCAGCCGTCCGCCTGCTGGTAGCACTGGTACCGGGCCAACACCCGCTCACCCTGACCGGTCCACACCACGTCGACGTGCCCGGCACGCGTCGCCCGGATGAACGCCCGGTGATCGGCGTCGCCGCCGTAGCGTGGGGGCATGGCTTCCCTCGTGGTCACCGGGATCGGCGAACTGGTCACCAACGACCGCTTCTGGGCGAGGCCGGGAGATCCGCCGGACGTCGCCCGGCTGGGCATCCTGCGGGACGCGGCCGTGGTGGTGGACGACGGGTCGATCGCCTGGATCGGGCCCTCGAGCGGCGCCGGGCGCGCCCAGACCGATTCCGCTCTGAACGTCGCCGGCGGTGCGGTGCACCCGGGGTTCGTCGACGCGCACGCGCACCTGGTCTTCGGCGGCGACCGGGCCGAGGAGTTCGCCGCCCGGATGAGCGGGCAGCCCTATGCCGCGGGCGGGATCCGCACCACGGTGGCCGCCACCCGGGCCGCCACCGACGAGGAGCTCGCCGCGCACGCGGGCGCCCTGGTGGCAGAGATGGCCCGTCAGGGCACCACCACGGTCGAGATCAAGTCGGGCTACGGCCTGACCGTGCACGACGAGGCCCGCTCACTGCGCGTCGCCGCCGGCCTGACCGCCGAGACCACCTACCTCGGCGCGCATGTGGTGGCCCCGGAGTTCGCCGACGACCCGGCCGGCTACGTCGAGCTGGTCACCGGGGCGATGCTGACGGCCTGCGCGCCGCACGCCCGCTGGGTCGACGTGTTCTGCGAGCGCGGGGCCTTCGACGCAGACGCGGCGCGAGCCGTGCTCGGCGCCGGGATGGCGCACGGGTTGCTGCCCCGGATCCATGCCAACCAGCTCGGGCCCGGGCCCGGCGTGCAGCTCGCCGCCGAACTGGGAGCCGCCTCGGCCGACCACTGCACCCACCTGAGCGCGGCCGACGTCGCCGCGCTGGCCGACGCGGGCGTGGTGGCCACCCTGCTGCCCGGCGCGGAGTTCTCCACCCGTTCGCCCTACCCCGACGCCCGGGCGCTGCTGGCCGCCGGCGTCACCGTGGCCCTGGCCACCGACTGCAACCCGGGCTCCTCCTACACCTCCTCGATGCCGCTGTGCATCGCCCTGGCGGTGCGCGAGATGGCGATGACCCCCGCGGAAGCACTCTGGTCGGCCACGGCCGGCGGGGCGAAGTCCTTGCGCCGCAACGATATCGGGGTGCTCCAGGTCGGTTCGGCCGCCGACCTGGTGGTTCTCGGTGCGCCGTCCTACCTGCACCACGCCTACCGTCCCGGCGTGCCCCTGGTGCGGCACGTCGTCCGCGCCGGAGTGGTGGCGTGAAGGCGGCGGGTCAGCGCTTGGCAGTGACCGAGGCGGGCAGGACGCCGGAGGAGGAGCGGTAGTAGGCGGCGGCCCGTCGGGTGGCCACCAGCCGGGCCAGGCCGATCGCTGCGCCCGAGAGCAGGGCCCAGGCGACAGCCTCGCCCCAGCGGGTGTCCGGGTTCTCGGGGTTGACCGGTGGTTCCTCGCCGGTCGCAGCCCGCCAGGCCGTGGTGACGCCCTTCTCGGCCAGGGCCGCAGCGGCCACAGCGGCCCCGCTGCCCAGCACCTTCCAGACCAGCGATCCCACGACGACCTCCTGCTGCCGATGACCCGACCGACTCATCATGGCAGCGAGCGGCAGGACGGGCGCTGCATGCGGTTCGGACATTCCCGGTGTACCGTCAGCTCTGCGACAGGGGAGCGCCGCTCGGCGCTGAGAGTGCAGGCGACTGCAGACCCTCGAACCTGATCCGGGTCATGCCGGCGAAGGGAGTCGAGTCTCGATCGGGTGACCGGTCCCCCTCCCTGAAACTCGGGAGGATCAGCATGCCGAACTACCACCGTCTGCGCGGCGCCGAGCCGGAGGACTTCGCCGAAGCGCCGTCCCGGCTGCGCGGCATCCACTACGCCCTGATCGCGGCGAGCGTGGCGGTAGGGGTGCTGATCTGGGCCGTCGGGTTGCCGGCGTCCCCCGCGCTGTTCGGCACCCCGCTGAGCGACCTGACCCTGCCGGTGGCGCTGCTGGTCGCCTCGGCCGGGATCAGCCTGACCGGTGCCTGGACGGCGCACACCCGTTGGCGGGTGGTCGAGATCGTCGTGGCGAGTGTGCTCGGCGTGACCGGCGGCCTGTTCTTCTGGGTCGTCTCCCACTCCTGGGACGTGATCACCGGGCCGCTGTCGTTCTACCCGCCTGCCTCGGCCACGCTGGCCGGGCTGTGGCTGCTGCCCGGGGTGCTCGGCGGCCTGATCGTGCGCAAGCCCGGAGCGGCGATCTACGTGGAGGTGGTCGCCGCGACCCTGGAGGCGCTGCTGGGCAACACGTGGGGCTTCTCCACCGTCTGGTACGGGCTGCTCGAGGGGCTGGGCGCCGAGATGGTTCTGGCCCTGCTCCTCTACCGCGGGTTCGGGCTGCTCCCCGCGATGCTGACCGGTGCCGGGGCCGGCGTGGTCGTCGGCCTGCTGGACAGCTTCATCTACTTTCCCGAGTTCTCCTCCGCCTACAAAGGGGTCTACGTCGTGCTGGCCGTGATCTCGGGCGCCGTGATCGCCGGGATCGGCAGCTGGGCGCTGGCCCGCTCGTTGGCCCAGGCCGGGGCGCTGACCCCGCTGGCCTCGGGCCGGACGTCGCTGCGGGTGTGACGCCCGTGCTGACCCCGCCGGTCGCCGTGACCGCCCGCGGCTGGGGGTGGCGGCACGCCACCCGGGCGGCCTGGGCCCTGCGGGGGCTCGAGCTGGACGTCGCTCCCGGCGAACGGGTGCTGCTGCTCGGGCCGAGCGGGGCGGGGAAGTCGACCCTGCTCGCCGGGCTGGCCGGCCTGCTCGCTGCCGACGGCGCGGGAGGAGCTGCTCAGGGCACCGGTCAAGAGGAGGGCCGGTTGCTGCTCGACGGCGTGCCGGCGACCGCCGCGCGTGAGGCGGCGATCACTGCCGGCGCCGCGCGCACCGGGCTGCTGCTGCAGGATCCCTCGGCGCAGACCGTGCTGGCCCGCTGCGGTGACGACGTCGCGTTCGGGCTGGAGAACCACGGGCTGCCGCGGGAACAGATCTGGCCCCGCGTGGCCGAGGCGCTGCAGGGGATCGGGTTCCCGTACCCGCTCAGCCACCCGACCTCGCGCCTGTCCGGCGGGGAGCGGCAGCGCCTGGCGCTCGCCGGGGTGCTCGCCCTGCGCCCCGGGCTGCTGCTGCTCGACGAACCGACCTCGATGCTCGACCCGGACGGCGCCGGCCACCTGCGTGAGCTGGTCGCCGACGTCCTGACCGCCACCGGTGCCACCTGCATCCTGGTCGAGCACCGGGTGGCCGCCTGGTTCGACCTGGTGGACCGGGTGGTCGTGCTGGAGCCCGGCGCTGGGGTGCTCGCCGACGGGACGCCGGAGGAGGTCCTGCGCGCCCGGGGCGACCGATTGGCGGCCCAGGGAGTGTGGGTGCCCCGGCGGCAGCCGCTGCTGCCCCGCCGGGGGGAGTCGGCCGGCAGCGGGCCGGTTCTGCTCGAGGCGCACGGTGTCGGCGTCCGGCGCTCCCCGGGGGCGCCGCTCGCCGTCCGCGACGTGGACCTGAGCATCCCCGCCGGGAGGGCGCTCGGGGTCCTCGGGCCCAATGGCAGCGGGAAGTCCTCCCTGGCCCTGGCTCTGGCCGGACTGCTCGCGCCCTCCGCCGGCGAGGTGGTGGCCACGGCGGCGCTCGACCCGCCGCGCGAGCGGCACCCGCACCGGTGGCGCGCCCGGGAGCTGGTGAGCCGGATCGGCACCGTGTTCCAGGACCCCCAGCATCAGTTCGTGGCGACCACCTGTGCCGAGGAGTTGGCCGTGGGGCCCCGGCGCATGGGGCTGCCCGAGGCCGAGGTGGGGGCTCGGGTGGACGAGCTGCTCGGGCGGCTTCGCCTGGCCCACCTGGCCCAGGCGAACCCGTTCACCCTCTCCGGCGGGGAGCAGCGCCGGTTGTCCGTGGCGACGGTGATCGCCTGTCGGCCAAGGGTTCTGGTGCTCGACGAGCCGACCTTCGGCCAGGACGCCCGCACCTGGACCGAACTGGTCGAGCTGTTGATCGCCGTGCGGGCCGAGGGATCCGGCCTGGTGGTGGTGACGCACGACGAGGATCTGGTCGACGTGCTGGCGGACGACCTGCTGCGGCTCGAGCAGCCGGCGCCGGTCCGGGCGGCGGCCCCGGCGTCGATGGTGGGCCGGTCATGAGCCTGTCCGTGCTCGACGGCCAGCCGGGGGTCGACCCGGGGGCGCCGATCGCCCGGGCCAATCCGGTGGCCAAACTGGCGGTGTCGCTGCTGATCTCGCTCGCCCTGCTGCTCAGCGTCGACGTGGTCAGCGCCCTGGTGGCGCTGGCGCTGGAGCTGCTGGCGCTGCCCTGGTGCGGGTTGTCCGTCGCAGCGCTGTGGCGGCGCGGGTGGATCGTGCTGGTCGGCGCGGTCCCGGCCGGGGTGGCGACCGCGGCCTTCGGCGACTCTGCGTCTCCGATCACCTCCGGGCTGGCGATCTCGCTGCGGGTGTTGGCGATCGGCCTGCCCGGCGTGGTGCTGCTGGCCACGACGGACCCGACCGACCTGGCCGATGCCCTGGCCCAGAAGGCGAGGCTGCCCGCCCGGTTCGTGCTCTCGGCGCTGGCGGCGATGCGCCTGTTCGGGGTGCTGGCGCAGGAGTGGGCGGCGCTGAGCATGGCCCGGCGGGCCCGGGGGATCGGTGGGGGTGGCCCGGTGTCCCGGGTGAAGGATCTGGGCGGGCGGCTGTTCGCGCTGCTGGTGCTCGCGATCCGGCGGGCCACGGTGCTCGCGACCACGATGGAATCGCGTGGGTTCGGCACCGACCGGCCCCGAACCTGGGCGCGGCCGAGCCGGTTCGGGGCCGGCGACCTGGTGCTGGTGCTGGGCGGTGCGGCCCTGGCCACCGCCGCGGTCTGGGCCGCGGTGGCTGCAGGGACCTGGAATCCCGTCTTCGCCTGAGGGCCTCAGTGGGTGCGGGTCAGCTCGAGCAGTCTGAGCACGGTGGTCCAGTTGCGGCCGGTCTGCACCCCGCCGATCCTGCGCAGAGCTGCGACCAGGGGCGAGTCGTGGCTGGTGGCGCTGAAGGCCAGGTAGAGCACCCGGTCGCCGACGGTGAACTCGTCGTCGCCGTGCCGGGTGCCCACCGACGCGACCTTGGCGGCGTCCGGGGTCTGGTCGAGGAATACCGCGTGCAGCCGCTTGGGGGTGGGCACGAGGTGCGGGTAGGGATTGGCCGCGCCGACCGCGGCCAGCTCGGCCGGGGTCCGGGTGAGCACCGCGATGTCGAGGCCGAGCCGCTCGGAGAGGCCGGCGTGGACGCGGTCACCGAAGCCGTCCACCCGGGCCGGGGCGAGATCGACGACGGCCTGGCCGCTCTGCAGGTACGTGGTGACCGACGTCGCGCCAAGGTCGGTGAGCAGCACCTTCAGGTCGGCCATCGGCACCCGGTTGCGGCCCCCGACGTTGATCCCGCGCAGCAGGACGGCGACCTTCTCCGTGCGCACGGTTCAGAAGGCGGTCGGCTGGCCGCGGTCGGCGCCGAGGGCGAGCACCATCATGATCTCCTGGCTGCCGTCCTCGGTCTCCACCCGCATCGGGCGGCGGCTGTCGGCGGGGCGGAAGCCGAACCCGCTGGCGAAGGCCACGGCGCGACCGTTGTCGGTGCCCACCCAGTAGGCGACGTGTGTGTGACCGCCGGCGAGCGCCGCCTGCGCGCCGGCCTGGACCAGCGCGGTGGCCACCCCGGTGCCGCGGGCCACCGGCGCCACCCACAGGCTGAACAACTGGATGAGATGAGGGTTGTCGCCGTCGACATCGCCCAGACTGACCACGCCGACGGGGGCGCCGTCGACCTCGGCGAGCAGGCGCTGCGCGTTGGTCATCCGCTCGCGCCAGTGCGCTTCGTCGTAGTCGGCCTCCTCCTCGTAGGTGGAGACGAACGCCTCGGGGGAATCCTTCAAGGCAGCGAGGCGGACCTCGCGGTAGCGCTGCCAGTCGGCCTCGCCCAGAACGCGCACGGTGATGTCACTCATGGCCGTACTCTCCCACGCCGATCGCCGGACGTCCCGGGTGAGTGACCTAGTGTGGCTCAACGGAGGCTCGGGGTGACGAAGGCGCTGGTGGTGGGCAGTGGCCCGAACGGGCTCGCCGCCGCCGTCACCCTGGCGCAGGCGGGGGTCTCGGTGCACGTCGTGGAGGCAGCGGGGAGTATCGGCGGAGGTACACGCAGTAGCGAGTTGACCCTTCCTGGCCTGGTGCACGACGACTGCTCGGCCTTCCACCCGCTCGCCGTGGCCTCGCCGTTCTTCGCCGGCCTCCCCCTGGCCGAGCACGGGCTGACCTGGCGGGTGCCGCCGGTGCAACTGGCCCATCCGCTCGGTGCCGGTCGCCCGGCCGCGGCCCTGTACGACTCGGTCGAGGAGACGGCGCGTGGCCTCGGGCGGGACGGCGCCTGGCTGCGCCGCCTGGTCGCTCCGGCGGCGGACTCTTTCGCGGACGTGGCCGTCGAGCTGTTGCAGCCGCCCGCGCATCTGCCGCGTCACCCCCTGGCACTGGCTCGGATCGGTCTGCCCGGGCTGGCCCCGGCGACCGTGCTGGCCCGCACCCTGCGCACCGAGGCCGGCCGCGCTCTCCTGGCCGGCAACGCCGCGCACGCCGTCCAGCCGCTCGAGGCTCCGGGCACCGCCGCCGTCGGTCTGACCCTGATGGCAGCCGGTCTGGCCCACGGGTGGCCGGTGGCCGTCGGTGGGTCGCAGGCGATCACGACGGCACTGGCCTCGGTGCTCGGTACCCACGGCGGCACGGTGGAGACCGGGGTGAACGTGAGCTCGGCTGCCGAACTCAGCGGCTACGACCTGGTGATGCTGGACGTGTCGCCGCGGGCCGCCCTCGGCATTCTGGGCACCCTCCTGCCGGCCCGGGTCGCCCGCGCCTACCGCCGGTTCCGCTACGGCCCGGGGGCGTTCAAGCTCGACCTCGCCGTCGAGAGCGGGGTGCCATGGTCGGACGACGTCTGCCGGCGGGCCGGCACCGTGCACGTCGGCGGGGACCTGGCTGAGATCGCCGACGCCGAGCGCCAGGTCGCGGCGGGCCGGATGCCGCCGCGGCCGTTCGTGCTGGTCGGCCAGCAGTACCTGGCCGACCCCGGTCGGTCCGTCGGTGATGTACACCCGGTGTGGGCCTATGCGCATGTCCCCGCCGGGTACGCGGGGGACGCGAGCGAGGCGATCCTGCGCCAGGTCGAGCGGTACGCCCCGGGGCTGCAGGAGCGCATCCTGGCCCGCCACGTGCGCGGACCGGCCGACCTGGAGCGCCACGACGCGAACTACATCGGTGGTGACATCGCCTGCGGCGCAAGCACCCTGGGCCAACTACTGGCCCGGCCACGGCTCGGCGCACGGGCGTTCGACACCGGGGTGCCGGGGGTGTACCTGTGCTCCTCCGCGACCTCGCCCGGCGCCGGGGTGCACGGCATGTGCGGGCACCTCGCCGCCCGCCGTGCGCTGCGGGGCATCGGCTGATCGCCCCCCTTCCGGTGCTGCGGCAGGACCGGTAACTTCGACGCCCAGCAGGGCGATCGCCGCCGTCCGCTCCACCGCCGCGGAAAGGGGCCGACTGACATGTGCACCGAACATGGACTCCACCTGATGCAGGGCTGCCAGCGAACACTGCCGGAGGACCGGGCCGATCAGGCGCCGGACGACGGCCCCGGCTCACCCGCCGCGCCGCCCTGGTGGCGACGGCGACCGTGGCGGCCATGGGCCTGACCGCACCGGCGCAGGCCGCGGTCGGCGCGCCGGCCGGGCACCGCCGTCCACGGCACGGGGTCTGTGACCTCACGTATCCCTTGACGACGACCTTCCCGGCGTTCGCCCCGGGCGAGGAGGCGATTCGCAAGACCCTGGTGACCGTGGTGCCGGACGGCTACTACATGCAGGAATGGACGGTGATCGAGCACACCGGCACCCATGTCGACGCTCCCGGGCACTTCGCTGCCGGCGGGCGGACGGCGGACCGCCTCACGCCGTCCGAACTGATCACCCCGGCGGTAGTGATCGACATCTCGGCGCGGGCTGCGAAGGACCCCGACGCGCTGGTCACGGTGGACGATCTGCGGGCCTTCGAGCGCCGGCACGACCGGATCCCGCACGACGCAGCAGTGCTGATGTACTCCGGGTGGGGCGCCAAGGTGGGCAACGCCGACGCTTACCGCGGCACCGACGCCAAGGGCACCCTGCACTTCCCGGGGTTCAGCCCCGAGGCCGCCGCCTGGCTGCTGCGCCACCGGAGGATCCGCAGTCTGGGCGTGGACACCCTGAGCATCGACCGGGGGACCTCGACCGCCTTCGACACCCACCTGCTGATCAACGGGGCCGACCGCTACGGGTTGGAGAACCTGGCGAACCTGCAGCGGATCCCGCCGTACGGAGCGAAGATCATCGTTGGGCTGATCCCCTTCCAGCAGGGCTCCGGCGGGCAGGCCCGGATCTTCGCCACCTGGTAGCCCTCACCCCCATCGTGATCATGCAGGTGGGGTACAGGGGCGGGGCCTCGTGGTCACGATGCCCCTTCTGCGTACCCGACGTGCATGATCACGATGGGGGGTGGGTGAGGCGGTCGAGGGCGCGCAGGATGCGTTGTTCGGACACGGGGTAGGCCGTACCGATGCCCTGGGCGAACAGGCTGAGCCGGAACTCCTCCAGCATCCACCGGACCTCGCTCGCCTCGTGCCGGCGCGCCGGTGGCAGCGCCGCTCGGGTGGCGTCGTACTCCTCGGTCATCGCTCGGACCCGCTCCATCCGCTGCCGGTCGGCGTTGACGTTGTCCGGTGCCTTCTCCAGCCGGCGCTGGATGCCCCGCAGGTAGCGCACCAGGTCGGGCAGCCTGCCGCGACCCGCGGCGCCCACGAACCCGTCGAAGACCAAGGCGTCCAGCTGCCCCGAAGGTCGGTCAGAGCGGGTAGCAGGGGCAGGGACTTCGTCGCCGACAGCGCCCGGTCCGCCTCGCGCCAGGCGGTGAGGATCCTCGCCACCTGGCGGACGACGTCCAGCACGGCCTCGTCCAGCCTGCGCCGCACCGCCTCGAGCAGGGCGGCGAACGCCTCGCCGTCCCAGGCCGGCCCGCCATTGGCCTCGACCAGGTCGTCGATCGCGCAGGCCAGGCAGTCCGAGAGCAGTGCGGAGGAGTTCGGGTACGGGCTCGCGGCCAGGGCCAGCCGCTCGGCGTTGGGCAGCACGTGGGCGACCTGGCCCTGCACCCGGGACAACGGGTTGCCGAGGTTCTCGATCAGCAGCCGCCGGGTGCCCGCGCGCATCGCCTCGGTCTGCTCGGCGGCGGTGGGCAGCACACGCACGGCGGCGCCGTCGCCCTCGTCGACCAGGGCCGGGAAGCCGGCCACGGTGCTCCCGCCGGAAGTGCGTTCGACACTGCGCGGCAGGGCGCCCACGTCCCAGGTGCTCAGCCGCGACCGTTCCACGCCGGCTCCGGCGATCGCCGCCACCGCGGCCTTCACCTTCTGCTGCAACCGGTGCTGCAGCACCGCGAGGTCCTTGCCCTCGGCCAGTGCGTTGCCGGCCTCGTCCTCGACCCGGAACGTCATCCGCAGATGGGCGGGGACCCGGTCCACCTGCCAGGCCTCCCGTGGGATCACCAGCGAGGCCCGGTGGCCCAGCTCGTCCTCCAGCGCGGCCAGCAGCGACCCGGCCGGCGGCTCGGCGTCCTGGGCGATCTGGGCCAGGGCGGACCGCGCGTTGTCCGGGGCGGGCACGAACGAGGTGCGGATCGCCTTGGGCAGGCTACGGATCAGCGCAGTGACCAGCTCGGCGCGCAGGCCCGGGACCTGCCAGCCGAACGGCTCCGGGTCGACCCGGCGAGCAGCTGCACGGGCACGTGCACGGTGACCCCGTCGGCTGCCGTGCCGGGCTCGAACTGGTAGGTCAGGGGCAGCTCGCCACCCTCCACCGGCCAGGTGTCGGGGTAGTCGCGGCTGTCGACCGCGTCGGCGTCGTCGCTGACCAGCAGGTCCTCGGTGAAGGTGAGCAGGTCGGGCTGGTCGCGCCGGGCCTTCTTCCACCAGCGTCGAAGTGCCGCCCCGAGACGACGTCCGGCGGGATCCGCGCGTCGTAGAACGCGAACAGCGCCTCGTCGTCGACCAGGATGTCGCGCCGCCGGGCGCGGTGCTCGAGGTCCTCGACGTCCTCCAGCAGCGCCCGGTTGGCGTGGAAGAACCGGTGGTGGGTGTGCCAGTCGCCCTCGACCAGGGCGTGGCGGATGAACAGGTCGCGGGACAGCTCCGGGTCGATCCGGCCGTAGCCGACCGCGCGCTGGGTGACGATCGGCACCCCGTACAGCGTGACCCGCTCGTACGCCATCGCGGCCGACCGCTTCGCCGACCAGTGCGGCTCGCTGTAGGTGCGCTTGACCAGGTGCTCGGCCAGCGGCTCGACCCACTCGGGCTCGATCCGGGCCACGTCCGCGGCCCCACAGCCGTGACGTCTCGACCAGCTCGGCCGGCCATCACCCAGGCCGGCGGCTTCTTGGACAGCGCGGAGCCGGGGAAGATCGCGAAGGGCGCGCCGCGGGCGCCGAGGAACTCGCGCGTCTCGCCCGCCTTGACCCCGATGTGCGAGAGCAGGCCGGCCAGCAGGCGAGGGTGCACCTGGTCCGGCGCCGCGAACGGCGGCGTCCCGCCCGGCGACGGTGATCGCCCACCCCGCGGGCGATCTGGCGCAGCTGGCGTGACCAGGTCCTGCCACTCGCGGATCCGCAGGTAGTGCAGGTACTCGGCGCGGCACAGCCGGCGGAACTGGCTGCCGAGGACAGCTCGTCCTGCTGCTCGCGCAGGTAGTCCCACAGGTTGAGGTAGGCGAGGAAGTCGGAGGTCTCGTCGGCGAAGCGGCGGTGCAGCTCGTCGGCGGCCTGGCGCTGCTCGACCGGCCGCTCCCGCGGGTCCTGGATCGACAGCGCCGCGGCGATCACGAGCACCTCGCGGGCGCAGCCGGTGCGCTCGGCCTCGAGGATCATCCGGCCGAGCCGCGGGTCGACCGGCAGCTGGGCCAGCTCGCCGGCCGACGGGGTCAGCCGGCGCTCGGTGGCCTGCGGGTCGAGCGCGCCGAGCTCGGCGAGCAGGGCGACGCCGTCGCGTGATCGCGCGCTGGTCCGGCGGGTCGACGAACGGGAAGGCGGCGATGTCGCCGAGCCCGAGCGCGGTCATCTGCAGGATGACCGAGGCCAGGTTGGTGCGCAGGATCTCCGGGTCGGTGAACTCCGGCCGGGCGTGCGAAGTCCTCCTCGCGAGTACAGCCGGATGCAGATGCCGTCGGCGACGCGGCCGCAGCGGCCGGCCCGCTGGTTGGCCGAGGCCTGCGAGATCGGCTCGATCGGCAGCCGCTGCACCTTGGTCCGCGTGGCTGTAGCGGGAGATCCGGGCGGTGCCGGGGTCGATCACGTAGCGGATGCCGGGCACGGTCAGCGAGGTCTCGGCCACGTTGGTGGCCAGCACGACGCGGCGGCCGGTGTGCGCGCGCGAACACCCGGTGCTGCTCGGCGGTCGACAGCCGGGCGTACAGCGGCAGCGACCTCGGTGTGGCGCAGCCGGGCAGCACGGACGCGGCAGCGCGTCGGCGGTGTCGCGGATCTCGCGCTCGCCGGACAGGAAGACCAGGATGTCGCCGGGCCCCTCGCGGCGACAGCTCGGCGACCGCGTCGCAGATGGCGTCGATCTGGTCCGCCGGCTCGGCGTCCTCGTCCGGAGGAGGTCTCGTCGAGCGGGCGGTAGCGGATCTCGACCGGGTAGGTGCGCCCGGAGACCTCGATGACCGGCGCCGGCGGCGCCCGGGCGGGAAGTGGGCGGCGAAGCGCTCCGGGTCGATCGTGGCCGAGGTGATGATGACCTTGAGGTCGGGGCGGCGGGGCAGCAGCTGGCGCAGGTAGCCGAGGATGAAGTCGATGTTCAGGCTGCGCTCGTGGGCCTCGTCGATGATGAGCGTGTCGTAGCGCAGCAGCATCCGGTCGCGCTGCATCTCGGCGAGCAGGATGCCGTCGGTCATCAGCTTGACCAGCGTGTTCGCGCCGACCTGGTCGGTGAACCGGACCTTGTAGCCGACGGCCTCGCCGAGCTCGGTGCCCAGCTCCTCGGCGATGCGCTCGGCGACGGTGCGGGCGGCGAGCCGGCGCGGCTGGGTGTGCCCGATCATGCCGCGCACCCCGCGGCCGAGCTCGAGGCAGATCTTGGGCAGCTGGGTGGTCTTGCCCGAGCCGGTCTCGCCGGCGACGATCACCACCTGGTGCTCGCGGATGGCGGCGGCGATCCGCTCCCTGGCCTGCGAGATCGGCAGCTGATCGGGGTAGCTGACCGCCGGGACGGCGAGCCGGCGGGCCGCCAGCCGGGCCCGGGCAGCCTCGAGGTCACGCTCGATCCCGGCCAGCACCTCGGCCCGGCGTGCGGCATCACGGACCGAGCCGACGCCGTCCAGCCGTCGCCGGAGCCGCTGGGCGTCGGCCAGCCCCACGTCGTCCAGCAGTGGCCTCACCCGCCCAGGATAGGTGGGCGGTTCCGGGTCAGCGGGAGATGGCCTCGACCAGGCGCAGGGCCAGGGTGGGGCAGGCGGCGACGGCCTTCTTCGCGTCGTCCAGGCGGGCGCCCCGCAGCGGTGCCGGGTCGATGACCGGGTAGCCCCACTCGTCCAGGCCCACGGTCTCCGGCAGCAGTTCGTGACACAGCCCGTGCCCCTTGCAGGCCGGCCAGTCCACCCGCAGCTTCTTGCCGCCGCGCCGGGACCGCCGGGTCATCGGCGCCGGGGCCACGATGGGGATCGCGCCGGTGGCCTCGATCCGGGGGATCAGCATGGTGAGCGGTCCGGTGCTGTCCGCCGGGGCGGCGATCTCCAGCGGCCGCGTGTGGTCGAGCGACTCGGTCATGACGCCACCGCCGGCAGTGGGGCCCGGCAGGGCCCGGCCAGATGCGCCGCCACCTCGTCCGGGAAGGCGCGCAGCAGCGACCTCACGAGGCGCACCGTCCCGTCGGGATGGGCGCACGCCCCCCGCCCGGGCAGCTGCCCGATCAGCAGCTCCAGCCGGCTGAAGGTGGCCTCCGAGGCGTACCCCCCGGCCAGTTCCGCACAGGTCTCGGCGAGGGCGGGCAGGCCCTTGAGGCACGGACCGCACCGCCGCGCGCTCTGGCCGGCCAGGTAGCTCACCACCTGCGAGGTCAGGTGCACGGGGCAGGCGGAACGATCCACCGGCAGCACCACCCCGGCGCCCAGGGTCGCCCCGGAGGCGGCGAGGTCGGCCCGGCTGATGTGCCGGAACGCGACGTCGTCGGGAGTGAGCCACACCCCGTGGTAGCCGCCGAGCACCACCGGTGCGCCGACGTCGTGCCCGCAGTGGGTCAGCACATCCGTGAGGCGCACCCCGAACGGCACCTCGAGCACCATGCCGCCGACGCCGTCGCCGCCCACGGTGAGCAGGGTGGTGCCCGGCTCGTCGGAGGTGCCGTAGCGGCCGTACTCGGCCGGTCCCAGGGCACCCAGGGCGGCCACCTGGGCGTAGGTCTCGGCGTTGGAGAGCAGGGTCGGCCGGCCGCGCAGGCCGTCCACCGCCTCCGGTGCCCAGGCCGTGACCGGCAGGTTCTCCCGGCCGGCCAACAGCTCCAGGACGGCGCGCGCCTGGCCGCCGACGAACCCGCCGGAGGTGGAGTGCACGGTGAACGCGATGCCGGTGTCGCTCTCGGCGATGGCCCGTTCCAGCGCCGGGCGCACTGCCGCCCGCTCACCCGGAACCACCACGTGCACCGCGTCGACGTCCAGCGCGTGGGCCACGATCGAGGCGCCGTCCAGGACCAGGTGGGGAACGGTGAGCAGCAGGGCGCTGTCCTTGGCGCTGCCCGGCTCACCCTCGGCCGCGTTGACCACCACGACGCGCTTCCTGCCCGCCTGGATCGCCGCGGACAGCTTGCGGGAGAAGGGGAAGCCGGCTCCGCCACGGCCGCGGACATCGGCCGAGCGGGTCATCGCGACGAGCTCGTCGGCGCCCACCGGTGCCGGCCTGCCCCAGCGGGCGCGGTGTGCCGGCAGCCCGGGCTCGTCGATCACTCCGGCCAGGAGCCGGGTGCCGCTGAGCACGGCGATGTCGCCGCCGAACCCGGCCGGCACGCTGACGTAGCCGCTCACGGCAGGCTCACCAGGGAGCCGGCCTGCGCCTCGCGCCGCCGCTCGTGGGTGAACGTGACCAGCCGGGCGATGCCGGCCACGGCCACCACGCCCACGCTGATCAGGGTCACGCCCATCGCCCACCAGGCCGTCGTGTCCTTCCCGTGCAGCAGATCGGTGCCGATCAGCAGCCCGTGGACGACGCCGAGGGCCCACGCGAGATACGTGAGCAGGTGCAGTCCGCGCCAGAGCCGATGCGGCAGCCGGTCACGCAGGAGGCTGGTGACCAGGACGATCAGCAACAGGTCGAAGGCCAGTGCCGACAGGGCCAGCGGCAGCCGCTCCTTGGCCGCGTAGGGCCCACCGACCGGGGCGAACACGTGGTACCAGCGCAGGTCGACGTACTCGTCCGCGATCGCCGTCACCGCGTGCACCAGCAGCGTGGCCACGGCCAGCAGTGAGACGTTGCGGTGCAGGCCCTGGGTGGCGAACCGGGGCCACCGCGGCGAACTGGTCCGGGCCGTCGACATCACGCCCAGCGCCGTCGCCAACGTCATCAGGGCGACCAGGACGACCCCGGTACCCCGATTGGCGAACCACAACCACGACATCACAGGTGCCCTTCACGGGAGCGGTGGGGCCAGTCCCCGAGGACACACAGCGTGCCGTCCCGAGCGACCAGGCGCGCGGAGAAGCGGCGATCCGTCAGCCAGGCGGGCGCCCGCTCGCCCAGGACCAGGGCCGCCGTCGTCGCGGCGTTGGCCTCGAGGCAGCTGTCGGCGAGCACGGTGGCCGTCCGCCAGGTGCGCTGCACCGGCAGCCCCGTGGCCGGATCGAGGACGTGGTGGACGGCGCGTCCGCCGTGGGTCCAGGTGCGGTGTTCCGTGGTGGAGGTGGCCGCCCCGCCCCGGGGGAGGGTGAGCGTCTGCTCCACCTCTCCGTCCGGGCGTTCGCTGACCGAGACCTGCCAGGGGTGCTCGCCGTCGGCGGCCACCCCGACTGCGACGTCGCCGCCGAGGCTCAGGATGCACCCGGTTCCGATCTCCTGCGCGATCGCCGCGGAGATCCGGTCGGCGGCGAAGGCCTTCCCGGTGGCGCCGAGGTCCAGCGCTGTGCCGAACGGCACCAGGAGCGCGCCGTCCTCGTCGAGCTGCACCTCGCGCCAGGCCCCGCTCCGGGGTGGGATCGGCGGGAGGGACGCCGGGGAGCCCGCCCCGCCCGCGTCGCGGGCCTGGACCTGGGCCAGGTCACGGTCGTAGCCCATCGAGACCAGCGAGAGCCCGAGCGTGGGGTCGACCAGGCCGCCGGTGCGTTCGGCGGCCCCGAGCGCCGCCTCGACGGCGTCGAGCAGTACCGGCGAGACGGCCACCCACGATCCCGCCTGCGCGTTGGCCCGGGTCAGATCGGAGTCGTCCCGGAACCTGCTGCAGGCCTGATCGACGTCGCCGAGCATGCGCTCGGCCAGCGACCGGGCGGCGTCCAGGTGCTCGCCGTCCGCCACCACCAGGTACACGTAGGTGCCCAGCGCCCGCCACTGGGCAGGTCGATAGCTGGGCTGCGGTGCAACGGTGGCCGAGGCGGTCACGATCCGCTGGTCGGAGCCGGGGGCGGCGGTTCCTGGGCCGGGGGCGGCGCTGGCGCCTGGGTCTTGGTCTGCGTCGGCGCCTGGGTCTGCGTCTGGGTGGGCGCTTGGGTCTTGGTCTGGGTGGGCGCCTGGGTCTTGGTCTGCGTGGGCGCCTGGGTCTCGGTGGGGTCGGGTGCCTGCGTAGTGGTCGACTTGGGTGCGGTGGTCGCCTTGGTGGTCGCGGCCTTGGTGGCCACCTTGGTCGTGGCGGCCGAGCTCTTGCCGGTGGTCGCAGCGAGCTTGGCCGCGGCCTTCTTGGTGGTCGTACCGTCGGCGGCGGCCTCGGTCGCGGCCTCGGCCAGGTCGGTCTCGGACGGTGCGGTGGTGAAGACGTGGGTGGACCGGCCGGTGGCCTCGGCGCGGGAGGCAGGGGTGGTGCTCTTGGCCTTCAGCGCGGCGGCGGCCTGGGCCTTCTGCAGCTTCTTCTGCGCCGTGTGCACCGCCGTCTCGTGCTGGGCCAGTCCGATGGCGGCCCCCGTGGCGGCCACAGCACCGAGCGTGATGCCGCCGGTCATGACAGACATGACGCGTCGGGCGCGGTCACGGTCGGAGGTGGTCAGACGCTTCATGTCCCCCAGCATTCGTCCGTGGCGGTGAAATTGCCGTCAGCCTCAGGTCAAGAGCCCCTCAAACACCTGGCGGCAGGTGGAGGACCCGCCTTGACCAGGTGTGACCCATCTCACCCGTCTGCGCGACCGAGCACCACTCGGACCAGCGCGCCGCCGAGCCGGGACTGGCCCAGCTCCAGCCAGCCGCCGGAGGCCATGGCGGCTCGGCGGGCGATGTCCAGCCCCAGCCCGGTCGACCCTGCGCCCGAACTCCCGCGCGAGACGATGTCGCCGGCCGGCAGGCCGGGCCCGCCGTCCTCGACTGTGAGCACGATCGCGCCGTCCGCTCGGGGCACCACCCACACCTCGATCGGCACCCCGTCGTCGGTGTGGGCGAAGACGTTGTCCAGCAGCACGTCGACCACGTCGCTCAGATCGCCTGAACTCACCTTGGCCGGAAGCGGACGGTTGGGGACCGCCGTGCGCAGTGGCCGGTCCTGCTCCTCGGCGAGGGCGGACCAGAAGTCGACCCGCTCCCGCACCACCTTGGCCGCGTCGCAGGTGCCCACCGCATCGGCGCGCACCGGACGGCGGGCGTCGTGCACGATCGCGTCCACGGTGCGTTCCAGCTGCGTGATGTGCTCGCGCAGCCGCTCGCTGACGTCCGGATCGTTGATCATCTCGGTGTCCAGGCGCAGTGCGGTGACCGGCGTCCGCAGGCGGTGCGACAGGTCGGCCACCGCGTCCCGTTCGGCCGAGAGCAGCTTGGCGACCCGCTCGGCCAGCCGGTTGAGCGCTCGGGCCAGAGTCACCACCTCGGGCATCCCGGCCTCCGGCACGCGCACGTCCAGCGTGCCCTCGCGCATCGCGTCGGCGGCCTGAGCGACCTCGCGGATCGGCTCGCTCACCCGCCGGGCCAGCCGGTCTGCGGCGAGGACGGCGGCGCCGAGCAGCAGCACGCCCAGCCCGACGATGATCAACATGCTGCGCAGGACCCCCGCGTGCAGCATCTCCGGCGAGACGGCGTCACGCACCACGTAGACGGCACCGTCCTGCGCCTTGGCCACCCGGTAGCTGATCACCGTGCCGTTCTCCGTGCGGCTGTACGGCTCCGACCGCCGGATCGCCTCGGTGCGAGCGGAATCGTCGCGGATCTGGTCACCGATCATGGTGCCGTCGGCCAGGTAGAGGGTGGTGCTGGAGCCCACGGGTTGATCACGCAGATAGGCCTCCACGTCGGTCCGCTGCGCGGCGGGCGTGTTCGCCGAGGCGATCGTCAGCACGGTGAGTGCGCGCTCGGTCGAGGCGGCCAGCACCTGCACCTCGGCCAGGTTGCGCAACAGGAAGGCCAGGGGCACCAGGAACGCGAAGACGACGGCGGAGGTGGTGGCAGCGACCAGGAAGGTCAGCCGGCGGCGCAAGGTTCCTCTCCTCAGTCGCCGTCAGGAGCTGCCAGGCGCACACCGACCCCGCGGGTGCTGTGCAGGTAGCGCGGTTCGGCCGCGGTCTCGCCGAGCTTGCGCCGCAACCAGGACAGGTGGACGTCGACCGTGCGGTCGCCGCCGCCGTAGGGCTGGCGCCACACCTCTGCCAGCAGCTCGCGCTTGCTGACCACCTCGCCGGCCCGCTGGGCGAGGGCGTACAACAGGTCGAACTCCTTACGGGACAGCTCCAGGGGTTTGTTCTCCAGGGACGCCGACCGGGTGCGGGGGTCGACCACCAGGTCACCGACCGTGAGCGGGCCCTCGGCGCGCTGGCCGGCACTGCGGCGCAGGACGGCGCGGATGCGGGCCTCGAGGTGATCCGCACCGAACGGCTTGGTCACGAAGTCGTCGGCCCCGGCGTCCAAGGCCTTGACCACGTCGGCGTCGTCGTCGCGAGCCGTGACGACGATCACGGGAACGTCGCTGACCGCGCGCATCATGGTCAGCACCTGGGCGCCGTCGACGTCCGGCAGGCCGAGGTCGAGCAGCACCACGTCAGGGCGCTCGTCGATCACCGCCTGGAGGCCCGGCAGACCCGCAGGCTGCCAGGTCACCGCATGCCCGCGCTCGGTAAGCGCTCGGGTCAATGCCGAGCGGATACCGGCGTCGTCCTCGACCAGCAGGATTACGGCCACGCGCAGGACGTTATCCCGTCGTGATGGGTAAATGGCAATGTCGTCCCCCCTTTCACCCTCCGTGACGTACGAATCGGGTCGAAGAGGGGAGTACCGTGCTCCAGGTGGAGGCTCGTCCTCACGCTGCGCCGCGGCAGGGTGAGGTGGCGGCCTGAGTCGTCCGCCGAGGCCGGAAGCGGGGGTGCAGGTGAGTAAGCAGGAATTCGGGGCAGCAACGCGCCGCGCCCGCCGAGAGGTGGAGCGCGCAGCCCGCGGGCGCAGCGCCGACCTGCAGCGTTTCGCGGTGGGGACCGTGATCTGGGTGCTCGCCGTGGTGAGCACCGCCACCCTGGCCACCTGGGCCATCCGGTCTGCCGGCTCCCAGCTCGGCGGGGCCAGCAACCTGTCCCTGCCCGAGGTGTCGACCTCGCTCGCGCCGGCCCAGGGCCAGGTGCCCGAACTGTCGGCCGGTGGCTACGCCGGCGTCCCGAGTGAGCTGCCCTCGGCAGAGGCGAGCCCGAGCGACTCGGCAGTGCCCTCCTCCAGCCGGACGTCCACCCGTGCCGTCGCGGTGACCACCACCTCGCCGATCCCGGCTGCCGCGTCAGTGGGCAACGGCGGCGGCTCCGTGATGCCCCAGGCGACGACGCCCGCCGCGCCCACCGCCGCTCCGACCACCACCGGGGCGCCCAGCCCGCACACGCACCCCCCGGCCACCACCAGTACGAGCACCTCGTCGGCGCCGACCACGACCACCACCACGGCGGCCATCGTCGCGCCGTCGCCCACCGTTTCGCCGGTCGCCGACAGCCGGGAGACCGACGGCGGCACGGTCACGGCCACCTGCGCCGGCACCGCGCTGAACGTCACCTCCGCACCGCAGGAGGGGTGGATCGTGGTGGCCCCGGTGGTGGAGGGCGACAGCGTGCGCACCGGATTCCACAAGAACCCGCGCACCATCACCGTGCTGATCGCCTGCGTGAAGGGTGCCCCGGAGTTCTCCGTCAGCGAGTGATCAGCCGGCCCGGGGCGTCCGGGCCGGTGATCCGGTCGGCCATGGCCTGGATCAGTCGGCTGGGCCGGATCCCCAACTCCTCGCGCAGCAGCGCGCTGAACCGCTGGTACTGGCGCAGCGCGGACGCCGTGTTCCCCTGAGCCAGGTGGACCTCCATCAACCGGCGATGTGCGCTCTCCCGTAGGGGATCTGCCAGGACGGCGGCCTCCGCCACGGACAGCGCCAGGGGATAGGCCGCCACGGCCAGCAGCCGTGCCGCCCAGATGTCCAGCGCGTGCACCCGCAGTTGTTGGATCCGTTCGATCTCGGCGAGGAGCCAGTCGTCGGTCCAGCCCGGGAGGAGGGGGCCGGCAAGTCGACGGCCGGGCAGGAACTCGGCCACCTGCTCGGGCACGTCGTCCGCCGTGGGGTCGCCCCTGGCCCTCACTGCCGAGGCAGTCAGTTCCAGGACCTCGACGACGTCGACCCCCACGTCGGCGGACAGGTCCAGATCGTGCGGCGAGCTGTGCACCAGGCCCGGGGCGATCCGCTGGATCTCGCAGACCGCAGCCCGCACGCTGGCCCGCGCCCGGCCCTCGGGAACCTCGGGCCAGAGGGTGCCGGCGATCACTGTCCGGGGCGCGCCTCCGTGCAGGGCCAGCAGAGCGAGCAGTCGCTGGCTGCGCCCGGCGACATTCACCGGACGGCCGTGACGCTCCAACCGGAAGCCGTCGAGCAGTCTGAGCCTGAGGTCGGAGCCGGTGGTGCTGTTCGTCGGGCCCGCCATGTCCGGCATGTCATCGATGATCATGATCGGATCCCCCTTGCGCCCTTCGCCAGGTTAGAGCCGTTACCGGCGCCACAGATACGTCCCAAAGGCATGCATCTGTCACGACTCGGTCACGCGGCCACGACGGGGCGTCGAGTCTGATTGCTGGTGTTCAACTCTCATCAAGGGGGGAGGTGATCATCATGTCCAAAGACATCACCCTCGCCGAGCTGCACATCGAGTCGGTGGAACTGCTCCCGGAGCGCGCCGCACTGAGCACCTGGGCGAACGTCCTGGCGACGAACTCCGCGATGGCACTCAATGCCGCCACGGTCGGCTCGTTCGCGAAGGCGGGCGCCTTCCAGTCCATCCACATCCACTGACCGGTGAGGCCCTGAGGCGCCCGGACTCCTGCTCCGGTGGGAGCCCGGGCCCGCCGGGAGTCGCCGACGACTGGTCGAGGGGAGGTACCAGATGTATCGGTCAGCCACTGCGAGTCCGACCGGGGTCACCCGGCACGAGCTCGCACAGCAGGCGGTGGAGCTGCTTCCACAGCGCGCCGCTCTGAGCGGTCTGGTCAACATCGCGACCATCGTGCCGGTCAATATCGCCATCGCCGTCAACGCTGCCACGATCGGCAGTTCTGCTGCGGCACAAGCGATTCAGAGGGCCGGCGTCATCCGCTGATGCGATGACCAGCTCCATCGGCGATCGCCGTCCTCGGTGCACCGGCACGTCCGGGCGCTGCGAGGACGGCGATCGCCACCGCCGTACGACGGCCGCGGGAGGGGAACCGATGAGCGAACAGGTGGTTGCGGTGCCGAGGAGCACGTGGGCCTCCACGGTGCTGCGCCGGGTTCCCGGGACGCGGCTGCTGGGCCGCTACGAGGGCGGCGGCTACGTGGACCAGCGGTACCTGGTCATGCGCCCGGACGGACAGCCGGTGCTGCTCAGTGAGTTGCCCTACCTGGTCGTGCGCCATGCAGACGGCGGCGCCGACGCGCACAGCGTGGCCGAGAGGGTCAGCCACGACTACGGCCGGCGACTGCCGCTGGACCTGCTGGCCCGGCTGATCGAGGACCGGTTGGCGCCGGCGGGTCTGATGGCGCCGCTGGAGGTGCGACCCGCGACGGCCGCCACACGTCCGATCGCCGCCCCGGCACCGGACTCCCCGGCACCGGGCTCCCCGGTACCCGCCCCCAGGCCGGCGCGGGCCGAGCCGTTCCTGTCGGTGACCCTGAGCCAGGCCTTCCTGCCCAGTCGCTGGGTCAGGATCGTGGCCGGCTGGGCGAGCCCGGCCTTCCATCCGGCCGCCATCACGCTGGTGCTGCTGGGCTTCCTCGCAGGGACGGTGTGGCTGTTCCTCGGGCCCGGCGGCGACACTCCCCTGGCGCTGGCGGGCCCGGGGGACTTCCTGGCGGTGCTGGCCCTGCTCGCGCTGTCGACCCTGGTGCACGAGATCGGGCACGCTGCCGGGTGCCGCTACGGAGGGGGGCGGCCGGGAGCGATCGGAGCCGGCCTGTACCTGTGGTTCCCGGTGTTCTGGACGGACGTGACCGACGCCTACCGGCTCGATCGAGCCGGGCGTCTGCGCACCGATCTGGGGGGGATCTACTTCAACGCGCTCTTCGTCACCCTGGCCACAGCGGCCTTCGCCGCCACCGGTTGGGCGCCGCTGCTGGTCGTCGCGATCCTGACCGATGTCCTTGCCCTGCAACAGCTTCTGCCCATCATCCGGCTCGACGGCTACTACATCCTGGGTGACCTGACCGGGGTGCCGAACCTGTTCGGGCTGCTCGGCCCCGCGCTGCGGAGCCTGGTGCCAGGGCACCGGCCCGACCCCCGGGTACAGGCGCTGCGCCCCGGCGTGCGACGGGTGGTGGCCGGGTGGGCCGTGGTGTCCACCGTCGTTCTGGCCGGCTCGCTCGTGGCGCTGGTGGTCGGCGCCCCCGCGGTACTCGGCAGCACCTGGTCGCAGATGCGTGACTTCTGGCGCCTGGCCAGCCGTCCCGAGGACGTGACGACCGCCGTCTACGCCTGGGTCTGCCTGGTGCTGCTGGTGCTGCCGTTCGTCGGCTTCGCCGCGCTGCTGGCCCGATCCGCCCGCCTGGCCGCCCGCCGGGCGCGGCCCCAGTCCAAGGGGGTACCCACCATGACCACCAGCCTCGAGACGCACCTCGAGCCGCCGGCCGGCGACCGCACGACGGCTGTGCCCCCGCTGCCCCCGCTGCCTCGCCTGACCGCCGCGGACTTCACCGAGGAGACGATGCTGCGGGCCCGCCGTCGTCCACCGCGCAGCGGGTGGCGCCGCTACCTCTTCCTGGCCACCGGTGGTCTGGTGCATCCAGGCCCGAGCGCCGCGGAGCGGCGGGAGAACGCACTGGTGGCACGGGTAGGCGCCCGGTTGACCAGTACCCGCCGGATCGTCGTGCTCAGCCGCAAGGGCGGGGCGGGGAAGACCACCACCACCGTCATGCTCGGACACACGCTGGCGATGCACCGCGGCGACCGGGTGGTCGCGCTGGACGCCAATCCGGACGCCGGATCGCTGCCCTACCGGGTCGAGCGCGAGTCCTCGGCCACGGTCACCTCGTTGCTGGCCGACGTCGACCGGCTGACCAGCTACGCACAGGTGCGTGCGCACACCTCGCAGGCGCCGAGCCGGTTGGAGATCGTGGCCTCGGACGACGATCCCCGGATCACCCATGCCCTGGGCCAGGCCGACTACAGCCGCGCGATCGGGCTGCTCGACCAGCACTACATGCTGCTGCTGATGGACACCGGCACCGGGATCCTGGACGACGCCACGCAGGGGCTGCTGCGCGAGGCGGACCAGGTGCTGGTGGTGATGCCGCCGGCCCTGGACGGGGCCCGGGTGGCGGCGTCCACCCTGGACTGGCTGGACGAGCACGGCTACACCTCGCTGGTGCGCGGCGCCGTCGCCGTGATCAACGGGGTGCGGGGCGAGGGTGGGCTGGTGCAGCTCGACGCGATCGAGGCCCACTTCCGGGCCCGGTGCGCCGGGGTGGTGCAGATCCCCTGGGACCGGGCGCTGGAGGCCGGGGCCTGCACGGCGCCGGAGGACCTTCGCCCGGCCACACGAGCGGCCTACCTCGAACTGGCGGCGCTGGTCGCCGACGGGTTCGGGGCCGAGCAGGGCAGGCTCCGGTGAGCGCCCGGCGGGCCGTACGCGGCCTCCTCGCGGCGGTCGTGGTCGCCCTTCCCGCGTCACTGTCTCCGCTGCTGCTGCCGGCCACCGCGCCCGCCGCCCACGCTGCCGCCGCGCCGCGCATCACAGAAGTGACCACCTCGGCGCGCAGCAACGTCGTCCGCGACGGGCAACGGGTCTCGCGGTTCGCCTTCGAGGTCCAGCTGGCCAACGGCACCGGCCTCGCGGCGTCCAACCTGGCCTTCGCCCGGGCCAACTGCCGCAACTGCCGGTCGACCGCGGTGTCGGTGCAGATCGCCGTGGTCGGGCACGTGCCGGGTCTGGCCGAGCCGCGCACTCCGGGTCGCCCGGCGGTGGTGCGGGTGAGGAATGTGGCGCTGGCCGAGGACGTGGGACTGGGGGTTCGCTCGGGCGGCTCGGGATCCGGGCAGCGTGCGGCGACCTGCTCGCGATGCTCGACCCTCGCCCTGGCCTACCAGTTCGTGGTGGTCGGGCGGCACCGGCTGCGGATCACTCCGGCGGCCAGGACCAGGCTGACCAGGATCGAGACCCAGATGCGTGCGGCGGTGACCAGCGGGGCCTCGCCCACGGTGGTGCAGGCCCGGGTGGACGCCCTCGCCCGTCAGATCGAGGACGTGCTGGAGACCGGCGTCGTCCTCTGGCCGCACCCATGAGCAGTCCGCTCCCCGACCCGGTGCCCCCGGTGGCGGTGCTGGTGGTGCGGGCCTGGCGGGAGAGCTCCGACCGGGATGCCTTCCGGGCCCGGATCTTCTCCAGCGTCCGCCTCACCGGGGAGCCCCTCCAGGCGCGGTCGGTGAGCTCGGTGGAGGAGCTGGAGGAGGTGGTGACCCGATGGCTGCGTCAGCTGCGGGCGACCTGAGGCTGTTGGGCGGGTGGCGGCTGGAGGTCGATCGGGCCCGCTGGAACCCTCCACCCGCGGCGCAGCGCCTGATCGCCCTGGTGGGACTGCGCGGACCACAGCCCCGTCATCAGGTCTCCGCGCTGCTGTTCCCGGGGCAGGAGCCCCGTCGCGCGGGCGCCCGCCTGCGAGATCTGATCTCGCGCACGATTCGCCCCTGGCAGCAGTCGGGCCTCCTGTGCACCGGCGAGACGCTGGCCCTCAGCCCCCGGGTCGGGGTCGACGTCCACCGGCTGGCGGAGACGATCGCCGACCTGGACGCGGGGCGCGAGGAGGCCCTGGGGCGACTGCCCTGGGAGGTGGACCTGCTGCCCGGCTGGAACGAGTCGTGGGTGGTCGAGGACCGGGAGCGCCTTCGGCGCGACATCCTGCGCTCCCTGGCGGAGTTCGGCGAGGACCGGCTGCGGGTCCACGACGCCGCGTGGGGCCTGATCGCGGCGGAGCTGGCGGGGCGACTGGACCCGCTGAACGAGCGGGCGGCGCGCCGCAGGATGCGGGCCCACCTGACGGCCGGCGACCCGGCGCTCGCCGTCCGGGTCTTCCGTACCCTGAGGCGCGCGCTGCGGGAGGACCTCGGGGTGGAGCCCGAGCCGGCGACCGTGGAGCTGGCCCGGAGCTGTCTCGCCGGAGGCTGTGCCGCCGGGCCGCTCAGCCGCGGACGGTGACGTAGCGGTTGTTGCCGGAGACGGTTCCCGTCGCCACGACCTGGCCGTTGGTCAGCAACTGCACCTCCACGGCTGCGGTCCCGGACACCTTGGTGACCCGCCCGGCACGTTCGCCGCGGGTGTCGGTGATCGTCGCGTTGCCGCAGCCGCGATGCACGTTGCCGTCCACGACCAGCACCCAGCAGGTGGTGGGCTCGGTGCGGACGACGATGCTGGACGTCGAGGACCGGCGCGAACCGCTGCTCCCGCCGGCCACCACGCCGGAGTCGTCCGACGTGCTGACGGTGTTGCGCTGGTCCACCGTGACATCGCCGTTGGTGCTGATCGTGCTGTTCGAGGTCGAGGTGGAGCCGGACCCGGCCGAGCGCGCGCGGGCGGCGGCGTCAGCGGTGGACAGCACCGGCTCGCGCCACTGCGTCTTGTCGATGCCCTTGCAGCCGGCCAGCGTGGGGACCAGCACGAGCAGCGGCACGGCCGCGGCCAGACCGGCCCGGCGGAGCCGCGAGCGGGCGGGGAAGGGCCCTCTCATCGTCATCCCGTCTGTTGTCGCACGGCAAACTCGCCGGATCGCGAGTCGCAGTGGCACTCACGGTAACCATCACTGTGCGCAGACGCAGCACGCCACGCGGGAACAACGGTCGGCCACCTCGGCCGGCGTCACGTCGAGGTCGCCGGGGGCGAGTGGTCACGCCCGGTCACCGATCGTTGTCAGCGGGCCCACACCGACTGGGGCCCGACGTCCGCGAACCCCGCGTCGTGGGCCAGCTCCAGAGACGGCGCCCCGCGCGTAGCCGGTCACCGCCCGACCGGGGTGGATCGCTCCGGCCAGCGTGACCAGCTCGGCCCAGTCCAGGTCGTGGCCCGGGGTGCTCCAGACGTTGGACAGGGACAGCACCTCCCCGGCCCGATGCAGCACCGCGCCGGCGACCATCACCTCTGGCTCGTCGGTCGGCGAGGCGGCCAGCACGGTGAACTCGGGTAGGTGCAGCAGCGACGGCAGCAGCACCTCCGTGGTGCCCGAGAGGTGGTTCCACGCGGTCAGCGCCTCTCGGGTGACGACGCGGGTCCAGCCGGGCGGGACCACCCGGGCGCGCTCGGCCGGGGGACGGTGGATCCACCGGGCCTCGAACAGGAGGTCCAGGAGGTCCACGCCCCGGGGGTCGAGCCGGCCGAAGGAGTCGGCGATCGAGCCGTGCTCCACCCCGCGCAGCGCTCGCACCGCGGCGCTCGTGGTGACCCAGGGCTCGGCGGTCTTGACGGCCGAGTGCAACGGGGGCGGGGCCTGGTGGGCTCTCCAGAGGCCGTCGATGACCGAGCAGCCGATCCCGTGCAGTGCGCAGAGCGCGTGGTACCAGCCCAGGCTGGCGTCCACGGCTGCGCGAAGGCGCGGATCAGGGCTGTCCATGCTTCATCATCCTCGCGGTGTGGTGAGAATGAGCGCATGGAGGTCGAGTCCACACCGTCCCCGCATGCACACCTGGTGAGCGTGCCCGCCCTGTCCCGCCCGGACCTGTTGGCCCCGCCGGTGGCTGCGGCCCTCGGCGACGCAGGGGGTGCGGCTCAGCTCGTGGACGTCGTCCGGGTGTTCGAGATCGATCCCGACGTGTCCGACACGGCCACCTTCTGCTCGGTCATGAACCTGCCCTTGAGCACCGCGGCCAACTGCGTGGTGGTCGCCGGGGTCCGGGCGGGGGTCACCCGGTACGCCGCGTGCCTGGCCCTGGCCACCACCCGGGTCGACGTCAACGGACTGGTGCGTCGACGCCTGGACGCGCGCCGGGCCTCCTTCGCCGCCCGCGAGGACGCCGTGTCCGCCACCGGCATGGAGTACGGCGGAATCACCCCGATCGGGTTGCCCGCCGGCTGGGCCCTGTGGGTCGACGCCGCGGTGGCGGCGACCCCGGAAGTGGTCATCGGAGCGGGAGTGCGTCGGGCGAAGCTGTTGCTGCCCGGGGCGGCCCTGTCGGCCCTGCCCGGCGCCGAGGTGGTCGACGGGCTGGCCCGCCCGCTCTGACGGCCGCCGGCGCGACGGGGTCAGCGATTGGCCCACGCGTCGGGGGCGGCGGCCAGTCTGCGCACGTGGGCGGGCAGCCGGCCGGTCAGTACCTCGGCCAGACTGACCTCGTCCAGCACCCGGCGCAGGCTCGCCCGCACAGCCACCCACACCACCGGCAGGTTCGACGCGGCGCCCTCGTAGGTCGTCTCGTGCGGGCGCAGGCCGCGGACCTCGGCCAGCGGCCCGTCGACGGCCCGGAAGACCGCTCCGAGGCTGATCTCCTTCGCGGGCCGCGCCAGGCGGTACCCGCCGGCCGCGCCGCGCACGCTGGTCACGAGCCCCGCACGGCGCAGGTCGGCCAGGATCGCCTCGAGGAACTTGCGCGGCAGGTGCTGCTGCTCGGCCAGGGTGTCGGCGGACACCGTGGCGGCGGCGCCGTCCGCCTGTGCCTGGGCGAGCATCAGCAGGGCCCGGACGGCGTAGTCGGTCTTGGCCGAGATATCCACGTCTCACATCCTGGCACGTAGACCAACCGGGTTGTCCTTGCCCGATCGCTCTGTCTATTCTCCTATTAAATCCATAGGGTATATAGAAACGATCGAACAAGGAGACATGTAGATGCGCAAGCTTGTCCTGCTCGCCCTGGTGGGTCTGGGTGCCCAGCTGGTCGACGGAAGCCTCGGCATGGCCTATGGCGTCACCTCGACGACGCTGCTGCTGGCCTTCGGCACCAACCCCGCGGCCGCCTCGGCAACGGTGCATCTGGCCGAGATCGGGACCACCTTGATCTCCGGCGCCTCGCACTGGAAGTTCGGCAACGTCGACTGGGGCGTGGTGTTCAAGATCGGTATCCCCGGTGCGGTCGGCGCCTTCGCGGGCGCCACGGTGCTCTCCCATCTCGACACCGCGGTGGCCAAACCGCTGATGTCCTTGGTCCTGCTGTCGTTGGGCCTGTACATCCTGACCCGGTTCACCGTGCGCGGCCTGCGGCAGGACCGGCTCGGCCACCCCCTGCGCAAGCGCTTCCTCAGCCCGCTCGGTCTGTTCGCCGGGTTCGTCGACGCCACCGGGGGCGGTGGGTGGGGGCCGGTGGGCACCCCGGCGATCCTGGCCAGCGGGCGGATGGAGCCGCGCAAGGTGATCGGTTCCATCGACACCTCGGAGTTCCTGGTCTCGGTGGCGGCCAGCATCGGCTTCCTGGCTGCTCTCGGCACGCAGGGGATCGAGGCCGCCTGGGTGATCGGTCTGCTCGCCGGTGGGGCGGTGGCCGCCCCGATCGCCGCGTGGCTGGTGCGTCACGTGCCGCCCCGGGTGCTCGGCTCGGCCGTCGGCGGAGTGATCATCCTGACGAACGCCCGGACCTTGCTGCTGAGCGACTGGATCGAGGCGTCGTCCGGTCAGCGCTGGCTGGTCTATGCCCTCATCTACACCGTCTGGGCCGCCGCCGTCAGCTACTCCGTCCGTGCCCACCGTGCCGCCGCTCGCCCCGCGCCCCTCGTCCCCGCGCCCGCGGTTCCCGCCCTCCCCCCGCGCTGATCCTGCGCGAGGTCAGGCCGAGCCGGCGGCGATGAAGTCGACCGTGCGGCGGCAGGTGGCCTTGGCCCCGGTGCCGTACCAGATCATGTGGCTGAGTGAAGGGCTGGCGAAGAGCTCCGCGTTCGGGATCGTCCGGGCCAGGTGCTGGGAGTGCTTGAACGGCACTGCGCCGTCGGTCGGCGAGGCCACCACCAGGGTGGGTGCGCCGACCGCCGCTTCCAGCGCCGGGTCCGGGTGGGTGTCGAGGTCGGCCTGGAAGCCTTGGCCGGAGCTCATCGCCCGGAACAGCTTCTGCACGGCGAGCCGTTCGGGGGCGGTGAGGTCCTCCAGCACGGTCTGGGCCGGCAGGGTCGACATGCTGCCCATGGTGGTGCGCAGGCCGATCCCCGGGGCGAGAGCCATCGAGGCCTGCATGCCGGCCCAGGTGAACGCCTGCAGCCAGGGGTGGAAGGCCACCGAGCCGCTGACCCTGGTCACCAGGTCGGGCCAGGGCAGGGAGGACCGCGCCGACTGCAGAACCAACGACCTGACCAGCGTGGGGTAGCGGGCAGCCAGGGCCACCGCCAGCGGCGCACCGGCGGACACCCCCACCACGGCAGCCAGCGAGGAGACGCCCAGATGGTCGCACAGCTCGCGGACCAGGGCGGCCACGTCATCCAGACCGGACGACGACGTCAGGGGGGTGCGACCGTACCCGGGCCGGGACGGCGTCAGCACCGACCAGCCTTCGTGCTCGAAGGCGCTCTCACCGAGCGGGATGGCTGCGCGCAGGTGGCCGCCGTGGCAGATCAGCACGGTCTGCGGCCCACGCCGTTCATAGCGGTACTCGATCCTGCCGGAGGGCAGGGTGGCAACCTCGGTGGCGCGCAGCATGTCCCTCACGCTAGGTGGCGGGGAGCGATCCGGGCAGCGATCTTCGCCACGTTCGGTCCGTGCACGTGCGGTGCAGCGTGACCGCCCAGCCGGCGAACATTCCAGGAGCAGCCGGCGAGCATAGGCGGGGCTGCTAGTTTGCGCCTCGAACGGACTCCGCTGGGCTCGGGTGAACAGGAAGTGGTCCGCAGTGGCACCTCAACGGTCGCGGTATGTCCACGTCTCGCGCCGGGCGATGCTCAAGGGTCTGACCGCCGCCGCCGCCGCGGGCGTTGTCGGCGGATGCTCGACCGGCGACAAGCAGGTGTTCGTCACCTCCTCACCCGAACCCTCGACGGCAGCGGCCGGGACGCCGGCAGCCGGTGAGACCACGCCGGTCGCCGCCACGAAGGCGGTTGCCGCGGGCGCTGCCCTTCCCGCCTCCGCCGCGATGGCGATCAGCTTCACCTTCGCCGCCGGCCAGGACTCGGGCGGCCCGGGCCCGGCGCGCAACCCCTACATCGCGGTCTGGATCGAGGACACCAACGAGGAGCTCGTCAGCACCGTCTCGTTGTGGCACCTGCAGCAGAACGAGCGCTGGCTGGGCGAGCTCAAGCGGTGGTACACCGTCTCCGGGGGCTACGAGACCAACACCAGCGCGACCAAGGTGGCCGGGTCGTACACCGTGAAGTGGGACGGCGTGGGTCGCGAGGGAACCAGGGTCGCCGCCGGCGACTACTTCGTGTGCATCGAGGCGGCGCGTGAGCACGGCCCCTACGGACTGATCCGTGAGCCGATCACCCTGGGGACGCAGCCGCTGCAGAAGACGCTGACGGCCGTCGAGGAACTGACCGCCGCATCGGTCACCTACACGGTCTGAGGGTGGCGACGGACGTGGCCGCCCCAGCGCCGGCCCGGCGGCAGCGCAATGTCGGCCAGCGCTGGTGGCGGCGGCTACACATGTGGACCTCGATGACGAGTCTCCTGATCGTCCTGTTCTTCTCGATCACCGGGATCACGCTCAACCACCCGACCTGGACCTTCGGCCAGCCGCCGGTCACCGCCACCGCCGTCGGCGTCCTGCCGGAGGCGACGATCACCGACAGCACGATCGACTTCCTCGCCGTCAGCGAGTACCTGCGCTCCGCCCAGCACGTCAGCGGCGAGGTGAGCGACTACAGCAGCCAGAACGGCGAGGGGTCGATCAGCTACCGCGGGCCTGGCTACGCGGCCGACGTGCAGTTCCGGATGGACGACCGCACCTTCACCCTGACCAGCCAGAAGAGCGGCCTGGTCGCGGTGTTCAACGACCTGCACAAGGGCCGCCACACCAGCACCCTCTGGAAGTGGATCATCGACATCACCGCGGCCCTGCTGGTCGTCATGTCGGTGACCGGGATCGCGCTCCAGTTGACGCTGAAGCGCACTCGCCGGCTGGCCCTGGTGCTCGGCGGCCTGGGCGCGGTGGTCGGGACCGTGCTGGTGGTCCTGAGCATGTAGGCCCCGGGTGCGCTCGCCCGGCTCTGCCGGGCTCAGCCGGGCCACCGCGCGGACCGGTGCACGGCGCCGTCCGCGTCGATCACCAGCGCGGCCAGCCCCTGGGTGTCGGCGAAGGTCATCGCCTCGGCGGGGGTGAGCACCATGGCCACCGTCGCCGCGGCGTCCGCGATCTGGGCGGACGGCGCGATCACGCTGGCCGAGGCCGTATGTGCCACCGGCCGCCCGGTGCGCGGGTCGATCACGTGGCCGAACCGGTGGTCGCCGATCCGGAACCCCCGGTGTGCCGAGCCGCTCGTGGCCAGGGCGGCGTCGGACAGGCGGACGCGGCACAGCGGGGGAGCGTTGTCGTAGGGCTCGTGAGGGTCCTCGACGCCCACGGTGACCCCGCCGCCGCCACTGTGTCGCAGGTCGCCGCCGGCGTTGACCACGACCCAGTCGCCGGTCCTCTGCGCAGTCCGTCGCGCCGCGGCGACTGCGGCGTCCACGATGTAGCCCTTGGCCAGGGCGTTGAGATCAACGTCCGCGCAGTCGCCCACCTGCTCGATGCTGACCGCCGGGCCGGTGTCGTGCACGCGGAAGGGCAGCTCCCGCAGGGCGTCTGCGCGTTCGGCCGCCTGCTCCCACGAGGGCAGGCGCTGGGCCTGCTCGGCGTCGCGCCAGTACCGCTGCAGGGCGGCGCAGGCGGGGTGGAAGGCGCCCGCGCTGAGGGTGTGCCAGAGCGTGGCCGCCTGCAGGACCTCGCTCAGCTCGGGGGAGGGGTGATCGTGTTCGCCGCGCCGCCACCGGCAGAGCTCGCTGGCCTGGTCGTAGGTCGAGAAGACGTCGGTGAGCCGCTGGATCTCGGCCACAGCAGCCCGGTCAGCCCGTTCGGCGGCCTGCGGATCCGTTGTCTGCACGGCGATCTCGACCACGGTGCCCATCAGCGGCTGGTGGATGTTGACCACCGGTCGAGCAAGGGGCGCAGGCATGATCGCAGGCTAGCCGAGCCCCCCGAGTTCACCACAACCTCCCCTGAGAGCCCGTTCTGGGCCCGACAGGGGGGGTTGTGGTGAATCCCAGGTGGTGTTCACGCGGTGCGACCGCAATCATGTGGAGGTCGCACCGGGCGTGCAGGTCTTCTCGAGGGGAATCACATGGAGCGCGCCGTGTCCGCCCGCCTGGAGGGCGAGGTGAGCGACCCGTCGGAGATCGTGCTGGCGATCGCGGTGGCCGACGGCCCGCAGATCCTGCAGGAGTCGCTCACGGTCACCGTCGACGGCGTTCCGGTGGAAGCGGCCGAGGTCCCTGCTGGAGCCGGGGGGCGGCTGCACCTGTGCCGGTTGCCCGCGGGCGCGCTCTCCGTCCAGTACACGGCCACGGTCACCGGGCAGGCCGAGCCCGAGCCGTTCAGTGCGCTGGAGCGGATCACGTATCTGCGGCCCAGCCGCTACTGCGACTCCGACACCTTGCGCCCGGTGGCGATCGCCGAGTTCTCCGGGCTGACCGGCAAGGAGCTCCTCGACGGCGTGAGCAGCTGGGTGGGCCACCAGCTGGTCTACGTGAGCGGGTCGAGTCGCCCGATCGACGGCGCGGTGGACACCTTCCTCGCCCGGGCGGGGGTTTGCCGCGACTTCGCCCACCTGGTGGTGGCCCTGCTGCGGGCGCTCGATGTTCCGGCCCGATTGGCCGCGGTCTACGCCCCCGGCCTGTCGCCGATGGACTTCCATGCGGTGGCCGAGGCTCAGCTCGACGGGGTCTGGAACGTGGTCGACGCCACGACGCTGGCGCCGCGCAGCTCGATGCTGCGGATCGCCACCGGGCGGGACGCCGCGGACACCGCGTTCCTGACCACGCTGGCCGGAGGACTGACGTTGACCGACATCGAGGTGGTGGCCGTCGCGGTCGACGGCCTCCCGGCCGACGACATGACCACCCTGGTCCAGCTCCGCTGACCCGGTAAACGCTTTGGCGATGGGTGCCGGGGTGGCCGAGACTGGGGTGTGACCGACCTGCTGGAACCCCCTGCGACACGGATGCGCGACCTCAATCCGTACGTGTGGCGGGTCGTCCTCGGGTTCGCCTTCTCCTCGCTCGGCAGCGGCCTGACCATGCCGTACCTGTACGTCTACCTGGCCACCGTGCGCGGCCTCGAGACCGCCACTGTGGGCTGGGTCTTCGCCTGGATGGGCCTGCTCGGCTTCCTGGCCGCCCCGATCGGTGGCAGCATGATCGACCGCTTCGGCCCTCGCCCGGTGATGATCGTCGGTCTGGTGATCGAGGCGGTGGGGACGGCGTCCATCGGGCTGGTCTCGACCGTGCCGCAGGCCTTCGCCGTCGCCTCGTTCATCGTGATCGGAAGCGTGGCGGTGTGGCCGGCCTCGACCGCCATGCTGACCCGGCTGGTGCCAGAACAGGCCCGGGAGAAGGTCTACGGCGTCAACTTCATGATGCTCAACGCCGGCCTCGGTGTGGGTGGGCTGATCAGCTCGGTGCTCATCCACACGGATTCGGTGGGCTCGTTCCAACGGCTGTACGTGATCGACGGGTTGACCTACCTGGTCTACATCGCGGTGCTCGTGAGCCTGCCCCGCGGAACCGGGGAGGCGCCGGAGTCGGAGGCTGGGCCGGTCGGCGGTGCCCCGGCGAGCGCCCTGGCCGAGCCGTCCTGGGGGTTGGTGCTGCGCGACCGCACCCTGCTCCGGGTCATCGGCATCTCGATCCTGGCGGTCACCTTCGGCTACGCGCAGATGGAGGCCGGGCTCGCCGCCTACGCCGTCGACGTGGCCGGCATCCCGGCACGCAGCCTCGGCTGGGCCTACGCGGCGAACACCGCGGCCATCGTTCTCGGCCAGCTGGTCGCCCTGAAGATCATCCGGGGCCGGCGCCGCTCGACGATGCTGGCGATCTGCGCGGCCGGCTGGTCGGCGTCCTGGGTGGTGATCGCCCTGGCGGACGTCGTGAGCGGCCGACTCGCGGTGCTGGCCGTGGTCGCCGGGCTGGGCCTGTTCGGCCTTGCGGAGACCCTGTGGGCCCCGGTGGCGCCGGCGCTGGTCAACGACCTGGCGCGGGAGGACATGCGGGGCAGGTACAACGCCCTGCAGGGGATGTCGTGGACTGTGGCCTCGATCATCGGCCCGGCCACCGCCGGCATGCTGATCGGCCACGACCTGCCCGGGGTCTGGGTGGCGTGCGTGGTGGGCGGAACCGCGGCGGCGTCAGTGCTGTTCGCCCTCCTCCGCCGCCACCTCACCGATCCCCAGGACGGCCTCACCCCAGCCCCGACCTGACCCGCCGTTCGGTGGCGCATCATGGCAGGGTGAGCCGGCCGGAGGTTCTTGAGGCGGGCGCCGGGACGCCCGGGAACGGCTGGTGGTCGCGGCAGGCACCGGGACGACGCCGGTCGATCGCGGTGTCCGCGGTCGTGGTCGCGGGCATGACGTTAGGCGCGATCGCCGTGGACGCCGTCCGCGACTCCCGCGCCGACCGCGCCCGGCGGGATCTGGTCGCGCTCGCCGTGAGTCTGGACGTCTCCGCGCAGTCGTCGGCGCCGGACGGCGGCGCAGTGTGGTTCACGGTCGAGTTGCGCAACGACGGGCCGCTGCCGATCCAGGTGAGCGACGTGCGGGGCGTCGGTGCCGGGCTCGTGGTCTCGCTGCCGCCCGCCTCGCAACGCAGACTGCAACGGACGATGCCGTTGGAGCCGGGCGAATCCACCCGCCTGACCGTCTCGGCGCGGCTGGACTGCCTGGCTCGCACCTCGGCCGAGCCCGTGGTCGGGACGCTCAGCGGCGCGGTGGACGCTGTGCCGGCGAACGGCCGCCATCGCGCCGTCGTGGTGACGGTCGAGGGGGCGCACCTCCTCACGGACATCGCCGACACCACGTGCCGCTATCGGCAGGACGCCGTCGACGCCGAGCTCTCGGGCCCCGTCCTGGGCGGCTGACCGCGCGGGTTCCGGGGGGTTGTTCAGGGGAGGAGGCGGTAGCCGATCCCGGGCTCGGTGATCAGGTGGCGAGGAGAGCTGGGATCGGGCTCGAGCTTGTGCCGGATCTGGTTGGCGTACACCCGCAGGTAGTTCGACTCCCGGCCGTATGCCGGGCCCCAGACGGACTTCAGCAGCGCCTCCTGCGTCACCACCCGGCCGCCGTGCCTGGCAAGCTCGCCGAGCAGGCGCCACTCGGTCGGGGTGAGCCGCACCTGGTGCCCGTCGCGGGTGGCGGTCCGGGTACCGAAGTCGAGGGTGAATCCGGCGGCCTCGAAGGCCGGCATCTGCGGCAGGTCGGTGCCGGCGCGCCGGATCGCGGCGCGTACCCGGGCCATCAGCTCGTCCATGCCGAACGGCTTGGTGACGTAGTCGTCGGCACCCTCGTCGAGGGCCTCGACCTTGTCGTCGGACTCGTGCCGGGCGGACAGCACGACCACCGGGACGGTGCTGGTCCGGCGCAGGGCGCGAAGCACCTCCACGCCGTCGAGATCGGGCAGCCCGAGGTCGAGCACGACCAGGTCGGGCGCCTCCTCGGCCACGCTCGCCAGCGCTGCCTGTCCCGTGGCGACGGCGACGACGTCGAGCCCCCGGGCGCGCAGGTTGATCCGCAGCGTGCGCAGGATGGTCGGGTCGTCGTCGACCACGAGCACCCGCCCGTTCACGCCGGCCCCGGCGCGGCCGGCAGAGTGATCACCATCGTCATGCCTCCCCCTGGAGTGTCCTCGGCGTCCACGGTGCCACCCATCGCCTCGGTGAGTCCGCGGGCCACGGCCAACCCGAGACCGACCCCGTCGCCGCCGCTGTCGTCGACGCGCTGGAACGGACGGAAGATCCGGTCCTGGTGGCTGCGCGGAACCCCGGGGCCGGTGTCCACCACCCTGAGCTGGACGCCGTCGACATGTCTGCTGGTGCCGACCTGAATCGTGCCCGTCCCCGGCTGGTGCCGCAGCGCGTTCTCGATCACGTTGCCCAGCACGCGGTCGAGCAGCCCGGGGTCCGCCAGCACGCGGCGCGCGCCGGCTCCCAGGGACCACAGGACACGCTCCGGCGACGGCGAGGCGGCCACGGCGGCTGGGATGACCTCGCCGAGGTCGGTTGCCCGGACATGGGCGACGAGTGCGCCGACCTGGAGGCGCGACATGTCGAGCAGGTTGCCGATCAGGGCCTCCAGTCGGTCCGCCGACTCCTCGATCGCTGCCTCGAGCTCGGCCTCGTCCTCGGCGCTGAACTCGACCTCGGAGGAGCGCAGGCTGCCGATCGCCGCCTTGATCCCGGCCAGAGGGGTTCGCAGGTCGTGGGACACCGCCGAGAGCAGCGCGGTGCGGGCCGAGTTGTCGCGACCGAGCTCCTGGGCCTCACTGGCCGACGCCTGCAGCTGTCGCCGGTTGAGGATGGCGCCGGCGTGCGCGGCGAAGGCCGCGAACAGGCGCTGCCGGCGCGCAGGCAGGGGCGGCCCGATCAGCACCAGGTCGTGTTCGTCGTCTGCAGGCTCGCACGCGGCGTATCCGTTGCCGGACAACCTGAAACCGTCTGTGGCTGCGACTATCTCCTCGGGCTGCCCAGCCGAGGGACGCCGCACCACGGCGGCGGCCGTGACCCCGAACATGTCGACGGCGCGACGCAGGAGCAGCGCGAGTTGGTCGGTGGAGCAGAGCAGGGTGTGCGTCAACTCGGCCAGGGCAGTCGACTCCTGTTGCGCGGCAATGGCTTCCGCGGCACGACGGGCGCTGCGGTGGACGACGAACGAGACCGCCGCAGCGACGAGCAGGAACAGGGCGACGGCGACGGCGTTCTCCGGGTCGGAGATGGTCAGCGTTCCGACCGGTTGGGTGAAGAACCAGTTGAGGCCAGGGACGAGAGGACGGCGGCGGATACCGCCGGCCGCAGGCCGCCGACCAGGGCGATGGCGATGGTGAGCACGAGGTAGAGCTGCACGGTCAGGGGGAGCTCGGGGTGTCCGGCAGCACGGACGGAGCAGCGTGAGCAGTGCGGGCCCGGCCACGGCCGCGACAAACCCCTGCGCGACCCGGCGGCGCGACAGGCCGGCCGGGCGGGGATACCGCCGCCCTGAGCGGGCGAAGGAGTGGGTGACCACGTGGACGTCGATATCGCCGGAGTCGGCGATGACCTCTCGCCGATGCCGGGGGAGAAGACGCTCCTCCATCGTGAGCGGCGGCTCAGTCCGAGCAGGATGGTGGTGGCATTGACACCACGGGCGAACGCCAGGATGGCCTCGGCCGGGTCCTCTCCGGTGACGGTGTGGAAGGTGCCGCCGAGTTCGTCGACCAGGCGCCGATCCGCCGCGATCACGTCGAGCGGCGCTCCGGCGAGCCCGTCGGAGCGCGCCACGTACACGGCGAGCAGCTCCCCGCCTGCCCCGCGCGAGGCGATCCGGGCTCCCCGCCGCAGCAGGGTCTCGCCCTCGGGCCCACCGGACAGGGCGACCACGACGCGCTCGCGGGTGGGCCAAGTCGCCTCGATCCCGTGGTCGGCGCGGTACTTGTCCAGGCCCTCCTCGACCCGGTCGGCGAGCCACAGCAGGGCGAGCTCGCGCAGCGCCGACAGGTTGCCGACCCGGAAGTAGTTGGACAGGGCGGCGTCGATCGTGTCCGCCTGGTAGATGTTGCCGTGGGCCATCCGGCGGCGCAGCGCCTCGGGCGACATGTCGACCAGCTCGATCTGGTCGGCCGCCCGCACCACCTCGTCGGGCACCGTCTCCCGCTGGACGATGCCGGTGATCGACTCGACGACGTCGTTGAGCGACTCCAGGTGCTGGATGTTGACCGTCGAGATGACGTCGATGCCGGCATCGAGCAGCTCGTCGATGTCCTGCCAGCGCTTCTCGTGCCGGGAGCCCGGCGCGTTGGTGTGGGCGAGTTCGTCGACGAGGGCCACCTGGGGCTTGCGGGCCAGGACGGCGTCGAGGTCCATCTCCTCAGGGCGGCGCCCCGGTGGTCGACCTGCCGGCGCGGGACCACCTCGAGCCCGTCGAGCATGTCGGCGGTGTGGGCCCGGCCGTGGGTCTCGCACAGGCCGACGACGACGTCGGTGCCCCGCGCCTGCCGTCGGCCCCCTCGGCGAGCATGGCGACCGTCTTGCCCACCCCGGGGGCGGCCCCGAGGTAGATGCGCAGTCGACCGTGGGCCATGGCGCCATTCTCACTGACTGTCGAGGCGGGCGAGGGCCAGGTTGAGCTCGAGCACGTTCACGTGGTCCTGCCCGATGAATCCGAGCAGGGCCGATCGGGTGTGCTCCGCGACCAGCCGGTGCACGGCGTCCGGCGCGATCCCGCGGGCCGCGGCGACTCGGGGGGCCTGCCAGACCGCGTACTCGGGCGAGACGTGCGGGTCAAGGCCGCTGGCGGACGCCGTCAGCGCGTCCGCGGGGATGGCGGAGGGAGCGTCGGGGTTGGCAGCCCGGAGCTCCTGGGCCCGCTGGGCCATGGCATCGGCCTGCTCCGGGGATCCCGGGGCGAGGTTGGAGCCCCCGCTGGTCTCGCCGGACGCCTCCGACGCCGAGGGCCGAGCCTGGAACCACTCAGGGCCCGACGGCGGTCTGGCCGAGCAGGCTCGAGCCGACCACGCGCCCGTCGGCCATGACGAGGCAGCCGTCGGCACGATGCGGCATGGTGCGTCCGGCCGCCGTGATCGCGATCGGGTAGAGCACTCCGAGCAGTACGGTCATCACGGCCAGGAGCCGGGCCGCGGCGCCCAGATGGCGGGCGATCTTCATCGGAGTTCAGCTCAATCCGGGGAGTTGACGACCAGCAGGTCGATGAGCTTGATGCCGACGAAGGGGGCCACGATGCCGCCCAGCCCGTAGACCAACAGGTTGCGGCGCAGCACGGCGGCGGCCCCGAGCGGCCGGTACTCGCACCCCGCGCAGCGAGAGCGGGATCAGCGCGACGATGATCAGCGCGTTGAAGATGACCGCGGACAGCATGGCCGACTCGGGGCTGTGCAGCCGCATGATGTTGAGCGTGTCCAGGCCGGGGAAGACGGCCACGAACATGGCCGGGATGATCGCGAAGTACTTCGCCACGTCGTTGGCGATCGAGAACGTGGTCAGTGCGCCGCGGGTGATCAGCAGCTGCTTGCCGATGGCGACGATCGTCGATCAGCTTGGTCGGGTCGCGAGTCGAGGTCGACCATGTTGCCGGCCTCCTTGGCGGCCGAGGTGCCGGTGTTCATCGCCACGCCGACGTCGGCCTGCGCCAGGGCCGGGGCGTCGTTGGTGCCGTCCCCGGTCATCGCGACCAGCTTGCCGCCGGCCTGCTCGGCCTCTGATCAGGGCCATCTTGTCCTCGGGCGTGGCCTCGGCCAGGAAGTCGTCGACCCCGGCCTCGTGCGGCGATCGCCGCCGCGGTGAGCGGGTTGTCGCCGGTGATCATCACGGTGCGGATGCCCATCGCCCGGAGCTGCGTCGAACCGTTCGCCATGCCGGGCTTGACGATGTCCTTGAGGTGCACGACGCCCAGCATGCGCGGGGTTGCGCCGGGCTCCGCCGGGCGACGACGAGCGGGGTGCCGCCGGTGCGGCTGATCGTCGTCGACCGCGCGTCGAGGTCGTGCGCGACGTGGCCGCCCTCGGCGTGCACCCAGCGCGGCGACGGCCGAGCCGGCGCCCTTGCGCACCGGGGTGCCGTCGGGCAGGTCGACGCCGGACATGCGGGTCTGGGCCGAGAAGGGCACGAAGTCGGCACCGGCCCGGGTGAGCTCGGCCGCCGAGCCGGTACGTCGTCCGCGGGATCTGCGACGCCCTCGGCGAGGGCGAAGTCGACGATCGAGCGGCCCTCGGGGGTCTCGTCGGCCAGCGAGGAGAGGTAGGCGGCGCGGAGCAGCTCGGCCCGTGTGGCACCCTCGACCGGCACCACGTCGCTGGCCCGGCGGTTGCCGAAGGTGATCGTGCCGGTCTTGTCGAGCAGCAGGGTGCTGACGTCGCCGGCGGCCTCGACCGCGCGCCCGGACATGGCGAGCACGTTGTGCTGCACCAGGCGGTCCATGCCGGCGATGCCGATCGCCGACAGCAGCGCGCCGATCGTGGTCGGGATGAGGCAGACCAGCAGGGCCACGAGCACGACCAGGGACAGCCGGGAGCCGGAGTAGATCGCCATCGGCTGGATGGCGATCACCGCGAGCAGGAAGATCAGGGTCAGCGTGGTCAGCAGGATGGTCAGCGCGATCTCGTTGGGGGTCTTCTGCCGGGAGGCGCCCTCGACCAGGGCGATCATCCGGTCGATGAAGGTCTCGCCCGGCTTGCTGGTGATCTGGACGACGATCCGGTCCGACAGCACGGTGGTGCCGCCGGTGACCGCGCACCGGTCGCCGCCGGACTCGCGGATGACCGGGGCGGACTCGCCGGTGATCGCCGACTCGTCGACCGTGGCCACGCCCTCGACGACGTCGCCGTCGCCCGGGATGACCTGACCGGCCTCGACGACGACGAGGTCGCCGAGCCGCAGGTCGGTGCCGGGCACCTGCTCCTCGGTGCCGTCCTCGCGCAGCCGGCGCGCCGTGGTCTCGGTGCGGGTCTGGCGCAGCGATCTCCGCCTGGGCCTTGCCGCGGCCCTCGGCGACGGCCTCGGCCAGGTTGGCGAACAGCGACCGTCGCCCACAGCCAGACGGTGACCGAGATCGAGAACACCGACGGGTGCAACGACGGAGAGCACGGTGGTGAGCACCGAGCCGACCCAGACCACGAAGATGACCGGAGTGCGGACGACGTGCCGGGGATCGAGCTTGGCGAAGGCCTGCGGCAGGGCGTGGCCCAGGCGGTGGCGCACGAGGCGAGCAGCATGTCATGACAGGGCCTCCGCGATCGGCCCGAGTGCGAGGGACGGGAAGAAGGTGAGCCCGGCGACGACCAGGACGATGCCGACAGCAGGACGGTGAACAGGGGCGTGTGGGTGGGCATCGTGCCGGCGGTGACGGGGCGCCTGCTGCTGGCGGCGAAGCGCACCGGCCAGGGCGAGCACCAGCACGATCGGGCACGAACCGGCCGGCGACCATGCACAGGGCCAGCGTGAGGTTGAGGAAGGGCTGGTCGGCGGTGAGCCCGGCGAAGGCCGAGCCGTTGTTGTTCGAGGCCGAGGTGTAGGCGTACATCATCTCGGTCAGGCCGTGCGGGCCCTGGTGCGAGCAGGGCGTCGCGGCTGACCGGTAGCACGAGGGCGAGGCCGGTGCCGAGCAGCACGAGGGCGGGCGTCACCAGCGACGGCGAGCGCCACGTAGGTGATCTCGCGCGTCCGATCGTCTTGCCGAGCAGCTCGGGCGTCCGCCCGACCATCAGCCCGGCGACGAACACGGTCAGCACGACCAGACCAGCAGCGCCGTACAGACCGGTGCCCACCCCGCCGGGCGAGACCTCGCCCAGCATCATGTTGAACAGCAGGACGCCGCCGCCGAGGGCGCTGAAGCTGTCGTGCATCGAGTTGACCGCGCCGGTCGACGTGCCGGTCGTCGCCGAGGCGAAGAGCGTCGACCACAGCGACGCCGAACCGCTGCTCCTTGCCCTCCATCGACCGGCGCCCGGCACGGAGGTGGCGGAGTCTCGGCCCATGCCGCCAGGGCCAGCTGGTGCCGAGCAGCAGCCGACTCATCGTCGCGGTCACGATGCGGCCCTGGCGGCGGTCGCCCACCATCAGCCCGTAGGTGTACGGCAGCGAGAAGGCGATGACCAGCAGCAGGAAGATCTCGAACAGGTTCGTCCAGGCGTTCGGGTTCTCGAACGGGTGGGCGGAGTTGGCGTTGAAGAAGCCGCCGCCGTTGGTGCCGAGCTCCTTGATCGCCTCCTGCGAGGCGACCGGGCCGCCCTGCACGATCTGCTGCGCCGCCGGTGACGGTGGTGATCGATCGTCGGATCGGTGAGGTTCTGGATGACGCCGCCGACGAGCAGCACCAGCGGCCGCGACGACCGCGATCGGCAGCAGGATGCGGATCGTGCCCGCGGATCAGGTCGACCCAGAAGTTGCCGATCCGATCGGTGCTGTGGCGCGGGCCAGTCCGCGGACCAGGGCGATCGGCGACGGCCAGGCCCATCGCGGCGGACAGGAAGTTCTGCGACCGTGAGCCCGGCCATCTGCACCGGTAGCCCGTGCCGGCCTCCCCGGCGTAGGACTGCCAGTTGGTGTTGGTCACGAAGGAGACGGCCGTGTTCAGGGCGGTGTGCCAGTGCATCGACCGGCCCTGCGCCCAGGGCAGCCAGCCCTGCACCATGATCAGCAGCCCAGAGCGAAGGCGATCGAGACGGCGCCGAGGGCGAGCACGGACAGCGCGTACGTCGTCCAGCGCTGCTCGGTGCCCGGGTCGACGCCGACCAGGCGGTAGACCGCACGCTCCACGCGCCAGTGCCGGCTGTCGGTGAAGACCTGGCACATCCAGGAGCTCAGCGGGATCCGGATCGCGGCCAGGATCGCCGCGATCAGGCCGACGGACAGGAGCGACTGCAGCAGGGGGCTCACCTGGGCACCTCAGAACCTGTCCGGGCGCGCCAGCGCATACAGCAGATAGCCGACGAGGGCGAGGCCGACCAGCCCTGCCACGAGATCTTCGATCATGGCCCCAGCCCATCACCGTCCCGCGGCGCGCGAGCCCCTCCTGCCCCCGCCCTGACACCCCTTGACGCGTCCTTGACGCCACACACTCCCCTCAACCGAGCATGAGCACGATTGAGGGGGTGGGAACATTGGTGGGGCGCGAGTAGTTGAGTGGGGTGGACTCAAGTTTCGTCAGTGCCGGGTTGACAATGTCGGGCCGGCTGCCGAAGGTGAGGGTAGGCAACTCGACTGAGCGCACCTGACTCAACTCCGGACACACCCCAGAAAGGGATCACGAACATGGCACGAGCGGTCGGCATCGACCTGGGAACCACCAACTCCGTCGTCTCCGTCCTCGAGGGCGGCGAGCCGACGGTGATCGCGAACGCCGAGGGCGGGCGCACCACGCCGTCCGTGGTGGCCTTCGCCAAGTCCGGCGAGCCGCTGGTCGGTGAGGTCGCCAAGCGGCAGGCCGTGACCAACGTCGACCGCACGATCCGGTCGGTCAAGCGGCACATGGGCACCGGCTGGAACATCGAGATCGACGCCAAGAAGTACACCGCGCAGGAGATCTCCGCGCGGGTGCTGATGAAGCTCAAGCGGGACGCCGAGGAGTACCTCGGTGAGAAGGTCACCGACGCGGTGATCACCGTGCCGGCGTACTTCAACGACGCCCAGCGCCAGGCCACCAAGGAGGCCGGCGAGATCGCGGGCCTGAACGTGCTGCGGATCATCAACGAGCCGACCGCCGCCGCGCTGGCCTACGGGCTGGACAAGGGCAAGGAGGACGAGCTGATCCTGGTCTTCGACCTCGGCGGCGGCACCTTCGACGTCTCCCTGCTCGAGGTCGGCAAGGACGAGGACGGCTTCTCCACCATCCAGGTGCAGGCCACCTCGGGCGACAACCACCTCGGTGGTGACGACTGGGACCAGCGGATCATGGATCACCTGGTGCAGACGGTGAAGATGCAGGGCGGCCCCGACCTGTCCAAGGACAAGATCGCGATGCAGCGGCTGCGTGAGGCGGCCGAGCAGGCGAAGAAGGAACTGTCCAGCTCCACCGCCACCACGATCTCGCTGCAGTACCTGTCGATGACCGAGTCCGGCCCGATCCACCTGGACGAGAAGCTGACCCGGGCCCAGTTCGAGAAGATGACCGCCGACCTGCTGGAGCGGACCAAGACCCCGTTCCGCGCGGTGATCAAGGACGCCGGGGTCGACGTCGCCAAGATCGACCACATCATCATGGTCGGCGGCTCCACCCGGATGCCCGCCGTGGCCGACGTGGTCCGTGAGCTGACCGGTGGCAAGGAGCCGAACAAGGGCGTCAACCCGGACGAGGTCGTCGCCGTCGGCGCCGCGCTCCAGGCCGGTGTGCTCAAGGGCGAGCGCAAGGACGTGCTGCTGATCGACGTCACCCCGCTCTCCCTGGGCATCGAGACCAAGGGCGGGATCATGACCAAGCTGATCCAGCGCAACACGGCGATCCCGACCAAGGCCTCCGAGGTGTTCACCACCGCCGACGACAACCAGCCGAGCGTGGAGATCCAGGTCTTCCAGGGCGAGCGGGAGCTGGTGCAGCACAACAAGAAGCTGGGCCAGTTCACCCTGTCCGGCATCGCTCCCGCCCCGCGTGGGGTGCCGCAGATCCAGGTCACCTTCGACATCGACGCCAACGGCATCGTGCACGTGTCCGCCAAGGATCAGGGCACCGGCAACGAGCAGAGCGTGCAGATCACCGCAGGCAGCGCCCTGGGCAAGGACGAGATCGAGCGCATGGTGCGCGAGGCCGAGGCGCACGCCGAGGAGGACCGCAAGCAGCGTGAGGCGGCCGAGACCCGCAATGCCGCCGAGCAGCTGGTCTACACCACCGAGAAGTTCATCGCGGACAACACCGACAAGATCCCCGAGTCCAACAAGCTCGAGGTGCAGGACGCCGTCACCGAGCTGAACAAGGCGCTCGCCGGAACCGACATCGACGAGGTGAAGGCCAAGCACGAGAAGCTGTCCCAGGTCAGCCAGGCCCTCGGTTCGGCGATGTACGCCGCGGCCGCTGCCGAGAACGCTTCGGCCGGTGAGGGTTCGGGCACCGGGTCGGCATCGTCGGCGTCTGACGAATCGGCGGACGACGACGTGGTGGACGCCGAGATCGTCGACGAGGACAAGTGATGTCTGAACCGACGCCCGCTGCGCCGGACGGCGGTTCGCTCGCCGAGGAGTACGCCGTCCTCGCGGACGACGAGGCCCACCAGGGCCCCGTCGTCCGCGACCGGCGGCGGCTCGACCCGTTGACCGGCAAGGTCCGCGAGGCCTACGCGAACGCGCCGGCGCCCGAGCCGGCCGTCGCGCAGCCCTCCGCGGAGGACACCGTCACGCCGGGTCAGGTCTCGGACGAGCTGGTCGCGGCGGAGTCCCTGGCCGAGGAACTGGTGGCCGACCTGCAGCGGCTCAACGCCGAGTACGTCAACTACCGCAAGCGGGTCGAGCGTGACCGGGACGTCGCGCGCGACACGGCCGTGGCCAGCGTCCTGGAGGCTCTGCTGCCGGTGCTCGACGAGCTGCATCTGGCCCGCCAGCACGGCGACCTCGAGCAGGGGCCGTTCGTCTCCATCGCCGACAAGCTCGAGGTCACCCTGGAGCGGTTCGGCCTGGCCCGGTACGGGGAGGTCGGTGAGGAGTTCGACCCCACCGTGCACGAAGCACTCATGCACACCCAGGCAGAGCTGGCGCCGGGCACCACGACGACCACCGTCGTCCAGGTGCTGCAACCGGGTTACCGTGCCCAGGAGCGGATCCTGCGCGCGGCCCGGGTGGCCGTCGCCGACCCGGCCGGCTGACGGGATGACGGAAGGAGGGATGCCGAATGGCTAGCCAGGACTGGTTCGAGAAGGACTTCTACGCCACCCTCGGCGTCCCCACCGACGCGACCGGGGACGCGATCAAGAAGGCGTACCGCAAGCTCGCCCGCGTGCATCACCCGGACGCGAACTCCGGGGACGCCGCGTCCGAGCGCAGGTTCAAGGAGATCGGCGAGGCCTACGCGGTCCTGTCCGACCCCGAGCAGCGCAAGCAGTACGACGCGGTCCGGGCGATGACGCACGGCGGCGCCCGGTTCACCGCGGGCGGGCCGGGCGGAGGAGCCGGGTTCGAGGATCTGCTCGGCGGCATGTTCGGCCAGGGCGGCCGGGCCGGGAACGTCCGGTTCGGCGGTCCGGGCGCGGGTGGTGGCACCGGCGGGGCGCAGTTCGACCTCGACGACCTGTTCGGGGGCATCTTCGGAGGTCCGGGCACCGCTCCCGGCGGCGCCTACGGCGGCGGTGGGGGAACGGGTTTCCGAGCCCCCCGTGGGGCGCAGCGCGGCGCCGACCTCTCCGCGGAGGTGAACCTGACCTTCCGGCAGGCGGTGGACGGCGCTCAGCTCAACCTGCGGGTCGACGACCCGCGCAACGGCAGCCGCACGATCACCGCGCGGATCCCGGCGGGGGTCCGTGAGGGGCAGAAGGTGAGGCTGCGGGGCAAGGGCCGCCCCGGGGACCCCGGCGCAGACAACGGCGACCTCGTGGTCACCGTGCATGTCGCCCCGCACCCGGTGTTCAGCCTGGACGGCGAGAACGTCCGGCTCACCGTGCCGGTCACCTTCGCCGAGGCCGTCTTCGGGGCCCAGATCGAGGTGCCCACGCTGGACGGCGGGACCGTGCGGCTGAAGGTTCCACCGGGCACGCCGAGCGGGCGCACCCTGCGGGCCCGTGGGCACGGGGTCAAGGGCGCCAAGCGGACCGGGGACCTGTTGGTCACCCTGCAGGTGAGCGTGCCGCAGCGGGTGGACGGCGCCGCCAAGGAGGCCCTGGACGCCTTCGCCCAGGCGACCAAGGGCGAAGACCCCCGCGCGGAGCTGATCGCCCGCGCCCACCGCCCGGACAGCTGAGGCCGGGGATGGACTACGAGCTCACCGTCGACGAGTCGACGCCGGTCTTCGTGATCTCCGTCGCGGCCCAGCTGGCCGGGATGCACCCGCAGACGCTGCGCCAGTACGACCGGCTCGGGCTGGTCAGCCCGGGCCGCGCCGCCGGTCGGGGCCGGCGGTACTCGGCCCGGGATGTGGCGCTGCTCCGGGAGGTGCAGCGGCTCTCCCAGGACGAGGGTGTCAACCTGGCGGGCATCAAACGCATCCTGGAGCTGGAAACCGCCAACGAGGCGCTGCGGGCCCGGCTCGCCGAGCTCCTGGACGAGCTGGAAGTGGCCCACGTTCAACTCGCCGAGCGACGCCGGGTGTTCGCGGCCGGGCCGGCAGGTGACATCGTGGCCATGGCGCCCGGGCGTCGTCCGGCGCGGTTGCCGGCGGAGACCTCGGCGCTCGTGGTGTGGCGCCCGCCGCACCGTCGCTGAAGGCGAGAGGTATGGGTCGGCATCGCGATCTCGATCGTCGGCCGAGCGGACCGGGACGGCGGATCGTGGTCGTCGCGGCGCTCGGGGTGCTGGCGTCCGCCTCGCTCTACGGCCTGATCACGGCCGGCCGTGACCGCGACCTGACCCGGACCGCGCAGGCCCCGGCGGTGTCGGCCGGTTCGACGCCTGCAGCGCCCGGTCCGGCGACGGCCGCGCCGCCGTCCTCCGCCCCCGCCCCCGCCTCGCCCGCTCCGGCGGCGTCCACTACCTCGAGCCTGTACCGGGGGGTGACCTGCACGGGGCCCGCGACGGCCGCTGCCCAGGCCACGACGCGGCGCCTGCAGGAGGCGATCGCGACCGCCCTCGACGACGCCCAGGACCGGGTCTCGGTGGCGGTCCACGACTGGCGGAGCGCGACCACCTGCTCGTTCCGCAGCGCGATCACCCACGACTCGGCGAGCATCGTCAAGGTCACCACCGTGGCGACCCTGTTGTGGCAGCGCGCGGAGGCGGGCCGTTCGCTCAGCGTCACCGAGAAGCGCTGGGCTGAGGCGGCGATCACGATCTCTGACAACGCCGCTCAGAGCGCGCTGTGGTCGCGGATCGGCGGCAACGACGGGGCGGCGGAGTTCATGCAGGCGGCCGGGATGAACCGGAGCGCTCCGGTGGCCAGCGACAAGTGGGGACTCACCCAGGTCACCGCGGCCGACGAACTGCGGCTGCTGCGCACGCTCACCCACGGGAGCCTGCTCCGGCCCGCCGACCGGGACTACCTGCTCGGCCTGATGCGCCGGGTCGACCAGACGCAACGATGGGGCGTACCGATCGGCGCGCCCGCGGGGAGCACGGTGGCGGTCAAGAACGGCTGGCTGGACGAGGACTCAGGCTGGCATGTCAACTCGATCGGCTACGTCACCGGCGACGACTCCGAGCACGCCGTCGTCGTCCTCAGCGACGGGTACCCGGCGATGCAGGAGGGCGTGGAGGCGATCGAGGCGGTGGCCCGGGCGGTGCACGGTGCCCTCGACGACGCGGCGGCCTGAGGCGGCGGGGCTAGGCTGCCTCCGGTGAGGCACAGAGGCATCGCCGGGACCGGGCTGCGCAGGCTGCTCGGTGGTCTGGCCGGGCTCGCCGTCCTGGCACTGCCGCAGCTGGTGATGCCGCAGTCCTGGATCGCCGCCAGCCATCTCGCGCCGTTCGGGATGTGGCGGGTCGCCGCCAGCGTGCTCGGCAGTCTGGTGTTCCTTCCGGTGCTGCGGCTGGTCTCCTACCGTCGCCGCGACGTCGTCATCCTGGCTCTGGTGCCGGTCTGGCAGGTCGTCGTCGCCTGGAAGGTCGGCTATCGCGCTGCCTACCTGCCGCTGCGGGACTGGGCGCCGCGCCCGGACGAGCGTCTGCGCGTGCACCGGGTCCGCGGGGGCCGGCACTGGGTCCTCGCCGCCCACTGACCCCCCTCAGGTTTCGGGGTCAGGGGTGGGCGCGGGGGCGCAGGGTGATCACTCCGGCCGCTCCGAGGACCAGCAGCAGGCTCATGGCGGAGAAGGCCGCCATCGGGGCCATCGGGTCGACCCCGGGCCGGGCCACCAGGTACATCGGCTGCGCCTCGTACGCGGTCGGACCGACGCAGGTGAGGCTCCGTCCGCGGGAGTGACCCTCCACCCGCAGGACGGCGGCGACGGCGACGCCCTCGAGCACGAGGCGGTCCAGCTGGTGCAGGTCGTCCTGGGTCAGTCGGGCTCCGGCGCCCCCGCCCGGCTGCACGATCCGGCAGCCGAAGCCGTCCGGAGCGGGAACGCGCTCGCTGAGCGGACGGGCGAACACGGCCACCACCCCGCCCAGCCGGCCGGGGTCGGGCAGGGCGACCACGGTGTTGGGCAGCAGGGCCCGCGGGGTGACGTCGGCACTCGCCCGGGGAGCCAGCAGTCCGACGGCCCCGGCGAGCAGGCCCAGCGCCAGCAGGGCCCAGGAGGCGGCCCACCATCGTTGCCGCAGATGCTCACTGGCGATCAGCGAGCGTGGCCTCGGACGGCGTGGCGACCGCTTCGGGGGCTGCATCGCTAGCTCGCCGGCGCGAAGGTACGCAGCACCGTTGCCACTGCTGAGGTGTCGAGGTCGGCAACGGGCGCCAGGGCGACGACCACGATCACGAGTGTTTCGGTGATCTGGGCATTCAGCTGCAGGTACCGCGCAGGCACCGTGATGCCGCCACCGACCGGCACGTTCTCCGTCCACCGCACGAGCACCGCGCGCCGGGCTCCTGGCCACACGACGTCCAGCCGCTCGACGTCGGTCGCCTTGGCCGCGGTCCGCTTGGCCAGATCCAGGGCGTAGGACTGCTCGACGACGTCCTGCTTCGCGCGCGGGTCCCGGAGCACGACCACGCTGGACGGCAGGGCGCTGACCGATGAGGGGCGACGCAGCACGACGGTGGGCTCGCCGGTGCTCGAGGTGGTCTGCGACTGCTGGAAGGCAGAGGGGGCCGCGATGGTGAAGCCCTTCCCCTCGACGACGCGGTACCCGCGCGGCGCCTCGGACAGGGCCCGCAGATCAGGGCCGGCCGAGGCGGAGGCGGCGAGCGCCGGGTTCTGGTCCCCGGGCACGGTCGTGGACGGCGATGAGGAGCATCCGCCCAGTGCGAGAACGACCGCAGCGGCCAGCGACAGTACGCCGACCCGGCTGCCCCGGTGCAGCCGCCACCGGGCGAAGGCACCCGACTCCGCCTCCAGGACGTGTCGGACACCGCGCCGCGGGAGCACCAGGCCGAACGGGTGGAGCCGGGCCGTGCGGATCACCACCAGGTCTGCGTCCAGCTGGGCGACGTCGAGGCTGAAGGTCATGCCGGCGCCGTGGACGCTCGAGCACGAGGTGAGCAGCAGGCCCCCGTCGACCCCGCGCCGCCCCAGCAGCCCGCGCAGCCGCGTGAGGTAGGTGTCGGCCACCGCGCAGGGACCGACGTCCACCCCGTCCACGATCAGACGGCGGGCTGCGGGCGGGGTCACCCGGGTCACGGTAGCCAGCCGTTCGGTGGCGCGGCAAACCTTCACGATCTATTAAGAAAGGCTCAAGTCTGGCTTTGGGGATACCGCTGGCCCAGCTGCTGCCGTAGGTTCCGGTTGGTTGAAGCTGATGTTGCTGGGGGAGGGGTGGCCGTACGTGTGGACCGCCGTCCTGGTGACAGAAGGTGACGGCCGGGAAGCAGCTACTGCCAGCGCGACAGGCGCTGCGGCACCCGTCACGGTAGCCCCCGTCGGTGATCCGATCGCCTTCGGCGACCTGGTGGCGGCCTCTGGCGCCCCGTTCGTCGTGATTGCGATTCCGGCCGACCTGCAGGAGCAGGCCCGGGCCGCGGTGACCATGACGGCGCTGCGCTGGCCCCGGCTCAGGATCGCCTGGATGGTCAGCGATCACGCTCCGCTCGCGATGCACGCCGCCTTGATCGCCGCTCGATCGTCGGTGACCGACGCCGGGCTGGTGCCGGGATTCGTCGAGGCCTTCGCCGGGCGCTGCTGGTCCGGGGCCTGGGCACCCTCCGTGGCCGGCCTGAGTCGTCCGGGGCCCACCGCGGGGCAGTACCTGCGGTCGTTCCTGCCGGGCTCGCACTTCCTGATCAGCTGGGCTCCCCGGGCGCAGATCGGGCGGCCGGAGACGGTGTCGTCCTTCGCCCGCCGGGATGTGCCGCGGATGCTCCTGGTCGACGAGCCGGGCCTGTCCCCCGCGGTCTCGGCCCAGTTGGCCGAGGCCACCGGGGCGATCGCCGTTCGGCCCTACCCGCTTCCCGGGTCGTGGAGCGGCGTGGTCCGGGTCCGCGGCGCCACCCAACTCGCTCTGGTTCCCGCGGACCCGACCACCACCAGGGTGCGCGCGGTGGCCGGCTGCCCGCACTGCGGGGTCCGGGTCGCCGGAGCGGTCTGCCCGTACTGTCATGTGGTCGCCGACCCGCTGCCCCCCGAGGTGATTCGGCTCGCCGAGCCGTTCGACGCGGGCGTGCCTGTGGGCGGGCTGTCGTGAATCCTCGCCAGCAGCGAGGACTGCTCTTCATGGTGCTCGCCGTGCTGATCAGTGCAGGCGTGTTCGTCTCCGTCGTCCGGTACGTTGCCAGCGTCTCCAGCCAGGTGGGCAACCAGACCACCGTCTACCGGGCCAAGGTCGCCGTCGACCCCTACACCGAGCTGACCGGGCAGAACCTGGAGGCGGTCGAGGTTCCCGAGCGCTGGACCTCGCCCTCCTCCCGGTTGCAGTTGCGGCAGATCGAAGGGCGCCGGACCGGCTTCCGGATCGAGCCCGGAACGGTGATCTCCTCCGACATGCTGATCCCCGCCTCGGGGCTGTCCAAGACCGAGCGCGAGATCGCCATCAGCGTCGACGCGGTGACCGGTCTGGTGGGCCGGATCCGCCCGGGCGACACCGTGGACGTCTGGGCCGTGTTCAGCGACGTTCCCGGGTTGCCCAAGCAGGTGCACGTGCTGGCGAAGAACGTCCGGGTCATCTCGATCGGTGGTCAGCAGGCCGTGTCGACCGCTGACGCGGAGGGTCTGAAGGATCAGAAGGTGGTGCCGCTCACCCTCGCCCTCGAGCCCGACGCGGCCAAGTCCGTGGTGTTCGCCAGTGCGTTCGGTCAGGTGCGCCTGGTCGGCCTGCCCACGGACGTCGGCGTCAGCCGGCTCCGCGAGGGTGAAACCTTCGACGCCGGCCAGCTCGGGGGCAAGCCCGTGGCGGAGGGCGAATGACCACGGTCCTGATCGCCTCGGCGGACCAGTCCCTCGTCTTCCAGCTGCGCAGCGCGCTGAACGAGATGGACGGCGTGCGTGCCGAGCACGTGGTCGACTCCACCGACGAGCTGACCGCTGCGGTGCTCCGGCTCGACCCGGACGTCGTGCTGGTGCACGACGAGCTGGGGCCCGACCCCGCCCTGCAGGTGGTCCGCGACCTGAGCATGCGCCGTCCGACCTGCTCCACGGTGATCGTGAGCAGTGCCGCGTCGACGGACGTCTTCACGGCGGCCATGGAGGCAGGTGCCCGGGGCCTGGTGCTGGCGCCGGTGGCTTTCGAGGACCTGCGCAGCCGGGTGGAGGCCGCGGGCGCGACGGCGCAGAACATGCGGCGCCTGATGGCCTCGTCGGTGACCCAGGACGGCGCGGGGCACGGCCGGGCGCGGGTGGTCACCCTGGTCGGGGCCAAGGGCGGGGTGGGCACCACGACGATCGCCGCGCACATCGCCTTCGACCTGGTGCGCTCGGCTCCAGGGCAACGGGTGTGCCTGGTCGATCTCGACCTGGAGAAGGGAGACGTCGCCGCCCTGATCGAGGTGCGTCACCGGGCCTCGATCGCCGACGTGGCCAAGGTGTCGGACGACTTGTCGGCCCGGGCGGTGAACGACGCCGTCGTCGTCCATGAGAGCGGGCTGCACCTGCTGCTGACCCCGGACGACGTGCGGGACGTGGAGGCCGTCACCCCTCGGGCACTGCGCGAGGTGGTCGCGGTGCTGCGCCAGGAGTACGACCTGGTGATCGTGGACGCCGGATCGCACGTCACCCCGATCCAGGCCACGGCTGTCGAGCTGGCGGACGAGGTGGTCATGGTGACCACCCCGGATGTGTTGTCGCTGAGGGCGTTACGCCGATCGATCGCCCTCTGGGAGGGCCTGGCGGTACGCAAGGAGAGCGACGTTCGGGTGCTGGTCAACCGCACCAGCCGACAGAGCAGCGTGTCCGGCGAGACGGTGCGCCAGCTGACCCGGGCCCCGGTGATGACCGTGGCGATCCCGGCCATGTTCCACCGGCTGGAACTGGGTCTGAACGCTCGCGATCCCTACGCCGTGCGCGAGCGGGGCTGGTGGCGCGCGCTGCGCGCCGTGGTCGCCGAGCTCGGGCTGATGCGCGCCGGGCCGTCCCGGCCGATGCAGGCGCCGGTGGCCGCACCGGCCGAGGCCGGCCCCCCTCCGGTGCGTCGCCGGCGGGGCAGGCGGGACGCCGGGTCGGTCTCGATCGAGACCGTGGGCGTGCTGCCGGTGGCGCTGCTGGTGATGGTCCTCTGCTGGCAGGTCGCGCTGTACGGCATGTCCGCGGTCTGGGCCGGCCATGCCGCCTCGGTCGCCGCCCGGGCGGTCTCGGTCGGCGCGGACCCGGAGGCAGCGGTGCGCTCGAGCCTGCCGGACGGCGTGCGCGGGGCGGTCACCGTCTCCGGGTCGGGCAGTGAAGTGACTGCTGTGGTGCAGGTGCCGCTCCTGGCACCGGGAGTGGGCTCACTGCCGGCCGGGGTCTCCAGCAGCCGATCGGTGGTGCAGGAGCCGTGAGTCGCCGCCGACGGGATCCGGGGAGTGCCAGCCTGGAACTCCTTGCGCTGGTGCCGATCGCGCTGACCGTGGCCCTGCTCACCCTGCAGGCCGGGGCGGCCGCGTACACGGCGATCTCCGCCCAGGAGGCCGCGCGGACCGCTGCGCGCGCCGCGAGCCTGGACCAGGACCCCGAGACGGCCGCCCGGGCGTCCCTGCCCGGGGCGATCCGGCTGGTGTCGCTGACCACCATCGGCCCGACCGGGCACGGGGTGCGGCTCGTGGTCGAGGTGCCGGACATCTCGCCGCTGCGCACCTTCCAGGTCACCCGTCAGGTGGTCCTGCCATGAGGTCATACTCCGATTTCGGTGCAGCGGACGAGCTCTCCGGGCGTTCGCCGTCCTCGGGGTTGGAGGACGACGCCGACCAGGCCCTGGTTGAGCGGCTCAAACGCCTTCTGCTCGAGGAGGTCGACCTCGCCGAGCTGGGCCGCCTCGACGTCACTCAGCGCCGCGTCCGGCTGGAACGGGTTCTGGCGCACCTGGTCTCACGCGAGGGCGTGATCCTGTCCACCCGCGAGCGGACCAGCCTGGTGCGCCGCGTGGTGGACGAGTCGATCGGCCTGGGGGTGCTGGAGCCGATCCTCGCCGACAAGTCGGTGAGCGAGATCATGATCAACGGTCACCGCACGATCTACGTCGAGCGGTACGGCCGGCTGGAGCGGGTGCCGTCGGGGTTCACCAGCAACGAGCAACTGCTGCAGGCGGTGGACCGGATCGTGTCCTCGGTCAACCGCCGGGTCGACGAGTCCAGCCCGATGGTGGACGCGCGGGTGCCCGCCGACGCCCGCATGCCGCGCGGCGCGCGCGTGAACGTGGTGCTCCCTCCGCTGTCCCTGGTGGGCCCGGTGGTCACGATCCGGTTGTTCCCCAAGGCCTACGGCATCGACGAGCTGATCGCCCGCCGGGCGCTGGACCGCCCGACGGCCGAGCTGCTGGCCGCGTGCATCCGGGCCCGGCTGAGCATCCTGGTCTCCGGCGGCACCGCGTCGGGCAAGACCACCCTGCTGAACGCGCTCTCCGGCTACATCCCGGCGCAGGAACGCATCGTGACCATCGAGGACGCCGCCGAGCTGTCCTTGGCCCAGGAGCATGTGATCACGCTGGAGACCCGCCCGCCGAACGTGGAGGGTGCCGGGGCGGTGAGCATCCGGGACCTGGTGCGCAACGCCCTGCGCATGCGTCCGGACCGGATCGTGGTCGGTGAGGTGCGCGGCGGCGAGGCCCTGGACATGCTGCAGGCCATGAACACCGGGCACGAGGGATCACTCACGACGGTGCACGCCAACGGCCCGGACGACGCGCTGAGCCGGTTGGAGACCCTCGCGTCGATGAGCCAGATCGACATCCCGTTCACGGTGCTGCGCGACCAGATCAACTCGGCGATCGACGTCATCGTGCAGCTGCAGCGGTCGGCGGACGGGACCCGGCGCGCGGTCGAGGTGTGTCACGTGGCGTCGCGGCGGCGTGAGGACTACCGCCTGGAGCCGCTGATGCGGTTCGAGCCCGGCCTCGGCCCGACCGGTGCCTTCACCCGGTTCAGGCCGCCGCAGGCCCTGGTGGATCGCCTGCTGGAGCGGGGCGAGCGCGTCCCCGGCGACTTCGAGGGGGCGTGACGATGGCCGCCCTGATCCTGCTCGGAACCCTGGCCGCGACCCTGCTCTTCCTGCTCGGCGCCCGGGACCTGCGGGCGGTGTCGGCCGGCCGGCAGCAGGCGATCGACGCCGTGATCGGCGACGAGGTCTATGCCGGGTCCTGGCTGGAGCGCTACGACCGCGGCTTCCGGGCCACCCGGATCGGCCACCGGCTGGAGCGTGAGCTCGTCCTGGCGGGCGTCGGCTACCGCCCGGTGGTGGTGTTCACGGCCGGGGTCGCGGCGGGGCTGATCAGTGCCCTGACCCTGTGGCAGCTGCTCGCCCCGGTGTTCGGGGTGCTCGGCCTGGGCGTGGGAGTGCTGGCGGTCCGCGCCTACCTGCGCCGGGAACGGGAGCGGCGGCGGGAGGCCTTCATCGCCCAGATGCCCGAGCTGGCCCGGGTGCTGGCGAACGCGGCCAACGCGGGGCTGTCCATCCCGACCGCGATCGCCATGGCCGGGGAGGAGCTGGACGAACCGGCGTGCAGCGAGATGAAGCGGGTCTCCACCCGGCTCGGCTTCGGTGCCGGGGTCGAATCGGCCCTGGCCGAGCTGAGTGAACGTCTGCCGTCACGCGAGGTGGTGGTGCTGGTGGCCACGCTCGTGGTCAGCGCGCGGAGCGGGGGTTCACTCGTGACCGCTCTGCGCGACATCGCCGACACCCTGGAGGAGCGCAAGGAGACCCGCCGCGAGGTGCGCACGGTGCTCGCCCAGGCGGTGGCGACCGGCTACTTCGTGGTGGGGCTGGGGGTGGTCATCCTGGTGATCCTCAACTCCCTCAACCCCGGCACGGTCGACAAGATGACCCGTGAGCCGCTGGGCCAGGCAGCGCTGATCATCGCCGGGCTGCTCTACGTCGGTGGCCTGCTGCTGGTGCGCCGGATGACCAGGATCGACGCGTGAGCGGCCTGGCCGGGCTGTTGGTGCCGCTGTTGCCCGGCATCGTGGCCCTGACGGCCATGCTGCTCTTCCTCTACGGCTGGCGACTGCTGCGCTCGGACGGCATGTCGGAGCTGGAGGTGGCCGACTTCGCCCTGCTGCGCCAGCAGGAGACCCGCCGGACGACGCCGCTCGCCCCGCTGAGCCGGCTCGGCGAGCGGCTGGTGCCGGCCCTGCGGGCCGTCCTCGGCCCGGGCGGCCTGCGCTGGGTGCAGCGACAGGTGGATCTGGCCGGCCGGCCGCAGGGGGCGACGGCCGACACGGTGCTGGCCAACGCCGGGCTCTGGATGGTCATGGTGAGCCCCCTGGTGGTGCTGTTCGCGGTGCAGGCCAACCTGATCGGGCTGCTGCTCTGCCTGGCCATCGCCGTGGTGATGCCGCTGGCGGGGCTGTCCCGGGCCCGCCGGCTGCGGCGCGAGCGCTTGGACCGCGACCTGCCCGACTTCCTCGACATCCTGAGCGTCACCGTGGCGGCCGGGGTGGGCTTCCGGCCCGCGCTGGCCCGGGTGTCGGCCCGGATGGGCGGGCCGCTGGCCGAGGAGATGACGCTCGCCCTGAACCAGATCGCCAACGGCGCCAGCCGGCGATCGGCGTTCCAGGATCTGCGCCGGCGCACCGAGTCCGAGGCGATGAGCCAGTTCGTCACCGCCTTCCTGCAGGCCGAGGAGCTCGGCGCGCCGATCGTGGAGACCCTGCGCCAGATCGCCCTGGACATGCGCCGGACCAGCTCCCAGCTGATGCGCCGCCGCGCCGCCCGGACCTCGCCCCGGGTGACCCTGGTGACCTCCCTGGTCTTCGTGCCCGGCGCGGTGCTGACCATCTTCGTCGGGCTCTACATCGGGTCGGGGCTGCAGCTGGGCTCGATCTTCGGAGGGACGCCGTGACCGCGGGGCCCGAGGGCCGGGCCGAGCGGGTCACCGCCGAGCAGTTGGTCAAGGTCGCCTTCCTGGTGCGCCTCAGTTCCCTGGCCGTGGCGCTGGCCGGAATGGTCAACACGGATCACCAGTTGTGGGAGTACGCCCTCCTGCTGGCCCTGGCCTGTGTCAGCTACCTCGGGCTGGCCTCGGCCCCGACGCGTGACCTGCTGGTCCGCCATCCGATCCTGGCGATGAGCGACATCGCGCTGGTGATCTGGGTCGTCCTGCAACTGGGCGTGCAGAACCCGCTCGTGCTCGCCACCGTGAGCACCGCGCTGCTGATCGGCGTCCTCTACCGGTTCCCGTTCGCCCTGGTGCCGGCCGGTCTGCTGCTGACAGCTGTGGTCGTGGCCGCTCTCCTGGAGGAGCAGAGCGGGGCCGCCGCCGGGGCCGGCTACCTCGGCCGGGTGGGGCTGCCCGCCGTCCTGGCGGTGCTGACCTACCTCGGTCACGCGGTGCGGGTGATCCAGGAGAACGAGCGCGCCGCGCTGGCCGCGCTGGCGGCCGAGAGGGTTGCCGCGACGGCTGATCGCGAACGCACGCGGTTGGCCCGGGAGATGCACGACGGCGTCGCCAAGTCGTTGCAGGGGCTGGCCCTGACCGCCACCGGGTTGTCGGCCTGGGTGGACCGTGACACCGATCGGGCGAAGGCCGAGGCGCGGATCCTGGCCGAAGGGGCCGGCCGGGCGGTGCAGGAGACGCGGGCGCTGCTCAGCCAACTGCGCCTGGACCACCTCGGCGAGGACCTGTCCGAAGTGATCGAGCGGATGGTGGCCGACTGGCAGGCGCGTACCGGACGCAAGGCCGACCTCCACCTGGCGCCGGTGCCCCCGCTGAACCCCGATGCCCGGTACGAGTTGCTGGCCGCGCTGCGCGAGGCGCTGGAGAACGTGTCGCGGCACGCCGGTGACGCGGCCGTCGAGCTGCGGCTCGGCCCGCACGGCAACGGGTTACGGCTCGAGGTGATCGACGACGGACCGGGCTTCGACCTCGACATCCTGCCTGCGCGCGAGGCTGCGGGGCACTTCGGCGTCCGTGGGATGACCGAGCGCCTGGCCACCGCCGGTGGGCGCGTCGAGCTCTCCTCGACCCCCGGTCGCGGCACGCGGGTGTCCCTTCTGCTGGAACTGCTGGAACCGGAGCCGTCATGACCTCTCCGACGATGCCCCACCTGCCGCAGGGGCGGCCGATCTCGGTGCTGATCGTGGACGACAACGCCGTCGTGCGGTCGGGGCTGCGCAGCCTGCTGGAGGCGTCTCCGGACATGTCCGTGGTCGGCGAGGCCTGGGACGGCGAGTACGCCGTGGAGCTCACCAGGGCCCTGCTGCCGGACGTGGTGCTGCTGGATGTGCAGATGCCCCGCCGGGACGGCCTCAGCGCCGCCCGGGACATCACGGCGTACAGCAGGGTGCTGATGATGACCTACACCCAGGACGCCCGCGTGGTGCGGGAGGCGGTCGCTGTCGGCGCCGCCGGCTACGTGGTGCACGGCTCGTTCGACGGCGCTGACCTGGTCAGCACGGTGCGCGCCGTGGCCAAGGGCTCCTCGGTCTTCTCCGCCGAGGCGATGAGCGCCCTCCGCGCGGCGCCCGCGGAGTCGGGCGCGGGACCGGCCCAGCAGGCCGAGGCCCTCGGCCTGAGCGAACGGCAGGGGGAGATCATGGACCTGGTGGCCTCCGGGCTGACCAACCGCGAGATCGCCAAGCAGTGTTTCCTGGCCGAGAAGACGGTCAAGAACCACATCAACCGCATCTTCGCAGCGCTCGACGTGGGCTCGCGGGGCGAGGCCATCGCCGTGTGGCTGGGCACCCGGCCGGCGTCTGAGGGGGGTTTGGGTCCGTCTTTGGGTCCGCGGACCCCTTGGTCGGGGCGAACGGTTGGCTAGCGTGGGAGGTGTCGATGGACCGACTGAAGGAGCAACGATGACCGAGAAGCTCGTGGCGCTGCAGATCTGGATCGGCAGGCGCGCCGAGGCTCGTGGCGACCAGGGACAGGGAGCACTCGAGTACGTGGGTGCCATCGTCATCGCAGCCGCGGTCGTCGTTGCCGTCGCCGGGGCGTTCAATTCCACGGACATCGGCCAGAAGGTCGCCGACGCCGTCACCGGAGTCCTGGACCTCAATCCCTGATGAGCTGACACCGCGTGCCAGTGCCTGACGGATCGACCTGCCCGCCGTCGCGCCCCCCGGCGCGGTGGCGGGCATCGGTCGTTGTCGGGCTCGCCCTGGCGACCGCGGCCGGCGCACCGGCAGCACCGGCAGCCGCCGCTTCTCCCACACCGGGACTGGTCACCGAGATCCCGGTCCGGGGCCAGGCCTCAGTCATGATCAATCACTCGCCCGGTGACGGCCCGGCCACGGTCCTGGTGCACGGAGTGCGCCGGATCGCCGGCGGCACCGTCGTCTACTACTCCCTGAGCCCTGCCCCCGGGGGGTACTCGAAGGCCGGGATCATCTCCTTCTCCGGGCTGTCCACCACGCTGGCCTACGCCGGCTACACCGGACAGGTGCTGCTGCTGGACTCGCTGCACGCCCGCGCCTACGCGCCGTTGAAGGACGCCGGGGGCCGGGGCATCACCACGCAGGGGCTGTACACCGGGTCGTTCGCCCGGGACGGCTTCTACGTCTACCAGGCGGTGATGCCCGAGCTTCCCGCTGAGCTGACCACGATCGACGTCCGGATCGGCGACGTCGCGGTGATCCCTGCGGTGCGGGTGGAATCGGGCCTCCTGGAGCCGGCGGTGACCTCCCGCAACCCGGTGCCGCTCGGCTCGGGCTGGCCCGAGGTGGATCAGGCCGCCGTGGCCGCGGCGGTCGACCCGGCGGGCTCGGTGCTGCCGATGGAGGTGGTGGTCTCGACGCTGGACGAGTCGGTGACCACCCGTGAACAGCCAGGGTCGGTGACCGTGGACCTGGCCGCCGATGTGCTCTTCGACGTGGACTCGGCGGCGCTGACCAGCGGAGCCGCCGCGCAGGTGCAGGCGGCGGCGACGGCGATCGATTCTCGGGCGGCGGGCGGCGTGGTCTCGATCGTGGGCCACACGGACGCGACCGGCTCGACGGCGCACAATGCCGATCTCTCCCGACGCCGGGCCGCTGCGGTGGCCGCGGCGTTGGAACCGCTGGTGACGGCCGAGGGGATCTCCTACACCGTGGCCGGCAGGGGCGAGTCCGAGCCGGTGGCCACGAACGGCACCCAGGCGGGACGCCAGGCCAACCGGCGCGTGAGCGTCACCTTCGCGGTGAAGGCAGGGTGACTGTGGCCAACGGAGGCGCGCCGGCCGGACGCCGGGTAGTCGGACGCCGGGCGGCGCTCGCAGGTGTCGCCGCGCTGGTGCTGGCCTCGCTGGTGCTGGCCGGCTGCACGGACGGCGCCGACGCACCGTCCGGGTCCTCCTCGACTGCGGCGCCGGGCGGGTCAGGGGCAGGCAGCAGTGCGGGAGCGGCGTCGGCGGTGCCCAGTGCCTTCCCGTCCCTCGTCGTCCCGCCGCCGCCGGCCGCGGCCACCGCGAGCGGCCGGCTGGCGGGGCTGACCCCGGACAGCGTCGCCCGCCTCGAGGTGGTCTCGGTGCGGGCCGGAACCACCGGCACAGTGGCGCACTTCCGGCTGTCCACCGCATCACCGGGCAGACTCTCGGCCAGCCGCCAGGATCTCAGCGGAACCACCCGGATCGACGGTGTCGGCGGTGTCACTCTCGTTGCACCGCAGGCGAAGTCGAGGTACTCGGTGGTCCGGCTGGCCGATCGCGGGTTGTGCGCCTGCTCGAACCTTCCCGGCGAGTTCACCTCTGAACCCGCCGCGCTCTACGCCGCGTTCGCCCCCCTGCCGGCGGCGGTCGACGAGGTGGCGGTGGTCGTGCCGGGCTTCCCCCCGGTCACCGTCGCGGTGAGCCGACTGTGAGCCGGAGGTGAGGCGGGCGATGTCGATCCGGCGGGACGACCGCGGTCAGGTGACCACCGCCCTGATGGTGCTGGTGATCCTCGGTCTGCTGTTCGTGACCGTGCAGGTGCTGCTGCCCCTCGGGCGCGCCGCTGACCTCAAGGAGCGCTCCCAGGCAGCAGCGGACGCCGCAGCCCTGGCCGGCGCGGACGACCTGCGCCGGCAGGTGATCACCCGCTGGATGGTGCCGCTGGAGCACGAGGCCGACATCGCGAACTGGGTGGGCTGCCCGACCGGAGCCGGGGCAGCGGCTGACTACGCCGCCCGCAACGACGCCCGGGTGACCCGCTACTGCTACGCCTCCGCGCTGGACCGGGTCCAGGTGCGGGTGGAGGGGCGGACCGAGATCAAAGGGCAGCGGGCCCGGAATCAGGCGGAGGCGGAGTTGGGGATCCGGTGGGCCTCCTGCCGCTGGAAGAGCGTCCCGGGGTCGCCGAAGACCCGGCTGTGGTCCTGCCCCGGGCTCGAGGTGCCGTTCGAGTTGGACCACAAGAAGCTGAGGATCACGGTCACCTCCGCGTGGTTGGAGGAGCGGCTCACCCCGAGGCTGGTCTCCTGAGCCCAGCGCTCACCCGCAGGCCGTCCAGGGGGTCCAGGCGGCGCCGTCCCAGTACGAGGCCTCGGTGCTGGTGCGGTCGAGGGTCTCGTAGGAGAGCCCGCCGCCGAGTTCTACGCCGAGCTTGCCCGAGGCCTGCGCGCCGTAGCCGGAACTGTTGTCGCTGAACGACTGACGGGTCACCACGCCCTGCCGGTGGGCTGCGTCCAGGTAGGCGGCCACCGCCGCGGGGCCGAACGCACCGGTGTGTGCCGGGGCCAGGGGAGTCACCGTGCCCAGGGTGCCGAACGAGATCTGCGTGGCGCCGACCTCGGTCAGATACGTGGTCGCAACCTGCGCATCCGCGGAGGTGCGGATCGGCAGCGAGGCGCGGTAGACGGTTCCGCCGGCCGCCTGGTTGCTCAGGCTCGGATCGGCGGGGCCGCCGAACAGCGCCGAGACCAGTCCTGCACTCTCCCCCGAGGCCGCCCCGGTGGCGCTCACCTCGACCATGGTCCCGCTGCTGTCGAAGGTCACCGCTGTGACCAGCCGTGCCGTTCCGGATCCGCCGGCGCCACTCGGCACCGGCCACACCGAGCCCTGCTGTGCGGGGGCGGTGGTGCGCAGGGCGGCCGCGGCCTCGACGTCCGTCTGGAGGTACACCGTCACGTATCCGTCGGCGGCCCTGCGTGCCCCCAGCACCGTGGTGATCCCGGCCGACCCCGAGGCGTTCTGCACGATGCCGGTGGCCTCGGCGCTCGCGTTCAGGGCCAGGGACCCCTCGGCGTAGACCTCGTCCGGCGGTGGCATGCTCGAGTCGTGACCGGTGACCAGGTCGACCGCACCGCGCCCGATCGACCAGAGCGGTCCGAGCACCGGTGAGCCGCCGGCGACGGTGTCCTGGATCGCGTCGCCCTGCAGGTTGCTGACGATCCGGCTGGCCTCCTGCTCGTCGGTCACGTACCAGACCCGCCCGCCGTTGATGCCCAGCACGGCCGAGGCGTCGGCCGTGGCCGACGCGCCGTAGCCGGAGTCCCCGTAGGCGACGGTGATCCCGCCGCCGACCCCCACCTCGACGCCGCCCCCGGCGGCCAGCAACTCGGTGATCCGGATCCGGCCGTCGCTCATCCGGGCCACCTCGTAGGCGTTGCTCGCCTCACCGCGCACGATGACGATCTCCACGTCACGGTTGATGCTGGCGGCGCTGGACGACTGCACGCACGGGGTGTCCGGAGCGTGCGCGTCGCTGCTGGGAACGCTCCGGCTGCAGCCTCCCTGCCCGAGCGTGACCACCATGCAGATGGCCCACCGGACCGTGCTGCTGATCGCCGGGATCCGGCCGGCCAACGTGAGGGACAGGACCACGGCCACGGCTGCGCCGATGGCGACCGCGCCGGTCCACTCGATCGAGGCAGCCCCGCGGTCGCGGTCGGGACGGGGGTCGGAATACCCTGGCCGGCGCCTGGCGCGAGGCCGCGAGCGCCCCACACGATGCCGACGACAGCGGCCAGCAGCCAGAGGGCGCCGTCGCCCACGACGGTGGCCAGCCCGGGTTCGGTGACCAACTGGGTGAGCGCCGTGCGGCCGTTCCAGGTGAACGGATCGAGCGCGTAGCCGACGGCGGCCACCCCGGCGGTGGCGGCATACGGGTTGGCCAGGTCGAGCCGGGCCGCACGCTCGATCAGGATCCGGCTGGTCAGCGCCACTGCGCCGAGGGCGAGCAGCCCGCGCCAGGCGACGGCGGTGGTCCCTGATGAGCTGGTGGCGCCGAGGCCGCCGCCGAGCAGCCCGGACACCATGGCCGCGACCGCCATACCGAGGGCGCCCAGAGCCGCCCAGGAGGTGACCCGGCCTCGCGCCGGACCGCGCCCGCCCGGTGCAGGGTGGCGCATCGTGCTCCTCGGTCCCGGTGACAGAAAACCCCCGGGACCGAGCCTAGGTCGAGGCCCTCTGCGCGGTCGTGGGCCTGCGGGCCCCCTGCAGGCCCAGCTCCGCCGGTTCAGCCGGGCAGGTCAGCCCGGCAGGCCGGCGAGCACCTGCGCCAGCAGGATCTTCACGATCATCGCTGCGGGGTAGACCAGGGCATAGCCGAGCGCGACCCGGTTGTCGAAACCGGTGCGTTCGTTGGCGAACGCGAGCACCGCCGGCTGCGTCTGGCTGCCGGCGATCACGCCGGCGATCCGCGAGGAGTCCAGCTTGTGGCCGAGCCGCCCGGCCAGCAGGAGCGCCACCGCGACCGTGCTGGTCACCACGGCGCCGACCACAGCGATCCGCCAGCCGAGGCTGGAGGTGACCGCAGTGCTGAACGAGCCGCCGGCCCGGGTGCCGGCGAAGGCGAGGAAGGCGAGCATGCCGAAGTTGGACAACGCGGACGCCGCGGGGTGGGCGAGCGTGGTGACCACGGGGCCCACCCGGCCGACCCGGCCGAACACCAGGCCCATCAGCAGCGTGCCGCCGGCAGCGCCGATCTCGAAGCCGCCGCCGGGCAGCGGGAAGTGGATCAGTCCGAGCAGGACGCCGAGGGTCACGCCGAGGGCGAAGCCGACCGGATTGATGTCGGACAGGCCTCGCTCGGAGTCGCCGAGGTAGCCCGAGACCTCCTTCATCCGTGCCGCTGCGACGATCACCCGCAGCCGGTCACCCGGCTGCAGGATGAGGTCGTCCGAGGCCACCATGTCCATGTCCCCGCGGCGGACCCGGGTCACCGCCGCGCCGAACCTGCCGGGCAGATCGAGCTCCTCCAGGGTGCGGCCGGCCAGGGCGCGGTTGGACAACGTGATCCGGCGGAAGTCCAGGTCGTGCCGGTCGGACACGATGTCGTGCGAGGAGGTGTGCCCCAGCTCCTTGGCCACCCGCTTCACCATGTCGCGCTTGCCGACGACCGACACCAGGTCGTCGTGCTCGAGCCGCTCGTCCTCGTCGGCGACCAGGATCGGGCTGGTCTCGCCGTGCCGGACCCGCGAGAACACCACGCTGTTGCCGAACCGGCCGACCAGATCGTGCAGCAGGGGCCGGTCGGTGCGCTCGACCCGGATGGTCAGGTTCGTCAGCTGGGAGGTGGTGGCGGCGTCCGACGGTTTGCTGCGACGCAGCACCCAGGCGGTGGCCAGCAGCATTCCACCGACGCCCCACAGGTAGCCGATGGAGTAGCCCACCGTGGTGGCCGCGGCGTCACCGGAGCGTTCCGTGGCGGCGGCCAGCGCGGGGGTGTTGGTCAGGGCTCCGGCGAAGGTGCCGGCGATGGTCGGGATGGGCAGGCCGAGGCGCAGCCCGAGGGCTGCGGCGATGGCCGCGCCGAGGGCAAGGATGGACGTCACCGAGACGATCGGTCCCCACCCGTGGCGCAGCGCTGCGAAGAAGGTCGGCCCGGAGATGACCCCGACGGTGTAGGTGAAGAGCACCAGCCCCAGGGTGCCGACGATGTCCGGCACGGCGAGCTTGATGTCGTAGGCCGTGGCGATCGACCCGAGCCCGATCGCGGTGAAGAGTACTGCCGCCGGGCCGATCTGCACGTCGGCGATCTTGACCGACCCCAGGGCGGACCCCACGGCGAAGAGCAGGAACAGCAGCACCAGAGGCTGCACTGACAGGAACTCCATAGCGGCGTGCACGGGGGACCAACGCTTCCTGGCGGGCTACGGGGAGGGGGGCCACGTCGTCGGGCCGTCAGACCGCCGCGCCGTCGCGGTCGGTCCAGACCATCCTGACACCGTTGTCATTCGTGGTGTGGGTCAGAAGTCCCGTCGTCCGAACGGCCTGGCTCCTGAAGGGACGTCAGTCCGCCGTGATCGGCGTCCGTCATGCATTGTCCCCCACTCAGGGGGTGAGAAACCATGACCCACGATGATCATCGGGGCCGCCCGGGGAGAGTAGGCGTAGAGTTGAGTGGAACAGACTCAAGTTTGCAGGCGTTGCACTCAGCAGCACTGGTCGTCACCGGAGGACACTGAACGCCATGGATCTCAAGCTCACCACCCGCAGCCAGGACGTGCTCTCGGCGGCGGTCCGCCGGGCCACGAGCGGCGAACACCCGCAGGTCGAGCCGGCTCACCTGCTCGACGCACTGCTCGGCCAGACCGACGGCGTGGCCCCGGCCCTGCTCAAGGCCGTCGGCGCCGACGCCTCGGCCCTGCGGCGCGCGGTCGACCGTGCGCTGAAGGCCCTGCCCTCGATCAGTGGTGCAACGGCCGCCGCCCCCCAGCTCGGCCGCTCCACCTACGCCTCGCTCAACGCCGCCGGTGACGTGGCCCGCGATCTCGCCGACGAGTACATCTCCACCGAGCACCTGCTGATCGGCCTGGCGGCAGCTCCCGGTGAGATCGCTTCCGCCCTGGCCGCCGCCGGCGCGGGGAAGGATGCGCTGCTCGCCGCGCTGCCCGGCGTCCGCGGCTCGAGCCGGGTGACCACTCCCGACCCGGAGGGGACCTTCCAGGCGCTGGAGAAGTACTGCATCGACCTGACCGCGGCCGCGCGCGAGGGCAAGCTCGACCCGGTGATCGGGCGGGACAGCGAGATCCGCCGCGTCGTGCAGGTGCTGTCCCGACGCACCAAGAACAACCCGGTGCTCATCGGCGAGCCCGGCGTCGGCAAGACCGCCATCGTCGAGGGCCTGGCGCAGCGCATCGTCGCCGGCGACGTGCCGGAGTCGTTGCGGGGCAAGCGATTGTCTCGCTCGACCTGGGTGCCATGGTCGCCGGCGCGAAGTATCGCGGCGAGTTCGAGGAGCGGCTCAAGGCCGTGCTCGACGAGATCAAGACCAGCGAGGGCCAGGTCATCACCTTCATCGACGAGCTGCACACCATCGTCGGTGCCGGCGCGACCGGGGAGTCCGCGATGGACGCCGGCAACATGCTCAAGCCGATGCTGGCCCGCGGCGAGCTGCGCCTGGTCGGCGCCACCACGCTGGACGAGTACCGCGAGCACATCGAGAAGGACGCCGCGCTGGAGCGCCGCTTCCAGCAGGTCTACGTCGGCGAGCCGACCGTGGAGGACACCGTCGGCATCCTGCGCGGGCTCAAGGAGCGCTACGAGGTGCACCACAGGTGGCAGATCACCGACTCCGCGCTGGTCGCCGCGGCCACGCTGTCGGACCGCTACATCACCGGGCGGTACCTGCCGGACAAGGCGATCGACCTGGTCGACGAGGCGGCGTCCCGGCTGCGGATGGAGATCGACTCCTCGCCGGTGGAGATCGACGAGCTGCGCCGGTTGGTGCGACCGGCTGAAGATGGAAGAGATGGCGCTGGAACGGGAGAACGACCCCGCCTCGCAGGATCGGCTGGAGAAGCTGCGCGCCGAACTGGCCGACCGCACCGAGAAGCTCACCGAGCTGACCGCCCGCTGGCAGAACGAGAAGAGCGCCCTCGAACCGGGTCGGCGAACTCAAGGAGCAGCTCGACTCGCTGCGCGGGGAGGCCGAGCGGGCCGAACGCGACGGGGACCTGGGCGCGGCCTCGCGCATCCTCTACGGCGAGATCCCCGCGATCGAGAAGGAGCTCGCCGACGCTCAGGCCGCCGAGGCCGGGGCCGCCTCGGCCGAAGCGCCGATGGTCAAGGAGGAGGTCGGGCCGGACGACGTCGCCGACGTGGTCGCCGGCGTGGACCGGCATCCCGGCCGGACGGCTGCTCGAGGGCGAGACCGCCAAGCTGCTGCGGATGGAAGAGGAGCTGGGCAAGCGGGTGGTCGGCCAGGCCGAGGCCGTGCGCGCGGTCTCCGACGCGGTGCGCCGGGCCCGGGCCGGTGTCGCCGACCCGAACCGGCCGACCGGCTCGTTCCTGTTCCTCGGACCCACCGGTGTCGGCAAGACCGAGCTGGCGAAGGCGTTGGCGGACTTCCTGTTCGACGACGAGCGGGCCATGGTCCGCATCGACATGAGCGAGTACGGCGAGAAGCACTCGGTGGCCCGGCTGGTCGGTGCGCCTCCCGGCTACGTCGGCTACGACGAGGGTGGTCAGCTGACCGAGGCGGTGCGTCGGCGCCCGTACACCGTGGTGCTGTTCGACGAGGTCGAGAAGGCGCACCCGGACGTGTTCGACGTGCTGCTGCAGGTGCTCGACGACGGTCGGCTGACCGACGGTCAGGGCCGCACGGTCGACTTCCGCAACACCATCCTGATCCTGACCTCCAACCTGGGCTCGCAGTTCCTGGTCGACCCCACGCTCAGTGCGAGGAAGCAGGACGCCGTGCTGGCGCGGTGCGGGCGGCCTTCAAGCCGGAGTTCCTCAACCGGCTCGACGACGTGGTGATCTTCGATGCGCTGACCACCGACGAGCTGGCCCAGATCGTGGACATCCAGGTGGCCCAGCTGGCCAAGCGGCTGGCGGACCGGCGGCTGGCGCTCGAGGTGTGCGCGCCGGCGCGGGACTGGCTGGCGCTGGCCGGGTTCGACCCGGTCTACGGGGCGCGGCCGCTGCGCCGGCTGGTGCAGCGCGAGATCGGCGACCAGCTGGCGCGGGCACTGCTGGCCGGGGAGATCGTGGACGGGGACACCGTCCAGGTCGACACCTCCCTCGATCAGGGTGGCCTCGTGGTGCGCCGGGCCGAGGCGGTGGCGAGTTGACCACCGTCTCAGGTGGTCAACTCACCACGACCTGAGCCGCGCGAGGCGTGGCGGCGGGCCTTGGCCCGGTTGCCGCAGACGGCCATCGAGCACCAGCGCCGGCGACGGCGGCGGTCGGCGAAGAGCCAGCCGCAGCCCTCGCCGGGGCAGGCCGAGACCACGGCGGCCAGTGGTGAGCGCAGCAGATCCTCCGCGGCCAGGGCCGCGGAGTGCAGCGCCGCCAGCGCCGGGTCCGACCCGGCCAGGAGGGTCAGGTCCCACTCGGCGTGAGCGCCGGTCACCACCGCGGCGCCGGCTGTTTCGCCCGGGGCCGGGCGAAACAGGGCATCGGCGCGGGCAGCGGCTGCAGCCTGGCCGACGGCGTCCCAGTCGGCCGCGCGGCCGCGGCCGAGGGCGCACGCGTAGAGGGCCTCCCTCAGGGAGTGGGCCCGCACGGTGACCGGCCCCGGACGCGCGCGGATCCGCCGCGGCAGCGCGCCGGGAACCAGGCCCGCGTCGATCGCCCAGAGCGCCAGGGCATGGTCGCCGGTCAGGTACTCCCGCGGCGCGGCGGTGCCCCAGCCTGCCCGGGTGTTGCACAGTTCGAGCCCGGGGTGGCCGGCGACCTGGTCGGGCAGGACCACGCCGTTCACAAGATGCGAGCTCACCAGAGGATTCTAACCACTGGATGCTAGTTTACCGGTTATGGCCGTCCCGGTAGCAGCTCGTCTCCGCCATGCCTGGCGGAGCTGGTCGGTTGCCGTCGCGGGTCTGGCGCTGGCTGTCGCCGTACCGGTGGTCACCTCGGCGGTGGGCTCGCTGACCGCTGCGGCAGCCCTGCGTGAAGGGCTGGCTGCGCTGCCCGCCGGAGAGCGCAGCGTCGTCGTCTCCTACAACGGGATCATCGACCCGCAGCAGTACACCCGGCTCGACGCCCTGGTCGCCGCCGCCGTCCCCCGGATCGCCTCGCCGCCGATCCGCCGCCAGATGCTGTACCGCCAGATCACCGACGGCGCAGGCGGCGGCTTCGTGCTGGCCGGTACGGACCAGTTGAGCGGCGCGGTACGGGTGGTGGCCGGGCGGGCTCCCCGCTCCTGCACCCCGACCCGGTGCGAGGTGATCGCGCTGGGAGCCCAGACGGTGCAGCCGCCCGCGGACCTCGGCCTGGTCGTGGTCGGCCGGGCCGAGCGGACCGACCCGCTGCTGCTCACCGGAACCTTCGACCCCGGGGTCGGGGTGCCGGTGCTGGTCGGCGACGGCGTGCGAGCGGTCTCCGCGCTGGCCTCGTTGAGCGCCTTCGGCCGCAGCGCCGGGTGGGTGGCCCCGCTGGACGCCGACCGATTGCGCGCCACCGGGGTGGAGGGCTGGGTGCGTGAGGGGGCCCAGGTCGCCCAGGACCTCTGGCGCGACGGCGAGGGTCTGGTGGTCACCTCCCCGGACGATGCCCTGCGAGAGCAGGGCCGCCGGGCCACGCTCTCCGGGCAGCGATTCGCCCTGCTCGGGTCCTCGATGGCGGTGCTGCTCCTCGGCACCGCGGTGATCGGCGGCGCCTCGGTGCGCCGGGACCACGAGGCCTTCCGCGCCGCACTGCGGCTGCGCGGGGCGAGCGACGGCCAGACGCGGGCGGCCACGGCGGCCGAGGTGGCTGCCGTGGCGGTGGCGTCCTTGGTCGGCGGGCTCGCGCTGGGCGGCAGCGGAGCCGCTGCGCTGGCGGCGCGCGCCGGGCTGCCGGTGCTTCCGACGGCGGTGCACGCCGTCGGCGCCGGCCTTCCGGCCACCGCGGCCCTCACCCTGGCCTCGGCCGGGTTGCTCGCGGTGACCCTGCGCGGGCGCACCGCCTGGCCGCTGGTCGGCGGGGCCTCACTGGCCTGCGCCCTCGGTGCCGTCCTGATCCTGGTGCGCGGCCAGGTGAGCACTGCCGGCGGACGTGACCCCCTGCTCACCCTGCTGCCGGCGCTGGTCCTGCTGGCCGCGTCGCTGGCGGTCGCCAGGAGCTGGCCCGTGCTGACCCGGCTCGGCCTGCGCACCCTGCCCCGGCGCGCCGTGGCCGCGCGGCTGGGGGTCAGCGCCGCAGCCGGCCGTCCGCTGCGCCCGGTCGCGACCGCGGCCCTGCTCACCGCGGCGATCGCGGCGGCCACCTTCGCGGGTGCCTACCGGGCCACCCTGGAGCGGGGAGCGGCCGACCAGGCCGCCTTCGCGGTGCCGCTGGACGCCCGGCTCACCATCGGCGCCACCAACCGCCGCCCGCAGGACGCCCTCGAACCGGCCCAGCTGCTCGCGGCGGCGGGCGGCCGGGCGGACGCCGTGGTGCCGGCGGTGCGCTCGGTCGCCTCGGTGCGGATCACCGCGGAGCAGGGTGATCCGGTGCAGCTCCTCGGCCTGGCGCCGTCCGCGCTGCCCCGGATCGCCCGCTGGCCGGCGGTCACCGGGGCCGGTTCCGAGACCGCTCCGAGCCTGCTGGCGGACCGGATCGCCGTGCCGACAACGGCTCTCGGCACGGCCCTGCCTGTGGGTACGGCGCTGCACATCGCCACCGAGGCGCCGGTCACCCTTGCCGCCACCGCGCACCTGCGCACCGCCGACGGCCGGGAGAGGGGGGTGCCGCTGCGGGTCGAGGTGCGTGAGTCAGCGCCCGGGCTGGCCGCTTCCCTGCCCACGCTGCCGGACGTCGACGGCACGCCTGCCCAGCTCTGGCTGGTCGCGATCAGCCTGCGCCTGCCCACCGACTCCGCCGATCATCGCCAGCACAACCTCGGCGAGGGCCGCAGCGACCGGGCCACCCCCACCGGGAGGATCGCCTTCGGCGGGATCGACGTCGATGGCCGTCAGGTGGCGGCGCCCTGGTCAGGCTGGGCCGCGGCCGGCGCCCGCAGCACGGGTACCGCGCTCGCGGTGGACTACCAGCTGTACTCCGGGGTACTGGTCCTGAACGGCAGGGCAGGCGGGCCGGGCAGTGCGCCGGCCGAGCCTCTGCCGGTGATCGTGGACCCGCAGACGGCTGCCGAGGCCGTGGCCGGGCAGGTGACCTTCGTGCTGGACGGCGGGTCACTGCCGGTCCGGGTGGTCGGCACCCTCGAGCGCTTCCCGACGACGACCGGGCGGTTCGCCGTCGCGGACGGCGCGGCGCTGGCCCGGGTCGTCGGAGCACGGACACCGGGCGCCGGTCAGGCTGCCGAGGTCTGGCTCGACGGCGTGGGCCCGACGGCCACCCGCGGGTTCGATCAGGTGAGCGTGTCGCACCGAGCCGAGGTCGAGGCTGGGCTGCGGGCGGACCCGGTGGCCAGGTCGGCGTCGGCGCTTCTGCTCGGAACCGCTCTGGCCGTGCTCGGGGTCGCCGCCCTGGCGCTGATCCTCCTGGTCTCCGGAGAGCGTCGGGACGACGCGGCGCGGGCCTACGCGTGGGAGGCGGACGGGGTCGCCCCCGCCACGCTCCGCTCCGCCCTGTGGTGGCGGGCGGTGGCGGTCACCGTGCCCTCGGCACCTGCGGGCGTCGCCACCGGCCTGGCCCTGTCGCTGCTGGCGGCCCGGATGGTGGCGGTCACCGCGGTCGCCACCACGCCGCAACCACCGCTGGTCGCGGCCACCGGAGCCGGTGGGGCGCTGCTGGCCCTGGGGGCGGCCCTGGTGCTGGCGCTGGCGGGGTCGTACCTGGTGGCGGCGACGGCGCTGCGCGAGCCGCTGCCGGTGCGGGGTGGGGGCGCCCCGTGACCGGCCGGGGCGCGGACGTGGTGGCGGTGCACGATGCCTTCTGCCTGCACCCGGTCCCGGACGGCGCCGTGGTGGCCCTGCGCGGGCTCTCCCTGAGCGTGGCCGAGGGTGAACGGGTGGTGGTGCACGGCCCCAACGGTTCCGGCAAGACCACCCTGCTGCGCCTGCTGGCCGGTGAGCAGCCGCTGGCCGCCGGCCGGGCCGTGGTGGCTGGGGTCGAGATGGGGGCGGGAGGCGCCGTCCGCCCGCTGTGGCGGGCAGCCCAGATCGGCTGGGTCGACCAGAACCCGGGTCGCACCCTGCGTCCGGAGCTCGACGTGCTGGACAACGTCCTTCTGCAGCAACGACTTGCGGGCATCTCCCGGGAGGCGGCCCGGGGGGCGGCCGAGCCGCTGATGCGCCGGCTGGGGGTGGCCCACCTGGCCTCGCGCCGTCCGGACACGCTCTCCGGCGGTGAGGCACAACGGGTCTGTGTGTGCGCCGCGCTCGCCCACGGACCCCGTCTGGTGCTGGCCGACGAGCCGACCGGTGAGCTCGACCCGGTGTCCGCGCTCGGGGTGTACGACGCGCTGGCGGAGGCGGTGGCTCATGCGGGGGCGGCGCTGGTGCTGGTCAGCCACGACCGGCGGGCGGCGCGGGTGGCCGACCGGGTGGTGCGGATCCGCGACGGGCGGATCTCGGAGACCTGGACCCCCACTGCGGACGACGGGCCGGTCGAGGAGCGGCTGGTGGTCGACGACCGGGGGTGGGTGCGGCTACCGGCGGCGGCGCACTGGTCCGCGGTTGTCCCCGAGCCGGCGACCGACGGGGCGATCACCTTGCGCCCGTTCGGGTTCCGGCCCTCGGCCGACGACGAGGCCGGCAGCGGCCAGGCCGGCAGCGGCCCGGGGCCGGTGCGGGCCCGCATGGTCGGGATCGTCAAGAGCTACGCCGGACGGCGGGTGCTCAGCGGCAGTGACCTGGACCTGCGGGTCGGCGAGCTGACCGTGGTCCGCGGACCGTCAGGGGTGGGAAGAGCACCCTGTTGCGCCTGCTGCTCGGCCTGGAGCGGCCCGACGCCGGTGTGGTCACCCTGGACGGAACGGACCTGGCCGGACTGGGCCGGACGGCGCTCGCCGCCCTGCGCCGCCGCCTGACCGCGTACGCCGGGCAGGACGTGCAGCTGGCCGAGACCGTCGACGGAGCAACCAATCTCGACCTGGCACGCACGGTGCGGGGGCTGCCCGAGGACCCGGTGGTGGTGGCCGAGACGCTCGGCCGGCTCGACCTGCTGCCGCTGGCCGGGCGCCAGGTGCGGTTGCTGTCAGGAGGCGAGCGGCAACGGGTGGCCGTGGCGCGCGCACTGGCGGTGTCCCGCCAGCTGCTGGTCTGCGACGAGCCGACCTCCCAGCTCGACGAGGCGTCGGCGCAACGGATGGCCGCCGTGCTCCGCGCCGCGGCCCACGGCGGTGCGACGGTGCTGGTGGCCACGCACGACCCGGTGGTGGCCGCCGAGGCCGACCAGGTGATCGACCTGGGCTGAGCCCCGGCGCGTCCCGCTACACGGTGCGTACCGTCAGGTCCACCTGTACGGCGGAGGCGATGCACTCCAGATCGTTCGGATCACTGGTCAGGACCACCGCGTCCAGGGTCGATGCGACGACCACGACGAGCGCGTCCACCACGTCGACCGTGGCCGACCGGGCGCACGCTGTTCCGGCTGCCCGGGCCAGCGGCTCCCCGACGTCCAGGACGTGGCAGCCCTTCAGCAGACGGGACAGCAGCGGTTGTGGGCCGCCTCGCCACGCCTGCGCCAGCACGACGGAGGGGACGACCGGCCGGACGCCCAGCCGGATCGCCTGCAGGTGCAGGGCGAGAAGGGCGCGGTCCCCGCGCTCGGCGGCCAGGAGGGCGCCGGTGTCATAGACCAGGCCGGGCATCAGCTCGCCGCGCGTGTGGCGAGGCCGGCAGCGGCCAGCGCGTCGGCCACCCATCGGCGCTCGGCGCTGGTCACCGGGCCCTGTTCGGACTCGATGTCGGCGAGCAGTTCCTCGGCGGCCGCGAGGGCCTCGACTGTGCGGCCGCGGCCTGCAGGCGTTCGCGCGCCGCCCCGGCGAACCAGGCGGACACGGTGACCCGGTCGGCCTCGGCCGCCGCTCGGATCGCCGTACCCAGCTCGGCCGGGAGGGAGATGGACAGCTTCTCGACGGACATGCCGTCAGCCTACCGTTGGTAGGAATCGATTCCTACCGCCCGCCGCCGTCCTCAGGCCAGGGTCACCACGACCGGCGCGTGGTCGCTGGCTGCCCTTGCCCTTGCGTTCCTCGCGGTCGATCTCGGCGTCGTCCACGCGCGTCGCCAGGGCCGGGGAGGCCGAGCACGAAGTCGATCCGCATGCCGCTCGGCGCGGGAACGCGCAGCTGGGTGTAGTCCCAGTAGGTGTACACGCCCGGGCCGGGCGTGAACGGCCGTACCGACGTCGGCGAATCCGGCGTCGACGACCGCGTCGAACGCCGCGCGCTCGGCGTGCGGAGACGTGGGTGCTGCCGGCGAACGCGCTCGATGTCCCAGACGTCGTCGTCGGCGGGGCGATGTTCCAGTCGCCGACCAGGGCGATCTGGGCCGTCGGGGTCGTCGTCCAGCCAGCTCGGCCGCGGTATCGCGCAGCGCGGCAAGCCAGTCCAGCTTGTAGTCCAGGTGCGGGTCGTCCAGGGTGCGCCCGTTGGGGACGTACAGGCTCCACACCCGCACGCCGCCGCAGGTCGCGCCCAGCGCCCGGGCCTCGGCCGCGCGGCATCGGGCTTCGCGCTCCACGTCGGCTGCCCGGCGAAGCCGACCTCGACGTCGTCGATGCCGACCCGGGAGGCGATCGCCACCCCGTTCCACTGGTTGAGCCCGACGTGGGCCACCTCGTAGCCGAGCGGCCGCGAACGGCATCGTCGGGAACTGCTGCGTCGGTGCACTTGGTCTCCTGCATGGCCAGCACGTCGACGTCGCTGCGCCCCAGCCAGTCGATGACGCGGTCGACGCGGGTGCGGATCGAGTTGACGTTCCAGGTGGCCAGGCGCACCCTGGCGAGGTTATCAAGCGCCGCCGGGGCGCCTCCGGCCCGGGCGTCGCCCCGCCCCAAGGGTTGTGGTGCTGTGCACTGCCCCAGATATGGAGCAGTGCACAGCACCACAACCGACCATGCCGAAGTACGGCTCGCCGCGAGGTGACGGCGGGCGGGCTGATAGACGCGGGCTGATAGACAAGGGGCATGGGGACTGCGTTGGTGACGGGGGCAAGTTCAGGGATCGGCAGGGCGTTCGCGATCGCGCTGGCCGGGCGAGGGCACGATCTGGTGCTGGTGGCCCGTGACGAAAACATTAGAAATATCATACTTGCCCGTTATACCCGAGGAGGAAACAGGACATGCCAGGAAAAAAGGCAAAACCGAAACCTGAAAACCGCGCACATATCGTCGCCGCCATGAAAGCGCTTTCCAACGAGAACAGGCTGGCCATCTTCGAGCAGATCCGCTCCGGGCACGGCCAGGGCATGCTCGATCCCGACAACCAGCTCACCGTCTGTGAGGTCGCCAGCAATTTCAACATAGCCCTCTCCACCATCTCGCACCACATCAAGGAGCTGCGCGGCGCCGGCCTCATCTCCTGCGAGCGCCAGGGCCAGACTATCCGCTGAACGGTTAACGAGGAAACCATCGGTCTGATGGTCAGCTACCTGACTGGAAAAAAATCCTAAAAAAACGAAAAAAATCCATCGACCCACTTGACGATCTGCCTGCGTTTCTGTATTTTATATTAGATATTTCGATATATTTCGAAATATAATATTACTGAGAAACAAAGGAGTCAAAAGATGAAACATCTACTCAGGACGCAACGCCGGTGCGGTACCTTCTTGGAACGTTTCTCCTGGCCGGAGGGCTTATCTGGCTTGGTGTAAAGCTCGGGCTGATCCCGGCGTCGATCCCCTTTGTTCCCCTTGCGATGATAGCTATAGGAGCATACATGCTTATATCATCACTCACGAGGAAGCCAGGGAACAACGGAAGTTGCTGCCAGTAACATTCTAAAAACCAGGAAACAGGGTGAACATCCATGAACGCAACTGTTGAAATTCGCAACGGGGAGCTCCTCCCCATCCAGACCGCCGTACCCCGCTGCTTCGTCTGCGGGCAGGAAAATCCTTCCGGGCTGAAGCTCAGGTTTACGAAGGAAAAGCGCAGCATC
>CAVQCD010000020.1:0-675728 GCA_963710915.1 uncultured Actinomycetota bacterium | reverse complement strand
CAGCCTCGTCCCTTCCGTTTGGCGGCCCGGATCACGGATGAATCCGGCCTGACGTACTTTACGGATGCCGTCGAGGGTCTCACTTTCCAGCGTCCGGGTTTGGCGGTGGAATTGTGCAAGCCCTACGACGTGCCGAAGAAGTGGGTGACTCGCGAGGACGAAAAGGCCGAAAAATTCCGCGTCACCGGCGACCTCCGCGACGCGGTGGCGGCGCAGCTGGTCTGGATCAGCTGGAGTCCAGGGTACATGGACGGTCTCTATCTGAACGGCCAGCGGATCTTCGACCGGGAGGGGCCGCGTTACGCTTACTACGCCCATCGTGTTCCTCTCCAGGATCTCACGACGCTCATAGCGGGGAGAAAACATCCTCAAGACCGGCCTGACGCCGAAGCACGACGGCAAGATGGTCCACGGCATGGAGGTCAACTGGCCCGGCATCATGGTGCTGATCCAATATCGAAAGTGAAAGCCTCCAGTCCGTCGTTCCTTTCCCACCAATCCCGAACACAACACGAGGACACCGCGAGACATGAGCACGACATCCCGACTGCTTATTGGCAGCCATCATCCTGGCGGTTTTCCACACCGGCGCAGCCGCTGCGGACCCGCCTTTGCCGTCCTGGAAACACCTCTCCAGCAAGACCGGCGATCTGCCACCGCCGCCGGGCGGCTCGACCCAGCAGACCGGCGCGGTCGTCGGCGATTTCGACGGCGACCGCGTCAACGACTTCGTGCTGAGCTTCCGCCAGAAGCCGCCCGCGCTCGTCTGGTATCGGCGCACGAGTCGCGGGCTGGGACGCGTACGTCATCGAGAAGGACTACCTGACGATCGAAGCCGGCGGCGCCGTGTGCGACATCGACGGTGACGGGGACCTGGACCTCGTCTTTGGCGGCGACTGGCAGAGCAGCGACGTGTGGTGGTGGGAGAATCCCGCGCCCCACTTCGACAAGAACGTCTCCTGGAAGCGGCGCCTGATCAAGACCGGCGGCAAGAACCAGCATCACGACCAGGTGTTCGGCGACTTCCTTGGCACGGGCAAACCCCAATTGGCGTTTTGGAACCAGCGGGCCGCGACGCTCTTCCTCGCGGAGATTCCGGCAGATCCCCGCGCCGCCGATCGCGTGGCCGCTCACGCCGGTGCTGACCAACGCCAAGCCCGCGGGTGTGCCGTACATCGAAGGCGTCTCGGCCTGCGACGTGGATGCCGACGGCAAGCTTGACATCCTCGCTTGCGATTCCTGGTTCAAACACACCGGCGGCAAGGCGTTCAAGCAAGTCCAGTTCGCCGCTCGGCGGAGGACTGATTTTCGCCGGCCACTTCAAATCGTCAAAATACCCGCAGATCGTCATCTCGCCCGGCGACGGCGGCGGACGCGTGCGCTGGTACGAATGCACCGGCAACCCGGAGAAGCCCTCGGACTGGAAGCCCCACGACCTGCTGGCTCGCGACGTCGTCCACGGCCACAGCCTGCAACTGGGCGACGTGAACGGCGACGGCCACCTGGACATCTTCGTGGCCGAAATGGCCAAGTGGAAGGAGAAGAATCCTCCAGCCCGATCATCCCCAGGCCACCGCGTGGATTCTGTACGGCGACGGCCAGGGCAACTTCACCACGACCGAGCTGGTCGTCGGCCACGGCTGGCACGAAGCCCGCCTGTGCGACCTCGACGGCGACGGCGATCTCGACCTGCTCAACAAACCCTACACCTGGGAAACGCCTCGCGTGGACGTGTGGCTGAACAACGGCCGCAACGCACCGTAATCAAGCCCGAATGCCCTTTGAACCACGATTCTCGATTGGCTCCCGTCTTCCCCATCCGTGCCCCGGCCTTGCCATCCGTGCTACCTTAAACGCGATTCGTCGAGCACGGATGGCAGAGCCGGGGCACGGCCAGATGGTCATCCGCGCGAAGGGCTCCTGCACGACCTGCTCGGCTGATCGCCGAGCCAAAATAAAACTTCACAAAATCCACTTGTCCCGTCCAGTCTGCACCCTAAAATGTGCCGATGGAGCCAAATTAGATCTTCGTGAGGCTCCGCTCATCGTAGACGACGTTCATTCTGAATGCGACTCAGCCAGACGGCCAGGCCGGCGAAGGGATGCGAGTCAGGGCACCTCACACCGGCCTGCGGATAAAACCCGGCAGCGAACGGTTTGCCCACTGCCGGTCCTGGGCCAATCCAGCCCAGTCAGGGCAGGCCGCTCTTACCGGGAGTTTCTGCCATGTCCTCTCGAATATGGTTGGCGAGTGCTGTTGTTGCGATTGGTGCTCTGCTGGGAATCTGCGGCGTGGATCTGGCGACTGCCGCCAAACCCGGTGGCGGATGCACACCAGCAGGATTTACTACTACACCTGCACATCCCCTATGTCACGTACCAGATGTATGAGGACGGTGCCAACAAGACGCCGGTGAATCTGCCGCCTGGGGTCCTCGCCAGCCCCAGCAGCAGAGTGTACGTCGACTCGCGATGGTGGTTAACGACGGACATCGACCTGAATACCGGGTTCGCCGAATTGTTTGCCTACCGTGAGGATGGCGATCCGCCCGTGTAACTCGACATTGGCTGGCGCGGACATTAGCTTCGGCGCGGTGGGCCGGAACGTACCCAGATGGTCGAATGATGGGCAGGACAGTTTCGTGACATTCAACGCAGGCACGATCGCGGGGGGGGTATCTTTGCCGATTGTGGATCACCGACGACGAGATTGCAGCGATTCAGTTGGTGTGCTTCCGTTCACCGCGGCCGACATCGAATTCGTGCTCCCGCATCCAGTCGGCTATGCCGACTACTCCTGGTCCAATCATGACGGGATGCTGGCGTATCTGAAGCTCAATTACGATAGCGCCGGCAACGACGTTAGCAGGACGATTTTGATCCGCTCGATGACTAATCCGCCGAGCGATGTGGCCATTTACACTCGGACCAATGCCGAGGGGGCGATTTGGCCACCGGCAATTCGAGCTATTTTCAATGGTCTCCCGAACGGAAGCCGGATTGCCTTCAACACCAACAACAGCAGCAGTTATGGCGGCGTGTGGACGATCAGGCCAGACGGCACGGGACTTCTGAAGGTCAAGACGAACAGTGGCACCATGTCCTACTCTTCCCGCGGTTGGTCGCCCAGAACAGCACGGAACTGTTGCTGGAAACCATCAAAGCCCGCATCGGCGACTGGTATTACAACATCGCCCGGATGCCTGCGGGGGGCGGCACACTGACCACGCTCACGAACGATATTCCGCAAACCCTCGGTAAGACTGCGGTCGGATGGTCCGCCGAGCCGGTAGCTTGCCCCCTCCGCCACTGCGGTTCCCAGTACCAAATGCCCAGGTGGACGGTTTGCGTGCCAAGGACATTGCTTGACGGATCACGGGAACAACCAAGATAGGAGAACAGCCATGCCATTCACGAGTTGGCTCCGAAACCTTCCCTCAGACTGTGCCTCGGGTCGAGACGGTCGCGGCCGGGCTGCACACGACGGCCGCGGGAGACGCGCTGGCGGTCGAGCTGGGACTGGGGGCCACGCTCGCGGACGGGGAGGTGGACGGAGCGGCCACCGTGGGGGCCGACACGCAGCCGGCCAGCAGCACACTCGCAGCAACCGCTGCCAGAGCCGTCATGCCCCAGCGCGATCTGGTGCCGGCGTTCATCGGTACTCCCCCAGGCTCTGCGAGACACCGCTGTACGAGGCCAGGGCCGCCAACAGCCCGAGGATCAGGGTCAGCCACCCCAGCACGATCAAGGACATCCGCGATCCGGACAGACCGTCGTCGACCTTCGCCGCCTGGGCCTGCAACTCCTGCTCGGACGTCGTGTCGAAGGTCGTGAACACCGTGTTGGACGCTCCCAGCGCCAGGTTGCGCGCGGCGACCCAGTCGCCGGTGTCGTCATGCTGTCCGCACCTTGCTGTGCTCGGTCCGCCAGGCGGCGAAGGCGTCCCGAGGAAGCCGTCGCGGCGCCACGCGCCTGGGCCGTGGACATCTCGATCACGGCCTGCTCGATCTGGCCCTGAGCCTTCGCCTCGTCGGCCGCGGCGTTACCCCGGTTGATCAGCCCGAAGGCCTCGCGGGCCTTGGCGTCGAAGGCGGCCGTCCGTGCCCCGGACAGGGCGACGGTGGCGGCATACGGTACCGTGGCCACGGCGTCTGCCTGGTCGGCGGCGTTGCCCAGCACCGAGGACCCGAACATCAGCGCCGCCAGCACGGCCACCGTCGCGCCGGCCAGCGGCACGTTGAGGAAGCGGTGGGTTCGCATCGCCAGCCAGAGTTGGACGAGCAGCAGCACCAGCACCGCGATGGCGCCGGCCACCACCAGCAACGTCGTGTACTGGTTCGCCCGGTCGTAGCTGGCGGCCACCCGCTCCTGGTCCGAGCGGGAGACCCGTTCCAGGGCAGGCACGATCTCGTTGCGCAGCACGTCGCCGGCCTGGCGCTGGTAGGCGGCGCCGACCTGCATGCCCTGCCGGTTGTTGGCCCGGGCCTGCTCGACCAGGCCGGTGTAGCGGCTGAGCCCGTCCACCGCCGTCTCGAGGATCGTCGAGTCAGCGGCGGTGGCGGCCGGCTGGGCGAGCCTGCGAGCGGCGTCGCTGATCGCCGCGTCGTAGGCCGCGCGGGTGGCCGGGTCCTCAGACCCGCCGCGCAGGTAGGCGTTGGCCGCGGCGGCGTCCGCCTTGACCAGGTCGTTCTGGATGGTCTGGATCCGCACCAGCTGGGCGGCCTCGGCCTCGGCCGAGTCCAGAGCGCCCCCCAGCCGCGGAACGCCGATCCCCGAGCAGCCCGAAGATCAGGACGCCAGGACGGCAGCCAGCGCGGCGACCCTCATCCGGCCCGGGTGCCGTTCAGGCCCGACCGGGTCGCCTCGCGCACCCGGCCCCGCCGAGGCTTGGCCATCGGGTCGACGGCGGACCCGGGCCCGGGGCCGGCGGCCCGATCGGCACCGCCGGGGCAGTCGCCGGCGCGCTCGCCGTGGCCTGGCTCATGGCTGCTCACTCCCCTCGTGGGGTGCTGGGCTCGTAGGTCAGGGGCTCCGGCGTCGCGGGCGCGTCGGCCGATGCCACGGCCGGTTCGACGGGGCCGAGAGGTCCTCCGGGTCGAGATCCCGCAATTGAGCCGGGCGTCGGCTTCTCGACGTCGCGCAGCCGCCAGGCATGCCGCCCGATGGCCTCCTCGAGCACGTTCCGGGCGTAGCGCCCGTTGCCGAACGCATCGTCCCGGTCGACCGTGGCCAGCAGCTCGCGGAACCTGGCCAGCACCGCGGGCGGCGCGGTGTAGTCGGCTTTGTCGGCCATCCGCCGGAAGATCTCGACCAGCTCGTCGTCGGTGTAGTCGTCGAAGCTCGATGGTGGTGCGGAAGCGGCTCGCCAGGCCGGGGTTCTGCGCGATGAACTCGCCCATCGGCGTCGGGATAGCCGGCCACCATCACGACCAGGTCGTCGCGCTGGTCCTCCATCTCCTTGACCAGGGTGTCGATGGCCTCCTCGCCGTACTGGTCCCCGGCCAGGCTGTACGCCTCGTCGATGAACAACACACCGCCGATCGCCGTCGCGACCACCTCGGCGGTCTTCATCGCCGTCTGGCCCAGGTACCCGGCCACCAGCTCGGAGCGGTCGACCTCGACCAGCTGCCCCTTGCTGAGCAGGCCGAGGGCGCGATAGATGCCCGCAGACCAGCCGGGCCACCGTGGTCTTGCCGGTGCCCGGATTGCCGACGAAGACCAGGTGCCGGGTGATCGTCGGCTTGGCCAGACCGGCCTCCGCGCGCAGCTTCTCCATCCGCAGCACGGCGGTCTGCCGGTGGATCTCGGCCTTGACCGCGGTCAGCCCGGTCAGGTTGTCCAGCTCGGCGAGCAGCTCCTCCAGCGTCCGGACCGGCTCCTCCGGCGTCGGCGCCGGTGCGACAGCGGAGCCGGGTGCCGGTGCGAGGGCCTGCGGCCCTCCCGGCGTCTCGGTCGGATCCGGTGCTCCCGGGATGCTGGGCGTGCCGACCGTCCCCGGCGGCAGGGTGATCCCGTGCGTGATCCGCAACTGCTCGAGCAGGCGTGGATCCACCGGCAGCGCCATCGGGCTGCCGGGCATCCCCGGCGCACTCGGCGCACTCGCTGCGTTCGGCACACCCGGCGAGGCGGCGGACGGCGTGAGCCCGGCAGTGCGCAACTGCGCTGCAGCGGCGGTCGAGGCGTTGCTGAGCACGGCCAGCGTCGGCTCGCCGAGGGCGCACGCCGAGGCGGTCAGTTCGACCAGCGCCCTGGCATAGTCGCCGGCCCGGGGCGAGGAGGAGGAGACCAGCGCGAGCAGACCCGCCGTCGGTGCGTTGCGCCACCGCCGCGCGCTGCTCGCGGCGTCGAAGAAGTCCTGGACGCCGCCACCGGCGACGGCGGCCCACGCCGCGGGCGCTCCGGGGGCGGACTCGGCCAGGGACGCCGCGAGGGCCGCACCCTCGACGCGCACGTCCTTCTCGGCCAGGCCGGCCTCGACCCCGACGGCGACCAACGCCGTCAGCGCCTGCGCGAACGACAGGTCGCCGGTGCCGTCCGAGCGGGTCATGGCTGGCCTCCGGATCCGGGCGTGCCGAGGTCCAGGGCGCCCCCGGAGGAGGCGTGACCGAACTTCTCGGCCAGGAACTGCCCGTGGGCGACCAGGGCATCGACGTCGCGGCGGGTCGCGGCGTCCAGGATCTTGTCCATGGTCAGCCCGAGCAGGTCGAGCTGGTCGACCAGCAGCATCAGCGACGTCTTCCCGCCGGAGACCGCCCGGGTGTCGGCGTACTGACGAGGCAGGCGGAGGTAGGTGCCCAGCGCCTCGGGCAGGTAGCTGGTCACGGTGGACATCACCGAGTGCGCGTCCCGGGTGCCCCCGCCGAGCTGGTTCAACCGGGGGATGATGTCGCGCGCCGTGGCGCAGATGTCGGTCACCCGGGAGGCCACCACGCCGGAGATCCGGTCCTGGCGCGCCTTGTCCTGGATGTCGCCGTCGATCGCGTCGAGCTGGGTGAGCAGATCGTCGCCGGTGGGGACGCGCGGGATCTCGATCGGGGCAGGCGCGACCTCGCGGGGGCGCCCGGTCAACGCCCCCCACCAGTCCTTCAGTGACACCCGCGTGCCGCCCTTTCGGTCGTTACCCCCGTGCCGGCCCTGGAACTCAGCGCCGGTCGTTCCCGATGTCCAGCGATCCCGACGCGATCCGCTCGTCCCGCTGGGCGACCCGCTCGCAGGTACTCGCGGGACTTGCTCGACCTCGGTCTCCAGGGTGCCGATGGTGGTGGCCATGGTGTCCAGGGCCTGCACCTTGAACGTGTCGATGGAGTCCATCGTCGCGTAGATGTTCGCGAACGCCGCCTGCAGCTGCGGCAGACCGATGGTCGCCGATGCCGCCTGCTCCTGGATCTGCGCCGAGTTGTCCTTCAGCATCTCCGACGTCCGCTGGATCATGTCCGACGTGGTGGTGTTCAGCGCGGTGATCTGGTCGAGCACCAGCTTCTGGTTGCCCAGCGCCTGGGCCACGATCACCGCGGTGCGCAGCGCCGAGACGGTGGTGGTCGACGCCCGGTCGACGCCCTTGATCAGCTCGATGTTGTTCTTGATGATGATGTCGATGGCCAGGTAGCTCTGGATCGAGACCGCCAGCTGGGTGAGCAGGTCCTGGTGCTTCTGCCGGACGTAGAACAGCACGTCCTGGCTGCAGCGCCTTGGCCTTCTCGGGGTCGCTCACCTCGAGCTCGGCGATCTGCGCGGCCAGCCGGGCGTCGAGCCGCTCGGCGATGTAGACGTACTGGTTCAGCCGACCCATCGTCGTCCCACAGGTTCTGCTTCTCCATGTTGAGCGCGACGTTGTCCTTGCGCAGCTCGTCCTGGCCGCTGCGAGCGCGTGCAGGATGCCGTCGAGGTGGCCCTGGGCGCTCTGGTACTTGCGGAAGTAGTCGGTCGACCTTGTCGCCGAAGGGGAGCATGCCGAAGAACTTCTTGCTGCCGCGTGGCCCGCTGCGGGTCGAGGTCCTCGACCGTGCGGCGCAGCTCGAGCAGGGTCTTGCCGACCTTGGAGCCCTCGGCCAGGCCGCCCTCCTGCAGGGCCTTGCACCGGGCGCTTCAGCAGGCGGTTGGAGGTCTCGGCCGCCGGCGGATGTCGACGTCGCCCATGGTGCGCACGTCGTCGGCCTTGGCCGCGAAGTCCGGCGAGCTCGGGCCTGCTTGAGCAGGGCGTCCAGGTACCCGTCGACCTTGGCGTCCAGCCCGGGCAGCGCCGCCGCGTCCACCTGGGGGGCGATCTTCGGCGCCGCCGTCGCGGCCACCGCCTTCGGCGCCTCAGGCGCGGTCAGGGTGAGCGTCGCCTCGGCGGCCGGGGGTGCGAGGGGGGTCGGCTCGGTCATCCGCGCGCTCCTTAGACAAGGTGGTACCGGGCCCGTGCCCGTGTGCTGATCCTGACGACCGGTCAATCTACGCGGTTCCCACCCGCCACGTCCGTCCCGGAGCGCAGGATCAGCCCCGAACCGGTGAGATTCCGGGGAAACCCTGACCGGCACCCTGACCTGGCACCCTGACCTGGCATCCCCCACGGGCTCGCCGTCCGCCGCCCGGTCAGGAGTCTGCGGGGGCGGTCAGGGCGGTGAGCACGATCAGGGCCTGCCCGGTGTCGTCGGCGACGCCGATCACGTAGAGGGTGCGATCGGCCTCGGCGTACTCCCGGTAGAGCACCGGGGCATCCGGCTCGGGCACCGTCTCCCTGGCCGCGCTCATCAGGCCGACGTGCGTGTTCCGCCAGGTGAGGTGCTGGCCCCAGTTCACCCCGGCCGGAAGGTGCTCGACCCGCGATCCGAGCACCTTCTGCCGGCGCTCCGCCAGCCGGCCGTCGAGCCGGGTCGTGAGCGGTTCGCTCAGCTGCCCCGTGTAGGCGGTGGCACCCGGCGAGGCCGCGATGTCCTCCCAGGTGGGCTTGGCCGGCTGACACCCCGAGACGAGCAGCACGGCGAGAGCGGCCAGGAGGGGCACCACGCGTCGCATCCCGCAGACCGTAGCGGGACTCCCGCTACGCCTGCCTCATGATCAGTGATTGTCATGGGTTGACCCCCAGCTGCTGGGGGTCAACCCATGACAACCAGCGATCACGAACCCCGGCAGCGCGCGCTGATCAGCCGGGCACGATGGCGGTGGTGATCGCGATCGCCGCCGCGAACACCGCCGCCGTGGCCACGTCGAAGGTGCGCGAACGCACCAGCAGCCCGAGGCAGTACTTCTCCGGCAGGCTGGCCCGGATCACCGCCGCCAGCGCCATCGCCGTGGCCAGCAGGTACCCGCCGACCCGGAAGTCGTCGAACACCACCGTGAGCAGTACGGATGCCGCCATCAGCCCGAGCACCACCACGAAGGCGATCCGCCGCGTCGGCGGCACTTCCCACTGGACCACGGTGGCGCCTCCTGCGGTCTCGAGCCGGCTCAGTGGGCGAAGTGCCGGGTGCCGGTGAGGTACATGGTGACCCCGGCCGCCTGCGCCGCCGCGATCACCTCGGCGTCGCGCATCGACCCGCCCGGCTGCACCACCGCCCGGACGCCGGCGTCGGTCAGGATGCCCAGCCCGTCGGCGAACGGGAAGAACGCGTCGGACGCCGCGACCGCGCCCCGGGCGCGCTCCGCCCCGGCCCGCTCAACGGCCAGCCGGCAGGAGTCGACCCGGTTCACCTGGCCCATGCCGATCCCCACGCTCGCGCCGTCCCTGGCGAGCAGGATGGCGTTCGACTTCACCGCGCGCACCGCCCGCCAGGCGAAGGCCAGCTCGGCCAACGTCGCGTCGTCCGCCGCCTCACCCGAGGCCAGCGTCCAGGTGGCCGGGTCGTCGCCGGGAGCGTCGATCCGGTCGGTGTCCTGGGCGAGCATGCCGCCGGTGACCGGGCGCAGCTCGACGTCGGCGCGCGCATAGCCGTCGGTCAGCTCGATCAGGCGCACATTCTTCTTCTGCGACAACAGCTTCAGCGCGTCGTCGTCGAACCCGGGGGCGATCACCACCTCGGTGAAGATCTCGGCCAACTGCTCGGCCATGGCCACCGAGACCGGGCGGTTCGCGGCCACCACGCCACCGAAGGCCGACACCGGGTCGCAGGCGTGCGCGGCGGCGTGGGCCACGGCGATGCCCTCCCCCTCACCCGCCACCGCGATCCCGCACGGGTTGGCGTGCTTGATGATCGCCACCGCCGGCCCGGCGAAGTCGTACGCCGCACGCACCGCCGCGTCGGCGTCCACATAGTTGTTGTACGACATCTCCTTGCCGTGCAGCTGGGTTGCCTGGGCGATGCCCGGAGCCGCCACCGCCCCCTCGTCGACGTAGAGCGCCGCCCTCTGATGCGGGTTCTCGCCGTAGCGCAGCACCGCGGCCCGCTCCAGGGCGAGCCCGGCATAGGCGGGCCAGCCGCCGTGCGCCGTCGCGCCGTCGCTCAGGTGCCCGGCGAACCACTGCGCCACCGCCGTGTCGTAGGCCGCGGTGTGGGCGAACGCCCGGGCCGCGAGGGTGCGCCGGGCGGCCAGGTCGAACCCGCCGCCGGCCAGGGCCTCCAGCACCGCCGGGTAGTCGCGCGGGTCGGTGACCACCGCCACGCTCGGGTGGTTCTTCGCCGCCGCCCGCACCATCGACGGGCCACCGATGTCGATCTGCTCCACGCACTCGTCGGCGGTGGCGCCGGAGGCGACGGTGGCCCGGAACGGGTACAGATTGGAGACCACCAGGTCGAACGGCTCGATCTCGAGGTCGGCCAGCTGGCGCACGTGGTCGGGGAGCCGCCGGTCGGCGAGGATGCCGGCGTGTACCCGCGGGTGCAGGGTCTTCACCCGTCCGTCCAGGCACTCGGGGAACCCGGTGAGCTCCTCCACCGCGGTCACCGGCACGCCGGCCGCAGCGATCCGGGCGGCGGTCGACCCGGTGGAGACCAAGGCGACCCCCGCCGCGTGCAGGGCGAGCGCCAGCTCCTCCAGCCCGGTCTTGTCGTAGACCGACAGCAGCGCACGACGGATCGGCAGCTTCTCGCTCATCGCAGGGTGACCTTTCTGTCACTGACACTCCAGCCGGCCCGGGTCATCCGGGTGACCACATCCACCAGCAGCTCACGCTCGACGACCTTGATCCGTTCGTGCAGCGAGGCCTCGTCGTCGCCCTCGCTCACCTCGACCGGCCGCTGCGCCACCACCGGACCGGAGTCGGTCCCGTCGTCCAGCAGGATCACCGACGCCCCGGTCACCTTCACCCCGTAGGCCAGCGCGTCCCGGACGGCGTGCGCGCCGGGGAAGGAGGGCAGCAGCGCCGGGTGGGTGTTGATCGCCCGATCTCCGAACCGGGTCAGAAACGGCTCGCCCAGCAGGCGCATGAACCCGGCCAGCACCACCAGGTCGGGCGAGAACACCTCGATCGCCTTGACCACCGCCTGGTCCCAGGTCGCGCGGTCGGGGAAGTCGGCCAGGCGGACGACGGCGGTGGGCACCCCGGCGGTCTGCGCGCGCCTCAGCCCCTGGGCGTCGTCCCGGTCACTGATCACCCCGGCGACGCTCACGTCGGCGGCGTCGAGCAGTGCCTGCAGGAGGGTTCCCGTGCCGGAGACCAGGACGACGACGCGCGCGTGTTCGCTCACGAACCCCGACGATAGCCATCCCGCCGGGCGGCGAACGCATCGGCCACCGCCGGAGCCCCCCGGCGGACGAGCATCACCGCAGCGGCGCCGAGCGCCACCTCCACAGCAAGGGCCGCGGCGGCCAGGTGCGGCGGCGGTCCCGTCACGGAGAGCCTGCCGGGTCCCGCAGGACCGCCGGAGAGCCAGGCGAGCACCCCGAACACCGCCGCCGACAGCAGGGCGAGGGCGACGACGTCCCGCACCGCGGCGAGCCGGCCCGGCAGGGGCTCAGCGCGGAGCAGGTGGGTGGCACCCCAGGCCCCGGCGAGGACCGGGACGGCGAGCACCAGCACGGCGTAGCCGGGCATCGGCCCCGGATCGGGCAGCGCGCCCAGGATCGGCACGGCGGGCAGCGGGCCGAGCGTGCTGGTCAGGGGCGAGACCTCGGTGCCGGCGCCGATCGCGAACCCGGGGCCGGCCAGCGCCACCGCCGCCCAGATCAGCACGTTCGGCAGCAGCATCAGCTGCAGCAGCGTGATCATGAGCGTGCCGAGCAGCCCTCCGCCGAGAGCCTGGTACATGTCGATCACGCGCCCGACGCCGAACCCGAGCGCCACCAGCACGGCCAGTGCCGCCGCGCCGACCTGCACGGCCAGGGTGACGGCGACCGGCCGCAGGTAGCGGTGCAGGGGCTCGGGCAGCAGATCGAGGACGGCGTGGACGGCGCCGCGGGCGCCGTCGTGCACGTAGGCCAGGCTGCCCAGGAACCCGCCCACCAGGGCGACCACGGCCGGGCCGGCGAAGGCCTGCCAGAGCACGGGCCGGGCCAGGTCGGTGACCGCAAGGGCACCGACCAGCACCCCGAGCAGCCCGTGGGTGACCGCCATCGTGATCAGCGCGCTCTGGGGGGCCGGGGAGGGGGCGGCCCGGCTCGAACCGGCCGCGATCCGGTCGGCCTTGGGATCCAGACTGCGGGCCAGCCGAGCGCCGGCGTAGGCGCAGGCGAGCAGGGGCACCAGCGCCATGCCGAGCGGGACCAGCCCGAGATGACCACCGTCGACAGCCAGTCCCGTGTGCTGCGCGAGCAGCCAGAGCGCGGCCGCCAGCCGGACCACCTCCGCCCAGGACGCGGTGCCGCCGCCGGTGACCACCCAGGTGAGCACCACCGGTACGAGGATCACGACCAGCGACCCGGCCGCGGCCTGGAACGCGGCCAGCGCTCCGGCGGCCTGCGCCATCGGCAGCACGTCACCGGCGTTGCCGGAGGCGCCGGAGGGGCGGTCGAGGATCGAGGTCACCCTGCCATGCTCACCCGCAGCGGGCCGCGGACGGCGCAGGACGCGCCGGGGAGGCGACACCTGCGGCCTCGTTCCGGCAGGATGCGCGTCGTGAGTGGCGCAAGGCGTGGCGGGCTGACCATGGCGAGCGGGCGCACCATGGGCGCGATCCTGGCCGGAGCGGTGCTGGCCGGACTGATCGTCGGTGGGGCGATGGCCATCTGGCGCCCACCGGCCTCGGACACCGCGACCGTGAACCGCACCCCGACCGCGGCGGCGAGCCCCACGGACGCGGCGTCGTCCGGCGCCACCTCCTCCGCCTCGGCGTCGGCCAGCACGTCGGCGTCACCGTCGGCGTCCATGCCGTCTCCCGCCCCCGCCACCTTCGTGGCCGCGCCGTGGGCGACCAAGGGACTGGAGCTGTCCAGCCTGAAATCGGTGGCCCGTACCGGGGACGACACGGCGGTGATCACCGTGGACCGGCTGACCTACTACTCCGGCGCGCAGGCCGCGAAGTACTACGACACCCACCCGGACCTGGAGCGGCTCGACTACGCGGTGGTCAACCAGAACCCGCGGATCTACTCCTTCCACCTCGTGCCCGGCACACCGGTCTTCCTCGGGCCCATGATCGGGCGGACCGACCCGCCGTCCGCCTCGGACCTGCAGGGCCTGGTCGACGGCTTCGCGCAGGCCAAGGCGCAGGGACGCGAGGTCTTCGTCTGGCTGCGCCACAACGACAAGGACAACGGCTGGGTCACCTACCTGGCCGAGCAGTACTTCCCCTGAATACCCCCGTGATCATGCAATCCGGGTACGCGCCCGGTCGGGCGCGTACCCGGATTGCATGATCACGGGGGTATTGGTCAGGCGAGGTTGGCGATGATCTCGTGCATCAGGCGAGCGGTCTCGGACGGCGTCTTGCCGACCCTGACCCCGACCGCCTCAAGCGCGTCCTTCTTGGCCTGCGCCGTGCCGGAGGAGCCCGACACGATGGCACCGGCGTGGCCCATGGTCTTGCCCTCGGGCGCGGTGAACCCGGCGACATAGCCCACCACGGGCTTGGTGACGTGGGCCTTGATGAAGTCCGCCGCACGCTCCTCGGCGTCGCCGCCGATCTCGCCGATCATCACGATCCCCGCCGTCTCGGGGTCGTTCTGGAACGCCTCGAGGCAGTCGATGTGCGTGGTGCCGATCACCGGGTCACCCCCGATGCCGACGCAGGTGGTGAAGCCGATGTCCCGCAACTCGTACATCATCTGGTACGTCAGCGTGCCGGACTTGCTGACCAGGCCGATCGGGCCGCGCTTGGTGATGTCGGCCGGGATGATCCCCGCGTTGGACCGCCCGGGGGAGATGATGCCCGGGCAGTTCGGGCCGATCAGCCGCGTGGTGCCCGAGTTCTGTGCGTACTGGAAGAACTCGGCGGCATCGTGCACCGCAATGCCCTCAGTGATCACCACGCCGAGCGGGATCCCGGCGTCGACCGCCTCGTGCACGGCGCCCTTGGTGAACTTGGCCGGCACGAAGATCACGGTCACATTGGCGCCGGTGGCCTCGGCGGCCTCGGCCACCGAGCCGAACACCGGGACGCTCACGCGGTCCTCGAACTCCACGCTCTGGCCGCCCTTGCCGGGGGTCACCCCACCGACCACCTTGGTGCCGGAGTTGATCATGCGCTGGGTGTGCTTGCGGCCCTCGGAGCCGGTCATCCCCTGGACGATCACCCGGCTGTTGCTGTCGAGGAAGATCGTCACGGTCAGGCTCCCTTGCTGATCTCGATCGAGGCCAGTTCTGCGGCGCGGTGCGCCGCGCCGTCCATGGTGTCCATGCGCTCCACGTTGGGCAGGTTCGCCTCGTCGAGGATCTGCCGAGCCAGCTCGGCGTTGTTCCCGTCCAGTCGCAGCACGAGCGGGTGGGTGACCTCTGCGCCGTGAGAGGCCAGCAGCTCGAAGGCCTGGACGATGCCGTTGGCCACCGTGTCACAGGACGTGATGCCACCGAACACGTTGACGAACACACTCTTGACCTGCGGGTCGGACAGGATCAGCTCGAGCCCGTCGGCCATGACCTGGGCGCTGGAGCCACCACCCAGGTCGAGGAAGTTGGCCGGCTTCACGCCGTACTCCTCACCGGCGTAGGCGACCACGTCCAGCGTGCTCATCACCAGGCCCGCTCCGTTGCCGATCACGCCCACCTGGCCGTCCAGCTTGACGTAGTTGAGGCCCTTCTCCTTGGCCCTGGCCTCGAACGGGTCGGCGGCGCCGTGGTCGTGGTACTGCTCGTGATCCGGGTGCCGGAAGTCGGCGTTGCCGTCGAGGCTCACCTTGCCGTCGAGCGCGATGATCGCGCCGTCCTCGGTCTTGACCAGCGGGTTGACCTCGACCAGCGTGGCGTCCTCGGCGACGAAGACCTGCCACAGCTTCTGCACCACGTCGGCGACGGACGCCGCGAGATCGCCCTCGAAGCCCGCTGCGGCGACGATCTCGGCGGCCTTGGCCCCGTCGATGCCGGTGATCGCGTCGACCGGCACCTTGGCCAGGGCCTCGGGTCGCTCGACGGCGAGGGTCTCGATGTCCATCCCACCCTCACGCGAGCACATCGCCAGGTAGGTGCGGTTGGCCCGGTCGAGCAGGACCGAGAAGTAGTACTCCTCGGCGATCCTCGCACCCTGGGCGATCATCACCCGGTGCACCGTGTGGCCCTTGATGTCCATGCCGAGGATCTCGCCGGCCCTGGCCACCGCCTCGTCGGGCGAGTGCGCCAGCTTCACCCCGCCCGCCTTGCCCCGGCCCCCAGTCTTGACCTGGGCCTTCACCACCACCGTGCCGCCGCCGAGCTGCTCGGCAGCCGCGCGGGCCTCCTCGGGAGTGGTGATCGTCACCGCGTCCAGCACCGGGACGCCGTGCGCGGCGAACATGTCGCGCGCCTGGTATTCGAACAGGTCCACGTATGCGTCCTCACCGTCGTTGGTTCGACCCGCTCACCGGGGGTCAGGGATGCGCGCGCCAGCCTAGCCGCGCCGGAAAATGCCATGGTCGGCCCTGCGCGTGCCTCACGTCACGTTGCACCGTCGGCGCGCCGAGCGGTGAGGCGACCGCACGTGGACGGCGCCGGGCTCAGACCGTCTGCTGGGCCACGTTGGCCCGGACCCAGGCGACGATCTCATGCATCGGGGCACCCGGGGTGAACACCTTGCGGACGCCGATCCGCTCCAGCTCCGTGACGTCGTCGGCGGGGATGATGCCACCACCGAACACCACGATGTCACCGGCGTCCTTGGCCTTGAGCAGATCGATCACCCGAGCGAACAGGGTCAGGTGCGCCCCGGAGAGCACGGACAGCCCGACGGCGTCCGCATCCTCCTGGATGGCCGCCTCGACGATCTGTTCGGGGGTCTGATGGAGACCGGTGTAGACGACCTCCATGCCGGCGTCGCGCAGCGCCCGGGCGACCACCTTGGCCCCTCGGTCATGCCCGTCGAGACCGGGCTTGGCAACGACGATCCGCAGCGGCGCCATGGTTCTCCTCCCACGATCAGCTCGTGCACGAGCCTAGACGCCGACGGCGGTCAGAACCACAGGTCCTTGGTGGCGCACCCCACATCACGCCTACCCGAGTTACTCTCGGGTAGGGAGGGGCCGTGGCAGCACGACGACGTGATCACGGTTCCGGCGCCCCACCCGGCGCCGGACCCCGCCTCGCGCTGTCCTCCTCCGCGCCCACCCCGGTGCGCTCGCTGCACGCCAGCCTGGTCGGTCTCCCCCGTGATCTGCGCGACCTGATCTCCCTGGACGCCGCCCGCGGCGCCCTGGTGGAGGCCGTCTGGTCGTCGGTGCACCTGTCCATGTACCCGTTCGGCGTGCTGCGCGACCGGCACGAGCCGCACGAGCGCTACCACCTCGGTGATCTCGCCCCGCACCAACGCGGGCTGGTGCTGGGCGACGTCGAGGCCGCGGGCACGCCGATCCTGCTCGTACACGGCATGATCGACAATCGCATGATCTTCACCGTGCTCCGTCGCCGGCTGCGCCGGCGCGGCTTCGGCCGGGTGTTCACGATCAACTACTCCCCCACCACCAACGACATCCGGGCCGCGGCGCGCGACCTGTCCGGAGCGGTGGAGGAGCTGGTCGCCCGCACCGGCTACGAACGGGTGCACGTGATCGGGCACAGCCTGGGCGGGCTGATCGCCCGCTACTACGTGCAGCGCCTCGGCGGGGACGAGCGGGTGCACACCCTGGTCACCCTGGGCAGCCCGCACGGCGGCTCGCTGCTCGCCTACGGCCTGCCGGCGAGGCTCGGCCACCAACTGCGGCCCGGCAGCGAGCTCTACATCGAGCTCGCCCAACCGGCGCCGTCCTGCCGAACCCGGTTCGTGGCCTACCACTCCGACCTCGACCAGATCGTGGTGCCCCACCTGAACGGGCGGATCGAGCACCCGGATCTGGCGGTGCGCAATGTCGCGATCCACGGCGTGGGCCACATGTCGCTGCCCATCCACCCGCCGGTGGTGCGCGAGATCGGGGCCATGCTCAGCCAGTTGGACAGCCACGGCGCCACGGTCACCCCGGGCGTCACGCGGCTCACACCGCCGGCTGAGAGCGCCGCGAGGCCGTCGTGACCAGGCGCCACGGCCGGGCCACGATCAGGAAGACCAGCAGACCGACCATCGTGGCGGCCGGCCCGGACTCCATGCTGAACCTGGCGCCGTCCGGCGCGGCGTCCGAGGCGTAGAGCACCGACATTCCCGGGACCAGGCCCACGCCTCCCTCGACCCGGGCCGCCCCCGAGGCCTCTGCCGCGTCGAACCACACCGTGGCGAGCATGAACTGGGCGGCGAGGGCGATCTCGAAGGCCACCAGCGCCGCGAACAGGCCCAAGGCCCACCGCGGCCCGGAGCGGGCCGGCGCGGCTTCCCGGGCCAGAGCCCTGATCGGGCCGACGTTGGCCAGAGCCTGCCGTGCGCCGCCCTGTTGCGCGGCGTCCCACAGGTTCGTCCGCAGCTCGTCCCGCAGGTCACGGCGACGACGCCCCCCGACCCCGCGCAGGGTCAGCCAGGTGTCGTAGCGGTTGACCGCGGTGCCGATCCGGTAGCGGTCGACCAGGCTCAGCCCGGTGAGTTCCCAGGGGCGGCCGAGGGCGACCCAGACCAGGGCTCCGGTGATCATCACCACCGCGATCACGGCCAGCAGTCCGATGCCGGTCAGGGTGAAACTCATGACGAGACCTCCTCAGGGGATTGGGTGAACACGTCGCTGACGGCGCCGACCAGCTCGGCCCAGGCCCGACGGCCTCGAGCCAGCTCGGCGCTACCGGCGTCAGTGGCGCGGTAGTACTTGCGGGCCGGGCCCGAGTTGGAGCGCACCAGGTGCGCCTCGAGCAGGCCCTGAGCCTCCAGGCGCGAGAGCGCCGGATAGACCGTGCCCTCGGACAGCTCCGGGAAGCCGAGCTGGTTCAACCGGACGACGAGGGCGTAGCCGTAGTCCTCCCGAGCCAGGCACAGCTGCAGCAGGAGGAGCGAGAGCACCCCCTTGAGCATCTGCGGATCGTGAGCAGCCATGGTGCAAGGCTAGACCTGGTACTCGGCTTTATCAAGTACTCGGCGAAATCCACCAGCGGACGCGAACCCGGCGGCCGCGCTCAAGCCGCGCTCAAGCCGCGCCCACGGGCTGCCGAGCAGAACCTCGTGGCTCTCCCCGGCACCGCCAGCCGTCCACCGCTCCGCCTGCGCACACCGGCCGAGGTCGCTGCCTGGCTCAGCTCCTCGCCGCCGCTGTCCGAGCTGCGCGCGGCCTTCCCCGGCGAATGGGCCGAGGTGCGCAGCCAGACGGCTCGACTGGCCGCGGACGGCGATCCCGCCCGGATCGGTGAGGCGCTGGCGGCGGCCACGCGGCCACGCCGGGCCACCCCTGGGCACGCACCCAGCCGGCAGGCCATGGTCTCGGACACCGTGCGCCGCTACATGCTCGTCGAGGCGACCCGGCTGGCCTGGCTGGCCGAGGAGACGGGGATCGGCAGCGGACGGGTGCGGTTCAACCTGTGGAACGGGTTCGTGCTGCAGCGTCTCCTGTTCGAGTCCGGGCTGCGCCGCCGCCCGGCACCGCTGCGCGCCTACCGACTGCTCGCCCCCGCGCTCACACAGCGCCGTTTCCTGATGCCCCTGGTGATGCAGGAGGGCATCTACTGCTTCTACACCGGCGCCCTGGTGAAGGCCCTCAGTCGCCTGATCGGCGATCGGACCTGCCTGGAGATCGCGGCCGGCGACGGCACGTTGAGCCGGTTCCTGGCCGATGCGGGGGTGAACATCCTCGCGACCGACGACCAGAGCTGGTCCGACGGCGTCCGGTTCCAGGACAGCGTCACACGGATGGACGCCAGGACGGCCCTGCGCACCCACGCCCCCGAGGTGGTGGTCTGCTCCTGGCCCCCGCCCGGGAACTCCTTCGAGAAGCACGTGTTCTCCACCCCGAGCGTGCAGACCTACATCCTGATCGGGTCGACGGGTGAGACGGCCTCGGGCGACTGGGCGGGCTACCGCGCCCAGACGTCCTTCACCTGGGCGCGCGATGCCCGGCTGAGCCGGATGATCCTTCCCGACGAGGCCGGTTCGGCGGTGTACCTGTTCCAGCGTTCGGCCGGATGATCCTCTCCGCGGCGGCACAGATGTCCGCCACCTGGAGGGTCAGCTCGCTCAGCGGCATCGGACGGCAGAGCAGATAGCCCTGCCCCAGTCCGATCCCCGCATCCCGCACCGCGGACAGCTCCACCTCGGTCTCGATCCCCTCGGCGACCGCGGTCCGGCCCATGGCCTCGGCCAGCCGGTTCACACTGCGCAGCACCTCGATCCGGTCAGCACCCCCCGAATGCTGTGCCGAGGGCATGGCCTCAAGCAGGGAGCGGTCGAGCTTGACCACCTGGACCGGCAGCGAGGTCAGCCACCGGATGGAGGAGAAGCCGGAGCCGAAGTCGTCGATCGCGATCCGTACCCCGAGCGCCCTGACCGCCTCCAGAACGTCCTTGGTGCCGTCCTCGTCGGGCAGCGCCTGCTGCTCGGTGATCTCCAGCGTCAGCGACTCCGGGCGCACCCCGGCGTCGGCCAGCACCCGGACGACGTCGTCGAGCAGCCCGTCGACGACGTGCAGCGGGGAGATGTTCACCGCGATCGAGGCGCCGGCCAGCTCGGGCACCTGATGCCACCCCTGCAGGGCCTGCACGGCGTGGCCGAGCATCTGCACCCCGAGGTCGCGGATCAGGCCGACCTCCTCGGCCAGGGTGATGAACTCCATCGGCGAGACGAACCGTCCGTCCTGTCCGATCCAGCGGGCGAGCAGCTCCGCCGAGACCACCTGGCCCGTGTGCAGGCTGAACACCGGCTGCGCGTAGGGCACGATCGTGCGTTCGCGGACGGCGTGGCGCAGCGCCAGCTCCAGCACCGCACGCGCCTCGAGCTCAGCGCCGAGTGCCTCGTCGTAGCGCACCACCCGACGACGTCCGTCGCGCTTGGCCCGGAACAGCGCCTGGTCGGCGCGGGACAGCAGGGTCTCGGCCGTGGTGTCGTGCGGCAGGCTGGCGATGCCGACGCTGGCCGACAGCATCACGTCGCGCCCACCCACCGAGAACGGCTTCTCCAGCGCGGTGATCACCCGTCGGGCCAGCCGGGAGGGATCGCGCGGATCGACCACGGCACCGTCGCCCTGGGCGTCGAGGATCACCACGAACTCATCGCCGCCGAGGCGGGCCACGACGTCCTCGGACCGGAAACAGGCGGTCAGTCGCCGCGCCGTCTCGCACAGGAGTTCATCTCCCGCGGCGTGGCCGTAGCGATCGTTGACCTGCTTGAACCGGTCGAGGTCGATGAACAGCACGGTGGTCTGCCCACTGCCGGCACCGGACAGCGCGGCGATCGCATCCAGGGCACCGGTGCGGTTGGCCAGCCCGGTCAACGGATCGTGCACCGCGGCCCGGGCCGCCGCCACTCGGGCCTCGATCCCGGCAACCACCAGCCGACGGCTGCGCAGCGCGTCCGGCACGACCACGGTGAGGAACAGCAGCAGACCCGCCACCGCCGGGTAGTAGCCGATCCACAGGTAGGCGGCCAGGGCGAGGGTCGCCATCGGCACGTCCACCCGGAGCGGGTGGGCGGTGCCGGCGACGGTGGGCGAGTGCGCTCCGATGGACAGCCCCATGAGCGCGACCAGGCAGATCGAGCGCCCCGTCACGGACTGGTCGAGCGCCGCCAGATCGACCCAGGCCAGCGAGCCCCAGACCACGCCGACGAGATACCCGGTGGGGGCCAGCAGCACCGGAAGTCCGTCCCGGCCCAGCCAGCGTGCCCCCGGCCAGACCAGGGCTCCGGCGAAACCGAGCGCGCTCAGGAGAGCGGCAGCGAGCCAGGCCAGCAAGGGGCCCCTGGCCAGTTCCGACCACAGCGCCGCCACCAGGACCAGCGACAGGCCGGCGACGCCGAGCGGGTAGACCAGCCGATTGACCAGGATCGTGCGGCAGATCTCAGCCTGGACGGCAGCCCCGAAAGCGTCGCCGGGGTGGTCAACGGGGGCCGCGCGACGTGCGGCCCGGCCGCCGGCCTCTACCCTCACCGTGCCTGTATCGGATGCGGGGCCGAGCGCCTTGACCCGCGCGCCCGTTCGGGCGGGTCAGGGCCGCGATCAGAGTCTGGTGACCGGGGCGTAGCGGAGCAGCAGCCGCTTGGTGCCGTCCTCGCGGAAGTCGACGTGCGCGACGGCCCGCTCCCCCGAGCCCTCGACCCGGATTACGGTGCCCAGGCCGAAGGTGTCATGGGTGACCCTGTCCCCGGGCTCCAGGTGGACGACCTCACGGTTGCCCGGCGAGGCAACCCCGGGCCGCTGGGCCAACCGGGCGACGGCGGGCGTCGAGGAGGGGCGCACCCCGGTCGACTCGCTGCGCCGCCAGTCGACGAGTGCCGCGGGGATCTCCTCCAGGAAGCGGCTGGCCGGGTGGTAGTTCGGCTGCCCCCAGGCGCTGCGGACGGCGGCCCGGGACAGATAGAGCCGCTCGCGGGCCCGGGTGATCCCCACATAGGCGAGCCGGCGCTCCTCGGCGAGCTCACCGTTGTCGCCCAGGGAGCGCATGTGCGGGAAGGTGCCGTCCTCCATGCCGGTGAGGAAGACCGTCGGGAACTCCAGCCCCTTGGCGGTGTGCAGGGTCATCAGCGTGACCACGCCGGCGTCCTCGTGGGGCTGGGCGCTGTGCTCGCCGTCCGCCACGGCCTCGTCGGGCACCTCGTCGGCGTCGGCGACCAGGGACACCTGTTCCAGGAACTCGGTCAGCGACGGCCCGTCGGGGGCCTCCGCCGCGGTCGCCTCGTACTCCTGGGCGACGGCGACGAGCTCGGACAGGTTCTCGATCCGGGACTCGTCCTGCGGATCGTGGCTGGCCCGCAGCTCGGCCAGATAGCCGGTCTGTTCCAGCACCGCCTCGAGCAGTACCGCCGGGCCCGCCCCCGCCTCCACCAGGGTGCGCAGGCCCTCGATCAGCTCGTTGAACGCCGTGATGCTGGACAGCGACCGGGTGGCGATCCCCGGCGCCTCCTCCGCCCGCAGCAGAGCCGCAGCGAAGCTGACCCGCTCGCGGTCGGCCAGCGCGACGACGCAGGCCTCCGCCCGGTCGCCGATGCCGCGCTTGGGCACGTTGAGGATCCGGCGCAGGTTCACGGTGTCGTCGGGGTTGGCCAGCACCCGCAGGTAGGCCAGCGCGTCCTTGACCTCGCGGCGCTCGTAGAACCGGGTTCCGCCGACCACCTTGTACGGCAGCCCGACCCGCACGAAGACCTCTTCCAGGGCCCGGGACTGCGCGTTCGTGCGGTAGAACACCGCGACGTCGCCGGGCCGGACGCCGTGGGCATCGGTCAGCCGGTCGATCTCCTCGGCCACGAACGCGGCCTCGTCGTGCTCGGAGTCGGCGACGTAGCCGATGATCGCCGCACCGGTCTCCCCCGCCGTCCACAGACGTTTGGGCTTGCGGTCGGGGTTGCGCTCGATCACCGCGTTGGCCGCGGAGAGGATGGTCTGGGTGGAGCGGTAGTTCTGCTCCAGCAGCACCGTGCGGGCGTTCGGGTAGTCGGTCTCGAACTCGACGATGTTGCGGATCGTCGCGCCGCGGAAGGCGTAGATCGACTGGTCGGCGTCACCGACCACGGTCAGCTCGGCCGGAGGCACCGAGGGCTCGGCCGGCTCGCCCTGCTGCTCACGCTCGGCCTGCGCCATCACCTGCGAGAGCGACCCACCGACCAGTTCGCGCACCAGCACGTACTGAGCCTGGTTGGTGTCCTGGTACTCGTCGACCAGGACGTGCCGGAACCGGCGCCGGTAGTGCGCCGCGACGTCCGGGAAGGCCTGCAGGATGTTGACCGTCGACCATGATCAGATCGTCGAAGTCCATCGCGTTGGCCTGACGCAGCCGCCGCTGGTAGCCCGAGTAGGCCTGGGCCAGCATCCGCTCGACGTGGGTGCCCTCCACCGCGCGGGCGGCGTACTCCTCCTCGTCGACCAGGTCGTTCTTGAGATTGCTCACCTGGTGGCTGAACGCCCGCGGTGGGTAACGCTTGGGGTCCAGATCGAGCTCACGGCAGACCATGGCCATCAGCCGCTGCGAGTCGGCGGCGTCGTAGATCGAGAAGTTCGACTTCAGGCCGACCCGGCCGGCCTCCCGGCGCAGGATCCTGACGCACGCGGAGTGGAAGGTGGACACCCACATGGTCTGGGCGCGGGGTCCGACCAGCGCGGCCACCCGCTCCCGCATCTCGGCGGCGGCCTTGTTGGTGAACGTGATCGCCAGCACCTGACCGGGGCGGACGCCACGCGCGGCGAGCAGGTAGGCGATCCGGTGGGTGAGCACCCGGGTCTTGCCCGACCCGGCGCCGGCCACCAGCAGCAGCGGGCCGCCCTCGTGCAGGACCCCTTCGCGCTGCTGGGGATTGAGCCCGTCGAGCAGCATCTCGACCGAGGCGCCCGCAGGCACGACGACCTCCGGCGCGGGCGAGGCCAGGCCGGGCAGCGGGAGGTCGTCGAACAGGGTGCTCATGGCACGGTCCAGCCTACGGGGCGGCGCCGACAATGAGGGCCCGGGCAGACACAGCAGCATCAGCCGGGCCGTCGCGCGCATACTGGGCCGCATGACTGACCGGGCGACTGCAGCCGACGTGCAACGACACGAGTTCGACCTGCCCGACGGGCGGCGGCTGGAGGCCTATCTGACCGGGTGGGCCGGCGCGCCCGAGAATGCCCCGGTGCTGGTCGACCATCACGGCACACCCGGGTGCGGCCTGCCGATGCGGGTCCTGAGGGAGCAGGCCGTGGCCCGCGGCGTCCGGGTGATCAGCCCGTCGCGCCCGGGATACGGCGCCTCGACGCCGCACCCGGGGCGGACGGTCGCCGCGGTGGCCGCCGACGTGACCCACCTGCTCGACCGGCTGGACGTCGGCCAGGCGGCCGTGACGGGTGCCTCCGGGGGCGGTCCGCACGCCCTGGCGACGGCAGCCCTCCTGCCCGGACGGGTCACCTCCGTCGCGACGATCGCCTCGGTCGGCCCGTTCGCCGCGGCCGGCCTGGACTTCATGGCCGGCATGGGTCAGGACAACCTCGACGAATTCGCTGCTGCTCTCGCCGGGAGCGGGCAGCTGCGGGCCTATCTGGACGCCGACCGGCCCGCGCTGCTCCACACCACCGCGCCCGAGATCGCCGAGGCCCTGGCGTCGCTGCTGCCACCGGTGGATCGGGCCGAGCTGACCGGTGCATTCGCCGAAGACGTCGTGGCCGGCTTCTCCGCCGGACTCGCCCCCGGGATCGAAGGGTGGCTGGACGACGACCTGGCCTTCACCCAGGACTGGGGTTTCGAGCTGACATCCCTTGCCGCAGTGCCGGTTTCCCTCTGGCAGGGTGACCTGGACCTGATGGTTCCGGCCACACACGGGCGCTGGCTGGCGGGTGCGATCCCCCATGCCCGGGTGCACCTGCTCCCCGAGGACGGGCACCTCTCGATCTTTGTCGGCCGGCTGGGCGAGGTGCTGGACGAGCTGCTCCTCAGACCCTGACCGCGGCGGCGGTGGGCGTCGCCGGGTACTTTGTGGGGCATGACGACCGACGTTCAGCGCGACGCCCTCGCTGCGGCCCAGGCCGCGTACGACGCCTACGCCGCCAAGGGCCTGAAGCTCAACATGCAGCGCGGCCAGCCCTCGGACGCCGACTTCGACCTGTCGAACGCTCTGATCACCGCGCTCGGCGCGGCCGACACGCTCGCTGGACGGCATCGACCTACGCAACTACCCCGGCGGCGTCGCCGGGCTGCCGAGCGCTCGTGCCCTGTTCGGCCGCTACCTCGATCTGCCGGCCGAGCAACGTGATCGTCTGGAACAACTCCTCCCTCGAGCTGCAGGGCCTCGATGCTACACCTTCGCCCTGCTGCACGGCGTGCGCGGGTCGAGCGCGCCGTGGGTCGGGCGAGCGGCCGAAGATGATCGTCACCGTCCCCGGCTACGACCGCCACTTCCTGCTGCTGGAGACCCTCGGCTTCGAGCTGGTCGGCGTGGACATGCACCCCGACGGGCCCGACGTGGACGGCGTCGAGCGGCTCGCCGCCGACCGACGCCTCCATCAAGGGCTTCCTCTTCGTGCCGACCTACAGCAACCCGAGCGGGGAGACGATCAGCGAGGCGAAGGCCCGCCGCCTCGCGGCGCTGCACTACGGCGGCCGCCGACTTCACCGTGTTCGCGGACGACGCCTACCGGGTGCACCACCTGGGCGCGCCGGACGAGACGGTCAACCTGGTGCGAGCTGTGCGCCGACGCCGGCCACCCGGACCGCGCGTTCGTCTTCGCCAGCACCAGCAAGGTCACCTTCGCCGGCGCCGGGCTGGGCTTCGTGGCGTCCAGCACCGCCAACGTCGCCTGGATGTCGAAGTACCTCGGCGCCCAGAGCATCGGCCCGAACAAGGTCGAGCAGGCCCGCCACGTGCGGTTCCTGGAGAACTACCCCGGCGGCCTGGACGGGCTGATGCGCGATCACGCCGCGTTGATCGCGCCCAAGTTCGCGATGGTCGACGAGGTGCTCGACCGCCGAGCTGGGCACCGACGGCGCCTACGCCACCTGGACCACCCCGCGCGGCGGCTACTTCTCCAGCCTGGACACCGCCAGCCCCGTGGCGGCCCGGGTGGTGGCAGCTGGCCGAGGCCGCCGGGGTCAGCCTGACCCCGGCCGGAGCCACCTACCCCGGCGGCCGGGACCCGGGTAACCGGAACATCCGGATCGCGCCGACCCGCCCGCCGGTGGGCGAGGTGCGCACCGCGATGCAGGTGATGGCCGCGTGCATCCGGCTGGCCACCGAGGAGTACCGCGCTGCCCAGGCGTGATCCCTGGTCCGTGCCATTCTCGGGGCATGACACCGGAACGCGACCATGCCACCCCGCCCTGGCCCGGGACGAGTGAGGCGCTCGGGTACAGCGCCGGCCTGCTCCGCGGTGAGAAGGTGCGCCTGCGCGCCACCACCGACGACGACCTGGCCGATCCTCGAGGGCTGGTGGAACGACCCGTCGGTCGCCATCTTCAACGCCGCGCGCCATCCGGCCCCGCCCTCCGGGCCGGCGCCTGGACCACTTCGCGCACCTGGGGGGTCAACGAGGACGGCGTCCTGACGACCGGGTTCAGCGTGATCGCCCTGGACGCCGACGAGTACGCCGGGCACGTCGGGCTGTTCGGCGCCGACCCCAAGGAACGGTCGGCCATGTTCGGGATCGCGCTGGGTCCGCCGTTCTGGAGCCGGGGTCTGGGTACCGAGGCGACTCGGCTGATGGTGCGCTACGGCTTCCTCGAACTCGGCCTGCACCGGATCGAGCTGCGGGTCTGGGCCTACAACGAGCGCGCCGTCGCGGCCTACACCGCCGCCGGCTTCCAGGTGGAGGGCCGGTTGCGCGAGGTCGTCTTCCACGACGGCCGCTGGCACGACGAGTTCCTGATGTCGACCCTGGACCACGAGTGGCGGGCCACCGACTCGCTGAGGCCCGAAGGCAGCCTCGCAAGGATTAGAGGTTGCAGAAGTCGGGAAAGGGTACAGACTTGTCGCATGTTCGTGTTGACGGTTGACCAGCGGCGTTCCAGCGGTGCGCCGGACCGTGTGGACGCGGCGCTGGCCCGCCTGGCGCCCGTCCGCACCGTGCTGGCCTTCGAGCGGACCGCCGGGCGACGAGTTCCAGGGGCTGATGGACGACGCGGTGTCGGTGGTCGGTGTCATCCTCGACCTCGTGAGAGACGGTCCTGGCACATCGGGCTCGGCGTCGGACCGGTCGAGCACCCGCCTGCCGCGCAGCACCCGGGCGGCCCGCGGTCCCGCCTTCGAGCTCGCCCGTGCGGCGGTGGAGGCCGCCAAGCGCCGGCCGCAGCACCTCGCCGTCCGCGGCGTCGACGACCAGCGGGCAGGTGAGGCCGAGGCGGTCCTGGCCCTGATGGCCGCAGTGGTTGAGCGGCGCAGCGATGCCGCCTGGGAGGCCATCGACCTGGGGACGGCCGGGCTGGGGGCCGCCGAGACCGCGGTGAAGCTCGGGGTCAGCCGCCAGGCCGTCGGCCAACGGCTCACGGCGGCGCTGTGGCAGCAGGAGAGCGCCACCCGGCCCGTGGCGGCCCGGTTGCTGGCCGAGGCCGACTCGTCCGTCGCCACGGGTGAGCGCGTCGGGTGAACGGCCTTGCCACCGCCTCCGGCGTCGTCCTGGCCGGGGTGACCGGCGTTCTGCTCCCGTTCTGGGGCACCCTGCGCCCGATCCGCCGGATGCGGATGCGGGCCGGGGCGCTGCTCAGCGTCGCGGTGCCGGCCCTCGCCGTAGCCGGCGCTCTCGCCTGGCAGGCGCCTGCGCTCGACGGGCCGGCCTGGCTCGCAGCCTCCGGCCTGGCCGCGGTGACCGGCGTCCTCGGGGGCGGCCCCGTGGCCTCGGCCACGCTCCGCCTGGCCGACCCGGGCAAGCGGGACCGGCCGGGCCCCGCCGACCCCGACGTGCTGCACGGCGGCGCCTGGGTGGGCGCCCTGGAACGGATCGGCGTGACTGTTGCGCTGCTGGCCGGCTGGCCGGAGGGCATCGCCCTGGCGATGGCGATCAAGGGCCTGGGCCGGTATGCCGAACTGCGCGACACGCCCGTGGCGGCCGAACGGTTCATCATCGGCACCTTCGCGAGCGTGCTCTGGGCGTGTGGTGCCGCCGGAGTGGGCCTGGCCCTGCGTGGCTGATCTAGCATCTGCTCCCGTGCCCATCGACGACGTGACCCGTGTCCTGGCCCTGGCGGCCCACCCCGACGATCTCGACTTCGGAGCGGCGGGCACCATCGCCGGCTTCGTCGACGACGGGCTCGAGGTGACCTTCCTGCTGTGCAGCCGGGGCGAGCAGGGCGGCTTCGACGACACCCCCCGCGAGGACATGCCGGCGCTGCGCGAGGCCGAGCAGCGGGCCGCCGCCGCGGCGGTGGGCGTGCACGACGTCCGCTTCCTGGAGGGCTACCGGGACGGCTGGCTGGAGCCGACCCACGACCTGCAGCGCGACATCGTCCGGGTGATCCGCCAGGTGCGCCCGGACCGGATGCTCATCCCCTCCCCGGAGCGCAACTGGGCCCGCATCGGCGCCAGCCACCCCGACCACCTCGCTGTCGGCGAGGCCGGGATCCGCGCGATCTACCCCGCGGCGCGCAACGCGTTCGCCTTCCCCGAACTGCTGGCCGACGAGGGGCTGCAGCCGTGGACCGTCCGTGAGGTGTGGCTGATGGCCGACCCCGCCGCCGACCACGTGGTCCGGATCGACGACACCTTCCACCGCAAGCTCGACGCCCTGCACGCCCACGTCAGCCAGACCTCCCACCACGAGGACCTGGAGGGCATGCTGCGCGACTGGGGCCACCGGATCGCGGGCATGTTCGGCCTGCCCGAGGGCAGCCTGGCCGAGGCGTTCCGTGTCGTCGCCACCGGCTGAGCGGCCGACCACTGCGGTCTGGCGCCTGCCGGAACGGCGGATCGGTTGGCAGTATCCGCTCGCAGTGGTGATCTTCCTGCTCTCCCAGGGCCTGGGTGTGCTGGCCGGCGTGGGCACCAACCGGGTGGTTCACGGCAGCGGCACCCCCAGCGACCCCAGCCTCACGCCCTGGCCGGGCCTGGCCGTGATGCTCGGCGTGCAGGCCGTCGTGTCGGTGACCCTGTTCCTGGTGGTGGTCAGAGGGCTGGCCCGCCGGCCGGTGCACGAACTGGCGCTGCCGGGTGCCGCTCGTGAACTGCTGACCGGCCTGGCGATCGGCACGGGCTTGATGCTCGTGATCACCGGCCTGCTGGCCGCGCTGGGGGTCTACCGGATGAGCGGCGCCTCGCTGAACACCGGGATCGTGGTCGGCCTGATGATCGGGGTGGGGGCCGCCTTCGCCGAGGAGATCCTCTTCCGCGGCCTCCTGCTGCGCCTGCTCGACGCCTGGCTCGGCACCTGGCCGGCGCTGGCCGTCACCTCAGCCCTGTTCGGCGGGGTGCACCTGGCCAATCCCGGGGCCACCACCCTGGGCGCGGTTGCGATCATGATCGAGGCAGGGGTGATGCTGGGCGCCGCCTACCTGCTCACCCGGCGGCTGTGGCTGCCGATCGGCATCCACCTCGCCTGGAACTTCGTGCAGGGCGGCATCTTCGGCGGCAACGTCTCCGGCACCGACCTGGCCGGCCCGCGCGGGTTGTTCGACTCGACCCTGACCGGGCCGGGTTGGCTGAGCGGCGGCACGATGGGGGTCGAGGGATCAGTCGTGACCGTGGTCGCCGGCGCCGCGCTCGCCCTCTGGATGCTGCGCGAGGCCGCGCGGCGCGATCATCTGACCCCGTCCCGGTTCACGACCAGAGCGCGGCGACCATCACGTTGAGCACGGCCAGACCGCCGACGGCGTGCACGACACCGGACGGCGCGTCGTCCCGCTTGCGGTTCACCCAGGCCAGCACGGCGATCACCAGGGCGATGCCGAGCTTGACGCCGATCTTGGCGTGGTCGAGCGCGTCCTCGCCCGGCACCACGTCCGCCTCACGCATACCCACCAGCACGATCCCGGTCAGGATCTGCAGCAGAGCCCCGTGCACCATGCCCGGCACCAACCGCGGCGCTCGCAGCACCATGAACCACGACCCCACGATGGCGGCCATACCGAGCAGGTGCAGGACGACGACGGACTCGTAGACGATCGACATGGCCGCATCCTAGGAGGAACCGGACCAACCCCGCCGAGAAGGCTCAGAGCAGGCGTCGGTCGGCGGCCCACCGGGTGAGCTCGTTGCGGTTGGAGAGCTGGAGCTTGCGCAGCACGGCCGAGACGTGGGTCTCCACCGTCTTCACCGAGATGAACAGCTCGCGGGCCACCTCCTTGTAGGCGTAGCCGCGCGCGATCAGCCGCATCACCTCGCCGCTCGCGCGCCGAGAGCCGGTCCAGCTCGTCGTCCACCGAGGCGACCTCGCCGGCGCCGGTGCCGAACGCGTCCAGCACGAAGCCGGCCAGCCGCGGCGAGAACACCGCGTCCCCCTCGGCCACCCGGTGCACCGCGGCGGCCAGATCCGGCCCGCTGATCGTCTTGGTGACGTAACCCCTTGCCCCGGAACGGATCACCGCGATCACGTCCTCGGCGGCATCGGAGACCGACAGGGCCAGGAACCGCACCGGCGGCGTGCCGGCGTCGACCGCGAGCAGATCGGCGCTGCGCTGCAGCACCTCCTTGGCCCCGGCCGGACGGTGCCACCGGGCAGGTGCACGTCGAGCAGCACGACGTCCGGGTGCAGCGCGTGCACCTGGGCGATCGCCGACTCCACGTCGGCCGCCTCACCGACGATCTCGATCCGCGGGTCGGTGCTCAGCTCGGTGCGCACCCCGCTGCGCACCATCGCGTGGTCGTCGACCAGCAGCAACCGCACACTCACGAATCCTCCTCGACGTCCTCGGCGACCGGGTCGCCGGCGGGGGCTGCGGCGTCCGGCAGCGCCAGACGCACCTCGGTGCCCTCCCCCGGAAGGCTACGCACCACCGCGGTCCCGCCGTGCCGCTGCATCCGGGCGATGATCGATTCGCGGACGCCGTGCCGGTCCGCCGGCACCGCGGCCAGCTCGAAACCGGCGCCGCGGTCGCGCACGAACGCCTCGACGCCGTCCGGGCCGGTCTCGACGTAGACCATCACCGGGGCCCCGGCGTGGCGGACGGCGTTCACCATCGCCTCCCGCAGGGCCGCCACCAGCGCCTCGCCGCGATCGTCCAGCGGCCGGTCCCCGACCACGACGACATCGACCGCGACGCCGTGCAGATCCTCGACGTCCTCGGCGGCCGCCCGCATCCGGCCCTCCAGGGTGCCCGCTGCCGAGGCGCCGCCGCCGTAGAGCCAGCTGCGCAGGTCGCGCTCCTGGGCACGGGCGAGCCGCACCACCTGGCGCGGCGTCGTCGCTGCTGCGCTGGATCAGGGCCAGGGTCTGCAGCACCGAGTCGTGCAGGTGGGCCGCGATGTCGGCCCGTTCGCCCTCGCGGGCCCTGGCCTCGCGCTCGGCGCCCAGATCGCGCCACAACCGGATGCCCCACGGGGCCAGCACCAGCAGCGCCCCACCGAGCATCGCCGCCACGGCCACCAGCACCCGCCCGGCGTAGGCCACATCGGTGCTGCCGACCACCGCCAGCGACACCCCGCCGAGCACCAGCAGCACCCCGGCCGCCACCCGCAGCGCGGTCATCCGCCCGCTCACGCCGCCCGAGGCCCAGCGGGAGCCCTGCACCTCGTCGAGCTGGGTGTAGACCAGCGCGGCGCCGCCGAGCACCACGATCAGCGGCAGCAGGGCGCCCAGCGGCACCTGCCAGCCGATCTGTCCGCCGAGCACCACCAGGCCGCCGGCGAGCAGCAGCCCGCCGACCACCACGTCGCCGAGCCGGGTCGAGGAGGCACGCCGGGAGACCGGCCGGTCCTGGGCAGGCGGACCGGTCGGCGCGGGGACGCCGGCGGCGGGATCGTCGCTGGTCGGCACCAGCGCCCACAGCCAGATGTACATCACCAGCCCGAACCCGCCGGAGATCGCGGTCAGGGCGAAGGCCAGCCGGACGGCGCGCACCGGCAGCCCCAGATGGGCCGCCACTCCCCCGGCGACACCGGCCACCACCCGGCCGTCGCGCGGGCGCACCAGAGCCGGCCGCACAGCGACCGGGCGCAGGGCGGACAGCGGCACGGGGGAATCGACCGGGGCGACGCTCACCCCCCTATCTTGGCTCGTCACCGGGCCGGTTGCCCTCAGGGTCAGGCCCCGGGATCCGAACCAGGGTCGGCTCAGGGGCGTCCCGGATAGCCTCTGCCCCGCCGCCGGACGAGAGTGGATGCCATGACCAGCCAGCCGCCCCCCTCGCTGCCCTCGATGCCCGGCACCACGCCGCAGCCGTCCTCCGGCCAGGGCGACGCCTTCAGCAAGATCCGCGAGTTGGGCATCGTCGCGGCCCGACGAGGGCCGCTGGGCCGCAGGGGTCGCGGCCGGCCTGGCCCACCGCTGGGGCGTCGATCCGGTCCTGGTTCGCGGGGGTTCGTGGCGCTGAGCCTCTTCTTCGGCGTCGGCCTGTTCGTCTACGGCGCCGCCTGGCTGTTGCTGCCCCACCCGGACGGCCGGATCCACGCCCAGGAGGTCACCCACGGCACGGTCACCGCCGGCTTCGTCGGCTCAGTGATCGCGATCCTGGCCGGAATGCCGTTCGGCGGCAGCTGGTCGAACGACGGATGGGCTTCGGCTGGTCGTTCGGCCCCGGGATCGTCACCCTGGCGGTCGTCGGCGCTGTGGCGTGGTGGCTGTTCCACCGGCGCGGCGGGTCGGGCACCAGCCCGAGCACCGCCCCCACCTCGCCCCGGACGTCGGCCGCCGCCCCCGCCGCGAGCTCTGCCCCCGCCTCCGGCCCCACCGCCTCCGGCCTCACCGCCTACGAGCCTCCGACGCTGCCCATAGGCCTGGACAGCGAGCCCGGTCCCGTTGCGGCGCAGGCGATCCCGGTACCGGTCCCGTCGCCACAGCCTGGTGTCCCGCGACCTCGAGCGGCGAACGCGCCCTGGCGACCCCTCACCCTGGTCACCCTCGGCCTGGCCCTGCTGGTCGGCACCCTGACCCACCTCGCGAGCGACTCCTGGGTGGTGGCCGGTGCCGCCGGCCTGGGTGTGGTCGGCCTCGGACTGGTCCTGTCCGGCCTGGCCGGACGGCGCGGCGGGCTGCTGGTGCCGGTCGCGATCGTGCTCGCCCTCACCGTGCTCAACGGTGACACGGTGCGACACCGGTGCCAGCGCGGGCGACGAGACCTGGACGCCGGTCACCGTCGCCGAGGCGACCAGCGGCTTCAGCAAGGGGCGGGGAGCACGATCGTCGATCTGACCTCGACCGCCGTGACCGCCGGAGCGAGCACCACCAGCCCGATCACCATCCCGATCAGTCAGGGGTTCGGCGAGCTCACCGTGACCGTGCCCACCGGGGTGGCGGTGCGGGTGAGCGCGAGCTCGGGCGCCGGCGTCATCGACGACCAGATCCAGGACCGCAAGCGCGAGGGCGTGGGCAACCAGCTGGTGATCGACTCCAGCACCGGCAGCCCTGTACTGGTGGTCACCGTCCAGCTCGGCGCCGGGGAGATCGTCATCCGCGAAGCAGCCCCACCGCCGCCCCGTCCCTTCAGCCTGAGGAGCTCACGATGAGCCAGCCCGATCCCCGCCCCCGACACCCCCCCGCTCGCCCGGGCTGCGGATGCGCACCGTGGTCGTCGGTCTGATCGCCCTCGCGATCAGCACCAGCGTCCTGCTCGACAAGCTGACCACGATCGACATCCCGGCGAGGACCCTGGCCCTGATCGTGCTGCTCGGCGCAGGCGCACTGCTGCTGGGCAGCGGGATCGCCGCGGCGGTGCGCGAGCAGAAGACCCAGCACCAGCTCAGCGGCCGGTGACCAGCCGGTCGTAGGCGTCCAGGACACGGGCCCCGGTCGCGAAGCGGCCGAGGGCCCGTTCCTCGCGTGCACGCAGCGCGGTGAACGTGGAGAGCACGTGCTCCAGGTCGGCCCGGCCCAGACCGAGCAGGACGGCGTGCGCGGCGTCCAGCTCGGCCAGCGCCGTCTCTCGACTCAGCGCGGTCACCGCCTCGCCGTCCGGGTCGACGCCGAGCCGCCGCAGCTCCTGCGCCAGCGGCGCCAGCTCGCCGTGCCAGCGGACGGCGGCGGCGAACCGGGTGAGTACCCACTGCTCGAGCCGCTGCTCCGGGCACCAGGGGGCCGGGGCGTCGTAGAGCTCCGGCGGTGGCACCGCCGCCTGCTCGAGCTTGAAGAAGTTCAGGTTCGCCCGGCGTGCTTCTGCCGCACCAGATGGTCGATCGGCAGGCTGGCCAGCGCCGCGAGCAGCAGCGGGAGCCGCGGAGCATCGATCAGCGGCAGTGAGTTGCCCACTCCCGCAACGGGAAGCGCACAGGGAACCAGGGTCCGCGCCGAGTCCGTGGTGGTCACGTTGCGATAGGCGCCGAACCATCCCCGCGCCGGTCAGGTCGGCGAACCGCTGCGCCACCAGCTCGGCGGGCACCCAGTAGCGATGCTGCCGCCGGGCACCGCCCCGGTGATCGAGCAACCCGGCATGCTTGGCCTCGATCAGCGGCAGCAGACCGGGCCCCGGCGCGGCCGGAAGTGCACGGCGTCCCGGGTCATGTGCAACGGGGTGACCAGCCGCACCTGCCACCGGTCGTCGCCGCTCCGGCCCCGCCGCGTCGGCGCAGCACCGGCCAGCGCCGGTGCGCTGCGGCGAGCAGCCGGGCGTCCCTGGCCGACGTGCACAGGGGCAGCGTGCCGGTGTTGGGGTTGACCAGCAGCGGCAGGTCGGCGTCCAGCTGCCAGGCCTGTTCCGGCGGCACGGCGCCGGGTCGACCACGTCGACGGCGACCTGCGCGGTCGTCGGAGCTGGTGCCACGGCGGGCGGGTGCGGGCCGTGGCGCACGGCCATCACCGCCACCCCGACCCGCGAGGAGACGCCCTCGAACACGGCGCGCTGCAACGAGAGCAGGTGCAGCGACTCCAGCGCGCCGGCCTCGAGCAGGGCGCGCATCAGTGCCGCGGCCGAACGATCGGCGGCGATCCCGGCCGGCACCACGATCCCGGCACGCCCGTCCGGCGCGAGCAGACGCCAGCAGGTCTCCACGAACGGCAGGTAGGCGTTCACCTCCCCGGCGCCGGTCAGCGGATGCCGCCCGCCCTCACGCACCGATCGCGACTGCCCCGCGCGACGACGTCGCAGGGTGCCCATCGCCGCCGTGCGATCCCTCCCGGCGGAACACCTTCAGCCGTTCCCAGGGCGGGTTGGCCAGCACCGCACCGAACCCGCCGCGCCAGCCCGTGACCGGCTCGACGGCACCGTCGACGACATCGAGGACGTCGGGGAACTCCTTGTGCCACACCAGGTAGCGACGGATCCTGAGAACCGGCGACCCGCCGAGACGTGATCGCGCCGAGCAGGCGCGTCGCCCGACCACCACCGCGGCGCCACCGCTGCGCGGGCAGGCCGGGATCGATCCGCCGGGCGTGCGCGAGCCAGGGCCGCCGCGCACAGCGGGCCGCGACCGGGTCCGCGTCCACGCCGTACAGGCGCGGCAGCGCCTCGGCCGGCGCGACCCCGAGCGCGACCAGCCGGTCCAGTGCGGCCCGGAGCAGAGCCCCGGTCCCGCACGCCGGATCGACCACGCTGCCGACCGGAACCGGCAGCGCCCTGCCGGGCGAGCTCGGCGGCCAGTGCCGGCGGGGTGGCGAAGGAGCCGCGACGGCGCCGCTCGGCGTTGCCGGCGGCGACCAGGACGACGTCACCTCGGCGACGGGCCCGCCGCAGCCGTCGTAGCCGTGCGCCAGATCGAGCACCAGCGCGTCGTCACCGGCCTGCGCCGCCGTCGAGGGCGAGCACGATCGCGGCGTCCCGTCCGCGAGACTCATCGCGGCTCGTCGGTCTCGTCGGTCGTCGCGCCAGAGTCGCGACGCCGCCAGTGCCCGCCGCCTGCGCCACCTCGTCCGCGCTCACGCCCCCGGCCTCGTCCTATGCGGGCAGCTCCACCCCGGCCAGCGCGAGACCCGACATGGCCACGTAGGTCAACGGCACGGCCGGCGATCTCCTCCACGCGCAGCCACGCGACCGCCGACGTCGAGCCGCCGACCTCGACCACCCGCGGTTCGACGTCGGTCGGCGCGTCGGCCGTGTAGAGCACCTGCACGGCCTGGAAGTCCTCCACCACCCGGTCCGGGGCGCGTCCGGTCCAGCGCGCGGTGCTCACCCCGGCCAGCCGGACGTCGTCCAGGCTCCACCCGGTCTCCTCGTGGGCCTCTCGGGCCAGCGACACCTCGGGCTGCTCGCCGAGGTCGATCCCGCCGCCGGGCAGGGTCCACCGCCCGGACCGGCCGAGTCCGGTGAGCAGCACCCGGTCACCGTCGGCGACGACGGCGTACACGCCGGGCCGCTGCACCTTCATCACGGCCACGCCCACCTGACCGCCCAGCGGGTCGGCGCGCCCGCCGTCCGCCCAACTGGTGAGCACCTCGGTCAGCTCGGCGTCGTCTGCCGTCGTGTCCCGGCCGGCGGACAGGTCCAGGTCGGGCGGGGCCAGGTACTCCAGGGTGAGCACGTGCAGCCGCACGCCGTGGCCCGCGAGACGGGGCAGCGAGCGCACCGAGCGCAGCGGGACGGCGTCGGCGAGTGCTGCCGCCGCGCGGGACCGGGTGCCGGCCGCCATCAGCACCCGAGCCAGCGCCTCACCCGGGGTGTCGCCGTGCCGCAGCCAGCCGGCGGCCGGACCTCGCCGATCGGGATCGAGCAGGTGCACGGCGATCCGGTGGACGTCGACCAGACCCCGTCGTCGGGGGGCTGGATTCAAGGGCACGGCACCGAACCTATCGGCCGGTCGTCGCGCTGGTCCTCCGACAGGTCGAGGGCGGGAAGGCAAGCCTTCCCGCCCTCTTCGACCCGGTCCACCACGGGCCGTTCCTGCGACCGGTCGGCCCCTAGGGGCGTGTATCGGCGTCCAGGGCAGACGCTAGGGCGACCCCGCCGGGGTGCACCCGGGACGTTCCGCCTTGCGGATCGTCTCCTCGATCACAGCCCGCACCGAGGGGTCCTGTCGGGCTACCGTGCCGGAGTGGACCCGACGCAGCCGAGCCCCGTCCGGCGCCTCGCCCTGCGCACCTACGCCCGGCTGCCCCGCCCGGTACGGATCCGGCTGGTGCGTCGGCTCACCCCCAACTTCACGGTCGGCGCCCTGTGCTTCCTGGAGCACGAGGGCCGGGTGCTGATGCTCCGCCAGCGCCATCGGCGGGGCTGGACCCTGCCCGGCGGCCTGCTCGACCGCGGCGAGGACGCCGGGCAGACCGTGCGCCGCGAGGTGCGCGAGGAGACCGGCCTGGCGATCCGCCCGGCCGAACCGCTGACCACCGTGGTCGACGCCCGGGACCGCCGGATCGACGTGATCTTCCACGTGCCGCTCTGCCACCGGCCGCCGATCGTGGCGAGCAGTGAGGCGGTCAGTGCACGTTGGCTGCTGCCGGCCGAGATCGGCGCCGTGGACACTCCGACCACGCATGCGTTCGCAGCGCTGGCCCGGGCCACGGCGCCTAGGCGCACCGCGGCCACCTCGCGGAGTGACCGCCATGGCGCCCACCGAGCACCGGGAGCTGGTCCGCCGGCTGGAACGTGCCCTGGCCCGCGGCACCCGTCTGCTCGCGGTCACCCGCGGCCTGCAGACCGCGCTGACCCCCGTCGACGTGGCCGACGTGCTCACCCGGCACATCAGGGCCGCGTCCGGCGCCTTCTTCACCGGCATCGCCCTGGTCGACGACGAGGCCCGACAGCTGCGGTACCTGAGCATGAGTCCACTCCCGAAGACGACCACTGCGGCGTGGCAGATCATCCCGCTGGACACGGACGCCCCCGTCGCCGACGCCGTACGCACCGGTCAGAGCCACTTCCTGGAGAGTATCGAGCAGGCCGAGGCCCGCTTCCCGGGCATCGGCGCGCACATGACCGCTGCCGGCACCCGCGCGATGGCCCACCTGCCGCTGATCGCCAGCAACGGCAAGGCGCTGGGCACCCTGGCGGTCTCCTTCGCCGAGACCCGCCGGATCAGCCCCCATGAGCGCGAGTTCCTGACCACGCTGGCCGGCTACGCCGCTCAGGCGATGGAGCGGGCGCTGCTCTACGAGCAGCAGCGCAGCGTCGCCGAGGTGCTGCAGGGAGCGGTCCTGCCCACCGCCCTGCCGGTCCTCGACGGCTGGCAGGTCGACGGTCGTTTCCAGCCCGCGGCGCGTGGGCATGGAGGTCGGGCGGCGACTGGTACGACGCCTTCACCCTTCCCGACGGTCGCCTCGGCCTGTGCCGTCGGCGACGCGACCGGGCACGGGCTGGCCGCCGCGCGCGTGATGAGCTCGGTGCGACACGCACTTCGCGCCTACGCCGTGCTCGGCAGGGGCCGGCCGCGGTGCTCACCCGGGTCGAGGAGATGCTCGGCCACCTCGAGCCGGAGTCCCTGGCCACCGTGGTCTACCTCGAACTCCACCCCGGCACCGGCGCCGGCAGGTTCTCCGTCGCCGGGCACCCGCCGATGGTGCGCTGCCACCCCGATCACGCCACCACCTTCGTCGACGCCGATCCCGACCCACCGCTGGGCTGTGCCGGCCCCCGGCCCCGGCACGAGCACCCGATCCAGGTCGGCGACGGCGAGCTTCTCCTGCTCTACACCGACGGACTGATCGAGCGTCGCGGCGAGGACCTCTCCGCCGGGAATGGCGCGGTTTCGCCGGCGTGATCGCCGAGGTGCGCGCGGCGGCGGACGCACCGTTGCGCGCCCGGCACCTGCTCGACGCGACGTGGACCGGCTGATCGCGGACGGCACCGTCACGGGGACGACGTCTCCGCGATGACCGTCCACCGCGCAGGTCGGCGGCCGCCGCGCCGGGTGCGGGCGGAGTTGGCCGCTACACGACGTTGTCAGTGAGCCAGGCCCGCGCACTGGCCCGCCGCACGCTCGCGGATGGGGGGCACGGATCAGCTGCGGACGACGTGGTGCTCATCGTCAGTGAACTGGTGACGAATGCCGTCACCCATGCCGGCACGCGCCCCGATCACGTTCGACCTCGCTGCAGGACGAGGCGGGACTACGGGTCAGCGTCACCGACGCCAGTCACACCCCACCCGAGCTGCAGAACGCCGACCCGGGCGAGGAGCACGGCCGCGGCGTCTCACTGGTCGAACTGCTCCCGCGCACTGGGGCATCGACCACGGCGGAGCCGGGAAACGGGTGTGGGCCGAGGTTCGTGACCGCCGATGGCCCCGGATCAGCCGATCGAGATCAGCCGCCAGCCACGGGTCCGGCCGACCGGGTCGAGCCGGCTCAGCCGGAGCCGCCAGGTCTGTTCGGGGGCATCCCGCCAGAGGCCGTCTGACGTCGCGGAAGGCGTAGTGCCCGATCAGCTCGGCCCGCGCGCGGTGCGGGCTCGCCACGACGCCCTGCCACGTGCTCACCGACGAACTTGATCTGTGCCTCCGGCTCGGAGCCGGGCACCGCGCCGGCGGCTGCGGGCAGGCGCAGCCGGGCCTCCTGCGCGGCGTCGTCCCAGGTCTGGCGGACCAGCGCTGCGCGCGCGGCACGCTCTCCCGCCTCGCGCCGTCGGCGCCGCGGCTGATCCGGGCGTCGGCCTCCAGCAACAGCACGGCGGCGATCCGAACCCCAGGCACGGCCGCCGGGTCGTCGCGGCGCTGCGACCATTGGGCGGCGCCGACGACCGCCACCGCGATCAGTCCACACACCGCGATCAGGGCGAACCTGCTCCACGCCGTCCGCTGCTGCACCCCTGAATTGTGCCCCTGACGGGGCGGCCACAGGGGCCGAGGGACGACTCGGAAGGGCACACCACCCGGCGTTCCGATCCGGTCGGACGGCGTTTGACCCGGCCCAGACACTTGACCTGGCAGTTCCGCGTTGCCACGGTGGGGCCACGGCAGGGTGTCTTTGATGCGAACAAGCGTTGAACACCCCGTCATCACGATCGGCCTCCACCACCGGTCGACATCTGTTTTGGTGCTCTTTGTCAGTCCTGTCAGCCACTGCATGCAGCGAAGGACGGCTCGATGTCGACGTTGGCGGTACTCACGGTCATTGCCGTGGTCTTCGTGCTCCTGTTCGACTACACCAACGGGTTCCACGACGCCGCGAACATCATCGCCACGGTGATCGCCTCACGGGCGATGACCCCGGTGCAGGCGGTGATCGTGGTCGGCATCTTCGAGTTCCTGGGCCCGATCCTCGGCGGCACGGCGGTGGCGAACACGATCGGCAAGTTCGTGGACGTCGGCGACCTCGACGCCACCAAGGCGATGGTGGTGATCTTCTGCGGGATCATCGGGCGCCATCGTGTGGAACCTGGGCACCTGGTGGTTCGGCATCCCGTCGTCGTCCTCGCACGCCCTGGTCGGCGGGCTGGTGGGCGCGGTCGTGGTCTCCGCCGGCGCCGACCACGTGAAGTGGGGCTTCACCGAACTGTTCCAGCACGCCCACCTCACCGGGGTCACCAAGGTGCTGGCCGGCCTGATCCTCTCCCCGCTGATCGGGTTCTGGATGGGCTTCGGCATCCACCGGCTGATGGGCCGGCTGCTGCAGGGCGCTCGGCCGGTGGCCAACAAGTACCTGCGCCGGGCCCAGTTCCTGACCTCGGCCGGCCTCGCGTTCTCGCACGGGGCGAACGACGCTCAGAAGAGCATGGGCATCATCACCCTGGTGCTGGTCCTGGGCGGCAAGCTGACCGACTTCGCCGTGCCGTTCTGGGTCATCGTGTCCTGCGCCGGCGCGATCACCCTGGGCATCCTGTCCGGCGGGTGGCGGATCGTGCGCACCGTCGGGTTCGGCATCTACAAGGTGCGCCCACTGCACGCCCTGGACGCCCAGCTCACCTCGGCCACCGTCATCCTCACCGCCTCCGCCGTCGGCGCCCCGGTCTCCACCACCCACGTGGTCAGCTCCGCGATCATGGGCATCGGCTCGTCCGAGCGGCCCAAGGCGGTGCGCTGGTCGAAGGCGTTCGAGATCGTCAGCACCTGGCTGATCACCATCCCGGGATCCGCCACCGTGGGGATCGTCGCCTACCTGATCAGCTCCCTCTTCCTCTGAGTCCCGCATCATCGTCCGAGGTCTGCCCGTTTCTGCAGGAGGTCACCATGTCCGAAGGCTCCAACTCCGTCCTGGGGCGGGTGGTCGGCCGGGTCTTCCCCCGGATGCCCGACTTCTTCGCGCTGCTCGACGAGCAGTGCGACCTCGCAGTGCAGGCAGGTGAGGCTCTGCTCGCCTTCATGCAGACCGGCGACGAGGCGCTGGCGCTGCGCGTCCGCGAGCTCGAGCACGAGGCGGACACCGTCAAGGACCGCAACATGGACGTGCTGAACAAGGCGTTCTCCACGCCGATGGACCGCGAGGAGCTCTACCGCGCGATCAGCACGATCGACCACATCATCAACTACGCCAAGACCACGGTGCGCGAGATGGAGGCCCTGGGCGTCACCCCGGACCAGCACACCGCCGACATCGCCGAGCACCTGCTGGACGGGGCCAAGGCATTGCGGCAGGGCTACGGCCTGCTCTCCACCGACCCGGCAGCCGCCGAGGCCAGCGCCGCCGCGGCGCGCAAGGCGGAGCGGAACACCGAGAAGGCCTACCGCCGCGCCCTGGCCGACCTGTTCGACGTCGAGGCGGACGTCGTCCGGCTGGAGTCGGCCGGCGGGCCGACCGGAGGCAAGGCTCTGATCACGGTGATGGAAGTGATGAAGAAGCGCGAGGTCTACCGGCACCTGTCCAACGCCGCCGACCGGGTCGCCCGGGCAGGCGAGGTGCTGCACGACATCGTGGTCAAGATGGTCTGACCCGTTCGGATCAGCCGGTCACTCCCACTCGATGGTGCCCGGCGGCTTGCTCGTGACGTCCAGCACCACCCGGTTGACCTCGGGCACCTCGTTGGTGATCCGGGTCGAGATCCGCTCCAGCACGTCGTAGGGCACCCGGGTCCAGTCGGCGGTCATGGCGTCCTCGCTGGACACCGGCCGCAGCACGATCGGGTGCCCGTAGGTGCGCCCGTCGCCCTGCACCCCGACCGAGCGCACGTCGGCCAGCAGCACCACCGGGCACTGCCAGATCTGGTGGTCCAGGCCGGCCGCGGTCAGCTCCTCGCGGGCGATCGCGTCGGCCTGGCGCAGCGTGTCCAGCCGCTCCCCGGTGACCTCGCCGATGATCCGGATGCCCAGGCCCGGGCCCGGGAACGGCTGGCGCGCACGATCTCCTCGGGCAGGCCGAGCTCGCGCGCCGACCGCGCGCACCTCGTCCTTGAACAGCAGCCGCAGCGGTTCGACGAGGTTGAACTTCAGGTCGTCGGGCAGCCCGCCGACGTTGTGGTGGCTCTTGATGTTGGCCGTACCCTCGCCGCCGCCGGACTCCACGACGTCCGGGTACAGGGTGCCCTGCACCAGGAACTCGACCTGCTCGCCGTGCGCGCCGGCGTCGGCGACCACCTCGCGAGCGGCCTCTCGAAGACCCGGATGAACTCCCGGCCGATGATCTTGCGCTTGGTCTCGGGGTCGGTCACCCCGGCCAGCGCGTCCAGGAAGCGCTGCTGGGCGTCGACCACCAGGTTGACGCCGGTGGCGGCGACGAAGTCCCGCTCCACCTGCTCGCGCTCACCGGCGCGCAGCAGCCCGTGGTCGACGAACACGCAGGTCAGCGGGTCGCCGATGGCGCGCTGCACCAGCGCCGCGGCCACCGCGGAGTCGACCCCGCCGGACAGCCCGCAGATCACGCGGCCGTCGCCGATCTGGGTCCGGACCTGGTCGACCTGCTCCTCGATCGACGCTGCCGGTGGTCCAGTCCGCCCGCGATGCCGGCGACGTCGTGCAGGAAGCTGACCAGCACCTGCTGGCCGTGCGGGGAGTGCTTGACCTCGGGGTGCCACTGCACGCCGGAGAGCCGGCGCGCGTCGTCCTCGAAGGCGGCGACCGGCGCCGGTCGGTACTGGCCACGACCGTGAACCCCTCCGGCGCCCGGACGACGCGTCGCCGTGGCTCATCCACACGGACTGCCGGCCGGGCTGGCCCGCCAGCAGCGTCGAGCCGTCGGGGCTGGCCTGCAGCTCGGTGCGGCCGTACTCGCTGGTTCCGGTGTGGGCGACCTCCCCGCCGAGCGCGCGGGCCATGGCCTGGAAGCCGTAGCAGATGCCGAACACCGGCACCCCGGCGTCGAACAGCGCCGGGTCGACCTGGGGGGCGCCCTCGGCGTACACGCTGGACGGACCGCCGGACAGGATCACGGCTGCGGGTTTGCGCTCGATCATCGCGGCCACCGGCATGGTGTGCGGCACGATCTCGGAGTAGACCCGCGCCTCGCGGACCCGGCGGGCGATCAGCTGGGCGTACTGCGCGCCGAAGTCGACGACGAGGACGGGCTGGTGGGTGAGGCTCACCCACCCGAGCCTAATGGGCCGACGGCACCGACCGGTCGAGCATGGGCTCGACCTGGCCGCGGACCCAGCGCTCGGCGACGAAGGACATGAACGGGATCGTGCCCGCCAGCACCACCCCGGCGGTGCGCAGGAACGGCAGCTGACGATCGGTGCGGAACCACAGGTCGACCGTGACCAGCACGTAGGCCAGGTAGAGCCAGCCGTGCACCATCGCCAGCCAATCCCCCAGGTGCGCCGTGTCGAGCACGTACTTCAGCACGATGTTGATCGTCAGCAGGAGCAGGAACACGCCCGTGGCGTAGGCGAGCACCCGATACCGGGTCAGGGCAGCCGTCATGCGCCCATCATGCCCCTACCTGGCGCTCGGCCTCGCGGCGGGTCAGGGCGCCGCGGTGGTCGTCGCGCACCAGCCGCCACCACAGGAAGACCCCGAACGCGGCGAACACCCACCACTGCAGGGCGTACGAGAGGTTCTGCAGGGCCAGCTGACCGCTGCCCGAGGCCGGGGGGACGGCGACCAGGTCCTCGCCCTGCCCGGACGGCGCCGGGTCGGTCAGCACCAGATACCCGGTGAACAGCGGGCCCGGCCACCGCTCGAGCAGCTCCACCGGGTCGATCCGGTCGATCTGCCCCGCAGGCAGCCCGGAGGACGTTCCCGGCTCGCGGTCCAGCCCCGGTTCCCCCGGGCGCAGCACGCCGCCGACGGTCACGGTCTGCGTGGCCGGGGGCAGTTGCGCGGCACTGGCCGCCGCCCGGTCGAGCGAATCGGTCCAGCCGCGCACCACCGCGAGACCCGAGCCGTCGGCCAGCCGCAAGGGGGTGAGCACCCAGTAGCCGCCGCTGCCGTCGCGCCATCGGTCGGCCACGACGAGCTGCCGGGAGGTGTCCCAGATCCCTTCGACGGTCACCGGTCGGTCGGCGGCCGCCGCCGGGAACTTCTGCTGCGGTCCGAGCAGGCTGGTGAGCGCCACCACCGGCACGGAGAGCCGCGCCTGCTGGGCGTCGTCGCCCTGGTCCCGGGCACGGCTGAGCTGCCAGTTGCCCAGCCAGGCCATCCCGGTGGCCAACGCCAGGACCAGTGCCAGCAGGATCAGCCAGCGGGGCTTCACCGCGGTTCGCCACACAGCTCCACCGTAGCCACCCGGTGCACTGGATGGGTGCGCTCAGGCCGGTTCGGCCAGACCTGCCGTGCCCCGACGCCGGAACCCGGCCCGCTGGTAGATCCGGGCTGCCGCGTCGTCCGCCGCCGAGAGGAACACCGTGCCCAGCCCCCGTTCCCGGGCCCGGGCTGCCAGGGCCACCGTGATCGCCACGGCCAGACCGCGCTGACGCGCCACCGGCAGCGTGGCGATGCCGACCAGTTCGGCCACACCCTGGGCGTGCTGCAGGCCACCGGTGGCGAGCACGCCGGGCAACGTCCCCTCGGTGTCCAGGCAGGCGACGGCCTGCTCGAAGCGGCCACAGCTGATCGCCCGCGTCAGCTCCTGACGATGGGTCTCGTCGACCCGCGCCGCCAACGCGTCGCGTTCGGCCGGCCCGGCGCCCGCTGCCGCATGCCCGCTGTGCCCGAACGCCAGCTGTGCCACGGCCAGCGCGGCGGCGATCGCGGCCGCGTCCTCACCGCCCAGCAGGTCGGTCCGGACACCGGGCGGCACCGCGTCGGTGACCGGGTCGCCGTCCAGCACCAGCAGGGGGCACAGCCGCACCTGCAGGCCGGCCTCCCGTGCCGCACCGTCCAGGGTGGGCACGAGCTCGGCCACCCACTCGAAGGCCTCGGGGATGCCCAGCTCCCGCATCCGGGCCCGCACGGCCAGCACGTCCTGGGCGCTCACCACCACCCCGGGCGCGGCCGGCCGGGCGTAGTAGGGCCAGCCTGTGCCCTCGCGGATGAACAGCCGCAGCGGACCATGTTCCTCGACGCGCACGGCCGCCGCCCCCGCCGCCACCGGAATGGCGTCGTAGCAGGCCTCCACGTGATGCAACATGTTCGCGGCCCCCACCGGGTCCCTCACCGGCGAGTCACTGACCGCGTCGTCCAGGCCCCTGGGCCAGGGCCCAGTACAGCGGGATCATCAGGAACCACAGCCAGCTCTTGGTCAGGAAGAACAGGATCAGGGCCACGATCGGCAGGGCCGCCCCGATCCGCGGGCGCCAGGCGACACCTCCGCTGCGCGCGTCGGGCACCCCGGGCACCCCAGACACGCCGGGCACGCCGGGAGCGCCGGGCAGTCGCGGGAAGGCGGTCGGCGGGCGCTGGGGGTGCGGGGCCGGCAGGTCACCGAACAGCGCCTCGATCTGCGCCCAGGTGCGTGCGGCATCGGCCTCGACCTGGCGCTGCTCGAACTCGGTCGAGCTCAGCCGTCCGCTCTGCAGGTGCACGGTCAGGGCCGCCACCGCCGCCTGACGGTCGCTGTCGCTGACGTCACTCATCGTCGTCTCCCACGGGTCCAGATCATCGGGTGTGCGGGGGGCCGGTCACGGCCAGGGCAGGCGCAGGGCGCGGGCCGCCCGGAGGGCCAGGGTGAAGCTGCGTGCCATGCCTTCGGGCCCCTGGGCGTACAGCGGACCCAGCCCCGCCACGTGCTGCACCAGCACGGTCTGGGACTCGGTGAACCGCATCAGCCCCGCGCTGCCGAAGCGTCGCCCGAGCCCGGAGGTCTTGTACCCGCCCATCGGCGCCGCCAGCGATCCCCAGGCGGCGTGGTAGACCTCGTTGACGGCGACCGTTCCGGTACGGATCTGGCGGGCCAGCAGGGCTCCTCGGCGCAGGTCGCGGGTCCAGATCGAGGCGTTGAGGCCGTAGTCGGTGTCATTGGTCCGCGCGACCGCTTCGGCGTCGCCGGCCACCCGGTACACGCTCACGACCGGGCCGAACGTCTCCTCACCTGCACAGGCGGCCTGGGCCGGGACGCCGTCCAGCACGGTCGGTTCGTAGAACGTGGGCCCGAGATCCGGCCGGGCCCGCCCACCGGCCAGCACCGTCGCGCCGTGCGCCCGGGCGTCCTCGACGTGGGCGTGCACCCGGGCCAGCTGCTCTGGCGAGATCAGGCAGCCCAGGTCGGCGGTGTAGCCGAGCCCGCTGCCGAGCCGCAATCGGCGCACCCGGTCCAGGAACCGGTCCAGGAAGGCCTCGGCGATGTCGGTGTGCAGCAGCAGCCGCTCGGTGGAGACGCAGGCCTGGCCCAGGTTGCCGAAGCAGTCCCGCACCGCGCCCTCGGCCGCCCGATCGAGGTCGGCGTCGGCCGCGACGTACAGCGCGTTCTTGCCGCCGAGCTCCAGCGAGGCCCCGATCAGCCGGTCGGCGGCCTGCCGGGCCACCACCCGCCCAGTGGCGGTGGACCCGGTGAAGCAGACGTAGTCCACGGCGTCCACCAGCGCACCACCCACCGCCGGCCCGTCACCGGCGACCACCTGGAAGACGCCGTCCGTCACTCCGGCCTCGGCCAGCAGTTCGGCCGCCCAGAGCGTGATCAGAGTGGTCTTCTCGTCCGGCTTGACCACGACGGCGTTGCCCGCCAGCAGGGCGGGCAGGGAGTCGCCGATGCCCAGCACCAAGGGGTAGTTCCACGGGGCGATCACTCCGACCACACCATGCGGGTGATGCACCTCACGCACCTGGCTGAGCACCGGCACCAGGCCGCCGTGCCGGGTGTCGGCCAGCATCGCCGGGCCGCGGCGGGCGTACCAGCTGGCGGCCATCACCACCGAGGCGATCTCCTCGAAGGCGTGCCCGCGCGCCTTGCCCGACTCGAGCTGGATCAGGTCCAGCCCCTCCTCCTGGCGGTTGAGCAGGAGGTCGTGCAGCCGCAGCAGGACGGCGGCGCGGTCGTGCGGGGTCCGCTCGGCCCATTCGGGCTGGACGGCGCGCGCCCGCCGCACCGCCTCCGCGACGTCCGCCGGGGTGCTGCGCGGCAACTCCGCCAGCGGCGCCCCGGTGAACGGGCTGGTGGTGGTGAGCACCCCCGGCGCCCTGCCGTCGGTCCCGGCGACCAGCCGGCCCGTCAGGGCCTGGACCCGGATCGGGTCCAGGTGGGCCGCGGGATCGTCCGTAGCGAGCTTCACCAACGCCTCGGACCCCATTCCGGCAGCCTACGTTCGCCCGTCCGGACCCGCCAGGGCCGCCGGTCGTCGACCGATACCCACTCTGTCGCAGGGCCCGTGTGGACACTTCTCGGGTCGTGTGGACACTTCTCGGGCCTATGTGGACACCTCTCGGGCCTATGTGGACACCTCTCGGGCCGAAATGACCATTTCTGCCCGAGAACTGTCCACACTCAGAGGGCACGTCTCCGCCGTGGCCTGGGGCGCCCAGCGCCTGCTGGTCCACCACCAGCAAATCACCCAAGATCGCCGTTAGTGCCGGGTTCCCACCCCAGCTGCTGGGCAAGAACCCCTGACTAACAGTGATCTTGAAGGGGTGGCCGGGTCAGCCCTCGGTGCTCTCGGCGGTCCAGGCGTCGATGCGGTGGTGCAGGCCCGCCGCTGCCGCCGAGGCCACGGCGGTGGCCGAGTCCAGCCAGTTGCGGAAGTCCAGGCACTCGTCCTCGGTGATCCGGGGGCCCTCGTGCACCTCGGCCGCCTCGGCGGGCATGTCCACGCGGACGGCGGTCACCCCGCCCATCTTGAGCAGCCGGATCACCTCGGCCCCGGCGGGCTTGCGCACCTCGTCGCCGCACTGCGGGCAGACGAAGGCGTACGAGGAGCGGTCCTTCACCGGATGCACCGTCAGGCTCACCTGGTCGCGGGTCAATTCCACGTCGCCGCAGCACGGGCAGGTGGCCTTGATGATCGTCATCGGGTGCTCCCAGGGGTGATCCGGTGTCCGAACCCCCTTCGGCAGCCGGGCCGGATCGCTTGAGCCGACCCACCGGACGCCGCCCGGTCAGGCGAGCGGGACGATCTCCGGTGCACCCATTCGGACGGCGTCCGCGGTCTCGTCGTCCGGCTGCGCCTGCGAGTCCCGCTCGGCCTCGACCCGGGCCAGGTAGTGCTCGACCTCGCGCTCGACGCTGGTCGTCGTTCCAGCCGAGCACCCGCGCCATCAGCTGCGGCCGACCTGCGCGGCGCTGTGGACACGCCGCGGTCCCAGGTCTCGATCGAGATCCGGGTGCGGCGGGCCAGCACGTCGTCGAGGTGCAGCGCGCCCTCGTGCGAGGCCGCGTAGACCACCTCGGCGCGCCAGGTAGTCGTCGGCGCCCGGCAGCGGCTCGGCCAGCTCCGGGTCGCGCGGCGATCAGCGCGAGCACCTCGTCGATCAGCGAGCCGTAGCGGCTGCAGCAGGTGCTCGATCCGGGCCACGTGCAGGCCGGTGCTGGCGCGCCGAGCCGGCCCGGCTGTTCCAGGCGCGCCTGGTAGCCCTCGGCGCCGAGCAGCGGCACCTCGTCGGTGCAGCGACGGCGGCACCCGTGCCGTCCAGGGCCGCGGACCGCCGCGTCGACGGCGTCCTTGGCCATCACCCGGTAGGTCGTGTACTTGCCGCCGGCGACCGCGACCAGGCCCGGCGCCGGCGTGCGCGACGGCGTGCTCGCGGGAGAGCTTCGAGGTCGTCGTCGCTCTCCCCGGACAGCAGCGGCCGCAGCCCGGCGTAGACGCCCTCGACGTCCTCGTGGGTGAGCGGGGTGGCCAGCACCGTGTTGACGTGGTCGAGCACGTAGTCGATGTCGGCCGCGGTCGCCGCCGGGTGGGCCTTGTCGAGGTTCCAGTCGGTGTCGGTGGTGCCGATGATCCAGTGCCGGCCCCACGGGATGACGAACAGCACGCGACTTCTCGGTGCGCAGGATCATGCCCGGCTCGCGGACTGGATCCGGTCGCGCGGCACGACGAGGTGGATGCCCTTGGAGGCGCGCACCTGGAACTGGCCCGCGCTCGCCGACCATGCGCCTGGATCTCGTCGGTCCAGACCCCGGTCGCGTTGATCACCTGCTTGGCCGCGGATCTCGATGCTCGTCGCCGGTCTCGAGGTCGCGCACCCGCGACGCCGACGACCCGCTCGCCCTCGCGCAGGAAGCCGATCACCCGGGTGCGGTTGGCGACCGCGCGCGCCGTAGGCGGCCGCGGTGCGGGCGACGGTCATCGTGTGCCGGGCGTCGTCGACCTGGCGCGTCGTAGTACTGGATGCGCGCCGATCAGCGCGTCCTTGCGCAGGCCGGGCGCGAGCCGCAGCGCGCCTGCGCGCGGGTCAGGTGCCGGTGGCGCGGCAGCCCGACGCCGTGCCCGGCCGCAGCCATGGCGTCGTAGAGCGCGAGGCCGGCGCCGACGTAGGGCCGTTCCCAGCCGCGGTGCGTGCAGCGGGTAGAGGAACGGCACCGGCCGGACCAGGTGCGGCGCGAGCCGTGGTCAGCAGCAGCCCGCGCTCGCGCAGCGCCTCGCGACCAGGCGCGAAGTCGAGCTGCTCCAGGTAGCGCAGGCCGCCGTGGATCAGCTTGCTCGAGCGCGAGGAGGTGCCGGTGGCCCAGTCGCGCGCCTCGACCAGGCCACCGCTCAGGCCGCGGGTGGCCGCGTCGAGCGCAGCATCCGGCGCCGACGACGCCGCCGCCGACGACCAGCACGTCGAAGCGTCTGCCGGTGCGCATGGCGCTCAGGGCGTCGGTGCGCTCGGCCGGGGCCCAGTCCCTGACCGGCGCCGCTCATTGCTCGGCCCCGCTCGGGCGGTACGGGAGACCACGACGTCGACCCGCTGGAACTCCTTCAGGTCGGAGTAGCCCGTGGTCGCCATCGCCCGGCGCAGGGCGCCGACCAGGTTCGTCGTGCCGTCGGCCTGCCGGCCCGGGCCGAGCAGGATCTCCTCCAGCGTGCCGACGGTGCCCACCCGCACCCGCTCGCCGCGCGGCACCTGCGGGTGGTGGGCCTCCGGGCCCCAGTGGCAGCCCCGCCCGGGCGCGTCCGTGGCGCGGGCCAGCGCGGTGCCCGAGCATCACGGCGTCCGCCCCGCAGGCGATCGCCTTGACGATGTCGCCGGAGCGGGCCATGCCGCCGTCCGCGATCACGTGCACGTAGCGGCCTCCGGACTCGTCCATGTAGTCGCGCCGGGCGGCTGCGACGTCGGCGATCGCGGTGGCCATCGGGGCGTGGATGCCGAGCGTGGTCCGGGTCGTGTGGGTGGCACCGCCGCCGAAGCCGACCAGGACGCCGGCCGCGCCGGTGCGCATCAGGTGCAACGCCGCGGTGTAGGTGGCACAGCCACCGACGATCACCGGGACGTCGAGCTCGTAGATGAACCGTTTGAGGTTGAGCGGCTCGGCCCGGCCCGAGACGTGCTCGGCGCTGACCGTGGTCCCGCGGATCACGAACAGGTCGACGCCGGCGTCGACGACGGTCTTCGCAGAACTGCTGGGTGCGCTGCGGGCGTGAGCGCGCCGGCCACGGTGACCCCGGCCTCGCGGATCTCGCTTCACCCGCGCGGCGATCAGGTCGGGCTTGACCGCCTCCGCGTAGATCTGCTGCATCCGGCGGGTGGCCGCGACGGGGTCGAGCTCGGCGATCTCGGCCAGCAGCGGCTCGGGATCCTCGTAGCGGGTCCACAGGCCCTCAAGGTCGAGCACACCCAGACCACCGAGGCGGCCGATCGCCACCGCCTGCGCGGGCGACATCGCCGAGTCCATCGGAGCGGCGACCACCGGCAGCTCGAACCGGTAGGCGTCGATCTGCCAGGCGACGCTCACTTCCTCGGGGTCGCGGGTGCGCCGGCTCGGCACGATCGCCACGTCGTCGAAGGTGTAGGCCCGACGGCCCCGCTTGCCCCGCCCGATCTCGATCTCGTTCACCGGCCCAGGCTATCCACAACCCTGCTCGCTGGCGGACGCTAGCGGCCGGTGTAGTTGGGGGCTTCCACCGTCATCTGGACGTCGTGGGGGTGGCTCTCCTTCAGGCCCGCGGAGGTGATCCGGACGAACCGGCCGCGCTCCTGCAGCTCGGGCACGGTACGGGCACCGACGTAGAACATGGACTGGTGCAGCCCGCCGGTGAGCTGGTGGATCACCGCGGACAACGGGCCGCGGTACGGCACCTGGCCCTCGATGCCCTCGGGCACGATCTTGTCGTCGCCCACCACATCGGCCTGGAAGTAGCGGTCGCGGGAGTAGGACTTCTTCCCGCGCGAACTCATCGCCGCCACCGAGCCCATGCCCCGGTAGGACTTGTACTGCTTGCCGTTCACCAGCAGCAGCTCCCCCGGGCTCTCCTCGCACCCGGCCAGCAGCGAGCCGATCATCACGGTGTCGGCGCCGGCCACCAGGGCCTTGGCGATGTCGCCGGAGTGCTGCAGCCCGCCGTCCGCAACCACCGGCACCCCCGCCGGGCGGCAGGCCTGGGACGCCTCGAAGACCGCCGTCACCTGAGGCACGCCGACGCCGGCCACCACCCGGGTGGTGCAGATCGAACCCGGGCCGACGCCGACCTTGACCCCGTCGGCGCCCGCGTCGACCAGCGCCTGGGCGCCGTCGCGGGTGGCCACGTTGCCGGCCAACACCTGCACGTGCCGGGTGGCCGGGTCGGCCTTGAGCTGGCGGATCATGTCCAGCATCAGCCGGGCGTGCCCGTTGGCCACATCCGGGACCAGGACGTCGACCCCCGCCTCGACCAGCGTGGTGGCCCGCTTCCAGGCGTCCCCGAAGTAGCCCACCGCCGCGGCCACCATCAGCCGGCCGTCGCCGTCCTTGGTCGCGTGCGGGTACTGCTCGGACTTCACGAAGTCCTTCACGGTGATCAGGCCGACCAGGCGGTCGCCCCGGTCGATGATCGGCAGCCGCTCCAGCTTGTGCCGGCGCAGCAGCATGATCGCCTCGTCGCGGCCGATCCCCTCGGCCGCGGTGACCAGCGGCATCGGCGTCATCACGTCGCGGACCAGCGTGGTTCCCCACTCGGCGATCGGGGTGAAGCGCAGATCCCGGTTGGTGATGATGCCGAGCAGCGTCATGTCCGCGGAGATCACCGGCAGCCCGGAGACCCGGTACCGCCCACACGTCTCGTCCAGCTGCTCCAGCGTCGCGTCCGGACCGATCGTGACCGGGTTCGAGATCATCCCGGTCTGGGTCCGTTTGACCAGGTCGACCTGGTAGGCCTGATCCTCGATCGAGAGATTGCGGTGCAGGACGCCGAGACCGCCCTGGCGGGCCATCGCGATCGCCATCCGGGCCTCGGTGACGGTATCCATGGCCGCGGAGACGATGGGCATCCGCAGCGCGACCCCACGGGTCAGGCGGGAGGTGGTGTCGACCTCGCTCGGGATGACATCGGTCTCGCCCGGCAGGAGCAGCACGTCGTCGTAGGTCAGACCTGTCGTCCCGAAGACCACTGCAGGGTCACGCTCAACCATGGTGCCGATCGTAACCCTGAGTTCTCACGGCCTCGGCGTCCTCACGTGGTCAGGGGGGCCTGGGCGTCCGGGGCCGTGGTCTGGACGAGCTCCGCCGGAGCCTCCGTGGTCGTCTCGGTCGGGGTCGGAGTCGGGCTTCCCGTGATCGGAGGGCTCGACTCCGTCGGGGAAGGGTCCGGCGGCGCCGTCGGGGTCGGGGTCGGGTCGACCGTCGTGGGCACTGTGCTAGGGGCTGTGGTGTGCTCGTCATGCGTCGGGTGGGTGTGCCCGGGCAGCGTGGGGGCCGCGGTCGGCACGGCGCTCGGGAGAGCGCCGCTCAGGTCGGTGAGGGGGATCGTCGCGCCGACCGGAGCATCGCCCTTCAGGAGGAGCTCGACGCTCGGCGACGGTGACGGGCCGCTGACACTCGGGCTCGGCGACAGGCCGACCGGGGGCGTGGTGAAAGCCCCGTCCGACCCGCGGATCACCCTGGGATCGGACACGTTGCTCCCCGGGGCCGGCTGCCGCCGGGTCGGCCGGCCGAGCCGCTCTCGCCGGTGAACTGCTGGACGACCGACTCGATGACCTTGGCCGGGTTGACCGACTGGCCGCTGGTGAGCGCCGCTGCGGCCCCCATCGACAGGACGAGGGCGGCACCCGCGGCGGCCAGGGCCGGCACCAACCGGACGCCGACCGTACGACCGGGGTCGGCGAAGGCGGCGATCCCGCGCAACTGAGCCGCACGGGCTTCGGCGGCCAACGCCTGGGCCCGCGATTCCGGGGTCCAGCCGGGCTGCGCAGCAGAGGCGACGATCCCGTTCGGCCCCGCCGGGGGGAGTTCGATCAGGCGCCCGGCGGACACCGCGCTCGTGTCCATCTGCGGCGGCCACAACCCGTGCTCGGTCATGGTGCGACGGGTCCGTTGCGGCGAGACCTCGTCGAGGTCGACATCCGCGGCGAGCACGGCGAGGGCCGCGAACAGCGGGTCGTCCAGATCGTCCGGGTAGGGCGTGCGATCACCGAGCCGGTCGAGCAGGAGGTCGGTCTCGGCCAGCGCCACGATGTCGGGCACCGCGCTGCTCAGCCCGCTCTCGGAGCGGCGGGGTAGGGGCGTCATGGAACCCGCCGAACCGGCTGGGCGGCGGCGAGCGCCCGCAGCCGGTTCAGGGCCCGGTGCTGGGCGACCCGCACTGCGCCGGCGCTCATGCCGAGAGCGCGCCCTGTGGCCTCGGCCGACAGGCCCACCCCGACCCGCAGAACCATCAGCTCGCGCAGGGTGTCCGGCAGCTGGTCGAGCAGTGCGCGCGCCTCGGCGATGTCGACCTCGCGCATGGCGACCTGCTCCGGACCGTCCGTCAGGTCGATCACGTCCGGGATCTCCGACTGGGTCTGCGGATGCCGGTAGGAGTACCGCTGAGCATCCGCCACCTTGTGGGCCGCCACCTTGTAGACGAAGGCCTCGAACGGCTTGCCTTCGTCTCGGTAGCGGGGCAGGGCGGACAGCACAGCGATACAGACCTCCTGGGCCACGTCGTCCGCGGAACTTCCTGCCCCGGGGAACCGGGACAGCCGCGACCGGCAGTAGCGATAGACCAGCTTGTGGACGATGCCCAGAAGTTCTTCGGTCGCCCGCCGGTCTCCGGTCGTTGCCAGTGACGCCAGGCGCTGAAGGCCCTCGTGGCCATCCACCGGTGTCATCGGACGACGTGGCGTTTGCGTTACTCGGAGCCCGTCGGAACGCACATCACCGCTGGTCGCGGCGATGTGTGCGTCTCGATCCTGGCTCCCCGGGCCCACGTATCAGCGCACCAATCCCCAGCGGAATCCGACGGCCACGGCCTGGGCACGATCGGCCGCGCCGAGCTTGCGGAAGAGCCGACGGGCGTGGGTCTTGACCGTGTCCTCGGACAGGAACAGCTCCTTGCCGATCTCGGCATTGCTGCGGCCACGGCTCATCCCGGTGAGAACCTGCATCTCACGCTCGGTCAGGGCAGGAGCCGCGCCGGCCGATTCGACGGCGCGCGGAGCGGGGATCGGACGACGCCAGACGGCATCGGACAAGGCATGCACCACGGTCGCGGCCATCTCCTCCCGAGTCGCGTCCTTCACAAGATACCCCCGTGCGCCGCTCGCCACGGCACGCGCGACGCCATCGGCGTCCTCGGCCACCGTGACCATCAGTACCAGAGCGTCAGGGTGACGGGCGAGTAGCCGACGTGTGGCCTCGACCCCACCGATGCCCGGCATGCGCACGTCCATCATCACCAGCGACGGACGCTCGACCGGCCACCGCGCCAGCGCCTCCTCCCCGGAGGTCGCGTCGACAACCCGGGTGATGCCCGGAACGCTGGCCAACATCCGGTGCAGAGACTCCCGGACCAGTGCCGAATCGTCACAAACCAGCACGGTTGCCACTGGCTTACCCCTTCCCGACGGGGTGTCAGGCGCACCCCTGTGCTCAGGGTTTGTCGTCACCGGAGCTGAGGAACATGAGCCCGCGGATCAACGTTGCCGAGTATGAACAGCAGGAAACAGGTTTGGCCGGCCCCCCGATCGGGGCACTCCTGGAATGCCGCACTCGTTCGACAGCTCGAACAGCAGCCCGTGGTGGTGGACCCGAACCCAGAAGGTGGATGCGATGGCAGAGATCTCCCGACTTCCCGGACCGGTGGCCGATCTGTGGGAGTGGCAGCTCGAGGGAGCGTGCCGGGACGCCGACCCCACACTCTTCTTCCACCCCGAGGGAGAGCGCGGCCCCGCCCGCCGCAAACGGGACAACGCAGCCAAGGCCGTCTGCGCCACCTGCCCGGTGCTGCAGCAGTGCCGGGAGCATGCGCTGGCCGTCCGCGAGCCGTACGGCGTCTGGGGCGGCCTCGGCGAGGACGACCGGGAGCAGACCTACAGCACCGGACGGCGACGCTCGGTGGCCGCTGCCAGCTGACCCGAAGCGCGTTCCCCTGCACCCCCACCCCACGGGCACGCAGAAGGGCCCGGTCCGCGAGGACCGGGCCCTTCTGCGTGCAGAGGTGGATCAGTGGCCGTGACCGTGCCCGTGTCCACCTGCCGGAGCAGACGCCTCGGGCTCCTTCTTCTCCACGACCAGGGTGTCGGTGGTGAGCACCATCGAGGCGATCGACTCCGCGTTGCGCAGCGCCGAACGGGTCACCTTGACCGGGTCGATCACGCCGCGCGCGATCAGGTCGACGTACTCCCCGGTGGAAGCGTCCATACCGTGGCCGATGGGCAGCTTGCCCACCTTGTCCACCACCACGTAGCCCTCCTGGCCGGCGTTCTCGGCGATCCAGCGCAGCGGCTCGACGACGCTCTTACGAACGATCATCGCGCCGGTCGCCTCGTCACCGGTCAGCCCCAGGGAGTCCAGCGCGGACGCCGCGTGCACCAGGGCGCTGCCGCCGCCGGCGACGATGCCCTCCTCGATCGCGGCGCGCGTCGCGGAGACGGCGTCCTCGATCCGGTGCTTCTTCTCCTTGAGCTCGACCTCGGTGTGCGCGCCGACCTTGATCACGCAGACGCCGCCGGCCAGCTTGGCCAGCCGCTCCTGCAGCTTCTCGCGGTCCCAGTCCGAGTCGGTGCGCTCGATCTCGGCCTTCAGCTGCTGCACCCGGGCCTCGACCTCCGAGGCCACTCCGGCGCCGTCGATCACCGTGGTGTTGTCCTTGGTGACCACGATCCGGCGCGCGGTACCGAGCACGTCGAGACCGACCTGGTCCAGCTTGAGGCCGACGTCGGGGGTGACCACCTGGGCACCGGTGAGCACGGCCAGGTCCTGCAGCATCGCCTTGCGGCGGTCGCCGAAGCCGGGCGCCTTGACCGCGACGACGGTGAAGGTGCCGCGGATCTTGTTGACGACCAGGGTCGACAGCGCCTCGCCGTCGATGTCCTCGGCCACGATGAACAGCGGCTTGGAGGCCTGCAGCACCTTCTCCAGCAACGGGAGCAGCTCGGAGATGGCTGAGATCTTGTTCTGGTGCACCAGGATGTAGGCGTCCTCCAGGACGGCCTCCATCCGCTCCGCGTCGGTGACGAAGTACGGCGAGATGTACCCCTTGTCGAACTGCATGCCCTCGGTGAACTCGAGCTCGAGGGCGGTGGTCGAGGACTCCTCGACCGTGATCACGCCGTCCTTGCCGACCTTGTCGAACGCGTCGGCGATCAGGTCGCCGATGGCCGGGTCCTGGGCGGAGATGGTCGCCACCTGGGCGATCTCCTCCTTGCCCTCGACCTCACGGGCCATCTCGAGCAGGCGGTCGTTGATCGCGGAGACGGCGGCGTCCATGCCCCGCTTCAGCGCGGCCGGACCGGCCCCGGCGGTGACGTTGCGCAGGCCTTCCTTGACCATGGCCTGGGCGAGCACGGTGGCGGTGGTGGTGCCGTCACCGGCGACGTCGTTGGTCTTGGTGGCCACCTCCTTCGCCAGCTGGGCCCCGAGGTTCTCGTACGGGTCCTCGAGCTCGATCTCCTTGGCGATGGTCACGCCGTCATTGGTGATGGTGGGGGCGCCCCACTTCTTGTCGATCACGACGTTGCGCCCGCGCGGGCCCAGCGTCACCTTGACCGCGTTCGCCAGGGCGTCCACACCCCGCTCCAGCGACTTGCGGGCGGAGTCGTCGAACTCCAGGGTCTTGGCCATACAACTGTGTCCTTCCAGACCACGGACGACCGCCCCGGCCGATCGGCGGATGCCGGCCGGTCGGGGCGGAGGTCACTTCGGGGATGAGTGAGGCGTTACGTCACTTCTCGATGATGGCGAGCACGTCGCGACCGGAGAGGATCAGATACTCCTGGCCGTTGTACTTCACCTCGGTGCCCCCGTACTTGCTGTACAGCACGGTGTCGCCGACCTTGACGTCGAGCGGGATTCGCTTGTCACCGTCGTCGTCGAACCGGCCCGGACCCACCGCGAGGACCTCGCCCTCCTGGGGCTTCTCCTTCGCGGTGTCCGGGATGACCAGTCCGGACGCGGTGGTCTGCTCGGCCTCGAGAGGCTTCACAACGATGCGGTCCTCGAGAGGCTTGATGGAGACCGACACTTACGGACCTCCCCTTCGGGAATGTCGAATGCGGGCGGCTGGATGTGCTGGGGGGCCGGAACCGTCGTCGCGGGTGCCGGTGACGGCCCGCCCTGCGTTGGCACACTCACATCGAGAGTGCCAATGCCGAATCTAGGCCGCCGATTAGCACTCGGTCAAACCGAGTGCCAGCAACTCACCCGTGCGAGGATGCCGGAGTGGACTTCGAAGGCATCTCCGGCCTGCTGACCGAGCAGGGTTGGGCGCTGCTGGAGTCGTTGCCGCCCTACGCCGAGGAGCACGCCCTGGCCCTCGGCGAGCAGTTGCGCGAGGCGGGACACGAGCCCGGACTGGTCGCCGCTGCGCTGACCCAGGCCCGGCTGCGGGCCGCGGGTGAGGCCAAGTTCGGCCCGTTCGCCCGGGGCATGCTGTTCACCCCGACCGGGCTGGAGCAGGCCACCCGGTTCCAGGTCGCCGCGCGGCACGCCCAGCGGTTCACCTCGGCCGGCATCGAGCGGGTCGCCGACCTCGGCTGCGGGATCGGCGCCGACGCGATGGCGCTGGCCACCTTCGAGCGCGAGGTGGTGGCGGTCGAGCAGGACGAGGTGACCGCCGCTGTGGCCACCATGAACCTGCGCCACTGGCCGGAGGCCGTGGTGCGCTGCGAGGACGCCACCCGCACCGACCTGACGGGGATCGGCGGGGCCTTCCTCGACCCCGCCCGCCGGGCCGCCTCGGGCAAACGACTGCTCGACCCACGGGCGGGCTCGCCGCCGCTCTCCTTCGTGCTCGACCTGGCCACCCGGCTGCCGGCCGTCGGCATGAAGACCGCGCCCGGGGTACCGCACCACCTGGTGCCCCAGGGCGCCGAGGCCCAGTGGATCTCGGTGGCCGGCGACGTGGTCGAGGCCGGACTGTGGTTCGGCATGCTGGCTCGCGAGGGGGTCCGCCGGGCCGCCCTGGTGCTGCCGGCGGACGGCGATCAGGAACGGTCCGCGATCGAGGTGACCGATGTCGGCATGCCGCAGGTCGGGGCCGGGCCGGTCGGCGCAGTGCTCTACGAGCCGGACGGCGCGGTGATCCGGGCCGGACTGGTCGGCCAGGTGGCGGCGGTGGTCAACGGCCGCCTGCTCGACCCGAGCATCGCCTACGTGACCGGCGACCAGGTGGTGCGCACGGAGCTGGCCCGGGCCTACGCCGTCGAGGACGTCTTCGCCTTCCAGCTCAAGACGCTGCGCAGCTGGTTGCGCGACCGCGGCGTCGGCCGGCTGACGATCAAGAAGCGAGGCACGGCCGTGCAGCCCGAGCAGCTTCGCCGGCAGCTGCGGCTGTCCACCAGCTGGGGCGACAACGAGGCGACGATCGTGCTCACCCGGGTCGCCGGTCGGCAGAGCGTGCTCGCCGTCCGCCCGTTGCGCTGAGCCCTAGGTGACGGCGTCGAGCCACATCCCGGAGTAGCGCGCGGCGTCCACCCCGAGCGCGACGTCGATCACCGCCGGGGCGAGACCGTGCGGGTCGTGCGCCTGGTCGCCGTCCCAGTCGCGCTGGTCGACCACGGTCTGCCCCCGCGTCCACGACCCGGCCAGCTCGATCCGCACCGGCAGCGCCCGGGTGGTCAGGCCGTCGGGCGCCGCCACAGCGCACACCGCCCCGGCATCTCCGATCGTGGCGTCCGCGGAGCCGAACCGTCGGCACTGGTAGTCGATCAGGCCACCGGCCAGGCGCGCTGCGGCGCTCCCCGGGCCGGCCTGCCCCATCAGCTCGGCGGCCCGGGCAGCCGTCACCCTGACGTCGTAGAACACGTCGAGGCCGTACATGGTCACCGGCACCCCCAGCGAGGTCGCGGCGTCCAGCACGATCGCGGCGGCCTCGGGGTCGTGCCAGACGTTGAACTCGGCGGCGGCGGTGGCGTTGCCGACCAGGGCGGCACCGCCCATGAAGACGATCCGGTCCAGGCCGCGGGCCACCTCCGGGTAGGTGCGCAGCAGCAGGGCGACGTTGGTCAGCGGGGCCAGCGGCACCAGGTGCACCCGCTCCCCCGCATCGGCTGCGGTGAGCAGCACGTCGCGCAGGAGTTCCACGGCATGGCGGCCGTCCGGACGGCGGGTGGAGGCCGCCCAGCCGAGATCCCCCATGCCGTCGTCGCCGTGCACGTGCCGGGCCGGGCGACCCGGCTCGAGCAGCGGGCGCTGCGCGCCCCGGGCCACCGGCACCTCGGGACGGCCTGCCGCGTCCAGCACCAGCAGGGTGTTCGCCACCACCTGGTCCACCTCGGCGTTGCCGGCGACGCAGCTCACGGCACGCAGGTCCAGGCCCGGATGCCGCGCGGCGAACAGCACCGCGCAGGCGTCGTCGACGCCGGTGTCGACGTCGAGGACCACCGGGACCGGCCTCATGCACGCCCAGCCAGACAGGCGGTCATCGCCTCGTCGATGATGCTCACCGCCAGGTCGATCTCCTCCGTAGTGACGTTCAGCGGCGGCGCCATCCGGAAGCAGTTCGTCTGCGACCCGTCGCCCTTGACGATGTTCATCGACAGGCCGCGGCGCAGGCACTCCTCGGTCACGGCGGCCCCGAGCGCGTTCGCCGGTTCCTTCGAGGCGCGGTCGGTGACCAGTTCCAGCCCGACCAGCAGGCCGCGGCCCCGGACGTCGCCGATCTGCTCGTGCCGCTCGCCCAGCTCCCGCAGCCCCGCCATCAGGTACTCCCCCAGCGTCGCCGCCCGGGCCGCCAGGTCCTCCTCCTCCAGCGCGTCCAGCACGGCCAGCCCGACCGAGGCCAGCATCGGGTCGTTGACATGGGTGGTGATGTGCATCATCCCGGCGTCCACACACGCCTGCTCGATCGCTGCGCTGGTCATCGTCGCGCCCACCGGCACCCCGCCGCCGAGCGTCTTGGACATGGTGAGCAGGTCGGGCACCACGCCGTCGGCCACCGAGGCGAACAGCGCGCCCACCCGGCCGAGACCGGTCTGCGCCTCGTCGACGATCAGCATCATGCCGCGCTGCTCGCACTTGACCTTCGCCGCCGCGAGATAACCCTCGGGCAGCGGGATCACGCCGCCGGTGGACAGCACCGGTTCGACGATCATCCCGGCCAACGAGCCCACGGACTGCTGGTCCACCATCTCGAAGCCGAGGTCCAGACAGGCCAGGGCGCAGCTGTCCCTGCTCAGCTGCAGCGGGCAGCGGTAGCAGTACGGCGCCGGCACAGCGTAGGAGCCGGGCATCAGCGGGCCGGATCCCTTGTGCCCCATGGAGAAGGTGACCGAGGTGGTACCGGCCAAGAGCCCGTGGAAGCTGCGGGTCAGGCCCACGATCTCGAAGCCCCCGGTGGCCACCTTGGCCATCCGGATCGCGAACTCGTTGGTCTCCGACCCGGTGCTGAGCAGGATCGTCCGGTCCAACGGGTCGGGCAGCAGACCGGCCAGCCGGCGGGCCAGCTCGAGCACGTCCTCGGCGAGCATCCACGAGTTGAGGTGGATCACGCTGCGCAGCGAGCGCTCGATCGCGGCGACGACCCGGGGATGGTTGTGGCCGAGGGTCGAGCTGATCTGGCCGGAGGTGAAGTCGAGGATCTTCTGCCCGTCGGTGGTGTGCACCCACGAGCCCTCGGCGCGCTCGACCACGAACGGGGCGAAGGAGCCGGCGTAGCGGATCAGGTACTGCTGGCGGGGGTCGGTCACGGTGCACCTTCCTGGAGGACGTCGAGGCACTGCCGCGCGATCTCCCACTCCTCGCCGGCCGGTACCACGTAGGCTGCCACGGCGGTGGCTGGCCTGGTCGTCCAACGCGCGCGTTCACCCGGGCTGTCCGGGGCGGGCGTTCACCTCGCACCATCGGTCATGGGCCCGTCGAGCGGTCGACCACAGGTCATGGCGCTCCTGCGGCGGCACCTGCTCCAGGCTGAGGCCGAAGTCGTCGGTGAGGGTGGCGAGCCAGGTGGCTTCGTCGGTCAGAAGGCGCTCGGCGCGACCGTCGGCATCGTGCCGGTACCGCACCAGGCCACGCAGTCCGTCCACGCCGTCCGCCCGGCGTAGGTAGACGCCGAGGCTGCTCACGAAGTGCGATTCGGGCCGGGTGGCCAGGGCGAGATGCCGTTCCGCGAACCTGCTCATGCTCACCGGAGCAAGGTGGAAGGTCATGTCGTGGAACGAGTTCTGGACCGGGTCGTGCACCAGACGCCAACGGTGGGGATCGAGCTGCTCCAGCCGGTATTCGAAGGGGCCCTGTCGAAACCTCCCGTTCTGCAACGGAATCGGCTCGTACAACGCATCGCCGAGTCCGCAATCGACCAGCCAGGCCTCGCCGTCCAGGGTCACGGTCAGGGCGCAGTGGTTGCCCATCGCGGCCTGCACGTCGTCCGAGGCTTCGCCGCGGACGCCTCCCACATGGCGGTGCACCTGGTAGCCCAGGGTGCGCAACAACGCCGACAGTGCTCCGTTCTGGTGGTAGCAATAACCGCCGCGACCGGACACGATGCGCTCGGCCGAGACCTGCGGGTCGATCCCCGGTGGAGCGCCCCGGTAGATGTCGAGGTTCTCGTAGGGGACCCGCTCGACCTGGGCCCGATGAATGGCGAGCAGCCGTTCGGGCGTGGCCTCGCCCCAGGCGACACCCAGCCGACGCAGGTAGGCCAGCGCCAGTGACTGCGGCAGCGGGTCGACCTCGCTCACACGGTGAGACTAGGGAGCCTGGAAGTAGAAGCGATAGTCGGCGCCGTCGTGCTGCTCCGCGTCGACCAGGCGATGTCGGACCGCCCGGTTAGGCTTGCCCGATGACCGGGACGCCCCATGACTGAGACCTCCACCGAGCGGCTGCTGCTCGTCCACGCCCACCCGGACGACGAATCGATCGGCCAGGGGGCCACCATGGCCGCCTACGTCGCGCAGGGTCGCGGGGTCACCCTGGTCACCTGCACGGCTGGTGAGCTGGGCGAGATCCTGGTGCCCGGGCTCGAGCACCTCGCCGCCGATCAGGACGACGCGCTCGGCGAGCACCGCCGGGGTGAGCTGGCAGATGCCATGCGCGAGCTCGGTGTCACCGACCACCGGTTCCTCGGCGGTTTCGGCCGCTACCGGGACTCCGGCATGCAGTGGCACGACGACGGCCATGCGATCGCGGCGGACGACGTGCACGAGAACGCCTTCGCCGCAGCAGACCTGACCCAGGCGGCCAACGATCTGGTGCCGGTGATCCGCGAGGTCCGGCCCCAGGTGATGGTCACCTACGACGAGTTCGGCGGCTACGGGCACCCCGACCACATCCAGGCGCACCGGGTCGCCATGTACGCGGCAGCGCTGGCAGCGGTGCCCTCCTACCGCCCCGACCTGGGCGAGCCGTGGGACATCAGCAAGATCTATTGGGGCGCCATGTCGGCCAGTCGGATGCGGGAGGGCCTGCGCCGGCTCCGGGCCGCAGGCGATCTCACGTCGTTCCAGGGGCTCGACCCCGAGGGACCGCTCCCGCCGTTCGTCACCGACGACGCGAACCTCGCCGCCATGATCGACGCCACCTCGTTCGCCTCACGCAAGATGGCTGCGCTGAAGGCTCACGCCACCCAGATCACGCAGGACGGCCCGTTCTTCGCCATGGCCGGCGACGACGGCGAGGCGGTGTGGGGGGTCGAGTTCTACCGGATCGCCAAGGGCGCCCGGGGTCCGCTGAACGCCGAGGGCCTGGAGACCGACCTGTTCGCCGGTCTTTAGACGCCGGGACGACCAAGGGGTGACCCACTGGACGCCGCACCGGGCGATGGCCTAACTTTTCCCACGGTCATGAGTGCCAGCGCATAGCCCCGGCTTGCTGGCCGGCAACCCTCCTCCGCGGTGGGGTGCTCCGGGTGACGACCTGGCCCGTGCCGACAGCGATGCGGGCAAGTGCGGACCCCTCCCGGGTCCCGGACCCTGTGGAGCATTCCGATGCCGCTCGCCACCGCCTCCCGCCCCGGCGCCTCTACCCCGCCGCCCACCCCTGCACCCTGTGCGCCGCCCCTCGTGCTCCCCGCCGTGCCGGCCACGGTCTCCCAGGACCTGCTGGTGCCCACGGCCGACGGCGTCGTCGACTACGCGAACCTCGACCACGCGGCGTCCACGCCGGCGCTGGTGAGTGTGAAGAACGCCGTCGACCGCGCCCTGCGCACCTACTCCTCCGTGCACCGGGGCAACGGATTCGCCAGCCGGGTGACCAGCCGGTGGTATGAGGAGGCGCGCACCGAAGTGGCCCGGTTCGCCGGTGCGCGCCCCGGCCCGGACGGCGACGTGGTCGTGTTCACCCGCACCACCACCGACTCCTGGGCCGTGCTGGCGAACGCCCTCCCGACGGACACCACCGTGATCGTCTTCGCCGCGGAGCACCACTCGACGCTCCTGCCCTGGGGCCCCGAACGCACGGTCACCCTGCCCGTGCCGAGCAGCGCGGACGACGCCGTGACCCGCCTGGACGACGCCCTGGCCGCGCTCACCTCGTCCCACCGCCTGGTCGTGGTCACCGGGGCCTCGAACGTCACCGGCGAGATCTGGCCCATCGATCGCCTGGTCGAGGTCGCAGCACGGCACGGTGCCAGGTTCGCTCTGGACGCCGCGCAACTCGCCCCGCACCGCCGGATCGACCTGGCCGGGAGCGGCATCGACTACGTCGCCTTCTCGGGCCACAAGCTCTACGCCCCGTTCGGCGCCGGCGCGCTGGTCGGCCGGGCCGACTGGCTGGACGTCGCGACGCCCTACCTGATCGGCGGTGGGGCCACCGCGCAGGTGAGCGACGCCGGCGGCGCGCCTGAGGCGCAGTGGGCCACCGGCGCGGCCCGGCACGAAGGTGGCAGCCCGAATGTGATCGGAGCGATCGCGCTCGCCGCCGCCTGCTCGACACTGAGCTCCCACCGCGCCGCGATCGAGGCGCACGAGGACGGGCTTGCCACGCGACTGCGGACCGGCTTCGCGGCGATCCCCGGGGTGCGCTGCCACTCGCTGTTCGCCCCCGACCACGACCGGGTGGCCGTACTGGCCTTCACCGTCGACGGCGTGCCCTCGTCGCTGGTCTCGACCGCCCTGTCGGTCGAGCACGGGATCGGTGTGCGCGACGGCAAGTTCTGCGCGCACCTCCTGGTGGATCACCTGCTCGACGGCCAGGGATCGGCGACCGCGGTGCGCGCCAGCATCGGGCTGGCCACCACCGCCGAGCACGTCGAGCGGCTGATCGCCGCGGTGGCCGCGCTCGCCGCCCACGGGCCCCGCCTGGCCTACACCGAGGGCGCCCAGGGCTGGGCGCCGCAGGAGGACCCGCGCGAGGTCGAGCTCGTCCGTCCCTGGTGACTCAGGCCTGGACCAGGGTCACCGGCATCGAGGAGTCCACCGGCAGGCCCAGCTCGGAGGGTTCCCGCCCGGCGGCCACCATCAGCGATCCGAGCGCGGCCACCATGGCCCCGTTGTCCGTGCACAACCCCGGCCGCGGCACCCGCAGCGTCACCCCGGCGGCGTCGCAGCGCTCCTGCGCCAGCGAGCGCAGCCGCGCATTGGCGGCCACCCCGCCGCCGATCAGCAGGGTGTCCACGCCGGATTCCCGGCAGGCCAGCAGCGCCTTGCGGGTCAGCACATCGACCACCGCCTCCTGGAAGGAGGCCGCGACGTCCGCCACCGGCACCGGCTGCCCGGTGTCCTCACGATGCTCCACCCAGCGCGCCACCGCCGTCTTCAGGCCGGAGAAGGACACGTCGTAGCGGTGCCGCTCCAGGTCCCGCGCCGAGGTCAGCCCGCGCGGGAAGGCGATCGCGCTCCGGGCGGCCTCCCCCGCCGAGGCCGCCATCCGGTCGATGTGCGGGCCGCCGGGGAAGGGCAGGCCGAGCAGCCGGGCCACCTTGTCGAAGGCCTCGCCCGCGGCGTCGTCGATGGTCCGCCCCAACGGGGTGATCTCGCCGGTGACATCGGGCACCAGCAGCAGCGAGGAGTGCCCGCCCGAGACCAGCAGCGCCATCGCCGGCTGCGGCAGTGGGCCGTGCTCGAGGGTGTCGACGGCCACGTGTGCCGCCAGGTGGTTGAGCCCGTAGAGCGGCACGTCGAGGCCGAGGGCGAGGGCCTTGGCCGCGGCCACCCCCACGGTGAGCGCCCCGACCAGACCTGGTCCCGAGGTGACCGCGATCGCGTCGACGTCGTCCAGCCGCACCCCGGCCTCGGCGCAGGCGCGCTCGATCGTGGGCACCATGGCCTCCAGGTGGGCGCGGCTGGCCACCTCGGGCACCACCCCGCCGAACCGGGCGTGCTCGTCCACCGAGCTGGCGATGGCATCGACCAGCAACTGATCGCCGCGCACCAGACCGACTCCGGTCTCGTCGCACGAGGTCTCGATGCCCAGGACCAGTGGGCCGTCGCTCGTCGGCGCGCTCACGCCCGCCCAGCTCCTGCCATGATCTGCCTCTGCATGATGTGGGCGTCCTGCCCCTCGGGTTGGTAGTAGCCGCGACGGATCGCGATCCGTTCGAATCCCGCCCTGGAGTACAGGCCGATCGCGGCCTCGTTGTCGGCGCGCACCTCGAGCAGCACCGAGACCGCCTTCCGCCGCTCCGCCTCGCCGAGCAACGCCTGCAGCAGCCGGCTGCCCAGCCCGCTGCGGCGGGCGCGTGGTGAGACCGCCAGGGTCTGCACGTCTCCTTGCCCGTCGGTCACCATCAGTCCGGCGTAGCCGACCAGTCGATCGTCGTCGAAAGCTCCTGTGTACCAACGGCTCTCGGGTCTGGCCAACTCAGACCAGAAGGTCTCGGCACTCCACGCAGTGGCCCCGAACAGCTCAGCGTCCAACCGCGCCGCGGGCTCCAGGTGCCACCAACGCAGGCGGTCCAGCCGGATCGCCATCACCGCACGCGCTTGCGCACACCGGGCGGCGCGGCATCCGGACGGCGCAGGTACATCGGCTGGGGGTCGAGGGTGTCGCCGGTGGCCATCAGCCGGACGGCGAGACGGGCCACCGCGCCGGCACTCACGTCCAGCGGGGCACCCTCGACGGCGCCCCCGAGTTGCTCCGGGTACAACAACGTCCCCCGGCCGTAGACCGGCCGGCCCTGCACCGGAACCTCCGCCGGCGCCGCCACCGCCGGGTCCGACGTCCGCTCGGCGCAGCCGTCCACGACCCGATAGCCGGCCCAATAGACCTCGCGCCGCCGGGCGTCCGAGGCCACCAGGAAGGCGTCGTCGTTCCCCACGAGGCATCCGGTGTCGACCACCTGCTGGGCCAGGGCGTCCAGCGAGCACACCCCGTAGACCGGCACCTCCCGGGCCAGCCCCAGCACCCTCGCGGTGACCAGACCGACCCGCAGCCCCGTGAACGGGCCGGGCCCGACCCCCACCGCGACCGCCTCGACCTCCCCGATCACCGCGTCGGCCTCGGCCAGCACCTCGGCGATCAGCGGGGCCAATCGCTCAGCGTGCTGGCTCGCCTGCTCGACGGTCCGCTCCGCGAGCAGGCCGTCCGACCCGCCCAGCGCACCGGGGTCAGACTCGCCCGCGTGCAGGGCGACGGTGACGGTGGCGCCCGAGGTGTCCAGGGCAAGCAGCACCGACGTGCCGGCCCTCAGCCGACCGACGTGGGGAAGCTCACGCCGTCCCAGCGGGGCCCGAAACCGGAGATCGACACATACCGGTTCTCATCGCCGTCCGTCGGAGCCACGTCGGCCCCGCCGTCGGCGTCCCCGCGGGGACGCCGGATGAGCACCTCGAGCCGGTCCGGAGCCAGGTCCTCGACCAGCCCCTCGCCCCATTCCACGACGGTCACCGAACGGTCCAGCGAGGCGTCGAGATCGAGGTCGTCGACCTCGGCCAGCGAACCGAGCCGGTAGGCGTCGACGTGCACCAGGTCGGCCCCGCCGACCAGCGAGGGGTGCACCCGGGCGATCACGAAGGTCGGGCTGCTGATCATCTCCCGCACCCCCAGGCCGGTGCCGATGCCTTGGGTGAGCGTGGTCTTCCCGGCCCCGAGGTCGCCGGTGAGCACGGCGAGGTCACCGGGGCGCAGCAGCAGGGCGAGGCGGGCGCCGAGCATCCGCATGGCATCGGCGGTCGGCACCACCAGGTTGGCCCGCGCGGTCGGCACACCCCGTGCGGTCGTGTGGGCTCGATGGGCTCCGGTCACTCCACCTCCCGAGTCTCGTTGCAGGACAGATCGTGCCCTATCGGGGCGCCTGGGTCACGCAGGCAGTCACGCTGCGCCGCCGCGTGGTCGCCGCCGGCGACGTAGCGACGTCACCGTACGCCGCACCGACGACGGTCGACGAACCGGCCCCCGTCCACCCCGCCCCGCGTCCGGATTCTCCCGCCCGGTCCGCAGAGCCCGTGCGATCAGCTCGTGCAGATGAGCGTTCACCACCTCGGGGTGCTCGAGCATCAGCAGGTGTCCACCCTCGCGGACGACGACGTGCTCGGCGCCCGGCAGGTGGGTGACGATGTCCTCGCTGTGGTCGGCCGGGGTGAGCAGGTCGCTGTCCCCCACGATCACCAGCGTCTCCACCCCGTTCAGAGCGGTCAGCGCCTCGCGCTTGTCGTGGGCGGGGAACGCGGGCAGGAAGTCGGAGATCACCCCGAGCCGGGTCGAGGCGATCATCTCGGCGGTGAACCGGACCAGCGCGTTCGAGACCGGGGAGGCGTAGGAGTACCGGCGGACCAGCACCGCCTCCAGATCGCTGCCGATCCGTCGGCCGTGCTCGACCAGTCGTGGGGTGCGGGTGAGCACCTTGACCGCGGGCGGGGCCAGCCTCTGCACGAGGCGGCCGAGCCCGGCCAGGCCCAGGTCGACGTCCTGCAGCCCGCCGGCGCTGGTGGAGACCAGTGCCACGCCGATCACCCGGTCGCGGAACAGCTCCGGACGGCGCTGGGCCAGGGACATCACGGTCATGCCACCCATCGAGTGCCCGATGAGGATCAGCGGGCCGTCGGGCGCCACCGCGTCGAGCACCTCGGACAGGTCCGAGCCGAGCTGGTCGATCGTCGCCGAACCCCGCGGTCCGGTGGCCGAGCGACCGTGCCCGCGCTGGTCCCAGAACACCAGCCGGACGTCGCCGCGCAGCGCCTTGCGCTGGAAGTGCCAGGAGTCCATGGTCAGGGCGTAGCCATGGCTGAGCACCACCGTGACCCGCTCGCCGTCCGGGGTGACCAGGCCCTCGCCGTCCGGCGCCTCGACCTCCACGTGCAGGCGGGTGCTGTCGTCCGCGAGCACCACGGTCCCGGGGGTGTGCAGGTCGCCGTAGTCCTCACCGTCACCGGGGTCACCACCGAACGGCGGCAGCAGCGGCCGCCCGACCGCCACCCGCTCGGCGGCGACGCCGAGCGCCGCACCCACGCCGGCCGCGGCCAGGCCCACGCCCAGCGAGAGCAGGCCCACCTTGGCCCGCTCAGTCCGTTCGGTCATCCCACAAGTCTCCCAGTCACGCGCGCGACCGCACCAATTCCGAGATCACCCGCGGCAGGCACCTGGTCACATCGCCGGCGGTCAGGGGGCCGCCGCCACCGGCCAGGCGGGCCGCTCGACCATGCACCAGCGCAGCCAGGGACCCGGCGTCCAGCGGGCTCAGGCCGGCCGACAGCAGCGCGCCGACCACGCCTGCCAGCACGTCACCGGCGCCGGCGGTGGCCAGCCAGGGCGTGGCGTCGGCCTGGCTGCGGACCGGTCCGCCCGGCGCTACCACCAGCGTGGCCGGGCCCTTGAGCAGCACCGTTGCCCCGGTCAGCGCCGCAGCCCGGCGGGCGTGCTGCAGCGGACGGGCCTCGACCGCCGCCCGGTCCGTGGGCTCGCCCCGGGCGGTCAGCAGGGTGGCGAGCTCACCGGCATGCGGCGTGAGCACCGTGGCGGGTGGGCACCGCCCGGGCAGCAGGGAGAGCGCACCCGCGTCGGCCACCACCGGCAGTCCGCCCGCGAGCGCCTCCTGAACGGCCTCCACCTGCCCGTCCGCCCCAGCGCCGTCGGGCTCGGCCGGGTCGAGGCCCGGGCCGACCAGCCAGGCCTGCACCCGCCCGGCCGCCGGCACCGCTTCCGGCCAGGCGGTGAGCACGGCCCGGCGAGCCTCGGCCGGTCCGTGGTAGCGCACCATGCCCGCCCCGGCCCTCAGCGCCCCGCCCACGGCCAGCACGGCGGCACCGGGGTAGGCGTCCGAGCCGGCGATCACTCCGAGCACGCCACGCTCGTACTTGTGCCCGACCTCGGCGGGCACCGGCCAGAGCGCCGCGGCATCGGCGGTCTGCAGCCGCTCCACGGCCGGCGGCGCCGTCAGCAGCGGGCCCAGGCCGATGTCGACCAGTTCCACCCGCCCCGCCGCGTGACTGGCCGGCGGCAGCAGGAGACAGGGCTTGAGGGCGCCGAAAGTCACCGTCACGTCGGCCCGCACGTGTCGGGCCTGGCCGTGACCGTCCGGTGGCGGCAGCTCCCCGGTGTCCGGGTCGACCCCGCTCGGCAGATCCACCGCCACCACACAGGCCCCGGCGGGGATGCCGGCCACCACGTCGGCGGCCTGCTCCCGCAGGCCGGCCGCTCCCCCAGCCCGACGATGCCGTCGATCACCAGGTGCGTCCCCGCGGGGACGTCCGGCCGCGACCCCCCAGGCTCGGCAACCGAGCCGCCGGCCGCCTGCAGCGCGGCCAGTCCCTCGGCGTGGGTGCGCTCCACCCCGGCCAGCAGCACGGCGTCCACCCGGGCCCCCCGTGCCGCCAACCGGGCGCCGGCCCACAAGGCATCGCCCCCGTTGTTTCCCGCGCCCACCAAGAGCACCACCCGGCGCCCGCTGACGCCGCCGGTACGGGCCCGCAGCTCCCGCGCGCACACCGCGGCCAGCCCGGCGGCCGCGCGCTGCATCAGCGCGCCGTCCGGCACCTGGGCCAGGCGCACCACCTCGGCGGCCCGGTTCTCCGCAACGGTCCAGGCGCGCAGCATCAGGCGCCTTCCGCCACCACGACCGCGCTGGCGATACCGGCATCGTGAGAGATGGACAGGTGCAGGTTCACCACACCCAGCTCCGCCGCCCGCGCGGCCACCGCGCCGCTCACCGACAACTCCGGCTTGGTCGCGTGCGGTCGCAACACGGTCACGTCGTGCCAGGCCATGCCCACCGGGGCGCCGAGCGCCTTGGCCAGGGCCTCTTTGGCGGCGAACCGGGCGGCCAGGCTCTCCAGCGAGAGGGCCTGCTCAGGCGCGGTGAACAGGCGCTCGCGCAGGGCCGGGGTCCGCTCGAGCTGACGGCCGAACCGGGCGATGTCGACCACGTCGATCCCGACGCCGATGATCACGAGAGGAGCACCGTCCGCGTCCTACTCGACCGTGACCGACTTGGCCAGGTTGCGCGGCTGGTCGACGTCCAGCCCCTTCGCCGTGGCCAGCTCGCAGGCGAACACCTGCAGCGGCACCACCGCGAGCAGCGGCGACAGCAGGGTCGGCGAGGCCGGGATCCGGATCACCTCGCTGGCGTAGGGCACCACGTCGTCGTCGCCCTCCTCGGCGATCACGATCGTGCGCGCCCCCCGCGCGTTGATCTCCTGGATGTTGGAGACCACCTTGTCGTGCAGCGAATTGGGCTCGTGCGGCGAGGGCACGATCACGAACACCGGCTGGCCGGGCTCGATCAGCGCGATCGGACCGTGCTTGAGCTCACCGGCGGCGAACCCTTCGGCGTGGATGTAGGCCAACTCCTTGAGCTTGAGTGCCCCCTCCATGGCCACCGGGTACCCGACGTGTCGGCCCAGGAAGAGCACCGAGCGGGTGTCGGCCATCCAGCGGGCCATCTGGCGCACCTGGTCCAGGCTCTGCAGCACCTTGGCGATCTTGTCCGGCATGGCGTGCAGCTGGGTGAGCACCTCGGCCACCTCGTCGTGGCTCTTGGCTCCGCGCAGTTCGGCCAGGTAGAGCCCCAGCACGTAGCAGGCCGTGATCTGGGCCAGGAACGCCTTGGTCGAGGCGACCGCGACCTCCGGGCCGGCATGGGTGTAGAGCGCCGCGTCCGACTCCCGCGGGATGGTCGAGCCGTGGGTGTTGCAGACCGCGATCACCCTGGCCCCGAGCTCACGTGCGTGCCGCACCGCCATGATCGTGTCCATGGTCTCCCCGGACTGGGAGATGGCGACCACGAGGGTGCGCTCGTTCACCACCGGGTCGCGGTAGCGGAACTCGTGCGCCAGCTCGACCTCGACCGGGATCCGGCACCAGTGCTCGATGGCGTACTTCGCCACCTGGCCGGCATACGCGGCGGTCCCGCAGGCGATCACGACGATCTTGTCGATGGCGAGCAGCTCCTGCTCGTCGATCCGCAACTCGTCCAGGACCATCCGGCCGGTGGCGTCGGTGCGCCCGAGCAGGGTGTCCGCCACCGCGTGCGGCTGCTCGTTGATCTCCTTGGACATGAAGTTCGGGTAGCCGCCCTTCTCGGCGGCGGAGGCGTCCCAGTCCACGGAGAACTGCCGGCCCTCGACGGCGTCGCCCGCGAAGTCGGTGATGCTCACGCTGTCGGCGGTGATCGTGACCACCTGGTCCTGACCGAGCTCGATCGCCTCCCGGGTGTGCGCGATGAACGCGGCGACGTCCGACCCGAGGTAGTTGGCACCCTCCCCCAGCCCCACCACGAGCGGGGAGTTGCGCCTGGCGGCGACGATCACTCCCGGCACGTCCGCATGCAGGGCCAGCAGGGTGAAGGCTCCGTTCAACCTCTGGACGACGGCGCGCATCGCCTCGGGCAGATCGCGCGTGCGGGCGTACTCCCGGGCCAGCAGATGGGCGGCCACCTCGGTGTCGGTCTCGCTCGAGAACTCCGCCCCACCGGCCACCAGTTCGGCCTTGAGCGCAGCGAAGTTCTCGATGATCCCGTTGTGGACGACGGCGAGGGCGCCGCCACCGCCCAGGTGCGGGTGGGCGTTGGCGTCGGTCGGCCCGCCGTGTGTGGCCCACCGGGTATGCCCGATCCCGGTCAGGGACGGCGGCAGCGGCTCGGCCTGCAACGCCTCGGCCAGCCGGGCGAGCTTTCCCGAGCGCTTCTCGACCACCAGGCCCTGATCGGTCTGCAGGGCCACCCCGGCGGAGTCGTACCCTCGGTACTCGAGCCGGCGCAGCCCACCCATCACGACGTCCAGGGCCTGCAGATCGGCGTCGGTGCCTGCGTAGCCCACGATTCCGCACATGGCGGTCAGCCTACTTGGGGTGTGTGATGACCCACGGCGGGATCAGTCCTCATGCCCTCGAACGGACGGGCAGAATGCTCCGATGCCGCCGTACGTCGAGTTCGACCGGGCCGGCTGGAGCGCACTGCGCGACAGCACCCCGCTGACCCTGTCGCAGGCCGACCTCGACCGGCTGACCGGTCTGGGCGACTGGATCGACGTCGCCGAGGTCGAGGATGTCTACCTGCCGCTCAGCCGCCTGATCGACCTGCACGTGGCGGCCACCCACGGACTGCGCTCTGCGACGTCGGCCTTCCTCGGAGCGCCAGCCACAGCCACCCCGTTCGTGATCGGCATCGCCGGCTCGGTGGCCGTGGGCAAGTCGACCACCTCACGGCTGCTGCGCGAGCTGATCGCCTCCTGGCCGCAGACGCCGTCCGTGGCGTTGGTCACCACCGACGGCTTCCTGCTGCCGAACGACGAACTGGAGCGGCGCGGACTGCTGCACCGCAAGGGATTCCCCGACTCCTACGACCGCAAGGCCCTGTTCCGGTTCGTGAACGACGTGAAGGCGGGCGAGCCGGAGGTCACAGCCCCGGTGTACTCGCACCTGACCTACGACATCGTGCCCGGCGAGGCGGTGGTGATCCGACGCCCCGACGTGCTGATCATCGAGGGACTGAACGTGCTGCAGCCCGCGCCCTACCTGCACGGCCGGTCGGACCGGCACCGGCACAGTGTGATGGCGCTGTCCGACCTGTTCGATTTCTCGATCTACGTGCACGCGAAGAAGCACCACATCGAACGGTGGTACATCGAGCGGTTCCTGCGGCTGCGGGAGACGGCGTTCGCCGACGAGGAGTCCTATTTCCACCGGTATGCCTCGCTGACCGACGCCGAGGCGGGCAGGACCGCGCACCGGCTGTGGTCGACGATCAACCTGCCCAACCTGGAGCAGAACATCCGGCCGACCCGCGACCGGGCCCGGGTGGTGCTGACCAAGGGTGCCGATCACGCCGTGACCCGGATGCGGCTGCGCATCCTGTGACGGCGGTGCCCTGGCCCTGCTGCCTCAGAGGGCGAGGCGTTCCTTGACCACCACGGCGAGGGTGTCCGCGATCCGGCGGGCGTGGTCGCTCTCGGCGGCCTCGACCATCACCCGGACCAGCGGTTCGGTGCCTGAGGGCCGAAGCAGCACCCGCCCGGCGCCTCCCAGTTCCGCCTCGGCCTTGGCCACGGCGGCGGCGACCTGCTCATCGGAGGAGGCCCGCGCCTTGTCGACGCCACGCACGTTGACCAGCACCTGCGGCAGCCGCTGCATCACCGAGGCGAGGTCGGCCAGCGAGCGACCGGTCTGGGCCACCCGGGCCAGCAGGTGCAGCCCGGTGAGCAGGCCGTCGCCGGTGGTCGCATGGTCGAGCATCACCACGTGGCCGGACTGCTCCCCGCCCAGGGAGTAGCCACCACGACGCATCTCCTCGAGCACGTAGCGGTCGCCGACGGCGGTCTGGACCACGCGCACGCCCTCGCGCTGCATCGCCAGCAGCAGACCGAGATTGCTCATCACGGTGGCGACCAGGGTGTCCTCACGAAGCGCCCCCCGGTCACGGAAGGCCAGCGCCAGCACGGCCATGATCTGGTCGCCGTCGACGTCACGGCCCAGGTGGTCGATGGCCAGGCAGCGGTCGGCGTCGCCGTCATGGGCGATCCCGGCGACGGCGTCGTTGCTCACCACGGCGTCGCGCAGATGCTCGAGGTGGGTCGAGCCGTACCCGTCGTTGATGTTGCGTCCGTCCGGTTCCGCACCGATCACGATCACCTCGGCACCGGCGGCCCGCAGCGCCGCGGGCGAGGCCTTGCTGGCGGCACCGTGGGCGCAGTCCACCACGACCTTCAGCCCGTCCAGCCGATGCGGCAACGTTGCGACCAGCCGCTCGACGTAGCGCTCGGTGGCGCCGGGGAGAGGCAGAACGCGGCCGACGTCACCGCCGGTGGGTCGCTGCCAGTCCTCCCCCATGTGTTGCTCGATCGCGTCCTCGACGTCGTCGGGCAGTTTGTGCCCGCCCTTGGCGAAGAACTTGATCCCGTTGTCGGGCATCGGGTTGTGCGAGGCCGACAACATCACGCCGAGGTCGGCCCCCAGGTCGGCGACCAGCGCGGCGACCGCAGGGGTGGGGATCACCCCGGCGTCGTAGACGTCGACCCCGGCGCTGGCCAGTCCCGCGGTCACCGCGGCGGAGAGGAACTCCCCCGAGGCACGCGGGTCCCGGCCGATGACTGCCCGCGGCCGGTGCCCGGTGAAGGCACCGACCTCGGCCAGCACGTGCGCAGCGGCGACGGCGAGATCGAGGGCCATCTCGGCGGTGACGTCACGGTTGGCGAGACCGCGTACCCCGTCGGTGCCGAAGAGGCGTCCCACGCCTCAGCGCTTGCTGTACTGCGGCGCCTTGCGCGCCTTCTTGAGACCAGCCTTCTTGCGCTCCTTCACCCGCGCGTCACGGGTCAGGAAGCCGGCCTTCTTCAACGTGGGGCGGTTGGCATCGACGTCGATCCCGTTCAGCGCCCGGGCCACGCCCAGGCGCAGGGCGCCGGCCTGACCGGAGGAGCCGCCACCGTGGATGCGGGCGATCACGTCGAACCGCCCCTCGAGCTCGGTCACCGGAACGGCTCGTTGACCAACTGCTGGTGCACCTTGTTCGGGAAGTAGGCCTCGAGCGTACGGCCGTTGATCTTCCAGGTACCGGAGCCGGGAACCAGGCGGACCCTGGCGATCGCCTCCTTGCGCCGCCCGGTGGCCGCGCCCGGGGCGGTGATGCTGGAGCCACCGCCGCGAAGCGCCGGCGTGCTCGTGCTGTAGCTGCTGGGTGCGTCAGCCTCGTCGACAGCGTCGACAGTGTCGACGCCGGCATCGGCGTCCGTGAGCCCCTCGTTCGGCTCGCTGGTGGTCTCGGCCACGATTCTCCTGGTCCTTTACTGCGCGACTTGGGTGATCTCGAACGGCGCCGGCTGCTGCGCCTGGTGGGGGTGCTCGGGACCCGCGTACACCTTGAGCTTGCTGAGCTGTGCCCGGCCGAGGGTGTTCTTGGGGAGCATGCCGCGCACGGCCTTCTCGACCGCCCGCTCCGGATGCTTGGCCAGCAGGTCGACGTACCCGACAGCGGTCAGCCCGCCCGGGTAGCCGGAGTGGCGGTAGGCCTTCTTCTGCTCGCGCTTGTTGCCGGTCAGCGCGACCTTGTCGGCGTTGATCACGATCACGAAGTCGCCGGTGTCGACATGCGGGGCGAAGGTCGCCTTGTGCTTGCCGCGCAGCAGGGTCGCCGCCTGGACGGCGAGCCGGCCGAGGACGACGTCGGTCGCGTCGATGACGTGCCAGCGACGCTCGACGTCGGCTGGCTTGGGGGTGTACGTGCGCACGGTCGTACCTTCGTCCTCATCCGGATGTCTGTCGCGGCGCGGCGCCCGGAGCTGTCCAGGGGCGCCTGCCGCGGGCTCCGCCCGCATGAAACGAACGGAATACCACAACGACCCGCAAGGTTACCGGCGCGTCGGCAGGGGGTCAAAACGCGTCCATGCAGCACGCTGAGCAACAGCCTGGTCACCCTTCCCCCTCGTGCCCGCGGGAGCAGCCGATGTCACCGTTCGACTACGACGTCCTGGTTCTCGGCTCGGGCCCCGGAGGCCAGAAGGCAGCCATTGCGGCGGCCAAGCTGGGCCGTCGGGTGGCCGTGGTCGAGCGGCGCAGCATGGTCGGCGGGGTATGCATCAACACCGGCACCATCCCCTCGAAGACCCTTCGCGAGGCGGTGCTGTACCTGACCGGCATGAACATGCGCGACCTGTACGGGCAGAACTACCGGGTCAAGGACGACATCACCGTCACCGACCTGCTCTCGCGGACCCAGCATGTGATCGGCCGGGAGATCGAGGTCATCCGCAGCCAACTGTTCCGCAACGGGGTGGACCTGCTGCACGGCACAGCACGCTTCGTCGACGACCATCTGGTCTCCGTCCAACTGGACGACGATGCCGAGCGCCGGGTGAGCGCCGCCAAGATCGTGATCGCCACCGGCACCCGGCCGGCCCGCCCCGCCACGGTCGCGTTCGACGACGTCCGGATCCTGGACTCGGACGGGATCCTGCTCTTGACCACGATCCCTCGCTCACTGGTCGTGGTGGGCGCCGGCGTGATCGGGATCGAGTACGCCTCGATGTTCGCCGCGCTCGGGTCGCGGGTGACCGTGGTCGAGTCCAGGGACCGGATGCTCGACTTCTGCGACTCCGAGGTGGTCGAGGCGCTGAAGTTCCATCTGCGTGACCTGTCGGTGAGCTTCCGCTTCGGCGAGACGGTGTCGGCGGTGGAGGCCAACGAACACGGCACGATCACCACCCTGGCCAGCGGCAAGCGAATTCCGGCCGACACCGTGATGTACTCGGCCGGCCGGCAGGGCTCGACCGAGGAGCTGGAACTGGAGAACGCCGGGCTGAGCGCCGACGATCGCGGCCGGATCTCGGTGGGCGCGAACTACCAGACCACCGTCGGTCACATCTACGCCGTGGGTGATGTGATCGGCTTCCCGGCGCTGGCCGCCACCTCGATGGAGCAAGGTCGCCTGGCGGCCTATCACGCGTGCGACGAGCCGGCGAACAGCCTGGTGGCCCTGCAGCCGATCGGGATCTACACCATTCCGGAGATCAGCTACTGCGGGCACACCGAGGACGAGCTGACCACCTCGTCGGTGCCCTACGAGGTGGGCATCTCGCGCTACCGGGAGCTGGCCAGGGGCCAGATCATCGGAGACTCCTACGGCATGCTGAAGCTCCTGGTCTCCACCCGGACCCGTCGCCTGCTCGGCGTCCATGTGTTCGGATCGCAGGCCACCGAACTGGTCCACCTCGGGCAGGCGATCATGACCTGCGACGGCACCGTCGATCACCTGGTCGACACGGTGTTCAACTATCCGACCCTGTCCGAGGCCTACAAGGTCGCGGCGCTGGACGCGGTGAACAAGATGCGTGCCGTCGAGCGCTTCGGGGCCTGACCGCCAGGAGACCACGGCACGGGCGGGACTCAGCGCCAGTACAGATTCACGTTGGGTCCGCAGAACAGCGCGCCGGCCCTGGTGTGTGCGGCGTCGAGGTCCTTGACCCTGGTCCAGTAGTCGCTGACACCCTCCCAGGCCTTGCCGACCTTCCCGGTGCCGGTGTTCAACGCTCCGTCGTTGAAGATCTCCGTGTTGAACTCGGAGAAGAGGCCGGCCGTGATCTTCTTGTCAAGAGTGGCGGTCGCGAACGTGCCGTTCAGCCAGTAGGTGCCGTCGTAGGGCAGCGGGGTGGCGAGGTAGTCGAACCTGGTGCAGCCGAAGCGGACCGTGTGATCCTCGGCCTGCCATGCCCAGGCTCTCGACTTGCCGGCCCAGAACGTGCTGGCAGAGCCTGAATCGCGCAGGCCGACCCGCGCCGCGGCGCCGTCGGGCAGCACGCTGTCCGGCCCCCAGCCCAGCATGAGTTGCACCGCCGGTTGCGTCCCGAAGGCGGCACCGCCGACCTCGGTGGCCAGGCAGGCCTTGGACCACGTCTCGAGCGACTTCGACAGCCACGGGATCCGCGACGTGGCGAGGGCGCCGACCGCAGTGGCCTTGGCACAGTCCAGCGGGCTGATGGTCACTCCGGCGTAGGTTCCGACAGAGCCTTCCGGCAGGGTGGTCATCTTGCCCTGTTCGTGGTGGACCTGGATCAGCGCGTCGAGGTTCTTCGCGATGCCCAGGTCGATCGCCCAGCCGAGCTCCTGGTACAGCGGGAGATCGACGAACTCCCGCAACCGCTCGGGAACGTCGTAGTGGAAGAAGTCGAGCACCCGGTCCTTCGCCTGGTCGACCAGCGACGGAGCGACGTCGTCCAACGCATCAGTCAACTCACTCATCCGGTCGTTGAACTGGTTCAGGACGGCGGCGGCCTCCTTCCCGCGCACTTCGAAGATCTTCTGGAGCTGCTGCGCAAGCGCGGCGGCCGAGTCCACGCCCTGACCGGGGGGAATGGATCTCGCCCAGCGCAGCGAGTTCAGAGCGTCAGTCAGGTACGCCCGGGTGACGGCGATCGCGGCGGCCCTGCTCGTCGTCTGCACGTCGGCCATGTCCCGCAGGACCGTCCCGGTCCGCTCCGCGCGGATCGCCTCGTCCTCCAGCCTGCGGACGGCGACCGCATGAGCGTGGTCGTAGGCCAGGCTGGCAGTGCCCCGCCATTCGGCCACCAGGGACTTGGCCTTGGCCAGGCGAGCGGCCTGCGCGAGCATCTCCGCAAAGGCCGCCTCCCAGCGCGCTGCCTGTGCCAGGAGCGCCGCCGGTTCGCCGGTGACGGTGACGATGACCCCGCCGAGAATGCCCAGGTGCTGGTGGAAGGAGGCATGGAACTGGGACGCCCACGGCGGAACATCGGCGGGGACCACCGGCCAGGCGCCCGTCGTCGCTGCCATCACGCCCCCTCGGCCGTCGGCCATGAACCCCCGCGTCGGTCATGGCCACGCCACGCTAGAGCGCGGCCTCCCGGCAGCGGCACGGCGCTATGACCGTCCCTGACGGACCGGAAGTACCCACCTGCGGGCGCAGGTCGTGGGGCCACCGGGCCCACGACCTACCGGTCGCGGACCACCCGGGTCTCGTCCCAGACCGGCTCGTCCGAGCTGTAGACCGCGCCGTCCGCCCCAAAGACCAGGAAGCGATCGAACCGGCGGGCGAACCACCTGTCATGGGTGACCGCGAGCACAGTTCCCTCGAACGCCTCCAGGGCCGTCTCGAGCGCCTCGGCCGAATGCAGGTCGAGGTTGTCCGTGGGCTCGTCCAGGAGCAGCAGGGTGGCGCCGGACAGCTCCAGAAGGAGGATCTGCAGACGCGCCTGCTGGCCGCCGGAGAGGGAGTCGAAGGTCTGCTCGGACGCCCGGGCCAACTCGTAGCGGTCCAGAGCCCGGGCGGCCTGCTCACGGGGCATCCCGGGCCGGTGATCGGTGCCCCGATGCAGGATCTCCAGCAGCGTGCGCCCCCGCAGCTCGGGATGATCATGGGTCTGGGCGAACCACCCCGGCCGCACCCGTGCCCCCAGCTTGGCCCGGCCCGTGTGCGGCACCGGCGGAACACTGATCTCGTCCACCGGTCGGTGTTCGGGCTCGGGGTCGCTGCCGCCCGCGGCCAGCAGTCGGAGGAAGTGAGACTTCCCCGAACCGTTCGACCCGAGGGCCGCCACCCGCTCGCCGAACCAGATCTCGGCGTCGAAGGGCTGCATCAGGCCGGTGAGCTCGAGCTGCTCGCAGACGATGGCCCGCTTGCCGGTGCGGCCGCCCGCGAGGCGCATGGTGACCTTCTGCTCGTTCGGCACCTGTAGCGGCGGGCCGGCCTCCTCGAACTTGCGCAGCCGGGTCAGCGATGCCTGGTATCGCGACGACATGCCGTCGTTGTACTCGGCCTTGATCTTCAACATCTGGACCAGGGCCTTGATCTTCGCGTGCTCCTCGTCCCAGCGTCTCCGCAGCTCCTCGAGCCGGGAGTTGCGCTCAGCCCGCGCGGCCGGGTACGTGCCGAACGATCCACCGTGCACCCAGGCGGAGGCGCCCACGGCCGTCGGCTCGAGGGTGACGACATGGGTGGCGGCCTGGGCGAGCAGCTCCCGGTCGTGCGAGACCAGCAGCACGGTCTTCGGCGTCTCGTTCAGGCGCTCCTCCAGCCAGCGCTTCGCAGGCACGTCGAGGTAGTTGTCCGGCTCGTCGAGCAGCAGCACCTCGTCCGGGCCGCGCAGCAGGGCCTCCAGCACCAGCCGCTTCTGCTCTCCGCCGCTGAGCGTGACCAGCTCCCGCCACTGGGCCCGTTCGTAAGGAACACCGAGGGCAGCGACGGTGCAGACGTCCCACATCGTCTCGGCCTCGTAGCCACCGGCATCGGCCCAGTCCGACAGCGTTTGTGCGTAGCGCATCTGCGTCGGCTCGTCGTCCGCCTCCATCATGGCCAGCTCAGCGGCCTCGAGTGCCGCGGCAGCATCCCTGATCCGTTGCGGTGCAACGGATATCAACAACCCGCGGACATCCTTCGGGCCATCCTCGTCGGGCGCTCCACGCTGCCCGACGAACTGGCGCATCACACCGAGCCCTCCACTGCGGATCACTGCCCCCGCCTGAGCATCGAGATCGCCGGCGATGATCCGCAGGAGGGTGGTCTTCCCCGTGCCGTTCGGCCCGACCAGGGCCACCGTGGCGCCGTCGCCGACCCTGAAGTTCACCTCGTCGAGCAGGGGGCGCCCGTCGGGCAGCGAGAACGAGACGCCGTTGACCTCGACATGACCCATCCCGCCAGTCTGCCCTGCCCGCCCCCATGACAGCGAGGCAGATACTGCGGGGCGGCCTGCGGGGCGGCCTGTGGGCGGCGGCGGTGGGGCGGCGGCGTGGGGCGGCGGCCTGTGCGGCTCACCCACGGCCACCATCAGCGCCCGTCACCGTCGACGCCCCCGCGGGGAGGTCGGCTGTCCCGGGTCAGATCACAGAGCGTGCCGACCGCCCAGCCGAGGTCCAGCCGCTCGCCGCCCCAGCGACATGTCGGCTGGGGCACCGTCTGACGAGGTATCCACGAGAGGTCACCCGAGGCGACTCCGTCGAGCAGTGGCACCGACGGCAGGATCCTCCCGTCGCGGTCGCGCACCTCGACCACTGCCCCGTCGAGACTGATCGAGAACCCCCGTTCATGCACCGCGGTGTGGTGGAACCGGCAGAGCAGCACCAGGTTCGCCAGCGTGGTCGGGCCGCCGTCCGCCCAGTGCACGATGTGGTGGGCATCGACCCAGCGACGCTCCATACAACCCGGGAAGACGCATCCGCGGTCACGGGCAGCCAGGGCCCGGCGCACCCGCCTCGGCACCACCTGTTGCCGACGGCCCACGTCGAGCGGTGATCCATCCTGGCCGAACAACACGCCCTGGAGCCAGGTGTCGCAACCGATTCGGCGCAGCACGTGCCCAGTCAACCGGATCCCGTCGGGCGAGAGCTCCCCGGTCTCGAACGGCTCCGGATCGCGACCATCGGCCAGGACGTCCAGGTCCACGTGCACGGCCAGCAGGTATCGGTCTCCGGTCTGTCGAGCTGCCGGGCCGTGAGCCAGGAAGGACTCCGCGGCGTTCACGAGACCGCGAGCCAGCCGCCCCGCCAACACCCCTTCCGGGTACCGGCGCGGACGGACGGAGGGTCCGCGTGTCGGAGCTGGGCCTGCGTCGACCTCGGGAGCGGAGCCGCGGTCGATATCGACATCTGGGCCGACGTCAAGGCCGGGACCAGGGTCGGGGTCAGGGCCGGGATCAGGGCCGGGATCAGAGCCGGAATCAGAGCCGGGATCGGCCGCAGCCTCCAGTGCCCGGAACACCAGCTCTGCATCCTCTGCCGAGAGCACTATGGTCAGCTCGATCGCACCTCCCGGCAGATAGCGGCGGTGAACCTGCCCGATCTCCGGCTCAGGCTCAGGCTCGGGCTGGTCATCGCTGGACGTGAACCCGGGCATGCCGTCGGCCGGATCCGGAGCCGTCGCCCGCCGATAGCCTCCGGCGATCCGCTCGACATGGGTCGCCGTGCCCGACTCGGCCACCTCGAGCCAGGTCTGCTCGTCCGCAGGGGTGGCCACCCGAGTCACCGCTCGTACCTTCGAGTAGGACACCCGGCCCTGGTCGAAGGCGCGCGAGATGGCGGGCAGGGTCTCCAGCGCCCGCGCGACCCGCACCCGTTCCCGCGCCGAGTGCAGCGAGATGCCGCACCGCCAGGAGAGCCAGTGGGCGCAGGACCGCACACCCGCGCCGACCCACCCCTGTCGGCGGTCGAAGGCCGCCACCAGGGCGAGGAAGCGGGACTCCAGGGCGAAGAGCTGGGAGGCGCAGGCCACCAACTCACGCTCGATCACTTCCAACGGCGGTTCAGGATCCGCCGGCCCCGAGCTCCGCACTCCGATCCGGGCGTCGTCGGGAACGGCGGCTGCCTCTACCTCCATGGTCACTGACATCGAACTCTCCATCTTCTATCCGACAGATGTTCGAATCGTGCCAGGAGGGTCGGACATTCAACGTTCAGTGCCGATTGGTGACGCTGAGCCACAGAGCGTCCCCGCGGGGACGCCTACGTTCCACTCGGGAGGCGGCGGCGGTCGCGGTCGGCACGGTCGGCACGGTCGGCACGGTCGGCACGGTCGGCACGGTCGGCACGGTCGGCACGGTCGGCACGGTCGGCGCGGTCGGCGCGCACGGCGCGACGGAGCATCGAGGTCACCACCGGACCATGGAAGAACTGCACGACGGCCCAGTACGCGCGGCCCCGCCAGCCATGAAGGGTGACCACCGTGGTGATTCTCAGCAGTCGGGAGGCCGGGTCGACGCCCACGGCGCACCAGAAGTCCAGGTGCCGATCTTCGGCAATGATCAGGGCCTCATCCCCCACCACCTCGCGCACGGAGAACACATCGCCCGGCGCCGGGTCGAGGCCGATCAGGGGCACGAGCATTCGTCGCACACCGAACAGACCTCGCACCCAGCGCGGCATCGCGCCGATCGAGAACACCTGAATCGCCCACCACCGTGGATCGACCGAGGCTCCCTCAGCCAGCGGGATGGCAAACAGATCCACGTGGTCCGGTCGAGCAGCCCGATCCAGGGCCACCGACCCGAACCCCGAGCCGAGTCCGCCCCGCCCCCGCCCCCCGCCCGACACCAGACCCGACATCCGACCCGACATCCGACCCGACACCCGACCCGACATCTGACCCGGCATCCTCCGGCGTAATTTTTGATTCCATATTCAAAAACTACGCACCTGCCTACCATTCATGCAATGGGGCGACCGCAGCGGTTCACCGACGAACAGGTGCTCGACGCCGCCCTCGAGGTCGTGGGCCGAACCGGCAGCGCCGTCACCGTCGACGAGGTCGCCGCGGTACTCGGGTGCCGGGTCGGCGCCGTCTACTACCGGTTCAGTTCTCGCCAGGCACTCCTCATCCGACTCTGGCTGCGCGCCGTCCGCCGGTTCCAGACGCAGTTCCTGCAGGCCCTCGACTCACCTGGGGCCGGGGCTGCCCTGGTCGCCGCGGCATGCACGATCCCCGACTACTGCCGCACCCATCCGGCGTCAGGCCCGGGCGCTCACCCTGTACCGACAGACCACCCTGCTGCGCGAGTGCCCCGGCGAGCTCTACGACCAGGTCGCAACCCTCAACCTCGATCTGTCGCGCGCCGTCGACCTGATGATCGAACGACGGTTCGGCCGCCTCGATGACCGGCTTCGCCTTCTCACCCGGGCGTCGATCCAAGAAACCCCCTACGGACTCGTCCGGCCCTACATCGGCTCCGCACAGGACATCCCCATGTGGCTGACCGACGCGGTCGCCGCCGCAGTACCGGCCATGCTGGCGCTCGGCGACTCCTGGCTGGGCGACGCACGTCCCCGCGGGGACGCTCAGTCCTCCAGGTAGGGCCGGATCAGCGCGAGGTCTGCCTGCCCCAGGCGTTCGGAGGCCGATGCCATCTGGTGCCAGTACGGATACGACAGGTGCGGGCGGCTCACCTGCTCCAGCCGTGCCACCTCGTCCGCCGCCAGGACGAGCGAGGCCGCCGCCAGGTTGTCGGCCAGCTGCGCCTCGGTGCGTGCGCCGATGATCACTGATGACACCGCCGGCCGGGTGAGCAGCCATGCCAACGCGACCTGCGCGGCCGACACACCGTGCGCCGGCGCCGATCTCGACCAGGGCGTCGACGATGTCGTAGAGCTGCTCCTCGTCGGGCACCGGCGGCTCGCTCCACTCGGTGAGGTGACGTGCGCCCTCGGCCGGCGCCACCCCGCGGCGGTACTTGCCGGACAGCAGCCCGCCGGCGAGCGGGCTCCAGACCAGCACCCCGAGGCCCTGGTCGATGGCGATCGGCGACAGCTCGTGCTCGGCGTCGCGGGCCTGCAGCGAGTAGTAGATCTGCTGGCTGACGTAACTCGCCAGATGCTCGCCGCGCCGAGACGGCCAGCGCCTTCATCAGCTGCCAGCCGGAGAAGTTGGAGCAGCCGATGTAGCGCACCTTGCCGGACGGCGACCAGGTGGTCCAGCGCCGCCAGCGTCTCCTCGACCGCGGTCCGCCCGTCCCACTCGTGCACCTGGTACAGGTCGATGTAGTCGGTGCCGCAGGCGGCGCAGGCTCGCCTCGCAGGACCGGATCAGGTGGTGGCGGGACAGCCCCGCGTCGTTGGGGCCGGGCCCCATCGCGAACCGGGCCTTCGTCGCCACCAGCACGTCGTCGCGGCGGCCCTTCCAGCGCCTGCGCCGACGATCTCCTCCGACGGCTCCCTCGCTGTACACGTCGGCGGTGTCGATCAGGTTCACGCCGGCGTCCAGACTCATGTCGATCATGCGGCGGGCCTGGTCCAGCCCCACCTCGCCGGTCAGCGCGAACACGCCCCGGCCGCCGAACGTCATGGTGCCGAGGCTGAGGGCGGACACGCGCACGCCGGCGCGCCCGAGGTGTCGATACTCCATACCGGCGACGCTATCGGGTCGCGCTCACTCCGGCGAGAGGGTGCGGACGGCGCGTGCCTGGACCGCGCGCGCGGCCAGCTCGGCGTCCGCCGGGTACCCGACCTCCTCCAGCACGAGTCCGTGCGGAGCCACCACGGACACCGCGGGATCCCGTTGCCCTCGCAACGGCCACGCCGGCCAGCCAATCCGGATCACGGCGGCCGGTGCCGACGGCCAGGGCGCCGCCCACGAGCGCCCGGACCATCGAGTGGCAGAACGCGTCGGCGACGACTCGGGCGACCACCAGCTCGCCGTCGTCGCAGGTCTGCCTCGACCAGGAGTACTCGAGCAGGGTGCGCACCGTGGTCGCCCCCTCACGGCGCCGGCAGAAGGCGGCGAAGTCACGCAGGCCGACCAGGGCGGACGACGCCAGGTTCATGGCCTCGACATCGAGCCGCCGCTGTGGCCCGCCGACCGTCAGCGGCACGGCCAGGACGTCGTGCCGGCGCAGCGGCGGCGCCCCGGCCGGAGCGTCGGTGATCCGGTAGGCGTAGCGGCGCCACACGGCCGAGAACCGGGCGTCGAACCCTGGCGGCGCCACGCGCGCCGCATGAACGCGGACGTCACCGGACAGGACGCCGTTCAGGCGCCGGACCAGCGAGGCGGCAGGCTCCAGGCCGGACCGCCCGGGCAGCCCATGCCAGCACGACGCCGGAACGTCGAGGTGGCAGACCTGACCCCGGGCGTGTACCCCGGCATCGGTCCGTCCGGCCACCACCACCGAGACCGGATCCGGCAGCCGCAGCACCTGGGCCAAAGCTGCGCCGAGCACGCCCTGCACCGTCCGCTGACCCGGCTGGGCGGCCCACCCGGCGAAGCCGGTGCCGTCGTACCCCAGGTCGAGGCGGAGACGCAGGAGCGTGCTCGGCGACTCGCTCGCTGTGCTGCTGGTGGTGCTCGTCAGTCGTCCTTGGCCTTGCCGGCCTCGGCGAAGCCGGCTTCCTCAGCCGCGGACGCGGTGCGGAAGTACACCTCGGCCACGGTCTTCTCGTACCACGGCGAGGCCGGGGTGTGGAACTTCATCGAGTCCCGGTTCCCCTTGACCAGGAAGCCTTCCGGCGCCTCGCCGTCGTCCAGCGGAAGCCGCGAGTCCGGGCCGTAGGGGCCCGACTCGACGTCCTCACCGACGGTGTCGGTGGCCGGTGCCTCGACGTCCGTGGGGTCGAGCTCCACGGCCTCGGACGGCGCCTCGGCAGCGGCTTCTGCCGCCGGTGCGGCCTTCTTGGCAGGGGCCTTCGCGGCCCGCTTCGTGGCCGCCTCAGCCTCCCGCACGGTGGCCTGCTTGGCGCTGAGCGGCTCGAGGACCAGCTCGATGACGGCCATCGGGGCGTTGTCGCCCTTGCGGTTCCCGATCTTGGTGATGCGGGTGTAGCCGCCCTGGCGCTCGGCCATCGGCGGCGCGATCTCGGTGAACAGGACGTGCACGACGCCCTTGTCGCGGACGACGGTCAGCACGCGGCGACGCGCGGCGAGGTCGCCGCGCTTGGCGAAGGTGATCAGGCGCTCGGCGAGCGGACGCAGCCGCTTGGCCTTGGTCTCGGTCGTCGTGATGCGGCCGGTGCTCGAACAGCGGCGTGGCCAGGTTGGCCAGCATCAGCCGCTCGTGCGCCGGGCCGCCGCCGAGGCGGGGACCCTTGGTGGGCGTGGGCATGTCGGTCGTTCTCCTCGATCAGTGGTTCAGCGCGGCGTGGCAGGGGTCTAGAGCTGCTCGTCCTCGGCGAAGGCTTGTCGTCGTCGGCGCCGTAGCTGTCGACGACCAGCGCCGGGTCGAACCCGGGCGGGCTGTCCTTGAGCGACAGGCCGAGCCCGACCAGCTTCGCCTTGACCTCGTCGATCGACTTCTGCGCCGAAGTTGCGGATGTCCAGCAGGTCGGCCTCGCTGCGGGCGACGAGCTCGCCCACCGTGTGGATGCCCTCGCGCTTGAGGCAGTTGTAGGACCGGACCGTGAGGTCCAGGTCCTCGATCGGCAGCGCCAGGTCGGCCGCGAGCGCGGCGTCCGACGGCGAGGGGCCGATCTCGATGCCCTCGGCCTCGACGTTGAGCTCGCGGGCCAGGCCGAACAGCTCGACCAGCGTCTTGCCGGCCGAGGCCAGCGCGTCGCGCGGGGTGATCGACGGCTTGGTCTCGACGTCGAGGATCAGCTTGTCGAAGTCGGTGCGCTGCTCGACACGGGTGGCCTCGACCTTGTAGGTCACCTTGAGCACCGGCGAGTAGATCGAGTCGACCGGGATCCGGCCGATCTCGGCGTCGCCGGCTTGTTCTGCGTCGGCGGAGACGTAGCCGCGGCCACGCTCGACGATCAGCTCGATCTCGAGCTTGCCCTTGTCGTTGAGCGTGGCGATGTGCAGGTCGGGGTTGTGCACCTCGACACCGGCCGGCGGCGCGATGTCGGCGGCGGTGACCTCGCCCGGGCCCTGCTTGCGCAGGTACATGATGACCGGCTCGTCGTCCTCGCGAGGAGACGACCAGCTCCTTGATGTTGAGGATGATCTCGGTGACGTCCTCCTTGACACCCGGGACGGTGGTGAACTCGTGCAGCACGCCGTCGATGCGGATGCTGGTGACGGCCGCGCCGGGGATCGAGGACAGCAGCGTGCGGCGCAGGGAGTTGCCGAGGGTGTAGCCGAATCCGGGCTCCAGCGGCTCGATGACGAACCGGGAGCGGTTCTCGGCGACCGACCTCTTCGGTCAGGGTGGGGCGCTGTGCGATGAGCACGGTGTTCTCTCCTTCTCACGGGCGCCCGCTATTTGACGCCTCGTGCAACCCCGCGGCGGCATCCGTCCGCCGCCGCGGGTTCCTGCTGGTTACTTCGAGTAGAGCTCGACGATCAGCTGCTCCTGAACCTGCGTGTCGATGACCTGACGCGCCGGCAGCGGGTGCACCAGGATGCGCATCCGGTTGGGGATGACCTCCATCCAGGCCGGCACGGTGCGCTCGCCGGCCTCGGCGCGCGCGACCACGAACGGGGTGAGCTCGAGCGAACTCGCGCGCACCTCGACGATGTCGTTCTCGGACACCCGGTAGCTGGGGATGTCGACCTTGACGCCGTTGACGGCGATGTGGCCGTGCCGCACGAGCTGGCGGGCCATGTCGCGCGACTGGGCGAAGCCGGCCCGGTACACGACGTTGTCCAGGCGGGACTCCAGGATGCGCAGCAGGTTCTCGCCGGTCTTGCCCTGCTTGCGGTTGGCTTCCTCGTAGTAGCCGCGGAACTGCTTCTCCAGCACGCCGTAGATGCGCGCAGCCTTCTGCTTCTCGCGCAGCTGCAGCAGGTACTCGCTCTCCTTGGTCCGCGCGCGGCCGTGCTCGCCCGGCGGGTAAGGACGGATCTCGATCGGGCACTTCGGGGAGTCGCACTTGGCGCCCTTGAGGAACAGCTTGGTCTTCTCGCGGCGGCAGCGCTTGCAGTCAGCGCCGGTGTAACGAGCCATAGTCCGTGGTTCTCCTTCGGCTGGTCTGTGGCGCGTCAGACGCGGCGACGCTTGGGCGGACGGCAGCCGTTGTGCGGCTGGGGCGTGACGTCCTGGATCGAGCCGACCTCGAGGCCGGTGGCCTGCAGCGAGCGGATCGCGGTCTCGCGGCCCGAACCCGGGCCCTTGACGAACACGTCGACCTTCTTCATGCCGTGCTCCTGCGCCCGGCGGGCGGCGGCCTCGGCGGCCATCTGCGCGGCGAACGGGGTCGACTTGCGCGAGCCCTTGAAGCCGACCTGGCCGGACGACGCCCACGCGATGACGGCCCCGGTCGGGTCGGTGATCGAGACGATCGTGTTGTTGAACGTGCTCTTGATGTGCGCGTGGCCGTGGGAGACGTTCTTCTTCTCCTTGCGGCGCGGCTTGCGCCGGCACCTGGCGGCTCTGCTCTGGCTGCGTGTCCTTGGCGGCGGCATCTCGGGCGGACTTCTTCCCGGCCTTCTTCTTGCCGGCGACGGTGCGCTTCGGGCCCTTGCGGGTGCGCGCGTTGGTCTTGGTGCGCTGACCGCGCACCGGCAGGCCGCGGCGGTGCCGCAGGCCCTCGTAGCAGCCGATCTCGACCTTGCGGCGGATGTCGGCGGCCACCTCGCGGCGCAGGTCACCCTCGACCTTGAAGTTGCCCTCGATGTAGTCGCGCAGCGTGACCAGGACTCGTCGTCGCCAGGTCCTTGACCCGCAGGTCCGGGCTGATGCCGGTGGCCTCCAGGGTCTCCATGCGCGCGGGTACGGCCGACGCCGTAGATGTAGGTGAGCGCGATCTCCAGCCGCTTGTCGCGGGGGAGGTCGACGCCGACGAGACGTGCCATGGGTCGTGCTCCTGTCTCATCGGAGGTCTGGTGCAGCACCGGCCCCGGCTGACCTCAGCGCGGGTCCCCGGCCTCTGACCGGGGGTGGCGTCCCGGCGGCGTGCTGCGCCCGGGGGTCGGGTGCTGCGTGATGCGAGCGAGGTCGCTGCGGGTGGCCTCAGCCCTGGCGCTGCTTGTGACGCAGGTTCTCGCAGATCACCATGACCCGACCGTGACGGCGGATCACCTTGCACTTGTCGCAGATCTTCTTGACGCTCGGCTTGACCTTCATCAGTGTCTTCCGGACCGGACGTCGACCGCTACACGGTGCAGGGCACGATGCAGAGCATCGAGCCGGCAACGGGCAGGGGCAGCGTCGTCGTGGGCAGGTTACTTGTAGCGGTAGACGATGCGACCGCGGGAGAGGTCGTAGGGGCTCAGCTCCACCACGACCCGGTCCTCCGGGAGGATCCGGATGTAGTGCTGGCGCATCTTGCCGGAGATGTGGGCGAGAACCTTGTGACCGTTGCTCAGCTCCACGCGGAACATCGCGTTCGGCAGTGCTTCGACCACGCGTGCCCTCGATCTCGATGACACCGTCCTTCTTGGCCATGTCCTCCGCAATCCTTCGAGCCAGTTGTGTCCACGTCTCACGCGTGACGGAACCCGGCAATCGCCAGACCAGCCGCGGGGCAATCTCAAGGGTTATGGGATGCACGTGAGTCGACCGCTGAGTCTACGCCAGGAGGCGCGCCGAACAGAAATCGATGATCATCTACGACGCCGCCCGGCGGCCTCGCACGGGCTCAGTCCGCCAGCGGGGCGAATCGGGACGATGCACCGCTCACCGAGGCCAGTCCGGCCTCGCCGCCGTCGCGGGCCGTCAGCACCCACAGGCCGCCGTCGTGCAGGGCGACCGTGTGCTCCCAGTGCGCGGCCCGCGCGGCCGTCGCCGGTGACCACCGTCCAGTCGTCGTCGAGCACCTGGGTCGCGGCGTCGCCGCGCGTGAGCATCGGCTCGATGGCGACGCACAGACCCCGGCCGCAGCCGGGCCCGCGGTCGCGGGTGCGGTAGTTGAGCACGTCCGGCGGCCTGGTGCATCGCGGTACCGATGCCGTGGCCCGCGTACTCCTCCACGATCCCGTAGCCGGCCGGCCACCGAGTCCTCGATCGGCGCCGCCGACGTCGTCCAGCCGCTCGCCCCACCGCGATCGCCGCGATGCCGTCCCACAGGGCGTGCTCGGTGATCGACACCATGTCGGCATCCACCGGGTCCGGCTCCGCGCTCGAGGTCGAGCGTCGGCCGCGCATCGGCCGCGCGGGACGACGCGCTGAAGGCGGCGTCGCCGTGCCAGCCGTCGACGATCGCACCGCAGTCGACGGAGACGACGTCGCCCGGCGCCGATCACCCGGGCGCCGGGGATGCCGTGCACCACCTCGTCGTTGACCGAGACGCACAGCGTGGCCGGGTAGCCGTGGTAGCCCGAGGAAGGACGGGGTGGCGCCGGCCGACCGCGATCACGTCCGCCGCGACCGCGTCGAGATCCCGTGGTCGAGCGCCCGGACGCAGCCGCACGACCGCACCGCGGCGAGGGCGTCGGCGACGACCAGTCCCGCGCGCGCGCATCGGGCGGCACCTGGTCCGGCGTCTTGTACTCGATGCGGTCGCGCCCGAGCATCACGGTGCCGGCGCCGTCAGCGGCGCGGCGAGCGAGCGTCGCGAGCAGCCGCTGCCGTGACCTCGTCCACCGCACCGATGCCGTCGACCTGCACCAGCAGTCCGCGGTCGCGGTAGACCTGCGACGAGCGGCGCGGTCTGCTCGGCGTAGACCTCCAGGCGGTGCCGGATCACGTCCTCCGTGTCGTCCTCGCGGCCCTCGATCTCGCGCCCGCTTGAGCAGCCGCTCCACCACCGCGTCGGTGTCGGCCGTGATCTCGACGACGGCGTCCAGCGCCGGTGCCTGCCTGCGGCGAGCATCGCGTCAGAGCCGTCGACCTGGGCCGACGTTGCGCGGGTAGCCGTCGAGCAGGAAGCCCTCGACCGCGTCCGCCTGGGCGAGCCGGTCCCGCACCATCGCGTTCGTGACCTCGTCCGGGACGCAGCTCTGCCGGCCCGGGTGTAGCGCCTGCGCGAGCTCGCCCGAGCTCGGTGCCGCCGGCGATGTTCGCGCGGAAGATGTCACCCGTCGAGATCGCCGGGACGACCAGCCGTGCCGCCAGCCGGACCGCCTGGGTGCCCTTGCCGGCGCCGGGCGGACCGAGGAGGACGAGACGTGCGCTCATCGCAAGAACCCTTCGTAGTGCCGCTGCTGCAGCTGGGACTCGATCTGCTTCACGGTCTCCAGGCCCACGCCCACGACGATGAGGATCGACGTGCCGCCGAACGGGAAGTTCTGGTTGACACTCAGCACGAGGAACGCGATGAGTCGGGATCAGTGCGACGAGGGCCAGGTAGAGCGAACCGGGCGAGCGTGATCCGCGATGATGACGTAGTCGAGGTACTCCGCCGTCGGACGGCCGGCCCGGATGCCGGGGATGAACCCGCCGTACTTCTTCATGTTGTCCGCGACCTCGTCCGGGTTGAACGTGATCGCCATGTAGAAGTACGTGAAGAAGATGATCAGCAGCGACGTACAGCAGCGATGTAGCAGCGGGTGGTCACCGTTCTGACAGGTAGCTGCCGGATCCAGATGACCCAGCCGGCCGTCTGGTCCGCGAACTGCGCGACGCAGGCCGGGCAGGTAGAGCAGCGACGAGGCGAAGATGACCGGGATGACGCCGGCCATGTTGACCTTGATCGGGATGTAGGTGCTCGTCCCGCCGTACATCCGGCGGCCGACCATGCGCTTGGCGTACTGCACCGGGATCCGGCGCTGCGACTGCTCGACGAAGACCACGAGGCCATCACCACGCATGCCGATCGCGATCACCACGAGCGAGCGTGTCCCAGCCGTGCCGTTGGCGCCGCGCGCGATCCCCCACAGCGCAGCCGGGAACGAGGCCGCGATCGACGTGAAGATCAGCAGCGACATGCCGTTGCCGACGCCGCGCTCGGTGATCAGCTCGCCCAGCCACATGATCAGCCCGGTGCCGGCGGTCATGCGTGATGACCATGACAGCAGGATCGATCCAGCTGTCGTCCGGGATGATGTCCGCGGTGCAGCCGGCGAACAGCTGGCCGGAGCGGGCGACCGTGACGAGCGTGGTCGACTGCAGGATCGCCAGCGCGATCGTCAGGTACCGCGTGTACTGCGTCAGCTTCGCCGTGCCCGACTGGCCCTCCTCCTTGAGCGTCTCGAACCGCGGGATCACCACGCGCAGCAGCTGGATGATGATGCTCGCCGTGATGTACGGCATGATCCCCAGCGCGAAGACCGACAGCTGCAGCAGCGCCCCGCCGCTGAACAGGTTCGACCAGCCCGAGCAGGTCGGCTGGTCGCCCTGGCTGCTGTTCGCCACTGCACTGATGCAGGTACGTTCGCCGTGTAGCTGACCCCCGGCGTCGGGACGAACGAGCCGAGCCGGAAGATCGCCATGATCGCCAGCGTGAAGAGCAGCTTGCGCCGCAGGTCGGGCGTCCGGAACGCCCGGACGAATGCGGTGAGCACGGCTGCCTCCTGATCCTGCCGCGGTGCGGCGACGCGTGCGACCGACACGTCCCGGTCGGTCGAGGCACGCCCGCCGGCGGCCGGCGGATCATCGGTCGCCGGGCAGCGTCGGGCGGACCGGAGGGACCGTGCCCACCGCCCCGTCCGGTCAGCCTGGCGACGCTCCCGCCGGCAGCGACGATCTTCTCCTTCGCGGACGCCGAGAACGCGTCGACCGTGACGGAGACCTGACCGTGACCTCGCCGGTGCCGAGCACCTTGACGGGCTGCCGTCGCGGACGGCGCCCTTGGCGACCAGGTCGTCCACCGTCACGTCGCCACCGTCCGGGTACAGCGCCGACGAGCCGGTCCAGGTTGACGACCTGGTACGTCGACCCGGAACGGGTTCGTGAAGCCGCGCAGCTTGGGCAGCCGCATGTGCAGCGGCATCTGCCCGCCCTCGAAGCGGCCGGCACCTGGTAGCGGGCCTTGGTGCCCTTGGTGCCGCGACCGGCGGTCTTGCCCTTGCTGCGCCTCACCACGACCGACGCGGGTCTTGGCGGTCGCGAGCCGGGGGCCGGACGCAGGTGGTGCACCTGCAGCGGCTTCCTGCCGTCGCTCGGCCATCGTCAGTCAACCTCCTCGACGGTGACGAGGTGGCGGACCGTCTTGACCATGCCGCGGAATCTCGGGACGGTCCTCCTTCACGACCACGTCGCCGATCCGCTTCAGGCCGAGGGTGCGCAGCGTGTCGCGGTGTTCTGCTTGCCGCCGATCTTCGACTTGATCTGGGTCACCTTGAGCTGGGCCATCAGGCACCCGCCCCAGCGGCACGGGCGCCGCAGCAGCGCGGCCGGGGCGACGTCCTCGATCGGCAGACCCGCGGCGCGCGGCCACGGCCTCGGGCCGCTCCAGGCCCTGCAGCGCCGCCACGGTCGCGTGCACGATGTTGATCGCGTTCGAGGAGCCGAGCGACTTGCTCAGCACGTCGTGGATCCCGGCGCACTCCAGGACGGCGCGCACCGGGCCACCGGCGATGACGCCGGTACCGGGCGAGGCCGGCTTCAGCAGGACGACGCCGGCGGCCGCCTCACCCTGGATCGGGTGCGGGATCGTGCCCTGGATGCGGGGCACCTTGAAGAAGTGCTTCTTGGCCTCCTCGACACCCTTGGCGATCGCCGCGGGCACCTCCTTGGCCTTGCCGTAGCCGACGCCGACGGTGCCGTCGCCGTCGCCCACCACGACCAGCGCGGTGAAGGTGAACCGACGACCGCCCTTGACGACCTTGGCCACGCGGTTGATCGTCACGACGCGCTCGACGAACGCGGTCTTCTCGGCGCCCCGTCACGGTCGCGCCGGTTGTCCCGGTCGCGCCCGCCGCGCCGTCCCGAGTTCTCGCCCGTGCCACCGGCACCGGCTCCGGTTCCGGCGCCGGCGCCGCGGCGCTGGGGTCCAGCCATCAGAGGTTCCTTCCCTCTCGCTTCGTCTCGCTCATCACAGGGCCAGCCCGCCGTCGCGGGCACCGTCGGCCACCGCGGCCACCCGGCCGTGGTACTTGTTGCCGCCGCGGTCGAAGACGACGGCGGCGACGCCGGCCTCCTTCGCACGCTCGGCGACCAGCTCGCCGACCCGCTTGGCCTTGGCCGTCTTGTCGCCGTCGATGCCGCGCAGGTCCGCCTCGAGCGTCGACGCCGAGGCGAGCGTGCGCCCGACCCTGTCGTCGACGATCTGAGCGACGATGTGCCGGGTGGAGCGGGTGACCACCAGGCGCGGCCGCTCGGCGGTGCCGAAGACCTGCTTGCGCACGCGCTGATGGCGCCGCTTGCGGGCCGCGTCGGAGCCCTTGCCGGCCCGCCCCCGCTGCGCTTGATGCCGATCGCCATCACTTCTTACCAGCCTTTCCGACCTTGCGCCGGATCTGCTCGCCGGCGTACCGCACGCCCTTGCCCTTGTACGGGTCGGGCTTGCGCAGCTTGCGGATGTTGGCAGCGACCTCGCCGACCTGCTGCTTGTCGATGCCCGCCACCGAGAACCGGGTCGGCGCCTCGACCGCGAAGGTGATGCCGTCCGGCGGCTCGACCGTGATCGGGTGGCTGTAGCCCAGGGCGAACTCGAGGTTCGCTCCCTTGGCCTGCACGCGGTAACCGGTGCCGACGATCTCCAGCTTCTTCTCGTAGCCCTCGGTCACGCCGGTCACCATGTTGGAGATCAGGGTGCGGGTCAGGCCGTGCAGCGCGCGCGAGGTGCGCTCGTCGTTCGGGCGGACGACGCGCAGCGTGGCGTCCTCGCGCTCGACCGTGATCGGCGCGGCGACGGCGTGCGACAGCGTGCCCTTGGGGCCCTTGACCGTGACGGCTGCGCCGTCGATGGTGACGTCGACCCCGCTGGGCACGGTGACGGGGAGCTTGCCGATGCGGGACATCGCTCTCCTCCCCGCCTACCAGACGTAGGCGAGGACTTCCCCACCCACGCCCTTCTTGTTGGCCTGCTTGTCGGTCAGCAGCCCGGACGACGTGGAGAGGATCGCCACACCCAGGCCGCCGAGCACCCGCGGCAGGTTGGTCGACTTGGCGTAGACCCGCAGGCCGGGCTTGCTGATCCGCCGGATGCCGGCGATCGAGCGCTCACGGTTGGGGCCGTACTTCAGGGTGATCGTCAGCGTCTTGCCCACCTCGGCGTCCTCCACCGTCCAGGAGGCGATGTAGCCCTCCTGCTGCAGGATCTCGGCGATGTGCGACTTGAGCTTGCTGTACGGCATCACGACGGCGTCGTGGTAGGCCGAGTTGGCGTTGCGCAGACGCGTGAGCATGTCTGCGATCGGGTCGGTCATCGTCATCGGGCTTCTCCGCCCTTCCTCGCCGTGGTTTCGCCGTCCGGTGCGGACCGGCGACCTGCGACGTAGTGCTCTCGGTCAGGACCGCGCGGACCGCGCTGTCCAGGGTCTCGGCGTCGAGGTCGAACGTCGAAGGCAGGCATCGTGTAGCGCAGCGTCATCCGCCCGGTGTTCGGGTACATGCTGCGCAGCGGGACCATCTCCAGGGTGCCATCGCCGTCACCAGCTGCTCTTGGTCACGCCCGGCAGCTCGCCGCGGTGCGCCATCTCGCGCAGGCAGATCCGGCACAGCCCGAACTTGCGGTACACCGAGTGCGGACGGCCGCAGCGCTGGCAGCGGGTGTAGCCGCGGACGGCGAACTTGGGCTTGCGGTTGGCCTTGTTGATCAGCGCGGTCTTCGCCACGTCAGTTCTCCTTGAAGGGGAAGCCGAGGTGGCGCAGCAGCGCCCGGCCCTCGTCGTCGGTGGTCGCGGTGGTCACGACGGTGATGTCCATGCCGCGGACCCGGTCGATGCGGTCCTGGTCGATCTCGTGGAACATCGACTGCTCGGTGAGACCGAAGGTGTAGTTGCCGCGGCCGTCGAACTGCTTCGGGCGACAGGCCACGGAAGTCACGGATCCGGGGCAGCGCCACCGACAGCAGCCGGTCGAGCGAACTCCCACATCCGGTCGCCGCGCAGCGTGACGTGCGCACCGATCGGCATGCCCTCGCGCAGCTTGAACTGGGCGATCGACTTGCGGGCCTTGGTGACCTGCGGCTTCTGGCCGGTGATCGCGGTCAGGTCGCGGATGGCGCCCTCGATCAGCTTGGAGTCCTTCGCCGCCTCGCCGACGCCCATGTTGACGACGATCTTGACCAGGCCGGGCACCTGCATGACGTTGGCGTAGCCGAACTCCTTGTGCAGCGCCGGCGCGATCTCCGCGCGGTATCGCAGCTTGCAGCCGCGGCAGCGGTCTTGGTGAGTGTGGAGGTAGTCATGCTCAGATGTCCTTACCCGAGCGCTTGGCGACCCGGATCCGCACGGTCTTGCTCCGGCCGTCGCGCTCGACGGTCTCGGTGCGGCATCCCGACCCGGGTCGGCTTCTTGGTCTCCGGGTCCACCAGCATCACGTTGCTGATGTGGATCGCGGCCTCGCTGGGTGACGATGCCGCCGGTACGCGCACCCCGACCGGTGCTGCCGACCTTGGTGTGCTTCTTGATCCGCTTGACGCCCTCGACCAGCACCCGCTGGGTGTCGGGGTAGACCGCGATGACCTTGCCGGTCTTGCCCTTGTCCTCCGCGGAACCGGCGATCACCTGCACGGGGTCGCCCTTCTTGATCCGATCTTGCCCATCTCAGAGCACCTCCGGTGCCAGCGAGATGATCTTCATGAACTTCTTGTCGCGCAGCTCGCGACCCACCGGGCCGAAGATGCGCGTGCCACGCGGGTCGCCGTCGCTCTTCAGGATCACCGCGGCGTTCTCGTCGAACCGGATGTAGGACCCGTCCGGACGGCGACGCTCCTTGGTGGTGCGCACGATGACCGCCTTGACGACGTCGCCCTTCTTCACGTTCCCACCCGGGATCGCGTCCTTGACCGTCGCCACGATGATGTCGCCGATTCCGGCGTAACGGCGACCGGAGCCGCCGAGCACCCGGATGCACAAGATCTCCTTGGCACCGGTGTTGTCGGCGACCCGAAGTCGCGACTCCTGCTGGATCACTTCAGAACTCCTTCGTCACGCTGGTTCTCACAGGGAGCCTTGCGGAACTCGATGGCTGGACGGCGAAACTACTTCGCCTTCTCGACGATGTCCTTCAGCCGCCAGCGCTTGGTCGCCGACAGCGGGCGGGTCTCCACGATCAGCACCAGGTCGCCCACGCCGGCACGGTTCTCCTCGTCGTGCGCCTTCACCTTGCTGGTGCGGCGCAGGACCTTGCCGTAGAGCGGGTGCTTGACCCGGTCCTCGACCGCGACAACCACGGTCTTGTCCATCTTGTCGCTGACCACGTACCCACGGCGGGTCTTGCGGTACCCGCGGGTGCTGGTGCTCTCGTCGTTCTCGGTCTCGCTCACGGCTGCCTTCTCGCTCGCTTCGTCGCCGGCCATCACTGCGGCCCGGTGGTGATGCCGAGCTCGCGCTCGCGCATGATCGTGTAGATCCGGGCAATGTCGCGCCGGACAGCGCGCAGCCGTCCGTGGCTCTCCAGCTGGCCGGTGGCCGACTGGAACCGGAGGTTGAACAGCTCCTCCTTGGCCTTGCGCAGCTCCTCGACCAGACGTTCGTCGTCGAAACCGCGCAGGTTGGCCACGGCCAGGTCCTTCGAACCGACCGACATCACGCGTCACCACCCTCGCGCCGGACGATCCGGCACTTCATCGGCAGCTTGTGGATGGCGCGGGTCAGCGCCTCACGAGCAACCTTCTCGTTGGGGAACGACAGCTCGAACATGACCCGGCCGGGCTTGATGTTCGCGATCCACCACTCCGGCGAACCCTTGCCGGAACCCATCCGGGTCTCGGCCGGTTTCTTGGTCAGCGGACGGTCCGGGTAGATGTTGATCCAGACCTTGCCGCCACGCTTGATGTGGCGGGTCATCGCGATACGAGCGGCCTCGATCTGCCGGTTCGTCACATAGGCGGGCTCGAGCGCCTGCACGCCCCACTCCCCGAACGTCACCGCGGTGCCGCCCTTGGCGGCTCCGGAGCGACCGGGGTGGTGCTGCTTGCGGTGCTTGACCCGACGAGGGATGAGCATGGCTCAGGCCTCCGTTTCCTGCGCCGGGGCCTCGGTCGCCACAGCGACGGCGGCGGTCTCGGCGGCGGCCGGCGCGTCGGCGGGGGCCGCGGCCGGTGCCTCGCGACGACGCGGCGGACGCTGAGCGCGCCCACCCGGGCCGTCGCCACGCCCGCCCGGACCCTCACGACGAGGGGCGCGGGGGGCGGTGACCTGCTCGCGAGCGAGCTCGCGCTGGGTCAGGTCGCCCTTGTAGATCCAGACCTTGACGCCGATCCGGCCGAACGTCGTCCGGGCCTCGTAGAAGCCGTAGTCGATGTTCGCCCGCAGCGTGTGCAGCGGCACCCGGCCCTCGCGGTAGAACTCCGAGCGGCTCATCTCGGCGCCACCCAGGCGGCCCGAGCACTGCACCCGGATGCCCTTGGCGCCGGCCCGCAGCGAGGACTGCATGCCCTTGCGCATAGCCCGCCGGAACGAGACCCGGCTGGCCAGCTGCTCGGCGATGCCCTGGGCGACCAGCTGAGCGTCGATCTCGGGGTTCTTCACCTCGAGGATGTTCAGCTGCACCTGCTTGCCGGTGAGCTTCTCGAGCTCGCCACGGATGCGGTCCGCCTCGGCGCCACGACGACCGATCACGATGCCCGGCCGCGCGGTGTGGATGTCGACGCGAACCCGGTCCCGGGTGCGCTCGATCTCGACCTTGCTGATCCCGGCGCGCTCCATGCCCTTGGACATCAGCTTGCGAATCGCGACATCTTCTTTCACGTAGTCGCGATAGCGCTGACCGGCCTTGGTGCTGTCGGCGAACCACCGGCTCTTGTGCTCGGTGGTGATGCCGAGCCGGAACCCGTGCGGGTTGACCTTCTGGCCCACTAGCGGGTCCCCTCCTTCGACGCGGCGGTCGTCTTGGCCGCCGAGGCCTTCTTCGCGGGCGCCTTCACGGCCGGAGCCTTGGCGTCTGCCTTCTTCGCGGGGGCGCTCTTGCTCGCCACCGGAGTACGGGATGCGGTCTCGCCCACCACGACCGTGATGTGGCTGGTCCGCTTGTTGATCCGGTACGCACGGCCCTGTGCCCGCGGCCGGAACCGCTTCATGGTCGGGCCCTCGTCAACGTAGGCAGCCTGAACCACGAGCTTGCGCTCGTCGAACGGCTCCGAGGCCCGGTCGGCCTTGGTCCGCGCGTTGGCGATCGCGCTCTGCACGACCTTGAGCACCGTCTCGCTCGCAGCCTGCGGGGCGAACTCCAGCACCGCCACAGCCTCGCCGGCCTGCTTGCCACGGATCAGGTCCACGACGCGGCGTGCCTTGCGGGGCGTGACACGGACGTACCGTGCCTGCGCCTTGGCTTCCATTCGGGAGTCCCTTCGAGATTCTTTACGCTGCCGTCAGCGACGGCGGCCCTTGCGGTCGTCCTTCTCGTGACCGCGGAAGGTCCGGGTCGGTGCGAACTCGCCCAGCTTGTGGCCGATCATCGACTCGGTCACGAACACGGGGATGTGCTTGTTGCCGTTGTGCACGGCAAGGGTGTGGCCCAGCATGTCCGGGATGATCATGGACCGACGGGACCAGGTCTTGATGACGTTCTTGGTGCCCTTCTCGTTCTGGACCTCCACCTTCTTCAACAGGTGGTCGTCCACGAAGGGACCCTTTTTCAGGCTGCGCGGCATGTGTTTTCGCCTCTCCTCAGCGCTTCTTGCCGGTGCGCCGGCGGCGGACGATCATCTTGTTGCTCGGGTTGTTCGGGTGGCGGGTACGGCCCTCGGCCTGACCCCAGGGGCTGACCGGGTGACGGCCGCCGGACGTCTTGCCCTCACCACCACCGTGCGGGTGGTCGATCGGGTTCATCGCGACGCCACGCACCGTCGGGCGCTTGCCCTTCCAGCGCATGCGGCCGGCCTTGCCCCAGTTGATGTTCGACTGCTCGGCGTTGCCGACCTCGCCGACCGTTGCACGGCAGCGCACGTCCACGTTGCGGATCTCGCCCGAAGGCATCCGCAGCTGCGCGTACGGCCCGTCCTTCGCGACCAGCTGGACCGAGACACCGGCCGAGCGGGCGATCTTCGCGCCGCCGCCCGGGCGCAGCTCGACCGCGTGGATCACGGTACCGACCGGGATGTTGCGCAGCGGCAGGCTGTTGCCCGGCTTGATGTCGGCACTCGGACCGTTCTCGATCCGGTCACCCTGGGACAGCTTGTTCGGCGCCAGGATGTAGCGCTTCTCGCCGTCCGCGAAGTGCAGCAGCGCGATGCGCGCCGTCCGGTTCGGGTCGTACTCGATGTGCGCCACCGTGGCCGGCACGCCGTCCTTGTCGTGGCGGCGGAAGTCGATCAGCCGGTAGGCCCGCTTGTGGCCACCGCCCTGGTGCCGGGTGGTGACCCGGCCGGCGTTGTTGCGCCCACCGTTCTTGGTCAGCGGACGCACCAGCGACTTCTCCGGCGTCGACCGGGTGATCTCGACGAAGTCGGCGACGGACGAGCCACGCCGGCCCGGCGTCGTCGGCTTGTACTTGCGGATTCCCATGCTCAGTCAGTCCTCGCGTCGCGTCTCGTCGGCCGCCGTCAGGCGACCGGCCCGCCGAAGATGTCGATGGTGCCGTCCTTCAGGGTGACCACCGCGCGCTTGGTGTCCTTGCGCCGTCCGACCCCGTTGCGGGTGCGGCGTGTCTTGCCCTGGCGGTTGCTGGTGTTGACCGCCGAGACCTTCACCCCGAAGACCGCTTCCACGGCCTTCTTGATCTCGGTCTTGTTCGCGTCGCGGGTCGACCAGGAAGGTGTACTTGCCCTGGTCGAGCAGGCCGTAGCTCTTCTCCGAGACCACCGGGGCGAGCAGGATGTCGCGCGGGTCCTTGTGGATGTTTCCGGCGACGCTCACTTGGCGGCCTCCTTGCTCTCCGGCTCGTTGCTCGACGCCACGGCCTTGGCGCCGCGCCCCTTGACCGGACCGGCCAGGAACGAGGCCAGTGCCGCTTCGGTGAACAGCACCGAGTCCGCGCACAGCACGTCGTAGGTGTTGAGCTGGTCGGCGACCAGACAGGTGGGCGCGGTCCACGTTGCGCAGGCTCTTCCAGGTGACCTCGTCGCCCCGCTCGACCACGACGAGCACCTTGGCGTGCTCGTTGATCGCGGCCAGGGCGGCGGACGCCGCCTTGGTCGAGGGCTCCTCGCCCGTCACCAGCGAGGTGACCACCTGGACCCGGCCGTGCCGGGCCCGGTCGGACAGAGCGCCGCGCAGTGCGGCGGCCTTCATCTTCTTGGGGGTCCGCTGCGCGTAGTCACGCGGCTTCGGGCCGTGCACCACGCCACCGCCGGTGAACTGCGGCGCGCGGGTCGAGCCCTGGCGGGCGCGGCCGGTGCCCTTCTGCTTGTAGGGCTTCCTGCCACCGCCGCTGACCTCGCCGCGAGTCTTGGTGGAGGCGGTGCCCTGACGGGCCGCCGCCAGCTGGGCCACCACGACCTGGTGGATCAGCGGGACGTTGGTCTGAACGTCGAAGATCTCGGCGGGCAGGTCGACCGTGCCGGTCACCTTGCCCGAGGCGTCGAGGACGTCGACGGTCGCCATGACGTCAGGCTCCCTTCGCTGCGGTCTTGACCAGCGACGACGGACGCCCTTGGGGCCGGGAACGGCGCCCTTGATCAGCAGCAGGCCGCGCTCGGCGTCCACCGCGTGCAGCGGTCAGGTTCTGGGTGGTCTGACGGACGAAGCCCATCCGGCCGGCCATCCGCACGCCCTTGAACACCCGGCCCGGGGTGGCGCAGGCGCCGATGGAACCCGGGCGAACGGTGCTTGCGCTGGGTACCGTGCGAGGCGCCGAGGCCCTAGAAGCCGTGCCGCTTCATGACGCCGGCCGTGCCCTTGCCCTTGGTCCGGCCGACCACGTCGACCTTCTGGCCCGCCTCGAAGATCGCGGTGGTCAGCTCCTGGCCGAGCGTCGTGCTCGGCTGCATCAGCGGTGCGCAGCTCGACCATGAACCGGCGCGGGGTGACGCCGGCCTTCTCGAAGTGCCCGGTCATCGGCTTGGTGACCTTGCGCGGGTCGATCGCCCCGAAGGCGATCTGGACGGCGTCGTAGCCGTCGGTCTCGTGCCGAGCGCACCTGGGTGACCACACACGGGCCGGCCTGGACGACGGTGACCGGCACCAGACGGTTGTCGGCGTCCCAGACCTGGGTCATGCCGAGCTTGGCGCCCAGCAGCCCCTTCACCGGGGTCGGGTTTTGCACTCATCGCAGTCGGCCTCAGAGCTTGATCTCGATGTCGACCCCGGCCGGCAGGTCGAGTCGCATCAGCGAGTCGACTGTCTTCGGCGTGGGGTTGAGGATGTCGATCAGCCGCTTGTGCGTGCGCATCTCGAAGTGCTCGCGGCTGTCCTTGTACTTGTGCGGAGAACGAATCACGCAGTACACGTTCTTCTCCGTCGGCAGCGGCACCGGTCCGGCCACACTCGCGCCAGTTCGGACCACCGTGTCGACGATCTTGCGCGCCGAGCTGTCGATGACCTCGTGGTCGTAGGCCTTGAGCCGGATGCGGATCTTCTGTCCCGCCATGGCTTCGCTGTGCTCTCTCTCTTCGGTGAAGCTTGGGTGACCCGCCGACCCCCGAGGTCGGGCGTGTCGCGAACTCGACTCGTTCCCGACCCGATCTGATCTGGGCTGGGACGTCGCCGCAGGCGACTGACGCCGACCATGGGTGGAGGGCGTCGCGCGCCGCGGCGGAGCGCGGAACAACCTGTTCAGTCTGCCAGACCGATGCTGGCCTTGACCAATCGGGGTGCCCGGCTCCGCCGCGACCCGCGGTGGAACTACTTCAGGATCTTCGTGACCCGGCCCGAGCCGACAGTCCGGCCACCCTCACGGATGGCGAACTTGAGGCCCTCCTCCATGGCGATGGGCTGGATCATCTCGACCCGCATCTCGGTGTTGTCGCCCGGCATCACCATCTCGGTGCCCTCGGGCAGGTGCACGACACCAGTCACGTCCGTGGTGCGGAAGTAGAACTGCGGCCGGTAGTTGTCGTAGAACGGCGTGTGCCGGCCACCCTCGTCCTTGGACAGGATGTAGACGGTCGCCTCGAACTCCGTGTGCGGAGTGATCGAGCCCGGCTTGACCACGACCTGGCCGCGCTCGACGTCCTCACGCTTGATGCCACGCAGCAGCAGACCGACGTTCTCACCTGCGCGAGCCTCGTCGAGCAGCTTGCGGAACATCTCGATGCCGGTGACGCGTGGTCGACTGCTTGGTCTCCTTGATGCCGACGATCTCGACCGTCTCGTTGACCTTGACGATGCCACGCTCGACCTTGCCGGTCACGACCGTGCCGCGGCCGGTGATGGTGAAGACGTCCTCGATCGGCATCAGGAAGGGCTTGTCGACCTCGCGCACCGGCTCCGGGATGGCGGTGTCGACCGCGTCCATGAGCTCCATCAGCTTGGCGCTCCACTCCGGGTCGCCCTCGAGCGCCTTGAGCGCCGAGACCCGGACGACCGGCAGGTCGTCACCGTCGAACTCGTAGGAGGTCAGCAGCTCGCGGACCTCCATCTCGACGAGCTCGAGGATCTCCTCGTCGTCGACCATGTCGGCCTTGTTCAGGGCCACCACGACGTAGGGCACGCCGACCTGACGGGCCAGGAGCACGTGCTCCTTGGTCTGCGGCATCGGGCCGTCGGTCGCGGCGACCACCAGGATCGCGCCGTCCATCTGCGCGGCACCGGTGATCATGTTCTTGATGTAGTCCGCGTGACCGGGGCAGTCGACGTGCGCGTAGTGCCGCGCCTCCGTCTGGTACTCGACGTGCGCGATCGAGATCGTGATGCCGCGCTGCCGCTCCTCCGGCGCCTTGTCGATCTGGTCGAACGGCGTGAAGGGGTTCAGCTCCGGGTGCTTGTCGTGCAGCACCTTGGTGATGGCCGCTGTCAGCGTCGTCTTCCCGTGGTCGATGTGACCGATGGTGCCGATGTTGACGTGCGGCTTAGTCCGCTCGAACTTCGCCTTCGCCACGTGGGTCCTCCTCAGGACTATTGATGTCGCCGTCCGGTCGGGACCGGGGTGCGGCCGGTTCTGTTTGCTGGTCTGTCCGGGTCTGCTGGTCGGGCTGGTCTGGCTGGGTGGTGCGGGGCCGTGCTGGGTGGTGCGGTTCAGGGGTGTCTCACCGAGGTGAGACTCACTCGCCGCGGGTCTTCTTGACGATCTCCTCGGCGACGTTGCGCGGAACCTCGGCGTAGGAGTCGAACTGCATCGTGTACACCGCGCGGCCCTGCGTCTTGCTGCCGCAGGTCACCGACGTAGCCGAACATCTCCGACAGCGGCACGAGCGCACGGACCACCTTGGCCCCGCTGACGTCCTCCATGGACTGGATGTGGCCACGGCGGGAGTTCAGGTCGCCGATCACCTCACCCATGTAGTCCTCGGGCGTACGCACCTCGACGGCCATCATCGGCTCGAGCAGCACCGGGTCGGCGCGACGCGCCGCCTCCTTGAAGCCCATCGATCCGGCGATCTTGAACGCGAGCTCGGAGGAGTCGACGTCGTGGGAGGCGCCGTCCGATCAGGGTCGCCTTGACCCCGACCATCGGGTAGCCCGGCCAGGACGCCGTACTGCATCGCGTCCTGGAAGCCGTGGTCCACGCTCGGGATGTACTCGCGCGGCACGCGGCCACCGGTGACCTTGTTCTCGAACTCGTACAGCTCGCCGTCGGTGGTCTCCATCGGCTCGATCGCGAACTCGATCTTGGCGTACTGGCCCGAGCCACCGGTCTGCTTCTTGTGGACGTAGTCGTACTTGTCGACGCTCTTGCGGATCGTCTCGCGGTAGGCGACCTGGGGCTTGCCGACGTTGGCCTCGACCTTGAACTCGCGGCGCATCCGGTCCACCAGGATGTCGAGGTGAAGCTCGCCCATCCCCTTGATGATGGTCTGGCCGGTCTCCTCGTCCTGCTGCACCTGGAAGGTCGGGTCCTCCTCGGCCAGCTTCTGGATCGCGACGCCCAGCTTCTCCTGGTCACCCTTGGTCTTGGGCTCGATCGCGACCGAGATGACCGGCTCCGGGAACGTCATCGACTCCAGCACGACCGGGTTCGCCGGGTCGCACAGGGTGTCACCGGTGGTGGTGTCCTTCAGACCGATGAAGGCGTAGATGTGGCCGGCGGTGGCCTCGTCGACCGGGTTCTCGGTGTTGGCGTGCATCTGGAAGAGCTTCCCGATGCGCTCCTTCTTGCCCTTGGTCGAGTTGATCACCTGCGCGCCGGTGCTGACCTTGCCCGAGTACACCCGGACGTAGGTGAGCTTGCCGAAGAACGTGTGCGTGGCGATCTTGAAGGCCAGCGCGGAGAACGGCTCGGTGGACTCCGGCTTGCGCAGCAGCATCTTCTCCGGGTCGTTGACCGCGTGGCCCTCCATCGGAGGAACGTCGAGCGGAGAGGGCAGGTAGTCCAGCACGGCGTCGAGCATGGGCTGGACGCCCTTGTTCTTGAACGCCGAACCGCACAGCACCGGGTAGATCTCGCTGGCGATGACCATCTTGCGGATGGCGCCCTTGATCTCCTCCGGACGTCAGCTCCTCGCCGCCGAGGTACTTCTCGAGCAGCGCCTCGTCGGTCTCGGCGACCGCGCTCGATCAGGTGGTGGCGGTGCTCGGCCACCAGCTCGACCAGGTCGGCCGGGATCGGCTCGATCTCGTAGTCCTCGCCCTTGCCGGTGTCGCCGCGCCAGGTCAGCGCGCGGTTGTAGACCAGGTCGATCGACGCCGATGAAGTCGTTCTCGGCACCGATCGGCAGCTGCAGCGGCAGCGGCTCGGCACCGAGGCGCTCCTTGATGGTGCGCACGGTGAAGTAGAAGTCCGCGCCGAGCTTGTCCATCTTGTTGACGAAGCAGATGCGCGGCACCTCGTACTTGTCGGCCTGCCGCCACACCGTCTCGGACTGCGGCTCGACACCCTCCTTGCCGTCGAAGACCGCCACCGCGCCGTCCAGCACGCGCAGCGAGCGCTCGACCTCGACCGTGAAGTCCACGTGGCCGGGGGTGTCGATGATGTTGATCTGCGTGCCCTGCCAGAAGCAGGTGGTGGCTGCGGAGGTGATGGTGATCCCCCGCTCCTGCTCCTGCTCCATCCAGTCCATGGTGGCCGCGCCGTCGTGGACCTCGCCGATCTTGTAGTTGATCCCGGTGTAGTACAGGACCCGCTCAGTCGTCGTGGTCTTGCCGGCGTCGATGTGCGCCATGATCCCGATGTTGCGGACCTTCGTCAGGTCGGTCAGCACGTCAAGTGCCACTGCAGTCAACCTCTGCTCTTCGTAGTCCTCGGCCGGTCGCCCTGCCTCGTGGGCAGGCGCCGGTGGGGCCGGTCGGTCGGGCGGCGGCGGTGCGCCGCCGACTCACCAGCGGTAGTGCGCGAACGCCTTGTTCGACTCAGCCATCTTGTGCGTGTCCTCGCGGCGCTTGACCGCGGCACCGAGACCGTTGCTGGCGTCGAGGATCTCGTTCATCAGGCGGTCGGTCATCGTCTTCTCGCGGCGGGCGCGCGAGTAGGTGATCAGCCAGCGCAGCGCGAGCGTGGTGGCCCGGCCGGCCTTGACCTCGATCGGCACCTGGTAGGTGGCGCCGCCGACGCGGCGGGACTTGACCTCCAGGGTGGGCTTGACGTTGTCCAGCGCACGCTTGAGCGTGATCACGGGGTCGGTGCCGTTCTTCTCACGGCAGCCTTCGAGCGCCTGGTACACGATGCGCTCTGCGATCGACTTCTTGCCGTCGAGCAGCACCTTGTTCACCAGCTGGCTCACCAGCGGGGAGCCGTAGACCGGGTCGACGATGAGCGGCCGCTTCGGGGCCGGGCCCTTGCGGGGCATCAGCTCTTCTCCTTCTTCGCGCCGTAACGGCTGCGAGCCTGCTTGCGGTTCTTGACACCCTGGGTGTCCAGCGAACCACGAATGATCTTGTAGCGGACGCCGGGCAGGTCCTTCACCCGGCCGCCGCGAACGAGCACGATCGAGTGCTCCTGCAGGTTGTGACCCACACCGGGGATGTAGGCCGTGACCTCGATCTGGCTGGTCAGCTTGACGCGTGCAACCTTGCGCAGAGCCGAGTTCGGCTTCTTCGGCGTCGTGGTGTAGACGCGCGTGCACACCCCGCGGCGCTGCGGACTCCCCTTCAGGGCAGGGGTCTTGGTCTTGCTGACCTTGTCCTCGCGGCCCTTGCGGACCAGCTGCTGGATCGTGGGCACCGGTTCTCCGAACTCTGCTGGTTGTTCCTGGTCACATCTGTCGTTGGGGAGCGCCGTAGCGCCCCCCGCGCTCGGGCGTGTCGCGATCCCGTCGATCCTTTGCGCTGCCGTGAGAGGCGACCGCGGGATCGTGCCTCACTCTGCCTCTAGAGGCAGCGCAGGAGGGCCCGAGGGACCCCAGGCACGCCTGCCGAGGTTACCCGCACCCCGATAGGAGCGTCAAAACGGCCATCGCGTCGCCGGCCGCTGTGCGGCGTCACGCCCAAACCCGACGGGCACAACGTCACGCCGTGCTCGTCAGACGAGTGCAGCGTGACGTTGTGCCCGAACGGAGAGGACATGGTGATCAGCGGTCGTAGCGGCCGAGGTCGAACTCTTCCAGCGGCACCGCGGCACCGCTGCCGACACCGAAGTGGCCGTAGTCGACCTCTTCGTAGCCGGGCATCGCGTACATCGCCGAACGCGCCTCCTCGGTGGGCTCCACCCGGATGTTGCGGTACCGGGGAAGACCGGTACCCGCCGGGATCAGCTTGCCGATGATCACGTTCTCCTTCAGGCCGAGCAGCGGGTCGCTCTTGCCGTTGATGGCGGCGTCGGTGAGCACCCGGGTGGTCTCCTGGAAGGAGGCCGCCGAGAGCCACGACTCGGTCGCCAGCGAGGCCTTGGTGATGCCCATCAGCTCGGGACGACCCGAGGCCGGGGTCCCGCTCTCGGCCACCACGCGCCGGTTCTCGGCCTCGAAGCGCCCACGCTCGACCAGCTCACCGGGCAGCAGCTCGGCGTCGCCGGACTCGATGATCGTGACCCGCTTGAGCATCTGGCGGACGATCACCTCGATGTGCTTGTCGTGGATCGACACACCCTGGCTGCGGTAGACCTCCTGCACCGCGTCGACCAGGTGGACCTGGACGGCACGCGGGCCGAGGATGCGCAGCACCTGCTTCGGGTCCACGGCGCCGTGGGTCAGCTGCTGGCCGACCTCGACCCGCTCGACCGTCGGTGATCAGCAGGCGGGCCCGCTTGCTCACCGGGTAGGCGACCTCCTCGGACCCGTCGTCCGGGGTGACCACGAGCTTGCGCGCACGGTCGGTGTCCTCGATGGTCACCTTGCCGATGGCCTCGGAGATCGGGGCCACGCCCTTGGGGGTGCGCGCCTCGAAGAGCTCCTGGACACGGGGCAGACCGTGGGTGATGTCGTCACCGGCCACACCACCGGTGTGGAAGGTACGCATCGTCAGCTGGGTGCCGGGCTCACCGATCGACTGGGCGGCGATGATGCCGACCGCCTCGCCGATGTCCACCAGCTTGCCGGCGGCGAGCGAGCGCCCGTAGCACTTGGCGCAGGTGCCCACCTTGGACTCGCAGGTGAGCACGGAGCGCACCTTGATCGAGCTGACCCCACGGGCCACCAGGTCATCGATGATCACGTCGCCGAGGTCGGTGCCCGCCGCGACGATGACCGCGCCGTCGATCACCACGTCCTCCGCGGAGGACCGCGCGTACACGCTGGTCTCCACGTCGTCGTGGCGACGCAGCCCGGCCGAGGACTCCACGGCGATCGGCATGGCCAGGCCACGCTCGGTGCCGCAGTCCTCCTCACGCACGATCACGTCCTGCGCCACGTCGACCAGACGGCGGGTCAGGTAACCCGAGTCCGCCGTCCGCAACGCGGTGTCGGCCAAGCCCTTTCGCGCACCGTGGGTGGAGATGAAGAACTCCAGCACGGACAGGCCCTCACGGAAGTTGGCCTTGATCGGGCGCGGGATGATCTCGCCCTTCGGGTTGGCCACCAGGCCGCGCATGCCGGCGATCTGACGCATCTGCATCCAGTTACCACGGGCACCGGAGGAGACCATCCGGTAGACCGAGTTGGTCTTCGGGAGGTTGCCCTCCATCTCCTTGGCGACCTCGTTGGTGGCCTGGGTCCAGATCTCGATCAGTTCCTGGCGACGCTCGTCGTCGGTGATCAGACCGCGCTCGTACTGGCCCTGGACCTTCGCCGCCTTGATCTCGTAGCGGTCGAGGATCTCCTGCTTGCGCGGCGGGGTGACCACGTCCGAGATCGAGACCGTGACGCCGGAGCGGGTCGCCCAGTGGAAACCGGTCTCCTTCAAGGCGTCCAGCGTGGCCGCGACCTGAACCTTGGGGTAGCGCTCGGCAAGGTCGTTGACGATCGCCGAGAGCACCTTCTTGTCGACCTCGGCATCCACGAAGGCGTAGTCGACCGGCAGGGTCTCGTTGAACAGCGCCCGGCCGAGCGTGGTCTCCAGGGTGACCGGGTCACCCGTCTGCCAGCCCTCGGGAGCGTCCCAGCCGATCGGCGGCACGATGTCCGGGAACCGGATCTTGATCACGGACTGGATGTCCAGCTCGCGCGCGTCCAGCGCCATGATCGCCTCGGCCACCGAGCTGAAGGCCCGGCCTGCGCCCAGCGTGGCGTCCGCGGTCAGGGTCAGGTGGTACAGCCCGATGATCATGTCCTGGGTGGGCATGGTCACCGGACGACCGTCCGCCGGCTTGAGGATGTTGTTGCTGGACAGCATCAGGATCCGGGCCTCGGCCTGGGCCTCGGCCGACAGCGGCAGGTGCACCGCCATCTGGTCGCCGTCGAAGTCGGCGTTGAACGCCGTGCAGACCAGCGGGTGGATCTGGATCGCCTTGCCCTCGACCAGCTGCGGCTCGAAGGCCTGGATGCCCAGGCGGTGCAGCGTCGGCGCCCGGTTGAGCAGCACCGGGTGCTCGGAGATGACCTCCTCCAGCACGTCCCACACCACCGGCCGGGCGCGCTCGACCATGCGCTTGGCGCTCTTGATGTTCTGCGCGTGGTTGAGGTCGACCAGGCGCTTCATCACGAAGGGCTTGAACAGCTCCAGCGCCATCTGCTTGGGCAGACCGCACTGGTGCAGCTTGAGCTGCGGGCCGACCACGATCACCGAACGACCGGAGTAGTCCACGCGCTTGCCGAGCAGGTTCTGGCGGAACCGGCCCTGCTTGCCCTTGAGCATGTCGGACAGCGACTTCAGCGGGCGGTTGCCCGGCCCGGTCACCGGCCGGCCGCGGCGGCCGTTGTCGAACAGCGCGTCGACGGCCTCCTGCAGCATGCGCTTCTCGTTGTTCACGATGATCTCGGGCGCCCCGAGGTCGAGCAGGCGCTTCAGCCGGTTGTTCCGGTTGATCACCCGGCGGTACAGGTCGTTCAGGTCGGACGTCGCGAACCGGCCACCGTCGAGCTGCACCATCGGGCGCAGGTCCGGCGGGATCACCGGCACGCAGTCGAGCACCATGCCGTTGGGCGAGTTCCGCGTGGTGAGGAAGGCGGAGACCACCTTGAGCCGCTTCAGGGCGCGGGTCTTGCGCTGGCCCTTGCCCACCCGGATGGTCTCGCGCAGGCTGGCCGCCTCGGCGTCCAGGTCGAAGGACACCAGGCGCTTCTGGATCGCCGCCGCGCCCATGCCGCCCTCGAAGTACATGCCGAACCGCTCGCGCATCTCGCGGTAGAGCAGCTCGTCACCCTCCAGGTCCTGCACCTTCAGACCGCGGAAGCGGTCCCAGACCTGCTGCAGCCGGTCGATGTCGGCGTCGGCACGCTTGCGCAGCTGCGCCATCTCGCGCTCGGCCGACTCCTTGACCTTGCGCCGCACGTCGCCCTTGGCGCCCTGCGCCTCGAGCTCGGCCAGGTCGCCCTCGAGCCGCTTCGCGCGGGTGTCGATGTCGGAGTCGCGCCGGTTCTCGATCTCCTTCTTCTCCACCTCGATCTGCGCCTCGAGCGAGGGCAGGTCACGGTGCCGCGCCTCGTCGTCCACCGAAGTGATCATGTAGGCGGCGAAGTAGATGACCTTCTCCAGGTCCTTCGGCGCCAGGTCGAGCAGGTACCCGAGCCGGCTCGGCACACCCTTGAAGTACCAGATGTGGGTGACCGGAGCGGCCAGCTCGATGTGGCCCATCCGCTCACGGCGCACCTTGGCCCGAGTCACCTCGACGCCGCACCGCTCGCAGATGATGCCCTTGAAGCGCACCCGCTTGTACTTGCCGCAGTAGCACTCCCAGTCCCGGGTCGGACCGAAGATCTTCTCGCAGAAGAGCCCGTCCTTCTCCGGCTTCAGGGTGCGGTAGTTGATCGTCTCCGGCTTCTTCACCTCACCGTGGGACCACTGGCGGATGTCATCGGCCGTCGCCAGGCCGATACGCAGCTCGTCGAAGAAGTTCACGTCCAGCAAGACGCTTCCTGCTTTCTCTGTCTGGTGCGGTCGTTACGGGAGGTGTCGCCGGGGTCCGACCCGAGAGGGTCAGACCTCCTCGACACTGCTGGGCTCGCGACGGGACAGGTCGATCCCGAGCTCCTCCGCGGCGCGGAAGACGTCCTCATCGGTGTCTCGCATCTCGATGGACATGCCGTCGCTGGAGAGCACCTCGACGTTCAGGCACAGCGACTGCATCTCCTTGATGAGCACCTTGAAGGACTCCGGGATGCCGGGCTCGGGGATGTTCTCGCCCTTGACGATCGCCTCGTAGACCTTGACCCGGCCCAGCACGTCGTCCGACTTGATGGTCAGCAGCTCCTGCAGCGCGTAGGAGGCGCCGTAGGCCTCCAGGGCCCAGACCTCCATCTCGCCGAAGCGCTGGCCGCCGAACTGCGCCTTACCGCCGAGCGGCTGCTGCGTGATCATCGAGTACGGACCGGTCGAGCGGGCATGGATCTTGTCATCCACCAGGTGGTGCAGCTTGAGGATGTACATGTAGCCCACCGACACCGGCGCGGGGAACGGCTCCCCCGTGCGACCGTCGAACAGCCTCGCCTTGCCAGTGCCGTCGACCAGTCGGACGCCGTCGCGGGTCTTGGTCGAGGAGTCGAGCAGACCCACGATCTCGGACTCACGCACACCGTCGAAGACCGGCGACGCGACCCGGGTACCGGCCGGCGCCTCGAGCTTCTCGGCCGGCAGGCCCTTGGCCCAGGCCGGGCTCCCCTCGACCTTCCAGCCGCGGGAGGCGACCCAGCCCAGGTGCGTCTCCAGCACCTGACCGACGTTCATCCGGCTCGGCACGCCGAGCGGGTTGAGCACGACGTCGACCGCGGTGCCGTCCTCGAGGAACGGCATGTCCTCGACCGGGAGGATCTTGGAGATGACGCCCTTGTTGCCGTGCCGGCCGGCCAGCTTGTCGCCGTCCGTGATCTTGCGCTTCTGCGCCACGTAGACCCGGACCAGCTGGTTGACGCCGGGGGGCAGCTCGTCGCCCTCGTCGCGGTCGAAGACCTTGACCCCGATCACGGTGCCGGTCTCGCCGTGCGGAACCTTCAGCGAGGTGTCCCGGACCTCCCGGGCCTTCTCACCGAAGATCGCGCGCAGCAGCCGCTCCTCCGGGGTCAGCTCGGTCTCGCCCTTGGGCGTCACCTTGCCGACCAGGATGTCGCCGGGCACGACCTCGGCGCCGATCCGGATGATCCCGCGCTCGTCGAGATCGGCCAGGACCTCCTCGGCGACGTTCGGGATGTCCCGGGTGATCTCCTCCGGGCCCAGCTTGGTGTCGCGGGCGTCGACCTCGTGCTCCTCGATGTGGATCGAGGAGAGGACGTCGTCCTGCACCAGGCGCTGGGAGAGGATGATCGCGTCCTCGTAGTTGTGTCCCTCCCAGGACATGAACGCGACCAGCAGGTTCTTGCCGAGGGCCATCTCGCCCTTGTCGGTCGAGGGACCGTCGGCGATCGGCGTACCGACCTCGAGCCGCTGCCCCTCGTCGACCAGCACCCGCTGGTTGTAGGAGGTGCCCTGGTTGGACCGGCGGAACTTGGCGATCCGGTAGGTGCTGTGGGTGCCGTCGTCGTTCATCACGCTGACGGCGTCCGCGGACACCTCTGTCACCACACCCGGCAGCGTGGCCACGACCACGTCACCGGCGTCGACGGCGGCCCGGAACTCCATGCCGGTTCCGACCAGCGGGGCCTCCGCCATCACCAGCGGCACGGCCTGACGCTGCATGTTCGAGCCCATCAGGGCGCGGTTGGCGTCGTCGTGCTCGAGGAAGGGGATCATCGCCGTGGCGACCGAGACCATCTGGCGCGCCGAGACGTCCATGTAGTCGACGTCGGCGGCCGGGACGAACTCGACCTCACCGGCCTTGGCCCGCACCAGCACGCGTTCCTCGGCGAAGCGGCTGTCATCGGCCAGCGGCGTGTTCGCCTGGGCGATGACGAACTCGTCCTCCTCGTCAGCGGTCAGGTAGGCGACCTCGTCGCTCACCAGGCCGTTCTCGACCTTGCGGTACGGGGTCTCGACGAAGCCGAACGGGTTGATCCGGGCGTAGCTGGCGAGCGAGCCGATCAGGCCGATGTTCGGGCCTTCCGGGGTCTCGATCGGGCACATCCGGCCGTAGTGCGAGGTGTGCACGTCGCGCACCTCGAAGCCGGCCCGCTCACGGGACAGACCACCGGGGCCGAGCGCCGACAGACGACGCTTGTGGGTCAGACCGGCCAGCGGGTTGGTCTGGTCCATGAACTGCGACAGCTGGCTGGTGCCGAAGAACTCCTTGATGGAGGCGACGACCGGGCGGATGTTGATCAGGGTCTGCGGCGTGATCGCCTCGACGTCCTGGGTGGTCATCCGCTCGCGGACGACGCGCTCCATCCGGGACAGGCCGGTACGGACCTGGTTCTGGATCAGCTCGCCGACCGTGCGCAGGCGCCGGTTGCCGAAGTGGTCGATGTCGTCGACCTCGACCCGCAGGTCCACGGCCTCGCCGTTGCGCACGCCGGGCATGGTCGGGCCGCCCGCGTGCAACGTGACCAGGAAGCGGATCGTCTTGACGACGTCCTCGATGGTCAGGTTGCCCGAGGCCAGCGGCTGCTCCAGGCCCAGCTTCTTGTTGATCTTGTAGCGTCCGACCTTGGCGAGGTCGTACCGCTTGGGGTTGAAGTAGAGGTTGTCGAGCAGGTTCTGCGCGGCCTCACGGGTGGGCGGCTCGCCCGGGCGCAGCTTGCGGTAGATGTCGAGCAGCGCCTCGTCGGTGCCTGCGGTGTGGTCCTTCTCGAGCGTGGCGCGCATCGACTCGACGTCGCCGAACTCCTCGAGGATCTGCGCCTCGCTCCAGCCCAGGGCCTTCAGCAGGACGGTGACCGACTGCTTGCGCTTGCGGTCGATGCGGACGCCGACCATGTCGCGCTTGTCGATCTCGAACTCGAGCCACGCCCCCCGAGAGGGGATGATCTTGGACGTGTAGACGTCCTTGTCCGAGGTCTTGTCGGCGGTGCGCTCGAAGTAGACACCCGGCGAGCGGACCAGCTGGGAGACGACCACGCGCTCGGTGCCGTTGATCACGAAGGTGCCGCGATCGGTCATCAGCGGGAAGTCACCCATGAAGACCGTCTGGCTCTTGATCTCGCCAGTCGTGGTGTTCATGAACTCGGCGGTGACGAAGAGCGGGGCCGAGTAGGTCATGTCCCGCTCCTTGCACTCGTCGATCGAGTACTTGGGCGGTTCGAAACGGTGATCGCGGAACGACAGGGACATCGAGCCCGAGTAGTCCTCGATCGGAGAGATCTCTTCGAAAATCTCCTCGAGTCCCGAGGTGCTCGGGACATCCTGCCTGCCCTGTTCCAGGGCGGCAGCTACGCGGTCCTGCCACTTTGCGTTGCCGAGGAGCCAGTCGAAGCTCTCGGTCTGCAAAGCCAGGAGGTTCGGGACCTCCAGCGGCTCGCGGATCTTTGCGAAGGAGATACGACCAGTGGCCGTACGGACGGTGGAACCAGACACTGTGCGCGAGGCGGCCAAGAGGGGTCCTTCCACGGGCCTGCGAACGTAACCGGCGCACGCCTGACACCCCGAGGCAAATCCCGCGGGTGAGTCGTTGGTGAGCGCAAAAAAGCAGGGTAGCCCGGACTGGGATCGTTGTCCAAACGGCGCTAGCAGATGACCGCCGGGGGCTGCACTTCGCCGCGCCGGTGGCCTCGCTCAGTCACGCCGTAGACTCTTGACCCTTCGAGCATGGCTCCGCGTATCGATGCCGTCAAGACGAACACCCCTGCAAAAACCGGGTGACCTGCGTCGCTGTCCCCCATTCGGCGCAAAAACCGGCGAGGGGGCGGTTCCGACCCGTCCACCGGGTGGGAACCGCCCCCTCGTCGCGATCCTGCCGCCTGCGCGGCGGGGGTCAGGCGAGGGTCACTTGACCGAGACGGTGGCGCCGGCGCCCTCGAGGGCCGCCTTCGCCTTCTCGGCCGCTTCCTTGGTGACCTTCTCCAGGACCGGCTTCGGTGCGCCGTCCACGAGGTCCTTGGCCTCCTTCAGGCCGAGCGAGGACACCAGGGCGCGCACCTCCTTGATGACCTGGATCTTCTTGTCGCCGGCGGCCTCGAGGACGACGTCGAACTCGTCCTTCTCCTCAGCGGCCTCGGCGCCGGCGCCGCCACCCGCGGCGGCGGCAGCAGCCACGGCGACCGGAGCGGCAGCGGTGACCTCGAAGGTGTCCTCGAACTTCTTCACGAACTCCGACAGCTCGATCAGCGTCATCTCCTTGAACGCGTCGAGCAGGTCGTCGGTGCTGAGCTTCGCCATGGTTGGCGTGTCCTTCCGTGTCGTTCACGCGGGGTTGTCGACCGAGCGGCTGCCCGGGGTGCGAGCCCGCCCGCGCGGGGGGTGGGCGGGCGGTTCAGCCCTCGGTCGTCTCCGCGTCGGCGGGTGCTTCTGCGGCGGGGGCAGCCTCGGCGTCGTCCGCAGCCGCGGCCGGAGCCTCGGTGACGGTCGGGTCCTCGGCGGGTACCTCTGGTGCGTTCTCCGCGACCTTCTGGCGCAGGGCGTCCAGCACACGGGCGGCCTGCGACAGGGGGGCGGCGAACAGGTAGACGGCCTGCGTGAGCGAGGCCTTCATGGCGCCGGCCAACTTGGCCAGCAGAACCTCGCGCGACTCCAGGTCGGCGAGTTGACGCACCTCGTCGGCCGACAGTGCACGGCCGTCGAGGATCCCGCTCTTGATCACCAGTGCGGGGTTGGCCTTCGGCGAAGTCACGCAGGCCCTTGGCCGCCTCGACCGGATCACCGGTGACGAAGGCGACGGCAGTGGGACCGCTGAGGTGGCCGTCGAAAGCGGAGACGCCCGCCTCCTTGGCCGCGATGGCGGTCAGCGTGTTCTTCACCACGGCGTACGTGGCGTGGCCGCCGATGCTCTTGCGGAGCTCGCTCAGCTGCGCCACGGTGAGCCCGCGGTACTCGGTCAGCACGGCAGCGTTCGACGCACGGAACTTGTCCGTGATCTCGGCCACCGTTGCGGCCTTGTCGGGCCTGGCCATGGCACTCCTTCCGGGCAGGGTGCCGGTCTGGTCCAGGTGCCGCAGAGAACAGGAACGCCCCGGCGCAGGGGCGCACGGGGCGTGGGCGCGATCGCCTGGGGCGATGCACGTTCGGCTCGTTCACACCTGCGCAGGTCGCCCGCCTCAGCGGGACCTTCGATCTCCCCTGGCGGGGTGATGACCGGCGGTCTTCGGCTCCAGCAGACTACGCGAGCCGGCCCGGGCCTCCAAATCGCCCTCCGAACCTACTCATGCTCCGCGGGTGTACAGGTTTCGGGCCGGATCGGCTCGAAACAGGTACACCCGCGGAGCATGAGCGGGTTCGGAGCGGGGGCGACGCGTCGGTCAGGCGTCGTTGTCGTCGTCCTCGGAGGTGATGTTGCGGGTCTTGTTCACGTCGACCGGGATGCCCGGGCCCATCGTGGTGGCGATGGTGACCTTCTTCAGGTAGCGGCCCTTGGCGGTCGACGGCTTGAGCCGCAGGACCTCGTCGAGCGCCGCGGCGTAGTTCTCCGCCAGCGCGGTCGTCGGTGAAGGACGCCTTGCCGATGACGAAGTGCAGGTTGGCGTGCTTGTCGACGCGGAACTTGATCTTGCCGCCCTTGATGTCGTCGACGGCCTTGGCGACGTCCATGGTGACCGTGCCGGTCTTCGGGTTCGGCATCAGACCACGCGGGCCCAGCACGCGTGCCGATCCGGCCGACCTTGGCCATCTGATCCGGCGTCGCGACGCGGCGTCGAAGTCGAGCCAGCCGCCCTGGATCTTCTCGATCAGGTCGTCGGACGCCGACATCGTCGGCGCCGGCGGCCTCGGCCTGCGCGGCCTGCTCGCCGATGGCGAAGACCAGGACCCGGGCGGTCTTGCCGGTGCCGTGCGGCAGGTTGACGGTGCCGCGCACCATCTGGTCGGCCTTGCGGGGGTCGACGCCGAGGCGGAAGGCGACCTCGACGGTCGCGTCGTACTTGGTCGGTCGACGTCTCCTTGGCCAGCTTGATGGCCTCGAGCGGGGCGTACAGCTGGTCGCGGTCGACCTTCTCGGCGGCCGCGCGGTAGGCCTTGCTGCGCTTCATGGTGCTGCTCCTCTGTGGTCGGAGTCGTGGTCAGCGGGCCGCGCTCGGCCCTGCCACAGGTGGTGCTGGGTGGAACTCAGCCCTCGACGGTGATGCCCATCGACCGGGCGGTGCCGGCGATGATCTTGGCGGCCTGCGTCGACGTCGTTGGCGTTGAGGTCCTCCAGCTTGGTCTGCGCGATCTCGCGGACCTGGGCCTGGGTGAGCTTGCCGACCTTCTTGGTGTGCGGCTCGCCGGAGCCCTTGGGCACGCCGGCGGCCTTCTTGATCAGCTCGGCGGCCGGCGGGGTCTTGGTGATGAAGGTGAAGGAACGGTCCTCGTAGACCGTGATCTCCACCGGGATCACGTTGCCGCGCTGGGCCTCGGTCGCGGCGTTGTAGGCCTTGCAGAACTCCATGATGTTCACGCCGTGCTGACCCAGTGCGGGGCCGATCGGCGGCGCCGGCGTCGCTGCACCGGCCTTGATCTGCAGCTTGATGAGGCCGGCGACCTTCTTCTTGGGGGGCATGTCTCTCGGGTCCTTACGTTGATCGGCCGATCGGAGCGGGCTCGCTCAGATCTTGGCGACCTGGTTGAACGACAGCTCGACCGGGGTCTCCCGGCCGAAGATGGAGACCAGCACCTTGAGCTTCTGGGCGTCGGGGTTGATCTCGGTGATCGTGGCCGGGCAGGGTCTCGAACGGGCCGTCCATCACGGTGACGGACTCGCCGACCTCGAAGTCGACGACCTTGACCTCGGCCTTGGCCGGCTTGCGCTGCCGTCCATGCTTCTGCAGCGTCGGGGCGAGCATGGAGAACACCTCGTCCAGGCTCAGCGGCACCGGCTGATGGGTGTGCCCGACGAAACCGGTGACACCCGGGGTGTGCCGGACGGCGCCCCAGGACTCGTCGGTCAGATCCATCCGGACCAGCACGTAGCCGGGGATACGCACCTGGCGGACCAGCTTGCGCTGGCCGTTCTTGATCTCGGTGACCTCTTCCATGGGCACCTCGACCTGGAAGATGTAGTCCTCCATGTTGAGGCTGGTGATCCGGTTCTCGAGGTTCGCCTTGACCCGGTTCTCGTACCCGGCGTAGGAGTGGATCACGTACCAGTCGCCGGGGGCGCGCCGCAGCTCGGCCTTGAACGCGACGACCGGGTCGACGACGTCTCCGTCCTCGTCCTCGGTGGCACCGGGCCCGGCGGCCGGATCCTGCGCGACCCCCGCCTCACCGTCGGCCGTCAGCTCCTCGGCCGTCGGCTCCTCGGCGGCCGGTTCGCCCTCGGCGTCCGGCTCGGCCTCAGCGGCGTCGTCGACCTCGTCGATCAACTCGGTCTCGGCAGCCTCGACGGACTGCTCGACGAGCTCCTCGTCATGCGCGGAATCGACCTCGAGGTGCGACATCTGTTCGGACACGCTGTTCCTTACTCCTTGACGGTGTACAACCGGGCTCGGGCGGCGGACGGCGCGAGCCGGCCGTGCGGCGCTCAGTTGCTGAAGCCCCACAGGACGAGCTTGCCGAAGCCGTAGTCCAGCACGGAGACGAACGCCATCACCGCGAGGACGAAGACAAAGACGACCCACGTGTAGGTCAGCAACTCGGTGCGGGTGGGGCGGACCACCTTCTTCAGCTCGGCCACGACCTGGCGCAGGAACAGCCGCAGGCCGCCCCGGCGGCGCGGCTTGGGCTTCTGCTCCGCGCTGGCTCTGGTGCTGGTCGTCACGCTCTCACCCGGTCTGGAGATGGTTACTGGTCTGGCACGGCTCGCCCGTACCGGACGACCTGCCCCTTCACGACGGAGGCCGTGAAGGTGGATCGCAGGGCAGGAGGGACTCGAACCCCCAACCGCCGGTTTTGGAGACCGGAGCGCTGCCAGTTGCGCCACTGCCCTGTGAGGTCACCTGCACCACGTCAGCCTGCCCGCCGGGCAGGGCTGAGTATGGCGGTAAGCAACCACCGCCAGGAGTGTACGCGTGCTGCGGGGGCAAGGTCGAACCAGAACCGCCGCACCGTGGCAGCGCCTGGCTGTCAGGATGCCGCGATGAGGTACGCAACCCTGCCGGACGGCGTCCGCGTGGCACGCCCCCAGGACTACGACGCGATCGCCTCGGTGGTGGACGCCTGGTGGGGCCGGCCGATGCTCGACTTCCTGCCCCGGCTGTTCCTGGACCACTTCCACAGCAGCAGCCTGGCGGCTGACGCCGACACGGAGGCCGACGCGGACGCCGAGAAGGCCGGCCTGCGGGGCTTCCTGATCGGCTTCGCCTCGCCGTCCTTGCCTGGTGAGGCCTACATCCACTTCGTCGGGATCGCGCCGGCCGAGCGGGGCAGTGGGCTGGGCCGATTGCTCTACGAGAGCTTCTTCGACGCCGCCCGGGCAGCCGGGTGCCACACCGTCTCAGCGGTCACCTCACCGGTGAACACCGCGTCGATCGCCTTCCACCGGGCGATGGGCTTCTCGGCCAAGGGCCCGGTGACCGGTTACGACGGACCTGGTCACGACCTGGTGAGCTTCCGCCGTCCGCTGTAGACGGTGGCCATGGCGCGGGGCAGGAGCAGAGAGGCACCGAAGCGCTGCGGACCGCCCGAGACACGGGACAGCTCCAACCGCTGCAGCGCGGCGTCCGCGTCACTCGCCAGTCCGGTGGTGCGGATGATCGTGCGCCGCCAGGCCGCGGCGTCCTCGCGCCAGGCGGCGACGTAGGCGGGCAGGTCGAGCTGCCACTGGCGGCGATGAGCCTCGAGGGTGTCCAGCGCGACCGAGACGCAGAGCTGCGCCGCGTCGCGGTCACGGGTGTCACGCAGCACGGCCAGGGGGGCCGCTGTCCCAGCCATCCGGGTCAACCGGGCGTCGATGTCGAGCAGGAACCGCCGACGCACGTTGAGGTAGTCCTCCCAGTAGCCCGAGCTCGTGGCGGCGCTGATCGGCTTGCGGGTGTGCAGCAGGGCGAACAGTCCCTCGCCGAGAACGTCCCCGAACTCCTGCCGTCGGGCGTGATCGACCTCGCGGAACGGTTTGAACGACTTCTGCCGCAGGGAGCCGCCGAACCCGAGACCACGCTCGCGGCGCTGCATCAGTTCGGCGAAGAAGAGCCAGTCCTCGTTGTAGACGCCGGGGAAGTGCGGCAACCGCTCGTCCACCCGGACGAGCAGACCACCGGCGCCGACAAAGGTGTCTTGAGCTCCCCCTGCCAGACGATGCGCATGGCAGACCACCGAGTTGTCCGGGAAGTCCTCGAACGCCCAGCCGACGGCTCCCGGCCCGCCACGCACGGTGAGGGCGTGCTGCGCCGCGGCGAGGCCGGCCACCGTGGGCCCGGCGACGTCGTCGTCCAGGAACAGCACGTGTCGCCAACCGAGCAGCAGGGCCAGGCGCATGCCGAGGTTGCGCTTGAGACCGGTGTCGCGTTCCCGGGTCAGCCCGGTGTCGATCCGGTCCGCGCTGAGGTGCGGGACGGCGTCCGGATGTTCGGCCGGAAGGTCGACGGCCACGATCCGGTCCTCGGGCAGCCTCCGCGAGCGGGCCACGGCGAACGCCTCGACCGCCGAGCTCTCGTGGCTGCACAGCACGACCAGGCTGGACCCATGGGTGCGGGCCAGGTCCGCGGCGACCGACAGGCCCGTCGCAGGTCGGGCTGCAGGCACGATCACCGCGTCGAGCGGCGGGACCTGGCCCGCGGTGGTGGTGGTGGCGGCGTCGATCCGGCGGATCAGCGTGCGATGGCTGTCTCGGTGGATCGCAGGTCTGGCCACGGACGCTCCTCGGCGGAACAGGACTTCGTCGGCAACCCCCCGGCGCCGGTGCCGTCAGGTGGATGGAGTGGGGCTGTGCCGCAGGACGTGCATGCGGCGGGTCAGATCGGGCGTCAGGGTCTCCAGCCCGTCGCGGCCCTGGAACACGGGTACATAGGTGAGCAGCCAGAACCGGTCGGGGTCGACCAGGGTGGCGAGCAGTTCCTCGTTCTGCACCCGCAGTTGCGGGTCGGTGAAGGCTCGGACGGCGCCGTAGGTGCCACGGCTGAAGATGCCGGAGCAGATGGTGACCGTGGTGGTCAGGTTCATCTCGTTGGGCTGGCGCGCGATCAGCGCCACGTCGTACTCGAGCACCGGGTGGCCGTCACCACTGAGTCGCGGTGCGCCGGTGAGGCTGTCGACCAGGAAGCGGGGAGGGAACTCCTCGCGACGGCTGCCGTAGTAGTCCGGCGCGCCGGCGTCGTTGAAGGTGACCACGTACTCCCGGTCGTACTCCGGGTCGCCGCTCTCCCGCGAGTGGGCGAACACCGGCAGGTCGAGCCGGCGCCGGTAGTAGGCCAACGCCTCCGAGCGCGGACGGGCGCCGCGCGGGTCGTCGACCCACACCGTGTCTCCCCCGCCGAGGATCACCACATGGGAGGCGAGCGTCTCGGCCGTGACGTCGTCACCGCGCAGGAAGGCGACATCGCTGTCCGGGTTCTCGGCGCGGATCTGGCCATAGGCCTCGACCAAGGCGTCCATGTCTGCGTGACGCAGTGAGGCGATGTGGTTCGGGTGCCAGGGGCTGGTGTACTGCGAGTTGATCTCATGCAGGGGCAGGATGGAGCTGATGATCCGGATCGGCTGACCGTCCGGGAAGTGCCAGAACGAGCGGGCCCGGTCCGAGAGGCGCTGAGCGGCGAAGGTCTCGTTGCGCAGCGCGATCAGCTCGCCGAGCAGTTCGGTGCGCCGGCGCTCCTCTGCCGCGGTCAGGTCGGTCAGGTCGAGCAGGGAAGCGGGCTCGCCCTCGATGGAGCGTTCGGTGGCGAAGAAGAGGGCGTAGGCGTGCAGACGCTCCTCCGGCGGGACGGCGTCGCCGTTGGGGTTCTCCCACGAGGAGACCAGGGGTGCGCTGGCCTGGAGTGCTTGAGCGATCTGCCGCTGGGTGACCGGGTGCCCGGGCCACGCCTGGGCGCGCAGCGAGCGCAGCCGTTCAGCAAGCCGGCCTCGCGCCGTTGCTGCCAGCCTGGTGCGCGCCGTCATCGACTCGACCATGCGGATCTGGGGCTCTCCTTGCGAAGGTTCACGGACTTCGGCTGATGGAGGCTGAACTTCCTGATCTGCGAACCATACTCCCCTGTGGCCCCCATCTGCACTGATCCCGAGCGAAGGGCGTGGCCCGGGCCACGGCAGTCGCGGGCGAACGTGCACTTGACCTGCACGGTTCCCCGTTGGCACGAGAAGGGTCTTGCGTGGCCCGAGATCACCCTGTTTACTGAGATTCAGACAGACCCACTGACATAACCTGAAGTTCAGCTCTAGTGTTCCTGAGCTTGCTCAGGACAGCCGCCCCAGCGGTCTCGACGGCGTGACGATCGACTGCAGGCAGACCCTTGCCGGCTCTCGGCTCCGACCTCCGTCCGTGCTCGGAAAGGCACCTCGCCCGATGCGAGGCGCCCGCGCAGGGGAGGAAACGATGACGCAGTTCCTGGCCAGAACGACTGGCCTTCTGTTCCGTAGCAGTGCTTTGGCGGACGCCGTGCCGCAAGTGATCGGCTCGATCCTGTTGGTGTTCCTCACCTTGGCCGTCGGCCTGGTGATCGCGGCCTACGCGGACGCCGCCGCGCGGCGGGTGCGCCCGCGGATCGTGCTGACGCAGGAACGACGGGGCAACGACCTGCACAACGCGGTCATCCCGTTCTTCCTGCTGGCCCTCCTGGTGGGTGTCTCGATGCTCATGGGCGTGAAGTTCTGAGCATCCCTCGATCGGGGCGCCGGGCAGTTCCGTCTGGGGAACGGCTGCCCGGCGCTCCTTCACCAACTACCTGGCCGGCGGATCAAACTCTCCAGCACGAACCCCCGCCAAGAATACCCGCCATTCTTCGTCACTGAAACGGACGCGCGTCAGCGACTCGCGCGCATTTCGAACAAGGACGTGCCCGTCCTCAAAACTCGCCTCAACGCAATGGCTCGCGTCACAGAAGGACGACCTCAACCATCCCGCAGTCTCAACTTGATCATTCACGCCGCGATCCGCTCTGTCGGCAGTTGGGCGGTCTGACAACGAAGGTCACATGGATACCGCTGCCGACATTCTCTCCAAGACAGACTGGGGACACAGCGCCAACCCAAGGCGCAAGAGTGCCCCCCAGTAGAGAAATGAATCGGCTGGCCAGGCTGAAAGCCCTCAAGGCAGAGGTCCCGCCACTTCGCGCTCAGGGTGTGTGCACAGGTGGAACGTGGGACGCCTGGCGGGATGTGAAGGCTACGCACCGCAACTCGTCGGCTGCCCAAGCGGAGAGGGCGGGGGGCCGACCGAGTCATCACTCTCCGTATCACAGAACTCACCACAGGTCACCAGTCGGACCTGATTGGCGGAGGCTAGGGCGCACTTCGGGGGACTGGCAACCGTACGCGCCGACCGCCTCGATCTTGTTGCCCAAATGTTACCAACGGGATCCACCCAGCAGGCCCTACGCCTTGTCAGCCCAGTTCTGGCGGATGCCTTCGAGCACTGCAGAACTGTCTTCCTCGGGGAGCGCAATCTCTAGGAGGTCATCGAAGACCCCTCGATAGGTCGCTACTTGGCTTTCACCTTCGATAATAACTGAGCCGCCGAGCCCTTCTATGAATACAACATCGCTCAACAGTTGTTGATCGAAGCGTAGAATAGTGAACGAGCCATCCATTCCGGGATGTTCACCGACATCAAAAGGCACCACGCGAATGTCTATGTTCTTGCGCAGTGCCAGTTGCTGCGCATGTCGAACCTGCTCCTCCATGACCAAAGGTGATCCGACCGCTCGCCTAAGAGCCGCCTCGTCAACAATGATCTTGAACTCTCTATATGCCGAGTCAAGGATTGCCTGGCGCCGACGCCGTGCCTGCACTCGCTCACCGACCATCTCAGAGCTTGCTTCACCAGCCGGTCGCACACAATTGAGGAGCGCCGTCGTATAGGCCGGAGTCTGGAGCAGGCCAGGTACCCGAAGCGTCTGGAAATTCAGTATCGAGCTGGCCGCAGACTCAAGCCCGTAGAACAATGGGCGCGTTGGCGTCCAGATCACTGTAGCTCGCCCACCACCCAGGTTCTCGACTCGCGCGCGTCGCCGACAACAGATCTCGAGTTTCACCTTCGGACAGGTGATAGAGCGAACAGAGAGCGCGCACGTCACTGATCTGAAGGCCGCGGAGTCCGCGCTCGAGGCGGCGACAGCTTGGCGGCCGACACCCCCACCGCGGCAGCCACTTCCGCCGCAGTGAAGCCAGCGCGCTCGCGATGGGCGCGGAGGAGGGTGCCGACTTCGCGGCGCTGGGCGGTGGGGCTGGTCTCGGTCATCTGACGCCCTCCCCGCTCGGCCTGCTCCCAGGGTGAGTGATATCGCTGGCAATTGCCAAGTGTTTGCACTTGTCAGCCAGATCTTGCATGCGCGACCATATAGGTGTAACGAGACAAGACGACAGCGGACTCGTCGAACGACCGGACAACGTTGTACCAACCGAGCCCGGTCACCGAAGGATCTTCTGGCGAGAGAGGGGGCGGAACGGGGCCATCGATCGTCGAACTGCTTGCACCGCAACGCGGTCCACGTGCAGACCCTCCGGGTGAACATCCCTCCTTCACCCTGCAGGCGAGGACGGCAATGACGCCGACTTCAGCCTTACCGATCCGATCATGCGGATCAATGAAAGAAACCCTGACTCACTCGCTGACTTCGCTCAGTGCCGCTTGGCATGCCCACAGACGGCACTGGGCCGGTGCGCCAACACCGACCCAGCTGGTGAGTTCGATCGCCGGAGAGACGAGGGAATCACAATGCGTGATGTTACTCCTGTGACGTGGGAAGTTCTACGCATCCACAGTCGCTTTCACCTGAACCTGGCTGGTCCCACTGACGACAGCCACCCTCCACAACGCATGGCGCTGGGACTGCTCTCTGCCTTCCGATCTCAGCGCCAGAACGAAGCGCTGGTGAGCGTCATCGTCGCCGCCACCAGCACCATGTTCCTGATGTTCCTGTTGCTGGTCCTCGCCTCCGTCTTCCGCACGTACAGCAACATCCTCTACCGCAGGAGTCGACCACTCGTCTTCACGGTCGTCACGTCTCCTCCCCCGCCGCCTCCCTATGACAAGAACACCGTCTGCGCGATCCTGGAAGCCTTGCTGCTCCTGCTCAGCGTCCTGGTGCTCGCCGCGATCGTGGGTGTCGACTTCTCCTAGCACCCACAGGGCGGGGTTGCCGGACCGGCTCACACTCCGGTCCGGCCACCTCCGAGATCACCTAGAGATCACCTCGAGATCGCGGTCTTCCCCCTCCAGGTGGGGGGAGAGTGCGATCTCAGCGCGATCATCGTGGGGTGGACCGGCATCGTCCCTGCGGGCTGGCAGACTCAGGTCATGCAGGGGCACTCGGCAGAGCACCGCCCGATCTCGGCCCTGCCCAAGGCCCATCTGCATCTGCACTTCACCGGCAGCATGCGCCCGCAGACCCTGCGCGAACTGGCCGAGAAGCACCGCATGCGGCTGCCGGAATCGCTGCGCGAGCACCACCTGCTCCGGCTCACTCCCGACGAGCGGGGGTGGTTCCGGTTTCAGCGCCTCTACGACGCCGCCCGCTCGTGTGTGCGCGACGAGGAGGACATGCGCCGGATCGTGCTCGAGGCTGCCCAGGACGACGCCGCCGAAGGTTCGGGCTGGCTGGAGCTGCAGGTCGACCCCACCTCCTACGCCCCGTTCGTCGGCGGGCTGACGCCGGCCCTGGAGATCGTGCTGGACGCCGCGCGCGACGCCAGCCGGACGACGTCCTGCCAGGTCGCGATCGTGGTCGCCGCCAGCCGGATCCGGCACCCGCTCGACGCCCGCACACTGGCGCGTCTCGCCGTCCGCCATGCCGGCGACGGCCCCGGGGACGTCGTCGGATTCGGGCTGAGCAACGACGAGCGGCGCGGCGAGACCAGCGACTTCGCCGCAGCCTTCCGGATCGCCGCCCGCGCCGGTCTGGCCAGCCTGCCCCACAGCGGCGAACTGCTCGGCCCCGACCACGTGCAGCACACGCTCGAGGCGCTCTCCCCCACCCGACTGGGCCACGGCGTCCGCTCGGTCGAGGATCCTGCGCTCCTGGACCGGTTGGTGCAGGACGGCGTCGCGCTCGAGGTGTGCCCCGCCAGCAACGTGGCTCTCGGCGTCTACCCGACCGACGAGGAGGTTCCTCTGCGGCAGTTGATGGACGCCGGCGCACGCATCGCCCTCGGCGCCGACGACCCCCTGCTGTTCGGCCCACGGCTGGAGGCGCAGTACACCTCGGCCCGGGAGGTGCACGGGTTCAGCGATGGCGACTTGGCGCACCTGGCCCGCTCCTCGATCGAGGCCGCGCGCGCCCCGGCCGACGTGACCAAGCGCCTGCTCGCCGGCGTCGACGACTGGCTGTCGGCACCATGAGCAGGTTCAGAGGGTGCAGTTGACCAGCACGGGCTCGGGGGTCAAGGTGACGCCGAAGGCAGCCTGGACGCCGTCGCGGACGGTGCGGGCCAGGCTGAGCAGGTCTGCGGTCGTCGCGGTGCCGCGGTTGGTCAGCGCCAGGCTGTGCTTGGTGGACAGCGACGCCGGTCCTGGCAGTCCGAACCCCTTGCCGAACCCGGCGTGCTCGATCAACCAGGCGGCGCTGACCTTGGACCGGCCCCCGTCGGCCGGCCAGCGGGGCGCGTCGGCGGGAAGCTGCGCGAGGGCGCCCGGCTCCAGGATCGGGTTGGTGAAGAAGCTGCCGGCGCTCCAGGTGTCATGGTCGGCGGCGTCGAGCACCATGCCCTTGCCCCTGCGCAGCGCCAGCACCGCGGCCCGGACCTCGGCCAGGGGGGCCCGTGCGCCCACCTCCACCCCGAGGGACCGGGCCAGCTCGGCGTAGCGCACCGGTGCGGACAGCTCTGACAGCGCCAGTTGGAAGGTGACCTCGAGGACGACGAAGCGCGGGCCGCCGCGGAATCGCTCCTCCTTCAGCCGGGAGTGCCGGTAGGCGAAGTCGCACTCCGCCGCCGCCATGGTGCTCACCCGACCCTGCTGCCGGTCCCAGGTACGCAGAGAGGCGATGGTGTCCGCCACCTCCTGGCCGTAGGCACCGACGTTCTGCACCGGTGTCGCACCGGTCGAGCCCGGGATGCCCGACAGCGCCTCGATCCCCGACCATCCTCGCTCGACGGCCGTCGCGACCACGGCATCCCACGGCTCACCGGCGGCGACCCGCACCGTCGCGCCGGAGCAGGCGTCGCTGGTCTGCAGCTCGACCCCGCGGGTCAGGATGTGCACGACCGTGCCCTGGACGTCGTCGCCGCCGACCAGGAGGTTCGAGCCGCCCCCGATCACGAGGACGTCCTGCCCGTCCGCGTCCGCGGCGCTGACCGCGTCTATCACGGCATCGGTGGACTCCGCGGCCACGTACCGATCAGCTCGCCCGCCCACGTGAAACGTGGTCAGATCGGCCAGGCGAACGGTCATCAACCCAACCTAGCCGGGCACACCCTGGTCGGCGTCGATGGCGCGCGCAGCACCGGCGCACAGCAGGCTGAGTACCACCGCGGCACTCACCCCGAGCATGGCCTGCACGATGCCGACCCGGTCGGCGAGGGTGCCGAGCAGCGGAGGGCCGGCCAGGAACGCGACGTACCCGATCGAGGAGACCACGCTGACCCTGGCCGCCGATCGTGCCGGGTCGTCGGCTGCCGCGCTCATCGCCACCGGGAAGCCCAGCGCCGCCCCACACCCCCAGGCCAGAGCGGCCGCAGCCGCCAGCGCCAGCGGCAGCGCGTTGACCGTGCTCAGCCCGGCCCCGCGATCGACCAACCGGGCGGCGCCCACGTAGACCAGGACGCCGGCGAAGACCAGGACGGCCCCACCGCGCAGCACGAGCACCCGGCCGAAGCGTTCCAGCAGCATCGGGCCGGCGAGCCGGCAGCCGGTCATGGCCGTCAGGAAGACTCCCAGCCCGACCGCGCCGGCGGCGTGCGTGAGCCCGTAGCCGTCGACCAGCCCGAGCGCCAGCCAGTCGTGGGCCGATCCCTCGGCCATCGCCATCCCCAGCGCGAGCAGCCCGACCATCACCGTGCGCGGTTCACGCCAGGCCGCGAGCGCGCCCGAGCCGGCCGGCCTCGCGCCGTCCATCGGTTGCGCCGTGTGCTGATCGTGCTCGGTCACCGGCAGGAAGCGCCGCACGCTGAACGCGATCACGACGATCGACAGCACGGCGACCACGGGCAGGTGCACCTGCACAGGGAGGTCGACCGCCGCGGCCGCGGCCCCGGTGAGCGCCCCGGCGACGGATCCGACGCTGAACGCCGCGTGGAACCACGGCATGATCGCCCGACCGACGCCGCGCTCGACCTCGGCCCCCTCGACGTTCATCGCGACGTCCCACATGCCCACCCCGACCCCGTAGCCGAACAGGGCCGGTACCAGGAGTGCGACCCCGCCGAGCCGTCCGCTGCCGGCCACCCCGACCACCGCCAGTGACGCGGTGCTGAGCCCGGCGAACACCAGGACGGTCCGGGCCGGGCGCAGCCGGTGCACGATCGGGCCGGACAGCGGAAGCGCCAGCACGGACCCGGCCGACAGCGCCAGCAGGATAGTGCCGAGCCGTCCCGCGCTCACGTCGAGGGAGTCACGCACCGCGGGCAACCGGGCGAGCCAGTTGGCCATCAGGTAACCGGTGACCGTGAACACCCAGCTCACGGCCAGGCGGGCCTGCGCGATCGATTCCGATCGTTGACCGGGAAGGGTCACGACAGCCGGACGACGACCTGCGCCCGGCCGAGAACCCGCTCACCTCCGCTGGTGGCGGTCAGGTCGACGCGCACGGTGCGGGCGACGTCGTCCTTGGCCGCCACGGTGCCGACGACCTGGACCTGCGCCCCGGCCTCGTCGTCGGGCACGGGCACCGGCTGGGTGAACCGGGTGCCGTACTCGACCACGGCGCCGGGGTCGCCGCACCAGTCGGTGACCAGCCGGGCAGCAGTGGCCATGGTGAGCATGCCGTGGGCGATCACATCAGGCAGCCCGACCGAGGTGGCGACCCGGGCGTTCCAGTGGATCTGGTTGAAGTCGCCGCTGGCCCCGGCGTAGCGGACCAGGTCGACCCGGTGCAGGGCGAAGCTGCGCTCGGGCAGGACGTCGCCGACCTGGACGGCGTCGAAGGCGGGCCGGTGGGTGGGTGCGGTCATCTCACTCGCCTCCGCGGACGACGAGCATCGAGGTCACGGTGCTGACCGGCTGTCCGGCCTCGTCGGCGATCTCGACCCGGGTGCTGACCATGCCGTGCCCTCCGGCCACGCGGACCATGTCGACGTGCAGGGTCGCCACCAGCCGGTCACCGGCCACGATCGGGCGGTGATGGCGGAACTTCTCGTCGCCGTGCACCACCCGGGTGAAGTCGATGCCCGAGGCCGGGTCGGCGACGTACTGCGCCTCGCAGCGCTGGGCCACGATCACGGCGAAGGTGGGCGGGGCCACGACGTCGGGGTGGCCCAGGGCCCGCGCCGCCTCGGGGTCGCGGTGCGCCGGGTCGTCGCTGCCGATCGCGGCGGCGAACTCGGCGATCTTCTCCCGGCCGACCTCGTAGACCGGCGACGGGGGGTAAACCTTGCCCTTGAACGACGTGTCGAGGTCGCTCACCCCATCCCTCCGAGCTGGCCGCCGGTGACCGGGATGGTCACCCCGGTGATGTAGTCGGCGTCCGAGGACACCAGGAACGCGGTCACGTTGGCGATGTCCTCGGGCTGGCCCAGCCGGCCCAGGGCGACCAGCGACAGGGCCGCGGCGCGGGCCGACTCCGGGATGCCCAGGCCGCTCTCGACGTGTTCGGGCGAACCGTGCGCCGCCGTCAGACGGGTCTCCACGAAGCCCGGCGCCACCGCGTTGACGTTGATCCGGAACGGGCCGAGCTCGCGGGCCAGGGTCTTGGTCACCGACATCACCGCACCCTTGGCCGCGGTGTAGTTCCACTGCCCCGGATTGCCGGTGAAGGCGACGACGGAGGACGTGTTGACGATCTTGCGGTTGTAGGCGGGCGCCCCGAACTGCTCGATCTCGGCCTTGGCCACGTGCCGCAGGTGCGGGATCGCGGCCTGGGTGGCGTTGAACGTGGTCCGCAGGTTGGCGTTGATCACCATGTCGAGGGTCTCCTCGTCCATCTGGTGGAAGATCTTGTCCCGGGTGGTGCCCGCGTTGTTGACCAGGATGTCGAGCTTGCCGAACGCCGCGACGCAGTCGGCGACCAGACGGTCGGCGTCCGCCCTGGCCGCGCAGTTGCCCACCACCGCGATCGCCCGGTGCCCACCGGCCCGGATCTCCTCGACGGTCTCCTCGGCGACATGCCCGTCAAGATCGTTCACCGCCACGGCGGCGCCGTCCGCCGCGAGGCGCAGAGCCGTCGCCCGGCCGATCCCCCGCCCTGCCCCGGTCACGATCGCCACACGATCATCGAGCCGTCCCATTGAGCCCTCCTCGCTGGTTCCTGGTGGACCTTCTCACTGCTGGGGCGGACGGTGCCAGGGGCCCCGGGCAGACGACGGACGGCCGCCCCCGGTCAGGGGCGGCCGTCCGTGACGCTGCGTGCGCGAAGGGTCAGCGCGTCTCGCGGTGCGCGGTGTGCTTGCCGCAGCGCGGGCAGTACTTCGCGAGGTCCATACGATCGGGGTCGTTGCGGCGGTTCTTCTTGGTGATGTAGTTGCGCTCCTTGCACTCCGTGCACGCCATCGTGATCTTCGGGCGGACGTCCTGCGACTTGCTGGCCACGGTGTGCTGCCTTCTCTCGGACGGGCTGACTGACACGTTTCGGTAGCGGAGGCGGGACTTGAACCCACGACACAGCGATTATGAGCCGCTTGCTCTACCGTCTGAGCTACTCCGCCTGGTACCGGTTCGCACCGGCCGGGACCGGAGCGGACCGGAGAGCCCCAATAGGGAATCGAACCCTAGACCTTCTCCTTACCATGGAGACGCTCTGCCGACTGAGCTACTGGGGCGTACCGCTCACCACCACCGCCCGGCGAACCGAGCAGCGGTTGCCAAGGGTACACGCGGCCTTGGCGCCGGACGAAATCCATTGCCCGGCCAGGCGCCGGCCAGGCGCCGGCGCAGCCCGATCAGGCTCGATTCCGCAGGATCGGCGGGTGCAGGACCCGGGCCGGACCGGCCCGGTAGAGCAGTGCTGGGCGACCGACCCCCGCGGCGGACGGCGCCCCCGTGGGTTCGAGGAACCCTGGCGTCCCGGTGGCCTTGCGATGGAAGTTGCGCGGATCGAGCGCGGTCCCCCACACGATGTCGTAGACCCGGCGCAACTGGGCGACGGTGAACTCGGCCGAGCAGAAGGCCGCCCCCAGCGTCGTGTACTCGAGTTTCGAGCGGGCCCGCTCCACCCCGTCGGCCAGGATCCGGGCATGGTCGAAGGCCAGGCGTGCCGGCACAGCGAGGAGGTCCTCGACCGGTGAGAAGCATGCCTCCCTGGCGTCTCCCCCCGGAGTCGGCGCGGGCAGGTCCGGGGCCAGGGCCAGGTAGGCGACGGTGATCACGCGCATCCTCGGGTCCCGAGCGGGTTCGCCGTAGCTGGCGAGCTGCTCCAGGTGCACCCCGGCGACCAGACCGGTCTCCTCAGCCAGCTCCCGGCGCGCGGCGCCGTCGAGACCCTCGTCGGGCAGCACGAACCCACCCGGCAGCGCCCACCGCCCCGCGAAGGGATCGGATCCACGACGGACGACGAGTGCCTGGAGTGCGCCGTTGCGCACGGTGAGCACGACCAGGTCGACGGTGACCGCGAAGGGCGGGTGGGCCGCAGGGTCGTAGTCGGGCGTCATCGCACCTCCTCGATTCATGTCTAGTTGACGATAACAGGTGACATCATTATCGTCATTGTGACGACAACATGAGGAGGCGGTCTCGATGGCCGACATCACCCGGCGCCTGATCTGGCGCCACCTGCGCGGTACCCCCACGTCCCACGTCGTGCACCTGAGCCACGGCAGGCCGGCCCACTCGGGCGCGGGCCTGGCCTTCTGGTTCCGGGCCCTGACCGCCTCGCTCAGCGAGATCCCGGTGGACGACCGTGAGCTCCCGATGCTCTTCCACGCCCGCACCGCCGACTTCCAGGACGTCAGCGTGCAGGCCACGATCGGGTACCGCTTCGCCGACCCCGTCCTGACCGCGACCCGGATCGACTTCGCGATCGACCCCGACACCGGCCGCTGGCGGGGGTCGCCCCTGGACCAGGTGGCGCTGCTGCTCACCGAGCTGGCGCAGCAGCACGCCCTCGGTCTGCTGGCCGCGCGCAGCCTTCCGCAGGTGCTCGCCGACGGGGTGGACGGCGTCCGGGACCGGATCGAGGCCGGTCTGGCCGGCGACCCCCGGCTGGCCGGAGTGGGGATCGCCGTGGTGGGGATCCGGGTGGTCGCCCTGCGCCCGGAACCGGACGTGGAGCGCGCCCTGCAGACACCCGCCCGCGAGCTGGTGCAGCAGGACGCCGATCGGGCCACCTACGAACGCCGTGCGGTGGCCGTCGAGCGGGAGCGGGCGATCGGGGAGAACGAGCTGCAGTCCCGGATCGAGCTGGCTGCGCGCGAGGAGACCCTGGTCACCCAGCAGGCCGCCAACGCCCGGATCACCGAGCAGGCGGCCGCCGACCGGGTGCGCCTGGCCGGGGCGGCCGAGGCCGACGCCGAGCGGGCCCGGATGGCCGTGTACCAGCAGACCGATCCTCGGATGCTGGCCGCGCTGGCCCTGCGCGGTCTGGCCGAGAACCTGCCCTCGATCGACTCGCTGACCGTCAGCCCCGACCTGCTCTCGGCCGGGCTGAGCCGCCTCCTCGCCGGGAGCGAGCGATGACCCTGGCCCCGAGGGTCGTGGTGATCCACCGGCGCACCGAGCTGGAGGAACTGCTCGATCGCCACGGCACTCGTGGCCAGGTGGAGTTCTTCCTGCAGCGCCGCGGCCGCGACCTCGCCGAGGTGCAGGCCCGGCACGATGCGGTGACCGCCGCCCTGCACACGGCCGCAGCCGCGGTGCCCGTGGCCTGGCGCCGGGGCACGGTGGAGCGTGGCGACCTGGACAGGTTCCTGTTCGACCCAGCCGACATCGTGGTCGCCGTCGGGCAGGACGGGCTGGTGGCCAACGTCGCCAAGTACCTGCACGGCCAGCCGGTGATCGGCGTGGACCCCGAGCCCGGTCGGGGCCCGGCGGTGCTGGTGCCTCATGCAGCGGCGGACGTCGCGCGCCTGCTTGCCGCCGTCGCGGCGGGCACCGCCCCGGTCCTCGCCCGGACGATGGCGGCGGCGGTCTGCGACGACGGCCAGGAGCTGGTGGCTCTGAACGAGATCTACCTCGGCCACCCGAGCCACCAGAGTGCCCGCTACCTGATCCGGACGCCGCACGGGCGCAGCGAGCAGCAGTCGTCGTCCGGGCTGGTGGCCGGCACGGGTACCGGTGCCACGGGGTGGTGTGCCTCGCTGCACCCGCACTACGACCATGCTCCGACGCTGCCCGGGGCCCAGGACCGGCGGCTGGCCTGGTTCGTGCGCGAGGCCTGGCCGTCGCCGTCCACCGGGATCTCCTGCACGGCGGGGACCGTGGGCGCGGGAGAGTCGCTCGAGGTGGTGGCGGCCACGGATGCGCTGGTGCTCTTCGGGGACGGGGTGGAGTCCGACCGGCTCACCGTGACCTGGGGCCAGCGGGTGATGGTGCAGCCCGCGGACCGCGTGCTCGTACATGTCGCCGTCAGCGGAAGAGGATGAGGGTCTCCAGGGGGACGCCGACGATGTCGCGCTCGACGAGGTTGGGACGGCGGCCGGCCACCAGGCGGAACAGGCCGGGGGTGTCGACACGAAGCCATCCGACCGGCTCCGCGGTGTGGTCCCCGAGGCAGATCTGGGCCGTCTCCAGGCCACGCTCGGCCGCGTCGACCAGGGTCACGTCGACCGGTGGCGTTCCTCGGGCGATCGACCGTTCTACCAGCAGGGTCAGGGCGTCCGGCAGGCCGGCGCTGGCGTAGGCGTCCGGGGCTCCGAGGGCATCACGGATGTCACCGCCGTGGATCCACTCCCCCAGCGCCACGGTGGGCAGGGCCGGTGACGCCTCGGCCAGCCGGAAGCCCAGCGCGAGCTCGGCCAGCACATCCTCCAGCGGCCAGGCCCGGCGCACCTCGACGGCCACCTGGTTCTCCTCCGGGGTGAACCCGTACGGGTCGTGCGACGTCGCGATCTGCAGGTAGGCGGCGGCACAGTGGGCGAGAACGTCACGCACCGACCAGCCGTCGCACACGGTGGTCCGGGAGAAGTCGGGGACTGCCGTCCGCTCCAGGAGGGCGAAGAGCTCCTCGCGCTCGGCCCGCAGCAACCGGACGTGGACATCGCTCACAGCGACGAGGCTAGAGATCCGGCCCGCCCAAAGCGACCACCCCGCCGCCGCGGTCGAGCAGCGCGGCGACCGCCGGGAACAGCCAGAGCCCACACCCGGCCAGCACTGCGGCGACCAGGACCAGCATGAGCAGGGCCCGGACGGCGTGCGGGCCGGGCAGATGACGCCAGATCCAGGGGTAGATCACCACCACGTCACCGGGCCCGGATGGTGTCGAGGACGGCGTGCACGACCCAGCGCCGCTGGGCGGAGTACACCGGGTGACACGTGGTCAGGGTGAGCATCGCCCGCACCGGCTCCGCCTCGGGGTCGTCCGGGTTGGCCGCTACCACCTGTGCGGCTCCCGGGGCCACCACCCGATGGCCGACGACCCGGTAGGTGTACCAGTGCAGGGGGGTCTCGAGCACCAGCTCGTCCCCCGTCTCCAGCCGGTCCACGTCGCGCAGCGGCCGCCCGTAGGTCGTTCGGTGGCCCGCGATGGCGAGATTGCCCACCTGGCCGGGCAGCGCCGTCCCCCGGTAGTGACCGACCCCGCGATCGAGCTCGCGCGGACCGGTGCCCTCCAGTACCGGCCGTTCCCAGTCCGGGCCGAAGCGCGGGACGTGCAGCACGGCGAACGCGGCGCCTTCCGGCGGCTCGGCGTCGATAGGCAGCGCCCCGGCGACCCACCCGGCGCGCAGCTGCGCGGTGAGACGGTCGGCGTGCCGTCCGGCGCCGAGATCGGTCCACCAGAGCTGCCAGGCGACGAAGAGCAGCACCAGCACGCCCGCCGTGACCAGCACCTCCCCCGCGCCGGCCAGCAGGGCGACGCGGCGTCCGCCCGGGGACGTCGAGCGGGCCGGATCAGGTGCGATCGACGCCACGCAGCACGCACACCACATCGGCCGGAGCGGCGAACTCGGCCGTGACTGCGAACTTCCGGTCGCCGCCGGAGGGCACCTCGAGCTCGGCCGTCTCCCGCGCGAGCACCGTCGAGTGCGTGTCGGTGAAGCTGATCACGATCGTGTAGCCGGCCTTCTGGTTGCCGCTGTTGGTCACCGTGCCGCCCGCCGACCACCCACCGGGGCTGCGCTCGCACGTGGTCAGGACGACGTCCTTGCGCGCGCCGGGCTCGTTGATGATCGCCGCGACCGGGGTGGCCTTGACGCCGGCGGCGACCCCGCCCCTTCCGACGCCGCCGTCGGCACCGGCCGAGGCACTGGCACGTGCACTGGCTGAGGCAGACCCGGAGCCGGACGGCGTCGCAGTCGCCGCCGGCTCGGGCTGCGAGGCGCAGCCTCCGAGCAGCGGCGCGGACAGCATGACGATGACGAGCAGGGCGCCGGAACGGCGAGCGGTTCGGTTCACGTCGATCTCATTCGTTAGGGCCGGTTGCGGACCGCGCGCCGGCGGGAGCCTGCCAGAGCCATCAGGGCGAACCCCAGGCTCAGCAGCGCCCCACCGAGTGCCACGGCGGCACCCACCGCGACCGCGCCGGTGAAGGGCAGCGGGCCCGGCCGCGGAGGAACGGGTCTCACTGAGCTACTCGGCGTGGGGGTGGGGGTGGCTTTAATGCTGACCGTCGCCGTGGAGGAGTTCGAGCTGAACACCTGACCTGCACCGCCCAGTCCGCCGGCCCGGGCCGTGTTGCGCACCACTCCCGCCGCGCCCTCGGCCGCCGAGATCGGGTGCGGGGATTCGGCCGAACACGTCGTCGAGGCTCCGGGCGCGAGCACCTGGACGAGGCAGGTCACCGGCCCCGCGGTCGCGTCGTCGATCTCGAGCCCGGTGAGCGTCTGCGAGCCGGTGTTGGTCACCGTGAACGTCCAGGTGATCTCGTCCCCGATGCTGGTGACCCGGTCACCGTCGGCGTCGCGCACCGAGGCCGACTTGATCAGCTGCAGCATCGTCGCCGCGGCCAGCGGGGTGTCCGTGGTCGAGGGCGCCGAGGTCACGGTCGGGCCCGACGTCGCCCGACCGGAGGCGGTGGCGGTGTTCGTCAGCACCCCGGAGTCCAGATCGGCCTGGGTGACCGGGTGCGGGGAGTTGGCGGTGCAGGTGGTCGCGGCGGACGGCGCCAGCGTGGTCACCGGGCAGGTCACCGCACCGGCAGCGGGGTCGTCGACGGCCAGCCCGGTCACCGTCACCGATCCGGTGTTGCGGACCAGGAAGGACCAGGTCACGGTGTCGCCGAGCGCAGTCAGCCCGTCGCCGTCCACGTCCTGGACCGCGGCGGACTTGTCCAGGCTGAGGTCCAGGAAGCGGCGCACCGGGGCGGTCACGGTCGAGGAGTTCGAGCTGCGCCGCACCCCGAGCGGGTCCAGGGCGCTCGCCGTGGCGGTGTTGACCACGGCAGCGGCGTCCACGTCGTCCTGGTCGATCAGGTGCGCGGCGTCAGCGGTGCAGGTGGTCGAGGCGGACGGCGCCAGCACCGTGACCGGGCAGGTCACCGGCCCTGCGGCCGGGTCGTCGATCTGCAGCGTGTCCACCGTGACCGAGCCGGTGTTGGTGACCTGGAACGACCAGGTGATCTCATCGCCCAGGTCGCTGCCGCCGCTGGCGTTCCGGTCGGTGACCGAGGCCGACTTGACCAGCTGCAGCGCGGAGGACTGCAGCACCGGGGTGTCGGTGGTCGAGGTCCCCGAGACCGCCGCCGCGCCCGGTCCGGTACCGGCTGTGCCGCGGGCGGTCGCGGTGTTGCTGACCACGCCCGCGTCGACGTCGGACTGGGTGATCACGTGGCTGGTGTCGGCGGTGCAGAGGGTCACGGCCGCGGGGGCGAGTGTCGTTGCGGCGCAAGTCACCGGGCCGGCCAGCGGGTCGTCGACGCTCAGCCCGGTCACGGTGGCGGTGCCGGTGTTGGTGACCGTGAACGACCAGGCGACGCGGTCGGCCAGGTCGGTGCCGTCACCGTCGAGGTCATCGACCCCGGCGACCTTGACCAGGCTGATCCCCCGGGCCTGCGCGATCGGGGTGTCGGTGGTCGACGGCCCACCGCTCACCGCGAGCCCGGTGGGGTCGGTGCCGGCGGCGGTCGCGGTGTTGCTGACCACGCCCGCGTCCACGTCGGACTGGGACACGGTGCGCGCGCCACCTGCGGTGCAGGTCATCGTGGCGGACGGCGCCAGCGTCGTCGCCGGGCAGCTCACCGCCCCGGCGGAGGGGTCGGTGACCGTGAGGGCGTTCAGGGTGACCGTGCCCGTGTTGGAGAGCAGGAACGACCAGGTCACGGTGTCGCCCAGGGTGTTCGCGCCGTCCCCGTCGACGTCGGTGGCGGTGGCCGTCTTGGTCAGCTCCAGGCCCTGGGCCCGGGCCACCGGGGTGTCGCTGGAGGAGGAACTGGTCACGTTGCTCGCCGTCGGACCGACCCCCGCGATGCCCTGGGCGGTCGCGGTGTTGGCGATCACCCCGGCGTCCACGTCGGCCTGGGAGATCGGGTGCGCCGCCGCCGAGCAGGTGGTCGAGGCACCGGGGGCCAGCGTGGCGGCGAGGCAGGTCACCGGGCCGGCCAGGGGGTCGGTGACCGTGATCGCGGCGACGCTCACGCTTCCGGTGTTGCGCACCTGGAACGTCCACCCGACCTGGTCCGCCAGGCCGGTGATCCCGTTGCCGTCGACGTCGGTCACCGCGGCGGTCTTGGTCAGCGACAGCGCCCGGCTCTGGCTGATCGGGGTGTCGGTGGAGGACGAGCTGGGCGCCACCGGAGCACCGGCGGGGTCGGCGGCGGTGGCGACGGCGGTGTTGGAGACCAGCCCGGCGTCCACGTCGGCCTGGGTCACCAGGTGTGCGGCGTCCGCGGTGCAGGTGGTCGAGGCGGACGGCGCCAGCGTGGTCACCGGGCAGGTCACCGAGCCCGCGGTCGGGTCGAGGACGACCAGGGAGTCCAGGGTGACCGACCCCGTGTTGGTGACCTGGAAGGACCAGGTGAGCTCGTCGCCCAGTTCGGTGGCACCGTTGCCGTTCGTGTCGCCGACCGCCACCGCCTTGACCAGGCGTACCCCGCGTGCCTGGGCGACCGGGGTGTCGGTGGCCGACGCCGGAGTGCCGACGGGGTCCCCGGAGGGGTTGCGGGCCGAGGCGGTGGCGCTGTTGGAGACCAGCCCGGCGTCCACGTCGGCCTGGGTCACCGGGTGCGCGTCGTCCGCGGTGCAGGTGGTCGAGGCGGACGGCGCCAGCGTGGTCACCGGGCAGGTCACCGAGCCCGCGACCGGGTCGAGGACGACCAGGGTGTCCAGGCTCGTGGTGCCGGTGTTGGTGACCAGGAAAGACCAGATGATCTCGTCGCCGAGGTCGGTCTGACCGCTGCCGTCGAGGTCACCGACCACCGCGGTCTTGGTCAGCGCCATCGACGAGCTGCGGTCCAGCGGGGTGTCGCTGGACGCCGACGCGGTGACCGTGGCTCCCCCGACCGGGGCCTGACCGGTGACGGTCGCGGTGTTGCTCACCACGCCTGCGTCCATGTCCGCCTGGACGATCGGGTGCGGGGTGTCGGCGGTGCAGGAGGTCGTCACCCCGGGTGCGAGAGTCGTTGCGGCACAGGTCACCACCCCCGCGGACGGGTCGCTCACGGCCAGCGCGGCCACCGTCACGGTGCCGGTGTTGGTGACCTGGAACGACCAGGCGATGGAGTCGCCGAGGGTGCGGACACCGTCGCCGTTCTGGTCGGTGACGGCCGCGATCTTGACCAGGCGCAGGCCCCGGCTCTGGGAGACCGGGGTACCGGTGGCGGAGACGCTGACCGGCACCGGTGAGCCGTCCGGGCCCAGGGCGGAGGCGGTCGCCGTGTTGGCGACCAGGGCGGCGTCGACGTCGGCCTGGGTCAACACCCGCGGGGGCGCTGTGCAGGTGGTCGAGGCGCCCGGCGCCAGGGTGGCCGCCAGGCAGGTGACCGGTCCGGCGACCGGGTCGGCGACGGCGACCGCGTGCACCGTGATCGAGCCGGTGTTGGTGACCAGGAACGACCAGGTGAGGGTGTCGCCGAGGTCGGCGCCGTTGCCGTCGGTGTCGGTCAGGGTCGCCGACTTGACCAGCCGGACACCGCCGGAGCGGGCGATCGGGGTGTCGGTGGCGGACGGCGCCGAGCTGAGCGCGGCACCGCTCGGGTCGAGGGCGGCGGCGGTCGCGGTGTTGCTGACCACCCCGGCGTCGACGTCGCCCTGCGTCACGGCGTGCCCGGCCGCGGTGCAGGTGGTCGAGGCGCCGGGGGTGAGAGTCGTTGCGGCACAGGCGACCGGGCCGGCCAGCGGGTCGGTGACGGCCAATGAGGCGGCGCCCACCGAGCCGGTGTTGGTCACCGTGAAGGACCAGGTGATCACGTCCCCCAGATCGGTGATCCCGTTGCCGCCGACGTCGCTGACCGCGGCCGTCTTGACCAGGCGCAGTCCGCGGACCTGGGCGACCGGGGTGTCGGTGAACGCGGGGTTGGCCGCGACGGCACGCCCTGCCGGGTCGAGTGCGGCGGCGGCGGCGGTATTGCTCACCACGCCGGCATCCACGTCGGCCTGGGACACCGGGTGGGTGATGTCAGCGGTGCAGGTGGTCGCCGCACCGGGAGCGAGACCCGTGGCCAGGCAGGTGACCGCTCCGGCGGCCGGGTCGGTGATCGCCAGGCCGTGCACGCTGACCGAGCCGGCGTTGGCGACCGTGAACGACCAGGCGATCGTGTCACCCAGATCGGTGGCTCCGTCGGAGTTCAGGTCGCTCACGGTCGCCGTCTTGACCAGCCGCAGCCCGCTGCTCTGCGCCACCGGGGTGTCGGTCGAGGAGGTCTGGGAGACCACGGGACCGCCGGCCGGTGCCTCCCCCTGCGCGGTAGCGACGTTGGACACGATCCCGGCGTCGACGTCGGTCTGAGTGATCAGGTGCGCGACGTCGGCGGTGCACACCGTCGAGGCGGACGGCGCCAGCGAGCTGACCGGGCAGGTCACCGCACCCGCCACCGGGTCGTTCACGGCGAACGCGTCGACGGTCACGGTGCCCGTGTTGGTCACCGTGAAGGACCAGGCGATGGTGTCGCCCAGGCCGGTGATCCCGTTGCCGTCCACGTCGTTCACCGAGGCCGACTTCACCGTGTGCAGGCCTCGTAGCTGCTGCACCGCGGTACTCGTCGAGGCGGCCCCGGCGAGCACCGGGGCGCCGTCGGGATCGGTGGCCGTGGCGGTGGCGGTGTTGGACACCACCCCGGCGTCGACATCGGCCTGGGTGACGGTATGCGCCGTGGCGGCGGTGCAGGTCGTGGAGGAACCGGGGGCCAACGCGGTCACCGGGCAGGTGACCGGGCCTGCCGTCGGGTCGCTCACGCTCAGGCCCGTCAGGGTGACCGCACCGGTGTTGGAGGCCAGGAACGACCACGAGATCGCGTCGCCCAGCGCGAGGCCGTCGCCGCCCGGATCAGTCACCGCGGCCGACTTCACCAGGGTCAGGGCCCCGGTGTGCTCCAGCGGGGTGTCGGTGGTGGAGGGGCCGCCGAGCACCGGCTGCGCCAGCGGGGTGGTGCCGGACACGGTCGCCGAGTTGCTCACCACTCCGGCGTCGATGTCGCCCTGGACCACCACGTGGTCGACGTCCGCGGTGCAGGTGGTGGAGGCACCCGGCGCCAGGGTGAGCACGGGACAGCTGACCGCGCCGGCTGCCGGGTCGCTGATCGCCAGCGTGCCCACGGTGACCGTGCCGGTGTTGGCGACCAGGAACGACCAGCTGATGGTGTCGCCCAGTTCGGTGTTCCCGTCGCCGTCGCCGTCCGTGGCCAGGGCCGACTTGGTCAGGCTCAGCGCCGCGCTCTGAGCGATCGGGGTGTCGGTGGAGGAGGTCTGGGACACCACTGGTCCGCCGGCCGGGGCCTGGCCCGCCGCGGTGGCGGTGTTGCTCAGCAGACCCGCGTCGACGTCCGTCTGGGTCACGGTGTGCGCTGCGGCCGTGCAGGTGGTCGAGGCGGACGGCGCGAGCGAGGACACCGGGCAGGTCACCGGGCCGGCCGTCGGGTCGGTGACGGCGAGGGCGGCGACGGTCACCGTGCCGGTGTTGGTCACGGCGAAGGACCAGCTGACCAGATCACCGAGGTCGGTGCGGCCGCTGCCGTTGACGTCGGTGACGGCGGCCGACTTGACCAGGCTCAGGGCCCGTGACTGTGCGACCGGGGTGTCGGTCGAGGAGATCTGGGAGACGACCGGCCCGCCCAGGGGTGCCTCGGCGTGGGCGGTGGCCGTGTTGGCGACCCTCCCGGCGTCCACATCGGCCTGGGTCACCGGGTGTGGGCTGGTCGCGGTGCAGGTGGTCCAGGCGCCGGGGGCGAGCACCGAGACCGGACAGCTGACCGGCGTCTGCGCGTCGTCGACGCCGATCGCGGCCACCGTCACGGTGCCGGTGTTGGTGACCAGGAAGGACCAGCCGACGACGTCGCCCGCCGTCACCGATCCGCTGGCGTCGGTGTCGGCGACCTGGGCCGTCTTCAGCACGGACAGACCCCTGGTCTGCTCGACCGGGGTGCTGACCGAGGAGTCGGCGGTCAGCGTTGCCCCGCCGGGGGTGCGGGCGGAGGCGGTCGCGGCGTTGTGCACCGCGGCGGCGTCGACCTCGGCCTGGGTCACGGTGTGGGCGGCCGTCGTGCAGGTGGTCGCACCGCCCGGAGCAAGCGTGGCGACCGGGCAGCTGACCGCTCCGGCGGTCGGGTCGCTGACGGCCAGGGCGGTCAGGGTCACGGTGCCGGTGTTGGTCACCGCGAAGGTCCAGCCGATCTGGTCGCCGAGGTCGGTGGCGCCGTCGCCGTCGAGATCGGTCACCACGGCGGACTTCACCAGGGTCAGGCCGCCGGAGGCGGTGACCGGGGTGTCGGTGGAGGACGGCGGCGCCGCCACCGCTGCCCCGGACGGCGTGGTGGCGGCGGCGGTCGCGGTGTTCGAGACCACGCCCGCATCGACGTCCGCCTGGGTCACGGTGTGGGTGGCCGCCGCCGTGCAGGTGGTCGAGGCGGACGGCGCGAGCGGGCCGGCCGGACAGGTGACGGTGCCGGCCGCCGGATCGGTGACGACGGGGCCGGACAGGGTGGTCGTGCCGGTGTTGGTCACCATGAAGGACCAGGTGACGATGTCGCCCAGGTCGGTGCCGTTGCCGTCCGGATCGGTGACCGCCGCAGACTTGACCAGGCCCAGCCCGCGGGAGGCGGTGACCGGGGTATCGGTGCTCGAGGGCCCTGCCGCCACCGGGTTGGCCGCCGCGTCGGTGGCCGTCGCGGTGGCGCTGTTCGAGACCACGCCGGCGTCGACGTCCGCCTGGGCGACCGGGTGGGCGGTGTCACCGGTGCAGACGACCGAGGCGGACGGCGCCAGCGGGCCCGCGGGGCAGGTCACCGGGGTCCGGGCGTCGCTCACCGCGATCGAGGTGAGCGAGACGGTCCCGGCGTTGGCGACCAGGAACGACCAGGCGACGCTGTCACCGAGATCGGTGACCCCGTTGCCGTTCAGATCGGTCACCGTCGCCGATTTGGTCAGGCTCAGGCCCCGGTCCTGCTCCACCCGGGCGGTGGCGGTGTCGGTCGCCGACACCGACGCTCCGTCGGAGCCGGTGGCCGAGGCGGTCGCGATGTTGGTGACCTCGGCGGCGTCCACATCCGGCTGGGTCACGGCGTGGGTGGCCGCTGCCGTGCAGGTGGTCGAGGCGCCCGGCGCCAGGCTGGTGACGGGGCAGGTCACGGCGCCGGCCGTCGGGTCGGTGACGACGAGCCCGGTCACGGTGACGGACCCTGAGTTGGTGACCAGGAACGACCAGGCGACGCTGTCACCGAGATCGGTGAATCCGCTGCCGTTCAGATCGGTGACCGAGGCCGACTTGGCCAGGCTCAGCCCGGCGGTCCGGGTGATCGGGGTGTCGGTGGAGGAGGTCTGGGAGACCACGGGTCCACCGGCCGGCGCCTGGCCGGAGGCGGTCGCGGTGTTGGACACCACGCCCGCGTCGACCTCGCCCTGCGTGATCGTATGCGCCGCAGCAGAACACGTGGTCGAGGCGCCGGGGGCGAGGCCGGTCACCGGGCAGGTCACCGCGCCCGCCAGCGGATCGGTGATCGCCAGTGCAGCCACCGTCACGGTGCCGGTGTTGCGGACCAGGAACGTCCAGGCGATGGTGTCGGCCAGCTCGGTGCCGTTGCCGTCGAGGTCGTCGACGGTCGCGCTCTTGGTCAGGCTCAGCGCCCGGGTCCTGGGCGACTGGCGTGTCGGTGGACGCCGGGCTGGTGGTGACGACCAGCCCGGACGGGTCGCTGCCGGTGGCGGTGGCGGTGTTGCTCACCACGCCGGCGTCGACGTCGGCCTGGGTCACGGTGTGCGCCGCCACGGCGCTGCAGGTGGTGGCGGCTCCGGCGGTCAGTGAGGTCACCGGGCAGGTGACCGATCCAGCGGTCGGGTCGGTGACGCCGATCGTGGAGATCGTGGTGGTGCCGGTGTTCGTGATCGCGAACGACCAGGCGATCCGGTCGCCCAGATCGGTGATCCCGTTGCCGTTCAGATCGGTCACGGCGGCCGACTTGCCCAGGCCCAGGCCTGACGCCTGGACGACGGTGGTGTCGGTGGAGGAGGTCTGGGAGAGCACTGGTCCGCCGGCCGGGGCCTGCCCGGAGGCGGTCGCGGTGTTGGAGACCACGCCGGCGTCGACGTCGGCCGGGGTGATCGTGTGCGGCGGCGCGGTGCAGGTGGCGGAGGCCCCCGGGGCGAGGGCGGACACCGGACAGGTCACGGCGCCGGCCACCGGGTCGGCGATCGCGAGCCCTGCCACGCTCACCGAACCGCTGTTGGTGACCAGGAAGGACCAGGCGATCTCATCCCCCGCGTCGGTGCGGCCGTTGCCGTTGACGTCGTTGACGACGGCCGACTTCAGCAGGGCCAGGCCGCGGCTCTGCGCGATCGGGGTGTCGGTGGAGGAGGTGGCCTGAACGCTCGTTCCCCCGGGCCCGGATCCGTTGGCGGTGGCCGTGTTCGACAGCAGGCCGACGTCGACGTCGGCCTGGGTGACGGTGTGCGGCGGGGCGGTGCAGGTCGTGGAGGCTCCCGGGGCGAGCGTGCTGACCGGGCAGGTGACCGGGCCCGCCGCGGGGTCCGACAGCGTCACCCCGCTCAGCGTGGTGGAGCCGGTGTTGGTCACCGCGAACGACCAGGTCACCCGGTCGGCGAGATCGAGGTCGCCGTTGCCGTTCACGTCGTCGGTGGCGGCGCTCTTGACCAGCGCCAGGCCGTTGGCCCGGGCGACCGGCGTGCTGACCGAGGAGGGCGGGGCGGTGACGGGGGCGCCGTCCGGGTCGGTACCCGCGGCGGTGGCGGTGTTGGCGACCACCCCGGCGTCGACGTCCGCCTGGGTGATGGTGTGCACCGTTGCGGTGCACGTGGTCGAGGCACCCGGCGCGAGCACCGTGACCGGACAGGTCACAGCTCCGGCGGTCGGGTCGGTGACGGCGAGCGCGGACAGGGTGACCGTGCCGGCGTTGGTCAGCGCGAAGGACCAGGTGACCTGATCGCCGAGGTCGGTGGCGCCGTTGCCGCCCACGTCGTTCACCGCGGCCGTCTTCACCAGGGTCAGTGCCGGCGCCTGGTTCACCGGGGTGTCGGTGCTCGAGGGGGCCGAGGTGATGGTGGCTGCGGCGGGGTTGCGGGCGTCGGCGGTGGCGGTGTTGGAGACCACCCCGGCATCCACCTCGGCCTGGGTGACGGCGTGGCCCGGGGCGGTGCACGTGGTCGAGACACCCGGGGCCAACGAGGTCACCGGGCAGGTCACCGGGCCGGCCGTGGGGTCGGTCACCTCGAGCGAGGTGAGGGTCACCGATCCGGTGTTGCGGACCAGGAAGGACCAGGTGACGGTGTCGCCCAGGCTGGTGTCACCGCCGGCATCGAGGTCGGTGACCGCTGCCGACTTGGTCAGGGTCAGGGTGGACCGCAGGGTCAACGGGGTGCTGGTGGCGGCCGGGTTGGAGGTGGTGGTCGCGCCGGCCGGGGTGCGCCCGGAGGCGGTGGCGGTGTTCGTCACCACACCGGCGTCACCCTCGGCCTGGCTGATCGTGTGCGCGGCAGCCGTGCAGGTGGTCGAGGAGCCCGGGGCGAGGGTGGTGGCGGCGCAGGAGACCGGGCCGGCCGTGGGGTCGCTCACCGCCAGGGTGGTCAGCGTCACGGTGCCGGTGTTGGTCAGGCCGAAGACCCACGAGATGGTGTCGCCCGCATCCGGCACCCCGCTGCCGTTCGTGTCGGTCAGGGCGTCGACGCTCTTGCTCAACTGCAGGCCGGGGCTGGGGCTGATGGTCAGCACCGCGGAGGAGGGTGAGGAGGTCACCGGGCTGCCCGCCGCGGTGGCGGCGGCAGTGGCGGTATTGGTCAGGGTGCCCGTGTCCACCTCGGCCTGGGTCAGGGTGTGGGTGCCGGTACAGGTGGTGGAGACGCCCTGGGCGAGGGCGGTACTGGGACAGGTCTCGCCGGTGAGCAGGGCGTCGTTGATGCCCAGACCGGTGATCGGCACACCCCCGGAGTTGGTGACCAACAGCGAGTAGGTCACCACGTCACCGGCGTCACGCAGCCCGTTGCCGTTCGTATCGGTCACTCCGGCAACGGTTTTCGTCAGGGCCAAGGCCGCGCCGGGGGTGTTGGTGAAGGTGCAGGTGATGTTCTGCTGTCGGCCGTTGCTGCCGGTCGAGGCGGGCACGGTGACGCTCCCGCTGGTGCCCGAGGCCGTGGCCACGGTGGCGCCTGTGGCGTCCACGCAGGACAGCGCAGAGCTGTAGCTCCCTGTGGTGGTGCCGCTGGCCACCTCGGAGATGGTCAGCGGCACGGCCGCGCCGGCGACGTTCTGGGCCACGGTGAGATCGGGGCTGCCAAAGGTGGCGGTGTGGAACAGGGTTCTCGTCCCGCTGCTTCCGCCGTCGCCGGCTGCGGCGGCGACCGTGGTCCCGTTCACGCGCAGGTCGAACGTTCCGGTGCCGCCGTAGGGAACAACCTTGTTCACCCGGACGACGGGCAGCACGGCCAGGCTGTAGTCCTCGACCTCGCCGGAGTCGGCTCGCCCGGTGGCCGAGGCGGCCTGCACGGTGTTGTAGGAGGCACGCAGGCGCGCGTACGTCGTCCCCGCGCTGGTCGCGGTGGGCACGGTCCAGGACAGCGCGACGCTGGTCGCCCCCGAGGCGAAGGCCGCGCACGCGGACTCGCCGGCACCGAAGGTTCCGCCGCGGTTGAAGTCGATCCAGCCGCAGACCTGTCCCGCCGCCCCGGCGCCCGAGATCGGCACCGTGACGGCGTAGGGCGACCCGATCGTCGCCGTGGTCAGGGTGGGGAAGCCGGTCAGCGCGTCCTCGTCGGCGCCGTCCCCGTTGGGGGTGTTCGCGTTCGCGCCGGCGGCGACCGCGTTCGGGCTGGTGGTGGCATTCGCGGTGGCGGCGTTCTCGGCGTCCACACTCGCACCCAGGGCGAGGTCGCCGGGGACGGCCGAGGCCGCCGTCCCCGGGTCGTAGGAGGCGGGCGCGTCGCCGAAGTCCTCCGGCACGGTGACTCCCATCAGGAAGTCGTCGCCGTTGCTCAGGCTCGCCGTACCCCCGGTGCTGACCAGATTGAGGTCGATCCGGAAGGTCAGCGATCCGACCAGGCCGGTGACCGGGATGCTGCCGCAGCCGGCGAACCCGTTCTGGCCGGCGATGGTGGTCGTGTTGCAGGCCACGGCAGGTCGGGTGACGCTGGTGTCCCAGGTCTGGCCGGCGTTGATGACTGCAAGGTTGACGGCGTTCGCTGCCGGGGCGGCCATCGTCGCTCCGCCGGGGCTGGTGGAGGTGATGGTGCCGCTGGCCCGCAGGGTGGTGGTCTGCCCGCTCTGGGTCACGTAGCCGCCGAGCCCGGCGATGTGCAGCACCGGGTTGCGCACCGGGCGGCTGAAGGTGAGCGTGATCGTGCCCCGGTTGGCGCAGGTGCCGTTGGGGGCGCAGCCGGCACCGTCGGTGACGAAGTCGGGCATCGGCGTCGTGGCGGAGATGCCCGGGGTGAACATGGCCGACGTGCCGTTCTTGGCCGACATGGCATTGGTCAGGCTGGAGACCGTGGTCACCCCGCTGGTGGCCCAGGTTGCGGTCAGGCCGGAGGGAAAGGTCTGCACCACGGTGCCGTTGGTGCCTGTCGCGCCGCTCAGGGCCGCGGTCTGCAGCTGGTAGGCCGATGCGGTCGGGGGCGACGGCACGATCGCGACCGCCGCGACGAGCAGGGCCGCGAGCGCACCGCGCAGGAACCGACCCCGCTGGCGGGGGCCGGCCGGAGCCTGCCTCATCCGCGCCTCCAGGAACCGGCCGTCGGAAGCCGGGTGACGTCGATGTCATCGGCGCCCCACGAGAGCCTCCCGATGCGCCACACGGGTGACTGGATCACCGCCTCGGGTGTCGACGACGGGCGGCCCCGGGGTCTCGACGGCGCGTCGGCGGACCGCTTGGATGGGGCGATGAAGGTCACCGTGCTGGGCGCCGGGTCGTGGGGCACCACCGTCGCCACCCTGCTCGCGGAGAAGAACGCCACCATGCTGTGGTCCCGCGGCGTCGATGCCGCCCGGGAGATCGACCAGGAGCACACCAACCAGCGCTACCTGCCGGGCTACCCGTTGCCCGAGTCGCTGCGGGCGACCGCCGACCTGGCCGAGGCCGTGGGCCGGGCGGACGTGCTGTTCGTCGGGGTGCCGACGCACGGCTTCCGGGAGGCTGTGGAGCAGGCCAGGCCCCACCTGCGCCCCTGGGTGCCTGTGGTCAGCCTGTCCAAGGGGTTCGAGCAGGGCACCCTGCTCCGGATGACGGAGATCATCGAGGAACTGCTGCCGGGGCACCCGGCCGGAGTGCTCTCCGGACCCAACCTGGCCAAGGAGATCATGGCCGGCCATGCGGCGGCGAGCGTGATCGCCACGCCTGACCTGAGCGTGGCCAAGCAGCTCCAGCGCATCCTGCAGTCGGCCCGGTTCCGGGTCTACACCAACCACGACGTGACCGGGTGCGAGGTCGGTGGGGCGCTGAAGAACGTGGTGGCGATCGCCACCGGGATCGCCCAGGGCCTCAGCACCGGCGACAACACCCGTTCCGCGGTGATCACTCGGGGCCTGGCCGAGCTCACCCGGCTCGGGGTGGCGATGGGCGGGGAGCCGGCGACGTTCGCCGGGCTGGCCGGCATGGGCGACCTGATCGCGACCTGTGTGAGCCCGCAGAGCCGCAACCGCTACGTCGGCGAGCAACTCGGGCTGGGCCGCGAGCTCAAGGACATCCTGGCCGAGATGACCATGGTCGCCGAGGGCGTGAAGACCGCGGTCACCGTGCACGAGCTGGCTGCGCGCCACCAGGTGTCGATGCCGATCAGCGAGGAGATCTACCGGGTGGTGGCCGGGGAGATCAGCCCCGGCATGGCCTACCGCGGGCTCCTCCGCGCCGGCCACGAAGCCGACGCCGGCTAGCACCCCACCCCCTCACCTCCCCACCCCACCGATCCCCCACCCCCACCGATGCCCCACCCGTGCGGCGAGAGTCGAGTAACCGGGGGAATTCGAGCCTCGAAGGCCCGGTTACCCGACTCTCGGCGGTGGTGGTGGTGGCGGCGGCGGGTGTCGGGAGCGGTGCGGGAGGGTGGGAGAGCGGGAGGGTGAACGTGGCGAGTGTGGAGCAGGTGCGGGCGGTGGCGCTGGGGCTGCCCCGGACCGAGGAGCACCTGATCCGCGACCGGGTGAAGTTCCGCGTCGGGTCCCTCGTGTATGTGGCGTTCACCGCCGACGAGACCCAGATGGGCTTCGCCTACCCCCGCGAGGAGCGCGACGCGCTGATCGCCACGGCGCCGGACGTCTTCTTCCTCCCGATCCCCTCCGAACTCAGGTTCCACTGGGTCGAATGCCACCTCGACGCCCTGGACGCCGAGGAGATGACCGAGCTGGTCACCGACGCCTGGCGCATGGTCGTCCCGAAGCGGGTCGCCCGCGACCACCTCGGGTCGGGCCCTGGCTGACCTACGCGGGGCCCAGCGAAGGAGCGCCGGCGCCGACGGGAATCGGCGCAGGCTCCTTCAGCTCGATGAACAGCGCGTGGGTGATGCTCTCCCCCACATTCTCCCCGGCGTGCTCCTGAGCCGAGACCCACCGGGCCTGACCGGCGGGCAACTGGACCTCGACCTGCCTGCCGTCGGAGGTCAGCCGCCGGGCGAACGAGGTGAGGGTGTACATCACCGTGTCCGGGTGGCTGTGCGGCTGGGTCGCGTCCCCGGGCTGGTCCCGGTACTCCAGCACCCGCACCCGCTCGTTCTCGAAGATCACCCGGTAGAGCTCCGGGTTGGTCACCACAGGGTCCTTGGACACGTTCGCCTCCAGGTGCGATGAGGGCGTCACCCGCGACACGCGGCGATCGGCCGTGGACCAGCTTATGGGACGACGGTACCATGAAGGCATGGTGATGCCATATGAACTGGGCGGCCGGTCCCAGCAGAAGGCCCGGACGCGCCGGGCCCTGGCCGAGGCAGCCCGCCGGCTGATGGCCGAGGGCGTCACACCGACGGTGGAGCAGGCGGCCGCCGCCGCCGGGGTGTCCCGGACGGCCGCCTACCGGTACTTCCCGAACCAGGCAGCACTGGTCCTCGGCGCGCACCCCGAGACACAGCAGACCTCGCTGCTGCCGGACGACGCGCCGCTCGACCCGGCCAGGAGACTCGACCTGGTGATGGACACCCACCTGCGCACCCTGCTGGAGTGGGAGCCCCAGCTCAGGGCCACCCTGCGCCTCTCGCTCGATCCCGCCGCCGTGGCCGGGGAGCTGCCGCTGCGCCAGGGCCGGGTGATCACCTGGCTGGAGGACGCACTGACCCCGCTGCGAGACACGCACCCCCAGATCGACGTCCACCGATTGGCGATCGCCATCCGCTCGGCCACCGGGATCGAATCCCTGGTCTGGCTCACCGACGTCGCCCGGCTGCCTCGCGAGGACGCCGTCGCGCTGCTGCGCCAGAACGCCCATGCCCTCCTGACCGCCGCCCTGACCGCCGCCCTCACCGCACCACCACCTTCAGCACCCCGCGAAGGCTCACCGCTCAGCGAGAGTCGGGGAACCCGGTGAATTCGAGCCCCGCCCGGTTTGCCGACTCTCGGCGCAGGAAGAGGCCTGGTCGAGCATGGCGGAGCAGGCGCGATACTGGGTGGCGTGACGATGGGCAGCGCTTTCGGGCCGGCAGCCTCGCCGTGCCCGTGCGGCTCGGCACAGCCCTATGCGGCATGTTGCGGCCCGCTGCATCACGGTGAGGCGCTCGCGGCGACCGCTGAACAGCTGATGCGTTCGCGGTACAGCGCTTTCGCCGTCGGCGACGGCGCCTACCTGTTGCGCACCTGGCATCCTCGCACCCGGCCCGACACCCTGAGCCTGGACTCGGCGTGGACCTGGACCAGGCTCGAGATCCTGCGCACCGAGCGCGGCGGCCAGCGCGACGACGACGGCATCGTGGAGTTCCGGGCGCACCACCTTCCGGGCGGCAGCCAGCACGAGGTGAGCCGGTTCCTGCGCGAAGGGCGGCAGTGGCTCTACCTGGAGGGGCTGGCCTGAGCAAAGGCGGCGGGCGACCGCACCAGGGCTGGCACAATCGCTGCGCATGACGGACGGATCGGGGCCCGTTCCGGGGATCACCCTGCTGGAGGAGATCGGCCGGGGCGGCTTCGCCAGCGTCCACCGGGCCCATCAGCTCTCGGTGGATCGGCTCGTCGCCGTGAAGATCGACAGTCGCCGGCTCGTCGAACCGGCCGACCAGCGGCGGTTCGTGCGCGAGGCGACCGCGGCCGGGCGGCTGTCCTCACACCCGAACATCCTCGCGCTGTACGACTGCGGGACGACGGACGACGGACGGCCGTACCTGGTGATGGAGTACTGCCCGGAGGGCAGCTACTGGTCGGTCGTGACTCGTCACGGTCCGCGCCCTCCGCAGGAGGTGGCGACGGTCGGCGCAGGGATCGCTGATGCTCTCGTCGCTGCCCATGGCATGGGAATCCTGCACCGCGACATCAAGCCGGCGAATCTCCTGCTGAGCCAGTACGGAACAGTGCTGCTCGCCGACTTCGGCCTGGCCACGCTGCCCCGTCCCGAGCCAGGGCACTCGGTCACCCTCGCCGCCCTGACCCCCGACTTCGCCCCGCCGGAGGCGTTCCACCACGCCGATCCGACCCCGGCCGCCGACATCTACTCACTGGGCTGCACGCTCTACGCGCTGCTGACCGGGCGCTCCCCACGGGCCGACGGCTCGGGACGCTCACCCTCCATCCCCGATCTGTTGGCCCAGCACGCGATGCCCCTTGCCCCCGTCGCGGTTCCCGGCTCAGCCGCGCTGATGGATGTGATCTGGCGAGCCACCGCCCGCGAGCCGGCGGACCGTTACTCATCAGCCGAGGAACTACGCGAGGCGCTGCGCTCGGCGGCCGAGCACCCCGGCGCCCCGATCTCCACCCCGCAGGCCGTGGCCACCTCGGCGACGGGGCGTTCCCGGTCCCGGTCCCGGATCGCCGCAGTCACCGTGGCGGTCGTGGTGGCAGCCCTGGCCGTGGCCGGCGCCGGATGGGCCCTGCTGGCCCGCTCGCGCGGCGGCGAGATCGTGGTCGCTCTGCCGCCTGCCTCGGCGGTCCAGGACGCATCCGCCACGCCCGGAGCCGGACAACCCACGGCCTCGAAACCCTCGGCGGCGCCGACAATGACGGCAGGCCCGGGGCGCTCGGCAACGCCCGAGGCACGGTCCAGGACGACCTCCCGCACCGCGCCCGCCACTGCCACCACCTCACGGACAACCCCACGCCCGACCTCCGCCCCGGCGGCGCCGACGGGCGGGGCCGCGTGCTACGCGGGCCTGGTCAACATCAGCGGTATCCAGACGGCACGGACGCTGCCGTGCACCCAGCCGCACTACTGGGAGGCCTACGCGCGGGGCACTCTCAGCGATGCGACGACCGGCGTCGAGCTGGACACCGTCCTGGCCGACCCCCGTGTGCGGGCCGCGTGCTCCGAGGCGGCGTTGCGCCGCTATCTGGGCGGGGCCGCGTCCGATGGCTACGACCGCGAGGTGCTGCCGCCCCGGGAGGCCTCGTTCCTCGCCGGCAGCAAGGGTTTCGTCTGCCTGGCGGCACGTCAGGGCGCGGGCGAGGTGACGGGTTCGCTCCGGTCGGGGTGAGCGAGCGCGCCGTGGAACCGCTTGATGTGTCGGGTGTCCAGCCAGAGCAGGAACAGACCCTGCACGACGATCGCCAGGCCGTCACCGCGACGGCTGGTGCCGCGGGCCAGGGCGAGGCCGCCGGCGACATAGCCGACGTCGAGCCCGGCATTGAGCGCCAACAGGTTCCGCAGGCGCCGTAGCCTTCCTCGAGTCTCCTGCGCATCGCCGGGAGGACGCGTCAGACCGCGGACACCACGGACGACGATCGCCGCATCGACCGCTGCCCACCCCACACTCTGCCGACCGAAAGCGGTGACGGCGCCCCGCTGTGAGCGGCGACCCGCCGACCACAGGACGAGTCCCGCCGCCGCGGACACCGCGGCACCGGCACCGAGCTCGGTGAGCAGGCGGCGTTCCAGGCGGGTCACGTCGTGGCGCATGTCCTCACCGTAGTCGCCCGCCGATCAGAGGTCGGCGAGGAAGGCCAGCAGCCGGCGCGAGATCTCCTCCGGCTGCTCGACCGGCAGCAGGTGCGCGGCGTCCGGCAGATCGGGGGCACGGGCGGCGCGGGGTGCGGTGGCGGCCACCAGGTCGGCGAGTGTGCGGATGTCGGCGGCATCCTCGGCGCCGGCGAGCACGAGCACGGGCATGGCGAGCTCGCCGAGTCGGGTGATGGCCGGGGGGTCCAGCTCGCGCCGGTCGACGTCGTCCAGGGCCAGTTCGGAGGCGAGCGCCCGCTGGTCCATCGCGGTGGCGCGAGCGATCAGCGCCGGATCGACGTCCGCCGGGTCCCGGCCCGGGCCGACCACCCAGAACCGCACCTCGGCCTGCGCCAGCGCCGTCAGGTCGTCCTCGTCGACGCCGTCCATCACCACGGCCTGCTGCTCGCGGAACTCGCGCGACCAGGCGTGGCCGGAGACCACGGCGGCCACCAGCACCAGGGCATTCACCCGCGTGGGGTGGGCCAGGGCGACGTCGAGGGCCACAGACCCGCCGAAGGAGCACCCGACCCAGGTCGCGGCACCGATGTCGAGCGCGTCCAGCAGGCCGACCACCAGGTCATGGTTGGCGTAGGAGCGCTCAGGCACGCCGGACTGCCCATAGCCGGGCAGGTCGACGGCCAGGACCCGATGGGTCCGGCTGAGGGCGGCATTCTGCTCCACCCACATCGAGCGGTCCGCGATGCCCGCGTGCAGGAGGACGACGACCGGCCCCGCACCCAGGTCGTCGTAGGCCAGGGGCACTCCGTCAACTTCGGCGATCGGCATCCTGGTGAGGCTACGGAGGTGCAGCCGCCTCGACAACGCGATTTTCGGCTCAGCGGTCGGCGCCGCCCGTTGACTGCGTCGACTGGTGGCGACTGACTCGCGCTGACCCTGGCCGCCTCCCGCCTGGCCTGGTCCTGGCGTCGACGGATCAGGGGGCGATGACTGGTCGCCGCGGAGAACGGCGGTGCTCTACGTTCGACACATGGACCTGCTCACTCTCGGCGTGCTCGCCACCTCGAGCAAGGAGAACGAACTCCGCCTGCCCATCCATCCGCAGCACATCGATCGGATCGAGGCGGACCTGCGGTCGAGGATCGTCCTGGAGCGCGGGTACGGCCGTCACTACGGCGTCTCCGACGACCACCTCGCACCTCAGGTGGCGGCCCTGCGCTCGCGCGAGGAGATCATCGCGACCACCGATGTGCTGCTGCTTCCCAAGCCCACCCTGGAGGACGTCACCGCCATGCGCGACGGGCAGGTCCTGTGGGGCTGGCCGCACGCCGTCCAGGACCCGGACCTGACCCAGACCGCCATCGACAAGCGCCTGACCCTGATCGCGTGGGAGGCGATGAACCACTGGACGCCGTCCGGGGCCTTCGTCGTCCACGTGTTCCACATGAACAACGAGCTCGCCGGCTACTCCTCGGTGCTGCACGCCCTCACCCTCGTCGGCTCCACCGGCCACTACGGCCGTCAGCTGTCGGCCGTGGTGATCGGCTTCGGGAACACCGCGCGCGGCGCGATCACGGCGCTGCACGCGCTGGGGGTGCACGACGTCACCGTGCTGACGATGCGTGGCGTCACGGCGGTCGCGTCACCGATCCCCTCCGTCGTGCTCGATCACCTGGAACGCACCGAGGCGGATCCCACCCGGACCGTCGTCCAGGCACCCAGCGGCACTGTTCCCACGGCCCAGTTCCTCGCCGCGCACGACATCGTGGTCAACTGCGTCCTGCAGGACACCGACGCCCCGCTGATGTTCGTCTCGGACGGGGAACTCGGGGCCTTCGCCCCCGGCAGCCTGCTGGTCGACGTCTCCTGCGACCTGGGCATGGGGTTCGAGTTCGCCCGGCCCACCAGCTTCGCCGAGCCCATGATCACCGTCGGGGACGGCGTCTCGTACTACGGCGTGGACCACAGTCCCGCCTACCTGTGGAACAGCGCGACCTGGGGGATCAGCGAGGCGCTGATCCCCTACCTGCGCACCGTGATGTCCGGGCCCGAGGCCTGGGATCTGGACGCGACGATCCGGCCGGCCATCGAGATCCGCGAGGGCGTGGTGCGCAACCCCAAGATCCTCTCCTTCCAGGACCGCTCCGCCGAGCATCCGCACCCCCGGCTCTGAGGAGCTGTCCGTCCTGCAGGATCAGGCGATCCTGAATCGGCTCAGGACCTCGAGAACCTGCTGTGCGCCCTGCTCGATGATCGCGAGCTCCTCGGCGGAGAAGGCATGGGGTCGATCGCTGATCACGCAGTGCGCCCCGAGGGAGTGCCCTGCAGGAGTGGTCAGGGGATAGCCGGCATACGCGGCGACCCCGTCGTGCAGGACCAGCGGGTTGGCCCGCTGCACAGGGTCGTTCGCAGCATCCGCCACGACGTAGGGGCGGCCCGCGGCCACCGCCCGGGCGCAGAACGACCACTCCACGGGCGTTCCGTCGGCCGCGGCGATCCATCCGGCCAGGCCGTGGCTGCCGAGAAGGAGTTGGGCAGTGTCCAGAACCATGGTGGTCAGGGCGATGGGCAGGTCGAGGCGCCGGCAGGTACGAGCCGTGATCTCGTCCAGCTGAGCCCGCAGCTCGGGGTTGCCCAGGTCGTAGCCCGCGAGCTCGGTGAGCCGGTCGAGGTCGCTGACGGCGTCCTGAATCCTGCTCCAGGTCAGGTCGGTCACGACTGTGCCCTCCGATTGGTGGTCTGGGCCGCGCTCAGGTGGTCGTAGGCGGCCAGCCGCACCGCCAGGGCTCTGGCGCTGAGCGCCACCACGGGATCGCCGACGGCGTTCATCGCGGCCAGCACGCGTTCCAGGGACGCGCGGTCTCCCTCGGCGCCGGTCAGGCCGGCGCTGAGCAGGAGTCGCTCCCACAGCTCGGCGGCGTCGTCACGGAAGATGCGGCCCAGGGCCTCGCGGGCGTCCTGGACCCTCGGTTCGGCGAGACCGTACGCAGGGACCGCGCGCGGGGCCGTGGCGGCGACCGGGGACTGCGCGCTCATCGGTAGCGGAATCTGCTGATCGAGCTGTGCAGGACCGCGGCGATGCCGACCAGATCGTCGGCTGCCCGGCGGCTGGCCTCGGCACCGGCGGCGGTGGCGTCGGCCGCCTGGGCGACTGCCGCGAACGACTGCGCGACATGCGTACTGCTGGCCGAAGCGCCGCTGATGGCATGGCTCATGTCGTTCGTCGCCACCGACTGCTCCTCCACGGCGGCGGCGATCGAGGCGCTGTACCCGTTCAGGTCGTGGATCACCTCGCTGATCCGTCCGATGGCGGCGGCGGCATTGACCGAGGTGTCCTGCAGAACCGCGATCCGAGCCGTGATGTCCTCTGTCGCCCGGGCTGTCTCATGGGCAAGCTCCTTGACCTCGTTGGCCACGACGGCGAATCCCTTGCCGGACTCGCCCGCGCGGGCGGCCTCGATGGTGGCGTTCAGAGCGAGCAGGTTCGTCTGCTCGGCGATGGTGGTGATCAGGGCGACCACGCCTGTGATCTCCTGACTGGCCTGGCCGAGCAGGGCGATCTGGGAGTTGGTCTGTTCGGCCATCCGCAGCGACTCCTGCGCGACCTCCGCGGCCCGTCCGGCGTTGCCGGCGATCTCGCTGATCGAGGCGGTCATCTGCTCGGTGCCGGTGGTGACCAGCTCGACCCCGCTGTTGACACTCAGCGCCGAACCGGCAGCCTCACCGGCGAGCGTCGCGGAGCGGTTCGCCCCGTGGCTGAGTTCGGCGGACGTGGCCGACAGATGCGTCGCCGAGCCGGCCAGGGCCTCGGCGGTCCCGGCGAACTGGACCACCAGGGCCTGGATCCCGGCGACGAAGCTGTCGAACCCGTCGGACAGCTCTCCCAGCTCATCGTTCCGTCGGGCGTCGATGCGCTGGGTCAGATCGGCGTCCCCCTCCCCGATCAGACGCATCCGGGCGGCCAGGCGGCGCATCGGGCGGACGGCGACCCGGACGAAGCCGGTCACCAGGAGCACCACCAGGGCGGTGACCACGATCATGGAGACCACCGCCGCTGCCTGGACCGACCGCTGCGCCGCGGTCACCGCGGCCAGGCTGGCGGCGGCCCGCTGGTCGGCCAGGACCTGCAGCTCCTCGAGCGCAGGCATGATGTCGTTGGAGGGCACCAGGTTCGCGATCGTCACCTCGTGCGCCGCCTCACGCGGCTTCCCTGCCCGCACGAACGCGTAACCGCGCTCGGAGAACTGGTCGTAGGCAGCCTTGTCCCGTTCCACCCGGTCCAGCAGCGAGATCACGGCGCTGTCACCGGTGAGACTCCGAGCCTGCGCCAGATGCTCCTGCATCTGGTCGGCCGCCTCGACGGCCTGACTGTGGGTGTCCTGCCAGAGCTGTGTCTGATCGGCGGCGGTGGCCGCCACGAGGACGTACATGTTGGTCTGGTCGTCGTAGTTGTAGAAGTCCCGCTGCAGCTGCAGCACGACCTTCTGCAGCACGGCGTCGCGGCGCTCGAACTGCGCCACCTCGGCGCTGGAGCGGCCGGCCGTCGTGACCGTGTACCCGCCCGAGGCGAGCACAGCCAGAGTCAGCGCGGCACCGCCGAGGAGCGCCTTGCGCAGAAGCAGCATGTGCCTGCATCGGCATCGGCGACAGCGGCCTTGACGTCCCTCCGGGGCCGAGCCCTCAGCCGGGGCGCAGCGTGCGGGTGAGCCGGGTGGTCGCGACGAGCCTGCCCGCGCGCCAGACATGGGTCGGCGGGTCCTGGGCGGCCAGGGCCGCCGGCCAGGTCGGCGCGGCGTACAGCTGCAGGTCCGCCCGGGCCCCCGGCGTCACCCCGTAGACACCGGCCAGCTTCCAGACGTCGGCCGGCACGGTGGTGACCGCGCCCAGCACGGTGTCCAGCTCGGCAGGCGCCGTCAGATGGGTCGCGTGCGCGCTGATCAGGGCGACCTCGAGCATGCTGGCCCGGCCGAAGGGGTAGAAGGCGTCCCGCACGCAGTCCTGGCCGAACGCAACCGGAACCCCGGCGGCGAGGAATTCACCGACCCTGGTGCTTCCCCGGCGGACCAGACCGGTGTCCCCGCGGCCCTGCAGCACCAGGTTGGTGACCGGATTGCTCACCACGGTGATGCCGGCACGGGCGCAGCCGGCGATCACGTCTGCCGAGTAGGCCTCGTCGGAGGCGGCCAGCGCGCAGACATGGCCCACGGTGACCCGCTCCTGCCAGCCGCGCCGTTCGGTCTCCTCCACGACCATCGCCAGGGTGCGGATGCTGCCGTCGTCGGTCTCGTCGACGTGCATGTCGACGTCGGCGTCGAAGCGCTGAGCCAGGTCGAAGCAGAACCGGATGTGCTCCAGCTGGGCGCGCTCATCACGTTCCCAGTGCGGCATGCCGCCCACCACATCCGCGCCGGCCTGCATCGCCGCCAGCATCAGGTCGGCGGTACCGGGATCGCGCAGGATGCCCTCCTGCGGGAAGGCGATGGTGACCACCTCGGCGATGTCTGCGCAGGCGGCCGCAGCGGCCTGGACCCCGAGGAGTGGCGTGAGGCCACCGAGGGTGTCGACGTCGACGTGGCTGCGAATCCTGGTGGTTCCGTGCATCACGTGACTCTCGATCACGGACCGCGCCCGGGCGGCCACCTCGGCGACGGTGTAGGCGCGCTTCGCGTCATGGGTCGCGGCGATCGCCCAGGCCAGGTCACCCGGGTGGGCGCTGCCGGGGTAGCTGCGCCGGAGGTCGAGCCGATCGCGGATGCCGACCTTGTCCAGGTGGACGTGGGTGTCGATGAACGCGGGCAGCAGCAGCCCCGCCCGGCCGTCGACCGCTCCGCCCCGGTCCGACTGGCGCCGTTGCGGATCCGCGTCCCGCACCGCCTCGATCCGCTCGCCCTGGATCACGACGTCGACGGGTCGTTCGTCGGCCAGGCGCACGTCGAGGATGGTGAGGCCCTGTTCCATCCGCCGACCCTAACGACCGCCGGCCGGCGCAGCGTGCTCTCGGCTCCGGTGCCGTCGCCACAGGGCCCAGGAGACCGCCCCGCACAGGGCGTAGAGGGGAACGCCCATCGCCAGGCGAGACACCCCCAGGGCCACGAAATCGCCCTGCACGTAGTAGAGGCCCTGCACCGCGGCCCGCAGGGCCGACGCCCCGGCGAAGATCGCGGTGATCAGCTGGAAGGTGGTCAGCGCGGACCGGGACTCCCGCCACTCGGACACGTTCCGCCGCGAGGCCAGACTCCACAGGACACCTGCGAGCGGACGCCGGAAGACCATGCTGAGCGCGGCGGCCAGCACGAACAGAATGCTTCCGGCGATACCCGGCAGGAAGGCGTTGGTCGCCTCCCCGGTGCGCAGGGCGAGGGTGATGCCCAGCGCCAACGGCACCACACCGGCTGCCAGCGGCGGCCAGGTGGCCACGTGCTTGGCGCGCCGGAGCACTGCCACCACCAGGTAGCACCCTGCCGCCAGCCCGACGGCGAGGTTCAGGCGGCCGGTGGCGCTGTATGTGGTGATGTAGGTCGCCGACGGCAGCACCGCCTGGGCCAGATCGAGGGGATGCCCGACCAGCGCGGCGAGGGAGGGCCGCCGCTCCTGGAGGAACACCGCACGCTCACCCCACATGCGGGCCACGGTAGGTGAACTGGTCGCAGCGTGCCAGGCGGCTACCGTGCACGCATGTGCCGAAACATCCGGACCCTGCACAACTTCGAGCCGCCGGCGACGCCCGAGGAGGTGCTGGCGGCCGCCACCCAGTACGTGCGCAAGGTGGCCGGCGCCACCAGACCCGCCCGGGACAACCAGGAGGCGTTCGACCTGGCGATCGCCGAGGTCGGCGCGGCGACGCAGCGGCTGCTCGACACCCTGGTCGCGCACGGCACGCCCAAGGACCGCGAGGTGGAGGCAGCCAAGGGACGCGCCCGCGCCGCGCAGCGCTACGCCACCGGCTGAGTCGCCCGGGCGCCCACCAAGATCACCGCCAGATCATGCGGGTGCGAGAACGGCCCCTGACCTGCGTTTCCGCAGGTCAGGGGCCGTTGCTACGTGTGGCAGGTGTAGGGTTCGAACCTACGTAGGCTTAGCCGACGGTTTTACAGACCGCTCCCTTTGGCCACTCGGGCAACCTGCCGTGCAGCACCCGGATGTTCTCCGAGCGACGTGGATGGAAGGATATCAAGCCCCGGCACCTGTACGTGCACACCCCTCCAGAGAGGACCCAGCGTGGCCGGCGACAGCTCGTTCGACGTCGTCAGCAAGGTCGACCGCCAGGAGGTGGACAACGCCCTGAACCAGGCGGCCAAGGAGATCGGCCAGCGGTTCGACTTCAAGGGCACCGACGCCTCCATCGCCTGGTCAGCGGCGACGTCATCGAGATGGAGGCGAACAGCGAGGAGCGGGTCAAGGCCGTCCTCGACGTGTTCGAGAACAAGCTGATCAAGCGCGGCGTCCCACTGCTCGCTCTCGACGCCGGTGACGCCAAGCCTTCGGGCAAGGAGTACCAGATCGACGGCCAAGCTCAAGGAGGGCCTCACCCAGGAGAACGCCAAGAAGATCACCAAGCTGATCCGCGACGAGGGCCCCAAGGGCGTCAAGACCCAGATCCAGGGCGACGAGCTGCGGGTGACGTAGCAAGAAGCCGCGACGACCTGCAGGCGGTGATCGCCCTCGCTCAAGGGCAGCGACTTCGACGTCGCGCTGCAGTTCGTGAACTACCGGTGACCCAGAGTGTCGAGGTCCGCCATGCCGCGGACCAGCAGCGCTACGAGGGCTACGTGGACGGCGTCCTGGCCGGGTTTGCGGCCTACACCCTCAGCGACCACATGATCGCCTTCACCCACACCGAGGTGGACGGCGCTCACGAGGGCGAGGGATCGGCTCGGCGATCGCCCGGTTCGCCCTGGACGACGTCCGATCCGGGGGCGGGCGCAGGGTGCTTGCCTCCTGTCCGTTCATCCGGCGCTGGATCGACCGGAACGCCGACTACTCCGACCTGCTCTACCTGCAGGCCCGGCACGACTCGAGTCAGTCGAACCGGCTGCTGCAAGCGTGAGACATCCTGCGCCGCAATGTCTCTCAACGCGTGCAGGTGTGCACGGTACGCGGCGGCGCCGTCCTCGGTGATCGAGAACCAGGTACGCGGGCGTCGTCCGACCCTGCCCTTGTCGACCTGCAGGTATCCGGCGGACTCGAGCAGGGCGGCCTGCTTGGACAGCACCGAGTCACTGACCTCGAGCGCGTCTCGGACCAGGGAGAACTCGCACCGCTCGACGCTGTCGAGCGCGGCGAGCACCGACAGCCGCACTCCGTGGGCGAGCAGATCGTCGAGCCGATGCCGCGGGTGGCTCGTGCTCATGCCCGCGACTCCCGCCAGGCGGCGATCGCCAGGGGCAGGCCCACAGCCAGCGACGCGGGGATCCAGTACCCGAGCTCGCCCTTCTGGTCGGGCAACCCTGTGGCCAGCACGATGCCGTACACCGCCGCAGTGGCTCCCCAGAAGGGGGCCGTCCGCTTGCCGGCACCACGCAGGGTCGCCGGCCGCCGACGTGACCACAGCACCGCCAAGATCACGATGAGCGGCCAGACAATGATCATCGTGTAGACCATCGCGGTTCGGCTGCCCATCCCGATCACGAACGTCAGCACCGGCCAGGCCACAGCGAAGACGCCCAGGTAGGTGCTCATCCAGCGCGCCGGCCCACGCACCCGGTCAGCGGCCGCCTGGGCCGCTGTCAGTGCACTCTGCGCATCGCCCGCACTCATCGTCTCGCCCATGACTGGCATCATGGCATGTACTTTTCGAATCAACAAGCACTTGCCACAACAGCTTTCCAATCACACAACAGAATCTACCGAACGAGGCGGCGACCAGCGCTCCGAGCGCGAGTGGTCAATTCGGCCCCTTTCGAGAGGGCGAAATGGGGCCGAATCGACCACTCGACGCCAGCCGCGAGAGCGGCCGTCTGGGGCGCGGTCACCGGCCGGGGTCGCGCTCACCGCAGAGGCCGATGCGCAGGGGCCGGCGTCACCCTGACGATGGAGATCACGCTGAAGGAGAACGGTTCCATCACAGCCATGTCCACGCATCGTGATCTCCATCGTCGCGGCGATGGGGACAGCGGCGCTCAACCGCTGCCGGCGTCAGCTCTGCAGCAGGGGAAAGACGACGTTGCCGAGGATTCCGGCGCCGATCAGGGCGTAGACGGCGACCATCACTGCCGGCGCGGGCAGTCCCAGCGCCTCGGCCAGGGCCGACAGGCCGACCCGCGACCAGATCGGCTGGTCCGGCAGGGGCACGGTGCCGCGGTTGAGGAAGAAGGCCACCACGCCGACCCCGAAGAAGCCGACGCCGATGCCGCTCAGGTAGAGCGGCCCACCGGCAGTGCCGGTCAGGCCGGCCACCGCCGCCACCACGAAGCCGAGGCCGAACACGAGCAGGCCGACCAGCATGCCGGCTGCCCGGCCGCGCTCCAGCGGCACACCCCCGCGCGGACGCGGAGCGCGCGGGATCCCGGGCGGGACGGGGGTCATGTCCGGCTCACAGCGGGCGACCGGCCATCGCCTCGAGCCGGGCGATCCGCTCCGCCATCGGCGGGTGGGTAGTGAACAGCTGCGACATCCCTCCCGCCGCGGAACGGGTTGGCGATCATCATGTGGCTGGCGTTGACCAGCTCGCGCCTCGGGAGGCAGCGGCAGCTGCTGGGTACCCGCAGCTCGAGCTTGCGCAGCGCCGAGGCCAGGGCGAGCGGGTCGCCGGTGAGCTCGGCGCCGTCCTCGTCGGCGTCGTACTCGCGGGTGCGGCTGACCGCCATCTGGATCACCCCGGCCGCGAGCGGGCCCAGGAACATCAGGCCAGGCCGCCAGCGGATTCGCCCGCTCGCCGTCCTCGCCGCCGACCGCCGAAGAAGCAGCGCGAAGTTGGCCATGAACGTGATCGCACTGGCGAGCGCGCCGGCCACCGAGGAGGTGAGGATGTCGCGGTTGTAGACGTGCATCAGCTCGTGCCCGAGCACGCCGCGCAGCTCGCGCTCGTCGAGGATCTGCAGGATGCCCTCGGTGCAGCAGACCGCGGCGTTGCGCGGATTGCGGCCGGTGGCGAAGGCGTTGGGCGCCTGCGTGGGCGAGACGTACAGCCGTCGGCATCGGCTGGCGGGCCGCGGTCGACAGCTCACGGACGATCCGGTACATCTCCGGCGCCTCGGCCTCGCTCACCGGCCGCGCGTGCATCGCGCGGATCGCCATCTTGTCGGAGTTCCAGTAGCGAGAACCCGTTCATCGCCAACGCGATCAGCACGAGATGACCAGACCGGTCTGCCCGGCCACGAAGTAGCCGACGAAGAGCACGAAGCTCGACATCCCGCCCAGCAGCAGGGCTGTCTTCAGTCCGTTGAAGTGACGGTGCCCCATCACGATCTCCCAGTCCTGGTGCTCGCCGGTCGCAAGCACGACCGATGATGCACAACGCGACAGCGCCCGAGCACGTTCCCGGACCTCATCGCAGCACCCCCGGCAGCAACCCGGCCACGAGCTGCGGCATCACCGAGAGCCCCACGCAGGCCAGCGCCCCGGCGCCCAGGGCCAGCCCCTCGGCCGGTCGCACCCGCCAGGTCGGGGGAGCGCCGTCCGCCGAGGCCGCCACGGGCGAGACCAGCAGGGCCGCCCAGCGCAGGTAGTAGGCCACACCCAGGGCCACGTTGGCGGCGGCGGCCAGCGCGAACACCCAGGCCCCGGCGTCCACCAGCGGTCGCACCGCGATCACCTTCGCCATCAGCCCGACGATCCCCGGTGGCAGGCCGGCCAGGCAGGCCAGGGCGAACCCGAGCACCGCGGCGGCCACCGGCTCGCGCCGGGCGAGACCGCGGTAGGAGTCCAGCGTGTGCTCCTCCGCCGCGGCGACGTGGCGCGACACGAGCACCACCACCGCGAACGCGGTCACCCCGGCGGCGCCGTAGGCGGCCAGGTACCCGACGGAGGCCGCCACAGCCTGCCGGGTGCCGCTGGCCGTCCCACCGGCCACCGCGAACCGCTCCCCGGCGCCGGCCAGCGGCAGCAGCACCCACCCGGCCTGGGCCACGGTCGACCAGGCCAGCAGTCGGACGGCGACATGCTGGCGCAGCGCGACCAGGTTGCCGACCGTCATGGTCACTACCGCGAGCACCCCGATCAGAGGCGCCCAGACGTCGGCCAGGGCGGGCGCTCCGACGGCCAGCAGCACCACGAGTGCGGCGAGCCCGGCGGCCTTGGACACCACCGACAGGAAGGCGGCGACCGGCAGCGGCGCACCCGCGTAGGTGTCCGGCGTCCACAGGTGGAACGGCACCGCCGACAGCTTGAACCCCACCCCCGCCACCGCGAACAGGACGCCGAGCACGGCCAGCGCGCGGGCCGGTCCGGGCAGGTCGGGGGTGGACAGCGCGGCGGAGATCTGTTGCAGGTACAGCGATCCGGTGGCGAGCAGCAGCATTCCGGCGCCGAGCGCCAGCAGCGCCAGCGAGCCGATCGCGGTCAGCAGCAGGGTCAGCGCTCCCTGCGCACCCGGCGCGTCACGGCGCAGAGCCACCAGGCCGACCGCCGGCAGCGACGCGGTCTCCAGCGCCACCATCAGACTGACCAGGTCGCGCGCCCCGGCCAGGGCGAGCGCACCGGCCACCGCGGCCAGGAACAGCACGTGGTGGGCGACCCGATCCTGCGCGCCCTCGCCGTCGAAGGCCAGCAGCAGGCTGACCAGGGCGAGCGCCAGGATGATCGCCTGCAGGGTCAGCGTGAGCGGGGAGACCGAGAAGGCGCACGAGGCAGTCGACAACGCGTCGGACGGCGGGCTGCACAGCGTCTGCGAGTCCGCTCCCCCGGCGCGCGCGGACTCGCGGGCCAGGGCGACCACGAACGCCGCCGAGCCGGCAAGGCCGAGCAGCGCCACGCCGTCCAGCACCCGACGCAGGCTGCGCCCACCACGCAGCCGCGGCGGGGCCACGGCGTCGAGCACCAGCACGAGCAGCAGCGCCGCCACCGGGACGACGACCGGGGCGAGCAGGTCCCAGCCGACGGCCGGCACCAGCAGATCGTTCGCCATCGTCACGGCGCACCTGCCAGCAGCAGGCGGACGGCGGGCCCGGTCACCTCGAGCAGCAGGGCCGGCACCAGCCCGAGCGCGACGGTGGCGACCACCAGCGGCATCGTGACGGCCAGCTCGGTGGGGGTGGCGTCGCCGATGAAGGGCTCCAGCACCACGGCATCCGGATCGGCCGCGGGCCTGGCCGGCGCGGCACCGTGCCACAGCTCGCGCAGCATCCGGAGCAGGTAGATCGCAGCGATCACGGTGCCGATCGCCGCCAGCACGGCCAGCGGCCGGGAGATCGCCCCGAGGGCGGAGTCGGCACGCCAGGCCCCGGCGATGGCGAGCAGCTCGCCCCAGAACCCGGCGAGGCCGGGCAGGCCCAGTCCGGCCAGCGCACCGAAGGCGAGCATCCAGCCCAGTCGGGGCAACCGGTCACGCAGCCCGGGCGCGAGCAGGGCCAGTTCGGTGGTGTGGTGACGATCCTTGATCGCGCCGACCACGAGGAACAGCAGGCCGGTGATCAGGCCGTGGGCGACATTGGCGTAGAGCGCGCCCTGCAGCCCCTCGGGGGTCATCGTGGCCACGCCGAGCAGCACGAAACCCATGTGCGCCACCGAGGACAGCGCGATCAGCCGTTTGAGGTCACGTTCGACGAAGCAGGCCAGCCCGGCCCACAGGATGCCCGCCACCCCGAACGCCCCGAGCAGCGGCGCGATCGCGCGCAGCCCCTCGGGGACCACCGGCACCACCACCCGGACCAGCCCGTAGGTGCCCATCTTCAGCAGCACGCCGGCCAGCAGCACCGAGCCAGGGGTGGGAGCGATGGTGTGCGCCGGGGGCAACCAGGTGTGCAGCGGGAACATGGGTGCCTTCACCGCCAGACCGAGCACCAGCAGGCTGGCGGCCAGGGTCTGCACGCCGACCGGGATCCCCTCCCCCGACCGCTCGGCGAGGGCGACCAGATCGGTGGTGCCGGAACGGAAGGCGACCAGCAGCAACCCGATCAGCATCACCGCCGAGCCGGTCACCGTGTAGAGCACGAACCGGTTGGCGGCGTCCCGCCGGGCCTGCTCGCCGCCGGCGCGCGGGGCGGACGGCGGGAGCGTGCGGGCCGGCTGGCTGTCGTCGCCCCAGCGGGCGATCACGAACCACATCGGAACCAGCACGGTCTCGAAGGCGACGAAGAACACCAGCAGGTCCAGCGCGAGGAACGTGGCCAGGGCTCCCGCCTCGACCAGCAGGACGCAGGCGAGCAGCCCGGGCACCCGCCCGGCGACCGGCTGCACCGTGATCAGGTGTGCGCAGACCAGCAGGCCGAGCAGCGCAGTGAGCACCACCAGGGGCGCCGAGATGCCGTCCAGGCCCAGGTGCAGGCGCACTCCGAGGGCCGGGATCCAGGGCACGTCCCACTCCAGGCCGGGCCGCTCGGGCGCCACCTCGGAGCCCACCGCGGTCCACGCGGCGGCCCCGGCGAGCACCAGCGTCACCGCCGCAGAGGCAGTGGCGAGCAGGGTGGCTGCGCGGGTGGCGATCGAGGAGACGACGAGCAGGGCGAGCGCGGTCAGCGCCGGCACCACGACCAGCGCGATCAGGGTCCAGCCGCCCACCGTCATGACAGCACCACCCCGGCCAGGCCGAGCACGACGGCACCGGCGACCGCCCACCCGACGTAGGAGGTGACCACGCCGTCGCCGAGGCGCCGCAGACCCATCCCGCTCCAGCGGGCCAGGACGGCCACGCCCCGCGGGTAGGCGTCGACGACATCGCGCTCACCCGTGCCGACCGCCCGGGCGAGCGCCCGGTAGGGGCGCACCACGAGCGCGTTCTGCACGTCGTCCAGCCGGTAGCCCTCGCGCAGGAAGGCCCGCGCCCGGGCCGGGAGGGCATCGGCGATGTCACGGGCGCCCAACTGCGGCGCCGACAACGCCCAGCCGATCCCGGCCAGGGAGAGGATGGCACCGGTGAAGGCCGTCAGAGGGTCGACGTGCGCGGCGGCCAGCAGCGCGGGTGGGCCCAGCAGCACCAGGCCGAGGAACGCGGTCGGCACGGCCAGCAGCCACAACGGCCAGACCATGGACGCCGGCAGCGTGTGCGCATCGTCCGCGGAGTGCTCCGTCGCCGAGCGGGGCTCGCCGAGCGCCACCAGGGCGTACGCGCGGGCGGCGTACACACCGGTCACCAGGGCGGTCAGCAGACCGCTGCCGAGCACCAGCCAGGCCGGCCAGGCCGACCACCCGTCGCCGTCCCGGGCAGCGGTCTCGGCGGCGGTGAGCACGGCCTCCTTGGACCAGAAACCACCCAGCGGCGGGACGCCGGCCAACGCAGCCAGGCCGAGCCCGAACAGGCCGGCCAGCGCGGGGTGGGTGCGCCGCAGGCCGCCCATGTGCGAGAACAGGGTCGAGCCGGCCAGGTGCGTGACGCAGCCGGCGATCAGGAACAGCAGTGCCTTGAACGCGGCGTGCGAGAGCAGGTGGAACATGCCCGGCCCGGCCTGCTCCGCGGTGCGCGCGACGGCCACCCCGGCCAGCATGTAGGCGACCTGGCTGACCGTCGACCAGGCCAGCAGCCGCTTGAGATCGTCCTGGGCCAGGGCCGCCAGCGCCGCGCCGAGCATGGTCACCGAGGCGATCACCGCGGCCACCGCCAGGGCGCCGTCGGCGGCGAGGAACAGCGGCAGCAGCCGGGCCACCAGGAACACGCCGGCGGCGACCATGGTGGCGGCGTGGATCAGGGCCGAGACCGGGGTCGGGCCCTCCATCGCATCGGGCAGCCAGGTGTGCAGCGGGAACTGGGCCGACTTGCCCGCCACCCCGGCCAGCAGCAGCAGGGCGGCCACGGTCACCGTGGTCGGGGGCAGGGTCGCGGCGCTCTCGTTCAGGGTGCGGATCGAGGTGGTGCCCGCGCCGGCCAGCAGCACCACGACGGCGATCAGCACCCCCAGGTCACCGACCCGGGTGACCAGGAACGCCTTCACCGCGGCGGCCCGGGCGCTGGCCCTTTCGCTGTGGTGACCGACCAACAGGTAGGAGCAGGCGCCCATCACCTCCCAGCCGACGAGCAGCAGGATCAGGTCGTCGGCGTGGATCACCAGCATCATCGCCGCGGTGAACAGCGACACCGCGGCGACGTAGGCCGGATAGCGGGTCGGTGCCGCAGGGTCCTCCTCGGCGTCCGCGAGGTACCCGACGGAGTACACCTGGACACAGAACGCGACCAGGGCCACCGCGATCGCGACCAGGGCGGAGAGCTGATCGGCGCGCAGCTCCAGCACGATCCGGGTGCTGCCCAGGTCGGCTCCGCCGAACAGGCTGATCCCGGTGACGTCGCCCTCGGTGAGCACCGCGTAGGCCTCGACCAGGGCCGCGCCGAGCGTGCCCAGAGCCCCGGTGCGTCCCCACTCCCGCGACCAGGCCGGCGAGCGCCCGGACAGGGCGATCCCCAGCACGGCGAAGGTCGCCGGGACGACGACGGTGAGGAGGGCTGCGACGGCACTCACGCGGCACCGCCTGCCGGGGCATCGGCGGGTGCGGGTGCGTCTGCCGCCGGGTCCTCGAAGTCGGTGTAGGTCGGCGAGGCCTCACCGAGCTCGCGGACCTGGTTCAGGTCGCTGGTCGCCCGCACCCGGAACAGCAGCAGGACGACGGCGAGCGCCAGCCCGATCTCGGCCGCGGCGATGGTGATCAACATGATCGTGGCGACCTGACCTGAGACCAGCGGGTCGGCCATCCGGGCGGAGATCTCGGGCGCCCTGCCGGCCTCGGCGATCAGACCACCGGCGGGCAGCACGGAGGACAGCACCAGCAGCAGGCCCGCGGCGGCGAGCAGCAGCTCCACCCCGATCAGCACCAGGACGGCGTTGCGGCGGGCGAGCACGCCGTAGACGCCGACACCGGCCAGCACGGCCACCAGAAGCACGGGCCCGGCGAGATGGATCACGGCTTCGACCTGCCCTTCGAGACCGCGATCGCCGCAACCAGGGCGGCGAGCAGCAGCACCGAGAGGAGTTCGAAGGGCAGCACCCAGCCGGTGAAGATCGCCTGGCCGAGCGAGGATGCGGTGCCCTGGGAGCCGTCCACGACCATCTCGGTGTCACCCACCGCGGCCAGCAGGGTGCTGCCGAGCAGGCCGGCCAGGGCCACTCCGGCCACTGCGGCCAGCAGGCGGCGTCCGGGGCCGGCATCCAGGTCGGAGCGCACCCCGATCGGCGCCCTGGTGAGCATCAGGGCGAACAGCACCAGGACGACGACTGCGCCCACGTAGACCAGCAGCTGCACCAGAGCCACGACCTCGGCCCCGAGGGTCAGGTACACCCCGGCGAGGGACCCCAGGGTGACCACCAGCCAGAGCGCTGCATGCACCACCTGCCGGCTGATCACCGCCAGCACCGAGGACGCCGCGGCCAGCAGCGCGAACAGGGCGAAGACCAGCTCCGTGCCGCTCACGTCGGGCCCTCCGGGCCCGCATCGTCAGCCGGGCGCAGCAGGGGCAGCCCTGTGGGCTCGGTGGCGGCCTCCGCCTCGGCCAGCGCGGCGGGCGGCGCGGGCGGCGGTACGGGGACCCGGGCCAGCGAGGCGGCCACCTCCTTGGGCTCGACGGCGGCGTCGTCCAGTTGCTGCGGCGCAGGCACGCTGGCCAGCCAGCCGGAGAGCTTCTCCTTCTCGTGCAGCAGGTCTCGGACGTCGAACTCCGCGTACTCGAACTCGGGCGACCAGAACAGGGCGTCGAACGGACAGGCCTCGATACAGATGCCGCAGTACATGCACAGCGAGAAGTCGATGGCGAACCGGTCGAGCACGTTGTGCTGCCGGGCCCGGCCCCCGTCGACCGCAGGAACGGTCTCCTTGTGCGAGTCGATGTAGATGCACCAGTCGGGGCACTCCCGGGCGCACAGCATGCAGGAGGTGCAGTTCTCCTGCAGCAGGGCGATCACGCCACGGGTCCGGGGCGGCAGGTCGGGCTGGACGTCGGGGTACTCGGCGGTGTGCGCGGGGCGCATCAGGGCGGCGGCGGTCGTGGCCAGACCACGCAGCAGACCCGCGCCGGTGCCGGGTCGTCGCTGCTGCTCCGCGCTCACGCGTGCATCCTGCCGCTTTGTCGGCCCCGCCCGCGACCAGGTGGGCCGAACACGCCCATCGTGATCGCCGGACGCTGCTCCGGCTCACCCGAAGATGTGCGTGACCACGGGCTCGGCGCAGAACCGCGTCCGCGCCCCGGCGGGGCTCAGCCCGGCGGCTGCCAGCCCCGAGGCGTCGCTGACGGTGCACGTCACCGAGGAGGCCGCGCCGCCGTCGCCTGCCGTCACCTCCACACTGACCACCGGGGTCAACTCGCTCGCGCCAAGGCTGTAGAAGGCGACCTGCCACGAGACGGCACTGGAACGCGCCGGCACGGCCAGGTATCCGCCGGCTGTTCTCTCGATCGACAGTCCGAACACCTCGCCGGCCCGGGTGAACGCCCCGCCCTCCTGCTGTCGCCAGATGGCCAGGGCGGTATTGACCATCGAACTGGCCAGGGGAACGACCAGATCCTGGCGACCATCCCGGTCGACGTCCTGCAGGGTGACCTGGGTCAGTGCGTTCTCGAGCGACTCCTGGGCGACGAGGATGGGCCGCCCTGGGACGTTCAGGATCGATACCCGGACCCCCGTGGGCCGGTCGGCCGGGGAGTAGCGCACCTCGGCCACCCGGCCGTCCGACAGGGCCAGCGAGCAGTCGGCCGGCTGCTCGCCCGTCGGGGAGTCGGAACACGGCGTCAGGCTCGACGTCGGCGCGGACGTCGGTGCGGACAGAGGCGCGGACGGCGGTCCGGACGGCGGGGCGGACGGAGACGCGACAGGGGGCGGGCCGGGAGCATCGTGCAGCCGGACCGCACCGGCCAGGCCCGCCGCCACGGCGATCGCCGCCACGGCCACCGCGAGGTGCGTTGTCGAGGAACCCCTTCTGAGCGTCATGGTTCCTGGATGCCCGACTGCCACGAACGGTTGACGCACCCGAGTTGGGTCCAGGGGCCCGCGTGGCGCAGGGTGGGAAGATCCCGGCTGCTGCAAACATCGCCCTGTGACCGGCAACGACGCCTCCGAGAAGAACACCCGCGCGATCGAGCTCGAGCTCGCCGCCCTGCTCGACGCACACCTCGACGAGCTGCGCTCGCGCGGCGTCAGCGATCTGGTGCTCAACCAGCTGCGGGCCGAGCTGGCCGAGGTGACCTCGGCCCGCCGAGCGAGCTGACCGGAACACCACCGCGATGACCACGATCGCCGACCAGGCGCTCCTCACCCGGATCACCACGGACGACGCCGGCGAGCTGCTCACGCTGCAGCGCAGCGCCTACGCCGAACAGGCCCAGCTGCATCACGACCCCTTCCTCCCCCCGCTGACCCAGACCCTCGAGCAGCTCGAGGCCGAGCTCGACGACGCCGAGGTGACGGCGCTGGGGCTCCGCGAGCAGCACCGCCTGGTGGCCGGGGTACGGGTACGGATACGCACCGGTCAGTCGATCGCCGAGCTGGGCCGGCTGGTGGTCGCGCCCGACCTGCAGGGCCGGGGCCTGGGCACCCGGCTCCTGGTCGCGGCCGAGCTGTCCCTTCCGCGCGACGTCCGGGAGGTACGCCTGTTCACCGGCGAACACAGCGCGGGCAACCTGCGGCTCTACGCCCGACACGGGTACCTGGAGAGCCACCGCAGCGACGCAGGCGGCTACCAGCTCGTGCACCTGACGCTGATCCGACCGAACGTCCGGTGAGCGGGCTCAGCCCTGAAGGAGTTCGTCCGACCGACGGGCAGCCGGCTCGGCGAACAGCCCTCCCACTGGCCGATCGGCGCCCGTCCGGGCAGGGTGGCGTCCGGTCGCGGACGACGACCCGGACGACCCGGACGACCCGGACGATGCCGACACTGTGCAGCCGAGCGCTCCCTCGAGGTGGGCGATGACCAGCGCCCGGCCCTGCGCCGCCGTCTGCAGTCCGCACGCCTGGTAGTTGATGCACGCATGAAGCAGGGCCACGCTGGTGCGGGCGAGCAGGTCGAGATCCGCGATGGGCAGGAAGGCGCCGGCGGCCACACCGTCCGCGATCGCCGCGGTCAGTATCGCCACCTGGTCCTCGACCAGGAACCTCATCGGGATGGCCAGCTCGGGATGCTCCCTGAGCTGGCCGGGAATCTCGCAGAAGGCGCGTGTCATGCCGTGCAGCGTGTCGGGGATCTCCATCGCCACCATCGCGGCCAGCCGCTGCCCGGGGTCTGGCACCGAGGCGGCGGTCGCCGCCCGCTCGGTGGCCCAGCTGTGGGCCGCCTGGTCCAGCGCCTGGACGGCCAGCTGGAAGGAGTCCGGGAAGTAGTAGAGCACCGACGCCGGACTCACTCCCGCCTCGGCGGCGACCTCGCGCACCCGCAGACCGACCAATCCGTCGCGCGCCAGGACGCGCTGGGTCGCCGCAATCAGATGTGCGCGCCGCGGCTCTTGCCGTCGGGGCCTTCCCATGACTCCTCCGCTTCCGCTGCGTGCTGGGCCGAGCACTCACGGATACAAAGCAAAGCCTAACTCGTCAGGGCCTCGCGACAACCACGATTGCCGTGATCGCCAGCTGGGCCAGCGAGACCGGCACCAGGAGTCCCCAGGCGAGTCGCTGCAGCTGGTCCTCGCGCATCCGCGGCCAGGAGACCCGGATCCAGATCACGCAGACCGCGATCACCCCCGCCTTGAGCAGGGTCCACAGCGGGCCGAGGACACCGTCGAAGGGGCCCCGCCACCCGCCCAGGAACAGCACGGCGACCATGCCGGAGAGCAGCACGATGCCGGCGTACTCGGCCAGCAGGAAGAGGGCGAACCGCAGCCCGCTGTACTCGGTGTAGGGGCCGGCCACGATCTCGGAATCGGCCACGGGCATGTCGAACGGAGGCCGCTGCAGCTCCGCCAGACCGGCGACGACGAACACGAAGGCTGCCGGCGCCTGCCAGATCAGCCACCACGGCTGCCACGCCTGCGCGATGCCGACCAGCGACAGCGTGCCGGCGGCCAGCGCGACGCTGCTCGCGGCGAGGACCATCGGGAGCTCGTAGGCCAGCAGCTGGGCGGCCGAGCGCATCGCGCCCAGCAGGGCGTACTTGTTCGCGCTGGACCAGCCGGCCATCAGGGTGCCCAGCACCCCCACCGCGCTCGCCGCCAGGACGAACAGCAGCCCCGCGTCGAGTGAGGCGGCGACCAGGGTCGGCGACAGCGGCACCGCAGAGAGCGCCACCAGGTAGGGCACCAGGGAGACCGCCGGAGCCAGCCGGAACACCGTGCGGTCGGCCGCCAGCGGGACGATCTCCTCCTTCTGGGCAAACTTCACCCCGTCGGCCACCAGTTGCGCCCATCCATGGAAACCGCCGGCGTACATCGGGCCGAGCCGGCCCTGCATGTGGGCCATCACTTTGTGCTCCGCCTGCCCCACGACCAGGGGAAGCACCAGGAACGCAGCCACCACGCAGGCGGCGCGGACGACGACGTCGAGCACCTCGTTCATGCCTCGCCGCCGGGCTCGTGCGGCCCCCAGACCGCCGGGTCGGGCACCCCGGGCGGACGGGTCTTGCGCCGGCTCGGGGCTCCGCCCTCGCTCTCCCCCGGCTCCTTGGCGCCTGGCCACGGCTTGCTCACCCGCGCGGTGAGCACGAACGACTTGCGCAGCGGCGTGCCCTCGAAACCGTCGGGCAGGAGCAGCGGGCGCAGCCCCAGGGTGGCGCCGTCCGGATCGCGCTGATCGTCGTCGAAGCCGTCGAAGGTGACGCCGAACATCTCGAAGGTCTCCCGCTCGTGCCAGGCCACCCCGGGCCACAGGGCGGTGAGCGACGGAAGTCGCGGGTCCGTGGCGGACACCCGGGTGCGCAGCAGCAACCGGTGGGTGATCGCGGCGGAGTCGGCCACGTGCAGCACGACGTCCAGGCCGGGCGGGACGGCCTCCGGCTCGTCGACCGCGGAGAGCCAGTCCAGGAAATCCAGCCCGAGGGCGCCGCGGGCGAGCTCCGCGGCCTCCAGCCAGCGGTCCACCGGGACGTCCGCGACGGGCGTGCCCGTGCCGTCCGCGGTGATCGTGACGTCGAGGCCGAGGCCGGTGCGGAAGACGTCCTGCACCGAGGCGACCCGCAGGCCGGTCACCGGGTCACCAGGTCACGGGTGGCGGCACCGGCCGAGATCGGACGGCGGTACCGGGCACCGAGGTTCTCCCCGGCGATCTTCTCCTGCAGCCGCACGATGCCCTGCAGCAGTGCCTCGGGGCGGGGCGGGCAGCCGGGAACGTAGACGTCGACCGGGATCAACTGGTCGACCCCCTTGGTCACGCAGTAGGAGTCCCAGTAGGGGCCGCCGGAGTTGGCGCAGGCCCCGAAGCTGATCACGTACTTCGGCTCGGCCATCTGCTCGTACAGCCGGCGGACGGCGGGCGCCATCTTGTCGGTCACCGTGCCACTGATGATGATCAGATCGGCCTGCCGTGGGCCGTGCGCGAACGGGATCACCCCGAGCCGGATGAAGTCGTGCCGGGCCATGCTCGCCGCGATGAACTCGATCGCGCAGCAGGCCAGCCCGAAGTTGAACACCCACAGGCTGTAGCGGCGGCCCCAGTTGAGCACCACCCGTAACGGATAGGGGGCCACCGCCTGCAGGCCGCCGACCCGTGGCAGACCGAGGTCGGTCACGGGCCCGGACCCGCCGGGGGCGGGGGTCACGGCGTCCACCGCAGCGCTCCCCGGCGCCAGGCGTGCAGCAGTCCGACGGCGAGGATGCCCAGGAAGATGCCCATCTCCGCCACTCCCGCCCACCCGAGGCGCTTGAGCACCACGGCCCACGGGAAGAGGTAGACCGCGTCGACGGCGAACACGACGTACAGGAAGGCGTACAGGTAGTAGCGCACCTGGGTCTGCGACCAGCCCCGGCCGACGGGGTCGACGCCGCTCTCGTAGGTGGTCAGCTTCTCGAGTCCGGGCGCGGACGGGCGCAGCAGCCGGTTGGCGAGCATGCCGACCGCGAAGAACAGGATGCCGCCGGCCGTCACCGCGCCGACCACCACCCACGGCGCCTGTGCGTCCATGACGCCGACTCTAGTGCGCCGCAGCCGATAATCTGCGGCCGTCTGCGCCGAAGCCCGTCGGCGCGGTTCGGCAATCACCTGCGGAGGCTGTTCCCATGCGTTCGACCCGGCTGGCCCTCACCCTGCTCGGCGGCATCGCCCTGGCCGTGACCGGCTGCGCTCCGGCCGAGGCCCCTGCGACCACCACCTCCGCCGCCGCCTCGGGCGCCTCGGCGTCCGCGTCCGCCTCGGGCGCGGCCTGCGCCAAGGACACGCTCGCCCTGAAGAAGACAGGCACGCTCACCATCGGCACCGACAACCCCGCCTACGAGCCCTGGTTCAGCGACAACACCCCCTCCAACGGCAAGGGCTTCGAGTCGGCGGTGGCCTACGCGGTCGCCAAGCAACTGGGCTTCGCCGAGAACGAGGTCACCTGGGTCACGGTCTCCTTCAACGCCGCCACGGCTCCGGGGCCGAAGACGTTCGACTTCGACATCAACCAGGTCTCGATCACCGAGGAGCGCCGGAAGGGCCTCGACTTCTCCTCCGGCTACTACGACGTGACCCAGGCCCTGGTCACGGTCAAGGGCAGCAAGGTGGCCGGCGCGAAGACCATCGCCGACCTGGCCGGGGCCAAGCTCGGCGCGCAGGTGGGCACCACCTCGTACAAGACCGTGACCGACGTGATCAAGCCGACCGCCAAGCCGGCCGTCTTCAACACCAACGACGACGCGAAGCTGGCCCTGAGCAACGGGCAGATCGACGGCCTCGTGGTCGACCTGCCGACCGCGCTCTACCTGGCCAACGCCGACCTGAAGGACGGCGCGCTGGTCGGGCAGTTCGCCAACGCCGGCGGCACGCCCGAGCAGTTCGGCCTGGTGCTCGACCTGGACAGCCCGCTCACGACCTGCGTCAGCGAGGCGGTCGACGCCCTGCGCGCCGACGGCACCCTGAAGAAGCTCGAGGAGCAGTGGCTGACCGCGAGCGCAGGCGCGCCCGTCCTGCAGTGAGCCCGTCCGCAACCCCGGCCTGGACGCCGAGTGCCCGCCAGAGGGAGCGGGACGCCTTCCGTCGGGGCCAGACCCGCCGGTCCACCCTGATCGCGGCGACCAGCACGGCGGCGCTGGTCACCGCGATCGCCGTGGCGATGGTCAACGCTCCCGGCTGGCCACGGGTCAAGGCGTCCTTCTTCGACCTGGAGGTGGCGCGCAAGGCACTGCCCCAGGTGGCCGAGGGGTTGTGGCTGAACCTGAGGGTGTTCGTGGTGGTCGGCCTGGCGATGCTCGTGATCGGGCTGGCGATCGCGGTGATGCGCACCCTGCCGGGTGCGGTGTTCTGGCCGGTGCGTGCCCTGGCCACGGCCTACGTGGACATCTTCCGCGGCATCCCGTTGCTGGTGCTGCTGCTCGTGGTGGGGTTCGGGGTGCCCGGGCTGCGCCTGCAGGGCGTGCCGACCAGCGCGACGGTGCTCGGCGGGGTGGCGCTCACCCTGTCCTACTCGGCGTACGTGGCCGAGGTGTTCCGGGCAGGTATCGAGTCGGTGCACCCCAGCCAGCGCGCCGCGGCCCGCTCGCTGGGCCTGTCCGGGCCGGCCACCCTGCGGCTGGTGGTGCTGCCGCAGGCCGTGCGCCGCGTCGTCCCGCCGCTGCTCAACGACCTGGTCAGCCTGGTCAAGGACTCCGGTCTGATCTCGATCCTGGGGATCCCGCTGGACGCGATCCGTTACGCGCAGATCTGGCAGGCGCAGACCGCGAACTACACCCCCTACCTGGTCGCGGGAGTCCTGTTCATGCTGGTCACCATCCCGCTGACCCGGTTCACCGACGCGGTCTCCCGCCGGCACGGCAGCACTCCCGCCGGAGGTCACCTGTGAACCTGTTGCACGTCCAGGGGGTGCGCAAGGCGTTCGGGGCCAACGTCGTGCTGGACGGTCTGGATCTGGACGTCGCGGCCCACGACGTGGTCGTGCTGATCGGCGCCTCCGGCTCGGGCAAGTCGACCCTGCTGCGCTGCGTCGACCTGCTCGAGGTGGTCGACGACGGCGTGATCGAGCTGGACGGCGCCGAGATCACCGATCCCCGGATCGACGCCGACGCGGTGCGGGCCCGGATGGGCATCGTGTTCCAGTCGTTCAACCTCTTTCCGCACCTGTCGGTGCTGGACAACATCACCCTCGCGCCGCGCCGGGTGCACGGGGTGACCCGCCCAGACGCCGAGGCCCGGGCGATGGCGATGCTGGACCGGGTCGGACTGACCGACAAGGCCCGCGCGCACCCCGACGAGCTCTCCGGCGGGCAGCAGCAGCGGGTGGCGATCGCCCGTGCCCTGGTCAACGATCCGGTGCTGATGCTGTTCGACGAGGTCACCTCGGCCCTGGACCCGGAACTGGTCGGGGAGGTGCTGGAGCTGATGCGTGAGCTCAAGGGCGACGGGATGACCATGCTGCTGGCGACGCACGAGATGGGCTTCGCCCGGGAGATCGCCGATCGGGTCTGTTTCCTGCATGCCGGGCGCGTGCTCGAGCAGGGCCCGCCGGAGCAGGTGCTCGGCGATCCCGAGCAGGAACGCACCCGCCAGTTCCTGCGGCGCATCGTCGAGGCCCGCCGCCTCTAGCCCCGTTCGCCTCCCAAATGTGACCAACCAGACGGATGATCCGGGGTCGTCCGACGCTTCACTGAGGTAAGAGCCTACGATCTGACCGTGGACCGCCACCAGACAGGATCAGACCGCCCATGAGCAGCAAGACCGTCGAGCGTCTCGCTCGGGTGATCATCCGATTCGCCGGCGATTCCGGGGACGGGATGCAGCTCACCGGAGACCGGTTCACCGCCGGTACCGCTGCGCTCGGCAACGACCTGGCCACCCTGCCCGACTTCCCGGCCGAGATCCGCGCCCCGCAGGGCACTCTGCCTGGCGTGTCCAGCTTCCAGCTGCACTTCGCCGACCACGACGTGCTCACCCCGGGTGACGCCCCGGACGTGCTCGTGGCGATGAACCCCGCCGCCCTGAAGGTCAACATCGGCGACCTCCCCCGGGGCGCGACGATCATCGCGAACTCCGACGACTTCACACCACGCAACCTGACCAAGGTCGGCTACCCCGCGAACCCGCTGACGGACGGCAGTCTCGACTCCTACCAGGTGCACTCACTGCCGCTGACCTCGATGACGGTCAAGGCGTTGGAGTCGTTCGCGCTGACCCGCAAGGAGGCCGAGCGCGCCAAGAACATGTTCGCCCTGGGCCTGTTGTCGTGGCTGTACCACCGTCCCTCGGACACCACCGAGCGGTTCCTCACCGGCAAGTTCGGCGGCGCACCCCACCTGCTGGCGGCCAACCTCGCCGCCTTCCGGGCCGGCTGGGCGTTCGGCGAGACCACCGAGGTGTTCGCCGTCTCCTACGAGGTGGCGCCGGCCGACCACCCGCCAGGGCGCTACCGCAACATCACCGGCAACGCCGCCCTCGCCTTCGGACTGGCCGCCGCCGCGCACCGCTCCGGGCTGAAACTGGTGCTGGGTTCCTACCCGATCACGCCGGCCTCGGACATCCTGCACGCGCTGTCCCGGATGAAGCGGTTCGGGGTGACCACGATCCAGGCCGAGGACGAGATCGCCGGGATCGGCGCCGCCCTGGGCGCCGCCTACGGCGGGGCGATCGGGGTGACCACCACCTCCGGGCCGGGCCTGGCGCTGAAGAGCGAGACGATCGGCCTGGCCGTCTCCCTGGAACTCCCCCTGGTGATCATCGACGTGCAGCGCGGCGGGCCGAGCACGGGTCTGCCGACCAAGACCGAGCAGGCCGACCTGTTGCAGGCGATGTTCGGGCGCAACGGCGAGGCTCCACTCCCGGTGATCGCCCCCCGCTCCCCCGCCGACTGCTTCGACGCCGCCGTCGAGGCGGTCCGGGTGGCCGTCACCTACCGGACTCCGGTGCTGCTGCTCAGCGACGGCTATCTGGCCAACGGCTCCGAGCCCTGGCGGGTGCCCGAGATCGCCTCCCTGCCGGACCTGCACACCGAGTTCGCCTCCGCGCCGAACGCGACCGACGAGAACGGTGCACCGGTGTTCCGGCCCTTCGACCGTGACCCCATGACGTTGGCCCGGCCCTGGGCGATCCCCGGCACCCCGGGGCTGGCACACCGGATCGGCGGGATCGAGAAGGCCGACGGGACGGGTGAGATCAACTACGATCCGGACAACCACGACCTGATGACCCGACTGCGCCAGGCCAAGGTGGACGGCGTCGACGTGCCCGCCCTGGAGGTGCACGACCCGGACGCCGCGGACGGCGCCACCGAGGTGCTGGTGATCGGGTGGGGATCGACCTACGGACCGATCTCCGCTGCCGCAGACCTGGTCCGGCACAGCGGGATCCGGGTGGCCACGGCCAACCTGCGCCACCTGAACCCGTTCCCCGCCAACACCGGTGAGGTGCTGCGCCGCTACCACCGGGTGCTGGTGCCCGAGATGAACCTGGGCCAACTGTCGATGCTGTTGCGGGCGCGGTTCCTGGTGGACGCCGTGGGCTACAACCGGGTGCGAGGGTTGCCGTTCACCTCGGCCGAGATCGCCGAAGCGATCACCAAGCTTGCCCTGGAGGGCGCGCGATGACCGAACTTCTGGGCCTGCCCACCGCCGGATCGGGGCTCGGGTCGGTTCCCCGGCGAGCCACCGGGGACGGCCTGAAGGCGTTGTCCAAGAAGGACTTCACCTCTGACGCAGAGGTCCGTTGGTGCCCCGGTTGTGGTGACTATGCGATCCTCGCGGCGGTGCAGTCGTTCCTGCCCGAGCTCGGGATCGCCCGGGAGAACATTGCCTTCATCAGTGGGATCGGGTGCTCCTCGCGGTTCCCGTACTACCTCGACACCTACGGCATGCACTCGATCCACGGCCGGGCACCGGCGATCGCGACCGGGCTCGCGACGTCCCGCCCCGACCTGTCGGTCTGGGTGGTCACCGGGGACGGCGACGCGCTCAGCATCGGGGGCAACCACCTGATCCACGCCCTGCGCCGCAACGTGAACCTGACCATCCTGCTGTTCAACAACCGGATCTACGGGTTGACCAAGGGTCAGTACTCGCCCACCTCGCCGTCCGGCCTGGTCACCAAGTCGACCCCGGTCGGGTCGTTGGACACCCCCTTCAACCCGGTCTCCCTCGCCCTCGGCGCCGAGGCGAGCTTCGTGGCACGGACCCTGGATTCCGACCGCAAGCACCTCACCTCGGTGCTGCGCCAGGCGGTGGAGCACCGCGGGGCCTCGCTGATCGAGATCTATCAGAACTGCCCGATCTTCAACGACGGCGCGTTCGAGGTGCTCAAGGACCGGGACGAGGCCCAGGCCCGGCTGATCCGGCTCGAGCACGGCCAGCAGATCCGGTTCGGCCCGGTGGGCCCGGACGGGCTGGGCACCCGGGGCGTCGTGCGCGGCACCAACTGCGGGCTGACCGCGGTCGACGTCGCCGACGTGGACGAGCGGGCCCTGCTCGTCCACGACGCCCACGCACCTGACCCGTCGGTGGCGTTCGCGCTGTCCCGCCTGGACGACGCCTCGATGGATCATGTGCCGATCGGGGTGTTCCGCTCGGTGGACCGCCCGGCCTACGACGACCTCGTCCGGGACCAGATCACCACGGCGGTCACCGCCGCCGGGGGACCGGCCTCCGACGACGACCTGGCCGCCCTGATCGCCGGCAAGGACACCTGGATCGTCGATTGAGGTGGGGGGATCGCGTGCCGGTCCCTAGAATCATCCGATGAATCAGTCCGAGGCCCAGGAGCGTCGCGGCGTCGGCTACGGCCTGGCTGCCTACGGGCTCTGGGGCCTGTTCCCGCTGTACTTCACGCTGCTGCACCGCTCGGGCCCGGTCGAGATCGTGCTGCACCGGATCCTCTGGTCCCTGCTGGTCTGCCTCGGCGCGGTGGCCGTGACGCGGCGCTGGACGGAACTGCGGGCGCCCCTTCGCTCAGCCCGCACGGTCGCGATGCTCACCACGGCCGCCGTCCTGCTGGCACTCAACTGGGGTGTCTACATCTACGCCGTCTCCACCGGCCAGGTGGTGGAGGCGAGCCTGGGGTACTTCATCAATCCGCTGCTCACCGTGCTGCTCGGCGTGCTCGTGCTGCGGGAGAGGCTGCGCCCCGCCCAGTGGGGTGCCGTCGCGATCGGCGCGGTGGCGGTCGCCGTGCTCACGCTGGACTACGGCCGCCTCCCTTGGATCGCGCTCACCCTCGCACTGAGCTTCGGTGTGTACGGCCTGATCAAGAAGGGGGTCGGCGCACACCACAGCGCACTGACGAGCCTGACCTCGGAGACCCTGGTGCTGGCCCCCCTGGCCGGGGCCCTGCTGATCTGGTTCGAGCTGACCGGGCGGGGCCACTTCGCCGAGAACGCTCCGTGGCAGGGGCTGCTGCTCGCCTCGGCCGGCGTCGCCACCGTCGTGCCGCTGCTGATGTTCGCAGCCTCGGCACGACGGCTGCCCCTGTCGATGATCGGCCTGATGCAGTACCTCACCCCGGTGCTCCAACTGCTCTGTGGCGTGCTCCTGCTGGAGGAGACGGTGCCGCCGTCGCGCTGGATCGGGTTCGGGCTGGTCTGGCTGGCCCTGGCGATCCTGTCCGTGGACTCGGTGCGCAGCGCCCACCTGCGCGCCCGTGAGCGCACTGACGCCGTCCAGCCGGATCCGATCCCCGCCTGAGCGGGCACGGACGGCTCAGACGAGCCACCCGCGCCCGATGGCGGACAGGTGTGCCGCGTAGCACTGCCGCGCCGCGTCGTCCGACGGGGCGGACATCCCGGCGATCTCCAAGGAGACCAGGCCGTGCACCGACGCCCAGATCGACGTGGTGATCGTCTCCGTCGACTCCGAGCGGAAGACACCTTCCCGCACAAGGCGTTCCACGATGGCCTGCAGGCACGCTATCGCCTCGTCACCTCGGTCGGCGACGGGCGGTAGCGGCTCGTCATCCGGCACCAGCCGGCCGCCGAACATCACGCTGTACAAGCGCGGGGTGGGCCTGAGCCCAGTCCCGATACGCGTGGCCGAGGGCCGTCAGGTCGGCCTGGGCGTCGGCAGTCGTCGGGGCGGCCTTCTGCGCGGCGATGAAACTGCGCTGGGCGGCGTCCACGACCGCAGCCACCAGCCCGGCCTTGCCGCCGAACATGGCGTAGACGGCACTGGTCGACGTGCCCTCGGCGGCGGCGAGGGGCCGCAGCGAGAGCGCCTCCGGTCCACCGGCCGCCAGCGTCGCCGCCGCGCCGGTGATCAATCGGGAGCGGAGCCGGTCGTCGTAGACCTTGGGTCGAGGCACTTGACAAGACTAGCGTAACGTCGTTTTATAACACCGTCACGAAACTTCACTGGTCCTGGAGGCCGTCATGCCTGCACTGCATCCCGGGCGATTCACCGCCCCCGGTGACGTCGATGTCACCGTGTTCCTGATCGGCATGCGGTTCAATCGCCTGCACCGGGTCGACGCCTGGTGGCCGGTGGTCACCGCGATGCCGCGCATGCTGCGCCACCTCGCGACCAACCCCGAGGTCGGCATGCTGGGGCAAGAGTCCTGGTTCGGGCGGACCACACTGCTGCTGTCCTACTGGCGGGACACCGAGTCGCTGCAGGCCTTCGCCTCCGACTCCGCGGCCCCGCACCTGCAACCGTGGCGGGATTTCACGAGACGGATCGGCGCCACCGGCACGGTGGGGATCTGGCACGAGACCTACGCGGTGCGGGCCGGGCAGCACGAGGTGATGTACGTCAACATGCCGAGGTTCGGTCTCGCCGGCGCGCTGGGGCATGTGCCGGTCGGGCCCGGCACCCAGACCGCGCGTCAGCGCCTCGCCGGCGGGGCCCGGCGCGCGGAGTAGCCCCGCGGTGTCTCGGCGGAACTGCCCGGTGCAGCACCAATGTCCTGGGCCGGCCACGCGAGGCCTGCCCGCCGGATAGGGTCGGAATGCACCTATCCCGCGCAGGTGATCCTGGAGTTCCGATGCTCGTCGTGCCCGCCGCCTCAGACCCGTCCGGCCTGCGGCGGTGGTCGGCCCTGCTCGGCGCACTCCTGGCGGTCACGGCGTGCTCCGGATGCATGAGCGACGAGCCGGCCCCCGGCCCGGCCACTCCGAGCCCCACGGTGGGGCCGACCGCCGGCGAGGACACCACCTCGGCACCCGGCGTTCCGTCGGCGACGGGCAGCAGCCGCTCCTCGCGCACCGCGGCCAGCCCGGACCAGCCGGGCATCGCGGCGGCCACCGTCTCGCGTTTCTACTCGGCCTACATCGCCGCTCCGAGCCGGAAGACCGCAGCGGAGTACCTCGTGCCGCCCTTGCTCGCCGACCTGTTCGACTCCCCGAAGGACGTCGACCGGGTGCTGTGCAGCCACGCGCTGCCCAACGCGATCAGCGTCACTCCCGGGGCGGTGAGCGGGGCCAACGTGACCGTGTCGGTGACCACCACTCAGCAGGGTGCCGCGCGCCCACCGATCCGGGTCACGGTGCGCACCAAGGACCAGCGGATCGTCGGAATCGCCTGCCCCGCCTAGGGTCTCGCGGATCAGCCCAGGATGCGCGCCAGGTCGTAGCGCACCGGGCGATCCAGCTGCTCGTAGCCGCAGGACGCCGGATCACGATCCGGGCGCCAGCGCCTGAACTGCGCGGTGTGCCGGAACCGGCTGCCCTCCATGTGGTCGTAGGCGACCTCGACCACCACCTCGGGCCGCAACGGCTCCCAGGACAGGTCCTTGCCGGCACTCCACCGGCTGACCGCGCCCGGCAGGCGGCCCTCGGCGTGCGCCTGGGCGTCCGCCCAGGCGGCCCAGGGGTGACCCGCCGCACCGGCCTCGCCGATGGTGATCCGGTACGGGGCGAGCTCCTCGACCAGTTCGGCGCGGCGCGCCATCGGGAAGGACGCCGCCACGCCCACGTGCTGCAGCGCCCCGGTCTCGTCGTGCAGGCCGAGCAGCAGCGATCCGACGACGGGGCCGCTCTTGTGCCAGCGGAAGCCGGCCACCACGCAGTCCGCCGTCCGCTCGTGCTTGACCTTGAACATCACCCGCTTGTCGGGCAGGTAGGGGCCGGTCAGCGGCTTGGCCACCACGCCGTCCAGGCCCGCCCCCTCGAAGGTGTCGAACCAGGCCTGCGCCTGCACCGGGTCCGCGGTCGCCGGAGTGAGGTACACCGGCGCCGCCGCCCCGGCCAGAGCCTCGGACAGGGCCGCCCGCCGCTCGGCGAAGTCGCGGTGCATCAGAGACACCTCGCCGAGGGCGAGGGCGTCGAAGGCCACGAAGGCGGCCGGGATCTCCCCCGCCAACCTGGTCACCCGGCTGGCCGCCGGGTGCAGCCTCAGCTGGAGCGACTCGAAGTCGAGCCGGTCCCCGCGGATGACCACGATCTCGCCGTCCAGCACGCACCGGCGGGGAGTGTTGTCCAGGATCGCCTCCACCACCTCGGGGAAGTACCGGGTGAGCGGGCGCTCGTTGCGCGAGCCGAGCACCACCTCGTCCCCGTCGCGGAACACGATGCTGCGGAAGCCGTCCCACTTGGGTTCGACGTGTCCGGTGTCGGGAATCCCCTTCACCGACTTGGCGAGCATCGGCGAGACAGGTGGCATCACGGGCAGGTCCATGCCGCACATCATCCCCTCTGCTAGCCTTTTCCTCGCCGCGTCCGCTGCCATCCCCGGCAGTCGTTGAAGGCCGTGAGGGCCGTACGGAGCCGCAATCAGCGGGGCTCCGGATTCTGCGGGAGCTCCCCGGTGAGTAACCATGTCCGACGACCGCCCCCATCCCCGTTCCGCCCGGCGACCTGCGCCTCAGCCCGGGCCGATCTATGACAACGCGCTGCGCATGCTGGCCGCTGAGGATCTCCTCGCCCTGTGCCGATGGCTCGGCATCGTTGCCGACCCGGGCACCGTACGGCTGAGCGAGGCCCTGCCCTCTGCCACCCAGTACGCCGACCTGCTGGTCGGTGCCGGGCCGGGCCAGCTCGCGCAGGTGGAATTCGTCCGCCGACCGGCCCGCGATCTGGCGGCACGCATGCTGGAGTACCGGGCCCGGATCATGCGCCTGGAGCCGAGCGCCGGGCTGCGTCAGCACGTCGTCGTGCTGGCCGAGGGCCTGGTCGCCAACGAACTGTCGGACGGCGACCGCTTCTTCGCCCGGTTCGACGTCACCTACGTGCGTGAGGAGAGTCCTGCCTGGCTGTTGAGTCAGGCAGGACTGGCTCCCCTGGCCAGTCTCGGCAAGGTGGCCCGGTCGAGCGACCGGCCGCTGATCCTTCGGGACGCGCTCGACGTGATCCGTCGCGGCGCCCCGCCCGAGCGCGCGCGGCAGCTGGCCGACGTCGCCGCCGTCCTCGCCGCGATCCATCTGGACGTGGCTACCATCGAAGCAGTCGGAAGGGAGGCAGCGATGCCGATCAGTCTCGAGGACACCGAAGCCGGCAGGGTCATCGCCCAGCGAGGGCGGGCCAGGGGCTTGGCCGAGGGCCGGACCGAGGGCCGGACGGAGGGCCGTTCGGAGGGCCGGGACGGAGGGGCTGGCCGAGGGCCTCGCCGAGGGGCTGGCCGAAGGGGAGTCCGCCGTGCTGGCGGAGTTGCTGATGGCCCGATTCGGCACAGACGACCGGATCCCCGCGATCGCGCGCCGCCTGGCCGGTCTCGGCGAGAAGTCGGCGGTGGCCGCCGCGCTGGCCGCCGACTCGCTCGACGAGCTCGCAACCTGAGCCCGCCGGGGGTGCGGGGCGGCGCTCATCCCCGGGTGACCCGGCGACTCCCGGCTACCATCGGTCCACCACGATGGGAGATCACGATGCCCCTGACCGAGACCGGCGGCTGAGCGTGGCGCGCCCTGCCGAGGAGCTCGACGTCGACGGTGTGCCCGTCCGGCTGACGAGTCCCGACAAGCAGTACTTCCCGGCGCTCGGCGAAGCCGGCACCAAACGCCGTCTGGTGGAGTACTACCGCGCCGTCGCGACGATGCCGGGCACTCCCCTGGTCACCGCTCTGCGCGACCGGCCGACCTACCTGCAGCGCTTCCCGGACGGTATCGAGGGCGAGGAGGTGTACCAGAAACGCCTGCCCGCCAAAGGGGTTCCCGAGCACATCGCCTCCTGCCGGGTCACCTTCCCCTCCGGCCGCTGGGCCGATGCATTGCGGGTGACCAAGCCCGCCGACGTCGTCTGGGCGGCCAATCTCGGCACGATCACCTTCCACCCCTGGCACGCCCGCTGCACCGACGTCGACCACCCCGACGAGCTGCGGATCGACCTGGACCCCCAGCCGGGCACGGGGTTCGGCGAGGCGCGCACCGTGGCGCTGGACGTCGTCCGCCCGCTGCTCGAGGAGTACGGCTACCGCGCCTTCCCGAAGACCAGCGGGGGACGGGGGCTGCACATCTACCTGCGGATCGAACCGCGGTGGACCTTCCCAGAGGTGCGCCGTTCGGCGATCGCGCTGGCCCGCGAGGTGGAGCGCCGCGCCGGCGGCCTGGTCACCACCGCGTGGTGGAAGGAGCAGCGCGGCGAGCAGATCTTCGTCGACTACAACCAGAATGCGCGTGACCGCACGATCGCCTCGGCCTACTCGGCCCGGCGGACGCCGCGCGCCACCGTCTCGACGCCGCTCACCTGGGAGGAGCTGGTCGACGCCGAGCCTGACGACCTCACCATCGCCACGGTGCCCGACCTGCTGGCCCGCCGCGGCGACCCGATGGCCGAGCTGGACGCTGTCGCTCACTCGCTGGAGCCGTTGCTGGAGCTGGCGGCCCGGGACGAGGCCGGCGGCCTGGGCGATCTCCCCTACCCGCCGAACTACCCCAAGATGCCCGGCGAGCCCAAGCGTGTGCAACCCAGCAAGTCCCGCGCCGACACCGAAGGCAACGCGCCCCCCGTCGGCCAAGGCCTCCCCGACCTCGCCTAGCCCAACCAGCCACCTCCAAAGCTGCTCATGCTCCGCGGGTGTACAGGTCAGCGCTTCTGACAACGCTGTCCGATGTACCCCTGCGGAGCATGAGCGGGTTTGGCTAGCCTTCGGCCAGTTCCTGCAGGCCGGTTCTGATCGTTCCGTCGACCTTGACCGGGGCGCGGACGGGGCCGAGGGTCTGGTCCTCCAAGGGCACGGTCAGGGCACCGGTCATGATCGCGACGACGTCGGTGATGGTCACCGTCTGCGGGGTGATCACCGCGGCCCTCTTGCCCAGACGCTGCACGTGGATCCGGTCGGCGACCTCGAACACCTGCGGCATGTTGTGCGAGATCAGGATGACCGGCATGCCCTTGTCGCGCAGGTTCTTGATCAGGTTGAGCACCTGCGCCGACTCGCGGACGCCGAGGGCGGCCGTGGGCTCGTCCAGGATGATCACCTTGTGGCCGAAGGCAGCCGCCCGGGCCACCGAGACCGCCTGGCGCTGACCGCCGGAGAGGGTCTCCACCGCCTGGCCCATGTTCTGCAGGGTGCCGATGCCCAGACTCATCATCTGTTCCTTGGCCTTGCGGCGCATGCCGTGCCCGTCGAGCATCCGGAACACCGACCCCAGCGGGCCGGCCTTGCGCTCCTCGCGCCCCAGGAACATGTTGGTGGCGATGTCGAGCGCCGGCGCGACGGCGAGCGTCTGGTAGACCGTCTCGATACCGGCGGCGCGGGCCTCGATCGGCCGGGTGAAGGCGACCTCCGCCCCGTCGAGCTTGACGGTGCCCCGGTCGGGGATCTCCGCGCCGGACATGGCCTTGATCAGGCTCGACTTGCCGGCCCCGTTGTCGCCGATCACCGCGAGCACCTCGCCCGGGTAGAGGGCGAAGTCGGCGCCGTCGAGGGCGACCACCCGGCCGTAGGTCTTGACCAGGCCGATCCCCTCGAGGACGGGCTTCAGGTCGCTGAGCGTGGCGGTCATGCGCGGGCCCTCCGGATCCACTGGTCGGCGGCGACGGCGACGATGATCAGGATGCCGATCGCTAGTCGCTTGTAGGCCTGGTCGAGACCGGCGATGCTCAGGCCGCTCTCCACCACCGAGACGATCAGCGCCCCGATCAGGGTGCCGACCACCCGGCCGCGGCCGCCGAAGAGGCTGGTGCCACCGATCACCACGGCGGTGATCGAGTCCAGGTTGGCGTCGATGCCGGAGTTGGGGCTGGCCGCGCCCACTCGCCCGATCAGCACCCAGGAGGCCAGGGCGAAGATGACGCCGGCCACGGTGTAGACGCTGAGCAGCACCCGGTTCACCTGGATACCGGCCAGGCGGGCGGCGTCCGGGTCGTCGCCGACCGCATAGACGTGAGTGCCCCACGAGGTGTAGCGCAGCACATAGGCGAAGATCGCGTACAGCAGGAGCATCGCCAGGACGCCGTACGTGATGGCGAACCCACCGAGGTTGATCGCCTTGCCCAGCCACTTGAGTTCGGGAACCAGCTCCCGGCTGCGCACGGTGCGTCCGGTGGCGTAGAGCAGGGTCAGTGAGGTGAAGATCCCCAGGGTGCCGAGGGTCACGATGAACGGGGGCAGGTTCACCCGGGTGATCAGGATGCCGTTGAGGAAGCCCGCCAGCCCACCGACCAGGCCCCCGAGCAACAAGGCGGGAATGCCCGGTAGCCCGTTCTCGAAGGCCGTCTTGGCCATCACCATCGAGGTGAACACCATGATCGCGCCACAGGAGAGATCGATCCCCGCAGTGAGGATGATCAGGGTCTGGCCGATCGCCAGAGTGCCGATCACCGCGGTCTGCTGCGTGATCGTGCCGAAGTTGCTCAGGGTGGCGAAGTTGGGCGCCACCACCGAGAACACGATCGTGGCGAGAATCAGCACCGACGCCGGGCTGAGCCAGGGATAGCTGTGCAGAAGGCTCTGCAGGCGCTGCAGCCCGCTCTGCCGGCCGAGGAACTCCTCGGCGGCGTCGTACCCGGCGCTGGTCGCCGTGGTTTCACTCACCGACGTGCCACCTTTCTGTCGTGTTCAGGGGTGGTACCGGGGCACACGCTAGAACAGCAGTGGGGGCAGCACCAGACAGTGCTGCCCCCACCTCCATCAGTTCAGTTCAGCCGTGGGCGACGATCAGCCCCAGGCGTTGTCCAGGCCGTACTGGACGTCCTTGCTCTCCACACCCTCGGCCGGGTCCTTCGCGATCAGGGTGACCCCGGTGTTGAAGAACTCCAGGCCCTCGCTCACGGTCGGCTTGGCACCGCCGGTCGCGACGTCCTTGATGGCCTTGACGCCGAGCTCGGCCATCTTCAGCGGGTACTGCTGCGAGGTGGCGTCGATGATGCCTTCGCCGACCGCCTGGACGCCGTCCTTGCCGCCGTCGACCGAGACCATGATGTAGTCCTCGGCCTTCTTGCCCTTGGCGGTCATGGCCTGCTCGGCACCGGCCGCGGTGGGCTCGTTGATCGTGTAGACCACGTTGATGTCCGGGTTCTTGGCCAGCAGCTGCTCCAGGCCCTTCTGCCCGCCCTCCTCGTTGGCGCCGGTGGCCATGTTGCCGACGATCTCGTAGTCGCCGCCCTTGCCGCCGGTGTACTTGCCGGTCTTGGCCTCGTCGCCGTTCTTCTTCGGGTCGCCGACCGGGATGCCCATGCCCTCGAGGAAGCCCTGGTCACGGTTGTAGTCCACGGAGACGATCTTGTCGTCGAAGATGTCGAGCAGCGCGATGACGGCCTTCTTGCCGTCCAGCTTCTGAGCGGTGTACTTGCCGATCAGCACACCGGCCTCGCGGTTGTCGGTCGCGAAGGTGATGTCCACCGCGTCCGGCGGGTCGGTGGGGGTGTCGAGGGCGATCACGTAGATGCCGGCGGCACGCGCCTTGGCGATCGCGTCGTTCACGCCGGTGGACATCGGCGTGATCAGGATGCCCTTCTGCTTGGTGGCGATGGCGGTCTCGATGGCCTTGATCTGGCCGTCGTCGTCGCCCTCGGCCTTGCCCGAGGCGATGGTCACGTCGACCCCGTTGGCCTCGCCGGCCGCCTTGGCGCCCTTCTGCATGGCGACGAAGAACGCGTTGGTCGAGTCCTTGGTGATCAAGGAGACCGCGATCTTGTCACCCCCTGCGGCGGCGGACGACGCGCCAGCCGCGGCCGCGGAGGTTGCGGTGGTGCTGGTCGAGTCACCGCCACAGGCGGCCAGGGCGAGAGCCGCGGCCAGCCCGGTGCCGATCAGCGAGAGCTGTCGAACGCTGCTGCGTGTCATGAGCATCCTTCGAATTGATGAGCCTTGTCAGCTGTCGGGGCGGCATCTGGACACTTGGCCGACACATCGCTGACATCGTTGTCGGGTTAGTTGTAACCTCAGCGCAACCGCACCGTCAAGGATGTCCGGCAAGCAAGAGGGGACCGTGATGACACCGTTATCTGGAATTGCCTCCGGGGCCCCTGGAACGCGCGCGCGGGCGACGATGCGCGATGTGGCCGCGCTGGCCGGGGTGAGCCTGAAGACCGTCTCCCGAGTGATCAACGGCGAGTCGGGCGTCTCTGCGACCCTCATCCAGAAGGTCGAGACCGCCGCCTCCGAGCTCGACTTTCGGCCGAACCTGGGGGCCCGCAGCCTGCGCCGGGCCGACGGCAAGACCGCCACGATCGGCCTGATCGTGCAGGACCTGGCCAACCCGTTCTCGGCCGCACTGCACCGCGCCGTCGAGGACGTGGCGCACCTGCGCGGCGTCGCCGTGCTCTCCGGCAGCATCGACGAGACCGCGCAGCGCGAGCGCGACCTGGTGGCGGCGTTCTCCTCCCGCCGGGTGGACGGGCTGATCGTGATGCCGACCGGCACGGACCACAGCTACCTGATGCTCGAACGGCGTGCAGGGGTGGCCCTGGTGTTCGTCGACCGCCCGCCCCGGGCACTCGAGGCCGACGCCGTGCTCGCCTCGCACCGGCAGGGGGCCCGGGACGGCGTGCGGCACCTGATCGCCCACGGCCACCGCGAGATCGCCTTCCTGGGCGACCTCTCCTCCCTCGCCACAGAGCAGGATCGTCACCTCGGTTACCTGGACGCGATGGAGGACGCCGGCCTGCCGGTGCGCCCTGAACTGGTGGCCCCCGACCTCGGCACGATGGACGCCGCCCAGGCGGCGACCAACCGGCTGTTCGCCCTCGACCGCCCGCCGACCGCCGTGTTCGGGGCCCAGAACCTGGTCACCATCGGCGCGTTGCGCGCGCTGCGCGACCGGCGGCTCCAACACACCGTGGCGCTGGTGGGCTTCGACGACTTCCTGCTCGCCGATCTGCTCGACCCGCCGGTCACCGTGGTGGCGCAGAACCCGCAGGAGATCGGTCGTCTGGCCGCGGAGCAACTGTTCGCCCGCCTGGACGGCGACACCTCGCCGTTCGCCACCCAGGTGGTTCCGACGCAGCTGGTGATCCGCGGGTCCGGAGAGATCGCGCCGGGGCAGCCGAGGGGCTGATCCGCCCGCCCCGGCCGGGCCCGCCTGATGGTCAGGAGGTTCGTTCCACCACGGCGGAGGCGAACTCCCGCAACGCATCCCGGGCCGGCGACTCGGGCAGCGAGGCCAGGGCGAGCACGGCGTCGTGGGCCCACCGGTTGGCCTCTGCCCGGGCCTGAGCCGTCGCCGGGTGCACCCCGAGTCGGGCCACCAGGTCGGCCAGCACCACGTCGTCCGACAGGTCACCGTCCAGCAGCGCGACCAGCGCCAGCGACTCCGCGTCCCCGGTCCGCTCCGCATGCCGCCGGCAGAGCAGCGCGGGCAGGGTGGGCACGTGCTCGCGCAGGTCGGTGCCCGGCGTCTTGCCCGAGGTGGCGCCGTCGCTGGCGAGGTCGATCACGTCGTCCGCGAGCTGGAAGGCGACCCCGACCTTCTCGCCGTACTCCACCAGCACCTCGAGCACCTCGGGCGCACACCCGCCGAACATGGCACCGAACCGGGCGGACGTCGCGATCAGCGACCCGGTCTTGTCGGTGAGCACCTGCAGGTAGTGAGCCACCGGGTCCTCGCCCTCGCGCGGGCCCACCGTCTCGTGCAGCTGACCGAGGCAGAGCCGCTCGAACGTGGCCGCCTGGATCCTCACCGCCTCCACGCCCAGCCCGGCCACGATGGTCGAGGCCCGAGCGAACAGCAGATCCCCGGTGAGGATGGCCACCGTGTTGCCCCACACCGCGTGCACCGCCGGCGCCCCGCGACGCCGGTCCGCGCCGTCCATCACGTCGTCGTGGTAGAGCGTGGCCAGGTGGGTCAGCTCCACCACCACCGCCGCCTCGACCACCTCCGGGCGGGTCGCATCACCGAGGTGCGAGGCGAGCAGGGTGAGCATCGGGCGGACGCGCTTGCCGCCGGCCATCACCAGGTGCCGCGCCGCGTCGTCCGCCAGGGGGTCGGCCTGGTCGACGGCCGATCGCAGGCGCAGCTCCACCGCCGCAAGACCGTCCCGCACCTGGGCGTCCAGGTCGGGAGGGCCCATCGGCAGGTCGAGCGCGGCGGTCACCGGGGTCGGAGCGTGTTCGGTCATCGACAGCAGGGTCTCATCTGGTCGGCGATCCTCACGGCAGGAACAGCGAGGCTGCCTGCGCAGGGCCGAACAGCACCGTGGGCGCCACCCCGAGCACCAGGGTCACCGCGACCGAGAGCAGGATCGCCACCAGGGTGCCGAAGCCCGGGGTCACCACGGTGGTCGCGGTACCGGTCGGCTCGGTGAAGAACATCAGCACGATCACCCGCACGTAGAAGAACGCCGCCACCGCACTGGCGAGCACACCGATCAGGGCGAGCACCCAGGCGCCGTTCGCCACCGCGGCCGTGAACACCGCGAACTTGCCGACGAACCCGCTGGTCAGCGGGATGCCGGCGAAGGCCAGCAGGAACAGCGTGAACGCGCCCGCCGCCAGCGGGTGCGGCTTGCCCAGGCCGGCCCATTGCGACAGGTGGGTGGCCTCGCCGCCCACCCCGTCGTCGGTGGCGTCGCGCACCAGGGTGACCACGGCGAACGCGCCGATCGTGGTGAACCCGTAGGCGAACAGGTAGAACAGCACGCCCGAGACGCCGGCCCGGTCCATGGCGAGCACACCGGTGAGCATGAACCCGGCGTGGGCGATCGAGGAGTAGGCGAGCATCCGCTTGACGTCGGTCTGCACGATGGCGATGACGGTGCCGACCACCATGGTCAGGATCGCGACGCCCCACAGCACCGGGCGCCAGTCCCAGCGCGCGCCGGGCAGGGCCACGTAGACGACCCGCAGCAGCGCCCCGAACGCGGCGACCTTCGTGCAGGCGGCCATGAAGCGCGGTGACCGGGGTCGGCGCGCCCTGGTAGACGTCGGGCGTCCACGAGTGGAACGGCACCGCACCGACCTTGAACAGCAGGCCGACGGCGAGCATGGACGACGCCGAGCAGCATCAGCCCGTCGCGCCCGATCACCGCCTGGTCGCCGCTGATCGCGGCGCCGATGTCGGCCAGTCGCACCGAGCCGGCGAAGCCGTACAGCAGCGCGACGCCGTAGAGGAAGAACGCCGACGAGAACGCGCCGAGCAGGAAGTACTTCAGCGCCGCCTCCTGCGACAGCAGCCGGCGACGCCGGGCCAGCCCGCACAGCAGGTACAGCGGCAGCGAGAGCACCTCGAGCGCGACGAACATGGTCAGCAGGTCGTTCGACGGCCGGGAACAGCAGCATGCCGCCGATGGCGAACAGCGTCAGCGGGAAGACCTCGGTCTGCACCAGGCCGGCCGCCGGAGGCGGTCTCGGCCGGGACGCCGGGCACCGCCGACCGCCTGCGGGGTGAAGGCGCCGCCGTCGGCACCGCGCTCGGACATGGTCAGCACAGCCAGGACGGCCAGTGCGGCGATGGTCCCCTGCAGGAACAGGGACGGGCCGTCGATCACGATCGACCCGGCGGACGCCGCGCCCGCCTCGACGGCACCGGCAGTGACCACCTCGGTGCCCTCCAGGGCGAGCCAGGCCACCGCGGCCACGGCCGCGACCAGGGAGGCCACGGAGAGCCCGATCTGCAGGCTGAACCGGCTGCGCCGGGGGGCGAACGCCTCGACGAGCACCGAGACGCACGGCGGCCCCGAACACGATCAGCAGCGGCAGCACCGCGGCGTACTCGATGGACGGCGCCGTGAAACTGGCCGCGATGGAGGAGGCGGTGGCGGCTGCGAGGGCGGACATCAGGGCTGGGTCCCTTCGGCGACAGGCGGGACGGCGGCTCAGGATCGACCACCTGGACCTGCTGCATGGTGCGGTCGACGGCCGGGTTGAGGACGTCGAGCACCGGCTTGGGGTAGACGCCGAGGACGAGGATCACGGCGATCAGCGGGGCGACCACCCAGGCCTCACGCGTGTCCAGGTCGCGCCACTCGGCGGCGAAGTCCTGCTTCGGGCCCGTGAACATGCGCTGGTAGATGACCAGGATGTAGAGCGCCGCCAGCACGATGCCCACCGTCGCGATCACCGCGATCGCCGGGTACCGGGGGAAGGTGCCGACCAGCACCAGGAACTCGCTGATGAAGCGGGACAGCCCGGGCAGCGACAGCGCTGGACAGACCGGCGATCAGGAACACTCCGGCCAGGACCGGGGCGACCTTCCTGCAGGCCGCCGAAGTCGGCGATCTTCGACGACGAGCGACGGGCGACCAGCATGCCGGCGATCAGGAACAGGGCCGCGGTGGAGATGCCGTGGTTGACCATGTACAGCGTCGAGCCGGACTGGCCGTAGCTGGTCATCGCGAAGATGCCCAGGACGATGAACCCGAAGTGCGAGATCGACGTGTAGGCGATCAGCCGCATCAGGTCGGTCTGGCCGATCGCCAGCAGCGCGCCGTAGAGGACCGAGATCACCGCGAGCACCATGATCACCGGGGCTGCCCAGCGGCTGGCGTTCGGGAACAGCGGCAGGCAGAGGGTCAGCATGCCGAAGGTGCCGACCTTGTCGAGCACCGCCGACCAGCAGCACGGCGACGCCGGGGGCGCCTCACCGGCGGCGTCCGGCAGCCAGGTGTGCACCGGCCACAGCGGCGCCTTGACCGCGAAGGCGAAGAAGAACCCGAGGAACAGCAGCACCTCGGCGGCGGTCGGGTCACCGGCCGCGCTGGGGAAGACACCGGTCAGGGCGGTGGTCAGGAAGCCCTGCTCCCCACCCTGGCCCTGCGCGTACAGCCCGATCACCGCGACCAGCATGACGAGCCCGCCGAACAGGCTGTAGAGCAGGAACTTCACCGCGGCGTACCGGCGCTGGGCGCCGCCGAACTGCCCGATCAGGAAGTACATCGGGATCAGCATGGCCTCGAAGAACACGTAGAACAGGAACACGTCACGCGCGGCGAACACGCCGATCATGAACGTCTCGAGCACCAGGATCAGCGCGAAGAAGTTGCGGGCGCGAGTTGCCCGCGGTAGTCGTTCCACGCGGCGAGCACGCAGATCGGCACCAGCACCGCCGACAGCAGCACCAGCACCAGCGCGATGCCGTCGACGCCGAGGGCGTAGCTCGACGCCGAACTGCGGGATCCAGGCGTGCTGCTCGGCGAACTGGTAGAGCCCGCCGTTGGCGACGTCGAAGCGCAGCGCCATCCCGATGCCGACGGCGAGCGTGGCGAGCGAGGTGGCCAGGGCCACCACCCGCGCCATCGCGTCGGTGCCGTGCGGCAGCGCCCACACGACGGCGGCGCCGAGCAGCGGGAGCAGACCCATGATGGTCAGCCAGGGCATGTCAGACCTTCCCTCTGTGGTCCCTCGGTGAACACGGCGTCAGATCCGCACGGCGAGAACGCCGAGGACGAGGACGACGACACCGGCAAGCATGGACAGCGCGTAGGAGCGGACGAACCCGGTCTGCCAGCGGCGCAGCCGGCCGGCCAGGCCGCCGATCCCGGCGGCCAGCCCGTTGACGGCACCGTCGACGCCCCGGGTGTCGGCGAACACCAGGAACCGGGTCAGGTACTGACCGGGGCGCATGAACACGGCCTCGTTGACGTCGTCCTGGTAGAGATCGCGCCGGGCGGCCCGGGTGAGCACCGAACCGCGGGGGGCGGTCTGCGGCACCTCGGCCTGCCAGTACTGGCGCCAGGCGAGGAACACCCCGAGCGCCACCAGGGCCAGGGTGAGCGCCATCAGCGGGTACTTCGGGATCACCGGGTGGTGCTCCTCGCCGCCGCCGGTGACCGGCTCCAGCCAGGAGGTGAACCGGCCGCCGATCACCAGGAACGCGCCGAGCAGACCGAGCCGACGGCGAGCACGATCATCGGGCAGGTCATCAGCCGCGGCGACTCGTGCGGGTGCGCCTCGTCGGGCCAGCGCTTGCGCCCCGAAGAACGTCATGAAGATCAGCCGCGACATGTAGAACGCGGTGATCCCGGCGCCGAGCAGAGCAGCGCCGCCGAACACCCAGGGCCGCCAGCCCTCGCCCGTGGCGAAGGCGGTCTCGATGATCGCGTCCTTGGTGAAGAAGCCGGAGAACGGCGGGACGCCGATGATCGCCAGCTAGCCCAGACCGAACGTGACGAAGGTGATCGGCATGGCACCGGCGCAGGCCGCCGAAGCGGCGCATGTCGACCTCGTCGTTCATCCCGTGCATCACCGAACCGGCGCCGAGGAACAGGCCGGCCTTGAAGAAGCCGTGGGTGAGCAGGTGCATGATCGCGAACGCGTAGCCGACCGGGCCGAGGCCGGCGGCCAGCATCATGTAGCCGATCTGGGACATCGTCGAGGCGGCGAGCGCCTTCTTGATGTCGTCCTTGGCGCAGCCGACGATCGCACCGAACAGCAGGGTGACCGCACCGACGATCACCACGGCCAGTTGCGCGGTGGGCGCCGCCGTCGAAGATCGGCGCCGGACGCGCACGATCAGGTAGACGCCGGCGGTGACCATGGTCGCGGCGTGGATCAGCGCCGACACCGGGGTCGGGCCCTCCATCGCGTCGCCGAGCCAGGACTGCAGCGGGAACTGCGCCGACTTGCCGCAGGCGCCGAGCAGCAGCAGCAGACCGATCGCGGTGAGGGTGCCCTCGGAGGCGCCGTCGGCGCTGCCGCAGCACGCCGGCGAAGGTGACCGTGCCGAAGGTGGCGAACATCATCATGATCGCCACGGACAGGCCGATGTCACCGACCCGGTTCACCACGAACGCCTTCTTGGCCGCGGTGGCGTCGACCGGGTTGTGGTTCCAGAACCCGATCAGCAGGTAGGAGGCCAGGCCGACGCCCTCCCAGCCCACGTAGAGCAGGACGTAGTTGTCGGCCAGCACCAGCAGCAGCATCGCGGCGACGAACAGGTTCAGGTAGGCGAAGAACCGGCGCCGGTCGGCGTCGTGCGCCATGTAGGCCGACGGAGTAGACGTGGATCAGCGAGCCGACGACGGTGATCAGCAGCACGAAGGCGATCGACAGCGGGTCGAGCTGCAGCCCGGCCTTCAGGTCGAACGTGCCGGCGTGGATCCAGGTGAACAGCTCCAGGTTTCGGGCCCGCTCCTCGGGGGCGAGCGCGCGCAGGTCGAGGAACAGCAGCGCGCCGTAGACGAAGGCCGACCAGGACGCCGCGACGGCGAACCAGTGCCCCCAGGCGTTGGTCCGCCGCCCGCCGAGCAGCAGCACCGCGGCACCGAGCAGCGGCAGCGCGATCAGCAACCAGGCATTGTTCTGGACGGCGCCGCCGGCTGCGGTGATCGCCGCCCGCGAACCGCCTTCCGCTAGGTGATTCACGATCCGCCTCTCAGTACTTCAGCAGGTTCGCGTCGTCGACCGAGGCCGAGCGGCGGGTCCGGAAGATGGTCATGATGATCGCCAGGCCGACCACGACCTCGGCCGCGGCGACGACCATGACGAAGAACGCGACCACCTGGCCGTCGAGGTCACCGTGCATCCGGGCGAAGGTGACGAACGCGAGGTTGGTCGCGTTGAGCATCAGCTCCACGCACATGAACACGACGATCGCGTTGCGGCGCACCAGCACCGTGCTGGCGCCGATCGTGAACAGCGACGGCCGACAGGTACAGCCACCAGTCCTGGCTCACGCGTCGTCATCCTTCCGTGGCTCGGAGCCGTCGATCTCGGCGAGGATGCCGGAGACCTCTCCGGCCCGCTCGTCGGTGGAACGCATCTGACCCCGTGCGGTGAGCACGCGGGAGATCGACAGCTCGCTCGGCGTGCCGTCGGGCAGCAGCGCCGGGATGTCCACCGCGTTGTGCCGGGCGAAGACACCGGGAGCCGGCAGCGGGGCCTTGACGACGCCCGCGCGGAACCGCCGCTCGGCCAGCTCACGCTGGGTGGGCTTGCGGCGCTCGAGCCGTTCCCGGTGCGCCAGCACCATCGCGCCGAGCGCCGCGGTGATCAGCAGCGCGCTGGTCACCTCGAACGCGAACACGTACGGCGCTGAAGATCAGGTCGGCGAGGCCCTCGACGTTGCCGCTCGGAGTTCGCGTCGGTCAGGCCCTTGGAGGCCCGCCATGGTGACGCCGGTCAGGGTGGCGATCAGCGGTGACCGCGGAACCCAGCCCGAGCAGGACGGCGGCGACCCGCTGGCCCCGGATCGTCTCCACCAGCGAGTCGGAGGAGTCGACCCCGATCAGCATGAGCACGAACAGGAACAGCATCATCACCGCGCCGGTGTAGACGACCACCTGCACGCACGCCGAGGAACGGGGCGTCCTGCGCGACGTAGAGCGACGCCCAGAGAGATCATCACCAGCGGCCAGGCAGAGCGCGGAGTACACCGCCTTCTGCGCGACCAGCAGCCCGAGGCGCCCAGCACCACGACGGGCGCGAGAACCCAGAACAGCACCGCCTCGCCGCCGCTCACCGGGCCACCTCGGCCCGCTCGCCGTCGTCCACGCCGTGCCCTTCGTCGTCGCCGCGGCGGGCCGCGACCCAGTCCTTCTGCTCGGCCACGGCCTCGGTCACGTTGCCCAGGTAGTAGTCCGTCGTCGGTGGTGCCCGGCGCCATCGGGTGCGGCGGCTGCGACCATGCCCGGCAGCAGCGGCGCCGAGCAGCTCGTCCTTGCTCGTAGATCAGGTCCGGCCCGGTTGTCGTCGGCCAGCTCGTACTCGTTGGTCATCGTCAGCGCCCGGGTCGGGCAGGCCTCGATGCACAGGCCGCAGCAGATGCAGCGCAGGTAGTTGATCTGGTAGACGCGGCCGTAGCGCTCACCCGGCGAGAACCGCTCCTCCTCGGTGTTGTCGGCGCCCTCGACGTAGATCGCGTCGGCCGGGCAGGCCCAGGCGCACAGCTCGCAGCCGATGCACTTCTCCAGGCCGTCGGGGTACCGGTTGAGCTGGTGCCGGCCGTGGTAGCGCGGCTGCGGTCGGCACCTTCTCCTCGGGGTACTGCTCGGTGACCGGCTTGCGGAACATCGTCCGGAAGGTGACGCCGAACCCGGCGATGGAGGCCAGCCACCCGCCGCGGTCCTGCGGCGAGGCGATCTCGTTGTCGGGCTGGGGGTCAGTCACCGTGCACCTCCTGGTCATCGCTGCTGACCAGCGCAGGCTGGCGGCCGTCGCTGCGGATCAACCGCTGCCCGGGCATCGGCGGCACCGGGAAGCCGCCCGCGAACGGATCGACCTCCTCGGGCGGACTCGGATGGCGGGCGACTCCATCCGCTCGGCCCGCTCGGCGTGCACCGAGCAGGCCCACAGGACACCGCCGACCAGCACCATCGCGCCGAGGGCCAGGGCCACCCGCGATCCGGTGCCCAGGTCGGCGCCCTGCACTCGCAGGGTGCGGATGACGGCGACCATCACGATCCAGACCAGCGAGACCGGGATCAGGACCTTCCAGCCGAGCGCATGAACTGGTCGTAGCGCAGCCGGGGCAGGGTGGCGCGCAGCCAGATGAAGAAGAACAGGAAGCCGCAGCACCTTGGCGATGAACCAGAGCAGCGGCCACCAGCCGGTGTTCGGCGCCGTCGCCGATGGCCGACAGCGGCCACGGTGCCTGCCAGCCGCCGAGGAACAGCGTGGTCGCCAGCGCCGAGACCGTGGTCATGTTGACGTACTCGGCGAGCAAGAACATCGCGAACTTCAGCGACGAGTACTCGGTGTGGAAGCCGCCGACCAGCTCGCCCTCGGCCTCGGGCAGGTCGAACGGGGCCCGGTTGGTCTCGCCGACCATCGCGATCACGTAGATGACGAAGGCCACCGGCAGCAGGAACGCGTACCACGAGGGCAGGGTCAGCTCGAGCCCGCCGAGGAAGACTACCGAGCCGTGCTCCTGGGCGGCGACGATCTCCGAGGTCGACATCGAGCCCGCGTAGAGGAACACCGCCGACGAACGACAGGCCCATCGCGATCTCGTAGGAGATCACCTGCGCCGTGGAGCGCAGCCCGCCGAGCAGCGGGTAGGTCGACCCGGACGACCAGCCGGCCAGCACGATGCCGTACACGCCGATCGAGGTGCACCGCGAGGATGTAGAGCACCGCGACCGGGCAGGTCGGTCAGCTGCAGCGGGGTGCGATGTCGGTGAACGGGATCCTGGCCTCGGGCCCGAACGGGATCACGGCGAACGCCAGGAACGCAGGGATCACCGAGATGATCGGCGCCAGGATGAAGACGAGCTTGTCGACCGCCGTTCGGGATGATGTCCTCCTTGAGGGCCAGCTTGACGCCGTCGGCCAGACGACTGCAGCAGCCCGAACGGCCCGACCCGGTTCGGGCCGGGCCGCAACTGCATCCGGGCCACGACCTGGCGCTCGCCCCAGATGCGTGAGCAGGGTGAGCAGCACCAGGAAGACGAAGACGAACAGCGCCTTGCCCGAAGATCAGCCAGCCGGGTCCTGGCCGAAGTTCGCGGAGGGATTCTCCGCGGCGATGGCGCCCGCGAGGAAGGTCATGCCTGCTCACCCGTCTCGGCAGTGGTGGTCGAGGGGCCGGCAGCGGGCTTGATCGAGACCAGGGCGCCAGCGTCGACGCCCAGGTCCGCCCGCACGGTGCAGCCCGGCGAGTTCGTCGGCAGCCACACCACCCGGTCGGGCATCTCGGTGATCACCGACGGCAGGGTGATCGCGCCCGCTTGCGGTCGAGACGGTCACGGTCCGCCCGTCGGCCAGCCCGATCTCGGCCGCGGTGGCCGCCGAGAGCCGGGCCACGGCCCGGTGCGCGGTGCCGGCCAGGTACGGCTCGCCGTCCTGCAGCCGGCCGGCGTCGAGCAGCATCCGCCAGGTGGCCAGGGCCGCCGACCCCGCCGCGGGGTGCGCCGGCGCGGTGGCCGGGCTGACCGGGCCGGGTGCGTGCAGACCGTCCCATGCCGCCGAGCTGGGCGAGCTCGCCCCGCGCCTGCTCGACGGTGCGCAGGCCGAGGTCGACGTCCAGATGCGTCGGCGAGCATGTCCAGCACCCGGAGGTCGGGCATCGCGTTGGCTGGTCAGGGCCGCCGGCGAAGGCGCGCGAACGGCCCTCCCAGTTCGACGAAGGTGCCGGCCTTCTCGGCGACCGGCGCGACCGGGAGCACCACGTCGGCCCGCTCGGTGACCGCGCTGCTGCGCACCTCGAGGCTGACCACGAAGCCGGCCGCGTCGAGCGCCGGCGGCGCCGCGCCGGGGTCGGGCAGGTCGCGCGGGTCCGACGCCGCCGACGAGCAGCGCGCCCAGGTCGCCGCGCGGCCGCGGCCGGCGATCATGCCGGCGGTGTCGCGGCCGGCGGCCGTCGGGCAGGCTGTCGACGTCCCAGGCCGCGGCCACGTCGGCCCGGGCGGCGGCGTCCGACGACCGGCCGGCCGCCGGGCAGCAGGCTCGGGCAGGGCACCGGCCTCGAGCGCGCCGCGCTCGCCGGCGCGGCGCGGCACCCAGGCGAGCCGGGCGCCGGTGGCCTGCGGCCAGCGCGCACCGCCGCGGTGAGGGCGCCGGGCACGCTGGCCAGCCGCTCGCCGACCAGGATCACCGCGCCGTCCTGGCGCAGGGCCGCGGCCGCCGCGGAGACCTCCTCGGTCGCCTCGGCGATCGCCTGGAGCACCTCGGCCTCCGTCCCCGGGGCCGCCGGGAGCAGCGTGCCGTCCAGCTTGCTCCAGCCCGCGGCTGGCGAACGAGGCGACCGAGAACACGGCGAGCTTGGCGCCCGGCCGCGTGGTCACCGCCTTGCGCAGCCGCAGGAAGACGATCGGCGACTCCTCCTCGGGCTCGAACCCGACGCAGCAGCACCGCGGGCGCGCTCTCCAGGTCGGCGTAGGTCGACCGCCATCGAGCGGCCGGCCGCGACGTGCGGCGAGGAACGTGCGTCTCCTCGGCCGAGTGTGGGCGGGCCCGGAAGTCGATGTCGTTGGTGCCCAGCGCGACCCGGGCGAACTTGGCGTAGGCGTAGGCGTCCTCGACGGTGACCCGGCCGCCGACCAGCACGCCGACGCCGGAGCCGCTCGGCCGCGGCCAGGCCGCAGGCCGGCGGCCGCCAGCGCCTCCGGCCAGGACGCCGGCCGCAGCTCGCCGTCGTCCCGGTCGCGCACCAGCGGGGTGGTGATCCGGTCGGGTGCGGTGGCGTAGGTGAACGCCCAGCGGCCCTTGTCGCAGTTCCACTCCTCGTTGACCTCCGGGTCGTCGCCGGCCAGGCGGCGCAGCACCGTGCCGCGGCGGTGGTCGGTGCGCTGGGCGCAGCCGGACGCGCAGTGCTCGCACACGCTCGGCGTGGAGACCAGGTCGAACGGGCGGGCCCGGAACCGGTAGGCCGCGCCGGTCAGCGCGCCGACCGGGCAGATCTGCACGGTGTTGCCGGAGAAGTAGGCGAACGGCTGAACGCGCTCGATCGCGGATCGCCCGCGAGTGGAAGCCGAGCACCTCGGGCGAAGTGCCGACCTGCTGGTCGCACCGCGTTCCAGCAGGTCGATGAACGGGTCGCCGGCGATCTGCTCGGAGAACCGGGTGCAGCGCTGGCACAGCACGCAGCGCTCGCGGTCGAGCAGCACCTGCGTGGAGAGCGTGGATCGGCTTGGGGAAGGTGCGCTTGATGTCGTCGAAGCGGGTCTCGGCGCGGCCGTTGGACATCGCCTGGTTCTGCAGCGGGCACTCGCCGCCCTTGTCGCAGACCGGGCAGTCCAGCGGGTGGTTGATCAGCAGCAGCTCCATCACGCCGTGCTGGGCCTTGTCGGCCACCGGCGGAGGTCTGCTGGGTGCGCACCACCATGCCGGGCGTGCACTCGATCGTGCACGAGGCCTGCGGCTTGGGCATCGGCGCAGTGTGCCCTCCGGCCCGGTGGCCACCTCGACCAGGCACTGCCGGCAGGCGCCGACGGGGTCGAGCAGCGGGTGGTCGCAGAACCGGGGGATCTGCGATGCCCGAGCAGCTCGGCGGCGCGGATCACCAGCGTGCCCTTGGGCACGCTGATCTCGATGTCGTCGATGGTCAGACGGTCACCAGGTCGCGGCGGTGCCGAGCCGGGCGGGTTGGCGGTGTTCGCGGTCACGGTCATCAGCGCCGAAGGCTTCCTGGCAGACGGTGGACATCGGGCGTGCGGTCGAACGGGACAGCCGCCGCTCGGTGAGGTGACGCCACGTACTCGTCCCGGAAGTACTTGATCGACGACGTGATCGGGCTGGTCGCGCCGTCGCCCGAGCGCGCAGAACGACTTGCCGAGGATGTTGTCGGAGATGTCGAGCAGCGTGTCGAGGTCGGCCTCGGTGCCCTGCCCGTGCTCGAGCCGGTCGTAGATCTGGACCAGCCAGTAGGTGCCCTCCCGGCACGGGGTGCACTTGCCGCAGGACTCGTGCGTGTAGAACTCGATCCAGCGCCGCACGGCCCGCACCACGCAGGTGGTCTCGTCGAAGATCTGCAGCGCCTTGGTGCCGAGCATCGACCCGCGCCGCGCCCACCGCTCGTAAGTCGAGCGGCACGTCGAGGTGCTCGGCGGTGAGCAGCGGCGTCGACGATCCGCCCGGCGTCCAGAACTTCAGCTCGTGGCCGGTCCGGACGCCGCCGGCGAAGTCGAGCAGCTCGCGCAGCGTGATGCCCAGCGGCGCCTCGTACTGGCCGGGCCGGGTGACGTGCCCGGACAGCGAGTACAGCGTGAAGCCGGGCGACTTCTCGGTGCCCATCGATCGTGAACCAGTCGGCGCCGCCGCGCACGATCGGCGGCACGCTGGCGATCGACTCGACGTTGTTGACCACCGTCGGGCAGGCGTACAGGCCGGCGACCGCGGGGAACGGCGGCCGCAGCCGCGGCTGGCCGCGGCGGCCCTCCAGCGAGTCCAGCAGCGCGGTCTCCTCACCGCAGATGTAGGCGCCGGCGCCGGCGTGCACGACCAGGTCGAGGTCGAAGCCCGAGCCGAGGATGTCGGTGCCGAGGTAGCCCGGCCTCGTAGGCCTCGGCGACCGCGCGCTGCAGCCGGCGCAGTACACGTGCACCACCTCGCCGCGCACGTAGATGAACGCGTGCCTGGCGCCGGATCGCGTAGGCGGCGATGATCGACGCCCTCGACGAGGACGTGCGGCGTGGCCATCATCAGCGGGATGTCCTTGCAGGTGCCCGGTTCGGACTCGTCGGCGTTGACCACCAGGTAGTGCGGCTTGCCGCCGTCCGGCTTGCGGGATGAACGACCACTTCATGCCCGGTCGGGAAGCCGGCGCCGCCGCGGCCGCGCAGACCGGAGTCCTTGACCAGTGGCGATGACGTCGTCGGGCGCCATGCCCAGCGCCTTGCGCAGCGCCTGGTAGCCGTCGTGGCGCCGGTAGGTGGCCAGCGTCCAGGACTCGGCGGTCGTCCCAGTATGCGGCTCAGCACCGGGGTCAGCGGTGGTCGCCACGGCTCAGCCCTCCTTGGTCGTCGCGGGCGCGGCGCGGTCGTGGCCAGTCGCCGGCATGCTCGGGCCGCGCGTCCAGCCGCTTCTGTGCGGGCCAGGCGGGTGCCGCGTCGCAGGCTCGGGCCGCCGGCGCCGACGCCCTCGTCCGCGCTGGCTCGTCGGGGAAGCCGGCCAGCACGCGGGAGACCTGCTTGAACGAGCACACCGCGCCGCGCCGCGGGTGGGCGGCGACGTCGCTCGCCGGCCCGCAGGCCGTCGACGAGGTCCCTGGCGGTGGACGGGGTCTGGTTGTCGAAGAACTCCCAGTTGACCATCACCACCGGCGCGTAGTCGCAGGCCGCGTTGCACTCGATCGTGCTCGAGGGTGATCGCGCCGTCCGTCGGTGGTCTCGTCGTGCCCGATGCCCAGGTGGTCCTCCAGTGTCGTCGAAGATGGCGTCGCCGCCCATGACCGCGCACAGCGTGTTGGTGCAGACGCCGACCAGGTACTCGCCGGTCGGGGTGCGCGGTACATCGAGTAGAACGTGGCGACCGCGGTCACCTCGGCGGTCGGTCAGGTCCGAGTTGCTCGGCGCAGAACGCGATGCCGGCCGCGGTGACGTAGCCGTCCTCGGCCTGCACCAGGTGCAGCAGCGGCAGCAGCGCCGAGCGCGGCACGCGGGTAGCGGGCGATGATCGTCGGCGTCGGCGGCGAGGCGCCACGCTCGGCGTAGGCGAGCCGCGATCGGCGGACCGGCTCGTCGGGCGTGGCCCAGCGCAGGTCGACGACATCAGCGGTCCACCCCTCCCATGACCGGGTCGATGCGAGGCGACCGCGACGATCGACGTCGGCGACCATGCCGCCCTCGCACATCGCCGCCACCGCCTGCAGGTTGGTGAACGACGGGTCGCGGAAGTGCACCCGGTAGGGGCGGGTGCCGCCGTCGGAGACCATGTGCACGCCGAGCTCGCCGCGCGGCGACTCGACCGCCGCGTACACCTGGCCGGCCGGCACCCGGAAGCCCTCGGTGACCAGCTTGAAGTGGTGGATCAGCGCCTCCATCGAGGTGCCCATGATCTTGGCGATGTGCTCGAGGCGAGTTGCCCAGCCCGTCGGCGCCGACCGTCAGGTCGGCCGGCCAGGCGATCTTCTTGTCCTCGACCATCACCGGGCCGGTGTCCAGCCCCTGCAGCCGGTCCACGCACTGCTCGACGATCTGCAGCGACTCGCTTCATCTCCTCGACCCGGATCACGGTAGCGGCCGTAGGCAGTCGCAGGTGTCGCCGGTGGTGACGTCGAAGTCGTAGGTCTCGTAGCCGCAGTACGGCTGCGCCTTGCGCAGGTCGTGCGGCAGCCCGGTGGAGCGCAGCACCGGGCCGGTGATGCCCAGCGCCATGCAGCCGGTCAGGTCGAGGTAGCCGACGTCCCTTGGTGCGGGCCTTCCAGATCGGGTTCTCGTTGAGCAGCTTCTCGATGTCGTCGATGCCCCGGCGCAGGTCGGGCAGGGCGACCCGCACCCGGTCCAGCGCGCCGCGGCGGGCAGGTCCTGCGGCCAGGCCGCCGGGCCGGATGTAGGCGTGGTTCATCCGCAGCCCGGTGATCAGCTCGAAGAGCTGCAGGATCTGCTCGCGCTCCCGGAACCCGAAGATCATCGCGGTGAGCGCACCGAGTCTCCATGCCGCCGGTGGCCAGCGCCACCAGGTGGGAGGAGATCCGGTTGAGCTCCATCATCAGCACCCGGATGACGCTGGCCCGCTCGGGGATGTCGTCGGTGATGCCGAGCAGCTTCTCCACCGCCAGGCAGTAGGCCGTCTCGTGGAAGAGCGGGGACAGGTAGTCCATCCGGGTGCAGAACGTCACGCCCTGGGTCCAGGTGCGGAACTCCAGGTTCTTCTCGATGCCGGTGTGCAGGTAGCCGATGCCGCACCGGGCCTCGGTGACCGTCTCGCCGTCGATCTCCAGGATCAGCCGCAGCACCCCGTGGGTGGACGGGTGCTGCGGACCCATGTTGACGACGATGCGCTCCTCGCCGAGGCTCGCGGCCTCCTCGGCGATGTCGGTCCAGTCGCCGCCGCTGGCGCTGAAGACGCGGCCGTCCTCGTCCTCGCCCTGTGCGTACGGGTCCCGCTCAGTCGTCTGGCTCATCAGCTGTACGACCTCCGCGTGTCGGGCGGCGGGATCGTCGCGCCCTTGTACTCGACCGGGATGCCGCCGAGCGGGTAGTCCTTGCGCTGCGGGTGCCCGGGCCAGTCGTCGGGCATCTCGATCCGGGTCAGCGCCGGGTGCCCGTCGAAGACTGGATGCCGAAGAAGTCGTAGGTCTCCCGCTCGTGCCAGTCGGTGGTCGGGTAGACCGCGACCAGCGACGGGATGTGCGGGTCGGCGTCCGGGCAGGTGACCTCCAGCCGGACGCGGCGGTTGTGGGTGATCGACAGCAGCGGGTAGACGGCGTGCAGCTCGCGACCCGCGTCGTGCGGGTAGTGCACCCCGCTGACGCCGCGCACAGCTCGAACCGCAGGTCCGGGTCGTCGCGCAGCGTCTGGCACACGGCGACGAGGTGCTCGCGGCGCACGTGCAGGGTCAGCTCGCCGCGGTCGACGACCACCCGCTCGACCGCGGCGGCCGAGGTCGCCCGCCCAGGGCCTCGGCCAGCGTGTCGACGACCTCGTCGAAGGAGCCGCCGTAGGGCCGCGGGGCCGGTGCCGGCAGGGTCGACCGAGCGGACCAGGCCGGCCGTAGCCGGAGGTGTCGCCGGTGCCGTGGACGCCGAACATGCCGGTCCGGGTCTCGATCACGTCGGCCGTGGCATCGGTGGTGGCGGGGACGCCGGACGGGTTGGTCTCGGGCGCGGTCTCGTCGGCGCTCACCGCAGCAGGCCCTTCATCTGGGACGTCGGCAGGGCGGTCAGGGCAGCCTCCTCGGCGGCGCGCGCGGCCTCGACCCGGTTCGACGCCCAGCGGCATCGCTGGATCTTCTCGTGCAGCGTGAGGATCGCGTGGATCAGCATCTCCGGGCGCGGCGGGCAGCCCGGCAGGTAGATGTCGACCGGCACGACGTGGTCGACGCCCTGCACGATCGCGTAGTTGTTGAACATGCCGCCGGAGGAGGCGCACACGCCCATCGAGAGCACCCACTTCGGCTCGGCCATCTGGTCGTAGATCTGGCGCAGCACCGGCGCCATCTTCTGGCTCACCCGCCCGGCCACGATCATCAGGTCGGCCTGCCGCGGCGAGGCGCGGAAGACCTCCATGCCGAACCGGGCGATGTCGAACTGCGGCCCGCCGGTCGCCATCATCTCGATCGCGCAGCAGGCCAGTCCGAACGTCGCCGGCCACAGCGAGCTCTTGCGCATGTAGCCGGCGAGTTCCTCCACCGTCGTCAGCAGGAAGCCGCTCGGCAGCTTCTCCTCGATACCCATTCGACCTCTCCGTCCGACCTCAGCCGTCTGTCCGTACGCCCCGTACGCCGCTGCTCCCCACGGCTAGCCGATCAGTCCCACTCCAGACCGCCGCGCCGCCACACGTAGGCGTAGGCGACGAAGACCGTGGCGATGAACAGCACCATCTCGACCAGCGCGAACAGGCCCAGGCGGTCGAAGGCGACGGCCCACGGGATAGAGGAAGACGATCTCGATGTCGAACACGATGAACAGCATCGCCATCAGGTAGTACTTGATCGGGAACCGGCCTCCGCCCGCCGCGTGCGGGGTGGGCTCGATGCCGCACTCGTAGGCCTCGAGCTTGGCCCGGTTGTAGCGCTTCGGACCGGCGATCGCGGCGGCGCCGATGGAGAAGACGGCGAACGCTGCCGAGATGGCGCCAAGCACGAGGATCGGCACGTACGGGTTCACGCGCTCACCCTTCTACGTCAGGTACTGCGGCGGTCGTTCCACAGCGTCGTTTCACAGGTTCGTGCATCAGGGACGAGCACCGGCAAACGGCATCGTCCTCTTCGTCGACGCGCACCATCCTAGGGGCCTGACCCCAGGGTTTCGGCGCACCGGGCCCCGAGGCGGACGCGGCGTTGCATGTGCCCTTGTGAACGCTTTCACGAGACGCTGACCCGGTGAGCATAACGGGCGCCCCGCCCGGGCCCGACAGCCAGGTGAGCAGGTCAGGGGCGGACGGCGCGGTGCAGGGCGACGATGCCGCCGGAGAGGTTGCGGTAGGCCACGTCCTCCCAGCCGGACTCGCGGATCAGCGCGGCCAGGGCCGGCTGGTCCGGCCACTGCTGGATCGACTCGGCCAGGTACACGTACGAGTCCGGGCTGGAGGACACGCGGCCGGCGACCCGGGGCAGGGCGCGCATCAGGTAACCGCTGTAGAGACGGCGGAACGGACCCCACGTGGGGTGGGAGAACTCGCAGATCACCAGCCGGCCACCGTGCCGGGTGACCCGGCGGAGCTCGGTGAGCGCGGCGTCCACCCCGACCACGTTGCGCAGGCCGAAGGAGATGGTGACCGCGTCGAAGGCCCCGTCCGCGAACGGCAGGTGCAGCGCGTCGCCGGCCACGAAGGACAGGCCGGCACGGTGCTGCTTGCCGACGGCGAGCATGCCGAGGGAGAAGTCGCACGGCACCACCTGGGCGCCCGCCTCGGCGAACACCTCGCTCGAGGCGCCGGTGCCGGCGGCGAGGTCGAGCACCTTCTCCCCCGGCCGGACGTCGAGGGCCCGGGCCACCTGGATCCGCCATCGGCGGTCCTGCCGCAGCGACAGCACCCCGTTGGTGCGGTCGTAGGCGTGGGCGACCTCGTCGAACATCGCAGCCACCTCGTGCGGCTGCTTCTCCAGGCTGGCGCGGGGCATGACACAGATGGTCCCATCCCGGATCGGCTACGCGCGCGCCTCCTGGTCGGCTTAGGCTGTGGTAGCGATGACCACCGCACCTGTGGGCGTGCCGCTCGTTGTCCGCACGCTGCCGCTGACCGATCCCGGGCCGCTGCTCGACCTGCTGCCGCGGACGGCTCCCTTGGCCTGGGTACGCCGCGGCGAGGGCATCGTCGGCTGGGGCAATGTGCGCCAGATCGATCTCGAGGCCTCCGACGACCCGGGCCGGCGTTTCGCGGAGGCCGACCAGGCCTGGTCCGAGCTGGTCTCCCATGCGCTGGTCCGGGACATGGTGGGTCTGCCGGGCACCGGCCTGATCGCCTTCGGCTCGTTCAGCTTCGCACCGGCCTCACCGGCCGGATCGGTGCTGGTGGTGCCCGAGGTCGTCGTCGGCCACCGCGGAGGGGTCTGGTGGCTGACCACGGTCAGCGCGGGTGGCCTGCCTCCGCCTCCGGATCTGCCCGAGGTCGAGCCGGTCGTCTCCCCCGGCGAGATGGCCTTCGCCGACGGCGCCCTGCCCGCCCCGCAGTGGGCCGGTGCCGTGGCCGAGGCGATCGAGCAGATCGCTCAGGGCACGGTCGAGAAGGTGGTGCTCGCACGGGACATGGAGGCCCGGGCGGCGCAGCCGATCGACCCCCGGTGGGCCCTCGGCCGCCTCGCCGAGCGGTACCCCGGCTGCTGGACGTTCAGCGTGGACGGTCTGCTCGGCGCCACCCCCGAACTGCTGGTGCGGAGGGAGAAGGGCCTGGTCACCTCGCGGGTGCTGGCCGGGACCATCCGGCGCACCGGTGACGACGCCCGGGACCTGGGCCTGGCGGCGTCCCTGGCCCGCTCGAGCAAGGACCTGGAGGAGCACGAGTACGCGGTGCGCTCGGTGGCCGATGCGCTGACCCCGCACTGCACCTCGACGAACGTGCCCGAGGCGCCGTTCGTGCTGCACCTGGCGAACGTCATGCACCTGGCCACGGACGTCACCGGAGTGCTCGCCGACAGCTCCTCCGCACTCGCCCTGGCCCAGGCGCTGCACCCCTCGGCCGCCGTCTGCGGCACCCCCACGGCGGCGGCGGGAGCACTGATCGAGCAGCTGGAGCAGATGGACCGCGATCGCTACGCAGGCCCGGTCGGCTGGATCGACGCCGACGGGGACGGCGAATGGGGGTTGGCGCTGCGCAGCGGACGGCTGTCGCAGAGCGACCCGCACAGGATCAGACTGTTCGCCGGGTGCGGCATCGTGGCCGGGTCGGACCCCGAGGCCGAGGTGGCCGAATCGGTGGCCAAGCTGGTGCCGATGCGAGACGCCCTGTCCAGCTGACCCAGGCCCAGCCGCTCCCCCAGCTTCCGACGGTGGAGATCACGATGCGTGGAAATGGCTGTGATAGCAGCCGTTCTCATGCAACGTGATCTCCACCGTCGCAGGTGCACGGTGGCTGACGGGCGGTGGCTGACGGGCGGTGGCTGACGGGCGGTGGCGGACGTCAGGTGATGGCCTGGCGGACCGCGGCGTGGACGGCGGTACGCAGGTCGGCGTGCAGCCGGCGCAGATCGGACCGGTCGGCTCGCACCTCGACCACACTGGTGCCCGGAACAGGCTGCGCCAGAACGGCTGACAGCTCTGCGACCGATCCCACCCCGCAGTGCGGCACCCCGAAGCCACGGCACAACGCCGACACGTCGGCTGCGTGCGGGGTGCCGAACAGGCGCTCGAACTGAGCCGTCTCGGCGGCGCCGCGCTCGGCCAGCTCGCCGTACTCGAGCAGTGAGAAGATCCCTCCGCCGGCGTCGTTGAGCACGACGACCTGCAGGTCGGCCCGGCGCTCGCCCGGTGCGACCAGCAGGGCGTTGACATCGTGCAGGAAGGCGAGGTCACCGATCAGCACGCGCACCCGCTCGTCCGAGGCCAGCGCGATACCCGTTGCGGTGGAAAGGGTCCCGTCGATCCCGGCCAGGCCACGGTTGGCCACCACCCGCACGCCGTCCACCAGCGGCGGCGCCGCGAGGTCGAGGTCGCGGATGGCGTTGCTGGACGCGGAGACCAGCCGGTCGCCGGGGCCCAGCGCGCGCGCCATCGCCCGCGCCACAGCCGGGCCGTTCAGAGACGGTTCGCCGTCCAGCCGGTGATCGAGGGCGCCCTGCGCCGCTGCACCGGCCGTCCGCCACCGGGCGGCCCAGGCGGCGCCGTCCGCATCGTCGGCCGGCCCGGCGACCCGGACGGCGGGTGCCCGGGTGACCGGGCGCGGCGGTACCGGCCAGTCGGGGTACGGCGAGACCAGCACCAGCTCGAGCTCGGGGCGGGCCAGCAGCCGGGTCACCGGACGGGACAGGGTCGGCCGGCCGAAGACGACCACCCGCTCGATCGCGGCGGTGAGCTCGGCCAGCTCGAGCAGCAGCCGATAGGGGCCGATCATGGCGGGGCCGCCGCGAGCGCCGGAGGACGGCTCGGCCAGCAACGGCCAGCCCGCCGCTTCGGCGAGCAGCCGGGCCTGCGGGCCGGCGCCATCGCCCGCCACCACCACGGTGGGCCGGTCAGTGGACAGCGTGGTCACCGGACCGCTCGGCGCCACCGGCGCCGGGGGCGGGCGATGCGCCGCCGCCGGGAGTTCGCCGTCGGGCAGCAACGGCTCCTCGAACCCGAGATCGAGATGCACCGGCCCGGGGCGCCGGCCGCCGCCGCCGAGGGCGGAGGTGATAGCCCCGGCGAGCTGCGCAGGCTCGGCGACGGCGAGATCACAGTGCGCCCGGACGGCGCCGCCGAACAGCGTCGACTGCAGCTCGGAGGTCTGGTTGGCCCAGGTGCCGCGCAACGACTGCGGCCGGTCGGCGGTCACCGCCACGAGCGGCACTCCGGTGTGGTGCGCCTCCAGGACCGCCGGGTGCAGGTTCGCCGCCGCGGTGCCCGACGTGGTGACCACGGCGGCAGGATGCCCGGCCCGGCCCATGCCGAGCGCGGTGAAGGCGGCCACGCGTTCGTCGTGCCGGACCCACAACCGCAGCGCACCGTCCCGCTCGCGGGCCGCAAGCGCGTAGGCCAACGGAGCGCTGCGCGACCCCGGGCACAGCACCACGTGCCGGACGCCGGCCCGCACCAGGGCGTCGACGGCGGCGACGGCCAGGGCGATGGACGGCGTCACGCACGCCATCCTGGCCTACCCGAGGTGGCCGGTGTGACTCCGGGTGACGACGCCGAGCAGGCGGTTGAGCAGGTCGGGAACCACGACCCCGCCCGGCCCCACGGCCGGGCCGAGGGCACGGTGTCGCGCGGTGCCTTCGCGGGGCGTGGAGGGAAGCTCTGCTTCCGGCGTCGACTGCGGAACCACCGGCATCGGGATGTCGGGGACCGGTGCAGGCTCTGGATCAGGCGTGACCGCGGCAGGGGGCGCCGGAAGGGGCGCCGGCTCAGCGGTGACCGGATCCGGGGGTCCTGCGGGGACCGGCGCCGGCTCGGGTGCGACCGGCTCCGGCGCCACTGGCTCGGGTGCGACCGGCTCCGGTGCGACCGGCTCCGGCGCGACCGGGTCAGGTGCACGGGGGGCCGGAACCGGAACGGCGGGGACGTCGTCCGGCGGTGACGCCGGCGGGGGCGGGTCCGCCGGCGGGGGCGCCGGCTCGGCAGGGGTCACGGGAGCGGGAGGTGCCGGCTCTGCTGGCGCCGGGGGTGCAGGGGGTGCCGGATCCACCGGCACGGCGGGGGCGGCCGGCTCGACTTGAGGCGCCGGCGCAGTAACGGGGGTCTTCCTGGGCGCCGGCGCCGGCGCGGGCTTGGGTTCCGGTCTCGGTTCCGGTCTCGCTTCCGGCACGGACCGGGGTTCCGGTGGCACCGGACGCGACGTCTCCTCGCCGGGCGGAGCCCCCTCAGGGGCGGGCTCCTCGATCAGTGGCTCGATCGCCAACAGGTCGGGCTCCTGCGGCGTGGGCTCCTTCTCCGGCGCAGCGGCCCCGCCGGACGCCGGCTCGCCGGCGGCACCTGGTACGCCCGCGGCGTCCGGGTCACCCTCGGCCGGTCGCCGGTCGCTCGGCACCAGCCCGCCGCGGCTCACCGTCACCGAACCGTCCGCGGCCACCGCCGCGCGGGGCTGGCCGCCCTCGGCGAGGCTGGCCGCGGGTGGGGCTGGCACGGGCGCGGGCGCGGCGGACACCACTTCCCCGCCGGTGCTGCTGATCGACGGGTCCTCGGCTGCCTGCCAGGTCCCCCAGACGGTCAGCGCAGCCGCCACTGACACCGCCGCCCAGGCGGCGCGCCGGCCTCTCAGGTCGCGATCCATGCGTCAACCAGCCTTACGTCACGGAGTCAGTGGGCCCGCAGTCTGCCATCTATCCCGACCCGACCCCTACGGAACGTAGTGCGACGCGCGCGAAGGCCGTCGGGCGGACACGTAGAGCGACGGCATCCGTTTCTGACTCGCCACGCACCGACGTGAGGATCAGCGACCGCTGCGACGGCGATGGTCGTCGTGGCGACCATCGCGTGCCCGGTGCGAGCGCTGCCCGGTGCGCTCGCGATGCCGACCTACCCCGGTCGACGGCCTCGTCGCGGTGCGACGGGACTGCGAGCCGGCCGCGGCGACCACAACCGCCCGCACCGGCTTCTTCACGGCCTTGGCTGCCGGTGTCCCGGTGACCGGCGAGCGGACCGAGGCCGGCGGGGCGGCCGGGGACGACGCCGGGGGCGGGCCGATGAGGGCCGAGCTGGGACTCGGGCCGGTGATGGGCGCGGGCGGGAGCGACGATCGGCCGCCTCGACTCACCGAGGGCTGGCTCAGCGCAGGCGTCGGCACCCATCCCACGGCGCCGATCGCACCGACCGCGCCCACGGCTCCTGGGCCCTGCACCACCTGCAGGGCGCCCCATCCGAGCATCACGCCCGCCACGGCGAACGCCGTCCAGGCCCCTCGCCGAGTCCCCCGCCCCTGCTCCATGCACACTCCGTCGCCATAGGCCTGATCCGTCGCCCCGCAGTCTGCCAGGCGCCACCGTCCGTCGGGCATTCCGTGATCAACGCCACCGTCGCCTCGGCTACTGGTCACTCTCGGCGACGAGAAGAGCGGCGCATCGGCGAGTCCGTTCCCACCACCACCGGGCGCGTTCGGGGGAGACCGCGTACCGCGCTGCCCGCTCCGGGTCCACGGTCACCGGCCGCACCGCGACCTCCCCTCCGTCCGGGAGCAGGGGTTCGTCGGTCACGTCCTCGGCCAGCAGGGACGCCGTGCCCAGTCCGCAGGCGTACGGGAGTTCCGGCAGGGCGGCGGCGAGACTGATCCCGGTGGCCAGTCCGACCGAGGTGTCCAACGCCGAGGAGACCACGACCGCCAGACCGTGGTCGGCGCCCAGCCGCTGCGCGACGTCCAAGGCGGCCCGCACCCCGCCGAGCGGGGCCACCTTGACCACCACGATGTCGGCCGCACCCGCCACCGCGACCCGCAACGGGTCTTCGGCCTTGCGCACGCTCTCGTCGGCGGCGATCGCGACATCCACCCCGTCGCGGGCCAGGGCCACCCGCAGCGCGCTCAGATCGGCCAGCGTCGGGCAGGGCTGCTCGGCGTACTCCAGGCCGTACCTGGCCAGCGCGGCCAGCGCGCGCCGGGCCGCCTCGACGTCCCAGCCGCCGTTGGAGTCCACCCTGATCCGGCCCCCGGCCCCGAGAACCGCGCGGACCTCCGCCACCCGGGCGACGTCGTCCGCCAGGTACTGACCGCGTTCGGCGACCTTGACCTTCGCCGTGGTGCATCCGGGGAAGCGGGCCAGGACGCCGGCCACCGCCTCGGGTGCCACTGCCGGGACCGTCGCATTCACGGGCACGCTGCCCCGCAGCACAGGGACCGGCGGCGTCCAGGCGGCCTCGACGGCCGACGCCAGCCAGCGGGAGGCCTCGAGGTCGTCGTACTCGGCGAACGGCGCGAACTCGCCCCAGCCGAAGGGTCCTTCCAGCAGCAGCGCCTCGCGCTGGGTCAGCCCCCGGAAGCGGGTGTGCAGGGGGAGCACCACCACCCGCGCCGCGGCGAGCACATCCTCCAGATCGGGGGTCACCGGCCTATTCTCGGCCGTTGTGACCACCGATGCAGACACTCCCGCACCGCCCCCCGTCGTCTCCGAACTGTTCGACCCGGTCGCCTGGCGCCCGGTCGAGGGGTTCGACGCTGACCGACATCACCTACCACCGGTGCGTGCTCGACGGACCGGCCGGCGGCACGGTGCGGATCGCGTTCGACCGGCCCGAGGTGCGCAACGCGTTCCGGCCGCACACCGTCGACGAGCTCTACCGGGCCCTCGACCACGCCCGGATGAGCCCCGACGTCGGGCTGCGTGCTGCTCACCGGCAACGGCCCGTCGCCCGCGGACGGCGGCTGGGCGTTCTGCTCCGGCGGCGACCAGCGGATCCGCGGCCGCGCCGGCTACCAGTACGCGGACGGCGAGACCGCCGACACGGTCGACCCGCCGCACCCGGCGCACGGCGGGCGGCTGCACATCCTCGAGGTGCAGCGGCTGATCCGGTCCATGCCCAAGGTCGTGATCGCGGTGGTGCCGGGCTGGGCCGCCGGCGGCGGGCACAGCCTGCACGTGGTCTGCGACCTGACCGCTCGCCAGCCGGGAGCACGCCCGGTTCAAGCAGACCGACGCCGATGTCGGCAGCTTCGACGCCGGGTACGGCTCGGCCTACCTGGCCCGGCAGGTCGGCCAGAAGTTCGCCCGCGAGATCTTCTTCCTCGGCCGTGCCTACGACGCCGAGTCCATGCACGCGGATGGGCGCGGTGAACCGTGGTGGCCGATCACGCCGACCTGGAGACGGACGGCGCTGGAGTGGGCCGCCGAGATCAACGGCAAGAGCCCGACCGCCCAGCGGATGCTGAAGTTCGCCTTCAACCTGATCGACGACGGCCTGATCGGCCAGCAGGTGTTCGCCGGCGAGGCGACCCGGCTGGCCTACATGACCGACGAGGCCGTCGAGGGCCGCGACGCCTTCCTGCGAGAAGCGATCCCCCGACTGGTCGGACTATCCCTGGTACTACTGATCCTCTACTCCTCCGCCGACGCGCCGTCGAGGATCGCCTCGACGGCTGCGTGTCCGGGATGGGTCGGATAGTCGCGCCGGCCCTCCCGCGAGAGCTGCAGGAGAGTGCGCCCCTGGTCGTCGAGCCGGCCCGGATCGGCGCCGTGGTCGATCAGTCGGCGCACACTGAGCGGCCGGCCGTTCCGGGCGGCCAACTGCAGCGGGTGGCGGCCCCACACCGGGTCGGCGACGTCGACCGGGGTGCCGGCGGCGATCAGCTGGTCGATCACCTCGAGCCGCTGATGGTCGGCCGCCATGACCAGGGCGAGCAGCCGCTCTGTCGGGTCGGTGGCGGTCAGGGGCCATCGGGCGATGTCACCTGCAGCCGCTCCCTGCACGAAATCGGGAACCTGCGCCCCGGCGGCGACGAGCAGGTCGACGACGGGCGTCATTCCGAACACCGCCGCGTGCAGCAGGGCGGTGCCGCCGGGGACGCCGCCCGAGCGCGGCGACGCGGCCCGCTCCAGGTCGGCCCCGGCCGCGATCAGAGCCTGCGCCACTTCGACCGCGCCGTAGCTGGCTGCCGTGATCAGCGGCGTCTCGGCGTCCTGCGGTTCGCCGTCGACGGGTGCGCCCGCGGCCAGCAGGGCCTGGGCCAGGGCGCCGGTGCCCGCGACGTCGCGCCAGCAGTGACGGCCGGTGTCGAAGCGCAACATGGCGACGTAGCCCAACGGCGAAGTGCCCAGGGGGTGGTCGCCCCACTGCCGCATCGGGTCCGTCGCCAGCGCCGGGTCCTCCCTCAGCAGGGCCACGAGGCGGCCGGAGTCCCGCTCGTCGAGGACCTCCCGTCGGGTGACCTCGGCCTTCAACCGGGCCCAACTCGCGAAGCCGTGACCGCGCGCCAGTGCCAGTTGCGCCGATCCCAGCGCCACGCGCGGTGAGACGGCAGCGATCCGGGCCCGCGCCGTCCGGTCTCCCGCCTGCGCGGCTCGGAGCAGGTCCTTGGCCTGACGACGCAACTGCTCCAGGTCGGGATTGGGGGGTAGGGCGGTCATGACAGCTCCTCGACGACTCGAGGCCCACGCGTCGAGCCGGAAAGGAGGAGGTCGACCGGCCAGGGACGATGCAGCACGGTGCCTCGGAGGCGGACTCGGTCCTGCCCGTGGGCCCGGAGGCGCCCTCCAGCACCTGAGGCCGACGGTACCGGAGTGCGGCGCCTCACGCGTGGGCACGCGCGGTCAAGTGCGCCTGCGGGGGTGTCGATCCATGACCCGTGCGGACTGCGCTGAGGTTCAACGGGACCATGCTGGCGGCGGGGGTGGTGACCCTGCTGATGGTGGCCGGTTTCGGCGTTCAGCGACAGATCACCACCGGCGCCTTCGACCATCTGGAATCGGGGCAGATCGCCCAGGACGCCCAACGGGTGCGGATCGGCCTGGAGTGGTGGACCGCGCTGCTGCGCAACTACGGCGCCACGAACACCATCTGGGACAACTCCTTCGACGAGGTCGCCACGAGCGACAAGAAGGGGTTCGCCTCCGACTTCCCGCCGGCCGACGTCCACGACCTGTACGGGTTGGACGGCGTGCTCGGGGTCGGCCCGGACGGCACCTGGCGCACGGGCGGGGTGGTCGACGGCGACGGCTATGTCGCTCCCCCGGCCGGGATGTCCACAGCCGCCGAGCTGATCCGGCTGTTTCCGCCTAAGGCGCCGGCTGGTGAGTCCCGCTGCGGGGTGGTCACCACGGCGACTCTGCCCTACCTCTACTGCGGCTTCGCCACCCATCGCGGCGACGGAGGGCCGGAGACCTCGGGCGGCTTCATCGTGCTCAAGGCCCTGGGCGGCGAGCGGCTGAAGGCCCTCGGCTCGTCCCTGACCATGCCGCTGACACTGACCGAGCGGGCCTCCGGCACCCGGGCGCTTGCCCTGGAGAGCTCCGTAGGAAGTCTGTCTGTGAACACCGCCGCAGTCAGCGACTCCGAGATGGCCCTCGACATCACGGTGCCGACCGTGGGAGGCGGATCCGTTGTGCTGCAGGCGATCCGGCCCCGGGAGATTCACCAGCAGGCCGGCTCCGTGGCGCAGTGGCTGATCGCCCTGACCGGGTTCCTGGGCATCCTGCTGTTCACCGCGGTCGTGCTGATCACCCGCCGGGAGGTGCGCCACAAGGTCGGCCCGCTGCGCCGCACCGCCGCGGAGGTGATCTCCTCCGGAGACCGCAGCCTGCGCATCTCCTCCGAGGCCAAGGGTGACCTGGGTGAGCTCGCCCGGACCATCGACGGCATGCTCGACTCCCTGGCCGCTCAGGACGACCAGTTGGCCACGGCGCAGGAGGCCCGCGAGGAGCAGTTGCGGCACAGCGTCCTGCAGCAGCGGCTCGCCGTGCAGCACCTGCGTCACAGGGCCCAGCAGTCGATCGACGAGACCGCCCGGGCGGTGGTCGAGGAACTGAGCCAGGTGATGACCGAGGCCAGTGCGGTCCAGCACACGGTGGCCTCGATCGACGCCCAGGTGGAGGCGACCGAACAGGTGACCCGCGGCGTGAGCCGGCAGGCCGAGGACGGACGCCGCTCGGCGGACGCGGTCGAGGGCAGCCTGGCCCGGGTCAGCGGGATCGCCCGGCTGATCGCCGGGGTCGCCGAGCAGACGAACCTCTTGGCCCTCAACGCCACCATCGAGGCGGCTCGGGCGGGTGCCGCCGGGAAGGGGTTCGCGGTGGTGGCCGGCGAGGTCAAGGAGCTGGCGGCAACCACGTCACGCTCGACCGAGGAGATCGCCGCGACCCTGGCCGAACTGCAGAAGGACGTCACAGCGATGTCCCTGGTGATCAACGGGATGACCGAGGGCGCCGAGGGGATCGGGCGCGAGGCGGAGGAACTGGCCCAGGTCGCCGAACGGCAGCGCAGCGGCATGGCGTCGCTGGTGTCGAGCATCGAACAGACCCTCGATCGGGTCCAGTCGATGACCTCGGTCACCGAGGACATCGAGCGCCGCCAGCACGAGCGCGTCTCCGCACCCGACGGCGTCGTGCAGATCAGCGCCGGCGGCAGGACGGCGTCCGGATCGCTCTTCGACATCAGCGAGAGCGGTATGCGGGCCCTGGTCGAAGGTCTGACCCTCGCCCAGGGAAGCGAGGTCCGACTCGAACTGACCCTGGACGGCCGGACGGCGAACCTGTCCGGGACGGTGAAGTGGATCCAGTCCAGCGATCTTGGCGACGACATCGGCGTGGAGTTCCACGACGATGCACCGGCCGATCGTCAGTTCATCCGCGACTACATCGCCGGGGCGCTGCTCACTGAGCCGACCTGACCCGCTGCGCGGTCAGGTCAGAGGACGCCGTTCTTCAGCACGTTGCGCACGGCGGTCTCGACGTCGGCCACGGTGAGGCCCGTCCCTGTCCCCTTCGGCAGGGCGGCGACCACGGCGGCGGCGATCGCTGCGGCGGTGGGCGGCTCGAGAGCGCCGGCCCGTTGGATCATCACGCCGGTGGTCACACTGCTGCCGAACCGCGAGCCCCACACCGTGGCCGCGATCTTGTTGAGGTCGTCCTGGGTGAGTGCCATGTCGTCTCCGGGGTTCGGTGGTGGTGGGGGTGGGGGTTGGTTGAGTCCGGCGGCGATCCGGGGGATCACGATGTCGATGAGCTGGGCGATCCGGGTACGGCCCGGGCAGCTGCGCCCGTCCGGGGCCCAGTCTTTGAACTGGGCGTGATACCCGATGCCGGACTGCGATGTCGACGTGACCTTGCGCGCCGGAGCCCCGGTCTGCCGGCACCACCAGATACCGAGAGCCACCAGCGCGTTGAGCTGCTTGGTGGACCACGCACGCAGCGGGTCGCCGCCGTCGGAGGTCTCGATCGAGGTGGCGTAGGCGTTGCCCGCGTTCTGGGCGTCGGCCTGATGGTCCAGCGACTGCCACTGCCAGACCGCGCCGTCGAGGGCGGCTCCGTCCCACGGGCCACCCACGCCGAAGTGTGACTCCGTACCGGTGTAGCCCTGGCCGCGGAACAGACTGTCGGTGCTCTTCAGGTAGCCGACCATCGTGTGGAACACCAGTATCCGCGGGGTGATCCTCGGCTCGGACTGGGTACCCAGCGGGCGCCACGATGCGCTCGGGTACTGCACCTGCATCCGCGTCCCCGTTCCCTCGCCGTCCCCACGTGCGGAGCACAGACTAGCCCGTTCGGGGAGCACCGAACCGGCCGACGGCAGTTCTGCCGGGTGAGGACCGATCGTTCGGCCGTGCCGGTCCGGGCAGGTCTGCTGGTCGACTTGTCGTCATGACGACCGGCACGCAGCGAGGTGGAGCAGGGCATTGACCGGCCAGCCACTGAGCGTCCAGCCCGAGCTGCTGCGGACCATGGCCTCCCTGGTCGAGAACCTCGAGGCGACCGATCGCTTCTATGCCCGCCTGGACGCGGTGGACCCTCCCCTGCCGGCCTTCGGCGACCAGCAGCGCCTGATCACCGCCGTGCAGGCCTGGACCGCCCGCTGGACACACGCCGCCGTCCCGATGGTGGAGAGCCTCCGGGCGAGTGCCGACACGATCGATGACGCCGGAGTCGCCTACCGCGGGCATGACGCCGCGACGGCTGCCCAGCACGACGGGATGCGACGGTCCCTTGACTGAGCAGACCAGCCTCGCGCCGGCAGAAGCCGTCAGCGCTCAGAGCCTGATCCCGGGTGACGCCGCCGCGGTGGCTGCCTGCGCCGGCCGGATCCGCGTCTTCGCCGATTCCGGGCTGCGCCCGATCGCGGCCGGGCTGATCCAGGCCGAGGGCCTCTCCCACACCTGGACCGGCCAGGGCGGCGACGCCACCCGGCAACGGCTGAGCGCCCTGAGCACCTTCTGGACCCAGCAGGCCGACCTGCTTGATCAGCTCGCCGACGCCGTCTCCCTGTATGCAGAGGCGATCCGGCTGGCCCAGGCCCGTGCCGCCCGGGTGATCCGACTGCAGGCGTATGCCCAGGCGGCCTGGCCCTACCCCGCCGCCTGGGCGGCGCACGCCCAGGCCCAGACGCTGCTCTCCTTCGCCCGGTGGAGCCTGGCCCAGTCGGCCGATCAGCTCGCCGAGGTGTTCGACACCGTCAGCCAGGCCTTGCCCGGCCCCGACGTGAATTCGGACGGCGACCTGTGGGACTGGCTGGCGGAGAACGGTCCCACGATCGCCAGGCTCATGGCCGAGCTGGCCCTGATCGTGGCCGGGGCGTTTCTGATGGCTCTGGGCACCGGCCTCGACGCCACCGGTGTAGGAGCGGTTGCCGGCGTGCCGCTGCAGGCCGCCGGGGCGATGACCGCCGGAGCAGCGATCGGCACCCTGAGCGCCTGGGAGTTCTCGAAGGACGCACATCTTCTCTACAGCCGGCGGCACAGCCGGGAGAGTCAGCCCACCGATCCCCCGGCTGGGGACCGTCCGTTCAAGAAGCCGGTCTCCGGAACCGGCAAGGAGAAGGCGGACGACGTCCCCTCGTGGGTGAAGCATCACCCCGAGGGCAAGCCCTATGTCACCGAGAACGGCAAGGACTTCGCGACCCGGATGCTGGATACCCGGTACGGCCGGGGGCGGTGGTCGATGGAGGAGCACGACCGCTTGTTCAGCATGCTCAGGAAGTACGCGGACAGGGCCTTCCGCTAAGCACCGCGGGCACGGCCCACCCGCCCGCCCGTCACCGCCCCCACGCGCCGAACAACGCGCCCATTCCACTGGTATTCGTACAGGTGTTCGAGTAGAATCGGTGGCATGTCCACCACCAACCTGCTGCTCGACGAGACCGCTGAGATCGGGCGGCTCGTCGAGCAGGTTGCTGCCCTGACGGCGGAGAACGCGGCCCTGTCGGTGCAGGTGGCCGAGCAGCGGGAGGCTGCGGCGGGGTTCGCGGTGCAGGAGCGGTTGTGGGCGTGGTTCGGTGACGGCGGCCCGGATGACGCCGATGCGCGGGACCGGGTGGCTGGTGAGGTGTGTCGGGCGTTCCTGTCCCCGGGGTCGGTGGCGCCGGGTCTGGTCACGGCGGCGGCGGTGACGTTGGCCGAGTCCCAGCCCAGCGGCCTGAACGATGCGGAGGTGGTCTCGGCGGCGATGGCGTGCCGGCAGGTGGTCACCCACGCCGAGCTGACCCAGGCCCGCCTGACCCAGGAGCTGGCCTGGCGCTACCAGGCCCGCCACCCCGAGGAACTCGACCTGGACACCGACGCCCGGCTCCCGGACTGGGTCCGTGACCCCGAGCAGCGGGCCCTGGCCGCCGCGATCGAAGAGGTCGCCGCCCTGGCGCGGACCAGCCCGACCGGGCTCCGCGCCCGGGTGGAGATGATCACTACTTGGGCCGAGGAGCACCCCGTCCTGTACCGCGCCCTGCTGCAGGGGCAGGTCACCACCGGTCGGGCCCGGCTGATCGCCCGAGAATCGGAGAAGCTGCCCGGGGCCCGGGAGCGGGCCTGGGTGGAGATGCGGATCCTGCCCTACGCCGAACAGGTCGGTGAGGTCGGGCTGCGCACCCGCCTGGAACGCCTGATCGCCCAGGCCGACCCCACCCGCTACCGGGCCCTGCTGGACGACCTGGCCCAAGAACGCGACACCGTCACCACCCGCCAACAGGGCTACGGCCGCGCGGCCCTGTCCTACCAGGGCAGCCTCGCCTCGGTAGCCGCGCTCCGCGCCGCCCTGATCGCCAAAGCAGCCGCCGCGAACCCCGCCACCCCCGGCCAGAGCACCACAGCCCGCGACCAACAAGCCACCACCATGGCCGACGTCCTGTACGACCTCATCACCGCCCCCACCACCGACACCGCACCCACCAGCGACACCGGCCCCACCGCCGCCCCGGCTGCCGACCCCGCCACCGACACGGCCTCGAACACGGGCGCGGGAACGGTGGCGGTGCGGGTCGAGCCCCGGGTCTGCCTGAACATCACCATCCCCTACCAGGTCCTCACTGCCCTGTGGGCCGGGACAGCCACCCCCACTGCGTTCGGACTGATCGAGGCCGAGGGCCACGGACCGATCCCCGCCCGCGCCCTGGCCGCCCTGCTCACCGACCACGGCCACCGGGCCATCTGGCGCGCCCACGTCCTCGACGACCGGCCCGGGTCACCCACCCTGGGCAGCGTGATCGGCATCGGCCGCGCCGCCACCGACCCCGGCTACACCCCCTCCCCGTCCATCAAGGCCCTGGTCCGCGCCCGCAGCCACCACTGCACCTACCCCGGCTGCCGCCGCCCCGCCCAAGCCTGCGACCTCGACCACATCACCCCCCACACCAACGGCGGCTCGACCACCGACGACAACCTGCACCCCCTGTGCCGCTTCCACCACCTGCTCAAACACCACACCGGGTTCACCCCCCACCTCGACCCCGCGACCGGGGCCGTCACCTGGCGCACCCCCTCCGGGCACCGGATGAACGAACCACCCGACGCCCCACCACCACTCATTGCCGACGGCCACCTCCCCGACGCCGCACGCGCCTGGACCCCACCGCCGTTCTGACTCGGCGACATCATGGTGCGGTCAGCCTGACCTCACTCCAGGACGACGTCCCGGTGCAGCACCCGGTGCCGCAGCGCGGCCCGGAACAGTTCGCTCGCACCGGGTTTCGCGCTGAGCCGCCGACCGAGCAGGGCGCCGGACTCCTCCATCAGCTCCAGCCAGCGCAGCTCGCGCAGGACGGCGAAGAACAGGGGCGAGGTGTCCGCCTCCGCGGGCTGGCGTCGTCCGGCCACGCGCCACCCCGACTCGGTGACCACAGCCTGAACCAGGGCCCGCACGTCCTCCTCGACCACGGTGTCGCCGGTCTCCAGGACCGCGAGCACCACCTCCCAGGTGACCGCAAGCGCCGTGTGGTCGGGGCCGACCAACCGGCCGGCCAGAGCGCTCCACAGGACCTGCCCCTCGACCGCGGCCGCGCGGCCGGTCGGGGTGAGCAGGAGCCGCGAGCCGCGCCGGCGGACCAGGCCGAGTCGGGTCGCGGCTTCGCGCAGCACGAGCACCGGGTACGCGTCGACCTCACGATGCGAGGCGCCGATCAGCTCCTCCCGCCAGCCGAGGGCGTCCAGCGCCCGGGCCACGGTGCGCGGAGGCAGGTACCCGGCTGCAGTCAGGGTCAGGCCCTCCCCCACCTCGGTCAGCAGCCAGTCCAGCGGCTGCAGCAACGCTCGGGCTGCCGCACCCGCAAGCGGCACCACCGGCTCGAGCAGCCGGCCGGCCAACGGGGCGAGCATGGAGCTGCGCGTGGTCGAGCGCGCCCCGCGCACCCAGCGGCCCAGCCGTTCGGTCAGCACCCCCTCGTACGGCGTCCCCCCCTGCAGTTCCGGCCTCGGGCTGGTCAGCACGCTCAAGGTGAGTTCGCTCTGCCGGTCACGCCAGCCCCGGGTGCCCGGCACCAGCTCACCGGCGGCGACGGCCAGTTCGAGGGTGTCCGCCACCGCCTCCTGAGCGAACGACTCGGCGGGCCCCAGGCTCGAGCCCCAGGTGAACAGCTCGGTGCTCGGCGGCTCGATCCCCGAGCGTTGCGCGGCCCGGCGGGCCATCGCGCGCCCCCGCTCGGGCGCCTGCTGGCTGATCGCCAGCACCTCCCGGGTGATCTCCCCGCGGGCGATCTGGGCGTACCGGCTCAGTCCCAGCCCGTCGAGCAGGGCAGCCAGCGCCTCGGCGAGGCGCCAGCGGGAGCCGGTCCCCGGAAGCCAGGTCTGCGGCAGCTCGTCCCAGCAGTACTGCTGCAGCCGCCACTGGGTCAGCGACTCCGGGCCCGCGTCGCCCACCAAGGCCTCCCACGCGGCGCGCGCATCCTCGGCGAGGTGCGGCTCGAGGCGCCCCAACGCCGCCAGTGCCTGCTCCACCGACTGCACCCGATCAGCGTGCCATTGCGGCCACCTCAGCCCGGGCAGACGCGCGCACAGCGCTGCATCCCGATCTCCACCGGTCGGCGCCGGGCGCCTACGCTGCACGGGTGAGTGAGCGCGCGCTGCAACCCATCCCCGTGATCACAGGACCGGCGGCGCTCGACCTGCTCCCCGCCTTGACCGCCGCCCTCAGCGGCGCCGGGCCGGCCCTCGCCCCGCAGCTGCCCGGTCACGCCCAGCTCCACCTCCCCGGCACGTTGGCCGGCGCAGACGACGACCCCGACGATCCGACGGTCGCGGTGGTGGCCACCTCGGGCTCCACCCGCCGCCCCCGGGGCGTGCTCCTGCAGGCCTCGGCGCTGCTCGCCTCCGTCTCGGCGACCCACGATCGTCTCGGCGGGCCCGGCCGCTGGCTGCTCGCCCTGCCGGTGCATCACGTGGCCGGCCTCCAGGTCCTGGTCCGGTCGCTGGTCTCGCGCACCCGGCCGGTGGCGATGGACCTCTCCCCCGGGTTCGAGCCCGGCGCCTTCGCCGCCGCGGCTCAGGCCCTGGACGGCGCCGGGCGCCGCTACACCGCGCTGGTGCCCACCCAACTGCTCCGGCTGCTGGAGGCCGGCGGCCCGGCCCTGGACGCGTTGGCCGGCATGGACGCCGTGCTGATCGGGGGCGCGGCCGTTGCGCCGACGCTGCTGGAGCGGGCCCGGGGCGCCGGTGTTCGCGTGGTCACCACCTACGGCATGAGTGAGACCTGCGGCGGCTGCATCTACGACGGCCGCCCGCTGGACGGCGTCGAGGCGGCCGTGGACGGCGACGGGCGCCTCTACCTCGGTGGGCCCACGGTGGCCCGGGGCTATCTCGACGCCGCCTCGACCGCGTTCTCCACCGGGCCGGACGGCGTCCGCTGGTTCCGCACCGACGACGCCGGACGGTGGGAGACCGACCAGCCCGGGCTGCTCCAAGTGCTGGGCCGGCTCGACGACGCGGTGATCACCGGCGGCGTCACCGTGTCGCCGCGTGCGGTCGAGGACGCTCTGCTGGAGCTGAGCGGCGTGGCCGAGGCGGTGGTGATCGGGGTGCCCGACCCCCGCTGGGGGCAACAGGTGGTGGCCGCGCTGGTGCTTCGACCCACAGCAGTCGCACCCTCCCTCGAGCAGGTGGTGGCCCACGTGTCGCACCGGGTCGAGCCGGCTGCGGCGCCCCGCCGTCTGCTGGTGCTGGACGAACTGCCGCTGCGCGGCCCGGGCAAACCCGACCGGGCGGCGATCGTCAAGCTCGCCGCGAGGTAGCGTTGCGCCCCGTGGCGACCCGGGCACAGTGGATCTCCGCGGCCCGGCCGCGCACCCTACCGGCAGCGATCGCGCCGGTGCTGGTCGGCACCGGCGCTGCCGCCGCCCTGGGCCGGGCCGACCTCGGGCGGGCCGCCCTGGCACTGCTGGTGGCCCTCGCGCTGCAGGTCGCGGTGAACTACGCCAACGACTACTCCGACGGGATCCGCGGCACGGACGACGACCGGGTCGGGCCGTTCCGGCTCACCGGGTCGGGCGCCGCACCGGCGGCAGCGGTGAAGCGCGCCGCCTTCGTCGGCTTCGCGGTGGCGGCCCTGGCCGGGCTAGCCCTGGTCGCGCTCAGCGGCACCTGGTGGCTGATCGGGGTCGGCGCGGCCGCCATCCTGGCCGCCTGGTACTACACCGGCGGACGGCGTCCCTACGGCTACGCGGGCATGGGCGAGGTGTTCGTGTTCGTCTTCTTCGGCCTGGTCGCCGTGCTCGGCACGACCTACACCCAGGCGGGCACGATCAGCGTGGCCTCCGTCGGCGGCGCGGTCGCGATCGGGTCACTGGCCTGCGCGATCCTGGTCGCCAACAACCTGCGCGACGTGCCGACCGACGCCGTGGCGGGCAAGCACACCCTGGCTGTGCGGCTCGGTGCCCCGGCCACCCGGCGGCTGTACCTCGGCCTGGTCGCCGTAGCCTTCGTCGTGGCCCTGGCCCTGGGCCTCGCCGGGGGCCGCGCGGCGCCGGGCCCGCTGCTGGCGGTGGCTGCGCTGCCCGCGGCCATCGCCCCGGCACGCGCCGTCCGGCGCGGTGACACCGGGCTCGCCCTGCTGCCGGTGCTGCGCGACACCGGTCGGCTGGAACTCCTCTACGCAGCCCTACTGGCCGTCGGTCTGGCCCTGGGCTGAGCGGAGCTGCTCCTCCACCTCGGCGTCCTCGGCCACCTCGTCACCGCTGCCCACGCCGTGAGGAGCGTCCTTGAGGCGGCTCTGCACGCGGTTCGCCAGGTGCTCGGCGGCCTGCTCCCGCAACGGACGCAGCAGCACATAGGCCAGCAGCATCGAGATCACGGCGGCCAGCAGGATCGACCACCACCGCAGCCGTCCGGCGTCGCCGGCGTAAGCCACCACGGCGAGCGCGGCCACGAAGAGCACCAGTCGGGCCAGCGAGTACTTCACCAGCGGATTCACGCACCCAGCCTAGGCCAGCCGGCGTGGCTGATTCACCCGGAGGGCTCAAGACCCGGCCTCGAGCAGCCGACGCATTGCGCACTGGCGAGGGGGCGCCGTCGCCGAACGTATGCCGGGAGACGTCATGAGCGCCGAGACCACCCCGACCGTCGAGCGCGCCGCCTCGGGCCTGCTCGCCCGGGCACCGGGCCTTCCCCGCCCCGCGACCTGGTGGCGGCACCGGCACACCGCGTTCTTCAGCGCCGCCTGCGCGGTGGCCCTGGTGGCCGCGTTCGCCCTGACCGGGCCTTCCACCATCCCCACCGGGATCCTGGCGGTGCTCGGCCTGACCGGAGCGCTCACCATCCTGGTCGCCGTCCCGGTCCTGGCCCTGGCCCGGCGAACCAATCGCCGGTCGGTGGCGGTGACCGAGCTCGCCGAACGCATCTCAGCCGGCCTGGACGTCGGTAGGCCCGCCGAGGCCGGCACGCCGAGGGCCGGCGTCGATCCCGACGCCGCACAGCAGCGCGCCCATCTGATCGCCCGGTGCGACAGCGCCCTGGCCCGCCGGGACGTGGTGGGCGGCGAGGTCGCCCTGCTGGTCCTGGACGTCGCCCATCCCGAGCAGGTGCTGACCGCGCTGGGCACCTCCGGGCCGTCCGACGTCGCCCGCCAGACGGTGCGCCGGCTGCGTGCCTGGCTGCCGGCCCAGGACACCGTGGCCCAACTCGGCCCGTCGAGCTTCGCCGTGCTCACCGAGGGAGTCGGTCTGGGGGGCGCCGAGGGCCACGCCACCCGGTTCGCCTCCCTGCTCGCCGAGCCGATGAGCAGCGGGGTGCGGATGACCACGGTCGCCTATGTGATCGGCATCGCCGTCTCCGACGCGGAGTTGACCACGGGCGAGGTGCTGCTGCGCGCCGCGCAGGAGGCCGGCCTGCATGCTGCGACGCTGACCGACACCGGCGAGGGCAGCCGGACCGCCTGGCGCAGCTACGACCGGGACCAGCACGCCGGGGCCATGGTGGCGGGAGCACTGGAGATCGAGCTGCGGGAAGCGCTGAGGGCACAACGGATCCAGGCCGCCTTCCAGCCGATCGTCCGGCTGGGAGAGCAGCCCGAGCAGGACGCCACGATCGCGATGCAGGCGCTGCCCCGCTGGACGCGGATCGACGGCAGCGACGTGCCGATGGACCGGCTGGTGAGCGCCGCCGAGGAGATGGGCCTGGCCGGGGTCCTCGGCATGCAGGTGATCGACTGCGGTCTGGACGCCGTCTCCGCCTGGTACGCAGCGGGGTTCCCGATCGGCCGGCTCGCCGTCCGGCTCACTGCGGCGCAGCTCGCCGATCCCGACCTGCCGGCCACGGTGCTCGGCCATCTGGGGCGCCGTGGTCTGCCGCCCACCGCGCTGGTGGTCACCGTCGACGCCGCCACCGTCTCGGACGGTGCCCAGGTGCGTCCCGCACTCACCCAGCTGCGCGCCCAGGGCGCAGAGGTGATCCTGACCGGAGTCGTCGAGCCCTCGGCCGCGACCGGGCTGCTGCGCACCCTGCCCCTGTCCGGCATCTCCCTGCACCGCCGGGTGACCGAGGACATGCCCACCCATCCCGTGCCGGCTGCGGCTGCGGTCGCCCTCTGCCGCCGAATGGGCCTGCGCTGTCTCGCCGACGGCGTGACCACCCCCGAGGAACTGGACGCCGCACGCCGGCTCGGCATCGACGCCGTCAGCGGGCCGCTGGTGGGCCGCCCTGCCCGAGCCCGCGAGATCAGCACCCGGTTCAGCACCCGGACACGGACCCCCGTGGGCCGCCAACCCCTACCGTAGGGGCCGGTCCAGCACGGGGAGGACGACCATGGCACCCACGGCGGGGGCGCGGATCGCCGCGGTGAGCACCCACCTTCCGACCGGTTGGAGCAGCAGCGCCGAGGCTGAGGCGCGCATCGCCGACGAGAGCCCCGGCTTCCGCCCTCCGCCGGGCATCGTGCAGCGGGTGACCGGCATCACCGGACGACACGTCATGCCGGACGACTGGCAGGCCTCCGACCTCGCCGTGGCGGCCGCCGGCACCCTGCTGAGCCGCCAGGGCCTCGAGGTCGGGGACGTCGACCTGCTCCTGTTCGCCTCGGCCTCGCAGGACCTGGTCGAACCCGCCACCGCGCACATCGTGGCTGCGGCGCTGGGCGCCCACTGCCCGGTCTTCGACATCAAGAACGCCTGCAACTCGGTGCTGAACGCCGTGCAGGTCGGCGAGGCGCTGGTGCGCACCGAGCAGTACCGCCGGGTGCTCGTGGTCAGCGGGGAGAGCCCCTCCCGGGCGACCCGCTGGCGGGTGCGCGACCTGCGCCAGCTGGCCGAGTCCTTCGCCGGGTACACCCTGTCCGACGCCGGCGCGGCGCTGCTGCTCGAGCCGTGCGAGGACGGCGACGGCATCCTGGCCCAGGGCCACAGCGCCGACTCCAGCGCCTGGCAGGCGGGCACCCTGCCCGGCGGGGGCTCCCGGAGCCCGCGCGAACTGGAGGACACCTACTTCCGCCTGGACGGCGCGCGCCTCAAGGACGCGTTCGAGGCGATCGGGCCGTCCGCGCTCACCGAGGTGCTCGCCCGGGCCGGGATCGGCTGGGACGACTGCGATCTGGTCGCCGTGCACCAGGTGACCCTGCCCTACGTGCAGGCCTTCGCCGACCGCTGCGGCATCGACCGGAGCCTGCTCGAGATCACCGTCGCCGAGCACGGCAACTGCGCCTCGGCGTCACTGCCCCTGCAACTCGAACGGGCGCAGGCTGCGGGCAGGATCCGACGCGGTTCCCTGGTGGCCCTGGTCGGCCTGGCCGGCGGGATCAGCGTGGGCACGATGGTGCTGCGATGGTGAGGCTCGCCGTGGTCGTCCCGGTGTTCGACGAGGTGCACGGGGTCGGCGCCACCCTGTCGGCCCTCGCCGCCCAGCACGACCTCGACCTCGACCTGGTGCTGGTCGACAACGCCAGTACTGACGGCACCCTGGGCGTCCTGGAGCGGTTCGCGGCGAGCGCGCCGTTCCCGGTGCACCTGATCGGCGAGCCCCTCAAGGGAACCGGGGCGGCATCCGACACCGGCGTGCGAGAGGCGATCTCGCGCGGCTGCACGCACATCCTGCGCTGCGATGCCGACACCCTGCCCCGCCGGGACTGGACGGCCAACGCCCGGCGCCACTTCTCCTGTGGCGACGACCTGCTGACCGGGCCGATGCTGCCACGCACGGACGAGTTCCCGCTGCGGCTGTGGGAGCGCACCCTGGTGCCGCTGCTGGTACCGGGGGCCGCCGTGTTCGGCCGGTTCCGCCCGAGCAACCGGGGCGCCGACGAGCAGGGCCGCCCCTACCGCGGACCGTACGTGATGTGCCCGGGCTGCAACCTCGGCGTCAGCGCGCAGGCCTACCTCGCCTCCGGTGGCTTCCCACGCTCCGCCATCGAGCACGTGCACGAGGACCGCGCCCTGGTCAACCGGGTGCGGGTGGTCAGCGACCGGATCGCCTACCACCGCGACGTCGTCGTGCACGCGTCGGCGCGGCGGCTGCGGGCCTATGGGCTCCGCGCCACCCTGCGCTGGTACCTCGACCACGGGCACGCCCCCGACGTGGTCGACGTCCGCCTGCCGGCCCGATGACGGCGGTGCTGCGGCACGAGACCGCCCTGCTGCGCGCCGCCCACCCGGTGGCCTTCCCCCTGGTCGACGGGCTGCTGCGGGGCCGCCCGGCCCGCCGGGTGCCCGGGGTCGGCGTCCTGGTCCGCGATCCCTCCCTGGTGCGCCAGGTACTGACCGATCCCCGGTACCGCAAGGACGGCCCCGGATCCTCGGGGGCGCTCTGGGCCGGCGTGCTCGGGCACCGCACCCTGATCGGCATGGACGGCGCACCGCACCGTGCCCTGCGGCGCGCGCTGAACGAGCTGTTCACCCCGGCCGCCGCTGCGCAGGTGTGCCGCCGGGTGCTGACGACGCCGCTGGCCGGGGTGACCGGCGACCTCGCCGCCGGACGGCCGGTCGACCTCGTGCAGGTGGCCCGGCACGCGGCGACCGACGTGATCGCCTCCCTGGTCGGGCTGCCCGGCGATCGCGCAGGGCTGCTGCTCGAGGCCGGTGACGAGGTGCTGGGCATGATCGGGCTGCGCACCCGCCGGCTCAGCCCGGCCCAGGTGGCCCGGGTGCGGCACCTGCTTGCGCCCCTGACCCAGGCCGCGGCCGAGGCCTACGACCGCACAGACGACGCCAACGTGCTGGGACGCCTTGCGGCGCTGGGCATCTCGCGCGCCCAGGCGCCCTCGCTCGCCGCTGTGCTGCTGCTGACCGGCACCGAGACGGTGACCAGCGCGGCACCCCGGGCCGTGGCGATGCTGCACGACGGCGGCCTGCTCGACGCCGTCGCCGCCGACCGCACCCGGCTCGGACCGTTCCTGGCCGAGGCACTGCGGCTGGCCACGCCCTCACCCGCCATGCTCCGCCGGGCCACCGCCGACGACCTGCTCGACGGCGTCCGGGTGCGGCCGGGCGACCGGGTGCTGCTGGCCACCTGGTGGGCGACCCGGCTGCCCGGCGGACTGGCCCCGGACCGGGTGTGCCCAGCCGCCGTGCGCAACCTGTGGTTCGGGGCCGGGCCGCATCTCTGCCTGGGTGCGGCCCTGGCGACCGCCGAGCTCGAGGCGATCACCGGCGCGGTGCTGGACGCGCACGCCGCCGCACCGGTGCGGATCGTGGCACGCCGGCCCGCGACCGGCGTGCTGGTGCCGGCCTACCGCCGCCTGCTGCTCACCACCGGGGCCGCCGGGTGAGCGCCCCCGACGTGGTCGAGGCCGTGCTGGACCACGGCCGCCGCGTCCCTGACCGACCGGCCACCATCGGCGCGGACGACCGCGCGCTCAGCTACGGCGGCCTCGCCGACCGGGTGCGCCGCGGCGCGGCCGCCCTGTGCCGGACTGGCCTCACCCCTGGAGACGGCGTGCTGTTCGCCGTCCGCCCGAGCCCTGACGCGGTGGTCGCGGCGCTGGCGGTGGTGGCCGCCGGCGGCATCGTCGTGGTGGCCGATCCCGGTGCGGGAGAGGCGCTCTCACCGGCCCGGCTGGCGGCGGCCCGGCCCCGCTGGACGATGGCCGAACCGGTGGTGCATCTGGCCACCGCCGGGCCGGCGCGGCGGCTGCTCGCGCGCCGCGGGCTCAGCCTGCCCGACCTGCGGGCGCCCGGGCTGCGGCACGTGGTGGTGCCCGGGGGGTGGCTGCCCGGCGTTCCGCGGGGGGCGCTGCGCTGGGAACGGCTGCTCCGCGAGCCGGCCGAGGCGCCGGCCCCGGCGCCCCGCGACCCCGATGCCACAGCCCTGGTGGTGTTCACCTCCGGCACCACGACGGCCCCGCGCGCAGTCACCCATACCCGCTCCACCCTGTCTGCAGGCCTGCACGCGCTGCTCGGCCGGCTCGGCCTGCGCACCGACGACGTGGTGCACACCGATCAGATGATGCTCGGGCTTCCGGTCCTGGTCGCCGGGGCGACCTGGTCGTTCGCGCCGCTGGGGGCGGACGGCGCGACGTTCGCCCGCACCGCCGCGCGCCGGTCCGCGAGCGTCGGGTACGCGGTGCCGGCCACCCTCGCCGCGGCGGCGGCCACCGGTGCGCTGCCGGCCACGCTGCGGCTGCTCGCCCTGGGCGGGGCTCCCGTCACCCCCGCCGTGGTGCACCGGCTCCAGGTGGCCCTGCCCGGCGCACGCGTGCTGGCCGTGTACGGGCTCACCGAGGCGCTGCCGGTGGCCACGGCGGACGGCGTGGAGCTGCTGGACCACGCAACGCGGCCCGGTGCCGGGCTGCTGCTGGGACACCCCGTGCCCGGGACCGGCGTGGAGGTGGACGACGCCGGGCAGCTGCACGTCGCCGGACCACAGGTCAGCCCCGGGTACCTGGGGCAGCCGCCGTCCGCGCCGTCCGGGCGGGTGGCCACCGGCGATCTGGTGCAGCTGCTGCCGGACGGCCGGCTCGAACTGCGCGGCCGGGTCAAGGACATGCTGCTGCGCGGGGTCACCAACATCTATCCCGCGCTGGTCGAGCCGCTGGTGGAGACGCTGCCCGGGGTGGCCGCCGCGGCGATGGTCGGTCTGCCCGACCCGATCACCGCCGACGAGGTGGTGGTGCTGGTCGTCGTCCCGGCGGCCGGGGCGACGGCGGGGCTCGCCGACGACGTCCGCCGGGCCCTGCCCGCCCTGCTCGACGCCGCCTGGCTGCCCGACCACGTGCTGTCCCGGGACCGGCTGCCCACCTCCGGGCGGGCGCGCAAGGTGGACAAGGACGCGCTGCGCGGGCAGGTTCGGGCCGCGCTGGCGGGCCTCCGATGAGAGTGGCCGTCACCGGGGCGAGCGGATTCGTCGGGGCTGCCGCCGCCGCGGCACTGGTGCGGGCGGGGCACGACGTGATCGGCTTCGGGCGACGCCCCCGTCCGGCCCACCTGCACCCCGACGTCGACTACCGCACCTGGGACCTGACCGCCGGACCACCCGCCGGAGTCGGCGGGATGGGCGAGGTCTGCGTCGTCCTGCACTGCGCCGCGGCCGTCGACGACTGGCTGCCCGTGCGGCGGCAGCGGCCGGTGACCGTCGGCGGCACCCGCGCGGCGCTGTCCACCTGGCCGGGGGCGCGGTTCGTGCACGTCTCCTCCGCCAGCGTCTACCCGCCGTGGCGGCGGGGAGTGGTCACCGAGCGCGACGGCCCGGTGCGGAGGCATGCCGGTCCGTACGCCCAGGCGAAGGCCGAGGCCGAGCAGGTCGTGGCGGAGGCGGCCCGGGCCGGCCGGGACACGCTCGTGCTGCGCCCGCACGCCGTCTACGGGCCCGGTGACCCCACCCTGTTGCCCCGCCTGCTCGGGGCAGTGCGGCACCTCGGCGGCCGACCGGTGCTCGTCGTCCCCGGCCCTGCCGACACCCAGGTGCACCTGACATCGGTGGGGCTGTTGGCCCGGGTCTGCGTCCGTGCGGTGGAGTTCGGGGTGACCGGGGTGATCAACGTGGCCGACGCCCGGCCGCTGCCGCTCGGGCAGGCGCTGGACCAGGCCCTCCGGGCCGCCACCGGCGCGGCGCCGCGGCGGGTCCACCTGCCCCTGTCGGCAGCGTTCGCGGTGGCAGGGGTGCTCGAGGCGGCGGCCCGGGCGCGGCGCGCACCGCACGCCCCGGCGCTGACCCGCTACGCGCTCAGCCACCTCGGGATCAGCCGCGAGCTCGACCTGACCCGGCTGCGCACGGAGCTCGCGATCGACCCGCCGGCCACCGATCTGCAGGTGCTGAGGCGCTGAGCGTTCGGTGCGGTTGCGCGTACGACTTACAGTTGAGGCATGGCACGCGCGCTCATCTTGTTGCTCACCGTCGGGGTGGCGATCTACGCGGCCGTGGACTGCCTGCGCAGCCGGCCCGAAGAGGTCAAACTGCTGCCCCGGGTGGTGTGGGTGTTCGGCATCGTGCTGTTCCCGCTCGCCGGCGCGATCGCCTATCTGACCCTGGGCCGGCGTCCGGCCCTACGGGTGGGTCCGCTCGACAGCACCGGCCGTCGGGTCGTGGCGCCGGACGACGACCCGGAGTTCCTGCGCTCGCTGGAACGGCGTCGGCGCGAGGCGGAGGAGAAGGCCAAGCGGGACGGCGAGGGCGACGACCTGAGCGGCCAGCCCGGCTGACCTGCGTCGGGCTGACCTGCGTCGGGCCGGCTACTTCGCGTAGGTGTGCTTGCCGACCGCGAAGAAGTTGACCACCAGGAAGTTCGCCAGCAGGCAGGCGTAGCCGAGCAGCACGACGTAGGCCGCGCGGCGCCCGTCCCAGCCCCGGGTGGCCCGGGCGTGCAGGTGGGCCGCGTAGACCACCCAGATCACGAAGCTCCAGGTCTCCTTGGGGTCCCAGTTCCAGTACCGGCCCCAGGCGCCCTCGGCCCAGATGGCGCCGGCGATCAGGGTGAAGCCCCACAGCGGGAAGGCCGCGATGTGCAGCCGGTAGGCCGACCGCTCCAGGTCGCGCGAGCCGGGCAGGGCGTCCATGAACCGGCCGCGGGTGAGCGTGCGTCCGGCGCCCCGGGCCTGTTCCCGACGCTCCTGCACCAGCTGAAGCACCGTGGTGGAGAAGGCCAACGTGTAGATCGCCGAGGCCACGAAGGCCACCGACACGTGGATCAGCAGCCAGAAGCTGCGCAGCGCCGGCACCAGCTGAGCGGCCTCGGCGTAGAAGACGGTCAGGGCCAGCCCGAGGGTGAGCAGGACCGGCCCGATCACGAAGGTGCCCAGATAGCGGATGTCCCGCCGGCTGGCCACGATCAGGTAGACGGCGGTCACCACCACGGAGCCGGACACGGCGAACTCGAACATGTTGCCCCACGGGGCGCGCTGCACCGAGGCGCCGCGGGCGATCACCGCGCCCACGTGCAGGGCCAGGGCCAGCCAGGTGAGCGCCATCGCGATGCCGCCCGCCCGCGATCCCCGGGCCGGCGGCGTCGCCGTGGCCTGCTCGGCGCCGGCCGCAGCCGGGTCGGACGGCGCGCCGACGTGGGCGAGCTCCTTGGCCGGCTCGGCGAGCCTGGCCCGGTCGGCCTGGGCGCCCCGCGCGGCGAGGTCGGTCACGAACGCCCCCAGGGCGCCCGTGTAGACGAGCATCGAGGAGTAGATGAGGGTGTTGCTCAACTGCGCCAGGCTCTGTTCGACCGCCACCGGCTACTCCTTCGTGTTCGCGTGCTGCGTCGTTGCGGTGTCCGCGCCGTCGGTGCCGTCGGTGCCGTCGGCGTCGCCCAGGGCGGCGGCCACCGCTGCCACCGCACCGGCGAGACCGGCGTCCTCGCCCCGGGCCAACCCTGCCACCTCGACCACGGTACGGCCATCGGCGCCGTCCACCGCGCGCACCCACACCCGGCGGCGCTGGACGAACAACGACAGGGTCACCCCGGCCAGGGCCAGTAAGGACGTGCCCAGGGCCCAAGGCTTCGACGGGTCCCGCCGGATGTCCAGCGCCGCGAAGCGGGCGAACCCGTCGAAGCGCACGGTTCCTGCGCCGTCCGGCAGGGTGGCCGTCGCGCCCGGCTCGATCAGCAGCCGCAGCGGCTTGCCGTCCGTCGCCGTCAGCTGGGTCATCGCTCGGGTGTCCAGGCGCATCACCGACTGGGGGATGCCGCTGTTCACGTTCAACCCGTCCTCGCCCGGCTGGGAGACGAAGACGAGCAGGAACAGCCGGGGGTTGAGCGGCTGCGGGAACAGCGAGACGGGCACGCCGTCCTCGAGTTCGTAGGTGGGCAGGAACACCCCTGCCAGCCCGATCTGCCGCGGCGCGGCGTCCGGCACCTTGACCACCATGATCGACTTGTAGTTGCCGTCCTGGGGCCGGGTGGTCACCGCACCGCGGAAGGCCACGTCACCGTTGCCGTCGGTCACGGTGATGCTCGGCGCATAGCCGTTGCCGACCAGGAACGCCCGGGTGCCGTTCACGTCCAGCGGGTGGTTGGGGCGGATGGTCAGCGTGCGGGGCGACGCCTCCGGGCTGTCGTACACGGTGAGCGTGGCGTCGAACTCGCGCGGGGAGCCCAGCTGACCGCCGGCCTCGGTCTCGAACTCCACCCGGAAGGAGTCCAGGCTGAACCGGAACGGCGGCAGGCTCCCGGTGTCGACCAGGGGCCCGGCGGTGAACGCGTCGTACTGGGTGATCACGTTGGCGAAGGTCTTGCCCTCGACCACCACGGCCTGCCCCGAGTAGGTGGTCAGCGACCCCCAGGCCAGGGCGACCAGCAGGCCGAGCAGGGAGACGTGGAAGACCAGGTTCCCGGTCTCCGCCACATAGCCGCGCTCGGCCGACACCGATCCCTCGTAGTCGGCGATCCGGTAGTGGCGGCGTCTGAGCTCCGCCCGGGCCGCCTGCAGCGTCGCCTCCGCCGAGGTGCCGGACGGCGCCTCGAACCGCACATGCTCCTCGAGGCGTTCCAGACGGCGCGGGGTGCGCGGCGGAGCAGCGCGCATGGCCCGCAGGTGCAGCCGGGCCCGAGGGATCACGCAGCCGATCAGCGAGATGAACAGCAGCAGGTAGATCGCCGAGAACCAGGGCGAGGAGTAGACGTCGAAGAAGCTCAGCCGGTCCAGCCACGGCCCCACCGAGGGGTGGTCGGCGAGGTAGTCGCCGACCAGGCTCGGGTCCATCCGGCGCTGAGGCAGCATCGACCCGGGCACCGCCGCCACGGCGAGCAGGAACAGCAGCAGCAGTGCGGTGCGCATGCTGGTCAGCTGCCGCCAGGCCCAGCGCAACCAGCCGCCCAGGCTCAACGTGGGCTGGCGGACCGTCTCCTCCGGCGGCTCGAGCTCTGTGAAGGCGCCCTCGGTGTCGATACCGGTTCCCGTTCCGTCTGTCATCAGAGCACCGTCTCGAATCCGGAGATCCGGCCCTGCACCTGCTGCATCAGAGCGGTCCAGACGCCGCTGGCCAGAAGTAGGCCGACCACGATCAGCATCACCCCGCCGATCCGGGTGACCAGCACCCGGTGCCTGCGGACGACGCCGAGGGCGCCCAGCGCGCGCCGATAGGCCAGGCCCGCCAGCAGGAAGGGGATGCCCAGCCCGAGGCTGTAGGCGGTGGCCAGCACCGCGCCCCGGGTGGCGCTGGCGCCGTCCAGGGTCAGCGCCAGGATGGCGGCCAGGGTGGGGCCGGTGCACGCCGTCCAGCCCAGGCCGAACACGGCGCCGAGCAGCGGCGCCCCGGCCAGTCCGGCGGCCGGGCGCAGGTCGAGCCGGCGCTCCCCGCCGAGCAGGGGGATCACCCCGAGGTAGACGAGGCCGAGCACCACCACGACCACGCCGAGCACGCGGGTGAGCAGGTCCGACCGGGCCGCGAGCAGGCCGCCGAGGGCCCCGGTGGTGGCTCCTATCAGCACGTAGACCGCGGTGAACCCGAGCACGAACAGGCCGATCCCGGCCACCATCCGGCCCCGGCGCTGCTGCTCCAGGTCGACCCCGCTCAGCCCGGTCACATAGCCGAGGAATCCCGGCACCAGCGGCAGCACGCACGGGGAGAGGAAGGAGACCAGACCGGCCGCCACCGCGATCGGGACCGCGAACAGCAGCGACCCGTCCAGGACGGCCTCAGGTGCGTTCACGGGGTGGCCGAGGGCTTGGGCAGACTGGCCAACGGGGTCCCGGTCTGCACCGACTCGACCACCCCGATCAGCGTGATCTTCGTGGTCGCCCCGGAGATCCGGGCCGCGATCCGGCCCTCACCGTCCAGCACCAGGGTGCTCGGGATCGCGTTCGGGGCCACGGCACCGCGCAACGCGAGCTGCAGGCTCCCGCCCTCGTCCGCCAGGCTCGGATAGGTGACCCCGAAGGTGCGCTGGAAGGCCCGCGCCTGCGCCGGGTCCTCCTCCCGCACGTTCAGCCCGACGAACTCGACGCCGCGCGGCTTCAACTGCGCGTAGGCCGCCTCGAGGTCGGGGGCCTCCTTGCGGCAGGGCGGACACCAGGACCCCCAGACGTTGAGCACCACCGTCTTTCCGCGCAGGGTGGCCAGATCGAGCCGGGTGCCCTCCAGGGTGGTACCGACCAGACCGATCGGCTCGCCGCGGCTGCCGGGGTCGAGCACGGTGATGGTGCCCTTCCCGGCGACGAAGGTGCCGTTGCCCCCGGCGGGGTCGTCGGAGGAGTCGTCGGTGCACCCGGTCAGCACGGCCGCCAGCGCCACCGCGCCGATCAGCATGCAGCAACGTCCGGCCCGTGATCGTGAGTGGGTGCGCATCGCGATGTCGATCCCTTCAGGCCCCGGAGACCTTCGACGCCCCGGCGACCAGGTCGGCCGCCGGCTCGGCATAGGAGATCAGAGCCAGCTGTGAACCGTCGAAGTGGAAGGAGGTGACCGAGGCCAGATTGCACTGGCGCCGCCGCGGGTCGTGCCACAGCCGGCGCTTCTCCGCGCTCAGCCGCACGATCCAGATCGGCATCTGGTGGCTGACCAGCACGCTCTCGTGACCGGGCGCGGCGTCCCGGGCGGCGGCGATCGCGGCGTGCATCCGCTGGGCGACCAGGGCGTACGGCTCACCCCAGGAGGGGCGGAACGGGTTGTAGAGGTGCCGCCAGGCGCTCGGGGCGCGCAGGGCGCCGTCCCCGATCCCGAACGGCTTTCCCTCGAACACGTTCGCGGCCTCGATCAGGCGGCCGTCGACGGCCACCTCGAGGCCGAGCGCCTGCGCCAGCGGGGCCGCCGTCTGCTGGGCACGCTCCATCGGCGAGGCCACAACCCGGGCGACGTCGCGATCGGCGAAGTAGTCCCGTGCCCGCTCGGCCATGGCGTGCCCGAGGGGGGACAGCACGTATCCCGGCAACCGTCCGTAGAGGATCTTGTTGGGGTTGTCGACCTCACCATGCCGCAGCAGGTGCACGACCGTCCGCTCACTCACCCCCAGATCCTCCCACCTGAACCTGCTCATACTCCGCAGGGGTACACGTTTGCGGCCCCACTGACCCCGAATCGTGTACCCCCACGGAGCATCAGCGGGTTGCGGCGGCGGCTGCCGCTGCGGCGGGCAGGGCGGCGATCACCCGGTCCAGGGCCTGGGCGTCGTGGGCGGCGGAGAGGAACCAGGCCTCGAAGGCGCTCGGGGGCAGGTACACGCCGCGCGCGAGCATGGCATGGAAGAAGGCGCGGAAGGCCTCGGTGTCCTGGGTCCTCGCGCCGGCGTAGTCGAGCACCGGGTGGTCGGTGAAGAACACGCTGAACATGCTCCCCGCGTGCTGGATCGTGTGCGGCACGCTCGCCGCCTCCAGCGCCTGGTGCACGGCGCCCGACAACTGTGCCGCGGCGTCCGCCAGGTGGATGTAGACCTCGTCGGTGCACTGCTGCAGGGTGGCCAACCCGGCCGCGGTGGCCACCGGGTTCCCCGACAGGGTGCCCGCCTGATACACCGGGCCGGACGGCGCGAGGTGGGCCATGTGCTCGGCCCGCCCGCCGAACGCCGCGGCCGGGAAGCCGCCGCCCATCACCTTGCCGAAGGTGAACAGGTCGGGGACGACGCCCTCCAGGCCGAACCAGCCGGCCGGGGAGAGGCGGAACCCGGTCATCACCTCGTCGGAGATCAGCAGCGCGCCGTGCGCGGCGGTGATCCGGCGCAGCTCCGCGGTGAAGCCGGGGGCCGGTGGGACGACGCCCATGTTGCCGGCGGCGGCCTCGGTGATCAGCGCGGCGATCCGATGGCCGTGTGCTGCGAAGGCCGACTCGACCGCGGCCAGGTCGTTGTAGGGCAGCACGATGGTGTCGGCGGCGCTGGCCCCGGTCACCCCCGGGCTGTCCGGCAGGGCGAAGGTGGCCACCCCGGAGCCCGCCGCGGCCAGCAGGGCGTCCACGTGCCCGTGGTAGTGGCCGGCGAACTTGACCACCGCCGGCCGGCCGGTGATGCCCCGAGCCAGGCGGAGCGCGCTCATCGTGGCCTCGGTGCCCGAGGAGACCAGCCGCACCTGCTCCAGCGGTCCGACCCGGGCCACCAGCTCCTCGGCCAGGGCGACCTCGTTCTCACTCGGGGTGCCGAAGGAGAACCCTTGCGCCGCAGCTGATCTCACGGCGTCCAGCACCACCGGGTGAGCGTGACCAAGAATCATCGGACCCCAGGAGCACACCAGGTCGACGTACTCGCGTCCGTCGACGTCGCGCAGGTAGGCGCCGGTGCCCCCGGCCATGAACCGGGGTGTGCCGCCGACGGCCTTGAACGCCCGCACCGGGGAGTTGACCCCACCCGGGGTGACGGCCAGCGCCCGGGCGAACAGCGCCTCGGAGGCCGGGGCCTGGGCGGGGTAGGGCTCAGGGGCGGGGTGCACTGCAGAGGTCATCCCCCAACCCTGCCACCAGCCCCGCGGTGATCATGCAATCCGGGTACGCGGCCTCGGGGGTGAGCAGCGAGCCCAGCCAATCCGCGTACCCGGATTGCATGATCACCGCGGTCAGGGGCGGCCGAGTTGGGTGCGGATCTTGGTGAGGGCCTCGCCGAGGGCCTGCACCTCGGCCTGGGTGAGCGGGTCGAAGAAGGAGGTGCGGACCTCCTCGACGTGTCCTGGCGCGGCGTCCACGATCGCGGCGAGACCCTCTTCGGTGAGCAGGCAGAGCACGCCGCGCCCGTCGTCCGGGCAGGGCTCGCGTCGCACCAGGCCCCGCTGCTCCATCCGCCCGACGGTGTGGGTGAGCCGGCTGCGCGAGTTGACGGCGCGCTGGGCGAGCTCCGACATCCGGAGCATGCGCTCGGGCGCCTCCGAGAGCTGCACCAGGATCTCGTACTCGGGCGAGGACAGCCCGTTGTCCTCGGTCAACTGGCGGCCGAGCCGCTCGTCGAGCAACCGGGACACGTCGAGGTAGGCCCGCCACACCCGCTGCTCGGGCGCGGTGAGCCACCGCGGCTCGCTCACCCGTTCCGCAACCACTGCGACACCTCACCGGCCCAGTACGTCAGGATCACCGAAGCGCCTGCCCGGCGGATGCAGGTCAGCGACTCCAGGATCGTCCGGTCCCGCTCGATCCAGCCCCGCCCGGCGGCAGCCTCGATCATCGCGTACTCCCCCGAGACCTGGTAGGCCGCGACCGGTACCGATACGGACGCCGCCACTCGGCTGACCAGGTCGAGATAGGCCATGGCCGGCTTGACCATGACCAGATCGGCGCCCTCGGCCACGTCCAGAGCCACCTCGCGCAGTGCCTCCCCGGCGTTCGCCGGGTCCTGCTGGTAGGTCCGTCGGTCCCCCTCCAAGGAGGAGGCCACCGCCTCCCGGAACGGGCCGTAGAACGCCGAGGCGTACTTGGCTGCGTACGCCAGGATCGACACCCCGGTGTGCCCGGCGCCGTCCAGAGCAGTGCGGACGGCGCGCACCTGGCCGTCCATCATGCCGCTCGGGCCGACCAGGTGGACGCCGGCCTCGGCGAGCACCACCGCCATCCGCCCGTAGTGCTCGAGGGTCGCGTCGTTGTCCACCTGGCCGTCGGCGGTGAGCACGCCACAGTGCCCGTGGTCGGTGAACTCGTCCAGACACAGGTCGGCCATCACCACCAGGTCGTGACCCACCTCGGCGACCACGTCGCGGACGGCGAGGCTCAGCACGCCGTCCGGATCGCAGGCGCCCGAACCGGTCTCGTCCTTGGTCGTGGGCACGCCGAACAGCATCACCCCACCGATCCCGGCCGCCGCCGCCTCGACCGCGGCCTTGCGCAGGCTCTCCCGGCTGTGCTGGACGACGCCAGGCATCGAGGAGATCGCCCGCGGCTCCGCCGCCCCCTCGGCTACGAACATCGGCAGCACCAGCTCCGCCGGGTGCAGCCGGGTCTCGGCCACCAGCCGGCGGATCGCGGGGGTGGCGCGCAGCCGGCGCGGCCGAACGGCGGGGAAACCCCCGGCGGACGACGTCACTTCGCGGTCCGGCGGGTGGCGGCGCGGCGCTGACTCGGCCGGACGACGGGCTCCCCGGCCTGAGCGGCACTGGCCTGCAGCCCGGCCCCGTACTCCGCCAGGGCCTCCACGAGCGCGGCACCCGTCGGCTCCGCGGCCAGGACGTCGACCCGCAGGCCGAGTTCCTGGGCCGTCTTCGCAGTGGCCGGGCCGATGCAGGCCACCACCGTGGTCGGGTGCGGCTTGCCGGCGATCCCGATCAGGTTGCGCACCGTCGAGCTGGAGGTGAAGGCGACCGCGTCGAACTGCCCACTCTTGATCGCCTCCCGGATCTGTGGCGGCGGCGGAGCGGCCCGCACCGTCCGGTAGGCGGTCACGTCGTCCACCTCCCACCCACGGTTCTGCAGCCCCGCCACCAGGGTCTCGGTGGCGATGTCGGCCCGGGGCAGGAAGACCCTGTCGATCGGGTCGGTCTCGGCGTCGAACGGCGGCCAGATCTCCAGCAGTCCCGAGGCACTCTGCTCGGTCTCCCCGGTCGGCACCAGGTCCGGCTCGATCCCCCACTCGCGCAACGCCGCCGCGGTCACGCCGCCCACGGCAGCCACCTTCAACCCGGCGAAGGCGCGGGCGTCCAGACCGAAGGCCTCCACCTTGTCCCGGATCGCGCGGACCGCGTTCACCGAGGTGAACCCCACCCACTCGTACCGGCCGGTGACCAGCCCCTTGACCGCCTTCTCGATCTGCTGCGGCGAGCGCGGCGGCTCGACGGCGATCGTCGGCACCACCTCCGCGGTCGCCCCGTGGGCAGCGAGCCGGGCGACCATCGACGAGGCCTGCTCCTTGGTGCGTGGAACCAGGATCCGCCACCCGAACAGGGGCCGGGTCTCGAACCAGCGGGCCGAGTCCGGCACGCCGGCCGGGTCACCGATCACGGCGATCACGGTGACCGCGAGATCGGCCGCGGGCAGGGTGACGGCGACCTCACGGAGGCGGCAGGTGACCGTGCGCTGGCGCACCGTGGTCCCCTCGGCGATCACGGCGATCGGCGTGGCCGGAGGGCGGCCGGCGGCGAGCAGACCCTCCGCCGCCGCGACCACGTCAGCCACCGAGCCCAGGACGACCACGGTGGTGGCGGCAGCGGAATGCCGGCTCCAGTCGGTGATCTCCCCGCGCGGGTGCACCACGTGCACCCCCGCGCTGCCGGCCGGGGTCAGCACCATGCCCGCATAGGCGGGGACGGCAGTCACCGCCGACACCCCGGGCACCACCTCGAACGGCACCCCCGCCTTGCGGCAGGCGTGCATCTCTTCCGCCAGCCCGGCGAAGGTCGCGGGATCGCCGTCCATCAACCGCACCACAGCAGCGCCCTGACGGGCGGCCCGGGCGACGAGTTTGGCCCGCGCATTCAGGGTCATCGCCTGGCCGTCGTCACCGAAGCCCGCGTCGAGCACCTCGACGTCGGCGCGGCAGTGCGCCGCGAGCACGGCGGTCCGGTCGACCTGGTCGACGACGACCACGTCGGCGGTGCCGAGGCGCTCCACGGCACGCAGGGTGAGCAGCCCCAGGTCTCCGGGGCCGAGCCCGACGAAGCAGACCGAGCCGACGCTCACCGTTCACCCTCCATGCCGGTTCCGCTGGCCACCGGCGTCCGGCCGACCAGTTCGGCCGCGCCCTCGGCGAGCAACTCGGCGGCCAGGGCCACACCCAGCGCCGCCGGTTCGGCCACCGACCCCACGGCCGAGCGCCGGATGCTGCGCACGCCGTCCGGGGAGGCGACCACCGCGCGCAGCCACAGCTCCTCGCCGTCCTCGCCCTCGACCACCTCGGCCAGCGCACCCAGCGGTGCAGCACACCCCGCCTCCAGCGCGGCGAGCAGAGCCCGCTCAGCGCCGACGCAGGCCCGCGTGCCGGCGTCGTCCAGCGGGCTCAACGCGGACCGCACGTCCAGGTCGCCGGCGCGGCATTCGAGAGCCAGGGCGCCCTGCCCGGGGGCGGGGAGCATGACCAGCGGGTCCAGCACCTCGCTCGCCTCCTCCGCCCGGCCCAGGCGGAGCAGTCCGGCCCGGGCCAGCACCACGGCGTCCAGGCCGGCGCCGACCCGGCCGATCCGGGTGTCCACGTTGCCGCGCAGGTCCACCACCTCGAGCCCGAGCCCGAGCGCCCGCAGCTGAGCCGCCCGGCGCGGCGAGCCGGTGCCGATCACGGAGCCGGTGGGCAGCTCGGCCAGCACCAGTCCGTCGCGCGCCACCAGCACGTCGCGCGGGTCCTCCCGGAGCGGCACTGCGGCCAGCTCGAGCCCCGGCGCGGCCGCGGTGGGCAGGTCCTTGAGCGAGTGCACGGCGAGGTCCACCTCGCCTGCTGTCAGCGCCTCGCGCAGCCGGGAGACGAACACGCCCACCCCGCCGAAACTGGTCAGCGGGGCCATCGAGGTGTCGCCCTGGGTGGTCACCTCGACCAGGTCGACCCGGACGGCGAGCCCCGATGCCGCAGCAGCCGCCTCGATCCGGGCCGCGACCCACCCGGACTGGGCCAGTGCCAGGGCACTTCGACGGGTACCCAGACGCAGCACGCGGGTCACGAGATACCTCCAGGGGTGGTCACCGCAGCGACCCGGTTCAGGTCCAGACCGAACAGTTCGCGCAGCGCCGCGGCATAGGAGTCGCCGTTCGGCTCGGCCGCCAGCTCCTTTACCCGCACCGTCGGACTGTGCAGCAGCTTCTCGACCACGCGGTGCACGGTCTGCTCGAGCTCGCCGAGCACGCGGTCGTCGACCCCGTCGCCGAGCCGGGAACGCATCCGCGCCAGCTCGGCCTCGACCACCTTGCTCGCCAACCCGCGCAACGCGACCACGGTCGGCGCCACCTGGGCCACCCGCAGCGCACCGAGGTAGACCTCGACCTCCTCCGCGACCAGCCGGCGCACCTCGGCGATCTCCGCCCCGATGGGCTCGGCGGCCAGCACCTGGCCGAGCGCTTCGAGGTCGACCAGCGTGGCGCCGTCCAGATCCGCCACGGCAGGGTCGATGTCTCGCGGCAGGGCCAGGTCGAGATAGGCCTGAGCCCGGCCGTCCCGCTGAGCCAGGGCGGTCTTGGCGGTGGAGGCGTCGATCAGGTGGCCCAGCGCGCCGGTGCAGGCCAGCACGATGTCGGCCTCGGCCAGCGCCTGCTCGAGGTCGGCCAACGCCGCTGCGGTGCCCCCCGCCGAGGCGGCCAGCCGCTCGGCCCGCTCCGGACTGCGGTTGACGACGGTCAGCCGGCCGATCCCGGCCCGCGCCAAGGTGGCCACGGCCAGCCCGCTCATCGCCCCGGCCCCCAGCACCACGGCGTGCGCCGCGTGCAACGGCCCGACCACCTGGACGGCCTGATGGAGTGCGGCGTCGACCAGGCTCACCCCGGCACGATCGAGCTCGGTCTCGGCATGGGCCCGCTTGCCCACCCGCAGCGCCTGCTGCAGCAGGGGGATCAGCCCACCAGAGGCCGTGCCGCCGTCCTGGGCCGCCCGCAGGGCCGAACGCACCTGACCGAGGATCTGCTGCTCGCCGATGGCCATCGAGTCCAGCCCTGCGGCGAGGGCGAACAGGTGCGCCACCGCGGCGTCCTCGTAGTGCACGTAGAGGTGGTCGGTGAGGTCGGGCAGCTCGACCCCGCTGGAGGAGGCCAGTGCCTCGCCCACCGCCGCGAGCCCGCCGTGGAAGCGGGGGACGGTGGCATAGATCTCGAGCCGGTTGCAGGTGGAGAGCACCACGGCCTCGTGCACGGCGTCGTCGCCGCACAGCCGGGCCTCCAGCGCCCGGCAGTCCTGCGCCGTCATCGCCGCCTGCTCCAGCAGGCCCATCGGCGCCGTCCGATGCGACAGTCCGACCACGATCGGGCTGGTCATGACGCCCCCGCGATCTCGCCGGCGAAGGCGCCCGACCCGCGTCGTTGCTGGTGGAAGGCCAGGATCTGCAGCTCGGTGGACATGTCCACCTTGCGCACCATCACCCCGTCGGGAACGTCCAGCACACAGGGGGCGAAGTTGAGCACGCTGGTGACTCCGGCGGCCACCAGACGGTCGCACACCTCCTGTGCCGACTCGGCCGGCAGCGCCAGCACCCCGATGTGGACGTCGCGACCGGCCACCACCGTCTCGAGCTCCTCGATCGAGGCGACCCGATGCCCGGCCAGCACCTGGCCGACACACTCCGGGTCGATGTCGAGCAGGGCGGCGACCGTGAACCCGCGCGAGGCGAAACCCCCGTAGTTGGCCAGGGCCTGGCCGAGGTGGCCGGCGCCGACGATCACCACGCGCCAGTCCTGGGTCAGGCCCAGCTCACGGGAGATCTGGTAGACGAGGTAGTCGACCTCGTACCCCACCCCGCGGGTGCCGTAGGAGCCGAGGTGGGACAGGTCCTTGCGCAGCTTGGCCGGCCCGACCCCCGCCGCGGCCGCGAGCTCGTCGGAGCTGACCGTGGCCAGCCCGGTCTCGGCCAGCGCACTCAACGCCCGCAGATAGACCGGCAGCCGGGCCACGGTGGCGTCGGGGATGCCCTGGCGCAGCGGGCGCGCCTCGTGGACGCCTCGGGCCGGTCTCTGCGTGGACACGGGCGGACGGGCTCCTTCATCGGTGGGGGCCCCGCCAGCCTAAGGTTTGTGAACGAATGCACAAAGTCAGGAGGGCCGAGACCCCTGACGGACGCCGTCCAGGGCGCGTCGCAGCCGATGCTCGTCCACATGCCAGTGGCTGTGCTGCTTGCCGTCGACCAGGATCACCGGGATCTGCTCCCAGTAGGCCTTGTACAGGGCGGGGTCGTCCTCGATCGAGATCTTCTCCCAGTCGGCTCCGGCGTCCGCCGCGACCCGTTCGATCACCACCTGGGCCACGTCGCAGAGATGACACCCCGGTTTGCCGATCAACGTGATCCGAGCCATCGGCCCAGGGTAATCCCGGCGCCGGACCCACGCCGATACAGTGACGCCATGGCGACCGGTGAGCGCGGCGAACCGCACACCGAACCAGCCGTTGACGGCGTCGCTGAGGGCGTCGGTGACGCGGTGGCCGAGGTCGAGCAGGCTCTCACCGTGCCGCCCGACCTGCTGACGGCGGCCTTCTTCGACGTCGACAACACGATCATGCGTGGGGCGTCGATCTTCCAGATGGCCCGTGGGCTCTACCGGCGCAAGTTCCTCACCTGGCGCGACATCGCTCACTTCGCCTGGCAGCAGACCAGCTTCCTGCTGCGCGGGGAGAACCTCGACCACGTGCAGGACGTGCAGGCCAAGGCGCTGTCGTTCGTGGCCGGGCACAGCATGGCCGAGCTGCGCGCCGTGGGTGAGGAGATCTACGACGAGTTGATGGCCGACAAGATCTGGCCGGGGCCCTATGCCCTGGCCAGGATCCACATGGACGCCGGACAGAGGGTGTGGCTGGTCACCGCAACCCCGGTCGAGGTGGCCGAGGTGATCGCGGCCCGGCTCGGGCTGACCGGCGCACTGGGCACCGTGGCCGAGCACGTCGACGGCATCTACACCGGAGGCCTCGTCGGCGGCATCCTGCACGGCCAGGCGAAGGCCGACGCCGTGCGAGCCCTGGCCGAGCGGGAGGGCCTGGACCTGGCCACCTGCGCCGCCTACAGCGACTCGGCCAACGACCTGCCGATGCTCACCCTGGTCGGCTCGCCGGTGGCGGTCAACCCGGACAAGCGGCTGCGCGCGCACGCCAAGGCGAACGGCTGGAAGATCCGCGACTACCGGACCGGGCTGAAGGCGGCCCGGATCGGCATCCCCGTGGCGGCCGTGGTCGGCGGCGCGGTCGGCGCCGCGATGGGCGCCTCCTCGGTCAAGCGTCGGCTGCGCCGTCGCCGGGTGATCTGAGCCTCCGGAGCCGGGGAGACCGTTCAGAAGAAGGCCGACTGACGCTGCACCAGCAGTTGGTAGAGGGTCTGCTGGATGGTCTGGCGCACCTGGTCGGTGAGGTCGAAGACCAGCATGGGGTCGTCGGCGGCGTTCGGGCCGAAGTCCTCGGTGATCACGGGTGCGCCGAACTCGATCAGCCACTTGCTCGGCAGCGGGATCGCCCCGAGCACCCCGAGCAGGGGGAAGGTCGGGGTGATCGGGGCATAGGGCAGACCGAGCAGCCGGGCCACCGCGGGCATGTTGCCCAGGATCGGATACGTCTCCTCGGAGCCGACGATCGCGCAGGGGATGATCGGGGTCCGGGTGCGCAGGGCCGCGGAGACGAACCCGCCCCGACCGAACCGCTGCAGCTTGTAGCGCTCGCTGAACGGCTTGCCGATGCCCTTGAAACCCTCGGGCCACACCCCGACCACCTCGCCCGCGGCGAGCAGGCGTTCGGCGTCCGCGGTGTTGGCCAGGGTGGCGCCCGCCTTGCGGGCGACCTCACCCAGCACCGGGGCCTGGAACACCAGGTCGGCGGCGAGGGGACGCAGGTGTCGGTGCTGCGGGTGTTCGTCGTGCAGGGCGACCTGCACCATCACCGAGTCCAGCGCGATCGCCCCGGCGTGGTTGGCAACGATCAGCGCACCGCCGGTGGAGGGCACGTTGTCGATCCCGCGCACCTCGACCCGGAACCACCGCCGGTAGAGCACGCGCAGCAGGGCCAGGAACACGGTGTCGTTCAGTTCGGGGTCGAACCCGAACTCGTCGACCGCGTAGTCACCGGTCAGCCGACGGCGCAGGAACTCCAGGATCGCCGTGATCCTCTCCTGCAGCTCACTCGTGCCGTGACCGGCCTCCAGCACGTCGGCGATCTGCTCACCCGCCTCCGCCGCCAGGTCGGTGACCGCCACCAGCCGCTTGCCGCCCGGGGTGCGCCGGGCCGCCGGGGCCTTGCGTGCGGACGGCGCCGGGGGCGCCGACGCTGCGGCCGCCCGTTTCGCGGTGGCCGGCTTGGCGACAGCCGGCTTGGGCTTCGGGGCCGCGGCGCGCTTGGCCGGCCGGGCCGGCCGGGCCGGCCGGGCCGGCGCGGCCGGGCTCGGCGTGGACCGCCGGCGGGGCGTTACGGGGGTCGGCTCGGCCGACGGCGGCTTCTGCGTCTCGGCCACAGGTTCGGCGCGCGTCGGACCGGGCAGCACGGCGTCGGCAGGCTCGAGGTCGGCGAGCAGCGGCGTCGTCCGCCGGCGGCGCCGGGCCCGCTCCCCGGAGGCGCGGGCCGCTCCTGCGGCGACCACCGAGGCACCTGCGGCACCGGCAGGCCGTCGGGCCCGGGCCCCGGGCGCGGGCAGCAGCTCGGGCAGGTCGGTCCGGTCGGTCATCGCGCCCCCACTCCACTGCCCGCGAGCTTGTCCAGAAGGGCGAGCAGCCCGTGCTCCGCCCGGCCCACGACGTCCGCCGAGAGCGGGCCGTGCAGCCGGCGACCACGGACGAAATCGACGAAGGCCTCACGAGTGGTGTACCTCGGTTCGAGGCCCAGCTCGGTGCGCATCCGGGTGGTGTCCATCACCCGGCCGAAGCGCAGGTAGCGCACCTGCTCCGCCGAGAAGTCGGCGAGCCCGGCCCGGCGCACGGCCTGCCCGACCACGCCGGAGAGCTGCTGCGGAACGGCCACGTTCGGCCGGCCGACGAGCCGGGTGGCCTGGCTGAGCAGCAGGATGCCGTCACCGGCCACGTTGACCGTGCCGGTCATCGAGGTGACTGTGGCCAGGCGCAACGCCTCCAGCCCGTCGTCCTCGTGCACGAACTGCAGCCGGGCGTCGAAGCCGAGCACGGTGGGGATCACCGGGAGCGCGAAGTAGTCGGTCAGCGGGGTGCGCACCCTGGGGCCGATGAAGCTGGCCAGTCGCAAGGTGGCCACCTCGACGTCCGGACGACGCCGGGTGAAGCCGCGCACGTAGCCCTCGACCTCGACGCAGTCCTTGGCCCAGCCGGACTTCGGCAGCACCTTGGCGCCGTTGTCCTCGCTGAACATGACCGGGTCACGTGAGCTCGAGCCGTAGACCCCGGCGGTCGACTTCACCACCAGCCGGCGCACCCCGGGGGACTTCTGGCAGGCGGCGAGCAGCTGCATGGTGCCGATGACGTTGATCTCCTTCATGGAGACCCGCCCGCCGGCGCCGGTCGGCGTGGCGATCACGTTCATGTGCACGACGGTGTCGACCTGAGCCTGGTCGATCACCTTGGCGATCACCGGATTGCGGATGTCGGCCCGCACGAAATCAGCGCTGCCGATGTCCTCGGTGGGCGGCACGACGTCCACGCCGATCACGCGCGACACGGCGGGGTCCTGAGTGAGCAGGTGCGCGAAGCGCCCGCCGAGATACCTCGAGACCCCCGTCACGAGGACCACTCGCCCCATCGTTGCCCTCCAGAGTCGAGGTCAGCTCAGCGCGGTGGGGTCGGCCGTCGGATGACGGCCGACCGCCGAGTCACTTGCGGTTGCGACGCTGGTGACGCGTCTTGCGCAGCAGCTTGCGGTGCTTCTTCTTGGCCATCCGCTTGCGGCGCTTCTTGATGACGGAGCCCACGGGACCTCACAGTCGGAACGTCGTGTCGGGAACGTGCAGGAAGGAACAAACAGCCTTGTCGTCACCCTACCCGCCCCAAACCCCGCTCATGCTCCGCAGGTGAACACAAACCGGGGTTCCGTCGGGCACATTCGTGGACACCGGCGGAGCATGACCGCGTTGAGGTCAGGCGGTGTCGACGTAGGAGTGACGCAGGTAGTCGTGCACCGCGGACTCGGGCACCCGGAAGGAGCGGCCGACGCGGACGGCGGGCATCTCGCCGGAGTGCACGAGGCGGTAGACGGTCATCTTCGACACGCGCATGATCGAGGCGACCTCGGCCACGGTGAGGAACCGAACGTCGGAGAAATCAGCGGGCATTCGTTGCGCACCAACCCTTCGTGCTTCGGCCGGTACACCCCCGGAACGGCCTGCCTGCGTTGTGTTGGGCCTTGCGTGTGGAACTGGAGAGCACACTAGAGGCAGGCGTGACAGATGGGAAACCGCGCGAGTGTCGTGGCTCACGGCGGGGGGCTGACCTGCGGTGATTCCTGAGCGTTACCGAGGCGCCGCGAAGAGGAATGCCGCGACAGGAGGGATCAGGCGCCAGCCGGCGACCAGCAGAGCGGCCACGGAGACCAGGTCGGCCATGGTGACTCCGTGGTTCCAGGACAGGGCCAGCAGGGTGTCGCCCTCGACCAGCTGGTTCGCCATCAGCCACGCCCCGGCCAGGGGGATCAGCGCGGCCGCCGCCCAGCGGCTGCCCGCCACCGCGGCCACCGTGCAGAGCGCCAGGGCCGCCAGAACGCCCAGCACGACCACCGGCGAGGTGGACATGACGTCGCGCAGCTCGGCGAGCCGGTGGAAGAGGGCGCTCGTGGACACGCTTCTATGAGAACACGCGGTCCTGTCCGCGGCCTGTGAACCGCCCGCGCCGTCGCTCAGTCGAACCAGGGATCGAGGCCGTGCAGCGGGAAGACGGCCCGCCGAGTGGCCATCACCACACGGTCGACGGCGTCGCCCGGGTCGTGACCCATCGCCCAGGAGCGGTAGTGCACCGGTGCCCCGTCGGTCATCCGCTGCGGCGCCTGCCGCCCGAACCGCTCCATGACGTAGTCGCGCCAGGACTCCGGCACCGCCGTCTCCGGATCGATCGGTGCGTGGGCAGCGATGCCGACCAGGTGCGCCCAGGCCCGCGGCACGACGTCGACCACCTCGTACCCACCCCCTCCGAGAGCCACCCAGCGTCCACCGCAGACCTCGTGGGCCAGGTCGTGCAGGGCCTCGTAGGAGGCCCGCTGGCAGTCCAGGGAGAGGGCCATGTGGGCCAGCGGGTCGAGCACATGAGAGTCGCAGCCGTGCTGGGAGATCAGGATGCTCGGGCGGAAGGACCGCAGCAGGGGCGGCACGACCGCATGGAAGGACCGCAGCCACGCGGCGTCCGCCGTGCCGGGTGGGAAGGCCACGTTGACGGCGTCCCCCTCAGCCCGGGGGCCACCGATGTCCGTGGCGTAGCCCGTTCCCGGGAAGAGCACCCGGCCGGTCTCGTGCAGCGAGATGGTCAGCACCCTCGGGTCGTCCCAGAAGATCCGTTCCACCCCGTCGCCGTGATGCACGTCGACGTCGACGTAGGCCACCCGCTCGGCGCCGGCGTCGAGCAGGGCCTGGATCGCGATCGCCGCGTCGTTGTAGACGCAGAAGCCACTCGCGTGCGCCTCCATCGCGTGGTGCAGGCCCCCGGCGAAGTTCACCCCGTGCGCAGCCTCGCCGTTCCAGACTGCGAGCGCCACGTCGTGCGAGGCCGCGGCGATCCGGGCGCTGGCCTCGTGCATGTCGAGGAAGATCGGCACATCGGGGGTACCCAGCCCCGCGGCGATGTCGATCACCGGCTCCTCGCCGGACGCCGCCTTCACCGCGGCGACGAAGTCCGGGCTGTGCACGAGCTGGAGCACGTCGTCCGGAGCGGGGTCGGCTCCGGTGACCCGCACCCCGGCCTGCTCGAGCAGCCCCAGATCCCTGGTCAGCATGGAGGTGAGCAGCAGCCGCACGGGAGACATCGGATGGCCGACTCCGAAGTCATAGGACAAGAACGACTCGTCCCAGCTCAACCGGAGGACCTCCATCCGTCTACGGTACTTGCCGAGGGCAAGGGCAGGCAGGGACCTCCCCGGCCCGGTCGGGTAACAAGTTGGGCAGTGCACGGCGGACGACGGCACCTCGGTGCCGCAGACGGGAGCAGACAGTGCCGGGACGCAAGAGGCCGACGGACGATGCAGTGCTCGTCTGCGGACTGGGCCGATTCGGTTCGGCCACCGCTCACGCCCTGGCCCGGCTCGGCCACGAGGTGCTCGCGGTGGACAGGGACCCGCGCCTCGTCGCCGCGTGGTCGGGCCGGCTGCCGCACGTCGCGGAGGCCGACTCCACCTCGCCCGAGGCGATGGAGCAGCTCGGGGCCGGCGGCTTCGAGCTGGGCGTGGTGGCGATCGGCACCTCGGTGGAGTCCAGCGTGCTGACCGTCGCCACCCTGATCGACCTGGGCGTCAAGCAGCTGTGGGCCAAGGCCCTCACCGAGGCGCACGGGCGGATCCTGGAGCGGCTCGGCGTGCATCATGTGGTCTACCCCGAGCACGACGCCGGACAGCGGGTGGCTCACCTGGTGACCGGCCGCCTGATGGACTACATCGAGTTCGACGACGGCTTCGCGATCGCCAAGATGCGCCCACCGCAGGAGGCGCAGGGATTCACCCTGAACGAGTCGAAGGTCCGCGAGAAGTACGGCATCACGGTGGTCGGGGTGAAGGCCCCCGGCAAGGACTTCATCTACGCCGTCCCGGACACCCGGATCTCGGCCCACGACGTCATGATCGTCAGCGGCAGCTCCGAGCTCATCGAACGCTTCGCCGCCCGCCCCTGACCCGTCCCCGCGCCGACCAGCCCCGCGGCCCCCGCGACCCCCGCGGCCCTAGCGGCCCTCGCGAACCCGCCGAGCATCGACGATGGAGATCACGATGAAGGAATACGGCTGCCATCACAGCCACTTCCTCGCATCGTGATCTCCATCGTCACGACCCAGCCCCTCACCACCCCGCCGGCGGCGCACTGACCGGCCCCTCGGGCGGACGGCGCTAGGCAGTCCCGGAGGACAGCTCCCGGGAGCGGTTGCGAGCCGCCTCCATGGCGGTCAGGAACGCCGCGCGCACCTTGTGATCGTCCAGCTGGCGCAAAGCGGCCATGGTCGTTCCGGCCGGGCTGGAGACCTGCTCGCGCAGCACCGTGGGGTGCTCCCCGGTCTCCTTGAGCATCGTCGCCGCGCCGTACAGGGTCTGCACGACCAGCTCGGTGGACGTCGACCGTGGCAGCCCGAGCAGCACCCCCGCCTCGATCATGGCTTCGACGACGTAGAAGATGTACGCCGGGCCGGAGCCACTGATCGCCGTGATCGCGTCCTGGTGGTACTCGGCCACCTCCACCACCTTGCCAGTGGCCTCGAGCAGAGCGCGCGCCCGGTCAAGATGGCTTGCGTCGCAATGCCTTCCGGGTGACATGGCGGCCATTCCCTGATCCACCAGGGCTGCCGTGTTCGGCATCACCCGGACCACCGCCACGTCGTGCGGCAGCCGGTCCTCCACGAAGGCCGTCGAGATGCCGGCCGCGATGCACACGATCAGCGTGCCGGGCCGGATGGCCGGCGAGATCTCCTCCAGCAGCCCGGCGATGTCCTGCGGCTTGACCACGAGCACCACGGTGTCGGCCTCCGCCGCGGCCTCGGCGTTCGACGCCACGGCCACGCCGTACTTCGCGGCCAGCTCACGCGCTCGGTCCGGACGCCGCTCGGTGATCACGACGTCGTCCGCCGTCCACCCGGCCCGCAGCAACCCGGACAGCAGGGTCTCCCCCATCACCCCGGCGCCCAGGATCGCTACCTGCTCGCCCATCGTCGTCCTCTCGCGCCGGGTCGGTCCGGGGTCAGTTCTTGCTCAACAGCGAGCGCAGGAAGAACGCGACATTGGCCGGCCGCTCGGCCAGCCGGCGCATGAAGTAGCCGTACCAGTCGTCGCCGTACGGCACGTAGACCCGCACTGTCTCGCCCTCGCCGGCCAGCCGCCGCTGCTCCTCGGGGCGGATCCCGAACAGCATCTGGAACTCGTAGCTGCCCTGCACCCGCTTGTGCTGCACCGCCAGCGCGTTACCGATGTCGATCAGCCGCGGGTCGTGCGTGGCCAGCATCGGGTAGCCCTGGCCGGCCATCAGGGTGCGAGCACAGCGCACGTAGGCGAGGTCGACGTCCTTCTTGCTCGCGTAGGCCACCGACTCGGGTTCACGATAGGCGCCCTTGCACAACCGCACCCGCGACCCCTCATGGGCCAGATCCACGCAGTCGCCCTCGGTCCGGTACAGGTAGGCCTGCAGGACGGCGCCCACCCACGGGTACTCCCGGCGCAGCTCGCGCAGCACCGACAGGGTGGAGTCGGTGGTGGTGTGGTCCTCCATGTCCAGGGTGACCGTGGTGCCGGCTGCGGACGCAGCAGCGCAGATCTCGTGGGCATGCTCGAGCGCGATCTTCTCCCCGTCCGCCCCGAGTGCCTGACCGATCGCGGACAGCTTGACCGACACCTCGCAACGGCCGCCCTCGGTCAGTCCCGCATCGGACAGCGCCTCGAGCACCGCGCGGTAGGCGTCGCGGACGGCGCGAGCCTGCGCGATGTCCTTGGTGTCCTCCCCGAGGTGGTCCAGCGTGGTGGTCATCCCCTCGCCGACCAGGCCGGCGCAGGCGGTGACGGCGTCCTCGACCGCCGCCCCCGGCACGTAACGCTTCACCACGGACCGCGAGATGGGTGCCGTCTCGACCAGCTCGCGCACCTGGCGGCTCGCGGCAGCCTGGAGCAACGCCTCACGCATGAAGTCCACGCTTGCGGCCCTCCTCGTTCCTACTCGGCGGGCACGCTGTCCGCCCGAGGAGAAGGCTAGAGCACCCGATCGAGCACCGCTGGAGCACCGCTCAGGGAGTGCGCCGACGCAGTGTGGCTGCGCCCAAGGAGATCAGGGCGACGGCGTAGACCAGCACGATCGCGACATCGCGCAGCACGTCACCGGTCCCGTTGGCGTCGGTGGTGATGGTGCCCATCGCATCGACCGCATAGGACAGGGGCAGCACGTCCGAGATCAGCCTGAGCGCGTCGGGCAGTCGGTCGCGGGGAAGCAGCAACCCACAGAGCAGGAACTGGGGCAGCACGAACGCGGGCAGGAACTGCACCGCCTGGAACTCGGTGGCGGCGAAGGCGGACAGGAACAGCCCCAGCGCCGTGCCCAGCAGGCAGTCGACCACCGCGACCAGGATCAGCAGCCAGACGTGGCCGGCGACGTCCAGCCCCAGGACCAGGATGGCGAACGAGGCGACGATCACCGCCTGCACCGCGGCCACCAGGCCGAAGGCCAGGGCGTAGCCGCCCAGCAGGTCGCCCTTGCCCAGCGGCATCGCCAGCAGCCGCTCCAGCGTGCCGGACTGTCGCTCGCGCAACGTCGCGATGCTGGTGACCAGGAACATCACCAGGAACGGGAACAGCCCGAGCAGCGGCCCACCGATCCGGTCGAACACCGGAGTGCCGTTGTACACCCAGGCGAGCAGCCCCATCAGCACGCAGGGGGCGACGATCAGCAGGGCCATCGTGCGGTGGTCGTGGCGCAACTGGCGCAGCACGCGCGCCGCGGTGGCCAGGGTCAGTCGCGGACTCATGCCGCCGCTCCTTCCGCGCGGTCGACCAGGGCGAGGAAGGCGTGTTCGACGTCGGGACTGCCGGTCAGGGCGAGCACGCCGTCCAGGGTGTCGTCGGCGAGCATGTGTCCGGCGCGCATCAGCAGCAGCCGGTCGCAGCGCACTGCCTCGTCCATCACGTGGCTGGAGATCAGCAGGGTGACGCCGTCCGTGGCCAGGCGCCGGAAGATCGCCCAGAGATCGCGGCGCAGCACCGGGTCCAGACCCACCGTGGGCTCGTCGAGCACCAGGAGCTCCGGGGTGCCGACCAGGGCCGCGGCCAGCGAGACCCGGGAGACCTGGCCGCCGGACAGGTTCGCCACCCTCGCATCGGCGTGATCGGTCAGCGCCACCAGGTCCAGCACCCGCGCGATCTCGGCGTCCAGCCCCGATCGCGGGATGCCCACCACGGAGGCGAAGTAGCGGATGTTCTCGACGATGCTGAGGTCGGAGTAGACGCTCGGGTCCTGGGTCAGGTACCCGATCCGGTGCCGCAGCACGGCCGACCCCGCCGGCTGGCCGAAGACCTCGACCGAGCCGCCCGCGACCTGCTGCACGCCCACAATGGCGCGCATCAGGGTGCTCTTGCCGCAGCCGCTCGGCCCGAGCAGGCCGACCACCTCGCCCCGGGGGACGTCGAGGGTCAGGCCGGGGATGACCGTGCGCCTGCCGCGCACCACCTGCAGACCACTGACGCGGATCACCACGCCGTCGTCCGGCATGTTATTCGTCATGTGATGAAAATAGACCGGACGACGTCCGTCGACAAGCAGCTACGCCGTGGTCATCGCGGCGGCGAGGTGCAGCCGCGCGAAGGCCAGGGCCTCGGCGAGGTCACTCTGCCGCTCCTCCCGGGTCTTCGCCCTGCGGGTGTTCACCTCGACCACCACCGTGCCCGACCAGGAGCGCTCGGCCAGCAGCCCGAGCACCGCATCGCAGGGCTGACCACCCCGGCCCGGGATCAGGTGCTCGTCCTTGGCCGATCCCGACCCGTCGGCCAGGTGCAGGTGGGCGAGACGGTCACCCAGCACCTGAGCCAGCTCCAGCCCGTCCTGGCCGGCGGTGGCCGCGTGGGACAGGTCCAGCGTGACGCTCGGATACGGCAGATCGACCGGATCCCAGCCCGGGGAGTAGGCGAGCATCTCGCGCTGCCGGGCCCGCCACGGATACATGTTCTCCACCGCCAGGGTGACCCCCGACCGCTCGCTCAGCGCGGCCACCCCCTCGACGAACGCCGCGGCGTACTCGCGCTGCCAGCGGAACGGCGGGTGCACCACCACCGTGGTGGCACCCACCTCGCGGGCCATCTCGCAGGACATCTCCAGCTTCGTCCACGGCTCACGACCCCAGACCCGTTGGGTGACAAGCAGAGTCGGCGCGTGGATGGCCAGGATCGGAATGTCGTGGTAGTCGGCGAGGCGGTACAGCGCGGCGGGGTTCTGACTGACTGCGTCGGTCCAGACCATGACCTCGACGCCGTCGTAGCCGAGCTCGGCGGCGAGCGCGAAGGCGTCGGCGCAGCCCTGCGGGTAGACGGACGCCGTGGACAGCGCGACCTTGGCCGCGGGCACCCGGACGGCCGGCGCGGCGGCCGCACCGCGCGTGGGGGCGGAATCCCGACCTGTCATGTCCGCCAGCCTACGCACCACGCCCGAGCCGGACGGCGCGGCCCGACCGTGCGCGCCGGGCAGGCAGCCCCTACCCTGAGCGGGTGCCGCCCAAGACCACCCCCGCACCGGGTGCCGAGAGCCCGCTGAACTCCACCCGCTACTGGGTGGAGTTCCCCGACCCCGGGGGCCCGCGCGGCGATCTCGGTGACACCCCGCACACCGAGCCGATCCAGACCGAACAGGTGTACCGGTGCGACCTGACCTGGCTCACCTCCTCGTGGACCTGCATCTACGGCAGCGGCTGCGCAGGGATCTACAAGGACCGGCCTGACGACGGCTGCTGCACTCTCGGCGCCCACTTCGCCGGCAAGGACGACCGGACCCGGGTCTCCAAGGCCGTCAAACGGCTGACCGCCCGGCAGTGGCAGCACAAGCCGGAGGGCGACGCCGACGGCTGGACCGAGCGGGACGAGAGCGGCACCCGGACCACCCGTGTGGTGGACGGCGCCTGCATCTTCCTCAACCGGCCGGGCTTCGCGCCGGGCACCTTCGCCGAGGGCGCGGGGTGTGCCCTGCACCGGCTCGCCCTGGAGGAGGGGATCAACCCGCTGGAGACCAAGCCCGACGTCTGCTGGCAGTTGCCCCTGCGCCGCACCTACCGCACCGTCGAGCGCCCGGACGGCACGAACTATCTCGAGGTGATCCTCACCGAGTACGACCGCAGCGGCTGGGGCGCCGGAGGCCTCGACCTGGACTGGTACTGCAGCGGGAACTCCGCCGCCCACGTCGGCCGGCAGCCGGTGTACGTCACCCTGCGCCCCGAGATCGTGGAGCTGATCGGGCAGAAGGCCTACGACGTGCTCGCCGGGCACTGCGAGGAGCTGCTGGCCAGCCGGCGTGCGCGCACCCTGGTCCTGCACCCGGCGACCCGGGCCGCCGACAGCGCCGCGACCGGATCCGGCAAGGGCTGAGATGGCGGACGCCGTCCGCCCGAGTCCGAACATCTGGTACACCCCGGCCACCTACGAGATCGAGAACCGCGGCGCCGACCCGGACGGGCTGATCGAGGCCGCGATGCGACGGGTGCGCGACTGGGACGCCGCCGATGTGCTGGACATCGGCTGCGGCACCGGGTTCCACCTGCCCCGGTTCGCGGCGGAGGCCCGGTCGGTGATCGGGGTGGAGCCGCACCCACCCCTGGTCGAGCTGGCCCGGCGGCGAGTCCGGGGTCTGCCCCGGGTCGAGGTGCGCCCCGGCCGGGCCGAGGCGCTGCCGGTGGCGGACGCCTCGATCGATGTGGTGCACGCACGCTGGGCCTACTTCTTCGCGCCGGACTGCGATCCGGGGCTCGCCGAGCTGCGCCGCGTCGTCCGCCGGGGTGGGGTCGCCTTCATCATCGACAACGACGCGTCGCGCTCCACCTTCGGGTCGTGGTTCCGGCGCTGGCTGCCCGAACATGATCCCCTTGCCGTGCAACGGTTCTGGGCGATGCGCGGGTGGAACCGGGAGGCCCTGGACATCCGCTGGAAGATGCCCACCCGGGAGGACTTCGAGGCCGTCGTCCGGATCGAGCTCTCCCCCGAGATCGCCGACGCCGTGCTGGCCGACCACCCCGGCACCGAGGTCGACTACGCCGTCAACCTCTTCTGGAAACGCTTCTGATCTAGCGGAGCGAAAGACGTTGCTGGGCAATAAGTACCAGCTCCTGCAGGGCAGAACCGGCTCTGTGCCAGGGCATTTCTACCGTGCTGGGCCCACCAGGGCCGCGAGGATGACTCTGGCTTAGGTCTGGCTTAGGAGTGCGGACCCGCCCCCCGGCTACGCTGCGCGAAGCGTGCAACATCAACTCCACGGGGGACTTGACCACCATGCGCAGCGTCGTCCACAACATGAAGTCCGTCTGGGGCCTGGTGGCGGTCAACGCCCTCACCCTCCTCCTGCTGGCCGCCTTCGTCGTCATGTCTCAGCCGTCACCGGCGTCGACCGCCCGAGCGGCTGCCGTGGCCACCGCCACTCACGGGGGGCACACCCCGACGACAACCGGTCCGGCGTCTGTTGCACCCGGCTCCGCGCCCTCGCGCCGTCGTCGCCGTCGGCGCCGTCGGCCTCCGTCCACGCGGCAGGCCACGACATGCCGGCAGTGGACGCAGCCCTGGCGATGGCTCCGCACCCCGGTTCGGGTGACCTGCTGATCACGAAGGGCAAGACCACTCACGCCCAGAGCGGCACCGGCGCCTTCCGGATCGAATGCCGGCCCAGCCACATGGCCAACGACGACCCGATCGTGTACCCAGGCAGGCCGGGAGCCGCACACCACCACACCTTCTTCGGCAATACCTCGACGAACGCCCGCACCCGCCTCGGGGCGGCCACCGTCGCCGGCCATCGCACCGACCCGGGCGAGGTCGCAGTCGCCGGCAACAGCACCTGCCCCGGCGGCATCGCCAACCGTTCCAGCTACTGGGTGCCCAGCATGATCGACACCGCCGGCCATGCCCCGCTCGTGCCGTGGCAGACGATCATCTACTACAAGGGCGGGTACAAGGTCGCCGACCGACTGATCACAGCCCCGCCGGCCGGCCTGCGCTTCATCGCCGGGAACGCCGCCGCGACCTCGGCCCAGCCCGACCCCGCTCCCTACCACCGCCTGCAGAGCTACAGCTGCTACGACCGGGCCGGCAAACAGGTCGGCTACGGCAAGGCGATCCCGCTCTGCCCCACGGGCGGCGATCTGGTCAGTGCCGTGAGCTATCCCCAGTGCTGGGACGGCGTACACCTGGACAGCCCCGACCACAGATCGCACATGGCCTACTCCAGCGGCTATCGGAACACGCCGACCCCGGGGTGCCCGGCGTCGCACCCGGTCGCCATCCCCCAGATCACCATTCACACCCACTACCGGGTCACCACCGAGGCGGGCACCAAGGACTGGAGATTGTCCAGCGACAATTACCCCGCGACCGGGTACAACGGCGGCTACTCGTCTCACGCGGACTGGGTCAACGGCTGGGACCCGAAGATCATGAACAGGTTGCTCGCCGCCTGCATCAACCCGGGCAAGGACTGCGGCGGACCCGACCTGCAGGACGGGACCCTGCTGGCGAAGGTCAAACCCGCTCCGAGCACGCCCGCCCCCCGGCCGAGCGCCACGCCGTCGCCCACCCACACCATGAACCACCTCATGCCGCTGGTGGACACCACCTTGGCGATGGCGCCGAAACCGGGGTCGGGAGAGTCGCTGATCACGAAGGGCAGCATGAACCACGCCCAGAGCGGCACCGGAGCGTTTCGGATCGAGTGCCGCCCGAGTCACATGTCCAACGACGACCCGATCGTCTACCCGGGCCGGCAGGGCGCGGCGCACCACCACACGTTCTTCGGCAACACCGGCATCAACTCCCGCAGCGACCTCGGCGCCGACACCGTGACCGGACACCGGACCGACCCCGGTGACGTCGCCGGATCGGGCAACAGCACCTGCCCCGGCGGGATCGCCAACCGCACCGGCTACTGGGTGCCCAGCATGATCGACACCACCAGTCACGCGCCGCTCGTGCCGTGGCAGACGATCATCTACTACAAGGGCGGCTATCGGGTCCCCGACAAGCTCATCGTGGCCCCACCGGCCGGCCTGCGCATGATCTCCGGCAACGCCACGGCGACGGCCGCCCAGCCCGATCCCTCGCGCTGGGTCCACCCGTTGGACTACCACTGCTACTCCCAGGGCAAGCAGGTCGCCCAGGGGCGTTCGATCCCGGCCTGTCCCCAGGGCGGCGACCTGATCAGCTCCATCGGATTCCCGCAGTGCTGGGACGGCGTGCACCTGGACAGTCCCGACCACTCCTCGCACATGGCCCACTCGGTGAGCGGCCTGAAGGGTGGGCCCACCCCGGGATGCCCGGCATCGCACCCGGTCGCGATCCCGCAGATCTCGGTCAACGTCCACTACAGGGTCACCTCTGCGGAGGGCACCAAGAACTGGCGCCTGTCCAGCGACGGCTATCCCGTCCAGGGGTACAACGGCGGCTTCTCCCAGCATTCGGACTGGGTGAACGGCTGGGACCCGAAGATCATGGACCTGTTGATCAAGAACTGCATCAACCCCGGAAAGGACTGTGGTGGGCCGGACCTGCGCAACGGGACCGTCCTGGCCACCGTTCCCCGCTGAGACGCTGTCGGTGGGCTCGCCTAGGGTCACCGGCATGAAGACAGCGCAGTTCCGGTGCACCGAATGCGGCTGGACGGCGACCAAGTGGGTCGGCCGGTGCGGCGAGTGCCAGGCCTGGGGCACGGTCGGCGAGCAGGGGGCTCCGCCGGCCGGGGTGACCAAGGCGCGCACGGCGTCGACCGCGGCCCGCCCGATCGCGGAGGTGGAGGCCAGCCCGGCGCAGTCCTGGCCGACGGGGGTCGAGGAGCTCGACCGGGTGCTCGGCGGCGGGCTGGTCGGCGGGTCGGTCGTCCTCCTGGCCGGCGAGCCGGGGGTCGGCAAGTCGACCCTGCTGCTGGACGTGGCCTCCCGCGCTGCGTCGAGCGCGCGCACGGTGCTCTACGTCACGGGTGAGGAGTCGGCGGCGCAGGTGAGGCTGCGAGCGGAGCGGATCGGCGCCCTGCGCCCACGGCTGCTGCTCGCCGCCGAGACCGACCTGGCCACGGTGCTCGGCCACATCGAGCAGGTCGGCCCCGACCTGCTCGTGCTCGACTCCGTGCAGACCGTGGTCAGCGACCAGGTCGACGGCAGCGCCGGCGGGGTGAGCCAGGTGCGCGAGGTGGCGGCGTCCCTGATCAGGGTGGCCAAGGCCCGGGGTATGGCCACGGTGCTGGTCGGGCACGTGACCAAGGACGGCGCGATCGCCGGCCCGCGCGCCCTGGAGCACCTGGTGGACGTCGTCTGCCAGTTCGAGGGTGAGCGGCACTCGCGGCTGCGGCTGCTGCGGGCGACGAAGAACCGGTACGGCGCCACGGACGAGGTCGGCTGCTTCGACCTGTGCGACACCGGGATCACCGGGTTGGCCGACCCGAGCGCGTTGTTCGTCTCCCGGCACGAGCAGCCGGTGCCGGGCACCGCGGTCACCGTGACGCTGGAGGGGCGCCGTCCGCTGCTGGCCGAGGTACAGGCGCTGGTCGCGCCCAGTTCGCTGACCAACCCGCGCCGGGCGACGTCCGGGCTGGAATCGAGCCGCGTGGCGATGGTGCTGGCCGTACTCGATCGCCGGGCCCGGGTTCAGCTGGGTGCGCGAGACGTCTACGTGGCGACCGTGGGCGGGGTGCGGATCGGCGAGCCGGCCGCCGATCTGGCGGTGGCGCTGGCCGTGGCGAGCAGCGTGCACGACATCCCGCTGCGCACGTCCACCGTGGTGATCGGCGAGGTAGGCCTGGCGGGCGAGGTTCGACGGGTCGCTGGGGTACGGCAGCGACTGGCCGAGGCGGCTCGGGTCGGGTTCACGAATGCGGTGGTACCGGCGGGCACCGACGAGGCCGCCCCGGAGGGCATGGCGGTGTACGAGGTGGCCGACGTCGAGGCGGCCCTCGAACGGGCGAGGATCACCGTTGCCCGCTGACGGTGGCGCCGGGCGGCACGAACCGGCCTTCTTCGATCTTGACAAGCACTCGGCTGCCACATCAGTAGAATGCCCGCGGACCCTTGTCTCCGATGCCCCCCGGGAGCCGTAGTGCTTGGTGAGCGCTCCGCCGAGGAGCTGCTGCGAGCAACTCTGGCCGCGGTCGCCCCGGGCACCGAACTGCGCGACGGCCTCGAGCGCATTCTGCGCGGCCGTACCGGGGCCCTGATCGTGCTCGGCCACGACCACGTGGTGGAGAGCCTGTGCACCGGCGGGTTCGCCCTCGACGTCGAGTTCTCCGCCACCCGGCTGCGCGAGCTGGCCAAGATGGACGGCGCGATCGTCACCGACGCCGAGGCCCGCCGGATCACCCGGGCGGCGGTGCAGCTGGTGCCCGACTCGACGATCGAGACCACCGAGTCCGGTACCCGGCACCGCACCGCGGAACGGGTGGCCAAGCAGGCCGGCTTCCCGGTGATCTCGGTCAGCCAGTCGATGCGGATCGTGGCTCTGTACGTGGGCGGCCTGCGCTACGTGCTGGAGGGCTCGGACGCGATCCTGGCCAAGGCCAACCAGGCCCTGGCCACGCTGGAGCGGTACAAGGCCCGGCTCGACGAGGTCACCAGCATCCTGTCGCAGCAGGAGATCGAGAGCGCGGTCACGGTGCGCGACGTGTCGATCGTCGTGCAGCGGCTGGAGATGGTGCGCCGGATCTCGGAGGAGATCGCGCACTACGTGGTCGAGCTCGGCGCCGACGGCCGGTTGCTCTCGCTGCAGCTCGACGACCTGATCGGCGGGGTCAGCCCCGACCGCGAGCTGGTGATCCGTGACTACCTCGACGCTGCCGGGCCCGAGCGGTCGATGTTCGAAGTGCTCGACGACCTCGCCGCGATCTCCTCGGCGGAGCTGGTCGACCTGGTGCAGGTGGCCGGGGTGCTGGGCTTCCCGGCGACCCCGGACAGCCTCGACATCACCGTGCACCCCAAGGGCTACCGCCTGCTGAACAAGGTGCCGCGGATCCCGGGCACCATCATCGAGCGGCTGGTCGAGCACTTCGGCGACCTGCAGAAGCTGCTGGCGGCCAGCCTCGACGAGCTGATGGCCGTCGAGGGCGTGGGCGAGCAGCGGGCCCGCACCGTGCGCGAGGGCCTGTTCCGGGCGCACGACCTGATCATGGTCGACCGCTTCGTCTGAGCCGGCGTGCTACCGAGCCTCGTGGCCGACCACCCGCTGCACTCCCCCGTGCTGGCCTGGTACGCCGTACACGCGCGCGAGCTGCCCTGGCGGGAGCCCGGCTGCAGCCCGTGGGGCGTACTGGTCAGCGAGGTGATGCTGCAGCAGACCCCGGTGGCGCGCGTGCTGCCGGCCTGGCAGGCGTGGACGGCGCGCTGGCCGACCCCTGCGGCCTTGGCGGCCGACTCCCCGGGCGAGGCGATCCGGATGTGGGCCCGCCTCGGCTACCCGCGCCGCGCCGTCCGCGCTGCACGAGGCGGCGACCGTGATCGTGGCGCGGCACGACGGGGCGGTGCCGTCGGCGCACGCCGAGCTGCTCGCCCTGCCCGGGATCGGCAGCTACACCGCGGCCGCCGTGGCCTCGTTCGCCTTCGGCCAGCGGCACGCGGTGGTGGACACCAACGTGCGCCGGGTGCTGGCGCGCACCGTGTCCGGGCCGGCTCAGGCGGCGCCGTCGCTGACCGCCGCCGAGTCTGCCCTCGCCGACGTCGGCTGGTGCCGGACGACGCCGGCCGAGCCGCCACCTGGGCGGTGGCCTCGATGGAGCTCGGGGCGTTGATCTGCACCGCCCGGGCTCCCCGGTGCGCCGACTGCCCGGTGCTCTCGCTGTGCCAGTGGCAGGCCGACGGCGCCCCGCCCTACGACGGCCCGCCCCGGCGCGGCCAGGCGTACGCCGGCACCGACCGCTTCGTGCGCGGGTTGCTGCTCGGGGGCGCTGCGCGGCTCGACCGAGCCCCTCAGTCACCGCGCGCTGATCGCCGCTGCCCCGGACGAGGCGCTGCGGGACCCGGGCCAGCGCGACCGATGCCTGGACTCCCTGGTCGCCGACGGACTGGTGGAACCCCTGCCCCGCAACCGCTTCCGCCTCCCCACGGGCTGATCGCTCTCCTCATCACCGGTGGGCTTCGCAGGGACATAGCCACAGCGAATCCCACCGTTCTCGCGGACCCGCTCACAGGGTGCAGGTGGGGCCGCAGCGGACTGGTGTGCCCGTCCAACCGGCTCGGCGCAGCGCCGTCGCTACCTGGCCGGCGGTCGCGCACGGCAGGGCCGCGATCTCCTGCCAGCCGTAGCGCAGTACGACGTCCTGCTCCAGCACTGACTCGTTGTCGCGCCACCGGTCTCGCCACCGCAGACGCTCTGGGTGCGCCAAGGCGCCGTCGAGCTCGACGACGACCTTCCAGCGCCGGTAGCGCACATCGCGATATCGAGTTCCGCCAGGCGTGGCCTCCGCCTCGTTGCGCCTGCCCCGCGGCAGACCGTGCGGGGCCTCGACATCGCGCAGATACCGGTGCTCGAGCACCGAATGCACGCCCGCCCGATCCGCCTCGAGCATCTCGGTCAGCAGCGGTCGCCATCGCTGACGAGACCGGGCGCTCAGGGCAACCCGGAGCCGGCCCGGCGTCGTCGACCTGAGCTGGATCGTCTGCAGCACCAGCCCGATCACCTGGCCGGCAGATCCCAGCCGGCTGACCTCGTCGAGCAGAGCCTCCTCGATCGGCAGCCGAGGAGGCCGGGCGGCGGGCAGGCGCACCTCGGCCAGGTGTCGGCGTCCGCGGATCCGGACGCCGGGCATCGCGGCCACACGACGTCCGTGCGGGACGGCAATCGCGATCGTCGGCGGCAGCTCGTCCGATGCGCCCGCCAGCCACAGCGCCGCGGCTCCCGCGACGACCGCGCCGGCCCCAGCGTGCAGCACTGCCGCCCAGACTCGGCTGATCGGGGGCAGCGGCCCGGTGAAGGTGGCATACACCCCTGGCCAGACCCGGGCCCAGCGGCCGGAGACCACCTGCGTGCGGATCGACTGCTGAGTCAGGCCCAGTGCCAGCAACTGCCCCCGACTGACCACTCCCGCCTGGTCAGCGGCCAGCCCTCGCACCCTGCTCGCGTCCGTCTCCCGCACCACGCCGACGATGCCTCTGCCCGAGCCGATGCGCCGATGCTCGGCGCAGGCCTGTGGACGACGTGACCTGGCCCCAGACCTGTGGATGAGGCGGCCTGCCGTCATCGGTGGGCTTCGCAGGGACATAGCCACAGCGAATCCCACCGTTCCGCGGGAATGCGCCTCTCTCAGGCCCAGGGGCGGGCTGAGCGGGCCGCCCAGTACGTCGGCGCCGGCTCCGGCGCGGCGGTCAGCTCCGCCACGGCGTCCGCGTCGAGGTGCAGCTGCTCGCCGCTCAGATTCTGTTCCAGCTGACCTGAGGTGACGGCCCCGGACAGCACCCGCCAGGCCCAGGGCTGGGCCAGCGCGGCGGCGATCGCCACCTGATCGATCCCCACGCCTCGCGCCTGGGCAAGGCTCTCGGCCGCCACGGCCGACGGTGACGGGTCGCCGGCGCCGGGAGCCAGCCGCCCGTTGGCGACCACCTCCTTGACGATCACCCGGCAGCCTGCCTCGGCGGCCTCGCCCAGAGCCGGCCCGGCCGAGGTCTCCAGCACGTTCCAGGTCGACTCGATCGAGGTGAACAACGGCAGCCCGTCGACCTGCACCTCCAGCGCCCGCCGCACGGCGTCGGCCTGCGCCGGCCCGGAGGTGGAGATCCCGATCCGGACTCCCTGCCGGCGCAGCTCCGCCAACGCCCGGTGCAGGCTCATGTCGGCCAGCGCTCCGGACTCCAGGGTCGCCGAGTGCACGTGATAGACCGCCAGCCGATCGCCCAGCAGCGCGCGGGTCTGCTCGAGCTGCTCGGCGAAGGCACTCGGCGAGTGGTCCTTCACCTCGTGCACCGAGGCGTCCATCCGCCAGTCCCCGACATAGCGGTAGCCCCACTTGGAGCCGACCACGACGTCGCCCATCTGAGGGCGAGCGTCCAGCCACTCGGCGAGGAACTGCTCGGCCAGGCCGTAGGAGCGCGCGACGTCGACGTACCGGACGCCGCCGGCGTAGGCGACGTCGAGCAGCTCGTGAGCCCTGGCCCGCAGCTGCGCCACACCGCGATCGACCCCCAGGGCGGCGTCCCGACCGGAGGTGATGTAGGCCGGCCGGGCAACGGCAGCCAGACCCAGCCCGATCCGCGACGGATGACCCACCCCGCCAACGTAGCGCGCCGGTGCAGCAGCAACGGCGGGCATTACGGGGCCCTGGCAACAGCGAGTCCCCCCGATGCCCAGATCCGCTCTGGCAGGCTGGACGGGTTGCCGCAGCAGAGGAGAGTCATGCCCTTCCCGACCATCGGACCGATCGAGGGCGTGATCTTCGACTTCCACGCCACCCTGGTCGACCAGGGTGACGGCGCCACCTGGCTCACCCTCGGTTGGGCCACAGCGGGCCGCCCCGGTACCCCCGAGCGGCACCTCGGCACCCAGCGTGCCGCAGCCCTGGCCGCCCGCCTGGACCGGGTCTGGGAGGACGCCCGGGGCGTCGACCCGACCAGCCGTCGCGACACCAGCGCGCAGGCACACCACGACGTGTTCCGCGCCGTGCTGGACGACGCACCGGACGCCGACGACGACCTGATCGAGGCCCTCTACGCCGGCGTCACCGACCTCTGGACGCCCTACCTCGACACCCGCCCCACGCTCGAGGCGTTGCGCACCAAGGGAATCAGAACAGCGCTGATCTCCAACATCGGCATGGACATCCGGCCGGTGCTGGCCCGCGGCGGCATCAGCCACCTCATGGACGCCGTCGTGCTCTCCTACGAGGTCGGTCACGTCAAGCCCGAGCCCGAGATCTTCGCCCACGCCCTGGCCGCGATCGAGGTGGCACCCGAGCGGGCACTGATGGTCGGCGACAGCTGGCGCGACGACGGCGGCGCCGCGGCTCTCGGCTGCCGGACCCTGATCCTGCCCCGCACCAGAGGCGACCTGCACGGGCTGGACCAGGTGCTGCGGCTGGTGGGCTGAGCCGTGCACGCGCTGTGGGTCCTGGCCCGGGCGGGCTTCCGCCGGCACGCCACCTACGGCCTGGCCACCCTCGCCGGGGCGTTCACCAACTCCGTGTTCGGGCTGGTCCGCGCCGCGATCCTCGCCTCGGCGGTCGCCGGAGCGGCCGTGGCGACCGGAGCCGCCCCGGGGAGCGCGACGGCCGGCGGGTACACGGCGGCGGAGGTGATCACGTTCGCCTGGCTGACCCAGGGCCTGATCGCCCCGATCCACATCTTCCAGTGGAACGACCTTGCCCTACGGGTGCGCACCGGTGAGATCGCGATCGATCTCGCCCGCCCGGTGGATCTGCAGCTGAGCCTGCTGGCCGTCGACCTGGGCCGCGCCGCCTACAGCCTGCTCCCCCGCGGCCTGCCGCCGATCATCGTGGGGGCGCTCACCTACGGCCTGGTGCTGCCCGGCCACACGTCGGCCTACGTGATGGGTGCCCTCTCGCTGCTGCTTGCCGTGATGATCTCCTTCGCCTGCCGGTTCGCGGTCAACCTTGCCGCGTTCTGGCTGATCGAGATCCGCGGCGTGGTCGGCACCTACGTCGCGGTCTCGAACCTGCTCTGCGGCCTGGTGGTCCCGGTGGCCTGGTTCCCCGGGTGGCTGCACGCCGTGGCCCTGGCAACGCCCTTCCCCTCCATGCTTCAGGCGCCGCTGGACGTGCTGACGGCCAGGGTCACCGGTGGGGCGGCACTGACCACCCTCGCCGTCCAGGCGGCATGGCTGCTGGTGATGCTCGCCCTCGGCCGGCTGATGCTGGCCCGGGCCTCCCGGCGGTTGGTGGTGCAGGGTGGCTGATCTGAGCCCCTACCGGGCGATCCTGGCCTCCCGGGTCAGATCCCAGCTGACCTACCGCACCTCGTTCGCCCTGGACGTCCTGAACAGCCTGGCCTACGGGGTGCTCGAGTTCGTCGAGGTGTATCTGATCCTGCACAACACGCCCGTCCTGGGCGGGCTGGCAGCGGCTGAGACGCTCCTCGTCTTCACCCTGGCACGAACGGGCTTCTCGCTGGCCGACCTGGTCGCCGGGCAACTGGACAACATCCCCGTCTACGTCCGCGCGGGCACGCTGGACACCCTGATGCTGAGGCCGCTGCCGGTGATGGCCCAGATCATGCTCGGCGACGTTCAGCTGAAGCGCCTCGCCCGGTTGATGCTCTATGTGGTCGGGCTGGCCCTGGTGCTGCCGCGTGCAGGCATCGACTGGACGCCGGCACGGATCGCGCTGGTGCCGGCGACAGTGATCGGCGGAGGGGTGATCTTCTCCGCCCTGTTCGTGGTCGCCGGCGCCGGCCAGTTCCGGCTGCTGGACGGCGGTGAGTTCGCCAACGCCTTCACCTACGGCGGCGCCTACGCGGCGTCCTACCCCACCTCGGCCCTGCCGCCACCCGTACGCGCGTTCTTCACCGCCGTGGTGCCGGCGGCCTTCGTCGGCTACCTGCCCGCACTGGCCCTGCTCGGGCGCCCTGGCCCGCCCGGCCTACCGGGCTGGCTCGGTTGGCTCACCCTGCCGGTCGGAGCACTCGCCTGGGTGATCGCCCTGGGGCTGTGGGGCAACGGGCTGCGGCACTACCAAGGAGGCGGCGGATGAGCGTCATCGAGGCGGACCGGTTGGTTCGCGAGTTCCCGGTGGGGCGCCGGCTGCGCGGGGAGCGCCGGACGCTGCGCGCCGTCGACGACGTCAGCTTCACGATCCACCCCGGCGAGTCGGTGGGCTACATCGGGGCCAACGGCGCCGGGAAATCCACCACGATCAAGATGCTGACCGGGATCCTGAGCGTCACCTCGGGCACCGTGCGCACCTGCGGCCTGGACCCGGTGCGCCATCGCCGCGACGTCGCCCGCCGGGTCGGGGTGGTGTTCGGCCAGCGCTCCCAGCTCTGGTGGGACCTGCCCCTGACCGAGTCGTTGACCATCCTGGCCGCGATCCACCGCCTGGCCCGGCCCCGGTGGACGGCACGGCGCGACGAGCTCATCGAACGACTCGGCCTGGCCGAGTTCCTCACCCGGCCGGTGCGCCAGCTCTCGCTCGGGGAGCGGATGCGCGGCGAGCTCGCGGCGGCCCTGCTGCACGAGCCGGAGCTGCTCGTGCTGGACGAGCCGACCGTCGGCCTCGACGTGCTGAGCAAGGAACGGCTGCGGGTCTTCCTGCGCGAGGAGAACGCCGCCCACCACCGCACGATGCTGCTCACCACGCACGACATGGACGACGTGGAGCGGCTCTGCGAGCGGATCCTCGTCGTCGACCATGGCCGCCTCGCCTACGACGGCGACCAGGCAGGCCTCGTCGCCCGGGTGGGCGCCCGCCGGGTGCTGGTCGTGGATCTCACGGAACCCGTTGCCGCACTGGGCGATGCGGTGGCCGACCTGCCGGGGGTGGAGGTGGTCGCGGTCGAGGGCGACGGGCTGCGGCACCGGTTCGCCTTCGCCCCGGGCGAGGTGACCGCAGCGGCGGTGCTGGCCCGGGTCGGCGAGCGCGCCGACGTCCGCGACCTCAGCATCGCCGAGCCTGAGATCGAGGACGTCGTGCGTCGCCTGTACGAGCGCTCGTGAGCCGGACCATCGCGCGCGCCCGACGACGCCATCAGCAGCAGCGCGCGCCAGGCGACTCCCCGCGCCGCTCCCACCGGAGCCGTTCGAACTCCCGACGCGTCAGCGGCGGACGCTCCGTCCCGTGCACCCGGAGGTGGCCCTGGCGGTACCGGTCGTAGTCACCCTCGCCGGTCAGCTCGCGCAGGTACCAGGCCAGCGCACGCACGGCCGAACGCAGGGCTCCCCCGCCCCGAGACCGCGCCGTCCTCACCGGGATCCGTCCTCACCACGCCGGGGACTGCCCGCAAGCTCCAGCTGTCGGCGCTCCTGAGCAGTCGGGATCAATCCGGACGGCGCCACGATCCTGGACTCGACGTACGCCGCCTCAGCGCTGGCCGTGACTCCGCCGGCGCGCAGCGCCCGCAGGCAGACCACCGCGGCGTTGGCGATCACCACGATCACCAGCAGCGCGAACACCGCGGCCAGCACGCCGTCAACCGTCGGTTGGTGACCACCTGGTGCATCTGGCCGACGGTCTTGGCCGGTGCCAGCAGCTTCCCCTGCGTCGATCGCCGTGGAATAGCGCTCGGCATTGGCGAAGAAGCCGATGCGTCGGGTCGGCGGAGAAGACCTTCTGGTAGCTCGCCGTCAGGGTGACCGCGGCGTCCCAGGCCAGCGGGACGCCGGTGATCCACGCCCACTTCAGCTCTGCCCGCTTGATCAGGACCACCGTGCCCACGGTCAGCGCGATCGCGGCCAGCAGCTGGTTGGCGATGCCGAACAGCGGGAACAGCGTGTTGATGCCGCCGAGCGGGTCGGTGACGCCCATCAGCAGGATGTAGCCCCACGCGGCCACGACGACGGCGCTGGCAGACCCAGGCGCCGGGCTTCCAGCTGGGTCGCGGCTGCGAACGGCCCGCAGAGGTTGCCCAGCGCGTCCGGCAGCATGAAGCGCGCCGACCCGGGTGCCGGCGTCGACCGTGGTCAGGATGAACAGCGCCTCGAACATGATCGCGAAGTGGTACCAGAACGCCTTCAGCCCGTCGCCGCCGAAGAGCTCGGTGCAGGATCTCGCGACATGCCGACCGCCAGCGTCGGGCGCGCCGCCGGTGCGCGAGACGATCGACTTCTCGCCGACGCCGCGGCGGCCGCCGAGTCAGCTGCTCGGGGGTGATCGGTCCGACAGGCCGAGCCCGTTGACGTAGCCTGCGCGGCGGTCTGCGGCGGTCGCCGCCGGTCAGCGCCGGCCGGGGCGTTCATCGCGAAGTACAGGTGCTGGGTCGAGGATCGACGGCGGTGATCAGCGCCATGATCGCGACGAACGACTCGATCAGCATGCCGCCGTAGCCGATCAGCCGGATCTGGCGTCTCCTTCTCGAGCAGCTTCGGCGTGGTGCCGGAGGAGATCAGCGCGTGGAAGCCGGACAGCGCGCCGCAGGCGATGGTGATGAACAGGAACGGGAACAGCGAGCCGGCGAACACCGGGCCGGTGCCGCTGAGTGGCGAACTCGGTGACCGCCGGCGTCTGCATGACCGGCGCGGCGATCAGGATGCCGACCGCCAGCAGCACGATCGTGCCGACCTTCATGAACGTCGACAGGTAGTCGCGCGGGGCGAGCAGCAGCCACACCGGCAGCACCGAGGCGACGAAGCCGTAGATGATCAGGCACCACGCCAGCGTGCTGCGGCGACAGGGTGAACGCAGTCGCGCCCCAGCTCGGTCTCGCGCGACCCAGCCGCCGGAGACGATCGGCCAGCAGCAGCAGCGCGACGCCGATCAGCGATGACCTCGAGCACCCGGCCCGGGCCGCAGGAACGCGCAGGTAGAAGCCCATGAACAGGGCGATCGGGATCGTCATCGCGATCGAGAACACGCCCCAGGGCGCTCGGCCAGCGCGTTGACGACGACCAGCGCGAGCACCGCCAGCAGGATGATCATGATCGACGAACACCGCGATCAGCGCGGCGACGCCGCCGACCAGCGCCGAGCTCGTCGCGCGCCATCTGCCCGAGGCTGCGGCCGTCGCGGCGCATCGAGAAGAACAGCACCAGGTAGTCCTGCACGGCGCCGGCGAAGACCGACGCCGACGATGATCCAGATCGTGCCGGGCAGGTAGCCCATCTGCGCGGCGAGCACCGGGCCGACCAGCGGGCCGGCGCCGGCGATGGCGGCGAAGTGGTGGCCGAACAGCACCCGCCGGTCGGTCGGCATGTAGTCGGTGCCGTTCGTCGAGCCGCTCGGCGGGCGTGGCCCGGGTGTCGTCCACCTGGAGCACCCGGGTGGCGATGAAGCGGGCGTAGAAGCGGTAGGCGATCGCGTAGGAGCGCGAGCGCGGCCACGATCAGCCAGATCGCCGAGATCTCCTCCCCGCGCTGCAGGGCGATGAAGGCCCAGGCCAGCGCCCCGGCCACGGCGACCGCCGTCCAGAGCAGGATCCGGCGCGGGCCCGCCGCGGTGCCGGTGGGTTCGGGCTGCAGGCTCACAGTCATGGTGGAGTCCCTTCGGAAGACAGGCAGCACCCATCGCACCCGCGGCCGAGCGGCGGCGGGCGCACTGAGGGCGCGTCATCAGATCGACGGCAGCGCGCGAAGGAGAAACTCCGCGAGCCTTACTTCAAAGGTTGTCCGGGCTCTGAATCGGTTTACGGCACAAGCGATCTCGCGGGCTGAGGAACCGGGATCATGGCCGGCGGCGGTGCGTCGAAGACCACCGAGGCCCCAGGGGCACTGTGGTTCAGGGCCCACACACCCACCACGTCGGCGGTCGCGACCACGAGACAGGCCAGCACCAGACCGATCAGACGACGCCGGCGCTCGCGACGCCGCCACTCGGACAGGGCGCGCTGGTAGGCGTCCGGGCGGGCCTGCACTCCGTCGGCGACCGCGCCCAGAGCCTGGCGGAGCCGGTCGGCAGTGTCCGGGGCGTTCATCGTCGTTCTCCCAGGATGCGGGTGAGCGCGGCCATCCCGCGCGAGGTGTGGGACTTCACGGCGCCGCACGAGATGCCCATCGCCGAGGCGACCTCGGCCTCGCGCAGATCGAGCCAGTAGCGCAGCACCAGGGCCTGTCGTTGCCGGTCAGGCAGGGCGCGCAACGCCTCGACCACCTCGCGCTGGTCCTCGCGCAGCACCGCCTCCTGCTCGGCCGAACCGGTGTCGGCCGCCGGCGGGTCCGGGTGGCGGCGCACCACCTGGAGGTGACGCAGCCGCATCCGCACCTGGTTGCAGACCACCGAGCGCAGATAGGCGGGCGCGGACTCAGGGTCGCGCAACCTCGGCCAACGCCGGTAGAGCTCGCAGAAGGCCTCCGCGACCACGTCCTCGGCATCACCCCGGGCACCCAGCAGCACGGCGAGCTTGAGCAGCTCACCATGATGACGGTCGAACAGCGCACTGACCTGGGCCTCGCGTTCGAGGTCGCGCAGAGCCGGCCAGGCCCCGGCGGTCAGCGGCTGCACCCGCGGCCCGTGCGCGGCGAGCGTCACGGGCGGATCAGATCCGGTCACGCCTGAGCCTCCCATTCTGTACGTATCGTCCCATTCAGGGCGGCTCCGGTGGAGTCCAGCCCTCGCGACACCCCGAGCGCATCCAGGATCACCGTGCCGATCACGACCAGCACGAGATTGGCAGCCAGCGCGAGGAGGCCCGCGTACACCCCGATCCGGACCCCACCCAGGTCGATCATGGTGACCGCCACGAAGCCCTGCGCAGCGACCAGCCAGGTGCCGAGCAGCACCCCGCCGACCAGCCCGGCCAGCAGGGCGTAGCGGTGCGGTGCCCGCCAGCGCAGCCCGAGCAGCACCGCGGGCAGCGTCTGCAGGATCCAGACCCCGCCGAGCAGCTGCAGGGTGATCGCGTCGCGGGCCTGCAACCCGACCACGAATCCGAGAGCACCGAGCTTGACCAGCACCGAGACCACCTTGGCCACCGTGGTCACCTGGGCCGGCAACGCCGTCGGGTTGACGTACTCGAGATACACGTTGCTGGCAAAGGTCGACGCGGCCGCCACGGACATCACCGCTGCCGGCACCAGGGCACCGATGGCGATCGCGCCGAGCACCAGCCCGCTGGGCACCGGCGGCAGCAGCTCGCGCACCAGCACCGGCACCGCGAGTTCGGCCCTGCCGGCAGGCACCTGAACCCCGAGGGCGGTCGCCGCCAGCCCACCGACGGCGAGCACGGCGAGTAGAGCCGTCCAGGCCAGCAGGCCGATCGAGGCCCGGCGGACGACGTCGGCCGAGCGGGCCGCGAAGGTCGGCAGCAGGACGTGGGGGTAGAGCAGCAGCGCCAGCGCCGACCCGATCGCCAGGGTCACGTAGGCCGAGGCCAGCCCCTGCGGGAGCAGCAGCGACCCACCCGGGCGGGCTGACAGCGCCTGATCGGCCTGCCCGAACAGGGCCGCCGGGCCACCGGTGGCGCGAAGCACCAGCAGGGTGAGCACCACCGCCACGACGAAGCTGGTCAGGCCCTTCAGCACGGCTACGACAGCCGGCGCCCGAAGCCCCCGCCGGTAGGTGCCGACCGCCAGGACGCCGAAGGTGACGGCGAGCGCGGCGTCGGCACCCAGCCCGTCGGCCGGCACGCCCATCACCGTCAGCAGCGCGGACAGGCCCAGCAGCTGCAGGGCCACGTAGGGCATGGTGGCGAGCAGCCCGGTGAGCGAGACCGCCAGCGCCAGGCTGGGGCTGCCGAACCGGGCCCGCACGACGTCGGCGGGCGTCGTCCACCCATGCACCGCCGCGTGCCGCCAGAGCCAGGGCAGCACCAGGTAGGCCAGCTGGAAGACGATGATCGTGTAGGGGACGGCGAAGAACCCCAAGGCGCCCACCCCGTAGACCAGGGCCGGGACCGCGACGAACGTGTAGGCCGTGAAGATCGACCCGCCGAGCAGGAACCAGGTGGTGAACGCTCCAGAACGGCGTCCGGACAGGGCCCACTCGGTCAGCTCCTCGCCGAGTGCAGGCGGGCCGGGCCGGGCGAGGCCGGCGCCGGACGGGCGGCACAGCACCAGCATCGCGGTCGACGCCGTGGCCAGCACGGCACCGAACGCGAGCAGGGCGGCCGCGTCCGGTGACGACGCGGGCCCGACGACACCGTTGGCGAGCACGGGCACCTCCTTGAAGGAAGAGTTGCCCGATCCGTCCTGAGGTTTACCGCCTCGCTCGGTAAACCCTCCGCCCGGCAGCGCAACTGTGACTTACGAGGACGGAGGTGGGCGATGACCCCGGATCCCTCGGACGGCCCGCCGGGCGGGGGCCGGCGGGCCGGGCCCCGGTGGCTGCTGGCCCTGCCGATGCTGGCCCTGGGCTGGCCTCCGTTCTACAACCGGGTCGACCCGGCCGTGCTCGGGGTGCCTTTCTTCTACGCCTACCAGCTGGCGATGATCCCGCTGGCCCTGGTCTGCATGCTCGTGGTCCACCGGGCCCGCCGCCGCTGATCACTCCTGTGCGTCGTTCACTCCTGGGCACTCCAGGCGGCGCGCAGGCCCACCCGGCCACCGGTCTGCAACAGGGCCCGCCGGTAGACCCGCTCCCCCGTGATGATCATCACCGCGGCGAAGACCAGCAGCAGGGCGAGCGCGATCACCGGCTCCCACCAGGCGGCGGTGCCGCTCAGCAGCCGGATCGGCATCAGCACCGCCGAGAACGGCGGTACGTACGAGCCGATCACCTGGTAGCTGCCCTGCAAGGACAGGCCGACGAAGAAGACCGCGATCACCAGCATGCTCACCGGGGTCGCCGTCGACTGCAGGTCCTCACTGCGGCTGGCCAGGGCCCCGGCCACCGCCCACATGCAGGACAGGGCGATGAACCCGGCCAGGAAGAAGACGCCGAACCAGGCCACGGAGCCGGACAGCGAGGGCAGCAGGTCGCCGTGACGGGTCAGCCCGAGCCCGATCAGGCCGACCGTGAGGTAGAGGGCCATCTGGGCGGCGGCCAGGATCGTGTTGCCGATCACCTTGCCGGCCAGGAGATGCCGCACCGGGATCGCCGCCGCGATGATCTCGACGATCCGGGACTGCTTCTCCTCCACCACGCTGCCGGCGAGGCTCATCCCGAACACCAGGATGGTCACGTAGAACAGCATCACGAAGGCGAAGCCGACCACCTGCTCCAGCTGGGATCTGGCCGCATCGCCGATCAGCTGGTCCCGAGCGACCTCGCTCCGCGCGCCCAGCGCCTCCGAGGTGGTCCCGGCGGCTGCCGCGGTGTCGGCCAGCACCTGCTCGCGCACCACCGTCTCGACGATCTCGACCAGGGACGACGGCGCCTCACCCCGGGTGGTCAGCACCCAGCCCTGGCCGCCCGGATGCAGCCACGCATCGGCGGTCTCGGACTCGACCATGGCCCGCGCGTCGGCGTCGTTTCGCGGCGGCCAGGGTGGCGACCGTGCTGCCCTCGTCGATCTGCGGCGCGCGGGCGACCACCTGCTGCCCCAGGGCCGTCGCCCCGGCCGAGCTCACCGCGATGTCGTAGGAATGACTGCGCGTCTCCTGATAGGCGGAGAACGCGACCGCGGCCAGGATCAGCGCAAGGGTCAGGACCGTGCCGGCCAGGAAGGCCCGGTCGGTCAGGCGGACCACCACCTCCCGACGGGCGACGAGCTGCCAGGGTCGTGTCTGCGTGCGGCTGTTCATGCCGTGACCTCCCGAAAGATCTCGCCCAGTCGCGGCACGATCGGCGAGAACTCGCGGACCGCACCCCGTTCCACAGCCCGGGCGAGCAGCAGCTGCTCAGCGCCCGGGTCGATCACCTCCACCACCGCGCAGGTCCCGTCGACGTCCACCACGGCCACCCCGGGGACGCCACGGGTCCAGCCGGCGTCGCCGTCCAGCGCCAACCGGTATCGCGCGGCCGCCCCGGCACGCAGCTCCTGCGAGGTGCCCTGGGCCACCACCCGGCCGCGGGCCATCACCACCAGCCGGTCGCAGAGCCGATCGACGAGATCGAGCTGGTGGGAGGAGAAGAGCACCGGAGCGCCACGCCGGGTGTGCTCGCGCAGCAGGTCGGCCATGGCATCGACGGCGGTCGGGTCCAGCCCCGAGAACGGCTCGTCGAGGATCAGCGCCTGCGGCTCCGGTACCAGCGCGGCGATGATCTGCACCCGCTGCTGGTTGCCCAGGGAGAGCTTCTCCACCCGGTCCTTGGCCCGATCCCCCAGGCCGAAGCGTTCCAGCAGAGCCAGGACGGCGGCCCGCGCCGCCGGGGCCGGCATGCCGCGCAGCTCGGCGAGGTAGACCAGCTGATCGAGCACCGGCTGCTTGGGGTAGAGGCCGCGCTCCTCGGGCAGGTAGCCGAACCGGCGCCGGTCGACCGAGGTGATCGGGTGGCCCTGCCAGGTGACCTCGCCCGCCTGGATGCCGAGCACTCCCATCACCATCCGCATGGTGGTGGTCTTGCCGGCGCCGTTGCCGCCGACGAACCCGGTGAGCGTTCCCTGGGGCACTCCGAACGTCACCTGGTCGGCGGCGATCAGGTCCCCGTAGCTGCGGGTCAACCCGTTGAGCTGGAGCACGGCCCCTCCTTCACCTCGGTGCCGCCACCCTAGGCAGCACCCCGCTGCGTGCGGATCCGCACCGCGACGGATCTTCGGGCTCCGCCGTTGGGCGTGGGGACGGACGGGCGGATCGATGGTTTGCCGTGCTGTGCACTGCTCCAGATGTGGAGCAGTGCACAGCAGCGCGCACGAAAGGTTCTCCCGGCCCAGTGGTCGCACCTCCCCCTACCGGAGGAGGCCCGCCCGGTGGGCCCACACCACGGCCTGCACCCGGTCGCGCAGGTGCAGCTTGGCCAGCAGGTTGGACACGTGGGTCTTCACCGTCGCCTCCCCCACGACCAGTCGCTCGGCGATCTCGGCGTTGCTGAGGCCGCCGCCCAGCAGCACGAGCACCTGGCGCTCCCGCTCGGTGAGCTGCGCGAGCGCGCGGGGCGCTGGTACCGCCGGCCCGACGGGTGAGGTGGAGGCGCGCGGCCATCCGTTCGATCACCCGGCGGGTCACCTCGGGCGCGAGCAGGGCGTGCCCGTGACCGACCGCGCGGACCGCCTCCACCAGGGCCTCCGGCTCGGCATTCTTCAGCAGGAATCCGCTCGCCCCAGCCTGCAGGGCGTCGAACAGGTAGTCGTCCCGGTCGAAGGTGGTCAGGATGACCACCCGGCCGAGATCCTCAGCCACCAGCCGGCGGGTCGCCTCGATCCCGTCCATCACCGGCATCTGCACGTCCATCAGGACCACGTCGGGCCGCACCGTCCGGGCCAGGTCGAGCGCCTGGACGCCGTCCGCCGCCTGACCGACCACCTCCAGGTCGTCCTCGACCGAAAGGATCATGGCGAACCCCGACCGGACCAGCACCTGATCGTCCACGATCAGCACCCTCAGCCGGCCGGCCGCCATCAGGCGGACACCTCCGCGAGCGGGAACCGCACCCGGACCCGATACCCGCCACCGACCCGCGGCCCGATCTCGACCTGCGCCCGCTGCGAGGCCGCCCGCTCACGCACCCCGAGCAGGCCGAGCCCGCTGCCGGAGCTGCCTGGTCGGGTCCGGCCGTCGTCCGTGATCTCGATCTCGGCGTGGGCTCGCGAGCCGTGGGCCTGCACGCGCAGCACGACCGTGGCCCGGCCTGCGGTGGAGTGACGCCGGATGTTGGTCAACGCCTCCTGGGTGGTGCGATAGATCGACAGCCCGACCGGGCCGGGCAGCGCCAGTTCCGCGCCGGGCGGATCCGCGACCACGGAGTAGGAGACGGACAGCCCCGGGACCTGGCTTCCCTGCACCAGGTCGGCGAGGTCGGCGCACCCCGGTTCGGGAGCACGAGAGCGGTCGGCGCCGTCGGGGGCGGCTGACTCCTCCGGGTCGCGCAGAGTCCCCACCAGCGAGCGCATCGAGGTCACCGCCTCGCGGGCGGAGACCTCGATCTGGGTCAGCGCCGCGGTCGCCGCCGCCGGGTCGCGGTCCAGCACCCGCCGGGCGGCACCGGCCTGGACCCCGATCACGGACACGTGGTGGGCCACCACGTCGTGCAGTTCGCGGGCGATCCGCAGCCGCTCGTCCAGCACCGCGCGGCGCTGCAGGGTCGCGCTCTGAGCGGCGATGGTCGACGCCTGACCGGCCAGGTCCGCCCGCTGCCGCGCCGAGTTCCACGAGACCTGGCCGCCGATGATGGCTCCGCCGAAGTAGAGCAGGTTGACCAGCGCGGTCAGCAGGACGGCTGCCGTGACCGCACCCACCGGCCCGTCGGCCCCGGGAGGGTCGGCCGTCAGCTCGGCGCGGAACTCGTCGAGCGCGCTTCCCACGGCGAACTGCCAGGCCAGCCAGGCCACCATGAACGCCACCACGGAGCCGATCACGATCAGCATGTCGCGCCTGCTGCCGGCCCAGGCCACCCCGGAGAAGATCGCCACGAAGTAGACGATCTGCAGGGCCAGCTGGGCCATCACGATGGGCATCGTCACCCCGAGCACGAACATGTGCAGGGCGGCGAGTGCTGCGACGGTCAACGGCCAGCGTCGCCGTCCGACCAGCAGGCCCGCGCCCAGCGCAACCGCCAGCCACTGGATCCAGGCCGGGCGCCCGACGTCGTCCAGGCCACCCAGGCTTCGGGACAGCTCCAGGGAGAAGGTCGACAACGCCCACGTGCCCACGCCCACCAGCACATCGCGGCGATCGAGCCGCCCCGGTCGCTGCCAGGGGTCGTCGACGGCGAAGAAGCCCGTCAGCCGCGCGGTGAGGCGCTGATCACCCATCCCGCCAGACTAGGCAGTCCTGCCGGCTGCCGCCTCCGTCGCACGGCGGTGGACGGATGTCCGTCGCGAGAGGGAGCTGCACGCCGTTCTGCCCCGCGCGATCACCCGAGATCGGCGTCAGATCGCAGTTTCCCCCATGGGGGGAAACTGCGATCTCGCCGTGATCACCGTGGGGCTCAGGCGGCGGCGCTCGAACTGGACGCCGTCGGGTCACCCGTGCCCATGCCGTCCTGCACCTCGATGACGGCGAAGTCCGCGTCGAGCTTCACCGTCACCTCGGTCCCGTCGGCCTTGGTCATGTGCGCCTCGTACTCGCCGTCCCCGGAATCGGTCTCCACCCGGTAGACGGTTCCGCCGGGTACCGCCTTCAACGCCGCCGCGGTGACCTTCTCGGCGTCCGCGGTGCTCAGGGCCTTCTCGTCGTCGCGCACCGGCGTGGAGCCGTGCCGGTCTCCGCCCTGTGCACGGGTGCCCGGCTGGCCGTCGGCGCCCTTGGTGGCTGTTCTGTCGTCGGCTCGCGAGGCGGTGCCGGAGGAGGACGTGGCGCTCGGGGTGGGCGTGGTCTCGGCGGACGCCGACATCGTTCCGGCGAGCACCCCGCCGGCGATCGCCCCGGCTGCCAGCAGGCCCGCTCCGAGCGCCATCCGGCCGTTGCGCCGGCGGGGCGTGGGGGTCTCGGGCGTCACATCGTCGGTCATGGTGGTTCCTCTCTTCACTGACGCTCGCGTTCTGCGAGCACAGGAAGAGCGTCGGACGCCGCCCTGGCAACTCACTGGCCCGGAGCTGTCCTGGGCCTATGAGAGTGGTTCTTCAGCAGGCCTGGAGGGATGCGTCCAGCGCCAGGTCCTTGCGGATGGAGGACAACCCCAGGCGGGCCGATGCAGCGCAGAACTCGCTGGTGGCCAGCTCGTACTCGACGTTGAACACCGCCTTGCCCGCCCGCACGAACGGCGTCAGCAGGTCACACTCGTCGTACTCGTGGCACTGCTCGTTCACCGCGAAGTCGAAGCTGGGCTCCAACACAGCCACCTGCTCCAGGTCGTTCTTCAGCCCCACGCTCATCCCTCGCGCATGGGCGAGCGCCGCCACCTTCCGGTTGAACGTCAGCTGGTCCGCCGCGGTGAGGGGGAACCCCGTCTGATTGCTGTACCCGTCCATGTTGTCCGGGTCGACCGCGTCGAACCCCTTCTGCCGGCACCGATCGAACCTCGCCGCCAGGATCGGGCCGAGGACGTCCCACCGGCGCACATCGACCCAGCGTTCACCCGGCCAGCCGTTCGAGGAGCCGAGCACGGACGCCGGATAGGCCGATGCGTCACTGCGGAAGTCCTCGAAGGAGCCGGCGTCCACGTAACAGATCACCTTGCGGCCCCGGGCATGCAGGGCTGCCACCGTGGCCGCCGAGGTCTCGTCGACATCCAGGTCGTAGACCTGCGCCGGCACCGACAGGTCGAGCGTTCCGGTGTACTGCAACTGCCAGGACGACCCGACCGCCGGGCGCCAGACCCCAGCCCGGCCCGTTGTGCCTCCGGCCGCACCCGCGGACCGTCGTGGGGCGGCTGCCCCTGACGACGATCTCTTCGGGCCCTGGGTCGTGCCCGAGGACGTGGACGAGCGGGACGGCGTGGTCGACCTCGACGCCGCAGTCGTCTGCGGCGCTGATGAGGTCATCCCTGGCGAGGACTGGACCGGCACGGCGGTCGGTGAGCCCGGGGCGCACCCGCTGAGCGCGAGGAGCACCAGGCTCACCGACCACCGACGGTTCAGACCGGACACAAGAGGATCATCCCGTATGCCGCCCCGCGGTCACTGGGCGGTGACCACGTTCGACGGCACCGACTCCACTCCCCTGCCCAACAGATTCGCTGCAGCCACGGTGAAGTAGTAGCTGCCTGCCGTCAGTGACATCGTGTACGACCGCGCACCGGATCCCTGCAGGCCGGACGTGCTGGTCCTGGTCACGGTCCCGTCGGCAGCAACCCGGTAGGCCGTCACGTAGTAGCCCAGGATGCTGAACCCACCGTTGCCGGCAGGCGGCGACCAGCGCGCCGTCGCGTTCACCGACCCGCCGGCGGTGCCGGAGGACGCGGCGCCGATGACCGGCGCGGACGGCACCGAGTACTTCGGCACCACGCTCACCGATCGCGCCGACGACGGCCCTGCTCCCGAGGCGTAGGTCGCGTTGACCTCGGCGCTGTAGCCGAGGCCGTTGAGCAACCCGGTGACCGTCGCACTCGTGGCCGTGGCGGCGACGGACACCGTCTTGGCCACCGAGGTTCCGGTCGAGCCGCTGAACACCCTCACCCGGTACCCGCTCGGCGTACCGAGCGAGGCGTCGGCAGCCGGCTGCCAGGTCACCTGGATCGATCCGCTGAGCGGCGCGACACTGCTCAGGCTGGGGGCCGTAGGCAGCTGCGCCGTCAGGCTCGGGGCGACCGAGGCCGATCGTGCCGATGCTGCTCCGGTGGAGGTCCCGGTGACCGAAGCCACGTCCACGGTGTACGCCGTGCCGTTGCTCAGTCCGGTCACTGTCGTCGACAGCCGACCAGCCGGCACGGTCACCGTCTTGGTCAAGGTCGTTCCCCGGTACACCCGAACCCGGTACCCGGTGATGCCGGTCGTGGCGGCGGGCGCCGTCCACGTCGCCAGGAGGGCGGCGTTGCCGCCGGTCACGGCCGGGATGCCCGGCACCGGAGCCAACGAGGCCAGCGGAGTCACCGCCGCCGAGGCCGTAGCAGCCCCGGTCCCGACGGCGTTCACCGCGGCGACGTCGAAGCGGTAGCTCGTGCCGTTGGTCAAGCCGGTGACCACCGCGTTCACGGCGTCCGCCGGAGCCTGGATCGTCTGCACCGCAGTCGTCGAGGTACCGGCGAAGGCGCGCACCCGGTAACCCGTGATCGGTGAGCCGCCGTCGGTGGCCGGTGCCGTCCAGGTGACCGTGGCCAGCGTGCTGCCCGGCGAGGCGACGACACCGGCGGGCGCGCCTGGCGCGGTGAGGGTCTGGCCCACCAGATACCCGCCGTTCGGGATCGACGGAGTGATCGTGGTGGCGCCGGTGAACCAGCCGGACAGGGCACCCGCGTAGGGGCTCAGTCCGTTGCCGGAGCTACCCGCAGGCACCGTGACCGGAACAGCGACACCGGCATCGGGCACGTGCACGCCGGTGGAATCGAGGTAGCCGTCCACGGTGGCGCCGCTCGCCCGCCAGGTGTCGATCCGTTGCAGGGCCTGGTACTGCCCGGTCAGCCCCGTCTGCTGCAGTGGGGCCTTGGCGGTGTCGTAGATCGAGGCGTAGGTGGAGATCACGCCGTCCAGCACGGGGTAGAGCAGGCCGTCCTCGGCCAGGTTCGACTGGTGCGCATAGAACGGGCGCGGATCGTGGGTGAGCACGAACTTCAGCGCGTTGCGCACCTCGAGCGGCGTCAGGTAGGAATCGAAGCTCGCCCGGGCCTCGGCGGCGTTCGCCGCAGGAAGCGGGGTGATGCAGGTGCTGGCGGGGTTGTTCTCACACAGCCCGCTGCCGCCCTGGGCCTTGGTGGTGTAGATCCAGTTGTACTCGTCGATCAGCTCCTGGAAGGTCGCGGCGTTGTAGTAGATGTTCATCGGGTGCCGTGGCACCGTGGACGTCGCACCGCCCGCCAGGACTCGAACGTTCGGCTCGCGCGAGGCGTCCGAACCGGCGTACTTGATTCCGGCGGCGGCCAGGGCCGGCGCCAGGAAAGGGTTGTCGGCGGTCATCTGCGGCAGCGACGCCAGCCCGCTGTGCTCACCGGTGACCAGCTCGGACCTGTCGAAGTTGGGCAGTGCGTTCTGCGTGGCCCAGGCGGTGTTCTTCGCCAGCTCGGAGTCGATCTGCGCACGCGACGCCCAGTAGACCCCGCCGCTGAGGTCCTGCGTGATGTCCGGGTCGACGCGTGGCGACTCGGTGGGCGAGGTGGCACAGTGCCAGGTCTGCCCGGCCGCCGTCGGTGCGATCCGGATACAGCCCAGGTACTGGTGGGAGTACGTGTGATTGACCCAGCGCCACGCCGACTTGTTCGCCAGCATGGCGTCGGTCAGCGGGTCGGAGCCGTTGGTCGCCTTCACGATGTCGGTGCCGTAGGCGTTGAACACCATGTCCAGCGAGATCCCCCGGGCGTTCTGCCAGGCGACCAGCCGGGTCACGTCGGCCGGGGTCATCCGGATCTCGGCGGAGGTCAGGGCCGGGTCCAGGCAGTCCCCTCCCGGGGTGCAGTTGCCGGTCACACTCCATCGGCTGTCACTGTTCAGCACGTCGTCGATGTGCACGTTGAGGTAGTTGCGCTGGTAGCCCAGGTGGATCCCGCGGGTCATCCAGTCCACGATCCCGGGCGCCATCGCGTTGAACCACTGCATGTAGGCGTTGAACGACACCGGGAGCACGAGCTCCTCACGACCGTCGTGCGCGAAGACCCCCGCCAGCACACCGCTGTCGGAGCCGCGCGTCGCTGTGACGAGCGGCGTGAACGTGCGCCCCGCGGCCAGGTTCGGATCGGCCGTCGCGAGGTAGCCGTAACTCTCGAACACGGCCGGGTCGAGGTCGTCGATCGCCAACGACCCCTTGAGGTAGCCGAAGGGTCCGGCCAGACCGGTCGCCGTCACCGTCGCCGTCGCGCCGTCCAGCGGCCCCGCGTAGGTGGGGAATCCCAGCCCCATGGCCGGGTTCGGCCAGTCGTAGCCGTTCACCTGCCTGATGCCGTAGCTCGTCTCGTAGGCGGCCAGCGCGTCCAGCTCAGCGGTGGCCAGCCCCCCGCCTGCCTGGTTGGGCAGCACCACCGCCTGGAACCTGGCGGCGCCGGCAGCGGTGTCCACCAGGAACGCCTCGTCGATCGTCGGGCGGCCAGGGGCGCCCAGGACCACCGTGGTGTAGGGGATCGCCTGCCGATCCAGCTCGGTGACGATCGCCGCCGTTGCGGCATCGTTCGAACTCACCACCAACACCCGCAACACGATCCGCTGCACTGCGGCCTGAGCCGAGGAGGACAGCCCACCGACCATCGCCATGGTGGCGATGAGAACGGCGACGAGCGCGCGGGCCGGGCCGCGACGTCCGGTGAGGTGACGGTGGTACATGGTCGGGCACTCCTTGCTGAGCGGATGGGGCAGGACGACGGGCCATGGGTCGGCAGGCGAAGGGGTCATCAGTCGGGCCGCCGCGGGAAGACGGTGAACCGTTGCCACAGAGGTGGCCCCCCGCGCACATGCCGCCGCGCGTGGGTGCCCGAGGCAGCCGCCGGGGCACCCGCCCACCAGTGGCCGTCGGTGTAGCCGTCGGCGGCGAACCCTCGCTCCGCCCAGGTCGCGGGCGACGACGACGGTGCCTGAGCAACGACCTCCGGGGCAGGGGCTGCGAGCGCGGCGACCAGGCCGTCCGGCACCCGCTGCCAGGGATTGGCGCCGGCACCGTCGGTGAAGAAGACCGTGCCGGCGTGGCGGCCGGCGGCCAGGTCCGCCACCGTCGGCAGCCGGCGGGTCGGCGTGCTGTGCACGAGGTGGCAGAACCGGTCAGCCGGCCGCTCCAGCATCCACGCCGGCGGTGAGTACTGCTGGTAGGTGGACCAGCGGCCCTCGAAACTGACGATCACATTGGCCAGATCGGCGTAGCCCGGGTGACAGTCGGTCCCCGGGTTGGCCACCACGAAGGGAGCCCCGGCAGCCCGAACCCCCACCGCGCAGGCCGCGAAGTACTCCAGGTGCGCCAGATCCCCGGCGACCTGGTCGAGGAAGACCCCACGGACGCCGTACCGCCGCCGCCAGATACCCGCCGCACGCGCCACTCTCGCCGGCGACACCCGCGCATAGTCGGTGTCCACGTATCCGACCAGACACACCCCTGCTGCACGGAGTCGATCGATCGCGGCCGCGTAGGCCGGGTCGGTCTTGGCCCCCGGACCGTTGTGCACGTTGACCACGACGAAGCGGAGGTGGGGTGCGATGTCCAACAGGCGGTCCCACAGGGCCGGACGCGTACCCGGGTATGCATACGCAGGCACCCCCAGCTGCAGCGGAGGACGCAACGGCGCCTCGGTCTCCTGCCTTTCCGCGGGCAGCGTCGAGGCCGTCATCGGTGGCCCGACACGGCGGCGAATCGGCTGGCCCCCAACAGATATGCGAGCGCCAGGACGACCACCAGCGCGCCCAGCTGGGCGCCCACCAGCGCGACCCCGGCGAGCCCGGGCACGAGCACAGGTGCGCAGACCGCCAGGCCGCCCGACCCGACCAGGACGACCGCCTGCGGGAGGAAGCCCAGCGACAGCAGAGTGGTCGCCAGCAGCAGGATCAGGCCCAGCACTGCGTAGCCGATGGCTGCGGCCATGAAGACCGGATCGGCAGACCGGTGTGCCAGCACCCCCGCCACTCCGAGGGTCGTCAGAGCCACGGCGGCGGTGTGCAGGCCGACCATGGTGCGCAGCTCGCGTCGGGAGACTCGGGAGAAGCCCCCGACCAGACGGGCGTGCTGAAGTGCCGTGGCACATCGGCTCCGGGCGCGGTGCAGCAGGTGTTCCGCGGTCCCGACAGTCACGATCATCGGCAGCGTGGCCAGCAGAAGCGGCAGCGGCGCGGACGGCAGCCGCCCCAGCGCCACGTCCAGGACGCCGAACGAGATCAACGCCGACAGCCCGAGCCCGTAGCCGGCCGCATGCCCCGCCTGCCTCAGCTCCGGCGCGCGGAGGCTGCCCTGGAGGCCCGCGCCGCCACCGGCGCTGCCGGCGCTGCCGGTGCTGCCGGTGCTGCCGGTGCTGCGCAACCGGACCCACAGGGCGATCACGCTGGACGCCACCGTGAGCACACCCACTGCGAGGTAGCCCGTCGTGGCGTCCGGGCCGGAGAGCAGAGGCAGCGGGACCCCGCCGATCCGCAGCACGAGGACGGTGACCGCCGGTGCCATGAGGGCGACCAACCAGCGCTCTGCGCCGTCCACGACCAGGATCGTCGCCACCACCACGAACACCAGCTGACATCCGGGGACCACAGCCGTCATCACCGGCTGCCCGAGCGCGATACACACGACCACAGCCACCATGACCGTGGTCATGGCCAGCGCGAGGGCACGCCCCGCCAGTTCGGCCAGGGCCTGACGCTCACCCCTGCCGTGCAGCAGGTGAGCAAGCACGGACAGTGCCTGTGCGGCACAGATGGACACCGTGGTGACCGCCAGTGCCACGGCGTAGGCGCCTCGCCCACCCTGCAGCGCGGGCAGGAGCGAACCGACGACAGCAGGCAGGGCATAGGTCAGCCCACGCAGTTGGGCCCTGCCCAACCCCAGCCTCCAGCGGTCCTCGCCGGCCAGTGGACCGGACAGGCGCAGCGGCACCCGCCGCCAGAGGAGTTCGGCGACCTCGAAGACGCTGCTCACCTGGAAATCGGCACGAGCCCGGCGATCGTCCAGTCCGGCCGCCTCGAGGACGGCAGCGATCTCGAGCGGGTCGCACGCCTGACGACACAGGACGTCGTGCTCGCGGCTCAGCAGCGCCACCGGGTCGCTGGAGCGGCGCTCCTCACCGGCACCGCGCGCCGGCGACGCGGGCCGAGCCGGGCGGCCGGCCGGCTCGCGAACGCCGATCCCGTGCCGGACGGCGCCGGCGTCGAGGGCCGTGGGCGCGCTCACCGCACCACCAGGTCGGTCACCTGGCGACGCGGCCCCGGCACGACCGGAGCCCGCTGCGGCCGGGTGAGGTCGCCGTAGACCTCGCGGAAGGAGTCGAGCATGGTCTCCAGTCGGAACATCTCCAGGGCCCGACGACGCGCACGCTCGCCCAGGTCACGCCGTCCGGCCTCGTCGAGCAGCAACCGCACCAAGGCATCCGCCAGGGCCTCCGGGTTCCGCGGCGGCACGACGACACCTGCGTCCCCGGCCACCTCCGACACCCCGCCCACGTCGCTGGAGACTGTCGGCCGGGCGCACATCATGGCCTCCATCACGGTGTAGGGCAGCCCCTCGGAGACGCTGGACAGCGCCACCACCGTGGAGGCGTGATAGGCGTCCGAGACCGGGCTGATCGGCCCCTCGAAGGACACCGCGTCAGTCAGCCCGCAGTCCTCGACCATCGCGCGGACCGACGCCTCGTAGCTCTCGTTCCCCGCCGGGGTCGGTCCGAACAGCCGCAGGATGACGTCGGGAACCCGTTGCCGCACAAGGGAGAATGCCTCGACCAGGGTATGCAGGTCCTTCAGCGGGTCGACCCTGCCCACCCAGCCGATCGTGAGCTGCTCCGGCTCGACCGGGGCTGTCGGCAGAGCCGCGGCGTCCACGCCGTTGTACACGGTACGGACCCGATCTGGATGCGCCCCGTTCCTGACCTCCCAGCGCCGGTTGAACACGTTGACCGGCGCGATCACGTCGGCCTCCTGGTAGGCCGTACGGCACATCCGCCGCATGAAGGCGAGCATCACCGCCTTGACCGGCCAGCTGTAGGTCACCGACTGGCACCCGAGATAGCGCTCGCGCAGGTAGACACCGTGCTCGGACATGACGATCGGCGTGCCGTACGTCCACTTGGCCATCAGGGCGACCAGTGCCGGCAACCCGTTCGAGACCGGATGGCAGATGTCGGCCACCGGCACCGGCGCCGACAGGGGCAGCACCATGTGCTCGACCATCTCGGCGGCGTCCAGCGCGTCGCGCACGCTGATCGGCACGGTGGGCTGCGTCCGCGCCCAGACATCCATCAGGGTGTCCACTGCCTCGTCGCAGTGGAAGTGCGCGGCGAGGTCGCCACGCTGCGCGAAGTCGAACATCGCCCGCAGTGCCAGGTCGAACTCCCGCTGAGGTGATGCGGGGTCGAGCATGGAGCTCAGCAGCCGGCGGTACAGCCGCGCGAACACGCGCCGGGACCTGGCCGGAGGACGCCGCCGGCGCGGCGCCCAGTCCCACAGGGGGATCGAGCGGACCCGCACCACGTTGCCGGGCACCGGTATGACGGCCGTGTTCCGGCTGGTCGCGGTGATCGCCACCACCTCGAACTCGTGCTCACCGAGTCCGTGCACCAGCTGGTCGCACCAGGTGCTCACTCCTCCGGTCACGAAGGGGTAGCACCCCTCGGCGATGAGGGCTATGCGCATCGTCGGATCACCGTTGCGCGGCGGAGCGCGCCGCGTCCCAGGAGCTGGCGACCATGTCCGCCAGGCCGAACCGTGGCCGCCAGCCGAGGATCCGCTCCGCCGAGTCGGCGTCGGCCACCATGGCAGGCGGGTCTCCCGGGCGCCGCGCAGCGATCTCCCGGAGGACCGGCACACCGATGCGGCTGCCGAACTCCTCGAGCACCTCGAGCACGCTGTATCCCCGCCCGCAGCCGATGTTGAGGACCTCGTCGCAGGTCGCTCCCGCGGTCAGCTCGGCGGCCGCCACGTGCGCATCGGCGAGGTCCTGGACGTGGATGTAGTCGCGCACGCAGGTTCCGTCGGGAGTCGCGTAGTCGCCGCCGAAGACGGTGACCGCGGCGCCCCGCTCGACCTGGCGCAGCACGATCGGGAACAGGTTCACCCCGACCAGATCCGCCAGGGCCGGCTCGGCACAACCCACCACGTTGAAGTACCGCAGGCTCACCGCGCGCAGGCCGGTGGCGCGGGCGGCGTCGCGCACCAACCACTCCCCGATCAGCTTGGTCCGCCCGTAGGGGCTGTCCGGCGCCGTCGGCGACTTCTCGTCCACCGTGGGCTCCTGCGTGGTGCCGTACACGGCTGCGCTGGAGGAGAAGACCAGCCGGTCGACTCCCTCGGCCTGCATCGCCGACAGCACGCTGATCAACCCGGTGACGTTCTCCTCGTAGTAGTGCAGCGGATTCGCGACCGACTCCTCGACCGCCTTCTTCGCCGCGAGGTGAACGACACCATCGATGTCGTACTGCTGCAGAGCGCTCCGCACGGCCTTCTCGTCACCGGTGTTGGCGACCACGAGGGGAATTCCGGCCGGAAGTCGCGCCGCGTCGCCGGTCGACAGGTCGTCGAGGACCACCACACGCTGACCCGACCGGCTCAGCGACCGGACGACGTGGCTCCCGATGTATCCGGCACCGCCGGTGAGCAACCACCCGCTCACCGGTCGACCCGACCGGATTCAGGCCGCACGAATCCCACATCATGGGTTGCCAACTGTCTCCCCTAGCTCCGCCGGCGCGACGGGCCTCGCCCGATCTCTGTCTCGATCTGCCGGAAGTGCTTCCGGCAGAACGGCCCTCCCCGATCGGGCCGACGGCTTGGGGCCGTCGTGTCAATTGTGGGCAGTCCAGTGACCTTCCGTAGGCCATTTCTCTGAACAATGACCCAACTAACTCACGCGACTACTCTAGGTAAAGCATTTCCTTCATAGAGTAGTCGTGGTTAGTCCCATCTGCCCGCGATGGACGGCATGGGCGAATCGTGTATCCCGCACCTCTTCGGTGCGTTACGCGCCGGAAGACCGACTCCTACTGCCAACGACGACACGGCGCTCGGCACCCCAGATCGGGTGCCGAGCGCCGTTCGTGAATCGTCTCTGGACCCCGCCCGGGTCGGCGGTGTCAGCCCTCTTCGACTGCCGGGAGTTCCGAGCCTCCGCCGGAGCCGCCCGCGGCGGCCGGTTCGACCAGGGCAGGATCCGGAACCGGCGACTTGGCGGTGCCGACGAAGGTGAAGTGCGCGTTCGGCGCCTCACCCTCGACGTCGACCACGACGATCTGGCCGGCCTTCAGCTCGCCGAACAGGATCTTCTCCGACAGCGCGTCCTCGATCTCGCGCTGGATGGTGCGACGCAGCGGCCGGGCACCGAGCACCGGGTCGAAGCCCTGCTTGGCGAGCAGCTCCTTGGCCGCGGGCGGTCAGCTCGATGCGCCATGTCCCGGTCGTGCAGCCGCTCGTCGACCTTGGCGATCATCAGGTCGACGATCTGGACGATCTCGTCCTGGGTCAGCTGCGGGAAGACGATGATGTCGTCGATGCGGTTGAGGAACTCGGGCCGGAAGTGCTTCTTGAGCTCGTCGTTGACCTTGTCCTTCATCCGCTCGTAGTCGGTCTGGCGTCGTCGCCCTGGCCTGGAAGCCCGACCGACCGCCTTGGAGATGTCCCGGGTGCCGAGGTTCGTGGTCATGATGATCACGGTGTTCTTGAAGTCGACCATGCGGCCCTGACCGTCGGTCAGGCGACCGTCCTCGAGGATCTGCAGCAGCGAGTTGAAGATGTCCGGGTGCGCCTTCTCGATCTCGTCGAACAGCACCACCGAGAACGGCTTGCGCCGCACCTTCTCGGTGAGCTGGCCGCCCTCCTCGTAGCCGACGTAGCCGGGAGGGGCACCGAACAGCCGCGAGACGGTGTGCTTCTCGCGGAACTCGCACATGTCGAGCTGGATCAGCGCGTCCTCGTCGCCGAACAGGAACTCGGCGAGCGCCTTGGACAGCTCGGTCTTACCGACGCCGGACGGGCCGGCGAAGATGAACGAGCCGCCGGGGCGCTTGCGGGTCCTTCAGGCCGGCGCGGGTGCGGCGGATCGCCTGGGAGAGCGCCTTGATCGCCTCCTCCTGGCCGATGATCCGCTTGTGCAGCTCGTCCTCCATGCGGAGCAGACGCGTGGTCTCCTCCTCGGTCAGCTTGAACACCGGGATGCCGGTGGCCGTTGGCCAGCACCTCGGCGATCTGCTCGTCGTCGACCTCGGCGACGACGTCCAGGTCGCCGGACTTCCACTGCTTCTCCCGCTCGGCGCTTGGCGACCAGAGCTGCTTCTCCGTGTCGCGCAGCGACGCGGCCTTCTCGAAGTCCTGCGCGTCGATCGCGCGACTCCTTCTCGCGGCGCGCGTCGGCGATCTTCTCGTCGAACTCGCGCAGGTCCGGCGGCGCGGTCATCCGGCGGATGCGCAGGCGGGCGCCGGCCTCGTCGATCAGGTCGATCGCCTTGTCGGGCAGGAACCGGTCGTTGATGTAGCGGTCGGCCAGCGTCGCCGCGGCGACGAGCGCGCCGTCGGTGATCGACACCCGGTGGTGCGCCTCGTAGCGGTCGCGCAGGCCCTTGAGGATCTCGATCGTGTGCGGCAGCGATCGGCTCGCCGCACCTGGATCGGCTGGAAGCGGCGCTCGAGCGCGGCGTCCTTCTCGATGTACTTGCGGTACTCGTCGAGCGTGGTGGCACCGATCGTCTGCAGCTCGCCGCGGGCCAGCATCGGCTTCAGGATGGAGGCCGCGTCGATCGCGCCCTCGGCGGCACCCGCGCCGACGAGCGTGTGGATCTCGTCGATGAACAGGATGATGTCGCCGCGGGTGCTGATCTCCTTGAGCACCTTCTTCAGGCGCTCCTCGAAGTCACCGCGGTAGCGGGTGCCGGCGACCAGCGAGCCGAGGTCGAGCGTGTAGAGCTGCTTGTCCTTGAGCGTCTCGGGCACCTCGCCCTTGACGATCGCCTGGGCCAGGCCCTCGACGACGGCGGTCTTGCCGACGCCGGGCTCGCCGATCAGCACCGGGTTGTTCTTGGTGCGGCGGGACAGCACCTGCATGACCCGCTCGATCTCCTTCTCGCGCCCGATCACCGGGTCGAGCTTGCCCTCGCGGGCGGCCTGGGTCAGGTTGCGGCCGAACTGGTCGAGCACCAGCGACGCCGGACGGCGTGCCGCCTCGCCGCGGCGCCCGCCGGCGGCGGCCGGCTCCTTGCCCTGGTAGCCGGACAGCAGCTGGATGACCTGCTGGCGCACCCGGTTCAGGTCGGCGCCGAGCTTGACCAGCACCTGGGCGGCGACGCCCTCGCCCTCGCGGATCAGGCCGAGCAGGATGTGCTCGGTGCCGATGTAGTTGTGGCCGAGCTGCAGCGCCTCGCGCAGCGACAGCTCGAGCACCTTCTTGGCGCGCGGCGTGAACGGGATGTGCCCGGACGGCGCCTGCTGGCCCTGGCCGATGATCTCCTGCACCTGCTCGCGCACGGCGTCCAGCGAGATGCCGAGCGACTCCAGCGCCTTGGCGGCGACGCCCTCACCCTCGTGGATGAGGCCGAGCAGGATGTGCTCGGTGCCGATGTAGTTGTGGTTGAGCATCCTCGCCTCTTCTTGGGCCAGGACGACCACACGACGGGCGCGGTCGGTGAATCTCTCGAACATCTGCGCTCCTCGTGTGCGGTCGAGCGGTGCTGTTTCGATGGTGTGCGGTGGGACAGGGCTGCCCCGTCGATGTTATCCGGGGCACCCGACAGGATCACCAGACGTGACCTGCCGACATGCGGCCCGGGTTCACCCGGAGAACTGTCGTTACCCGTGCTTCGGCCAACGGTGACCTGGACTTTCGTGTTCCGCCGGGGCCGATCGAGGACAGCCTGTTCGCTGCGGGCGGAAGTCTGTGACGCCCCGAACCGCCCGAAGTGCGCAGGGCGCAACAGGAACGGACAAATGGGCTGCGACGCGCGTCACATGCCCGACGTGAGCAGAAGGCGGGCCAGACGCTCGTTCCCGGTCACCTCGACCAGATGATGCAGCTGGTTGTCCTCGTAGGCCTGGTTGAACACGGCGATGTCGAGGGAGACCACCTTGCGGAAGGCGGCGACCCCTTCAGGCCCCACAGTCTCCGCCACCGCCACCCCGTGCCGCATCACGATGTCCAGCATGGCCAGCGGGTAGCGCACGGGCAGCCCGAGCCGTACGTGGGTCTGACCGATCCGGATCCGCTTGTGGGCGTAGCGGGCGTCGTAGACACCGGAGAACAGGTCGACGAACCACTGACGGAGGGTGGTGTGCAGGCCCTCGATCGAGTGGCCGTCGACGAACTCCTTCGTAGCCTCGCTGCTCAGCACCCGGGCGTAGAACTCCTCCGACATCGCCGGCGCAGCGGCCTCGGCCGCCTCGCACAGCGACCCCAGCAGGGCCCGGTCGGAGGCACTCACCCCCAGCAGGTCGACCAGCTCGGACGCGACCTCATGATCCTTCGTGGACCAGCTCTGCCTGCTGGTGATGCCCATCGCAACGCTTCTCCCTCGAGTGGTGGAACCGCTCCGGGGCGGAGCGTGGTCAGCCTAGGAGTGCGTGAGCGCGGCAAACCAGGCGACAACGTGACCCTTTTCCCGCCGGGACCTAGCCATCACGGGCCGTGAAGTCCAGGATCTGCACATGATTCACCGCAGCCCACTCCCTGAGGTCCATGTTCCTCGCGTCGCCCTGACCGGCTACGTGCTGTCCCGCACCGCGGAACTGGGCGACAAGCCGGCACTCGTCGACGGCCCGACCGGCCGCACGATCACCTACGCAGCCCTCGACCACGCGGTGCGCTCCCTCGCCGGCGGCCTGGTCGCCGGCGGGTTCCCGAAGGGGCGGGTGGTGGCGCTCATGGCGCCCAACCTGCCTGAGTACGCCGTGGTCTTCCACGGGGTGGCGATGGCCGGCGGCGTCGTCACCACCATCAACCCCACCTACACCCAGCGCGAGGTGCGCCAGCAACTGCTCGACGCGGAGGCCGAGGTGATGGTCACTGTCGGCATGTTCCTGGACGTGGCCCTGGCCGCCGCCGAGGGCACCGCGGTCACCGCGTTCTACGTGATCGGTGAGGTGCCGGACGGCGCCCCGTCCACCGTCCGGGGGTTGACCTCCCTGTTCGGCGCGCCGCTCGCCGAGCAGGTTCCGGTGGACCCGGACGATCTGGTCGTGCTGCCGTACTCCTCGGGCACCACAGGGGTCTCCAAGGGCGTCATGCTCAGCCACCACAATCTGGTGGCCAACATCGCCCAGGTGGTGGCCCCGGCGCACCTCGCCGAGGACGAGACCCTGATCGCCGTCCTGCCGTTCTTCCACATCTACGGCATGCAAGTGATCATGAATGCCGGCCTGCGGGTGGGCGCCACCGTGATCACCATGCCGCGGTTCGACCTCGAGCAGTTCCTGGAACTGCATCAGCGCTACCAGGTGACCCGCAGCTTCGTCGCCCCGCCGATCGTGGTCGCCCTGGCCAAGCATCCCCTGGTCGACTCCTACGACCTCTCCGCACTGCGCCAGGTCTTCTCCGGAGCCGCTCCCCTGTCCGCCGAACTGTCGCTCGAGGCCGGCGCGCGGTTGGGCTGTGAAGTGGTGCAGGGCTACGGGATGACCGAGATGTCGCCGGTGTCACACCTGACCCCGCTCGGCCAGGCCAAGCCCGGTTCGGTGGGCGTGACCGCACCGAACACGGAGATGCGGATCGTCGAACCGGCCACGGAGGCGGACCTCGACGTGGGCGAGGACGGCGAACTGTGGATCCGCGGCCCCCAGGTGATGCGCGGGTACCTGAACAACGCCGCAGCCACCGCATTGACTCTGGACGCCGAGGGCTGGCTTCACACCGGCGACATCGGTCACGTGGACAAGGACGGGCACGTGTTCGTGGTCGACCGATTGAAGGAACTGATCAAATACAAGGGATTCCAGGTTCCGCCCGCCGAGTTGGAGGCCCTGCTGCTCACCCACCCGGCCGTCGCCGACGCCGCAGTGATCGGTGTTCCGGATGCGGAGGCGGGCGAGATTCCCTCCGCCTTCGTCGTCCTGCGCCCGGGAGTGGAAGCCACGGCGGAGGATATTCAGCGGTTCATCGCCGGTCAGGTGGCCCCGTTCAAACAGATCCGCCGGCTGACGTTCGTGGAGACGATCCCGAAATCGGCCTCCGGGAAGATCCTGCGCCGGTTGCTCCGTCAGGACGGCACTCCCGGCTGAGCTGTCGCGGACGCCACAGGGGCGGGTATCCCTGGCCTGGATACCCGCCCCTGTGGCGTGCTGTCGATGACGGCAGAACTGCCGTCATCGACCAATCAGTGTGCGTTGTCGTACGCCGCCATCACTTCGGAGGACACCCGACCACGATCGCTGACCTGGAATCCGTTCTCACGGGCCCAGGAACGCACATCGCCGAGCGATGCCCGAACCGCAGAACCGTTGCGTGCCTTGGGTACTGCAGAGCGCCGGGCAGCTGAGCGGCCACCGACACGACGCGCGTGACCGATCCAAGGACCGATCGACTCCCGAAGTGCCTCGGCGTTCTCCGCCGAGACATCGATCTCGTAGCTGACACCGTCCAACGCGAAGCTGACGGTCTCTTCAGCTTCACCCCCGTCGACATCGTCGACCAGGATGACCTGGACCTTCTGAGCCATGAAATACTCCTGACAAATTGAGGGAACTTGCCGTTCAGATAGTGTGTATCCGAAAAGGCTCGATGTCAAAACAGGCGCGGGGATCATTTGCCGACCGTCACGCAACATTCACAGGCGTGCCGATCGAATTCCCTCAGAAACGTCGAACCCTCAGATCACAAATGGTTGCGTATGGGGATCGTTCGACTCCGTAAGGTCATCTTCCGGTCGCCCGCGATTCACTGGTCGGGCGAGCTCCGCGACGCGCACTCACTCGGCGGGAACGCCGCTTTACTGCTCTGGGACAACCGCAGACGGGGACGGTGATTCGACCGCCGGCTCCGGCGCGGCAGACGTTCCGCCGTCCTGCTCGCGCTCGAAGCGCGCCGCTGCGGCGCGCTCGCGCCGGTCGGCCTGCAGCAGTGCCCGCAAGGCGATGGCAAAGAACAGCAAGATACCGACGGACGGCAGGATCGCCTCAAGGATTGTCACACCCAGCAGAATACGTCGTGCCGTACCGACGGGTCGTCGCGGGGACTACTCAGGCCTGGTATTTCGGCAGCGCCCCGTGGATCAAACGCTCGACCTCGGGCAATCCATGCCCGGCGCCGAGGCCACGCAACACCGTCGCCTCTTCCTCACGCCGGTCCAGAACGTCACGCACCGTGCGCTGAATGGCCGGATCCGCGGTGCGCCTCACCAGTTGGCGCAGGACGTCGAGCAGCGCGTCGTGACTGGCGAGCAGGCCCTCGATCACCGACCCTGGGCTGTCCGGGTCTCCCCGTCCTCCGTCGAACCCCGCCGGCAGATCCGCGCCCGCCCCGACGGCGCAGGTGGCCAGGAACGACAGGTCGCGGACGTCGCGCTCGACCAGCGCGGACCACTTCCGGACGTCGCGCTGTTCCAGCGCCAGCGCTCCGATCGTCCGCAGGAGGTCCTCCGCCTGCAGCGAGACGGCCGACCGGAGCAGCTGCCGGACCACCCCGTCGAGGGGGACCTGCGGAGCCGGGGTGCCCGGAGGAGGCGCTTGCGAGGTGGCGGAAACCACGATGACTGCCCTGCCCTTCACGTGCCTACCCCCGTGCTGTGGCGCCTCACGGTAGTGGTGCCACTACCCACAGCGAGCAGGCGCGCCGGACCGACATCAGATCGTGTCAAGGGGATTGAGCTGCCCCGGAACGGGGAACCCTTCGGGTAGCCCGTGTCTCCCACCCGTCCGGAGCCGCTCGTGTCCACCCGCACCCGTCGTCGCGCCAGCCCCGCCTGGGAAGGGCGCACCTCGATCCAGGTGGCCACCCTGCCGGGGCACGGCCTGTACGCCCGGCACCTGTCGCACCCCGAGGGAGTGGACGGCGTGCATCGGCCGACCGTGGGACTCCTCGGCGCTGCACGCAGGCACGGATCCTTCGACGTGCGCTGGCTCACGGCGCACCTGGACTCCGTGGACGTCGTGCACGTCCTCGGGCCGCCCGGCGGAAGCGGACCGGAGGCCGAGGCCTCTCTGAGCGCGGCGATCGACGCCGTCCGTCGCTCGGGAACCCCGCTCGTGGTGACCGCCTACCACCTGAGCGATCCCACCGGTGCCGACCCGATGGGGTACGCCGACCGGCTGTCCGCGCTGATCCGGGCCGCCGACGCGGTGATCACGCTGACCCCCTCCGCCGCCGCGGAGATCCGGCAGCGCTGGGCCGTCGAGGCGCTGGTGCTGCCACACCCACACGTGGTCGATTTCGTGCGCATGCGGGTGGCCCGCTCCTCGCGGCCCTCAGGCCGGCGGCTGGTGGGCACGCACCTGGGCTCGCTGCGGATGCCCGGTGATCCTGTGGACTTCGTCGATGCGCTTGCCCGGGCCGTGCAGCAGACGGCCGGGGCCGACCTGCGGGTCCACCTGCACACCTCGGTGGCCGACCCCGACGCCGAGGCGTACGCACCGACCGCCGTGCGCCGCATCGAACAACTGGTTCGCCGCGCGGGCGGCGTGGTGGCCCGGCACCGTCCACTCACCGAGGCCCGGCTGTGGGACCACCTGTTCGGGCTGGACGTCTCGGTGGTGCCGGGGCTGTTCGGCTCGCACTCGATCTGGCCCGAGGCCTGTGTCGATCTCGGCACCCAGGTGGTGCTGCCGGCGTCTGCGCACGCTGCCGCGCAGCGGCCGGAGCCCGGGTTCACCACGACCTTCCAAGCCGATCGCGAGGTCGATCGCACGGCAGAGGCACTCGCCGCCGCGCTCCAGACGGCACGCGAGCACGACGGGGTGACCCGTAGCGATCCCCAGCAGCGCTGGGCCGAGCGGGTGGCGCTCTGCGAGCAGCACCGCCGCCTCTACGAGCGCCTGCTGCACCCCACGCCGAGCACCGGTCTCGTCAGCGGTCAGTAGAGCCTGAGCTGCACGTCCACCGCCCGCGCCTCCTGCACCAGTGAGTCGACGTAGACGTGGTCCACCCCCGCCCTGGCCACCTGGGCGGCCTGGGCCAGCCCGAATCCGCCCGAACAGGCGATCTCCACCCGCTCGGCCGTCGCGGCCCGGATCTGGGTGACCGTGCTGGGCAACTGGTCCAGTCCCATCCCCTCGCAGACGATGAACCGGGCGCCTGCGTGGACCGCCTCGACGCCCTGCAGCGAGGTCTGCACATCGATCTGCACCAGGGCCCCCGGCAGCCGGCGGCGTACCGCGTCCAGGGCGTCGGCCACGGACCCGGCGGCGGCGGCGTGGTCCACGCTGACATGCGCGGCGTCGTAGAGGCCCGCCCGCCCGTTCGTCCCCCCTCCGCAGCGCACGGCATAGCGCTCCAGCGGCCGTAACCCGGGCGTGGTGCACCGGGTGTCGAGCAGCCGGGTACCGGTGCCGGCCAGGGCGGCCACCCAGTCGGCAGAGTGCGTGGCCACCCCGGAGAGGTGTCGGATCAGGTTGAGTGCGGTGCGCTCGGCCACCAGCAGCACCCGGGTGGGCCCGCGCAGATCGGCCAGTAGATCACCCTTGGCGATCCGGGCACCGTCGTGGACGCGCAGATCGGCGGAGGGCACCGGAAGATCGAGCCGCGCCGCGGCCTCGGCCAGCACCACCGGCCACAGCAGCAGGCCGGCCACGACGCCGTCCTCGGCAGCCACCACCTCGGCCCGCCGGTCGTCGTCCACCGGCACGGTGGCGGCCGTGGTGACGTCGACCCAGCCCGGGCCGAGATCCTCGCCCAGGGCACGCACCACCAGGTCGCGCACCCACTGCGGCTCCAGCCCGACCGACGCCAGCGCGTCGCGGGTGCCGTCCTGCCACGGCGCCCGCGGTCCATCGGCACGATGCCGGCTCACCGCTGCCCGCCACGGCCGTCGCGACTGTCGATGCTCAGAGTGACCCCCACGTAACGGAAGGTACCCGTTCGGGGGTGCCGCCCGGGTGTGCATCGGCCCGCGACCGTGCCGCGTGTCGGACGCGAAGGACTCCGGTTGGGCCGATCGGCTCAGTGCGCGCCGCTCTGCTCGGCCGGCACCACCCAGTCGCCGGAGTGCTCCTGCCCGACCATCACCGGCACGTTGTCGATCAACCGGGTGGTTCCCACCCGCGCCGCCAGGGCCAGCAGCGCCTCGCCGCGGTACCACTCGGGCACGTCCTGAAGGGTCTCCGGGTGCACCAGCACCAGGTAGTCGACCTGGCAGAGCGGTTCCCGGATCAGCACGGCCCGGGCCGCCCGACGGACGGCGCTGGCCCCCTCCGGCGAGGCCGCCTCGCCGGCGTGCAGGGCCCGGGGCAGGGTCAGCGCCACCTCGCGGTCGAGCGCCGTCAGATAGGCATTGCGGCTGCTCATCGCCAGGCCGTCCGGCTCGCGCACGGTGGGCACCGCGACGATCTCGCAGCCGAAGTCGAGGTCGCGGGCCATCCTGCGGATCAGCAGCAGCTGCTGGGCGTCCTTCTGCCCGAACAGGGCCTTGTCCGGCCGCACCAGGTGCAGCAGCTTGGCCACCACGGTCAGCACCCCGTCGAAGTGTCCCGGCCGGCTGTGCCCCTCCAGCAGAGTGCCGAGCGCCCCGGCAGAGACCCGCACCCCGGGGTCGCCCTCGGGGTAGACCACATCCGGGCCTGGGGCGAAGACGATGTCGACGCCCTCCTGGGTGCACAGGGCGAGGTCCGCATCGAAGGTCCGCGGGTACTTGGCCAGATCCTCCTTGGGCCCGAACTGCAGTGGGTTCAGGAAGATCGTCATCACCACCCGGTCGGCCAGCCGGCGGGCCTGCCGGACCAGCGTGGCGTGCCCTTCGTGCAGGGCCCCCATGGTCATCACCACGGCGACCGTTCCCTGGAGCTCCGCCCGCGCCGTCGCGAGCTCAGCGCGCGTACGCGCGACCACTGGTCCGGACACGGCTGCTCTCCTCCTGTGGATCTCCTGGCTGCCGCGCACCCCGTCGTGCCGCCTCGCCGACGATCCGGCGGGCCACGTTACCCCGGTGGCTCTACCGAGGCGGCAACCGCCCCGCTTCTGCCAGTGCCCGAGCGAGCAGCCACTCCAGGTGGGCGTTGGTGCTGCGCAGATCGTCGGCCGCCCAGCGGGCGAGGGCGTCGTGCAGGTCGGGGTCCAGGCGCAGCAGCACCGCCTTGCGTTCGCGCCGACGGCGGGGCGGCGCAGGGCCCGGCGGCGGCGCGGCGTCGTCCGCACTCATCGACGGCTCACGCGTAGAGGGTCCCGGTGTTGACCACCGGCGTGACCCGGGAGTCACCGCAGAGCACCACCAACAGGTTCGAGACCATCGCCGCACGCCTCTCCTCGTCGAGCTCGACGACTCCCTGGCGGCTCAGCTCGGCCAGGGCCATCTGCACCATGCCCACGGCGCCCTCGACGATCGTGGTGCGGGCGGAGACCACCGCAGCGGCCTGCTGGCGCTGGAGCATCGCCTGGGCGATCTCCGGCGCGTACGCCAGGTGACTGATCCGCACCTCGAGGATCTCCAGCCCGGCCACGGCCACCCGCTCGGCGACCTCCTGGGCCAGTTCGTCTGAGATGACGTCGGTCGAGCCGCGCAGCGACTCGGCGTCGTCCGCGCCGTCATAGGGGTAGGACCGCGCCACGTGACGCACCGCAGACTCGGCCTGGACCTCGACGAACCCGACCACGTCCTCCACCGCGAAGGTGGCCTTGGCCGTGTCGGCCACCTGCCAGACCACGATCGCGGCGATCTCGACCGGGTTGCCGGTGGCGTCGTTGACCTTCAGCCGCGGGGTGTCGAAGTTGTTCACCCGTACCGAGACTGCGCGCCGGGTGGTCCACGGCAGCAGCCAGACCAGGCCCGGGGTCCGCGCGGTACCCACGTACTTCCCGAACAGCTGGACGACGCGGGTCTGGCCGGGCTGGAGCACGGTGATCGACGCGGCCGCCGTGATCGCGCCGAGAACGCACAGCAGCGCGAGGAGGCCGAGACCGGCCGCCGCAGCCCCGGCTGAGGCGCCGGAGGTGTTCAGCCGGAGCACCAGGGCCCAGATCGCCGCCGCCGCCCCGATCGTTAGGGCCAGGACCACGGCGACCCCGAGGAATCCGTTGGCCTGCCAGGCGGTTCGCTCCTGGACGTCGACCCGGATGCCGGAGTGACCCACCGGCTCGGCCTCGACCTGGTCGGTCGGTGCGGGAGGGGAGGCGGGAGGGGAGGCGGGCGCGGTGCTCGTCATCGGGATCAGCTCCTGTTCAGCAGTGTCGCTCCCAAAGTGATATCACTTTGCTAGCGGACTTGCCACTGGTCGGAGCGGCTCAGCTCGCCGGGCCGTCGGCGAGCGAGGCCAGCAGAGCCTCGGCGTCCAGGGCGGAGAGCCGACCGGAGGCCAGCGCCCGCTCGGCCGTGGCCCGGGCCATCGCGCGGTAGGTGGTCAGCACCCCGCCGCCCGGCCCGTCCGCTGCGTCGGCTGCGGCGATCGCGGCCACGTGGGCGGCCACGGTGCCGGCGTCACCGCGCGCCACCGGGCCGGTCAGGGCGCCGTCGCCGGAGCGCAAGGCGTTGTCCAGGGCGGCCGAGAGCAGCGGCGCGAGCACCCGGTCGGCGGGCTCGATCCCGGCGGCACGCAGCAGGTCGAGCGACTGGGCGACCAGGGTGACCAGATGGTTGGCGCCGTGGGCGAGGGCTGCGTGGTAGAGCGGGCGCATCTCCTCGGGCACGATCACCGGCTCGGCACCCATCTCGACCACCAACGCCTGGGCGATCGGCAGCACGGGGGCGGGGGCGCTCACTCCGAAGCAGCAGTCGACCAGTCGGCTCAGGTCCAGGCTGGTGCCGGTGAAGGTCATCGCCGGATGCAAGGCCAACGGGATCACGCCGCTGCGTACGGCCGGCTCCAATACCCGCCACCCGTACCGCCCGGAGGTGTGCACCACCAGCTGCCCGCCCTGCCAGGCACCGGTGGTCACCAGCCCCTCGACCAGCGCCGTCAGGGCGTCGTCCGGCACCGCCAGCAGCACCAGCTCGGCGCGCTCGACCACCTGGGGGACGTCGAGGACAGGCACCCCGGGCAGCATCACGTCGGCCCGCTCCCGGCTCGCCGCGGACACTGCGGACACCCCCACCACGGCATGCCCGGCAGCCCGAAGGGCACTGCCCAGCACCGCGCCCACCCGGCCGGCACCGACCACGCCCACGCCGAGGCGCCCGGGGCGATCCGCGGGGGAGCTGGATATCGGCTCGGTCACGATGTGCTCACGGTCCACCCTGTGCGTCGCCGGAAACTGACCTGCTGACAGCCTCCGACGTTAGCCTGACCGACGTGGGACGACATGACCGCATCGCGCAGCTCGCCGACCTGAGGGCTCCGGTCGACGGGCCGGTGCTCGAGGTGGCCGACCTGGCCACCGGGTACGGGCGCACGGTGCGGGCGATGCTCGCCGAGGCCGTTGGCCCGGTGCGCATCCATGCGGTCGACACCGCCTCCACCCTCGACGACGACATCATGGGCGACGAGCGGGTGCGCTCGGTGATCGCCGACCTGGATGAGCCGCTGCCCTTCGCCGAGGCGAGCATCGACCGGGTGATCTCGGTGAACGTGGCTGAGCACGTGGCCGACCCGCTGGCCCACCTCGACGAGTGCTACCGGGTGCTGCGTCCGGACGGCCTGCTCGTTCTGGCGCACAGCGACTGGGACACCACGCTGTTCGCCGGCGACGACGACACCCTCACCCGGGTGCTGGTGGACCGGTTCGTCTCCACGGTGCCGCAATGGGCCGAGCGGGCCGACGGCTTCATGGGCCGCAAGCTGCTCGGCCTGGCCCGCTCCACGGCGTTCGAGCTGGAGACGGTGGAGACCTGGGCCGACACGCACCGCCGGTTCGACGAGGACTCGGTCGCCTGGAAGGTGGCCCGGGGCGTGCTGGCCGCAGCCGCGGACGACGCCCAGCTGGCGGCCCAGGCGGCCGCCTGGGTGGCCGGACTGCGCAAGCTCGCCGAAGACGGCCGCTTCCTGTTCACCGTCACCGACGTCGCCCTCGTCCTGCGCCGCCCCACCACGCGGTGATCATGCAATCCGGGTACGCGACCGGCGGACGCGGCCGCGGACCTCCTTGATTCGCGTACCTGGATTGCATGATCACCGCGTGGTGAGCCAGCGGCGGGCGCCGGCCAGGTCGGCCAGCACCTCGGGGATCGGGTCCACCCCGATCCCCGGGCCCGTGGGCACGGCCAGCATGCCGTCGTCCAGCTCGAACGGCACGGTCACGTCCTGGGCGTAGTAGCGCCGTGAGGCCGAGGTGTCCCCGGGCAGGGTGAAGTTGGCCATCGCGGCCAGGGCCAGGTTCGCCGCTCGACCGATCCCGGTCTCCAGCATGCCGCCGCACCACACCGGCACCCCGGCCGCGGCGCAGACGTCGTGGATCCGGCGGGCCTCGAGGTAACCACCCACCCGGCCGGGCTTGATGTTCACGATGCTGCAGGCGCCCAGGGCGATCGCGTCGGCGGCGGCCCGGGCCGAGACGATCGACTCGTCCAGGCAGATCGGAGTCCGCACGACGCGGGCCAGCGCCGCGTGCCCGAGGACGTCCTCCTCGTCCAGCGGCTGCTCGATCAGCAGCAGGTCGAACGGGTCCAACCGGGCCAGATGCGTGGCGTCCGACCGCGTGTAGGCGGTGTTGGCGTCGACCTGCAGCAGCAGATCGTCGCCGAACCGCTCCCGGACGGCGCGCACCGGGACGACGTCCCAGCCCGGTTCGATCTTGAGCTTGATCCGCCGGTATCCCTGCGCGAGGTAGGCCTCGACGGCGTCCAGCAACTCGGGGATCGAATCCATGATCCCGACCGAGACGCCGCACGGAACCCGCTCGTGCACGGCCCCCAGGTAGCGGGCCAGGGAGAGGTCGTGCGCCCGCAGCCAGGCGTCCAGCACTGCGGCCTCCACCCCGGCCTTGGCGATGCGGTGCCCCTTCACCCGCTCCAGCGCCGGCCCCACCGCCTCGGGGGTCAGGTGCTCCACCGCGAGCAACGCCGGCACCAGGTAGCGCTCGAGTACGTCGAGGGTGCCCTCCACGTACTCGCTGGAGTAGTAGGGCTCGTTGTTGGTGACGCAGTCCGCCCAGCCGTGCGCCTCGCGGCCGTCGGGCAGTCTGACCTCGGCACGCAGCAGCAGCGCCTCACGCACGTTCTCGGTACCGAAGGAGGTGCGGAACGGCGACACCAGGGGCATCGCCACCCGGATCGCCTCCATGCCGACGAGCCTCACGCGCCGTCCCCCTTCGTCGAAGCCTGCGTCCTGGTCCCCGTGCTCTCGTCCGGGGAGTCGTCCGCGCCGAGCACGTACCACCCGTCCTTGGCCATGCCGATGATCCGGACGCCGTCGGTCATCGCGGGCAGCACGGCGTCGCGGACGACGGTACGCCAGTGCCGGGCCAGCGCCACGTCCTCGCGCCGCAGCGTCTCGATCGAGGCCGGCACCTGCACCAGCAGCCGGGTTCCGCCCTCGGCCATCGCTCTCACCTCAGGCGTGCGCCCGTCTGCACCCACCGTGACCAAGGGCTGATAACCCCTGTGCCGCAAGGTGTCCAGATCGCAAGCCGCCGACTCCCCAGAACAGGCCCGGACGACGGCGGGCGACGTCAGCGGCCAGTGCAGGTAGAGCCGGTCGGAGGCGTCACCGGCGTTGATCGCATCCGGCATGGCGCCGTAGAAGTCCACCAGGTAGCGCGCCGGGCGGGCGGCGAGCTTGGCGAGGTTGAACCAGGCGTTGCGCCGCACCAGCGGATCGTAGGTCCAGGTGATCAGCTCGATGCCACGCTCCAGCGCCCAGACCCGCTGGTGCAGCTTGATCGCGTACCCGACGCTGCGGCCCAGGCCCGACGGCAGCACGCCGGTGATGTGGCTGTGCAACGCCGTTCCGGCCGGGGCGGCGAACATGCCGGTGCTCGCGGCGATCACGTCCCCACCCGCGGCATCGCGGGCGAGCACCAGGTACTGCCCGGTGAGGGCGTACACCCGCAGCACCTCGTCCTGAAGCACCGGGCCGGAGGAGACGGTGCCCCAGATCCGGTCGAACACCTCCCCGATCCCGGCCACGCCCGCCGGATCTGCCGCATCGTGCACCGTGATCCCGGCCGTCGCCGCAGCGCGCGCCGCGTCGAGGCGGGCCTGATCGAGGATCGCCTGATCGGTCATGGGCTCACACCCTCCTCACGGCTGCCACGCTGGTGAGGTGATCGACTGGGTGGACGCGTGGCATGCCGCACTCTACGGGCCGGACGGCTTCTACCGCCGGGCCTCGGGGCCGGCTGACCACTTCCGCACCGCGAGCCATGCCGCCGCGCCGGTGCTCGCAGCTGCGCTGGCCCGTCTGGCCGTCGACCACGGGTGCACCGCGGTCGTCGACCTGGGTGCCGGCCGCGGCGAGCTGCTGCAGGCCCTCGCCTGCAGCACATCGGATCTGCGCCTGCACGGCGTCGACCTCGTGGCCCGCCCGGCCGGGCTCGCGCCGTCCGTCAGCTGGTCGGTGGGCATCGAGGCACTGCCTCGCGGCGCCCTGGCCGGAGCCCTCGTGGTGGCATGGGAACTGCTCGACACTGTCGCCTGTCCGGTGCTCGAGGTGGACGACGCAGGCCTGGCCCGCACGGTCGAGGTCGACCCGGCGGACGGCGCCGAACACCTCGGCGCCCCGGCGCCGCCCGAGCACCTGGCCTGGTGCGAACGCTGGTGGCCACTGCGCGCGCCCGGCGAGCGCACCGAGGTCGGCACGCCTCGGGAGGAACTCTGGGCCGCGATCGTGCAGCGGGCCCGGCGGGACGGCGCGGGCGCGCCGGTCACGCTGCTCGCCGTCGACTACCACCACCTCACCGGCACCCGACCGCCGCGCGGCACGCTGGCCGGCTACCGGAGCGGGCGCCAGGTGCCGCCGGTGCCGGACGGCACCTGCGACGTGACCGCTCACGTGGCGCTGGACGCCGTCGCCGCCGCCGGTGAACTGGCCGGCGCGCGCACCCTGGCCCTGACCGACCAGCGGACGGCGTTGCGCGCGCTCGGCGTCAGCGGCCGCCTCCCGGCCGGCGAACCCGTGACCGCGCCGGCCCTGCAGCGGATGTCGGCAGAGGCCGAGCTGATCGACCCGCGCGGCCTCGGCGCCTTCGGCTGGCTCCTCCAGCGGACGGGCGGAGGACCGCAGGCCGGCTAGCCGCGTCCGCGCAGCACAGCGGCGTGGTGGTGGGCCCGGGTCCCCGCCCCACGGGCCCAGCGCGAGTCGAGGAGCTCTCGTGCGGCGGCGTCATAATCGCCGTGGGCCAGAGCTGCTCTCAGATCACGGAACTGGCGCACGCCGGACCGTCCGGTCTCCCGCGCCAGCTCGGCGAGGACGTGCTGGCGGGCCGGGGACAGCCGGTCGAAGGTCGGAAACGCGGCGCGTGCGTCATCCCGGGCCTGATCCCAGGTCAGGGTCGGGGTGAGGGTGGGTGTGGGGATCGGCGAGGCGTGAGGAGCGGCCGGCTCACCGAGGACGTCCTGGTCCACGCCGAGGCCGTCGAAGGCGGTGAGCCGGGCGGTGCCGGCGTCCCAGACCAGATAGCTGAGGAACCCGGCCGAGGCGATCTTCGCGGCGGCATCGCCGACGGAGTACCAGCGCACCGCGATGAACCGGAGCAGGGCCAGACCGGCCACGGGGTAACTCACCATGAGCGCGATCGCAGCCAGCGCGGCCGATGTGAGGGCGATGGCTCCGGCAATGATGAACCGGGCAGCGTCCTCCAGCGCCCGGGCGTTGGTGAGCAGGCCGTCGTGCAACTCCTGCGAGCCCTGCCGGAGCTGGCGGATCGCGGTGTGCGTCTCGGTCATGAACGAGCCCAGGCTCTGCTTGGACCGGCCCTCCCAGGCGGAGATCAGGAACATCTCGTCACGCAACCGGTCCTGCAGCAGCTCCAGCTCCTGGATCTCGTCGGCGATCGCGGCGGCGGCGGCGATCAGCCGTTCCGGATGCCCGGTGATCGACCGCACGAGTTCGGCGGGGTTCAGACAGCCGATCGCCTGGAGGATCTGGCTGACGACGTCGGCGACCATGGTCTCGGCCGCCTCGGCCCAATCCGTCCCGGGCCCCGCGACCGACGTCACGGCCGACGCCCGGTCAGATCCGCCCGCAGTCGGCGGGTCAGCTCCTCGAGCGCGAGGGCCCCGGCGGCGTCCTGGTCCCGCACTCGGCGCGGCACCTGGTGCTGCAGCAGCGAGGAGAGCTGCGCGAGCACCTGCGCCCCGGTGTGATGGAGGCCGACCACGTGATCGAGTGCCCGGGCGTAGGAGTCGGCGACCTCGCCCGACCGCTCGTACCGACCGAAGTCGGCGGGGTCGAGGGCGGCCGCAGCCAGGCGGACGGCACCCCGCCGGAGGTGGTCCCCCTCCTCCGCGACGTGCTGCCCGAACCGCCGGACCGTCGCCGGTACGACCTGAATCCGCTCGCGCCGGTGTGCCCCAGACGTCGTCACGACCTCGCCCTTCTCGCCAGGGCCCCTCCGGGGCCGCCGCGGGAAGAGCTGACCAGCACGCGGTGAGCCGGAGGCCCGAGCCGTGTGAACGCACCCCGAGCTGGGGCCGAATGTTTCGATGCGCCGGCCTCCTGCGGTGGCACCACCCACCTTGGGTGTGACGAACGCCGCGTGGGACGTTCGCCCCCTGCCGGGCCCCGCACCAGCCGGAACGATGGATCCGGCCAAGGGAGGTCACGACGTATGGACGTCTATGCCGTGCTGAAGGAGATGACCGCCGAGATCCTGGACGACGCGGTGCACACACTGCGGACGGCGCACTTCGCGCACTATGAGTCCTGGGGCGAGCAACTCACCCGCGAGAGTCTGGGCGAGCTCTACGAACACATCATGATCTCGCTGCACCACCGCGACCTCGCCCACATCATCAGGCATTGCGAGGGCCTGGCGACGGCACGGTTCAACGCGGGCTTCGACCTGGTCGAGGTGCAGACCACGTTCAACGCCCTGGAGCAGACCATGTGGCGGCACTGGGTCGCCGCCGCACCCGCGCAGGAGGTGGCGGAGGGCGTCGGCATGCTCAGCGCCGTCCTCGGCTCGGGCAAGGACGCCGCGGCACGCACCTACGTCAAGCTCGCCACCCACCGCCACGTGCCGGCGATCGACATCAACGCCCTCGCCGAGGGAACCGTCTGACCGAACCCGCCTCCGCCGGGCCGGTTCACCCGACCGGCCCCGGACGGCGCATCCATCGTTCGGGCCCGGCACCGGCGCGCGCCTGCCGGGCCCGCTCGGTCTGCCTCGTCAGCAGCCCCGCGGCCACCCCCTCGGCCAGGTGGGCCACCGTGGGGCTGATCGGGCCAGGCGTGGAATGCAGCGCGAAGCTGGCCAGGCCGAGGCGCCGCTCCAGCGGGCCCTGGGTCACCCCGATGCTCTGGGTGCGTGCATGCGGCACCAGCACGAGGGTCCGCTCGACCACCCCGTGGCGTACCAGCAACACCTGATCGGTCACCCGGAACCCGTTGCGCCGCCAGGAGATCCAGTCGAACCAGCGCGCGGCGGGCGGCGAGGTGACGAATCCGTGAGCCGAGCCCGACCCGTCCAGGCCGGCGTCCACCACCAGGCGCGGGTACTCCTCCGGGCCGACCCCCAGGTCAGGCGCGACGAAGGCGAGGACGGCGACCGCCTCGTCCCGGGTGCCGACCGGCAGCAGCACCGTCTCACTGTCGCCCTTGGACTCGTCGCCGCCCGCGCCGTAGCCGGCCACGTTCACCTGGACCTTCCACCACCCGGTGCGCCGCCACAGCAGCGGCTGGCTCAGCCGCACCGCCTGCACCCGTCCGGGCGGAACGGTCTGGGTGCGTTGCTCCAGCAGCCCGTGGCGCAGCCGCAGGCCGTCCGGTGAGGTGGCCACTCGGAAACCGAACCCATGGCTGAACCGGGCCCAGAGCACGCCACCCGCGCCCAGCAGTGCAGGGAGCACCCCGGCGGCAGGCGCCGCACTGCCGAAGATCAACGACGCCGCCACGAAGCCCAACGAGGTGACCACCATGGCCACGGTCGACCCGGACAACAGGATCGAGACGATCAGCCGTTGAACCGGCACCTCGAGCCAGTGCTGTTCGGGCGCCTCGGGGGCCTGCTCGGTCTCGTACTGCAGACCGGCGGCCCCGGCCAGCAGATGGTTGCGCAACTCCCGGGCCTGGGTGTCGGTCAGGTAGGCGAGTTCGATCTTGGAACTGCCTGAACCGGCCACCTCCAGGCTGAGCCGGGCCAGGCCGAAGATGCGGGCCAGCAAAGGCTGCACGACGTCCACCGCCTGCAACCGGTCCAGCTGGGCGATCCGGTGCTGGCGGAACAGCACACCCCGGTGCAGTTCCAGTGCCTCGCTGCTGACCCGGTACCGGGTCATCCGCCAGGAGAGGAAGGCCAGCCCGATCAGCGCTGCCACGACCAGCAGCAGAATCCCTCCCCCGGCCAGCCAGACCCGCAGCCCGGCATCGCCCGTGGGCAGCGGGGTGTCCGGCAGCGGCGAGCCGCCGTCGGAGGAGCCGATCCAGCGCTGGCCGACATCCTGGACGACGAAGAAGCCGACCACGGCCAGCCCCTGCCAGGACCGGACCAGGGGGGTGAGTGGATGCACCCGGTGCCAGGCGCCGTCCGCCAGACCCCGGCGGACAACGTCGGGCTCGGTCACAGCCCCGCCAGCTGGGCCTGCCCGCGCTCGGTCAACCGGTCGCGGAGCCGGGCCGCCTCAGCGGTGGCCAGCCCGGGGATCTGGGAGTCCGTTCCGGCCGAGGCGGTGTGCAGCTGCACCGAGGCCAGCCCGAAGGCCCGGGCCAGAGGCCCGGCGTCGACGTCCACGTACTGCAGCCGCCCGTACGGCACCACCACCATCCGCCGCCACATCACCCCGGAGCGCACCAGCAGCTCCTCGGGGCGCTCCGCATAGGCCCAGGCCCGGACCTGGCGCCCGATCAGCCACCAGCCCCAGCCGAAGTCGCCGAGGGCCAACAGCACCAGCCAGGCCAGCCAGCCGACGTCGCTCAACCAGGTGGCCAGCAGGATCGCGATCACCAGCAGCCCGTTCACGATCGCCAGCACCACCCGGCGGGCGCTCGCCAGACGCGGCGACACCTGCCGCCAGAACACGCCGTCGGCCTCGAACGGGTCACCCCCGGACGGGGTGGGAGAGGGAACCGGAGAGGGGGCGGGAGAGGGAACCGGAGAGGGGGCTGGGGTGTCTGTGCCCGACATGGCACCAGGATCCCATAGCGTCCGTGGCAGACTCGCGCCGTGGGTACCTCGAAGACGGCACGTGAGCTGACCGTGGGCGTCGGTGCGGGTGAGCTGGCCACCGCCGACATGGTGCTCAACATCGGGCCGCAGCATCCGGCGACGCACGGTGTGCTCCGGCTGCGGATCGTGCTGGACGGCGAGCGGATCATCGCCGCCGAACCGATCGTCGGGTACATGCACCGCGGTGCGGAGAAGCTGTTCGAGGTCCGCGACTACCGCCAGATCATCGTGCTGGCCAACCGGCACGACTGGCTCTCAGCCTTCGCCAACGAGCTCGGGGTCGTGCTGGCCGCCGAGCAGATGCTGGGCATGGAGGTGCCTGCCCGGGCTGTCTGGGCCCGCACCCTGCTGGCCGAGCTCAACCGGGTGCTCAGCCACCTGATGTTCCTCGGCTCCTACCCGCTCGAGCTGGGCGCGATCACCCCGGTGTTCTACGCCTTCCGGGAGCGCGAGGAGCTCCAGTGCGGTGCTGGAGGAGATCTCCGGCGGCCGGATGCACTACATGTTCAACCGGGTCGGCGGCCTGAAGGAGGACCTACCTGCCGGGCTGGCTCAGCCGGGTGGCCTCGGCCATCGCCGCCGTCCGCGCACGGATGCCGGAGCTGGAGAACCTGTTCGTGGGCAACGAGATCCTGCGCGCGCGCACGGCTGGGGGTCGGCGTGCTCCCGCGCGAGCTCGCGGCCGCCTACGGGGTGAGCGGCCCGATCGGACGGGCCAGCGGCCTGGACGTCGACCTGCGCCGGGACGATCCGTACCTCGCCTACGGCGAGCTGTTCGGTCCCGGCGGCCCCGGCCGGGTGGTCACCCGCACGGGAGGGGACTGCCTGGACCGGCTGGAGGTGCTGATCGAGCAGGTGCACGTCTCGCTCGACCTGGCCGTGGCCTGTGCCGACGAGCTTCGCGCGCTGCCCCGCGGGCCGATCAACGTCCGGCTGCCGAAGGTGCTCAAGGTTCCCGAGGGACACATCTACCGGTGGACCGAGAACCCGTTGGGCATCAACGGGTACTACCTGGTCTCCCGGGCCGAGAAGGTGCCGTGGCGGCTGAAGCTGCGCTCGGCGTCCTTCAACAACGTGCAGGTGCTGTCGCAGATCCTGCCAGGGCTGCCTGGTCTCGGACATGGTGGCGATCCTCGGCTCGACCTTCTTCGTGGTCGGCGACGTCGACAAGTAGCCCTGCACTGCGCCACCGTCGTGCCGACGCGGTCAGGCGCTGTGCCGGGCGCCTTCCGGACGCGTCTCCCCGACGAAGGCCCCGGGGGTGAAGAAGGGTGACGGCGGCACTCGGGGGCGCATGGCGCGGGACGCCGCCCGGGCACCGGCCGCCACCTGCCGGATGTCCTCCTGCTCGGCCCGCGCGTCGTGCGCCGGTCGGTGCGTCGGCTCGAACAGGCTGCCGCTGCGGCCGCCGGGGCCTTCCAGGGTGACGACGAAATCGTCGGCCGCAGCGTCGGCGATCGAGGCGTAGACCATCGCCTCCACCTGGGCCGCCGGCATCGTGGCCGTCATCGGACGACGGGCCGGGACCGCACGCAGGTCGACCACGGAGGTCTCTGGTCGGCTCGCGAGATCACCGGCCAGGGCTGCGCCGATCAGGGCCAGGTCGTGCAGGGGCTCAGCGCTGGGCGGGGTCACCGCGTGCCGACCCTGCCCCGCGTGCCGGCCGTGGCCGGCCACCCGGGCACCGCCGGGGTGCTCGGCCACCTGCTGGCTCGGACCCGGGGTGAGCTGGGGAACGCCCGCCGTGGCCAGGACCGGGGCTGCCGGCCCGGGGGTGAGCTTGGGCAGTGAGGGATCCTCCAGAGGAGGCATGTGCAGACCGGTGATCGGCGTCGCGGGCGGCCGCTGGGACGGCAGGATCGGCCAGCCGAGCGGCGACATGCCCGTCGCCGAGACCGCCGGCACCGGCATGCCCGGCAGACCGGGGCGCAGGACTGCAGACCACGGCGATTGGCGGTGAGGATCGGGAGCGACCGGGGCGTCGCCGGGGACGAGGCCCGGTCGAAGGCGTCCACGATCGGCAGCGGACCCGTGGTGGGCAGCGGCGGCGGGGTGGGCCGCAGCACCGACGGTGCGGTCTCCAGCTCGCGCCGCAACTGGGCGACGGCCGCCTCGAGGTCGCGGATCTGGCCGCGCAGCTCGCTGCGGTCCCGGCGGATCCGGCGTCGCGCGGCGCGGGTCTTGGACTGCTCGAGAACCACCCCGGCCATGCCGGCGACAGCACCGGCCGACGCGACGTCGGCGCGGCGCGTCAACAGACCAGCACCACCCGCACCGACGGCGATTATCAGTGCCGCCATCGGCGCTATCGCCAACGCGGCCTGCTTCGCGTTCGGTGCCCAGTGCTGCCTGTCATCTCCCGAAGTGTGGCGACCCTTCACGGCGACCAAACCTAGGTGGATCGGGCCAACACATCTGGTAACCGGAGCTCGACACACCGGCGTGTTCTGAACGGGGCCTGATCGTGCCCCGGCCGGGCAGCGTTGCTGGTCACGCCGAGGGACGGCGACCGCGAGACCGAGCGGCGTCCATTTTGTGGCATCTCACCGTACGTGCCCGCGTTCGCAACACTGCTTTCACCCGTCACAACAGTCACACAGTCACCGCCCCCGTGACCCGGCCCTGGCACCGCCGGAACCGGCCCCGGGACGGCGCCCAGGGTCAGGTGACCTGCGACCGTTCGTCCTGGTCGTCGTCGTCCGGTGGGCGGCGGCACCACTGCTGACCGAGGAGCCCCGCAGCCGCCAGCAGGACCGCGCAGACCGCCGCGGAGACAGCGGTCCAGAACAGGCCGCGTCGCTCCCCGACCAGGGCCCTCAGCACGACCAGGGCCTGGGCGGTGTACCAGCCGGTGAGCACCGCCCCCACGATGCTGGCGGCCGAGGCCAGCACCGCGATCCGCGCGGCCGTCAGGGGGTTCATCGGCCGGCTGCGCCGGCCACGCACCCAGCGGCTCACCTCGCGTGCCGCGCCGAGCACCAGGCCGACCAGCACCAGCAGCCCGGCAGGTGCCGTCCAGGGGACGGGCAACGGGTCGGACCCGTTGCGCTGCATCGCATCCAGAATCACCCAGCTCACCGCGCCGACCACCGCGGCGATGCCGACCAGATTCGTCACCCGGGTCGAGCGCATCAGCGCACCGCCAGATCCGGCCGGTGGCGCAGGCCGCCTCGGTCGGGGGCCCGCCGGGCCAGGTCGGCCACCCGCCCCGCACCGGGCAACGTGGCGTCGGGGTCCATCGCCGCCCAGGGCACCAGGACGAAGGCTCGCCCCGCTGCCCGCGGGTGAGGCAGCTGAAGGGTGTCGCCGTCCTGCTGCAGGTCCCCGAACGTGATCACGTCGATGTCGAGCGTCCTGGCAGTCCACCGGCCCTCCCGCACCCGGCCGTGCCGTTGCTCGATCCGGTGGCAGGCGGCCAGCAGAGCCGTCGGAGTCAGGGTGGTGCGCACCTGGACGACGGCATTCAGGTACTCGGGTTGGTCAGGCCCACCCACCGGGTCGGTCTCGACCACCGGCGAGACGGTGACCACCTCGATCCCCGCCGTCGCGCGAAGGTCGTCGACCGCCGCCTGCAGGGTGGCCGGCCGATCCCCGAGGTTGGCCCCGAGCGCGAGCACGGACGCCGTCACGCGGGACCGTCTGATGGTCACCGCGACGTCGCCGAACTGCTCCGGGATCGGCGCCGAGGGCTTGTGCACGGTGACATCCGCGACCTGGACCCGGGGATCCTCCAGGCACCTCTCGGCCAGCATCCACGCCAACCGCTCGATCAGGTCGACCGGCTCGCCCCGGACGACGTCGGCCAGACCGATCGCCAGCCCGCCGTAGTCGACGGTGGCGGCCAGATCGTCCCGCGCTGCGGCGGTCCGGGTGTCCAGGTGCAGCACCACGTCGACCACGAACTCCTGCCCCTCTCGTCGCTCGTGCTCGAAGACTCCGTGAAAACCCTTGGCCCGCAGGCCGTTCAGTCGAATCTGGTCGAGCAACCCACCGTCCGCACCGAACACCGGCGCCGTCATGCCCGCTCCCTGGCCCGGCCCAGCAGAGCAGCGACCCGGACGGCGTCGGCGGACGGCGCCACGTCGTGCACCCGCACTCCCCAGGCCCCGGCCGCGGCGACGAGCGCGGAGGTGGCCGCCGTCGCGTGATCCCGGTCGAGCGCACCGGCACCGCTGCGACCGGCCTCCCGCCCAGCCACCGCATCGGCCAGGAATCGCTTGCGGGAGGTGCCGACCAGCACCGGACGGCCTAGCTCGAGCAACCGCTCGAACCCGGCCAGCAGGCGCCAGTTGTGCTCCGACCGCTTGGCGAAACCGAACCCCGGGTCGAGGATCACCTGCCGCTCGTCCACGCCTGCCTGCACCAGCGCCTCCATCCGGTTCGCCAGCTCGGTGCAGACCTCGCCCACCACATCGTCATACCGGGCCAGGGACTCCATCACATCGCTGTGACCGCGCCAGTGCATCACCACGTACGGCACCCCCGCACGGGCGATCGTGCCCGGCATCTGCGGATCCGCACGACCCCCGCTGACGTCGTTGACGATCGCCGCCCCGGCGTCCAGACCTGCTCGCGCCACGACGGCACGGGTGGTGTCGATGCTCACCACGGCTCCCGCCGCGACCAGGGCCCGCACCACCGGCAGCACGCGTCGCAGCTCCTCGGCCTCGTCCACCCTCGCCGCCCCGGGCCGGGTGGACTCCCCTCCCACGTCCAGCAGGTCGGCCCCGTCGGCCAGCAGCTGCACACCGTGCCGTGCCGCCGCCTCCGGCTCGAACCACTCCCCACCGTCACTGAAGGAGTCAGGGGTCACATTGACCACACCCACCACCAGGCACCGCTCGAGGTCGGCCAACGCCACGGGCAGACCGAGGATCTCGCGCACGCAGGCCACCCTAACCGTCGCTCCGCCCCGAGGGCGGGTGAACCATCCACAGCTGGGGACGAGCACTCCCCGGACTGTGCACAGGGGCTGACCTGCGCTGTCCACAACCACCCTTCACTTGTGCACAGGTTCGTCCACACGGAGTCCACAGTGAACGCCAAACCCGTTGGGGCACAACGCAAATCCGTCGTGGAAATCTGTGGAGAAGCCCTTGCGGAGGCGGCCCCAACAGGAGTAGAAATCTCACCACGCCAGCAGGAACGGCAAGCGGACACCGACCGGGGATACCTGGAAGGCGACCGCTCGGCGAACCGGCCGGCGTGAGTGCGGAGAACGGACGGACCGCGTCGCGCGGCACCCGGAAGCACTCGACTCCAGGCATGGAGCCGATGGCGGACGGAGGTCGAGCGGCACTCGCGGATGGCACGCGGGAGGCCCTGCTACGGACCGCACCACCGGCCACGCACATGGCCCTGCATGGAGTCTCGGCTCCACGAAGGGCGACGGCAGCGAGGGGCGGGGATCGTCGGCTACGGCGATGCTCGCGCACGGTGCCCGATGGGGAGCCATCCCCGGTGACCGCGACGCGCACCTCTCTCGGGAGGTGCCGGCGGGGGAAGTGACCACTAGACAAGGCCCCTCCAACTGATGCGTGGAGGGGCCTTGTCGCATGTCTATCGGGGATCCCTCCCGAGCAGAAGGCGACACGCCATCAGCACGCGCGCCAAATCGGCCGGCCGGTTCGCCGGCCGATCCGACCGGCTGCCGATCCCACACCGGCGCGATTCGCCCGGCTGCGAGGTGAACGAGAGACTAACAAGATGAGTCTCACCGGTGAACGTCCCGTCTTCCCCGGGGTCGAGCAGCTGCGCCACTACAAGCGCGAGTACGCCGTCGGTGACCTGGTGGCCGGGCTGCTGGTGGCGGCGCTCGCCGTGCCGCAGGCGCTCGGCTACGCCGCTGTCGCCGGGGTGCCCGTCCAGGTCGGCCTCTACACCCTGCCCCCGGCCCTGATCGCCTACGCGCTGCTCGGCTCCTCACGGTTGCTGTTCGTCGGACCGGTCTCCACCGTCACCGTGCTCTCGGGGACCATCGTGAAGCAGCTGGCCGGCGGAGACGCCGCCCACGCCGCCGAGCTGACCTCCGCCCTGGCGATCGTGGCGGGAGTGGTGCTGCTGGTCGCGGGGCTGATCAAGATCGGCTGGGTGGCGCAGTTCCTCAGCGAGCCGATCGTCACCGGCTTCGTCACCGGCCTGGTGGTTCTGGTCGTGGTCGGTGAGATCCCCGGCCTACTGGGGCTGCCCACGCCCACCGGCGCCCTGCTGGACCGCTTGGTGGCACTGATCAGGACGGCCCCCGACGCTCACCCGATCACGCTGGCGGTGGCCGTGGTCGCGCTCGTCCTGCTCTTCGGCGGGCAGCGGCTGGCCCCGATCGTGCCCTGGTCCCTGGTGGTTCTGGTCGGCGGCATCCTGGTCTCCCACGTCGCCGATCTGGAAGGTCACGGCGCACGAGTGGTGGGCAGCGTGCCCTCCGGGCTCCCGCTGCCGTCACTGCCTCGGATCGGCCTGTCCGAACTCGGCAGCCTGATCACCGGTGGCGTCGCGGTGGCCGGAGTAGGCATCGCCGAAGGGCTCGCCGCAGCACGCACCTTCGCCGGGTCGAGCAAGCGCGAGAAGCTGCACGACGACACCGAGCTGGTCGCCAACGGAGCTGCCGACATCGCCGCCGGCATCTTCGGCGGGATGGGGGTGGCGGGCAGTCTGTCCAAGACCGCGGCCAACGCCCGGGCCGGCGCGCGGACCCAGATGAGCAGCATCGCCTCGGCGGTCGCCGTCCTGCTGGTGCTGCTCTTCGCCACCGCGCTGCTGGCTCCGCTGCCCCGCGCCGTGCTCTCCGCCATCGTGATCCACGCGGTGTGGGGTCTGTTGCGGCCCAAGGAGTTCGCCCGCTACCGGGCCGTGCGGCGCAACGACGGGATGGCGGCCCTGGTGGCCTTCGGTGGTGTCCTCGTGCTCGGCCCGCTGAACGGGCTGCTGCTCGCCGTCGGACAGTCGCTGGCCGGGCTGATCTACCGTTCGATGCAGGTCAGCATCGACGAGATGGGCAAGGTGCCCGGCGAGAAGGCGGCCTGGGGGTCGCTGAGCAACGACCCGACCCGCAAGCGGGTGCGGCGGATCTGCGTGATCCGGCCGGACGGACCCATCTTCTGGGCCAACGCGAGCATGGTCTTCGAGCGGATCAGGGCACAGATCGCCGCCCGGCCCGACGCCTGTGTGGTGCTGCTGGACCTCGAGGCGACCAACCAGATGGACACCACCACGGCCGAGCAGCTCGACCGCCTGATCACCGAGCTCAAGGAGGCCGAGATCCAGCTCTACCTGGTGCGGGTCTTCCGGAACGTGCGCGAGGTGCTGGGCCGGGCGGGCGTCCTGGACAAACTGGGCGAGGACCGGCTGTGGCACTCCATCTCCGCGGGCGTGAAGGCCGCGAAGCACTCCCCCGAGTACGGGCTCAGCAAGTTCATCGAGACGATCGAGGCGGAGATCGCCTCCGGCATCACGTTCGAGGACGACGCGGAGGACACCGACGCCACGACCGACACGGCGGACGTGGACGTGGACGAACACATCGCCAGCCGCTGGCATGCCCGGGAGGTGCTGGGGGGCGCGCTCGGGCGGATCAGCCGCGGCCGAGGATGAGGCTCATCGCCTCGGCCCGGGTGGCCGGCTTGCGCAGCTGCCCGCGCACGGCCGAGGTCACGGTGCGCGAGCCCGGCTTGCGCACCCCGCGCATCGACATGCACAGGTGCTCGCACTCGACGACGACGATCACCCCGCGCGGATCGAGGAACTCCACCAGGGCGTCGGCGATCTGGGTGGTCAGCCGCTCCTGGACCTGGGGCCGGCGGGCGTAGACGTCGACCAGCCGGGCCAGCTTGCTCAGCCCGGTGATCCTGCCCTCCGGTGAGGGCATGTAGCCCACGTGAGCGACGCCGTGGAAGGGCACCAGGTGGTGCTCGCAGCAGGAGTAGACCTCGATGTCCTTGACCAGCACCAGTCTCGTCGTGCCCGAGGTCGAACGTGGTGGTCAGCACGTCCTGCGGGTCCTGCCACAGTCCGCCGAACATCTCGGCGTAGGCGCGCGCGACCCGGGCAGGGGTCTCCCGCAGCCCGTCGCGATCGGGATCCTCACCGATCGCCAACAGGATCTCGCGGACGGCGCGCTGCACCCGGTCCGCGTCGTACGGCGGCCGGTCGGGAGCTCAGCGCAGGTCTCCCGTCGGCAGACCTGCCGGGTGCTCGCCGTGGCCGTTGGCCGCCGCACGCTCGCCGGGGGTGAGCACCGGCGGAATGCTGGACACCGCGCGCTGGTCGCTGGACAGCCAGACCGGGCGTTCGGGGCGTTTGACGACGACCGAGAAGATCTGAGCCAGCTCCTCCTTGTTCAGCGTCTCCTTCTCGAACAGCGCGAGCACCAGGTCGTCGAGCACCTGCGGTTGTCCACCAGGGCCTGCCAGGCCTCGTCGTGCGCGGCCTCGATCAACCGGCGCACCTCGGTCGTCGACCACCGCGGCGACGTCCTCGGAGTAGTCCCGCTGGTGGCCCATGTCGCGGCCCAGGAACACCTCGCCCCCGGACTGGCCCAGCTGGATCGCACCGACCCGCTCGGTCATGCCGTACTGGGTGACCATGCGCCCGGGCGATGGCGGTCGCCTTCTCGATGTCGTTGCTGGCGCCCGTGGTCGGGTCGTGGAAGACCAGCTCCTCGGCCACCCGGCCACCCAGGGCGTAGGCGAGCTGGTCGAGCATCTCGTTGCGGGTGGTGGAGTACTTGTCGTCGGTCGGCATCACCATCGTGTAGCCGAGCGCACGGCCGCGGGGCAGGATCGTCACCTTGGTCACCGGGTCGGTGTGCCGCATGCGCCGCGGCCACCAGGGCGTGACCGCCCTCGTGGTAGGCGGTGATCTTCTTCTCCTGGTCGTTCATGACCCGGGTGCGCTTCTGCGGGCCCGGCGACGACCCGGTCGATCGCCTCGTCGAGCGCGTGGTCGTCGATCAGCCGGGCGCCGGCGCGCGCGGTGAGCAGCGCCGCCTCGTTCAGCACGTTGGCCAGGTCGGCACCGGTGAACCCCGGGGTGCGCCGGGCCACTGCGCGCAGGTCGACGTCGGGCGCCATCGGCTTGCCCTTGGCGTGCACGTGCAGGATCTGCTCCCGCCCGCCCATGTCCGGGGCGTCGACGGCGATCTGGCGGTCGAACCGTCCCGGCCGCAGCAGCGCCGGGTCGAGGATGTCGGGCCGGTTGGTGGCCGCGATCAGGATCACGTTGGCCTTGACGTCGAAGCCGTCCATCTCGACCAGCAACTGGTTGAGGGTCTGCTCGCGCTCGTCGTGCCCGCCGCCCAGACCGGCGCCGCGGTGCCGGCCGACGGCGTCGATCTCGTCGACGAAGATGATCGCCGGCGCGTTCGCCTTGGCCTGCTCGAACAGGTCGCGCACCCGGCTGGCGCCGACGCCGACGAACATCTCGACGAAGTCCGAACCGGAGATCGAGTAGAACGGCACGCCGGCCTCGCCGGCGACGGCGCGGGCGAGCAGGGTCTTGCCGGTACCCGGCTGGCCGTACAGCAGCACGCCCTTGGGGATCTTGGCGCCGACCGCCTGGAACTTGGCCGGCTCCGCCAGGAACTCCTTGATCTCCTGGAGCTCCTCGACCGCCTCGTCAGCCCCGGCGACGTCGGCGAAGGTCACCTTGGGCGTGTCCTTGCTGACCAGCTTGGCGCGGGACTTGCCGAAGTTCATCACCCGCGAGCCGCCGCCCTGCATCTGGCCCATCAGGAACCAGAACAGACCCAGGATCAACAGGATCGGCAGCACGGTGACCAGCAGCGAGGTGAACCAGGACGGGCTGAGCGACCGCGTCGTTGAAGCCCTCGGCCGGAACGTGCGCGTCGATCAGCTTGATCAGCTCGGGCCCGCGTGGTGTCGACGTAGTAGGCCTTCACCCGGGTGTTGCCCTTGTCGTCCGGCGCCTTGAGGGTCAGCTCGACGCGCTGGTCGCCGTCGATGACCTTGGCGGACTTGACCTTGTCGCTCGCGATCAGGCTCACCGCCGACGGAGGTGTCGACCTGGGTGAACTGGTTCGGGGTCAGCGCCCGGGCGCCGATCATCAGCACGATCAGGCCGACGATCACCCAGATCACAGGCCCTCGGGTGAGTCGCTTGAGGTTCATCGAAGCAGGGCGTGCGCCCCGTCCCTCCTGCTCGCAGTTACCGACGCCGCGCGGTGCTCGGTGAGGCGCTGTCGACCGGGCACGACGGTACACGTCGTCGCCTGGGTGGAACGGCTCGGCGCCGTCACTGTTCCGGCCCCGCAGGAGCAGTACCTCTCCGGCCCGAGCGCGCGGGCCCGCGCGCAGCGGCTCAGCTGCCGTAGACGTGCGGGGCCAGAGTGCCGACCACACGCAGGTTGCGGTACCGCTCGGCGTAGTCCAGGCCGTAGCCGACGACGAACTCGTTCGGGATGTCGAACCCGACGTACCGGACGTGAACCTCGACCTTGGCCGCCTCCGGCTTGCGCAGCAGGGTGCACACCTCGACCGACGCCGGCCCGCGGGAGCGCGAGGTTGGCGATCAGCCAGGACAGCGTCAGCCCGGAGTCGATGATGTCCTCGACGATCAGCACGTGCCGGCCGGTGATGTCGCGGTCGAGGTCCTTGAGGATCCGGACCACGCCCGAGGACTTGGTGCCCGAGCCGTACGAGGAGACCGCCATCCAGTCGGTCTCGCGTGGACATCCGCAGGGCGCGGGTGAGGTCGGCCATCACCATCACGGCGCCCTTGAGGACGCCGACCAGCAGCAGGTCCTTGTCGGCGTAGTCGCGCGTCGATCTGGGCGGCCAGCTCGACCAGGCGAGTCTGGATCGCCTCCTCGGTGAGCAGCACCTCCTCAGGTCCGCGCCCATGTCTGCGGCGTCCACGTCACTCCTGAGGGTCTCGTCCGGTGAGCTCCAGCCTCCCACAGGCGCGCACCGCCGCCGACCCCGCCGGGCAGGTCGAGCCGGCCCTGTCCCCGCCAGTCCACGATCAGCGCATCCACCGCCAGGACGTGCCGCCGGCTCAGCTGCGCGGGCGGGCATCCGGCCTCCCGCAGCGCGGCCAGCAGAGCCCGGCGGCGGACGGCGTCCGGTGCCGGTTCCAGGGCGGCGACCTCCAGCCGGAGGACGCCGCCGACGCAGGAGGTGCCGGCCACGCGAGCACCCGCCAACAGGTCGGCGGCGAACGCGTCCAGCGCGTCGCGCATCCTCCCGGAGCAGATCGGCGGTGCGGGCCAGCGCCTCGGCCAGCCCTGGGCCGAGCGCCTGCTCCAGGGTGCCCATCGCTGCCCGCACCCGGGAGCGGGCGTAGGCCGGATCCGTGTTCGCCGGATCGGCCCAGGGGTTCAGGCCCTCAGCCCGGCAGGCCTGCTCGGTGGTGCGCCCGGGTCAGCTGGAGGAACGGGCGGCGGAACAACGCCCGGCGGGTGGGCATCCCGGCCAGGGAGCGAGCCCCCGAGCCCCGGGCCAGCCCGAGCAGCACGGTCTCGGCCTGGTCGTCCAGGGTGTGCCCGAGCAGCACGGCGTGCGCCCCGGCTCGGGCTGCGGCCTCCTCCAGAGCGCGATACCTGACCTGGCGGGCTGCGGCCTCGCGGCCTGTGCCCGCCTGCACCTCGGCCCGCGACGATCACCTCGACCGGGTCGAGTCCCAGACCGCGGCAGGTGTCCGCGGCCGCGGCGGCGACCTGTGCCGAGTCCTCGCGCCAACTGTGGTCCACCACCACGGCCCCGGCCGCGACGACTCGACCGCCGGTCCGCCGGGGGGCGGCGACCAGGAAGGCGGTGGCCGCGGCCAGGGCGAGCGAGTCGGGGCCTCCGCTGCAGGCGACCAGCACCCGCGCGTCGTCCGGCAGGTCCTTCAGTTCCGCGGCGACCGCGTTCCTGGTGGCGGCCACGGCGACGTCCGGACCGCTCATCGTCCGTCCCGCCCTGCTCAGCCGTGCAGGCGGCGCACCCAGGCCGCCGGGTCGGCGATCTCGTCCGGGCGGGGCAGGGCCTCCGGGCCGGACCACACCTGGTTGAAGCCGTCGGTGCCCACTGCGGTGGTCACCTCACGCACGAAACGTGCCCCATCGGCGTACTGACGCATCTTGGCCTCCAGGCCGAGCAGACGGCGCAGCAGCCGGTCCAGCGCGCCGCGGCCGGCCCGCCGCTGGGTGAACCGGGAGCGAATCGTGGCCACCGTGGGGACGACGTCGGGGCCGACCTCGTCCATCACCACGTCGGCGTGACCCTCCAGCAGCGACATCACGGCGGTCAGCTCGGACAGCCGGGACCGCTGGTCGGGGGTGTGCAGCACGTCGAGGATCGAGGAGCCACCGCTCTCCGGGTCAGGACCGTTGCGGGAGAACAGATCGGGCAGCCCCTTGGCGATCGCCGTGACCCGCTCGGCCAGCTGTCCGGGGTCGCTCATCAGGTCGGTGGCCAGGCACCTGATGTGCGTCTGGAGATGCTCGGCCAGCCAGGGATTGGCCATGAACTGGGCCCGGTGGGTCTCCTCGTGCAGGCAGACCCAGAGCCGGAAGTCACTCGGGTCGACGTCGAGCTCGGTCTCGGCGGCCACGATGTTCGGCGCCACCAGCAGGAGGCGGCCCGGGGTGGCGAAGGGGTCGAACTGACCCAGCACCCGCGACCCCAGGAAACCGAGCAGGGAACCGACCTCCGCACCGGTGACCCGGCTGCCGATCGCCGCCAGACGGGCTCCCGGGGGCTTGCCGCCGCGCCGTTCGAAGGTCTGGGCGACAACGGGTTCCAGCAGGTGCCGGAATCCGGCGCTGTTGGCCGCGGCCCACCCGCGGCGATCCACCACGAACGCCCCCGAGGCCTCGGGGGCCTGCAGTCGGGACACCTCCCGCACGTGCGGCGCGGCGACCGCGGCGGCCAGGCGCAGCTCTCCCACCGTCTGGGCGGCCCGGTCGGCGGAGATCTGGGGACCGGCGCCCGCGATCGTGGCCGCCGTGCGGGTGGCCAGATCCCAGTCCACCAGCAGATCGACCGGGGCCGGGCTGTGCGCAGTCATGCGTTCCACCGTACGTGGCAGGCGCCGTCCGCGCCCCCTGCGGCCCGAGGACCGGCGGCGCGGATCAGCGGCAGCCGCACCGGGCCAGGGCCGCCACGGTCATGTCGAGCGCCGACCGCGCGGCGTCCGTGACCGGCACCTGATCGGCAAGCACCGCGAAGGCGAGCATCCGCCCGTCGGCGTCGACCACCGTGCCGGCCAGCGAACTGGCGCCGGTCAGGGTGCCGGTCTTCGCCCGGACGACGCCGAGGGCGGGGCGGGTGGAGGAGGCACCGAACCGCTCGGCCAGGGTGCCTGAGGCACCGGCGACGGGCAGCCCCGTGAGCACGGCGCGCAGGTGTGGGTTGTCCGCCGCGGCCGCCAGGACGAGCACCTGCACGAGGGTGTGCGGCGAGAGGGCGTACCCCGTGCCGAGGCCGCTGCCACCGGCCATCGTCTGGCCGAGCGTGGGCACCCCGAGCAGGGCCACCTGGTCCAGGATCGCTGCCCCCGCGCCGGCGAAGGTGGGCTGCCGGTTGCTGCTCACGGCGACCAGCCGGCCGAGTGCCTCGGCCACGGTGTTGTCGCTGTCGGTCAGCGACTGCTCGACCAGTTCGGCGAGAGTGGCCGACTGCACCTGGGCCAGCACCGCCGCCCCGGGGGCCGCCGCAGATCGCCGGACGGCACCGGACACGGCGATCCCGTGGGCGGCCAGGCGCCGGGCGAACACGGAGGCTGCGGCCGACGCCGGATCGCCGGACCGGGCGAAGGGGTGACCCGCCGCGGGGCGCCGCCCCGGAGTGGCGTTGCCGGAGTCCATGGCGAGCGCCGTGACCGGGGCGACGAACCCGCCGGTCACGTCGCCGCGACCCCAGTTCGGGCTCGCCGTGGGCCCGGCGAACAGGGTGTCGTCGAGGCGCAGGGTCACCGCCGCGGTCCCGGCCCTGGTCAGCGCGGCGGCGGTGGCCGCGGCCAGGTCGTCCAGGCCGGCCCGGCCGATCACCGCTGCCGGATCACCGGCTCCCGGGGCGAGCAGCACATCACCGCCGCCGAGCAGAACGATCTCACCCGGCGCCGAGCCGGCGACCACCCGGGTGGCCAGCCTCTCCTGCGGCCCACGCACCGAGAGCAGGGCCGCAGCCGTGAGGATCTTCGCCGTGGAGGCGGGGACGGCGGGTCGGGCCGACGAGCGGTTGAGCATCGACGCACCGGTCGCCACGTCCACCACCTCCGCGGAGACCGACGGTCCCAACGCGGCAGAGTCGATTGCGGTGGACAGCGCGGCGGCGATCCCCGCCACCGAGGGCGTCGAAGCCGCGGGATCGAGCGGGGGCAGCACGGCGGCAGGACGCACCGGGACACTCGCCCCAGGCGGTGGAGCAGGACTCGCCGCCAGGGTCGCGGGCACAGCCTGCGGGCCGACCAGGACGGCGGTCAGCAGCGCCGCTGCCGCGGCATCCGCTCGCCGCACGTTCAGTCCCACCTGCCTCGCACCCGTCCTCGAGCCACCCGCCCGCACCGGGCCGGGCCGTCTGGGAGACTAGTGTCCCAGCAGACTCGGGCAGGTAGCGGCATCGGCCGTGTGGTGAAGGGAAGTTCGTCGGTGGAGTTCGACGTCACGATCGAGATCCCGGCAGGGCAGCGCAACAAGTACGAGATGGACCACGAGACGGGCAGGATCCGGCTCGACCGGATGCTGTTCACCTCGACCAGGTACCCGCACGACTACGGTTTCGTCGACGACACGCTCGGCGAGGACGGTGACCCGCTGGACGCGCTCGTGCTGCTGTCGGAGCCGACGTTCCCCGGGTGCCTGATCCGCTGCCGGGCGATCGGCATGTTCCACATGCGCGACGAGGCCGGCGGCGACGACAAGGTGCTGTGCATCCCGACCGGCGACCCGCGGGTCAAGCACATCCGCGATCTGCACGACGTCTCCGACTTCGACCGCCTGGAGATCCAGCACTTCTTCGAGACCTACAAGGACCTCGAGCCGGGCAAGAGCGTCGAAGGTGCGCACTGGACCGGGCGGGAGGAGGCCGAGGCCGAGATCGAGCGGTCCCGGGCCCGGCTCGCCGCCCATCACGCCCCGACCGAGCCCGAGCCCCTCGGCGCGGCCAACCCACGCCGCACCCGCGGGGTCTTCTGATCAGCGCACCTCTCCCAGCACCAGGGAGGAGACGCGGCTGACCGTGGTCTCGAAGAACGCCTCACGCTGGGCTGCCGGATCGGCGATCACCTGGTGGAGGTGCCCGAACAGTTCCATCGAGACCGCTCCGAGCAGGTGCGCCCAGGCGAGCAGGCCGCGCAGGAGCAGCTCGTCGGGCACCTCCTCGGGAACCTTCGGCCGGACCGGCCCGAGCGCCCGGCGCACCACCGGGTCCAGGGGGGCCGTCAGCGCCGGCGGCAGCGGCCCGCGGCGGGCCAGGTCGACGAGCACCCCGATCAACAGGGTGGGTACCCGCTCCGCCGGGGGCACCGTGTCCGGCGGAGCCTGGTATCCGGGCACCGGCGAGCCGAAGATCAGGGCGTACTCGTGCGGGTGGGCCAGCGCCCAGCGGCGGACGGCGAGACAGACGGCACGGGTGCGCCCCGACAGATCCTCGCGCGGCACGCGTGCCTCAGCCCGCTCGGCGGCTGCCCCGACCGCGTCGTAGGCCTCCACGATCATCAGCGTGAGCAACTCGTCCCGGCTGGCGACGTAGCGGTAGACCGCCGAGCTCACCATGCCGAGCTCGCGGGCGACGGCGCGCAGGGACAGCCCGGCGGCGCCCTCCGTGGCCAGCTGGCGGCGGGCCTCACCCACGATCCGGGAAGTCAGCTCCTCGCGGGCCCGACGGCGCACCAGGCGGGCGGTGGACTCGACCATGGCGCCATCATGCCGGTCCCGCCCGCTGCCTGACCAGAGAGCAGGGCAGTGATCTGTTTCGAGAGCACTGCTCTTGACAATTCGATCGACGGAAGGCATTGTCGAGAGCAGTGCTCTCCAATGTGGGCGCTGATCACATGTCGAGGAGGAGTCCGATGAGCGAACCGGTGCACGTCGTGGTCGGGGCCGGGGCCGTGGGATCGGTCACCGCTGAACTGCTTGCCGCGCAAGGCCGATCCGTGACCCTGGTCAGCCGCAGTGGGCGCGACCCGGGCCTGCCCGGAGTCCGCACGGTGGCCGCCGACGCCGCCGACGCGACCCGCCTGCGGGAGCTGGCCTCCGGCGCAGCGGCCATCTACAACTGCGCCAACCCGGCCTACCACCGCTGGCCGACCGATTGGCCGCCGATCGCCGACGCCCTGCTGTCCACCGCGGAGCAGACCGGCGCGGTGCTGGTGACGCTGTCGAACCTGTACGGGTACGGCCCGGTGAGTACTCCGATGACCGAGGATCTCCCGCTCGCAGCGACCTATGCGAAGGGACGGGTGCGGGCCCAGATGTGGCACGACGCCCTGGCAGCGCACCGGGCGGGGCGGGTCCGGGTGACCGAGGTCCGGGCCAGTGACTACATCGGGCCGCGCTCCCAGTCCCAGTTCGCCGAGCGCGCCGTCCCCAGGATCTTCGCCGGCCGCAGCGTGCAGGTGCTCGGCGACCCCGACATGCCGCACACCTTCACCTATACCGGAGACGTCGCACGGCTGCTCGTGCAGGTCGCCGACGACGAGCGGGCCTGGGGCCGGCCCTGGCACGTTCCCTCGCACGAACCCCGGACGGCGCGGCAGGTGATCGCCGGGATGTGCGAGCTGGCCGGGGTGCCCGAGGTGGGCGTGCGGCAGATCCCGCGCCTGGTGACCCAGCTGGGCGGCCTGGTGGTGCCGCTGCTGCGCGAGCTGGCCGACGTCCGCTACCAGCACGTCGAGCCTTTCGTGATGGACTCCTCGGCGGCCCAGCGCACCTTCGGGCTGCACCCCACCGCCTGGACGGAGATCCTCGCGGCGACCCTGAACGGCCACCTGCCGGCCGGGCACGCGCCGGTCGCCCTGGGGGCATAGCGCGCGAAGGGCAACCCTGGCAGGCTTTGCCCATGAGCTTTCCGATCCCTGGGCCGCAGGACCCCACGGCGATGGACGGCTACACGTACGCGGGCATCTTCGTCTGCGCCGAGCGCGACATCGTTCTCGATCACCTCACCGACCGACGGTTCTCCGGATGGCTGGGGCCGCAGGAGAGCGCCTGGGTGCTCGCCGTCCCCGAGGAGACCGAGGCAGCGGTGGCCGGTGACGGCATGAACCTCTCCACGCTGGCGGCGGGTCTCGCCCACAGCCTCGGCACAGTGGCCGTCATGGTGAGGGTCGAGCGCGATCGGGTGCTGCGGCTGGAGGGCTGGGACGGCACCGGCGACCACGGCTACCAGGAGCCGGAGCACCTGGGCAGCTACGTGAGCGATCCCTCGGCCGACGCCCCGGACGACGAGGAGATGTACCCCGAACCGGTCGGCGCCCACCACGCCCGGCGCTACGCCGAGGCCTGCGGCCACCCCGAGGTCGGCGACGACCTGACCGAACTGCTGGCCGAGGAGCTCGACCCGGAGAGCGTGTTCGAGTCCGAGCGGCTGGACTCGGTGCTGCGCCTGCTCGATCTGCCACGGTGGCTGATCGCGGCATCGTCCCTGCCGGGTGATGTGCCGAGCGGTCCCCGGCGCAGCGAGATGGTGCGGCTCGGTGCCGGTCGAGAGGGTGCACCTGGCCGGGTCGCCGGCACAATGACCGGACTCCTGCGTCGTCGTTTCCCTCGACTGCGCCTGCGCTGACCCTGCGCCTGCGCCGGACTGCTCTGCTCACCCTCGGTGAGCACCGGGCGCCGATGATCGCCCGTCCGGGTGCTCACCCGCACCGCAACTCATGATCGTCCTGTGCTGCCCGAGGGGCCCATCGGCGGGGGTCGAGCGATCGGGAGGGCGGCACGGATGCCGGACACGCGGGGCAACGGCGCACGGAGACTGCGGGCCTGGCAGGCGGGGGCGCTCGCCCTGGCGACCATCGCCGCTCCGCTCACGGCCGTCGCCCCGGCCAGCGGGGCCGCGAGACCGGCGTCCGGCCTCACGGCGTCCGCCGAGGTGTTGGGTGTCCCGCGCACCGTCCGGCTCGCCCCACGCACCGTGGTGACCAGGAGCACACATCCGCAACTCGGGCAGCCGGCCGCGAAACTGCCCACCTTCTCGAAGGCGTTCCGCTGGAACGGCCGTCGCTACACCTACCGGATGGTGGGCACCGACCCGCAGCGGGGCGCCGTCACCACCACGGTCACCAGCCGGTTGGTTCCGGTCTCGCTGCGCGTGGGCGGCCAGGTGGTCGCCCCGTCGGCACGGACCATCTCCACCGTCACCAGCTCGGGGCTGTTCACCTCCCGGCGCTTTCCCGGTGGCACCGGACAGTACGGCGACGTGTTCATGCGCACCCAGTTCTGGAAATGGCTGAACAAGGGCACCAAGAAGTGGCACCTCGTGATGGCCCGGCCCACCGTCAAGCCCTATCTCGTGGTCGACGTCCCCGCCGAGTACGGCCAGGTGCGGTCGGTCAACGGCGTCCGGGTGGCCTTCGTCGATGTGGACTGGCTCGACGAGAAGCTCACCTCCACCGTCGTGGCAGCCCGCCCGAATGTGCTCACCCAGGTCCTCGCCGGCAACGTGGTGCTCTGCGCGCCGTACACCCCACGGATGGACGACTGCGGCATCGGCGGATTCCACAGCGCGGTCACGGATCAGCACGGAGTGCACACCTACACCTACCAGGCCTACCTCCACGGAGCCCTGTACGGGCCGGCGAGCGGGTTCACCGACATCGGCCCGATGAGCCATGAGCTGGCCGAATGGATGACGGACCCGTTCGTGACCAACGTCGTCCCGGCCTGGCGCTCCCCGATCGCCCCGCAGTACGGCTGCCTGAACGCGCTGGAGTCCGGTGACCCGGTCGTGGGCAGGTTCATCCGGATCACGGGGTTGACCTACCAGGACGAGGCCTACGTGTCCTGGTTCACCCGAGCCAGATCGACGTCCTGGCTCGGCCGGTACACCTGGTTCAACAGCCTGCGCCGGCCCAGTCCGTCCTGCACGCTCTGACGTCGGCTCAGGCAGTCCACTCCCGGGTGATCGGCGCCGGATCGCTCAGGCGCGGGCCAGGATGTGCCAACGGTGCCAGTGCTTCTCACCCGCGAACGACCATCCGTCCTCGTGGAACTCATCCAGCCGGACGACGTGCAGACCGTCGAGCAGCGCCTCCACCTCGGCCCGGTCGTGGGTCGTGATGTCCGGCCAGCTGCGCCAGGAGTCCTCGGGACCGAGCAGGTGCAGCGACAGCACGGCTCCCGGTGCGAGAGCGGCCCGCACCCGTCGCCAGACCTCCGGGAAGTCCGCTGGGGGGCAGAAGAACAGACTGAACCCGGAATGCAGCAGCAGGCAGCTCGGCAGCTCAGCGGTGCGGAAGTCGGCCACCGCCGTCTCCAGCCGCGCCCGCTGCTCCGGGTCGGTGACCCGAGGGAGCAGGTACCGCGGGAAGTCCGCCGAGGCGTCGACGGCGTGCACCCGCCAGCCTGCGGCCAGCAGAGCGAGGGTGTCGGTGCCGTCGCCGCAGCCCAGGTCCACCGCCAGCGGACGGGAGGCGCTGCCGCGCAACGCCCCCGGCGGGCCGGCTTCAGCCAGGGCGGCGATCAGGGTGTCCCGCGGCTCCCGCGAGGAGACCGTCCGGTAGTAGCCGTCCCAGGCCCGATCGGTCACGAGAGCACGCGCAGCCGGATGGTCTCGGCCAGCTTCTCCAGGGCCGCCACGGTGGAGTCCTCCAGCTGAGCGCCGACGTCGGTGATCACGTAGCCGATGTCGCCCCAGGTGGCCAGGAACTGGGCGTCGATGTTCACCCCGTCGCCGGCGAGCACGCTGTTGATCGAGGCCATCACCCCCGGGGTGTTCCGGTGGATGTGCACCACCCGGTGCTCCCCCGCGACCTCGGGCAGCACCAGTGAGGGCAGGTTGACCGAGAGCGCGGTCGCACCGGAACGTGCGTACTCGGCCAGCTTGCCGCCGACGAAGGCCCCGATGTCGCGCTGGGCCTCCTCGGTCGAGCCGCCGATGTGCGGAGTCAGGATGACATTGGGCATGCCGCGCAGGGGAGAGACGAACTCGTCGGCCCCGGTCCTCGGCTCGTGCGGGAACACGTCGACCGCCGCTCCGGCCAGGTGCCCCGACTCGAGGTGGCGGCGCAGGGCCTCGTAGTCGACCACGAAGCCGCGGGAGAGGTTCAGGAAGATCGCGCGATCGCGCATCAGGGCGAACTCCGCCTCGCCGAACAGGCCGCTGTTGCCGTGCCGGCCGTCGACGTGCAGGGTCACCACGTCGGCGCTGGTGAGCAGCTCCTCCATGCTCTCGCACCGGCGGGCGTTGCCCAGGGTCAGCTTGTCGGCGGTGTCGAAGAAGAAGACCTGCATGCCGAGGTTCTCGGCGAGCACCGACAACTGGGTGCCGATGTTGCCGTACCCGACGATGCCCAGACGCCGGCCACGCACCTCGTGCGCGCCCGAGGCCGACTTCTGCCAGATCCCCTCGTGCATGGCCCGGTCGCGCTCGGTCAACCGGCGGGTCAGGGCGATGATCTCGGCCAGGGCGAGCTCGACCACGCTGCGGGTGTTGGAGAACGGGGCGTTGAACACGGCGATGCCGCGGCGCGCGGCGGCCGCGATGTCGATCTGGTTGGTGCCGATGCAGTAGGCGCCGATCGCGAGCAGGTCGGGTGCGGCGTCCAGTACCCGTTTCGACACCGTGGTGTTGGAGCGGATCCCGAGCAGGCCCACCCCGGACAGTGCCTCGATCAGGTCGTCCTCGCCGAGGGCCCCCGCCCGATGATCGACCGCGAAGCCGGCGGCGGTGAGCACCGCCGCGCCGTCCGGGTGGATGTTCTCCAGATGCAGGGCGCGCAGCTGGGTGGTCGGGGTGGGCATCAGGTCTGCTCCAGATCGGCTGTCGGACAAGGACATACGCGCGGCCTACACGGTACGACCGGGCACCGGGACGACGTCGACCGCCACCGAGAGCCGGCTCACGGTTCCCTCGGTGAAGATCACCCCCTTGAGCGGGGGGACGTCGGCGTAGTCGCGGCCCCAGGCGGTGACGATGTAGGAGTCGTCCACCACCCGGTCGTTGGTGGGGTCCAGATCGACCCACCCCAGGCCCGGCAGCAGCACCGAGACCCAGGCATGCGATGCGTCCGCGCCCAGCAGTTTGGCCTGGCCCGGCGGAGGCAGGGTCTCCAGGTAGCCGCTGACGTAGCGGGCGGGCAGCCCGCAGCGGCGCAGGCAGGCGACCGCGAGGTGGGCGAAGTCCTGGCAGACACCCTGGCGCTGGGAGAGCACCTCGGCCAGAGTGGTGCTGACCGAGGTCACTCCTGGCCGGTAGGCGAAGCCGTCGAAGATCGTGCGGATCAGCTCGCGCACCGCGCCACCGGCCGGCCGGCCCGGGGTGAACACCCCCGCGGCGAAGGCGGCGACCTCGCCACCGACCGGCACGTGCACCGAGGGCAGCAGGAAGTCCTTGGCGCGCAACAGTTCCTCCGGGTCCGCCAGCCCTGCCAGAGCGAGTGCTCCGGCGTCCTCCCAGGGCAGGTCGACCTGGTCCAGCGCGACCGGAGCCCGGTTCACCCGAACCCTGCTGGTCGAGGTCACGGTCAGCTCGGTGTGCGGGGTGAGCACCTCGACGTAGGCACTGCGGTTGCCGTAGAAGTCCTGCTCCTGATGCACGCGCTCGGGAGCGGGCAGGACCGTGAGCGTGTGGCTGGAACAGGTCTGCCCGGCATCGTCCCGGGGCGCGAGGTGGGCCCTTCCGTAGGACTCGGTGACCTCGCGCTCGTAGCTGTACCGCGTGGTGTGGGTGACCTGGTAGGTGCGGCTCATGAGTCCCACCCCGAGATGGCGGCGGTGGGGCGCGGCGGGGCGGCATGGCCGAAGTGGGCCCGTTCCAGGCCGAGGGTCAGCTCCGCCAGACCGGCCAGCAGGGCGTCGATCTGCTCGACGAGCAGGGTACGTCTGCCCCGCACCGCGCGGGCTGACGCCGTGTGATCCAGCTCGCGCAGCCGGGCGGTGATGTCGCGCAGCTGCGACATCGGCTCGGCCTGCCGGCCCGGGGCCGTGGGCAGGTGGCGCAGGTCCTCGGCGAGCCGATCGAGCTGCAGGGCGACCGACCGCGGGTTGTCCCGGTCCAGGGCCAGCAGCTCGACCACGCCGCGCGGCTCGGCCCGGCCCGGGTGTCGGCGCCGGTGGGTGATGATGCTCTCACCCGCCACGAGAACGGCTTCCAGCACCATCGACTGCACGGCTGCGGGGTGTTCCCGCTCCAGGCTGTGCCGCAGCACGGTGAGCATCTGGCCCGCCCGGGCCAGGCGGCGGCCGGCGTCCATGAAGTACCAGCCGACGTCGCGGATCATGCTCTCGGCGCCGAGGCCGGCGAGGGCGAGCAGGCCCTCGAGCACCCGGGCCAGCACCGGCTGGAGCGGGACATCGGTGCCTGTGCCTTCGGCCTCGGCCCCCGCAGAGAGATCGGCGAGCACCCGGTCCAGGCTGCCCAGCACGATCCAGGTGTCCAGCGAGAGCTGCTCGCGCAGCGCCTGCGCGGCGTCGACAGTCAGCCGTACCGCGTTCGCCAGGGTGCCCGGTCGGTCAGCGGCAGCCACCAGGTCCACCAGGGCGAGACCGGGCTCGGTCCCGGTGAGCTGCTCGAGTGTCTGGCGCATCACGGCGAGCGCGGAGGCGCCCGAGGTGCCGGGGCGCGCCGTCCAGTCCTCGGCCAGGTCGTCGACGACGCGCAGCAGCCGCACGCGACCCTCTGCCTGCTCGGCATGGCTGCCGAGCCGGAACAGGTTCTCGGCCACGCGGGGCTGCAGCACAGCGGTGGCGGCACCGGCCTCGGTCCGGCGCTGCGGCCAGGCGACGTCCGCCGCGGCCGAACCGGCGGCGTCCTCACCGGCGAGCACCCAGACGTCCTTGGCCGGGGTGGCTGCGCTGTTGGAGGAGGCGTGGTTGCCGACGCTGTCGGCGAGCCGGCCGAGCCCACCGGTGAGCAGGTGGTAGTCGCCGCCACGGGCCACGGCGAACGTCCGCACGGTGAACCGGCGCGGCTCCAGACCACGGGCCGTCACCACCGGGGTGGTACTCAGCGCCAGCGGTTCCTGGGCGCACCAGGCCGCCGGCTCGGCCTCGATCCGCCGGCCCAGCTCGGCCAGGCGGCGGCGGGAGAGCGTGCTGCCGATGGCCCCGCGGCCACCGATGCCCGCCTCGCCCGGCCTGATCGGGAGCACCACCAGCCGGTCGAGGTGGGCCAGCACGTGCCGCCGGTCCAGGTCCCGGCCGCACCACCAGGTCGCGACTGTGGGCAGGGCCAGGTCCTCGCCGAGCAGGGCCCGGGCGGCGGCCGGCAGGAAGGGGGCCAGCGCCGGGGACTCGAGGACCCGCGACCCGATCGGGTTGACCACCGAGACCGTGCCGCGGCGTCCGGCATCGAGCAGACCGGGCACGCCGACCCGGGAGGACGATCGCAGTTCGAGCGGGTCGGAGTCGGCATCGGGAAGGCGGCGCAGCACGACGTCCACCGGCTCGAGCCGGCCCAGGGAGCGCAGGTACACTCTCCCGTCGCGCACGGTGAGGTCCTCACCGGTGACCAGTGGGTAGCCGAGCAGGGTGGCCAGGAAGGCATGGTCGAACGCGGTGTCACTGGTCGAGCCGGGGATCAGCAGCACCACCCGGGGGGCCTCGGCCGTGCTCGGCGCCACTTCCTGCAGGGCCGAGCGCAGGGTGTCGAAGAAGGTGCGCAGCCGCCGCAGGCGAGTGTCGCGGTACAGGCCGGGCATCACCCGGCCGACGATCCTCCGGGCCTGGATCGCGTAGCCGGCTCCCGACGGCGCCTGCGCACGATCGGCGACCACGTACCACTGGCCGCCGGCGTCGCGGCCCAGGTCGGCGGCGGTGAGCAGCAGGCGGTGTCGGCCGGGCAGACGCAGCCCGTCGGCCGGCCGCGCGAAGCCGGGGTGGCCGAGCACGACCTCGGCCGGGATCACCCCCCGGTGCAGCAGGGTGCGCGGCCCGTAGAGGTCGGCCATCACCCGGTCGAGCAGCTCGGCGCGCTGGAGGAGCGCCGGCTCCAGACCGCGCCAGGCCTCCGCGTCGAGCACCACCGGCAGCGGGTCGAGGGACCAGCGTCGGGGGGTTGGACGCCCGTCGGGACCGGGAGGTGCCGGTCGCGCACCGTAGGTGACCCCCTCGTCCTCCACGAGCCGGGCGGCCTCGGCGCGACGGGCGAGCAGACCCACCCGGCCCAGGTGATCGGCGGTGGCAGCAAGGTCGGCGGTGTGTCCGTGGGGAGTTCCGTCGGGGGCGAAGAGTTCGTCGGAGGAACCGTCCTCGGCCACCAGCCGGTCCGCATAGACAGCGGTCGGACTCAGGTCGCCGGGGCCGAGGCCGGCCAGCGCCGTCGAACCGCTCACCACCGGAGTCTAACGAGCCTGGCCCCGCGCCACCCCCACCCCCCCGCTTCCCGCCATGTCGCGCACGCACGATCAGGTGACGGCGGGGGCGGTGAGGTCGTAGACGGTGGCTCCGCCGACGGTTGCTGCGGTGAAGGTCGAGCTCACCCAGGTGGCGATCTCGCTGCTCGAACCACGGTCGCCGCCGGGTCCGCCGCCCTGGCCGCCCTGGCCGCCCTGGCCGCCGACCACGAAGTAGTGCACCAGCCCCTGCGCCACGTACTCCTGGAACTGGGCCAGGGTCGGTGCCGGATCGCTGCCGGTGAACCCGCCGATGCCGATCACCGACGCGCCGCTGGCCAGTTCCAGGGAGGCCGCCGACTGGGCACCTGACGTCGCCGCGGCCCAGCGTTGCGGGCTGGACTGGAGCAGTGCGGTGAGCTCGGCGTTCGCCTGCGACCCGCCCGGCTGCCCCGCCTGCGCGGATCCGGTCGCTCCGCCGGCGGTCGGCGCCTGCCCGGCCTGGTTCGGCGGCGCTGACGGTGCGCTGCCCCGCGCCCCGCCCGGGGCCCCGCCCGGGGCCCCCTGCGGGGCGTTTCCCGCCCCGCCGCCCATCCCGTCGGTACTCCCGCTGGCACCGGCCGGACCGACGGTGGGAATCGACCCGCTGTGCGCCGTCGCAGCAGTGACCACGGCGTAGGAGGCCGGCGCAGCCAGCCCGGCGAGGACGGCGCCGCTGATCATCGCCACGGCCGCTCGGCGGCCGAGCCGCCACGGCGGCGCGACCAGACCAAGGGCGGCCAGCACGCTCACGGCCAGGACGGCGTAGCGCAACTCCGGGTGCCAGGTGCTGTTGCGGGCGAGCAGGACGTAGCCCCATCCGCCGGCGGCCACGGTCACCGCGGCCAGACCGATCCGGGCCACCAGGCTCTCCCGGCGCTGCCACAGCACGCGTCCTCCGACGGCGACCAGCGCGGCCACCGCCGGGGCCAGCGCCACCGTGTAGTACGGGTGGACGACGCCGCTCATGTAGCTGAACACCAGGCCGGTGACCAGGAGCCAGGTTCCCCACAGGAGCAGGGCGGCCCGGGTGCGATCGGTGCGTGGCGCGCGTCGCGTCGTCCACAGCCCGAAGCCCAGGGCGAGCAGCGCGGCCGGCAGCAACCAGGAGACCTCGACCCCCATCTCCGAGCCGAACAACCGGCCGAGCCCGGTCGCTCCGCCGAAGGCCCCACCGGTCGTGCCACCGCTGCTGCCTCCGGCACCGCCCGGCGAGCCGCCCTGGCCGCCGGTGATCCGGCTCAGGCCGTTGTAGCCGAGCACCAGGTCGAGCAGGCTGTTGTTCGTCGAGCCCCCGATGTAGGGGCGGGCCGAGGCCGGCCACAGCTCGACCACGGCGACGTACCAGCCGGCCGAGACGAGCATCGAGGCTCCGGCCAACAGGGTGTGCCGCACGCGGGTGGCGATCGTGGTGGGCGCGGCGATCAGGTAGGTCAGCGCGAACCCGGGCACGACCAGGAAGCCCTGCAACATCTTGGCCAGGAAGGCGAACCCGAGCGCTGCACCGCACAGCACGACCCAGCGCCGCGCGGTCGCGCCGGCGTCCATCGCCCGGATCAGGCAGTAGGCCGCGACGACCAGCAGCAGGGTGAGGAGGGCATCGGGGTTGTTGAACCGGAACATCAGCGCTGCCGCCGGGGTGAGGGCGAGGGCCGCGCCGGCGAGCAGCCCCGCCACGGGTCCGGACCATCGCTTGACAGCTGCGTAGAGGAGGCCGACCGAGGCGACACCGGCCAGCGCCTGCGGGGCGAGCATGCTCGCCGAGGAGAACCCGAATACGCGGGCCGACAGGCCCATCACCCACAAGGAGGCGGGCGGCTTGTCCACGGTGATCGCGTTCCCGGCGTCCAGGGAACCGAAGAACCAGGCGGTCCAACTCTGCGATCCGGCCTGGACGGCGGCGGCGTAATAGCTGTTCGCCCATCCGGATGCGGAGAGGTTCCACAGGTACAGCACACCTGTTGCGGCGAGCAGCACGAGCAGTGCCGGCCGGGCCCACCGGGGGTCGGCCGCTCTGCCGGATCGACTGGAGGCTCTCGAAACAGGCTGGGCCACAACGGGTGTGTGGTCGATCGTGGCGCTCACAGGGGTACCTCTCCGGGAATGGGCGGGTCAGGCGACAGCGGCGGGGCGGGGCGGTCGGGCGGTGTGGCGGGGCCGGCGGCCCTCGCGCAGCAGGCGGGCGATCCCGGCCAGGTCGGCCTTGGCTGTGGGCACGATGTCGACCCTGCTGTCGGGGTCGTCCACCCAGTCCACCGGCACCTCGTGGATGCGCATCCCGGCCCGTTGGGCCAGCACCAGCAGTTCGGTGTCGAAGAACCACCCGGTGTCGGCCACCTGCGGCAGCAGCCGGCGTGCGGCGTCCGACCGGATCGCCTTGAACCCGCACTGCGCGTCGGTGACCTGCAGCCGCAGCGTCGCGCGCAGCACAAGGTTGTAGGCGCGTGAGATCAGCTCACGCTTCGGCCCGCGGACGATGTGGGCTCCGCGGGCGAGCCGGCTGCCGATGGCGACGTCGGAATGGCCGGAGAGCAGCGGTGCCACCAGCGGCCAGAGCGCGGCCAGATCCGTGGACAGGTCGACGTCCATGTAGGCGAGCACAGCGGCCTCGGAGGCGGACCAGACGGTGTTCAGCGCACCACCGCGACCCTTGGCAGGTAGGTGGACGACGCGGACGTCGGCGAGGTCGCCGCTGACCCGATGTGCCACCGCGAGCGTGGCGTCAGTGCTGGCATTGTCGGCGATGGTGATCCGGCAACGCATCGGCAGGTGGACGTCCAGGTAGGCGCGCAGTCGGTGGACGTTCGGTGCCAGGTCGTTCTCCTCGTTGTAGACGGGGATCACGATGTCGAGCACCGGTGGCTCTGCGGTCGAGGTCGTGGTGGTCATGGCACCGACACTCGTCCCCCGAGGTGCGTTTCGGGTGGGAGACCCCTGTGCCCTACCTGTGAGCCTCAGCCGGCCTTCCCCCACCTACCGCGAGAGTCGGGCAACCGTGATCATCTGTCGAGGATGGGCGCGGTTACTCGACTCTCGCGCAGTGGTCTGGGCCGGAGCGCTGGATCAGCTCGCTAGGGTCCTGGCATGACGCCGCCGGTGGATCTGTCAGGTCGCTCCCTGCTTGTCGCGGCGTCGTACGTCATCCTGCGCCGCGGCGACGAGGTGTTGCTGCAGCGGCGGCAGAACACCGGGTACATGGACGGTTTCTGGGCCAGCCTCGCAGGCCACGTGGACCCCTACGAGTCGGCGCTGGACGCCGCCGTCCGCGAGGCCCGTGAGGAGGCCGGTGTCGAGATCCGAGTCGAGGACCTGCGGTCACTCACCACCCTGCACCGGGTGCAGGTCGGCGGCCCACAGGTCGAGCAGCGCTGCGACTTCTTCTTCGAAGCGACCCGCTGGACAGGCGAACCGACGGTGCTCGAGCCGGCGAAGTGCGCGGCACTGGAGTGGTTCGCCCTGGACGCGTTGCCGGACGACGTGGTCCCCTACGAGCGGCTCGTCCTCGAGGGTCTGCACCGCGGCGACCTGCAGCCCGTCATCCCTCTGCTCCGCGCCTGCTGATCCACTGGCCTGCCGGGAGCTGCGGGTCCCGCTCGACACCGACGACGAGACCCTGATCGACACCGTCCGCAACGTCGGCTACCGCTTCCCGCCCCTGGGCCGCCCGCCCCGCCACCGCCGCCACAGCTGGCGCCGTCGCCGCCCGCCCTGGCCGTGCACTGCGGCTTACCGTTGTGCATCTTCCGGCGGGAACCGCTTCACCGTTGTGCACTTTCGGGCGGAACCCTCGCCGGATACCACCCTCAAGTGCACAACGGCGAGGCGGCCGGCGAGGGGCGGGCGGCCAGGGCGGCCGGCGAGGGCGAGCGGGGCGGGCCGCCGGGCGCAGGGTCAGAGCGCCAGCACTCCGCCGAGAGTCGGCTAACCGGGCGATTTCCGTGGCGATTGGCCCGGTTAGCCGACTCCCGCGCATGGGAGCGCGGGGTCAGCGGCGTTCCAGGCGGAGGGCACGCAGGGGGCAGGCGGAGACGGCGGCCTCAGCGTCGCGGCGCTGGGCCTCGGGCACGGTGATCGCGTTGGGCGGGCCGGCCGGGTCGGTCGGCATCGGGTAGCCCCACGGATCCTCGGTGAGCAGCTCGGGCAGCAGCTCCGCACACAGGCCGCGGCCGTCGCAGGCCACCCAGTCGATGTGCAGCGTGGTGGCCCGGGTGCGGGTGGCGGTCGGGCTGGTCATCAGGCACCTCCGGTGAGGCAGTGGCCGCGCAGGTGCGCGTCCACGTCGTCGGCGAACACGGTCAGAGCGGAGCGGACCAACCGGGCGGTGCCGTCCGGGTGACGGCACGCGCCGCGTCCGGTCACCACCCCGGCCAGCGCCCCCACGCGGCCCGGCAGATCGGCCCATCCACGGGCCTGGTCCGGGTCGGCCAGCCGGGACAGCTGCTCGGCCATCGACGGCAGCCCGAACACGCACGGGCCGCACTGACGAGCACTCTGCCCGGCCAGGTAGGCAGCGATCGATGCCGTGGCCTCGAGCGGGCACTGCCGCGCCGGCAGGGCCCAGAGGATCCCGGCTCCCGGCGACCCGCCGAACGGGGCCAGTCCGGCCCGCGACATCGCGGTAGTCGTCAGCGCCGAGGCCGGCACCCACACGCCGTGGTAGCCGCCGACCAGGACGGCGCTCAGCGGCTCGGCCGCACCGCCGGCCAGGTCGAGCAGCTCGCCGAGGCCGATGCCGTACTCGGCCTCCACCACTCCCGGCCGGACGACCGCGCCGCCCAGGGTGGCCAGGAAGGTGCCGGGCTCGGCCTCCGTTCCGGCGGAGCGGAACCAGGCCACCCCGTGCCGCGCGATCAGGGCCAGGTGCGCCAGGGTCTCCACGTTCTGCACCAGGGTCGGTCGGCCGTCCACCCCGCGTTCGGTGATCAGGTGGCGCTTGGTCCGCGGCAGCGCCGCCCCGCCCTCGATCGCCGACACCGCGGAGGACTCCTCGCCGGAGACGAACCCCTTGGGCGCCTCCACGATCTCCATCCGGCACCGGTCCAGACCGCCGGCACGCCGTTCGTCCAGAGCCCGGCGCACCGCCGCCATCGCGGCTCCGGCCTTGACGTAGACCACGATCCGGCCCGCGCCCACCGCTTCCGCGGCCAGCTGAGCGCCGTCCAGCACCAGGTGCGGAGCAGCGGCGAGCAGGACGGCGTCCTTGCTGCTGGCCGGCTCGCCCTCGGCACCGTTGGCGATCACCACCGCCGATCGACCCGAGGCCGCGGCCGACGAGGCCACCTTGCGCCAGGTCGGGAAGCCCGCCCCGCCGCGGCCGGTCAGCCCCGAGGCCTCCAGGGTCGCGGTGAGGCGGCCCGGCCCGCCCTGCCAGGGGAGGTCCCCGTGCAGGCGCCGGTGCTCCGCCAGGTCGGCAGCCCCCGACGCCAGCAGCTGGGTGGATGAGGGGGTGAGGGTGATGGTCATCGCACGAGCTCCTGAGGACGGGCCGCCATGGCTGCCGGGGCGGTGTGGCGGGTGAGGGGGCGAGCCGGGCGGCCGAAACCGGGGGTCAGGCGCCAGACGCCCGCCGCGGCCACCAGTGACACACAGGCGGCGGTGGTGACCTGCATCCACAGGGCCGAGGCATCGGTGCCGGTGCCGAGGCCGTGCAGGACGGCGACGGGCCAGGCCGCGTAGGCGGCCCAGTGCACCGCCTTCCAGGCCCGGGGGCCGAGCCGGTCGCGCAGCAGACTGGTCACCACCACGGCCAGCATCAGGTCGAGCGCCAGGGTGCCCAGGCCGAGCCAGAAGGGCCGGTAGGCACCGGTGAACGGCAGCACCAGGTCGAGCAGCTTCAGCTGCGCGTACGGATCGAACAACAGGGTGACCACGTGCAGGGCCAGGAAGCCGACGGCGGTCAGCGCCGCCGTGGAGTGCACGGCCTGCACGGCGAACCGCGGCAGGCCGAACAGGGTGCGCCCGGAGCGCGAGCCGATGCCCAGAGCCACCACGAGGGAGAAGAGGACCAGCGAGGTCAGGCCGCTGCCGCGGGCCAGATACCAGGCTGCGGAGGTCAGGTCGATGTTCATGCCGAGGACACTGCTCACCGAACCTGTGCCTGGCCTGTGTCCCACCTGAGCGCTGCCGATGATGCGACACGCACAGGAATCACACAGGGTTCGCACAGCACGGCACCAGGCGACAGGGACACCATGGTCGTCATGAACACCTCGACCTCTCCCGCCGGCCGGGCCAGGATGACCCACCCGGACGGCAGCCCCGTCCGGGTGCTGGTCGTCGACGACGAGCCGACCCTCGCCGAGCTGCTCTCGATGGCGCTGCGCTACGAGGGCTGGGAGGTGCAGACCGCCGGCGACGGCCGCGCCGCCGTCGCGGGCCGCCCGCGAGTTCGCGCCCGGACGTCGTCGTGCTCGACGTGATGCTGCCCGACATCGACGGGCTCGAGGTGCTGCGCCGGCTGCGCGCCGACGGCCGCGACGTGCCCGTGCTCTTCCTGACCGCGCAAGGACGCCGTCGAGGACCGCATCGCCGGGCTCACCGCCGGCGGCGACGACTACGTCACCAAGCCGTTCAGCCTCGAGGAGGTGGTGGCCCGGCTGCGCGGCGCTGCTGCGCCGCACCGGGCGCCGACCGCGCGCGCACGACGCCGCAGCTGGTCGTCGGCGACCTGATCCTCGACGAGGACAGCCACGAGGTGACCCGCGGCGGCGAGGCGATCAGCCTCACCGCGACCGAGTTCGAGCTGCTGCGCTTCCTGATGCGCAACCCGCGCCGGGTGCTGAGCAAGGCGCAGATCCTCGACCGGGTCTGGAACTACGACTTCGGCGGCCAGGCCAACGTCGTCGAGCTGTACATCTCCTACCTGCGCAAGAAGATCGACGCCGGACGCGACCGCCGATGATCCACACCATGCGCGGCGCCGGCTACGTGCTCGAGCCCGCCGAGTAGCCGGCCGTGACTCCCCGCTGGCGCACGCCGTCCCGATGGACCCTGCGCGCCCGGCTGGTCGCCGTCCTGGTCGTCGCTGATCGCCGGTCGTCACCCTGCTGATCGGCGCCGCCAGCCGTGATCGCCCTGAACCGCCAGCTCACCCGCCAGCTCGACGACCAGCTCACCAACGCCACCCGAGCGCGCGCAACGGCGCCCCGCCGAAGCACGACGACGATGCCGACGGCGATGACGACGACGCGGCCCCCGATCTTCTTCGACGACCTCGGCACCGGCGAGGGCACGCTCGGCGTCACCGTGGTCGACGGGGTCGGTCACCTCAGCGCGGACGTGGTCGGGGCCGCAGGGCAGCACGCTGGCGCTCACCGCCCAGCAGACGGCGACGGCTGGCAGCACTGCCCGGCGACGTCCGCGCGCACCTCGATCGACCTCGGCGGCTCCTCGGGCAGCTATCTGGTGACGTCCGTCCGCGGCAAGGACGACGTCACCACCTTCGTCGGGCTGCCGATGGGCCCGATGCAGCACACCGTGGGCGAACTGGCTCGCGCGGTGCTCGCTGGTCGGCATCGTCGGGGCGTTGCTCGCCGTCCTGGCCGGGCTGGTCGTCGTGCGGCTGGCCCTGCGCCCGCTGCGTCGGGTGGCGGCGACCGCCTCCCGGGTCGCCGAGCTGCCCCTCGACCGGGGCGAGGTCGCTCTGCCGAACGGGTTCCGGACGCCGACACCGACCCGCGCACCGAGGTCGGCCAGGTCGGCTCGGCGCTCAACCGGATGCTCGGGCACGTCGCCGACGCGCTCGCCGCCCGGCAGCGCCAGCGAGACGCGGGTGCGCCAGTTCGTCGCCGACGCCAGCCACGAGCTGCGCACCCCGCTGGCCTCGATCCGCGGCTACGCCGAGCTCACCCGCCGCCATGGCGACGAGCTGCCCGCCGAGCGTCGCCCACGCCCTCGGCCGGGTGGAGTCCGAGGCGGTGCGGATGACCGGCCTGGTCGAGGACCTGCTGCTGCTGGCCCGGCTGGACGCGGCGCCGACGCCGCCGCGATCCGCCGGGACCAGGTCGACCTGTCCGCCTCGTCGTCGACGCGTCACCGACGCCCACGCTGCTCGGGCCCACCATCGCTGGCAGCTGGACATCCCCGACGAGCCGGTCATCGTCACCGGTGACGCGGCCCGGCTGCACCAGGTGCTGGCCAACCTGCTGGCCAACGCGCGCATGCACACCCCGCCCGGCACCACGGTCCGGGTGCGGCTGGCCCCGCGGGCCGGAGCAGGTCGAGCTGGAGGTGTCCGACGACGGGCCGGGCATCCCGGAACCGCTGCAGGCGTCGGTGTTCGAGCGCTTCGCCCGCGGCGACTCCTCCCGCTCGCGAGCAGCCGGCAGCACCGGCCTCGGCCTGGCGATCGTGGCCGCGGTGGTCGAGGCGCACGGCGGCTCGGCCCAGATGGTCAGCCGGCCAGGGCACACGGCCTTCACGGTGCGCCTACCGGAGGGACCGCCGGGCGGCCCCGCTCAGTCGGACGACGCGACCGCTGCGGCACGGCGTTCGGCCAGGGAGCCGAGCAGCTGAGCCACCGCCGCCGGGTCGGCAACCCGGTGCCCGGCAATGGTCTCGCCGTTGCCAACCTTGATCGCCAGGTCGCCGCCGGTCTGATCCAGTGCCCCGAAGGCGAGCTCATCGGTGACGTCGTCGCCGAGGTAGACCACCGCGCCGGCGCCGATCCCGAGTCTGCTCCGCAGCGCCTGCAGCGCGGTGCCCTTGGTCGCCGCGCTCACCGACAGCTCGAGCACCTCCTTGCCGCGGATCGGGTGCACCCCCGGCCAGCCGGCCGGCCCGTCGAGCACCGCCCGGGCCGCCGAGGCGGCCACCGGCCGCGCGCAGCGCCGGGTGTGCATGGCCACCGAGGTCGGCTTGCCCTCCACCTCGGTGCCGGGATGCGCGCCGGAGATCTCGACCAGAGCCGATGCGACATGCGCCAGCAGCTCACGGGCAGGCTCGGGAAGACCGGCGACCGCAGCCGTCACCGCCTCATCGTCACTCTCCGCGCCGTGGCCGCCGATCAGGGTCAGCCCGGGGCCCGGTCGGGCGACACTGCGCAGGCTCTCCAGGGAACGCCCCGAGACCAGCGCCACATGGGTACGGGGCAGCCCGGCCAGCCGGTCCACGGCAGCCATCGCCTCGGGCAGGGCACGAGCGTCCTGCGGACGTTCCACGATCGGGGCGAGCACCCCGTCGAAGTCGAGGGCGATCAGGATCGACTCCTTGGCTGCCAGCTCGGCCAGGGCGATGCGCAGCCGATCGGTCTGCGGCTCCACCAGCTCGCGCGAGCCCAGGGCGCGCAGGAAGGACGCCGCCCACCAGCCGACGTCGTAGGCGAACACCTGTCGGCGCATCGCCCGGACCCGGCGGGCGGACTCCCGGGCCGGAGCCTGCACCGCCCGCATGATGGTGTCCTTCAGGCCTTCGATGTCGTGCGGGTTCACCACGTAGGCCTGGGTCAGCTGACCGGCAGCCCCGGTGAACTCGGACAGCACCAGCGCGCCGGCCTCGTCGTGCCGACTGACCACGTACTCCTTGGCCACGAGGTTCATGCCGTCACGCAGCGCGGTCACCAGCATCACGTCCGCGGCCAGGTAGAGCGCCGCCAATTCCTCCCGAGGGAAGGACTGGTGCAGGTAGTGCACTGCCGGGTGCCCCAGCTCGGCGTGCAGCCCGTTGATCCGGCCGACCTCCACCTCCACCTCGTCGCGCAGCGCCTGGTAGGACCCCACCCGCTCCCGGCTCGGCGTGGCCACCTGCACCAGCGCAGCGCCCGGGGTGCTCAACCGGCCCTCGTCGAACAGCTCGCCCACGGCCTTCAGCCGGTGCAGGATGCCCTTGGTGTAGTCGAGCCGGTCGACCCCGAGCAGCACCACCTCGGGGTCGCCCAGCTCGGCGCGGATCTGCTTGGCCCGCAGCTCGACCGACGGCCGACGCGCCACCTGGTCGAGCGCCGCGGCGTCCACCGAGATCGGGAACGCCTCGCACCGCACCTCACGCACGCCGTCCGGCTCGCGGACCAGGGCCACCCCCCGGCGCGTCGTCATGCCGAGGCGGCGGCAGGCCCTCAGCACGTTGTTCGCGTCGGCCTGCCGCTGGAAGCCGAGCAGATCGGCACCCAGCAGGCCGTCCAGCACCTGGCGGCGCCACGGCAGCTGGGCATAGATCTCGTAGGGCGGGAACGGAATGTGGTTGAAGAAGCCGATCCGCAGATCGGGACGGAGCCGGCGCAGCAGCTGCGGCACGAGCTGCAACTGGTAGTCCTGCACCCAGACCGTGGCCTGCGGCGCAGCCTGGCGGCCGGCTGCCTCGGCGAACCGGCGATTGACCACGACATAGGCCTCCCACCAGCGCCTATGGAAGATCGGCGGCGAGATCACGTCGTGGTAGAGAGGCCACAACGTGCCGTTGGACATGCCCTCGTAGTAGTCCTCGATCTCGCTCTCGCTCAGCGGCACCGGAACCAGGTGCAGGCCGTCTGCCTCGACCTGTTCAGGCAGATCCCCCGCGCCGCCGGCCCAGCCGACCCAGGCCCCGTGGTGACGTCGCAGCACCGGCTCCAGTGCCGCCACCAGGCCGCCGGGGCTGGTGTGCCAGCTGGTGGATCCGTCCGGTTCGACCCGCTGGTCCACGGGTAGGCGGTTGGCGACGACGACCAGGTCATAGGAACCCGACACGCAGGATCACTCCGTCCGACTGCAACACGGCAAACCTACCCAGACGGCGCCTCGCGTACCCGCCTGGGCTCAGTCCACCCGGAACCAGTCGGTGGCCAGCGGCGGGCGGCCCTCCCGGTGCACCACGATCCGGACCAGGCCGGCGGGCAGGTCGGCGACGGTGAACCGGCCCAGCTCGTCCACGGGCACATCACTGACGACGGGCTCCGCCACTCCCTGCGCCACCGCCTCGGGGCCACCGCCCGGAGCACGATGCAGTTCCACCCGGGCAGGCTCGACCGGGGTCAGCTGGCCGAGCAGGCGCCAGCCCCGCTCCGGCGGGGCGACCTCGATCTCGACCGCCGACTCATCGCTCTCGAAGGTCAGGGCCCGAGGCCCGCCGTCGGCACCGGAGGCCCGCAGCAGCACGGTGGAATGGTCGACCTGGGAGTCCCAGGTGAGCAGGGCGAGCTCGACGTCGAGGGACCGCATGGCGAAGCTCGCCTTGGCGGTGGCGACGACCAGGTCCGGCACTGGCTCGGCACGGCCGAAGAGAGCGGCCAGCTCTGCGGCGAGCTGGTCGTCACGGGGCTCGATGTCGCTCAACGGTCCTCCTGCAGCGGGCCCGACTCCCAGTCGGCAGGCCTCACGTGCCTGTCAAGAGACATCGGGTTCTCCACTGATACCTCGCTCGGTCACGGCGTGACGCAAGTCACTGAGGCACCGCATCCGGGTCGGGCCCAGGCTACCGATCGGGATCCCGAGCGCCTCGGCGGCGTCCCGATAGGACAGCGCGTCCTGGGCAGCCATGCCGGTGACCAGCATCCGCAACAGCTGCTGGCACCGATCGGTGAGCTCAGCGAAGGCCTCCCACAGCAGCCGGTCGCGGTCGGCGTTCAGTGCCGGCACATCCGGGCCGGGCACCGGGCCCGCGGCGGCGTCCAGCAGCACGTCGCTGTCGGTGTGCACCGTGCGGATCGACCGGCGGTGCAGGCGGTGGATCTCGTGCCGCACCACGGTGGCCAGCCAGGCTCCGAGCCGGTTCGGGTCCTCGATCCGGTGCAGGTGCTCCAGCAGGCGCATCCATGCGGTCTGCAGCACATCGGCGGCATCCGCATCGCGGAGACGATAGGACCGGGCGATCGACCAGAGCAGGCCGCTGTACCGATCAACCAGCTGGTCCCACGCCACCTGGTCGCCTGCCGCTGCGCGGCGGACCAGGGCTGCGGCCTCGTCCTCCACTCACGCCTCCGTGCGTCTGGCCAGGCTTTTGGCCCGAAAGTACCAGCACCCGCGCCGTCCGGGTCAGGTCCGGGCCACCCCACGCCGCCCGGCGATGAAGGCGGCCGTCTCAGCCAGCGCCGGACCGGGGTCGCGCCGTCCGATGCCGATCCGGAACCGATCGGTGGGCACCGGCATCAGCTGCGAGGCATACACCGAGCCCGGCAGCAGCAGCACCCCGCGCTCGCGGACCAGGTCGGCGCAGAACGCCTCCACCCCGTCACGTCCCCGATAGCGCGGGAAGGCCACGCACCCGCCGTCCGGCGGCTGCCAGTCGAACAGGTCCGCGTGCTCGGCGAAGAAGGCGTCGAAGACCACCCGGTTGGCGGCGATCAGCCCGGCCACCCGGGCCCGCAGCTCGCCGGCGTGGCGGACGGCGTGGGTGGCGAGCAGTTCGCTCGGCCCGGCCCCGGAGATGGAGGTCCAGTGCTTGCGCTTCTCCAGCCGGGCCAGCAGCTCTCGGTCGTGGCAGGCGAGCCAGCCCACCCGTAGGCCGGGAAGGCCCAGCGACTTCGAGGTGACGTCGAGGGAGATGCCCATCGGGCTCAGGTCCACCGCCGCGGGCAGAGTGGCACTCGGATCGGCCTCGACGCCGCGGTAGACCTCGTCGGCGAACAGGTACACGCCGCGACGCTCGCAGAGCGCCACCAGGTCGGCCCAGGTCTGCCGGTCCGGCACGAACCCGGTCGGGTTGTTCGGCAGATTCACCGCGACCACCCGGGTGCGCGAGGTGATGGCGTCCGCCACCCGGTCGACGTCCAACCGCCAGACGAGGTCCGCGCCCGCGCCCCGCCACAGCGGGACCCCCGTCACCGCGGCTCCGGTCGCCAGCGGAACGGATTCCATCGACTGGTAGTTCGGCACCGTGACCACAGCATGGTCGCCCTCGCCCAGCAACTCCTGCAGCACCCAGAACATGGCCTCCTGCGCCCCGCAGAAGGTCAGCACGTCTTCCGTCGTCGCCGTGGTGTACAGGGTCGCGATCGCCTCACGCAGCGCATCGGTGCCCCAGGTCGGCAGGTAACCCAGGGGCAGGGCGAGGAACTCCTCCAGGGCGCCCTCACCGGCGAGCTCGAGCAGCTCCCCCACGGTGCAGGTCTGGGCGTCCGAGGCGGTGAGGTGGTAGCGAGCCTGGAACTCCCAGGTCGCGAAGTACTCCTCCAGGGCGAAGGTGGGAAGTCGATCCATGGCCCGATCGTCGCAGAACAGCGGCGAGGCACCCACCGTGGTTCCGGTGGGTGCCTCGCCGAGCAGAGCAGAGCAGAGCGGGTCAGGCGGCCGCGTGCTCCGCGTCGGTGACGAGCACGACCGGCTCGGCCGGCGGCAGCTCCTCCTCGATGTCCTTGGCGGTGATCGAGTGGCGCATCGCCCACACGATCGCGCCGCCGACCACGAGGACCAGCAGGCCGACCGAGAAGACGGCCATCGGGGTCGGGAACTGGGTCATCTTGTAGACCACGAAGGCGATCGTCGAGGTGGCCGGGATCGTGATGATCCACGCGATCACCATCTCGCCGACGACCTTCCAGTTGGCGCCGCGACCCGATGCGGTTCCCGCACCCACGACCGAGGAGGCCGCAGCGTGCGTGGTGGAGATCGGGACACCCATGTTCGTGGCACCGAAGATGGCGGTGACAGCGCCGATGTTGGCGGCGACACCGGTCTTGGCGTTCAGGCTGGTCAGCTTCAGGCCCATCGTCTCGATGATCCTCCAGCCGCCCCAGACCGTGCCCAGCGCGATCGTGGCGTAGGAGGCGATGGCCACCCACTGGGGGATGTCGAAGGTCTTCGACGTCGCTTCGGAGCCGAGGTAGCCGGCGCCGGCGAGCAGCGCCGCGATGACGCCCATGGTCTTCTGCGCGTCGTTGGCGCCGTGACCGAAGGAGACGGCGGCGGCTGATCCGAGCTGCAGCCACTTGAACGGCTTGGCGTCGTCACTCCACTTGGTGACCTTCTGCAGCAGATGCACCAGACCGGCCCCGAGGGCGGCGACGGAGAAGGCGACCAGCGGCGAGATCACGATCGCGATGACGACCTTCTGCACGCTGGACCAGCTCACCCCGGCCAGACCACCGGCTGCGACGCCGGCTCCGACCAGACCGCCGATGATGGCGTGGCTGGACGAGGACGGCATGCCGATGAACCAGGTCAAGTAGTTCCAGACCAGGGCGGCCAGCAGTCCGGCGAAGATCACCGGGACGCTGATCGTGCCCGACTTCACTGTCTTGGCAACGGTGTTGGCCACCGCGGTGCCGACGAAGAAGTAGGCCAGGAAGTTGAACAGGGCCGAGAACCACACGGCCATCTTGGGCGACATGGCGCGGGTGGCCACCACAGTCGCGATCGAGTTGGCGGCATCGTGGAATCCGTTCGAAAAGTCGAACAACAGAGCCAGCGCAACAACGGCAGTCACGGTGAGCAGTACGAGATCCAGATCCACGTCATCCTCCAGGTGGTGGGCGTCGTCAGGATGGCAGAGCGGATCAGGTCAGCGAATGGGACCTTGAGCCCCCTTCATCTGGCGTTTACGTCGAGTTTTCGGGGTGTGACGCTCGCCACCTGCAGGTGTGGCCGGACATACGGCCCGTAGTCGCAAGGCGTTCAGAAAGAGTTCACGTCCTGTTTGCCATCTCCGGCCCCGAGAAACCTTGCGGAGGACCTGGTGGTTCGCCTCCCCACCTGCGGGTTTCGCCAACGACGCCTACACGCAGTGATGACACCCGCACAGGCACCCCCTTGGTTCAGGGGCGGGCGATCGCATCCAGGAGCTCGAGCTCGTCAGCGCTCGGGCGCCATCGCGCGGCCGCGGCGTTGGCCCGCACCTGCTCCGGGCGGGTGGCGCCGGCGATCACTGAGGACACCCCCGGCCGAGCCAGCAGGGTGCCGATGGCCACCTCGAGCAGGGACACCCCGCGCTGATCGGCGAACGCCGCCAGCGCCTCGACGACGTCGAACCGGGCCTGGGTCAGGTAGCCGGGGTTGTTCGACAGGCGGCCACCCTCAGGCGGCTGGTCGCGGTGGTACTTGCCGGTGAGCATCCCGTTGGCCAGCGGGAAGAACGGCAGCACGCCGACGCCGAACCGCTCGCAGGCGGGCAGCAGCTCGGTCTCGGCCGACCGGTCGAGCAGGCTGTACTCGTTCTGGGCGCTGACGAACCGGGCCAGGCCGGCCCGCCGCGCCGTCCAGTCGGCGTCCGCGACCTGCCAGGCGCTCAGGTTCGAGCGAGCCGATGTATCGCACGGTGCCCTCGGCGACCAGTTCGTTCAGGGCCGAGAGCGTCTCCTCCAGCGGGGTGCCGGGGTCGGGGCGGTGGAACTGGTAGAGGTCGATCCAGTCGGTGCGCAGGCGCCGCAGCGAGCGCTCGACCGCCTTGCGGATGTAACGGCGCCCGCCCCTGGCACCCCAATCGGGCCCGAGGTCCCCACCGAGATCGAGGCCGAACTTGGTCGCGATCACGACGTCGTCCCGGCGGCCCTGGAGCACCTCGCCCAGAAAGGTCTCCGACTCGCCGTAGGCGTCCGCGGTGTCGAAGAGCGTCACCCCGGCGTCGATGGCCGCGTCCACCACCGTGCGGGTCGCCTCCAGGTCGATCCGGCGGCCGAAGTTGTTGCAGCCCAGGCCCGACTCCGAGACCACCAGCCCGCTGGCACCCAACCGCCGATACTGCATCCGCGTTCACCCCTCTCCCCTCCGCGAGCCTAGGCCGGGTGAGCGCAGGATGCACCTGGGTGAACAGGTGTCGCCCGCGCGGTGAACCCGCCACACTCGCTACGTGTCCGCGCCGCCACAGACCCCTGCTGCAGCGACCCCTGCCGCACAGACCTCGTCCGCCGCCGCAGTGCTCCGCCGCTGGCTGCCGATCCTGACCTGGCTGCCCGCCTATCGGCCCGCCTGGTTGCGCGAGGACGTCACCGCCGGGCTGGCCCTCACCGCGCTGCTGGTGCCCCAGGGCATGGCGTATGCCCAGCTGGCCGGGCTGCCGCCGATCACGGGCCTCTACACCAGCGTGATGTGCCTGATCGCCTACGCCATCGCCGGTCCGTCCCGGGTGCTGGTGCTGGGCCCGGACTCCTCCCTCGGGCCCATGATCGCGGCCACCGTGCTGCCCCTCGTGGCTGCCGACGGAGATCCGGCCCGGGCGGTGGTGCTGGCCTCGATGCTCTCGATCCTGGTCGGCATCTTCATGATCGGGGCCGGGGCGGCCCGGCTCGGCTTCGTCGCCGACCTGCTCTCCAAGCCAACCCAGATCGGCTACATGAACGGGCTGGCCCTGACCATCCTGGTCGGCCAGGTGCGCAAGCTGCTCGGCTTCTCGGTCGAGGCCGACGGGCTGCTGGGGGAGATCACCGGCACTGTGCGCAAGATCCTGGACGGCGCCACCAACCCGGCGGCGCTGAGCGTGGGCGCCGCCTCGCTGGTGGTGGTGCTGGTGCTGCAGCGCGTGTTGCCCCGGGTGCCGGCGGTCCTGGTGGCCGTGGTGCTGGCCACCGGAGCCTCGACCCTGTTCGACCTGCCCGGCCACGGGGTCACGACGGTCGGACCCCTTCCCCAGGGATTCCCGCCCCTCAGCCTGCCCCTGGTCTCCCCGGCCGACGCGGGACTGCTGGTGGCCGGGGCGCTGGGGATCACCCTGGTGGCCCTGGCCGACACCATCTCCACCGCCTCGGCCTACGCCCGGCGCGCCGGCGCTCAGGTGGACGGCAACCAGGAGATGGTCGGCATCGGGTTCGCCAACGTCCTGTCCGGGCTGTTCCAGGGATTCGCGGTGAGCACCAGCGGATCCCGGACCGCGGTCGCGTTCAAGGCCGGAGCCCGGAGCCAGGTCACCGGCCTGGTCGGCGCGGCGGCGATCCTGGCCCTGCTCGTCCTGGCCCCCAACCTGCTCTCCGACCTGCCGCTGCCCACCCTCGCCGCGATCGTGGTGGCCGCAGCCTTCTCCCTGGCCGAGATCAGCGGGGCCCGGAGGCTGTGGGCGCAGCGCCGGATGGAGTTCTGGCTCTCGATCGCCGCCACCAGCGCGGTCGCCGTGCTGGGCGTGCTGCCCGGCATCGGGGTCGCGGTGGGGCTGTCCATCCTCAACGTGTTCCGGCGCGCCTGGTGGCCCTATCAGGCAGTGCTGGGCAGGACCCCCGGCGTTCCCGGCTACCACGACATCACCCGCTACCCCCAGGCGCGCCAGATGCCGGGCCTGGTGGTGTTCCGCTTCGACGCGCCGCTGTTCTTCGCCAACGCGCGCACCTTCGCCGATCAGGTGGAGCGGCTGGCGGCGACCGAGCCGCGGCCGCGCTGGATCATCATCGCTGCAGAGCCGATCACCGATATCGACACCACCGCTGCCGACATGCTCGAGGAACTGGTCACCGACCTGGCCGAGCACGGCACTGAGCTGGTGTTCGCCGAGCTGAAGGACCCGGTCCGGCTCAAGCTCGAGCGCTACGGACTGTCCGGCGTCATGAACAGGGTCACCTTCCACCTGACCCTGAACCGGGCGGGCAAGGCCTACCGAGAGGCGTACGGCACCGACTGGACCGAGCCGGTGGAGCCGGATCAGCAGAAGGAGCCTCCCGTGCCGTGACGGCACTTCTGCCGTGCTGTGGATCAAGGTTGCCTCAACTCCGGCTCATGCCTCGACCCAGGAGTACCTCTGGGTCGAAATGCCCGGTACGGTCCGGATGTCGCCCGTCCGGGCGTTGGTGATGACGAGCCTCGGGGGCTTACGTGCATCCGGCTACACGTGCCATTGACGTACCTGTCGACCAAGGGTCCTTTCCAGGGCCCGTCCTCCCAGGGCCGCCTCCACCGGTGCGCCAACCGGACCCGGCCGACGATCTGCTCCCAGGAGTGCCTCAGCGACGGCTACCCGCCTCCGGGTACGAGGAGGACGAGGACGGCGCTTCGCGTCGCACCTTGATCGTCGCCGGCCTGGGCACCTTGGGCCTGGCCGGGCTCGGCGGCGCGACAGCCCTCAAACTCGGCCTGATCGGCGAGGGCACCGCTGGGCAGGCCGGTACCCACGGTGCTCTCGGCGCCGCGCCCACTTCCCCGGTCGCGGCTCCTTCAGGGACGGCCCCCGCCCCACCCATGCCGTCCCTGCCTGCAGCCCCCGCCGCTCCGCCGGTAGCGGCAGGAGCGGCAGCCGGCCCCGGCATCTCGATCGACCCCTATACCGGCCTCCCCCGCAGCATCCCCGCGTCCGCCCGCGGCAAGAAGCCGTCAGGCGGTACCGCCAGGGCCTCGGCCACAACGCCGGGCACGACGCCGGGCACGACGCCGGCGAACGCCGCACCGCCCGCGGCGGCCCACCCGGCTCAGGGCGGCGCTGCCCCCGCGCCTCCCGCCCCCGGCGCGAGCCCGAGTGTGCCGGTCACCGGTCCGGCGCAACCGGTTCCGGTGCGGTCCACGGTCACCGCGGAACTGGTGCTGCAGCGGGCCACTTACGGAGGCACCACCGCGTTGCGCGCCGAGATCGCCTCGCTCGGCATCGCGGCCTGGCTCGGCCGTCAATTGTCCCCGGCCGGGATCCCCGACCCCGGCGGCGACGCTGTGCTGGCCGGTTTCCCGAGCCTGTCGATGAGCCCACTGGAGCTGCACCGCCGCTTCACGGCCGACCCGAAGAGCGACCTGCGCCCGGAGACCGACCTGCAGGGTGCGCACCTGGGCCGTGCGATGTTCAGCAGCCGTCAGCTGTTCGAGCAGATGGTGGCCTTCTGGTCCGACCACTTCACCGTTCCGGTCCATGCCGACGACGGACGCCTGTTCCGGGCCCACTACGACGCCGGGGTGATCCGGCCACTCGCGCTGGCCCGGTTCGAGGACCTTCTGGTGGCCGTCACCTACTCGGGCTCGATGATGCAGTACCTGAACCTCAACGGCTCCAACGGACGCAACCCGAACGAGAACTTCGCCCGCGAGCTGATGGAACTGCACACCGTCGGGATCAACGGCGGCTACAGCGAGGCCGACATCAAGCAGGCGGCCAAGCTGCTCACCGGATGGCGGATCAACCGGGAGACCATGCAGGTCGAGTTCGTGCCCGGCAATCACTACGTCGGCCCGGTCACCGTCATGGCCTTCTCGCACAGCAACGCGGCGCCGGACGGCGGGCCGGCGGCTGCCCGCGAACTACTCGCCTATCTGGCCCACCACCGCAACACGGCGATGTTCCTGGCGACCAAGCTGGCCCGGCACTTCGTCGCCGACGCGCCCCCGGCCAGCCTGGTGTCGACTCTGGCCGACACCTATCTGGCCAACGACACACAGATCACCCCAGTACTGCGGACCCTGTTCTCCTCCAGCGAGTTCGGGGCAAGTGCCGGCGCAAAACTGCGCCGGCCGATGGAGCATGTCGCAGCGGTCGGCCGGGCCGTCGGCCTGACTCCGACCAGCGATCCGGCCGGCCTGGTCAACCTGGCCCGGGCGCTGAGCTCCGCCGGACACGCCCCCTTCGAATGGACCACCCCTGACGGCTATCCGGACGTCGCCGAGGCGTGGCAGTCCGCCGGCCAGGCGTTGCGCCAGTTCTCCTTGGCGGTGGACCTGATCCGGGGCCGACGCAAGGACGCCTTCGGCTACCTGCAACCGGAGGACCTGCTCAGCGACACGGCGACGGCGACAACGCCGACGGCCGTGGCGGCCCAGCTCTGCCTGCGGTTCTTCGGGCGGGCGCCTTCCGCGGGAGAGGCCAAGGCCGTGGTCACCGTGCTCTCCGGCCCCGGCGCGCCGGCCACCTACGTCGCCGGATCTCCCCAGCAGCGCGAGGCCTGCGCCGTCGCGGCCCTGCTGCTGGTCCACTCGCCGTCCTTCCTGAGCCGTTGAACCGGAGCCCCGAGATGACTACGCACGCAGAGGATCTCGCCCATTCCGATGCCGCGTCGGCCGACGCCTGCGCCTGCGCCGAAGGCCGCCGGTTCGAGCTGTCCCGCCGCGGCATGCTCAAGGCCCTCGGCGGAACGGCCCTGCTCGGTGCAACCCTGGGCGATACCCAGCTCGCCTTCGGCGCGACCGCCACCGGCACGGAGCATGTGCTGGTGACCATCGTGCTGGCCGGCGGGATCGACGGCCTGTCGATGGTGGTTCCGCTGGGCGACCCGGCCTATGCGATGAACCGGCCCGGGATCGCCGTTCCGGCCTCGCTGGCCCACCAGGTCGACTCGATGTTCGGACTGCACCCGTCGCTGGAGCCGCTCTTCCCGCTGTGGTCCTCGGGCCGCTTCGGAGCCGTGCACGCCGTCGGGCAGGAGGCCCCGACACGCTCGCATTTCGCGGCCATGGAGGAACTGGAGCGCGCCGCGCCGGGCTCCAGCCTGCGGACCGGCTGGCTGGCCCGCACCCTGGGCGTGCTGCCGGCCGGCGGAACCATGGAGGCCGTCGCCCTCGGCCAGTCCGCCATCCCGGGATCGTTGCGCGGGCCGCAGAACAAGATCGCGGCCAACAGCCTCGCCGACATCAGTCTGCCGGTGAACAAGACGGCAACCCCGGTGTCGCTGTGGAAGCAGGCGATGACCGAGCTGCACGCCGGGGCGCTCGCCCAGGTCTCGGCACCGATGCGCAATGCGCTCGACGCGGTCGCCATTGTGGACAGGCTTGCCGCGCCGGACGACGCGAACAGCGCCGCCTACCCCGACAGCAGCTACGGCCGAGCCTTACGCGACGTGGCCAGGCTGATCACCTCCGGGACCGGGCTTCGCCTGGCCACCGTGCAGCTGGGTGGCTGGGACCTGCACGAGGGTTTCGGCGGTCCGACCAGTGGGGGCAGCTCCTTCGCCGGTCGACTGAGTAGTTTCGCCCAGGGGCTGGCAGCCTTCGTCGCCGATCTCGGCCCGGCGTTCAACCAGGTGAGCGTACTCACGGTGAGTGAGTTCGGCCGTCGGCCGAAGGAGAACGGCAGCGGTGGGCTCGACCACGGCCACGGCAACGCGATGCTCCTGCTCGGCGGGAAGATCAAGGGCGGGAAGGTGTACGGCACCTGGCCGACCCTGGCCCCGGACAGGCTGGACAACGGCTTCGACCTCGCCCACACCACGGACTACCGCACGGTGATCGCTGAGATCCTGACCACGCAGATGGGCATCGCCTCGACCAAGGACGTCTTCCCCGGGCTGTCCGCGGCGCCCTTGGGAGTCACCCGAACGGGCTGACCCCGCTCAGGTTCGGGACAGGGCCTGCCGACATGTGGGTGTGACCCGGGCAGGTCGACGTATCGCCATGCTCATGGCGCTCGCCGGTGCCGCTCTGTTGGCCGCGCTGGCGGGCACCACCATGGCGCCGTTCAGCTCCCAGACCTCGAACAGCGGAACGGTCCTGACCGCCGGTCAGCTGGATGCCTTCCTGCCCGGCTCCGTCACCAGTTCCCGCACCACCGCCACCAGTTGCCTGGTCAGCTGGACCCCGCACGGCTCGGTGCCCGCCGGGGTGACCTACGACGTCCTCGATGACGTCGGCGCGACCCTGGCCGTCGGCCTGGCCGGAACCAGCACCACGGTGAGCGTGCCGGGGACGCCCGTGACCCCTCGGGTCCGCCTGCGCTACGCGAACTGGCTGTCGTCGTCCGCCACGATCGCGGCCGGACCCTGTATCGGCTGGCCCGACGCGCCGGTGCTCACCCTGGCCCCCGGGGACGGGCAGATCACCGCGACCTGGCCCGCTCCTGCGGACAACGGCAGCGCCGTCACCTCGTACGCGGCGACCGTCACCCCGAGCGGCAGCACCTGCACCGTCACCGTTCCGGCCGCCCGCAGCTGCACCTTCACCGGCCTGACCAATGGCATCAGCCACTCGGTCGCGGTCACCGCGACCTCCGCCGCCGGCACCGGCCCACCCGGAAGCGCCACGGCCACGCCCTATCCGGCCACCGCCATGTCCGCCGCCCGGCTGCGCCTGTGGCTGGACGGCGCGGACGCCGCGACCTTCTTCGCCGACACCGGGTGCACCGCCGCCGGGTCGGGCGTGGGCACCGCCGTGGGCTGTTGGAAGGACAAGTCCGGCCAGCTCGGCCATGTCACCCAGGCCGCCACCGCCGCGCGCCCGGTGCTCACCCTCGTCAATGGGCACCCGGTGCCCTCGTTCGACGGCACCAATCACCACCTGTCCGGCAACGCCTCCCTGCTGCCCTCGGGCACCAGCACGGGCACTACCGTGCTGGCCGCCGCAGTGGACCCCTCGCTGGCGATGAACGGGATCAGCGCGCTGGCCTACGGCGGCACCACGAGCGGCTCACAGCGCCGGGTGACCAGTTGGGTGCAGGCGGGGGTGGACGTCGAGGGCTCTCCGATGGCCTTCTCCTCACCCTGGCCGGCGGCACAGGCTCAAGGCGTGGCAGTGGCCGAGCACACCTCGGGGACCTCGGTCTCGATCTGGAGCAACGGCGACACCGGCGCAGCGGCGTCCGGCGCCTTCAGCACCGGCACCGACCATCTGTGGATCGGTGCCGGCGGGGCCTCGACCCCCTCCGGCCGGTGGAAGGGGACCGTCCCCGAGGTGATCGTCCTCGCCGGTGCGCTGACTGCCGCCGAACGGCGTCAGGTCGAGGAGTACCTGGCCCGCAAGTGGGGCGGCGTGATCACCCCGGCCGCACCGACCCCGGCGGCGACCGGGGGTGACACCAGCGCGGCGATCTCCTGGAACGCCCCTGCCTGGAACGGGGGCGCTGCGATCACCTCCTACACGGCGACGGCGAGCCCCGGCGGAGCGAACTGCACCACGATCTCGACCTCCTGCACCCTGACCGGCCTGACCAACGGCACCAGCTACACCGTCTCCCTGACCGCGACCAACAGCGCAGGCACCGGGCCCGCCGCCACCACCACCGTGATCCCCTACCCGGACACGGTGATGTCCAGCACCGATCTCGCACTGTGGCTCGACGCACTGGACGGGGCCTCGCTCACGGCCGCCGGGGACTGCACCGGGGGGAACGCCACCACCGGCACCGGCGTCGGCTGCTGGAAGGACCGCTCGGCCAACGCCCGTCATGCAAGCGCCGGGCCCACCACCGCGGTGCTGACCTCGAGCGCGATCAACGGGCGGACGGCGCTGCGCTTCGACCGCACCCACCCCGATTACTACGCCGTCACTGGCGCGGGCATCGGTGCCGTCGGCTCGGCCGACCGGTCGGTGTTCGCGGTGGCCGCCGGCCGCACCAGCACCGACGCCGCGACGAACGGCTACGGCGCCCTCGCCGTCTGGCCGGGCATGCACTCCGGGCTCATGTTCAGCGGCTACCCGAACCTCACCCTGGCCTACACCGCCGCCTACGGGCAGAGCGCCATCTTCGGTGGCTCGCAGGTGGTCTCGGGCGCTGCGGTGATGTCGGCGGTCTCGTCCAGCTCGGTCGGCACCCTCACGCAGGACATCGCCGTGAACGGACACACCCCGTGGACCGACACCTCGGCCACCGCCCCGTGGAAGAGCTACGGCGACACCCTGCGGATCGGGTCGGTCTGGAACACGGTGACCGACTGGGCGATGCCGCTGGACGGCGACCTCGGCGAACTGCTGATCATCGACCGTGCGGTGACGCCGTCCGAGCGCCGCCAGATCGAGGAGTACCTGGCCCGCAAGTGGGGCACGACGCTCTCCCCGCAGGCGCCCACGTCGATCTCGGCCGTCCCCGGTGATGCCCAGGCCGCCGTTTCGTGGGCCGCGCCGGCCTGGAACGGCGGTGGCGCCGTCATCGGCTACGCCGCGACCGCCGTGCCGTCGGACGGCGCGCTGGCCACCCGAACCTGCTCCGCGACGGCACCGACGACCTCCTGCACGATCACCGGCCTGACCAACGGCGTCACGTACACCGTGAGCGTGACGGCCACCAACGTCGCCGGCGCCGGCCCAGCGTCGGCGGCGGCCTCGGTGATCCCTTACCCGGCGACGGTGATGAGCTCGACCGCCGTGAAGGTGTGGCTGGACGCCCAGGACGGCGCAACGCTCTCGGCTGCGAGCGACTGCACCGGCTCCCAGGCCACCACTGGCACCGGGATCGGTTGCTGGAGAACCCGTTCCAGCACAGGTTGGAACGCCGTGTCAGGGGCGACCAAGGCCGTGCTGACGGCTGCGGCGATCAACGGCCGTCCCGCCGTCCGGTTCAGCCGCACCCATCCCGACTACTACGCCGTCACCGCTGCCGGCATCGGCGCCGTCGGGTCCGCCGACCGGTCCCTGTTCGCCGTGGCCGCCGGCCGTACCACCGCCGACGGCACCACCAACCAGTGGGGCGGGGTCGCGACCTGGCCGGGCAACCACTCCGGGCTGATGTTCGAGGGATACCCCTCCGCCACCACGGTGATCGCTGACGGCTATACCTCGGCCGGCGCGTTCGGCGGGGTCCAGACGGTCTCCGGGGTCGCCGTGCTGTCTGCCGTCTCCTCCACCGCCTCGACCACCCTGACCCAGGACGTCGCCGTGAACGGCCGGTCCCCCTCGTCCGGCACCCGCACCGCCCCCTGGAGCAGCTACGGCAACAACCTGAGGATCGGCGCCGTCTTCAACACGATCGTCCCCTACGCCAATCCGCTGGACGGCGACCTCGGAGAGCTCGTGGTGCTGAACCGTGCGGTGACCGCAGCCGAGCGACGGCAGATCGACGAGTACCTGGCCCGCAAGTGGGGCACCACGATCACCCCGGTGGCCCCGACCGCCGTCGTCGGAACCGCCGGCAACGCCCAGGTGGCGCTCACCTGGGCGGCGCCCTCCTGGAACGGCGGCGGCGCCGTCACCTCCTACACCGCCACGGCCTCACCCGGCGGGGCCACCTGCACCAGTGCCACGACGGCCTGCACCGTCACCGGGCTGACCAACGGCACCGCCTACACCTTCACCGTCACCGCGACGAACTCCGCGGGCACAGGCCCAGCATCGGCCGCATCCGCGTCACGCACCCCTTACACCGTCCCCGGAGCACCGACGGCGGTGACTGGCACGGCGAGCAGCACGACGTCGGGGGCGGCGTCCGTCGTCTGGACCGCCCCTGCCTCGAACGGAGGGGCGGCGATCACCTCCTACACCGTGACCGCCGTTCCCGGTGCCTCCGGCCTGCCGAACGCGACCTGCACCGCGGCGTCCAGCCCGTGCTCTCTCTCGGGGCTGGTCGACGGGGTCGCCTACAGCGTCACCGCCACCGCCTCCAACACCGCCGGCGCCGGGGCGGCGTCCACCGCGACGAGCCTGACCACCTACCCGGCGAGCCTGCTGACGAGTAGCGCGATGCGGCTGTGGCTCGACGGCGGTGACCTGAGCAGTCAGTTCACGGGGTCGGGCTGCACCGGAGCGATCACCGGCGCCGGACAGTCGGTCGGCTGCTGGCGGGACAAGTCAGGCCAGAACAACCATGTCACCCAGGGCACCTCCACCCGCCGGCCGGTCACCGTGGCCCTCGGCAGCCGGTTCGCGCCCAGCTTCGACGCCGTCGACGACACCCTGGACAGGACTGGCAGCACCCTCCCCACGGGCACCAGCGCCTCGACGACGTTCACGGTCGCGACCTCGACGTCGGCCACGCCTGCGACCGACGGCCAGCGCTCGTTGCTGCTCTGGGGCACCGGCACAGCCGGTGCCGGACGCTTCGTCTACAAGCCCAGCGGCTCCGCCGCCGCAGGCACCAACGCCGACGCCACCCCCGGTGCCACCGACAGCGCCTACACAACGAACGCGCCGCTGGTCTCGGTCTCCACGTTCAGCTCCGGCAGCTACGCCATGCGGGCCAAGGGACGCCCGCCGGTCACTCAGACCTATGCCTACAACACCGGCACCGCGAACATCAGCATGAGCCTGACCGCCTCGAGCTGGCGTGGTCCCGTGCAGGAGACGATTGTGGTGAACAGCGCCTTCTCCGACGCCGATCGCCGGATCGTCGAGGAGTACCTGGCCCGCAAGTGGGGCGCGACGATCACCCCGCAGGCCCCCGCCACGGTGGCCGCGACGGGCGGCGACGGGCAGGCGACCGTGTCCTGGACCGCACCGGCCTGGAACGGCGGTGCCGCCGTCACCTCCTACACGGCGACGGCCTCCCCCGGCGGCGCCACCTGCACCGGCACGGGCACGAGCTGCATGATCACGGGGCTGACCAACGGAACGACGTACACGGTCAGCGTGACGGCGACCAGCAGCGCGGGCATCGGCCCTGCCTCCGCCGGCGTCACCGTGATCCCGTACCCGGCCACGATCATGGCCCCCGGCACGATGGCTCTGTGGCTGGACGCCCAGGACGCCACCACGCTGTCGGTGGCCACCGACTGCAGCGGCTCCGGAGCCACCACCGGCCAGGGCATCGGGTGCTGGAAGGACAAGTCGTCCTCCGGGTGGCACCTTGCCCGCGGCGGCTCCTCGGGGACCGCCCTGCTCACCGCGGCCGCGGTGGGCGGCAAGCAGGCGATCCGTTTCGTGCGCACCAACCCCGACTACTTCGAGAGCACCGCCGCCGGCGTCGGGGCGCTGGGCTCGGCCGATCACACCGTCGTGGTCGTCGGCACGGCCCGCACGGTGACGAGCACCGCGGGCGTCGGCAACGGCGGCACCCTCATCAGTTGGCAGGGCTACCACCAGGGCGTGTTCGCTCAGGGGTGGTCCGGCACCACGACGGTGGACGCGATCCTGGCGAATGGCTGGTCCAGTACCCAGACGGGGATGTTCCCAGGGGTCATGGCCCCGGGGCCATGGATCTCGTCGTCCACCTTCTCCTCCGCCGCGGGCACCCTCACCACGGCCATCGCCGTCGCGGGCCGCGGCACCGCGGCGGCCCAGTCGATCAGCGGCACCTGGATGGCCTTCACCGACCAGATCCGGGTCGGCTCGAGCCTGACCACCGCCGGGGGGGACTACTCCTTCCCTCTGGACGGGGACGTCGGAGAGATCCTGGTGTTCAACCGGGCCCTGACCGGCGCCGAGCGTCGGGCCGTGGAGGAGTACGTGGCCCGCCGCTGGGGGCTGACCATCGCGCCGTCCGCGCCCTCGACGCCGACGCTCACCAGCCCGGCCTCCGGCCAGATCGCGGCGAGCTGGAGCGCTCCCGCCTGGAACGGAGGCGCGTCCGTGACCTCCTACACCGCCACGGCCTCCCCCGGCGGCGCCACCTGCACCAGTGCCGGCACCAGCTGCACGATCAGCGGGCTGACCCCCGGGGCCACGTACTCGGTCTCGGTGACCGCCACCAACAGTGCCGGCTCCGGACCGGCCGGAGGATCGGCCAGCCGCGCGGCCTGAGCAGCCGTCCGACGTCGGAAGGGTCGTCCAGGGGTACAGGTTGCACGAATGCCTGTCGACAAACCATGCGTCCAGATGTCGTCCACTCATCCCGGAGGGTCCCGTGGCGCTTTCGGCGCTGTTCCCCAGCCAGCGCATGCTCCGGCACTCCGGAGCCGGCTCGCTGCACGAGATGCTCGCGCCCGGCCACCAGCTCTCCGCCGCCCTCGGCTGCCTGCCCACCAACTGCTTCGTCGCCGACCTGGACCTGAACCTGGCGTTCATGAACGCCAAGGCTGCCAGCACGGTCGCCGGCCTGGCGCCGGCCATCCAGTCGGTGTTCGGGCTCTCCGTGGCCGAGATCCTGGGCGGTTCGATCCACCGCTTCCACCGCGACCCGCAGCGGGTGGAACGGATCCTCAACGACCCCGCGGCGCTGCCCCGGGAGGCCGTGTTCTCCTTCGGAGGCGTCTCGCTGCGCACCCAGATCAACGCGCTGAACGACGGCGACGGTCAGCGGATCGGCTACATCGTGCTGTGGGACAACATCTCCGAGCGCAAGGCCAGCGCCGATGCGGCCTTCCGCAGCGTGGAGGCCAGCTCGGCCAACCTGAACGGCGTGGTCGACACCATGCTGAACGTGGCCCGGGACACCTCGGATCAGGCCTCCTCGGCGGCGGCCGCCACCGAGGAACTGAGCGCGGCGGTGGCCGAGATCGCGCGGGCCTGTGTGCAGAGCAACACCCAGACCGCCGAGGCCGCGACCGAGGCTGCCGCCGGCGCCGAGACGCTGGCCGAGCTGCAGCGCTCGAGCGCCGAGATCGGCGACTTCCTGCGCCTGATCACCGGGGTCTCCGAACAGACCCGGATGCTCGCCCTCAACGCCACCATCGAGGCCGCCCGCGCCGGTGACGCCGGACGGGGTTTCGCCGTGGTCGCCGACGAGGTCAAGAAGCTCGCCGCCACGACCGCCGCGTCGATCGGTGACATCGAGGCCCGGATCTCCAGCATTCAGAACGCAGCCCGAGACGGGGTGGACGCGCTGGGCCGGGTGGAGCACCTGATCGGGCGGATCACCGAGAGCCAGGGCAGCATCGTGGCCGCGATGGAGGAGCAGACCGCGGTGTGCTCCTCGCTGGCCGACCTGGTCGGGCAGATGTCCGACGGCGCCCAGCAGACGGTGGACCAGGGCTCCGCCTCGGCCCGCGCCATGGCACAGATCACCGAGGAGACGGTACACATGCACAAGCTCAGCCTGGAGAGCTGACCCGTTCCAGGCGATCCAGCGCCTCGGCGATCTCGGCGGTCGAGCCGGCGAAGCTGAGCCGCATGAAGCGGTTGCCGTCCAGGGTGTCGAAGTCGACCCCCGGCGTCAGCGCGATGCCTGTCACAGCAAGGGTTCTCGCGCACCACGCGGTCGAGTCCGTGGTGAGATGGCCGATGTCGCAATAGGCGTAGAACGCGCCGTCCGCGGGGGCCAGGTGGCTGATGCCCAGCTCCGGGAGCCTGCTCAGCAGCAGGTCGCGGTTGACGGCGTACCGGGCGACGTGACCGTCCAGCTCGGCGCGCGCCTGCGCAGTGAACGCGGCCACCGCGGCCACCTGCGAGATCGCCGGCGGGCAGATGTTCAGGTTGCCGACCAGCAGCTCAACCGGCCGCTGCAACGCCTCGGGCAGCAGGAGCCAGCCCAGCCGCCAGCCGGTCATCGAGAAGTACTTGCTGAACGAGCCCACCACGACCGACTCCCGGTTGGTCTGCCAGGCACTGGCACACTCCCGGCCGAAGGAGATGCCGTGATAGATCTCGTCGCTGATCAGCAGGGTCCCGTGCTCGGCACACCAACGGGCGAGGCCGTCCAGCTCCGCCGGGTCGATGATCGTGCCGGTGGGGTTGGCGGGGCTGGCGATGATCAGACCGGCCGGCGGCTCCGGCAGCGCCTCCAGCATCGCCACCGTGGGCTGGAACCGGGTGTCGTCGGCACAGTCCAGCTCGAACACGCGACAGCCCAGCGCCTGCAACGTGTTCCGGTACGCGGGATAGCCGGGCCGAGTCATCGCGACCACGTCGCCCGGGTCGAAGGCGGCCAGGAAGAGGGCGGTGAACGCGCCCGAGGAGCCGGTGGTCAGCACGACGTCCGACGGGCTGACGTCGATGCCGTAGGTCGTGCGGTGGTGGGCGGCGACGGCCTCCCGCAGGGGCGCGATCCCGGTCGCCTCGGTGTAGCCGAGCACTCCGCTCGCCAGGGCCGCCCGCGCGGCGTCCAGCACCGGACGGGGTGCCGGCGTGGACGGTTGACCGGCACAGAGGGTGATCACATCACCATGGCTTGCCGCCCTTCCGGCGGCCGCCTTGAGCACCTCCATCACATGAAACGGCTCGACCCGCCCCCGCCCAGAAACCCGCACCCTCGCCATGCCCCCACCCTCCCACCTGCTTGAGCGGGTTTCGGGGCTTGAGCAGGTTCAGTGGCGGTCGACGTGGACCCGGTCGCGGCCGTCCCGCTTGGCGGCGTACATCAGCTCGTCGGCCCGGTCGACGAGCAGCCACAACTGCTCCGTCGCCTCCGGCCCGGACAGTCCGGCCTCGTCCCAGGCCACGCCGGCGCTCACGGTCACCCCGATCGACGACGAGGCCCGCGACACCTCCCGGCGCAGGGTCTCGGCCCGAGCGGCGAGCTCGATCGGCTCCAGCACGGTCAGCACCGCGAACTCCTCGCCACCCAGGCGCGCCACCACGTCCTGCTCACCACTGTGAGCCAGCAGCGTCCGTGCCACCCGCTGCAGGACCGCATCCCCCATGGCATGCCCGTACCGGTCGTTGACCGCCTTGAAGTGGTCTATGTCGAGCACTACCACCCCGATCGGCCTCTCGGCGGCCCTCGCGACCGAGCGCACCTGGGGCAACGCCTCCTCCAGGCCCCGCCGGTTGGCCACCCCGGTCAGGTGATCGGTCACCGCCAGGCCCCGATCGGCCCGGGCCGCCTGCTGCAGGCGTTCCCGCAGCACGAGGACGGCCACCGCAGGGCTGGTGGTGGCGAACACCGCAGTGAGGGTCTGCAGGGCGAGGGCCGGTACCCCCGGCTCGGACCGGGCGAGGATCACCCCGGCGCCGATCGTGGCGAGCAGGCCCTGCACCGCCATCATCCGACGGCTGCCGAACAGGGCCACCGTGACGCTGGGCAGGGCGATCACGGCCACCGAGGCCGGCCCGGGCCCGGCGGACGACAACGTTCGAGCCAGGACGACGGTCGCCACATCCGCCCAGAGGACGACCGCGAACAGGGCCCACCCGGCCGGCCCGACCCAGCGTGTCGCTGCACCGATCGCGAGGGCGGACATCCCGAACAAGAACATCACGCTCCGTGCCCAGGACTCGTCGATCACATATCCGGGAACCAGGAGCGACAGGAAGCAGAGCACGCCCCCCACCACGAGCAGGGGGGCCAGGACTCGGGACGGCAGCACCTGGTCGCCGGTCGACCGGGGCACCTCCCGAGAGATCATCATTCTCGGATGGTAACGCCGGCCGGTGACAGCATTTGTTCCGAGGCGGTCGTTCCGGGCGACTCGCTCACTGTGGGTGACATCGACCGGTCCGGCATGGCTCAGCGGCCGACGGCCAGCGCCTGATCCAGGTCGGAGATCAGGTCCTCGACGTTCTCCAGGCCCGCGGACAACCGCAGGACGGCGTCGCTCGGCCGCGCGTCGGCGGCCACCGGACGGTGGGTCAGCCCCGCAGGGTGCTGGATCAGCGTGTCCACGCCGCCGAGGGAGACCGCATGGGTGATCAGCCGGCACCGTTGCACCGTCCGCTCCGCCGCCGGGTATCCGCCGGCCAGGGCGAACGCCAGCAGCACCCCCGGGCCGCTCATCTGCGTGCCGACCAGACCCTGCGGGTCGCACTCCTTCAGCCCGGGGTACATCACCTGCGCCACGGCCGGGTGCTCGACCAGCCAGTCCGCCATGGCGGCGGCCGTCTCCTGCTGGGCCCGGACCCGGACCGGCAGCGTCTGCAGCCCGCGGTGCAGCTGATAGGCGGCCAGCGGGTACAGCAGCCCACCGGTCAGGGCGCGGATCGGACGCAGCCGGGCAGCCCAGGCGTCACTGCCGGCGACCACGCCGCCCATCGCGTCGCCGTGGCCGCCGAAGAACTTGGTGGCAGAGTGCAGCACCAGGCTCGCCCCGTGCCGGATCGGTTGCTGCAGAACGGGCGTGGCGAAGGTGTTGTCCACCAGTACCGGCACCGCACCGGCCTGGGCCACGATCGCCGCGAGATCCACCAGGTCCACCGTCGGGTTGGCCGGCGTCTCGACCACGACCAGACCGGTGTCCGGGCGCAGCGCCCGCGCGACGCCGTCCACCCCTGCCCACGTGACCGAGGTGCCGAGCAGGCCGGAGGCGAGCACGTGGTCGGTGCCCCCGTAGAGCGGGCGGACGGCGACGACATGCGGCGTGCCCGCGCTGACACAGGCCAGCAGCACCGCACTGAGCGCGGCCATCCCGGTGGCGTAGGCCACGGCCGCCTCGGCGCCCTCGAGCGCGGCGACGGCACACTCGAAGCGGTCCACCGTGGGGTTCCACAGCCGTTGGTAGACCAGCGACTCCCCCTCCCGCGGGCGCTCCCCCGACGCAAGGTGGTCGTAGGCGGCGCCGCCGGCCGCGACCGAGTCCAGCGGGTAGGTGGTGGACAGATCGATCGGTGGCACGTGGACGCCGAGAGCCGTGAGGTCCTCCCGGCCGGCGTGCACGGCGGTGGTGTCCGGATGCGTCATACCGGCGAGGGTGCGGTTCCTGCGTGATCACGGCAAGGGTTCCGTGTTTTCTGCGGAATGATCGCATGCTGGTGCAGAAATCGGTGTCAGCGCTGCCCTACGCTGCGGATATGCCGAAGGAAGCTCGACCGTTGCCCCGCGGACCGGCCCCGCGCACGCCCCCGATGCTGGACGACGTCGACGCCGCCATCGTGGCGGCCCTGGTCTCCGACGGACGGATGTCCAATGTCGCTCTGGCCCAACGGGTCGGGATCGCCGAGTCGACCTGCGTCGGGCGGCTGCGCTCGTTGCGCAGCCGCGGGGTGATCCGGGGCTTCTCGGCGGAGGTGGACCTGGCCCGGCTGGGTCTGGGCGTGCAGGCGATGGTCGCGATCCGGTTCTCCGGCCACCTGCGCGAGGACGTCGAGGCGTTCGCCACCGACGTGGCCCGGCTCCCCGGGGTGATCGCCACGTACAACATCAGCGGCGCCAACGACTTCCTGGTGCACGTCGCCGCCCGGAGCCCGGACGCCCTGCGCGACTTCGTGCTGGACAACCTCACCGGGCGGCACGGCGTGGTGCACGCGGAGACCAGCCTGATCTTCCAGGTCAACCGCGGCAGCAACGTCGTCCCCTGACGGCCGCGGCGCCCCTATGGCACGCTTCGGCCGGACGACGTACCGTGAGCGGGTGAGCTCGAACGGGGACGCCGCACGCCGCCTGCACGCTGCCCGGTCGGCTGCCCTGGTCCTTGCGTCCCTGGTCGGCTGGCTCGCTCTCCTGTTCCTGCAGACCGGCGCTTCCGCCGGGTTCTCGGCCGTCGTGGTGTCAGTGATCGTGGCCGTGGCAGGCGCCGCCGTGGCGGCCCGGGTGGTCCAGGGCCTCGGCGCACCGGCTCCGGCACGGATCACCGTGCGTCGGGGCACCCCGCCGAGGCCCGTTCCACGCGCCTGCGACCCCGACCGCCCCGGCCCTGTACGGCCGCGGGCACCCGGGTGCGGCCGGGCCTGACCCGGCCGGAACGCCTTCCACAGCACGGCATCTCCTGGCTGGAGTCGGGCATCGCCCGTCCTCCCGTCCCTGCGCGCCAGGAGCCCTCATGCCGTCGTGGTTGTCATCCCTGCTCTTCCCGTTCACCTACTCCGTCTCCGCCGTCCTCGCCGGGGCTCACCACGTGGTGACCTCGGCCGGTCTCGACCCGGCCTCGGGCCTGGCCTGGGCCGCATCGATCGCCCTGCTCGTGCTCACCGTCCGGCTGATCCTGCTCCCCCTGGTGGTGCATCAGGTCCGTCTCAGCCGGGCAGGCGCTCTGGCGTATCCCGCCCAGGCCGAGATCCGGCGACGGTACGCCGATCGCACCGACCCGGAGAGTCGGCGACGTCAGATGGCCGAGCTGCGTGCGGTCAACGCCGAGCACGGGGTCGGTACCCTGGGCTGCCTGCCGCTGCTGCTGCAGATCCCGGTGATGTTCGCCCTGTTCCGGGTGTTGATGGACGTCTCGGCCGGAATCGGCAGCGCCGCCATGAGTGGCTCGACGGTGGCCTCGGCCCGCGGTGCCGAGCTGTTCGGGGCGGGGCTGTGGCAGGGCCTCGATCAGAGCGGCGGCGTGGCCTCGGCCGCCATGGTGACGGTCTTGATCATCGTGACCGGGGCGGTCACTTACGCCGCCAACCGATTCCTGACCCAGGCCAACCTACCGGCCCATGCCTTCGACGGGCCGGTCGGGCAGGCGCAACGGTTCATGCCTGCCCTCAGCGCCGCCGGGATCGCGGTGTCCGGGTTCGCGCTGCCCCTCGGCGTCGTCCTGTACTGGCTGGTGGGTGCGCTCTGGACGGCAGCGCAGCAGGCCGTCGTGAACCGCTGGACTCCCACTCCGGGCTCGCGGGCCGATGCCGCCCGGCGCGAGCGACGGTCCCCTTCCGGAAGGCCCTGAGCCTCGCCGCCTCGAGGGTGACCACATCGCCGAGGGGATGGTCCCCCGTTCGGCCGATCTGGCGTGCTGATCCACGGTCCGGGGCCCGAAGCGCGCCAGGATGGGATCTCCGGCCGGGGCTTTGCGATGGGCGAGGTATTGAGGATGGGCGTTCGATTCAACCCGCCTCCGGGGTGGCCACAGCCGCCGGAGGGCTGGCGGCCGACACCCACCTGGGTGCCCGACCCGAGCTGGCCGGCCCCTCCTGCGGGCTGGGAGTTCTGGGTCGCGGAGAGCCCGGAGCCGTTCGAGCCGGGCCCCTCCACGGTGAACGGCAGCTCGGGGGCGACCGCCACGGCCCTGGCCACCGCCCCCGCCCGGGTCACCACCACGCCTCTGCCTGCGGCGCTGGTCGAGGCCCCGCCCGTGACCCGTACCCCCGTCACCACCCGCCCCGAGCCCGAGGACCTTCCCGACCCGCACGAGGCCCCCCGGCCGAGGTGGCTGGTCGGAGCGGGTGCCGCGGCCGTGCTGGGCGCCGGCATCCTGCTGGTCACCTTCGTCATGCGCGACCAGCAGCAGACCACCCCGGTCGGCTCATCCTCGGCCACCCTGCCGAGCGTGCGGGTCGTGTCCACCCCGAGCGCCGGCCCGAGTCCGCAGCCCAGCTCCACCAACGAGCCGGCGGCCTCCTCAGCGGCTCCCGGCACTGCGCTCGAGGCACTGGAGAACCTGCCCCTGCGCACCGATGCCCCCGCCACCGCGTACAGCCGCGCCGGCTTCGGCGAGGGCTGGACGGACGTCGACGGCAACGGCTGCGACACCGGCAACGACGTGCTGCGGCGCGACCTCACCGCGGTGACGCTCAAGCGCGGCTCACGCGGCTGCATCGTGGCCTCGGGCCGCCTGCTGGACAAGTACGCCGGGCGCACCGCCGCCTTCCGCCCCGAAACCCGTTCTGTGGCTATTGATTTCGTCGTTCCTCTGGTCGATGCCTGGGCCGGTGGCGCCTCCACCTGGACGCCGGAGCAGCGCACCGCGTTCGTCAACGACCCGGCGAACCTGAGCGCGGTGCAGACCGCCACCACCGCGAAGAAGCGCTCCCGCGACGCCTCCGGCTGGCTGCCGCCGTCGGTGGCCTACCGATGCACCTACGCGGCCCGCCAGATCGGCGTGAAGGCCACATACCTGCTCAGCGTTTCCGCTGCCGAGCGCTCGACCCTGCGCAAGGTCCTGGCCGACTGCCCGGACCAGCGCCTGCCCGCCGGCGCCCGGAGCCTGCCGGCGAGCCGCTCCGCCTCCCAACCGTCCGTGGATCAACCTGCCGTGGAGCCCTCCAACCGCCCCCTGGTCGGATCGGCGCCCAGCAGCACGGCGGCGTCCACCGGGTAGCCCCGAGCCGTGCTGGTCAGCCGGCGGCGAGGAGGAGCTGCTCGAGGGCGACCACGAACGCGTTCGGGTCGGGTTCCGGGCCGGTGCCCCAGTTCCGGTGCACCTCGCCCTCCCACTCCCCGATCATCGTCTCCACCTCGTCGTCCGCCCGGCCGGCGAACTCCAGCGTGAGATAGCGCGTCGGCTCGCCGTCCGCCCCCGGCACGGCCGCCGCGAGCAGGGCCTCGGGCATGAACTGCACCGGCGGGAAGCGGACCAGCAGCGCGCGCCCCCCGGCCAGGTCCACCGGCCAGACGGACAACCCCTCCGGATCCAGCCGCTCCTCCTCCGGAAAGGCCTCCCCGAGCGCCTGCCAGGCCCCCAGCAGGGCCGGCTCCAGCACCCCGTGCTCGGCCATCTCCAGCAGATCGAACCGGCCCGAGCGCACCAGGTCGGGCAGGGTGCGGTGGGCGAACTCGTAGTGGTGGCGGCGGGCGGACGACTCGGGGGTCATCCGGTCATCATCACCGACCCCGGGACGGCGGTCGAACCCGCCACCGCTCTATCCTTCCCGGACACGGACAGCCTGGGCCCAGTCAGGAGGATCGGCGTGCTTGCGGTGCACTCGATGTGGACGCCGCAGGAGCGGCTGGCCGTGTGGGCCGAGGACTCGTCCGGTTCGCCGCTGCCGCTGCGCCGCCGGGGCAGGGCGCCGCGCGTTCGGGAGCACCCGTTCGCCGCCACCGAGGAGTCCCTGCTCGCCCTCCTCGGGGACGTGCCGGCCACCGGCGCCACCCTGGTGCTGGACCTGCCCACGGCGGGCGGGCCGCTGCCCTCACCGGAGATCATCCTCGACGCCCTGCTGCCGGACGAGGCCGAGGAGTCGCCGGACGAGGTCGACCTCCCCCTGGCCCTCTCACCCTGGCGCGTACCGGCTCTGGTGTTCGAGCCGGACGACGTCCCTGACCTGGCTCCATGCCTGCACGAGGTGAGTGGAACCGACGCGGCGCTAGGGGGCTCGACCCGGCACCTGCTCGCCCTGAACGAATTCGCCGCCGATCTGGTCTCCCGCGGCCGGGTGCTGCCGACGGCCGAGTGGACGAGGGACGGCGCCGCCGCGCGCTGGCTGCCTGTGGTCACCGGCGTGGACGCCGGCTGGGTCCGCAGCCTGACCCTGGCCCTGCCGGCGTCCTCCCGCTCCCTCGCCGATGAGGTCCGTGGGCCGGCGGAGCTGGTGGCCGGTCCGCTGGACACTCTGGTCGACGCCGTCGCCCGGGCACGACTGGGATCACGGCGGCTCACCCTGCGGGTAGGGGCCCGCGGGGCCGGCGGAGCCGCAGCCGCCACCCTGGCCGCCTGGCTCGGCGCGCTGACCGGGCGGCGCCGCCGCTTCCTGGCCGATCAGGCGGCGGTCCAGACCCTCGCCCACGACCTCGCGGCCTGGCAGTCCGAGGCGGTGGCCGGGCCGGTGCGCGGCTGCTTCCGGCTGGTCGAGCCCGAGCCCGAGGCCGAGGCCGAGGCCGAGCCCGGCGCGCTGGCCGACGTCGGCGAGCAGGGGTGGCGGCTGGAGTTCGCCCTGCAGTCGGCTGAGGAGCCCAGCCTGCTGGTGGAGGCGGACCGGATCTGGCGCAGCAGGGGTCGGTTGCGGGCCCTGGGGCAGCAGCTCGAGGCCCCCGCGGAGACCCTGCTCGCCCAACTGGCGCGCGCGCACCGGCTCTACCCCGGGCTCGAACCGGCCCTGCGCACGGCCCGGCCGGCCGCGTTGGAGCTGGACCTGGCCGGAGCCCACGGCTTCCTCACCACAGGAGCGCCGGCCCTGTCCGCGGCCGGGTTCGGCGTCCTGCTGCCGGGCTGGTGGAGCCGGCCGAGCAGCCGGTTCGGGGTCCGCCTGCGCAGCTCGACGCCGTCCGCACCGGGCCGGGTGGAGACCGGCGCCGGGTTCGGCCTGGAGACCATGGCCGACTTCCAGTGGGAGCTGGCGGTCGGCGACGAGGCACTCACCCAGGCCGAGCTGGACGCCCTGTCGACAGCCCGCCAACCGCTGGTCCGCCTTCGCGGACAATGGGTCTCCCTCGATGCGGGGAAGCTCGCGGCCGGGCTCTCCCTGCTCGAGCGGGGGCGCGACGAACGGATGAGCCTGGGCGAGGTGCTGGCCCGGATCGCCTCCGAGGAGGACGGCCCCGGCGGGCTCGACGTGCTGGGGGTCGGACACCGACGGGTGGCTCGACGACCTGCTCTCCGGCGACGCGGAGCACCGGCTCGAGCCGGTGCTGCCGAGCGAGCGGTTCTCCGGCAGCCCTGCGGCCGTACCAGGCACGGGGCCTGGCCTGGCTGGCCTTCCTCGGCCGGCTCGGGCTCGGCGGGTGCTCGCCGACGACATGGGCCTGGGCAAGACCGTCCAGCTGCTGGCGCTGCTGCGCCGGACGACGCGCCCGGACGCCGGGCCCGACCCTGCTGGTCTGCCCGATGTCGCTGGTCGGCAACTGGCAGCGCGAGGCCGCCCGGTTCGCGCCCGGAGCTGCGGGTGCACGTCCACCACGGCGCCGAGCGCGCCCGGGGCGAGGCGTTCGCCGACGCCGTCGCCGAGCAGCCGACCTGGTCGTCACCACCTACGCGCTGGCCGCCCGGGACGCCGACGGCGCTGCGCCGAGATCGCGCTGGGGCCGGGTCGTCCTCGACGAGGCGCAGGCGATCAAGAACGCGCGCCACCCGGCAGGCCGCGGCGGTCCGCGCGCTGCCGGCCGCGCGCACCGGATCGCGCTGACCGGCACGCCGGTGGAGAACCGGCTGGCCGAGCTGTGGTCGATCATGGAGTTCGTCAACCCGGGCCTGCTCGGCTCGGCCGACGGCGTTCCAGCAGCGGTTCGCCGATGCCGATCGAGCGGCACGGCGACGACGACGCCGCGGCCCGGCTGCGCCGGCTCACCGCGCCGTTCATGCTGCGCCGGCTGAAGACCGACCCGTCGATCATCGCCGACCTGCCGGAGAAGATCGAGATGGAGGTGCTGCTGCAACCTCACCGCGCGAGCAGGCCGCGCTCTACCAGGCCGTCGTCGACGACATGCTGGAGCAGGATCGAGAGCAGCCGACGGGCATCGAGCGGCGCGGCCTGGTGCTGGCCACGATGACCAAGCTCAAGCAGGTCTGCAACCACCCGGCGCAGCTGCTGCGCGACGGCATCCGCGCTGCGCCGGCCGGTCCGGCAAGCTGGCGCGGCTGGAGGAGATCCTCGACGAGATCCTCGGCCGCGGGCGACAAGGCGCTGCTGTTCACCCAGTTCGCCGAGTTCGGCGACATGCTGCGCGCCGCACCTGACCGGCCCGGTTCGGCAGCGAGGTGCTGTTCCTGCACGGCGGGGTGCGCCAAGAACGCGCGGGACGCGATGGTCGCCCGGTTCCAGGCCGGCGACGACGGCCCGTCGCTGTTCGTGCTCTCGCTCAAGGCCGGCGGCACCGGGCTCAACCTGACCGCCGCCAACCACGTCGTCCACGTCGACCGGTGGTGGAACCCGGCGGTGGAGGACCAGGCGACCGACCGCGCCTTCCGGATCGGGCAGCGCCGCGACGTGCAGGTGCGCAAGTTCGTCTGCGCCGGCACCCTCGAGGAGCGGATCGACGCGATGATCGAGGAGAAGCGGGGGCTGGCCGCGCAGATCGTCGGCACCGGCGAGGAGCTGGCTGACCGAGCTGTCCACCGACGACGCTGCGCGACCTGTTCGCGCTCGAGCCGGACGGCGGTGGTCGAGTGAGCCGCTGCGACCGGCGGTCCGGGCGGCTTCCCGCCGTCGCGCCGATCGCCGTCGAGGGCGGGCTCAAGGCCCGGAGCACGCGCGGCGCGATCGGCGACGTCGCTGGTGGTCGCGGCGGTTCATCGACGTGCTGGAGTCGCTTCGCCGTCGGCGGCCGGCTGACCCGGGGCCGCACCTACGCCCGGCAAGGGCCAGGTGCTCTCGCTCGACGTCGCCGCCGGCGTCGTGCACGGCCGCCGTGCAGGGGTCGCGGGCCCGCCCGTACCGGGTGCGGATCGGCGGTCGACCGTTCGCCGAGCTGATCTGGGCGAAGGTCGAGATCGCCCTGGCCGAGCAGGCGTCTGCACAGCGCCCAGCTGCTGGCCGGCGAGATGCCCGCCGAGCATCGAGGAGGTCTTCGCCGACTGCGGGCGCGCCGCTGTTCCCGGCCGCGGCGCGCGACCTGACGCATGCGACTGCACCTGCCCCGACTGGGAGGTGCCGTGCAAGCACCTGGCCGCCGCGTTCTACCTGCTCGGCGGAGCGCTTCGACGACGACCCGTTCCTGATCCTGGCCTGGCGCGGGCGGGACCGGGAGCGACTGCTGGCCCGGCTGCGCGAGCTGCGCGGCACCGACCCGGTGACGGCTGCCCCACCCGGGGCGAGCGCCACCCCTGACGGCGTGGACGGCGCACCGCTCCCGACCGTGCTGGGCGCAGCCGTCGCCCTGGCCGATCTCGCCGAACCCGCCGGACCCGCGGAGCCGCGCCGGTTCTGGCTCTCCCCGGTGCCGCTGCCCGCCCGCCCGGCGGCGGTGAGGGTGCCGGCCGACCTGTTGCTGCGCCAGCTGCCGACGCCGTCCGCGGCCCTCGGCGGCCCGGTGCTGAGCGAGCGCCTGCGCCCCGCCTACGACCGCTTCGCGGCCCAGGACGAGGCACCCTAGAGGCCACAGACCGGGCGCAAACGTGCACCCGTTCCGGTCCGGATCCCCCGGGAAGGTCACCAGGGGCGCTCCGGGGGGTGATACTGCAGGTATGGCCCAACGACTTGTCTTGTCCGACGGAACCGAGCTGGTCGCAATCCGAGGCACCCACAGCCATCGCGAGATCGGGCGCTACCTGCTCGCCGGGGCTCATCTGGTGCTCCGCGACAGTGGCAACGACACCGTGGTCGACGCCAAGGCCTGGTGGGAGGCCAACAGCGGCCAGGTGACCACGCACGACCACCGTCATCAGGACGTGCCGGGCCTGAGCTACATGCCGCAACTGATGAAGGACGTCACCGGCGGCCACGTCGTGCTGATGACCAGCTGCGCCTGATTCCGCGCGACGTCACCACGCGGCCCGCTCACCGCGCTGCCCGATCGCCGGCTGCCGCATCGGTGACCGCCGCGACGAGCGCGGCATTGGCCGGCCACCGTTCCCTGCCCGGCCGGGTGCAGGCGTAGCCCCGGCGCAGGCCGGCAGCACCGTCGAGATCGAGGTAGCGCACGCCGTCCGCCCGCGGCCCGTCGGCGGCGATGAGCGCGACCCCCAGCCCGGCGGCCACCACCTGGACGACGAGGTGCAGGCTGTCGATACGGTGCGCCACCTGTGGCACGACGCCGGACCGGGCGCCGACCCGGTGGATCAGCTCGTCGTCGTCCGGACCTCGGGAATTGGTGATCCAGCCGGTCCGCGGGTCGGCCAGCAGGTCGGCCAGCCCACGGTCCTCGTCGGCCGGCACGACGAGCGCCATCTCGACGTCCCCGAACCGGACGCCGGTGAACACCCGGGGCACCAGGCTGAAGTCGTAGACGAGCCCGACATCGACGGCGTCCTCGGCGAGCAGATCGACCACCTCGTCGGGCTCGCGCTCCTGCACCGTCACCCTCAGGTCCGGGTACCGGTCGCGCAGCCTGGTGACGGCCGGCACGACGTCACGCACCAGGGCTGACGCGTAGCCGGCCAGCCGAACCTCGCCCACCGGCGGTCCCTCGGGGCGGAGGTCGCCGTAGGCGGCGTCAATGGTGGCGAGCACCGTCCTGGCATGAGGCAGCAGGGCCCGGCCCGCGGGGGTGAGGGCCAGCCGCCGGCCCGCGGGCTCGACCAGCGGCGTCCCGACGGCACGTTCCAGAGCGTCCAACTGCTGCGAGACGGCAGACGTGCTGTAGCGCGTGACCTCGGCCACCGCCCGCAGGGTCCCGAGGTCGGCCAGCTCCACGATCACGCGCAGTCCACGGTGGTCCACAGGATGAGTGTGGCCTACCATCCGTATTTCACGGACGTATTCTCCTCAATCATGCGCTGGACGTGAACGGTTGCCACCTGAGGTGATGGTCGCATGACCACCCATGGCCGGCCCTCCCCGCTCGCCGTCGTCGCGGTGCTGACCGCGATGGCCGCCGTGCAGATCGGGGCGGCGGTCTCCGTCCCCTTGTTCGACACGTTCGGCGTCGCCGGCACGACGTGGCTGCGGCTGACCGTGGCGGCGCTGGTCCTCCTCGCGGTGGCCCGACCGCGGGGCATGCACCGCCGTGACGTCGCTGCGGCGGCCGGGCTGGGCGTGGTGATGGCCGCCAACGCGGTCCTCTTCTCGGCGGCCACGGACCGCATCCCGCTCGGAACCGTCGTGGCGGTCGAGTTCTGCGGACCGCTCGGGGTGGCGGCGTGGGGCGCTCGCGGCGGCGGCGCGCGGCGGGCGGTGTGGCCGGCTCTGGCCCTGAGCGGCGTCCTGCTCATCACCCGGCCCTGGGGGATCGACGGCACGCAGGCCCGGTCGGTGTGGCTCGGGCTCGGCTGCGCTGCCCTGGCTGCCGCCGGGTGGGCCGGCTACATCGTGCTGACGGCGCATGTCGGTCGGAGCACTCAGGGCCTGCGCGGGCTGGCCGTCGCGGTGGCGGCGTCCGCTGTCGCGCTCACCCCGCTCGGCGCGATCGAGGCCTGGCACGGCCTCCAGGGTGAGGAGGACGTCAAGAGAGGTCTGGCCACCGTCGTCCTGGCCGCCCTGCTCGTGCCGCTGGCCGCCTACGCGCTCGAGATGACCGCGCTGCGCCACCTCGACCAGGGGGTCTTCGGCGTGTGGATGGCGCTCGAGCCGGCGATCGGCGCGGTGGCCGGGCTGGCCCTGCTCGGCCAGCACGTCGCGCCGGCCCAGCTTCCCGGCGTCCTCCTCGTGGTCGCCGCAGGAGTGGGAGCCGCTCGCGCCGCCGTCGAGGGCACGTATCGTGCTGTAGACCAGCGCTAGGAGCCGCCCGTGCCCGTCAACATCCCCCGCGCCCTGCCCGCCCGCAGGACGCTGGAGTCCGAGAACGTGTTCGTGATGTCCGAGGGCCGCGCCGGCCACCAGGACATCCGGCCACTGCACATCGCCATCGTGAACCTGATGCCGACCAAGGTGGACACCGAGACCCAGCTGCTGCGTCTGCTCGGCAACACCCCGCTTCAGGTGCAGATCACGTTGCTGCACATGGACTCCCACGAGTCGCGCAACACCTCCGGCGAGCACCTGGACGCCTTCTACGCGACCTTCGACGAGGTGCGCCATCGCAAGTTCGACGGCCTGGTGATCACCGGTGCCCCGATCGAGCTGCTGCGAGTTCGAGGAGGTCGACTACTGGCCCGAGCTGTGCGAGGTGATGGACTGGAGCGTCGACAACGTCTTCTCCACCCTGCACGTGTGCTGGGGCGCGCAGGCCGGCATGTACCGGCACTACGGCGTGAACAAGCACTTGCTGCCGGCCAAGATGTTCGGCGTCTTCCAGCACGAGGTGCTCGACCCCCGCTCGCGGATCCTGAGCGGTTTCGACGAGGTGTTCCCCGCCCCGCACTCCCGGCACACCGACGTCCGCGCCGAGGACATCGAGGCGGCGGACGGGCTGGAGCTGCTGGCGGTGTCGCCGGAGGCCGGGGTCTACCTGGCGGCCAGCACCGACGGCCGGCAGCTGTACGTCACCGGGCACCCCGAGTACGAGCGGTACACCCTGGCCGGCGAGTACGAGCGGGACGTCGCCAGGGGCCTGCCGATCGAGGTGCCACGCAACTACTACCCGGACGACGACCCCACCCGCCCGCCGATGGTCACCTGGCGCTCGCACGCCTTCCTGCTGTACGCCAACTGGCTCAACTACTGCGTCTACCAGCGCACCCCGTTCGACCTGCAGATCATCCCCAAGGAGCTCCCCGTCCTCGACGAGGACTGACCCCCGGCGCCTCCCCCGGAGGATTCTGTGCGGTCGAACGCGGGGTATTTCACGCGTTCGACCGCACAGAATCACCGGTGGCACGACGGCGGTGGGAGGCGGTCAGGACCACCCCGGCACCGGCCAGGGCTCCGACGAGTGCAGTGAGCAGGGGCGCGAAGCCGCCGCGGCCGGTATCGGCGACCGGTTGCGGCGCCTCGCTCGACGCCGCAGCCCTCGCCGCAGCCACGGCCGGGGCCGCGTCAGCCACCGGCGCCACGGTGGCCGGCAGGGACGGCGGCGGCGTCGGCGCGGCGGCGTCGAGCCCGAGCCGGTCGAGCAGGGCCTCCAGCTCCTTGCCTCGTGTGACCACGTGCCAGGTCGTGGGAGTGTCGCCCGTGAGCGCCGGCCCCCCGGCGGACACCTGGGTCGCCACCCAGGGACCACCTGCGGCCTGCGGATAGATCCGGTCCACCCGCCACACCTGGACGTCGTGGATCAGCCAGGTCACCGTCACGCCCGCCCCGCTCGCCTGCGCCTCGGCGTCCGCCGTCGACGGCTCGGCGGGGACGTCGCCGTCCACGGCTGCGCCGAGCAGACCGGCCAGCACGCTGTAGTCCGGATCGGTCGCGTACAGGGATGCGGTCCGGCCGGAATCGGGGCTCACCAGCAGCACACTGGTCGGGCCGCCCGCCACGGCCGGCGCGGCGATCGACGACCAGCTCAGGCCGATCCCGAGCACCGCGGCGGCGACGGCTGCGAAGCGACGGCGAGATGTACGCATCGGAGACTCCCTGAGGTCGAGGTGAGCCTGGTACACCGCCGTCGGCGCCGGGGTTCCCGGCTACGGCACCGGGACCGTGGACCGGGCGATCTCGACCGCACGCTCCAGGGTCAGCTCCCCCTCCAACCGGGCCGTCCAGCCACCGTCCGTCCAGATCAGGGTGCGGCCGGCCAACCTCGCTGACGCCCGCCTGGGAGTGCCGTCCGACTCGAGGACGACGACCTCGTGCGGACCGTCGAAGAAGAGCGCGAAGGCGTCTGCGACCGTGGTGAACTGGGCATCGGAGGCCGTCTTGGCGAAGGCGTAGTCCAGCTGCCCGTCGAACTGGTCCAGCCGGATCACGCCGGACGCAGCCGTCGTCCAGCTCATGGACACCACGCGACGATCGGCGGACACCTCGACGCCGTCGGGCCGGCCGAGCGCGGTCGGAACCAGCACGGGGAATCCGACGGCGGCCGCGGCCTGCCCCATCGTCAGGCCGCTCGTGGTGACCGCCGGTGGCGGCGGCGGGCGGGGGCTGGGATCGACATCTGGGCGCAGGTGCACCCAGACCCCGCCGACGGCGAACCAGTCGGACACGGCGGCCCGGACCGGAGGGATGGCCACGAGCCCCAGGAGAACGGCGATCGCCGCGGCAAGGACTCTGCGCCGCACGCCGGTCAGGCGTCGTACGGCCCACGGCGGACGCCGGTACCAGGGCCGGCCGGCCGGTGCCGCGGCGTCCGCCACGGCGCTCATCACGGTGTCGGTGAGGCGGCGGCCGGGAGCCGGCAGCTCGATCGCGGCGGCGAGCTCCCGGAGCTCGGCCACCAGGATCGCGTCGTCCCGTTCAGGTGTCACGGTGAGCCTCCCCCCACGGTTCCTCGGGTGCGCGTCCCGAGGTCGGGCGGCGCCGCGAGCACGGTCGACAACCGCGCCAGCGCCCGGTGCAGCCGGGACTTCACCGTGCCGCGCGGCCATCCCAGTACCTGCGCGGTCTCCGGTCTCGTCCAGGTCGAGCAGGTAGCGGCAGGTGATCACCTGGCGATGCGCCTCGGAGAGGTGCGCCAACCCCGCCACCAGCTGAGCGCGCCGCTCGGCGGTCAACGCTGCCGTGAGTGGGTCGTCGTCCCCCAGCAGGAGGGGCTGGCTGCGTTCCCAGGCCGACCTCTCTCGGGCCGCCCGGCGCCCCCCGGCGCGATGCAGGTTGCGGGTCTCGTTCGCCACGATCCGTAGCAGCCAGGGCCGGAACGGAGCTCCGTCGCGGAACCCGCCGAGCGCGCCGTACGCCTTGACGAAGGCCTCCTGGACCACGTCCTCGGCATCGGCCCCGGCACCGAGCAGGGCAGCGGTGCGCACCGCGATCGGGGCATGCCGGTGCACCAGCTCCGCATACGCCTCGCGGTCTCCCGCACGCACCCGGGCCAGCACCTGGTCCTCACTCGCCTGCTGGCGGATCGACGGCCCCTTCCTCGCGACCTGCACCCCCGACTCCTCCCGGTGCTGTACACCGGCCGCGAGCCAAGGGTTCCGTCGTCGCGCCAGGGCGCAACCCGGCCGCGCCAGGGCGAGGGCCTTCGCCCCTTGAGCTGGGCGTTCTCCGGGGCGAGGCTGGCCGTACGGGTCACGCATGAAGGAGCCCCCGATGAGCACCAGCGGAACACCTGACAGCTCCGAGGCCACGGTCCGCACGCTGCGACCGCACAAGCCCGCCGGCCGGGTCATCGTCGGCGTCGACGGCTCGGCCTCGTCGGTGGATGCCCTGCAGTGGGCGGCCGAGGAGGCGAAGCTGCGTGGTGCCGAGCTGCACACGGTCATCGCCTGGTCGGTGCAGGGCGGCTTCGGCGACGTGTGGATGGTCTCGCCGGACGTCGACTACGCGGGCGATGCGCACAAGGCGATGGAGGCCACCATCGAGAGTGCCTTCGGCGGCGACTCGATTGTCGTGCATCGGCACATCGTCGAAGGCCACCCGGCGACGGCGCTGCTCCGGCTGGCCGAACCCGAAGACATGATCGTGCTCGGCTCGCACGGGCACGGGGGGTTCGTCGGCGCGCTGATCGGCTCGGTCAGCCAGCGCGTGGCCAGCCACGCCGAGTGCCCCGTCGTCATCGTCCGCCGCCCCAAGACCCCCACCTATCACGACTGACGCCCCACGCCGCTGAAACCCCGTTCGGCTAGGTGGGGAAGGGGGTCCAGCGGACGGCGGCGGCGACCGAGAGCAGGATCAGGAGGGCGGCCAGAGCGGCCAGGGCGGCGCTCAGCTCGACGTCGCGCTGCTGCACCTCGACCTGGCGCGGCAGGTCGGCCAGCACCGCCTGCAGCTGGTCGGCGTCGCTGGCCGAGAAGTAGGTGCCCCCGGTGGTGGTCGCCACCTGCTGCAGCGCCGCCTCGTCGGCGACCAGGAAGTTGCGCCGGCCCTGCCCGCCGCCCACCCCCGGGCCGAAGTTGTCGAACCTGGTGCCGCCCAACTGCTCTGCCGTGCACACCATGGTGGTGGGATTGGTGGTGCCGAACCCGATCGGGTACACCCGGACGCCGCGCGCGGCAGCCACCTCGGCGGCCTCGGCCGGGGTGACCCCACGGGTGTTGGCCCCGTCGGTGAGCAGCACGACGATCTCCGGTGCGAAACCCGCCGCACCCGGCCCCGGCCCGGGTGCTTGTCCGTCGGGCGACTCGGACGCCGAGGGCGAGTCCGCCGGGGCGACGTCCGGGTTGATCTGGGCGATGGCGTCGACCGACTTCAGGATCGCCGCGCCGATCGTCGTGCCCCGCCCCGTGGTCAGCGAGTCGATGGCGCGTCAGCAGGTCCTGGCGCTCGGTGGTCGGCGGCACCGCCACCTGGGCGAACCCGGAGAACACCACCAGGCCGATCCGGGTGCTCCCGTCCTGCGCCTGCACGAACTCGCGGACGGCGGCCTGGGCGGCGGTCAGCCGGTTGGGGTCGACGTCGGTGGCGCACATCGAGCCCGACACGTCCAGCGCGACGATCACCGCGGCCCCGGCCACCGGCACGTCGAGCCGGGCCTGCGGGCGGGCGCCGGCCACGCCCAGCGACGCCAGCGCCCCGAGCACCAGCACGAAGGGCAGATGCCGCCGCCACGCCGAGCGGGCCGGGGCCGCCGCCCGGATCAACGCGACGCTGGAGTAGGCCACCGCCACCCGACGGCGCCGCCGCCGCTGCAGCCACAGGTACCCCGCGGCGAGCAGGGGCACGAGCAGCAGCGACCAGAGCACCCAGGGCCACGCGAAGGACATCTAGATCACCCGCCCGAACCACAGGAACGACAGACCGGCGCCGAGCAGGAGCAGCAGCGCCGCCGCGGCCGCGAACAGCGCCGTGACCTCCATCTGCTTCGCCTCGATGGTCCAGGCGAGATCGATCGAGGAGTAGACCGAGGTCAGCTCCTTCTCGTCAGCGGCGGCGAAGTACGACGCCGTCGGTGACCGAGGCGATCTCGCGCAGCAGCGGCTCGTCCAGCGCCGTCGCCACCTGGAAGCCGTCGATCTCCAGCACCGTTCCCGCCGCGCTGCCGAGCCCGATCGGGTAGATCCGCACCCCGGCCGTCGAGGCGACCTCGGCCACCTCCAGCGGGTCCGGCTCGGCCGTGTTCTCGCCGTCCGAGAGCAGGATCACCGCCGCGGACCCGTGGTAGCCGAGATCCTGACCCTGCGCCTCGACCCCGCCGCCCTCGGCGTCCAGCTGCACCGGCCGACCGGTGATGGCGCTCAGCGAGGTCTGGATCCCGCGGCCGAGCGACGTGCCGCCCTGCGGGGGCCAGCCGGTCGATGGCCGCCAGCACCCCCGCCCGTGTCAGTGGTCGGCGCCTGGGTGATCAGGCCGCTCTCCGCCGAAGACCACCACCCCCACCTTGATCGTGGCCGGCTGCCGCTCGACGAAGGTCCGGGCGGCCGCCTTCGCCGCCTCCATCCGGGTGGGCGACAGGTCGGTCGCCGCCATGCTGTTCGACACGTCGAAGGCGAGGACGACGGTGCCCTCGCGACGCGGCGTCCGCCACCGTCGCCTGGGGCCGGGCCATCGCCGTGAGCAGCAGCGCCAGGGCGACGCCGAACAGCGCCGGGGCCAGGTGCCGCCGGCGGCCGGACGAGAGCGCCGGCGGGCGCCACCAGGCCGAGCGCGGCCAACGCCGCCCGGCGGTCCAGCCGACGTCGGAGCAGCCGGCGATACCCCACACAGCAGCAACGGCAGCGCCGCGAGGCTGAGCAGCATCCAGGGCCAGGCGAAGGTCATCGCCGCCTCCGCGCCCGCAGGGCGGAGATGCGGGCCAGCGCCCGCACCAGGTCCTCGTCGGTGCCGACACGGTGAACAGGTCGGTGCCGGCGCTGGTGGCGCTCGCCCGCAGGGCGGCCTGGCGCTCGTCGGCCGCGGCCCGCAGCCGGGCCTGGAAGGCGGGGTCGTCGGTGTCGACGAAGATCTGCTCACCGGTCTCGGCGTCCTCGACGTAGATCATGCCGACGGAGGGCAGCTCGAACTCGCGCGGGTCGACGACCTGCACGGCCACGACGTCGTGCCGCCGCGCCAGCTGGGCCAGCGGGCGCTCCCACCCGGGCTCGGTCGAGGAAGTCCGACACGATCACGATCAGCGACCGGCGCCGGGCGATGCCGAGAGCAGCCCGCAGCGGCACGCGCGAGATCGGTGGTCCCGCTGGCCCCTCGATCGGCCGGCGCCATCAGCCGGGACAGGATGCGCAGCACCTGGTTCCGCCCGTGCGCCGGGCGGGATGGTCTCCTGCGACCCCGGTGTCGAACAGCACCGCCCCGACCTGGTTGCCGCCCCGGGCCAGCAGCTGGGCGATGGTCGCCGCCACATCGGTCAGCACCCGGTGCTTCTGCCGCTCGACCGGACCGAACCCCATCGACGGCGAGCGGTCCAGCAGCAGCCACGCCGTCACCTCGCGGTCCTCGACGTACTCGCGCACGTACGGGGTGTCCATCCGGGCGGTGACGTTCCAGTCGATGTGGCGCAGGTCGTCGCCCGGGCCGTACTCGCGCAGGTCGGCGACGTCGATCCCCGTGCCGCGGAACAGGGTGCGGTAGTCGCCCTGCAGCCGGCCGTCGAGGCGGCGGATCACCCGCCACTCCAGCCGGCGCAGCACCCGCTCCGGGGTCAGCGGCTGGGGTCGCTGACCATGGCCGGTCGACCGGTGGGCGCCCGCACGCTCGCGCAGCGGGATGTCGGGCAGCGGAACCGCGTCGAGCACCGGGCCGAGCAGGTCGTCGGACGAGACGCCGTCCGCGAGCGCCTCGTAGGAGAGCACGATCCGATGCCGCAGCACGTCACGGGCCAGGTCGCGGGCGTCCCCGGGCAGGGCGTAGTCACGCCCGCGCAGGAAGGCGAGGGCCTTCGCCGCCGAGCACCAGATTGATCGAGGCCCGCGGGCTGGCCCCGAAGGAGAGGTAGCGGGCCAGGTCGGGCAGGCCCACCCGCGCCGGTTCCCGGGTGGCCGCGGCCAGGCGGACGGCGTACTCGATGATCCCGGGGTCGACGTAGACGGCGTCCGCCGCTCGTTGGTAGGCGAGCAGCTGCTCGGTGTCGATCACCTGGGCGGTGGTCTCCAGTGCCGTGGTCATCCGCTCGACGACGACGTACTCCTCCGTCGGGAGTCGGGTAGCCGACGAGCACCTTGAGCATGAACCGGTCGACCTGCGCCTCGGGCAGCGGGATAGGTGCCCTCGGACTCGATCGGGTTCTGGGTGGCCATGACGAGGAACGGGTTCGGGCGCCGGGTAGGTCTCCCGGCCGATCGTCACCTGGCGCTCCTGCATCACCTCGAGCAGCGCGCTCTGCACCTTGGCCGGGGCGCGGTTGATCTCGTCGGCGAGCAGCAGGTTGGCGAAGACCGGACCGAGCGAGACCTGGAACTCGCCCTCGCGCTGGTTGTAGATCCGGGTGCCGACGACGTCGGCCGGCACCAGGTCGGGCGTGAACTGGATCCGCTGGAACTGCCCGCCGATGCGCCTGGGCCAGGGTCTTGATCGCCATCGTCTTGGCCAGCCCGGGCACGCCCTCGACGAGCAGGTGGCCGCGGGCCAGCAGCGCGACGAACATCCGCTCCAGCAGCTGGTCCTGGCCGACGATCGTCTTCTTGACCTGGTAGAGCGCGTGCTCGAGCGGATGGTTGGTCCACTCGGCCGGCGGTGAGGCGGCGCCGGGCCGGGGGCTGTGGCGGCGGGGTGTCCATGGCTCTCTGGTCCGATCTGCGTCCGGAGGGAAGGGGACTACTGCGGCGGGCCGCCGGCGGCACCTCCCGCGGTGGCGATCGGCACGGCGAAGCCGATGCCGACGAAGAACGCCTGCTCGGAGGGGTTGGCCAGGGCGGTGACGATGCCGATCACCTGCCCGCCGCGGTTGAGCAGCGGCCCGCCGCTGTTGCCGGGGTTCACCGCCGCGTCGAACTGGATCAGGTCGGCCAGCGTGGCGCCGCCCTCGGCCCGCACCGAGCGGTCGGTCGCCGAGACCACGCCTGCCGTCAGGGTGCCCGTCAGCCCGAGCGGGTTGCCGACCGCGAAGACGGCGTCGCCGACCTGCGGCCCGCCGCCCATCACCGCCGGGACGACGACCTCCGGCAGCCGGTCGACGGCGAGCACGGCGATGTCGGTGGCCTCCCGCCGGGTCACCACCCGGGCCGACGCCCGGGTGCCGTCGGTGAAGCTGACCTCGATCGGTCCACCGCCGTCGACCACGTGCAGCGCGGTCAGGACGGCCCCTTGAGCATTGATCACCACGCCCGCACCCAGCGCGGTCGACCCGGGCGACGCTCCGGCCGAGCCCGCCTGCCCGGTGGTGATGGTGACCAGGGAGGGCAGGATCGTGCGGTAGGCGGTGGCGGCGTCCGGCGGGGTGTTCTGCTGCTCCTTCTGCGCCTTCTCGATGCCCTGCTGCACGGCCCGGTCGACGTCGGCCACGCGTCAGCGGGGCCGGCCCGCTGCCCGACCGCCACAGGAGCAGCGCGATCACGATCGCCACCACGACGGCACCCGCCATCACCAGGCTCGGCCGGCGCAGGCTCGGCCGGCGCAGGCCCCGCTCAGGCCGGCGGAAACGGGGCCGGGAACGGGCAGGGGGCGGCGCGTCGTCCGTCAGGTCGACGACCAGCGGTGGAGCTGCCCGTTCCATTCCTGGACTTTACGGCTGATCCGTCAGGATCACACCTGCGGGCGGCGGACTCACGGCGAACTCCCAGGAACGGGGAGGCCAACCGGTTCAGTGTGCGACACGAGCCCCTAGACTCGGTCTCGGAGAGCCGGGAAGCCTGGTCGGCGCCAGTCCTGCCATGTGCCGAGCCGACCCCGAACGGAGGCGCCGTGCGCGCCATCGACCTTGCCGAGCAGATCCCCACCGTCACCACCAGCACGACCGGGGCCGAAGCCGCCCGGATCATCGCCGAGTACCGTCTCCAGGGCCTGGTGGTCGTCGGCGACGACGGACAGCCCCAGGCGGTGGTCCCCGGCAGCCAGATCCTCGGGCTGATCATCCCCGGCTACATCCGGGAGGACCCCCGCCTTGCGCACGCGATCGACGAGGCTGGCGCCGACGAGCTCTGCCAGCACCTGACCACCAACACCCTCGGCGCGCTGCTGGCCACCCACGCCGTCCGCCTGACGAAACTGCCCACCGTCGCGCCCGGCGACACCCTCTTGGAGATCGCCAGCGTCATGGTCGAGGGCCGCACACCCTTGGTGGTGGTGCGCGACCGGGACGGCGCCTATCACGGCGTCGTCACGATGTCCCGGCTCCTGGCGGCCGTGGCCACCCTCGCCGGCGAGGACTCGGCCCTCGTCCAGCGACGCCTCACCCGCGACCTCATCGACCGAGGTCAGCCGTGGCCCGGAGTGAGCACCGACACCGAGGGGCCTCAGGCATGAGCCTGACCGCCGTCGCAGCAATCCTCGTGTTCGTCGTCGCCTACATCCTCATCGCCACAGAGAAGATCAACCGGGTCGTGGTCGCCCTCACCGGGGCAGCCGCCATGGTCGTCATCGGCGCCACCCGTGGCCACCAGATGTTCTTCTCCGAACGAACCGGTGTCGACTGGAACGTCGTCCTGCTGCTGTTCGGGATGATGGTTGTCGTCGGCGTGCTCCGGACCACCGGAGTCTTCGAATGGCTGGCGATCTGGGCTGCACAGGTCACCGGCGCCCGCCCCTTCCGGATGATGACCCTGCTCGTCATCGTCACCGCCGTCGCCTCCGCGCTGCTGGACAACGTCACGACCGTCCTGCTCATGGCCCCGGTGACCCTGCTGCTGTGCGAGCGCCTGCGAACCGACCCGGTGCCGTTCCTGCTCGCAGAGGTCATGGCCAGCAATATCGGCGGCGCAGCCACGCTCATCGGCGACCCGCCCAACATCATCATCGCCAGCCGCTCCGGACTCAGCTTCGATGACTTCCTGGTGAATCTCGCCCCGCTCGTGGTCGTCCTGCTCGCAGCCTTCATCGGCCTGACCTGGATCTTCTGGGGTCGGCACCTGCGCTACGACCAGGAGCGCGCCACCGAGATCACGCGGCTGCAGCGCGGGGACACCATCACCGACGCCGGCCTGCTACGCCGCATGGGAGTGGTCCTGGCGCTGGTCATGGCCGGCTTCGTCACGCACTCCATGACCCACATCGAGCCCTCGGTGATCGCCCTGCTCGGCGCCGGCGCCGCGATCGGCGTCTCCCGCCTCCCGAGCCATGACTATCTGCACGACGTCGAGTGGGAGACCCTCCTCTTCTTCGCCGGACTGTTCATCATGGTCGGCTCCCTGGTCCATCAAGGCGTCATCGGCGAGCTCGCCACCGCCGTCGGTGCCGTGATGCAGGACAACTACCTCGCCGGCTCACAGATCATCCTCGTCGGATCGGCCGCCCTGTCCGGGGTCGTCGACAACATCCCGTTCGTGGCCACCATGGCCCCTCTGGTGCTCGACCTGGTCGGAACTGCCGACGGCATCACCCCACAACGCGAATCACTGTGGTGGGCGCTGGCCCTCGGCGCCGACCTCGGCGGCAACGCCACCGCCATCGGCGCCAGCGCCAATGTCGTCGTCACCGGCATCGCCAAGCGCAACGGGCATCCGATCAGCTTCTGGGTCTTCGCCAAGTACGGCATACCCGTCACCGCCGTCACCGTCGCGCTCTCCTCGCCGTACCTGATCCTTCGCTACTTCACCCTTGCCTAGCGCTACCGAGCGGCGGCGCTGGCCCGCTCGGCAAGACGCCCGATGGTCAACCCCTGCACCACGATGCTGAACATCACCACGGCGTAGGTCATCACCAGGAACAGATCGCGCGGAGCGCCGTCCGGCAGGGTGAAGGCCATGGCGACGCCGAGAGCACCGCGCAACCCACCCCAGATCATCAACCGGCGGGTATACGGGTCGAACACGTGGCTCCGGCGGAGGAACACCATGGGCACCTGGACGCTCATCGTGCGCACAGCGAGGACCAACGGGATGGCGATCAGCCCGAGCAGGGCCGACGTGAGGCTGAGGTGGAGCCACACCACCTCGAATGCCAGCAACGCGAACAGGAAGACGTTGAGCAGTTCATCGACCAGATGCCAGAAACCCTCGAACTGCTCGCGGTTGGACAGCGTGGAGGGGGTCCGGTCGGTGAGCGAGCCGACCAGCAGGCCCGCGGCCACGGCAGCCAGCGGGGCAGAGACGGTCAGGTGGAAGGCCACCGCCGTCAGGACGGCCACGATTCCGAGCGAGACCAGCACCTCGGTGACGTAGTCGGGCACCGCGCGGATCAGCAGCAGCCCGACGTAGCCCATCACCAGCCCGAGCACCAGGCCACCGACCGCCTCACGGAGGAAGAACAGGCTCACCGAGGGGACCGTCAGCTCCACCGCGTGGCCAGCGCCCGATCCGGCCGTCGCCACCGCGGCAAGCACGGTGAAAGCCACCACGCCCACACCGTCATTGAACAGACTCTCACCGGCGACGATGGTCTCGATCCGATTCGGGACCTTGGCGTGCTTGAGCATGCCGAGCACTGCCACGGGGTCGGTCGGGCTGATCAGGGCGCCGAACAGAAGGCAGTACACCAGGGCGACCTGCTGGTCGAATGCGCCGAGCAGCAGATAGATCAGTCCTCCGACCGTCGCAGTGGAGATCGCTGTGGAGAGCAGGGCGAAGACGAACACCGGCCAACGCAACGCCCACAACTCGTGCGAATCCAGGCCGAGCGCTCCGGCGAAGAGCAGAAAGGACAGCACGCCCAGGAACACGACCTCGTCGAAGTCGATGGTCTGCATCGTGTCGACGGCGTTCACCGCCACCTGGACGTCGAGACGGGCCAAGCCCATCAGGATCAGACTCACCACCAACGCACCGATGGTGATGCCGATCGTCGGCGGCATCCTGAGCACGCGGGCATTGACCACCGCCAACAGCGAGATCAGGCCGATCAGAACCGCCGAGAGGTCGAGCAACTGCATGTGCGACTCTGCCTTCTCCCGTGAGACCGTGTGGCTGCCCGCCCTGGACGGACTGATCGGACGGGGTCATCCTCGCGCAGCTCAGGTGGGCAGGCCACAGACATGGCCGACAGTAACGCCACGACTGCGGCTTCCGGCCCTGTCGGCGCGGTGAGCGCGGTGACCTCAGTCCCGGTCCTGCCAGGTGCAGATGCAGATCTCGTTGCCCTCGGGATCGGCGAGGACCCAGAACGCACGGGCCGCGGCATCGCTGACCAGGGTGCCGCCGGCATCGAGCGCAGCCCGGATCCGTCCGAGGGCCTCCTCCGGCGCGACCGCCAGGTCGAGGTGGATCCGGTTGCGCTGCGGCCGCGGCTGGTCCATCTGCTGGAACCAGATCGCCGGTCCGAGGCCGGCCGGATCCACCACCGCATTCGGAACCTCGGCGCCGGCCGGCGAGTCGGCGTAGCCCATCACGGCCCGCCAGAACGGCAGGACCGCCGCAATGTCCAGCGCATCGATGGCGATCTCGAGTCGCTGCGCCGGGTGGGCGCCGGGGCTGCTCACCGGGGCCTCCACCGCCAGGCCGAGCTCCTGCAGGCTGCGGGTGACCCGGTGACACAGGTCGACGTCGAGCGGTGTGACTGCCTCGGCCGAGCGGTTCTGCAGGCTCAACTCGACCCGCTCGGGGCGCAGGTCGACGCGGAGGTGGGCATCGGCGTCCGCCGCGCAGGCCGTCACCGCGGCCGTCGCGACGGCTGCCGCCTGGGCGAGCGAGGTGACCGGCACGCCGGCATGCAGGACGCCCAGGAGCAGGCTCCAGCCGTCGTCTGCCACAGCTGCAGCAGCATCCGGGTGGGTCATCGACGAGGTCATCGCCGGAGCCTAGCCGCGACGTCCAGGACTACGCCGTCAGTCGCCGTCAGTCGCCGCCGGCGCTGTCGCCGTCCCCGTCGGCGGTGGCCTCGGGCCAGCGCCGCCTCATCAGCGGGAACCCCACGAAGATCATGAAGATGATCCCCCACCACAGCAGGGGCCCGGCCAGGGCGCTGGGCCTGCCGTGCACGGCGGTCACCACGCTGCGATAGGTCATGTAGCCACTGAACCCGAGCATGCCGGCCGCCCACAGCAGGACGACCACGGCCAGCAGCGCACGGCCGGTCCACCGCACCACCCTCACGCCCCATCCCGTCGGCACGACCCCGCTGGAGCTGAGCGGGCAGCGGTACCTTCGAACGCACCCCGACGACGAAGGAGCCACCGGTGACCGTGCCTTCCACCGCGCAGGACCTGGCCGACCTCGCCGCCCAGGAGGAGCGGCTCGTCTTCACCGCGTTCGACCACGACACCGCGTGGGCGCTGGGCGAGCAGCTGGTCCAGGCGGCGCGCGCAGCTGCGCTCCCCGTGGTGGTGTCGATCACCCGCGGCGGCCAGCGGCTGTTCCACGCGGCGCTGCCGGGTACCGCCCCGGACAACGACACCTGGGTGGAGCGCAAGGTGCGCGTCGTGCTGAGGTTCGGCCACAGCTCGCTCTACGTCGGCACCCAGGCTCGGGCGGCCGGGTCGACCTTCGAGGAGCGGACCGGCCTGTCCCTGTCCGAGTACGCCGCCCACGGCGGGTCCTTCCCGATCACCGTCCGCGGGGTGGGGGTGGTCGGCGCGGTCACCGTGTCGGGGCTGCCTCAGGTGGAGGACCACGCCTTCGTCGTCGACCAGCTCACCCGGTTCCTCACCCAGGCAGTGTCCTGACCGGTTCGGTCATGCCGGACGCGCGGTATACGACGCGTTCGGCATGACCGAACCGTGTGGGCAGCGTCGGCGACTAGAATGACGGATGGTCAGGAGCCGTGCTCCTGCGATCACGGTGGTCCGCAAGGCCGCTACGAGGACCTATCGGAGGAACTGAAGCGGCCATGGACCCCACTGCGGCCGAAGCCGCGCGGCGTCGGACCTTCGCGGTGATCAGCCACCCCGACGCGGGCAAGTCCACGCTGACCGAGGCGCTCGCCCTGCACGCGGCGATGATCGCCGAGGCCGGCGCGATCCACGGCAAGGCCGGACGGCGCGCCACCGTGTCGGACTGGATGGAGATGGAGAAGGCCCGCGGCATCTCGATCACCTCGGCCGCCCTGCAGTTCACCTACGGCGACACCGTCATCAACCTGGTCGACACCCCCGGCCACGCGGACTTCTCCGAGGACACCTACCGGGTGCTGGCCGCGGTCGACGCCGCGGTGATGCTGATCGACGCCGCCAAGGGTCTTGAGCCGCAGACCCTGAAGCTGTTCGAGGTGTGCCGGCACCGCGGCATCCCGGTGATCACCGTGATCAACAAGTGGGACCGCCCGGGCCGCGAGGCGCTGGACCTGATGGACGAGATCCAGCAGGCGATCGGGCTGGTGCCCACGCCGCTGACCTGGCCGGTCGGGCATCGCCGGCGACTTCCGCGGGCGTGCTGGACCGGCGCACCGGGGAGTACATCCGGTTCACCCGCACCGCCGGCGGCGCCACCATCGCCCCCGAGGAGCACCTGGACGCCGCGGCCGCCGCCGAGCGTGAGGGCGAGGCCTGGACGACGGCCGTCGAGGAGTGCGAGCTGCTCACGCTCGACGACGCCGACCACGACCAGGACGCCTTCCTCGGCGGCGCAGCCACCCCGGTGCTGTTCACCTCGGCGGTGCTGAACTTCGGCGTCAATCAGCTGCTCGACACGCTGGTCGAGCTGGCCCCGCCGCCCAGTCCGCGCGCCGACCGTCGACGGATCGCCGCGGCCGCTGACGGCGCCGTTCAGCGCCTTCGTGTTCAAGGTGCAGGCCGGCATGGACTCCGCGCACCGCGACCGGCTCGCCTACGCCCGGGTGTGCTCGGGGGCGTTCGAGCGCGGCATGGTCGTGACCCACGCCGGCACCGGGCGGCCGTTCGCCACCAAGTACGCCCAGTCGGTCTTCGGCCGCGAGCGCGCGACCCTGGACACCGCCTAGCCCGGCGACGTCATCGGGCTGGTCAACGCCGCCGCGCTGCGGGTCGGGCGACACGCTGTACGTCGACGAGCCGCTGGCCTTCCCGCCGATCCCCAGCTTCGCCCCCGAGCACTTCGCCGTGGTCCGCGGCAACGACTCCAGCCGCTACAAGCAGTTCCGCCGCGGGCATCGAGCAGCTCGACCAGGAGGGCGTCGTCCAGGTGCTGCGCTCGGACCGGCGCGGCGACCAGGCACCGGTGCTGGCCGCGGTCGGCCCGATGCAGTTCGAGGTGGCCACGCACCGGATCGAGCACGAGTTCGGCGTCAAGGTCCGCCTCGACCGGCTGGACTACAGCCTCGCCCGGCGCACCGACGCGGCCGGCGCCGTCGGCGCTGGCCGGGGTCCGCGGCGTCGAGGTGCTGACCCGGACCGACGGCGCTGATGCTCGCCCTGTTCGTCGACCAGTGGCGGCTGGGCACCGTGGCCCGCGAGCGCCCCGACCTTCCCCTGGAGCCCCTCGTCGGCGCCACCGTCTGACCCCACGCTTACGGAGATCGCCGCTTCGTCATGGGTTCTCCCCCCACCAGCTGGGGCGAAACCCATGAGAGTCCGCGATCTTCAATCGGAGACCGGTTCGAAGGTGCTCAGGCCACCGGGCCGCCACGAGACGAACGCGATGAGCGGGCACTACACGTCGACCGAGGACCGTCAGGCGGCGGGGTGTGCACGCGACGCCGCACGACGAAGCTGGCGAGCCCCTCCGGCGCCCAAGGACATCGCCGTCAGCAACCGGGCAGAATCCGGAATGACCTCCAAGATCTGGTTCATCACCGGCACGTCGCGCGGCTTCGGCCGCGAATGGGCGCTCGCTGCTCTCGAGCGCGGCGACCGGGTGGCCGCGACCGCGCGCGACGCCGCCGCCCTGGACGACCTGGTCGCCGTTCATCGGGACGCGGTGCTCCCGATCGCCCTCGACGTCACCGACCGGGACGCGGTCCGCCGCGCCGTCGACCTGGCGGTCGACCACTTCGGCCGCCTCGACATCGTCGTGAACAACGCCGGCTACGGGCAGTTCGGCATGGTCGAGGAGATCACCGAGGAGCAGGCCCGCGCCCAGATGGAGACGAACCTCTTCGGCGCGCTGTGGGTCACCCAGGCCGCCCTGCCGCACCTGCGGGCCGGCGGCGGGGGCACATCGTGCAGGTGTCCTCGATCGGCGGGATCACCGCGTTCCCGAGCGTCGGCATCTACCACGCCTCGAAGTGGGCGCTGGAGGGGTTGAGCCAGGCGCTGGCCGCCGAGGTGGCCGACTTCGGCATCCGGGTCACCCTGGTCGAGCCCACCGGGTACGGAACCGACTGGGCAGGTGCCTCCGCCCAGCGGACCGATCAGTTGCCGGCGTATGCGCCGGTGCGGGAGAAGGCCGCGGCCAGGCGGGCGGCCGCAGTCGGACGTCGCGGTGACCCCACAGCCACCCGGGCGGCCATCCTGGCCGCTCGTCGACGCCGCCGAGCCGCCGCTGCGGATCTTCTTCGGCGACGGCCCTTTCGCGACGGCGAGCGCCGACTACGCCTCACGACTGGCGGAGTGGCAGGCCTGGGAGGCGGTCTCGATCGCCGCTCACGGCACCCCCGACGGCGACGTCGCGGGCTGACCCAACCACGCACCCCAACCTGCTCTTGACTGATTCCAGATTGTGGGTCCACACTCCGAGGGTGCCCACAACGACGGACGCCGAGCGCTTGCTGCGCGGGGCCGCACTGCGTGTGACACGCCCCCGGGTGGCGGTGCTGACGGCGGTGTACGACCATCCGCACGCCGACACCGATTCGATCATCGGCATCGTGCGTGCGGAGCTCAGCGAGGTGTCCAAGCAGGCCGTCTACGACGTCCTGCGTGCGCTGACCACCGCCGGCCTGGTCCGCCGCATCGAACCGCCGGGATCCGTGGCCCGCTACGAGTCTCGGGTCGGGGACAACCATCACCATCTCGTGTGCCGATCGTGCGGTGCCATCGCCGACGTCGATTGCGCCGTCGGCGACACGCCCTGCCTGACCGCTGCCCAGGATCACGGCTACTCGATCGATGAGGCCGAGGTCGTCTACTGGGGCCTGTGCCCGGCCTGCTCCACCGCAGACAGTTCCTGAACCCATTTCCGCTGAACCGACCGGCCTTGGAAGGATTCTCGTGTCTGACAATCATGATGCAGTCGTTGGCGACATGAACTCGGAGACCGCGGCCACGTGCCCGGTTGTCCACGCGACAGGCGGAACCTCGAACCGCGACTGGTGGCCGGACCAGCTGAATGTCAATGTCCTGCACCAGAACCCGGCAGCAGCCGACCCGATGGGCGCGGACTTCGACTACGCCGCCGCGTTCAAGGCCCTCGACCTCGCCGCGGTGAAGCGCGACATCGGGGCTGTGATGACGTCGTCGCAGGACTGGTGGCCGGCCGACTGGGGCCACTACGGGCCGCTCTTCATCCGGATGGCCTGGCACAGCGCGGGCACCTACCGGATCAGCGACGGCCGCGGCGGCGCCGGGGCGGGCGAGCAGCGCTTCGCCCCCCTGAACAGCTGGCCCGACAACGGCAACCTCGACAAGGCACGCCGGCTGCTGTGGCCGGTGAAGAAGAAGTACGGCCGCGCGCTCTCCTGGGCCGACCTGATGGTGCTCGCGGGCAACTGCGCGCTGGAGTCGATGGGCTTCACCACGTTCGGCTTCGCCGGTGGCCGCGCGGACGTCTGGGAGCCCCCGCACACCAACTGGGGCAACGAGGGCACCTGGCTCGGCGACGACCGCTACAGCGGCGAGCGCGACCTCGCGAACCCGCTGGCCGCCGTCCAGATGGGCCTGATCTACGTCAACCCGGAGGGCCCCAACGGCGACCCGAGCGCGCTCGCCGCGGCCAGGGACATCCGGGAGACGTTCGCCCGCATGGCGATGAACGACGAGGAGACGGTCGCGCTGATCGCCGGCGGACACACGTTCGGCAAGACCCACGGTGCGGGCGACGCCGCGAACGTCGGCCCCGAGCCCGAGGCCGCCCCGCTGCAGCAGATGGGCCTGGGCTGGACGAGCAGCTTCGGCACCGGCAAGGGCGGCGACGCCATCACCAGCGGCCTGGAGGGCGCCTGGACGCCCACGCCGACCACCTGGGACAACAGCTTCTTCGAGCACGCTGTTCGGCTACGACTGGGACCTGGTCAAGAGCCCGGCCGGTGCGTGGCAGTGGATCCCGACCGACCCCGCCGCGGCGGACACCGTGCCCGACCCGCACGATCCGTCCAAGCGGCGTCCCCCGGTGATGCTGACCACCGACCTGGCCCTGCGGATGGATCCGATCTACGCGCCGATCTCGCGGCGCTTCCACGAGAACCCGCAGGAGTTCGCCGACGCGTTCGCCAAGGCCTGGTTCAAGCTGACCCACCGCGACATGGGCCCGATCACGCGTTACCTCGGCCCCGAGGTGCCCGCCGAGCCGCAGATCTGGCAGGACCCGGTGCCGGCGGTCAACCACGACCTGGTCGGCGCGGAGGACATCGCAACCCTCAAGGCCAGGATCCTCGCCTCCGGGTTGTCGGTCTCCCAACTGGTGACGACGGCCTGGGCGTCGGCCTCGACGTTCCGTGGCACCGACAAGCGCGGCGGCGCCAACGGGGCACGCCTGCGGCTCGCCCCGCAGAACGACTGGGCGGTCAACAATCCCGCCGCGCTGACGGCGGTCCTGGCCACCCTGGTGGGGATCCAGCAGGAGTTCAACGCCGGGGCCGGAGGCACGCAGGTCTCGCTCGCCGACCTGATCGTGCTCGGTGGGTGTGCTGCCGTCGAGCAGGCGGCCAAGGCCGCCGGGCACGACATCGAGGTCCCCTTCACGCCGGGCCGCACGGACGCCCTGCAGGAGCAGACCGACGTCGAGTCCTTCGCGGTGCTCGAGCCGACTGCGGACGGATTCCGCAACTACCTCGGGAAGGGACACCCGCAGCGGGCCGAGGCCCTGCTGATCGATCGGGCGCAACTGCTCACGCTGACCGCTCCCGAGATGACCGTCCTGGTGGGCGGGCTGCGGGCGCTCAACGCGAACCACGACTCCTCCGACCTCGGCGTCCTCACCGGCAGGCCCGGGGTACTGACCACCGACTTCTTCGTCAACGTGCTCGACATCGACACCACGTGGACACCGACGTCGGACACCGAGGAGACCTTCGAGGGGCGTGACCGGGCCAGCGGCGAGCTGAAGTGGACCGGCAGCCGGGTCGACCTCGTCTTCGGGTCGAACTCGGTGCTGCGCGCCCTGTCGGAGGTCTACGCCAGCGACGACTCGCAGCAGAAGTTCGTCGCCGACTTCGTCGCCGCGTGGAACAAGGTGATGATGCTGGACCGGTTCGACCTCGCCTGATCCCGGGTGGTCCCGCCGATTCTGTGCGGTGGAAGTGGTGCTACAAGGCCACGTTCCACCGCACAGAATCGGCGTCGGGAGGCACTGCCGGATCGACGGCCGCAACAGAGATCAGGACGACGCCGAGATCCCGGATCTTGGTCAGCAGCCCGTGCAGCTCCGCCTGGTCGGAGACCGGCCCCGTGAGGCTCGTCGTGCCGTCGTCCTCGTGGATCAGGGTGAAGCCGGCGAACCAGGGCGACCAGTGGTGGTCAAGGTGCCCGGCGACCTGGAGCCGGTATCCGGCGGGATCGGGTCGTCGGGGTGCCTGCGTCATCGGGACACGACCGTCGTCGTCGCCCTGGCATTGCGGCGAGCGGGGGCCCGGCGGCGGCGCGGACGTCGGATGACGTACTCCGCGACAGCCAGATTGATGCCCCAACCCGTGCCCAGCATCAGGTCGTAGGTCAGCTCGCTCGCGCCGAAGACGGCGGCGCCGATGCCGAGGGTGAACACCTGGGTGCCGGCCCCGAGGGCGAGCGCGTAGGCGCGCGCCATCCACGCCCGGTGACGAGCCACGTCCCTGCGCCGGATCGCCGTGATCCCGAGCACGAGACTGACCGCCAGGCCCGATCCGAACGCGAGCCTGAACACGTAGCTCAAGGGGCCGGTGCCGGGCTGGCGAGCGTAGAACTGCGTCATGTACATCGCCGAGAACGCCACCGCCAGGCCCAGAGCCACGAGCACCCGGCCCGCTCGCCGGTGCCAGACAGGCCAGCGGCGTCGGAGCGCGGTGGAGAACTGGAACGCCCCGAGGACGGCATAGGCCAGGCCACAGGTGATGTGCACGATCACCGGCAGGGGCGAGGTGGTGAGGCGGGGGTTCGCCGGCATGAGGTGCGGTCCGCCGAACACCTCGACCAACCGCATCGTCCCGGTGATGCCGGGAACGACGATCAGGATGAGCAGCGCGAACGGCACCCACCCGGTCGGCCGAGCCGACCGGGTGGGTGCCTGCGGGTGGGTGGTCACTGGACGCCTGCCGGGTCGAGCGGCGAGCCGACGCGGCCGGCCACGGGCGGAGCGGCCGGGGTGCGCTGATCACGCCACAGCGAGTAGCCCAGGCCGATCATGGCGATGCTGGGCGGAACGGCGAACAGTCGCTCGTTGATCTGCGGCAGCAGCGGGATCGCGCCGGTCGCGATGGTGCCGAAGGCGAGCAGTACTGCCGCCCACCGAGCCAGGATGCCGCCGCGCCACAGGGCGATGCCGAAGAGCAGGCCGCCGCCCAGGTAGCCGATGCCGGCGAGCATGCTGAGCGGCTGCATCAGGCCGATGTCCCCGACGGCCTGACCGCCGGTCGCCACGGCGACGACGTCGTTGACGTAGCCGGGCTCGGTGCGCGCCAGTGTCGGCAGGACGCACACCGCGACGATCTGCACGCCCAGCATGACGAGATAGCCGACGCTGAACAGCAGGTACCCCAGCAGGCCGAGCACCCCGGTCTGCCGGACCTGGCGCAGGTACATGCCGGTGATGCCGGCGAGCGACAGCACGGCCATCACCACCTTCACGGCCTCCCGGACCGTGAACTCGGTCGTGGTGACGAACGCGGCATCGATGTGCGGGTGCTTGATCTGGACGCCGATGAACAGCAGGCCGGCCGCGACGGCGCTCACGCCCGCCGCCCGGGTGAGCGTGGTGGTGGTGATGGTCATGACTGGCTCCCTGGCGTGGGGTCGCGGTCCGTGTCCGGCCCGTGGTGTGCCTTGAATCTAGGAACCGGCAGGGTGAGCGGGCATCACCCGATGATGTGACTGACAGGGTGAGATCTGCCCCGGGCCGACCGGTCGGCCCCTACAGCAGGCCGCGCTCGCGGGCACGCCTGACCGCCGCTCGGCGGCTGGTCACGTCCAGCTTGGCGAAGATGTGCTTGGTGTGGGTGCGCAGCGTGTTGTGCGCGATGAAGAGCTCGCGGGCGATCTGCGGCCCGCTCAGTTCGCTGTCCAGCAGTCGGAGCACCTGCAGCTCGCGGTCGCTCAACGCCTCCGCCGAGGGCGCTGCCGGCGACCGTGCGGAGGACACCGCGGACACCTGCTGCCAGGGCCCGGCGCCCCCGGCGACCCCGGCGTCCCGCAGCAGGGCGATCATCGGCGCGCCCTCGTCCAGGACGAGCTGTCGGTAGCCCGCGGGTTCGGGCGCCTGCGTCCAGGCCTCGCCGAGGCACGCCAGCGCCTGCGAGCGACGTCCCTGCACCTCCAGCACCAGGGCCTGCAGCATCCTGATCTCCAGCAGGCTGCCGGCGCGGCCGGAACTGTCGGCCGCCTCGGCCAGTCGCTCCAGCAGGGCATCCGCCGGGTCCAGCCCGCCGGCGGCGGGATGAGCCCGGTGCTGCGCGATGAGCAGCCGGACCAGGGTGAGGTGGTCGAACTCGCTCAGGTACTCGGGGGCATCCGTGGCGGACAGTCCCCGTTCACGCGCCCAGTCAGCGGCGTGGGGCAGGTTGCCCTGCCTGATCCGGACCCGGGCCTTCATCGCCGCCAGCGGCCGGACGTCCGGAAAGAACCCCGGCCGGTAGTGCTGCTCCGCCACCTCGAGCAGGGCGATGGCTTGTTCCGGGTCACCCGAGGCCTCGACCACCCGGCTCCTGGCCGCGAACCACCGGTATCGGCTCTCGACCCTCGAGGCCCGGCGACCGAGGGCTTCGGCCAGATCGAGGTGTCGGGTGGCGCTCTCGAGGTCGGCGACCTCGAGATCGAGCTCACTGATCCCCACCTGCAGGTCGACTGCTGCGCTCGTCAGCGCCTCGCCGCGGGCCTCGGCCAGCTGCAGCGCCTCCTCGAGGAGCCGCCGCGCCGTGCTAGGTCGACCTGCCACGAGCCACATGTCCGCGAGCATGACCGTGCTGTTCAGCGCATCGACCACGTTGCCGGCCGCGTGCAGATCCGCCACGGCCTGGCTGAACGTCGCCACCGCGCTCGACACGTCGCCCGTCGCCCACTCGGCAAGGCCGAGGAACCCCGCCGCACCGCCCCGGGCGAGGTGGTCGCCCGGCCCGGCCAGGTCGAGCGCCCGCCGAGCGTGGTGCGCCGTCCCCGGCACATCCCCCCGGGCCTGAGCGAGCGAAGCCCGGAAGGTGGCAATGGTCGCCGGCAGCGTGCGCAGATCATCGGTGATCGCCCAGGGCGGGGCCACTCCGTCCGGAACGCCGGCCAGTGCGCGCTCCGCGTCGTCGAGCCGAGGTTCGACCGCGTCGAGGTCGCCGCCGATCATGAGCATGTACCCGCGGAAGACGCTGAGCACCGGGCTGCGCCGGACGGCGTCGTCGGGCAGGGCCTTCAGCCAGCCGAGGAGCATCGCCTCCTGGCGGTCGCGACGGATCGCCGGCACGGCCAGTTCCATCAGGCGGACGGCGCGGTCGATGTCCGGCGCGGCCAGGGCGTGCCTGACCGCCTCATCGACCGAGCCGTGCGCCTCGAACCAGCGGCTGGCGCGCCGGTGCAGCAGCGGAACCAGGTCCGGCTGCTCGGCGAGCAGACGTGCCCGCAGGACGTCCGCGAACAGGCGGTGATAGCGGTACCACTCCCGTTGGTCGTCCAGGGTGACGAGGAAGAGGTTCGCCCGGTGCAGGCTCTCGAGCATCGGGCTGCCGCCGTCACCACCGATGACGGCGTCACAGAGCGGCCCGGTGAGCCGGTCGAGCACCGCCGTCTGCAGCAGGAACGCGCGCACCGGCTCGAGCTGGTGCGCCAGCACCTCCTCGACCAGGTAGTCGACGATGTACCGGTCGTTGCCGGCGAACCTCGCGATGAAGCCGCTCACGTCCTCGCGCCCCCGCAGGGACAGGGCGGCGAGCTGCAGCGCGGCGATCCACCCCTCGGTGCGTTCCTCGAGGAGGTCGACGTCCGCCGCGGCGAGCTGCTGCCCCGCGACCTCGGTGAGGTAGGCGGCGGCCTCCTCGGCGGTGAAGCGCAGGTCGCCCGCACGGATCTCCACCAGTTCGCCGCGGGCCCGCCACCGCGCCAGGGGCAGGTCGGGATCGGCGCGGGTGCCCAGCACGACGTGCACGGACGGTGGCAGGTGCTCCAGCAAGCGGGTCATGCCCGCGCGGATGTCGGGATGGTCGACCAGGTGATAGTCGTCGATGACCGCCCAGACCTCACCCGGCGCTGCGGCCAGCTCGTTGAGCAGCGTGGTGAGCACCAGCTCGGTCGACAGGGGCGATGAGGCGATCAGCTCCAGCACCCGCGGGCCGACGCTGGGCACGGCACCGCGGAGCGCGGTCACGACGTAGGTCCAGAACACCGCGGGCTCATTGTCCGAGGGGTCGAGCGAGAGCCAGGCCACGCAGGAGTCCGCAGCGGACATCTCACCGAGCCACTCGGCCAGGAGTGTGGTCTTGCCGAACCCGGCGGGAGCTGACACGAGCGTCAGCCGGGCATCGACTCCGCGGCGCAGATGCTCGAGGAGCCGTGGACGGACCACCAGACCGCCACGCCGCTTCGGGATGTACAGCTTGGTCGCCAGCAGCGGCCCGGCCGCACGATCCCCGGTCTCATCAGCACGCATGAGGTGGACGCCGCCTATTGGCCGGTGCGACCGTCGAGGCACTCCCGCAACAGATCGGCGTGACCCACGTGGCGGGCGTACTCCTCCACCAGGTGGACGACGATGTCGCGCGCCTCGGCCTCCTGCCCGTGGACGTCGACGAGTGCGTCCAGGTCCAGGTCTGCGTAGACGGCCTGGGCATGGGCGACCTCGCCGCGCCAGGTCTCCCAGGCGTCGGCGACCACCGCGTCGTCGCCGACGGCTTGGTTGAAGTCCAGGTCCGGGTCATCGTCGGTGCGGTAGAGCCGTGGTAGGTCGCTCTGCCCCTCGAACACCCGGCGGGTCCAGGAGTGCTCGACCTGGGCCAGGTGCCGGATCAGGCCCAGCAGCGACATCGTCGACGGCGGCACCGAACGCGTGGCGAGCTGTTCGGCGGTGAGTCCCTGGCACTTCAGCTCGAAGGTCATCCGGTAGCGGTCGAGGTACTCCGCCAGCACACCCTTCTCACCTCTGCCCGGCGCGAGCGCCTCGCGCGGGTCCTTGCCGGGCTCAGCCCACATACCGTCGAAGCTCATTCGCCCACCCAAGCAACCGAACGCCGGCTCAGCAAGCGGGCGCCACGCAGGAACCGCGGCGGTGACCTGATAGGCAGACCTCGGCCGGGTCCCAGCGCAGCCATTGCACCTCAGTAGCGCCACAGAGAGAAGGCGGGCCCGTCGGCGGGCAGGGTGACGGCGCCGTCGGTGTCGGCCCGGAGGTTCGCGGTGTCGCACAGGCCGACGAGATCTCGCCCGACGACGCCGGGCGGCAGGCGGACCGGCTGATGCCGGGCGCGCGCCGCATGAACCAGCACCCTGTCGTCCGGCGTCTCCCGCAGGAAGGTGACGGCGTCGGCGCTGACGGCGAGCCAGCGCAGACCACCGTGGCGCAGCGCGGGGGTCTGCGCACGCGTCGCGAACAGCGCCCGGTTCGTGGCCAGTCGGTGGGTGTCCCACTGGCTCGGTTCGTGCCAGGGGAAGGGGCGCCGTCCGTCCTCACCGTTGAGGCCCTGTTGGCCGATCTCGTCGCCCGCCCACAGCATCGGGATCCCCGGCATCGTCGGCCAGGAGCCCGAACGCCACGGTGACCAGCGCGTCGTCCGCGAGGAACGTGGCGATCCTCGGCACGTCGTGCGAGCCGACCAGGTTCAGGCCGTGCGACGTCGCGCGCCACGGTTGTGCGGCCGCGAAGGCGCGCATCGTCGGCGACCATCGAGGTCGGCCGCGGACACGGGGCGACGGCGTGAACGGACCGGGGTCCAGGTTCACCGCTCCGGGCCGCTTCAGCCACTGCCACACCGGCCGCGCGAAGCCGGCGTAGTTCATGGCGCCGTGCCATCCGTCGCCGAGCAGGTCGTGCGAGGCGTCGTGGGAGTGCTCGGCCAGCAGCAGCGACTCGGGATTCGCCCGTCGCCATCGTCGATCGCAGCGTGGTCGCCACCCGCGTGATTGAGGTCGATGGTGCCGAGCCGGCCGGTCATGTTCGCGACGTCGATCCGCCACCCGTCCAGGCCGTGGGGGCCGAGCCACCTGGCGACCGTCGAGTCCGCTCCCTCGTACAGAGCACGTCGCAGGCCCTCGTTGCGGTGGTCGAACTTCGGCAGGGAGCGGTGCCCGAACCAGCACACGTAGCTCGCCGGGATGATCCGTGAAGGTGAAGTACTCGGCCTCCGGCGAGGACGCGTCGGCGAGGGCCCGTTGGAACCGCTCATGCGCTGCGCCGCAGTGGTTCGTGGTCAGGTCACCCATCAACCGCATCCCGCGGGCGTGTGCGGCGTCAGAGAGCCGGGCCAGCGCCTCGTCACCGCCGAGAAGGGGATCGACGTGGTCGAACGTCGTCGCGTCGTAGCGGTGGTTCGAGCGCGCCGGGAAGAACGGCGTCGAGGTACACCGTGTCGGCGCCCAGCGAGGCGATGTGGTCCAGGTGCGCCGTGACACCGTCCAGGTCACCCCCGAAGTACTGCAGCGGAGTCTCCCGGCCACTGCCGATCACGGGGTCGTCCCACGCCTGGGGGATCGCCCAGTCGGGGCGGGTCGTTCGGTGGACTTCGCGAAGCGGTCCGGGAAGACCTGGTACAGCACGGCATCGGCCGCCCAGGCCGGCGGGGTGGGTAGCCGTCGTGGGACCCGTCGGTCGGCGTCGGTCACATCGTGCGTGCAAGCCCTCGCCGTTCAGCCACTCGTCGCCGTCGGACCCCGTCAGCAACCAGCGGTAGTTCACCACCGGGTTCTCCACCGCGATGTCTCCGCGCAGCCATACCTCGTGCTCGCTCTCGCGGATCGACCGTCGCCTCGGTCGAGACTGCTCGCCGTCGACATAGGTACGCAGCAGCGCCTGGGTCACCCCCTCGACCGAGGGACGCGGAGAACCGAGACCGTGTCGCCGACGTCCGGCGTCAGATCGGAGACGTAGGTGGCGGAACCGTCATGATGGGGGACGCCGGACAGGTCCTCGTACGCCACATCGCCTCCCTGTCGTCCCGTTCAGGTGAGCCCGCGAAGGACCGCCAACACCAACCCGAGGAGCATCTGCGCACACCAGGCTGCCGGCGCCGAAACCCCCGGTGAGCGCGGAAGTGGGACGCACTCGGCTCTCGTCGCCCATGGTGCCGTGGGCGAGGATCAGGGCCGCGGCACCGGTGAGGAGTGGTGCCGAGAGCAACCCACGGCGAAGGCAGCGCAGGAGCGACGCTCCACCACAGCGCTGGTGCCGCGGCGGCGCCCACTCCGAACAGGGCGTAGCCGCGTCCCCTCACCAGAGCACCGTAGCCGACCGGGTCGGCGGGACTGGGGCCGTCCCTCGCCCGAGCACGAGGTTCCTGCGTCACTGCCCGTAGGAGTAGCGCAGATCGGCGAAGAGCAGGTGATTGACGCGTCGCCGAAGGTGCCCGGTCTTGCTGGCGTCCGGGAGTTCATCCGGTGTCAGGAGGGTGAACCGCAGCAGAGTCTCGCCTCCTGCTGCTGAGAGCTCCAGATGCACCTGGTCGTTCGGCCTGCTCGGCCAGAGTGAGGACCAGACCACCCGAATGGGCTTCTCCGCGTCCAGGATCGTCGGCTCCACCTCGTCGTCGAGCAGGTTCAGCCACGACCGGGCTCCTGGCATCCGCGGGGCCACCAGCGACTCCCACACGATGGCGGGGGGAGCCGGGAGGGTGCGCGCCTTCGAGCCGAACGCCTCTCCCCCGACGGTGCTCAGTATTCGCCCTTGATCACGAAGAAGGAGCCGCGGATGGTGCCGGCCAGCTTCGACTTCTGGGTCGCGAACTTGAACCGCGACGCGAGTTCGTCGGGAATGGGCATCCCTTCCGCCAGCTTGAACCCGACGGCCCGCTTCGTTCCTGGCTCGATGCCGTACATCACGTTGATCGCGAGCCCGGACTCGTAGAACACGTAGGCGAACCGGATTCCCCCGGTCTCGAAGCGCGTGGCCTCAAGCGGCGGGGCTCCGATGACGATGTCACGCTCGTCCTTAAGGATCTTGTGGACCCAGCCGATCGTCTCCGCCGCGTCGCTCGCAGCGTCGACGGTGAAGACGTGGCCATACTTGTTCGTGAAGTACCGGGCCTCATTGGCCCTCAGCCCGGCCAGGGCGTCCGCCACCGGCGACGACTCCAGCCCGGCAGTGGACACTTCCGCGAAGTCGACTACCTGCGGCACGAGCAACCTCCGACGTCTCGGCACTACCGAATCCCAGCGTAGGACCGGAAAGATCATAGTGCTCGGCAAGACACCAGACAGGAGCAGCCATGGCAACCGACAACCGTTCCGATGACGTGCCCGGTGCCCGATTCGTCGACGCGGACCTTCGTGGCGCCCGGTTCGTCAGGACGGACCTGTCCGGTGTCGTCATGCGCGGTGTCGACGTTCAGGACGCGGACATCGATGCTCCCTGGCTGTTCGACGGCAAGAGCTTCCTGCGCATCAACGGCATCGACGTGATCCCCCTCGTCGACGCGGAGCTCAACCGCCGCTTCCCCGGCCGCGCCGACCGACGCGCCACGGATCCGGATGGTCTGCGCGCGGCCTGGGCCATGCTCGAGCGCGCCTGGTCGGCCACGCTCGAGCGCGTCGCGGCGATGCCGGCTGACACCGTCGACGTGTCGGTGGGCGGCGAGTGGTCGTTCGCGCAGACGTTGCGGCACCTGGTGATGGCCACGGACGTCTGGCTGGGCCGGGCCATCCTTGGCATCGAACAGCCGTACCACCCGATCGGTCAACCGAACGGCGAGTACGAGACCGACGGCAACGACATGTCGGTCTTCTCCAGGGTCACTCCGTCGTACACCGAGGTACTCGACGTCCGGGCGGGCCACGTGGCCAGGGTGCGCGACTTCCTCGCCACGGTCACGACGGACGAGCTGGCCGCGACGCGCACCAACCCGTGGAGTCCCGACCACCCGGAGACCACCCTGTCGTGCCTGCACACGATCCTCCAGGAGGAGTGGGACCACCTCCGGTATGCCGTTCGCGACCTCGACGCGATCGAGGCCGACGCCGACGCCTGAACCGGCGACCGTCACTATGCTCTCAGGGTGCGCCTGGAACCCTTCGCCGTCACGGTGTCAGACGCGGTTGTCCAGGATCTGCAGGAGCGTATTCGCCGTACCCGCTGGCCCGACCCCGCTCCAGGGGAACCGTGGGCGCAGGGCGTCGATGTGGACTACCTGCGTGACCTGCTGGCGTATTGGGCCGACGGATTCGACTGGCGGAGCCAGGAGCGGTGGCTCAACCGTTTCGAGCACCGTGTCGCCCACGTGGACGGCGTGCGCCTCCATGTCGTTCACCATCGCGCACCCCACGGCGGGGTGCCGTTGGTCCTCACCCATGGCTGGCCCAGCACCTTCATCGAGCTGCTCTCGCTGGTCGACCGTCTCGGCGACCAGTTCGACCTGGTGATCCCGTCGCTGCCGGGCTACCTGTTCTCCGAACGCCCACAGCGCGTCGGCGTCGACCGGGTGTTCGTCGCGGGTCTGTGGCATCGACTCATGCAGGGCCTGGGGTACCAGCGGTACGGAGCGCACGGCGGCGACTTCGGCGCGGGGGTCGCCACGTCGATGGCACTCCTGCACCCGGATCGCATGATCGGCGTCCACCTCAGCACGCCGGAGATGACGCCGTACACGGGCCCCGGGGCCTTGCCGCTCTCGCGCGAGGAACAGGCGTACGTCGACCATGTGGCCCGGTGGGAGGAGACCGAGCGCGGCTACAGTGCCGTGCAGTCCACCCGGCCGCAGACGCTGGGGTACGGGCTGAACGACTCCCCGGCCGGGCTTGCCGCGTGGGTGCTGGACAAGTGGCGGGCCTGGTCGGACAGCGGCGGGGATCTCGACGCGCGCTTCGGCCGCGACGCGCTGTTGACCATGCTGACCCTCTGGTGGGCGACCGGATCGATCACGTCGTCCATGCGCGACTACTACGACAACCGTTGGCACGGAACCGCTGTCGGCCCGGCGGACTTCGTGACGACACCGACGGCCATGGCGGTGTTCGCCCACGAGTTCGTGCCCGAGGGGCAGCCACCTCGGTCCTGGTACGAGCGGCTGTACGCCATTCGACGCTGGACGGTCTTCCCCCGCGGCGGTCACTTCGCCGCAGCCGAGGAGCCCGATCTGCTCGCCGGTGACATCGCCGAGTTCTTCACCGATCTCCGATAGGCGTCTGACCTGGTCAACGGGTTGCTGCTCCGACGAGCATCTCGCACGGGCCGACGAACCCGGCATCGGTCTCGAAGCGTTCAAGGGCCGTCGCGATCTCGTCCCAGACGGCCGGACGGCGCTCGGCGGGCAGACCGGAGAGCATCTGGTGCAGGGCGCCGAAGGACTCCCGTTCGAAGCGTGTGCACTCGGCGGCCGATGACAGCCGGAGCGGGGCGGGCACGGTCTCGACGCTCACGTCGTGGAACCCGGCACCGATCAGTGCCTTCTCCATCGCGCCGGGTCCGCCGAGGCTGAACGGCCCCGGCTGGCCCGGTTGCGGCGGCGGAAGCTCGGCGCGTGCGCGGATGATCGAGACCGGGAGGGAGAAGAACTCGTTGCGATCGGGGGTCGAGTACACCACCGCGGCGATGCGTCCGCCGTCCCGCAGCGCTCGACGCATCCCGGTGAGAGCGCGCTGCTGGTCAGGGAAGTAGATCAGCCCGACCCGTGAGATGACGGCGTCGAACGACTCGGCCGGCACGCCGTCCAGCGCCTCGCCGTCGACTTCGAGGGTCTCCACGCTGCCCAACCCGGCCGTGGCGGCTGACTTCGCCGCGTAGGTGAGGATCGTCGGCGAGATGTCCGTGGCCAGCACGCGGCCGGCGGCTCCGACGCGCCGGGCCGCGGCCAGACTCTGCCCGCCGGCACCTGCCGCCACGTCGAGCACGTGGCTGCCGAGGCGCACCCCGGCGGCGTCGAGCATTCGGTCGGTGGCCTGCCCCAACCATTCCTCCAGGACCGGCCCCCAACGGTGCCAGGCGTCGGCGGCGTCCTCCCACTGCTGACGGGTGGTGGCCTTGTATTGGATCGGGTCGAATCCCATGAGCTGCTCCGTTCTCCGTGGCATGCGGGCGACTCTGTTCTGAGTCCGCGATCGGCATTGCGCAGCAGCCTTGCCGAGTGACGTGTGGCCGGCCCCGTGAGGCCTCGGGGTGTCAGCGCTGGACTCTGCACACGGTTTCGCACACGCTGGACGGGTCGAGTTGTCCGTGAGCGAGTGCGAGACCGGCTCGGAATCCCGTCGTGAGGTGGGCGAGCGTGTCCGAGATGCTGCACCTGAGGATCCTCGGCAGGCCGAGGATCGAGGGCTCGGACGGCCGGCTCCGGCAGCTGAGTGGGCAGAAGTCGTGGGCCGTGCTGGCTCGGGTGCTGCTGTCCGACGTACCGGTCAGCCGACAGGAGCTGAGCACCGAGCTGTTCCCCGAGGCCGCAGACCCGCTGGGGGCGCTGCGCTGGTGCCTGGCCCGGATCCGCCAGGCCATCGGCTCGTCCGAGGTCTTCACCGGTGACCCGGTCACCGCTGATCTGCCGGCCGGGGTCACCGTCGATGTGCAGGCCCTGCGGGACGGTCGCCTGGACACCGCCTCCCTCGGCGAGCTTCTGGAGGGGATCGATCCGAGGTGCAGTCCGGCGTTCTCGACGTGGCTGCTGGTGGTGCGCCAGCAGGTGTCCGCCCGCATCGCCGCCCGCCTGCGGGAGGAGACGATCACGGCGATCTCACGCGGGCAGCTCGATCGGGCCATCGAGCTGGCCGCGATCTCGGCCCGCCGCGCTCCCTACGACGAGGGAGCGCACGTGCTGCTGGTGAAGAGCCTGGTCGCCGCCGGTCACGCCGATACGGCGCTCCAGCATGTCGCCGACGTGGAGTCTCTGTTCCGCTCCGATCTCGGCTGCGATCCCTCGGCGGCCCTGCGCAGCGCCGCCCGATCAGGAGTGTCGGCCGCGCCGCCGGGGGTGTCGACCACCGCGATCGCCTCGGGCCTGTTGGACGCCGGCCGGGCCGCCATCGCTGCCGGCGCCGTCGAGGCCGGGCTCGAATGCCTCCGGCGAGCCGGTGCCCAGGCCGAGACGATGGGCGACGACGTCCTGCTCGGTGAATGCCTTCTCGAGCTGGGTAGCGCGCTCGTCCACACGGTCAGAGGCTTCGACGACGAAGGCAGCGTGCTGCTCGAGCAGGCCGTTCAGCTCGCCAGGACCTCGGGCGACCGACGGACTGCCGTCGGCGCCCTTCGTGAGCGGGGGTACGTCAACTCCCTGGCCGGACGACGTCCCGAGGCCGAGCGCCAGCTCGACCTTGCCCTCGAGCTGGCCGACGGCACCGCTGAACTGCTCGTCGGCGTCCACGCGGTCTCGGCAGTGAACCTCTCCGACTGGGGCCGGTACGAGGAGAGCATCGACCGGTTCCAGGTGGCGATCGACCTCGCCCGCTCCACCGGCGATCGACGCTGGGAGGCATGGGCTCTGGGGCTCGGCGGATGGACAGCCTTGCTGTCAGAACAGATCCCGACCGCGGTCGGCTGGGCGACGGAGAGCCTCGACGTCGCCCGCAGCCAGCGCTGGATCGCGTTCGAGCCGTTCCCGATGGCCGTCCTTGCCGAAGCCGGCCTGGCTCAGGGGACACCGCCGGTGACCTCGGCCGAGCTGGAACGCTGCTTCGCGATGAGCTGCCACCTCGACGACCCGTGCTGGGAAGGGGCCAGCAGCCGCATGCTCGCCCTGCACCACGCCCGAGCCGGCGATACCGACCGGGCATTGCGCTGGATGACTGTTGCCCGAACCCGGGCGATGAGCAAGTCCGACACCTGGGCAGCCATGATCGGCACCATCCTGCTCTCCGAGGCCGAGATCCGCCTCGGCGCCGGCGACACCCCTGGTGCAGATACGGCGTTGAGAGAACTGATCGGGCACGCTGCTCGGGCCAATCTGGACGGGCTCCTCCGACGAGGGCTCGGCCTCCTGTCGAGCCTGGCCTGATCCCCCCAGGTCGACGTCGTCGTCCGCACGCTCAGACATCGAGCACGAGGGGTCGGTGATCGGAGACTCTCGCACACGCCCTCAGCGACACCCACCGGGCGACGCAACCGTGGGCGACACCTGGTCCCCGCCCTCACCGCGCGCCGAGAGTCGAGCAATCGTGATCATCCGGCGCAAATGATCACGGTTTCTCGACTCTCGCGTACGGCGCGGTCAGCGCCAGCTGCGTTAACACGGGAGCCGCCTTCGGGATTCGAACCCGAGACCTACGCATTACGAGTGCGTTGCTCTGGCCAACTGAGCTAAGGCGGCGTGCGCCGTCCGGAGCGAACGGCACGGGCACCGAGTATAGGGCTCGCGACCACTACTCCTCGTCAGGGTTACCCGGAGCGGGGCCGACAGCAGTGGTGACCGCGGTGCGGGGCCTTTCCCGATGGCGGCGACGCTGCCGGGGGAGGGCCGCCAGCGCGTCGTCCGCCACCGTCGCTGCGGACGGCGCGGACGGCGCCGAGGACCCGGCGAGGTGACGCGGGCGGCCGTGACCGCCCGAGCGTGGCGCCCAGGCCGGCGTCCAGCGGGTGCCACAGATGCGCAGGGACGCATACCCGACTCCGAGCACGATCAGCAGGTCGCCCACGCTGAACACGTTCGACAGCGGCCAGGCCTCGGGGATCGCGAACACATCGCCCAGGAAGGCCAGCTTCGCATCGTGCACGACGCCGGAGTTCGCGAACTCCCCCGCCGCCTGCTCGATGCCGGCCGACTCCAGCGCCCCGGCTCGCGCCGGCAGGGTGCCGCCGTTCAGCGCGATGGTGACACCGTTGCAGGCCCCACCGAGACCGAGCACCAGCAGGCCGGGCACCCGCCGGTTTGCCCACAGGTAGAAGGCCGCCACCGCGTACGTCGCCACATGGGCGCCCGACAACAACCAGAGGGGCCCGGACAGCAGCTCGATCACCAGGATCTGCACGATCAGCGCGGAGCTGACTGCCCAGGTGAAGCGCAGCCGCACATCGGCCAGCCGGCGCAGCCGCCCGCCGAGCACCGCCGGCAGAAGGAGCGCAACCAGAGCCGCCAAGGGAATGATCATGATCGGGTCACCGCCGCCTCGACCTCCGCCTCACTGGCCCGCCGGGCGGCGAGCCAGACCTTCAGCTGGTCCTCGGACATCGGGCGGGCGATGTGATAGCCCTGCGCACGATCACAGCGCATCTCGGCCAGCCGGCTCAGGGTCTGCGCGTCCTCGACACCCTCGGCGACAACGGTCATGCCCAGCCAGTGCGCCAGTTCGACGATCGAGCGCACGATCACGGCGTCGTTCTCATCGCTCATCATCTCCGTGACGAAGGACTTGTCGACCTTGAGGTCGTTCGGCCGCAGCCGCTGCAGATACGACAGCGAGGAGTACCCCGTGCCGAAGTCGTCGATCGCCAGCTGGACGCCCATCTCGCGCAGCTCGGCGAGCACCCGCAGAGCCCGCTGCGGATCGGCGATCAGCGTCGACTCGGTCACCTCGATGGTCAGCCGCGCCGAGGGAACCGAGGTCTCCAGCAGCATCTGCTCCACCCAGGCCGGCACCTCGAGGTTCGACAGCACCCGCGCCGACAGGTTCACCGCCATCGACAGGTCGTGCCCCTCCCCCCGCAACCGCTGCAACGTGACCAGGGCACCCTCGATCGCGGCCTGGGACATCTGCCGGATCGCCCCGGAGTTCTCGGCCAACGGGATGAACATGTCCGGCTCGATCACCCCCCGCGTGGGGTGGTGCCAGCGCATCAGCGCCTCCAGCGCGACCACCCGCCCGGTCGCGGTCTCGATCTGCGGCTGGAAGGCCAGTTCGAAGTCCTGGTTCACCGCCGCTGTGTGAAGGTCGGCCATCAGGCTGAGCCGTGCCACCGTGTTCTGGTCCACCTCGGGCCGGTACACCTGCACGTCACCGCGGTTCTCCTTGGCCAGGTACAAGGCGATGTCCGCCCGCTGCAGCATGGTCTCGGTGGTCGCCTCGTGATCGGTGCTCAGCGCAATGCCGATACTCGCCTGGACGCCGATCCGCACCCCCTCGGCCAGGATCGGTTCCCGCAACCGTCCCGAGATCTCCTGCGCGAGAGCCTGAATCACCTCCGCGCTGAGCACGGGCCCCACCAGGACGGCGAACTCGTCGCCCCCCAGCCGGGCGACCGTGACCCCGTCCGACACCGCGGAAGTGACGCGCACCGCCACCTCCCGCAGCAGTCCGTCGCCCACGTGGTGGCCCAGGGTGTCGTTGACGTCCTTGAAGTGGTCCAGGTCGAGCAGCATGATGCCGACCAGTCGCCCCTCACTGCGCGCCTCGGCCAGGGCCCGGTCGGCGCGCATCTGGAAGAGCTTGCGGTTCGGCAGCCCGGTCAGACTGTCGTGCAACGCCTCGTGCTGACGCTGGGCGGCGATCCAGGCGCTGCGCTGCACACCGACCAGCGGCAGGGCGATCAGCGGCAGCATCAGCGGCGACGCGTCGGACGCCGCGGCAGCCACCGGCGCGAGCCCGATCAGGATGGCCGTGGTCAATCCCTGCACACGCAGGTCGCCGGCCACCACGGCGAACGCACTGCGGCCCTGCTCCAGCGCGACGGCCACGGCCACGGTCCCGTTGTTGACGGCGAAGAAGGTGAACCCGGCGACCAGCGCCGGCAGCACATCGGCGTTCGACAGGTGGGTCATCGGCGCGAGCAACGGCGTACCGGTGAGCAGGGAGAACACCGCGCGAGCGCTGAAGAGCGTGAGCAGGTACTGCCCCACGTTGAAGGCCGCTCGCACCGGACGACGCCCGCTCCAGGCATCACTCACCGCCACGGCAAGGCCCTGCACGAACATGGCGAAGACCAGCGGCCCGGCCAGCACCAGGGCCAGGGCGAAGGTCGTCGACACCGTGACCTGGTCGGTGTCGCCGTCCGCCCGGGCCACCAGCAGCGGCCGTAGCTCGCCGAACACCAGCATGGCCGCGAGCAGGTAACAGGGCAGCATCGCCGCATCCGTCCACGGCACCTGCGGAACCTGACGGATGCCGAGGACGACGAAGATCAGGACCGGAAGGATCGCCACCGACAGCGCATACACGGTCACGACGCGCGGGCCCCGCCTGCGGCTGGGTACTGCCGCAGGCGGGCCGGCGTCGCTGCTCGAGCGCGCCGCCGTCACGGCGGGGCGCCTTCGGTGAACCGCACTGCCTTCCCCCTTGCCGGGTCCGTGGTCTCTACGGATGATCGGCGGGTCGGACGGTGGGCCTGAGGCGAGGGGACCACGGAACTACTGGACTCAGGACCACTTCTTCCCGTGTGCGTGCTGAATCAGTCCCATGATCAGAACCACTTGACCCCGGCGCCGACGACCGCCGCAACGGCGATCACGCTGGTGGCGGCGCTGAGCGCCTTGGCGAGGACGGTTACCTTCATCGGATGCTCCTGGCTTGAGGTGGGGTGGCGGTCGGGGCGACCGCTCTTCCTCAATGGTGGCTATCCGTAGTCGAAAAGGCACTAGCTGTAGCGTCAGTCCACTCGTGCGGATACGCGCTGCGCAGGCCGGGTGACCCGCATCGCCCCCGCCTCCGGTGGGTTCGCAGGGAAATGTCCCCAACATCCGCCAGGCCCGGGCCGACACACTGGGTGGGCAACAGGCGAACGGGTGACCCCGATCAGGTGACGCAGAGGGGCCGCACGACGGCGCCGGCCCGGCCTAGGAGCAGGTGAGGCCCTTCGCCGGCACCGTGCCGCGCAACAAGTAGGCGTTGACCGCCTTGTCCGTGCAGGCGCTGCCCTGGCCGTAGCCGGTGTGCCCCTCGCCCTGACGCGTGACCAGGTGCCCGCTCGAGAGCTGCTCGGCCAGCGCTGTCGCCCACTCGTACGGCGTCGCAGGATCGTTCGTGGTGCCGATCACCAGGATCGGTGCCGCCCCCGGCGCCGTCGTCTTCTGCTGCGGCACCGGGTCCTTGTGCGGCCACCCCAGGCAGTTGATCCCCGCCCACCCGAAGGTGTCCCCGAGCAGCGGGTAATCGGCCTTCATCTCGGCCGCCGCCGCCTCGATCTGCTTCAGGGTGCGGGTCTCCCCGCTGTCCAGACAGCTGATCGCGAAGAAGGCCTGCAGCAGCTGGTCGTAGCTGCCGTCCACATCGCGCTGCATGTAGGAATCGGCCAGCAGGAGCATCGTCGACCCGTCGCCGGACATGGCCTCCGTCAGTGCCCGGGTCACGGCCGGCCAGAGCTGTTGGCTGTACATGCCCTGGTTCAGCCCGGTGATCAGTAAGGCCTGCGTCAGCGGCCGGCTCTCGGTCGGAAGCGGGTCGGCGTCCACCCGGGCCAGCAACCGGTCGAGCTGCGCGTAGGCGTCCTCGCGTGAACCCCGCAAGGGGCACTCGGCGCGGGTGAGGCAGTCGTCCACGAACGCCTGGACCGCCCCGGAGAACCCCTTGGCCTGTCCCGTGGCGTACTCCGAAGCATCCAGTGACGGGTCGATCGCGCCGTCCAGCACCATCCGGCCGACCCGCCATGGGAACAGCTCGGCGTACCAGGCCCCGTAGAAGGTGCCGTAGGAGGCGCCCAGATAGTTGAACCTCTCGTCGCCCACCAGCGCACGCAGCACGTCCAGGTCCTTCACCGTGCTGATCGTGTCGATGTGCGCGAGCAGCTCACCGGTGTTCTTCTGGCACGCCGCGATGTACTCGGCCCAGCCCTCGGTCAGGGCGGTCACCTCGGCCGGGGTGTCGGGCGAACCGTCGAGGGCGTAGAAGTCGTCCAGGGCCGCGTTCGGCAGGCAGGTGATCGCCGGCCGGGAGTCCCCCACCCCACGCGAGTCCCAGGAGGTGATGTCGTAGGCCTTGCGGACCTCCCGGGGGAACTCACCCAGCGCATTGCGCAGGTAGTCGATCCCGGAGACCCCGGGCCCTCCGGGGTTGAGGAACAGTGAACCGATCTTCTTCCCGGACGCCGCGGAGCGGGCCAGCGCCAGCGTGATCGTCTCCCCCGCCGGCGTGTCCCAGTTCAGCGGCACGGTGGCCGTGGCGCACTCGAACCCGTCCTCGCAGTCCTTCCAGGCGAGCTTCTGACCGTAGAACGCCGCGTAGGCAGGATCAGCGGCCGGGTCGGGACGCGAGGGCGACGGGACGGCGGTGGCCGACCCACTGGGTCGTGCAGCGTCGCTCTGCTGCGGCGTCCCTTCGCTCGACCACGGCGGCGTACACGCCGCCAGGACCAGGGCGATCAGGACGGCAGGCAGCACCGCGGCACGACGTCGACGGGCGGGGGTCCGGACGGCAAAGACCATGAGGTCGAGAACTCCAACGGACGGACGGCGAGGTGAAGCACCCCGCACCGAGCAGGAACACGGAACCGAACACGAGCCAGAACACGGTGAGACGAGCAGGCTATCCCGCTCGACGCTCGGCGCCCGCACGGGGTTCCGCGGCCAGGGTGACCATCAACGCCTCCACGGCCAGCAACGGCGCCACGTTGGCCCCGATCCGCTCCCGGGCCAGTCCGATTGCCTCCATCCGTCGCAGGGTTGTCTCCGGGCCGGAAACGGTTGCCATCCGGTCGATCTCAGCCGACATCTCGGCATTGGTCGAGGCCACCGGAGCCTCCAGCTGCACCATCAGCACATCCCGGTAGAGCGACATCAGATCGATCAGCGACCGGTCCAGCACATCCCGCTGCGCCCGCGTGGCGCGGCGCTTCTGGTTCTCCTCCAGCACCCGCACCTGGGCCCGCACCGGCGGCGGCAGGGTGGCCGCGGCGTCCGCCCCGAGGGCGCGCAGCAACTCGGCCCTCTCCACGGCGTCCCGCTCCACGGTCGCAGCCTTGGACTCCTCGGCCGCAACCTCCACCAACTGGCCCGCTGCCATGACCGCGGCGCCCACACTGCTCAGTTGAGCCGGCAGGCGCAGGATCTCGCGGCGCCGGATCCGGGCCCCCTCGTCCAGCGCCAGCCGACGGGCCAGGCCGATGTGGCTGTCCGCGGCTCGGGCGGCGAAGGCGGCCACCGCCGGGTCCACCCCGTGCCGGCGCACCAGCAGCGCGGCGACCTCCTCGAAGGGAGGCACCCGCAGCCCCACGTGCCGGCAGCGGGAGCGGATGGTGATCAGCACGTCGTCCGGGCTCGGCGCGCAGAGCAGCCACACGGTGCGAGCGGGCGGCTCCTCGATCGCCTTGAGCAGCAGGTTGCCCGAGGTGTCGTTGAGCCGGTCCGCGTCCTCGACCACGATCACCCGCCAGCGGCCCATGGTCGGGCGCTGCTGGGCCAGGGTGACCAGCGGGCGGACCTCCTCCACCCGCAGATAGACGTGCTCGGTGGCGACCAGTGACACGTCCGGGTGGGCGCCGGCGAGCGCCGTCCGGCAGTCGTGGCAGGTGCCGCACCCGCCGTCGGTGCACTGCAGTGCCGCGGCGAAGGCACGGGCCGCGGTGGATCGGCCGCTCCCGGGCGGGCCGGTGACCAGCCAGGCGTGGGTCATCGCCCCCGGATCCTCGATCGCGTGCTGCAGCACCGCGACCGCCTCTGCCTGACCGACCACGTCGGCCCAGACGCTCACCTGCCGCCCCACCCGCGGCCGAAGAGCTCGTCGCGCAGATCGATCTCGGTGGTGGGGGCCTGCGACGGATCGGTGGGCCCTTCGCCCGCCTCGCCGGCGACCTCGAGCGGGTCGGGCTGGACGGCGTTCTGGTCGGTGACCAGGATCGGCAACCGCTCGGTCTCGGCCAGCCAGGGTGTGACTCGGACGTGGTCGGCGTGCTCGGCGTGCTCGTCGTGGGTCCGATCGGCCTCCTGATCGAACACCTGGTCGGGCGAGTACCCGGCGATCTCGCCCGGGCCCTGACCGGCCGTCTCATCGGGTGCCCGGTGGGCGGGCGGCTCGTCGGTGAACCAGGCGCGCCGCGGAACGCTCAAGGCATGGCCCCCACGCGGACGACGTGCAGGCTCGGGCTCGGGCTCGGGCTCGGCCTCCTCGGCCGGCGCCAGCCGCACGATCCTGATCCCGGTGTCCTCCCCGGAAGCGGGCCGGTCGAGGGCGAACGACGCCTCCGGCGTGGCCGGCAGTTCCCTGGGGATGCGGTCGGCCGGCAAGCCCGCAGCGGGCGCGGACGACGGGTCGGCGGGTGTCGGGTCGGCGGACGGCGCGACAGACAGGGGCGGAGCAGGTGGCGCGGGCACAAGCGTGGGCACGGGCGTGGGTTCCGGCCGCACAGGCACCGTGGTGTCCCGGCGCGACTCCTCCTCGTACTGCCGGTTGGCCTCCTCCTGGAGCTGCCGGTCGGCCTCCTCGCGCGCACGCCGGGTCGCCTCCTGGCGCGCCCGTGCCTCGTCGCGGCTGCGACCACGCAGCTCGGCGTCCAGGCGCAGCACCTCGGCCTCGGCGCCGGCACGCCGGTTGCGGTCGTCCTCCTCCGCGGCGAGCCGGGCGGCGAGCTCGGCCCGACGCTTGCGTGAGATCGGCACCACGTCGCGCACCCGGCGCCGGATGGCCTCCTGGATCTCCTCGCGCGGGTCGGAGCCGTCGAGCACCAGGTAGCGCTGCGGCTCCCTGCGGGCCAGCTCCAGGAAGCCCTCGCGCACCCTCTGGTGGAACTCCTCGGGCTGTGCCTCCAGCCGGTCGGCGCCGCTGCGCTTGGGGTCGTTGGCCCGGCGGATCCGCGAGATCTCCGGGGGGATGTCGAGCAGGACGGTCAGATCGGGCACCAGCCCGCCGGTGGCCCAGCGCGAGATGTAGGCGATCTCCTCGGCGTCCAGTGCCCGCCCGGCGCCCTGGTAGGCGATCGAGGAGTCGACGTACCGGTCGGTGATCACGATGGCACCGCGGGCCAGGGCCGGCTTGACCAGGGAGTCGACGTGGTGGGCGCGGTCGGCGGCGAAGAGCAGTGCTTCGGCCCGCGGGCCGACCGCCTCGCCCTCCCCGAGCAGCACCTCGCGCAGCCGGACGCCGATCGCCGTGGCACCCGGTTCGCGGGTCAGCACGACGTCGTGGCCCTGATCGATCCGTAGCCAGTCGGCGAACACCCGGGCCTGAGTGGACTTGCCGGTGCCGTCGCCGCCCTCGAAGGCGATGAACCAGCCGTTGTGCGATCGCGCGGCGGACCGCGAGGGCAGTCCCTCGTGTCGTCCCGGCAACAGGTGCAGCAGGTCCGAACGCAGCGTCACCCCCGGCCGGTCGTCCATCTGCCGATAGGCGGTGACCCCCATGGCGATCGCGAGCAGCCCGGCCAGCCCGAAGACCCAGGAGGCCCCGTTGTAGGTCAGTTGCTCACCCCAGGGCAGCACCAGCGTGTGCCGACCGACCAGGGCGGCCAGTGCCGGACCGGTCGCCAGGACCAGCACCAGCACGACCCGGGCCGAGGAGTGGACCAGCCCGAAGGTGCGCCCGCGCACCTCGTCGTCCACCTCGAGGCCGAGCAGGGTGTACCCGGTCACCCAGGCCACGCCGCCGCACAGGCCCAGCCCCACGGTGAACACGATCGCCAGGATCATGCTCGGCACCAGGGCCAGCAGCAGCAGGAACACCCCGGCGCAGACCAGGGAGATGCCGAAGAGCCGCCGCCGGGACAGACCGCTGAGCACCCGTGGGCCGATCCACATCCCGCCGGCGAGACCGACGAAGACCGCTCCGAACAGCACCCCGAAGCCGGGCTGACCGGCACCGAGATCGCCGACGAAGGTCTGCGCCAGGCCGACCACGAAGCCGCCGGCGGCGAAGGCGCCGAGCATGCCCAGCACCAGTCCGCGCACCACCGGCGTCGAGGCGACGAACCGCCAGCCGTCCAGGATCGAGCGGATGACGCCGACCTGGCGGGTCGCGCTGCGCCGAGGCATGGGCGGGAAGTCCAGGCGCCAGATCACCAGCGCCGAGATCAGAAAGGTGATCGCGTTGGCCCACAGCGCGACAGTGATCGGGTTGACGTCGGGCAGCGAGGGCATCGCCGTCGCACCGTCGGCGATCAGCGCGAGCACCGTGTAGAGGGCCGCCGCGATCGGCGCCGACCCATAGGTGGCGACCAGGGTCACCTGATTGGCCGCCTCCAGCCGGCGCCGAGGCACCAGATTGGGAATCGTGGCGTCGTTCGCCGGGCCCCAGAACAGGGCCACACACTCGATCAGCACCGTGGCCACGTACAGCCAGGGAAGCGTGCCGACCACCACGATGGAGACGAACAGAGCGAAGCGGGCGAGGTCGCCGAAGACCAGCGTCCAGCGCCGGTCGAGCCGGTCGGCGAGTGCTCCGGCAAGCGGGCCCAGCACCACGGCGGGGGCCAGCCGGAGCAGGAACACCCCGGCCACGGCGAAGTTCTGCGACGTGTAGGACCCGCCGGCCAGGCTGCCCGCGAGCGCGGCGGTGGCCAGCAGGCCCAGCCAGTCGCCCAGGCTGGACAGCCCCAGGGCCAGCCACAGCCGGCGGAACGGGGTGATCCGCAGCAGGGCGCGGACGTCGTGATCGGGCGCCGGGTCCCCGTCGGGGATCTCGGTGCTCACATCGGTGCCGGCCTCGGCCGTGCGCCCAGTCACCGGCTCAGGGTAACCGCGCCGGGCCCGGTCGCGCGGCCCTCCGACCGGGAGGAACTACCAGCTCCAGCCGCGATTGCGCAGCTCGACCTCGGCCATCACGCGACGCAGCCCGGCGTCGTCGTCCGGCAGATCGGTGATCCCCGCCAGCCGGCACGCCTCGTTCAGCAGGTGGTCATGGGCCAGCCGGGCGGCCTGGAGGTGGTGGCCGCGGGCGAACCTGGAGGTGTCGGAGAGCACCGCCGCGATCAGGCTCTCCACCCGGGCGAGGGCGAACTGCACCTCGAGCGCCGAGAACGGATCGACATCCGGACGACGCACGCGGCGCAGCGACTCGGCCACCTTCTCCGACCACGTGGGCATCGTCACCCCCCGCAGGGTCCGCGCCTGTCCCTACCCCTCCCACGGTAACCCCGCAGCCCGACAACCTGCTCATGCTCCGCGGGTTAGCTCGGCTTCTTAGCCGTTGTCTTCTTAGCCGTTGTCTTCTTAGCCGTTGTCTTCTTAGCCGTTGTCTTCTTAGCCGTTGTCTTCTTAGCCGTTGTCTTCTTCGCCGTTGCCTTCTTCGCCGTGGTCTTCTTGGCCGTGGTCTTCTTGGCCGCTGCCTTCTTGGCGGGCGCTTCACGGGGCCGCGGGCGCGCTTGTCGGCCAGCAGCTCGGCGGCCCGCTCCAGGGTGATCGTCTCGACGTCGTCGTCCTTGCGCAGGGTGGCGTTGGTGGTTCCGTCGGTCACGTACGGCCCGAACCGGCCGTCCTTGACCACCACCGGCCCTCCACTGACCGGGTCGGCCCCCAGCTCGCGCAGCGGAGCGGCGGCCGCCGCCCGACCCCGCTGCTTGGGCTGGGCGTAGATCGCCAGCGCCTCCTCCAGGGTGATGTCGAAGATCTGCTCCTCGCCGGTCAGCGACCGCGAGTCGGTGCCCTTCTTCAGGTAGGGCCCGTACCGGCCGTTCTGCGCCGTGATCTCCTCGCCGCCGACGGGGTCCACCCCGACCACGCGGGGCAGCGAGAGCAGCCGCAGCGCGTCGTCCAGGGTCACCGTCTGCAGCTGCATGGAGGTGAACAGACTGCCGGTGCGCGGCTTGGCCGACTTGGCAGCGTTCTCCTCCAGCACCTCGGTCACGTACGGGCCGTACCGCCCCGAGCGCGCCACCATCATGCGCCCGGTGGCCGGGTCGGTGCCCAGCACCCGGTCGCCGTCGGCCTGGGTGGCGAGCAGCTCGCGCGCCTTCTCCACCGTGAGCTCGTCCGGCGCGACGTCGTCCGGCACGGTGGCCCGCTGCACCTCGGTACCCTCGCCCGGCGCCTCCAGGTACGGCCCGTACCGACCCACGCGCAGCACGATCCCCTCGCCGAGCTGCACCGTGTTGATGTCCCGGGCGTCGATGTCACCGAGGTTGTCGACCAGGGGCTTCAGCCCGCCGTCGTGATGCCCCGGCGGTTGGCCGTCACCGAAGTAGAACCGGGACAGCCAGGCCACCCGCTGCTCCTGGCCGGAGGCGATCCCGTCGAGGTCCTCCTCCATCGAGGCGGTGAAGTCGTAGTCGACCAGCCGGCCGAAGTGCTCCTCCAAGCAGCCGGGTCACCGCGAACGCCAGCCAGGTCGGCACCAGCGCCGAGCCCTTGCCGATCACGTAGCCGCGGTCCTGGATCGTGCTGATCGTCGACGGCGTAGGTCGAGGGCCGGCCGATGCCGCGCTCCTCCAGCGCCTTGACCAGGGTGGCCTCGGTGTAGCGCGGCGGCGGGGTGGTCTCGTGGCCGGTCGCCTCCAACTCGAGCGCGGTCAACCCGTCGCCGACCGCCAGTTCGGGCAGCCGCCGCTCGGCGGCCTCGCCGGCCGCGCGGTGCCGCTCCTCGTCCCGGCCCTCCTCGTAGGCGGCCAGGAACCCGCGGAAGGTGATCACCGTGCCGGACGCCGCGAACTCGGCGTCCCGCACCCTCTGGTCGCCGACACCACCCCCGCGCCGGGGGTCGTGGCGACCAGCCTCACGGAGGCCGTCGAGCCGCGGGCGTCGGCCATCTGCGAGGCGACGGTGCGCTTCCAGATCAGCTCGTAGAGGCGGAACTCGTCGCCGCGCAGCTCACCGGCCACCTGTGCGGGGGTGCGGAAGCAGTCCCCGGACGGGCGGATCGCCTCGTGGGCCTCCTGGGCGTTCTTGACCTTGCTCGTGTAGGTGCGCGGCCGGTCGGGCACGTACTCGGCCCCGTACAGCTCGGCTGCCTGACGGCGGGCCGCAGTCACCGCCTGGGTGGACAGGACCACCGAGTCGGTACGCATGTAGGTGATGTAGCCGTTCTCGTAGAGCCGCTGCGCGACCCGCATGGTCTGCCGCGAGGAGAAGCGCAGCTTGCGGGTGGCCTCCTGCTGCAGCGTCGAGGTGGTGAACGGCGCCGCCGGGCGCCGCGTGTACGGCTTCTCCTCGACCGAGCGCACCCGCACCCCGGCGTCGGCCAGCGCGTCGACCAGCGACTGCGCCTGGGCGCCATCCAACTGCATCGCCCCGGCCGACACTGCGGACGGCGTGAGCCGGCCGGTGTCGTCGAAGTCACGCCCGGTGGCGACCCGGGTGCCGTCCAGGGCGACCAGCCGGGCGTCGAAGGACTGCCCGTGCCCGCCGTCCGCGACGTCGGGCTGCTCGGGGGCGAAGGTGCCCGACACATCCCAGTAGGAGGCGGACCGGAACGCCATCCGCTCGCGCTCACGCTCGACCACCAGCCGGGTGGCCACGGACTGCACCCGGCCCGCCGACAGGCCGGCCCGGACCTTGCGCCACAGCACCGGGGAGACCTCGTAGCCGTAGAGCCGATCCAGGATCCGCCGGGTCTCCTGGGCGTCGACGAGGCGCTCGTCCAGCTCGCGGGTGTCCTGCAGGGCGCGCTGGATCGCCTCCCGGGTGATCTCGTGGAACACCATCCGGCGCACCGGGACCGTCGGGGCGAGCACCTCGAGCAGATGCCAGGCGATGGCCTCGCCCTCACGGTCCTCGTCCGTGGCCAGGTAGAGCTCGTCGGCACCCTTGAGCGCCTTCTTGAGCTCGGAGACCTTTCTCTTCTTGTCGGCGTCCACCACGTAGTAGGCGTCGAAGCCGTTGTCGACGTCGACCGCGAACTTCCCGTAGGGACCCTTCTTCATGTCGGCCGGCAGCTCGCTGGGCTGCGGCAGATCACGGATGTGGCCGACGCTCGCCTCGACCTCGAAGTCGGGACCGAGGTAGCCCGCGATCGTGCGCGCCTTGGCCGGCGACTCGACGATGACGAGGCGGCGAGGAGTGGAGGCCTTACTGGTGGCCACGCTGTGCCTTTCCGAAAAGAAGCTCGACGGCGATCGAGCGGGAGGTGCGGCGATCGACGCATCAAACGAGGTCGAAGGGTAGCGGGACGAACGCAGAACGCCATGACCGTAACCCGCATACGTCACGGAACGGTACGCGGGCCGTCGTCACCACCGTGGTCTTCGCCACGAAGAAACATCCTATGACCTGATACATATGCGGACCGAGAGTAGCCAAAGTTCACACAACGTAGGGACGCAGAGCGATTCGCGGCACTAATAGCCGCAGGAGGTGTCGCCGGAGCCTCCCGCCACGTAGCGTCGTGCCTCACAGGTCTGACACCATCAACTTCGATCCTGGCGCCCTCGGGGTCCCGGAGCACAACCACGGCGTCGAGCGCTCTGCGGGCCCGCCAGGAATCGTCAGACGACGCTCGCACGCTCAGGAGGATCTGGTGGCCCGTCACGGTTCGGCACTTGCCGAGCACCCGACCCCGGCCGACCCCTCCGAGGCGATCCGCCGCGGCCGCGGCACCGGAGGCGCCGCCGGCTGGCCGATCCGGCGCAAGCTGGCCGCCCTCGTGGCCCTGCCGACCGCCTTGATGATCGGGCTGGTCGGCTTCCTGGTGTCACAGTCCTACGGCACCTGGAAACAGGCCAGCCGAGCCCAGGTCGACGCCGACATCATGATCTCGGCCAACGCCCTCACCACGGTCGCCGACGCCGAGCTGCAGCAGACCCTCGCCTCCCGCCTGAAGAGCGCCAAGGCCGCCCAGGACCTGCCTGCACGGCGCAAGGCCACCGACGCCGCCCTCGCCTCGCTGATCAGCAAGATCGCGGTCGCTCCGGACGGCGGCTGGTCGCCTCTCGTCGCCCGCCGGGCCGCCGAGGTGCGCAACAGCCAGCAGAACCTGTCCCAGTTGCGCAAGATCGCCGACTCGAACAACCTGCAGCTGTCCACCGTCGCCCAGGGCTTCGACGTGAACTTCCAGCCGGTCCGCGACCTCACCACCGTGGTCTCCGCCGAGCTGCGCACGCACACCCCCAACCCGCGCGCCGTGGACGGCGCCGCGGTGCTGGCCGCCGTGAGCGCCACCTCCGCACGCGCCTCGCAGGAACTGGTGGTGCTCACCAACGCCCTGCACGAGAACCGCGCCAACGTGCCCAAGGTCAATGAGATCGCCGAAGCGGCCGCCGGGCAGGACGCCCTGCTGAACCTGGCCTCCAGCCGCGCGGACGAGGCGCAGCGCGCCCGCATCACCGCCGTGCGCGCCCAGGACGCGGCAATGGCCTCGGCGCGCACCACCGGCATCAACATCGCCCGCGAGGGGACCGGCACCCGTTCAGCACAGTCCGACCAGGACGCACTGGCCTTCTCCTCGGTGGCCGGCAAGCGCCTGGACATGCTGAACAACCTGGTGGCCTCCAGCGCCACCGACCTGCAGCAGCAGACCACCGACGACCGGGGTGCCGCCCTGTGGCGCCTGATCTTCCTCGGTGGCCTGGCCCTGGCCAGCATGATCCTGATCAGCCTGCTGGTCTCCTCCCTGGCTCGCACCATCACCGTGCCGATGCGCCGCCTGCGCAGCGGCGCCGTCGACGCCGCCACGGTGCGTCTGCCGGCCGCCGTCCGCCAGATCGAGCGCGAGGGTCCCGAGGCCGTCGTCGCCGTCCCGCCGGTGCTGCCGGTCGAGGCCAAGGTGGGGCCGGAGACCCGCGAGGTGGCCCAGGCGCTGGACGGGCTGACCGGTGAGGCGATCCGGCTGGCCACCTCCCAGGTTCGTCTGCGCCAGTCCCTGGACGAGGCCTTCGTCAGCATGTCCCGGCGCAGCCAGTCCATGGTCGAGAAGCAGCTCGCGATCATCGATGAGCTGGAGAGCACCGAGGAGGACCCGGAGCAGCTGCGCAACCTGTTCCGGCTCGACCACCTGGCCGCACGGATGCGCCGCTACAACGACAACCTGCTGGTTCTGGCCGGCTCGGCCGTGCGCACCCGCAGCTCGGCGCCGGTGGCCATCGCCGACGTGTTCCGCGCCGCAACCTCCGAGATGGAGCAGTACGAGCGGGTCCGGCTGCAGCCGCTGAGCGGCGCCTCGGTCGCCGGTGCCTCGGCGGGCGGGCTGATCCACCTGGTGGCCGAGCTGCTGGACAACGCAGCGATGTACTCCCCGCCGACCAGCCCGATCGTGCTCGCCGCCGCCTACACCCATGAGGGCGGCCTGCGCCTGGAGGTCACCGACTCCGGCGTCGGCATCCCACCGGCCGAACTGGCCGACCTGAACGCCCGGCTGGCGATGCCGGGAACGATCGACAGCCAGGTTCCCTCCCGGATGGGTCTCTACGTGGTCGCGCGGCTCGCCCAGCGCGGCGGCTTCGGCGTCCGCCTCGCCGCGCGGGCGCAGGCAGCCGGGACAGTGGCCGAGGTCACCGTGCCGAAGGCCCTGGTGCTGGGTGCCCCCACCGGCCCGCTGGAGACCGTTCCCGCGGCTCCGGCCACCCCCGTGGTCGAGCCGCCACGGCTGCCCGCCCAGCACAGCGGCACGGCCACGCCGATGGGTGGGGTCACCCGCCCGAGCTCCCGGACCAAGAGCCCCCGCTCGCGCCCGAGTGGACCGCCCGTCGCTCCGGCTGCACCGACCCACTCGGCGACTCCCGCGGTGGCCGGTACGACCCCCGGCGCAGTCGCCGGTGCGGTCGCCGGGGCCGGGGCAGGCAGCGGCGCTCCGGCGCTGCCCTCGCGCCGCCCCGGTGCGGCGCTGGCCGGCAACCCGCTCGCAGCACGGATGTCCGAACCCCCGACCAGCCGGAACGCGCCCAGCATTGCGCCCGGCGACGGCACGACGGAGGCTGTCTCCCCGTTCCTGTCACCTCCTCCGTGGTCCGACCGCCCCGGCCAGCCCAGCCGCAACGGAGCACCGGCGTCCGACACCGAACTGCCGCGCCGTGAACCGGGAACCAGCGGGCGGGCCCGCACCCCGTTCACCACGCCTGCGCCGTTCTCCACGCCGGGCACAACGCCGGGCAGCCCTGGTCCGTTCGAGCCCCCGCTGAGCCGGCGGACCGAGGGCCACGAGATGCCGACGGCAGTTCCCGGGCGCCGGCCCGGCGCCCGGCCGCTGCCGGTGCGTGCGCCCGGTCAGCCCGGCGGCGGACCCGCCATCGGCCCCTCGGCGGCGACCGCCATCGCTGCAGCCGCCTCGGCACGGTCTCGCCCGCCGACGGCCGCACCGAAGAGCGGGCTGTTCTCAGCGGCCACCACCACACCTGCTGAGAGCACCTCCGCAGCTGCCGGTGCCACCGCACCGGCACCCTCCCCCGACGCCGCAGCGCAGGCGCCGACCGCACCTCCGGCGCTGCCCACCCGGCCGAAGCCCGCTGCGGCTGCCCCGGCTGCGGCTGCCCCGGCCGCTGCTGCCCCGGCCGCTCCCACCGTGGCCACGCCGCTCCCGACGGCTGCCTCCCCAGCTCCCGCTCCAGCAGCGGCCGAGGGTGCTCCGTCGCCGTTCGAGCTGGAGGCCCGGGCGGCCGCGGCGGCGTCCACGGGCCGCTACCAGCCGGCGGACCCGAACGCACCGATGATCGGTACCGTCTCCGGGCAGCCGGAGCGGGCCCAGACCCCCATCTTCGACTCGATCTCGGTCTGGTTCTCCGACGACCGGGCGGCCTCGGTCGCCGGGCGCCCCGCCGAACCGGCCCAGGTGATCGATCTGCGCGAAAGTGCCGGGCTCCGGCCCGCAAGCGCGGCACCGGCCCCCGCGCCGTCCGCCCCGTCGGGCGAGATGGCGCCGTTCGGGGCGCCTGCCACCTCGGGGCCGGGAGCCGGCAACCGGTGGGCCAGCCTGGGCGACCAGCGCTGGGTGGCCACCAACATGCGTGCCGCTGCAGCTCCCGAGACCGCCGGCGCGACGTCGGCCGGCCTGCCGCGGCGTCGTCCGGGGGCCAACCTGCTGCCGTCGGCCGCTGCGGCCGCCGGAGCCCCGACTGCCGCGCCCACGCCGCCGGCCCGGCGCACCGACGCGGAGTCGGTGCGCGGACGGTTGGGCAGCTACCAGCGCGGTCTCAGCTCGGCCCGGCGGGCCCGCCATCTCCCGCCCGAGCCGGATTCAAGCGGGATGTTCCACGGGGGAACCGAAGCCGGGCAGGGCGCCGGCCGTCAAGGAGGAGACCAGTGACTGTAGGGACGGGAGCCGACGTCGGCTGGCTGGTCGACGGGTTCACCCAACGGGTGCCCGGTGTGGCCCACGCCGCGGTGGTCTCCGCCGATGGGCTGCTGATGGCCAGCTCTGCCGGGCTCCCCCGGGACCGTGCCGACCAGCTGTCCGCTGTGGCCTCCGGCCTGGGCAGCCTCACCAACGGCGCTGCGCTGTGCTTCTCGGCCGGGTCCGTCGTCCAGACCGTGGTCGAGATGCAGGGTGGCTTCCTGCTCCTGATGGCCATCTCGGACGGCTCCTGGCTGGCCGTGCTGGCCTCCCCGACGTCGGACATCGGCCTGGTGGGCTACGAGATGACCATGCTCGTGGACCGGGTGGGCGACCACCTGTCCCCCGAACTCCGCCAGGCCGGCTCCAGCTGGTCCGGACCGGCCTGAGGATCGGGGTCGACGGCATATGGCCACCGAGGATCGCCCGGGCGGCACCGACCCGCCCTCGGGTCCCATTCCGCGCAACCGGCGGGTGCATCGGACCAGCGGCGAGAACGTCTGGCGGCGGACCTCCCGGGGCAGCGAATTGTCGGCCACAGGTTCGTTCCCCACGGTGCCGGACGGCCAGGCGGCACCCGCGGAGACGGGCTCGATCGGACCCGTGACGGCAGCCGGCGCACTCCAGGCCGACCCGTCTACGGTCCTGTCGTCGGGTCCGGCGCAGGCGCACGCCCAACCGACCCCGATCGCCGAGTCGGACTGGATGGCCGTCGCCCGGCAGGAGGCCGAGCGCGCGCGCCACCAGGACGCCGTGGCGACCGCCTGGGCGCCCGGTGGTGACCCGGAGGACGTCACCATCGACCTCACCGCCTCACCGTCACTGGTGAGGCCCTACGCACGCACCGGCGGCCGCACCAAGCCGGTCCGGGACCTCGACCTCGAGGCCCTGGTACGCACAACGCTGAGCGGCAAGGAAGCCTCTACCAGCCCGTGGCTCACCCCCGAGCACACGACCATCATCGAGCTGTGCAGCGGAACGGTCTCGGTGGCCGAGATCGCGGCCCGGCTCGCGGTACCCCTCGGGGTGGCGCGCGTGATCATCGCTGACATGGTCGACCTGGGGCTGGTGGAGGTCATGAAGACCTCGGCCGCCGAGGGCGACGAACGTGACCCCGACTTCCTGAGGAGAGTACTCAGTGGCCTTCAGCGGCTCTGACGCGCGGCCGACCCGCTCGACCAAGATCGTCATCTCTGGTGGATTCGGGGCCGGCAAGACGACCTTCGTGGGCGCCGTCTCCGAGATCGTTCCTCTGCGTACCGAGGCCGTGATGACGGCTGCCAGCAGCGCGGTCGACGACCTGTCGGCCACGCCGCACAAGACCACCACCACGGTGGCGATGGACTTCGGCCGGATCTCGATCGACGATCAGCTGGTCCTGTACCTGTTCGGCTCCCCGGGGCAGAACCGGTTCTGGTTCATGTGGGATGACCTGGTCCGTGGCGCGATCGGCGCGATCGTGCTGGTCGACACCCGCCGACTCGAAGACTGCTTCGGCCCGATCGACTTCTTCGAGGCCCGCAACCTGCCCTTCGTGGTGGCGATCAACGCTTTCGACGGAGCCATGCCGCACGCACCGGAGGCGGTGCGCGAGGCCCTGCAGCTGAGCGAGGAGACCCCGGTCATCGTGTGTGACGCCCGGGACAAGGAATCGGCGAAGCAGGCCCTGATCGCCGTCGTCGAGCACGCCCTGCGCACCTGGTCGAAGTTGGCCGCCGCGGAGCCCGCAGCCCGCTGACGCCGTCCGCCCCACCGTCCGTCCTCGCCCCCACCGAGCCGCCGCCCGTTCTCCCCCGCCGTCCGTGCCGTTGCGCACTTTCGGGCGGATGCCCTGCGTCCGTTGTGCAGTAGCGGGTGGAACTCGGGCGTTGAAGCGCCCTCAAGTGCACAACGGTGGGCGGGCCTGGCCTCGGCCGAACGCAGCACGGTCCCCCGGGCGAACCCGGGGGACCGTGGGGACTGCGTCGAGGGTCAGGCGGACGCCGCCGCCGGCACCTCGTCGTGCATCGCCGAACCGCGGCGCTTGGAGATGGTCACCGCCACGACGATCACCGCGAAGGCGAGCAGGGCGATGCTCACCCGGACCGCGGTGTTGTCGGCCTGCTGCACGATCGCGGGGGCGATCAGCACGGAGACCAGGTTCATCACCTTGATCAGCGGGTTGATCGACGGGCCGGCCGTGTCCTTGAACGGGTCACCGACGGTGTCGCCGATCACGGTCGCGGCGTGGGCGTCAGAGCCCTTGCCGCCGTGCAGGCCGTCCTCGACCAGCTTCTTTGCGTTGTCCCAGGCACCGCCGGAGTTGGCCAGGAACACCGCCATCAGCACACCACAGCCGATCGCGCCTGCCAGGTACCCGGCGAGCGCGCCGACGCCGAGGCCGAAGCCGACGGCGATCGGAGCGATCGCCGCGAGCAGGCCGGGAGTGGCCAGCTCGCGCAGCGAGTCACGGGTGCAGATGTCGACCACGCGGCCGTACTCGGGCTTCACGGAGAAGTCCATGATCCCCGGGTTCTCCTTGAACTGCCGGCGGACCTCGAACACGATCGCACCCGCAGCGCGGGTCACCGCGTCGATGGCCAGGCCCGAGAACAGGAACACCACGGACGCACCGATCATCAGACCGACCAGGACGTTCGGCGACACGATCTGGTACGCATCGATGGCGTCCTGAGCGGTCTTCCCGCCCTGGATCAGGGCCGTGGTCACCGCGTCGTTGTAGGAGCCGAACAGCGCGGTGGCGGCGAGCACAGCCGTCGCGATCGCGATGCCCTTGGTGATCGCCTTGGTGGTGTTGCCCACGGCGTCCAGTTCGGTGAGGATCTGGGCGCCCTCACCCGACACGTCGCCGGACATCTCCGCGATGCCCTGGGCGTTGTCGCTGACCGGGCCGAAGGTGTCCATCGCCACGATCACGCCCACCGTGGTGAGCAGGCCGCAGCCGGCCAGGGCGATCAGGAACAGCGACAGGATGACCGAGCCGCCGCCGAGCAGGAAGGCCGCGTAGACGGCCGCCCCGATGATGAGCGCGGTGTAGACGGCCGACTCCAGGCCGACCCCGATGCCCGACAGCACCACGGTGGCTGCGCCGGTCAGCGCCGTATCGGCCACGTTGTGCGTCGGCGGGTGGTCGGTGCCGGTGAAGTACCCGGTCAGCCACAGGATGATCCCGGCCAGGACGATGCCGAGCAGCACGGCAGCAATGGCGAGGAGCCGTGGGTCGCCTTCCAGCTTCTGGATCTCCGCGCCCGCCGTGGTCAGGCCGGCGAACGTGGCCGGCAGGTAGACGAAGGCAGCGACTGCCGCACAGCACGGCGGAGATCAGCGCGGACAGGTAGAACCCGCGGTTGATCGCCTTGAGGCCGCTCTCGCCGGCGCGGGGCTTGGTCAGGTAGACACCCATCGCAGCGGTGATCGCCCCGATGGCCGGCACGATCAGCGGGAAGACCAGGCCCTCGGTGCCGAAGGCGGCCTTGCCCAGGATCAGCGCGGCGACCAGGGTCACCGCGTAGGACTCGAACAGGTCGGCCGCCATACCGGCGCAGTCGCCCACGTTGTCGCCCACGTTGTCGGCGATGGTGGCCGCGTTGCGCGGGTCGTCCTCGGGGATGCCCTGCTCGACCTTGCCGACCAGGTCGGCGCCGACGTCGGCCGCCTTGGTGAAGATGCCGCCGCCGACCCTCATGAACATGGCCAGCAGCGCGGCGCCGAAGCCGAAGCCCTCGAGCACCGCCGGAGCGTCGCCCTTGTAGATCAGCACGACGACCGAGGCACCGAGCAGACCGAGGCCGACGGTGGACATACCCACCACGCCACCGGTGCGGAAGGCGACGCGCATGCCGTTGTCGCGGCCGTTCGGCTCGCGCGCAGCGGCGGCGACCCGGACGTTCGCCCGCACGGCGAGGTTCATACCGAGATAACCGATGGACGCCGAGAACAGGGCGCCGACCACGAAGAACAGGCTTCGACCGATCTTGATCGAGTTGTCGTCGGCGGGAAGCAGGAACAGCAGCAGGAAGACCAGCACGACAAAGCCGGCCAGGGTCTTGAACTGCCGGTTCAGGTAGGCCGAGGCCCCCTCCTGCACGGCCCGAGCGATTTCCTTCATCTTGTCGGTGCCCTCACCAGCGGAGAGAACCTGACCTCTGAACACCACTGCAACAGCCAGTGACAACACAGAAATGACCGCCACAACGGCGACCAAGGTCAAGTTCCCGCCTGCGAGGGGTACCACGGGACCAGCAGCGGCCTGGGCGCTCCCCAGCATCCGTCCTCCTCGACGAGCGATGCGACCCGCCTGCCGGCAGACGCCGAAACTCGAGGACGGGGGCATAGCGGCGCATCAGGTGACAACCTGTGCGGTGAACGCGGCGCAGTCTACGGAAAGTAACGGGTGCCGCAAAAGCGTGTCGGGTGTGACCTAGTCCACCGGCGCTTACGGGTCACCGGGCGGTCGAGCGTCGCCTGGACCGCCTCCGGAGATCCCCAGGGGGTAGAACCGCCCTGCTCACGTCCCGGCCCTGCGCTATCTGTCCGAATGAAAGCGGTTCCAGCGCAAGTGAACCGTCGACGGGGCACCGTGCTCGTCGTCCACGACCTCGATCGCATCCGACAGGGCCGTGACCATTGCGAGCGTGGCAGCCTCCTCGGGGAGCCTCACCGGACCGGCCGGGTCGGACACGCTCACGTCGAGTACCGGGCCGGAGTCGTCGATCTCGACGGTGATCACCCAGCGCTCACGGGTCACGTGATGGCTCAGGCCGCACCGATTGACCGCCCGGGCGCACATCTCCCCCACCGCCAGCCGGACGTCGTCCAGCCGGGCCTCGTGCAGGCCCGCGCGGCGAGCCACGGCCACCACCACCAGGCGGGCGGTGCGCACGTGCTCGGCGGCGGGAGCGAAGCTGAGGTGGACGGTCGACATCGCGGCCGAACAGCCTCTCAGTCGGTTCCGGCAGGTGCGTCGTCCGGCGCGGCCAGGGCGTCGTCCAGACCGGCGAAGATCGGGAACACCTTGGTCAGGCCGGTGATCCGGAACACCTTGAGGATCTTCTCCTGCGCACAGACCAGCCGCAGGGTGCCGTCGTGGGTACGGACCCGATTCAGCCCGCCGACCAGGACTCCCAGGCCGGTGGAGTCCATGAACTCCACCCCGGACAGGTCGACGACGAGGTGATAGTGGCCGGACGCGACGAGATCGTTGAGACGTTCGCGGAGGGATGGCGCGGTGTAGACGTCGATCTCGCCGACCACGGAGACGACGGACCGTTCACCCTCCTGACGGCTGGTGACGCTGAGATCCACGAAGTGCCCCTCCCCGGAAGAACGATCGGGTGCATTGACACCCAACCCTGCCAACAACGGCATTCAATCACCAACGGGCGTCGGCAACGGCCCCGGACGAGGCGCACCGCGGTGGCGGCCCGGGGACGGACCCTTGTCGGTACCGACGGTCAGACTGGCTGGGTGAGCGTTGCACCGAGCCAGGCCACCGGCCCCGTCGGCCGATTCGGTGCGCACGTGCCGGTCTGGGCGCACAGCGACCGGGTGCTGCACACCGAACTGCTGCCCGCCCGCGAGGGCTCGAGCCTGGACTGGCCCTCCTGGGCCGACCCCGTTGTGGTCACGGCCTTCGACCGGCAGGGCATCGCCCGACCATGGCGGCATCAGGTGACGGCCGCGCAGGCCGCCTGGGCCGGCGAGCACGTGGCCCTGGCTACCGGTACTGCCTCGGGGAAGTCGCTCGCCTACCAGTTGCTGGCTCTCACCGCGGCCCGGCAGCCCCGCCCCGGGCGGGTCGGCGGTCGCGGGGCGGGAACGCTGTACCTGTCGCCCACCAAGGCGCTCGCAGCCGATCAGCTCGCCGCACTGGAACGGCTCGACGTGCCGGGGGTCCGGGTGGCGACCTTCGACGGTGACACCCCGCCCGAGGAACGCCGCTGGGTGCGGGAGCACGCCGAGGTGGTACTCACCAACCCTGACGCCCTCCATTTCTCGATCCTGCCCGGGCATGCCCGATGGGCGTCGTTCTTGCGCAGCCTGCGTTTCGTCGTCCTGGACGAGGCACACCACTACCGCGGCGTCTTCGGCTCGCACGTCGCGGCGATCGTTCGCCGGCTGCGGCGCCTGGCCCGTCGCTACGGCGCGGATCCGGTGTTCCTGACCGCGTCGGCCACCGCCGGCGACCCGGCTGGCACGGCGCTCGCGCTGACCGGGCTGCCGGCCCGCGCCGTCACCGAGGACGCCTCGCCCCGCGGCGCCACCAGGTTCCTGCTCTGGGAGCCGCCGCTGCTGCCCGGCGGGGGCGAGAAGGGGGCTCCCACCCGGCGCAGCGCCCTCGCCGAGACGGCTGAGCTGCTCGCCGATCTGGTCAGCGCGGGCACCCGCACGCTGGCCTTCGTCCCGTCGCGCCGCGGCACGGAGGTGATGGCGGCGACCACTCGACGCCTCGTCGCCGAGGTCGACCCGAGCCTCGCCGGGCGGGTGGCCGCCTACCGGGGCGGCTACCTGCCCGAGGAGCGCCGCGTGCTGGAGGCGGATCTGCGCTCGGGCCGCCTGCTCGCGCTGGCGGCCACCAATGCGCTCGAACTGGGGATCGACATCTCCGGGCTGGACGCCGTGCTGATCTGCGGGTGGCCCGGGCGGCGTGCCTCGCTCTGGCAGCAGGCCGGGCGGGCGGGGCGGAGCGGGAGGGATGCGCTGGCAGTGCTGATCGCCCGGGACGACCCGCTGGACACCTACCTGGTCCACCACCCCGAGGCGGTGTTCGGGCCGTCCGTCGAGGCGAGCGTGCTCGACCCCACCAACCCCTACGTCCTGGCCCCGCACCTGTGCGCCGCCTCCGCCGAGCTGCCCCTGACCGAGGCTGACGCCGCCCTGTTCGGTCCCGGCACGGTGGCCCTGCTCGAGGCGCTGACCGCACAGGGTGCGCTGCGACGCCGACCGGCGGGGTGGTTCTGGACCAGGCCGGACCGCCCCGTCGATCTGGCCGACCTGCGCGGGACCGGCGGAGACCCGGTGCGGATCGTCGAGGGCGACACCGGCCGGGTGCTCGGCCACGTGGACTCCGCGGCGGCTCATCACTGCGTGCACACCGGGGCGGTCTACGTGCATCAGGGCGGTACATGGCTGGTCACCGAACTCGACCTCCAGCGAGGGCTGGCCCTGGTCGAGCCGACCGGGGACGAGATCACCACCCAGGCCAGGGAGGTGACGGACATCAGGGTTCTGGGGGAGGGCCCGCACCGGAACTGGGGCCGGGTCCGCCTGGTGTGCGGCACTGTCGAGGTGACCTCGCAGGTGGTCGCCTTCATCCGTCGAGGCGTCCGTGACGGACGGGTGCTGGGCGAGGAGCCACTCGATCTGCCGGCCCGCACCCTGCGGACCAGCGCCGTCTGGTGGACCATGCCCGAGAACCTGCTCGCCGAGCACGGCGTCGAGCCCGCGGCGGTTCCGGGGGCAGCACATGCCGCCGAGCATGCCGCGATCGGCCTGCTGCCGCTCGTCGCCACCTGCGACCGCTGGGACGTCGGTGGGGTCTCCACCGCGCTGCACCCGGACACAGGACTGCCCACGATCTTCGTGCACGACGGTCATCCCGGCGGGGCCGGGTTCGCCGAGCGCGGGTTCGCGGCCGCGCGCATCTGGCTCGGCGCCACCCGGGCAGTGATCCAGGACTGCGCGTGCGCGGCCGGATGTCCTTCCTGCGTGCAATCCCCGAAGTGCGGCAACGGCAATGAGCCCCTGGACAAGTGGGGCGCGGCCCGCCTGCTGGACGCCGTCCTGGCAGACGCCGACGCCGGGTCCGACGCCGACAGCCCCGCCCGCTGAGGCGCCGGGCCGGCCGGCCCGGGCCCGGCCCGTGGCGGCGGCCAGCGTACGCAGCGGGCCGCGCACCGCGACCCTCACCGACACCGTGACCGCTCCAGCGGGATCGATCCTGCAGGTCTGCAGCTGCGCTCCGTTGCGGGCGGCTACGGCCGCCGCCCGGTCGCACGCCGGCGGGTCGACGGTCGCGGCGGCCAGGGCGGCCAGGTCGGCTGCCGCACCGGCCCGGTGCCGAGCCAGCACCGCCTGACCGAGAGCAGCCGCCCCGGCGGCCAGGAACGCCGCCACCAGTGCCACCGCCATCAGCAGCACCGTGCCGCTGCCTCGATCGTCGGCTCGCTCGTCGGGCCGGCGGGCGGCTGGGCGGCTCACGGGACCGACTCCAGGTCGGCGGTGGCGCTGCCCTCGACGTCCAGATGAGGCCCGCCGGGCAGCGGCAGCGCCAGCCGGGTATGCACCCGCACGGTGACGGTGGACGCCGCGGGACCGGCCGCGATCTGGACCTGGGCACCGGGCGGGCCGGCCGTGGCGGCGGCGGCAAGGACCCTGCCCGCCGGTTCTCCGCGAGCAGCCGACCGTGCCGCCGCGCGGGCACCGTCCACGCACTGGATCTGTGCGGTGACCACCCGACCCACGCCGACCACGGTGGCCAGCACCAGGACGACGGCGGGCAGGGCCAGGGCTGCCTCGGCGGTCACGGTGCCGCCGTCGCCACGGCCGGCCACCTCAGTCCACCGACAGAGCGCGCTTGATGATGCCGAAGAGCAGGCTCTTCATCTCGCCGCTGCGCATCAGCGTGAGCAGCAGTGCGGCGAACCCGCACGCTGCGAGAGTGGCGATCGCATACTCCGCGGTGGCCATACCGGCGTCATGACCGGCCCGGCGGGCACGAACCAACAGTCGGGTCATCTCTGTTCATCCCTTCCTCCGGCGTCACGGCCGGTGCGTTGCGCCCGCTGCGGGGTCGCGCACCGACCCTGCGCCGATCCGGCCTGGGACGGGCGGCCGCCGGCTCCGGCTGTGGACAGTGGGGCGTGCCTGGCCGGTTGTGCACGCATTGCCGCCCACGTTGCGAGCATCGAACCGACCTGTTGGGCGCCACCGGCCCGCCCGCCGTTCACCCCTGGAGGAGGCCGAGCACCAGCGGCACCACGGTGAGGACCATGAAGGCCGGCAACAGACAGACCCCCATCGGCAGCACCACCAGAACCGCGAGCCGATGCGCCGCGACGCTGTGCGCGGCCACCTCGCCACGACGTTGCTCGGTAGCGGCCGCGCGCACCAGGGCGGCCGGCGCCAGCCCCGTCTGTGCCGCCAGGTCCAAGGCCTCGAGCACCGACCCGATCTCGGTCGGCTCGCTCAGTCCGGCCTCGGCGAGCTGCCGGCGCAGGGTCGCCAGCACCAGCTCGACGGGGAGCCCTGCTTCGAGCAGCGCCACCACCAGGTCGGCCAGCACCGCCGGAGGTACCTGGGGAGCCTGTGGGCCGGGTGGGTCACCGCCCGACGGTGACGCCCTGCGCCGGGCGACCGCAACGCACGCCGCGCGGCCCGTGACCTGCGGCGGCTTCGGCCAGCGCAGCATCGCCGCCACGAGGAGCAGCGCCCCGGCCAGCGCTGCCGCCAGGTCAGGTGTGAGCGCGATCCACCCGCGAGTCATCGTGCCTGCCGCTCCGCCCTGCGCAGCAGCAGGGCCATCCACCACCGCCCGGCCCACCACAGGGCTGCGCCGGTGGCCAGACAGACCAGTCCCGGCCCTGTGCTCACCAGGACCCGCACGGAGTTGGTGCCCGTCAAGCCGCCCAGCCCGAGCCCGGCGAGGGGCAGCCAGGTCAGCACAGCGGCGGTGGCCCGTGGCCCCGCCAGCGCGGCGTCCCGTTCTCGTGCAGCCTGGTGCTCTTCGCGCACGACGCGGGCCACCCCGTCCAGCACGGCGGCCAGCGGCGCTCCGCACTCCTGGGACACCGCGAAGGCCAGCGCCAGCCAGTCCACGGGTCCACCGCGCGCCCCCGGGCTGCCCTGGGCGACGCGCGTGGCCAGGCGGAGCCCTTCCGCGCTGGTTCCGCCCAGGCCCACGGTGCGGGCCACGGCGCGGCAGATCGGGGCAGCGGCGTCCTCGCGGGTGGCCAGCACCCGCCAGGTGTCGCCCGGCGGCAACCCGGCTCGGGACAGCGCCGCAAGCCGGTCGGCCAGCCCGGCAACGCCGGCACCGTCCGGCAGCAGCATGGGCGAGGCCTTCGCACTCCGACGGGGCTCCGGCTCCGGCCCTCTCGTGGTCGGCGCCGGCACCGCCGGCGCTGCCGGCACGGCGACCAGCGCGGCCAGACCCGCCGCTGCAGCAGCCGCGATCAGGCTCACCCCCACGACGGACCTGCCGGTGGGGACGATGCCAGCCCGAGCCGTTCCGCCAGGACGGGCCAGCCAGGACCCACCGTCGTCGACCTCCCGTCCGGTGCGGCGCGCAGCGCCGAGGTCACCTGCAGCGCTCCGGCACCGTCCCGGCCGACGGCGGCCACCTCGACCACCTCACGACGCGGCGCCCCTCGGCGCATGTGCACGATCGCGTCCAGCCCGGCCGCTGCCTGGGCATGCACCCCCGCCCGGCTGAGCCCGGCGACCAGACCCAGTGCCTCCAGACGGGCCGGCACCTCGGCCGCCGCGTTCGCATGCAGCGTGCCGCACCCACCGGAATGCCCGGTGTTCAGCGCTGCCAGCAGGTCGCGGACCTCACTCCCCCGGCACTCGCCGACCACTAACCGGTCGGGGCGCATGCGGAGGGCCTGGCGCACCAGGACGTCGAGACCGATCTCGCCGCGCCCCTCGACATTGGCGTGACGCGCCTCCAGCCGCACGACGTGCGGATGGCTCGGCCGCAGCTCACCGACGTCCTCCACGAGCACGATCCGTTCCGACGCCGGCACCAGCGACAGCAGGGCCGAGAGCAGCGTCGTCTTGCCGGCACCAGTGCCTCCCGTGACAAGGAACGCTGCTCTGGCCCCGATCAGGGCCGTGAGCACCGGCACCCACGCCTGCAGCAGGCTGCCCGAGGCCACCAGGGCAGCCAGGTCACCCGGGCCTCCCCGCAGTGCCCGCAGACTGATGTGGGTGCCCTCGGGGCTGACCGGCGGCACCACGGCGTGCAGCCGCACCCCACCGGGCAGCCGGGCGTCCACCCAGGGCAGGCTCTCGTCGAGCCGACGCCCGGCCAGAGCCGCCAGCCGCACCGCGAGCGCACGCACCTGCACCTCGCCGTCCAGCAGTGAGGCCACCTCCACCAGACCCTGTCCGCGGTCGGCCCAGATCCGCCCTCCCCCGTTCACCAGCACGTCGGTGACCTGTGGGTCCTCCACCAGCGCCTGCAGCGGGCCGAGACCCCAGGCGTGCTCCCGGACGGCGTCCACGGCCGCCCGCAGGTCCTGCGCGCCGAGCACCCGGCCCCGCTCCGCACTCACCTCCCGGACCCCGCTGGTCAGCCGCGCGGCGTTCGGCAGGTCGTCGGCCAGCGGGCCGCTGGCCAGGTGACTGCGCAGTGGCTCCATCAATCCCGACAGCACGTCGTGCCTGGCCATCTCACGCAGCCCGCAGGTCGGCGACCAGGCGTCGACACAGCACCGCGAGCGGTCCCCGCGGGCGCAGAGGCGGGGCGAGTCCACGGTCCAGGGCCGCGGCAAGACCCGGTTCGGCTCGGAGCTCCCCGGCCAGGGGCAGGCAGAGGGCCTCGGCGACGGCGCCGGCGGTCAGCCCGGTAGGTGCCGGGCCACGCACCACCAGCCGGATGTCCCCGGCGACCGGTTCCAGCAGGCTGAGCACCTGCCCTGCCGCCGCCGTGGCCCGGACCTCGGCCGGCACCACGAGCAGCACCTGGTCGCTCGCCCGAAGCGCCACCTGCCCTGAGTCGTCCAGTCCGCGGGGCAGGTCGACCAGCACCAGATCGCACTCCCTGACCGCAGCGTCCAGCACCGCTGACACTGCTCCCGCAGGGATCCCTGGATGCGCACGGCGGTTCCAGGTCAGGAACAGCACCCCGCAGAACCGGGGCAACCCGCTCCCGAGCAGACCGGTCTGCAGCCTTCCCCGGGCCGAGGCGAGGTCCTCCCAGCGCAGACCGCTCTCGTGCTCGGCCCCGAGCACGAGGTCGAGCCCTCCGCCGAGGGGATCGAGGTCGACCAGCATGGTCCGGGCGCCGGCCGCCGCCGCGGTCATCGCGAGGGCGGTGGCCAGGGTGCTCGCGCCCGCCCCGCCCCGCCCGCCGATCAGGCTCACCACCCTGCCCGAGGGCCTCGACGAGGTCGCGTCGAGCAGCCGGTCGAGCAACCACGGTTCGGCGTCGGGCAGAACGGCGACGTGCTCGGCACCCAGCGCCACGGCGTCCTGCCAGGTCTGTGCGGCCACCTCCCCGAGCGCCACCACCACCAGTGCTGGAGGCCGGGACGGGCCCACCACGGCACGCATCGCGCCGGCCAGGTCGGCTCCGATGAGGATGAGCCCGGAACGGTCGCTCCGGGGGAGATCACCCGGATCGGCGACCACTTGCACGGGGACGCCCGCTGCCGAGGCCAGCCCAGCGATCCGGTCGGCCAGGAGCGGATCGGCAGTGACCAGCGACACAGACCGGCTGGGCAGGGACGACATCATCGGTGACCTCCACGAGGCGATTCGGCAGGCGGACGTCGCCGGGCCGGCCTAGTCGTCCGCACCCCGAGGGTGTCCCGGTCCAGGCACCGCGGGCCAGGCCACCGGGCACCGCCTGTGGACGGCGTGACAACGGACGCCGGTTGGGGACGGAATGCGTGGGACATCGCGAGCACAGGGGCCCTCGGAAGGACCCCGAGGTCCACCTGGAGTCGGACCCCGAGGCGGGCGCCTGCCACGCCGGGGTGAGGAGGCCAAAGAGACGGCCCCCGCTGGGGGGAGCGGGGGCCGTCTGCCGGTCCGGCTCGGGGGGGAGGAGTCGGACAGGCGGCGCGGCACGAATGCCGGCACCAGAAGTCTGTACCGCAAGGTGAGTCGGCTGCAAGCGCGCCACACGAATTCGTACTCCGGCGGACTGATCCGCGGCATCTGCGGCAGCTTGTGCTGTCACCCGCGGCCGCGACGACGGGCCCTGACGTCCGCCGGTGACACCCACTCTGACCAGCAGCGATGCGATCTTCGGCCTATCCTGAGGACGTGTCAGCCGTCACGCCTCCCGAGCGCCCGACCCCGATCGGGCGTTCAGCGGCGTTCTTCGACCTGGACAAGACGATCATCGCTCGTTCGAGCGCCTTCGCCTTCGCCAGGCCGTTCCTGGCCGGAGGGCTGATCACCCGGCGCGCCGTGGTGCGCAATGCGTACGCCCACTTCCTCTATCAGGTCGGCGGTGCCGACCACGACCAGATGGAGCGGATGCGGGAGTACCTCTCCCGGCTGGTGGCCGGCTGGGATGTGCAGCAGGTGCGCGACATCGTCGCCGAGACCCTGCACGAGCTCATCGTGCCGGTGGTCTACCGCGAGGCGACGGCCCTGATCGCGGAGCACCACGCCTCCGGGCACGACGTGGTGATCGTCTCCACCAGCGGCGCCGAAGTGGTGGAACCGATCGGCGCCATGCTCGGCGCCGACCACGTGGTGGCCACCAGGATGGTGGTGGCCGACGGTGCCTACACCGGTGAGATCGCGTTCTACGCCTATGCCGAGAACAAGGCGGTCGCCGTCCGCGACCTGGCCGAGCGGCACGGCTACGACCTGACCGCGAGCTTCGCCTACAGCGACTCGGCCACGGACCTGCCGATGCTCGAAGCGGTCGGGCATCCCTCGGTGGTCAACCCGGACCGCACCCTGCGCAAGGAGGCGCTGGCCCGGGACTGGCCGGTGCTCGACTTCACCCATCCGGTCGGGCTGCGCGATCGTCTGCCCCAGATGAGTACCCCTTCGCGCCCCGTGGCACTGACCGTTGCGGCCGTGGCGGGCGGCGCGACCGCAGCCGGCGTCGCCTACCTCGCCGCCCGGCGCCGCGCCCGCCCGACAGGCTGACCACGCCGCCGGTACGCGGCACGACCGAGGGGCGGCGACATGAGCCGGGAGGTGCTCGGCCAGGGGGACGACCCGATGATCGACGCCCCCACCCGCGCCATCCCGCTGCGCACCCTCGGCCTCGCCACCGATGTCACCGTGGACGGCACCGGCCACCCCGCCGCCGCAGACCCCGGCACAGTCACCGATCAGCGTCCCCGGATCCGGCCGGCGTCACGGCTGGCCGCCCTGGTCGTGGCCGCCCTGACGGCGGGAGCCGCCGCCGGCTGGTCGGGCACCGGCCTCCAGGCCCAGGCGTCACCACCGGTGGACGTCGCGGTCTGGGCAGCGGTGTCCACGATCGACGACACCGGTGCCGACGGAGCGATGACTGCCCGGATCCGGGTGGTCAACGACGGGCGCGAGCGGGTGACGATGACGGCCCGGATCCCCGCCACCGGTGCACCTCGCTGGTCGCGTGCCGCGATGACAGCCGTCCTCGACCCGCCGTCGCTGACCGTTCCCGGGGGGCAGAGCGCCGACCTCGCCGCCGTGCTGCAGGTGGACTGCGCCTCGCCGCTGGCCCTGGACCTCGACCCGGTGATCGCCACCCGCCCGGACGGGACGCCTCGGCCGATCCCGGTGCAGGGAGCCGCCGGCGAGCTGATGCGGATCTGCGCGGCCCGCGCCGCGGTGCTCCGGCTGCACCGAGCGGACCGGGACGGCGGACGCCTGCGGGTGGGGCTGACCGTTCCCGGCGGGCGCAGTCTGCGGGTGGTCGCCGTCACCGTCGGCGGCCTGGAGCTGACCGGGCGACCCTTCCCCGCCCAGGTCGACGGTCAGGTGCGCAGCATCTGGCTCGACCCACCGGCCACCTGCCCGCCGTCCTGGAAGACCCTGGGCGTGCCCCGCGTCCTCACGGTGATCGCTGAGGACCCTTACGACCAGGGCACGGGCTCGAGCCGTTCCCGGATCACCCTGCTGGTCGGGGACGCGTTGGCCGCCTGGCTGATGGATGCGGGGTGCCCCGCGAATGCCTGAACAGACCGTCACCCCAGCCCCACGGACCGGCTCGGCGGCCCGGGGTCTGATCATCGCCGTCCTGCTGGTGGCCGGATTGGTCGGTCTCGCCGGTGGCGCCGCCGTCCGGGCGCGCTCCCAGCCGCCGGCGTCCGCGGCCCTCGGCCTCCTGGCCACGGCACGTCTGGTCGACGTCACCCTCGATCCGGATCCGCAGGCGCGCTACGAGGTGTTCGTCGCCAACCGCGGCACCGCCCCGATCACCGTGACCGCGATCGCCGTGCAGCGGGGCGCCCGCCCTGCCGTGGTGAACTCCTACCGGCAGCCGATCGCGCCGTCCAGCAGCACCCTGCTGCCCTTCGCCCACCCGCTGACCTGCGACGCCGCCGGTGACGAGGCGGTCGCCGTCCGGCTGGTCGTACGCACGGAACCGACCCAGGACGGTGACGGGATCCCGGTGAGCGTGGTCTCGACGGGTACGGCCATCGGTGTGGGCCCGTGCGCGCTGGCCGGGTCCCGATTCCCGCCCGGATGGCAGGACAGGGCCCTGGCCGAGGCGGTCGACCTGCGCCCGGACGGGATGACCCTCACCGTCCTCGGCCTGACCGGTTCGGGCACGGTGGACGGGCTCCGGGCCGGCTCGTGGGCCTTCGCTCTGGTCGCTCCCGCCGCCATCGTCCCCGGCGAGTCGGTCACGCTGCGGGCAGGCCTCCCGGCAGGCCAGTGTCAGGACTGGGGCTTCCAGGACACGGTGCCGGCAGGGGTGCAGCTGCTCTCCCACGGGCCCGACGGCGAGCGGGTCAGCTACGTGCCGGTAGGCCCGAGACTGTCCCGCTGGCTGCTGGCGGTCGCCGGGTCGGCCTGCTCCTGAGCGCTCTCGGGCGCCAGGCGTCCGGCCTGGACGGCGTCGCACACGGCCCGGCCCTCGCCCACGCCGTCCACCATCGCCTGAGCGAACGTGAGCAGCCAGGCACGCACCCCGTCGGCGCCCTCGGTCGCGTACCGGGCCAGGGTCAGCGGGTAGGGCGGCCCCATCGCCAGCAGTCCCGCCTCCCAGACGGCCACCCCGGTGCCGTCCACACCGCGCCCGATCAGGATCGTCCGGCACAGGGCCCGGGCGACCACCGCGTTGCCGGCCACGAAGGGGCGGACGACGGCCAGCTCGGCATGCGCAAGCGCGGCCACCAGCAGGGCCGGGGCATCGGTCGGGGTGGTGAGCAGGCCGACCAGGGAGTGCAGCCGGGCAGTCAACGCCGCACCCGTGGGAGCCGCCACCACCGCGCCCGTGGCGTCCAGCAGGTCCTGCCCGTCGCCGGGCTGTTCGCCGCCGCGGCGGGGACGACCCAGCACGCCGTCCGGCACCAGGTCCGCTGCCGCGGCGACATGCAGCGTGGCCAGGGCCTGCAGCGGAGCCCGTTGCCAGGACGTGCCGATCCGGTCGAGCGCGGCCAGGGACCGGACAGTGCCGCGCACGGTCTGCCCGGCAGCGTCGTCCGGGTAGGGCACCGCGCCGCGGACGGCGTCCCGCACCAGAGCGGTCGGCAGGCGGGCTCCGGACAGGGCGGCGCTGGAGCGGGCCGCGCGGATGGTCGCCTCGCCCCGAGCCTCCGCGGCCTGCCGGCGCAGCACCGGATGCCGGCGCAGCTCGAGGCAGGCCACCCGCACCGTGTCCACCGCGTCGGCCACATCGGCCAGGCCGGCCAGCTCACCCACCGCATCCCTCACGCCGACCAGCATCCCACCCACCCCAAAACGGTGCTCATGCTCAGGTTCTTCCGGCAGGTGTCAGGCGGGGACGGTGAGGTCGAGGCAGACCGAGCGCAGCCCGGCGGCGCCCCGGAACAGGTGCGCGTCCAGGCCTGCCCGGCGGGCTGCCGCGACGGCCTCGGGCCGATCGGCGACGAACAGTCGCGGACCGTGGGTGCCTGGCACATCGCGCAGCACCTGGGCGAAGTACCGGGGGTCGGTGGGGCCCAGCTCGTGGCCGCCACGGCCGGCGGCCACCACCTGGTCGAAGATGGTCAGCTGATGGGCGTACTGGCCGCCCCAGGTCGCCGGACCGTGGTGGTGGTCCAGCCCGACCAGGAACCAGTCGCGGGTGCGCAGGTCGAGCAGCAGCTCCATCACGGCGACGTCCACCGAGCCGTACAGGTCGGCGAAGATGCCGACGAGGTCGGCATCGCTGCCCCGCCAGGCGAGGCGGGCCCGCAGGTGGCGGGCGTACTCGGACTCACCCAGCTCGCCGGCCTCGAAGGCGCGAAAGGTGTCGTCGGCCAGCTGTTGCGGGTCGGCCAGCGCCACCCAGCCCCCGTTGGCCGCCTGCAACCGCTGATAGACCCGCTGGAAGTCGACGTCACTCACGACGCTGGCGAGGTCACACAGCAGGGTGGGCATGAAGCACCACGCTAGGGGTCCCGGAGCCTCCGGGCCGGTTGCGACACCGGGTGCGACCCGTTCGGAGGGCCGGACGGCTCACCCGTTCGAGGGGCTAGCGTGCTCACCGTGGGAAACGGCGGTGCTGCGGCGTCGGTGCTCGTCCTCGCCCTGGTCGCGATCATGGTGGCAGTCGCCGGAGCCGGGACGGCGTGGCTGGTCCTGCGCCGCAGGGACCTGGGCACCACCGCCGACCGCACCACCTTCGCCACCCTGCACACCGCCGCGCTGGCCGCGCCGCACCTGCGGGAGGGGCTGACCGCCACCGGCGCCAGCCGCGCGATCCGGCACCTGCGGACCCTGCTCGGCACCTCGGCGGTGGCGCTCACCGACGCCTCGGCCCTCCTGGCGTGGGACGGCGCCGGAGCGGCCACCCACGACGGCGCCGCCCTGGAGCACGCCGCCTCGGTGCTCCGCTCGGGCCAGACCGCCGTGCTCGGGGAGAGCTCGGTGCAGTGCCACAAGCCGGACTGCCCGATCCGGTCGGCCGTCGTCTCCCCCGTGATCAGCGAGGACCGGGTGATCGGGGCCCTGATCGCCTACGCCCCCGAGGCGACCGCCGGCCTGGTCCGGGCCACTGACGAGGTGGCCCGCTGGGTCTCGGCCCAGCTCGACCTGGCAGAGCTGGACCGCTCGCGCACCCGCGCGATCGAGGCCGAACTGCGCGCCCTGCGCGCCCAGATCAGCCCACACTTCGTCTACAACTCGCTGGCGGCGATCGCCTCCTTCGTGCGTACCGACCCGGCCCGTGCGCGCGAGCTGCTGCTGGAGTTCGCCGACTTCACCCGGTACGCCTTCCGGCGCAGCGGCGAGTTCACCACGCTGGCTGACGAGCTGCGCAACGTGGAGCGGTACCTGGTGCTCGAGCAGGCCCGGTTCGGGGACCGGCTGCGGGTGCAGCTGCAGGTGGCGCCGGAGGTGCTCTCGGTGGCGGTGCCGTTCCTGGCCGTGCAGCCGCTGGTGGAGAACGCCGTCCAGCACGGGCTGGAGGGCAAGACCGGGGTCGGCCTGGTCACCCTCGGTGCCGCGGACCTCGGCTCCGAGGCCCTGATCTGGGTCGAGGACGACGGCCTGGGCACCGATCCGGAGCTGGTCCGCCGGGTGCTCTCCGGGGAGAGCGAGGCCGACTCGGTGGGCATGGGCAACGTCGACGCGCGGCTGCGCCAGGTGTTCGGCGACGACTACGGCCTGGTGGTCGAGACGGCGCCCGGCGCCGGCACGAAGGTGAGCTTCCGGGTGCCCAAGTTCGCGCCCGGCGTCCGCCCGGGCTGAAGGAACGGACCGGCGATGCCGAGAACTCCTCGAAGGCCGGAGGAGAGGACAACCCGTGACGTACCGCCTGGTGACCCGCAGCGACTTCGACGGACTCGTGTGCGCGGTGCTGCTGCGCAAGCTGGGTCTGATCGACGACATCACCTTCGTGCACCCCAAGGATGTGCAGGACGGCGTGGTCGAGATCACCGGTCGCGACATCCTGACCAACCTGCCCTACTCCCCGGCCGCCCACCTGGTGCTCGACCACCACCACTCCGAGGCCGAACGGATCGGCACCGACCCGGACACCCGGCCGGCCAACCACATCCTGATGCCCGACGCGCCGTCCGCGGCCCGGGTGGTCTACGAGTACTACGGCGGTAGGGGCGTGTTCCCGGACATCAGCGACGGCCTGATGCGCGCGGTCGACAAGGCCGACTCGGCGCAGTACTCCCTCGAGGACATCCTCGACCCGCAGGGCTGGACCCTGCTCAACTTCCTGATGGACTCGCGCACCGGCCTGGGCCGGTTCCGCGACTTCCGGGTCTCGAACTACCAGCTGATGATGCATCTGATCGACTACTGCGCCACCCACCAGGACGTCGACGACATCCTGGCCGTCCCGGACGTCGCTGAGCGGGTCGAGCTGTTCCAGGCCCAGCGCACGCCCTTCATCGAGCAGCTCAAGCGGGTCTCGACGCTGCACGGTGACGTGGTCGTGGTCGATCTGCGTACCGAGGACGTGATCCACGCCGGCAACCGGTTCATGATCTACGCCCTGTTCCCGCAGGCGCGGGTGAGCGTGCACGTGATCTGGGGCCGGGACCGGCAGAACACCGTCCTGGCCGTCGGCAAGTCCATCCTCGACCGCAGCTCACCGGTCGACATCGGCTCGGTGATGCTCGGGTACGGCGGCGGCGGACACATCGCGGCAGGCACCTGCCAGATCGACCACGCGGTGAGCGCCGAGGTGCTCGACGCCGTCGTGGCCGCGGTCTCCACACCCCGCGCAGCCCTGGTCTGACCGACCACGCACCGTCACAGCGAGGGCAGAAAAGGCCCGATCCTGTGGCGAACCGCTCACGCGATGCTCGCAGAACCCTGCCTTCTCGTCGTACCCTCCGGCTATGCCTGCGATGCCGCCGACCGCGCCGCTCCGGGCGCTGGTGGTGGACGACGAGAAGCCGGCGCTCGAGGAACTCACCTATCTGCTGCGCAACGACCCCCGAATCGGCCCCCTGCGCACCGCGACCAGCGGTGCCGAGGCCCTGCGCGCCCTCGACGCCGAGGGGGTGGACGTCGTCTTCTGCGACGTCAGGATGCCCGGCCTGGACGGACTCGACCTGGCCCGGGTGCTCGCCCGGTTCACCCAACGGCCGCAGGTGGTCTTCGTCACCGCCTACGACCGGCACGCGATCGACGCCTTCGACCTGCAGGCCACCGACTACGTGATGAAGCCGGTGCGGCCGGAGCGGCTGGCCGAGGCGGTGCGCCGGGTGGTCGAGTCGGCCTCCACCACCCAGGAGATCCCGGTCAAGTCCGAGGACGAGACGATCGCGGTCGAGCTCGGCGGGGTCACCCGCTTCGTGCAGCGCTCCCAGGTGCGCTTCGTCGAGGCGCACGGCGACTACGCCCGCCTGCACACCACCACCAGCAGCCATCTGGTCCGGATCCCGCTCACCACGCTCGAGGAGCGCTGGGCCGAGGCGGGATTCGTCCGCATCCACCGCAGCACCCTGGTCGCGCTGCCCCACGTCGACGAGATCCGGGTGGACGGCGGGCGGTGTGCGGTGCGTCTGGGAGACCGCGTGCTCCAGGTGAGCCGGCGACACACCAAGGAGCTGCGGGACAGGCTGGTCCGGGCGGCCAGCCTGTCCAAGGATCCCCGGTGAGCCGGCGGTGACCTCCGAGGGCCCCGATCGGCCGCGCCGCTCGCGCACCCCGGGAGCGCGCTCGGGATCAGGACGCCCGGCACGGGTCCGGGTGACCAGCCCCAGGATGGGCACCGCCGCCCGGCCCCCGGCCCGCTCCCCCGCCCGCGAGATCGACGAGCAGACCGGCCTCGGCGAGGTCTACATGCGCTCACTGCTGCGGGCCCAACTGCGCCAGGCGGTCACCGTGATCGCCGTCCTGGCCATGGTGCTCGGCGCGCTGCCCCTCCTCTTCGCCGGTCAGCCCGGGTTGACCGCGGTGCAGGTGGCCGGGATCCCGTTGCCCTGGTTGCTGATCGGGGTGGCGATGTATCCGGCGATGGCGATCGGGGCAGCCTGGCTGGTGCACGCGGCGGATCGGGCCGAACGCGACTTCGCCGAGATCGTGAGCCGCCGGTGACACCGGGGTGAGCGCTCTCACCCCGGCGTGGCCGGCGATCGCTGCCGTGGTGCTGGTCGGCGTCACCACGGTCGGCGTGGGCGCGCTCGGTCTGCGCCTGTCCCGCACCACGTCCGACTTCTACGTGGCCAGCCGGGCGGTCAATCCCTGGTGGAACGCCTCGGCGATCGGCGGCGAGTACCTCTCGGCGGCGAGCTTCCTCGGCGTTGCCGGCATGACCCTCGCCTTCGGCACCGACATCCTCTGGTACCCGGTGGGTTACACCGCCGGCTACCTGGTGCTGCTGGCGCTGGTCGCGGCCCCGCTGCGCCGGTCCGGCGCCTACACGCTGCCTGACTTCGCCGAGATCCGGCTGCACTCCCGGATGGTGCGGCGGATGTCCTCCGTGCTCGTGGTGGGCATCGGCTGGCTCTATCTGCTGCCCCAGTTCCACGGCGCCGGCCTGGCCCTGCGCACGGTCACCGGCGCTCCCGGCTGGCTGGGTGGGGCCGTGGTCTCGGTGATCGTCGTGGTCAACGTGATGGCCGGGGGAATGCGCTCGATCACGTTCGTCCAGGCCTTCCAGTTCTGGCTCAAGCTCACGGCGATCGCCGTCCCGGTGATCTTCCTCGCCATGGTCTGGCGGGCGGACGGCTCGCCCGACCCGGCATCGGCCGGCCTGCCCACCGTGCGCAGCGAGACCACGATCACCGTGCCGGGCACTGTGCGCGTCGTCGTCGAGCAGCCCCTGCAGGTACGGATGGGCGGGCAGCTCGACGGCGCCGCGGTGAACGGCCCGGTGTCGTGGGAGCGCGGTGTCCACGAGATCGGCGAGGGATCGGTGGTCACCCTGCCGGCCGGGGCCGTCGTCCCGCATGTGGAGGGAGTGCAGGCGAGCGACGCCGAGGAGTGGATCACCCCGTCCTCCGGAGCCGGAGGACGGGACTACCCGCTCTACCGGGTCTACTCGCTGCTCCTGGCGCTGCTGTTCGGCACGATGGGCCTGCCCCACGTCCTGGTTCGCTTCTACACCAACCCCGACGGGCGGGCCGCTCGGCGCACCACGTTGGCCGTGATCCCGCTGCTCGGCATCTTCTATCTCTTCCCGCCCTTCTACGGCGCCATGGGCCGGATCTACGCCCCTGAGCTGCTGTTGACCGGGCGCACCGACGCGGTGGTGCTCCTGCTGCCGGGCCGGATGCTGGACAGCCCCGCCGCGGAACTGGTCTCGGCGCTGGTCACCGCGGGCGCCTTCGCCGCCTTCCTGTCCACCTCGAGCGGACTCACCGTCTCGGTGGCCGGCGTGCTCAGCCAGGACCTGCTGCGGGGACGGCTGCGCAGCAGCGTGCTGGGGTTCCGGGTCGGCGCCCTGATCGCCGTGCTGGTGCCGGCCCTGCTGTCGCTGGCGGGCCCGAACGTCAGCATCGCCGACACGGTCGGGCTCGCCTTCGCGGTGGCGTCGTCCACCTTCGCCCCGCTGCTGATCCTGGGCATCTGGTGGCGCGGCCTGACCCGCCGCGGTGCCCAGGTCGGCCTGGCCGTCGGCGGCACCCTGGCGACCGGGGCCACCCTGATCACCATCGGCGGCGGCACCGGCTCCGGGCTGCTGGACGCCCTGCTCGCCCAGCCTGCCGCCTGGACCGTGCCGACGGCCTTCGTCGCGATGATCGTGGTGTCGCTCCTCACCCGACGCACGGTTCCGCGCGACGCGGGCCGGATCCTGGTCCGGCTGCACGCCCCTGAGGGCCTCGGTCTGCACACCACGGGATACGGCGAGCTCGGCCCGACCAGCCCGACGCAAGGCTGACCCCGGCCGTGACCTGCGTGTGACCTGGACCACTCGGCGCGCAACCCCTCCCACTGAGCGCATGGCCCACACCCGCACGCCGAACCTGCCGCACCGCTGACCGCAGCAGGACTGGACCGCCTTTCACTGCAGGACCTCAGTCCTACACAGTGAGCGGGCTCACAGTCGCGTGCGAACGAGCACGCGGCACCAGTCATTGGGCTGCCGTGCACACAGGTGCCCGGCGCCCACGAGAGGGAGGTCTCGTGTCCGCGACCCCAACCGGCCGCTCCAGCGGCACCGGCTATGAGGAGGTGCAGCACAGTGACGAGTTCGCGGGACTCCGGTCGACGTTCCGGAAGTTCGTGTTCCCGGTCACCGGCCTGTTCCTCGTCTGGTACTTCGCCTACGTGCTGCTGGCGGCCTTCGCCCCGAGCTTCATGTCGACCAAGGTGGTCGGCAACATCAACATCGGCCTGATCCTCGGCCTGCTCCAGTTCGTCTCCACGTTCGCGATCACCATGGTGTACGTCCGCTGGGCCGACCGCACGTTCGACCCCGCAGCCGAGAGCCTGCGCAACCACATCGAGGGAGGCACCAAGTGATCGCCACACCTCTCCTCGCCGCCACCACGGTCGGCAACCCGAAGGTCAACATCACGATCTTCATCATCTTCGTGCTGTTCACCCTGGTCATCGTGATCAGGGTCTCCAAGCAGAACAAGACCGCCGCCGACTACTACGCGGGCGGCCGCGCCTTCTCCGGCCGTCAGAACGGCATCGCCATCGCCGGCGACTACCTGTCGGCGGCCTCGTTCCTCGGCATCGCCGGCGCCATCGCCATGCACGGCTACGACGGCTTCCTGTACTCCATCGGCTTCCTCGTGGCCTGGCTCGTCGCCCTGCTGCTGGTCGCCGAACTGCTGCGCAACACGGGCAAGTTCACGATGGCCGACGTGCTGTCGTTCCGGCTTCGCCAGGGCCCGGTGCGGATCGCCGCGGCCATCTCGACCCTGGCCGTCTCGCTGTTCTACCTGCTCGCCCAGATGGCCGGCGCCGGCGGTCTGGTCGCCCTGCTGCTCGGCATCTACGGCCCGGCGGCGCAGACCATCGTCATCGCCGTCGTCGGCGTCCTCATGATCGTCTACGTCCTGGTCGGCGGCATGAAGGGCACCACCTGGGTGCAGATCATCAAGGCCGTGCCTGCTCATCGTCGGTGCCGCGCTGATGACCGTCTGGGTGCTCGGCAAGACCGGCTTCAACCTCTCCCAGCTGCTGGGTGACGCGGCCGCAGCCAACCCGCAGAAGGCCCCGGCGGCGCCTGACGGCGTCCTCGCCCCGGCCTGCAGTACGGCAAGACCACCCTGAGCAAGATCGACTTCATCTCGCTCGCGATCGCCCTGGTGCTCGGCACCGCCGGCCTGCCGCACGTGCTGATGCGCTTCTACACGGTGCCCACGCGCGAAGGAGGCCCGCCGCTCGGTGGTCTGGGCGATCTGGCTGATCGGCCTGTTCTACCTGTTCACCCTGGTGCTCGGCTACGGCGCGTGCTGCTGGTCGGCCCCGAGGCGATCAACGCCGCGCCCGGCAAGGCGGAACTCCGCCGCTCCGCTGCTCGCCTTCGAGCTCGGCGGCGACGATCCTGCTCGGCATCATCTCGGCGGTCGCGTTCGCGACGATCCTCGCGGTGGTGGCCGGTCTGACCATCACGGCGTCGGCGTCCTTCGCGCACGACATCTACGCGAAGCGTGATCAAGAAGGGCAAGGTCAACCCGGACGACGAGGTCAGGGTCGCCCGGATCACCGCGATCGTGATCGGCGTGCTCGCGATCGGCGGCGGCATCCTGGCGAAGGGTCAGAACATCGCCTTCCTGGTGGCGCTGGCCTTCGCGGTGGCGGCCTCGGCGAACCTGCCGACGATCCTGTACTCGCTGTTCTGGAAGCGGCTTCACCACCCGCGGCGCGGTGTGGAGCATGTACGGCGGCCTGATCTCGTCGCTCGATCCTGATCATCTTCTCGCCCGTGGTGTCCGGCAAGGCCCCCGTGGCCCCCGCCACCAAGAGCGCGTCCATGATCACCGACCCGAGCATCGACTTCAGCTGGTTCCCGCTGGAGAACCCGGGTCTGATCTCGATCCCGCTGGCCTTCTTCCTGGGCTGGCTCGGCTCGGTCACCAGTAAGGAGGAGACCAACCTCGCCAAGTACGCCGAGATGGAGGTCCGCTCCCTCACCGGTGCCGGCGCCGAGAAGGCGACCTCGCACTAGTTCACCCCTGTAGTGGCTCACCCTCCGGTGAGCCGCGACCGGTCCCCGGTGGCCGGTCGGCGTCCCTCCCGACGTCGGCCGGCCATCGGCACGTCCGCACACTGTGTGCAGCCCTCGCGCCCGCCCCCGCGACCACTCCGTGATCGCCACTCTGCGGGAGGAACACCCCAGACGGAGGGACGGGTTCGTGTCCCGACAGGACGTAGGACCCCATCGTCCCTGACAATGCGGTGTCAGCCTCGACAGAGACTCGACGCTACGTCCACCCTGTTTGTCCGCTGCCGAGCAGCTCCCGCTCCGAGGGGTCCCCGAATGACCGCACCTGCTCCGTCGCGTCTCCCTGTCGTCATCCAGGGAGGGATGGGGGTCGGCGTGTCCTCGTGGCAGCTGGCCAACGCCGTCGCTCGCACCGGGCAGCTCGGGGTGGTCTCCGGCACCGCCCTGGACGCCGCCATCGCCCGCCGTCTGCAGGACGGCGACCCGACCGGCGACGTCCGGCGGGCGCTGGCGGCCTTCCCGCTGCCGGCTGTGGCCGAGCGCGTACTCACCCGCTACTTCCGCGAGGGCGGCCGGGACGGCGCGCCCTACGCCCCGGCCCCTCGACTGTCGGTGCACGGCGAGCGCCGGACCCACAGCGACCGGCACGGCGACGAGCTCGGCGTGGTGGGCAACTTCGTGGAGGTCTGGCTGGCCAAGCAGGGCCACGACGGCCTGATCGGGGTCAACTACCTGGAGAAGCTGCAGATGGCCACCCCGGCGGCGGCCTTCGGGGCGATCCTGGCCGGGGTCGACTACGTGCTGATGGGCGCAGGCATCCCGCGTGAGCTGCCCAGGCTGCTCACCGAGCTGGCAGCCGGGCGCCCGGGCACGATCCACGTGGACGTCGCCGGCGGAACGCCGCTCCCGCAGACCCTCGACCCGGCCACCCTGCTGGCGGACGGCGAGCAGTTGCCGCCGCTGCGCCGTCCGCAGTTCCTGGCGATCGTGTCCTCGCACGTCCTGGCGCAGTTCCTGGCCAGGGACGCCGCCACTCGCCCGGACGGCTTCGTGGTCGAGGGCCCGGTGGCCGGCGGGCACACCGCACCCCCGCGTGGGCAGTTGGAGCTGGACGAGCGCGGCCAGCCGGTCTACGGCCCGCGCGACGAGGCAAACCTGCCGGCGCTGGCCGCCATGGCCGCCAAGGGCATGCCGTTCTGGCTGGCCGGTGGGTACGGGGAGCCGGAGAAGCTGCGCGCAGCACTGGAGGCCGGTGCGGCCGGCATCCAGGTGGGCACCCTGTTCGCCCTCTCCCGCGAGTCGGGGCTGGCGGAGGACCTGCGCGAGAAGCTGATGAACGCCCTGCGCGACGAGAGCCTCGACGTGCGCACCAGCGCCGGCGCCTCACCGACCGGGTTCCCGTTCAAGGTGGCGCAGCTGCCCGGGACCCTGTCCGACCCCGAGCTCTACCAGGCCCGGCCGCGGCTGTGCGACCTCGGCTATCTGCGCACCCCCTACCAGCGCAGTGGTGGGGCGGTCGGCTACCGCTGCCCGGCCGAGCCGCTCGACGTCTTCGCCCGCAAGGGTGGCGACCTCACCGGTGCCGAGACGGCGAACTGCCTGTGCAACGCGCTCATGGCCGACGTCGATCTGGCCCAGAACCGCAAGGACGGCTACACCGAGGTGCCCCTGGTCACCCTGGGCGCCGACCTGACCGGGGCCCGGCGCCTGGACAGTGAGCACTGGCTGCACGGCGGCAGCGCCGACGGCTGGTCCGCGGCCGAGGCGGTGGCCTGGCTGCTGGGCGAGGGGCGCCGTCCGTCGCAGGCAACGCCGCGCTGACCGTCGGCGCGCCCCACGGGCTGTTCCCCAGGTCACACCGTGACTAGCCTCACTGGCAGATCGTCAACGCCAGTGCCGTCGACCGCGGAGGCCACACGTATGTCCAGCGACGCCATCGAGAACCTGAGCCACGAAGACCGCAGATTCCCGCCCGACGAGGCCTTCGCCGCCCAGGCGATCGCCTCGGCCGACCTGTACGACCAGGCCGCCGCCGACCGGCTGGGCTTCTGGGCCGAGCAGGCCCGTGGGCTGAGCTGGAACACCGACGTGGTCGCAGGTGCTCGACTGGTGCGACGCCCCCGTTCGCGAAGTGGTTCGTCGGCGGCAAGCTCAACGTCGCCTACAACTGCGTCGACCGGCACGTCGAGGCCGGCAACGGCGACCGGGTCGCCATCCACTGGGAGGGCGAGCCCGGCGACACCCGCACCATCACCTACGCCGAGCTGCAGCGACGAGGTCAGCCAGGCCGCGAACGCGCTCGACCGCGCTGGGCGTGGCCAAGGGCGACCGGGTCGCCATCTACCTGCCGATGATCCCCGAGGCCGTCATCGCGATGCTGGCCTGTGCCCGGATCGGCGCCACGCACTCGGTGGTCTTCGGCGGCTTCTCCGCCGAGGCGCTGCGCAGCCGGATCGACGACGCCGAGGCCAAGGTCGTGATCACCGCCGACGGCGGCTACCGCCGCGGCAAGGCGTCCGCCGCTCAAGCCGGCGGTCGACGAGGCGCTCGACAGGACACGGCCCGTCGCGTCGAGCACGTGCTCGTCGTCCAGCGCACCGGCCAGGACGTCGAGTGGGCCGAGGGCCGCGACGTGTGGTGGCACGACGCGCTGGCCGCGGCCTCGACCGAGCACACCGCCCGAGCCGTTCGACGCCGAGCACCCGCTCTTCATCCTCTACACCTCGGGCACCACCGGGAAGCCGAAGGGCATCCTGCACACCTCCGGCGGCTACCTCACCCAGGCCGCCTACACCCACCGCAACGTCTTCGACCTGAAGCCCGGAGACCGACGTCTACTGGTGCACGGCCGACGTCGGCTGGGTCACCGGCCACAGCTACATCGTCTACGGCCCGCTCGCCAACGGCGCGACCCAGGTCATGTACGAGGGCACCCCGGACTCCCCGCACCAGGGCCGCTGGTGGGAGATCGTCCAGAAGTACGGCGTCACGATCCTCTACACCGCCCCGACCGCGATCCGCACGTTCATGAAGTGGGGCGAGCAGATCCCGGCGAAGTTCGACCTGTCGTCGCTGCGGGTGCTCGGCTCCGTCGGCGAGCCGATCAACCCCGAGGCGTGGATGTGGTACCGCCAGGTGATCGGCGGGGACAAGGCCCCGATCGTCGACACCTGGTGGCAGACCGAGACCGGCGCGCATCATGATCTCGCCGCTGCCCGGCGTCACCGCCGCCAAGCCGGGCTCGGCGCAGAAGCCGCTGCCCGGCATCTGCGTCGACGTGCGTCGACGACGACGGCGCGCTCGGTGCCCAACGGCGGCGGCGGCTACCTGGTGCTCACCGAGCCGTGGCCGGCGATGCTGCGCGGCATCTGGGGCGACCCGGAGCGCTACAAGGAGACCTACTGGTCGCGCTTCGCCGGGCCTGTACTTCGCCGGCGACGGCGCGAAGAAGGACGAGGACGGCGACGTCTGGCTGCTCGGCCGCGTCGACGACGTGATGAACGTGTCCGGGCACCGCCTGTCGACCACCGAGATCGAGTCGGCGCTGGTCTCCCACCCGAAGGTCGCCGAGGCCGCCGTCGTCGGCGCGACGGACGAGACCACCGGTCAGGCCGTCGTCGCCTTCGTCATCCTGCGCAGGGAGCCGCGGACGGCCGACGAGGCAGCGGTGATCGCCGACCTGCGCAACCACGTGGCCAAGGAGATCGGCCCGATCGCCAAGCCCCGCCAGGTCATGATCGTTCCCGAGCTGCCCAAGACCCGCTCGGGCAAGATCATGCGCCGCCTGCTGCGCGACATCGCCGAGCACCGCGAGGTCGGCGACGCGACCACCCTGGCCGACTCCTCGGTGATGGCCCTGATCTCCAAGGGCCTGTCCACCCCCGCCGCAGGGGACGACTGACCACCACTCTGGTCATACTCCGCAGGGCCGGCGCACCTCGGTCGACATGACCGAATTGTCGCTGCCCTGCGGAGTATGAGCGGATCTTTGCTTCAGGACAAGCATGGCCTGGTCGATTCCCTGAGCAGCTCGCCGCTGCTTCCTGGAGGGAGTCCGCCCGTGCGTCAAGCGCTCGCCACCCCGACCGGCGTCGAACGTCGGCTGTCCCCTGACGAATTCATCGTCAGCAAGACCGACGTCAAGGGTGTGATCACCTACGCCAACGACGTCTTCCTGCGCATCGCCGGGTACACCCTGCCCGAGGTACTCGGCCGGCCGCACAACCTGATCCGGCATCCCGACATGCCCCAGGCCGTGTTCAAGCTGCTCTGGGACACCCTCGCCGCCGAGCAGGAGATCTTCGCCTATGTGGTCAACCTGGCCAGCGACGGTGCCCATTACTGGGTCTTCGCCCATGTCACGCCGACCTACAACCGGGCCGGGCAGGTGACCGGCTACCACTCCAACCGGCGGGCCCCGGATCAGCGCGCGATCGACGCCGTCGTCCCGCTCTACGCGCAGATGCTGGCGGCCGAACGCCGGCACAGCTCGGCCCGTGAGGGCATGGCGGCGTCCGCAGCCCTGCTCGGTGACTTCCTCGCCGAGAAGCAGTTGACCTACGACGAGCTGGTCTGGGCGGTGACTCCGTGAAGCCCCGCCCCCTGGCGGTCGGTATCGGCGGCGACCCCCGGGCGGCACTGCGGGCGCTGACCCGGCTCTGCGACGACGCCGCCCGCGGGGAGCTCGAGTCACGGTTCATCGAGGAGACCGACGACGAGGACGTGCGCGCCGCGGGGTCTGCGGTCAACCGACTGCTGGACGTCGTGGACGCCTACCTGCGCGAGTCCAGCGCCGCGATCTCCTGCGCCAGCCGCGGCGCCTGCCACCGGCGCCTGCTCGACGGCGGGCTGCACGGCGCCTTCGGGGAGGGTGCCCGCACGATCGACGGCGGCCGGGCCGCGATGCAGGAGTCGAGCCGCCGCCTCGATCAGGCCACCGGGCAGCGCAAGGCGTTGGCCGCGGAGCTCGATTCCACGGTGCTGCACCTGTGCGATCAACTCACCGAGGCGGCCTCCGCCATGGGCGAGGTCGCCTCGGGTGTCGTCACCTTCGCCCAGGACGCGGTGGGGGACGCCACCCACGCCACCGACACCGTGGCCGGCCTCCGAGCCAGCTCGCAGGAGATCCGCCAGGCCGTGGCGATGATCACCACGGTGGCGTCGCAGACCCGCATGCTCGCCCTGAACGCGACCATCGAGGCCGCCCGGGCGGGCGACGCCGGCCGTGGGTTCGCCGTGGTCGCATCCGAGGTCAAGGGCCTGGCGGACGAGGCCGCCGGATCGAGCGAGGCGATCGTGGAGCGGGTCGGCGCGGTGCAGGGTGCCGCCGCGGAGGCGATCACGGCCCTGGAGGAGATCACCCGGCGGATCAGTGGGATGGACCAGATGGTCCAGGGCATGGCGCTGGCGATCGACGGAGCCGCCCAGGGTGGCCCCCCGGGCCTGCTCCAGCTCGCCGAGCAGTTGCGCGGCGAAGTGAGCCGCTTCGTGCACCAGATCGGAGACGACTGAGCGCCGGCGACACCGCAGGCCCGGCCGGCGCAGCGGCGGCCAGGATCGACCGGAGGTCGTAGGCTCGCCTCACGTGCCCTCGGGGGCTCTCCGGGCGGCCCGCCCGCCGCCAGCGACGTGTGAGGAAGCGCAGATGGCCACTGACCCCACGACCGGCCTCCGGCCGGCTGACGCCACGCCCGCGGGGGCGCCGGTGCCCCCCGGAGCAGAACGTACCCTCGGACAGTTGGTGGCCCAGGCCACCCAGGACATGACCGAGATCATGCGCGCCGAGATGGCCCTGGCCAAGGCGGAGATCAAGGTCGATGTGCGCAACGGCGCCGTGGCCGGCGGCATGTTCGGCGCCGCCGCCTACATCGTCGTCCTGTCCACGATCCTGTTCAGCATCGCGGCCGGCTACGGCCTGGTGGCGGCCGGGCTCGCTCCCTGGCTCGCCTTCCTGATCCTCGGCGGCGCCTATGTGGTGCTCGCGGCAGCGCTGGCGCTGATCGGCAAGTCGCGGGTGTCCAAGGTCGGCCCCCCGGAACGGGCGATCCGGTCGGCCCGGCAGACGCTCGCCGCGGTCAAGCCCGGCTCTCGCGGCCGGTGAACGTCGACGCGGCGGAGATCCTCGTCGAGGGACCGTGGCGTCACCGGCTGGTCGCCGCGCACGGGGCACGGTTCCACGTGGCCGAGGCCGGTGACGGCCCGCTTGTCGTTCTGCTGCACGGGTTCCCGCAGTTCTGGTGGGCCTGGCGCGGCCAGCTCCCGGCCCTGGCCGCGGCGGGCTACCGGGTGGCCGCGATGGACCTTCGCGGCTACGGCGCGAGCGACAAACCACCGCGTGGCTACGACACCGCGACCCTCGCTGCCGATGTGGCCGGAGTGATCAGGGCCCTGGGCGAGTCCGAGGCGGTGATCGTCGGACACGACTGGGGAGCCTGGGTGGCCTGGGCGATGCCCTCCCTGCAGCCGCGGGTCACCCGCGCCGTCGGGGTGCTCTCCATGGGGCACCCGCTGACCATGCGGACGGCGCTGGCCCGGGGCCGCCAGCGACAGACCCTGGCTCGCCTGCTGGCCTTCCAGACCCCGTGGCTGCCCGAGCGCCGGCTCACCCGTGGCGACGGGGTCGCCGATGTGATCGGAACCTGGTGGGGCGACGGGAGCCCCGACCCCACCGCGATCGCGCGCTACCAGCGGGCGATGCAACTGCCGTTCGTGGCTCAGAAATCGATGGAGTACTTCCGGACGGCGCTGCGCGGCACCGGACGCCGCGAGGCCCGCCGATTGACCGACGCCCTCGAACGTCCGATCACCGTGCCCGTGCTGCAGTTGCACGGAGCCCTCGACCGCTGGGTGCTGCCCGAGTCCGCCGCCGGGTCCCGGCACTGGATCGAGGGACCGCTGCATGCCCGGATGATGCCCGGGGCCGGTCACTTCCTGCCCGAGGAGGCTCCCGAGGCGGTGACCACCGCGTTGCTCGACTGGCTCGCCGTCACCGCTCGGACGACGCGTCGTCCGGCCCGGACCTGACCGGCCCCCGGGGGGCCGCCGGTCAGTCGTGCCACTCCAGCGCCGAGCAGTTCGTCGCCGGGTCGGTCATGTCGACCTGGCCGGGCAGGGTGCCCCGCATCCGGTCGGAGAACTGGGCAGCGCCCTGGTTGTACTCGATCAGGGCGACGAAGCAGGCCCGCCGGGCGGCGACCAGCGCGAAAGCGTCGGCCGTCAACACGTAGCTGGTCCTCGGATACTTCCTGTTCAGCGCGTCGGAGACCGCCGTCTGCTTGACGTTCGCGCTGGCCAGCCTGCCCCACCGGGTGTCCAGCGCGGCCGTGCGGTAACTGGCATCGAGTGCGGCCTGCCGCGTATCCATCGCCAGCCGGTGAGCGGCATGGTCGGCCTGCAGGGCGGTGATCTCATGGGCACGGGCGCTCCGCTCACCGGACCACCACAGGGCCGAGCCGGCCGCGAACAGCAGCGCGAGGACGGTCATCACCGCCAGTGGGACCAGTGCCCGGGAGCGGGCGCCGGACGGCGCAGGCCGGGCGATCAGCGTGGCGGCAGCCGGGTGGGCGGGCGGATAGGTGGGGTACCCACCCGCCGGCGGGGTCGGGGCAGGCGTCTGCGGCCAGGCCCCGGGCACCTGCCAGGGCGCCGCCGGCAGCTGCGCCGGCGGTGGCGGTAGCGCTGGCGGTAGCGGGCTAGCGGCGGTGGCACTGCCTGTGGGCTGCCTGCCGGCTCGCGCGATTCGAGGGGCGCGCTCACAGCGACGATCCCGTGGCGTGCCTGGCGATCGCGGCCCGCCCGCAATCGGTCGCTGCAGCGTTGACGTCGACCTTCACCGGAAGCCTGCCCAACTGGGCCGCCGTGAACCGACCGGCCACCCGATCGTAGGCATCGACCCGATACATGCACCGCTCCAACGCATCCCACACCGTGGAGAGCTTCGTGCTCGACTCCACCCACTTCTTGACGCTGGCCTCCACCTCCTTGTCGGCAGCGGTGATCGAGGACATCCGCTCCTGCAGGGCGGCGAGGTCCAGCTCAGGCCTCGGCAGCTCCGCCGGCAGCAGGGTCTCCCGTGCATCGGTGGCCTTCTGGGCGCGCAGCCCGGCCAGGCTCCTGTCCTGGTCGGCGAGCGATCCACGGGCCGCCGCGAGCACACCCACGCCGGTGAGCAGCAGCAGCACCGCGGCGATGGCGAGCAGGACCGGGAGTGACGTTGCGAACCCCGGCGCGCCTGCGCGACCGGGCTGACCGGCGTACGGCGGAGGCTGACCTGAGTACTGCGGAGGACCACCCGGAGGAGGCTGGGGCATGGACATGGTCACTCCTCACGGGCCGCCGGCCCCCGATGGCCATGCCGTCGACGATCACCCGCACCTCGAGGATAGCCAGGGCCCGACATTCCGGGCACTGCCCGGGCCGTCCGGTTCGGCACCGGTCAGCCGGCTGTGCACCGCCCGGTGGAGACGGCACCGGTGGCGCGGATCCCGTCCGCGATCTCGTCCCGCACCTCGTCCAGGGTGAGCGCATAGCCGGTGCTCGCGTCGTCCAGCGACTTGGCGAACACCACGCCGGCGAGGGTGCCGTCGGCAGCCACCAGCGGTCCCCCGGAATTGCCCTGCTCGACGGTGGCGAACAACGAGTACACCTGGCGAACGGCACCCGAGCCTCCGTAGATGTCCTCGCCCTTGGCCTGCAGCACACTGCGCACCCGGGCCGGCACCACCTTGTAGGGGCCGTTCTCGGGATAGCCCGCGACGACGGCGTCCGCGCCGCGATCGAGGTTCTGTCCCAACGGCATCGCCGGCGCCGTCAGCTCGGGCACGGCCAGCACGGCGACGTCGGTGGCGGGGTCGAACAGCACCACCCGCGCCGGGTACCGGCGTGCATTCCCGGCCAGTTGGACCATCGGCTGCTTGACCGCCGCCACCACGTGGGCGTTCGTGATCACCCGCCCCTTCGCGACCACCACACCGCTGCCTTCCTGACCCCGACCGCAGGCCGGTGCATCACCGGTGATCTTGACCACCGACCGGCGGATCCTGGTCTGCACGGCGGCCGTGACGGCCGTCGCGTTCGGCGGCTGGACGGGCAGGATCTGTTCTGGCGCAACGCCTTCGAAGACCCGCGGGAAGGCCGAGTCGGAGACGGCCTGGCGGAAGTCGCCGGCCAGCACGGCCATCTGGGCGGGCACCGCGGCGTCGATCGCGGCCAGCACGCGGGAGGAGGCGACGGTGCGGGCCAGTACCGGACTGGACACCTCACGCAGCGCTCCGCCGACGAACCAGAGCACCAACGAGATCGCGGCGATGCTCGCCAGGCCACCGAGCACCTGGTCGACCACGCCCGCCCCCGAGCGCGCCACCTGCTGCCGCAGCCTGCCGCCTGCGATGGCGCCGACGAGCTGGCCCGCCCAGGCGAGGCCCAGCACAGAGGCCAGGATCGCCACCGACCGGGTCGGCCCCGCCGTGAACCGCTCGGCCAACGGAGGGGCGACCCGCATCGCGATCAGGGCACCGGCGATGAACCCGGCCAAGGACAGCGCACCCATCGCGATGCCGCGCCGGAAGCCGGCCACCGCGTACCACCCCAGGACGACCAGGAGGACCAGATCGATCATTGCTCACCACCGGCCTCGATGCTGTCCACCTCGGCCGGCTCGGGCAGGGCGGGGACCTCCTCGACCCGGCCGGCGTCCCATTCCCGGCTCCAGCCGGCCAGGTGCAGCACCCGGTCCAGGATTCCTGCGGTGAAGCCCCAGACGAACAGGCCCCGCACGGAGAAGCCCGGCCCCACGAACCCGCTGGGATGGTGCACCAGGAAGCGGTTGCGGGGGTCGACCAGTTCCTCCACCGGCACCCGGACCACGCGGGAGACCTCTGCGGCGTCGACCACCGCCACCGCCGAGGGGTCTCGCCACCAGGCGAGGACCGGGGTGACCGCATAGTCGCTCGGCGGCAGGTACAGGTCGGGCAGGCAGCCCGCCACCTCCACGCCGTCCGGATCGAGCCCGGTCTCCTCCTGCGCCTCGCGCAGGGCGGCCGCCTCCGGCCCGGCGTCCGTGGGGTCGAGCCGCCCACCGGGGAAGGCGACCTGGCCGGCGTGCGAGCGCAGGGTCGCCGAGCGCTCGGTCAGCAGCACGTCCAGGTGGACGACGCCGTCCGCACCGGTGGTGGCGGCGAACAGCAGCAGGACGGCGGAACGCCGGTGGTGCCCGGGCGGCGGGCTGAACCGGCTGAGCTGGTCGGCCGTGGCCGTGTGCAGCACCCGGCGCAGCGGGGCGAACCACTCCGGGATGACCACCCCGGGCGCCGGATCGGGGCGCGGCGCAACGGCTCCCGGCACGCTCATGCCCCGCCCTTGACCAACCGCGCAGCGCGCACCGGGTCGCGCTCGCCGACGCCGTACGACGGGCACAGGCCGCTCAAGGGGCAGGCCCCGCAGGCGGGGGTGCGGGCGTGGCAGATCCGCCTGCCGTGGAAGATCATGCGGTGGCTGAGCATGGTCCAGTCCTTGCGCGGGAACAGCGCTCCGACCTCCTGCTCGACCACCACCGGCTCCTCGGACGAGGTCCAGCCGAAGCGCCGGGACAGCCGTCCGAAGTGCGTGTCGACGGTGATCCCGGGGACGCCGAACGCGTTGCCCAGCACGACGTTCGCGGTCTTGCGACCGACCCCCGGCAGGGCCACCAACTGCTCCAGCCGGCCGGGCACCTGACCGTCGTGCTCGGCCACCAAGGCAGCGCCGAGGGAGATCAGCGAGTTCGTCTTGGCCCGGAAGAACCCCGTCGAGCGGATGGCCTCCTCCAGCTCGGCCCGGTCGGCGCCGGCGTAGTCCGCAGCCGTCGGGTAGCGGGCGAACAGCGCCGGGGTGACCAGGTTGACCCGGGCGTCGGTGCACTGGGCCGAGAGGATGGTGGCCACCAGCAGTTCGAGTGGCGTGGAGTGGTCGAGCTCGCAATGGGCGTCCGGGTGACGCTCGGCCAGGATCCGGTGCATCCGGCGAGCGCGCCGGGTGAGCGCGAGCACACTCTCCGCGCCGTCGTCGCGCCCCGAGCCGCTGCGCGGCGTCACCGCCACTGCGCCAGTCACCTCCGTCGCCACCCCGACAGCCTACGTCCCCCGCCGCGGGCCACCCGCGGTCACGCCGGACGCGGCAGGCGGGTGAGGGCTCTGCGCCGGGAGGGTGGTCCCTCCCCAGCCGAGGTCAAGGCTCTGACCTGCGACGACGATCCATTTCCTAGATCCGCGGGAAACGGGTCTCCAGGCGGGACCGAAGGGGCGAGGAGTACGGAGATGACCGTCGTGACCGGATCCAGCGCCGCCGCGGAGGACGCCCGGCAACGTCGCCACGCCATGGCGGCAGAGTTGCGTGAGGTGGAGTACTGGCGCCGCCTGGTGTCGGCGCGGCTCGACCTCGCGGTGGCGGCAGTGACCGCCCTGGAGGAGCCGGCGACCCGGGACCTGCCCTGCGCACCGGCGCTGCCGTGCGACCTGCGCCGACTGATCGGGCTGGGCGAGACCGACGCGCTCAGCGAGGCCGCGGTGCTGGAACGGTTGCGCGACGTGCTGCACGACCTGGGTTCCTACGCCTCCGCACTGCGCAGCTCGGTCGAGGCTGCCGACCGGCACCCGGCCCGGCGGGCCCCCGGGCACTGACCCGGACAGTGACCCGGACAGCCCGGACGACCGCTGCTCGGCAGGCTCGGCACACCGTTCGACAGATCTTTCTCGGCATGCTCTGTCGCCCTATCGCTTCCTGCCACTGTCGGTGACCGGTAGCGTTCCCTTGGCCGTCCCGTCTGGGAAGGCAGGGTCAAGGAGGAGTTGACGGTGGACGACGACGTCGTACGTCAAGCGCCGCTGTTCGCGGCACTGGACGACGAGGCCGCAGGAGCGCTGAAGACCACGATGACGCGGCGCGAGGTCGCCCGTGGTGAAGTGCTGTTCACCGAGGGCGACCCCGGTGACCGGCTCTACATCATCGCCGAGGGCAAGATCAAACTCGGGCGCGCGTCCGGCGACGGCCGGGAGAACCTGCTGGCCATCCTGGGCCCTGGCGAGATGTTCGGCGAACTGTCCCTCTTCGATCCCGGCCCGCGTAACGCCACGGCGACCGCGGTGGCCGACACCGTGCTGCTCGGCGTCGGCAGCGACGACCTCGCGACCTGGCTGAACGGCCGGCCGGACGTCGCTCGCCAGCTGCTGAGGGCGCTGGCCCGGCGCCTGCGGCGCACGAACGAGGCACTGGCCGACCTGGTCTTCTCCGACGTGCCGGGGCGGGTCGCCAAGGCACTGCTGGATCTGTCCGAGCGGTTCGGCACCCCGACCGAGGAGGGCCTGCGGGTCACCCACGACCTCACCCAGGAGGAGCTGGCCCAGCTGGTCGGCGCCTCGAGGGAGACGGTGAACAAGGCCCTGGCCGATTTCGCCGCCCGCAGCTGGCTGCGCCTGGACCAGCGCGCCGTCCTGCTGCTGGACATCGACCGCCTCCGCCGCCGCGCCCGCTGAAACCTGCCCATGCTCCGCGGGTGAACATGCCACGGGCTATGTAAACGATTACACATGGACCCCTGCGGAGCATCAGCGGGTTGGCGGGGTCGCTAGATACTCGAGTTGGGCGCGGACGGTGTACTCGGCCACCGGCCACAATGCGGGGTCGACGTCCTGGTAGACGGCTTCGACCACCTCCCGCGGTGTCGTCGCGCCGGCCTCCAGCGCCGCCCGCACCGCGTCGAGCCGCTCGGCGCGGTGGGCGAGGTAGGCGGCGACCACGTCCGCGGGGCGGTGCAGCACCGGGCCGTGACCGGGAAGCAGCGCACCGACCTCCAGCGCGGCGATCACCTGGTCCAGCCGGTGCAGCGACGCCAGGTACGCCGCCAACTCGCCGTCCGGGTGGTGGATCACCGCCGTGCCCCGCCCGAGGACGGTGTCGCCGGTGAGCAGCAGCCCCCGTTCCCGGAGCACGAAGCACAACGAGTCCCGGGTATGCCCCGGGCTGGCGACCACGTCCAGGCGGAGTCCGCCGACCTCCACCACGTCGCCGCCGCTCAGGCCCTCAGCGCCCAGGCGGAGCGCCGGGTCCAGAGCCCGGACGCCGGCCCCGCACGCCTGCGCGAACCGCCGCGCCCCAGCGCTGTGGTCGCCATGACCGTGGGTCAGCAGCACCACACCCACCCGGCAGCCCCGCGCCTCGACCGCCTGGCGGACGGCATGCAGGTGCCGCTCGTCGTCCGGGCCGGGATCGATCACCACGGCCTGGGTCGCCCCGGGCGCCGAGAGCACCCAGGTGTTCGTCCCGTCGAGGGTCATCGGCCCAGGGTTGGGCGCCAACACGCACTCCACGCCGACGGAGACCTCCCCGCCGGACCAGGCCACCTCGGGGCGGGGGCCGAGGGTCCAGCCCGGTGCCCCGGTCACGGCGGGTCTCCCCCGCCGACGCCGTCCAGGTGCACGCGCAGCACGGGCACCCGCGTGCCGTCCGGGCCGTCGGCCTCGGCCAGCCACGGTGAGACCGGCCGCAGCCGACGGCGGGTGGCGAACAGGGCCTCGACGTCGGTGGCGACCGCCAGTTCCTCGAGGCAGACCAGCGTGGGCGGCAGCATCGGCAACGACCCCTCGGCGTGGCGGCGCACCGCCTCCGCGGCGTCCAGCCAGCCCGCCTGCTCGCCCTCTCCGCCGAGATCGCGCGGCTCCTGACCGGCCGGCACCCGGGCCAGGTAGAACCGGGTGTCGAACCGCCGGGGCTCGAACGCCGGCGTCACCCAGTGCGCCCACGGGTGCAGCAGATCCGCTGACAATCGCGCCCGGGCAGCCCGCAGGACGCCGGCCAGATCGAGCCGCCCGCTGACCAGATCCTGACGCCAGCCCTCCAGCCGTCCGGGGTCGGCCAGGTGCGACCGGCCCTCCCCCCGCTCCGGGACGGCCAGTAGCACTCCGCACTCCTCGAACGTCTCCCGCACGGCGGCGACCGCGGTGGCAGGAAGCTCGGGCCGGCAGGACTGCCCCAGGACGTCGTCCGAGGGTTCGACCGCACCACCGGGGAAGGCGAGCATGCCCGGGGCGAAGGCCATGGTGCGCCTGCGACGAAGGGTGAAGACCTGAACGCCGTCCGCCACCAGCAGGACGGTGGCCGAGCTCCGCGCCGCCGCCTCGAGCTGCGCACCCTCGGGCACGTTCGGCCGCACCGGCACCGGTACCGGCACCGGGAAGTCGCGCAACATAGGGTCATGGTGGCCTACACCTAGTGCGCGGCGACAGGCCCCGAGTGACTGTTCGGCTCGCGATCAGCCCACTTCGCCGACCACGCTCGGAGTTTCCTGAACGAAGCGTTAGAGTTTCGCTGACAGCCGGCTATGCCACACCGAAAGCATCACGGGATACGCGCCACGCAGACCTTCGGCACCCTCGGCCGAACTGCAGTGCCGTAGGGGGAATGTCGACCAGTGAACGCACACCGGACCACCCAGCAGTACACGCTGCAGCAGTTGGCCTCCGCAGCGGGAATGACCGTGCGCAATGTGCGCTCCTATCAGACGCGAGGGCTGATCCCACCACCAGCACGATCCGGGCGGCAGTCGGTCTACAGCAGCGACCACCTGGCCCGGCTGACCGAGATCCGCGAGGCCCGCTCCCGCGGGGCGACCCTGGGTCTGATCGGCACCCGGCTCTCCGAGGGCGGTTCCCTGGACGCCGACGGCCTCGATCGCACCTGGCTGCCCCTGCGCGGGTCGCGGTCCAGCAATGGCCGTGGCGAGCGCAAGCGCAGGGGGCGGGCCGCCTCGCTCGACGGGTTGCTCGCTCAGACCGAGGCCCCACGGTCCTTGGTCGACTCGGCGGTGGACGAACTGGTCGAGGCCGGCGTCCTGCGCCGCAACGGACAGCGCGTGGTGGCCGAACGCTCCCTGGCCACCGGCGTCGGCAAGCTGACCAAGCACGGGCTGCCGGTGGAGCGCGCGCTCGAGGTGGCGGTCGCCGCCGCCGAAGCCGGGCGGGCGATCGGCGCCGCCGTCGAGGCGGCCCTGAGCGACCTCGGTGACCACACCCGGGCCCGCGCAGAGCTTCTGGACATGATCTCGGGCGTACTAGACATCGTTGTCACCCTGGATCTCGCCGCGGCCGAGGCCGCCGCGAGCACCCGGGCGGCCGCCGAGCGGCGCCTCGACTAGCGCTTCAGCCGGGCGACGACCTCGACCTCGACCGGGGAGTCCATCGGCAGCACCGAGACGCCCACGGCGCTGCGCGCATGCACGCCCGCGTCGCCGAACACCTCACCGAGCAGCCCGCTGGCGCCGTTGACCACCGCCGGCTGACCGGTGAACGCCGGGTCGCTGGCCACGAAACCGACCACCTTGACGATCTGTTCCACCCGGTCCAGATCGCCGACCACGGAGGCGATGGCCGCCAGGGCGTTCAGGGCGCTGATCCGGGCCAGCGCGGCGGCCTCCTCGGGGGCGACCAGCCCCGGACCGACGCCCACCTTGCCGGTCTGCGGCAGCACACCGTCCACGAACGGAAGCTGCCCGGCGGTCCATACGTGATCGCCGTCCAGCAGGGCCGGCACGTAGGCGGCCAGCGGCCTGGCGACGGCGGGAAGGGTCAGGCCGAGTTCGGCCAAGCGGTCCTCGATCCGGCTCATCGCGCCACCGTACGGCACGACGAACTAGGCTCGGCACCGTGTCCCCCACCCCCTCCGCCTCGTCGTCGCCGCCTGCCAGACCGGCGTGGCAAGGAGTCCGGCTGCATGTGGTGACCGGCAAGGGCGGTACCGGCAAGACGACGGTGGCGGCGGCCCTGGCCCTGGCGCTGGCCCGCGGCGGGCGGCGCACCCTGCTCTGCGAGGTGGAGGGCCGCCAGGGCATCGCCCAGCTGTTCGACGTCCCCCAGCTGTCCTACGCAGAGCACCGGATCGCGCTGGCGCCCAGCGGCGGGGAGATGTGGGCGCAGGCGGTCGAGCCCAAGGCCGCGCTGATGGAGTACCTCGATCTCTTCTACCACCTGGGCCGGGCCGGGAAGGTGCTGGAGAAGCTGGGCGCGGTCGACTTCGCGACCACCGTGGCGCCGGGGCTGCGCGACGTGCTGCTCACCGGCAAGGTCTACGAGGCCACCCGACGCCGCGACCCCTCCGGGCCGCACTACGACGCCGTCGTGCTGGACGCCCCGCCGACCGGGCGGATCGGGCACTTCCTCAACGTCAACGAGGAGGTCGCCGACCTGGCCAAGGTCGGCCCGATCCGCAACCAGGCCGGATCGATCATGACCCTGCTCCGCTCGGCGCAGACCGCCGTGCACCTGGTCACCGTCCTCGAGGAGATGCCGGTTCAGGAGACCCAGGACGCCGTCGCCGAGCTGCGCCGGATCGGTCTGCCGGTCGGGGGTGTGGTGGTGAACATGGTGCGCGAGGAACTGCTGCCCGAGCGCGCGCTGGCAGCCGCCATCCGGGGAAGGATCCCCAAGGCCACGGTGCTGGCCGGGCTGCAGGCCGCCGGTCTGGGCGGACGTCGCCGGACGGCGAGTGGCAGCGGCCCGGCCGTGGGCTCGGCCCGGCTGGACCAGTACGCCCGGGCCCTGGTCATCGAAGGCCTCGAACACGCCGAACGAGTGGCCCTGGAACGGCAGCAGAGGGCTGAGCTGGAGGCGCTGGACCGGCCGCTGTACGAGCTGCCCGCCCTGGCCGGCGGTATCGACCTGGGCGCCCTGTACGAGTTGGCCGAGCTGCTCACCGAACAGGGCATGGCATGACGCATCTGGACGTCGACGCCCTGCTCGACGACCCGGCGACCCGGGTCGTGGTGTGCTGCGGCTCGGGCGGCGTGGGCAAGACCACCACCTCCGCTGCGCTTGCCCTGCGGGCGGCCGAACGCGGACGCCGTGTGGTCGTGCTCACCATCGACCCGGCACGGCGCCTGGCCCAGGCGATGGGTCTGGTCGAGCTGGACAACACCCCGCGCCCCGTGGCCGGCATCGACCCCTCGGCCGGCGGCAGCCTGGACGCGATGATGCTGGACATGAAGCGGACCTTCGACGAGGTGATCACCGCCCACGCCTCGCCGGAGAAGGCCAGCCAGATCTTCGAGAACCCCTTCTACCAGGCCATGTCCAGCTCCTTCGCCGGCACCCAGGAGTACATGGCGATGGAGAAGCTGGGCCAGCTGCGGGCCCAGGCGGAGGCCGGGCTGCGGGCCGGACCCGGGAGCCCGGGGGGAGACACCTGGGACCTGATCGTGGTGGACACCCCGCCCAGCCGCTCGGCGTTGGACTTCCTCGACGCCCCGCAACGGCTCGGGTCCTTCCTCGACGGACGTCTGATCCGGCTGTTGTCGGCCCCGGCCAAGGTCGGCGGCCGCGCCTACCTGAAGGTGGTCTCGGCGGCGGTGGGCAGCGCCACAGGTGTGCTGACCAAGCTGCTCGGCGCGCAGATCCTGCGTGACGTGCAGACCTTCGTCGCCGCGCTGGACACGGTCTTCGGGTCGTTCCGCGAGCGGGCCGAGCGCACCTACCGTTTGCTGCAGCAGCCGGGAACAGCGTTCGTCGTCGTCGCCGCACCCGAGCCCGATGCCCTGCGTGAGGCCTCCTACTTCGTGGAACGCCTTGGCGCAGAACGGATGCCGCTGGCCGGGCTGGTGCTCAACCGGGTCCAGCCCCGCCGAGCGGAGGACCTCACGGCGGACCGCGCGTCGGCTGCCGCTGAGGAACTGGACGACGCGGGCGAGCACCCGCTGACCGCCGCACTGCTCCGGGTGCACGCCGACCGGATGCGGCGCTGGCAGCGGGAGCGCGGGCTGGCCGCCCGGTTCACCGGGGCCCACCCGGAGGTGGCCATCGCCGAGGTGATCGCCCTCGCCGGGGACGTGCACGACCTCGAGGGCCTGCGCGAGGTGGGGGCCTGCCTGGCGAGGCCCTGACCCGTCGGCGAACGGCGACCGCCCCGGGGAACGGATTCCCTCGGGGCGGCGCGTGGTGCGTGGAGGCGCGAGGTCAGACGGCCTCGAGTTCGTCGTCCATGGCTGTGATCGTGAGCACTCGCTCGTGCTCGGCGCGCGCGGTCTCGAGCAGGCGGCGCCACGAGGCGACGTTCGGTCGGCGGCGAAGGAGGGCGCGGCGCTCACGCTCGGTCATGCCACCCCAGACACCGAACTCGATCCGGTTGTCCAAGGCGTCGGCCAGGCACTCGGTGCGCACGGAGCAGGCCATGCATACGGCCTTCGCGCGGTTCTGGGCCGCCCCTTGGACGAAGAGGGTGTCGGGATCCGCCGTGCGGCAGGCTCCTCGTGCAGCCCAGTCGTTCGTGCCGTTCATTCCGTTCCTCCCGTGTGGTCCCCCCGAGCGGCACACCGCCGAGCGCCGCCCTGTCACCAAGACCGTATGTCACACCCTGTGCTCAGCATACGGGCCAGATGGATGATACTCCGTGCCTCTCCGGCCACAATGACTACTTTACGTAACCGTCGATTACAGCTTCCTGTGATGCCCCGTGCATACGGCCCATCGCGTGGGCTGCGCGCTGCGTTACACCACGGCACACCTTAGCGCCGCCGCGACCCGCCGATGTCCAGCCAAGAGGCCCACAGCGCCGTACGCTCTGTACCGCGGAACCAGCCCCCGAGGAGCCCTCTTCATGCGCAAGCCCCAGCTCTCCCGCACCGCGCTCGCCGGCACGCGCATCCCCGCCCTCCTCGCAGCGTTCCTCGCCGTGAGCATGGTCTCCGGGGTGCTGGTGGCCGGGCTGTTCCTGCCGGCCGTCGGGGCGGCGGGCGCCCTCACCAAGGACGGGCTCAACCTCTTCAACACCATGCCGGACAAGCTCGACGACATGCCGCCGTCCGAGGGCTCGACCATGTACGCCAGCGACGGCAAGACGGTGATCGCCAGGTTCTACGAGGAGAACCGGGTGGTCACCCCGCTGAGCCGGATCGCCCCGGTGATGCGCCAGGCGATCGTGGCGATCGAGGACTCGCGGTTCTACCTGCACGGCGGGGTGGACCCCAAGGGCCTGGTGCGGGCCTTCGTCAACAACGAGCTCAACGACGGGGCACAGATCCAGGGCGCCTCGACCCTGACCCAGCAGGTGGTCAAGAACTACCAGCTGGAGAGCGCGGTGGTGGCCGGCGACAAGGAGGCCGCCGCGGCCGCCGTCGAGAAGACCAATGTGCGCAAGATCAAAGAGATCCGGATGGCGATCCAGCTGGAGCAGACCCTGCCCAAGGACGCGATCCTGGAGCGCTACCTGAACATCGCCGCCTTCGGCCAGAACAACTACGGCGTCGAGGCCGCCTCCCAGTACTTCTTCCGGACGACGGCGGCCAAGCTCACCCTGCCCCAGGCGGCGCTGATGGCCGGTGTGGTGCAGACACCCGAGGCCTACAACCCGTTCAACCACCCCAAGGCCTCCAAGGAACGCCGCGACACCGTGCTGAAGCGGATGCTCGACCTCGGCATGATCACCACGGCGCAGCACGCGGCGGCCGTCGCCACGGCGCTGCCGACCAAGCCGCAGCCGGCCAAGTCCGGGTGCATCACGGCCCGCAACTACGCCTACTTCTGCGACTACGCGTTGAAGGTGCTGATCACCGACCCGCGGTACGCGGCCCTGGGCAAGGACGAGAAGGCGCGCCTGAACTCCATCCGTCGGGGCGGCTTCAAGATCGTCACCACGCTGGACGCGAAGCTGCAGAACGGGGCCACCCAGACCCTGATGAAGAAGATCCCCCCGGCCGACGCCAGCCACGTGGCCACCTCAGCGGTGACCATCGAGCCGGGCACGGGCCGGGTGCTGGCCATCGCGCAGAACACCTATTACAACCCCGACGAAGGCCCGGGCCAGACCGAGCTGAACTACGGGGTGGACGAGATCTACGGCGGGGCAGCCGGCTTCCAGGTCGGCTCGACGTTCAAGCCGTTCGTGCTCACGGAGTGGCTGACCCGGAACAAGGGCCTCTACACCAACGTCACCGGTGACCAGTCCACCTGGCGCGGCTCCGACTTCACGGCGTGCGGTGCCCCGCTCACCCAGGGAACGTTCAAGGTCAGCAACTCCGAGGGCAGTGGCCCGTCGTCGATCACCGCCATGCAGGCCACCTTCGACTCGGTGAACCTGGCCTACATGGACATCGCCAGCCGCCTCGACTTCTGCAACATCGCCAAGACCGCCGAGGCGATGGGCGTGCACCTGGCCTCGACCCGGGGCGCGGACCCCACCTGCTTCACCAAGGGCCTGGTGTCCCTGACCAAGATGCCCACCGAGTGCCCCTCAATGGTGCTCGGCTCGATGCAGATCTCACCGATGACGATGGCCAACGCCTACGCCACGCTCGCGGCCGAGGGCACCTACTGCCCGCCGACCGCGGTGGTATCGATCACCGACCGGGCACAGAAGAAGGCGACTCTCGGCGCGACGAAGTGTGTCAAGGACGCCATCTCCCCGGACGTCGCGCGCGGCGTGGTCTTCGCCGGCAAGCGGGTCTTCACCGAGGGCACCGCGATCGGCCAGGGCCTGAAGTGGCCGGCCGGGGGCAAGACCGGCACCACCGACAATTCCGTGCGCACCTGGTTCGTCGGCTACACCAAGCAGCGCACCACCGCGGTGGTCGTGGCCGACCCCAAGGACGACCCCCGGTACCCGGGTGGTCGCAGCTTGAACTACCGCAAGATCGGCGACAGGTACTACGGGACCGTCTACGGCGCGACCATCGCGGCTCCGCTGTGGCGCAGCATCATGAACATCGCCATGGACGGGCTGGAGCGCGAAGACTGGCAGAACCCGCCCAGCAAGATGCTGGAGGGCAGCGGCATCCGGGTGGCCGACGTGACCGGGCGGTCGATCGGCGAGGCCACCGGGATCCTGCAGGCCCAGGGCTTCAAGGTGCGCGTGGGCCGGCCGGTGGCGGCACCGTTCGGCGGCGACCGGGTGGCCAAGACGTCTCCGCCCGGCGGCGGACGGGCGGAGAAGGGCAGCACGATCACCCTCTACCCCGGCGACGGCAGCCAGCAGCCGGAACCGATGCCGGTCGAGCCCGGCCAGCCCGGGGACCAGGAGAACAACAACGGCCGAAACAACAACGGCGGGAACAACGGCGTCGGAGGCCGCTTCTAGTCCAGCCGCGGTCAGCCGGCGCCGAGGCGGCGCTTGACCTCGGCGGCCACCCGGCCGCCGTCCGCACGACCTGCCACCTGCGGTTGCACGATCTTCATCACCCGACCCATGGCCGCCATGCCACTGGCGCCGGACGCCGTGACCTCGGCGACCGCCGCGTCGACGAGGACCGCCAGGTCCTCATCCGGCAGCTGCTGCGGCAGGTAGGTCTCCAGCACGGCCAGCTCGGCCAGCTCGCGATCGGCCTTCTCCTGCCGTCCGGCGTCGGCGAAGGCGGTGGCGGCCTCTCGGCGCTTCTTGGCCTCCCGGCCCAGCACCTGCAGCACCTCCTCGTCGGACAGGGTGCGCGCCACGGTCCCGGCCACTTCGGCCGAGCGGACGGCGGTGAGCGCCATCCGCAACGTTGCCGCCAGCAGTTCGTCGCGCGAGCGGATCGCCCCGGTGAGGTCCGACTGCATGCGGTCCTTCAGTTCAGCCATGCGCAGCACGATGTCACACCGCTCGGTCGTTGCCGGCGGGCCAGGCTGAGAGAATGCTCCGATGCGCTCTCCTGGACTGCCGCCGGCCGCCGCCATCCCGCTGGCGACCGTTGCCGCAGGAGCGGCCGGGGTGGGCTACGCCTGGCTCGAGGCCCGCAACTTCGTGCTCCGCCAGTTCACCCTGCCGGTGCTGCCCCCCAGCGCCGCCCCGTTGCGAGTGCTGCACCTGTCCGATCTGCACATGCTGCCGCGGCAGCACCGCAAGCGGGCCTGGGTGGGGCGGCTGGGCGAGCTGGAGCCCGACCTGGTGGTCTCCACCGGCGATTCGCTGTCCGGCCCCGACGCCGTCGAGGCCGCCCTCGAGGCGCACGGGGCGCTGCTCGATCGGCCGGGCGTGTTCGTGATGGGCTCGAACGACTACTTCGCGCCGCGGGTGAAGAACCCGGCGCGCTACCTGCTGCGGTACGGGGGCCGGCGCCGGATCCACGGCGATCCGCTGCCGACCGACGACCTGGTCAAGGGGTTCCTCGACGCCGGCTGGACCGACCTCAACAACCGGCGCGCCACTCTCGACGTCGCGGGCTCCCGGCTGGAGTTCATCGGCGTGGACGACCCGCACATCAAGCGCGACCGCTACGACCGGGTGGCCGGCGCCGCGGACCCCTCAGCCACGCTGACGCTAGGCGTCACCCATGCCCCCTACCGCCGGGTGCTCGACGCCATGACGGCGGACGGCGCCGGGCTGGTGCTGGCCGGGCACACGCACGGCGGCCAGCTCTGCCTGCCGCTGTTCGGGGCCCTGGTGACCAACTGCGACCTGCCCCGCCGCCAGGCCAAAGGCATCTCCCGCTGGCCCGCCGCGGGGGCCTCAGCGGCCGGGGTGGACGGCGCCGCGGCACCTGGGCCTCGCCCAGGTCACGCTGCCTCCGACCCAGCCTGGTTGCACGTCTCGGCCGGGCTCGGCACCCCTCCCTACGCCGCCCTCCGCTTCGCCTGCCGCCCCGAAGCCACGCTCCTCACCCTCACCCCCCGCACCCCCTGACCCGACCCACCCCCGATTCTGTGCGGTCGATGTCGTCGTTAGAGGCCACCTTCGACCGCACACAATCCTGCGGACTCGCGCCAGATACAGACATTGCGGACGGCAGAGGGGAACCGGTTTCGTGGTGGCGGGGCGGCTCGGCTATCCTTGCGGGGCTAGACCGGGGTGTGGCGCAGCTTGGTAGCGCGCTTCGTTCGGGACGAAGAGGCCGTGGGTTCAAATCCCGCCACCCCGACCCACGTTTGCGCAGGTCAGAAGCCATATGGCTCCTGGCCTGCGGTGCTTCAGGTGTTGGTTTGTATTGGTTTCCGCAGGCATCTGGGAGAAGATCTTGCCAAGATCTTCTCCCAGGAGTTGCCCTGCAGCCGTCCATCTCGTCGCGACCACGAGTCGGCCGGGTGTCGACCAGCAGCTGTGCCGTGCGCGTCGAGCGGCCGGCAGGCCGCGCTACTTCGGCTGGGCGAAGTGTCTGCGAGTTCAACTCCGACCGGATGCCCGGATCACCTGCCTGCTGCGGCGTACTCACCATCCCGCTACCCACGGAAAGGTGAGGAGAACCCGAAAATGGCCGGTCGTTCGTCGACATGTTCCGCAAGCGGATCCGCTTACGGCAACTGCAAACGAGCGCTCCAGACAAGCGTACTCACCATCCGCCACGCCGCGGCAAGCGAGGTTCCGCGGACATCGATGACGACCGCCTCGGAGCGCGGACCGTGCGCTCGAGCGGCGGCCGACGTGACGTCCGCGCCGGCCATCAGCTACCCCACGGCCTCAAGGCGAGCGCTCGACCGCCTTGCCGCCCAGCAGTGCGACGAGGCCCGCCGCTGCTAACGAGAGGACGCCCACTACCGCTCCCTCGAGCCCGACCCGAGCCCGAGCCCGGGTGCGGCATTGGCGATCGCACCCCCGGTGCACGGCAGGCGGACGCCCCGATCGCTGCGGCGACCGCGGCTGACTCGATGTCGGTTCCCCTCATCCCTTCTCGTCGTAGGTCGATGCGTTGTAGGGACGGTCGGCTGCTCGAGCGCGCACCAGCCGCGCGCCAGTCGCGAACAGCCACACGAGCCAGGCGATGAGGCCCGGCAACCCCACGAACAGGAGCGCCGAACCGTCCGCGATCGCGAGGCTGGCCGCCCCGGCAACGAGCAGCAGGCCTCCCCCGGCCACGCCGAGCAGACGCTGCCACGGCGGCGTCAGTCTGATCGCATGCGCCGCCAGCGCAGCGCTGATGAACGTGGTTCCAAGAGCCGGCAGCGCCAGCGCGAACGCTGCTGCATGCATCTGCCAGGCGAGCTCAAACACCGGGCTCGGCTCGGCGAGCTCGTCGGCGGACAGCACCGCTCCGACCCACAGAACGGCGTAGAGCGCGAAGACCGCCGAAAGAGTCGCCCCCGCGGCGACCGCGAGGGTCGACCAGACCGCGCCGGCACCCCCTCGGCGCCCGACGAGCGCGTGAAGACCGGTGACAAACCCGAGGAGCAGCGGCAGATGCAGCGCCTCCTGGCCGACCGCGATCGCGACCACGACCCGGTTCTGCTGGTGCCAGGCGAGCACGTCCTTGATCGGGTCCCAGTAGCCTGGCACATCGGCCCAGCCAAACACCGCGTTCTGGATCACCATCGACGCCGCCAACGCGATCGCCGTCGCGCCCACGACCCGCTCTTGGAGCGCTCGGGCCCCGGTGGCCTCCGTCGTGGCCGCTGCCGCACCCACGGGTACGTGCTGGGAATCCAGCGCGGTGGTGGTTCTCCGCGGTGATCTCATCTGTTGCTCCCATCGTTGCGGTCGGACGACCGGTGACTCCACGATCGCCAACTTCGACGACGGGCGGATCGGCCTCAAGGCTCGTGTTCGACTGGCCGGTAGAACGGTCGGTCTCGATGCTTTCGGCCGATGCGCACCCCGCTCCCGCGCAGGCCATGTGTCAGCGGGAGTTCGAAGCCTCTTTCACACCTGGACCTGGACACTCCACCGTGACGGCGCTCGTGGGTCACGCATCGGCCGTGAGGCTCCGAACCGGTCGTGCCTTCGGCCGGGGGCCGGGTCCGACTTTCGACCGGTCGCCTGGCGGCGCTCCATCCCTACGCTGAGGGAGTGAGCCACCCACTGCGGTCCCTGCTGGAGGAACCCCGACCCTCGGCCCCACCGGCCCGGGTATGGCGGGACTGGGCGCTGCTCGCGGTCGTGACCGTCGTCGCGGTGCTGGAGGGTGTTCTGCATGAGGACCTGCCGCTCCCGGTGCTGTCGGTGGTGTTGACGGTCGTCCTGGCGCCGCTGCTGCTCTGGCGACGTACCCACCCGCTCACAGTGGTCGCGACCGCCTTCGGCGCGGTCACGGTCGTCGACATCGCCCTGATCGCATCCGACGCACCGGCACTCGACATGTACACGATGCTCTACCTGGTGTTGCTGCCCTACTCACTCTTCCGGTGGGGTTCCGGGCGAGAGGCAGTGGCGGGCCTGGCGATCATCCTGGTCCCGGCCACCATGAGTCTCCTCGTCAGCTGGGCCGGGGTGGCCGACGCAATCAGCGGCGTCGCTGTCCTGATGTCCGACTTCGCCCTGGGCTGGGCCGTGCGTTCCCAGCACAGCGCCCGAGAGCGAAGGCTGGAGCAGGTGAAGGCGGAGGAGCGGGTCCTTTTGGCGCGCGAGCTGCACGACACGGTGGCCCACCACGTCTCTGCCATCGCCATCCACGCCCAGGCAGGGCGCGCTCTCGCTGCGAGCAGCCCCTCGGCGCCGATCGAGGCACTGGAGGTGATCGAGGTGGAGGCATCGCGCACGCTCGCGGAGATGCGGGCGATCGTGCGCGTGCTGCGCACCGAGGCACCCGTCGACTACACCCCGCAGCCTGGGGTGGCCGACCTCGAGCGGCTGGCCGGGGCCTCGCCTGCCGGGCCGCGGGTAAGGGTGACGGTCTCGGGTGACCTTGCCGCCCTCCCGGCGGCGATCGACGCCGCTGTCTTCCGGATCGCCCAGGAGGCGGTCACCAACGCCCTGCGGCACGCCCGGAACGCCACCCTGATCGACGTACGCGTCGCCGGCGACCAGTCGACGGTCAGCCTCATCGTCCGCGACGACGGTGAACCGGGCACGGCTGACCCCGCCCCCGAAGCGGGCTACGGGCTCGCCGGGATGGTGGAACGCGCGCTGCTCCTAGGGGGCGCGTGCCGAGCAGGCCCCTGCCGCGGTCTCGGTTGGGCCGTCACCGCGAGACTGCCACGGCAGGTGACGACGTGAGCATCCGGGTGCTGGTCGCCGACGACCAGGATCTCGTGCGGACCGGACTGCGGCTGATCCTCGGCACCCTGGACGGCATCGAGGTCGTGGGCGAGGCGCGCGACGGGCTGGAGACGGTCCGGCTGGCCCGCGAGCTCCGTCCCGACGTGTGCCTGATGGACATCCGGATGCCCATCCTCGACGGCATCGAAGCGACCCGTCAGCTGGCAGGACCGGGCGTCGAGGACCCGGTCGCGGTCGTCGTGATCACCACCTTCGACCTCGACGAGTACGTGCACGGTGCGCTGTTGGCTGGCGCCACCGGCTTCCTGCTCAAGGACGCCGGACCCGCGCTGCTCGGCGAGGCGATCCGGGCAGCCAGCCGAGGAGACTCGCTCATCTCACCCAGCATCACCCGCCGACTCCTGTCCGCGTTCGCGCGCACGGGTCGAGCAGCACTTCCCGCGCAGCCCCTCGACCCACTCACCGAACGCGAGGAGCAGGTGCTGCTCACCATCGCGCGCGGTCGCACCAACGCAGAGATCGCCGCCGAGCTGTACATCAGCCTCAGCACCGTGAAGACCCACATCGGCAGCCTCATGGCCAAGCTCGGCGCCCGCAACCGGGTGGAGATCGCGATGTGGGGGTACGAGACCGGCCGCATCCGGGACTAGAGGGCGGCCAGCTCCGCCGGCAGGAAGACCGGAGGCGGCGAAAGCCCGCGCCGCGTCCAGCGGGCCCCCACAGGTCGGGACCTGCGGTCGTGGGCAGGGGCGGGGGCGAACCGCCGACCATCCATTTCAGGTGTACGGCAGGGCCGTCGCTTGACTCTGAGTCCGTCAGAGCTTCGCGCCCAGCACCCCAGCTGCCGTACCCGCATCCAGCTAGCCAGCCGGCCGGCGGCCCCTCCCTCACCACCCTCGCTCACTGGACGTCGCACCCGATCGCAGTGGCCTTGTTGCGCGGCATGATTCGACCTGGGACCGTCGCCGCGACTACCAGGCCGCCCACTCCAGCTCAAGCGACCCGACCCGTTTGTGCAGGTCAGGCGCGTCTCCTGGGAGTCGATCTTGGAGTCCTTCTCCCAAACGTCAGGGCTCGACCAGGGTGATCCCTGATAGCCCGGACGCCGTCGGGCTGCCTATCGTGACGGCATGTCCGCTCCCCGCCGGTTCGATCGTGCCTCGCTGAGCCTTGGCATCGGCGTTCCGGCGCTCTACTTCCTGACCCAGGGCGTGATCGGGGTACTCACACCCGGGTACAGCTTCCGGCAGCAGGCGGCGAGCGACCTCGGGGTCGGCGACTCGATCCGGGCCACGGTCTTCAACCTGGGTGCGATCTCGACCGGCGTCCTGGCTGCGGTCGCCGCGTACGGGCTGGCTGCCGCGCCCCGCTGGTCCTCGGTTCCCGTGGTCCGGGCGAGACTGACCGCGCTGGCGGTCGCCTCGACCGGCGCCGCCGCCATCGCGGCAGGGGTCTTCCCGCTGCCGGATCCACGGCACGGCGGAGGACCGATCGGCGCCGGAATGTTCGTGATCCCGCTGCTGATGGCGACCCTGCTCTGGAGGGCAGCGTCACCCTTGGGCCGAGGCTACCTCGGACTGAACCTCGCGCTCTTCGCCGGATGCGCCGCGATGCTCAGCGGCACGACTCCGGTCGACCAGGTCGCGAACGGCGGCCTGCTGCAACGATTGCTCGCGGTCACCGTGTTCGGAGCGATCGGGGTCGGCTGTGCGATCATCACCGCCACCCGTTCCCACAGCACCCAGGTCGCCGACTGAGAGTGCTCACACCTGGGCCGACGGGCGAAGTCACGCTCGCTGGGCGGCAAGGGAGAACTCATTGCCGTCGGGATCGGTCAGCTCGACGACGCCGTCTCGGGTGCGGCCGAGCCAGGTCGCCCCCACAGCGACCAGTCGATCGACCTCGGCCTCCAGACCGCCGTCAGTCAGGGCGAGGTCGAACCGCTGACGGTTCCGCCCGTGCTTCGGCGCCACGGGCGGGCCGCCCCAGGCGACCTTGGTGCCGCCGCGGGGGGACTGCACGGCGGTCTCCTGGTCCTCGTCCCACACCAGGGGCCAGCCCAGAGCCTCCGCCCAGAAGAGCCCAACCTGCCGGGTGCCGTCGCAGGCGAGCTCGCCCAGGAACCCGCAGCCGGCCAGGAAGGAGCTCCCGGGCCCGATCACACAGAACTCATTGCCCTCCGGATCGGCCAGGACGACGTGCCCCTCGAGCGGCAGTTGGCCGACGTCCAGATGGCCCGCGCCGAGTTCGATCGCCGCCGCGACCGTGTGCTGCTGGTCGGCGAGGCTGGTGCTCGTCAGGTGAAGGTGCACCCGGTTCGGGCCGGCCTTCTCCGAGCGGCTCGGCGCGAACCGCAGGCCGGTCTGGGTGTCGGACCCGGGGACCAGCGGGCCTCGGCCGTCATCGATGACCTCCCGTCCCAGAACCATGCCCCAGAACGCCGCCAGGCGAGCCGGGTCGCGCGCATCGAAGGCCACGGCGAGGAGTTGGGAGGACATCTGCCGGACGCTATCTGCGCACACGTCCTCCCGCACATCGGCACGCAGCGGGGCCCACTCCCGATCCTGCGGCCCGGTGGCAGGCGCGCTCCGCTCGGCGCGCCGGTCGCGGCATCGGTGCCCAGGTGGGAGCCTCAGTACGGTCGTCACTGCCACTGGAGGAAAGACATGGGTCAGCTGCTGAGAGTGCAGAACTTCAGCGTCTCCAGCGACGGGGTCGCTGCAGGAGAGGACCAGAGCCTCGAGCATCCGTTCGGCCACGTGGATCCCAGACCGCTCTTCGCCTGGGCGGGAGCAACCGCCGGCTGGCCGAACCGCACCGACCCCGGCGGCAGCCGAGGCCTGGACGACTACTTCACGCGGGACTTCGCGAACAACATCGGCGCCGAGATCATGGGCCGCAACAAGTTCGGCCCTCAGCGCGGGCCGTGGACCGACCGCGAGTGGCAGGGGTGGTGGGGCGACGAGCCACCGTTCCACACTCCCGTGTTCGTGCTGACCCATCACCTCAGGCCGTCGTTCAGCCTCTCGGACACCGAGTTCCACTTCGTCGACGGCTCCCCGGCCTCCGTCCTCGAGCAGGCGAAGGAGGCCGCCCAGGGCAAGGACGTGCGGCTCGGTGGCGGAGTGACCACGATCAGGCAGTTCCTCGACGCCGACCTCGTCGACACCCTGCACGTGGCAGTCTCGCCCGTGACGCTCGGGTCCGGGCTGCGGCTCTGGAGCTCGCCCGAGGATCTGCTCGACCGGTTCCACCTCGACGTCGTCCCCAGCCCGAGCGGTGTCACCCATCATCTGTTCTGGCGGAAATGACCTCAGCGGCCGCGCAGCTCAGCCGAACCGGGCGACGAGCTCGGCGGCAGTGCAGCCGAACGTCTCGCGCAGCACGGCGCCGTCCGGGCCCAGGTCGAAGACGGCCTGCTCGGTGTAGACCCGGTCGACGCAGGCCAGGCCGGTGAGCGGGTAGCTGCAGGCAGGCACCAGCTTGGGCGAGCCGTCACGGGCGAAGAGGGTCATCATCACGACAACCTGCCGGGCCCCGATCGCCAGATCCATCGCGCCGCCCACCGCCGGGATCGCGCCGGGCGCCCCGGTGTGCCAGTTGGCGAGGTCCCCGCGGGCGGAGACCTGGAAGGCCCCCAGCACGCAGACGTCGAGATGGCCGCCACGCATCATCGCGAAGGAGTCAGCGTGGTGGAAGTAGGCCGCTCCCGGCAGCTCGGTGACCGGGATCTTCCCGGCGTTGGTGAGATCCGGATCGACCTCGTCACCGACGGCCGCCGGCCCCATGTTGAGCATGCCGTTCTCGGTGTGCAGCACGACCCCGGCGTCGGCAGCCAGGTGGTCGGCGACCAGGGTGGGCTGCCCGATCCCGAGGTTCACGAACGAGCCCGGCGGGATGTCGCGGGCCACGAGGGCCGCCATGGCGTCCTTGCCCAGGGGCGCCTCGGCCGTCACCGGGACGGCGTCGAGGTCGTACCCCGGCGCCAGCACGCCGGCGATCAGAGCGGTGTCGTGAGTCATGCTCAGGCCACCTCCACGATCCGGTCGACATAGATGCTCGGGGTCACGACCACCTCCGGGTCGAGGCCACCGACGTCGACCACCTCGCGCACCTGGGCGATGACCGTCGTTGCGGCCGTGGCCATGACCGGGCCGAAGTTACGGGCGGTCTTGCGGTAGACCAGGTTGCCCATGCGATCGGCCCGGTGGGCACCGATCAGCGCGACGTCCCCACGCAACGGGAACTCCAGAACATAGGTGCGGCCGTCGATCTCGCGCACCTCCTTGCCCTCGGCCAGCGGCGTGCCCACCCCCGTGGGGCAGTAGAAGGCGCCGATCCCCGCCCCCGCCGCGCGCATCCGCTCGGCAAGCGTGCCCTGCGGCACGACCTCGAGCTCGATCCGCCCGTCGCGGTAGAGACCGTCGAAGACCCAGGAGTCGGACTGGCGGGGGAAGGAGCAGATCATCGTGCGGACCCGACCCGCGGCCAGCAGAGCAGCCAGGCCGGTGTCGCCGTTCCCGGCGTTGTTCGAGACGACGGTGAGGTCCCGCGCACCCTGGCGGATCAGGGCATCGATCAGCGGCACCGGCATGCCCGCCATGCCGAAACCGCCGATCAGCACGGTGGCGCCGTCCTCGACGCCGGCCAGCGCCTCGTCGGTGTCGGAGCAGATCTGCACGCTCACAAGACCTCCCGAGTCGAGATCACGTTCTCCAGGACGACGGCCAGGCCCTGGCCGACGCCGATGCAGATCGCCGCCACGCCGTAGCGCTCGCCGCTCTCGCGCAACCGGGCCGCCAGGGTGGCGACGAGCCGCCCGCCGGAGGCGCCCAACGGGTGACCGATCGCGATCGCTCCACCGTGGGAGTTGACCAGCTCCTCATCGCGCAGTCCCTGCTGCAGCCAGGCGTCCACACAGGCCAACGACTGGACGGCGAAGGCCTCGTTGAGCTCCACCGCGCCGACGTCGGACCACCCGATCCCCGCGCGGCGCAGAGCCGCGGCGGCCGCCTCGATGGGCGCCAGACCGAACAGGTTCGGGTCGCCGGCCGAGGTTCCCCGGCCGGCGATCCGGGCGAGCGGAGGGACCCCCAGACGGTCTGCCGCAGAGGCCGTTCCGAGCACCAGCGCTGAGGCGCCGTCGCTCAGCGGCGAGGCGTTGCCCGCCGTGATCGTGCCGCTGCCGTCCGCGCGGAAGGAGGGCCGCAGCCCGGCGAGCCGCGCAGGCGTGGTGTCGGCGCGGATGCTCTCGTCACCACCGAGCTCCACCCCCGGCACCGGCGTGACCAGCCCGTCGTAGAAACCGTCGGCCCAGGCCTTGGCCGCCCGGGCGTGGGAGCGGGCAGCGAACGCGTCCTGCCGCTGCCGGGAGATGCCGAGGCTCTCGGCGAGCTGCTCGTTGCACTCCCCCAGCGAGGCGGTCCAGGCGGCCGGCATCCGCTGGTTGACCAGACGCCACCCCAGCGTGGTGGACACGGCGGGCACGTCACCCGCGGGGAAGGCGCGGTCGGGCTTCGGCAGCACCCACGGGGCCCGGGTCATCGACTCCACCCCGCCGGCGACGACGACCTCCGCGTCCCCGCTGGCGATCAGGCGCGAGGCCTGCATGGCCGCGTCCAGCGAGGAGCCGCAGAGCCGGTTGACGGTGGTCGCCGGCACAGACGTCGGCAGCCCGGCGAGCAGGACGGCCATCCGGCCGACATTCCGGTTGTCCTCCCCGGCCTGGTTGGCACACCCCCACACCACCTCGTCGACCTCGGCCCGGTCGAGCGCCGGCACCCGGCTCAGGACGGCGTCGAGCACGGTCGCGGCGAGGTCGTCGGGCCGGACTCCGGCCAGAGCCCCGCCGAACCGCCCGAACGGCGTCCGGGCGGCGGCGTAGAGATAGGCGGTCGTTCATGGCTGTGACGCTACTGGGCTCGATCGGTGCCACCTTGTCGTCAGCCGCCCAGCCCCCACAGCTTCGTGAACCCGGCCTGGTAGTCGTTGGGGCCGTACCACTCCCCGGACTTCTCCGCCTCGGCGGTAAGGGCCAGGCTGCCGATGTTGTCGGCGGTGAACATCCGCTGGTACGGGAAGCTCACGTTGGCGTTGCTGGGTTGGCCGGTCATCATGCGCAGTGCCTGGTCGGCCGCGTACCACGCCATCGCATCGGCGTTGAAGCCGATCTCGCTGCGGACGAACTGGCCGCCCTTCAGCATCTGCAGCGTGGCCAGAGTGCCGTCCATGCCGGCGATCTTGACCTTCGTGGCGTCGGCGGCCTGCAGGCCCTGCACGGTCGGCTGCACCGTGAAGTTGACCTCGGTCTGCACGTAACCGATGTCGGGGTTCTTGGTCAGCTCGCTGGTGACCAGACCGGGCAACTTGTCGACCTGGCCCGTGTTGGCCTTGATCACGGTGACCTGGCACTTCGGGCAGCCCTTGGCGTAGGTGGCCAGCGCACCCTGCTCGGCCCAGATCACCGTGGCCGGCGTGTCCGTGATCTCGATGTAGAGCACCTTGGCAGCCGCCCCCGAGTCGGCGATGACCCAGTTGGCCGACAGCGCCTGCATGCCGACGTAGGCCGGGGTCAGGTAGGCGACCTTCATGGGATCGCCGCGGCCCCGCCGGCTGAGTCATCGTGTTGACCACCGGGATGCCGGCCTTCTGCGCGGCGGCGTAGGCGACCGACACCAGCTCCTGCGGGATGGAGCCGGTGATGATCGCGCCGGCCTTGGCGTTCACGGCCTGCTGCATGCAGCTGGCCATGTTGGCCGGATTGGACTTGCCGTCACAGACCTCGACGGCGATGCCGGCGGGTTCCAGCGCGCCCTTCAGCGCGCCCGCGACCGCCTGGAAGATCGGGACCTGGTAGATCGCCGGCACGAAGTAGACCGTCTTGCCCTTGAGCCCGGCGACGCCGGTCAGGGCCGGGCCGGGGGCGGTGAACGGCCCGGCTGCCTTCTGCACAGCCTGGATCGCGGCCGCAGCCGCGGCCTGCCTGGGGGTCGGCGGGCGCACTCGCGGCCGTGCTGGCGGCGGACGAGCTGTCGGCTGTCTCTGCTCCTCGACCGAGCTGCAGCCGGTGAGCATCAGTGCACCGACCGCGAAAGCTGTGAGCAGTGGCGTGTACTTCGTGGACATGCGGGTTCTCCGTTTCTCAGGGGGCGGTGAGGGTGAGCCAAGGGCCCGTGCGGTCTAGCCGCCGCTGCGACGGCGCACGTAGGCCGAGGCCGCGACGGCCGCCACCAGCACGCAGCCGTAGAAGACGTCGGTGACCCAGCCCTGGTAGCCCAGGAGCTGCAGGCCGAACACGCCGGTGATCAGGAAGTAGACGGCGATGAACATGCCGAGCGGGTTGAACCGACCGGTCACCACCGCGACGGTGCCGAGGAAGACGCTCGCGAAGGTGGGCAGGAAGTACTCGCGCGCGGACGTCGCGTTGAATCCGCCGAGCCCGGCGGCAGCTGATCACGCCTGCCACCCCGCTCAACAGCGCCGCGGTCAGCCACGCGCCGACCCGCACGTAGGTGACCGGGAATCCCGGCCAGGCGCGCCACCTCGCGGTTGGCCCCGACGAAGAGGACGTGCCGGCCCAGCGGCGTGGCACTCAGGACGTAGGCGAACACCGCGCACCAGAACCACGCCGTACCAGAAGATCATCGGCAGCCCCGCGCACCCGGGCGAGGGCGATGTTGGACAGCGAGAAGTCCAGGCCGCTGACCGAGGTCTCCTGGGAGATCCAGCCGCCCAGGCCGATGGCCAGGCTGCCGACGCCCAGGGTGACCACCACCGAGTTGATGTTCGCGCGGACCACCAGCACCGCGTTGACGGCGCCGAAGAGCAGCGCCAGCACCGATGGCGGCGACGGCCGCGGCGGCGAACGACCAGCCGTGCAGCACCACCAGCGAGGCGGCGACCGAGACCGGACAGACCGTAGATGGAGGGGAAGGAGAGGTCGAACTCCCCCACGGCCATCGTCCCCACCACGGCCATGCCGAGGAAGACCAGCGCCGTCTGGCGGGCGAAGATGCCCTGCAGGAAGTTGCCCAGCGGAACGTCCGCCAGCACGAAGAAGATCGGCGCCCATCGCCAGCCAGATGCACGATCAGGCTGAACCGCTGCGCCAGGCGGTCCAGGGCCGAGGCCACGGCGGCGAGCCGCTCACGGTTCGCGCGCTCGGTGTGTGGCTCTGGCCTCGGGGTCGTGGGTGGTCATCGATGTTCCTCCGGTGGGAATCTGAAGATCGCGTCGAGCACGGACTCGAGGCCGAGAAGGGACCGGTCAGGTCGAGCGCGGATCCGCGCCGTCGTCGAGGACCAGCAACCGGTCGCAGACCGCGGCGAGGTCCTCGACCTCCGAGGACACGTAGAGGACGGCGGCGCCCTCCTGGGCGGCCTGCCTGGTGGCCTCGAGCAGCGCCGCGCGCGCACCGACGTCGACCGCCTGGGTGGGTTCCTCGAGCGACGAGCAGCCGCGGCTTGCCGCAGCAGCCACTTGCCGAACATGACCTTCTGCTGGTTGCCGCCGCTCATGGTCGCGACCACGGTGTCGCGGCTGCGCGGGCGCACGTCGTAGCGTCTCGAGCACGTAGTCGGTCTCCTGGTGGCGCCACAGCGTGCCGAGCGACCACGGCCGGGAGCGGAATCGCCGACGTGGGGGATCGTGACGTTCTCCTCCACCGTCAGCCCGGTGGCCAGTCCCTGACCGTGGCGGTCCTGCGGGATCATCACGACCTCGCCCGAAGCAGATCGCTCACCGTGGCCCTCGCGCCAGGTCGAGGTCGTAGACGTCGACCCGGATCCGCCCGTGAGCCGTGCTCGGCACCGCCGAGCAGACCGGCCAGGTCGAGGATTCCCGAGTCGATGGTGCCGGTGACCCCGACGACCTCGCCCGGACGCAGGGTCGCGCTGAGGTCGCGGACCCGGCCGCCCGCGACGCCGGAGATCTCGATCGTCTCGCCGCTGGCCGGGCGGGGTAGAACTGGATCAGGTCGCCGGCGGCCCCGTCGCGTCCCAGCGCCAGCCGGGTGAGCGCCGCCTCGTCGAGGTCGGCGACCGGCACGCCGCTCTCGACCACCCGTCCGTTGCGCAGCGCTGTGACCCGGTCTGCGAGGTCGAGGACCTCCTTGAGGTCGTGGCTGACGAACAGCACCGACGTCCCTGGTCGGCCAGGAATCGGACCATGTCGTAGAACGCCGGCAGCGCCTCGTGCGGGATGGCCCTCGAGGACTCGTCGAAGACGATGACCCCGCTGCCCTCCTCGCGCTCCTGCAGCGCCCGGGCCACAGCGACGGCCACCCGTTCGCTGGGCGTCAGCGAGGCGACGCTCGCCTCGGGGTCGATCGGCACGCCCAGGAACTCGAAGGTCTGGGCGACGGCCGCGCGGTCGGCCGCCTTGTCGATGCGACGGGTGCAGCGGTGATGCCCGCTGCGCCCGACGCGGACGTTCTCCCGCACGGTCAGGTCGCCCACCAGGCCCAGGTCCTGGTGCACGAAGGCGAGGCCCTGGTGATGCAGCCTGCCGGCATGGACCGGCGGGCCCAGGTGCTCCCCGTCGACCAGGATCTCCCCGCCCTGGTCGGCCCGGTAGACGCCGCTGATCAGCTTGATCAGCGTGGACTTGCCGGATCCGTTCTGCCCCACCAGCGCATGGATCTCGCCGGGGTCGAGTGCGAGGTGCGCGTTCTCGAGGACCGTGACCCCGGAGAAGGTCTTCGAGAGCCCCCGTACGTCGAGCCGGGGCACGCCGCTCACGCGGCCGCCTCGCAGAGTCGTCGCAGCCGCGGGATCGGGATCCGGTAGTTGATCGCGACGGCGGCGCCTCCCCTGCACCGTCCGGCTCCCAGCGCAGAAGCACGCGGCCCTCGTCGGGGTCGCCGTCGAGCACGTCGGGTGCGCCTGCGAGGGGCAGGTGCCCGACCCCCTTCAGCGACAACCCGAACTGCTCGGTCCAGAAGTAGGGCCGAGGGTGGTCCGGCACCGCGTCAGGATCGAGCAGCGCCGTCGCCGCGTTCCTGGCCTGCTCGATGGCGGCGGTCCACAGCGGGACACGGCGGACGCCGAGGCGTCGGCACGGCGGCGACGTCCCCGGCCGCGACGATCCTGGGGCCCGCGAGACCGCGGGCGTCGACCGCGAGGATGCCGTCTCGCAGCAGGCCGCTCGTGGCGAGCCATTCCACGTTGGGCTGGTCGCCCACGGCGGTGACCACCAGCTGGGCCTCCAGGCTCGTGCCGTCGGCCAGCAGGACGCGGTGAGGCTGCCGCCTGGATCAGCCGGACGGCGCCGGTGATCCACGATGCGCAGACCGCGCGATCGCGCCGCGGCGACGAGGATCTGGGACAGGTGGCTACCCAGGTGTTCCGCGAGCGGCGGCCCTGTGAGACCAGGGTCACCGCGCAGCCGGCTTCCAGACGCTCCGAAGCGATCTCCATGCCGAGCGGGCCGCCGCCGATGACGATCATGGAGGGTCGCGAGGCGCATCCGCCGGCGCAGCTCCCACGCGTCGTCCAGCGTGCGCAGCGTGAGCTCCTCGGCTGGTCGGGCGCGCTCGTCACCCAGCCGACGCGCGCGGCAGCCCGTGGCCACGACGAGCGCCGTCGTAGGGCAATCGCTCTCCGCCCTCGAGCAGCACCGTCCGCGCGGCGACGTCCAGCCCGGTGGCGCGCCGCCGTGCAGTTCGGTGGCGCCGTGCGTCGGGCGGCGGCAGCAGGTGGCCGGCCTCGTCGTCGGCGTCGTCGCGCAGCAGGGCCTTGGACAGTGCCGGCCGGCTGTACGCCGGGTGCGGCTCGTCGCCGACGAGCGTCAGCTCACCGTCGTAGCCGTTGGCCGCGCAAGGTGTCTGCGGCGGTCGACTGCTGGCGATGCCATTGCCGACGATGACGATGCGCCGCATCGTCGGCCTGGCAATGTCATGCCAGGCTCAGCGCGGCGACCGGGCAGACGCGCGCAGCAGCGGCTCGCGGCCGCCGCATCGGGCGCTGCCCTCGTCGACCTCGTCACGGTCGATCACAGCTCGCCCTCGTCGTCGAGGTGCAGCAGCTCGGGCGCTGCCTCCTCGCACAGGCCGTGGCCCTCGCACCGTGGTCGGTCCACCACGATCCTCATGCCGGCACCACCTCGAGGCACGGGGAGCGCGTCGATGCTCCGGGTCATGTTGTTCGGCACCCGCACGGCCTCGCCGACGACGAGGCGCTCGACCCGCGGGCAAGGGCGTCGATGACGGCGTGCGCCTCGAGACTGGCCAGCCCCTGACCTGCGCAGCCGTGCGGGCCGTAGCCGAACGAGAGGTGGTCCACCGGGTTGCGCTCGACCAGGAACGTGTCGGGATCGTCGTAGTGGCGCGGGTCCCGGTTGCCGGCTCCGAAGCAGGAAGCGCGACCTGGGCACCGGCGGGGATCAGAGCGCCGTCGATCTCGACGTCCCGGGTCACGCTGCGACCCCAGGCGTGCAGCGGGATCCAGTAGCGCAGCACCTCGTTGAAGGCGGCGGGCACCAGTGAGTGGTCCTGGCGGACCCGCGCGAACTGGTCGGGGTGCGCAGCGAAGAGGGCGACGATGTTGCCGATGCGCGGCGATCGTGGTGTCGACGCCGGCGCCGAGGTACTGGTGGATGATGTGGCCGGCGGTGTTCGGCGGAATGTCCCCGCGCGCCTCGGCGTCGAAGATGCCGCGGCCGACCGAGCCCGGGAGCCAGGTCCTCGGCGGTGACCTGCGAGCACCAGCGCGTAGAGCTCGCCGGCGATCGGGAAGTTCTCGGCCGTCCGCTGGTTCATCGGGCCGATGACCTGCATGGCCGCCTGCCCCCACCGGAGCATGTTGTCGCGCACCTCGCCGGTGAAGCCGATCAGGTCGGCGACCACCTCGAGGGGCAGGGCGCGGGCCAGGGAGTCGATGGCCTCGAAGGAGCCCTGCTCGACGAGGTCGGCGACCAGGGCGTCCGCCTTCGCCTCGATCTGCGCCCGCAGTCCGCGCAGAGCCCGCGGGGTGAGGTTCTCGGTCAGCGCCGCCCGCAGGCGGGTGTGCTCCGGCGGGTCACTGGCCAACGAGGTGCCGTGTGAGCGCCTCGTTGACCATCGGGTTGAACCCGATCGACGGCGGAGGAGAACGGTCTCGTGGTCCGCGAGGGCGTCCCGGATGGCGTCGTAGCGGGTCAGGGCGTAGACGTCGTTGTGCGGCAGGTGGACCACCGCAGCGGTCTCCCGCAGCGTGGCGAAGGTCGGGTAGGGGTCGACGAGGATGTCATCGTCGAAGAGGTCGATGTCGGACTGGGCGACGGCACGGGTGGTTGACATGGTGACAAGTGAATGTGCTGGTCGTCACATCTGTCCAATGAATCCTTGGCATGACCCGACATGCAGACAGTGAATGATCCGCTCAGTCGTCAGCGGCGAGCAGGTGGCACCACGAGTCGGTGAGCTCGTCGAGGCAGACCTCGCGCGGGATCCGCCAGCCGACCGAGAAGTAGCGGCGGGAGAGGTACTCCAGCTCGCCGAAGGCCAGCACGCAGCGGATCCTGCGACGAGGTGGCGAGAGTCGGTTCGCCCGCTCCAGCCCCTCGGTCATGTGCTCGATGGTGCCCTCGAACCAGCGTTCTGCCTGGGCGGCGACGTCCGGCTCGTGGGAGGCCTCGTAGGAGGCGACCAGGTAGGGCTTGATCTCGTCCCACTGGGAGAACTTGCGGTCCAGCCACGCCCGGATCAGGTCGCGGGAGCCCGAGGCCACGACGTCGGTCAGCGGGGGGTCGCTGGCTTCGGTGAGGATCTGCTCGACCTTGGTCAGGAGCGCGCTCATCACCTCTGCCTTCGACGAGAAGTGCAGGTAGAAGGTCGTTCGGGTGGAACCGGCAGCCGTGGCGATGTCGTCGATGGTGGTCGCGAGGTAGCCCTTGTCCCGAACAGCTCGAGCGCCTTGGCCGAGGAACAGGTCGTAGGTCATCTGCTTCTGGGCAGCGCGGAGTGACATGGTGCGAGATCGTAGCGGGGCCGTACAGCCACACCTCTACCCGTTCAGTCGCTTGACGCCTTGTAAACCGAATGCCTACTGTGATGCAGCACCACCGCAGCACCCTGCCTCCCACCCCGCACTCCGCCTCGCTGCGACGGGCGCGGACGAGAGGACGTGCGATGACCGCCGATCAGACACCCGCGAGCACCTCGGTGCACACCGTCCTCGGCCCTGTTCCGGCAACGACCTCGGAGTCGTCTCGGTCCACGAGACCCTGTCTGTCGGTGCTGCCCGGGGGCCGAGCACGCGTTCGACATCCGCATGGACCGAGCCGAGATCTTCGCGACCCTGGCGGCGAAGCTGACCGAGTTCCGCGACCACGGCGGCGCGCACGATCGTCGACAGCTGCCGGCATGTTCCACGGCCGCGACGTGCGGCTCTACGAGGCGCTCTCGCGCTCGACCGGCGTCCACATCGTCGCGTCGACCGGCATGGGTCCCGAGGCGATGCTCGGCGGCTACTTCCTGACCCCGCAGACCAATCCGCCGACGCCATGGCCCGCCGAGAAGTTCGCCGGACCTCTTCGCGCGCGAGGTCGCCGAGGGCATGGTGGTGCCGCGCGTCGAGCGTCGTGGCGCCGCGGGCCTGGTGGTCACCGCCGCTGACCCGCACCGGCATGACTTCCACCGACGAGAGCCTCCTCCGCGGCGCCGCCCGCGCCGCGCTCAGCCACCGGCGTTCGCCGTCTCCTTCGCTCGGGCAGGCGCCCACGTCCTGGCCGAGCTGGAGGTCCTCCTCACCGAGGGGCTGCCGGCCGACCGGCATCGTCGCCGGTCGATCGCACGGCGAGCAGTCGCCGCCGGTGCAGCGCTCGAGATCGCACGACGTGGCGCCTACGTCGTCCTCACCACGTGGGCCTGAACGACGACGCCTCGCGCATCACCGACCGTCGCGCCGACCTCGTGCTCGAACTGGTCCGGCCGGCCTCGGAACCGCATCCTGCTGTCCAGCGATGCGATCGGCGTGGCCAAGGGTCTGCCTGCCCCGAGCGTCGCTACGCCGCGTCCTGACGACGTTCGTGCCCGCCTCACCTCCCAGGGCTCGACTCGCAGGAGGTCCAGCGCGTGCTCGTCGACAACCCGCGCGACCTGCTCTCCGTGCGTTGACCCACCGAGAGCCCCGCGCGACCGTGTTTCGACCTTCGGAGAGCGTGAGTGCCGTGTCGAGAGTCAACACCGTCCTCGGGCCCGATCCCGGCCGAGGAGCTGGGCTTCGTGGCCGATCCACGAGCACATCGGCTACGGCATGCCCGGCTCCGAGCTGGACCACGAAGTGGTGGAAGACGCCCGGAGGAGCGATACGAGGAGACCGTCCCGAAGCTGCGGCACGTTCCACGAGAACACGCTGCCGTACGGCGCCGCGACCTTCGTCGACGCCACCGGCATCTGCAACGGCCGCGACGTCAACTACTACCAGTCGCTCTCGGCGAAGACCGGGGTCCACATCGTCGCCGCGCACCGGCTTCGTCGGCGGCGACACCGCCCTGCCGTTCTTCGAGCGCGCCAGCGTCGACTACCTCACCCGACCAGTTCGTCCACGAGATCACCGTCGGGCATCGGCGACACCGGCGGCACGCGCCGGCATCATCAAGGTCGGGGTGAGCCGCGGCTTCCGCATGACCGAGCTCGACCAGCGCATCTACCGCGCCGCCGCCCGCGCCGCGCGTCGCGACCGGCGTACCGATCCTGACCCACCTCGCCGATCGACGCCGAGCCCGCGATCGACGATCTTCGACGACGAGGGCCTCCCGCTCGACCGCGTGCTGTTCGGCCATGCCGACGACGGGGTCACCAGCGGCCAGGTGCGCGACACGGATGATCGCCGAGCAGGGCGGACGCATCGGCTTCGACACCTTCGGCTACGAGACCGAGCTGCCCGACCCGCCGTTCTGGGCCCGACCCCGCCAGGAGCGGCTCGCACCACTTCCTGGGCCTACGTCGCCGTGCGGCCGCGCTGGACCAGCGTGCTGGCCTCCGCCGACGCCAACTGCAGCCCGCTGGGCTGGCCCGGTGTCAAGGGCCACACCGTCAACTACATCTTCGACGTGCTGATCCCCGACCTGCGCGACGCGGGCGTCGACGAGGCCGCGATCACCAGGATCTTCGTCGAGCTACCCCGCCGACCTTCCTGACCATCCAGCCTGACCGACCCTCGAGACAGAGAGCGAGACCACCATGGAGTCCTCCGACCTAAGAACCTGAAGATCGCCGTCGTCGGCGGCAGGGTACGGCGGCGCTTGCCGCAGCCAAGGCCCTGAGCCTGCTCGGCGCCGACGTGAACGTCTACGAGCAGGCGACGCCAGATCCGCGAGGTCGGCGCCGGCATCGGTCTGCGTCCGTCCACCATGGACCTGTTCCGCCAGTGGGGGATCTTCGACGCGGTCGCGAAGGTGAGCTCGGCCGAGCGACTACTTCGAGATCCTCACCGCCACCGGGGACTCCGATCATGAAGGACGAGTGGCCGGGGATGGACGACTACGCGGTCAAGACCCACACCCACCTCATCCACCGCGGGGACTTCATCGAGGCCCTGGTCGGCGTGCTCCCCGAGGGCATGGTGCACCTCGGCCACAAGCTGGAGCGGATCGAGGACCGGGGTGACCGCGCCGGTCGTCACCTTCGCCAACGGGGTCGACGGTGGAGGCCGACCTGGTCATCGGTGCCGACGGCATCCAGTCGATCGTGCGCGAGCAGCTGTTCAGCGACCAGCAGCCCGGTCTTCGCCGGCGAGCACGCCTACCGCGCGGTGGTCGACGCCGACGACGCCCACGGGTTGGTCGGTCGACGACAACCTACGGATGTACCTCGGGCGAGGCACGAAGGTCTACGTCCTGCCTCTGCGCCACCGCAACGACGATGTCCTTCGACGTCACCGCGCTGCCGTGCGGACAGCAACCTGGTCGCCGGAGCCCTCCATGGACCACCTGATGGCCATGGTCGAGGGCTTCGACGAGCGGATCGTCAACATCGCGCGTGACCTCGACCTGGCCACAGGTGAACGTCCGCGCCGTCTACGACATCGATCCCGTCGACACCTGGCACTCCGAGTCGGTCGCGCTGCTCGGCGACGCCGCCCACTCGATGTGCCACCACCAGGGCCAGGGCGCGAACTCGGCGATCCTCGACGCCGGTGGTCTCGCCGACGCCCTGCTGTCAGGCCGGACTCCGTCAAGGAGGCGCTGGCCCTCTACCAGGCGGACCCGCAAGCCGGTCACCGACGAGCTTCAGCGCATCTCGCGTCAGGGCTGGAGCGAGGACGAGGTCAACGACGGTCTTCCCCGGCCAGAAGCCCGGTCGCCGGCACCGCGCGACCGAGCCGCATGGACGCTGACCCATGCCGCTTCATCCCGTGATCGCCAAGGTGCTCGGCACCCTGCCGGCCGCCACCGCACGGTCCGCTCGACCCGGCGGCCATGCGCGCCGGCGAGGAGTCATGGTCGCGCCCCTGGAGGAGCGCCTGCCCCTCCATCGCGTGTCGAGGACGTCACCGTGAAGACGCGCGGCCGGCGAGGTCCCGGTGCGGATCTACACCCCGGTCGACGCCGACGCCTACGGCCTGCTGGTGTACTTCCACGGCGGCGCGTTCTTCCTCGGCAGCCTGGACACGCACGACCACGTCGCGCGGTCCCTGGCCGAGGCGACGGGCTCGAGGTCGTCTCCGTCGGCTACCGCCTCGCCCCTGAAGCACGCCTTCCCGGCGGGTCTGCAGGACTGCTACGCCGTGGTGCGCTGGGCCGCCGACCACGGCGACCGAGCCTGGCCTGGGACGGCTAGACCCTCGCCGTCGCCGGCGACAGCTCCGGCGGCAACCTTCGTCGCCGCCGTCGCCGCCATGGCCCACGGACGACAGGCTGGCGACCGGATCACCCATCAGGTGCTGTTCTACCCCTCGCTGGACCTCGACTTCGACGTCGACCGCTACGCCTCGCTGCGGGAGAACGCCGTCGGCTACGGGCTCGAGACGGCAGGCCTGAAGCCGTTCAACGCCTTCTACCTCGACAGCGGCGCCGATCCCGCCGATCCGCTCGTCTCGCCGATCAAGCGTGCGGGACCTCGCCGGGCTGCCGCCGGCGCTCATCGTCACCGGCGAGCATCGACCCGCTGCGCGACGAGGGCGAGCTCTACGGCCAGCGCCTGCTGCGAGGCGGGCGTGCCGGTCACGGTCAGCCGGTACGCCGGCGCTGGTCACGGGTTCGTCCAGCACTTCTCCTGGATCCCCGAGTACCACCGGGTCTTCGCGCGAGATCGGCCGAGTTCCTGAACGGGAGCACCCGCGATGACGCACGACGTCGCCGTTCACCCCCTGGCCTCGCCGTGGGGGCGGTTCCACCTCTACAGCTTCTTCATCGACGCGCCCGAGCCGGCCATCGTCGACACCGGCGTCGCGGTCGTCCCCCGCCGAGGGCATGGCCCCGGCGCTCGCGGCGCTCGGGCCGCCGGATCGAGGACGTGCGCTGGATCCTGCTGACCCACGGGCACATCGACCACATCGGTGGCGCCCACGCCCTGTGGGAGATCACCGGTCGCCGGCCCAGATCGTGATCCACGAGGCCGACGCGCCCTTCCTGCGCTCGCGCCGCGGCCACGTCGAGGAGTACCTCGAACGGCCGGCAGCGGTACCTGAACGACCCCGACGGCGTCGAGGACCAGATCAGGACTGCGGCCGCCGGCCATCTCCGGGCGAGACTCGAGCCGACCGTCGCTGCTCGCCGGCGGCGAGACGGCTCTCGCCTGGGGGGCGACGTCTCCGCTCTCGGTGCACTCCGTGCCGGGCCACACCGCCGGTTCGGTCGCGTACGTGCGTCGACGGCCAGGGCGACGTGTTCGTCGGGGACGCGGTCCAGATCCACGGTGCGGCCAACGGCTTCCCGGGCTACGTCGACCCGGACGCCTACCGCGCCAGCCTGCGCACCTGCGTCGACCACGTCCGTCCCGCGACGCGCCTGTTCCTCGGACATCCGTACCGCCCGGCGGACGCCGAGCCCCACGGCGTCGAGCTCGACCGCGAGCTGTCGCGCCGAGGCGCTTCAGCAGAGCCTCGACATCGAGGCCCGCGTCCGCGAGGTCACGCAGCAGTGCCTCGAGGCCGGTCGACGCGACCGGCTCGCCGTACTCGCCGTTCCGCCCGGTCGCCGATCAGCTCGGCTACCCGGCGGATCCGACGCTCGAGCCGTCCCCGTTCTTCACCACCCTCGACGGCTATCGCCGACGGTTCGACGGCACGTCGGGCTCCACAGAATCCCTGAACCAGTGAGGAGTTGCGCATCCATGCCCGACTACCAGACGTGGAACGCCGGCGGCCGATGATCGTCGTCCGCAAGGACCTCCGGGTGCCGATGCGCGACGGCGTCGAGCTCGCCGTCGACGCCTACCACGACGAGAGCACGGACGACGTCCCGCGGCCCGCGCTGGTCGCGATGAGCCCCTACGGCAAGGAGCTGCAGGCCCTCGCCCTCACCACCCCGCCGCAGCGCCGTCCCTCCCCGATGTGGGACGGCTGCATCGAGGCCGGCGACATCGCCCGCGTGGTCACCGAGGGCTACGTCCACGTCATCGGCGACATGCGTGGCTCCGGCGCCTCGCGAGGGTGATCGCATCGGCAACTACAACGTCGGCGGCGTCTCCCTGGGTCAGGACGCCGTACGACCTCATCGAGTGGGTCGCCGCGCAGCCGTGGTGCGACGGCAACGTCGGCATGATCGGCATCTCCTACTTCGGGTCCATGCAGGTGCTGGCCGCCGCCGAACGGCCCCCGCACCTGAAGGCGATCTTCGTCAGTGGCGGCCACTTCGACTTCTACGAGACCACGTACCACGGCGGCATCATGTGGTTCATGCCGCGCGCCGCCCGCGAGGGCCGCGGCGGCGACTCGGGCATCGCGCACACCGCCGTGACCTCCCGGATGATCGAGACCCACTCCCCCGAGGAGCTGAAGGCGTTGGTGCGCAGCGCCTTCAGGACCCGGACGTCGCCGCCTGGCCCAATCTCGTGCACGTGCTGCACGTACCCGAAGAACCGCGAGCTCTGGTTCGACATCGTGATGAACGAGCTGGACGGCGCGTGGTACGAGGAACGCAACCCGATCACGCTCGCCTCCACCATCGACATCCCGGTCTACCTGCAGATCGACCAGGGTCGCGGCTGGACCGTCGACGGTCACATCGAGCTGTTCGAGGTGCTCACCGGGCCCAAGAAGCTCGACATCGGCTCCTATCCCCCCATGCAGTCGCGCCCCTGGATCGAGGAGCACGACAAGATGTTCCTCTGGTACGAGTACTGGCTCAAGGGCATCGACAACGGGATCATGGACTCCCCTGCGGTCACGGTCTTCGTGGAGGGATCCCGAGAGGTGGTCACCGCGGAGCGGTGGCCACCCAAGGAGATCGAGTACAGGTCGCTGTACCTGCGCCCGCGACACAGGCTCTCACCTCAGCCCGAGGCGATGGGCACCGAGTACGCCGCGCCGGACGGCTTCTACCAGGCGCCGCTCACGGTCACCGACACCGTGCAGCTCCTCACCTGGAGCACCGCGCCGTTCGAGGAGCCCACCGAGATGATCGGCACCGGGGCGGCACACCTGTTCGCCGAGATCGACCAGCCGGACACGAACTTCATCCTGCGCCTGTGGGACACCGCACCGGGCGGTTCGCGCCAGCTGATCACCTCCGGCTATCTCAAGGCCTCACACCGCGAACTCGACGACCGCACCACTGAGGGCAACCCGTACCACCCGCACACCCGGGCGGTGCCGGTGGAGCCCGGGGTGATCGAGGAGTACGTGCTGCGGCTGTATCCGTTCGCGGCGACGTTCCTGCCCGGTCACCGGCTGGTGGCGGAACTGTCCAACGACGAGCCTCTCGCCGACGCGCACAACGCACTGCTTCCGCCAGACGCCTTCCACCTGCCGGTGGGCCGCCCGGTCACCCACAAGATCTACCGCGACGCGAGCCATCCCTCCCGGCTCGTACTGCCGTTCACGACCCGCTGAGACCGGGGCATCGACAGCCGGCCTCACCGGGTCCCGTCGTCGTCCAGGGCGCTGCGCCGCAGGTCGAGGGAGAAGGCGCGGCGGATCCAGCCCTTTCGGGACGGCGCGCGGTCGGGGTCTGCGCGTTCCCCGGTGAGGATGCCCTCCCGTGCGGCGGCCGCGGCGTCGGAGCGGTCGATCGCCGCCGAGACGGCTCCTTGGTCCACGGCGAACTCCCACACCGTGCGGTAGCGCCAGGCCGGGTGGAACCCCATGTGCACGTACGTCTCCGGAACGAGGTCGAGACCCACCAACAGCGTCCCGGTGAACGGGACCGCCAGGTCGCAGCCGGTGATCTGCCACGCGGCGCCCCAGGAGCCGTCGACCGGCTCGAGGCGCCCGCCGGCCACAGACATGCCGCGCTCCAGGGCACGGCCCTCGAAGGTCGCCATCGACCCGAGCAGCACCGAGGTGAGGGTCAGCCGGCCGGCGGCGACGGTGTAGTAGTCGACGTGGCCCCGCCAGCAGGCCGTGCTGATCATCGGCGTCGCCAACGACAGCGGCGCTGGGTCGAACAGCCCCCGGCCGTCGACGCCGGCGATCGCGTACTCGGCCCCCTCGAAGATCACGAAGTCCGGTGCCTGTGCTGTCATGCCCCCATGATGCGTCAGGCCGCACCGAGACCACGGGTGATGGCGTCAGCGGCGGTGTTGAGTCCGCCAATGATCTCGGGGACGCGCTCCTTGCGGTAGCGCACCCGGGGCATCGAGACCGAGACGGCGGCCACCGGTTCGGCGTCGAGGTCGAGGACGGCGCGCCCGACCGCGACCAGCCCACGCTCGGAGCGCTCGAGGTTGACGGCGATCCCGGTCCGACGGACCGCCCGGAGGTCGGCATGCAGCCGGGCCAGGTCGGGACGCTCCTCCGGCCGGTCGGCGAACCGCTCCGCGGCGTAGAGCGCGTCCACGCGCTCACGGCTCAGTGCGGCCAGCAGCACCAGGCCGCCGGTGACCGCGTGCGCAGGGAAGACCATTCCTTCCCGGCTGCCGACCCGAAGCGCCTGGTCGCACTCGACAGAGGCCAGGAACCTCACGGTGATGCCGATGCGTACCAAGAGATTGCACGTCTCCCCGAGGGTGTCGACGAGCACGCGCATCGGCTCCAGCGCGGCAGCGCGCAGCCGCGCTGTGTCCGAGGTCGAGCGCCCGGAGATCTCCAGGACCGGCCCCGCGCGGTAGGTGCGGTCCTCCGCCTGCACGGCGAAGTCGCGGTAGACCAACGTCTGCAGCAAGCGGTGCGCGGTCGAGCGGGCCACCCCGAGGCGCTCCGCTGCAGCGGTCACCGTCAGCGGACCCTCGACCTGCAGCACCACGGCCAGCCGAAGAGCATGGTCGACGCTGGTCACGGCGTACGCCGGGGGGTGCTTCATCGAGGTCGCCCTGGCCATCGCTCTCCGTTCGCCACGTTCTGCTCTGCAGAATCTCATGTTCTGTTGCGGGGCGTGGTGGCGACCATCGCTTCCATGACCGACACGCCGCTCCACGATCTGTACCAGGGCTTCGAGAAGGCCCTGCTCATCCCGTTGTGGACCGAGATCGGCGACCTGATGCCGTTCCACCCGCAGTCGAGGGCCACCCCGCACCTGTGGGAGTGGAGCACGCTGCTGGAACTGGCCGGGAGGTCGGGGGAGCTCGTGCCGGTCGGGCGCGGGGGTGAGCGCCGCGCGATCGCCCTCGCGAACCCGAGCCTCGGCGGGAGGCCGTACGCGACCCCCACGCTGTGGGCGGCGATCCAGTACCTGATGCCGGGTGAGGACGCCCCGGAGCACCGACACACCCAGAACGCGTTCCGGTTCGTCGTCGAGGGCGAAGGGGTCTGGACTGTCGTCGAGCGAGACCCGATCCCGATGCGCCGCGGAGATTTTCTGCCCCAGGCCGGGATGAACTGGCACGCGCATCACAACGCCGCGAGCACCCCGATGGCGTGGATCGACGGCCTTGACATCCCGTTCCAGTACGAGGTCGAGGGACAGTTCTTCGACCTCGGCCGTGACGAGCTCACCGAGGCCGAGCACGCGACCCCGGACCGCTCCCGGGCGGAGCGGCTCTGGGGCCACCCGGGGCTCGCGCCGGTGTCGCAGATCGGATCGACCGAGGGCAGCCCGCTGCTCGCCTACCGGTGGGCGGACACCGACGCCGCGCTGACCGACCAGCTCGACCTGGAGAGCCAGGGCCATCCGGGAACGATCGAGCCCGGACACGCGCTGATCCGGTTCACCAACCCCACGAACGGCGGCGACGTGCTGCCGACGATTCGCACCCAGTTCCACCGGATCACGACCGGGACACAGACCTCACCGCGGCGCGAGACCGGATCCTCGGTGTACCAGGTGTTCGACGGCTCCGGCCGGGTCACCGTCGGCGACACCTCCTGGAGCGTCACCCGTGGGGACCTCTTCGTCGTCCCGTCCTGGCAGCCGTTCTCGGTCCGGTCGCAGGCCTCGGGGTCCGACTCCGACTCCGGAGCGCTCGACCTGTTCCAGTTCAGCGACGCCCCGATCTTCACCAAGCTCAACCTGTTCAAGGCCGTCGTGGAGGACACCCCGTGAAGCTCGCCACCGCCCGTCTCGCCGATGCCTCCGGTGCCTCCGTCGCCTCCGGCGTCAGGACCGCCGCCGTCCGGGTCGAGGGTGGCGCTCTCGTGGAGCTGGGCTTCCCGGACGTCGGGGCGCTGCTGGCGACGGCGGGCTGGCAGACCACCGCGGCAGCCGACGGCCCGAGGCACGATGCGGCCGGGGTCTCCTACGCGCCGGTCGTGCCGCACCCGTCCAAGGTGGTCTGTGTCGGGCTCAACTACAAGAACCACATCCAGGAGATGGGTCGCGACCTGCCGGAGTACCCGACGCTGTTCTGTAAGTTCGCCGACTGCCTCGTCGGCGCCACGGACGACGTGGTGCGCCCGCCGGAGACGGCCGAGTTCGACTGGGAGGTCGAGCTCGCCGTCGTCATCGGGACCACAGTTCGCCGGGCGGACGAGGACCAGGCAGCCGCCGCGATCGCCGGGTTCACGATCCTCAACGACGTCACCTGCCGGGACTGGCAGTTCCGCACCCGGGAATGGCTGCAGGGCAAGAACTGGGACTCCACGACGCCTGTCGGGCCGTGGCTGGTCACCCCGGACGAGGTGGGAGGCGCCCGCCCGGCGCTGGCGGTCACCTGCTCGGTCGACGGGGCGGTCATGCAGTCCGACACCACCGGCGACCTGCTCTTCGACCCGGTGGAGCTCGTCCGGTACGTCTCGACGATGGTCCGGCTCAACCCCGGCGACATCATCGCCACCGGAACCCCCGGCGGCGTCGGGCACGCCCGCAGACCCCCGGTGTACCTGACTGGCGGCGAGCTGCTGGTGACCGAGATCGAAGGCCTCGGGCCGGTGCGAGAACCGCGTCGTGGCCGAGGCCCTCTGACGGCGCGAGACCTGGCCACCACGCTGAGGTTCGTCGCGGCGGGCACGCGGCTGTGCGCCCACGCGATCGACGGGCTCGACGAGAGGACGTTCGGCATGCCGACCGCGCTGCCGGGCTGGACCCGCAAGCACCTGGTGGCGCATCTCGCCGGCAACGCCGAGGCGCTCCTGCGGCTGCTGCACTGGGCGGGGACGGGCGAACGCACTCCGATGTACACCTCGCCCGAGCAGCGCAACGCCGACATCGAGGCCGGTGCCCGGCGCAGCGCAGCCGCGCTGACCCAGTGGTTCACCGCCTCGTCCGCCGAGCTCGAAGCGGCCCTGACGACCCTGCCGGAGGACGCCTGGACGACCGAGGTGGTCACCGCCCAGGGCCGGACGGTGCCGGCGAGTGAGGTGCCGTGGATGCGCAGCCGCGAGGTGCTGGTGCACGCCGTCGACCTCGGCACCGGGGTGTCGTTCGCCGATCTGCCTGAGGCGTTCCTCGAGACCCTGCAGGCGGAGATCCGCGCCAAGCGCACCGCCGCCGGTGAGCAGATCCCCGGCCTGGCCGGATCGCTCGCGGACGTCACCGCCTACCTCGCAGGCCGGGGTGTCTCCGGCGTCACCACCGGGGACGGCGTCCCCGTGTCCGCCCCCTCCCCCTGGCTGTGAGCGATCGTGAGAAAGGACCTGCCATGACGCAGCACCCCGACGTCATCGTGATCGGTGGCGGGATCGGCGGTCTCTCGGCCGCTGCCGCCCTGGCCCGCAAGGGCATCACCGTCCGGCTGTACGAACGCTCCTCGGAGTTCGGCGAGGTCGGCGCGGGCCTGCAGATCGGCCCCAACTGCACCCGGATCCTCGACCACTACGGGCTGCTGGAGGAGGCCACCTCACTCGGCGTCCTGCCCGATTCCATGATCATGAAAGATGCCACGGACGGGTCAGAACTCACCCGGCTCGACCTGCGCGACCTTCAGCGCACGTACGGCTTCCCCTACATGGTGATCCACCGCAGCGACCTGCACGGGCTGTTCCTGCGCGCCTGCCGGCGGCTCGGCGTCGAGCTGGTCACCGACACACAGTGCCTCGAGTACAGCACCCGCAACGGCCGGGCCACGGTCACCTTCGCCGACGGCACCACCGACTCCGCCGAGATGGTCATCGCCGCCGACGGCCTGCACTCCGCGGCCCGGGTGGCCCTCGTCGGCGACGACCCGGTGAACTCCAGCTACGTCGCCTACCGCGCGGCCATCCCCTTCGATCAGGTGCGCGAGAACCAGGTGCACCCCAAGGACGTCGTCGTCTACGTCGGCCCGCGCTGCCACTTCGTGCAGTACCCGCTCCGCGGCGGCGAGATGTTCAACCAGGTCGCCGTCTTCCAGTCACCCAAGGCTGTCGCCGGTCAGGACGACTGGGGGACACCGGACGAGCTCGACCAGGCGTTCGTCGGCATGTGCGAGCAGGTTCAGAAGGGCCTGCCCCTGATGTGGCGCGACCGCTGGTGGCGGATGTTCGACCGCAACCCGGTCATGAACTGGGTGTTCGGCCGGGTCGCCCTGCTCGGTGACGCCGCGCATCCGCCGCTGCAGTACATGGCTCAGGGGGCGATCATGGCGATCGAGGACGGCTGGGTGCTCGCCGAGCATGTCGGCGCCCAGCAGGCCACCCGCACAGAGGCCTCCTCCGGGGTCGACTGGGAGAAGGCGCTGACGGCGTACAACGCGGTGCGCCCCGAGCACTGCCGCCGCGTCCTGACCACTGGACGCGCCTGGGGTGAGCTGTGGCACCTGGACGGAGTGGAGCGACGGCAGCGCAACGTCCTGCTGCGGGCCCGGGACACGTACGACTACTCGTTCACGGAGTGGATCTACGGGCCGACCGCTCTCACCCCCGAGGAGGAGCCGCCCCTGTACACGACGATCCCCCTCGACTCGGTGACGGCGGTGGCGGAGCCCGCCTGAGGTCGGACCGCAACCTCGTACGCGGAGCAGCCGCCGGCACGGGACTCAGGGTCCTCCGACGACGAGGGGACACCTGGTAGCTTCGGAGACAGTCGGCTGGTGGCAGGGGCCTCCCGCCGGCAACGGTGACGGCCGGTTCGCCGGACCGCCCCGGCAATGGCGCCGACTCCCTCCCGAGTCCATCCAGCCGTGGCTCCTCCGCCCGTGGGCGAGCGCCGGAGCACTGATGTAGAGGTGTCCCATGTCTGACGTTCACGCGTCCAGCGCGATCATGCTTCGGTTGGCCATGTCGGGGCTTCCGCTTCCCCCGGACGCCACCTCCGAGGAGCCGTTCCGTCTCGTCTCCCCCGTCCTGGCCCGCAACCGCGAACTGAGCCGACGTCTTGCCGACCGCCCGTGTGCGGCGGACCGGCGCATCCAGGCCTTCCTCGACTCCTACCTCGCGGACAGCCCCGTGCAGCCGCAGCTGCCGCGGCGCACCCTGGTGCTCGACGAGCCGGGCCTCGCCCGGGAACTGTCGCTGCCCCGCGACTCCGACGCGTTCTCCTCGGACCTGATCTCCAGCTACCGCCTGGCCAACGGAGTGCTGCACAACCCGGCCAACGACAGGCGCACGACCGCCGGGGTGTTCCACATCGCCGAGGGCGGACTGCCGATCCAGGACGACAAGGTGGCCGTGCCGAAGGAGGTGTTCGCCCGCCTGCTCGCATCGGCGCTGCAACCGTCGGCCGACGAGCTGGTGCTGCCCTGGACGGCGACCTCGCCCGAGCCGGCCCGGACCTGGGTCTCGCTCCTGCTGCGTCCGCTGGTCGTGCCCGCCACGGCGACGGTGCCCGTGGCCCGGTCGATGGAGACGCGCTTCATCGTGCCCGGAGGTCTGGTGGCCAACCTCGACTTCGTCGAGGGCATCTTCGGCAATGCGGGCGACCCCTACCTGCCCGAGAACGACGCCTCGCTGACCCCGGTCACCTGGACCGGCCACACCGGCTGCGTCATCCTCGCCCCGCACCTGACCTCGCTGACCAAGCAGGAGCTGGGCCTGCCCCACCTCGACCAGGCCACCGACCGCCAGAAGCGGGACGGCATGTGCTGGACGACGCCCGAGGAGCGCTACAACCGCGGCCAGGCGTTCAAGGTCTGCGCCCGCGACGCCCGCGGCGTCGTCGTCACCGTCATCGCGGACAACTACTTCGGGTACTGCAAGAAGGAGGTGAAGACGCAGATCAGCTACGCCGCGAACCTGTTCGGCATCTCCGAGGAGGAGCACTCCGGCGGGGCGATCTGCTACCCCTCCTACAACCTGGGCCAGGAGTACACCGACACCTTCACCCCGGCTGAGTACTCGATCAACGAGGTGGTCACGAGCAACCCCGGTCGGTTCGCGCTCCAGACCGAGGGTCATGCGGTCGACACCCAGCTGGCCGAGCTCACCCTGGTGCCGGTGGGCAGTTCCTTCAGCCTGCCCGGTCGCAGCGTGACCTGGACCGGGCGCCGGGGCGAGAAGTTCACCATCCCGTTGCGGGCCGGCCATGTCTACATGACCCCCAACGGCTACCGGGTGCTCGCCAAGCCCCGCGAGGCCGACCGGACGCAGTGGCACCTGCTCGGCATCTCACCGGTCTCGACCCAGTGCCACAAGCCGGCCACGGTCTCCGGCGGGGGCAAGAGCGAGATCAGCAAATCCCTGCTGGACGCGTTCGTCTTCGGCCACGCCGCCACCCAGGACTTCGACACCGACATCGAGGCGGTGGCCGAGCTGATCGCCACCGACTTCGCCGACCGCTATCGCGACCCGTCGTGGAACCGTGACCACCGCCCGATCCTGTCCCCCGAGCGCAGCCTGGGCAGCGTGGTCAAGCTGCTCACCCCGAGCCCGGACTTCTCCGACGCGCACAACGCGCGCCTGCGCGCCATCCCGCCGCACGTGAAGGAACTGCTCTTCCTGATCAAGAAGTACTACCGGCCCGAATGGGGCCAGGACTGGCGGCGGCACTTCTCGGTCAGCAACATCAACGGGCGGCCCGGCAACCGGGTCCGGATCGACGGCGAGCTGATCATCGTCAACATGCTCCGGATGGGCTTCCAGCAGGACGGTTCCTGGCGGTTGTTCACGTTGCGCCCCGACTTCAGCCCCGCCGTCAAGGTGCAGACCGAGGACGACATCACGGCCAGCGTCGTGCTTCCGTCGGACGAGCCGCCGCCGGACTTCAGCCACCGGCGCGGTCTGCAGCAGGCACGGCGCGAGACCGCCGGTCAGGAGGCTCTGTCCCGAAAGTACGTCGCCAACTGCGAGCAGTTGTTGTTCCAGCGACCGGACGACGCCGTCCACCGCGGCTACGACAAGCAGGCCGAGCGGGACATCGCCACTCCCGGCACATTCCTGTCGAACTTCGCCCCGCTCAGCCGGTCCGAAGCGGCGGCGCTGGTGCAGGACGCCGTCTCGTTCAGCCGCTACACCGAGCCGATGAAGGACCTGCTGACCCACTTCGCCGCGGGCGAAGGTTCGCCGGAGTACGTCGCGAGCTCCTCCGAACCACGTCTGGTGGGCGGGCGCCCGAGCAAGAACCCCCGCTACCTGCAGGTGCGCCCCGACCGGGCCAACCCCGTGGCCACCCAGCTCGCGGACATCGCCAGTCACCTGCTGCACCACAGGCCGCTGGCCGAGTTCGCTCCGCTCCCGGTCGACGTGGTGGCGGCCGGACGGCGCAACAACGCACCCGAGGCGGACGCACCCGCCCTCTGCTCGTACAACCCGTTGCACTACATGGAGCTGCCCGAACTCTTCATGGAGTTCATCAGCTCGATGACCGGCAAGTCGCCGTCCACCACCGGCGCCGGCTCCGAGGGGGCGCTGACCAAGGGTCCCTTCAACATGCTGCCCTCGATCATCGACCTGAACGCCTCCTTCCTCAGCTACGCCCTGACCGGGTACGACGGCTGGATCTCCAGCGCGGGCTTCATCGGCCCCAGGGTGCGGGTCGACCATGACGTCAGCCTGCTCGTGCCAGAGCTGTTCAGCCGCATGTCGCCGCGCGAGCGGGACGCGTCGTGGCTGAGGGAGAACGGCTATCTCGACGCCGTGCCCGACGTCGAGCGCCACGGGCGCACCGTGGAGGCCGGACGACTCGGACACCGGATGAACCGCCGGTTCGCCACGACCTTCTTCGGGCGCATCTTCCTGCACCCGGACACGGTGTTCACCGACGAGATGCTGGCCCCCGAACTGCAGGACGCCGACGTCTACGCCGACAGCATCGAGGTCATCGTGGAGACGCATCGCCGGGTGGCCCAGTCGTTCATCGACGACGACACCATCGCGCTCGCCGTGCCGCCGCTGCGGGCGCTGCTGCAGTTCATGGCCACCGGGGCCTCCGAGGAGGGCTGGACCGTCCGCTCGCCTGAGCTGCGCGCGCAGTTCACCCGCGGCAGCGTGCTGGCCAGTTCGTGGTACGCGCAGCGGCTGGCGGCCAAGCAGCAGTACGACGTGGAGCACTACAAGCGGGCGGCCGAGCGGCTGGAGCTGTTCCAGTCCGGCGAGACCAACGTCGACACTGCCGAACGGCTGCACGTGCAGCGCAACCTGCAGCAGATCCACGCCGAGCTGGCGCGGGTGTCCAAGCCCGCCTACCAGGCCGACCTGGTCGGCACCCTGGGCCGCCAGCCCCTGTGACCCGCCATCCCACCCGCGGCGTATGATCTTGAGAATCGTGTCGCGCTGGAGGGAGTGCGCATGCCCCGAGGGAGGGCGGCCCGGGTCCTGGCCGCCGTGGCCGTCGTGGTACTGGCCGGGGTCATCGGCGTCTCCCTGTGGGCCTTCCGCTCCCCACCCGCGCCCGAGGTGATCCGGGGCACGGGCGAGGCCGGCACCCGGGACCCGAACTCCACGGTCTACACCGCGGCCAACGGGATCCTCTTCGACGTCGACTCGGCGGAGCTCAAACCCGATGCCATCCCCGCACTTCGGGCGATTGCCGCAGACATCAAGGCGTCCGGCACCACGGGCGTCATCCGGGTCGAGGGCTACACCGACGATGTCGGGTCGGACGAGTACAACCACGCCTTGTCCGGGCACCGCGCCAGCACCGTGGCGCTGTGGCTCGAGAACGAGGCCGGGTTCGACCGCAGACAGCTCAAGGCCATCGCCTACGGAGAGTTGTCTCCCGCCCAGCCGAACGACACCGACGCCCACCGCCAGGCCAACCGACGGGTGGTCATCGCCGTCGTGAAGGTCTCCGGCCCCACGCCTTCGGCCGAGTCCTGACCGCCTCAGGGGCCCACCTCTGCGCCACCACGATGGAGATCACGTTGAAGGTAAACGGCTGCTATCACAACCACTTTCACACATCGTGATCTCCATCGTCGACGGGGGGCGACCCCGAGTCGGCGGGGGTGGCGATCTCGAGTCGGCGGGGGTGGCGACGTCGCGGCGGCGCCGGCGCGGCCGATAGCCTCCTGGGCGTGAGCGGGACGACGAGGGTCGAGGAGTTCGTGCGCGGGCTGCCCAAGGCCGAGCTGCACGTGCACCTGCAGGGCGCCGCGTCCGTGCCGACCGTGCTCGAACTGGCCCGGCGGCACCCCCACGCCGGCGTCCCGACCGACGAAGCGGCGTTGCGCGCGTTCTACTCGTTCACCGACTTCGCCCACTTCATCGAGGTCTACATCAGCGTGAACCGGCTGGTGCGCACCGCGGACGACGTCCGCGCGCTGGTCACCGGGCTCGGCCGCGACCTGGCCGCGGTCAACGTCCGCTACGCCGAGGTCACCGTCACCCCCGACAGCCACCTGCTGATGGGCATCGCCCCCGAGGCGGTGGCCGACGCCCTGACCCGGGGCCGGGCCGACGTCCTCGCCGAACACGGCGTCGAGCTGGCCTGGGTCTTCGACATCCCGGGAGAGCTCGGCCTGGAGTCGGGGCTGCGAACGATCGACTGGGTCGAGCGCCACAGACCGGAGCACGGCGTCGGGTTCGGGCTCGGCGGGCCGGAGATCGGGGTGGCCCGCCCGCAGTTCGCCGACATCTTCCGCCGCGCGCGTGACCTCGGGCTGGCGAGCGTGCCCCATGCCGGCGAGACCACCGGGCCGCAGACCGTGCGCGACGCCGTCGAGACGCTCGGCGCCGTCCGGATCGGGCACGGCATCTCGGCCGCCTCCGACCCTGCGGTGATGGCCCTGCTGGTCGAGCGTGACGTCGTGCTCGAGGTGTGCCCGACCTCGAATGTCTGCACCCGGGCCGTGTCCTCCCTCCAGGAGCACCCCTTCCCGGTATTGCGCGAGGCCGGCGTCCGGGTGACCCTGAACACCGACGACCCGGGCATGTTCGACACCGACCTGAATCGCGAGTACCTCGCCGCCCACCAGGTGTTCGGCCTGGACCTGCCGGAGCTCGCAGATGTGGCGCGCGAGGCTGTGCGGGGCTCCCTCGCCGGCGAGGCGACCCGTGGCAGCCTGCTCGCCGAGATCGACGCCGCCGAGCACGCCATGGCCGAGGGGCCCCGGCACCCACCCGGCGCAGACCTTGGGTTGCCCTAACGCTGTCTTATCACCGACCTCGTTACCGTTCTGAGACCGAACGGAAAGAGGGGTACGGGTTCATGGCGGGTCGGCGGGTCGCTCAGACCCCGCGCGAGCAGCGACGACGCGCCTCCTCAGCGCATGCGGCCCCCCGGGCCCGGGGAGGACGTGGGCTGCGCGTCGCGCTGGTGCTGGCGCTGGCTCCGGCCGCGGCGGTCGGGTTCGGCGTCACCAGGATCGCCGAGCAACCGGACCCGGTCACCGCCCTGGCCGGTGCCGGGTCGGCCTCGCCGATGCCGGCCCGCGCGCTGTATCCCGACGCGACGGCGTCCGGCCCGGCCCTGGCCACCTCCTCCCCGTCGCTGAGCCGGCGTACGACGACGACGGCCAAGGCCACTCGGGCTCGCACCACGACGACAGCGGCGGCTCGCAAGGCCGTCGGCCTCACCGCACCCGCCCAGCAGCTGAGCGACCTGCGCTACGTCACCGGATCGGACTCACCGGCCCAGACCCTCGACCTCTACCTGCCCAAGCGCACCGGCAAACCGGTACCACTGGTGATCGACATCCACGGCGGCGCCTTCGTCGAGGGCGGCAAGAGCGAGGACCGCGGTCGGATCGACGCGCTCGTCGGCCGGGGCTATGCCGTGGCCAGCCTGAACTACCGGCTGAGCGCCGAGGCTCCCTTCCCGGCCGGGGTCAAGGACGTCAAGGCGGCCGTGCGGTGGCTGCGGGCCACCTCCGCCCGGTACGGCATCGACCCCACTGCCTTCGCTGCCTGGGGCGACTCCGCCGGTGGCTACTTCGCCACCATGCTCGGCACGACCAGCCGCCAGCGGACCGGCTTCGACGATCCGGCCCTCGGCAATGCCGGCGTCAGCAGCGCCGTCCAGGCCGTGATCGCCTTCTACGCCCCCATCGATTTCGCCACCATGGACGCCCAGGCGGCCGATCCCGGCGGCTGCCCGCAGGGCCCGCAGGTGCACGACGAGGCCGGCTCACCCGAGTCGCGCTGGCTCGGCGCCGCCCTGCCCTCGGTGCCGGCCAAGGTCAAAGCGGCCAGCCCGCTCACCTACCTGAAGGCCGCCCCGACGCCTCCCCCCTTCTTCCTGGCCCACGGCAGGCAGGACTGCAACGTCCCGCACGGCCAGTCGCTCCAACTGGTGAAGGCGCTGAAGGCGAAGAAGGTGCCTGCAGCACTGACCCTGCTGGACGACGCAGGGCACGGTGGTGGCGCATTCGATCAGCTTCAGACCCCGGCCATCGCCTTCCTGGACAAGACCTTCCGGCGCAGCTGACGTGAGCGGGCGCACCACCTAGTCTCTGGGCTCATGGATATCGTCGATGCCCGGGTCCGTCTGCCGCAGGACCAGCGACCCGACTCCCGCTACCAGGCGCCGCCGCGCCAGACCGAGCAGTACGACCGGGTGCTCGACCTGACCGCGAAGATGAACGCGGGCACCCTGGCGGCCCTGATCACCGACCTGGACGACGCCGGGGTCGGGCAGGCCGTCATGCATGCCGAGTCGGAGGGCGGTGAGGACGCCGACGCGCTGAACGCGGCCCTGCGCAGTGTCCTCGACCGCCACCCCGGGCGCTTCGTCGGCGTCGGCTGCGTCGACATCACCGTTCCGTTCCCGACCTCGATCGCCCGCCAGGTGCAACGGATCTCCGAGGCCGGGATGCTCGGGATCTGCCTCGAGCCGGCGTTCTTCGGCCGGGACATCGACGAACGCCATCTCTACCCGATGTACTCGCGCGCCGAGGAGCTCGGCCTGATCGTGGCCGTGCACACCGGCATCACCTACAGCCGGATGCACCCGCTGCGGCACGAGCGCCCCGAGCTGCTGGACCAGGTCGCCTGCGACTTCCCTGACCTGCGCCTGATCGCCTGCCATGCCGGGTGGCCCTGGGCCACCGAGTACGCCGCGGTCGCCAGGCGGCACCCGACCGTCTTCCTGGAGTTCGGTGCACTGGCCCCCAAGTACGTGGCCCGCCCCGGGACCGGCTGGGACGCGATGTTCTCGATGATGCCCACCGTGCTGCGCGAACAGGTGCTCTACGGCAGCGACTGGCCGATGATCGCCCCGACCCGGGCCCTGGCCGAGTGGCGGGCCTCCGGGCTGCCCGAACCGGCGCTCGAAGCGCTCTTCGCCGGCAACGCCCGCCGCCTGTTCGGCCTGCCCGCACCGGCCTGACCTGCGGCCATGACGACGCTCACCCAGCTGCTCGAGGACGCCGCCGGCCGGCACGGGCGGGCCCCCTTCCTGCGCAACCGGCAGGGCGAGACCAGCTACGCCGAGCTGCTCGCCCTCTCCTGCGGGTATGCCAGATCCCTTGCCGAGCAAGGCGTCTCGGCCGGTGACGCGGTTGCCCTGCTGATGGACAACAGCACCGAGCAGGTCGCCCTGTGGTTCGCCCTGAACCGGATGGGTGCCCTGCACGCCCCCCTGAACACGGCCCTGTCCGGACCCCGGCTGCTGCACGCGCTCGCCGTGGCCGCGCCTCGGGTGGTGATCGCCGACCCGCACCTGGCCGCCCCGGTGCGCGACGCCGTCCAGGGCATGGGCGGCGTGCGCCTGCTCGAGCCGGGCGACCTGGCCCCGGCCGCCGGCAGCGGCGAGCCCTGCCCTGCCCCGGCACCGGTCGACGAGCTGGACACGGCGACCCTGCTGTTCACCTCGGGGACCACCGGCCCCTCCAAGGCCTGTGCGCTCTCGCACCGCTACCTGGTCCGGCAGGGCCAGCTGCACGCCGACGCGCTCGGTCTGCACTCCGGCGACGTGCTGTACTCCCCCTTCCCGCTGTTCCACATCGACGCCGCCACGCTCACCGTGGTGGCCGCCCTGTCCGTCGGCGGGACCGCCGCCGTCGGGCAGCGGTTCAGTGCGTCGGGGTTCTGGGACGAGATCAGGGCCTACGACGCCACGGTGTTCAACTTCATGGGCGCCACTCTGAGCATCCTGTGGAAGCGGCCGCCCTCACCCCGCGACCGCGACCACCGGCTCCGCCTCGGCTGGGGCGTGCCGATCCCGCACTGGTGGCGTGGTTTCGAGCAGCGGTTCGGGGTTCCGTTGCGCCAGGTGTACGGGCTGACCGACGCCGGTGTTCCCGTGTACGACCCGGTGACCGGTCCCCGCAGGCCTGGGGCGGCGGGGCGGGTGCTCGACGCGTTCGAGATCCGGATCACCGACCGGGACGGCGCCGGGGTGCCGGCCGGGACGGCGGGCGAGATCGTGGTGCGGGGCCGGGAGGAGGGCCTGGTGATGAACGGGTATCACGGCATGCCGGAGGCGACCGCCCAGACCGTCGTGGACGGCTGGGTGCGCACCGGCGACCTCGGCGTGCTGGACGACGACGGCTACCTCACCTTCCTCGGCCGACTGACCGACTCCATCCGGCGGCGCGGCGAGAACATCTCGGCGTTCGAGGTCGAACAGATCGTGGCCGCGTTCCCCGACGTCCAGGAGGTCGCGGCGATCGGGGTGCCGAGCGAGCTGACCGAGGAGGACGTGATGGTGGTCGTCGTGCCACGGGCGGGCGCGACCCTGGACCCTGCCGCGCTGAGCCGGCACTGCCGCGCGAACGGCCCGGCCTACCTGGCCCCGCGCTACATCGAGATCGTCGAGCAACTGCCCAAGACCCCGACCCAGAAGGTGGAGAAGTTCCAGCTCACCAGCCGCGGCGTGCAGCCGGGGACCTGGGACGCCGACGCGCATCGATGATGTCCACAGGTCGACGAGCCTGCTCGACGAACTGTGGGTGCCTCGTCGTAGGCTCCCGGCCATGTTCAACGATCACCTGAGGCGCTTCGGCGGACTGGACGTGCAGGACTGGGAGCCAGGGCACCCTCTGCCCGACCCGGCGCGGGCGATGCCCCGCATCGCCGTGGCCTACGACGACCCGCAGCCGTGGCCGGACAAGCTCGCGGCGTACGTGGGCCTGCCGGGTGCCGCAGGCACCCGTGGTCTCGTCGTCGGGCAGTGGCACAAGGAGATGTCCACCGGGGAGTCGCCCGCGCCGATGGTGGCGGCCCTGGCCGGGGCGGCCACCACCCTGACCAATCTCGAGGTGCTGTTCGTCAACGACGTCACGGTGGAGGAGTCCGAGGTCTCCTGGTTCCAGAACACCGACCTCTCGCCGCTCACCAGGGCCTACCCGAACCTGCACCACCTGACCGTGCGCGGCGGCCTGGGGCTGCGCCTGCCCGGCCTGTCCCTGCCCAGGCTGCGCCTGCTCGTGATCGAGTCCGGAGGGCTGAGCGCCGAACTGGTCCGCGACGTGATGGCCGCCTCGCTGCCCGCCCTGGAACACCTCGAGCTGTACCTCGGCACCGACGAGTACGGCGGCACCAGCTCCGTCACCGATCTCGCCCCGCTGCTCTCCGGCGGCCTGTTCCCCGCGCTGCGCTCCCTCGGGCTGAAGGACTGCGACTACCAGGACGACGTCGCCCGGGCCGTCGCCTCCTGCCCGCTGCTCGACCGGCTCGAGGTGCTCGACCTGTCTCTCGGCACGCTCAGTGACGTCGGCGGGGAGGCCCTGGCGACAAGCCCCGGCGTCCGGCGGCTCCGCCGGCTCGACCTGCACCACCACTGGTTGAGTGAACCGATGATGGCCCGGCTGCAGAGCCTCGGCCCCGAGGTCGACCTCTCCGACCGGCAGGACCCGGACGACGACGACTACCGGTATGTCGCCATCGGCGAGTGAGGCACCGCGCGTCCTGCTCCTCGGCGCTCCCGGCGGCGAACGCACCCTGGCGTTCCAACGGGCCCTGGCCGAGCGCGGGCGTCGGCCGGCCACGGTGGTGACCTACCCGGACGCTCTGGAGGCACGGGTCGACCTCGCCCGGCAGGTCGTGCCCGGCGGCCTGGTCCGGCTCGAGGCACCGAGTGAGGATCCTGCCGTCGACGAGCTGCTGATCCGGCTCGGTGGCGGCGCCCCGATCGACCTGGCCGGTGGTCGGCTGGCGCCGGGGCACCACTGGCACGCCGGGCTGCGCCGGGCGCTGCGCATGATCGACCAGGCGCTCGGTGCTGCCCCCGCGCACCGGCGGATGCAGCGCAGCGACGCGGTGCTGGCCATGTGCGACAAGGACGAGACCCACCGCCGGCTCGAGCGCGCCGGGGTGCCGGTGCCTCCCGCCGTCCTCGGCGCGCCCACCGCCGCGGACGCACTGGAGGCCGTCCGCGCCCGCGGCTGGACCCAGGTCTTCGTCAAGCCCCGGTACGGCTCCAGCGCGGCCGGGGCGATGGCTCTGCGCTGGTCCGGTGCTCGGGTGGCGGCGATCACCACCGCGGCCTGGCGGCACGGGCACCTGGTGAACAGCCGGCGACCGGTGCGCCTGAACGACTGGCGCGACGTCCACCGGGTGCTGGACGCCGTCGCCCCGCAAGGACTGCACGTCCAGCGCTGGATCCCGAAGGCGAGCTGGGGCGGCGGGCCGGTCGACCTGCGAGTGGTCGTCGTCGGCGGCCAGGCCCGGCACACCCTCGCCCGGATCGGCGCGGGGCCGATGACCAACCTGCACCTGGGCGGACGCCGGGGTGACCTCGCCGCCCTGCGCGCAGACGTCGGGTCGCAGCGCTGGGCCGCGCTGGCCGACAGCTGCGAGCGGGCCGTGGCCGCCTTCCCCGGAGCGCTCTACGGCGGGGTCGACGTGATGCTCAGTCCCGGCTGGCGGGACCACCACGTGCTGGAGGTCAACGCGTTCGGAGACTTCCACGAGGGAGTGCTGCACCGCGGCCAGGACACCTACACCGCCGAGCTGGAGGCCGCCTCGTGATCGATGCCGCCGGCCTGATCGGCCGCGCCGACGTCGTGCTGGTCACCCTGGACAGCCTGCGGCTGGACACGGCCGAGCAGGCCCTGGCCGCGGGCCAGACCCCGGTCCTCGCCTCCCTCCTGCCCGGCGGCAGCTGGGAGACGCGCTTCACGCCGGGCAGCTTCACCCTGCCCGCGCACCAGGCGTTCCTGGCCGGCTTCCTGCCCACCCCGGCCCGCCCCGGCCGGCACCCCCGGCTCTTCGCCGGCCGGTTCGACGGCGCCGCCGGGATCGGCCCGGGCTCCTTCGTGTTCGAGGAACCCGACCTTCCCGCCGCCGTCGCCGCCCGCGGCTACCACACGATCTGCGTGGGCGGCGTCGGCTTCTTCACCGGCCGCGGCGCCCTGGGCTCGATCCTGCCTGGCCTGTTCGCGGAGCATCACTGGTCACCTGCGCTCGGCGTCCGCAACATCGGCTCGCCTCAGGCGCAGATGCGCTGCGCCGCAACGACTCTGGACACGCTGGACGCCGGTCGGCGGGCGTTCCTGCTGCTCAACGTCTCCGCCACGCACCCGCCCACCCACATGTACCTGCCGGGTCAGTCGCGCGACACTGTGCTCTCCCAGCAGGCAGCGCTGGCCGCCGTCGACACGGCTCTGCCCGAACTGCTCGACGCGCTGCGTCGGCGCGGCCCGTCCCTGTTGATCCTCACCGCCGATCACGGCACCTGCTTCGGCGACGACGGGTACACCGGCCACGGCCTGGCCCACCCCGCCGTCTGGACCGTGCCCTACGCCGAACTCGTGCTCACCCCATGACCACCCTGGACGCGGCGCTGGAGGCGGCGTTGGGTGCCGGCCTGTACCAGGGCTACACCTACGGCTATCCGCACAAGACGGCCTACCGCCCGCTCGACCCACCCGTCGACCTTGCCCCACTGTGGGCCGGCGAGGACCGTCGGGCACTGTTCGGCTACGTGCACCTGCCGTTCTGCGAGATGCGCTGCGGCTTCTGCAATCTGTTCACCACCGCCCACCCCGAACCCGACCTGGTCGCCCGTTACCTGGCGGCACTCGATCGCGAGGCGGACGCCGTGGCCGAGGCGATCACCCCGGCGCGCTGTGCCCGGCTCGCCATCGGCGGAGGCACTCCCACCTGGCTGGACCCCGAGCCGCTGGCCCGGTTGCTCGCGCTGGCGCACCGCACCTTCGGACTGCGACCGGGCGAGGTGCCGACGTCGGCCGAGACCTCCCCGGCGACAGCCACTCCCGAGCGGCTCGCCGTCCTGGCCGCCTCCGGCGTGACCCGGGTGAGCATCGGCGTCCAGAGTATGGTCGAGGCCGAGGTGCACGCCGCCGGTCGCCCGCAGCACGGGGCCGACGTCACCGCGGCGCTGGATGCTCTTCGGGCCCAGGGGTTCCCGGTGCTCAATGTCGATCTGATGTACGGGCTGGCCGGGCAGACAGAGGCCTCCTGGCTGGCCTCGATCGACGCCGTCCTGGAATGGGCCCCCGAGGAGGTGTTCTGCTACCCGCTCTACGTGCGGCCGCTGACCGGGCTGGGCCGACGCGGCGCCGCGTGGGACGACCAGCGCCTCGCCCTCTACCGGGCAGGTCGGGACCGGTTGCTGGAGAATGGGTATCGGCAGTCCTCGATGCGCCGCTTCCACCGGCCCTTGATCACGTCGACGACTGGAGATGCCGCGCCGGAGTATGCCTGCCAGGACGACGGGATGGTCGGGATCGGGTGCGGAGCGCGCTCCTACACGCGCGACCTGCACTACAGCCGCGAGTACGCCGTCGGCCGGCGCGGGGTGAACGCGATCATCGCCGACTACGCCCGCGCTGATCGGGCCCATTTCTCCGCCGCCCACCACGGCATCCGGCTCGGCCCGGCCGAGCAGCGCCGGCGGTATGTGCTGCAGTCGCTGCTGCACACCGACGGGCTGGACGCGGCCGGCTATCGGGCGCGTTTCGGCTCCGACCCCCTGGCCGACACGCCGCAGCTGGGAACCCTGGTCGAGGCGGGCCTGGCCGCGCGCTCCGGCCTGACGCTGCAGCTGACCGCCTCGGGCCTGGAGCGCTCCGACGCCATCGGGCCGTGGCTGTACTCGCCCCGCATCGTCCGCCTGAGCGGGGAGCACCCATGGCACTGACCCGACTCACCGTTCTCTACCGGGGCCCGCTCGCCTCGTGCAACTACGGCTGCACCTACTGCCCGTTCGCCAAGCATCCGGAGTCAGCCGCCGAGCGCGCCGACGACACCGCTGCGCTGGCCCGGTTCCTGGGCTGGGTGGCCCGTCTTCCCGAGGCCGAGCCCGGTCTCGGCGTCTCGGTCTTCTTCACCCCCTGGGGCGAGGCGTTGCACCATCGCCGTTACCAGCAGGCGATCACCACCCTCAGCCGCACCGGGCACGTCCGTCAGGTGGCGATCCAGACCAATCTCGCCGGGTCGGTCGGCTGGCTCGCCGAGGCCGAGCTGCGCCGGGTCGGGCTCTGGGCGACGTATCACCCCGGCCAGGTGGACCGGGCCCGCTTCGTGCGCCGTTGCGCCGAGCTCGACAACCTGGGGGCCCGCTACAGCGTGGGCGTGGTCGGCGTCCGCCACCAGGTGGCTGAGATCGAGGCGCTACGCGCCGACCTCGACCCCCGGATCCCCCTGTGGGTGAACGCCTTCTCGGTCGACGGCGGAGCCGTCCGGCCGGGCTACTACGACGCCGAGACCCTGGCCCGGCTCTCGGCGGTCGACCCGCTCTTCGAGGTCGGCACCCTGCGGCTGCGCAGCCGCGGTCGGGAGTGTGCCGCCGGGCAGAGCGCCATCAGCGTCGACGGAGACGGCCGGGCCCGGCGCTGCCAGGTGCTGGCCCGACCACTGGGCAACATCTACCGCGACCCGCTGGCGCGGATCCTCTCCACCACGCCCTGCCCGGCAGCGTTGTGCGACTGCCACATCGGGTACGTGCACCTGGCCGACCTCGGTGCCGAGCAGGTGTACGGGGACGGGCTGCTGGCCCGCATCCCCGAGGGCTCCGGCTGGGCAGACCCGCAGGCCTACCTCGACCGAGCGCGAGCCCTGGCCGCACCGGCGCTCCCCCAGGCACCCCCGGGCGGCCGGGGGCCGAGTCCTGCGGCATGCTGTGCGCCATGACCCTGTGGGACGACGTCGCCGCCGAGCGCCGCGCCATCGCCGATCTGCTCGACACGCTCACCCCCGAGCAGTGGGAGACCCCCAGTCTGTGCGGCGCCTGGACCGTGCGCGACCTCGCCGCTCACCTGGTGATGCCGCACACCGCCACGCTGCCCCGGTTCGCGCTGGCCATGCTGACGGCGCGGGGCAGCTTCGAGCGGGCCAACGTGGCGATGACCGCGACGCAGGCTGCGCGCCCCACCGCGGAGCTGGTGGCCGACCTGCGCCGCTTCGCCGAGGGCCGGTTCTGTCCACCGGGAATGCCGGCCGTCTCCCAACTGGCGGAGATCCTGGTGCACGGGCAGGACCTGCGGATCCCGCTCGGCGTCGACGACACCAGAGCACCGCAGTCCTGGGCCGAGGCGCTGGACTTCCTGATGACTCCCAAGGCCCGACGCGGATTCGTCGGGCGCGGCCTCCCGGCCCTGCGCTGGATCGCGGTGGACGTCGACTGGCACCACGATCCGGTCGAGGCGGCGGCTGACCTGCCCGACGTGCGCGGCCCGGCGTCCGCCCTGGGGCTGTCGATCATGGGCCGCAGACCGGGTCTGGCCCGCCTCACCGGCGCCGGAGTGGTGCCCCTGACCGCCTGGCTGGACGCTCGCGGCTGATCCAGCGCACCCCTTCACGTCCCTCCTGGACACCCGCCTGTCACCGGATGGCCATGACCGATCGGCGGCATGTGCCCCATTGGTGCCTCGACACGCCGTCTCGCAGCAGGGTAGGGATGGCATCGGCGAGAGGGGACACGCATGGAGGCCGCACGAACCGGTCCACGGCTGCGCGAGCTCGGCACGACGGAGGAGGAACTCGAGCAGGACCTGGTCAGCAACCTGTACTACCGGCGTGGCACCACCATCGAGTCGGCCAGTCTGCAGGACGCCTACCACACGCTGGCGCTGACCATCCGGGATCGCCTGGTCGACCGCCAGGCCCGCACCGCCGCGGCGCACTACTCGGCGAATCCGCGGTTCGTGTACTACTTCTCCGCCGAATACATGCTCGGCCGACAGCTGAACCAGAACCTGCTCTACACGGACACCGAGGACCTGGTGCGCTCTGTGGTGAAGGATCTGGGCCTGTCCCTGGAGACACTGCAGGCCCTGGACGTCGAGCCCGGCCTGGGCAACGGAGGTCTGGGCCGGCTGGCCGCCTGTCTGCTGGACTCCCTGGCCACCCTGGACATTCCGGCCGTCGGCTACGGGATCCGTTACGAGTTCGGCATCTTCAAGCAGACCTTCGAGCAGGGCGCCCAGGTCGAACGACCCGACGACTGGACCTTCTACGGAAACCCGTGGGAGTTCCCTGCCCCCGACGACCGGCAGGTGATCGGCTTCTACGGGCACACCGAGGACGACGGCGACCCCACCGGCACCCGCCGCCGCTGGGTGCCGGGCGAGACGGTGCGCGGCGAGCCCAGCCACATGCTGGTCCCCGGGTACGGCACCCAGACGGTCAACATCATCCGCCTGTGGCATGCCCGGGCCAGCCGAGAATCGTTCAACCTCAACCGGTTCGCCGCCGGTCAGTACGCCGAGGCGGTGCAGGACGTCGTCCGCTCGGAGAACATCAGCAAGGTGCTCTACCCCGACGACAGCACCGAGCTGGGGCGAGAGCTGCGGCTGAAGCAGCAGTACTTCCTGGTCTCCTGCTCGCTGCGTGACATCATCCGGCGGTTCCAGTTCCGCAACGAGGACTGGGACGAGTTCCCGGACAAGGTCGTCATCCAGCTCAACGACACCCACCCGGTGCTGGCGATCGTCGAGCTGATGCGGCTGCTGGTGGACGAGTACCGGGTGGACTGGGAGAAGGCCTGGTCGATCACCACCCGGACCTTCGCCTACACCTGCCACACCCTGCTGCCCGAGGCGCTGGAGACCTGGCCGGTGTGGCTGCTGCAGCGGCTGCTCCCCCGGCACCTGGAGATCATCCATCTGATCAACCACTACTTCCTGCAGGGGGTTGCCCTGCGCTTCCCCGGTGATTTCAGCAAGCTCGCGGCGCTCTCGCTGATCCAGGAGGGCGAGGAGCCGCGGGTGCGGATGGCGCACCTGGCGGTCGTCGGCAGCTCTGCCGTGAACGGGGTCGCCGAGCTGCACTCGCAGTTGCTGACCGAGACCACCCTGCGCGACTTCGCCCACATGTGGCCGGCCAAGTTCCACAACGTGACCAACGGGGTGACCCCTCGCCGGTTCCTGCGCCTGGCCAATCCACGGCTGTCCGCGCTGATCAGCGCACGACTCGGCGGTGAGGACTGGCTGCGCGACCTCGACCGACTGACCGACATCGCCCCCCTGGCCGACGATTCCGCCGCCCGCGCCCACTGGCAGAACGTGAAACGGGCCAACAAGCGGGACCTTGCCGCCTATACGGCCGAGGCCACCGGGGTGGTGATCGATCCCGACGCCCTGTGCGACGTGATGATCAAGCGGTTCCACGAGTACAAGCGCCAGCTGCTCAAGCTGCTGCACGTGGTGACCCTCTACCAGCGGATCGTCGACGACCCCCAGCGCGAGGTGGTGCCGCGCACCGTGCTGTTCGGCGGCAAGGCTGCGCCCGCCTACCACGCCGCCAAACGCATCATGAAGCTGATCAACGCCGTGGCCGGCGTGGTGAACAGCGATCCGCTGGTGGCCGGACGACTCAAGATCGTCTTCCTGCCCGACTACAACGTCACCCGGGCGGAGCTGATCGTGCCCGCGGCCGACCTGTCCGAGCAGATCTCGATGGCCGGCAAGGAGGCCTCGGGCACCGGGAACATGAAGCTCTCACTGAACGGGGCCCTGACGATCGGCACCCTCGACGGAGCGAACGTGGAGATCCGGGATCGGGTGGGCGCCGAGAACTTCTTCCTGTTCGGCCTCGACGCGACGGCGGCCGCCTCCCTGCGCGACAACGGCGAGTACGCGCCGCGCAGCTACTACGAGAGGGACGCCGAACTGAAGGCCGCGCTCGATGCCATCGCCGGCGGAGCCTTCTCCGGCGGAGACCGGGAGGAGTTCGCCGGCGTGGTGGAGAGCGTGCTGGGCTGGGACGAGTACCTGGTGCTCGCCGACTACCGCTCGTACCTGGACGCCCAGGACGCCGTCGAGACGGCGTGGCGCGATCAGCAGCACTGGACCCGGATGTCGATCCTGAACACCGCCCGCTGCGGCTTCTTCTCCTCCGACCGCACCATCCGCGACTACTGCGGCGAGATCTGGAAGGTGGGCCCCGTCCAGGTCCCCCTCCCCGACTGACTCACCCACCCGACTCACCCACCCAACTCACCCACCCGACTCACCCACCCGACTCACCCCGTTGTGCGATTGCGGGCGGTATTCGGCGCGCATTCCGCCAGAGAATGCACAACGGTGCGTGGGTCCTCCCCTGCCCCGCTCGCCCCTGTGGACAACGCGAGCGGGGCAAGGGCTACAACGTGCAGCCTGGAGCGGTGCCTCGCCTCCCCGCGCCCCTACCGGACGCTCTTCCACGCACCTTTCCGATCAGGCGTGCCCAGGACGCCGGAGTGAGCGTCGACCGACTGCGGCGCGCTGATCTGATCACACCGTGGCGTGGGGTGCGGTCGGACCGGGCGCCGACCAGCGTGTACGAGCAGGCCCACGCACTGGCCCTCGTGCTGCCGAATGAGGCTGTCTTCTCACACGTGACCGCTGCGCAAATGCTCGAACTGCCCCTGCCCCGGAACCTGGCCTCGAGCGACGTACTCCATGTGAGCACCCCCCGAGGCTCACCGCAGATCCGCCGCGCCGGAGTGGTCGGCCACCGAACCAGCGGCGCACTCCGTCCATTAGTGGTCAAGGGGCTGCGGGTGGACCACCCGGTGACGGTGTGGGCCGACCTCGCCGGGCACCTCTCACTCGATGATCTGATCACCGTCGGTGACGCGGTCGTCAACCGGGTTCCACGTCTGCTGCCCGCGCTCGGCGCAGAGATCGCCCGGCGCCATGGACGCCCCGGCATGCGCACAGCGCGCGATGCACACGATCTGATCCGGGTCGGAAGCGCTTCGGCGATGGAGACAAAGGCTCGGCTGGTCTTCATGCGGGCGGGGTTGCCCGAAGCCTTGCTCAATCACGACATCCATCGCGCCGAGGACGGCGCCTGGATCGCCTGCGCCGACTTCGTCTGGCTCGACCAGCGGGTGATCGTGGAGTTCGACGGCGATCAGCACCGAACAGATCGCCGTCAGTGGCAACGCGACATCGCGCGCCGACGTCTGCTCCGCGAGGAGGGGTTCGAGGTCATCGTGATCACTGCGGACGACGTGCTGCGCTTCCCCCACGACCTGATTGCACACCTACGCCGCCTCCTCGGCTGTTGACGAGCCCCGTCCACCCGGCCAGAGCTCGCCGGAGCGCACTTTGGGGCGGAATCACCGCCGAATACCACCCGAAGGTGCACAACGGCCGCACGCGCGGCGGGGTGCGGCGCGTCGGGCGGGTCAGGGCGAGGATGGGGAGGTGAGGAGGGCGGCGAGCTGGTCCAGCGCTGCGGGTCGCACGCGGTAGTAGACCCAGGTGCCGCGCCGCTCGCCGTCGATCAGGCCTGCCTCGCGCAGCACCTTCAGGTGATGGGAGATGGTCGGCCCGGAGAGGGCGAACTCACCCGTCAGGTCGCAGACACAGGCCTCCGGCTGCGAGGCGATCATGGACATCAACCGGAGTCGCACCGGGTCACCGAGCGCCTTGAACATCGGCGCGACCAGGCCCGCCTGCTCGTCGTCCAACGCGCTCACCGACAGGGCGGGGCAGCACCCGAGCACCGGGATGGGGACGGCGACCCCCGATTGATTCGACATGGGTCTATCTTGACAGTCATCGAATCAATACGGCAAGCTATCGCTACTTAGATGTTCGTCTAATCAATCGAGGAGTGTCCGCCATGACCAGCACCGACGAGATCCGCGAGGCCGTTCGCGACCGCTACGCCAAGGCCGCCCTGCAGGTGACCGCCGCCGGCGGGGCCAGTTGCTGCGGCCCCGAATGCTGCAGCACCGACCCGTTGGACACCTCCGCCGCGACGACTCTCAAGGACCCGATCACCCGCGACCTGTACTCCGAGGACGCGGAGCAGACCTCGGCGACTGCTCTCGCGGCGTCCCTCGGCTGTGGCAACCCGATCCTGCTCGCCGACCTGGTCCCGGGTGAGACGGTGCTCGACCTGGGTTCTGGCGGCGGGCTCGACGTCCTGCTCTCGGCTCGCAGGGTCGGCCCCACCGGAACCGCCTACGGCCTGGACATGACCACCGAGATGCTCGAGCTGGCCCGACGCAACCAGGCCGAGGCGGGAGTGACCAACGCCGAGTTCCTGCGCGGCACCATCGAGGACATCCCGCTGCGCGACAACCTGGTCGACGTGGTCATCTCCAACTGCGTGATCAACCTCTCCGGCGACAAGGACGCCGTGCTGGCCGAGGCGTTCCGGGTGACCAAGCCGGGCGGCCGGTTCGCCGTCGCCGACATCGTGCTGCTGCGCGACCTGCCCGAGATCGCCCAGAGCGCCATGTCGCTGTGGACCGGCTGCGTTGCCGGCGCCCTGCTGGACACCGACTACGTCGCGCGGCTCACCGCGGCCGGCTTCACCGACGCCGAGGTCGAGGTGACCCGGCGCTACGACCGGGCCGAGATCGCCGAGCTGGCGGAATGCCTTCCGGCGCAGGAGATCCCTGCGGGAACGGACGTCGATAGGATCATCGAGGCGCTGGACGGCGCCGTGGCCAGCGCGTTCATCCGGGCGCGCAAACCCCTGGAGGCCGAGTGAGCCAGATCCACGTCGTCGACCGTCTCTCACGGCTGGACCGCTTCCTGCCGCTGTGGATCGGGGCGGCGATGGCGGCCGGGCTGCTGCTCGGCCGCATGGTGCCCGGCCTGAACGAGACGCTCGACGCCGTCCAGATCGGGGGCATCTCGCTACCGATCGCGATCGGGCTGCTGGTGATGATGTACCCGGTGCTGGCCAAGGTCCGCTACGACCGGCTCGACACGGTGACCCGCGACCGGCGCCTGCTGGTGCCGTCGCTGGTGCTGAACTGGGTGCTCGGCCCCGCGCTGATGTTCGCCCTGGCCTGGATCTTCCTGCCCGACCAGCCCGCGTACCGCACCGGCCTGATCATCGTCGGACTGGCCCGCTGCATCGCCATGGTGATCATCTGGAACGACCTGGCCTGCGGCGATCGAGAGGCAGCCGCGGTGCTGGTCGCGCTGAACTCGGTGTTCCAGGTGTTCGCCTTCGGCCTGCTCGGCTGGTTCTACCTGACCGCTCTGCCCCGCTGGCTGCACCTGTCCGGAGCGGAGCTGAACATCTCGGCCTGGGACATCGCCCGGAACGTGCTGGTCTTCCTCGGCATCCCCCTGTTGGCCGGCTACCTCACCCGCCGGTTCGGTGAGCAGGCCAAGGGACGCGACTGGTACGAGCGTCGCTTCCTGCCCCGGATCGGGCCGGTGGCGCTGTACGGGCTGCTGTTCACGGTGGTGATCCTGTTCGCCCTGCAGGGCGACGCGATCACCAACCGGCCGTGGGACGTCGCCCGGATCGCCCTGCCGCTGCTCGCCTACTTCGCCGTCATGTGGGCCGGCTCGTACGCCCTAGGCCGCGCCCTCGGGCTGAGCTACGAGCGGACGACGACCCTCGCCTTCACCGCAGCCGGCAACAACTTCGAGCTCGCGATCGCGGTGGCCATCGCCACCTTCGGGGTCACCTCGGGGCAGGCCCTGGCCGGCGTCGTCGGCCCGCTGATCGAGGTCCCCGTCCTGGTCGGCCTCGTCTACGTGAGCCTGGCGCTCCGCCCACGCCTCTTCCCGATCCCCACCACGCCGCCCTTCTTCCCTCGGACCTGAAGCCACCGGTACGGCGGGGGCACGGACAGCCGAATCCTGAGTCGCAGCGCCTGGCGCCCTTCACGTTCTGCGCGCTGTGCATTGCCCCTCGGCGAGGGGCAATGCACAGCAACCGCAACACGTGTCCGCCCCGACTGCCCCTCACCACGGGGCACTGCACAGCAACCGCAACACGTGTGCATCCGTCCAACTGCCCCTCACCACGGGGCAATGCACAGCGCCGCGAATGGTGGCCTGGGCCGGACGCGGCGAGGGCGGGGTGAAGGTGAGGGCGGCTGCGGTTGTCCACAGCTTCGGGGACGGAGCGAGCAGCGGCGAGGCAGGTGAATCAGGATGCGCGTGTGCCTGATGCCAACGACGACGACCATTCGGCGTCCCCACCTCCGGCGGCGTCCCTGAGCCTGGGCGAAGCCCTGCGGGCGGGCCGACGCGACCTCGGCCTGAGCCAGCGCGCGCTTGCCGAGCGCGCGGGCCTGTCCAAGAGCGTCCTGGCCCGGCTGGAGCAGGGCGGACAGGCCGGCACCCTCGCGCAGATCGAGGCGGCGCTGTGCGTGCTGGGCATGGGCCTGTGCGTCCGGGACCGCGACGGCAGCATCTGGCAGGACAGCCACGCCCTGGGCGTCGACCGTGACGGCGTTCGCGACGAGGGCGGTCGCCGGTTGCCGGCACACCTGTATCCACGGGCGGTGTCCTCACCCGAGCCGGGCTGGCGCTACTTCCGGCGCGAGATGCGCGCCCTGCGCCAGGGGCGGCAGTGGCCGGCGCCAGCAGACGGCCGCACGACCTACATGTACCCGCAGACCAAGCGATTCTGGGACTCGCTGCTCGGCGAGGATCCCGACCTCAGCGGTCGGCGGTGAACTCGGTGGCCACCAGTTCGGCGATCTGGGCGGTGTTGAGGGCTGCGCCCTTGCGCAGGTTGTCGCCGCAGACGAACATCTCCAGCGCATTCGGGAAGTCCAGCGCCTGCCGGATCCGGCCGACGAAGGTCGGATCCGAGCCCACGACGTCCGAGGGGGTCGGGAACTCCTTCTCGTCCGGGTCGTCGCAGCACCACGACGCTCGGCGCGTCGTTCAGAGCCTGCAGCGCCTGCGTCCACCGTCACCGGGCTCTGGAACACGGCGTGCACGGCGAGCGAGTGCGTGGTGACCACCGGCACCCGCACGCAGGTGGCCGACACCTTGAGGTTCGGGATGCCGAGGATCTTGCGCGACTCGTTGCGGACCTTCAGCTCCTCGCTGGTCCAGCCGTCGTCCTTGGCCGAGCCGGCCCACGGCATCACGTTCAGCGCCAGCGGCGCCGGGAACGGCGAGCCCTCGTCGCCGAGCTTGGCCTCGATCGCCCGGCGGACGTCGCCGGCGCTCTGGCCCAGCGACCGGTCGCCGGCGACGACCTCGAGCTCGTCGTACAGCCGGTCCACGCCCGGCTGCCCGGCGCCGGAGGCGGCCTGGTAGGAGGACACCACCAGCTCGGTCAGGCCCCACTGACGGTGCAGCGCGCCGAGCGCGTCCATCATGGTCAGCGTGGTGCAGTTCGGGTTGGCGATGATGCCCTTGGGCCGGTTGCGCACCTGGGCCGGGTTCACCTCGGGCACCACGAGCGGCACCTGCGGATCCATCCGGAACGCGCCGGAGTTGTCCACCACCACTGCCCCGTGGGCCACCGCGATCGGCGCCCACTCGGCGGAGATCTCGTCCGGCACGTCGAACATCGCCACATCGACGCCGTCGAACACCTCGGGGGCCAGTGCCTGGACCTCGATCTGGCGGCCGCGCACGTTCAGCAGCTTGCCGGCCGAGCGGGCCGAGGCGATCAGCCGCACCTCGCCCCACACGTCCTCCCGGGTGGAGAGGATCTTCAGCATCACCGAACCGACGGCACCGGTGGCTCCGACCACGGCCAGAGTGGGTTTGCGGCTCATCGTCCCGTCCCTCCGTACACGACCGCTTCGATCTGATCGGCGTCCAGGCCGAAGGCCGAGTGAACGGCGCGCACTGCGGTGTCCACGTCCTCGGCTCGGGTGACCACCGAGATCCGGATCTCCGACGTGCTGATCATCTCGATGTTCACCCCGGTCGTCGGCCAGCGCGTCGAAGAACCGTGCCGACACGCCGGGATGGGTGCGCATCCCGGCCCCGATCAGCGACACCTTGCCGATCTGGTCGTCGTACTGCAGGGAGTCGAACCCGACGTCCTCCTTGTGCGCCGTCAGCGCGTTGAGCGCCTTCTGGCCGTCGGTCTTGGGCAGCGTGAACGAGACGTCGGTCAGCCCGGTGGCAGCCGCGGAGACGTTCTGCACGATCATGTCGAGGTTGACGTCGGCGGCGGCGACGGCCTTGAAGATGGCGGCCGCCTTGCCCGGCTTGTCCGGCACGCCCACCACGGTGACCTTGGCCTCGCTGCGGTCGTGCGCGACACCAGAGATGATCGCGTCTTCCATCGCCTCTCCCGGCTGATTGGTGACCCAGGTGCCCTCGCGGTGACTGAACGAGGACCTGACGTGAACCTTCACCCCGAACCGGCGCGCGTACTCCACGCACCGCAGGTGCAGCACCTTCGCCCCGCGAGGCCGCCATCTCGAGCATCTCCTCGTAGGAGATCGTCTCGATCCGGCGCGCGCGTGGCGACGATCCGCGGATCGGCGGTGAACACGCCGTCCACATCGGTGTAGATCTCGCAGACGTCCGCGCTCGAGCGCCGCCGCCAGGGCCACCGCAGTGGTGTCCGAGCCGCCCCGGCCCAGCGTGGTGACGTCCTTGGTGGACTGGCTGACCCCCTGGAACCCGGCGACGATCGCCACGTCGCCCTCGCCCAGGCGCCGAGGAGATCCGGCTCGGGGTGATGTCGATGATCCGGGCGTCGCCGTGCTGCTCGGTGGTGATCACCCCGGCCTGGCGGCCGGTGAACGACCGCGCCGTCACGCCCTTGTCCATGATCGCCATGGCGAGCAGCGCCGTCGGAGATCCGCTCACCGGCGGTGAGCAGCATGTCGAGCTCGCGCGGCGGCGGGCTGGGAGTCACCTCTCGCGCCAGGTCGAGCAGGTCATCGGTGGTGTCGCCCATGGCAGAGACGATCACGACGACGTCGTTGCCCGCCTTCTTGGTCTCCACCACCCGTTGGGCCACGCGCTTGATGCCTTCTGCGTCGGCGACGGAGGATCCTCCGTACTTCTGCACGACCAGGCTCACGGACGTCTCTCCAGATGATTCGACGGCTTCTCGGGGCGGGGCCACCATGCCATGCCCGGCAGGTTCGCGCGCACTGGTTTCGGGCCGTGCGCAGGGATGCCGAGGTAGGAGTCTACCGGCCACCGGGGAGAAGCAGGATCTGGATCACGGACGCGTCCTGGCAACCGATCGTCCGAGCGGTGCGTCAGTACGGGCAGGGCGTGAGCCGACGCCAGGGGTCCGCGGGTTTCAGGAGGTTTCATGCCCCCCACTTCGACGGGCGCGACGAGCGGAATCTCGGCGCGCGGCGTCCGACGCACCTTCGGCGACGTGGTCGCCGTGGACTCCATCGATCTCGAGGCCCCACCCGGTGAGGTGACCGCCCTGGTCGGGCCCAACGGATCAGGCAAGACCACCCTGCTGCTGGTGCTGGCCTCGCTGCTGGTCCCGGACACCGGCGAGGTGCGGATCGGCGGTTTCGACCCCGTGACCCAGGCCCGAGAGGTGCGCCGGCGCACCGGTTGGATGCCCGACGTGTTCGGCACCTGGGAGACCCTGACCTGCCGTGAGGTGCTGGAGACGGTCGCCGACGCTTACTTCGTGCCGCGAGCCCTGGCCCGGTCCCGGATCGAGGAGCTGCTGGCCACGGTGCACCTGGAGGATCTCGCCGACCGCCCGACCCAGGTGCTCTCCCGCGGGCAGAAGCAGCGGCTCGGCCTGGCCCGCGCGCTGGTGCACGACCCGGACGTGCTGCTGCTGGACGAGCCCGCCTCCGGGCTCGACCCGCGCTCGCGCGTGGAGCTGCGCACGATCGTGCGCCGCCTGGCCGCGTCGGGGAAGGCCGTGCTGGTCTCCAGCCACGTGCTCTCCGAGCTCGACGAGATGGCCGACCGGGCGGTGATCATCGCCCAGGGCCGCACCGTGGCCACCGAGCAGCTGAGCACTCAGGTGACCGCAGCCCGACCGTGGCGGATCCGCGCCCTCGATCCGGCAACCCTGCTGCGTGCCCTCGCCGCGCGCGCCGTCGCCTTCACCCTGCCCGAGGCGGCCACCGAGCGGGATGGCGTCGAGGTGTCGATCGGCTCCGACACCGAGGCCGCCGCCCTGCTCGCCGATCTGATCCGTGACGGCGTCCCGGTGCTCGCCTTCGCCCCCGCCACCGGAGTGCTCGAACAGGCCTACCTCTCCCTCACGCAGGAGCGCCGATGACCGCCGAGATCCTCCAACCCCTCTCCAGCACGCCGGACGGCGGTGCCGGGTCGGGCCGGGAGAGCTTCCTCTCCGGCGTGGTCACCGTGGCCCGGCTCGAACTGCGGCAGCGGGTGCGCTCCAGCCGCTGGGTCGCCGTGCTGATCGTGTGGACGGCGCTGCTCGGGCTGCTCACGGCCCTGATCCGATGGGCGGTGTTCAGGTCCTACACGGCGTACACGGATGTCGGGGACTCCGCGGACGTGGCCCGGGTCCACGCCCAGGCCGGACGGATGGTCTTCGGGATCATCGTCTTCCTGGTGCTCTCCCTCGGCGCGCTGGTGGTACCCGCGCTGTCCTCGACCAGCATCAACGGCGACCGCTCGGCCGGGATCCTGGCGACCCTGCAGACCACCCTGCTCACCCCGCTGCAGATCGTTCTGGGCAAGCTCGCCGCGTCCTGGGTCGTTGCTCTGGCCCTGCTCGGCTGCGCCGCCCCGTTCATCCTGTGGGCCTTCTTCGAGGGCGGGACGCCGGTGTCCCGGTTGCTGGTGGTGCTCGTTCTGCTGGCCCTGGTGCTGCTCGTGGTCTGCGCGATCGGCCTGGGCTGGTCGGCGATCGCGGCCCGCACCTCGTCCTCGACCCTGCTCACCTACCTGTCGGTGATCTTCCTCGGCCTCGGCCTGCCGCTGCTGTTCGCCGTGTCCATCCCGCTGCTGACCACGCAGGAGCAGGTGACGATTCGCCAGCCCGACTACTCCACCGATGACGGCACGGCGACCACCGTCACCTGCGTCACCGTCACCCAGGAGATGTCGGTGTTCCACAGCGAGCGCTCGTGGTGGCTGCTCGCCGCCTCGCCGTACGTGATCCTCGCGGACGCCGCGCCCAAGCCGCTGGACGGCAGCCTGACCGACGACCCGCTGACCGCTATCCGGACCGGCGTTCGCGAGGCCCGGCTGGGCGCAGACCCGGTGCGCGACTGGTGCTACGACGGCACGGAGCAGGCCAACACGCAGCACCAGAAGGAGCGGGCAGCGCAGCGGGAGCGGCTCGGTGTGACCTGGCCGTTCGGGGTCGGGGCCGATCTGCTCGTGGGGGCCTTGTTCGCCGGGGTCGCCGTCCGCCGGCTGCGCGCCCCGGCGCGCAGGCTGCCTCGCGGCACCCGGGTCGCCTGACCCGAGGGCCGAGGCGCCGAGGCTCAGGCGTCCTTGGGGTGCAGGGCGTCGAACTCGGCGTCGGCGACAGTGTCGGCATCGACGTCGAGTCGGAGGTGGCCGATCATCGACTGGAGCACCCGCAGGGCGCTGGTCGCCCGCAGACCCCAGGTGGACAGGTAGGAGAACTGCCACCACCACAGGGCCTCGTCCACCCGGCCCGCCTGGAAGTGGCGCAGACCGTGCACCAGGTCGGCCGCGATGTCAGCCAGGTCGTCGGACAGTGCGCCACGCACGACCTCACCGCTGGTCAGCGGATCGACCAGGTCGGCGTACTCGTCGACGCCGTCGAACAGGTTGGCCAGGCCCACCCGCACCGGGTCGATGTCGGCGTCCGGACCGGCGTCGGGCTCGAACCGCTCGCTGGGCACCACGTCGGTGATCGCCCCCAGCCGGGCCCCGGCGAGCAGGATCTGCGACACCGCCAGCATCAGCACCGGGATCGCCGAGTCGGGCTGGTTGCCGGCCGCGACGGCGGTGACCGCGTGCAGGTACGTCTGCGCGTCGCCCGCCGTCTCACCGGCGAGGCGGCGCAGCTCCACCGCCTCGGCATTCGGCCGGACGTCGCTGCGGGTGCTGGTCATCACCGATCACGTCCCCACGTGGTTGTCAGACATCGAGCAGTCTCCTGCCCTCGAACGCGCGGCCCAAGGTCAGCTCGTCGGCATACTCCAGGTCGCCGCCCACCGGCAGCCCGGAGGCGAGTCGGGTCACCCGAAGGCCCATCGGCTTGAGCAGGCGGGCCAGGTAGGTGGCCGTCGCCTCACCCTCGAGGTTCGGGTCGGTGGCCAGGATGATCTCGGTGACCACGCCGTCCGCCAGCCGGGTGAGCAGCTCACGGATCCGCAGGTCGTCGGGGCCGACGCCCTCGATCGGGCTGATCGCGCCGCCGAGCACGTGGTAGCGGCCTCGGAACTCGCGGGTCTTCTCGATCGCCACGACGTCCTTGGGCTCCTCGACCACGCAGATCAGGGCCAGGTCGCGCCGGTCGTCACGGCAGATCCGGCACTGCTCGTCGGCCGAGACGTTGCCGCAGACCACGCAGAACTGCACCTTCTCGGTGACCTCGGTCAGCGCCGACACCAGCCGGCGGATGTCGATCGGGTCACTGGCCAGCAGGTGGAAGGCGATCCGTTGCGCGCTCTTGGGACCGACGCCCGGCAAACGGCCGAGTTCGTCGATCAGGTCCTGGACCACGCCTTCGTACACAGGCCCGAGCCTACGTGCTGGCGGCGACACCTGGTCCATAGGCAGAGATAACGGAATCACACAACGGCGGCCAGGCCGCCATCGCCCAGGCGTCGAACGGCCGGTCGGTCAGGCAGATGCAGGCCACACCGGCCACGGGGTCGACCCAGAAGAACGTGCCGGCAGCCCCGAAGTGCCCGAACGCCTCGGGCGAGGTGCGCGCCCCCGCCCAGTGGGTGGGCCGGCCGAAGTTCCGCTCGAACCCCAGCCCCCAGTCACACGGGTCGAACCGGCCCACCCCGGGCACGAATCCGGCCAGGCCGGGGAACTGAACCTCGAGCGCAGCACCCACCGCCGCCGGGGGCAGCAGCCGGGGCGCGAACAGCTCGGCCGCGAAGGCGACCAGGTCGCAGACGGGCCCGTGCACGTCGTGAGCAGGCGATCCGTACAGGCTCGAGGAGGTCATCCCCAGCGGAGTGAGCACAGCCTCGGTCAGGTAGGTCTCGAAGCCGACCGAGGTGACGTCGGCCAGGTGCTCGGCAGCGGCCTCGATCCCCGCATTGGAGTAGATCCGCCGCGCCCCGGGGGCCGCGCGCACCGGGTCGCCGGCCTCGAACCCGAGGCCCGAGGCGTGCGCGAGCAGGTGCCGCACCGTCGACCCGCGCGGGCCGGCCGCGTCGTCCAGGGCGATCGTGCCGCCCTGCACGCCCACCAGCAGTGCGTAGGTGGTGAGCAGCTTGGAGACCGAGGCCAGCCGGAACGGGCGGTCGATCGGCCCCCGGGTCTCCAGCACGGCGCCGTCGGCACCGACCACGGCGACGGCGACGTGAGGCACCTCCCAGCTGTCGACGGCGTCGAGTGCGCTCACTCGTCGCGCTCCTCGATCACCCGGCCGCCGAGCAGCTGCTCCACCACAGGCCGGCCGACCAGGCCGGACCCCTCGATGTCGGGATCGTCGATACTCACGTCCTGGTCCTGGGAGGCCGAGACCGTGGGCTGCGGGCGGGCAGGCCTGGGCGGCGGGGCGGCTGCCGGTGGGGTGGCCGCGGGCTGCTGCAGTTCCGGACGGCGTGCGCGGGACGGCGGCTCATCCTCCGGCGGCGGCTCGTCGTCGGGCGGTGGCTCGCTCAGCGGAGGTCCCTCGTCCGCCGGGAGGTGGCGCGGGGGCACGACCGCGGCCGAAGCGACCGGGGCGGCGGGAACGGTCGAGGCGGGAACGGTCGAGGCGGGGACCCCTGGCGCGGAGGCAGCCGGGGCGGAGCCTGCCACCTGCGCGGACGGGAGGGGGGCCGCGGACGGCGCCGAGGCGGGTGGGGAGCCGGTCCGCTCCCCGGAGGTGGTGTCCACCCGGCAGTCCAGACCCATCACGTCGATCATGGCCTGGCGCAGGAACTCCTGATGGGCTCCCCGGCCGAAGGTGCCGGCAAGGCCTGGCGAACCGAACCCGAGCAGCAGGCGGGTGCCGTCGAAGTCGAGCACCTGGGCGTGCTGGGAGACCAGCGACCAGGTGGCCCGCTTCAGGTGGGACAACGCGTTCAGCACGTCCGGCCACATCCGGCGGACCTTCTCGGTGGTCATCGCCCCCTCGGCCACCGGGGGCCGAGCCTGCGCCACCGCCGGGGCAGGAACGGCCTCGGGTTCCCGAGTGGGCTCCGGGCCCCAGCCGCGCGGCTCCGCCGGCGCGGGCTGCACGGGCGGCGCGGGCGGCGCGGGCTCGGCCGGACGCCCACGCTCGGCCGTCTGCCGGATCGGTGTGGACACTTCTCGGGCTGAAACGGGCGGAATCGCCCGAGAACTGTCCACACTCGCCCGTGACGTGTCCGCGGCCGGGGCAGCTGGGGCGGGCGGGGCGAGTGGGGCGGGCGGGTGGGCCAGGGGGGCCTGGCCGGCGACGCCCATCCGCTTCTCGATCCGGTCCACCCTGGCCCGGAGGCCGCGCTCGCCGTCCTCGGCGCCGGGCAGCAGCAGGCGAGCGCACAGCAGTTCGAGCTGCAGCCGCGGCGAGGTGGCTCCGGTCATCTCGGTGAGTGCCGCGTTCACCACGTCGGCCGCGCGGGAGAGCTCGGCCCGGCCGAACCGCCCGGCCTGACCACGCATCCGCTCCAGCTGGTCGGCCGGCAGCGCGCGCAGGACGGCGTGCCCGCCGTCCGGCACCGCGGCCACGACGAGCAGGTCGCGCAGCCGCTCGAGCACATCCTCGACGAACCGGCGCGGGTCGTGCCCGGAGGAGATCACCCGGTCGACCACGCCGAACACCGAGGCACCGTCACCGGCGCTCAGACCGTCGACCACGTCGTCCAGCAGGGTGGTATCGGTGTAGCCGAGCAACGAGACGGCCATCGGGTAGTCGAGCCCGTCCGGCCCGGCGCCGGCGATCAGCTGGTCGAGCACCGACAGCGAGTCACGCACCGACCCTCCCCCGGCCCGCACCACCAGCGGCAGCACCCCGTGGCCGACCGCGACGCCTTCGGCCTGGCACAGCTCGGCCAGGTAGGCCTGCAGCCGCTCGGGGGGCACCAGCCGGAACGGGTAGTGGTGGGTGCGGGAGCGGATGGTGCCGATCACCTTGTCCGGCTCGGTGGTGGCGAACACGAATCTCACGTGTGGCGGAGGCTCCTCCACGATCTTCAGCAGGGCGTTGAAGCCCTGCGTGGAGACCATGTGTGCCTCGTCGATGATGTAGATCTTGTAGCGGTCGCGGGCCGGGGCATAGGCGGCCCGTTCGCGCAGGCTGCGGGCGTCGTCCACGCCGCCGTGACTGGCCGCGTCGATCTCGACCACGTCCAGGCTGCCCGGGCCGCCCCGGGCCAGCTCCACGCAGGACTCGCACTCGCCGCACGGGTCGGCGGTCGGACCCTTGGCGCAGTTCAGGCACCGGGCGAGGATGCGCGCCGAGGTGGTCTTGCCGCAGCCGCGGGGCCCGGAGAACAGGTACGCATGGTTGATCCGGTCCTTCGCCAGGGCGGCGGTCAGCGGCACCGTGACATGGTCCTGCCCGATCACCTCGGCGAAGGTGTCGGGCCGATACCTGCGATAGAGGGCCGTGGACACGCTCGCACCCTAACCGTGTCCACCGACGGCTGCCCACCGGCTCATGGCAGCCGAGCGACCTCGGATACAGTGGACGCAGACCCCTCGCGTGGCGTCACCCCGCTGAACTCCCCCAGGGCCGGAAGGCAGCAAGGGTAGGCAGGCTCTGGCGGGTGCGCGGGGGGTCCTTCAGCGCCGCGCACCGGCCCGGGAGCTGGCCCAGCTGCGCAGGTCTCCGATGTCGCTCAGGGTCGAGGCCGACTGCGGCCTCGCGTACCAGTAACCCTGCCCCAGGTGGACGCCGAGCGTGCAGGCCCACTCGTGCTGCACCTGCGTCTCGATCCCCTCGGCGACCACACGCAGACCGAGCTGGCGGGCGATGCCGACCAGCCCGCCCACGATGGACCGGGCCGCCTCGCTGTGTGGCAGGGCCATGGTGAACCTCTGGTCGATCTTGAGCCCGTCGATCGGGAGGTCGACCAGGTAGCCCAGCGAGGAGAAGCCGGTGCCGAAGTCGTCGATCATCACCGGCATGCCCAGGTCACGAAGGGTCTGCACCGCGCTGCCCGAGCACGCCGCCTGCTCGAGCAGCTGGTCCTCGGTGACCTCGAGCTCGAGCCGGGCCGGCGCCACGGAATGGCGTGCGAGCAGGCCGGTCAGGTGCGCCGGAAGCGAGGGGTCGAGCAGGATCTCGGGGGGCATGTTCACCGCCATCGACACCTCGGGGGCCGCCGTCGACAGCACATCGACGCCGCGATCGAGCACCCACGCGGTCACATCGGCCATCCGGCCGCTGCGCCGGGCGAAGTCGAGCATCTCGGCGGGCGAGCGCACCTGTCCGTCCTCGTCGACCCAGCGCAGCAGGGCCTCGACGGTGACCACCCGTCCGGTCTCCAGACAGACCAGGGGCTGCAGATGCAGATCCATGGTCCGGTCCCGCAGCGCCCGGGACACCGCCACGTCGCTGTTCGCCCGGGCCAGCGCAGCCCTGGCCAGCACCGACTCGTAGACCACCCAGGCGCTGCGCCGCCGCTTGGCCTCGTACATGGCCAGGTCGGCGCGACGCAGCAGCTCGTCGGGCAGCATGCCGGCGGCAGCCAGAGCGATCCCGACGCTGGCCCCGAGCTGGTAGCTCCGCCCGCCCACCTCGAACGGCACCGCGAGCAGCTCGCACAACCGCTCTGCCACCGTCTCGGCCTCTGCCTGCCCTGCGCCCAGCACGGCGACGAACTCGTCGCCGCCCAGCCGGCCGATCAGGTCACCCCCGCGGATCAGCCCGGCCAGTCGCTGGGCCACCTGCTGCAGCACCTGGTCGCCGATGCCGTGCCCACTGTTGTCGTTGACCTGCTTGAACCGATCAAGATCGACGAACAGGACGGCGCACGGCTCGCCCCCGCCCAGCATCGCCGCGATCCGGGACAGCACCCGACCCCGGTTGGCCAGCCCGGTCAGCGGATCGTGATAGGCCAGGAAGTGCAGCCTCTGACGCAGCCGGTCGCGTTCGGTCACGTCACGGACCGACGCGAGCAGGTCGTCGCCCCGCCGGGACAGGGCGGCCTCCAGCACGACGTGGCCACGCCGCCCCTCGACCAGCACCGACCCGCTCTCCCGGCCCAGGCGGGCCACCGCGGCTCCGAACACCTCCTGCGGCACGCACAGCGCCGCCCAGATCTCGCTGCCCTCCACGGCCGTCCCCGCGCCGAGCACGTGCTCGGCGGCAGGGCTGACGTACTCGAGACGGCCGGTGGGAGAGCAGATCATCACCACGTCGGTGGAGTCGGTGAGCAGGCTGCGGTAGTGGCTCTCCCGGTCCAGGGCCTGCGCCGTGGCCCTGGTCAGGCCGCGCAGCGTGACCAACTGCCGGCCGATCAGGCTGAGCGTGCAGATGCCGGCGATCAGGTAGACCACCGGACGGTCGAGCCGCGGTTCGACGGCCAGCCCGCCGAGCGTGGTCACCAGCGCCACGGCACACAGCAGGTAGGGCACCGCGGTGGAGCGGTGCTCGGGAGCGCCCAGATGAGCCCGCGGGTGGGCCGAGCGGGCCAGCATCACGGCCAGCAGTACGGCCGACGAGTAGGCGCCGGCCAGCAGGGCGCCCATCGCCCACGGCGTCACGCGCAGATCCAGACCGGTCTCAGCCAGCATGAGCATCCAGGCCAGCACCCGGAAGCTCGGATACGCCACGTAGAGCGACCACATCAGCGGGCCACGGGCGCTGCTGGTCACGATGCCGCCGACCAGGTAGGTGGCCCAGGCCCCCGCCAGGAGGGCCAGGACGTCGGCGCGCACGACCAGACCGGAGTTCGCCGGACGAATCATCAACAAGGTCTCGAAGGCGATCAGGACCAGACATCCCGTGACCATCGCGGCGTCCAGAGCCCGTTCTGCCCAGTCGGCGAACAGCGCCGACAGACAGACCAGGCCGCCGACCACTCCGACCACGGTGAGCGAGATCAGGAGGATAGGACGGTCGCCGGCGCCGATGACCCTCAGCGCGTCACCGGCCAGCATGGCCAGGGTGTATCCGGCGACACCGGCCGCCAGCCGCATGCTGTCGGGGCGGGGCAGAATCGTCATCGCCCGGCCACACCCTCCTCCGCCCGTCGTCACGTCCTCCACGGGGTCATCGGCAGGAGCCGGTCCTGCCTTCATCCCCTCGCGCGAGGCGGGCCCTCCCCGGCGCCCGGGGAAGGGATGACGAGGGCACGGCACGTCATGGGTAGACTTCTCGACGGAGGATTCGCCTAGTGGCCTAGGGCGCACGCTTGGAAAGCGTGTTGGGTTAACACCCTCAGGGGTTCAAATCCCCTATCCTCCGCCAGCTGTCCAGGCGTCGGACCCGGTGATCCTGCCGGCTCCGACGCCTGATCCCGCCAGGGGACCGGGCGGGATGGCCAAGGCGGGGGACATGTGTGCAGAGGTGGGGCCCGAGGTGCCCCGGATCACTGAGCTGCCCGAGGTCCGCGCGCTGAGCGCAGGCCCCGAGCCGACCCATGTGAGCGTGGCGGCAGCCCTGGCTGCACTCGATCGTGGCTCGCTGCTGCTGCAGCGCACCGAGCTCGACGGTCCGGCCGCTGTGGCAGAACGCATCGCCACCGACCACGGCTGGCCGGACCTGCAGATGCGCGCCCGGCTGCTCCGGGCTGAGCTCAGCCGTCAGGGCAGCGACCTCGTGGTGGCCGCGTCCGTCGCCACCCAGGTGAACGCCTGGGCCGGCGACCACGACGACGTCCTGCTGCTCGCCCGCAGTCACAACACCCTGACCGCGGTGTACCGCCACATCGGGGACCACGCCGAGTCGTTGGCCCACGCTGTCGCTTCGATGGCGCACACCCCGCCAGACGCGGCGCCCTGGATCAGGGCCACCCATCTGGTCGCGCTCGGCATCGGCCTGAACCTGAACGCCATGACGAGCGCGGCCCGCACGCGCTTCGAGGAGGCGCTGGCCCTGTCCCGGTCGACACCGGACCTCACGGTCGAGCTGATGGTGCTGAACAACTACGCCTACGCGCTGCACACCGCAGGGGACCACGACCGGGCACAGGCGATCGCCGGCGAGATGCGCGCGCTGCAGGCTCGGCGCCAGGTGCCGATGGCCGCCATGTACCTGGACACGCTGGCCCGGATCGAGATGCAGAGCGGTGACTACGCCGAGGCTGAACGGCTCCTGACGCCGGCGATCGACTTCCCCACCGGACCGTTGTTCCGCGAAGGGGACGCCTTGCCGGTGTGCCTGCTCACCCTGGCCGAGAGCCGGCGCCGCCGAGGAGCGCTGGACGAGGCGCAGACCGCACTGGCCTGGTGCCGTACCGAGGCACGCCGGCGTGGGCTGCCGCGGGCTCAGGCCCTGGCCTCCCGGGAGCAGGCAGAGCTGCACGCCGCCCGCGGGGAACACCGGGAGGCCTACGAGGAGCTGCTGCGGTTCCACCTGGACTGGACGGCGCTGCAGGACACCGATCGAGAGGTGCGCGCCGCCGTCCTGCACGCCGTCTACGCGATCGAGGAGGCCCAGCTCGCGCGGGACCGGTTCCGAGAGCTGGCCTGGCGCGACCCGCTGACCGGGGTGCACAACCGCCGCCTGGTGGACGACGAGCTCCCGGCGCTGATCTCCCTGGCGGAGCAGACCGGTCTGCCGTTCTCGGTGGCGCTGCTCGACCTGGACCACTTCAAGCAGATCAACGACAACTGCTCGCACGAAGCCGGGGACGCCGTCCTGCGCGAGGTCGCCGATCTGATCGCCGGGTGCGCCCCGCCCGCGGCCTCGGTGGTGCGCATGGGCGGGGAGGAGTTCCTGGTGATCCTGCCCGGCTGCGACCACCGGTCGGCGCTGACGCACGCCGAGTCGATCCGCACGACGATCGGCGAGCACCAGTGGGGCGGGGCCTGTCCCATTCCGCGGGTGACTGCGAGCATCGGAGTCACCACCTGCCGGGGGCGCACGACGCCGGCGGAGATCCTGACCATCGCCGACCGGAACATGTATGCCGCCAAGCAGGCAGGCCGTGACCGGGTGGTGGGCGACGCCGTCTGATCGGCCGTCCCGCCGCCGACCGGGTCAGCAGGCCGTGACGACGACGCCGGGCACGCGGACCGGGAGGGCGCCGGTCGCCTCGGCCCGGCCGGTGAGCACCGCAACCAGCGCCGCGAAGGCACCCGGGGTGCGCCCGTAGAGCGCGTAGCGGCCACCCGGTCCCCGCGATCGGCCGAGCACCGTCGGCCAGCTCAGGGCCACCACCAGCTCGGCGCTCACCGGGGTCGACGTCGCCAGGGCCAGCGTCGGCCCCGACCCCAGGCGGAGGCCGCCGGCGCGCGCGGCGGCGGCGAAGCGCGCCCGGTCCTGCGGGGTTCCGCCGACCACCCGGACGGCGCGCAGCGGCTGCACCGGACACGGCCCCGACACCCGGGTCAGCGCCGCCGCCGACAACCCCTGCGAGGCGGCCGCGGCGGTGCGGGCGGCGTCGCCGGGCACTGGGGTCGCTGCTGCCCGCCGCGCCTGCCAACGTTGCAGGGCAACGACTTTCGCCGCGGCGTCCTCGATCCTCGGTCGCGCCACCGTGCCGTCGGCGAGCGCTGCGACGATCGCGGCGTGCGCGGCTGCGGTGTCGGCCGGCATCAGGACCAGATCGGCCCCGGCCGCCAGCGCCCGCACCGACGGATCCCCGCCGCGACGCACAGCCCCCATGCCGAGCGAGTCGGTGACGGCGACCCCCTCGAATCCGGTCTCCTGCTTCAGCGAGGCGTACCCCGCCGCGGACAGGCTGGTCGGCACGCCCGGATCAAGCGCGGTCACCGCGAGGTGGCTCATCATCACGGCCGGGGCGCCCGCCCGGACGGCGGCCACGAACGGCTTCAGATCCCGGGCACGCAGCGCGGCCAGGTCGGCGGCCTGAACCGGCAGCGCCCGGTGGCTGTCATCGGTCACCGACCCGTGCCCGGGGTAGTGCTTGGCGGTGGGGATCAGCGCCCCGTCCCGGAATCCGCGGATCGCTGCCGCGGTGGCCGTCGCCGCCGTCTCGGGGTCGCCGGACGGGGACCGGGTGCCGATGGTGGGGTCGGCGGGGCCGATCGTCACGTCTGCCACGGGGGCGAACACCCAGGTGAAGCCCAGCCCGCGCAGCTCCAGCGCGGTGGCCCGGGCGGCCGCGGCGACCGCCTGCTCGCCGCGGGAGCCGTCGCCCCGCGCGGTGGCGCCGGCCACTGCGGCACCGGCGGACATGAAGCTGGGCAGCTCGGTGGCGTGCGGCCCGAGATGGGCCGTCGTCCCGCCCTCCTGGTCGACGCCGATCACCGCGGGGTAGTCCCGCCCGTCGGCGCGCACCGCGGCATGGATGGCTGCGGCACTGGCCCTCACCTGGGCCGCCGAGGCGATGTTGCCGCCGGTCATGCACACCCCGGCGAGGTGGTAACGGCGGACCAGGGTGGCCGCCGAGGCCGGATCGGTGCCGTGGTAGCGGCCGATGATCACCTGTCCGGCCAGGTGCGCGGCGTCCCACCCGGCCACCTCGGCCCGGGCCGTCGCAAGCTCCGCGCCGCTCGGCCCCCAGGCCGGTTCGGCGGGCGCCGGCGGCGAGGACGCGCCTCCTGCGAGCACGCTCGGCCCCGCGCTCTGCGACGAGTTCGGCCCCGCGCCGGGGAGAGCGCCGGAGTCCGACGCGGCTGGAGGGCGGTCCGCGCCGCAGGCACCGAGGGCCGGCGGCAGGGCCAGCAGGAGGGCCACCGCTGCCGCTCCCCGTTGCCTGCCTCGACGCACCGGCCCACCCTAGGGCGGCGGTGCCTCAGTCGGTGACCAGCCGGAGCTGTTCCCCGTGCTCGCGCTGCCGCCGGAGCAGGTAGCTGCCCGGCGCGATGCCGGCATAGGCGTGCTCGGGGTGAGCCAGGAAGGCGATCGCTCCGGGCGGCACCCGCAGCCGTCCCAGGGCCAGGCTGTCGGCGTCCCCCGCGGTGACCGGGGTCCAGGTGACCCCCTCCCCCTCGGCGATCAGCTGATGGGAGTTGCCGCCCAGTTCACCGTGCACCACCGTGACGCCCTCGGGCGGCACTGCGCCGCCCGGCGCCCCGAACCGCACCGGCGCGGGCGGCACCGGGATCACCGCGACGTCTCCCTGGAGCTGAAGCCCGCCGAGCACCGGCACCCGCACCTGCCGGTCGAGGTGGCCCAGGATCTCGATGCCGTGTCGGGCGATCAGCTCACCGAGAGTCGGCACGGTGTCTCCTTCGGATCGTTCGGTCACTCGTGTGGATCAGGAACGGCGCTGGGCTCCGGCGTAGGAGTCCGCGTCCAGCCCGTAGGTCCACGCGGCGGCCACGAGCGGGTCGTCGATGTCGGCCGGCACGGCCAGCCCGAACCGGCGGCGACCCCCGTCGGGCTCCACCGTTCCGTTGCTGCACAACAGGATCCGACCACGGCCCCCGGGCGTGAGCCGCTCCGGAAGGTCATAGAGGGCGATCCGCTGGCCCGGGTTGCCCGGGTCCTCCACCGAATACCCCACCGGCTCCAGCCCCGCCGCCGAGACGAACCGCGACCAACCCATCCGTTCGATGCCGCACCGGCGAAGCTCGGCGTTCGGCTCGGCCAGAATCGCCTTCACGTCCCAGTCGCCCCGCGCCAGATCGGCGGGCACCCGCACGCCGTGCCAGGCGTGGATGCCCCAGCCGTCGGACCAGCCGAGCGCGGGTGCGCCGTCCGCGCTGTGCAGCCTGCCCTGGGCGTCCCGGCGCACGTCGAACGGGCGCGGGGTGAGCACGGCCCGATTTCGCCGGCACCACCACAGGCCGACGCCGGCCCGAGCCATCTCGCCCAGGCCCTCGGCCGCCTCGGTGGGCGCGCGCAGGTCGAGCCGGTCCGCAGCCTGCACGCTGGCCAGTTCCGCGCCGTCCCACTGCCCGAGCAGGTGGGCCAGGTGCCACAGGGCCAGATCCACTCGGCCGGGCCCGGTGTGCGGATAGCGGCGCACATCGTCCTGGATCTGGTCGATCACCGGGCCGAGCACCTGGGAGCGCACGGCGAGGTCCGTCTGCGTGCGCAACCGGGCCAGCGCCTGGGCTGCCGTCGGGTCGCAGCCGGGTGCCTCGTCGTGGCGGGCGCCGAAGGCCACCCGGTGGATCAGGGCCCAGGCAGGCTCGACCACACCCGAGCCGTACCCCGGCTCCATGGTGGCCGAGAGGGCCTGCGCGCACACCCCTGCCCAGGGGGACGGCTGCCAATCGACGCGCGGGGGTCGTCAGCCCGGCGGCCCGGTAGGCGCGGATCAGACCCCGTTCGGCCCGGTCGCAATCGGGCGGACCGGCAGCCAGGGCCACCCCGATCCAGTCGCGCTGCACCTCACGGAGTTGCTCGCCCCGCCCGACGTACGTCACCGTTCCCGACACATGTAGTAGTCAACCAATTGCACACAGCAATTGCCAACTCCCCCCAAACCTGCTCATGCTCCGCAGTGGTCCATGTGGAAGCCTTTACACAGGCCTTGACATGTACACCTGCGGAGCATGAGCAGGTATGGCCGAGGGGGAGGGGGTTAGCGGCGGCGGGCGGTGCCGAAGATGCTGCGGGTGATCTCGCGACCCAGGACGGTGCCGGCCGAGCGGAGGAAGCTCTTGAACGCCGACGACTTGACCACCTCGCCGACGATGCCCGGCTCGTCCTTCGGCGCACGGGACGACGTGCGGGACGCCGACCGCGCCGGTTCCCGCTCCTCCCGCTCCTCACGACGGGGCTCCTCGCGCAGAGTGGTCTCCGGCGAGGGCGGCGGCGCGAGCTTGGCGGCCAGCCGCTCGTAGGCCGACTCCCGGTCGATCTCCTGGGCGTACTCGGCGTTGAGCGACGACGCCGCCACCGTCGCGGCCATCGCCTCCGCCGGAGCCGGCGCCATCAGCGACTGCGGCGCCCGCAGCCTGGTCCAGGCCACCGGAGTGGGCGCACCGCGCTCGGACAGCACCGTGATGATCGCCTCGCCGATGCCGAGCTGGGTGAGCAGCTCCTCGAGGTCGTAGCTCGAGTTGGGGAACGTCGAGGCTGCTGCGCGCAGCGCCTTGGCGTCGTCCGGGGTATAGGCACGCAATGCGTGCTGCACCCGGTTCCCCAACTGCGCCAACACATCTGAGTTGACGTCCTTCGGCGTCTGGGTGACGAAGAAGACCCCCACGCCCTTGGACCGGATCAGCCGCACGGTCTGGGTGATCTGATCCAGGAAGGCCTTGCTGGCGTCCTTGAACAGCAGGTGCGCCTCGTCGAAGAAGAAGACCAGCTTGGGCTTGTCCAGGTCCCCCGCCTCGGGCAGGTCGTGGAACATGTCCGCCAGCAGCCAGAGCAGGAAGGTCGAGAACAGGGCGGGCTTGCTCTGGACGGCGGGCAGCTCCAGGCAGGTGATCACACCACGGCCGTCGGGCGCCGTCCGCAACAGGTGCTGGGTGTTGAACTCCGGCTCGCCGAAGAAGACCTCCGCCCCGGCGTCCGAGAAGGCGATCAGCTCACGCAGGATCACCCCGGCGGTGGCCTTGCTCAGGCCGCCGAGCCCCTCCAGATCGGCCTGGCCGTCCTCGGAGATCAGGTACTGGATGACGGCGCGCAGGTCCTTGAGATCGAGCAGGGCGAGCCCGGCCTTGTCGGCGAAGTGGAACACCAGGGCGAGCGAGGAGGACTGGGTCTCGTTCAGGTCGAGCACCTTGGCCAGCAGGGTCGGGCCGAAGGAGGTGATCGTGGCCCGTACCGGCGCGCCGACCCCCTGCCCGCCGAGGGCCAGGAACTCCACCGGGAACCCGGTGGCCTCCCAGTTCTGCCCGATGCTCGCCGTCCGCGCAGTCAGCTTCTCGTTCGCCTGACCGGGCTGGGAGACCCCGGACAGGTCTCCCTTGATGTCGGCCATGAACACCGGAACCCCGTGTGCAGAGAGCTGTTCCGCCATCACCTGCAGGGTCTTGGTCTTCCCGGTGCCGGTGGCGCCGGCCACCAGCCCATGTCGGTTGAGCATGCCCAACGGAACGCGCACCTGAGCGCTCACCACCGGTTCGCCGTCCACCAGCAGGGCACCGAGCTCGAGCGCAGGGCCGGTGAAGGCGTACCCCTGGGTGACCGTGGCGACGATGTCGGTGCTGTCGGCTGCTGCTGCCATGGCGGGGCTCCCGTGGGTGGGTCCGGACTGTGCTCGCGGAGGTGCCCGCGAAGCCTAACCGGTCTGATCCGTAGACTGCCTCGGGTGATATTCAAAGCCGTCGGTGATCACCGGCCCTATCCGGAGCACGGATACACCACGGCGCGCGACTGGTCCCAGCTGCCGCCGACCCAGGTGCGGCTGGAGGACCTGGTCACCACCCGGACCACCCTCGACCTGACCCAGCTGCTCTCCGAGGACTCCACGTTCTACGGTGATCTGTTCGCCCACGTCGTGCAGTGGCGCGGCACCCTGTATCTGGAGGACGGGCTGCACCGCGCCGTCCGGGCTGCGCTCGGCCAACGGCCCATGCTGCACGCCCGCGTGCTGGTGATCCCGGACTGATCACGCCCCTGGTTCAGCGGGTCGGCTGGACTCCGGCGCCCGCGCGGTCGATCCTGCCCGAATGGGCGGGAGAAGCGACGGCGACGACGACGGCTCCTGGGGCACCGAGGAGATCCGGCTCCCCGGAGTCGAGGACGACCCCGCGGACGCCGCGCCGCGCCGCGGACCCGCAGCGGCGACGGACCCGAGGTCGACCGACGACCCGGACTTCCCACTCGCCGTGGTCACCCGGCCGGGGACGCGTTCGGCCGGCTCGGGACGCCGGCAGCGCCGGCAGACCCTGACCTTCCTGGCCTTCTTCGTGCTGATCCTGCTGCTGGGGCTGCTGGCCCTGGCGGCCTACTTCGGCAAGATCGATCTGCCGATGGGCAGCGGGAAGCCGACGCCGCTGCCCACCTGCCCCTCGACCACCCCCACGGTTCAGGCCGCGAGGGACACCAGCGTGAACGTCTACAACGCCTCCTCGCGCAATGGGCTGGCGCTGACCGTGGCCCGCGAGCTGCAGAAGCGCGGGTTCCGAGTGCCGACCAGCCCCTCCAACGACCCGGCGAAGACCAAGGTCACCACGATGGCGGTGATCAGGCACGGCGCCAACGGCGAGCTGGCCGCCAGGGCTGTGGCGGCCGTGGTCGCGGGGCCGGTCACCCTTGTGGCGGACGAGCGCCCCGGAAGTGACGTCGACCTGGTGCTCGGCCAGAGCTTCGCCCTCAAGCCCGCGGTGAAGGCCGGAAGCTCGGCCAGCGCAGCGGCCCCTTCGGCATCGCCCACCTGCGTTCCGGGGTAGAACGCTCCGAGCCGGGGCAGCCCCCTGGTCTACAGCTGGTCTAGCAGCTGGTCCAGACTCTGGTCTCAGAAACGAACCATTCGGCGCACGACGGCGGGCCGCTGTTCCTCACTGCCCTCGCCGAATGAGAATCTTGGGCTGTGACGGCGCTGACTCCCTCCCAGCCAGCCGCCGGCAACCTGGCCCAGGTGGCCGAGCCTTTGGTGCTCACCTGGTCTGCGATGCCTGGCGACTTCTCCGAGCAGGTATCTGCTTCCCAACTGCGCGCCCTGGTGATCATCCAGGGCAGCGACGGCATCGCGGTGAGTGAACTCGCGCGTGCCCTCGACGCCCTGCCCTCCTCGGCGACGCGCCTGTGCGACCGGCTGGTGGCGTCGGGCTTCATCGAACGAACGCCCGACCCGACCAACCGGCGGTTCCACACCCTGTCGCTCACCGCGGCCGGGGTCCGGCTGCTGGAGCGGCTGGAGCGGTTCCGGGCCCATGCCCTCACCTCCGTGATGACAAGGATGTCGGAGACCGACCAGCGCCACCTGCTGCGCGGCCTGGCCGCCTTCGCCGAGGCGAGCACCCGCGCCTGACCAGGCGGAAGGTCACCAGCCCCAGCAGAATGGGCGAATGACCTCCGTGCTGCGCTCCGCCTGGGCGCGACGGACGGCGCTCGCTCCGCTGCTCGCCCTGGTGGTGCTTGTCGCGGCCTGGGGGCGCCCCGCGGGTCCGGTGACGGCGAGTGTGGTGGCCATCGTGCTCGGTGCCGCCGTGCTCACCGCGGTGCATCACGCCGAAGTTGTGGCACACCGCGTCGGGGAGCCCTTCGGCTCGCTGGTCCTGGCGGTCGCGGTCACGATCATCGAGGTGGGATTGATCCTCACCCTGGTCGCGGCCGGTGGCCAGGGTGCCGCCACCCTGGCCCGCGACACCGTGTTCGCCGCCGTGATGATCACGTGCAACGGCATCGTCGGACTGTCGATCCTGGCCGGCTCGCGCAGCCACGACACGGTCGCCTTCAACGCCGAGGGTGCCGGTGGGGCGCTGGCCACCGTGATCACCCTGGCCGGGCTGTGCTTCGTGCTGCCGAACGTGACGGCCGCCCGGCCGGGGCCCGAGTTCTCGCCGGGCCAGCTGACCTTCGCGGCGCTGGCCTCGCTGACCCTGTACGCGATCTTCGTCTCCACCCAGACCGTGCGTCACCGCGACTTCTTCCTGCCGGTCGATGCGGACGGCGAGCCGCTCACCGAGACGCACGCCGATCCGCCGTCCGCCCGGGTGGCCTGGACCAGCCTGGTGCTGTTGCTGGTCTCCCTGGTCGCCGTCGTGGGCCTGGCCAAGGTGGAGTCGGCCACGGTGGAGGACCTGGTGGCCGCCGCCGGGCTGCCGCACGCTGTGGTCGGGGTGGTGATCGCACTCCTGGTGCTGGCGCCGGAGTCCCTGGCCGCGGTGCGCGCCGCCCGGCGCAATCGGATGCAGATCTCGTTCAACCTGGCCTACGGGTCGGCGATCGCCAGCATCGGGCTGACCGTTCCGGCGCTGGCCCTGGCCACGGTGTGGCTGAGCACGCCGCTGGAGCTCGGCCTCGGCCCCACCCACCTGGTGCTGCTCGCCCTGACCGTGGTGGTGAACATCCTGACCGTGGTCCCCGGCCGAGCCACCCGCCTGCAGGGCGGCGTTCACCTGACCCTGCTGGCGGCCTTCGTCTACCTGTCGCTGAACCCCTGATCAGGCGGCGCCGCCTACGTCGCCGTCACGCGACGACCACGGGCCCGGAGGCGGTCTGGACCACGACGCCGGCCAGACCTGGCACCGGGCGAGGACCGGTCCACTCGATCCGGACCTCGCCGACGGCATCCGCACCGTCTCCCGGAGCGAGGTCGAGCCAACGGGCCAAGCGGTGCCGGTCGGCGGACGTACCGGCCATCCTGAGCGCGAGGATGCGCACGTCGTCCAGCCCATCGGCTGCCGGGTGCCGGGCGGGCGGCACGTCCCAGGTCAGGAAGAACGGGAGCACGGGGTCGCCGGTGAGGACGTCGGTGCCCACCTGCCGCCAGGCGAGCTCGACCCCGTCCGGACGTCGGCGGCCTCCCGGGATGATCGGGCGACCGAGCCGCTCGGCGAGGGGTCCGGGGTCCTCGGTCCGCACGGCCCACCCGAGCCACCCGCCACCCGAGTCGGACGACGCGGCGACCGCGCTGCCGAACGGCGATCTCGGCCGCCGTGCCCGGATCATGGACGGCGACCACCTCGAGGTAGGCCAGGCCTGCCAACGGAAGAATCGCGTTGCAGGTGCCGAAGGTCGTGTGGACGCCGCCCGCGACGGGCTGGACGCCGATCGCGCTACCGAGCCGGGCCGCGGTGTCCTCGAGACCGGTGACGTCGGCGACATAGATGAGGTGGTCGAGCTCGATGGGGTGCACGGTCACTCCTGAAGCATTCGCTCGAGTCCGTCAAGGATGACCTTGAGGCCGAAGGCGAAGTCGGCCTCGGCGTCGTAGCCGGTGTCCATGGCCAGCAGGACCATCCGATGCAGATACGGGTAGTCGCCGGCGGGAACCACCGAGAGCATCGCTTCGGCCATCTGTTCCTGCGGCGCCTCGCTCTCGGTGACGCTGAGCTGCTGCCGCCCGAAGCCGTAGATGTAGCTGTCGAGAACCGAGAAGCATCGGACGGCGACCTCGAGCGCGAAGCCCGCCTCCACCAATGTGCCCAGAACCCAGTCGAGATAGCGCAGCCTGGCCGGGCCACTGCTCCTGCGCGAATCGATGAGTGCCGGCGCCCACGGATGCCGCGTGAACGCCTGATGGGCCAGGACCGCGCGGAGGCGCATGGCCTCGCGCCAGTCGTCGACGTCCGTCGGCAGATCGATCTCCTCGACGACGAGATCCACCATGCCGTCGAGGATCGCGTCCTTGTTCTTCACGTGGTTGTAGAGCGACATGGCTTCGACGCCGAGCCGCGAAGCGACGGCGCGCATGGTCACCGCACCGACCCCGCACTCGTCGGCCACGCTGATGGCCACCCTCAGAACCCTGTCCCGGGTGAGCGGCACGCGCGCCTCGGACGCGCCCTGTGCCCTGCGGGCTGACATGCGTCTCCTGACCCTCAAGAACCGCGTCCACACCCGCGGCCGACCCGACCGATGGGACGCGACCCATTGACAGACTTACTAAGTCAGTTCTACACTACTTACTTAGTAAGTAAACCTCTCGCACACCGCCTCCGCGCGACGTCGAGCCCCAGGGAAGGAGTCCCCATGTTCCCCTCGACCCCAGACGGCGCCCCGCGCACCACACGGGCAGGGGGCCTCGCCGCGCTCTACGTGGCGCTGGCCTATCTCGCGGCGATGCCGTTCTTCCTGCTCGTCGTCGACTACCAGAAGGCGACGACCACCGCCGAGAAGGTCACCTCGATCCTCCGCAACCACCAGAGCATGTACGTGATGTACCTGGTCGCCTACGTGCTCCTCGGCGTGGTTCTGGCTGTGCTCGTCCTCTCCCTGTTCGATCACCTTCGGCGCGGCAGCGAGTTGGGTGCCCGCCTCACGACCGCCCTCGGTCTGACCTGGTCGATCGCGTTGATCCTGAGCGGGATGGTCTTCAACTACGGCATGGGAACCGTCGTGTCCCTCGCCGAGAGCAGCCCCGAACAGGCGGCGATGGCATGGCAGTCGATCGAACCCGTCGCGCTTGCCCTCGGCGGAGCGGGCGGTGAGACCCTCGGCGGGCTCTGGATGCTGGTGCTCAGCTGGACCGCCTTCCGTGCCCGGGCACTGCCTTCCGCGCTCGGCTGGTTCGGGGCCGTGACCGGTCTCGTCGGCCTGATCTCCACCGTTCCGGCGCTGCACGACGCGGCCTACGGGTTCGGACTGCTGCAGATCGTCTGGTTCGCGTGGCTCGGCACCGTGCTGCTCAGGCGAGGAGCGATCACCCATCGAGTCGTCGATCCTCAGCCGGTGCTCGGCGCCGTGTAGCCCACCCGCCCGAGATGCGCCCCCTGCCCGAGACTGCCGCCGCTGCGCGCGGTCTCGAGCAGGGGTTCGCCCCTGGGGCCACTCGGATGGCGGCGCGGACAGCCGGATGGGTGAACCAGGACCCACGCCTGGCGCTGCGAACGCCTGCCAGTGCTTGACTTCGGCCCACGTGCCCAGGGACCGGAGGATTCGATGAGAGTGCAGTCGACACGGCGGGGCCTGCTGGGCATGGTCCTTGCGGCCGCGCTGGTCCTGGTCTCGTCCCCGGCATTCGCGGCCGCCGTCCCGTACCCGGTGAAACCCCTGAACGTCTGGGACACCAACGGCATCGTGTACGCGACCAAGATCGTGGGGAACACGGTCTACATCGGCGGCAGCTTCAGTCGGGTCAAGTCGCCCAGCGGGTCCACGCTGGTCCGGGCGAACCTCGCTGCCCTCAACCTCACCACCGGGGCTGTACTTCCGTTCCGGGCAGACACCAACGGCGCGGTCCGCGCTCTCGAGGCAGACTCGGCGACGGTGTGGGTCGGCGGATCGTTCACCACCGTCGCCGGGACGGCGCGCTCGCGGCTGGCTGCGGTCAGCGCGACGTCGGGGGCGGTGCGAACCACGTTCTCCGCCAACACCACGAGCACGGTCTACGCCGTGCGGCGCGGTGGGGCCAACCTCTACGTCGGCGGGGCGTTCGGCACCATCCGCGGTGTGGCGCAGCCCCGGCTGGCCGCGGTCGACCCGGCGACCGGCGCCGTCCGCACCGCCTTCCGCCCGGCCCCGAACAACACCGTGCAGGCGCTCGTGATGGCGCCGGCCGGCAACCGCCTCTACGCGGGCGGCACCTTCACCGCCATCGGCGGGGTGACCCGCTCGTTCATCAGCGCGGTCAACCCCTCGACGGGAGCCGCCACGGGACCGACCCTCGCCGCGCTCGAAGGACGGGCGATCTCGCTCGACGTCTCCCCCGACGGCGCCTCGCTGTTCGCCGGGCTGGGCGACGCCGCCAACCGGGTGATCGCCTGGAACACCTCCACCGGAGCCCGCCGCTGGCGGCAGGTGACCGACGGCGACGTCCAGGCCGTGCGCTACCAGGGCGGCAACGTCTACTTCGGCTTCCACGAGGGGTTCGGCGCGGACCGCTCCGTCCGGCTGATGGCCGTGGACGCCGGAACCGGTGCCCTGGAAGCGTTCCGGCCCACAGTCAACTCCTTCTACGGCGTCTGGGCGATCGATGCCTCAGCCACCGCGCTGGTCGCCGGCGGCGAGTTCACCACGGTCACCGGCGTCCCGACCCAGGGGGTCGCCGTCTTCCGCCGCTGACGCGTGCCATGTGTTGCCCCGGCACCGCATCCCAACCGCCCGGGCGTCGACCTGACGGAGCCGGGCCTGACGGAGTCCTCCCCTAGGTGCGTCGGGTGAAGGTGATGGTCTTCTTGCCGTTCGTGTCGGTGGTGATCACATGTTCGTATCTCGGATCATGCAATCGTCCGTGGTGGCATTGGCACGCCGGGACCGCGTCCTTCCGATCCGTCTTCCCGCCGAGTGACCATGGTGTCTCGTGATGTAACTCGGTCCAGGCATACGGCCGGTCACAGCCTTCGGCGGCGCACGTGTCGTAGACGGTCGCCAGGGCGACCCGTTGGGCCTCGGTGAATAGGCGGGAGGACCGTCCCAGGTCCAACGGCAACGAGCCCGTCCCCAACACCGCCGGGACGATCCCCGCGCCGCAGGCGAGCCGGCGGGCCTCGCCCGCGGAGAGGTCCATCCCGGTGTCGACCTTCGCGGCACCGAGGCCGGCGAGGAGGCGTTCCCAGGACAGGGTGACCACAATCGTCGCGGCGACCTTGCCCGACAGGTGATCCGTCGGCAGCCGCTCCAGGAGCTCGGTGAACGCCAGGCCCTTGGCGTGCGCCCAATCCGTCCCCGTCGCCTTACCGTCGACGCCACCGCGCTCGTCGGGGGTCATCCGCCGGGGCGCGGTCATCTGCTCCAAGATCTTCCGCAACATGGAGGCCGCCAACGTCGGGACGACGAAGTGACCACTGGTGGTCCCGTCCCCGTTGTCATGCATCGAGAACGCCGCCTTCGCCCGGGCCCGATCCTCCTCATCCCGCAGGGTCTGGTCTTCAAGCGCGTCCGCTTCGGCCTCAGGCCGGTCCAACGCATCCAGGGCCCGCCGCGCGGCCCGGCGCAGTTTGGCCGGGTCGACCTTCTTCGCCTTCGCCACCAGATCGGCTTCGACCTGATCCCGCTCAGCTGATGTCACATCCGCCGGGAGATCCCGGACGGCCTTGGCGATCACCTTCGCGTGCTCACCGGACAGCTCACCCTCCGCCAGCGCCGCCCTCGTCGCACCCAACCCACCGTCCAAGGCCCGGGCCAGGCCGACATCCCGCGCCGCGGCCGCGCCGTCCGCGCGGGTGGCCTTGGCCAGCCACGCCGCCGTCCCACTCATCCCCGACCCCTCACCCACCCCCGCAGCATCCACCGCCGCCAGAGCAGCCAACCGCGCCGCGTCCACCCGCCGCGCCAACCGCTCAATCTCCGCCACATCCGCACCCGACACCACCGACGACGGCACGTCCAGGCACGCCTGCAACGCCACCACCGCATCCACCGCAGCAGTGACCCGCCCGGCCACCGACCACGGCGACTCAGGCGGCGACTCGAACAGCTCCGCGACCATGCATCCAGTATGCTTCGAACATGTGTTCGAGTCAAGGCATCGGGGCCTCTACCCAGGCACGCTTTCCGGCGACGTGGACGTGTGCACGGAGCATGCTCCCCGGCACCGGATCTCGGCGCGAACGCCCTCGAACAGGCGGGGCGCCTCACCGGCACCGTCGTCGGGCCGAGGGCCGTCTAGGTACCCGCGTAGGGCGACGAGGCGGCCACCGAGACCGCCCGCCGCGTGAGCTCGGACAGCTCCGCCAAGAGGTCCTCGTCGATCCCGGAGAGGTTGAAGCAGGCCTTGCCCTGCATGCGTCGGCGGAGTGGCTCAGAGATGGGCAGCACCCCCGGGGGTGCCATGTAGACCGGCATCAGGTGGTAGGAGACGTAGCGTTTCCTGACCTCGACCGCCCCGAACATCAGCACGTACCCGTCCTTGCGCACATGCCGGGTGTTCAGCCGATAGGCCGTGGGCCCGTCGGCGACGACGTCCATGCCTGCGGCGTGCTCAGCCATGATCGCCCGGAGCCGGTAGAACACCTCGGTGAAGTCCTTCTCCGCCATCGGACAAGTCTCATCTGGAGTGGGGGCCGCCCGCCAGAGGTGATGGAGTAGGCGTATGGACTACGACGACGTCGAACGGCTGGCGAGCGCGCTGCCCGGGGTGACCATCGGCCACAAGTGGAACACGCGCCACTGGCTCGTCCAGGACAAGGGATTCGTGTGGGAGCGACCGTTCAGCAAGGCTGACCTCAAGCGGTTCGGCGACGACCCGGTGCCGGTCGGACCCGTTCTCGGCGTCACGACCGAGGATCTGCACGAGAAGGAGGGACTGCTCGCCGCCGGCGTCGCCGGGGTGTTCACGATTCCTCACTTCGACAACTACCCGGCGGTGCTGGTCGACCTCTCCGTCGTCTCCCCTGAGGATCTGCCTCGGCTGATCCTCGACGCCTGGCTCTCGAAAGCACCCGAGGCACTGGCGCAGTCCTACCTGGCCACCCACCAGCCCCCCTGACACCTCACCGACCCACCGGCCGCCACGACGCGACGAGAGTCGGCAAGACCGGGGAATCCGCGCCAGATTCAGCGGGTTTGCCGACTCTCGAAGGGATCAGGGGCGAAGGATTCATCTCACTTCCGGGGCGCACTACCGTGAGGGGATGGCAGCGAGATTCGAGTACCGGGTCGTGGAGCTTCGCGAGAAGATGATCGGCGGCAAGATGTCTGGAGAGAAGCTGCAGTCGCTTCTCAACCAGCACGCCGCCGAAGGATGGCAGCTCAAAGCGCTGACAGCAGTGGAGGTCAAGGGTCGCGTGGGGCCCGGCGGCGTCGACGGCATGCTCATCACCTTCGAGCGACCTCTGGGTTGATGACCGGCGAGGGATCGATCGCCATATTCGTTTGCCGGCACGTCGGCGGGCGGTGAGGCTCTCGGGATGCCGATGCCGCACCGCCCCGCGGGCTTGCCGTTCGATCAGTTCCTCGCCGCGGCGGAGTCAGCTGCTCGCGCCCGGCCCGAGGTGGACCTCGAGATGGCTCGTGAGGTGTTCCTCGAGGCGGCGACGCTGCTCCACAACGGCCTCGCCCTTGACGGTCTGGACGGGCACGACGCCGGCACTGTCGTGGCTGGGCTGTGTGTCGATCTCGTGGCGGAGGATCCCGGTGCTGCCGTTCGCGCACGATCGCGGGCGATCTCGGAGGCCCCCGGAGACGTGCACGACCCGGAGGCTGTGTCCGCGGCCTACCTGAACGCCGTAGAGCTTCTTCAACTCTGACCCACGCCGCGGCCCTCGCTTCACCTGGTGTTGACTTCGAGTACTTGAAGTTCCCTAGGGTTGGTCAGTGTGAGTCCCCGAACTGCCGTTGAGGTGTACACGATCAAGGATGTCGCTGCCCTGACCGGGCTGCCGGCCACCACCCTGCGGTACTACGAGTCGATCGGCGTGATCGATCCGGTCAACCGTGGGGAGACCAGCGGGCACCGGTTGTACAGCGCGGCGGACCTGGACCGGGTCACCGCGCTGGCCTGCCTGGCCGCGACCGGGATGTCGGTCGGCGCCATGCGGGAGTACGTCGCGAACGGTCGGCGCGGGCCAGCCGCCGCGAGTGAGCAGATCGAACTGCTGACTGCCCAGGAAGAGCGGCTGGCGCGCGAGGCCGAGCAGCTCGCGCTTCGCCGACGGTACGTTCGCCTGAAGATCGACTACTGGCGCGCGGTGGACGACGGGGACGACGAGCGCGCGCAACTGCTGTCCCGCGAAGCGGGTTCCCTGGCCGGGAAGCTCAAGCGCACCAGGCGCTGACCCGGGCACCGCTCGCCGGAAGGCCGCTACATCAACCCTCTTGAGGAGACAGACACCATGCGCGGAGTTGTCATGCACGCCCCCGGCGACGTACGAGTCGAGGAGCGCGAGGACCCCAAGCTCGTCGAGCCGACCGACGCGGTCATCCGGATCACGTCGACCTGCATCTGCGGGTCTGACCTGTGGCCCTATCGCGGCGTCGACACCCCCGACCGGCAGCCGATGGGCCACGAGTTCGTCGGCATCGTCGAGGAGATCGGTTCGCAGGTCCGCACCCTGAAGCCGGGCGATTTCGTTGTGGGGTCCTTCGTCATCTCCGACAACACCTGCGAGATCTGCCGCTCCGGCTACCCCTCCAGTTGTGTCAACCGAACCTTCACCGGCGAGATCGGTACGCAGGCCGAGTACGCCCGTATCCCCTACGCCGACGGCACGCTCGTCGCGACCCCCGGGCAGCCCGACGCCGAGCTGGTGCCGCATCTGCTCGCCGCGTCCGACGTCCTGGGCACCGGCTGGTTCGGTGCCGTCGCCGCCGAGGCCGGGCCCGGCAAGACCGTCGCCGTCGTCGGAGACGGCGCCGTCGGCCTGATGGCCGTACTGGCCGCGCAACAGCTCGGCGCCGAACGCATCATCGCCCTGAGCCGCCACGCCGACCGGCAGCAGCTCGCCCGCGAGTTCGGCGCCACCGACATCGTCACCGAACGCGGCGACGCCGGGATCGCCGCCGTCAAGGACCTCACCGGGGGCCTCGGCGCGCACTCCGTCGTCGAGGCGGTCGGCACCCAGGAGTCCATGGCGCAGGCCATCGGCTCCACCCGCCCCGGCGGCCACCTGGGCTTCGTCGGCGTCAGCCACGACGTCGTCCTGCCCGGCATCGACCTGTTCCTCGCCCAGATCCACATGATCGGCGGCCCCGCCCCGGTCCGCCGGTTCCTGCCCGACCTGATCGACCGCATCTGGAACCACACGATCGCTCCCGGCAAGGTCTTCGACCTCACCCTGCCTCTCGCCCAAGCCGCCGAGGGCTACCGGGCCATGGACGAGCGCCGCGCCACCAAGGTGCTGCTGACCCTCTGACACCTCTCCTGGCCGTCCGGCGAGTCAACCAGGACAACGTCGCCGGGCAGCGTCGCCGGGCAGCCGGGAGCGGCCGGCCGGCGGCCCGGGGTGTAGCGGCGGAGATCTCGAAGAGCTCGGCCCGCACGAACCAGGTCGACGCCAATCGGGTCTCCGCCCCGCAGCCCGGCCCCGTTGTGCGGTTTCGGCCGGATATCGCCGGCGCCGGTATGCGATTGAGGGTGGAATCCGCCGGCGTCGAAGCGCCCTCAATCGCACAACGGCGGGCGAGCCTGTGTCTCCAGGAGACCCGACGTAGAACGGTCCCCGGGCGAGCCCGCCAGCGAGCAGGTCACCCAGCGACGGGAAGCGGCTGGGCCTAGCTGCGGCGGAGCTCTGAGCATCGCATTCGATCTCCGTGCGGTGATCTTGGTGGCGCGCTGCGGTCCGCTGGGAAAGGATCGCAGGGTGAAGAGGTACATCTTGTTCGATCATGACGGCGTGCTGGTCGATACCGAGCAGTGGTACTACAGGGCCGGCCAGCGAGCGTTGGCTGAGATCGGCGTGGCACTGGACAAGGACCAGTACCTCCTGGATATGAGCCAGGGTGCGGGGACGTGGGCACAAGCGAAGGCAGTCGGTGTCGATGGTCAGACCATCGACAGGCTGCGTGAAGTCCGGAACGGCTACTACCAGGCGTACCTGCGCTCCGAGGCGATCGAGATCGACGGCGTGGTCGAGGCTCTCGCAGAGCTGTCGCGGTACGTGCGCATGGCGATCGTGACGACGTCCAAGCGCGAGGACTTCGATCTCATCCACCAAGGCCGCCGCATCCGGCAGTACATGGACTTCGTCCTGGTCCGCGATGACTACCTGCGTGCCAAACCTGACCCGGAGCCGTACTTGACGGCGCTCGAGCGGTTCGGAGCCGCCAAGGACGAGGCCCTGGTCGTGGAGGACTCGCACAGAGGGCTGCGCTCCGCGGTAGCGGCGGGCGTGGATTGCGCCATCGTCCACAACGAGTTCACGAAGTCACACGACTTCACGCAGGCACGCCACCGGATTCAGATCCTGGCAGAGCTGAAGGACATCATCCTCGGCTTGAGCTGAGGGACCCCACCGTCGCCTACACCGCCAGTACCAGGGCCACCCCGTCGGCCGAACCCACGCCCGAACCCCCTCCATCCTGCTCGCCCAGGACCTCCACGTCCGCGTCACCCACGCCGCCACCGGCGAACTCCTCCACGCACTCACCATCGACCCCCGCCGCGACTACCAGGCCCGCGGCCTACCCCCAGGCCCACCACCCAACAAACGACGCCGCCGAACCCACAATCCGTAGGTCCGGCGGTTTCCGATGTCTTGCGACATCACAGAGCGGTGGCGGTGGGATTCGAACCCACGGTGGAGTTGCCCCCACACACGCTTTCGAGGCACTGGCCCACGGGGCACCGATCGCGACGACAGCCTCGCAGATCCTCGACTTCTACGTTCCCGACGAGGCGACCCGGACTCGCGCCCGCACGCTGCTGGGCGTTGCGCCGTCCTCGACGACAGCCGGCGCGACCATCCGCGTCGCCCCAGTACCGGCCGCGGCGAACCGCCGCCTCCCCGGTCCGGCCAAGGGACGCATGCCCGGGTCTGGGTGGCCACTGGCCCACCCCCTGTTCGTCGCCCTTGATCTCGCGCAGGACGAGGGACGCGGGCGGCAGATCCTCAACGAGTGGACGCCGGACGGGGGCGTTCGTGTCTGGTGACCGCGCCACCTTCCTCGGCGACCAGCTGACCGCCGTCGTCCAGGCCATCGCCCAGGTCGCAGACAGCCTCGGGCAGCCGCCCGTGGTGGTCGGAGGCCTTGCCGTTCTGGCCCGCCTGAGCACGCCACACCGCGCAACGGTCGACCTCGACGTCGTCGACAGGATGCTCGGACCGACCCCCCACCTCGAAGTGCTTCGCGCCGTCGAGGGCGCGACCGCCGAGGAGCCGGCGGCGGTACTGCTCCCGACACCGCTCGGCATGGTCAAGGTCGACGTTCTCCAGGTGCGCCAGGTCGAGCTCGACCACCCCAGCGACAATCCCGGCGACCGGCTCCACGCCAGCGCCCACGCCTGGGCCTTCGACACCGCGACATCGATGACCCTCGAGGTGATCGGGACCGCGACGGCTGACGTCGCCGTCACGACTCCCGTCGCCGAACCCGGTCCCTTGATCGCCATGAAGCTCCAAGCCGTGATGAACCGGGCCGCAGACAAGCAGGGCACCGACCTTCTCGACACCGTCCGCATCACCCTGGATCCGAAGACCCGAACCGTGGCGCTGTCCCAGATTGCGGCTGTCGACGAAGCAATCGCCCGCGACATGGCAGTCCACGTGGACTTCTGGCTACGGCGTCATCAGGCGCGGTCGTTGCGATGGATCGCCAAGGCAGGCGCCGATGTCACCACTGACGACCTCGACCTTGTGGCCGAACTCCTCGAGCACGCGCTCGCGCGACACTGACCCGGGCCAGAGCCTCCGGACGTGCCGGAGCGGTTGACCGACGACTGCTCGGAGCGTGGCAGCCCGGCGCTATCCGCCTTGGTCGTCCTGGGGCCGTCCAGCCAGCCACGAGTCCTCCCGGGCGTAGTCGAAGAAGGGCAGGAAGAAGGGATCGTGCGGCCGTGGCAGTGCCGCAGCGGGGTCACCGGAGCGCGCCGCGGCGACCAGCCAGTCGATCTCGGCGCCTACCGTGTCCGCATAGCCCCCGACAGGGACGAACCCGAGCCGCTCGGCGGCGGAGGTGTCGAGGACGAAGCGCGGCATCGTGTTCCACGGATGGTCACCCAGGCCAGACGGTGCAGTTGAGTCGAGGAGGACCTCACTCCACGAATGCGCCAAGTGCGCCGCGATGATCCTGGATATCGCCAGGCCGTCCGGTGCGTCGGGGTCCGCGCTGTTGAGGATGCGCGTCCCGGGGTTCGTTGCGCAGAACTCCACGAGCGCAGCCAGATTGACCGCCGCGGTCGGATGGTTCACTCCCCGGCCGCCGTGAGCGAGCAACAGATGAGGCCGGCGGTCGAGCACGCGCTTGACGAACACCCATTCACGCGGCTGTCCGGCCCCGACGCCGTGAATCCGCGACGCCCGCAGGACGCTCACGCGTAGGTGACCGGAGTCCAGGAGCACCTGTTCAGCGGCCACCTTGTTGCGGCCGTACCCCTCGCGAGAGTCGAAGTCGATGTCGGACGGCGTCACGGTTGGCTGCGCCTCCGTCACCGGAGCTGCGAACTCAGGCGGCTCATAGGAGTTGGAGTGTCGGCCCTGGTCGTCGACGTAGACGGCCTTGCTCGAGATGAACACCAGCGATCCGACGCCGTGCTGGAACGGGAGAAGCAGTCGGGCGTGCGCAGCGGTGTATCCCGCGCAGTCGACCACGGCATCTGCACCCTTTCGGAGCAGGTCGGCCCCCACACACGCTTTCGAGGCGTGCTCCTTATGGCCGCTCGGACACGCCACCGTCGAGGAGACTACCGGCTCGCCACCCGCCCCAGAAAATCCAAAACCGCGCTCATGCTCCGCGGGGGTACATGAGACAAGCTTGTCAGCACCGCCGGCATGTACACCCGCGGAGCATGAGCGGGTTCTAGGGGCGGAAGAAGGTGTGGAGGAGATCCGCTGACTCCTGGGCGCGGACGTCACCGATGACCTCCACCTGGTGGTTCAGCCGCGCGTCGCGGACGACGTCACGCACGGATCCCGCGGCGCCGGCCTTGGGGTCCCAGGCGCCGAAGACCAGGCGGGAGACCCGGGCCAGCACCAGCGCGCCGGCGCACATCGTGCACGGCTCCAGCGTGACCACCAGCGTGCACCCGGTCAGCCGCCACGAGCCCAGTACAGCAGCCGCCTCCCGCAGCGCCACCACCTCGGCGTGCGCCGTGGGGTCCCCGAGCGCCTCGCGGGCGTTGCAGCCCCGGCCCAGCTCCACGCCGTCCGGCCCGAGCACCACGGCCCCGACCGGAACGTCGCCGGTGGACAGGGCCAGCCGGGCCTGCGCCAGCGCCGACACCATGGCCGCGTCGTCCGCGGCCCGCACCGGAAGCGTCAGCGCAACGCCTCGAGCAGGTCGGCGAAACCGACCGCCTCGCCCACCTCGCCGAGCACGGTGCCGGGGTCGTCGCCGTTCTTCTCGACCAGCGCGCGCAGCTGCTTGCCGCTCACCCCGAGATCCTCGAGCAGGTCGGTCTCCCCCGCCCAGGCGTCGATGGTGATCTCCTCGTCCACCACCACGCCGGAGTCGTCGTCCTCGGCGTCGCCGACCGAGTCCGCGCCCTCGTCCGCATCCGTCTCGGCCGAAGCACCCGCGGCGGACCCCGCCGACTCCTCGTCGTCGTCGTCCTCGTCGTCGACATCGGCAGCGGGGGCGAGCAGCTCGGCGTACGAGCTGCGTGAGGCCGCGAACAGGTCGGAGACGAAGAGCCGTGGCTCGTCGTCCCCGTCGACCCGGATGATCGCGAACCACTCGTCCTCGTGCTCGACCACGGCCAGAACAGGTTCGTCGCCGATGGCGACCCCCCTCAGGGCTTCCGTCAGGTCGTCGAGACCGGCCGACTCGTCGACCTCGACGTCACGGGCCTTCCATGTCGCCCCTGAGCGGGCGATGACTGCGGTGAAGTACGCCACGGACCCATCGTGGCATTGACCATGGCTCACCGCGAATAGCTGAGCCGGGTGAATCGGTGAGGGTAGGTTCCGAGCATGCATCTGCACGTGGTGGACCACCCGCTGGTCTCGCACAAGCTCACCCTGCTGCGCGACGCCTCGACCGACACGCCCACCTTCCGTCGCCTGGCGGATGAGCTGGTCACTCTGCTCGCCTATGAGGCCACCCGCGACGTCCGGGTCGAGCCCCACCTGATCCAGACCCCGGTGGCACCGGCGCAGGGAGTCCATCTCACGCATCCGCGACCGCTCGTGGTGCCGATCCTGCGGGCCGGGCTGGGCATGCTGGACGGCATGACCCGGCTGCTGCCCACCGCCGAGGTCGGCTTCCTGGGCATGGTCCGCGACGAGCAGACCCTGCAGGCGAGCACCTACGCCAACCGGCTGCCGGAGGACCTGTCCGGGCGGCAGGTCTACATGCTCGACCCGATGCTCGCCACCGGGGGCACCCTCGCCGCCGCGATCACCTTCGCGTTCGACCGCGGGGCGGACGACGTCACCGCCATCTGCCTGCTCGCCGCCCCCGAGGGGATCGCCGCCATCGAGCGCGCCTTCGGCGCTGACGCGCCGGTGTCGATCGTGGTGGCCGGGGTGGACGAGCGGCTCAACGAGCTCGGCTACATCGTGCCGGGCCTCGGTGACGCCGGCGATCGCCTCTACGGGGTGGTCTGAGGCGTTCTGCACCACTCCTGGACTACCCGGACCGCAATGGTCCACGTACGGTGAGTACACGGAGATGTAGCGCCAGGACACCAGGGATCACCGGGTGCAACTGGTGTGACGGGTGTGACGGGTGAGAAAGTCATCGGCGCGCCTCCACCGTGGCATCGACACGGCCGGTCATGCTGAGCCGTTGGATGCGCGGGTGGGACGAGCTGCCGATGAGGAGGTGCAATGAAAGTCAAACCCAAGAGCGTTCTCGTCGGCTTGCTCGTCGTGTTCGCCGTGTACGCGATCATCATGACGCCGGAGACGGCTGCGGACTACGTGCGGGCGGCGTTCTTCTTCGTCGCCGATGCGGTCACCTCGATCTTCAGCTTCTTCGACGCCCTGCTGAACCGGTAGGCCCGCCATGCTGCCGCAGATGTGGCCGTGGGAGGTCCGCAAGGGATCGCAGCTGCCCGACGAGTTCCTCCGGTACCTGTCCGACCCGGAGATGAACGCTGACGCGCTCGGCGGGCAGATCCACTGGTCCTCGATGCTCGAGCCGGTGATCACCACAGCCGGCGGGCTCTTCCTGTGCTTCCTGGTGATCAGCCAGATGCCCGCCGAGCTGGCCGGCGCGGGCGGCATCCTGATCCTGGTGATGCTGTTCCTGATCGGCCGGCTGGCATACAAGTACTGGCAGTGGAACCGAGACCTGGTCTTCATCACGACCAAGCGCGTGATCACGGTGACCGGGGTGTTCACCCGCAACGTCGCGATGCTGCCGCTGGGCAAGCTCACCGACATGAACTACAAGCGGACCATCCTCGGGATGATCCTCCAATACGGCTCGTTCCGGCTGGAGACCGCCGGCCAGAGCCAGGCGGTGGAGATGCTCGGCCGCATCCCCAACCCGGACGCCTCCTACCGCCACCTGCAGAACCTGCTCTTCGGCCGCGGCACCACCGACGTGATCCTGGTCGACGTCAAGACCGAGAAGAAGGTCAACGTGAACTGGCGCGGGCGGCTCTTCCCCGGCACCGGGGGCCGCGGGGCGAGCCTGGAGTCCGCCGACGACGAGTGGTACGAGAAGTAGCTAGTCCTCCACGCCCTCGCGGCGCGCCCGGTCACCGGCGTCCAGCGCGGCGGCCTCCTCGGGCGTCGGAGCGGTGCCGCCCAGCGACGCCGGCAACCACCACCGGTCCTCCGGGGCGGACGGCGACTGCGGGTAGGAGTGCTGCACCCGATCCAGCATTGCCGCCATGGTGGCGACCAGTTCGTCGGTGGAGCCCTGGATGTCGCCCTTGCGCACCGCGATGGGCGCGCCGAAGGCCACCGTGATCGCCTTGCCCCGGCCGCGGAAGTCCTTCGGCCGGCCCTTGGTGAAGATCCGCTGACCGCCCCACACGACGGCCGGCACCAGGGGTACGTTCGCCCCCGCCGCGAGCCTGACCGCCCCTGGTTTGAAGTCCTTGAGCATGAACGATCGACTGATCGTGGCCTCGGGGAACACCCCGACGAGCTCACCTCCCTTGAGCGCGCCGAGCGCCTCCTTGAACGCCGCAGACCCGGCCGCCCGGTCGACCGCGATGTGCTTCATGCCGCGCATCAGGGGGCCGGAGACCCGATGCCGGAACACCGCCTCCTTGGCCATGAACCGGATGTACCGCTTGGCGGGCAGCGCGCCGTACCCGAGGAAGGTGAAGTCGAGGTAGCTGACGTGATTGCTGGCGATCACCGCGCCGCCGGTGCGCGGGATGTGCTCTGCGCCCTCGATCGTGAACTTCAGGCCGAGCGCCGTGAACAGACCACGGGCCACAGTGATCACGGGCGGGTAGACGAGATCGGTCACGCCGGTCAGCCTAGAGTGTCGCCATGACGACGGGTTCTACCGATTCCCTGCTGCCCGACAACCCGTTCGCGGCACCCAGCGAGCTGCCGTTCGGGCTCCCCCCGTTCGCCCGCATCCGCCCCGAGCACTACCAGCCCGCCTTCGAGGCCGGCATGACCGAGCAGCGGGCCGAGATCGAGGCCATCGCGACGTCGTCCGCGCCCGCGACGGTCGCCAACACCCTTGAAGCGCTGGAGCGCTCGGGGCGCCTGCTGCACCGGGTGTCCCAGGTGTTCTTCAACCTGACCAGCTCCTCCGCGACCGCCGAGCTGAACGAGATCGAGGCCGACGTCGCGCCGCGCCTGTCTGCGCACAGCGATGCGATCTACCTCGATCGCCGGCTGTTCGCGCGGGTCGACGCCCTGCACGCCCGCCGCGACGAGCTGGAGCCGGGCGGCGAGGACCAGCGCCTGCTGGACCGCTACCACAAGGACTTCGTGCGGGCCGGGGCCGGCCTGGACGACGCCGAACAGGAGCGGCTGCGCGCGATCAACGCCGAGCTGGCCGGCCTCACCACGGCGTTCAAGAACGACCTGCTCGCCGACACCGTCGATCTCGCCGTGCACGTGAGCGACCGGGCAGAGCTCGACGGGCTGGGTGAGGGCGAGATCGCGGCCGCCGCGGAGGCCGCCAAGGGCCGCGGGCTGGAGGGCTACCTGCTCACCATCGGCCTGCCCAGCGGCCAGCCCGAACTCGAGTCGCTCACCCATCGCGGGCTGCGCGAGCGGCTGCATCGTGCCTCGGTGTCCCGCGGAGAGCGCGGCAACGCCCATGACACCCGCGGCACGCTCACCCGGATCGTCGCGCTGCGCGCCGAGCGCGCGGGGCTGCTCGGCTACACCGATCACGCCTCGTACGTGATCGAGGACGAGACCGCCAAGACCCTCCCGGCCGTGGACGCCATGCTCGGCGGCCTGATCGGACCGGCAGTGGCCAACGCCCGGGCCGAGGCCGCCGAGCTCGAGGCCGCCCTCGTGGCGGACGGCGAGAGCCCACCGCTGCAGCCCTGGGACTGGGCCTACTACGCGGGAAGGGTCCGCGCGCAGCGCTACAGCCTCGACACCGCGGCGCTGCGGCCCTACTTCGAGCTGGGCCGCGTGGTCTCCGACGGCATCTTCTTCGCGGCGAACGCCCTGTACGGCCTGGACTTCGTGCGTCGCACCGACCTGGTCGGCTACGACGACGACGTCCAGGTCTACGAGGTACGCACGGCGGACGGCGCCGCCCGCGGACTGTTCCTGGCCGACTGGTACACCCGGGACACCAAGCGGGGAGGCGCCTGGATGAGCACGTTCGTCGACCAGTCGCACCTGCTCGGCGACGCCCCGGTCGTGGTGATCAACCTGAACATCCCCCGGCCGCCGGACGGCCAGCCGACCCTGCTCACCCTGGACGAACTGATCACCGCGTTCCACGAGTTCGGCCACGTCCTGCACGGGCTGCTGTCCGACGTGCACTACCCGTTGCTGTCCGGCACGAACGTGCCGCGGGACTTCGTCGAGTTCCCCTCACAGGTCAACGAGATGTGGGCCTACTGGCCGCAGGTGCTGGCCAACTACGCCGTGCACCACCGGACCGGCGACCGGCTCGACCAGGCCGTGATCGACGCCCTGCTCGCTGCGCGCTCCTACGGGGAGGGCTTCTCCACCACCGAGTACCTGGCGGCCACCCTGCTCGACCTGGCCTGGCACCGGCTGACCCCGGCGGAGGCCGCTGCGCTCGGCCCTGACGACGTGCTGCGATTCGAGCAGGACGCATTGCAGCGCAACGGGATCGCCCTGGACCTGATCCCCCCGCGCTACCGGTCGACCTACTTCGCGCACATCTTCTCCGGGGGCTACAGCGCCGGGTACTACAGCTACATCTGGAGCGAGGTCCTGGACGCCGACACCGTGGAGTGGTTCACCGAGAACGGCGGCCTGCGGCGGGAGAACGGGGAGCGGTTCGCCGAGCGACTGCTCTCGCGGGGCGGGTCGGTGGATCCGCTGGCGGCCTTCGAGGCCGTGCGCGGACGTCCGCCGAGGATCGAACCCCTGCTCGCCCGACGAGGACTTGCCGCGCAACCCTGATGTGTCAGTATTGCCGGATCGATGTGGCCCCCCCTCCAGGAGGATCCGTGCAGGAGCAGCCCCGGCCGAGCCGGCGTACCGTGATCTCGGCAGGCGCCGTGGCAGCGCTGGGAGCCGGCGCCCTGGCCGCGTGCGGCTCCGACCAGCCCACCCCGGTGGCGGTCGACGCGACCACCGAGGTGTCGAGCGGGGCGCCTTCGGCGTCGGCGAGTGAGAGCGCGACAGCCCCGGCGAGCAGTTCGGCGGCGTCCCCCACGACGGCACCGGCCGCCGCGGCGAAGCCGACCACGAAGCCCACGACGAAGCCGACGACCAAGACCACGGGCGCGACCTCCGAGGACGACGAGACCACGGAGACGTCGTCCACCACCAAGACCACGAGCCAGACCACCAAGACCACGACGAAGACCACCAAACCGCCGCAGCCGGTCGACGCCAAGCTCTCCGAGATCCCGGTCGGCGGCGCCGTGGTGAAGACGATCAAGGGGCGCAAGGTCGTCCTCTCACAACCGCGCTCCGGGTCGGTCGTCGCCTTCGACGCCGCCTGCACGCACCAGGGCTGCCCGGTGCAGCCCGCCGGACGGCGGCTGACCTGCGACTGCCACGGATCGGCCTTCGACACCTCCTCGGGAGCCGTCCTGAACGGGCCGGCCACCCGGGGCCTGGCCAAGATCGGGGTCACGGTTCACGACGGCGGCGTCAGCCTCGCCTGAGATCGTCCGAGAACACCTGACCATCCCCACCCCCTGAAGGAGACCGCATGTCCGACCAGTCCAGCACCCCCAGCCGCCGCTCCGTGATCTCGGTGGGCGCCGCCGCCCTCGCCGGCGTGGGCGCCCTGAGCGCCTGCAGCTCCGACGACGCTGCGACCACTGCCGGATCCGCCGCCTCAGCGGCCGGGTCGGCGGCTGCCGGTGCCGCGTCGGCTGCAGGATCCGCTGCGGCGGGCGCTGCCGGCGCCGTGATCACCGCGCTCGCCGACATCCCGGTGGGCGGGGCCGTGGTCAAGGACATCTCGGGCAAGAAGGTCGTGTTCGCCCAGCCCGAGGCGGGCCAGGTCGTCGCCTTCGACGCCGCCTGCACGCACCAGGGCTGCCCGGTGGCCGCGGCGGGCAAGGAGCTCACCTGCAGCTGCCACGGGTCGGTGTTCAACTCCACCACGGGCGCCGTGGAGAAGGGCCCGGCCACCAAGCCGCTGCCCGAGCTCAAGGTCACGGTCTCGGCGGACGGCGTCACCCTCGCCTGAGCCCTGCCCCGCCACTCCCCGCCACTCTCGGCCCCACGTCACGAGATCGCCCGCTCGGCCGAAGGGTCACCTGATCGGCCCACACCGCCGTCGGCTCATGGGCTGGTCTTCTCCGTCACACCCCCGGACTGCTCATCACCGCGGCTGATTGGACCGACGATGGACGCGAGTCCACAGGAGGTCGTACCGGCATGTATGCCATGGGTGAGCGCGAACGCGGGGCAAGTGATCTGTTGCACGAGAAGCTGAGCACCAGCAGACTCGGGCAGCGCTGGGAGCGCATCGTGCTCACGCACGTGCGCGAGGTGGACTCCCTGATGGCGGTCCATCCTGATCTGCGGCGCAATGTGGCGCTGGCCCTCACCCAGCTCGCCGCGGCGGGCGGCAGCACCCTCGACGACGCGGTGATCGGTTCTGCCACCACGGTTCTCGACGACCTCAACCGCCTCGGCGGGTTCGAGCTGAAGTGCGCCGCGGTGTCTCTGCGCGAGGAGTTCGCGATGGCCCGGGGCCGCAGCCTCGACGACGTCCTGGCGGGCTGAGCTCAGCCGGTCAGGCAGGCGAGCAGCGACGCCGGGATCTCCCGCTTGCCGGAACCGTCGTCGGCCATCACCACGTAGACGGTCCTGGCCCGGCACAGGCTCTGCCCGCCCCGCAGCACCTCGAACCCGAGGGTGACGCTGGTCCGCCCGACGGCGAGCACCTCGACCGCGACGACCGCCTGGTCGCCGTAGGCGAGGCCGGCCGCCCAGTCGAGCTCGGTGTGCACCAGGGACAGGTCATACCCCTCGGCCAGAAGCTGCGGGTAGGACAGCCCGCGTGCGCCGAGGAAGCCGGCCAGGGCGTCGTCGAAATAGGCCAGATACCACATGTTGAACACGACGCCCTGGCGGTCCACCTCCAGGTAGCGCGGGCTGAGCGGGTGCTCGTACCGGGTCACCGCGTGCTCACCTGCTCAGGGGTAGGTGTAGAAGCCGCGGCCCGTCTTGCGACCGAGCAGCCCGGCCTCGACCATGCGGGCCAGCAGCGGTGGCGCCGCGTACAACGGCTCCTTGAACTCCGCGTACAGCGACTCGGCGACGGCCTTGGTGGTGTCCAGACCGATCAGGTCGGCCAGGGCAAGCGGCCCCTGCGGGTGCGCGGCGCCGAGCACCAGTCCACGGTCGATGTCCTCGGCGGTGGCGAAGCCGGACTCCAGCATCCGGATCGCGGACAGCACGAACGGGATGAGCAGGGCGTTGACCACGAATCCGGCCCGGTCCTGACAGTCGATGGCCTTCTTGCCCAGCATCGACTCGACGAAGACCCTGGAGCGGCCCAGGATCCCCGGCGAGGTGAGCAGGCTGGGAACCAGCTCGACCAGCTTCAGCACCGGCACCGGGTTGAAGAAGTGGATGCCGATCACGTTCTCCGGACGCTTCGTGCCCGCACCCAGCTTCATGATCGGAATCGAGGAGGTGTTGGAGCCGAGGATGGCCTCGGGGTCGGTGACCACCTCGTCGAGCCGGCGGAACAGGTCGACCTTTGCGGTCTCGTCCTCGACGATCGCCTCGATCACCACCGTGCGGTCGGCCATCGCCTCCAGCTCGGTGACCAGGTGGATCCGGCCCAGCACGGCGTCCGCCGACTCGATCCTGCCCTTCTCCTCGGCCCGGCGCAGCGACCGCTCGAGCCGGGCCTGGCCCGCCTGCGCGGCAGCCGGCGACGACTCGGCCACCACCACGTCCAGGCCGGCCCTCGCCGACACCTCGGCGATGCCGGCCCCCATCAGGCCACATCCGACGACACCGATCCGGTCCATGCGCTCTCCTCACCCCGACTCACCACAGTCCGCGGGAACTGTAGCCGTCGTGGGCCGCTGGTAGCGTCGGGACATCGTGAACGTGAGTGACGCGGACCCCTGGCGGGCCTCCCGACTGGACGACCAGGACGGTCTGCGCCTGGTCGTCGCCGACCTGCACAACCACTCCCTGTACTCCGACGGCGCGGGCGATCCGGAGCGGGCCTTCGCCCAGATCCGGGCCGCCGGGCTCGACGTGGCGGCGCTCACCGACCACTCCTCGATCCCGTTCGACGCCGTGCACGGGCTGAGCCTGGAGCACTACCCGCACGACGAGGCCCTGTCCATGGGACGGATGCCTCCACGCAGCATCGACGAGTCGATCTGGCACCGCACCGGGGCGATCGCCGATGCCCACGACGTGCCCGGGGAGTTCACCGCACTGCGCGGGTTCGAGTGGACCGAGCCCTGGCTGGGGCACGTCAACGTGTGGTTCAGCCGGACCTGGGTACCGGTCACCTCCCCGGGGTCGATGTCCGGCCTGTTCGGCTTCCTCGAGGACGACGAGCCGACCGCGCTGTTCGGCTACAACCACCCGGGCCGCGAGCCGGGGGAACTCGGTGGGTTCCACCGGCCGCCGGGCGCCCTGCCCGAGCGGATGGTGGCGCTGGAGGTGTTCAACCGCCGTGAGGACTTTCTGTTCCAGAGCCGCGCCGGCAGCGCCTACTCCCCGATCGTGGAGTGCCTGGACGCCGGCTGGCGGCCGGCGCTGATCGGCGCCAGCGACGAGCACGGCCGCAACTACGGCCTGATCGGCAAGGGACGGACCGGGCTGTGGGTCGAATCGCTCAGCCGCGACGGGGTCCGCGAGGCCCTGCTGGCGCGGCGGGCGTTCGCCACCCGCGAGGTCGGGCTCCGCCTGGACGCACGGCTGTCCGGCGTCCGCGGCGGCGGGGTCCTCCCCGGCACCGGCCCGCATGACCTGACGGTCGACCTCGCCTGCTCCTCACTCGACGGCAGCGCCGTCGAGCTGCAGCTGCTCACCGGTCGGGACGGCGCCGTCCGGGTGCTGGAGCAGCTTCCGGCCCGCTGCGGTGAGGTCGTGCGCCATCGGGTGGACCTCCCTGCCGGGACGCGCTGGGTGGCGCTGCGCGTCGCCGACCCTGCGCGTGACTACGGCAGCGCCTTCGTGGAGCCCGAGCCGCACGACCATCCCTGCGCCTGCTGGGCGCTGGCCTACGCCAGCCCCTGGTACCTGGACGCCTGAGCGCTGCCGAGCCCCTGAGACACCCCGGTCAGGCGGCGTCCACGACCAGGTTGATCTCGGTACCGGTCAGGGCCTTGCTCACCGGGCACCCGGCCTTGGCCTGCTCGGCCAGCTCGGCGAAAGTCCCGGGCTCGACGCCCTCGGCCCGTCCCCGCACCGACAGCGTGATCAGCGGGATCCGGAAACCACCCGCAGGGTCGGCACCGAGCGTCACATCGGAACGCACGCTGAGCCGGATCTCGCTGCCTCCGGCCCCGCCGAGCAGGGCGGAGAACTGCATCGCGAAGCACGAGCTGTGCGCCGCGGCGATCAGCTCCTCGGGACTGGTCACCCCGCCGGCCTCGTCCGCCGCCCGGCGGGGGAAGGAGACCTCGTAGCTGCCCAGGCCCGAGCTGGTCAGCTCGACCTCACCCGCCCCCTCCTGCAGGCTTCCGCTCCAGGTCGTGGTGGCATGACGCGTGGGCATGGGTCCTCCTGAGGGACGAGCTGGTGGACGGGCTGGTGGACGGGGTGGGGCGGTCGTTGGCCCATGGAACCCCAGGTCCGCCCACTCGGCGACTCGTCACGCCTCCTGCCCCGGACCGGCGGCACGGGCCGGCTGCTGGGAGACTCAGGGGGTGACCTCCGAGGATTGCCCGACCGCCACCGATGTTCTCGTGGTCGGCGCCGGCCCCGCCGGGTCGGCCGCCGCGGCCTGGTGCGCGCGCGCCGGGCTCGACGTCGTGCTGGCCGACGCCGCCACCTTCCCGCGGGACAAACCGTGCGGTGACGGTCTCACCCCCCGGGCCATCGCCGAGCTGCGCCGGCTCGGACTGGGTGACTGGCTGCGCGGCCGGGCGGTCAACTGGGGCCTGCGCGCCGCGGGCTTCTCCCAGGAGCTGTACCTGCCCTGGCCCGGGGGAAGCCTGCCGGCGCACGGATCGGCCGCCCCGCGCACCGAGCTCGACGCGGCCATCCGCTCCACCGCGCTGGCCAGCGGTGCCGTGCCGCTCGAGGGTGCCCGGGCGGTCGGCCTCGACCGCACGGGAGCCTCGGTCAGCCAGGTCACCTTCAGCACCCCGTCCGGGCCTCGAACGCTGTCCTGCCGGCGGCTGATCGTGGCGGACGGCGCCCGCTCCCAGCTCGGCCGGATGCTCGGCCGCGAGTGGCACCGGGACACCGCCTACGGGGTGGCCGCCCGCGCCTACGTGAAGTCCGCCCGCAGCGACGACCCGTGGATCTCTTCCCACCTGGAGCTGCGCGACCGGGAGGGCGAGGTGCTGTCCGGTTACGGATGGGTCTTCCCGCTCGCGGACGGCGAGGTGAACATCGGCGTGGGCACCCTCGCGACGGCGCGCCGTCCGGCCGAGATCAACCTGCGCCACCTGCTGGACCACTACGCCGGGCTGCGGCGCGACGAGTGGGAGCTGGACGGCGCGATCCGGGCCCCGTGGTCCGCCCTGCTGCCCATGGGCGGTGCTGTGTCGGGGGTGGCCGGGCCGAACTGGGTGCTGGTCGGGGACGCCGCAGGCTGCGTGAACCCGCTCAACGGCGAGGGGATCGACTACGGCCTGGAGACCGGCCGGATGGCGGCAGAACTGTTCGGCGCCACGGGTTCCGCAGCGCCGAACCCCTACGACGAGGCCTGGCCGGCCCTGCTCCGTCACAACTACGGCGAGGCGTTCTCGATCGCCCGCCGGGTGGCCGGGCTGCTCACCGTGCCCGGCCTGATCCCCGCGGCCGGGCCGGTGGGCATGCGCTCACGTCCGCTGATGAAGCTGGCCCTGCGGGTGATGGGCAATCTGATCACGCCCGAGGACCACGACACCCTGGCCCGCGTGTGGCGGACCGCCGGCAAGCTGTCGCTCCGCCTGGACGAGCGGGCGCCGTTCAGCGCAGCCTGAGCAGACCGTCAGGGCGCCGGTTCGTGGTGCACCTGGGCGTCCGTGCCGGGGTAGAACAGCCCCTGGTGCCCGTCCGACCAGCGCACCACATAGGGCGGGCCGCCGTCCTGCCCGTGGACCTCGATCACCTCGCCGTCCCGCACCGGGCCGCCGACATGCACCGGGTTGACGATGAGCCGGTCACCGATCGCCGCCTTCATCGGGCCACCTCCTCCAACGGGATCCACACCCCTCGCTCCCCCATTCGACTCCGGTCCGCCCCGGGCCGCCAGGGGACGCTCGGCCCGAGTCTGCTTGCCGGGGGAGGCCGCGTGCCGGACGATGGCCGGATGCGCTACCTGTTCCTGGCCGCGGTCGTGCTCTACCTCGCGATCCTCACCGTGGGTGCCCTGACCGGCCGGCTCCGGCTGAAGAACGGGTGCTGCACTCCGGCCGACCCCCGCAAGGATCTGCGGATGCGCGCCGCCTACCCCCCGCCCGCCCCCATACCGCAGAGTGGTCAGCCCCCGGGCAACACGCCGAGGCGCCTGCCCGAGAACTGACCACTCCAGGGTGAGGGTCGATCAGGCCGTCACGGCTGGTCGTGCTCGCCGGTCAGGTACCCCTTGTGGTGGTGCTCCAGCTCGATCTCGTCCGCCGAGGTCACACCTGGCGGCAGGTCGACGGTGATCTTGGGACCGGTGAACCACTTCTTGGCGAAGAGGTGCCAGCCGATCCACAGCAGCAGCAGCGCCCCACCGGTGACGACCGGGGTGTAGTTGACGAACTTCCAGTCGAACGGCACGGTGTCCGTGCCCTCCGCCCCGACCAGGCCGCGCAGGAACCCGGGCGTACCGGCCGGAGTGAACGGCATGATGAAGTAGACCGAGGTGATCGCGATCTCGGCGAGGGCCAAGGGCGCCATCCACTTCCACTTGGTACCCAGGTTCCACGGCCCCTGCGTGAACGAGGAGCCCGCCCGCCAGCGGTACCAGATCGGGATCGCGAAGGCCAGGTACAGCCCGATCACGCCGATCGACACCACGGCCGAGAAGGCGTAGCTGACGATGATCGGCTCCTCCGCGGTCCCGATGTTGATCTCGATCAGGGCCGGCAGGGTGAGCAGGACGGCGATCACCGCCGAGGCGATCACGCCGTTCACCGGCACCTTGCTCGAGTTCAGCTTCGCCCAGTACTGGGCACCGGGGACGGCGCCGTCCCGGCTGAAGGCGTAGAGCATGCGGGTGGTCGAGGTGAGGCAGGCCGTGGTGCAGTAGAACTGCCCGCTGGCAGCGATCAGCAACACCACCCCGGCCCACTTGCTGCCCAGGGCCTGGTCGAACACCACCTGGACGCCGCCGCCGCCCGCAGTCACCTCGTCGCCGTCCTGGACGGCGAACACGAACGACAGCAGCAGGACGTAGCCACCGATGGCGGAGTAGAAGATCGACTGCCAGATCCCCTTCGCCGCGGAGTCGGCGGCACCCTGCGTCTCCTCGGACAGGTGTGCGGAGGCGTCGTACCCGGTGATCGTGTACTGGGTGAGCAGGAACCCGAGCGGCAGGATGTAGAACCAGAAACCGAGCCCGCTGTCCGACCCGCCGAACAGCCCGCCGGTGTTGTTCACGTGACCGGTGAAGACGTAGTCCGCGCTGGCGTGCTTGTCCGGGATCAGCCACAGGATGGCCACCACGATGACCGAACCGGCGACGTGCCACCAGACCGAGACGTTGTTGATGATCGCCAATAGGTGGCTGCTGAAGATGTTGACGGCTGACACCAGCACGAGCACCACCAGGAACAGCAGGAACGTCCGCTGCAGCGAGTAGCCCTCCGCCCAGGACTCGCTGAACCGGGAGAAGGCGAGGTCGAAGAACGACGCGCAGCCATAGGCCACCGAGGCCACGATCGCCAGCAGGCCGACCAGGTTGAGCCACCCGGTGTAGTAGCCGGCCTTGACGCCGCCCAGCTTCGAGGCCCACCAGTAGATGCCGCCGGAGGTCGGGTAGGCCGAGACCAGCTCAGACATGCAGAAGCCGATCACCAGGATGAACAGCGAGATGATCGGCCAGCCCCAGGAGATCGCGACCGGTCCGCCGTTGTTCCACGCCTGGAAGAAGGTGGTGAAGCAGCCGGCCAGGATCGAGATGATCGAGAATGAGATGGCGAAGTTGGAGAACCCGGACCAGGTGCGGCTGAGTTCCTGCTTGTAGCCGAGTTCGGCGAGCCGTCGCTCGTCGTCACTCAGCTGGGAGAGATCTGCCACTGCGATCGTCCTTCCTTCGAGCCCGAGGGGTTGTCAGACAACGGTTTTCAGTCTTCCCGCTGGACATCGGCGAGCCAGCGTTCCAGGTCGGGGCCGTCGAACTCGGCCACCGCCCGGTCGTACTTCTCCATCCCCCATGACCAGAAGTCGAAGTCCAGCGTGCTCACGCCGTCCTGGATGGACGCCCACAGCATCCACCCGTACTTCGACATCAGGCCCCACAACCGCGCCCTGGCCACCTTGTGGCGCAAGGCCTTTCCGTAGTACAGAGCCACCAGCTCCTCGAGCCGGTCGGCCTCGAGGGTGGACTCGCTCCACAGGTTCCCCAACTCGAAGCACGCATCGTTGTTGCCCGCGTACTCGTAGTCGATCAGCCAGATCTGCCGCCCGTCGTCGATCAGGTTGGCCGCCAACAGGTCGTTGTGGCAGGGCACAGTTCCTTCGTCTCGCACGGCCATCGCACTGCGCAACCGATCGACCACGGGCATGAACTCGAGGTAGCGGGCCGGGAGGCGATACCCGTTGCGCTGCACGACCTCCAGGTATCGGCGCTGGATCGCGAACATGTCGAAGTCCACCGGGAAGCGAGGGCCGGCGTGCAGGCGTCTCAGGGCGAGGGCCACCGCCGGCGCATGGGCCGGGTCCCGCAGATCCTCCGGGGCGAACGTGCGCCCGTCGATCCACTCGATCATCAGCACACCGACGTCCGGCGCGTAGTCCACCACCCGTGGCGCCACCCCGGTCGACGCCGCCGCCACCGAACACTCGCGTTCGGCGTCCCGATCGATGGCCAGCAGCGCCCCCGTGGGGTTGGACAGGCGTGCCACGTAGCGCTGCCCGCCGACGCCCACCACGAAGTTCTGATTGGTCAGGCCGCCGGTCAGCTCCTCGGCCTGCCAGGCCTTCCCGCCCAGGAAGGGGACCGCGTTCAGGCGCGCGACAATCTCCGGTGACAGGTTCGCCGAACCTGCCATCGGCGTCGAGCTGTCGCCCTGCGCCGGCACCGTCACGCACACGCTCCTCGCCCGCCCCATCAGGGGATGGTGGCCGGACTCTAGGGGCACGCCGGGCATATGGTCCAGAGATCACCGACAACGGCGATCAACCGTCACCCATTCGACACACGCCGCGACACCTGGTGCCTCGCACGCATGGCACCGGGTGTCGGCCGTCCCTAGCGCAGGAAACGCCCTGGACGAGTGAGTGATCACCCCCAGATCGCGGTTCTCCCCCGCCAGGGGGAAAGTGCGATCTGGCGACGATCTTGGCACTTCCACGTCCCGGCGGGCATAGATTGCCGCTCGTGAGCGAATCCGCGCCGGCCCTGCGGCCGGACCTACCGGCCTCTGCCCGCATCGTCGTGATCGGGGGTGGGGTGGGCGGCGCCAGCGTCGCCTACCACCTGGCCGAGCGCGGCGAGCGCGACGTCGTCCTGCTCGAGCGCTCCGAGCTGACCAGCGGCTCGACCTTCCATTCCGCGGGCCTGGTCGGCCAGCTGCGCGCCGACCCGACCCTCACCCGGATGAACATGTACTCGGTGGAGCTCTACCGCCGGTTGCAGGCCGGCCAGGCGCCCCCGGGCTGGGTGGAGAGCGGTGGCATCAAGCTCGCCTCCTCACCCGCCCGGATGGAGGAGATCCGGCGACAGATCAGCTGGGCCCGCACCTACGACCTGCCGCTGATCGAGATCTCCCCGGCCGAGGTGGCCGAGATGTTCCCCCTGGTCGAGCTCGACGGCGTGCTCGGTGCGGCCTGGTTGTCCAGCGACGGCTACCTGGACCCCTCCTCGCTGTGCACCTCGCTCGCCGCGGGGGCCCGCACCCTCGGCGTGCGGATCCACACCCGGACCCGGGTGCTCGGCATCGACCGGGACCCCCAGGGCGGGGCGGTGACCTCGGTGCGCACCGACCGGGGCGACATCGCCTGCGAGGTGGTCGTCGACTGCGGCGGCATGTTCGCCGCGCAGCTCGCACGGATGGTCGGCGTGCGGGTACCAGTGGTGCCGATGTCACACCAGTACCTGGTCACCGATGCCTTCCTGCCGTCCCTGATCGGACGACGGGAGGCACCGCTGCCGACCCTGCGCGACCCGGACCTGCTGGTCTACTGGCGGCAGGAGGTCGACGGCCTGCTGATGGGCGGCTACGAGCGCGACCCCGCCCCCTGGACGGCGACCGCGACCTCCTTCGACGACGTGCCGGCCGACTTCAACGGCAGGCTCCTGGCCGAGGACTGGGCCCGGTTCGAGGAGATCACCGAGAACTCGGCCGTTCGAGTGCCCGCGATGGCCGACGCCCCGATCCGCAAGCTGATCAACGGCCCGGAGGCGTTCACCCCGGACAACGAGTTCTGCCTCGGCCCCACCGAGGTGCCCGGGTTCTTCGTCGCTGCAGGGTTCTGCGCGCACGGCATCGCCGGCGCCGGCGGCATCGGCAAGGTGATGGCCGACTGGATCGTGGACGGCGATCCGGGCATGGACCTGTGGCACATGGACGTGCGCCGGTTCGGCCCGGCCTACCGCTCGCCGTCCTACACCCTGGCCCGCACGCTGGAGAACTACCGCACCTACTACGACATCCGCTACCCCGGCGAAGAGCGTGAGGCCGGTCGTCCGCTGCGCACCTCGCCGGTGTATGCCTGGCACGCCGAGCACGGTGCCTCGTTCGGCGAGAAGTCCGGGTGGGAGCGGGTGAACTACTACAGCCACAACGCCTCCGGCGACTACGCAGCCGACGAGGCGCTGCGGCCGCACGGGTGGGCCGGGCGACTGTGGTCCCCTGCGACGTCTGCCGAGCACCGGGCCACCCGGGAGCGGGTGGGGCTGTTCGACGAGACGTCGTTCGCTAAGATCCTGGTCACCGGTCCGGACGCCGCGCGGCTGTTGGAACGCTGCTGCGACAACGTGGTCGCCCGCGAGGTGGGTGCGGTGACCTACACCCAGATGCTCAACCACCGCGGCGGGATCGAGGCCGACGTGACGGTCACCCGGCTCGGCCTGGAGGCCTTCCTGGTGGTCACCGGGACCGCCTTCGGCGGACACGACCTGGCCTGGCTGCGCACCCAGGCCCGCGCTCTGGCCTCCCTGCCGGCACCGGACGGCGCCACGTCCGGGGCGCCGGCGGTGAGCCTGACCGACGTGACCGGGCAGTACGTGACGTTCGCCGTGTGGGGTCCGCTGGCCCGCACGGTGCTGGCCCGGACCACCCCGGCCGACCTGGGGGACAAGGCCTTCCCGTTCATGACGGCTCAGGAGCTGACCGTGGGCGACGTTCCGGTCCGGGCGCTGCGGGTGACCTTCGTCGGCGAGCTGGGCTGGGAGCTCTACGCCTCCGCCGAGTACGGGCCGGCGCTGTGGCGCACCCTGTGGCAGGCGGGCGAGGCGGACGGCATGACCGCCTGCGGCTACCGGGCGATCGAGTCGCTGCGACTGGAGAAGGGCTACCGGGTCTGGAGCACCGACATCACCCCGGAGACCACGCCGTACGAGGCCGGGCTGGGGTTCTGCGTGAAGCTCGACCACCCGGGCAAGCCCGACGGCTTCATCGGGGACGACGCCCTGCGGGCCGCGAAAGCCGCTGGGCTGCACCGCAGACTGGCCTGCATCACGCTCGAGAACCCGCGCCAGGTCGTGCTCGGCAGCGAACCGGTGCGCGTTCATGACAGCGCGTCGGGCGGCTCCCGGGTGGTGGGCAGGGTCACCTCGGGCGGTTACGGGTACACCGTGGACTCCTCGATCGCCTATGCCTACCTGCCCGTCGGCCACACCACTGCCGGCACCGCGGTCGAGATCGACCTGTTCGGCCGCTGGGTGCCGGGAACCGTCACGGCTGCGCCGCTGTACGACCCGAAGGGCGACCGCCTCCACCCGTGACCGCCTGACAGCTGAACCGATGGGGCTCAGCCGATCTGCAGCACCGCGTTGTCGATCCGGCCGTTGAACTGGTCGGAGGAGCTGCTGTTGATCGCGCCGCTGCTCTTGAGCTTGCCACCCACCGACAGCGGGACGCCCAACGCGAAGCCGGTGCGACCGACCCGGCCGGTGCGCGAGTCACTGACTGCGGCGCCGAGCTCACCCGAGCTGCTGATCGGGGTGACCGTGAGGCTCACGGTGTCGTTCGGCGAGCCGACGGTGCGGGTGCACCGCAACCGGTACCACTGGATGTCCGGGGTCAGGCTGACCCGCGAGGTCACCTCGACGGCCCCCGAGGCGCCCTTGATCCGGCAGCTGGGCCGGCGGGCGTCCACCTGGATCTTGAACTGTCCGGCGTCGTTGTAGAGACCGCGCTGGATCACGTTGTTGCCGTTGTCCGTGCTTCCGCTGGAGGAGCTGGCGCTGGTGGCGTCGAGCACGACGTCCGCCCCGAAGGAGAACTGGGCCGACCCCGGAGCCAGCCGGTCGACGCTGCCGGCGTTGGTCACCCTGACGACTGCGCGGCGACCCGAGCCGGACGAGGCGAAGGCCGGGAAGTCGGCCGAGCTGCCCTGCCCGGATACGGCAGACCCGGCGACCAGGGTGCCGCCGTTGAGCGTGACGACGCTCTGCCGGGTGTCGGCGGCCAGGGTTCCCTCGTTGGTCACCGTGGCGAGCGTCTGCCCGACCGGGGTCTCCCCGAAGGTCAGCCACACCTGGTCGAGTGGTGCCGCAGCGGCCGGCCCGGCCAGGGCCAGCCCGGGCAGCACCGCCCCGATGGCCAGGACAAGGAACGCCGTGCGTCGACGGGGCATGCCGGCCTCCTGGGCAGTCGGGGTCCGGCTCACCCTAGGCAGGCGTCACGCTGGGGCGTCCATCCGCCAACCGAGTGGTTCGGCACCGATCACTGCTGGAGGGCGCCACCTGCCGCCGCAGGCGCCGCGGCGTCCGCAGCGCCGTCGGCGGGGGTCTCCCTGGCCAGGTAGTTCTCGATCTCGAACCAGTCGTTCCCGGCCCGCTCGGCGATGGCGTGGAGGGTCTTCATCGAGGCGACCTCCTCGACCTGCTCCTTGATGAACCAGAGCATGAACTGCTCACCGAGCACGTCGTCGTCGGCCCGGGCGGCGCGGAACAGGGCCTCGATCTGCCGGGTGACCTCTTCCTCCTGAGCCAGTGCCAGCGCGACGAGCTCCACCGGGGCGGTGAAGTCGTTGCGCACCGGGTCGATGCCGGGCAGCTCGACCGGCAGAGAGCGGTCGAGCATGTACCGCACCATCATCATCGCGTGGTTGCGCTCCTCGACCGCCTGCTTGTAGAAGTGGCCGGCCAGCCGGGGGAGGTCATGCCCGTCGAACCACACCGCCAGGGCGACGTACTGCTGGCTGGCGGTGAACTCACGGCGCACCTGCTCGTGCAGCAGCGTGATGAAACGGCTGGGACTCATGGGCCGATCGTAGGCGGTACACCCCCCGGTCCCTTCCCGCTGCTCGGCGACGCCCATAGATTCACCCGGGAGGAACCTGACGAACCGGCGAGGGTGGCGGTATGGCACGCGAGGATCCAGAAGAATCTGCTGCGCGAGCGCGCCCACTCCACGGAGGCCTTCGAATGACCGCTCCCGACTCGCCCGCTGCCGGACCGCTGGTGCTCCGGGAGGCTGCCGACGGCGTCGTCCGGCTGACGCTGAACGCGCCGGAGCGGTACAACCCGTTGAGCAGCGCGATGATCGCCGCACTGCAGGCCGAGCTGGACCGGGTGCGCGCCGACCCGACCGCCCGGGTGGTGGTGCTGGCCGGCGCCGGGAGGGGCTTCAGCGCGGGGCACGACCTGGGCGAGATGGGGGCGCACACCGACGACACCGCCTGGCAGCAGGCCCTCTTCGCAGCCTGCAACACGCTGATGGAGTCACTGCCCGCCCTGCCCCAACCGGTGATCGCCCAGGTGCACGGCATCGCCACCGCGGCGGGCTGTCAGCTGGCCGCGATGTGCGACCTGGTGGTGGCAGCGGATGGGGCCCGGTTCGCCCTGCCCGGGGTGAGCGTCGGCATCTTCTGCTCCACCCCGGCGGTCGCCGTGGCTCGCCGGATCGGCCGCGGACGGGCATTGGAGCTGCTGCTCACCGGCGCCCCGATCGACACCGCGACGGCACACGACTGGGGACTGGTGAATCGGGTGGTCTCGCTGGGCGGCCTGAACGAGGCGGTGACGGAGCTCGCGGCGGGCATCGCCGCCCGCAGCGCCTCTGTACTGGCGAACGGCAAGCGGGCGTTCTACACCCAGATCGACCAACCCCTCGGCCAGGCCTACGCCACGGCCGCCGATGCCATGGTCTGCGACCTCTCCTCCCCCGCCGCCGCTGAGGGCATCGACGCCTTCCTCACCAAACGCCCCCCGACCTGGCCCTCCCCCACCCCCTGACGGGCGCAGGCCACTCAGGTGCTCGGAACGGGCGACTCAGCGCAGGCACACTCGCTCTTATTGCGAGTAATTCCCAACAGGGTTACGTTCCTTGGGTGCACGTACCTGACGGATTCATCGACGTCCCCACCTCGCTCGGCGCGTCCGCCGTGGCTGCGGTCGGCATCGCCGTGTCGTTGCGCGGCGCCCGTCGCGAGCTCGACGATCGCACCGCGCCGATGGCCGGCCTGGTCGCCGCCTTCGTGTTCGCCGCCCAGATGATCAACTTCCCGATCGCCGCCGGAACCAGCGGGCACCTGCTCGGCGGGGTCCTCGCCGCCGTCCTGGTCGGTCCGTACACCGGCGCGCTCTGCATCGCCGTCGTGCTCCTGGTCCAAGGACTCTTCTTCGCCGACGGCGGGCTGACGGCGCTCGGCGTCAACATCACCGACATGGCTGTGGTCGGCGTGGGCGTCGGCTACCTGGTGTTCCTCGCCCTGGTGAAGCTGCTTCCGAAGACCCGAACCAGCCTGGTCGCCGCCACCGCCGTCTCCGCCTTCCTCTCCGTCCCGGCCGCAGCCGCCGCCTTCACCGCGCTGTACGCCGTCGGCGCCACCTCGACCATTCCGGTCGGCACCGTGCTCACCGGCATGGTCGGTATCCACCTGCTGATCGGGCTCGGCGAGGCCGCGATCACGGCCGCCACCATCGCCAGCGTGATCGCCGTCCGCCCCGACCTGGTCCGTGGCGCCCGGCACCTGCGCCGTGAGGTCACCCTGCGGCTTGACACGACCAACCCCCTGCCTGGAGCCGTGGATGCGTAACCGCCGGTTCACGTTGATCGCGCTTGCCGTGACCCTGCTCCTGGCCGGCGTGGTGAGCCTGTTCGCCAGCAGCTCCCCCGACGGCCTGGAGAAGGTCGCCGAGGACAAGGGATTCATCGACACCGCAACCGACCATGCCACCGGCGGCTCACCCCTGGCCGACTACCAGGCCTCGTTCCTGGACGGCCCGCTCGGCCAGAGCATCGCCGGGGTGGTGGGCGCGCTGGTCACGCTGGCGCTCTTCTACGGACTGACCCGGCTGCTGCGCCGGCGCCAGCCCACCGGCTGACGGGCGGCCAGGGACCCCGTGGCCTCAGGACACGCGCACCGCCTGCACGTCCCAGGGGACTCCCTGGTGCACCGGCTCGGCCCGCAATGCAAGCTGGTCGCCGCCCTCGCCTTCATCGTGATGGTGGTGCTCACACCGGCGCACCGGGTCTGGGCCTTCGCCGGCTTCGCGGCACTGCTGGCGTCGGTGGCCCTGGTCGCCCGGATCCCGTTCCCGCTGATCGGGCGCCGGATGCTGGTGGAGACCCCCTTCGTGCTGTTCGCGGTGGCCATGCCCTTCCTCACCCCCGGCGATCGGGTCGACGTCCTCGGCCTCTCCCTGAGCGTCACCGGCCTGTGGGCGGCCTGGAACGTGCTCGCCAAGGCGACGCTCGGCGTGGTCACCTCGATCCTGCTGGCCGCGACCACCGACCTGCGCATGCTGCTCCTGGGCCTGGAGCGCCTGCGCCTGCCGACCCTGCTGGTGCAGATCATGACCTTCATGGTCCGGTACTCCGACGTGGTCACCGACGAACTGCGCCGGATGCGGATCGCCCGTGCCGCACGGGGTTTCGTGGCCCGCGACGTCCGCGCACTCCCGGTCCTCGCACGCTCGGCCGGCGCGCTGTTCGTCCGCTCGTACGAGCGCGGCGAACGGGTGCACCTGGCCATGCTCTCCCGGGGGTACACCGGCCGGCTCCCGCAGGTCACCGACATCGCCGCCCCGGCGAGCCAGTGGGCCACAGCGCTGGCGCTGCCCGCAGCCGCGGCCCTGATCACTACGGCAGCAAGGATCTCCGGATGAGCACTGCGTCCCTGCAGGTCGACCAGCTCGCCTACGCCTACCCCGACGGGCACCAGGCCCTGTTCGGCGTCGACCTGCGCGATCGAGCAGGGCGAGCGGGTGGCCCTGCTCGGCCCCAACGGCGCCGGCAAGACCACCCTCGTGCTGCACCTCAACGGCATCCTGACCGCCGGCCGCGGTCGGGTCCAGGTGGCCGGGACTGGCCGTCGCACCGAAGGACCTGCGCGAGATCCGGCGCCGGGTCGGCATCGTCTTCCAGGACCCGGACGACCAGCTCTTCATGCCCACCGTGCGCGACGACGTCGCCTTCGGCCCGGCGAACCTCGGGCCTGCGCGGCGCCGAGCTGGAGGCCCGGGTCGAGCGGGCGCTCGACGCAGGTGGGCATGCTCGACCTCGCCGACCGGCCGCCGCACCACCTCTCGTTCGGCCAGCGCCGCCGGGTCGCCGTCGCCACCGTGCTGGCCATGGAGCCGGAGATCCTGGTCCTGGACGAACCGTGCAGCAACCTCGATCCGGCCAGCCGACGCGAACTCGCCGACGTGCTGCGCTCGCTGGACATCACCGTGCTCATGGTCACCCACGACCTGCCCTACGCCGCTCGAGCTGTGCCCGCGTTCGGTGATCCTCTCCGGCGGGACGATCGTGGCGGACGGCGCCACGCACGACCTGCTCGGCGACCCGGACCTGCTCGCCGCGCACCGGCTGGAGCTGCCCTACGGGTTCAGCCCGGAGTCACTGCGCGGCGTGGCCTCGGCGGTGAGGCCGTAGGCCCCGCGTCATTGCGCCGTTCGGGGGACGAGGATGGGGCTCGTCGGGGCGTGAGGGGGAGGGATGAGCGTCGTCCAGCGGTGGATCCACCCGGCACGCCTGGGTGCGCTCTACGCGCCACCCCGCAGCCCGGTGATCGTCGACGTCCCGCCGATCGCCTACCTGACCCGAACCGGTCAGGGGATCCCTGAGGCCAGCCTGGCCTGGGCGGAAGCGGTGGACGGCCTGCGTTCGGCCTGGGACACCGCCGCCGCGGGCCACAGCCCACCTCCGCTCGAAGTGGTGTGGGCGAGCGCCGACCCGGCGTCCTGGACCGTGCTGCTGGCCCTGGCGGAGGGCATCGACCCCGCCGTCGAGGCCCCCGGCGCCGAGATCCAGCGGGTGTTCGAGTGCTGGTGCGCCCAGGTGCTGCACGTCGGCGGGCGGCGTGAACGTGTTGTGGCGCTGGACCGGCTGGACCGGTTCGCCGCCCGTCACGGTTACCGCTGTGGCGCCGGACTGCACGAGGTCTTCCTGGACGACGCCGCAGCGGTGCCGGAGCCGCTGCGCCGCAGCATCCTGCGCCGCACGGTGGAACCTGCCGACTGATTCCCGCCCCCGAGCGGGCCGATCCGGCAGAGATAGGGCACGATCGTGCGGTGCGTGCGCTGCGTCGGCTGTTCGTCCTCGGCCTGGTCCTGCTCGCCTTGGCCGGCCTCGCCGACTACGGTGCGCGCCGGTTCGTCGAGGACCAGGTGGGCCGCCAGATCGCCGCCTCCGAGTCGCTGCCCGTTCAGCCGGACGTGGCCATCTCGGGCTTCCCTTTCCTCACCCAGGCCGCCTCAGGCAGCTTCCGGCAGGTGACCGTGCGGTCGGGCGCGGTCGCGGCGAACGGTGGACTGGCCGTGGAGTCGGTCGAGGCGCGGCTGAACGACGTGACGGTGCCGGTCCGCGACGTGTTCTCCGGGCAGGTGCCGGACGTGCGGATCGATGCCGCACAGGTGGAGGGGATCGTGCCCTACCCGGTGATCACCCGGCTGATCACCGCCCAGGTGCAGGACGTGGTCACCGACGTCCAGGTGCGCCACAGCGGCGGCGACACCCTCACGCTCTCCGGCAACTACCTCGGGTTCGCGCTGCAACTGCCGCTGCAGGTGAGACTGTCCGGCGCTCGGCTGGTGATCGGGGTGCCCGCGGCGGCTCTGGCCACCGTCCCGGCCGCGGCACGTGCCCCCTTGACCGCCCTGGAGACCCGGCTCACCGTGCCCCCACTTCCCTACGGTCTGACCGTACAGAGCCTGCAGCTCACCCCGTCCGGGCTGTCCCTGCGGGCCACCGCCGCAGATCTGGTGCTCGGCGCCACCGGCTGACCCCGCGGCCTGACCGGGCTATCGCGCCGTGTCCCACCAGAGCGCGGCCAGCCTGCGCGGGGGCGGCGGTCCGGCCGATGCGAGCACCTCGGCCACCTCGTCGTCCCGCTCGGCCGGCAGGCACAACCGGATCCGGGTGAACTCGACCCGGCGGGCGAGCGGCAGGTCGGGGCGGCGTTCGCCGGTCTCCTCCCACGACGTCAGTCGGGCCGGCAGCCCGGCCTCGACCAGGACGGCGAGCGCGTCGTCCGCCGTCGGCCCGTCGGGGCGCTCCAGGTTCCAGAAGTGCCGCCAGAACGGCGCCATGGTCGCGAGCGGGTGCCGCTGCGGCAGCTCGAACACCACGCGCCGGCGGGCGTGCTCGTCGACGGCCCAAGCGAATTCGGCCAGGTCGGCCACGTTGTAGGCCACGTGATGGACAACGGCGACGTCCGCCACCGGGGTCGCCGTGGCCGCTTCGGGCCAGTCACCGAGGATCTCGGCGTGCGCCACCCCGCGGCGGGCCGCCGCAGCGGCGAAGGCGTCGAGCATGCCCCGCTGGTGGTCCACGCCGACCACTTCGGTGGCGGGCGGGGTGACGGCGAACGCCGCCCGACCGCCGCCGCAGCCGATGTCCAGCACGCTGCCGCCGGTGCCGAGCGCCTCGCGGGCCAGCGCGTGCGACGGCGAGTCGGGCACCGCGTCGTCCACGGTGAACAGCTCGACCGGGTGGATCCACGGCGACTGCGGTGCCCGGGCCAGGATCTCCTCGGGGATCCGCCAGCCCGCCAGCGCCTCTGCCCAGTACTGCCCTGCCGCTCCGGGAGTGTCCATACCCCAGTTCTACCCGCCGCCCGCCGGCCCGACGACACTGGGACCTGCTGATCAGTCAGGAATGAGCTAAGATAGTTGAAAGTCGAAGGAGATTTCGTGATCGAGCACCCGTACCAGACCTTCCTGCGCGATGCCCTGCCCGCAACCGCGGCACAGCACGCCTGGGCACCCGGCGATGCAGCACTGCCGGCGCTGTACCTGGGTCACGGAGCCCCTCCGCTGCTGGAGAGCCGCACCTGGATGGACGAGCTGCTGCAGTGGTCCCTGTCCCTGCCCAAGCCGAAGAACGTGCTGATCGTCAGCGCACACTGGGAGGCCGCGCCGCTGAGCGTGAGCCAGCCCGCCGCCGCGACTCCGCTGGTCTACGACTTCTCCGGGTTCGACCCTCTGTACTACCGGATGACGTATCCCTCCCCCGATGCGAGCGCGCTGGCCCAGCGAGTGATCGCGGCCATGCCGGACGACGAGCGGGTGCACACCCACCCCCGGCGAGGCCTCGACCACGGTGCCTGGGTGCCGCTGAAGGTGATGTATCCGGCGGCCGACGTGCCGGTGCTGCAGTTGAGCCTGCCCACCCACGACCCGAAACGCCTGCTGGCCCTGGGCGAGCGGCTGCGCGAGCTGCGTTCCGAGGGCACGCTGCTGATCGGGTCGGGCTTCATGACCCACGGGCTGCCCTACCTGGACCGGGACCAGTTCCTCGGCCGCGCACCGGCGCCCGGCTGGTCGCGCGACTTCGACGCCTGGGCAGCCCAGGCCCTGGCCGCCGGCGACTTCGACGAGCTCGCCGCGTTCGCCGACCGGGCACCGGGAATGCCCTACGCCCATCCAACCGTGGAGCACTACACGCCGCTGTTCGTCACCCTGGGCGCGGCGTCCCGCCCCGACGTGACCACCACCGTCGAAGGGTTCTTCTTCGGCCTGTCCAAGCGCTCGTTCCAGGTGGACTGACCCCGCAGGTCGACGAGAGTCGAGTAACCGCTCCAGCCAGAGCTCGAGAGTCGAGTAACCGCTCCCATCACTGCTCCGGAGCAGCGGTTACTCGACTCTCGCTGTGCGGCGCCGCGTGGGGGACGGGCGGGGGACGCGCGCTCAGGCGAGGGAGAGGAAGAGCTTCTCCATCTCATCGGCGGTCATCTGGTCCTCGCCGCCCTCACCGATCATGCACTGCCGCAGGCCGCTGGCGACGATCTTGAAGCCGGCCCGGTCCAGGGCCTTGGACGCCGCCGCGAGCTGAGTCACGATGTCTCGGCACGAGCGCTGCTCCTCGAGCATGGTGATCACACCGTCGATCTGGCCTCGGGCCCGCCGCAGCCGATGGATGATCTGACGCGCCTCGTCCTCATCGATGTCCACTCGCGGACCTCCTATGCCTCGTCACGTGACGTCACACTCCGCAGTCGAGACCGACCCCGGATGGCGAGTTTACCCCGGGGGGTATGTCGAGGCGAGCCGTCGATCAGGTGAATGCGCACAAAGGGTCAGGCGCGTCCCTTCAGCATGAGGTTCCAGTACAGCGCAGGCAGCCCCACCTTCTTCAGCAGCCCGAAGTCGCGGTGCTCGTGCACGGTGTTCAGCAGAGGGATGCTCGGCGCCGGCCGCATGGAGTAATCGAACTCGGCCAGCAGCATCCGATCCCTGGCCGTGGTGAGCGGGCAGGAGGCGTAGCCGTCGTAGGCCCCGGTCAACGGACGGCCGGCCTCGTGCGCCATCAGGTTGTCGACCAGCACCGGGGCCTGATGACGCACGGCGGCACCGGTCTTGGAGTTGGGCGTGTTCGACGCGTCGCCCAGGGCGAAGATGTTCGGGTACCGCACGTGCTGCAGCGTGTGCTTGTCCACCTCCACGTAGCCCGCGGGGTTGGCAGGGTCGGCCAGTGACCCCGTCCTGATCCAGTCCGGCGCCGACTGCGGCGGCACCAGGTGCATCACGTCGTACGGCAGCCGGTCCTTGGTGTCGGCGGAGATGTTGCGGACGACGGCCTCGCGGGCATCGGCGTCCACCTCGACCACCTCGCTACTGAAGTGCACGGTGATCCCGTACCGCTCGACCACCCGCTCCAGGATCTGTGCGAACTCCGGGACCCCGAACATGCCCGGCGTGGGCAGCACGAGATGGACGTCGATGTCCTTCAGCACCCCGTGACGGCGCCAGTAGTCGCAGGCCAGGTAGGCGATCTTCTGCGGCGCACCGGCGCACTTGATCGCTCCGTTCGGCTGACCGAACACGGCAGTCCCCCGGGTCGTGCTCCGGATGAACTCCCAGGTCTTGGGCGCCAACTCGTAGGAGTAGTTGCTGGACACCCCGTTCCGACCGAGCGCCTGCTCCAGCCCGGCGATCCCCGACCAGTTCAGCTGGATGCCCGGCGCGACCACCAGGGAGGTGTACCCGACCTCGGTCCCGTCGTCGAGGACCACGACCTGCCGGTCGGGATCGACCGACGCCGCCCCCGCTCTGACCCAGGTCACCCCCTTGGGCATCACGGAGGACTGCGGCCGGGCCGATCGGCGGACGTCCGCCAGACCACCGCCGGCAAGCGTCCACAGCGGCTGGTAGTAGTGCGTCGTCGAGGGGTCGAGCACGGCAACGTCGTCCACACCTGCCCTTCGGAGCCGGGCGGCGACGGTGATGCCGGCCGAACCACCCCCGATGATCACCACGTGATGGCTGCGCTGAACGGTCATGACTTCTCCTCGGCGAGACGGCGGGGATGCACTGCCGACGGGTGGACCGTCTTGCCAGCAGTGTGTACGGACATTCGGATATCCGCAATAGTCTCCACTTGTACGGACATCCGAACTCATGCGACACTCACTGCATGCTTCCCCTCGTGCTCGCCCTGGCCGTCGTGGTGGGCCTGTCCCTCGGACTGCTCGGCGGCGGCGGCTCGATCCTCGCCGTCCCGCTGCTGGTCTACGTCGCGGGCCTGGGGGCGCAGGAGGCCGTGGCCACCTCGCTGTTCGTCGTCGGCACGACCAGCGCCATCGCCGTGCTGCCTCATGCCACCCAGGGCAGGGTGCACTGGCGCACCGGGCTGATCTTCGCCGCCGGAGGCATGGCCGGCGCCTATCTGGGCGGCCGGCTCGCCACCCACGTGCCCGGCTCGATCCTTCTGGTCGCCTTCGCCGCGATGATGCTGGCCACCTCGATCGCCATGCTGCGCGGACGCCGCGAGGCCCCCGACCGGACGACGGCACACCCCCATCCGGTCGCCACGGTCGCACTGGGTGCCCTGGTCGGCACCCTCACCGGTTTCGTCGGCGCCGGCGGGGGCTTCTTGATCGTGCCGGCCCTGACCCTCGTGGCCGGCCTACCCATGGCTTCCGCCGTCGGCACCTCGCTGCTGGTGATCACCCTGCAGTCGACCGCCGGCCTGCTCGGCCATCTGCACGGCACCCAGATCCCGTGGGGGCTGGCTCTCTCCGTGACCGGAGCGGCCGTGGTGGGGAGCCTGATCGGCGCCCGCCTGGCCGGCCGGGTCTCCCAGCCGATGCTCCGCCGCGGATTCGGCGCGATGGTGCTGCTGATGGGAGCCCTGGTGATGGCACAGCAACTGCCGGCGGTGCTGGCGGACCTCGACGACTCGGCCCGCGCCGTCGCGATCGCGACCGGCGGCCTCACCACGGCGGTCGCCGGCGCCGCGGCACTGGCCCTGGTCCGCCGGCGCGCCCGTCGGAAGCCGATCGGGAATATACCCCCCCGGGTATCTTCTTTACCTCTGCAGGCAGGGCCGGACACGGCCCTCGACAACACGTCCCACACCCCCTGACCCCTTCCACCGAGGAGCGCACCCGTGTACTTCGCCCAGTACTACCTCGACTGCCTGTCCCAGGCCTCCTACCTGGTCGGTGACGAGCAGACCGGCCAGGCCGTCGTCGTCGACCCCCGCCGCGACATCGCCGAGTACCTGGACGACGCCAAGGCCCACGGCCTGCAGATCGTCGGCGTGATCAACACCCACTTCCACGCCGACTTCCTGGCCGGTCACCTGGAGATGGCCCAGGCCACCGGAGCGTGGATCGGCTACGGGCAGGTCGCCCAGGCCGAGTACGAGATCCGCCCCCTGCACGACGGCGAGCGGATCGTCCTCGGCGACGTCTCGCTGGAGATCATGGAGACCCCGGGGCACACCCCCGAGTCGATCAGCGTGCTGGTCTACGAGCACGCCGGCGACGAGGTGCCCTACGGCGCCCTGACCGGTGACGCGCTGTTCATCGGCGACGTCGGCCGCCCCGACCTGCTGGCCTCGATCGGGGTCACCGCCGACGAGCTCGGCGTGCAGCTCTACGACTCCATCCAGCGCAAGCTGATGGGCCTGCCCGACGCTGTGCGCGTGTTCCCCGCCCATGGCGCGGGATCGGCCTGCGGCAAGAACCTCTCCACGGCTCGGCAGTCCACCATCGGCGAGCAGCGGGTGCTCAACTACGCCTGCCAGCCGATGACGCAGGAGCAGTTCGTGGCCATCGTCACCGCCGGGCAGCCCTCCGCCCCGGAGTACTTCGTGTACGACGCCATCCTCAACCGCAAGGAGCGTGCGGTCTACGACGCCGACCGCGCCCTGAGCGTGCTCGACGACGACGCGACCCTGGCCGCTCGGGCGAGCGGGGCCGTGGTGGTCGATGCCCGCGACACCCAGGACTTCGCCGTCGGGCACCTCACCGGGGCGATCAACGTGCCCGCCGACGGCCGGTTCGCCGAGACCGCGGGCATGGTGCTGCAGCCGCACGACCCGGTGGTGATCATCGCTCCCGCAGGGGCGCGAGGAGGAGACCGCCGTCCGGCTGGCCCGGATCGGCTTCGACCAGGTCACCGGTTACCACCCGCACGCCGAGCAGACGCTGGTGGAGCACCCGGACCTGGTCTCGCACGCCAGCCGGCTCACCCCGCACCAGCTGGGCGAGGTGCTGGCGTCGGACGACGCTCCGGTCCTGGTCGACGTCCGCAACGCCGGTGAGCGCGAGGCCGGGCACATCGCCGGCAGCCTGCACATCCCGCTGGCCGAGCTGCGCCGGCGCGTGGCGGAGCTGCCGAGCGGTCGGCCGGTCGTCGTGTACTGCGCCGGGGGCTGGCGCTCCAGCGTCGGGGCCAGCCTGCTGCGCCAGCAGGGCCTCGACGACGTCTCCGACCTGCTCGGCGGGTTCGCCGCCTGGGAGGCCACCCACGCACTCCCGGCAGGAGCCTGACATGGCGACCACAGACCTGACCCAGGCCACCTTCGAGAAGACCGTCTCCGGCGAGGGGATCGTGCTGGTGGACTTCTGGGCGGCCTGGTGCGGCCCGTGCCGGATGTTCGCCCCGGTCTTCGAGAAGGCCTCCGAGCAGCACTCCGACATCACCTTCGCCAAGGTCGACACCGAGGCCGAGCGGGAGCTGGCCGGGGGCATGCAGATCTCCTCGATTCCCACGCTGATGGCCTTCCGGGACGGCGTGCTGCTCTACGCTCAGCCGGGCGCCCTCCCCGCGCCGGCCCTGGAGCAGTTGATCACCGCCGTCCGAGAGGTGGACATGGCCGAGGTGCACCAGAAGATCGCTGAGGCACAGCCGACGTCGTGACCACACCCCCCGCCGCCCAGGCCCGCCCGCTCGACCGGCACAGCCCGATGCCCTTGTGGGCTCAGCTGCTGGCCGATCTGGACCGGCGCCTGGGCGCGGGGGCGTTCGACGAGCACTTCCCGGGTGAGATGGACCTGGTGGGCGAGTACGAGGTGTCCCGGCACACCGTGCGCGAAGCGCTGCGCCGGATGCGTGACCGCGGGGTGCTGGACTCGACCCGCGGCCGGGCCACTCGGGTGCGCAAGGACATCGAGCAGCCCCTGGGGGCCCTGTACTCGCTGTTCCGCGAGGTCGAGGCGCGAGGCATGGTGCAGACCAGCCAGGTCCTGGCCCGGCGGATGACCACCGATGCCGAGGCTGCAGACGTGCTCGAGACGCCCGCGGCGTCCGAGCTGTTCTACCTGGAGCGGATCCGGTTGGCGGACGGCGAGCCGCTGGCCCACGACCGGGTGTGGCTCACCGCCGACCTGGGCCGCCCGCTGCTCGACGCCGACTTCACCCGGACCGCGCTCTACGACGAGATCGCCACCCGTTCCGGGGCCCGGCTGACCGACGGCAGCGAGAAGATCAACGCCGTTGTCGCCTCCCCGGCCGAACGCACCCTGCTCCGTCTGCCCCGCGGCGTGGCCTGCCTGCGGGTGGAGCGGGTCGGCCGCTTGGCCGGCCGTCCCGTCGAGCGCCGGATCACCCTGGTCCGGGGCGACCGCTACACGATGGTCGCCGACTGGTCACGCAGGGGTTACCGGGTGGGCGCGGAGACCCGGGAAGCCCGACGATCGGATCTGGTCTCAGCCCGTGCTCGGACGGCCACGCCCAGGTAAGGTCTGCCCAAAGACCCACCTGCCTCGCCCCGAGCCGAGGAGCACATATCTTGAGCAGCGCTGCCTCCACCTCGCTCTTCCTCACGTGCGGCCCGGCCCGCCGCCACGTGAGCAGAGGTGGCGCGCGCCGTGGCGCTCACCCCGTCGACGCCGACAGCGCCGAGGCCGGGCGCACCGTGTCCCGGTGAACCCCCAGGGCGCGCTGGGGCCCTCGCCCTCGCTGGCCCGGCGCGTGCCCGCTCCTCCCGTCGACGATCGCGACCGCGCCCGGGTGCTCTCCTACGAGCTCTACGAGTGTGCACAGACCGGTCAGTGCGAGGGCAGGATCCGCGAGCTGCTCGCCTATGCCCGGTCCGAGGACTGGGCCGAGGTGGAGTGCATGCTCGAGCACGCCCTGCTCGCCCTGCACGACTACGCACCGTCCGAGCTTCAGCACCTCCAGACCATGACCGAGGCAGCCGAGCGCTCGGCCGACGAGGCCCTGATCGCCGCTGCGATGGCCACCCGGGCGATGATCCCCGGGATGGGCGGCGAGCGCGGGCTGCACCGGGCCGTGGCGCTGCTCGAGGAAGCCGGAGGCACCCCGGTGCACCGGCCGCTCGCCTACATGGTCTGCAGCCGGGGGTACCACCGTCGCGGGCTGTGGGAACTGGCGCTGGACATGCTCGACCGGGCGGCCACCAGCCTGGCCGGGCGCTGGCCGGTGGCGCTGTCCGGGATCGCCGAGTTCAACCGGCGCACCATCGTGCTCAACCGGATCGAGAGCATGCTGCCGCTCACCTGCTCGCTGATCGAGATCGGCGAGCGGGACCGGGCCCGTACCCTCGCGGCCAGCCGCACCCGGCTCGGCCCGCAGGATCTGGCGGCCCTGCCCCAGGAGTGGGTGCCGGAGGTGCAGGCCGTCGACTACCTGATGTCGGCCGTGGCCTCGGAGCCGGAGAACGCCTCCCCGCACCGGCTGCTGCGCGCCCTGCATCCCACCCAGCGGCAGGGCTACCGTGCCTGCGTCCTGCTGGCCCAGGCGATCCGTGCCCTGGACGCCGGCAACTCGGCCAGCGCGGCAGCCCTGGCCGAGTCGGCGCTGCTGCACGTGGACGACGACTTCGGCCCCGCACTGACCACGCTGTGCCTGCACGTCTCGGCCATGGTCGACCCCCCGGCCAACGGCTGGCGGCGCTACGCCGAGCGGCAGGCCCAGATGCGCTGGCGGGCGCGGCTCGACGTGCTCGACGCGGCCCGGGCCCAGCTCGAGGCCGAGCGGGTCATCCTGGACAACGACCGGCTCAGCGAGCGTGCCTACGTCGACGAGCTGACCGGCCTGGCCAACCGGCACGCCTACGCCCGCCACCTGCGCCGGCTCGAGCACAGCGGCGAGCGGGCCCAGGTGGCCGCACTGATGGTCGACGTCGACCGGTTCAAGGAGGTCAACGACCGCTTCGGCCACGCCGTGGGCGACGACGTGCTGCGCCGGTTGGGCGGCATGCTGCTGTCGATGACCCGGGCGACGGACATGGCGGTGCGGTTGGGCGGCGATGAGTTCATGCTGCTGCTGATCGGCCGGGCCACCGGCGACGTCGCCTCCCGCGGTGAGCAGCTCCTCGCCCAGGTGCGGGCCTACCCGTGGCCGGACATCGTCGAGGGCCTGCACGTCACGGTGAGCGTCGGTGTGGCCGTGGGCGCGGCGAAGAACGTCACCGCGCTGCTGTCCGAGGCCGATCGCCATCTGTACTCCGCCAAGGCCCACGGGCGGGACCGCCTCGTCCACGGCTGACTGGATCAGCCGGCCCGCTCCAGCAGCGGGTGACGCCGCAGCTGCTCGATCGCCCGCCGACGGGTCGGCCCCAGACTCCCCATCGGCACACCGAGCGATTGCGCCCCTCGGCGATATCCCTCGTCGTCCGGGTGGAGCAAGGTGGCCAGCACCTCCTGCTGCCGCTCGGGCAGGTCACTGATCGCCGCCCACAAGCAGCGTTCCTCGTCCCGGCCCGCCACGACGTCGGCGACGTCGGCGACGGGCTCGAGCGCTGCCTCCCAGGACGCGTCGTGGTCGGTGTGATCACGCGGGATCACCCGGCGCAACCCCTTCACCCGGCGCAGGCTCTCGTTCCGGGCGGTGGCGAGCAGCCAGGACGCCAGCGCCGACGGCTCGCGCACCGTGGTGACCCGCTCCAGGCACCGCAACCAGGTGATCTGCACGATGTCCTCGGCATCCATGCGGGCGAGCCCGTGCCGTCGTGCCATCCGATACAGGCCGGCACTGTGTGCCGCCACCAGCGCACTCCAGGCCGAGGGATCACGCGCCGCCAGGCGCACCAGCAGCCGGCTCCCGGCGGCGTCTGCCTGGCGCCCCGCACCGCCTGGAGGAGCTCCCACACGAGGAGCCTCGCGAGACCGCAGACACCTGCGGAACCACCTGGAGGTGGACTGGAGACCTCCACCCACAGGTGGACCTTGGCGAGTCATCCGTCCGTTCGGGGAGTGACGTCAGCACGTATGACGACTGGCAACGATGAACGACATGATCGACAAGGCCCCCGATCAGTCCTCCGTCACCGTCCATCTCTCAGCTCCCCCCGGCGCGCCCGACCGGACGAGCCGGGTGACCCACGGCGTCCTGGCCGGGCCTGAGCTGGTCCTGGTGCCCGCCGGCGCCCTGGCCGCCCTGCGCGGGCGGCCCGAGGCCGCGGTGCTGGTGCGCATCGCCCCCCACCGCGGGCATGGCGCCGATCGGGGGCCTGGGTCTGGGCCTGGGTCTGGGCACGCCGACCCCGGCGTGGAGTGGCACGCCGTCCGCGCCGTCGAGCCGATCACCTTCGACGACGACCCGGACGGCGCCCGCGCCGCCGCTCTGCTGCACCTGGCGACCGCCTCGCAGCACCGCCCCGGCATCTCGCGGGGCCGGGCGGACGCCTTCCGTCGGGCGTGGTCGGCGGGCCAGGACGCCTGGGGCGCTCTGGCGGCCAGCGGCGCGGTGCCGGCGGCGACGGTGGCGGTGGCGGGCGAGGCGGCAGGCGCAGCGACAGCGCCGGGCGTGCGCCTCGCCGCTCCCGAAGGCCTCCGGGCGGCCCCACCGAGCATCCTGGAGACGCGACGGCTGGCGATCGCCGGGATGTCCAAGCCCGCCTGGTGGTGCCGGACGTTCCCCTGGTTGTGCTGATCGGTCCCCGGTTCACCCCCAGACGCTCGGCTCCGACCACGTGACCATCAGCGCCCGGACCGACAGACTGATGACCATGAGTGCACGACAGCAGGTGCTAGACCCGATCCGCGGCCGGCGCATGCTCGCCGAGTTCGCCCTGCTGTCCCTCCTGGCTGCAGCCGAGATCGGCCTCGCCATGGACTGGACGGCGGTCTCCCCTCTCCGGCCGCTTCACCTCGCCGGTCCTGGCCTGACCCTCCTCGCCTTCACCCTGCTGTGGTGGCGCGCCCGACGGCCGGTCCAGGTCTTCGCCGCCGTGTGCGTGATCTACGTGGCCTCCACGACACTGCCCTTCTACTACCCGGCGATCGGGATCCTGGTGGCCCTCTACGCGGTGGCCGCCAGACGTTCGACCCGGACGTCCCTGACCGCGATGGCGGTCGTCGACCTCGTCATGGCACTGATCACTGCACGCAGCTGGGAGGACGGCGTCTACGAACAGGCGTGGGTGACCGTTCTCCTCTGGTGGACCTTCACCCTGTTGGTCTGGCTCGTCGCCTGGAAGTCCAACGCCCATGCCCGCACCGTCGAGGATCTCGAGCAGCGCCGGGTGGCGGCAGCCGCGGCAGCCGTGGAGGCCGAACGGGTCAGGCTGGCGCGGGAGTTGCACGACATCGTCTCGCACGCCGTCAGCGGCATGGTCCTGCAGGCGGCCGGTGCCCGCCGCGTGCTCGGCACCGACCCGGTCCTCGCTGAGCGGGCGATGGGAGCCGTGGAGGAACTCGGACACGAGGCGATGGGAGAGCTGCGCCGACTCCTGGGAGTGCTGCGGACGACTACCGGTGAGGACACCGCCCCGGATGCCGACGCCCCGGGGCTGGACGACCTCGGCACGCTGATCCAGCACGTCCAGGACTCGGGACTCCGCGCCACGCTGACGGTCGAGGGCACGCCGGGCACGCTCGCCCCGAGTGTCGACCTCACCGCCTACCGGATCGTGCAGGAGGCGCTGACCAACACGATGAAGCACGCCGGGCCGGGAGCGCAGGCCCGGATCGGGCTGCGCTGGACAGCCCCGGCGGCGGACCCCGCGCCGTCCGCGTCGTCAGCGCTGCCCACCCTTGCGATCGAAGTGGCGGACGAGGGCAGCACCGGCGACCACCGGCCAACGGGTGATCAGCACTCCGGGCTCGGACTGATCGGCCTCGCCGAGCGGGTCGCCGCGATCGGGGGCCGGTTCGACGCCCGCCCCCAGGGCCACGGATTCCTGGTCACCGCCACCCTGCCCGCGGCCGGTGGGCGGGTCGACATCACCCTGCCCGACGAGTCCGCCGTCACCGCGGACTCCTCCGCGCCGGCCCGGCTGCCATGACCCCGATCCGGGTCCTGATCGCCGACGACCGGCACCTGGTGCGGGCCGGTCTGACGATGCTGCTGACCGCTGAGCCGGGGATCGAGGTGGTCGGTGAGGCGGGCAACGGTCGGGAGGCGATCGAGGCGGCCACCCGGCTCCGCCCGGACGTGGTCCTGATGGACGTGCGGATGCCCGAGGTGGACGGGGTCGAGGCCACCCGCTCCCTGGTCGGTGAGGCCTTCGTCACCGACCCCGATCGCCTGGTCAAGGTGCTGGTGCTGACCACGTTCGACGCCGACGAGACGGTCTACGCGGCACTGCGCGCCGGCGCCTCCGGCTTCCTGCTCAAGGACGCCGCGCCGCGCGACCTGATCAACGCGGTCCGTGCAGTGGCTGCCGGAGACGGCTGGCTCGACCCCGCGATCACCCGGAACCTGTTGACCGAGTTCGCGAACCGCCCCGAGCCATGGGCCCCGGGCAGCACCGCGTTCGCGATGCTGACCCCCCGCGAGCGAGAGGTCCTGACCCTCGTGGCCTACGGCATGTCGAACGCCGAGGTCGCCGGTTGGCTCCAGCTCGGCGAGGCGACCGTCAAGACGCATCTGGCGCGAGCCCTGATGAAGGCCGGCCTGCGCGACCGGTCACAGGCGATCGCCGCCGCCTACCAGAGCGGCCTGGTCACCCCCGGCTCCCAGCCACCGCCGCCCGCGACGTCCAGGACGATTGCGTAACCTGACCGGATGACCGTCGAGCGTGAACTGCCCACCGACGAGGCCCGCGACCTGATCGCGCTGACCCGCCAGATCGCCGATGCCGAGCTGCTGCCCCGGGCCGCTGCGGACGAGCGGGCCGAACGCTTCCCGCGCGAGGTGTTCGTCCTGCTGGGTGAGGCGGGCCTGCTCGGGCTGCCGTTCGCCGAGGACGTGGGCGGCGGCGGCCAGCCCTACGAGGTGTACCTGCAGGTGGTCGAGGAACTGGCCATGCGTTGGGCCAGCGTGGCGCTCGGGGTCAGCGTGCACACCCTCAGCGCCTTCCCGGTGGAGCGGTTCGGCGCCCTGGCCCAGCGGGCGGAGCTGTTGCCCCGCATGGTGGACGGCGGCTGGCTCGGCGCCTACTGCCTCTCCGAGGCGCATGCAGGGTCCGATCCCGCGGCGGTGGCCGCCCGGGCCGAGCCCCGGCTCGGCGGGCCCGAGGTCGCCGGACGGTGGCTCGCCCACGGATCCAAGGCGTGGGTCACCCACGGCGGTAACGCCGACTACTACACGATGTTCCTGCGGACCTCCGACGACGGCGGGCGCGGCATCTCCTGCTTCCATGTGCCTGCCGGCACCGCCGGCCTGAGCTCCTCGCCGCCCGAGGAGAAGATGGGCCTGAACGCCTCTCACACCACGACGATGACCCTGGACGGCGTCGCTCTGGACGGCGCCTCGATGATCGGCGCCCCGGGGCAGGGACTGCCGATCGCGCTGGCTGCGCTCGACTCGGGCCGGCTCGGGGTCAGCGCGGTGGCGGTCGGACTGGCCCAGTCGGCCCTCGACCACGCCGTGGCGTACGCGAAGGAGCGCGAGACCTTCGGGCGCGCGATCATCGAGCACCAGGGCCTGGCCTTCCTGCTCGCCGACATGGCCGCCGCCGTCGAGTCGGCCCGTGCCACGTATCTGCATGCGGCGCGGCTGCGCGACGCGGGCCGGTCGTATGCGCGCCAGGCCTCGATCGCCAAGCTGGTCGCCACCGACGCCGCGATGTAGGTGACCACGAACGCCGTCCAGGTGTTCGGTGGAGCCGGCTACACCCGTGACTTCCCGGTCGAGCGGTACATGCGCGAGGCCAAGGTGATGCAGATCTTCGAGGGCACCAACCAGATCCAGCGGATGGTGATCAGCCGGCACCTGGCCCGCGGCTGACCGGGCCTGCGCCAGGCTCGGCGACGTCCGCCGAACGCCTCCGGCGCAGCAGTTCCCAGACCTTGCGCGCGGTCAGACCGGTGATCAACAGAGTGACCAGGGTGCCCACGCTGCCTGACACCGCCCCGGCCACGAACACCGTTGCCGCAGAACGGCCCAGGGTGAACCTCCCCCGAGCGTGCGGGACGCTGACCAGGCGCAGGTTGACCACCGAGGCGCGCGCCGCAGGCCCGGCGCCGACGAATCGAGCGCTGATCAGGTGCTCGCCGGTCACGCTGTCCGCCAGCATCAGGTACCGGCCCGGGCTGGGCACGGGGTGGCCGGCCAGCGCGGCGAACGCCGGGACGCCGTCGAGGTCGACCTCGATCGACTCCCCGCCGGTGCATCCACGCAGCTGCAGGTCGAACTCGATCAACTGGTCGCCGGGCGCACTGGTCAGGATGGCGGCGGCCGCCGCCGTCGCGGCGTCCAGGTCGAGCCGCACCCCGGGAACGGGCCGACGGGCCGCGACCGGGGGCAGCGCGAACCGGGAGCGCCACCGGCCCAAGGGTTCCCCGGCGTGCCGGCGCAGGTGGAGCGGCCGTTGGGGAAGCGGCGAGTGGTACCAGGAGTGCAGCGCCTCCGGGTCGCCGCCGCTCAGGGGGGACCAGCCGTAGCCCACCGGCTTCTGCAGGTCCCGACCGGACTCGCGCACCGACCGGGCGTACCAGTCGACCGGGTACAGGTGGGCCGCGTTGATCGCCTTCACCGGGTCGAGGGAGAGCACCAGCGGCGCCCCGAGCAGGACGTCGACCACGGCGGACAGCCCCGGCCGGCGGTGGTAGGGCCGGCCGAAGGCGGAGGCGTAGGACTCGACGAACGTGGCGCCGGCGCCCCGTCCGGGACGCAGCCTGGGCAGCACCACGTCGATCAGGTCGCTCGCCCCGCCGACCCTGCTGATCGGGTCCTCCGGCGCGTCGAGCAGGGTGAGCTGCTCCGGGGCTCGGGTCATGCTGACCGCGGCGTGGGTGACCACCGCACTGCCGTGGCTGTGCCCGATCAGATGCACCCGCGCACGGCGCGCCAGTGCCTGCTGGACCAGGATCGCCAGCCGACGGCCGTTGATCTGGGTCGCCTGGCGGGAGCGGAAGGCCTGGAACACATCCGCATCGGTGGCCGACTCGTCCAGCCACGAGTACCAGAGGACGGCGTGATCGGGTCCCAGGCCGGCCAGCGCCTCGAGCAGCGCGATGTAGTCCGTGATCAGGGCGCGGCCGGTGGCGTCCACCAGCCGCGGGTCCCAGGCCGGCAGCGCCGCCACCCGGTCGGTGCTGGCCAGCATCCGCTCCTGCACCCGGTATCCGGGCTGCCAGCCGTGGGCGAAGACGTGCACGAACGGGGCGTCGATCTCGCCCTGGCGCACCGGGTGGAAGGTCGTCCCGTCGAAGCGGGCCAGCCGATCCATCGCGCTCACGGGCTCAGCATCCCCGCATGGGCAGCTCCACGGCCAGGTGTGAGGCTCGAATCCGCGACCAGTTCGCGGCGTACCAGGGCGCATCGGTGATCGGCCGGTTCAGCACGCACGAACGCTGCGGCTCCGGCAACCGGGCGAGCTGTGGCAGCGCCTCGTCCGAGAGCCGGCCGGCGTAGGCGAGGTCGATCGCACCGGTGCGTTCGAACCGGTCCACGTTCCAGCGCGCCACCAGTGCATCTGGGGAGGCCAGCGAGAGCACCAGCAGCGCGGCGCCGGCGCTGCCGATCACCAGCCGGGGCACCACCGCCGCGCGCCCGATCAGCCAGGCGCCGGCGGCCAGGACCAGGATCACCGCCAGCCAGATCTCGAACGCCGCGACGTCCAGGCGCAGCACGGTCCAGCCGAACGCCTGCTCGTAGAGCCACATCCGCCGCAGCGCGGACGCGACCAGCACCAGGGCCTCGACCAGCAGCCCGCCGCCGAGGATCAGCAGCAGCCGGCGGTGTCCGGGCAGCCGGGGGTCGCTGCGCAGCGCCGACCAGCCGAGCGTGACCGCGATCAGCAGCGTGACCACGACCAGTTGGCCGAAGCCCTGCCTGGCCCGCTCGGCAGGAGTGAGGCCGCCGCTCACCAGCGACTCCGGATACGCCTCGAACAGCACCGCGGCCTGCACCAGCAGGAAGGCGACCAGCACCACGTTCAGCAGCACCAGCGGCAGCGCCCATTCGCCCAGCGGCCCCCGGCGCTCCCAGCCGTTCGCGCCGATCAGGTGCGGCCTGACCCGGCGCGCGTACATCAGCGCGATCGTCAGGACGCTCACCAGAAGGGCCACCAGCACACGCGGAGCCAGGGACAGGTCCCAGGCCGGCGTCAGCGAGTCGATCAGGCCGGCGAACGCCTCGTCCGCCGAGGCGAGCAGGGCGACCACCGCGCCGGTCAGCAGGACGCCGATCACCGCGCCGCGGGCCCAGGCGAGGGCGTTGCGGGGCATCCGGGCGCTCCGGCCCGCCTTCGCCACCCAGATCGCGCCCAGCACGCCTGCGGGGGCCAGGGCCGGAACAGCGAGCACGATGGCCGGCCAGCGCCGTCCCTGCAGGGCTGCCGCGGCAGCGAGTCCGAGCGCGGCAATCAGGCACAGCGCGAGCGACTCCGAGCTGCTCCGGACCGCCGCCACCCCGACCAGTGCCACCGCCAGCCCGCCGAGCACCAGGCCCGAGGGCGAGGGCGTGCCCGGCCCGGCCATCCAGGCGACGGCCGCCACGAGCAGCGCCAGCACCAGCCAGTGCACGCCGGCGGGGGCGAGCAGGGTAGCTGCGGCGAGCACCGCGAGCGTGCCCAGGCAGACCAGGACGGCGGGGCGTGGCGGCTCCGGCGGCACCCGCCACGTGGTCGGCCGGTGCACGACGGCCGGTCGTGGCGGCAGCGCCGGCGGACCAGGCGGCAGCGCAGTCGGCGCAATCGGCACGGCCTGCGGTGGGCGCGGGGCGTCAGCCATGGGTTCGTCCTTCCTGAGCGGTCCAACACCTAGATGATCGGCGTCCGTCATCGGTTGCCACCCAGTTGCCGGGGGCAGACCCCTGAGAGAAGGTGATCATGAAGTGAGGGTCTGGGCCGGGGCGGCAGGCGGGGGGAGTTCGGCGCGGATCCGGCAGCCGGCCGGTGCAGGGACGACGGCGATCCGGCCACCGTGCAGGCCCACCGCCCACCGCGCGATGGCCAGCCCGAGGCCGGTTCCGCCGGTCGGGGAGTCCTCGGGGGCAGAGCGCCTGAACCGCTCGAAGACCCCGGTCCATTCCTCGGGCGGGATGCCCGGGCCGTCGTCGGTGACCTCGAGCACCAGCGCACCGCCGCTGCCCAGCCGCCCGCGCACCTGGACCAGCCCGCCCGGCGGGGCGTGCCGCGTGGCGTTGTCGATCAGGTTCACCAGCACCTGGCGCACCCGGGCCGGGTCGATCTCGGCGACCAGTCCCTGCGGAACATCGACCTCGACCCGACGGTCGGGGCGCACCGCCGCGACGTCGGCGACCACTGACCCGACCAGTTCGGCGACGGGCACCCGCGCGCGCTGCAGCGGGGTCACCCCGGCCTCGGCCCGGGCCAGGCCGAGCAGATCCTCGACCAGACCGCCCAGGTTCTCGACCTGGTCCAGCACCTCCCCGAGCGCCGCCTCGTCGGCGGGCCGGACGCCGTCCACCAGGTTCTCCAGCTGCGCCCGCAGGGCGGCGACCGGCGTGCGCAGTTCGTGGGCGACATTGGCCAGCAGGTCACGACGCTGGGCGTCGGCCGTGGCCAGGTCGTCAGCCATGGCGATGAACGCCCGGGCCAGGTCGCCGACCTCGTCCCGGCTGGCGGTGGTCACCGGCCCGGGCGGGCGACCGGCGGCCATCTCCCGGGCGGCTGCGGTCATCTGCCGCAGCGGACTGGTCATGCCCCGGGCGAGCAGTTGGCTGACCAGCAGGCCGACCACGACCGAGGCGGTCAGCCCGTACCGGGCGCGCCACCCGAACACGACCAGGCAGAGGAAGGTGAGCGTCGCCGAGACCGAGATGCTCGCGGCGACCAGCAGCGCCAGTTTCGCCTTGATCGAACGGATCGGGTCGAGCGGGCGCAGGTCCACCGGCTGGGTGAGCCTCACGACAGGGCCTCGAGCGCATACCCGACCCCGTGCACGGTGCGGATCCGCTCGGCGCCGATCTTGCGGCGCAGCGCCTTCACGTGGCTGTCCATGGTCCTGGCCGCCCCACCCTGGACGGCCCGGGCGGCAGCGGCGGGGTCCCAGTCCCAGATCTCGGCCAGCAGCCGGTCCCGCTCGACCACCCGGCCGCCGCGCCGGGCCAGCGCGGTGAGCAGGTCGAACTCGGTGCGGGTCAGGTGCACCTCGTCCTCACCCACCAGCACCCGGCGGGTGCCGACGTCGAGCACGACCGCGCCCACCACGAGCCGATCGTCGGTGTTGGCCGTGGACGACGAGGCGAGGATCGCGGCCCGCTCGACCCTGCGCAGCAGGGCGGCGATCCGGGCCACCAGCTCGCGCGGGCTGAACGGCTTGGTCAGGTAGTCGTCGGCTCCGACCGCCAGCCCGATCAGCCGGTCGGCCTCGTCGTCCCGAGCGGTGAGCATGAGCACCGGAACCGGATCTCGCTCCTGGATCCGCCGGCACACGGCATGTCCGTCCATGCCCGGGAGCATCACATCGAGCACCACGGCGTCGTAGCGCACCTTCTGGGCGGCCTTCACCGCAGCCAGCCCGTCGAAGACCACGTCGACGGCGTACCCCTCGCCGCGCAGGCGGCGCACCACGGCGTCCGCAATGGCGCGATCGTCCTCGACCACCAGCAGGCGCCGGGGCTGCAGATCTGAGGTCGCCGAGGTGGACACAGGACGATTCATGGACCTGACGCTAGTGCTCACCGGCGGGGGGCCTCCGGGAGACCGTCTGGAGATTCTGTGGACGTCTGAGCATCGTCCGAACAGCCGATTTGTGCGGCCTGGGCGCCTCGACAGCAGAGTGAGTGTCACGTCACAGGAGACAGAACTCCTCTGTGCGGCGTAATGTCCGTGCTTGGCCCGCAAGACCCGTCCGTATCCGCCGAGCGAGAGGCTGGCAATGCCGACGGTCACGCCGGGCCTGGACGCGAGCAAGCCCGCCTCCTCCCCCCCACGTATTCCTGCTCCGGGCGAGCGCCTCGGCAGCAGAGGCAGCTGGGCCGTCATCCTGCGTGATCTCGCCCGTCGAGGGTTCGGCCGAGGCGCCACCGAAGGCCCCCTTCCCGCGACATCCGAACCTGAGCACGGCCCCGACAGCGATCTCCACCCCGAGTTGGACCGGGCCCTGCACGAAGGGGCCGTACTGGCGCACTTCCAGCCGATCGTCGAGCTGGACACCGGGTGTCTGGACACCGTGGAGACGCTGGCCCGCTGGCCTCGCGGCGAGGTGCTGACCCTGCCGCACGTGTTCCTGCCGGTGGCGACCAGGACCGGTCTGCTGCCGCTGCTCACCGAGCACATGCTCCGGGTCGGCACCGGCCAGCTGGCCCGGTGGCGGGCCGAGGGCCGCGCCGAGCGGGTGCGAGTGGCGGTCAACGTGCCGCCCAGTCTGATCATCGACCGAGGACTGGTGGACGTGGTCAGCACCGTCCTGGACGACGTGGGGCTGGCGCCCGACGGCCTGGTGCTGGAGATCACCGAGGAGGCCGTGCCGGCCGATCTGGACGCCGCGAGCAGCGTGGTCTCGGCGCTGCGTGCCATCGGGGTCCAGGTCGCGCTGGACGACGTGGGGGCCGGGTGCTCCTCGCTCGCCGTCCTGCACCGGCTGCCGGTGGACGCGGTGAAGTTGGACAAGTGCCTGGTGCGCGACGTCGACACCGATCCCGCGCTGCGCCGCCTGGTCGGGCAACTGGTGTCCTTGAGCCTGGACCTCGGACTGAGCGTGGTCGCGGAGGGGATCCAGCGGGATCGTCAAGTCCGGGTGCTGCGCGAGATGGGGTGCACGCTCGGCCAGGGGTACCTCTTCGGACCGGCGGTGCCGCACCAGGGCTGCGAGCCCTGGCTCGCCCGGCCGACCCCGCGACCCCCGCACCAGGTGGGGCGCCATCTCGCCCAGTGGGCCCCGGATCGATGCCCCCGGCAGTGCCTCACCCCGGCGGACTGCTCGGCGGGTCAGACCGGAACGGTGAGCGTGGCGGTATAGCCCTCCGCCACCGAGCCGGTGACCGTGGCGAGCTGCAGCGAGTACCCGTCCCGGAACACGGTGTCGTCGGCCAGGCTGACCCCGGCCAGGGTGTCGATGCTGGCTGTGTAGCCCTCAGTCGCGTACACGACGGCACACGCCGGCTCGGGCAGGGCCAGTTGCGAGGTGCGCAGCAGCGACTCGGAGGCCGTGGCGGCTGCCTCGGAGGGGTAGACCTCGAAGTGGATGTGTGGCCAGCGGCCCCGGTAGCAGCCCGGGAAGATGCTGCTGAAGGTGACTGTTCCGTCGCCGCCGGCGACCTGCACTCCGCGCAGGTAGTTCTCCCCAGTGACTCCCGGGGAGTACATCGAGTACCTTCCCTCCCGGTCGCAGTGCCACAGGTAGACGGCGGCGCCGGCATACGGCGCGCCGTCCGTGCCGCTGACGTCGAGCACCTTCATGGTGATGGTCAGACCGACTCCGGCGGCCGATCCCCCAGCGCCCCCGAAGCTCCGCCTGAGGTCCCGCCGCACGATGCCGCTCTGGGCGAGCACATTCGGCCCGTTCGATCCGTCTCCCGGGTAGGGGCCGGACGTCTCGGCCGGGATCAGCGCCGCCTCACCCGCACTCGCCGCCGCACCGCCACCGGCCGGGTCGTCCGGCGCGCTGCCACAGGCGGCGAGCGTTGCGGCACCCGCACCGACGAGGGCCACCAGCGCTGCCCGGCGGCCGATCAGGAGGGGCAGATCGAAGGACAGCCCGCGATCATGGTCCTCGACCCGGTCGGGCTCGGACATCGGTCGGCTCCCTCGGGTGGACGGCGCGGAGCGGCTCGGCGGACAGGTGCCGTCAGCGTGCCCGCCTTTCCTGGGAACCACCTGGGAGCGGCTCAGACGGTGTAGTCGAGGCGAGTCATCATGCCCGCCTCCATGTGGAAGGCGTTGTGGCAATGCAGCATCCACGCGCCCGGGTTGTCGGCCAGGAGATCGACCTCCGTCGCCGTCATGGCCGGCACCAGGAGGGTGTCCTTGCGCAGCCCGGACCCCCGGACCGCGAACGTGTGTCCGTGCAGGTGCACGGGGTGGGACATCATCGAGCGGTTGCTGATCCGCAACCGGGCCGACTCGCCCTCGCGCACTTGCAGCGGGACGACGTCGGCGTAGGTGCGACCGTTGACCGTCCAGCGGTAGGTCGCCATGTCGCCGGCCAGGACGACGTCGTGCACGGTGTCCGGCGAACGGTCCGGCAGCCGCACGTCGTCCGTCGGGGCGAGATCGGCCGGCCCCAACCGCCGCCCGGACAGCTCGACGGGCCTGGCCTCGACGTCCGGCACGGATGCCGAGGCGGTGCGCAGCAGGACTCGGGCCGGCGTGCCAGCCTTGCCCAGCGGCACCGCAGCCAGCGGGAAGACACCGTCCGCCAGGGTGACCAGGACGTCGTACCGCTCGCCCATCGCGATCCGCAGCGTGTCGACCACCATCGGCTGCACCGGGAAGCCGTCGGTGTGCGTGACCGTCAGCCGATGCCCGGCCAGGGCCACGTCGAACGTGGTGTCGGCCGCGGCATTGATCATCCGGAGCCGCACCCGTCGGCCGGGTGCGGCCCGGAACGTGGCGGCCGCCGTCGGCAGCCGGCCGTTGGCCAAGTAGGCCGGGTAGGCGACGTCCCCGGCGTCCGACATCCCCTGCATGCCGCCCATCCCGTCCATGCCGCCCATGCCGCCGCCTGAACCGTGGTCCATGCCGTCCGCGCCACCCATGGATCCGCCGCCAGACAGCAGGTCGGCCAGCAACTGCTCAGGGGTCCTGCCCAGCCCCACGGTCCAGTCGTCGAGCACGACGACCATTTCCTCGTCGTAGGCGCCTGCCTCGTGCGGGTCGTCGACGATGACCGGCGCGTGCAGGCCCCAGTCGAGCTGCAGCCCGGTGTGCGGGTGCAGCCAGTAGGTGCCGGGGTCGGGCACGACGAACTCCACCGTGGCGCTCGCCCCCGCAGCGACGGCCGGCCCGGTCACGCCGGGAACGCCGTCCGCGTCGTGCCGGATGGCCAGACCGTGCCAGTGCACGCTGGTCTCCTGGTCGAGCTCGTTGCGGATCCGGGCCCGCAGCACGTCACCGGCCCGCACCCGGACCAGGGCGCCAGGAAGCGATCCACCGTAGGTCAGCGCGGTGACCACCCGGCCGCCGAGGTCGACCTGGCCGCGCCGGGCGACCAGGTCGACGTCGTGCGTGCGGCCGCTCCGGGCCCGCGCCGCCTCCACCCGGGCGATCGCCGTCGGGTCGAGGTGGACGGCGGCGGCGTGCATCGGCGAACCGCCCGGGGCCTGACCCCGGTCGATCAGCCGACGCAGACCGAGCCCGCCGGCCAGGGCGAGGGCGCCGCCGGCCAGGCCGGCCACCACGGTTCGCCGGCCGATCGGGGACGGGGCACCCTCGGGCGCCTGAGGGCGGGGTGGCGTGTCGATGTCGGGCACACCGCCAAGACTGCGTCCCCGATCCGATGATCGGGGACGGCGAACCCTGTCGGTTCAGTGAAGATCACTTCGGAGGGCGCCGTCCGTCGCGGGATGCCTGCGGGTCAGGTGGGCAGCAGGCGCTCGGTCACCACGTGCTCCGCCGCGAGCCCACCCTCCTTCGCCGCGCGCTGCACGGCGTCCACCAGGGCCGGCGGACCGCAGACATAGACGTCCGGAGCCGGCCCACCGGCGGCCAGGGCCTTGGCCACCGCGTCGGCGGGTGTTCCCGCGGTACCGGTCCAGCCGGGCTCCGGGTGCCAGACGCACTCCTCCAGCTGGAAGCTGGGCAGCTCGGCCTCCAGATCGCGCAACGCCTGCAGGTCCGGGTGATCGGCCGCCTCGGTGATCCCCAGGAACAACCGGGCCGGCTGAGGCTCACCCCATTCCGCCATCCGGCGCAGCATGGACAGCACCGGAGCCAGCCCGGTGCCGCCGGCCACGAACCACCGGGGCCGTAACCCGCTGTCGCGCAACCCGAAAGCCCCGAGCGGGCCGTGAACGATCAGCCGCTCGCCGGGCGCTGCCCGCTGGGTGAGGTACTCGGAGAAGTAGCCGCCCGGGTGCAGCCGGATGAAGAACTCCAGCTCGCCGTCCCAGTTCGCCGTGTTGGCGATCGAGTAGGCGCGCCGTCGCTCGTCACCGGGCACCTGCAGCTCCATGAACTGCCCCGGGTCGAACTCCGCCCCGGTGCCGCCGGCCTCGTCCGGCCCGAGCTGCAGCCGCAGCCACATGCCGTCCCGGGCGACCGGTGACAGGTCGAGGATCTCGGCGTCGCGCTGGGCGATCCCGCCCTCGATGATCCGCGAGCGGGGGTAGCTGACCTGGACCGCCACCGCCCCCAGGGGGTAGGTGCGGCAGAGCAGGACGCCGCCGGCCTCGGCCTGCTCCTCCGGCAGCGCCGACGCGCTGTGCGGACCGAGCCGGTAGGCGCCGCGAGCCGTGGCATGACAGGTGCCACAGGTGCCCTGGCCGCACTGCGAGGGCAGGATGAAGCCCTCGGCGGCAGCCGCCTCGATCACCTGGGAGCCGTCCGGAACCTCGATCCGGACGCTTACCCCGTCGGAGGTGAGCAGGTCGACGGGGTAGCGGGCATCGCCACTCATGAGGCGGCGCCTGCCATGGCGGCCTCGAGGTCGGCCAGCGGGTCCCCGATCGGGGCGATGTCGAACTTCTCCACCAGCACGTTGAGCAGGGTGGGGGTGAGGAAGGCCGGCAGGGTGGGGCCCAGCTTGATGCCCTTGATCCCCAGCGAGAGCAGGGTGAGCAGCACGGCGGCCGCCTTCTGCTCGAACCAGGACACCACCAGCGTGAGCGGCAGATCGTTGACGCCGCACTCGAACGCCTCGGCCAGTGCCGAGGCGATCCGGATCGCCGAGTAGCTGTCGTTGCACTGGCCCACGTCGAGCAGCCGGGGCAGCCCGGCGACGGTGCCGAACTCCTGCCGGTTGAACCGGTACTTGGCGCAGCCCAGGGTGAGGATGACGCTGTCCTCAGGGGTGGCCTCGGCGAACTCGGAGTAGTAGTTGCGCCCCGGCAGCGCGCCGTCGCAGCCGCCGATCAGGAAGAAGTGGCTGATCGCGCCGGACTTGACCGCATCGACCACGTCACCGGCCACGCTGAGCACGGTGTGATGGCCGAAGCCGATGGTGATCGTCTCCTCGGGCGCGTCGGCGGCGAAGCCGGGCAGGGCCTGGGCCGCCTTGATGGCCGGCAGACTGCCGCCGTCCTCGAGCGAAGGCAGGTGACGCACGCCGGGCCAGCCGACCGGACCGGTGGTGAAGATGCGCTGCCGGTAGGTCGACAGCGGCTCGATGATGCAGTTGCTGGTCATGATGATCGCGCCCGGGAAGGTGGCGAAGTCCTGCTGCTGGTCCTGCCAGGCGCCGCCGTAGTTGCCGGCCAGGTGCGGGAAGGCCTTCAGCGCGGGGTAGGCGTGCGCGGGCAGCAGCTCGCCGTGGGTGTAGACGTCGACGCCGGTGCCCTGGGTGGCGACCAGGATGGCGTGCAGGTCGCGCGAGATCATGGCCGCTGACCAGGATCGCCTTGCCGGTCCTCGGGGTCACTCGCACCGGGGTCGGGGCCGGGGTGCCGAAGGAGGAGGTGTTGGCGCTCGTCGAGCAGCTCCATCACCTTCAGGTTCAGGGTGCCCAGGCCGAGGGCGTGGCCGAGCAGCCCGTCCAGGTCGGTCGGGTCGCCGGCCAGGTAGTCGAGGGAGTGCTCGACCCCGGCCAGGATCTCGGGAGTGGTGTGACCGAGCACTGCGGCGTGGTGGGCATAGGCGCAGACGCCCTTGAGTCCGTAGAGGTTCAGCGCGCGGGCGCCGATCACGTCCCGCCCGACGACCGGCAGGCCGAGGTCGATCCCGTGCTCGGCCGCCTGGGCCAGCAGCCCGTCGGTGCCGTCGGCGGGCTCCCAGGCGGCGGGGCCGGACAGCTGCTCGACGGGGGTACCGGTGGCGGCGCAGGCCGCCTCGTAGCCGGCCTTGACCCGGTCGCGCACGCCGGCTGCCTCGTCCAGCAGCTGCACGAAGCGGGTCGCGGTGAAGTTGACGTTGGTCAGGGTGGTGAACATGGCGAACATGGCGAACTCGGCGGCGGCGTCGTCCGGGGCGCCGAGCGCCCGCGCCCGGGTGGCGTACTGACCGATCCCCTTGACCGCGTGGACCAGCAGGTCCTGCAGACCGGCGGTGGTCTCGTCCTTGCCGCAGGTGCCTCGGACCGTGGCGCACCCGGGGACGGCGCCGGAACGGTCGGTCTGCTCGCACTGGTAACAGAACACGGTGGGGGTCCTCCGACTGAGGTGGGGTGGACTGACCGCTTGAACCTAGGCAGGGCAGCGGGCAGCGGCCTTGACCCAGATCAAGCCCCGCCAGGAGAGGCCGTTCGGACGATGTGCCCTCCGCCACGAGAGAGGACCAACGTCCTCCAGCCTGCTCATGCAGGTTTCTAGCCGGCGGCGGCCAGGCCTTGAGCGTCCAGCACGGTGATCATGCGGCCGGAGACGCTGATCACTCCGGCCCGGGAGAGTTCGCGCAGGGTGCGCGAGAAGGTCTCCGGGGTGAGGTTCAGGCGAGAGGCGAGGACTGACTTCGCCGCGGGCAGAGCCACCACCGAGACCCCCTCCGCAGGCTGGGGCTCCCCGCCCAGGCCGAGCAGCAGCCCGGCCACGCGCTGGGTCGCCGAGCGGAGCGAGATCGACTCCAGATCGCTGATCATGGTGTGCAGGCGGATCGACATACCGGCCAGCATCTGCCGGGCGAACATGGGATCCGCGCCCACCAGCTCGAGCACCGGGGCCGCCGGGACGCTCAACAACCGGCTGGGCACCAACGCGGTCGCGGTCACCGGGTAGCGGCGGCCCGCGAACATCACCGCCTCGCCGAAGGTCTCTCCGGCCGAGATGATCTCCAGCACCTTCTCGCCGCCCTCCGCGCCGGACAGGGTCAGCTTCATCTGCCCCCGGACGACGCAGTAGAACGCGTCGCACTCCTGACCGGCGGCGAAGAGCACCTCACCCCGCACAAGGCGGCGCCACCGGCTCGCCCGGGCGACCGAGTCCAGCGGCTGCTGGCCGAGCTGGCTGAACAGGGCCAGGGAGGTCAGCACCTGCAGCGCCGAGGTCGGTTGCCGGGCGGTCATCGCACACCCGTGACGGGGTCGCGCCCGATCACGCAGTAGGGCAACCCCGCCGGATCGGCGAGCACCATCCAGTAGTCGCCGGCCCGAACCTGCCGGGCGCCCAGGTCCAGGTGCCGGGTGACCTCCGTCGGCACGTCGTCCGCCCACCACTCCAGATGGGCCCGGGCCTGCGGGCCGGGGTCGTCGGCGCCGAGCCGCTGCAAGATCACCCGAAGGGGCAGGCCGTCCGGACGGGCGAGGGCGACCACGTGCTCGACGGCCGAGAACCGCTGGAGGTCCCAACCGGTCAAGGCAGCGAAGAAGGCCACCTCGGCGTCGAACCGGTCAGCGGCCAGGTCGATGCAGACCTGGCTGACCCGGCTGCGCCGGCCGCCGGCCCAGGTGTCGGCCGGGGGGATCCCCCCACCGCCCGCCGCCCCGACGTTCGGCACCAGGCAGAAGGTGAGCCCGGCCGGCGACTTCAGCACGACGTAGGGGCCGGGCTCGGCCAGCAGGACGGCGCCGCAGGAGAGGGCCTCCGCCCGGGCGGCCGCGACCTCCGCCACGTGCAGGTCCAGGTGGATCCGGCTGGGGCCCTGTTCCAGGCGTTGCAGGCGCAGGAAGTCCCTCCCGGCGGTCGGATTGAGGGTGGCGAACTCGTGGTGGGCACCGCGTGGGGGTGAGAGGGGGTAGCCGGTGATGTCGACCCAGAACCGGGCCGCGGAGTCGTACTCCGGCGCCGCCAGGTCGATGAAGGCGGTGAGCCACAGGGGTTCTGCGGCGCTCACCGGGCCGTCACCCGCAGCAGCCGGTCGTCGTCCCCGTTCGTCGTGGTGACGTAGAGCGCTCCGTCGGGCCCCAGCCGCGCCGCGCGCAACCGACCGTACGGCCCGTTCAGCTCCGGTGGGATGTCCACGGAGACGACGGCTCCGGCCCGGTCCAGGGTGAGCAGCAACAACTTGGCCCCCTTCAGCGCCGTGACCACCAGCGCACCATCCAGCCGACCCCATGCCGCACCGGAGAGGAAGGTCGCGGCGCAGACCGCCTGCGTCGTGTCGCCGGACTGCCAGACCGCGGGGACGGCGTCCGGGAAGCGGGTCAGGTCGGTCATCGGAACGCTCTCGTCGTACCCGGGAGTGGTACCGCCCCGGGCCGGGTCCCACCCGTAGTTGGCGCCGGCCCGGATCAGGTTCACCTCGTCGTTGGAGCTCGGCCCGTGCTCCGCGGTGAAGACCTGTCCGGTGCCCGGCCGCACTGCAACCCCCTGGACATTGCGATGTCCGTAGCTGTGGACCAGCCGCTCGTGGGGGTCGGCCGAGGAGCGGAACGGGTTGTCCGGCAGGGGCTCTCCGGTCTTCAGGTCGAGCCGCAGCACCTTGCCGCCCAAGCTGGTCCGGTCCTGCGGGAAGGCGCCGTTCGCCGTGTCTCCCGTACCGACCAGCAGCGCTCCATCCGCGGCAAGGGTGGGCCGGCAGCCGGAGTGCCGGCCGCCGGCGGCGGTGGGCAGACCGGTGAGCAGATCCTTCACCCTGGTCGCCGAGGCACCGTCCTCGCTGAGCCGCCAGGTGACCAGCCGGATGTCGACCGGCTCACCGTCGGCCAGGTGGTTCTGGCAGGTGGTGAACTCGCGTGAATCGGCGAAGTCGGGGTGCACGACGAGACCCATCAAGCCACCCTCGCCACGGACCATCACCTCGGAGAGATCCACCGCAATCCGGGTCACCGTGGCGCCCGGGCGCGTGGAGGAGAGCAGGACGAGCTCGGCAGGGCGCTGCGACACGAGCACCTTCCCGTCGGGAAGGAATCCGATGTCCCACCCGTGGGTGAGCCCGCGAGCCACCTCCTCGACCCTCAGCTGCGCCGGAGGCAGACTCGCCTGCGCGGCGGTGGCTGTCTGCGGGGAACTGGCCGTCGGTGCGGGGGCAGCCGGCTCGACCTCCGCCGCGCAGCCCGTCAGGCAGGCCGCAGCCAGGACGATCGCGACCACCTGGGGGCCTCGGGCAGCCCGGGATGCCGGAGCGAGGCGTCGGCGCATCACCCCAGCATGGCTCAGCCTGGCCGCCTCAGCTCACCGGAACGGAGCGAACGCGGCCCGACGACCCACCGTGGCTCACCAGAACCGGGGCTGCCCCGGGATGGACTCCAGATCGGACAGGACCAGGGCCCGGTCGTCAGGGTCGGCGATGGCCTCGGCGGCGGCAAGGGCCACCTCGGTGGCGGCACGGGCGGCCTCGGCATCCCCCGAGACGGCGTGGGCGCGGGCCACGGCCTCGTGCCCGAAGGCCAGATCCCAGTCGGCGATGCCGTGCTCGGCACACAGGTCGAGGACGCGCTGAGCATGGACCAGGGACGGCTCGCCGCGACGGAGCACGGCGTAGACCCGAGAGCAGAGCCAGTGGCTGCGGGCCCAGTTGACCGCCGTCCCGGCCTGGCGCCAGTGGTAGGCGGAGGCATGCGCCATGTGCACCATCAGATCGTCGTCGTCGGCCGTCCGGCTCTCCTGGGACATCAGCTCCCAGGTGCCGTTGAACAGATCGACGCCGAGGCGGCGGTGGTCGAGTGTGGCTTCGCCGCTGTCGTCCGTGGTCATCGTGGTCTCCCAACCGTCGGTGATCAGGTGGTCGATCAGGTGGATCTGGCCCCGGGCACGGGCCAGCCGGGCCTCGAGCCGGGTGCGCTGACGGGCCAGCACGGCGGCCCGTTCCTGGTCGCCCCCGGTGAGGCACCGGGCGACCTCCGTCAGCGGGACGTCGAGGTCCCGCAGCCGGGCGATCAGTTGCAGGACAGGAATCTGGGCCGGCGTGTAGGCGCGGTACCCCGTCCCGGGGTCCACCCGGGCGGGGGTGAGCAGGCCGATCCGGTCGTAGTGCCGCACCGCGCGAGCCGTGGTGCCGCACCGGCGGGCGAAGGCCCCCACCGACATGGTCGCCCCTGCGGTCTCGACCTGTCCGTTCACGTCGGGAACGGTAGAACCTTCCCCCGCGTACAGGTCAACTCCAGGCGCGCCCTGCTGAGGTCGTGGTGAGTTGACCACCTGAGACGGTGGTCAACTCACCACGACCTCCAGTGGGCTAGGGGATCTGGGAGCGTGTCTTCATGCTGCTCAACGTGATCGATCTCGAGGCGACCTGCTGGCAGGGAGCTCCTCCACCGGGTGAGGTGAACGAGATCATCGAGGTCGGCGTCTGTGTGCTCGACCTGAGCTCACTCGAGCGCGTGCATCGGCGCAGCATCCTGGTGCGCCCGGTGCGGTCGACGGTGAGCGCGTTCTGCACCGGGCTGACCAGCCTGACCCAGGAGCTGGTCGATACCGGAACGACGCTGGCCGACGCCTGCTCCCAGTTGCGTACCGACCTCGACTCCCAGACCCGCCCCTGGGCAAGCTGGGGCGACTACGACCGCAACCAGTTCCTGCGTCAGTGCGGCCAGGAGGCCGTGCCCTACCCCTTCGGCGAGGTCCACCTGAACGCCAAGCAGATCTACGCCCAGGCCTACGGGCTTCCCCGTCGGGCTGCCGGGATGGCCCAGGCGCTCCAGCACGCCGGGCTGCCACTCGTGGGGCGCCATCATCGCGGCGACGACGACGCGTGGAACATCGCGGCGCTGATCACTCGTCTCGCCCGGGACGGCCACTGGCCGGGCCACCCTGCGGACCGGCCCGGATCCCCGGAGGCTACTTGAGGCTGCCCGCGGTCAACCCGGACACGATCTGGCGGTTGAAGACGACGTAGACCACCACCATGGGGATGGTCACGATCGACAGTGCGGAGAACAGCAGTCCATAGTCGGTGACGTACCGGCTGGAGAACGCCAGCAGGCCGGTGGGGATGGTCTTCAGGTCGTCGTCCTGGATGTACAGCAGCGCGAGCAGGAACTCGTTCCACGCGTTGAGCGCCGAGAACACGACGACAGTGGCCATCCCCGGCCGCACCAGCGGTACCGCGAGCAGGGCGAAGGTGCGTACGTCACCCGCACCGTCGATCCTGGCCGCCTCGAAGATCTCCTGGGGGATCGCATCGAAGTAGACGGTGGTCAGGTAGGTGGCCAGCGGGATCCCCATCGCCGTGTACGGGATGATCAACGCCCATCGGGTGTCGGTCAGGGCCAGCCGGTTGAACACGGTCGACTGGGCGATGAAGTACGACTGCAGCGGCAGCAGCAGCCCAAGCCCCAGCGCACCCATCAGCACGCCACGCCCCGCGAAGCGGAACCGGCTGAACGCATAGGCGGCGGCCGTCGCGCAGACCAGGATGGCCGCCACCGAGGCCGAGGTGACGATCAGGCTGTTGACGGCGTGGGTGCCGATCCTGCCGACCTGCCACGCCTCCACCCATTGCCCGAGGTCGATCCGGCGAGGCAGGGCGAACGGGTCGGAGAAGATCTCGGCGTTGCTCTTGAAGCTGCTGAGCACCATCCACACCATCGGGAAGGCGAACACCAGCGCCACCGCGGCGAAGACGACCCGCGCGAGGGCGTCCACGCCGCGCAGCCGGCCCTGCACATGACGGCTCATACCCGGGCCCCCGTCACGCCAACTCCCGGGCCAGATGCGAGCGAAGGCGGTTGAAGCCCACCCCGAGCACCACCACGACCACGGTCAGCACCATCGCCATCGCCGATCCGTACCCGACCTCGCCGTTGCGGAACACGGCCCGCACCAGGTAGGTGGTGGGGATCTCCGTGGAACCGTAGGGCCCTCCGTTGGTCAGCACGTAGAACAGGTCGAAGCCCTGGAAGCCCCCGGTCACACAGAGCAGGACGGCGACGCCGGTCGCGTTGGCGATCAGCGGCACCTTGATCCGCCAGAAGATGGTCCACTCGCCACCACCGTCCAGGCGCGCCGCTTCGACCACCTCCTCGGGGATCTGCGCCAGGGCCGCCGAGAAGATCGTCAGATAGAACCCGGCGAACACCCACCCGGACACCAGACAGATCGCCCACAGCGCCGTCGACTCCTCGCCGAGCCACACCCGCTGCAGGCTCTCCAGCCCCACCGTGCCGAGCACCGAGTTCACCAGCCCGACGTCGGGGTTGTAGACGAACGACCAGAGCACGGCGACAACCACCATGGGCAGCATGACCGGGGTGAACAGGGCCACCCGGAACCACGCCGTCCGGCCCCGCCGGGCAGCGATCACCCCGGCCAGGCACAGCCCCACCACCACCTCGAGCACCAGCGTGGCCAGGATGTAGAGGGTGACGTGCCAGAACGAGGCCCGGAAGAGCTCATCGCCGGCGATCGCGCGGTAGTTGTCCCAGCCGACGAAGACCCTCTCCCCGAAGCCGTCCCACTCGGTGAAGCTGTAGCCGGCGGTGAGCGCCACCGGCACCAGCACCGCGAACCCGAACACCAGCAGGGCGGGCAGCGCGAACAGGTACGGCGTCCAGGGCCGCGACGGCTTCAAGGCTCTCCTCTCGGCACTCGGCGAACTCCTGGTGTCTGGGGCGAGCGGGCTACTTGACGGCCGCGGTCAGCGTGGCGATCGCCTTGTCGGGAGTCGACTTGCCACCCAGCACCTCACCGAGCGCCCGGTAGAACGCCTCCGCCACCTTGAGGTCGTAGCCGGTGTCCGGCGGGTTGACCACCACGGGAGCCTCGGCCGTCATGTCGCTCAGCCGGGTCGACCGCGCATCGGTCGCCGTGTCCGTGCCGAGGGAGACCACCGGGGTGGTCTCGGCGGCGATGAACTGCTCGACGAAGGTCTTCGAGTTCACCAGGGCCAGGAACGAGACCGCGAGGTCGATGTGCGTGCTCTTGGCGTTGACGACGTGGCCGGTGGTCACCGCGATCACGCTCCCCTGGTCGCCGGCGCCACCGGGCACCGACGGCAGGTTGACGTAGTCGAAGTCCAGATCGGGTGCCTCGTCGATCGCCCAGCTGACCAACCAGGAGCCGATCGGGTGCATCGCCGCCTTGCCGCGGAAGAACAGCTGCGCACCCTCGTTGTCGGTGATCGCGTTGGCGCTGGCGTTCACGCACTTGTGCTGCTGCAGCTGCGCCACCGCCTCGAAGGCCGCCTTCCACTGCGGGGTGTCGAAACTGGCCTTGCCCGACAGGGTCTCGTCGTAGACCTGCTCACCGACCACGCGCGAGCTGAGGTGGGCGAGGAAGTTCCCTGCCGCCCACAGGTCCTTGTTGCCCGAGGCGATCGGCGTGATGCCCTTGCCGTTCAACGTGTCACAGGCAGCGAGCAGCTCGGGCCAGGTCTTCGGCGGAGCCACCCCTGCGCCGGAGAGCAGTTTCTTGTTGTACCAGAGCACATTGGTCACGTCGGAGGTGTGCGGGATCAGCGACACCTTGCCGTTCACCGTGCCCAGCTCGAGCAGCGTGGGGCTGAACGTGGTCGAGAGCGGCGGCTTGGCGGCGTGGGCGGTGAGGTCTGCGGCGTAGCCGTCCTTGACCCGCTGCTCCAGCCGACTGCCCACCCACTCGAAGTAGATGTCCGGGGCGTTGCGGCCGCTGAGCAGGTTGGGCAGCCCGATGGTCTGATAGAGGTCGTCGTCCTGGTAGTTCATCTCGACCTTCACGCCCGCGTTGTCCTTCTCGAACTCGCGGGCGATCGCATCCCAGACCTTGATCTGTGCCTCACCGGGGGAACCCATGGCCACCCGCAGCACCGGATTCTCCTCGGCCGCCGGCGGCCCGGAGGAACCCGTGCCGCTCGAGGAGCCCGAGGAGCAACCGGCCACTGCGAGCGCCACGCATGCGCCGACCGCGAGCCTCGTCGTCCACGTGATGGTCATTGCTCCTCCTGAGGTGTCGTCCGGGGTGTCGAGGTGCCTGTCTGCGGGGGGCACGCCGAGGCGTTCCGCCCGAGGTCCACGGCGTCGGTCAGCGTCATCACCAGGGCGTCGCCGAAGACACGCTTCCCGTTGCTGCGCAGCGCGATGAGGTACTCCTCGGCGGTGTCCGCGATCTCGGACGGCGCGCTCCCGGAGGCCACGTGATCGGCCAGGGCAGCCATGGCCCTGGCCCCGATCCCGGCGGCGGCCAGCCACGGACGCGCCTCGCCGAGGAACCCGTCCAGGACGCCCTGGCCTTGGACGGCGAGCAGCCGGTCCACGGAAGCGCCGACCTGACCGGCGACAGCGGCCAGGCCGCGCGCCGCCCCCGCGTCGTCCCCCACGCTGCGCCGGAAGGCGAAGGCCGCCAGCGCCGCGCTGACCATCGGCGCGTCGTCGCCGTCCAGGCTGGATCCACGGACGCAGTCGGCGAGGACGGCGACGTCGGCCGCCAGGTCAGGCCCCGCGACGTCCGCGATCGCGCGCTGCCAGCTCACCTCCGGGTTGTAGCCCTCCGGATCGGCGAGGTAGTCCATCACCGTGGCGAGGGGGATCTTGGAGCACTCGGCCAGCTCCATCGCGTTCGCGACCACCCCGCGGGCGAAGCGGTACAGGTGGCGATCCCGGCCCAGATAGGGACCCAGGTGCAACTCGTGCGTCATCGCCACGTCGTTCACCGGGTAGTTGTCCCAGTAGGTGGGTGGGCGGTTCATGCCCCGCATCACCCGGGCCGCCTCCCCGAGCTCGATGGCGGGTGCGCAGATCGCCCGTCCGGTCCAGAACAGATCGATCCGGGGGTCGAGCTCGGCGCCCAGCCGCCGCACGGACACCTCCTCGCCGGTGCCCCAGTACTGCGTGGGGCAGACGATGAGCCCTGCCCGCGGATCCGCCGCCGTCAGATGCCTGAACACGGCTGTGGCCAGCGCGATCTGCGCCGTCACCAGATCATCGAAGGCCGCCAGGTCCTCGGGATGCTGCAGCACTGCCGGGATGTCGTCCACCAGCAGCCCGAACCTGTGCACCCCCAGGCTCGCCACGTCCTCGTACTTGGCCAGCAGGTCGGCCAGGTCACTCCGGCTGCTGTAGCGGATGGTCAGCCCCGGCGACAGGCAGAACACGAAGTCGACCCCGCGCCCGGCGCAGGCCGCGATCAGCTCCGCCAGCCGCGCCCGGGCCTTGTCCCGGTACGGCGCGCGCCAATGGTGGCGCATCAACGGGTCGTCCTTGGGCGAGTAGACGAACGTGTTCATTCCGCGGTCGGCCAGGAAGCCGATCAGGTCCAGTCGCTGCTCATGGCTCCACGGCCGGCCGTAGAACCCCTCGACCACGCCGCGGACGGCGAACGGCCCTCCTGCGGTCATGACGCTGACCGCCCGCCGGGCTCGCCCGAGAGCAACCGGGTATTGACGTCGTCCCCGCCGGTCACGTTGCTGCTCAGGTAGACCTCCGGCGGCGCGCCCTGCTCAGCCATGATCGCGGCAGCCTCGACCACGATGGCGTTCACGATGGCGGCGCCGGCCACGGTGGACGTGGGCCCCACCCGGGTGCCCATCCCCGGGACGTCCATCGCCGCATCGCCCACCGTGCCGTGGTTGTCGATGGTGATGTCGGCGATCTCGTGCAGCCGGGGGTGCCCGGTACGGCGGGCCTCGTCGGACCTGGCGTGCAACAGGCTCGTGATCGCCACCACGGTGGCGCCCCGGCGGCGTGCCCCCTGGGCGAGTTCGGAGGACACCGCGTTGCCCCCTGAGTTCGAGATCACCACCAGGACGTCGCCGGCCCGCACCGGGTGGTGGGCCAGCAGTGCCTCAGCGAGACCGTCGAGCCGTTCCAGCGTGGTGCTCAGCGGGGCGTCGACGTGCAGCATCAGCCCTTCGAACAGGATCGGCCGGATCCGGGTCAGCCCGCCGGCCCGGTAGTAGAGCTCCTCGGCCAGCAGGTGCGAGTGCCCGGTGCCGAACAGGTGGATCACACCCCCCGAGCTGTACGCCGCCGCTACCTCCTGGGCCGCCGCCAGGATCTGCGCCCACTCCTGCTCGCGCAGGCGGTCGAGCCGCTCCCGGCAGGTGTCCAGATATCGCTGCCCGGGCCGAGGCGACGGTTGCGCCGGGACCCCGGGCTGGGTGCTCATCGGATACCTCCGTGGTCCCAGACATGCACGAACTCGCGGTAGCGGCCCGGCGTCGGCGCCTCGCCCAGTTGCAGCGCACCGTCGAGCGGGCTTCCGTTGGACGGGCGCAGCCGGCCCCCGGGCGCCGAGGTCGTGAGAGCGGTCTCGACCCTGCTGCGCAGGGCACGCGCCCCGAGCAGCCGCCCGCCCAGAGCCACCGGCACCGGCCCACTCTCACCGTTCGCCTGCTGCTGGTCGGTCAACCACCGCACGGCGGCACCAGTCGTGCGGGCCAACAGCCCCGCCGCCTCATCCAGGACGGCCGAGGCCACGGCGTCCCCGCGCTCCGCCTCAGCGATCACCGGCACCGCGAACCGGGCGACCGCCTCCACCGCCCGCCGGCGCGCGTGCACCGCCTCGGGCAGCGTGGCCAGATCACCGAAGTGCGCCCGAGCGGCGTCCACCAGCTCGGTCGGCGGCCCGTAGCCGTCGCGGTGGTGCAGCACGGCCGCCAGCCCGGCCCGGCCGATCCAGAATCCGGCGCCCTCGTCGCCGAGCAGGAAGCCGTGTCCGTCGAAGAACCTGACCCGGCCGGACCGTCCGAGCGCGGTGCAGGCCACTCCGGTACCGGCCACCAGGCTCACCCCGCCCTCGTCCCCGAGCGCCCCGCGGTGCGCGGTGACCCGGTCGTCGGTCAGCCAGACCTCGGACGCCGTGGTGACGGCGCCGATCCTGGCCGCCAGCTGCTGGCAGGCCTGGGCGGAGGAGGGCAGCGTGGTCAGCCCGAGAACCACCCGGGCCAGCCGGGGCAGTCCGTGCCGCTGCCAGGCCAGGTCCAGGTGGTCCACCAGGGTCTCGTCCGGGTCGTCCTCCAACCGGGTGACCCCGGGCAGCTCGACCACCTTGACCGACCCGGCCACCGCCACCCGGGTCTGGGTCTGCCCGCCGTCCACGCCCACCACGGCGACCGGGCTAGCCACGGCTGCCGCTCCTGCGCGGGGGCGCCAGGTCCGACCGGGTCACCTGCGCCGCCACGGAGTAGCGGTCACCGCGGTAGATGCAGTCGGCGAACATGATCGTCCGCCGGGCGGCGTCCTGGTCCACCATCCGGATCTTCAGGCAGGGCTGGGTGGGGCCGATCTCGAGCAGCTCCGCCGAGCGCGGATCGGGCAGCACCGGCTCGAGGGTGACCTGCGCCGTGGCAGTGACGATGCCGTAGCGCCGTCCGAGCAGTTCGTACAGCGACCCCTCCAGGTCCTCGGCACCCAACCCGGGCACGTAGCGGGCCGGCATCCAGACCGTCTCGACCGCGAACGGCAGGCCGCTGCCGCAGCGCAACCGCTCGAACCGGAGCACCGGCGTGCCGGGGTCCACGCGCAGGTACTCCGCCACCGCGGCGGTGGCCCCCGCCTGCTCCATCGACAGCAGCCGCGAATGCGGCGACAGACCCCGCTGGCGCATGTCCTCGCTGAAGGAGGTGAGCCCGAGCGTGCGCGTCACCGGCCGGGGACACACGTAGGTGCCTGATCCGTGACGCCGTTCCACCAGCCCGTCGGCCACCATCCCGTCGACCGCCCGGCGCAGGGTCATCCGGGCCACACCGAGCCGAACACTCAGCTCCCGCTCACCGGGCAGCCGCGCGCCCGGCTCCAGGCGCGCGACGAGATCGCGCAGCGATCTGCCTGTCGCCGTGCGTGGTCGGGCCGCGGTGTGAGCACTCATCAGGGTGAAGTAGAACGGGGACCGGCCCGCACAACAAGCCTGAAGTAGACCACTTGGCCACCACCATCGAGCCGACAGGTGCAGGTGCCGTGGCCGAACCGAGGTCACGATGCGATAACAACGAGACCACTTCCAGTCGTCGGTCGGGGAAGTGACCGGCATAGGGTGCCCAGGTGGCCATGCTGCGCGACGCCGGACTGTTCGACCTCCCCGGGATGTACTCGGTCTGCCTGCGCACCGGCGCGGACGGGCAGGACGCCTCCACTCGGTACGCCAACCCCGACCTGCTCGGTCACACCTACGTCGGCCCCTACCCTGCGGCCGACCCCGGCCTCTGCCTCGTCGTCGCCGACGCCGAGGGTGTGGGCGGCTACGTGCTGGCGACCGCCGACACCGCGAGGTTCGAGCAGTGGCGCGAACGGGACTGGTTGCCTCCGTTGCGCACGCAGTATCCGCAGGGATCCGAGGGCCCGGACCAGGACCTGATCGCCCTCCTGCATGCGCCACCGGTCTCCCCGCCCGCGATCGCCGCCGAGTACCCGGCCCATCTGCACATCGACCTGCTGCCCCGGCTGCAGGGCCACGGCCTGGGCCGCGCCCTGATCGAGGAGCTGCTGGCCCGGCTGCGCCGCCGCACGGTCGCCGGGGTGCACCTGTGCGTCGGCTCGGCGAACGAGGGGGCCCAGGGGTTCTACCGCCGGTTGGGCTTCGCCGAGCTGCAGCGCACGGGCGGCGCCACCTACCTGGGTCTGCTGCTGGGCGACTGACTCCCGCACCCGCGCTCAACATCCGGCGCCGGGGCGCCGATAGCCCCAGGGTGAAGGTCCAGGTGTGGGGTGCCTATGTGCTGGTCGCCGTAGCAGTCGCGGCGGCCTACTTCCTGGTGCCGACGAGCAACCTGTCGCACCTTGTGCTCTACAACGGCATCGGCCTGTCCGCGGTGGTGATGATCCTCATCGGGATCCGCCGGAACAGGCCGGCCGACCGCCGTCCGTGGCTGCTGATCGCCGGCGGACAGGCCTCGTTCCTCACCGCCGACATCTGTTACTACATCCTGGAATCGATCAACGAGGAAGCACCCTTCCCCTCGATCGCCGACATCTTCTACCTGGGCATGTACCCGTTGGTGATCATGGGTCTGCTCCGCCTGGTGGCGCAGACCTCCCCGGGGCGGGACTGGTCCAGCCTGGTGGACGCCGCCATCGTCGCCACCGCCACCTTCGCCGTGTTCGGCGTCCTGGTGATGGACCGCTACCTCACCGACCCCTCCCTCGACCTGGCCGGCCGGGTGATCTCGGTCTGCTACCCGGTGATGGACGTCGCCCTGATCGCGGTCGCCGCCCGGCTGATCGGCCTGGTGCATCTGCGCCGTCCGGCGTTCGTCCTGCTGCTGGCCGGGCTGTGCAGCCTGCTCGTCGCGGACATGATCTACGGGATCCTGAACTCCGCCGGCGTGTTCGAGACCGGCGGCGTCGCCGACGTCTTCTGGCTCGGCTTCTACGTGCTGCTCGCCGCCGCCGCCCTGCACCCGGACATGGCCGAGCCGCCCCAGGAGCGCGACCAGGGGCTGAGCATGACCCGCTCCGGCATCGCGGTCCTGACCACGACCACCCTGATGGTCCCCATGATCGACCTGATCTGGGGAGAACCGGTCGACAAGATCCTCACCACGGTCTGTTCCAGCATCCTGTTCCTGCTGGTGATCACCCGGCTGCTCGGCCTGGTCGGCGTGATCCAGCGGAACGAGCGCCGCGCGCGCTACGACGCCATGCACGACTCGCTGACCGGGCTCGGCAACCGGGTGCTGTTCGCCCATCGGGTCAACGAGTTCGGCGGCAGCCTGAGCACCGGGATCGTCGCGATCCTGTTCATCGACCTGGACGACTTCAAGACCGTCAACGACAGCCTCGGCCACGAGCTGGGTGACCAACTGCTGGCCACCGTCGGTCAGCGACTGCGCTCCTGCGTGCGCGACGAGGACCTGGTCGCCCGGCTCAGTGGCGACGAGTTCGCCATCCTGGTGGAGAGCGCTGTCGACCGGCAGGACGCCGTCGCCGCAGCCCGGAGGGTGCAGGACGCCCTCGCCGTGCCCATCGTTGTGGGCGATCGCAACATCACGATCTCGGCCAGCGTCGGGATCACCGTCGAGGACGCCGAGGCGTTCGTCAACTCCGACGAGCTGCTGCGGGCCGCGGACGCGGCGATGTACCACGCGAAGGCCAGCGGCAAGGGCCGGTTCGAGTTCTTCGAACCGGAGATGCGGCACGAGGCCGTGGAGCGACTCGAACTGAAGGCCGATCTGCAGGTCGCCCTGGAGAACGGCGAGTTCGAGGTCTACTACCAGCCGATCGTCGACCTGTCGGACCGGCGGATCATCTCGGTCGAGGCACTGCTGCGCTGGCACCACCCGACCCGCGGCCTGATCACGCCGGCCAAGTTCATCCCCCTGGCCGAGCAGACCGGGCTGATCCTCCCGATCGGCCGGTGGGTCCTGCTGCAGGCCTGCCACCAGGTGGCGCGCTGGCAGCGGCGCTACCCGGGCTCGGCACCAAGGTACGTCAGCGTGAACCTCTCCGTGATGCAGCTGCACGACCCCGGCCTGGTCGAGGACACCGCCGACGCGCTGGCCCAGTCCGGCCTGGACCCCAGCTCGCTGACCCTCGAGATCACCGAGAGCATGCTGCTGGCCAAGACCGCGCAGACCATGCAGACCCTGGAACAGCTCAAGGCACTCAAGATCAAGATCGCGATCGACGACTTCGGCACCGGTTACTCCGCGCTCAGCTACCTGCGTCACTTCCCGGTCGACGTGCTGAAGATCGACCGGTCGTTCGTTCAGGAGCTGGCGATCTCTCCCACCTCACACTCGCTGGTGGCCGCGGTGATCGACCTGGCGCACCGGCTCAACATCGACACGGTGGCCGAGGGCATCGAGGACGAGAGCCAGTTCACCGAGCTGCAGGCCATGCAGTGCACCGCCGGCCAGGGCTATCTGTTCTCGATCCCGCTGCCGGCCCGGCGCGCTGAGGCCCTCTTCGCCCCGAGCCGCGAGGCCCACCGCACACTCAAGGCGAGTACCGCCGCACTCGACGTCCACGTGGTCGCCGGGGTGCAGGCGATCGACGGTGTGGCGGCCGAGCTCGAACTCCTGCACTCCGACCTGCGCAAGCCTCTGATGTCCACCTGGACCTGGCTGCGTCCCTGGACCGCCGTGCACCGCGAGTGGGATCCGATCGCCGTGATGGTGCGCGAACGGGGCGGGCACCGGATCGAGGCTGCTGCCCTGCTCGCTCAGCAGAGTGTGGACGGGGTCGCGCACCTGATCGCGATCGGCCGTGGACCGCTGCAGTGCACCCGGCTGGCCACCCGCTCCGATCGGGGCGCCCGACTGCTCGCCCGCGGCATCGTCGACCTGCTGCCCCCCGACGTGCCCTGGGTCCTCGATCTTCCGGAGCTGCCCGAGGCCGACCGCGTGGCCCGGCTGCTCGCCCAGCAGCTGCCCGGCGCCGAGCTCAGCCAGCTGCCCCCGATCCCCCGGGTCGATTTCGAAAGGCTCCAGGACGGCCCTCACGTCCTGAGCGACAACATGCGCCGCCAGCTGCGCAAGGCGAGCAACCGCCTGGTGACCGACGGCCGGGATGTGCAGATCGACTTCACCCGGGACGATTCGGAGATCCAGGCCCTGCTGCCCGAGATCGAGCGGGTGCACGTGGACCGGGACCACAGCACGGGCCGATCGAGCGACCTCGACGACCTCGAGGGTCTGCACCTGTGGCGGCGGCTGATCCAGGCCTGCGCCGCGGACGGCCGGATCGAGGTGGCGACGATGACGATCGACGGCGCGCTCGCCGCGTACGTGATCGCATTGCCGGACGGGCGTAGTTACCGCGTCTTCGACGGTCACTTCGACAGCGGCTTCGGCCGCTACTCCCCCGGCCGCCTGCTGGAGTCGACGGTGCTGGACCGGGCGATCGCCGACGGTCGCTACACCGAGCTCGACTGGGGCTCGGGGATCGCCAGCGAGAAGCTGCTGACCTTCAACGCCTCTGAGCCCCGTACCCGGATGCAGGCCCGCAGCCCGCTCATCCCAGCACCCCGCCGCGCCGAGACCGACCCGGTGGATCAGAGCCTGGAACCTGCGCTCCCCGAAGGCCTCTGAGGCAGCTCGCTGAGATAGGGCGGCTGGGCTCCGGCCCGGGTGCAGGTGTCGCTCCCCGCCCAGGCTGCGACGCGCACCAGTTCGGTCAGCTCGGCCTCGCCCAGCCCGCCCACGGCGGCGCGGTCGAGCCGGCCCGCCCAGCTGAGCTGGGCCAGCAGCATCGCGGTGAAGGCGTCGCCGGCACCGACCGTGTCCACCACCTCGACCGGCGAGGCGCGCACGGCCACCTGGACCACGGCCGTCGCCGCCCGAGCGCCCTCGGCGCCGGCGGTGATCACGACCAGGGCGGGCCCGGCCGCCAGCCAGCGCTCGGTCACGGCCGCCTCCTCCTCGCCGGGGTACAGCCAGGCCAGGTCCTCGACGCTTGCCTTGACCACGTCGCTGAGGGCCACCCAGCCCTCCAGCCGGGCGAGATAGCTGTCGTGGTCGGCGATCAGGCTTGCCCGCACATTCGGGTCGAGGGACACCAGGCGCCGTCCGGACTCGCGCCGGAGCAGGCCGTCCAGGGTGCTCGCCTGGGGCTCCTGGGCCAGGGCGATCGAGCCCAGGTGCAGGGCGGCCCCCGGCGGCAACCGGCCGCCGTCCGGCAGGCTCGTCAGATGCTCGGGCAACAGCCCTCGATCGGCACAGTCCGCGGAGTGGAAGGCGTATCCCGCGTCGGCGCCACGGATGTCGGCGATCGCCAACGTGGTCAGGTCGTCGGTCGGGATGAGGTGGTCCGGCAAGACACCGGACGCCGCCAGGTGCTCACGCAGGAACCGTCCGAACCCGTCGGAGGAGATCCGGGCGAGCAGCGACGCCGCCACCCCGAGCCGACCCAGGCCCATCGCCACGTTCAGGCAGGACCCGCCCGGATGCGGCTCGTAGCCAACGGCTCCCCGGATCGTCCGGGTCGAGGTGAGATCGACCAGGGCGTCCCCGGCGACCACGATCGACGGCGTCGCACGGGCGGTCAGGAGAACCACATCCCGCCGTCCACCACGATCGACTGCCCGGTGACGTACCCGGCGTCCGGCGAGGCGAGGAAGGAGACCACGCCGGCGACGTCGTCCGGGGTCTCCAGCCGACCCATCGGGATCAGCGCGACCATGCCGGCCATCTCCGACCCCGGCGCAGTGCCCAGACGCTGCGTCATCGCCTCATCGATGGACTCCCACATCGGGGTGTGCACGACACCCGGGCTGTAGACGTTCACCGTGATGCCGTGCTCGGCGAGTTCCTGGGCCGCGGACTGGCTCATGCCGCGGACGGCGAACTTGGACGCGGAGTAGGCGCTCTGCCACTTCCCGCCGCGATGCGCCGCCACCGATGCGGCCCCGATCAGGCGACCGCCGCGGCCCTGGGCGATCATCTGGCGGGCCGCCGCCTGGTAGCAGTGGAAGACGCCGCCGACGTTGACCTGTTGCGTGCGCCGCCAGGCCTCTGCCGTGGTCTCGACCAGGGGCGCAGTGATCGCGATCCCGGCGTTGGCCACCATCACGTCGAGGCCCCCGAACCGCAGCACGTGCTCGGCGACGGCGGCGTCGACTGCTGCCGCGTCGCTGACGTCGAGGGCCAGCGCGAGGGATCCGGCACCGCGGGCGGCGATCTCCCCCGTGACCCGTTGCAGGTCCGCGGCGGCGGAAGGGAGGTCAGCCACGCTCACGTCCAGCCCGTCGTCCGCGAGTCGCACTGCGATCGCCCGCCCGATCCCGCGGGCAGCACCGGTGACCATGGCCGATCGGCGCGGAGGATTCTGTGCCATCACCGTTCTCGATTTCTGCTCATGTGAGCGAACGAGGCTCGAATGTGTTCAACATTCGAACCTCGTTCGGGCCCTGTCAAGGAGCGCTGGTCACTCCCGTCGCCCGCATCGGCCGCGACCGCTGTCGCGACCACCGCAGGCCTGCCCACATCTGCTCCGACGGGTGGGTTGTGAGCGGTTCGCCTACGATCGAGGACGTGCCTCGTGTCGCCTGGGTGGTTCTGCTCCGCGAAGGGCCTCTCGCCGACGAGGTGAAGGCTCTGCGGGCACGGCTCGCCGACGCCGGGCTGGCCGACGCCGGAGACCCGCGGTCCGCATCCGAGCTGACCGCGGCCGATGTGGTCGTGGTCTGGGCCGACCGGCCGCCGGCACTCGATCTCGCCGAGGCCCTGGCTCGGCCGGACATCCGCTGCGTGTTCGCCGGCCCCACCCTGCACGACGCCGATCCCGACCAGATTCTGGCCGACGCCGCCGGGCTGCGACTGGCCGGGACCAGCGAGCCGCACGACGTGCGACTGCGGGCCGGCCGGGACGCCGGAGCGGGGCTGCTTCCCGCCGCTCACCGGCACGGCGATGCCAGCCACGACGACGAGCATGAGCACCACACCGATCGGGTGACCCTGATCGACAAGGTCATGGACGACGTCCTCGTGCTGCGTACCGCTCGGGTGGGCCTGAGCGAGCACCCGGTGATGACCTGGCGGCCGTGCACCGGCGCCGCCACCTGGACCATGGGCTCCACGGCGTCCGCCGTGGCCGGCCGCAGCTCGACCCGTGCCCTGGTGCAGCTCATCCGGCTGGTCTGCGGAGAGCCTGCCCCAGCCCCCGTCGGCGTCGGACTGCTCGGCTACGGCGCGATCGGGCACGAGCACAGCCGCGCCGTACGGGCGGTTGACGGCCTGACCCTCGCTGCCGTGTGCGACACCTCGCCCGAGCGGCGGGCTGTCGCGGCGGCCGCGGCCGGGCAGGTGGCGGTGACGGCCTCGGCCGAGGAGCTGCTGGCCCGGGACGACGTCCACCTCGTGGTGGTCTCGACCCCGCCGAACACCCACGCAGCGTGGGCCCTGCGGGCGATCGAGGCCGGCAAGCACGTCGTCCTGGAGAAGCCGTTCGCCCTGCGCACGGCCGAGGCGGACGAGGTGCTGGCCGCGGCCCGAGCCGCCGATCGTCTGGCGGTGGTCTACCAGAACCGTCGCTACGACCCGGACTACCTGGCCCTTCGCCGGCTGGTGCGTTCCGAGGCGCTGGGCAGAGTGTTCAGTGTGGAGACGTTCGTCGGCGGCTACGGTCATCCCTGCAACCTGTGGCACTCCGATCAGTCGGTCTCCGGTGGCGCCTTCTACGACTGGGGTGCCCACCTGCTGGACCAGGTGCTGGACCTGCTCCCCGTGGACATCGCCCACGTGACGGCCGCCGCGCACAAACTGCACTGGTTCGACGTCACCAACGCCGACCACTCCCGGGTCACCGTGCGATTCGTGGACGGGGCCGAGGCCGAGTTCATCCATTCCGACCTGGCCGCGGCGCTCAAGCCACGGTGGTATGTGCTGGGCACCCGGGGAGCCGTGGTCGGGCACTGGCGGGCGGAGAAGGTGGTGTCCCGCAACGACATCGGCACCCTGGCCGAGGACGTGCTGGCCCCGGCCGACTCGCCGCCGCGGATGGAGCTGCATGCCACGGACGGCAGCGTCACCCACCTGGCCACCCCCGCGCCGGACCCGTACGGATTCCACCGCGAACTGGCCGACCGGGTGCAGTGGGGGCTGCCCATGACGGTCACGGGCGAGCAGTCCCGGCGGGTGCTGGCCGTGATGGAGGCGGCCCTGGCCTCCGCCGCGGACTCCGGCCGCCCCGTCGTCCCACGGTGAGCCTGGCGCGGCCGGTCCGCTGGGGATTCCTCGGCGCCGGCTTCGTGGCCTCGCGCGCGCTCGCTCCGGCCGTGCACGCGGCAGACGGCGCCGTCCTGCAGGTCGTCGGCGCGCGGGACACCGGCCGCGCCGCAGCCCTGGAGCCGGTGCGGTCCGTGGCCTCCTACGAGGCGGTGTGCGCCGCGGACGACGTCGACGTGGTCTACATCGCGCTGCCCAACCACGATCACCTGCCGTGGACGCTGCGGGCCCTGGCAGCTGGGAAGCACGTGCTGTGCGAGAAGCCGCTCGGCCTGGACGCCGCCGAGGTGGACGCGCTCGTGGAGGCGGCGCGACGGTCCGGGCGGCTGCTGGTGGAGGCGTCGTGGAACCGCTGGCATCCGCGCACCCGGCGGATCGAGGCTCTGCTGGCCGACACGCCGGGCCGGCGCCGGGTGCGCGCCTCGTTCACCTTCTCCGGGGTTCCGGCGGACAACTACCGACTCGACCCGGCTCGCGGCGGTGGCGCCCTTCTGGATGTGGGCTGCTACGTGGTGGGCGCAGCCCTCGCGACGCTCGGCCCGGGCGAGGTGAGCGTGGCCGAGGCCGCCTGCCGGTTCGGCCCGACCGGCGTCGACCTGACCGCGACCGCACGCCTGGTCCACCCGAACGGGTTCGCCGAGGTGACCGCCTCCCTGGAGCAGCCCGAGGCGCAGCTGCTCCGGGTGGACGCCGGCGAGGTGTCCGTGGAGGTGCCGGGGCAGGCCTTCACCGAGTGGCGGAACCCCTGCGTGCTGCGGGTGGTCGAGGAGGGCGTGCTGCGTGAGGAGCCGTTCGCCGCCGTCGACGCCTACCGCCTCATGGTGGAGGCCGTGTCGGCCCGGGCCACCGGGGAACCCGCTTGGGTGCTCCCGCTGTCGACGTCCGCCGCGGTGGCGGCGATCCTCGACGGGATCAGGAGCGCTGCCCGGGGGCAGTGACCTCGGCGAACCGGTCGGCAGCACTCTCGAGCCAGGCCGGGAGTTCGGCATGCGGCATCGGCCGGGCCAGGTGGTACCCCTGGATCCGCGTGCACCCCATGTCCGCCAACCGTTTCCAGGTGGCAGCGTCCTCCACGCCCTCGGCGACGGTCTCCAGTCCCAGCTTGCCGGCGAGGGTCACGATGGCGTGCACGATGGCCGCGTCACCGGGCTGGTGCAGCAGGTCCGAGACGAAGGACCGATCGATCTTCACCTCGTCGACGGGCAGGGTGCGCAGGTAGGACATCGAGGAGTAGCCGGTGCCGAAGTCGTCGATGGAGATCCGCACCCCCAGGGCGCGCAGCCGATCGAGGACCTCGCCGGTTCGCCGGGGGTCGTCCAGGACGGAGCTCTCGGTGATCTCCAGCGTGAGGTCCTGCGCAGACAGTCCGTTCATCTGCAGCAGCGTCTCGACCGCGGTGGGCAGCTCAGGATCGAGCAGGCTCCGAGGAGAGAGGTTCACCGCGATACTCATCCCCGCGAGCGTCTCCGTGCCCCGCCACGCCCCGCAGGTCTGCACCGCACGCGCCAGCATCCATGAGGTCAGCGGCCGGACCAGACCGGTGCGTTCGGCCAGGGGGATGAACTCGTCCGGCCCCACCAGCCCTCGGGAGGGGTGCTGCCACCGGGCGAGCGCCTCGACCGCGACGATCTCCCCCGTCCGCGCGTCCGCCTGGGGCTGCACGTACATGGCGAGCTGATCGCTGCCGATGGCCTGGCGCAGCTCGCCGAGCAGGGCCAGCCGGGCCGGGCTGGCCGGGGGGTCGTCGCAGGTCTGGTAGAGCTGCACCTCGGCCCTGTCCCGGCGAGCGCCGGCCAGGGCCGACTCGGCATGCTGCAGAACGGTTTCCGCGTCGCAACCGTGCGCGGGGGCCACCGCCACCCCGAGCCATGCGCCCACTTCGACGTCGATCCCCGCCACGTCGATCGGACGCTCGAGCGCCCCACGGGCGCGCCGCGCCATGGCCATCGCCGCGTCGGGGTCGTGCACTCCGGCCAGGAGCAGCGCGAACTCGTCGCCGCCGAGCCGGGCGACGACGTCGCCCGGCGTGCCCGTCGAGCCGAGCCGCTCACCGATCTCGCGCAGAACGTGGTCCCCGATGGCGTGCCCCAACACCTCGTTGACGGCGCGGAAGTCGGCCAGGTTCACCACGACGACGGCGAAACCCCGCGACGTCCCGGAACGGACCGACGAGGAGGCCTCGGCCAGGCGGCGGTGCAGCAGCATGCGGTTGGGCAGCCCGGTCAGGGCGTCGTGCTCGGCCTCGTGCCGCAGCCGGTCGGCCAGTTCGCCCCGGCGAAGGGCGGCACCTGCCTGCTCGGAGATCGTGGCCAGCAGTCTCAGGTCGTGCTCGTCGAAGGAGCGCACCTCCCCCATCCGGTTCCCGGCCAGCACGGCGCCGACGATCCCCAGGTCGCCGTGCAGGGGCACCAGGACGGCGTCGTGCAGTCCGCGCGCGTCGAGGAAAGACCGGTCCTGCCCGTCGCGCGCCCCGCGCGGCAGGACCGCGGGCACGCCGTCCACCACGGTGTGCAACCACACCGGATGGTCGGCGAGCTCGGGGGTCAACCGGCTGCGCCGGACCCCCTCTGCCGGGTCGAGGGTCACCCGCAGCGGCGCCTCGTCGGCGGCAGCGGCGATGAAGGCCAGCTCGACATACTCGGCGAGCAGGGCGTCCCGGGTCTGGTGCAGCAGCCGGGTGAGCAGCTCGTCGATCTCGGGCGTCCCGCTCAGCACCCGGCTGACCCGGTGGATCCGTTCCAGGGTCAGGTGTCGCTCGGCCAGGGCGCCGTAGGTGCGGTACCCGGCGGTCAGCAGGGCGAGGCAGACCGCCACCGGCACCACGGCCGCAGGGTTCCCGTCCACGGCGTGTACGGCGACCAGGGCTACCGTCGTGGTGATCGCGGTGGTGGCCAGGCCCCGTCCGGACTCCTGCACGATGTCGTCGCGCTGCACAGCCCCCTCGACCTGCCGGATGACGACGAGCACGGCCAGGGTGTCCAGCAGAGACACCGCAGCCGTGGCCGCCAGGGCAGCCAGCCAGCCCCGCGCGTCCACGGTGTCCGGGACGAGCACCAGGGTGTGGAAGATCAGCACGGCCAGGGCGGCGTCGGCGAGGCTGAGCGCGACGTTGAACGCCAGCTTGAGCGGGGTCTGACGACGCCACAGCGCCACGGCCAGCGTGCCGCTCACCCAGCCGAGCAGGACCGCGGTGGGGTCGGCGAAGAACAGTGCCGGCACGAGCGCCAGCTCGCTCAGCGACACCGCCTGCGCCTCGCGCTGGAACTGGATGTGCAGCGCGGGCAGCTCACTGGCCGCGGTGAGGACGGCGATGCCCCACCAGGCGAGCAAGGGGGTGGCCGGGCCGGCGGAGTCGTATCCCCCCGGAATCCGCCAGATCACCGCGGCGATCGCGGTCAGCACGCAGGCGACGAGTCCGACGCGGACCTGCGGGCCGAGGAGCAGCCGCGCTCGACCCGCGCGCGGCTGTTCCTGATGCTCGGACACGTCCCGCCCCTCTACCCGGCCATGGTCCTTCCGGTATCGGCTGCTGCGGCCCGGGGCTGGAGCGCAGGGCCCGCAGCGGGGCGGGGGTGAGGCGGTCAGCTCCAGCTGGCGGCGACCCAGCGCCGCGAGTCCCAGGAGTTGTCCACCCAGCGGCGCGATTCCCAGGCACCGGCGTCCCAGCTGCCGGCCACCCATCGTCTCGAGGTCCAGGTGTCGGCCACCCACCGTGATCCGGTCCAGGTGTTCCCGGTCCAGGTCACGGCAGCCCAGTCGCCGGACGTGGTCCAGCTGGAACCGACCCACCGGGAGCCGTTCCAGGAGCCGTCGGCCGACCAGGCGGTACCGGCCAGGCTCGCGGCGGCGAGCGCCTTGGTGTTGACCGCGCGGCCGAAGATGTCCTTCTCGCCGGTGAGCGCCACCCCGTTCAAGGAGATGTGCGAGGTGCCGCGGGAGAGCTCCAGCGAGCCCGACCCCGTGCCGAAGGTGGCCGTGGTGGTCGCTGCCAGTGCCCGGATCGTCGGCGAGGCCGCCAGGTTCATCGCCTTGGGCAGGTTGAGGATGCCGGCACCGGAGTTCGTCGTGGTGCCCTTGAGGATCCAGGTGGCGCCGTAGCCGAGGATCATCTTGGCCTGCTGAGGAGTCAGCGACGGGTAGCGCTGGAAGAGCAGGGCTGCAGCGCCGGACACCACGGCGGTGGACTGCGAGGTGCCGCTGCCGCGGAAGAACCTGGTGCCGACCCGCGCGGAGGGGTAGGCCTGGTCGACCAGACCGTTGGGCACCCTCAGCCCGAGCAGGTGCACCCCCGGAGCCACGATGTCCACGTGTCGCTGGCGCAGTGCCACGGTTGGAGAACGCCGGGATGGTGTCGTCCGAGAGGCTGTAGGTGCCCATCGGGTCCTCAGCGCCCACGGCCAGCAGGTTGCCGTCCAGGGCGGGGTTGGCGAGCTGGACGTTCGAGGTCCCGTCGTTGCCGCCGGCCACCACGACCAGGACCCCCTTGCGCCAGGCCACCTGGGCCGCGTAGGCGAGCGGGTCGAGGTGGTAGTCCTGGGTGGAGTCGGTGCCGAAGGACAGGTTGAGCACCCGGATGTTCAGGCCCGGGTCGTGCGCGTGCTGGGCGACCCAGTCGATGGCGGCGATCACCTGCGAGACGTCGGCGGCACCGTCGCTGGCGCCGACCTTGATGTTGATGATCCGGGCATCGGGGGCGACACCGTTGAAGTTCTTGGTGCTCTCGTAGCTCTCCGGCTTCCCGGCGACGTCACGCCCGGCGATGATGCTCGCCATGTGCGTGCCGTGCCCGTACGCGTCGAGGTACCGCAGATCGGCGCGCTGGGAGTCGAACGAGAGGTCCGGGCCGTTGACGACGTTCCCGCTGGTCAGGCCCTTCACCGGCGCCACACCGGTGTCGATCAGCGCGACGTCGACGCCCTTGCCCGTCCAGCCCTTCTTCCAGGCCTCCTGGGCACCGATCAGCTTGGTCACCGCGAACAGGGTGCCGAGGTCGTTCTCGGCGTCGTAGCCCAGCGTCGGGTCGACCGACATGACGTGGCCTGAGACGTCCGAGGTCACGCTCAGGATCGACCGGGTGCTCCGCAGCGTCGCCAGCGCGCCGTCCGGCACCGTGGCCGCGAAGCCGTCGATGATCGGCAGGCTCCGGGTGACCGTCCCGCCGAGGCGCTCCACCAGGGCCTGCGCCGAGCCCTGCCCGCCGGGCAGAGCGCGCACCACGACCCGTTGCGGGGCCCGAGGCCCTGCATCGGAGGCCCCGGGAGGGGTGGCTGCCGACGCCGTGGCCGGCAGCCCGGCCCCGACCACCGCCATGCAGGCAGCCAGCACGACGGCGCTGCCTGCCGTCCTGACCATGTTGCGGCGTCCTGCCACGGGTGCCTCCTACGAGCGTCGGAACGGGTGTCCGTCCTCCCTCCATGGTCCTGACCCGGCTCGGTGCGCAGCGACGACCGATCGAGTACAGATCCGCCTGGGCCGAGCGGGTGAACAGCTCACCCTCGGTGACTGCCCTGCACATGCGAGGACGGCGCAGCCGGAGCAATGCCGTCCTGATCGGCTCAGCCCCGGTCGCCCTCCGGAGCAGGCGTCGGCTCAGCCGTCGGTGTCGCGGCGCAGCCGTTTGACCTCGGATCGGCGCTGCTTGCTCTCCAGCCGCCGGCGGCGTGCGCCGGCACTGGGCCGGGTCGCCCGGCGCTCCGGGCGCGGCGGGGCCACCGCCTCCCGGATCAGCGTTGCCAGCCGGGCCCGGGCCGCTGCCCGGTTGCGCAGCTGGGAGCGGTACTCGGAGGCGACCACCACGATCTCCCCGTCGATCAGGCGGCCCGCCAGTCGCTGCAGGGCCCGGTCGCGGACGGCGCCACTGAGCGCCGCTGACCGCTCGGCGTCCCACACCAGTTCCACCCGGGAGTCGGTGGTGTTCACTCCTTGACCACCGGGCCCGCTGGAGCGGGAGAACCTCCAGCGCAACTCGTCCGCGGGGATCACGACCCCGGCGGAGATCTCCAACGGCTCGTTCACGCCGCTCATTCTCCCAGGGCGGCGAACGGGGTGACCTGCACGCGGTTGTCGTGGAACGTCGCACCGCCGCCGAGATCGGAGTCCCGGTCCGCGGTGGTCGCGTTCACCGCGGCACCGTCCGGGCCTTGTGATGCCAGTCCCTTGCTGGTCGCCACCACACCCGGGCGGACGGCGTCGGTCACCTGGACACGCGCGGTGAACGACCCGCGGCGGTTGCCGACCCGGGCCGTCGCCCCGTCCGCGAGCCCGCGTACCGCGGCGTCCTCCGGATGGATCTGGAGCACCGGCCCGCCGGCGCGGGCGTGCCGGGGGCTGCCGGTGAACGTGGAGTTGATCAGGTAGTGGTTGGCCGCCGAGATCAGGGCCAGCCGGCCGTCACCCGGTTCGCCGAGCGCCTCGTGCGGTGCGGTGTACCCGGGCAGCAGTCCCGCCCCGGCAGACTCTGCGCGGAGGGAGGTGAACTCGAACCTCCCGGACGCCGTCGGGAAGCCCTCCGCGAACGGCAGGTAGGGGTCGGGGTGGCTCAACCGCTGCCAACCCTTCTCCTGCAACGACTCCAGCGTGATCCCAGCCACCCCGCCGGAGGCGCCGGCCAGGGCGGCTCGGGCCAGGTCGTCGTCCTCGGCCAGCACGGCGGGCTCGGTGACGCCGAGGGCCCGGGCGAGCCGTCGGAAGATCTCGGTGTGCGACAGGCATTCCCCGGGCGGGGCGACGGCCGGGGAGTTCCACTGCACGTAGAGGTGGGTGTAGGAGTCGGTCAGGTCGGCATGTTCGAGCTGGGTGGTGCCCGGCAGCACCAGGTCGGCGTAGGCGGCGGTCTCGGTGAGCCGGTGGTCGACCACCACGGTGAACAGATCGTTGCGGGACAGGCCTGCTCGAGTGCGTGCCTGGTCGGGGTTGGACAGCACCGGGTTGGCCGCGGTGATCACCAGCACGGTCACCGGGGGATCGTCACGGGTCAGCAGCTCACGGCCCAGACTCGACATCTGCAGCTGCCGGGTGGGGCCGAACGGCTGCAGATCGGGCCGGGTCGCCGCGGCGTCGTTCCAGCCGTAGGCGGGCCCCGTGGAGTAGCACATGCCACCGCCGCGGCGCGCGTAGGCGCCGGTGAGCGCCGGCAGGCAGGAGACGGTGCGGATCGCCTGGGCGGCACCGCCGTGCCGCTGCATGCCCATCAGCGCGCGGATGCCCAGCGGCGGGTGCTCGGCGACGGCGTCCGCGAACCAGGCGACCTCGCCCGGTTCGAGGCCGCAGATCCCGGCGGCCCGCCGCACGCTCCAGTCGGTCAGCACCTCGTCCCGGAACCGCGGCCAGCCCAGCGTCCAGCGCTCCAGGTAGTCCTCGTCGACGGCGCCGTGTGCGGCCAGGTGCGCCATCACGCCGAGGGCGAGTGCGGCGTCGGTCCCCGGGCGCAGGGCGAGGTGCCGGTCGGCCCGGGCCGCGGTCCTGGTGCGCACCGGGTCGATCACCACCAGCGGCGCCCCCCGGTCTCGGCCCTGGGTGACGAACGGCCACAGATGCAGGTTCGTGGTCAGCGTGTTGGTGCCCCACAGCACGATCAGGCCCGAATGGGCCAGATCCTCGGGATCCATCCCTGCGGCCGACCCCGTGGTGTGGCTCATGCCGGCATGCCCGGCCACGGAACAGATGTTCCCGGCATGCCGACTGGCTCCGAGGTGGTGGAAGAGGCGGCGCCCGGCGCCGCCGAGTCCCTGCAACATGCTCACGCTGCCGGTGCCCCGGTACGGCCAGATCGCCTCACCACCGAAGGTGTCCTGGGCGGTGCGGATCCGCTCGGCCACTTCAGCCAGCGCATCCTCCCAGGAGACCTGTTCGAACCGGCCCTCACCCTTGGCGCCGGCACGGCGCATCGGGTGCAGCAACCGGTCGGGGGCCGCGGCGTAGTCCAGATAGGGGTTCACCTTGGCGCACAACCCGCCCCGGGTGAACGGATGCTCGGGATTGCCGCGCAGACCGATCGCCACGCCGTCCCGCACCGTGACCACCCAGGAACAGGCGTCCGGGCAGTCCAGCGCACAGGCGCCGACCACCTGCTCACCCACCTGCTCACCCACCTCGGTCAGGGAACCAGGACGAGTTTGCCGCGCACATGGCCGCCCTTGCTGATCCGATAGGCCTCGGCAGCGCGCGCGAAGGGGAAGGTCTGCACTTTGATCACCAAGGCGTTCTGCCGCAACAGCTCTGCCACCTCGGCCAGCGCCTCCATCGGCCGGCTGTCCCCGCCGCCGCCGGTCACCTGGGCGCCGGCCTCCCCCGCGGCGAAGTTGGCGATGCTGAGCACCTTCGACGGGGTGGGCACCAGGCTGATCAGTTCCTCGATCGGGGTCTTGCCGGCGACGTCGAAGACGGCGTCGACAGGTCCGCCCGCAGCGGTGCGCACCCGGTCGGCCAGACCCGCGCCGTACAGCACGGGCGTCGCTGAGAGCTCCCGCAGATAGTCGTGGTTGCCCTCGCCCGAGGAGGCGACCACCCTCGCTCCGCGCGCCTGGGCCAGCTGGATGACCGCCGCTCCCACGCCGCCGGCACCGCCGTCGACGAAGAGGAGGTCACCGGAGGTGACGCCGAGCAGGCGCAGGCCCCGCTCAGCCGTCTCCCCGGCCAGCCCGGCCGCAGCGGCCACCGCCCAGTCGATCGAGGCCGGCTTGAGCGCCCAGGCGTCGAGGACGGCGAGCTCGGCCTGAGTGTTGCGACCGCTGCCCAGCACGTCGTCACCGACCGAGATCCCGGTGACTCCCTCGCCGACCTCGTCCACCACCCCGGCGGCGTCATACCCGAGGTAGCCCGCACCGGTCAGCAGTCGACCGCCGGACATCATGCCGCTGAGCGTCTTCCAGTCGATCGGGTTCACACTGGCCGCCCGCACCGCGATCCGGATCTGGCCGGGGCCTGCGTGTGGCTCGGGGGCCTCCGCCCAGCTCAGCTCGTCGGGCCCGCCGTAGGTCGTGTACTGCAGCGCGAGCATCACGGTCTCCCCTCTCGTCGGGTGACGGCCTCACCCACAGGGTCGCATGCAGTCGCCGGCGAGGGAGCGACGCGTCCGTATTCCGCCCTCGCCTCATGATCGGCGTCTGTCATGACGATTCCCCCCAGCACGTGGGCGGGACCTCATGACAACCGATGATCTTGAGCTCAGGGGAAGACAACGGTGCGGTGGCCGGTGAGCACGACTCGGTCCTGGGCGTGCAGGCGGACGGCGCGGGCCAGGACGACGCGCTCGACGTCGCGGCCGATCGCGACCAGGGCATCGGCGTCCTGGGCGTGGGTGACCCGCACGACGTCCTGCTCGATGATCGGGCCCTCGTCCAGATCGGCGGTCACGTAGTGCGCGGTCGCGCCGATCAGCTTGACCCCGCGGGCGTAGGCCTGGTGATAGGGCTTGGCCCCCTTGAACCCGGGCAGGAAGGAATGGTGGATGTTCATCGCGCGCCCGGCCAGCCGCCGGCAGGCGTCGTCGGAGAGCACCTGCATGTACCGGGCCAGCACGACCAGGTCGACGGCGTGCTCCTCGATCAGGGCGAACAGCCTGGCCTCGGCGTCCGCCTTGGTGTCGCGGGTGACCGGCACGTGCACGAACGGGATGCCGTGCCGCTCCACCAGGGCACGGCAGTCGTCATGGTTGGAGACCACGAGCGGGATGTCGACGGCGAGCTCACCGATCTGCCAGCGGTAGAGCAGATCGACCAGGCAGTGGTCGAACCTGGACACCATCACCAGGATCCGACGGCGCTGGTCCGCCGGGCGCAGGGTGAGCGCAGGCTCGATGCCGGACAGGGCAGCGCCGAGCACTTCCCGGACGTTCGCCAGGTCACTGTCGGGGGAGTCGAAAGCGGTTCGCACGCAGAAGGTCCCGGTGACCGGATCGGAGAACTGGGCGCTGTCGACGATGTTGCCCCCGACGCCGGCCACTCCCTCGGCGAGGGCACGAACGATCCCGGGTCGATCCGGGCAGGCCAGGGTGAGGACGTACTGCGGCATCGGGGAACTCCTCGCGGTCCCGGGAAGCCTAGTCCTGCGCCGGCTACAGGGTGGGCCTCCCCCTGCCGATCTCGTCCTTCGTGGACAATCAGATCCTGGAACGCATCGCCCAGGTGTACCGGCGAGGCGGGCCTGTGCACGCCCGGGTGCCGGCGCGCTCCTTCCTGGACACTCTGTCCCAGGAGCAGCTGACCCTCGAGCTCGGAACCCTGCTGGACGACGGGACGCTCCTCGCCTGCGCCGGTGGCACGGTGATGCTGTCCGCAGGGCTGCGGGCCTCGACGCTGACCCGTCCGGTGCTCACCGGCTGGGTGGAGGAGGCGTGGTCGTCCGCACTCCCCGTACGGGAACTCCTGCTGGCGGCCATCCGCACCGAGCTGACCGAACTGGTGGCGCACTGTTCCACCGCGGCGGCCACCGAGCCGATGCTGCAGCGGGGCGCCGAACTGATGGGCGTGCTGACCATGTCCGATCTGAACCCTGAGGCGGTGAACGTCATCGCCGGGCTCAACTACCCACCCCGTGCGGTGATGAAGGACCTCAGCGCCGTCGCGCCGGGCAGTTGCCGTACTGTGAACGACCTGCGCGCCGTAGTGCGACGCGACGTGGTCACGACGTTCTTCGACCGCGCCTGAGACTCCACGCTGTGGCGCCGGAGGCAGCCGTGACCGCTGTGCCCGTCGTTCCGGGAGGTTCGCCGAGTCGCGCCGAACTCGCCGCCCGTCTGGACGACCTGGAGCGACAGCGTTCTGCCGAGGTGACGCGGCGCCTCGAGGGAGCCCGTGTGGTCGAAGCGGAGGCCGGCGCCGCCGGCTTCGTCGTCGAGACGATGCGCGCCCGGCTGGTGACCGCCGACATGCTCCTCCGTCTCGGAGACAGCACTCGGGCCGCACAGCGCGCCGTCGAGGTCAACTCCTGGGCTGTGGAGCAGGGTTCCCGCGCCGTGCAGTCCCGCAGCCATCTGGTCCTCTCCTCACTGTTCGAGAGCATCGCCGATCTGGCCTCCGCTCTGGACCATGCCGTGCGGGCCCTGGAGCTGCTCGATCCCTCGACGTCGGCCCGCGAACGCGGCAACGTCCTGCTTCGTCTGGCCGACGCGTGCGCCTTGATCGGGTCCGTCGACGAGGCCCGCAGCAGGTACGCCGAGGCGGAGGTCGTCTTCGGCGCCCTGGCGGACGAGGAGTCCCGGCTGATCATCCTCAACAACCTCGCCGTCCTGGAGTACGAGAGCGGGAACGTGGCTGCGGCGCTTGCCGCCGCGGCGCGCCTGGGCCGGGACTGCGGACCCGGCGGCCTGCACCCCTCCTACGCCGACACGATCGCCCGGGCGCACCTCGCGGGCGGCGACCTGGAGACGGCGGAGGCGATGGTGCAACTCGGGTTCGAGCTCTGGCGCGAGCAGGGCGATGCCCAGGCGGTCACCCCGGCCGAGCTCGCGCTGACCCATGTCGAGATCCTCCTGGCGCAGGGTCGCCTCGACGTGGCCGCCGGCCAGCTCGCGACCTGCATGACCGTCTGCGACCAACGGGACCTGCGCGGCGCCCGTGTGCAGGCACTCGAGCTGCAGGCCACCCTCTGCGCGGCGCGCGGGGATCACGAAGGGGCCTACGCAGCCCATCGGAGGTTCCACGAGGAGTTCGTGGCAGTCCGGTCCCACCAGCAGGAGGCTTCGGCACGGACGCGGCACGCGCTGGCCGAGACGGCGCAGGCCCGGGCCGAGGCACAGCGCTTCCGGGAGCAGGCGCGACGGGACCCGTTGACCGACCTGTTCAACCGTCGTTTCGTGGATGAGGAGCTCCCTCGGCTGCTCGCGGAGGCTCGGGACGGCGGATGCGTGGTGGCGGCCATCGTGGACGTCGACCACTTCAAGCGGATCAACGACCGGTTCTCCCATGCCGTCGGTGACCAGGTGCTGCGCCGCCTCGGGGCGCGGTTGGCAGCCACGGCGCGCCGCGGCTTCGCCGCCCGTCTGGGCGGCGAGGAGTTCCTCGTGCTGCAGGCGGTCGCGACCCCCCTGGACGCGATGGCGAGTCTGGAGCGGTTGCGCACGGATGTGCAGTCCCAGGACTGGGGGGACGTCGAGGCGGCACTCTCCGTCACGATCAGCATCGGGGTCGCGGTCGCCTCGGTGACGGACACCCGGGCCAGTCTGCTCACGCGCGCCGACGAGCACCTGTACCGGGCCAAGCAGGAGGGCCGCAACCGGATCGTCGCCGATCCGGTGTCGGGCTGATCCGGCTGATCCGGCTGCCGACGCCGACTCCGCCGCACCGGTTCGCAGTGGGCTGTCTGCCCTGACCAGCGCACCGGTCCCGTCGTGCCGATCGTGTGGCCGGGCTCATGCGTTCCACAGGTCGTTGGCCAGGTCGGCTGCCAGACAGTGCACGATGATCTCCTCGCTGTCGGGTCGATCGTGCCGGGGGAGACGGGTCAGGGACGAGCCCATTGACCACTCGGGCCTGTCCATCGACGAGCAGTGCGCGGGCCGCGCGGCGCAGCTGTTCGTCGTACTCGGCGTGGACCTCGGCAAGCGCGTTCTCGAAGTGCCGGCGCCGGGTGTCCGCCCCGGCTTGCATGGCCGCCAGCTCCGCAGGGGTTGCCTGTCGCGCTCCTCCGGGAATGCCTGGACCCATGACGGCCCCACGGTGGAACGCCTGTCCGTCTCGCTCGCCATGATCTTGCCCGGGCGAGTGCAGTGCACTCGTCTACGAGACGCTGACGTGCACGTGGTCGAAGTGGTTCGCGGTCGTGCCGCCGCGGTCCTCCATGGCCTTCCACTGGCTGGTGGGGTTGCCGACCATCCAGATCCTCTGCTGGTAGATCACGTAGCTGACGCCCAGTTCGCGAGCGTGAGCCTGGACGTACCTGGCAATGACCGAACCCGGCTCGCCCGACACCATGATGTCGAGGGCCCTGCCGCTGCCGTGGTCGCCGTCGTCGCCGGCGCGGTAGCCGCCGAACGACGACACCGAGTCTCCGAAGGCGGCGCACACCGCGCGATACACCGAACGGGCGTTCGAGGTCAGGTGCGACTCGACGCTCGAACTGATGGAGCACGGCTTGTCCGACAACCCTGGCGCAGCGCTCGTCGCCTTCGGCTTCGAGGTGGACAGGTAGGTCGACTTGACCCATCCGGCGCGCCCGTCGGTCACCACCTGGGTCCAGCCGCTCTTGGTCACACCGGTGACAGCGACCCGGGCGAGGGCCTCGAGGTTGCCGGAGCGGTCCTGGCCGGCCGACGGGCCGGAGCGGATGGCGACGTCGGTCGTCGCCCACATCTGCCCCACGACGGTCGGGACGGGTTCGGGCTCGCGCGCCGTGGCGACGGAGGGCGCCGGGACTGCAGCGATGGTCCTGTCCCGGCTGGCCCTCTCCTCCGTCCTCAGTGCCGCAGTGACACGGAGGGCGTTGGCAGCCAGGGCGGCGTCCTGCCGCTGGTCGACGGCAGCGGCGACCGCCGCGCCGCCCGGAGCCGAGCCGGTGTTCGCCCAGAGAGTCACGCCCACGGCCAGGGCCAGCAGCGCCGCACCGACGCCGGCGACCGGACTGGCAAGCTGAAGCGGGAGACGAGCCGGGAGCTGTCTGACAGGCTCCGCGCGATGACGGCCTTTGGGCACGAGCTCTCTCTCGGGTTCGGGTACACAGGACTCGGGAAGCCTAGGCAACGCCCTGACAACGCGCGATAAGGCAGTGTGAAGAGTGGACCCAGTCCTCCTCACACACTGTGCCGTCCCTGCTACGGCGCGCTCGGATCGGCAGCGCGCCGGCTACACCGCGCGCCGCTGGGTCGCCTGTCCTGCGTCCATGGCGGCCCGGGCCAGGGTGACCTCTGCTCGCTGAGACACCTCGGGAACGCCCACCTGCCAGAAGGCCCCGCTCTCGGTCCAGTCATCGGCGCGGACCTTCGAGACGATCACAGTGGTCCGCGCAGCTGACCGCGCCATGTCCAGGGCCGCCCGGAACTCCGCCAGGCTGGTGACCTGCACACTGAGGGCGCCGAGCGCAGCGGCATGGGCAGCGAAGTCCACCCGCTCCCCCGTCCGCGGCCCCTTCGCGTCGGCGAGCATGTTGTTGTACGACGCGCCACCCTGATTGACCTGAAGGCGCTCGATCACGGCATAGCCCTCGTTGTCGCAGACCACGAGGATGAACTTCGTGCCCGACAGCACCGACGCGAAGACGTCCGAGTTCAGCATCAGGTACGAACCGTCGCCCACCATGGCGTAGACCTGACCGCGGTCGCGGGCCATGGCTGCGCCCCACGCGCCGGAGGTCTCGTAGCCCATGCACGAGAAGCCGTACTCGCAGTCGAACGTCGCTATGCCCTTGCTCATCCAGTTGACGTTGAGCTCACCCGGGAGTCCGCCCGCAGCGGTGAGCACGTAGTCCTCGGCCGTGGCCGAGGCGTGCACCTCACCGACGAGCTGTGCGTAGCTGGGCGGCCAGACGCCGTCGCCCTCGATCCGGCGGTCGACGAAGGACTGGAGCTCGGCGCGCTGTCGGCCTCCACGGGCCGTCCACGACGGTGGCGCCGTCCATCCCGACAGCGCCTGCAGCAGCTCCCCGATCGCCTCCCGCGCGTCGGCGACCACAGGGACCGCTCGATGCTTGGCGGCGTCGAAACGACCGACGTTGACGGCGACGAGCTGCGCGTCGGGCGCGAACAGCGTCCACGAGGCCGTGACGAAGTCGTTGAGGCGGGTGCCCACAGCGATCACCACATCGGCTTCTGCGGCAAGGGTGTTGGCGGTCATCGCCCCGGTGACCCCGAGCGGGCCGGCATACCGCGGGTGCTGAGCCAGCAGCGAGGACTTGCCCGCCACCGTCTCGACCACCGGCAGCCCGAGCTCCTCGGCGAAAGCGGCCAGCTCGGCCTCGGCGCGCGAGTAGTGCACGCCGCCACCGGCGATCACGAGGGGGCGTTCCGCTCCTCGGATGACCTCGGCGGCCCGGCGCACCTGACCGCGGTCCGGGCGCGGACGGGCGATCTCGTGCACCTGCCGGTCGAAGAAGGCCAGCGGGTAGTCGTACGCCTCGCCGGCCACGTCCTGCGGCAGCCCGAGGAAGGCCGGCCCGCAGTCGGCCGGGTCCAGGAGCGTGCCGAGTGCCTGCGGGAGCGCGGAGAGCACCTGGGCCGGGTGGGTGAGCCGGTCCCAGAAGCGCACGACGGGCCGGAAGGCGTCGTTGACGGTGGTCGACGGGGTTCCGACGTGCTCCACCTGCTGAAGGACCGGGTCGGGCAGTCGTGAGTTGAACGTGTCACCGGAGATGAAGAGCACAGGAAGCCGGTTCGACATCGCCACGCCGGCGGCGGTCACGAAGTTCGTGGCCCCCGGCCCGATGGACGAGGTGCACACCATCACCTGCTGGCGGCGCATGGCCTTCGCGAACGCGGCCGCGGCCAGTCCCATGCCCTGCTCGTTCTGACCGCGCCAGACGGGGATCTCGTCCCGGTGCATCTCGAGTGAATGGCCCAGGCACGTCACGTTGCCATGCCCGAAGATGGCCAGGACGCCCGGGAAGAGGGGCACCTCCACACCGTCGACGACGATCCTCTGGGCGACGAGGTAGCGCACGATGGCCTCGGCCGTGGTCGCTCGCGTGGTCGGCATGTTCATCTGCTCGCTCCGTCCTCGATCGCCAGGTCCCGGACCGGTTGCCACGCGCGCGTTCCCCACGAGTCGATGAGCGCCTGCTGGACGCTGACGACGTCCACCGCCTCACGAAAACCGGGTGAGAACCGGGTGCCGTCCGTCAGGCTCTCGAGGAACGAGTAGTCCTCGATCGCCACCAGGTCCTCGAATCCGATCGGGTTGGCCTGGCCCGGGACGAACACCCCGTGGAACGGGAACCGGTCACCGCCGAAGACGGTGGTGTAACCACTGTCGACTCCCGGACCCGGCCGATACACCTGCAACTCGTTGAGCCGCTCCAGGTTCCAGGACAGCGCTCCCCTGGTGCCGTAGACCTCGAAGGCGTTCTGGCTCTCCGGACCCACCAAGGTGCGGCTGCATTCGAACGTGCCGGTCGCGCCCGAGGAGAACCGGCACAGCATGGACGCGAAGTCCTCGTTCTCGACCGCTCCTTGGGCATCCTCCGGCCTTCCCCGACCGTAGTGACCGGCGGAGGCGGTCGGGAGCGGTCGATGCGTGATCGTGGTGGCCTTCATGCCGACGACCTCGCTGATGCCGCCGACCAGGAAATGGGCCAGCGACACCGAGTGGCTGAGCACATCACTCGTGACCCCGTACCCGGCTTGGTCGAACATGAACCGCCAGGTGAGCAGGCCCAGCTCGTCGCTGCCGTACATCGACAGGAACCGGCCACGGTAGTGCGTGATCTCACCGAGCTCGCCGGAGGCGATCAGGTCACGCGCGTGCAGCACCAGCGGCGCCCAGAGGTAGTTGTACCCCACGCCGGTGGCCACACCGGCCGCCTGCGCCGCGTGGAGGGCCTGGACCGCCTGCCCAGGCTTCCCCCCGATCGGCTTCTCGCTGAAGACCGCCTTGCCGGCCGCGCACGCCGCCTCGATCATCGGCACGTGCAGCATGTTGGGCGCGGTCACCCAGACGGCGTCGACGTCCGGTGCCGCGACGGCCTCGCGCCAGTCCTCGACGGCACGTTCGAAGCCGAAGTCCCGCACGGAGCGCTCGCGGCACTCGGGCGCCGTGTCGGCGCAGACCACGAGGCGGGGATCGAACGAGCGGTCCGGGAACAGGGACGGGATGCGCAGCACGGAACGGCTGTGCGCCTGGCCCATCCAGCCCAGGCCCAGAACGGCGATGCCGATGCGTCGGAGCATGGTCATTCGTTCCTCCGTCGGCCGGCAGCCGAGGTCCAGGGAAGCCGAGGGTCCTGAGCTTGGCCTGCCCAGGACTGGCGGATCCAGTGGTGGTCCGGGTCGTCACAGAAGGACATCGTCCGGTTCTCGCCCGGCCCGGCGAGGACGTTCAGGAAGTACATCGGGTACTCGGGCGGCGCGACCGTGGGGCCGTGATAACCCTCAGGTACCAGGTAGACGTCGCCGTCGTGGACGGTGACCGTCTCGTCGACGGAGCCGTCCACCGTGTACACGTGGAACAGCCCCTGGCCGAGGGGGTCACCGTGCCGTGACTCCTGCCGGCCGATACGGAAGTAGTAGATCTCCTCGTTGGTCACCGGGCAGTCCGCGATGCCGTCGTGCCGGTGTGGCGGCCAGGACGACCAGTTCCCGCCGGGTGTGATCACCTCGCAGACGTTGATCCGGTCAGCACCCTCGAACGAATCCGGGGTCGCGATGTTCGTCACCTGCCGGGTGGCTCGACCGGCGCCCCGCACCTCGACCGGCACGTCGGCGGCCGACACCCGGGCGACCGGGAAGTGCTGCCTCGCCCGGGCGGTGCACACGGCGACCTCCCCGGACTCGCCCGTGATCGTCATCGTCGAGCCGACCGGCGCGTACAGCCAGTCGGAGACCGCCGCGAACACCCCTTCTCGACCGGCGAGCCGGTGCGGAGCGCCGTCAACGGTCACCGTCACGTCACGGGCCGACAGCGGCACAACGACGGCCTCATCGGCGGCCAGGTCGACGCGCACCGTGTCGCCGGTGCGAAGCGTGACCACCCGCAGGCCGCTGTACTCCCAGCCCGCGTCGTCCGGTGTGACCGCCAGATCGGCCGCGCCGGAGCCCGTCTGCCCTGCCGGTCGATGCCAGCTCATCGCGCACCCCCGTGCACGATTCGGGCGGCGTGCCCGACGGCCAGCTCCGGGTCGCCACCGTGGGGGTAGAGCAGGGCTCGTCCGGCGACCAGGCCCCGAACGTTCGGCTCGCGCATGCAGGACTCCCATCTGTCGAAGGTCTGGTCGGCGTCCGCACCCGGGTCTCCGCCGAGCATCAGTACGGGCAGAGTCGTGGATGCGGCGACCTCCGCCATCCGGTCGCTGCCAGGGATCTTGAGCCAGGTGTAGGCGGACGAGGAGCCCAGGCCGGAGGCGATCGCGACCACCTTGATCAGCTGCTCGTCCGAGCGGTCGAGCCTCGCGCGGCCAGAGTCGTCCGTGACGTAGGGCAGCGGCTCGAGCATGCACATGATCCGCCGGTCCGCCAGCTGCGTGATGGTGGCGGCGACGCTCTCGATGGTCCGGGCCACACCGGGATCGGCATGGTCGATCCGCAACAGCATCTTCCCGCCGTCCAGCCCGCACGCCTCCACGTGGTCGACGTCGTAGGCGGTCTGCCGGTCGTCCAGCTCCCAGCGGGCGCCGATGATGCCGCCACGGTTCATGGTGCCGATCGCGAGCCGTCCCTCGATCGCACCGAGCCAGGCGAGCTCCTCCAGGATGTCGGCGCTGGCCAGCACGCCGTCGACCCCGGGGACGGCGAGCGCCCGGACGAGTCGATCCAGCAGTGTGTAGCGGTCCGCCACGGCAAGGGGGTCCGCCCCGACCGCGAGCATCCCGCGGGCCGTGTGATCGGCCGCGAGGATCAGCAGGCGACCGTCGTCGCCGACCAGACTGCGTCTGCGCCTGCCCACAAGTGCGGACCGCAGGGAACCGGGCTCGAAGATGCGGGCTTCGATGAGGGCTCGGTACCGAGCGGGGTCGAGGGGCTCGCTCATGGTGCCCCCTCGGCGACCAAGTCCTCGAGCTCGGCGAGGGAGGGCATCGCGTCGGCGCAGGTGAGCCGGGTGGCCACCAACGCTCCTGCCGCGTTGGCGAACCTGCCGATCCGGGGTATGTCCCAGCCCTCGACCAGACCGTGTGCCAGAACTCCCCCGAAGGCGTCGCCGGCTCCGAGGCCGCACACGACCTCGATCGGAATCGGGGCGATGCGCCATCGACCTGCGGAGCTTGCCAGCAGCGCCCCATCGCCCCCGAGCTTCACGATCGCCAGGCCGACGCCGGCCGACAGCAGCGCGTCGGCGGCGACGTCGGGCTCACTCGTGCCGAGGGCCATCTCGCACTCGTCGCGGTTGCCCACCACGACCGTGGACAACCCGATGGCAGCCTGGGCAGCCCGTCGTGCGTCCGCGACGTCCGCCCAGAGTGCAGGCCGGAAGTCCAGGTCCAGCACTGTGTGCATCGCCCGGTCCCGCTGCTCCAGCCACGCCTCGGTCGCCCGGGCGGTGGATCCCTGTGCCAGAGCAGCGTGGCTGATCCACAGCACGGGACAGCTCTGGACGACAGTGGTCGGCAGGTCCGTCTCGACGAGCATGGTGTCTGGTGCCGCGGCGTCGCGGTAGAAGGCGATCTGCGGCGACTCGGGCGGATCCAGGGCGATCAACGCCAGCGGGGTCCGCCCGCCGTCCTGGACGCCGATGTAGTGCGTGCCGACGCCCCACTCCGCCAGGCGCACGCGCACGTAGTCACCGAAACCGTCGGATCCCACTTTGGTCACCACGGCGGCTCGACGACCCAGGCGTGCCGCGGCCACCGCCACGTTGGTGGGGCTGCCGCCCACCGACTTGGTGAAGGACTGCTGACGGTCGAATCCGACGCCCCGCTCCGCGGCGTACAGATCGACGCTGACGCGGCCTACGCAGATGACGTCGGGAAGCATCGCGGCGTCACCGGGCGAGGCTTGGAACGACGACGTCTGCCAGGTACTGCAACGACGTCGTCACCTGGCGGATGGGGCCGTCACCCTCGGAGGGCAGCCCGTCGGTGATCGCCGTGTCCTGCTCGATGACGTACCAGCCCCGATAGCCGGATCGCTCCAGGGTCTGGATGACACCGGCGATGTCGACATCGCCCTGGCCGAGCGGAGTGAACAACCCGTTCTGGGTGGCCTGCATCAGGGAGACTTCTCGGCGCAGGACAGCAGGTGCCAGATCGAGGCGCACGTCCTTGAGATGCACGTGGCCCACTCGCTCCATCGCGTCCTTCGCGAACCGCACCGGATCCACGCCGCCGATCGCGAGATGACCTGTGTCCAGGCAGAAGTCGACGTCACAGGAGTCGAGGATGCGGTCCACATCGTCAGCAGTCTCGACCAGCGTCTGTACATGCGGATGGAGGACTTGGCGCAGATCGTGCTCCGCGCAGATGTCGTCCACAACGCCCAGCATCGTGACCAGGTGGCGCCGCTCCGCTGCGCTGAGCGGCCGCGGCACCGACCACTCCGGGTCGAGCACCACAGCCGTCACGAACACGCTGGCGCCTGCTTGCTGCATCAGTTCTGCGGTCGCCCTCGCGTGGGCGATCGTGGAGGTGTACAGCGCCGGATCGTGCAGCACCACCGGGGTGAAGCCACCCAGCAGGGTCATCCCGAACTCGCCGAGCACCTGAGTCACCTGACTCGGGTCCTCGGGCAGGAAACCGGGTGCCCCGAGTTCGGTAGCGGTCAGCCCCAACCCGGACATCTCGCTGAGCACCCGCCCCGTGGGCAGCATCGCCCCCCAGCCGGGGACTTCGCAGATTCCCCAGGAGATGGGTGCCGAGGCGACGCGGTCGAGGAAATCAGTCACGGTCCAGCCCCTTTGTTGGAGCGTTCCAATTCGGTTCGGATCGTGTCACACTGGCGCCTCGCTAGGCAATGCTGATGGCCACGCTGACCTGGGGAGGTCGAGACGGCATGAGGATCGCGGTGATCGGCGCCGGGCGCATGGGGGCCATCCGCGTGGAGGACCTGGCCGCCGATCCCCGCGTGCAGGAGGTGCTGGTCGCCAACCGGACCGAAGCGCGCGCCGCGGAGTTGGCGGAGCGATTCGGCGTCCGGTCCCTGCCGTGGTCCGCGCTCGAGGACGTCGACGTCGACGGCACGGTCGTCGCCCTGTCGACAGCCGCGCACGGAGATCAATTGACCCGCGTTCTCAGCCGGGGGCGACCTGTGCTCTGCGAGAAGCCGATCGCCCTCACCCTGGGCGACACCGAGTCGGCCATCGCGCTGGCCGAGCAGCAGGGGGCCACCCTGCAGATCGGGTTCCAGCGCCGGTTCGATACCGGGATCCGCGCCGTCCGAGACCATATCGCCGGTGGCGGGATGGGCATCCTCTACGCGCTGCGCCTGTTGTCGCACGACCACAGTCCCTCGACCCCAGAGTTCCTCGCCGGAAGTGGTGGCATCTTCCGCGACCTGCACGTGCACGACCTCGATCTCGTCCGGTGGCTGACCGGCGAGCAGATCGCCACGGTGTTCGCGACCTCAGCAGTGCGCGCACATCCGCAGTACGCCGAGTTCGACGACGCCGACGTGAGCCTGATCCATGCCGTCACCACCAGCGGAGTGCAGGTGTCCGTGCACGGCGCCCGACACGATGCCCTCGGGCACGACGTCCGGCTCGAGGCCCTGGGATCTGCGGACTCGGTCGCGACCGGACTCAGCCACCGCACCCCCCTGCGGTCACTCGATGAGGATCTGGGCACGAACGCGGCGCCGTACGTCGGGTTCATCGACCGGTTCCGCGATGCCTTCCGGCGCGAGACCGCGGCCTTCGTCAGCCTGGTCACCGGAGAGGGACCCAACCCGTGTCCGCCGGAGGCCGCGCTGGAGAGCCTGCGAGCGGCGATCGCCTGCGAGCGGTCGGTGGCGACCGGGGCGCCGGTCCGCGTCGTGGACATTCGCCCCACGGACCGGTAGCCAACGTGCCTGAGCCACGTCCCACCATTCACCACGTCGCCGCCCGGGCGGGAGTGTCGAAGTCGCTGGTCTCGCTCGCCCTTCGGGGATCACCCAAGGTGAGCGACACGAGTCGGGCGGCCATCATGGCCGCCGCCGTGGAGCTCGGGTACCGCCCCAACGCGGCTGCGCGCAGTCTTGCCGATCGACGCAGTCGCACCCTGGGCGTGCTCATCCTCGACCTGCACAACCCCGTGTTCGCGCAGATCCTCGACGGCGTTCAGTCTCAGGTGCGTGAACGCGGCTACAGCACGATGCTCGTCACCGGCGGCACGGACCCCCGGCTCGAGCGGGCCGAGCTCGACAAGCTCCTGGAGTTCCAGGTCGAGGGCCTCATCCTGATCTCCCACCGGCTGACCGCGGCCGCTCTCCGCTCCCTCGCGATGGAGGTCCCCACGGTCGTCATCACGCGCCGTGACGTGATCGGGCCCCGGATCGACACCGTCAGCAATGACGACGTCGCCGGCGCCGCGATGGCCGTGGAGCACCTCGTCGGCCTCGGCCACCGGCGGATCACGCACCTGTCGGGGGGCGACAACCCAGTCTCCAAAGACCGCTGCCGCGGCTACGTCGAGGCCATGGCGGCAGCCGGGTTGCGCAGCCGATCGCACATCGTCGAGGGGGGGCTGACCGACGCTGAGGGCTATGCGGCAGCCGATGAGGCGCTGAGGGGTGCGCGACCACCCACGGCGCTGTTCGTCGCCAACGATCTGGCGGCCCTGGGTGCCGTCGCGGCGATCCAGGACCGTGAACTCGCTGTGCCCGAAGACGTCTCGGTCGTCGGCTACGACGGGATCGGGCTCGGCGCGTTGCGAACCCTGAGCCTGACCACCGTCGCCCAGCCGCTCACCGACATGGGCACACTCGCCGCGCAACGGCTGTTCGTGCGGATCGACCGCCCCCGGAGCCGCGCGAAGCACATCAGCGTCGACGCCCGGTTGACCGTGCGCAACTCGACGGGGCGAGTTTCCCGTGGAGCGCGCTAGCTGAGCAGACTCGTCGATCTGGAGGGTCCGGGTGGTCACGATGCCGACAGCAGACGCCGTCAGCGCGAGCCGTGGCCGGGTTCGACCTGGCCTTCACCGTTCCGAAGTCGGTCAGGGGTGCAACCCCGCCGGCGCCGTGACCAGCGTCAGGCCTCCTGGCTCGACGAACACGTCACCCTCGGACACTGGCGCACCAGCGACGGCACCGAGGTCGACCTCATCGCCGAGTTCGACGACGGACAGGTGCTCGCCTTCGAGGCCGAAGCCAACCAACGCGCCACCGGAACCGACACCTCCGGCCTCCAGCAACTACGCGAGGCCCTCGGACCACGCTTTTGTGCCGGAATCGTCCTCACCACCGGACAACGCACCTACACCCACAGCGACCGCATCCACGTCATGCCGATCGACCGCCTGTGGCAGACGAACGACCCGGATCCCCAGCCTACCCAATGCGCAAGGTACGAGGTGGCACCATCGACGACCGCCGAGCCCGACTGGTCTCGACGAGCTGATCGACATCCCGCTGCAACGTGCAGCACGCTGCCCGCTGCTGACACGGTGCAGGGAACTGCGCGACCCCCTCACGGTCTACGACGGCTCCCGCATCGCTCTTGCCGAGGCGCTCGCGGTGCCACTTCTGACCGGCAGCCGTCGCCTCGCACCTGCTCCCGGATCGCGGACTGGGATCCTGCGAGCAGGGCTTGACCTTGACGGTGCGTCAACCCTGCACGCTGTGGTCATGTCCAGAGACAGTCAAGATCACAACCAGCTGGGTCAGGTGACGACCGAGCAAGCCCGGGGGCCTGCGATCCACGTGCGCACCCTGGAGAAGGCGTACGGGGAAGTGCACGTGCTGCGCGGTGTGGACTTCGACGTGGCACCGGGCAACATCTTCGCTCTGCTCGGCTCCAACGGGGCGGGTAAGACCACGGTGGTGCGGATCCTGTCCACGTTGTTGAAGGCCGACGCAGGGACGGTCACCGTCGCGGGGTTCGACGTCGCGACGCAGGCGGCGAACGTGCGGGAGTCGATCAGCCTCACCGGGCAGTTCGCGGCCGTGGACGAGATCCTGACTGGGCGCGAGAACCTGGTCCTGGTGGCCCGGCTGCGGCGGATGGGAGACGCCGGCCGCGTCGCGGATGACCTTCTGGACCGCTTCCGGCTCACCGACGCGGGAGAACGGAGGGTGAGCACGTACTCCGGAGGGATGCGTCGGCGCCTGGACATCGCGATGAGCCTGATCGGGAGCCCATCGGTGATCTTCCTCGACGAGCCGACCAACGGGCTCGACCCTCAGGCTCGCATCGAGGTGTGGAACAGCGTCAAGGAGCTCGCTGGGCGGGGCACGACGGTGCTGCTGACCACGCAGCACCTGGAGGAGGCCGAACACCTCGCTGACCGGATCGCGATCCTGCACCAGGGTCGGATCCTCGCGGGCGGCACCCTCGCCGAGCTGAAGCAGCTGCTGCCGCCTGCCACGGTCGAGTACGTCGAGAAGCAGCCGACGCTGGAGGACGTGTTCCTCGCGGTCGTCGGCAATAGCCGCACGACCGCCGACGCGAGCGACCGCAGCGTCACCGCCGACGAGTAGGGAACCACGATGACCAGGCGCATCTTCGGCGACACCGCCCTACTGACGGGACGATCCCTGCGGCACATCACGCGCAGCCCGGACACCATCATCACCACCGCGGTCACACCGATCGCGATGATGCTGCTGTTCGTCTACGTGTTCGGCGGCGCGATCCGGACCGGGACGGGCAGGTACGTGAACTACCTGCTGCCCGGGATCCTGGTGATCACCATCGCCTCAGGCATCGCGTACACGGCCTACCGGCTCTTCACAGACATACAGAGCGGGATCTTCGAGAGGTTCCAGTCCATGCCGATCGCGCGGTCGTCCGTGCTGTGGGCGCACGTGCTGACCTCACTGGTCGCCAATATGATCTCACTCGTCGTGGTGGTGCTGGCCGCCCTGCTCATGGGCTTCCGCTCAGGGGCCGGCCTGCTGGCCTGGCTCGCCGTCGCCGGCATCCTGCTGCTGTTCACGCTGGCATTGACCTGGCTGGCCGTGATCCCCGGCCTGAGCGCGAAGACGGTGGACGGCGCGGGCGCGTTCTCCTACCCGCTGATCTTCCTGCCGTTCATCAGCTCGGCCTTCGTGCCCACCGAGAGCATGCCCGGCCCGGTGCGTGCTTTCGCCGAGAATCAGCCGGTGACCTCCATCGTCAACACGATCCGCGACCTGTACTCCCAGCAACCCGTGAGCACCGACATCTGGGCCGCCCTCGCCTGGTGCCTCGGCATTCTCGCCGCCGCGTACGTTTCGGCCATGGGCATCTACCGTCGCAAGATCAGTTGATGACGTGCTTGGTTCGGGCAGGCTGAGGCGATGCTGACGATCGGACAGCTGGCCTCCTACGCCGGGGTGACGATCCGCGCGGTGCGGCACTACCACCAGATCGGACTACTACCGGAGCCGCAGCGCGACGCCTCCGGCTACCGGACATACGACGCCCCCGCAGTCGTGCGACTCCTCCGGATCCGCACCCTGGCCGAGGCTGGCGTCCCGCTGGCCCGGGTCCGCGAGCTGCTCAACGCCGAGCCGGAGACGTTCGCCGCCGCGACCACCGAGATCGACCGGCAGCTGCGCGCGCAGATCCGTGCGCTCCAGGAACACCGGCGGCGGATCGCGCAGCTGGGCAACAGCGATTCGCTGGCTGTACCGGAGGAGGTGGTCGAGTACCTGAACCGTCTTCGGGCCATCGGAGCGCCACAGGCGGCCATCGACGGGGAGCGGGACGCCTGGATCCTGATGGCGGCGCGATACCCGGAAGCGATCCCGGCGCTCATGGCCGACAAGGTGGCCCAGCTGGCCGACCCGAGCATCGTCCAGCTGTATCAGCTCATCGGTCGGATCGCAGAGAATCCGGAGGACGAGGAGCTCCTGCACGAGTTGGTCGACCTCATCTGCGAGCTCAACGAGCAGGCTGCGGCCCGCGGGGAGCTGGACCGGCAGGACGAGCTCACGCCCGATGCAGGGTTCGTCGATCTGCTGGACGCGTTCGCCGATGCTTCCAGCCCGGTGGTCGCGCGGCTGCGGGAGCTGATCGCCGAGCGCGGTTGGACCGGGTGGACTCGGATCGAGAAGCGTTACCCCTGAGACCATCACGCCGCGGCGAACCCGACCCAGAGTGCGGGCCGACAGGCGATCACTCAGCTTGATCGAATCTGTCAGCAACCTCGCTGCTCTACGCGGATCAAGATCCTCATCCTCGACCCAGCCGGCGGCCAGATCTCCGACTCTGCTTCATGGGCGCTCGTCCGGGATGTGCGGGTGATCGACCGCTCGTTGCGGGTGACAGATCGCCCTCGAGGGGTCGGAACGTGGGCACACCGGTGTCCCGTTTCTGGACGCCGAGGAGATTTTCGTCTTACGATAACCCGTGGTGACGGGAGAGCAGATCCAGAACTGGGCCGACGAGGCAGAGGCCAGCTACGACGTCGAGGAGTTGAAGCGACGCGGTCGTGGCCGCCCCGGCCGCGGAGCTGAGCCCATGCAGGTGGTTGCAGTCCGGCTCACCGCCGAAGAACTCGACGCCCTGGACGCGGCGGCAGCAAAGAACGACATGAGCAGGTCTGAAGCCATCCGCGCCGCACTCGCCCACTTCGCGGCCTCTTGGAGACCGTCGTCCTCGTCGGCGAGAACGGAGACGAGATGGTCATCCACGCCATGACCGCGCGCAAGAAGTACCGCGACCGGAGCCGGCAGCGAAGCGACCTCGACGACCCGGCGCAGGACGGCGTCCTCGTCGAGATGGAGGTTGCGGGCGAGGAACCGCTCGAGGACGTACATCACCAGCAGCGTCTGGGTCTGGCGGCCCTCGCGCTGGGCGAGGTTCTGCAGATCCAGGTGCGCCCGGCCCGCGGCGGGCGTCATGAGGCCTGCAGGACGTCGACCGCGGCCCGGAACGGGCCGAGGTCTGGAGCGGCTGTACCGCCAAGGTTCGAAGAAGGGCGTCCAGGCAGCCCATGTTCCCAAACTGCTGCGCGTGTTGTCGTCGCTCGACGTAGCGCAAGCACCTGAGGACCTCGCGATCCCGTCGTTCCGCACCCACCCACTCAAGGGTGACCTGGCCGGATACTGGTCGATCTGGGTGAACGGCAATTGGCGGGTGACGTTCCGGTTCGTCGACAGCGACGCCGAACTTGTTGACTATCAGGACTATCACTGATCAGGAGGTGAAGACAATGATGAAGAATCCGGTGCATCCGGGCGAGATCCTGCGCGAGGACGTCCTGGCGGAGCTGGGCTTGAGCGTCGCAGAAGCGGCGTCCCGCCTGGGAGTCTCTCGCGTCACCTTGAGCAGGGTGCTTCACGGGCATGCACGGATCAGCCCGAACCTGGCGGTGCGCTTGGAAGAGGCCGGTGTCGGAACGGCCCGCGCATGGCTCGCCATGCAATCGGCTCATGATCTGGTCGCTGAGCGTGCTGGCGGCCGGCCGAAGGTGAGCCGACTCGACTCTGTCGCCTGACTCTCACCTCCGGCGCTTCGGCGTGCCGACAGGAGATGTTCACGCGCTGCATGGTGCTCACAGGCCGTCATGGGGCGGACGCCGGCGGGTTGAGGAAGCCGCGCTCGTCGGCTGCCTCGAGGGCGTCGCCGATCTGCCACGCGTCAAGGTCGACGATCACCGCGTCATGGCCGTCAGGGATTCCTCGTTCCGTGATGCCGAGGCCGATCAGCGCCAGTGCGCCGGCCTGGTGTCGTACGAGGCGCTGCTCGACGGTCTCGTCCTCCACGATCTCGTCGACGTCCTCGCGCTCCCAGCCGGCGACGGCCTCGGCGGCGAGCGCCGCCGGAAGGCGGACGCGCACCCGCAGGTTCTGCGGGTGCAGGCAGCGTCCGATCTCCGCAAGGAGCTCTGCTTCGCGTTGTCGAGCCAGGTGCGGGTTGTCAGCCATCAGTCAATGATCCAACGGGACACCCGGATCTGCCGCCGATGGGGCGATTGCGCCGGGAGCCGGAGATCGGCAGCTGCCGTGCCGTGCTTCGCCAACCTGACGAGCCGACCGCCAGAGCTCGGCCGGCGACTCGGTGCCGGGACGACCCCTTGCAGCCCCAGTTGATCAGGCTAGTGCGTAGGGGCCTGATCGTTGACTGTTGGGGTAGCTGCTGGTGTGTCTTGGGCGGACTTGACGGCGAGAACCGTCACCGCTGTCAGGACGATGGCGGCGCCGGCAAGTTGGCGTGGGGTGAGTCGCTCGTCGAGCAGGGCGTATCCGGCGGCGACACCGAAGACGGGGATGAGGTTGATGAAGCTGCCGGCAACGGCGGCCGGAACTCGCCGTAGTCCGTTGAGGTAGAACCAGAATGCGAGGGCGTAGTAGATGACGCCGGAGGCGATGGCGGTCAGCCAGGCGTGCATTGGGACGGACGTCGGCAAGGTCAGCTTGCCGGTGGCCGCGAAGCCGGTGGCCAGGACGAGGGCGAAGCCGAGGGCGGCGAGCTGCTGGACCAGGACCACTGGCAGCGTGCTGTCGTCGAGGAGCAGCCGGCGGCAGAGCACGGTGTAGAGGGCGCAGCACGCGACGCCGGCGACGGTGAGCGCGACGCCGAAGGCAGCGCCGTCGCCGCGTTGTTGGACGATCAGCACGACTCCGGTGAAGGCGGCGACCATGAGCACGGCCATTGTCGGGGTGACGCGGTCCTTGAGGACCAGCACGGCCAGGATCAGGATCAGGATCGGCTCCCCGGCCCACAGCAGCACGGACAAGCTGGCGCTGATGGTGGTGAGCCCGGCCAGGCTCAGGGCGTAGGCGAGACCGGGGTTGAGGAGGCCGAGCATCGCGAGTCTGGTGGTCTGGCCGGTGCGGGACACCGCTTCGCGGCGGATGAGTAGCGCGAGGGTGACGAAGATGCTGCTGGCCGATAGTTGGACGACCAGCAGCGCGAGGGGGTCGAAGGCAGACAGCGCGGACTTGCTGACTGCGGTGGCGAATCCCCAGCAGGCGGCCGCGGCGATCAGGAGCCAGGCAAAACGGAAGTCTCGAAGGGTGAACATTGGTTTCTCCTACCGACCATGGGACGACGGGGTGGACGTGAGCGACGACTGGCGGGCTGAGTTGGGTACCGGTCAGTTGCAGGCGTCGTCTGCGTCGCAGGTCGCGTAGCTGGGCAGGCGCCAGTGCGCCAGAGCGCACGGCACCGATGTCACCACGATTTCGACGGTACGCCTATGGAGACATCTCGGCCAGGTGCCCGGCAGCGCCCACCGCAGCACATGCTCGGCGGTGGACGCGATCAACAGTGCGTTGCTACTTGGCGGACGAACCTCGATGTCCCACAGCGCGCGAGAGGTCGCCTGCTCCAGGTCCGTGTCGGCGGAGGTCCTCTCGGTTGCCCCCTATGGGGCCGGCCAGCGTTGCTTCCGAGCGAAATGTCGGAGAGACCATGCGTGAGAGTTGGTCCTGCCCGACCGGCTCGGTGGTCTGCTGGGCAATGATCGCGACGCGGGCGGCGCTGCTCGTCACCCGGGCGACGTGTTCAACCTCCGCTGCGGCTCGGCGGCGCATGAAGGTCGAGGTGGGATGCGCGGCGGCGATGGAGTTGTTGATGACCCAGGCCCAGGGGTGGATCCCCGCACGCTGCAGGTCTTCCTGAAGGGCCAGCGCCTCGGCGACGGGCGTGGGTTCGGGTGCCGTGACGAGGATCATCCTGGTGTGGGCGGGATCCTGCAGGTGCATCAAGGGTGTGCGCAGGTGCGCCGAGTCGCCGAGTTGGCGGATGATCTCGCGGTGGTAGGACCCGGCTGCGTCGAGCAGGAGCAGGGTGTGCCCAGTGGGGGCGGTGTCGACGACCACGAACCGGCGTCGCGCTTGGGCGATCACGCGAGAGAACTGGCCGAATACCGCGACCTCCTCGGTACATGGTGATTCGAGGTCTTCGGCCAGGATCGCTCGCCCGGCGTCGTCGAGGTCCTTGCCTTTGGTGAGCATGATCCGCTCCCGGTAGGCGCGAGTCGCTTCGGCGGGATCGATCCGTGAGATCTGCAGGTTGTCGACGTCTGTGCCCACAGTGGATGTGAGGTGGGCGGCCGGGTCGGTGGTGGTGAGGAGGACATCGTGGCCACGCTCGGCGAGGGCGACCGCGATAGCGGCGGCGATGGTCGTCTTACCGACTCCGCCCTTGCCCATGCACAGGATGAGACCGTGTCCATCAGATTCCAGGGCGTCGACCAGATTCACGAGGGGTGCCTCCGGCACAGACACGTGTGACGCCTCGGCCGGTTCGCTCAGGGGAGCACCGGCGGTGAACAGCCGGGCGAGGGCCTGGACTCCGACGATGCTCCACGTCCTGAGTTCACAGATGTCCTGATGCAGTGATGCGAGGTGCTTGGGCATGGCGGCCACGGCTGCCGCCTCACGCCGGCGGATGGCGTGCACCAGCTCATCTGGCTCGTCGAGTTCGGCGTCGGCAGGCATCATCCCGTTGATCACAAGATGCTCGCCCCTGATCCCGATCTGTTCGAGTTCGTGGTGGGTGCGTGCGGCTTCGGCCAGGGCGGAGACCTGAGCGCGGGCCACCAGGATCAGCCGGGTCTGCGCGGCGTCCTTCAAGGCGTCCACGGCTCGCGCGTAGCTCGAACGCTGCTTGTCCAGGCCGGCCATCGGCCCGAGGCAGGAGGCGTCTCCCTTTCCGGCAGTGAGGAAGTCGGTCCAGGACCCGGGCAATTGCAGTAGACGGATCGTGTGCCCGGTGGGTGCTGTATCGAAGATCACGTGATCGAACGCGATCGTCAGGGAAGGGTGGGCGAGGAGGTCGGTGAACTCGTTGAACGAGGCGATCTCCGTTGTGCAGGACCCTGAGAGCTGCTCGGTGATGGAGGCGATCTCCGCGTCCGGCAACAGCCCACGCACTGGGGCGATGATGCGTTCGCGGTAGGCCTCCGCGGCCTGCTCGGGGTCGATCTCCAGAGCGCTGAGCCCCGGCACGGCCTCGATGGCCGTGATCGTGTTGCCGATGGTGGCGCCGAAGATTTGTGCGACGTTGGACGCCGGGTCCGTGCTGACCAGCAGAACCCGACGGTTTCGGGCCAGATGCACTGCCGTCGCGCAGGCCAGGGAGGTCTTCCCTACTCCGCCTTTGCCGGTGAAGAACAGGAACCGTGGGGGGTTCTGCAGGAAGCTCATCTCGGTCATCGGACGGTTCCTGGCCGTGAGCTGCGACGGTGATCGGTCGGGGTCAGCAGCATCCGGACGGCCCGCATCCCGCGTCCGGCAGGACGTCCAGCGCCAGCCGCACTCCCGACGTCGACGGGATATCTGGGCCCGGGCCGGGCGTGAGGCCGGCGAACCGGATCAGCTGCTCGCGGTTCGGGTAGGTGCCGGTCTGCACGGTGACTCCATCGACCTGTGTCAGCGGCAGTCCTTGAGATCCGGCGACCTGAAGGAAGGCCCGGACCGAGTCGACGGCTGCGAACGCCGAGGGATCGTTGGCCAGGTTGTGCCGCTGAATGTCGGCCCCGATGCTCTGGAGGTGGTTCAGGTCCGCAGTGAACGTGACCAGGGCCTGGTCCAGTTCGGGCCCGCAGACGCCGGTGTTGCAGCACAGGGCGGGCTCGAAGACACGAACGACGGGCATGCGAACTCCTCAGATAGGCAATCAGATGGAGCGGGAACGGGTCAGCTCGGCCAGGAGGATCTCGACCCGGGCTGCGATGTCGTCGCGGATCAACCGCATCCGCTCGATCCCCTCGATCCCGTCGTGCGACGGTTCGACCGTCTCCCAGGTCTGGATCGTGCCGGCCATCCCCACGACGGGATCGACGACGGCTTCGCCGCCCAGGACGATGACTCGATCGACCCGGGCGAGTAGAAGGGAGTCGATGGCCTTGGGGAACTCCCCGCGCATGGATGCCCCGACCTCGGCGACCGCGGACGCCGACTCGGCGTTCAGTGCGGTCCCGGGGTGGGTTCCTGCCGAATGGACCTCGACCCCCTCGCCGCCCGCCTGACGCATCAGAGCGGCGGCCATCTGGGACTTGCCCCCGTTCTTCACGCAGACGAACAGAACAGACGGGACTGGCGTGTCAGCCGTGACGCTCACCCAAGGCTCCTCGGGTCATCGTGGGCGGGGCGGGGACATGCTGCGAGCCGCTCGCCTGGGTTGATCATGATCGGTGTTCGTGGTGGCCGCGCGGTGTCGGAGCCAACCGGTGGGAGAGTTCGGGCTCGAGTGCCGCAGCCAAGCGGTGAATGCGGTGGCTCAGATCCGCGTAGGCGGTTTCGAACGCTTCGTCAGTTCCGACTCGGACAGGATCGGCCACGGCCCAGTGCAGCCAGGCCCGACCACCGCTCACATCGGTGTCGGATCCGGGCTGCTCGCTCGCTGCGGCCGTGAGGGCTTCGTGGGCGTTGTCGCAGACCGCCACGATCAGGTCACCCTTCTCGGCGGTGTCGATGAGGCGATGGGTACGAGATCGGTCCAGGCGCAACCCGTGGCGGCGTCCTACCTCCACCGCTCGAGGGTGGACGGCGTCGGCCGGGTGGGTCCCGGCGCAGGTGGCCGGGACGTCGCTGACGGCGGCCCAGGCCTGTGCGGCGAGTTGGGATCGGGCGGAGTTGTGCGTGCACACGAACAACACCCGGGGCACTGATCCGGCCGGCAGGCTGGTCGCGGTGTTCGCGCTGACCAGTCCGGCCACGGTGGCGTCGTCCCAGCGCAGTTGGACGTAGGAGCGGCGCCGGTCTCCTTCGGAGCGCACCCGACGGATCAGTCCGGCCTCCTCCATCACCCGCAGATGGTGGGCCAACAGGTTGGTCGCCAGCCCGGTGATCATCCCCAGTTCACCCGGTGAGACGTCCCCGAGGGTCAGCCGGTCGGCGATCTCCAGACGGACCGGCTCACCCAGCGCGGCATGCATGCGCGCTCGGGTCGTGAGGTCGGCGGCAGCGGTGTTGCCCGCATCACTCGAATCTCGTTCGCTGCGCATCTTGCCTCCATGGGTATTGAGTCAAGTATGGTTGATTCATGACAGAGGTCAAGCCCACCACCGACGAACCGCAGCGCCCTGCCGCTGGCGCCGCTTCCGCACCGGTGGTGGAACCCACTCATCCCCTGCCCCGGCGGCTGCTGGCCGAGGTCACCGGCACCGCCCTGCTGGTTATGGTGGTGGTGGGCTCCGGTATCGCCGCACAGCGCTTGTCTCCCAACGATGTGGGCATCCAACTGCTGGAGAACAGCCTCGCTACGACGTTGGGTCTGTCGGTGTTGATCCTTCAGTTCGGGCCGGTCTCGGGGGCGCACTTCAACCCGTTGGTCTCCTTCGTGGACTGGTTGCTCGGCCACCGCAGCGGGCACGGGCTACCGATCCGGGATGTGGCCGCGTACTCGGTCGCTCAGACGATCGGGGCGATCGCCGGCGCAGCACTGGCCAACCTGATGTACGCCCTGGCCCCGCTGCAGATCTCCACCCATGATCGAGCCACGCCCAGCGTGCTCCTGGCCGAAGCCATCGCGACCGCCGGTCTGGTCGCCCTGATCTTCACCCTCGCCCGGTCCGGGCGGGCGCCGCTGTCGGCAGCCGCCGTCGGCGGATACATCGGCGCGGCGTACTGGTTCACCTCCTCCACCTCCTTCGCCAACCCCGCCGTCACCATCGGCCGGATCTTCACCGACACCTTCGCCGGCATCGCACCCGGATCGGTCCTGCCGTTCATCGCCGCCCAGATCGCCGGCGCCGGAATAGGAACCGCCCTGGTCCGCGCCCTCTACCCCGACATCGGCCTGTCCACCGACGACGTCGTCGTCGGCCACGTCAACCCCCGCGAACGCCCCTGACTCCTTCTCCCACAACACACTCGCCGTCCCCAATGACACCCTCGGCAGCCGCCTGACGCAGGCCTACTACGCCTGCTCGTCCCCCTCCCCCCCCCGAAAGGAACATCGTCATGGCCTTCAAGTCCCCCACCGGAACCCCCTCGGTGCTGTTCGTCTGCATCCACAACGCCGGCCGTTCCCAGATGGCCGCAGGCTGGCTCGCCCACCTCGCCGGCGACACCATCGAGGTCCGCTCCGCCGGCACCGCACCCGCCGACCAGGTCAACCCCGCAGCGGTCGAGGCCATGCGTGAGGTCGGCATCGACATCACCGCCGCCACCCCCAAGGTGCTCACCGGGGAAGCGGTCGAGGTCAGCGACGTCGTGATCACCATGGGCTGCGGCGACACCTGCCCCTTCTACCCCGGCACCCGCTACCTCGACTGGCCCCTGGACGACCCCGCCGGGCAGGGCGTGGAGGCCGTCCGACCCATCCGCGACGCCATCAAGGCCAAGGTCGAAGCCCTGATCGCCGAACTGCTGCCCGAGGGCGCGCCGGCATGACCACCACCACCGCCGACGCATCAGCGGACGTACGCAACGTCATCATCATCGGCTCCGGACCCGCCGGGTACACCGCCGCCCTCTACGCCGCGCGAGCCGACCTCGCACCCCTGGTCTTCGAAGGCTCGGTCACCGCCGGCGGCGCCCTGATGACGACCACCGAGGTCGAGAACTTCCCCGGCTTCCCCGACGGCATCCAAGGCCCCGACCTGATGGACGCCATGCGCCGCCAGGCCGAACGCTTCGGCGCCGAACTGGTCACCGACGACGTCGTCGCCGTCCGACTCGACGGCGCGATCAAGGAGGTCGACACCGGCGACGAACGCTGGGGCGGCATCACCACCCACCGCGCCAGAACCGTCATCCTCGCCACCGGATCGGCCTACCGATCCCTCGGACTGGACAGTGAAAAGCGACTGTCAGGCCACGGCGTGAGCTGGTGCGCCACCTGCGACGGCGCGTTCTTCCGCGACCAGGACATCGCCGTGATCGGCGGCGGCGACTCCGCCGTGGAAGAAGCAACCTTCCTGTCCCGCTTCGCCCGGTCGGTCACCATCGTCCACCGCAGAGACGCCCTACGCGCCTCGAAGATCATGGCCGCCCGCGCCGAGGCGGACCCGAAGATCTCCTTCGCCTGGAACAGTGACGTCGGCGAGTTCCTCGGCGACAGCAAAGTCAGCGGACTGACCCTGCGCGACACCCAGACCGGGGCCGAACGCACCCTGGCGGTCACCGGCGTGTTCATCGCCATCGGACACGACCCACGAGTGGACCTGTTTGCCGACCAGGTCGCACTCGACTCAGCGGGCTACGTCGCCGTGGAGGGCCGGACCACACGAACGAGCCTGGATGGTGTCTTCGCCTGCGGCGACGTCGTCGACCACACCTACCGCCAAGCCATCACCGCAGCCGGCTCCGGATGCGCCGCTGCGCTCGACGCCGAGCGACACCTCGCCACTCTCGCTGACAGCGGCGCATCCGACCTCCGCCAGGCCGCCGCCCTCCCCTGAGCTCCGGCAGCAAAGCGAGCGCGCATGAGGGCGGGTCAGCTGGCCGCCGCGCCGCTCACTGCGACACCAGCGGGGCAAGCAGTTCGCGCAGTTGGGTGGCGTTGGGGACTCGGCCGGTCAGAACGACCTTCTCATCGACGACCAGCCCCGGGGTGGACATCACGCCGTAGCCGAGAATGGTCGGATAGTCGGTGACCTTCTCGATGGTGGCCTCGATGCCGAGGGCGGCGATCGCTTGACGGGTCGCCTTCTCCAGGTTGACGCAGTTGCTGCAACCGGATCCGAGCACCTTGATGATCATGGTAATTCTCCTTGTGTCCTAACGGTTCTCATGCGGTCAGAGCCGGTCTGTGGGTATGGCCGTCGCTCAACCCAGGACGGCGTTGAACAGGTAGCCGACCGCGACGATGCCCGTCCCGACGACCGCGACAAAGGTAGCCAGGAGCTGAGGCTTCAGGACGCGGCGCAGCAGGATCATCTCGGGCAACGACAGTGCGACGACGCTCATCATGAACGCCAGCAGGGTGCCCATCGGCAGCCCCTTGTCGTGCAGAACCTGCACCAGCGGCATGATCCCGGCGGCGTTGGAGTACAGGGGAATTCCGACTCCCACCGCGACCAGGACGCCGTAGGTATCGGAGGGGCCGGCGTAGCGGGTGAACAGGTCCTCAGGGGCCCACCCGTGGATGACCGCGCCGAGCCCGATGCCGATCAACAGGTAGGGCCAGATCTTGCGCAGGATGGATACGACCTCTTCAGCACCCATCCGTAGCCGCTGGTCGAAGGTCAGCCCCGCCGTGGAGTCGATGACCTGCCCGCCGAGGCGGGTCTGGAAGACAAAGGGCTCCACCCACCGCTGCACGCCCAGGCGACCCAGCACCCACCCGGCAATGATCGCGATCAGCAGCCCTGCGGTGATGTAGAGAGCGGCGATCTTCCACCCGAACAGGGTGAGGAGCATTCCGACGGCGATCTCGTTGACCAGGGGAGAGGCGATCAGGAAGCTCAGCGTCACCCCGATCGGAACGCCCGCGGCGACGAACCCGATGAACGCCGGCACGGCACTGCAGGAGCAGAATGGGGTGATCACACCGAGCCCGGATGCCAGCACATTGCCGACGCCCTCGCGCTTGCCGCCGAGCAGCGCCCGGGTCCGCTCGACACTCATGTACGAGCGGGCCACGGTGACCACGAAGATGATCCCCACCAGCAGCAGGCTGATCTTCACGCTGTCGTAGCCGAAGAAGTGCAGCGTCTCGGTCAGCCGCGCGTTCCGGTCCATCCCGGCCATGCCGTACAGCACGGCATCCCAGGCCGGGCCGTTGACCCGGTAGGCGGCCACCCAGACCACAGCCAGGGCGGCCAGCACTGTGATGTGTCCCGGCCGGCTGCGCGACCACGCCGCCAGCCGCGTCCGCACGCCGACCGCAACGGCGCCGACCGCAGGAGTCGGGGGCGAGGCAGGGGTCCCCGCGTCGGCATCGGTCTGTTCGACCGTCATCGCGAACACCGCCCGGCGCCTACGCACCCGTCTTCTGTCCCAGTGGCGGGCGGCTGCGGCAGGGCGGACCGCAGCCGGTCCAACGCCCCGTCGACCAAGGCATAGTCGATCCACCGGCCCCGCTTCGTACCGACGATCAACCCGGCCTCACGCAGCACCTTCAAGTGATAGGACAACCGATTGCCCGGCAGTGGCACCTGAATCTGCAGGTCACACACGCATCGCGGACCGGCCGTCAACGCCCGCACCAAGGCCAGCCGGTGCGGGTCCGCAGCCGCGAGCAACAGACCGACCGCCTCGTCCAGCGGCAAACCGCCGTCCACGGGCGGATCCAGGAGCATTGTTACTTCACGCGCCGACGAATCATTCACAGGTGAACTGTAAACCCCGTGGGGTATCTATTGAGGGACCATCGTCCGGAGAAAGTACCCTCCCGGGCGACGCCGGCATGCCCTCCAGCCGGAGCGCTAAGACTTGGCGTTGCCATTGGCGAAATGGCTGACCCCAGGGTGGAGCACGGGAGCGTTGGAGGCCATGGTTGAGCTTCCGTGGCCGTCGCTTGGGTTGGGCCGGTGAAAGCAGGTCAGGAAGTCGGCGGCGCACCGGCCGGACAGGTCGATGATGACGGTCTTGATCCGTGCAAGAGCAGATCGTGGCTGACAGATTCGATCAAGCGAGAGCCATCGCCTGTCGCCCGCATGCGGGTCCGGTTCGCGGTGGGCGGCCAGACCGCCATCCACCCGACGAGCTTCGGGGCTAAAGCCCGGGCGGCGGTGGCTAGAACCTGATGAATGCACTCAGCTACGGTGCGCAGGTGGCGACGCCGAGCAGCTCAAGGCCTCCCCGGAGCGCGTCGGCCGCTGACGGCGCAGTCGCCGTTGCCCGACCCGATCGGTCGCTGCTCATCGTCTTCTCCGCGGGCGCCGCTGTCGGGATCGTGGGAGGAATGATCGGCCTGGGTGGAGCGGAGTTCCGCCTCCCGTTACTCATTGGGCTCTTCGGGTTCGCCGCGCTGCAAGCAGTCATCATGAACAAGGCGCTGAGTCTGGTGGTGGTCGCCAGCGCTCTGCCCGCACGGCTGGCCGCAGTCCCCTTGAGTGACCTCACCCCGCACTGGACCATCGTGGTCAACCTTCTCGGGGGCAGCATCGTCGGAGCCTGGCTCGGCGCGTCCTGGGCCACTCGGATGCGCTCAACCACCCTTTACCGCGTCCTAGCCGCCTTGCTCGTACTGATCGCTGGAGCCCTGGCCGCCAATCACCTGGGCACCTTGCCAACCCTGAACCTGCCTGCGACCTCGCGTGTCCTGGCCGGCCTGGTCGCCGGCGCCGCGATCGGCGTCGTCGCCGCGCTGATGGGCGTGGCCGGCGGAGAACTGCTGATCCCCACGATCGTCCTGCTCTACGCCATCGACATCAAGACCGCCGGCAGCCTGTCGCTGGCCGTCTCCCTGCCCACGATGCTGGCTGCGTTCGCCCGCTACAGCCGTGACTCCAGCTTCACCGTCCTGGCCGCCAACACCCGCTTCCTGACCGTCATGGCAGCCGGATCAGTCACCGGCACCATCATCGGCGGGCAACTCCTGGGCATCGCTCCCACCGCCGTCCTCATACCCCTGCTCGTAGCCCTACTCCTCGCCTCCTCGGTCAAGGTGTGGAACCACCGTTAACCTCTCGACCGGGGGCTCGAGGGGTGCTGGTCATCGCGATCCCTCGGCCGGTGGCGACGGATCGGTGCAGTGCACGAACGGTTGTCACTACTTGACACCTGCGGTTCTCAGGCACCGGCTACGCGGATTGTGAGGAGCCCGATTGCGCATTCGCCTCCATGGGCGTGCCTTCTCGGGTCTCATGACTAGGGCGCGGCAAGGCGGCCGCCGGGAGTCTGGCGTCAGATTCTGCCGAGCTGGTGCGTGCATGTGTGCGTCAGGGCAGGGTTCAGATGTGGCCCAACCGTAATCTCGCCCCAATGGCGTGCGGCCTCCACCGCCTGGCACGACGTCAGGCGAACCATCTCGTCCGTCAGCCGATCAGCATCCCCAGGACGCCAGCCCTGACGCCGCCGGCCCTGGCCCACAGCGTGCAGGCGCCCGCTCGTGTAGACGCATCCGAATCCTGGCCAGCAGTCCTGGTCAATTGTCTTGATCGGCACTCATCTTGCACCTGGTTGCTGCGCGTCGTCTTGGCCACTGGTTCTGCGCACCTCATGGGTGTGATGACGCTGCATCGACTTTCGGCGGGCGCCGGTATCCGGTACCTGGTGCGGAATACCCACTTCGGGGGATGCGCCGTCCCCACCCGACGGCCTGAGCACCTACTACGCCGCGTCGGGCAATCCGCCCGGGCGCTAGCTCGGCGCCGGTCTGGCAGGTTTCGGGCGGCCACGATGGGATCGGTGCCGGCCAGGAGGTGACCGAGGCTGCGTTGACCGCGGTGTTCAACGGCGTCGACCCGGTGACCGGGCACCTGCTCGGCCGCGGCATGTCAGCGCGGGCCGTGGCCGGGTTCGATCTGACGTTCACTGTTCCGAAGTCGGTCAGCATCCTGTACGTAGTCGCTCGCCTCGTACGCGGACGCCGCCAGCGCCTCCTCCGCCTGCAGCGCCCGCTGCTGGCGCAACACCCGCACCAGGCCGTCCTCCAGCTCGATCGAGCGCACGGCGACGTGGCTCTTGCCGGCCGAGGGCACCAGGTCGTGGCCCAGGGTCGAGGCGAAGTCGACCACCTGCACCCGTCGCCGGACCAGGTCGACGTTCGCCCAGCGCAGCCACACGAGCTCACCGATCCGCAGACCGCAGCCGAGCAGGAACGCCCACACCGGGTAGGTCCGGTCGCCCTCCATCAGCGTCAAGAACTCACGGGCCTGCTCCGGGCTCCAGTGCTTGGGGATCGAGCGTCCCGCGCGGGGGCGCGGCACCCGCGCCGTCGCGTTGCTGCCGATCACACCCATCTCGACCGCCAGCTTCAGGGCTCCCGTTCAGTGGGCAGCGGGCGAGTCGGATCGTGTTCGGCGACAGCGCCTTGCCCGTCTTCGTGCCGCCCTGCTTGGCCAGCAGGCGCTGCCACGCCACCACCGCGTCGGGGGTCAGGTCGCGGACCTTCTGGCCCCCAGGTGCGGACGGACGTAGTTGTCCGCGTAGTGCCGGTAGTCGAAGCGGGTCTTGGCCGAGAGCTGCCGGTCGGCGTCCAGCCCGTCGAGGTAGACGTCCAGCAACTCCCCGACCGTCATGCTTCCCGTGCTCGGCAGCACCTGACCGGCATCGACCTGGCCGACCAGGTCACGCCGCGCCTTGGCTGCCTCGGCCGCCGTCCGGAACCCCCGCCGCGTGATCTGGGAGCGGCGCCCGGTCAACGGGTCGCGGCCGACGCTGACCTTGACGTACCAGCCCCCACGACCGTCCGGATACACGCCCTGAGGTCGAGCCGGCATCGGGTCCCACCCCCTGTGAGAACGCACTGAGAACCGCTTGGTTCTCACGGGTTCTCACGGGTTCTCACGGGTTCTCACGGGTTCTCACGGGTTCTCACGGGCGGGCAAAACACTTCAAGGCCAGAAGCCGAAGTGGCTCTGACCTGGGACGATGCTGCGCGCCCGAAGGGATTCGAACCCCTAACCTTCTGATCCGTAGGTCTGCTACAGAGAGTAACCATTGTGATCCTATGGTCGCCGCAAGTGCCCGAGAATGGCCCCTGAGCTGCGGGTATACCAAGATGGTGTCGCGCCCCTTGACCTCCTTGCTGACCGTGAGTCACCGCGGATGCAGCGGCCATGGTTCTCACCGCGGTTCTCAGCAGCGGGCGGCAAGTCACGTCGAGCTTGCGACCGACGCGGATCCCCCAGCGCGAGATCCCGCACACCGCGAACCCGACCCAGAGTGCGGGCCGACAGGCGACCTCGGGTGACAGGTCGCCCTCCGGGGGTCGGAACGTTTGCACGACGGTGCCCCGTTCTGGACGCCGACGAGATTTTCGTCTTACGATAAACCTGTGGTGACGGAAGAGCAGATCCAGAAGTGGGCCGACGAGGCCGAGGCCGGCTACGACGTCGAGGAGTTGAAGCGACGCGGTCGTGGCCGCCCCGGCCGCGGAGCGGAGCCCATGCAGGTGGTTGCAGTCCGGCTCACCGCCGAAGAACTCGACGCCCTGGACGCGGCAGCAGCCAAGAACGACATGAGCAGGTCTGAAGCCATCCGCGCCGCACTCGCCCACTTCGCGGCGTGAAGGTTCACCCGGCCGCGTTGAAACACGGCATCTCCGCCGAGGACGCCGTCCAGGCAGCCGAATGGCCGCTGTGGATCGAACCGCTCGGTGACGACGGGCCACCGGATCGAGAGCTGCGGCTCGGGTTCGACACCGCGGCGCGCCTTTTGGAGACCGTCGTCCTCGTCTTCGAGAACGGAGACGAGATGATCATCCACGCCATGACGGCACGCAAGAAGTACCTCGACCTCCTGCCTTGATCCCGAACCCACCCCGCGGATATCCGCAGCTGCCCCTGGCCGCCTGGCGCATTCGCTCCCGCCGGGGCCAGCACGATCAGGTTCCGCCGCACGCTCTGTCGCGGTGTCGATGCGGAGGACGACCCCGTCTTCGACCGGAGCCGGCAGCGAGGCGACCTCGACGACCCGGCGCAGGACGGCGTCCTCGCCGAGATGGCGGTTGCGGGCGAAAAGCCGGTCGAGGACCCAACTCACCAGCAGCGTCTGAGGTCTGGCGGCCCTCGCGCCGGGCGAGGTTCTGCAGGTCCAGGTACGCCCGGCCCGGGTCGGGCGCCGCAGGGCGCCTTTCGCGCTGCCCGGCCCGGTCGCGGCGGGCGTCATGACGCCTGCAGGACGTCGACCGCGGCCCGGACCGGGCCGAGGACATCGAGGGCGCGCGCGCAATCCCATCTGGCCATCGACAACGGTGCGAGCTGCGTGCTGAACATGCTGGTACCTGTGCATGAGAGCGCCAGTGCCGTCGCGCGATTCGTCGGCGTGGGGTCCCCGGAGAATCAGCAGCTCCCGCCTCCGGCGACTGCCGGGCCTCCCGCCGAGGCCGTGAAGGATTTGTGGGGCCCGCGGCACGTCCTGGCGCAAGATCCCGATGCAATAGCGGCGCTGGGAAACGACGAAACACAGGTCGTACAGATGCTCCTGGCGGGAATGCCGGTCCGTGACATCGCCAGGCCCTGCTTCTGTTCCGAGCGTTCGTTCTACAGACGGTTGCGCAGAATTTATCGCCACCTCGGGGTGTCTGGACGCCGGGAGCTCGAAGCCGTTGTCCGAGCTGCGGGCGACCTTGACGAATGCGCTCTTGCCGACACTGTCAGCGGGATCTCAAGCGAATCCGCCGTCACGGTGTCGTCATTCTCGGATGCTGGGATGGCACCCTCCGATCGCAGGCCGTGATTCGTCAGTGATTCGCCGGGCTCGACTGCCCGAAGTGCAACAGAGCCACGTAGCCGTCCTCCAGAGTGGGCTCGACAGGGTCGGCGCCGGGGCCTGGCCGGTCGGTCACGACCCGGTACTCCATACCGGCGTCAGTGGCCTGCGCGTTGACGACCACGCCATCGGCGACGTGCACGGGCGCCGCGGTCCGCAGCAGATACGTGCGGCCTCGAGCGGCTTCGACCAGCCCCTTGGTGCTGCCGGTGTAGACGACGCGGCCGGACTTCAGGACGGCGACCTGGGGGCAGGTCTGGGCCACGTCGTCGAGGATGTGGGTCGACAGGAGCACCGTCCGTCCGACGCCCAAACTCGACAGCAGAGCACGGAAGCGCATCCTCTCCTCGGGGTCCAGCCCCGCGGTGGGTTCGTCGACGACGATGAGCCGGGGATCGCCGAGCAGGGCCTGCGCGATACCCAGCCGGCGCCGCATCCCGCCGGAGTACCCCGCCACCTTCCGGTCGGCGTCGGCGGTCAGGGACATCTGCTCCAGGAGCTCACCCACCTGGCGCTGCCGGGGGGCGCGCTCGGTGAGCCCCTTGAGCAGACCGACGTAGTCGAGGAACTCCCTGCCGGTGAGGTCGGGGTAGAGGTCGAGGTACTGCGGGAGGTAGCCCAGCACACGACGGACCGCACTTCGCCCGTGCGCCGTGCTCAGGTCCAGTCCAGCGACCCGAACGGCGCCGTGAGTGGGCCGCACGACGGTGCTGAGAATCCGGATGAGCGTCGTCTTACCCGCGCCGTTGGCCCCGAGCAGCCCGACCATCCCCGAGTCGAGGGTGAGGCTGACGTCCTCAAGGGCGCGCACCCCGCCCCGGTAGATCTTGGTCACGCGATCGATCTCGATCAGCAACGGCAGTCAGCTCCTCATAGGCTCGTAGTGTCAGCCCTGGCGGCGACGTCGGGACGCCAGACGTTCGGCGACTGCCAGCAACACCATGGCCACCGCGATCACAGCTACCACATTGGTCGTCGCTGCCACCGTCGAGACGGGCGGGCTGATCGCGGCTGGCGATCCACGGCCCGCCCACAGCACATCGGCGCCCCACCAGGCCGCGGCTGGGTAGTCGCCCAGCGGCGACAGCACCGTGCCGGTCACCGTCGGGACGGGGATGAGGTGGGTGTTCAGGAGGGTGGCCCAGAACCAGACGGCGACGACCAGGACACGTCCAGCCGCGAGCGGCAGGACCAGGCCGGCGGTGACCGCGAAGGCGCTCAGCAGCAGGGCACCCGGCAGGACCACGACGAGAAAGGCGGCGATGGCCGACGGCACGGCGAGCGGCTCGCCGGCGAGCACGGCAACGACGACACCCACCAGGGCCAGGGTCAGCGCCAGTGGAGTCAGCGTCGCGGCCAGGCCACCGGCAAAGCTTCCGAGACGTCGTGCCGCGCTCGGCGTCGGGAAGGTCTCGAGCAGCTCGTCCAGGCCGAGACCTTGGGTGCGGGCGAGGCGGTCGGTCATCGCGACTCCGACCCCCAGCGACGCCAATATGTTCGTGAGGATCGCCCAGGTCGCCACACGCTGAGCGACGGTGCCGACGATCGCGTCGTGCGAGGTCAGCGAGGCCAGGCAGGCCACGAACAGCAGCGGCGTCACCGCGATCCATGACAGTCGGGACCGGGTCGCCATCAGGAACTCGTAGCGGCTCGCCGCGGCCAGCCGGAGGAGGACCCGGGTCGAGGAGCTGCTCAGGGACGTCGTCATTCCGTCTCCCCCTGGATCAGCCGTTCGCCGTCCTCGCAACGACCCAGCGCACTGAGGGTGAGCGCCACACCCCCCAGACCGAGCAGAACGCGGTTGAGCTGCCACGTCCCGAGGATGCGGTCGAGCACGATGACCTGCATCAGCCAGGTCCGCGAGGACGATCGCCGAGGCCGCCGCCGCTGAGCGCAGGGCGACGCCGGCCAAGGCCGCCGTTCCGATCAGGAGGGCCGCAGGCCCTAGCGGGACCAGCCGGCTCAGCAGCGCCCGCGCGCGGGGTGGTCCCACTCGTTCGCCTCGACCAGCCACACGACGACCCCGGTCGCCGCGACGGTCGACGGCGGCCAGTAGGGCGAGCCGACGCAGAACGGTCAGTGCGTAAGGCATCGGGAGAGTCACCTGCAACTCCACCGCACGCTCGCGGCTCAGAGCCGTCACCGCCGCCATCCCGACCGTCATCGGGAACACGTCAGCGACCAGACGGATCATGCCAGCGGCCACCGCCCGTGGTGGCCTTTCGCCCTGCGCCGCCAGGAGGGAGGCGACCACGACCACCACGGCGCAGACCAGCGGCAGGGACAGCGCCGCCCGGCCACACCGGCGCGTTTCGTGGATCCACAGCTCCGACTGCATGCCAGGTACGTAGCCCGGGCCTGCGCAGCGGTTCACCTCGCCGCCCGCCCTTGGCTGACCGGACGCGCGACGAGACAAGCGCCCGCCACCAAAGTCGCCGCGAGCGCCAGACTCAGCGTCGAGGTGGTCGTCAGCGCCTGCAGGGCCGACAGGTGTCCCAGGGCGCCCTGACGCGGTTCGACCCCGGTGGCTGATGCGTAGCCCGTGGCGGAGGTGAGCAGCCACAATGCCCCACCGGTGGTGGCCCCAGCCACGGTCGAGCGCCATACGGCGACGAACAGCGCGACCGCCGCGGCCAGTGCCGCTGGTCCCAGCCAGGCCGCGACGACATCGACGAGTGCGATGCCCGCACGCGTTGCCACGACCGTCGACGCGGCCGTCGCCAGGACCACATCGGTGGACAGAACGACGGCAGCGCGGGCGAGCACCACGGCGCCAGGGCGGACGGGGAGCGCCGCCAGTATCTCCTGGCGGGGGTCACGGCCAGGAGAACAGGCGATCAGGATCCCGCCGACGACGACGAGTCCGACCACGGCGGAGAACGCGCGCACCCCCGGACCGGGCGGAAGCCGCGTGAACAGCAGTACCGCCGCGACACACCCCGCAAGAGTCGCGGGACCGAACGACCAGGGCATCAGACGCACCTGGCGGGCAGCAACCATCGCCGCCAGTTGCACCGCCTGCCGGGCCGTGCGCGCGGCAGGCGGGGGCCAGGGTTGGCTCGCCCGGACCGCGTCCGCCACTAAGCGGTCGGCTCCCGCCGCGGGAAGGAGACGGGCACGGACGTCGGTCATCAGATCGACGGGGTCACGAGCCGGCTCGCCGGCGTCCTCCGCCTCGCGCGCAGCCCCCGCCAAGGCATGCCACGCGGCCAGCTCGGCCTGACAGCGCGGGCAGCCGGCGAGATGACCGCCGGCGGCGCCGGCAGCGGACCGGGCGGCCACCTGGACCAGGAATTCCTGCCCCAGGTGGCCGGCGTCGTCGAATCGCTCCCGGCCCGACACGATCTTCGGGACACTCACCGCTGCACCCCCATCTCGCGGAGCTCGGACATCAACCGTGCCCGGGCGGCCGACACCCGGCTCTTTACTGTGCCGACCGGGACCCCGAGCACCTCGGCGATGTCCCGGTACGGCAGGCCTTCGATCAGCGCCAGGGCCACGACCTCGCGATGTATGAGCGGCAGCGCTCGCACCGCGGCGACGAGCGTCTCGTGGCCCATCGCCGCAAGGACCTGGACGTCAACCGGGTGGGCCGAATCCGCCACTGCGGCGGCCTCGTACAGGTCAACCGTCGGCAGTCCCTTGCGACGCAGGACGTTGTGGGCCTGTCGGCGGGCGACGCCGAGG
>CAVQCD010000019.1:0-41754 GCA_963710915.1 uncultured Actinomycetota bacterium | reverse complement strand
GGCAACGGCCAGCCCGGTGCCAGACACCGGTGAAGCCGCACTGACGAACTCATCCCAAGGAGCAGAGATGAACACGACCATCGTTGGACGCCGCCGCGTGAGCCGGGCAGGGGTCGGCGTTGCCGCTGTCGCCGTCCTGGCTGGGGCCCTGGGGCAGATGCCCTCGGCGCAGGCAGCCACCCGCACGTTCGCGAGCATCGACGTCACCGCCGCCGGCCAGGGCTACGGCCTGGTGTCGCAGGCCGGTGAGGTCTACGCCTACGGCGCCGCACTGTTCCGGGGCAACCCGACCGGCTTCTCAGGCTCCGTCGTCGATGTCTCCTTCACCGAGAACGGCCAGGGCTACGTCGCCATCTCCAGCGCCGGCCAGGTGTACGCCTACGGAACCGCGGTGCCCCGCGGCAACCCGACCGGCTTCAGCGGCAGCATCACAGGGGTCTCGCTGACGGCTGACGGTCAGGGGTATGTCGCGGTTTCGAGCAAGGGTCAGGTGTACGCGTACGGAACCGCTGTACCGCGGGGCAACCCGACGGGCTTCAGCGGCAGCATCGTCGACATCTCGGTGACTGCCGACGGGCGCGGCTACGTCGCCATCTCGAGCACGGGTCAGGTCTACGCGTACGGAACCGCTGTGCCGCGCGGTAACCCGACGGGCTTCAGCGGCAGCATCGTCGACATCTCGGTGACGGCTGACGGTCAGGGGTATGCCGCTGTCTCGAGCGCGGGCCAGGTCTACGCGTACGGAACCGTGGCCTACCGCGGCAACCCGACCGGGTTCATGAACGGGATCGTGGGCATCTCGGTGACCGCCGACGGTCAGGGGTACGCCGTGGAGTCCGGGTACGGCCAGGTGTACGCCTACGGCACGGTTCGCCACTGGGGCAACGGTGACCCGGGGCTGGACAGCCTCGACCAGATGCGCTCGAAGATCGTGGCGGTGGCCAACGCCCAGTTGAACGACTCCTCCCACAACCGGGAGAACCCGATGGGCACCGACTGCAACTTCTACAGCACGGCCCTGGGCTCCGGAACGGCCAAGAGCCAGTGCGCGAACGGCTGGCGTGCGGCCGCGTGGTGCGCGGACTTCGCCCGGTGGACGTGGAAGCAGTCGGGCGCGCGTCAGGACGGGCTCACCGCCGGGGCGGTCAGCTTCAAGAACTACCGGTTCGCCGGCAGCTGGCACGCCGGGAGCGCCCTGACGGGGATCCGCCCCGGGGACGTGATCGGCTACGACCTGACCGACAGCAGCAGCTCGAACGACCACGTGAACGTGGTGGTGTCCGTGGGGGGCGACGGCACCATCACCGCCGTGGGCGGCAACCAGTCAAACGCCGTGACGCGGTGGACGTTCAAGCGCGGAGCAGCCAGCACGTCCGGCAAGACGATCTCGGGGTACGCCTCTCCTGTGGCCTGAGAGCCCGGGGTAGTGAGTTCGTGGCTCGCGGATGCGCCTCAGGGCGCATCCGCGAATCACGCGTGGAAGGACAGCGACTCGGCCGGAATGTCACGACCGGTCACAGGATCAGAAGTACGTAGTGCGGTTCTCACCGGCGATGTACTTGCCGGGGTAGGTGGCGTTGCCCCTGCTGGAGCGGTAGACGCGGGTGACCCGCTGCTTGTTCTGCCCGCCCCTACCGCAGATGTTCCAGGTGATGTCTTCGGTCACCTGCCACTTGGGGAAGGTCACGTAGATGCGTCCGTACCGGTTGGCCGGCACGTTGTACGACGCGCCTTCGGCCTTGGCGACGCTCACCGAGGTCTCCACCGCGACACCGATCGACCCGGCGATCTTGGTCAACTCGATCGAGCCTGACACCGAGTTCGTCCAGGACCTCGACCATTCGACGTTGATCGTGATCGGTCCGCGGTAGGTGTCTGTCACGTATGTCTTTTCACGGCCGAGGTAGGTCTTGGTCACGACCTTCGCCGTGTCGACGTAGTCGAAGCTGCACGCTTGAGCGGGCGAAGCCCCCATCGGCGCGACGATCGTGCCCGCGGCCAAGAGCGCAGCTGCCAGAATGCGTTTCATCCAGTCCCCCAAGGGTTCTGGCGCCTCATCGTGCGCTCCGGATCTGCCCACGCAGTCTTCCGGGCAGAGATCACGGCAGTCAAGAGATCGGCAGCTGGCGTCGACCAGCGGCGTGCCTGGCGGGTTCTGAGGTCGATTCGCGAGCCGCACCGCATGCCGCTGATCAGGCCCCCGCGGTCTCGGGGATCAGGCTGAGCAGGACGGAACTGGCGACCTGGCGCCAGGTCATCAGGCCGGCGTAGCGGCCGGCGTCGGTGACGGCGACGAACTCCTCCTCGGCGGCGAGGGCGTCGCGAACCCATTGATCGAAGGGCTCGGTGCGGTCGACGTAGCGGGTCACCAGGTCGGGGGCGAACAGGTCGCGTACCGAGCCTGCGGTGAGCGGCTGGGTGCTCTGCGCCTCGATGCGGCCGACATGGTTGGCGAGGTCGACCTCGGCGGGGGCGATGCGGGGCACGGAGTCCAGCGGATCGAGGAACGGCATGCCCCTCGGGGTGTTGGTCAGGGTGTGCATCGAATCGGCGGCGGCGCTCTGGTAGGCGGCGCGCAGCTCGGGGCGGGCCTGCAGCAACCGATCCCGCAGCGCTGCCGGTGGTGCCCACCCGACGAAGCTGCCCGGCGTCCGGCCGAGGTCGGCGACGAAGACGACCGCGGAGTGCTCGTTGCGGGTCGCGGCCACGGCGCAGAGCATGAGCAGTCGTGACTCCCACCAGGCCTGACCGTCGGCCAGGTCCACGATGAGCAGGCGGCTGCGGGCGGCGGCCTGCGACGTCCGCAGCACGCTCTGCATGCTCGAGTCGATGACCGGACGTGCCGGGGGCGGTCACGTTCGGGGGCACTGTTGCTCCGACCGCCGGGCCCTGCGCACCGGGGAAGGACAGCTTGAGCCCTCGGTACTCGAGGCTGCCGTTGCGGCCGGCCATGCCGTCGAGGAAGAACAGGAGCACCGGCGTCAGGCTGAACAGCGCCACGGCGAGCAGGGCCCAGCCGGTGCTGCCGTCCTCGGGCCAGTCGCTGGCGGCGTGAACGCCCCAGAGCAGGAGGAGCAGGGCGATCAAGGTGAAGGGCGTGGCCAACATCGCGGTGCGCGCGCTCCACGGCCAGAACGGTCTTGGCCGTCGTTCCTGATGACGGTGTCTGCGGCATACCCACAGGAGCCGTTGGCTTGACCGATTGATACCTGGCGGTCAGTGACCGCTCCTCCATGCCGGATGCTCGTGAGCGAACGTGCTCTGATCCACCTGTGACCCGCCTTGCGACGGCAGATGCGCCGCAGATCAGCGGGCCACAGGTGGCTCGGCGTCACAGGTGGGCGGGCGTCACCGATGTCTCCGGTGGGCACGTGCCGGGGTGAACCACCAGCCCAGGCAGCGGGATCCAGTCACGGACTACCGTGCCGTCGCCGGTCGTCGCCTCAACCCGGATGATCGGGTAGAAGGTGCGAATCTCCTGCTGGCCGACGAGGTAGCCGAGGGCAGGCACCGCCCACGTGTTGCCGCTGAGCGTCGACCCGGCCTGGCCAACGCTGAAGCTGCGCACCGTCGGCGAGACGGCGTCGTCGGGGCCCCACTGCTCGTCCAGGGAGAACCACAGCCGAGCCGTCACCTCCACGTCGCTGGTGGAGTAGTTCGCCAGCGCGAACCGAGCCCGCAGCACGTCGTCCATGCAGACAACGTTGGTCGGTGGGTCCCCCCGCTGCTCACCACAGTTGTCGCCGAACAGCTCGGTCGACCAGGAGTCACCGGTGCTGGGCGCGCACAGCGTGGCCTGGACCGCCGGGGGGTCAGTGGCGGGGTCCATCAGGGGAACCGCCCAGGTGTTGGGCACCGCTTCGAACCAGGTGGTGAGGGCAGCCACTTCGCTGCGGGTCGAGGCGCTTGAGGGATAGAGCGCCCGCAGCGTGCGCACGTCGGCCGACAGCGGACGGACCATTCTGGCCGGCACCCGATTCGCCCACGGGTAGGACCCCGGATCGGTCGGGTCGCTCGGATTGCCGGAATAGTTCATTAGTGAATAGGTCTCGCGGGAATGATCGAGGCCGAAGGCGTGCAGCACCTCGTGCAAGAAGACGGGCCGGAAGTACATCCCCGTGGCGGGCTCGGCGATTGCGTCGTAGTAGACGTCGCCCTTCTCCAAGACCGTGGGGTCGGTCAGCGGTGGAGTGCCGAGGTCCCACGCCATGTCATTCCGCATACCGATGTTCACCGAGGCAATGCAACCCCGACTGTCTGGGAACCGCCACGCCTGACCTGATGGATCAGGGTCTTCACCCGTCGCCGTCAGCTGCGGTTGATAGGTCGCACCCACGTGAATCGTCGGGGAGGCGTCATGCTCCTGAACGACCAAATTGAAGGGCACAGTGCTGGTGACCACCCTGCCAACGGAGGCGCTGGTGCCTCCGACCCGGTTGAACTCGGCTACGACGTCATTCACCGCGCCGAGCAGTGAGCCGACGTCCATGGTGAACCCACCCGTGTGCACCACCATGGTGACCCGCGGGTTGCTCCAGGTGTTCTCTGCCGGACATCCGGTGGTGCCCCCGGGAGTCACCGGATCCGCGCCGTCCGTCTGGTAGATGTCGTCCGGCTGCGGGGGCACGGCCGTGGCCACTCCGGATGATGCGGCCCAGCACAGTGCGGCAGCCGCTGCGATCATCCGTGTGCGGCGCCATGGGCGCCGACCCTTCAACGGTTCCCCGAGCCTGTACATGTCAGCGTCGTCCTCTCGTCGTGATCCTTTGGATCACGAGAGCGCCTTTCAGGGCGGGTGATACATGCGGCGGCCTGCGACGTCAGCAGCACACTCTGCATGCTGGAGTCGATGACGGGTGTGCCGGGGCGGTCACGTTCAGGGGCGCCGTCGCTCCGACCGCGGGACCCCGCGCGCCGGGGAAGGACAGCTTGAGCCCTCGGTATTCGAGGCCCGGCGCCGGTACACAGCCGTGTACCAGCAGCGGGAGCCTGTGTCGAGATCAGGGGTGAACGACCGCCCACTCCTGCCGTTTGCTGGGATCGGCTAGTCGCCTCCACCAACGATCAGAGGAGTCCGCATGAGCCAGTCAGACCGCTCGACCGAAGCCACACCACGCCGAGGACGGTTCACTGCAGGATCACGTCGGCCGGCCCACGCACTCAAGCGTCGGGTGCGCACCCACGCAGCCGTCCACGCGGCGGGCGCCATCGTTCTCGCGGCGGCGCTCACCCCGGCCTTGGCCAGCCAGGCACAGGCGGCGGCGCCGGCCAGGGCCTGTACCTACGCCAACGAGGGCGAGCGCACTCCCAACGCCCTCGTGTCCTTCCAAGATGACCTGGCAGACCAACGTGGTCACGCAGTACGCCGTCAAGGGTGGTCCAGGCGCCACGATGTTCGTCGAGCGCACGGTGGAGAAGGCCACCGCCGTCTCGGGAAGCATCGAGGTCGGGGCAGCGGCCTCCTACTTGTCCGGCGCGCTGGGCTTCTCGGTCCAACGGAGTTGGTCGAAGGCCGACACCAGCGGAACCTCCTACTCCGTGCCCCAGGGCAGGTACGGCCGGATCGCCCTCATGGTGCCGGTCTACCTCGGATCGGCAGAGCGGTGGGCCTGCTATGCGGACTCCCTCTCCCAGGCGCCGTACTGGCATCGGCAGGCCTGGTCGTACACGGTCTACCGCAGGGACAGGGCGTACTACGCGCCGCAGTACGCGACCTCCAGCTACGGGCCGTGGAAACTGACAGCGTGACGCCACGCCGCGGGGCTCCGGATGAGCATCCGGGTCCGGCCCTGTGGGCGGCGAGCTGGGCCGGGAGCCTTACCTCGGCTGCGTGATACGGGTGCTGCTGCCGCCGTCAGGACAGGAGGTGGTCGACGGCGATCCTCAGTGGGGTCAGGTCCAGCTCGGGTTCGGTGATCCGGCACGTCGGAGCGGATCAGGCCGATCTGGCGGGTGTAGGCGTTGTCGAACGTGCCGAACGCGTTGTGCTCGGAGTAGACCCGCTCGAACTCGGGCAGCTTCTCGTAGAGCTCGACCAGGCGCTCCCGGTTCAGCTCGTTGTACTGGCCCCAGTGCGGGCGGCCGCCCAGGTTGTCCGGCCCGTAGCAGAGCGACTCCTCGATGTCGGCCAGCGCCTGCTTGTAGGTGGGCAGCTCCTCGTTCCGCTTGCCGAATCGTTGGGCAGCACCAGCGGGATCTCGATCATGCAGGTGTCCCGGCCGTACTGCGGGGCCAGGTAGTGCTCGGACGCTGCGACGAAGCGGACGCCGAACGGCACGGCGTAGAAGTACGGGCTGGACCGCATCAGCTCGAGGATCCGGTCCACGGCGGCGACGGTGTGCTCGACAGGCACCGCGATCTCCTGTGAGATCGCCTCCGGCGGGCGTTCCGGCTCCTCGCGCGGCGGCGTCTCGTCGCGCTCACGGCGCAGCACCCAGTAGTTCCGCGAGTAGTTCACGTCGCCCTCGAACGGCGGCTTGTCGGCGTCCTTCTCGAACTTCCTGGCGATCTTGTCGCCGATGTCGAACACCAGCAGGATGCTGCCGTTCTCGTCGTCGATGGAGGGCCGGGCCATATCCTCGGCGGCCCTCTGGAACATGCTGGTCTGGTCACGCAGCGGGGGCCAGTCGTGCCGGTCCTTCCAGTCCGCCGGCTTCGTCTTGGCCGCCACCTCGTTGCGTCGACGGGTCAGGCACATCGGGTTGGACGTGGCGTCCTTGCCCTTGGTCTGCGCCGCATTGACCAGGAACTCCCAGTGCCGGTTGCCGGACAGCACCGACGGGAGCTCCCCGTCGGCGCCGAACCGCAGCTCCTCGCGCACCTCGTACCAGGTCTTCGCCTCGTTGACCTCGTTCAGCCAGTAGGCGTCACGGACCTTCAGCACGATCGAGTGGACCAGCCCGATGCAGCCGAAGCTGACCACCACCGAGTAGAAGGTGTCGTCGTCCTGGATCAGTTCCATCTCGGGCTCGGTGGCGGCGAACACCCCCGGGTCGGTGAGGCCGTCGGCCGGTTCGATCCGGCGCATCCGCACGTCCGGCTCGCCGTCGACCTTGCGCACGGTCACCATGTCGATCGAGACGATGCTGTCGGCGATCGGGCCGAGCGCGATGCCGGAGCCGTGGGTGCCGGTGCACGCGGCGCCGATCAGCGACTGCCAGTCGAAGGAGCCCATGTTGAACACGGCCCTGTCGCCCAGCAGCACCCGGTTCGCCGTCTTCAGCCGGGTGCCGGCGTCGATCCGCACGTAGTCGTCGAGCTCGTCGCGGCGCGAGGACTTCACGTGATCGAGCGGCAGCACGGCCTGCATCTGGTCGAGGGTCACCCAGACGTCGTCCGGCCTGGCGACGGAGGTCGTGGAGTGGGCCGCGCCGGTGACCCGGATCCTCCGGCCGTCCGCCACGGCCTGGCGGACCACCTCGACCAGGTCCTCCGGCGTCGACGGCGCGACCAGGCCCACACCGGCGGACGCGTAGTCACCGATCCAGTTCACCCACGGCAGCAGGGAGGGGATCTCGGTCATCGCGATCAGGCCAGCGGTAACCACTCGTCGAACGCGAGCGCCTCCGACGGGTCGTTGCCGATGCCGATCTTCGAGGGCGTGGATGACGTTGCTCTCCGTCGGCATGCCGACCCGGCTCACGGGGTACCGGACGGTCAACCGGGTGCCCGGGGTGTGGAACGCCATCATCGCCATGGACACCGCCGTTCGGAAGTGCGGTTCGTCGACGCCGACCCACGCCACAAAGCGTCCGATGGCGCTGGTGTTCAGCTTGATCCGCAGCTGCTCATCGGTCACCGCGTAGGACTCGACCGAGCCCCAGGTGAGCCGCTCCTCGACGAAGGGGAACGTGCCCCCGGGTTCGACGGTGCCCCCCGGTGTGCCGGAAGTGCCTACCGGCACGGTTCCTGTCTGAGGGTGGGCGGTCGTGCCGGCGCCCACGCTGCCGGGTGGTGCCTTCCGGGCCGCGGGGCTCGATGCCGATCCGCGCCTGCCGCGGGCACCGTCGGGTCGGTCGACCATGGCGAGCCTCCTCGCTCTACGCCTGCCCGATCGCTCGAGGCTCAGCGACGGTCATCATGACATTCCCGTCAATATCACCTCAAGCTTCCCGGTGCTCAGGGGAACAGCGCGGCCAGGGTGACCCCGAGCCCGACTCAGGGTTGGGCGGGGGTCGTTTGGGGGCAGCGTGGGGGTGACACCTGATGTGCCGACCGGTCTCGAGCGGCGAGGCTTGAGCCCATGATCACAGTTGAGTCCCTGACCCGGAGGTACGCCGGCTTCACCGCCGTCGACAACGTCTCCTTCACCGCCCAGCCCGGCCGCGTGACCGGCTTCCTCGGTCCGAACGGCGCCGGCAAGTCCACCACGATGCGCGTCATGGTCGGTCTCACCGCCGCCGACGTCCGGCTCGGCCACCATCGACGGTGGCCGGTTCGCCGACCTCCCCAACCCCGGCCTCGAGGTCGGCGTCCTCCTCGACGCCTCCGCGCAGCACGCCGGCCGCACCGGCCGCGAGATCCTCACCATCGCCGCCGACACGATGGGGCTGCCCGCGCACCCGCGTCGACGAGATGCTCGAGCTGGTCAGCCTGACCGCCGAACGAGGCCAAGCGCCGGGTGCGCAACTACTCGCTCGGCATGCGCCAGCGCCTCGGCATCGCCACCGCGCTGCTCGGCGACCCGCACGTGCTGATCCTCGACGAGCCCGCCAACGGCCTCGACCCGGCCGGCATCCGCTGGATGCGCGACCTGCTGCGCGGCTACGCCGACCAGGGCGGCACCGTGCTGCTGTCCTCGCACCTGCTGCACGAGATCGAGGTCATCGCCGACGACCTGGTCGTGATCGGCAACGGCAAGATCGTCGCGTCCGGGCACCAAGGAGGAGCTGCTCGCCGCTGCCGGCACCCTCGCTCGCTCCCCGTCGCCGCGCGACCTCGCGCACGCCCTCGAGCAGGCCGGGATCGCCAGCACGCTCGCCGGCGACGGATCGGTGCGCACCGACGCCGATCCCGCCCAGGTCGGGCGCGGTGGCCCTGGCCGCCGGCATCGCCCTGACCGAGCTCCGCTCCGCCGACGGCGCCGGGCCTCGAAGACATGTTCCTGTCGCTCACTGCCGACACCCAACGCGAAGGAGTTGCGGCATGACCGCCACGACCGTCTCCCCCACGACCAGCATCGACACGACGGCGGCCGTCCAGGCTCGTCGGCCTGCCCGCGCCATCCCGACAACCCGCTTGATCAAGGTCGAGCTGCGCAAGATGTTCGACACCCGCTCGGGCTTCTGGATGCTGGCTCAGCATCGGCGTCCTCTCGGTCGCTGGCCACCGGCGCTGTCATCATCTTCGCGCCCGACGACGCGGTCACCTACGAGAGCTTCGCGACCGCGATCGGCCTCCCGATGTCGGTGATCCTGCCGATGATCGCGATCCTCGGCGTCACCAGCGAGTGGAGCCAGCGCAGCGGGCTCACGACCTTCACCCTGGTGCCGAGCCGCGGCCGGGTGATCGGGGCCAAGGCGATCGCGACCTTCCTGGTCGGCGTCGTCTCGATGGCCGTCGCCTTCGCCGTCGGCGCCCTCGGCAACCTGGTCGGGCTCCGCGCTCGCCGGCGTCGACACGGTCTGGGACATCTCGCTCTCGACCGCGCCACAGATCGTGCTCGGCAACCTCGTCGGTATGGCGATCGGCTTCACCCTCGGCGTCGTGCTGCGCAACTCCGCGGCGGCCATCGTCGGCTACTTCGTCGTGTCACTCGTGCTGCCGGGCATCCTCGCCCTGCTCGCCCAGGTGCGCGAGTGGTTCGACGACCTGCAGCCGTGGATCGACTGGAACTACACCCAGGCCAGCCTCTTCGACGGCGCCACGAACACCGGCGAGAAGTGGGCCATGCTCGGCTCGACCACCGCGATCTGGATCGTGCTGCCGCTGACCATCGGGCTGCTGTTCCTGCGCCGCTCCGAGGTGAAGTGACCGGGCAGAACAGCACCTGAAGTACTCGCTGACCGGGCGCAGGGTTTCGAACTCTGTGCCCGGTCAGCAACGATGTGGAGCGACTTCGTGACCGCTCAGCGCGCGGCCCCAGCGAGCGCAGGGTCTATGCGCCTCTGAGCGGAAGGGGGTCCACGCCGGCGATCGGCTCACGGGCGAGGGCCAGGCCCAACCGGATCAGCCCGCCGGCGAACACTGCCAGACCGAAGGCCAGGGCAGCGTAGCTGGCGAGAACGGACCACATCGTTGACCCCCCCGCTCCGTCGACGTAGACCAGCCGACCGAGGTCAATCGTCCGGCCGAAGACCTGGAAGACCCACTGCTGCGACCACAGAATTTCGGCGGACAAGGCCATGCTCGGCAGCCAGGCGCTCTGAAACAGGAAGGGCCACCACCCTCGACCGAACTGCCTCGTGCGGCTGCCCTGCAACGCGACGATGGTCAGCACGGTCACCGCGCCCAGCAGGAGGATGTAGGCGGCATCTATCACCCACGGGGGCGCGGAGAACAGGAGTGCGAGGAACGCCACACAGCCGAACACCACGCCGATCACGACAGCGCGAAAGCCGCCTGCCCGCCGCACGATTCCCACCAGGGCTAGCACCGTCAGAGCCGTGGTGCCGACGGCAACGGAGTTCATCGCGGCCGGCGAGACAATGTTCATGGCGAATGCGAGCATCGTGCCGACTGTCGTGACCCAGGCAAGGCCGGCCACGATCGCGACCACGCCACTCAACCGGGTGAACCGGGTGGGGACGGCTCCCGGAACGGTGGGCAGTGTCGTGAAGGCACGCGCCACCACGATCGGATCCCCGAACGCCTCCAACGCCTCACGCTGGGCGGCCTCAGGACCGAGGCCGGCAGCCTCGAGCCGTGAGGCCTTCTGCCGCAAGTGGTCCTCGATCTCGGCCAGTACGTCGTCCGTCTCCTGCCACTCGGGCAGCCCTTGGCCCAGCTCGGTCAGGTACGCCACGATCAGGTCGCCGTCCACGCCGGCCCCCTCAGCACGTGTCCCACCGCGGAAGAGAAGTCGGCCCACGCCGTCCGCAGCTCGGCCAGAGCCGTGCCGCCGGACGGCGTGAGCCGATAGGTGCGCCGGCGCCGCCCCCCGACGACGCTCCACTCACTCACCAGGTGCCCCGCTTGTTCCAACCGGTGCAGCACCGGATAGACCGTCCCCTCCGGCAGATCGAAGGCCTGTTCGCTGCGGTCGCGCAGTGCCTCGATCACGGAGTATCCGTGCTGCGGCCCCTCGGCGAGGACGCTGAGAATGAGCAGGTCGAGATGACCTTTGAGCGCATCACCCTTCATACCTAGCGAGGCTATGCCTAGGTAGGCGAGGCGTCAACGGTGGTGCGTGCGTGGGCGACGTGCCCTCAGGCCGGCGGGAGGGACGCTGCCAACACGCGGTGCCAGTGGTCGATGGCCGCCTGATCGAGCGTGCGTGAGCGGCGCACGTAGTTCTGGATCTTCTCGGGGCCGAGCACGTGGACGTCGTCGATGACCAGGGGGCTGGCCAGAGGCCACTGCGCCTCGACGAAGCAGAGCATGCCGGTGACCGGCACCCCCGCACCGTCACGCGCCGCGAGGGCAGCGCGAACCTGCTGCAACTGGCGGTGCATCTTGTCGATCAACGTCGTCTGGTTTCGCCCCGCGACGATGAGCTTGTGCGTCCGGGGCCGGCCCCAGCCGCCCTCGGTCTGCAGGCGCACCTGCCGACCCCGGTAGTACTTGGCGTCGATCACGAACACTCCCGCCCGGCTGACCACGAGGTGATCGATGTTCGCCCGGGTGCGCGGGATGCGACGGTCGTGCAACACCCGCACGCCGTCGGGCGTGAGCTGATCGAGCCAGTGGGCCACGATCTGCTCACCGCGGGCCCCGGTGGCCCACGCCGTCGTGCTCTGCGGCGGCTCGGTCAGCGCCAGGATCGCGCGGCCGAGGAACCGGTGCTCCCCCCGGATCCGCTCCTCACGACGGGCCGAGCGGCGCTCGAACTCGCGCTGCGCCGAGCCGCCCGCCGTGCCGGGGGCCACCCGCTGCCGAGGAATGCCTTGCATGGGGTCGGCCAGCTTGGGGTCGGCCGGTGCGGAGCCAGCCATGGGATCGCCGCAGGGGCGACAGATGACGGTTCCGGCCAGCCGGTCGTAGTACGCCCTGGTCTTCACCGGCAACGCCACACCGCAGACGGCGCACCTGCCTGCGTACTTCAGCGACATCACGAACGCCGTCTCTGCCACGCCGACCTCCCGCCGCGCAGGCCCCCGCAGGCCCCTCGCGAGTCCCGTCGGCAGGTCGGGCGTGATGTTCAGCAGTGGCTGTAGCGCGCCACCCGATCAGCCGGCAGGGCGCTGCCCGGGGATCAGGGAGTGGCGTCGTCCGGCGTTGGGTCTGACCGATGCTGAGGTCGACGACGATGGTGTGTCCGGTGTCGCGGTCGGCGTAGGAGAGCGATCCGGGGACGATCTGGCTCGTCGGCACCCACTCGTCGGGCGGCAGCGGGTCGGTGTTCAGGCCGGCAGGCAACCCCTCGGGCCTGCGCCAGGAGAGGTGGAACCGGCCGGGGGCGACGTCGGTGATCATTCCGTAGAAGCCGCGGCCGTCGCGCAGGGCGAAGCCGAAGACAGCCGCCGGCGAGGCTGCGTAGTCCTCGTACTGCTGCGGGGTCGGGGTGAACTCCAGCATCCGCCAGCGTTCGTGGTCGGGCAGGCGCAGCGGCCGGCCCGCTTCGAGCTCGCGCACCAGCGGCAGCTCGGTCAGCCGCGTCCTGGTGTCGGCGTAGGCCTCGAGGAACGGCAGCACGCGGTCCTCGACCAGGTTGAGCAGGAACGTCAGATACCGCGGGTCCTCGACCAGCCGGACGTAGTGATACAGGTCGTGGGTGTAGTTGCGAGGCAGATCTCGCATGAAGCACTGCCCGCGGTAGGCCTTGCCTTCCGTGGTGGCGCTGCCGTCGCGATCATGGCGCCCTGCGTTGCGCACGTAGACGTTCACGAAGAAGCCGGTGCCGTAGCTCTCCTTCTGCAGCGACAGGGACACGGCTCCGTCATTGCCCCACGTGGAGACATAGGGCGCGGGCGTCTCTTTCGTGGTGCCCAGGACGCGGGAAAGGAAGCCTCTGCCGGGCCGTGGGATCGGGGGGCGTGGAAGGGCTCTGGGTGCTGGGGCGCCGACCGGGCCCTTGCTCCACGTGAGCTTGGTCCTTGTGTAGCCGGCCGGGCGCAGGATGTCGTCGATACCGGTGGTGACCAGCTTCAGGGCCTCCCGCCGCTGGTTCTTCAGCTCGGGGTTGATCGAACTGCAGCGGTGGGAGGCGTTGGGGTAGCCCGCCAGATTCGCGGCAAGCAGAGGCACCTCGTTCCAGTCGACCGTGAGGTCGATCCCCGAGTACTCGTCCATCGCTCTCCCCCAGGTCGCCGACGATGGAGATCATCATGCGTGCCGACGGTGGCGGAGGCAGCCGATTCCGCGCATCGCGTGCGCGGAGTCGAAGGCGGTTCAACCTGGATTGCGCAGTAGTCCGTTCCCTCGCAGCAGGGTGGTGAGCGACGCGGACTGCTCCTCGGTGAGAGCCGACGCGGGGAAGCCGACCCACTGGAGTGGGGTGATCCGGAATGCCCAGAAGTCGCCGCGCCGTGCGGCCTTGGTGTAGCCCAACCACGCCCTGCTGGAAGACATGGTGTCGGTCGTCAGCGAGTAGGTGCTATCGGTAAACGTCATCGTCATCGCGTGCTCTCCCTGCAGAAAGGGTCGGCAGCTCCAGCGCAGTGTCACCTCGCACCAGACAACGAAGAGCAGCGCAAGGACGGGCAGGCTCCAGTGCGAGAAGGACGCCCCTGTCAGCAGCAGGAGCGCAGGCAGGCCCCACTGGACCACCCTGTACCAGGGCCGCACGGCGTGGAACATGCGGCGCATGAGCTGGGGCGTCATGGTGTAGGTCGCGGTGAATGACTGCACGACGGAATCCTGCCGCAACGCTCGGCTCTGGACCTGCCTGCGTGAACGCGACCACCTGCCTGGCCAGGCCGACATGGCCGCTGTCGGCTTCTCGCCGCTTCCCTTGCTCCTCTTGTGTTCGAACACTTGTTCGAGTAGTATTGGTGCATGGTCGCGGAACTGTTCGAGTCGCCGCCTGAGTCGCCGTGGTCGGTGGCCGGGCGGATCACTGCTGCGGTGGATGCGGTGGTGGCGTTGCAGGCGTGCCTGGACGTGCCGACGGTGTGTGTGTCGGGTGCGGACGTGAAGGCGATTGAGCGGTTGGCGCGGCGGGTGGACGCGGCGCGGTTGGCTGCCCTGGCGGCGGTGGACGCTGCGGGGGTGGGTGAGGGGTCGGGGATGAGTGGGACGGCGGCGTGGCTGGCCAAGGCCACCCGCGCGGACGGCGCGGCCGCGGCGCGGGACGTCGGTCTGGCCCGGGCCTTGGACGGTGGGCTGGGTGCGACCCGGGCGGCGCTCGCCGAGGGAGAGCTGTCTGGGGAGCACGCGAAGGTGATCGCCGAAGGCGGTCCGGGATCTGCCGGCGGGTGTGACGGCGGGTGAGCGGGATCAGGTCGAGGCGGACCTGGTGGCGAAGGCGAAGAAGGTCGACCCGGCCAAGCTGCGCCGGGCCGCGCGGCGGGCCCTGGATGCGTTGGACCGGTCTGAGGCCGAGGCCGACGCGCATGAAGACGCGGGGCTGCGGGATGAGGAGGAGCGGGCCCGGGCGAGGGCGGCGTTCTCGATGCATGACAACGGGGACGGGACCACCAGTGGGCATTTCGTCGTCCCGACGTTGGCGGCCGCGATGTTGCGGAAGATTCTGGAGCAGATGACCGCGCCCCGGCGGATGACCCCCGACGAGCGCGGCGGCGTCGACGGTAAGGCGACGGGGACGGATTGGGCGCACGCCAAGGGCCTGGCGTTCACCGAGCTCCTGGAGCGGTTGCCGACGGATCACCTGTCGGGCAAGGTCGCCGCGACGATCGTGGTCACCCTGTCCTGGGAACGGCTCCTCGCCGGCCTGGGCGCCGCGAAGGTCGACACCGGGATGGACCTCTCCGCCGGTGAGGCCCGCCGGCTCGCCTGCGGCGCAGGGATCGTGCCCGCGGTGCTGGGGACGGGCTCGTTGCCGTTGGACCTGGGACGGTCCTCCCGCCTGTTCACCGAGGCCCAGCGGGTCGCCCTGGCGACCGTGTACGACACGTGTGCGGCTGAGGGGTGTGACCGGCCGTATGCGTGGACCGAGCTACATCACGAGACACCCTGGTCACTCGGCGGGAAGACGGACCGGAAGGACGCGGTCCCGGCGTGCCAATGCCACCACGGACGATTGCATGATCCGAGATACGAACACGTGATCACCACCGACACGAACGGCAAGAAGACCATCACCTTCACCCGACGCACATAGCTGCGGCTTCTGGGTCGGCGCAGGTATCACGTGGCGATGTCGCCGCTCTTGAGGTCATCTGTCCGAAAGACCTTCTGGGGGAATCACACTCATGTCTGAGCCCGTTCCCGGCCTGCCGCCGCGCATTCCTGCTCATCTACTCGACAAGCCTTGGCTCGACGAGCTGCTGCGTGAGCGCCTCAAACCGCAGTTCAAGCTGCCGAAGTGGCTGCCGTGCACCGTGAAGGTGCTGATCGTGACCGACGGGGCGGACTTCACGTTCAACTACAGCTACAGCCTGGGGCACCTGGTACGGGCGATCACGACCGACCTGCCGCCGTACGTGCGGGTGCAGGTCACCACGGCGCGCCACCACTCCTCCACCACGCCGGGCACGTTCGACATCCCGGCGTTGAAGTTCCACCAGACCGACCTGTCCGGCTTCGACTCGATCTGGATCATCGCGGTCAGCCGGGGCGCGAGTGCCTACGAGCCCTCCGAGCTGACGGCGCTGTACGAGTTCATGCAGTCCGGCGGGGGCGTATTCGCCACCGGCGACCACGACAGTCTCGGGGTGGCGATGTGCGGAGGCGTGCCCCGGGTGCGCAGCATGCGGCGCTGGCACTACCCCGGGCCGGGCCCGCTCGGCGAGCCGGAGGCACCAGACGCCGGCACCACCCGGAACGAGACCACGATCGGCGGCTCGGACTTCGACGGGACTCCGCAGACGATCGTCCCGACGATGTACCCGCTCGGCTGGTGGGTCATTCCGGCCTTCCGCCGCAAGGCGCCGCACCCGGTGCTGTGCGGGCGCAACGGCCCGATCACCGTGCTGCCCGACCACATGCACGAGGGCGTGATCGAGGTGCCGCCCCTGGACCAGTCGCTGCCCGTCGACGGAGTCACGGTGGAGGAGTATCCCCGCGCGGGCGGCGTCCGCGTTGCCCCGCTCGTGATCGCCACCGCGACGAACCACGCAGCCACCCCCGATGCCGCGTTCGGGGTGATCGGCGCCTACGACGGCCACCAGGTCGACGAGGTGCCCGGCGGCGTCGGGCGGGTCGTCGTCGACGCGACGTGGCACCACCTGTTCGGCCTGAACGTGCTGCAGTTCGCCGCCGCCTACGACGCCGTGCAGGCCGGCGCCACCCATCCAGACCTGATCGAGCGGGCCGGGTACTGGCAGCAGATCAAGGACTACTTCCAGAACGCCGCCATCTGGCTGGCCCGCCCGGGCACCCAAGCGTGCATCCGGCGGCGGGGCCTGTGGCTGATCGCCACCCACGTCGACGTGCTGATGGCCCTGAAGCCGTGGGAGCTCGACGACTCCGGCCGGTTGGAGCACTTCCACGAGGTCGGGGAGAAGGCACGCGACGCCTTCCAGCGCATCGCTCCACAGTGCCAACGGATCGAGGTGTCGCTGGCACTGATCGAGAGGCTCCGGCTGGAGCAGAAGCTGCGGCCGTGGCCGATCCCCGAGCCTGAGCCGCTGCGGCGGCACTTCGCCCAACTGGTCGACCCTGCGCTGGTCGAGACACTGGTGCTGGGTGGCGCACTGGTCGCCGTCCACGAACGGTTGCGGGGTGACCTGGATCGGTTGGTGGAGGGCGACGACGACCTCTACGCCGCGGCCGCCGACGGCGCGATGACCGCGATCAAGCTGCTGTCCGGCGAACTGGGCCGCAACGCCGAGCAGATCGCCGGGCTGCTGGGGTGAGTGAGTGACTGGATCCTCCGCATCGGGCATTCTGATCGAATGGCGGAGATGTCCGATTCTGAGGTCGCCACCTCGCGGCCCAACGGAAAGGCCGTGCTCGGCGTGCTGACCACCTGGCGGGGCCGGCTCGTCGTGGACGACGCCTTTGCCTCGGCGGTGGAAGCGGCCGGCCAGAGTGAGCCCGGGCTCAGCGAGGATCTATGGCACGCCTGATCCTCGTGGCAGGCAGAGACCCTCAACTGGTCGGCGAACGGTTCGAGGTTCGCGCTAGTGCGGGGATTCGATGGTGATCTCCTCGCCGACGCGGAGGGTGCGGTAGCGCTCGCCGAAGGCCTGGCCGAAGGCGTCGAGGGTCCATGGGGTGCTGTCGTGGCCGGACACGGCGATCAGCCCGGGGCCGCGGGCGGCGATGGCGCTGATGACCGTGCGGGCGTCGTCCTCGTTGATCGGGCGCCAGGGCCAGTTCGGGCTGCCGAGCACCGCTTGGGGCAGAAGCGGGGTGCCCAGCGGATGCACGGGCAGGTGCAGCCCGCCGATGACCGCGTACACCGGGGCGTCCACCACCTTCTCGGCGGCGGCCAGCACGCTCTCGATCTGCGGGTGCCCACACCCGGTGATCAGCACCAGACCCCGCCCCCGGACGTTGACTACCAGGGCCTGCTCAGCGACGGAGCCCAGCCAGAAGAGCATGCGGGGCTGCGGTGCCAGCACGGCCACGCCGGGGCCGATCACCCGGGGTCTGTCGACGACGAGGGTGTCGGCGCGGGGATGGGTCATCTGGGTAGGCACGAACGCGGTCAATGCCTTCGGCGGCTGTTCGCTGCCGAGGCTGAACGTGTGCCTCAGTTGGGCCCTGGGGCCGCCGACGTGGTCGGGGTGCAGGTGGGAGATCACCAGGCAGTCGAGATCCGCCCAGTGCACGCCGAGCGCCTGCGTGTTGGCCTCGAGCGGCGTTCGGTCTCTCCCGGTACCCAGCCCGGCGTCGAAGAGCAGGGTCAGATCGTCAGCCCTGATCAGGTAGGAGACCCCCGGCTCGCCGCGGTAGTCCGGCGCGGTGGTCAGGCGCTCGACCAGCGGCAAGATCGACACCCGGTCGACGGATCCGAGGTCGGTGAGCGTGTGGTCGAGATCGGTGAGCGCGTGTTTGGTGGCCCTGTTCCTGCCGGCGAGGTACCGGCCCGCCAGTGCCGCCGCGGCGGACGCCGCGAGGACGAGGCTGCGCTGTGCAGGCATGTGAATCACCTTCTACAGCTCAAGCCTCGCGCTCCCCCGGGGCGGCGGCAGAGGCGAAGGTCCGTTCCTCGTCGTCAGCGCCGCTGGAGCTGGGCGGCGAACCAGCCGGCCGAGGCCACGATGGTGGTGGCCAGGCCCACGACCAGGGGTGGCAGCCCTCCACCGAACGTGATGTCTTCCAGCTCGTATCTCGGTGACAGCGCGTCGGCGAAGGCGAAGGCAACCACGAGTGTGCTGGCGAGCGCCAGGGTGACCGCGACACCGGCAACGACTCCCAGCACCCCCGGGTGGCACAGCCGGCCGGGCAGCACCGGCGCGAGGGTGAGGACAGCCAGGAGAGCGATCAGCAGGCCGGCCGCAGGAAGATCGTGGCCGCCGAGGATCCGGTACCCGTCGTCCTCGATCTCGTTGAAGCCGAACCACGGCGTACCCAGGCCGGTCCAGGTGAGCAGGACCCCTGCACCGAGCGCGATGCGCAGCCCGATCTCACGGCGCTTGAGTCTCGCTTCCTGGTCGTGCATCCCTACCGACACGTCCGTCGTCCCCGTTCTTGGACTCGGTTCAGCCCGGATGATCATTCATCCGAGCGCACTGTAGTGCGTCAGGTGGGGAGCAGGCCCTTCCGGTGGAGCAGCGCGGTGAGCGGAGTTTGGGTACTGACAGAGCCTTGCAGTGGACTTGATCTCTCGATGAATGGCCTGCCGGAAGCATCGTGCGTGACGTCGGCTCGGGGGAGTCGTCGCAAAGGCCCGAAGGGGTAGCACCGTGCATTCAGCGCGCCGCCGACTGACCGTCGCCCTCGTGGCGATGGCTACCGCTGGGATCATGACCGCCTGCCGGCCGATCCCCACGGTCCCTGTCGCCGCAGGGTCCTCGACCCCAACGGACGGCGCCTCAGCGGAGGCCACGCCAGGCGCTCCCAGCATGCCCTCGGCGTCCGCCGAGAACTCGGCCTCGCCCTCGGCCTTGCCGACAGCTTCCGTCTCCTCGTCGGCCTCGGTCTCTGCCTCGGCCTCGGTCTCGGTCTCGGTCTCCGGGCCCGCTTCGGCGACGCCGTCCGCGTCAGCCTCGCTCACGACGCCCACGGCCGCGACGTCACCGAAGCCTGCCTCGGATGCCCAGCCCGCCGCGTGGCCGGGTCCGCGCCCGGTCGCCGCCACACCGGCCGGCCGGGGCACGCTGTTCGCGTCGCCGTCCGGCAGCGGGTCCGGGTGCACGTTGGCGGCGCCATGCTCGCTGGCGACCGCCTCACAGCGCGCCCGCGCGGGCGACGTCCTGTTCATGCGGGGCGGGGTCTATCGCTACGACGACGCCTCGCGGTTCGACGCCATCGGTCGAGCGGGCGCGCCGATCACTGTGGAGAGCTACCCCGGCGAGTGGGCGATCTGGGACGGGAGCCACCTGTCCGCCAGCGCGTGGGAGTACCCCGTGATCCGGGGGAACTACTACGCCATGCGCCGGTTCGAGGTCCGCCGCATGCCGCTCCAGGGGATCCAGATCGCCGGCAGCCACAACCTGATCGCCGGGGTGAACGCGCACGACAACAAGCTCTCGGGCATCCACGTTCATGGCAGCTACGACCTGCCCTACGGCGCCAAGGGTTCGTACAACGTCATCCAGGACAGCACCGTCACGAACAACTCGGACGCGGGCTCGTCGTCGGGCGAGTACGCCGATGGTGGCAACGCCGACGGCATCTCCATCTCCTCCGGCGAGGGCAATCGAGTGGTCCGGTGCCTCGCCGACCACAACTCCGACGACGGCATCGACTCGTGGCGTTCCACGAACACCGTGATCCAGGACAGCATCGCCCGGAACAACGGCTTGGCGAGCGGCAACGGCAACGGGTTCAAAGCGGGCGGGCTGGCGCCGTCGCGAGGGACGATCGTCGAACGATCGATCGCCTACGGCAACCGGGAGAACGGGTTCGACCACAACTCTGGCAAGGACGTCGTCTTCCGCTCGAACACGTCTTGGCACAACGGGGGCGTCGGGTTCGTCACCGACGCCACGACGCGAGTGGAAAAGTCCGTGAGCAGCGAGGACTCGCGCGCGTCCTCAGGACCCGGCGTGTTCAGCGGCAACTCGTGGCAGGTGGGCGGGGTCGCCTTCGTCTCGCGCGACCCGGCATCGCGCGACTTCCTGAAAGTGTCGCCGCAGTCCGCGTCACGCGGTCTGGGCGCCCTGGGCTGACGGTTTCTGGTGGGGTGAATTCCGCGCTCGGGCCACCACTTCCTCTTGTGTTCGAACACTTGTTCGAATAGTATTGGTGCATGGTCGCGGAGTTGTTCGAGTCGTCGCCTGAGTCGCCGTGGTCGGTGGCCGGGCGGATCACTGCTGCGGTGGATGCGGTGGTGGCGTTGCAGGCGTGCCTGGACGTGCCGTCGTCGGTGGTCACGGGTGCGGACGTGAAGGCGATTGAGCGGTTGGCGCGGCGGGTGGATGCGGCGCGGTTGGCTGCTCTGGCGGCGGTGGACGCTGCGGGGATCGGGGAGGGGTCGGGGATGAGTGGGACGGCGGCGTGGTGGGCGAACGCGACCCAGGCGGATGGTGGCGCGGCGGCGCGGGACGTCGGCCTGGCCCGGGCCCTGGACGGTGGGCTGGGTGCGACGAGGGCGGCGCTGGCCGAGGGTGAGCTGTCGGGTGAGCACGCGAAGGTGATCGCCAAGGCCGTCCGGGAGTCTGCCGGCGGATGTGACGGCGGCTGAGCGGGACCAGGTCGAGGCCGACCTGGTCGCCAAGGCGAAGAAGGTCGACCCCGCGAAGCTGCGGCGGGCCGCGCGCCGGGCGTTGGATGCCCTGGACCGGTCTGAGGCCGAGGCCGACGCGCATGAAGACGCGAGGCTGCGGGATGAGGAAGAACGTGCCCGGGCGAGGTCGACGTTCTCGATGCATGACAACGGGGACGGGACCACCAGCGGTCACTTCGTCATCCCGACGTTGGCGGCGGCGATGCTGCGGAAGATCCTGGAGCAGATGACCGCGCCCCGGCGGATGACCCCCGACGAGCGTGGCGGCGTCGACGGTGCGGCGACCGGGCACGGATTGGGCGCACGCCAAGGGCCTGGCGTTCACTGAATTGTTGGAGCGGTTGCCGACGGATCACTTGTCGGGCAAGGTCGCCGCGACGATCGTGGTCACCCTGTCCTGGGAACGACTCCTCGCCGGCCTGGGCGCCGCGCACGTGGACACCGGGATGGACCTCTCTGCGGGTGAGGCGCGCCGGTTGGCGTGTGGGGCGGGGATCGTGCCGGCGGTGCTGGGGAGCGGGCTCGTTGCCGTTGGACCTGGGACGGTCCTCCCGCCTGTTCACCGAGGCGCAGCGGGTCGCCCTCGCGACTGTCTACGACACGTGCGCCGCCGAGGGGTGTGACCGGCCGTATGCCTGGACCGAGTTACACCACGAGACGCCCTGGTCACTCGGCGGGAAGACCGACCGGAAAGACGCCGTCCCGGCGTGCCAATGTCACCACGGACGATTGCATGATCCGAGATACGAACATGTGATCACCACCGATCCGAACGGCAAGAAGACCATCACCTTCACCCGACGCACATAGATCGACTGACGGCACCTTGGTGAGTGGCCGCCGGCCGCTCAAGATCGCGCCACGCCGAGGTTGGCGCGCGCGCCGTCGCACACTTAGCGTGCCCGTTCGATAACCTTCGGTGAACTGTCACTGTGATCGTCCGGCGCCAGGCCGGTGGGTCCGCAACCGCGAGAGGGTGGTCGTGAGCCTCACCCAGCTCGTGCGCACCTACCGCCAGGGGCGGACCTCGATCGCCGTCGGCGCGGGCATAGGAGCCGTCGCCGCGCTCGGCTCCACCCTGCTGATGCCGACGCTGTTCGAGTCGACCACGCAGCTCTTCGTCACCACCACCGCGCGCACCGCGGACGGTCAGATCGCGCCGGACGCCGGCTCGGCGTCCGACCGGGTGCGCAGCTACGCCCGCCTGGCCACCTCCGAGGAGGTGCTGACCCAGGTCATCGCCGACCTGAAGCTGCCGATCACGACCGCCGACCTGGCCACCCGGATCCGGGCCAGCAACGAGCCGGGCACCGTGCTGATCGAGGTCCGCGCCCGCGACGAGGTGGCCGCGAACGCCCGGGACATCGCCCAGAAGGTCGGCGAGCACCTGCCGGTCGTGGTGCAGGCCCTGGAGACCCCCTCCGACGGCAACGACGCCGTGGTCGAGGGCCCTGAGGTCACGCCAGCCCCGATCACCGTGCGGGTGACCGACAAGGCCGTGCTCGCCCACGACCCGGTATCGCCGAACCGCCTGCTGTATCTGGGCTACGGGTTACTGGCGGGCGCTGTTCTTGCCGTGCTCGCCCTCACCTGGCAGGCACTGTTCGACCGCAGGCTGCGCAGCCGGGCCGAGGTGACCGAGCGCACCGGCATCCCGGTGCTGGCCGAGATCCCCGAGAACGCCACCGCATTGGCCGGCTTCACCGAGGACGACGGGCTGCCCGCGTACGCCGAGGCCTTCCGCCGGCTGCGATCGCAACTGAGCCACGCGCCGTCCGGGCGCAGCCTGGGCAGTGTGGTGGTGACCAGCGCCGTGAACGGCGACGGCCGCACGGCGACAGCGACCAACCTGGCTCTCGCGCTGGCACACGGCGGCACCGACGTGGTGCTGGTGGATGCCGACCTGCGCTCCCCCGGAGTGGGCGAGCTGCTGGGTGTCGGGACCGGCCCAGGGCTGAGCTCGCTGCTGACCGGCGCAGCGCCGCTCGAGGCCGCGCTGAGGCAGTGGCGCCCGGGTCTGAGCCTGCGGGTGATCAGCGCGGGGCCGGCGGTGGCCAACCCAGGCGACCTGCTCGGCTCACTGCGGATGGCCTCGTTGGTGAACGCCCTGGTCGAGCACGGCCTGACCGTGGTCATCGACTCGCCTCCGCTGACCACCGTGGCGGACGCGTCAAGTCTGGTGCGCGTCGCCGACGGCGCATTGCTGGTCGCCCGGTGCGGCAGGACCACCGCGGACCAGATCGGCGCCGCGGTCGACGAACTGCGCTCGCTCGGCGTCCCTCTCTTCGGCATAGCGCTCAACCGGACTCCTGCACCGAAGGGCGTCAAGGCCGTGAAGGTCGCCGCGCCGAGCAAGCCGCGGCGCACGGTGCGGGGCTTGGCGGCGCGGGGCAAGGCCACGAACCCGGTGGAGATCCCCTACGGCTCGGCTGCCGGGCACGCCGCCCAGGGCTTCACCGAGACCGCTCCGCCGCCGACCCGTGCCGCTCCCCCGGACTCGCTGGCCGCCGCGGTGGCCGATCTGCTCGGCCAGGGGACCGGTGCACCCGTGCCGGCCGGGGCGAGCATCGGTGAGGTGAGCAGCCCGGAGGCGATCGCTGCGGCCATCTCGGCGACGGCGACCGCGGGGAACGCTGCCTCGGTGCTCGCGGGAACCGTGGCCGCCCCGCCACTACGCCGCCGGCTGCGTTCGGGGCTCCACTCGACATGCCACCGCCCGTTGCCTTCGGGGTTCCGTTCGGCATGCCGCCGGTGCCGCCGTCGGCGGAAGCTCCACTCGAGACACCGCCGAGCGACGCGCCGGCTGAGCCGTACTGGGCGACGTCCGCGGAACCGGTTGGTGAGGAGGGCGAGGCTCCGCTGCCCAGCCGGCGCGAGGTGCGCCGTCACCGGCACGTGGTGGAGGACCTCGAGGAGCCGGCGCGTGGTGAGGCGCCTGCTGCCGATGCACTGGCGGAGCAGGAATCGGACGAGGTCGCGCCGATCGCGCTGCCCATGCCCTCTTCGGCCGCGGAGTGGGCAGCGGCGCCGTCCGTGGATGACCGGATCCCGACCGGTGAGCACGTCACCTGGTTCGAGTTCCCGCCGAGCGGGCAGGGCGCCTCAGGCTCCCCCGCCGGCGCGTGGACCCCGATCACCGGGGCCCCGTTGGAGCCGAGCGTCGAGCCGATGCCGGTGCGCGAACTCGACGAGGACGCGAGCGGCGTGACCGAGGCGCCCGAGGGCGTCGCCGCGCAGGACGCGGGCGACAACGGTGCGAGCAAGGGCAACGAGGGCGAGGCGAGCGAGGGCGAGGAGCACTGGCCCGGCTACGGGCAGGCCGACGCCGCTGGCCACGGGGCTGCGGCCGCCTACGGGCAGGCCGACTCGGCCGGGTACGGTCAGAACTACCCGATGGTCGAGGTGGCACCCGCCTTCGAGGACGCCGCCGGATACGAGGACTCCCCCGCTGCGGACGAACACGTTGTCGACGCGGTGACCACGACGAGGTGCCTGCGTTCCAGGAGATCGTGTACGAGGACGAGCCTGATCACGAGATGCCGCCACTGGCCATCGGTTTCGACGACACGGTGCAGCCGGGAGCTGCTGAGTTCGACCTGGAGCCGAGCGGGCAGCGCTACGGCTTGGCCGAGGAGTACGCCGCGATCTACGCCGCCGAGGAGGCTGCGTCCGCGCCGGAACCTCGGAGTGGGCCGCAGGCTGAGCCAGAGGTTGAGCCGCAGCGTGATCTGGACGCTGAGCCGCAGTCTGAGTCGGAGCTGCCCGTGGCCGTTGCCGACACCAATCCGCACGGCCTCCTGCTGAACCCCACGGGCGACGAGAACCCGTTGTTCCACAGCAATGTGGCGTTCCGGGAGATCCCGCTCCAGGAGCACTCCTACCTGGCGCCGGACTACTCGGGACCCGCGGACGAGCACGAGGAACAGGCTCAGCCGGAGTACGGGCAGAGCGCTGGGTATGGGTCCGACTCGGGTTACGGCCAGCAGAGCGAGCCCGCGCAGACCGCGGAGTACGGGCGAGACACGGGCTACGGGCGATCGTTCGGGGAGCGATTCGACCAGGCACAGCCAGGTGGGCAGAGCGAGGGGTCGTACGGCGCGCTGCGCGACAGCGAGGCTCAGGCCGTACCCCCGACTGCGCCGACGCCGGTGCTGGCACCGCCCGCTCTGCCGACCTTGCCGCAGGCTCCGGCCTACACGTATCGGTACGAGCCTGAGGTGCTCCCGCAGCCCGAACCGGCCCCCGAGCCTCCGGCGATGCCGAGTGTGCCGCGACCGTCGCAGTCGACGGAGTCGATCCCGCGCCCACCGACCGACTGGGGCTCACCGTGGAACGAGGCCCCGCGTCACCCGGCCGTGCCCTCGACGCCGGAGACCCCCTACACCGACTCGGCCTACAGCACGCCTCGCCCGGCTGAGGGCGGGTACGGCGAGATGTCGTTCGCTGAGGGGCAGACCACCGCGCCGGTGGAGAACGACTGGCGGGACGTGCCGCGCTACGAGCCGCCGACCGAGGACGCCCCTGAGGAGTTGCGCCCGCTGCTCGACCCTGGCATGCCCTTAGAAGCCACTCGCGCGCAGCAGATCACGCCCGGCAAGCGCCGCCGCTGACTCACCCGCCACTGATCGGCGGGAGATCGCCGTCCTCCCCCGCTGAGTGGGGAAGAGCGCGATCTCGCGGCGTTCTTGAAGGTCAGCTCGCCTCAGTTCTTGAGGACGACCTCGACGCGGCGGTTCAGGGCGCGTCCGCCGGGGTTGTCCTTACCGTCGGCGGTCGTGTTCGGCGCCACCGGGCGGGTCTCGCCCCAGCCCTTGGTGGTGATGGTCAGGCCCGACGCCTGGGCCTTCAACGCCTCCGCGAACGCCGTCGCCCGACGCTCGGACAGATCCTGGTTGTACTCGTCGGACCCCTTCGCGTCCGTGTGACCCTCGACCTCGATCGGCTTGCCCGCCTCCACCAGTACCGTCGCGGCCTTGGCGATCAGCTCCTTCGCGGCCGGCTTGAGGGTGGCCTTGTCGAAGTCGAACAACGCATCCGCGGCGAACCGCAGCACGGTCGCACACGGCGGGCTCAGCCGACCGAGCTTCCCCAGAGGCGGGAACCGGTCGGGCGCGAAGAACGCCGGAGTCTCAGGCAGGGTGATCACATACCCCGAGCCGTCCGTGGCCCTTCCCTCGGAATCGAAGTCGAAGGCGATGTCGTTCGAGCCGTCGGCGTAGCGGCCCGACCGGTCGGGGGCCACGGTCAGCTCGAGTCGCTTCGGGCCGCTCTGGTCGTTCATGGTCAGGCTGCCGTCGCTCGTCACGGTGAGCTCCACGTGCGCCTCACCACCGAGGTCGACGAAGTGGCCCGAGCCGTCTCCGCCGACCTCGATCTCCACGTGCGCGCTGCCGCCCAGGTCGCTCATCGTGGCCTTGCCGCCGGGCTCCAGGGTGATGTCGAGGTGCGCGTCGTCTCCCAGATCGACCAGGTGGCCGGTGCCGTCCTCGGCCACCTCGATCTCCAGATGCCGGGTGCCGCCGAGGTCGAGATACTCCCCGGAGCCGTCCTTGTTCACCACGATCTCGAGGTGTTCGTTGCCACCGAGATCGGTCAGCTTCCCGGAGCCGTCTTTGGCCACCTGAATCTCCAGGTGGCGAGTGCCGCCGAGGTCGACGAGTTCTCCCGAGCCGTCCTTGCGCACCATCAGTTCCAGGTGTTTGTTCCCACCCAGATCGAGGAAGTGTTTGGTGCCGTCCTTGTCGGTGGTGACCTCGACGTGCGCCCCGCCGTCCAGATTGAGGTAGTCCTGCACCTCGGTCAGCTTGAAGAGGTCGGGGGCCGCCGTGGTCAGGTTGCCCTTGGCGTCGCAGGTCGGCGACACGATGTCGAGGCCGGCGTCGTCGTTCTGCTTCAAGGTCGACAGGCCCTTGGCCATGGTGCCGGCACCGGCGTTCAGCATCGAGGTGTCCGGCAGCCGGATGGGGGCGATCACCGGGTACTCGACGATGATCGACTTCTCGCCCGCCGCGGACCCCGCCCCAGCGGCAGGTTCGTCGGCCTGGGTGGCCGCGGAGACCTGCTTGGTGTTCGGGGAGCATCCCGCCACCACCACGGCGAGCACCGCAATGCTCAGCGCCGCCCCCAACGGTCCTCGCGCCCTGCGCCTGCGCACCACGTCGCTACCACTCCCTCGCCGACGGCCCCCGTGGATCGGGCGCCGCTCATGACCAGCCGCCGATTGTTGCGTGCGGCCGACCGGCCCGGGAGGTCAGTTCTACCGTCAGGCAGGGTCGCCGCCGCCGACGACTCCGGCGAGGCCTCCGGTGACACGGCGAGGGGTTGCTCGAACTACTCTCTCGATGAATACACTGAGTGTATAGTTCGGCGCATGGCCACCGTGGACGTGCTTCTGGCGCTGCTGACGCCCGGGCCCAGCCACGGGTACGACCTCAAGCGCGCCCACGACGAGTGGTTCCGGGAGGTCAAGCCCCTGGCGTTCGGGCAGGTGTACGCCTCGCTCAGCCGGCTCAAGCGGGACGGGTTCGTCGACGTGGTGAACACCGAGGCCGGAGCCGGCCCCGAACGCACGATCTACGAACTCACCGACACCGGTCGGCACCGGGTCGGTGAGTGGCTCGCCGACCCGGTGGAGCCCGACCCGCCCGGCTCGAACGAGTTGATCCGGCGGACCGTGACCGCTCTGCGCCTGGGTCGCGACCCCGGTGAGTTCCTGGCCCGCCAACGGGCCGTGCTGCTGCGCCGGATCCGCGAGCTGACCGACGCCGCGGCGTCCGACCCGGTCACCGCCCTGATGCATGACCACGCCATCGCCCATCTCGACGCCGATCTGCGCTGGCTCGACACCGCAGCACAGCGGCTCACCTCACGTTCGGGGGAACGATGAACACCCACCCAGTCGCCGGCGACACCCACGAGGCCGGAGATCCGGTAATCGCGGCCCTCGCACTTCGCGGCCTCGAACATGCCTACGGACGCACCGTCGCGCTGGCCGGGGTCGACCTCACGGTCGGCGCCGGTGAGATCGTCGCCGTCACCGGCCCGAGCGGCTGCGGCAAGTCGACGCTGGTACACGTCGCGGCAGGTCTGATCACGCCGGACGCCGGCTCGGTGAGCCTGCTCGAGCACACGTTGGAAGAGCTCAGTGAGCCCGCCCGAGCGCGCCTACGCCGGCGCGAGGTGGGCATCGTGCTGCAGTTCGGCCAGCTCGTGCCCGAGCTGACCGCTCTCGACAACGTGGCCCTGCCGCTGCTGCTCGACCGCCGCGACGCGGCCGAGGCCCGCGCCCAAGCCCACCAGTGGCTCGAGCGCTGCTGGGTGAGCGATGCCGCCGGCGACCTGGCCGCCACGCTCTCCGGTGGGCAGGCGCAGCGGGTCGCGGTGGCCCGCTCACTGATCACCGGCCCGCGGATCATCTTCGCCGACGAGCCGACCGGAAGCCTGGACTCCTTGGGCGGCAAGCAGTTGCTCGCCCTGCTGCTCGCCCAGGCCCGCGACGGCGGCGCCGCCGTCGTGCTGGTGACCCACGACAACACCGTCGCCGCCCAGGCCGACCGCGAGGTTCGGATGCGCGACGGCGCCATCGTCTCCAGCGCGGCCCTGTCATGAGCGGGTTGCTGGAGCTGGCCCGGGCGCTGCGCCGCGGCGGCGGGGACCGTCGGCGCAGCGCCTGGCTGGCCGCAGCGATCACCGGGGCCGGCACCCTCGGCTGCGCGGCGGTCACGCTCGCCGCTCGTCCCGGCTGCGGGCCGATCGACCCGCTGCTCGACGACTCCGAGTTCTGCCCGAACCCACCGGGCCGCCGAGCTGGCGCCGTTCCTCTCCCCGGACCATCAGGTGGGCCCAGTGCTCTTCACCCTGATCCTCGTCGTGCCGCTGCTTCTGCTGACCGTGCAGGTGCTGCGGTTCGGCACCGCTGACCGGGAACGTCGACTCGCGGTCCTCGCCGTGGCCGGCGCCGGCCGGGCCGAGCTGCGCCGGCTCGGCGCACTCGAGGCCGTGCGGCCGGCTGCCGTGGGTGCCGTGCTCGCCCCAGTCGGCTACCTGCTCCTACGGGCGGTGCTGTGGGGCGCCCTGCCCCCGGGCCGGCGGCTGCTGCCCCCGGACCTGCTGCCCCCGCTCATCGCCTGGCCGGTCATCGCCATGCTGCTGATCGGGTTCGCTGCCACCGTGGGTGCGACTGCCGCCCGTCCGGCCTCACTGACCCCGACCGGGCCGGCCCGCCGGGTTCCGCGCCGGATGCGCCCGCGCGAGGTGTTCGCCCCGGTCCTGGCGTTGGCGACGGTGGGGGTACTGCTGGTGGGCCCGGGCGTGGACTTGCCGTTCGCGGACACCTGGTGGATCACCCCGTATCTGCCGGCACTGATGGTCATGGTGTTGGTGGTGCTCGCGGTGACCGTCGGGCCGCTCATGGCGGCCGTCGCCGGCCACCTGCTGGTGGCCCTCGGCGGCCCGATCCGGATCCTGGCCGGACGACGTCTGCTCGCCGACCCGCGCACCCCCGGCAGGGTCGCCGGGGTCTGGTTCGGTGTCGGTTTCGCCAGTTTCGTCGAGGCCCTCATGATCTACCTCGAGGTGACGACGACGACCCCCAGCATCGAGTACCGGTTCGGCCTCGCCGTCACCCTGGTCGGCACCCTGTTCGTGACGCTCGTCGCGTGGATCTCACTCCTGGTCGGCGCCGCGGAGCAGCTGGCGGCCTCGGGCCGACCCACCGCAGCGCTGGTCGCCCTGGGCGCGAGCGAGGCGGACGTGCGTGCCGCCGTCCGCAGCTGGCTGCGCGCCGCCTCGGTGGGCCCCGCAGCAGCGGGATGGGCGCTGCCAAGTCTGTTTCTCATCGCCGTCGGGGGCTGGCTGGAGCCGGGGGTGGTCGCCGAGATCGGGGTGCCCGCCATAGCTTCGCTGCTGGCCCCGGTCGCCCTGGCCTGGTTGGGCTCGGTCGTGGCAGCTCGGCTTCTGGAGCCGAGCGTGGATCGCGCGACGAGCATCGCGAACCTGCGCGCCGCCTGACCGTCCGTCGCTCGGGCGGTTTGTTCCTCACCTACGGGATGGCTAGGCTCGAACCGAAAGAGGCTGATTGTCATGGATCCATGGCTCGGGAGGACCCGATGACTTCGCAGCACGAACCCTATGGCGGCGATGCCGTGTGGCCGCCGCCGAGTTCGACACCGGGATCCCGCACTCCGCCCGGATGTACGACTACTGGCTCGGCGGCAAGGACAACTACGCCGCCGACCGGGCCATGGCCGAGGCCTTCCTGGAGCGGATCCCCGCCCTGCGCGACATGGCCAAGGCCAACCGCGACTTCGTCTCCCGGGCCATCCGGTTCGTCGCGGGCCAGGGCCTGCGGCAGTTCCTCGACATCGGCACCGGCATCCCGACCAGCCCCAACCCCCACGAGGTCGCTCAGGCGATCGCCCCGGAGGCCCGGGTCGTGTACGTGGACAACGACCCGGTGGTGCTCGCCCACGCCCGGGCGATGATGGCCCCCCGTGACCCGAGCGGCACCGCCTACATCGACGCCGACCTGCGCGCTCCGGACAGCATCCTGACCGCCCCGGACCTCACCCGGGTGCTCGACTTCACCCAGCCGGTCGCGCTGATGGTGATCGCCGTGCTGATGCTCATCGCCGAGGACGACGACCCGTACGCGAAGGTCGAGGTGCTGCGTGACGCCCTGCCCTCGGGCAGCTACCTCGCGCTGACCCACCCCACCGGCGACTTCGCCCCGGACGCCATGGCGGCCGTCACCGCCGCGGCCACCGCCGGCGGGATGACCTTCGCGCCGCGCACCCGGGACCAGGTGCAGCGCTTCATCGGCGACTGGGAGCCCGTCTCCCCCGGGATCGTTCCGGTGCGGGCGTGGCAGCCGGAGACCGAGCCGGACGACCCGCAGTCGGCCTACTACTGGGCCGTGGTGGCGCGCAAGCCCTGACCCGAACGCCTAACGCCGAGACTCGTTCTCGTGGGCCAGGTACCAGGCGTAGGTGGACTCGATGCCTTCACGCAGGGTCGTCTTCGCGCGCCAGCCGAGGGTGGTCAGGCGGCTGACGTCGAGGAGCTTGCGGGGGGTGCCGTCGGGCTTGGAGGTGTCCTGGAGCATCTCGCCGTGCCAGCCCACGACGTCCGCCACGGTCTCGGCGAGCTCGCGGATGGTGACGTCCTCACCGGTGCCGACATTGATCGTCTCGGGCGTCGTCGTAGTGCTCCAGCAGGAACAGCAAGCCTCGGCCAGGTCGTCGACGTGCAGGAACTCCCGCCGCGGGGTGCCGCTCCCCCACAGCGTGACCGACTCTGCTCCAGCCAGTTTCGCCTCGTGGAAGCGGCGGATCATCGCCGGGAACACGTGCGAGCCGGTGGGGTCGAAGTTGTCGTTCGGGCCGTAGAGGTTCGTGGGCATCGCCGAGATGTAGTGCACCCCGTACTGACGGCGCAGGGCCTGCACCTGCACGATCCCGGCGATCTTCGCGATCGCGTACCCGTCGTTGGTCTCCTCCAAGCGCCCCGGTCAGCAGCGCCGTCTCCGGGATCGGCTGCGGCGCCAGCTTCGGGTAGATGCAGCTCGACCCGAGGAACAGCAACCGGTCGACGCCGGCCCGCTGCGCCGAGGACATCACGTTCACCTGGATGCGCAGGTTGTCGGCGAGGAAGTCGGCCGGCGCAGTGGCGTTCGCCATGATGCCGCCGACCTTCGCCGCGGCCAGGACGACGACGTCGGGTTTGGCGTCGGCGAAGAACCCCTCGACCGCGATCGGGTCGCGCAGATCGACCTCGGACGAGGCTGCGCCGATCAGATCGGTGAAACCCTCGGCCTGCAGCTGCCGCCACACCGCCGAGCCCACCATGCCGCTGTGGCCCGCGACGTAGACCCGAGAGGAACGGTCGAGGGTGAGATCAGTTGTCACGGGTTCAGTGTGCCCCGCTGCCGCGCAGCACGGCGAACGCGGTCTTCCACAGGATCTCGGCGTCCAGCGCGACCGACCAGTTCTCCACGTAGTAGAGGTCCAGGCGCACCGTCTCGGCCCACGACAGGTCGGAGCGGCCGCTCACCTGCCACAGCCCGGTGATGCCGGGGGTGACCAGCAGCCGGCGGTGCACGTGCTGCTCGTACTGCTCCACCTCGCTCGGCAGCGGCGGCCGCGGCCCGACCAGCGACATGTGCCCGAGCAGCACGTTCACCAGCTGCGGCAGCTCGTCGATCGAGTAGCGGCGCAACCAACGACCGATCCGGGTGACCCGGGGGTCCTCCCGCAGCTTGAACAGCACGCCGTCACAGTCGTTCTCGGCCACCAGCTCCTCGCGCCGGGCCTCGGCGTCGACGCACATGCTGCGGAACTTGTACAGCCGGAACGGCTTTCCGTCGCGCCCGATCCGCTCCTGGGTGAACAGGGCCGGCCCCCGACTGGTCGTCGCGACCAGCGTGGCGACCAGGGCCAGCAGGGGCGACAGAACGATCAGGCCGAGCACGGTGGCGACGAGGTCGATCGTGCGCTTCAGCAGCCGGCGCCCGCCGCTGAACTGCGGCGAGGCGATCTGCAGCAGCGGCAGCCCGGAGACCTGACGGACGTGGATCCGCGGACCGGCGACGTCGGTGAACGCAGGGGCCACGAGCAGGTCGACGCCCGCTCCCTCCAGCGCCCAGGCCATGCGCCGCAACGCCTCCGGGGAGACCCCGGGCGAGTGGGCCACGGCCACGGTGTCGGCGCCGCACGCCTCGATGGCCGCGCGGACGTGGACGAGCGAACCGCCCCGGCCGGGCCCGCAGTGCCCGACCACGCGCAGCCCGGCGTGCGGGCTGGCCAGCAGCCGGCGCTCCAGCGTGGCCACCTCGGTGGCCTCGCCGATCAGCAGCACCCGGTGGCAGGCGGTGCCCCGGCTGCGCATCCGGTGCAGCACCTGGCGGGCGACGTAGCGCTGAACCAGGGTGATCAGCCCACACAGCGGCAGGGCCACGGCCACCATGCCCCGCGCCGGGTCGACGTTCAGCGCGAAGGCGACCACCGCCGACAGGGCGGTGAACCGCATCGAGGCGTTGGCGACCCGGCGGAACTCCTCGCTACCCAAGCCCAGGAAGCGTGACTCGTAGCCCCGCGAGGCCGCGATCGCCCCGATCCACGGCACCACGGCGGCGAGAACGTACTGGTTGTACGAGAATCCCTTGAGCGGCTGAGCGATGGTCTCGAACCACAGCCAGGTGGCCACCAGGCCGCCCACGATCATCGCCAGTCCGTCGAGCCCGATCAGGGCCAGTACGTACCACCGCTGCCAGACCGGCGCGGTGAGGCGGACGGCGTCGTCCAGCTCGGTGTCGATGGTGAGCGCGCCGTCGCGCAGGTCGACGTACCGGGCGTGCGGGATCCTCGGGGCCAGCGAGATGCCCTCGGGCAGAGTCCCTTCGGGACGAGTCTCCTCGGAGACCGCGGTCACGATTCCCTCCCACACGCGCTCACGTCGGCCGTCACGCTGGGCGTGCGGACCATGGTCTGCACCGGCAACCGGGGATTGCCGGTGGTGCCGGGCGGCTCGGTGAAGCGCACCTCGAGGGTGCGCCCGGCACCGGGCAGGAGCTCCAGATCGAGGCCGTAGCTGGGGCGGCCTGCGGAGACCCGCTCGTGCAGGAAGCCCGTGTCCTGCCCGCCACCGCTCAGTCCGCCGTCCGGGAGCCGGGCCGGCAGCTCGCCGTCCGGCGGGGCGAGCGGAACCGGCTTGCCGTCGAGCGTGGCCGAGGTGAGGTGGGCGCCCAGGGTGGCCAGCAGGTTCACCTCGACCCGGTTCTGGCCCACGACGGTCTTGAAGGTCGGCCGGTCGCTGCGCACGGTCACGTACTCGGGCAGGTCCTTGCGGGGCGCGTCGTTGCGCAGGCCGACAGTGACCGACACCCTGCGCCCGCTCGCCGAGCATTCCTCCACCCGGTAGGCCAGGGACTGGGTGAGCCAGGTGTCGAGCTTGTTGCCGGCCGCATTGAGCAGCACCGCCTGGGCGTAGGGGCGGGTGTCGAGTGGAACCGCCCCGGCCAGGTCGGAGCGGACCAGGGCCTTCTGCTCGGTCTTGGTGCGGCTGTAGAGCAGGATGTGGCCCGAGTGGGCGGCGTCGCGCAGCCGGGGCACCAGCTTCTGCGGATCGGCGACCCCGGAGAGAACCGCCTCCATCGCCTTCACCCCGACGCCGAGCATCAGCTGCTTGCGCTTGGCCCCCAGCTCGGGCGCTGGTACTGCTCGAGCAGCACCAGGTTCTCGATCCGGTCGGCGCCCACGGTGCCGACGACGGGCGCGGTGACCGGGCCGGTGGCGGCGAGCACCTCGGCCAGGGCCTTCGGGTCGAGCGCGATGGCACCGTCGAGCTGCTGGCCGGTGGAGGCCTTCCACATCGCCATCCAGGCGCTGCCCACCTCGGGGAAGTGCGGGCTGAGGTTGGCGTTGACCCACAGCGCGGTGGCGCCCTGGGCCCCGTAGCGGTCGAGGAAGACCTGGTCGATGCCGGGGATGGTGGGCGGAAGGGCCGGCAGATCGGTGTTGGCGCCGGTGCGCTCGACGACCACCGAGCCCTTGTCGGCCCTGACGATCGCGAACGCGTCGAGCAGGCCGCCGGTGCCGCGGGCCTCGGCCGGGTTCTGGAACCCGACGAAGTAGCGGCGGGGGCCGTCCTTGCCGAGCATGCCCGGGGCGACCTGGCTGGCGGTCTGCGCCGAGGAGGTCAGCGCGGTGAGTTCGATCAGCTGCTCGTGCAGGTCGGCGTGCGCCTGGCGCACCGGGGCCAGCCAGGAGGGGTCGAGGCCGCCGATGGAGTCGCGCACGGTCTGCAGCGACGTGGTGGCGCGGCCGAGTGGTTCGGCCGCGCTGGCCAGGCCGACCACGTCGAGCCGGCCCGACTCGAGCACCCGGGCCGGGTGCACGTCGGTGGCGGCCGCGGCGAGCGCCGGAAGGCTCTGGGCCGCAACGGAATCCACGGCATCGGTGAGTCCGCGCACGGTGGCGGCCGGGCGGCCGAGCCAGGGTAGGTGGGCGACGGCCGACCAGACCGGGTCGTGCGTGGCGTCGTCCGCCGCCTTGGCGTGCTGCTGCAAGGCCGTGATGCGTTGCGCCACATCGGGCGCGCCCGTGAGCACGCCGGCGCGCAGCGGAGTCAGCTCGGCGCGGGCGGCGAGGAGCTCGGTGCGCGCCTCGCGCGCCGTCCAGGCCAACCATCCGGTGGCCGCCGCCGTGATCACGGCAGCCACCCCCGCACCCCCGAGCAGGAGGCGCGTTCGTCCCCTCATGCAGGTACTCCCCCAGATTCCCCCCGAGGGATCGGCGTCGTCGATGCGCGCGTGAGCGCGCCGGTTACCGCAGGTGCAGCGGCAGGATGTTCGACGACGACGGGGAGTACCCGTCACCGGCCGCGGCGACGGCCTGGTAGTGGTGGGTGGCGTAGGACGGCACCGTGAAGGTGAAGTTGCCGTTCGTGTCGACCTGGCCGGCGCGGATCATGACCCAGTTGCTGGCGCCGTCGTGCGAGCTGTACAGGCCGAGCTTCACCTGGCTCATCTGGCAGCCGTTGAGGCTGACCTTGCCGGTGAGGGTGACCGTGCGGCCCTGGTGCGTGTGGTTCGGACCGCTCAGGGTGACCTGGGGGGAACTGCTCGGCGGGTAGTGACAGCCGCCGCCGTGGTGGTGACCGCCGCCGTTGTTGTTGCCGTTGCTGGCGCCGCCGCCGTTGCTGCCGTGGCTGTGGTTCTTGCTCGGCTTCTTGTTCTTGGTGGACTTCACCGGGGCCCTCTTCTTCGAGGAGCGCTGAGCGCCGCCGCCGCTGTGCTCGCCGCCGTGGCCGTCGTGGCCGCGGCCGCGGTTGTGCAGGGCCGTGCGGCGCACCGGGTTCTTCGCACTGATCAGATCACCGGCGGCCGTGTACGAGCCGACCGACTGCGCCGCCGAGACGGACGTGCCGGCCTGGGCGTTCGCAGCTGTCAACGACCCTGCGACGAGCACCCCCGCGCCCGCCAGCGCCGCCAGCCATGTCTTGCGGGTCATCCGAAACTCCCCCACCTAGTTGGTCACCCATATGGATCAACCGATTACTCAACGCTGCAGATATTGCCACACCCTGAGTATTGGTTCAGTCATTCAGAGTAACGACATGGGCGTGTCCCCTGCTGTGGACCTGGGGTCCTGGCGGGCCTAGGGGCGATGACCTGCGACAACGCCGACGAGGCGCTCGATCGCGCCCTCGATGTGATTTGTGGCTTCGAACAAATACCTAGAGTCACGATTCACCGGATCTGCGATATCTAGTGACGAACCGGACGGGGCCACCAGATGGCCTCGGCGGGCCGCGGCGGCCGCCGGAACCGCGCGCAGGCGGTCGGCGGGGCTGTCGCCGGGCAGGTCCTGCGGGGCGAGGCCGTCCAGCAGCCAGGCGAGCTCGAGCCAGGTGAAGCAGCGACGCATGGCCGCCGGGGCCAGCGTGATCACCTCGTCGCGCAGGGCGCGGGTCGCGGCGAGCACCAGGTCGGCGTCGCGGACCAGGCCGGCGGTGAGCCGGCGGGAGCGGAAGGCAGAAGGGTCGAGGCCGCGGTGCCGGGCCTCCTCACCGGCGGCCGGCCAGATCGGCTCATCGCCCCTGGTCCAGGTGCCGGCGCTGCCGACCTCGATCGCTCCGGGCACCCCGTGGGCAGCCAGGCGGTCGAGGGTGATCAGCTCGGCCAGCGCCGAGCGGGCCCGGTTCGCCATGCAGATATGCAGAATCCCCGCCACGCGACCAGATCATGCCACCGCCCCCGCGAGGGCAGACCACCGCGAGTGGTCAATATCGCCCCGTTCGACGGACCGGAACGGGGCAGAATCGACCACTCGCGGCGGTGGCGGGCCTGTCGTCGGTCGGCGGGGAGCAAGCGATTGCAGCGGCACGGCACGGAGCGGTAGCGCGTGGGGTGCCGGGCGCGACAGACTGACGCCATGCCGAGCAACAAGCGCAAGGATCCCCCGCCTGCCGACGCGCCCGTGGCAACGCCTGAGGCGCCCGCCACGCCAAGTGCCGCGCCCGCCGAGGCCGCCATCGCCGATGCCGCTCCGGCAGCCGCCACGGCGCTGCTGCAGGTGGACCGGACCACGCTGGCGCAGATCGCTGGGGGTGCGCACTACAACCCGCACTCGGTGCTCGGCGCACACCCCAATGCGGGGGCGGTGACCGTCCGCACCCTGCGCCCGTTCGCGACCTCCGTCGACGTCGTGCTCGACGACGGGGCCACGCACGCGATGACCCACGAGTGGGAAGGCATCTGGGTCGCCGTGGTGCCGATCACCGAGGTCACCGACTATCGCCTCGACGTCACCTACGAGGGCACCGGCACCACCCGGGTCGACGAGCCGTACCGGCATCTGCCCACGCTCGGCGCGATGGACCTGCACCTGATCAGCGAGGGCCGCCACGAGCAGTTGTGGGACGTGCTCGGCGCCCACGTGCACAGCTTCGACGGGCCGATGGGCGCGTCGAACGGCACCTCGTTCGCCGTGTGGGCACCCAACGCGCAGTCCGTGCGGGTGATCGGTGACTTCAACCACTGGGTCGGGCGCGGTCACGGCATGCGCAGCCTCGGCGCCTCCGGCATCTGGGAGCTGTTCCTGCCCGGGGTCGGCGCCGGCGCCCGGTACAAGTTCGAGATCCTCGGCAAGGACGGCACGTGGCGGCAGAAGGCCGACCCGATGGCGTTCGGCACCGAGATCCCGCCGTCCACTGCCAGCGTCGTGGTCGACTCCCGGCACACCTGGGGCGACGAGGCCTGGATGACCGCGCGGGCTACCCACGACGTGCACAACGCGCCGATGAGCGCCTACGAGGTGCACCTCGGGTCGTGGCGGCAGGGCCTGAGCTACCGCGAGCTGGCCGACCAGCTGACCGAGTACGTGACCGACCTCGGCTTCACCCACGTCGAGCTGATGCCGGTGGCCGAGCACCCCTTCGGCGGGTCGTGGGGCTACCAGGTCACCTCCTACTACGCGCCGACCTCGCGGTTCGGCTCCCCCGACGACTTCCGCTACCTGGTCGACCGGCTGCACCAGGCCGGGATCGGGGTGATCCTGGACTGGGTGCCGGCCCACTTCCCGAAGGACGAGTGGGCGCTGGCCCGCTTCGACGGCCAGCCGCTGTACGAGTACGCCGACCCGCGCCGGGGCGACCACCCCGAGTGGGGCACGCACGTCTTCGACTTCGGCCGCACCGAGGTGCGCAACTTCCTGGTGGCCAACGCGGTGTTCTGGCTGGAGGAGTTCCACATCGACGGCCTGCGGGTCGATGCGGTCGCCTCGATGCTGTACCTCGACTACTCCCGCAAGGACGGCGAGTGGGCCCCGAACATCTACGGGGGCCGTGAGCACCTCGAGGCCGTGTCCTTCCTGCAGGAGACGAACGCCACCGCCTACAAGCGCTGCCCCGGCGTCATCACCATCGCCGAGGAGTCGACCGCGTGGCCGGGAGTCACCCGGCCCACCCACGTGGGCGGGCTCGGCTTCGGCCTGAAGTGGAACATGGGCTGGATGCACGACTCGCTGGAGTACATCAGCAAGGAGCCGATCCACCGCCAGTACCACCACCACCAGATGACGTTCTCGCTGATGTACGCGTTCAGCGAGAACTTCGTGCTGCCGATCAGCCACGACGAGGTGGTGCACGGCAAGGGGTCGTTGCTGCGCAAGATGCCCGGCGACCGCTGGCAGCAGCTGGCCAACGTGCGCGCCTACCTGGCGTTCATGTGGGCCCACCCCGGCAAGCAGCTGATCTTCATGGGGGTGGAGCTGGGCCAGGAGGCCGAGTGGGCCGAGTCGCGCAGCCTCGACTGGTGGCTGCAGGAGACGCCCTGGCACGCCGGGCTGCAGCAGATGGTGCGCGACCTCAACCGCACCTACAAGGAGCAGCCGGCCCTGTGGGAGATCGACTTCGGGCCGGAGGGCTTCGAGTGGATCGACGCCAACGACTCGGCGCACAACACCTTCTCGTTCCTGCGCTGGGACAAGGCGCGCAAGCGCCCGCTGGTGGCGATCACGAACTTCTCCGGGGTGCCGGACGAGAACTACCGGATCGGGCTGCCGAATGCCGGTCGCTGGCGTGAGGTGCTGAACACCGACGCCGGCGAGTACAGCGGCTCGGGGGTGGGCAACCTGGGCGCCGTCGAGGCCGACGACACCCCCTGGCACGGCCGCCCGGCGTCCGCAGTGCTGCGGGTGCCGCCCCTCGGCGCCGTCTGGCTGGTCCCCGAGGACTGACCTCGCCCACACCTGCTCATGCTCCGCGGGGGTACATGTTTCGGCCTCTGGGGAAGCCGATTCGTGTACCCCCGCGGAGCATGAGCAGGTTTCGAGGGGGGTTCTAGAACGCTGTGGTGGAGACGGCTACGTCGTCGAGCAACACGTCGTAGGTGCGGGCGGTGCCGGTCTCGCCGAGGGTGAACCGGCCGATCGGGGTGGTGCCCAGGTTCTGCCCGGTCAGGGTCAGCCCCGGCACCGGTACGCCGTCCAGCGTGGCCTCGATGGTGCTCGAGGTGCCGTTGACGATGGCGTGCAGCCCGAACCTGTGCCACGCCCCCGGCGCCACGGTGGTCGTGCTGTAGGTGGTCACCAACCCCTGGTTGTTGCGCAGCGAGACCCGCCCCTGCGTGTCCACATACAGCACCACGATCGAGGCGCTGGTCGCCTTGTTGAACCCGATCAGGTTCACCGAGGTCGACCGGCTGGTGATGTAGACCCAGCTCTGCGCCCACAGCTCGTTGTACGTCGAGGGCAGCGTCGTGTACGCGTACGTCGCCGTCCCGGTGCTCGCCTCACGCGCCGACCAGGTGCCCCCGTGCGCTCCGGAGGAGTCCACCGTCAATCCGGAGACCGACGTCCACGCCCCCAGCCCACCCGATTCGAAGGTGTCCTCGAAGATCACCGTGGGTGGCGGCGGGGTCTCCGGGGTGGTCACGTTCGCGGTCGGGCTGGGCGGCGAGACGTTGCCTGCGGCGTCCGAGGCGGTCACCGTGTACGCGTACGTGGTCGAGGCGGCCACCCCGGGGTCACTCCAGGCCAGGGTGGTGCCGCTGACGCTGCCCACCACGTTCCCGTCCCGGCGCACCGTGTAACCGGTGACCCCGACCGCGTCGGTCGAGGCGGCCCAGCTCAGCGCCACCGACGTCGACGAGGTCGCCGTCGCGGTCAGGGACGCCGGAGCGGTCGGCGGGGTCGTATCGGGCGCGGGCCCGTTGGTGACGCTCGCCGTGCCCACGTTGCCGGCCAGGTCACGTGCGTCCACCCGGTAGGTGTAGGTGGCCCCGGCTACCGCCGTGGTGTCGGTGTAGGTGAGGACCCCCGGCAGCAGCGTGGTCAGCCGCACTCCGTTGCGGTAGACGTCGTAGGCCACCACGGCCGCGTTGTCGCTCGCCGCGCTCCAGGTCAGCTTCACCGAGGTCGACGTCGGCTGGGTCGCCGCCAGCGCCCCCGGGGCCGACGGCGCGGCGCCGTCCGGGCCGAGCTCGTAGGTCACCGGGTCGAACGTGGCCCCGGCCGAGTCGGTCGGGGTCACCGTGGCCTGCGACCCGTTCACGGTCACCTTGAGGAAGTGGTAGACCTGCGCGTCGCTGGTCGGCAGCGGCGCCGCCCCGCACTTCTTGCCCTTGTTCGAGCTGTAGGTCCAGCCCCGCGAGTAGGCGTTGATCGACGAGCAGCCCTTGTCGCCCACCGTGGTCGCCTTCGCTCCCCCGCCGCCGGTCACGTAGCTGGCCACCCCGCCGGGCGGCGGGGTGAAGCGCTGGTACGTGTGCGAGTGCCCGTTGAAGATCAACCGCACCCCGTTCGACCCCAGCAGCTGCTCGAGCGACCCCGAGCTGCCCGGGGTGTTCTGCAGGTAGGCGTCGCTGGGCTGGTTGTTGTCGTCCGAGCGCAGCGGGTAGTGGAAGAACGCCATCTTGCGCTCCCCCGGGTGCGCCGCCAGGTCTGCGGCCAGCCAGGTGTACTGGGCCGACGACGTCGTCCAGTGCGCCGCGGCGTCCGCCTGGTACTGCCGGCACTTGGAGCCGCACGCCCCACCCGTCGCATTGCCCAGGTTCGACTCCGACCACGTGGCGTCGAGCATGTAGAAGCGGGTTCCGGCCGTCGAGAACGCGTAGTACGTCGTCGGGTAGCTGGCCGCCGTCGTGCCGTTGATCGCCGGGTAGTTCGTCATCGCGAACACCCCGCCCGAGGCCGCGGCCACCGCCGCGCTGGGCCAGTTGGTGAGCACCGTGGCGTTGCGGCCGTGGTTGCCGTTCACCACGTACAGCGGCAGCGTGCTGCCCGGCACGGTCCAGTACTGCGGCCCGAACACCGCGCTCACGTTCGCCCCGGTCTGGTTCACGTCTCCGTAGGTGGTCTGGGTGCCGCCGGGGTAGCCGATGTCGCCGACCGAGACCGCGAACTGCGCGCCGGACGACGCGAGCCGGCTCATCACGTTGGCCTGGTTGGTGTTCAGTGCACCGGTGTTGGTCGACCCGGTGGTGGTGTCACCCCAGTCGCCCAGCACGGCGAAGGTGACCGGCCCGGAATCGCCCGGCCCCGCGAGGGTGGTGAACGCCCCGGACGGCAGGCTGCCGAGCAGGTCGGTGGCCGCGGCGTCCCCGGTGTAGACCCGGTAGCAGTAGGCGGTGCCGGCGCTCAGTCCGGTCAGGGTGACCTTGTTCTGATACTGGGTGGTCGAGCCCACCGTGATCGGGGCGC
>CAVQCD010000018.1:0-18850 GCA_963710915.1 uncultured Actinomycetota bacterium | reverse complement strand
AGAGCCACTGCGCGTCCCGCGGCCACAGCCACAGCCGCAGCCTGCCGCCGTCCCGCTCCATGGCCTTGTCATAGTTCTGCCAGAAGTGCCGTACGGCGGCCGTGACGCTCCCGGCCGGACCCTTGAGCGTCATGACGCCGTCCGTCCGCTGGCCGCGCGCCAGCTCCCGGCCGTCGCCCTCGACCGTAAAGACGAAATTCGTCCATTTCGCCGCGGGGCAACGCTGGCGCACTGTCAGGGCGCCGGCTGAGGTCGCGCCTTCGCAGGAGGCCTCGACCGCCGGTCCGAGCGCCGTGTCCAACTCGAAGGCGAGTCCGTCGAAGTGATGCCATTCGGGCGCGGCTTTGTAGCCGTGCGCGCCGTCGTTTTCCAGCCACAGCCGCGCGTACAGCGCCCGGTCGCCGGCGTAGGCCGTGAAGCGGACGGCGTAGCCCAGCCGCCCCTCGTGCACGCCGGGAAAGACCCCGCGCGCCGTGACCACGGCGCGCACGGGACCCGCTTCCTCCACGGTCACCGCCGCGGGTGCGCCGGCGCCGATCGCATCCCCGGCGGCGGGATAGAGGAACAGGCCTGCGCCACCGGCGTCGAGGAGGGGCCGGCCGTCCACGGTCACCGTCGTCAGCAGCGGGCCGGCCGCGCGATTGACCGCGAATTGCAGCGGGCCGGTCGAGACCTTGACCGCGTCCCCGCTTTCGGCGACCTTGACGGGCGCCTTCGGCGCCGATTCCGGCCGTCGTCCCGGACCGTGATCGCGGCCGTGCCGTTCGAGGCGACGACGCCGGAAACGCCGCCAGCGCCCACCGGGCCGACCCGTCGTCCCACGGGGCCAGCAGGCGGAACTGGGCGGCGCCGGCTTGCCGTCCACGGACACGGACAGGCGCGCCAGGTTGGTTACCGCGCCCCGGGCAAATGGAATCCCGCCCAGCACGATGCCGCGCGGCCGCGTGACGCCGGCGGACTCGCGCACGGTCAGCGCGGCCTCCAAACCTGCCGCCGGGCGGATCGCGGCAACGGTGAACAACGCGACCCAGACGCCTCGCATCCCTGTTCCCCAGCTTGTGCTCATGGCCGGCCTCCCTCTGACTGCGCGATCTTGGCGGCGACCTCCCCGGCCAGGTCGTACAGCAGCCCGTCGCGGCGGCTCCAGTCGGAGCCCGCCGAGGAAATTCCCTCCGTACCAGGCGCCCGGCGGCGGTTGTCGATCGCGCGCCGGCAGCGCCCGGCCAGTTCAACCCCCAGCGCTGCCGCGCGCTCCGTGTCCAGCAGCGCCCGTTCGATGGCCACGCGCGCCTCCATCGCCTGCACGCACTCGCGCAGGGCCTCGGAGCGGGCCGTCGCCAGGGCTCCCCGGGCCCCGGCGCGAGCAGCGCCGTGGCGCAGTTGCCGAGCGAGAGCTGCCCCCACGCGGCCTCGGGGTAGCGTCCGCACACGCCGGTGCGCGCCGACACCGCGCTGGTCCTTCAGCACGGGCCAGAAATCGGCGCCCATCCGGCCCATGCCCTTGGCGCCGTTCAGGGGATGGTCGCCCTCGCCGCGTTCCCCGCCGGCCTTGGCGCCGAGCCACTTCTCCGCCAGCGTCATCTAGACGCTCCGGCGCCGACTGCTGGCGCAGGTCGTAGCGGCTGTTGAGCGTCAGCCGGAAGTCGCTTCGCCAGCCGTAGCCGGACTCGCCGAACTCCGGCAGGGACGGGGCGCAGCCGATTCCCCAGACGGCCGAGCACAGCCCCACCTTGTAGCCGTGGTGCTCGAGGCAGTAGAAGTGGCTGTGGACCGCCCACGGCGTGGCCGGGGCCGCCTTGGCGATCTCGTCCATGGCCGCCTTGCGTCGGCCGGTGATCGCCCATGATGCCGAACAGCAGCGAGTCGGCCATGCCGCGGTCGGCGAGCACCTTCTGCAGGGCGCGGGTCAGCTTCCCCCACAGCTCGACCGATTCCGGGGTGCCCCATTCCGGCCCCGTGATCCCGCGCACCTGCCCGGTCTTCGGCGCTCTTGAGCGTCAGCAGGATCGGCCGGTCGTGCTGGCGGCCGGGCGAATTCGGGTTGCCCGCGTGCCCCTGCGAGTACGGAGGCTCCCAGCAGTAGAGCACCACGGACGGGATCCGGCCCAGGTGCTTGCGGGCCACGTCGAGGTACTTCTCGACCACGCTCAGGTCCGGCTCGAGCTGGCCCTCCGCGCCGCGCACCCACTGCACCATGGCCTGCTCGTTGCCGAGGTGCGTGCGCCGCACGGCCGTGATGTAGAGCGTCTTGTTCGCCCAGCGGCGCCAGCCGGCGAAGGTGCGGTCGAGCAGTGCCAGGTGCGCGTCCGACCACATCGGCACGCCGTAGCGCATGGCCACGGAATCGGGCGACTGGAAAATGTCCATGTGCGTGGCGCACGCGCTCGTCCGCGGGCAGCGTCCAGGCCGCCACCTGCAGCGTCGAGCTTGACCGTGACGGGCGCCTGCCCGTCCGGCGGCGACGGTCAGCGACGCCGGCGTAGTCGCCGGGCTTGGCCGACGCGGCGGGCACGTGCACCGTGATCCACAGCGGCTGGAGGGCCAGCCCGGCGGGCCGGGTCACGCGCCACCTCCGCCGGCGGGACTTCCTCCAGCGTCTCGAAGCAGGCGCGCCCTTCGCCTCCCCGTAGGGCCTGCGCCGCAACCCGTCGAGCCACGCGTACCGCACCTGGACCGCGCCGAGGCCGGGCATGGTCGGCCGGCCCCGGCCAGGTCGCCGCGCCCGACCTTCAGCCCCTTGATGGCCGGCCGGGCGCCCCGGCCATGACCACCCCCGTGCCGGCGCCGCCGCGCGGCGCCTCCATGCGCACCGGCTGCAGGGGCGCCCACGGGTCGCCCGGATCCTTGCCGAGGATGCCCTCCGCACGGGTTGTGGTTCCAGGCCGTCAGGCCGGCCGCTTCGCGGGCGGCGGCGCGGCCGTCAGGGCCGCGGCGGCCGGGGCCGTGAGCTTCAGCTCGCTCAGCCCGACGGTGGCCCAGCCGGCCGGGCCGCCGCGCCCGAAGAGCCAGGCCCTGCCCCTGCCCGTTGGCGCGCAGCAGGCAGGCGTTGTCCACGGCGCGCGATGCACCGCCACCGCCAGCACGTTGGCGCCCTTGCGCCACTTCGCTGCGGGATCGGAAGTCCTTCAGGCGCCGCTTCCATTCGGGCCTTCTTATCGGCCTCCTCGCGCGTCAGCACGCGGCCGTCGGGCCGGAGATGCGCGGCCTCGGGATAGGGCTCGCGCACCGCGGCCAGGCCGGCCTGCCCCGGCATCATGTCCTGCCGGGCGATCTCCTCGCCGTTCAGGTAGACCACCAGCCCGCCGCGGTACGTCGGCCGAGAGGGCCACGCCGCCGCCGGCCCGATCGGCCGCCACCTCGAACCAGCCGCGCACAGGATCAGCTTCCCGCCCTCGTCGCCGAAGCCGAGCGGCCCCGACGCCGCAGCCACTGGCCGTCGTCGAACTCCGGCTTCATCCAGTCCGGGTCGGTCGCGTCGGGCAGGAGGTAGTTGCGCGGCGCCTCCGGGCGGCGCCCGGTCCATCCGCGGCCGGCTTCGCGCGCTTGGGGTCCAGCTTCTTCAGGCGGTAAGCGACCTGCTCGACCCGGCCGGACTCCGTCAGGTACTCGGGCGTGCCGCGCACGTGCCGGACGCGCCATACGCCCTGCCGCAGGTCGAGCGCCGGCGTGCCCGGTTCCGCGGCCGCCGCCGCGCCGCCCAGGCTCCCTGCCAGCAGCAACGCCCCGAACCCCACCGCTCGCCGCCTGCAACCGCTTCGCGCGAAACGCATGTGCGCAGCCCCTCCCCGGTGCGTGCGCCGCCGGCACGCGGACGGCGGCCCCGCACCGCCGCGCATACTCCCACGGATGGCCGCCCGCTTCCAGCGTGAAACGGCCCTTCTACGTGGGGCTCCTCAGCGCCGCCGAGTATCACGGCGCGGCGCACCAGCGGCCCCAGAACTACCAGGTCATCACGAGCCGCCCCATGCGCGCGATCGCCCATGAAGATAACGCCGACACGCATACAGATACGGCGGCGGAGCCCGCCGCCCTCCAGCAGACATCATCGAGACCGGCGAGAGGATTCCCTTGGAGGGCGGCAGGCTCTGCCGCCGCACGAGCGTTGGGGGACTTAGCCGAAACGCAGACCGATGAGAGAGCTTAGGCGAGGATTTTGGGGGTGTCGCGAACGGTTGACTCATGAAGCGCATTCTGTGAGAGTCATCCCATGAGAGACTGGCCATGCAAATAGGCGGCGGGACGGGGCGTTTGCTTGCGTCCGGATGGATTGCGGAGGTTCTGTCGGCGACTCTGCCATGTCTCGCCATGGCCGGTCTGGTGGCGACGTCCGAAGCGCAGGCCGACGCAGGGGCAACCGTGGTTTACTCCAACGACTTCGAGAACTCTTGCGGCGGGGAGTGGCAGCCCGTCGCGGCCATCAAGACCACACCGGACGGCAAACGGAAATTCCTGGGTGAAATCCAGCCCGGAATCGGTCACGCTCGCCCTGGGCCACCTGCCCGAGCACCGGCTGTTGCGTTTGACGTTCGAATTGCTGCTGATCCGCGGTCCCGGCGGTGTAGGCACGGGGATGAAGCAGATGACTGACACTGGGCCCGATTTCTGGATTGGCGTGTGATGGCGGCCCGACGCTGATGCATACGACGTTCAGCAACAGGGAGTACCCGCAGAGCTTCCCCGACGAGTTCCCGGTTACGCAACACCCGGCCGCGCACCGGCGCCTCGGGCTGGAAACGTCCACGGCTGGGTTCCGGTGCCCAACGAGTACTACCCGGAGCCTTCCGGCAGCGATTCCCTGTACCGGTTGACTGTCGTCTTCCCACACATGGGGAGAGACGTGCAGTTGGCCTTCGACCCGCGGTGGGACCAGGCCCGGCGATTGGAGACGTTCGGGTTGGACAATGTCAAGGTAGAGGCCCTGGGTATGGAACAGGCGCTCGACGCTGAAGGCCTGGCCGAATGCTGGGGCGCAGTCTGGGCGACGCCGATCCCATGAAAGCCTTCAATGCCCGGTGGCGGTTGGCGGCAGCCGGTGACCAGGCGGTCGCGTTCATCCATTCATCCATCGTTGATCCGGCCTGGAAGGAGACCATGCGCATCCATGCCCTGGTCGGCGCGGATGCAGGGTGTGTTGCAGGCTGATGTTCAGGCCGGAGTGGCGCGGGAAGTGCGCCTCCATGCCGGCGAGGTGCTCGAACGCCTAATCGGGGCCGAAGGCCGTCTCGACTGAAGTGCTCCGGACCAGCCGTGCCATCAAGACCCTCGAACGTCATCGACAGCGCGGCAGCTCGAAACGCGGTCCGTGACCTGTCGGCGGAAGGCACACCTGTGCCCTGCCGATTCTTTGCGGCGGCGGTGCATCAGGGCATGATCGAGCGCGCGGTTGGAAGAGCGCTTCACGAAGCGGACGCAAAGGCGCGACAGGGCGACCTCGCCGGGGCGGCGCGGATCTGCGCGCAGGCCGGCGACCTGGCGAGGGCCGCCGGGAACCCGGCGATGCACGAGGCGGCCTCAAGGGCGAGTTTCCTCGACCAGGCGGCGGAATCACCCCGCGAGATGGAACGGCTCAGGCGGCAGTGCCAAGTCGATCCCGCGGACACGTCCTCCCGCATGGAGTGGGTCGCGCGGCTGCTGGGCGATCTGGACGACTGCCCGGCGCGCTCCGGGAACTGCCCGCGGACGATGCGCTGCGGGGCCCGATGGCACGCATGGTCGAAGGCAAGAGCCTGAGGCCGGCGGAGCGCCTTGCCATGGCCGACGGTCTGGCGCGGCTGGCGGGCGCTGCGAAGGGACAGGTCCCGGAACAGTCTCCTCAGGCGTGCCCGGAACTTCTACTACGCCTACCTGCAGGGCGCCTGGCTGACCCCTGTGGAGGCCCGCAACCCGGCGGAGATCCAGCGCGCCGAAACCGCATTGACACCGATCGTGCGCGGCTTGCTGGAGTTGGATGCGCTTCGGGGCGGGCTCGTGGACGTGGCTGGCATGGTCTATGACGAGCGGGACATCCTGCGCGGCTCGTGGAAGCACAGCGACAGCTACGGCATCCGGTTCATGGAGGCCAAGGACGGCTACGTCGCCGTGCCGGTTGTGCCGGAGGGCAGTTACCAGTTGCGGACCACGTTCCTGCGTCGGCGCGGCCGGGAGACCGCCGACTTCCTTCCTGCCCGCCGGCAAAGGCACGGCGATGGTCATCTTCGACCTTCCGCGATCGGTCAGCCTCATCTGCGCGGGACAGCCACTCGTCGTCCGGGACGATCTGCCGATTGCCGGATGGGGCGATCGGCCGGAGTACACGGTCGACGCCTGCGTGTCGCTGCTTGCGAACGAGAAGGCCAAGATCGTGGTGTCGATCAACGGCCTCGTCTGCCTGTCCTGGACGGGCGCCCTGCGGCGGATCGGCGCGCTGCCCGACAAGACGGTCTTCGCCACCCGCACCGCCGCCGGGATCCACATGGGCTCCGGCGGGGAGAGCGCCGAGATCGCTCTCGAGGCGGCCGCCCGCATCTTCGTGCGCCGCCTCTGACGGGTCCGGGTCACCCGGCCAGCCGGCTCAGGAACTCCGAGCACCCCGCGGCAACGCGGACGGCGGCCAGGTCGTCGCCGCGGGTGCTCCCGCGGTTGACGATCACGACCGGGACGTCGTGCTCGGCGGCCCGGCGGACGAACCGCAGCCCGCTCATCACGGTCAGCGACGAGCCGGCGACCAGCAGCGCGCCGTCCGCGGCGCGCCAGCGCCTCCACCGCCGCGTAGCAGCGCTGCACGCGGTCGGCCGGCACGTTCTCGCCGAAGAGCACCACGTGCGGCTTGAGGATCCCGCCGCACGCCTCGCAGCCGGGCACGACGAAGTCCGCGGTCTCGTCCAGCTCGACGTCGCCGTCGGGCAGCGCGGCCGCGTCGCGTCCAGCCGCGCGAGGTGGTGCGGGTTGCAGGGCGGTCAGCCGCTGCTGCAGGGCGCGCCCGTGGAGGTGACGCGGCGGCAGGCCAGGCAGACCACCTCGGCGATCCGTGCCGTGCAGGGCGACCACGGCCGCGTGACCCGGCGCGCTCGTGCAGGCCGTCGACGTTCTGGGTGATCAGCAGCGCCGGGGTCGAGCCGGGCCAGCGCGTGGTGCCCGGCGTTCGGGGCCGGCGCCCGGCCAGCTGCGCCCAGCCGACGTGGCTGCGCGCCCAGTAGCGTCGCTGCGCGGCCGGTCCGGAGTCGAACTCCTGCCTGGTCATCGGCGTGCGCGGGAGCGAGCCCGGGCCGCGGTAGTCGGGGATGCCGGAGTCGGTGCTCAGCCCGGCGCCGGTGAGCACCACGAGCGGCCGGCCGCGCAGCAGGTCGAAGCGGCCTCCTCGGACGCCGGGCGGGTAAGCGCCGACGTGTCGGGCCGGCTCACCGCGCGTACCTCGCCTGCGCCCGGGCGCGCGCCTTGGTCGCCTCCACCTCGCGGTCCTTGGGCGGGGCCGTCGGTGACCAGGGCGTCGAGCAGGTGCTGGGTGACGTGCGCGACCTCGGCCACGGCCGCGTCGAAGGCCGCCTGGTTGGCCTGCGAGGGGCGCACGCTGCCGCTCACCTTGCGGACGTACTGCAGGGCAGCGGCGGTCACCTCGTCCCGCGTGGCGGGTGGCTCGAAGTTGTTGAGCGGGCGGATGTTGCGGCACATGCCGACGAGGGTACGCCGGGCGCGTGCGGCCGGCCGACGGCTCAGCGCAGCGACCGGGCCAGGGTGAGCGAGGCGGCGGTCAGCAGCACCGCGCCGGCGGTGGTGAGCACGGCGATCGACGGCCAGACCTCGGCGAGCCCGGCGCCGTCGACGAGGAGCTGCCAGAGCGCGTCGTTCATCCACGCGTGAGGGGTCACGAAGGCGACGCTGCGCAGGTCTCGGGGAAGAACTCCAGCGGCTGCATCGACCCGCCGAGCGCGGCGAGCACCAGACTCAGCAACATGGCGATCGCGCCCACCTGCTGCTCGCTGCGGCCCAGTGTCCCCAGCAGCATCGCGGCGCCGGTTCCGACCAGCGACATGGCGACGCACAGCAGGCCGACCGCGACCGGCGATCCCCAGTCCACGCCGAAGAGCAGCATGCTGCCGAAGAAGCACGATGCCGGCCTGCAGCAGCGCCACCAGGAACCGGCCCAGGGCCTCGCCGGTCACGATCGCCGGGATCGGCACCGGTCCGGCCCGCATCCGCCGGGTGACCCCGAGCTGTCGGGTGGTGAACAGGTAGCTGGCGCCGGTGAGCGAGGTGAGGAAGATGAACAGGGTGAGCTGGCCGGCCGCGACCACCGCGTGGATCCGGTCGGCGTCGTCGTGGTGTCGTCCTCGCCGGTGGCGGTCGAGCACCACGGTGGCGGGCACCGAGCCGGCCGCACCGCTCGACGGTCGCCGCCACCTGGCCGCCGGATCGGCCCCGGTGGTCTCGCCCAGGACGGCCACGACGCGGTCGCGCACCCCGGCCTCCTCGACGGCCGACGCGAGGACGCTCCGCAGCTCGAGGTCGCCGCCGGTGCCGGCGGCGTACCACCGGAAGCTGGTGGTCCCGTCCTGGTCGACCACGGCCCAGCCCGCGTCCAGGGTCCGCCGCGCGACGTCGTCACGCAGGTCCGCCGGTGAGGACACGCGGCACGATGGTCACGTCGTCGATGGCCGCCATCCGCTGCAGCACGGCCCGGCTGGCGTCGGTGGGATGCTCGTCGACCACCCCGAGGCGATACTCGGCCGTGCCGCCGATGGCCACGCCCAGGGCGAAGAGGATCAGCAGGGGCAGGGCCACCAGGAAGAAGTAGTTGGACCGGTCGCTGAGCAGCCGCTGCAGGTTCGCCCGGACGAGGCCACGACCGCGTTCACGGCCGCACCGTCCGTCCGGGCCAGGAGCACGCCGGGCAGCGCCGACCGCCACCGTGAACAGCAGCAGGATCCCCGACCGGGCCCAGGGTGGAGGTCCAGTCGCTGCCCGCCGGTGAGCCGCACCAGACCCTCGTTGAACCAGTAGTGCGGGGTCAGCCGGCTCGCCGCGGCGGCGACCCCGCCGGCGCGGGCCATCGAGAAGAACGAGCCGCCCAGCACGGCCGAGCACCAGCGCCACCACCGCCTGCATCGCCGCTCGCCTGCTCGGGGCTCTGGGCCACGCCGACGACCAGCGTGACGGTGGCCACGGCGCGCAGCGACCCGGCAACGATCAGCATGGCCACCCCGGCGGGCTACCCCACTCGGCGCCGAGCAGCCACGGTCGAGAACAGCGCGAGGAAGGTCATCGAGACCAGACCGATGACCAGGCTCACCAGCAGCTTGCTGACCAGCACCTGCCAGGGCGCCAACGGCGCGGCCAGGAGCCGTGGCAGGGTCCCCTCCCGGCGCTCCTGGAGCAGGCCGAGCACCCCGAACTGCACGCTGAAGAACAGGAAGAAGGTGGCCATGCCGGCCGCCACCTGGGTCTTCGGGTCGATGCCGTCGGACGCCCTCGGTCGCGTCGACGACGCCGGCTGGACGACGGCTCCTCCACGACGGCCTCGGCCAGGTCCTGCGGGCGGTGGAGCCGCCGAGCATCCGCTCGGCGACCACCGCCTGGGTGACCCCGTCGACGGTGAGCGCGGTGGAGCGGCTGACCGCCTCGAGGATCGCCCCGGCCACGACGGAGTCCGGGCCCGCGGAGCACCTCGACGCTCGCTGCCGTCCCCGGACACGACCACGCCGGCGTCGACCCGCCGTCGTCGATGGCCTCGCGGCAGCGCCGCCTCGTCGTCGTACGCCGTGATCGTGATCGTGCCCTCCTCCTCGAGCGCGGCCAGGGGCCCCTCGGCCAAGGCGGTGCCGACGGGGTGCCGCCGAGGTCGACCAGGCCGACGGGGACGTCGTCGGTGTCCGGCCCGGCGGCCAGCAGCGACAAGGACGGTGATCAGCGCCGCCGGAGCGAGCAGCGCCAGCACGATGGCGGAGCGGTCCCGCAGTCGTGCCCGCAGGTCCCGGGCGACCAGGGTGGGGATGATCACGGCCGGTCAGTCCCTCAGTGCCGTGCCGGTGATGTGCAGGAACACCGAGTCCAGCGACGGCTCGACCACCTTGACGTCCCTGACCACCGCGCCGGCGTCGGTCGAGCCGGGTGATCAGCCGCGGCCAGCGTGGCCGACGCGGTGGCCACCATGCAGCTCAGCGTCCGGTCGTCGGTCGCGGTCACGGTGATCATCTCGGGCTCCGCCCGCAGCGCGGGCAGCAGCTGCGCGGCCTCCCCGGCGACAGTGATCACGACCTGGTCGTGCTGGTCGACCAGGGCCACCAGCTCCCGCCGGGTGCCGCAGGCGAGCAGCCGGCCGTGGTCGACGATGCCCACCCGGCGGCACAGCCGCTCGGCCTCCTCCATGTAGTGGGTCGTGTACAGCACGCTCATCCCGCTCTCGCCCAGTGCGGCGACCGCCTCGAGGATCGCGTTCCGGCTCTGCGGGTCGATGCCGACGGTGGGCTCGTCGAGGATCAGCAGCCGGGGTCGGTGCAGCATCCCGGCGGCGATGTTCAGTCGGCGCTGCATGCCGCCGGAGTACTGGTCGACCCGGTCGTCGGCACGATCGGTGAGCCCGACCATCTCGAGGGTCTCGTCGATCCGGGCCCGGGCGGCGGCCCCGCGCAGGCCGTAGAGCCGGCCGAAGAACCTCAGGTTGTCGCGCCCGCTGAGGTCAGGGTAGAGGGCCAGCTCCTGGGGCACGTAGCCGATCAGCTCTCGCCCGCTCGTCGATCCGGGGCGGATGCTGATCCCGTCCACGGTCACCGAGCCGGCGTCCGGGCGGAGCAGCCCGCAGATCATCGAGATGGTGGTGGTCTTGCCGGCGCCGTTGGGCCCGAGCAGGCCGAAGGTCTCCCCGGGGGCGACCTCGAAGGACAGCTCCCGCACCGCCCGCAGGTCTCCGAACGACTTGGCCAGGCCCTCCACGACCAGGGTGTGCTCGGTCATCGATCTCCTCGGTGGTCGGTGGTCTCGGTTCACTCTGGCGGGCCTGACACGATGGGGCCATGCCTGTGGACCGTGACATCGACATTGTGCTCTTCGGGGCGACCGGCTTCGCCGGTGGCCTGACCGCCGACTACCTCGCCACGCACGCCCCGGCCGACCTGCGCTGGGCGATCGCCGGGCGCGACGCCGGCCGCCTCGCGCTGGTCCGCGACCGGCTCGCCTCGGTGAACCCTGCTTGTGCCGGGCTCGACGTGCTGACGGTCGACGCGGCCGACTCCGCGGCGCTGGCCGGGCTCGCCGCGCGGACCCGGGTGCTGATCAGCACCGTCGGGCCGTACCTGAAGTACGGCGAGCCGGTGGTCGCCGCCTGTGCCGCCGCCGGCACGGACTACGTCGACCTGACCGGGGAGGCGGAGTTCGTGGACCGGATGTGGCTGGCCCACGACGCGAGCGCCCGGAGCTCGGGAGCCCGGTTGGTGCACGCGTGCGGGTTCGACTCGATCCCGCACGACCTGGGGGCGCTGTTCACGGTTCAGCAGCTGCCGGCCGACGAGCCGATCACGCTGCGTGGGGTGGTCAGGTCCAGCGGCACATTCTCCGGCGGGACCTTCCACTCGGCGATCACCGCCATGTCTCGGGTGCGCCAGGCCAGGGAGGCGGCCTCCGCCCGGCACCGGGCCGAGGCCCGGCCGACGGGTCGATCGTCCCGAGCCGTCGCGGGCACCCCCCACCGGGACTCGCAGCTCGGGTACTGGCTGCTGCCGCTGCCCACGATCGACCCGGTCGTGGTGGCCCGCAGCGGCGCGGCGCTGCCGGCGTACGGCCCGAGGTTCCGCTACTCCCACTACGCGGGGACCAAGACCCTGCGGTACGCCGTCGGCGGTGCGGTCGGCGCGTCCACGCTCGGGCTGGCCGCCCAGGTCGGACCGCTGCGCAACCTCCTGCTGAGCCGGATCGAGCCCGGGGAGGGGCCCGACGAGGCCCGTCGGGCCAGGGCGTGGTTCACCGTGGACTTCGTCGGCCAGGCCGGTGGTCGCACGGTGCACACCCGGGTCTCCGGCGGCGACCCCGGTTACACCGAGACCGCGATGATGGTCGCCGAGTCGGCGCTGTGCCTCGCGCTGGACGACAACCCGCCCACCTCCGGCCAGGTCACCACGGCCGTCGCCATGGGGGAGAACCTCACCGACCGGCTGCAGCGGGCCGGCCTCGGCTTCGAGGTCGTGCACTGACGACCCCTGGGCCCGGCTGGCCACGGGCCACCGGCCCGGACGGTGGCGACGCCCGGGGCGCCTTCCTGCCGCCGACGCTCGCGGTCAGCCGAAGGTCGCCGGGTCGACGGCGATCCACACGTGTGCGGCCCGCGCGAGCACTCGACCGCGGTCGTCGTAGAGCGTGGCCGCCGAGTACGTCTTGCGGCCCTGCTCGCCGAGCAGGCTCGACCCACCAGGACGTGGGGTGCGCCGATCGCCGGCAGGGTGTCCACCCGGGCCGTCATCCGGCCCAGGACCATGGGCCGCTCCTCGAGGTCGCCCGACCAGCCGCCGATGCAGTCCAGCGCCGCCCAGGTGATCGGAACGGTAGCGTGGGCCGGGCCGGCCCCCTCCGCGGCGACGCTGGGGTCCGGGGTCCAGGTGGCGGCGACCCGACGTCCACCGCGGCCGGAGTCGGCCACCCGGCCGGGGAAGATGCGCAGTCCGTCGCCCGGTGCCCGGCCGGGGCCGCAGGAGAAGCAGGTGGGGAAGGGATGCCGGCGCAGCCCCGCGAAGGAGGCTTCGGCCGCTGCCGCCTGAGCCATCGTCACCGGCTCGACGGCGGCGGGCTCCCGCTCCACGACCGCGGCCTCGGCGACGGCACAGGTGGCCGTGCCGGCGGCGACGGTCACCGGGAGTCCGCGCTCGAGCGGCGGTGGCTGGCGCAGGGTCACCTCGACCGTGGAGAAGGCACCAGGCCCGGGTCCAGTCAGGAGCACAGCGAGCGCGCCGGAGGTCCAGCCGCCGTTCCCGGAGCTGGGCGGTCCGCGGAACCGGGTGGGCACGAGGAGCTGCTGGGTCACCACGCCACTGTCGCACGTCGTGACAGCCGGCGGCCTCACACCACGGTGATCGTGAACTCGCCCTGAGCCGCCAGCACCTCGCCGTAGTGCGCACGCTGCTCCGCGGTGGGCTCGACGAGGGCGAGCGGGCCGGAGCGGACGCCGTGGTGTCGGAAGCCGATCACCTTCAGCCGCATCCGCGGGTCGAGGGCCGCCAGCCACCGGCCGGTGTCGGGCCAGCAGGTCGTCGTCGTCGTTGAGCCCGGGGAGCATCAGCAGCCGCACCTCGTGCAGCTTGCCGGCGCGCGACGAGCTGCTCGATGCTGCGCAGGCGTGTGCTCGTTCGAGCTGCCGGTGATCTGCGGTGGATCGCCGGGGTCGAGGCACTTCAGGTCGACCATCACCGCCGTCGGTGACCGGGGCGAGCAGCTCCCACACGGACGTGGTCGGCGTCCCCGTTGGAGTCGACGAAGCAGGTGAGCGCGGGCCGTCTCGGGGTCGGCCTTGACCGCGGTGAACAGGGCGTGCACGAACCCGGCCTGCATCGTCGCCTCACCCCCGCTGACGGTGACGCCGGACAGGAACGGCGCGGCGCGGCGGATCCTGGCCAGCAGGTCGGCGACGGCGCGGCGTGCGGGCCTTGGGGGTGGAGTCGTGCGGGCAGGCCGTCGAGGCAGGCGTCGCCGCCCGCGCAGCGCTGCTCGTCCCAGGACGATCCGGCCCAGCGTCAGGGTGATCGCGCCGGTCGGGCAGGCCGGCACGCAGGCGCCGCAGTCGATGCACGGGCTGGATCGTGTAGGGGTTGTGGCAGGCCGCGCAGTCGAAGGTGCAGCCCTGGAGGAACACCACGAACCGGTTCCCGGGCCCGTCGACGGCGGAGAACTCGATGGTGTCGGTGACCAGCTCCCAGGGGCTGCGCGGACCGGGCCTCGGACCCGGGTCATCCGCAGGAGCCGGCGGCGAGCTCGGCGGCCCCCACCCGCTTGACCGCGCGCCGGGTGAGGTGGAAGTTCCGCTCCGCGCCGGCGGCCAGGAAGTCGCTGGCGTGCCGCGCGCCGTGCGGCGTCGATGTCCACCAGGTCGCTCTTGCGCACCAGGTAGCCGGTGATCCGGATGAACTCGTTGGAGTCGAGGTTGAACGTGAAGTCGCGCATGCCCACCGCGAACGCGCCGCGGATGATGTCGACCATCGCCCGCGGGTTGCCCACCACCGTCTCGTCGACGTGGAAGATGTCGCTGACGCCCGACGGCGAAGTGCCGGTGGTGCGGGGCGCACACCATGATGTGCTCGCGCATCCCGGGCTCCTCGCCGACCGGGATCCGGGTGCCCGGCAGTGACGTCGTGGTCCAGGTCGATCCCGCTCTGGGAGTGCAGGTAGGCGCGCCCGCCGCCGCCGTCGCAGTAGGGCAGCGGTCGCGCTCGGCGACCAGCTCGGCGACGCGCTCGACGATCCGGTAGCCGGCCTCGTTGGCCGCCTCGTCGTGGCCGTAGCGGGCCGTCGGCCCCTCGTGCGCCATCAGCAGGTTGACCGCCTCGGCGAGCCCGAAGATGCCGAACATCGCCGGAGAACCGGTCGAGGTCGATCAGCCCCTCGGCGGCCAGCCAGCTGGTCTCGAAGAACCGCTGCGTGCTCGACCAGCGAGCGGATCCGCGCCTCCATCAGCTCCGCGGTCAGCTCGACGTAGTGCGGGAGCGTCCCGCTCGCAGAAGGCCTCGAGCCCACCCTCGTGCCGCAGCGCGGCCTCCTTGAGGTTGAGCCGGGTCAGCGTGTGCGAGCCGCCGCCGATCTTCAGCGAGTTGTAGCAGCTCACCGCGGCGTACCGCTCGCCGTGGTCGCCGACCATCATCGGGTGGTTCACGAAGTGCGGCTTGCCGGTCTCGAAGACGGTGCGCACACCGTCCTCGACCAGGTCGTCGGGGGTGCAGCCGGGGTCGACCTTGAGGGTGATGTTCGGGACCACCTGGCGCAGTGACCGCTCCACCCGCAAGATCGACCGGGCCACCCGGCTGTCGTCGGGGCCGAGGTCGGTGTGCACGAACGCGTCGGGCAGCAGCCGGTCGAGCTGGATCCAGAAGCGACGCAGCTTCGCGTCCAGCTCGGCGTCGGTCAGCTCGTCGGTGACGTACGGCGCCAGCAGCGTGTCCAGGTCCCCGAGGTAGACCGGGTAGGTGGTCACCGACGGCACGTGGCCGTAGAGGACGGTCAGGAACGACAGCGCGTCGTCGAGGTCGGCGGGCCGGCTCCAGCTCCAGGTGCGTGCTGCCCTGGCGCAGGGCGACCGGCGTAGTCGGGCAGCACGTAGCGCGGTGCGTAGGGCCGGTTGCCCTCGTACATGTCGCAGACGACCCGCTTCTCCAGCGCCTCCCGGCACGGCTCGCGAGAGCTCGGGGTAGGGCATCGCGTTCATGGCCAGCGCGGCCAGCTGGCGCAGGCGCTGGTCGTAGGTCAGGGTCGGCGAGGTCAGCACCTCGTCCACGAGGGTGCGGAGCTCGTGCATGTTCACGAACTCACTCTACGCCGCGCATCGGGCTGCGGCGTCGAGGATCACCGGTGGGGCTGCTGCGGCGCGCCAGACTGGGGCCGTGGACACCGTGATCTCCGTGGCAGGCCTGGTCAAGCGGTTCGGGAGCACGCTGGCGCTCGACGGGCTCGACCTGGAGGTCGACCGTGGTGAGGTGCACGGCTTCCTGGGTCCGAACGGCGCCGGCAAGTCGACCACGGTGCGGGTGCTGCTGGGGCTGCTGCGTGCCGACGGCGGCACCGTGCGCATGCTCGGGGGTGACCCGTGGCGCGACGCGGTGGCGCTGCACCGGCGGATCACCTACGTCCCCGGTGAGGTCTCCTTGTGGCCCAACCTGTCCGGTGGCGAGGTGATCGACCTGGTCGGCCGGATGCGGGGCGGCGTCAACGAGGCCCGGCGCCGCAGCCTCATCGAGCGGTTCGAGCTGGACCCGCGCAAGTCCTGCCGGAGCTACTCCAAGGGGAACCGGCAGAAGGTGGCGCTGGTCGCCGGGTTGTGCGCCGAGGCCGAGCTGCTGCTGCTGGACGAACCCACCTCCGGGCTCGACCCGATCATGGAGGCGGAGTTCCAGCAGGTGGTCCGCGAGGAGCGGGCCGCGGGGAGGACGGTCCTGCTGTCCAGCCACATCCTGGCGGAGGTCGAGGCGCTGTGCGACCGGGTCAGCATCATCCGGGAGGGCCGCACGGTCTCCTCCGGCACCCTGGCCGAGCTGCGCCGTCGGGCCCTCACCACGGTGGTCGCGCGGGTGCGCGGCTCCGCGGACGCCGTGCTGACGGTCCCGGGTGTCGTCGGGGCGCGGGTGCTGGACGGCGAGCTCACCTGCGAGGTGGAGAGCCAGGCCCTGGACGGGGTGCTGCTGGCGCTGGCCGCCGCGGGCGTCGAGTCGCTGGTGGCCCACCCACCGACGCTGGAGGAGCTGTTCCTCGCCGAGTACGACGACCCGGGCGGTCCGGGCGGGGTGCCTCGGCATGAGCGGCTTCACCGGCACCTGGCCAGCTGGTGCGCCTGGCCCTGCGCCGGGACCGGGTCCGGATCCCGGTCTGGGTGCTGGCGGTCGCCGCGGTCACCTACCTCACGGCCGTGGCCGAGGCGGACCTCTACACGACGCAGGCGGCGATCGACGCCTATGCCGGGCTCTCGGAGAGCTCGCCGGTGGCCATCGCCTTCGCCGGGCCGCCGATCGGACTGCACACGCTGCCCGGCATCGTGGTCTACGAGATGTCCCTGATGGCCATCCTCGGCGTCAGCCTGATGTCGGTGCTGATGGTGTCGCGGCACGCGCGGGCCGAGGAGGAGTCCGGTCGCAGCGAGATGCTCCGGGCGACCGAGGTCGGCCGCCACGCCGGCGGCGCCGCCGCGCTGGTCACCACCGCCCTGGCCTGCGTGCTCATGGGGCTGGGCGTGTCGGGTCGCGCTGCTGCCCACCGTGCTGCCCGACGAGGCGGCGCTGATCTTCGGGGTCGAGATCGCGCTGCTGGGCCTGGCCTTCGCCGGCGATCACGCCTGTGCCTGGCCCAGCTGTTCGTGCACGCACGCACCGTGTCCGGCGCGGGACTGATGGTATTCGGGGTGGCCTTCGTCGTGCGCGCCGCGGGGACATCCGCGGGGACTGGCTGGTCTGGCTGTCGCCCATCGGCTGGGTCCAGGCCACCCACCTGCCCACGGAGAACCGCTGGTGGCCGCTGCTCGTGCCACCCGTGGCGACCGTGCTGCTGGTCGCGCTGGCGGTGGCCCTGGCGGAGCGGCGGGACTTCGGCGGTGGCCTGGTGCCCACCAGGGCCGGGCGGCCCCGCGCCCCGCCGTACCCTCACGGCACCGTGGGCCTGGCCTGGCGGACCCAACGTGGCGCGCTGCTGGGCTGGGTGGTCGCGATGCTGCTGCTGGGCGGGGTGACCGGGATGCTCGAGCGAGTCGATCGAGGACATGGTCGCGGACAACCCGCAGATGGCGGACTACCTCGAGATCGTCTCGGGCGTCTCGGTCGTCGACGCCTACCTGGCGACCGTGGTGCTGATCTTCGCGCTCACGGCGGCCGGCTTCGCCGTCTGGTCCGCGGGCCATCCGGGAGCCGACGAGGACGCAGGCGCAGCTCGACCTGCTGCTGGCCACGCCGCTGTCCGCGCACCCGGTCGCTGCTGGGCAACCTCGCGGTCACCCTGGTCGACACGGTGCTCGTGCTGCGTCGCCGTGGCCGTCGGGGTCGGGGTGGCGCACGGCGTCGCAGTGGGCGACGCGGGCGAGGTCTGGCGGCTCTCTCGGCGCGACGTTCGCCTACCTGCCGGCCATCGCGACCCTGGTCGGCCTGGTCGTCCTGGTCGACGGGTGGCTGCCCCGGTGGACCTGGGTCGGGTGGGTGGTGCTTGCCTTCTCGTTCGTGATCGGCTGGCTCGGCGGGCTGCTGGATCCTCCCGCGTGGGTCCGTGACCTGTCCCCGTTCGCGCACGTCCCCAACGTCCCCGCCGAGTCCGCGGCGAGCCCCGCCCTGGCGCTGCTCACGGCGGCCGCCATCGCCCTGGTGCTCGGCGGACTGGCCGGCTTCCACCGCCGCGACGTCGGCGTCGGCTGACCGCGACCCGGCAGATCTGGCGGCTCGGCAGCCGGCGTCATGCGGTGGATCGCAGGCGGCCCGTGCCTGTGATCCACCGCACTGTCCGCCAGATGTGACGGGTCAGCGCGAGTAGAGCGTGCACCGTGCCCCAGGCCAGAGTCGAACTGGCGACCTTTCGCTTAGGAGGCGGCTGCTCTATCCACTGAGCTACTGGGGCGGGACGTGCGGGATCCCCTACGGGAAACCCTGCTGTCCGTGCCCGACTCACCGGGAGAGGAGCCGAGCGATCCCGATTCTAGGGGTCGGCGTGGCTGAGGGGGGGCCCTCGGGCGGCGTGTTCAGCCGGTCGTGGGCGTCGTGAGCGTCGTGGAGGCACCGTTCGGGCACAACCCCGCCGCGATCGGCCGCGAGATCGCCGATCTCCAAGCGGTGCTGCTCAAACTCGCCGAGGACAAGACCGAGCGGCTCTACCTCGCGACCTTCCCCAGCGCACTGCCCGACGTCTACGCGGGCATCCGGATCAGCCAGTCCAGGGCCTCCTGAGAACGCCGGTCTCGCGGGCACCTGCACTTGAGGCACTACGTCCCATCGGTCCCACTCGTGGGCGCGAAAGGGGTCTCACTGGTGCTGCCCCTGCTGCTCGCACACCCCACGAGAAGGGCGTCAGTCCATGGCCGCAATGCGCACCACCAAAGGCAACGCAACAGAACCCGCCCAGGCGGCGGCCACGTCCTCGACCCGCTGGGTGCGGGCGTCCGATCGTTGGCGGCGTACTCGAGAACCGACCGCGGACACACCCCCTAACGGTGTCAAACCGT
>CAVQCD010000017.1:0-104073 GCA_963710915.1 uncultured Actinomycetota bacterium | reverse complement strand
GCGTCCGTCCTGGCCCACCAGACGGCTCCCGTGGGGCAGGAGCTCGGGAAGGTCCTGGCTGCGCTGTCGCATCGCATCCGGAAAGAGGGGGTCCAGCGAGCCGTCCGCCCCCCGGCGCATCGCCCACCAGGGGCTCTGCCAGCCGTACCGCGCGACCGAGATCTGAGCCTCGGCCGGCCGATCGGTGAACTGGCGATGGCTGGCCACCACGTCGTCGGCCGTGCGCAGCGGACAGTTCGGCATCAGTTGGCAGACCTCGAGGTACGCCTCTCCGACCTCCTCCAGGCGATCCACGACGTCGATCGTCACCCGCGAGACGGGCGTCATGTCATCGGCCAGGGCGGGGCCGAAGAAACGGAACGTCAGCGCCCAGGGCCCGGGCCACGGCGGCAATCTCGGCATCGTCGGTCGACACCACAACCCGGGCGAAGAGGCCGCTTCTCAGCGCAGCCTCGACCGAGTAGGCGAGCAGTGGCCGGCCCTGCATCTCGCGGATGTTCTTGCGCGGCACCCGCCGCGATCCGCCACGGGCAGGGATCACCGCGAGGGCGCCGCCGGTGCTCATCGGATCCTCCGGGCGGGAGCCCCGACGTACGTTCCCGGCTCGGTCAGGTCGTCCGTGACCACCGCTCCGGCACCGATCAGGCAGCCCTCCACGATGCTGACGCCGTGGATGACCACGGCTCCGGCTCCGACGAAGGTGTGGTCGCCGATCCTGACCCCGCCGCTCACCGTGGCGCCGGGGCCGATGTGGACGTTCGTGCCGAAGCGACAGTCGTGCTCCACGGTGGCGTTGGTGTTGACGACGCAGGTGGGCCCGGTGACAACACCCGCGTTGACGACGGCCCCGTCGAAGACGGCCGTGCCGGCCCCCAGGTCCACCTCGTAGTTGACCACGGCGTCGGGAGAGACGAAGACGGGGAATCCGTACCCCAGCGCCTCGGCTGCGGCCTGGATCCGGGCACGGCGCGCCGTCGCGTCCACCTTGCCGACGCCGATGGCCGCCGCACAGCCGGGGTGGCGGGCCAGCAGGGCCGGCAGCACGTCGTCGCCGCCGGCATGGGGAACACCAAGCACGGGCCCAAGGTCGCGCGGATCCACGTAGCCGGCGATCGTCCAGGGCAGCTTGCGGATGACGCTGATGAGCACCTTGGCATGGCCTCCCCCGCCGAGGACCACGACTGTTCCGCCGTCGTTGCTCATGCCCAATCCTCCCGGCAAGCGATAGCCCACGCCAGAGTCCAACCGCCCGACCGGATCTCGCCCCAGGCCGTCACGGAAGCGCCTTACGAACCGTGTCTTTGCGCTGGAGACGCCTTACGAGCAGGTAACCCACCGTGATGAACACCGTGCGCCCGACCAGCATCGCCTGGGGAAAGGCCGTCAGGTCCGCCTCGGGCCGGAGCACCAGGAGGGCGATGACGTAGGTGGCGATCCCGCAACCGACGGCGGCCAGGTACATGTCCTGCCGGCCGACCACGTTGAAGACGGACACCACCGGCTGGAAGCTGCTCACCACTGGGAGCAGGAGTGCCCACTGCATCGCCGGCACCGCCCCCACGTATTGCGGGATCAGGAACTGCACGACGGGTTCCACGGCGAACCAGCCCACGGCAGCCATCACGGCCAGCCCGGCAGAGGTGGCCAGCATCGGCTTCTTCGCGATGCGCACGAGATGGCGGGTGTCCCGGCCGGCCCCGTACTCCTGGGCCATCCGCGGATAGAGCACCTGGGTCAGGGCGGCCGGGACCACCTCCAGAGCCGCGGTTCCCAGCGCCACCATGGCAAAGAGCCCCATGCCGTAGGTGCCCGTGAAGTGGAGGACCAGGGTGGAGTTGATCACACCCGTCCAGAGGCCGTAGACCTGCCCCACAGCGTAGATCGGCGCGCCGATGATGAACAGGTGCCGGAGGTTGCTCCGGCTCCAGTGCGGGCCCACCCGGAGTGGCCGCCAGCGGAACAGGAGAGCCGTGCTGGTTGCACCCGCCAGGATCACGCGCAGGCAGAGCCCGTAGAAGCCGAACGCCGCCACGAAGACCAGCGCGAAGAGACCCGTGGCGGCCTCCACGACATTGACCCGGGCCAGACGGACGAACTCGCTGCTGGTGCGGAAGGTGATCGACAGGTAGCCGTTGCTGCCGTAGAAGCTGAAGATCGCCAGCATGGCGTTCGTTGCCCAGCCGGCCGCCTGCTGCAGGTCGCCCTGGGCCAGCTGCCAGGCCGCAACGGCCAGCAGGCAGAGGGAGATCACGCCACCGGTGGCCAGCGCCCAAGCCTGCCCTGCGGCGGCAAGGGCGTGTGCCCGGCCGATGTCGCCCCTCCCGATGTGGTACGGCAGCTCGCGGTTGACGCCGTTGAGGATGCCCAGCTGGGCGATCGAGGCGTAGCCCAGCACCAGCCCGATGCCGGCGAACAGGCCCAGCGTGCCGGGATCGACGAGGCGCCCCAGCAGGATGCCACCCGCCAGGCGCATCGCCATGGCCACCAGGTTGCCTCCCGCCAGCGAGCCCGCCAGGAAGAGGACCGATCGGCGCGACCCCCCCGCGGTGGGCTCGCCAGCGGCAACCTCCGCGGCGGCAGCCGCATCGACCACGACCTCACGGCCGTCGATCGCCGGATCGCTGGCTGACGCCATCGCCTCGGTCCGTTGGTGGCGGCCGGCCTAGACCGGCGTCGCCTGTCGCCGCGGACCGGCCGCCTCCACCCGGGCGACCACGTCCGCGATCTGCTCCACCGTCAGCGAGAGCGAGCACGGCAGGTTGAGCACGGTGTCATAGAAGCGGGGCGCGCGCGTGATGCGGTGCGCCTGCATCTCCCGATACGGCTTCTGCAGGTGATTGAGATACCAGAGCGGGCGGACCTGGACCCCGGCCGCGGTACAGGCCGCCAGGAGCTCGCGTTTCATCTCGGCGCTGTCGCACAGGAGGGCGTAGAACCAGCGGTTCGATTCGCTCCAGACGGGCTGTCCGAGGAGGCTGGGACGGGCCGAGCGCCTCCTGATAACGGGCGAAGTTGGCGCGCTTGATCGCGACCCGCTCGTCGAGGTTCTCGAGCTGCGCCGAGACCGATCGCGGCCAGGACGTTGTTCATCCGGTAGTTGTAGCCCACGCTGTTGTGGACGTACTCGACACCGTCCTCCTTGGCCTGGGCAGTCAGGTAGCGGGCCTGGCCGGCGATGTCGTCGTCGTCGGTCATGATCGCCCCGCCGCCGCCAGTGGTCACGATCTTGTTGGTGTTGAAGCTCAGACAGCCGATGGGCGCGAGGTGGCCGCACATGCGGCCCTTGTAGCGCGAGCCCAGGCTCTCGCTGGCGTCCTCCACGACCGCCAGGCCGTATTCGGCGGCCAGCGCCACGATGGGATCCATGTCTGCCGAGGTGCCGAAGACGTGGACCGGCACGATGGCCGAGACGCGACGGCCCGTCGTACGGTTGGTCAGGACCCCGTCGCGCACGATGCACCCCTCGGCCAGGAAGCTCCGCACGCCCTCGACGTCCATGTTGCAGTACGCATCGCAGTCGACGAAGACCGGCCAGGCATGCAGGTAGCGAACCGCGTTGACCGGGGCGATGAACGTCACCGTGGGCACGATGACCTCGTCGTCGGGCTGGACGCCGGACAGCATGAGCGAGATGTGGATCGCCGAGGTGCCCGAATTGCAGGCCACGACGTGCTTGACGCCGAGATAGGACGCCAGGACCTTCTCCATCTCCCACACGAACTCGCCGTTCGCGGAGATCCAGCCGCTGGTCAGACAGCGCGTGATGTACTCGAGTTCGCGCCCACCGAGGGATGGCTCGGACAGCGGGATCATGGGCGTCCTCGCGCTACGAGTTGCGGTACCGGGTCGCGTAGGGGTCGGTGATCAGGCCCGACGCGATGGCGTCCGCCACCTCGCGGATGCCGTCGCGCAGGCGCATCCGGGGCGTGAACCCGAGGGCGGCGATGCGTTCGAAGGACACCCGGTAGTCCCTTGGGTCTTCGGTTCGCTCCACGTAGCGGAGACGAACCGGGATCTGCTCGGCGATCGCCTCCGCGATCGTGCGCTTCTGGTAGTTCTCCTCGTCGGCGCCGACGTTGAAGACCCGGCCGGCAACATGCTCCCGGTCCCGCTCGAGGATCATGGCCACCGCGTTTGCGACGTCGCGCACGTGGCAGTAGGGCCGCCAGAACTCCGGCCCGAAGATCTCCAGCTCGCCCATCAGCAGTGCGTCGCGAGCGAATTCGTTGATGGTCAGATCGAAGCGCGGCCGGAGGGACAGGCCATAGACGGTGGCGAAGCGCAGGATGGTGAAGTCCAGGGCCACGGAACGGGCCAGGAGGAGCTCCTCGAACCGGACCTTGAGCTGCGCGTAGAGGCTGACCGGGCGGAGGGGTGCGTCCTCATCGAGGACGGCATCGGCCTCCATCTTGCCGTAGTTGCTGCAGGTGGAGGCGAACAGGAAATGGCCCACGCCATGACGATCGCTGAGCTCGAGCAGGCTCCGCGAGCCGTCCCAGATGGTCCTGGTGGCGAGTTCGGGCTGCGCCTTGCAGGCCGGATCGCCGACGATCGAGGCGAGATGGACCACCGCATCGAACCGCTGGGCCGCGAAGAGCGCCTCGAGGTCCGCAGCGACGCAGATGTCGACCTTGCGGAACGAGAAGTCAGGGTTGGAGAGCAGGTCGAGCAGCGCCTCGCCGCCGAAGAGGAGCGCGTCCGCCACGACGACGCGATGGCCCCGGGCAAGCAACTCGCGGGATACCATCGAACCGACATAGCCGGCACCGCCGGTGACAAGGATCGTGCTCACGAAATCATTCCCTCCCCCATCGCGACCCGCGCCAATCCACGAGTCCCCATCCTAGCAGGCGGGCTGCCGGGACCCGCGAGTCTGAGTCGGGTGGACGGGTGGTCATGGAGGGCACTGGGAACACCGCCCGCCGATGGCAAGAAGACTGACGGATATCGTGCTCGCCCTGGCCGGGCTGGCAGTCGGCTTCTCCCCGGGCGAGTGTTCAGCATTGAACCGGCGTCGATGCTGGGCCCAGTCAGCTGAGGAGGGATGGCTTGAGAGGCTCTCTCCGATCGGCCACCGCGCGAACCGCAGCCGCGGTGATGTCCGCCGACTCGTTCCCGAAGGCCGCGCAGAATCGCGTGACGAAGTGCTCTGCGGCGATCTCACGCTCCGCGCGGAAGGCCGGATCCCGCGCCATCCGGAAGAGAACCGCTGCCAATTCGTCCGAATCATGAGCATGCGGACAGCCTGCCAGCTCGATGAGATCCAGGTCGTGACCCGTCGGCTTCTGGTCGGGGCTGAGGACAACCACGGGTTTGCGCTTCACCAGGGCGTCGCTCCCGAACCCGCTCGCGCGCACCACGACGATGTCGGTTGCTGCAAGAGCTTCATCCAAGGAAGCTCTCCTGTTCTCCACGAAGGAGACCGTCGGATGGCGGACGATCATCGTCTCATAGGAGGCCAGGTCCTCCGATGGATGCAACCTGACAACCCCCGACAGACCCGGGGACTGCTCAACAGCGCTGCAGAACGCCTCGGCGAGCTCAAATCGGATGCTCTCGGGGGAAGTCGCCAGCATGGCCACCGGCCCGTCGCGATCGACTCCGAGCCTCCGCCGGCCTTCGAGCGACGGGCTGGGCAGGTCCCGAGTCAATCGCGGGCACCCGGCAACCGTCATCCTGGAAGACGCTTCGCCCGCATCGAGGAGCTTCGCTCGGTCGAGTTCTCCCCAACAGAGGATGTGATCGGCAAGGACCGGCGAGAAGCCGAAGGCATCACGTTCAATGACGCCATGGACCAGCGTCAACGAGGGGATCCCGAGCCTCCGCGCAGCCAACACGAGGCAGGACCAGCGCGCGTTGCGATCGTAGTCCGTGAGGATCACGGAAGGTCTGTGGGCTTCCAGGAACCCCAGACAACCAAGGACCCTCTGGCTGGCGACCATTAGCTCGAGGGATAGCAGTTCGAACGCCCCTTCCGGGAAGGCATATCGTGCGCAGGCGTCACTGATGGTGCGTTTCCACGATGGCCAGCACCTCTCGTATTCCCGCCTCCAAGCCCGCGCGTCGAAGTCCATGACCTCCCGGTAGGGGAGGTGAGGGATGCCGGCCGGCACCAACGGCGCCACTCCATCATGCCCGTGCAGGACAGCGCACTCCCCCTCGCCAAACTTCTCGAGGACCGGCAACAACAAGCGGTCATAACGCTGGCTGGGGGCGCTCCAGGTCACGAGGACGCGCCCCTGAGCGAAAGTGGCTCCCGTGCTTCGATGGATCTTCGGCGCGATCCGATGCCGGTGACACAGCAAGCGCCTCAGCCACTTGCTACTCCGTCGCCAGTCCCCGAGTCCGTCGACGAAGGCCGTAACAAAGTAATCATTGAGTGTCGCGCCCAGGGGGATCCCGAAGAAGTGGGGATACGACAGCGCGGCCTCCATGTCGCGGAAGGCCGAACGCGGGAATGCGGGGGCACGAGCGCCATCCTGACCTGCAACGCTGCGGTCGTCGATCGCAGGGGTCTTGTTCATGAATGAAGCTCTCGATCGGCGGCAACGATGCGTTGGTGCTCCAGAGCTGGTCGACGCAGAATACAGGGGTTCCGGGCTTGCCCTTGTGATCTCAAGGCTGCCGATTCGCGTCGGGCGCCGCCCAGGGTTCGAGATCGACACCCTGACCGCCGCTCTCGAGCGCCGCACCCGCCTGCAAGACGCGACCCGCTGCGGGCGTCCACTCTCGCATCGGATACCCTCAGGGATGCCGCCGGCCGGCCGCAGGACGGACCTCTCTGACGGAGGGATCAGACGTCGTTGACCGCAACATCGCGCGCTCCTCTCGTCAGCATCATCACGCCGACATATGGCCACGCTCTCTATATCGGTCGATGTCTCGAGAGCGTACTTGCCCAGACTGAGCCGCGCTGGGAACAGATCGTCATTGACGACGGCTCGACTGACGGAACAGCTGAGATCGTCAAGCTCTTCCCGGACGCACGAATTCGCTATGTCCCTCGACGCCACCGTGGAATCGCGGATCTGGGGGGCGCGTACAACCTGGCACTCCGAATGGCGCGTGGGGAGTATGTCGCCATTCTCGAAGGAGATGATTTCTGGCCGCAGGACAAGCTCGAGAGGCAACTCCCTGAATTCGAGGACCCGGAGGTCGTGCTCTCGTGGGGCCTAGCGGCGGAGACGGATCCCGCAGGGGAAACCCGGCGCCTCAACCCTGAATTGGGCCAGCTCCGCAGGCATCAGTACAAGACTGCGGCCCAGACCGTCCGGCTGCTGCTCGAGGGGAACTGCATTCCCGCGTGCACGGTGCTGTGCCGAAAGAGCGCTCTGCTTGCAGTCGGTGGCTTTCACCAGCCTGAGGGCCTCCCAAATGTCGACTATCCGACGTGGCTCCAGCTGTGCAGAGTCGGGCGGTTCGCACCGGTCAACAGGATCGTGGGATTCTACCGACGCCACGACCACCAAGTCTCCGTGACAATGACAAAGGAGATGCTGCGTAACCTGGACTTGGGACCGGCTTTCGTTGAGGCACTGGACGCGCGCGAGCGGAAGACTCTGGGTTTGTCTGTTGACTCAGCGTGGCGGTTGGCGCGGCGAAGCAGGGCGGCAGTGGAATTCGCTGCGGGAAGGGTCGCCCTGAGAGAAGGGCGGCGGAGAGTGGCGACGGCGTACTTCCGTTGCGCATTGCGTGAGGGCGGGAGCGCAATACGACTCCGCGCCATGGTCGGCCTCGCGTCTGTCTACCTCGGCACTGATCTGGACGCGATCTCCGGTGTGTATCGGCACATCCGGGTTCGCCAAGAAGCGAATGCATTGGCGGCGGTGGAACAGGCCGACGCGTTGGAGACGCTGGATCTGCGACCAGATCACCGACCGTCAGTGTCTGGTGCCACGGATCGCACCCCGCGGTGAGCACGAACGGTCACAATGCAGCCCGCGATTGGCAACGCATGCCTGGTGCCACCGGGTTGCAGTCGGAGGTTGGGTTTGAAGGTTCTCTTCATCAACGACTCGACCAGCAGCTCGAACTGGGGTGATCGCGCCGCGGCCTTCTCGCTCAAAGCGATGGTTGCAGAAGCGGGCGCCAGCATCAGCCCAGGCCTCCTGACGCTATGCTGAGCATTGGCTTGATGTTCGAGTCATACTCGAATTCGAGCGAGCCGAGGTAGAGCTTCTCTGCCAGGCTCCTTTCCTGCGAGATGTCATGCAGCCTCTTTATCATTACAGGCGAGCCTTCCATTTTCCCGACTCCTGTGCCTATGTGCATCTGGTCTATTCCCATTAGCCTGTAGAGTTTCTCGTATATCTGGAAATTCACGCCGTAAGTTCCCCTGTTCAGGGCAGCGAACCCAGCGCGGTGCCCGTGGGTTGCGAACCTGTATTTCCTAGTTAGCTCGAGCACGTCAAGCAGGGAGCTCGGCCCGAGCAAATGCACGTCCAGCATCACGAGCACGTTCTTCTCCACACCCATGTCATGGAGCTTCTCTATCCTTTCAACCATCCGCGAATACCTGTCAGTCACGTTGCACGAGTAGAGGTGCGGCTCTGCCCGGTCTCCTTCTCGGCTTTTTCAATCACCTTCATTGTCTCGTGCAGCCGCTCGTCCCATCTGCAGAACTTCTGGTCAACAAGGTTCTCGTCGTCCTTCACCAGGTCCAAGCCGCCCATGAACCCCTCGTACGCGACATGCGCCCACTCTGCCCGGAGCAAGCCCGACCTTCGGCTTCACTATCGTGCCGATGTGCGGCCTCCTGCTCTTCTCCGTCCCTGCGAGCTTCCTTATCCCCTCTGTCCCGAGCGCAGGGCCCTTGAACTGCTTCTGGTATTTCTTCGGAATGGAGATGTCATGGACATAGAGCTCTTCCAGCTCCTTCAGGCCGAAGATGTTGCCGAGCACGCTTGCCTCGAACTGCATAAGGTTCTTCACGTCGAAATGCTCGATCAGGGTAGGCGATCCAGACAAGCCCTGCCTTTGCCCCCACTTTCTCGATGCGGAAAACGCGCGCCCTGTAATGCTTCCAGACAAACTCGTTCATTGTCGCGAGCTTTGTCCACGAGCCCACGCTGCTCTCAGCAGCGATTCCCTCGGCAAGCTTCTCGATGGGAAGAGTGCCCCTGACCCAAAAAAGAACTACGAAGTCGTCTCGCTTCGGAGTGTACTTGAAATCAATATAGCTGTATCCGCCGTATGCCATGTGCGAACCACCAAGCAGTATTTCCAATAAGGGTTTTAATTAGTGCGCCCATTCCGCCAGGTTCGCGTTATTTCCCAATGGCTTTTATTTCGCGGCTTTCGCGAGCGCGGAGTTCGCCTTTTCAAGCGCTGCCTGTATCGCGCCGATGTTCTCCTCGCGCGCGTTCTCCATGAGGGATGTGAGCTCCTCCTTGGATTTCACGAGCTCCTCCTTCGCGTCGTCAAGCGCGGTGAGCTCGCGCATCGCGGATTTCTCCGCGTCGCTTCCGTGCGTGGATTCGCCCACCTCGTTGGCTTTCTTCTCGATTTCCTCGTCCTTCTTGTCAATTCCGGCAGTGAGCCGCGCGAGCACCTCGGAAGTGAGGTTCTGGAGCATGTTGATTGACGTTGCCTCGGCAGCCTGCGCGCCGACGTCGCTTGATATGCCGATGTCCTTGCACACGTTCTGCAGTTCCGAAAGGGTTTTTGCGTTCTGGATTTTATTGTAGTTGTCCTTAAATTTGAGAAGGTAGTCTCTAACCTCGGAATCAAGATTCGGATTATTCTTCAAAAATGCGTCAATTCCGTCCATGTTGCCTGTTTGCATGATCGTAGTAAGCTCCTTTTTCTGTTCGCCCTTAAGTTTTGTCGAACCCGATACCCAGCCCACTCCGTCTTGTTTAACCTTATCTGTTGCTGCAGATCTCGTAACTTCTATCGGCGCGCCCGCCAGGCGATTTGATTCTCCTTCTGCACTTGGAGGCGTTAGTTGCACAACTTCAAAATTAGTTTTGAGTTCGGCTATTGCTTCTGCCTTTTTTCTTCAAATTGAGCTGCTTTGCTCTTCTCCGTGCTCGGAATGGCCGCGGCTGTTGCGGTTGCTGTTTTGGAACATCTGGACGCAGTATCTCTAGCGTAGCAAATATCATCTCCTTCTTCTTTTCGACTTCTACAACTGGACCGCCCATATAATCACTGTTTTAATCCGATAGTTATTCCTGCTAATGGAATTGAACCACCGTATTGTATATCATTGTTTGCTGTGACTGCAACCGCCATACAAGACGTCCAGCCATCTCCTATAAGGAAGAGAAAATAGCAGTTAGGTTGGTCAGATATTGGTGAGATGGCCATGAGGTTCGGTGATTTTCCATTGTAATTGGCATTAACTACTTGTGCTAAGTTCATTTTGTTTCCTGTTCCTTTTGTTACGTCATAAAGTTGTAGTATATTATTGTAAACAACCGCGAACCTGTGGTCATCAATCACAACGGCATCGCTCTTTGTGCCATTGATTGGAAACCTGGTACCAAACCATAGCTCCATCGGGCTTTATGAACGCGATCATGTTGCTCTTGTTGTCAACAAAAAGCCCGCCGTTTCCAAGCGGGCTTGATTCAACAAGATAGAAATCGTCGCTTACTGTTGCAAATTTCCATTCTCTTGGAGGTCCGCGCGCATAGTGGAGTGAGCCGTCAGTGGTTTTCTCAAGGAGTATGATTGATTTTTGCATTCCTTTGTCTCCTATTGCATAGAAATGATTTCCATTCGATGCCTTGCCTAAAAAGGCGATTTTAACATATTGGCTAAAGCTCGTCAATCCCACGCCAGTGAGGATTTCCTTCATGCTCCACCAGCCCTTAGCTCCCTCAGAACCCATAGTACCAAACATATATCCGCCTGGCGGGCTGCTACCTCTTCCAATCGTCAGCGTATCTTGATAAGGCGCATTCCGCCAGTCCCTGTTCGCGCGCGTTTCGCGCTTTTCTTTTATCCATCCCGCAACCATCTCAGGCGTTATCTGCTGCGCGCTCGCCTCGTTCCAGCCGAATACCGCGCCAGCGCCCTTCTGCGCAGTTGCAACAGGCTTGGGCGAGAACGCGCCTGCGAGCTTAGAGTAAAGCGCGTCAATGTCCGCGAACTTGAACGGGAATGCGAGCTGCAGGCCGACAAGCGTTGCCACGGGACCTGCGCGCACAGCGGTTTTCCGCCTTTGGTCGCGTGATCAGGCCCACGACGTCCTCGATCACGCCCTGGTCGCTGACCACGGTGCCGATCACCTCGACCAGCTTCTGCACCGGTGCGGGGTTGAAGAAGTGCAGCCCGACCACCCGTCGGGGGTGCTCGGTGGCCACCGCGATGTCGGTCACCGGCAGGGCCGACGTGTTCGTGGCCAGCACCGCCTCGTCGCGGCAGATCGAGTCGAGCTTGCCGAAGATCTCCTTCTTCAGCGCGAGCCGCTCGGGCACCGCCTCGACCACCAGGCCGGCGTCCGCCGCGGCCTCCAGCTCGAGGGAGTAGCTGATCCGGCCCAGCACGGCCGCGGCGTCCTCGGCGGTCAGCTTCTCGCGCGAGACGGCTCGATCGACCGAGGCCCTGATCCGGGCCTCACCCTTGTCCAGGGCACCCTGGCTGATCTCGATCCCGACCACGGTGAGTCCGTTGCGCGCCAGCACTTCGGCCACGCCGGCCCCCATCGTTCCGAGCCCGACGACGGCAGCGGTGGTGAATTCGCGCGACATGGAGTCCTCCTCGAAGGGGCCGACCCTTCGCAGTCTGGCACCGCGCCCACGGCCACGGGCGGCTGCGGATGCGGCGCTCGACACACTCGCCGGTAACCTTCGCCCGTGCGCTTGGTGATAGCTCGTTGCTCGGTCGACTACGCCGGCCGTCTGAACGCCCATCTGCCGCAGGCGACCCGGCTGCTGATGGTCAAGGCGGACGGCAGCCTGCTGGTGCATTCCGACGGCGGCTCCTACAAACCCCTGAACTGGATGAGCCCGCCCTGCCGGCTCACCGTGAGTGCGCCGTCCGAGGTTCAGCTGGCGGCCGGAGTGGTCGACGTCTGGACGGTGCAGCACGACAAGACCGACGACAGGCTCACCGTGCTGCTGCACGAGGTGCTGCACGACAGCTCGCACGAGCTGGGCATCGACCCCGGCCTGGTCAAGGACGGCGTCGAGGCCCACCTGCAGGAGCTGCTCGCCGAGCACGTGCACACCCTCGGCGCCGGCTACACCCTGGTCCGCCGGGAGTACCCCACCGCGATCGGCCCGGTCGACCTGCTGGTGCGTGACCCGGACGGCGCCAGCGTGGCCGTGGAGATCAAGCGCCGGGGCGAGATCGACGGCGTCGAGCAGCTCACCCGCTACCTGGAGCTGCTCAACCGCGACCCGCTGCTGGCCCCGGTGCGGGGCGTGTTCGCCGCCCAGGAGATCAAGCCGCAGGCCCGGGTTCTGGCCACCGATCGAGGAATTCGCTGTCTGACTCTCGACTACGACGCGCTGCGCGGCCACGATTCGAGCGAGAACCGTTTCGTTCTAGGGCAAGCAGGAGGGAGGAGCCGTGCCGGAACGCGTGCTCGTGGTCGGCGCGGGCGTGGTCGGCCTCACCTGTGCCGTCCGCCTGGCCGAGACCACTGACCTCACGGTCGACGTGCTGGCCCGGGACCTGCCCGGCGAGACGCCGTCCGCCGCCGGACCGGTGCCCTGGCTGCCGCCGCCGGCCCACCTCGGGCCGGACGCCGTCCGCTGGGCCCGGGTGACCCGCACCGCGCTGACCGAGCTGGCCGAGGGCCCGGAGCGCAGCAGTGCCACGGTGGCGATGATGCCCGGCCGGCTGCTGGGCGCCGGTGGTGCCGTGCAGCAGGTCAGCGCCCCGATCGTCTACAGCTCGCGCTACCTGGCCTACCTGGTGCAGCGGCTGTTCTCCGCCGGTGGCACCCTGACCCGGATGGCGCTGCCCGCCCTGCCGCCGCGCGGGTTCGTGGTGAACTGCACCGGGATGGCGTCGCGGGCCCTGGTACCCGACCCCCAGGTCACCCCGCACGCCCGCCGGCACCTGCGACTGACCGACCTGCACACGGTGCCGGACCGCTGGTTCGCCCAGGACGGGATGTACCTGGTGCCGGACGGGCGCGGCGCCGTCCTGTGCGGCCCGGCCGAGGACGACGCGGCCTCGCTGCTCGAGCGGGCCGGTGCGATCGAGCCCGGGGTGCGTGGGGCACGGGTGAGCAGTGACCGGACCGAGATCGAGGCCGATCGGCCCACGGTGCACCTGGGCGTGCAGCACGAGCAGGACCGCACCCTGGTGCACTGCTACGGCCACGGCGGGTCCGGCCTGAGCCTGTCCTGGGGATGTGCGGACGACGTGGCGCAGCGGGTGGCCCGGCTGGCGGCCACCGCCGACGGGGCCGATCTGGAGCCGAAGGGCCTCTGGTAGCTGGAACACGCCTGGTAGCAGGCTTTGTCCCCGCTTTGCGAGTACTTGATGATCAGTCTTGAGCGTGCCTGCTTAGGTGGGGGCGTGCTCGACGACAGGAGCAAGATGACTCGGGGCCCGGCAACCGACGCACTCCACACCGCACAGAACGACGGCGCCACCGGCCGCAGGGCCGAGCGGTACGCACGCAAGCGGGCCCTCGGTCGAACCCGTGGCCACGCCGCAGGGCTGAGGGTCGCCGCCGGCGCCCGGGAGGCCTCGAAGCTGTTCCGTCCGGTCACCCTGAGCCGACGGCAGGCCCTGGCAGCGGCTGCGGGAGCCGCCGCGACCGGCAGCCTGGCCGCGATGTCCCTCGGGGACAAGGGCGTCGTCGCTGCGGCGGCGAACAAGCTCTCGGCCGGAGCGGCGGGCACCGCGACCTCCAACAGCGGGGCGATGCTGGCCGCCGCGAACAACACCGCCGCCAAGGCCCCGATGCCCAAGCTGAGCCCGGTGACGGTCTCGAAGAAGCTCACCGCCGAGCACCTGCTGCGCCGCGTGACCTACGCCCCCACCCCCGCGATGCGCGCCGAGGTGGCCAAGCTGGGCATCTCGAACTGGCTCGCCCTGCAGTTGGCCCCCTCGCGGATCCCCGACCCGCTGGGCGACAAGGTGAGCGCGCTGTACCCGCGGCTGAAGTGGTCGATCTCGCGGGTGCACGCGATGCAGAAGAACAACGACAAGTACTACGAGTTCCTCTACGAGGTCGGCCTGCAGCACCTGGGCCGGGCGATCTGGAGCAAGCGCCAGCTCAACGAGATCATGGTCGAGTTCTGGTCCGACCACCTGAACGTGCCGGCCCCGGCCGACAAGGGCTCCTACTCGCGGCACCGCTACGACGCCGACGTGATCCGCAAGCACGCCCTGGGCAGGTTCGAGGACATGCTGGTGGCCAGTTCCACCCACCCCTCGATGCTCGCCTACCTCGACAACGAGCTCTCCACCAAGCAGCAGCCGAACGAGAACTACGCGCGTGAGCTGATGGAGCTGCACACCCTCGGCGTGAACGGCGGCTACACCGAGAAGGACGTCAAGCAGGCCGCCCTGCTGCTCACCGGGTGGGAGACCCCCTGGGACACCGGGGTCACCCGCTACGTGCCGTCGCGGCACTACACCAAGCCGGTCAGGATCATGGGGCGGACGATCGCCAACGGCACCGGCGAGGCCGGCAGGATCGCCCAGCAGCGCTTCGTCCGGTGGTTGGCCATGCACCCCTCCACGGCCAACCACATCTGCCGCAAGCTGGCGATCCGCTTCGTCTCCGACAACCCGTCTGCCGCCCTGGTCAAGTCGCTGGCGGCGACCTACCTGCGCAACAAGACCTCGATCGCGCCGGTGCTGCGCCAGCTGTTCGCCTCGGCCGAGTTCGCGTCGTCCGGCAGTCTGAAGATGCGCCGCCCGTTCGAGCGGATCGTCGCCGTCGTCCGCACCCTGGACGCGAAGTACACGGGCGACAAGGAAGGCCTGATGCAGCTGTACTGGATGACCCAGAGCGTCGGGCACGTGCCGATGGCCTGGCCGACCCCGGACGGCTACCCCGACCTCGCCCGGAAGTGGCAGTCCCCCGCCGCCGCACTGGAGATGATCAACCACACCTCCTCCCTGGTGCACGCGTGGTGGCCGAACAAGATCGGCCTGCCGGGCCCGAAGAAGCTGCTGCCCAAGCCGCCGGGCAACCGCGCCGCCTCGATCGACGCGGTCAGCCGCAAGGTGCTCGGCCGACTGCCCACCGCTCAGGAGAAGGCGGCGCTGAACACCCTCCTGGCCTCCACCAAGCTGCCCCGCTCCTACCCCCACGAGGCCTGGGCCCGCGAGGAGACCGGGGCCCTGGCCGCGATCATGCTGATGACCTCGCCGACCTTCCTCAGCCGTTGATCCGCCGATGACCCCGAGAGGCGATTCCATGAGCACCGCGCAGACTCCCGTCGCCCCGCCCTGCGGGTGCGAGGAGCACGAGCGGTCCGGCCTGAGCCGGCGCCACCTGCTCTCGTTCACCGCCGCGGCGGGCATGGTCACGGCGACCACCCTGCACAACGCCCACGTCGCCTTCGGCGCCACCCCGAGCCCGACGCCGTCCGGCTCGCGCTCGCCCTCGATGTCGCCGTCGCCGTCCGCCTCGGCCTCGGCCTCGGCTCGGGCGTCCGTGCCCACGGTGACCGTGGGCAACGCCGATGTGCTGGTCGTGCTCAGCCTGCGCGGCGGGTTCGACGGGCTGTCCGCGATCGTGCCGGCGGGCGATGCGAACTACTACCGCGCCCGGCCGAACATCGCGGTGCCGGCCTCGGCGGTGAAGAAGATCGACGCGACCTTCGGGCTCGCACCGGGGCTGAAGGCGCTCTACCCCCTGTGGGACGCGGGCAAGGTGGCCGCGGTGCACTGCGTCGGCCAGCAGAACCCGACCCACTCGCACTTCGAGGACATGGCCAACATGGAGCGGGCCGCGCCGGGCACCTCGCAGCGCGACGGCTACCTCAACCGCTTCCTGGGCCGCCTCGCCGGGGCGGACGCATTCGCCGGGGCCCAGGTGGGCAACACCACGATGCCGGCCTCCCTGTACGGCGAGAGCAGCAAGTTCGCGGTGTCCACGCTGCGGGACATCAAGATCGGCGTCGGGGAGGACCTGGTGCCGATCGCCGCCTGGTCACGCTCGATGGCCCAGCTGCACAAGGGCGCCCGGCCCGACCTGGTCAAGCCGACCACCGACGCGATCGCCGCCGTGGGCAAGCTGAAGAGCCTGCCCCCCGCGGTGGAGGCCGCTGCCGCGGGCTACCCGAACGGGCAGCTCGGTGGGGCGCTGCACGATGTGGCCCGGCTGATCAAGGCCAACCTGGGGCTGCGGGTGGCCACCATCGACATGGGCAACTACGACATGCACCAGAACCTGGGCGGGGCCACCGGCGGCTGGATGTTCAACCAGCTCACCGAGCTGTCGACGGCGTTGGCGGCGTTCGCCAAGGAGCTCGGCAATGACTTCAACCGGGTGACCCTGGTGACCATGAGCGAGTTCGGACGCCGCGTGTCCCAGAACGGGTCGGGCGGCCTGGACCACGGCCACGGCAACGCGGTGCTGGTGATGGGCGGCGGGGTGAACGGCGGCAAGGTCTACGGGCGGTGGTCCGGGCTGGCGCCGTCGGCGCAGGACAACGGCAACCTGGCCGCGCTCACCGACTACCGTGCCGTGATGTCGGAGATCATGACCCGACGCTGCGGCATCTCCACCACCACCGAGATCTTCCCCGGCTTCAAGCCCAACGACCTCGGTGTGCTGAAGCCGCGCAGCACCTGATCACCTCGGGGGTGTGTCCCCCGAGAACTCGCCACCCTTTGGCAGACTCACCGGTCATGACCACGTCACCCACGCCCGACCTCCCCGACTGGGACCTGGACGACGCCACCCTGCGCCGCACAGGCTCAGTCAAGTGGACCTGGGCGGCCGAGCACGTGCTGCCCGCCTGGGTGGCCGAGATGGACGTGACGCCGTCCACCGCCATTCGCGACGCTCTGCGCGACGCCTTGGCGCGCAACGCCTTCGGCTACGCCGCCCGCGACGACGTGACCGGACTGCCGGAGGCGTTGGCCGGATTCGTCGAGCGCCGGTTCGATCTGAGCGTCGACCCGGCCCGAGTGGTGCTGACCGGTGACGTGATGGCCGGCGTCCGGCTGGCGCTCGACGCACTGTGCGAGCAGGCCCCGGTGGTGGTGCCGGTGCCCGCCTACCCGCCGTTCCTGGAGATCCCGGCCGTGACCGGGCGCCGCCTGATCACCGTGCCCTGCACCGGCCGCGAGCTCGATCTCGACGCGATCGCCGAGGCACTGGCCGCGGGCGGGCGCACGGTGCTGCTCTCCCAGCCGCACAACCCGCTGGGCCGGGCGTTCACCGCTGCCGAACTGGCCGGGCTGCGCGACGTCGTGCTCACCCACGGCGCCCGGGTGATCAGCGACGAGATCCACGCGCCGCTCGTGCTCGACGGCGGCCGGCACATCCCGTACGCGAGCATCCCGGGGACCGAGAACCACGTGACCACTGTGCTCGCGGCGTCCAAGGCCTGGAACATCCCGGGGCTGAAGTGCGCGCAGATCATCGCCGGGAACGCCGCCGACCTGGCTGCCTTGCGTGCGGTGCCCCTGGTGGCCAACCACGGCACGTCCTCACTCGGCATCGAGGCCAGCATCGCTGCCTACACCCACGGTGAGCCCTGGCTGGACGCCGTGCTGACCGACCTGGCCGCTCGCCGCGATCTCTTCGGATCCCTTGTCGCCCAACACCTTCCGCAGGTGTCCTGGACGCCGATGGAGGCCACCTACCTGGCCTGGGTGGACGCCCGCGGAACGGGTCTGGACGATCCGGCGGCGGTGGCCCTGCGCGACGGCACGGTGATGGTGCACCCCGGACGTCTCTTCGGGGCGGGCTTCGAGGGTTTCGCCCGGGTCAACCTCGCCACCTCCCCCGAACGCCTCACCCGGATCGTCCAGGCCCTCGCCCAAGCCTGGCCCGCCTGAAACCTGCTCCTGCAGGTTCAGGGGGCGGGGTCGGTGATCACGGGGGTGCCGTCGGGGCTGCGCACGACGCGGGGCACGGCGGCGATGAACAGGCTCTGGACGACGGTCACCACCACCAGGGCGATCAGCACCAGGTGCGTGGCGCCGGCCAGGCCCTGCCGGACGAACTCCACCGCCTCGGCCGGGCCGGCCTCCGCAGCCCCGCCCAGGGCCACGGTGGCGGCGTCCAGCCCGTCGGGCAGGGCGGCGGTGACCGACGGTGGCGCTCCCGCCAGATGCCCGGCCAGGGAGGTGTTGGCCAGCGCCCCGAACAACGCCGCACCCAGCGCGCTGCCCAACGAGCGGGCGAACAAGGCGGTCGAGGTGACCACTCCCCGCTCGGACCAACCGACCACCGACTGCACGGCGACCAGGATCGGCGCCGAGGTGAGCCCCATGCCCAGCCCGACCGAGAAGCACACCACCGCCACCTCGGCCACCGAGGACCCCGATCCCCAGCGCAGCCCGAACGCCATGCCGCCCATGGCGATCAGTGCCCCCATCAGGGCGGTGTCGCGGAACCCGATCCGCAGGTAGAACCGCCCGGCCAGCGCCGCCGAGAGCGGCCAGCCCAGGGTCAGCGTGGCGACGGCGAAGCCCGCGACCAGCGCGCCGGCCCCCAGCACTCCCTGCACGTAGGTCGGCACGTAGGAGGTCAGCCCGATGATCACCATGCCCACCGTGAGCTGGCTGAGGAACCCGGCCACCAGCGTGCGCCGGCGCAGCACCCACAGCGGCAGCAGTGGCTCGGCCACACGCGCCTGCACCACGACGAACGCCGCCCCGAGCGCCGTCCCACCTCCCAGCACCACGGCGGACGTCGCGGAGGCCCAGGCCCAGGACACCCCGCCCTCGAGCAGCCCGAGGATGATCAACCCGGAGGAGCCGACCAGCAGCAGCGCCCCGGCCACGTCCATCCGGTGCTCACGGTGCTCCACCGTCTCGTGCAACGAGCGCCGCAGCAGGATCGCCGCCAGCAGACCCAGCGGGAGGTTCACCACGAAGATCCACCGCCAGGAGGCCACCTGCACACTCAACCCACCGAGGGCCGGGCCGAGCACGGCGCTGGCCGCCCACACCGAGGCGAGATAGCCCTGCACCTTCGCCCGTTCCTGCACCGAGTACAGGTCCCCCACCACGGTGAGGGCGACCGGCTGGATCGCTCCGGCGCCCAGCCCCTGCACGGCACGACCGGCGATCAGGGCCGGCATGCTCCAGGCGCCCGAGCAGAGCAGGGAGCCGAGTATGAACGTCGCGATCCCGAACAGCAGTACCGGACGCCGTCCACGCTGATCTGCCAGTCGGCCGTAGAGCGGGGTGGTCGCTGCCTGGGTGAGCACGTAGGCCGAGAACAACCACGGGAACTGACCGAACCCCCCGAGCTCGCCCACCACCGAGGGCACCGCGGTCGCCACGACGGTGGCGTCGACCGCGACCAGGGACACCGACAGCATCAGCGCGCCGAGCACCGGGCCGCGCGACGACCCGAGCCCGATTCCGTCGTCGGAGGGAGGCTGCGTGGTCACAGGGCAGTATCCCCGGCGGCGCCGGGCGAGCTCGACAGCGTTGTCTCAGGTGTACGGGTGAATCACCCGCACGAAGGGTTAGTCCGACCGGGCGTTTGGCCGAAGAGACGCTCATGTCGTCAACTCCCTCACCGCACGGTCGCTCGCTGCGCAGTTCACGAGCCACCGCCGTCCGGACCGGCAGAGCCGCCGCCGGACATGACCGCCACGCCGAACCCGTCGTCCGCACCCTCCCGACCGTTCGGGAGAGCAGCGGTCACAGCGTGCACGACTACGCCCGCCGGATGGCCTTCCTGACCGAGTTGGACAGCCAGACCTGGCTGGCCCGGTACAGCGCCGCCGAGCGGCTCGGCGATCCGGACGCCGTGACCTCGGTGCCGAACTACGCCGCCTGGCTGCGCCGTACCGCTGCCGCCTGGAGCGCGGTGCCGATGCCGACCATCGCCCAGGCCACCGCGGTCTGGCCCTTCACCTCCCTGCCGGCCTCGGCCCTGAACGCCGCCGCGCAGATCGAGCTCGACCTGCGCGAGACCGCCCTGGCCACCGGGGGCCCGCGGGGTCGCGGCCCGGCTCCGCGTCCCGCCGGTTTCCTGACCCAGGCCGCCCGCGAGGACATCGACTCCGCCTACGTCGCCGCAGCCGCCTACGTCGCGGTGGCCGCCGGTCAGGAGGTCGCCGTCCTCGCGGCCGACGTCGAGCACCTCTCGGCGACCGCCAGCCGCACCGCGCTGCCCCAGCACTACGTGCGGCACAGCCTCCAGGTGGCCACCATGCGCAACCCGATGCGCCGGGAACTGGCCGACTGGGCAGACACGGCCGGGCCGGACGCCGCCGAACGGGTTCTGCTGGCTGCGCGGATGCTGGTCGAGCACCTCGCATCGGCCCTGGTCACCAGCACCCGCGCCGGCTGGTAGCCCTCGGCGGCATCGACCACTGACGCACTCTTCGCTGCTGTGCACTGCTCCATATCTGGAGCAGTGCACAGCAGCACACACCGCGACCTCTCCGCCGGGCTCGGCACCCTTCAGGTCAGACGGGGGCGGCTTCGAGCGGGGTCAGGCCCCGGGCGAGGCGGATCTGATCCACGATCTTGCCCATGATCTCGGTCAGGCCGTAGTCCTTAGGCGTGAACACCGCCGCAACCCCTTGCGCGACAAGGGCTTTGCCGTCCGCCTCGGGGATGATCCCGCCGACCACCAGCGGCACGTCGTCCAGCCCTGCCTCACGCAGACCACGCAGCACCGCAGGCACGAGCTCCATGTGCGAACCCGAGAGCACCGACAGTCCCACGCAGTGCACGTCCTCGGCCACCGCGGCGGCCACGATCTGCGACGGCGTCAGCCGGATCCCCTGGTAGACCACCTCGAACCCGGCGTCCCGGGCCCGGACGGCGACCTGCTCGGCCCCGTTCGAGTGCCCGTCCAGCCCTGGCTTGCCGACCAGCAGGCGCAGCCGCCCGCCCGCGCCGGCCAACTCCTCCCCGGTCCGGGTCACCGCGGCCCGGACGGCGAGCAGGTCCGCACTCGGCTCGGTCACGCCGACAGCGCCCGACACCCCGGTCGGCGCCCGGTACTCCCCGAACACCTCGCGCAGCGCCCCGGCCCACTCCCCCGTGGTCACCCCGGCCCGCGCACACTCCAACGTGGCGGTCATCAGGTTGACCCCGCTCACGGCGTCCACCTTCAGCCGGTCCAGGGCGGCGGCCCACGCCGCCCGCCCCTCGACGCTTGAATCCCGCTCGGCCCGCCAACGTTGCAGCGACGCGATCGCCGCCGCCTCCACCGCCGGGTCGACGGTCTGGATCGCCGCGTCGAGATCGGCGGTCAACGGGTTCGGCTCGGTGGTGGTGAAGGCGTTCACGCCGACCACCACGTCCTCGCCGCTCTCCATCCGCTGCCGCCGGGCGGCGTGTGAGGCGACCAGGGCCGACTTCATGTAGCCGCTCTCCACCGCAGCGACCGCCCCGCCCATCTCGGCGATCCGCGCCATCTCGGCACGCGCGCCGTCCGCGATCTCGGCAACCTTCGCCGCGATCACCGGCGAGCCGTCGAAGATGTCCGCGTACTCCAGCAGGTCCGACTCGTGCGCCAGCACCTGCTGAATCCGCAGCGACCACTGCTGGTCCCACGGGCGCGGCAGGCCGAGCGCCTCATTCCAGGCCGGCAGCTGGACGGCGCGGGCCCGGGCGTTCTTCGACAGCGTGACCGCAAGCATCTCCAGCACGATCCGCTGCACGTTGTTCTCCGGCTGGGCCTCGGTCAGCCCGAGCGAGTTCACCTGCACGCCGTAGCGGAACCGGCGCTGCACCGGATCGGTGACGCCGTACCGGTCGCGGGTGAGCTCGTCCCAGAGCTCGACGAAGGCCCGCATCTTGCACATCTCCTCGACGAACCGCACGCCGGCGTTGACGAAGAAGGAGATCCGCTGGACGACGTCGCCGAAGCGTTCGGGAGCCACCTGCCCACCGTCACGGACGGCGTCCAGGACGGCGATCGCCGTGCTCAGGGCGAAGGCCACCTCCTGCACCGGCGTCGCCCCGGCCTCCTGCAGGTGATAGCTGCAGATGTTCGTCGGGTTCCACCCCGGCATCACCGAGACCGTGTAGGCGATGGTGTCGGTGGTCAGCCGCAGGCTCGGCCCGGGCGGGAAGACATAGGTGCCGCGCGACAAGTACTCCTTGATGATGTCGTTCTGGGTGGTGCCGGCCAGCGCCGTGACATCGGCCCCCTGCTGCTCGGCCACCACCTGGTAGAGCGCCACCAGCCACATCGCCGGCGCGTTGATCGTCATCGAGGTGTTCATCTCGGCCAGCGGGATGCCGTCGAACAGCGCCCGCAGGTCACCCAGGTGAGAGATCGGCACCCCGACCTTGCCCACCTCGCCGCGGGCCAGCTCGTGGTCGCAGTCGTACCCGGTCTGGGTCGGCAGGTCGAAGGCGACCGACAGGCCGGTCTGCCCCTTCGCCAGGTTGCGCCGGTACAGCGCGTTCGACTCCGCAGGGCTGGAATGCCCCGCGTACGTGCGGATCACCCACGGACGGTCACGTTTGGCCACCATGACCGGACACTATCCGCGCGGGCACCCTCCGCCCACAGGCCTCGCGGTGAGGACAGTCACGCCGGTGGCTTGGCGCAGGGGCGACTGGCCGTGCCGTGCCCCTTGGTGGTGTCGATCAGCCACAACCCGTTGTGCGGGCGCATCACGTAGTCCAGCGACCAGTCGGTACAGGTCTCCTGCGGCCGTGCCGCCGGCCCGCTCCCGGCCTGCTGCTGGCTGGTGAAGGTCAACCACACGGTGATCTTGCTCGGCGTGCGCACCACGTCTTGGACGACGAAGTCGGTGTCGTTGCTGCTCTGCACGCCCTTGGAGAAGACCTCGAGCGGCAGCGGCTTGACGAACTGGGCCAGCGCCGTCGGGTAGTCACCCTGGTTGAGCGAGTCGAAGTAGAGGCGCAGGGTGGTCAGCGCCTGAGCCGAGTCACTGCCCGGAGCCACCTCGGAGGGCACCGGCTGACCGTCCGGGCCGAGCACGACGCTGCACTTCTTCGTGGGCAGCGGACTGGTCCGGGCCGTCCACGGCTTGATCGTCTTCTGGATGGTCTCGGCCGAGACCGCGAGCTTGCGCCCCTGCAGCCCGTCGTACCCGGCGTCGACCAGACCGGCCACGCTGCCGTCGGTCAGGATCACCGGCCCACCGCTGCTGCCGTGCGTGGTGGCCGCGTCGAACTCGATCAGCCCGAACCGCGGGACGCCGTCCACCACGGCCTTGCGCCCGACGCCGTTGACCGTGCCGGGGCTGAACGCCAGCGGTGAGGCCGCGGGGTAGCCGAGCGCGGCCACCTGGTCGCCCACCCGCAACGGCTTGTCGGCGAAGGTGAACTCGTGGCCCAGCACCGGCTCGACCACCCGCAGCAGCGCCACGTCGGCCGTGATGTCCAGGCCGACCACGCTGGCCGAGCGGGAGGAGGTGCCGCTGATCGCACGCACCAACCGGCCGCCGTCCACCACATGCGCGGCGGTGACCACCAGGTCCTGGCTGATCGCGAAACCGGTGCCCATGGCATCGCTCTCGCAGCCGGCCACCTCCAGTCGCACCACGCCCGAACTGACCTGCTCGAAGGCGCCCTGCAGGGTGGTCGGCACCGGCGACGCGGAAGGGCTGGGGCTCGCCGCCGAGGCGGTGGCCGAGGTGGAGGGCAGCGGCGAGGTCGAGGATTCGTCAGTGGCGACCACGGTGGGCTTGGCCGCCGTGCACCCGGTGACCAACAACAGCACGCCAGCAGCCAGTGCACCCCGAATCATGGCTCGGACCTTAGCCGAGACGGCGATCCACATAACACCATTGCCAGGCTTCGCCCAGCTCGAAGCTGCGCATCACCGGATGGCCGGTGCCCTCGTAGTGGGCCTGGGCATGCCGGTCGGGCGAGGAGTCGCAGCACCCCACGTGCCCGCAGCCGAGGCAGAGCCGCAACGCCACCCAGGCCCGGGTGCCTGCGGTGAGGCACTCCTGGCAGCCCTCCGGGGTCGACGGCACCACTCCCGTCGTGGCCTCACGCAGGTGCTCGCAGGTCTCCAGGGCGGACGGCGCGCGCAGGGTCTTCCCCGTGACCGGTAGGTCGTCGTCGGTGAAGCCGCCGAGCATCGCCTCCTCCTGGTCCAGCCGCTCCAGCACCGCTTCGAGCACCTCGGCCGCGACCGCCCCGGAGCGGTGCACGGCGACCACCACCGCGCGCTCGGCGTCCAGCATCTCCACCCGGAGCCGGCGGAAGGCCCGAGCCGGCGGTTCAGCCAGCTCGGCGTTGGTGCCCAGCTGCTCCCACACCGCTTGGGAGAACCGGTCGGTCCAGCTGCGCAGAGCCTCGACCACCTCCCGCGGTGCCCCCTCGGCCGCGGCGTCCAGGCGCGCCTGCCCGGCGTCCACGGCGCGCTGCAGCACCAGGGCACGCTGCAGGGCCTCCTGCGCCGGGTCGGGGCCGGGTACGCGGAGCCGGCGGACCAGGGCGGGCAGGGTGGCGCCCTGGATCAGCAGCGAGGCCACCACCACGCTGAACGCGGCCACGATCAGGATCTCGGCGCTCTCGATCCCGGTGAGGGTGAAGGCGGCGGCCAAGGTGACCACGCCCCGCATGCCCGCCCAGGAGAGCACCGCCACGGCTCGCCAGGGCGGAGCGGGATCACGCCGGGCCACCGACGGGATCAGGCGCGGCAGGTACGTGGCCGGGAAGACCCAGAGAATGCGGACGACGATCACCGCCACCACCACCGCCACGCAGATCAGCGCGATCCGCGCGGGGTCCGTCGTGCTCTGCGCAGCCGCCCCGAGCAGCCGGCGCAGCTGCAGTCCGATCAGCAGGAAGACGACCGACTCGAGCAGGAACTGCAGCGTGCGGAACAGGGTGCGCTCGGTGACCCGGGAGCTGGCGCCCTGGATCGCCGGCGAGCGGTGCCCGAGGATCAGCCCGGCCAGCACCACCGCGAGCACGCCCGAGCCGCCGGCGGCCTCGGCGGCGATCATCGCCAGGTAGGGCACCAGCAACGACAACGTGGTGTCCAGCACCGGATCGTGCACCCGGCGCCGGATGGGTGTGGCCAGAGCGGCAACGGCCCAGCCGACCGCCACGCCGAGGGCCACCGAGCGGACGAAGGCCAGGACGACGTCGGTCACGGTGAGCGCAGTGGCCAGCGCCGTCAGGGCCATGCTGAGGATGACCAGGGCGGTCGCGTCGTTGAGCAGGCTCTCGCCCTCGAGCAGCGTGACCACCCGCCGGGGCAGTCCGACCCGCCGGGCGACGGCCGTGGCGGCCACGGCGTCCGGCGGTGCCACCACCGCACCCAGGGCCAGGGCCGCGGCGAAGGGCAGCTCCGGCATCAGGGCACGCGCCACCAGCGCCACGGCGAACGCGGTCACGGCCACCAGCGCCACGGAGAGCAGCGCGATCGGGCGCCTGTTGGAGCGCAGATCGACGAAGGGGGTGCGGATCGCGGTGGCGTAGAGCAACGGCGGGAGCACGCCGATCAGCACCAGCTCCGGGTCCATCCGGTAGTCCGGGATGCCCGGGACGAAGGAGGCGACGATGCCCACCGCGGTGAGCACCAGGGGTGCCGAGACCCCCCACCGTGAGGACAGGCCCGCGATCGCGGTGGCGGCGGCGACCAGGGCGACGAGCTGCAGAGCCGACTCGGATCCGTGCACTCCCGGACCGTACCGGCCGGATCAGCCTCCGGCGCGCTCAGGCCACCTTGAGCGGCTGCACCGCGAGCACCCGGCTCAGCCGGGTCGCGCGCAGCAGTCGCAGCTGCCGCGGCGGCACGTCGACCAGGATCAGGCGACGCTGATGACGACGGGCCATGCCATGGGCCCCGACGAGCACGCCCATGCCGACGCCGTCCCAGATCTCGAGGCCACCCACCCGGACCAGGAGATCACCGGCCCCGGCCTCGACCGCTGCGTGCAGCACCGCCCGGGCGATCGGCGCCGAGTGGCTGTCCAACCGCCCGGAGATCATCACGTCGGTGCCGTGCTGAAGAATCTCGACCTGGAATACCTGGTGCATGTCCACCCCCACCTGCGGCGTCCGGCATGGTGCGATCGCCGGCGCCACGTTCATCTCCCCCTACCGCCCGGCCGATGACTCACCGGGCTGATCCTCGCGCCCCGTCACGCGAGGTGACCGACCTCGACCACTAGGGTACGACATCGACTCCGAAACTCACCTGGCGCATCGCGAACCACTTCTGTCACACGGCGAACGACTGGCGCGAGGCCGGGCCTGGCGCCGACACTGCAGGCATGGGCTCGCTGGGTGGATGGGAATACCTCTTCGGCCCGGCAGTGTCGTTCGTCGTCCTGGGGGTCCTGGTTCTGCTGCTGCGCTGGGCCTTCGGCCGCGGCAGGTCGCTGGTCGAGAAGCGCAGCACCAGAGGAACCCCGCAGGAGTACGGCCTCTTGGTGCGGGTCGCCGCGCCGGCCACGTTCGTGGAGGCCGAGATGATCAGGCTGCACCTGGTGGAGGGCGGCCTGCGGGCCACCTTGGCCCCGACCACGGAGGGCCCCGCCGTGATGGTCTTCCGCGAGGACGAGCCCGCCGCCCGGCGCCTGCTCGAGCGGCCCGCGTAGGCTGGCCGGATGGTCAATCTGACGCGCATCTACACCCGCACCGGCGACGACGGCACCACCGGCCTGGGCGACTTCAGCCGCACCAGCAAGAACGACCCACGGCTGGTGGCCTACGCGGACGTCGACGAGACGAACAGTGCGATCGGGGTCGCCCTGGCCCACGGCGGGCTGGACGAGGCCGTGGTGGCCACCTTGGCCCGGGTGCAGAACGACCTGTTCGACGTCGGGGCGGACCTGTGCACCCCGTTGACCTCCGCCACCCCGGCCCATCCCCCGCTGCGGGTGACCGAGGCGTACGTGGACGACCTGGAGGCCGCCTGCGACCGGTTCAACGACGAGCTGAGCCCGCTGCGGTCGTTCATCCTGCCCGGAGGGTCGGTGGGCGCGGCCCAGCTGCACGTGGCCCGCACGGTCTGCCGTCGCGCCGAGCGCGCGGTGTGGGCCGCGGTGGAGGTCTACGGCAGCGAGGCCGAGGGCGGCGTGAACCCGCTCACCGCGCGGTACCTGAACCGGCTGAGCGATCTGCTGTTCATCCTCTGCCGAGTCGCGAACCTGGCCCATGGCGGCGACGTGCTCTGGCAGCCCGGCGGAGGCCGCACCCCCACCCCGCGGTGATCATGCACATCAGGTACACGCTGAAGACGCGGCGACGTGGCAGGCCTGATCACCGCATCCCTGCCCTTGTACCTGAGGTGCATGATCACCGCAGTCTCGCGTGTAGCCACCCGCGTACCCGAGGTGCATGATCACCATGGTTAGGAGGCGACGCCGCCGATGTGCTCGCCGGGCGGGGCTGACTCGAGCCAGGTGGCCAGACCGTTGTAGGCCATCTCGCTCATCCCCAGTTCCAACGTTGTCTTCTCGTACAGACAACGCACCAGCACCCAGTCGGCGCTCAACAATCCGGTGTCGGGCCGGTCCGGACGCCGCCGCTCCAGGATGGTCAGCTGCCCGCGGACCATCGAGCGGTCCGGCCGCGGGGAGAGGCCGAACAGGCGGAACCAGTCCAGCCGGTCGTGCTCGTAGCGGGCGACGCCGAAGCTCCAGCCCCCGCCGTGGGGCCGGTGACGCAGGGAACAGTCGAAGGAGCCCATGCCGCGGCTGAGCACGCTGCGCCGCATCAGGACGACGCCGGGCACGGCCAGGAGGATGAGGGCGATCGTGGCCAGGATGGCGGCCGGTACGAAGAGATCCCCCATGCCGCCCCCGCCTAGCGCTGCGGCGTGGTGGCCGAGCCCATCTCGGCACTGTCCGACACGATCATCACCCGGTCGTGCTCGACGGAGAGGAACCCGCCGTCACAGGTCGCGACGAGTTCCCCGCCCTCCAGGGGCTTGATCGTGATCGTGCTCGGGGCAAGGACGGCGAGGACCGGCGAGTGGCCCGGCAGCACTCCGAGATCGCCGTCGAGGGTACGGGCGACGATCATCGACGCCTCCCCCGACCAGACCTTGTGGGAGGCGGAGACGAGCTCTACCTGCAGTGGCACCGGAACCTCCGAGCGAATAGGACCTGTTCAGGATAGGCGAGGGCCCCGGCTCCGCTCCCCCCGGGGCGCCGAACGGTGCCTGGGGAGAGCGGGACGGTAGACCGGCCGCAGTTCAGCCGCCGAGCTGCTTCTTGATCGCGGCGGCCTTGCGCTCCACGTCGTCCAGACCGCCGCACATGAAGAAGGCCTGCTCGGGGACGTCGTCGTACTCGCCGTCCGCGATCTTCGTGAACGCCTCGATGGTGTCCTGCAGCGGCGACGAACGAGCCCGTCGAGGCCGGTGAAGGTCTTGGCCACGAACGTGTTCTGGGACAGGAACCGCTCGATCCGCCGGGCCCGGTTGACGATGATCTGGTCCTCCTCGGACAGCTCGTCGACGCCCAGGATGGCGATGATGTCCTGCAGTTCCTTGTTCCGCTGCAGGATCTGCTTGACCCGCACCGCGGTGTCGTAGTGGTCCGCCGCGATGTACTGCGGGTCCAGGATCCGCGACGTCGAGGTCAGCGGGTCCACCGCCGGGTAGATGCCGCGCGAGGCGACCGTCCGGCTCAGCTCCGTGGTGGCGTCGAGGTGGGCGAACGTGGTGGCCGGGGCCGGGTCGGTGTAGTCGTCGGCGGGCACGTAGATCGCCTGCATCGAGGTGATCGAGTGACCGCGGGTCGAGGTGATCCGCTCCTGCAGCTGGCCCATCTCGTCGGCCAGGGTCGGCTGGTAGCCCACCGCGGACGGCATCCGGCCCAGCAGGGTGGAGACCTCCGAGCCGGCCTGGGTGAACCGGAAGATGTTGTCGATGAACAGCAGCACGTCCTGGTTCTGCACGTCGCGGAAGTACTCCGCCATGGTCAGCGCCGACAGCGCGACCCGCAGCCGGGTGCCCGGCGGCTCGTCCATCTGGCCGAAGACCAGGGCGGTGCTTCTCGATGACGCCGGTCTCGGTCATCTCGGCGATCAGGTCGTTGCCCTCACGGGTGCGCTCGCCCACCCCGGCGAACACCGACATGCCACCGAAGTTGTGGGCGACCCGGTAGATCATCTCCTGGATGAGCACCGTCTTGCCCACGCCGGCACCGCCGAACAGACCGATCTTGCCGCCCAGCACGTACGGGGTCAGCAGGTCGATCACCTTGATGCCGGTCTCGAGCATCTCGGTCTTGCGCTCGAGCTGGTCGAACGTCGGCGCCTTGGCGGTGGATCGGCCAGCGCTCGGTGATCTCGAGCGTCTCGCCGGGCTTGAGGTTGAGGCACTCGCCGATGATGTTGAACACGTGGCCCTTGGTGACGTCGCCGACCGGCACCGAGATCGGGCCGCCGGTGTCGCGCACCGCGACGCCGCGCACCATGCCGTCGGTCGGCTTCATCGAGATCGCGCGCACCAGGTTGTCGCCGATGTGCTGCGCCACCTCGAGGGTCAGCGTCGCGCGTGGCCTCGCCCATGGTCACGTCGACCTGGAGCGCGTTGTAGATCTCCGGCATCGCGTCGGCCGGGAACTCGATGTCGACGACCGGGCCGATCACCCGGGAGACCCGGCCGACCCGGCGGCGCCGCTCGGCGGCGGTGTCTCAACAGCAGTGGCAGTCATGTCTCTCTCACTCTCGCCGGGCTGGAATGGGTCTGGGGACTAGTCGGCAGCCGGCATCGGCCAGCGCGCTGGCGCCGCCGACGATCTCGCTGATCTCCTGGGTGATCTCGGACTGCCGGGCGGTGTTCGCCTGGCGGGTGTAGCGCTTGATCAGCTCGCTCGGCGTTGTCGGTGGCCGACTTCATCGCCCGCTGCCGGGCCGCCAGCTCACTGGCCGCCGACGGTCAGCAGCGCGTTGAAGATCCGCGCTCTCGACGTACTTGGGCAGCAGCGAGTCGAGCACCGCCTCCGCCGAGGGCTCGAAGTCGTACAGCGGCAGCACGTCGTCCGCATCCGGGGGCTCCTCGCCCTCGACGACCTCCAGGGGCAGCAGGCGGATGACCTCGGGCAGCTGGGTGACCATGTTGACGAACCGGGTGTAGACGATGTGGATCTCGTCGACGCCGCCCTCCTCGGTCGGGTGCAGGAAGGCGTCGATCAGCGCGTCGGCGATCTCCTTGGCGTGCTCGAACGGTCGGCGCGTCGGAGAACCCGCTCCACTGCCGGGTCGATCGGACGATGCCGGAACGTGTAGTACGCCGCACCCTTGCGCCCCGCGATGTAGACGTCGACCTGCTTGCCCTCTTCGCGCAGCAACTCGTGGAGCTGGTCGCCGGCCTTGATCACGTTCGAGGAGTAGGCCCCCGCCAGACCCCGGTCGGAGGTGATCAGCAGCATCGCCGCGCGTGTGGCCCCCTCCTTCTCCAGGGTCAGCGGGTGGTTCTCGTTGGAGTAGGTGGCGACGGCCGACACCGCGCGGGTGAGGGCCAGCGTGTACGGCGCCGAGGCGGCCGTGCGCTGCTGGGCCTTGACCATGCGCGACGTCGCGATCAGCTCGAACGCCCGAGTGATCTTCTTCATCGCCCCGACGGAGCGAATCCGCTGTCGGTAGACGCGTAGCTGGGCGCCCATGCGTCAGCCGCGCTTCTGCTTGACGATCTGCTCCTGGTCGATCTCTTTCTCCTCCATGGCCTGCGCGGCGCGCTTCCTTGCCGAGAGCCCCGAGGGACTTGCCGTCGCCGGTGGTGAAGCCCTTCTTGAACTCCGCCACGGCCGCCGTCAGCGCAGCCTCGGTGTCGTCGCTCGACGTTCTTGGTCTCGCGGATCGTGTCCAGCACCTTGGTGTGCCGGCGCAGGTGATCGAGGAACTCGCTGCTCGAACCGGTGGACGTCGGAGGTCGGGATCGTCGTCCAGCTGACCGGAGGTGCCGATCCAGATCGCGACCGCCTGGTCCTCCATGGCGTACGGCGTGTACTGCGGCTGCTTGAGCAGCTCGACCAGGCGCTCGCCACGGGCCAGCTGCGCGCGGGAGGCGGCGTCCAGGTCGGAGGCGAACATGGCGAACGCCTCCAGGGCCCGGAACTGCGCCAGGTCGACGCGCAGCGAGCCGGAGACCTTCTTCATCGCCTTGGTCTGCGCCGAGCCGCCGACCCGGGAGACCGAGACACCCACGTTGATCGCGGGACGCACGTTGGCGTTGAACAGGTCTGACTCGAGGAACAGCTGGCCGTCGGTGATCGAGATGACGTTGGTCGGGATGTAGGCCGAGATGTCGTTGGCCTTGGTCTCGATCGACCGGCAGGCCGGTCATCGAGCCGCCGCCCATCGCGTCGGACAGCTTCGCGCAGCGCTCGAGCAGCCGGCTGTGCAGGTAGAACACGTCGCCGGGGTAGGCCTCGCGGCCCGGTGGACGACGCAGCAGCAGCGACACCGAGCGGTAGGCCTCGGCCTGCTTGGTCAGGTCGTCGAAGATGATCAGGACGTGCTTTCCGGCGTACATCCAGTGCTGGCCGATGGCCGAGCCGGTGTAGGGAGCCAGGTACTTGAAGCCGGCCGCGTCGGAGGCGGGAGCAGCCACGATCGTCGTGTACTCCAGCGCCCCGGCCTCCTCCAGCGCACGCCGCACGCCGGAGATGGTCGAACCCTTCTGCCCGATCGCAACGTAGACGCAGCGCACCTGGCGGTTCGGGTCTCCCGAGGCCCAGTTGTCCTTCTGGTTGATGATCGTGTCGATCACCACCGCGGTCTTGCCGGTCTGCCGGTCGCCGATGATCAGCTGACGCTGTCCCCGGCCGATCGGCATCATCGAGTCGACGGCCTTGATCCCGGTCATCATCGGCTCGTTCACGCTCTGCCGCTCGACCACCGAGGGGGCCTGCAGCTCCAGCGCGCGCCGGGTCTCGGGCACGATCTCGCCCAGGCCGTCGATCGGGGTGCCCAGCGGGTCGACCACACGACCGAGGAACGCGTCGCCGACGGGTACCGAGAGCACCTCGCCGGTGCGGCGGACCTCCTGGCCCTCCTCGATGCCGCTGAACTCGCCCAGCACCACGACGCCGATCTCGCGGACGTCGAGGTTCAGTGCGATGCCGAGCGTGCCGTCCTCGAACTTCAGCAGCTCGCTGGCCATCACGCTGGGCAGGCCCTCGACGTGCGCGATGCCGTCGCCGGCGTCGGCCACGCGGCCGACCTCCTCGCGCGAGGCCGAGCCCGGCTCGTAGGACTGGACGAAGGCGTCCAGGGCGTCCCGGATCTCTTCCGGACGGATGGTGAGCTCCGCCATGGTGTCGGTCCCTGCTCTCTCTGCTCTCGTCTGCCTGGGGGTATTCGTGTCTGGGGTTGCGGTGGGAGCCGGCGTCAGCCGGCCAGTCGGCGCTTGGCCTCGTCGAGACGGCCGGCGACCGTTCCGTCGAGCACCTCGCCCTCGACCTGCACCCGGATGCCGCCGATCACGGTCGGGTCGACGTCCACGTTCAGCCGGATCGGCCGGCCGTAGATCCGGTGCAGGGACGCCGAGAGCCGCTCGCGCTGAGCGGTGGTCATCGGAACCGCGACCATCACCTCGGCGACCAGTTGGCTGCGACGCTGCGCGGCCGCCGTCACGTACGACTCCAGCACCCGTTCGGTGCGCATTCCGCGCGGCGCCGACCCGGCCTGGACGGCGAGGCGCACCGTCTCCGGCGCGGCCTTGCCGCCGAGCAGGGTGGTGACCAGTGCGGCCTTGCGGTCGGCGCCCTCGGACCGCACCGAGAAGGCGTCCCGCAGGCCCTGGTCGGCGGAGACGGTGCGGCCGAACCGGAACAGCTCGTCCTCCACCGCGTCGAGACGACCGCCGCGCTCGGCGGCAGCCAGCACTGCGGAGACCGCCATCGACTCGATGGCGTCGGTGAGGTCTCCCCCGGCCGACCAGCGGCTGCGGACCAGCCCGGCGACCAGGTCGACCGCAGCTCCGGACACCTTGCCCCCGAACAGGTTCGCGATCAGCGAGGCCTTCGCCTCACCGTCCCGCGAGGGGTCGGTCAGAGCCCGGCGCAGGCCGGGGCTGCCGGCGAGTGCGCCGGTCACCCCGAACAGGTCCTCCGCCAGTGCGGCCGGGTCGGTGCCCGGCGCGGACAGCAGCGTCTCCAGACGCTCCTGCCCCGCACTCAGCGACCCACGACTCGTGCCGCGCATCGCTCAGCGCCCCGACTCGCTGGCTTCGAGCTCGGCCAGGAACCGGTCGACGACCCCGCTCTGGCGGGCCTCGCTCTCCAGCGACTCACCGACGATCTTCGAGGCCAGGGAGGTGGCCAGGGTGCCCACCTCGCTGCGCAGCTGCACCACGGCCTGCTGGCGCTCGGCCTGGATCTGCTGCTGAGCGGCAGCGGTGATCCGGTTGGCCTCGACCTGGGCACGCTCCCGCATCTCGGCGATGATCGCGGAACCCTCGGCCCGCGCGTCCTCGCGGATCTTCTGCGCCTCGCCGCGGGCGTCGGCCAGCTGCGCCTTGTAGTCGGCCAGGGCCTGGGCGGCCTCGGCCTGGGCGGCCTCCGCCTTCGCGATGCCGCCCTCGATCGCGGCGGTGCGCTCGGCGAACACACCCTCGAGCCGCGGCACGACGACCCTGGCGACGATGATGTACAGGATGGCGAAGACGATCAGTCCGAAGATCAGTTCGCCCATGTGCGGAAGGATGGGCGGGGACTCCCCATCCACGGCGAGAGCCGAGGCAAGGTGTTGCACGCTGACTCCTCTGTCGGTCGTGACGGTGGCCTGGGCAGAGACTGCGGTCAGCCGGCCCAGACGAAGGCCAGGGCGATACCGAAGATGGCCAGGGCCTCGGCGAGGGCGAAGCCCAGGATGGCGATCGGCTGGAGCAGGTTGCGCGCCTCGGGCTGCCGCGCGACACCGCTGACGTACGCGGCGAAGATCAGACCGACACCGATGCCGGGGCCGATCGCGGACAGGCCATAGCCGACGATGGCGAGCGAACCAGTCATGATCTCTCTCTCTTCTCGTGGTGGAGCTGCTGGGTGGAACCGTCTGGTGGTCGTGCGGGGGTGAACCTCAGTGTTCGTCCGCCAGCGAGCCGGCGATGTAGAGCGCGGACAGCAGGGTGAAGACGTACGCCTGCAGGAACTCGACGAAACCCTCGAACAGGGTCATCACGAAGCCGCCCGCGTAGACGAGCACGCCCGTGGCCTTCAGCCCGAGCCCGGTGTCGCCGAACAGCAGGTGCTCGCCGCCGAGGGCGCAGAGCAGGAGCAGGATGTGCCCGGCGAACATGTTGCCGAAGAGTCGCAGGGCGAGCGTGACCGGGCGGGTGAAGAAGTAGGTCACCAGCTCGAGGAAGAAGATCAGCGGCACGATCGCCTTCGGCAGGCCGGCCGGAACCATGTGCTTGAAGTAGTTGCCGACGCCCATCGAGCGCATGCCCACGATGTGGTAGACGACGAAGACCACCAGGGCCAGGGCCATCGGGAAACCGATCCGGGCCATGGTCGGGTACTGCAGGAACGGCACGATGCCGAACAGGTTGTTCACCAGGATCAGCGTGAACATCGTGAACAGCAGCGGCACGAAGCGCAGGAAATCGCGGCTGCCGATGATGTCCCGGGCGAGCCCGTTGCGCACCATCGAGTAGACGCCCTCGGTCATCCACTGACCCTTGGTCGGCACCACCGAGAGTTTGCGGGTGGCCAGCAGCAGCCACCCCGCGATGAACACCAACGAGATGACCGAGAGCACCATGGGCCGAGTGAGAGCCCAGTGGCTGTCACCGCCGATGAGCGGCTGCCAGAAATCGGCGGGGCTGGGGGCCTCGAAGCCGCCCTCGCCACTGGCCGAGAGTAGAAGCCTCACTGCTCTCCTCACTCAGGGTGATCGGCGTCCGGAGACACCGTCGGCGGGCGTTGGTCGTGCGCACCGTATCGGAACCACACCATGTACAGCGCCAAGGTCATTCCGCCGAGGATGCCGATCGCGACGAACACCGGCTCGGTGCCCAACCATCGGTCCAACAGCCAACCCAGGCCCCCGTACAGAAGCGGTCCGGAGATCAGGTGCGCGAGAACGGTCCACGCCGCAGCTTCGCCGATCGGACCGGCTGGGTGGGCGTCGTCGTCCATCGGTTCGGAACCCTATCAGTCACCCCTCGTGTGCGGGGCCGGGCGGTTGCCGGGCTGACCAGCGGTTTCCGCATCGGGTGGCGCGACCCTCGGGGTGGCGGGTATAGAGCCGAAGGCCAGCACCCGCACCCGGGAGGACGCCCGAACGATGCCCGCGATCGACGCCGCGGCGCAGGCGAAGAGGGTCCAGCCGATGGCCGGCAGCGAGATCCCGGTGCGCTCCAGGAGCAGCAGGTAGATCACCGCCAGGGCTCCGGTCAGCACCATGTAGGCGGTCATCGCCGCCGCCATCACCGCAGGTGGGGACCAGTTCTGCGCCCATCCCATGATCAGCGGGCCGACACTGAACGCGAGTGCTGCGAGCGCCGTCCCGATCAGCACTCCGGCCAGCACCGGCCCCGACAGGGTGGCGCCGATCACCGTGGCGACGAGGCCGACGGCCGCGATCGGCAGCAGCGCACCGGCGAGCAGAACCCGCATCGCGGGGCGCTGTGAACCCGGTTCCCGACGTCGGATCATGGCCTCGGCCCCCCGGGGGAATCGCTTGTGAAATCAATCACGAGCACCTGCTCTCTCCCCGACCCCGATCACCGTGCGTGGTGGCTCCGGGCGTGTCCGCCCGCGCAGCGGACCGAGCGTGAGGAACAGGGCGACCACGATCGCTCCGGCCCCCGCCGCGAGCGCGGTGAGCACCGGCACGTACGCCATCAGCGCGACCCCGAAGGCGGCGATCGCCGTCCACAGGTAGAGCACCAGGACGGCGCTGGCGTGGCTGTGCCCCAGGCGCAGCAGCCGGTGGTGCAGGTGCGACTTGTCCGGCGTCCACGGCTTCTGGCCGGCCCAGGTGCGCCGGATCACGGCCATGCCCAGATCGACCAGCGGCAGCGCCAGCACGGCCAGCGGGATCAGCAGCGGGAAGAAGGCCGGCGCGATCTCGTTGGTGGACAGGGTCAGCGGGTCCACCGATCCGGTCACCGTGATCGTGGAGCAGGCGAGCAGCAGGCCGAGCAGCATCGATCCGCTGTCGCCCATGAACACCCGGGCCGGGTTGAAGTTGTGCGGCAGGAAGCCCAGGCAGCAGCCCACCGTCGCGGCGGTGACCAGCGCGGCCAGCGAGGAGTAGTCGGGCTTCTCGTTGGCCAGCCGGACCAGGTCGTCGAGCCGGTAGGAGTAGACGAAGAACGCCGAGCCGGAGATGCCCACGATGCCGGCGGCGAGCCCATCCAGGCCGTCGACGAAGTTGACCGCGTTGATGGTCACCACCACCGCGAGCACGGTGAGCACGAACAGCATCCGCGAGGAGAGCAGGGTCACCCCGTCGATCGGCAGGAACACCAGTTGTGCGCCCTGCCAGGCCATCAGGCCGGCGGCCAGCGCCTGGCCGGCCAGCTTGGTGACGGCGTCCAGGCTCCACAGGTCGTCGGCCACCCCGAGCAGGCAGACCGCGGTGGCGCCCATCAGCACGCCCCAGGCCGCACCGTCCGCGAAGATCGGCCGCAGGAAGTCCATCCGGCTGCCGCCGACCATCGCCGCGGCGAATCCGGCCAGCATCGCCACGCCGCCGAGCCGGGGCACCGGCACCGAGTGCACGTCGCGGTCGCGGACCGGGGTGATGGCGCCGATCCGGCGGGCCATCCGGCGCACCAGCGGGGTGGTCAGGTAGGTCACCGCCGCGGCCACCAGCAGCACGAAGAGGTAGGCCTTCATCGCACTACCCGTCGATCCCGAGCAGGTCCGGGACGACGGCGCGCAGCGCCTCGAGGTCGATCGCGCCGGGGCGCAGCAGCCGGGGCGCCTCCCCGGTGACGTCGACGATGGTGGAGGCGTGCGGGCGGGTGAGGACGCCGCCGTCCAGGTACACCTCGACCTGGTCCTCGAACGTCTCGCGCACCTCGTGGCAGGACTGCGGCTGGGCGCCGCTGCCCGAGGCGCCCGGCGCCCCGGCCCCGGTGACCGCCATCGGCCCGGTCAGGGTGAGCAGTTCCAGGGCGAGCGGGTGCAGCGGCATCCGGACGGCGACCGTGCCGCCGGTGTCGCCGAGGTCCCAGTTGAGCGTGGGCTGGGCGTGGCAGAGCAGGGTCAGCGGGCCGGGCCAGAAGGCGGCGACCAACTCCCGCGCCTCGTCGCTGACCTGGTTCGCGATGCCGTCCAGGGTGCGGGCGTGCCCGATCATCACCGGTGGCGGCTGCCGGCGGGTGTGTCCCTTCGCCGCCCGCAGCCGATCGACCGCCTCGGGCGAGAAGGCGTCACAGCCCAGCCCGTAGGCGCTGTCCACCGGGAACACCACGAGGGCACCGGAGTTCACCGAGACCACTGCGCGGTCGACCCCGCGGCGACGTCCTGAGGTCTCGGTACAGTCGAAGCGATACGCCACGCGCCGAGTCTCTCACCCGCGGCGGCCTCTGCCCGCCGCTACCTGCCGCGACGGGCGCTGAGCACGCGGTCGCGGCCGGTCAGGTCGGCGACGGTGCGCACCTGCTCCCAGGCGGGGCCGGCCACCAGGGCGCGGGTGGCCTCGCCCTGCACGTCGGCATGCTCCATCAGGAACAGGCCCCCGGGGGCGAGCAGGCCCTGGGCGGCGGCCACCACACCCCGGGGCACCTCCAGGCCGTCCGCTCCCCCGCCGAACAGGGCCACCTGCGGGTCGTGCTCGGCCACCTCGACCTCGATCGGCACAGCGCCGGGGGGAATGTAGGGCGGGTTCGCCACCACCACCTGCAGCCTCCCGGCCAGATCGGCCAGGACGCCGTCCGCGCACCCCACGACGCTCCCGGCACGCAGCTCGACCCGTTGCCCCGCAGGGCATTCCGCGACATTCCTCTCGGCCCAGCGCAGCGCGTCGGGGTCGAGCTCGAGGGCGATCACGCGGGCCGAGGGCACCTCGTCGGCGATCGCCAGGGCCACCGCACCCGACCCGGTGCACAGGTCGGCCACGCTCACCGCGGCCGGGTTTCCCGGCCCACCCGCCAGCCGCGCAGCCTCCTCGATCGCCAGCCCGGCGAGCACCTCGGTCTCGGCCCGGGGCACGAACACCCCACGGCCCACGGCCAGCTCGATCCGGCGGAACGGCGCCCGCCCGGTCAGGTGCTGCAGCGGCGTCCGGGCGGCGCGCTGCTCCAGCAGATGGGTCAGGAAGCTGACCTGCGGATGGTTGAGCCAGTCGCCGCGCAGCATCGCCGCCACCACCTCGCCTCGGCTGCACCGCAGCACCAGCGCGGCCAGCAGTTCGGCGTCCGCCTGCGGGCTGGGCACCCCGGCCTCGGCGAGCCGCCGGCCGCCGTCGCGCACCACCGTGGCCAGGTCGTACCGCGGGATGCTCACGCGTCGGCGCCGGCCAGGCGGGCCGACTCGTCGGCGTCCAGGCAGGACTGGACGACCGGGTCGAGGTCGCCGTCCAGCACCACGTCGAGGTTGTAGGCCTTGTAGCCCGGTGCGGTGGTCGGCGATCCGGTTCTCCGGGTAGTTGTAGGTGCGGATCCGCTCGCGAGCGGTCGACCGTGCGCACCTGGGAGCGCCGGGTGGCCGAGGCCTCGGCCTGCGCCGCCTCGGCCGCGGCCGCGTGCAGCCGGGCGCGCAGGATGCGCAGCGCCGACTCCTTGTTCTGCAGCTGGCACTTCTCGTTCTGGCAGGAGACCACGATGCCGCTGGGCAGGTGGGTGATCCGCACCGCGGAGTCGGTGGTGTTCACGCTCTGCCCGCCCGGGCCGGAGGAGCGGTAGACGTCGATCCGCAGGTCGTCGTCGTGGACCATCACCTCGACCTCCTCGATCTCGGGCAGCACCAGCACGCCGGCGGCGGTGGTGTGGATCCGGCCCTGGGACTCCGTGACCGGCACCCGCTGCACCCGGTGCACGCCGCCCTCGTACTTCAGCCGGGCGTAGACGCCCTCCCCGGGCGCGGGGTTGCCCTTGTAGGCGACGGCCACCGAGACGTCCTTGTACCCGCCGAGGTCGCTCTCGGTGGCCTCGATCACCTCGGTCCGCCAGCCGCGCCGCTCGGCGTAGCGCAGGTACATCCGCAGCAGGTCGCCGGCGAACAGGGCCGACTCCGCCCCGCCCTCGCCCGCCTTCACCTCGAGGATCACGTCGCGGTCGTCGTCCGGGTCGCGCGGCAGCAGCAGGGTGCGCAGCCGTTCCCGGGCGGTGGCCTCGACCGCCTCCAGCCCCTCCACCTCGGCGGCCAGCGACGCGTCCTCGGCGGCGAACTCCCGGGCGGTCTCGGCGTCGCCGACGGCGCGGTGCCAGGCGCGGTGGGCCTCGACGACGGCGCTCAGCTCGGCGTAGCGGCGGCCCAGGGTGCGGGCCAGACCGGCGTCCGCATGCACCGCCGGATCGGCCAGCCGGGCCTCGATCTCGGCGTGCTCGCTGATCAGGGGGCGGACAGCGCTGGTCAGCGCCTCATCCGGCTCCGGCTGCGTCACGGGTCGTCCTTCCTCGGGCACGGCGGAATCAGGGCGGGCAAAGCGGACGGCGCCGGCCGGCACCGTCGCGAGGACGATGCGGCCGGCGCCGTGGACGAGCTACTTGCCGCCCTGCTTCTTTCCGTAGCGCTGCTGGAACCGGGCCACGCGGCCTCCGGTGTCCAGGATCTTCTGCTTGCCGGTGTAGAAGGGGTGGCACTGGCTGCAGACATCGGCGTGGATCACGCCGTTCTTCGCCGTGCTGTGGGTGGTGAACGTCGAGCCACAGGTGCAGGTCACCGTGGTCTCCACGTAGTCCGGGTGGATGCCGCTCTTCACGTGTGTCGTCTCCCTAGGTCGTTCGCCGCCGGGTCGCCGCGCATGGTGCGCGTCGTGAACCGGAGCCGGGTAACAGTGTGCCAGACCTCGCCGTGAGGTCCGAAACCCTGCTCATGCCCGGCCTATAACCACGAATCGGGTCCTGAATAGTCCCGCTGCATCGCCACCGTTGTGCAGGTTCGGGCGGTATCCGGCGGGGATTCCACCCGGAAGTGCACAACGGTGGCCAGGTCATGCGCCGCGGAGCATGAGCGGGTTTTGGGGGGTGGGGGTCAGTCGTCGTCGCGGCCGGGGACCGGGGTGGTCTTCTGCACCTGGAGCAGGAACTCCGCGTTGCTCTTGGTGCCCTTGACCCGGTCGAGCAGCAGCTCGACCGCCTGCTGCGCGTCCAGCGCGCCCATCACCCGACGGAGCTTCCAGACGATGCCCAGCTCGTCCTTGGACATCAGGATCTCTTCGCGGCGGGTGCCGGAGGCGTTGACGTCGACCGCCGGGAAGATCCGCTTGTCGGCCAGGTTGCGCGACAGGCGCAGCTCCATGTTGCCGGTGCCCTTGAACTCCTCGAAGATCACCTCGTCCATCTTCGAGCCGGTCTCCACCAGCGCGGTGGCCAGGATGGTCAGCGAGCCGCCGTTCTCGATGTTGCGGGCGGCGCCGAAGAACCGCTTCGGCGGGTACAGCGCGCTCGAGTCGACGCCGCCGGACAGGATCCGGCCGCTGGCCGGCGCGGCCAGGTTGTAGGCGCGACCGAGCCGCGTGATCGAGTCGAGCAGCACGACGACGTCGTGGCCCAGCTCGACCAGGCGCTTGGCCCGCTCGATGGCCAGCTCGGCGACCGTGGTGTGGTCGTCGGCGGGGCGGTCGAAGGTCGAGGCGATCACCTCACCGTTGACCGTGCGCTGCATGTCGGTGACCTCCTCCGGCCGCTCGTCCACGAGCACGACCATGAGGTGGCATTCCGGGTTGTTCTTGGTGATCGCGTTGGCGATCGCCTGCAGGATCAGCGTCTTGCCCGCCTTGGGCGGGGAGACGATCAGGCCACGCTGGCCCTTGCCGATCGGTGCCACCAGATCGATGATCCGGGTGCTGATGATGTTCGGCTCGGTCTCCAGGCGCAGGCGCTCCTGCGGGTAGAGCGGGGTCAGCTTGCCGAACTCGGGCCGGTTGCGGGCCTCGTCCGGGCCGGCCCCGTTGATCGTGTCCAGGCGCACCAGCGCGTTGAACTTCTGCCGCTGGGCCTCACCCTCACGCTGCTGGCGGACGGCGCCGGTCACGTGGTCGCCCTTGCGCAGCCCGTGCTTCTTGACCTGGCCGAGGGAGACGTAGACGTCGCCCGGACCCGGCAGGTAGCCGGTGGTGCGCAGGAAGGCGTAGTTGTCCAGCACGTCGAGGATGCCGGCCACGGGCACCAGGACGTCGTCGTCGGAGAGCTCGGGCTCCTCGGTCAGCCCGCCGGGGCCGGCCTCCGGGCCACGCGGGGTGCGGCGCTTGCGGTCGCGGTAGCGACCCCGCCGGCGCCGACCGCGGCCGTCGCCGTCCTCGTCGTCCTCATCCTGGCTCTGGCTCTGGCGGTTCAGCGGGCCCTGCTGGCCCGGTGAGGTGCGGTTCTGGCCACCGTCACGACTCTGGCCACCGTCGCGGGCCTGGCCACCGTCACGACTCGGGCCACCCTCACGGGCCTGGCCACCGTCACGACTCTGGCCGTCACGGTTGCGGGTGTCGCGGCCCTCACGGCGCGCGCTCTGGCGCCGGGCCTGGCCCTCGCCGTCCTGCATGTTCCCGGCCGGGGCGGAGCCGTTCTCGCCGGCGCTCTCGTGCGTGGGAGCGGCGTGCTCCGCCGGGGCGGCCTGCTCCACCGGGGCGGCCTGCTCGGCCACCGCGGTCTGCTCGGCGCGGGCGGGGCGCGGGGCCCGCGCGGCGCGCTCGGCCCGGGCGGGACGCTCGGCGCGGGCAGGGCGCTCGGCGCGGGCCGGCTTGTCGGCCGGGGCCTCAGCGTGCCCGTTGTGGATCGGCAGCGCCGGCTGTGACGAGCCGGACTGACGAGCCCGGATGGCCTCCAGCAGATCCGACTTGCGCATCTTCCCGGTCCCGCTGATGCCGAGTTCGGAGGCGATCGCCTGCAGCTGGGGCAGGCGGAGAGCCGAGAGGCTCCCGCTGCGGCTGGCTGCGCGCGTGGATTCCCCGGACGCGGCGGCGATCTCGGTGGTGTCTGTCACGTATTTGTCCCTTCCCCTCCGGCGCCGTGAATGCGGACGCAAGAGCGGGTCGACGTCCGGGAGACCCCGGACCGGTGAAGTCCGCGCGTGTACGCCAGAAGCGTCGGGAAGTGCGCGGTGGTTGGCAGAGACTGGGGCTCGTGGATCGAGCCTCCGAGCGGCTGCGCACACACTGTAACACCGCTCGGGTACCGTCGCGCTACACCCCGGTTCTCGTGGCGCAGCGTCGCCCACCTGGGCTCAACGCCTGGATCGGGCTCAGATCAGTACCGTGCCGGTGGTGTCGAGCGGCAGCGCCATCACCCGCCACGGACCCAGCCGATCACCCTCGCCCAGCAGCGCCGAGCGGACGGCCGTCAGCGGCGCCTCCCCCTCGCCCAGCACCAACACGCTCGGCCCCGCACCGGAGACCACGGCGGCTCCGCCCCGCTCGCGGACCGCGCGCACCAGCGCCGCCGTGGCGGGCATGGCCGGCGCGCGCTGCTCCTGATGCAACCGATCCTGGGTGGCGGGCAGCAACAGGTCGGGTCGCGCGGTGAAGGCCTGCACCAGCAGCGCCGCGCGCCCCGCATTGAAGGCGGCGTCGGCGTGTGGCACCAACTGCGGCAGCATCGCCCGGGCACGGGAGGTGGCCAGTTCGGTGTCCGGCACGCAGACCACGGCGGAGATCGCGGGATGCGGTCGCAGTTGCACGGTGCGTGCACGCTGCAGCGCACCGTGACCGGAGGGGGCGCCGTGACCGGCCGGCTCCTCCGTCCAGGACACCGTGCAACCGCCGAACAGGGCGGCAGAGGCGTTGTCGGGGTGGCCCTCTGCGGCCGTGGCGAGGGTGAACACGGCCTCGTCGTCCAGCCGGGAGGGATCGGTCAACAGGCCTCGGGCGAGTACCAGCCCGACCGCGATCGCCGCGGCCGAGGAGCCCAGCCCCCGCCCGTGCGGGATGGCGTTGTGGCACTCCAGGCGCAGACCGACCCCGGCCCGCTCGATCCCGGCATGCGCCAGGCCGGCGCGCAGTGAGCGGACGACGAGGTGCTCCTCGCCCAGGGGGACGGCCCCTTTGCCCTCACCCTCCACCTCGACCTGCACCGCGGCGTCCGGGCTGCGGAAGGCCTCCGCCCGCACCTCGTCGTACAGGGCCAGGGCCAGTCCCAGGCTGTCGAAGCCGGGGCCGAGATTGGCGCTGGACGCCGGTGTCCGGGCGGTCACCTCGACCCCCCAGCGCACGCCGTCCGCCATGGCCCTACTCCCCCTCGACCCGCATCACGCTCTCCACGGCCTCCACGATCTCGAGGCCGGCCAACGCCTCCACGGTCGCCGCCAGGGAGGCGTCCGGCGCGGTGTGGGTGACCACGACCAGCGAGGCCCGCCCGAGACCGCTGTGATCGCCCTCACGCGGCGGCTGCTGCTGCTGCCGCACGGTGTCGATCGAGACGTTCTGGTCGGCGAACACCTGCGCCACCGCCGCCAGCACACCGGGCCGGTCGGCCACGTCGAGGCTGATGTGATAGCGAGTGGGCACCTCACCCATCGGGCGCACCGGCAGCTGGGCGTGCGCCGACTCCCCGGGTCCGCGGCCTCCGGCCATCCGGTTGCGGGCCACACTGATCACGTCGCCCAGGACGGCGCTGGCGGTCGGCTCACCGCCGGCTCCGCGACCGTAGAACATCAGCTGGCCGGCCGCCTCGGACTCGATGAACACCGCGTTGTAGGCCTCGCGGACTCCGCCGAGCGGGTGCGAGCGCGGGATCATCGCCGGGTGCACCCGCACCGAGACCCCCGCCTCACCCTCGGGGGACACCGTGCGCTCGCAGATGGCCAGCAGCTTCACCACGTTGCCCATCTGGGCCGCCGCGGCCACGTCGGCCGCGCTCACCCCGGTGATCCCCTCCCGGTGCACGTCGGCCGCGCCGACCCGGGTGTGGAAGGCGAGGCTGGCCAGGATGGCGGCCTTGGCGGCGGCGTCGAAGCCCTCGACGTCGGCGGTGGGGTCGGCCTCGGCGTACCCCAGGGCCTGCGCCTGGGCCACGGCCTCGGCGAAACCGATTCCGCTGGAGTCCATCTTGTCGAGCACGTAGTTGGTGGTGCCGTTGACGATGCCGAGCACCTTGGTCACCTGGTCACCGGCCAGGGACTCACGCAAGGGGCGCAGCAGCGGGATCGCCCCGGCCACCGCGGCCTCGAAGTACAGGTCCACGCCGTGCTCGGCGGCGGCGGCGTACAGGGTGGGGCCGTCCTCGGCCAGCAGCACCTTGTTCGCCGTCACCACACCCGCACCGTTGGCCATCGCGCCCAGGATCAGGCTGCGCGCCGGCTCGATGCCGCCGATCACCTCGACCACGATGTCGGCGTCCTTGACCAGGGCGGTGGCGTCGGTGGTGAACAGTTCGGCGGGCACGTCGAGGCCCCGGCTGCGCGCGATCCGCCGGACGGCGATGCCGGAGAGCACCAGCGGAGCACCGACCCGCCGGGACAGCTCGTCGGCGTGCCGGGTGAGCAGGCGCGCCACCTCGGTGCCGACCACGCCGCATCCGAGCAGAGCCACCTTCAGCGGCTGCACGCCGTCCACCTCCACCTCGACCACCGGACCACCCACACGACCTGTCTCTCATACGCGTACCTGCGTCGCCGACCCATCTCACCATGCGGACGCGCCGTCGGCGGCACGCGACGCTCCCGCCCGACCTCAGCCGACGTCGAGCCCGAGCAGGTCGTCCTCGGTCTCCCGGCGCACGATCACCCGCGCGGCGCCGTCCCGCACCGCGATCACGGGTGGGCGGGGCGAGTGGTTGTACTGGCTCGACATGCTGCGGCAGTACGCGCCGGTGCCGGGCACCGCGAGCAGGTCACCACGGCTCACGTCGCCGGGCAGGAACTCGTCGCGGACGACGATATCGCCTGCCTCACAATGCTTTCCGACCACCCGAGCCAGAACGGCGGGCGCCTGCGAGGCGCGCGAGGCGACGGTGCAGGAGTAGTCCGCGCCGTACAGCGCGGTGCGGATGTTGTCGCTCATGCCGCCGTCGACGCTGACGTAGCGGCGCACCGCGCGGTGGTCGAGCGGGACGTCCTTGAGCGTGCCCACGGTGTAGAGGGTGAACGTGCTCGGCCCGGCGATTGCCCGGCCCGGCTCCACCGAGACCCTCGGGACGGCGATGCCGCGGCTCTCACACTCGCGGGTGACGATCGCGGCGAGCGACTTGGCCAGCAGCGCGGGGTCGAGCGGGTCGTGCTCGCTGGTGTAGGCGATGCCGAAGCCGCCACCGAGGTCGAGTTCGGGGAGTTCGACGCCGTGCTCGGCGGCGATCTGGGCGTGCAGGCCGAGCAGGCGGCGGGCGGCCACCTCGAAGCCCTCGGTGTCGAAGATCTGCGAGCCGATGTGGCTGTGCAGGCCGAGCAGCCGCAGCGCACCCTGGGCAAGGACCCGCCGGGCGGCCTCGGCCGCGTGCGCCCTCGGCCAGGGAGAGGCCGAACTTCTGGTCCTCGTGCGCGGTAGCGATGTACTCGTGGGTGTGTGCCTCGACGCCGACGGTGACCCGCAGCATCACCGGAGCGATCACGCCCCGCCGGGTGGCGATGCCGGCGAGCCGATCGACCTCCTCCAGGCTGTCCACCACGATCCGGCCGACGCCCGCGGTCAGGGCCCGCTCGAGCTCGGCGTCGCTCTTGTTGTTGCCGTGCAGGGCGATCCGCTCCGCCGGGGACGCCGGCCCGCAGCGCGACGGCGAGCTCCCCACCGGAGCAGACGTCGAGGTTGAGCCCGTCGGCAGCGATCCAACGGGCCACCTCGGTGCACAGGAACGCCTTGCCCGCGTAGTAGACCTGGCCGGTGCCACCGAAGGCGTCGGCGAAGGCGTCGCGGAAAGCCGTTGCACGGGAACGGAAGTCGGCCTCGTCGAGGATGTAGGCGGGGGTGCCGAACTCGGCGGCCAGCTCGCGGACGTCGAGCCCGCCCAGCTCGAGCGCGCCGTCAGGCCTCCGCCGGACGGTGCGCGGCCAGAGCTGCGCCAGCAGCTCGTTCGGGTCGGCCGGCGGCCTCAGCCAGGAGGGCACCGTGGCCACGCCGCCGTAGCCGGGCGCATGCAGCGCTCCCGCCTCGTGTGCATTCATCGTGCAGTCATACTGTCGTCGTCTCCTGCGTCGTGGTGGGCCGCGCGGGCGTCACATGCGGTCGGGGGCGCTGACCCCGAGCAGGCCGAGGCCGTTGGCCAGCACCGTGCGGGTGGCCTCGGCCAGCCAGAGCCGGGTGCGGTGGGTGTCGGTGACCGTCTCGTCGGCGCGCGGGGTGACCCGGCAGGCGTCGTACCAGCGGTGCAGCAGCGCCGGCCAGCTCCTCGAGGTAGCGGGCCACCCGGTGCGGCTCCCGCAGCTCCGCCGCCTGCGCGATCACCCGGCTGAACTCGCCGAGCGCGGCCAGCAGTACCGACTCGGTGTCGTGGTCGAGGAGGGCGGGATCGAAGGCGTCCTCGCGACGCACCCCCGCCTCGATCGCGTTGCGGACGACGCCGGCGATCCGGGCGTGTGCGTACTGCACGTAGTAGACCGGGTTGTCGTTGGTGTGCTTCGTGAGCAGGTCGAGGTCGATGTCGATCGAGGAGTCGGCGGCCGAGCGGGTCAGCGAGTAGCGGGCGGCGTCCACCCCGACCGCCTCGACCAGGTCCTCCATGGTGACCACGGTGCCCGCCCGCTTGCTCATCCGGACCGGGGTGCCGTCCTTGACCAGGTTGACCATCTGGCCGATCAGGATCTCCAGGTTCACCCCGGGGGTGTCGCCGAAGGCGGCGCACATGGCCATCATCCGGCCGATGTACCCGTGGTGGTCGGCGCCCAGCATGATGATCACCCGGTCGAAGCCGCGCTCGCGCTTGTCCAGGTAGTAGGCCAGGTCACCGGCGATGTAGGCGGTCTCGCCGTTGCTCTTGACCACCGGGCGGTCCTTGTCGTCGCCGAGGTCGGTGGTGCGCAGCCACGTGGCGCCGTCCTGGGTGAAGATCCGGCCCTGAGCGCTCAGCCGGGTGATCGCCCGCTCGACCGCGCCGGAGGTGTAGAGGTCGTTCTCGTGGAAGTAGACGTCGAAGTGCACGCCGAACGCGGCCAGTGACGCCTTGATCTCGTCGAACATCAGCTGGACGCCGCGGGCCCGGAAGACCTCCTGGGCCTCGGCGTCGGTGAGGGTGCGCGGGTCGGGCTCACCGGCGGCCGCCACGTCGGCGATCACTCTGGCGGCGATCTCCTCGATGTAGGCGCCGCCGTAGCCGTCCTCCGGCGCGGGGCGGCCCTGGGCGTTGGCCAGCAGCGACCGGGCGAACTTGTCGATCTGCACCCCGTGGTCGTTGAAGTAGTACTCCCGGGTGACCTCGGCCCCGGTCGCGGCGAGGATGCGGGCCAGGCTGTCGCCGACCGCCGCCCAGCGGGTGCCGCCCAGGTGCAGCGGACCGGTGGGGTTGGCCGAGACGAACTCGAGGTTCAGCCTCTGCCCGGCCAGGGCGTCGCTGGTGCCGTAGGCGGTGCCGGCCTCGACGATGGCGCGGGCCAGCTCACCGGCGGCGGCGGCGTCCAGCACGACGTTCATGAAGCCCGGGCCGGCCACCTCGACGCTCTTGACCCCCGCCACCTCGCCCAGGCGCGCCGCCAGCAGGGTGGCGACCTCACGGGGCGGCCGGGAGGCCTGCTTGGCCAGCTGGAGGGCGATGTTGGTGGCCCAGTCGCCGTGCTCGCGCTGCTTCGGTCGCTCGACCCGGATCTCCTCGGGAACGGCGACGACCAGGTCGCCGTCGTCGACGGCGGCCTGCAGACAGGCCCGGATGGCCTCGGAGAGCTCGGCGGGGGTCACCTGGAAAGGGTATCGAGGATGACGGGCCGGTCGCGCACGGTTAACGACGCTACGCAGGGTGGTGGGGTGATCGGGAAAGCACAGGACCTCGACACCTTCCGTCAACGATCTCGACGGATACCATTCACACGTGATGCAGGTGGACGACGAGCAGATCCCGCAGCTGCGCACGGCCCGACGCGCGAGCCTGATCGACCAGGTGATCGAGCAGCTGCGCCAGCAGATCACCTCGGGCACGTGGGCGATCGGCGGCCGGATCCCGACCGAGGCCGAACTCGCCCAGCTCACCGGAACCAGCCGGAACACCGTGCGTGAGGCGGTGCAGTCGCTGGTGCACGCGGGTCTGCTCGAGCGCCGTCAGGGGTCGGGCACCTACGTGCTGGCCGCCAGCGAGATGGCCGGCGCGGTGAGTCGCAGCGTGGCCGGGGCGCACCGGATCCACGTGCTGGAGGTCCGGCGGGCCCTCGAGGTGGGCGCGGCCCGGCTGGCTGCCCGTCGCCGCACGCCGGACGACGTGGCCGAGACCCAGCGCCTGATCACCGCGCGCAACGAGGCCTCGGAAGCGGGCAACGTGGACGGCGTCGTCGCCTACGACGTGCTGCTGCACCGCGCGATCGTCAGCGCCTCACACAACCCGGTGCTGATCGAGCTGTACGAGAACTTCCTGGGTGCGCTCGGCGAGAGCGTGCGGACCAGTCTGGCCATGAACGGTTCGATCGACGCGAACGAGCACCTCGACCTGTTGCAGGCCATCGAGGCGGGCGACAGCGAGCGGGCCGCGTCCGAGGCCGCCTGCGACCTTGACGTGATGATCGAAGAGGCCCGCAGCCTCGGCCCGTGAGCCGGAGCGTCCGGCGGCAACCCTGACGACCGGGCCGCCGCTGGGCTGGTATCGTCGGGCCGTCCCTGGCCCCCGTAGCTCAGGGGATAGAGCACCGCCCTCCGGAGGCGGTGGCGCAGGTTCGAATCCTGCCGGGGGCACCACGAGGCACTAGACCCGGACGATCCATTGCTGCGCGTAGTTGTTCGCCGTGCAGCGGTAGATCTGGATCACGGCGAACTCGGCCAGCGATCCGCCACGGACGTCCAGGCATCGCCCGCCGATCCTTGAGGTCAGGCGCGTCACGATGCCGTCGGTGAGTCCGTTCGGCGCCTTCCACGCCATGCCTGGAGTGCTGGTGCAGTCCCACTGCTGGACCGGGGTCCGATCCGCATTGACGCCGTCGCGCACGTCGAGACACTTGCCTGACCCATAGTTGACGAAGTGGTAGTACCCGTTGCCGACATAGACGGGTTTCCACCACTGCTCGTACCAGCCGTGGCAGCCGAACTGAACCACGTCAGCACCGTTGAGGAGAGGGCTGCCCGGATACACGGTCACACACAGGCCGCTCCCGGCGTTCTGCAGCAGGATGTAGCCAGGCGCGGGCGGGTACGCCTGCGCAGGCTGGGCGGCAACGACCAGACCCATTGCCGAGATCGAGGTCGCGACCAGCGCAGCGACGGCTCTACGGATTCTCATGGTGACGACCTTTCGCCGACTCGATCGAGATGCTTGGTGCGTGCCGTGGGCGGGCCGCCCCGAGCCACTACGCCACGGTCGTCCCCAACCGCAGCTTGGCTGCCTGCCGTGTGATTGCGGCGGTGAAGGTCCTGAGGGCCGGCCCCGGACTGTTCACACGCTGTCGCACACGCTGACCAGGGCTGACTTCCTGGCGCTCCGCTCAGCTGCCGCCTGATCCCGGCCTCACCCCTTCGGCTCCTGCAGGGCGGTGCTCTCGGTGCCGGCGGCAGGAGCGGGCGACGACGGTGCGCGGTGGAACTCGACGGCGAAGGTGGCCGGCTGGTCGAGTTCGACGTGGTGCAGGCGCGCGGGCGGGATCGCGACCGAGCCACCCTCGGCCACGACGATGCGCTCGTCGGGATGGTCCTCGAACACGAAGACGACCTCACCGGAGTGGACCAGCAGGCGCCCCCAGACTCCCTCCGCGACGCGATGAGCTCGCAGAAGCCCCGCGGGCACGGTCGAGTTGTCGAACACGGCGGTGGTCCGGAGGTGTTCCAGCCCCGCGGGCAGATCAGATGCGTTCACCCTGCCATTGTGCGATTGCGGGTGGTACCCGCCGGGGCGGGTCCGACCGCAAGTGCACAACGGCGCGTCGGGGGGACTGGCAGTACCGGGTTCACCAGGCACTCCCGCAGGGCGTGCGCAGACGGTTGACTCGCGGGTGGATGAGCGTCACACCACCCACGAAGGAGCGCCCCTGATGCACACACGCATGCTCGGCGACGGGCTCGAGGTCTCGGCGATCGGCTTCGGCTGCATGGGCATGAGCCAGAGCTACGGCCCGAATCCCGGTGACCGGGGCGAGATGATCGCCCTGCTGCGGACGGCGGTCGAACGCGGGGTCACCTTGTTCGACACCGCCGAGGTCTACGGCCCCTTCGTCAACGAGGAACTCGTCGGCGAGGCCCTGCGGCCGCTGCGCGACCAGATCGTGATCGCCACGAAGTTCGGCTTCGCCTTCGACGACGAGGGACGCCAGACCGGGCTCTCCAGCCGCCCCGACTCGATCCGCCGAGCCGTCGACGGCTCGCTGCGGCGGCTCGGCGTGGACACGATCGATCTCCTCTACCAGCACCGCGTCGACCCCGACACCCCGATCGAGGACGTCGCCGGCACGGTGAAGGAACTCATCGAGGCCGGCAAGGTGAAGCACTTCGGGCTCTCCGAGGCCGGCGTCGGGACCATCCGTCGCGCGCACGCCGTCCAGCCGGTCGCCGCGCTGCAGAGCGAGTACTCGTTGTGGTGGCGCGAGCTCGAGGCCGAGATCATCCCGACCCTGGGCGAGCTGGGTATCGGCCTGGTGCCGTTCAGCCCGCTCGGCAAGGGCTTCCTCACCGGCGCCGTCAACGCGACGACCGAGTTCGCTGCAGGCGATGTCCGCGCCACCATCCCCCGGTTCACGCCGGAGGCCCGCCAGGCCAACCAGGTCGTCGTCGACCTGGTCCGCAGGATCGCCGAGGCCGAGCAGGCGACTCCTGCACAGGTCGCCCTCTCCTGGCTGCTCGCCAAGCAACCCTGGATCTCACCCATCCCCGGTACCCGGCGATTGGAACGGCTCGAGGAGAACCTCGGTGCGGCCGACCTCACCCTGACGGCGGACGACGTGCTGGAGCTGGACGACGCGTCGGCCCGGATCGAGGTGCAGGGCAACCGCTACAACGAGCAGATGCAGCGCATGATCGACCGCTGACCCGCGCGGTCCCGGCGAAAAGAGAGGCCGGCCTCCCCCGCCGGAAACCCAGGAGACCGGTCCGAGGGCCCATCGCTACAGTGTGCGCCCATGGGGAGTAGCGAGGTGTGGGACGACGCGACCGCGGCCCGCTACGACGACGACGCGGCGGAGGAGTTCTCCGACGACGTCCTGCTGCCCACGGTCGATTTCCTCGCCCGGCTGGCCGGGCCCGGACCCGCGCTCGAATTCGCCATCGGCACCGGCCGGGTGGGCATTCCGCTCAGGCAGCGCGGCATTCCCGTGACCGGGATCGAGTTGTCCGAGCCCATGGTGGCCCGGCTGCGGGCGAAGATCGGCGAGGACGCGCTCCCGGTGGTCGTGGGCGACATGGCCACCACGACGGTGCCCGGCAGCTTCAGCCTGGTCTACCTGGTGTGGAACAGCATCTCCAACCTGCGCACGCAGCAGGAGCAGGTCCAGTGCTTCCGCAACGCCGCCCGCCACCTCGCCCCCGGCGGCCGCTTCGTGATCGAGCTCTGGGTTCCGCCCCTGCGCCGGCTGCCCCCGGGCCAGACCGCCGTGCCCTTCGACGTCTCCGACGGCCACCTCGGTTTCGACACCTACGACGTCGTCTCCCAGCAGTGCACCTCGCATCACTACCGGCGCGAGGCCGACGGCACGATCAGCTACACCGCCGGGAGCTTCCGCTACCTCTGGCCGGCGGAGTGCGACCTGATGGCGCAACTGGCCGGGATGGCCCTGGAGGAACGCGTGGAGGACTGGCGCCGCGCGCCGTTCACCGCGGACAGCGAGAAGCACGTCTCCGTCTGGCGGACGGCCCAGCCCGGCTGAGTCTCAGGCTCAGGGGCCTCGTTCTCCCCCCGAATTCACCATAACCCCCGCTGCACGCCCCGAATCGGGCGCTGTGGAGGGGTTCTGGTGAATTCCGGGGGCTATCGGACCCACCGCTGCTGCCCCGGGCGAGATCAGCGCGGACAACCTGCGGCGTCTCCGGCGTGGAGCCGCATCGCTGCGTCGAGCCTTCGACACACCTCGGCGCGCAGAGACGCCGGTTCCAGGACCTCGACGTCTGGAGCGAGGGCGAGCAGGTCGACGATCGCCACCTCCTCCGAGCTGATCCGGAAGGTCGCCACCTGCCACCCGTGGGCATCCGGTGGCTGCGCGCGGTCACGCCGCAACGGCTGGAGCCGGTTCAGCGCCGCGGCGCGGCGACGGCCCTGCTCGGAGATGCGGATCCGCCCCCGCCGCGGCCGCCTCGAGCGGGGCGGCGGCGCTCCGCCGGCCGGCGCGAGCAGCCCGAGCACGGATGTCGGCGGGTCGATCCGGTAGCCGTCGATCAGCTGGAACCCGCCTGCCGGACCGCGGGTGGCGTAGACCGGAATCCCGGCACCGGACAGGGCCTCGAGGTCACGGAGCACCGTGCGCTCACTCACCTCGAGCTCGCGCGCCAGGTGGGAGGCCGTCGTCCGCCCCCGCTCCTGCAGGATGAGCACGATCGAGAGCAACCGGCCGGCACGCATGCCCGACAGTCTCGATCAGTCGAGAATTCATGACAAGAGATGTCAGTCTTCGTGCTCTAGCCTCGCACCCATCGTTCGTCCACCGGCGCGAGGAGCAGAGATGACCCAGGTCGAGGTTGCAGGCACCGGCGTGCGCGAGGATCCGTGGCTCCTCACGACGCCCCCGGGGAAGTCGGCGTTCGAGGCCTACCGCGATCCCGGGGCCACCCCGCCCGCCCTCGTGGTGCAGGTCGGCACCACCGAACTGCGCTACCACCTGAGCTGCATCGAGGATCTGCACACGATGCTCGCCGCGCGCGGCGACTGGATGCCGCTGGGCAACGCGGACGAGCAGAAGCCTGCCGCGGACGACACCGTGGAGGCCTGGGGACGCGACCCGGCCAACCCCGTCGGCGGCTGGTACGGCCTCAAGAAGGGCCTGCGTGGGCGCTTCGGCAACTACGTGCCACCCGTGCTGGAGGTGCTCGGCCTGGCCGAGGTGGAGCACAACGCCCGCAACAACCGGATGCGCGCCCTCTAGCGAAGATCAGAGGCGCAGCGGCTTCATGGGGCTGCCGATCAGGCTCGGGTCGTTGCGCCAGTCCACGCCGGGGACGTCGATGTAGAGCTCGATCTCGTTGCCGTCCGGGTCGGCGATGTAGAGGCTGTGCGTGACGTGATGGTCGGTCATCCCGAGCACCCGGACGCCGTTCTCCCGCACCACCTGGAGCGCCTCGCGCAGCTCGTCGTCGCTGTCCCCGACCTTCAGCCCGACGTGGTACATACCGAGCCGGCGACCGGGTGGCAGCGCGGCGGCGTCCGGGCCGACCTGGATCAACAGCAGCTCATGATGCGTCCGGCGGGAGGCCGTGGAGAACGCCGCCGCCACGAACGGGACATCGCCGTCGCCGAGCGGAAGCTGGGCGAACCCCAGCACGTCGCGGTAGAACGGCACGCTGACCGCCAGGTCGCTCACGTAGAGGACGACGTGGCCGAGCTCCTTGATCTCCATGACACGTCATCATGCCCTTCTGCGCGGGCGGCCCACCGGGAACCCGCCGTAGACTGAGCAGCGGTGCGCCGGGAAGACGGGTCGGCAGACATCCCTGCCGACCCCGAAACCGAGGACCATCGTGACTCCAGGCATCGATCCTGCCCTCACCCCTGCCCCTGACGCCGATCCGGCCCTCCAGACTCCTGGCGCCATCCGTCGTCTGCTGTTCGAGCCACGCTCATGGCCGGAGGCCCGTCGGATCGCCGGCGTGCTTCGCGGCGAGACCTTCGGCGGCGCTCTTCTGCTTGCCGCCACGGTGATCGCGCTGGTGTGGGCGAACTCCGGGTGGTCCGACACCTACGCCGGAGTGCGTGACACCGTGCTCGGCCCTGCCGCTCTCCACCTGGACCTCTCACTGAATGCCTGGGCCGCGGACGGGCTGCTCGCGATCTTCTTCTTCGTCGCCGGACTCGAGGTCAAGCGAGAGTTCGTCGCCGGGGACCTGCGCGACCCTCGCCGCGCGGCCCTGCCGATCGCCGCCGCAGTCGGCGGGATGCTCGTCCCCGCCCTGGTCTACGTGGCGATCGCCCGAACGGCGGGCGGGAACGCCCTCCAGGGATGGGCGATCCCGGTGGCCACCGACATCGCCTTCGCCCTCGCCGTCCTGGCGGTGATCAGCAGCCACCTGCCGGCAGCTCTGCGCACGTTCCTGCTCACCCTGGCCGTGGTCGACGACCTGCTCGCGATCACGATCATCGCGCTGTTCTTCACCGCCGACCTCCAACTCGCCCCCCTGGTGGCCGCCGCGATCCCGTTGGGGCTGTTCGGGTTCCTGGTTCAGCGCCGGGTCCGTTCATGGTGGCTGCTGCTTCCCCTGGCGCTGGCCACCTGGACCCTGGTGCACGCCTCGGGGGTGCACGCAACGGTTGCCGGGGTGCTTCTGGCATTCACCGTGCCGGTGCTGCGCAGCGAGGCCGCCGGCGGGCCGGATGCCGGCCCCGGGCTGGCTGAGCATCTCGAGCACCGCTTTCGCCCGCTCTCGGCCGCGGTCGCCGTCCCGGTCTTCGCCCTGTTCGCCGCCGGGGTCACCGTCGGCGGGACGGACGGGCTGCGTGACGCCCTGAGCGACCCGATCGCCGTCGGCGTGGTCTGCGGCCTGGTGATCGGCAAGCCGGTGGGCGTGCTCGGCGCTGCCTGGCTGGTGGCCACGTTCACCCATGCCGAGCTCGACACCGACCTGTCCTGGGTCGACGTGCTGGGCGTCGCGCTGCTGGCCGGGATCGGCTTCACCGTCTCCCTGCTGATCGGCGAGCTGGCCTTCGGACTCACCTCTGAGCGCACCGATCACGTCAAGGTCGCTGTGCTCACCGGAAGCATGCTGGCCGCCGTGCTGGCGGCGATCCTGCTGCGGATCAGGGACGGCGTGCACCGCCGGATCGGCGACGCGCCGTAGGGGGACCATGCACCCGAGTGTCCCGAGCCCCTTCCCGCCGGGGGATGCAGTGCGCGATCGGATGAACGTTCGCTCATGAGCCCGTCATGAGAGAGCGATCCCTGCCTCACATCCTCGGCTCATGACCGCACACATGATGTCCCTCGCTGGTAGTCCCTTCGACACGATCACCGGTATCCCCCTGCATCCGCTGGTGGTCCACGCTGCGTCGGTCCTGCTGCCGTTGTCGGTGCTGGGCCTGATCGTCGCCGTCCTCATCCCCCGCACCCGTCCCCGGCTGGCCGGGCTCTCCGTCCTCGGGCTCGCCGCCGGCGCCGTCGCAGCCTGGATCGCCGAGGAGTCCGGCGAGGCGCTGGCCGCCACCACTGGAGCACCGCAGAACCACGCCCGCTACGGCGAGCTGGTTCCCATCCTCGCCGTGCTGAGCGTGATCGCCGCCGTGGCCTGGTGGCGGATCCAGCGCGGTCCCCGGGTACCCGGCCTGCCCGGCTGGGCACCGCGGGCCGCCGCGGCGGGTGCCTGCCTGCTCGCCGTGGCCACCACCTGGGTGACCGTGCTCGCCGGGCACAGCGGTGCCGTGGCCGTGTGGGCGTCCGAGGCGACGGCGGCAACCGCCGCAACGGCTGACCCTCCCGCGGCGTCGGCCACTGCCGCGGCTGCGCCGGCCTCGGGAAGCCCTGTCCCCGAAGGCTCTCCGGCAGCCGCCGGGTCCACTCCTGCGAGCAGTGGGTACACCCTGGCCGAGGTCGCCGGGCACAACACCCAGGCCGACTGCTGGTCCGTCGTCGACGGGAAGGTCTACCGCCTCACCGCGTGGATCGCCCAGCACCCCGGCGGTGCCGCCACGATCGTCGGAATGTGCGGTCGCGACTCATCCAGCGCCTTCCACGGCAAGCACGCCACGGCCGCCGGCCCGGCCACAGCCCTCGCGGGCTACGCGATCGGCGACCTCGCCGCCGCGGGATCGTCCGTCACCGCACCTGCGGGTGCCACACCTGCCGGGGCCCCGAGCGCTGTGGCCTCGAGCGCGGTGGCCCCGAGCGCAGCACTCCCGGTGCCCACCACCAGGTACACCCGGGCCGAGGTCAGCCCGCACGCCTCGGCCACGAGCTGCTGGTCGATCGTGAACGGGATCGTCTACGACCTGACCCCGTGGATCACCCGCCACCCCGGTGGCGCGGAGGGAATCCTCGAGATGTGCGGCACGAACGGCGCCGGCGAGTTCTTCGAACAGCACGCAGGCGACGCCGATGCCGCCACCGTGCTCGCCGGCTACCGGATCGGCGTTCTGGGGTGAGCGAGGCCGTACCGGCTTCAGCTGTCCGGATCGATCCACCGGTACCCCGCGCCGCGCACCGTCTCCAGCAGACCGGTTCCGAGCTTGCGCCGCAGATGGAGCACGTAGGCGTCGACCACGTTCGAGTTCGGGTCGGCGTCGTAGCCCCAGACCCGGCTGAGCAGCTGCTCACGCGTGAGCACCTGGCCCTGATTGCGCAGGAAGACCTCGAGCAGGGTGAACTCCCGCGCCGACAGCTCGACCGGCACCCCGTCGACGACGACGCGCCGCGAGGGCAGATCGAGCGCCACCGAGCCACTGCGCAGCACACTCACCTCCGGCACCGCGGACGCCGAGCGCAGCCTCAGCCGGATCCGAGCCAGCAGCTCCTCGAAGCGGAACGGCTTGGCGATGTAGTCGTCCGCCCCGCCGTCCAGCCCGGCCACCGTGTCGGTCACCGAGTCCCGCGCGGTGAGGATGACGACCGGGATCGGGTTGTCCGCCTCACGCAGCCGGCGCAACACCGCGAACCCGTCCAGCTGCGGCAAGCCGATGTCCAGGACGAGCAGGTCATGCTCCCCCGAGGAGGCGAGGTCCCAGGCGGCTACGCCGTCGCCGACCACGGTCACCGTGTAGCCGCTGGACCGCAGGCCGCGAGCGATGAACGAGGCCACCCTCGGCTCGTCCTCGGCGATCAGGATCCTCATCGGTTCCTCCAGCGGGTCACGCGGATCCCGAGGGGATCTCGACGAAGAACGTGGCGCCGTTGCCCGGCAGGCTCTCCACCCACACCTTGCCCCCGTGGGCCTGCGCGATCGCCGCGACGATGGCCAGACCCAGGCCCGAACCCGAGCCCGCCCCGGCCAGGCCGACCGGAGCCCGGGCGAAGCGCTCGAAGATCCGCTGCGCGTCCCCCGGGGCCACCCCCGGGCCGCGGTCGCGGACCCACATCCACACCGCGTCACCTGAGCTCGCCGTCCGGCAGCCCAGGGTGATCTCGTCCCCGGCGACAGTGTGCTGGACGGCGTTGGCCGCCAGTTGCAGCAGCGCCTGGGTGAGGCGCTGCCGGTCTCCGGACACCGTGCTCGGCTCCGAGGCCTCGAGAACCCAGGTCCTGGCACCCAGGACGACCGCCTTGCCGATCACGTCCTCGAGCAGGACGGCGACATCGATCTGCTCCTTGCGCAGGAAGCCGGGGTGACCCGACTTCGTCAGCAGGGTGAGGTCCTGCACCAGGCGCGTCATCCGATCCACCTCGTCGATCACGAGGTCACGGATCTCCACCACGTCGATCGGGTCGAGCGGCTCCATCTGCTCCAGGTGCCCCCGGATGATCGTCAGCGGGGTCTTCAGCTCGTGACCGGCGTCGTCGAGGAAGTCCTGCTGCCCCTGGAAGGCGGACTCCAGCCGGTCGAGCATCTCGTTGACCGTACGGGTCAGGTCGGAGACGTCGTCGTTTCCCTGCACGGGGATGCGCCGGGTCAGGTCGCTGCGATTGATGCCCTGGGCCGTCGCCCGAAGGCTCCGCAGCGGGCTCAGCAGGCGCCCCGAGACGGCCTTGCCGACCAGGGCCACGATCAGGAGCGTGACGATCATGCCCGCCAGGTACAGCTGGACGGCCTCGACGGTCTGGTGGCGGTGTGGTTCCAGGGCGTAGGCGATGACATAGGTGCCGACCTGGGGGGTGTCCGCGAACCGCACCTGCACGGCCGCGTAGCGGATCGGTCCGGACGACGTGGTCAGGGTGAGGAGCTGTACCGGTGCATCCGCCGGCAACTGCCGCACCTGGGCCAGGAGCGCGGTCTCGCGCTCCAGGGCGATCGGGCGCTCCCCGGACGGGACGAACCGCGGCACACCGTCGATGAGGGCCAGGTAGGTCTCGTCCGCCTCGGGGGCCTGGCGCTGGACGGTGATCTCCAACAGCTCCTCCAGACCCGTGAACCGGGGCTGACGTGGCGTAGGACCATGACCGGCCAGGGTCCGGAACTGAACGACATCCGCCTCGATCGCCGCATCGATGCGCTGCATCGTGCGCGTCCACTGCGTCAGCAGGACCAGGGTTCCGGAGACCGTCATCCCGAGCAGAGCGACCCCGATCACCGCCGCCAGGACCCGGTTCTGCACGGTGACCGGGACCAGGCGCCGGGAGCCGGCCGCGATCCGACCCGGCACGGCGCGTCCCATCCTCAGGGCCTCCTCGGGCGCGCGACGCAGACCGGGGGGCGTGGGCGGTGCCTCAGCTCGGGTCATCGTGGTCCGCGGGGTCGGACTCGTCGTCGTCCGTCTGCACCGACTGCGCCGGAGCCGGCTGAACCGTCCGCAGCCCCGGCGATGAGGTGGGACCTGCCGTCGCCGTGGTCAGCGGAGTGGCCCGCTCGAGCAGCACCACGCCGGGGCCGAGCGGGCGTTCCTCGGTGGTCGCCCGCACGGCGAGCGCGACGGCCGCGCCGCCCGTCGCGAGCAGGACGGCCGCGACCCACAGGATCCCGCGCGAGACCATGACCCAATGTCTCCCGGCCCGGGTACGGCTCCATGAACCCACCATGAGAGTCCTCTCACGCACGCCCGGACCGACACAGGAGCGGCGAGCAGGGACGATGGCCCCCGAACGCCCGGAACGCGCCTGACTAGCGTGAATGACGTGACCCACACACCGACCGCGCACAGCCTCCGGCAGCGCTCGGCGGTGGAGGCCTATCAGGCTCTCGGACCTTCACCGAGCGAGAAGGCACTGCTGGTGGTCCACTGCGCCGACGCTCATCATGTCGCCGCCGTCTACGACACCCCTACCGGGCCGCTCTACGTGAGCATCCCGCGCGCCCACAGCCACGGAGCCCGCGACCGGCACGACGCCGCGCACCACGGCGGCCACCGGGACGACCCCTGGCTCGACTGGCTCCAGCCGGCCGAGGGCGTCGACCTCGACGACCCGCTTCCCGCCGGGTGCGAGTGCGGCGGACGATCCCTGTCCCGCGCACTGCTGCTGCGAGCGATCGACGCCGGCGAGCGTCGTCTGGTGATCGACTAGCCGAACTCCCCAAGGATCCAGCCGTGGACGACGTAGCGATCCGTACCTCAGGCCTGACCAAGCGCTTCGGCTCAGTGCTCGCCCTCGACCAGCTCGATCTCGAGGTCGCACCCGGTGAGGTGTTCGGCTTCCTCGGGCCGAACGGGGCCGGGAAGTCCACCACGATCCGGCTGCTGCTCGACCTGATCCACCCCACCAGCGGCGCCGCCTGGATCATGGGCGTGCCGTGCACCGACGTCGAGGCGGTGCACCGCCGGGTGGCGTACGTGCCCGGCGACGTCGCCCTCTGGCCGCAGCTGACCGGGGCGGAGATCCTCACCTTTCTCGGAAACCTCTGCGGTAGCGTCGATGTCGCCTTCCGGGACGAGCTGGTGGAGCGACTGCAGCTCGACCCGGGCCTGCGGGCGCGGACCTACTCCAAGGGCAACCGGCAGAAGGTGGCCCTGATTGCCGCGTTCATGACCCGGGCCGATGTGCTGCTGCTGGACGAGCCCACCGCCGGGTTGGATCCGTTGATGGAGGCCGAGTTCCAGGCCCTGGCCCGTGAGGCGAGCGGCCGTGGTCAGACCGTCTTCCTCTCCTCGCACCTGCTCGACGAGGTGGAGGACATCTGCGGCCGGGTGGCCATCCTGCGGGGTGGCCGGCTGATCGAGGTGGCCACCCTGGACGAACTGCGCCGGATCGGATCCACCGTCATCGAGGCGACGATCAACGGCTCCATGCCCGACCTGACCGGGGTGCCCGGCGTCGAGAACGTGCAGATCAGCGGAGACGTTCTGCGGCTGACCGTCCAGGGCCCCCCGCGGGCCGTGCTCGCCGCTCTCGCCCGCGCGGACGTCGTCCGGCTGCGCAGCCAGGAACCGAGCCTCGAGGAGATCTTCGTGACCTACTACGAGGCTTCCCCCGCACAGCGGCAGGCCGTGCAGGCGGCTCACGAGCGATAGGAGCCGGTGGGTTCGATGCGCACAGTGTTCGGCCTGGTCGTCCGGCTGATCCGACGCGGCGTGGCCGTCCTGGCCGTCCTCGTCGGCGCCTACTTCGCGCTGCGGGTGGCCCAGTACCTGGCCGCCTACCCGGACGTCGCCTCCCGGGCCCGGCTGATGCAGTTCGACACCCCGGCCGTACGGATGCTGCAGGGCGTGCCGCGCGCGATCGACACCGCCGGCGGCTTCACCGTGTGGGACGGCGGCTACATCGCCCAGGCGGTGACCGGGGTGTGGGCGATCCTGCTCACCACCCGGCTGCTGCGCGGTGAGGAGGAGTCCGGCCGGAACGAACTGGTGCTCGCCGGGCCGGTCAGGCCCGGGCGCGTGGTGGCCACGACGCTGGCTGTGATCGGGCTGGCCTGTCTGCTCCTCGGCACGGTCACCGCCGCCGCGCTGGCCCTGTCCCGCACGGGCACCACCGACTCGGTCATCTACGGTGCGGCGCTGGCCGGTTTCACGGCGACCTGCGCGGGCATCGCCGCCGTCGCGGCCCAGATCCACGCCGAGCGGCGTCGCGCCGTCCAGCTGGCCTCGTCGGTGTTCGCCGCGACCTATCTGATCCGGGTGGCCGCCTCGAGCACCGACGAGCGCGCGTGGCTCGGCTGGGCGACGCCGTTCGGCTGGGTCGATCAGCTGCATGTCTATGCCGGTGCTCGCTGGTATCCCCTGATCCCGTTGCTCGTCGCCCCGATCCTGCTCGGCGCAGCGGCGGTCATCCTGCGCACCCGCCGGGACGAGGGCTCCAGCACCGTCGTCGCCGACGAGCACGCGAAGTCCGATCTGCGCCGGCTGGGCAGCCCGACGGCCCTGGCCTGGCGGGGCAGCCGCGGGGTGTTGGCCGGCTGGGCGTTCGGGCTCGGCAGCTACGCCTTCCTGATCGGGGCGCTGCTGCAGTCGATGGTCGACTTCCTGAACGACGACTCGGCCACCCAGCGCATGCTGGCCCAGATCGGCATGGACATGACTCATCCGGACGGTTTCGTCGCGGCGATGGCGACCATGATGGGCATCGGGTTCGCGCTGTACGCCTGCTGGCGGATGGGCTCGGCGCGCGCCGAGGAGGACTCCACCCGGGTGGAGAACATCCTGGTCCGCCCGGTGTCGCGCAGCCGGTGGCTGGGCGGGCAGATTGTGCTGACCATGGCCGCCACCACCGCCCTGGCCACGTTCTGCGGGGTGGCGATCTGGGCCGGCGCCCGGCTGACCGGCGCCGACGTCAGCCTGGTCCACGGGCTGCAGTCGATGCTGAACACCCTGCCGGCAGCAGCGGTCTGCGGCGGCCTGGCGGTCGCCCTGTTCGGTCTGCTGCCCCGGCTGACGGTAGCCGGCTCGGCGGGCGCCACAGTGGCCGTGGTCGTCGTCCAGATGATCGGGCCCCCGCTGGGCTGGCCGGACTGGGTGGTCGACCTTTCGCCCTTCCACCACCTGGCGATGGTGCCGGCCCAGACGTTCGCGTTCACCCCTGCCCTGGTGCTGCTGACCGTCGCGACGCTGCTGAGCCTCGTCGGCGTGCGGTCGTTCGTCCATCGGGACCTGGTCGGGGCCTGATCCTCAGCCCGTTCTGACCACGGCCGACCGTGAGCGATGATGGGTGGGGTGATGCGCGCCGTGCGCCCACCCGGTGTGAGGTGACATGCGCGTGTGGCACAGACCGGTGATCTCCCGGTCGTTCAAGGCCCTGGCCATCGTGGTTGCGGTGGCCGTTCCCGTGCTCACCCTCCCTCGGCTGCCCGCCCTCGACCTGTGGCCGGCCATCGCCGGGCTGCTGGTCTGGACGGTCGGCAAGTACCTGCTGTGCCCCCTGCGCTGGCACGGGCTGTCCGAGAGCGGCCGCGGCACGGGCTGGCACGTCGGCGCCTACGCCGAGTCGGAGCTGCTCGGCCTGCTCACCCCCGGGCACGTCGGCGCCGACCTCTGGCGGATCAAGCGGCTGGCCGGGGTCGGCATGGCCCGCGGCTCCGCCGCCGCCGAGGTGACCCTGGACCGGCTGGTCGGCGCGATCGGCCTGGCCCTCTTCGTCGGTCTGGCCGGAGCCGCGCTGCCGGTCCGCCTGCTGCTCGGCGTCCTCGCGCTGGCAGCGGTGCTCGGCGCGGCGATACTCCTGGTCCGCCGGGTGCGACCGCACTGGATCCCGCGCCGGGAGTGGCCGACGCCCGGCCGGCTGGCCCGCGGTCTGGCGCTCTCGGTGGCCTACCAGGCCTCGATCATCGCGCTGCTGTTCGGCGCCCTGCTCGCCACCGGGCACACCACGAATCCACTGGCAGTGCTGGCGGCGTTCGGGGCCAGCCAGCTCGCCGGAGTGGTGCCCGGCCCGCACGGCGCCAGCCCCCGGGACGCCGCCCTGGCCCTCGCCCTGGTCGGGTTCGGGGTGCCGTGGACGGCCGCTCTGGGCGCTGTGGCGCTCAAGGCGCTGCTGGCCTGGGCGCCCGCGCTGCTGCTCGGCGGCGGTGCGCTGCTGCTGGCCGGCCGGTGGCATGAGGCGTCGGCCGTGCGCCGCAGCAGCCAGGCCTGATCCGGGCCGCATCCGGCCGCTGCCCGGGCCCAAGGTCGCCTGGCCCTGGCGTCCCGGCCGCGAGACGATGAGCCGGTAACCGGGGTGAAGCGATGCCAGCTGTGCTCAGCCACCCGTTGCACGCCGTCGACGCCGGCACGCGGTGGATCCTGACCCAAGTCGCCATCGTGACGGCTGCCGTCGTCGTCTACTTCCGGGTGCGTGGGCTGACCGCGGGGTCGCCGGAGACCGCTCAGGTCCACGCGCGGGACCTGATGGACCTCGAACGCGCGACGGGTCTCGACGTCGAGGCCGGGTTGCAGCAGGTGCTGCTGCGCTGGGACTGGCTGGTCGCGCCGGCGAACTGGGTCTACATCTACGGCCACTGGCCGGTGATCGTGCCCACCCTGGTCTGGCTGGCCGTCCGGCACCGGGACCGGTTCGTCCGGCTGCGGGACGCGATGATGATCTCGGGTGGGATCGGGCTGTTCATCTTCGCCCTCTACCCGGTCGCCCCGCCCCGGCTGGCCGCCCTGGGGCATCATCGACACCGTGAGCGAGCAGTCGCTGGCCTATCGGGTGCTGCAGCCGCCCGCCTTCGTCAACCAGTACGCCGCCATGCCCAGCCTGCATGCCGGCTGGGACCTGCTGGTCGGTCTGGCCATCGCCGGCGCCGCCGGCTCACTGTGGCTGCGCGTGGCCGGATACCTGCTCCCGGTCCTGATGGTGGCCGCGGTGATCCTGACCGGGAACCACTACCTGGTGGACGTCGTCGCCGGGCTGGCGCTGGCCCTGATCGGCCTGTGGGCGGCGCAGGTGTTCGACCGCCGCCGCCCGGAGCACGTGAGGCCGTCCGGGAGGCCACGGTGACGCTGCTGGCCGTTGCGCATCGCGCCGGCAACTCGATGGCCCGGCTGCATTCGGCGGTCGCGCTGGGCGCCGACGTGATCGAGGCCGACGTGCACAGCCACCGCGGTCGGCTCGAGGTGCGGCATCTGAAGACGATGGGACCCCTGCCCTGGCTGTGGGACCGCTGGGAGCTCCACCCGGCGTCCGCGCCCCGCACCGGCCTGCACGACCTGCTCCAGGCCGCGGACGGCGGGGCGACGTTCATGCTGGACCTCAAGGGACGGCGGATCGAGGTCGGCGAGCGGGTGGCCCGGATGCTGCACGAGTACGCCCCTGGGCACCCCGTCCTGGTCTGCTCGCGGTACTGGCCGGCGCTCCGGCCGTTCGAGCGGCTGCCGTGGGTGCGCAGCGTGCTCTCCGCGCGGAACCGCCACGAGCTCCTCCTGCTGAGCCGACGCCTGCGGTCCTCCCCCCGGACGTACGGGGTCTCGGTGCACCGCTCGCTGCTCACCCCCAGAGTCACCGCCGCCCTGCACGAGCGGGTCGAGCTGGTGATGACCTGGCCGGTGAACGACCTCGCGGCACTGGGTGAGGTCTCGGCACTCGCCGCGACCGGCCGGATCGGAGTGATCAGTGACGCGGACGACGTCCTGCGGCGCGTCCTGAGGTTCGATGTCGAGGAAGGCGGGATGGTGCCATGACCGGCGACCAGGCGATCCACGAAGAGACCTATCACCCCCAGCCCGTGGCGGTGATGGAGGCCACCCTGCCGGTGGCCGCGATCGGCCCCTGGCTGGCTGAGGCGTTCGGCGGAGTGGCCACAGCCATTGCCGCCCAAGGGGTTACGCTGGTCGGGCCGCCCTTCGCCCGGTACCGGCAGGACGGCGTCGGCCGCTTCACGGTGGAGGCGGGCTTCCCGGTCGGCACCACCATCTCGGGCGCCGGGACGGTGCGGCCGGCCGAACTGCCCGGCGGGAGCGTGGCGGTGACGACGCACCTCGGCCCGTACGAGGCGATGGAGCCGATCTATGCCGCCGTCTTCGCCTGGATCGGTGACCACGGCGGCACACCCTCCGGCGCCCCGTGGGAGGTCTACCTCAGCGACCCCGAGACCCAGCCGGATCCGCAGACGTGGCAGACCCGGATCGTTCAGCCGTACCAGCCGGCCTGACCCGCCGCAGGAACAGTCCCATCGCGACGGCGTTCACGACGGCGACGACCACGAACAGGTAGACGCCGGCCATCGAGGCCACCACAGAGGTCGGGTCGGCGTGGGTGCCGAACCACTGGTCGGTCGCCACCCCGATGCCCTCGATCAGCCACAGTCCGAGCAGCCCGCCGGAGATCAGGTAGCCCCACGGTGCGCGCCGCCACAACCAGAGCGCACCCAGCCCGGCCAGGGGCAGCCAGAAGGCGAGGTCCTCGACATAGATCGGGTTGGTGGTCAGGCCGGTGCCGTCGAGGAAGGCGGGAGGGCCGTCGGAGCCCATGCCGAGGACGACCTGACGCAGCCAGACCAGGGCGTTGCCCCCGGCGATCACCCAGATGAAGACGGCGATCCCCCGAGCCGGCGCGTCACTCAGCCGCGATGCCACCGTGCGGACGTCGACACTCACCAGGAGCGCGACGGTGCCGGCCAGGCTCAGCCCGAGAATGCCCACGTAGAGCAGGAACAGCTGGTTGAACGGAGTGCCGAACAGCAGCAGCACAGCGTTGTACAGCAGATAGGCCAGGGCACCGAGCCAGGCGAACAACCCACGCACCGAGCCGTGCCGCACGAACCACATGCCGGCCAGCAGTGTCGGCACCGCGACGACGAGCATCACCAGCGCGGTGCCCCGCGCCGAGCCGTTCGCGGCGGCCGGCCCGCGCAGCACGCCGTCCACGAAGAAGGTGGCTGCGGCCCCGATGACGGTGACCAGGGCGAGCGCGACGCCGAGCAGGTACGGAGCGCGGGTGGCCCCGGCCTGATCGAGGGTGCTCTGACGGGTCGCCTCCGGGACGAGGAGCCGGTCCGGGGCAGTGCGGATGTTCATGACGTGCTTTCCCTCCATGGACGGTCTGACAGGTGATCCAGGCCAGCGGACGACGAGCCCGCGCAGGGTGCGTACCTCCTCGGGCTGCAGCGCGGCGAAGATCTCCGCCAGCGACTGGGCCTGCTCGGCCTGCACCTCGGGCTGGTCGAAGACCCGCAGCTTGGCGGTCAGGCGCAACCGGGTGGCCCGGCGATCCTGAGGATCGGGTTCCAGCTGCAGGTACCCACGGTCGGCGAGCTGGCGGGCGAGCTGGGTGACGTTCTGCCGTGAGGTGCCGTACACGGCAGCCGCGTCTCCCAGGGTGGGTGGCTCGCCGGGGAACGCCTTGACCAGCACGGCGAGCAGCAGCCACTGCCGGCTGGTCAGGCCGAACTGCTCCAGCCCCTGGTCGAGACGACGGGACAGGTTCTGCAACAACAGGAACAGGAAGCCGAAGAGCTCGGCCTGCACCTCGCTGTCCGCGGTGGTCATAAAGGCAATATATTGCTTTTCTCGCCCGGATCGCGGGCCGATCGTCCCTGGGGCCTGCCTCGGGCCGCCTCGGGTGGCCGCGCTCAGGCGGCGGTCAGGGTGCCGCCGTGCTGAAGGAAACGGCTCCCGCACAAGGGATCAGGGACGTCAGGCCCAGGGTGGCGTGGCCGGCTCGGGTGTAGATCGGAGCTGCACGCGGTCACGGACCGGCCGTGCCCGCAGCCCTGGGGGGAGGCGGCAGCCATGCCGCAGATGCACCTTCAACACGTCGCCCTGACCGTCACCGACATCGCCCGCAGCGGGCCGTGGTACGAGCGGCTGTTCGGGTTCACCAAGGTGGCCGAGTTCGACGAACCGGCCCCGATGCAGATCTACCTGACCCCGGACGGTCAGGCCCTGGACCTGCGCCAGCCCGCGGACGTCGACCCCGCTCCGTTCACCGAGCGGCACGTCGGCCTGGACCACCTGGCCTTCGTGTGCGCCGACCAGGCCGAGCTGGACGCCTGGCAGGAGCGGCTGGCCGAGATGGGCGTCACCACCTCCGGCGTCGAGCAGTCGCCGTTCGGATCCCACCTCAACTTCCGGGACCCGGACGGCATCGCGCTGGAGTTCTACCTGCCCGCCACCCAGTGACAGCTATCCGGCGACCCGTCGCCCGTGCCGACGGTCGGCGCGGGAGGCCCCTGCACGGGCCGAGATCCCCTTCACGACAAGGCATCCGATCGCCGTGGTGAGCGGGATCGCCAGGATCAGCCCGATCGAGGCCACCAACGAGCGGGCGATCTCCTCGGCGATCTCGCCGCTGGACAGCCATTGCCGCAGCGGGCGTGCATAGAGCGTGCCCAGCATCACCGTGGGCAGCGCCGCGCCCACGTAGGCGAAGGCGATGGTGTAGACCGTGGAGGCGAGGTGGTCGCGCCCGATCTGCATGCCCCGTGCGAACAACTGCCTCCCCGGCAGCCCGGGAGCGGCCTCGTGCAGCTCCCACACCGCCGACGCCTGGGTGATGGTCACGTCGTTGAGCACGCCCAGCCCGGCCAGGATGATCCCGCAGGTGACCAGTCCGGCCAGGTCGTCGAAGGGCACCATCCGGTCGAGCTGGAGGTTCTCCTCGCTGGTCAACCCGTTGAGATGGGCCGCCTCGACCACCCACCAGGCCAGTCCGGCCGACGTCCAGATGCCGGCGACAGTGCCCAGGAACGCGGTCGTCGTCTTCCGGGACACCCCGTGGGTGGAGTAGAGAATCACGCTCATGATCGCCGTGGAGCCCACCGCACCGACGAGGGTCGGGCTCTCCTCGTGGCGCAACGCGGGCAGGACGAAGACGGCGATCGTGACGTAGGCCAGCAGCAGACCGACCAGGGACATCAGTCCGCGCCAGCGCGCGATCACCACCACCAGCAGCGCGAAGCACCCCGCGAGCAGCCCCAGCGGTACCTCGCGGGCGAAGTCGACGAAGGCATACAGCTCGGGCTGGCCCTCCACCGGCGGGTAGCGCGCGACCTGGAGCCGGTCCCCCGCCACGACTCCGGAGCGCACGGTCTCCGGGGAGATCCCGAAGCTGATCGCCGTTCCCGACGCCGGACCGGTGGTCAGCACGGCATCCACCGTGGTGCACTGCACGGACTCGGGGATGCTGCCGTCCGCCTGCCGGTCCACGCTGCTGCCCTGGCAGGTCTGCACCCGGGTGCCGCTCACCCTGGCCTGCTCGAAGGTGACCCCGGCGTAGGCGGTCTGCGCGGCGGGCACCGCGGGTAGCTCCCCGCGCGGCCACAGCAGCGCCATCGCCAGCGCCGTGGCCGCCAGGATCGGTACCACGATCGCCGCCAGGACCCTCCGGATCCGACGCGCATCGGCCGGGTCCTCGACCGGGGCGGACGCCGCGTCGCCCAGGCCGTGGACGTGGCCGTGGCCGGAGGTCATTCGGCGACACCCGGCCGCCCGGCGAGCGCACCGGCGAGCCGCTGCACCCGATGGGACACATCGGCATAGGCCGCGGCGAAGGCGTCGTCGGTGTCCAGGCGCACCGGGTCGGGGACCGCCCAGTGCAGCCAGCCCCGCCGGTGTCCCTCGGGGCGGGTCGCCACCAGTTCCTCATGAGCGTTGTCGCACACCGCCACGATCAGATCGCCGGGGCCCAGCGACTCCCCGATCGGGCGCGGGGTGGCCCGGGCGAGGTCCAGCCCGTGCCGGTGGGCCACGGTGACGGCACGCGGGTGCACCCGCTCGGCGGGGTGTGTGCCGGCGGAGGCGGCCGGGATGGCGCTCACCCGGGACCACACCGCGGCCGCCAACTGGGAACGCGCCGAGTTGTGGGTGCAGACGAAGACGACCCGGGCGGGGTCCTCCGCATGGCCGATCCCCGGGACACCGCCGGCAGCGCTGCCGAGCAGATCGGCGACCGCCGGATCGCCCCAGCACAACTGCACGTAGGAGCGCCGCCGATCCCCCTCGGAGCGCACCCGGCGGATCAGTCCCGCCTCCTCGAGCACCTTCAGGTGGTGGGCGAGGAGGTTGGTCGGCATGTCGACCGCGGCACCCAGCTCCCCCGGCGAGGCATCCCCGAGGGTCAGCTGATCGACGATGGCCAGCCGCACGGGTTCACCGAGCGCCGCATGCATGCGGGCACGGTTCTCGATCGACCCGTCGGACATCTTGCCTCCACCCATATTGAGTCAAGTATGGTTGAGCTATGTCAGTTGTCCATCCCGCCACTCCCCCGCTGAGCCGGCGCCTGCTGGCCGAGGCCGTCGGCACCGGCCTGCTGGTCACCGTGGTCGTCGGCTCGGGGATCGCCGCCCAGCAGCTCTCCCCCGGCGACACCGGGTTGCAGCTGCTGGAGAACAGCATCGCCACCGCCTTCGGTCTGACGGTACTGATCCTGCAGTTCGGTCCGGTCTCCGGCGCTCATTTCAACCCCGTGGTCTCGCTGATGGACTGGGCCCTCGGCCACCGGAGCGGGCACGGGCTGGAACTGGGCGACGTCGCCGCCTACAGCGTGGCCCAGACCGTCGGCGCCGCCGCCGGCGCCGTGCTGGCCAACGCCATGTACTCCCTCGCCCCGGTGCAGATCTCCACCCACGAACGGGTCACCGCCGGGGTCCTGTTGGGCGAGGTGGTGGCCACCGCCGGGCTGATCGGCATCATCTTCGCGCTGGCCCGCTCCGGCCGGGCCCCGTTGAGCGCAGCCGTGGTCGGCGCCTACATCGGCGCGGCGTACTGGTACACCTCCTCGACCAGCTTCGCCAATCCCGCCGTCACTGTCGGGCGGATCTTCTCGGACACCTTCGCCGGGATCGCGCCGTCCTCGGTACTGCCCTTCATCGCCGCCCAACTGGTCGGCGCCGGCCTGGGGGCGGCCCTGGTCCGCACCCTCTACCCGGACGTCGGTCTGTCCACCGACGACGTCGTCGTCGGTCACATCGACACCCGATCCCGCCCCTGACCCCACAGAGAGGTTCCCATGACCACCAAGTCCCCCGACGGCACGCCGTCCGTCCTGTTCGTCTGCATCCACAACGCCGGCCGCTCGCAGATGGCCGCCGGCTGGCCACCCCCAAGGTGCTCACCGGCGACGCCGTCCAACTGAGCGACGTGGTGATCACCATGGGCTGCGGTGACACCTGCCCGTACTACCTCGGCACGCGCTACCTGGACTGGCCGCTGGACGACCCCGGCAGGGCAGGGCACGGGACCTTGATCCCCGCGGGGTGCGCGGACGGCGGCACATAGTTCAAGAATGGCTGTATCGACGAGGCTCGAGCAGAGCCGCCGCGCAGGCCCGCCCCCTCCGGACGCGGCGACCCTTCTGGCCGCCGTCGCCGACCCGACCCGTCTGGCCGTGCTGCACATCCTGGCCGGCGGCACGACCTGCGTCTGCGTCCTTCAGGAGAGCCTGCCGCTCGCCGCCAACCTGCTCAGCTACCACCTCAAGGTGCTGCGCGAGGCCGGCCTGATCGTCGGTTCCCGCCGTGGCCGATGGGTCGACTACTCCCTGGCCGAGAGCGCCGTCCAGCGCCTGCACGCGGCGCTTCCCACCCTCGATCCGAGGTGAGGACGACGACCACGCTGCGCGAGAGAGCCGACACCCGGCTGCACAGCCCCACCGGGCGATGGCTGACGCTCGCCGGGGCGGCCGCGCTCTGGCTGACCGCCTACCGGGTGAACGCCCCGGCGTGGGACCTGCTGCTGCACGACGTCCTCGGCCTGGACCCCACCTCCCGGGTCACCGAGTCGGTGCGGTTCTTCTGCTACGACTCGGTGAAGATCGCCCTGCTGCTGATCGGGATCATCTTCGTGGTCACCGTGCTGCGCTCATACATGAGCGTGGAGCGCACCCGGGCCCTGCTCGGCGGACGGCGCGAGGGGGCAGGCAACGTGATGGCCGCCGGCCTCGGCGTGGTCACCCCGTTCTGCTCCTGCAGCGCCGTCCCTGCCTTCATCGGCTTCGTCGCCGCCGGCGTGCCGATCGGGGTGACCCTGAGCTTCCTGATCGCCTCCCCGCTGGTCAACGAGATCGCCGTGGGCCTGCTGGCCAGCCTGTTCGGCTGGCGGATCGCCGCCCTGTACATCGCCGCCGGGCTGACCGTGGCGATCGTGGCCGGGTGGGTCCTCGGCCGGCTCGGCGTCCAGCGCTGGGTGGAGCCGTTCGTGTTCGAGACCCGGCTGCACGGGCAGATCATCGACTCCACCGCCCACCTGACCCTCGACGACCGATTCGCCCTCGGCGTCGAGGAGGTGCGTTCGATCCTGCGCAAGATCTGGCCCTACCTCCTGGTCGGGATCGGCCTGGGCGCAGTCATCCACGGCTGGGCCCCGGAGGACCTGTTCACCCGCTACGCCGGAGCCGGCTCGGCGTTCGGCGTCCCGGTGGCAGTGGCGATCGGGGTGCCCCTCTACTCGAACGCGGCCGGGATCATGCCCCTGGTGCAGGCGCTGTACGACAAGGGACTGCCGATGGGCACCCTGCTCGCGTTCATGATGAGCGTGGTCGCGCTCTCCCTGCCCGAACTGATCCTGCTCCGGCGAGTGCTGAGACCTCCGCTGCTGGCCCTGTTCGTCGCGGTGGTGGCCACCGGGATCATCGCCGTCGGCTACCTGTTCAACGCCGTCCTCGGCTGAGCGCGGCACCCTCCGGAAGGAACGACTATGAAGATCAAGGTGCTCGGCCCCGGCTGCGCCAACTGCCAGAACCTGGAGAAGGCCACTCGACAGGCGCTCGCCGACCTCGGCCTGGAGGCCAGTGTCGAGAAGGTGACCGACTACGCCGACATCGCCGGCTACGGCGTGATGTCGACCCCGGCCCTGGTGGTCGACGAAACGGTGATGGTCTCCGGGCGGGTGCCCTCGCGGGCGCAGATCCGGGAGCTGCTCACCGCCGCGTCGGAGTGAGCAGCCGGTCGGCCGCAGCCAAGGTCAGATAGGCCAGAGCCAGACCGCCGAGGAAGGTCATCGTGGCGGCACTGCCCCCGATCGGGCCCGCGGCCCCGACCAGCAGAGCAGCCATGCGCACGAGCGCCGCTGTCAGGCAGAGCCCACCGGCCACCACGGCGGGCACCCGGCGACCACCGGAGGCCGCGAACAGGCCCATCACGCCGGCGACCACCGCGACCACCGTCGAGACCACGGACATGTCCACCCAGCGGTAGGCGTCGCCGCTCGGGGCCACCAGGAAGATGGGGCTGATCAGCGCAGCGCCGGACACCCAGCGCAGGGTGGCGCGCACGTCTGGCGCCAGCTCGGAGCCTCCTGACGGCGTCGAGGCATTCATGCGAACACCGCCGCCCGGCGCAGGAGACCGTGGTGGGCCAACAGCCGTGGCCGCAGCACGCCGTCCAGGCCCGCGACCCGGCCGGCCCCGAGCCCCGCGATCGCCAGGCAGCCGACCATCATCAGGTAGTAGGACCACGGCCACTCCCCGGGGGTCTGGCCCACCGACAAGAAGATCACGAACGATTGAACGACGCCGATCAGGCCCACCAGCCGCGTCATGAACCCGACCAGCAGGCAAGCCCCCAGTGTCACTTCGGCGGCGAGCACCCCCCAGCCGAACACGCTCAGGTGGGGCAGCAGCACATGCTCCGCAAGCCAGGCGTACGGCGGGAACACGGGGTTCTCGTAGGCTTCGCGGAGGTAGTCGTAGAGCCCTCCGGAGCGGCGATCAGCACCGAAGTCGGGCGGCAGTTTCCACCGGGTGTTCTGGATCCACAAGAACGCCATCACCACCCGCAGCACCAGGATCGACGCGCGGGCGAGGCGATCATCGGCGAGCGGAACGGCCGGCAACGGGGCAGTGGTCACCGCTCCGGTTCCCACCGGCTCGGAACGAGCCATCAGAACCTCCGTAGGAGTGTGGGTCGGCGTGTAAGCCTTCCCGTCGCCAAGGCTAGATCGAGCGACCCGGGATCGGGTCCATGCTCCGGTTACCGATTCCTTACAACCGGTTGCCCACCCGGCCTGGGACCGACCGGCCGGGCTAGCCTTCGGCTGACCTGCTCGCCAGCCGAAGGGAAACCCCGCCATGGCCATCGTGGTCTCGCTCGCAAGCTCGCACGACAACACCGATCGGGCGACCCTGGGCTTTGTGGTGGCCAACGCGTCCGTCGCCTCGGGCCAGGAGACCACCGTGTTCCTCTCCTGCGATGGCGCCTGGTTGGGCAAGTCCGGCGAGGCGGAGAAGATCCATGAGGAGGGCTTCGCACCGCTCGCCGATCTGCTCACCGGCTTCGTAGAGGGCGGCGGCCGGTTGCTGGTCTGCAGCCCGTGCGCCAAGAAGCGCGGCATCGGCGAGGCCGACCTGGTGCCGGGCGCACAGATCGCAGGCGGCGCGACCCTGGTCGCGATCCTGGCCGAAGGCGCCGCGTGTGTCTCCTACTGAGACACGGTCACGGGCCGGAACGCGGGTGGGCCGATGAGCACCGAACCGTTCCCTCGTGAGGTCGCCGCACATCTCGACGGCGGGGCCATGGACTGCGGCAGCGGTCTGCTTCTGCTGATCACCCGGCAGCTGCGCCGGGTCGAGGTCGGCGAGCTGATGGCCCTGCGCACCGAGGAGCGCTCCGTCCTCGACGACCTGCCGGACTGGGCGCGCCTGGCCGGGCACACCCTGACCGCGCAGCGCGCCGAGTCCCCGGACGGTCCCTGGCACATCGCCATCCGTCGCGGCGTGGCACAGACCCGGACCGTCACCGTGCGCCCCACCTCATCCGACCGGAGTGGATTCTCCGACGGCCACGAGGTGCCGTTGGGAAGCCGTCTGTGGATCTACACGAACTTCGACTGCAACCTGTCCTGCGACTACTGCTGTGCCCGGTCGAGCCCTGCCGCCGACAAGCGTCGCTTCCCCCTCGAGCTGGCCCGCGCTGCGGTGAGCGAGTTCGCCGGCCTCGGGGGCCGCGAGGTGCTGCTGACCGGCGGCGAGCCGTTTCTGCACCCCGAGCTCGACCGGCTCGCGGCCGCAGTCCCCGAGAGCCTCGAGATCACGATCCTGACCAACGCGATGGTCGTGGGGCGCGGACGCCGCCGGGTGATGCTCGACGCCATGGACCGGCGGGTGCTCTTGCAGGTCTCGCTCGACTCAGCGGATGCCGAATTGCACGATCGACACCGCGGTGGCGGCAGTCATGCCCGCGCCCTGGCCGGGATCGGCTCGTTGCGCGAGCTGGGGTTCCGGGTGAGGGTGGCGGCCACCGTGCGGGACAGCTCGCCCAGGGCCACGGCCGCCCTGCACGACCGGCTGGAGGACATGGGGGTGCCGATCGCCGACCGACTGATCCGCCCCGTGGCTGAGCAGGGCTTCGCCACCGAGGGCATGCCGGTCACCGTCGATGACCTGGCACCCGAACCGACCCTGACGGTGGACGGCGCCTGGTGGCATCCAGTGGCCGTCACCGACCCCGCGATGCGGGTGGCCGAGGCACCGTTACCACTCGCGGACGTCATGGCGACGATCGCCGATACCGTCTCGGTTCAGGACCGCGCCAGGGGCGAGGGCCGCCGGCACGTCTTCCGCTGCACCTGATCAGGCCGGATGCTCCAGGTGCCACGGCCGGCCGGGGCGAGTGGCCCGGGCCCTCGCGCTGACCTCGATCAGATAGTGCGGACGCTGGTCGAGCTGGACGCCGCCCCTCAGGAAGCGGTGCCCGGTCAGAGAACACCATGCCGGGATGTCGATCGGAGCGGCCAGGTCGGTGGCGATCACGGCCACGACAGAGCCAGCGGGGACCCTGCGAAGCCACCCGACGAGCTCCATCAGCAGCTCCCCACAGGCGAGGTCACCGCCGTCGAAGGTCACCCACTGCCCATCCGGCTCCGCCGTGTCACAAGGTCCAGCCATGTTTGGCACTGTGGCGCACCGGTGCGGCGACGACCAGACCGGCCTGGGTTACGGAAGTCTGACGCCCAGCCGCAGGGGATCGCCTGGCCGCTCGGGCAGGTCACCGTTACCGTGACCAGATGCGCCTGGAGATCACCCGCACCAGCGAGCTCGCCCTGCGCGCGTTCCGGGTGATCGCGGCCGCCGACCCGCGGATCACCGGGCCCCGGCTGGCCCAGACGATCGAGGTCTCGACCGCCTTCCTCAGCCACATCGTGCCGCCGCTGGTCCGCGCCGGCTGGGTCGATTCCAAGCCCGGTCCGGACGGCGGGTACCGGCTTCGCGTTCCCGCAGGCTCGGTGTCGGTGCTGGCCGTGATCGAGGCGGTCGAGGGCCCGCTGGACCGTGAACGCTGCGTGCTGCGGCGCTCCCCCTGCGGGGGTCAGACCGCCTGCTCCCTGCACGCCGCGTGGACCGAGGCGCGCGAGGCCATGCTGGCGGCCTTCGACGCCGTTCCGGTGGTCGCCGACGCCTGATCCGGCGGCGTCCCTGCAGGCACCGGGTGATGCACCAGACAGCCTTTCGGTCCCATCACCCAATTCCATAGTCCACAAGTATGTGACTCGATGGTGGATGCAGCGTCCGCCCGCTCGAGGAAGGTGATGCACCGTGGTCGTGATCAGCGGCGGCGTGAACTCCCACACCGTGCTCTGGGGTCAGACCCTGATCTACACCAGCTATGCACTGGCGATGATCTCGCTCGTCGGTTGGTTCGCCTACCGGGTGACCCGGCCCGGAGGGTCCGCGGTCAGACCCGCGGTCTTCTACTCCTGGGTGGCGTTCCTGGTCGTGATCGGCGGCTCGCTGCACCTGATCACCTACAACACGATCCCCTGGGTCGCCGACGACCTGCACGGGGGCGACGCCAGCCAGACCTACGCGATCACCGTGGCCGATCACCGGTTCTCCCTGCCGAGCACACAGCTGGCGGTGCCGTGCGACGAACTGGTCCGGTTCAGCGTGACCTCCGCCGATCTGACGTACGGCTTCGGGCTGTTCCGCAGCGACCACTCGATGGTCACCCAGATGCAGGTCGTCCCCGGACACGCCAACGACCTGCTGTGGCGCTTCGACCGCAACGGCACCTACTCGATCCGCTCCACCGAGTACTCCGGCCCCGAGGGCTACCAGATGGTTGTCCCGGACGCCGTCCGCGTCTCCGGCTGCGCCACGAGTGAGTGAGTGAGTGAGTGAGATGACCTTCACCGACACCCTGCTCGAGGGCAACGAGCACAGTTTCCACCCGCGCAGCCTGACCCCGATGCAGAAGCTCACCCTGCGCTTCGTCATCGTGGGCCTCGTCTACTACGCCTTCGCGGCCATCGAAGGCATGATCATGCGCCTGTTCCAGGTGAAGCCGCTGCCGATGGTGAGCACCGATCAGTACTTCGGCATCCTCACCGCGCACCCCCTGGTCGGCATCTTCGGCTCCTCGTACATGATCGTCTTCGGGGCGTTCCTGTGGCTGGTGCCGTATCTGATGGGCAAGCCACTGTGGAGCTACCGGCTGGCCAGCTGGACCTGGTGGCTGATCACCGTCGGCGTGCTCACCTTCTGGCTCGACGGCTTCATCACGCACTACGCCCCGCTGTACACGCTCTACTGGCCGCTGCCGGCCGACTTCACCCAGTTCGAGCCGGTGGGCGGAGCCATCTTCATCGCCGGGATCGCCCTGGTCATGGTGGGCACCGCGTTCTTCGTGGTGAACATCTTCAAGACCATCGCCTACACCCCGGCCGGGCGCGAGAAGCAGCCGGCCGGCCCGATGCTGAAGTCGGCACTCGGCTTCACCGCCCTCGGGAACCTGGTGCGCGGCAAGCGGACCGAGGACCACCTGGTGCCCCTGCCGGTGGCCGCCATCGCCCGCGGAACGGTCGACGTCGCACTCAACGCCGGGATCATCCTGTTCACCGGCGTGCTGATCCTGGTCTACATGGTGGCCGAGATCTTCGGGAAGAGCCTGCAGCACAGCGCCGTCGACGCCCTGCTCTACAAGAACTGGTTCTGGTGGGGCCTGGACCTGGTCGCCGACGGCCTGGTGCTGATCTTCGTCGCCGGCACCTGGTACCTGCTCGCCCAGCTGATCACCGGACGTCAGGTGATCATGCAGAACTGGGCGCGGGCCGCGCTCGCCGTCGAACTGGTCGTGTCCTGGACCGTGTGGTCGCACCACCTGCTCTCCGACCAGTCCCAGCCGGCGATGCTCAAGGTCGGCTCGGGCGAGCTGGTCACCGCCTTCGAGCTGATCACCCAGGGACTGGCGTTCTTCATCACGCTCGGCACGCTGTGGCAGGCCCGGCCGCTGAAGATGACCAACGAGCTGCGCTTCCTGCTCGGCGGCCTGCTCGGGTTCGCCCTGGCCGTGCCCGCCGGCATCATGCAGGCCGACGTCGGCCTGAACCGGATCCTGCACAACACGCAGTGGGTGGTCGGCCCGCACGTGCACGTGGCGATCCTGGTCGGCCTGACCATGACCCTGTACGCGGCGATCTACGTGCTGCTGCCGATGCTGACCAACGGCGCGAAGCTCTACAGCCAGAAGCTGGCCACGTTCCACTTCTGGGCGCACCTGGTCGGCGGCATCGGCATGGGGGCGTTCATGGGCATGGCGGGTCTGCAGGGCATGCTGCGCCGCACCATCTACACCGACGGGGAGTACCTGCCCTACATGGTGCTGGCCGCCGTCAGCGGGGCATTGCTGCTGCTCGCCCTGGGCGCCTTCCTGATCAACATCGTGATGACGGTGGGTCTCAAGGGCGCGCTGGGCATCTTCCAGCGCTCCGAGCTGAACCCGGACGAGCTGCTGCCCGCCAGATCGGCGGCCGAGAGCTGATCCAGCGCTCCAGCGCGTGGCGTGACCCGCTGTGGGCCACGCCACGCCGTCGTCCGGGGGTCGGAATAGATACCCCCTGGGGTATAGTTGAGCCAGTTGACCGATCCGATCCATCCCCGACCCGCAAGGAGAAGCCCCATGTGTAGCCCCGCCGTCTGCCCCCGCTGCCGCAAGATCACCTACTCCGGCTGCGGGATGCACGTCGACCAGGTCCTGGCCAGCGTGCCGGCCGACAAGCGCTGCACCTGCCGCTGACCTGGGCTGACCGACAGGGCCGCAGAGCGGCCGCGTAGACTGCCGGCCGTCGCCGGATGAGAGGCACCACACCGATGAAGGTCGTAGTTGTCGGAGGTGTCGCGGGCGGGATGAGTTTCGCCGCGCGCGCCCGCCGTCTGGCCGAGAACGCCGAGATCGTCGTCCTGGAGCGTGATCCCTACGTCTCCTACGCCAACTGCGGCCTGCCGTACTACCTGGCCGACGAGATCACCGATCGGGACTCGCTGCTCCTGCACACGCCGCAGTCGCTGGCCGCCGCCCTGGCTCTCGACGTACGGACCGGGCACGAGGTGCTCGAGGTCGACGCCGCCGCGCACCAGGTCCGGGTGCGCGAACGGGCCACCGGGCGCGAGTACACCGAGGCCTACGACGCGCTGGTGCTCTCCACCGGGGCCGCCCCGGTGATCCCCCCGCTGCCGGGCGTCGACTCCCCCGCCGTGCGCGTGCTGCGCACGGTGATGGACGTCGACGCACTGCGGGCCCTGGTGGAGGGCGGCGCGCGGCGGGCGATCGTCGTCGGCGCCGGCTTCATCGGGCTGGAGACCGCGGAGGCACTGCGCCACCGCGGACTCGAGGTCACCCTGGTCGAGCTCGCCGACCAGGTGCTGCCGCCCCTGGACCCCGAGATGGCCCGCTCCGTGCAGCGCGAACTGGCCAAGGGCCGGGTCGACGTCCGACTCTCCACCTCCTTGACCGGGATCGTGCCCGGCGGGGCGGCGGACGGCGAGGGCGCCGTCCGCGCCGAACTCTCGGACGGGCAGAGCGTGCCGGCCGATCTGGTGCTGCTCGCCGTCGGCGTACGCCCGGAGTCCTCCCTGGCCGCCCAGGCGGGCATCGAGCTCGAACCCGCGCGGCGCCGTCCGGGTGGACGAGCACCTGCGCACCTCCGCCCCCGACGTGTACGCGGTCGGCGACGCGATCGAGGTGGTCGACGCCGTCACCGGGCAGCCCGCCGTGGTGCCGCTGGCAGGGCCGGCGAACCGGCAGGGCCGGGCCGTGGCCAACCACCTGTTCGGCCGCGCCGGCGGCCGGGTGCCGGTCCTCGGCACCGCCATCGTGAGGGTGTTCGACCTGGTCGCGGCGACGACCGGGCGCAACCAGAAGTCGTTGCGGGCCGCGGGGATCGCGCATCACGCGGTGCACCTGCACCCGGGCCACCATGCCGGGTACTACCCAGGCGCCCGGACCATGCACCTGAAGCTGCTCTTCGCCCCGGACGGGCGGATCCTGGGCGCCCAGGCCACCGGGACCGAGGGCGTGGACAAGCGGATCGACGTGATCGCCACCGCGATCCGGGCCGGACTGACCGTGCAGGACCTGGCCGAGCTGGAGCTGTCCTACGCCCCGCCGTTCGGCTCGGCCAAGGATCCGGTGAACATGGCCGGCTTCATGGCCTCGAACGTGCTCGACGGATTGCTACCGGTGTGGCACGGCACGGACCTCGAGGCCCTGGACGGCGACGCCGTGCTGCTCGATGCCCGTTCGGCCGGCGAGTACGCCCGGGGACACCTGCCCGGGGCGCTCAACATCCCGCACACCGAACTGCGGGCCAGGATCGCCGAGGTGCCGCAGGGGCGTCCGGTGCGCGTGTACTGCGCGTCCGGCTTCCGCTCCTACCTGGCGCTGCGGGTGTTGGCGCAGAACGGGTTCGACGACGTGAGCTCCCTCTCCGGCGGCATGGCCACGCTGCGCCTGGAACTGCCCGAGCTCGCCCTCGAGCGCGGGGCACCGGTCACCGTCAGCTGACGTCCCGCCGCAGCGCTGCACGAGGCCGAGCGCGGGCTGACCGATCGCACGCGACCTCGCTATCGGCACACCCGGCACTGTTATACCCCCTGGGGTATACTCGGCCTGACAGCTGCACTGCAATCCAAGAGCAGATGCGTTGCAGGAGAAGCAATCACACCCACCCTTGAAGCACACCGAGGAGATCGACCTGTGTCCGATGTGACCATGACCGAATTCGTTGCCGCCCAGGCCGACGGCGCCTTCGTCGTCGACGTCCGCGAGCCGATGGAGTACGTGAACGGCCATGTGCCCGGAGCGGTGCTGATCCCGATGGGTCAACTACCCTCGCGCCAGGCCGACCTGCCGCGCAACGCCCCGGTCTACGTGATCTGCGCCAGCGGCAACCGCAGCTCCTCGATGGCCGCCTACCTCAGTGGCATCGGCATCGACGCCCGATCGGTGCGCGGCGGCACCAGCGCCTGGGCGGCCGCCGGGCACCCTGTGGTCACCGGATCACACGCCAACGTGGCCTGAGCCCTGGTCGCCTGGCTCACCCCGCGGGCCTGACGGTGGAGATCACGATGCGTGAAAGTGGCTGTGATAACAGCCGCTCTCCTTCAACGTGATCTCCATCGTCGAAGGCCTGCAGTGTCACCAGGGGACGGTCAGTCCTCGCCGTCGATGACTGTGCGGCCGGCGAAGAACTCCCAGTGCCACGACTCGGTGGGGCCGCTGCCGCCGGGCTCGGCCCAGTCCGGGTTCTCCCAGCCGTAGGGCTGAGCATGTGCCTTCAGCCAGCGGAAGGTCTCCGTGCCGGACACCTTGGACCCGCCACAGAGGTCGATCGCCTCGCCGAGCCCGTGCCGGCTCGAGCCGGGCGCCGCAGCCAGATAGCCGCGCAGCGCCTTCACCGTGTACTGCTCGGAGAGGGTGCGGTAGGAGTCGGTGATGCACAGGTCCTTGCCGAAGGCCTGCTTGTAGGCCACGTTCAGCTTGGCCAGCGCCACGGCCGCGTCGGCGCGCAGCTTCTCGTCCTTCTGCCACAGCGTGCACAGGGCAGAGGCCGGCAGCCGCCCGTTGCTGGCCGTCCTCGCCGACGCCGGGACGACGCCGTCACACCCGGGGAGGACGGCGCGCACGGAGCCGCCGCGCGTGGCCCGGGTGCCGAGCACCCGGCCGGGGGCGGCGATGGCGGCGGGGACCGAGGACAGCTGACTGTCGTCCACGACCAGGCGGGCCTTCTCGACCGCGTTCAGCGGTGCGTCCGCGGTACGGGGGAAGGCCGCTGCGAGCGGCGCCGGGGCGGCGGCGATGATCGAGTTCGACGTAGTGGTCGAGAGCCGGTTGGCGCCCGCCTGCAGCGGCGCGCTGAGTGCCCCGGTGAGGGGGGCTGCGATGGTGGCCAGGCCGAGGGCGCTGGCGATCCCGACCTGGGGCACGCTGAGCGAGCCGGTGCTGGAACGGCGTGAGGCCCGCGACTCCAGCCGGCGCATCTCCGAGCGCTTCATGTAGGGCGAGGGCCGCTCGCCGGCCACCACCCGCACATCGTCGGCCGGGGTCGGCACCGGTACCGGCACGTCCATGGTGGCGCCGACGGGAGCCGCCCGGGTCACGTCGACGATCCGGGGCACGTCGGCCGTGGCGTCGTCGTCGACCAGGTCGATCGGGTAGGCCCAGGGAGCGTCGGCCTCGAACGGGCTCGGCGGCGTGTCGAGCACGACCTCGAGGCCGTGCGGACGCGTGTCCAGCACGCCGTCGTGCAGCTGGACGCCGTCACGGATGTCGATCACGCGCAGCCCAGCCGGGCGAGTGTCCACGACGCCCGGAGGAAGGCCGGGCACGGCACCGCGGGCCAGTAACGCCTGCGGCGAGAGATCCGATGTCTCCGGCGAGAAGGCCGGCCGCCCCACCAGCGAGGTCCACGACGCCTGAGCCTCGGTGACCTCGAACTCCAGGTGCTCGAGCTCCGATCTCCGCCGCCGACTGATCGGCGGAGTGTCGACGCAATGCGACGGCACGGGCTGGGCCTCCACGTCTGGGGAACGTTTGCAGCGGGGCTCTTACGGGTAGTCGCCATATAACTGGTTGATCACGGGCCACGGCAAGTTTCCGGGCATGTCTTGGGCGCGTCATGTTGTTCCCTTAACAGTGCCCCGACTGCGCGTCGAAAAGTGACTACAGAAAGTAACCCGTCGCGGTCACGTTGAGTGACGTTCGATCCCATCTGATGATCTGCCTGCAGCCGTGACCTGCACCCTTGCACGTGGGCCAGGTCACACCGGGTTAGTGGTTCGCGCTGCCGCCCACAAGGCTCCGGAACGCTGCGTCGCGTCCCTGACCTCGCCGACCAGCTCCTCCAGGACGTCCTCGAGGAACACCACACCCACCGTGACCGGCTCCTCGCCGGAGACTGCGGGAGGGGACACCACCCGGGCCAGGTGGGAGCCGGAGCGCTGCATCGCGGCCAGCACCTCCTCGATGTCGTCCCCGGCGCCGACCTCGACCAGAGCCCGCACCCTGCCCGCCGGGATGGGCTCCGCCGAGCGCTCGTCGTCCGCGTAGAGCAGGTCCTTCAGGTGGAGGTAGCCGGTGATCCGCGCGCCGGCCGGGGCGCCCACCACCGGGAACCGGCTGTAGCCGGTGCGGGCGACCAGCTGCTCGACGTCGTCCGGGGTCGACCCGGTGCTCACACTCACCAACCGATCCCAGGGCACCATCACGTCGGCCGCGCTGTGCTGGGAGAGCTCGAGGGCGCCGGTGAGCAGGTCGTGACCCGGCTCCAGCAGCCCCTCCTTGCGCGACTCGGCCACGATCGCGTGCACCTCCTCGGCGGTGAACGCGCTGGCCAGCTCCTCCTTCGGCTCCACCCGCATCAGCCGCAGCAACACGTTGGTCATCGCGCGCAGGATCCGGATCAGGATCGAGAGGGCGCGGGCCACCACCACCAGGGCCGGAGCCAGCACCAGCGCCGCCCGCTCGGGGGCGGCCAGGGCCAGGTTCTTCGGGATCATCTCCCCGACCACCACGTGCAGGTAGATCACGATCGCCAGCGCGAGGGTGAAGGACACCGGGTGCAGCAGGCCGTCGGGGAGCCTGAGGGCGTGGAAGGGCGCCTCCAGCAGGTGGGCCAGGGCGGGCTCGGCCACCGCGCCCAGGCCCAGCGAGCACACGGTGATCCCCAGTTGGGCCGCCGCCAGCATCAGCGAGACGTTCTCCATCGCCCAGAGCGTGGTGCGGGCCCCGCGCCTGCCGGCGTCCACCAAGGGCTCCACCTGGCTGCGCCGGGCCGAGATCACAGCGAACTCGGCGCCCACGAAGAACGCATTGAGCAGCAGCAGGACTGCGGTCAGGATGAGCGCAGCGGTGGAGCTCACGACGGCTCCCCGGTCGGCCGGTCGCCCACGACGTTCAGGGGTACTGCGACCACCCGGACCCGGTCCACGCGGCGACCCTCCATCCGTTCCACGGTCAGCTCCGCCCCGGGCAGGGTGACGACGTCGCCGGTCTCGGGCACCCGGCCCAACCGGGCCATCAGGAACCCGCCGACGGTCTCGTAGGCGGGGTCCTCGGGCACGGCCAGGCCGATCGCCTCGGCCACCTCGTCGGGGCGCATCATGCCGGGCAGGAGGTAGGAGCCGTCACGGCGCCGGACCAGCCCGGCCCGGCTGCGATCGTGCTCGTCGGAGACCTCGCCGACGATCTCCTCGATCACGTCCTCCAGGGTGACGATGCCGGCCGTGCCGCCGTACTCGTCCTCCACCACGGCCAGCTGCAGTCCCTGCTCGCGCAGGGTGAGCAGCAGCGGATCCAGCCGCAACGACTCGGGGACCCGCAGCACCTCGGACATCAACGCCGTCACGGTGACCTCGCTGCGGCGATCCCGCGGGACGGCGACCGCGGACTTCAGGTGCACCACGCCCACGATGTCGTCGACGCCGTCCTCCTCCACCGGGAAGCGGGACAGCCCGGTCCGGCGGGCGAGGCGGATCACCTCGGCGGCGGTGGCATCCCGCTCCACGGTGACCACCCGCACCCGCGGCGTCATCACGTCGTCCGCGGTGTGGGCGCTGAAGTCGAGGGATCGGGTGATCAGGGTCGCGGTCTGCTCATCGAGGGTGCCGGCCTGGGCGCTGCGCCGCACCAGGGCCGCCAGCTCCTCGGGCGTGCGCCCGCTGGACAGCTCCTCCTGCGGCTCGATGCCCAGCGACCGCAGGAACCGGTTGGCGCTGCCGTTGAGTAGCTTGATCAACGGCAGGACGGCGCGGGTGAAGGCCCGCTGCGGGCCGGCCACCACCTTGGCCGTGGCCAGGGGCACCGAGATCCCCAGGTTCTGCGGCAGCAGCTCACCCAGGATCATCGAGAAGACCGTGGCCAGGAACAGCCCCAGACCCACCGCGACCCCGCGCGTGGCCTCGGGGGTGAGTCCCAGCACCGACAGCGGCCCGGTGAGCAGGGTGGCCAGGGAGGGTTCGACCAGGTAGCCGACGATCAGGGTGGTCAGGGTGATGCCCACTTGTGCACCAGAGAGCTGGGTGGACAGGGAGCGGACGGCGGCGAGCACTCCCACGGCCCGGGTGTCCCCCGCCGCCACGGCGCGCTCGACGGTGGGCCGGTCCAGGCTGACCAGGGAGAACTCGGCAGCGACGAAGAGTGCCGTGCCGATCGTGAGGAGCACGCCGACGCCGAGGAACAGCCAGGCGCTCATGCGCCCAAGCCTAGTGCCCTCCCCTGGCCGGCCGACGGCTGCAGCGCGTCGGTGGCGATCACGTGCCGGTCGAGGTCACCTGCCGATGCGGATCCGTTGCCGGTAGAACGGCCCTGGCACGGCATCGCTCCGGCTGTCCAGGCTGGTGGCGCTGCGCGTCGAGCTGCCGAACCAGTCGGCATCACGCGCGATGACGAGCGCACCTGGGGGATCGGGGGTCACGGGCGATGGGGCACGACCATGCCTCTAGGGACACGGGGCTGATTCGCGCGGAGCTGGGATCGGTGACGGCGGTCGCGGCGCTGATCGGTGCCCGAGGGCCGCTGGATGCCCTGCGCGCCGACGCCGACGAGGTCCGGTGTCCGTCCGCCGCGGTCGGCCCGCACCCGGTTCTCGCCGCGGCGCTGGACCGGTTCACCCTCGCCTGGCGGGTCAGTGGCCACGTCACCGCGGGCGAGATCGAACGGCTGGCGGAGCACGTGGACGACGCCGCTGCGGCCTACACCGTGCTGGGCCGGGCCCAGGCGCAGGCATTGTCCGAGGTGGCCCGGCAGTTGGAGCCCGGCGCGTGAACGTGAACCTGGTCAGGGCCCAGCACGGGCACGAGTTCGACCTCGACGAGACCCGCGACCCCTACCTCCTGATCCCGGCCGACCCGGAGAAGGTGCGTGCCCTGGCGGGAGCGCTGCGAACCGTGGCTGCCGATGGCCTGCTTCCGGTCAACGCGCGACTGGTCGAAGGCCGGATGCGGGTCGTGCCCTGGCACGGCGACGCCGGGGACGCGGTGCGCACCCGGATGTCCCTCTATGACTCGATCACCGCTGACATGGCCCGCCTGGCCGACCAGAGTGCCGGCCTGCTCGAGGCCTACGCCGAGCACATCACCCTGGCCAGGGCCCAGGCCTGGCAAAGCGTGAACGAGTACGCCACGGGCCGGGCCCTGTCCGGAGTGGGTCGCTACGCCGAAGGGGTGAGCTGGTGCCGGCTTGGCGTCACCCGGCTGGCGATGGCCCGCGCAGCACTACGCGCGGCGGCTGCCCTCCTGTCCACTGCGCTGGACCAGGTGTCGCAGGTGCTGCCGACTTCACCCTCGCTCGGCGAGCATCCCGCGTGGCACGTCATGCTGCTCGGGCAGAACCTGCTCGACGGACTGGCCGGAATGGCCGACCTGGCCCTCTGGTTCTGCGACACCGACCGCGCGTTGGTGACGATGATCAACCCCCTGGTTTCGGAGCAGCACCGACGTGACGCCGCCGAGCACGTGAGAGGGGTGACCGCGAAGCTCCTTGCCCTCGCCGACCACCCGGACAAGATCGCTCGGGCGCTGGCCGACTCCACCACCCTCGAACTCTCCCCGCTGGCCTGGGCGCTCGGCATGGGCGACCCGTTCGCCAAGGACCGCTCGATCATGCAGATCATCAGGTCCGAGTACGCGCCGCCGACGCGCTACCAACTGCTGGACCAGCAGCGCCTCGCCCTCGGCAGGCCCTACGGATTCAGCGCCGGGGCCGGGCCCACGGTGCCGGACGCACTCGATGCCGGGGACGTCGCGGACTTCCAGCTGCCGACCGGGCTGCACGAGGATCTCGCCGTCCGCGGCGACGGCGGGCTCGTGCACAACGGATGGGACGACACCGAGGACGTCGTCCCGGACTACTCCGACGACGTCGGCGTCGAGGATCACCACGCCGTCGACTACCGGCTGCATCACGCCGACATGGATGAGTACCGACATCGCTGGCCCGCGAACGACAGCCTCGACGACTACCGCCACGAGCGGGACCTGGAGAACACCCGGCTGACCCAGCAGCGCCTCACCCGGCCGGAGGTTCTCCCTCTCAACACCCCCGCCACCACCACCGGCTGGCAGCTGCCGGACGACGGCCCACCCCTGACCGCCACCCAGAAGCTGGCCCACGAACGGGCGCTGATGGCCCAGGGCGACATCACCGACCTGGTCGAGGGCCACGGCCGGATACCGGCACACGTGAAGAACCTCCTGTGGGCAGACCCGGACTACCGCCAGAGCGCCCAGGACACCCTCAACACCCTCCTGACCCGCCTGCACGGGCAGGACCCGGCAACGTTGGGCCCCTACGGCGAACAGCTCCTCGCTCAACAGACCGAACGAGCGCACCGGCTGCGGGGATTCACGAACAGGATCGACGTCCCCGATCTGCAGGCGGCCGACCACCTGTTCCCGAAGGCGGTCACCCTCCCGCCCCCGGCAACGGTGGTGGACGAGCTCGATGCCGCCGACGTCGCCGGTCTCCACCTACCGACCGGACTGCACGAGGATCTCGGGGACCTGGAGCACACCCGACTCGCCCAGCAGACCCTCGCCCACGACAGCGCCGAGACGCTGCACCACACCCCGGCCGCCACCACCGGTTGGCAACTGCCGGCCGAGGGCACACCTCTCACCGCCACCGGACACCTGGCCCATGAACGGGCGCTGATGGCCCAGGGCGACATCACCGACCTGGTCGAGGGCCACGGCCGGATACCGGCACACGTGAAGAACCTCCTGCAGTCCGACCCGGCCTACCGCCAGAGCGCCCAGGACACCCTCGACACCCTCCTGACCCGCCTCCACGGGCAGGACCCGGCAACGTTGGGCCCCTACGGCGAACAGCTCCTCGCTCAACAGACCGAGCGCGCCGAGCAGCTGCATCGATCGATGACAGCCGTGCACACCGGCGAGCTCAGGCCCCTCATGGGCGACTCATCCTTCCCGCAGTACGAGGACGCGATTCACCTGAGCGATGCGCGTTCCTGGGAGTCCGTCCAGGATGAGCTTCGGACCCTCAGGGAACAACGCACCGCCATTCTCCAGCAGATGCGGGACGTGCCAGGAATGGACCATGACCGCGATCTGCAGCACGCCCTCGAGAACGTCATGAACCGACGCCGCCGGCTGGAGATGCTGCGGAGCGAGTACAAGGAGCGCCTGCAGCACTACGAGTCCTCTGAGGACTGGGACTGACTCACGGAGGGTGGGTCACCACCCGGCAGGCAGCGGCCGGCCCTCCTCGAAGCCGGCCCGGGACTGCACCCCGGCCACGGCCAGCTCGTGCAGCTTCTCCAGGTCGGCGGCCCCGACGTAGGTGCAGGCGCTGCGCACCCCCGCGGTGATCTGGTCGATCAGGTCCTCCACCCCGCCGCGGGCCGGGTCGAGGTACATCCGGGAGCTGGAGATGCCCTCCTCGAACAGCGCCTTGCGCGCCTGGTCGAACGGGCTGTCGGCCTGGGTACGGGCCGCCACCGCCCGCGAGGAGGCCATGCCGTAGCTCTCCTTGTAGGCCCGGCCCTCGGCGTCCAGCATCAGATCGCCCGGGCTACTCGTAGGTGCCCGCGAACCAGGAGCCGATCATCACCTGGCTCGCTCCAGCGGCCAGCGCCAGGGCGACGTCGCGCGGGTGCCGCACCCCGCCGTCGGCCCAGACCTGTCGGCCCGCTTCGCGCGCCGCGGCCGCGCACTCCAGGACCGCGGAGAACTGCGGTCGGCCGACCGCCGGTCATCATCCGGGTGGTGCACATGGCGCCCGGCCCGACGCCCACCTTGACGATGTCGGCGCCGGCCGCGATCAGGTCGCGCACGCCCGCCGGCCGTGACCACGTTGCCCGGCCACCAGGGGCACCGGCGTCGCGGCGTCATCGACGACCGCCCGCACCGGCGGAGCGCCTCGAGCATCCGCTGCTGGTGTCCGTGCGCGGTGTCGACCACCAGCACGTCGCGCCGGCCGCGAGCGCTGCGGCGGCCTTGGCCGCGACGTCGCCGTTGATGCCGAGCGCGACCGCCGCACCCGCAGCCGGCCGTGCGCGTCGACGGCGGGGGTGTACAGGGCCGAGCGCAGCGCCCCGGTGCGGGTGAGCACCCCGGCCAGCCGACCGTCGGCGTCCAGCACGGGCGCGTACTGCGGCGGGCGCCGTCCAGGGTGTCGAAGGCGGCGCGCAGCCCCTGCCTGCCCTCGACCGTGGCCAGGTCGAGGGTGAGCGGATCCGGCGACATCACCCGGTGGAGCTGGGTGAACCGGTCGACCCCGCGGCAGTCGCCCTCGGTGACCACCCCGACCGGACGCCGTTCGGCGTCGATCACCACCAGGGCCCCGTGCGCACGTTTGGGGATCAGGTGCAGGGCATCGATCACGGTGCTGTCCGGGCTGAGCGTGACCGCGGTCTCGAGCACCGGGTGGCTGGCCTTCACCTCGGCCACCACCCCTGCCACCACGTCGAGCGGGATGTCCTGCGGCAGGACGGCGACGGCTCCCCGGCGGGCCACCGTCTCGGCCATCCGGCGGCCGGCCACGGCAGTCATGTTGGCGACCACCAGGGGCAGCGTGGTGCCGGTGCCGTCCCGGGTGGTCAGGTCGACGTCGAGCCGGGAGGCCACGGCCGAGGGGTTCGGCACCAGGAACACGTCGGAATAGGTCAGGTCGGTACCGGGCAGCCGGTCATCGAGGAAGCGCACGCCGTCGAGTCTCGCGGATGCCGGGCAGCGGTGGCGCGCCGGGCCCGATGATGTCGGGATGAGTGAGGTCGGCAGCGCGGGGTACTCGGGAACGCCGCTGCATCGCAAACTCGGCGTCAAGCCCGGGCACCGGGTCCTGGTTCGGCACTCCCCTCCCGGGTGGGACGTTCGCCAGGTGGACCCCGAGCAGACCGCCGAGCTGATCACGGGGCTGGCGCAGAGCGGCGGCGACAGCCTCGACGTGGTGCTGCAGTTCTGTCCGGACGCCGCGGCGATGGCCGAGCGTCTGCCCGAGGTGATGGCGGTCACCGCCACCGCGGGACGCTGCTGGATCGCCTGGCCCAAGCGCTCCTCGGGGGTGCCCACCGATCTGCGCGAGGACGACGTGCGCGCGGCCGCCCTGGCTGTCGGGTGGGTGGACGTGAAGGTGTGCGCGGTGGATGCCACCTGGTCAGGGCTGTGTCTGGTGCGCCGGCTCGCCAACCGGTGAGGGCTCGGCCGAGTGGCCCATTCGGTGCTCCACCGCTCGGCGCGCCACCGCGATCGTCTGTCGTGCGTTGTCGCCGCCTGTCCGAACAGCGCGTGAGCACCGGCTACTGTGAAATGAAGCCGATGACGTCTTTGTCGAGCAGTGGAAGTAGGCGAAGGGCGCCGTGACCCAGCACTCCTCCCCCGAGCACGCCGCGTTCGGTCCGAACGAATGGCTGGTGGACGAGCTCTACCAGCAGTACCTGACCGACCGGAACGCCGTCGACCCCGCCTGGTGGGAGTTCTTCGCCGACTACCAGCCCTCCGACGTGCCGCAGGGGCAGGTGCTCCCGCCCACGGATGTGCCCCCGCCCGCTGCGGCGGCGCCCGCTGCCGCGCCGGCGGCTCCGGCGGCTCCTGCCCCCGCCCCTGCCGCCCCGGCTCCTGCGGCCTCAGCGGCGTCCGCGACGCTGGCCCCGCGACCCGAGCCGGTCGCCGAACCGGCGCACACCACGGCCGTGGATCAGCAGGTGCCCCGCGACCCGGCCGCGGTCTCGGCCGTGCGACCGCCCGCGACCGACGGCCAGACCGTGGCGATCAAGGGCCCGTCGGCGAGGGTCGCCCAGAACATGGAGTCCAGCCTCACCATGCCGACCGCGACCAGCGTGCGCGCGATCCCGGCCAAGCTGATGATCGACAACCGCATCGTCATCAACAACCACCTCACGCGCACCCGCGGCGGCAAGATCTCGCTTCACCCACCTGCATCGGCTACGCGATCGTGCAGGCGGTCGGCGCAGTTCCCGAACATGAACCGGCACTTCGCCGAGATCGACGGCAAGCCCAACGCTGGTCACGCCGGCCCACGTCAACCTCGGGCTGGCGATCGACCTGCCAGGCCAAGGACGGCACCCGCTCAGCTGCGTCGTCGCCGCCATCAAGGGCTGCGAGACGATGGACTTCGCCCAGTTCTTGGCCGCCTACGAGGACATCGTGCGGCGCGCCCGCGACGGCAAGCTGACCGCCGAGGACTTCGCCGGCGTCACGATCTCGCTGACCAACCCGGGCACCATCGGCACCGTGCACTCGGTGCCGCGGCTGATGACGGGCCAGGGCGCGATCATCGGCGTCGGCGCGATGGAGTACCCGGCCGAGTTCCAGGGCGCCAGCGAGGAGACGCATCGCCGAGCTCGGCGTCGGCAAGCTGATCACGCTGACCTCGACCTACGACCACCGCATCATCCAGGGCGCGGAGTCCGGGCGACTTCCTGCGCACCGTCCACGAGCTGCTGCTCGGCGACGACGTTCTACGACGAGATCTTCCGCGCGCTGCGGCATCCCGTACGAGCCGGTCCGCTGGGCGCAGCGACATCCCCGACCCGATGCCGATCGACAAGAACGCCCGGGTCATCGAGCTGATCGCACGCCTACCGCGATCCGCGGCCACCTGATGGCCGACATCGACCCGCTGCGACTGGACAAGCCAGTCCGCACGCCACCCCGACCTCGACGTCACCACCCACGGGCTGACGCTGTGGGACCTGGACCGCGAGTTCACGGTCGGCGGCTTCGGCGGCAAGCCGGTGCATGAAGCTGCGCGACGTCCTCGGCGTGCTGCGCGACGCGTACTGCCGCACCGTCGGCGTCGAGTACATGCACATCCTCGACCCCGAGCAGCAGCAGTGGATCCAGGAGCGCGTCGAGGTCAACGCACGACAAGCCGACCGTCGACGAGCAGAAGTACATCCTGCGCCAAGCTCAACGCGGCCGAGGCGTTCGAGACCTTCCTGCAGACCAAGTACGTCGGGCAGAAGCGGTTCTCGCTCGAGGGCGCCGAGACCGTCATCCCGCTGCTGGACGCCGTGCTCGACCAGGCCGCCGAGCACGGCCTCGACGAGGTCGTCATCGGCATGCCGCACCGCGGCCGGCTCAACGTGCTGGCCAACATCGTCGGCAAGCCCTACTCGCAGATCTTCCGCGAGTTCGAGGGCAACCTGGACCCGCGCACGGCGCACGGCTCCGGCGACGTGAAGTACCACCTCGGCGCCGAGGGCACCTTCACCAGCGATGTTCGGCGACAACGACATCGAGGTCTCGCTGGCGGCCAACCCGTCGCACCTCGAGGCCGTCGACCCGGTGCTGGAGGGCATCGTCCGCGCCAAGCAGGACCTGCTCGACAACGGCGGCCGGACGGCTTCACGGTGCTGCCGATGATGCTGCACGGCGACGCCGCGTTCGCCGGCCAGGGCGTGGTCGCCGAGACGCTGAACCTGTCGCTGCTGCGCGGCTACCGCACCGGCGGCACCATCCACGTCGATCGTCAACAACCAGGTCGGCTTCACCACCGTCGCCGACGCTCCTCGCGCTCGTCGGTGTACTGCACCGACGTCGCGAAGATGATCCAGGCGCCCGATCTTCCACGTCAACGGCGACGACCCCGAGGCCTGCGTCTGGGTGGCCCGGCTGGCCGTCGACTTCCGGCAGACGTTCGACAAGGACGTCGTCATCGACATGGTCTGCTACCGCCGCCGCGGGCACAACGAGGGCGACGACCCGTCGATGACCCAGCCGCTGATGTACGACGCTGATCGACGCCAAGCGCAGCGTGCGCAAGACTCTACACCGAGGCGCTGATCGGCCGCGGCGACATCTCCGATCGAGGAGGCCGAGGACGCCCTGCGCGACTACCAGGGCCAGCTCGAGCGGGTCTTCAACGAGGTCCGCGAGCTGCCGAGAAGCACGCCGCCGCGCGACGGCGTCACCGTCGGTGCTCGAGCTGCCCACGACTCAGCGCGAGCCCGGCGGCGGCACTGCGAGCACCGCGGTCGACGCCGAGGTCGCTGCAAGCGGATCGGCGACGCCCACGTCAGCCCGCCCGGAGGGCTTCACCGTGCACCCCAAGCTGCAGCCGCTGCTGCAGCGCCGCGCGGCGATGGTCACCGAGGGCAGGCATCGACTGGGCCTTCGGCGAGCTGCTCGCGTTCGGCTCGCTGCTGCTCGAGGGCAACGCCCGTCCGGCTGGCCGGCCAGGACACCCGGCGCGGCACGTTCGTGCCAGCGGCACGCGGTGCTCATCGACCGCAAGACCGGCGCCGAGTGCACCCCGCTGCAGCCAACCTCGCCGACGGACCAGGCGCAAGTTCTGGATCTACGACTCGCTGCTCTCGGAGTACGCCGCGATGGGCTTCGAGTACGGCTACTCGGTGGAGCGCCCGGACGCCCTGGTGCTGTGGGAGGCGCAGTTCGGCGACTTCGTCAACGGCGCGCAGACGATCATCGACGAGTTCATCTCGCTCCGGAGAAGCCAAGTGGGGCCAGCGCTCCGGCGTCGTGCTGCTGCTGCCGCACGGCCACGAGGGCCAGGGCCCCGACCACTCCTCGGCCCGCATCGAGCGCTTCCTGCAGCTGTGCGCGGAGGGATCGATGACCGTGGCGCTGCCGTCGACGCCGGCCAGCTACTTCCACCTGCTGCGCCGGCACGGCCTATGCCGGCACCGCGCCGTCCGCTGATCGTGTTCACCCCGAAGTCGATGCTGCGGCTCAAGGCGGCCGCCTCCCCGGTGGAGGAGTTCACCACGGGCTCCTTCCGGCCGGTGATCGCCGAGCGGGAACGGCTCACCGACGTCGACCGGGTGCTGCTCTGCTCGGGCAAGATCTACTGGGACCTGCTCGCCGAGCGGGAGAAGCGCCAGGACACCCGCACCGCGATCGTGCGGTTCGAGCAGCTCTACCCGCTCGACCTCGAGGGCGTGATGGACGCCCTGGCGCCCTACCCCGACGCCCAGCTGGTCTGGGTCCAGGACGAGCCGGCGAACCAGGGGCCCTGGCCCTTCATCGCGCTCAACCTGCCCGAGCACCTGGAGGGCCGGCCGCTGCTGCGGGTCTCCCGACCTGCTGCCGCCTCGCCCGCGGTCGGCTCGGCCAAGAAGCACGAGGCCGAGCAGTCCACCCTGCTCGCCCAGGCCTTCGACCGCTGAGTCCCGCGCGCCTGCCAGGGCGCGGAGGGTCCGACCCGCGACAATGGCTCGATGTACTTCACCGACCGCGGCATCGAGGAGCTCGAGGCACGCCGGGGCAGCGAGCAGGTGTCGCTGGCCTGGGTGGCCGGGCGCCTGGGTGAGTTCGTCGACGCCCACCCGGAGTTCGAGACCGCGGTGGAGCGGCTGGCCACCTGGCTGGCGCGGCTGGACGACGACGAGGACTGAGCGGCACGGGCGCCGGCGCTGGGGGCAGGGACATGATCGGGACGATCGACACGGAAGAGCAGGAGCGCGTGGCCGCGCAGGACAGCGAACGCAACGAGCCCCGCGAGATCCGGGTCTGCGTCGTCGGCGACGACCTGGTGGCCGGCGTGGGCGATCCGCGCGCGCTGGGCTGGGTGGGCCGGGTCGGCGCACGGACTCCACGCACCGAGGCTGCGGTGTCGATGTTCCCGCTCGGGGTGCCCGGTGAGACCACGGCGGACCTGCTCTCCCGCTGGCGCGACGAGTGCGCCCGGCGGTTCGAGGGCCTGGACGGCGAGGACTGCCGGCTGGTGATCGGGCTGGGCCGCGAGGATGTGCACCAGCTGATCTCGCTGCCGCGTTCCCGGCTCAATCTGGCGACCATCCTGGACGAGTGCGCAGGCCGCCCGCTGCAGGCACTCGTGGTGGGGCCGCCGCCCGGGCCCGACGAGCGACTCAACGCCCGGATCGGTGAGCTGTCAGGGGCCTTCGCCGACGTGTGCCAGCGCCGCCGGGTCACCTACATCGACACCTACACGCCGCTGATCGCCCACGAGGACTGGCTCACCGACCTCGCCGCCGGCGACGGCCGCCACCCCGGCCAGGCCGGCTACGGGCTGATCGCCTGGCTGGTCCTGCACGGCGGCTGGACCCGATTCCTCGGCATCCCTGACGTCTGACCTCCCGTGATCATGCAATCCGGGTACGCGACCGGCGGCTCCGCTGCTCGAGTACCCGGATTGCATGATCACGGGAGGTCAGGGGCGGGTGAGGACGATCTTGCCGACGACGTCGCCGTGCTCGAGCTTGGCGAAGCCCTGGCGGGCGTCCTCCAGCGGCAGCACGGTGTCGATCACGGGGCGGACGCCGGTGGTCTCGCAGAACCGGATCAGCCGCTCCAGCTCCTCCTTGGTGCCCATCGTGGAACCGATCACCCGCAGCTGCAGGAAGAAGATCCGGTTCAGCTCGGTGGCACTGGGGTTGGCGCCCGAGGTGGCTCCCGAGATCACCACCGACCCGCCCTGGCGCAACGAGCGCAGCGAGTGGGTCCACGTGGCGGCACCGACCGTCTCCATCACGGCGTCCACCCGCTCGGGCAGCCGGGCACCGCTCTCGAACGCCTGCGCCGCACCGAGCTCGACCGCGCGCTCCCGCTTGGCGCCGTCCCGGCTGGTCGCCCAGACCCGCAGCCCGGCAGCCGCACCGAGCACGATCAGCGCGGTGGAGACTCCCCCACCGGCTCCCTGCACCAGCACCGTGCTGCCCGGGGACAGCCCGGCCTGGGTGAACAACATCCGGTAAGCGGTCAGCCAGGCGGTGGGCAGGCAGGCGGCCTCCTGCCAGGTCAGTCCCGCCGGTTTGGCCACCAGGTTGCGCCGTGGCACCACCACCTCGTCCGCCAAGGACCCCTGGAACCGTTCGGAGAGAAGGGATCTGCGCGGGTCCATGGTCTCGTCGCCGCGGTAGTCCGGATCGCCGATCACGGCATGCACGATCACCTCGTTGCCGTCCTCGTCGAGGCCGGCCGCGTCGCACCCGAGGATCATCGGCAGGGCGTCGGCGCCGAGCCCGACGCCGCGCAGGCTCCACAGGTCGTGATGGTTCAGGCTGGCCGCCTTGACTCGCACCCTGACCCACCCGGCGGGTACCTCGGGTTCCGGGCGAGGGCCGACCTCGAGGGCCGAGAGCGGGTCGTCGGGAGCGATCCTGGCGGCGTAGGCAGCGAGCATGCCCCCCACGCTACCCAGCGTTGACGCCGAGCGGCTGTGACCTCGTCTCCTATCCTCACCACAGAGCCGGACGATCCGTCCCCGTTCCCGTCCCCGAGACAGAGGTGGTGCGAGATGACACCACCACCGTTGCGCCGCTGGAGCCTGGTCCGGGTGCGGGGCCGGTCGATGGCCCCCGCCCTGACCGACGGTGACGTCCTGCTGGTCCGCCGCGGCTCGGCAGGCGCGCGGGTGGGGCGGATCGCCGTCCTGCAGTTGCCCGGAGACCGCCCGCTCGCGGTGAAACGCCTCACCGCACGGCGTGACGGGGGCTGGTGGGTGGAACGGGACAACCCCGCCGAGGGCGTCGACTCCTGGCTGGTGGGCGCCCTGCCCGACCGGGACGTGCACGGGATGGCGATCGCCCGGGTCTGGCCCCGGCCGCGTCGGCTGTGACCGCTCCGCCGTCGGGCCGGGGGCGCGTGATCAGCCCTTGGCGACCACGTCGGCGCAGAACCGGTCCACCGCAGCAGGGTCGAGCCCGTCGGCCAGCAGGACGGCGAGCTGCGGCACCGGTGCAGCGGTGCCGCTGCTCCCTCCAGCCGACTGCCACGTGAGGCAGGCCTCCTGGAAGGTCACCAGCAGTGCCTGACCGGCGATCAATCCTCCACCGCCGGCTCCGGTTGCCACCGAGGTTCTCGGGGAGTCGTTCCGGTCCGAGGGGGCCTCCTTGTCCGAGGGGGCCTTCTTGTCCGAGGGGTCGTTCTTGGCCGGAGCACCGTTCTTGCCCGGGGCATCGTTCCTGCCCGGGGCGACGTTCTTCCCCTTGCCGTCGGCCGCGCCCCCCTCGTCCGTGGACGCGCGCCCTCCGCCTGGAGCATCGTCGGTCGTGCCCGGGTGCCCCTGCGACGACGCGTGGTCCTCGGTCCTGGCCTCCGACGGGCCGTTGCCCCGGGGCGTCCCCACGGCGCCTCCGGACCCCGACTGGGCGTTGCCCCGCGGCGGCTGGGCAGACGACTTGGCGGGAGGGTGCCCGGCCGAGCCGCTCCCGTTCCCACCGCCGCTCCCGGCAACGGCCTTCGGCGCGCCCGAGGGATCGGTGCCCTGCGCGGACGACGACCCGTCGCGCTCGACCGCTGACGGCGACGACGAGGTGGACGGCGATGCCGTCTCCCCGGGGGCAGCCCGGCGATCAGGGTGTCGTCGTGGCGCGGCGGCTCGGCAACAGCTCCTCCGGAGGCCGCTGCCTCCGTCGTGCCGACGGAACTCTGCACCGCGCCGCCGGTGCGGGGCGTGCTCGTTCCGGGCGCCGCTGCGGTGTCCGGCACCTGAGCACCCGCAGCGGGGCGGGTGCCGGAGCCGGAGCCGCTGTTCGGGTCGGACACCTCGACGCGGCCGGAGACCACGGGTTGACGCGCAGGGTCGGCGACCTGAGGCAGCCCGATGGAGACCGTGTAGGCGAGCACGATCACCGCGGCCGAGGCTGCCACGGCCAGCACCGAGCCGATCACCGGCGTGGCCGTCACCTGCGGCGCCACCCGCCGGGCCGGCACCTGCGGCGCCCCGGACCGGGACGTCATCCGTAGACGTGCCGAGCGGCGGCCGTGCCCGCCGGCGGAGGCGGCGTCCGCGGGAACCAGGGTGAGCCGGGAGCGGCTGGCGTGGGCGGCCCGGAATGCCGCCAGCGCCTCCTTCTCACCGCGCAGTTCCAGCGGGGACGGCGCAACGCAGGCGTCGGCCAGCAGGCTGACCAGCTCATCGCAGCCGGCACCGTAGGAGGCACGCCCCTCCAGCACCCGCAGGGCTGAGCCGCGGTCCAGCTCGAGCACGGGCGCTCCGGCGTGCATGGCCGGCACCGGCGGGCTGCCCAGGGGCCGGCGCGGCCCGGGGAAGAGCGAGGTCACGACGACACCTCGATGCCTTGGCTGGACTCCAGGTCGTAGCGGGTGACCGCGGGGCGGGGCTGACCGCCCCCACCTCCCGGCACCACCCGCAGGTTGCGCACGATCGGGACGGTGGACAGCTCCAGCCCCGAGGGCACCGGTACCGGCCTCGACCCGCCGGGGGACACCGACGGCGCGGCCGCCGACGTCCTGCCGGACTCCATCACCGGGTCGAGGCGGCGGGCCAGGGCACGCAGGCCGCGCAGCGCCGTCCGACGCACGGTGCCGCGGCGCACCCCCATCACCGACGCGGTCTGGCTCTCGTCCAACCCCATCACCGAGCGCAGGGCGACCGTCTCGGCCTCGTCCCGGGGCAGCTCGGCGATGACGCCCAGGGCCCGAGCCGCGCGGGGCGGGGTGGGCCCGTTCACTGCCTCCAGGGTGATCGAGGCCAGCATCTCCTCGCTCACGCCGTAGTCCGCAGCGCGGAAGTCCTGCGCCCGGCGGCGTCCGATCCCAGCCACCCATCCGCGGAATCCGTCCAGGGTGTCCTCGAATCCGGCCAGCTCGCGGCCGACCTCGATCCAGGTCTGGGCCGCGACCTCCTCGGCCGCATCGCCCACCAGAACGGACAGGTACCGCAACAAACCGGGCTGCGCTGCCCGGTACAGAGCGAGAAAGGCTCGCTCGTCGCCGGCTCGCGCCCGCCCGAGGACGTCGCTCTCCTGGCTGTCGGCGTACACGCTCCTCCGCCCCTGATGATCCAGATCGGGTGATGCCACAGGTGCTGCGCTGCCGGCCGGGGGCCGACAGCACCTGTTCTACCGTCCGTTCGGCCGAAAGTGTTACACGCTGAGTGGCGATTCGATTACACCTTTCGGATGAGAGCGGGTCTGAGCGCTCCACGCGTGCGGGCCGAGCGCACCCCGGGTAGGTTCGGGATCGTCTGCGACGGGTACCCCGTCCGCGCACTGACTCGTATCGAACCCACATCGAGAGGGAGTGACGAGATGCTGAGGCGTCTCTTCGAGGCTCTGACCATCACCGACGTCTCCGCGCACTGCGATCTGCCGTGCGGCGTGTACGACCCCGCGCAGGCGCGGATCGAGGCTGAGTCGATCAAGGCCACGATCGCGAAGTACAACGCGTCGGACGACGAGGCCTTCAAGTCCCGCGCCATCGCGGTCAAGGAGGAGCGGAGCGAGCTGGTCAAGCACCACCTGTGGGTGTTGTGGACCGACTACTTCAAGCCGGCCCACTTCGAGAAGTACCCCCAGCTGCACACGCTGTTCAACGAGGCGACCAAGCTGGCCGGCGCCGGCGGCACCAAGTCCTCGCTGGACGAGTCGGTGGCCGACTCGCTGCTGGCCAAGATCGACGAGATCGCGGGCATCTTCTGGGAGACCAAGAAGGCCTGACCCCGCCCGACCACCCGGCCCGGCCGGCCTCCGTCAGGGGGCCCGCCGGGCCGTCGTGTCGTGACCGGGCCCGGACAACCGGGGAATGCCTGTCGCGGGAGTGCGCACCGCCGCCGACCGCTCGTCGCCCCGGCCGGAGGAGCCCCGGTCATCACGGTGATGTGCCGAGCCGAGGGCACAGAGCACGACGCCGGCCATCATCATGGCCAGGCCCACCGCGATGGCGACCTCGGAGACGACTCCCCCGGAGAGCTGCTCACCGAACACCAGCCGGCCGCACAGGTAGGCGGTGAGCGGTTCCGCCGCAGCCATCCCGGGCAGCACATGCCGCAGCGGCGCGCTCTGGTAGGCGCGGGCGATCACCAGGTTCCCGAGCAGTGAGGCCGCGGCGAACCCCGCCCCGTTGAGGATCAGGATCGGGCGGTCCAGCGGTGACAGCGAGGCGGCGGCGGCGCGCAGGAACACCGCGTCCAGGGCGAAGCACACCCCCGCCGACGCACCGAGCATCAACGCCGTGCGGCGACCCCGGGGGCGCAGGTGCGACCGGTAGAGCGCTCCGCCGCCGACCATGCCGACCAGCGCCAGCACGGCGAGCGCCTTGCCGACGGCACGGAACTCCCCCGACACCTCCGGCCGGCCGACCCGCACCAGCAGCACGATGCCGGCCACCACGGTGGCCGATCCGAGCACCTCCTGCGGGCGCAGCCGGCGCCGCTCCACCACAGCCTCGATCACGATCGAGAAGACCAGGGTGGTGGCGATCACGGACTGGACCAGGATCACCCCACCCTGGGTCAGAGCCCGGGCGTGGAAGACCAGCCCGACCAGGGCGAAGACCCCGCCGAGCAACCAGCGAGGGGTGAGCAGCAGCCGGAGCATCAGGCGCACCGGGCCGGCGCCGGCATGGGCGTCCGAGGCGGCCGCGTGCCGCTGCAGGTTGTTGCCGGCCGCGAACAGCAGGGCGGCAGCCAGCGCTCCCAGGACCGGCGCGCTCCAGATCACGGGCCGAGTCTGCCGCACCCGGGGCCACCGCGCCCGCGGCCACGGGTGAGCGTAGCGTTCCGTCATGAGCACATCGGGCGCCGAGATCGAGGGCCACGCCGGAACCGTGGCCGTCGCAGTGGCCCGCGCGCACGGCGTCCGGACCATGTTCACCCTCTCCGGGGCCCACGTCTTCCCGCTCTACGACGGCGCGGTGAAGGCCGACCCGGCGATGCCGCTGCTACGACGTGCGGCACGAGCAGACGGCGGTGTTCGCCGCCGAGGCCACCGCCAAGCTGACCCGCACGCCGGGCCTGGCGGTGCTGACCGCCGGCCCCGGAGTGACCAACGGGGTCAGCGCGGTGACCACGGCCCACGTCAACGGCTCCCCGCTGCTGGTCATCGGCGGGCGGGCGCCCTCGTTCCGCTGGGGCACGGGCAGCCTGCAGGAGCTCGACCACCCGCCGATCCTGGCCCCGGTCACCAAGCGGGCCGCCACCGTCGCCGGACCCGAGTCCGTGGCCGGCGAGGTGGACGACGCGCTGCGGCTGGCGCTGCGCCCCGCACCGCGGCCCGGTCTTCCTGGACATGCCGATGGACGACCTGTTCGCGTCGGCCGAGCCACCGTGGCCGCGCCGCCGGCCCGCACCCGCGGACGAGCCGGACGCCGACGCCCTCGACGCCGCCGCCACCCGGCTCGCTGCGGCGCATCGTCCGGTGCTGGTACTCGGTTCGGACGTGTGGGCCGACGGCGCGGAGCAGGCCGCGCTGCCGACCTGGCCGACGACCTGGGGCTTCCGGTGATCACCAACGGGATGGGCCGCGGCATCCTCGCCCCGGCGGCACCCGCTACTGGTCACCAGCGCCCGCGGCGCGGCCTTCGGCGGCGCGGACGTCGTGGTCGTGGTCGGCACGCCGCTGGACTTCCGGCTCGGGTACGGCCACTTCGGCGCCGGGGACACCCCGGCCGAGGTGGTGCACATCGCGGACGCCGCGCAGGCAGCTGGCGCGGCATGTGCCGCTGGCCGCCGGCATCGCCGGCGACCTGACGACAATCCTGCACGGTCTACGGGAACGTCTGGCCCGGACCGGGCTGTCGGCGGACGTCGCCGGCTGGGTCGGTGACCTGCGCGCCCGGCACGAGGCGGCGCTGGCCGACGACGCGTCGCTGCTGCACGCGACGTCCGACCCGATCCACCCCGCGCGGATCTACGGCGAGCTGCTGCCGCTGCTCGAGCCGGACGCCGTGGTGATCGGCGACGGCGGTGACTTCGTCTCCTTCGCCGGCCGCTTCGTCGAGCCGGCCAGGCCGGGCGGCTGGATGGACCCCGGGCCCTACGGCTGCCTCGGCACCGGCATGGGCTATGCCATGGCTGCCCGGCTGGCGCGACCCTCCGCGCAGGTCGTGGCCTGCTGCTCGGCGACGGGGCGGCCGGCTTCTCCCTGATGGACGTGGACTCCCTGGTCCGCCACCGCCTGCCGGTGCGTGATCGTGGTCGGCAACAACTGGGTCTGGGGCCTGGAGAAGGGCCCGATGCAGATGCTGTTCGGCTACGACGTCGCGGCCGATCTCGCCCCGCAGACCCGCTACGACCTGGTGGTCAAGGCGCTCGGCGGAGACGGGGAGACGGTCACCGACCCGGCCCGGATCGGCGAGGCGCTGCGTCGAGGCCTGCGCCGCGACGGTGCCGTACCTGCGTCAACGTGATCACCGACCCCGCCGCGGCCTACCCGCGGACAACCACGGGCATCTGACTCAGCGTAACGAGTGGCTCACATCACGCTGTCGCGAGTTGGCTGGTTGGGTTATTGGGTTGTAGGATGAATTCATGATGCTCACCGTGTTCCTCGCCTCCGTGATCCTGCTCGCCGCCGCCGCCCCCCTGCTTGGCGTCGACACCCGTCGCCCGGAGATGCTGCGCGCCAGCGGCGCCGGCATCATCCGCTGATCTCCGCCCCACCGCCCGAACCACCCCCCGGGTGCGCCGCTCAGGGAGCGCGCACCCGGCCGAAGGCCCGCCGATAGGCGGAGGGCGCAGTGGACCGCGCCCTGCGGAAGTGGTGGCGCAGCATGGTCGCCGAGCCGAACCCGGCACGGTCGGCGATCTGCTCCACCGACAGGTCGCCGGCCTCGAGCAGTCGCTCGGCCAGCGCCACCCGTCGTGCCAGCACCCAGTGGTGCGGCGTCGTCCCGGTCTGATCCCGGAACCGCCGGGCGAAGGTCCGCTCGGACATCGCCGCGCGCTGCGCCAGCACCGCCACCGACAGCTCCTCGTCCAGGTGCTGCTCGGCCCACTCCAGCACCGGCCCGAGGCTGGCAGTGCAGGCCGGCGGCACGGGCGTCTCCACGAACTGCGCCTGGCCGCCTTCGCGCTGGGCCGGAACCACCATCCGGCGGGCGATCCCATTGGCCGCAGCGGGGCCGTGGCTCTCCCGCACCAGGTGCAGGCACAGATCGATCCCGGCCGACGTGCCGGCACTGGTGAGCACCGGCCCGTCCTGCACGAACAGCACATCCGGCACCACCTCGACGGCTGGGTACTCCCGTGCCAGGCGCTCGGCGTAGCGCCAGTGCGTGGTGGCCCGGCGACCGTCCAGCAGGCCCGCCTGAGCCAGCACGAACGCCCCCGAGCACAGGCTCGCCACCTGGGCGCCACGCTCCACCGCCGAGCGCAGGGCGTGCACCAGCGCCGGGGGCGGGCAGTACCCGGACGCGAAGGCCGGCACCACGATCAGGTCGGCCGTGAGCAGCGGGGCCAGCCGATGCGGTGCAGTGATCGAGAACCCGGTCTGCGCGGGGATCGGACCGGGGGTGGGTGAACACACGGAGAACGTGAAGCGGGGCAGCCCGTCGTCCGAGCGGTCGAAGCCGAAGACCTCGCAGGCGACGGCCAGCTCGAAGGGCGAGACGCCCTCGTCGACGACCACGGCGACCGCGTCCAGAGTGGGCATGTGATGAGTGTGCACCGTCGTTGGCGGAAAGTCTACGAGAAGCGGCATGTCTGCCACTCGTGGCGGAATAGCTTCTGACGAAGAATTACTGCCATGACAACTCTTGCTGTAGTCCTCACCCTGTTCGTCCTCCTCCCCCTGGCGGCCAGCCTGTTCGGCACCGACAGCCGCAACCTCCAGGACCACGACTGGGAGGTGCCGTGGAACCGGTTGCCCCGGTGAACCTTTCCCCGTTCACCCCAACCCTCGTGATCGTCGACAGATCGCCTGGGCTCAGACCGGGGGGATCCGGGCCAGGAACCGCTCCCGGTCCACCACCACCCGGCGCACCTCACCGGTCGCCAGCAGCCGCCCCGCTGCGTCGTGGGCAGCGACCGAGAAGACCAGTAGGCGCCCGTCCTGCTGGTCCAGGGTGGCCACCACGGTGACCTCGGCGCCGACACCCGTGGCCAGCAGATGCTCCAGGCTCACCCGCGTACCCACACTGGAGCCGGCGCCCAGCGGGCCGGCGGCCTGGCAGGTGGCCGCCTCGCACCAGGCCAGGAGCCGGGGCGTGCCGAGCACCGGCAGGTCGCCGCTGCCCAGAGCGGCGGCGGTGTCAGCCTCGGTGACGGCGAAGGTCAGGGACGCGCTGGACATGACCCGAGCCTAGGCGGCCGGGCCGGGTGCTGCGGAGCGCCGGGTGCCCGGAGGCGCTGGGGCGCCGCGCAGGCACCTGTCAGGCGACGAGACCCTGCCGACGCAGTTCGACCTGCAGGTCGTGCGGGTTGGTCGAGGCGGCGACGGCGTCGGCCAGGGTGATCACGCCGTCCCGCAAGAGCGCGATCAGGTGCTGGTCGAAGGTCTGCATGCCGTAGAAGCGCGCCGTCGGCGACCAGCGACTCGATCGACCCGGTCTTGTCCGGGTCGATGATCGCGTCGGCGATCCGACCGGTGTTGACGCAGACCTCCATGGCCACGCAGCGTCCCTGGCCGTCGGCGCGTGGCACCAGCCGCTGGCAGATGATTCCGCGCAGCACGCCGGCCAGGGTGAGCCGCACCTGGCTGCTGCTCGTGCGGGGGGAAGAAGTCGATGATGCGGGTGATGGTCTCCTGCGCGTCGGTGGTGTGCAGCGTCGACATCACGAAGTGGCCGGTCTCGGCGGCGGCCAGCGCGGCCTTCACGGTCTCCTGGTCGCGCATCTCGCCGACCAGGATGACGTCGGGGTCCTGGCGCATCGCAGCGCGCAGGCGCGACGCGAAGTCGTCGGTGTCCACCCGAGACCTCGCGCTGGTTGATCATGGCGAGCTTGTCCTCGTGCAGGACCTCGATCGGATCCTCGATCGTCACCACGTGGACCTCGCGGTTGCGGTTGATAGATCGACCATGCCGGCCAGCGTCGTCGTCTTGCCCGAGCCGGTCGGCCCGGTGACCAGCACCAGACCGCGCGGCTCGAGCGAGAGCGGCGCCCAGCACCGGCGGAAGCCGAGGTCGCCGAGGGCGATCGCGCCGACGGCGACCCGGCGGAAGACCAGGCCGGCCGAGCCGCGCGGACCGGAACGCGTTGACGCGGAACCGGCCGACGCCCTCGATGCCGTACGCGAAGTCGGCCTCGTTGGTCCGAGCGAACTCCTCCACGAGGTCGCCGCGGAGCACCTCGTTCACCATGTGCTCGGTGTCGGCGGGCGTCAGGTCGGGCACCTGCAGGCGCCGCAGGACGCCGTCGACGCGGACCCGCGGCGGCGAGCCGACCTTGCAGTGCAGGTCCGAGCCGACCGGTCTCGACAGCGCGCGCAGGAACGGGATCACCGACACGCTGCGGCTCGGGCTG
>CAVQCD010000016.1:0-77173 GCA_963710915.1 uncultured Actinomycetota bacterium | reverse complement strand
TCTGTCAACCTCTCGTGAGACACCTCAGCAGTGCTGATTACTGAGTTCTGAGGGCGAGAGTTGGAGATCAAGTTCGATGACGCAGGCTGTGTCTGTCGTGCCGGGTGGGCATGCTGTCCGGGTGGAGGATGTACCGGACCCCGAGGTCGGTGAGCGAGCGTCGCGGCGCACGTACACCGCTCGGTACAAGTTGGAGATCTTGGCCGAGTACGAGCGGCTGGGTAAGGCCGAAAGGGGGCCCTGCTGCGCCGTGAGGGCCTGTACACGTCGCTGATCAGCGCGTGGCGGGAGCAGCGGGACAAGGGCGCCCTTGCGGCGATGCAGGCCACCAGCCGGGGCCCGAAGGCAGTGGACCCGGCCGCGCGGGAGAAGGAGCGGCTGGAGGCGGAGAACGCCCGTCTGGCGGCCGAGCTGGGCAAGGCCCGGCAGGTGATCCGGGTGCAGGGGGAACTGTCCGCGCTCTTGGCGCAGCTCTCGAAGGAGAGCGCGGACCGGCACGAGAGCGAGCCCGAGAAGTGATCGACGCCGCGGTCCTGGAGCTGACCACGGTCGTCGGGGCCAAGGCCGCCTGCGAGGCGGTCGGCCGGTCCCGGGCCAGCCACTACCGGGCCCACCCGGCCCGGCCGGTGTCCCTGGGGCCGGCGCCGGCTGCGGCGCCCAGGAAGCGGCAGCCCCGGGCGCTGACCGAGGCCGAGCAGGCGGCCGTGCTGGACGTGCTGCACTCCGAGCGGTTCGTCGACCAAGCTCCGGAGGCCGTCTATGCGACGCTGCTGGACGAGGGCACGTACTTGTGCTCGATCCCGACGATGTACCGGCTGCTGCGCGCCCGCGGGGAGACCAACGGCGGTCAGGACCGGCGCCGGCACGCCACCCACCCGGCGCATGTCAGGCCGGAACTCGTTGCAACCCAACCGAATCGCGTCTGGAGTTGGGACATCACCAAGCTCCGCGGCCCGGCGAAGTGGACCTACTACTACCTGTACGTGATCTTGGACATCTACTCGCGGTACGCGGTCGGGTGGATGGTCGCCTCCCGGGAGTCGAAGATCCTGGCCGAGCGGCTGTTCGCCGAGACCATCCGCAAGCAGGGCATCGACCGCGACCAGCTGACCATCCATGCCGACCGCGGCTCCTCGATGATGTCCAAGCCGGTCGCGTTCCTGCTGGCCGACCTCGGGGTCACCAAGTCCCACAGCCGCCCCCACGTGAGCAACGACAACCCATACTCGGAGAGCCAGTTCCGGACCCTGAAGTACCGGCCCGACTTCCCCGACCGATTCACCTCGATCGAGGACTCGCGGGTCTTCTGTGCCCGGTTCTTCCCCTGGTACAACCATGATCATCACCATTCGGGGTTGGGCCTTCATACCCCGGCCGACGTCCACCACGGTCGCGCCCACGTCGTCCGAGCCGCCCGCGCCGACGTCCTGAACCTGGCCTACGCCGCCCACCCCGAACGGTTCGTCCGCAAGCCACCCGAGCCACCCAAGCTCCCCCAGGAGGCCTGGATCAACAAGCCACCCGACAAGGAGGACCCGGACGACACAACTCACTGAACTGAACGAGTCCGTGTCTCAAACAGGTTGACAGGCGCCGGTGTGCGAGCCCGTGGGATGACACTCGAGGACTTCGGGTGCACCACCAGCCGCTGCCGGCTCGTAGCTCACACGAATCCTCAGGATGCCAAGCCCACACTCCTGATGGCCTTCTTCCACGTGGACAACAACACCCACCGTCTGCACATCGAGCTGTTCTCTGGTTGAGGTCACCACCCACTGGACAACTCGGCGTCGCTGTGGGCTCAGCTCGGCGGCGCCTGCTTCTGCGCGACGCATATGTCATTCGGGTGGCCGATCTCCGGATGGAGGCCGGTCGCCGCAGGCCTGCTGCGGGTTCGCCACGCTCCTTTTCGCACGTTCAGGGTGCTGGCGTGGTTGTCGATGACAAGCACATGACCCGTGGACAGCTCTCCGAGGCGGACAATCCCGTCGCTGAGCCTCCGCGAGAACTGCACCGTCACGCGATTCAGCGTCGTCGAGCGGCGGTCACCTGGGTGATCCTGGCCGCCGGCGCCGCCGTGACCGCGACCGTCGTGCTAGCCGTGTCGCTATCCACCGGGGACGACCGCGGCAGCGACCCGGTGACATCAGCCGTGGCTGCCGACTACACCGGCAGCAGTTGGCGATTGACCCAAGTTCAGGAGGGCGCTCAATCGACTGCCATCCCGGCCGAGCTCGGGGCCGGCATGCGCCTGTTTCCTGACGGCGTTCTCCAAGCCGACGACGGGGTGAACACGATCGGAGGGCGGTTCACGAGGACTCCCGACGGGTTCACTGTGGCCAACGTGAGCACCACGCTGGTCGGTTACGCCGGTGATGACCCTCACCAGCGGGCCGCCATCCAAGCGTTCGCCGCAATCACGCATGGCCCTCGTCCCACCAGCCCACCCTCGAGTTCGGCCAGCATCACGATCGTCAGCGTGGATCACTATCAGCTGGTACTCGACGCAGGCAGCCTCCGACTCACCTTCCGACGCATCGGTCCGGCGGTCTACGCCACCGCAGCCTCATCCGCCGCCCACAACTGAGAGGTCAGGTCCTGGACCGTCAGAAGCACTGGCCAGACAAGAACCACCGCTGACTGCACCCGTCGCGACACTGCCGATCTGCCTCGCGCTCGGGAGTCAGCGCTAGCACAATCTCGCCGCGGCTCCTCCAGCCGAGACCAATCCTGAGCGATCGGCTGCGGCTGCTCGCGCCAACAGCCACAGAGCGGTTCGGTCAGGACGAGAGCAGGGTGAACGCAGCTACATGGCGGGGCCGCACGACACTGGAGTGGCGCTTGTCGATCGTCGCGATCTCGCCGATGTCGAGGCGCTCGGCCACCGCAATGACCGCGGCATCGACCGACTGGTTCTCCTGGCCTCCGAACCCGAAGCCGAGATCCGACTCTTTGGGCATATCGTCCCACCGAAGATCAGCGGCATGTCCGTGTGTTGCAGCCTGAATCAGGGGACCAATGCAATGAGAGCTTGGAGGTCTCCACGATGGACGGCGATGTATCGCATGAGCTGGGTGTGCTCGTCCTCCGTGAGATTGAACGCCACGCTGGTGCCGGTGTCGTTACAGTCCCAGATGATCGCGCCGTTGCTGATTCCGCTCCCACCTATCGTGAATGGTGCGATCGCCGCCGCCAAGGCGAAGTCTTCATCGACCTCCAGGTCGAGTTCAACGGTGTCGGCTCCGAGAGCGAAGAGACGCAAGAATGATCTAGTACGTCGCTGCTCAAGTCGCTGCCGTAGAGCGGCTACGGCCGTCTCGACCTCGGCGGGCCACGGGTCACCGGACAGGACGTCGATGGTGAAGTTGTCGATCCGCGGTCGTTGGACGGTCAGACTGCCGCGACAGGCAGCGATCACAGTGTTGCGGTCAGCGAGGCTCGACACGGTGTACCAACGAGACGTCGAGGACCTTCGAGACACGCAGCGATGGTGACACAGTTGACTCTGGCGCCGACGCGCGGGGGCGGCAAGCGCCGCTGTAGTAAACCGCGACATGACAGGATTCGGGGCGTGGGCGACTCTCTGATGGAACTGCTCGTCGAGGAGGAACTCGGGTCGGTGGTCTTCGTTATGGATTACCTCCAACTCGACTTCAGCAACGCCCGATTCACGGCATACGTTTGGCCGGCAGTGGCGACCGGTGAGGTGCTCGTTCGTTTTGGCGATCGGGGCTACCGGGACATGCTCTGCGCCTTCATCGCGCACGAGGTGACGTCAGTGGAGGAGTCCGCGGAGGCAGGACTCGTGATCCGATTTGGTCTCGGCGAGATCGTTACCAACCCTGCGCCGACGGACGTGGCTGGCCCCGAAATCGCCCAGTTGCAGGTTCACGCAGACGCCTTCCGAGAGCCGGCGTGGATGGTCTGACGGCCAGGTGAAGGTGTCTTCGAACGCAGTGACTAGTCCTAACCGCGACGACCTGACAACGGCAAGAGCGGACGTTGGTCAGCCGCCGTCCACCCTTACAGAGCCGTTCCAGTGAGGGCGTCGGAGGCGGCTGCCCCACGAAGTCGGCGAACAGCTACGCGGTTTCATGGGCCGGTTGGTGGTTGAGCCGATCGGTGACGAAGTCCAGGTCGTCGAGCAGCGAGGTGCACATCGGCTTGGTGAGGATCACGGGGTCCTCATCGCCGAGCAAGGGCAGCGTGTGCAGTTCGTAGGCCTGGGCGACGAGAGTCAGTCGCCGAAAGAGCCGTTCAGACAGCCACAGCGCGTCTGCGTCGGCGGCCTGGAGTTCGTACACGGTGACCAGGCTGTCATCGTTCTGATAAGTCTTGGCCTCGAGGCGGTCAGAGAAGTCCATTGCGGTCACACCACGAATCCTGACACCCGGGGCGCCACGCCGCGCTTGCCTGTTTGGACACATTGTGGCGGTTGCGGGCACCCGAAGGGTGGGTTCGGGATCAAGGCAGGAGGTCGAGGTACTTCTTGCGTGCCGTCATGGCGTGGATGATCATCTCGTCTCCGTTCTCGAAGACGAGGACGACGGTCTCCAACAGCCGCGCGGCGGTGTCGAACCCGAGCCGCAGCTCTCGATCCGGTGGCCCGTCGTCACCGAGCGGTTCGATCCACAGCGGCCATTCGGCCGCCTGGACGGCGTCCTCGGCGGAGATGCCGTGTTTCAGAGCAGCCGGGTGAACCTTCACGCCGCGAAGTGGGCGAGTGCGGCGCGGATGGCTTCGGACCTGCTCATGTCGTTCTTGGCGGCTGCCGCGTCCAGGGCGTCGAGTTCTTCGGCGGTGAGCCGGACGGCGACCACCTGCATGGGCTCAGCTCCGCGGCCGGGGCGGCCTCGTCCGCGTCGTTTCAGCTCCTCGACGTCGTAGCCGGCCTCGGCCTCGTCTGCCCAGTTCTGGATCTGCTCTTCTGTCACCACGGGTTTATCGTAAGACGAAAATCTCGTCGGCGTCCAGAATGGGGCGAGTGATCGCCTGTCGGCCCACTCCGGGTCGGGTTCGCGGTGTGCGTGATCTCGCGCTGGGGGATCCGCGTCGGTCGCGACCTCAATGTGACTGCCTCCCGCTGCTGAGAACCGCGGTGAGAACCATGGCCGCTGCATTCGGGGTAACTCACGGTCAACAAGGAGATCAAAGGGTGCGACATAATCTTGGTATACCCGCAGCTCAGAGGCTATTCTCAGACACTTGCGGCGACAGTTGGACGGAGAGTGGTTACTCTCCGTAGCAGAGCTGTGGATCAAGGAGCACTGGTCCGAACCAAACGCCTACGGGTTGCTGGCTACCTGGGCTGAAGCCCGTCGCGCACTTGACTGGATGCTGGCCGGCCCATGGGCTGGTGCCCCTAAGGAGGTGCCGTGGACCGTCGTCGAGCTAACGACGTGCGCCGCACTGGCATGTGAACGTGACCGGGTCTTCACTCCTTCGGCGCTCTCGCGGCGTGACTCGTCGGGGTGTGTCGGTGGGGCGTTAGCTGCGCTGAGAGGGCCAGCCGTGGAGCTTGGCGGAGAAGTCGCCTAGTGGGTGTCCGGCCTGGTCGTAGGCTCGCAGTTGGGCGTAGGCGGTGTCGGTGGCGACGAACGCGAACACGTTGGCGGGCCCGGCCGGGTGTAGTGCGATGGGAAGGGCGGGCATGCCGGGGCTTGGGATGTATTCGAGTCGGGTGACCAGTGGGGCGGTCACGCCGGCGATTTCTGACAGCCCGGTCTCGCTCGAGCAGCATCCGCCGGAGTAGTTCACTGGCTCGCCTGGCCAGATCAGGGTTCGGGCGCATTCCTCGGAGAGCCGGGTGGGTGTGGCAACCGAGTCCGGGCAGGAGCCCAGGCCGCCGAGCGCTCGCTGGAGGGCCTGTGAATCGGGCAGGTTATGGGCCGCGGGGTCCGCGCCGCCGGGCAGCGGCAGTGCCGCGAACAGGAGCGCTCCGACCGTGAGAGCAGGTGCTCGTCTGGTGAGAACGTAGCTGCGGGGCCTCGGCGAGGAGGCCAGGCCCTCGGGTTGGAAGGGCTCGGCGTGCTCGGCGGTTGGTCGGGCCGGAGTGCGGGTGGCGAAACCGGCCAAACAGAGGGCGACGACGGCCAGGCCGCGAGCGTTGGCGGCCAGGAAGACGGCGTGTGACCCGAGGGGCAGCCGGGCGATCACGTCGGTCACGGAGACGGTGAGCCCGGTGAGCAGGACGACGCCGGTGAGGCGGGCGAAGCCGGGGGGAGCCGCAGTGAGCAGCATGCCGGCGAGTACTGTCCAGAATTGGTGGTGGGTCCAGGACACCGGTGAGGCGGCGATGGTGGCGCAGCCGATCAGGACGGCCGCGTGAACCGGTCGCCCTGCCGTGTGCAGGTGCCGGGCTCGGGCCAGTGCAACGACGCAGAGTGCGGTCACGATCAGGGCCCAGACGCCGACTCTGATCGGCCCTGTGAGTCCGGCGCGGAACAGCATGCCGTTGATGGACTGGTTGCCGAACGCGGCGAGGTCGCCGATGCGGTCGGTGCGGGTGAGCGCCGACCACCAGTAGGTCGCGCTGTCGGCAGGCAGCACCAGCCAGCCGATGCCGGTGGCCGCTGCAAACGTGGTTGCTGCCCGAGCAGCGTCGATCCGGCGACCTGTCACCGCGAGGTGGACCAGGAACAGCAACGGGGTGAGCTTCACGGCGGCGGCCAGACCGATCCCAACGCCTCTCCAGCGCGCGGGGAACAGACCGAGGACATCAGCGAGGGCGAGCAGGACGACAAACACGCTGACCTGTCCGAACCGAAGGTTGGACTGACCCGGGGCGCTCACGAGAAGCGCACAAGCCAGCGCCCACCCCCATCCGCGACCTACCGGCTCGTGCGGCGCAAGGCTCGCGGGCCGTAGGTCGTGGGGCCAGCGCGCGGCCACGAGATGCCCGAGGGCGGCGACGGCCGCCAGCGACGCTGCAGTCCAGGCCCCCGCGGCGACCACCTGTGACATTCGGGTCAGCGGCAGCATCAGCAGGGCGGCGAACGGCGGGTATGTGAAGGGATCTCCGTTGGCAGCTTGGAATCCGTACAGGGCTCCACCGGTGCGCACCATCTCAGCCGCGCCGCGGTACACCTCCAAGTCCGCAAGCCGATCCGAGGGCGGGCGAGAGAAGATCAACGCGACCGTCGCCACCGACACGATCGCGTACGCCGACACCCACAACCACCGAAACTCGACCAAGCGCCGCACGGTCATGAGGTCAGTCTGCCGCGCAACGCCTCTCCAAACCGAAAGGCACCCGAACCGGATCACGACTCACGCCAATTCGCACAGATTTGTCATTGCCCGTTTCCGCCGGGACCGGCGGCGAAATGAGCCACGAGGAGGCAGGCGACGCCCGACCAGCGACGTGCGCCTACGGATCGTGGCACGCGCCGAAGAGCCTGGCGCGAACTTCGCTTCAGTCCCCTTCGACGGTCATGGGCCATCCCATGCGGGCCGTCGGAAACGGCTGCCCACGAAGTCGGCCAACATTTGCGCGGCACCGTCGTCGTGGCCCCGCGGCGTCGATTTGCCGACCGCGCTGCGTCTGGGCTTTGATGCCGGCCAGGCCCTCTCTGTCAACCTCTCGTGAGACACCTCAGCAGTGCTGATTACTGAGTTCTGAGGGCGAGAGTTGGAGATCAAGTTCGATGACGCAGGCTGTGTCTGTCGTGCCGGGTGGGCATGCTGTCCGGGTGGAGGATGTACCGGACCCCGAGGTCGGTGAGCGAGCGTCGCGGCGCACGTACACCGCTCGGTACAAGTTGGAGATCTTGGCCGAGTACGAGCGGCTGGGTAAGGCCGAGAAGGGGGCCCTGCTGCGCCGTGAGGGCCTGTACACGTCGCTGATCAGCGCGTGGCGGGAGCAGCGGGACAAGGGCGCCCTTGCGGCGATGCAGGCCACCAGCCGGGGCCCGAAGGCAGTGGACCCGGCCGCGCGGGAGAAGGAGCGGCTGGAGGCGGAGAACGCCCGTCTGGCGGCCGAGCTGGGCAAGGCCCGGCAGGTGATCCGGGTGCAGGGGGAACTGTCCGCGCTCTTGGCGCAGCTCTCGAAGGAGAGCGCGGACCGGCACGAGAGCGAGCCCGAGAAGTGATCGACGCCGCGGTCCTGGAGCTGACCACGGTCGTCGGGGCCAAGGCCGCCTGCGAGGCGGTCGGCCGGTCCCGGGCCAGCCACTACCGGGCCCACCCGGCCCGGCCGGTGTCCCTGGGGCCGGCGCCGGCTGCGGCGCCCAGGAAGCGGCAGCCCCGGGCGCTGACCGAGGCCGAGCAGGCGGCCGTGCTGGACGTGCTGCACTCCGAGCGGTTCGTCGACCAAGCTCCGGAGGCCGTCTATGCGACGCTGCTGGACGAGGGCACGTACTTGTGCTCGATCCCGACGATGTACCGGCTGCTGCGCGCCCGCGGGGAGACCAACGGCGGTCAGGACCGGCGCCGGCACGCCACCCACCCGGCGCATGTCAGGCCGGAACTCGTTGCAACCCAACCGAATCGCGTCTGGAGTTGGGACATCACCAAGCTCCGCGGCCCGGCGAAGTGGACCTACTACTACCTGTACGTGATCTTGGACATCTACTCGCGGTACGCGGTCGGGTGGATGGTCGCCTCCCGGGAGTCGAAGATCCTGGCCGAGCGGCTGTTCGCCGAGACCATCCGCAAGCAGGGCATCGACCGCGACCAGCTGACCATCCATGCCGACCGCGGCTCCTCGATGATGTCCAAGCCGGTCGCGTTCCTGCTGGCCGACCTCGGGGTCACCAAGTCCCACAGCCGCCCCCACGTGAGCAACGACAACCCATACTCGGAGAGCCAGTTCCGGACCCTGAAGTACCGGCCCGACTTCCCCGACCGATTCACCTCGATCGAGGACTCGCGGGTCTTCTGTGCCCGGTTCTTCCCCTGGTACAACCATGATCATCACCATTCGGGGTTGGGCCTTCATACCCCGGCCGACGTCCACCACGGCCGCGCCCACGTCGTCCGAGCCGCCCGCGCCGACGTCCTGAACCTGGCCTACGCCGCCCACCCCGAACGGTTCGTCCGCAAGCCACCCGAGCCACCCAAGCTCCCCCAGGAGGCCTGGATCAACAAGCCACCCGACAAGGAGGACCCGGACGACACAACTCACTGAACTGAACGAGTCCGTGTCTCAAACAGGTTGACAGGCGCCGGGACAAGCCGTGGGAATGCCTGTTGATGTTGCCTCTTGATCGTCGGGCACACTGTCGGGTGTGTTGACCTTGAAGGCCGTCGGCGGCGTGGTGCTACGGATTCGGGTGCGCTGGCTGGTGATCGCCTACGTGGTGATCGCGTGCGGTACGGCGGGTCTGATCTTCCTGAGGCCGAACTCGGATCGGCTCGCGGATCTGCATGTGTACTGGGGCGCGGTTCGGGCGGTGCTTCACGGTGATCCGTTGTACGGGTTCCATGCCGAGAATGGCGATCCGTTCACGTATCCGCCGTTCGCAGCCCTGGTGTTCCTGCCGCTCGGCCTGGTGCCCGAGTTGGTCGTCGACGCCGTGTGGACGGTGGCGACATTCGTGGCTCTTGGTAGTTCCGCGTGGAGTTTCATGATCGCGACACGGTGGGGTGGTAGCCGGTCGGTGACGTAGGGGCTCGTGGTCCTGCGCTGGGATGGGTGTTGCGAGACATCCGTTCCAGTGAGAGGACCACGAGCCTTGTTCGAGCCTACGGGCTCGCCGCGGGATGCGGCGAGTGTGCTGTTCAACCTGCCCGGCTACCGCGTGCTTGAGGCGGTCGACGGCGTCGACGACTCCGGGCATCTGCTGCGGGAGGTGACGGTCGTTTCGACCGCGAGGGAGGCGGCGTGCCCGGCGTGTGGGGTGCTGTCGGGGCGGGTGCATCAGGTCCGCTCGTCCCGGGTGCGGGACATCCCGGTGGCTGGCCGGGTGGAGGTGACCCTGCAGCGGCGTCGGTTCGTGTGCGCTGAAACCCGGTGTGGGAAGCGGACGTTCGCCGAGACCACCGAGCAGGTCCCGTTGCGGGCCAAGGCCACGACGCGGTTGCGGGTAGCGGTGCTGGAGGCGGTGATCTGCTCGGGGCGGGCGGTCGGCGAGGTCGCCGCCGCCCACGGGATCGCCTGGTGGACCGTGCAGGCCTGCGTGAACACGGCCGCGCTGGTCCTGCCCGACGCCGACGGTGTGGCGGTGCGCCGGCTCGGGATCGATGAGCACCGCTACCGCTGCGTGCGGTTCTACCGCGACGAGGCCGGCGCCTGGCGGCGCCGGGAGCCGTGGATGACCACCCTGGTCGACCTGGACACCAGCCAGGTCCTCGCCGTGGTCGAGGGGCGGACCTCGGCCGGGGTCGGAGACTGGCTGACCGAACGCACCGACGCCTGGCGAGGAGGGGTCGAGGTGGTCGCGATCGATCCGTCCGCGGCCTACCGCAAGGCGATCACCACCCACCTGCCCGACGCGGCGATCGCGGTCGACATCTTCCACCTGGTCAAGCTCGCCAACGACATGCTGACCGGTGTCCGCCAGCGGGTGATCCGGCAACGATTCGGGCGCCGGGGCCGCCGCCGGGACGCGGTGTGGGCGAACCGGCGGCTGCTGCTCCGCGCCGGTGACACCCTCTCGGTGAGGGCGTTGGCCCGGCTGACGCGGACCTTCCGCTGCGATGACCCGACCGACGAACTCGGCGCGGCCTGGGGCGTCAAGGAACAGCTACGCCGCCTGCTGGCCTGCTCCAGCCTGGCCACCGCCCAGGACGAGAAGATGCGCCTGGGCGCCTACGTCCTGGCCGCGAACATGACCGAAACCGATCGGCTGTGGGACACGATCTGCACCTGGTGGCCACACATCGAGGTCGCCATCGTCACCGGCGTCACCAACGCCCGCACCGAGGCCGCGAACACCGCCATCAAGCACATCAAACGCACCGGACGAGGATTCAGGAACGAGAGCCACTACAAGGCCCGTATCCTCCTGGCCAGCGCCGCCCGGACGGCAGCGTGAACACCTTGATCAACACAGGGCATCACGCGGAACTACCAAGAGCCACATTCGTCGCGTTCGTGGCTTTGGCCTGGGTGACAGTGATCAGCTGGCGGCCGCGTCGGTCCGGCAGTCGGGAGTGGTGGATCTGGGCCTGTGCGATTGGGCTCTTGGTGAGTGCTCCGGGGCAGAGCAATGTGAGGTTCGGGCAGGTGAGTGTATTCGTCGTCCTGCTGGCCATGACGGATGCCGTGAACGCCGTCCCTGCCCGATGGCGGGGTGTCCTGATTGGTACAGCAGCGGCGGTGAAGCTGACGCCACTGCTGTTCATCGTTCATCTCCTCATGGTCGGGCGCCGACACGATGCCATCCGAGCCGTTGGTACTTTCGCCGGCTTGGGTGTCATCGCAGGGATCCTCTTGCCACGGGAGAGCTGGACCTACTGGACGTCGGCGGTGTTCGCGACGTCACGGATCGGTGACCTGGTCGCGCTGGGCAATCAGTCGGTCAACGGGATCTTGCTGCGGGCCGGTGTCCTGGATCCCTGGTTGAAGCTGGTGTGGGTGGTCGTGATCCTCATCGTGTGCGCAGCCGCGTTGTGGCGCGCACAGTCGTTGCATCGCCTGGGCCTGGACGCTCATGCCGCTGTCCTGATCGGCTGTGCGACGGTCGCGGCCTCGCCGGTGTCGTGGACCCATCACCAGTTCTGGACCGTGCTCGCGGCGATGCTGCTGATCGGCGGACCGGCCGGAGTGGTCGGCAGCACGGCAGGCAGGGCCATCGGGTGGGCGTTGCTGGCGGTGATGACGGTGAATCTGGCCGACGGGATCGATGCACTGCATCTCGGTGAACACGGGGTCTTTCTTGCCGCGAATCTGCGTGGTGTGGCCGTGGCCGCCGTGTGTGTGGTCGGCTTTGGAGGGCTGCTTCATGCCCGGGCTGTCCGCGCAGACCTGAAACCGCGAAAGAGAATGTGGGGAGTCCTGTCGCCGCGCCCACTGGCCGCTGTGGTCACCGGAGTCTTGGTCTTCGCAGTCATTCCGCTGCCGGCCGATGCGAACGTCGGCGTATCAGGAGGGCCGGCGACGCGGATCGTATTCGCAGACCTGCAAGCCGACCCCGTGGCGGTCAATCGAGCCCTGCGGAGCCAGCACTTGGCCGTGGAAGTCTCGTTCCTCCCGGTGTCTCCTTCCCTGGTCAACAATCCGATAGGCGCCTCCGTCGCAAGTGGTGCTGAGGACGACCCGCTCGCGTTCGAGTACCCGCCGGGTCACACCGAACCCAGTGACGCGTTCGCGGTCACCGTGCCCCCCGACCTCAGGGGCGTGATTCAACTCTTCGTCGGACGGAAGGCCACGCCGGGGGAGAGCTACGCCTCTACCCCGACCGGCGGGGCCGAAGCGCCAGGTGAAGCACTGCACTCGCACCCCGTAACAGGCCTACACGCGAACCAGGCGGCATTCCGCCTCTCTACTGCTGGGATGACCCCTATCTGGCGCGTCGATGAACGCGACGCAGGGTCCTTGGATGTCACACACGACATGGCGAACCTCTTCGTCGTCGCGGCGGACCCGCTCAACGACCAGCAGGTGTTGATCCAGCTCTCCCGCAGTCGACCTGACCCTTACCGAGGCGACTGCCAAGCCATCGTGCAGACGAACCCCCCTGGCCAAGAGTGCACGCATCCGGCCTCCTCCTGAGGACCCCTGACCAGAGAGGTGGGACGGCGACACTCAGCGCTCGTGCCGCGCCACCTGAAGCCGCCAGGTCCCAACCCGTTGGGCCTGCATCCCCGAGACATCCTCCCTAGGCGGGACGCTTCGGCCGCCCGTGATGAGCCTCGAAACGTCCCATCGGCTGTCGTCCGACGTGATGCGGAGATCCCATCGCCCCGAGATCATGATCAACGTGGAATAGGCGTGGAACAAGTCTCGGTGATCAAGGGTTTGCAGGGGTCACTGGAGGTCTGGAGCCGGACGGCCTAGACTGACAAAGCCCCTGGTCAGGACGGGGGTTCACGGTGGAGCGGGTGACCGGGATCGAACCGGCATGACCAGCTTGGAAGGCTGGGGCTCTACCATTGAGCTACACCCGCGAGAGGTCCGCTGCCCTGGGATAACCCTGGCGATGAACCAGCTCTGACCGCGTAGCCTAGTGCCGCGCCCCGGGTGGGTGCGACGGGGTATGGCGCAGATTGGTAGCGCGTCCGCTTTGGGAGCGGAAGGCCGCCGGTTCAAATCCGGCTACCCCGACCATCGCCGAGAGTCGACCGACCGGGCGATCCGAGGCGGACGGGCATTGGTGGTCGGCTCTCAGGCGTCTGCCCCTCATCGCGCGGTGACGATGGAGATCACGATGCGAGGGAGTGGCTGCTATGACGACCATAATTCTTCAACGTGATCTCCATCGTCGTGGGTGGTGACACTTCGACCTGCAGGGGGCCGTGGGTTCGGCGTGGGCAGGGTGCGGGCACGGGCGGCGAGGGATGCGGCCGGGGGATGCAGGCCCGGCCGGAACGGCGGGCGCCCCGCGGGCGGCTACGATGACCGTTTCGAGGCACCTCGCTCATGAGGCGCCTGGAGGCACCCGCAGCGCCACGCCCGCCGAACCCGTCCCTGCAGGAGAGATCCGTAGTGAAGAGCGCCGTCGAGACCCTGAACCCGACCCGGGTCAAGCTGACCGTCGAGGTCCCCTACGAGGAGCTCGCGCCCAGCGTGGAGGCCGCCTACAAGACGATCTCCGCGCAGGTCACGATCCCCGGGTTCCGCAAGGGCAAGGTGCCGCCGCGCATCATCGACCAGCGGGTCGGCCGCGGCGCCGTCATGGAAGAGGCGGTCAACAACGCGCTCCCGCACTTCTACGCCCAGGCGGTCGAGGAGAGCGAGGTCCGCCCGCTCGGCCAGCCCCAGGTCGAGGTGACCGACGTGCCCGAGGGCACCACCGGCGACCTCGAAGTTCACCGCCGAGGTCGACGTGCGCCCCGAGATCGCGCTGCCCGACCTCGAACACGCTCGTCGGTCACCGTGGACGACGTCGAGGTCACCGACGAGGACGTCGACACCCGGGTGGAGAACCTGCGCGAGCGCTTCGGCACCCTGCTGCCCGTCGACCGCGCCGCCGTGGACGGCGACTTCGTCTCCCTCGACCTGGCGGCCACCGTCGGCGACGAGGAGGTCGACGCGGTCAAGGGCATCTCCTACCAGATCGGCACCGGCACCATGCTCGAGGGCATGGACGAGGCCCTGACCGGCCTCTCCGCGGCCGAGACCACCACCTTCGACGCGCCGCTGGCCGGTGGCGAGCGCGCGGGCGAGACCGCCCACGTCACGGTCACCCTGCAGTCGGTCAAGGAGCGCCAGCTCCCCGAGCTGGACGACGACTTCGCCCAGCTGGCCAGTGAGTTCGACACGCTGGACGAGCTGCGCGAGGACCTGCGCGGCCAGGCCGCCGAGGCCAAGAAGTTCGAACAGGGGCTGCAGGCCCGCGAGCGTCTGGTCGAGCAGCTGCTCGACGCGGTCGAGATCCCCGTTCCGGACGGCGTCATCGCCGACGAGGTGCACCGTCACCTCGAGGGCGAGGGCCGGCTCGAGGACGACGAGCACCGCGCCGAGGTCGAGGAGGAGGCCCGCAAGGGCTTCCGCGCGCAGCTGCTGCTCGACGCCGTCGCCGAGGCTGAGCAGGTCTCGGTCGGTCAGCGCGAGCTGATCGAGTACCTGGTGCAGATGTCCCAGCAGTACGGCATGGACCCGAACAGCTTCGCCAAGGCCGTCGACGAGGCGGGCCAGGTGCCGTCCATGGTCGGCGAGGTGGCGCGGCGCAAGGCGCTCGCCGTCGTCCTGTCCAAGACGACGGTCACCGACGCCTCGGGCAACGTCATCGACCTCGAGGCGCTGTTCGCCGTCGAGGCAGAGGACGAGGAGCTCGAGGACCTCGACGACGAGGAGCTCGTCGAGATCGAGGCCGACGTGGACGCCGAGGCCGCGCCGTCCGTCGTGGCGGGCACCGCCGACCCGGCCGCAGTCTCACTGAGCAGCGTGGGCGGCTTCGTGCCGGACGAGCCGGCGACCAAGGCCTGACGCTCAGACGCAACTCCCGGCCCTGGTGCGCCGTGAGCGAACAACGCTCGGGCCGGGAGCAATCGTTGCCGTTGCTGGCGTTAGTGTCGGCATAACCGGGCGGTGTTCCGCCGTCCGTCCCAACGAGCACCGGGGAGCGCCTCTCGTGAGCGACCTGATCGTGCCGGGCCACGGGATCGCTTCGATCCAGTCCCCGAGCGCCCGCAGCCCGCAGCCGGGGTTCGGCCTCGACGAGCACATCTACAACCGGCTGCTCAAGGACCGGATCATCTTCCTGGGGTCGGCGGTGGACGACGACAACGCGAACGCGATCTGCGCGCAGATGCTGCTGCTGACCGCCGAGGACCCCGTCAAGGACATCTACCTCTACATCAACTCCCCGGGCGGTTCGGTCACCGCGGGCATGGCGATCTACGACACCATGCAGTACGTGCCGAACGACGTGGCCACCGTGGCCATGGGCCTGGCCGCCTCGATGGGCCAGTTCCTGCTCTCCGCCGGTGCCAAGGGCAAGCGCTACGCCCTGCCGCACGCCCGGATCATGATGCACCAGCCCTCCGGCGGCATCGGTGGCACGGCCAGCGACATCATGATCCAGAAGGATCTGATCCTGCACATGAAGCGGGAGATGGCCGAGCTGATCGCCGAGCAGACCGGGCAGACGCTCGAGACCATCGAGCGCGACTCCGACCGGGACCGGTGGTTCACCGCCGAGCAGGCCAAGGAGTACGGGATCGTCGACCACGTCGTCACGCCGCGGGCCAGGTCAGCGGCGGCGGCGGCACCGGCGCCGACGCCTGAGCCGCCCCGTGAACCGACCCCACCTGAGCCGAGGAGCAGTGCAGATGAACCCCACGGGTCGTTACATCGTCCCGCAGTTCGAGGAGCGCACGGCCTACGGGCTCAAGCGCCAGGACCCGTACAACAAGCTGTTCGAGGACCGCATCATCTTCCTCGGCGCCCAGGTCGACGACACCTCGGCGAACGACATCATGGCCCAGCTGCTCGTGCTGGAGTCCGCCGATCCGGACCGCGACATCATGATGTACATCAACTCGCCCGGCGGATCGTTCACGGCGCTGACCGCGATCTACGACACCATGCAGTACGTCAAGCCCGACATCCAGACCATCTGCCTGGGGCAGGCGGCCTCGGCGGCGGCGGTGCTGCTGGCAGCGGGCACCCAGGGCAAGCGCCTGGCCCTGCCGAACGCGCGCGTCCTGATCCACCAGCCGGCCCTGGCCGGCAGCGACTACGGCCAGGTCTCGGACCTCGAGATCCAGGCCGACGAGATGCAGCGGATGCGGGAGTGGCTGGAGGAGATCCTGGCCAAGCACTCCAACCGCAGCGTCGAGCAGGTGCGCGTGGACATCGAACGCGACAAGATCCTCACCGCCGCACAGGCCATCGAGTACGGGCTGGTCGATCAGGTGCTGGAAAGCCGCAAGATCGCCCAGCCCGAGTAAGGCCGCCCGGCTGACACACCTCGGGCCCGAGCGGCATATCCGCTGACATCGGGCCCTGGGTGGCGTTCAATGGGTATACCCGGCAGTGAGGAAGGACACCTCGTGGCACGCATCGGTGACGGCGGCGACCTGCTGAAGTGCTCGTTCTGCGGAAAGAGCCAGAAGCAGGTGAAGAAGCTCATCGCCGGCCCTGGCGTGTACATCTGCGACGAGTGCATCGACCTCTGCAACGAGATCATCGAAGAGGAGCTCGCCGACGCCGAGTGACGTGAAACTCGACGAGCTGCCCAAGCCGCGGAGATCCGCGAGTTCCTCGAGGGCTACGTCATCGGTCAGGACACGGCGAAGCGGACCCTCGCCGTCGCCGTCTACAACCACTACAAGCGCATCCAGGCCGGTGAACGCTCCGCGATCGCGGTCGAGGACCCGTCGAGCTCGCGAAGTCCAACATCCTGATGCTCGGCCCCACCGGCTGCGGCAAGACCTACCTCGCGCAGACGCTGGCCAAGATGCTCAACGTGCCCGTTCGCCATCGCCGATGCCACCGCGCTGACCGAGGCCGGCTACGTCGGCGAGGACGTCGAGAACATCCTGCTCAAGCTGATCCAGGCGGCCGACTACGACGTCAAGCGGGCCGAGACCGGCATCATCTACATCGACGAGGTCGACAAGATCGCCCGCAAGAGCGAGAACCCGTCGATCACCCGCGACGTCTCCGGCGAGGGCGTGCAGCAGGCGCTGCTGAAGATCCTGGAGGGCACCCAGGCGTCCGTGCCGCCGCAGGGCGGCCGCAAGCATCCGCATCAGGAGTTCATCCAGATCGACACCACCAACGTGCTGTTCATCGTGGCGGGCGCGTTCGCCGGTCTCGAGAAGATCGTCCCGACCGGGTCGGCAAGCGCGGCATCGGCTTCGGCGCCGAGGTGCACTCCAAGGCCGAGATCGACACTCAGGACCACTTCGCCGAGGTCATGCCCGAGGACCTGATCAAGTTCGGGCTGATCCCCGAGTTCATCGGCCGGCTGCCGGTCGTCGCGTCGGTGACGAACCTCGACAAGGAGTCGCTGGTCTCGATCCTGTCCGCGCCGAAGAACGCGCTGGTCAAGCAGTACCAGCGGCTGTTCGAGATGGACGGCGTCGAGCTGGAGTTCAGCGACGACGCGCTGGAGGCCGTCGCCGACCAGGCCATCCAGCGCGGCACCGGCGCCCGTGGCCTGCGCGCGATCATGGAGGAAGTCCTGCTGCCGGTGATGTACGACATCCCCAGCCGCGACGACGTGGCGCGGGTGCTGGTCAGCCGCGAGGTTGTGCTGGAGAACGTGAACCCGACGCTGGTGCCGCGTGAGGCTCCCTCGCGCAAGCCTCGGGCGCCGCGGGAGAAGTCGGCCTAGTTCTGCTTCTGGGTCGCGAGCGAGCGCAGGACGACGGCGCCCTCGGCGACTGCTTCGCTTGACGTCGCTGCCGGGCGCCGTCGTCCTGCGCTCGCTCGCATGGGGCGCTGACTAGGCTTGTGGGCATGAGTTCATCGGCTTTGCGGGCTGTGGTCACGGGGGCTAGTAGTGGGATCGGGGCGGCTACGGTGCGGGCGTTGTGCGCCGGCGGGTGGTCGGTGCTGGCAGTGGCGAGGCGGGCGGAGCGGCTCGAGGCCCTGGCTGCCGAGACCGGGTGCGACGTGTGCGTCGCCGACGTCACCCAGGCGGACGACGTGGCGCGGATCGCCGAGGCCGCTGCGGTCGACGGGGTCTGCCACGCGCTGGTCAACAACGCCGGGGGAGCGGTCGGGTTCGAGACGGTCGAGACCGGCGGTGTGGACGACTGGCGCGCGATGTTCGAGGTGAACACGATCGGCGCACTGCGGCTGACCCAGGCCCTGCTGCCGGCGCTGCGGGCGGGTGGGCGCGGCGACGTCCTGTTCATGACCTCGACCGCGGCGTTGATCACCTACCCGGGCGGGGCCGGCTACAGCGCGGCCAAGCATGCCGAGGGCGCCATCGCGCGCACCCTGCGTCTGGAACTCGTCGGTGAGCCGATCCGGGTGATCGAGATCGCTCCGGGGATGGTCAAGACCGAGGAGTTCTCGGTCAAGCGGGCCCGTGGTGACGCGGCCAAGGCAGAGTCGATCTACGCGGGGGTGCGCGAGCCGCTCAGCGCCGAGGACGTCGCCGAGTGTGTGGCGTGGACGCTCAACCTGCCCCACCACGTCAACATCGACCTGCTCGTGGTGAGGCCGCGTGCCCAGGCGGCCCAGCACCTGGTGGCGCGCGAGCCGAGCTGAGCCTCGCGCCTGTCGACGGAGGCAGGACCAGCGCTCAGGTGATCACGGCTTCCTGCCGATGTGATGGGGTGCAGGTAGACCAGAGGCCGTCGCAGACGGTTCAGCGCCGCGCCCACAGGGTGCGGGGCATCTTCGCCCGCTCCCAGGCCCGGCGTCCGGCATTGTTCTGGCTGGCTGCCGGATTGCTGCTCTGGACGGCGGCGACCGGGGTGCTGCATGGCAGCGGTCAGGCCCCGACGGCCATCCCCTCACCTGCCGATTGGCTCTTCCTGCCCGCCTACGCGGCCCTGGTCACCTACCTCCTGGTCGACCTGGCTCCGAGCGACCGGGCCAGGCTCAACATCTGGCTCGAAGCGCTGGTCTTCGCCGCGGGGCTGTTCACCGTCGTCGGCGGGCTGCTGGTCATGCCGCTGGCCGACGACCTCGGGCGTGAGGGCCTCGCGCTGGTCATGACCTTGCGTTACCCACTGCTCGACGTCGGGCTGGTGGCGGTCGTGGCTGGGCAGATCGTGCTGCGCAAACGCGCTGCATCCACCAAGAGCGCCGTCCTGACCATAGGTTTCGGCCTGCTGCTCGGCGCTCACACCGACATGGTGCTCGACCTCGCCGTCGGACACTACCGTCACCCGGTGTTGCTGCACCTTGGCTGGCTGGCCGCACTCGTGACGATCGTTCTGGGCGCTCTGCGCCCGCCGGTCGTGTGGGCCGATACCCGGCTGACCCGGTTGCTGGGCGGTTACGGGGTGGTGGGACTGGCCTGGATCGCGGTGGGCTTCCTCGCCGTGCGGCCGGCGGGCGAACCGAGGATCTACGTCGTGATGCCTGCGGTGCTCACGCTGGCCACCGCCGGTGCCTGCCTGGTGTTCACCATCCGCCAGGCGCACGGCGCTGCCGAGGCGTTCCGGCTCTCCCGAACCGATGACCTGACCGGATTGCCGAACCGCCGAGCCGTGATCGCCAAGCTGCACGAGGAACTGAGCACCGAGCGGACGATCGGGGTGATGCTGCTCGACCTCGACGGGTTCAAGGAGGTCAATGACAGCCTCGGCCATGCCGCCGGCGACGTCATGCTGCGCACCATCGCCACCCGGATCAGATTCGCCATGCCCGCCAAGGTGCTGGTCGCGCGGCTCGGCGGTGACGAGTTCGCGGTCGTGCTGGACGAGACCGATCCGGTACGCCTGGTCGAGTACGCGCAGATGGTGCGCGACGTCGTCCGCAAGCCGGTTCGGCTCGACGGACTGGAACTGGCGATCACCGGCTCGGTCGGCATCACCACTCGGGTGCAGGGCGACACCTGCCCCGGCGACTTCCTGCATCGGGCAGATCTGGCCATGTATCGGGCCAAACAGGGTCGACATGGTGTGCTCACCTACGACGCCGAGCACGACGAGGTCTCCGCCGAGCGACTCAGGGTCGCCGCCGACCTGCAGGCGGGCATCAGCAGTGGGCAGCTGGAGGTCTGGTATCAGCCACAGGTCTCGGCCCTGGGCGCCGAGGTGTGCGGCGTGGAGGCCCTCGTCCGGTGGCGGCACCCCGAGGACGGCCTGATCTCACCCGGGATCTTCCTGCCGATCGCCCGCCGGGCCGGCCTGATGTCGGACCTGTCCGAAGCGGTGGTCCGGCAGGTGGTGGCCGACGCGCGGGACTGGCAGGCAGCGGGTCATCTGTTCCCCGTGGCGATCAACGTCGCTCCGGCCGAACTGCTCAGCGGACCTGTGCTGGGTCGCCTCTTCGACGAGGTGACCTCCGCCGGGTTGACCCCAGAGTCGATCATCGTCGAGGTCACCGAGGACTCCTTCATCGCCGAGCCCGCCCGGGCCCGAGAGGTGATTCAGGACATTCGACGGCACGGGCTCCAGGTGTCGATCGACGACTACGGCACGGGGTTCTCCTCGCTGGCCTACCTGCGCGAGCTGCCGATCCAGGAACTGAAGATCGACCGGTCCTTCGTGGCCGCGCTGCTGGAGGACCCGCGCAGCCACATGATCATCACCACCACGAACCAGATGGCGCACGGCCTCGGGCTGCGCACGGTGGCCGAGGGTGTCGAGGACGAGGAGACGGCCCAGGAGCTGGTCGCGCTCGGCTTCGACGTGCTGCAGGGCTACCTCTTCGCCCGGCCGATGCCGGCCGCGAAGCTCACCGACTGGCTGGCCCAGCGGGCCGCCCACTCCACTCTGGTCTGACCCGACAGCGGTACCCGGTCGGGCGCTCACAATGGCGGGATTCGGTGTCGCTATAGCGCACTGAATCACGCCGTCGTTCGTCGTCCGCAGGCCCGGGCTCGGGCCCGTCGGTGGCTGGGGTTGGGCGGGTACGGGTGGAGGGTCGACGCCACGGAGTCGGCGGTCAGAGATGGTTGGTTCGCCGAACCGAACTCGTGTCCGTCGTGTCGGGCCTGCGAGGGTGAGGCACTGGACCTGCAGAAGGGCTGAGCAGCAGTTGGTCTGCGCTTGCCGTGGCCTCCTGGGGGAGCTGTGGGCGTCCGAAGTAGTAGCCCTGCACGAGAGTGCATCCCAGCTGACCGAGGACGCGCGCCTGCTCTGCCGTCTCGACCCCCTCCGCCACCACCCCGTCCAGGTCGAGGGCAGCCGCGACGTCCACCATCGCCTTCGTCAGCTTCTGGTCGCGTTCGTCGCTGACGAGATCGTCGATGAACGACTTGTCCACCTTGAGGATGCTCACGGTGAAGTCCTTGAGATAAGCCAAGGATGAGTAGCCCGTTCCGAAGTCGTCCATGCAGAGCCTCACGCCGAGCTCATTGAGCGCGCCCAGCACGGACAGGACCTCGTCAGTGCGTTCCAGCACCACTGACTCCGTGATCTCCAGCCATAGGCTCTCTGCGGTGAGTCCGGCTGACTCCAGGACGGCACCGACCAGGTCCACGAAACCCTCGCGCAGCAGTTGGACCGAGGACACGTTGACCGCGACATGCAGGCCGGGGAGTCGGTAGCGCTGCTGCCACGCATGCAGCTGTTGGCACGCCTCCTGAAGCACGAAGGCACCGATCTCGACGATCTGTCCCGTGTCCTCGGCGATCGGTATGAACTCATCCGGCCTGACCGGCCCGAGAGTCGGGTGGTTCCAGCGCGCTAGCGCCTCCCAGCCGACCAGTTCCGAGTAGTCCTCGCCCGCGCGGATCGGCTGGAACATCACGCTGATCTCGTTGCCGGAAGCAGCCGTGCGCAGCGCGTCTGCGATCTCGCGCCGTCGCGCGATGCACGCGTGCATCGAGGAGTCGTACACCCGATGCGTGCCCCGCCCGCCGCCCTTGGCCTCGTACAGGGCGATGTCGGCGTTGCGTACCAGGTCGTCCGCCGACACCGAGGTCGAGTAGGGCGACTGCGCGATCCCGATGGACACCGGCAGTCGGGTGAGCTGGCCGGAGCTGATGGGGAGCGGCTCCTGGGTCAGTTCGACGATGCGTTCGGCGACCGCAGTGATCTGTTCGGGCTCCTGCGTGTCGATGCGCAGCACGAACTCGTCCCCACCGACCCGACTCAGATGGTCCCCCGGGCGCATCGTCGAGCGGAGCCGATCAGCGAAGCGAACCAGTAGCTCATCACCGGCGATGTGCCCCCAGGTGTCGTTGATCTGCTTGAAGTGATCGCAGTCGATGAGCAGAACGTTGACCCAGCCGATCTGGGATCCCGCCTGGACCTCGGTCAGATGGCCCGCCAGGTCCTCCATCAGGGCGCTGCGATTCGGAAGTCCCGTGAGGTGATCATGCGTGGCCCGCCGTTGCGCCTCTGCCTGGGCCTCCCGCAGGGCCTGGATGGTGACCAGCAGTCGGAGGAAGACCAGCCCTCCGAACACGGTCATCACGGCGGCTCGTACCGCGCCGTCGACGACACCGTGTGTCGGAAGCATGATCGGGATGCTGGCCGGCGTGACCATGGCCAGGAACGTGATGGCGAGCCGAGCCCGAGACACCGTCGGTTCGTAGGCGACGTCGTGGTCGGACAGTTCGCGCATCGCGGGATGCGCTGCCATCAGACCGATGTACGCGTACGCGACCATGTAGAGCGTGTTCACGTAGGGGTTCACCGCGCCGGGGGTCTGCGCCCAGATGAAGGTGTACGCCAGATCACCGAGCAGGAGGGCCGCCAGCCCGACGACCGCTGCGCGCAGCGCAACAGAGCCGGACCCCCGACGAAAGGCGAGCTGGACGGTGAGCGCGAGCAGGACGGCGTCCATGACCGGGTAGAGCGTGTTCACGACGGTCGCGCCCAGGGGATGGTCGGGGTTGTTCAGGTTCGGGGCGATGTTCATCACCCACCCGACCAGGCCAGATCCGACGGTGATCGCTGCAGTGTCCAACCAGAGGACCGTGTCGCTCCCGCTCCGGGTGCGCCGCAGCAGCCCGCGCAGGAACATGGCGATGCAGGCGTAGCCGGCGAACGACCAGATGTCTGCGAATCCGATCGGATGAGGCAAGGCCAGCAGTTCAAACCGCAGGAGCAGGCTGACGATGAACAGGACGCCACCGCCGGACAACCAGTACCAGGGGCGGCGGACGGCAGGACGGTGCACCAGGACGCCGAGGATCGCGGCTATCAGGCCACTGACCGCTGTGGCGAAGAGAGCGACGGCGCCGACGCCGTCCGGTGCGCTCAGGTACAAAGCGATCATGAGCAGGACCGAGGTGTGGAAGCCGGCCTGGCCGAGCATCGGAGGCAGGTGGGTGAATCTGGACGACCGCGGCATATCGGTCACCCCTTCTCCGCCTGCCGCCACGTGGCGCCGGGCTGGCACGCGCCTGAGTGGTCGGTGACCACGACGTACCTGTCTACATCGGCGTCGAGGGCCCTCCGCTGAAGGCAACGGCGTGCTGGATCGGCAGTTGAACTGCCTTCGCCCCGTCCTGACTCGATCTGCTGGAGATCCGCAACAGAGCGTTCACCCCTTGTGGGCTGCCGTAGCACTGCCCGAGGTACTCGGTGTCCAGGAAGCCGGCGGCTGAGGCCTCCTTGGTCAGGACGTCCACCGAGGCGAAGTCGTAGCGGCCTCCCCGAGCCAACAGGTCGATGACCAGATCGATCGCTCCGATCGCGAGCAGCCGCGGGCTGAGACAGCTGCTGACCCCTCCGTGGAGGAACTGTTCCCGCAGGATGGGCCCCATCCCTGGTCTCGTGGTGTGCGCCGCGATGATGAAGCCGTCCGGGGTGAGCACCCGCCGTGCCTGGCGGAAGAACTCCTCACGGTCCTCGAGAACGTAGACGAAGTTCACCGCCGTGATCCGGTCGATGGCTCCGTCCGGGAGCGACGCCATCGCCGAGATGGCGTCATTCAGCACCAGGTGCACGGTTCCCTCGGCCACCCAGGGCCGGAGCTTGGTCTCGGCCCGGTGCAGCATGTTTCTGCTGAGGTCCACGGCGATGACGCGAGCGGCCCCGAGACCGATCAGGGCGTTGGTCACGTTCCCGGTACCGGCTCCGAGATCGAGCACCACGCGCTCATGACAATCGGCGAGGGCGCCCACCCTGGCGAGCATGTCGCGATAGGGGTGCAGGCCCAGAAGGCCGTCGTACAGACGAGCGTAGGTCTGCCAAAGCAGGGTGGGCATGGCTATGCCGTCAAGGAGATGAGGGGCGGCGCGGCCCATTGCGGGTCGGGGAACAACTGCGGCAGGAGAGGGCGGATGTCGCGCCGGTGTCGGCTGTCCTGCGCCAGGCGACGGATCGCCGTGGGGACGTCCTGGAACCAGATCACCGCCGGCAGGACGGCGGATCCCAGGTAGTGCTGTTCCGGGCCGAGGGGCTGAATCGCGTCCCCGGCGAAGAAGCGGCTGAGGTAGGTGAACACGGGCACGTCGACGGCCATCACCCACGCCCGATGTCCCAGGGCCAAAGATTCCTCCCACATGCGCACATAGACGGCTGCGACGTCCGAGCTTCGCCCACCTGGGTCACGCGCCAGCGCTGAGATCTCCACCACCCGCGCCGGCGGGAGAGCGAGGACCGGAGCCAGTGCGTCCTTGGCGAGCCCTGCGAGTGTGAGTGCAGGTAACCGACGGTGATCCGGAAGCGATATTTGTCGTGCGGTGGCTACGACCGCACCATCGCGCGAGACCCCGAAGTAGGACGACGTGTCGCGCCACGGGTCCTTGCCTTCGCCGATGCTCCCGTCCGGCGCCAGATCCTCGGGGGAGATGAAGCCCTTGTTGACGAAGACCGCGGCGTGAAGCCGGCGTGCACGCAGGATGTCGGCGGCGGTCGTCAGCCGCTGAGCCATCCGGTACGGGGTCAGCCGCTCGTCGAGGGAAGGCGAATCCGGCTCGACGGCGCGTAGATCGATGGTGAGCTTCTGGTCGTCGCGCAGGGCTGCCGTTGAGGTCGTTGGGCACAGAGATGTGGAGGGAGCGGTCTCGGGCATGGGCGGAGACTCACACACGGCCCAGCGCGAATGCAATACGTCACGATTGCATAACTAGCAGTAGTTGCATTGAGGCATTTCTTCCTACGGCGGACGCGCCTGCGGTACGAGTGGCCCCACGCGGAGTCCGTAGAATCGCGGGCATGTCCGACACCACCTCCACGCCCGCGCGCCCCGCCACCACGTTGCCGTCGACCTATGCGCCGGCGCAGGTAGAGGGACCGCTGTACGAGCGCTGGGTCGATCGCGGGCTACTTCACCGCCGAGGTGGGCAGCGACAAGCCGCCGTACTGCATCGTCATCCCGCCGCCGAACGTCACCGGCAGCCTGCACCTCGGGCCACGCCCTCGAGCACGCGCTGATGGACGCCCTGACCCGGCGCCGGCGGATGCAGGGCTACGAGGCGCTGTGGCTGCCGGGCATGGACCACGCCGGCATCGCCACCCAGACCGTGGTCGAGCGGCAGCTGGCCGAGACCGAGGGCAAGAGCCGGCACGACTACGGCCGCGAGGAGTTCGTCGAGCAAGGTCTGGGAGTGGAAGGCACGAGTACGGCGGCAAGATCCTCGGCCAGATGCGCCGGCTCGGCGACGGCGTGGACTGGAGCCGCGAGCGGTTCACCATGGACGACGGGCTCTGCCGCGCCGTCCAGACGATCTTCAAGCGGCTCTACGACGACGAGCTGATCTACCGCGCCGAGCGCATCATCAACTGGTGCCCGCGCTGCCAGACCGCGCTGTCAGCGACATCGAGGTGGAGCACTCCGACGACGACGGCGAACTGGTCTCCATCCGGTACGGCGACGGGCGAGGACTCGATCGTGGTGGCCACCACCCGGGCCGAGACGATGCTCGGGCGACACCGCGGTCGCCGTCCACCCGGACGACGAGCGGTACCGGCACCTGATCGGCACGCGAGGTGCGCGCTGCCGCTGACCGACCGGCGGATCCCGATCGTGGCCGACGACGCACGTCGACCCGGCGTTCGGCACCGGCGCGGTGAAGGTGACCCCGGCGCACGACCCGAACGACTTCGAGATCGGCCAGCGGCACGGCCTGCCGTCGATCACCATGCTCGACGAGCGCGGCGACGATCACCGCGCCGGGCCCGTTCGAGGGCATGGACCGGCTTCGAGGCCCGCCCGGCGGTCGTCGCGGCCCTGCGCGAGGAGGGCCGGATCGTCGCCGAGAAGCGGCCCTACCTGCACGCGGTCGGGCACTGCCAGCGCTGCGAGACCGTGGTCGAGCCGCGCCTGTCGCTGCAGTGGTTCGTCAAGGTCGCCCCGCTGGCCAAGGCCGCCGGTGACGCGGTGCGCGACGGGCGGGTCGCCATCCACCCGCCACCATGGACGCCGCGCTACTTCGACTGGGTCGACAACATGCACGACTGGTGCATCTCGCCGCCAGCTGTGGTGGGGGCACCGGATCCCGGTCTGGTACTCGCCCGACGGCGAGCAGTCTGCGTCGGCCCGGACGACGACGCCCCCGACGGCTGGACCCAGGACAGCGACGTGCTGGACACCTGGTTCTCCAGCGCGCTGTGGCCGTTCTCCACCCTGGGCTGGCCGGACGAGACCGCCGACCTGCGCCGGTTCTACCCGACCGACGTGCTGGTCACCGGCTACGACATCATCTTCTTCTGGGTCGCCCGGATGATGATGTTCGGCCTGTACGCGATGGACGGCGTGGCTCCGTTCCACACCATCGCGCTGCACCGGCCTGGTGCGCGACCAGCACGGCAAGAAGATGTCGCAAGTCCAAGGGCAACGTGGTCGACCCGCTGGACTGGATGGACGCCTACGGTGCCGACGCGCTGCGGTTCACCCTGGCCCGCGGCGCCAACCCCGGCACCGACGTGCCGATCGGCGAGGAGTGGGTCGCCGGCAGTCGCAACTTCTGCACCAAGCTGTGGAACGCCACCCGGTTCGCGCTGCTCAACGGTGCGACCGTCGCCGGCCCGCTGCCGGAGGTCTCCGAGCAGTCCGTCGGTGGACCGCTGGATCCTCTCCCGGCTGGCCGCAGTGACCGCGCAGGCCGACGCCGCTCTACGACGACTTCCAGTTCGCCAAGCTCTCGGATGCGCTCTACCACTTCGCGTGGGACGAGGTCTGCGACTGGTACCTGGAGCTGTCGAAGACTGCCGTTCGAGGAGGGCGGTGCGGCGGCCGACGTCACCCGGCGGGTGCTCGGGCGAGGTGCTGGACGTCGTCCTGCGCCTGCTGCACCCGGTGACCCCGTTCGTCACCGAGGCGTTGTGGACCGAGCTGACCGGCGGCGAGTCCCTGGTGGTCGCGCCGTGGCCGCGTGCCGGACTCCGCCCGGACGCGATCCGGCGGCCGAGAGCGAGATCGCGGCGCTGCAGGAACTGGTCACCGAGGTGCGCCGGTTCCGTTCCGACCAGGGGCTGCCGCCGGGCAAGCGGGTGCCCGCCCGGATCGGCGGGTTGCCGCCGGCTCTGGCCACCCACGAGGCGGAGATCCGCGCCCTGTCCATGTTGACCCTGCCGGGAGAGGGCTTCGACACCTCATCCACCCTGACCGTGGGCGGTGCGCGCATCGAGCTCGACCTGCACGGGGCGATCGACGTCGCCGCCGAACGCAAGCGGCTGGACCGGGATCTGGCGGCGGCGGCCAAGGATCTGGCTCAGGCGCAGGCCAAGCTGGGCAACGAGCAGTTCCTGGCCAAGGCACCCGAGGCGGTGGTGGCGGCGATCCGCGAGCGCGCCGTCCGCGCCGAGGCCGACGTCGCCCGCCTCACCGCCTCCCTCGCCGCGCTGTAGCTCAGTTCACCTGCGGAGCATGAGCCGGGTTCGGGTGGGGAGGGCGAGGAGGAGGGCGGCTGCGGCGGCACCGGCTCCGGCGAGCAGGAACGACGCCTCGACGTGGTGGTGGTAGAGCGGCAGGAGAGCCACCGGGGCCAGGGCCGAGCCGAGGAACTGCCAGGCCAGAGCCACCGAGGTGGCCCCGGCCCGGTTGCCCGGCGTGCTCGTCACCGCGAGGGAGGTGCTGGTCAGCCGCCCCGCAGTCGACGCCGCGCCGGCCGCCGCCATCGCGACGACGAGCGCAGCGGCCGTGGTGGAGAGGCCGGCGGCGGAGATCGTGACAGTCAGCACCAGAGCGGACGCGACACCGAAGCGGCGCAGCCCGATCCGGTCCGCGACGCGGCCCAGCCGGGCTCCGGTGAGCAGCCCGGCGACGCCGAATGCGGCGATCACCAGCCCGCGCTGGTCGGGCCCCAGCCCGAGTCGGTCATGCGCGAGCAGCGCGGCCAGGATGTTCAGGCCGCTGCTGGCCAGGTACAGCCCGAAGGCCACTGCGCAGGCCAGGGCGAGCGGGCGGTTGCGCAGCGACCGCCAGCGCTGCCACGGCGACTCGGACGCCGGGGCGGTCGCGTGGTCGGCGTGGTCGGAGTGGACGTCATGGGACTCGGCCGAGGTGACGACGCCGAGCAGCACCGCCGCCGCGGCCGCTGCGACGAAGGCGAACCGGTAGTCCACGGCCGCTGCCAGCCCTCCGACCAGCGGGGCGAACGCCTGGCCCGCCGCCTGCCAGCCGCCGAACCGGCCCAGTGCCCGGCCGAGGCCGGACGGCGGCACCACATCCGAGATCACCGCGACCAGCAGGGGCGTGGTGAAGGCGTTCGCGGCGCCCTGCACCGCCCGGGCCGCGAGGAACGTGCCGGCCCCCGGAGCCAGCGCGCAGGCCAGTGACGCCAGGGCGTAGACCAGGTAGGCCAGGCGGATGGTGCGGGCCCGGCCCCAGTGCTCGGCCAGCGTCCCCGACACCAGCATGATCGCGGCGAACGGGATCAGGTAGACGGTCAGCGACGAGGCGGCGGTGGCCAACGAGGTATCCAGCCCGGCGGCCAGCTCGGGCAGCATGGTGGTGACCATGGCGCCGCCGAACGGCCCGAGGAAGCCGCCCGCGTACAGGGGCCAGAGGCGTTGCCGCACAGTGGATTCAGTAGATCTCGTGCAATGAGCGGACCTCGGCCTCGTGGGCCTGTGCGGCGGCCTGGCGGCGCTTGAAGGCGACCCCGCCGATCGCCGCCGCGGTGAAGCACGTCAGCGCACCGAACAGCGGCAGCAGCTCCACCGACCCGTCGGGCGAGGCATCGGTCACCTGGATCACATCGGGCGTGATCGAGACCGTCACCGAGCTGGGCCTGGGCGCCGCCACCAGATAGGTGCTCGCCGTCAGGCTGGGCTCGGCGTTCACCCGGCCCTGCGTGCCACGGGCGGTCGGGGCGCCGGTGGCTGCCGTGGTGGGCGTGGGCCGCACGCTCGGCTTCGGGGCCGGTGACGTGGTGGGGGTCGGGCTCGGCGTCCGCTTCGTCGGGGTCGGTGACGGGGTGGGCGAGGGCGTGGCCGCAAGCACCAGGACCCGGTTGTAGGCGGTGTTGTTGGCCGGCGCGCGATCCTGGCCGGTCAGCCCTCGGCCGGTGGCCTCACCGCCGACCAGCAGGGTGCCGGGCACGGCCTTGGCCGGGATGCGCAGCGGGATGGAGGCGCTGTTCTGCCGACCCGGCGGCAGCACGCCGGTGGTCACCCGGGTCACGCTCCGCCCGGCCTTGGTCCAGCCGGCGGGAACGCCGGAGGCGGGGATCTCAGTGCCCAGCGGCGGGGTGTAGGTGATCCGCAGCCGTGGCGCCTGCCCGGGGCCGGCGTTGCGCCACGAGACGACGGAGAACACCGTGGCGCCGGGCTTGCCGGAGAGGTTCTGGTTCAGGGTGACCACGATGTCGTACGCGGCGACGGACGGCGTCGCGGCGACAGCCGCCGAGGCGCCACCCTGTAGAGCAAAGAGTGATGACACAAATACGAAGAGTAGCAACCTGAATGACTGGCGCCGTCCGCGAGGAGCGGACGATTCCGCAGCGTGCTGCCGGGCCACGGTCCGAGGGTAACTCGCGGCGTCGTCGCTGACCGGCAGTGGCGGCGAAAACGCGCGCGCCGCCCCCGTGCCGGAGCGGTTAGCATGGTGCGCACAGGCGTCGACCCGGCCATCACCGGCGAGCCTCCGGAAGAACAGGGCACGCGGTCGTTCTGCACACGAGACCGGCCTCGGGTCCCCAGTAGAACCGGACGGGTCCGGCCCGTCACCGCCGATGTGGAGTGGTGCACCGTGTGAGCGGTGCGCAAGCGAGGTGGTACCGCGGTTCCCCGGAGAACTCCGGCGGCGTCGTCCTCGTCGTCACAGGCGAGGCAGCGAGGAGCCCAGAACCGTGCCCGAGGACCAGCAGAGCCCGACGCAGAGCCAGACGCGCTATCCGCAGGTCTCCTCCACCCCGGCCTTCCCGGAGATCGAGGAGCGGATCCTGCGCTACTGGAGCAGCGACGGCACCTTCGAGGCCAGCGTGGCCGCACGGCCGGCGGACGGCGCCGACGGCGCCAGGGGCGGCAACGAGTTCGTCTTCTACGACGGTCCGCCGTTCGCCAACGGGCTGCCGCACTACGGCCACCTGCTCACCGGCTACGTCAAGGACGTGGTGCCGCGCTACCAGACCATGCGCGGGCACCGGGTCGAGCGCCGCTTCGGCTGGGACTGCCACGGCCTGCCCGCCGAGATCGAGGCCGAGAAGCAGCTCGGCGTCGTGCACAGGCCGAGATCGAGCAGATGGGCATCGACCGGTTCAACGACGCCTGCCGCACCTCGGTGCTGCGCTACACCGAGGAGTGGGAGCGACTACGTCACCCGCCAGGCCCGCTGGGTCGACTTCGAGAACGACTACAAGACCATGGACCTCGACTACATGGAGAGCGTCATGTGGGCCTTCAAGTCGCTTGTGGGACAAGGGCCTGGTCTACGAGGGCTACCGGGTGCTGCCCTACTGCTGGGGCGTGCGAGACGCCGCTGTCGCAACTTCGAGACCCGCCTGGACGACGCCTACCGGCCAGCGCCAGGACCCGGCGGTGACCGTCGCGATGCGAACTGCAGCCAGCGGGCCGGCGGTCCGGCGGCCGAGGCCCTGATCTGGACGACGACGCCGTGGACCCTGCCGTCGCAACCTGGCGCTGGCGGTGCGACCCGGACCTCGACTACGTGGTGGTCGAGCCGGCCGAGGGCAGCGCGCACGCGGGCGAGCGCTACGTGCTCGCCGCGGCCCGGGTCGAGCCACTACGCCCGCGAGCTCGGCGAGGCCACCGTGGTCGCGCACGCTGCAAGGGCGCCGACCTGGTCGGGCCACGCTACACGCCGCTGTTCGCCTACTTCGCCGGGCGCGGCGAACGCCTTCCAGGTGCTCGGCGGCGACTTCGTCACCACCGACGAGGGCACCGGCGTCGTGCACATGGCGCCCGGCTTCGGCGAGGACGACAAGCGCGTCTGCGAGGCGGCCGGCATCGAGCCCGTGGTTCCCGTCGACGACCAGGGCCGGTTCACCGCGGAGGTGCCCGACTACGCGGGGCAGCACGTCTTCGACGCCAACCCGCGGATCATCGCCGACCTCAAGGCGGCCGGCACGCTGGTGCGGCACGAGACCTACGACCACAACTACCCGCACTGCTGGCGCAGCGACAACGCCGATGATCTACAAGGCGGTCTCCTGCTGGTTCGTCGAGGTCACCACGTTCCGCGACCGCATGGTCGAGCTGAACCAGCAGATCAACTGGGTGCCCGAGCACGTCCAGGACGGCCTCGTTCGGCAAGTGGCTGGAGAACGCCCGCGACTGGTCGATCAGCCGCAACCGCTTCTGGGGCTCGCCGATCCCGGTCTGGGTCAGCGACGACCCGCGCTACCCGCGCACCGACGTCTACGGCTCGCTCGACGAGCTCGAGCGCGACTTCGGCGTGCGCCCGACCGACCTGCACCGGCCCTACGTCGACGACCTCACCCGGCCCAACCCCGATGACCCGACCGGGCGCTCGACGATGCGCCGGGTGCCGGAGGTGCTCGACTGCTGGTTCGAGTCCGGCTCGATGCCGTTCGCCCAGGTGCACTACCCGTTCGAGAACGCGCGAGTGGTTCGAGGACCACTACCCGGGCGACTTCATCGTCGAGTACATCGGCCAGACCCGCGGCTGGTTCTACACGATGCACGTGCTGGCCACCGCGCTGTTCGACCGGCCGGCGTTCTCGAACTGCGTCTGCCACGGCATCGTGCTCGACGACGACGGCCGCAAGATGTCCAAGAGGCTGCGCAACTACCCCGACGTCGCGCGAGGTCTTCGACCGCGACGGCGCCGACGCGATGCGCTGGTTCCTGATGTCCTCGCCGATCCTGCGCGGCGGCGACCTGGTGGTCACCGAGCGGGGCATCCGCGACGGCGTCCGGCAGGTGCTGCTGCCGCTGTGGAACGCCTGGTACTTCTTCGCCCTGTACGCCAACGCCTGTGGCGACCCGGCGGACGGCGGCTACGCCGCGCAGCGCCGTACTGCCGGAACGGCGTCGGCCGATGTGCTCGACCGGTACCTGCTGGCCAAGACCCAGGAGCTGGTCGGTCACGATGACCGCGCAGCTCGACGCCTACGACCTGGCCGGCGCCTGCACAGAGCCTGCGCGACCATCTGGACGCGCTGACCAACTGGTACATGCGCCGGTCCCGGGAGCGGTTCTGGGCCACCGACGGCGCACGCCGGACGCGCGCGACGCCTTCGACACCCTGTACACCGTGCTCGAGGTGCTCACCCGGTTGGCCGCCCCGCTGCTGCCGCTGATCACCGAGGAGATCTGGCGCGGCCTGACCGGTGGGCGCAGCGTGCACCTGACCGACTGGCCGGCCGTCTCCGGCCCGGACGCGCTGCCCGCGGACGCCGAGCTGGTGGCGGCGATGGACACCGCGCGCGACGTGGCCTCGGCCGCGCTCGGCGCTGCGCAAGGCGGCCGCGCTGCGGGTGCGGCTGCCGCTGCCCCTGCTCACCGTGGTGGCCGCGGATCCTGCGGCGCTGCAGCCGTTCTCCTCGATCATCGCCGACGAGGTGAACGTGCGCTCGGTGCGTCTGGTCGGGCTGGACGACCCCGAGGCGCACGAGGTCGGGATCACCCAGCGGTTGACCGTGAACGCCCGCGCCGCCGGCCCGCGTCTGGGCAAGGCGGTGCAGGACGTGATCCGGGCCAGCAAGTCCGGCGACTGGCAGCAGGCGGACGACGGCACCCTGGTGTGCGGCGGTGTGACTCTGGCCGACGGCGAGTTCACGCTGGAAACCGTTGTTTCGCAAGGGGATTCCTCCGCTGACGGAACGCCTGCGGCGGCGGTGGCCGTGCTCGGCGGCGGCTTCGTGGTGCTGGACACCACGGTCACCGCTGAGGCGGCCCGGGAGGGCCTGGCCCGCGACCTGGTCCGGGCGGTGCAGCAGGCCCGGCGCGACGCCGGTCTGGCGGTGGGCGATCGGATCGTGCTCACCCTGACGACGCCGAGTGCCGAGGTGCCCGACGCGGTCACCGCGCACGAGGAGCTGATCCGCACCGAGACGCTCGCCGTCGAGGTAGTGGTCGAGCCGGAGGCCGAGGCCCGGGCCGGGGTCTCCTACGACGAGCTCGCCGGATCCTCCCTGGTGCAGATCACGGTGTCGCCGACGTGAGCGAGCAGCCGGGGGAGCGGATCGGCGAGGTCTACCGGGAGATCCTGGGCCGGGCTCCCGAGCACGACCTGGTGCCCAGCCTGGAGCGGATCAGCTCGGTGACCGAGCTGCTCGGCGACCCGCAGAACGCCTTCCGGACGATCCACCTCACCGGGACCAACGGCAAGACCTCGACCACGCGCATGATCGAGGCCCTGCTGCGCGCGCACGGGTTGCGCACCGGCCGGTTCGTCAGTCCGCACCTGACCGACGTGCGGGAACGGATCAGCCTGGACGGCGTGCCGCTGTCGGCCGATCGGTTCGTCGAGGTCTACGACGAGGTGCGTCCCTACCTGGACCTGGTGGACGCTGCCTCCGCCCGCGAGGGCGAGGTGCCGCTGACCTTCTTCGAGGTGCTGGTGGCGATGGGCTACGCCGCGTTCGCCGACGCTCCGGTCGACGTCGCGGTGGTCGAGGTCGGCATGGGCGGCTCGTGGGACGCGACCAACGTGGTGCATGCCGAGGTCGCGGTGATCACTCCGATCGCGGTCGACCACCAGCGCTTCCTCGGCCACGACGTGGCCACGATCGCCGCCGAGAAGGCGGGGATCATCGAGCCGGGCGCGGTCGTCGTCCTGGCCGAGCAGTCTCCGGAGGCCTACGAGGTGATCATGGCCCGGGCGGTCGAGGTGGGGGCCACAGTGGTGCGGGAGGCGATCGACTTCGGGGTCGCCGTCCGCGAGATCGCCGTCGGCGGTCAGTTGCTCACCCTGCGCGGGCTGGGCGGCGACTACGACGAGGTGTTCCTGCCGCTGCACGGCGCCCACCAGGCCCAGAACGCGGCCTGCGCCCTGGTCGCCGTCGAGGCCTTCCTGGGGGTGGCGCCGGGGCAGCTCGACGCGGACGTGGTGCGCGAGGCCTTCGCCGGCTCCGACTCGCCGGGTCGGCTGGAGGTGGTGCGGCGCAGCCCGACGATCCTGGTCGACGCCGCGCACAACCCGGCCGGGGCGGCGGTGCTGGCCGTGGCTCTGGAGGAGTCCTTCGCGATGTCGCGGCTGGTCGGGGTGATCGGGGTGATGGCCGACAAGGACGCGATGGGCATCCTCGATGCGCTCCAGCAGGTGCTGGACGAGGTGGTGATCACGCGGTCCTCCTCACCCCGGGCGATGGATCCCGACGAGCTCGGCGCGATCGCCGCAGAGGTGTTCGGCGAGGACGTGGTGCACGTGGTGGAGCGGCTCGATTCGGCGCTCGACCGGGCCGTGGAACTGGCCGAGGCCGATCACCGGCCGGGCGCCGGGGTGCTGGTCACCGGCTCGATCCCGCTCGCGGCCGAGGTGCGGGTGCTGCTCGGCGCCGACCGGGCCGACACCCCGCTCGCCGACCGGGTGGCCGCCCGGGCCGCTGACCGCGCCGATGCGATCGCCGCTGCTCGGGACGCGGCGTCCCGGAAGGAGACCTGATGCGCTCGCCCCGCCGCACGATGGCTGCGGCCATGCTCACGCTGGAGTCGTTCGCGGTCTTCTTCGCCGGTCTGGTCGCCAAGGACCTGAGCGATCTCGGCGTCGGTCGTGCGCTGGCGCTGCACGGCGGGCTGGCCCTGGCCTGCCTGCTGGTGGTCGGCCTGCTCCGGCTACGTGCCGGGTATCTGCTCGGCAGCCTGCTGCAGGTGGCGGTGATCGCTACCGGCTACTGGGTGCCCACGATGTACGTCGTCGGGGCCATCTTCGCGCTGCTGTGGTTCATCGCCCTGTGGGTAGGCGCCAAGGTCGAGCGGGAGCGTGCTGCCTATGTCGGCGGCAGCGGCGTCGAGGGTGGCGCGTAGGTCGTCGGTCTCCCACGGCTCGCGCAGGGTGTGGCCCAGGCGCAGCAGACGCGGCCATTGGGTCTGGGTGAGCGGGCAGTCCTGCTCCAGGGTCTGGGCGATCCGGCGGGTGAGCAGCTCGGCGCTCGCGCCCTGCCCGTGGGCCACGACGGCGAACTGATCGGGGGCCCAGTGCCCCACCACGTCGGTCTGCCGGACGGCGCCGCGCAGCACGACGGCCAGGTGGCGGACCAGCGCGTCGGCCGCGGCCTGGCCCAAGGTCGCCTGCACCTGCTGGAAGCCGCCGATCTCGACGACGGCGCACCCGATCGCGCTCTTCTCGCGCCGGGCGATGGCGTGCAGGTGCTCGCCGACCAGCAGCACTCCACCCTGGTCGGGCAGCCCGGTTCGCGGGTCGAGCCAGATCGGCTGACCGGTGGGGTGAGCCGTGGGTGCGGGCGGCCCCTGGACGACTGGGGCCGGCTGGGCGACGGGCGTGGCCCGGCGCGCCGATGCGCGGTGCAGTTCCTCGGCCGATTCGCGCAGCGAAGCCAGCCGGGCCTGCCGGACCCCGTGGGACAGACCGATGGAGACCACGGCCCCGACCAGGTACAGCCCCTGCGCGGGTCCTCCTGCCCAGGCGAGGCTGGCCCAGGCGGTGACCACAGCGCTCAGCGCGCCGAGGTACCAGGCACGGGGTGTGAGCAGCAGGCCGCATCCGGCGGCCAGAAGGATCAGCTCCGCGGCGCGGTCGGGCCGCCCTGTGGCCTGGGTGTAGGCGACGGTGTCGGCTGCGCCGAGCAGCACGCACCCGGCCAGGACCGTGTGCAGCGCCGTGCTGCTCAGGTCGTGCCGCCGCCAGAGCAGGCTGCACAGCACCAGGGCGGTGCCGGCCGTGCCGGTGGCGACGGCGAGGGTGGCCCCTGCGCCGCCCTGGTCAGCGGCCAGCCGTCCGAGGGCGAGGAAGGCCATCGTGGCCCCGAGGACCGCAGGCGCCAGGGGCACCAGGCGATGAACGCCGGGCCCCTGCGGCGCGGGGTCGTCGAGCACGGCGTTCCATCTCCGGCTGAGTCTGGCCATCGGCATCTGGATCGGCACGATGCCGGCGTTTGCTGAGGAACACACGAGGGTTCTCACCCCGCCGGTCGATCGGTGATCGATAGGATTCGGACATGTCGATCGACCGCACTCTCGTCCTGGTCAAGCCCGACGGCGTCGCCCGCGGTTACGTCGGGGAGGTGCTGCGCCGGATCGAGAGCAAGGGCTACCGGATCGTCGCCATGGACCTGCGTGTGCCGGACCCCGCCGTCCTTGATCAGCACTATGCCGAGCACGTGGCCAAGCCGTTCTACCCGGACCTGCTGGCGTTCATGACCTCCGGCCCCGTGGTGGCGGCCGTGGTCGAGGGGCAGCGGGTGATCGAGGCCTGGCGCACGATGATGGGCACGACGGACGCGACCAAGGCCGCGCCGGGCACCATCCGCGGCGACCTGGGGCGTGACTGGGGCAACGGCTCCACCGAGAACCTGGTGCACGGCTCGGATTCCCCCGAGTCGGCCGCCCGCGAGATCTCCCTCTGGTTCCCCGACCTCCCCTGACCGCCGGAAGCGACCGCCCGCCTCACCCCGGTGATCTTGGGGGCGGCGGCGGAGTGCGGGGGTCGATGGGCGGGTTAGGGTTTCCTTATGTCCGTGCAGAGCGTGTTCGACCGGCTGGAGCCCCTGCTGCCCCTGGTGGGCAAGCCGATCCAGTACGTCGGCGGTGAGCTGAACAGCGCGGTCAAGGACTGGGACGTCGCCGGCGATGCGACCGTGCGCTGGGCCCTGATGTACCCGGACGCCTACGAGGTCGGCGCTGCCCAACCAGGGCCTCATGATCCTCTACGAGGTGCTCAACGAGCGGCCCGACGTCCTCGCCGAGCGCACCTACTCCGTGTGGCCCGACCTCGAGACGCTGATGCGCGAGCACGACGTGCCGCAGTTCACCGTCGACGACCACCGCCCGGTCGGCGCCTTCGACGTGTTCGGGGTCTCCTTCTCCACCGAGCTCGGCTACACCAACCTGCTCACCGCCCTCGATCTGGCCGGAATCCCCTTCACCGCAACGGATCGCGACGACAGCCACCCGATCGTGCTGGCCGGCGGTCACGCCGCCTTCAACCCGGAGCCGATCGCCGACTTCATCGACGCCGCGGTGCTCGGTGACGGCGAGGAGGCCGTGCTCATGATCAGCGACATCGTGCGGCAGTGGAAGCAGCGAGCGACGCCCGGGCGGGCGGGACGAGCTGCTGCGGCGCCTGGCCCGCACCGGGTCGGTCTACGTGCCGCAGTTCTACGACGTCGACTACCTGCCCGACGGCCGGATCCGCCGGATCGCCCCGAACCGCCCCGGCGTGCCGTGGCGGGTGGCCAAGCACACGGTGATGGACCTCGACGAGTGGCCCTACCCCAAGCAGCCGCTGGTGCCGCTGGCCGAGACCGTGCACGAGCGCACTCGCGTGGAGATCTTCCGCGGCTGCACCCGCGGCTGCCGGTTCTGCCAGGCCGGCATGATCACCCGGCCGGTGCGCGAGCGCAGCATCGACGGCATCGGGGCGATGGTCGCAGGCGGCCTGGCGGCGACCGGGCTTCGAGGAGGTCGGCCTGCTCAGCCTGTCCAGCGCCGACCACTCCGAGATCGCCGAGATCACCAAGCAGCTGGCCGACCGCTACGAGGGCACCAACGTCTCGCTGTCCCTGCCGAGCACCCGGGTCGACGCCTTCAACATCGACCTGGCCAACGAGCTGTCCCGCAACGGCCGCCGCTCCGGGCTGACCTTCGCCCCCGAGGGCGGCTCGCGAGCGGATCGCGCAAGGTGATCAACAAGATGGTCACCGAGGACGACCTGATCCGCACGGTCGCCGCCGCCTCTCGGCCGGCTGGCGGCAGGTGAAGCTCTACTTCATGTGCGGCCTGCCCACCGAGACCGACGAGGACGTGCTCGGCAGATCGCCGAGCTGGCCCAGCGGGTGATCGCCGACCGGCCGCGAGGTCAGCGGCAAGCGCGACATCCGGTGCACCGTGAGCATCGGCGGCTTCGTGCCCAAGCCGCACACCCCGTTCCAGTGGGCCGCCCAGCTCGATGCACGAGACCATCGACGCGCGGCTGGCCAAGCTGCGTGACGCCGTCCGCGCGATCGGCAACTACGGCAGGCCATCGGGTTCCGCTACCACGACGGCAAGCCGGGCATCGTCGAGGGCCTGCTCTCGCGCGGTGACCGGCGGATCGGGCGGTGATCGGCGCGGTCTGGCGCGGACGGCGGCGCGGTTCGACGGCTGGAGCGAGCACTTCAGCTTCGACCGCTGGATGGCCGCCGCCGCGAAGGGCGCTGGCCGGCACCGGGGTGGACGTCGACTGGTACACCACGCGCGAGCGCGACATCACCGAGGTGCTGCCCTGGGACCACCTGGACTCGGGCCTGGACAAGGACTGGCTCTGGGAGGACTGGCAGGACGCCGTGGGCAGGACGACGCCGTCGAGGTCGAGGACTGCCGCTGGACGCCGTGCTTCGACTGCGGCGTCTGCCCGCAGCTGGGCACCGAGATCCAGCTGGCCCGCCGCCGGTAGTCGCGGCCGGGCACCCTGAGCAGGCTGGGCTACTTCGGCAGGTTGACGGTCAGGCTCACCGCGGGTCGCAGGTCCGAGCTGATGGTCGCGCTGCGCTCCGTGCCGGAGACCTGCTGGCAGGCGGGGCTGATCGCCTCGCCGGCACCGGGTACCTGGCAGCTCATCTGGATGACGCGCTTGTCCGTGGTGTGCAACGTGATCGCCTGGGCGGCGCGCCCGCTGAGCGCGACCACGATCGAGTCGCCGCGGCCGGGCCGGGAGACCAGGGTGGCCGAGGTCAGCTTGTACCGGACCACTGCGGTGGTGAACGGCGTGTTGTTCGCCGAGGTGACGATCCAGCCGCCGTCCGGGTTCGGGGTGGCCGGCGTCAGCACGCCGTCCAGCTCGACCTGGAGGTTCGCCACGGCCGGCTGCGGGGTGCGCGGCAACGACGGCACCGAGAGGTACAGCGGAGCCGAGCTCGGCTCCTCGCGCCTGACCAGCTCGTAGCTGTCGATCGAACGGCCGTCGTCGTCGAGGGCGAAGGTCACGTGGGCACCCGGCGTGTCGATCCCCGGGCCGGTGGTCGGCAGGTCGGGCGGGGTGAGCACCGCACCGCCGGGCCAGGCCATCTTCGCGGCCTTGGCGGCGGACGGCGCGACCCCGGACGATGCCGGCTGAGACGCGGCTGCACCGGACGGCGCGCCGGCCGAGGGCTGCGCCGACACACTGGGTGTCGCCTCGATGTCGCCCGTTCCGCCCCCGAACTGCGAGGCCACCAGCAGCAGTACCAGCGCGAGCGCGGCGGCACCGAGCATGAGCACCCACCACGGACGGCGGCGGGTGGTCTCGTCCTCGGCGAAGGCATCGGTCTTGGGGGTGACACCGACGCCGCCACCCATCCCGCCGCTGCCGGCCGCCGGCGCGGTGCGCTCGACGTCCAGTTCCTGGCGGAGCTGCTCGATCGAGGCGCGCAGATCCTGGGCCTCGGCCTCCTTCGCGTCCAGCGACTCACGCAGTGCCGCCGTGCTCTCGAACTTCTGGCGCAGGCCGGAGATCGGGGCGCGCACGGGCCGGACGGCCACCGGTGCGTTGCGCCGCCCGTGGCGCGACCGCAGGCCGGGTGAACTGGCCGAGATGGTGGGGGCGACGGCGACCGGTTCCTCAGACATGCCAGACGTGATCGTCGGCTCGGCGGACGTGGAGTCCGCGGTGCCGCCGTTCGCCGAAGCGGGGTCCCGCTCCGTCATGGTGAACCTCCCGCCACCCAGGTGTCACCCACGTCATCGCTGACGACGACAAGAGTGCTACGGCACACATTATCCGGATCTCGGTCACACACCGTGCCAATCGGGCCTCAGATGCCACATCGGCGACAACATTGGTGACAGATCGGCGAAGCATCCCCCGTTCGCAGGTATCGCGCCTCTACAGTGTGCTCACGGAGAGCAGCCTTGGGGCCCGCGCCTCCGGGCACGGCTTACAGAACGTGACAGGCGTGACAAAATTGACGCGCTCGAGTACGCGACACAGGCGTTCAGGACGCGGTAAGGATCGACTGCAGGACAGGCACGTAACGCACGACATGTAGTTCAGGGCACGGCGTTCACTGCGGGACACGTATTCGGGGCACGACACGGCGGAGGTTTCGATGGGGGCTCACAGGGCTCGCGGCCTGTTGAGTGTGCTGGCGATAGTGCTGGCGGCGACGGCGTCCCTGCTCGGACTGCCGGGGATGGCCTCGGCGGCCTCGAGCACGGCCGATGTCTACATCGTGCACGGCATCGCCGGCACGACGGCAGACGTCCTGGTCGACGACAACAACGTCGCGCCCGCTTCGGCCCCGAAGTCCGTGGTCGGCCCGTTGCGGCTGACCCCGGGCAGCCACGTAGTCACCTTCAAAGAGGGTGACAAGACTGTGGTGAGCGCCATGTTCACGGTCAAGGCCGGCACCAGTACGGACGTCGTGGCGCACCGCACCGCCGACGCCTCGCGCAGCGCCGTGGTCACCGTGTTCCCCAACGATCTGAGCGGCATCGCTCCCGGCAAGACCCGGCTGGTCGTCTCGCACGTGGCCGTCGCCCCCGCGGTCGACATCCGGGTGGACGGCACCCCGCTGTTCCGCAACGTGGCCAGTGGCGAGTCGTTGACCCTGGAACTGCCCGCCAAGACCTCCGCGCTCGACGTGGTGCCCACCGCCACCAGCGGCTCGGCCCTGCTCAGCCCGGTACAGCTCAAGCTCGACGCCGGCACGCTCACCCGGGTCTTCCTGATCGGTGATTCCACCGCCGACAGCACCGACGCCGTGGTGCAGGAGATCGCCGTCGGTGTCGTCGGCTCGCAGCGCCCGACCAAGGTGTCCACCGGTAACGGTGGACAGGCCGCCGACTCCTTCGTCGGAGGTGGACCCTCGCTCGCGGTCTGGGCCCTCATCGCCAGCCTGCTCGCCTTCGCCGGGGTCACCGTGCTCAGCCGGACGGCGTCCGCGACCAGCCCGGTGATCGGCAGCCGGCACTCCCGGTGAGTCGCTGGGCCGGCACCGTTCTGGCCGGCCTTGGCGCCTACGGACTGACCATGGCCGCGACCGGGGTGGCGCTCGTCGCCGGTCCCTCGGCGTCGGCCGACGCGTCGGGCCCGGTGCAGCAGGTCGTCGCCGTGGCACCCGCCCTGGAGGAGCCCGAGCCGTCGACCGAGCCCGAGGCTCCGCAGATCGTGCCCTCGGGGCGCCCTGGGGCGAGTGTGTCTCCCGGGGTCCCGGCGGCCCGCCGGGCCACGGCAGCGGCTGGGCAGCGCACCACCTTCGTGCCCACCCGGCTGCTGATGCCCAGCGGCTCGCGAGCCCCGGTCGTGCCCTCGACCGTGGCCTCCGACGGCAGCCTGGAGATCCCCGCGAAGCCGAACGTCGTCGGGGTGTGGAACGGGGGAGCGCGGGCCGGTGACCCGTTCGGCAGCATGGTGATCGCCGGACACGTCGACTCGGCCGAGTACGGCCTGGGCGTGCTCGCGGAGCTGAAGTGGCTCAAGCCGGGGGCGGTGATCGAGCTGCAGGCCGGTAAGAACCGGCTGCGTTACCGGGTCACCCGCACCGTGCAGGTCAACCAGCAGAGCCTGGCCACGGACGACGAGTTCTTCGCCCAGGGCACCACGCCGCACCGGCTGGTCGTGATCACCTGCGGCGGTCCGTTCGACCGCAGCAAGCACCGCTACCGGGACAACTACATCGTGATCGCCTCGCCGATCGTCTGAGCCCGGCCCCAGCGGTGCGTAGGGTTGGCGACCATGGCACGCATGCCCGAAGGGCCTCCACCACCCCCGGTGATCCAGCGGGTGCGGGTGCGCTACGCCAAGCGGGGGCGGCTGCGGTTCACCAGCCACCGTGACTTCCAGCGGGCGCTGGAGCGGGCCCTGCGCCGGATCGCGGCTCCATTGGCCTACTCGGCGGGGTTCAACCCGCATCCCAAGATCTCCTACGCCAACGCCGCCCCGACCGGTGCGGCCAGCGAGGCCGAGTACCTCGAGCTGGGGCTGGCCGAGCGGGTCGACCCGGCGGCGTTGCAGAAGGCGCTCGACGCCGCGCTGCCGGCCGGGCTGGACGTGGTGGAGGTGGTCGAGGCCCGCACCCCCAACCTGGTGGAGCGGCTGCAGGCCTCGGTGTGGCAGATCGAGCTTCCGGGAGTGGACCCGGACGCCGCGGCGCCGGCGGTGGAGACGTTCCTCGCCGCTGAGCGGGTCGAGGTCAGCCGGATGACGAAGGCGGGGATCCGCACCTTCGACGCCCGCGAGGCCGTGCTCCGGGCCGGGCTGCTGGGTGGGTCGCCGGACAACGCCACAGAGGGTGTCGCTCAAGTCGACCCGGGTCACTGTGCGATACTGCGGGTGGTCGTCCGGCACACCACACCCGCCGTTCGCCCCGACGATGTCCTCGCCGCTCTCAGGTCGCAGGCCCTCCTCGTGCCCCCGTCTCCACCCCGGATGACGCGGCTGGCGCAGGGACCGCTCGACCCCACCAGCGGCGCGGTGGCTGATCCTCTGGTCGCCGACCGGGCCTCGTAACGCAGATGCTTCCGTCGCGCCGAACCCGGTGAGACGAACAGGACAACCGCCCCGCGCGGTGCCGGACGGTGTGACCGGGACCCGGGGTTGAACGGGAGTACCCGTGCCGCTCGACAACGATGTGACACCCACGGCTGAGCCGACCGCACCCACGACGCGACCGCGTCGCCGGGCCGCGTCGCGACCCGCCGGCCCACCCCAGCACGCGGCCGAGACGCCGCCGCCGGCTGCGGAGCCTGCCCCCGCGGCGCCGCCGGCCGCCGAGGCTGCGGCCAAGGCTGTGGACCAGGCTGCCCCGGCGGAGGCCAAGACCCCCCGCAAGCGCGCCTCCCGGCGCAAGACCCCTCCGCCGGCTGAGACGGCGGCCGCGACCGAGGCCGGTCCGGCCGCAGTCGCTGAGGCCGCTCCGGCAGAGATGGCCGCCGCCGAGCCGCCGCCCGCCGAGGCTGCCCCCGAGGCCGCGGCGGCACCGAAGCGCCGCGCCCGTAAGGCCGCGGCCAAGAAGAGGGCGCCGGCCCCCGAGCCTGTGCCCGCCGAGGAGCCGGCTGCCGCCGAACTGGTCGAGGACGAGGAGGCCGAGGCTGACGCCGACGTCGCCCCCGCGGCACCTGCCTTGGCCATGCCGCTGTTCCAGGCCCCTGAGCCGGTGACCGAGCCGGTCCGCCGGCGCCGGGCCGCCAGCCGTCCGGCCGGGCCCGCCGTCGTCCCGCCCCCCGAGGCGCCGGCTGAGCCCGAGGCCGCCGTCGAGGAGGCGACCACCGGCCCCGAGGACGCAGACACCGAGGACGACGACTCCGGCCCGCGCCGTCGCCGGCGCCGGGGCGGGCGAGGCCGTCGCGGCCGCACTCGTGAGGACGGCGAGGAGGCCGAGGGCGGCGAGGCTCCGGCTGCCGCAGCCTCCGACGGCTCTGCCGGAAGCGCGACCCCGGGCGCCGAGGCGCCCGGCACGGGTCCCGAGGACGCCGAGACGGGCGCCGAGGACGACGAGGACGGCGCCGGCAGCCGCCGTCGACGTCGGCGTCGGCGTCGGGGCTCAGGCGGCGGTGACGGTTCCGGCGAGGACGACCCGCCGAACACCGTGGTCCGAGTGCGCGAGAGCCGCCGCGGTGGCGGCGGAGCGAGCGGTGGCGACGTCACCGGACTGCGCGGATCCACCCGCCTGGAGGCCAAGAAGCAGCGCCGGCGCGAGGGCCGCGAGGCCGGCCGGCGTCGTCCGGTGATCACCGAGGCCGAGTTCCTGGCCCGCCGGGAGAGCGTCGACCGGGTGATGGTGGTCCGTGAGATGGAGGGCCGCACCCAGATCGGCGTGCTCGAGGACGGCGTGCTGGTCGAGCACTACGTGGCCCGACGCACCCAGACCTCGATGGTCGGCAACGTCTACCTGGGCCGGGTGCAGAACGTGCTGCCCAGCATGGAGGCGGCGTTCATCGACGTCGGCAAGGGGCGCAACGCCGTCCTGTACGCCGGTGAGGTGAACTGGGACGCGGCCGGCCTCGACGGCCAGCCGAAGCGGATCGAGCACGCCCTGAAGTCGGGCGAGTCGGTGCTGGTGCAGGTCAGCAAGGACCCGATCGGGCACAAGGGCGCCCGGCTGACCAGCCAGATCTCGCTGCCCGGGCGCTACCTGGTCTACGTGCCGGACGGCTCGATGACCGGCATCTCGCGCAAGCTGCCCGACATCGAGCGGAACCGGCTGAAGAAGATCCTGCGCGAGGTGGTGCCCGAGGGCGCCGGCGTGATCGTGCGTACCGCGGCCGAGGGAGCCTCGGAGGAGGAGCTGGCCCGCGACGTGGCCCGGCTGGGTGCGCAGTGGGAGGACATCTCGGCCAAGGCCAAGGCGGTCAACGCCCCGGCCCTGCTCTACGGCGAGCCCGATCTGGCGATCCGCGTGGTGCGCGACATCTTCAACGAGGACATCGGCAAGCTCGTGGTCTCCGGTGACGAGGCCTGGGACGTGCTGCACGCCTACATCGGCCACGTGGCCCCCGACCTGGTCGACCGGATGCAGAAGTGGGACGCCGCCGAGGGCGACGTGTTCGCGGCGCACCGGGTCGACGAGCAGCTGGCCAAGGCGCTGGACCGCAAGGTGTGGCTGCCCTCGGGCGGCTCGCTGGTGATCGACCGCACCGAGGCGATGACCGTGGTCGACGTCAACACCGGCAAGTTCACCGGCGCCGGCGGCAACCTCGAAGAGACCGTGACCAAGAACAACCTCGAGGCCGCCGAGGAGATCGTGCGCCAGCTGCGGCTGCGCGACATCGGCGGCATCATCGTGGTCGACTTCATCGACATGGTTCTGGAGGCCAACCGGGAGCTTGTCCTGCGCCGGCTGCTGGAGTGCCTGGGGCGTGACCGCACCAAGCACCAGGTGGCCGAGGTGACCTCGCTCGGCCTGGTCCAGATGACCCGCAAGCGGGTGGGCCAGGGCCTGCTCGAGGTGTTCAGCGAGACCTGTGAGCACTGCGGCGGGCGGGGCCTGATCCTGCACGACGAGCCGGTCGAGAAGCGCCAGCAGGACGGCGGCAACGGCGGCGGCACCAGCGGCGGGAGCGGCGGCAATGGCGGCGGGGGCGGTGGCCGCAGTGGCGGCTCCTCCGGCGGGCGTCGCCGCGGCCGGGGCAACGCCGCGGAGCAGGTAGCCGTCGCCACCGGCTGAGCCGCTCGCCGAGTCGCGCCGCGGACCCGCTCAGGCGGGTTCGTCGGCGTTGCCGGTAGCGAGCCACGACACGAGTGAAGCCAGGATGAGCGCGACGAACACCGTCCTGAGCGCGGGCACCACGGTGATCCGTTCAGTCAGCCAGCCGGCACCGAGCGCCCCAGCGCTGAAGCCGCCTCCGTAGGCGAGCATGCGTCCGAGCACGTTCACCCTGCTCTGCAGGTGGGCGGGGATCGCTCGCTGCCGCATCGATACGGCGGTGGTGACGGCTGCGTAGATGCAGGTGAACGTGAGGGTGAGCAGGATCATGGCGATCCACCAGGACGACGCCGCGGTGGTCCCGTAGGCGAACGCCGCCGCAGCCGGAGCCAGCACCCGCAGCACGGTGAACCCGGAGGCGTGGTCCCCGGCGGCGGTGGCCAGGGCACCACCGAGCACGGTGGCGAGTGACAGCACGGCGAACATCAGGCCGAGCCGGACGTCGCCGGCGACCACCGCGAACGAGTCCTTCGCCCAGACGACGATGAGCCCGACCACGCCGCCGCTGACGACGGTCAGCAGCGCGCTGATAGTCGTGGTGGTACGCACGATGTGGTTTCTGATCAGGAACCGCGTTGCCTCACCGATCTCGGCGCCGAGCGATGCCACCGGCACCGACCGGCGGGGAACCTGGACGAGCCGGTTCGCCCGGGCGAGCAGGGCGGCGGAGACGACGAAGGATGCCGCGTCGGCGAACACCAGCCACGGGGCCGAGACGACGGTCAGTGCCAGCCCGGCCAGTGCGGGGACGCCGCCCTCGATGGCGCCGCCCGCAGACATGAGCAGCCCGTTGGCCTTCAGGATCCTGCTCCTGCCGACGAGCGCCGGCAGCAGGCCGAGGCTGGCCGCGTCGAAGAACACGAACGCCGACTGAGAAACCGCCGCCGCGAGCAGAACATGGACCGCCGTCAGATGTCCCGCCAGATAGGCGAGCGGAACGGTGATCATGCTGAGCCCGCTGAGCAGGTCGCACGCGACCATGAGCGGAAGGCTGGGGAAGCGATCCCCGATCACCCCGGCGAAGAGGCCGAGGCACAGGTAGGGCAGCGCCTCGGCCGCCGCCGTGGCGCTGGTCCACAGGATCGATCCGGTCAGTTGGAACATCGTCACCGGCATCGCCACGAGCGACGCCGCCGAGCCGGCCCACGACACCAACCTGGCGGCGAGGAACAGGCCGAACCCTGGAATCGCCCACATCCGCGTGTCAGAGTTGGACATGGCGGAATCCTCGCGTCAGCCGGACCGGGCCGTTTCGCTTGAGGTCGCTCGTGAGCTGGCCGAGGACGAAGTCCGCCGGCTCGGTCTCACTGCCAAGGTTACGCATCACGGCTGTCTGCAGCGCACCCCGATGTGTCGCCTGTTCGATGCTGACACTCTGATGTCAGTGGGTTTGGGCAAGGGGCCGTCAGAGCGTGCTTTGGCAGGTGCCTACTACGAGGCGCTTGAGCGCTACTACACAACTGCCGACCTCAGTCCTCGACGGGTCCTTGCCCCAGGGTCGATCATGTCGGCTCGTGAGATAGCCGGTCAACCTGTCCTGAGCGGTGATCAGGTCATCCAAAGATGGGCGGCCGAGTTCCCGAACGAGAAGGCCGCCTGCCACCGCTACGCAGGTCAGGTTGGGGCAGTCGAATACCCGACGTTCCTCGTGGACCCCAACTACTACCGCGCGCCGGTTGAGGGCGACACTATCGCTCGCTACCGGTCGATGCTCCGGTACTCGGCCAGCCTTGGAACGGCGGCTGGCGCGACCTGGGAGGAGGCGGTCCTGCACGGCTTGTGCGAGCTGGTCGAGCATGACGCTGTGTCACACGCGCTCCTGCGCTGGCATTTTCAAGGTGATCATCGAGTCCACGCGGTCGACCCGAGCGCTTTCGTCTGAAGAGCTGCGCGACCAGTTGAGGACCGCCGAGGCAGCAGTAGGCGGCAACGTGGCTGTACTTGATGTGACCAGCGACCTCGGTGTCCCCGCTTACGTTGCCGTCGAGGATGGCGTGGGCATCGAGTACCCGCGCAGCGGCGCCGGCGCGGCTGTGGACGCAGGCGTCGCCGCTTCCCGCGCCATCGAAGAACTCGCCCAAGTCGCCAACGGCCGAACAAGACCTCAGATTGCTGCCGACAATCTGTCTCGTTGGCCTGTGCTCGCTCGATGTGTCCGTTTGCATGCGACAGCGCCTCGAATACACCGCCGACACGTGGAGTTGAGATCCACGTCGACGCCCGACACGCCGGAGGAGGGGCTTGAAATGCTCGTTGAGCAATTGGGTAGGAGAGCCATCCCACACTACGTCGCGGAGTTGACTACGCCCGATTCCTTGATTCGAGTTGCGGCGACCATCGCGCCCGAGCTGGAGCGCTTCAGCCTGGTGAGGATGGGAATGCCCGTCCTTCCCACAGGGCGTGGTTGGACGGCGTGGCGAGAAGGGACGCCTCAGTAGGTTCCTCAGCTACGCGCGAGTCATCTGTAGCGATCGAGAATGGACGTGTCCACAGCGCTCATCGACATCCACGGCGCCGTAGGCTCATTGGCTCCGAGCGAGGCAGACCGGGTCCGTCGGGCGGGTTCGGTGGGGAGGAAGCAGGTACTGCTGGCACCCAAGTCGAACGGGAGGAGGCACGTGGTCCCAGCGCCGTCCGGGGCAAGGGCGATTGTCGGGCGTGCGTCATGGTCTGAGGAGCGCTCCAAGAGACTCACCTTCGTTCGTGTTTGGCCGATTCACCGGGCGAATTCTCGTCGGCATGCACAGAAAGCAACTGTCGGTTCTCACCGGATGGCTCGACAGCCTAGGCCGAAGTGAGCCATTTCACAATGATTGCGGGTTAGGCGAAGTGTGTCCCCATTGCGGGAGTGGCTTTCCGTCGACGACGAGTGACGGGTCACGCGCCGAGGGCCACGAAGGCGCAAGCGGTGACAGCTGCCAGAGAGCCAGCCTCCCCGTGCCGCGTGGCCGCTCTCGCCGCGGCGAGTGCACGGGGCACTGGCATCCCCGCATCCATATGCTCATGTAGGGACAGCATCAGCGGCACGGTGGCCGGATCATTGACGTGGACGACGCTGGCCACCACTGATGCACACCCCCGCGCTACGAGGGCGCCCACCAGCCCCAGCAGCTCGTCCGCGCCAATCGGGGCGCTGACCGCAGAACTGCAGGAGGAGAGCACCACCCGATGCGGTGAACGGTGCAGCTGCTCCAGGTCGTAGCCGGTAAGCGGTCCGTCTGCCAGCTCCACCGCGGAGAACAAGGGGCTGTCGGCGCGGAACGTGCCGTGGGCTGCCAGATGGACCAGCCAGGCTCCGTCCATCGCTCGTTTCACTGCTTCCACCGTGGCCGAGGGTCCGGTGAGCACTGTCGCCTGGGGGTATCTGGCGGCGAGTGCTGTGATCTCATCCCCGGCACCGGGTAGGTCTGGCCCGCCGACCAGGACTATTGAGCGTGAGGAAGGTGGTGTCGAGGAACGGGCACGCATCCAGGCGGTGGCCGAGGGAGCGACCACGACCGACCGTTCGCGCAATGCCGGCATGGCCGTCCAGGGGACGGCGTGCAGTCTTCCCGTTGGAATCACCACGACGTCCTGGGCCACGATCTGCTCGGCCACCTCGCCCAGCAGTGCCTGTTGCAGGCGTTCTCCGACCACCGCGAGGTCCTGCTGGACGCGGCCGCCTCTCGCGGCAGCCTGACGGCGCAGCAGGAACAGCATGAATTCGAGCTCCCGCCGGGCCGCATCAGCTGGCCCCACCCGGTGCAGACGCGCTCGTCCCGCGCGAACATGAACGGCGTAGAGAACGTCGTCCACGGTCGTCAACTCAACCAGTTCGACGGGCTCCGGAGACTGCTCGACTGAGGCCACTATGTCGCGGGCGTGCACCGTCTGACGCCGGGCACCGCCGTCGCCTGAGCGGTGCATGGACCGGGCACGAACAGCCTCTTCGAGGCGTCGCCGTTCGCGGCGAAGTCGCGGTGCATCGCCTTCGGCCAGCCGACGGGTGACAAGACGGAGTGCCGTCAAATCGGCAGTGAGCACCTCGTCTCCCGTCGGGCGGACAGGTGTCGCGGTGAGTGCTACAGCACGCCAACGCTCGCTCCATGTGAGCACGAGATCGGGACGCCCCTGTCTTAGGGCGTGCCTCAAGGCCAATGTGGCCAGCGCACCCCCCTCGGCGGTAGCCGTGCTGCGGAGTTCTGTGGCTCCCAGCGTGAGCAGGTGCGAATCGAGCACGCGAAGACCTGCGTCGCAGGCACGGAGAACCGCCGCCCCCTCACCGTGCTCCGCGTGCGTGATCGCGCGTGCCAGGTATCCGGTCACCTGAGCCCGAGCCGACCTGCGCCTGCGCCGGCTTGCGGCTCGCAGCTGGCTGGACGCGACGTCGCGGTGTCCGAGCCGGGCGGCCAACACCCCGGCGAGCAGGTGCGCCCGAGCGGCTTCCTCCGGGTCATAGGCGTCCAGTCGCGCGGCCAGCTCAACTGCTTGGCTGAGGTCGGATGCTCGGCCGAGCTCATCTCGGGTCCGGGTCTGCAGCAGCACCAGGCGCGCTCGGTCTGCACCATGAGGGTGTTGTTGGCGGGCGTAGTAGACCAGTGCCTCACGCGCCCGGCGGGCGGCTGTCTCCAAGTCCCCGTCGGCCATGGCTGACTGAGCGGCCATATAGGTCAAGGCCGCGCGGCTGGCAGCCGCTCCTCGTTGGTTGGCGACATGGGACAACGCCATCTCGCTGGTCAGCAGCGCATCTCGGGCCAACCCTGCGGCAAGGAGCACTTCGCTTCGATTCACCGCCAGGTCAGGCTCGAACACGCCGAGGCCGGAGAACAGTTCCTGGGCTTGATCGAACAGGGACAAGGCACGGGGTAGATCACCCTGCGCGTGGGCGGCCAGTCCGCGCTCCATGCGTGCGTAGGCCAGCTCACCGTGCTGCCCGCAGGAGGCGAAGAGCTGCTCCGATCGCGCGTAGTCGCGGTCGGCCTGGGTCAGGGCACCCACCGCGAGGTTGAGCATGGCGCGGTGGTTCAGTGCCCTGGCCTGCCAGAGCTCCTCGTCGTTTCGCAGGAGACGTACCGCGCGTCGCGCGTCTTCCAGGCCCTCCCGATAGTGCCCGATCAGCCAGTAGACATGGCAACGGCGAATCAGCACTCGCCCCTGAGCGATGCCTCCAGAGCTGGCAACAACGGCGCCGTCCAGGGCGGCCAATGCCGCCCGGCTACGACCGGCGAGCGCCAGTGCGACACCGAGGCTCGACGCGACGTCCGCGGCTCGCTTGTCATCGCCTGCCCGGATCGCCCAGCGCTGCGACGTGCGCAGCTCACGAACCGCTTCATCGATGGCACCGAAGTGACGAAGCACGATTCCGGCTGCCTGGTGCGCGGCGCTCGCGAGTACCGGCTCAGGTCGTCCGCGCAGAACCTCACGTGCTTGGACGAGAGCGACCGCCGGTTCCGACAGGGCACGTGCGAGCAGCCGGTCGGGGTCGACCGGAGGGGACGGCACCTCCTCATCGTAGGGAACCGGTTCCCTACAGGGCATCCGTATATCACCGATGAAGAGCAGTTAGTCCTGCAGTATTAGGGTCGGCACCGAATGAGCTGCTTGTCTGGATGATCCTGAACCGTGCGGAGGGGACGATGGCCGATCAGAAGGAACGCGTACAGGTTGGGCTGATCCGGGAGGCGCTCGGCGATGTGGTGGCGTGGCCGCTGAACTGGGCCGAGGACGGCCAGACCGTCGAGTACTTCTTCCGCAGGGACACCTTGCTGACGCGGACTCGTGACGTGGGGCGCGTCTCTGGTCTGCTGCGGGAGATCATCGGGGAGTTCACTGTGGTCGGCACTCGCTCCGAGGGGCAGAGTGCCTCCGGCATTGCGGCGCTTCGTTGGTCGGGCGGTGGTGACGACGACGGGGAGCGGTCGGTCTTGCCGGTCCTTGAGCGTATTGAGCGCGAGCTCGGTGTTGGCGTGGTTCGTCCGGAGCACCTGCTGTACGTGTGCGGGTACCCGTGCCCGGCCGCCGAGCCGGAGCCGGTTGACCCGAGCACTGCCCCGACCTCGCGGTTCCCGAGCCTTCCGCAGGCCAACTGCGGATGTGACTGCCACTGCGGGCGGAGGTGCGACTGCGAGTGCAGGAAGGGTGATGGGTCCGGCAAGGGAATGTCGATCGGCATCGTTGACACAGGGCTCGACCCAGACTCGGCGGTGCGCCATGTCTGGATGCAGGGCGTGATCGGTGAGCCTGACGGTGCAGTGAGCGGTGGATTGGTCGGCGCCTACGGAGGACACGGGACGTTCGGTGCCGGATGCGCCAGAGTGACAGCGCCGGATGCCGACGTCTTCGTCGCGTCGGCGCTGCCCTACGCCGGTGCGGCCTATGAGACGGAGCTGGGCGACGCCGTCGAGCGGTTGCTCGATGTCCGTGTGCCCGATGTGCTCGTGTTCACCTTCGTAAGCTCCAGCTACAGAGATCTTGGGCCGATGACCTTCGAGGACCTTTTCGAGCGGCGCCTACGGCATCTGAAGGGGTTGGCGATCCTCTCACCGGCCGGCAACGACGGGTGGTCGACCCCAATGTTCCCCGCGGCGTTCCCTTGGGTGACCTCTGTGGGGGCGCTCAGCGCAGACTGCGCCTCTCTGGCGAGCTACTCGAACCGCGGCCCCTGGGTCGATGTGAGCGTCCCTGGCACGGATCTGATCAACGCGTTTCCCAAAGGCGACTTCACCTGCGTCGAGCCGCCGAATACAGGAGTCCGCAGCTTCACCGGGATGGCACGCTGGAGCGGCACGTCGTTCTCGACGCCGTTGTTCGCCGGCATGGTGGCGGCTCATGCCTCAGGTCGAGGTACGAGCGCGGCTGTGGCGCTCGACGAACTACTCAGTCGTGCCCGGCAGCAGAGCCTGCCCGGGGTGGGGCCGGTGCTGGTGCCGGGGAGTTGATCACCGGTTTGACCCTGCTGGCACGGCGTCCGTAGGCTGTCGGGCGGTGTGCGCGAGCTTTCCTTCGCCACAGCCTCCGGGAACGGCTGCGTGCCGGCCCCGCCCGATCACAGAGAGAGAGTCCCAGGTGTACGCGATCGTCCGCGCCGGTGGCCGGCAGGAGAAGGTTGCCGTCGGCGACGTTCTCAACGTAGACAAGCTGCCCGGCAAGACGGGGTCGACCGTGCAGCTCACCCCGCTGCTGCTGGTCGACGGCACCACGGTGACCAGCGACGTCAAGTCCCTCTCCGCGGTCAGCGTGACCGCCGAGATCGTCGAGCCCGCCAAGGGCCCGAAGATCACCATCATGAAGTTCAAGAACAAGACCGGGTACCGCAAGCGCCAGGGACACCGCGCGCAGCTCACCCGGATCAAGGTCACCAGCATCTCCTGACCGCCCGACGGACGCATCGGAAGAGAAAGCAGGCACGTAGCCATGGCACACAAGAAGGGCGCCAGTTCCTCGCGCAACGGCCGTGACTCCAACGCGCAGCGTCTGGGCGTCAAGCGGTTCGGCGGCCAGGTGGTCGGCGCGGGCGAGATCCTGGTCCGTCAGCGCGGCACCCACTTCCACCCGGGCGACAACGTCGGCCGCGGTGGCGACGACACCCTGTTCGCCACGGCGGCAGGCGCGGTCGAGTTCGGAACCCGGCGCGGTCGCCGCGTCATCAACGTCGTTCCGGCGGAGTGACCTCCGCCGGCTGCACGAAATCCCAGTGAAGGGCGGGCCGGTTGACCGGCCGGCCCTTCACGTCTGTCTGGCTCTGGAGCGCACCTGATGACCACGTTCGTCGATCGTGTCGTGCTGTACGTCACGGCTGGGGACGGCGGCAACGGCTGCGCCTCCATCCATCGCGAGAAGTTCAAGCCGCTCGGCGGGCCGGACGGCGGCAACGGCGGCGACGGCGGTGACGTCGTCCTGGTGGTCGACCCGAACGTGACCACCCTGCTCGACTACCACCACTCCCCGCACCGCAAGGCGACCTCCGGCAAGGCCGGGCAGGGCAGCAACCGCAACGGCGCCCAGGGCGGCGACCTGGTGCTGCGGGTGCCCGACGGCACCGTGGTGAAGACCAAGGACGGCGAGATCCTGGTCGACCTGCTCGGTGCCGGGTCGACCTACGTGGCCGCCGCCGGGGGCCGGGGAGGCCTGGGCAACGCCGCGCTCGCCTCGCAGCGCCGCCGCGCCCCCGGATTCGCCCTGCTCGGTGTACCCGGGCAGACCGGCGAGGTCGTGCTCGAGCTCAAGACCGTCGCGGACGTCGCGCTGGTCGGCTTCCCGAGCGCCGGCAAGTCGAGCCTGGTCGCGGCCCTGTCCGCCGCCCGGCCGAAGATCGCCGACTACCCGTTCACCACCCTGGTGCCCAACCTCGGCGTGGTGGACGCCGACGGCGTCCGGTTCACCGTGGCCGACGTGCCCGGCCTGATCGAGGGCGCCAGCGAGGGCCGCGGCCTGGGCCTGGAGTTCCTGCGCCACGTGGAGCGCTGCACCGCCCTGGTGCACGTGCTGGACTGCGCCACCCTGGAGCCCGGTCGCGACCCGCTGAGCGACCTCGACGTGATCGAGGCCGAGCTGGCCGCCTACCAGGTGGACGCCGGCACCCTGCCGCTGGCGCAGCGGCCCCGGATCGTGGTGCTGCACAAGGTCGACGTGCCCGAGGCCCGCGAGCTGGCCGAACTGGTGCTGCCCGATCTGCAGGCGCGGGGGCTCGAGGTCTACCTGGTCTCCTCCGCCACCCACGAGGGCCTGCGCGAGCTGACCTTCGCGATGGCCCGCCTGGTCGCGGCCGCCCGGGTGCAGGCCCCGCCGGCCGCGCCCGCCCGGATCGTGTTGCGGCCCAGGGCGGTCAACGACGTCGGCTTCACCGTCACCGCCGAGGAGACGCCGGACGGCGCGCGCTACCGGGTGCGCGGGGAGAAGCCGGAGCGCTGGGTGCGCCAGACCGACTTCAGCAACGACGAGGCCGTCGGGTACCTGGCCGACCGGCTGGCCCGGCTCGGCGTGGAGGACGCCCTCTACGACGCCGGAGCCCTGGCCGGTGACGAGGTCGTGGTCGGTGACGACGTCTCCGGCGTGGTCTTCGACTGGGAGCCGACGGTGATCACGACCTCCGGGGTGATCGCCGGACGCCGCGGCGAGGACAACCGGCTCGACCCCGGTGCCCGGCCCACCCGCGACGAGCGCCGTGAGCGCTACGCCGCGCGGCGCTCGGCCCGCACCGAGGCCCGTGCCGAACTGGCCCAGGAACGGGCCGCCGGGGTGTGGACCGACCCCGCCGACGTCGGCCCGCCGATGACCGACCCGAGCGACGCCGACCCGAGCGACGCCGACCGGCGACGCCTGGGAGGCGGACCGGGAATGACCAGGCGCCGGCTCGCCGAGGCGGCGCGGGTCGTCGTCAAGGTCGGGTCGTCGTCGCTGACCACCCGGGAGGGCGGTCTGGACCCGGCCCGGCTCGACGCCCTGGTCGAGGTCCTCGCCGCGCGCCGGCTGGCCGGCAGCGACGTCGTCCTGGTCTCCTCGGGCGCCATCGCGGCCGGACTGGCCCCGCTCGGCCTGAAGCGCCGTCCGCGGGACCTGGCCACCCAGCAGGCCGCCGCCAGCGTGGGCCAGGTGCTGCTCGCCGCCGCCTACACCGAGACCTTCGCCCGGCGCGGGCTGGGGGTGGGCCAGGTGCTGCTCACCGCGGACGACGTGGTGCGGCGCAGCCACTACACGAACGCCCGGCGCACGCTGGACAAGCTGCTGGCCATGGGCGTGGTGCCGGTGGTGAACGAGAACGACACGGTGGCCACCCACGAGATCAAGTTCGGCGACAACGACCGGCTGGCGGCCCTGGTGGCCCATCTGGTGCAGGCCGACGCGCTGGTGCTGCTTTCCGACGTCGACGCCCTCTACGACGGGCCTCCGTCGCGCCAGGGCACCTCCCGGGTGCCCCTGGTGCGCGGCCCGCAGGACCTGGCCGGGCTGACCATCGGCAAGACCGGGGCGGCCGGGGTGGGCCTGGGCGGCATGGTGACCAAGGTCGAGGCCGCCCGGATCGCCACCACCGCCGGCATCCCCACCCTGCTCACCTCCGCCGACCTGGCAAGGCCGGGGCTGGCGGGGGAGAACATCGGCACCTGGTTCGCCGCCGCCCCGCGGCGCCAGACCAGTCGCTTGCTGTGGCTGGCCCACGCGGCCCAGTCCTCGGGCCGGCTCGTGCTCGACGACGGGGCAGTGGCCGCGGTGGTCACCCGACGGATGTCGCTGCTGCCGGCCGGGGTGGTGCGGGTCGAGGGGCGGTTCAATGCCGGCGATCCGGTCGAACTGACCGATCCGTCGGGGGTGGTGGTCGCTCGCGGCCTGGTGAATTTCGATGCGGCCGAGATGCCCGCTCTGCTCGGACGATCAACGCGTGACCTGGCCAGAGAGCTGGGAGCGGGCTACGAGCGCGAAGTGGTTCATCGCGACGATCTCGTGCTGGTGGCCGGAACTGCGCCAAAGACGTGACGCGGGGCCGGAACACCTGCTGGACTGAGGGTGTGACAACCGGTGACGACCAGCCGCTCGCAACGCTGACCCCGTTGCGCGGGATCACGATCGGCCCGTCCACGCGCCGTAAGCGACCCGCGCACCGTGAGGAACCGGCGTTGTGGTTCGTCACGATCACGGTCAGCGGCGAGCGGACGACGGCGGACTCGGTGCGCGAGGGTCTGGAGCGGCTCAGCGAGGAGCAGCCGTTCCTGGTCTCGGCCGCCTACGCCAGCAGTCGTGCCGAGGTGCGCTACTGGGACGAGTCGGTGGACATCGAGGGTGCCGTGGCCCAGGCCCTGAAGCTGTGGGACGAGCACCAGACGACTGCCCGGCTGCCCGCCTGGAAGGTGGTCGGACTGGAAGTGGTCGACCGTGACACGGCCCGCCGCCGGGTGGTCGACCCGGTGCGGGCGCAGGTCGGCGAGCTCGGCGAGATCCGGCCCATGGAGGGCAGCGACCTGTAGGAATGCCGTCCTGGGGCCACGGCTGTCTTACCCTGGGGGCATGACGATCGCGAACACCGACGTCCCCGCCCAGGTCACCCGGCTCGAGCCGGCCCCCGGCGACGTCAAGGACGCCGTCCTGCAGACCTGCCGGCGTGCCCGCGAGGCCGCCAGGGTGCTCGCCGGAGCGCCGCGGGCCCGCAAGGACGCTGCGCTGCGGGCCATCGCCGACGCCCTGGAGGCGGCGACCGAGTCGATCATCGCGGCCAACGTCGAGGACCTCGAGCGCGGACGGCGCGAGGGTCTGACCGAGGGTCTGGCGGACCGGCTGCGCCTCGACGAGGCGCGGATCGCCGCGATCGCCGCCGCCGTGCGTCACGTCGCCTCGCTGCCCGACCCGGTCGGTGAGGTGGTGCGTGGCTCGACGTTGCCCAACGGGCTGCAGTTGCGCCAGCTCCGGGTGCCGCTGGGCGTGCTGGGGATCGTCTACGAGGCCCGGCCCAACGTCACCGTGGACGCCGCCGCGCTCGCCCTGAAGAGCGGCAACGCCGCCGTACTGCGTGGCGGCTCGGCGGCGGCGTCGACGAATGCCGTTCTGGTGGAACAGATCCGGGGTGCGCTCGACGCGGTCGGGCTGCCTGCCGACGCGGTGAGCACGATCGACGCCCACGGCCGCGACGGCGTCACCCACCTGATGCAGGCCCGCGGGCTGGTCGACGTGCTGGTGCCCCGCGGCGGCGCCGGGCTGATCGCCTCGGTGGTGGAGAACGCGAAGGTGCCGGTGATCGAGACCGGCACCGGCAACTGCCACGTGTACGTGGATGCCGCGGCCGACCTGGACCAGGCGGTGGCGATCACGATCAACGCCAAGACCCGCCGGACCAGCGTCTGCAACGCCGCCGAGACCCTCCTGGTGCACCGCGATGTGGCCCGCTGGTTCCTGCCGCAGGTGCTTCCGGCACTGGCCGAGCGCGGGATCCGGCTGCACGTCGACCGGTTGAGCGGCATCCTCGCCTCGAGCGTGGGGCTGGAGACCACGCCGGCGACCGAGGAGGACTGGGCGACCGAGTACCTGGACAGCGACCTCGCGGTGGCCGTGGTCGACTCCCTCGATGCGGCGATCGAGCACATCCGCCGGTATTCCTCCGGGCACACCGAGGCGATCGTGACCACCGACCTGCGCGCCGCCGACACGTTCGTGGCCGAGGTCGATTCGGCGGTGGTGGCGGTGAACGCCTCGACCGCGTTCACGGACGGCGCCGAGTTCGGTCTGGGAGCGGAGATCGGAATTTCCACCCAAAAGCTCCACGCTCGTGGTCCGATGGGCCTCGCGGAGTTGACCTCGACGAAGTGGGTCGTGGTCGGCGACGGACACATCCGACCCTGAGGGAGCGCACTGCGTTGGAGGGCACCGAGGTCCGCAAGCTCGTCGAGCTGGAGGACCGGCACTGGTGGTACCGGGAGCGACGGACGCTGATCAAGCATGCCGTGGCCGGTCTGACCCCGGGCGATGCGCTGGACGTCGGCGCGGCCGGCGGCGGCAACACCCGGGTGCTGCGCGGGCTGGGCTGGCGGGCGGCGGCGCTGGAGTACGGCGCCGAGGGTGCGCAGGTGTGCCACGAGCGGGGGATCCCGGTGCTGCGGGGCGACGCCACCGCGCTGCCGCTCGCGCCGTCCAGCCTCGATCTGGTGGTGGCCTTCGACGTGCTGGAGCACCTCGAGGACGACAAGGCCGCCGCGGTGGGCGTCTTCGACGCACTGCGCCCCGGGGGCACCTTCCTGGTGGCGGTGCCGGTGGACATGCGGCTGTGGTCGGCGCACGACGTGGCGGTCGGGCATGTGCGGCGCTACACGCGGCACGAGCTCACCGATCTGCTGACCGGTGCCGGCTTCGTGCTGGAGGAGGTGCGCAGCTGGATGGTGCTGCTGCGCCCCGCAGTGGCCCTGCGCCGGCGCTTCGGCAGCAACGACGGCAGCGACCTCGACGACCCGCCCGGCTGGATGAACCGTGCGCTCGGCGCCGTGGTGGCCGCCGAGCGCCATCTGCCGGTCGGATCCCTCCCCGGCGTCTCCATCCTGGTCAAGGCCCGCCGCTTCTGACCCACCCACGCTCACCCACCCCCCGCCACCGCGACCCCCTCGATTGGTCGATTTTGCCCCGTTCGAGAGCTCAGAACGGGGCAAAATCGACCACTCGCGGATCTAGTCGGTGAGGTCGTTGTCCAGGGAGTCGTGCGCGACGAAGTAGGAGGGGCGGCCCTGCATCTGGGTGTAGAGGCGGCCCACGTACTCACCGAGGATGCCCACGCACAGCAGTTGGACGGCGCCTACCCCCGCCACCGCGACGAAGGTCGAGGTCCAACCAGGCACGGTGCGCCCGGTGATCCAGGCCAGCAGCGCGTAGGCGAACATCGACGCGGTCAGCAGGGCGCCGCCGAGACCGGCCCAGGTGGCCACCCGCAGGGGCGCGATGGTGAACCCGGTCAGGGAGTCGATCGAGAGCCGGATCATGCGGGAGAGCGGGTAGTGGGTGCTCCCCGCCGCGCGCGCCTCGCGCCGGTACCCCACCGAGGCCGAGGGAAAGCCCAGTGCGGGGATCACCAGCCGCAGCACCCGGTTGTGCTCGGGCAGGCTGTTCACCGCGTCCACCGTGGCCCGGCTGATCAGGCGGAAGTCCCCGGCGTCCGCGGCGATGTGCGTGCCCACCAGGGCGCGCATCAGGCGGTAGTAGGCGCGCGCCGACGTCCGCTTGAAGGCAGAGTCCGTGCTGCGGTCGCTGCGCACCCCGTAGACGACGTCCACGCCCTCGCCCTTCGCGCGTTCGAGCATCTCGCGCAGCACTTCCGGCGGGTCCTGCAGGTCGGCGTCCAGCGAGGCCACCCAGGCGCCGCGGCAGCGGGCCAGCCCGGCCGACAGGGCCGCCTGGTGCCCGGCGTTGGCCCGCAGCCGCACCACACGCAGTTGGGGCCAGTTGCGGCGCTCCTTCGCCAGCAGCACCGGCGTCGTGTCGCCGCTGCCGTCGTCGACCGCCAGCACCTCGTAGGAGCGGGCGATGCCGTCGGCGACCAGGGCATCCAGTACCGGGCGCAGCCGGGCGGCGAACAGGGGCAGGACGGCCTCTTCGTCGTACATCGGCACGACGACGCTCAGGTCGACCGGCTCGGCCGGGGTAGCCGCGTCCATGGTGGTGTGTCGACCTCCGCTGGCATCACACGCGAGTGTTATCGCAGGCGATGGCCTCCGCATGCGAGACTGATCGCTGCGCCGTGCGGGCAGCCTAACCCGCCCCGGAGAGGATCGAGGAGTCATGAACCTGCTGGCCGAGACCGAGACCACGATCGAGCTGCCGATGCCCGCGTTGTGGTTCGGGATCATCGCTCTGGTGGTCTTCGTGGCCCTGCTCGCGGTGACGTACACCTTCCGCAGCTTCAGCCACCGGCACGCGCCCGTGGCTGCGGGCTCGCGCCCCGGTGCGGCCGGCGGGCACGGAACGGGCAGCCACTAACCAGTGAGTCCCTCCACCCGATCCGCCGGACCTCTGCGGCTCGGTGTGATGGGCGGCACCTTCGATCCGATCCACCACGGGCACCTGGTCGCCGCGAGCGAGGCTGCGGCCGAGTTCGACCTCGACGAGGTCGTCTTCGTGCCCACCGGGCGGCCGTGGCAGAAGAGCGACGAGAAGGTCACCGAGGCCGAGCACCGGTACCTGATGACCGTGATCGCGACGGCGTCGAACCCCCGGTTCACGGTCAGCCGGGTGGACATCGAACGGCCCGGGCCGACCTACACGATCGACACCCTGCGTGATCTGCACGTGCAGCGACCCGGCGCGGAGCTGTTCTTCATCACCGGGGCGGATGCCCTGGCGCAGATCCTGTCCTGGAAGGACGTGGGGGAGCTGTTCGACCTCGCCCACTTCGTCGGCGTGACCCGGCCGGGGCACGTGCTGGACGACGCCGGCCTGCCGGCCGACCGGGTCAGCCTGACCGAGGTGCCGGCGATGGCGATCTCCTCCACCGACTGCCGTGGCCGGGTGGGGCGCGGCGAGCCGGTCTGGTACCTGGTGCCGGACGGCGTGGTGCAGTACATCGCCAAGTACGACCTGTACAGCGGCGGGGGCGTGGGACTCGACGCGCGGTCCGCCGCCGCGACGTCGTGAGAGGCTGGCGGTTGTGACTGCCACCGACCGCGCCCGTGAGCTGGCGATCGCCGCCGCCATCGCGGCCAACGACAAGCTCGCCACCGACATCGTCGCCCTTGACGTCAGCGACCAGCTGGTGATCACCGACGTCTTCCTGCTCGCCTCGGCGCCGAACGACCGCCAGGTGCGCGCGATCGTCGACGCGATCGAGGAGCGGTTGCTCGGGCTGGGCGTCAAGCCGATCCGCCGCGAGGGCGAGCGCGAGGGCCGGTGGGTGCTGATCGACTTCGGCGACCTCGTGGTGCACGTGCAGCACACCGACGAGCGGCAGTACTACGCGCTGGAGCGGCTCTGGCGCGACTGCCCGCCGCTGGAGCTGCCCGAGATGCCGCGCAACCCGAGCCAGTGAGCGCGCAGAGCGCATCGCGGCTGATCCTGCTGCGGCACGGCCGGACGGCGTCGAACGCCGAGGGCCGGTTCCAAGGACACCTGGACGTCGAACTCGATGCCGTGGGGCACGCGCAGGCCGCGGCGGCGGGGGAGCACCTCGGCGGCCTGCTGGCCGGCCAGGCCCGCGACGGCCAGGTGCGGGTGGTCGCCTCGGACCTGATCCGGGCCCGGCAGACGGCCGAGCCGCTGGTCAAGGCACTCGGGGTGGACCTGGACACCGACCCCGATCTGCGGGAGCGGGACGGCGGAACCTGGCAGGGCCTGCTGCGCTCGGAGATCGAGGAGCGACACCCGGAGGAGTTCTCCCGCTGGATGGCGGGGGAGGACCTGGTGATCGGCGGCGGGGAGTCGCTGGGCCAGTGCTGGACGCGGTTCGAGCGCGGCGTCCGCCGGTATGCCGAGGCGATGGACGGCGGGGTGCTGGTCGTGGTCTCGCACGGGGCCTCGATGCGCGGCGGGATGCTGCGGCTGCTCGGCCTGATCGGCCGGCCGGGCGGGGAGCGGGACCTGGCCATCTACCGGTCGCTGGACGGTTTCGGCAATGCGCACTGGGCGCAGCTCGACCTGCGCCGCGACGCCTGGATCCTGACCGCCTACAACCTCAGCGCCCCAACCCCCCTCGACTAGTGCATTTCATTGCACCTGGAGATGCAGCAGAAGTACAATCGTGCCATGGCTACGACAACGGTGGGGTTCGCTGTCGCGGACGAGGACCAGGAGCGTCTGGCACGGCTGGTCGAACACTTCGGCGGCGGCAACAGGTCCGCGTATCTGCGGGCGACCTTGTCCGTAATGGAATCCCTTGCCAGGGCAGAACGGCTGCGAGAGCTGCAGGCCGACAGCGCTGAGAGGCTGGCAGCGGCCGGGGTCGAGGACAAGGACCTCGCCGAGGGCATCCGATCGGCGTACAAGAAGCGTCCGCGCGGGGAAAGGCGCCCGACGCCGTGAGCCTGCCCGGGCCCGTTCCGGTCCCGGTGGTCTTCGACGTCAACGTGTTGGTACACGCGGTGGCGCTGGGCGAGGCCCCCTTCCGCAGTTGGCCGTCGCCACCCCCGACCTCCGGGAACCCGAGCGCAGACTGCCTGGGCGTGATCAACGACGCGGCGGAATTCGGGCTGTGGTTGTCCCCGCACATCCTGGACAACGTTCAGAACGTGCTCGACTCGTATCTCGGATGGCCCGACGAGGCGGTCGTCTCGTATATCGACGTCCTGCTCGAACTAGCGGAGGCCTCCGGCGGCGGGGTCGTCGACCCGCCGCAGGTCGTGGGCGACTGCGCCGACTGGGAAGACAATCGCATCCTCGATCTCGTCGTGGCGGTCGGCGCCCATCTGGTCGTCTCGGAGGACATCGACCTGACCTCCATGTCGCCCTGGAGAGGTAGGGCAATCCTGGAGCCGTTGCAGTTCGCTGCTCTTGTCGATGGGTCCCGGCGCGTGCGCCGACGCTTGCCACGCCCACGCTGAGGCCGGTACCTGACGAAGTAGCTGCGTCAGAGTCGCGTCAGACCTTCGCGTAGCGGGCGCGGGCGAAGGAGTAGACGGCGTAGGCGGCGAACCCGGCCGCGACCACGGCAAGCACGATCCGCCCGTAGGGCAGCCCGAGCAGCTTGTGCAGCGCGCCGTCCAGGCCTGTGGCCTCGACTGGCGCGCTGGGTCCATGCGGCGATCAGGAACAGCACGCCGACCACGACCAGGGCCAGGCCCTTGGCGATGTAGCCGAAGCGCCCGGCAACGATCGCCCAGGTGCCCGGGATGCTCCTTCAGGTCCTTCAGGAAGCCCTCTTTCCAGCCCTTGACCACGTGGTACCCGCCGCCGCCGACGACGGCCAGCCCGACCAGGGCGACCAGCGCCCGCCCCCAGGGCTCACTCATCATCTGCGCCGTGGCGTCGACCGACGTCTTCTCGCTCGACGTGCCGGCGCCGCGCAGGAAGCTGCCGGCGCTCCAGGCCAGCACGGCGTAGAGCAGAAACTTGCCGCCCGCCTTGAGCCGGTTGCTGGTCTTCGTGCCCAGGATGGGCCTCGGTCAGGTGCCAGAGGCTGAGCAGGGTGAAGCCGGCCACCATCAGGCCGAGCAGCGCCTTGCCGCCCGTGGAGCCGGCCAGCAGGCCGAGGGCGCCGGACTGGTCGGCGTTGGCGTCGCCACTGCCGATGACCAGCTGGACGCCGAGCCAGGCGATGAGCAGGTGGATCACTCCGCCGGCGGCGTAGCCCAGCTGGGCGCCGCGCTCGACCACCGGGTGGTCGGCGACATCGCGGACGGAGTCGACCGCACCGTGCGTGTCCATGGCGCCCCTCCCTGCGGTCGCTCGAACGAGGTGGGGTGACCGTAACCCGAGGCGGCGTCGGGGGCTCGGGCAGGTGCACCCGGGAAGGAGATCGCGGCGCGCCGGGATCCGATTGGAGGCAACGGCGTCGCCCGGGGTAGACTCGCCGAGGTTTCACGGGGCTGTAGCGCAGTTGGTAGCGCACCTCCATGGCATGGAGGGGGTCAGGGGTTCGAATCCCCTCAGCTCCACCGAGAAACAGCAGGTCACGGGCCCTTCACTCGGATCGAGTGGGGGGCCTGGTTGTCGAAAGCCGGCAGTGTCCGCGGCGCCCCGTCACAGGCATTCACAGGAGCAGTTCCGCAGGCGTTGGTCGCGCTCGTCGGGCCTGGGAGCAGACCGTGCTGGTCGTCGACGGCCAGTGCGGCCCCTTGCCCGTCAGGAACGGGTGCAGCCCCAACGGTGAGCCAGAGATCACCAACCCCTGGAGGTTTGAGAATGTGGGACGCAGCGGTACGCGACCGAGCAGTGCACGCGTTCGGCACGCAGCCGGCGGAGTTCATGGCGGCACATGCTCATCTGCTGAGGCCGGGCCAGCGGGCGCTGGCCGTGGCGGACGGCGAGGGCCGCAACTCGGTCTTCCTCGCCCAGCAGGGCGTTGCCGTGGTGGCGATGGACGCTTCGCCGGTAGGGGTGGCCAAGGCCGAGCGGCTGGCTGCCGAGCGGGGCGTGAACGTCGACTTCCGGGTCGCTGACATCCTCGCCTGGGAGTGGACTCCGCTGGCGTACGACGCCGTGGTCGCGATCTTCATCCAGTTCCTCACCCCCGCCCAGCGTGCGACGGTCTTCGACGGCATGCAGCGCACGCTGCGTCCGGGTGGTCGGCTGTTGCTCCACGGTTACCGTCCCGAGCAGGTGGGGCTGGGCACCGGAGGCCCCTCAGACCCGGCGCACATGTACACCGAGGACCTGCTGCGCAACTCCTTCGCCGAGATGCAGATCGAGCGTCTGGAGAGCTACGACGTGCAGATCGAGGAGGGGGTGTGGGGCACGTCGGTGGGTCGGCTCTCATCGACCTGATCGCCACCAAACGCTGAACGTCTGTGCTCCCGAGGCCGGGCGGAGAACTGATCAGGTGCGCCGGCAGCTCCCACGATGGATGGCTGAGCCGATCCGAAGACCATGGTCGAACGCACTGGTCTGACTGTGGACCACAGGCCCTGCGCCGCGCACGAAGATCATCGTTCGTCATGGAAGAACCCCCGTCACGTGGGGTGGAAACCGATGAGCAGCAGTGATCATCGCCGATTCCCCGAAAGGGAAGGCGCTACCTTCAGCGCCATGGCGAGCCCGGTCACGCTCCAGCAGCTGGAGTACTTCGTCGCGGCGGTCGAGCACGGCTCATTCTCCGCCGCGGCGCAGGCGATGCACGTCGCGCAGCCGAGCCTGTCCGAACAGATCCGCCGGCTGGAGGGCCGCCTCGGCGTCGTCCTGTTCGTGCGCACCAGCCGCCGGCTGGTGCTGACCGAGGCGGCGCAGCTCCTGCTGCCGGGCGCGCGGGCGACTCTCGCCGCGGCCGAGGAGGCGGCCGAGGCGCTTCGGCCGATGCGCACCCTGACCGGTGGCACGGTCACTTTCGGCACCTTCAGCAGCGCCCACCACTTCCTGCTGGTGGAACTGGTCGCCCGCTTCCGCGAACGGTTCCCGTCGGTGCGGGTGCGCATGCTCGGCCGCAACTCGGCCGAGGTGGCGGACGCCGTGCGCGACGGCCGGCTGGAGGCGGGCCTGGTGCGCTGCCGGTGGACACCCAGGGCCTCGACGTCACCCCACCGGCCTGGACGGTGGAGGTGGTCTACGCGAGCACCGACCACACGCGGGTGGCCGCCCCGGTCGGCATCGAGCGGCTGGCCGGCCTGCCCCTGGTACTGCCGGAGGTGGGGTGGGGGACCAGGACCCCACCCGCCGCCAGCTGACCGAACGGGCGCGGGCCGCCGGCCTCACCCTCGAACCGGCGATCGAGGTCGAACTGCCCGCTGCCGCGGTAGCGCTCGCCGCCCGCGGGGTGGCGGACACGATCGTCTCGCGCGCCATGCTGATGGCCGCGACCCGCACGACCGCCTCGGCTGGGCCCCCCTCGACCCGCCCATGCACGAGACGTTCGGCTTCGTCACCCGCACGGGGGCCGGCTGTCACCGGCCACCCAGGAGATGATCGTGATGGCCGCCGCTCTGCTGCGTGAGGTCGGCACCTGAGGCGCGCTGCGCTGTCCGGCCATAGGTCTTGCCTAGGGAGGACCCCGAAAGCGGCTCTGTACAGCGACCGCCGCGGCCCACATAGTCACCACATGACCAGTGCGGAACCGGACATCGCCGTCGTCAGCGGCGCCGCCAGCGGCATGGGCTACGCCGTCGCGGCCCGCTTCGTCGCCGAGGGGTGGCGGGTCCTCGCCCTGGATCTCGCGGCCGACCGGCTGGCCCAGGCGCAGCAGGCCCTGGGGGCAGCTGGTCCCCGTCGTCGTCGACCTCTGCGACCGGGCCGCCGTGGAGGAGGCGCTGGCCGCGCACCAGGATCCGGGTGGGGTGGCGGCGGTGGTGAACGCGGCCGGCATCTACCCGACCACCACCCTGGACGACTACACCGAGCAGGCCTACCGGCGGATCTTCGATGTCAACGTGCTCGGCACGTTGAACCTGACCGCCGCGGCGGTGCCCCTGATCCGGGCGCACGGCCGGGGCGGCGCGGTGGTCAACTTCGCCTCGATCGATGCCTTCGCGGTCTCCCGGGTCAGCTGATCTACAGCGCCTCCAAGGCGGCTGGTCTCGATCACCCGGTCCCTCGCGATCGAGCTCGCGGACGACGGCATCTGCGTCAACGCCGTGGCCCCCGGCTGGGTGTCCACCCCGGGAACCGTCGCCGGCGGGCGCCTCGAGGAGGCCGTCGAGGCCGTGCCCCTCGGGCGGGCGGCCACGACCGAGGAGATCGCCGGCTGGGTGTTCACCCTGGCCCGTACCCCGGGCTCCTACCTCACCGGCGAGACGCTGGTGATCAGCGGCGGGCTCGTGATGCGCTGACGGCTCCCGTGTTCCTGGCGTCCACCGCGCCAGGTAGCCGCCGTCGACCACGATCTCGGTGCCGCGTGACGAAGGTCGCGTCGTCGGAGGCCAGGAACAGCACGGTCCCGCTGACCTCGCGGACGTCGGCGCGCCGGCCCATCGGGGTGAACGGGACGACCCCGCTGCCCTCCTCGTTCTCGTTCATCGCCGTGCGGACCCCGCCCGGGCAGACTCGCGTTGACCCGGATGCTGTCGCCCGCGTGCTCGAGCGCTGCGGTCTTCGTCATCGTGACGAGCGCCGCCTTGCTGGCGCAGTAGGCGATGTAGCCGCTCGCCCCGGCGAGCCCGAAGACCGACGAGACGTTGACGATCGAGCCCCCGCCGCGGGCGCGCAGGGCCGGGATCGTGGCCTGCATGCCGAGCAGCGCCCCGGTGACGTTGACCGCGAGCAACGCGTTCCAGTCCTCGATGCGTTCCTCGAGCAAAGGGGATTCACGTGGATGATCCCGGCGTTGTTCACGAGGACGTCGAGGCCGCCGTGCCGGTCGACGGCCGCGCCGACCGCCGCCTGCCAGTCCTGCGGCGACGTGACGTCGAGATGCAGGTAGTCGACGTCGAGCCCTTCGGCTCGCAGCGCGGCCGCACAGGCCTCACCCTCGGCGTCGAGCACGTCCCCGGTGATCACCCGGGCGCCCTCCTCGGCGAGGCGGCGGGCGTGCGCCGCGCCCTGGCCCCGTGCGCCGCCGCTGATCAGCGCGACCTTGCCGTCGAGTCGTCCGGCCACGTCAGCTCGCCTTCTCGAGGGTCTCGACGATGCGGAGGCGTCGTCCATCTGCTTGGTCCAGCACCCCGCGCACGATGTCGATCCGGTGGTCCGGGGTCTGGGTCGTCGAACGCTCCGGTGATCGCCCTGCCGGCCTCGGTGAGCAGCAGCATCCGCGTCACGAGCCGGGTCTGCGCGGAGTAGACCGGAAGCTGCGGCCCGCGCGGAGCGGCCAGGCCGATGAAGTAGAGCCGTTCCAGGCCGACCGGCACCGTCAGCCCGGCGACGCGCAGTGGAACGCCGTCCGCCCAGCGCAGCAGGCCGGGGTCGAGGAAGGGCAGCGTGGTGCGAAAGCCGGTGGCCCACAGGATCGTGTCGAACTCCCGCGCGTGCCGTCGGTGAAGGTCACGCTGCGGCCGTCGATCGGCGGACCGCCGGGACCACCTCGATCCGGCCGTGCTGGATCCAGTAGGGCAGCAGGTTGTTGACCACCGGCGGCTGGTCGTTGAGGTTGCGGGTGACCGGCTCGGGCAGGCCGCGATAGACCTCGGGGGCCCCGATGACGATCCGGACCAGCGCGCGCGTGAGCCGCTCCTGGAGCCCCGGCGGCAGCCGGGTCAGCCAGGTCAGCTCGGCCCGCGGGCGGCCGAAGATCGCCTTCGGCTTGAACACCTGCCCACGCCGCACCGAGATCGCGGTCGACGTCGCGCGGTGGCGGTGTCCACGGCGAGATCGCAGCCGGAGTTGCCCGCCCCGACGACGAGCACGCGCTCGCCCTTGACGTCGTCCGGGCGACGGTAGGCGGAGGAGTGCAGCGAGGTGCCGGTGAAGGAGGAGGCGATCTCGGGCAGGTTCGGGTCCCACAGATGGCCGTTCGCGACGAGCACCCCGTCGTAGCGGGTGCGGCGCCCGTCCGACGTCTCCACCCACCAGCCCCCGCGCCGGCGGGGCCCTCCGGCTCGACCCGGGGCACCTCGGTGGCGAAGGTGACGTGCCGGCGCAGGTCGAAGCCGTCGGCGAAGGACTCGATGTAGGCGCGCATCTGAGTGCGGCTCGGATAGACCGGGTAGTCGGCCGGCATCGGGTAGCCCTCGAAGCCCGAGACGTCGCGCGAGGTGATCAGGTGCAGCGACTCGTAGTCGGTGTGCCAATGGCCGCCCACCCGGTCGCTGCGCTCGAAGCAGTCGACGGCCATCCCTGAGCGATGAGCACCTGGACCGCGGCCAGACCGGCGGCCCCGGCCCCGACGACGCAGTACCGAGATTCCGACATTCCCCCAGGTTCAGGCCCGTACTGCAGCGCGTCCAGCGGCAGTTCGCCAGACCGGCCATACGGTCTGGCCTTGAGCTCGTCCCTGTCCTACCCCTCGGGCCCGTCAGACCAGGGGTGCACGGCGATGCCTTCACGGGCCAAGGCCTCGGTGACCGCCTCGATCAGGTCCGCCGGTGCGGCCACCTCGGTGCGCCGGGGCAGGAACCCCAATCGGCGGGACCGTTCGTACGCACGGACCCATAGGCCCCACTCATCGATCCCCGGGCGCCCGCCCTCGCCGTGATCGGCGAGGTTGTAGACCCCGATCTCGACCGGGTGGGCCTCGTCCCGACCGCCGCTCACCGCCCAGCCCCAGTCCTCGTCGTAGGCCCGGGTCGCCCACCCCATGGGCTGCAGGGAGGTCGCCAGGAACTCCGCGACGTCCTTGCCGTAGAAGCGGTTCCCGGCGTTGTACGCCTCCGGCAGGGGCGAGGAGAAGTCGAAGCGGTCAGTGCTGAAGCGCAGACAGGTCATGGGGCGGCCTCAGCGTCGGGTCTGGGCGGGCACTGTCGCCGCCTGAGTGACGAAGAAGCTCATCAGCCGACGCAGATGAACGGTCTGGCTGGTCATCTCCTCGGCGGTGGCGGCGAGTTCCTCACTGCTGGCGGCGTTCTGTTGGGTGGTCTGGCTCATCTGGGCGATGGCGTGGTTGATCTGGGCGACGCCGGTGGTCTGTTCGGCGGAGGCGGCGGCGATCTCCTGGACCAGGTCGGAGGTGCGTCGGATGGAAGGGACGATCTCTTCCAGGAGGGCTCCGGCGCGTTCGGCGGTCTTGACGCTGCCGGCGGCGAGTTCGCCGATCTCCTGGGCGGCGATCTGGGAGCGTTCGGCGAGTTTGCCGACCTCGGCGGCGACGACGGCGAATCCCTTGCCGTGGGCGCCGGCGCGGGCGGCTTCGATGGTGGCGTTGAGGGCGAGCATGTTGGTCTGGAAGGCGATGTCGTCGATGATCGCGATCTTGGCGGCGATCTCCTTCATGGCCTCGACGGTCTGGGTGACGGCGGTGCCGCCTTCGACGGCGTCGGCGGCGGCCTTGCCCGGCGATGCCGTCGGTGACCTTGGCGTTGTCGCTGTTCTGGCCCACGGTCGAGCGCACCTTCTCGGCGCTGTCGCTGGTCTGCTCCACGGCGGCGGCCTGCTCGGTGGCGGCCTGGGAGAGTGACTGCGAGGCGCCCGCGACCTGGTCGGAGGCGTTGGCGAGCCTCTCGACCGACGTGGCCACCTCGGTCAGGGTCGCAGCCACCTTGGTCAGGGAGTTGTTCGCGGCGACCCGCAGCTCCTCGAGCTGCCCCGCGGACCGGGTGGTGATCCGGCCGGTCAGGTCACCGGCCTCCATCGCTGTGAGGACCCGGGCCACCTCGCTGAGCGGCCCGATCACCGTGTCCAGGGTGTGGTTGATGCCCTCGACGATGACGCGGTAGCCGCCGGAGTGCGCTGAGGCGTCCGCGCGCTGGTCGAGCCTGCCTGCCGTGGCCGCCTCAGCCAGCATCGACGTATCGGCGATCAAGGCCTGGAGGTTGGTCCGCAGCTGCTCGATGGTGTCGACGACATAGTCCTTGAGGCCCGGCAGGCGCTCCAGCGGGGCATGGAAGTCGCCCCGGCCGAAGGCGACGACGGTGTTCATCGCCGAGCGTACGGCAGCGTGCGCGGCGACCATGTCATTGAGCCCTCGCGCAAGGGTCCGGTAGTCGCCCTCGAAGGCCTCGACATCCACGGCGAGGTCGCCGTCCTGATCGTCGTCGACCGTGATCCGGTCGATGGCGCCGACCAGGGAGGAGATGCCTTCACGCACCGAGGTGAGGCTGCGGGCGATGTCGCCGAACTCGTCCCGACCCGACGGAAGGTCCACCGGGTGGAGATCACCGCGGGCGATGCAGCCGATGCCGTGGACCGTCAGTGCGACGTCGGTGCGGGTCCGCCACCAGACGGCGACGGCGGTGTAGACCGCGATGAGGATCCCGCCGACCACCAGCGCGAGTGGCAGGTTGCGGTCGCCCGCCAGACCGTCGATCCGGACGGCGAGCAGCGCGTCCAGCGAGTCGGTCAGGGCCGGCACCGCGGCCGAGGCAGCAGAGGCCACGGTCGCTGCCTGGGCGTCGGTGATCGGACCCGGTCGGCTCACGGAGGCGCTGAGTACGTCGGACAGCGCGGTCAGCGCGCCTGCGGCTGACGCCACCGGCTTCAGCTCCTCGGCCAGCTGAGCCCGCCGGGTGTTCTCCACGGCCGTGGTCACATCACCCTCGAGGGCCTGCGCGGCAGAGGAGAGCTGGCCGGCCAGCACGGCCTGCGACGGGATCGCGTCGGCGCCGCTCGGCGTGGTCCGTGCCTGCGCGAGGCCCACCAGCGCCTTGGGCAGCTGCACGACCGCCGAGTCCATGACGTAGAAGGAATCCAGGTCGGGGTCCAGGATCAAGTTGGAGGAGTTCCCGACATGCGTGATCAGGTCGGACAGGGCCGCCACGACGCCCAGCTGGTCCGTGGCGGTCCAACCGCCGCCAGCGGTCACCGCCTCGTCGACAGCGGCCAGCTTCTCGTCCGCGTCGAGTTCGGGGTGTGCGGCCACCTCACGGCGCAGGGGCTCGAGATCGGGCCGCTCGCCCGAGGTCACGATCGCCATCTGCAGCAACGCCGGTGAGACCAGCACCACCCCGCCCCGCTCGGCCGAGCTGAAGGCGATCTGTCCGTTGATCGTCGTCGTGAACGCCCAGCTCGCGACCAGCGCGGGCAGCAGGAGCAGCGCGATGAGCATGCTGAGGCGCATGCTGGTGCGCAACCTGTCGACGACGGTGAGACCGGGGCGGAGAACGACCGGCGCGGCTGCAGGACGGCGTCTCTCGGCAACCTGCGGGAGACTCATCATGTCGTCACATCGGATGCTCGGGCCGCCTGGTTGAGAATCGGGCGCGCGGCGGGGTGGTGTGATCAGCCCTGCAGGAACGCTGCCCCACCGGAGGGAGGACGCCGACGTGCTGCGCAGACGGGATGACGCGGGGCGGACGCTCGACGCGCTGGCCTGCCTGTTCGTGGTGTTCCTGCTGCTGGCGCCGAACAGGATCGGCGACCTCGGCCCCGCGGCGTTCCTGCGCCTGCCCGTGGAGGCGCTGGCGGCGGTCCTCCTCCTGGTGCTGGCCCCGGCGCGGGCGCGCCGCCCGGCCGTCGTCCTCGCCGGTGGCGGGCTGATCGCGCTGACCTTGATCAAGCTGCTGGACGTGGGGTTCAGCTCGGTCCTGTCCAGACCGGTCGACCTGCTGAACGACGGGAGCCTGGTCCGACCCGCGCTGGAGTCCGTCGTCGCCTCGGCAGGGTGGCTCGGGGCCGTCCTCGCCGCCGCCGGCGTCGTGGCCGTGACCGCACTGCTCGGGGTGCTGACGTTCCGTTCGGTCAGCCGGTCCTCCCGTCTGGTGCTGCAGCACCGCTCCGCCTCGCTCCGCGTCGTCGCGGCCGCCTCGGTGGTGTGGATCGGGTGCTTCGCCCTCGATGTGCGTACCGCGCCGCGGCAGCCGGTCGCCGCGGCGTCCGCGGTCAGCGTGGTGCGGGACCACGTGCGTCAGGTGCGCCTCGAGTGGAGCACTCAGCGCCGGTTCGCCGCCGACCTGTCCGTGGACGCCGTCCGTGCCACGCCGGCGGACCGGCTGCTGAGCGGTCTGCGGGGCAAGGACGTCGTCGTCGCCTTCGTCGAGAGCTACGGGCGGGTGGCGATCGAGGACCCGGTGCTGGCGCAGCAGGTGGTCCCGGTGCTCGACGCCGGGGGACGGCGGCTGCAGGCGGCCGGATACGGCTCCCGCAGCGCCTTCCTCGCCTCGCCGGTCCTCGGCGGGGGGAGCTGGCTGGCGCACGCCACGCTCCTGTCCGGCGCATGGACCGACACCTCGCGCCGGTACGGCCAGCTCCTGGACACCGACCGGCTCACCCTCAACGGCGCCTTCCAGCGCGCCGGCTGGCGCACCGTGGGCATCATGCCGGGCGTCACCAGGGACTGGCCGGAGGGAGCCTTCTACGACTTCGACCGGGTCTACGACTCCCGTCAGCTGGGCTACCGCGGCCCGAAGTTCACCTGGGCGCCGATGCCCGACCAGTACACCCTGGAAGCCTTCCAGCGGCTCGAACGCTCCACCGCGGATCGCCGGCCGGTGATGGCCGAGATCCCGCTGGTGTCCAGCCACCACCCCTGGGCCCCCATCCCCGAGCTGGTCGGCTGGGACCAGCTCGGCGACGGAACAGTCTTCGGCCCGATCCAGGCGGCGGGGCCGGGCCCGGCCGAGGTGTGGAAGGACAGCACCCGGGTGCGCTCGGAGTACGCGCGGTCGATCGCCTACTCGATGGACAGCCTGATCTCCTATGTGCAGACCTACGGCGACGACGACCTGGTGCTGGTCCTCCTCGGGGACCATCAGCCGCTGCCGATCATCGCCGGCCATGGCGCCGTGCCCGACGTGCCGATCACGATCATCGCCCACGACCCCGCCGTCCTCGCCCAGATCTCCGGATGGGGATGGCAGGACGGGCTGAAACCCGGCCCCCAGGCGCCGGTCTGGCCGATGAGCGCCTTCCGGGACCGCTTCGTCGACGCCTTCAGCACACCCCGATGACCAGCCCTCAGCCGGGCGTGGACCTGGAGCGAGCCTGCGCCCGAAATTCAGGTCCAGTTGGAACTGCAGGTTCTTTCGAATCTCAGGGCAAGGAGTGGTCTCATGTATCCAATGCACCATTGCGATCGTACAAAAACTCCATGTACGAAGGTGGTTTTAGTTCGCCTTTCATTGCTCGGTATCCTAAGAAAATAAAGGCAGGAACTATTGCTAAAGGTACTGGCCATATCATTGATATAGCCCCAACTCTTTATGAATTCGGTGGGGCTTTTTACCCAAAATCTTATAACGGTGTCACTACTAATGACCTTCCTTGCCATAGCCTAATATCGGTTCTTTTTGAGAATAAAAGTGAAGTAAACAGGAACGAACCGCTCTTTTGGGAACGTGCTGGAAACAGAGCAGTAAGGAAAGGTAAGTGGAAGATCGTAGCTGATTACCCTTCTGTCAAATGGGAGCTATATGATATTGAAAATGACCGGGCAGAATCTGAGAATCTCGCAGATAAGCATCCTGAGATTGTCAAAGAATTAGCTTGGGATTATGTGCAATGGACATCCAGAAAGGTGTTACAGACTTATCGACTATAAAACCAAAACGTTTCCCTTGAGCTGTATCGGTATGAAAATCACTCAAAAAATGATCAGAAGAAAATAATACAAGATCATATGTCAAAAGGATCAACAAAAAAGTGATAGTAAAATAAGTATATAGGCTTGGAATGATTCAAAAGATCCTTTTTTAAAATCTAAACCATTAAGAATTAAAATCTAAATACAATGAAAAAGACACACTTAATACATTTGTTTTTACGCATTTCACCTTTGCTATTATTTTGTGCATGCACAGATGTTGTTCAAAACAAAAGTACTACAAATTCAAAACCCAACATTGTCCTCATCCTTTCCGATGACCTGGGGTTTTCAGATATCGGATCATATGGAAGTGAAATAAAAACACCAAATCTGGATCGTTTGGCAAAGTCTGGTGTAAGGTTCAAAGAATTTTATACGGTGAGCATTTGCGCACCTACGCGGGCTTCATTACTTACCGGACAGTATCAGCATGATGCGGGGGTTGGTTATTTCGCTGTGAACCTGGGAATTGAAGCCTATCAGGGTTACTTATCAAAAAACACCCTTACCATAGCGGAGGTTTTAAAAGAAAACGGTTATAGCACGTTGATGGGTGGTAAATGGCACGTCGGTAATGATTCGATTCACTGGCCAAATCAGAGAGGGTTTGATGAGTTTTATGGCTTTCCAGGTGGCGCCAGTAGCTTCTTCAGCTACAATCCTTTTACTAAAATACCAACTCAACTCGTCAAAGCAATGTTCCATAAGATGCCCCTGGTGGATAGCACTTTTATCCTATGACCAATAAAGGAATAACGCGGGGAGCATGATTGGAATGATCCAGAAAAATGAGAAACCGCCAACAAGCCACTTTTGCTGTATCTGGCGTATAATGCCCCTCATTGGCCCCTCCATGCGCCTCCTTCGGACATTGAAAAATACAAAAGTAAATATGACGAAGGTTGGGATGTGATACGATCCAGACGTCATGAAAATCTTGTAAAACTTGGTATTATCTCCAACAACCAACCCATCGCCCCTCGACCCACTACCATTCCGGATTGGGAGAGTCTCTCTGTAGAAGAAAAAAGGAGCTGGGCCTCCAGAATGGAAGTGCATGCTGCCATGATCGACAACATGGATTCTAACATAGGCCTGCTAATTGATTATCTAAAGGAAACAGGTCAGTATGAAAATACAGCCTTCTTCTTCATATCCGATAATGGTGCTGCTGGCGAAGATGTAGAACAAGTTTTCCGTCGTGCGCAAGCCAATGCAGCTCCCACCGGAGCTGAAACACTTCCTTCAGGTTTCAATGCTCAGGGGCCATTAGGTTCTGCCAATTCTTATTATTCTATTACACATAGATGGGCATACGCTGCAAATTCACCTTTCTCTTATTGGAAGACTTTTCCATACGAAGGAGGAATTAGCTCTCCTTTTATTGCAAGATATACCTGGTCAATTGACAGAAAATAAAATTATCACAGGGAGAGGACACCTGATCGATATTCTGCCAACCATTTTGGAAATTTCAGGGGCCAAATATCCAACTACATATCATGAAACCAATATACTTCCTTTTACCTGGCAATTCCCTGGTTTCGATAATAGAGGGTAAAAGTGACGTCAAAGGTGATACACTATTTTTTGAAAGAGGAGGAAATAGAGCCGTGAGAGCCGGAAAATGGAAAATTCTGACCCTACGTGGACATAATAAATGGAAATTATTTGCAATCGATACGGACCGTGGTGAAACCATGGATCTGGCAAATGATTATCCTGAAGTTGTGCAAAACCTAGTAGAGGCCTATGATTTATGGGCAAAAAACCATCAGGTTGTCAATACTGACTCTCTGCTTCATACTACCCCGGCTGCGGCAGGTATGCTGCAGTTCGAAGAAGAAAGAATTAATTCAACAATACCTGAAGAACTACCGAAAAACGAATGAAAATAAACCTCTATAATACTTTTTAATTTCATTCTAAGTGAACGGCATTATCGTAGGTAATGCCCTTCACCAATGGCCACGTAGCTAAGAGGAAAGGCAGGAGTCTGCAAAACTCCCATCGGCGGTTCGAATCCGCCCGTGGCCTCTTAAACTTAAATAAATATGCTTCAACTAGGTAGTAAATCAATTAGTAATAATAAAACTGGTATGGATTACCTCAATAATGTCCAAGGTACTCCAATGATCTTATTGCATGGCCTGTTTGGGAATCTGAGCAATTGGAGCGAAACAATTAACCACTTCAAATACTCGCAAATTGTATTGGCACCTACATTGCCATTGTATGATAAGGAGTTCGGTCATTCAGGTCTTTCTTCATTGGTAGAATATCTTAAACGGTTTTTGGATTCTATAAAAATCAAAAGCGTTATTCTTGTGGGTAATTCACTTGGTGGCCATGTTGCCTTATTATTTACCATAAAATACCCACACATGGTAGAAAAGCTGGTACTGGCAGGCAGTTCCGGATTGTATGAAAATGCCACCGGCGTAAGCTATCCAAGACGTAATGACTACAATTATATCAAAGAAAGGGTCGAATATACTTTTCATAATCCGGCTGTCGCGACAACTGAACTCGTAGATGATGTTTTTGCTGTGGTCAATGACTTCAGAAAAACCATTGGAATAGTCAAAATTGCCCGTTCTGTAAATAAATCAAATGTTGAACATCTCCTTTCAGAAATAAAAATACCCACCCAGCTTATGTGGGGAAAACAAGATAAAATTACGCCATTGGAGGTAGCTTATAAATTTCATCTTGGCATCAGAAATAGTGAGTTAAAATTAATAGACCATTGTGGTCATGTTCCCATGATGGAACAACCTGAGATTTTTAATCACATCTTGGAACAATTTCTTACCCCAAATAATTATAATTTGAAAAAGGTGGTGTCAGGTTAGCGCAAATTTATCTTACTTATGTGCTTCTCTGTTTGTCGTTTTTTATATATACAAAACCCGTCGATTCAGTCTGATGTCAACCAACTTCCATGGCAATCATGCAAAAATGACAAATCAGGGTTAGTCTCATTTATAATTTAAGTATCTTCAATATCTTTCAAAATAAACCTTCAATCGATAAGTATCTTTCACCGGTATCATAGCAAAATGTAAGTATAGTGGATCCTTTAGGCAATTCATCAATTTTTTCATTTTCTACAGCGGCCCACGGATGCTCCGGAGATATCCAAATAAATAATCCTTCTTCTTTGGCTGCTCTTTTTGTAAAAGTAAAGGCATCATCTTTCTGCTAACTTTTATTATTCCATCTAACAGTTTTGTATCTAAAATTGAAGGAATAAATCCGG
>CAVQCD010000015.1:0-58502 GCA_963710915.1 uncultured Actinomycetota bacterium | reverse complement strand
AGCGGCGTGCCCCCGCCCTGCTCGACGTCGGGATGGCGCACGGCTGGTCGGGCCTGTACGAGGACTCCCCCGACCACAACGCCCTGATCGGTGAGACCACCGGGCTCTCCCGCTTCTTCTACGTCACCGGGTTCTCCGGGCACGGGTTCCTGCAGGGACCCGCCGTCGGCGAGGTGGTACGCGACCTGTACCTGGGCCGTGAGCCGTTCGTGGACATCGGCCCGCTCTCAGCCGACCGTTTCACCGCCGGCGATGCCCGCCCCGAGCACAACATCGTCTGATGGGCCGGCCGGGGGCGGGGGCCCACCGAGACCTCGACCAAAGTCGAGCCCGAGGTCGCGACGGCGATCGACCCGCGACGGGTGCCGGGCCCCTCGGCTTGGCTCATACGTTGGCGACATGACCGAGACCACGACACTGCCGAAGGCCGATCCGGGCGCCCACACGTCGGAACTGACCTACCAGGAGCACGCTTGGCGAATCGCCCTGTGCACGGTCGGCGGACTGTCGATCTACGTGGCGAACCTGAGCGATGCGCTCGACCATGCGCCGAGGCCGGGATGGTTGGTGCCGCTCGCGGTGGCGGACGCCCTTGTCCTGGGGCCGATCGCCCTGGCCCTGCTGGCCTACCACCGGCGCCACCCGATGCGGGTCGCGCTCGCGATCACGGCGATCAGCGCCGTCTCCGCCGTCGCCTCCTTGGCGGCGGTCCTGTGCCTGGTCTCGATCGCCGCCCGGCGGCGGGAGCGCGAGATCGTCGGACTCTGCGCCACCAGCCTCGCCGCCGGCCTGGTCACCGGCTCCGTGTACCCATCCTCGTCCTCCTCCTCCGCGACGGCGCCCGCGTCGGCTCAAGGGCAAGTCGCCCTCGCGCTGGTCGCGCTCGGCGTTCCGGTGGCCCTGGGGTGGTATCTCGGGTGGCGCCGTGAGCAGGCCCACGCCGAGCAGCAGCGCGCCCAGGCAGCCGAGCAGGAGCAGACCCGACGGGCGGAGGAGGCCCGCACGCAGGAGCGGGTGCGCATCGCCCGGGAGATGCACGACGTGCTCGCCCATCGGATCTCCCTGGTGTCCATGCACGCCGGGGCCCTCGGCTTCCGTGACAACCTGCCGCCGGACACGGTGCGCGACGAGGCCCAGGTGATCCAGCAGACCGCCAACGAGGCGCTTGCCGAGTTGCGCGGCGTCCTCGGCGCTCTGCGCTCCCCCGACGGCGGTCCGGCCGAGCCGCCGCAGCCGCTGCTCAGCGACCTCGACGCCCTGGTGGCGCAGGCCAGGACCGCAGGGCCGGTGGAGCTCCACCGCGACCTGGCTGGGCAGGACCCGCCCTCCTGGCTCGGCCGGCAGGCCTACCGGATCGTGCAGGAGTGCCTGACCAATGCCCGCAAGCACGCCCCCGGCGCACCGGCCCGGGTCACGCTGACCGGGCGCCCCGGCCCCGAACCGGACGGAGGGCTGACCATCGAGGTGGTCAACGAGGCTCCGGCAGGGCCGCCGTCGGCTGCGGTGGGCTCCGGCCTGGGGTTGGTCGGCCTGGCCGAGCGGGCCGCCATGATCGGAGGGACCCTGGACCACGGGCCGACCCCTGCGGGCGGATACTCCGTGCGGGTGCGTCTGCCCTGGGCGGCGCAGGCCGGCGATGACTGAGCCGTCGCGAGAGCGCCCCGACGTGCTGCGCGTCCTGATCGTGGACGACGATCCTCTGGTCCGCTCCGCCCTGCGCCTGATCCTCGGCGACGATCCGACGCTCGAACTGGTCGGCGAGGCGGCTGACGGCGCCCAGGCGGTGGAGGCCGCTGCGACCCTGTACCCGCACATCGTGCTGATGGACATCAGGATGCCGGTGCTGGACGGTGTCGCCGCCACCAGCCGCATCCTGTCGGCTCCCCGCCCCGACGATCGTCCGGCGCCAGATGTGATCATGCTGACCACCTATGACACCGACGAACTGGTCCTCGATGCCGTCCGCGCGGGGGCGGCCGGCTTCCTGCTGAAGCACACCCCGCCGGAACGGATCCTCGCCGCGGTGCACCAGGTGGCCGCCGGTGATCCCGATCCTGTCGCCCTCTGTCACCCGTCAGGTGATGGCTGCCGCAGCTGCCCGGGCGCCCGACCAGCGGGGCGCGGCCAGGGCGCCGTTCGAATCCCTGACGGAGCGGGAGCGACAGATCGCCCTGGCCATCGGTCAGGGCCGGTCGAACGCCGAGATCGCCGCGGAGCTGTTCATCTCCGTCGCGACGGTCAAGGCGCACATCACCCATCTGCTCGCCCGGCTGGGCGCCGACAACCGGGTCCAGGTCGCCATCCGGGTGCACGAGGCCGGCCTGCTCTGACCAGCTCCCACTCGCCGCGTGGGTGCGCTCGAGCTCGGCGCGCGCCGCCGCAGCCCGCTGACCCCCGAATTCACCAGAACCCCCTCCAAAGAGCCGATTCTCGACCGGTTCCGGGGGTTGTGGTGAACTCGGGGCGGCAATCAGCCGAGGAAGCGGGGGTGACAGCCCGACGCGCCCTGCCGATGACTCCCCCTGCGAGCACTCTGACTGTGATCGCTCAGCCTGCGATCGCCCTGCCTGTGATCACCTTGGCTCTGGCCGCTGTACTGCTTGCCCCCTCAACCGCGGCGGCCACGACCGACGACACCCGCGAGCCGGTGGTCGGGCAGACACCGGTGACCGCACTGGCCGCACCCCCGCGGACCCTGGCCACCACGCTCACGCCGGAGGCCTTCACCCTGGCGATGACCACCACGTTGACCACCACGGCGACCACCAGCAAGTACCTGGGACCGGCACTGTCCGGCCTGGTGATCGACCCCGCCGACGGCACCGTGCTGTGGCGGCACAACGATGGCCGCGCCAGGATGCCCGCCTCCAACCAGAAGCTGCTCACCGCCTACACGGTGCTGCACTCGATGGCCCCCACCGACACCCTGCTCACCCGGATCTGCCAGAGCGACGCCGCCCCGGCGGCGCTGTACGTGCGCGGCGGCGGCGACCCCTCGCTGACCCGGGCCCGGCTGGAGTCCATGGCCACGCAGACCGCCGCCCAGCTGTCCCTGCGCAAGCGCACCAAGGTCTCGCTCTACCTCGACGCATCCCTCTTCCCCGCTCCGACACCCGCTCCGGGATGGACGGCCTCCTATCTGCGCGAGGACGTGCAGCGGGTGCGCGGCCTGGCCCTGGCCGGCTACCGGGGCGTCGACAGCCGGGTCGCCGTGGGCGCCATCCTGTCCACGGCGTTGAAGAAGAAGGGGATCACCGCGACGGTGCGCGGCAACGCCGGCACCCCGCGGCGCTGCACCGACCTGGCCACCTCGCGATCGGCTCCGGTCTCCCGGATGCTGAGCACGATGCTCAACGGCAGCGTGAACGACTACGCCGAGTTCCTGCTGCGACACGCCGCCCGGGCCCGTGGGTTCGCCCCGACCTGGCGCGGCGCGCTGGACAACGAGCTCGCCCTGCTCAAGCGGGCCGGGGTGCCGACCGCCGGGCTGAAGGTGTTCGACGGCTCGGGCCTGTCCCGGGCCAACCGGATGCCGGTGGCCACCCTCGCCGGCGTCCTCCGGGCGTTGCACGCCGACCCCGAGGACGCGGCGATCGTGTTCGCCTGGGGCGCCCTGCCGCGCGCCGGGATCACCGGCACCCTGATGCACCGCTTCCAGGCGCCTCACCACGCATGCGCCCGGGGCCAGGTGATCGCCAAGACCGGCACCCTGTCGGACGCAGTCGCTCTCAGCGGTGTGGCGAAGGGGGCCGACGGCCGGGAGCGGATCTTCGTGCTGCTGGAGAACGGGCTGGTGGGCAAGAACACCGCGGTCCGCTCGGCCGTGGACACGATGGCGACCACCGTGGTGGGCTGCCGACTCGGCTGAGCACCACGCTCGAGGGCCCGTCCGTGCCCCTCGATTCCCCCTGGACTTCGGCCCGGCAGGCGTTGGAGGCTGAACGGGATCGAGCGAGGGGGCCGGGATGAGACTGCGCGTCGTGGTGGGTGACCTGGCCCGCGAACCGGCCGACGCCGTCGTCCGGCCGGTCGTCGATCGGCACAGCCGCCTGCTGGGGCGCGCCGACCCCGATCTGCTGCGCGCGGCCGGACCGGCTGCCGAGGCCGCCTATGCGGAACTGATGGCACTGAGCGAACCGGGGAGCTGGACGGCGGGGGAAGCGGTCTCCACGACCGGCGGCGACCTGGCGGCACGGTGGCTGATCCACGTGGTGGTGCCGGTGTTCACGGTGCGCCGGCCGGAGCACCTGCTCGCCGCGGGCTACCGCAACGTGCTGGCCGTCGCCGACTCGCTCGGAGTCACCACGCTCGCCATGGCTCCGCTGGGCATGACCCACCCGTACTGGCCGCTCGACATCGCCACCCGGGTGGCCACGGGCACCCTGACCAACACGATCACCCGGGTGCGCGAGGTGCGCCTGGTGGTGCGCACCCCGGCCGCCTGCGACGCCATCGCCGAGGCCGTCGCCCGAGAGCTGCCCGGCTGACGATGCCTGACGACGGTCAGGCGAGCAGCAGGTGTGCGGCGTCCTCGATGTCGCGCTGCTGCAGCAGCACCAGGTCGGCCGCGTCGCCCAGCGGGATGAACGAGTCGTCGCTGGCCACCCGCATCATGCGGCCGGTGAACCCGGCCTCGAGCACGCCGGTGACCAGGCCCTCGGAGACCCCGCCGCTGCGCCGGGTCTCGTCCACGATGAGCAGCCGCCCCGTCACCTCGGCCTCACGGACGACGTCCGCTACGGGAAGCGGGGCCAGCCAGCGCAGGTCGACCACGCGCACGCCGATGCCCTCCTCGGCCAGCACGGCGGCGGTCTGCAGCGACATCCGCAGACCGTTGCCGAAGGTGGCGATGGTCAGGTCCGTGCCATTGCCCCAGGTGGCCGCCCGCCCGATCGGCACGTGGGTCATCGACCAGGTGGCCGGCGGCGCATACGGGGCCAGCCACGCGCCGTCCCCCGGTTTGAGCATGTCCCGTTCGTGGTAGAGCGCGATCGGCTCCAGCACCACGCTGACCGTGCCGTCGACGCGGGCCGCGGCCAGGCAGGTGCGCAGGATCCCCGGCGCATCGGAGGGGTGTGCCGGGCAGGCGATCACCAGGCCCGGGACGTCGCGCAGCGAGGCGATCGCGTTGTCGTTGTGGAAGTGCCCGCCGAAGCCCTTCTGGTAGGCCAGCCCCTGCACCCGGACCACCAGGGGATTGCGGAAGGCGCTCTGCGAGAAGAACTGCAGCGTCGCCGCCTCGCCGCGCAGCTGGTCGATCGCGTTGTGCAGGTAGGCCAGGTACTGGATCTCCGGCACCGGGAGCAGCCCGCTCACGCCGGCGCCGAGGGCCATCCCCAACACGGTCTGCTCATCCAGCACCGTGTCGATCACCCGGGAGGCGCCGAGCCTGCGCTGCAGACCCCGGGTCACCCCGTACACGCCACCCTTGCGCGCCACGTCCTCGCCGAGCACGATCAGCTCGGCCCGCGCGGCGCCGGCGTCGATCAGGGCCCGGTTGATCGAGCCGGCCAGGGTCAGCGGCCCTTCCGCCTCGGGCAACCGATCCCCGAACACCCGCGCCCGTTCCGCCGGGTCTGCGGCCACCATGGCCTCCCGGGCGACCAGGTCGTCGCTGCGCGGCGACAGTGGCGCCATCACCTGCGCGGACGTCGTCAGCCGAGGACGGCTCACCGCCTCGGCCACCGCCTCGCTCACCTCGTCGCGCCGCTCGGCCCACCGCCGTCGAACGTCCTCCGCACTCAGCACCCCGTGGTCGACCAGGGTGCGCATGGTCGCCGCGATCGGGTCACGGAGCAGGTCGGCGGCGATCTCGCTCGGCGCGCGGTAGGCGCTCTCGACGTCCGATCCGGCGTGAGCGCCCAGCCGGACGCAGCCCAGGTGCAGCAGCACCGGGATCCGGTAGTCGCGGGCCAGCTCGACCGCCTCACGGGCCGTGCGCAAGGTCTCCACCGGGTCCTCGCCGTCGGCGCGCAGGTACTCCAGCGCGGGGGCCTGGGCGTACATGGCCTCGATCCACCCGGTGGGCGTGCGGGTGGAGATGCCGATCCCGTTGTCCTCGCAGACCAGCAGCAGCGGGATCGGGATGCCCTGGTGGGTGGCCCAGCGCGCGGCGTTGATCGCGCCGACCGCGGTGGAGTGGTTGGCCGAGGCGTCGCCGAACGAGGCCACCGCGATCGCGTTGTCCGGCCAGTAGAGCCGCCGGCGCAGCCGGGCCGGCAGGGCGCGTTGGCGGCCGATGGTCCAGGCCACGCCGAGAGCGCGGGGCAGGTGGCTGGCGATGGTCGAGGTCTGCGGGATCACCGCCAGGTCGGGATGGCCGAACACCTTGTGCCGCCCGCCGGCGATCGGCTCGTGTGCGCTCGCGGCCAGGCCGAGTGCCACGTCCATCACGCCGTCGAGGCGGCGGGCCGCGGCGCCGGCAGCCGGTTCGGCGTGCCGCTGACCGGCCCGGGCGAGGTAGAACGCGCCGGAGCGGTAGTGCAGCAGGGCGGGGTCGTCGCGGCGCAGGGACAGCGCGACCGCCGCGTTGGCCTCGTGACCGGCCGACCCGATCGTGTAGAAGCCCTCACCGGCGGCCCGCATCCGGCGGGCGGCCACGTCCAGCCAGCGGCTGGAGGCCTGGGCGTCGAACAGCTCGATCAGCAGCTCGCGCTCGTCGGAGCGGACCGACCGGGGGTCGTGCGGCACGCGGGCCCCGGGCAGGCCGCCCACACCGCCGGTGGTGGCCGTAGCGGGGTCATCGCGGTCGGACGATACCGGGGCGAACCGGTCCAGACCGGCCAGGACGGCGGTCAGGTGGGCGATCAGCTCCTCGCCGGCGCCGGGCACCTGCAGGTCGGCCGCGGACAGGCTCACCGTCAGATCCACCTCTCGTGGCCGGTGCGCCGGGTGCGGCGCCTCCCGGCTCGTGCGCCTCGACCCTGGCACCGCACCTCCTGGCAAGCATGTCCGACCATCCTCGCAAAGGGCCGGGCTCCCCGGGCACTCCGACGCTCGGTGATCGCAGGCTCGGTGCAACCGATCGCTCATTCTCACCGTCGGAGTTGCCGACGGGACACAGGACGAGTGTCTGGAACGTGAGGGTCGGGCGGACCGGGGTGGAGCCATCGCTCCCCGGACGGGTTGGGAGCAGATCATGCGCAGTGCGCGACGAGCGAGGGTCCGTGCGGCGGGAGCGCTGGCCGTGATCGGCCTCGCCGCCCTGACCGGGTGCGGCGGTGGCGAGGACCCGGCACCGGGCACGAGCATCGCGCCGGCGCCCGGGGTGGCTACGGCGTCGGCAGGGGGGTCGGGTGCGGCGCCGAGCGGCGGCGGGTCCTCGCCGATGGACCCCACAGCTGCGCCCGGTGCCACGTCCGCGCCGTCAGACGTCAGCCCCGGCGACCCGGGAACCGGCGCGACGCCGTCCGGCACCTCCTCGGTCGCGGCGCCGGTGCCCTGGGACACCGGCGCGCTGCCCCCGGCCGCGTCGGTGAGCAAGGCCCCCTCGGGAGCGGCGAAGCTGTCGATCCTGTTGGACGACGGGTTCGGGATCCGGAGCATCTGGACGCTCACCTGCGACCCGGCGGGTGGCACCCACCCGGAGCCGTCGACGGCGTGCGGGGTGCTCGGCGCGAACGGGGCCAAGGCGCTGCCGGCACCTTCGCCGACCACAGCCTGCACCGAGCAGTACGGCGGCCCGCAGAAGGCGAAGATCACCGGCACCTGGCGGGGCAAGGCCGTGAACGCCGAGCTGAGCCTCGAGAACGGCTGCCAGATCTCGCGTTGGAACGCCCTGCTCGGCCTGCTTCCGCCCGGTGGCATCGCCCAGTGACCACTGGTGATCACTGGTGATCACGGTCAGATCGCTGCGCGCATAGGGTTCACGGGCAGACGTCGCGCGACGGGGCCGGAGGAACCATGATCACTTCACTGGGCGAGCGGGTGCCTCGGGTCGACGGGTCGGCCTGGGTGGCGTCGTCCGCGCACGTCGTCGGGGACGTGACGATCGGCGCCGAGGCGAGCGTCTGGTACGGGGCTGTCGTGCGGGCGGACGCCGAGGCGATCCTGATCGGAGCCGGCGGCAATCTGCAGGACGGCTGTGTGCTGCACGCCGACCCAGGCTCTCCGCTGGTCCTGGGCGACGGTGTGGTGGCCGGGCATCGCGCCGTCCTGCACGGCTGCCGGATCGGGGACGAGGTGTTGGTGGGGATCGGCGCGATCGTGATGAACGACGCGGTGGTCGGGGCCGGGTCGTTGATCGGCGCCGGGGCGCTGGTGCCCGAGGGCATGGTGATCCCGCCGCGGTCGCTGGTGCTCGGCATGCCGGGTCGGGTGCGCCGGGCGACCACGGACGACGAGGTCGAGCGGATCCGGCGGAACGCCGCCCACTACCGCGCCCTGCGCCTGGTACACGCCGCCGCCGACCTCACCCCGCACTAGCCCACCAGCGCAGCGGCCGGCGGTCAGTCGAGGCGGTGGATCCACTGGTCGTCGTCGGGCGCCGGTCGGGGCTCGAAGCCGACACCGGCGAGGTAGCTGCGGTGGACAGCCGTGACCGGGGTGGCGATCAGCCGGGTGATGCCGGCCTGGGTGAACACCGATGCACCCGGGCCGTAGAGCCACCTGCCGATCCGTGAGTCGCGGTAGGCCTGCATCACGTAGTCCAGATCCACGTGCAGGTCTGCGCCCGCCCGGCGCCCCACGACGGCACCCGCGGGCAGACCGTCCCGGGTGAGCAGCACCGCGAACGCATCGGCGGCGGGCGGGGTGAAGGTCGGTTGGGACTGGCTGATGTCGCCGGCGTGCGAGCGCAGGAAGTCGATCAGGAACGGCGCGTCCGCGGCGATCGGCACCGCGCCCAGGTCACGCTGACCGCCCAGCTCGCGGCGCAGGAACCACACGTTGAGGACGGCGATGGCCGCGTTCGTGATCAAGATCGGGATGGACCCGAGGAGCGCCCCGTAGACCACGAAGGTCAGCGACCCGACGAGGGAGATCAGGCGCAGGCGCACCACGCTGGTCATCGCCAGCGAGGCCACCACCAGAGCGGACGCCGCGTACCCGACCAGCTCGACCGGACTCACCCACTGCACCGCCGCAGCCTACGTCGAACCTGCTCATGCTCCGCGGGTGAACACGTTTGAGGCGCCTAGCAGGGTCGAACATGTACCCCTGCGGAGCATGAGCAGGTTGGGGGCAGTGGCGGGCGGGCGGCGCAGGCGCGAGAGTGGCGGGCATGGGCGAGCGCCGGGTGGACATCGTCGAGGTGGGGCCGCGGGACGGGCTGCAGAACGAAGCGACCCTGTTGAGTACCGAGACCAAGGTGGAACTGATCCGCCGGTTGGTGGTCGCCGGCGTGCGCCGGATCGAGGCGGTGAGCTTCGTCCACCCCCGCCTGGTGCCGCAGATGGCCGACGCCGAGTCCGTGATGGCCGCCGTCCACGACCCGCAGTTCCTGGACGGCGTGCCGCACCGCGCCGAGGTGCGCTACATCGGGCTGGTGCTCAACCCGCGCGGACTCGACCGGGCACTGGCGGCCGGGGTCGACGAGGTGAACGTGGTGGTGGCCGCCAGCGACGGCTTCGCCCGGCGCAACCAGAACGCGAGCCGCGACGATCTCGTGCAGGCCGCGGCCACGATCGCCCGGGGCGCGAGCGCGGCCGGCATCCCGGCCTCCGCGGTGATCTCGACCGCCTTCGGATGCCCCTTCGACGGCGAGGTTCCCCGTGAAACCGTGCTGGACGTCGTCCGCGCGCTGCTGGACGCCGGCTACCGGGAGGTGGCGGTGGCCGACACGATCGGCGTGGGCGTGCCCGCACAGGTTCGCGCACTGGTCGGCGCGATCCGTGAGCTCGACCCGGCGGTTCAGGTGCGGGCGCACTTCCACAACACCCGCAACACCGGCTACGCCAATGCCCTGGCCGCCGTCGAGGCCGGGGCGGACGTGCTCGACGCCTCCGTGGGCGGCATCGGCGGCTGCCCGTTCGCGCCCGCGGCGACCGGCAACATCGCCACCGAGGACCTGCAGTACCTGTTGCAGCGCAGCGGATTCCAGACCGGACTCGATCTGGGCCTGCTCGCCGACACCGGGCTCTGGGTGGCCGAGCAGCTGGGCGCGACGGCGCCGGCGCTGCTCGGGCGGGCCGGTGCCTTCCCGCGCTGAGCCTCAGCTCCGCGCGGATCCTGTGACATGCGGACACTCCTCGCGCGAGGAGAGGTCCCAGGCCACGAACTGCGGCGACGCCTGACCGGGGTCGGCTGTGGTCTCGACGTGGATCGCCTGTCCGTCGCACGCCACGGACACGGGGTGCACCCCCAAGAGGTGCGCGACCATCCAGGCCGCACTGATCCCGGCGACGTCGCGGGTGACCCCGAGCGGTAGCAGGGACCTCGTCTCCGCGATCGCCTCGTGCTCGCCGGCACGGAGCACCACGGTGGTGCCCGGCGCGACCGCCTGGGCCGTGACGGCCACGGCGAGGTTCTCCAGGTCGTCCGACCCTGCCGCCACCAACGCGATCGCCCGATCGATGCGCAGCCGTTCCAGCAACCCCCGGTCCTCCCCGTTGCCCAGCACCACCGGCACCCGCAGGCGCCGGGCGAGACGCAGCCGGGGCGAGGACGCGTCCCGCTCCACCGCCACCACGGGCAGACCCAGGCGACGCAGTTCCTCGCACAGCCGGAGGCCGACCTGGCCGAAGCCGACCACCACGACGTGACCGCTGCGGGGCAGGGCGCGCGGGCCCAGCAGTGCGACCAGCCGCGGGCCGAGCAGCCGGTCGACCACTCCGGCCGTGAACAGCGCGGTGAGGACCACCGTGCCGAGCATCGCGGCCACGGCGAAGATCAGGTAGGCGTGCGACGTGTGCTCCGGTGCCGACGCCGGGCCGACCGTGGCCACCACCCGCGCCGACTCGAACAGCGCCTCCACCGGGGTGCGGTGCAGGACGGCGACCTGCCACACGACGTCCGAGGCCAGCACGGCGCCCAGGCCGAGCAGGCCCAGGGTGAGGATTCGGGTACCTGCGTCATAGGGCCGCAGCTGTCCGGTCAGGCGGCCGAGCAGTGCGCGCCGGCGCAGGCCCGTCGGCGGGAGCCACCGCGCCCGCCGCAGCACTCCGGAGTCCGCCGTGACCACGCTCGCGCCGTCGTCCGCGTGGCTCAGGGCCAGCGCACGCGGGTCGAGACAGGCGCCGGCCAGAGTCGGGGTCGCCAGGTCGGCCGGGGAGGCCACCGTGCATTGCGGCAGCATGCGGCGCAGTTGCGCGGCCACCGTGCGGTCGAAGACCGAGACCACGATCGGCACGTCGTCACGGAGGTGGGCCGCGGCGAGGGTGTAGCGCAGGGCGGCGTGGTCGTCGTGCAGCAGCACCGCCAGTCCGTCCGGTGCGACGGCCAGGGCGTCACGCAGTTCGTCGTCCCCGGGCTCGGTGAGGTGGCGCACGTCGTGGCCGCGCGCCGTCAGCGAGGCGCAGGTGCGCCGGGCCGGGTTGGTCGCCCCGATCACCACGAACCGTCGTGCGCCCTCGGGCATCGCCATGTCGCGATCGTAGGTCCGACCAGGTGTTGAGCCTGTGGCACCCTCGGGCCATGCCCGAAGGACACACCCTGCATGCGCTCGCCCGGGACCTCGATGCGGCCTTCGCCGGCACGTCGCCGCGCGTGTCCAGCCCGCAGGGTCGCTTCGAGGCCGGCGCGGCGCTGCTCGACGGACGGCGGGTGGTGCAGGCCGTCGCCTGGGGCAAGCATCTGCTGGTCGAGTTCGACCACGGTGCCTGGCTGAACGTGCACCTCGGGCTGATCGGCACGTTCTCGGTCACCCGGTTCGCCCGGCCGCTGCCGCGTGAGGCCTGGGACGACGTGCCGCGCATCGGGCAAGTGCGGCTGCGGCTGGTGAACGCCGACCACGTGGCCGATCTGCGCGGGCCGACGCTGTGCGCCGTGCTCACCCCGGAGGAGGCTGCCGCGATCATGGACCGGCTGGGCCCCGACCCGTTGCGGCCCGGCGCCGACCCCGACGCGGCCTGGGCGAGGATCCACCGCAGCCGGCGCAGCCTGGCCGAGCTGCTGATGGATCAGAGCATCGTCGCCGGCGTGGGCAACGTGTACCGCTGCGAGGTGCTGTTCAGGCACCGGCTGAGCCCGTTCACGCCGGGGGTCGAGGTGCGCCGTCGCAGCTGGCAGGCGATCTGGGACGACCTGGTCGACCTGATGCCGCTGGGCGTGGCCTCGGGGCAGATCCTCACCCTGCCCGACCAGGTCGAGGCGGCCCGCGACGAACTCGCGGCCACCGGCTCGATCGCGGCGCGCGAGCGGGAGTACGCCGTCTACAAGCGCACCGCGCAGCCCTGCCTGGCCTGCGGCTCGCAGGTGCGCACGCAGCTGGTGGCCGGCCGCAACCTCTTCTGGTGCGGCCGTTGCCAACGCCGCAAGTAGCCCGCCGGTTTCGCCGTAGGGTCGGGGGATGCCGCTTCCCGACCTGATCCCTCGTTCTGTGCTGTTCGGCAACCCCGACCACACCTCGCCGTCGGTCTCCCCCGACGGTTCGCGGCTCGGCTGGGTCGCGCCCGAAGACGGCGTGCTGAACGTCTGGGTCGCCCCGCGCGACGGCTCCGCCCCCGCCCGGGCGGTCACCCACGACCGGGACCGCGGCGTCCGCACCTATGCCTTCTGCCAGGACGATCGGCACCTGCTCTACCTGCAGGACACCGCGGGTGACGAGAACTGGCGGCTCTACCTGCTCGACCTGACCGCAGGCCCCGACGCGGAGCCGCGGCTGGTCACTCCGGGCGAGGGCATCCAGGCGCGCATCCTGGGCCACAACCGGTGGCACCCGAGGACCGTGCTGATCGGCATGAACGACCGGACGCCGCAGCTGCACGACGTCCACGCCCTCGACCTGGCCACCGGGGAGTTAAGCCTGGTCGCCGAGAACCCCGGGTTCATGGACTGGTTGATCGACTCCGACCTCGCCGTGCGCGGCGGCCACACGATGGCGCCGGACGGATCGGCCACGGTGCACCTGGGCCGCGACGGTGACTACCAGCCCTACCTCGAGATCCCGGCGGACGACGCAGCGAGCACCGGCGTGATGGGCTTCACCCGCAGCGGTGCCGTGCTGGTGCTGTCGAGCATCGGCGTGAACGCGACCCGGCTCGAGCGGCACGACCTCGACGCCGGCACTCGCGAGGTGGTGGCAGCCGACGAGGCCTACGACATCGGCGGGGTGTGGCAGAACCCGGAGACGCTCGAGGTGCAGGCGGTCGAGGTGGTCCGGGCCCGGCAGGAGATCCAACTGCTGGACGCGTCGCTCGCGCCGCACCTGGAGCGGCTGCGCGCGTTGGGCGACGGCGACCTCGGGATCGGGCGCCGGGAACGGTCCGGGAGGTGGTGGATCGTCTCGGTCTCCCCCAGCGACGGGCCGATCCACTTCTACCTCTACGACACCACCACCGGCGACACGCGGCACCTGTTCGCCCACCGGGCCGACCTGGAGACGCTGCCCCCGGGCACGCTGGCGCCGATGGAGCCGTTCTCGTTCACCGCCCGGGACGGGCTGGAGATCCACGGGTACCTGACCTTCCCGCCCGGGGTGGAGCGGCGTGGCCTGCCAGCCGTGCTCAATGTGCACGGCGGCCCGTGGGCGCGCGACCACTGGGGCTTCCACACCGAGGCCCAGTGGCTGGCCAACCGCGGCTACGTCTGCGTGCAGGTGAACTTCCGCTCCTCCACCGGCTACGGCAAGGCCTTCCTGAACGCCGGTGACAAGCAGTGGGGCCTGGCCATGCAGGACGACCTGACGGACGCCGTCGCGCACGTGGTCGGCCAGGGCTGGGTGGACGCCGAGCGGGTGGGCATCTACGGCGGCTCCTACGGCGGGTACGCAGTGCTGGCCGGCGCGGTGTTCACGCCAGAGGTGTACCGGTGCGGGGTCGACATCGTGGGGCCGTCGAATCTGATCACCCTGCTCGCGTCGGTGCCGGAGTACTGGAAGCCGATGATCGCAATGATGCACCAGCGGGTGGGCAACCCCGAGACCGAGGCCGAGCTGCTGACGGCGGCCTCACCGCTCACTCACGTCGACCGGATCCGGATCCCGCTTCTGGTGGTGCAGGGCGCCAACGACCCGCGGGTGAAGCAGGCCGAGGCGGAACAGATCGTGGCTGCGCTGACCGCCAAGGACCTGCCGCACTCCTACCTGTTGTTCGACGACGAGGGCCATGGGCTGGCCAAGCCGGAGAACCGGGAGCGGATGTATGCCGCCACAGAAGCCTTCCTGGCCACCCACCTCGGCGGGCGCGTCCAGGACTGACAACGTGCTCAGCGGGCGGCCAGGACGGCGGAGCGGTGGGCGTCGGGCAGATGCTTCACCGCTTCGCGGAGGGTGACGCCGCTGGCTCGGGCGGCGCGGGGCAGGAGCCAGGCGCACACCTCGTCGGGGCGTCGGCGGGCGGTGTCGCGCAGCACCCAGCCGATGGCCTTGCGGATGAAGAACTCCCGCTCGCCGAGCATCACGTCGGCGTAGCGCAGGAAGCGGGCCAGGTCGCCGCCGCCGGAGCGCAGCGCCCGCAGATGGGCCAGCAGCGCGCTGCGCCGGATCCAGAAGTCGTCGTCGCCCGCCCAGCGGTCGAGCACCTCGGTCGCCCACGGCTGGTCCCCGAGCAACGCCCCGGCCACGTCGACGGCCAGCAGATCGACCAGCGCCCAGGTACGCGATTCGCGCAGGAGTCGTTCCAGCAGAACGAGATCCGCTGGCCCGAGCAGCCCGATCCGGCTTGAGAGCAGGACGGCGGCCACGACCCGCCGCTCGTGCACCGGCGCGTCGGCCGGCTCGTCCCAGAGGAGGGTGGCCACGCCTACCAACTGATCGTGGTCGAGACCCGGGTGGGCCTTGAGGAAGGTGCGTGCTGTCGTCCGCAGCACTGGCACGGACACCCCGTGGTGCACCAGCGTGCTCTTCAGGTAGCGGCGTTCCCCCTCCGCCCGTTCGGGCCGGCCGGCCGCGCGGATCGCCCGGTCGATCGTCGCGACCTGCTCGACGACGTCCACCTCGCCACGCTAGCCGACCGGCCCGAAACCGTCAGCGGCCGAAGGACTCGTCCAGCTGGGACAGGCGCAGGTTGTTGCCGGACGGGTCCCGGAAGCCGCAGTCGATGCCGTACATCTGCTGCTGCGGCGGCTCGGTGAACACCACGCCCCGGGCCGACATCTCCTCGTAGGACTTCTGGCAGTCGTCGGTGGTCAGGAACACCGTGCCGGCCATCCCCTTGCCCATCAGATCACGTACCTGACCGGCAGTCGCCTCGTCGGCGACCGGCGGGCCCGGGATCGCCATCAGGACGATCGCCAGGTCCTCCTGACCGGGAGGGCTGACGGTCAGCCAGCGGAAGTTACCCATCTCGGGCACGGTGACGTCCACCCGGACCTCCATGCCGACCTTGTCGGTGTAGAAGGCCAGCGCCTCGTCCTGGTCGTGGACCCACAGCTGGGCCGTGGCAATGCGGATCATCGTCGACTCCTCGTACGTGATGGACAGTGGTTCAGTTCTACGGTTCAGGCCGGCGTGGCGTCTTCTCGAAACGTGCGCACCTGAGGCCGCCCGTAGATCCGCAGCACGCACGACGGCACCCGCATCAGGCTCGCCGCGGGGGGATGTGCCGCGCGATAGGCGGTGGGAGTGCTGCCGAAGATCCGGGTGAAGCTGGAGGTGAACGACCCCACGCTGGACAGGCCCACCGTGACGCAGATCCGGGCGACCGGCCAGTCCGTGGTGCGCAGCAGCGTCGCTGCCCTTTCCAGCCGACGGGAGAGCAGGTACTGGTGCGGGCTCTCCCCGAAGGCCCGCTTGAACTGCCGGCTGAAGTGGGCCGGCGACAGGCGCGCGGCGGCGGCCATGTCGGCCACCGTGATCTCGTCGGCGTAACGCGCGTCGGCCAGGTCCTTCGCCCGCAGCAGGTACCGGCTGGGCGGCAACGAGGACGCGCTCACGAAGCGAGTCTGGCATGGCGCGGCGCCCGAGCCCCGGTAGGTCGTGGTGAGTTGACCACCGTCTCAGGGGGCAAACTCACCACGACCTCTGCGGCCCCCGGCTCAGGGGGACGGTCAGGGATGCTTCGGGGTAGGGCCCTGATCCGCTCCGAGAAGGCCCGCTGCCAGGGTGGACGGCATGGCGATCACAGCTGAGCGACCTCCCAGACGGACTGTCCGTTCCCGGGTCAGGGCCTACCCGTTGCGCGTCCTCGGGGCGATGGCGGCCGCAGCGGTACTCGCCACGGCGAGCTTCATCGCCTACACCGGGCTCTACCGGGTCACGACGTCCCCGCCGGCCGATCGGGACGCGGCGATCGTCCAGGTGATGGACGTCGCCAAGCTGCCGGCCGTCGCTGCGGCCACCCTGCGCGAAGGGCGGGTCAGCTCGGCGCGCGGCTTCGGACTGGCCGACCCGGCGACCAGGCGTGAGGTCACCCCGGACACCCTGTTCACCGTCGGCTCGGTGTCCAAGACCGTGACCGCGACCGCGCTGATGACCCTGTACGAGCAGGGCGCCGTCGGCCTGGACGACGACGTGAACCGCCATCTGCCCTTCCCGGTGCGCAACCCGGCGTTCCCCGACGCGCCGATCACGGTACGGATGCTGCTGCAGCACACCGCGGGCATCCTCGACGGCGACGCCTACGGCCGCTCCTACACGCTCGCCGCGTCCCCCGTGGCACCCGACTCCCCGGTCGCGCTGGGCGCCTTCCTGCGGGACTACCTGGTGCCGGGCGGCACGCTGTACTCGGCGGAGCAGAACTTCGCCACGACCGCGCCGGGAACGCACTATGCGTACAGCAACGTGGGCTTCGGTCTGGTTGGCCATCTCGTCGAGGTGATCAGCGGGCAGCCGTTCCAGGTGTACTGCCGCACAGCGGTGTTCGATCCGCTGGGCATGACACACAGCGCCTGGCGCCACGCCGATGTCGACCTGGCCCGGATGGCCGTTCCCTATGGCTACGACGACCTGCGCCGCCGTCCGGCACGGATCGGCTTCTACGGCTTCCCCACCGCTCCGGACGGCGCGCTCAAGACCTCGGCGAGTGAGTACGCGCGATTCCTGAGCGTCTTCGTGAACGACGGCCGCACCCCCGAAGGCGGGGCCTTCCTCGAACCGGCCACCGTCGCGGAGATGCTGCGCCTGAGCAGCCCGCCCGGGCTGGCGGATGACGGCGACTCGGCGATCGGTCTGGCCTGGCACGCGTCGGGGTCCACCTATTCCCACTCCGGCATGGATCCCGGCGTGATCTCCTTCGTCGCCTTCGACCCGGTGGCCCGACGGGCAGCGGTCCTGTTCGCCACCGGCGCCGACTACGACGACCCCGTCACGGGAACCGTGCGCCAGGTACTGGCCGACCCGGCGGCCGGGGTTCGTCTGGTCGCCGCGACCATCCAGCTCGAGGCCGTCGTCGCTCGCGAGGTCACCTCGGCCGGGTGAGCTCACGCACGGCCGGAGGAGCGCAGGAGCAGCCAGAGGTGGGCAGCGGTGTCGGCATCGTCCAGGTCGGCGTCGGCCACCCGGGCTGCGGTGGCGATTCGCTGACGCACCGTGTTGCGATGTACACCAAGGCTTCTGGCGGCCTGCTCCCAGTTGCCCCGGTGGCGCAGGTAGGCGGCCACCGCAGGCACCAGGGGGGCCCGGCGGTAGGCCGACAGCCGGGCCAGTTGGTCACGGGCCACCACGGAGACGTCCGCGGACGCCGCCCCATCGGTCAGCCTGATCGCGCCGGGTGCCACGGCACGCACGGCCGCGCGCACCGGATCGAGGGGCAGCGTGCCGAGCGGCGCGGCCACCGACCCGACCGCTCGCAGCCCCGGGGCGGCCGCGTCCCGGACTCGGCGCAGCGCCCGCTCTGCCGCCTCGGCCGCGCCGTCCGGCACCAACAACGTCACGGCGCCCTCGGCCGGGGCGTCCGCCTCGGTCAGCGCCCAGAACCGCCGGCCGACCCCACGTTCCTCCTCCAGCCGGTCGAGCAGGTCCTCGCCGGTCAGCGGGTCGGCCCCGGCCAAGGCCACGGCGACCAGGTGCGCACGGTGCGGGAGTGCGTCGTCCCCCAGCTGCGCGGCCAGGTCGCGCCCGGCGTCCACCCGATCGGCGAGCACCAGCCGGACGACGCAGGCGCGCTCCGCACGCCGCGCCGCGGTGCGGGCCAGCCCGTGGTCGAGCACCGCCGAGAGCAGCGTGCACGCCGTCAGGACCACGCCACGGTCGGGCACCCGGATCGGGCGCTCACAACCGATGGCGACGAACCCGACAAGGGTGGAGGGGCCTCCACCGACCGTGCGGGTGAGCGGGTGCACGATCACGTCGTCACCGTCGAGGGAGAAGGTGGCCGAGGCGTGCGGACCGGCGGCGCGCAGCCGCTCGACGTCGTCCCGCAGCCGCCGGGCCACCGTCTGGTGCCGCCGGGGCCAGACCTCGACCAGCTCACCGTCGGGCCCGAGCCGGGCGGCCCAGCCGCGCACGGAGTTCGCCAGCACCCGCACCACGGCGGAGACCGGGTTGCGGGTCGTCGCTGCCCTGGCCAGGTCTCGATGCGCCCCGAGGGCGGCGCTGAGCTCGGCGTGACCGTCGGCGGTGAGCAGCGACCAGTACGCCCGGGTCACCGCCAGGAACGGTGTCGGGATCGGCACCACGAGCAGGGGCAGCCCTGCTGCCGCGCAGGCCGCGGCCACAGCGGGCGGGACCTCGGCGTGCACTGGCCCGAGCCCGATCGCCAACCCGGCCAGCCCTCTTTCGGCCAGCCGGGTGGCATAGGCCCGGGCCTGGGTGACCTGCCCGGTCAGGCCGAGACCGGTGGTCAGCAGCAGCTCGCCGCCGTCCAGGTAGGGCGTGGGATCGAGCAGTTCACTGACATGGACGGCGCTCACCTCGACGTCCAGGGACGCGTCCCCGACCGGGAGCAGATCTCCGGGCAGGCCACGGACGAGCCGGCGCAGGGTGGGCATAGTCTGTTCAGACTATCCATGCTTGCTCTGTCTATGGATGATGCACACAGAGACGACGGGCGTCGGCAGCGCCTAGCCTTGAGCGTCGTGAGCGACAGCGCCGAGCGGCCCCTCGACGGGATCCTGGTCGCCGACTTCAGCCGCGTGCTGGCCGGGCCGCTGGCCACGATGACCCTGGCCGACCTCGGCGCCGAGTGATCAAGGTCGAGCGTCCTGGAGTCGGTGACGAGACCCGGGCCTGGGGCCCGCCGGACTCGACCCACTCGACCACCTACTTCGAGTGCGTGAACCGGTGCAAGTCGCTGCATCGCCCTCGACCTGGCCGATACCTCGGACGGCGGAGACCTCGCCCTGGCGATCGAGCTGGCCCGGCGTGCCGACGTGGTGATCAACAATTTCAAGCCCGGCACCATGGAGCGGCTCGGCCTGGGCTATCGAGGCCGCTGCGCCGCGCACAACCCTGGCGTCGTGTACTGCTCGATCACCGGCTTCGGCAGCGGGGCCGGAGCCGACCTGCTCGGCTACGACTTCGTGGTGCAGGCGGTCGGTGGGCTGATGAGCATCACCGGGCCGGCCGGAGAACCCGACCAAGGTGGGTGTCGCTCTGGTCGACGTGCTCACCGGCAAGGACGCCGTGATCGGCATCCTGCGCCGCGCTGGCCGCGCGGTCCCGCACCGGCCACGGCGAGGCGATCGAGGTCGCCCTGCTGACCAGCCGCTGGGGGCGATGGTCAACCAGGGGCAGGCCGCGCTGCAGACCGGGCGCGCGCCGTCCGGCATGGGCAACCGGCACCCCTGCATCGCGCCGTACGAGACGCTGCACTGCGCCGACGGGCTGATCGCCGTCGCCTGCGGCAACGACGGCCAGTTCGCGCGGCTGGCAAGGGTTCTCGGGGTCGGCTGAGCTGGCTGCCGACCCGACTTCGCCACCAATGCGGCTCGGGTCGCCCATCGCGAGGCGCTGTGCCGAGGCCCTCGAGAAGCACTTGTGCACCGAGTCCGCCGCGCATTGGGTCGAGGCACTGACCGCGGCCGGGGTGCCGGCCGGCAAGCTCGGCACGATCCCGCGACGCCGTCGCCCTGGCCGAGGCGCTCGGCCTCGACCCGCTGGTCGAGATCGGCGACGGCTACGCGCCGCCAGATCCGTCACCCCGTGCGACCTGGACGACCACCGCACCGCCACACCCACGCCACCCCCCGCCCTCGGCGAGCACGACGCGGCAGTCCGCGCCTGGCTCGCCACACCGTCCACCCCAGTCGACCCGAAGGTGACCCGATGAAGCACAGCCCGCGCACCGTTCGAACCCGAGCGACCTCGCCGACCTCGACTCCAGCTGAGCGCCGAGGAGAAGGCGGTGCGCGCCGCCGTCCGCCAGGTCTGCGACGACGCGGTCGATCCCTACATCGCCGACTGGTACGAGCGGGGCGAGCTACCGACGACGCGCGAGTTGGCGCGGGAGCTTCGGCGAGGTCGGCCTGCTCGGCATGCACCTGGAGGGCTACGGCTGCGCGGGGATGAGCGCCGTCGACTACGGCCTGGCCTGCCTGGAGCTGGAGGCCTCGGACTCGGGCATCCGGTCGCTGGTCTCGGTGCAGGGGTCGCTGGCCATGTTCGCGATCTGGCGCTGGGGCAGTGAGGAGCAGAAGACCGAGTGGCTGCCCCGGATGGCCAGCGGGGAGGCGCTCGGCTGCTTCGGCCTGACCGAGCCCGACGCCGGCTCCGACCCCGGCGCGGATGCGCACCCGTCGCCCGGCGTGACGGCGACGACTGGGTGCTCGACGGCCGCAAGATGTGGATCACCAACGGCTCGATCGCCGACGTCGCCGTGGTCTGGGCGAACGCCGAGGACGGACGACGGAGGGATCCGCGGGTTCGTCGTTCCGACGGACGACCCCGGGCTTCTCCGCGCCGCGAGATCAAGCACAAGATGTCGCTGCGGGCCTCGGTCACCAGCGAGCTGGTGCTCGACGGCGTGCGGCTGCCGGCGTCGGCGGTGCTGCCCGAGGTGCGCGGCCTCAAGGGCCCGCTGTCGTGCCTGAACGAGGCGCGCTACGGCATCGTCTGGGGCGCGCTGGGCGCCGCGCGGTCCTCGCTGGAGTCGGCGCTGGCGCTACGCCGGCGAGCGAGTGCAGTTCGGCCGGCCGATCGCCGGGCTTCCAGCTCACCCAGGCCAAGCTGGCCGACATGGCGGTGGAGCTGATCAAGGGGCAGCTGCTCGCGCTGCACCTGGGCCGGCGCAAGGACGCCGGTCGGCCTGCGCCCCGAGCAGGTCAGCCTGGGCAAGCTCAACAACGTGCGCGAGGCGCTCGAGATCTGCCGGACCGCGCGCACCATCCTGGGCGCCAACGGGATCATCGCTGGAGTACCCGGTGATCCGGCACGCCAACAACCTCGAGTCGGTGCTGACCTACGAGGGCACCGTCGAGATGCACACCCTGGTCGATCGGCCAGGCGCTCACCGGCCTCCCCGCCTTCCGCTGACTTCTCACGGGGTCAGTGGCGGCGGGTGCGAGCGGTCCAGCAGGCGCGGTGCCAGTGCCGCCGGTCCTCGGCGCCGCCGAAGGCCCCGATCGGCTGCTCGTCCGGCCAGGCCACCACGTGCGCCGTCCCCGGAGGGATCTCCTGATGGCAGCCGGGGCACCGGTAGGCCTTGGTCGCCGCCTGGCCGCTGATCGGGCGCACCAGCCACGTGCCGTCGACGCCCTGCTCTCGTCGGCCGCTGCCGTACAGGGCGCGCTCGGCGTCCAGCGGCTCGGCGGGCGGGCGGCCCTCCGACCGCCGGCCACGGCGGGGTCGGTTGCTGCGCGGCACCCCCACAGCCTCCCACGCCCGTCCGAGGCCGCCGCCCCACGTGATCACCGTTGGTCATGGGGCTTCCACCCCATCTACTGGGGCAGGACCCATGACGGACGGCGATCACCCGGTCCCGGACGACCGGCGGGGCATCAGCGCTGCAAGGTGACCGTCGCGTGAGCGCCGAATCGGGCGGACGCCGCGCCGCCGGCCGCCAGGGGCGCCGCGCTGGTCAGGCCGCCCGTGATCACGACCGAGCCGGCGGCGACCCGCAGCCCGCGCACCGCCAGGTGATCCCGCAACCAGGCGAGCGCCGTCCAGGGCGAGCCCATGGCGGCCGCGCTGGTCGCCTCCTGCACCGAGTCCCCGACCGTGAGAACGACGGCCAGATCGTCCACGGCGTCCAGTGGAATCGATTGTCCCAAAACGACATAGGCGGCAGATGATCCGTCGGCGGTGTTGTCCTCCAGGGTGAACCGGTAGTCCCGCCAGGTGCTGTCCACCACCTCCAGCGCGGCTCGGGCCTGGGTGACCGCAGAGCGGACGTCGCCGTCCGGTGGCAGGTCGGTACCGAGCACGAGCGCGACCTCCGGCTCCACCCGCGGGTGACGCACGTCGTCCGGAAGTTGGGCCGGCGAGGTGAGGATCATCGCGTCGGTGAGTGGGCCGCTGTTCGGCTCGGCGATGCCCATCTGGGCGCGCATCGCCGTCGAGGTGTACCCGAGCTTCCAGCCTGCCGCGCGCTCTCCCCGGGCCAGGCGGCGCCGATGCAGCTCGGCCTGCACCTCGTACGCCGCAGCCAGCTCGAGCCCGGGCCCGTCGACGCTCGGCGGATCGAGCAGCAGCCCGCCCTCACGCGCCACCCAGATCCGCTCCACCCAATCGTCCCCACTCATCCCCCCACCCTCCCAAACCTGGCTCATGCTCCGCAGGGGTACACGTTCGAGGCTATGACAACGCTGTCCGATGTACCCCTGCGGAGCATGAGCACGGTCTGGGGGGCCGGGACTACGATCGTTGCGTGTCCGAGGCCGCGCACGACCTGCCCGTGGAGCACCCGTACTACCAGCCCCAGCCGGGGACGGCGTGGGCCCACGTGGACGAGTGGAGCGGAGTGCTACCGCCCGGGCGGCCGCTGATCACCCTGGCCAACTGGCAGGAGGCGCCGAACCACCACTGGGCCTTCCAGCACATGCGCGAGCTGATGCCCAGCCACGTGATCGACGGCACGGACGCGCCCCGGCCGCTCGCCGAACGGCCCCAGACCCTGGGCGCCGTCTCGGTCACCCAGGGCGTAGCCACCGCAGCGCCGTCCACGGTGGACGACGTGATCACCGACACCGACACCGACGGCTTCCTGGTGATCCACCGGGGCGAGATCGTCGATGAGCGCTACCTGGAGCCGCTCACCCCGCGCCGTCGGCACCTGGTGATGTCGGTGACCAAGTCGGTGGTGTCCTGCGTCGCGGCCGGCCTGACCGCCGACGGCCTGCTCGACCCGCAGGCCCCGGTCGAGCACTACGTGCCCGAGCTGGCCGGCTGCGGCTACGCGCGGCGCCACGGTGCGCACCGTGCTCGACATGCGCTCGGGCATCCAGTTCAGCGAGGCCTACCTCGACCCGGCGTCCGAGGTGCGGGTGATGGAGCGCTCGATGGGCTGGGCGCCACGCAACCACGGCGACCCCCTCGGCATGTACCCCTACATCCTCACCGTCGCCGGCCAGAGCGCCCATGACGGCACCTTCGTCTACCGCTCGATCGACACCGACGTGCTGGGCTGGATCTGCGAGCGCGCCGCGGGCGAACGGATGGCCGACCTGATCAGCGCGCGGGTCTGGCAGCCGATCGGCGCCTATCACGACGCCGAGATCACGGTCGATCCGCTCGGGTCGGCGATCCACGACGGCGGGCTGTCGGCGCACCCTGCGCGACCTCGGCCGGTTCGGACTGATGCTGCTGGACGACGGCTCCGTGGGCTCCCGCCAGGTGGTTCCGGCGTCGTGGCTGGAGACGGCGTTCGCGCCGCCGCCCGACGTCCGGGAGGCCTTCGCGCGCAGCGACAACGAGCCGTACCTGCCCGGCGGCTGGTACCGCAACCAGTTCTGGTTCATCCCCGGCGACGGCGGGCCGATCCTGCTCTGCCTGGGCATCCACGGGCAGATGGTCTACGTCGAGCCGGCCACGCAGACGGTGGGGGTCAAGCTCTCGTCGTGGCCCGACCCGCAGGACCCGGCCAAGCTACGGGCCACCATCGGTGCGTTCCGCGCCATTGCCCGAACCCTTGCCTCGTCCTGATCCGCGGCGCCGGGCTGGCGCGCCCTGCCTGGCCGGCCGCACCGTAGGCTCGGCGTGACGTTGCGCCCACCCGGCACGGTTGCCCCGATCCACGTCAACGAAACTGGCATCACTTGAGGTAGGCGAGGTGGCTGATCGGTTGCGGCTGCTGCTTGACCGGTGAGGTCTGGTACTCGGCGTGGATGCCGTCGATGAAGTTGCGGCACTTGTCTGTGAGCTCGTTCTCCTCGGTCTGCATCCGGCCCTTGGAGACCAGGATCCCCAGGTCGGCGCCCTTGAACAGGTAGTCCCCGCGCCGTAGACGCGCAGGAAGAACGCCTCATCGGCATCGGCCAGGTAGTGCCAGTCCAGGGTGTTGCGCAGGACTGCAGGGTGCCGTCGGAGCGCATCCGGTAGATCCCGGTGGCCGGCGCCCGATCGACCCGTCGGATCGCCTTGTCCGACGTCTTCATGATCAGCTGGCTCCAGACGTCGACCGCGGCCAGCTCCTCGCCAGCGCTCGTTGATCTCGTCGACGTCGACGTCGTAGTCGACGTCCATGTACTCGAGCAGGTGGAACAGGAACAGCGGCACGTCGGCGTAGGCGCCGGCGGTGACGTTCGTGATCGACGAGGCCCCGGAGATCCGCGGGTTGAGCTCGCCCAGGTAGACCTCGTCGGTGTCGAGGTCGACCAGCACGTCGACCTCGAAGAAGCCCGCGGTACCCCTCCTTGCCGCAGCCGGTCGCCGAGCCGGCGGACATGGCGGATGGCGCGCGCCGCGCTGCTCCGTGTGAGCGCCTCGGGGAACATGTCGTTGCCGCACCAGCCGCCGCGGTACGGCGTCAGCTCGGGGTACCCGGTGAGGTCGGTCATGAACGGTCCGACGATCGTGCCGTGCCGGGTGATGCACCGCCTCGACCGCGATCGCGCGGTTGTTGATCCGCTTCATCACCTTGAGCTCCTGGCCGACGATGTCCTCGGCTGTCGCCGTTCCAGTCGGCCTCGCGAGGTGATGAAGAAGGTGGTCTTGCCGGAGTCGCCGTAGGCGGTCTGCACCACCAGGTCGGTGCCGAGCCCGGCCTCGGTCGGCCTGCGCGATCAGGTCGTCGTAGGTGTCCACCGTGGTCAGCACGTTGGGCACGCTCGGCGCGCCGGCCTCGTCGCCGAGCTGGGTGGTGACGATCTTGGAGTCGAGATGCTCGGCGCAGCGCGTCCGAGCGGCAGGATCAGGTCGTAGTCCGAGCTCGTCGCAGATCTCCTCGGTCTCCTCGTCGAAGAACACCATCGCGACCTTCGGGCGGTCGCCGCCGTGGTGCACGTGCGAGGCGATGTGTGCGCGCACCTCGGGGTGGCGCAGCAGGTAGTTGTTGATCTCCTCGCCGCTGCTCGAACTCCGACGTACGGCTTGTCTCCGGCGGGGTGAACACCCGCGGATGAGCGCCGTCCCAGGAGTCGTAGTAGGTGATGTACGAGAAGTTGCGCACCCAGCGGTCCAGGCCGAGCAGGTTGAACGCGGTCGGGCCGACGAAGAAGATCGGGATCTCGTTGGTGCGGAAGAACGTCCGGATCTCCGACATGTTGCGCAGCCGCCGCCGGGGCGCGCCACCGGGCGCCGCACCACGACGTCGGCCTGAGGGCTTCGCGGACTTCGGCGTCTTCTCGGCACCCTTGGCGCCCTTGGCGCCCTTGGCTGCCTTGGCTGGCTTCGCCTTCGTGGACTTCTTGGCGTCCTTGGCCGCGCTCTTCTTCGCACCCTTCGTGGACATGCGAGTCGTTCCCTTCGGGCCGGGACCGGGCCGGGCCGGTCGGTCGGAGCTGTTCAGGGCGGAGCGGGTCAGGGCGGAGCGGGCAGGGCGCGGTCATCCTGCCCGAACCTGGCTACCAGCGATAGGCCCTCACGACTGATCATCGCCTGCATGTCCGGAGGGCGCCGTGGTCACCGGTGCAGGGACAGGCGCGGCTCGGTATGGCCACCGAGCGCATCGGCCGCCACCAGCAGGCAGGCCAGGCCGGCCTCGAACCGGGCCGGATCCTGCGGGGTGGGCCAGCTCGACAGCTTGACCGCAACCACCCGGTTGTCGCCGTCCACCAGCATCATCTGGCCGTGCACACCGAGGCAGAGCAGCCGTCGCCGGTCCTGCTCGAGCACCCAGAACTGATTGCGGTAGAGGCCTTTCGGCGGGAACGGCGCATCCGGCCCGAGCGTGGCGCCGACCCGGGCGTGGAACGCTGCCACGGAGTCGTCCTGACCGGCGTAGGTGTCCTTGAGGAACCTGGTCGGCACCACCTGCGCCTCATCCACGGCGCCGCCGTCCAGCAGCATCTGACCGAACCGGGCCAGGTCGCGGGGCACCAGGGCGAGCCCGCTGGAGGCCAGCGCCTGCCCGGCCGGGTCCACCTCGAGCCGGCCGTCGGTCTCGGCTCCGATCGGCCCCAGCAGCCGCCGGCCGATCAACTCCGCCAACGGCATCCCGGCCACCCGCTCGAGCACCCAGCCCAGCACCTCGGTATCGGCCGACCGGTAGCTGAACGGCCCAGCGGACGCCGCCGTGCGGACGATCGTGGCCAGCCAGTCACGCACTGCATGCGGCAGGGTCGGGTCGGTACGCGGCCACCAGCCGCAGATCTGACCGAGCTGGGCCAGCTCGTTGCGCGGGTCGTCGTAGCCCTCCCGGTAATCGCCGCCGGTACGCATGTCGAGCAGGTCACGCACGGTGGCTCCCGCGTAGCCGCCGGCAATGAGTTCAGGCGCGTAGGCGGACGCCGCGGCGTCCGGGTCGAGCGAGCCCTCGGCGATCAGGATGCCGGCCAGGGCGCCGACCATCGATTTGGTCACCGACAGCAGCGGGTGCGGGGTGGTCGCGGCGACGGGCGCGCGGTAGTACTCGCAGGCCAGCGCTCCGTCGTGCAGCGCCACGAAGGCGTCGGTCTCAGTGGAGGACAGCACCTCCCCCAGCGTGCTGCGCGGCGCCAGCGGAGTGGTGACGGCCAGTCCCAGTACCCCGACGTCCATGCCCCGCGGCAGAGCGCGACTGCCTGTCCCGCCCGAACGCACCGCCACAGACCCCACCCCGCGGAATCTACCCGCGCCAGACCCTGCTGACGCTCCGCGGGTCTACTTGAGGAGGCGGGAGAGGCGGCGGTCGGCGAGTGGCTTGCCGCCGGTCTGGCAGGTGGCGCAGTACTGCAGCGACGAGTCGGCGAACGACACCTCACGCACGACGTCACCGCACACCGGGCACGGCTGCCCGGTGCGGGCGTGCACCCGCATGCCGGCGCGCTTGGCGTCCTTGAGCTCCTTCGCCGGCTTGCCGCGCGCGGCAGCGATCGCCCCGGTGAGCACCTCGCGCAGCGCCGTGTAGAGCCGGTCCACCTCGGCGTCGTCCAGCGTCGCGGCCAGTGCGAACGGCGACAGCCGTGCCGCGTGCAGCACCTCGTCACTGTAGGCATTGCCGACCCCGGCCAGCACGGCCTGGTCACGCAGCAGACCCTTGATCTGCTGCCGCTTCCCGGCCAGGACGGCGCCGAAGGCCGCCCGGTCGAAGCCCGTCGGCCAGGGGGTCGGGTCCGAGCGAGGCGATCCGCGGCACCTCCTGCGGCGAGCGCACCACGTAGACCGCCAGGCTCTTCTTCGTACCGGCCTCGGTGAGGTCGAAGCCCGGCTGGCGCTCGCCGTCGGCACGGTCGGGGTCGTCGAACCGCACCCGCAACGCGATCGGCCCCTTGCCGGGGCGGATCACGGTGTCCGGGATGGCATCGGACCACCGCAACCAGCCGGCCCGGGCCAGGTGGAAGATCAGGTGCAGCCCGCCGATGTCGAGGTCGAGGTACTTGCCGTGCCTGGCCACGGAGTCGATGGCCATGCCGGCCAGGGCGGTCGGTGGCGGGTCGTAGGTGCGCAGCACGTTGATCGTGCCGACCTCGACCCCGGCCACCACCCGGCCGACGGCGCGCTCACGCAGGAACTCGACCAGCGCTTCGACCTCGGGCAGCTCGGGCATCCCCCCAGTCTGCCGCGCTCGCCTTTCGGCCGCGACGGTTGCACCGGGATTCTGTGCGGTCGAACGCGGGCTATTTCCCCGCTCTGACCACACAGAATCGCCTGCTCGGCAGCGGCCGCGGGCGAGTGAGCGGCTCCGGGTGGCGGGCCTCGCCTCAGCCGTGGGCGCGCAGGGCGGCGTGGATCGGGGTGTCGCGGATGAGCCGGCCGTTCTGGAAGTCCTCCACCGCCTCGATGATCTCCTCGCGGGTGTTCATCACGAACGGCCCGTACCGGGCGACCGGCTCGTTGAGAGGCAGCCCACCGAGCACCAGGACCTCCCAGCCGGTCGGCGAGGCCTGCGGCTGGGTGCCGGCCGCCGTCAGGGTGAGCGCGTCGCCCGCGCCGAGCACGGCCAGCTGCCCCTCCTCGAGCGGACGCCGCGCGCTCGCCGACCCCACGGACCCGCGGCCGGACAGGACGTACACCAGAGCGTTGAACTCGGGCGTCCAGGGCAGGTCGAGCCGGGCCCCGGCGCTGATCGTGGCGTGCAGGTAGGTGATCGGCGTGAAGGTGGACCCCGGCCCGGCGTGAGTGTCGAGGTCGCCGGCGATCAGCCGCACCAGCGCACCGCCGTCCGGGCTGGAGAGCAGGGTCGAGTCACCGGCACCGATGTCCTGATACTTCGGCGCGGCCCACTTCTGGGCGGCGGGCAGGTTCACCCAGAGCTGGACGCCGTGGAACAGGCCGCCGCTGCGCACCAGCGACTCCGGCGGCAGTTCGGAGTGCATGACGCCGGAACCGGCGGTCATCCACTGGGTGGCGCCGTCGGTGAGCAGGCCACCGCCACCGGTGGAGTCGGTGTGCTCGAACGCGCCGTCGATCATGTAGGTGACGGTCTCGAAGCCCCGATGCGGATGCCACGGCGCGCCCTTGGCCTCGCCGGGTGCGTACTCCACGGCCCCCATGTGGTCGAGCAGCAGGAAGGGATCGGCCAGCGCCAGGTGCGCACCTGGGAAGGGGCGGCGAACCTGGAAGCCCTCACCCTCGAGCTGCCGATGGGCCGTGACCACCTGGATCGGCTCACGCCAGGCTGTCGCGTCGGCCGGAAGCGCCCGCAGACGGGGCAGGGTCAGCGTGTCGGCGGTCACGGCTGGCATGGCGTTCTCCTGTCGAGGGGCCCACGGTGGGGTACTCGGCTCAACTTAGTTCACTCTTCAATCATTCCCGGAACGGTTGCCTGAGGACGTCGGTCCCGGCACGGTGCGTGACGGCAGGGGCACGCTCAGGAGACGAAGGTGCTCCTGTCGGCACGTTCGAGAGTACGTCGCCGTTCGGGGACCGCAGGCCCGGAGGCCGCCATGAGCGCAGACATCCCCCGTCGCACCATCCTCGCCCTTCCACCGGCGGCAGCGCTGCTGATCGCCTCCTCCCGCGAGACGGCGTTGGCACAGCCGCCCGGTGCACCCGCCGTCAGCGGGTACCGCCTGGTCGACCTCGGGATCAGTAGATTCGCCTCCGGCGCCGTGGCGATCAACGCCGCCGGGACCGTGGCGGGCAGCTCCTACGACGCCAAGGGACGGAAGCGTCCGGTGATCTGGGTCAAGGGCCGGCTCCGCGATGTCGGCCCGGCGGTCGCGGAGTACGGCATCGCCCTCGCCATCAGCGACCGCGGTGACGTGATCGGCCACTGGGGAACCATGGCCGGGGCGGGTGGCTACTTCCTCTGGACGGCCGGCCGCCGAACGACTCTGCCCAAGACCTTCACCCCCCGCGCGGTCAACAGTTCCCGCCGCGTTGCCGGCTCTGCAGCACTGTCCGACGGGAGGTCGATTCCCGCGGTCTGGTACCGGGGCCGGGTCACCTCGCTGCGACGGTACGGGCTGACGGCGGGCCCCCAGTCAGCGGCCGAGGCGATCAACGACGCCGGCCAGATCGCGGGCGTCGACGGTACCGGGCCGTTCCTGCTCAGCCGCGGCACGCTGCGACGGCCGCCGGCCGGAGCCCTGCGCCTGGGTGACGTGGGTGGTCTGACCCCGCGCGGCGTCGTCGTCGGCTCCGGGAGCCATTCCGGCGGTCCGAGGCATCCGCTGCTGTGGACGCGCACGGGCCTGGTCGACGTGTCCGCTCCCGGAGTGCCCGGGTACGGCTACGGAGAGGACGCGAACGAGGCAGGGCGGGTCGTGGGCAGCTGGATCACCGACGAGCTGCCGGACGGGACGCCGGTCGTCTGGTTCCGCCGTCGAATGATCGTCCTGCCACTCCTGGGCAGAACGCCCGGTGTCCCACGTGCCGCAGCGATCAACGCCGCAGGCGTGATCACCGGCAGCAGCACCCCGGCCAAGGATCTCGCCTACGAGAACTCCCGGGCGGTCGTGTGGGTCCCGGTCACCACGCACAGCTCCTGACGCGCACCCGATTCAACCGCTTGTCGCCGCGGGCAGGTCCTCGGCCGGGCCGTGCCTCTAGGGTGATCACCATGTCGCGCCCCGTCCGTCTGGTGGCTCTGTGCATCGGCCGGGCCGGCGACGAGCAGCAGCGCTGGCACCCTGCTCACGTTCAGGCGCTGCTACGCCCCTCCCCCGTGGGCGTGCCCCCTGCACAACGGCTCACGCTCGGCGACTTCTGGGCCGACTGCACCGACGGCGAGCTCGACCTGACTCCGAGCGTGGCGCTTGACTGGGTGGAACCGCCTGCGGCACAAGCGGTCTGGAGTGCACTCAACTCACCGGAGATTGTCGGGGCGGCAGACGCCGTGCTGCTCGACACCGTCCAGCAGCTCGTCGACGCCTGCCTTCCGTCATTGTCGCCCTCGGACCTCTCGGCCCTGCACACCGCACACGGCGTCGTGATCCTGACCACCGCCGAGAGCCCGCTGTACTGGACGCAGCCCATCTCTCTGGGAGCCGACCGGCGCACGTTCGCTGCGTACCTGTCCACGGGGTGCAGCCACACCTCGATGGCCCACGAGATCGGCCATCTGCTCGAGCTGCAGCACTCCTTCGGGCTGCCCACGGTCGGCGTCGGCACCGAGTACGGAAACCCCTACTGCATCATGAGCGCACGTCGATTCGGCGGCCGCTCGAGGCAGGTCATGCATCGCGTGGAGGACCCCCCGTTGCTGCCGGATGCGCCGCTGTGGGACCAGGTCGGCCCCCGGCTGGCCCGCGCGTCCTGGTGGGCGAGCCGGCATTCCCGCTGGTCCCCGGCGACCGGCAGACCGTCCCCCTCCGCCGTGGCTCGCGTGCAGGTCGTGGAGCTGGGCGAGGAACGCGTCGGGGCCCGGGTCACGCGCACCGCCGGCTCGGATCCTGGCCTGCTGGTGATCCCGATCGAGGCCGGCCGACGCTGGCTCACCGCCGAGGTGCGCGGCCCGTCGCCCGCCTCACACGGCGCCGACTGGGACGGCGCGCTGGCGCTGGACCGGGTGGCCCGGCCCGGGCGCGCCGCCGACCAGGACACCGCCGACGCCGCGGGCGTCGTGGTGCACGAGGTTGTCGACGGCCGGGCGATCTACCGGGACACCATCGCACTGCCACCCGCGGGGGACACCGACACGCTGCTGCTCACCGAAGGTCAGCAGGTGGCGATCCAGGTGATCGACTGGGCGGACGGCGTCGCGACGCTGCTGCTCGGAGCCGGCCCCGCCGTGCCGATGGCCTGGGCCCACATCGCGCGGACGGTCGGCGCAGACGACGGGGTGCGGTTCCACGTGCAACTGCACAGCCAGGGCTACGAACGGCCGGTGTTCTCCTGGCACGTGGCCGGCCAGACCGTCGTGTCGCGCCATCAGCTCGGTGACCGGGCGGTGACCCGGATGACCGCCCTGCCCGGCTACGAGCCGTCCGATCTGGGCATCGTGGTGGCCGAGGTGCGCTGGGACCAGCTGACCCTGGACGTCACGCTGTGGCACGGCTCCCCGGGCCCGGTCACCGTGAGCGTGGACGTCGCCGAGTCAGCGGGCGCCGGCTCGGCCGCGGTCTCGGCGCGGCGAGCGCGCGAGGAGGCGATGCCGGAGGCCGCACCGGGCGCGCTGCAGAGGATCACCAGAGCGGTGTACCCGGGACCGGACGACGAACCCGGCCTCGACGTGATCTGCACCGCGACCTGACCCGGCCCCGACCGCCGTCGCGCCTAGCGGACCAGGCGGGTCAGCAGCCGGTCCAGCTGGGCCCGCGGGTCGTCGGTCACCCCCGAGTGCACCGGACCGGCCTGGACGACGGTGCTGCGCGGTGCGGTCAGCCAGCCGAACCGGTCCCGGACAGGCCAGGAGGCCGCAGCGACGCCGTCGAGCCCGGCACACATGTCCCGGACGCCGTCCAGCGCCGAACGCACGGCCTCGAGATCGACCTCGGGGTCGAGTGCGCGGAGCCGCTCGGCGTCCAGGTGGACGGCGAGGGCCAGGAACCCGGCGTCCTGGCAGTACAGGAGCACCCCGACGTTGACGCACTCGCCCCGGTCGACCCGGGGGACGGCGCGCAGCACCGCGTACTGGAACGGCTGCCGCTCGCTCATCCGACCAGGCCCTGCTGCCAGACCCGGCCGCCGCCGAGGCGGGCCGACAACTGCACCCGGTAGCGCTCCCGCCATTCCTCCGCCCCGCGCGCCGACTGCCCGGCCGCAGCCCGCGCCTCGGCGTCCGAGCGGACCGAGTTCATGCTCAGCAGCCACTCGTCCGGCACCAGCGCGAGCACCTCGTCGAGCACCGGTTTGGTCAGCGACGCCGAGAGACCGCGGTCCACGTCCGCCCAGGCGGGGGCGGTGAGCCGGCGGGCCACCGGCAGCAGCACATGCTCGGACAGGTCGTAACGCCGCGCGGCCCAGACCGAAGGGTCGGGCCAGGCGTGCTGGAAGACCAGGGCCCCGGCGTGGTCGATCGCCCAGATCGTGCGGTGCCAGATCAGCAGATTGGGATTGCGCCAGGTGCGATCGACGTTGCCGGTGAACGCATCGAGCCAGAGCAGGCGCGCGGCGTCCTCGGTCGGCGGTGACCAGTGCATCCCGTCGTAGCCGACCGATCCGGGCAGGAAGTCCAGCCCGAGGTTGATCCCGGCGCTGGCCCGCAGCAGGTCCTGCACCTCCTCGTCGGGTTCGCGCGGGGCGATCCGCGGGTCCAGGTCGACCAGCACCAGGTCGGGTACCCGCACCCCGAGCCGGCGCCCGATCTCGCCGACCACGACCTCGGCCACGAGCGAGGCGGTGCCCTGCCCGGCGCCGCGGAACTTGGTCACGTAGATGCCGTCGTCGTCGGCCTCGACCAGCCCGGGCAACGACCCGCCCTCACGCAGCGGCGTGAGATAGCTGGTCGCGCGAACGGTGCGCAGGCTGGCCGTCACGGCCCCGACTCTAGGCCGAACCCGCGGGACGGCACGGCGGTGGCGTGATCGGTGTCATCCAAAGGTCCGGTGCGTATCGTGATGACAGCGCGTTAATCTCCGACGCGGGCCGCAGCGACTGGGCCGCTTTCGGGGGACAAAGAGTGACGAAAGGGAGTGCGATGACTCACGACCGCGCCGGACAACTCGCTCAGGCCGCCGATCTGATCGACGTGGCGCATCTGGTCACCGCGTACTACACCACCTGGCCCGACCTGGAGGACCCCGGCCAGCGGGTCGCCTTCGGCACCTCGGGACACCGCGGGTCGAGCCTGACCGGGGCGTTCACCGAGGCGCACATCGTGGCCACCACCCAGGCCATCTGCGACTACCGCGCCGCGCAGGGCATCGCCGGCCCGCTGTTCGTCGGCCGCGACACGCACGGCCTGTCCGAGCCGGCCTGGGCCTCGGCCCTGGAGGTGCTGGCCGGCAACAGTGTCACCACCCTGATCGACGACCGCGACCGGTTCACTCCGACGCCGGCCGTCTCGCACGCGATCCTGCGGCACAACCGCGCCCTCGCTGCCGATGCCGGCGCGGCGGCGCAGGCCGACGGGATCGTGGTCACCCCGTCGCACAACCCGCCCTACGACGGCGGCTTCAAGTACAACCCGCCGCACGGCGGTCCGGCCGACACCGACGCCACGAAGTGGATCGAGAACCGTGCCAACGAACTGATCGCGGCCCGGCTCGACGCCGTCAAGCGGGTCCCGCTGGCCCGGGCCCTGGCCGCCGACACCACCGCGCGGTACGACTTCATGGGCACCTACGTCGACGACCTGCCGTCGGTGCTCAACCTGGACGCCGTCCGCGAGGCGGGTCTGCGCATCGGCGCCGACCCGCTCGGCGGAGCCAGCGTCGACTACTGGGGCGAGATCGCCGCCCGGCACAACCTCGACCTGACCGTGATCAACCCGCTGGTCGACGCCACCTGGCGGTTCATGACCCTGGACTGGGACGGCAAGATCCGGATGGACTGCTCCTCGCCGTACGCCATGGCCTCGCTGATCGCCAACCGGGACGCCTTCCAGATCTCCACCGGCAACGACGCGGACTCCGACCGGCACGGCATCGTCACCCCGGACGGCGGGCTGATGAACCCCAACCACTTCCTGGCGGTGGCGATCGGCTACCTGTTCGGCAATCGTCCGGCGTGGGGCGGCGACGTCGCGATCGGCAAGACCCTGGTGTCGTCGTCCATGATCGACCGGGTGGCGGCCTCGCTGGGCCGGCGGCTGCTCGAAGTGCCGGTCGGCTTCAAGTGGTTCGTGCCCGGGCTGCTCGACGGCTCAGTCGGGTTTCGGCGGCGAGGAGAGCGCCGGAGCCTCCTTCCTGCGCCACGACGGCACGGTGTGGACGACGGACAAGGACGGCCTGCTGCTCGCCCTGCTGGCCTCGGAGATCCTGGCCGTGACCGGGACGTCGCCCAGCGAGCACTACACGGCACTGACCGCCGAGCACGGCGACCCCGCCTACGCCCGGATCGACGCCCCGGCCACCCGCGAGCAGAAGGCCGTGCTGTCGAAGCTGTCGCCGGAGCAGGTCACGGCGACCGAGCTGGCCGGTGAGCCGATCACCGCCAAGCTGACCGAGGCGCCCGGCAACGGGGCCGCCATCGGCGGGCTCAAGGTGACCACCGGCGTCGGCCTGGTTCGCCGCCCGGCCGTCGGGCACCGAGGACGTCTACAAGATCTACGCCGAGTCCTTCCAGGGCCCCGAGCACCTGGCCCAGGTGCAGGCCGCCGCCAAGGAGCTGGTGGACGGCGTCCTCGGCTGAGCCCTGGCGCTGACGCGAGTGGTCGATTTCGCCCCGTTCCCGGGCGTGAAACGGGGCGAAATTGACCACTCGACGCTGGCAGGGTCAGCTCTGGAGGGTGGCGAGTAGGGCGGCGAGCTGGGGGGCGACCGGGGGGGCGCCGTCGCGGTTGTCGACCTCGAGGTGGGGCACCGGCGGGGGGATGTCGGGCTGCATCCGGGCGATGAAGGCGTCGAACTCCACCAGTTTTCGGGTGTCCCGCTCCGAGCCGCGGGCGATCAGCCGGCGGCGCAGGGTCACAGCGTCGGAGCGGATCCAGACCAACCGCACCGGCTCCCCGCCGAGCTCACGCACCCAGGCCGCCCACCGGGCCGGGTCGCGAATCTGGCCGGTGAACGGGGCGTCCAGCAGCACCGGGCACCCGGGCTCCCGAATCTGCCGGGCGGCGGCGGTCATCGCGGTGTACTCGTGCACCTTGATGTGCTCGTCGTACCACTCACCCTCGCGTTCGCCCAGGTCACGGCCGTGAACGGCCAGGCTCGCCGCCACGAACCCGCCGAACAGGGTGTCCTTGTCGAGCAGCGCCGGCACCGGGCGCGCCTGGGCCAGCAGTGCCGAGCACACCGTCGACTTGCCGGCCCCCGGCGCACCGGCCACCACCCACACCACACCCTGCTGATCCGTCACGACCCTCACTGTGCCCTCCTTGGACCCCCGAATTCACCACAACCCCCCGCTGGCCGGCGGATCGGCGCCTCTGGGGCAGGTTCGGGTGAATTCGGGGGGCGGAGCACCGCGCACTGTCGATGAGGGAGGATGGAGCAATGGTGGACCTGCGACCATTCCGTGCCCTTCGCCCGCGCGTCGATCTGGCCCCCCGGGTCGCGGCTCCCCCGTACGACGTGGTGGACGTGGCCGAGGCGCGTGCCCTCGCCGCCGGCAATCCGGACAGCTTCCTGCACGTCAACCGGCCCGAGATCGCCCTGCCGGACGGCACGCCGTCGGACTCCGAGGCGGTGCATGCCGCCGGTCGCGCAGCCCTGGACAACCTGATCGCCCGCGGGGTGCTCAGCCTCGATCCGGGCCCCTCGTACTCGGTCTACCAGCAGCGCCGCGGTGGCCACACCCAGACCGGCGTCGTGACCTGCGCCGGCGTTCTCGACTACACCTCCGGCCTGATCAAGACCCACGAGCACACCCGCCCGGACAAGGAGGACGACCGGGTCCACCACCTCGAGACGCTGTCGGCCCACGACGAACCGGTCTTCCTGCTGTCCGCCCCCGGCGAGCCGGCCTGGAAGCCGGTGGCCGACCTGATCACCCGGGTCACCGAGCGTCCGCCGTTGATCGACCTGGTGGCGGACGACGACATCGGCCACGTGCTGTGGCGGGTGGACGACCCGGCCGAGGTCGCCGAGTTCGAGGACGCCTTGGCCTCCCTCCCCGAGCTCTTCGTCGCCGACGGCCACCACCGCAGCGCGGCCGCCGCGCGGGTCTCCGCCGACCACGGCGGTGCGGGCGGCACCGACGCCTTCCTGGCCGTGGTGTTCCCCGGGGACGAACTGGCGATCCTTCCCTACAACCGGGTGATCGCCGACCTCGGGGGGCGGACGCCGCAGGGGTGGCTGTCCGACCTGGGCAGCCTCTTCGAGGTCACGGCGCTCGGCCCCGCCGGCAGCCCGGGAGCCGAACCGGACGGGCGGCACGAGGTCACCATGTACTGCGCCGGAGGCTGGTACCGGTTGCGCCTGCGTGACCACCTGGTCCCGGCAGAGCGCCTGGCCGACCCGGTGGCCGGCCTGGACGTCTCCCTGCTGCAGGACCTGGTGCTGGCCCCGGGCCTGGGCATCACCGACCCGCGCACCGACACCCGGATCGGCTTCATCGGCGGCATCCGGGGCACTGCGGAGCTGGAGCGGCTGGTCGACTCCGGCACCTGGGCGGCCGCCTTCGCCCTGCACCCCACCTCGGTGGCCGAACTGGTCGCGGTGGCGGCCACCGGACGCGACATGCCGCCGAAGTCGACCTGGTTCGAGCCGAAGCTGCGCAGCGGCCTGTTCGTGCACCGCTTCTCGGGCTGAGCCGGCCCCCGATGACCACGAGCACGGGGCACATCCGGGCCGACGGCAGCGTGCTGACCACGTCCCGGGTCGCCCCGATGACCGCGGCCCCGGTCGGGCGTGGTGCCCACGAGCGGGCGGTGGCACTCCTGCAGGCCAGCTACCGCGCCGTCCCGCCGGGCGCCCCGGTGCGCCTGGCCAAGCGGACGTCGAACCTGTTCCGGCCCCGCCACGCCGTCCGCACCCCGGGGTTGGACGTCTCCGGCCTGGACGGTGTGATCTCGATCGACACCGCCGCGCGCACCGCCGACGTGCAGGGCATGTGCACCTATGAGCGGCTGGTCGCGGTGACCCTGGTGCACGGCCTGATGCCGACCGTCGTGCCTCAGCTGCGCACGATCACCCTCGGCGGCGCCGTCACCGGGCTGGGCATCGAGTCGTCCTCCTTCCGCAACGGCCTCCCCCACGAGGCCGTGCGCGAGATCGACATCCTCACCGGGGCCGGCGAGGTGGTGACCGCCACGCCCGACAACGCGCACGCCGACCTGTTCCGCGCCTTCCCCAACTCCTTCGGGAGCCTTGGCTACGCCACCCGGCTGCGGATCGCCCTGGACGAGGTGCAGCCCTACGTCGCCACCTCCAACGTGCGCTTCGACTCCCTGGAGGCGGCCAGTGCGGCGATCGGGCAGGTCGTCGCCGAGGGCTCCTGGCAGGGCCAGGCCGTCGACTTCTGCGACGGCGTGGTGTTCTCGCGCGACGAGATCTACCTGGTGCTCGGCCGCTGGTCCTCGACCCGGCCCGCGCACCTGTCCGACTACACCGGGCAGGACATCTACTACCGCTCGATCCCCCGGCGGGCCACCGACGCGCTGACCGTGCACGACTACCTGTGGCGCTGGGACACCGACTGGTTCTGGTGCTCGAGGGCGTTCGGCGCCCAGAACCCCACGATGCGCCGGTTGTGGCCGGCCCGGTGGCGCCGCAGCGACGTCTACCACCGGATCGTCGGGCTGGAGAACCGCCACCAGGTGGCGGCCGCGATCGATCGCCGCCGCGGCCTGCCCGCCCGCGAGCGGGTGGTGCAGGACGTCGAGATCCCGCTGGAGCGCACCGCGGACTTCCTGCACTGGTACCTGGAGCACGTGCCGATGACCCCGGTCTGGCTCTGCCCGCTGGTCGGGCGGGGCGAGTGGTCGCTCTACCCGCTGACCCCGGGCGAGACCTACGTCAACGTCGGCTTCTGGGGAACCGTGCCGATCGAGCCGGGCCGGCGCGACGGTGACGTGAACCGGCTGGTCGAGCAGGCGGTGGCCGATCACGACGGACACAAGTCGCTCTACTCCGACGCCTACTACGACGAGGCCGACTTCTGGGCCCGCTACGGCGGTGAGGCCTACCGCCCGGTCAAGGCCCGCTACGACCCGCAGAACCGGCTACCCGATCTGTACGCCAAGGTGGTCGGCCGGCGCTGAGGACACCCCGCCCGGCGCGCCGGCCCGGCGCAGGGTCCGTCGGCGGATCCAGGCCAGCCCGGCCACGGTGATCACGGCGGTGACCAGCAGGTCGATCCGCCCACCGAGGCCGACCAGGACGTCGATCACGAAGAGCGGGATGAGTACCCCGATGATCACGGTGAGGGCGACCTGCTCAGCCCGAGCTATCGTGTCCGCGCGCAGCCTGCGGCAGACGCGGTACGCCCAGACCAGCGGCAGGACGGCGATCAGCAGGCCGAGGGGCCACGGCACCGTCGAGCTCGGCAGGGTCCACACCAGCACGAAGTGCATCCCGGCGGCGGCGGCGATCGTCGGGGCGGCGAACCGCGGACGCCGCGCCGCACCTGGCGTGCCGAGGCGGACCGGGAACGCCGCCGGCGTGGGGGCCAGGACCGGCCCCTCCGGGCGTGGTCGGCCCGGTCGGCGGGGCCGGCGCAGGCCCAGCGCGATCAGCACCAGCACCAGCACGAGCGCGGCCAGGAACTGCGGACCCGGAACGGCGAAGAACTCCTCCGACGCCCGGGCCACGGCGCAGGTCGCCAGCAGACCGGCCGCCGCGAACCGCAGCCCGCGCCGTCCGACCCAGGGCGTCGTGCGGCGGTTCGGGTACAGCAGCTCCACGAGGGCGATCGAGCACCAGATGCTGATCGTGACGTGGAACAGGGTCAGGTGCAGTGCCTGGATCACGTTGGTGCCCCACACCCAGCTGTAGGCGGCCTGAGCCGGGGTGTCGAAGAACGCCGGCGCGAACCAGCTGCCCACCAGCAGGGCTTCCTCGAACACCCCGTAGGCCGCAGCCAGCAGGACCAGGCCGTGCAGTCCCAGCCCTCGACGAAGGGCGACCTCGCGGATCAGCAGGGCGCCGCCGCCGTAGAGCGCCATCGCGAACAGGCCGATCTGAGGCATCAGGATGGTGGGCAGCGGGGTGGAGGTCGAGGTCACCTCGCCGAGGAACGGCGCCAGCACGAGCAGGCTCAGGGCCGGCGTGATCCGAGGGGTGATCAGTGGTCGCATGCCGGCGAGGCTAGGCAGCCCGGTCCCCCGTGTCGTCGCCCCCCGGGATGGGCCTGCTCATCCCCTGGGCTGGTCCGGTGCGCGGACCAGCCCGTGCTCGTACGCCAGCACCACGGCCTGGGCTCGGTCACGCAGGTCCAGCTTGGCGAAGATGTGGCCCACGTGGGTCTTCACGGTCGGCTCGGAGACCACCAGCTCTGCGGCGATCTCGGTGTTCGACAGACCGCGGGCGATCAGCCGCAGCACCTCGGCCTCCCGCTCGGTCAAGGCATCCAGACCGGGCGGACGGCGCGGCGGGGCCAGCCGGTCGGCGAACCGCTCCAGCAGGCGCCGGGTCACGGTCGGCGCAAGGAGTGCCTCCCCGGCAGCGACGATCCGGATGCCCTCGGCGATCTGGTGCCGGCCGGCATCCTTGAGCAGGAAGCCGCTGGCGCCGGCGCCGAGCGCCGCCGCCACGTGCTCGTCCAGGTCGAACGTGGTCAGCACGAGCACCTTCGGCGGCCGCGCCAGCGCCTGCAGGCGGCGGGTGGCCTCAATGCCGTCGAGCACGGGCATGCGCACGTCCATCACCACGACATCAGGGTGCAGCTCCTGCGCCTGCTCCACGGCCTGGACGCCGTCCGCCGCCTCGCCGACCACCACAAGGTCCGACTCCGGCTCCAGCATGGTGCGCAGGCCGGTGCGGATCAGCTCCTGGTCGTCGGCCAGCAGCACCCGGATCGTCATCACGGCCTCCCGAGCGGAAGGGTAGCCAGGACCTGCCAGCCGCCCCCGGGACGTTCCCCGGCATGCAGCTCACCGCCGCACTGGACGGCCCGTTCGCGCATCCCGACCAACCCGTGGCCGCGGCCGGTTCCCGGAGCCGAGCCGCGGCCGTCGTCCACCACCTCGATCTGCAGCCGGCCGTCGGCGAACTGCAGCCCGACCCGCGCCCGGCCGGCGCGGGCGTGCCGACGCACGTTGGTCAACGACTCCTGCACGATCCGATACGCGGCCAGCTCCGTCGCGGGCGCCGGCGCAGTCGGCACACCCTCGACGATCAGCTCGACGTCGAGCCCTCGCGCGCGCTCATCGTCCACCAGGGCCGGCAGGTCAGCCAGCCCGGGCAGCGGAGTCAGAGCACCCTCGGACCGGATGGCGCCGACCAGCCGACGCAGGTCCGCCAGCGAGGTGCGGCCGGTGTCCCGGATGGCGGCGAGCGCCGTCCGCGCCCGATCAGGGTCGTGGGTGAGGATCGCGTCGGCGGCGTCGGCCTGGACGACGATCACGCTCAGCGCGTGGGCGAGCGAGTCGTGCAGCTCGCGGGCGATCGCCTCCCGCTCGTCCCGGGCGGCGGCCCGGGCGGCGGCCCGGCGGGCGAACACCCTGTCCCCGAGCAGGGTGGGTAGGGCGAACAGCAGCAGACCGCCGAGGAACTCGTCGGCGCCGACCGAGGTGCCGGCCACGATCGGTGCCGCGAGTGCGGCTGCCGCGCAGCCTGCGACGGCTGACAGGGCGACCCGGGGCTCGTGAGAGGCGGCCACTGAGTACGCGGCCAGGGCCATCGCGAGCCAGGCGACGGTGCCGGGATAGCCGAGCGCACCGTGCGCGGTGATCGCCGCCGCGACGGTGGCCAGCACAGGTAGCGGGTAGCGGGCGCGCACGGCCACCGGAAGTGTCGCCAGGAGCAGAAGCAGGTACTGGACGCCGGCAGGCGCGCGGCCGGCTACCGGGTGATCGGGGGGCAACAGGGCGAGCAGTGCGAGGGCGACGGCCAGCAGTGGATCGCGGCGGCGCCGGATCCGGTCGAACAGGCGAGCGCCCACGGCGGTGACCGTATCGCCCGGCGGCACCGCGTGACGCGGGCGGTGGGCCAGACTGGCTGGGTGGGCATGCCGAACGCAGTGGTGGTGGTGCTGGACCCGGGGAGCGTCGACCCCGATGCGGTGCCGGGCCTGCTGCCCGGGATCGTGGTGGGGCAGCGGCACGAGGGCGGCTGGTGGGACCTGGTGCCGGTCTCCGACGGTGCCCTGTTCCTGCAGCGGCACCGACTGGGCGCCGACGTGCTCACCGCGAGCTTCTCCTCCCGGGAGCTGGCCGAGGACCCCGGATCCACCCTGGCCTGGACGGCGAACCTGCTGACCACCCTGGCCGCGCAGCTGCCCGTCCAGTTCGGGTTCGTCTCGCGCTACGGCAGCTGGTGGGAGGAGCCGCTGCTCTCCGAGGGCGTGCTGATCCCGTTGCAGGAGGGACGCTGGGACGCCCTGCTCGCCGCGCCACACGACCAGTGGTTCCTGCACGGGACCGTCACCACCGCCTGAGCGGCGGCTCACCGAGGCCGTCCTCCCTCCCTGCCGTCCCACTGCGACCATCCCGGACGCTGACGCCACGCTAACGGCCGGATGCCATCCTTCTGCGACGACGTCGGCCAGGGCGGCGGTGGACATGGACCTGAGCGCCTTCTACGCCGGTCTGCTCACCGCGCGCTCGGCGGAGCAGCGGGTGCGGGGCATCGGCGAATGGGCCGAGTACTTCGGCGACGACACGCACCTGCTGCCACTGCTGGACGACGACGCGCCCGTCGTCCGCAGTCATGCCGGCCGGCCGCACCTGGTCGAGGTGCGCGCCGTGGCGCTGGTCGCACTGCAGGACCGTCACCGCGGCGCCGGACACGGTTGGCCGTACGGCCCGGTCGTGGTGCGCAGGGCGATGCCAGCGGACGTCGCCGCGGCCCAGGCCCTGGCGGCCCTCGACCGGCTCGACCCGGCAAGGCGGGAGGCGCTGGTCCGGCAGGTCGAGGCACGGCTCGCGGAACAGGTCGACCCCGCTCCCGCGGACCGTGAGGCCTGCCGCGACTACGCCACCCTGCTCGCCCTCGGCCTGGTGTCCTACGAGCGGCAGGAGGTCGATCCGGAGCGGATGCTCACCCCGACGCAGGTCGCCGTGCACGCGTCCCAGCTGCGCAGCCCGCGGCCGATGCCCCACGTGAGGTTCGACGGTCCGGACGGGCCCGTCGGCTACCTGTTCCGCGAGCACGGCCGCTGGGTCAGCGACCTCGACGAGAGCCCGCTCGGCCGGCAGGTGGCCCGCTTCCTCGGGCACCTGGTGACCACCGACCTTCCGCGCTGGACCGGCCCTGTCGCGGACCCGGCGGCGGAGCTGGCCCACCTGCACGCCGTGGCCGCCGAGGTGTCGCCCGTCCACCCGTGCGTCGTCGTCGCCGACGGCCGGTGACTCAGGCGCCGAGGCGACGGACCCGGCGCACGCTCCAGACCAGGGCGACCACTCCGCCGGGCAGCGTGATCACGTACGTGGCGATGGTGGGCGCCCGGCCGACGAACGGCTCGGTCAGGGCGTAGGTGGTGGCGGCGACGACGGGCAGCAGGGCCAGCCACGCGAGCCGGCGAAGCCGCACCGGCCTGGCCGGCCGGGCGAGCAGCGGACCCCGCGCGCGGTCCCCGCGGCGCGCGGCGGCACGCAGCGGGAGCAGCGGGACGGCCAGCAGGATCGGAAGCATCACCGCACCCCAGGGCCTGGTCGGCACGACGCCGAGGGCGAACCAGGCGCAAGTGATCAGACCGGCCACGACGACCGGCCGGCGTCCCGGCATCCGGGTCGGAGGCGGCGCAAGCCGGTCGCAGATCGGGTAGGCCAGGGCGAGCACCAGGGCGAGCCCGGCTGCGTACGTCGCGAAGGCCCCGTTCGAGGGCACCGCGGCGACCTCCTCGTCGTGCACGTACCCGGCGGCCCAGAGGCCGAGCCCGAGCCCCAGACCGCCGACGACCAGGACGGCGTCGCGTGGCGTGCCCTGGCGCAGGGCCACCGGCAGCGCGTACCAACCGAGGCAGACCGTCAACGGCGCGTGCCAGGCCAGGCCGGTCCAGGAGATCTGGAGGGGGATCTGGTCGAAGGCGGTGCCCGCGACCGCGCCCTCGATCAACCAGCCGTACAACGCTCCGACCAGGAATAGCCCGGCCACGGTCGACACCGCGGCGTACCGGGCTGCGGCCAGGGCCAGACAGCCGATCACGGTGTAGGCCAGCCAGGTCATGGCGACATCCGCCACCGACTGGTCGGGGCGCAGGCGCGCCCAGAACATCCCCTCCGAGAACACCCAGGAGACGGCCCCGAGAGCGAGCAGGTGGATCGCAGACCGCGCCGTGGCCATGCCGGGAACCTAGATCGCCGACCGCGCGGCCCGCGTCGGCCCGGGGGATGAGCCGGATCCGACCGCGGGCGGATCCTCCGACTCGCACGGTGGTCTCCACTAGGGTCTGAGCGTATGGACATTGCTGCGGTGAGGGTGTTCGTCACCGACCTCGGCAGAGCCGAGGCGTGGTACCGGGGGGTGCTCGAGGCCCCACCGACCGCGGGAGGCGTCGACGACGGGTTCGTCGTCTTCGACACCGGGTGCCAGCTCGTGCTCGAGCCGGTGACCGGCGACTCCGAGATCCCGGCCGATCAGCTGGTGGGGCGTTTCACCGGCATCTCGTTCGCCGTCGCGGACATCGACGGTGCGTGCCGCCGGCTCGTGGCGGGTGGTGCGACCGTGGGGGATCCCGAGCCGCAGGGCTGGGGTGGCGTCCTCGCCACCATCGCCGATCCCGACGGCAACCGGCTGCAACTGGTGCAGTACCCCTGACGAGCTAATCCCTGCCGCCTCAACTCGGGCCCTGCTCCCGCCGACAGCTCTACCGAGGGTTGCGGACCGGCGGGAAGGGGCTGTTGTGGCCATCAGCTCGGTCCACGCTGGCCAGATCGCCCGCATGGTGCACATCGGGCGGCAGCCGATCCACGACGTCGACAGTTCGATCTACGGCTACGAACTGTTGTTCCGTGATGCTGGGCAGGCCCGCACCGCCCAGGTCGACGACGGTGACGGCGACCAGGCCACCACCTCGACCATCCTCGCCGCCTTCTCCGACTTCGCCGTCCACGACCTTCTCGGCGGACTTCCCGGCTTCGTCAACCTGACCCGGGCCTTCCTGGTGGGCCAGCTGCCGGTGCCGTTCGAGACCGATCAGGCCGTGCTGGAGGTGCTGGAGACGGTCAGCCTCGACCAGGAGGTGCTGGCCGGCGTCGAGCAGCTGCACGAGCAGGGCTACCAGATCGCCCTGGACGACTTCGTCTGGAGCCCTGGCGCCGAGCGACTCATCGAGCTGGCCTCGATCGTCAAGATCGACGTGCTGGAGCAGACCTGGGAGGGGGTGATGGAGACCGTCGAGCACTGCCGCCGCCCCGGCGTCCGCCTGCTGGCCGAGAAGGTCGAGGACGCCGCGATGCTCGAGCGGTGCCGGGAGACCGGCTTCACCCTGTTCCAGGGCTACCACCTGGGGCGCCCGCAGACCCTGACCACCGGCAGCTTGTCACCGGACCACCTGATCGCGATGCAGCTGCTGGTCCGGCTCTCCCGGCCCGAGGTCTCCATCGGTGAGATCGAGTCGATCATGCGAGCCGACCCGGGGCTGGTGCTGCGCCTGCTGCGCCTGGTCAACTCGGCGGCCAACGGGCTGACCCGCAGCGTCTCCTCGATCACCGACGCCGTGGTGCTGCTGGGCCTGAAACGGCTGCGCGCCTGGATGGTGCTGATCTCGATGTCCGACGTCCGGGGAACCGGCGCCGACACCTCGGTGGCGCTGACCCGGGCCCACACCTGTGAACTGCTCGCCCGGCGGCTGGGCACCACCGACCCGGAGATCGCCTTCACCCTCGGCCTGCTCGACGGGATCGCCGCCACGCTGGCGGTCACGCCCCAGGTGTTGCTCGACGGGCTTCCACCGCTCACCCCCCTGCTCGACGAGGCCCTGAGCGGGGGAGCGAACCGGCTGCGCTCGGTGCTGGATGCCGTCCTGGCCTACGAGCAGGAGGACTTCGAGGCCCTGGCTGCTGCTGGAGTACCGGTGCCGGACGTCGCGGCGAGCTACCTGGCCGCACTGGCCTGGACCAGCCAGATGGTCGCCCCGCTCGTCGCAGACTGAGCCGCATCCCCCCGGTCGTCACCACTGGTGATATCCGTCGGCATGATGTGCCATTTGTCTGGTGCCGCTGATTCACCCGGCACGTAGAGTGTCCACGCTTTCGTTCAACAGGCGGCCATCGCGGATTCGCGTGGTCACGGTGTGACATTGCGGGAGTGGCCCATGGCAACCTCCTTGTTCCCCTGGCGGACCGGTCCAGACCCCGGCGCCATGCGTCTGGCCGATGTGGTCGACGAGCTCACCGACGCCCCGATCACCTTCCGGTTCAGTGCCTACGACGGCAGCCGCACGGGGCCCGAGGACGCCGAACTCGGCCTGCACGTGAACTCCCCCCGCGGCGTGGCCTACCTGGCGACGGCGCCGGGATCGCTCGGGATGGCTCGCGCATATGTGTCGGGCGACATGGACCTGGTGGGCGTCCATCCCGGCGATCCCTACCCGCTGCTGGTGGCGATGGCCGAGGGCCTGCACTGGCGTCGTCCCGACCCGCTCACCCTGGCCCGGGTGGCCCGCGCACTCGGGGTGACCCGGCTCGTGCCGCCACCCCCGCCGCCGCAGGAGGCGCTGCCCGACTGGCGCCGCGTGGTCAACGGTCTGCTGCATTCCCGGGGGCGCGATGCCGCAGCGATCCACCACCACTACGACGTGTCGAACCGGTTCTACGAGCTGGTGCTGGGCGAGTCGATGACCTACACCTGCGCCTGCTACCCGACGGCCGAGGCGACCCTGGAGCAGGCGCAGGAGGCCAAGTACGACCTGGTCGCCCGCAAGCTCGACCTGAGCCCGGGCATGCGGCTGCTCGACGTCGGCTGCGGCTGGGGGGGCATGGTGCGGCACGCGGCGTCCCGCTACGGGGTCTCGGTGCTGGGGGTGACCCTGTCCCGAGAACAGGCCGAGTGGGCGCAGGCCGCGATCGCCCGGGACGGGCTGGAGCACCTGGCCGAGGTGCGGCACTGCGACTACCGCGACGTGACCGAGTCGGGGTTCGACGCGGTCTCCTCGATCGGGCTGACCGAGCACATCGGGGTGGCCAACTACCCGGACTACTTCGCCTTCCTGCGCGAGCGTCTGCGCCCCGGCGGACGGCTGCTGAACCACTGCATCACCCGCCCGGACAACATCCATGTGCCGCGGGTGAAGCGCGGCTTCATCGACCGGTACATCTTCCCTGACGGCGAGCTGACCGGCTCCGGGAAGATCATCACTGAGATGCAGAACCGCGGGCTCGAGGTGCGTCACGAGGAGAACCTGCGCGAGCACTACGCCCTGACCTGCGCGGCGTGGTGCGCCAACCTGGTGGAGAACTGGGACGAGTGCGTGGCCGAGGTCGGGCTGGCCACGGCCAAGATCTGGGGCATGTACATGGCCGGCTCGCGGCTCGGCTTCGAACGGAACCAGGTGCGAGCTGCACCAGGTGCTCGCCGTCCGCCTGCACCCCGACGGCCGCGCCGAGTTCCCCCTGCGCCCCACCTGGGCCTCCTGAGAACCTGCTCATGCTCCGCAGGGGTACACGTTGTGGGCTCCGACAGGCCTGATTCATGTACCCCCGCGGAGCATGAGCAGGGTTTGATGGGGCGATGACGGGACCGGTGGCGTTGGTGGGGTCCGGCGAGTACCTGCCGGTGATGGACGGCGTGGAGCGGGCGCTGCTGGAGGGCGCGCTGGCGGCCGGGCGGCCCAACCGGTTCGTGCAGCTGGCTACGGCCGCCGCCCCCGAGGGCCCCGCGTCGCTGGCCCGCTGGCATGCCCTCGGGGCGCAGGCCGCCGAGCGGATCGGGGCGCAGCAGGTGGTGGTCCCCGTCGTCGACCGGGCCGATGCCGACGACCCCGCCCTGGCCGCACTGGTGGACGGCGCCGCGCTGGTCTACCTCTCCGGGGGCAACCCGGCCTACCTCACCGAGACCCTGCGCGGGACGGCGGTCTGGCGCGCGATCGAGGCTGCCTGGCAGCAGGGTGCAGGCCTGGCCGGCTGCAGCGCGGGGGCGATGGCGCTCGGCGGGCGGGTGCCGCACATCCGGGATGCCGCGGCCCCGCCGATCCCGGGGCTGGGCGTGGTCCCGGGCATCGAGGTGCTGCCCCACTTCGACGTGCTCGACGCACGCTTCCCGGGCCTGGTGTCGGGCCGCCTGGCCGATCTCGCGAGCGCGGCCGACGCCGTCCGCCTGGTCGGCATCGACGAGGAGACGGCACTGGTCACCGGCCTGGCCCGGACCCCGGCCGACACCTGGCAGGTGATGGGCCGCCGCTCGGTCTGGCTGCTCCACCCCGACGGCACCCGCGACGAGTACCCCGACGGCACCCCCGTCGCTCCGTTCCCCTGACAACCGTGCTCATGCTGGGTTTGCGGGCGGGGGTCAGTTGGGGGCCAGTGCGGCGGTGAAGCAGGGGGCCAGGGGGAGCAGGGGGATCAGGCAGGCCTGCAGGGCGTGGTAGGTGTCGGGGCGGCCGGTCCAGGTCACGCTGGACGGCGCGCCGTCCGGATGCACCTCGTGCTGCCACCCCGGCACCGCAGGGTCGAGGAACACTGCCTGGGCGTACTCCCACATCCGCCGGTACCAGTCGGCGAACCGGGCCTCGCCACTGACCCGGTGCAGCAGCGCCGCCGTCGCCATGCCCTCACACAGCACCCAGTGGAAGTGCTGCTCGACCACCGGCGTGCCGTCCCAGTCCGTGGTGTAGCACAGGCCCCCGTTGGCCTCGTCCCATCCGTCGGCCACCGCGCGGTCGAACAGCGCGACGGCTGCGGGACGCAGCCACTCGGGCACCGCCGCGCCGTCCGCCGTCAGACCGGCCTCGAGGTGCAGCAGCAGCCGCGCCCACTCCAGGCCGTGCCCGGGAGTGGCGCCGTACGGGCGGAACGGGTGCGCCGGGGCCTCCCGGTTGTAGTCGGGCAGCTCGGTCCAGGAGGCGTCGAAGTGCTCCGGCACCCGCCAGTCGTGCCCACGTGCGCCCTGATCGATGATCCGCGTGGCGATCCGCAACGCCCTGCCCCGCCAGAGCGGGTCCCCGGTCGCATCGGACGCCGCCAGGTAGGCCTCGGTCGTGTGCATGTTGGCGTTGGCCCCGCGGTAGGGGTCGCACGTGGTCCAGCCGGCGTCCCACTCCTCGACCACCGCGCCGGCCGCGTCGTCCCAGAAGTACCGCTCCTGGACGGCGAGCGCCTCCGCGAGCAGTTCGCGCCCGCCCGGACGCCCGGCCAGGGTCGCGCTGGCACCCGCCAGCACCACGAAGGCGTGGCCGTAGGCACCGCCGAAGCTCGGGGCCGGCGGAGGCCGGGGCGTCCGGATCCGCGTGCCACCCGGCGAGCTCTGCGTCGTGATACTCGCCACGCAGCGCCGCCACGCCGTGGTCGATCAGGGCCGCGTCCCCGGGCCGGCCGAGCAAATGGCCGAGCGCGAAGCAGTGCACCATCCGGGTGGTGATCCACAACGGGCGGCCCCGGGTCGGGTCGAGGCGACCGGTGGCATCCAGCCAACCGAAGCCTCCGGCCTCGGCACGTGACGCTGTGGCCCCGCTGAGCAGGCGATCCGCCTCCCCCAGCAGCCAGGAGGCCGACGGCCCGCCCAGCGCCTCGAGGGGCTGCACGGGGAGATGAGCGGGGAGGTGAGCTGCGGAGGGCACAGCGGGCTCCTTTCCGAGAGCTCGAGCGTTGGCCCGGTCAGGCAATCACGACGGGTGCACGCAGATCCGTGAAGATGGCGAAATCACCGACACGGACTCTATGTGTGACAACGCGAAGCGCGGTAGCGTCAGCGCGGGGTGACGGGAGGTTGTCCGTGAGTAACGAGCTGCCCGCTAGGGAGTCCGACTCCCAGGCCGCGCCGTCGACTCCGGAACCCACCGAGTGGCAGTACCCCCTCGACCTCACCTGTGCGATCACCGTGGAGCGCGCTCCTGAGGGCGCCGGCTCCGGCTTCGTCGCCCGCCCCGAGCACATCTTCGCCGCCGCCACCCCGGCCTGGGGACTGTCCCAGAACGACCTGGCGGCGGCCCGGACCCTGGTGCACGCCCGGGCCGCTGCCCGGCAGCGACCCGACAGCCAGACCACCGGCCCCGAGAACGAGCCCGATCCCGATCACCCCGTTCCGCCGGACCCGGTGCCGGCGTCCGAGCAGGACCCACCGGGGCACGAGGACGACCTGGACGACGAGGGGATCGCCGAGGCCTTCGTCGATCTCCTGCGGCACGAGGTGATCCCGCGGGTGCCGGGCTTCCGCGTCGTCCGCCTGGTCCCGCCACCGGAGGCGCGCGGCGAGCGACCGATCACCGACGGCGACGCCAACTCGGTCGTGGTCGGCGAGCGGGTGGTGGTGACCTGGGTCCGCGACGTGATCGACGCCGATCACGAGGCACCGCGCACCCTGACCCACCTCGACGCCGTCGAGCACCTCGAGGTGCCCGAGACGCACGGCATGCTGCTGTGGACGGCGCCCTCCGGCCGGGAGATCCCGATCGCCTGGGCGACCAAGTACCTGCCCCGCGCCCGGGACGGCTGGGACTGGTGCGTCGACCTGACCCAGCGCGCGCTCGGCGTGGTTCCCCCCGGGCCTCCGGCCCGGCCCGACCCCTGGGTGGCCGACTTCCCGGCCCGGCTGGGCCGGACGGCGGCCAAGCTGCACCTCGCGCTGGCCACCGCCTCGTCGGTGATCCCCGAGCCCACCGCGCCGGCGCCGCCCGATCTGATCCGGGCCTGGCACAGCGCGGCGCGGGAGCGGGTCGAGGCCGCCGCGGACATCGCCCGAGCGGGCGAGCTCGAAGGTGTCGCCGACGTCTTCCTGCCCCGACTGGGCGCGCTCTCGGCCGTGGTCGACAGTCTGGAGACCGTGGCCGCCGAGGTCGAGGCGGGCGGACCACCGGTCCTGGTGCAGCGCGTGCACGGCGATCTGCACGTCGGTCAGATCCTGCGCTGGCCCGGCGGGCTGGTCGTGGTCGATTTCCACCCCAACCCCGTGGTCGAGGTCCGGGGGCTGAGCGTCGGCCAGCCGATGCAGCCGGCCGCGCGAGACATCGCCCGCCTGCTTCGCAGCCTCGACCATGTGGCGCGAGTGGTCGACAAGGGCACTGGATTCACCCTCACCGACGCCGTCGACGCCTGGAGCCAGACCGCTCGCCTGCAGCTGATCGAGGCCTACCGGTCCGAGCTGGAGTCCGCCGAGCGCACGGACCTGCTCGACGAGCGCCTGATCGCCCCGTTCGAGGCCGAACAGCTCTGCCGGGAGATCGTCTACGCCGGCGAGTACCTGCCGTCCTGGGTGTACGCGCCGCTCGGCGGGCTGTGGCAGAGCTTCGAGGCCGGCACGCCGGCGGACGACGAGACCTCGCCGGCCCGCGGACGCCGCGGACGGCGCGCCAGGGCAGCCGACACCCTCTGACCGGCCGGGGCGGCCCCAGGGCGAGTATTTTGCGGTCCATGGCTTTCCATCGGGGTGTCAAACGGATGGTCTGGGGCGGCATCCTGTTCGCCGTCGTCTCACCGCTGATCTTCGTGCTGGCCCTGGTCTTCGGCCTGCTCTCCACCCTCGGCCCGATCGGCGATCTCGACCGCCTGCCCCCGGGCGGCAAGGCCCCGCTGGACGGCGGTCAGCAGGTGGTGCTCTTCGTCGACGGCGCCCAGTCGAGCGCACCGACCTCCTGCGCAGTCACCGGGCCGAAAGGGGCGGCGATCGCCCTCACCCCGTCCACCGGCACGACGGTGAGCATCAACGGGGCCGAGTGGCGCGAGGCCTACCAGTTCACGGCTGCAGCGACCGGCGACCACACCGTGACCTGCACGGGAGTGGACTCCCTGCTGGTGGACCGCGACATGGCCGACCGGGTGGCCCGGGGCCTCGGACTGTCGGTCGCCGCGGCGTTCGTGCTGCCCTTCCTCACCGGTGTGGTCGGTGCCTGGCTCTTCATCTGGGGCCTGATCCGCTACCGCGCCGCCAAGCGGCCGACGGCGTACCCGCCACCGAGCTACTCGCCGCCCGGCGGCCCGGCCACCGACCTCCCCGAGCCGCCCGAGCCCGGCGCCCGGCAGCCCGGCGCACCGCCGCCTCCCGCCCCGCCGACGTCGAGCTACGAACCGCCCCGCAGCTGATCCGCCGACGGGACCACCTGGCGAGACCGGGGGCTCATCGACCCCAGGGCAGGGTTCGGTAGACGTCGGCGGTCTGGGGCTGTTGTGTCTCGGGCCAGAAGCGGAACTGGTCCCACAGATTGAAGTGGATCTCGTAGAGGACCTGCCCAGGCTTCGGGTCAGTGGGGTCGCCCGCGTGCGTGCGCACCCAGGTGTTGAACTCCGTGACGTACAGAGGCGACTCGCCCCCGCCGAACGTGGCCTGCGGATCCCCGTTGTTGCTCCACTCCGGGATGGCGAACGGCACACCGTTCGCCTCGGCGAACTGCCGGTGCTTCTCGATGCCGAGCGGCATCCCGTTGTCGTAGGAGGCGTTGATCTTCTTGGTGAAGCTCGCCGTGTCGTTGACGTGGGGAGCCTGGTTGTAGGAGTCGACGGCGTACACGTCCGCGACCGGACGCCCCTGGTCGTCCTTGCCCGGCCAGAGCCGACGCACGTCGAGGCCCTGGAGATCCGGACTGGTCCCGTCGTTCGGACACAGGACGATCTTCGCTTTGGGGATGATCTCGTAGCGAAGATTCGAATAGAGGGTGATGGCCTTGACGAAGTCGGCCTCTTGACCCGCCTGTACCCGCCACTTCTGCGGCAGGTTCATCTCGTGGGCGAACCGGATGTAGACCAGGGAGGGGTCCCGAGCGCCCCAGCAGTCCGCGAGCTTCTGCAGGTGGACTCGCCACCGCTCGACATAGGCGCCGCCGGCGGCTGCGCTCCAGCTCTCACCGGCGTCCACGTCGATGGCCCCGATCGCGATGTCCAGGCGCTGGTCCCAGGTGGCCCAGGGGCCGCCGGGGCAGATCGTGCGCATCTCGAGCTGTTCCTTGTTGCCGTTGTCCCAGGTACCGCCGATCGCCACCGGAGAGGCCCTCCACCCTCCGAACCTGCCATCGGCCGCCTCGTTGCTGGCGGCACCCGACCACCAGCGCCCCGCGGAGGAAGGCCCTGCGGCCGTGGACGAGGAGGGCTGAGGCGCATCAGCGATCAGTCGATTGGCGACCAAGCCGCCGATCAGGGCGACAACCACCAGCGCCAGCGAGGCCAGCCCGAGAATCCGGAGCCCTGGACGGCGCCCGGAGGCGGTTCGTCGGTTGTTGAGCGCCCGAACGCCCATCGGGTGACACCTCGTCAGCTCGCAGCGGATGAGTCAGTCGGCGCCCGCCCACCGCACCCGCCTGGGCCGCCACCTAACTCTTACGTTACGTGAGAGTAGGACAGGGGGTGAACTGATCGCCGAACCCGCCGCCGCGGGCATGGCCACCCTCGCTGCACGACCTACGCGCGCTCCACCGGGCCGCGGGGGTCGCCCGCTCGGGGAACACCTTTCTGCACACCCAGGTTCACGAGCCGCTCATGGAACTCGCGCGCGTACTCGAGCTGGGTCTGAAGATCGGTGATCCTGGAGTGGACCGCCTCGGTGTACTCCTGGAGCCTGGTCCGGACGTCGCCGACCGAGTCGGCGGCGTCCAGGGCATCGACGAGCTGCAACAGGTCCGCCATCTCCTCCAGGGAGTACCCGAGCGGCTTCATGCGCTTGATCAACAGCAGTCGTTCGACGTCCGAAGGGCTGTACAGCCGAAAGCCCCCCACGGTACGGCCGGACGGCGTGACCAGACCGATCTCGTCGTAGTACCGGATGGTCCGCAGGCTGAGGCCCACACGCTCTGCCACACGCCCGATGGGTGCGAGGTCGGCGTTCACGGTGCCCCTTCGTAGCGCGACCGAGCCCCGCGCAGGGGTGGGCTCCGGTCCGCCTGACTCAATCCCCCACGGACCACGATCTCCGCGGCGAATTCGACGTTAGCAGACCCCGCGCGACCAGCGCCGGGCCCTCTGCTGCCACCGGAGGATCCCACGCCCGTATTTCTGTGTTTGTTTCCGATTATGTCCATCAAGGTCTTGTCAGACCCCTGAAGTCCGAGTAATACTGGGCGAAGCAGACACCCGAGTGGTTGGACAACGATGTCATGTATGCCACCGAACGACACCAGGCCATCGTCGATCGAGCCCGCGCAACGGGCCGGGTCGAAGTCCTCGCCCTCGCCGTCGAGCTGGATGTCACGCCCGAGACCATCCGCCGCGACCTGACCACGTTGGAGCGGCTGCGTCTGGTCCGCCGGACCCACGGCGGTGCGATCCCGATCGAGCGACTGAGCTTCGAGCCGGCCCTGGCCGACCGGGAGTCCCAGCACGTCGAGGAGAAGCAGCGGATCGCTCGCGCGGCACTGGCGGAGGTGCCCGAGGAGGGCGCGATCCTCCTCGACGCCGGCTCCACCACGGCCCTGCTGGCCCGCCTGATCCCGGAGGACCGCGAGCTGACCGTGGTCACCAATGGCCTGGCCGTGGCGATGCTGCTGGCCGACAAGCGCAACATCACGCTGCACCAGATCGGCGGCCGCATCCGGGGCCGAACGCTGGCTGCCGTCGACGATTGGGCGGTCCACGCACTGGGCAATGTCTTTGTGGACATCGCTTTCCTGGGCACCAACGGCATCTCCGCACAGCACGGGCTGACCACGCCCGACCGGGACGAGGCCGCCGTCAAGCGAGCCATGATCACGGCCTCGCGGCGGCGGATCGTGCTCGCCGACCACACCAAGTTCCACACCGACCACTTCGCCCGTTTCGGGGACCTGTCCGACGTGGACGTCGTGATCACCGACACCCTGCTCGACCCCGAGCTCGTGGTCGAGATCAGCAACGCCGGACCCCAGGTGGTGCAAGCATGATCGTCACCCTCACCCCGAACCCCAGCCTGGACCGCACCCTGCAGCTGGACCGGCTGGTCCGTGGCGGCGTCCACCGGGCCCTGGGCGGGCGGATCGACCCGGGCGGCAAGGGAGTGAACGTCTCCCGAGCGCTGAGCGCCCACGGCATCACCACCACGGCCGTACTGCCGCTCGGCGGGCCGGACGGGGCCCGGCTGGCTGAACTGCTGGACGGCCTCGGCGTGATCGTGAGCGCTGTGCCGGTGGCTGGCAGCGTCCGCAGCAACATCACCGTCGCCGAGCCGGACGGCACCACCACCAAGCTCAACGAACCGGGGCCGACCTTGACTGAGGCCGAGTGCTCGACCCTGGTCGACGCCGTGGTGGCCCTGGCCGGACCCGGCACCTGGGTGGTCGGCTCGGGCAGCCTGCCCGGCGGTCTCCCCGACTCCTTCTACGCCGACCTGCTCATTCCGCTGCACGCGGCCGGAGCGCAGGTGGCGATCGACTCCAGCGGGGAGGCGATGCGCGCCGTCCTGGCCGGCAGCGGTGCGAGCCTTCCCGATCTGATCAAGCCCAACCACGAGGAACTGGCCGAGGCCGTCGGCCGACCACTGCCCACCCTGGGTGCCGTGGTCGAGGCGGCGCGCGAGCTGCAGGCCCGTGGCGTCGGCACCGTGCTGGCCAGCCTCGGCGCCGCCGGCGCCGTCCTGGTCGACGCCGAGACCGCGCTGCACGGCGAGGCACGGATCGCCGCACCGGTGAGCACCGTGGGCGCCGGAGACGCCCTTCTCGCCGGGTACCTCTCCCAGGCGGCCGCCGGTGCCTCGGCCCGCGACTGCCTGACCGCTGCGCTCGCCTGGGGCGCGGCCGCAACCAGCCTGCCGGGAAGATGTCATCGTTGAACCAGTGGAGCGTCAGGATCTTCTTCGGTCAGGCGGGTCAGTGTCGGCCTCAGCTTGGCCGAGTCGGCGGCACTCTTAGGTTCGATTGCTACGGAAGTCACTGCGGGCGGATAAACCGGCGGCGTGAAAGTAACAGGATGTGCTTTGTCGCACAGGGTATCCCCGGTCAGGGTCACAGAGAGGTCGGTCACCACGCCAATGTCGCCGGCTTTGACGGCCGACACGGCGATTTGCTCCTTGCCGCGCATCAAATACAGTTGCCCCACGCGCTCTTCAGCGCTCTTATTCGCATTGAACAGGCGCGAATCCGAAGTCACCGTGCCGCCAAACACACGGAAGTACGTCTGCTTGCCCACAAACGGGTCGGCCGTGGTCTTGAATACCAGCGCACCCATTTGGCTGGACGTTACCCCAATTTTTTCTTCAGCCCCGGCGGCCGTCTTCGCGGCTTTGGGTTCGACCTCGGTCGGAGAAGGCACAAAGGCGATCAGCGTATCCAACAGCGCAGCCACGCCCAGATTCTCCTGCCCCCGCTGCGCACAGCACGGGAACAATCAGATTCTTCTTGATCGCAGTGCGCAGGCCCTGACGAACCTCATCGGTGGTCAATTCCTGACCGTCCAAATACTTCATGATCGAGCTCGTCATCGCCTTCCGCCGCGGACTCCATCAACTTGATGCGTGCTTCTTCCGCTTCTTTCTTCAGGTTAGCCGGAATATCGACCAGCTCACCCTTGGGGCCTTTGCGCGCCTTCATAGCAATCAGATCGATCACGCCTTCAAAGCTGGCCTGGCTGCCAATCGGTAATTGCAGCGGCACGAAGTTGCCGCCCACTGGCTGAGCGTATCAACCGCGCGCGCAAAATTGGCATTCTCGCGATCCATCTTGCCAATCAGCACGAAGCGCGGTAGATTGCGCTCGTTGCAATAGGCCCACGCCAGTTCAGTACCCACTTCGACGCCGGCCACGCTGTCGACCACAATGACGACCGCTTCAACCACGCGCACGGCACCCTTCACTTCACCGGCAAAGTCGGTAAAGCCCGGCGTATCGAGCACGTTAATCTTGTGGTTTTGCCACTCAACGGGAAGCAGGGCAGTGGTGAGGGAGATGTGACGGCGAATTTCTTCTTCATCAAAATCGGACACGGTCGTGCCGTCTTCAACTCGACCTTGTCGGGTGATGGCGCCTGAACTGAACAACATCGCTTCGCCCAGGCTGGTTTTGCCTGAGGAGCCGTGACCGAGCAGGGCCACGTTGTGTAGCGCCGTAGTGGGGTAATCCTTCATTAAACCTCCCGAGGGGATGGTATTAAACGCCCCACAATTGTATTCAAGCGCTCTATCTTGTCAACGTGACACAGACAGCAGAGTGTCACCAAATAACCCGCTAACTGTCAGTTGTTTTGCCCGGCTGTCCCAACTGGCCTCCACGCGCAGCAAATCGAGCAGTTTGCGCTTCTCGGTTACGGGAACTTCATCCGTCATGCGGCGACCCACCTCACGCTGGAAAAGGCGCAGCGCTTCGGCGCGGTCAGGCAGAATGACGGGATTCTCGGCCAGCCGTTTTTCGAGGTCGTGAACCTGGGCCGAGGTGGACTGAATACCCTCATCGATCGTCTTGACCTTGGTCAGATACGTCTCCCGGTCTAAGTATGCGTCTTAAAACTCTCAATGAGCCAATCGTTTAACCATCAAGCGAATCATCGCCACATAGATAAAGGCTTCACTCGTCGCGGGCAGGCGTTCGTAATCTTTGCTCAAGCGACGCTGGCGATTCAGCCAAGCGAACGTTCGCTCGACGATCCAGCGTTTGGGCAACACCTGAAAGCCGACTTGATCGCCCAACTTTTCAACGATCTCCAGAGTCCAGCCCATCGTCTGCTTCACCCACGGGATCAACTCACCGCGATAGCCGCCGTCCGCCCAGATCAGTTTCAGGCGACACCAGCGCGAATACTTCGAGTGCTTGATGCGCTCAAACAGCGCCTGCAAAACCAGGCGCGCTCCATCGCGATCTTGGACATTGGCGGCAGTCACGACCACCAGCAGTACCAGGCCCAGAGTGTCTACGACGAGATGCCGTTTCCGTCCGGTCACTTTCTTACCCGCGTCATAGCCGCGCTCGGCACCCCCCTCCACGGTCTTCACGCTCTGACTATCAAGAATCGCCGCACTCGGTTGCCGTTCACGCTTGGCTTTCAACCGCACCGCCTCGCGCAACGCTGTGTTCCAACGTTCCCAACTGCCATCCAGCCGCCATTTTCGAAAGTAGGTGTACACCGTTTTCCACGGTGGAAACTCATGCGGCAACAACCGCCACGCACAACCACTACTGGTAATATAGAAGATCGCATTCACAATCTCGCGCCACGTATGTTCGCGTGGCCGGCCCGTTTTCGCGGGGGACGGCAAGAGTGGCGCAATTACGTTCCATTGGGTATCATTCACGTCGGTCGGGTAAGCTTGTCGGGATTTGGTCATTCCACAAGTTTGCCCGACCTTATGCGTTTACGCCAGTTTTAAGACGCACACTAAATCGCCATTGGCGTACAGGTCGAGCAACCGGCCGATTTTCTCCTGCTCACGCTGCACGCGCAACTGCATCGCCGTCAGCGAGACTTCCAGCGCCTCACGCACTTTCAACGCCTCGGCGCTTTGCTTGTTGATCGCACTCCACAAGTGCTCTTCGTCGAGCAGCACCTGGCGGATGGCAGACCACACGGCTGCGTCAGCGGCTTCGTGCCACAACGTCCCATTGCCACAGGAATAGGCCGGATCGTGTTTGCGATCACTGTTGAGCAAATGACAGCGATAATAGCCTCCGGCGCCCGCCATATTCGACCCACATTCGCCACAGCGCACACGGCCTCGCAGCAGATATTCGTACCTGGTCTTTCGGTAGAATTTCTTGCGGTTTTCCACCAGTTGCTCATTCGCTGCCATCCACAGCGCCTCGGTGATAATCGCCGGGACCGGCACAGAGATCAATTCGGTGCCGCGCGTGACCTGATTCTTGATGCCGTTCGGGGTATCGATGCGCTTCTGGCGGCGTTTCCCGTACTGCCACTCGCCGCAATACATGGGATTCTTGATTATTTTGACGATCA
>CAVQCD010000014.1:0-304817 GCA_963710915.1 uncultured Actinomycetota bacterium | reverse complement strand
CCGACGATTGCTCGGGCATGGCGGACTCCTGACGCGTTCCTGTGCTTGAGGGCCTCGCGCACGAGTTGCTCGACGGTGGCGTCGGCGCCGAGGATCTCGGCGGCCTTGGCGACGGCGCGCTCGGCGACGGCGGGGCGGCAGCCCAGCGCCATGAGGCCCTCGACGGCGAGACCCAGCGGCCCGCCCCGAGGCGCGGCCGGCGCGGCGCCGCCCTTGGCCGCTTCTCCCCGCCGAGGAACGCCGCCTTCTCGCGCAGCTCGACGAGCAGCCGCTCGGCGGTCTTCTTGCCGACGCCCTTGATGCTCGACAGGTAGGCGAGGTCCCCCGCCGCGAGCGCCCGGGCGAAGGCGCCGATCTCGATCTGCGACAGGATCATGAGCGCCTTGCGCGGGCCGATGCCGCTGATGCCCAGGAGGATCTCGAAGCACTCGCGCTCGGTGGTGGTCGCGAAGCCGAAGAGGGCGAACACGCCGTCGTTGGCGTTGAAGGAGAGGCGCGTGAAGAGTTCCGCGGGCTGGCCCGGCGCGGGGAGCTGCGACGCGGAGCTGGCGGGGATCTCGAGGCGGAAGCGCACGCCGGAGACGTCGAGCACGGCGAAGTCGTCGTCCTTGGAGAGCAGGCGTCCGGCAAGGGACTCGATCATGGAAGGGGGCGGCTCCGGCAGGGGCGTCTGGCACGCGGCGACCGCGGCGTCGGGAGGCTGTAGGACGCAGCGGCGCGGTGCAATCGCCTTGCGGCGCCGGGGCACGCCCGCCACCGTCCCGCCGCCGATTGCCCCCGGGGAGTGCCCCGACCCATGAAGATCTCCGCCCGCTGCTCGTCCATCGCCCCCTCGCTGACGCTGGCGCTGACAGCCAAGGCCAAGGCCCTGCGCGCCGAGGGCCGCGACGTGCTCTCCTTCGGCGCCGGCGAGCCCGACTTCGACACGCCGGACTTCATCAAGCAGGTCGCCATCGACGACCTGAAGGCCGGCAAGACGAAGTACACGGAGGCCAAGGGCGGGCCGGAGATTCTCGCCTCTGTCCAGCGCGCCCTCAAGCGCGACTACGGCCTGGAGTACTCGTAGGCTGGCTGCGTCCGCGTGAAACCGGCGGACGTCTTTGAGGATGCTCGTTGCGCCGGCCGCCTCGATCCGCACATGCTCAAGCATTCGCCAAGACCCATCAACCCCAACGGCACGTACGCCGGACTCGACAAGCATTTTTAGTGTGGGCACCCCAGTACCGCAGCCGAGGTCTACAACCAAGGCATTCTGCCCTAGTCGTCCGATGAGCCACGAGACCGTCGCGATCAGGTAGCTATTGTCAACATTCGCCCTATGAAGGGCCGTCGGTAGATTGTCTACTTGGCCGCTCACCTCGCCCCCCGTTCTTGTCTATCTGGTTGGTAAAGATCCTAGACCAACCGCTGCGTCGTCATCGCCGTCGAGCCCCAAGTCGCAGTTAGCCGAGGTGCCTATCACGCTGGCAACCGACATGGCCAGGGCCGGCTCGACCAGCGGCGTCAGGAACTGGCAATCGACTGCGGCGTAGAGACTGCGCCGCTGCCGTGAGTACGGTCGGGCGTTCCTCGAGTAGCCCGATGGGGACGAAGATCGCCTGCGCCACTCGGCGAGGTTGTGCGAGCAGAAGGACTCGGCTGTATAGCCTGTCCCTTGTGACTGCGGGTGAGAGCAACGATGCGGCCTCCTTGCTGGACCGCCTCAATCGGACGTCGCCCCACCTCACCCACCTACTGGGGCTTGTAGGCGAAATGGTGAATGAGCGGTATCTTGCCGCGTTCATCGACAGGTACGGAGCTGAATGGGCATCCTCGTCCTTTGACGAGGAACGCACCTCGCGCAACTTTCACTCGCTCTGGATGAAGGTCAAGACACGTGACTACTGGGAGGGACTTGAACTTCTATGGATGGAAGAGGTGGTTTGTCGAAATCCGGCGATAGTAGCGCAACATCTTCCTTCGAGTTGGGCGCTCTCTGCGACGCTCCACGACGTCCGCCGCGTCATTGCTATATGGCTGTATACGCGCGCCAGAAGTGTGAACTGGCGAGAACCACTCACCTTTATACGAGGGCTACGCGCGGCTCGTCACTATCTGACCCTTGTGGCCGAGAATCTACACCTACCGCCACCGGATATCGGGAGATCGGTTAAAGGACGGCTCGCCAACACGTTCGTCCTGGAAGCCAGATATGAAAGCCTGTCCAGTGCTGACCTTCGACATGCTATACGTCTTTTGGAGGAGTCAATTGATGAAGGAAACACCTCGCCAGAGGCGGTGGCGTACCTCGCGGAAGCAATGATCTACCTCTACGACGAGACCAACGATTCCTCAGTGCTTGCGCAAGTCCTGGGGCTACATGTCCGCTTTCCCCAGGCGAACGAATTTCGCCTTCTTGCCACGCTGATTGGCGAGGCGGCGCTTCGACTCATCGCTGACGCGAGATCCCTTGCAGCCAAACGGCGACTGCTTGAGATCTCGAGGAATTCCCTGGGCCTCTCCGTGCCGGAGGCGATGGCCAACACAGATGCTGATCCATTGGTCTTGGTAAGGACACAATTGGTCCGAGCTCTCGCTGACGTTGCGGAAAGACACATTGAAGCCGGGACCGCCCCGATTGCACTCCGAGGTGCAAGACTTCCCTTCGGGCTTAAGGAGGCTGCAAGATCGTGGGGCTCCATAGACTCAGCATTGGCTCAAGAACAACTGATGGAACTGGCCGAACGGTACGACCGCGCGTTGAAGAGTCAACCGAGAAATGCTCTCCTGCGTCGCGTGGCGGCCACGGCGAGGAGTAGCTTGGCCATGGATCATGAATCTACAGTGAACCCTCGGCATCGCGAACTGAACCTGAGGTACGCCATCCGAATACGCGCTGGCGATGGTATCAAGATCCCACCGTTGACGGATCCTGAAAGTGGGCTTGAGCAAGCGCTTGATACTTTCGCTCTCTTCGGGATCGACAGAAAAGTTGACACACTCTTGGGCGCCATTCGTGCCACCTTGAGACTAATCTATGAAGACCCAACTTGGGCGACGCCGGTGATCGTCCTAGCCACGGCCGTATCGAAGTACAGTCAAGATGTCACCGAGGGACTGCTATACGCGATCCGCGACCAGTTGGACGCCACTCTGGGAGCCGCCGTAAGAGCCGGCGCTAACGGTGATAATTCGCGACTCTTCCAGATTGCGGCCGAAAGGGCGCTCGCGAGCCGTCACCTTTCAAGGAAGAATCTTGGGGGCCGTCGGGGTGTCTTCCTGGCCGAGGACTATGCCGGAATAGCCAGTGAGACGTTTGTCTTCAAGCCCACAATGAGGCACCTAGCAGATAGAGAAGATGAACGTGCTGAGTCGATCTCCCGAAAGATAGTGAGCTACGGTGAGTCTGGACGCTTCTCGGTTGCGAGAACCCTCGCGGTAACCTCCTTGCCGCAAAACGATCCTCTCAGGCAGGACCAAGTGGATGTTATCGTAGCAAAGGAATTCCATCCCGGAACTCTGGCGGCTGAAGCCCTTACTGGCCTTCCGTTACATGTTAAGACAACGAGACTGCAGGGCATCGTCGAGTTCCTCGCTCTAATTCACTCCGTCGGCGGACGAACGGATACCAGGAACCCAAGGATTAGGCGCGACCTTCGAAAGAAAGAACTTGGACGCTGGCTGCGCTCCGGACTAAGACTCGATTCCCCCGAAGAGCATTTTGGCTCGTGGTGGGCTAGGTATCCAGAGGGTTGGCCTTGTGTTGAGAGGCGCGATGCGCACCTCTTGAATTGGGTTCTGACGGATGACGGCGGCGTGGTCGCTTTGGACTTGGAAGCCTGCGGCTACCGACCCCTTGGTTATGAGTTGGCGCAACTTACGGATGACAAGCCCGTCCTTCCCGTTTCCGAGCAAGGGTTTCAGGCTCGCGCGCATCTGGTTGGAGCATACGCCGACTCCCTTAAGCGCTTTGGTCTGCGTGTGGGCCGTCCAATGCTGTACGAGGCTTATGAGTTGGCGCTCGTGGCCCGCTTCGTGAACGCGCTGACGTTTCCCAACTCGAGCGTGCTGCAGATCGTCCATGGTGAAGAAGGACTCGCCTTCATTGCCGATCATTCGCGCAGCAGAGAACTTAGACGGCTTTCGGCGATCCTGCTGCGAGCATGGCAGGTCCGCCGCGGGGTCCGCGTTGGTGACGAGTTTGACGGTCCTCAGATCAGCCCCGCGCGTCGACGTCACTTGTCTAGAGGCATCGCCTATGAGTTGCGTCATGGCGACGGGGTGTTGCTACATCGAGGAGGATGGGCCTACGCGGCATCCGTGGCAGACGCCCTGAATCGCTCTGGCTACGCTACGAACTCGCAGGAGTTGTTGGGCGTCGCCAATTCGGTGGAAGAACACAGGTTCGAGGTTCAAGACGCGATGATTCGCGCTCGGTACGGTCACACTCGATTAGTTGAAATTGACTATGACATCGCAAACTCGGCCCCTGCTCTCTTTCACGGCACCTCACTTTCTGCTCTCGATAGAATCTTCGGGTGCGGGGAAGGTCTGCGACCCATGGGGCGCCAATGGGTCCACATGTCGAGCAGTGCCCGCCTCGCGCGCATGACCGCAGAGAGGCACGGTTCCCCCGTGGTGTTAAGACTGCGGAATAGTCACGAACTTGCGACTCGTTGGGGAGGTGGGACGGTGTATCTAGTGCCAGAAGTGCCCGCGCTAGGCCTTCAGATGGTGTCTGAGATTCAGCGATTCCTAGCTCAAGCAGGGAGGTAGTGGGGTTGAGTGCCAGTCCCGTCGCCGAGCCATGCCCGGTCAGGCTGTCTGCGGAGTCTGTTGTTAACTACGGCATCGCCGTGGAGTCGATCATTGGAGCCGCCAACTCCTATGATCGCGGATCGTCTGGTGTCCAGCCACGGCCACCCGACGCCGACCCTGGCCCACTCCGCGCGGGGAACTGGCGGGGATAGAGCGAACACCGGCCGCATTACCGCGGCTCAAGGCCTACTTCCTGAGCATGCTTGAAAACCGTTGGGCGGTACCCAATCCTGCCCCGGGGGTTCGAATCCCTCGCCCTCCGCCTCGTGTCGATCATGCCGTTGACCTGCGAATTTGTCTGGCGGGCCTCTCTGGCAAGGGTACGGCCAGGGGTATTTCACATGGTTACGGTTTTCGAACCGCTGGCGCGGCGCCTGTTCCTGGCGACTCCTTCAGTCTCGAGGTCGTCTCGCGCGTTCGCGGTTCCTGCAAACCAGCAGGTCAAGCCCTCCCCGCACCGGCTGTCGGCGGCGTCTGATGCGCTCGTGGCGGCGTCTCCTCGCGCTCGTCATGTGACGGTGTATGGCTGTCCACGGGGAATGTGCGGGGAAAGCCGGCGCCAGCCCACGCCTGAGCGGCTAGGCCACGGTGGCGCCGAACGGGGAGGCTTCTGGGAGGGGCTGTCCGAGGGACGGGTCTGGCTCGCGGGTGAGCGTGAGTCGAACCGGGTTCCGGCCTCAGTTGGGCCGTTCGTGTCCTTAGCGGGTGAGTCACGGGTCGCCTGGACTTATGTGGCGGGGACGGGCACGACGGTCTGGTTGGTCAGGTTGTCCTGACGCTCCGGATGATGGTGCTGGTGCTGCATCGGAGGGTGGCCGGGCGGGTGACCATGATCTGCCAGGTGCCGCGTGCGGGCATCCGCAGGCTCGACCGGGCCCTTCCTGCGCTTGAGACCGCGGGTCGCGCTACGGTCTTCCAGGTCGAGGTCCCGGCCTTGCGGATCTTCACGGTGAGTGTCAGGCCAGGTTCGTGGGGTGTGGTGGTGAATTGCCATACCTGAGCGGTGCGGGCTCGCACGGCCTTGGGTGGTTGAGCACGCACTGTCGCTGTCACGCTCATGGAGCGCGTCGGTGAGACCGATGGCAAGGACTCGATGTCGTTGAGGCGGCGAGCGGTTGCCGTAGCTCTCCACTGACCAGACCCACGCGGTGTCAGGCTGACGCCGAAGTATCCCTTGTCGACAGTGGTGGTGGTCGTGACGGTCTGCCATGCGGCAGTGCCCGCTGGGCGGAATTGGATCGTGACCGGCAGCGAGAGCGGATGCTGTCCCCGTCGGGGGCCGTCCGCGCGGGTGACGTTGCCGCGTAGCAGGATCGCGGTGCCGTAGGGCGCCGTGGGAGGCAGGGTCAGGGTGGTCGCGGTGGCGTCGGCGCGCACGGTGACCGTGCGAGTCAGGTCGATGATGTCGCCATCGGTTTGGGTGACGCGCAGGTGCAACGGATGGGGGCCGCTCGTGGTCGGGATCCAGGTGTGGGTGACGTGGGGGGCGGTGCCTGTGCCGATGACGGTCATGTGGTCGTTGAGTGAGTAGGTGGTCATCGCCTCGGTCACGGTGGAGAGTTCAGCTGCGATCGGCACTGACTGGTTGACGTAGACCGGTTCTGGGACAGACCATCTGGCGGTCACTGCGGGGAGCACGGTCACGGTTGCCGGTGGACTGGTCGACGTCATGCCCCAGGTGTCGGTGGTCCTGAGTCGCAGTTCGTGGATACCGGCGGGCAGGGTAGTGGTGATCGGGACGATCAGGGGGTCGGTGCTTCGCCGGGTGAGCCAGGGATCGGAGAAGGCCGCCGCGCCAATGGTGTCGCCGTCCAGTTGGATGGTGACGCTGCTGGCCAGGATCGAGGTCGTGCCGAAGTCGGCGGTCAGGCTGAGCTGACGCAGTTGATCGGCCAGGATCGGACCGCTCGGCCAGCCCTGTACCGAGCGCACGCCGTGGTCGATCCGAAGGACCACGCGGTGGACCTGTGACCAGGTGCCATCGGCAGTCACTGCGGCGTAGTAGATCGAGGGTTGAGACGGTGTAATCGAGGAGGTGTCGAGATTGATGGTCCACGGTCGACCGCTGGCGGGGCGCGGCAGGGTGGTCTGCGCCCACGTCGCCGGGTCCGCGGTCAGGTAGCCGGGTGTCCACAGCAACACCGAGGCGATCGCCGACGCCGACCCGGGACCCGCCGTGACGGTCAACGGCGCGGTGTAGGAGTGGTCGACGAGCACAGGGCTCTGCCCGCCGTCGGGGGCCGACACCGTCGGCCGGTGGTTGTCCACCGTCACGCCGATCCAAGTGTCCGCCCCGGCGGTCGATGCGCCGAGCAGTGCTGGGCCGTCGGGGATCTGGCGGCCCTCCTCCACCCAGGGCGTCTGCGAGCGGGAGAGGCTGTCCACCGTGAAGGTCATTTCGCAGGAGGCGCCGCAATCGGCAGGAGCTGGGCGGGTCACCAGCACCTGGTAGGTGAGGCGGACCGTTACCAGTGCGCCGGACGCCACCCCGCTCACCTGAAGCCGCACGGGCACAGTGCCCGACACCGTGGCGTCCGCGGACGGCGCGAGGATCGTGATCGAGGCAGGCCCCGCGGCCGCCGATGTCGCCGCGACGGCACCACCAGACGTCGCCCAACCAGAGGCCAGCATCACACACCCTGCCATCAGGGCCAGAACCCCACGCGACGTCATGACCCGCACATCGACCAGCTCAAGCAGCAGCCTGAGCGCAAGGCCCGACCGGCGGTCGTGGGCGACGGTCTGAGGTGGGTGGCCCTTGCTCCAACGGAGCGGCCGTTCCCGCGCACTCACCCCTTGCGTTTGTTTCGAATGCTACAGATACTTCGAGTAGGAGCCGATGGGGGTGGGGGAGGTCAAGACGTGACGATCAGAGCGTTGGAGCCGGTGCGGCCGGCGGAGGCGGACATCTCGGCGGCGGTCGAGGCGTTGCCGCATGTGCGGGACTACTTGGCTCGACACCCCGGGGGTGGGGTGGTGCGGCTGCGGGTGGACGACGAGCACGACGAGGAGGAGGCCCTCACCGTGCCGCGGGGTGCGGTGGAGTTCTTGGCGCGGATCCTGGCGCACATGGCCAACGGTCAAGGGGTCTCGGTCGTCCCGGCGAATGCCGAGCTGACCACCCAGCAGGCGGCGGACCTGTTGAACGTGTCCCGCCCGTTCTTGATCGGTTTGCTGAAGGCCGGGGAGATCGAGTTCCGGTTGGTGGGCAAGCATCGGCGGATCCGCGCGGAGTCGTTGTTGAACTACATGCGCATCGATGATCAGCGGCGGCGCCGGGCCGCTGACGAGCTCACCGCCCTGAACCAGGAGATGGGCCTGCTCTGACCATGGGCTTCGTGGCGGTCTACGACGCGTGCGTGCTGTATCCGAGCACCCTGCGCGATCTGCTGATCCGGATCGCGCAGGCCGGTCTGGTCCAGGCCAAGTGGACCGACACGATCTTGGACGAGGTGTTCCAAAACCTGCAGGAGAACCGGCCGGACCTGCCCCCGGACCGCCTGACGCGCACACGAGAACTCATGACAGGAGCCATCCGCGACGTACTGGTCGTCGGCTACGAGCCCCTGATCGACGTCGTGACACTGCCCGACCCCGACGACCGGCACGTGCTCGCCGCAGCGATCCGCGCTCGAGCCCAACTGATCGTCACCGCCAACATCCGCGACTTCCCCGCGGCCAGCCTCACCGCCTGGGACGTCGAAGCGGTCACCCCCGACGACTTCGTCCGCGCCCAGATCGACCTCGACCGCGACCTCGTCTACGCCGCGATCACCCGCATCGCCGACTCCTGGCGTCGCCCACCCGGCACGGTCCTGGACATCCTCACCAGACTCGAAGCCGACGGCCTCGTCGAATCCGTCGCCGCACTACGCGAGTAGGCCCAGACAACGTCCAAGGAACGATCGCCCCGGTCGAGGACGCCAAACGCTGCTGAACTTCCAGCGCGCTCCAAACCCTCTGCCTGGCAGCCGAATCGATGTCCAGCCGGCACCAGTCGGCGCCGACCATCCCCCTCCGTGCGCGGGGAATCCGCGGGGACTACAACCACCAGTCTGGGAACACTGCAGGCCAGGCCCCAGTTCGTGGGCATGCTTGAAAACCGTTGGGCGGTACCCAATCCTGCCCCGGGGGTTCGAATCCCTCGCCCTCCGCTTCGTGTTGACATGCCACTGACCTGCGCTTCTGCCGATGACTCATGCCTAGGGTGAGCCATCAACCTCCGTCGTCGGGTGCCAGAGGTATTCCAGACCGTTAACGGGTGTCCAACCGGCGAGACTGTGGGCGCAACGGTGTAACCGGCGGTTGGTGTTTTAGAGGCTAGCAGGGGTGGGCATGCGGTCGGCGAAAACGACCGCCAAGACGTTCAGGACGGGTTTCCATCGCGTGATCCATCGTTTCTGTCCGGTGCCTTTCGGGTCGAGGCTACGGGTGGTCAAGTACAGGGTTTTCATTGCGGCCTGCTCGGTGGGGAAATGACCTTTCGCGTCCACGGACCGCCGATACCGGGCATTCATCGATTCGATCGCGTTCGTCGAGCAGAGCAATCTACGGATCTCGATGTCATAGTCCAAGAACGGAATGAAGTTCTCCCAGGCATTCCTCCACAGATTACTGATCGCGGGATACTGCTTCCCCCATTTCTCCTCCAACTCTTCGAACGCCGCCCACGCCGCCGTGGCGTCCACCGCCGTATAGATCGCTTTCACGTCCCGGGCGAGCTCGCCCCAAAACCTCTTCGAGGAATACCGGAACGTGTTCCGGATCAGATGCACGACACAGGTCTGCACGATCGTGTCGGGATAGATCGTGTTCACTGAATCGGGCATGCCTTTCAAGCCGTCGCAGACCAGGTAGAAGATGTCGATCACCCCACGATTCTTCAACTCGGTTAGGATAGAGATCCAATACTTGGACGACTCACCCATCCCGGCGGTGCCGGCCCACAGGCCCAGCACGTCCCTGCGGCCCTGCAGGTCCACGCCGATGGCCGCGTAGAAGGGCCGGTTGGCGACCTGCCCGTCCCGGACCTTCACATGCACCGCGTCGACGAACACCGCCACGTAATGCGAGGCCAACGGCCGGGTCGACCACTCCGTCATTTCCTCGATCACCTGATCGGTGATCGCAGAGACCACATTCTTCGACACACTTGCGCCGTAGACCTCCGCGAAATGCGCGCTGATCTCACCGGTGGTCAACCCACGCGCATACAGCGACAAGACGATCGCATCGACATCACCCAGCCGGCGCTGACGTTTCTTCACAATGACCGGATCGAAACTTCCATCCCTATCCCGCGGGACATCGATCTCGATCGGCCCGACCGAATCAGTCAACACCGTCTTCGATCGGATCCCGTTACGAGAATTCCCGCCGTCGCGGCCTTCCACGGCGTGCTTCTCATACCCGAGATGACCGTTCATTTCCTCATCCAGCGCTGTTTCCAGCACCGTCTTCGTGAGGATCTTCAACAAGCCATCAGGCCCGGTCAAAGCAAGACCACGATCCTTGGCAGATTTCACCATCTCCCGGATCGCGGCCCGCTCAGCATCACCAGGCTTGAGCTCAGACATCTCGATTCTCTTAGCCAGAGCATTCATGCCCTGCATCTTGTCGGCCATCACTGGACCTTCCTGGCAGACACGCTGGTCTACCCGTCAGGCCGGTTACACCGTTGGCCCTACAGACCCCAACCGGCCTTTCCGCGACGTGTCTCCAGAAGCGTGAACGTGCAGGTCGGCGCCCCCCGTGGCAGCTGGTCGCCGGTTGTCGGCTGTCCATCCCGGGGTGTCCGGTCACCAGTCGTCCACGGTGGTGTATGACGACCAGTGGTCTATTCCTGGTCCGATCATGGTCCGCGGCGGATACCCCCAGGGGGTGAGGTGCGGACCGGTTCGCGGCGGTGGGCGCCACGGGTGGTGGCGGTACCGAAGAGGGGTGTGGGCAGTGGCGTGCCGTCGTGTTGAACCGGGGGGAGCGACCGTTGCTCGTCCCCGTTGGATGAATCCTCCCGAATCTCTTGTGGACGGTGATCGTTATCTGGTTGGTTTCGCTCAGGCTCTCGCGGCTCAGCGAGCTGACACGGCAGGACTCATGATGCGCACTCTTCGAACCTGGCTCATTCGGCTATTGGGTGTTGCGGTGTAAGCAGTCAGGGGTAGCCGCCAGTTGATCAGGCTGCGGTTGGTGGCATCCAGGGGGTGCCGGTCAGGGCGTCTTTGATCGCGTTGAGGGATCGGTGTCCGTGGTTTCGGGAGCTGACCAGGTAGGAGCGGATCCGGCAGTGGCGTTGCAGGGTGGCCAGGGTCCGCCAGCATCCGCTGACCTTGGCGGCCAGCTTGTAGCCACGGATGGCGGACTCCGAGCCGTTGTTCGTGGCGGGCACATCGAACCGGGTCGCGAAGATCCACACTTGGTCGGCCTTGCGGCGCAGGCGTTTCGCCAGTTGTAGTCCGGGGTGGTTGCCCTTGTGCCATCGCCTCGAGGCGTTGGTCGAGATCCCGACCGCGACGCCGCAGTCGTAGGAGCGGCGCAGCCGGGCCAGCAGCCGGGGGTGCAGGCTGGTCCGTCCGTCTGCGCGGGCGGTGTTCACCGCGCCGATCGTCTCCCGCAGCGTGTCGGCGACCTGACGGGCCCAGCCCTGGGTGAGCGGGTCGATCGCGTAGGCGTCGTCCAGATACCGCAGTGCATGCGCCAGGCATTGCTGGACACCTGCCAGGTCATCGTCGTAGCTGAGGTAGCCGCCGTAGTCGTCGCGGACCAGGACCCCACGGTAGGTGTCCAGGATCCCGAACCCACTGATCGAAGCCTTGGTCCGGTCCCCGGCCGCGCCGTACCAGACCAGATCCCGGCTCGGCTCGTCACCGACGCGGGTGTAGGCGCACATCGTGCGCACCGTGTAGACGTGCGGGTTGTGGCAGCCTTCGGCTCGGGTGGCCTGATCGGTCAGCGGGGCGGGTGTCTCGTCGGTGCCCACCACGTCCGCGGCGCGTAGGGCGCCCTTGAGGGCGTCCTCGAACCCGGCCGCGGTCAACGCGGTGTCCAGGCGGACCAGGCAGGAGGAGATGAACCCGGTGGAGACCGTGACGCCGAGCAGGGCGGACATCAGGTCCGCCGCCCGCTCGATCCCGATCACATCGGTCGAGGCCAACAGGGTGGCCGCCGCGGTCACGTTCGGTCCGTAGCAGGTCGGGCCGCCCCGCACGCCCGCCGGCATCGCCGCCGTGGTGACGTGCCCGCAGCCACAGACCCGGCGCATCATCAGGTACTCGGTCACCATCAACGAGAACGTCGGCAGGTCGAACACCTGCACACTGGACCCGACCCGTCCGGGTGCGCCGGCCAGATCCCCGCCACACCCACCACACGCCGGCGGCTCCAGCCTCCGGGTCCGGTCCGGGACCGCGACCCGTTGCAGACCGCTGCCGCGGTGACCCTTCTGTCCGCCCTGGCCTCGCTTCGGCGACTGGCCAGCTGCGGCCTCGCCCGATCGCTTGTCTGCCCTGGCCTTCGCCGCCGTGCCCGGGTCGTCGGTGCTGGGCGGCCGGGAGCTGTTCGAGGAGTCACGACCGACTTGACGACGCAGAGCGGCGACCTCGATCCGCAACTTCGCGACTTCGCCCCGCAACTCCTCGATCACCCCAGCCTGCGCGACCACCAGCGCAGCCAGCTCCCCATACGAGGGCGCAACCGGCGGCTCGGACATGCCCGGAGTCAAACATGATCACAAACAGGGCACCAGCACCAACACGCCCCAGGTCACCAGGGGGTCTGACTGCTTACGTTGCGGTGGCCTTCGCTGTGTCTTTCTCCTTCGCCTATCTGTTGTTTAGAGACGCTCAGGCGCGGTTCCGTGAGCTTGAGCAGTATGGGGTGGAAACCAAAGCCGTCGTTGTGCGCGTTGACTCTCAAGATCACGGTACGGTGTACTATCGGTACTCGGTAGACGGACGTGTGTTCTCCGACTCAAGTAGCTCAGACCCGCCCAACCCGGAAAGCAATGTTCTAGCGATGGGCGACGAGATAGCAATTATCTACAACAGCATTTCGCCAGGTGAGAGTTGCGCCTGCAGAGCGCAGGACGTTCTCGATTCCAATCGCTTGGGAATGCAACTGTTCGGTCTTGGGGGAGGTGTTGTTGTCTCGGTCTTTGGGGCGGCGTTCATGCGTGCGCTCCGACCTCAGTGATCAAGACGGTGCTCTATGGAAACTAAGACGATAGGAGTTTGGAGCCGGAACAGCTCATCCAAACGGTTCTATCCGAGGCTCGGAGCGGATTGCAGTGAATGTGGGCGATGCAACTATGTGGAGAATGGCTGTGGGTGATTCAATGACTCGCTCCCTTCGAACCTGGCTCGCCAGGCTACTGGGTATTGCTCTGGCCTTCGCTGCGTCCTTCTCTCTTGGGTATCTGGAGGTCAGAAATGATCAGGCGAGGCTGCAGGAGCTTGAGAAGTATGGGGTAGAGGCGAAGGCCGTGGTCGCGCGCGTTGAACCTCAGAACCACAATACGGTGTACTATCAATACTTCGTGAATGGGCGCGAATTCTTCGACTCGGGTGGGTCGCGCTCGCCCAACCCAGATGGCACTGCTTTGACGGTAGGTGACGAGATAGCGATCATCTACAACAGTAGATCGCCAGATCAGAGCTGTGCGTGTAGAGCCCAGGACATTCTCGATGACAATCGATTGGGAATATGGCTGGTCGGCCTGTCGGGAGGCGTTGGCATCATGATGTTCGGCGCAGCGTTCATGCGCGCGATTCGACCTCAGCGAGCCAATGCTGAGATCCCCCAGCATCCCAAGGCGACGTCATAGCGGTGAGGTTGACCTCGTGGGGTGAACATCCTGATCGTGAGGGGCCCTGTTCCCTCCCGACGTTGGACCCCCGACCAGGGATCGGCGCTTCCGGCCAGTCGGGAGGATTCCCGGAGGCCGCCGTCGGCGGAGGCTATGTTCACTTGTGGTGTCTGTTCATGCATAATGAACATGTGGCTAGAGTGAACGAGCAAGTGGTGGCGGAAGCTGTCGAGGTGCTGGGTCGGCTGGGGGTGGGTGTCGTTCGGGGCGCCGGGGGCGAGTTGCGCCTGAGTGAGGGTGAGGGCGGTGGTGAGGGCGTCTACCGGGTGGTGGTCCGGGCTCGGGTGACGCCTCCGGTGGCCGGTGTGATCGAGTCGGTGCCGGGGGTGGCGACCTTGGTGGTGGCGCCGTTCGTCCCGGAGTCTGCGGCGCAGGTGTTGCGGGAGCGGGGCCTGCAGTTCGTGGACGCGGCGGGGAATGTGTTCCTGCGCTGGGATGGTGTGCGGATCGACGTGCGTGGCCGCAGGCCGGTGCGGGGTCCGGTCCCGGACTCGGGGGTGGTGGCGGGGCCGAGCGCGCGCCGTCCGTTCACTCGTTCGGGCGCGCAGGTGACGTTCTGCCTGCTGTCCTGGCCCGCCCTGTGTGCGGGTACGGTCCGTGAGATCGCGAGGGCAAGCGGGGCTGCGGTGGGCACCGTGGCGATGGTGCTGAAGGATCTGCAGGCCGGCGGCTACCTCATCCAGGCACCCTCAGGGCGTCGGTTGGTCAGGGCGGGGGAGTTGCTGACCCGCTGGACCGAGGCGTATGCACTGTCGCTGGCGGCGTCGTTGCACCTGGGTGCCTACCGGGCTGCGGACCCGCAGTGGTGGGTCGGCGCGCGGCTGGACCTGAGGCAGGCCGGGGTGGACCTGGGGGGCGAGGCGGCCGGGTCGGTGATGGATGCCCACCTGCGACCCGCGGGGGTGTTGCTGTACGCCGACGCGGTGCCCGCCCCGGTGTTGGCGGCGCACCGCTGCCGACGTGTCGAGGATCTGCGGGAGGCCAACGTCGTCGTCCGGCGCCGGTTCTGGACGCACCCAGACCCGGCAGCACACGATCAGGCTCCGGCGGGACAGGATGGGTTGGTGCCCCCGGTCCTGGTCTACGCCGACCTTCTGGTCTCGGGAGAACCCCGTCAGCGTGACCACGCTCAGCGTCTGAGGACACATGATGCTCGACTCGAGCAGCTCGACCGAACCTGACATCGCCCTGGCGGCGCAGGTCCTGCAGGTACTCAACGCCGCCGCCACGCTGGCCGGTGTCGACGTCCTGGTCATTGGTGCGACCGCCCGGAACATCCTGTGCACGGCCCTGTTCGACCGCATGCCCGAGCGCGCCACCCGCGACGTGGACATCGCCGTCGCCGTCCCCACCTGGCGCGCCTACCACCAACTCACCGCAGATCTGACCCCACGCGGCGGCGTCCACACCTTCACCGTGCAGATCTGCGGGACGCCGGTCGCGGTCGACATCGTCCCCTACGGCCCCATCGAGGCACCCGACCGCACCGTCCGCCTACCGGACGAGCACACCCTCAACGTCCTGGGACTGCGCGAGACCCACGCAGCCGCACAAACGGTGCGGCTGCCCGGCGGGGTCCAGGTCCGTGTGCCCACCGTGGCCGGCCTGACCCTGCTGAAGCTTGTGGCCTGGTCGGACCGCCACCTGCTGCATCGTCGGGACGCCGTCGACCTCGACGAGATCATCGGCTGGTACACCGAAGGACCGTTCCTCGACGCGCTCTACCAGGACGTCGAGGTGTTGGCCCGCTACGACTTCGACGTCGAACCCGCCGCCGCGCACCGTCTCGGCGCCGATATCGGTGCGCTCCTGAGTGCCCCGGCCCGAGCCGAGGTCCTGGCCATCCTGCGAGAGGACCGTCAGGCCCGCCTGAGCGGCGACATGGGACCATCCAGCACGCGCCACCCCCACCGCCTGCCAGCCCTCACCGATGGCCTCCGCGAAGCCACCGAACCACCCTGACTTGGTCAAGGCCCCGGGACTTGACCAAGCGGGCGGCAAACCTGCAGGTAGATCCGGTTCAGGCTCGACGCTCGGGTGCTGGCCCGCAAGGAGCCGAAGCGTAGGCGTGGGCGTCCCCGAGCCGACGCGCCGCCGCGACCGGGAAACGAGGTGCGCTTCTTGCCCGGTCACGACCAGTGGGTGATGGGTCCCGGCACCCAGGACGACCGGGTCAACCCCGCATCGCGTCGAGACCTGATGACCCACAGGGCCAACCCGGTGATCGCGGGCGGGGTGGTGTGCGGGACCTGGTCGCACCGGGGTGACGAGCTCACGGTGACCTGGCTCGACGAGCGCCCGCGACCCGAGCAGGAGATCGAGCGGGAGGCCGAGCGCCTGGCCGGCATCCTGGGCGGCAACGTCGTACTCCGTGGTCGTCGGGACGCTCGGCCCGGATGACGCTCGGCAGCAACGTCATCGATGCTGGTCGTCGGGTCGGCCAGGTTGTCTGACGTCCGGCGGGGGCTGATGACTAGGCTGCGTGACCTGACCATCGGAGGCTCCGTCATGGCCGATCACCAGGCTCGTACGTCGGTGATCGTCGCGGGCGCCCGGACGCCCATCGGACGGATGTCCGGGGCGCTCCAGGACCTGACGGGCTCCGAGCTCGGAGCGGTGGCGATCGGCGCCGCGCTCGACCGCGCCGGGGTGAGCCCGAATGACGTCGACTACGTGATCATGGGGCAGGTACTGACCGCGGGGGCGGGACAGCTGCCCGCGCGACAGGCGGCGTACCTGGCCGGGATACCGCTCGAGGTCCCGGCGCTGACGGTCAACAAGGTGTGCCTCTCGGGGATGGAGTCGATCGTGCTGGCTGACCAGCTCATCCGGGCGGGCGCGTTCGACGTCGTCGTGGCCGGAGGCCAGGAGTCGATGAGCCGGGCACCGCGGCTGCTCGTGCAGGTGATGCAGGACGGCAAGCCCGGCCCGGCCAAGATGCGCGACCACGTCGCCCGGGACGGACTGTGGGACAGCTTGACCGATCAGAACATGGGCAGCCTCACCGAGGGTGCCAACATCGGCGACCGCTTCGTCGCCCGTGCCGACCAGGACGCCTTCGCCGTCCGGTCGCACCGGCGCGCCAGACGCGCCTGGAGATCGGGTCTCTTCGATGCCGAGATCGTGCCGGTGCCGGTCCCGCAACTGGCGGGGCCTCCGACGGCGGTGTCGGGTGACGAGCTGCCCAGTGACAACGCCACCGAGGAGTCGATGGCTCTGCTGGGACCGGCCTACCGCTCGGAGGGCACGATCACCTCAGGCTCGGCGTCGGCCAGCAGCGACGGGGCCTGCGCCGTGGTGGTGATGGCCAAGGACGAGGCCGAACGGCGCGGACTCCCGTGGCTCGCCGAGATCGGCGCGCACGGCATGGTCGGCGGACCCGACTCCACGTTGCAGGAGCAGCCGGCGCGGGCCATCCTCGCGGCGTGCGAGCGAGCGGGGATCTCGCCGGGCGTCCTCGACCTGGTCGAGATCAACGAGGCCTTCGCCGTCGTACCCATCCTGTCGGCACGGCGTCTCGGCCTGGACCCGGAGCTCGTCAACGTCAACGGGGGAGCACTGGCTCTCGGTCACCCGATCGGGGTCTCCGGCGCCCGGATCACCTTTCACCTGGCCCTGGAGCTCGCCCGGCGGGGCGGCGGCATCGGGGCGGCCGCCCTGTGCGGCGGCGGGGGGCAGGGCGAGGCCGTCGTGCTGAGGGTGAAGGGTGCAAGTTCAGGGTCGCAGCTGTGACCTGGGGGACGCAGATCTGAGATGATCATGGACGTGTTGGTGCGGACGCTCGGTTTCGTGATCGTCAGGGGCTCGCTGGGCTGGTCGGGTTGGGTCCGGCCCCGGGTGCGAAGGATGTGGAGATCGCTGTTCTGCGTCATCAGCTGGCCGTGCTGGGCCGTCAGGTCACGCGGCCCCGCTACACCCCTGACGGATCGGATGCTGTTGGCATCACTGGCGAGACTGCTGTCCCGGGAACGGTGGGGTGCCTTCCTGGTGACGCCGGCGACGCTGTTGCGCTGGCACCGGGAGCTGGTCGCCCGCCGCTGGACCTACCCGCATATCGGTGGCGCCAGGAAAGGTCTGCCGGAGGCCGCGGTCGAGGTGGTCGTGCGCCTGGCGAGGGAGAACCCGCGGTGGGGCTACCTGCGGATCGTCGGGGAGGTTCGCAAGCTCGAGGTCGCCGTGTCGGGGTCCTCGGTCCGGACCATCCTGCACCGGCACGGTCTGGGCCCCGCACCGGCGCGTTCCCGCAGGGGACCCAGCTGGGTGCAGTTCCTGCTCGCTCAAGCTGGGTGAGTGTGCCAGCCTGAGGTGGCCCCACTTGGAGCCGTTTCGTCGGATCAGCGGGATCTGCTGATCCGACTCGCGCGGGCCGGCCCGGTCCCAATTGACGCACGCGACATGAGTTCTTGACCCGTCACCAGGCTGGTCAATCCGCCGGGTGGTGCTGGGGGCGCCATGTGGAGCGACGGATTGCGATAGTGGAAGTGGCGGCGATGGGGGCGGGGTGTTGAGTGGTGAACGGCAGGATCTGGACTGCTGAGGAGCTTGAGGCGCTGCCCGTTGAGGAGCAGGACGCGTTGTTCTCTGCGAGCATCGTTCGTGATCTGGCCGATGTCTCGCCACAGTTGCAGCCGCTTCTGGACAGGGTGCGTGCCCGGGTCGAGGACCGCATCGCCGGGCGGGATCTGCCCAACGCGTCGTGACCGGTCCTCGTCGCCGAGTCCATGCCACGGCGCAGTTCTTCCATCGCCTCGATCAGCTCTTGCCCGCAGGCCGGCAGGGCACGGTGCCTTCGCGGGCGGACTTCGAGGCCTTGGAGCTACTGCGTGCGGTGGAGGAGTTCGCTGCTGGTTTCGACGATCTCCCGCAGCTGATCCCCGGTCGCCCTGGCTACCGGGTGCTGATCAACCCTGGCCGCTTGGTGTTCGCGTACGTGATCGTCGGTCAACTTGCTGCGGACGGCGCCGTCGAGCTCGTCGATGTCGACATCGATCTGCAGCCGCCCGATAGCGACGGCCGAGATCTCGATGCTGAGGAATGACCCCGGACCGGCAATCGGCCCGACCGGCGACGGTCGGCCGATGGCGTACGTGTTGCGCATGGCTAGCAGAGGGGAGGAGAGGGAAGTGTCTCTGGCGGCCGCAACCGTGTGGCTCGGGGAGGACGAAGCCTCGCTGTCAAGTGGACAAGTCTCGAGCAGGCCTGCGGCGCAGCCGTAGTCCCGGGCGCGGACGTCCAGCCGTCAACGGCTGCGGTCTGTTGTCGACAGCTACCCGTGGTCTACTCGTGGTCTGTGATCGACGAGGCCCGCCATCACTGCAGGCCAACCGATGTCTGGGTGGGTGTCTCGAAAACCGTTGGGCGGTACCCAATCCTGCCCCGGGGGTTCGAATCCCTCGTCCTCCGCATGTCGTGATCATGCATTTGACGTGCAGTTATGTAGTTGAGCAAGATCGACTAAGTGATCTTGGTAAACCCTGATGTGGTGACGGTCTGCGAAACTGCTGATCAGGGTTGGGTGGGCCAGGTTGGCGTGTGCGCAGCTGTGGTGATCGAGCACATCGGTGCTGGTCAGAGCCCCAAATGCTCTGGGAGGGCATCAAGTGCGGACCGCGATCGCGTGCGTACGGAACTCACGTGGCTCGCTGTGCCAGTGGTCTATTCGTGGTCTGATCAAGCTCAGATTCGGATACCCAATGGGGTATTGCGTAAGGCGGGCGGTTTCGGCGGTGGGCCTGCTGCGGCTACCGGTTGGCTGTGCCGGCATCCCCGCCTGCCGTTCACGGGAGGATTCCGGCCGATGCCGATGGATCGGTCGAGGGTCTGGGTTGATCAGCGGGCGCGGGCCCGCTTGTGCAGCGACGAGGCCTTGGCGGCCGTGTCGAGCTCGTGTCGGAATGCGACGTGTCGTGGGTAGCGCGTGCGGACCCCGGACACGTAGGTGGTGGCCTCGTTCGGGGATCGTGTCGCAAGGGCTTCGGCGTGCGCGACTGCGAGGACGGCCGCGCGGGCATAGGCGCCGCGGTGCTTGTTCGACACGATGGCCTCGATCCGTGTGTCGGTGATGTGGCGCGCGATCTCGATCAGATCGGTTGCCTTCGACGTGGTCGCGCGGCGGGTGGCGAGCGTCTCGGTCAATAGCTCTGTCAGGGTGGGGCGCCGCCGGGCGGGGGTGGTCACGTGACTGGCGGTCCACGGGTTGTCGTCATCAGGTGTGCCGCTGAGGAAGAGCCGCTCGGCGGTGTCGGGCACGGTGTCGATCGCAGCGAATGTCGTGTGCAGCAAACCTTCACGCGGCGTGGCAGTGGCGGTCGCAGCGGCCCATAGGTAGGGCAGCACCACGGGCCCGGGATGCGAGGGCCGCGACCAGCCGAGGGGGTCGGAGGCGGTGAGCGCCGCCACCGCGTCCTCGAGGAAGCCTGCGAGCAGCAGCAGTTCGCAGCCGAGGCGATCCGGTATGGCGCCGGTTCTGCCGGTGGTGCCCACGACCCGCGCGGCCTCGACCTGCAGGACGTCGTCGAGGAGCCGGGCCGCGCGGGCGTCGTCGACCATGGCCAGCAGCCGGTCACGGCTCGGCCGCGCCCGCCAGGCGTCCTGTCGGGCGCGGACAGCGCCGGGCAGGTCCGCCGTGACGGCGCGCAGGTCTGCCAGCCGGTCGTTGAGCTGGGCCAGAAGCTCGGGCTCCAGGCCGGGCAGGCTGACTGCTTCGCGGGCAGCGTCGACCGCGTCGGTGGGTCGACCTGTGGCGGCCAGGGCGTCGATCCGGATTCGGCTGATCCCGCCCTGGTGGGGTCCGGGTCGGTGGGCCAGCTCGGTGAGTGTGTCGAGACCGTGGTGCAGGTGGGCGGCCTCGGCGAGCAGCCGGACACGCTGCCGGACCGGTGGCCAGGCGTCCGCGCCGACGAGCTGGTCGATCCAGGCGGGCAGGAAGTCGGCCAGGTCCGCAAGCGGGTCCGTGCGGGTGTCGGCGACCTGGGCCAGGGTGGGGGGTTCGGGACTCCACGGCAGCGACGACCAGGCGTCGCCGAGTGCTGCAGGCCGGTTCTGAGCCGGCGCGGTCTCGTAGACGCAGCGCAAGTAGCGGGCGAGGGTCTCGGGGATGTCGGTGACGTCCAGGGACCAGATCTCCAACGCCTCCGCCGCGTTCCGTCCCGGCGCGCTGGGACGGAAGAGGTCGAGCAGCAGGTCGTATACCTCGCGTGCGCGCTGCGCGTCGGCGGTGAGGAAGACCTCGCCAGCCTCGGTGAACAGTACGTCGGCGTCGGCGACCCAGCCCGGGAGAGGCTCCTCGTCTGCCCAGCCGTACCGCCCGCGCCACTCGCCGTCCCAGCCCTCCTCGGGGTCGCCGTAGTCCCCCGAGGCGACCCGAGCCGCGAATTCGCGCACCCGCCGCGCCGGTCCGTCATCCGGCTGCAGGCGTGCGGACCTCAGCACTTCCGACCCGGCCGGGTCGGGGAAGATCGCCAGGAACGAGGCCCGCTCGGGGGTCGGGAGCCGTTCGGCGTGCGCCAGGAGCAGCCGGGTCACGTCGTCCTGGGAGAGTTGCTCCAGGCGGGCCTGCAGATCGGTGATGAATGTCCCGAGCGCAGGACCGCGTCCGCTGCTCATGAGCGTTCGTCCGGGTGGATGAGGCGCAACGCCGGGGGTGGGGCGTGCTCGGCGACATGGGCCTGCAGCGCGCGGTCGGGGAAGACATGGGTCTTGTACAGCGGACCGCAGGGGGTGTGGGCCAGGCTGACGGCGAGCGCCGTCAGATCAGCGTGTCCGAGATGTTCGCGGTGGGCGTCGGCGAGGAAGGCGAACTCGGTCAGCATCCCCACAGTGCTGCGGCTGGCGGTCTTGGCCAGCACATGGGACCCCATCTCGGACACCTCGGCCTCGATGAACTGCCTCGGCACGGCGTGTGCTTGCAGGACCTCCGCGAGCGCGCCGGGGAACCTGACCCACAGGGTGCGGGCCGGGGCCAGAGGGAGCAGCACGGGCAGCAGCGTGACCTCGTTGACGAACAACGCGACTGGCGACCGCCACCGCAGGAGGTTGGCGTACCAGGCACCCAGCGACGTCGTCGACGTCGCTGCCTCACCGGAGGTGACGGGTCCGAGCTTGGCCAGCAGTCTCGCCGTGGCGTGGACGACGAACACGACACCTCCGCAGATCCGACCCGGTGCGGTCGCGGCCGACGCTACCGTCTGCGGGTGGCATCGCCTCGGCTCGACGACATGCTCCGAATCCTCGATCGGGAACGGGATCGGCCGCTGGGCGGCCTGCGGGAGGAGTCGAACCGTACGCTCGCACCGGTGAGCGACGGGCTGCACGCAGCGGGCGACCACCTGCTTCGCAAGGCAGCGCGCGCCGTCGCCTCGGGGGACGAGAAGCGGGCATGCCGATTCATCGAGCGTGCGTTGGACCCGCCGTTCGACGAGCACGAACGGATCGGGCCCGCCTGGTTGTCCGCCTCGATGCTGATCTTCACCGCCATCAACGATCGCCTCGACACCTGCCCCGAGGACGACGATTCCTGGCTCACGGCTGCGGAGCAGGTCCTGCAACGCTGCGGCCCGGCTGCCGCGCCGGCTCTGCTCGGCAGTCTGGCCGCGATTGTCGGCGACAGGTCACTGCCTCGGGCACAAGCGCGGCGATGCCGCCGCCTCGTCGGTGATGCATCGGCGGACGCCTGGGACGAGCACGAACCTGTCGAGCGTCACGTCCGGTACGGCGCCGTCCGGTCGGTCGTGTCCGCAGTTGTCGACTATCAGCGTCAGGTTCCCCCGCGCTAGCCGAGGTCGGCAGGTGGCACCTCCCGCGACGCGCCTAGAATCGTTTCCTGTATGCGTTGCATATGCAACGCATACAGGAAACAATCTGTGAGAGGTCGGTGGACTGGATGAGAAGGCAGCGCCGTCGCACTTGCGAGGCGGGAGGAGGAGCATGGCGGACTCGGAGTTCGTGCCGTCGGCTGAGGCCGCGGTCAAGCTGGGCGTGAGCCAGCAGGAGGTGCGTCGGCTGGTCGGTGCCGGTGCGCTGCGGGGGACCCGGGTCGCCCACCGGGTCATGGTCGATCGGGTCAGCCTCGAGCTGCGGATGCGGCGGCAGGTCACCTCCGGAGCGCGGCGTACCCCGGTGAACGCCTGGGCGATGCTGCGGTTGGTCACCGGCGACAACGTCGACTTCCTGGACCGCGTCACCCGGTCCAAGCTCCGCGCCTCGCTCAAACAGGTCACCGCGGAGCGACTGTTCGAGGTCACCGGCCGGCGCGCCACGGTGCATCACTACCGGGTGCAAGACCAGTACCTGGCACGGCTCCTCGGGGAAGCGGGCCTCGTCCGCACCGGACTGTCGGCCATCGACCACGACCCGACGTTCGACCTGGTCGCGCTCGAGGTGGCCGAGGTGGACGGCTACTGCAACGAGGCGACGCACCGCCGGCTCCGGGGCGAGTACGCACTCGTCGCGGGCGACGAACTGTCCAAGGTCACCCTGCGGGTGGTGAACGATCTCGATCGGGTCCTTCCCGGGCCGGACGGGTACCAGGTGCGGCACGGGCTCGCAGTCCGCGAACCCGGCCACTCGGTGGCGGTGACCGCGGCCATCTGTGTAGACCTGATGGGAAACATCGACGCCCGTGTCGTGCGCGCCGGCCGGCAACGCCTGGAGGACCTGCTGCGCGACTTCCGTGCGCAGGCCGGGTCACGCTGATGGAACTCAGCGTCGTCCTGGACGACCTGCCCCCTCGCACCGAGGCACTCTGGGCCCACATCCTGGAACTCAGCCGCAACCTCGACCCGGCGGCGTGGGTCCTGGTCGGCGGTCAGATGGTCATGCTGCACGCGCGCGCCCGCGGAGTGCTCGACGGCGTCCGCGCCAGCCAGGACGTCGACGTCCTCGCCGATCTGGTCGTCTCCACCGAGAAACTACGCCACCTGCGCCCGCGTGGTCAGCCAGGTCCTCGGACACCGGCCCGAACCCGACAGCCACGGGCTGCGCTACCGCTACCGCCATCCCGACACCGGAAGCGTCATCGACCTCCTCTGCCCCGACCACAGGTCGCCGGCTGTTGCCCTTCGAACGCTCTCCATCGACGGCGGCTTCCAGGCGCTCCAACGTCGCACGACGATCGAGGTCCGTCTGCGCCGCAGCGAGGCGCCCACGGCTGTCCCGGTGCCAGACGTGCTCGGTGCCAGCGTCCTCAAGGCCGCTGCGGCTGTGGTCGACAGCCGAGAACCGCAGCGGCATGTCGGCGACCTCGCCCTGCTCGTCTCCCTCATGGACGACCCACTCGAGGAACGCTCCCGCCTCAAGGGCAGCGACCGGGCCCGACTCCTCAAGATCCGACCCAGCCTGGACGCCCCCTCCGCCAGCTACTGGCGCCGCCTCGGCACCCGCGGTGACGTCGCCTACCTCAACTGGAACGCTCTCGTTGCAGACCCGACCCCATGATCCGGCCACCCGTCGGGCGCGATACACGAGCAGGATGGCGGCCCCGCGCGCGGCAGGCACCGATGTCCAGCCGGAAAGAGCCCCGCGGGGTGCCCACCACCCCGCGGGGCTCTTTCGGGGTGCTGGGGTGGCCGCTTGTCCAGGACGGCGGTTCACGCGTGCTTGTTTGACCCGAGTTTCGCAGTTGTAGGCACATGAGGGCATCTCGCCGTGGCGTTCGTGTGCGGCGGATCCGCGCAGAGCGAGCCTTCGGGTCGGACGGTCAACCACACCGTCTCGCCGATTTGCCATCAACGTCTCGCCGATTGCCACAGATGCCCTCCATCAGTCGAGTCTGGCGGTGCTCTGTGTAGAACATGATCGGCGTGGGTTCCCCCTCACTAGAACGGCGGTGGATCCGCCCAGCGTGATCCTCCGGGTTGGTCGGTCATCCCAGGTGGGCCAGGGCCCGGTTGAGGGCGTCGCGGTCGAAGCGGGCCGGGTCGTAGCCGGCGGGCACCCACTCCAGGAGTTCGGCGTGGTCGGGGACATCCAGGTCGGCCAGGGCATCCAGCAGCGCCGCGTGGCCGGGGATCCCGCCGCAGTTCTCGGGCGGCGCGGCTCGTCTCCCGGCGGTGCAGGCCGGGTAGGTCTGGCCAGGCACGGGAGGGTGGAGGGCCTCCACCTCGATCAGGTGTTCCCAGTTGTCGCCGAAGTCGTACCGGTACAGCGCTCGGGCGCCCGGCCCCGCGAGGACGTCGCCCAGCCGGGTACGACGCGGGGTGGCGACCGTGAGGGTCCGGCCGCCTCGGGGGGAGGTGACATCCCCGGTCTCGAACTCGTACAGGTGGTCGTCATCCCACCCGAACGCCGCCTGGAGCACCTGGTGCAACCGCTCCAGCGTGATGGACGCCGGGACCTCCAAGCGCCGCCAGATCGGGGGCTTGGCCCACCGCAGCGACACCTTGACCTGCAGCACGTCGTCCCGGAGCACGTCCAGGCCGGCCGGCCTGTCGGCCTGGGCGCGGTCCGGTTCCGCGGGCAGTCCGGCGAGCTCGGCCAGGCGAACGGCACGCGAGACCACCAGGGGCAGGTGTGTCGCGACGTCGCGGATCTGGTCGTCCTGCTCGGGGCAGGGCTGCTCGGCCAGCGCTGCACGCAGCAGGACGGCGGCGGTCTCGACGTCGACGTCCTCGAAGATCGCTGTCGGGTTGCCCACCAGCTGCGCTGCCGTGCGGTCGCGGATGCCGAGGGCGTCGCGGCGTTGCACGACCCACGCGTCCTTGACGCCGCCGCCGAGCCCGTGGTCGATCAACACCATCAGAGCGTGGCTGCGCCCGCGTTCGTCGAACAGCACACCGAGGGAGTCCTGCTCGCCGAACACGTCGCCGTAGCGCCACGCCCGTAGGAACGACACCTGACCGATCCGCTCGGCCCACGGGCGCGGTGCGACCCCTCGCGCGGCGATCCGCTGTGCGGCCTGGGCGGCGGCCGCGCGTGCCTGGGCCGGTCCCAGCGCGGCGAGCATGTGCAACGCAGCGAGCGCGTCGCCGGTCCCGAGTCGTTCGGCGTGTTGCCTGACCGCATCCAGTAGAACGCCCAGCGCCTCGGCACGATCCTGTGCCTGCCCGTCGACGCCCTGGTCCACTGTCCCGATGACATGGCAGAGAACAAGTTCGGCGTCCACGCCGGTCCGTGCACCCGCGATCGCCTCGATCAGGGACCGCGCAATCGTCGCAACCATCTCGTCGACGGCGCCTACGCCGTTCTGGCCCGTCCCCTCCTGAGCCGGCACCTGAGCCGCCCCGTGCCGCAACCGTCCGTGGTCGAGGTCGTCGACCAACGACAGTTCCAGGGTCGGCTGGTTGGACGGCGACGTCTCTTCGGCCAGACGGATCACCGTGCCCGGGCGTCTGGTCGCGCTCCGGTGCGGCGTACGCCGCCTGTCACCCGCACTCCTGGCCACCCGCGCATCTTTCCAGACCCGACTCGCACAGCTCGACATGCATGGCCACGTAGATGGAACTCAGCGTCCTCCTGGGCGACCTGCCCGCTCGCACCGAGGCCCTCTGGGGCCACGTCCTGGAGCTCAGCGGCAACCTCGCCCACGGTGGGTCCAACACTCCGCCTTCACGGCCAGTCGTGAACTCAAGCTATGACTAATCGTGAACTCAGAGTATGGCCAATCGTTAACTCAGAGTATGGCCAGTCGTGAACTCGTGTAGCCTGCAGCCGTGATTCAACTCGAAGGTCTCGTGGATCGGCGTCTGGCGTCAGTAGCGCTCGAGCGGCTCCTGGAGGACCCCGTCGTGCTGATCGAGGGTCCGCGCACCGTAGGCAAGTCCACGTTGCTGCGCCAGATGGCCGCAGAGCACGGTGCCACCCTTCTAGATCTGGATGTCCCGGCGGTGCGCGACGCGGTGGCCGCTGATCCGAGCACGTTCGTGTCGGGCGGTGAGCCCGTCTTTGTCGACGAGTACCAGAAGGCTCCGATCGTGCTGGACGCGATCAAGGCTGAGTCGAACCTATCCAGCCGGCCCGGTCGGTTCGCTCTGACCGGGTCTACTCGCCATGACGCGCTGCCTCCCGCTGCGCAAGCATTGACCGGACGGTTGTCCCGGCTGACGGCCTTCCCGTTGTCCCAGGGCGAGATCGCTGGTCGTCACGAGCGTTTGGTGGAGGGGGTATTCCTCGATGCGGCAGCCGTTGTGGCCTCGCAGCCGGCCTCGGCCACGACGCGTGAGGAGTACTTGCTGCGCATCGCCGCGGGTGGGTTTCCGATGGCGCTTGCCCACGGCGGCGCGGCCGCTCGTAACCGCTGGTTCGACAGCTACGTCGACCTGACCCTCGGACGCGATGTGCGTGAGTTGAGTCGCATTCGCCAGGGGGCGCTGCTTCCGGCGTTGCTCGCTCGGTTGGCAGGCCAGACCGCTCAGGTCCTCAACGTCGAAGCAGCAGCTCGCGGCCTGGGCATGGATCGGGTGACGGCTGAGAGCTATACCCGTTTGCTGGAGGCGGTGTTCCTGGTTCATCGGCTTCCGGCGTGGGGCAAGACGCTCTCGTCCCGAGCAATCGGCAGGCCGAAGATCCACGTCCTTGACTCCGGAGTGGCCGCGCGACTTCTGCGACTAACCCCCGAAAAGCTCGGCCGCAAAGACCCGACGGCCTTGACCGAACTCGGTCACCTTCTGGAGAGCTTCGTTGTGGCCGAGCTGCTCAAGCAGGCCTCGTGGCTGGACGGCGTCAGCGCATTGGGACACTGGCGCACCAAAGACGGTGACGAGGTCGACCTGGTCCTCGAGCGTGATGACGGCGCGCTCGTCGCCGTTGAGGTCAAGGCCGGTGGACGAGTTCCCGGGGACGACTTCAAGCCGCTACGCAAGCTGCGCAACGCTGCCGGCGACGCCTTCCTCGCCGGAATCGTGTTCTACCTGGGGATGCGCTCCTACACCTACGAGGAACGACTCCACGCACTGCCCGTCGACCGTCTCTGGTCGTGAAGCAACTCCGGTCGGCGGCGAATGCGATCACTCGTCATGCGCCCCGGCTGGGAGGCGAGCCCCAGCGCCGACTGCTCCCCACGCGGACACGTGGACCTTCTCGGAGAGGCCAGTGGAACTTGGATGAGAGTCGCTCATGTCCAATCAGCCTCAGCCGTTGCCGATGACGGACAACCAACCGCGGGGAATCTACAGGGAGGTACCGTCCGCCTGTGGCATCGCTCCAGGCCAGGGCCGGATTCGTGCGCATGCTTGAAACGATTGGACGGTAACCAATCCTGCCCCGGGGGTGCGAGGCCCGTCCAGCTTCGGTGACGCGAATGCCGTACACAGTGGGGCACATCGGGGGCACAGCAAGGTGTCAGGCAGTGTCAGAGACCACGGAGTGTTGTACGACGTTGACGCAGGTCACGGGCACGTTACCGGCATCGTCGCAGGTCGGCGATGTGGGCAGGGTTCTCGCACTGTGTAGGTCTCGGGTTCCAATCCCGAAGGCGGCTCCCGTTCGGTCAGGTGTGCCAGGGCTTGGTTCGCATCATCGCCCGCCCCTGCAGCGGCTCGGGCGAGATCAGGCACTGGCCAACGGCTTCGCCGATCCAGCCCGTGCCGTGACGATTCCGAACCAGAGGAACCACACGATCTGCAGCAGGCCGACGATGACTTCCAGAACGCCCAGACCGGGCACCGCCGAGAGCAGCGCGGCGGCACCGGCTCCGAGGCCGAGCCAGTTCAAGGCGCGCGGGAACACCCGCCAACGCAGCGCCACCCAGCTCACCAGTACGAACCACACGCCGCCAAGGACATCTCCGCCGGTTCCACCCAACGCGTCGGCGATCGGCCCGATTGCGTGCCACGTGGCCGCCGCTTGTCGCGGATCACTGGCGTGCTGGTCCACCACCACGGCCATGCCGTGGTTGAACACCATGACGCTGCCCAGAAGGAGCGCGGCACGAACCAGCCCAACCACGGACGCCATCTGGATCGTCGCGGGAGCTCGCTCCTGAAGGTGCTGATGCACGGCGAGGGTCACCACGATCAGCGCGAGCGCGACCAGCTCGAACGAGACCAGGTGCATGAGGTACATGCTCGTGTGGTGGTGCACGAAGAGCGTGACCTGGTCCTGCGGGGTGGTGGCGCCTGGGTAGTCCACCAGAAACACGAAGTACGGGATCGCCGCGATGTAGCCGGCCGCGACATACAAGGCCGCGAACCCTCCTGCCCGGCGAAGCCGTGGCGCACTCGACACCATGTCTACGACCGCCCTCCAGCTGGTGCAGGCCGAGCCTGCCAACGGAAGCCCCTCACGATCAGCCATACAGCCAACACCATCTCCTGCAGCGCGATGGGGGCGTTCAGCGCGGTGCTGACGGTGGAGAAGCCGAAGTCCTGGGTGAAACCGGAGTAGAGCGTGGCCATCAGCGACACTGCGACCCCGAGAAGCCCCCACCCCGACAACCATCTCGGGACGACGTCCGAGCGGTACATGAGCCAGTAGTACATCCCCGCGCCGAGCAGGAACGGCAGGGAGATCATGAGGTTTGTCACCCAGTCCCGCACGGCCAGCAGGACCTGCACGGAAGCGTCGTCCGCGGCGCTGGTGGTCGCCCCCGCACTCACGGACTCCTGTGCCAGCGTGAGGAGGGTCAGGAGAACGAGTGTGCCGACAAGGACCAACACGCCTGCGGCCAGACGTGCCGCCGCGGCCCCGAACGCCAGGCCTCGGCCGTGACCACGAAGCACGGGGTAGAGCATCTCGTGCACCTTCTTGGTTGGAAGTGACTCTTTCGCAACAGGTATCGGAAGTATTGCTTGCTTCGTCCGCCCTCTTCCTCAGGGCAGGTCGTGGCGATGGCGTGAGCGTCAGGACGTCACGGTGAGATCGGCGAGACCGGCTTCGCCGGTCAGGACGTCGTCGCGAAGGACCGTTCGGGCCCAGTCGGGCTGTTCGTAGACGGGGCTGTGGGCGGAGCGGTCGAAGGTGTAGAAACCCTTGACCGGCGCGGACATGGAGGCCAGGTACTGCTTGGCCATGGAGTAGGAGACGGTGTAGTCATACTTGCCGTGGAAGAAGTACACCGGGATGTCCAGCGAGGGCACCGTGGCCCTCAGGTCCGTGCTGAGGTAGGCCGTCTTCAGCGGTTCGTTCAGCGCGGACACCTTGCCGCGCCATAGGGCGACCTTCTCGGCGATGGTGTACGCCCGGCAGCGCCAGGACGGGAAGAACAGGCCCCAGATGACCGAGCGCATGTCGTGCGTGGTGCCGACGCCGAGACTGTGCATCGCCTGATCCCGGATCCGCAGGTAGTCCGCGGGCAGCGGCGCGGCGGCCGTGACGGGTGCGGCACGCAGCTTGCTCACCATGTCGGTGTTCCCGAGCTCCTGGTACCGCTGGAGCATGTAGTCGTAGGCCTGCTTCTCCGAGGACAGCTGATTCGACATCTGCCCGACACCGATGTAGGCGTGGTAAAGCTGTGGGGCCCTGGCCGCCGCCTGGATGCCGATGAAGCTGCCCCAGGGGTGACCCATCAGGTAGATCTTGTCGACGTGGAAGCGCTGCCGCAGATAGTTGGTGACGGTGATCGTGTCGGCGAGGAACTGCTCGACGGTCATGGTGGCCGGTGAGGCAGCGTCGTAGGACAGGCCGGCCCCGCGCTGCTCCCACCAACAGACGGTGAACTCGTTCTCAAGCCCGGTCGGGTAGTCGTCGTTGAGAAAGAGTCCCGGCAGGGCGAAGCCGTGAAGGAACAACAGCACGGGGTTGGCCACGTTGCGGCTGGTGATGAACATGCCCTGGTCGGACCCGTTGATCGGCACCCAGATCTTCTCCGACAGGCTGCCTGGGATCATGCGGCCCTCAGCGTCGACGATCGAGGCCGGGTTACCCGGGCTCCAGTGCACGACGAGCCCGATCCCGACGAGGAGACCCGTCGCTGCGGTGACAGCAATGGCTTTCATGATTCGCCTCACCCTGCTCAATCGGCGCACTCGCACCGAGGGTGGTCTTGTTCGGTCCTTCACCGTGGCGTGTTCACTCATGGTGGTTTCCCTTCCGGGACGACAGCGGAGACGACCGGGACGCCGCGGGGCGACCGCGCCGGCGGCGCGCGGTGGCCTGCCCTTCTCGCCGGGTCGGCGCAAGTCGTCCCTGGTCGTGCAGAGCCTGCAGCCCCGCCGCCAGGGCACGCATGGCGCGGTCGAACTCCAGGTCGGCATCGATCACGTCGGCGTGCGGCAGCAGCCGCACCAGATTCGGGAAGTCCTCGGACGGGAGTGAGTCCACAGCGACGTCGTCGTTGGGGGAGGGCTGGCGCGCGTACTCCGGCCGCGTGACGGCAGCGGCGTGCATGTTTGTCAGGCCGAGCACCGTCATCCCGGTGATGTCCAGCGCCAGCAGCGTCTCGACGTGGCTGAACCCAGCGTCCAGGAATACCTGTGAGAACGCCTCGATCAAGCGGAGTTGGGCCGGCGTGCGCAGCGGACGCACCGCGACCAGGGGCATCGCGTGAGGGTGCCGTAACAGCGCCTCCCGATATGCGCGCCCCCCTGCCAGCAGCCGCTCCTCGAACTGTTCTGGCTGAAGTGCCCGCGAGGTGTCGACACCGGCCAGGACCTCCTCCACCACCAGGTCGAACAACGCCGCCTTGCTCGGCACGTAGTAGTAGATCGTGCTCGGATCCACACCTAGCGCCGCCCCAAGCCGACGGAACGACAACGCCGACAGACCGAGATCATCGAGGAGGCGCATCGTGGTGGCGACGATCTGTTGCCGCGTCAACCGCGGCTGATCAACTTTTCGAGGAGCCATGGCTGCCTCCGCCGTCACTCCATTGTCCAACGATGTTGGATAGTGGAGTGCGTGATGCTCATCATGCCGCGGGAGCGCTGGAGCAGCGGCGCCTTACGTGCTGGCACTGCTCAGCCGCGACCATGGTGACGATGGCCTCTCCTTCGGCGGCACAGCCTTGGCGAGGACGCACCTGGCCAGCTTCCCCAAGAGTCGTGCGCCAAGCGTTCGAAAGAATCAGTGCCACACCGTGGCGACCTTCCGGGCCATCCGTCTCCTGGTAACCCGGGGTGGATCACTCTGGGCCTGACTCGACCGTTCGCGTCAACGAGCGCCACCATCGAGCGACGTCAGCCCGTTCGACGGATGAGTCGTAGGCCGGTGACAACGAGCCAGACGAGCCACGCGGCCAAGCCTGGAAGCCCGACGAACAGCAGTGGCGAGCCATCCGCGATGGCGAGGTTTCCTGCGCCGGCCACGATGAGCACGCTGCCGCCCGGCACGGCGAGCAGCCGCTGCCACGGCCGCGTCAACCCGCTGGCGTGGGTGGCCAGCGCCGCGCCGATGAAGGTCGCCCCGAGGGCGGGCAGCGAGAGCGCGTAGGCCGCGGCGTGGAGCTGCCAGATCAGCTCGAAGGTGGGGGTTGGCTCGGCCAAGCCGTCCGCGGCGAGCACGACCGTGATGTGCGTGCTCATGACGAGGGCGTAGACCGCCGAGAGCGTCGCTCCGGCTGCCACCGCGAGCCGCGACCAGTCCGCCCCTGCGGCGCCGCGGCGCTGCACGAGCCCGTGCAGTCCCGTGACGAACAGCAGGAGCAGGCACAGGTTCAGGGCCTCCTGACCCACGGCGACGGACACGGCGCCCCGGTTCGCGGCGTGGTAGGCGAGGACCTCACCAAGAGGATCGCCGTAGGCCGGCGCTCCAGTGAACACCGCGATCTGAACGACCACTGACGCGGCGTAGGCGACTGCGGTGGCGCCGACGATTCGCGTCGTGGACACCCGGTCCGGGACCTGCCGGTCCTCTGGCGCAGTGAGTTCTGCTGTCTGGGCTCTCACGTCGCTACTCCTTCGTCGCATTCGGATGGCGGGTTGTCGAGCAGGTTCGGGGTGTTCGCTCTCGTCGGTCCGGTCCTCAGACGGTGACCACGACCTTCCCCCGGGTGTGGCCGTGTGCGCCCTTCCAACCGGCTGGCGCGGCCTTTCAGCCGCGGGACAGCCGAATGCAGCGGACGCCCACAGCCAGATGGAAGACCAGCGCGCCCAGGATGCTGACGGCTACCAGCACGGACGGCCCGTTGGCAGCGGCGAGGATGGCGCCGACAACCCCCGCGGCGCCCAGGGCGACGGCGCTCCAGCCCAAGGCCGGGCCCATGAGACTGCGCAACGCGACCCCGAACAGAACGACCGTGACCGGTAGCAGCAGCGCACCGGTGATCAGCACCGCATCCATCACGGCCTGCGCGGCGGCCCAGGCCTGGACGACACCGTCACGGTCGGCTTCGCCGGCCTGCTGGTAGGTCTGCGACATCGGCGCGGTCGACAGATGGAGCAGCGCCGAGACCGCGAGTGCGGCCACGGCGAGGAGGCCGACGGTCCGAGCGGCGCTGGTCAGCACCGGCCCGGTGGAGCTCAGCAGTCGGTGGAGCAGGTCGTGCTGAACAGCCCAGAACACGACAGCCGCGAGGTAGAGCAGGTTCTCGACGACCCGCCCCTGCTGAATCTCGGGGAAACGCTGCAGACTCTCCGCGCTTGAGGGGTCCGGTAGGCCGAGCGTGCCGACGACCGCAAACGCTGCCAGCATCAGCAGGCTTCCGGTGATGCCGGTGATGCCGGCGCCACGCAGCAACGGACGACGGTCCACAGGATGGTTGAGATCTGTCTTCGAGGGGACGGCCGGATGAGGGACGGTGCCCGCGCGCTTGCTCATGGCCTCTTGGGTTCCCACGTCTTACTCCTTCGTCTTGTGCGGATGGCGGGTTGTCGAGCAGGTTCGGGGTGTTCGTTCATCGTCGGTCCGGTCGTCAGACGGTGACGACGACCTTCCCTCGGGTGTGGCCGGCCCCGACGTAGCGGAGGGCGTCGGCTGCTTCGTCGAGGGGGTAGGTGCGGTCGATGACGGGCGTGACCTGCCCGGTCGCGAGCAGGTCGGCCAGGGTGAGCAGGTCCTGGCGCTTCCCGACCGACGGAAGGGCCTCAGCTGCTGACGGGTGAACCCGGACAGCACGCGCGCTTTGACGATCCGACCGAGGGGGCCGAGCCAGCGGCCGCCGCGTCCGCTGTTGGGGATGAGGGTGCCGGTGGGCGTCAGCGCTCGGCGGACAGCCGCCAGGGGCTGGGCTTCCACGTTGTCGAGGATGACGTCGTAGCGCTTCCCGGTGCGGGTGAAGTCGGTCGTGCGTGTAGTCGACGACGTGGTCGGCGCCGAGCGACCGGACCAGGTCGACGTTGCGGGTGCTGCACACACCCGTCACCTCGGCGCCGAACGCCTTGGCGATCTGCACGGCGAAGGAGCCCACGCCGCCCGACGCGCCCGTGACCAGCACCGTCTGGCCCGGTCGAACGTTCGCGATGTCGCGCAATGCCTGCAACGCCGTCATGGCCGACGTGGGCACCGCTGCCGCGTCCACGACCGACAGGTTGGCGGGCACGGACACGAGGTTGTCCGCCGGGACGCAGGCGTACTCCGCGAGCGTTCCAGCGGTGCTCCAGCCGAACACCTCGTCGCCGGGGCGGAGAGCGGTGACATCCTTCCCGACCGCTGCCACCACGCCGGCGAGGTCCCTGCCGGGGATGCCGTGGCGCGGCCGGCGGAGCCCGAACACCAGGCGCACCACGTACGGCTCACCGGTCATGACGAAGTAGTCGCCGGGATGTACCGAGGCCGCGCCCACCTGGACGAGCACATCGCCTCGACCGGGCAACGGTACCCCGACCTCGGACGACGTCGAGCACCGAGGGCGGGCCGTAGCGGTGCTGGACGGCGGCCCGCATCGTCGCCGCCCCGGCCGGACTCGCCCCCGGCACCAGGCGTGCTCCGGCATTCGATCGCTGTTCGGTTCCCACAGAAGCCTCCTCACGTCCGAGCTGCGACTCTCGCTGACTCGTACACCGTACGTCGTACGCTGTACTATGAGCGTACGCTGTACGATTGTCAAGCCGTTCGAGCGAGCGAGGAGACCCGTGTCTGCGAGGGAAGCAACGCCAGGTCGCGTCAGACGCGGGGCTGAGCAAGCAGCGGGTGGTGGTCGAGGCGGTCCGGCTCGCCGACCGCGAGGGGGTCGACGGGCTGAGCATGCGCCGGCTGGCCGGCGCGCTCGGCGCGGGCGCGATGTCGCTCTACCACTACGTGGCGAGCAAGGACGAGTTGCTGGACGCCATGATCGACGTCGTGTTCGAGGAGATCGAGCTCCCGCCCGAGGAGACCGACTGGCAGTCGGCGATGCGACGGCGGGCGGTATCCGCCCGACAGGTTCTCGCACGCCACCCGTGGGCGATCGGCCTGATGGAGTCGCGGACATCGCCGGGGCCCGCGAACCTCCGCCACCGCGAAGCGGTCACCGCCTGCCTGCGGAGGGCCGGCTTCTCGGTCCTGATGGCGACGCACGCCAACTGGTTGCTCGACAGCTACGTCTACGGGTTCGCCCTGCAGGCAGCCAGCCTGCCGTTCGACACCGCCGATGAGCTCGCGGACATGACCGAGGACGTCTACCTGCCCCAGCTTCCTCCTGACGAGTTCCCCTACCTCAACGAGTCCGCCGCGGCGCTCGTCGCTGCCGGCTACGACCCGGCCGAGGAGTTCACCTTCGGCCTCGACCTCGTCCTCGCCGCCCTCGAGCCCCTGAGAGCCTCCGCATAGCGACGCTCACCGGCCGTCGCGCGGCCCCACGTCAGGCGCGGTGAACTCGTCTGCCGTAGCTTTACGCCGTGGCCGACCTGATCCCCGGGAGTTACGAACGGCTCATCACCGAGGATCTCCGGGCGCACCTCGATGAACTGGCCGGCCGGGTTCGGGTCGAAGTCCAGCCACTGAGCACCGCGGACGCGTCCGATCGGATCGCCTGGCACGTCAGCCAACAGGTGGAACGAGCCCTCCTCGCGGTCAGCGACGAGCGTCGCGTAGCCGTGGGCCTCCAGGTGGCGAGGGCGCTGGTCGAACGCCTCAGCGAACTCACTCGCGCCGCGGGTACCGAGGGGAACGGATCCGCTGATCGCGACACGCTGGTCGCGGATCCTGCGTCCGTGCTCCATGCGGTGCTGAGGCGCAATCCAGACGGGTCCTCTGCCCCCATCGCCACGCCGCTGATCCCCCTGTTGGACACGACGTTGCTGACGAACGCCCCAGGCGAACCGACGTTGTGGAGCCAGTTGCGCTCTGAGATCGAATCCGCCGACGCGATCGACGTCGTGATGGCCTTCATCCGCAGGAGCGGGATCCAGCCGCTGCTCGAGGCGCTGCGGCGGCATTGTGCTGCGGACAAGCCGCTTCGGGTGTTGACGACGACCTACACGGACTCCACTGAAGGCAAGGCGCTCGATCAGCTTGCCACGATAGGCGCCGAGGTTCGCGTCTCCTACGACGTCAGCACGACCCGCCTGCACGCGAAGGCATGGGTCTTCCATCGCCGCTCGGGCTTCTCGACGGCCTATGTCGGCTCGTCGAATCTCACCAGATCCGCTCAAGTGACTGGCTTGGAATGGAACGTTCGGGCGTCGTCCGCACGGAACCCGGCCATGATTGCGAAGTTCGGTGCTGTCTTCGACAGCTACTGGCAAGGCGGAGACTTCGTCCGCTACGACCCCAGCCAGTTCGAGCACGAACGGCAGCGAGCCGGTAGGACCGACAGTGGCCCGCAGGTGATCCTGAGTCCCATCGAGGTGCGTCCCCACGCTTTCCAGGAGCGACTGCTCGAACTGATCGAGCTCGCTCGCCAGCAAGGTCATCGTCGAAACCTGCTCGTGGCCGCCACGGGCACAGGCAAGACGGTCATGGCAGCCATGGACTACGCCGGCCTGCGATCCCACCTGCCGCGCAGTCGACTGCTGTTCATCGCTCATCGCGCGGAGATCCTCGACCAGAGCCTGGCGACCTTCCGCCACGTGTTGCGCGAGGCGTCGTTCGGCGAGAAGTGGGTAGCTGGGGCCCGACCGACGCGGTTCGATCACGTCTTCGCGTCCATCCAGAGCCTGCACGCCGCCGATCTCAACGCACTGCCGCCAGACCACTTCGACGTCGTGATCATGGATGAGTTCCACCACGCCGCGGCAGCCTCGTACGAGCGAGTTCTCCAGCACCTGAAGCCGGTCGAGCTCCTCGGTCTCACCGCGACCCCGGAACGCAGCGACGGCTTGCCGATCCTGCAGTGGTTCGACGACCGGATCGCGGCCGAACTCCGCTTGTGGGAGGCCATCGACCAGCAGCACCTGGTGCCGTTCCGCTATCTGGGGATCCACGACGGACTCGACCTGCGGGACGTTCCCTGGCGCCGGGGGCGCGGTTACGACGTCCAAGCTCTCAGCGAGGTCTACACGAGCTCCGACGCCTGGGCTCGCCAGGTGGTCAAGGAGGTGAACGAGCACGCCGACGCGCAGACGATGCGTGCACTGGGCTTCTGCGTCAGCGTCGAACACGCCCGGTTCATGGCGCACCATTTCACCCGGCACGGGATTGCGGCCGTTGCGGTGTCGGGCGACAGCCGCCCGCACGAGCGCCAGACAGGTCTGAGAGACCTCGCTCGAGGACGGGTGCGGGTGGTGTTCTCCGTCGACCTGTTCACCGAGGGTGTCGACGTACCCGCGGTTGACACCATCCTCATGCTGCGCCCGACCGAGAGCCCGACCGTGTTCCTGCAACAGCTCGGCCGAGGTCTGCGTACGTCCACGGGTAAGGCGCTGTGCACCGTCCTGGACTTCGTGGGCACCCATCGCTCCGAATTCCGGTACGACCGCCGCTACCGCGCGCTGCTCGGCGGCTCACGCCGCGACGTCGAGCGTGCCGTCCAGCAGCAGTTCCCGTACTTGCCGGCCGGCTGCTACATGCACCTCGATGTCAAGTCATCCGAGATCGTTCTGACCAGCTTGCGCCAAGCCATCCCCACCCGCTGGACAGCGAAGGTGGACGAGTTGCGATCACTTCGGCGTGAAAGATCCGACATCGGGCTCGCCGAGTTCCTCGCGGAATCCGGTCTCGACCTCGACGACATCTACGACGGCGGCAGAACGTGGTCAGACCTTCAAGAGGCCGCTGGGCTCGTCACGTCCGGGGCGGGCCCCCACGAGGTCTCCCTGCGCCGAGCCATCGGTCGGCTCCTGCACACCGATGACCGGGAGCGCATCGACGGCTACCGTCGCCACCTTGGGCCGGCCCGGGCGCCCGATGTGGCCGCGCTGCCTGAGCGTGAGCGCCGTCTCCTGCACATGCTTGTCGCTACGGTGGCGGACCGCGCCATCAATCGCGAGAGCACTCTTCAGCAGGCGGTCGATCTGGTCTGGGCTCATCCGCAGGTCCGCACGGAGCTGCTGGACCTGTTCGGCCTGCTGGGCGAACGGATCGACCACCTGCACACCACCTTGGCGACCCATCCGGAGTGTCCGCTGCAGATCCACGCGCGATACAGCCGGATCGAGATCCTTGCCGCTCTCGGGGCTGGCGCCACTACCAGGATCGGGGCCTGGCAGAGCGGGGTCTACGACGCGAGAGCAGCCAACGCAGACCTGTTGGCCTTCACCTTGGACAAGAGCACCGGCGGCTTCTCACCCACGACCCGCTACCGCGACTACGCGATCAGCCGCTCGCTGATCCACTGGGAGAGCCAGTCCATCACCAGGGCCGATAGCGCCACCGGCCTCCGCTACCAGAATCACGAACGTGACGGCCGTACCATTCTGCTGTTCAGCAGGCTCAACTCGACGGAACGCGCATTCTGGTTCCTCGGCTCCGCCAGGTATCGCGGCCACGTGGGCGAGCGACCGATGGCCGTCACCTGGGAACTCGACACCCCGTTGTCCGGCGACCTCTACCAGGCCTTCGCGGCCGCGGTTGCGTGAGTTCGGAATCCGTCGCCCCAAGCATCCGGCTGGTTGTTGACCCGGGCGCCGGCTGATCGTGAATTGGAATTTCGGCTGATCGTGCGTTCAGTGCGCTCGCCATCGACGGCAGCTTCCAAGCATTCCAACTCAAGCTCATCCCGTGATACCCGGTGGGGTATCTGGGAATGGCTCGGCGGAGGGTGTTGCGGACTCAGCACGGCCTCGGGGCGGCCTGAGATGGCCTGCCCGAGGGTCTTACGCCCGATCCGCTGACCGGGCCGGGGTGAGATCCTGGCTGGTGGTGTCGACGTTCGGAGGGCTCGATGAAGACCAAGGATGCGGCTGGTCAGTTCCTGGCGTGTCGGCGGATCGCGGTGACCGGTGTCTCGCGGACGCCGGGGAGCCACGGCGGGAATGCGGTGTACCAGCGGCTGAAGGAGCGGGGATACGAGGTCTTCGCCGTGAACCCGAACGCCGAGTCTGTGGAAGGCGACGCGGCGTACCCGAACCTGGCGTCGATCCCGGGCGGGGTCGAGGCAGTGGTGGTCGCCACCGCTCCAGGTCACACCGAGGCGACCGTGCGTGAGGCGTGCGACCTCGGTGTTCGCCAGATCTGGATGCACCGGTCGATCGACAAGGGCAGCGTGTCGCCGGAGGCGACACGTTATGGCCGCGAGCACGGGGCGACGGTCATCGACGGCGGCTGCCCGCTCATGTACGACCCGGCGGCCGACGGGGCGCACAAGATGATGTGTCGGCTGTTCACCCTGATGGGACGTGTGCCGCGGCAGGTGTAGCCGTCGGCGGGGGGCAGGGCGGCTGGGCCGCGCATCAGGGACGTTCTGGCCCTGTCGCGTGCGACGCGGCAGTCGTAGGACGGGTTGTGTAGGGCGGCGTCAGATCAGGACGTTTGAGGGCGATGCTGCCGCGCGATGTGTGTCGCCTGGGCCCGACCGAGCGGGGAGGACGACATGCGAGAGCACAAGACCGCCGCAGTCACTGCCGGGGTGCTGTACATCATCGGGACTGTGTCCGGGGTACTGACCAAGTTCTTGGTGCAGGGTCCGATCCAGGAGGCGGACGACCCGTTGGCCTACGCCGCCGCACACGCCGATCGGGTGGTGACGGGCGCTCTGCTCGTTCTCGTCATGGGGCTGGCGCTCGTGTTCGTCCCCGTGGTGCTGTTCCCGATCCTGCGCCGGCTGGACGAGGTCCTGGCGATCGGCTACCTGACCGTCCGCGGAGCGGTGGAGGCGACCTGTTACATCATCCGCATGATCGCCCTGCTGCTGATGGTCCCGGTGAGCGGCGTCATGTCGGCCGGCCCGGGCACAGCCTCACCGGCGGGCGCGCGCCTGGGCATCCTCCTGATCGACTTCGACGCCATCAACGGTGTGACTGCGCTGGTGTTCTGTCTTGGTGGTGCCATGTTCTACGCCCTTCTCTACCGGTCGCGCATCGTCCCCCGCTGGATCGCGGTGTGGGGTCTCGCGGCCGTCCCGTTGTACGTGGCCGCCTACGTGCTCGCGATGTACGGCGTGATCGGCTCGAACTCCGGCGAGCTGAACCTGCTGGTCCTGCCCCTGGCCGTCCAGGAGATGGTGCTGGGGGTCTGGATGATCGCGCGAGGCTTCCGCCCGGCGAGTGTCACAACCACATCGCACCACGCGAAAGAGGCCCTGGCCGCCGTCTAGTCCATCGGACGCCGGAAGAGCGGTCGAGGATGCGCACCACCCTGGCTGAAGGGCGATTCACCCGTAGCCAGCTGTGGCCAGAGGGAGGTATCAGGGACGAACTCGTGTCGCTCCTACTGGTCGTGCGCAACCCCGCGCCCCCTGACCCGAGGAACCCCGATGAATGACTGTGGCTGTGATGGCGGGTCCGCTCATGAGGGCGGCATGGTGACCGAGGACAGCGGGGCGGAGGCGTTCGGCCCGTTCCCTCGTCCGGACGGACCCACGCCGTGGCCGCCGCCCAACTGGCGCTGCCTGCGCCGCAGGGGGATCAGCGGCCGTTACTCCGGAAGTGCCGACCAGACACTGGTTCTCCGGACTGAGCGGCTCGAACTGCGGCTCGACGTCGACACCCGCGATTCGGCCGACTCGCCGGTGATGAACAAGGTCTCCGGCGATCATTTCATCCGGAACTTCCGGCCCTTCCCACCTGGTTTCGGCCCGGAGCTGTACAGCCACTCCTGGATCGTGGACAACCCGGCAGTGGCCTGGGCCCGGTGCAGCGCCACCATCACCGGCGACGTGCGCTACTTCAGCGGGAGCCGCCCCCCGACCACGGTGCGGATCGTGGTCACCTGGGGGCTGGGGGCGCCGACCACCGCGACCGTGACCTTCAGCGGCGGCGTCAGCGGCACGTACTCCGGGATGACGTTCGTGAGTGACTCCTTCCGCACCCTCGAACTCGAGATGGACTACTGCGACAGCGCCGATGCGGCTCCGCTGACCCCCAGCTACGGAACCCTGCAGCACAACAACCACCCGGCCGACATCTCCAGCCGGACCCTGACCATCGACTCGGTCTATCGCGAGGCCGGCGTTCAGCTCAGCTACAGCGCAGGCTCCAGCACGGTCGACGACTCTGCCCCCGGGTTCGCTACCTGGAACGTGGCCGAACTGCACGACGCCATGGAGACCGCTTTCAGCCGCTACACCTCGGCGTGGCCGAACTGGAGGCTCTGGGGCCTGCAGGTCGGCGCCTTCGACAGCTCCTCGCTCGGCGGCATCATGTTCGATGCGCCGGCCGCCAACGGCGGGGCCGGGGAGCGCCCGGACCGGCAGGGTTTCGCGGTCGCGCGCAACCACTCGTGGTTCACCGATCTGGTCACCAGTCCGTCCACCCAGGCTGAGTACGAGGCGATGCGCAAGTACCTCTACGTCTGGGTGCACGAGGCCGGCCACGCCTGGAACCTGCTGCACTCCTGGAACAAGGGCCGCCCGAGCGCGCTGTCCTGGATGAACTACGACTGGAAGTACGACGCGATCAACGGCGCAGACACCTTCTGGAACCGGTTCTACATGCGGTTCGACGACGAAGAACTGATCCACATGCGCCACGGCGACCGCAAGACGGTGATCATGGGCGGGGACGACTGGGGGACAGGCGGTCACCTGGAGGCCCCTCCGGCCGCCGCCCTCGAGGCCGGCCCGGGTCAGCCGGTGGAACTGCAGGTCCGGTGCAAGCCGTACGCACTCCTGATGGAACCGGTGTCGGTGGAACTGCGACTGCGCAACACCACCCCGGTGCCGATTCCGATCGACCCCCGGCTCGACCCCCGGTTCGGCACGACGACGATCGTGGTCTCCCGCCCGGATGGCACCTGGGTCGACTACGCCTCGGTGATGTGCCTGCTCAGCGATCCGCGGGAGCTGATCCTGGCTCCCGCTCCCCTCGACGCGGCGGGGGAGGGCCCTGACCGTTACTCCGAGCAGGTGCCGCTCACTTTCGGCTCGTCCGGGTTCGTCTTCGACCAGCCGGGCACCTACCGGATCAAGGCGGTCTACGACGACGGCCGGACAACTTCGGTCAGCAATGTGGCCAGCCTCCGGGTGGGCGTGCCCGCCACCCGTGAGGAGGACCGTCTGGCGGCCGACTGGTTCTCCAACGCTGTGGGACTCACCGTCGCTCTGGGCGGCTCGATGTCGCCGCACCTGGACAGCGGCCTGGGCACCCTCCGCGAGGCCGCCGATCGGTTCGCCGGCACCGAGGTGGGGATGTCCGCCGCCCAGGTGCTCGCCGCCGGGATCGGTGACGACTTCTACCGGCGGGAGGGCGACGAGGTGGTCCGCTTCCACCAGGCCGACCCGGAGGCGGCGCTCGCGTTGACGGAGCCTTCCTTGCAGGCCCACCGGTCGGTCGGCGACAAGACCACGAACCTGGCCTACCGATCCCTGGTCGAGCAGCGCGCCGACCTGCATGTCGCGGCGGGCCGGCCGGCCCAGGCGCGCAAGGAGCTCAGCTCCCTGGCCACCGCTCTGGGACGACGGGGCGCCAACCCGAACGTGGTCGCCGACGTCAAGGCGGAGGCGGGCTCGGTGGGCATGTAGCGGTCCTGTCCGGCGGCGAGCTGACGGGACGGACGGACGGCGCTGATCAGCCGAACCCCACCGGTCCGGCGACCACCCGCCCAGTCAGCTCGCCGCTGACGAGATCGAGGACCAGGACGTCGCCCTCGCCCAGCGTGTAGCTGGACCAGGGCCGATCCCTCTCGGGCGCAGGTTCAGGGTCCGACGGCCGGCCCGGATCGGCTGACTGGCCTGAACCAGGCCGTGGATCGGGGTCGTCGGGGTCGTCGGGGGAGGCGGCTAGGACCGGGGTCAATCGGGCACTCACCTGGATCTGGACGGGGACAGTCGCGGCGGCCTGGTCGTCCAGGATCGCGTCCACGACCACCTCGCCAGCCATCCCGGTGAGCGGCGATGTGCGAGCCGCACCGAACGGATAGATCCGTCCGGCCGCAACGACTTCCACGCCCTCGCCGGCGAACCCCTCAGCCAGCACCACGGTCACGGCCATGCCGCCATTGTGCGCCAGATCCGCCGGTGGTGGTGTGGACGAGGGTTGGTCTGCGGGCGTCTCGGGTCAGTCATTCCTCTCCCCGGCAGGACCGACGACACCGGCCGCGCGCTCGCACCCCTCGCCCGGCAGCGCGGGCTCAGCGGCAGCTACCCCAGTACCTGACCCAGACCGGGCAGACCCTGCAAGGGGTCACATGATGACAGTCCTGCCGAGTGGTCGATTTCGCCCCGTTTCGCGATCGTAACGGGGCGGAATTGACCACTCGACGCGATCATGATGCGCCATCCACGCTGACCCGCCTACCCGGTCAGGGTGGGCTGACAGCGTCACGGCTGGCCCGGTCGGTCGGGGTGGGCTGCCAGCAGGCTGATCCTGCCTGCCACATCCTCACGGCCGGTGCCGCGCGCCTCCTCGATCGCGCGTTGGGTGACCGCGTCCGGGATGGCGACACCCACCGGGCCTTGCAGGGCGGCGATCACGGCGTCCCAGTCGTGCTGCAACGTGAGGGTCAGCATCAGCATCGCTGCGACGTTGGCGTCCCCGGGCCGCCGCGCGAGCTCCTGGGCGATCAGGGCGTGACCCTGTGCGGGGTCGCCGGTCAGGGCGAGGACGGCGCCGTGCACCGCGGGGTCGACCACCGACTCGGGCGGCCGCGCGGCGAGCAGGTCCCGCGCGCGCTGCGGCTCGTTGACCCACAACAGTCCGACGACCGCCTGTTCCGGCGTCTGCGCGTTCGATGCGGTCTGTGCGGTCGCGGCGGACGGCGTCGTCGGGCGTCGCAGCGCGAGTCCGTTGGTCACCGCGAAGAAGACCATGAACACCGCCAGGAACGTCTGCTGCAGAACGACATACGCGATGACTGCGGCGACACCGGCGACCACGACGGAAACGCCGGCCGCGCGTCGTTCGCGGACGTCGGGCGCCCCCGGCAGCAGCTCGCGCATCGCCTGCCCGCCGTCGAGCGGCAGCACGGGCAGCAGGTTCAGAACGCTCCAGCCGATACAGGTCCAGATCCCCGTTCGCAGCGCCGAGCTCTGCCACCCGCCCGGGTCCAGCCCGGCGCCGAACGACCGGTCCACCAGCACCAGGACGGCGCCGACGGCCAAACCCACGAACGGCCCGGCCAGCGAGATGCCCAGCGAGCGGGCCCGCGACAGGGGACCGGGCGGGACGAACGTGGTGACGCCGCCGAATCCGGCCAGCGCGATCTGCGGCTGGGCACCTGCCGCGCGCGCCGTCACTGCGTGACCGAGCTCGTGCACCAGCACGGCCACCGGGGTGATCAGCAGCCAGAGCGCCATGTCGGTCAGCGTGACGCCGGGGTAGTACCCGAGCACGGCCATGATCAACACAAAGGACAGGTCCAGGTGCACCGGGAAGCCGAGCACCCGTCCTCGAAGCAGCGGGCGACCACCCTCGATGGGTGTGCTCACGGTGCTGCCTCCCGGCGATCGCCCTGGCGAGGCCGGCTCGGCCTCGCCAGCCATCATCCCCTGCGAACCTGCGGATCTGCTGAGCGGCACCTGATCGCAGGTCCTCGCGCCAGAGGCTGACAGCACCCCGCGGACGACGCCGATCTGGCGGCTGAGGTGGTCCCGTGATGGACTGCGCGGGTGACGCGCGCGCCGGAGACCAGCCCACCGCGGATCCGCACGCAGGCATGCGTCGACGGCGCCGGGCTCGAGCCACTGGCGGGCACCGCGCCACACCGGCCGGTCTGGGCGCTGGTGGAGCATCCCGGCCCCTGGGGCCGCGAGGCTGTGCTCGACGCCGCGTGGGACGTGCCGGGTGAGCGCCTGCAGTCGGCCTTCGACGCGGCCGGTGTCCGCGTCGTGCTCGCCCGCAGGCACGGCAGGGAGGGGCGCCGAGCGGGCCAGGACGACGGAACCCGCGTGATCCTGGCCCGGTGCGGACCCGGCGGCTGGGCCGCGAGGGCTACCGTGGACGGCGCGGCCGGGCTGCTCGGCCTCGACTGGGCGGCCGCGCTCGCCGGCTCGCCGGACGGCGGGATCCCGGCAGGCTGGGTCGACGCCGGCCATGTCTGGGCAATCTGCACCCACGGCACCCGGGACGCCTGTTGCGCCCGTCTGGGGCGCCCGCTCGCGGCCGCCTTCGACGCCGAGGACCCCGACGGCACCTGGGAGATCTCTCACTCGGGCGGTCACCGGTTCGCAGGGGTCGCGATCGCCTTCCCTGAGGGCCTGGTCTACGGACGGGTCAGCCCCCACGACGCAGCGGTGCTGCACGAGGCGCGCGCACGGAGCGAGGTCGTGCCGCACCTGTTGCGCGGCGCCGTCCACCTCGGCCCGCAGCAGCAGGCCGCCCAGGCGGCGCTGCGCGACCACCTCGGCGAGCCGGGCCTGCAGGCGCTCACTCCACTCGACGGGCCGGAGGGCCTCTCCCGGGCAGGCCTGAGCCGCTGGCGGCACGATCCGCAGACCGGGCCCTCGACCCGCTGGCAGGTCGAGGTGACCGAGCGGCCCCTGGCCGACCGACCCGCCTCGTGCGGCAAACGTTCCGAGCCCGCGACCGCCTGGGTGGCGACGTCGGTGAGCCGGGAGGCGTGAGCCGACCCGGTCAGGCCTTGACTGGTCAGCCCTTGAACGTGTCCCGGCCCTTGAGCTCGAGCATCTGGCGCGCCTCGTCGGGAGTGGCGAGCTCGCCTGCTCGCCGAGCTCGGCGAGCAGGCGAGCCACCTTGGTGACCTGCTCGGCATTGTTGTTCGCCAGCTCGCCGCGGTTGAGGTAGAGGTTGTCCTCCAGGCCCACCCGGCACGTTGCCGCCCATCAGGGCCGAGGCGGTGGCGAAGGGCGTCTGGCGGCCGGCGCCGAAGCCAAGAGGTGGTAACTGTCACCGAAGAGCTTGTCGGCGATGCTCACCTTGTGGGTGAGGTTGTCGAGGTCCGGCCCGATCTCGCCGAGGATGCCGAAGATCGCCTGGGTGAAGAAGCGGCGGCTCCGCCAACCCCCGCTCGACGACGTGGGCCAGGTTGCACAGATGGCCGACGTCGTAGCACTCGAACTCGAACCGCGTGCCGCGCTGCTTGCCCAGGATCTCGAGGGTGGTCTCGATCTGCGCGAAGGTGTTCGCGAAGTTGGCGCTCCTGCGGCCCAGGACGTACGGCTTCTCCCAGTCGTAGCGCCATTCCCACGGCCGGTCGGCGGCCGGTGCGAAATGCAGTTGATCGAGCCCATGTCGAGCGAGGCGACCTCGGGCTCGAAGAGGGCCGCAGCAGCCAGTCGCTGCTCCATCGTCATCGTGATCGCACCGCCCGTGGTGATGTTGTTGACCGCGTCGGTGTCGTGGGCCAGGGCCGAGACGAACGGCCGGCAGATCTCCGGGTCGGGCGAGGGGCGGCTCTACCGCGGCGAGAATCTGGGCAAGCGTCTCATCCGGCTCGACCGGCCTTCCCCCGAATTCACCACAACCCCCCGTTCGGGCTGAGAATCGGCTCCTCTGAGGGGGTTCTGGTGAATTCGGGGGAGGACGTGGCGTGCGCGGGGCGCGCTGACCGGTTGCGGGTGTTCCGTGGGCCACGCACCCTGGAGTTGGGACGACCGACTGGTCCGCCCCGAGGTGTGAGGAGTCAGATCATGATCGGGTTCATCGTCGCAGGCCTTGTCATCGGGGCGCTGGCGCGTCTGATCAAGCCAGGCAAGCAGAGCCTCAGCATCTGGGTCACCCTGCTGCTCGGCCTGGCGGGCTCGGTCGTCGGCGGTGTCGTCGCCAACCTCTTCGGGACGGGAGGCATCTTCGAGCTGAACGTCCTCGGTTTCATCGTGGCGGTGGTCGCCGCGGTCGCCCTGATCGGGGTGGCTGAAGGGATCATGGGTTCCCGGGGCCGCAAAGCGGTGCGTTGACCCCGTAGTCACACGGCGCCCTGGGAGCCCACCCGCGTCTGAGGTGGGCTACTACCTCAGACCCCGGGACGCGAGCAGGACGATGCCGAGGCGCTCGCGCATCCCTAGGCTGCTCGGCGTGTATGCCGCCGCAGCCGACCTGTTCGGTCGACGACTCGGGGAAGGGACTGGCCGTGGATCAGGGGACCAGGGATGACCTGACGGAGGGCCACCGGCCTACGCCGTTGCCGCCGCGGGCCGCCGCGATCGTGGTGTTCCTCGCAGCCGGCGCCGTCCTGGTGCTGGAGATCGCCGCGATCAGACTGGTCGCGCCGTATGTCGGGCTGACCCTGGAGACCAACAGCGCGGTGATCGGAACAGCACTCGGCGCCATCGCCGTCGGTGCCTGGACCGGTGGCCGGTTGGCTGACGACCGCGACGCCGGCCGGCTGTTGGCTCCGCTGCTGATCGGCGGCGGTGTGCTCACCATGCTGAGCCTGCCGATCGTGCGCTACGTCGGCGCCCTCGTCGAAGGCACCCCGGACGCGCAGGTCGTGCTGCTGCTCGCGATGGTGACGATCTTCGCTCCGGTCGCGCTGTTGTCGGCGGTCAGCCCTATGGTGGTCAAGCTCCAGCTCACGGATCTGAGCCAGACCGGAACGGTGGTCGGGCGCCTCTCCGGGATCGGCACCCTGGGCGCCATCATCGCCACCTTCGTGACCGGTTTCGTCCTGCTGGCAGCGTTCCCGACGACGGCGATCCTGATCGGCGCGGGTGCCGTCGCCATCGTCACCGGGATGGTGGTCGGCTGGCACCAGCGCGGCCGGAACGGGGTGACCACGAAGGTCACGTCGTTGGCGCTGCTGCCGTTCGCGCCGTTCCTGGTGCTCACCGCCCCGGATCCGTGCGACGTGGAGACCGAGTACCACTGCGCCCGCGTGGAGGTCGATCTCGGCCGGCCGACCGGGCGAGTGCTGTGGCTGGACACGCTGCGGCACAGCTATGTCGACCTGGCCGACCCGACACACCTGGAGTTCGCCTACATCCGCGGGATCGCGTCCGCGGCGGACGCGCTGAGTCCCCCCGGCGAGCCGATCCGCGCGCTGCACATCGGGGGTGGCGGCTTCACCCTGCCGCGCTACCTTGCGGCCACTCGGCCGGGGACGTCGAGCCGCGTGCTCGAGATCGACGGCGGCATCGTGGCCCTGGACCGGCGCGAACTCGGCGCGGACGCGATCCCGAATCTGACCGTGACGATCGGTGACGCGCGGACGGCGCTGGCCGCGCAGCCCTCCGGCGTCCATCAGCTGGTGGTCGGGGACGCGTTCGGCGGGATCGCCGTGCCCTGGCACCTGACCACGCGCGAGACGGCCGAGCGGGTGCGCGCGACGTTGCGCGCGGACGGGGTGTACGCGGTCAACGTGATCGACTACCCGCCGAGCCGGTTCGTCCGCGCCGAGCTCGCCACCCTCCGGGCGGTCTTCCCCCACGTGGCGATCATGGCCGCCACCTCGACGTTGGACGGCGTCGACGGCGGCAACCACGTACTGCTTGCCTCGCGTGAACCCCTGCCCCTGCAACGGATCACCGCTGGCCTGCAGCTGCGTCAGCCCGGCTGGCAGGTGCTGGACGAGACGGCGACCGCCCGCTTCGCCGGTGACGCCCAGGTGCTGCGCGACGACTTCGCTCCGGTGGACCAGCTGATCAGCCAGTGAGCAGGTCGGTTGCCCCTACGCTGGTGTCTGTGGTCGATGTGACTCGTTGCCCAGAGCGCCTCACCGAGAGGGGCGTCGCGTGAGGGCCCGCGATCTCGGGCTCGTGCTGGCGGGCCGGCCCGGCGCCCTGAACGCGGTCACCGACGTCGCCGGCCTCCAAGTCGGGATGGTCACCCTGATCGAGGACACCGAGAACCCCGACGTCGCCGTCCGCACCGGAGTGACCGCACTGCTTCCCCTCGGTCGGGACGGGATCGGGACGTCGGTACCTGCTGGGGTGTTCTCGCTCAACGGCAACGGTGAACTCACCGGCTCCCACTGGATCCGTGAGACGGGCGGATTCGCCGGCCCTGTGATGATCACCAATACGCACGCCGTCGGGACGATGCACCGCGGGGTGATCGATTGGACGGCCCGCAACCTGCCAGACAAGGCCGCCGAGTGGCTGCTCCCGGTGGTGGCGGAGACCTGGGACGGGTATCTCAACAGCATCAACCTGCCCAGCCTGACCACGGCGCATGCCGGGCAGGCCATCGACGGTGCCAGCGGCGGGCCGGTCGCCGAAGGCTCCGCCGGCGGCGGCACCGGCATGAACTGCTACGGCTTCAAGGGCGGCAACGGAACGTCCAGTCGCCTTGTCGACCTGGCCGGAGCCACCTACACGGTGGGTGCCTTCCTGCAGTGCAACTTCGGGGACCGGCAGGAGCTCGTGGTCACCGGCGTCCCCGTCGGCGACCTCGACGTGCCCGACCCCTTTCAGGACCTCTCCTGGTTCGAGCACGACCGCCTGCCGGGCGGCGCGGGGTCGGTGATCGCCGTGATCGCCACCGATGCTCCGCTCACGCCGCACCAGTGCCAGGCGCTGGCCCGCCGGGTGCCACTCGGGCTGGCCCGCACCGGCACCTCGGGCAGCCACTTCAGTGGGGACATCTTCCTGGCCTTCTCTACCGGCAACCCAGGTGCCCTCGACAGCGGCTTCCCCGACGTCACCCCTGACCAGGCGGCGCTGCAGACCCTCCGCCTTGTTCCGTGGAACCAGATGGACGTGCTCTACGCCGCCACCGTGCAGTGCGTCGAGGAGGCCGTGCTCAACGCCCTGATCAACAACCAGGACCTGACCGGGCGCAGCGGGCACCGCAGCTACGCCCTGCCTCACGACCTGCTCCGCACGCGCCTCGCCGAGGCACAGCCGAGGATCGCCGACGGAACGTTCGCCCGCGGCCAGGGTGCTGCTGCGCGCGAGGACTGACCGGGGCGCAAGCGGTCAGTCGCCGGCGCCCCCTAACAGAGCGCTACTAGTAGGCGTAGAAACCTCGGCCGGTCTTCCGGCCGTTGTCGCCGGCCGCGACCATGCGCTGCAGCAGCGGTGGCGGGGCGAACTTGGGGTCCTGGGTGTCGTCGTAGATGTTGCGGATCGCCGACAGGGTGACGTCGAGGCCCGCGAGGTCGCTGGTCTGCAGCGGCCCCATGGCATGCCCGAAGCCGTCCCGGCAGGCGATGTCGATGTCCTCGGCGCTGGCCACCCCGTTCTCCAGCAGGGTCACCGCCTCGACCACCAGGGCCAGGAACATCCGGTTGGCGACGAACCCCGCGACGTCCCGGGTGACGATCACCGCCGTCTTGCCCAGCCCGCGGATGAACTCGGCCGTGACGTCCATCGTCTCCTGCGAGGTGCGGTAACCGCGCACCACCTCGCACAGCTTCATCATCGGCACCGGGGAGAAGAAGTGCGTGCCGACGACGGACTCCGGGCGCCTGGTCGCCGCCGCGATCCGGGTGACCGGGATGGCCGAGGTGTTCGTGGCGAGGATGGCACCGTCCTTGGCCACCGCGTCCAGCTCGGCGAACACGGCCGTCTTCACCTCGACGCTCTCGAAGACCGCCTCGACCACCACGTCGGCCACGCTCGCCGCGGCCAGATCGGTGGTCCCGGTGATCCGCGCGAGTGCGGCGTCGGCGTCCTGCGCCGTGAGCCTCTCCTTGGCGACGAACCGGGCCAGGGACGTGGAGATCGACTCCAGCCCTCGGGTGACGGCCTCGTCGGTGACGTCCCGCAGGACGACGTCGTGCCCGGCGACGGCGGCCACCTGGGCGATGCCCGACCCCATCAGGCCGGCTCCGATGACGGCGACAGTTGACGGCATGGCTGAGTCCTCTCGGGTCCGGCGCGGCGAGGTCGGCGCCCTGAGAGCGATCCTGTCGCATCGGCCGGCCGAAACCAGGCCCCCCGACGTGGGCTACGTCCCAGGGCAGGGTGGTCCGGACGAGTCAGCGTCGGCGCAGCGCCTGGACGGCCACGGCGATCACCGCGATCACGATCAACACCGCGATGGCGGTGCCGATCCCGGGTCCGCTGGGCGGGGGTGCGGCATCACGCAGCATGGGTCTCCTCCTTCATCAGGGGCGAAGCGTCGCCGGTCACCTGTGCGACCGCGGGAAGCCCGAGCAGCAGGGCCAGCAGAACGGGGAACTCCAGATAGACGTGGTAGGCGGTCAGTACGGCGTACAGGGACCGTCCTTGGGTCCAGTCCTGGGCGAAGACTAGGCCCAGGGTCGCGGCCCCGACCAGGCCCAGCAGCCATACCGCGGGCCCTCGCAGGGCCGGGACCCGCCGTTCGAAAGCAGCGGTCGCGAGGGGCGCGTACCGCGGCAGAAGCAGCACCCACACCACGTAGTGCATCGTCTGGCCGAACGCGAAGAGCACGAGGAAGCGCCCGGCCAGGGCCGAGTCCAGCCACGCCGGAGGGGTGTACAGGGCAGCGAGGCGGGCGGGTGCGAAGCCACTGCCGCCGCCGAACCCGGCCAGCGTCGCCGGCTCCACCCGCAGCCACCTGTCGAATGCGCCGGCCAGCAGCAGCGCAGGGACGACGGCCGCCCAGGCGAGGGTTACGGCGCGAAAGAGCCTTCGCCGCAACGGGTTCCCGCCCGAGGACCACTCCCAGAGGAAGAACAGTGGGACCATGTTGTGCAGGTGGGCCAGGACGACGAAGTGGTAGGCGGGGAACGCCAGCGACGTCGCCAGGGCGGCGCACGCCGCGACGAGCCCGGCGGCGACGCCCCAGGTCGGCAGCCACGTCCGTGACTGCAGCCAGGCCACAGTGATGACTGCATAGCCGAGAACGATCTCGCCGGCCCGGGCGCCGGCCCCGGTGGGCAGCAGCCGACACAGGACGACCCCGCTGATCAGTACGGCCATCAGCCCGAGGAAGCGTCCGGCGAGCACCCCCGCGAACCGGCCGAGCACGTAGCGCAGTTCCAGGATGTTGTGCAGCAGCCCGATCAGGGCGAGCCCGAGCACCGCGGTGGCGATCGGGGCCCGGACCGCCAGGCCGAGGGCAAGCACCGTCGCGGCCACCATGAGCAGCGCTGGACCTCTCAGGTCACCGTCGCGCACCGCCGTCCGCGCCGGGGCAGCGGCGGGAACGGTGACGACGGTCATCGGCGCAGGATACTGACCGGGTGAGCTACTCGGGGGCCCTCGCGCTGACCCTGATCGTGGAGCTGCCTGTCGTGAGCGGCTTCCTGGGTCGTTCCGGCGGGCCGACCCGCCGGCGCGCCGTCGGGGTGGCCCTGGTGGCCAACCTGATCACGCATCCGGTCGTCTGGCTCGGTCTGACGCACGTCGCGCCGGCGCACTACTGGTCGGCCTTTGCTGCCCTCGAGGCTGGTGCCTGTCTGGTCGAGACGGCGGTCCTCGCAGGTGGTCTTGGACTATCCGTCACGAAGACTGCTCCGGTCGCGGTGCTGAGCAATGCCTTGTCCTGCGTCGCAGGGCTTCTCCTCCTGGCGACCTGACCTCCGGTTGAGGTAGCGCTGCTCGGGCAGGCTCTGGGTCAGTTGCGCGGCGCGGGCGTAGGCCGCCCGGGCGGCCACGGTGTCACCGGCGAGTTCGAGCAGATGAGCGTGGGCGGCGTGCACCCGGTGGTTGTGCCGCTGGTCCTCCCGCTCCAGCAGAGGTGCCAGGGCGGCGAGGCCCGGCTGCGGCCCGTGCGCCATGCCGATGGCCACGGCCAGATTGAGCGTGACGGTGGGCGAGGGGGCGGCCCGCTCGAGCATCCGGTAGAGCATGGTGATCTGCAGCCAGTCGGTGTCCGCGGCGCACCGGGCCTGGGCATGCACGGCGGCGATGGCCGCCTGGAGCTGGAAGGGGCCGACCTCGCCGGCAGGCAGGGCGGCCTCGATCAGGCGCGTGCCACGAACGATCAGTTCGCCGTCCCACACCGTGCGGTCCTGCTCGCCGAGCGGGACCAGGTCACCCTGGGCATCGGTACGCGCCCGCGTCCGCGCCTGCGTCAGGAGCATCAGGGCCAGCAGCCCCGCGGTCTCGCTGTCCTGCGGCAGCGCGCGATGGAGTCGTTCGGTGAGGTGGATCGCCTCGTCTGCGAGGTCGACATCGAGCAGCTGCGCTCCCGTCGTGGTGGTGTGCCCGGCGGTGAAGGCCAGGTAGAGCACGTGCCGGACGGCGTGCAGCCGCGTCGGAAGATCGGCGAGGGTCGGTGGCTGCAACCGGGACCCGGCGGCGCGGATGGTGGCCTTGGCCCGACTGATCCGTTGCGCCATCGTGGCCTCGGGCACCAGGAACACCGCGGCGATCTGAGCCGTGGTCAGGCCGGCCACCGCCCTCAGGGTGAGCGCGACGCGCGAGGGGTCGCTCAGCTCGGAGTGGGCGCACAGCAGCAGCATCGCCAGGGTGTCGTCGCCCTGGGGCCGGCCGCTCTCCTGCTCGGCCGACGCCGCCACCAGGGCATCGGCGGGCATCTGGTCGACGACACGGACCTCCCGCGCGGCGTCCGACCCCCGCCGCCGCTGCTCGTCGATCAGCCTCCGGGAGGCCACTCGGACGAGCCACCCACGGGGGCTGTCCGGAACCCCGTGCGCCGGCCACTGCCGGGCAGCTGCGAGCAGCGCCTCCTGCACGGCGTCCTCACACGCTTCGAAGTCACGACTGCGACGCAGCAGGGCCGCGAGGACGTGGGGCGTCTCCCGGCGCCACACGTCCTCGATGCCGAGGTGGGTCACGACTCGTCGCCGCCGGGCCACATGGCGGGCCGTAGCTCGATGGTCTCGCCCGGGCCGGCGAACTGCGCGGCGATCTCCTCAGCCCGGGCGCGGTCCTGGACGTCGATCAGGAAGAAGCCGGCGAACTGCTCCTTGGTCTCCGCGTAGGGCCCGTCCGTGGCGATGGCCTTGCCGGCCTCCCAGCGGTACAGCGTCGCCGACCGCGGATCGGCCAACGCCTCGGCCGAGACCAGCTCACCCCTGCCGTGGATCTCCGTCAGGAGGGCCTCGAACTCGGTGTTCATCTGATCGCGCTGTTCCTGCGGCAGCGCCAGGTTCTCCGCCACATAGTCGCCGGTCGGGTGCCCCCACGGCTGCGGGGTGGAGTGGATCAGGATGACGAACTTCATGATGGTGTCCCTTCTGCCGCCGGGGCGGCGCTCGTACGTGTTACCCGGGACGTCGTCGCCCACTTCCACGGCTCGACATGTCGAGGGCGGTGGATCGGCTGCGACGTCCCCGGTATCAGCCCGCGACCCGGAAGGATGCCTGACGATGACGACGACCCTGCACCTGGAGTGGATCGAAAGCCAGCAGCGACGCCTCCTGTCCATCCTTGACGGCCTGGACGAGGACCAGCTCCGCACCCCGGCGCTTCCGTCGGGATGGACGCCACTGGGCCTGCTCGCCCACGTCGCAGAAGCGAGTCGCTTCTGGTGCCTGCAGGTCATGCTCGGTCAGCACGCCGAGGATCCCGCCGCCGACGGTGAGCCCGACGACACGGAGTCGCTCGAGGAGCCGTTCCTCGCACCGCTGGACGTCTCCGCGGCGGCGGCGGTCGAGGCGTTCCGCGCGACCACCCTGGAGGCTCTCGACGGCGTGCGAGCGCTGGCGCTCGACACGCCTCCCGCGTGGTGGCCGGACGGCGCGTGGGGAGGCTGGCGGCTCGACAGTCTCAACGAGGTGCTGCTGCACCTGCTGGTGGAGACCGCCTGCCACGCCGGACACCTCGACGCCGCCCGTGAACTCATCGACGGTGCGACGTTCGACTACGCGACCGACCGGCCACGACGCCGGTGACCGGGGTCAGCCGAAGCTGTCCACGTGGACCCGATCGATCGGGATACCGGCGGCGCGAACCTGGTCGCCCACGGCACGAGCCATCGGCGGAGGGCCGGCCAGGTACACCTCGGCGTCGGCCAGCGTCGGCAGCAGTGGCTCGAGGGCGGTGGTGACGAGCCCCTCGGTCCCGGTCCAGTCGCTGCCCGGGTGCAGCAGCGCACCGTGCAGCCGGCCGCGGGGCAATCGCCCGACCAGGGCGACGAGCTCGTCCCAGCAGACCAGCTCGTCTCGCGTGGCGGCGCCGTAGCAGACGTGCACGGGCCGGGGGTCACCGTCGGTGGCCAGGCGGCGGACGAGAGCGAGGATCGCCGAGATGCCGGTGCCGCCGGCGACCAGCAGCAGGGGCCGGTCCCCCGGGCGCAGCCACAGATCCCCGTACGGCAGCTCGACGGCGATCTGTGTGCCGACGGGCAGGTCGAACAGCCGGCTCGTCCCCTCGCCGGACGGGTAGCGCTTGACGATGAACTCCAGCTCGGCCCGCCCCGGCAGCCCTGCCATGGAGTAGCAGCGCCGCACGCCGGGGGCGAGTTCGAGAACGGCGTACTGCCCGGGGCGATACGCCGCCGGGTCGGACAGGGTGAACCGGAACCGCCCGATCCCTGGGCCGACCGCCTCGACCTCGGTCAGTCGGGCCGAACAGTCCACCGTCTCCCGTTCGGGCTGCGGCGCGGCAGTGACCCGATTCGGCCGGATCACGATGTCGCTGGTGGCGGTCGACTGGCACAGCAGGACACGGCGTCGGCGGGCGTCCCGCGCATCGACGGCCGGCGCACCCTCGAAGAGCAGCCGCGTCTGCCCGTCGACGAGGGTCGCCTTGCAGACCGAGCATCCACCCCAGCCGCACTCGAAGGGGAACCAGATCCCGGCGCGCCGCGCGGCGGCCAGGATCCGGTCCCCCTCGACCAGGTCGAACGACTCGCCGGTGCCCGCCACGGTGACCCGGTGCGTGCGCCGCTCCGTCACTCCCTCACCCACGGCAGGCGTCGAGAAGCGCCTGCTGGTACCGCTGTGCCTGGGCCTGGATCGCGGTCGCCGATACCGGCCGGGGAGCCGTCTCGAACATGCCGGCCAGGCCCTCGACGGCACGCTCGCCGAGCGGCTGCCAGATCGCCTGCCAGGCCTCGGCGACGTCGGTCATCGCCGGGTCCTGCGCCACCGCGTACCGCATCAGGGCCGCCGTCCAGTCGCGGCTGCGTGCGCTGTCCAGCTCGAACTCGGCCAGCAGCAGCGCAGCGAACTCGTCGCCGTGCGCCGAGGCGAGCTCTGCCAGAGCGTTGTTCACCACCGCGTCCACGAGGGGCTTCATCACGAGGTTGAGGACGACGAACGCCTCGCCCCAGTCGTGCACGCCCAGCATCCGTTCCAGGGCCTCGCGCAGTGGTTGCCAGGCCTCGCCCCGCTCCCAGGCGTCCCGGGCGGTGGAGGTGGCAGCGAGGTCCTCCCCGTGGGCGTTCGCCAGCATCCGGGTGGTGTAGGCGAGCCGTTGGATGCGTCGCATCTCGTCTGCCGCCTGGAAGTTGGCGCAGTTGATGATGAAGGCGGACGGCGCCATCTGGGCCGACATACAGGCTCGTCATCTGCAGCACGTGCAGTGGGAACCGCAGCGGCACGAAGATCCGGCGCAGGGTGTCGACCCACCCGGGGTCGAGCCCGGCGACGGTGTCGGCGGCCTCATGGTGGTCGATGAGCAGGTCGAGGTAGGTCTCCCGGTCGTGCTGGAGCATCACGTAGTCGGCGTAGGTGAGCTTGGCCGGGTCCCGGAACCCCTCCCAGTCGGGCACGTTGAACGCCGAACCCTCCCGGTGCTGCAGGTACCAGACGTTGATCGCGGCGCCCGGGTCCATCTCGAAAGGAGCCGGCTGGCGCCGGAAGTGGTAGTTGAACTTGGCCGCCGTCACCTCGTACACGCTCGGCCGGCGAGTGACCTCGCCCAGCAGGCTCCAGGTACGGGGCTTGCGCCGGGCCGCCCGGTTCGTGGTTGCCATCAGTCCTGCCTCTCCAGGTACCAGACGACCTCGTCGTCGGTGAGCCTCATACGACCGGCGAATCCGGCCAGGGACGGTTCGAGCTGGTGGAGCCCGAAGCTGCGCCCGAGGGCGTCCTCGAGGCTGGCCCGGGTCATCCGGCAGATGTTCGGGGTGCCGATCCTGATGTAGCCGCCCTGGTCGTCGACGTCGACGTCGACGTCAGGGTTGTCCACCTCGATCGCGCTGATCACGGCCTCGGCGAGGTTGGCGTCGAGGCCTCGGACGACCGGCCCGACCATCTTCACGTGTGTGTTCATGTCCGTCCTGACCTCGTTCCCTCGACCTGCACGGATGCTGCCTCGCTCATGCCGACACGTCGGCGTCGTCGGTGCCGAAGCGCAGGTGGTGACGCTCGCCGTCCTGGGCGATGCCGACCCGGATCTCGTCCGAGACCACCTGCACCGGGTACTCGTACAGCCGGCATCCCGCGGGGTTGAGTCCCGCCCCGCTGGTCAGGTCGAACTCCCAGGCGTGCCCCTTGCAGAGCAGCACGTTCGTGTCCGGGTCCCAGGTGCCGTCGGCGAGCAGCACCTCCTGGTGCGGGCACATGCCCTGGTAGGCCTTCACCGGCCCACCGTCGAGGTGCACCAGCAGCACCGGCTCGCCGGCCACCTCGACGTCCAGGATGTCTCCCTGCCACAGCTCGTCGGTCGACGCCGCGATCTCCCAGCGCATCTCCTCGCTCACGCGTACACGACCTCGAGCACGTCCATCGGCGCACACCCCACCGTCGCGATGGTGGCGTCGTCGCCGAGCAGCTCGCCGTGCCAGCGCACCTTGAGTGGGCGGTCTTGCGCCGCAACGCGTTTGCCGATCCCGTGGTAGGCGATCTTCTCCGCCACGACGGTCATCGGGTCGGTGTCGTCGACAGGCACCAGGACGACGACGAAGTCGCCCTCGACAATGCCCTGGACGGGGAACAGCGCCATCTCAGCCCACCTCCGTCGCACGCACGGGCTGCGAGGCATGCGCCCAGGCGTAGTTGTCGCCGTCCTGGCCCATCTCCTCCGGGGACAGCCCCATGTAGGCGAGCGCGCCCTCCATGGTCGGCGGCTGGATGACCCCGCCGAGGAACCGGTCGATGATCGACAGGTGCCCCTTGAACTGGTCGGGGGCCTGTTCGAAGACCCACTGACACGGCTCGGAGCAGAAGGTGTAGCGGCGTCCCTCGTAGTCGAGCAGGCGCGGGACCGGGCTGGACAGGTACCCGGCGGCGTGGCCCGCGGGGGTGCACAGCGGGATCTGGCAACTGTTGCAGACCATCGGGAACGTCTCGGGCAGAGTCAGCTCGGGGTGACCGGCCCGCACGTTGGCGCCCATCACGTCCCAGTACTTGCCGAAGGAGTCGTTCCAGCCGGGGTACTTCTCCTCGAGCCAGTCGCGCTCCGCCGGGGACGGCGCCCGCGACCGGGTTCCACCAGACGGTGGGGCGCCAGAAGTAGACGCCGAGGTGGTAGGCGTGGTGCACCCAGTTCATCTCGTCGAGCAGCTGGTCCCAGTACCAGGGCCGCTCCAGGCCGAAGTCGCGGAACTGGTCGATGAACTGCGTGTTGATGAACTCCTCCATGAACTCCTTGAAGGAGTGGGTCCGGTGCTCGATCGGCGTGTAGTAGTCCATCGACAGGCCGGTGAGCAGCGCGAACAACTTCCAGGCGCGCCAGAACATGCGGTCGAGCAGGTTCTGCGCGACGTCCGTCTTGCCGGCCTTCATGAGCACCTTGATGGTGGGCTCACCCTGCTGGGCGTGCCGGGCCTCGTCGGTCTGGATCGAGGAGATGAGCGCCCCGAAGTCGATGTCGCCGACCTTCATCGCGTCGGCCGCCATGCCGAGGAACTGCAGGTTCGTGAACCCGGTCTCGAACGTGAAGGTCAGCTGGATCGCCATGCGACACCGCGTCGTTCGCGGTGAACATGTCGTCGAACAGGTGTCGGGCGGCGATGATGCCCCACTCGTTGGTGTGGTAGGCCTTGTGCGCCCAGTCCAGCCGCGGCTCCTTGGCCAGGGCCTGGTACGGGAAGTAGGTCTGCAGCTGGCCGTGCCGGGTCTCGTCGAGCGTGCCGTAGGTGGCCATGTTGCGCCACGCCGCCGCCCGGCCGAAGCGTGCCATGCGCGCCTCGCCGATGCCCGGCCTGGTACTCGGCGACGGCGATCGCGCCGTAGTGGGCGATGATGGCGGCCTTCCAGCCCGGGGTCGAGGTTGTCGAAGATCTTCGAGCGGCTGACCACGTTGTTCACCGAGAACAGCCCGGCGTCCTTGCCCGCCTGGTTGTGCACGTACTCGGAGTAGGTGATCTTGTAGGGCTCGTCCCAGGTCCACCAGTCCTGGGTGGGCACACCGAAGCTGTTCGACAGCACCTCGGGGAAGACCTCGTCCTCGGTGACGTAGGAGAGGTCCCAGTTCATGTCCCGGGTGAGGTCGTACCACTCCGAACGTGGCAGACGTGGCATTGCTGCTCCTCTCAGGGCACCGCCGGCAGGGCGGTCAGGTTCGACCGTGAGCGGGGGATCCGCCGGTGAATTCCGGCGCCAGAGCAGCATCAGCGCCACCCCCGGGAGGGCGCCATGCCCTGGCAGGGCCGGAAAAGTGTCCGGTTCTGGCCGCCTGCGGCCAGGTCAGCCGTTCCGCAGGGCGGACCCATTGCCTCCTGAGCGGCCTCCGGTCGGGCAGCATCTCGCCGATCGGTGCGGTCCGGCAGTGGCGCTGGAGGGAGCAACGCATGGTCAGAGAACTGGGTGTGCCCGGGGTGACGCTCGAACGGGGCGACCACGTGTGCGGCTTCTACTACGGCGAGGACGAGCGAGACGCGATCCTGCTGCCGTTCCTGCGCAGCGGCCTCCGCGCGGGCGACAAGTGCCTGGCGGTCGTCGACTCGACGGCCCCCGCCGAGGTTGCCGATCGGATCGCTGCCGGTGCAGGCGGCCTCCCGGCCGAGGCGCCCATCGACGTCCAGGAGTGCCTGTCCACCGGCCAGCTGGAGCTGTACGACTCGGACCAGACGTACCTGAGAACGGGGTCGTTCGACCCGGAGCTGATGATCGGCTTCTGGGAGGAGCAGGCCCGTCGCAGCAGCGCAGAGGCGCGCTTCGACTTCGCCCGCGTGGTCGGGGAGATGTCCTGGCTGGAACGGGTTCCGCCGGCCCGCGAGCTGGTGGTCCGCTACGAGACGTGGGCCGACGGCTTCGCGGCGCAGTACCCCCACGCCGTCCTCTGCCTGTACGACCTGCGCCGGCTGGGCAGCGGAATCCTGCTCGACCTGCTCAAGACGCACCCGAAGCTGCTGCTCGGTGGGCTGGTCCTGGAGAACCCCCATCACATCTCCAGCGAAGAGTTCGCCGTCGCCGAGATCTGAGCGCCGGACCATGACGACCGACGTGGCCCCTGCCGACCTGCGAAGCACGGAACTGGTTCTGCGATCGGAGCTCTCGAACCTGCGCGGGCTGCTGGCGCTGTCGATGCTGATGACCGAGCGCCGCCGGGAGGAGGACATCGTCCACCTGGTGACGACCGCCGTTCCTGCGCTGGTACGCCTGCGACCCCAAGGGGTTCACCTCGCAGGCTCCGGGTGGCGGGCGAGCTTGGGCGCGTGCCAGGCGGAGGACGTGCGCACGAACGTCGCCGCGCAGCTGGGCCGGCTGGAGGCGTCCGGGGGCCCGCTGCTCATTCCCGGAGCGGTCTGGGCCTGGGGGTTTCCGCTGCACAGCCTCGACGACGGGATCGGACACCTCGTCGTCGCGGGCGACCGCACGCCGTCCTCCTCGGACCTCCTGCTGCTGCGGTCTCTGGCCCAGCAGACCGGTATCGCACTGGCCAATGCTCGACTGCACGCGACGAAGCAGGCGACGAACGCTGCTCTCGCCGACACCGTCTCGGCCCTGCAGCACAAGACGGCGATCCACGACCGCTTCACCCAGGTGGCGGTCAGCGGGGGTGGGCATGACGGGATCGTCCAGGCTCTGCACGAGCTCACCCACCTGCCGGCCGGGATCGAGGATCGTTCCGGGACGGTGCTGGCGTGGGCCGGCCCGGGGCCGGCAGCGAGTACGAGCGACGGGCCACGGCGCGGGCTGTCGCCGTCTGCCCGACGGGAGTCCCACATCCGGCGGGCCGTGCAGGCCGGGCATCCCGTTCGGGCGGAGGGGCGCATGCTCACCGTGGCGCGCCCCCGTGCGGACGTTCTCGGCATCCTGTTCCTCGTCGATCCCGACGGTATGGCGGGTGAGCACGAGACCGTCGCGCTGGAGCACGGCGCGACCGTGCTCTCCATCGAGCTGGCCAGAATGCTCAGCATCGCCGAGACGGAGTTGCGGCTGGGCCGCGATCTGGTCGCCGACCTTGTGACCGGCAGCATCGACGGTGTGTCGGGCAGGGCCATGGCGCTCGGCCATGATCTCGGCCAACCGCATCGGGTGCTCGTCGTCGGCCATCGGTCGCAGGGGAACCCCGACGACCTGCTGCACGCCGTCAGGGACGTGATCGGGGGAGGGCGGCCGGCACTGACCATGCACCGGGCCGACACGCTGGTGATCATCGCCGCAACCACGCCCACCGCCGGTCGCCCCGCCTGGGAACGGCTCGCGGCTGCAGTGCGGACGACGGCCGCGGGGCGGCATTCTCGGATCGGCGTGGGCGGGCTCTGCCACGGCCCGGCCGACGTCGCCCGCTCCTACCGGCAGGCCCAGCTGGCCCTGCGTCTCGCGCAGTACAGCGGGGGGCAGTCGGGTGTCGTGGTGCACGACGACCTCGGGGTGTACGAGCTGCTGTCCGAGACCGCCGATCCCGCCACCGTCGGAGCCTTCGTGCGGACCTGGCTCGGTCCGCTGATCGACTACGACGACCAGCGGGGCGCCGATCTGGTGCAGACCCTGGCCAAGTACCTCGACAGCGGCGGCAACTATGACGCGACGGCCGCCGCGCTGGCGCTCGGGCGGAGCACGGTGCGTTACCGGCTAGGGCGGATCCGCCAGATCTCCGGTCGCGATCTGAGCGACCCCGACACCCGCTTCCAGTTGCAGCTCGCCACGCGCGCCTGGGTCTCGCTCCAGGCCCTCTCGCTCGGCTGACCCTGCGACCTCGGGACGTCCGCCGCGTGGCGATCAGGATCCGACCGGTCAAGTCCGTGGGCTGTTCTCCCGACGCTTGATCAGGGGTCGGAGCGGAAGGGGCGGGATGCGGACAGCGGTGGTCGAGCCCACCGGGATCGAGCGGACGTTCAGTCCCGAGGAGCTCATCGTGAGCAAGACGGACACCAAGGGCGTCATCACCTACGCCAACGACGTGTTCTGCCGGATGGCGGCGGCGCCCGAGGCGGACCTCGTCGGCAGGCCGCACAACGTCGTCCGTCACCCGGAGATGCCTCGCGCGGTCTTCAAGTACATGTGGGACGCCTTGAGCGCGCGCCAGGAGATCTTCGCCTACGTCAAGAACCTCGCCCTGGACGGTTCGCACTACTGGGTGTTCGCGCACGTGACCGCCTCCGGGCGCCCCGGCGAGGCCATCGTCGGCTACCACTCCAATCGCCGCGCCCCGGCGCGCGAGGCGGTGGCCGCCGTGGAACCGGTCTACCGGCAACTGCGCGCGATCGAGCGCTCCCAAGCCTCGTCCCCGGACGGTCTGGCCGCCTCCGTCTCGGCGCTCTACGCCCTGCTCGAGGAGCGCGGCATGACCTACGACGAGTTCGTCTGGTCGGTGACCCCGTGAGGCGCCGGGCCAAGCACGACACGGCTCCCGCACAGCTGCTCGACGCGATGCGTCGCGCCACGGACGTCGCGGGCCGGGTGGCCCAGGGCGACCTCGAGGCGCGCCTCGGACCGCTCGGCCTCGACGACGTCGACCCCGGCACGGAACGCGCCTTCCGCAACGCCTTCAACGCCATGCTCGACGTCGTCGATGCGTACATGAGGGAGTCCTCAGCGGCGATCACCGCCGCGAGCGAGCAGCACTTCTACCGGCGCCTGCTCGAACCCGGGCTCAGCGGAGCCTTCCTCGACGGCGCGCGCATCATCGAGAGCGGTCGGGTCGCCATGGAGGCGGCCCACGACGCCGCCCGCTCGGCGGAGCAGTCGCGCAGCGACCTGGCGTCGAGCCTGGAGGGGACGCTGGTCGGCCTCACCGAGGAGATGAGCTCGGCTGCCGGTGCGATGGGTACCACGGCGGCCGGCGTGGCCGCCTACGCCCGCGAGGCCAGGGGAGACGCCCAGCGCGCCCGGGGCACCGTGGAGTCGCTGCGCGTGCGCTCCGAGGAGATCCGGGCGGCAGTCGGCCTGATCACCCAGATCGCCGATCAGACGCGGCTGCTCGCGCTCAACGCCACCATCGAAGCCGCCCGGGCCGGCGATGCCGGCCGGGGGTTCGCGGTCGTCGCCACCGAGGTGAAGACCCTGGCCGACGAGTCCGGTGCCTCATCCACGTCGATCATCGCCGGGGTGACGGCGGTCAAGGAGGCCGTCGAGTCCACGATCGAGGTGCTGGAGGGGGTCACCGAGCAGATCACCGAGGTCACCCATCGGGTCGAGGACATCGCGGCGGCGGCCGGGAGCAGTGGCGAGGGTCAGGGCCTGATCCCGGTCGCGCAGCGTCTGCGGGGCGAGGTGAACGGCTTCGTCGAGGCGATCCGGGCCGCGGAGCGCCGGGGAGCCAACCGGGCGCAGGTCAACTCTCTCGTGAAGATCACTACTGACGCGGGCGTCGTCACCGGCACGCTGCACGACATCAGCCTCACCGGCGTCGCGTTCGATGTGCCCACGGGCGTGGCGTTCACCGGTGGCCAGCGGGTGCGGCTCACCGTCGACACCGACAAGGGTCGGCTCGACTTCACCTGTGCGATCCTGCGGATCACCCCTGGCCAGGGCGGATCCCGCGTTGCGGCACGGATCGTCTACAAGCGTCCGCCGTACCACGGGCCCCTCGGCGCCCTCACCGAGAACTGAACCTCCGGCGTGGTGGAAGGTTGTGCACCGTCTGCGTGTATCAACCCGCCACCACCCGATCCACGCCGGGGCGTGACGGCGCGCCGCGCAGATCCAGAGTGAGCATCACGGGGCCCTGCCTGCTGGTCGGGCGGACGAGCCAGCCCTGGGACAGCCGTTCGGGCAGGCATACGCCGAGGCCGGGCACGGTGAGCAGGTGCTCCGCCGACGGCGCGGCGATCCGCTCGCCGACCGCGATCCCGGAGCTGTGGGCCACCCAGCCGTGCTCGTCCACCAGCAGCATCGGGCCCTGCGCCAGAGCCAGCACCGGTGCGGCGGACTGACGCAGCCGCTCCAGCCGCTGCTCGTGGTGGCGCCACAGCCGGGCCTCGGCCAGACGCCGCGCTGTCTCGACCAGTGCCCCGATCGCCGGGTGCAGGGTCAGCGCGGGACCGCTGACGTCGATGATGCCGAGCAGTTCGCCGGTTCGCGGATCGTGGATCGGCGAGGCGGTGCAGTACCAGGGGTGCTGCGTGTGGGCGAAGTGTTCGGCCGAGAACAACTGCACCGGGGCGGCCTCGGCCAGGGCGGTGCCGATGGCGTTGGTGCCCACCACTGATTCGGTCCACTCGGCGCCCTCCATGAAGCCGAGGACGTCAGCGCGCCGGCGGACGGAGGACGCGCCTTCGCGCCACAGGATGATGCCGTCTGCATCGGTGACCACCAGCAGCACGTGCGACGCGTCGGCGACGGCACCGATCACCTGCCGCAGCTCCTCGATCACACAGTTCAGCGGCGATTCGCGTCGGCGCCGCGCCACGTCGTCCGCGGGCAGCGGATCACGGGCGTTCGAGGCGTCGGGCTCCAGACCGAGTCCCATCACCCGGGACCACGACCGCGCGACGACCTCGCGGGCGCAGGGCCGGCCGGGCACCGGTGAGCACGGCGTGATGCATCCGCACCAGGTCGCGGGCATGATCGGGCAGGCTGGTGCCCGGCCGGACGGCAGCGGGGAACCCCACGAGCACCTCCCTCCCCGGGATGCCTCGAGCATAGGCGGCCGCATGTGACGGGCACCACACCCGCTCGGTGGCATCGGTGCAATTCGGTGCAACCCTTGTCGACCGCCCATGGGCGGGATGTGATCGGCGTCATACCCAACGACGGGAGCAGAGATGACGCAGACCACTGAGCCGGACCTGGCGGCGGGGACCGGCAGCGGCGCGCAGGCACGGGTCGACGCCTGGCTGGCGGACTTCGAGGCTGCGCTCGCGGCACGAGATGTGGCACGCGCCGCCGGGATGTTCGCGGTCGACAGCTATTGGCGTGACCTGGTCTCCTTCACCTGGAACATCAAGACCGTCGAGGGGCGTGACGGGGCCGCCGACCTGCTCAACGCCTGCCTGGACGCCACCGACCCCTCCGGGTTCCGCACCACGGAGGAACCCACCGAGGCCGGTGGGGTCACCGAGGCGTGGATCGAGTTCGAGACTGCGACCGGCCGCGGCAAGGGACACCTGCGGTTGAACGACGGTGGGGCCTGGACCCTGCTGACCAGCCTGCGCGAGCTCAAGGGCCACGAGGAGCCACGCGGCGCGAACCGCCCCAAGGGCGTGCACCACGGAGCGATCGAGGACCGCAGGAGCTGGGCCGAGGAGCGCGAGCTCGAGGCCGCCCAGCTGGGCTACGAGCGCCAGCCCTACGTGGTGATCATCGGTGGTGGTCAGGGTGGGATCGCGCTCGGGGCACGGCTGCGGCAGCTGAACGTTCCGGCGATCGTGATCGAGCGCAACGATCGGCCGGGCGACTCCTGGCGCAAGCGGTACAAGAGCCTCTGCCTGCACGACCCCGTCTGGTACGACCACCTGCCCTACATCCCGTTCCCGGACAACTGGCCGGTCTTCGCCCCCAAGGACAAGATCGGCGACTGGCTCGAGATGTACACCCGGGTGATGGAGGTGCCGTACTGGACCCGGTCCACCGTCACGTCCGCGACCTGGGACGACGAAGCCGGGCAGTGGACCGTGCTCGTCGACAGGGACGGCGAGACCGTGCGTCTGACCCCGCGTCAGCTGGTGTTCGCGACCGGCATGTCCGGCAAGGCCAACTACCCCTCCTTCCCCGGCATGGATGTCTTCGCGGGCGACCAGCAGCACTCCTCGCACCCACCCCGGCCCCGAGGCCTACGCCGGCAAGAAGGCGGTGGTGGTCGGCTCCAACAACTCCGCCCACGACATCAGCGCCGCGCTGTGGGAGCAGGGGGCCGACGTCACGATGGTGCAGCGGTCCTCGACGCACATCGTGAAGTCGGAGACGTTGATGGACATCGGGCTGGGCGGCCTCTACTCCGAGAGCGCCGTGCAGTCGGGCATGACCACCGAGAAGGCCGACATGGTCTTCGCCTCGCTGCCCTACCGGATCATGCACGAGTTCCAGATCCCGCTGTACGCGCAGATGAAGGAGCGGGACGCCGACTTCTACGAGCGGCTGGAGAGGGCGGGGTTCCAGCTCGACTGGGGCGACGACGAATCGGGTCTGTTCATGAAGTACCTGCGTCGCGGGTCGGGCTACTACATCGACGTCGGAGCCTCCGAGCTGGTGGCCGACGGCAAGATCAGACTGGCGCACGGTCAGGTCGACCATCTGACCCGCACCAGTGTGGTGCTCGCCGACGGGACCGAGCTCGAGGCCGACCTGGTGGTCTACGCCACCGGGTACGGCTCGATGAACGGCTGGGTCGCCGACCTGGTCGGCCAGGAGGTGGCCGACACGGTCGGCAAGTGCTGGGGACTGGGCTCGGCCACGACCAAGGACCCCGGCCCCTGGGAGGGCGAGCAGCGCAACATGTGGAAGCCCACCCAGCAGCAGGCGTTGTGGTTCCACGGCGGGAACCTGCATCAGTCGCGGCACTACTCCCTGTACCTGGCGCTGCAGCTCAAGGCCCGGTACGAGGGCATCCCCACCCCCGTCTACGGCCTGCAGGAGGTGCACCACCTGTCGTGAGCGTCCTGAGCCGGCTGGGTCTGTGCGGGTGATGGGCGCGCCTCAGCGCCCGAGGACGCCGCGCAGCTGCGCGATCGGCCATCGCCGGTCGAACAGCGTCGGGTCGCCGGCGTCCTCGGTGCGCAGAGCGCCGATCAGTGCCACGTAGTCCTTCAGATCGAGGGTGCGCACGAGGTCGAGCAGCTCGGAGGCCTCACCGACGGCCGGCGCGTGCGGCGCGACGAAGCGGTCGTAGACATCCACCACCTCGCGGACCATCGCCAGGTGGCGCTCTCCGGGGTCGACGGAGGGGAAGTTGGTCGCGGCGAGATCCTCGGTGAACACAATCGGCTCGACGGCCAGTGCCCCGGCGCCGTGCTGTTGGGCGAGATGGATCAGCAGCTCGACGTCGAAGGTCTCGTTGAACGATGTCATCCGGCGCAGCGCCGGCGCCAGCATGGCGGCGTCGAAGGCCTTGAACCCGGCCTGGGTATCCAGCACGTGGGCCAGTGACGGCATCAGCATCGCGCGGACGAAGTGCCGGAACAGGATGATCAGCTTGTCAGGCTTGTCGCCCGTGCTGTGCGGCTCGCTCGAGGGGCCGGATTCCTTGATCAGGACCGCGCCCGGCACACCGTAGCGCTGGCCGAGGACCGCCGCCACACCGTCACCGGCCACGATCGGGGCGGCCAGTGTGCCCAGCTGCGCCAGGTTCGCCGACAGGTCGGCGTCGGTGTAGCAGAGCACGTGCCGCGCACCCGAGGACGACTCGGACGACCCGAGCGACTCGGACGCCGGCGCGGGACCGGTTCTGAGGGCGGCGTCGAGCCCTGCCAGGATCGAGCCACCCTTGCGGGAGTCCTGGGTCGAGGTGAGCCGGGCGAATGCCGGGCTGATGCCGGCATGCGCGGCGATCACCTGAGCCAGCCGAAGTACGGTCACACTCCGGTGGCCCTGCGTCGGATACCCCTCGGTCTCGGCGATCCCCGACATCACCTCGGCACTGGACGGGTGATCGGGGCATCCGTCGTCGACGGCGAGGATGCTCCAGCTGAGACCCGGCAGGCCGTCGGCCAGCCAGTCGAGCTGGGCGACCTTGGCGCGCACGAAGTCCTCGCCGTGCGGGTGGGCGGACCTGGGCACCATGCGCCCGGTCTCCCCGTACATCGCCCACACCACGCCCAGGTGGACCGGGACCTTCAGCTGCGCCAGGCGGCGCCGTGATCGCGCCACGGCTGCTGCCTCGGCGGCGACGGCCGGGCCGTGGTCCCGCTCGATCCGTGGGCCTGCCATGGGGTCACTGATCAGGAGGGACGCCGCCTCGAGCACCGCGAGGTTCTGCGCGGGATCAGTCAGATCTCGTGCGTGCCCGGCGGCGTCTGCGATCACCGCAGGATGGTACGGCCCGAGTCGTTCCGCAGGTTGCGGAGGGTTGTGCACCGTCTGCGTGTACCAACCCTCCACCACGGGTGTAATGCCGGCGCCCCTCGCGCTTCATCCCCGTATGAACGGGGTCGAGAGTGAGGAGTTGGACATGAGCGGACGACGACAGAGGACGCGGGCGGTGGCCGCGATGGTCATGGCAGGCGGGTTGACGCTGGTGGGCTCGGGGGAGGCGAGGGCCGACCTGCCGATCGGTGGCTACACGTGTGCCGGGCTGCCGGTCACCGTGCTGCTGAACTGGGGTGACGACTACAGCGACACCGGCGACGAGCCCAAGGTGGTGCTGGTGACCGGCGCGTACACGAGCGTCACGACCGGCGACGGGGACGACGTGATCTGTGACAGCGGATGGTCGACGTTCATCGACGGCCGCGGCGGCGACGACCGGATCTACGCCGGCGGCGGCGACGACCGGGTCTACGGGGGCGACGGCGACGACCTCATCCTCGCGGGGGACGGCGACGACGACGTGTTCGGTGACCGCTACGGCAGCACGAAAGGCGTCGGCGACGACGTCATCGACGGCGGGCGCGGGGCCGACACGATCGGTGGGGGCCGGGGCAGCGACACGGTGACCGGCGGGCAGGGGAACGACCTGCTCCGGGTGGACGACGGCATCGCCCAGGACTCGGTGGCCGGTGGCTCGGGCGCGGACACCTGCTATCGCGACCCCGGCGAGGACGATTCGAGCTGCGAGACGCTGCACGTGGGCCTGGACCAGATCGGCGGTGGCTGATGGTCGGGTAACCGGCCGGCGGCCGTGCACGGCACGTAGGCTGATGGGCCGGAAGAAGGGCCGGGTGACGCCGTGGCGGGGGAGCAGGCAGGGCTCGCGGCGACGGTGTCATCGCCCGGCGAATCCGCGTCCTGGCCGAGCGAATCGGTGTCCTGGCCGAGTGAATCGGTGTCCCTGGCCCTGCGTCGGATGGCAGCCCTGCTCGGGGGAGCCTGGCTCGCGGTCGGCGGGTACGGCGTGGTGACTGCGCCGGCAGGGTCGTTCCGGTTCCCGCTCGTCGCAATGGCTGCCATCGGTGTCGGCCTGATCTCGAGCGTCGTGGTGGGTCTCAGCCGGTCCGTGAGCGCCTGGGTCCTCGTCTCCGGTGCGGCCGTTGCCAGCCTCGCGGGCGGCCTCATCACCGAGACCAGCCCCAGCGGGGGCGAGAGCTTCGTCGTGTTCTGGCTCCCGGGGCTCGTGGCTGCCTCCGCCGGCCTGCTGATGACCGAGCGGATCGCGGTCGGCGTCGGTCTCTCCGCGGCCGCTGCGTCCAGCGTGGTGGTGCTGCTGCGCGCGGTGCCCGCCGACGGCTGGCAGCCCGCGCTGGTCTCCGCCCTCGCCTCGATCACCTACACGGTCTGCGACGGTCTGGCGGCGATGTTCATCGCCCGTGCCCTCCGGGCCGTCGCGGCGGCGGCCGACCAGGAGATGACCCGGGCCGAGGTGGAGCGGGTGTCCGAGGTCCGCGCTCTGGCGCTGAGGCGGGGGACGCTTGAGCTCTCGGCGCGCCTGCACGACAGCGTGATCAACACCTTGTCAGCGGTGGCCGTGCGAGGTGACGTGCTCGAGGAGAGCGCGGTGCGGCGTGCCTGCGGTGACGCGGCCGCGACGGCGCGCCGGATCGCCGAGGGCAGGGACGAGGACCTCGGCGATCCGGTGGGCCGGCTCCTGGACCGGATCGGCGGGATCAGTCCCGCGCCCGGCCCGACGATCACCCTGACCGGGGCCGATCGCGACCGGCTGGCCCAGGTGCTCGCACGCATGCCGTCGTCGGTGGCGTGCGCGCTCGCCGGCGGGGTGAACGAGGCACTGTCGAACGTGGCGAGGCACAGCGGTCAGGACCGAGCCTCGGTCGAGATCCGCGACCGGGGCCCCGTCGAGATCTCTGTCCGGGACGAGGGCGTGGGCTTCGACGGGAGGGTCGTCCAGGGTCGCGGGCTGGCCCTGTCGGTGATGCAGCGGTGCGCCGCCGCGGGGATCGAGGTCGAGCTGACCACGGCTCCCGGGCGCGGTGTGCAGCTCGACTTCCGGTACGACCCCGACCTCCCGGGCCCTGCCGAGCATCAGGCGGTCCTCGACAGCGCGAAGCTCCTGGCGTCCGTGCGCCGCCCGCTCGCGACGCAGTTCTCCTACTGTCTGCTGGCGATGTCCGCCAGCCTGACCGTGATCACTTCTGCCGAGGCGGATTGGCGCGCTTCGTGGAGCGCGCTGGCCCTGCTGTGTGTCGGCGTCTGGCTGGGAGCCACGCGGACCGACGATCATGGGTGGCTGCGTCTGCCCGCAACGCTGGCCCTGGTCGCTGTGATCCCGCTCGTCGTCGTCCTCCCCGGTCTGGGTGAGACCGGTTGCGCGCGAGTGGGACAGGTCTGGTGGGGCCCCGATGGCGCCCTCGTCCCCCTCGTGCTGCTGGTCTCGCTGTCCAGACGGTGGTGGTGGGTCACCGCAGGGCTGCTGACCTTCTGGGCGGCCATCGTCGCCCTCGCCTGGACCGTCCAGGGATCGGGTTGCTCATCCTTCGCCCTGCTGTCCGGGGCCCTGGAATGTGTGGTCGTTGCTGCGATGAGTGCTTTTCGGGTACATCTGGCCCGCCTGGCGCGGGTTGCCTCGGCCGCCAGCGGTCAGGTGCGGGCCGCCCGCCTCGGCCTCGTCGCCAACCAGGCGGCGCACCGGTTCCGTGACGCGGAGATCGACCGGGCGCTCCGGGCGGCGAGGGACCTGCTGCACCAGGTGGCGATGGGTGACCTGACGCCTCGCGATCGGTCGACCCGTGACCGCTGCCTGCTGCTGGAGACCCACCTGCGGCAGCTGACCCAGCTGCATCCGGACCTGGAGAACCTGGGCGTGGAGCTGGCCGGCGCGCTGTCCCACGCCTATGCGTCCGGCGTCCGTCTGGTCCTGCGGGTAGGACACGGCGATGTTCCGACTCGGGCAGCTGCCGTTGCCGTCGGCTCACTGCTCCGCGCGGTGATCGACACCTGCTCCCGCGGCGACAGCGTCACCCTGGCCCAGTTGGGCACCGGCGCACCGCCGCTGGTCACCATCACCGCCCCGGTGCGCGAGAACGCCGTGCCAGGCGCTGCCCTTGATCGGGCGGAGGCGGCAGGATGGACGGTGCGGTGCGCTGATCTGATCGAACAGCGGTTGGTCGAGCTGAGGTGGACGGAGGTGTCATGGGCCGGGACGGATCAGGGCGGGCGGGTCCGGGCACTTCCCCGGGCGGCGTCCGGATCGGGATCATCGATGACCACGAGCTCTTCCGCGACGGGCTGATCTTCACCGTCCAGGAGCGAGGCGGCCACCGGGTCGTGGTCGCCTGCGACGGGCTCGCGGAGTTCCGGGAATGGAGCGCCACCGCTCCGGCGGGCGCTGAGCCACACGTCCTGCTCCTGGACCTGCGGCTGGGCGGAGACCTGGTGGAGGTGGCCGACGTCGAGGCGCTCCTCGACCAGGGGTTCAAGGTGCTGGTGATCTCGGGATTCCGGGACGGCGCGTTGCTGCAAGCCCTGCTGCGGTGCGGGATCTCGGGCTTCGTCGCCAAGGAGGACTCCGCGCGGGAACTCCTCGCAGCGATCGAGGCCGCCGCCACCGGCAACACCTGGACCTCGCGGGAACTGGCGGAGATCCTGGCTCAGGATCCGATCCGTCCTGCCCTCAGCGAGCGTGAGCTGGAGGCGGTGAGGCTGTTCGCCGGCGGTCTCACCATGAACTCCGTGGCTCGCCAGATGGGTGTCAGCTACGACACGGCGCGCCAGTACGTCGAACGGGCCCGACGGAAGTGGGCCGAGGTCGGTCGTGAGGCCAGGACCAAGACCGAGCTCTACGTCGTCGCTCAGCAGGACGGCGTGCTCCCTCCGGACCGTTGATCGACGGCTCAGCGATCAGGTCCCCCGGCCGGGGGTCGCTCCTCCGCGACGGTGTCACCATTTCGGGTGTCTTCTCGAGCACGCCGCTGTCACCGCACCACGCGCAGGGGGAGGATCGGGGCCTCGGCCCTGAGATCGTCGTCGCCCCCGGTGGAGGGACCGGGGGCGACGGCTCAGCGGCCTAGGTAGGTGAGGACTGCCAGGACGCGGCGGTTCACGTCCGGCGCGTCGTGCAGGCCGAGCTTGGCGAAGATCGAGTTGATGTGCTTCTCGACGGCCCGCTCGCCCACCGACAGCTTCACCGCGATGGCGGCGTTCGACTTGCCGCTCGCGAGCTCGGCCAGCACCGACTGCTCGCGCGTGGTGAGCGCGGAGATCGCGGATCGTCCGGCACCCGGCTGCTGGGCCACGAGGGTCTCGACCACCGCCGGATCGATGAACGATCCGCCCTCGCCGACGAGCGCGATGGCCCGCCCGAGCTCACCGGGGGTGGCCACGTTGTCCTTGAGCATGCATCCGCACATCGGTGACCACGACGTCCGGACGGTGCTCGGCCACCGCGTCGAGCAGTTCCGGCAGGGATGCGACGCTCGCCACGACGTCGTGGTGGCCTTCGGCGGAGAGGAGGGCCTCGATCCCCGTGCGCGCGATGAGACTGTCGTCCGCGACGACGACCCGGGGACGCCGTCGAGTGAGCGGTCGGTGGCCGTACCTGGGCTGGCGAGAACGCGAGATGCCATGTGGCACAGCCTGCTGTGCGCTGCACCGGCGTCACCATCGTGGGAGCCGGTCAAGTCGCAGGCGCGGACCGAACCCCGGCCGGGCGGTTGACCCCTCGTGTCAGCACCACTGCCGGCTGGGCGGGCGTGCCCCCGGGGGGTCAGGGTCCGGCGGCCGGCCGGCCCCAGGTCAGTTCGCGGAATACCTTCTCCGACTCGGGGTTCGCTCCTCGGCCATGGATGGTGAAGCCGTCGAGCTCGCCCGCGGGAACATTGAAGTAGATCGAGTAGAGCACCGTGCCGGCCGCGGCCTCGGGGATCGGCTCACCGGCCGGCCAGGTCGCTGTGTTGGCGTGGGCGTTCAGCCAGCGGTTGAACGCGATGATCCACTGTGGGTGATCGGTCTCGCCGCCGCTGGGCTTGAGCCCGGTCTCGGGGAAGCACAACGGTTTGCCGTGCTTGAGCGCGAAGAGGCGCCACGCCTCCGGGCCCTTCGGGTTGCCTATGGCGTCGACGTCGTCCGCCTCGGAGTTCCAGGCCTTCACGCTGAGCCGGCCCGGGTTGGTGTCGTCGTCGTAGTAGTCCGGCGCCACGCAGTCGACCACGTCGTCCCCCGGGTACCACTTCTCGATCGGCACTCCGGAGTGGTCACGGAAGTTCGGGGACCAGGAGATGTAGACACTCGGCATGGCCGTCCGCAGGATGCGCGTGTAGCGGGTGTGCGCGGCCCGGTAGTCGGCGGCGTTGGCCTCGGTGATGTTCCAGTTCTTGAACCAGAACCCGTTCATCTCGTGGAACACCCGCACGAAGGTCGGGGCGTCGGTCTCGCCGCGCAGCGCGGCCAGGTTCCTCGCCGCCTTGATCCAGCGCTTGTCGTAGGCGCCGCGGGCGGCGTCCTTGTAGTTCTCGCTGCTGCCCAGCACGGTGCCGCCCAGAGCGATGTCGATCGCGCCGGTCCAGTCCTTGTACTCGTCTCTGAGGGGGGTGAGCTGCTCCTGGATCGTCGCCTCCCGGTCGGCCCAGGTGCCCGCGATCGTCACCGGCTGGTCCAACCACTTCTGGAAGGCGCCGTCAGCCACGCCGAGCCCGGATGCGCCGGCGTACCAACCACCCATCAGGGGGCCGGACGGCGACGGGCTGGGGCTCGGGCCGGTGGCGGACACGGCCGCGGACGGCGCACCGCTCGCCGAGGCGCCGGAGGAGGCCTTGTCGGAGTCGGACCCGCTCAGCAGGCTGAACCCGGACGCTCCCGCCCCGCCGACCAGCAACAACCCCGCAGCGGCGATCACCGGATTGCGTCGTCCACGGGATCGGCGAGGGCGCTTGAGGCTCGGCTCGAGGATCAGCGTGTGGCTCGGGGTCTCGGCGGGAAAGGGCAAGTCAGCTCCAGGCACGGCGACAGGGACCTGGTCAGGCTAGTCGCCTCACCCTCAGCCCTGGGAGGGAATGACCGAGACGCTGACCGATGGTCCGCGGTCGACGGTCACCTCACGACACGGCCGTCATCACCCGTGGTTCGCTGGTCAACAGGCGACGGGCACGCTGCAATGTGGCCGAGTCCGGGTGCCACGGTTCGTACAGTTCGGCCCCGGCGAGGCCGCACCCCACCCGGTGGATCGCCGCCAGTGTCGCCCGCGGGCCCACATGCCTGGCCGCGGCATCGTCCGCGAGCATCTCCGTGAGCAGCCCGACGACCGATGCCGACATGCGTGGACCCGCGAGGAAGGGGTAGCTGCGCTGCCACGCGAGGCCGATCTGAATCATCACCTGATGACGACCGCGGACATGCGCGCGTTCGTGGGCGAGCACGGCCTGCATCTCGTCGCTGTCGGCCAGGTCGAGGCATCCACGGGTGATCACCAGCCGGTGATCGTAGAGACCGGGAAGGTGGTAGGCGAACGGCCGGGGATCGTCCAGGACGACCACCCCCAGGTCGGGGTCCACCGTGCCGACAAGATCGAGCAGGGCGCGGTGTTCCCGTCGGCAGCGGGCCAGGCGGACGGAGCAGGCGACGACCTGGGTCACCTGCCAGCAGACGATTCCGGCGGCGCCGCCGCAGAGGGCCGATCCGTACAGCGGCAGGGGAGTCCGGCCGTCGGCGCAGTCCCGGAGGCAACCGGCCAGGTTCGACAGGAGATGGCCGCCCTGCGGCGCCGTACCGAGGGCGAGCAGGGCGGCGACGGCAGACCCCCACATCGCCGTTCCGGTGACGACCCAGGCCACGAGGGCGGTTCGTGGCGCGCGGTGCGGCCACCGCGCCCTGGCCAGCATCCGAGGTATCGGTTGGGCCGTCACGGCGCTGAGCGCGACGAGCAGCACTGCGTCGACGACCCCCGGCGACACCGTCATGACTACCGCTCACGCTGCTCGGCGGCCGAGTCGAGAGCCCTGCGGAGGACATCGAAGTCCTCGGGCGGGACGCCGTCGACGAATCGGGACAGGGCCAGGCTGTGATCGGTGCTGTCGGACAGCGCGTTGAGCATGGTTCGCGCGACCAGCGCCTCCCGGTCGACCGCTGCCCAGAACCGAAAGGACCGTCCCTGGCGTTCGCGGCGCACCATTCCCTTGCGGCGCAGCCGATCGAGCACGGTGAGGACGGTCGTCTGGGCCAAGGCGCGCCCGGGCAGCACCGCTGCCAGGTCGAGCGCCGAGAGACCGTCCTCGGCGGCCGACCACAACGCCTCCAGCACGGCGCGCTCCAGGTGTGCCTCGCGGGCCATGCCCCTCCTCGCTGCTGACGTGCGCGGAATCCTACCGCTCGAGCAAGAAGTTTCTACACAAGGTAGACACTAGCTCTCGACATATTGTAGAAACAGGCTCCACCTGGATCGTCAACGCGAGAGGGAGTCGGTGTCATGAGTGCTCCGGCGGTGTGGCGTCGGCGCATACGCCCCGTCGGGACGCCGGTCGCTCACCCTCCCGGACGTGCCCATCTCGTACCGGCCAGGTCATACCCGGCTTTCGTGCTGCTCGTCGTGATCCTGCTCCTGCTGTCAGTCCTGGTGGCCATCTCGGTCGGCTCCGTGCCGCTGCCGCTGGGGACCGTCTGGGCCGTGATCGCCGAACGCGCCTTCGGCGTGGACACCGGGATCGCCTATGACCCCCGCGATGCCGCCATCATCTGGAACTTCCGGACGCCGAGAGCCTTGCTCGCTGTCGTCGTCGGGGCCTCCCTCGCCGTGTCCGGCACCGCTCTGCAGGCCCTGGTGCGCAATCCGCTGGCCGACTCCTACGTGCTGGGCGTCGTCCAGGGAGGATCCTTCGGCGCCGTTGTAGTCCTGGCGGTCGGGACGGCGGCCGTCGGCAAGATCGCCCTGTCCGGCGGCGCCTTCGTGGGGGCGATGGCCGCCCTGTTCCTCGTGCTCCTGTTCGGCCGCCGGCGGGGGCGGGTCTCACCCGCCCGGCTGATCCTGGCCGGCGTCGCCGTCGGGTATGTCTTCCAGGCCGCCACCAGCTACCTGCAGCTGACCATCGCCGAGGGACAGTCGTTGGCCGGGGTGGTCTTCTGGCTGCTCGGTACCCTGGCAGCCGCCTCCTGGCGTGACCTCGGGGTGCCCAGCGTCGTCGTCCTGGTTGCCATGGTGTGGCTGCTCGTGCAGTACCGGGCCCTGAACGCGCTGCTGATGGGGGAGGACGCCGCCACCGCCCTCGGAATCCGGGTCAGCCGGTTCCGGCTCCAGCTGGCCGTCGTCGCCTCGGTGCTCACCGGCTGCGTGGTCGCCATCGCCGGTGGGGTCGGGTTCGTCGGACTCATGATCCCGCACGCCGCCCGGCTCCTGGTCGGGGCCGATCACCGCCGTCTGCTGCCGGTGACCATGGTGCTCGGTGCCCTCTTCCTGGTCGTCGTCGACCTGGTGGCCAGGGTCGCTCTGAGCCCGCTCGAGGTCCCGCTCGGAGTGATCACCGGGGCCATCGGCGGCCCGGTCTTCCTCTGGTTGATGAGCCGCAGTGAGCGCACCCCCGGGGTGAGCTGATGAAGGTCCAGGTGAGCGACGCCCGGATCGCCATCGACGGGTGCACCATCGTCGACGGCGCCAGCCTGGCGATCGATCCGGGCGAGGTGGTGGGGCTGATCGGGCCTAACGGCTCCGGCAAGTCCACGCTGCTGCGCGGAGTGTTCCGTGCGCTGCGCCCGGTCGCCGGCAGCATCCATCTGGGCGAGGAGGACGTGTGGCAGATGTCGGCCCGCCAGGCCGCTCTGCGCGCTGCCGTCGTGGTGCAGGAGTCGCCGGCCGAGTTCGACTTCACCGTGCGCGAGATCGTGACCATGGGACGCACACCGCACAAGCGCTTCTTCGACACCGAGACCGACGAGGACCGGCAGATCGTGGACGACGCGTTGCGGCGCACCGGAAGCGATCATCTGGAGAACCGGGTGTTCGCCACGCTCAGCGGCGGCGAGAAGCAGAAGACCCTGCTCGCGAAGGCGCTGGCGCAGCGCACCCGAATCCTGATCCTCGACGAGCCCACGAATCATCTCGACATCCGCGCCCAGCTCGAGCTGCTCGAACTGGTGCGTGAGCTGGGCGTCACCACGCTGACCGCTCTGCACGAGCTCAACCTGGCCGCCGCCTACTGCGATCGGATCTACGTCCTGGCCGGCGGGAAGGTGGTTGCCTCCGGCACGCCCGACGAGGTGCTCACGGCGTCGATCCTCGCTCAGGTCTTCGGCGTGAGCGCTCACCGCAGTGTGCATCCCACCACCTCGCGGCTGCACCTGGCCTTCGCACCGCTCGATCCGGGGGAGCATCCCGCCCCCGAACGCACCCCCGCCGTGTCGTCTCCAACCGAGAGGGAATCCACGTGAAGAAGACCATTGCGATCGGCGTCGGGCTGATCGCTGTCCTGGCCTCGGCTGCCTGCGGGTCGAGCTCGACCGCCACCACGGCCGCCTCGGCTGAAGCGTCGACCTCGAGCGGCGCGGCATCGGCCGCGGTGGCGCGCGGACCGGTGACGGTGGACCAGTGCACCGGTGAGAAGAAGGACCGCAAGGTCACCTTCGACGCCGTACCGCAGAAGATCTTCACCCTCGACCCGCAGTCGGCTGAATTCCTGATCGCACTGGGGCTGGGTGACCGCATCGTCGGAACCTGGGGCATGTACGACGACGAGACGATGAAGCAGGTGCCGCAGTACGCCGAGCAGCTCAAGAAGATCAAGAAGTACAGCGACGACAAGACCTGGCCGCCGCCGATCGAGACGATCGCCTCGGCCAAGCCCGACATCGTGGTGACCACGTATCGGCTCAACATCCCGAACTACCTCGATGCCACCCGGCTCGAGAAGGACGCCGGCATCAAGGCCTACAGCTTCACCACCTACTGCACGGGCGCGACGCTGCACGACTTCGAGCCGCTCTTCGCCGACGTCAAGGCTCTGGGTGAGATCTTCGACGTCTCCGACAAGGCGACCGGTGTGGTGACGACCATGCGCGGACAGCTCGATGAAGCGGCGAAGCTCACCGCGGGCAAGCCCCGGGCCAAGGTGTGGGAGTACGCCGGCGAGGAGGTGCCCTACCCGGTCGGCGGCACAGGCATTCCCAACGCGATCATGCACCTGGCCGGCGCCGACAACATCTTCGAGGACGTGCAGGCGGTCTACGGAGAGGTCTCCTGGGAGCAGGTGGCCAAGCGCAATCCCAGCGTCGTCTGGCTGCAGACCTCGGCCGGTCCCGGCTTCGTCGAGGCGGAGGACGCCTTGAAGAAGGCCACTGAGAAGAACCCAGGGATCGCGGCGGTCGAGGGGGTCGCCAAGAAGCGCTACGTCGTCGTGCCCTACACCACGGCGGGAACCCTGAGCGTGCACAACGCCGAGGCGGTGCTCGAGTTCGCCACCAAGCTGCAGAAGGTGACTACCGGCTGATCCGTGGTCCGCGGGGCATCAGGTGCCTCGACGGCCCATCACGTACAGGCGCTCGGTCGTCTCCCCGCGAGCCTCGAGCGGGCCGCGCAGGTACCACTCGACCTCGCCCAGCCCGGCGGCGCTGACGGCGGCGACGACGTCGTCGGGCTCGTGCAGCACGACGTCCAGCTCCACGTCGTGCCCGAACCAGGTGGTCAGCCGCCGCACCTCGCGGCCGCTGTGCAGACCCAGCACGAGCATGCCGCCAGGGGCGAGCGGCCGTGCCAGCGCGGCGACGGCGTCGGGCAGTTCGGAGCCGGCGAGGTGGATCAGCGAGTACCAGCCGAGGACGGCGCCCCAGCCGTCGGCGGTCTCGGGACGCATCAGCCGGGTCAGGTCGCCGACGTCGTAGCGGACGCCGGGGAAGCGGGCCCGGGCCTGTTCCACCATCGCCTGGGTCAGGTCGAGGCCTCGGGCGTCCACGCCCGCTGCGGCGAGGTGGGCCGTGACGTGCCCCGGCCCGCAGCCGGCGTCCACGACGGGCCGGGAACCGGCCTCGGCAGCCACCCGGTCGAGCAGCCAGCGCTCGAAGGCCAGCTCGTCGAGCTCGCTCGTCAGCTGGTCGGCGTAGTCGGCCGCCACCGCCGTGTAGGTCGCCCGCACCCGGTCGTCGCGGGCGGAGGCGCCCTCGGCCAAGGGGACGTCGCGATCGACCGCGGGTTCGGCGGCGGGAGCACCGGAAGCCGTCTCGGGAACAGGACCGAGCAGGTGCACCCAGCGGTGGTCCTGCTGCCCGGGCCGGCGTTCCAGGCGGCGGACCAGCGGGTTCTCCCGCGCCGCCATGGCCCGCAGGCACGCCTCGACCTGGTCGCGATCGGTGAACGGGTGCAGTCGCTCGGCCCGGGCCTTCAGCTCGCCGGGGGACTGCGGGCCGCGCAGCAGCAGCACGGTGATCAGCGCCCGCTCGTCGGCCGCGAGCGGCACGACCTCGTCGAGCGTCTGGTGGTGCTTGAGCACCCGGCGTCCGGTGTCGGCCCAGACGATGCGCAGCAGGCCACGGTCGCGCAGGGCCCGTGCCGCGGTCAGCACCGTCTGCTCGTCCAGCTCCATCACCGGGTCGCGGCTGGAGGTCTGGTTGCAGGCGGTGCGCAGGGCGTTGAGTGTGAGCGGATACGTGGCCGGAACTGTGACCTGTTTCTCCAACAGAGCGCCCAGCACGCGTTGGTCGACGGTGTCGAGGTCGGGCAGACCGGTCATGACGACCAGCCTAGGCGTGCCCGGCTACGGTGACGTCATGGGTGAACTCGCCATCGGGGCACACGTGGACAATGCAGATCCGATCGCCGAGGCGAAGGCCCGCGGCACCTCGGTCGTGCAGATCTTCCTCGGCGACCCGCAGAGCTACAAGGGGCCGGTCGTTGCCTACCCCGGCGGGGCCGCGGCCCTGAAGGCAGACGCCGCGGCAGCCGGCGTCGACCTGTACGTGCACTCCCCGTACCCGATCAATGTGGCGGCGACGAACAACAGGATCCGCATCCCCGGGCGGAAGCTGCTGCAGCAGCACCTGTTCGCGGCCGCCGAGATCGGCGCCAAGGGTGTGGTCGTGCACGGCGGCCACCTCGGCGCGGCCGAGGACGCCGGGGTCGGCTTCGACAACTGGCGCAAGTGCGTTGAAGGCCTGGAGCTGCCGGTTCCGTTGCTGATCGAGAACACCGCCGGCGGCGACAACGCGATGGCGCGGCGGCTGGAGGCGATCGACCGCCTCTGGGAGGCCGTGGGGCGTGCCTCCGGCGCTGAGCAGGTCGGCTTCTGCCTCGACACCTGCCATGCCCACGCCGGTGGTATCGACCTGACGGGCGTGGTCGAGCGGGTACTCGCGATCACCGGCCGGATCGACCTGGTGCACGCCAACGACTCGCGGGACGGTTTCGACTCCGGCGCCGACCGGCACACCAACTTCGGCTCCGGCCTCGTCGACGGCGACGACCTGGTCGCCGTCGTCCGCCAGGCGGGGGCCCCGGTCATCTGCGAGACCCCGGGCGGGGCCGACGGCCAGGCCGCCGACATCGCCTGGCTCCGCGAGCGCATCTAGCGGACTGATCCGACTCCGGTTGATGCGGTCCGGCGTCGCTGGTAGGTCTGCAGCGTGACCCCCCGACTGGACTCCCTGCGCACGACACGGCTGCTGATGCGCCGATGGTGTGACGGCGATCGAGCGCTGTTCGCGGCACTGAACGCCGACCCTGAGGTGATGCGCCACTTCCCCGCGCCCCTGGACCGGGTCGGCAGCGATGCGTTGGTGGACCGGATCGAAACCGGCTTCGAGGAGCGGGGGTTCGGTCTGTGGGCCCTGGAGGTGATCGACACCGGTGACTTCATCGGGTTCACCGGTCTGAGCCCGATGCCGCAAGGCGTTCCGGGATCAGGGGGCTTCGAGGTCGGCTGGCGGCTCGCCCGCCACGCCTGGCACCAGGGATACGCCACCGAAGCCGCGGGTCGAGCCGTCGACGTGGCGTTCGAGCAGCTGCACCTGCCGGAGGTCTGGTCCATCACTGCCCTGATCAACGAACGGTCCCAGGCCGTCATGGGCCGTCTGGGGATGATCCGGCACTCCACCTTCGAGCACCCGAAGGTGGCCGTCGGCCACCCTGTGCGGCCCCATGTCGCCTACCACCTGGACAGAGGAGCAGCGCAGAAGATCGACGCGCCCGCGGGCCGGTGCGGCCCCGAGACGGACTGCCGATCGGGGTCCACGAGCAACTGGTGACCCGAGCCCTCGCCGGGTCGTCGACGACCTACGGTGAGTGGGTGACCAGTGCGCTTCCCTATGGCTCTCGCATGACTGCCGCGCTCGCCCCGCTGCGCAGGGCGTTCCGGGTGGTGAACCGCCGGTTCACGGTGCCTCTGATCAGGGCCGGGGGCGGCCCGTTGCTCGCCACCCCGCTCGCCGGCTCGATCCTGGTCCTGCGGACCACGGGGCGGAAGAGCGGTCTGGTCAGGGAGGCACCGCTGGGCTACACCGTGCTCGACGGCCGGGTGGTCGTGGTGGCCGGCTACGGGCGCAGTACGCACTGGTTCCGCAACGCGATGGCGGATCCCGAGGTGGAGGTCCTGCTGCCCGGCGCCCTGCTCGCCGGACGTGCGCACGAGATCACCGCGCCGGACGAGCGCCGGGCCGCCTTCCGGGCCGTCGTCGAGTCCCTGGGCGTCGTCGGCAGGCTCACGCTGGGCGACGTCCGCGACAAGAGCGACGTCGAGGTGGACGTGCTCGCCGAAGCACTCCCGGTGCTGGCCATCACCCCGACCGCCGTCCGCCCGGGCCCGTTCGATCCCGGCGGAGCCGGCGCGCGGACCACCGCTGCGCTCTGGGGTCTCGCTGCGGCGGTCGGCACTGCGATCGCGGTGCGGCTCACAGCCGGCCGCGGATCGGCGTCCGCTCGGCCTCGTCGGGTTCGGGCATCGTCATCTCCAGGCGCATCCCCAGAAGGCGGATCGGCCGCTCCGGCTCGCGCTTGGCGATCAGCGCCAGTGCCTCGGTGAGAACGAGGTCGGCGTCAGTGGTCGGCTCGGGCAGGGTGCGGCTGAACGTCTTGGTGAAGAACGGTTTGTACCTGATCTTGAGCGTCAGGCGGACGACGGGGCGGCCCTCTCGGGCGACGTCCTCGAGCACCTGCCCGACCAGCTGCCGCAGCGCGGTGTCCACCTCCTCCGGCTCGGTGAGGTCGCGCTGGAACGTCGTCTCCCGGCTGTGCCCGCGCGCGATCCAGGGGGAGTCGTCCACGATCGCCGACCCACGGCCGTGGCCGAGATCGGCGTACCAGGCGCCCATCCGGGGGCCGAACTCGGCGACCAGGGTGTCGCGCTCCGCGGTGGCCAGGTCGTGAACCGTGGCGATGCCGTGCGAGGCCAGCCGCCCGGACACCTTGGAACCGACGCCCCACAGGGCGATCGTCGGCCGGTCACCCATCACCTCGAACCAGTTCTGCGCCGTCAGCCGGAACACCCCGCGCGGCTTGCCGAATCCGGTCGCCATCTTGGCGCGCACCTTGTTGTCGCCGATCCCGATCGAGCTGTGCAGCCGGGTGGCCTCCAGCACCGCCGCCCGAACCCGGGCCGCGAGCGCCTCGGGGTCGTCGGTGCGGACGCCGAGGAACGCCTCGTCCCAGCCGAGAACCTCGACCACCACGTCGTCCATCGCTCGCAGGGTGCCCATCACCTCGGCGGAGGCCGCCTCGTAGGCGGGAGCGTCGACGGGGAGGATGATCGCCTCGGGCGCCTTGCGCGCCGCCAGCCGCAGCGGCATGCCCGACCCGACACCGAACTCCCGAGCCTCGTAGGACGCCGTCGAGACCACCGCTCGTTCGCTCGGGTCGCCCCTGCCTCCGACGATCACGGGTCTGCCCGCGAGTTCAGGGCGGCGAAGGATCTCGACCGCGGCGATGAACTGGTCGAGGTCGAAGTGCAGCACCCAGGGCTGAGCCGCACCGTCCATGCGACCAGTGTCGCCGAATCCGCCGGATCGGCCAGGCATCCTCAGTCGGAGCGGAAGTACTCCCACGGAACGTCGTAGAAGAAGTCGCCGGACTTCGGATCACGCACCGTGAGGTGGGTGATGGTCCACAGATCCTTGCTGATCTTCGTGACGATGACCTTGGTACCGCCTTTGAGCGTGCGCTTGTTCACCCATCCTGTGGTGTAGTCCCGGGTCGAGGTCACCGATTCGTTCAGCTTGACGTCTTTCTGATGCGCCATGGCGGCCTCCTGGCAGAGCTGTGCTGGGCTCAGGTTGCCAGAGACGGCCGCTGTCAGAAATCCTTGAGAATGAAGAATTCGCCGCTGGACGTGTGATGTTCTCGAACGGCCGAACGAGTAACAAAGTCACATGTCACTCAATGAGATTCCTCGGTTATTCTCCGACGTCGGCGCGAGTGACGCCGCCGAACTCCTCGGCCCATTGCAGCGCATAGTCCGCAACGGCTTCCCAGCCGGGTGCTCCGCAGGTCCAGTGGTCGCGGCCGGCGAACTCGTGGTAGCTCGTGCGGGCGGGCGAACCCACATAGTGCTCGGCGTTGGACCAGTTGACCGACGGCGGCATGATGTGGTCTTTCTCGCCGGCGATGAAGAGCAGCGGTGCGCGGTCCTGGTCGTAGTCGACCCACGTGTCCTGGTGGCCGGGCTTGAAGTTCGCGATCAACCCGTAGGCCCAGATCCAGTTGCCGGGAGCGGGAACTGCGTAGCGCTCCCACGCAGCCTGCGAATCCTCGGCGCTCAAGGTGTTGGTGAAGGCGTAATGGAATTCCTCGGGGGTGAAGGAGATCGCCCTGTGAATATTGGCGGGATTCTTCAGCGCCGGGAACAGGGAACGGACCTGGGACAGGGGAGTGACCCGGACCCCCTCGGTCGGCGCCGAGTTGATCGCCACCCCGGCGCGACCGAGGCCGCGGCCCAGGAGCAGTTGGGTCAGGGTTCCGCCGAAGGAGTGACCGATGATGATCGGCGGCGTATCGAGGGCCTCCACGACGCCGGCCAGATGGTCGACGGTCCCCGCGACGGTGAGCCCCGCCACGACGTCCGGGCTCTCCCGCAGGGCCTCGACCTCGATCTCGAACCCGGGATACGCGGGGGTCAGCACGCGGTATCCCTTGGCCTCGTAGTACGGCACCCAGTGTTCCCAGCTGCGAGGGGTCATCCAGAGCCCGTGCACGAGAACGATCGTGTCGGTGAGGGGCTGGGAGGAAGCGGCGCTCATGAGATCAACGTAGTCCTCTCGACGGCCGACGCCCTGCTCAGACGGGCAGGGAAGCAGGTGCTACAGGTTGGCCTGGTCGATCGCGGACTGCAGGGACTGCACGTATCCGTCGCTGGTCACCGTGGCCCCGGAGATCGAGTCGAGCGATGCGCTCTGCGCCTCGACCGCCGCAGTGTTCAGCTGCGGCACCGCGTAGGCGTTGATCTCCTGGTCCTTGTGGTTCGAGTTGGGGTACTGGACCGCCTCCGAGGCGGTGATCCTTCCGTCCTCCACCGTGATCTCGACCTGCACGATGCCCCACTCCGTGGAGACCTCGTCCCCCGTGTAGGTGACCGGCTCGGACGACGTGCCGGACGTCGACGCCGAGCTGTCCGAGGAGGTTCCGGTGGCGGCGACGGCCGATCCGGAGTCGGTGCTGGTGTGATAGCTGAACAACATCACCAGGGTGCTGATGGTGCCCATGACGGCGACGACGATGCGGCGCATGGCGGTTTCTCCTTGTCGGGGGAACGATGGCGGATCGGAGGACGGGGTTCTGCCGGCGTGGCCGGCTACCAGGTGAAGCGCTCCTCGTGGATCTGCTCGCGCGGCACCCCGGCGTCCCCCGCGGCCTGCGCGGCGGCGTCCATCCAGGCCTCGGCCCCGCACAGGTAGACGTCCTGCGCGGCGATGTCCGGCACCAGCTGGCGCAGTGCGTCGACGTCGCTCAGGTGGGCCGCACTCTGCGGCAGCCACGACGTCCGACCGGTGGCCCGGTGGCCCATCACGTAGAACACGCGGGCGCCACGGCTCTGCGCCAGCGCGTCGAGCTCGGCCTGGAACACCAGGTCCTCTGCGGAGGCGGCGCGGTAGATCAGCGTGACGTCGCCGGGGTGCTGCGGCATCTCCTCCAGCAGCGCGCGCAGCGGGGTGACGCCGATGCCACTGGCCAGCAGGGTCGCCTTCCGGCGGGTGCGGACGCCCTGGTGCAGGCGCCCATACGGCCCCTCGATGGCGACCCGGGTGCCCGGGGCCACGTGGGCCAGGGCGCGGCTGCCGTCTCCGAGGTCCTTGACCGTGATCCTCAAGCTGTTGCCGGTCGGCGCGGCCGACAGTGAGTACGGGTGGCCGCGCGTCCAACCGGGCCCGTTCAGGAAGCGCCAGGTGAAGAACTGCCCTGCCGCCACCGGCAGACGGTCCAGCTGCCGCCCGGTCATCGTCACCGAGACGACGTCGGGGCTCTCCCGCACCACGGAGGTGACCCGAAGGTCGTGGGCCAGGGTGCGGTAGATCGGCACGCCGACCCGCCAGATCAGGATGGCGCCGGCTGACGCGATCCACAGCGACCACCAGTAGAGGGTGGCGACCGGGCTGCTCAGGAACTCCTGACCGGTCCACAACTGGTGCGGCAGGGCAAGGCCGACGCCGAGGTAGGCGTACAGGTGCAGCAGGTGCCACGACTCGTAGCGCAGCTTCTTGCGGGCCTTGCGGATGCTGGTCACGGTGACCAGCACCAGGGCCAGGGTGCCGGCCAGGGCCAGCAGCATCCCGGGGTAGTTCACGATCATGTCCCAGAGCTCGGCGACCGGGTTGGTCGAGGACTGGGCCGCGTAGCCGAGGGTGATCAGCACGATGTGGGCGAGCATCAGGGTGAACGAGCTGAAGCCGACCAGCCGGTGGCGGCGGGCGAGCTCGTCCTGCCCGTAGACCCGCTCCACCATCGGGATCCTGGCCATCAGCAGCACTTGGATCAGCAGCAGGTCCGAGCCCACCAGGCCGGTGAGCCGGCCCAGGCTGGTCATCCCCGAGGCGAGACCGCCCAGGTCCTGGACGCCGCCCCCGGCGGCCCAGAGCGCCGCCACCACCAGCACGCTCGCCCAGGTCAGCGACCCGACGGTGTCGCGCCACCACCGTGGGGTGTGCGGTGCTCCCCGGTGGGGGGCGGCCAGGGGATCGCCCAGGGGACGGTCTGCCCCGGCGGGCGGCCGTTCGGCGGTGGTGAGCATCGGGGGAACTCCTGGGCCTGCCGAGCGGCTGCCTGCTGCAGCTGCCCTGTCCCCTCTACCGTCGGCGGCGTTCCTGGGAGAACCCTGGGCTCAGTCTGTGCCCACCATCTGGGTCAGCCCGCAGCAGCCGTGACGCCGGTCACGCCCCGGTTCCGGTGAGCTGCGGACCCGGCACCGGAGCGCTGACCGGGGTGCGCAGGCTCTCGCCCTCGATGTCCACGTTCGGCATCGCCCGGTCCATCCATCGCGGCAGCCACCAGGCGGCGTCACCGAGGAACGACATCACCGCGGGGACCAGGGTCAGGCGCACCAGGAACGCGTCGACGAGCACCCCGAAGGCCAGGGCGAAGCCCATCGACTTCACCGTCGCGTCGTGCACCAGGATGAAGCCGGAGAACACGGAGATCATGATCAGGCCGGCGGCGACGACCACGCGTGCCCCGTGACCGACGCCTGACACCACGGCCTCGCGGGCGGTCTCGCCGTGCACGAAGTCCTCGCGCATGCGCGAGACCAGGAAGACCTCGTAGTCCATGGCGAGGCCGAACAGGATGCCGATCAACAGGATCGGCAGGAAGCTGACCAGCGGCCCGGCCTTGTCCAGGCCCACCAGGGAGGCCAGCCAGCCCCACTGGAACACTGCGACCGTCACGCCGAACGTCGCCGCGATGGTCAGCAGGAACCCCGCCGTCGCCTTGATCGGCACCAGGATCGAGCGGAACACCAGCGCCAGCAGGGCGAAGCTCAGGCCGACGACGACCAGCAGGTAGATCGGCAGTGCGGCCCGGAGCTTGTCCGAGACGTCGATGCCGATCGCGGTGACCCCGGTCAGGGCGATGTCGGCCCCTCCCGTCTGCTCCAGCGGCGCGAGGCTCGTGCGCAGGTCGCGCACCAGGGTGAAGGTGCGCTCGTCGGTCGGCCCGTACGCCGGGATGACCGCGAGCAGCGCGGTGCGCTTGTCGGCGCTGAGGTTGGGCGGTGTGACAGCGACAACGCCGGCGGTGCCGCCGGCCACCTCCATCGCGGACTGGGCGGCGGCAGCCGTGGCTGCCGGTTGGTCGGCGTTCACCACCATGATCAGTCGCCCGTTGAAGCCCTCACCGAAACCCGCGGAGATCAGGTCGTAGGCGGTCCGCGCAGGGCTGCCCTTGGGCGCGGTGCCGTCGTCCGGAAGGGCGAGCTGCATGCTTGCCGCGGGAATCGCCATCACCCCGATGGCGATCAGCCCCACGATCAGCGCGGGGATCCGGAACCGGATGACGAAGTGGGCCCAGGCGAACCCACGGTTGTTCTCCGACTCCTCGATGTCCTCTCCGGCGACGGAGGCGACGTCGGCCCGGCGCTGCCTGCGGGAGAGCACCTTGTCGCCGGCGAAGCTGAGCATCGCCGGAAGCAGGGTGATCGCGACCAGCACCGCGATGGTCACCGTGCCGGCCGCGGCCAGGCCCATCACGGTCAGGAACGGGATGCCCACCACGGACAACCCGGCCAGGGCGATCACGACGGTGAGGCCGGCGAAGACGACAGCCGACCCTGCGGTGCCCACAGCCCGACCGGCCGCCTCCTCCCGGGGCAGGCCGATGGCCAGGTTGTGCCGGTAGCGCGAGGTGATGAACAGCGAGTAGTCGATGCCCACCGCCAGCCCGAGCATCAGCGCGAGGACCGACGCCGTGCTGGTCAGGTCGACCACGTGGCCGACCATCGTGATGCCCGCCATGCCCGCGCCGACGCCGATCAGCGCGTTCACCAGGGTCATGCCCGCGGCGAACAAAGACCCGAAGGTGATGATCAGCACCAGGAGGGCGACGGCCACGCCGATGCCCTCGGTCGAGCCGACCTCCGGCGGTTGGGCCCCGGCGGAGCTCCCCGCGATGGTCCACCCGGTCGGCGGGTCGTCGCCGAGGTTGCCGAAGGCCTCGATCTGGGCCGGGGTGAGCGCATCGGCGGTCTCGGCGAACTGCACGTCGATCAGCGCGTAGCGGCCGTCGCGGCTGATCGCCTTGGTGTCGTACGGGCTCCGCGCCCCGATCACCCCGGGCAGGTCGTTCGCCTTCTGCACGGTCGCCAGCACCACCTGCTGGTTCGCCGGGGTGGTCACGCTCTGGCCCTCCGGCGCCTGCACCACCACCGTGCTGGAGGCACCGCTGGCCTGGGGGAACTCCTTCGCCAGCGCCTCGATGGCGCGCTGGGACTCGGTGCCCGGGATCGTGACACCCGAGACCGGCACCGAGCCGAGCGCAAGCACCCCACCGACCAGGGCACCCACCAGGGCCAGCCAGGCCACCATCACGATGCCGTGGCGGCGGAAGCAGAACCGCCCGACGGAGTAGAGCACGTTGGCCACGAAGGGCTCCTTGGAGTTGGGGTTGGTCGAAGCGATCAGGTGAAGTGCCGGCCGGCGATCCGTAGGGCGCGGGTGACCATCTCGGTCAGGGGCAGTTCGGGCTGGTCCAGCCAGGCCTGGGTGGCTGCTCGCATCGCGCCGAGGTAGGTGGCGGCCTGGATGTGCGCCCGCAGGGCGAGGTCGTCGCCGGCGGGAAGGCGGCGGGCGATGCTTGCGGTGAGGGCGCCCTCGGCCGTCGCGTAGGCGGCGACCTGACAGCTGAGCAGCGAGGGGTGGTTCCGCACCAGGTGCAGCGCGGCGTACCAGTGCTGCTCGCCGTCCAGGCCGGGGGCCAGTTCTGCGCTCGCCCGGGTGAGCGCGGTCCAGGCGCTCTCGGCCGACGGGCGGGCCTCCAGCAGCGCGATGACGCGGGCAAGGCTGCTGGAGTGGCTGTAGAGCAGCGCCTCGTCCTTGTTGGCGAAGTAGTTCGAGAAGGTGCGACGGGAGACGTCCGCGGCATCCGCGACAGCCTCGACGGTCACATGCTCCGGCCCCAGCTCGGTGGCCAGGCGGACGGCGGCGGCGTGCAACGCCTGCCGCGTCGCCTCCTTCTTCCGAGCCCGGAGGCCACCCTGACTGTTCACTTCGACCAGACAACCAGACGGCGAAGACTTGCTCAAGCTGCAAACTTGCCGTTTGGGCAATTCTGTCCCGTGCTCCGTGTCACTCCTCGGGGCTCTTTCGGGGCCGGCTGGTCCTTCCTCGATCAGCGTGGACAGTTCTCGGGCTGTGTGGACAGGTCTCGGGCTGTGTGGACAGGTCTCGGGCCAATGTGGACAGTTCTCGGGCTGAAACGGCCTTTTGGCCCGAGAAGTGTCCACACCCAGGGGTGCGGCGAGTTCTCCCCCGGGGGGAGGCCGGGGGCGGGCCGGGGGAGGGCCGGGCGGGGCGGGGACGGGCTCGGGCTGGGCCGGGCTGCCGGTCGCGAGAACCTCGAGGCCGAGGTCTCGCCCTCGGCCCGCCGGGTCGTCGAGGGGGTCCGCCGGGTACTCGGCCGGCGATCGCCCGCGGCGCCGGCGCGTCCCGAACCGGCCGCCTGAACCGAGGACAACAGGGCGACGAATGTTCGTCCATCCAGGACATCACGCCCGGCCACCGGTCGCCGGATCCTGGCACGATGCGGATCGCGATCGGAATCGGTGGTGAGGCCGTCGGCGTGCCGATGACGCCCCGCCAGGTGGTGCAGCAGACCTGCGACGCCGAGTCGGCGGGATTCGCCAGCGCGTGGACGGTCCACTTCTCACGGGGTCTGGATGCGTTGAGCCTGCTCGCCGCAGCGGCCGGCCGCACCGCCCGGATCGACCTCGGCGTCGGGGTGGTGCCCACCTATCCGCGCCACCCGCACGCCCTGGCGCAGCAGGCCGCCACCGTGCAGGCCCTGGCCGGCGGCCGGCTCACCCTGGGGGTGGGCGTCTCCCACCGGCCTGTGATCACCGGGATGCTCGGGCTGGCCTACGACAGCCCGGCGGCCCATCTGCGCGACTACCTCGCCGTCCTGGTCCCGCTGCTGCGCGAGGGAACGGTCACCCACAGCGGGCGGACCTACTCCGTCGACGGCGGCTTCGCCGTGCCCGGCACCAGCACCGTCGAGGTCCTGGTCGGCGCCCTCTCCCCCGGCATGTCCACCGTCGCCGGCGAATGCGCCGACGGGGTGGTCACCTGGCTGGCGGGCCCGCGCACCCTGGAGACGGTGGTCGGCCCGGCCCTGCGCGACGCGGCCGGGGCCGGCCGCAGTCCCCGGCTTGTCGCCGCGGTCCCGGTCAGCGTCTGCGAGGACGCCGCCGCCGGCAGGGCCGCCGCGGAGTCGGTCTTCGCCCGCTACGGCGGGCTGGAGAACTACCAGCGGCTGTTCGCCCGCGAGGGCGTCACCTCGGTGGCCGACCTCGCCGTGATCGGCACCGCCGAGGAAGTGGCGCGACGGTTGCAGGCCTATGCCGATGCCGGGGCCACCGAGCTGTGGGCGACCCCGTTCCCGGTCGCCGGCAGCGCCGGGCCCGACGGCGACACCATGCGACGCACCACCGCCGTGCTCGCCGAGCTCGCGGGAGGTGGGCGGTGACGGGACGGCTCGGCAGGTACTCCACCGAGTTGGTCGAGGGTGGGTTCGCGATCGAGGTGGCCGACGCACCCCTGCTGCACGAGGGCCTCAACCTCGCCGACCTGGCCCACCTGGTCGTGCTCAGCGAACAGGGCCTGGTGCCGGACGACGCGGCGGCGCGGCTGTTCGCCGTGCTGCTCGACGCCCAGGCCACCGAGGTCGACCGGTTCGGCTACGACCCCGCCTACGGGGAGACCTACAACTGCCGCGAGCGCCGCTTCGCCGCCCTGATCGGCAAGGACGCCGGTTGGCTGCATGTGGCCAGGACCCGGCGGGAGGCGGTGCGGGTCGCACTGCGACTGCGCCTGCGGGTCGACCTGCTCGACCTGCTGGAGGCGGGTGCCGCCTTCGTCGACGCCGCCGGCGCCCAGGCTGCCGCGCAGGCCGAGGCCTACCTGGCGGACCAGACCTATCTGCAGCACGCCCAACCCTCCACGTTCGGGCACTACGTGCTGGCCTTCGCCCACGCCGTCCTGCGCGACGTGCAGCGATTGCAGCGTGACCTGGACGAGCTCAACCAGAGCGCCGGCGGGGTGGGCAGCGTGAACGGCGGCCGGCTGCCCTACGACCGGCAGCGGGTGGCCGACCTGCTCGGCTTCGACGCCGTCATCGAGCACACCCGGGACGCGATGTGGCAGACCGACGGCCTGATCAGTGCCCTCTCGTCGGCGACCAGCCTGGTGACCACCCTGAGCAAGCTCGCCGAGGACCTGGAGATCTGGGCCAGCAACGAGTTCGGCTGGCTCGACCTGGCCGACGGCCACTCCCGCAGCAGCGTGATGATGCCGCAGAAGCGCAACCCCTATGCCCTGTCCATGGTGCGGGGCGAGGCAGGCGTCCTGATCGGCCGGCTCACCGGGCTGCTCGCCGTGTGCAAGACGCCCTCCGCCCGCAGCGACGGCATGATCTTCGCCTACGGCGAGGTGCCCCGGGCGCTCGCCCTGGCCACGAAGGCGACCCGGCTGATGGCCGGAGTGATCGCCGGCGTCGAGCTGGACCGGGAGGCGATGCGCCGTTCCCTCGACGCCTCGTTCACCCAGTCCACCGACCTGGCCGAGTTCGTCATGCAGACCTGCGCCGTCGACTACCGGACGGCCTACGAGGTGGTCGGTGCCGTCGTCCGCCAGGCGGCCCAGGACGGCCTGACCGGGCGCGACATCACCGGGGCGATGCTGGACGCCGCCGCGCTGCGGCTCGAGGGCCGCGCGCTCGGGCTGACCGGCCGCGACCTGCATGAGGTGCTGGAGCCCGACGCGATCGTCGCCACCCGCACCGGCGTCGGTGGTGCAGCCCCGGAGGTGGTGCGGGCGATGGCCGCGCGGGCCCGCGCCGCCGCCGCGGAGGTCAGCGCCGCCGCGAGCTCCCGGCGTACGGCGTTCGCCGCCGCTGAGAACGCCCTGTTCGCCCTCGCCGAGACCCGCTCGGTGCCCTTGCCCGCCGCACCGCCCACCACCCCAGACGAGAAGGGCTCACGCCGTGGACATCCGTGACCAGCACCCGAATCTGGCCGAGTGGAACGCGCTCATCGAGGCCTGCCTGACCGACCCGGACTCCGAGCCCATCCTCAACCTGGAACGGGACGAGGACCCGCTCTACGACGCCATCTTCATCGGCGGCGGCGCCGGCGGCCGGTTCGGGTCGGCCTACATGAAGGCCATGGGCGGGCGCTCGCTGATCATCGACGCCTGGCCGTTCCTCGGCGGGTCGTGCCCACACCAGGCCTGCGTGCCGCACCACCTGTTCTCCGAGGCGGCCGAGGAGCTCGACCGGATGCGGTGGTTCAGCGACGAGCTGTTCTTCCCCAAGTTCGACCCCTCCCGGGCGAGCATCCTCGCCCTGGTCAAGCTGTTCCTGGCCGGGCGGGGCAGTGCGCACGCGTTCATGAACTGGCAGACCAAGGAGCAGCTCGACGTCGAGTACGTGCTGAACGCCCGCGCCACGATCGTCGACAAGAACACCGTCACCGCGGCGGGCCGCACCTTCCGGGCGAAGAACCTGGTGCTGGGCATGGGAGCTCGGCCGGTGCTGCCCGACATCCCGGGTCTGGACCTGAAGGGGGTCTACGACTTCGTCTCCTTCGTCGAGGAGATCGACTACGAGCCCACCCGATGCGTGATCATCGGCGGCAGCAAGGTGGCGATGGAGTACGGCTCGTTCTTCCACGCCACGGGCTGCGACACCACGATCGTCTCCCGCTCGATGCTGATGCGCACCAAGAGCCTGCACCACATCGACGAGGACCTGCGCCAGTACGTGGTGGAGGGCATGCGCAAGCGCGGCATGACCATCCTCGAGCAGGCACACCCGGTGCGGGTCAACGGATCCGACGGCAGGGTCAGCAGCGTGACCGTGCGTCTCGCGGACGGCCAGGAGACCGATCTGGAGTGTGACTTCGTGTTCCTCGGCACCGGCGAGCGGCCGACCGTTCACCAGGCCCAGGAGGCACTCGGCATCGAGGTGGCGGACACCGGCCGGGTGGTGGTGAACACGAGGATGCAGACGTCGGTGCCCGGGGTCTACGCCATCGGCGACATGATCGACGGGCCGATGGAGATGTTCAAGGCCCGCAAGAGCGGTGTCACCGCTGCCCGCAACATCATGGGGGAGGACCTGGAGTTCGACTACAGCGAGTACCCCGACTTCCTGCACACCACCTACGAGGTGACCTGGGTCGGTCTGACCGAGGCCGAGGCCCGGGAGAAGTACGGCGACGTGACGATCATTCAGATGCCACCTACGGTCAAAGGCCTTGACACGCCCAACCTTCCGCTGCCCTGCGCCGAGGGCACCATGCTCTACGCCTTCAGCAAGCCCGAGCTGTCCGGCTTCCAGAAGCTCGTGATCGACAGTGCCTCCCGCAAGGTGGTGGGTGCCCACCACGTCGGCTACGGTGCCAAGGACGCCTTCCAGTACCTCGACCACCTGATCCATCAGCCCGGCGGCCTCACCGTCGACACCCTGGGCTGGATGAACGAGCTGTTCCTCAACCCCGACCACTTCATCCAGCTCTCCCGGCTGCGAGCCGGCAACGCCTCGCTCCGAGACCTGTAGGAGGCGGCCATGATCCCGCTGCCGGCGCCGAACACCCGGGCCCACCCCTACCGGGGACTGTCGGTGCAGGAGGTCGACTTCGCGCTCACCGAGACAGCTGTGCTGGCCTACCTGGAGGGCCGGGAGGTCTACCGGCGCACCGACTTCCTCGCCCTGCGCTCGCGGGGGCAGACCGTGCTGGTCGCCGTCCGCAAGGCCGACCTCGAGCCGCTGTTCTCGCCGGTCACCCAGGCCCGGGTGCTGGCCGGGCCCGACGAGACCGCGTGGATGGAGTCACCCGATACCGACGTGGGCAATGCGACGGCGCTGGCGGCCGCGGCCGATCCGGCGGCCCGGGCCAGCGTCGTCCTGGGCCGGTTCGAGCACGTCAACTTCATCTGGGAGCCGGCGCCGATCCCGGTCCGGGTCACCGAGGTGGTGCCGCCGCACCCGCCGAAGCTGTTCGCCCAGGCGCAGCAGGTGATCGCCTACGACGAGGACCTGCCGCCGGTGGAGCTGATCCTGGACGCGGTCGACGTACACGATCTCGCGACGGCCAACCCCTCGGCCGAGTACCTGCTGCCCTGCCGGGGCTCGGGCACCGACCTCGGTGCCCCGGTCTCCTTCCTCGACACCCGCCCCGCCGCCCGCGGCGACTGGACCCTGATCGGGTGCGAGCGCTCGGTGCAGTTCCACCGTCACTTCTACGGCGACGAGCCGATCCGGGTCGACCTGTGCCCGCGCAAGCGGATCGAGGCCGCCGGCGCCGGCGCGGGCCGGACGCCGGACGCGGCCTCCGGGGTGACCCTGACCAAGTGCTGCCTGATCGAGCGTGGTCTGGAGGTGGCCGGCGACCTGGCCGTCGTGCCGTGGGGAACCACGCTGGACGAGATCCGGGACGGACTGCGCCGGCTGCTGCTGCCGCTGGCGCCGGAGGCGGTGCAGGGGCTCTCGCCGTCCGTCGCCCGACTCGAATCCGAGTCGGGGGTCGGCCAGGAGAGACCGGCGTGACGGCGCTTCCCCCAGACTCGGTCGTCTACCGGCACCTGTGGTCGACCCCGGAGCTGCGGGCACTGTTCGACGACGAGGGCCGCACCCAGGCCTGGCTCGACGTCCTGGCCACCCTGGCCGAGGCGCAGGCCGAGCTCGGCATGGTGCCTCCGGAAGCGGCCGAGGCGATCCGGGCCCACGCTGACGTCGCGCTGCTCGACCTGGAGCAGGTGGCCGAGGGGACCAGGGCCACCGGGCACTCCACCCTCGGCCTGATCCGCTGCCTGCGCGAGGTGCTTCCCGAACCCGCGGGGGAGTGGGTCTACTACGGCGCGACCGTGCAGGACCTCACCGACACCTGGTTCGCCCTGGTCATGCGTGCCGTGCTCGACGTCGTCGACCGGGACCTGCGCCGCTGCCGGGACGCCGCGCTGCAGCACGCCCGCCGCCATCGGGACACCGTGATGAGCGGGCGCACCCACGGCCAACCGGGCCTGCCGATCACCTTCGGGTTCAAGGCCGCGGTGTGGGCGGCCGAGCTGGACCGGCACCTGGAGCGGGTCGCCCAGGCCCGGCCCCGGCGTGCAGGTGGTCCAGCTCGGCGGGGCGCTGGGCACGATGGAGTTCTGGGGCCCGGGAGCCCTCGACCTGCTGGACGCCTTCGCGGCGCGGCTGGGCCTCGGGGTGCCGGAGACGCCGTGGATCACCGCCCGGGACCGGGTGGCCGAGTTCGCCACCCTGCTCGCGCTGGTGACCGGCACCCTGGCGAAGCTCGGGAACGAGATCTACGAGCTGCAGCGGCCCGAGCTGGGCGAACTGGCCGAGCCGTTCACCCCGGGCCAGGTGGGCAGCATCACCATGCCGCACAAGCGCAATCCCGAGCTGGCCGAACATCTGGACACCCTGGGCCGCGTCGTCCGCGCGAACGCCGGGGTGGCGCTGGAGGGCATGGTCGCCCTGCACGAGCGGGACGGCCGGGGCTGGAAGGCGGAGTGGCTGGTGCTGCCCGAGAGCAGCCTGCTCACCGGCGCCGCCCTCGGCTTCGCGGCGCGGCTGCTCGAGGGCCTGCAGGTGAACGGTGACCGAATGCTGGCCAACCTGCAGGCCCAGCGTGGCTACCCGTTCTCCGAGCCGGTGATGCGTCTCCTCGCCGACAGAATGGGCAAACACGTTGCCCACGAACGGGTCTACGCCGCCACGATGGCGGGCCTGGAACGCGGGGTCGACCTGCGGACGGCGCTGATCGACGCCGGACTGGTCGGCCCGGACGGGCTCACCGCCCCCGAGCTCGACGCCGCCCTCGACCCGGCCCGGGCCCTCGGCGCCGCGACCGCCTTCGTCGACCGGGTGCTGGCCGCCCCCCGGGCGGTCGGATGAACGGGCTGCAGGCGATGCCTCGCGAGCGGCTGGGCACCCTGCCGACCCCGCTGCACCCGGCGCCCCGGCTCTCGGCGGAGGTGGGGGTCGAGATCTGGCTCAAGCGCGACGATCTCACCGGGCTGGGACTGGGTGGCAACAAGGTGCGTGGCCTGGAGTACCTGGTGGCGGATGCCCTCGCCCAGGGCTGCGACCACCTGGTGACCGGCGGTGGTCCACAGTCGAACTGGGCGATGCTGGCTGCGCTCGCCGCCCGCACCCGAGGCCTGGACACCACCCTGGTCACCTTCGGCTCGCCCCCGCAGGCGGGGCCGATCGGCAATCATGCGCTCGCCGTCCTGGCCGGTGCCCGGCTGCAGTTCACCGGCGACGAGGACCGCTCCTCGGTGGACCGTGGGGTGGACGCCGTCTGTGCCGAACTGCGCGCCCAGGGCAGGCGCCCCTACGGCATCCACCGCGGCGGTGCGACCGGGGTCGGTGCCCTCGGCTACGTCGCGGGCGGACTGGAGCTCGCCGAGCAGTTGCAGCAGAACGGATTACGGCCTGGCGCGCTCTGGCTGGCCACGGGGTCATGCGGCACCCACGCAGGGCTCGCCGCCGCGCAGGCCTGGTTGCGTCCCGGCTACGACCTGTTCGGGGTCACCGTGAGCCGGCCTGCGGCGGAGTGCCGGGAGCGGGTGCGCCGGATCGCGGACGACGCCGCCCGGCTGATCGGCACCCCACTGCAGGACGGTCCGCCGAGGATCGTCGACGGCTTCCTCGGCCCGGCCAAGGGGCAGCGGTCGCTCGAGGGTGACACCGCCGCCGAGCTGGTGGCCCGGACCGAAGGGGTCTTCCTCGACCCGGTGTTCGGCGCGAAGGCGATGGCGGGCCTGCTCGTCGCGGCGCGGGCGGACGCCGTCCACGGTCCGGTGGTCTTCCTCGTGACCGGCGGGGCGCCCACCCTGTTCACCGCCTGAGCCCGGGATGCCTGCCGCTCAGGCGGTGCCGTCCGGCCCGCAACCGAGCTCGGTGCGCACGATCCGGGTTCCGGCCACCAGGCTGCGCAGCTTGCGGAAGGCCAGGTCACGGGGAAGCTGGTAGAGCCCGCAGTCGCTGCTGATCACCAGCCGTTCGGCCGGGACGTGCTGCAGGGCCAGCCGGATCCGGGCGGCCACCTCCTCCGGCGTCTCGACGTGCGGGTCGAGCACCTCGATGACGCCGATCCCGAGCTGCCTCTCGGGGCGGTCCGTCCAGCCTGCGAGCAGCTCGACCTCGACCATGCCGGGGCGCGCGGTCTCCAGGTGGATCTCGTTCCAGCCGGCCGGCCCGCCGGAGCCGAAGAGCTGCTCCAGGCAGCGGGCGTTGGTGGCCGGGAAGGCGCTGTCCTGCCCGCGGGCGTTGCCGTAACACATGTGCCAGACCAGGTGTGCGTCGACGTCGCGGGCTGCGCGGGCCATCATGTCGAGCACCCAGCCGTCGCGTCCCTCGGAGGCCAGATAGGCCTGCTCGGTCACCTGGATGACGCCGGCCCCGTGCCCGGCGAGCCAGCGCAGCTCGGCGTTGAACGCCTCGGCGATGTCGTGCCGCAGGGCCGCCGCATCGCCGTAGTACTGGTCCTCGCACCAGGCGGCGACACTGGCCGGGCCCGCGTTGATGTTCACCTTGAACGGCTTGTCGGTGGCCAGGCGCATCGCGGCCAGCACCGGTCCGAGCACCGGACGCACCCAGGCCACCTTCTCCCCCACGACGGGCCGGAAGTAGTCCTGCGTGCCGGGTGCCTCCCCGGCCGGGCCGTAGGGCCGGAAGCCGTTGAGCCGCAATGGGAAGAGCGTCATCTGGGCCTTGTCGTAGGGCGTCTCGCCCTGGAAGTACTGGTTGCCGTCGGTGACGATGTCCAGGCCGGCCAGGTCCTGGTCCTTGACGCACAGCCGGACGGCGTCCTCGTAGAGGGTGCGCTGGTACATGTCGACGTAGTCGACCTCGCGCACCGACTCCCGCAGCACGCCGCCACGCAGCCAGAGCGGGCGCGGCCAGCTGCCCACCATCGTCGTGGGCAGCAGGACCTCTCTCTACCGACCAGCATGCGTCATCCTCCGCGGGTGGGCCTGGGCGCGATCAGTGCAGGTAGGGGAAGGACCCGGCGGCACCCGCCTCCACCCGGTCCGGCCGCGGGTCCGGCCCGACCTCGGGCAGCAGGTCGAGGGTGTCGGAGCGCAGCCCGAGCCGCAGGGTCTCCAGGGCGATCACCTCGTCGGCGGGGATGTTGCCGAGATTGGCCACCGGGCCGAGCCGGCGCACGAACCAGGCCTGCTGGTCCTTGCGCGGGGACTCGAAGATGATCTTCGAGGCAGGCAGGTGCGTGACGAGCGCCTCGACCAGGTCGACGCGCACCTGGCCGCTGGGCAGGTAGAGGCCGACCGTGCCGCTCTCCCGGGCCTCGGCGATCAGCAGCGAGGCGCCCGCCTCGAGATCGCCGAGCATCTCCTCCACCCAGGCCTCCGCGATCACATCCACCGTGGGGTTCTTCGATCCGCACTCCGACAGCACGGTGAACTCCTGCGCGAGCCGGCGGATCAGAGCCCGCTTGTGCACCGTGTCCATGCCCAGCGCACCGTTGGAGACCTCGACGTGCGTCACACCGAGGCGGTGCATCCAGCGCACGTAGTCCTCGACCCGGCCCTGCCGGTCGCAGATCTCCAGCAGCGTGCCACCGGGGCACATGTGGATGCCCGCGGCACGGCACAGGGCCACCTTCGCCTTGACCCCGTCGGAGACGTACGCGGTGCCCCAGCCCAGCTTGACGATGTCGATGCAGTCGCCGGCGGTCTGGATCAGCGACTCCAGAGCGACGTAGGACAGACCCTTGTCCAGCACATGGGTGAGGCCGTCGAGACGCGGCTTGGGCGAGCGAGGGGGCAGGGTCAGGAAGCCCGGTCCGATCTGCTGCACGGGGACTCCTCGGCGGGTCTCGGGGGCGCTCGGCGAGCGGCGGCGTCCGGAGTATCTCGCCACGACGAGCGGGGCCGATGTGGCCTGGGGGGACGAATCTGAGTGAGGACTCTGTCCTGCCCGCACGCGGTTCCGGGCCGCTCGACAGGTCTACCGTCCTGGCAACCGTCCGTGTGACCTGGCCCACAGTGCGAGGCGGCAATGGGGCCGTGACCGAGGAGAAGAGAGTCGATGAGAGTCGGAGACAAGGACATCGCGATCCCGACGTCCATGGTCGGGAACTACCCGAATCCCCGGTGGTGGGACGCCGGACCGGTGCGGGACTGGGCCGGCGACCAGGAGCCGCCGGACGCCTTCATCCGGGAGGCGTTCCAGGACGCCATGCAGGCCCTCGCGCACGACCAGGAGTCGGCCGGCCTGGACATCATCACCGATGGACGGCTGCACGGAGACAACTACGCCGACCAGGCCGTCTACTACTACTTCCGCCGGCTCGGCTACGACCTGAAGGGCGGCCACCTCGGCTTCCCGATCTACAGCCGCCTGCACGCCGGCACGCTGCACACCGAGCTCAAGCGCCGCGGCGCGATCATGGTCGAGCAGGCCAAGGCGTTGAAGAAGGCCACGAACAAGGCGACCAAGGTCCAGTACACCGGCGTGCAGGTGCTGGCGCAGTGCACGAACGACCTGCACTACGACAACCCCCGCGACCGGGCGATGGACCTTGCCGCGGCGATGAACGAGGACATCCTCGAGGTCGACGCCCTCGGCGTGGACTTCATCCAGCTGGACGAGTTCACCTGGCCCTACTTCTACGAGGACTGGGCGATCGAGGCGTTCAACCGCGCCGTCCAGGGCGTGCAGAATGCGCAGATCATCGTGCACATCTGTTGGGGGAACTGGGGCGGCACGCCGGCCTACTACCCCGACGAGACGGCGCAGGCGGGAGAGGTCTTCGACCTCACCCAGCGCAAGGGTGCCGCCCCGTCCGCAACCGCCTCGGTCATCCCGAAGTCCTACGAGGCGAAGTTCGACGTCCTCAACCTGGAGAACTGCGGGCGCCGCTCCGACGACCTCTCCGGGCTCGACGTGATCAAGAACCACCCCCTGCCGGACGGCGTGAACTTCTGGGCCGGGGTCATCGACGTGAAGTCGACGATCACCGAGACGGCCGAGGAGGTCTGCGACCGGATCATGCGCCTGGCGGAGTACATCCCGCCGGACCGTCTGGGGGTCACCACCGACTGCGGGCTCATCCTGCTGCAGCGCTACATCGCCGTGGACAAGCTGCACGCCCTCGCCGCCGGTGCGGAGATGGCCCGCAAGAAGCTCGGCGTCTGATCCGATGCCGGTCTGGGACCTGCTCTGCCCCGACTGCGGGCACGAGTTCCGATCCCTGGTGATGGCCGGCGCACGGATCCCGACCCGGTGGGTGTGCTCGGCGTGCGGAAGTCGCCGGGCACACCCACAGGGAGTCCAGGAGCAGGATCCGCTCTCCGGCGGTGCGGGTTCGACCGGCTGCGGCTGCGGGTGCGGCTGAGTCCGAGAACCCTGTCCTGTCAGGCCGATCCACGCTGCGACCTTGGAGTGAGCAGGACATGGTGAGCTGCGATGACCGCACCTAGCGTGAGGCCCGTGTCCCGGCGGATGGTGGTCATCGGCGGCGGTGCGGCCGGCATGTCGGCGGCCTCGGCGGCGCGGCGGGTCGATCCCACGCTCGAGGTCGTGGTGCTCGAGGCCACCGGGTACGTCGCCTACGGACTGTGCGGGATCCCCTACTACCTGGCCGGTCTGGTGCCCACGGCGGAGGATCTGCTCGCCTACCCGGCCCAGCACTTCGGCTCCGCGCGAGGGATCGACGTGCGCCTGCACGCCCGGGCGATCGCACTGGACCCGGTCGGGCGCTGGGTGGCCTACCGGCACGAGGGTGCCGCCCACCGGATCTCCTACACCAGCCTGGTGGTCACCGCCGGCGCCGCGCCCGTGGCCGTGCCGCTGCCCGGCCTGCCCGAGGACCGGGTGTTCACCATCCGGACCCTGGAGGACGCCCGCGCCCTGCGCAGCCTGCTCGATGCGGGCAGGATCGGCCGGGCGGTGGTCGTCGGGGCCGGGTACATCGGTCTGGAGATGGCCGAGGCGCTCGCCGCCCGGGGCTGTGACGTCACGGTGGTCGAGCGGCTCGACCGGGTGCTGACCACGCTGGACGCCGAACCGGCGGCGCTGGTCGAGAAGCACGTCCGCGAGCACGTCGACCTGCGCCTGGGCACCGACGCCGCCGACGCCTGCACCCCCGTGCCCGACCTCGCGGTGCTGGCCGTCGGCGTCCGTCCCGCGGCGACCGTCGCCACGGCCGCCGGCGCGCTCACCGGTCCGGCCGGTGCCCTGCTGGTCGACGCGCAGATGCACACCAGCCTGGACGGCGTCTGGGCCGCGGGCGACTGTGTCGCGCCCCTGCACCAGGTCACCGGGGCGCCCGCCTACGTACCGCTCGGCACCACGGCGAACAAGACCGGACGGGTCGCCGGAACCGTTGCCGCCGGCGGGAAGGCCGCCTTCGGCGGCATCCTCGGCACCGCAGTGGTCAAGGTGTTCGACCTCGAGGTGGCCCGCACCGGCCTGACTCTGGACGAGGCCCGTGCCGCCGGTCTCGACGCGCGGGCCACCGACGTCGTGCACCGGTCGCGGGCCAAGTACTACCCCGGAGCGGAGATGCTGCACGTCCGGCTCGTGCACGGTGCCGGCGGCCGGCTGCTCGGTGCCCAGTTGGTCGGCCGGGAGGGCGCCTCCAAGCGGGTCGACGTCGTCGCGGCCGCTCTGCACGCCGGGCTCGGTGTGCACGATCTCGCCGGGTTCGATCTCGCCTACGCGCCCCCGTACTCGCCCGTCTACGACCCGTTGCTGATCGCCGCGCAGGCGGCCGAGCGAACCATGGAGCGGGTATGAGCCCACGGACCGCCCTGGTCACCGGGGGTGCCTCGGGAATCGGCCGGGCGAGCTGCGCGCGACTGCTCGCCGACGGCTTCACCCTCGCCGTCTGCGACCTCGACGAGGCCGGCGCCGTCGACTCCGCCGGGCGGACCGGCCTCGGGCGCGCCGTCGACGTCACCGACGCGACGGCGGTGGAGGCGTTCGTCCGCGAGGTCGTGGCCGCCTTCGGCCGGATCGACGTGCTGGTCAACAACGCCGGGATCGCCGGCAACTCCGAGGCCACGGTGCTGCACAGCACCCCGGTCGAGGAGTGGGACCGCGTGCTGGCCACCAACGTCCGCGGCCCGTTCCTGTTCTGTCGCAGCGTGTTACCGGTGATGATGGACCAGGGTGGCGGTCATGTGATCACGATCGCCTCGGTCGCCGGTCAGGTCGCCTTCCCGGGCCGCAGCGCCTACACCACCTCCAAGGGCGCGGCCCTGATGCTCGCGAAGTCGATCGCGGTGGACTATGCGGCCCACGGCATCCGCAGCAACGCGGTGTGCCCCGGGATGGCCCTCACCGGAATGACCAAGTGGCGGCTCGACGTCCCGGAGCTCCGGGAGGCCATCGAGTCGAGGATCCCGCTCGGCCGGGTCGCCGACGCCGACGACGTCGCCGACCTGGTGTCCCTGCTCGCCTCAGACCGCATCGGATACATGACCGGCTCAGCGCTGGTCATCGACGGAGGGTACACATCACTGTGACGACCAACGACTCCACCACCACGTCCGGCCGGCTCGCCGGCAAGGTCGCCCTGATCACCGGGGGCGGCTCGGGCATCGGCCGGGCCGCCGCGCTCCGGTTCGCCGCCGAGGGCGCCGCGGTCGGCGTCCTCGACCGTGACGGCGGGGCGGCCGCAGAGACCGTCGCGCTGGTCGAGGCCGAGGGGGGACGGGCACTCGCGCTCACCGCCGACGTCGGGGACGCCGCCCAGGTCAGCGCCGCGGTGGACGCCCTGGTCGCCGCCTTCGGCGGCCTGCACACGCTGTACAACAACGCCGGGGTGGACTCGCGGGGCTCGGTGGCCGTCGCCGAGGAGGCCGACTGGGACCGCTGTTTCACGGTGAACGTCAAGGGCACCTACCTGGTGTCCCAGGCGGCGCTGAAGCACATGGGTCCGGGTTCCTCGATCACCAACCAGGGATCGGTGGCCGGCCTGGTCGGAGTGATGAACTTCGCGGCCTACTGCGCTGCCAAGGGCGCGGTGGTCGCCCTGACCCGGTCGATGGCGGTGGACCTCGCCGGTCGCGGCGTCCGGGTGAACGTGATCTGCCCGGGCACCGTCTACACCCCGCTGATGGAGCCGATGCTGCGCGCCCGCGGCGACGGCGACCTCGAGGCGGGCCTGGCCAAGACCCTGGTGAAGTACCCGATCGGCCGCCTCGGCGACCCGATCGACATCGCCAACGTCGCCCTGTTCCTGGCCAGTGACGAGGCCGCGTTCATGACCGGCTCGGTCGTGGCGGCCGACGGCGGCATGACGGCCCAGTGAGCCGGCCACGATGACGGGCTTTCATCTCGGTACCGCCAAGCAGACCACGCTGGCGCGGGCCGCGGCGCTCGTGCACGACGGCGCCACGGTCGCGCTCGGCGGCGGACTGTGCTCACGACTGCCGATGGCCCTGGTGCGCGAACTGGTCCGGCAGGGCCGCCGCGGGCTGCGCGTGGTGGGTTCGGCGCACAGCATCGACGTCGACCTCTTGATCGCCGTCGGGGCCGTGGCGATCTGCGAGGAGAGCTACGTCGGCTTCGAGCAGGACCTCGGCCTGGCGCCGGCGTTCCGGCGCGGTGCCGAGAGCGGCTCGCTGCAGGTGCGCGAGAGTTCGTGCGTCACCATGCTCACCCAGTTGCGGGCGGCCGAGATGGGCGTGCCGTTCCTGCCGGTGCGCGGCCTCAAGGGCACCGACCTGCTCGGGCTGCACCCGGAGTACGCCGCGGTGACCTGCCCGTTCACCGGCGAGGAACTGGTCGTCGTGCCGCCGATCAGCCCGGACGTCGCGCTGCTGCACGCACCGTTCGGGGACACCCTCGGCAACCTCCATCTCGACCAGCCGTTCGTGCTGGACGAACGGTTCGCCCACGCGTCCCGGGCGGTGGTGGCCACCGTCGACCGGATCGTGGCCACCGCGGAGGTCGCCGCCGCCGGCGTGACCGTGCCCGGGCACTGCGTCGCCGCGGTGGTGGAGGCGCCGTTCGGGGCGCATCCCACCGCGTGCTACCCGGGGTATGCCTACGATCGCGGCCACCTCGCCGAGTACGTGGCGGCGGCGACCGCCGGAGGTGAGGCCCTCGAGGCCTACCTCGACCGCTACGTGCGCAGCGGCGAGGACGCCTACCGCGCCCTGGTCGACGCCGATCGGCTCCAGGCGTGGTCGACCTCCGACGAGACCTGGCAGGAGCTGTTCCGATGATCGACACCCACACCGGCACCGACAGCTGGACGCTGGACGAGTGGTTCGTGGTCGCGCTGGCCCGGACGATCAGTGACGCAGAGGTCGTCTTCCACGGGTTCGCGAGCCCCTGCGCCCAGGTGGCGATGCACGTCGCCCGGCGCACGCACGCCCCGGGAATGCTGCTGATCGAGGGTGCCACCTACGCGGTCGATCCGGTGCCGGCCTTCATCCCGCCGACCGGTAACGACCTGGCCCTGCACCGGGATGCGGTGTACCGCATGCGGTTCGAGGAGTTCTTCGACGCAGCCTGCCGCGGCGCCGTCGACCGGATGTTCCTCTCCGGCGGGCAGATCGACGCGCACGGCAACACCAACGTCACCGCGATCGGTGGCATGCCCCGCCCGAAGATCAAGCTCGGCGGCGGCGGAGGCGGGGCGAACATCAGCGCCACCATCGGGGCACTGACCCTGTGGACGTCGCGACACCGCAGCGGTCGCACCTTGGTGCCGGCGCTCGACTTCCTGACCGACCTCGGGCACGTCACCCCGGCGGGCACCCGGTCCGAGCTCGGCTACACCGGCGGCGGCCCGCAGTGGCTGGTCACCGAGCTCGGCGTCTTCGACTACGTCGACGGGCATGCCCGGCTGCGCTCGATGTTCCCGGACGTGACCCGCGAGGACGTCGAGCGGGCAACCGGTTTCGAACTCCGGGTCGCCGACGTGGTCGAGGCGATCGGGGATCCGACCGCCGCCGAGCTCACCGCCGTCCGGGCCGTCGATCCGCTCGGGGTGCGTCGCTCCGAGTTCGGCCCCGGTGAGCTCGAGCGCCGCTTCGACCGTGCCGGCTGAGCCGACCGGCCGGCTGAGCCGATGTCGACCGCGCCGGAGGAACGGACCGCCCCGCGGAGCCTGCTCGACGCCCTCTTCTCGCCGCGCCGGGTGGCCCTGGTCGGTGCCTCCGACCGACCGGGCACGCTCGGGGCGCTGCTGGCGGCGAACCTGTCCTCCTTCCCCGGCGAGGTCGTCCCGGTGCGGTCCGGTCGAGTCGCTGACCGGGATCAAGGGCGGTGTCGACCTGGCGATCGTCGCCGTGCCGGCGAGCGCCGTGCCCGCGGTGGCTGCCGACGCGGCGGCGGCCGGCGTGGCCGCGATGGTCGTGCTCTCCGGCGGTTTCGCCGAGGCGGGGCCGGACGGCGCGGCGTTGCAGGCGGCCATGCTCGCCGCGGCGAGCGGCGGCCCTGGGCGGCCGGCAGTGCGCATCGTCGGTCCGAACTGCTTCGGGGTGCAGAACTGCGACCTGCCGATGAACGCCTCGATCGCCGCCGGACTGCCTTCAGGCGGTGGGGGCATCTCCTTCGTCAGCCAGTCCGGTGCCTACGGCATGGCGATCTACGACCTGGCGCACGACGAGCAGGTGCGCTTCGCCAAGGTCTGCGCCGCCGGCAACACCAGTGACGTCACGATCACCGAACTCCTGGCGGCGCTGGCGGACGACGTCGCCACCCGCACGCTCTGCTTCCTGCTGGAGTCCCTGCCCGACGGCCGCGCCTTCGTCGAGCAGGCGGCCCGGGTGGTGCCGCGTACCCCGGTCGTCGTGCTCAAGACCGGCCGATCGGAGGCGGGGGCCCGGGCGGCGACCTCGCACACGGCGGCGCTGGCCTCGCGGGAGGCCGTGTGGCGCGGGGCCTTCCGGCAGGCCGGCGTGGTCGAGGTGGCCAGCGGGCAGGAGCTGCTCGATGCCGCGCGGGCGATCGACACCCAGCCGCTGCCGGGCGGCGACCGGGTCGCGATCATCACCAACAGCGGAGGCACCGGGGTCGAGCTCGCCGACCTGCTCGGGGACGCCGGGTTGACCGTGCCCGAGCTGAGTCCCGCACTGCAGCAACGGATCCGCGCTCTCCTGCCGCCCTACGCCAGCCCGGCCAACCCGGTGGACATCACCCCGGCCTGGTCGCTGTTCGCCACCGTGTACCCGGCGTTGATCGAGCTGCTCGCCCGGTCGGGCGAGGTGGACGCCGTGGTCCCCGTCCTGCTGCAGCGCTCGGCGACGGACCCGGCGACCGTGGACGGCGTCCGCGCGGCCGTCGAGCGGCTACGGGCGGACGGCGTGCCCGTGCCCGTGTACGTCTGCTGGGTCGCGCCACGGTCTGCCCACCCGTTCGCCGACGCCCTGCAGGCCGCCGGCGTGCCGGTGCTGGAGTGGCCCTCCCGCACGGCCCGCGCGATCGGCCACGCCCGAGAGGCGGCCCGGGCCCGGCAGCGGGTCGGGGTCAGGGCCGCCTCTGCTTCCTGTGAGGTGCCGCCGGCCGGACGGCTCGTCGCCCCCTCCGACGATCCGCTCGACGTCGCACAGTTCCTGCGCCGAGCGGGCGTGAGGGTCGTCGATGCCGCGCCGGCGTCGTCCGCCGAGGCGGCGGTCACGGCTGCGGCGGCCTTCGGGGACGGCCCCGTCGTGGTCAAGATCGCCCGCTCGCTGCACCGCAGCGACTCCGGCGGGGTCCGGCTCGACCTGCGCGGGTCCGAGCAGGTGCACGCCGCGGCGTCCGACCTGCTCGCGGGGGGTGGGGAGGTGCTCGTGTCGCCGCAGCTGAGCGGGGTCGAGGTCGTGGTCGGCGCACTGCACGACCCGTCCTTCGGGCCGGTGGTGATGGTCGGCCTGGGCGGGATCTGGGTCGAGGTCCTGAACGACGTCGTCTTCTCCCTCGCCCCGCTCAGCCATGGCGAGGCGCGGGACCTGCTGAGCTCGTTGCGCGGGTACCCGCTGCTCACGGGTGGTCGCGGGCGCCCACCGGTCGACCTCGATGCGCTCGCCCGAGTCGTGGTGGCCGCGGGGACCGTGCTGATGGGCTGCCCGGAGCTCACCGGGATCGACCTCAACCCGGTGCTGTGCACCCCTGAGGGAGCCGTGGCCGTGGACTGGAAGGTGACCTGGGCCCCGACTGGTCCATGAGGACGATCCCTCTGTCGATGTTCGTCCCCCCAGGCCGAGGCTTGGGTCACAAAGAGGGAACTACGCTCGCGGCACGTTCCCGCCGTCTCGGCGGCATCCCGACGCGCGGAGGGCACCGACGTGGACGTTGCAGAGGTCATCGCGAGGGCGCGAGAGGCTCAGGCGGTCATTGACGACTGGGATGCGGACCGGGTCGAGGAGCTGACCACGGCAGTCGCCTACGCCGTCGCCCGCAAGGACCGGGCCGAGCAGCTGGCCCGACTGGCGGTCGACGAGGCCGGCTTCGGCAACTACGCCGACAAGGTGACCAAGATCGAGCGCCGGGTGCTCGGCGTCCTGTACGACCTGCGGGCCACGGTGACCGTCGGGGTCGTCGAGGAGGATCCGGCGCGCGGCCTGGTCAAGATCGCCAAGCCGGTAGGTGTGGTCGCCGGCCTGGTGCCGACCACCGGGCCGGACGCCACCCCGCCGGTCAAGGCCCTGTGTGCGCTGGCCGGGCGCAACGCGATCATCTTCGCGGCCCACCCACGGAGCAAACGCACCACCGACGCCGTGGTCGGCTTCATGCGCGAGGCCTGCGAGCAGGTCGGCGCACCGGCCGACCTGGTCCAGGTGCTGCCCGAGGCGAAGATCGCGCACACCCAGGAACTGATGCAGCAGGCCGACCTGATCGTCGCCACCGGCGGCGCGGGCATGGTCAAGGCCGCCTACAGCTCGGGCACGCCGGCCTTCGGCGTCGGGGTCGGCAACGCCGTGCATGTCGTCGACGAGACGGCGGACGTCGCGGACGCCGCGGCAGCGATCGTGACCGCGAAGACCTTCGACTACGCCACGAGCTGCCTGGCCGACAACTCGGTCGTCGCGCACGAGCAGATCTACGACGACCTGCTCGGCCGGCTGCTGGCCCAGGGCGGGTATCTGTGCACCCCGCAGGAGAAGGCGCGTCTGCAGGCGGTGATGTGGCCCGAGGGTGGGGAGATCCCCCACCCGCAGGTGATCGCCAAGTCGGCGTTGCGGATCGCCGAGCTGGCCGGGATCGAGGTGCCGGAGACCACGACCTTCCTGATCGTCAGTGAGGACGGCGTGGGCCACGACCATCCCTTCAGCGGCGAGAAGCTGTCGGTGGTGCTGGCCCTGTACCGCTACGCCGGCTCGATCGACGCCGCGGTCGCCCAGGTGAACGCGATCACCGGATACCAGGGCCTCGGCCACACCTGCGGGATCCACACCAGCACCGACGCGCACGTCGACGCGCTCGCGTTCGGCACCCGGACGGCGCGGGTCCTGGTCAATCAGAACCTGAACGAGGGCGCCGGCAGTGCGCGTAACGGGTTGCCGTTCACCCTGAGCCTGTCCTGCGGCACCTGGGGCGGCACGATCACGACCGAGAACGTGAACGCCCGACACTTCGTGAACCTGACCTGGGTCTCCCGTCCGATCACCCCCAAGGCCGTAGACGCGGAGTCTCTCTTCAAGCGACACTTCGATCGGTATGGGCGATGACGTCGGGAGCGCGTCGATGACGACGACACCGATCACCATGGAACGTCCGGGCGTCTCGATCGCTCCGGGCGATCACATCTGCGCCTTCTACCGCGGCCAGGCCCAGCGGGACGAGGTGCTGCTGCCGTTCCTGCGGGACGGGATCCGGGCCGGGGACAAGTGCATCGCCGTCATGGACGACCCCGAGTTCGGCCAGGTACTCGAGCCGCTCGCCGCGGAGCTCGACGTCGAAGCCTCCCTGAGGGCCAAGCAGTTGGATCTTCTCTGTTCCGACTCGGCCTACCTGGTCGGCGGCTCGTTCTCGCTGGAACGGATGCTGGACTTCTGGGAGCGGGGCGTCGGGGGGGCCCTGCACGGGGGCTACACCTTCGTGCGCGCCGTCGGAGAGATGACCTGGGCGCTGCGCGACCTGCCCGGAGTCGAGGACCTCGTGCGGTACGAGGCACGCCTGAACCGCTTCCTGCCCCGCTACCCCCAGGTGATCCTGTGCCTGTACGACCTGGAGCGGTTCACCGACGGTCAGGTGCTGATGGAGCTGCTGCGCACCCATCCGAAGGTCCTGCTCTCGGGTCAACTGCTCGAGAACCCCTGGTACATCGAACCTGACGACGCAGAAGCGGTGGCATGAGCAGGCCCGAGCTGGAGATTCCGCACCAGCTCGGGCGGGGCCTGCTCTCGACGATGCGCAGCCTGCTCGTGCTCGGTCAGCTGATGACCGAGAGCACGGGGGAGCGCCAGATCCTCGATCTGGCCATGACCGCCGTCCCCTCGCTCGCCCGGTGCCGAGCGGTCGGCGTGGCCGGGGCCGGCAGCGGCTCCCTGTCGACCGCGCGGGTGCCGGAGCCGTTGCACATGTTCGGGCCCACCGGCGGCGCGGTGACGGTGCCGGATGCCGTCTGGGCGTGGGCCTACCCGCTGGGAAACCCGCCGGGTCGCTTCGGCTTCCTGATCGTGGCCGCCGGGTCCGAGCCGGGCGGGGAGGAGCAGTTCCTGCTCCGTGCGCTCGCCCAGGAGACCGGCTCGGCGCTGGCGAACCGGCAGCTGCACGCCCAGGAGCTGGCCGCCGCGGACGAGCTCTCCGAGGTCAACGACCGGCTGCGCGGCACGGTCGCCGCGCTCGAGCGCAGTATGGAGATCCACACTCGGCTGACCGCCGTGGCCGTGTCCGGGGAGGGGCGTGAGGGGATCGCCCGGGCGGTGCACGAGCTGACCGGTCTGCCGGTGGCGATCGAGGACCAGTACGGAAACCTGCGCGCCTGGGCGGGGCCGAACCGGCCCGATCCCTATCCCAAGGACCCGGCGCCGCGCCGCGAGCAACTGCTCCGCCGTGCGCTCACCGCCTCCCGGCCGATCCGGGAGGGCGGCAACCTGATCGCCCTGGCCCACCCGCAGGGAGACGTGCTCGGCGTGATCTGCCTGGTCGACCCGGCCGGGATCGCGGGCGAGCACGAGGTGATGGCGCTCGAGCACGGCGCGACCATCCTGGCCATGGAGCTGGCCCGGGTGCGCAGCCTGGCCGAGAGCGAGTTGCGGATCCGCCGCGACCTGGTCGACGAGCTGCTCAACGGCACCGACGAGGAGAGCGCGCTGGCCCGGGCCTCGGCCCTCGGGTACGACCTGCAGCGCCCGCACCGGGTGGTGCTGATCGAGGGATCGGCCCGCTCGGGCGACGGCGATGCGATCTTCCAGGCGGTCCGGCACGCCGCCCGGGACGAGAACGTCGGCACCCTGCTCGTCGCCCGCGGTGCCCAGGTGGTGCTCCTGGCCGACCAGGAGGCGGACTGGGAGAAGCTCCGCCAGGCGCTGATCCGCAACCTCGGCGGGGGTACGGCGCGGGTCGCCGTCGGCGAGCAGTGCAGCACGGTGGACGACTTCCCGCGGTCCTTCCGCCAGGCCCGCCTCGCGATGCAGCTGCTCGAGACCGCCGAGTGGGAGGACCGCGTCGTCCGGTTCGACGATCTCGGCGTCTACCGGCTGCTGATCGGCAACGACGCCCTCGACGAGGTCGCCCGCTTCGTGCGGCGCTGGATCGGCACCCTGCTGGCCTACGACGCCGACCGCAATGCCGACCTGGTGCGGACCCTGACCCACTACCTCGACCGGGGCGGCAACTACGTGGCGACCTCGGCATCGCTGATCGTGCACCGGAACACGCTCAAGTACCGGCTGCAGCGGATCCGCCAGATCACCGGCCTGGACCTGTCGGACCCCGAGGTGTGCTTCAATCTCCAGCTCGCCACCCGGGCCTGGCAGACCCTTTCGGCCCTGGGTGTCCCGGTGGATCCGACGGCGGTGGGCCCACCCGGCCCGAAGTGATCGCACCTGCGCGCCTCCGACGTCCTCGACCAGGCGCCGTAGGGTGCGTGCGTCGATCAGCGCGTCAACGGAGGTGACGGGCGCGATCCGTTCATTCGAAGTTGCGATGGCGCGCGATCAGATCCTCGAACCGTGCGCCGGTGCGTCGGACCAGGAGCAGGTAGAGCAGGTCCCAGAAGATCCACAGTGACTGTTCGAACAGGCTGCCCATCGGCTGGATCGTGTCCACCACATCGCCCTCGGCGCCATACGTTCGCGCTGGGATGGTGAGCACGATGTCGGCGAGCACCGCGGTCGGACCCTGTGGCATGGCGGTTGCCACGAGGAGCGTTGCGCCGCTCTTCTTCACCTGCTCGGCGATGTAGTGCAGATGCGGGATGTTGGCCGGGCCGCTGGGCATGATGAAGAGGTCGTCTGCGGTCACCGCTGGAGTGGTGTCGTCCCAACCCCAGTGAACGGTCTTGCCGAAATGCGTGAGTCGCATGGCGAAGGCCTTCGATGCGAGGCCCTCGCGCCCGATGCCGAGCACGAAGATGCGCTGATGGTTCTCGAGGGCGGTCAGCGCGGCATCGAGGTTGTCGAGCGGAAGGCGCTCGAAGACCTGGCCGAGTTCGGTGACCACCTGGCGGGCGACCTCACGCATGTCGGACATCTGTCGTACCTCCCTTGGGTGCTTGATTCACGTGCGATCAGGCGGGACGGCGTCCGCCGACGCGTCCCACCAGCAGTGCGAGCAGGATGACGGCTCCGTACACCGCATTGATCCAGAAGGTCGGCACACCGGCAAGCGTCAGCACGTTGGTCAGGGTCCCGAGCAGAAGGACACCCAACAGCGCGCCCACGATCCGGCCCTGCCCCCCGGTGAGTTGCACGCCGCCGATGACCGCCGCGGCCAGGGCACTGAAGATCAGGTTCTCGCCCATGCCACTGGTGACGGACGCAAGCCGGCCGGCGAGCATCAGGCCGGCGAAGGCGGCCAGGCTGCTGGCCGCGACGAAGCACGTGATGAGGACGAAGTCGACCCGGATCCCGGCGGCGCGCGCAGCTTGCGCATTGCCACCGATGGCGTAGAGGGCGCGGCCCCAAGTGCTGTACCGGAGAAGCAGGGCTGCGAGCGCGAACAGCACCCCGGTGATCCAGATGGCGGCCGGTATCCCGGGCCAGCCCGGCCGAAGTAGCGGAAGCTGTCAGGCAGTCCAGCCAGGGTCTTGCCCTCGCTGATGCCCAGAGTGATGCCGCGGAGCAGGATGAGCATGGCCAGCGTCACGATGAACGGATCGAGCTGGACCTTGACCACGAGCAGGCCGTTGACCAGGCCGATCGCAGCGCCGACTGCGAGAGTGGCCAAGATCGCGATCAGAGGGCTGACCTGCGTTCCCAAGCCTCCGGTGACCACAGGGATCATCAGCCAGGCGCCGATCATGGGGGGCAAGCCCGACAGTGGACTCCAGGGAGATGTCCAGCTTCCCGGTCAGCAGGATGAACGTCAGACCGATCACGACGATGCCGAGCTCAGCCGACTGCCGAAGGATCAGCGTCAGATTCGCGACCGACAGGAACACCGGGCTCACGGCGGTTCCGATGAGCCCGACGACCACCAGCCCTGGGAGCACGCTGAGTTCGCGGACGTTCTGCAGCAGGCCCTTGGCGACCGAGGGGCGTGCGACCGACATCTGGGCGGTTGTGGTGGTCACGATTCCTGCTCCAAGCCTTCGATTGCTCGAACGATGTCCTCTTCGGTGGGTTCACTGAGCGCGGCCCCGATCCGTCCGTCGCGCATGATCAGCACCGTGCGGCTGACTAGGAGTTCCTCGACGTCGTCCGAGATGAGCACCACAGCGGCGCCATCGGCCAATGTCTCCAGGACGAGGGTGTAGATCGCGTCCTTGGCAGCGATGTCGACACCGGCCGTCGGCGAGACCAGGACCAGGACGCGCGGCGAGCGGGCCAATCCTCGAGCCAGCACCACCTTCTGCTGGTTGCCGCCGCTCAGGGCCTGCACCGGCAGTCCGGGATCGGGCGGGACGAGACCCACGTCGTCGATGAGCTTCTGTGCCATCGCAATCTGCTTCTTGCGGGAGAACCATCCGGACGGCGCCAGCTGATCCATGATCCCCATGGTCATGTTCTCGGCAACGCTGAGCTGCGGGACGTAGCCGTCGCGGTTCGAGCTGCACGGTCGGTTCGTCGAGCAGCACGATGCGCGTGCCGGCGCTCAGGGCGTTGGCGATGGTGAGCAGTTGCCGCTCCTCGATCGGCGCGTCCGCCAGCAGGGTGCGCGGATCGAGCTGGATCTTCCATTCGGCCAGAATGTCGTCGGCCTCGGCCAGCATCCGGCGCCAGGACACCTGACCTCTGGATGTGGGCCAGCCGCCCGCGAACAGGTTCTCGGCCACCGTCAGGTTCGGGAAGACCGAAGGCCGCTGGTACACGCAGGCCACGCGTTGCTTCCACAGATGCGGCGCGGACAGGGGCGGGGCGGCCTCGCCGAAGAAGTGCACCTCGCCCTGATCGGGCCCCTCCAGGCCGGTGATCATGCGCAGCAGGGTGGACTTGCCGGCACCGTTCCTGCCGATCAGGCCGTGGACCTGCCCGGGGAGGATCGAGACGGAGACATCGTGCAGAGCCTGGGTGGCGCCATAGGCCTTGCTGACGCCTTCAACCTGAATGGCGGCAGTGGTCTGCGTGACGATGGTCATCGACATCTCCGTCTCGACGCTCCCTGGCGTCCCGTGCGAGGGAGTTGTTGCCCAGATGGTTCAGCGGGCCCAGACGGGCCCGGTGTCAGGAGGCGGTGGCGCCGAAAGCCTCGATCGCGAAAGGCTTGTTGCCCCACAACGCCTTGTCGTCCACGTTGTCCTTGGTGACAACCGGGGTGGGCAGCAGATCGAACAGGTTATCGCCCTTCTTCACGATGGTGCTGTTGTGATCGGTCGGGCCCTCCTTGAACGTCTCGCCCTTCAGCGCGCGCACGAGGTAGTCCGCGCCGTAGTCGATGTAGTCCGTCATCGGCTGAGCGACGGCGGCGTCCAGGTAGCCGTCCCGGATAGCGGTCATCGCCATGGGGCTGGCGTCGACCGAGACCTGCACGATGTGGCCGTCCTGGCCGGGCCGGGGTGAGCTTTCCCAGCGTCTTCAGGGTGTCCAGGATGGTCGGGAAGAAGGTCGCATCACTCTGGTTGTAGATGCCCGCGACGTTGCTGTATTGGTTCATCGCGGTCTCGATCCCGGCGGCGGCCTTGGCCGGATCCCACTGGGTCGCGATGTTGACCAGCTTGACGCCGGGGTACTTCGACTTCATGCAGTCGTTGAATCCGTTGGTGCGGTCACGCCCGTTGCTGGTCACCGGGTCTCCGTCGAGAGTGATGACGGCGCTGCCGGTCTTGACCCGCTTGCCCATCTCCTCGCACGCCAGGGCGCCGAGCTGCACGTTGTCGGCGCGAACGATCATTGCGATCTTGCCCGAGGCGGGCGCCTCGTCGATTGCCACCAGCGGGACCTTGTGGTCGTTGGCGTACTCGATCGCTGGGACGATCGCGTCGGCGTCGCCCACGGAGATGACCAGGCCCTTGGCGCCCTTGTTGATCAGGGTCTGGATGTCGGTGAACTGCTTGGACGCGTCCCGGTCCGAGTTGGTCGCCGGGATCGTCGCGTAGCCGAGTTCCTTGAAGCGCTCCATCGAGCCCTTCATCTCGGCGTTCTGGAACGGATCCGTGTGTGGCTGGGAGTAGCTCAGCGTGGTGTCGGCCGGCGTGAGGTCCCCGCCCCCCGAGCTATCCGCTTTGCTCGAGCAACCGGTCAGGACCAGAGCCCCGACGCCGATCACCGTGGTGAAGGCGCGCGTGGAGAACGTCATTCCTCTTCCTCTCTGAAGCGGACTCATGGTCGGTGGCGACCGACGCAGTTAGTACGTGCTGTACGTACAGACGGTACCGCAGCGACGGAACGGGCGGAAGGGCCAGACTGGACAGGTCGTAGCAGGTGTGCGGTGGCATGCCGTACGGTCTGAATCCTGGAAGGTTGCTCTGTACGAGACGTTCGCTATCTGCCTCATGGAGTCAGGTCCTCATGATCGACCGGCAGTCTCCGTGCCCTCTACGAACAGCTCTTCGTCATCCTGCGCGACGGGATCGCCGAAGGGGCGACCGCACCGGACCAGCGCCTGCCCAGCGAGAGCGAGTTGTGCCGGGACTTCGGTTTGTCGCGGGCCGCCGTGCGCCAGACACTGCAGAAGCTCGAGGCCGAGGGCTGGGCCACCCGCGTACCGCGGCGTGGTGTCTTCGCGGCCGCACCGAGGCAGTCGTCGGGCTGGATCATCCAGGGCCCGGAGGGCTTCCTGGAGTCGCAGCTCAGTCACGGCGCCACCGGCATCGCCACTGACGTCGTCGGCGCCGCGTTCGTGCGGCCCCCCGACCAGGTAGCGTCGGCGCTCGGCCTCAGCCGCGGCGAGAAGGTCTTCGCGCTGGAACGAGTGCGGTCCCTGCGCGGACGGCGAGCGATGTTCTCCACGAACTGGTTCCCTGGTGAGGTCGGCCGGCTGATCTCGGCAACGGATGCCGTGCTCGACGGGTCCGGCTCGGTCAACGCCACCCTGCGTGATGCCGGATACGTGACCACGGGGGCGCACCGAGTCCTGCATGCACTGCAGGCCCCCGAACCCGTGGCCCGTCATCTGGGCGTCGCCTTGGGGGACCCGGTCCTGCGGGTCAGGTCGCTGTCCTGGGATCACCGTGACGTGAAGTTCGACTACTACGAGACGTGGGTCCTGACCGACGTCGTCCCCCTCGAGGTGAACGTCGCCAACGCCGGCTCGGCGACGGTGTGAGCCGTCCTCGGTCACAGTCCCAGGGCGAGGGCAGGGTCCTGCGTCCACCCCACAGCGTCCCCGGCGATGAGGGCAGCTCCGGTGGCGGTGACCTCGGGCTCCTGGATCCGCTCGATCAGACGTCCGAGCGCGATCTCTTTCAGCGACAGCCATCCCGCCGACCGGGCCCGCCTCCGGCCGCCATCACGCGGCTGCCTCCACCGAGGTGCATGAGCCGCTCGATCGTGGGAGCAGAGGCACGTGCACACGCCATGAGCGCGGCGAAAGCCATTGCCTTGGGCGGCAACTGCCAACTGCCAGGATGCCAGCCCGGTGACTCGCCGCCCTGCCGTCCGACCGTGAAGACGTCGCCCTCTTCCATGGGCCGTCGGGTTGGTGTCATCAGGAGCTCGTCGATGTACGGCGCGAGGACGGGCCGTGACTCCTTGATCCAGGCAAGGTTGCGCGTCAGCTCGTGCACGCCCAGGAGGGTGGCTCCCGGCTGGGTAATGCCTGGGGAGACGTCGATGTCGGCCGGCTTGGACGAGGGCATCCGACGGACCTGACAGACCACCACCTCTGCGGTCCCCATGGAGTCCAGGACCGCCCCGGTGGCAACCTGGTCGACGACGCGGCCGCCCACCGGGTGATCATGGCCGGCGCTGACTGCGACCGCGTTGCTGGTCAGCACGTCCCGCAGGCCCGGAACGGCGATCGGACCCACGATCGACCCGGCGCGCAGTACCGGCGGAAGTCGACCGGCGTCGCCCAGGGTGGGGGCGATCCGGCTGGGCAGCCACTCGCGGGTCCACGGGCTCCATGCTGCTGACCGGCTCGCCAGGTTGTCCGTGATGAACCTGATGCCGGTCCAGGCGACCAGGGGATAGTCGGTGATGCCGAGCCAGCCTCCGGCGGTCAGGGCGTCGGGGCGGTGCTGGCGCAGCCAGGCCCAGGCGGCAACGGTTCTCGCCGGATCCAGTGCGATGCCGGTGCCACTCTCAGGTGTCCCACCCAGTCCTGGTGTTGCGTCCAAGGCGCCCGCCCGCCGCTCGTCGAAACCAGGGTAGTGCGGTGGTGAGCGGCCGGAGGCCCGGGTCGGCGAGGAATCCGTCCTCGCCGACCCCCGCCGTCGCGATGGCGGCCACGGCGAAGCGTCCGGATGCCAGGGCCAGCACCAAAGACTCGAGTGCCGTGAGCAGCAAGGTCGGTTCGATCGATCCGTCGTCGCTGCGCGGGGTCGGGCGGGACCTCCGTCCGACGACCGCTCCTCCGCGGTCGACGGCGACGACTTTCGTGTTGGTGCTACCGATGTCGACACCGAGCGTCACCAGTTTCTGCGACGGAGCCATATCCTGGACCTTCTGTGCGCGAGACCTGCAACGGCTCAGACGAACGAGACTCCGCGGGTGAGCCCGGAGATGGCCTTCAGTGTCGAGGTCGCCTGCTCGGGCTCGCGCTGCCAGATGTTGCGGCCGATGATGACGCCGCGAGCGCCCGCGACGATGGTCTGCCGGACCGCCTCGATGGTGTCCGCGGGCTCGCCGGTCAACGGACCCCCTGCGATCACCACCGGCAGCTTGAGCTCCTCGACCAGGGCGCGGGTGCGTTCCTCGCCGGGGAAAGCAATCTTGATGATGTGCGCACCCAGGTCGTAGGCGATGCGGGCGACTCGTTGCTCGGCGTCGATCACTTCTTCGGAGCGAGGCGCTCCGATGTGCACCGGCTCGAGCACCAGCGGGATCTCCCAGTGGTCGCACGCGGCGACCACCTTGCCGACCCGATCGGCCAATTGCGTGCGCTCGGAGTTGGTGGTGTTCCAGGGCATGAGCATCTTGACCGCGTCGACGCCGTAGCGGACGGCGTCCTCGACCGTGGCGACGAGACCATGCGAGCCGGTCTCGGCCTCGGTGTAGGTGTAGAAGGTGTCCAGCGTCAGCACCCGGCTCAGGTGCGGGTGGCGGGCGAAGAAGCCTGCGGTCTGTCTGACCTGCCCCGGCGTCATCATGAACCCCGTGACGTCGTGTTCGGCCCACTTCTGGATGACGGCGTAGGAATTCTCGAGGCCCCCGACACGATCGAAGATGAGTCCGTGGTCCACAGGCATGATGATCGCCGCCCGGTTGTCCGGGAGCGTTCGCCGCAGGCGGAAGTCCATCGTCATGACAGGTCCTCTCCTCGACCCCCGGCGCCGGCAACATGCCGACCCGGCGGGGGCTGTTTCTTGTCTGTGGTGTACGTACAATACGTAACGTACGGCTTGCTTGCCAAGGAGGCAGGGCGACCTACGCCACAGATGGAGGAGCCATGGCGCACCGAAGGCAGCTGATCAATCGCCCCGAGGACTTCGTACCCGAGGCGATCGAGGGGTTCGCGCGGTCGCAGGCGGGCCTGGTCTCGGCCGATCTCGAGCATCGGCTGATCCTTCGCCGGGGAGGGGCGAGACAGAAGGTCGGTCTCGTCTCGGGGGGCGGCTCCGGACACGAGCCACTTCACGTGGGCTTCGTCGGTGAGGGCATGCTCGACGTCGCCGTCGCCGGCTCTGTCTTCGCCAGCCCCACCGCCGTGCAGATCCACGAGGGCACCAAGCGGGCTGATCAGGGGCGTGGCGTCCTGCACATCGTGAAGAACTACACGGGCGACGTGATCAATTTCGGGATGGCTGCCGACCTGGCCGAGGACGACGGCATCGAGGTCGCCACGGTCCTGGTGGACGACGATCTGGCCACAGAGGCTGGAGCCGAGGCAGGTGGGCCAGGGCGCCGCGGGACCGCCGCCGTGATCGCCGTCGAGAAGATCTGCGGGGCCGCCGCGGAACGCGGTGCATCGCTCGCGGAACTGAAGGCGCTGGGCGACCGCGTGGTGAGCAGCAGTCGCACCCTGGCCCTGGCCCTGGACGCGGGTGCTCTCCCGGGTCGGTTCGGTGCCATCGTTCGATCTCGAGGACGACGCCGTGGAGTTCGGGGTCGGCATCCACGGTGAGCGGGGTCGCGGACAGGTCGCGTTCGCCGAGGCGGACGAACTCGTCGGCGCCCTGGTCTCCCCACTTGTCGAGGCGCTCGGCCTGGGGCACGAGGCGAAAGTGCTCGTGATTGTCAATGGACTGGGCGGCACGTATCCCCTGGAACTGAACGTCGTTGCGCGCGCGGTCGGAGCAGCCCTGGACTCACGAGGGATCACGGCCGCCCGATGGCTCGTCGGCCCGTACGTCACCTCGCTCGACATGAGCGGGGTGTCCGTCACGCTGACCCAGCTCGACGACGAACTGACCACGCTGTGGGACGCGCCGGTGCACACCGCGGCCCTTACCTGGTGAGGAGACGACATGACCACTCTTGACGGCGCCTCCGCTCGCGCCTGGGTGCAGGCGTTCGCCGATGCGTTCGCCCAGGACGCGGAGCATCTCGGCGACCTTGATCGGCAGGCCGGGGACGGCGACTTCGCGGACAACATCACCTCAGCCCTCACGAAGGCGGGGCGCCTCATCGACGCCGAGCAGCCGGACACCTACCGGGCAACGTTCACCGCCCTGGCTCGCGGCTTCCTGGACACCGGCGGCACGAGCGGGCCCCTGTTCGGGATGTTCTTCCGGGCGATGGCCAAGGCCGACGCCGACGACGGATGCGTGCCGCCCGCGTCGCTCGCCGAGTCGGTCGCGGCCGGTCTCCGACTGATCCAGGAGCGCGGCGGGGCAGAGGTCGGCGACAGCACCCTCGTCGATGCGCTGGCGCCGGCCAGTGAGGCGCTGACCAGAGCGGCGGCCGACGACTCCCCGGCAGCGGAGGTCCTTCGGGCCGCCGCAGATGCGGCCCTGGCCGGTGCGCGGTCGACCGAGGGCATGACCGCCCGTCGCGGCCGGGCCAGCTACCTCGGCGAACGTGCTCGCGGGGTCATCGACCCAGGGGCCCTGGCGGTGGCGATCTTCTTGCGGCCGGGGCCTCCGCCGTCGGGTAGGTGCGACCTGCGCGGCATCCAGGTGAGGCCGGGATCCCTACGGCGCCAGCCCCAGCAGTCGCTGGGCGTTTCCGTGCAGCACCAGTTCCCGGTCCCCCGGGGCCAGCCCGGCCCGTTCCACCAGGCCCACCGGGTCGCGCTCGCCGAGGTCGAACGGGTGGTCTGTGCCGACCAGGACCTGGGTTCCTCCGACGTCCTCGACCAGGCGTCGCAGGGCGCTCGCGTCGAACACCGCGGTGTCGTAGTAGAGGTCGTTGAACACCTCGCTGGGGGACACGTCGATGGTGTGCGCCTGGGGCTTGCGGTCCCAGCCCATGTCCAGGCGCCCCCGCAGGGCGGGCAGGCAGCCGCCCCCGTGGGCCAGGCAGAGAGCCATCGGGTTCTCCTGCACCGTCCCGGAGAAGACCAGACGCGCTGCCGCCACTGCGGTCTCCATCGGGTAGCCGACCAGCTGCGGAAACCAGTAGTCCGCCAATCGCGCCGGGTCGGGCACCGCGCTCGGGTGCAGGAAGACGAAGGCCTGGCGTTCGCCGAGGAACGACCAGAGCTCTGAGTTGACGGCGGCGTCGAGGTCCAGGCCGGCGCCCCGGGAGCCGATCGCGACGCCGGGCATGCCCAGCTCGTCCAGGCAGCGGCGAGCCTCCTCGGCCGCGCCGGCCCAGCCCACCGGCACCAGGCCGAGGGGCAGCAGCCGGGAGGTGTCGCGTGCGCAGAACTCGGCCAGCGCGTCATTGCCCCGCCCGGTCAGCTCGCGCACCAGGTCCTCGTCCTCGCTGCGCGAGGCCATCAGGAACGGGGGCAGCGAGACCGCCTGCGCGGAGAGCCGAAGCTCGTCGAGCTCGCCGAGCCGTCGCGCGGGATCAGTCATCGACGGGGCCAGCGGCAGCGGAGCGCCCCGACCCACGCCGCTCACCCGGGGATCGATCCGCACCACTGCGGCGTCCGCCTCGCTCAGATCGGCGAGGTGACGGCCGGCCAGCCACTCCAGCACCGGGCGCGGCATGGCATGCCCGTGGACGTCGATGGCGGTGCTCACCGGCCGACCGTATCGCCGCGCAGGCCGCGCCGGGGTACCGTGCCTTCCACCTGATGGAAACGGCGGCGGAGGAGCACTGACGTGGCGGGCGCTCCGGGGTCCTCGACCGCCGCCCGGCCCTCGGTGGCCTCGCGGGTGCTGGGCCTGCTCGCGGCGTTCGACGCCGACCACCCCCGGCTCACGCTGACCGAACTCGCGGCCGCCGCCGATCTGCCGGTCTCGACAGCGCACCGGCTGGTCGGTGAGTTGACCGCCTGGGGTGCGCTCGAGCGGGACGCGACGGGCCGCTACTGCGTGGGTCGTCGGCTGTGGCAGGTGGGCACGCTCGCCCGGGTCCAGCGGGAGCTGCGCGAGGTGTCGCTGCCGGCCATGCAGGACCTGTACGCGGCGACCTTCGAGAACATCCACCTCGCCGTCCGCGAGGGGCAGACCGCCCTGTACGTCGAGCGGATCCACGGCCGGCGCTCGGTGCCGCTGGTGAGCCGTGCCGGGGCTCCGCTGCCGCTGCACGCCACCGGGGTGGGCAAGGTGCTGCTCGCGCATGCGCCGCGGGAGGTGGTGGACGCGTGCCTGGCGAGCCTCGCCGCGGCGACGCGCTACACGATCACCGAGCGGGGCCGGATGCTGCGCGAGCTCTCGACCGTGCGCCGCACGGGCTACGCGCGCACGATGGAGGAGATGTCGCTACGGCACCTGCTCGGTGGCGGTGCCTGTGGTGGACGCCGACCAGCAGGTGATCGCCGCGCTCGGTCTGGTGACCAGCACCGTGCGCCGCGACCTCGCGAAGTTCGTGCCGGCGCTGCAGGTGGCCTCGGCCTCGATCACCCGGCGGATGAACCTCTAGAGCGTCCGTTTCCGCCCAGTGGAATCGATGCCTGGCGGGGCGGGCGCTCCGCCGCCCGACCATCACTGTCATGCGGACACAGGTCGCCATCATCGGAGCCGGGCCCGTCGGGCTGCTGCTCTCGCAGATCCTCGCCGTGCACGGCGTCGAGTCGATCATCATCGAGAACCGGTCGCGCGAGTACGTCGAGGCCCGCATCCGGGCCGGGGTCATCGAGCACGGCGCGGTCGACGTGCTCACCGAGTACGGCGTCGGCGAGCGGCTGCACCGGGAGGGGATGCGTCACGACGGCGTCCACCTGCAGTGGGCCGGGCGAGCGCCACCGGATCGACTTCGTCGAGTCCTGCGGGCAGCTCGGTGTGGGTCTACGGCCAGACCGAGATCACCAAGGACCTGATCGACACCCGGCTCGCCGACGGCCAGCAGATCCTCTGGGAGGTCGCCGAGACCAGCATCGTCGACGCCGACACCGACCACCCGAGCGTCGGCTTCGTCGACCGCGGACGGCAGCCGGCAGAGCGGTCGAGGCCGACTACGTGGCCGGGTGCGACGGCTTCCACGGCGTGAGCCGGCAGACGATCCCGCGAGGCTCTGCGCACGGTGCGCGAACGGGTCTACCCGTACGCCTGGCTCGGCATCCTGGCCGAGGTGGCGCCGTCGACCGACGAGCTCATCTACGCCCTGCACCCCGACGGCTTCGCGATGCACTAGCATGCGCTCGGCGTCGGTGAGCCGGCTCTACCTGCAGGTCGAGCCGGACGACGAGATCGCGAACTGGTCCGACGACCGGATCTGGGACGGCCTGTCCACGCGGATGGCCCTCGACGGCTGGACGCTTGCAGAGCGGCCCGACGCTGGAGAAGTCGATCACCCCGATGCGCAGCTTCGTCAGCGCGCCGATGCGCTGGGGCCGGCTCTTCCTGGCCGGCGACGCCTCGCACATCGTGCCGCCCACCGGCGCCAAGGGGCTCAACCTGGCCGTCGCCGATGTGAAGCGGCTCGGCACGGCCCTGGTCGCCGCGATCGGCGACGGCGACGACGACCTGCTGGACCGCTACTCCGACGACGCCCTCGACCGGGTGTGGCGGTCGACCCACTTCTCCTGGTGGATGACCTCGATGCTGCACACGCCGCCGCAGTCGGACCCCGATCGCGACTTCCTGCTGCAGATGCAGTACGACCAGCTCCGCTACGTCGCCTCGTCGCCGGCCGCAGCTGCCGGGCTGGCGGAGAACTACACCGGCGCCGTCCTGCCGTGGCCCTGACCCGAGAGGTGGTGAGCCCGCAATGAGTACCTACCAGGTGCAGCAGTGCCTGTTCGACCACCTGCGTCTGCTGGAGGGGGTCGATCGGGACCAGCCGACGCCGCCGATCTCCCTGGTCGGCTACCAGTTGACCGCGCAGGAGCGGACCCAGCTCGTCGAGGGGGACGTCGCTGAGCTCTACCGCAGCGGCGTGCACCCGGTGCTGATCAACGGGTTCTGCCGCGCGCTGGGCTGGAAGCGCGCCGACTATCGGGTGCTGTTCCCTCCGGACGGCGCCGCCGTCGGCGGTCAGCCCACCGGTCCCGTGGGGAGGCCGCGGTGGCAGAGGTCGTAGCAGCGTTCTCCTCGGCGCACGCGCCGATGATGTCGGCCGACCGGGCCTCGGCGCCGCCCGAGCAGGCAGACCGGTTCTTCGCCGCGCTGGCCGAGGTGCGCGCCCGGATCGAGTCCTCCCGGGCCCAGGCCGTGGTGATGGTCTCCGGGGAGCACTTCACCAACTTCTTCCTGGACAACCTGCCGCAGCTGGCCGTGGGCCTCGGCGAGAGCCACCTCGGCCCGGTGGAGAAGTGGTTGGGCATCGAGGAGATCTGGGTGCCGGGCGAGCCGGGGCTGGCCGGGGCGATCCTGTCCGGCACCATCGCTCGGGGGTTCCAGCCGGCCCTGTCGCAGCGGCTGGTCGTCGATCACGGCTTCATGACCGTCTATCACGAGCTGAGCCCGGAGGCCGAGCTGCCGCTGGTGCCGATCGTGATGAACTGCACCACGCCGCCGCTGATGACCCTGCGCCAGTCCTACGACTTCGGGGTCGCGCTCGGCGCCTCGATCCGCGGCTACGCCGGTTTGGAGCGGGTGGCGCTGTGCGGCGCCGGCGGTCTGAGCCACTTCGTCGGCGAGCCCCGGGTCGGCGACATCGACGAGGACTTCGACCGCTGGTTCCTGGGCATGCTCGAGCAGGGCTGCCCGGACGAGCTGCTCGACCTGCCGAATGACGAGCTGGCCCTGGCCGGCAACGGCACCGGGGAGGTGCGGTCCTGGGTGGTCGTGGCCGGCGCCATGGCCGGTGCGCAGACCAAGGCCCTTGCCTACGAACCCATCTTCGAGTGGATCAACGGCATGGGCGTCATCCTGCACTCCCCCCGCTGACGCGACCGCCCCAGCGATTGTGTGGCTGAAGCGGGGGTATCTCACGCGTTCGACCGCACAGAATCTCACGGGGGGGTCAGGCGGTGGGGGGGACGAGGACTTCGACGCCGGCGGCGTGCAGGGCCTCGGCCAGGTCCTCCGGTGGAGTCTGGTCGGTCACGAACCAGTCGGCCCTGCCCAGCTCGGCGACCTGGGCGAACAGCCTGCGGCCGAACTTGGTCGAGTCGGCCAGCACGGCGACCTGACCGGCGCGCGACATCATCTCGCTCATCATCGCGGCCTCGCCCAGGTTGCTGGTCGAGTAGCCGCTCTCGTGGCCGACGGCCCCGACGCAGATCAGAGCGATGTCACACCGGATGTCGACCTCACCCCCGCCGGCCATCACCGGGAAGGCGACGGGGCCCACCGTGGCCTGCGCGGCCACCCGCACCGCGCCGCCGAAGACATAGAGGTCACGGAACACCTTGGAGGAGATCTCCGCCGGGAGGGCCAGGCTGTTGGTCGCGATGGTCAGGTCACGGTGATCGCGCAGGTGGCGGACCAGGGCCAGGGTGGTGGTCCCCGCATTGATCAATAAGGAGGAACCGTCGGAGACCAGCCCGGCCGCGAGGGCGCCGATCTGGTCCTTCGCGGCGGACTGCACCCTGGCCCGGACCTCGAGCCCGGTGTCCGGACGGGGAAAGGCGGACAGGCTGACGGCGCCGCCGTGGGTGCGGATGAGCACGCCGTCCGTGTCGAGCTGATCGAGGTCGCGGCGGATGGTGTCCGCGGAGACGTCGAATCGCTTCGCGAGCCTGGCCACCGTGACCTGGCCCATCTCGGCGACATAGGCGGCCAGCTCGGCCTTGCGGCCGGCCGGGAGGCGTCGTGCCGCCCCGTCGTCGGCTCCCCCGTGCTCGGTGCTCGCAGACATATGCATGTACTAGCACATCCATGCCAGATCCTGCGATTGCAGATGATGTGGCAGGTGTGCGCAGTCGAAAAGCGTGGATCGAGTCGGTTTGCGCTGCCTGGGTGGCCAGCGGGGCGTATACGTTTGCAGGAAACGGCAGAGATTCTGCGGCCGAAATGAGACATACGAGCCTTGACTCCGCAGAGAGGCGAGGTCTAACTTGCAGAAAGCTGCAGACCTGCGCATAGGCACGCGTCGATGCAGCACCCTTCTGAGATAGGAGACGGATGAGCAGAGACGCTCGTGCGGGACGACGGATCTCCGCACTTCTAGGTGCAGCCACGGTCGCTGTACTCGTGGCTGCTTGTGGCGGTGGCACCTCGGGCGACTCGACGGCGACAGCCAGCGGCAGCGGCAGTGCGGCCGCCGGTGGTGGCGAGGTGACTCTTGAGTTCGCGCAGTGGTGGGAGCCGGAACTGCCCGAAGGCGCGCTTCCGCGGCTCATGGACCAGTTCGAGGCGGCCAACCCCGGCATCAAGGTGAAGCTCCTGTCAGCGGTCCCTACGCCTCGACCAAGGAGCAGGTGGTCGCCGGTGCGGCCGCAGGCACCATGTCCGACGTCGTCGGCCTGGACGGCGCGTGGGTCAGCGACTTCGTCAAGCAGGGTGTCGATCGCCGACCTGACCGAGCTGATGACGGACGCCAGCTACGACGAGAGCGAGCTGGCCAGCCAGATCAAGATCGACGGCGCGACCTACATGATCCCGGTCGTGAACTTCGTCTACCCGTTGTTCACGAACGACGACCTGCTGGCCAAGGCCGGCGTCACCAAGCCGCCGACCAACCGCACCGAGTTCGCCGACGCGGCCAAGAAGGTCACGGCGATCGGCGGCGACGTCAAGGGCTGGATCGCTTCCGCTGTCGCTCGGAGGCGCCCAACGGCATCCAGAACGACGTCATGTCCTGGGTGTGGGCCTCGGGCGGCACGATGCTCAAGGACGGCAAGCCGGACCTGACCAACGCCGACGTGCAAGGCGACGGTGGAGTACATCAAGGGCCTGTGGGACGCCAAGGTGATCGCCCCCGGTGCGCTTCACCATGAAGGAGCAGGACAAGGTCGAGGAGTTCACGAACGGCCGGGTCGGCATGATGATCGACTCGCTCGCGCACGTCAACCTGATCCGCAAGAACAACCCCGAACCTGAAGTTCAGCATCTCGGCCATCCCGGCCAAGGACGGGTACACCGGCAAGCGCGGCATCCCGTACGCCTCGTGGGGCATCGGCGTCGCCGAGAACTCCAAGCACAAGGCCGAGGCGTGGAAGCTGGTCGACTTCCTGATGAGCGAGGCCAACAACTCCAAGCTGTCGTCGATGGCGAACGCCTTCCCGGGCAACACCAAGTCGGTCGCCCGACTTCGTGGCCAACGACGAGCTGTTCAAGGCGGCGTTCGACATCTACAAGGCCGGCTACCCCGCCAATGAGTTCACCGGGCTGCCGGTGGCGGAGGAGCTCATGCGCTCCTTCGACGAGCAGCTGCAGAGCACGCTCGACGGCGACCAGACGGTCGACGAGATGCTCAAGGCCGCTCAGGACGCCTGGATGAAAGAGTTCTGAGGGTTAATCCCTGATGCGGATGACCACCGAGAAGGCCGCGCCACGGCAACCGCCGTGGCGCGGCCTGCACCCGTGCCACCGGGCCGCCTCGCGGCCGCTGACGCGCAGGCTCGAGCCGTACGGGTTCCTCTCGCCGACCGTCCTGCTGATGCTCGTCCTGATGCTCGTGCCGATCGTGATGGTGATCGGCTACTCGCTGATGGACAACGTCATCATGGAGAAGAACCCGGTGTTCATCGGGCTCGCGAACTACGTCGAGGTCCTCACCGACAAGGTGTTCTGGATCGCGGTCAAGAACACGGCCTTCTTCACCGTCGTCAGCGTCGTGGCCCACCTGCTGCTCGGCCTGGCGTTCGCGATGATGCTCAACACCACCCTGCTCGGCAACGTCACCAAGGCGATCTTCCGCGTGGTCTACGTGCTGCCCTGGCTGTTCACCGTGGCGATCATCGCGGTGCTCTGGCGGCTGCTGCTCAACCCCAACGGCGTGCTCAACTTCCTGCTGCAGAGCGCCGGGCTGATCGACAGCAAGGTGCGAGTGGCTGGCCAGCCCGTCGACCGCGCTCTACGCGGTCACCTTCATCAACATCTGGTCCGGCTATCCCTTCTACATGATGAGCCTGCTGGCCGGGCTGCAGGGCATCCCGCGCGACCTCTACGAGGCGGCCACCGTCGACGGCGCCAACGGGCTGCAGCGCTTCCGGCACGTCACCCTGCCCCAGCTGCGTCCGATCATCGTCAGCCTCGCCATGCTCGACGTCATCTGGACCACCCAGCAGTTCGCCCTGATCTGGATGACCACCGGCGGCGGGCCGATCAATGTCACGGAGATGCTGAGCACCTTCACCTACAAGCTGGCGTTCAGCCGGTACGAGTTCGCCATGGCCTCGGCCAGCGCAGTGATCATCTTCGGTTTCTCGATGGTGCTGGCGTTCTTCTACGTGCGCTACCAGAAGGCGCGGGACTGACATGGAGCCACGTGGTCCGCACGCCGGGCGGTGATGAAGGCCGGGTGTGATCCTCGCGCCTGATCGTCGGGGCCGTCTTCGCCGGCTTCCCGGTCCTCTGGATGCTGGTCAGCTCGTTCAAGTCCAACCCGGAGATCTTCGCGCTACCCGCCGCGCGCTGATCACCGAGAACTTCTCGTTCGATGCCTACGTCGACCATCGTCCACGGACCCGGTGAAGGTGCGGTTCTTCATCAACAGCTACGTGGTCGCGCTGTCGGTGACGGCGCTCACGCTGATCGTGGCGATCATGGCGGCCTACGCGTTCAGCCGGTACGAGTTCCCGTTCAAGCGGCCCGCTGAACATGGTCATCGTCAGCGTGCAGGCGGTGCCGCCGATCACCCTGCTGATCCCGTACTTCGGCCTCATGGTCACGCTGAAGCTGTACAACACCTACGCCGCGCTGATCCTCACCTACATGGTGTTCACGCTGCCGTACGCGATCATCATGATGACCGGCTACTTCAACACCCTGCCCAAGGAACTCGACGAGGCCGCGAAGGTGGACGGCGCCGGGTCCATGTCGGCCCTGTGGCGCATCCTGGTGCCGATCTCGATCCCCGGCCTGGTGTCGGTGGGCATCTACACGTTCATGATCGCCTGGAACGAATACCTGTTCGCCCTCACCCTGACCCGTACCCAGGAGATGCGCACCGTGCCCATCGGCATCCAACTGCTCATGGGTCAGCACTCCTACGAATGGAACGAGATGATGGCGATGAGCATTCTCGGCTGCATCCCGGTGCTCATTCTCTTCCTCTTCTTCCAGCGGTTCTTCATCGGCGGAATGACCGCCGGCTCGGTCAAATCGTGAGGCTGCCCGTCACCGGTTTCTGCACAGTACCCACCCAAGGAGAAATGAATGTTGATCAATGGCGTCCAGCTGCTCGACGTGGCGAACACGCACAATTTCGCCGTCCCCGCCTTCAACATCAGCGACTGGGCGATGAGTCAGGGGATCTTCGAGATCAGCGAGGAGAAGGGTGCCCCGCTGATCGTCGCGATCCACCCCGACGAGCTGACCCACATCGGGGCCGATCTGATGCCGGCGATCGTTCAGCGTGCGCACAAGTCCTCGGTGCCGGTCGCGATCCACCTCGACCACGGCACGACGCTACGAGCAGATCCTGCTGGCGATCCAGTGCGGCTTCACCTCGGTCATGATCGACGGCTCGATGCACCCGTTCGAGGAGAACATCGCCCGCACCAAGCAGGTCGGCCGAGGCAGCGCACGCCGTCGGGTCTGTCGGTCGAGGGCGAGCTCGGCACGATCGGCACCACCGACGAGCGACACGCAGTACGGCAACGCAGAGATCATCTACACCGACCCGGACGACGCGGTGCGCTTCGTGCAGGAGACCGGCGTCGACAGCCTGGCCGTCGCCATCGGCACCTGCCACGGCATCTACCCCTCGTGGATGAAGCCGGAACTGAAGCTCGACCTGCTGCAGCAGCTCAAGGCCAGGATGACGGTTCCGCTGGTGCTGCACGGCGGCTCCAACAACCCCGACAAGGAGATCGGCGAGTCGGTGAAGCTCGGCATCAACAAGATCAACATCTCCAGCGACATCAAGGTCACCTACCACCAGGCGATGCGCACCGTGCTGCAGGACGAGGGCCTGCGCGAGCCGCTGCTGATCCAGCCCCCGGCCGTCGCGGCGATGAAGGTGACCGCGGCAGAGAAGATCGACCTGTTCGACGCGGCGGACAAGGCCCGCCTGTACTGAACGGGGCGAGGGCAGGGGGCGGGTGATGGGGCGCGAGGTGGTGCTCGGCCTCGGGGGCTGCCTGGACTACGAGATCACCTGGGACGGTGCGGTGATGGAGGCTCTCGTCGTCCGGTACGGGATCCGGCCCGACGAGGTGAGCACGTCCGTGCCGGTGCGCAGCGAACGTGATCTGGTGTGCTCGATCCTGGGGTTCGTCCGCGACGGTGTCGGAGGCGAGCGGTTCGTGGCCACCTCCGACGTCGTCGAGGCCTTCGCGGCGCGCTTCACCCGCCGGATCACCCTCGGCGGGACCTGCGTGCGGGCGGCGATCGCGATGAGCCGGCTGGGGCTGAGCAGCACGGTGCACCTGGTGAGCATCGACGACCATGTGCGCCGGTTGCTGCCCGCGCAGGTCTCCTACCTGTGCAGCGCCACGGAGGACTCGACGGACCCGCACCTCATCGTGCAGTTCCCGGCCGGTGCGCGGGTCCTGGTGGGGGAAGCGGAACTGCTTGCCCCCCAGGCGAACCGCCTGATCTACGTCAACGATCGACCCAACCGCGAGCTGCCGCTCAGCCCGCACCTGGGAGCCACCCTGAGCACGGCCGGGGTCTTCCTGGTCTCCGGCTTCAACTCGATGCAGGATCCGGGACTGCTCGACGGCCGGCTGCAGGAGCTGCGCACCCATATGAGCCGGCTTCCCGCAGGCGCAGTGGTCGTCTACGAGGATGCGGGCTATCACGTTCCGTCGTTCAGTCGGAGGGTGTGGGAGAGCATCTTCGACCTGGTCGACGTGCACGGCATGAACGAGGACGAGATGCAGGTCTATCTCGGCCGCCCGGTGGAACTGCTCGATGCCGGGGCGATGGCGGCCGCGCTGGAGGACCTGCACACGCTGATGCCCGGTGGCACCCTGGTCGTGCACAGCCGGTACTGGGCGCTCGCCCTCGGATCGAAGGCACAGGCCTACCGCGCCGCGCTGGAGTCGGGGACGGCGATGGCGGGAGCTCGTTACCTGCACGGTGACGTGATGTCCGAGGCCGACTACCGGGCGGTGAGCGGCAACCCTCGCCATCCCGGCGGCCGGGAGTTCGCAGTCGCGCTGGAGGCGCGGCTGCCCGATCAGGTGTGCTGCGTGCCGGCACTGGTGCTGAGCAGCCCGGCGCCCACCACGGTCGGTCTCGGCGACGCCTTCGTCGGAGGTTTCATCGCCGCGCTGGCGCTCTGACCGGCGTCATCCGCCGGCGCGGCGAAGCCGGTCTGCGAGCTCCTCGCCGAGGGTGATCATCTGGTCCAGGGCCGGAGCGGATCCCCACCAGCCACGGGCCATGACGTCGAGTCCGAGAGCGGTCAGCCGGACCTCGTCGAGCCGGGCCGGGTGCTCGTCCCCGGGTCCCCACCAGGCTCGCGGCCACTGCGTGAACAGCGGGGCCAGCGAGGTGTCGAGCACTCGGTGTGGGTCCACCACGGTCCAGCCCGGTCCGAGGACCCCTCCGTCGCTCTGGGCGGATCCGCCCCGAGTGACGATCAGCCGATGGCGGGCAGTCGTTCCTCCGCGCAGGTCTGCACAGCGCCACCGGATCTGCGCAGTGACCTCGATCGCCGGGGGCGTCAGGACCGTCGTCCAGGCTGGGCCCATGGAGTCACCCACCAGCAGCCACGGGGACCCGCTGCCACCCTCCACGGCGCAGCCCCGCCGGGCTGCGACGTCCGCAATGAAGGCCTCGGCCGGGGTCACTGGGTGGTCGGGCACATCTTCTCCAACCGGGCGGTGAGCGCCACCAGTTCCGGGGAGTCGAAGCGCCCTCCGTCAGAGATGTCGTCGTGCGTGCGGATGCTCGCCGCCACCTTGTCCATCTCGGCGGCGTACTCGGTGAGCAGTGCGTCGAAGTCCGCGTCACCCGTCGTACCTGCCTTGTCCCGCATGGCCTTCGCCCAGGCCAAGGCCATGTTGTGCATGGCATCGGCAGTGCGTTGCTGGGCGGCCGGATCCTGGGCGGCGGCGCCCGAGGCGGCAGCGGTCAGCTCGTCGCCATAGGGCCCGGTGGCCGCGTCGACCGCCTTCGCCACGTCGTCGCAGGCCTGTGCCGGCGAGCCGGCTGCAGCACCCTTCGGCGGGGCAGGGGTGGTGGCTGCGACAGCGGCCGGCGATCCGTCCGCCGCGGTCGGGGTGGCCTCAGGCCCACAGCCGGTGACCAGCAGCGTGCACAGCCCGATCAGGGCGAGGGTGGAGGGGTGGCGCATGGTGACTCCTCTGGTCAGGCGAAGGCGCAGTTCGTGCGGACCTGTTCCACCGGGCGGGGAAAGGGAATGGCGGCCGACACCACGAGCACGTTGTCGTCGGCCGTGTCGTCGGGCAGGCCTGCGGGGGTGAGCGTGAGCGTGAGCTTGGCGGTGTAGGCGGCCCCTGCGGCCCCGACGGGAGCCCGGACCGAGACGGCCCGCTCCGAGGTTCCCTTGCCCAGAGTGACCTGGGCTGTGCCGGCATCGTCGCGGCCGGCCGCCTGTGCCCGCAGCGTGACCGTGTACGCATCGCTCAGGTCCACGCCGTTCACCGCCCCGGCCAGCAGCACGACGTCCTGTTGCCCGGACGGCGAGGCCAGGTAGTCGCAGTTCAGATAGACCCTGCCGATCCGCACCTGTCCTCGAACGGGCGCGGCCGGGCTGGGGCTGGTCGAGACACTGGGGCTGGTCGAGACTCTGGGGCTCTTCGACGGCGCGGTCGGTCGCGGCGGGGCGGCAGCTGACGGCTCCGAACAGGCGGTGAGCCCGATGGCCAGGCCTGCGCCCAGCGCCACGGCGGCAGCTCTGCCGGCTCGATGTCTGATCACTCTGGAACCGTAGGAGCGCTCACCCTGCCCCTACATCAGGGGATCTCCTATGGTTGGCGGATGTCTGCCCGGCTGATGGGTCGCGACGCGGAGCACGGCCAGGTCATGGCGCTGCTCCGGGCGGCTCCGGACGGCTTGGCCGTTGCCGTGATCGAGGGCGAGGCCGGGGTCGGGAAGTCTGCTCTGGCGCGCGCGGCCGTCGACCACGCGAGAGCTGACGGCTGGCGGGTCCTGGCCTGCGCCCCGACCCAGGCTGAAGCCCGGTACGCGTACGTCGGTCTGGCCGATCTGATCGGGCCGCTCGCCACAGAGTCGGCCCTGGCCGAGCTGCCCACACCGCAGCGCCGCGCCCTACAGACCGTCCTGCGCATTCAGGACGACGACCCGGGTGGCGTCGATCCGCATGCCGACGTGCCGACCGTGGGCTCGGCGGTGCAGCGCCTGTTGACCGCGGCCGGCAGGGACCGTGCCCTGCTGCTGCTGATCGACGACGTGCAGTGGCTCGATTCCGCCACCACCAGCGCCGTGGGTTTCGCCCTGCGCCGCATCGACTCCCACGGCGCAGGCTCTCGGCTGGCGCTGTTGGCCACCCGGCGGGCCGAGCAACCGGGAAGCCTGCCTCTGGACCTCGAGCGGCACGTGGCCGCAGCGGCGAAGCTCTCGCTCTGGCTGGACGGGTTGACCCCCACCGCGCTCTACGACGTGCTGCTGGACCGTCTCGGTGTGCGGGTCGGGCGTCCCACTCTGCGCCGGTTGCACGCGCTCTGCCGCGGCAACCCGTTCTATGCATTGCAGATGGTGCAGTCGGTCCTGGCCCGGCACGGGCAGCTGCCGGCCGACGGCCCGTTCCCGCTGCCGGAGTCGTTGGCGGCCACGGTGAACGAACGCATCGCCGCGACCGACGAGGACCTGCGCACCCTGCTGCTCACCCTGTCGGCGCTGGCGGTGCCGTCGCTCTCCCGGCTGCGCCAGGCGCTCAGCGAGACCGGCCCGAGCGAGGTGGACGCCCTGGTGGTCCGCGCGGAACGCACCGGTCTGTTGGGCATCGACGGCGACCGGCTGATCTTCGAGCATCCGCTGTTCGCCTCCGCGGTCTACGACGCGGCCCCGCCGGCCCGCCGGCGTGAGGTGCACGCCCGCCTGGCCGAGGTCGAGCCCGAGCTGGAGTGCCGGGCCCGTCACCTGGGCCTGTCAACCCTCGGCCCGCACGCGGGCGTCGCTGCGGCCTTGGAGGACGCCGCCCACGATGCGCGGCGGCGCGGCGCCACCGAGGTCGCCTCCGAGATGCTTCGAGCGGCGATCGTGCGCACCCCGGCCGACGACGACGCCTCGCGCTGGCGCCGCGCCGTCCTGTTGGGTGACGTCCTGCTCGAGGCCGGCGATCTCGAGGCGACCGCCGCCTGGCTGGGCCTGCAGATCCCCGCGCTCCCGGCCGGGGAGCTGCGCGCCCGGGCCCGGATGACCTTGGCTGTGACGCAGTGGTATCGCGACGGGGGCCAGGCGGCAAGTGAGGTGATCGCTCGCGCGGTGGACGACGCGGCGGGCGACCCCAGCCTGCTCGGTCAGATCCACAGCCGGCTGGCCATCTTCTCCGAGTCCGACACGGGCAAGGCCCGGGACCACGCCGCCGAGGCCGTGGCCGAGCTGACCCGGGCCGGGGAATCGGATCTGCTCGGCGCCGCCCTGTGCAACCTCTTCTACTACGAGGTGCTCTCCGGCGGCCCGCCCCGGGAGGACCTCTTGGCCGAGGGCCTGCGGATGGAGGACCCCCGCGGGTCGACAGACCAGAGCACCACCCCCGGGTTCTGGTACTTGGCCACCGACGACTGGGAGCGTGCCCGGCAGCGCTTCGTGACGACGCTGCAGCAGGAGCGGGCGCGTGGGGACCTGTCGAGTGAGGCGGAGTTGCTGACCCGCCTGGGTGAGGTGTCGGCCTGGTTCGGAGACTGGCCGGCCGCCCGCCGCCTCGCGAAGGAGGCGGCGACGGCAGCCCGCGAACTCGGCGAGGAGGGCGCCTACCAGCCGAGCGAGCGGTTGCTGCTGCAACTCGATGTATTCGAGGGTCGTCTCGATCAGGCGACGGCAGCGGCACTGGCCGAGGCCGAACGGTTCGAGCGGCTGGGCCATCGGCTCGCCACGGCGTCCTATCTGTCGGCTGCCACCCTGGCCAGGGCCTCGTCCGGCGACTACCCCGGAGTGCTCGAGACCACTGAACGCGCTGCGGCGCAGCTTCTCTCGATCGGACTGGTCGAGCCGCTGGGTCGGCTCGACCCTGCCCCCGAGCGGGCTGAAGCGCTGGTGGCCCTGGGTGAGCTCGACGCGGCGCAGGCTCTGCTGGGCTCGATCGCCGATCGCCTCGAACGCATTCCTCGGCCCTGGCTGGCAGCCGCGCACCTGCGCGGCGTGGCGCAATTGGCAGCTGCCCGAGGCGATCTCGCCGAGGCTGTCCGGCTGACCGACGTCCCGGCGGAGGGCGATGTCCCCTGGCGGCCGTTCGAGCAGGGGCGGGTCCTCTTCGCCCGCGGCCAGATCCTGCGCCGGGCACGGCGCAGCGGGGACGCCGCGCGGTGCCTGTCCCGAGCCCGCGAGATCTTCGCCGGTCTCGGCGCCGCGGCCTGGACGGCGAGGGTGGACGACGAACTCAACCGCTCGCGCCGCCGCGGCGAGGACTCCCAGGCGCTGACCGCGACCGAGCGGCGGATCGCTGAGCTGGCGGCCATCGGGTCCACCAACCGGGAGATGGCGGCAGCCCTGCACATGAGCCCGAAGACGGTCGAGGTCCACCTGACCCACGTCTATCGCAAGCTGGGCATCCGCTCGCGCGGCGAACTGGGAGCGATCGTCGGCTCGGGCACCCTGTGAGGTTCACATCCGCGAGGCCAGCCGCGTGGCGGCGGCGATCAACGGCGTCCGGTTGGCGGCGTCCTCGTTGAATCGCAGCAGGCTGATCTCTCCCCAGGTCTGTCCTACGCGAACGAAGATCGTCGAGTTCTCCAGGTAGGCCTCCTCGCCGACACCCTTGAGGGTCTCGAAAACGTGCTCGAGGTTGCGGTCGGTGTCCAGCGTCTGCTTGGCCCCGTCCCCGATGAACACCGACACCTGCGCCGTCGCACCGGACGGCGCGGAGGTGTAGCTGCAGGTGCCGGGAGCCGCAACGCCCGCGCCGAGCTTCATGCCGGCGAGCTTCTCGGCCTCGGCCTTGCTGAACATCGCGCAGACGTCCACTTCGCTGGGTGCCGCTGCGGCCTCGTCACCCGGTGCCGGGGAGGGTTCGCTTGCCCCAATGTCCTCGGCCTCGACGGTGGCCCCGGCGTCCGGCGTCGCGGTCACGGTGACGGTCACGGTCTCGGTGGTTGTCGGGAGCAGCGAGCTGCAGCCGGTCAGGCCGAGCACCAGTGCTGCCAGGAGGGCGACTGCGGGAGCGCGGTGCATGGGGGTGGTGATCCGGGTGCGGGCCATCGAGGGACTCCTTGGTCGTGGGCTGGTTCAGGCACGGCAGAGCGGTACGTCGGGCACGACGGACGTGCGATCGATGAAGGTGGCCAGTCGCTCCTTCTCCACGGCGACCCCGAGCTTGAACGGGAGCCCGAGGAATGCCTTCAGCGCCGCGGTCGCCTCGGTCGACATGGTGACCCCCACCCCGCCGCCGGCCTTGCCCACGAGGGCGGCGCCCGTGCAGCGGGCAAGCGGCGCCCCCAGGGCCGAGCCGTTGGTCAGACCTACCGACAGGACGAACTTCAGGTACGGCCCGGCCAGGAACTTCGGGATGCCGACGCCCAGTTGCACCTTCAGTTCGGAGGCCAGGGTCACGCCCGCCGGGGTCAGGCTGATCCCCCTGATGGAATCGACCAGGCTCGACGTCACCGTCAGTTCGGGCAGCACGGGTACCCCGCTGACGATGCCGATAGGCCCCTTCAGCGAGTAGAGCCCGCCGGCCTTCAGGGTGGAGTTCTTCGAGGTGAACGCCGTGGCGAACGAGAACTTCCAGGTGGTGGCCACGTCCATCGGAACCCCGCCGACCAGGAATGTCGTGTCTTCCTCGATCGGTATGTCAATCTTGATCTTGGTGTTGTCCTGCAGACCCTGCGCCGCCCCGGCGGCGAGATCGATCGAGATGCTGTCGAGGCCGTCCAGCGCGAACGTGGAGCTGCCGGACATCGCCCCGCCGATGATGTGGACGTCAGCGCGTAGGTGGATCTGGCTCATACCCAACGCGATGTCGATGCTGGCCTTCAGGCCGGAGGGATCGTTGTAGATGACGATCAGTCCGGACTTCGACCCGGTCTGGTAGGGCTTGAATGTCCAGTTGTTGATACTCGCGGCGGGGCTGATGCCTTCCACCGGGGGAGGCAGCGGCCGCCGCCCTGCTGCCGCGAACCGCAAGGCCGGCACCGTCAGTGCGACAGGCTGAGCCGCAGCCGCAGCCGCAGCCGGCCGCGGATTCCGTGGAGAGCGTGACGATCGGGAGGCCCTGACCGGGGCCCGGATCTGTTCCGTCGACTCACGCATGCCGGGCTGGTCCGGCACCAACTGGTAGCGGGCACCACCCGGGGTGAGGTCGCGGTCTACGACGAAGTGCGCGTCCCGGAAGACCTCGGTGAGCTGCACCGGCGTCAGGGTGACCAGGATGTCGTCCCCCGAGCGCTCCAGTGCGGCGACCCGGCCGACGCCTCGGCTGGTCATGAACATGACCTTGCCCACCGCGAGGTCGTCGACCCCCTTCGCCCCGGCGCTGATCGTCCAGGTCAGGCCGTTCCCGCTGACCGAGCGAACGGCGTCCGGTCCTCCGTCGACCCGGATCACATCCGGCTGGTAGGTCACCGGGGCGTCCGGCAGCGGGGCGTAGCCGAACGCATCGCCGGCCGCAGTGCGGTCGGTGAAGAGGCCGGACGACGCCTGTATTACCGCGGGCGTGTTCGTCGGCGCTGCTCCGGGCACGGTGCATGCGCCGGTCAGCAGGGCAGCCATGAGCAGGGCGGCGGACAGGCGCTTTCCGGTGATCATGGTGCGACCGTAGGTGCCTGCCCGCCTCGCTACATCAGGTGAACCCCTACCTCTCTGGCCCTTCGGTGGCCGACAGAACGGCCTGGGCGATCAATGCCGGTCCACCGGAATGGCGTGCAGCCCGGCGGCGTCGGACAGCACGATCACGGCGTCCGCCGCCGTGTCGCCGAGAGCGGCCAGCACGTCGTCGGCCGTCCACGGTGTCGCCGAGCCGTTCTGGTCGGTGCGCGCCCAGGTGGTCACTCGGCTGCCGGTCCGGTGGGCCACCTCGTGGGCGAGACCGGCGTCACGGGGCCCGACCAGCAGCACGAAGTGCGGGCCATGGCCGTGGGCGACGGGCTTCGCCCGCTCGCCGCGGTAGACGGTCCAGTGGTAGCCGGAGATGGCGCCGGCGCTCACCAGCACGCCGATCGGGAAGCGGACCCGGCGCAGGCTCTGCGTGCCCACCACGCCTTCGAGGATGTCCTCGACGACGAAGTAGACGCCGACGAGCAGCGCGATCACGGCCGCGATCCCGGCGATGCCGAACAGCACGAACAGGTAGATCCGGCGCGTCGGCGAGGCGTGCTCCTCCTCCGGGCTCTTCTGGGCGGCGGCCTGCACCCGGCGCCAGAACAGCCACCACACCGGGCCACCGACGACCAGGAGCGTTGTTGCGGTGATCAGGGTGTTGACCGCCGCGCTGCCCACCAGGACGGTGGCGCCGGTCAGCGCCTCGATCAGGGCCACCAGCAGCATGGTCAGACCCACGGCCGCGGCGACCAGGCCGATCCCGGCCATCAGGTACTCGTAGATCCGCAGGATCTCGGTGCGGGCCTCGGACTCCGTCTCACGCAGGGCGGCGTGGTGGTACCACCAGATGATCACACCGATCGCCGCGGCGGCCGCGCCGGTGGGAGTGCCCTGGAAGTGGCGGGAGGCCTCGGCCGCATCCGGCTGCCCCACCAGCCAGACCAGCACGTCGTGGAGCACCGTGCTCGCCGACACCACGGCGGTGATCAGACCGCCACCGACCCCGGGCAGCAGGACGTAGGCGAGCCACAGCGGGGTGCGCTGCGAGTGGGCAGCCGTGCGCATCCAGTAGAGGATCCAGACCGGTGCCCCGACCGCCAGCAGGACGGCGCCCCGCACGATCGGCCGGTCGCCCTCCACCAGCACCGTCGATCCGGCCAGGTCGAGCACGGCCTCGATCGCGCCGGACAGCATGACGGTGAGCCCGGCGGCAGCCGTCCCCAGCCCGATCAGGGACCCGAGCAGGTGATGGGGCTGTGCCTGGGCGAGCGGGGTGAGACGTGTAGCGAGCCACCAGTGGAAAGCCCAGACCGCGCCCCAGACCAGCAGGCGGCCGAGCGAGTAGCTGTCGTAGGGGCGCTCCTGGGCTGCCCAGGCCAGCACCTCGTACAGCGCGAACATGGTGACGGCCAACGACACGACCGTCGCCACGGTCGTGTAGGCGGTCCAGGCGAAGGACCGAGCCTCGGCCGGGTCGGCCGTGAGGTCGCGGCGTGCCCACAGCGCCACCCCCGCGAGCAGGGGCAGGCCGACCACGGTGAAGGCGACGCTCAGCGCCAGCTCGGCCTGATCGGCCTCCACGAAGGCCCCGCGGTCGAGCAACCGGCCGATCAGCCCGGAGACCCCACTCGCCGACACGGCGAGGAGGCCGAGGAGAAGCACGTACTGGAAGAACTGCCGGACCAGGTGGACCTCGGAGACTCCGGCGCCGGGGCGAGCGAGCGCCTTGCGGATCCCGAGCACGATCAGCACGACCACCACGGCCGTGGGCAGGAAGCCGAGGATCATCATCATGACGAGTCGCCACCGCAGTCGTAGAGCGGCCAGGGCCGGCCGACCAGCAGCCACCCCTGCCCGGAGCGGGTCAGCCGGAACGTATGCGTCTCGGCCGGGAACGTGTCGAGGGGGCCGTTGTCCGACGGAGCCAGGTCGACGACGACGCGGGCACTCTGCTCGTCGACCACGGTGTCCACCAGATCGATCCGGGCCGGGTCCGGCACCGTCACCCGGTCCAGGTCCTCTATGTCGCAAGGGCTCTCTGCCGAGAGGTAGCCGGCGGCCCGTTGGGTGTCTCCGCCCAGCACGGCGGAGAGGTAGCCCTGGACGGCGCCTTCGGGAGTCGTGTCGTCCCACGTCGTCGTGGCTCGGGTCGAGGCGAGGAACGCCGCCGCGACGGCCAGGGCGACCACGCCGCCGACCACGCTGCCGAGAACTCGATCCTGCCGAGTGCTCATGGATCCAGTCTTCGCCGTTCGGTGATGGCGGGAGTGAGGCCTTCGTCCTCGCCCTGGGTGCCGCCGCCCGCGCTCCCGGCGCGATAGCGTTACGTGTTCGTTACCTGCAACGATAGGCTCTTAGTTGAGGATTTCATCACTGAGAGTGACCGGGACTTGCATCGTGCGCCGGGGCGTGTCAGAGTCTGGAGTGCACCGGCGCCGTTGGCGCCGGTGCACCAGTTTGTCAGGCCAGTGATGCCGAAAATGACCTTGGATCAGCGGGTTCCGCACTCTCGGATGCACATGCAGGCGCACGGTCCATTGCTTGCGCACCGAGGAGTGGGCTGCGCTAGAAGTTGATTTGGGCGTGTCTGAGGCATTTGAGCTCCGCGATCATGTTTACGCACAGTAATCTCGGTGAAGAGCCTCTGACCTCGAGTTGTCATCGACCCGGTTCAGTCAGTAGCGAATCGTCGCGCGGCGTGCCACATTGAGCGGCGGGTTGGAGGGAGTGGGATGGACGAGCCGATGCCGGTCAGCACGACGGTGCGTCGTCTATTGGTCGGCTCCCGGTTGCGCCGGCTGCGCGAGGAAAGGGGCATCTCCCGGGAGGACGCCGGGTACGTCATCCGGGCCTCGGAGTCCAAGATGAGCCGGCTCGAGCTGGGCAGGGTCTCGTTCAAGGAGCGGGACATCGCCGACCTGCTCGTCCACTACGGAATCACCGACCCGGTCGAGCGCGAGGCCCTGCTCACCCTGGCCCGCGCGGCCAATGAGCCGGGTTGGTGGCGCGAGTACGAGGACGTCACTCCGAGTTGGTTCGCCAACTACATCGGGCTGGAAGAGTCGGCTGTGGGGATCCGCAGCTACGAGGTGCAGTTCATTCCGGGCCTGCTGCAGACCCCGGCCTATGCGCGCGCCGTCATCTCCTCCGCGCTTCCCCCGCCCACCGAGCGGGACGTCGCACGTGCGGTCGCCCTGCGTGCTGCCCGTCAACGCGTATTGACCCGCTTGAGCCCGCCCCACCTGTGGATCGTGCTGGACGAGGCTGCCCTGCGTCGCCCGGTGGGTGATGCCGAGGTCACCCGCGAGCAGTTGCAGCACCTGATCGGGCTCACCGAGAGCCCGCGACTGGCGCTTCAGGTGCTACCGATGCGCTACGGAGCCCATGCGGTTGCCGGTGGAGCCTTCTCGATCCTGCGCTTCGCCGATCCAGCGCTGGCGGACGTGGTCTACCTCGAGCAGCTGGTGAGTGCCCTGTATCTGGACAAGAGCGAGTACGTCGATCGCTACACCGAGGTGCTCAACCGGCTCAGTGTGGAGAGCCTGACTCCACAGGAGTCTGTCGGCTTCCTGAAACAGTTGCTGGACGAGACCTGAGGGAGACCACCGTGTCGCATGATCGGGGCATCGACAGGGAGGCGGGGGAGGGGCAGCCGCAGATCGACACCTCCGTGCCGCAGTCCGCACGCATCTACGACTTCCTGCTGGGCGGCAAGGACAACTATCCGCCCGACCGGGCGGTCGGTGCTGCGCTGATCGAACAGATGCCGACCCTGCCTGAGATGGTGAAGGCGCAGCGGGCCTTCCTGGCTCGCGCCGTCCGCCATCTGGTGGCCGAGGCGGGGATCCGTCAGTTCCTGGACATCGGCACCGGGATCCCGACGGCGAACAATGTGCACGAGGTGGCCCAGTCCATCGCGCCCGAGGCCCGGGTGCTCTACGTCGACATCGATCCGATCGTGCTCGCCCATGCGAGGGCGCTCATGCGAGGCACGCCCGAAGGCAGGACGGCGTTCGTCATCGGCGATCTGAGGAGGCCGGGGGACATCCTGGCCGACCCGGTACTCGCGCAGACCCTTGTCGGTGAACAGCCGGTGGCGCTGATGCTGGTCGGGATCCTGCACCACCTGCGGGACTCCGATGACCCGTACGGCGTCGTCTCCACGCTGGTGGAATGGCTGCCGTCCGGCAGCTACCTGGCGATCGCTGCTCCGGCCAGCGACTTCGACGCCGAAGCCATGGCGCAGACCGCCGCGACGGCAGAGCGCTCGGGGATCCCGTATGTGGCCCGCAACCACGCCGAGATGCTGAGGTTCTTCACCGGGCTCGAGCTGGTGGAGCCCGGGGTGGCGCCGATCCTGGGTTGGCGGCCGGATGCGGACACCAGCCCCGACGTCGACAGCGTGTACGGCTGGGCGGCCCTGGGCCGCAAGGCCTGATCGGCTGAGTGGCGCGCGGGCCGGGGTCTGAGCCGGCCGGCCCGCGCGCTGTCCTTGGTCACCCGAGAAGGTGGTCGAAGTCCCCGTCCTTGGCGCCCTCGATGAGCGCGTGGATCTCAGCCCGGGTGTAGATCAGTGCCGGGCCCTGCGGGTCACGCGAGTTGCGTACGGCCACTCGGCCGCCGGGCTCGAGGTCGGCGAACTCGACGCAGTTGCCCTGCGGCCCACTGCGGGCGCTCTTGCACCAGGCGACGTTCCCCAACCCGGTCGCGGACATCCCGTTGTAGATCCGAGTGTCGTGCTGCATCTCGCTCCGTCCCCCTGTGTGAACCGGGCTCGCGTTCGAGCCGGCACGGTGTCCCGTGCACATGCATCTGCCGATGCTTCTGCCGATGCTTCTGCACGGTCTGACCATGCTAGGAGCGCTTCTGACCGAGGTGCAAGGCGACGGTGTGAGCTTGAGTCACTCTTGAGGTCCACTTGAACCGCTCACCGTGGAGTGGACGTTTCCGCACCCCGTGGGGAGGCCGTTGCGCGGCGCGTACGGAGTAGTTCTCCGCCCGTATGTGAGCGGCTGATCACCCTCGGTCGATGGGTGTTCCCAGTAGGCGGAGAAAGCGCTAAGTTGGGCCGACCTTCCGCTCTGAATGGTGCGAAACAGACATTCCACCGACAGCGCGTGATGACCGAGGCTTCCCCCTCTGACTCGGCTTCCGGAGGAGCAGTGCACGTCGACAACGTGTCCCCACCGAAGATGTTCCATGCCTTGCTCCAATGGGCTGAAAATCTTCGATCGCTCGGTGATCTACCCAGTGCGCGCTCGGCGGCCGAGGCCCTCTGCCGTGAGGCCCGCTCCGCCGAGGAGTACCGGCAGGCCTACCGGCTGCTGGCGGATCTGCATCAGAGCAGCGGCGATCTGGTCGGTGCCCGCCCGTATCGCGAACAACTGGTCGACCTTGCCCGGCGGGCCGTCGCCCACGATCCCAGTACGTCGCATCGGCTGGACCTCCTCGCCGCCCTGGACGAGCTCGGCGACCTGGCGCGCCAGCAAGGTGATCACTGGACCGTGCTCGAGTGCCATGGCAACCACGGTCGGATGGGAGTCCTGCGGGAGCTGACCGCTGTTCACGGACTGGAGGTCCGACTGCTCACCGAGCAGTGCTACAGCCTGCGCCGCGCGGGGACGGCGGCCCGGGATCTCGGCTCCTTCGAGGAGGCGCGCAGCCTGCTCGACGAGCGGCTGACGGTGGCCCGGCTGACCTTCGCCGGCAACCCCGGCGATCGCCAACTGGTGGCGCTGGTCGCGGCGGCGCTGGCGGACCTGGGCTCCCTGCTGGTCAGGCTGGGTGACCCTCGTGCCGCCTCGCTGCTGAGCGAGGAGCTGTGCCTGCGCAACTGGCTGCAGGCCGCCCAGCCCTACGACGTCGATGCCCGCCAGGAGCTGGCCAACGCCCACCTGGCCATGACGACAGTCGGCGCTGACACCGCGATGCACATGAAGATCGCCACCTCGCTGCTCACCCAGATGGAGCAGGAGGGTTCCCTCGACATCACCGGGCGACTGCTGCTGACCAGCCTGCGCACCGGCTGAGATCAGGAGACGGCGAGCACCAGGAGCGCGATGTCGTCGCGATGGTGGGCGAACTGGGTGACGGCGTCCATCACCCGGTCGGCGACCGCCTCCGCGAGCAGGGCCGCGGCGGCAGGCCCGGTCTGCCCGCGCAGGCCTGTGGCGGCGCCGGCCAGCGTCCGGGCCAGGCGATCCTCGCCGAACTCCTGACCCTCACGGCGCGCCTCGGTCACACCGTCGGTGAAGGCGATCATCACCTCACCGGGGCCGAGCTCCACCGTCATCTCCTCGATGTCGACCAGTGACACGATGCCCACCGCCGTGCCCGAACGGCCGATCGCCTCGATCCGGCCGTCGGCGCGACGCACCAGCGGCGCGGGGTGACCACCCAGGGCGACCGTGAGCCTCACACCGGGCGGCGTTGCGCCGTCATCCTCCGGGGGCAGCTCGGCGATCCGCCCGTAGACCACGGTGCAGAACCGCTCCGGCTCCGCATCGACCAACAGAGCCTGATTCAACTGCTCGATCACCTGCTTCGGCGACCACCCCTGAGCACTCAACGTCCGCACCGTGTACCGGGCCATCGACGTCACCACCGCAGCATGCACACCCTTGCCGGCCACATCACCCAGCACAAACGCCCAATCACCACCCAGAGCCTGATGCACGTCATAGAAATCCCCACTGACATGCGTACCCTGACCCGCTGGCAACGACCGCGCCGCCAACTGCACCCGCGGCACATTCGGCAACGACGCCGGCCGCAGACTCGTCTGCAACACCGCCGCCAGATGCGTCTCCGCATCCAACAACTCCCGCAACCGGCGCTCAGTCTCCGTGCGCTCAGTGACATCACGCAACACCAACAACCGACCCGCCTCCAACCCCTGCCGATCCGTCAGCGAACTCAACTGCACCGCCAGATGAATCGGATCAGTACCCGACCGGCCCAACCGGTCAGCCGTCGTGGACACCTCCAGCTGACTCGAAGCCCCCGGCCGGTGCCCCTCCAGCGGAGCCGCGACGGCCGGTAGCAGGGTGTCCGCGTAGTAGCCGATCACCTGCGGGCGGTTCAGGCCGAGCAGTCCAGTCGCAGCGGGATTGGTGTCGATCACCCGGTTGTGGGCATCCATGATCAGGACGGCGTCGGTCATCTGCTCGAGCACCGCGCTCCGGGCGATCGGCACCAGATCGATCAGGCCCATCCGGAACAGACCCCACACCATGACCACCACCAGCACGGCGAACAGGAAGGGGGTCGGATCGACCCACATCGTGTCGTAGTTCAGCTGGTAGGTGACGTTCCCGGCGAAGGGCAGCACGGAGGCGATGATCACCGCCACCGCGGGGCGCCGGTAGACCTGTGCCTGGTGGGCCAGCCGCCACACCGTCAGACAGAGGGCGAAGATCACCACCGCGTAGGCGTAGCCGAGCAGCCAGGGGTACAGCACGCCGTTCTCGGGTACAGGCCAGGGCGGCGCTCCGGCCTTCCGCGGCTCCGTCGTATAGAACAGCAGCAGGTCGTGCGTGCCGGGCACGATCAACATGGTCATCACGATCAGCGGTTCCACGGCCAACAGGGCCAACGTCCGCCGGGTCAGGCTCTTGCCGTGGCCGGTGTACTCGACGGCGAAGGCCAGCAGCGTCGGCGACAGCAGGACGACCCCGATGTACTTGACCGTCGACCACGGTTGCGCATCGTCCGGGTGGCGCGTGGTCATCTCGATCGCGTAGGCGGCCGTCCAGATGAACATGGCCAGCAGAGAGGCGAGCAGTGCATAGGCGGCGGGAGCCTGACGTCTCAGCCAGACGTACCAGCCCAGGGCCACGTAGCCGGCGCCGCCGATCATCAGGCCCGCCGCCAGTGCCGCATTGCCGGTCATCGCTTCGCTCGGCACCCTTTCTGGGGACGCTGCGGCCACTCGCGGTCGCCTATGCCACGGTAACGGCCCAGCGGCTCGCTCTGGTCCGTGCTCGGCGACCTGGGCAGGTCACACCGTTGCCAGACCGGCCACGACAACGAATCCAGCCGGACCAGCGGCAGTCCCCTGCCATGGCCCACCAGTCCGCCGGCGTCTCTGATCGACATCGGGTCGCCATCAGAATGTCTTCGGTGCGAACGCTTCTCGCCGAGTCGGTGGGCCGCTTGAGCCACCGATGGATGACCTTGTGCTCATCCTCGTTTGATCAGGGCACGCCTACCATTCAGTCCTCGGGGTCCTCGTCGGATCATGGCACCCCAAGGGCGTGGAGCCACGACGAGCGCGGCCGGGCAAGAGCGGAGGTGGCCGTCGTGACGACACTCGCGTTCGAGATCAAGAGCTATGAGGTCCTGCTGGGCAAGAAGGTCGGAGTGGGCTTCAAGAACCTGAACTATGCGTCCGGGCTGATCCGGTGCCGAGGGGCAGCTGGAGAGGAGCTGCTGATCGTCTTCGCTTCGTCGCAGGCACTCGCCGACGCGGCAGGCAACTTCACCGACATCGGGCAGAAGCGGGGCGGAATCGTCGCTCCCATGTCGTCGTACGGGTTCTACCTTGATCTTCTGCGCGACGAGGGGCCGGTCTACGGCCAGATCGAATCCACCTATCCGGACAGCCTCAATCTCCTGAAGACCGGCTCCGAGCCGGTCGCCGACCCGGGCAAGTAGGCCACTCTCCTCCGTTCGGCCTGGTGCGCCGGCCACCGGCGTCCGCAGCCCGCGCGGGGGGCGTGCGGTCAGATCGTCAGGGCCATCCCGATCGAGCCGGGAGCGGTGTCGGTGAACCCGTGTCTGCTGTACAGGCGTCGCCCCGGCGGGTCCGCCAGCAGATTCACCCAGGCCCCGGGCGGAGCGGCGGCGCGAACCCGGTCGAGCAGAGAGGTGAGCACGACATCGCCGATCCCCCGGCGCTGGTGCCCGGGCAGCACTGCCATGTCCACCACATGGAAGTACCAGCCGCCGTCACCGAGGACGCGGCCCATGCCGACGGCCTCTCCGCTCGCCTGGTGCACCACATGGCAGACCGCCCAGCTCCCGGCCAGTGCAGCGGTCGCCTGTTCGGCGGTCTTCGGCGAGAGGCCGGACTCCCGGCGCAGGCGCAGGTAGTCGGGCACGGCCGGAGGCGTCGGCAGGAGGAGGTAGCCGGGGTCCACCGGGCCACCATCCCATCTCGCGACCGACGACGAGCCTGGTGTGGCGGGAGCGTTGGAGAGGATCTTCAGGCAGGGTGGGGCACGAGCTGCGACGGCTCAGGTGGTTCAGGCGGAGGGAGCGGGGCGTGCGGGTGGTCGAGGGGGCCGAGTGGTTCCGGGTCACCGCCTGGGGTGACGGGGTGACCAGGATCGAGGAGCCGGCGGTGAACCCGCTCCTGTCGGCCAACATCTGGCACGTGCGTGGGCGCGATCGTGATCTCGTGGTCGACTCCGGCCTGGGCGTGGCCCCGCTGCGGGCGGCGCTGCCCTGGATGTTCGAGAACGACCCGGTCCTCGTGCTCACCCACGCCCACCTCGATCACATGGGCGGTGCCCACGAGTTCGACGACTGCCGGGTGCACCCGACCGAGCTGGCTGAGGTGCGCGAGCCCGGGCCGAGCAGTCTGTACACGGTGCCGCTGCTGCGTTCCCTCGGCCTGCTGGACTCGGTGCCCGCAGGTGAGGAACTGCCTGAGCTGCTCATCCGGGCGCTGCCGTCGGCGCACTACGAGCCGAAGTCCTACGGCGTGGCCGCGGCCCCGTGGGCGGTGGCGATCGCGGACGTGATCGACCTGGGCGACCGGCGGTTCACCGTGCTGCACCTTCCCGGGCACACCCCGGGCTCGCTCGTCCTGCACGAGGCCGACACCGGTCACCTGTTCACCGGGGACGTGGTCTACGACGACGACCTGATCGACACCTGCCTCGGCGCGGACGTCGCGCAGTACTGCGACAGCATGCGGCGTCTCGTGCAGCTTCCGATCGAGCGAGCCTTCCCCGGGCACGGGCCGGCCTTGTCGGAGCCGGAGGTCACGGCGATCGCCGAGGAGTACCTGGCGCGCAGGTGCCCGGGTCAGGGATCGGCCCGGTGACCGACGGCGTCCTCGAGCGTCGGCCGTGGCACGTCGGCGAAGGCGGACAAGGAGAACCAGCCGGGCAGGGCCCGGCGTAACGGTGCAGGCCCGTCGAGCTGCACGTCCCCGGAGCGCAGCGCGATGGACCAGGGAGTGTCCCCGCGCCAGATCTCGACCATGCGGCGCAGGCTGCTGGTCAGGGTCACGGTGACCTGATGGCCCGGATCGGCGTCGCAGACGTCCGCGTCGTCGGGGGTGATCACCAACCACCAGTCCCTGGCTCCGGACGCGGCGTCGGGAAAGCGGAACTGCACCACGGTACGTCCGGACGGCACCGCGGAGTGGTCGATGTTGCGGTGCATGTCCCACAGCAGCAGGTGCGGATCGAGGTCCGCCTCCCCGAGGCTCCCGATCCAGCGGATGCCCCAGGCGCCCAGCGCCTGCACGACGGGGCGCAGCTCCTCGCCCGCCGGGGTGAGCACGTAGCGCACGGCATTCCCCTCAGATCGCCGCTCGACCACGCCCGCACGGACCAGTTGCTGCAGGCGCCGGGAGAGCAGGGTCGGCGACATCCGCGGCACCCCGCGCCGTAGGTCGTTGAAATGCTCGCTGCCCGTGACGAGTTCGCGGACCACCAGCAGGGTCCAGCGCTCGTCGAGGAGCTCCATCGCCTTCGCCACTGGGCAGAACTGGTGGTACGAGGTCCCCATCGGGGAAGGGTAGGCGGTCCTGACCCGCCCGGCCAGGCGGGTTGACCGGCGGTACAGATCGTGTACTAGGAGCGCTCGCCCCGCCCGCCTAGCGTCGGAGTACGGCGACGCCGGAGGCCGCGTGGTCTCCAGCCCGTCGGTCCACCGCGTCGACGACGGGAGAACCACCATGACCACCTCCATGACCCCGCAGTCCTCTCCGCCCGGTTCGGCGTCCGGGGACGAGGACCGGGCACTCAAGCTGCGGCACCGCGCGATGTGGGCCCTCGGCGACTATCCCGCCGTGGCCTCCGAGATCATCCCCGGCCTCGGCCGGACTCTGGTCGAGGCCTCGGGTGTTCGCCCGGGCGACCGGGTGCTCGACGTCGCCGCCGGTACCGGCAACGCCGCGATCCCCGCCGCCCTCGCCGGTGCCGCCGTCGTGGCCTGCGACCTGACGCCGGAACTGCTGGACGCCGGCCGCGCGGAGGCGGCGCAGCAGGGAGCGGACCTCGACTGGCACGAGGCCGACGCTGAGGCACTTCCGTTCGCCGACAACACGTTCGACATCGTGCTGTCGTGCCTGGGAGTGATGTTCGCCCCGAACCATCAGCGCACCGCGGACGAACTCCTCCGGGTGTGCCGCCCGGGCGGGACGATCGGGTTGCTCAACTGGACCCCGCAGGGGTTCGTCGGGCAGATGTTCGCGGCGCTGAGGCCCTACGCGCCCCCGCCCCCGCCCGGCGCTCAGCCGCCCCCCAGATGGGGGGACGAGGACTACGCACGCTCCCTGCTGGGCGAGCGGGTGACCGGGCTGACAGCGCGGCGTCAGGCCGTCACCGTCGACCGGTTCGACCGGCCGGAGGCGTTCCGCGACTACTTCAAGGCCAACTATGGGCCGCTGGTGGCGGTCTACCGCGGCATCGCCGCGGAGGCTGAGCGCGTGGCCGGCCTGGACCGGGACCTCGTCGACCTCGCGGAGCGGCACGCCACGACTCCTGCGCGCCAGGGCGATCGGGGCGTTCACCGGATGGAGTGGGAGTACCTGCTGCTCACGGCGCGCAAGGACGCGAGCCGGAGTACCTGAGTCGGACCCGATGACCGTGCAGCGGATCAGGGTCGCGCGGGAGTCCCGGCCGCGGCGCGCAGTGCAGCGATCATCTGTCGGACGGCAGGTTGGTCGGCCAGGGCGGAGCGGGTCGCCAACCAGATGTGGCGCGGTTCCGGCGGCGTGCGCAGCCGGCGGACGACGACGTGCTCGCGGACGGCGCCCAGCGCCAGGACCGGGGCCAGTGCGACCCCCAGACCGACGGCGACATAGCCCTGGGTGACCGCGAACTCATCACCCTCGGCGACCACGCGAGGGCTGAATCCGGCGCGACGGCAGGTGCTCATGGTCGCCTCACGCACGTAGTCGACCGGGCCGGTGGTGATCACCCAGTCGCTCCTGGCGAGGCTGGCGACGTCGACCACCCGCCGCCGCGCCATCGGGTGGTCGCTATGCAGCAGCAGCCGGTACTCGTCGTCCAGCAGGTGTACCCGGATCAGGTCGTCGCTGGGCTCGGAGCCACGGGCGAACGGCTCGACGGTGACCACCAGCTCGACGTCGCCTGCCCGAAGCCGGCGCGTGGCGCCGTCCGTCTCGTCGACGAGGGGCATCACATGCAGGTCGGGCATCGACCGGCGCATCGACGCGATCGCGGGTGGCAGTAGGGACTCCCCGGCGGAGTGGAACGAGACCACACGCAACCGTCCGCGCCGGCCGGCGCGTAGATCGGCCAGGGCCGACTCCGCGTCCTCGACGTCGGCCAGGATGCGCTGCGCGTGCTCGGCCAGGAGGCGCCCGGCGGCGGTCGGTCGGACCCCGCGGCCGGCCTTCTCGAACAGGGGTGAACCCACTTCGGTCTCGAGCTGGGACAGCTGCTGGCTGACCCCCGAGACGGTGTAGCCGAGGACGGCGGCGGCGGCGGTCAGCGTGCCCTCGTCGATCACCGTGCGATGCACATGCAAGAGACGATTGGTCAGCACTGGCAGTCGTTCCGCATGTCGCAATCATTCAGTATTTCTGAAGGTTTATTCAAGGACTCTCGCTGGATATCCAACAATGGAAGGAGCATCCTTGAGGTGTACCCACCCGATCATCCAGTGTCCGGGCCTCTCGGACCCGAGGGGGCAACCGCCATGCTCGCCGTCTTCTTCATCCTCCTTCTCATCGCCTGCATCGCCGCTCCCAGCCTGGGTGTCGACACCAGTGACGGCCGCAGCGAGAGCGCGCATCCGGCCGAGGGCTGGTTCCCCGCCCTCGCGCCCCACTGATCCCTGCGCAGTACCCGCTCGTCCCCGGCAGGCCCCGCAGGACGACCGACGTCGGTGCTTCCGCCTCCCACGTCGGCGATCCCGCGGGGCATGACGACGTCCGGGCCGCGATTCCTCAGTCCGGGAGTGGGTGTTTCGTCTCCTGCGGGGCGTGGCTGCCGTACCCTCGGTCCCCAGATGTGCAGTGATGGATCTTCGCAGGAGAGAAGGAGATTCGGCGATGGCCGGTAAGTCCCGCAAGGCGGCGAAGGACAAGGCCCCCACGGTGGTGTCGGCGGCAGTGGCGCAGGTGCGCCGTGACAAGGCGGTGGCAGCTGCGGCGAAGGCCTCGGCCGCGCAGGCCGCACTTCACACGGCGGAGCAGACGATCGCCGATCTGGACGCCCAGATCCACGCGTTGAAGGCGGGGATCAAGGCCGCCCGGGAGCAGCTGACCTCCGACCGCGCCTCGCTCGAGGACGCGGTGAAGAGCCGCCGCAAGGCCAACCGCACGCTGCGCGACGCCCGGGAGCTTGCCCGCGAGACCGCCCGCAAGGCCGAGCGTCGCCAGGCGAAGGTCACCGACGAGGCTCCCGCAGACGCACCGGTCGAGCAGGCCGAGGTGCCCGCGGCGGCGGCTCCCGCGGCAGAGGCTCCGGCAGCGGAGCCGGCGCCGGCGGCTCCCGACGTGGCTGCGGCCGCGTCCGCGGCTCCGGCGGCCAAGGCCACCTCCCGGGTCCCGCGTGCCCCGCGTGCGCCCCGGGCCACCAAGTCCGCCACGGCCACCACCGGTGAGGCAGCCGAGGGTGCTGCCCCTGCGGCATCGGCTGCTCCGGCCCGGCGCCGGGCGACCCCGGCGGCCAAGGCCCCCGCTGCGCGGACCTCCACCCGGACGTCGAGCACGCGGACCAGCGCTGCGGGGTCGACCGCGGCCAAGGCACCGGCGGCGAAGGCGGTCCCTGCTCCCGAGGGCAGCGAGACCTCCTGAGCTGGTCTCGGCCGAGGTGAGTGCGACGGCGCCCGTCAGGGCGACCGTCGCGCCGAACCCGGCTCCGAGCGCGGATTGATCGGGCAGGATGTCCGCCGTGTCTCAGTCGGTCGGTCGCCTCGTGCTCGACCGGCGCATCGGTGCCGGGGGCTTCGCCACCGTCTGGCTGGCGCGTGACCCCGACCTCGATGCGCTGGTCGCCGTCAAGATCCTGGCCGAGAACTGGGCCACGCACGCCGACGTCCGCCGTCGGTTCGCCGACGAGGCACGGCTGCTGCGCCGGGTGGACAGCGACCGGGTGGTGCGCGTCTACGACGTCGGCACGCTCGACGACGGCCGGCCCTACCTGGTGATGACCTACGCCGACGGCGGCAGCCTGCACGACCGGATGGCCTCCCACGGACCGCCCTGGCCGGTCGACGCCGTGCTGGCCGTGGTCGACGCGGTCGCCGCAGGGCTTCAGGCGCTGCACGCGCACGGGATCGTCCATCGCGACGTCGGCCCGCGCAACATCCTGTTCCGCCGCCGCCCCGCCGGAGCCCCGGGAGAGGACGTGCTGCTGGGTGACCTCGGCATCGCCAAGGATCTGCATTGGGCGTCCGGGCTGACCCAGCCGGCGGGCACCTCCGGTTTCCAGGCCCCCGAGCAGATGGCGTTCACGGCCGACGTCAGGCCGGCCACCGATGTCTATGGCCTGGCGATCACTGCCGGCCGTCTGCTCGGTGTGCCTGGACCGCCCTGGCCGGCCACCGCCCTGGGCGATGTCCTGTCCCGCGCCACTGCGGCGGACCCTGGACAGAGGACGGCGACGGCTCCCGCGTTCGCGCAGGACCTGCGCGCGGTGCTGACGCCCCCGCAACCCTCCCCGGCGGCTCCCCCGCCTCCGTCGCCGCCTCCGCCCAGCGCACGGCCCATTCCGCGGTCCTCACCCGGGGTCCAGGAGGGGCGCCGGTCCGGACGACGACCTGTCCGCCGCCGGGTGCTCGCCGCCGGGGTGCTTGCCGCGGCCCTCACCGTCACGGCCGCGGGCTACGCGGCCCTGCGCGACCGGGACCTGCGGGTCCTGTCCGAGCGCCGCGCCGTGGCGGTCACCATGCCCGGGGACTGGTCGCCTTCGGCGGTCCTCGCGCCGGGGGAGAGCAACGGTGAAGGCGTGCGCATGGTGGCCGGGAGGCGTTCGGTCAGCGCGGCCATCGCCACCACGTCGGCGACCCCGGCCGAGATGGCCGGCCGGGTGCGCCCGGCGGGATGCACCCGTTCGGAGTCGATGGACGTCACCGCCGAGCGGTTGCGCGGGGCGGTGACGGTCTGGTCCCAGTGCCCGAACGGCGAGCAGGTCTCCCTCGCGGGTCTGGCGGATCCGGACGACACCGGTTGGGTGGTCTGGGTGGAGGTCCGCTCGGTGCAGGGCAGCCCTCTGCTCAAGGACGTGCTGAGCCGATTGACCGTGGACGCCGGGCGGCGGGCATGAGGGCCGGCGGACTGCTCGTGGCGCTCGCCGCGACAGTGCTGGTCGGGGCCTGCGCCGCCAACGAGGTCGTGGTGCAGAACCCCACCACGCCTGACGTCTCCGGCTCGAGTGCCTCGCCCCGCGATGTGCCCTCCTTGGTGATCACCATTGACCCAACCGGGAGCAGTACGCGGCGGCCGCCGGCGACCTCCGCCGCACCGCCCGCCACGCGATCGCTGCCCCGCCCCGGCTCGGGGGCACCGACCGCGCCACGCCCGTCCCCGGCCCCCAGCGCGGCGCGCGAGACGGTCGACCTGACGTTCGGAGAGGTGGTGGCCGGCACCGCCGTCGAGCAGGAGGTGGCCGCGGTCTGGCGTCGTTACTGGGTGGTGCGAGCCACGGCCTACACGACCAACGAGGTGGACGACGGGGCCTTGCGGGCGGTGGCCTCGGGAGCGGCCCTGGACCAGATCGTCTCCGACGTCTCGATCAACCGTGCCGCGGGCAAGCGCCTGGTCGGCCGGATCGTGGTGGCCGCCCCGGCCCTGGCGGTGACCCAGACCCGGGCGGAGGTGACCACCTGTGTCACCGCCGATGCCCGGCTGATCCGCGACGACGGTTCCACGGTGGATCGGCTCGCCGACCTCAAGCCGCAGGTCGCCACCCTCGAGCTCACCGGAACGACGTGGCGGATGGTCTCCGTTGTCGAACGGGCCGACGTCGACTGCCCCTGATCGAGCCGGGTGGTCAGCCGAAGGCGCTGCTCGGGAGGTCGCGCTCGCCGTCCGTCAGGGCGGTGATCACTCGCGCCGCGACAGTCTCCGGGTCCATTCCCAGCGGGAGCCGGGGTGCAGCCCCGGACACCGGTCGACCGGCCAGGCCGGTCTCGGTGTGCGGCGGCCGCGCGTCGATCACGCGGACCCCCGCGCGGCGCAGCTCTCGAGCCGCAGCGCGGTCGTAGGCGGTCAGCGCCGCCTTCGTAGCCGAGTAGGCGGCCATGCCTGCCGTCGGCTGTTCGGCGACGACCGCACTGACCTGGACGGCGAAGGGCGAGCGGCCCTCCTGGGCCGAGGCCGTCAGGTGGGGAACAGCCGCCTGCAGCAACCGGATCGGGGCAAGGGCGTTCACGGTGAACAGCTCGGTCAGCGCCGCGTCGGGCAGTTCGGTCAGGGGCCCGAAGGCGACCACTCCCGACGCCACGACGAGGCCGTCCAGGCGACCGTGCGCCGACACCGCAGCGGACACCGCCTGTGCAGCAGCCCCGGCCTCACGCAGGTCGCCCGTGACGACGTCGGCGTCCAGACCGAGCGCCGTGAGCCGGGCGCGATCGCGCCCGAAGAGGGTGAGCCGGGCGCCTGCCGCCGCCAGGTGTCGGCTGATCGGAGCACCGAGCCCACCTGAGGCGCCGACCACGAGCACCACGGCGTCACGAAGGGTCGTCATCCTCAGACTGTGCCAGTCAAGCCCTGATCGGTCGATCGACCGGTCCGCGGCCTCGGCGTCGTCGCCGGACTGTTGTGGGCTTCCGCCGTCCCGTGGTTCACTCCCCGAGCCGTCGCCGCGCCAGGATGAGGGGAGCCAGTCATCGCGCCCTTCGTCGTCTTCCTGCTTCCTCTGGGTGGGAGCTTCCTCGCCCTGGCGCTGGTGTTCCTCCGCACGGCGCTGGACACCCTGTTGGCGCGGCGGAGGACCCTGTCCGCCCTGCGGCCGGGCCTGGTCACCGTCACCGGCGTGGCTCGGGCGGAGGGCGATCCACTGCGGGCGCCGATCTCGGGAGCCGAGTGCCTGTGGTGGCGCTACACGCTGCAGCATCGCGTGCGATCGCCATCCAGCGGGGGCTCAGGCCGGGCCTGGCGCACGCAGGCGCGCGGTGCGACGCACCGGGGCTTCCTGATCGCGGACGGCGCCGACCAGGCGCGGATCGACCTGCGGGACGCGGAGGTCTCCGGCGTGCAGACCTGCGTCGTCGCCGCCCGGTCCCTGCCACACCTCACCCTGGCCCAGCTGGAACGCCTGCCGACGGTGGTGCCGCGCGGCGAATCCCCCTCCGGTCGGGTCCCCAAGCAGGTGAGGCTGTCCGAGCTGGACGGCGAGTGGCAGGTCGTCGAGTCGCACCTGCCGCTGGGTAGCGAGATCTGGGTCCGCGGAGTCGCTCGCACCACCACCGGCGCCGGGTGGGAGCTGACCGGGCTGACCTCCTTCCCGGTGCTGGTGTCGACCGGAGGCGCCGCCCAAGGAACGGGGCTGAAGTCCGCTACCACGGCGGTGCCGCTCGTGATCGGGCTCGGTGCCTGGTACGCGGCGGTCGTCGAGGTTGTTCTCCTGGGCGGTAACGGGTTTGCTCTGGTGCTGGCGGTGTTGCCAGTGGTGGCCTGCGCTGCAGCCCTGACATCCTCCTGGCGGCGTTCCCGCCGGATCCCGCGCCTGGTCGAGTAGGCCCGCACGGCCCGCGCCCTCGGTCAGGCGTACGGTGGCCCGGTGAAGCTGGCCATGCTCGGCCCCGTCGCATGGCGGACCCCTCCGCGTCACTACGGTCCCTGGGAGCGGGTGACCAGCCTGCTCACGGAGGGCCTGGTGGCTCAGGGCGTCGACGTCACCCTGTTCGCGACCCTCGATTCGCTCACCGCCGCGAGTCTGGACGGCGTGTGTCCGCAGGGCTACGCCGATCAGCCCTCGATGGACGGGCGGGTCTGGGAGGCGATGCACGTCTCGCACGCCCTCGCCCGCTCAGGGGAGTTCGACCTGGTGCACAGCCACTTGGACTGGTTGCCGCTGGCCTTCGCCGAGCACGCCGCTGCGCCGCTGCTCACCACGATCCACGGCTTCAGCGGCCAGGGAATCCTGCCCGCCTACGCCCGCGCCAGGTCGGCGTACGTGTCGATCTCGGACGCCGACCGATCCGACGAACTCGATTATGTGGCAACGGTTCACCACGGCATCGACCTGGGCGAGCTGCCGCTGGGTCTGACCCCGGGAGACCATCTGGTCGCCTTCGGCCGGATCCACCCGGACAAGGGGACCGCCGAGGCGATCGCCATCGCCCGGGCGCTCGGACGCCGGCTGGTGATCTGCGGGATCGTGCAGGACCAGCGCTATTTCGCCGAGCAGGTGCAGCCGTTCATCGACGGTGACGCGGTGGTCTACCTCGGTTCGGTGGGCCCGCAGCGGCGCGCCGAGGTGCTGGGTTCCGCCGCCGCGCTGCTGCATCCGATCGGCTTCGACGAGCCGTTCGGGCTCTCGGTGGTGGAGGCGATGGCGTGCGGCACGCCGGTCGTGGCCTACCGGCGAGGGTCGATGCCCGAGGTGGTCGACGAGGGCGTCACCGGCTTCCTGGTCGCGGACGCCGGGGCGGCGGCGGAGGCCGTCGGTGCTGCCCTCCGGCTGGACCGTCTCGCCGTCCGGGCCCGGGCCGCGGAGCGGTTCGGGGTCGACCGCATGGTGCAGGACTATCTCGGCGTGTACGCCGCGCTGCTGGCGGGCTCCAGCAGGTAGCCCACAGGATCGCGAAACCCGTTGGACATGAACGGCTGCTACGGTGAGGACAGTGATGCCCCGTGTCGGGGCGAGCGCAGTGTCAATCCTGGCGCCGGCTCTCTCACGCTGATCTTGCCTCGAATGTTCACCACGGACGCGGCGCCGATGCCGCGTGGAGCGGTGATGCGCAGGCATCTCGCAAACGGCCCTTTCGATGGGCCTGACAGGGCCGAACGCGGTCCTGCACTCGAGCCTGGAGGCTCTGCATGGCGTTCGGCCCCGGTACTCACGCGTCGCCGCGATGGGCGATGGTCAGCACATACCCGCCCACCGCGTGCGGCCTCGCCTCGTTCACGCACTCCCTGATCGGCGGGATGTCCGGGCACGGAGCCGCGATCGACGTGGTCCGGGTGCTGGACGAGCCCCACCAGCCGCCGCTGCCCGGGGTCGCCCATCATCTGGTGACCGGGGCGGAGCCTGGAGCCACCGCTGCGGTGCTCAACGGTTACGACGTGGTCGTGGTCCAGCACGAGTACGGCATCTACGGGGGAGCGGACGGCGAGGATCTGCTCGCCGTCCTGGACGGCGTCGAGGTGCCGGTGATCACCGTTCTGCACACGGTGCTCTCCCATCCCACACCACACCAGCGACAGGTGCTGCAGGCCGTCGTCCACGCCTCCGACGTGCTGGTGACGATGACCCGCACGGCGCAGCGACGGGTGATCGAGTTCTACGACGCCGATCCGGAGACCGTCCACGTCATCCCGCACGGTGCCGCCGACGAGCTGGTGACCGGCAATCGGCTCCGGCCGACGGCCGTGCACCGCCGGCCCTTCATCCTCACCTGGGGTCTGCTCGGTCAGGGCAAGGGCATCGAGTGGGGCATCGAGGCCCTGGGCCAGTTGCAGGACCTCGTTCCCGCCCCGGTGTACGTCGTCGCCGGTCAGACCCATCCGCGAGTACTCGAACGGGAGGGCGAGCGGTACCGCCGTGGACTCGAGACTGCGGCGATCGCGGCGGGGGTCACCGACGAGGTGATCTTCGACGACCGCTACCTGGACGCGGAGCGACTGCACCGGCTGGTCCGCGCGGCCGACGTCGTGCTGCTGCCCTATGACTCCCTCGAGCAGGTCACGTCCGGAGTGCTGATCGAGGCCGTGGCCGCGGGGCGCCCGGTCGTGTCGAGCCGCTTCCCGCACGCCGTGGAACTGCTCAGCGACGGCGCCGGGCTGCTCGTGGAGCAACGCGATCCCACGGCGATCGCCGCCGCGCTGCGTCGGGTGCTGACCGAGCCCGGCCTGGCGGCCCAGATGAGCCGGCGGGCGGAGACGCTGGCCCCTGACCTGTCCTGGCGGGCGGTGGCCGGCCGCTATCTGGCGCTGGGAGCCGCGTTGTCCGGCGGGTCCTCGGCCACTCCCACCGCCGAACCGACCAGCAGTGCGAGCCCCCTGGCCGTGGTCGCGTGAACACCGTGACCCCGATCTTCGCCCACGTGCTGGCGATGACCGACGACACCGGCCTGTTCGAGCACGCCCTGCACCGGTTGCCCCGGCCCGAGCACGGCTACTGCGTGGACGACGTCGCGCGCGGGCTGATCGTGCTGACCCGGGCCCCCGGGATCCGGACGCCGCCGGCGAGCTGGGTCAGCTGGCGTGGCGGTACCTGGAGTTCGTGGCGCTCTCCCAGGCCCCGGACGGGCGCGTGGTCAACCGGTGTGACGTCGACGGCACGTGGAGCGGTGAGGCCGGGGCAGAGGACTGCTGGGGCCGGGCGCTCTGGGGCCTCGGCACGGCCGCCGGGCGCAGTCACGACGAGGACCTGGCCGCACGGGCCCTCGACCGGTTCGAGCTCAGCGCCGAGGTGCGCTCGCCCTGGCCACGGGCGATGGCCTTCGCCGGGCTCGGCGCCGCGGAAGTGCTGCGGCTCGACTCAGGCCACCCGCAGGCCCGGCGGCTGCTGGCCGCCGCGGCAGAGGCCGTGGGCTCCCCAGGTTCGGATCCGGCCTGGCCGTGGCCGGAGGCTCGGCTGACCTACGCGAATGCAGTGATCCCCGATGTGCTGATGGCGGCCGGGGACTGCCTCAACGACGCCGCGCTGGTCGAGGAGGGGCTGCGCCTGCTGGGCTGGCTCCTGGACGTCGAGACGGCCGGGGACCACCTCTCGGTCACCCCCACCGGAGGGTGGGGACGCGGCGAGCCGCGCCCCGGGTTCGACCAGCAGCCGATCGAGGTGGCCACGCTGGCCGACGCCTGTGCCAGGGCGTTCGAGCTGACCGGCGACCTGCGCTGGCTGCAGGCGGTCGAGCGGGCGGCCGGGTGGTTCCGGGGCGCCAACGACCTGGGACTGGCCCTGCTCGACCCGATGTCGGGCGGATGCCGTGACGGGCTCGAGAACGAGGCCGCAACGAGAACCAGGGCGCCGAGTCCACCCTGGCGCTGATCTCCACGCTCCAGCATGCGGCACGGCTCGCCCCGGGCCGCCGGTGAACTCCGGGCTCCTCCGGAGGACCGAGGTCGCCGTTCACCCCGACCCGCGTCGCGTGCTCGCCCGGATCTTCCTTCCCGGTCAGGAACCGACCACGACCGGGATCTCCCGCGCGGCGGGCGTCGTCCAGCGGTGCCTGGCCCTCAGCGACGAGCAGGTGGCGCAGGGTCTGGCCGGCATCACCGCCGGGTTCGGCGCCCGGCATCGGGATCTGGGCCGCGTCCTGGAGGAGAACTTCGCGGCGCTCGCCCACCGCGTCGAGGGTGCCGACGACCTGTCCGTGGACCGGCGCCGGCTGATCGGGGCCTACTTCACGCAGGAGTACGCCCACCAGTCCGCGGCCCTGTTCAACCCGTCGGTGGTCGCCCACCCCGTGCAGGACGGCCCCGCGGGCAGCCTACGGTTCCTGATGAGTGCCCGCGCCGTCGGCGAGGGACACCTGTCCAGCATCGTGTTCGCCACCGGACTGCTCGGCCCGGGCACCGCGCAGACGGCTACGGTCACCCTGGATCCGCCCACCGGGTACTCCGGTGAGGGGGAGCGCCGCGGCGCCCTGTTCGACCGGGAACGATTCCGGCGCGAGGCAGCGGTGGCCGAGGTGGACCCGGGAAGCCTCGCCTTCGTGCTCGCGGAACTGCCCGAGCAGTTCACCCTGGAGGCGCTCGACCGAGCCCTCGCCGATCTGCAGGACCAGCAGTTGACCCGAGTGCGGGTGGAGCAGACCGGCCCCCAGCTGCGCCTGGTCGCCACGGCGTCCTACGTCGTGGAGTTCACCGCCGGGACGGCGTTGTCCGAGCGGGTGCTCACGCCGTCGGCGCCGGTGGAGAGCCAGGGGATGGAGGACGCCCGCTTCGTCCGCTTCACCGGCGATGACGGGGCCTCCACCTACCTGGCGACCTACACCGGTTACGACGGGTCCGGCATCGTCTCGCGACGACTGCAGACGGACGACTTCCGGACCTTCCAGGCCGGTGCCTTCACCGGGCGGGCGGCCACCAACAAGGGGATGGCGCTCTTCCCCCGCCTGGTCGGGGGAAGGCACCTCGCGTTGTCCCGATGGGACCGTGAGAACAACGCGATCGCGATCTCCGAGGACGGCCACGACTGGAACGACGCCCGCCGGGTGCAGGTGCCGGAGCGCCCGTGGGAGTTGATCCAGCTCGGCAACTGCGGCTCACCGATCGAGACGCCGCAGGGCTGGCTGGTGCTGACCCACGGGGTCGGCGCGATGCGCCGCTATGCGATCGGCGCGCTGCTGCTCGACCTGGACGATCCCTGGCGCGTGCGGGGCCGGTTGCTCGAGCCGCTGCTGCAGCCGGCCGAGGACGAGCGGGACGGCTACGTGCCCAACGTCGTCTACTCCTGCGGGGCGCTCGCCCACGGGGACACCCTGCTGCTGCCCTACGGCTGCAGCGACTCCACCATCCGGATCGCCCTGGTCGATCTTCCTGCGCTGCTTGCCCGGCTGCTCGGGGCCGAGCCGGCCAGCCCTCCTGCCGAAGGACACACCCGATGACGCCTCCCTCTCACAACCCGTTCTCCCACAAGGACATCTCCGGTACCCCGGTGGGCCTCATCGATGCACCCGGACACCCGAAGGCCCTGCCGCAGCAGGTCGAGCGGGTGGAGCGGGTGGAGAAGCCGTGGGGGTACGAAGAGGTCTTCGCCATGCGTGACGGTCTCTACGTGGGCAAGATCCTGCACATCTCTGCCGGCGCTGCGCTGTCCCTGCAGATGCACCACCACAAGGACGAGACCATCGCCGTCCAGCAGGGCAGGATCACCCTTGAACACGGTTCGGACGTCGCCCACCTGGAGTCCGTGACGTTGGCTCCGGGCGAGCGGCTGAGGATTCCCGCCGGGGTGGTGCACCGGATCACCGCGGTCAGTGACAGCAAGGTGCTCGAGGCCTCGACCGCGCTCGAGGGCTGGCGACACGACATCGTCCGGTACGAGGACGTCTACGGACGCGAGGGCACCAGCGCCCCCTGACGTTCGCCCGGCGCGGTCCGGCCGCCAGGGGGCAGACTGGACTGAGGCACGCGTCGTCCGCAGCTCGAGGGGGCCGCCATGTCGTCGTCCGGGCATCTGATCCGCCGCCTTGCCCTCGCTCTGGCCGGTGCGCTGGTGGTCACCTCCGGGCTGACCGGTGAGGCCTCGGCCGCCACCGAGTACGGCAACGACGTCTCCTGGCCGCAGTGCCCGGTCGCCCAGGGCGGCTACGGGTTGCCGATGCCTCCGGACACCGCGCAGTTCGTGGTGATCGGGCTGACCAAGGGGCTGCCGTTCACGGTCAACCCGTGTCTGGCCGAGCAGGTCGCCTGGGCGGCGGGCCGCTCGGTGCCGGCTCAGGCGTACACGATGGCCGCCTACCCCACCGCCGCGCAGCTCACCACGTACGGCACGGCGGGGCCGTGGGCGGCGACCACTCGGTGGGGTCGTCTGGCCAACGCCGGCTACGCCGAAGCGGCCTACACCCTCGCCCAGCTCGGCCCGGCCCGGTTCGCCCCACGCATGGTCTGGGTGGACGTCGAACCCCGCACGGCCCAGCCCTGGCCGGTCGGCACCCGCGCGCGGGAGGCCGACAACCGGGCAGTGATCACCGGCCTGGTGCGTCGGCTGGACGAGGCCGGGTACGCCTACGGGTTCTACTCCAATTCCTCCGGCTGGCAGACCATCCCCGGCAGCTGGCGGACGCCGGGCACTCCCGCCTGGGTGACAGCCGGTCCGCGCACCTCCGCGGACGCCGCCGCGATGTGCCTGCGGCCCAGCTTCTCCTCCGGCCCCACCCACCTGGCCCAGTGGTGGGACAGCACGCGCGACTACGACCAGACCTGCTCCGCCTACATCCGATCCCCGGGCATCCCCTACCCCCTGTCCGGAGCCAACGACCTGAACGGCGACTGGACCGTGGACCTGCTGGCCCGGGAGCGGGCCACCGGGGCGCTCTGGCTCTACCCGCGCGTCGCGGCCCGGCAACGGATCGGAACGTCATGGCAGGGAATGGATCTCATCGACACGGCCGGTGATCTGAGCGGTGACGGTGTGCCCGACGTGCTGGCCCGGTCGGGCAGGGTGCTCTGGCTCTACCCGCGGACGGCCGGTGGCGGCTGGCAACCCCGGATCTCCCTCGGCTCCGGCTGGAGCGCGATGAGCGCCGTCCTCGGGGTCGGCGACCTCGACGGTGACCAGCTCCCCGACGTCCTCGCCCTCGAACGCTCGACCGGAGTGCTGTGGCTCTACCGCGGCAACGGGTCCGGCGGGTTCCGCCCGCGGGTCCAGGCGGGAGCGGCCTGGAACGTCTTCGACGCGCTGCTCGGCCCCGGCGACGTCGACGGTGACGGCATCGTCGACGTGCTGGCCCGGCAGGCCTCGGACGGCGCACTCTGGCTCTACCCGGGCAACGGCACCGGTGGCTGGCGGGCCAGGGTGAGGATCGGCACCGGCTGGAAGGCCTTCGCGGGCCTGGCCGCGCCGGGGGATCTGACCGGTGACGGGGCGCCGGACGTCGTGGCCCGCGACCCCGCGACGGGCACGCTGTGGATCTACCCGACGGACGGTGCGGGCCACTGGAGGTCCCGGATCAGCGTGGGCCGTGGCTGGAACGCCATGGACCTGCTCACCTGAGGTCCTCGTCCTATCCGGGGCGTGGCTGTCGTAAGGGAGAGCCTGGCCAGGGTTAAGCATGTGACACATCGCCCCGGCCGGTGCCCGCGGATGCCTAGGGTCGGCAGGGTGAACCGATCCCCTGCGCTCAAGGCCCTGGTCGTCCTGCTGGGCCTCGCGGTGTCCGCAGCGGGCTGTGCCGCCGGGCCGGAGGCGGCGTCCGTGGTGGCCTCCCTCGACCCGGCCGTGACACCCAGCGCGGAGCCCGCCTCGCCGAGTCCGAGCGGGGAGCAGGCCTCCCCGAGTGCCTCTCCGACGACCTCTCCCGCCGTGTCGGTCAGCGCGTCGGCGAGTCCAGCCCCGGCGCGAGCCGCCTCCGCGAAGGCGGCGTCGTCCGCGAAGAAGGCGGCCAAACCGTCCGCGCGCGCCACCCGGGCGGCGGCTCCCGCCGGAGTGGGTGCGGTCGGTACGGGCAGGGTCCCGGTTCCTGCGCAGGCACGCCCGGCGGACACCTCCCGCCCGACCCGGGTGATCGGCGCCGGGACCCCGGCCGGCTGCACCTCGGCCGCAGTGGTCGCCGCGGTGGCGGCCGGTGGAGTGGTCACCTTCGACTGCGGACCGGCGCCGGTGACCATCCGGATGACCCAGACCGCCAAGGTGCGCAACGCCCATCCGACGCTGGTGCTCGACGGCGGCGGGAAGGTCACCCTGAGCGGCGGCGGAGCCCGCCGGATCCTCTACCAGAACACCTGCGACAGCGCGCAGGGGTGGACCACGAACCACTGCCAGGACCAGGAGACGCCGTCCCTGGTGGTGCAGAACCTCACGTTCGCCGACGGCGACGCCACTGGCGAGAAGGCCGAGGGCGGTGGCGGCGGGGCGATCTTCGTGCGCGGTGGCCGGCTCACGGTGATCAACTCACGGTTCGTGCGCAACCGGTGTGATGCCACCGGCCCGGATGTGGGCGGTGCCGCGGTCCGTGCGCTCAGCCAGTTCCGGGGCGGCCCGGTGATCGTCTCGGGGAGCAGCTTCGAGGGTGGGTCGTGCTCGAACGGCGCAGCGCTGAGCAGCATCGGCGTGTCGTGGCTGATCGTGAACAGCCGGTTCGCTCACAACAGCGCCACGGGTCGGGGGGCCAACCCGGCGACGTCGGGCAGCCCGGGTGGCGGCAGCGGTGGAGCGATCTATCTCGACGGCAATCGATTCACCCTCGATCTGCGAGGCAGTGTGATCGAGGACAACCGTGCGCCCGAGGGTGGTGGGGCGATCTTCTTCGTGAGCAACGACCGCACCGGAACCGCGACCCTCTCGGCGTCCACCCTGCGGCGCAACCCGAGCCTCGGATTCGAGACTGCGGGCCTGCCGGGGATCTTCTTCCTGGGGGCCCGCCCCCCGTCGATCACCGCCGGGACCACGCTCAGCCGCTGAGCCCTCCCCGGTGCTGTGGCGCCGGGCGCGAGGCGAGGTGTGGAGATTGTGGGGTTTGGTCACCGGACAACTCGGGTGAGAAATACCGTGGTCCTGCCTTGACCGGGTTCCGATACTGGCTCAGGGTGAGTTGAACTGCGTGCATGGCCGGGCCGTGGGGGCCCGGCCGGGGCAGCGTTTTCTCGGGGGTCCATACATGATCAAACATCGGACGACGGCTGTGCGCCTGGCCTCGGTCGCGGCGCTGACCCTGACCGGCGTGGCTCTGTCCGCGGGTGTGCTGTCACCCGCCTCGGCGGCCACCAGGTCGGATCGGACCAGCCCGGCTGAGGCCCGCCGGGTCGATCGGGTGCCGACGCCGAAGCCCGCGTGGTTCAGCTGCAACGCCTTCGCCGAGGGTGCCACCTGCGCCACGGTCGAACTGCCGCTGGACTACGACCGCCCCACGGGCGCGACGACCGGGGTGGCCGTGCTGCGGCTCAAGGCCAAGGACCAGAAGCGCAAGATCGGCACCCTGTTCCTCAACCCCGGTGGTCCGGGTGGTTCCGGGGTCCAGATCGCCGCTTCGGCCCCGTTCTTCCTCGGGCCCGAGGTGCTGGCCCGGTTCGACATCGTCGGGTTCGACCCGCGCGGCACCAACTTCAGCGATTCGGTGCGCTGCTGGTCCAACCTCGGCGGTCAGGAGAAGGCCCTGAAGGGCCTGACCGCGGTCGCCTTCCCGTGGACGACCAAGGAGAAGACCGCCTACGTTGCCTCCTCCAAGGCGTTCGGCAAGGCGTGCTCGACCACAGGCCGGCCGCTGTCCGGGTCCATGTCGACCGCTGAGGTCGCCCGGGACATGGACGTGCTCCGGCGCACCGTCGGCGACAAGCAGTTGACCTACCTGGGCTTCTCCTACGGCACCCAGCTCGGAGCCGTCTACGCCAACATGTTCCCCGACCGGGTGCGGGCGATCACGATCGACGGTGTCCTCGACCCGGTGGCCTGGGTCGGCACGTCGAAGACCAAGAACGTGCCGCAGACCACTCGACTCAAGTCGGGCGAGGGCGCGGCGAAGGCCCTGCACGAGATCCTGGTGCGCTGCGAGAAGGCAGGGCCGGAGCTGTGTCCCTTCGCCGAGCCGGGCAACCCGGTGACCAAGTACGCCGAGATCACCGCGGCCATCAAGAAGGCTCCGATCGTGATCACCGATCCGGACACCGGTGACACCTTCACCGTCGGGTACTCCCAGCTGACGGGGATCCTGCTCTCGATGCTCTACTCACCCGACGGCGCGGACGGCGTGTCGATGGTGCTGACCGACGTCTACGCCGCGATGCATCCGCCGGCGCCCAGCGACCCTGAAGCGGTGGCCGAGCAGAAGGCCGCGGAGACGGACCTGGCCCGTCGGCTGTCGGCGCGGCGCGCCGCGGCCAAGCAGGTCAAGTCCGCGGCCCAGGCTGCCGGACGTCTGGCGTTCCCGTACGCCTTCCCGTACGACAACTCCCCGGAGGCGTTCCAGTCCGTGCTGTGCACCGACGGCCTCAACCCGCGCAACGCCGCGGACTGGCCGAAGTATGCAGCGGCGGCAGACCGCACCGCGCCGGACTTCGGCCCGCTGTGGACCTGGTCGTCGTCGCCGTGCGCGTCGAGCACCTGGACCGTGCGGGACGAGGACGCCTACCGCGGTCCGTTCACCCGGCGCACCGCGAACCCGGTGCTGGTGGTCGGCAACTACTGGGACCCGGCGACGAACTACGCCGGTGCCGTGAAGGTCGCCTCGCTGATGCCCAACAGCAGGCTGCTCTCCAGTGACAGCTGGGGGCACACAGCCTTCGGCACCTCTGCCTGCGTCACCGACGCGGTGGAGAAGTACCTGCTGACCAAGGCTCTGCCGGCGAAGAACAGGAAGTGTGTGGGCGACATCCAGCCGTACACGACCCCGCTTCCGCCACCGGCGACGCCGGACCCGTCGGCAAGCCCGAGCCCGTCACCGTCGCCCAGCACCCCGCCCACGGCGCGCAGCCAGTCGCAGACCCGGATGCTGCCGCCGGTCGTTCCGCTGCTGCCGCAGGAGGTCCTGTCGTAGCAGCCGCCGGAGTGCGGCAGCGCGTCCCTCCACGCGCTGCCGCACACCCTCCCGCACACCCTCCCGCCCCCGTCCTGCACACCCGCCTGCCCGGGCACCCGTGAGACCGTGTGGCCGTGACACTTCCGCATGCAGCCGAGGCCCCGCGGTCGTTCAAGCACCGGCGGGGGAGGATCACCAGCGGCCAGCAGGCGGCGCTGAGTCTGCTCTGGCCGAGGCTCGGCCTGGACCTCCGTGATCGCCGGGTCGATCTGCCCGCGGTCTTCGGCCGGATGGGCCCGGTGGTGCTGGAGATCGGCTTCGGGATGGGCGAGACCACCCTTGCCATGGCCTCTGCCGATCCCGCGCGCGACGTGATCGCCGTCGACGTGCACACCCCGGGCGCCGGGGCCCTGCTGCGCGACCTGGACTCCGCGGGGCTGACGAATGTGCGGGTGATGGTCGCGGACGCGACGGTGTTGCTGCGCGACATGCTCGCCCCTGGGTCCCTGGACGAGATCAGACTGTTCTTCCCCGACCCCTGGCCCAAGAGCCGGCATCGCAAACGCCGGCTTTACTCACCCGGCTTCGCAGCACTCGCCGCAAGCCGGCTGCGCCTGGGTGGCCTGCTGCACAGTGCCACCGACTGGGCCCCTTATGCGGCACAGATGCTCGACGTGGTCGAGGGCGAACCGTTGCTGCGCAACACCTTCGCCGGCTCAGCGCCGCGGCCCCCGGGGCGTCCGGTCACCCGGTTCGAGCGACAGGGGCTCGCCAAGGGCCACCGGATCGTGGACGTGATCGCCGAACGCGTCTGAGCCGGCGGGCTCAGCCGGGTGTTCCCGCGGTGCGGCGCAGCCACCACAGGCCGATGAAGGGCAGCACCAGGGGGATGAAGAGATACCCGCTGCCGAAACCCGACCAGACCGTGGCCCGGGGGAAGTCCTCCGGTACCAGCAGGCTGAAGGTGCCGATCACCAGCACGCCGACCAGCTCGATGCCGACCGCCGTCCAAGCGACCGCCCGGGCACCACGCCACCGCCCGGCCAGCGCAATGGTGGCGATCACGTAGACGACGGCGGAGAACGCCGACAAGAGGTAGGCCACGGGAGCCTCCTGGAACCGGGTGCCCAACTGGACGGCGGCCCGTGAGCCGGCGGCGAGGGCGAAGACGCCGTACAGGGTGACCAGGATCCGCCCGGGTCCGGACGCCGTGGGTCTCGGTTCAGCCACGTCCGGCCCACATCATGCCCAGCCGGCCCGTCATCACGGCCACGGTCACTCCGCCGAGGGCGACCACGGCCGGCGTCCAGCGCGTGCGTTCGGCCCAGGCCCAGACGACGGCGATCGGCAGGATGAGCACGTTGCCGATCAGGTAGCCGATGACGGTGGCCGTCGACGGCACCTCGTGGCCGCGAGCGAGTTCGATCGCAGCCAGCACGGACTGCGCGAACGCCGCCAGTTCGACCAGCCCGGCCACAGCGAGCAGGGGCCGGTCGCGCAGCCGGTCCGTGGCGGCCATCACCAGGCCGATCAACGCCAGCAGTAGTCCGCCTCCGGCCACGGACCACGCGAATGCAGAGTGCACCCGTTCACCTTGCCACGGCGGGACCGGTGTCTGCCCCCTCACTCGGGACCAAGGGGACTGTCCTCGCGCCCGGGCCGGGCGTAGGTCTGGAGTGCCGCCCGAGCCGTGCGCGTCCATCCCCGGCCAGCCTCGATCCGTCGAGCCTCGGCGAACCTGGCGAGCGGCTGTTCCCAGGGGGGATTCCGATGAGAAGGCACATCCTGTTGAGTGTGGGCCTGGCCGCGGCGCTCGCGGTCGGGATCGCACCTCCTACCGCGGCGGGGACCGGGATCGGGACCGCGACCGCCACCGGGATCGCGACGGCGGGCGTCGCGCCGTCCGCCGTAGCCGTCCATCGGCCGGCCGGCCTCGATCCGCGCGTGATCACCACATTCCCTGACGGCGCCGACGGGGCGTTCGCCGAGAGCATGGTGGTGGACCGAGCGGGCACGCTCTACGTCTCAGTGACCACTTGGTCTGCGGCCGGCTGGAACAGCGGTCAGATCTGGAAGATCACACCGAACGGCCGGCGGACCAGGTTCGGCCCGGCGATCCCCTCCGGACTGCTGACCGGGCTCGCTCTCGACCGCTCCGGCCGTCTGTATGTCGGGCTCGCCGCCTGGGAGGAGCCAGGGCTGCCGACTGTGGCTCCCGGGGTGGTGCGGGTCAATGTCAACGGCACGGTGACCCGGGTGCTGACCCTTCCCAACGGACCGAGCGACACGGCCAGTTTCCCCAACGGCCTGGCGTTCCGTGGTGACGACCTGTACGTCTCGGACAGCACCGGGTCGATCTGGCGCACCCGGCCCCGTGGCACGGTCAACGACACGCCGCGCTCGCCCTGGCTGCGCAACTCCATCCTGGCGCCCACCGTCGGGCACTTCGGGGTCAACGGCATCGCCTTCCGGGCGAATGCCCTCTACGCGGCCGTCTACGACGCCGGCCTGATCGTCAAGATCCCGATCGGGAGGACCGGGCGGGCCGGGACGCCGATCGTCGTCGCCAGGAACGCGGCGCTGAAGGATGCCGACGGCATCATGTTCGACACCGCGGGGACGCTGTGGGTCACCTCGACCCGAAGCGCAGTGGTGGGCAGCGGCGCTCTGCTGACGGTGAGTCGCACCGGCAAGGTCACCGTGGTGGCCGAGGATCCGGCGTGGCTGGACTACCCGACGCAGGCCGTCTTCGGACGGACGGCGCGTGACCACCACACGCTCTACATCACCAACGGATCGTTCGACGCCGACGGCCCGAGCAACGTCACAGCCATCCATGTCAGGACGCCGTGGGTGCATCCGATGTAGCGCGTACCCGGGACGGGGATCAGGGAAGAACCTGCTTGAGCATCCTGGTCAGCACCTTTGCGTAGTGCAGTTGGCCGGCAGCGTTGGGATGGAACCCGTCGCTGCCGGCCAGCGGGCGGTAGTCCTCGGGCTCGTCGAGAGGACCGGCTGGATCGACGACGACTGCCCGATAGGTCGGTGCGACGCCGAGGAGCATCGAGCGTATGTACCGGTACTCCAACGGCTGGGCCCGGTCCAACAGGGTGGGCGCGATCAGTACCACCCGGGCGGTGGGGTAGGCCGCGCGTAAGGCGGTCAGATAGGCCGTGACTGATTGCTGCAGAACAGGTATGGGGACTTCGGCGTCATTCCGTCCGGCATCGACGATCACGATGTCGGCGGATGGGTGGCGGCGGGCGTCGTCCGGAAGTCGGGCGAGAAGAGGTGCGAAATCGGGCGAGGCGAGGTAGCCGTCGTTGACGAAGCCCGTGCCGCACTGGGCGTCCACGTGGCAGGTCCAGCCCAGGCGCGCACTGACCAGGTACGGGTAGGTCTGGGCGGCGGGAACGTCGGCACCTTCCCCGGCTGTGAAACTGTCCCCGACCCACAGCGCCACGGCCGGCGGTGGACATGCTGGGTCTGAGCCGGCTGAGTTCCTCACCCGTACAGGCTAGCCGCGCGCGGTGGGTTCGGAACAGGTCGCTTCTGTGACATCGGTTCATGGTGAGGATGACCACAAAAGACGTTCTGCCAGAGCGGGTTTCACGGCCGGTTCGGGGCGGTTGATTGTCGGTGGTCGCGGCTAGCGTGGTTGTCATGGAGCCCGAGCAGACCCCGACCCCGGACGGCGACCCGCCGGACGTGGTGGATCTGCTTGCCGGGATCCAGATCCCCTCGCGTCGCACGGGTGGGTTGCCACCCTCGGCCGCCGTCCGACCTCTGCCGTCCGATGCCGGGGGTGGCTCGGAGGCCGGGCCCGTGGCGGACGCCGTGGCCGGGCTGACGTTGATCGCTCAGGGCGCGGCGCTGGTCCAGGCCGCCCCGACCAGCGTGTTGTCCTCGGCAGAGCTGCGCGACGCTCTGGCTGCGGCGGTCGGTGTGCGGGCCCAGGTCGACGCCGGGTACCTGCACCTGCTGGCCGCACTGGACGACCGCCCGGATGCCGTGCCAGGGGCCGCGACAGGTAGGAACGGGGTGACGTTCCTGATCCACGCCGGCAACCTCGCTCCGGCCCGGGCCGGTAAGGACGTCCGGGCCGCCCACGCGCTGGACCTCGACGGCGCCGGGATCACTCCCACGCAGGCCGGCAGCGCCGATCCGGCCGGGCAGGGCCTGCCCCGGATGGGCGCCGCCCTGGCCGCGGGAGAGGTGTCGGTCGAACATGTCGACGTCGCCGTCGGCTGTCTGGGCAGGATCCCCGGCCAGGTACTGACCGAGATCGACCCGCACGGGGTGTCCTGTGCCGCCCGGGTGGACGCGTTCCTGACCGAGCACGCGAAGCTGGTCTCGCCGCCGACCTTGCGGCAGATCGCCGCGCAGCTTGTCGCGGTCCTCACACCCGATGCCGAAGACACCTACGACCCGAAGGCCTACGAGCGGCGGTACGTGTCCTGGGGCCAGGACGCCGCCGGAATGCTGATCGGCTCCTTCGCGCTGGACCCGGTGGCCGGTGCCCGGTTCCGGACGGCACTGGAAGCGATCATGAAGACCCAGCGGGTCGACCCCTACGCCCACACCACCCCTGACGGCGATTCCGAGGCCGCCGATTCCAAGGCCGCCGATTCCGATGCCACCGGCGAGAAGGAGGCCGGTGTGCAGGAGACGCTGCCGTTACGGGATGAGAGGTCTCTGGGTCAACGCCGCGCCGACGCCCTGGACCAGCTCTGCCGCGACTTCCTGCACGGAAGCTCCCCGACCGCCTCGGGTACTCAGGTACTGATCGTGGCCACCCCCGGGCAACTCGCCGACGCCCTCGCCGCGCAACCCGCGCCCCTTGACGCAGACGGGGCCCAGATGCAGCCTCCCTCCGCCCGGCCCGGGCAGGGTGAGGCCGGCGTCTCCTTCTACCGTGACGAACCCGTCCACCCCCACGATCTCGTCTACCGGCCGGGGCCGGTCGGCGAACCCGGCGAGGTCAGCGGCCAACCCCTCCCTGGGGTCGATCCCAACCCACGCCGGCCGGAGCGGGGCCAACCGGTGGCGGCCGGCCTGGCGATCGAGCTCGGCGCCGGCCCCGTCGAGGCAGCCACCCTGGCCCTGTTCCTGTGCAACGCCGTCCTCACCGGCATCACCCTCGACGAGAGCGGGGCGATCCTCAACTACGGCCGGAGTCGTCGCTTCGCCTCGCCCGCCCAGCTGAGGGCGCTGATCGCCCGCGATCGCGGCTGCATCGCGCCCGGCTGCGGCATGCCGCCCGCCCGCTGCGAAGCGCATCACGTGATCTGGTGGCGTCACGGAGGCGGCACCGACATCGACCTCCTCGCGCTGCTCTGCGCGCGCCACCACGCCGCAGTCCATGCCGGCATCTGGACCATTCAGATGATCGACGGCGTGCCGTGGATGACCCCACCCGCCTGGGTGGACCGCACCCGGACTCCACGACGCAACCTGGTGCCCCTCGCGGAGCACGATGCCCGCGCCCTGGGTCAGCACCTGCGCAACACCCAGCTCCGCCTCGACCTCCCCGGCCTTGACCTCCCTGGCCTCGACCGGGCAGAGGCGAACCCCGACGGTCGCGTCGCGCGAGGAACGGCGAGCTACCGGCCCGCCCGATGGTGATGCTGCAGGTGATCCGGGCGGGTAGTCCGCCGGCTGCAGGGCTACGTCGTCGGCTGCGCTCCGGTGGAGGTCGAGACCGCGGTACGCGGATGCGGCACGCCCGACGGACGGGGCAGGGATGTCGGCAGGGGCAGGAGCGGGGAGCCGACCGCGTGTCAGGTAGAGCACCGGCCCCACAGGCTGAACGAACAGCAGTGGCCACCACAGCGCCCGGCGTCCGCGCACCAGGCTTGCTGGCCGGTGGGCCAGATCGCGTGCTGCTGTCGCGGTGAGCACCACTTCCACCGCGCTCAGAACGGCGATCGCCGCCTGCTGGCCACGGGTCAGGTCTCGCCATCTCCGGGAACGTCGCATGCCCATCACCTCATCAGCCACATCCTGCGCCGCTAGTGGCCGCCTGGACCGAGCCGGAGGTCCTCGTCGTCGTCCGCTCGGTCGATGCTCAGCCGACGGTGACCGGAGACCGTAGCCTCCCGCGACGCGACGCGGCGGCGTGGGCGACCGCGATGGCGACAGCGACAGCAAGGGCTGCCGAGGCGGTCGCCGTCGACTCCGGTTCGTCGCTGATCCGGCCGACCGCGATCCACGCCAGCCCCCAGATCATGGCGGCTGCCACCGCCCACTGCGAGAAAGCCTGCGCCACAACGACTCCGACGAGGGCAACCACCACCAGCACCGCGACCGCGGCGGTGGTGGCCACCGTCTGCGCGGGTCGTACTCCCTCGGCGACGAGGGTGGCGGTGATGTTGGCGCAGGTGGCCACGGCGACCCAGCCCAGGTACAGGCCGAAGGTGGTGTCGACGACGAGGCCTTCCACCAGCGTGGGTCGAGCGAGGCGAGACACCGCAGCGGCGAGCAGGACCAGCACCACCAGCAGCGCAACGATGACCGCCACGCTCGCCCAGAGCCAGTTCTGTTGGGTGACCAGCAGCCAGAGAGCGTTCAGCACCATGGACGTGGAGGCGAGCACGCGGGTCCCGCGGGCCCGGTCGCTGCGGTCGGGGCCGGGGATCCACTGCCAGACGGTGTAGGCGGCGAGGCCGAGGTAGATCACCGACCAGATCGAGAAGGCAGGTCCTGCGGGCGCCAGCAGGGTGGCGTCCGCGGCCAGCGCGCCGCCGGAGGACTCCTGGACCCGCGTTCCCAGGACACCCACCCCGACCAGGGTCCCCACGACGCAGAACACCTCGGCAAGGGTCACCAGAACCTGTTGCACCCGCAACGACTGCACCATCGCTTGCTTCCTCCTCGGGTCCTGTCGCCTGTGGTGGGTCCGTGCCAGTCTGCCGCCGCCGGGTGATCCCGCGTCCCATGGTGCGCACGGGTCGGCCGCGCGCGCACGTCGAACACCGCCGCCGTGTGCCCACCTCCGGTCACGACCTGCCGAGCCGCGATCCACCAGGCATGATGCGTTGGTGACAACCCCTGCGACGGAGCCCGGATCCTCACCGACAGGTCATCTGGCGATCGTGGTCAACCCGACGAAGTTCGAGGACCTCAGCGACGTCGCGACCGTTGTGGCCGAGGCGTGTGACCGCCACGGCTGGCCCGCGCCCGCCTGGTACGAGACCACTGCGGAGGACGCGGGAACCGGTCAGGCGAGGCAGGCCGTCGCCGAGGGCGCCACGTTGGTCTGCGCTCTGGGAGGTGACGGCACTGTGCGCGCGGTGGCGACCGCCCTGGTGGACGGTGACGTCCCCCTCGGGCTGCTGCCCGGAGGCACCGGCAACCTGTTGGCCCGCAATCTCGAGCTGCCGGTGGACGACCTGGGCGCTGCTCTGGACGTCGCGCTGACCGGGTCACGTCGACAGGTGGACGTCGCCACCCTGGTCTGTGACGGGGGCGAGGCACTGGTGTTCCTGGTGATGGCCGGCATGGGCCTGGACGCCGACACGATGGCCAATGCCAACGAGCGGATCAAGAACACGGTGGGCTGGCCCGCATACCTGCTCTCCGGCGTCCGGGCACTGTTCGCCCGCGGTTTCGGACTGCAGCTCGCGGCCGGCGGCCGGCGCGAGGTCACCCAGCACGCCCGTACCGTGGTGGTCGGCAACTGTGGGACGCTCACCGGCGGTGTCGAGCTCATGCCCGACGCCCGCCTCGACGACGGGCTCCTGGACACCGTTCTGGTGGCGCCCGAGGGCGTTCTGGGCTGGGGAGCGGTTCTGGTCGACGTGGCCACCCGACACCACCGTGGACATCCGCGTCTGCGCAGGGTCACCTCGGAACGGGTCGAGATCCGCACCTCTCGCCCGGTCGAGACCGAGCTGGACGGCGACGCGATCGGCGCCCATCGGCACCTGATCTGCACCGTGCGCCCGAAGGCACTGATGGTCAACGTGCTCTGACTCCCGGCCGACTCCCGGCTGACGCCTGGCTGGCTCCCGGCTGACGCCTGCTGACCTGGCCGGCGCTGTCCGCTACCGGCCGAGGAAACGGGCCGGCCGGCGATCCGTGAAGGCGGCGGCGCCCTCGCGGAAGTCCTCCGTGCTGAGCAGGCGCACCTGACCGCTCTCCTCGCGCGCGAGCGCGCCGTCCAGGTCGGCCAGGGTGGCTGCGTTGATGGCCCGGGTGGTCGCGGCGAGCGCCTGGGTGGCGCCGGTTCCGAGCGTACGCACCAGCGCGGCACCGCGATCGGCGAACGCGTCGTCCGCGCACACCTCGGCGATCATGCCCCAGTCGTAGGCGGTTGCGGCCGGCACCTTCTCGGCGGTCAGGGCCATCCTCAGCGCACGAGCACGACCGATGGAGGCGGCGACCAGCGCTGTGGCCGCACCGTCCGGCATCAGGCCGATCTTGGTGAAGGCGAGCATGAACGAGGCCGACTCGGCGGCCAGCACGTAGTCACTGGCCAGGGCGAGCGAGCAGCCGACCCCTGCCGCCACCCCGTTCACCAGCGCGACCACGGGAACCGGTGAGCTCGTCAGCGCACGGATGCTGCGGGCGATCCCGGCCAGGGTGGTGGAGTCGGCCTCACCGTCGGACAGGGCGGAGAGGTCGGCCCCGGAACAGAACCCCCGGCCGGCTCCGGTGAGGGTGATCACCCGGATGCCGGCGGCGGATCCGAGGCCGACCACCGCCTCGGCCAACGCGTCCAGCATCGCCGCATCGACCGCGTTCAGGCGTTCGGGAGCGTTCAGGGTGATCCGCCCGACCAGGTCGTCGCGTTCCACCAGCACGGTGTCGGGCCTGGCGGTGTCGGGCCTGGCGGTGTCGGGCCTGGCGGTGTCAGGCATGGGGGCTCCCGAGGTCGAAACGAGCCGGCGTGCGCAGTTCGTGCCTCCCGATGGACCGCAGATGCACCTCGTCCGGTCCGTCGAAGATCCTCATCGCGCGATGCCAGGCGTACATCGCTGCGAGCGGGGTGTCGGCGCTGATCCCGGCACCGCCGTGCACCTGGATCGCCCGGTCGATCACCTCGCACGCCGTCCGCGGCACCAGCACCTTGGCCATCGCGATCAGGTGCCGGGCCGCCTTGTTGCCCTCGGTGTCGATCAGGTGCGCCGCCTGATGGCAGATCGCCCGGGCCGCCTCGATGTCGATCCGCGACTGCGCGATCCGCTCCTGCACGCTGCTCTGATCGGCCAACGGCTGCCCGAACGCCACCCGTGACGAGGCGCGCGAGACCATCAGCGCCAGCGCCCGCTCAGCCGCCCCGAGGGCCCGCATGCAGTGGTGGATCCGGCCCGGCCCGAGCCGGGCCTGTGCCGCCGCAAATCCGCCGCCCTCCTCGCCGAGCACGTTCGTGACCGGTACCCGCACCTGGTCGAGGGTCAGCTCGCAATGCCCGTGCTGGTCATGGTGGCCCAACACCGGGGTGGAGCGGACCAGGGTGATGCCCGGGGTGTCCATCGGCACCAACACCATGGTCTGCTGGCGGTGGACGGCGGCCGTCGGGTCGGTCTTGCCCATCACCACCAGGAGGGCGCATCGTGGGTCGGCGGCGCCCGTGGCCCACCACTTCCGGCCGGTGATCACGTAGTCGTCGCCGTCGCGCTCGATCCGGGTCTGGATGTTCGTGGCGTCACTGCTGGCCACGGCCGGCTCGGTCATCGCGAACGCCGAGCGGATCTCGCCGTCCAGCAGGGGCTTCAGCCAGCGCTCCTGCTGCTCAGGGGTGCCCAGCAGGTGCAGCAGTTCCATGTTCCCGGTGTCGGGCGCCGCGCAGTTCAGCGCTTCCGGGGCGATCTCCATGCTCCAACCGGTCAGCTCGGCGAGACGTGCGTACTCCAGCTGGGTCAGCCCGGACTCGCTCGGCAGGAACAGGTTCCACAGACCGAGTGAGCGCGCCTCGGCGGTCAGCTCGCGCATGACCGGCGGCAGGCTGTGGTCGGCCGGGCCGTGCACCTCCCGGTACCGCTGATAGGCGTGCTCGGCCGGGAAGACCCGTTCGGCCATGAAAGCCTCGAGCGTGGTCTCCAGAGCCCGTGCGTGTGGCGACGGATCGGGAGTCACAGGACGCCGCCGGGCACGAGTTCACGCAGGCCCGGGAGTACCTGATCGGCGAAGCTGCGCGAGGAATCGCTCCTGGTCGTGGCCGGGGGCGTGGAACACCAGGTGGTTGAGGCCGAGGTCGATGTACTCCTTGATCGCCGCGACCGCCTCGTCGGGGTCGGAGGCGACGATCCAGCGCTTGGCGACCTGCTCGATCGGCAGCGCGTCGGCGGCCTTCTCCATCTCGACGGGGCGTGGATGGAGTGCTTCTGCTCGGCGGTCAGCGACAGCGGCGCCCAGAAGCGGGTGTTCTCCAGCGCCAGTTCGGGATCGGGGTCGTAGGAGATCTTGATCTCGATCATCCGGTCGATGCTCGTCGGTGCCCGCCGGCCTCGCCGCGCCTTCGTCGACCGCCGGGATCAGCTTGTCGGTGTAGAGCTCCTCGCCCTTGCCCGAGGTGCAGATGAAGCCGTCGCCGGCCCGGCCCGCGTACTGGGCGACCAGCGGGCCGCCCGCGGCGATGTAGACCGGGATCGGCGACGTCGGGCACGTCGTAGATCGAGGCGCCCTTGGTGCGGTAGTACTCGCCCTCGAAGTCGACCCGGTCGCCCGTCCACAGCTCGCGCATCAGCGCGCACCGACTCCCGCAGCCGGGCGAAGCGCTCCTTGAACTCCGGCCACTCGCCCTCGCCGACGATCCGGTGGCGATCTCGTTGAGCGCCTCGCCGGTGCCGACGCCGAGCATGATCCGGTCCGGGTACAGGCAGCCCATCGTGGCGAACGCCTGCGCGATCGACGGCCGGGTTGTAGCGGAAGGTCGGCGTCATCACCGAGGTGCCGAGCAGCACCCGCTCGGTGCGCTCGCCACCGCCGTCATCCAGGCCAGCGAGAACGGCGCGTGGCCACCCTCGTGGCCGCCACGGCTGGAAGTGGTCGGAGACGGTCACGCTGTCCATGCCGTGCGCCTCGGCCGACACCGCGACCGGCGCGAGTTCGCCGGGCGCGAACTGCTCCGCCGACGCCTTGTATCCGACCCTGACCTGCGGCGAGCTGTTCATGGGCTCAGCATCCCATCCGGGGTCCGGCGGGGCAGCCCGTGGGCCGCTATTCGACGGCGAGGGCGATCAGGTCCTCGGTGAGCTCGCCGAGGAGGTGGACCAGGCGGACGTCGTCCGCGCTCAGAGCCGTCACCTCGGTCCACCGCTCGGTCTGACGCTCGGGTCGCGTGGGGCAGCGGTCCCCGTGCACGGCAAGGCGTTTCTCGCCCGGGTGGTATCGGCGGTTCAGGGCGAACAGCAGGTTGAAGTACACCATCTGCAGGCTGTACCGCCGGTGCTGGACGAAGAGCAGATCCCCCCGGCCCTGGGCCTTCGTCAACTGGGCGAGGTAGCTGCGGAGCAGATGGGGCAGTGTCTGGACCAGCCGGCGGTAGGTCGCCTCGGGGTAGTCGGCCAGGGCGGCGCGGGCGGCGGCCAGTTCCCCTCCCTTGTCCTCGAGAACGATCCCCGAGGCCACCGAGTGCAGGACGGCGGTCGCGAAGCCCTCGTCATCGAGGCCCACGGTCCTGGCGCGCTCGATCTGCCGGACGACGTCGTCCAGGTCGACGTAGACCAGTTCCGCCGGCCGACCGTCGACCACGAGATGGTCCTCGGGCCCCCACGCCGTCTCCTCGCGAATCGTGGTGCCCGGGTCGGGGATCGAGGCCAGAACGGCGGCGCGCTGCGGCCCGGGTGGCAGCTCTGCGCGCCAGTAGACGTGCAGGTCGATGTCGGACGCCGCGTCGGTCAGGCCGGTGGCCTGCGACCCGCCGAGCGAGACGGCGACGACCCCCGGGATGCCCATCGCTGCACCGGCCATACGGCCCGCTGAGCTGACGACGTCCTGCTCGGGACCGTTCATCGCGAACGAAGGGGTTCGGGGAGGGGGGTCAGCGCTCACTCCGCGGCACGTAGTCGTGGACCGTGTCGCCGACGTAGATCTGGCGGGGGCGGTAGATCCGCGACGAGGGGTCGTCGTGGATCTCCTTCCAGTTGGCGATCCAGCCCGGCATCCGCCCGATCGCGAACATCACCGTGAACATGTTCGTCGGGATGCCGATCCCGCGCAGGATCATGCCGGAGTAGAAGTCCACGTTCGGGTAGAGCTTGCGCTCGATGAAGTAGTCGTCATTCAACGCCGCGTCGGCCAGCTCGGTGGCGATGTCGAGGAGCGGGTCTGACGCGCTGGACTGTTCGAGCACCTTCTCGGCGGCATCGCGCAGGATCTTCGAGCGCGGGTCGAAGTTCTTGTAGACCCGGTGGCCGAAGCCCATCAACTTGACGCCGTCCTCCTTGTTCTTCACCTTCTTGACGTACTCGGTGACCGGGATCCCGCGCTCCTTGATCTCTTGGAGCATCTCGACCACGGCCACGTTCGCTCCGCCGTGCAGAGGGCCCCAGAGGGCGCAGACGCCGGCGGCGCAGCTGGCATACATGTTCGCCTTGCTGGAGGCGACCATGCGCACTGTGCTGGTGGAGCAGTTCTGCTCGTGGTCGGCGTGCAGCAGCAGGAACAGGTTGAGCGCCCGGGAGATCTCGGGCGAGGGGCTGAACTCGTGGTAGGGCTGGGAGAACATCATGTGCAGGAAGTTGTCCACGTACTTCAGGTCGTAGCGCGGATGCATGATCGCCTGGTCGATCGAGGACTTGTAGCTCGCCGCGGCGATCGTGCGCACCCTCGACATCAGCCGGGCAGCGACCATCTCCAGCGCCGCGTCGTCGTCGGTCTCTGCCTGTGGCTCGTGCACGCTGAGCGCGTTGATCATCGCCGAGAGAATGGCCATCGGGTGGGCGTTCGGCGGGAAGGCGTCGAAGTGCTTGCGCATGCTCAGCGGCATTGCGGAGTTCTCGGTGAGCAGGTCGCTGAACCGGTCGCGGTCGGCGGGTGTCTGCAACCTGCCGAAGATCACCAACCAGGCGGCCTCGACGAACGAGCTGTCCTCCGCCAGCTGCTCGATCGGGATCCCTCGGTAGCGCAGAATGCCCTGGTCGCCGTCGATATAGGTGACCTCGGACTTGCAGGAGCCGGTGTTGCCGTAGCCGTCGTCCAGGGTGATGTACCCGGTGGTGTCCCGCAGCTTGCTGATGTCGATCGCCAGCTCGTGCTCGGTGCCCTCGATCACGGGCAGCTCGTACGACGTGCCGTCCAGGTCGATCCGGCAGGTGCGACTCATGTGTGGACTCCCTCGTACCGCGGCGTGGACGCCGGGCTCGGCGTGCTTCCCGAGCACAACCTATGCAATGGCACTGCGGAGGTCACACACCGGTCGCCGGGCGTCACCAGAACATCGGCCGAACGGGCCGTTCCTGCGACAGCCGTACGTCAGCGGCTCCCGACCGGGGGAACCATGGGTTGCAGGGCGGTCGCCTGGGGCAGGGAGGACCCGCCGACGGCGGCTGTGGCCTGGGTCGCCTTGATCTGCTTCAGCCCGGAGGTGATCATGCCGAGCACGAGCAGCCACGCCAGCACGCCGAGGGCCACGTACTTGAGCAGGAACGGCAGGGTGAAGCCGTAGTCCCAGATCGCGTGCAGGGCGATCACGAGGCCGAGGATCCGCAGCACCCGCAGGTCGACGAGCATGGCGGGGCTCAACTTGCGGTCGCGCTTGACCCGCCAGAGCGCGCCCGCCGCGAGCGCCGTCCACACCACGTGGCCGAAGGGGGCCAGCGCGCCCCTCAGGAAGATCAGGGTGATGGCGCCGTCCACGTCGAGCTGGCCGCTGCCGATCAGGGACACCAAGGCGTAGCCGGCCGACTCGAAGGCCGCGAAGCCGGCCCCGACGGCGGCCCCGAACAGCATGCCGTTCAAGATCCACGGATACCGCAGCCCGGGTAGCTGCAGCATGATCACGAACACGGCCAGGATCTTCCCGGTCTCCTCCAGCAGACCGGTCATCAACGGGCCGACCCAGGGGTTCTCCGAGCTGCCGAACTGCACCAGCACCAGCGTGAGCGCCAGTGAGATCAGACCCCCGGTGAGGAAGGCTCTGGCCACGACGTAGAGGGAGACATTGCGAGGGGTGTTGGTCTCGAAGAAGAAGACCAGCACGGCCAGCGGGACGACGAAGCTGCCGACGACGATCATGCCGGGCAACAGGTTGGGGTTCTCGAAGATCTTCACCAGGGCGACGAAACCGAGGAACAGCAGCGAGGCCGAGGCGTAGAGCCGCACGAACATCCAAGGCTTGGGCCAGTCCGACTCGACCTGGTCCAGCGGTGGGGTGAAGCCGGGAAGGCCGGTGGCGAAGTTCAGCTCGATCTCGTCCCGGCTGTGTCGCTGGGTGGCCAGGGAGAGCAGTTCACGGACCCGGAAGCCGCTGATCCGCTCGACCCCGGCGAAGTCGGCCAGACGGTCGGTGAATCCCTGGACGGCGCTGCGCGAGGCGTGCGGCATGGTTGCCCCGCCGGGGTATCCGGCCGGGTAGGGCATGGGCTGTTGGCCGGGTCCGTAGTAGCCCGGGTAGGGCGCGCCTTGTGGTGGGGCGAACTGGAGCGCGGACTGTGGTGGCGCGGACTGTGGTGGCGCGGACTGTGGTGGCGCTTGAGCCGGAGTGCTCGGCGGTGGCGCCTGAGCTGGGGGTGCCTGCGCGGGGCCGGCCTGGGCGGGGCCGGCGGTGGCAGGTGCCGACTCGAGCACGGGCCAGGCCTGGGCAAGGGCCAGCCAGCCGGTGGCTCCATCGGGCCAGAACAGGGCGGACGGCGCCAATTGACGGCTCGTCACCCAGTGCCGCACGTGCTCGGCCGGGTGCGGCCCCGACGTGGACCCTTCGACATGCACGAACCAGTTCGCCACCACGACCCCCGGACAGGACTGCACACGCAGGACCGAGAGGCGTTCTCCGGCCCGTCCGACACGGTAGTCGGCCCCGGTGACAGGCGGGGACAAGGGAGCTGCATTCCAGGGTCAGAACAACCCGCGTGCATCAGCGAGTGACGCTCTGACCTCGTCCTGTACATCTGCCACGGCCCGGAACAGCTCCTCCAGACGGCGTCTGCGCAGTGGCCGGAGCGAGGCGACGGCGACCTCGTCGGTCGGCGGCAGCCCCGCCTCGAGCCTGCCCACCTGCTGCCGCAGCCGCGCATCCTGCAGCGCGCCGAAGGCCTCGGCGAGCACGTCGTGCGCCTCGGCGGAGATCACCTGGGCGTCTCGGCCCGCCGCCAGACGGGCCAGGGTGCCCAGCGCCGCGGATCCCGCGGCGAAGGCCACCCATCGGGCCAGCTGGGTGATCGGCGCCACGCCGTCCTGCTTCAGGTCCACGGTGGCCGGGCGGTCGGCGCCGAGCAGCGAGCCGAGCCGCCCGATCGCGCCACCGTGCAGCCCTCGGTGCAGCCCTCCGTGCAGGACACCGCGGGGCGGTTGGGCGGCCAGCGCTGCGAAGCCGAGCCGCCGGGTGGCCGGCCCGGGGCCTCCTCGAGCCAGCAGATCACGCAGGACCGGTGCCGCCACCTCGTCTCCGTAGGCGGCTCGGGCATCGCAGAGGGCCCCGAGGTAGACCACGGGGTCCGGCTCTCCGGCATGGTCGAGCCAGCGGGCGATCGCCGCCCGCCAGGCGCCGGCGGAGCGGGCCACCCGCAGGTCGCCCGCGGCCAGGCCCATGTCGTCCTCGCTCAGGCCGCCGGCCTCGAGCATCCCGTGCACCTGGCGCGTCAGCGCGGCGACCTCGGCGCGGCGACCCGGGTCGTCGTCCGCGCCGGTCCAGACCAGAGCGCTGTCCAGGTCCGAGGCGGGCATCGCCTCTCGGCGTCCGAGGCTGCCCAGCAGCAGCCAGCCCACCGGCGCGGTCGGCGGCTGCTCGGCCACGGCCAGCTCGACGGCGCGGCGGGTGATCGCCTCGATGGTGGCGCTCATCGCGGCGCTGACGTGTACGGCGTCCAGTCCGGCGTTGGCGGCGTCGATCCAGGCGCCGGGCAGTCGCCGGGCCAGCGCGACCAGGGTGGGCTCGTCGTCGGCCCGGGTCACCGCGCGCCGCAGATGCAGGGGGGTGTGGGACTGCACAGCCAGCAGATCCACGTCCTCGACCACGCCGAGCACCTCGCCGAGCCGATCGATCACCGGCAGGTGCCGGAATCCGTTCTCCACCATGAGCAACAGGGCGTCGGCGACGTCGCATCCGGGATCGATCGCGACCGCCTCGGCGGTGGCGATCTCGCGGACCGGCGTCGACGGCGGCAGACCGGCCGCGAGCAGCCGGGACCTGATGTCTCGGTCGGTGCAGATGCCGTATCGGCCCGCGCCGGCCGCGCCCGCGCCGTCGGGGCTGTCGGGGTTGTCGGGCGCAGGGCGGACCAGGACCGCCGTGCCGCCGGCCGAGGTGATGGCGGCCACGGCCTCCTGGACCGTGGCCGCCCCGTCGACCACCACGGCCGGGTGCATCAGTCGGCGCAGATCCCGGTGCAGATCCATGCTCACCAGCCTGCCCGACGTTCGATCGCCCGGGGAGCCCCCGACCGTCAGCCGATGCCCGCGCGCTCCTTCGCCCCCGTGGGAACGGCGTCACCGTGCGGTGCGTCGCTGCGGTCGTGCGCGCGGTGCAGCGCCATGTAGAGCACGCCGAGGCCGATCACGACCAGGGCCGAGACACCGAGGCTGTACCGGGAGTACCAGGCGCCCTCGGCGGTCGCCGTGTACTTGACCAGGACGACGATGGCGGCGACGCCGTAGATCAGGGCGGCGATGTTCACCGGCATTCCCAGTGCCCCGAGCCGGAAGGCGCCCGAGGGCTGCCAGCCCTTCAGCCGGGCGCGCAGGGCGGCCAGCACCACCATCTGGAAGGCGATGTAGATGCCGAGCGAGCCGAAGCTGATGATCAGGGTCAAGGCCTTGCCGGGCATCCACTTCGAGCCGATCACGATCAGGGCCGGGATGACGCGCGGCGCCGAGCATGGCGTACGGCGGCACGTGCCGGGACTCGCTGAACTTCTTCAGGAACGAGCTGCCCAGGATCATGTCGTCGCGGGCGTAGGAGTAGGTCAGCCGGCTGGCCGCAGCCTGCAGGCTCATGGCGCAGGAGACGAACGACAGCAGGATGATCACGAACACTATCCGGGTGCCGGTCTCGCCGAAGGCGTTCGACCATGACCGTGCCGACCGGGTCGGCGTCCTCGCCGGAGAATACCGCGGCGTAGTCGCTGACCGCCAGCAGCAGGGCCAAGGTGACGAAGATGGCGGCGGCGCCACCGATGTAGATCGTGCGTCGCATGGAGGTCGGGATCCGCTTGCCGGGGTTGGGAACCTCCTCGGCGACGTCGCCGCAGGCCTCGAAGCCGTAGTACTGGTAGATGCCGATCAGCCCTGCGGCCAGGAAGGCGGCCAGGTAGCCGCCCTCGCCGCCGGTCTCGAAGGTATCGGTGAGGATCGACAGGGTCTGCTCGCGGTGGGCCACCAGCAGCCAGATGCCGACGGCCAGGGCGCCGACGAGCTCGGCGGCGAACCCGGCGATCGCTGCCGCGGCGAGCACCTTGGTGCCTGCCAGGTTGATCGCCGTCGCCACGCGCGATCAGGACCCAGGGCGCACAGGATCGTCGCCGTGGTCGAACTCTCGATGCCGAGCACGAAGGCCAGGTAGGGCCCGGCGCCGTAGACCACGCTACCGATGGTGGAGAGCAGGGCGGCCAGATAGATCCAGCCGGTCATCCAGGCCCACTTGCGGCCCCAGAGCCGTCGAGCCCAGGGATAGACCCCGCCGGCGATCGGGTACTGGGCGACCACCTCGCTGAACACCTGGGCGACCAGGAACTGGCCGATCCCGACGATCACCAGGCTCCAGATCATGGGTGGGCCGGCGACCGGCAGCAGCAGCCCGAACAGGGAGTAGATGCCGACCACGGGAGACAGGTAGGTGAACCCCAGGGAGAAGTTCGCCCACAGGCTCATGTCGCGCTTGAACTGCGAGCTGTACCCGAGCTCGGCCGAATCGGGCCGTGTCCTCGTCATGGTGCTGGGCGTCGTGTGGAGCGCTCACCGTATTCTCCTCCGGAGGGCCGAGCCGGTGCTGTCGGCTGGGCGACAGCAGGTCAAATGCGGCGGACGGCGGGAACCGCCGGGCGTGCGCTGAAACATAGAGAAGTTAAGGTTAAAGGGCAAGGGTTTGGTGTGAGGTCGAATGACTGGGACCGGCGAGGTGGCGATGGCGACGACAGAGCGCGCGGTCTCCGCCCTGCGCGTCGCCTTCCTCCCGGCGGCGCCGGGCGGGGTGGCCGAGGACCTGGTCCGACGGCTGGCGGGGGCGATCAATCTCGGTCTGTTGCGCCAGGGCGAGCAGTTGCCGTCCGAGGCCGAGCTGGCCGTCCAGATGGGCGTGTCCACACTGACCCTGCGCGGCGCACTGGCCAGCCTGCGCGAGCAGGGGATGGTCGAGACCCGCCGTGGACGCCGGGGTGGCAGCTTCGTGCGCAAGCCGGGCAGTCCCAGCCCGGCCGCCCTGCGGGAGCGACTGGCCGCGCTGACCGTGGCCGAACTGCGTGATCTGTGCGACGAGCAGATGGCGGTCTCCGGGGCGGCGGCACGGCTGGCGGCGCAGCGCGCCGGTGAGGCCGACCTGACCCGGCTGGACTCCCTCGCGGCGGCGGTCGGCACCGCCACCACGCTCGGTGAACGGAGCCGTGCCGACAGCCGCTTCCACATCGAGTTCGCCCTGGCGGCACAGTCTCAGCGGCTGACCCGCAGCGAGATCGAGCTGCAGTCGCAGATCGCCGACCTGCTCTGGTACCCGGGCGACAGCCCGCCGGATGTGGCGACGATCGCGAGTGAACACCGCGCCGTGCTGGGGGCTGTGGCCGCTGAGGACGAGCAGGCGGCCCGCGACGCCGCCGAGCAGCACGTCGAGAACGGGCTGCGGCGAGTGATCGCGCAGCGGCTGCGACTGCCCGGACCGCCGCGGTGACGCGCGCACTGGCGCGGCCGGCCGAGTGTGCCGCCGCCGTGGAGCGGGTGCTCGAGGACGTCTTCGCGGCCGTCGCCCCGATCGGGGCGGCGTACCGCGCGTGCTGGGAGCGGTCGACGTCCGGCCTGGTCGGCCCGGCGGACGTCGAGTCGCTGCGTGAGCTGATCCTGGCCCGGCTGGCCGCGCACCCGGTGCTCGGCGGGTGCGGTGTGGTGATGGAGCCTGCTGTCACGCTCGACGGCCAGCGCCGGCTGCAGTGGTGGGCTCGGCCGATCTCGGGCCGCGGCGCGCCGTCCCCGCTTCGCCTCGACCTCGACCCGGCCAGTGAGGACAGCTACGACTACCTCGCGATGCCCTGGTACGCCGTGCCGCGCACCGAGGGCCGGCGCACCGTCGTCGGCCCGTACCTCGATCTGCGCGGAGCCGGTCAGTACGTGTTCACCTTCGCCGACCCGGTGCGCCGTGACGGCGTCTTCCTCGGGGTGGCCGGTGCGGACGTCGCCGTGCAGAACATCGAGCCGGCGCTGCTGGGGGCGCTGGCGCCGCTCGGGGAGGACGCGGTGCTGGTCGGCCAGGACCGGCGGGTGGTCACCGCCAACAGTGCGCAGTGGCCGGTGGGGGCGCGGCTGAAGTCCTTCCCCGAGGTCGGGGCCGGCTTCCGGGACGTGGTGCCGGTGACCGCCGACCTCGGCTGGGCCCTAGCCGTCGCCGACCACTGACGCCCCCGCACGCCTACATCCCTCCCCCGTGATCATGCAATCCCGGTACGCGGCGGGCGGGGTGCAGGCAGCTGGCCCCATTGCTTCGCGTACCCGGATTGCATGATCACGGGGGAGGAGTCTTGACAAACATGTGAACTTAAATGTTATCTGTCGGGCACGCCAAGGAGGTCCCGATGAATGCCACCGCGCCGGCCCCCGCCGACGTCCCGTTCCTGGACGTCGCCGATCCCACCTTCTCGATCCGGTCCGAGCAGGTGCGGCAGGCGCGTGAACGCAACTGGTACGCCCGCACGAACTACGGGCTCGCGATCCTGCGCTACGACGAGGTCAACCAGCTGCTCAAGAGCCGCAAGCTGCGCCAGGGCAGCGCCGCGTGGCCGGCCCACAACGGCGTCACCTCGGGGCCGTTCGCCCGCTGGTGGTCGAGCTGGATCCTCAACCAGGAGGGCGAGGAGCACTTCCGGTTGCGCCGCCTGCTGAACCCCGCCTTCTCGAAGAAGGCACTGAGCTCGCTGACGCCCTACTTCACCGGGCTGGCCGACGAGCTGATCGACGGGTTCGCCGATTCCGGCCGGTGCGAGTTCGTCTCCGAGTTCGCCGAGCCCTATGCCGCCCGGGTGGTGGCGACACTGCTCGGCCTGCCGGAGCAGGAGTGGCGCACCATCGCTGCGGAGTCCGCGACGATCGGGCTGGCGATGGGCGTCACCCTCCAGGAGGACCTGCCCAAGATCGAGCAGGCGCTGGCCGGGCTGACCGCCTACTGCGACGCTGCCGTGGACGACCGTCGCCGCCATCCGCGCGACGACTTCACGTCCCGGCTCGTCGCCGCGCAGCAGGACGAGGACCGGCTGTCCGAGCAGGAGCTGCGCGACGCCATGGTGCTGGTGGTCTTCGGCGGCTTCGACACCACGCGCAATCAGCTGAGCCTGGCCATGCGCACCTTCCTCGACCACCCCGACCAGTGGCAGCTCCTCGCCGAGCGGCCCGAGCTGGGTGCCGCGGCGGTCGAGGAGGTGATGCGGGTGAACCCGACGACCACCTGGGTGACCCGGGAGGCGTTGGAGGACTTCACCTTCGAGGGCGTCGACATCGCTGCCGGTACCACGCTGCACATGTTCGCCGAATCCGCCGGCACCGATCCCCGGGCGATGGACGACGTCGCCTTCGACATCACGGCGACCGATCGTCCGCCGCACTTCGGGTTCGGCGGCGGGGCGCATCACTGCCTCGGTCACTTCGTCGCCCGGATCGACATGAGCGTCGCCCTGCCGTTGCTCGCCCGACGGATGCCGGACATCCGCTACGCCGCGGCGCCGACCTGGCTGCCCGACAGCGGCAACACCGGGGCCGTCGTCCTGCCCGTCGCCTTCGGCTGACCCACATCACCTGAGACGGAAGGGAATCCCATGCGCGTGCAGGTCGACCGCGGAGTCTGCCAGTCCCACGGGCAGTGCGCCATCGCCGCCCCGGGGGTGTTCCGGATCGTCGACGACGTCCTGGAGTACGACCCCGAGCCGTCCTGCGCGACGGACGGCGAACGGGACGAGATCGAGTCCGCCGCCGACGTCTGCCCCACCGGGGCGATCACCCTCGAGGACTGACAGCCCGCACCCCGCCGATCGAAAGGGTCCACATGGCACCGCACGCACCCACCACCGCCCTCGATGCCCACCGGGAGACGAACGCCGACGCCTCCCTGATCGACGGTGTGGTCCAGGCGGCGGACGATGCCGGCGTCGAGTACGTCTACCTCCAGGCGGTGAGCCTGGGCGGCCGGGTGGTCGGAAAGGTGTTGCCGGCCAAGCACCTCGCGCGCATCGCGCAGCGCGGCGTCCAGCTGCACCGGACGGCGATGGCCGACCTGCAGTCGACGGTCGCCGGTGAGCTGCTCGGCGGTGGGGTGGCCGCGGCCGAGTTCACCGCAGTCCCGGACCTGGACACCTTCGCTGTGCTGCCCTGGGACACCAGCGTGGCCCGGGTGTTCTGCCGGCTGTACGAGCCCGACCACCTGCCCGAGGTCGGCGGCCGCCCGCTGGACACCGACGCCCGTGGCCACTTCCGCCGGATGCACGCCGAGTTCACCGAGGCGACCGGTCTGCACCTGCGCAGTGGCTGCGAGCCCGAGATGACCTGGACCGGGCCGGGTCTGGCGGCCGACGTGCGCCCCGGCGGCAGCCCGGCCTATCACGTGGACCATCTGGAGCGGTACCGCCCGATCTACCAGAAGGTGATCACCTACGCCCAGGCGCTCGGCCTGGACATGATCGAGGGCGACTACGAGGATCCCGGCCAGCTCGAGCTGAACTGGATGTTCGACCACGCCGACCTCACCGCCGACCGGCTGGTCACCTACCGCCAGATCTGCCGCCAGGTGGCCCGCGAGCTCGGGATCACGGCCTCCTTCATGCCCAAGCCGGCCACCGGGATGATGGGCAACGGCTGCCACCACAACGTCAGTCTGTGGCGGGGCGAGGAGAACATCCTGGCCGATCCCGGACGGCGTGAGCTGCACCTGACAGAGGTCGGTCACCACGTCGTCGGGGGCTGCTCGCCCACGCCGGCGGGTCGATGGCGATCATGGCCTCGACCGTGAACTCCTACAAGCGCTACTGGGATGCCGGCCAGTTCGCGCCGTCACAGGCCAACTGGGGCATGGACAACAAGACCTGCACGGTGCGGCTGTCGGCCAACGGCCGGCTGGAGTACAAGCTGCCCGACGCCAGTGTGAACCCGTACCTGTCGCATGCAGCCCTTCTTGCTGCGATGCGGGACGGGCTCGAGCAGCGCACCGACCCCGGTCCCTCCCAGGTCGGCAGCAGCTACGGCGCCGAATCGGCGCGGTTCGCACCGCTGCCCCTGACCCTGGGCGACGCCCTGCGCGCCCTGGCCGAGGACAAGGTCGTCCAGGCCGCCTTCCCGCCCCGTCTGATGGAGGTCTACACCGCCTTGAAGGCCGACGAATGGGCCCGGTTCTGCGGGTACGTGACCGACTGGGAGAAGTCCTACTACGCGCAGGCCCTGCCGTGAGCCGGACAACCGGAGTGCTGCGGCTGGCCTGTCTGGACGCCGAGGCCCCGCCGCTGTTCCACAAGGCCGCGCCCGACGGCAGCCGGCGCGGCTATGAACCGGCGGCGGCGGCACTGGTGGCCACCGAACTCGGCCGCACCCTGGAATGGGCCTGTGTGCCGTGGAACGACATGATCCCCTCCGCCCAGCGGCACGAGGTGGACGCCGTGTGGTGCGGCCAGGGGATCACCGCCTCCCGGTTGGAGCAGGTCGACTTCACCCGGCCCTACGCCGTCTTCGACGAGTCGGTCCTGGTCCGCCGGGGAGCGGGATCACCCGGTCCGAGGACCTGGCCGGCCTGCGGGTCGCAGCGATCGCCGGCAGCACGAACATGGCGCTGGCGCAGACCTTCGCCGGCGCGGTGACGGTGCCGTTCGGCGGGGCGAGCGACGACGTGTTCGGCGAGATGCTGGCCGCGCTGTCGGCCGGAGAGGTGGACGCCGTGGTGGACGACGACGTCGCCCTGGTGCCACTCGGTGATCACCCGGAGTACGAGACGGCGTTCACCGTGGCCACCGGCAACCGGTGGGGGATCGGGGTGGCCAAGGACCGCCCCGGACTGCTCGCCGAACTCGACGCCGCTCTGGCCGCGGTGATCGCCGACGGTCGGCTGGAGCAGGTGTGGCGGCAGTGGATGCCGACCCTTGCCTATCCCGCGGCCTTGGCGCGCACGTAGTCGGAGAGCCGCCGAGCGGTCTCCGCGTCGGGAGAGAGGAACTCCAGGCCGAGCTCGTGGTCGGTCTGCCGCTCGGTGTGCCGCGCGGTCCGGCGCACGACGCGTGCGGCGAGCGCGATGTTGCCGTCGGGCAGGGCGAGCTCGATCTCGAGGACGTCGCCCTCGGCCGGCGAGCCTGAGGCGGCAACGGTGCAGCGGAGGCCGCCCTCGCTGATGTCGATCGTGGCAGCGGGTACGGCCCGGTCGTCGATCAGCAGCTGCAGTTGCCCGACCGCGGGCACGCGCTCGAACTGGCGCCGCTCGAGCTTGTCGGTCAAGGAGGACATGGCCCGCACGCGGCCGATCGACTCCCCCACGCAGGCATCGAGCCGCTGCACGAGGGCGCGCTGCTCGGTGGCCACGTCGCTGAGGACCGCGGTCGCCTCGTCCACCCCGACGATGCCCCGGTTCATCAGGGTGATCGCCGACGCCACAGCCTCGGCCTCCTGGCGCAGCGTGACGATCGTTCCGGTGATCTCCTCGGTGGAGACGGCCGTGGTGTCCGCCAGGTTCTTCACCTCCTGGGCCACGACGGTGAAGCCCCGACCGGCCTCGCCGGCGCGCGCTGCCTCGATGGTGGCGTTGAGCGCCAGCAGCCGGGTCTGGTCGGCGATGCCGGCGATCAGCTGAGCGACGTCGGCCACCTGCCCCAGGCTGATCGCCAGGGCCTTGACCGAGCGGTCGGCCTCGCCGGCCTGTTCGACGACGCCGCGAGCAGCGGCGTCCGCGGCGCCGACCCGGTCGTCGATCGTCGACGCAGCAGTGCGTACCGCGTCGATCTGGACCACGACGTCGGACAGCTCCCCGATCACCACGGTCGCCGATTCGTCGATCACGGACTGGGCGCGCCCACGGGCCTGCTTCTCGGCCACCCGCTGCTGGACGAACGCCGCCTTCAGCTGCTGCTCGCGGTCCGCCTGAGATCGGTCCAGAGAGAGCCGGGCGTCGGCCAGCTGCCCGCGCGCCACATCGAGGGCCCGCCCGATGTCGCCGAACTCGTCCCTGCCCTGCGGCATCGGGTGCGGATCCAGATCGTGTTCCGAGATCGCGGTGACCGCGGTGAGCACCTGGCCGACGTCGGTTCGGGTGCGCCACCAGACCCCAGCGGCGACCCAGCACGCCAGCACCAGGGCCGCCAGCGTCACGGCGAGGGTCGTGGTGCGTGTCGTGGACAGCCGCGACACCCGGGCGGCCAGCAGGTCGTCGAGCGTCTGCACCGCGGGCCCGATCGCCTCGGCGGAGGCGGTGGCCAGTTCCCGCGGATCGGCCGCCGACGGGGCCTCGAGCGTCTCGCTCAGGTGCGCGGCCAGCGCCGTGGCGGCCTGGGTCACCGAGCCGAGTCCGCTCAATCGCTCGTCCAGCCGGGGGAAGACGGTGTTGGCCGCGGCCGTCGTCGTGTCGGTCTCGATGCTGTCCGCCGCACCGACGATGGTCCCGGCATGCACCGCCTGAGCGGCGACCCGCGCGGTGCGTGCGGAACCGGTGTCCGGGGCTGCAGCCTCCGCAGCCGCCAGCAGTGCCTTCGGCACCTGGACGACCAGGGCGTCCATCACGTAGAAGGAGTCCAGGTCGGGGTCGAGGATCAGGTTCGAGGTGTTGCCCAACTGGGTGATCAGGGTGACCAGCGAGGTGGCCAGCGCAGCACGTGGCGCAGCGTCCGGCCCCGTTGTGGCGGAGAGCGCGGCACCCGTCTGCTCGACCTGTCGCCACTGGTCGTCCAGTGACAGCTGGGGGTGCGCGGCGACGGCGGTCTCCAGCGTGCCGAGCACCGGATCCTGGCCCGCGACGGTCGCGGTGAGCGAGGTCAGGGCTGCGCGCAGGACGACGGTGCCCGCCCGCTCGTTCTCGGCAAAGGTCACCTGACCCGTGATGGCGGTGGCGAAGGCGGCGTTGGCCAGCCCCGCGGGCAGGAGCAGAAGGGTGACCAGCACGGCCAGGCGGGCGCTGGTCCGGAGCCTGGAGATGAGGATGTCGACAGGGGCCAGTAGCCCGGGTCGTGCTCCGGACGATTCCTGCGGGTCGGCGACTGCCACGTTCGATTGTCGTCAGGCAGGTATCAGTCTTGAGCCGTGGGCGTGCTCCAGTTGTTCTGGGGCCTACGGCGCGGGAGGGTAGGCGACAGCCGCCGGATGACGAGTGCGGGGCCGATGACCGGAGGAACCGTGTTCGAACCCGAGGAGCAGATCGAGTCGCTCGACGCGGCATCCTGCGCCCGTCTGCTGGCGTCGACCCAGTTCGGCCGGCTCGCGGTCGTGGCCGAGGGCAAGCCGAAGATCATCGTGATGAACCATGCCGTGATCGGTCAGGACGTGCTGTTCCGCACCTCACCCGAGGCCTTCCTGGTCGGTGCCACCGAGGGTGAGGCGACTCTGGAGGCCGTGTACGAGGTGGACAGTGCCTTCCCGGTCGGACGGTCGGGGTGGTCGGTGATCGCCGCCGGTCGGGTGGTGCGGGAGCGGGACGAGAAGCGGATCGCTGCAGCACTGTCCCGCGTGGGGCCGTGGGCGAACGGGGACCGCGACGTCGTGCTGTGCCTGACCGTCGAGGAGCTGACCGGGCGGCGCGTCGGCCCGCTCTAGGGCAGCGTCACCGCCACGGTGCGGAGGATTTCTCCACCTGGCCTCCACACGCCCTCCACGCGTTCTGCCGGCGCGGTCGACAGCCTCGTCGTTGCAGCGACGACGACGCGAGGGAGCGGCCGGTATGGCGACAGGGACGACCGAACCGGGGCCGGCGGCGGGCACAGCCCGGCACGGCGGTGAGATGGTGCCGGCGCGTCCGCGCTCGTGGGGCCGGCGGGTGCGGTGGTTGCGCCACGGCGTCCAGGGGGTTGTCGCCGGGTTGATCGCCTGGCAGGTGGCGGGCCACCTGACCGATGGAGGTCCTTCCGCCGAGGGGCTCTGCCCCTTCGGAGGGTTCGAGACCCTGTGGACCTGGATCAGCACCGGGCGCACCGTTCCGCACGTCCATACCGCCAACCTGGTGCTCGCAGCGGCGGTGGTGCTGCTGGCCCTGGTCGGCCGCGGCGTCTTCTGCGGCTGGATCTGCACCCTCGGTGCACTCCAGGGGGCCCTCTACCGGGCTGCCTCCGGGGTCGTCGATCGGGTGCCCGCGCTGCGCCGTCGGAGGCGGCGGTTCGACCGCAGCGCAGCCGCGGCGCGCTGGGCGCGCGTGGACCGGGCGCTGCGCTGGGGGAAGTGGGCGGTGCTGGTCTGGTCCGTCGTCGGCGCGGCGATCACCGGGACCATGGTGTTCCGGGTGGCCGACCCCTGGATCGCCCTGCTCTCCGTGGTCGAGTTCGAGGTCAGCCTGGCCTTCGTGGTGATGATCGCCGTCCTGCTGCTGTCCCTGGTCGTGCAGCGACCGTTCTGCCGGTACGCGTGCCCGCTGGGGGCGGTGCAGTCACTGATCGGCAGGGCCAGCCCAGTCGCGATCCAGCGGGAGGCCTCGGCCTGTCTCGGGTGCGATCTGTGCAATCAGGCCTGCCCGGTCGGAATCCCGGTGAACACCCGCAGCCGGGTGACCGACACGTCCTGTCTGGGCTGCCTGGAGTGCGTGGCTGCCTGCCCGAGCGTGCCCGCCCTCGGCGTTACGCTCGCCCTGCCGCTGCCCGTGCGCCGTGGGAGCCGGTCGTGACCGCCTCCCAGCTCCGTCTTCCCCCGCACCGCGACCCGGTGCCGACCCGGACCCGGCTGCGCACCCGGCGGTTGCCGGTCGCGGTCTACGCCGCCGCGTTGCTCCTCCTTCCCGCGCTGGTGATCGGGGCGGCGATGACTCAGGGCTGGTGGACGACGACGGGCCGCACCGCGTCGGCGGCCGCAACGGGGGGCGGGGGCTCGAGCGGCTCCGCGATGCCGGAGGCGAGCAAGGACACGACCTCCCTGCCCGCCACCACGGCCGACGTGAAGGGCTGGATGACGGTGCAGCAGGTCACCGATGCCTTCCCCGAGATCACCGCGCCGCTGCTGCTGGAGCGGCTGGGAGCTCCGGCAGACACCGCGCCGAGCACCGCGCTGAAGGACCTGCTGGAACCGGCGGGGATGGACGTGCCCGCCCTGCGATCGTGGCTGGACGCCACGATCGCAGGGTGAGCAGTGCCCGGTGAGCCGCTGGCCCGCTGGCCCGTTGGCTCAGTGGTGCAGGACCGGGACCCAGCGCGGCCCGGTGTGGGCTCGCCGTCCGAGCAGGGCCAGGACGGCGGGCAGCAGCACCCCGCGGACGACCGTCGCGTCGAGCAGGATCGCCGTCGCCAACCCCACGCCGAGTTGCTTCATCTCCAGCGTGGACAGGGTGGCGAAGATCGAGAACACCGCCACCATGACCACGGCCGCGCTGGTCACCACGCCCGCCGACCGGATCACCCCGAGGCGCACGGCCTCGCGGGGTGAGGCACCGGCGGTGAAGGCCTCCCGGACCCTGCTGACCACGAAGACGTGGTAGTCCATCGACAGGCCGAACAGGGTCACGAACATGATCAGCGGCACCCAGGAGGCCACCGAGCCGATCGAGGTGAAGTCGAGCAGGCCCTCGGCCCAGTCCCGCTGGAAGACCAGGGTCATCGCTCCATAGGCGGCGCCGACGGAGAGCAGGTTCAACACGACCGTGGCCCCGGCGAGCCAGAGCGAGCCGAAGGAGACCAGCATCACGATCAGGGTCAGCGCCAGCACGAAACCGACCACCCAGGGCAACCGTTCGGTCATCCAGGTGGACAGATCGGAGGCGTCCGCCGCTCCTCCGACGTGCACCTGGGCCCCCGTGCCGGCCAGCGCGGTGGAGACCACCGGCACCACGTCCGCGCGCAGCCGGGCGACCACGTCGCCCATCGCCGGGTCGCTGATCTCCAACGGCACGGCCAGTGCCAGCACATGCACCTCGGCATCGGTGGACGTCGTGATCGCCGGTTCGGTACCGGCCACCTGGCCAGTCCTGGCGGCTGCCTGGAACCCTTGGGCCAGAGCTGTTTCCACCCGCTCAGCAGCGTCTGCGGGCGCCTCCACGACAACGTCCACGGTGGTCCCGTCCTGCGGGAAGGCGGCGGCCAGCCGGTGGTAGGCCTCCACGCTCTGGAAGCTGCTCGGCAGGCTCTCCGCGCCCGGCAGCGCGGTGCGCATGCCCAGGGCCGGCAGGGCGAGCGCGATCAGCAGCGCAGTCGCGGACGCCGTCCACAGCAGCGGGCGAGCGACCACGGTGGTCGCGAGCCGGCCCCAGAGGCCGCCGCCGGCGTCGGCACGTGCCGTGCGGCGGCGGGTGAACGGGAGCCGTAGCGCCTCCACCCGGTCTCCGAGCAGGGAGAGCAGGGCCGGCAGCACGGTCGCCGAGGCGAGGACCGCCGCCGCGACCACGAGCAGGGTGCCGACGGCGAGGGAGGTGAACAGGCCACCGGCCACCAACATGCCGGACAGGGCGACCACCACGGTGATCCCGCTGATCAGGACGGCGCGCCCGGCGGTGGAGGTGGCGATGCGCACCGATTCGGCGACCGAGGCACCGTGGGCCCGCTCCTCACGGGCCCGGCGCAGCACGAACAGGGCGTAGTCCACCCCGACCGCCAGCCCGATCAACAGCACCATCGGCTGGGTGTTCTGGTCCACCGGGATCAGTGTGCGCGAGGCCAGTGCGGTCAGCCCGAGGGCGACCACCACAGCCCCGATGCCCAGCAGCACCGGCACCCCTGCCGCCACCACGGCACCGAAGGCGAACAGCAGGATGGCCACGGTGACCGGCAGGCTGACCAGCTCGGCGCGCCGGAAGTCGGCCTCCAACTGGCGGCCCACCTCGGAGTCGATCGACCCTGGGCCGACCTGGCCCACCCGCAGTTCGCGGTGCGCCGCGGCGATCCGTCGGGTCGCCTCGAGCATGGGGCCCACCGCGTCACCCGGGCTGACCGTTCCCTCGGGCGGGTTCATCGCCGCGCTGGCGTTCAGCTGCACCGGGAACAGCATGGTGGTGCGGTCTGCAGACAGGACCGGATCACCGATCGCGGCCACACCCGTCAACCCGGTGTAGGCGGCGGTCAGCTCGGCAGCCAGGGCGGTGACCCGGGTCTGGTCCAGGCCGCCGGACACCGGGGTGACCACCACGTTCTCGGTGGGCAACCGCCCGAAGTCGGCGCCGTCGCGGATCTTTTCGGCGAGCGCGGAGTCGCCGACCAGTTGCGCAGAGGGTTCCGCGGTGCGCAGGCCACCGGCCAGCAGCACGACGGCGCCGGCCACGACCACCAGGGCGGCCAGGAGCGTCATCCAGCGGTGCCGCAGGCTCCAGGAGGTCAGGCCCCGATCGGGACGCTGCGCGTGTGGTGGAGGGGTGATCGCGGGAGTGGTCACGATGGGTGAAGTCGACATGCCTCAACCCTGCTCGGGGGCGAGGCCCGGTTCACTGGTGCCGTCCCGCCGAACGGGGGTAGGGCCAGCCCCCCTGTGCCCACGGGGGCCCGCTGCATCCCGCCCGGGTCCTGCAGTGTCTAGCGTGGAGGGGTGAGTCTCGCCGAACCGGTTCCGACGATCTCCTGGCCGCGGGCCCTGCTGCGCACGTGGCAGTGGGGCTGGCTCGCCGCCGCTCATCTGATCGTCGACCTGATCCTGGCTGTTCCCTATCTGGTTCAGCTCTGCCTGCTGATCACCGCCGTCTGCCTGATCCCCGCGTTCGGGATCGGTGTCCCGATGACGGCCGGGTTGCTCTGGCTCGGCCTGCCGATCGCGGGTTTCGAGCGGCTCCGGGTGACTGCGGTGTCGGGAATCCGGATGTCGGCACCTGCGGGGAGCCGGGTCGGGCGTGACTGGTGGTGGCGACTGCTCCTGGACGCACGGCTGTGGCGGGTCCAGGCGCACCTGACCCTGCTGACCCTGTGGGGCCTCAGCGTCGGCGTGCTGGTCGCGGCGCTGTTCGCGGTGGCGGTGGCCCTGGCTGCGTTGCCGATGTACGCCGGGCTGCTGCCGGCTGAGCGTCTGGCGCTGCCGATCGGTCCCGGGGTGTCCGCGGGGGCGGCGCCGTGGCTGTTCGGGACGGCACTGCTGGTCGTGTTGCCGCTGGTCTGCCAGGCCCTGGTCAGGGTCGACGTCGCGCTCGCCCGCTGGTTGATCGGTCCCGGAGACCAGGAGCAGGTGGTCGAGCTCACCGAGCGGGTGAACACCCTGACCGAGACCCGGGCGGCGGCGGTGGAGGCCGGCGAGCGGGAGCGGCGTCGGATCGAGCGCGACCTGCACGACGGTCCGCAGCAGCGGCTGGTCTCGATCGCGATGGATCTCGGCATGGCGCGCACGAAGTTCGACACCGACCCGGCCGCCGTACGTGAACTGGTGGAGAAGGCCCACGCCTCCTCCAAGGAGGCGATCGTGGAGCTGCGCCAGGTGGTGCGCGGCATCCACCCGCCCGTGCTCACCGATCGTGGGCTGGACGCGGCGATGTCCGCCCTGGCGGCCCGGTGCCCGGTGCCGGTCGCCGTGACGGTCGCCGTCCCGCGCCGTCCGGACCCGACGGTGGAGGCGATCGCCTACTTCTGTGTGTCCGAGGCGCTGACCAACGTGGCCAAGCACTCCGGGGCGCGCTCGGCGACGGTCCAGGTGCAGAACGACGACGGCACCGGCCTGCAGATCACGGTGGCGGACGACGGGCGGGGCGGTGCCGAGCCGGGGCTGGGCACCGGGCTGGTGGGTCTGAGGCAGAGGCTCTCCGCGGTGGACGGCACCCTTGCGGTGGACTCCCCACCGGGAGGCGGCACCCGGCTGTCGATGACGCTTCCGGGGTTCACCGGCGTCACGACGGCAACCACGGGGACGACGGGAACGGTGCGGTGACTCAGGTGCGGATCGTTCTGGCAGAGGACTCGGTGCTGCTGCGTGAAGGGTTGGTCAGGTTGCTCACCGACGCCGGGCTGGAGGTGGTCGAGGCCTGCGGGGACGCCGAGACGTTCCTCGTCGCCGTGGAACGGCACCGGCCCGATCTGGTGCTGGTCGACGTCCGGATGCCGCCGACCTTCACCGACGAAGGGGTGCGGGCGGCGTTGGTGGTACGGCGCGAGTACCCGGACACCGCCGTCCTGGTGCTGAGCCAGTATGTGGAGGAGGACTACGCCACCGAACTGGTCGCCGGTCGTACCACGGGGGTGGGCTACATCCTCAAGGACCGGGTGGCCGATGTGACCGAGTTCGTGGAATCCGTGCGCCGCGTGGCCGCGGGGGGCACGGCTCTGGACCCGGAGCTGGTGCTGCAGCTGCTGACCCGCTCGCGCAGGCAGGATCCGTTGGCCCGGTTGACCTCTCGGGAGTCCGAGGTGCTCGCCCTGATGGCCGAGGGGCGCTCGAACACCGCGATCGCCACCGCTCTGGTGGTCACCGAGGGAGCGGTGGAGAAGCATGTGTCGAGCATCTTCAGCAAGCTGGACCTGCCTCCCGCCGAGCACGACCACCGGCGGGTGCTGGCGGTGCTGCGCTGGCTCCAGCGCGGGGAGGACGGCTGACATGGCCCGCCAGCGGAGTACCGGGGCCGTGCGCCAGGCTCGGATCTGGACCGGGGCGGTGGCTGCGGCCGCCGTGCTGGCCGGCGCTGCGTCAGTGGCCGGCAGCTTCTTCCGGCAGGAGCTCGAGGAGACCGTCGCCCTGGACGGCGCCTTCTCCCGCCTGGTCGCCCAGTCGGACGTCGGCGACCTCCGCGTCCGCGTGGCGCAGGCGGGGGAGCGGCCGCACATCACCCGCCGTCTGGAGTGGGCCTTCAACCGGCCGACGGCCACCCAACGGGTCAACGCCGGGGTGGCCGAGCTGGAGACGGCGTGCCCGCGCACCTGGATCGGGGCTTGGTGCTCGGTCGACCTGGAGCTGGTGGTGCCGTCCGGTACCGCCGTCCAGATCCGCTCCAACGTCGGGGACGTGAAGGTCGACGGACTGAGTGGTGCGGTCAGCGCCACGACCTCGGTGGGGGACGTGCTCCTGACCTCCGTCACCGGCACCGAGGTGTCGGCCCGCACCAGTACCGGCGACGTGGTGGTGCGCACCGGCGGAGTGGACGTCACGGTGGCCGCCGAGTCGAGTACCGGTGATGTGCAGGTCGTCTCGTCCTCGGCGGTGCGGCGGGTCGTGGCGACCACGTCCACCGGTGACGTGGAGGTCGCCGTGCCCTCGGGGCAGAGCTATGCGGCGGACGTGGAGACGGCGGTCGGCGACCGCCGGGTCACCATCGCCACCGACCCGGCGGCCGACCGGTCGATCACCGCGCGCACCTCGACCGGTGACGTCCAGGTGTCGGCCGGACCCCTCTGAGGCTGGTCTGAGGCGCTCCGCAGCCGGGACCATTCGCCCGGCCTCCGGTCGAGGCAAGAATTCCTCAAGCGCTTCTCAAGTCTATTTGAGTCATCTTGGCCATATCGCTGTGGCTGCGGTGCTAGAACTCTCGTGTCACGACTGGTCGGTGGGGCCGATCGTCAACTCGCATTTATGGCTTGTTGATTTCCTGGGGGCCTTTTCAGTTGTCCGGAGTCGGTCGGGGCGCGGTTCCAGGCGACTGACGAGGAGTGCGTGATGCGTCATCCATCCCGACGGCGATGGTCGATGGCTCTTGTTCTGGGGCTTGCCGCATTGCTGGGGGTGGTGGCCGGCACCTTCTCACCGGCTCAGGCGGCAACGCCGGTGGCCACCGTCGACGATGCGACGACCAGCGGGACGAACAAGTTCGCCTTCTCGGGCACCTGGGTCACCTGCACCGGCTGCAACACCGGCGCCTACCAGAACTCCTTCAAGTACTCGGCAACCACCGGCAGCGCGCTGACCTTCACCTTCGTGGGCGGCCAAGCCGTGCTCCACGGGTTCAAGGAACCCCAGGGCGGCATCGCCACGGTGTCCGTGGACGGCGGGCCCGCCGTGGACGTGGACTACTACAGCGCCACCCGCGCCCTGGTCCCGGTCTTCACCACCCCTGAACTGGCCGGTGGAACGCACACCGTGACCGTGACCGTCAGCGGACGTTCGTCGAGCCTCCACAAGGCCGTCAACATCGACAAGGGCGAGGTGTTCGCGGCGACCGGCACCACGACCACCACGACGACCACGACGACGGTGCCGACCACCACGACGACGGTGCCTACCACCACGACCACCACGACGGCGCCGCCGACCACGACGACCACGACGACCACGTCGACTGCGCCGGCGAGCAGTGTCGCCGTTGACGACGCGGTCACGTCGGGTGCCAACCGGTTCGCCTACACCGGCACCTGGGTGGCGTGTGGTGGCTGCAACGTCGGTGCGTATCAGAACTCGTTCCGGTACGCGCCGTTCTCCGGTGCTTCTCTCACGTTCACCTTCACCGGGTCGCAGGCGGCGTTGAAGGGCTTCAAGGAGCCGCAGGGCGGGATCGCTGCGGTGTCCGTGGACGGCGGGCCGAGTTCCGACGTCAGTTTCTTCGCGTCGTCGCAGTCGCTCTCGACGGTGTACACGACACCGGTGCTGGCGAACGGTGCGCACGTGGTGACCATGAGCTTCACCGGGCGTACCCAGGGGTCGAGCGCCACGATCAACATCGACAGCGCCACGGTCACCTCCGGTGGCGTGGTCCCCACCACCACGACGACCACGACGACGGTGCCGACCACCACGACGACGGTGCCCACGACCACGACCACCACGACGGCGCCGCCGACCACGACGACCACGTCGACTGCGCCGGCGAGCAGTGTCGCCGTTGACGACGCGGTCACGTCGGGTGCCAACCGGTTCGCCTACACCGGCACCTGGGTGGCGTGTGGTGGCTGCAACGTCGGTGCGTATCAGAACTCGTTCCGGTACGCGCCGTTCTCCGGTGCTTCTCTCACGTTCACCTTCACCGGGTCGCAGGCGGCGTTGAAGGGCTTCAAGGAGCCGCAGGGCGGGATCGCTGCGGTGTCCGTGGACGGCGGGCCGAGTTCCGACGTCAGTTTCTTCGCGTCGTCGCAGTCGCTCTCGACGGTGTACACGACACCGGTGCTGGCGAACGGTGCGCACGTGGTGACCATGAGCTTCACCGGGCGTACCCAGGGGTCGAGCGCCACGATCAACATCGACAGCGCCACAGTGGCCTCGGACGGCGTGGTCCCCACCACCACGACCACGGCGCCGACCACGACGACCACCGCTCCGGTGCCGACCCAGGGCACCGTGAGCTTCACCTTCGACGACGGGAAGATGAGCCAGTTCGACTTCGCCCGGCCGGCCCTGAACGCGGCGGGGTTCCAGGGCACCTTCTACATCATCTCCGACGCCCTCACCTGGGGCAGCACCAACATGAACGCCAGCCAGGTGCGCCAGGTGGCCGACGAGGGTCACGAGATCGGCAACCACAGCAAGAGCCACCCCTACCTGAACCAGATGACCGCCGCGGCGCTGCAGCAGGAGTTCTCGGCCTCCCAGGCAGCCATCTCCAGCGCGACGGGTATCACGCCGAAGAGCTGCGCCTACCCGTACGGTGCCTACAACTCAACCGTCACCTCCGTTGCAGCCCAGTACTTCCGTAGCTGCCGCACCACGAACGGGGGGCAGAACTCAGCCTCCGCCGACCGCTACACGCTGGCCACGTACTACGTGCACACCAGCACGACCGGGGCGATGATCCGGGCCGCCGTCGACCAGGCCAAGGCGGACGGTACGTGGCTCATCCTGTGCTACCACGGGGTGGGCGTGGCCGACGGTGGGTACGGTGACGACGTCGACGGCCCGACGTTCCAGTCGCACATCGACGCGGTGAAGGCCTCCGGGGTGACCGTGAAGACGGTCGGGTCGGTCATCGGCTGAGGCTCGTCACTGCGCGACGAGCTCCGCCCGGCTCTGGCGGACCGTCATCAGCACAGCGGGCGAGGGGACCGTGGCGAACCCTTCAACGGGTAGCCACGGCCCCCCGGCGACCGAGTAGGTGCAGTCGTACGCCGTGGTGAGCGTCAGTGAGTGGGTGCCCGTCCGGGGGTAGGCGTGCAGTGTCGTCGTCGCCGCCGTCGGTGATGCTGTCGTCGGCAGTGCCATGGCTGAGGCCGTCCCGTCGCCGAAGTCCCAGTGCAGCCGAACCGGCCGCGCCCGGACTCTGACCGGCCGGCCGAGGAGCCGGGTGGTGATGACGGTGGTCCCGGCCTCGGCGGAGAGGCGTACCGGCAGCCCGACCAAGGTGGTGCGGGTGGCGGGCTGCACGGTGACCGTCGCCGGGGGGAGCGAGAGCCTGCGGAGATCGTCGAGATCGAGCGAGACGCCCCGCGGCCCCGGCCCCTCCTGCGCCAGGCAGCGCTGGCCGGTCCGGGTCCACTCGCCCGGCTGTGGGTCGGCCTCCCCGGGGGGCCCGCTGAAGATCCAGAACAGGAAGTTCCCGGGAGCGTTGGCGCACATCGCCACGGCTACGGGGCAGAGCAGGCGCGGCGCGTCAGACCCTCGCCCCGTCTCCTGCGTGTTGGGATCGTGCCCCGGGCAGGCGGGCACGGCCATGGTCACCCGGGCCTGCTCGAGCCCGGGGGCGTTGCCCGCCCGCCCGGGGAGGTGTTCCCAGGCCTCCACCGTGGCGCCGGAACCCGTTGCGTGGCCACGGGTCTGGAACTCGGGCTGGTGGGGTCGGGCTACCGCCGGCGCTGTCATCCAGATCAGGATCGTCACGGCGATGCCCGCGGCGGCGGTTGGTCGGGTGCGCATGGTCGGCAGGCTAGGTTCCGATCGGCGTCAGCCGCCCGGTCCCGTCGTCCGTTGTGGACGGCGCGCACCACCTGATCTGCCGGGGGTAGCCGGCGGGTCGCCCGTGTGACGGACCTAGGTCAGGTGTTGGGGGCCGATCCCGGGTTCGCATGCTCGTCGCTGACCTGGGTCATCGCGCGGCGCAGCTGCGCGACCTCGGACTCCGAGATCTGCAGCCGGTCCTCGAGATCGGACAGTGCCGGCTCGAGGTCGTTCGACGGGGGTGGGGGCTGCGGCGGGGGCACCTCCACGGTCACGTAGCGAGGCCAGATGTACCGTCCGCAGAGCAGGCCGAGAACCCCCGTGGCGAGGGCCAGCAGGGCGATCGGCAGGACGAGCAGGGGGAAGGATCTGGTCATGGCGACACGTCCCTGACGATGACGTCGACCCGCCGGTCCTGAGTGGGGTCGGGCGTCGCCGTGCCCGAGGCGGCGGGGCGGGAGTCGGAGAAACCGGTGTGGCTGAGCTGGTCGTGCGGCACTCCGCGCGCGGACAGGTAGTCCTCCACGGCGTGGGCGCGGTCCATCGCGGTGCGCTGCTTGGCGACCGAGGATCCGACCGAGTCCGAGTGACCCTGCACGATCACGATTGCCGTGGTGGACCTCTTGACATAGGCCACGATCCGGTCCAGGTCCCTCTTGGCGGCAGGGGTCAGAGCGGTGCTGTTGCTCGCGAACAGCACCCTGGCCTGGGGAATCGTCGCGGGGGTCGGGCTCGGCGAGGGGCTCGTGCTCGGGCTGCTCGACGGCGTCGGAGAGGGCTCTGGGGCCGTGGGTGACGGAAGGGCCGTGGCGGACGGAACGGACGAGGGCGCCGTCCCCGATGCGGCGGTGCCGGTTGCCGTTCCGGTCTGGTCCGAGGAGATCCACCGTGCTGTCGCCCAGGATCCCCCGAGCACCACGGCGAGGAAGGCTGCGATCAGCAACCCTCGCGCCGTCCTCTGGCCTGCTGGTCGCCCTTGCGCCATGTCCTGCTCCCCGTGACGGATGGTGACAGTGGTTGTGGTGATGGTGGGCTCGATGGTAGCCACGCGGTTACCCGGTGCAGACGACTTTCGGGTTCCGGTGAACTCGAAGGGCGCAACTGCCGACACCGCAGGCATGGATGATGCAACCTCGGCGGCGCTGACGGCGATGGTGGTCGGCGACGCCCTGGGCGCGATTCCGCTGCTTGTCCAGGCCGGTGTCCTGGTGCTGATGCTGGGCTGCGCCGGCTGGGCCGTGGTCAGGCCGGTCGGGGCGCCCCTGGTGGCATTCACCGCCTGCGCCCTGATCTGGTCGCGGGCCAACCAGGCGCTGGAGGGACCCGTCCTTCTCACGATCACCGAGGATCACGGGATCACCACGGCCGACCTGTGGCCGCCTGTGCTGGCGGCGTTGATCGGGGCCAGTCGGTTGCGCCGGCACCGGGGCTACCAGCGCTGACGGTGCCGGTTCGGGTTGCGCGGCGCCGGATCGCTCTGGGCGGGGGCGAACGCCGGGCCACCGACCCGGCGGACGTCGGAGGCGGGGATCCAGTCCGAGCGGGTCGGGCCGCCCGGTGGCGTCCAGCACACCTCGACCGCCTGACGCGTCCAGGCCACCGCTTCCGCGGGAACCGCCGTCGCCTCGCCTGTCGACCACCGCAGGGTGGCCACCACGGAGATCGGTGACGGAGCGCGGGTCACCGGCCCCTGCGGAACGGCTCGGATGATGCGTGGAACGCTGGACATGGGCCTGGACCTCCGGTGACGGTACGGACGCTCGACCCAGGACTCACCCTACCAGCGTCGTTCGTACACTCGTTCGAGAATCACTCCGGGCAGATGTCAGCGTCCGCCGTCCGCACGGTCACGCCGTCCAGGGCCACTCCTGCGGTGGGGCTCGACGAGGGGCCCGGTGTCCCTGGCGACGAGGCGCCCGGCGTCGGTTCCCCCGGCGTCGGCGCGGTGGCGGACGGCGTGCTCCCCGGGGTACGGCCGTCGACCGGGCGGTCCTCGCGCAGCGCCGTCCAGAGGGTCTCGGCGTTGTCGGTCCAGACCAGCCGGTTGGCGTCCTGGGGGTCGGGCCCGTTCGGCACCGTGATGAAACGGATCTTCTTCAGGCCCACCTTCTGGATGTCCTGGGCGAAGGAGCCCAACCGGGACAGGCTGGACAGTTCGGGGTTCATCAGCAAGGACTTGGTCACCGCGTCGAGGAAGGCGAACGTGCGCCGCGGATTGGCCAGGGTCCCGGCGCTGGTCGCCTTCTGCAGCACCGAGGACAGGAACGCCTGCTGACGCTCGATCCGGCCCAGGTCGCCGCCGTCGCCGATCTTGTAGCGCTCGCGGACGTAGGCCAGGGCGGTGGTTCCGTCCACCTCGCTGCGCCCGGCCGGCAGATGGATACCGTGCTTGGGGTCGTCGACCGGCTCGGCCAGGCAGATCGGCACCGTGCCGAGCGCGTCGACCACACTCGTGAAACCGTTGAAGTCGACCACCACCCAATGGTCGATCCGCAGCCCGGTCAGGGACTCCACGCTCTTCACGGTGCACGCCGGGCCGCCGGTGAGGAAGGCGTCATTGAAGATCCGTCGCGAGCCCGGAGTGATCAGCTGGGTGGTCGGGTCGAGGCAGTCGGGGATCTCGACCACTGAATCCCGCGGGATGCTCACCCCGGCCGCCCAGGTGCGGTCGGCGGCGAGATGAACCACCAGGGTGGTGTCCGACCGGGCGCCGTCCTCCTTGCCTCCGATGAAGCCGTTGGCTCCGCCGCGGGAGTCCGAGCCCATCACCACGACGTTGATCGCCCGTCCGCCGTCCGGGTCGGCCGGCGCGGCCGAGGGCCGGTCGGTGCCCAGCATCGGCGTGAGGTCGACGGTGCGGATGTTGCCCTGCAGCACCTTCAGCGCCACCAGGCTGCCCCCACCTGCGACCAGCACCAGCACGCCGACGACGGCCAGGATGCGGCGGGCCCAGTGCACCCGCTCGCCGCGGGCGTGCGAACCACGCCGAGCCGCCGTCGATGCCACCTCCCGATCGTCCCATGCATCGCCGAAGCCGGCAGTCGCCTCCGTTCGACCAGTTCGATGGGCCGGGTCGGGGCCAACGGGACTAACCTCGCAGGCATGTCTCTTCCGACGACCGTCACCTCGCCGTTCCAGATCACGGAGCTGCACACCGGTCCCTGGGCGCCGATCACCGAGAACCCGGTGCTGGAGATGGACGGCCACGAGGTCGTCGTCTCCTGCCCCCAGGTCACTGCGCGCCTGGTCTACACACCCCTTCCCGGCTTCGCCCAGAAGCTGCCCACCGGACGGTGGGGCAGCCAGGAGCGCACCCTGGACGGCGTCCCGGGCCACAAGGACGCCGGGCCCGGCCTGCGCCGCTTCGCCTTCGTCGACGCGCCCGTGCACGGGGCGCTGCACCAGATCCTGGACACCACGCAACTGGTGGCCGACTACTGCGTGGTGCACACGCATGACGACGCCGCGGAGCTGAACGTGCTGCTCCCGGGGGATCCCGAGCAGCCGCTGGAGTTCTCCCTCTACAACGAGGGAGCCTTCACCGGGCATGCGCCGCTGTCGATGTGGATCCCGGTCGATGCCGGCCACTGCGCGATGGCCAGCGCCGGCACCGGGTTCTTCTTCGTCCTGCGGATGCCGCTGATCTGAGCCGGTCGGCGCTCAGCGGCTCAGCGGACGACGACCGAACTCGTCGTGGCGGCGATGGTGCGGTCGGTGGCCGGGATGGCGACCCGATAGGTGGCCTTGCTGACCAGACCGGTCACCGTGAGCTGTCCGCTCGCCGGTGCTGCGCGGGTGATCACCGTCGTCCAGGTGGACCCGACCAGCCGCTGCACGCGCACCGAGGTGCCGGTCGCGGTGGGAGCCACGGTCAGGGTGACGGCGCGGACGCCGGCGCGGATCGTCGCCTGGGGCAGGGCCTGGATCAGCACCGGGCGGGCGACCGACGCGGCGTCCCGCGCGGAACCGCCGTAGCGCGCGCTGACGGTGAGGTGGCCGAGGACGACGGTGGAGGTCGAGACCACCCCCTTGGCGTCGGTCGACCGGGAGACACAGGTGGCACGGGTGGACGGCGCGGTGGCGGTGCAGATCGAGACCACGGCGCCGATCAGGGGTGTGCTGCCCGCCGTCAGCCGGTAGGTGAGGGTGGCGGTGGCGCGGAAGTTGACCCGGGTCGGGGCGGAGACCACGGCCAGGGTGGTGGCCCGCAGAGGTGACCCGGTGCCACCGGGTGGAATCGCGGAGCCTCCCGCCGTGGTGCGGGCCAGGGCGATCGCCGCGACCGGCTGGATCAGGCCGTACCCGCTGAGGTTGTCCCGGCCGGCGGTCTCCAGGTCCCGGGCGGATCGCTGCAGGACGTTCATCACCTCGGCCGGGCCGAGCCGGGGTGCCGCGGCCTTGACCAGGGCGGCGGCGGCCGAGGCGTAGGCGCAGGCCATCGAGGTGCCGTCCTGCGTGCGGTAGGCGGTGGCCTGGTAGGTGGACAGGATGCCGGTGCCGGGGGCTGCCACATCGACGTAGCTGCCGGAGCCGGAGTAGCCCGCGACCCGGTCCTCCTTCGTGCTGGCGCCCACGCCCAGCACGCCGGGAAGTGCCGCCGGGTACATCACCGGGTTGCCGCCGGCCCGGTTGTTGCCGGTGGCGCTGACCACGACGGCGCCGCGCTGGGTGGCGTAGGCGACGGCGGCGGCCTCCGCCGGTGAGTTGTCCGGCGAACCGACGGAGAGATTGATCACCGCGGCGCCCTGGTCGGCGGCCCAGACGATGCCGTTGGCCACGGTGGCGTCGCTGCCGGCGCCGGTGGCATCGAGCACCCGGACCGGCAGGATGCGCACGCCCTGGGCGAGCCCCGCGATCCCGATGCCGTTGTTGGCCACCGCGGCGATGATCCCGGCGACGTGGGTGCCGTGCCCGTGCGGGTCGACCCGGCCGGTTCCGCCGCTGATGTAGTCCTTGCCGTTCAGCACCACGCCGGCCAGATCGGGGTGGGCGGCCACGCCGGTGTCCACGACGGCGACGACCGTCCCTGCGCCATTCTGACGGGCCCAGACCTGTTCTGCCGCAAGGCGATCCAGGGCCCACTGTTGGGGTCGGGACGGGTCGGCGGCCAAGGCCCGAACGGTGCTGGCCACGCTGACGGTGAGTACGCCGGGATCTGCGAGGGCGCGGTCGACCAGCTTCTCGGCGCCGGCCAGGTCCGCGGCGCTGACGGTGGAGACCACCGGTCGTCCATCGACCTCGCGCACGGTGACCAGGTTGACCGGGCCTCGGGCTGGAGCATCGTCCAGTACCGCCTCAGCCTCGGGCTTCGGGCTGGCCTTGATCGGCTCGGTCCAGTTGGACACAGGGGTGGCCGAGGGCTGTGCCCCGGCCGGTGGAACCGCCGCGGGTTCTGCCGTGGGGAGAGCCGCCGCGGTCGCGGGGACGGCGGCCTCCGGCGGACGTGCGGTGGCCGGCGCGAAGGCGGCCGGCGCCGGGGCGGGGGCTGCGGCGGGGGTGTCGGGTGCCGGAACCGCGACCAGGGGCGCCTGCTCCAGCAGGGGAGCCTGCAGTCCGGGCAGCAGCGCGGACAGGGCCTGAGGGGCCGCCGCCGAGGAGGCGAGGGCGGACCAGGTGGCCGCGCTGAGCAGTGCCGGCGTCAGGGCGAGGGCCGCGAGAGGGAGGGCTCTCCGGGACGAGCGACGCCGTGGCGCCGCATGAGACGGAGAGTGTCGTTTCACCTACCCACAGTGACATGTCTCAGCCGTTCGGGCCAGCGAACTGGCCACATTCGACCATGATCAATGGTGTTTCGCCACCGTCTGAACGGAGGGACACCGATATCTGAACGGACTACACCGTCACCAGGGTGATCAGTGGCTAGGCTTCCCCGGTGGGTCATTTCATGAAGGACTTCAAGATCTTCGCTCTGTCCGGCAACGTGGTCGACCTGGCCATCGGCGTCATCCTGGGCGTGGCCTTCGGCGCCGTGGTGGACACCTTCGCCAACAACGTGCTGCTGCAGCTTGTCGGTGCCGTGGTGAAGCTGCCCGACCCGAGCGCGCTCTCCGTGGGGATCAACGGCACCGAGATCGAGTACGGCCTGTTCCTGGCTGCGCTGATCAACTTCCTGTTGATCGCCGTCGTGCTGCTGCTGATGGTGCGGCTGCTGATCCGGGTCGGGATGAACTTCCGCGCCCAGGGCAACCGCGAGTGCGACTTCTGCAAGAGCTTCATCCCGGTCGACGCCACCCGGTGCATGTACTGCACCAGCGAGATCGTCCCCATCGTCACCGACTGACAACCTGCTCAGCCGAGCATGAGCAGGTTGAAACGGCTCGTGCGAGAGTGAGACATGGACGCCGACGAGGTGCGCCGCTCCCAGCTGCGGCGGATGAAGCTGATCGCCACCGCGATGCTGGCGCTGGCGGCGCTGGTCTACGTCCTGACCCTGCGCGGCCGGGAGAGCGGCTGGATCGGCTTCGTCAACACCGCCGCTGAGGCGGCGATGGTCGGTGCCGTCGCCGACTGGTTCGCCGTCACCGCCCTGTTCCGGCACCCGCTCGGGTTGAAGATCCCGCACACGGCGATCATCCCCACCCGCAAGGACGCCCTCGGCCACAACCTCGAGGAGTTCGTCGGCACCCACTTCCTGGCCGAGGACGTGGTGCGGGAACGGGTCGCCCGCTCGCGGATCGCCTACCGCTGTGGGGTGTGGCTGAGCGGGCGGGCCCAGGCCGAGCGGGCCACCGCCGAGCTGGCCAGCCTGGCCCGCGGCGCGCTCACCGTGCTGCGCGACGAGTCGGTGGTCGCCGTCCTGGACGAGGTGTTCTTCCGCAAGGTGCTGGACCGGCCGTGGGGGCCGCCGTCCGGCAAGCTGCTGCAGCGGATCGTCGCCGACGGCGCGCACCACCGCCTGGTCGACGTCGGCGTGGACCAGCTGCACACCTGGCTGTCCGAGCACGAGGAGGTCATCGTCCGGCTGGTGCTCGAGCGGGCCCCCGCCTGGACGCCGTCCTGGGTCGACCAGCGGGTGGCCCACAAGGCCCACGCCGAGGCGCTGAAGTTCGCCGCCGACGTCCGGGCCGATCCTTACCACCGCGCCCGCAAGGCCCTGGACAACCTGCTCACCGAGTTCGCCCACGACCTTCAGCACGACCCGGCGATGCAGATCAAGGCCGACGCCTTCCGCGACCGGATGCGCGACCACCCCGACGTGCGCGGCGCTGTGGCCCAGCTCTGGACCACCGTGCGGGCCTCGATCGAGGAAGCCGTCGAGGACCCGGACAGCGACCTGCGCCGGCGCACCGTCGACGGGGTGCAGTCGTTCGGCAAGCGGCTGGCCGGTGACGAGGTGCTGCAGCGACGGCTCGACACCTACGCCGAGGACGGCGCCGCCCACCTGGTCACCAGCTACCGCGACGAGGTGGTCACCGTGATCTCGGAGACGGTGCAGCGCTGGGACGGCGAGGAGGCCTCGCGCCGGATCGAGCTGCACGTGGGGCGGGACCTGCAGTTCATCCGGATCAACGGCACGGTGGTCGGCGGTCTGGTCGGCCTGTTGATCCACACCGTCACGGTGCTGATCGACTGAGCGGTAGTCCGCCCGGCGCAGTCAGGGCCGGAGGTGCTCGAGCATCCGCCAGGACGGGTCGTGGTCGCCGCTGACCGACGCCGAACCACTGGTGTAGCCGCGCAGCATGGCCTCGATCAGCGGCACCACCGAGGCGGTCGAGTCGCCGTACAGGTGCAGCACCCGCTCACCCATGCTGGTCTCCTGGGCGACCAGCAGCGCCGACCGGCCCAGCCGACCGACCAGGGCCTCCTCGAAGGCCCGCAGATCGTCCAGGGCGCGTTCGCCGGGCAGCCCGCCGGGTAGCGGGTCGGAGTAGGTCAGGCGGACGGCGACGTGCTCGTCGAACAGGGGATGGTCGACCCGGTGCAACGGGTGCCGGATGCTGGCGATCAGCCGGTGGTCGCCGTGCCAGCCCTCCATCACCGCCCACCGCTCGCCCGCCCACCGCTCAGCGGCCTGCTCGACCACCGCACCCAGGGTGGCGACCGGGATCGGGTCGAGCGGGGAGACGGTGACCGCCTCGACCGCGCCCAGCCAGCGTTCCACGTCGTCCTCGCCCAGGGCCCAGTCGAGGACCAGGAAGGCCAGGTGGGCGCGGGCGTGCTCGGTCATCTCGAAGAATCGCGGGTGGAAGACCGAGACGTCGAGCCGGCAGCGCCGATCGTCGACGTGGGCCTGGGCGACCACCGCCGCGATGTTGACCTCGACCCCACCGGCCGACATCACCTGGCCGGAGTGGAAGACGTCCAGCTCCACCTGTCGCGCGGGGCGGAACTCCCACGTCCCGTCGTCCGGAGGCCCGGCCCGGCGCCACCGTTCGGCGAGCGGTCGCAGTTCGGGGCGGCCGCCGCTGGAGACGACGAAGCGGTGCTTGGCGTCGGTCCCGACGCCGAACTCCCATTCCAGATCGGGGTGGATCCGTTCGACCTGAGGGCCGATCAACGCCTCCACCGCAGCGGTGTCGGCGGCCTCCACGGCGGAGGTCACCTCCGGGCAGGCCTGCGCCCACCACGTCCAGAACGGCGCGACCGAACCACCCACGGACGTGGTGTTGCGGGACCGGCTCTTGCGACGGAACAACGCCACCCGCCCATCTCACCATTCTGTGGACGACGGGGCCGGGTGAATCCGCCCACCTCACCGCGAGCGGATCCCTCGAGGTGCTCACCGGTCGGCCGCAGGCCGCCGAACGGGGGACTCCACTTTCGGCCCAACCGTGCCGATGACTGCTGCGTGCATCCCGTCGCCATGCTCGTCGCCGCCCCGGCCGTCACCGGTGCGCGTGAGGCGGCTGTCGCGTCGCTGGGCATCGTGATCCTGGCGATCGTCGCCCGCCTCGCCAAGCCGATCCAGCGCTTCCGGCATGCCCGGCTCGCCGGAGCCACGGCCGAATCAGCTCTTCTTCTGGCCGGTCTCGGCACCCCGGTCCGCCCGCCCGCACCGGTCGTCGATCCGGTGCTCGCCGTCACCGTGGTGCCGACCAAGGCCTCTCGCGAGCGCGCCGAGGAGGATCCCGTCCGGGAGCTGGGCGCGGCGGACGCCGCACTCGCCGCCACCCTGGGCACCGACCATCCGGTCAGCGCGCCGGGCCGGCACCGCACCATGTCGGGGTGGGCCTCCGGTCTGCAGCGGCCTGAGGCGGGCGAACCCGACGCGGAGACGTTGCTGGCCCCGTTGCCGGTGGAGCCGTCGCCCGAGCTGATGGCCGAGCTCTTCCCGGATCGGGCCACCACCCCTGAACCGGACGCTACGGAGCACATCGAGGTGCCCGACGACACGCCACGGACCGGCGCAGCGGAGCTGGAGAACCCTGAAGTCATGGCCGATTCGACGCTGGTGTCCGAGACTGAACGTGATATGGAATTCACTATGAGTAGCGAAGATCCCTCGGTGGCTGCGGCGGCCGAGAGCGGAAGCCGGGCGCAGGCGCGCTACAGCATCGACTGGGGCGAGGACCTCGACTGGAACGAGGTCGACGGCGCCACCCACCCCGACGGCTGGAACGAGGGCTGGGTCGCTGCGCACGGCGAATGGTGGGCCTCGCCCCAGGCTCCCCAGGTGCCGCGGGCCTCCCTGCCATTGGCGAAGCCGACGCTCGTGACGGCTGCCCGGCCCGAGCCGAAGCCCGAGCCGAAGCCCGAGCCGAAGGTCTCGGAATCGGCCGTGCCGATGGCGGCCCGCATTGAGGAGTCGGCCACGCTGGCTGCCTGGTGGGGCGCGATCGCCGAGGCGGACATCAGTTTCGAGACCGCCGAGGACGTGATCGCCGCAGCGTCGGCGTCGGCGGCAGAGCCTCCTCAGCTCGAGTTCGACGCCGAGGCCGACGCCGAGATCGCCACCGAGCTCGCGGCTGCCGTGCCGTTCATGCTCGAGCCGCCGGAGGAGGTCGACGGGTGGACCGCAGCCATCGTCCCGTTGGTCCCGCTGGACGGCGCCGACGCCGACCGTGACGCCGACCGTGACGCCGACCGTGACGCCCTTGCCGCTGCGCCCGGCCAGTCCCACGCCGACACCGTGGTGACCCACACCGAGACGGTGGCCGAGCTCGTGGCCGAGCTCGTGGCTGAGTCCACGGCCGGACTGACCGCAGAGTTGATCTCCGAGGTGCGGCTTCCCGCGCAGCGGCACTCCGGCCAGCCCTCGGTCGCCGAGCGCGACGGGTTGCAGCGGGCCCGGGCCCGGCTCGCCGGTGCGGTCAACCGGATCACGGTCGCCGAGATCGTCACCGAGGAGGCCGCCCGCCTGGTGCAGGCCGACCACGCCGCCCTCGTCGTCCGCTCCCTGGAAGGCCCTCGAGTGCTGTGGCTCTACCCCAGTGGTGAGCTGTGGGGCCCGCAGACCCTCTCCGCGCTTCTGTCGCTGGGTGCGCCCGTGCGTGAGGTCGTCGACGGCGACCCGCTTGCGGGCGGTGGGGCCACGGCCCTGCTCAGCGTGCCGATGGCCAGCGCCGGCGCCCTGGCCGGCGCCGTGATCGTGCGCCGCAACACCCCCAAGCCGTTCACCGCCCCGGAGGAGAACCTGCTCGACCGGCTGGCCCGGATGGCCGGTGCGGCGCTCGACGCGCTGACCCGACGCGGTGTGCTGCGCAACGAGGAGGACAACGTCGACCCGGTGACCGGGCTTGCTCCCCAGGACCGGCTGCTGCACGACCTTCGGGTGGCCCTGCGTACCCGTGAGGACCACGGCATGCCGGTCACGCTGCTGGTGGCCGAGGTCGAGGGCATCTCCCGGATGCGCACCGAGCTCGGTGCCGGTGAGGCCGATGAGGCCCTGCATCTGATCTCGACCGCGGTGGCGTCGGCACTCCGGGTGGGCGATGTGCCCTACCGCCTGGGCGAGGACGAGCTCGCTGTGCTGCTCGCCGCCACCGACACCGAGGACGCCGAGGCCGTCGCCGCCCGCCTGGCCGACGAGGCCGACACAGCGAGCGCGGAGAGCTTCACGTTGGCCCGCCCGCTGCGGATGCGGACCGCCGTGGTCGCCGTCGTGGGCACCGCCGAGGACGTGGTGGCCGAGGCCAACCGTGCCCTGGCCGCGCAGCGGGTCCAGGCCCGTTGGGAGCGGCGGATGCCGAACACCCAGTTCTGAGCGATACGGCCCGCCCGACGCGGCCCTGGGAAGTTACCCTCGCCGCGTGAGCAGACCTCTGATCGTGATCCCGGCCCGGTTCTCGCAGTCCGCCTCGGCGCTGCGGTACCGGGCCGTGGTCACTGCCGGGCGCTGTCCGAAGCAGTGCTGCGGGCCGGGGGCGAGCCGCTGACCGTACATCCGTGGGCGCGCACCGGCCAGCTCGACCAGGACCTGGTCACCGCGGTGGGCGAGCGGCTCGCATTCGCCGACGGCGTGCTGCTGCCCGGCGGTGGAGATCTGGCCCCGGCCCGGTACGGCGCGGCGGTCGCACACGGTGAGGTCTACGACGTGGACGACGAGCAGGACGGGTTCGATCTCGCCGTCGCGGCCTGGGCGCTCGGCGCCGGGGTACCCGTGCTGGCGATCTGCCGCGGAACCCAGGTGGTCAATGTGGCCCGGGGCGGAACCATGGAGCAGCACATGGACACCCCGCACCGCGACGTCGTGCTCCCGGTGACGGTGAGCGATCCGGCGCTGGCACAGGTGCTCGGTGCCGAGCAGGTGAGGGTCTCCTGCTACCACCATCAACGGCTGGAGCAGCTGGGCGACGGGCTGGCTGTGGCGGCGTCCGCCGAGGACGGCACGGTGGAGGCGGTCACCGCGGGCGAGCTGCACGGCTGGTTCCTCGGCGTCCAATGGCACCCGGAGGACACCGCCGCCACCGACCCGGCCCAGGCGGCGCTGTTCGAAGCCCTTGTCTCCCAAGCGGTCCGCCACCGCGCCCGCCGCGCGACCTGATCCCCCCGCGCGACCCGTCAGGCGCGCAGGGTGGGCTTGCGGTGGTCTGGTGCGGCTACGGGTGTCCGGGGGGTCCGGACGGAGGGGGGTTCCCGGGCTCGGCCTCCAGGTTGAGGATCATCTTGCGAAGGGCGATGGTGAGCACGTCCCGCTCGGTCGGACTCAGCACGCTGAGCACCGCCGTCTCCTGGGCGTTGAGCTTGGGAAACAGCTCGGTCATCAGGGCGCGGGCCTTGGGGGTCAGGTCGAGCAGCACCCTGCGCCCGTCCGAGGGGTGGGTGCGCCGGCGGACCAGCCCCCGCGCCTCCAGGGTGGAGACCACCCCGGTCAGCGTCGACTTCGAGATGCCCGACTCGGACGCCGCGTGCCGGGTCTCGATGTCCTTCCAGACCCAGATCACCCAGAGCACCACCCACCCGGTCCAGGTCAGCTCGTACGGCGTCAGCACAGTGCGTTCGAAGTGATTGCGAACCGCCCCCGCGGCCCGGTACAGGTTGCCGACCGCCGCCATCGCTTCGCGGTCCACCGGAAGCCCGGCGAGCCGATCGGCGACAGCATGTTCGGTCTGATCCAGTGTGTACTGGCCGGTCACAGTTCCCCTCCTCGGCCGAGCCCGCGACGCGGCGGCCGAGCACGAGCCTAGCCGCGCCGCGGCGGACGGATGCTGCGGAAGTCCCAGTCAGGTGGTCTTCCCGTCGCAGGAGAAGTCGAAGCTCCACATACCGCCCGCGGCCGATCCCGCTGCGACCATTGCCGAAGGGCGCCACGTCGTCGGTGCCGTTGGCCAGGGGCGAGGGCGGCGTCGTCCAGGATCAGCCGTCTTTTGTTGAAAGACCGGCGTGGTGTGAACCGGTGGGCGCACCCTCTGGCGGGGATAATGTCCGGATGATCCCTCGCTTCGTGCTCGTGCTGACCGAGAACTGGACCATGCTCCCCGGGGCCCTGCCGCGGGAACAGTTGGCCGCCGTGGTCCGCTGGGCGCGCGAGGCCGAGGACGCCGGATTCGACGCCGTGATGACCAGCGAGCACGTGGTGCTCGGGCTGAGTGCCGGCGAGGCCGGTCGGATGGCCAACCCGCGCGAGTACGCGCTGCCGGGCAACCAGGACCCGGACACTCCCTGGCCCTCCTCCCTGCTGATGCTGGCCGCAGTGGCCGCCTGCACGGAGCGGATCCGGCTGGCAGCCTCCGCGGTGATCTCCCCGCTGCGCCACCCGCTGCTGCTGGCCAAGGACTTTGCCACCCTCGACCAGCTGAGTGAAGGGCGCCTCGTGGTGCAGCCCACGGTCAGCTGGCACCGGGATGAGTACCGGGCGCTCGGGGTGCCGTTCCGGGAGCGTGGTGCCCGCCTGGACGAGCAGCTGGAGATCTGGGACGCCGTCTGGAAGGCCTGCGCCGTCGGCGAGCCGGTCAGCTATGCCGGCCGCTTCTACGCCTTCGACGAGGTGTGGATCAGCCCCGGGCCGACCAAGGCCCAGGGCCCTCCGCTGTGGTTCGGCGGAGAGAGCCTGCATCCGGCCCTGCTGCGTCGGCTGGTCCGCCACGGGTCCGGCTACAACCCGCTCGGGCGGCCGACGCCGTCCATGCTGGTGCAGCTGGCCGACGCCCTGGAGGCTGCGGGTCGCACCGGGGGGTCGATGGAGCTGATCGGCGGCACCCGGGCCCGGTTCCCGGACGCGACCTCCTGCGCCGACCTCGGCGAGGCACTGGAGTCGATCCCGCCCCAGGTGGCCCAGGGGTTCACCACCTTCTGCATCAAGCCCAGCCAGTTCATCGACGACCCGCGGGCCGTCGGGGCGTTCTGCCGTGACGTGATCACCCGCACCGAGCGCCTGCTCTCGTGACGTCGCCCGCGCTCGGTACGGCCCTGATCACCGGCGCAGGCACCGGGATCGGCGCGGCTGTGGCCCGGCGCTGGGTGGCCGGTGGCGGCCAGGTGGTGCTGTGCGGACGGCGCGAGGCGCCGATCGCCGCCCTCGCCGCCGAACTGGGTGCCTCGGCGCTCGGAGCTCCGGCCGACGCGGCGGACGAGGCCGCGATGACTGCGGCGGTCGCGGCGGGGGTGGAGCGGTTCGGAGGCCTGGACGCCCTGGTCGCCAACGCGGGTGGGGAGGGCAGCGGCGGGGTGCTCGAGGCCGACGATGCCCAGTGGCAGCACGCCCTGCAGGTCAACCTGCTGACCGCGGTCGTCACTGCCAGGGTCTGCCTGCCGGAGCTGATCGCCCGGCGGGGCAGCGTGGTGGTGGTCAGCTCGCTGGCCGGCCTGGCGGCCCCTCCCGGGCTCGCCCCCTACACCACCGCCAAGCACGCTCTGATCGGGCTGACCCGATCGATCGCCCGCGACCACGGCCCGGCCGGGGTGCGGGCCAACGCGGTGTGTCCGGGCTGGGTTCGCACCCCGATGGCGGACGCCGAGATGGACGTCCTGGCCGAGATGCACCACCTGCACGTGTCCGACGGCTCCCCCGACCGGGAGGCCGCCTACGCGCTGGCCTGCGCCCAGGTGCCGCTGCGTCGTCCGGCCACGCCCGAGGAGACGGCGGAGACGATCGTGTTCCTGGCCTCCCCGGCCGCCTCGGCGGTCAGCGGCGCGGTGCTCGCGGTGGACGGCGGGGCGGGGGCGGTCGACCTGCCCACCATCGCCTTCGGCTGACGTCGCGGCGAACGACGAGGGCGCGCCCCCCGATCCCTCGGTGGGCGCGCCCTCGCGTCGGGTGAGCTGCTCAGAGTTTCTGCGGTCCGTGGTCGGCGTCGCTGAGCGGCTCCCAGGGGTCGCCGCTGTGCTCCTCGCCGGGGAACACCATGGTCAGGACGAACCCGAGCACCAGCACCGCCAGAGCGGTGTAGGCGGCGTAGATCATCGGAGCCGGCACCTTGTACACGGCGCCGAACAGGGCCGCCGCGGTGACCAGGGTGCCAACGGCCGCGGCCACGATAGACCTTGGCCCGGCTCGGGTGGTCGGCCAGGCCGCGGAAGGCGCCGATCGACATCACCAGGTAGATCGTGGCCAGGCTGACGCTGCCCAGGGTGGAGAACCAGTAGAAGACCGCGACGAAGTGCGGCAGCCCCTCCTGCTCCACGAAGCTCGGCACGTAGAGGGTGACGATCACCAGGACGGCGTACAGGGCCACGACGAGCGCAGTGGCGTTGAGCGGGGTGTTGCGCGAGGAGATCGTGGCCAGGCCGTGCGGCAGGCGCTTGTCCCGGGAGAGGGCGAAGATGCCACGCGAGGCCGCCACCGAGACACCGATCAGCACCGCGAGCATGTCGAGCACGACCATCAGCTCGATCAGCACCCGGATCCCGGTGGATCCGAAGCCCGATTCGGCACCGGCCAGGCCGAACAGCGGGGCGCCGGCGTTCTCGCCGAGCTTGTCCATGCTGAAGCCGTACCCGGCGACCTGGGAGTAGGTGACCAGCACGTAGAAGCCGGCGATGGTGAGCACCGAGATCAGGACGGCGCGGGGGATGTCGCGCTTGGGGTGCGAGGTCTCCTCGCCCAGGTTGGCGGCGGTCTCGAACCCGGTGAACAGCAGCACGCCGTAGAGCACGCCGAAGAAGATGCCGTTCAGGCCGCCGGTGGTCGAGGAGGCCGGGTTGAATGCCGTGACCACGTCGTTGTCCCCGCCCACCTTGATGATCAGATAGATGGCGAACAGCAGCACGGCGGCGACGGACACCATGGCCAGCACGAGCTGGGTCCGGGTGGACAGGGCCACCCCCATGTAGAGGACCCAGCCGACCAGGGCCAGCAGCAGCAGGTCCCAGAGCGCCTCGGGCAGCAGAGCGTGGTCGAACTCCTCCATCAGGGTGCCGTGAATCGTGCCGCCGGTCAGCACCAGCAGCCCGGCGCCGAGGCCGAGGATGCCGGCGTAGTACAGGAAGCCGAACCCGGCGCCGACCCGGGAGCCGAAGCCGTCACTGATGTAGTCGTACAGCGATCCGGCGGCGGCGATCCGGCGCGCGTACTCCGAGACGATCCAGCCGAGCCCCAGCACGCCGATCGCGGCCAGCAGCACGGCCAGCGGGGCCGCCATGCCGGCGCCCTTCTCCGACGCGTTCATGCCGACCAGCAGCGGCACGAGGAAGGCCATCGAGAACACCGGGCCCATGAAGCCGATCGACTGGGCCGTGGCGTCGACCAGTGTGAGTTTGCCTTCCAGCCGATTGGCGGCGGGCGTCTCCTGATGTACCACCGGGTTCCTCCTGGACGTGAGCGTTCGTACCCGAACGGTGTCGTGGCGCGGCGAGTCTAGATCCGGCTCTGTGACCGGCGCCACTGAACAGGCTGACAGATTCAGGTTTCGGCCACGAAACGTGACCGTCCGGAGCAGTCCTTCCCGCTCAATACCGGGCGATCCGGTCGAGGAAGGAGTCGACCAGTGTTGCGGCCCGTAGTCCGGCGGCGTCCTCCTCGGCCTGGGTCAGACGCATCAGACGGTCGGCGTCCAGGCCCTGGGCGGTCACCACCTCGCGGCCTCCGTTGTCCATCCACAGCCCGAGCACCTCGGCGGTGAGCTCGGGGTGGAACTGGACGGCGAGCGTGTGCCCGGCCGTCCAGGCCTGGGAGCAGACGTCGTTGCGGGCCAGCTCGTGCGCACCCGGTGGCAGCACCATGGCGTCCTTGTGGAACTGGAACCACGGCCCCGGCCCGACCACCCCTTCCTCGTCGGTGGCGATGGCTCCCCAGCCGATCTCCCACTCCGAGGCGCGCTCCACCGCCCCGCCCAGCGCCACCGCCATCGCCTGCCCGCCGAAGCAGATACCCAGCACCGGAACGCCTTCCGCGTGGGCGGTGGCCAGCATCGCCAGCTCGGGAGTGATCCAGGAACCGATCGTCTCGTGGTCGTCGACCGACCACGGGGCACCCATCGGCACGATCAGGTCCCAGGCCCGGGGGTCGGGGAAGTCGTGCTCGACGTCGGGGGAGTGGAACCGGTCCTCGGGCACCACGAGACGCCGTTCGATGCTGAACCCCCGGCGTTCCAGGGCCCGCCCGATCAGCCCCGGCCGGGTGTACGCGTCGTGCTCGATCAGCAGTGCCGTTCGGGGGGCGGTCCGGCTCATGTACCGACCAGCCGGACGCCGTACTCCTTGAGCCCGTTCACGAAGTTGCTGCGCACGCGCTTCGGGTCGGCCAGCTGCTCGACGCTGTCCACCCGGCGCAGGATCTCCTCGAACATGATCCGGATCTCCATCCGGGCGAGCTGGTTGCCCAGGCACAGGTGGGGGCCGCCCTTGCCGAACGCCATGTGCTCGCGCGCGTCCCGGGTGATGTCGAACCGGTACGGGTCGTCGAAGACCGCCGGGTCCCGGTTGCCCGAGGGCCACCAGACGACGACCTTGTCGCCGGCCTTGATCGTCCTGCCGTGCAGCTCGACGTCCTGGGTGGCGGTGCGCCGGAAGTGGAAGACCGGGGAGGCCCAGCGCAGGAACTCCTCGACCGCGTTGGGCAGCAGCTCGGGGCGCTCCTTCAGTGCGGCGAAGGCCTCCGGGTGATCGATCAGCGCCTTCATCGAGTGGGTGATGGTGTGCCGCGTGGTCTCGTTGCCGGCCACCACCAGGAGCAGGAAGTAGTTGTGGAAGTCCCTCTCCGACAACGGGATGCCATCCTCGGGGACCCGGTTGACCAGTTTGGAGACCAGGTCGTCGCCGTCGCCGCCGCGGCGCTGACGGGCCAGCTCGTCACCGTAGGCGAACACCTCGAGCGCGGCCGGGGAGCGGAAGGGCAGGTTGCGGTACTGCTCGCTCTCCGGGGAGTCCAGCAGCACGTCGGCCTCGTCCGGGTCGGTGTTGCCGACCATCCGGTTTCCCCAGCTGATCAGCTGTCCGGCGTGGTCGTCGGGGATGCCGAGCAGGCGCACCAGCACCCGGATCGGGAAGTCGGCGCTGACCTCGGAGACGAAGTCGAACTCGCCGCTTGGGCAGGGCGGCGTCCAGCGTGGTGGCGGTCAGCCCGCGCAGGAAGGTCTCGAACGGGGCCAGTGCCCGGGCGGAGAAGTCGCGCTGGAGCAGACGGCGCAGCGCGAAGTGGCGTGCGCCGTCCGTCTCCAGCATCGACTTGCGGATCTCCATCTGGTCGCCGTCCAGCTCCTCGAGGTTCACCGCGCCGATCTCGGAGGAGAAGGTGGCCTCGTCCCGGGTGACCGCGACGATGTCCGCGTGCCGGGTGATCGACCAGAACCCGTGGTTGGGCGACTTCTCCGGGTTGAAGTGGCACGGGTCCTGCTCGCGCAGGGCGTCGAAGGCCGCCCAGGGCGGACCGGCGGTGAACAGGTCCAGGTCGGACAGATCGGTGTCGACACCGGCGGTCTCGGTGCTCGCGGTCATCTCGGCTCGCTTCGTCGGGACGGATGCTGCTGGCTACAGGTGATAGGCGTACTCGCGGAACTCCCAGTCGGTGACGAACCGCTCGAAGCGCTCCACCTCGTTGCGCTTGTAGGTGAGGAAGGAGGTGCAGAACTGAGTGCCCAATACCTCCTGCAGCTCGGCGTCCGCCTCGAGCGCGTCCAGAGCGTCCGGCAAGCCGTTGAGGCAGCATCGGGTGCCGAATCGGGGTCGTAGCCGTAGCCCTCGAGCGGGGCCGGCGGGGTGAGCTTGTCCCGGATTCCCAGGTAGGCGGCGGCCATGGTGCCGGCCATGGCCAGGTACGGGTTGGCTGTGGCGTCACCGAGGCGCACCTCCATCCGCGAGCCCTCCCCGCGCTCCGGCGGGATCCGCACCATCGCGCTGCGGTTGTCCATGCCCCAGTCGATCAGCCACGGCGCGAGGGTGTCCGGCCCGAACCGCTTGTAGGAGTTGATGGTCGGGTTCATCAGTGCGGCCAGGGCGGGTGCGTGAGCGAGGATGCCGGCGATCGCGTGAGTGGCCAGTGCGGAGAGTCCGTGCTCGCCGTCCGGGTCACCGAAGACGTTGCGACCGGCCGCGTCGACCAGGGACATGTGCAGGTGGAAGCCGGACCCGCCCTCGTCGTTGAACGGCTTGGCCATGAAGGTGGCCAGCATGCCGGAGTGCCGCGCGATCTCCTGGATCGCCGACTTCATCCGGAACGACGCGGTCGGCGGCGTCCAGGGCGGGCGAGTGGGTCAGGTTGATCTCGAACTGGCCACCGCAGAACTCGTGGTTGGCCGCGGTCACCCGCAGCCCGGCGTCCCGCAGCAGACGCAGCGTGGTGATCAGGTGCCGCTTGGGGTCGCCCTTGGTGCCCACCACATAGACGTTGCCGGGTGCGTCGGCGTAGCGCTTCCAGCCCCCCGGGGCGGTGGCGTCCTCCTCCAGCAGGTAGTACTCGAGCTCGGGGCCGATCACCGCGTGCACGTCGTGCTCGGCGAGCAGTGACTCCACCCGTTGCAGGACGGCGCGCGGAGACTCGCTGTGCGGTGCGCCGTCCGGGCCGTTCACCTCTCCGATCGCCCACGCGGCGTTGGGCTCCCACGGCATGGGCGCCAGGGTGGACAGGTCCGGACGGACGGAGACATCAGGCAGGCCGGCGTCCAGCCCGCCGGCGACGGGCACCACGTCACCCTGCGGCGAGGTGTGGAAGATGGCCCGGCAGAAGGCCAGGCCGTGGCCCATCGCGGTCGGCAGCTCTTCGAGCAGCACGTCTCGGCCTCGGTCGACGCCGATCATGTCGCTGTAGGAGATGCGCACGACGTCGATGCCCTTGTCACGCAGGTCGTCGATGATCTGTGCGAGCTCGGGAGTGGGTGCGGCCACGGGGGAACCTCCGGGTGGTCGTTTGGGGCCGAACAATACGGTCGGCACCGGGGATGGGCAAGGGCTGCGTGGCAAGACTGGACACTTCGGGCGAGAAACGCCAGCGTGTCGAGGGAGGAACTGCTGATCCGGCGGGTGGTGCCGGCGGCGCAACCCTTGACCCCCGGAAAGGGTCGTCCTTATCGTTCGGTACCGAATCAATCGAGTCGCCGGCGCCTGACAGGCTTGCACCGGCCTGCCCTGGGTCCACGAGTACGTGTCACCCCTGAGGCTTCGCCCATCGAGAGGATCACCGTGAAGGTCTACGTCGACCGGGACAAGTGCGCCGACCACGGCCAGTGCGTGTTCGCCGCCCCGGATGTCTTCCAGCTCGACCCCGAGGGGAAGCTCGTGTACGACGCGCACGAGTTGGAGGAGAGCGCAGCGGGACGCCGTCGAGGAGGCCGCCGACGTCTGCCCGCTGCAGGCGATCACGATCGAGGACTGATGCAGCGCATCGTCGTGGTCGGGGCCTCCCTCGGGGGGCTCCGGGCCGCCGAGGCCGTGCGTGGCGTCGGGTTCACCGGCGAGGTGGTGGTGATCGGTGACGAGGCCCACCTGCCCTACAACCGGCCGCCGCTGTCGAAGGAGGCACTGGCCGGGGAGGCCGTGATCGAGGCCGCCGGTCTGGAGTTCCGGCGCCGCAAGAGTGTGGACGACGTGCGCTGGGTGCTCGGCAACGGCGCCTCGGCCTGCGACCTGGCTGCGCGGCAGGTGACCCTGGCCGACGGTGAGGTGCTCGACTTCGACGGTCTGGTGGCGGCCAGCGGGCTGCGGGTGCGCCGGTTGTCCATGCCGGCCCCCGAGGGCGGGCGGCACGCCGTCCGCACGATCGAGGACGCCGCTGCGCTGCGCCGGGACCTGACCGCGGGCGGTGCCGGTGGCGGTGCGGCCGGGCCGGTGCGCCTGGTGGTGATCGGCGCCGGGTTCGTCGGCTGCGAGGTGGCGGCCACCGCGCGGGGGCTCGGCTGCACGGTGCACGTGGTCGCGCCCGAGCAGGTGCCGATGCAGCGTCCGCTCGGGATCGAGGTCGGTGCCGCCATGCGGCGCCGGCACGAGGCCCAGGGCGTCGTCTTCCACCTCGGTCGGCTGCCGTCGTCCGTGCTGGGCAGTGACCGGGTCGAGGCGGTGGTGCTGGACGACGGCACCCGGCTGGACGCCGACGTGGTGGTCGAGGCGCTGGGCTGTGTGCCGAACACCGAGTGGCTCTCCGGCAACGGGCTCGACCTGACCGACGGGGTGCTCACCGACGGCTGGCTGCGCGCGCTGGACCTGGACGGGGCCGCCCATGGCGACCTGGTCGCCGTCGGTGATGTCGCTCGCTTCCCCAACGCCCTGGTCGACGACGTGCCGCGCCGGGTGGAGCACTGGAGCATCCCGACCGACACCGCCAAGCGGGCCGGCCCGGCACTGGTGGCTCACCTGGCCGGTGCACCGCTCGACCCGGCGCCCTTCGCCCCGGTCCCCTCGTTCTGGAGCGACCAGTACGGGCACCGGCTGCAGTCGTTCGGGTCGCTGGGCATCGCCGACGAGATCCGCCTGCTCGAGGGAGACCTGGACGGCGACTTCGTGGCCGGATACTTCCGTGACGCCACTCTGGTCGGCGTGGTGGGCATCAACTGCATGCCCGCCCTGATGTCCCACCGCACCGCCCTCGCCGCCCGCCCCTGAGGGCGGAAGGGCGTCAGCAGACGTCGTTGATGTCCTGGGCGGTACGGGCAGCGGCCGGGTCGACGGCCGAGGGGTGCTTGGACTCGCTCGGCGAGGGCTCCGGCTTGCTGCCGGTGGTGGAGCGCGTCGGGGAGGGCGACGGCGACGGGCTGGCGCTCGCCGGTGGCGGGTTGATCGCCTCGGCCACGAGCTGGTGCATCTCGGCGACGTCCGGGTTCTCGGTGTCGATCACCAGCGCGGTGAAGGGCAGGCTGCGCACCTTGGCCTTCTGCACCCGTTGGGTCAGGTCGACCCAGGCGCTCAGGTCGGCCAGCGGGATGCCGGTGGTGATGTTGTTCTTCGCTGCGGCGGCGATCTGGGGGAAGGACTTGGCCAGCTGGGCCGGGTCGGCCTGCTCCATCACCGCCCCGATCACGCAGCGTTGACGACGCATCCGGTCGTAGTCGTTGGTCGACCAGCGCGACCGGGCGAACCAGAGCGCGTGGTAGCCGTCCAGGTGCTGGTTCAGCCCGGGCTCGATCCAGTCGCTGGCGACCCTGTTCTCCGAGCTGCCGCCGATCGGCAGCCGCTGGTGCACGTCGACGGTGACTCCGCCGATGGCGTCGACGAACTGCATGAAGCCGCGCAGGTTGAGCATCGCGTACTGGTGCACGGGCAGCCCGGTCAGCTGGCTCACGGCCTCGGTGGTCGCCCGGAGCCCGGCGTCGAACGCCGTCTTCTCCTCCGGGTAGTAGAGCTTCCAGTTCTCCTCGCCGAAGGTCCAGATCGCGTTCAGCAGGCACTGCGGCACGCCCGCGGCGTCACTGCACTCGAACCCCTGCGGGTAGCGCACCGCCTGGCGGGTCCCCGGCGGGAAGGGAACCTTCTGCAGGTTGCGGGGCAGTGAGAACAGCACCGTGTCGCCGGTCTTGGTGTCGATGCTGGCCAGGATGAGCGTGTCCGGCCTGATGCCGACCCGGTCCGCGCCGGCGTCCGAGCCGATCATCAGCACGTTGACCCGGGGCAGGCTCGCCCACGGGTCGCTGTGGGCGGCATTGGGCCGGGCGTTGCCGGAGGTCCCCGAACCGTCCGATGTGAAGATGCCGGTCACCGTGTCCCGCAGGATCACGGCGTAGCTGCCGGCCTTCGCGGTGGGGATCGCGACCATGGCGATCAGGAAGGTGACCAGAAGCGAGCACACCAGGCGCTGGCCGAGGCCCAGGTGCGCGAAGCGGCGCAGTGAGGAGTGGGTGCCGATCACGACCAGGGCCCAGAGCAGGACGACGCCGATCAGCCCGCCGGCGAGGAGCAGGAAGCGATCGGGCTTGCCCACCATCTGGGAGACCAGTTCCACCGGGTTGCCCAGCACCCCGAAGGCCGCCACTGCCGCAGCCAGGAGGAGTGCCAGCCCGAGGACGATCCCGCCGGCTGCGCGCCGTCCCGCGGCGATCAGGCCGGAGCCGGGGAGCAGGCTGCCGAGCAGGGTCCAGGCGACCACGCGGGCGAAGTTCTGCCCGTAGCTCGTCGAGTGTCGCCCGCGGGCAGGAGCCGGACGGCGCTGCAACCGGGTGATCGGCTCAGCGTCGGGCCGAAGGGCGGCGCCGATCGCCGTGCCGTCCCAAGCACTGCCCGCAGCCGTCTGGGGGGAGCCGGCCGGCGCGTGCCGACCATGCCGCGCGTCGGCGGTCATCGCCAGTCGCGGGTCGTTGTCCGCATGGTAGGTGGAACGGCGCTCTGCCTCCCTCCAGGAATGCCGACCGGAGTGCGGCGCGACCTGGGTCACTGCGGGCACCTCCGGGGAAGGAGCGTCTCGGGCCGGAACCGGGTGGGCGTCGGAACGGGTGAACGAGTTTGCTGGTGAGGCAGTGCCGCCCGGTTCTGCCGCATGCCTGAGCTTGCATCATCGTCGCATACGCCGAGGCTGTCGAGGTCTGTTCTGACACCCGCCGGTGTCACAGGCAGGGCCTTCCGGAGCGCTCTGTGACCACCGTTGCCCCTGGTCGGTGAGGGTGCGCCCGGGTCTGGAACTGATCGCCTCGGCAGCTTGACGGCCACGCCAGGGGCCTACGGCGGTCGTCACTCTGGGTGGCGGAACGGCCTCGGGAAAATGGTCGGCCGACCGGGTGCCCGGCTGCTCGGGCGCGTCGAGGGCAACCGCTTTGCCCGCCGTCCGCCGAGACCGCTAATCTGGCCGGGTCACGGGGAGGCGTCGCCTAGCCCGGTCTATGGCGCCCGCCTGCTAAGCGGGTTTGGGGCTAAAACTCCATCGCGGGTTCAAATCCCGCCGCCTCCGCCCCACGACACGGGCCCCGGTCACCAGACCGGGGCCCGTTGCTGTCTCTACCGCCCTCCAGGTTCGGTGGGCAAAAAGGCGGATGGCCGGCCGCCCACCACGGAGACCGGCCACCCGCACAGGTGGGGGCAGGGGTTACTGCATACCCAGCCGGGTCTTCAGCGCGTCCAGTTCGTCGAGCAGCGTGGACGGCGTCTTCGGGCCGATCTTGGTGAACCACTCGTCGATCAGGGGCACCTCGCCGCGCCAGGCCTCGACGTCCACCCCGGTGACCTCGGCGACGTCCGCCTCGGAGATGTCCAGGCCGTCGAGGTTGAGCGACCCAGCGGCCGGGACCAGCCCGATCTCGGTCTCCAGGGCGTCCTTGGTGCCCTCGATCCGGCCGACGATCCACTCCAGCACCCGGCTGTTGTCGCCGAATCCGGGCCACAGGAAGCGGCCGTCCTCGCTCTTGCGGAACCAGTTCACGAAGAAGATCTTCGGCAGCTTCTCGGCGTCGGCGGACTTGCCGATGTTCAGCCAGTGCTTGAAGTAGTCACCCGCGTGGTAGCCGATGAAGGGGAGCATCGCCATCGGGTCACGCCGGACGACGCCGACGGCGCCGGTGGCCGCGGCCGTGGTCTCGCTGCTGGTGGTGGCGGCGAGGAAGACCCCGTGGGCCCAGTCGCGGGCCTCGGTGACCAGCGGGACGACGGCCCGGCGGCGGCCGCCGAACAGGATGGCCGAGATCGGCACACCCTGGGGGTCGTAGTACTCCGGGGCCAGGATGGTGCAGTTGGCGATCGGGGTGCAGAACCGGCTGTTCGGGTGGCTGCTGACCACACCGGAGTCCGGCGTCCAGTCATTGCGCTTCCAGTCGGTCAGGTGCGCCGGCGGGGTGTCGGTCATGCCCTCCCACCACACGTCGCCGTCGTCGGTGTGCGCGACGTTGGTGAAGATGGAGCCGCCGGCCTCGACCGCGCGCATGGCGTTGGCGTTGGTGTCCCAGCCGGTACCGGGAGCCACGCCGAACAGACCTGCCTCCGGGTTCTGCGCGTAGAGGCGGCCGTCGGGGCCGAAGTGCATCCAGGAGATGTCGTCACCGATCATCTCGGCGGTCCAGCCCGGGACGGTCGGCTCGATCATCGCCATGTTGGTCTTGCCGCAGGCGCTCGGGAAGGCAGCGGCGATGTAGTACGCCTTCTTCTCCGGGCTGGTCAGCTTGAGGATGAGCATGTGCTCGGCCATCCAGCCCTCGTCGCGGGCCATCACACTGGCGATCCGCAGGGCGTAGCACTTCTTGCCCAGCAGGGCGTTGCCGCCGTAGCCGGAGCCGAACGACCAGATCTCCCGGGTGTCGGGGAAGTGGCTGATGTACTTGGTGTCACTGCAGGGCCAGGCGACGTCCTGCTCGTGGTCGGCGAGCGGGGCGCCGACGCTGTGCAGGCACTTCACGTACGGGGCGTCGGTGCCCATGGCGTCGAGCACCTCGGTGCCGATCCGCGCCATGATCCGCATCGAGCAGACCACGTAGGGGCTGTCGGTGATCTCGACGCCGAAGAACGGGCGCTCGGCGTTCAGGCGGCCCATCACGAACGGGATCACGTACATCGTGCGGCCGCGCATCGACCCGTCGAACAGCGGGGTGAGGGTGGCCCGCATCTCGTCCGGGGCCATCCAGTGGTTGGTGGGTCCGGCGTCGTCCTGGTCCTGGGAACAGATGAACGTGCGGTCCTCGACCCGGGCGACGTCGCTGGGGTCGGAGGCGCACCAGTAGCTGTTGGCCTTCTTCTCGAGCTTGGTGAACGTGCCACCCGCGATGAGCAGGTCGACCATGTGCTGGTTCTCGGCCTCGGAGCCGTCACACCAGTGAACGGCGTCCGGCTTGGTCAGCGCGGCGATCTCATCGACCCATGCCTTGAGTGCGGCATGGTTGGTGGGAGCGGTCGTACCGGTGGATTCGGTGGTGGTCACGTTGGCTGCCCTCTCTACTGCGCTCGGACCCGATCTGAACCGCCTCGGGAGTCCCCCGGGCGACGACGATTCAGCCCACGGTCGCAGCGCCGTACCAGCTCGCGCCAGCGGGCTGCTCCGACACTAAGGGCTCCCTTCCGGGCAGTCACCCGGACAGAGGTCCCTATAGTCGGTTCCGGGGGTGTGGCACTGGCTTTGTGCTGCACGTCGCTGCTGGTCACAGAGCTGCAAGCGGTCTCAGACGCGGCCGCTCGAGGCGTGGCCGATCTCACGATGGCCGGGAGCGTCGCGTGGCATGCTCGCGGGTGTGACGACGGCAGTGGGGACGGGCCGCAGCGGCCGGCGCAGGTGGGCCCGCCGGGTGGTGCCTGCGGCCCTGGCCCTTGCTGCCCTGGCACTGGTCGGCGTCGGGCTGTCCTCGGCCCGCCGAGTGGGAATCGCCGAGACCGATCGGGCCGCCTGTCCCGCGTCGTCCGCCGTCGTGGTGTTCCCCGCCCGCGTCGGACGCGACCGGGCGGTGCTGCCGGTGGGGTACCGGGAGGAGGCGTCGGTGACGGCCACGGTCTGCCGGTACGACGCTGCCGGCGTCCTGGTCCAGGCGCTCGCGCTGGACGCCGCACGGACCGCCCGGCTCGCGGCCGTCCTCGGAGCGCCCGCCGCAGGCTGGCCCGCCGATGCCATCGCCGCCAAGCGGACGCCGCCGATGACCGACGCCGAGCTGACCGCAGCACGGGCCCCGGACTGCACGGCCGCCGCGCCGAGCGCTCTGGTCACCTTCCGGTACGGCGAGGGGCCGGACGTCGCGGTGCTGGTGCGTGGGGCGCCGTGCGACGACGTCGCGAACGGCGTGATCACGGTTCGCGCGGGGTCCGTGGCCGACCTGTCCGTGCACGACCTGGTCTCAGCGCAGGGCTTCGTCGATTCCGGACTCGTGCGGCCCCAATAGGGGTTCGCGGTGCCGGAGGAGTTCGAGTACCAGCTTCTGGTTGGCGGCCAGCTCGCGGACCTGCCCGTTGCGCCAGGTCTCGGCATGGGCGCGTACAGACTCGTCGCCGACGCCGGAGGCGTCCAGCCCCAGAGCCCGACAGGTGGTCACGGCACGGGGCAGGTGGTAGGTCTGGGTGACCACGATCAGTTCGCGGACGCCGAACACCCGGTCGGCGCGGCGGCAGGAGGCGTAGGTGTCGAAGCCGGCGTAGTCGGCGACGACCTGGCGTTGCGGTACCCCGGCGGCGATCAGGTAGCGACGCATCGCATCGGGCTCGTTGTAGCGGTGGGTGCCGTTGTCGCCGGAGACCAGGATCGCGCGCACCTTCCCGGCGTCGTACAGCTGCTTGGCCAGGTCGAGTCGTGCCTTCAGGTAGGGCGAGGGGGAGCCGTTCGGGTACACCTGGGCGCCGAGCACCAGGGCGACCGGCGCGGTGGGCACCCCCTCGGCGGCGAACACATGCCCGGACGACGCGCGATGGGTATAGAGGGCCGCCCCGGCCGTGGTGGCTGCGCCGGTCAGGGCCGTGGCCAGGCCGAGCAGCAGGAGCCTCCTCAGGCGACGCCGACGGCGTGCCCGCGGAGGAGCCGTGGCAGGGGCCGCAGCAGGAGCCTGATCGGAGATCATCAACCCAGGGTAGGCCGGGTGCCGGGCGAAATTACCGATTCGGATAACCGCGTGGGCCTCCGCTAACATCGATGACGCAGCACCGAGCGCCCGTAGCTCAACGGATAGAGCATCTGACTACGGATCAGAAGGTTAGGGGTTCGAATCCCTTCGGGCGCGCAGCATCGTCCCAGGTCAGAGCCACTTCGGCTTCTGGCCTTGAAGTGTTTGCCCGCCCGTGAGAACCCGTGAGAACCCGTGAGAACCCGTGAGAACCCGTGAGAACCCGTGAGAACCAAGCGGTTCTCAGTGCGTTCTCACAGGGGGTGGGACCCGATGCCGGCTCGACCTCAGGGCGTGTATCCGGACGGTCGTGGGGGCTGGTACGTCAAGGTCAGCGTCGGCCGCGACCCGTTGACCGGGCGCCGCTCCCAGATCACGCGGCGGGGGTTCCGGACGGCGGCCGAGGCAGCCAAGGCGCGGCGTGACCTGGTCGGCCAGGTCGATGCCGGTCAGGTGCTGCCGAGCACGGGAAGCATGACGGTCGGGGAGTTGCTGGACGTCTACCTCGACGGGCTGGACGCCGACCGGCAGCTCTCGGCCAAGACCCGCTTCGACTACCGGCACTACGCGGACAACTACGTCCGTCCGCACCTGGGGGCCAGAAGGTCCGCGACCTGACCCCCGACGCGGTGGTGGCGTGGCAGCGCCTGCTGGCCAAGCAGGGCGGCACGAAGTCGGGCAAGGCGCTGTCGCCGAACACGATCCGACTCGCCCGATGCCCGCTGAACGGAGCCCTGAAGCTCGCCGTCGAGATGGGTGTGATCGGCAGCAACGCGACGGCGCGGGTGCCGCGCCCCCGCGCGGGACGCTCGATCCCCAAGCACTGGAGCCCGGAGCAGGCCCGCGAGTTCCTGACGTTGATGGAGGGCGACCGGACCTACCCGGTGTGGGCGTTCCTGCTCGGCTGCGGTCTGCGGATCGGTGAGCTCGTGTGGCTGCGCTGGGCGAACGTCGACCTGGTCCGGCGACGGGTGCAGGTGGTCGACTTCGCCTCGACCCTGGGCCACGACCTGGTGCCCTCGGCCGGCAAGAGCCACGTCGCCGTGCGCTCGATCGAGCTGGAGGACGGCCTGGTGCGGGTGTTGCGCCAGCAACGCGCGCTGCAGGCCGAGGAGGCGTTGGCGGCGTCCGAGTACGAGGCGAGCGACTACGTGTTCACCGAAACCCCACGGTGGTTCCTACCACCCGCAGTTCCTGTCCCGGCTGATCGCGCGGTACTCCAAGGAGCTCGGCCTGCCGCGATTGACCGCACACGGGCTGCGGCACACCAGCGCCACGCTGATGCTGGCCAGCGGGGTCGCGCCGAAGGTGGCGGCCGAACGGTTGGGGCACGCCGATCCGATGCTGTTCACCAACCTCTACAGCCACGTCACCCCCACCATGCAGCGGGACGCGGCGGACAAGATCGGTGCCGCACTGTTCGGCTGATTCCCGGCGCGGGCCCCGGCCCACTGCCGCCTCAGGCCGCGCCCGTCGCCGGCGGCGGGCCGGCTTCCACCCGACCCGCGGCCACGAAGGCGTCCAGGTCCGCCTCGGCGATCCGGATATAGCGGCCGACGCGGTGGAAGGGGATCCGGCGCTCGGCGACCAGGCGCCGGACGAACCTGATCGGCGTCCCCAACCTCTCGGCGGCCTGCCCGACCGAGAGCAATGCGTCGGCGTGGTGGCCGGGATTCGTCGTGGTCATGGCTCCCCCTAGGTACTGCTCGTGTCCGATGGGTCTCCCTAACAGGTAGGCACGTGGGGGAGGCAACAACGGGTCACGGTGCATCCCAGTCCGCATGCGCCGCTTGGGGCGTGGGCCTGTTGCTCAGATGTCGTGGGTGCGCGGTTCGGATCCGCGCTGGCGTTCGTCACGCGCCTGTACGCGGCGGTTCTGCTCCTCCAGGAGCTCCCGCTCGCGGGCGGTCAGGTCGTCTAGATCGGTGACGATCGCTGCGCGGAAGTGCGCGCTGCGCTGCTCCGGCGACATGGCCTGGAGCTGCTCGAAGGTGGTCACGTCGCTCCTGTCGATCATGTCTGAACACTAGTCGCGGGCACCGACATGGGCCTCAGCGTCCGATGGCCGGTCCGTCGAGCCCGGCCGCGTGAGCTGCGGACCGGAGGTGCTGCGGTTCGGGGGTCTCGTACCAGAGGCGTTGGCGACCAACGTGTTCGAGTGCCTCGGCGTACTCGGTGGCGGAGGTCTCGACGGTGCTGGTGGCCATGATCTGTTCCAGGATCCGCCGCCCGGTCACCGGGGAGGCGCTGCTGCGGTGCGCCTCGTCGTCCGTCGGGTGGTCCGTGTCGACGTAGACGTGGTTGGCGTCGCGGCCGCGGGTGAGCCCGACGTAGAGGTGTTCCCTGGCCATGCCGGGAGCGGCGACCAGGTGACAGGTGTCCACGGTCCGGCCCTGCGCACGGTGCACGGTCGCCGCGTACCCCAGCTCGACATGCTCACCGACGTAGTACCGGGGCAGCACCACAACATCTGGCCGGTGGTGCCAGGCGCGGGCCTGCTCGGTGGCGGCGGTGGCGGCGGTGTTGGAGGCGTTGGTGGTGGTGTCGGCGGCGGTGCGGGTCAGGTAGAGATCACCGCCGGGGGTGGTCTGGCGGACGGTCCAGGTGTCGCCGTTGCGGACGTAGCGGCCGGTGCGGTCGGTGAACCCGCGGGCGTTGAGCCGGGTGACGACGGTGTCGCCGGTCCCGGCGGTGGTGGCGTCGCGGAGCGGGACGCCGGTCGGTGAGGAGGCGCCGGTCAGGATGCGGTCGGCTCGAGCCCGGGCGTTGAGGGCGGTGACGGTGCCGCGGTCGTGGGCGAGCAGCAGACTGTCCCGGCCCGCGGCGGTGTCCTCCCGCCAAGCAACGTAGGCGGCCTCAGCGGCGTCGGCGATGCCACTGCTGCCCTCGTGGATGCGGTCGTGGGCTGCATAGGTGTCCAACACCTCCGCGCGGCCGTGTCTCAGGCTGCGGCTGGCTTGGGCTTCCCAGGGGTGGCTGAACCGCCACAGGGCAGTGAGCTCCGCGGCCTTGGTGCGGCGGGCCAGGAGCCCGAACGCGGCGCCGGCGTCGACGGCGGCGAGTTGGTGGTGGTCGCCGACCAGGAGCAGCTTGGCTCCCGCGGCGCTGGCTTGGCCGGCGAGGGCATCCAGGGAGGCGGTGGAGGCGAGCGAGGCTTCATCGACGATCACCAGCTGCCCCGCCCGCAGTGGCCAACCTCGGTTGGTCAGGGGTTCGGCCTGGGTGTGGCGGGTGTCGTGCAGCCATTTGGCGGTGTTCTCGCAGCGGATGCCGAGGGAGGCGGCGAGCACCTCGGCAGCGGCCGCGGACGGCGCGAGCCCGACCACGCTGCCGTGGCCATGGGTGTGCTGCCATGCCTGGGACACCCGGTTCAGCACAGTGGTCTTACCCGACCCGGCCGGACCGACCAGCACCTCCACCCGGCGCCCCGAGCCTGCCGTCATCACCAGGGCAGCCGCCTGGTCGGGCCCCAACCCCTCCTGATCATGCGGGCGGAGGCGGGCGGTGGGTGCGGTCAGGTCCGCGGCAGCGGCAAGGAGTCGGTGTTCGGCGTCCAGGACTGCCTGGCTGGTCCACCGGGCCCGCGCCAGAGCGCTGCTGTCCAGTGTGGTCGGGTCGTGCAGGCGGACGCAGAGCGCCTGGGCGGACTGGGTGAGGGCATCCAGGGCACGGATTCGGTCGACGGTGGTGGCGAACCGGTGCGCCTTCAGGGCGCGGGCTGCCTCAGCGGTGAGATTCCACGCCGTCCAGGTCGAGCGGCGCACAGCGACGCCGTTCACGATGGACGCGGCGAGGTCGTCCAATGGCAAGGGCCTTGGCAAGGGCCCTGGCAAGGGGGTTGGCAAAGGAGCTGGCCCGTCCAGGGCGCCCCGGACGGCGTCGGGCCCGGGGTGTCCGCTGATCTGCTCAGCCCGGCCGGCCCATTCCGCCCGGAGTTGAGGCAACGACGTGACGCTCTTGTCGGGCCGGGTGGCCAGGGTGGCCTGCTGCCGGAGCTTGATCACCTCGACCCGGTCGGGGCGGCGGCCGTGGGCGGTCTCGAACGCGGTGAGCAGGCCGACCAGGGCGGTGTCGATCGACGCGGCCCGTGAGGAGAAGGCCTCGATCAGGCGCTCGTCGACCCCACCGACCTCGAACGCCGGATCGCGGCGGATCCCGCGGTCACGCCAGCCGAAGCCCAGCGGCAGCCTCGAGGCGAGGTGATCGGCGAGGAGCCCGTCATACAGCTCGGACAACGCCACCGTTGCGGCGTGCAGGCCCCGGGCATCGATGGCCCGCCAGAGTCCGTCGCTGCCTTGGACGCGGTTGGCGATGGCCAGGTGGGTGTGCAGGTTCGGGTCGTGGGCGCGGGAGTCGTAGTGGTCGAATCCCGCGGCCACCGCACCCCGCGTGGCCATCTGGGCCAGGCCGCCGTGGCCGGTGCGGGTGGTCAGGCACCGTGACTCGATCACCGCCAGGACGTCGTGGACGGCGTGGTGATGGGCCGCCTCGACCGCGGCCTGCACGTCGGGGGAGCCGAAGGCCCACAGGATGCTGACCGACTTCGGAACAGTGAACGTCAAGTCGAACCCGGCCACCGCCCGCGCCGACATGCCGCGCCCGAGCAGGCGTCCGGTCACCGGGTCGACGCCGTGGAACACCGCGGTCAACGCAGCCTCGGTCACCTCCCGGCCGACAACGATCCCGCCCTGGCCACCCAGACCGGCCAGGCCGGCGCCGAGCCACTGCCCCGGCGGATTGCCTGAGGCGGCGTAGTACCTGCTCAACCCGTCCGGTGGGGACGGCGCATCACCCGAAGCGGTATGCCGCACCAGGTAACGGACACCGGCGCCCGCCGAGAGTCGATGCAGCGTCATCACACCCATGAGGTGCGCAGAACCAGTGGCCAAGACGACGCGGCGCCGACCAGGTGCAAGATGAGTGTCGAGTCTGTCCGGCAATGAGCGGCGTCGGCGGGGTGCCTTTGGTCCTGTCTCCAACGGGTTGTGCGTCACCTGCTGGTGCGGTGTGCCCTGACGGCGTTGATCTTCGCTTACGATCTTGCCCGCACGCTGGGTTGCTACTGGTAGTCATGCCGTGACGTGCGTTGAGGGTGGGAGTCTGCGTTGAGGCGGTGGTGGGGTCGCGGTCGTTGCGGGTGCTGCGGAGTTCGGTGACGCCGGTGTTGGTGTCGGCGGCTGTGCTGGCGGGGCTTCTGGTGGGACCGAGCGGACCGCTCGAGGACTCTGCCTCTGGACGCGTGGGTTCTGGGCCCGCGGCTCGGTCGTCGGCGGGCGTTCCGGACAACGCTGGTCAAGACCTCGTGGCGACGGCGGGCCGGGCTGGTGCCTCCGATCTGGGTCGGGTGGGGTTGGCGGCGGCGGGTGTGCCGGGGCAACCGGCGGCGTGGTCGCATTCGCTGGCGCTAGAGCCAGGAGGTCGCCTTGTCGGTGGCAGGCAGCGCGACGGTGGGCACGGCGGATGGGGTGGGGGCGGCTGCGCAGTTCAGTTCGCCGTATCAGGTGACGGTGGTGGGTTCGGAGGCCTATGTCGCTGATGGGATGCGGTTGCGGAAGGTGGATCTGGGCACTCGCGCGGTGACCACGGTTGCCGGGAATGGGACGGCGTTCTGCACCGATGCGGTCGATCCGTTGCAGGCGGGGATGGTCCCGCGGGGATGACCGACGACGGGCTGTACCTGTACTTCTTGGACACCTGTGGCGGGTCGAACCGGCAGGCGTTGCGCCGGATGTCGCTGTCGACGGGTGAGGTCTCCACGATCAGCAAGCGCACCAACGGGACCGAGTTAGCGATCGATCTGACGATCGGCCCGGACGGGCTGTTGTATGTGGCTGGGGGTGACCGAATCCGCCGGGTCAATACCTCGACCGGTGCGGAGACGGTGGTGGCGGCGTTGCCGTCGGCGTTCGCGCCGCTGTCAGCGGATTCGCGCAGGACCTGTGGGCGACGACCTACCTTCCGTGCGCGTTGACGTATGGCAGTTGCGGCGGAGTCAGCCGGATCGATGTGGTGACGGGCGCGGTCACCGTCGTGTACGACACGCAGTATTCGAATCGTCGAAGCCGCGAGTGGATGGCCCAGTCGCCAGTGCAGGGGCGTATGTGTATGTCCAGTTCCTGTACGGGACGATACGGCGGACGGTGGCGATCTCCAAGGCCACCAGGGAGTACCGGATCTTGGGGTATGGGCCGTCGGCGGCGTTGTCGGCCAACGGGGTTCAGCTTCGATGCGGTGATGTGGGATCTGGAGGCTTCGGGGGATGCGCTGTACGCCGGTGGTCGTACGGCCAGAAACAGCTGTTCAAGGTTCTCCCAGGGCCCGGCGATGGGACCGATTGGCGCGCAGGCCTTCGGGGCGTCGAACGCGACGATGGATACCTCGGGACTGAGCAGTGTCGGCGATCCGGTAGATGCTGACTCGGGTGCGTTGGTGCAGTCTGCGACCGACATCGAGGTCCCGGGTCGCGGCGTCGGGTTAGCGTTTACTCGGACGTTTGATTCTCGGCGGGCCGGGCGGGCCGGGCGGTTGGGTTTCGGGTGGACTGATGAGTATGACTGCCTCTTGACGGTCAGCGTGGCGGCGAGCGGCCCGGCGAAGGGTGAGGTTACGGTTGCCGTCAGGGCCGACGGGTCGGAGAACGTGTTCGCCCCGACGGGATCAGGGGGGTATCGGGCGCCGCGGCAGGTCATGGCCTCCCTGGTGAAGAACGCAACGGAACCTGGACATATGTGCTGCGCAAGGCCGTTACGTATTCGTTCGGCGCGACCGGGAAACTGACGTCGATCAGCGACCGCAACGGTTACACCACGACGCTGGCCTACGACGCCGGTGGCCGGTTGTCCACGGTGACCGATCCGGCGGGCCGCGCACTGACCGTGACCTACGACGCCTCGAACCGGGTCAGCAAGGTCACAGATCCGTTGCCACGCAGCGTGTCCTACACCTATGACACCGCCAGGAACCTTGCCACGATCACCGATGTCGACACCCGGGTCACCACCCTCGGCTACGACAGCGCGCACCGGTTGACCACGGTCAAGGACCCCCGGACCAACACGGTTACCACGGCCTACGACACCACCGGGCCGCGCGACGTCACAGACCGACCGGCGGGGCGAGGCCACCGCCTTCACCTACGGCACCCCCGCCGCGGACGGCGCACCACACCACCACCGTCACCCACCCGCGGGGCAACGCTGACGTCTACACCTTCTGGAACGGGTTGACCGTCAGCGAGACCCACGGCGCGGGCAGCCCGGTCGCCTCGACGTCGTCGTTCACCTACGACCCGATGACCTCCGCGGTCGCCACCGCCACCGATGGCGCCGGCAAGGTGTGGACCTCGACCTATGACACCAGCGGGAACCGGTTGACCACGACCGACCCACTGAACCGGACCACAACCTGGACGTACAACACGTTCAACCAGCCGCTGACGGTGACCGACGCCGCAGGCGTGAGCACCACATCGACGTACAACGCGACCGGGAACCTGGTCACGGTGTCCCGGCCCTTGGTCGGCGCGTCCCCGGCGCAGACCGCGACCACCACCTACACCTACGGTGACGCGGCGCACCCCGGCGACGTCACCACGATCACCGATCCCCGCGGCAAGACCACCACCATCGGGTACGACACGTACGGCAACACCACCGCGGTCACCGACCCGACTGGGCGCAAGACCACGAACACGTTCAACGTTATCGGCTGGAAACTGACCGCTGCGGTCCTGCCGGCGGGGAACGCCACTGGCGGGGTGCCGTCGGCGAACACGGTCACCTTGGGCCGTTCACCGGGTTCGGCGCCGCCAAGAAGACATTTCAAAACCCCCGCGGCAAGATCACTATCTACGGGTATGACTGGAACCAGAACCTGACCAAGGTCACCGACCCCGACGCCCCGGGCAACGACGACCACCTACAACGCGAACAACCAGCCCACCGTCCTGACCCGCCCGGACACCACCACCCAGTCCACCGCCTATGACGACAACGGCAACCTCGCGTCGCCAACCGACGCCCTGACCCACGCCACCACCTACACCTACGACGCCCAAGACCGGCCCGCCACCGTCACCGACGCCCTGAACCGGGTTACCACCCGCACCTATGACCTAGCAGGACGCCTCGCCACGATCGTCGCGCCCGCCGCCACCGGCACGGCCACCGTGACCACGACGAACGCCTACGACGATGCCGGGCAACTCACCGCGACCACCTACAGCGACGGCGCCACCCCGGCGGTGGGCTACACCTACGACCCGGTAGGCAGAGTCAAGACCCGCACCGACGGCACCGGCACCACCACCTACACCATCGACTCCCTGAACCGGGTCACCACCCTGGTCACCGGCGCCGGGAAGACCGTGACTTACGGCTACGACCTGGCCGGGAACCCGACCAGCATCGGCTACCCCAACGCCGCCGGCACCGTGGACCCGCGGCTACGACGACGCCGGGCGCCTGACCTCGGTCACCGACTGGCTGGCCAAGACCACCACCTTCACCTACGACCCGAACGGGAACTGGGCCACCACTGCCTACCCCAACGGTGTCACCGGCACCCGCACCCGCGACACCACCGGCTGGCTCACCAAGATCGCCTACACCAAAGGCGCCACCGGGCTAGGCACCTACACCTACACCCGCACCAACGCGGGCCTGGTCGCCACCACCACGCCCTCGGCCGGAGCCCCCGGCAGCACCGACACCTACGCCTACACCGGCAACGCCCAACTGAAATCCACCACCGGCCCCACCGCGACCGCCATCTGGACCTACGACGGCGCGGACCGGATCACCAAACTCCCCACCGGGGAAACCCTCGCCTACGACAACGCCGACCAACTCACCACCCTCACCCCCACCACCGGGTCGGCGACCACCTACACCCACGACCGCCGCGGCAACCGGGCCAGCGCCAAGGTCGGCGCCGCGACCGCAGCCACCTACGGCTACAACCGGGCCAACCAGATGGTCACCTCCACCACCCCCGCCGGAGCCGCCACCACCTACACCTACGACGCCACCGGACTCCGCGCCACCAAGACACCCCCCAGCGCGCCCACCCAAACCATGACCTGGGACCCCATCACCGGCACCGTCCCCCTCCTACTGAACGACACCACCACCCACTACCTCTACGGCCCCGGCGACACACCCATCGAACAAATCCGAGGCACCACCCCCACCTGGCTCCACGGCGACCGCCTCGACTCCACCCGCCTCATCACCACCACCACCGGAACCATCGCCGACACCTACACCTACAACCCCTACGGCAGAACCACCGCCCACACCGGAACCACCACCACCGCCCTGCAATACAACGGCCAATACACCGACACCGAAACCGGCTTCATCTACCTCCGGACGCGCTACTACGACCCCACCACCGCCCAATTCACCACCCTCGACCCCCTCTTCACCGTCACCCGCGCCCGCTACAGCTACGCCCTCGGGAACCCCCTCACCAACACCGACCCCGCCGGGCTGGACGCCATCGACACCACTGGCACCTTCCTCACCGGAGTCGCCGATGAGGTATCCATGGGCCTGGGACCAGTCGCGCGACGACTACTCGGCATCAACTGGCAAGCCTGCAACGAGACCGCCTACCACAGTGGGCAAGCAACCGGCTTCGCCATCTCCCTCATCGGCGCCGAAGTCAAAGTCGTAGCCACCGGCGCCCGAGGCGCGATCATCGCTGAGCGCGCCGCCGCAGAAACCGGAGCCGATGCAGCGGGCGCGGCGGCGCGGGCGTGTTTCGTCGCCGGCACGCAGGTCCTCATGGCCGACGGGACACGAAAGGCAATCGAGGACGTCAAGGTCGGCGACAAGGTAGCCAGTCGCAACGTCACGACCGGCAAGGGCGAGAACCGCACCGTCACGCGGACGTTCGTCCATCACGACGTCGCCCTGTATGAGGTGAAGGTCGACGGGGGCAAGGTCACCACTACCGCCGACCACCTCTTCTACATCCACGGCAAGGGCTGGACCGCCGTCAAGGACCTCCGTCCGGGTGACCAGCTCGACCAGCCTGAGGGGACAACCGTCGCGGTTGAGGCAGTCATCGATACTGGCCGGACGGCGACCGTCTACAACTTCGAAGTCGAAACCGCCCACAACTACTACGTCCAGGCCGGCACCCACTGGGTCCTCGTCCACAATGACTGCCGGGGCTTGTGGCAGATCACTAAGGAAGGAACGGCTGCGACAAAGAACGGACCTTTTGGCAAGTTGTGGAAGAGTAAGTCTGATGGCCTCTGGTGGTCGAGAGACACTGCTGGGCATGGAGGCAGCGCCTGGAAGGTCTTTGACGAGACGCCAAAGGGGCTGCAGTGGAGAGCTGATGCCGACCAGTATGGTAACGCCGGCTGCCTGAAGCCGCTGCACGTCATCGTGCCCGAGGGCTGCATGCTCAACCCGCGCCCGCCGGCGGCCGTGGTGGCGGGCAACGTCGAGACCTCGCAGCTGCGTCACCAATGCGCTGTTCGGTGCGCTCGGCGTGATGGCCGCCAGCCCCTGCACGATGAACAACTTCACCTTCGGCAACGCACACGCTACCAGTACTACGAGACGATCTCCGGCGGCTGCGGCGCCGGCGTCGTGAAGGACGGCGCGGGCCACGTCGTCGGCGGTTTCGACGGCACCGCCGTCGTGCAGACGCACATGACCAATTCGCGCCTGACCGACCCCGAGGTGCTCGAATTCCGCTTCCCGGTGCGGCTGGACAGCTACGAGATCCGCCGCGGCTCGGGCGGTGCCGGGCGCTGGCGCGGCGGCGACGGCGGCGTGCGCCGCGTGCGTTTCCTGGAGCCGATGACGGCGTCGATCCTCAGCAACGGCCGCGTCGTGCCGGCCTTCGGCATGGCCGGCGGCGCGCCCGGCGCGGTCGGCATCAACCGCGTCGAGCGCCGCGACGGCAGCGTCGAGACGCTGGGCCACATCGGCTCGGCGCAGATGCAGCCCGGCGACGTGTTCGTGATCGAGACCCCCGGCGGCGGCGGCTATGGCGAGCCGGCCTGAGCGCCGCGCCGCGCCGACACGCGTGGCGCCGCCGCGGGCGATCCTGCTCACCGGCTTCGAGCCCTTCGGCGGCGAGACGGTCAATCCGTCCTGGCTCGTGGCGCAGGCCCTGCACGGCGAGACGATCGAAGGCGCGCGCGTGCACGCGCTGTGCCTGCCCTGTGCCTTCGGCGACGCGCTGGCCGTGCTCGGCGACGCCCTGCAGCGGCGGCGCCCGCACATCGTGCTCGCGCTCGGCCAGGCTACCGGCCGCGCCGACATCACGCCCGAGCGCGTGGCGATCAACGTCGACGACGCGCGCATCCCCTGCAACGCCGGCCGCCAGCCCATCGACCACGCCATCGTGCCCGGCGCCCCGGCGGCCTATTTCGGCACGCTGCCGATCAAGGCCATCGTCGCCGTGCTGCGCGCCGCGGGGCTGCCCGCGAGCGTGTCGCAGACCGCCGGCACCTACGTCTGCAACCACGTCTTCTACGGCCTTATGCACGCGCTGCGGCGGCGGCGCGGCGTGCGCGCCGGCTTCGTGCACCTGCCGCTGCTGCCCGAACAGGCGGCGCGCGCCGCCGGCACGCCGCCGAGCCTGCCGCTGGCCGACCAGCTGCGCGGCGTGCGGCTGGCGCTGGCGACGACGGTCACGACCGCGGTCGACCTGCACGCCAGCGGCGGCGCCGAAGCCTGAACGTTTGCGTCTTGCTGCCCTGCCGGCAGGGCGCGCCGGCCGCTACGGTCGCGCGGCCTGAAGGCGACCAGGATCACCGGCGGCACGCGGCCGTCGATGTCGCGCGGCAGCGTGTCGATGCGGTCGATGGCGCGCAGCACGGCATCGTCCCAGTCCTTGTGGCCGCTGCTCTTGACGAGCCGGCGCGACAATGATGGTGCCGCCGGGCGCGGTGCGCACCTCGACCTCGGGCACCGGCGTTGTCGGGCAGGGTGCCGGTGTCGAAGACGATGTGGCGCCGGATCTCGGCCACCAGCCGGCCGGCGTAGGCCGCCGACGGCGCGGCGGATCGCGCCGCGGTGCCGGTGCCGCCGCTGCCGGTGGCGCCGCCGGCCTGGCCCATGATGCGCTTGAGGTTTTCCTCGCGCTGCCTGGCCAGCGCGCTCGTCCTCGGCCTGTCTGCGCGGCCTGCTTCCTGGCGCTGCTTCTCGGCCGCGGCGCGGCGCTTGTCCTCTTCGGCCTTCTTCGGCGTCGCCTCGGCCTTCGGCCTGGCTGGCGCTCCGCCTCGGCCTTGCGGCGTTCGGCCTCGGCCGCCTTCTTGCGCCTCGGCTTCCGCCTCGGCCTTGCGGCGCTCGGCCTCGGCGCTGCGCCGGCGCTCGCGCTCGACGGCGATGTCGGGCTCGGCCGCGGCGGTGGCTCGCACGCGCGCGGCGCCGGCGGCGCCGGCGTGGGCGCAGGGGCCGGCGTCGGCGCGGGCGCCGGTGTCGGCGTCCGGCACCGGTTCGGCGCGCGGTGCCGCGACCTGCGGCACGCTGGCCCACAGCTCGGCGCTCACCGACGTCGGGCGTGCGCGCGCGCCAGTCCACGGCCGTCGTCAGCGCCAGCAGCAGGCCGGCGTGCACCAGCAGCGACAGCGCCGCGCCGGCGCCGTTGCCGCCCGGCGGGCGCGGCAGCAGCGCGTCGTGGCCCAGCGCGGCGCGGTCATCGCGGCCTCGACGCTTCATGGCTCAGCCGGCGCCTTGCTTGACCGACAGGCCCGACGCGCTTGCACGCCGGCCCGCTGCAGCGTGTCCATCACGCGCACCACGCTCTCGTAGCGCACGTTGCGGTCGGCGCTGATGACCACCGGCACGTCGGCGTTGCCGGCCCTGCTTGTCGCGCACGCGCGCCGCCAGTTGCGGCAGCACCACGGCTCACCGGGTCCTGCTGGTCGACGCGCAGGCGCAGCTTCTCGTCGCTGCCCACGATGACCTCGATCACGCTGCCGGGCCGCTGCTGGCTCTTGCCCACCGATGGGCAGGTCGACCACGCCGGTGGTGATCAGCGGCGCGGTGACCATGAAGATGATCAGCAGCACCAGCATGACGTCGATGAACGGCACCATGTTGATCTCGTTCATCGAGCGGCGGCCGCGGTGGCCGCGCATGGCCACGTGAGGCATCAGCGGGCTCGCAGCGGCCACCACGGCGCCGGCGGGTGCGGCCTGCCCCGCGATTGCGCTGCAGGATGTTGCTGAACTCCTCGATGAAGGTCTCCAGCTGGATCGCGATGCGGTCGATGTCGCGCGCGAAGCGGTTGTAGGCCACCACCGCCGGGATGGCGGCGAACAGGCCGATGGCGGTGGCCACCAGCGCCTCGGCGATGCCCGGCGCCACCGTGGCCAGCGTCACCTGCTGCATGTTGGACAGGCCGACGAAGGCGTGCATGATCCCCCACACGGTGCCGAACAGGCCCACGTAGGGGCTGACCGAGCCCACGCTGGCCAGGAAGCTGAGGTTGCTTTCGACGACGTCGAGCTCGCGCTGGAAGCTGGCGCGCATGGCGCGGCGCGCGCCGTCGAGTTGCGCGCCGGCGTCGAGCTGCTTCTCGCGCAGCTTGAGGAACTCGCGCATGCCGCTGGCGAAGATGCGCTCCATCGGCGCGCGTGGCCGGCTTGCTGGTCGACGGCCTGGTTGCAGCTCGGTCAGGCTGCGGCCGGACCAGAACTCGCGCTCGAACTCGTCGTTGCTGCTGCGCACGCGCCGCAGGCCGAAGAGCTTGCCGAAGATCACCGTCCAGCTCACCAGCGAGGTGATCAGCCAGCCCGGCCATGACGAGCTGCACGACGAGGCTGGCCTGCAGCACCAGCGCGGTGATCGAGAGGTCCTGGGTCATGCGATGGGCGTTCATGAGCTCGGTGGGAATGCGGCGCGGCCGGAAGGTTCCTTCGTCGACGCAGCCGATGCGGATCTCGCCCTCGGCCAGCAGCGTGTCGCCGCGCCAGGCCTGCTGCGCGAGCGTCATCGACGCCTTGCCGGCTGCCGACGCAGCGCGACGGTGACCTCGCAGCAGGTCGTCCAGCCGCGCCGGCGCGCAGGTAGCGCACGTGCGTGTCGGTGACGACGAAGATGGCGCCGGTGCGCTCGCGCAGCGCCTGCTGGCCGAAGCCCAGCGCGCGCAGCCACTCGGTGCGCGCGCGCTCGAAGAACTTCAGGTAGTTGGCGTAGAAGACCACGCCGCCGGCGTCGGTGTCTTCCCAGTACACGCGCAGCGTGTGGCGAGAACGGGCGCGGCGGGGGCGGGGGCAGCGGGCTCGGCGGCAGGGGTCATGAGCGCCGGCATGATACCGGCAGCCCCTGCGCGGCAGCTCAGCGGCGCGACCTGGCGGTACACCGGGCCCCACAGCGGGTGGCCGGCCTCGGGGCGGCTGAGCGCGAAGGCCGGGTCGGCCGCGCGCGCGGCGCGGAAGGCCGCTTCGCATTCGGCCAGGCGGTCGCTGGTGCAGGTGATGAAGGCCAGCAGCTTGTGCGCGCTGGCCTGGTCGCGGCCGCTGCGCAGGCCGGCGGCCAGCGCCTGGCGCAGCGCCGCTCTCGGCCTGCGCGTACTGGCCGTCGTCGTAGGCACGGATGCCGTCGAGCAGCGCGCGCTCGGCCGGGCGCTCCATCAGTTCGGTCAGGCCCGATCGGGGCGGTGGCGGCGGCGCCGCGGGCGGCGCGGCGCAGCCGGCCAGCAGCGCCGACAAGGCCCACGCGGCGGTGGCAACGTGGCGGCAGCGGCCGTCTCATGGCGCGAAACGGTGGCGCACCGTCACCGGCTTGTCGGCGCTGACCTGCACGGTGGTGGTGTAGGGCGGGAAGTCGGCGTTGCGCACGGTGACCGTGTGCCGGCCTTCGGGCAGGGTCAGCCGCGTCAGCGGCGGTGTCGTGCCGGCGGGCGTGCCGTCGACCTCGACCTTGCCCCAGGGGCTGATGGCGAGCTGCAGCGAGCCGGTGGCCAGCGCGGCGGCGGCGACCGGACGCGCGTCGCGCGCGCCGGCCGCTGGCCGCGGCGTCGCGCGCTGCGGCGGTCGTGCGGGCCGGTTTCGTCGCCGGCTGGCAGCCGGCGCGTGGCCGCGTCGGCGCCGGCCGCCGTCGGCTGGACGGCGGCGGAGTGATCGCCGCGGCGCCGGCGTCGGCGGTCGTCGGCGGCGTCGCCGCCGGTGGCCGGTGCCTGCGCCGCAGCGGGTGCCGCGGCGGCGGGCCACGGTACCGTCGGCGCCGGTGGTCGGCGATGGCGCGGCCGCCCGGCCGGCGCCGGCGTCGCGTTCGGGGGTGCGTGCGCCACACCGCCAGCGCCAGCGCGCCGGCCAGCAGCGCCGGCGCCCAGCAGCAGCGTGCGCGGCCGGCGGCCGGCTCGACGCTGGCGGGCGCTGCCGGCGGCGCGCGGCGTGCCGCGGCGTGCCGCATCCGCCGGCTCGGCGGCGCTGTGGCGGTGCGACCCAGCGCCGCAGCTCGGTCGCCATCTCGGCGGCGCTGGCGTAGCGTTCGGCCGGATCGCGCGCCATGGCCTTGCGCGGCGATGGCCGACAGCGTCGGCGACACGCTCGGCTGCGCAGTTCGTGCGCCGGCGCCGGGTGGTTGTTGAGCACGGCGTTGGTGATCTGCTCCAGCGTGTCGCCGGCGAAGGCCTTGCGCCCGGTGAGCAGCTCGTAGAAGACGACGCCCAGGGCGTGGATGTCGGTGCGCGCGTCGACCGTGCCGCCCTGCAGTTGCTCGGGCGCCAGGTAGTGCGGCGAGCCGGCCACCATGGCCGTCCAGCGCCGGCAGCGCACGGCGCCGTGGGTGACGCGGGCGATGCCGAAGTCCAGCACCTTGGGCTTGTCGCGCCGGTTCAGGAAGATGTTGGCCGGCTTGATGTCGCAATGCACGACGCCGCGTGCATGCGCGTAGGCCAGCGCGTCGGCGACGCGGCGCACCAGTTGCGCCGCCTGCGCCGGGCGTGGGGCGCCAGCCGGCGGCCAGCTTGTGCCGCAGGTCGCAGCCGTGCAGCCGCTCCATCGCGATGTAGACGCCGTGCGCCGACAGCCCGGCGTCGTACACGGTGACGATGTGCGGGTGGCTCAGCCCGGCCGCGGCGCGCGCCTCGTTGAGGAACAGGCCGTCCAGCGACAGCGCGCGTCGGGTTGTCGAGGTCGAACTGCAGCGTCTTCACCGCCACCGTGCGCGACAGCAGCGGGTCCCAGGCTTCGTGCACCTGGCCCAGCCCGCCCTGCGCCGAGCAGGCCCTTCAGCGCATAGCGCCCGATGTGCGAGGTGGTGGGCCGCTGCTCGACGGCGGCGTCGGCGGGCGCGGGCAGGCTCTCGCGCGCCGAAATCGGTGACGACGTCGGGGATGCCGGAGTCGATGCGCCGACGGCAGCGAGTCCAGGCCCGGCGGCAGGGTGTCCGCGGCGGCCGGCAGCGGATCATCCGGCGCCGGCGGCATCGAAGCCACGGTGGCGGCGAATTCGGTGGCCGGCGCGTCGGCGTGCTCGCGCCGCTGGAAGAGGGTGTAGCCCACGGAGCCGCAGCTTACGTGCCGCCCTGCGCGCCCGGCGCGGCGAAAAGAGCCGGTCTTTCGGGGCCGTTAACGCGCGTGTCACGCCTGTTTCGGACCTTGCCCGAGCGGCGCGCCCGAGTTGCGCCACCGCGGCCTGCAGCTGCGGCATGCCGCTGGCGAACGACAGCCGCAGGTAGCGCTCGGCCTGCGCCGGGCCGAAGTCGCGCCCCGGCGTCAGCGCCACGTGGGCGCGCTGCATCATGTCGAAGCAGAAGTCCCAGCTCGACGCGGCGTACGCCGAGCAGTCGGCCCAGGCGTAGAAGGCGCCGTCGGGCAGCACCGGCACCGGCAGGCCCAGGCCCTGCAGCGCCGGCACGATGTAGTCGCGCCGGCGGCTGGAATTCGGCGCGCCGGCGTTCGTATTCGGCCAGCGACTCGGGCTCGAAGCAGGCCAGCGCCGCGTGCTGCGCCAGCGTGCTGGCGCAGATGTAGAGGTTCTGCGCCAGCTTCTCCACCGGCGCCACCAGTTCCGGCGGCAGCACCATCCAGCCCAGCCGCCAGCCGGTCATGCCGAAATATTTGCTGAAGCTGTTGATGCGAGATGACGTCGTCGCCCAGCGCCAGCGCGCTGTGGCCGAAGGCGTCGTCGTAGCTCAGCCCGAGATAGATCTCGTCGACGAGGGTGACGCCGCCGCGTGCGCGCACGGCCTGCACGATGGCGGCCATCTCGCGCGCGCGCGATCGACGTGCCGGTGGGGTTGCTGGGCGACGCCAGCAGCACGCCGCGCGTGGCCGGGCTCCAGTGCGCCGCCACCGAGGCGGCGTCGAGCTGGAAGCGCGCGGCGGCCGTGGCCGGCAGCAGCCGCGGCGTGGCGCCGACGGCCGCTGACGAAGTGCCGGTTGCAGGGGTAGCTGGGGTCGGGCATCAGCACTTCGTCGCCGGGCTCGAACAGCGCCAGGCAGGCCAGCTGCAGCGCCGCCGACGCGCCCGCGGTGACGACGATGCGCGCCGGGTCGACGTCGACGCCGAAGCGCGTGCCGTACCAGCCGGCGATGCGCTCGCGCAGCTCGGGCAGCCCGGTGGCCGGCGTGTACTGCGTGCGGCCGTCGCGCAGGCAGCGCTCGGCGGCCTGCCGCACCAGCGGCGCGGCGGTGAAGTCGGGCTCGCCGATGTTCAGGAAGATCATCGGCTCGCCGCCGCGCGCGCGGGTCGCACGCCGGGCTGCGCGCGATGGCCTCGGCGGCCTTGGCGCATTCCATCACGTAGAAGGGCTCGATCAGCTCGAGCCGGCGTGCGGTGCGGATCATGCGGGCGGCAGGCGCGGTCGGCGCCGGGGCGGTCAGCCGCGCGCGCGGCCGCGCCTCGGCCGGGCGCAGCTCGGCGGCGCACTTGTCGAGCACGCCGTTGACGTATTTGTGGCCGTCGGTGCCGCCGAAGCCTTGGCCAGTTCCACCGCCTCGTTGATGGCCACGCGGTAGGGGATGTCGAGGCAGTGCATCAGCTCGTAGACGCCGATCATCAGCACCGCATGCTCCACCGGCGACAGCAGCGTCGGTCTTGCGGTCGACGTGGCGCGCCAGCACGGCGTCGAGCGCCGCGGCCTGCTCGATGCCGCCGTGCAGCAGGGCGTCGAAATGCGCGCGGTCGCACTTGTCGAAGCCGTCCTGCTCGCGGATGTGCGCATCGATCGCGGCCGGCGTCGTCGCCCGACAGCAGCCACTGGTACAGGCCCTGCAGCGCCAGCTCGCGCGAGCGGCGGCGGGCCGACTTGGGCGGCGCGCGCTTGGCGCGCCGGGCGCTGGCCGGTGCCGTCGGTCACGAAAGATCTTCCATCAGGTTGGCCATCTCCACCGCCACGCGCGCGGCGTCGCGGCCCTTGTCTTCGGCGCGCGCCCAGGCCTGGGCTTCGTTCTCGACCGTGAGGATGGCGTTGGCCATCGGCACGCCGGTGGTCCAGCGCCACGCGCGTGACGCCGGCGCCGCTCTCGTTGGCCACCAGCTCGAAGTGGTAGGTCTCGCCGCGGATCACGCAGCCCAGCGCGACGAGCGCGTCGAAGTCGCCCGACTCGGCCAGCGCCTTCAGCGCCAGCGGGATCTCCAGCGCGCCGGGCACGCTGACGTGGCGGATGTCGCTCGGCGTCCACGTCGAGCCGGTCCAGTTCGGCCAGGCAGGCCTCGGCCAGCTTGCTCGGTGATGGCCTCGTTGAAGCGCGCGCGCACGATGCCGATGCGCAGGCCTTCGCCGATGAGTTCGCCCGCGCTGCCCTGGTCGGCGTCCTTGCATGGTTCGTCTCTCCTTCAGGCGCGGTCAGGTGGCCGGGGCGGCGACGAAACCGGTGACCTCCAGGCCGTAGCCGGTCATGCTGGGCATGCGGCGCGGGCTGCCGAGCAGCTTCATGCGGCGCACGCCGAGGTCGCGCAGGATCTGCGCGCCGACGCCGTAGGTGCGCAGGTCCATCTGCGCGCGCGGCGGCGCGTCGGCGTCGCGCTCGGGCCCAGCAGCTGCGGCAGCAGCGCCGCGGCGTCGCCGGTGGTGTTGAGCAGCACGGCCACGCCGCAAGGGCCTGCTGCTGGATCGCCGCCAGCGCCGCCGGCAGCGGCCAGGAGTGGCCGGCGCCGCCGGCGTCGAGCAGGTCCAGCGCCGTGAAGGGCTCGTGCACGCGCACCGGCACCTCGTCGGCTGCGGTCCAGCTGGCCGTGCGTCAGCGCCAGGTGCAGGCCGCCGCCCTTGTCGCGGAAGATGATGCACTCGAAGGCGCCCTGCGGCGTGTGCAGCGTGCGCGCGCCGATGCGTTCGATCAGCGTCTCGTTGTGGCTGCGGTAGCCGATCAGGTCGGCGATGGTGCCGATCTTCAGCCCGTGCTCGCGCGCGAAGACCTCCAGGTCCGGCAGCCGCGCCATCGTGCCGTCGTCCTTCATCACCTCGCAGATCACGGCCGCGGGCGTGAGCCCGGCCATGCCGGCCAGGTCGCAGCCGGCCTCGGTGTGGCCGGCGCGCATGAGCACGCCGCCGTCCTGCGCCTGCAGCGGGAAGATGTGGCCGGGCTGCACCAGGTCGGCCGGCGCTGGCGTCGCGCGCCACCGCGGCCTGCACGGTGCGCGCGCGGTCGGCGGCCGAGATGCCGGTGGTGACGCCGCTGGCGGCTTCGATCGAGACCGTGAACGCGGTGCCGTGCTGGGTGCCGTTGCGGCTGGTCATCGGGGTGCAGTTGCAGGCGCTCGCAGCGCTCGCGCGTCAGCGTCAGGCAGATCAGGCCGCGCGCATGGCGGGCCATGAAGTTGATGGCCGCGGGCGTGACGTGGTCGGCGGCGAGCACGAGGTCGCCTTCGTTCTCGCGGTCTTCCTCGTCGACCAGGATCACCATGCGGCCGGCGGCCAGCTCGGCGACGAGCTCGGGGACGGGGGAGATGGGCATGGCCGCGGATTGTAGGTGGCGGGCCGTCGTGCGCGGCCACGGCTCAGCGCGGACGCGGCGTCGACGCAAGGCCCGTGCGCGCGGCCGGGCCGTCAGCGCAGCAGGCGCAGATCGTCGCCGACGCGTTCGCACGTCGTCGAACTCGAAGTGCCAGGCGTCGGTCCAGCGCGGCCAGCGGCCCGAAGCGCCGCCATCTCGCGGCCCCAGCCCGAGCAGCGTGGGCGCCAGGTAGACCAGCAACTCGTCGACCAGGCCGGCGCGCAGCAGCGAGCGCGTTGAGCTTGTCGCCGGCCTCGACGTGCAGTTCGTTGATGCCGCGCCGCGCCAGGTCGCGCAGCATCGCCGCGCAGGTCGACCTTGCCCGTGGCGTCGGCCGGCAGGCGGCGACCTCGACGCCGCGGGCTGCGCAGCGCGCACGGCGGCGCGCCGGCTTCGTCGCTGCGCGGCGTAGACAGCACCTGCCCGGGTGGCTGCGAGCAGGCGCGCCGTCGGCGGGCGTCTCGAGCCGCGAGTCGACCACCACGCGCAGCGGCTGCAGCGCGGTGGGCACGTGGCGCACATCGAGGCGCGGGTCGTCGTCGAGCACGGTGCCGATGCCGGTGAGCACCGCGCCGGCGCGGCGGCGCCAGGCGTGGCCGTCGGCGCGCGCGGCCTCGCCGGTGATCCACTGGCTGGCGCCGTTGGGCAGCGCGGTGCGGCCGTCGAGCGAGGCCGCGACCTTCATCCGCACCCAGGGCCGGCCGCGCAGCATGCGCGAGAAGAAGCCGATGTTGAGCTCGCGCGCGGCCGTGCCGCGATGTCGCCGTCGGCCACCATCGACCTCGATGCCGGCCGCGCGCAGCCGCGCGATGCCCTGGCCGGCGACGCGCGGGTTCGGGTCGTCGATGGCGACCACGACGCGGGCGATGCCGGCTTCGATCAGCGCGTCGCAGCAGGGCGGCGTGCGGCCGTGGTGCGCGCAGGGTTCGAGCGTGACCCAGGCCGTGGCGCCGCGCACGTCGTGCGCCGGCGGCGCGCGTCGGCGCAGCGCCATCGACCTCGGCGTGCGGGCCGCCGGCCTGCTGCGTGTGGCCGCGCCCAGCATGCGGCCGTCGCGCGCACGATGACGCAGCCGACGCGCGGGTTGGGGTCGCTCAGGCCGATGCTAAGTTCAGCCAGGGCCAGCGCCTGATGCAGGTGAGCGCGAAATGGGGCGTCGTGCATCGCCGCAGTCTATCGGGGCCTGCAGAGCCCCGCGTTGGCCCGACAACAGAACAGGCGCCCGCAGGCGCCCGTGGATGCAGTCTGCGGCCTGGAGTCCGACAACGCGCGCGGGCAGTTGCCCAAGCGCGGATCGGGATGCCCGCCGGTCAGCCGCGCGCGGCGGCGGCGCGATGCGGCCAAGCCGACCAGGGCGAGTCCGGTCAAGGCCAAGGTCGCCGGTTCCGGTGCCGGGTTCGGGTCTTCGCCCGAGAACGAACCGCCCTGGATGAGCACTGCGGAGTCGAGCGCAGTGTCCCCGCGGTCGAAGATAAGGAACTCGAAGCTATCTGATTCCTGCCTTGGTCTGACCCGTTGCAGTTAGAACCGTCGTGAGACCGTCGAGCTGGGTGTCGAGGCCCAGGTTAGGCGAAGTGACCGGGCATGCCCCGTCGTTGGCAGTTGCCTCGCTGTTGTTGTTGCGGTAGTAGGCTGAGTTCTCCAGGCAGTTGACGTTGTTGATCGAAACGACACCCGCGCCACCGGGCAGCAGCGCGATGTTCACGCCGTTGAGCCGCAACTCGAATTCGTCGTTGAACGCGGTGTTGACGTAGAAGCTGTATTCCTCGGAGCCGAAGACATAGTTGAAGAAGACCTGCCCGGTGTCCGACGTGAAGTCGAACTTCAGCGACGTGCTGGTGCCGCCGAAGCGCAACAGCCGCCGACATCGTCGGGCCCGGAACGCAGTCCGTCGACCCGGTCGTCAGCACAATGCCTTTGTCGAAGCCGATGGCCGCGGTCCGCCGGTAAAGGTGCCTGCCGGACCCGGCACGTCGGTCGTCAGGGTCGGGGTACCCGACCAGCGCGATGCCTGTACCGATGAGGGCGTTGGCCAGGGCTGTGGCGTCTGTGGTCGGCGAAACGACGATCGCCGCCTGTGCATTCGCCATCAGGACCGCGACGGCCGCTGCGCAGGCGACACTTGGAAACGCTTTCATGAGTGACTCCTCGCAGAAATTACGACCATCGCGACATTGATATCTCGTGGAGATCAAGCACGATTGATGCCAGAAACTCTTTTTATTTTCAAATCAATGACTAGGCGGCATCGTTGCCGCGTGCGGCGCAGCTTCTCACAGCATATGTAAACCGATTCGACATTCGACCAGTGCCGGTTGTGCGCGATGGCGAGTTTCGACCACAGCATCGCGGCCGTCACTTTGGCGCCAGAGCGTCGGTCTTGGGGGCCATGAATCGCCGGCAGCCGACCGCGCCTGGGCTCTGCATTGGCAACGTGGGAGTCGCTGCCGAATGCACCGCAACTGCCGCTGCGCTAAGCGCCGGGCGGCTGGTGGCGCCAGGTGTTGCCGTCGACCAGCGTCGTGGCCGCATCGTCGGCGGGGCAGTCGAAGGCGGCGGCGCCGTCGCCGGCGCGGATGACGAGGAAATTCTGGTTCGTCAGCGGGCTGCTCACGGCCTTGGCGATCGGCCGTTCGCTGAAAGGCTGGGCGCCGCCGTAATCGAGCGGGTGGTCCGCATTACGCATCGGCGGGTTCCCCGTGCCGACCGCGCGCTGATCGCGGTAGGGCGTGTAGCGGCAGACCCGGTAGTGCTCCGGGTCGGCGTCGTCCAGATTCGCGGCGATCGTTCGGGGCCACCGCGGTGTCAGGCTGCCGAGCCGGCCCGCCCGCCCAGCGGGGGTGATTCGTCCGCCGCGTCCACCGGCACCGCGCAGTAGTAGCGCACTCGATGGCGCGCAGCTGCTCGTAGCAACCGATGTCAAGCGCCGCCGGATAAGTGCGGGCGACCGTCCACCTGGACCGGCAACTGCGCGCGCTGGGCGGCGCTTCGGCATGCGCGGGCGTCGGTGGCGTATCGGTCAGCGCAAAGCGCACGTGGCCGCTCAACAGGCAGGGCGCTGACCGCCACGCAGGCGTCGGGTGCGCTGCAGATGCCGGTGATGACGCCCGTCGTATTGTCGAAGACCCAGCTCACCGCGCCGCCCGGCGCCTGCGGTGGCGTGAAGCGGCTGGTCGACCCTCGGCGTCGGCCTCGGCCGGGATCGCCGGGTGGCGCCCCCGCGTCCGCAACAGCGTCGTGCCGCCGGCCGGGACGGCCAGCGTGCCGGCGAGTTCGGGCGGGGTGCCGGCGATCGCCGTCGACAGGCGGACGGCTCTGCCCTAGCCCCGTGCGGTCATCCCAGCGCACGTCGACGGTCAAGGTCTTGAGTCGCGGCGCATCGACGATGTCGGCGCCATCGTCGTCCATGGCGGCATCGACCACGGTGCGCTCGAGCCTGAAGGTCGCATTGGTGGGCTTGCTGTCGATCACGACGGCGGCTTGCGTGGCGATCTCGGCGTAATCGCTCTCGTCGGGATCGGCCGCGATCAGCCGGTAGCCGCGGCCGGACTCGACCGCCTCCTGCGCGAAGCGCACCGCCTCGGCGCGCTGCTTGGCGATGTCGCCGTTCATACGCAGCCCGCTCTGCAGGCCGACGTAGGCCAGCATGCCGAAGGCCATGACGACCAGTGCGACCAGCGCCTCGATCAACGACACGCCGCGTTGGCGGGCGGGCAGGCGGGTGGCCATCAGAAGTCCTTCCAGCTGCCGGGCACGCGGACGAAGGACCCGTGGGTCCGCCGCAGCCGCGTGACGACCTCGGGGTCGTAGATCAGGGTGGCGGTGCCGGCGCCGCGCAGATCCAGGTCGGCATCGCCGACCAGCGCGCCGCGCAGCGTGAGGTTGCCGTCGACGGTGGCTTCGGGATCGGCGTCGTCGGGTCCGGCGATGTAGACCACGCCGTTCACTCGGCGGCCGGATCGCTGACGGTGACGCGGCCTTCGACGACCAGCAGGGCGGGCTCGGCGGCGCTGCCGATGGCGTCGGCAATGTCGAGGTCGAGGTCGCCTTCGATCCAGACCATGCGTCCCGGATTCAGCCGCACGAGGTCGCGCACGCGCGTTGCGCTGCACTCAACGACGTCGCAGTCCAGGGCGATCGTGGCGGGCTGCTCGCGGTAGGTCCGGCGCGGCATGCCGAAGACATTGGCGAACATGAGATCGTGGACGGCCAGCGCGTCGAGGGCGTCGTCCTCGGCGACCGAGTCGCCGCTGGGTGTTCCGGGCACCGTGTGGACCGTCACGTTGCCAATGCCGACGATCTCGCCGGCGTGCAGGGTCATGCCGCCGGAGCCGGGGTCGGTGTGGAACACGGTGAGCGCCAAGCCGATGTCGAGGCGGCCCTGCGCCGTCGCCGCGGCGCCCGGCGGCGTCGTCAGCGCGCTCTTGAGGGCGACGAGGACGCTGACGGTGGCCCGGCCGTCGCCGGTGCCGGCCGCAGCGGCGCAGATCTCGGTGGCGTCGAGCCGCGTGCAGCCGACGGCGTCCAGCTTCACCACCCCCGGCGGATAGGCCGGGTTGCTCGTCAGCTGCAGCCGGAATGCGGGGAAGGGCCCGGCGCCCTCGTCGGGTGCGTCCAGCGCCGGCGCGGCGTCGGTCGGGCAGCTGCATTGCCAGCGCTTGCCGTCGAAGACGCACGCGGGCCGCAGCGGGTTGCCGTCGGCATCGTTGCGCGCCGTCACCGCGCCGGTAGTCGGCGTCGATCTGAAGATAGCGCTGCCGGAAGCCCGTTCGCCAGCGAGGCCGGATCGGCCACCGCGCATGCAGGCGGCGTCGATGCGCCCGCCGTTGAGCATCGCGAACCCCCACTCCACGCCGGCCTCGGCGGCTTCGATGGCCTGCGTGGCGCGGTACTGGTTGGCCGAGATGCGCTGCTCGAAGAAGAGGTTGCGATTGGTGTAGGCGGCGACGAGTGACAGGATGAAGAAGAGCACCAACGACCACGAGCGTGGCCGCACCGTGCTGGTTCGCTGTGCGGGTCGACGGCCACGGGCGGCGGTGGCTCATGGAGGGCAGGTGCCGATCATTCGCCGGCCTAAGGGCATGCCGGCCCGCCGAACGATCCCGCTCGATCGTTGCGCAGGCGGACGATGGTGCGGAGGCTGCGCTGCACGCGGGGTCGGAGACGGCCTCGCCCTCAATCTCGACCACCAGTCGCGCACCGTCGAGTGTCGGCCAGCAGGTACGGGGATGGCGCTGCACGCGCGTGGGGCAGGGTCTTGCTAGATCGTCACCTTTCGCGGCGAGATGCGAAAGTCCGTCACATCCAGCGTGTTGACGTCTGTCAGGTCCTGCCAGCCGCCGGTGCTGAGACGTGTCCGGATCACGCCACGGTCCACGCCGCCCACGGATCGGGGCTCCAGCTTGAATCCCCAGGGGCCGGGATTGGCCAAACGGACATAGCGAAACTCAATCGCGCTAGGGCCGTCGTCTTGATCGATGTCGGCCTGTGCGCTTGGTGCACCGCGGCGTCCGCGGGAGCCCAGACGTGACTGGTCGCGCTACCCTCGGCGCCGGCACGGCGCAGTTCACGCGTGATGATGTCGGCCGTGGCGCGCAGGTCCTGCTGAAGCTGCGTCTCCAGCAGCAGGCGGCGGTTGTCGCCTAGCTGGGTGGTGACCACCATGGTCGCGCCGGCCACGATGAACAGGCCGACGGCGATGCCGACCATCAGCTCGACGAGGGACAGGCCGCGTTGTCGACCCGGGCCGCCGGCGCGCCGCGGAGCTGGGCGTGGGGCTTCAGCATGCCGGCGCTCCCTGGCGTGCCACCCGGGCGCGCAGACGGTCGGGCGTCCCGATCGCCGCCTTCAGTCTGCAGCCGCGCTCGTGATCAATCGAAGCGAGGATTTCGTAGTCCGCCAGCCGACCGGCCAGTCGATGGCGTCGATGCGATGCCGCCGCTCGTCGCCACGAAAGCGAAACCGGCGACCTTCCCCACCGGCGCGAGCTGACGCCCAGACCGGCGGGGACCTGGACCGTGCGGATCTCGGTCGTGGTCAGCGGGCAGCGCGCGCCCGCCTGCTGGCTACAGTCGCACTTGAGCGTCGGGTCCACGCTGGGTCGGTGTAGAGCGTGTAGCACGACATCGTCGCATCGGCCGCTGGCGTGAGGAACCGGACCTTGACGTCCGGCCCCGCGGCTGGCGGCCTCGCTGCGCGCCAATTGCAGGTCGGTGACCAACTGGGCATTGATGCTGCGCAGCGCTGCACAAGGATGAAGTCGTAGAACGACGGCGCGGCGAGCACGAGCAGCACGGCGACGACCGCGACGACGATCATCAACTCGACCAGCGTGAAGCCGCGCGGGCGCATGGTCAGCGGGCCCAGCACGGGTTGGACGGCGACTCGTCGAAATTGCCGTCGGCCGACGCCGAGCCGTAGAAGATGTCGCCGCCGTCGACCCGAATACGCAGGCGGGCGCAGTTGCCGTCCTTGAATTGCGAGGTCCCCTCCTTTGCCGTGGCCGTCGTTTCGTAACTGGTCTCGTCGGTGTCATCGATGCTGATCGCGTAGTAGTCCTTGGCGCTGGTGTCGGGCAGGCCGAGGCCGTCGCCCGGCTTGGCGGTGAGCTCGGTCGTGTATGCGCTGCGGTTGCTTCGCCACCGCTCCTGCGCCTGCTGCACCGCCGACAAGGCCGCGAAGGCCTCCGAGCGCCGGCTCTTGCGGATCGAGTCCATGAAGCTGGGCAGCGCGATCGAGCGCCAGCAGGGCGACGCACCAGCCACGGCGATCATCAGCTCGATCGAGCGTGAAGCCGCGCTGCGCCGTGCACCGCAGGGCGAGTCGTTGAACGGTGTGGCGCTTCATCGTGAAGTCAATTATGCGGCGGCGCCTCCGCCCGTGAAGGCCGGGTCGTCGGTCGGCGGACCGCTCGTCGCCGATCGTCCGCCGCCTGCTCCCCGCGACCCCGGCGGGTCAGCAGGCGCGGATAGCCGGGCAGCGCCGGCGCCGGCGAGCACGAGCGCACGCGCCCCATCACGTTGACGATCTGGTGCACCGCGGCGCCGCTGCGGCCCTGCACCTTCATGGTCGCGGTCGGTGTCACGGTGCCTGCGACGGGGTCGAACAGGATCGACCGGCTGTTCGAAGCAATGCGCACCGGCAGATCGCCGCGACCGTAGTGCGCCGGTGCGCAGCGCCTCGGCGCCGGGCTTGGCACGCCGGCCTGGCCGTCGGCCGTGCAGCCGCAGTCGCCGGCGGCGCCGGTGTGCATGACGTAGCAGCTGCCGCCGTCGGCCAGCGCGTGGAAGCTGCACGCGCACGCCGGCGTTGCTCGCCACGGCCGTGGCGCGGGCCAGCTGCAGGTCGGTCTCCAGCTGCGCGGCGGCGCCTTCGATATGGCGCCGTTGCCACGCTGGGCCCGAAGCTCGGCAGCGCCACGGCCGGTGACGATGGACGACGATGGCGATCACGGTGGCGGCTTCGACCAGCGTGGTGCCGCGCTGGCGGCCTGGGGTGGGGTGGCGCTTCATCTTCGGTGGCTCCATGCAGTGAGGGCATGGCGCTCACTGTAGGAATCCGCGCGCCGCCGCGCTTCCCCTTGGGGAGGGCTTGGCGCCCGGCCCTGAGGAGGGCCCCCGCGGCCATCCCCCGGTCGGGGGTGCCCTGGCAGGCCCTGCCGATCAGATGTCGCGGATCAGCTGCCGGAACTCATCCACGTCCTCGAACTCGCGGTACACCGACGCAAAGCGCACGTAGGCCACCTTGTCGATGCGCTTGAGCTCGCGCATCACCAGCTCGCCCAGCCGCGCGCTGGGCACCTCGCGCGCGGCGCTGGCGAGCAGCTTGTCCTGGATGCGCTCCAGCGCCGCGTCGACCTGCTCGACGCTGACCGGGCGCTTGCGCAGCGCCAGCATCATCGACGCCGCGCAGCTTGGCGGGGTCGAACTCGACGCGCGCGCCGTCCTTCTTCACCACCGTCGGCAGCGCGATCTCGGGCCGCTCGTAGGTGGTGAAGCGCTTGTCGCACTTCAGGCAGCGGCGGCGCCGGCGGATGACGTCGCCTTCGTCGGACTCGCGCGTCTCGACGACCTGGGTTTCTTCGTGGCCGCAGTAGGGGCAGCGCATGCCGGTGCGGCGCGCTGCGCGTCAGCGGTACACGGGGAAGTCGCGCGTCAGCGCCGCCACCTTGGCGCGCACCGCGGCCAGGTTGGCTTCGTCGTGCGGCTTGTCCAGCACGTCGGCGATCAGGTGCGCGGTCTGCCGCGCCTGCTCTTCCTTGAAGCCGCGCGTCGTCATGCGCCGGCGTGCCCAGGCGGATGCCGCTGGTGACCATCGGCTTCTGCGGGTCGTTCGGGATGCCGTTCTTGTTGCAGGTCATGTGCGCCGCGCCCAGGATCGCCTCGGCCTCCTTGCCGGTCAGGTCCTTGGGCCGCAGGTCGACCAGCATCACGTGGCTTTCGGTGCGGCCGCTGACGATGCGCAGGCCGCGCTCGATCAGCGTCTCGGCCAGCACGCGGGCGTTGTCCACCACCTGCTGCTGGTAGACCTTGAACTCGGGCGCCAGCGCTTCCTTGAAGGCCACCGCCTTGGCGGCGATGACGTGCATCAGCGGCCCGCCCTGGATGCCGGGGAAGATGGCGCTGTTGATCTTCTTGGCGATCGCCTCGTCGTTGATCAGCACGATGCCGCCGCGCGGGCCGCGCAGGCTCTTGTGCGTGGTGGTGGTCACCACGTCGGCGTGCGGCACCGGGTTGGGGTAGACGCCGGCGGCGATCAGGCCGGCGTAGTGCGCCATGTCGACCATGAAGATCGCGCCGATGGCCTTGGCCACCTTGGCGAAGCGCTCGAAGTCGATGCGCAGGCTGTAGGCGCTGGCGCCGGCGATGATCAGCTTGGGCTTGTGCTCGTGCGCCAGGCGCTCCATCGCGTCGTAGTCGATGGCTTCCTGCGCGTCCAGGCCGTAGCTGACCACCTTGAACCACTTGCCGCTCATGTTCAGCGCCATGCCGTGCGTGAGGTGGCCGCCTTCGGCCAGGCTCATGCCCATGATGGTGTCGCCGGGCTGCAGCAGGCCGAAGAACACCGCCTGGTTGGCCTGCGAGCCGGAGTTGGCCTGCACGTTGGCGAAGTCGGCGCCGAAGAGCTGCTTCAGCGCGCTCGATGGCCAGGTTCTCGACCACGTCGACGTACTCGCAGCCGCCGTAGTAGCGCTTGCCGGGGTAGCCCTCGGCGTACTTGTTGGTCAGCTGCGAGCCCTGCGCGGCCATCACCGCCGGGCTGGCGTAGTTCTCGCTGGCGATGAGCTCGATGTGCTCTTCCTGGCGGCGGTTCTCGGCCTCGATGGCGGCCCAGATCTCCGGGTCCACGTGGGCGACGGTGGAGTGCGTGCGGTCGAACATGGCAGTCCTCTTCGGGGTGGAAGGGCCGTCGCGGCGCCGGCACTGAAGGGCTTCAGGCGCGGTCGAGGGCTGCCCAGGCGAACGGCTGGACGCCGCCGGCTGCAGGCCGCCGCGGCCTGCGCTTCCCGGTGGTCTTCCACCTCGGGGCGGGGCCGCCCCTATCGCCAGTCGCGCAGGGCTGCAGTGTAGCTTGGCGGCGCCGTTCAGCGCCGGCTCGAGACGCCGGGCTCAACGCTGCGTCAGCAGCGCCGACCTGCTCGGCGCCGGCGCGGCCGGGCTCTCGGCGGCGGGCACGGCGGCAGCGTGGCGCCACCGGCAGGCTGGCTTCCAGCGTCTTGGCGGCGGCGGCGTTGCTGGCGTTCAGCGGCACCTTCTTGCCCGTCGGCCACGTTGCGCATGTGCGCCTGTTCGAGCATCACGCGGGCCGGCGTAGCCGCCGTCGCCGTCCAGCAGCGCCGCGCCGACGTAGTAGCGCAGGCCGTCCTGCACGCTGCCGGCGCGCGCGATGCACTCCTTGAGCACCTGCACGCCCACGCGCAGGTTGGTGATGGGGTCGAAGGCGGCGTGCGTGCCGCCGAAGGCGGCGTACTTGTCGTCGTGCACGCGCGTCATCACCTGCATCAGGCCCTGGGCGCCGACCGGGCTCTGCGCAAAGGGGTTGAAGCTCGACTCGACGGCCATGATGGCCAGGATCAGCGTCGGGTCGAGCCCGGCGCGCTTGCTGACGGCACCAGGCCTCCTGCACCAGCGCGCCCACGGGCTCGGGCGCCACCTTGTAGCGGCGCGAGATCCAGGTCGCCAGCGCGGCCTGCTCGCGCGGCAGGTCGGCCAGGTCGGCGGCGGTGGCGCGGGCCACCGCGTCGGGCTCGGCCACCAGCGGCAGCAGGTTGCCCGACGGCCAGCGTCGCGCTCTTCGTGCCGCGTCTGCAGCCAGTCCAGCGCCACCACTTCGACCTGGTGGCGCACGTCGGCACGGCCCAGCGCGAACACCAGCACGGCCAGCGCGGCCAGGCCCACCAGGGCCAGCGTGTTGTGGCTGACCTCGAGCAGGCCGCGGCCGACGTCGCCGGCAAAGACCGACAGTGATCGGGCGCTGGCGTCGCTGCGCCTGGCGCAACTTGAGCTAAGGCTCGCATCTGTTCTTCTCCTGAGACCCGCGCGTGCCCGACATGCCCGCAGCGGGCTGCCTTGGCGAGGCCGCAGTGATAATCGAATCGCGGCGGCCGCGACCTCTGGGCGGGTTGCCACGGCGTGGCGGGCAGCTGTCCCGACTGCCGGACCGACCTCGAAGCCGGATGACGCGGGTTAACCCTGAAATTTCAGGACTCGGGCGGATTCTAGGAACCGCCTAATATACGGTCAAGAATATCAAGATTGTGTCTAACCACTAATTCGTATGAAGTACAGGGATCTTGCGTGACTTCATCGGCCAGCTGGAAACGCTCGGCGAGTTGCGAAAACTCGGCCGAACCGGTGTCGCCGAAGCTGGAAATGACGGCAATCGGCGACCAAGCTGCTGCGCGCCGGCGGCCCGGCCGTGCTGTGCACGCAGCCCGTCGGTTACAAAATTCCCTGCCTGATCAACCTGTTCGGCACCCCGCAGACGGGTGGCCCTGGGCATGGGCGCCGAGTCGCTGGCCGAGCTGCGCGACGTGGGCCGGCTGCTGGCCGGCGCTGAAGGAGCCCGAGCCGCCCAAGGGCCTGAAGGACGCCGGCCGGCTGCTGCACATGGCCAAGGCGGTGTGGGACATGAAGCCCGCCGTGCAGCGCCGCGCGCCCTGCCAGGACGTGGTGCTGGAAGGCGACGACATCGACCTGGGCCAGCTGCCGGTGCAGACCTGCTGGCCCGACGACGCCGGCCCGCTCATCACCTGGGGCCTGGTCATCACGCGCGGCCCGCAGGGCGTGGCCGCGCCGCGGCAGCGGCAGAACCTGGGCATCTACCGCCAGCAGGTGATCGGCAAGCGCGAAGTCATCATGCGCTGGCTGGCGCACCGCGGCGGCGCGCTGGACTTCCGCGAATTCGCGCGCGCCAACCCGGGCCAGCCGTTCCCGATCGCGGTGGCGCTGGGCGCCGACCCGGCCACCATCCTGGGCGCGGTGACGCCGGTGCCCGACACGCTTGTCCGAATACCAGTTCGCCGGCCTGCTGCGCGGCAGCCGCACCGAGCTGGTCGACATCCGGCGTCGGCGAGGGCGGCCTGATGCTGCAGGTGCCGGCCAGCGCCGAGATCGTGCTCGAGGGCCACATCCCGCCGGCGCCGGCCGGCTTCGAGGGCGTCTCCGAGGCCGGCGTGCCGCTGAAGGAGAAGGGCGGCTACCTGCACGCGCTGGAAGGCCCGTTCGGCGACCACACCGGCTACTACAACGAGCAGGACTGGTTTCCGGTCTTCCGCCTCGACCGCCTGACGCACCGCCAGGACCCGATCTACCACTCCACCTACACCGGCAAGCCGCCCGACGAGCCGGCGGTGCTGGGCGTGGCGCTGAACGAAGTCTTCGTGCCGATCCTGCAGAAGCAGTTTCCCGAGATCGTCGACTTCTACCTGCCGCCCGAGGGCTGCAGCTACCGCATGGCGGTGATCTCGCATCAGGAAGGCCTACCCCGGCCACGCCAAGCGCGTGATGTTCGGCGCTGTGGAGCTTCCTGCGCCAGTTCATGTACACCAAGTTCATCGTCGTCACCGACGACGACGTGGACATCCGCGACTGGAAGGAAGTGATCTGGGCCATCACCACGCGCATGGACCCGGTGCGCGACACGCTGCTGGTGGAGAACACGCCGATCGACTACCTGGACTTCGCCTCGCCGGTGAGCGGCCTGGGCGGCAAGATGGGGCTGGACGCCACCAACAAGTGGCCCGGCGAGACGGCGCGCGAGTGGGGGCGGGCGATCGCCATGGACGCCGCGGTGCAGCGCGCGCGTCGAGCCTCGCTGGTGGCCGGCTTGCTGCCAGGCTGGTGTCGGGGCTCGGTGCGCCGGCGCGCTGAAGCGCGGAGGATTCCCGCACGCGAAGCTGCGGCAAGGCTTGCAGCGACGCCGGCATGGCTTATGGTTGATTTGCCTGCATGCAGGCATCAACGATGGCGCAATTCCAGCGCATCAGGAACCCCGGACCTCATTCCTCCGGAGTTCCACCGGCGGCCTCGGCTGCCCGCCCCCTGGCCGGCAACGGTTCAGGGGGTTTGTCGTTGCGCGTGGGTCGTTGCGGCCGGCACCGATAATCCGGCGCCCGCGGCCGGCCTGCGCGATACACCCGCCAGGCCGTGCACTGAACAAAGCGCCCACGAGGCGCTGCCCAGGAGCTCCCTTGTTCAGCAAGTTCGAATCCCTGGTGCATCCCTACCCGGATGCCCTGCCGCCGCCGCCGCCGCGCACCTTCGTCGCCTTCCTGTGGGAAAACTCGCGCGGCGTGCGGCCCGTACCTGCTGCTGGTGACGCTGTTCACGGCCGGCATCGGCGCCTTCGAGGCGCTGCTGTTCAGCATGATGGCGCACGTGGTCGACGCGCTGGCCGCCGTGCAGCCCGCTGCGCTGTGGCAGGAACACGGCGCGCACGCTGGCCGCTGCTGTCCGCGGTGCTGGCCGGCAGCATCGTGCTGGCCGGCGCGCAGGCGCTGTTCAAGTACCAGGGCGTGTTCAGCAACTTCCCGATGCGGCTGCGCTGGAATTTCCACCGCCTGATGCTCGAGCAGAGCATGGGCTTCTACCAGGACGAATTCGCCGGCCGCATCGCCACCAAGGTGATGCAGACGGCGCTGGCGGTGCGCGACACCTGGCTCATCTTCACCGACATCCTGGTCTACGTGGTGATCTATTTCGTCACCATGGTGGCGGTGGTGGGCGCCTTCGACGCCTGGCTGATGGTGCCCTTCCTCGGCTGGCTGCGTGCTGTACGTGCTGACGCTGTGGTACTTCGTGCCGCGGCTGGGCCGCGTGGCGCAGCAGCAGGCCGACGCACGCTCGCTGATGACCGGGCGCGTCACCGACGCCTACACCAATATCGCCACCGTCAAGCTGTTCTCGCACTCGCACCGCGAGGCGCATTTCGCGCGCGGCGCGATGCAGGAGTTCATGGTCACCGCCTACCGGCCAGATGCGGCTGGTGACGGGCTTCGAGATCGTCAACCAGGTGCTGAGCGTGCTGCTCATCGCCGCCATCGTCGGCGGTCGGCGCTGCTGCTGTGGACGCAGGGCGCGGTGGGCGTCGGCGCGGTGGCGGCGGCCACGGCCATGGCCTTCCGGCTGAACGGCATCTCGCACTGGGTGATGTGGGAGATGGCCACGCTGTTCGAGCACATCGGCACCGTGCAGGACGGCATGGCCACCCTGTCGCGCACGCGCTCGGTGGTCGACCGCCCGGGCGCGCAGCCGCTGGTGGTGACGCGCGGCGAAGTGCGCTTCGAGGACGTCGAGCTTTGCCTACGGCGGCGCGCGCAAGGTGGTCGACGGCTTCTCGCTCGTCATCCAGCCGGGCGAGAAGATCGGCCTCGTGGGCCGCTCGGGCGCCGGCAAGAGCACCATCGTCAACCTGCTGCTGCGCCTGTACGACGTGGAGGGCGGTCGCATCCTGATCGACGGGCAGGACATCGCCGGCGTCACCCAGGAAAGCCTGCGCCGGCAGGTCGGCATGGTGACGCAGGACACCTCGCTGCTGCACCGCAGTCGGTGCGCGACAACATCGTCTACGGCCGCCCCGAGGCCAGCGACGCCGAGATGCTGCGCGCCGCCGAACGCGCCGAGGCGCACGACTTCATCCTGGGCCTGGCCGACCAGAAGGGCCGCAAGGGCTACGACGCCCACGTGGGCGAGCGCGGCGTCAAGCTCTCGGGCGGCCAGCGCCAGCGCGTGGCGATCGCGCGCGTGATGCTCAAGGACGCGCCGATCCTGCTGCTGGACGAAGCCACCAGCGCGCTCGACAGCGAGGTCGAGGCCGCCATCCAGGCCAGCCTGGACACGCTGATGGAGGGCAAGACGGTGGTGGCCATCGCGCACCGGCTGTCGACCATCGCCGCGATGGACCGGCTGGTGGTGATGGACCACGGCCGCATCGTCGAGATGGGCGACCACCAGAGCCTGCTCGCCGCCGGCGGCATCTACGCCCGGCTGTGGGCGCACCAGAGCGGCGGCTTCCTGGGCGAGGAGGCCGAGGACGACGCTGCCGCGACGGCCTGAGCTGCGCCCCCTGCCGCCCGGCGGGCCGCGGGAGCGACCGCGTCACAGCGTGGTGGGGTGAACCTCGCTGCTCGTGGGTTCGCCGTGGTCCTGGCGCGCGTTCTCGATCGCCTCGCGCATGAGCAGGAACGCCGGCTGGGTGTCGCGCGGATCGTCCGGCACCGGGGTCGGCAGCGGCGCCGGCAGCGCCCGGTAGGCGTGGAATCGGCCGCCGGGGTCGTCGGCCAGCGCCAGCGGCTCCAGCTTCACGCCGCGGTGCGGCACGGCGCTGCGGCGGAAGACCTGCATCTGCAGCGGCCATTGCGTCGGCAGCGCGGTATAGCTGAGGATCAGCGGCTGCTCGTCGGCATCTTGCGCTTCCGCCACCAGCGCCGCCAGCGGCGCCGCCCCCGGATGCCGGCGCAGTTGCACCGCGTTCCACTGTCGGCCGGCCAGCGGATGCGGCGCCGGCCCCGGCACCCGGCGCGGCAGCAGCCGGCTCAGCGGCGTGTGCACCTGGTCGGTGTAGCCGTTGACGTGCCACTGCAGGTCGCTGCCGAAGAGGAAGGATTCCAGTCGCTGCCGGCCCTGCGCCGTGCTGCTGAAACTGCAGCCGATGGCGCGTGGGCCCCCGGTGTCCTCGGGGCGAAGAGGCGGTCCAGGGCACCGGCGCCGCCGTGGCGCTGCCCAGCGGCATGGCCGCCGGCTGAAACCGCGCCATGTGGTATTGCTCGGTGAACAGGCTGCGGCCATAGCCACGGCCGACTTCCTCGAAGACCCAGTAGGCCAGCAGGTAGTAGGGCAGGAAATGCAGCAGGAACTCGGGCGTGCTGGTGATCAGCGGCATCGTCCCCGACAGCAGCACGATCACCGGCGCGATGTACAGCAGCCCCCTCTGCCAGCCCTCGAAACAGGTCAGCACCGAGGCCAGGTAGTTCAGGCGCTGGGCCAGCGTCAGGCCCTTGTGGCTGAGGATGCCTTCCATGCGCCAGACCTGCATCGCACCCTGACCCCAGCGCACGCGCTGGCCGATGAAGGGCTCGATCGACTCCGGCGCCACGCCGAAGGCCAGCGGCTGCGCGTGGTAGACCGACTTCCAGCCCTTGGCGTGCAGCCGGATCGAGGTGTGCAGGTCCTCGGTCACGGTGCCGGTGGCGAAGCCGCCGATCTCGTCCAGCGCCGAGCGGCGCACGATGGCGCAGCTGCCGCAGAAGAAGGCTGCATTCCAGGTGTCCTTGCCGCGCTGGATGACGCGGAAGAACAGCGACTGCTCGGTCCACACCGCACGCTCGCCGTGGGCGTGGCGGTGCTGGTAGGAGTCGAGGTTGAAGAAGTCCTGCGGCGTCTGCACGAAGGCCACGCGCGCGTCGTTGAAGTAGCCCAGCGTGCGCGTGAGGAAGTCGCGCCGCGGCGCGTGGTCGCAGTCGAAGAGGGCGATCAGCTCGCCCTCGCTGTGCTGCAGCGCGTGGTTGAGGTTGCCGGCCTTGGCGTGCAGGTTGTCGGCGCGGGCCAGGTAGCGGCAGCCGAGTTCGCGGGCCAGCGCCGCCATCTCGGGCCGGCGGCCGTCGTCGAGCAGCCACACCGTGTGCCGCTGCTCCATCGCCAGCGCGGCGAGCAGCGTCTTGCGCACCAGCGCGACCGACTCGTTGTAGGTCGGCACGAAGACGTCCACCGAGCGCTGCGCATCCGGCGTCGGCGCCTCGCGCTCGCTCAGTCGCCAGCACATGAAGATGTGCAGCAGCGCGCCGGTGAAGCCGAAGACCTCGGCGCCGTAGATCAGCCGCGACAGCACGGCGGCCTCGGGGTTGAAGGTGCCCAGCCGCCAGCCCAGGTACCAGACGCCGAAGGCGACGAACATCGCCACCAGCAGGCGGCGCGGCGTTTCCAGGGGGCGGGCGGGGACGGTGGCGGGCATGGGGTTTCGGCGTTCGTCGCGGTGACGCTCTGGCGTGGCTTCGGCAGTCTGGCGGGCAACTTGCGCCTGCACGGCGCTCGGCGATGCCGGGCGTGACGGAATCGGCATCGGTGCGGTGCGCGCCCGGTGCCGCGGGCGTGTGGCGTTGCGCGCAGGCCCGCTGGCCGCCGCCGGTGCGGTGCGGTCAGCGACCGGCCGGCGACTGCGCCGCGGGCGCGGCGCGCTGGTCGTCGCCCCGCCGCAGCGCATCCAGCGCCACGATCGGGCGGGTGTCGACCCACGCCAGCGCGGGGGCATCGGTGGCGGCGTTGCGCGTGCGCGCCATGGTCTGTGCCCAGGACGGCCTGGCGTGCGGCCTGTTCGGCAGCGGCCTGCGCCGCGGCGCCGCGGACAGTCGGCTCGAGCGGCAGGTCCACCGTGGCCGTGGCCGTGGCGCGCGCAGCGGCGCGAGCGGCGCCGGGCGCGCGGCGCCGCGTTCCGCAGCTGCTCCCACCAGGCCACCGCCACGGCCACCGCGAGCAGCGCGGCGAAGGCGAGGCCGATCACGGACGAAGACGCTTTCCATGGCCGCGGTATCGGCAGCGCGCCGGCCCACTTGAGCGGTCTTGCCCCCGCCGCGCCACGGCCGCGGCGGAACGCCGACAATCGGCGCTTCGCCGGTCCCGCCCGGCACAGCGCCGGCCGCCGCCGGCCCCGCCCGCACCGTGCCTGCCACCGCCACCCCGCCGGCGCGCGCCGCCAGCCCGTGCGGCGCCGCGCCCGCCAAGCCGATCACCAGCTGGCGCCCGTTCTGGGCCAAGCGCTTCGGCCCCGCGCCCTTCCTGCCCATGAGCCGGCCGGAGATGGACGCGCTCGGCTGGGACAGCTGCGACATCGTCATCGTCACCGGCGACGCCTACGTCGACCACCCCAGCTTCGGCATGGCCGTGATCGGCCGCGTGCTCGAGGCGCAGGGCTTCCGCGTCGGCATCATCGCCCAGCCCGACTGGCAGTCGCGCCGAGCCCTTCAAGGCGCTGGGCAAGCCGAACCTGTTCTTCGGCGTCGCCGCCGGCAACATGGATTCGATGATCAACCGCTACACGGCCGACCGCAAGATCCGCAGCGACGACGCCTACACGCCCGGCGGCGCCGGCCGGCAAGCGGCCCGACCGCGCCACGCTGGTCTATACGCAGCGCTGCAAGGAAGCCTGGAACGACGTGCCGGTGGTCATCGGCGGCATCGAGGCCAGCCTGCGCCGCATCGCGCACTACGACTACTGGCAGGACAAGGTGCGGCGCTCGATCCTCGTCGACAGCAAGGCCGACCTGCTGCTGTACGGCAACGCCGAGCGCGCCATCATCGAGGTGGCGCACCGCCTGGCGGCGCGCGAGCCGGTGGACAGCCTGACCGACATCCGCGGCACCGCCTTCATGGTGCGCGCGGCCGGCGGCCGGGCTGGTTCGAGATCGACTCGACCGAGGTCGACCTGCCCGGGCCGCATCGACGAGCACATCAACCCCTACCTGACGCACGGCCGAGGCGGCGGCCGTCGCAGGGCCAGGCCTGCGCCAAGGAAGACGGCGCACCGCCGCCAGCCGGCCGAGCGCCGTGGTCGCGATGCCCGTCAGCCGCAAGGCCGGCGCGGTGACAGATGCCGCCGCGCGAGCGCACCGTGATCCGCCTGCCGGCCTACGAGCAGGTGAAGAGCGACGCCGTGCTCTACGCCCACGCCAACCGCGTGCTGCACCTGGAGACCAACCCCGGCAACGCGCGCGCGCTGGTGCAGCGCCACGGCACGACGCCACGCGCGCGACGTCTGGATCAACCCGCCGCCGATCCCGCTGACCACGGCCGAGATGGACCATGTCTTCGACCTGCCCTACGCGCGCAGCCCGCACCCGGCCTATGCCGACGAGCAGCGGCGGCCACGACGGCGCGACCAAGATCCCGGCCTGGGAGATGATCCGCTTCAGCGTCAACATCATGCGCGGCTGCTTCGGCGGCTGCACCTTCTGCTCGCATCACCGAGCACGAGGGCCGCATCATCCAGAGCCGCAGCGAGGACTCGATCATTCGCGAGATCGAGGAGATGCGCGACAAGGTCAAGGGCTTCACCGGCGTCGTCAGCGACCTCGGCGGCCCGACCGCCAACATGTGGCGCATCGGCTGCAAGAGCCGCGAGATCGAGGCCGCCTGCCGCAAGCCGAGTTGCGTCTACCCCGGCATCTGCCCGAACCTGAACACCGACCACGGCCCGCTGGTCAAGCTGTACCGGCGCGCGCGCGCGCTGCGCGGCGTGAAGAAGATCCTCATCGGCTCCGGCCTGCGCTACGACCTGGCCGTGCAAGTCGCCCGAGTACGTGAAGGAACTGGTGCACGCACCACGTCGGCGGCTACCTGAAGATCGCGCCCGAGCACACCGAAGGCGGGCCGCTGTCGAAGATGATGAAGCCCGGCATCGGCAGCTACGACCGCTTCAAGAAGATGTTCGAGCAGTTCAGCGCCGAGGCCGGCAAGAAGCAGTACCTGATCCCGTACTTCATCGCCGCGCACCCGGGCACCAGCGACGAGGACATGATGAACCTGGCGCTGTGGCTGAAGAGCAACGGCTTCAAGGCCGACCAGGTGCAGACCTTCTACCCGAGCCCGATGGCCACCGCGACGGCGATGTACCACACCGACCTGAACCCGCTGAAGGGCATCAGCCGCGACGCCGGCGCGCGCCGAGAAGGTGGACATCGTGCGCGGCGAGCAGCGGCGCCGCCTGCACAAGGCCTTCCTGCGCTGGCACGACCCCAACAACTGGCCGCTGCTGCGCGAGGCGCTGAAGGCCATGGGCCGCGCCGACCTCATCGGCAACGGCAAGCACCACCTGATCCCGAGCTTCCAGCCGGCCACCGACGGCGGCTACGAGAGCGCGCGGCGCAAGAACAGCACCGCACCCGGCGCCGCGTCTCGACGGTGACGCAAGGCCGCGTGCTGACCCAGCACACCGGCCTGCCGCCGCGCGAGACGGGGGCGGCGCCGGGCACGGACCCCGCGCGGCGCAAGCCGCGGCGAGTTCCCTGAGCCGAGTCGGGAAGGACGGTCCGTCTTCATTCGCCCGGACAGGCAAGCTGCGCCCATGTCGACCTTGCCCGGCGCCGCTGCCCCTGCCTTCCCCGCGTTCCTCCAGGGGCTGGCGCTGAGCTTCGGGCTGATCGTGGCCATCGGCGCGCAGAACGCCTTCGTGCTGCGCCAGGGCCTGCGCCGCGAGCACGTGGGCAGCGTGGTGCTGTTCTGTGCGCTGGCCGACGCGCTGCTGATCACGGTGGGGGTGCTGGGCATGGCGCAGGCGCTCGGGCAGAACCCCGGCCTGGCGCGCGCCCTGGCGCTGGCCGGCGCCGGCTTCCTCGCGGTCTACGGCTGGCAGGCGCTGCGCCGGGCGCGCCATGCGCACCACCTGCGGGCGACCGCGGCCGGCGCGGGCCTCGGCCGCGGCGCGGCAATGGCGCAGGCGGCGGCCTTCACGCTGCTCAACCCCCATGTCTACCTGGACACGGTGCTGCTGGTGGGCAGCATCGGCGCCCAGCAGCCGGCGCCGCTGCGCGGCTGGTTCATCGCCGGCGCGAGTGCCGCCAGCCTGGGCTGGTTCGGGCTGCTGGGCTTCGGCGCGCGCCTGCTGGCGCCCTGGTTCGCGCGACCCCGGGCCTGGCAGATGCTGGACGGCCTGCGTCGGCCTGACGATGACGGTGCTGGCCGCGCTGCTGCTGCGTCGCGTCTTCGAGGGTCCGTAGGGGGCCGGCCGGTACGTCCCGGAACATCCACAGCAGCCGAACGCGAACCGGCTTCAGCGCCGCTTCGGCCGCCCAGCAGCGATCCGAGCACGCCGCGGATGAGCTCGCGGCCGACGGCCGAGCCGACGCTGCGCACCGCCGAAGTCGCGGCCTTCTCGGCCAGACCCTGGTAGCGCCCGCCGCGCGGCCCGGTGGTGCCGAAGATCGCGTCCTTCAGGCCGTCGAGCAGGCCGCCGCCGGCCGCGCGCCGCGGCCGGCGCCGGCAGCCCGGGCAGCGTCGGTGGCGGCGCGCCGGTCGCGGGCGCGACGGCCGGCGGCTTCGGCGCGGCCCTTGATCTTCTCGTAGGCCGATTCGCGGTCGACCATCTTCTCGTAGGTGCCGGCGACCAGCGAGCCGGCGATCAGCGCCTGGCGCTGCTGCGGCGTGATGGGCCCGATCTGGCTGCCCGGCGGCAGCACGAAGACGCGCTCGGTCACGCTCGGCCGGCCCTTGGCGTCGAGGAAGCTCACCAGCGCCTCGCCGACCGCCAGCTCGGTGATCGCCGTCGCCATGTCGCCGATCTTCGGGTTGGCGCGCATCGTCTCGGCCGCCGCCTTGACCGCCTTCTGGTCGCGCGGCGTGAAGGCGCGCAGCGCGTGCTGCACGCGGTTGCCCAGCTGCGCGAGCACGGTGTCGGGCACGTCGAGCGGGTTCTGCGTCACGAAGTAGACGCCCACGCCCTTGCTGCGCACCAGGCGCACGACGAGCTCGATCTTCTCGATCAGCGCCTTGGGCGCGTCGTTGAAGAGCAGGTGCGCCTCGTCGAAGAAGAAGACCAGCTTGGGCTTGTCGAGGTCGCCGACCTCGGGCAGCGTCTCGTACAGCTCGGACAGCATCCACAGCAGGAAGGTCGCGTACAGCCGCGGCGAATTCATCAGCTTGTCGGCGGCCAGGATGTTGACCACGCCCTGGCCGTCGACCGTCTGCATGAAGTCGGCGATGTCGAGCATCGGCTCGCCGAAGAAGCGGTCGCCGCCCTGTTCCTCGATCTGCAGCAGGCCGCGCTGGATGGCGCCGATGCTGGCGGCGCTGATGTTGCCGTACTCGGTGGTGAAGGCCTTGGCGTTGTCGCCCAGGTGCTGCAGCATGGCGCGCAGGTCCTTCATGTCCAGCAGCAGCAGGCCGTGGTCGTCGGCGATCTTGAACGCCAGGTTGAGCACGCCGCTCTGCGTCTCGTTGAGCGCCAGCATGCGCGCCAGCAGCAGCGGCCCCATGTCGCGACACCGTGGCGCGCACCGGGTGGCCCTGCTCGCCGAAGACGTCCCACAACGTGGCCGGGCACGGCCGTCGGCTCGGGCAGCGGGCAGGCCGCGGTCCTTCAGGATCGCCGGCCACCTTGCGGCGGCAGCGTGCCGGTCTGGCTGATGCCGGTGAGGTCGCCCTTGACGTCGGCCATGAAGACCGGCACGCCGATGCGGCTGAAGCCCTCGGCCAGCGTCTGCAGCGTGATCGTCTTGCCGGTGCCGGTGGCGCCGGTGATCAGGCCGTGGCGGTTGGCCAGGGCCGGCAGCAGGTGGCACTCGATGTCGCCGTGCTTGGCGACGAGGATCGGTTCGGTCATCGGTGCGGGCTCCGTCATCGGGGTGGCGGTCAGTCTAGTGCAGCGCTCAGGGCCGGGCCCGGGCATCGAGCTTGTCCAGCGTGGCCTGGCACCAGCCGCGGTCGCCTTCCTCGAGTGCGGCGAAGGCCTCGCGCGCCTGCGCGACGGCCGCGCGGCCGCGTCGGTACGGCCGGCCGCTGCTCGGCCAGCGCCAGGGCCTCGATAGCCGAAGAAGCGCTCCAGGGCCACGGCCGCCGTTGGCCTGCACGATGGCCAGGCACTGTTGCGCGTGATGGCGTGCCTGCGTGGCGTCGCCGGCCTGCAGCCACGTCATGGCCAGGCGGTATTCGGCGCGTTCGGTCTCCAGCCAGGTGCCGGCCAGCGCCCAGAAGCGGCGGCCGGCCTGCGCGGCGGCGATCATCAGCCCACGCTCGGTCGTCCTGCGCGTGCCGCTTTCTCCTCCAGCGTCGCCGCCATGTTGTTGCCGGCGACGGCCAGCGCGCGGTTCGGCCGGGTCGGTGGCGTCGAGGCCAGCGCCTTCGGCTTGGCGGCCGCGTCGCGCCGGACAGGCGCCGGCGCGTGCCGCGTCGTGTTCGGCCAGGTTGGCGGCGGCCAGCGCGGTGACGCGGATGCGCTCGGATGTCGCCATGCCGTCGCGTGCGTCGGCAGCTGCCGGCGCACAGGGCCAGGCTGGCCTGGAAGCGCGCCAGCGCCGCAGCCGCGCCGCGCGTCGGCGCTGCAGGCGGGATGCGTGGCCAGGCGATCGCAGCAGCGCACGGCCGTTCGGTCCAGCGGCCGAGGTGCTCGCCGTAGACGTGGTGCACCAGGTTGCCCAGAGCGCGACGATGCGGTCGCCTGCTGTCGGTACCAGCGCCGGCGCCGTTCGCCGCCAGCGCGTTCGGCGACGGCGGCGGCGTCGGTCGGCGTGCTCGTCCCAGGCCTGGTTCAGGAAGCTGTCGAAATCCATGCGCTGTCCCTCCTGCAGGCCGCAACGGTAGCGTGGCGGCGGCGGCGGAGCCAGGGCCGCCGGCTAAAATGCGCGTTTCATCTCAGAAAAGCAGGGACAGCATGGCCGGTCACTCCAAATGGGCCAACATCCAGCACCGCAAGGGCCGCCAGGACGAAAAGCGCGGCAAGGCCTGGACGCGCGTGATCCGCGAGATCATGGTCGCGGCGCGGCTGGGCGGCGGTGACGCCGGCGCCAACCCGCGGCTGCGGCTGGCCATCGAGAAGGCCAAGGCGGTGAACCTGCCGGTGGACACCGTCAAGCGCAACATCGACAAGGCCACCGGCAACCTCGAAGGCGTGAGCTACGAGGAGATCCGCTACGAAGGCTACGGCATCGGCGGCGCGGCGATCATCGTCGACTGCATGACCGACAACCGCGTGCGCACGGTGGCCGAGGTGCGGCACGCCTTCAGCAAGTACGGCGGCAACATGGGCAGCGAAGGCTCGGTGGCCTTCCAGTTCAAGCACTGCGGCCAGTTCGTCTTTGCGCCCGGCACCTCCGAAGACAAGGTCATGGAAGTGGCGCTGGAAGCCGGCGCCGAGGACGTGATCACCGACGACGACGGCGCCATCGAGGTGCTCACCGCGCCGGCCGACTTCGAGGCCGTGAAGGTGGCGCTCGAAGCCGCAGGCCTGAAGCCCGAAGTGGCCGAGGTGACGATGCGCGCCGAGAACGACGATCGAGCTCGACGGCGAGGACGCGCAGCGCATGCAGAAGCTGCTCGACGTGCATCGAGGACCTCGACGACGTGCAGGACGTCTATCACAACGCCCTCATGGACGAGTGAGCGCGCGATGAAGGTGCTCGTCATCGGCGGCGGTGGCCGCGAACATGCGCTGGCCTGGAAGCTGGCGCAGTGCGACCGCGTGCAGACGGTCTTCGTGGCGCCGGGCAACGGCGGCACGGCGACCGACCCGGCGCTGCGCAACGTGCCGCTCACCGACCCGGCGCGGCTGGCGGACTTCGCCGCGGCCGAGAAGGTCGCGCTCACCGTGGTCGGCCCCGAGGCGCCGCTGGCCGCCGGCGTGGTGGACCTGTTCCGCGCCCGCGGCCTGCGCATCTTCGGCCCCACGCGGGCCGCGGCGCAGCTCGAGAGCTCCAAGGCCTACGCCAAGGATTTCATGCAGCGCCACGGCATCCCCACCGCGCTGCTACGCCAGCTTCACCGACGCCGCCGCGGCGCACGCGCACGTCGACCGCCACGGCGCGCCCATCGTCGTCAAGGCCGACGGCCTGGCCGCCGGCAAGGGCGTGGTGGTGGCGATGGACGCGGCCGAGGCGCATGCCGCGATCGACGACATGCTGCGAGGGCGAGCCGGCGCGCGCGTCGTGATCGAGGAATTCATGGCCGGCGAGGAGGCCAGCTTCATCGTCATGTGCGACGGCCAGCCACGTGCGTCAGCCTGGCCACCAGCCAGGACCACAAGCGCATCGGCGAGGGCGACACCGGGCCCCAACACCGGCGGCATGGGCGCCTATTCGCCGGCGCCGGTGGTCACGCCCAACGTGCACGCGCGCGTGATGCAGGAGATCATCCTGCCCACCGTGCCGGGCATGGCGCAAGCGACGGCATGCCCTACACCGGCTTCCTGTACGCCGGGCTGATGATCGACGCGCAGGGCCAGCCCGCGCACGGTCGAATTCAACTGCCGGCTCGGCGACCCCGAGGCGCAGGTCATCCTGATGCGCCTGAAGAGCGACCTCTTCGAGGTGCTGATGCACGCCACCGACGGCACGCTGGACCAGGTCGAACTGCAATGGGACCGCCGCGTCGCGCTGGGCGTGGTGATGGCCGCGCACGGCTACCCGGCCGCACCGCGCAACGGCGACGTCATCACCGGTCTGCCGGCGCAGCGACGCCGAGCTGCAGGTCTTCCATGCCGGCACGGCGCTGGACGACGGCCGGCTGCTCACCAGCGGCGGACGCGTGCTGTGCGTCACCGCGCTGGGCGAATCGGTGCGGCTGGCGCAGCAGCGCGCGCTGGAGGCGGTGCAGCGGCATCCACTTCGACGGCGCGCAGTGGCGCAGCGACATCGGCCACCGCGCCATCAAGCCCGCCAACCCGGCGGCACCGGCATCGATCGCGATCGATACCGCGCCGGTCCGCGACTACCTGCTCGGCCTGCAGGCGCGCATCGTCTCGGCGTTCGAAGCCGAGGACGGCAAGGCCTTCCTGCACGATGGCTGGCAGCGCCCGGCTGGCGGCTACTCGGCCCCAGACGCCTGCGGCGTCGGCCCCAAGGGGGCGCGCCCGGCTGGGCGGCGAGCTGGCAGGGCGACGGCCTGTCGCAGCTGGTCGAAGAAGGCGGCCTGCTGGAGCGCGGCGGCTGCAATTTCAGCCACGTCAAGGGCGCGGCGCTGCCGCCTTCGGCCACGCAGCACCGCGCCGAACTGGCCGGCGCGCCGTTCGAGGCGCTGGGCGTTTCGCTGGTCATGCACCCGCGCAACCCCTACGTGCCCACGGTGCACATGAACGTGCGCCTGCTCGCGGCCTTTCCCGCCGGCCAGGCGGCCGGTGACCTGGTTCGGCGGCGGCATGGACCTCACGCCGTACTACGGCTTCGAGGACGACGCGCGCCACTTCCACCGCACCTGCCGCGACGCGCTGGCGCCCTTCGGCGCCGACAAGTACCCGCGCTTCAAGCCTGGTGCGACGAATATTTCTTCCTCAAGCACCGCAACGAACCGCGCGGCATCGGCGGCATCTTCTTCGACGACTTCAACGAGGGCGGCTTCGAGAACGGCTTCGCGATGATGCGCGCCGTGGGCGACGCCTTCCTGCCGGCCTACCTGCCCATCGTGCGGCGCCGCCGCGACACGCCCTACGGCGAGCGCGAGCGCGACTTCCAGGCCTACCGGCGCGGCCGCTATGTCGAATTCAACCTGGTGTGGGACCGCGGCACGCACTTCGGCCTGCACGGCGGCGGCCGCACCGAGAGCATCCTGATGAGCATGCCGCCGATCGTGAAGTGGCGCTACGACTGGCACCCCGAGCCGGGCACGCCCGAGGCGCGGCTGTACAGCGACTTCCTGCGCCCGCGCGACTGGGCCGCGGAGTGACGCCGACCACGGCGCGCCGCGTCGGCCTCTTCGGCGGCAGCTTCGACCCCGTGCACAACGCCCATGTGGCGCTGGCGCGCGCGGCGCTGGCCGATTGCACCTGGACGAAGTGCGCTGGATCCCGGCCGGCCAGGCCTGGCAGAAGGCGCGCAGCGCTCACCGACGCCACGCACCGCGTCGCGATGCTGCAGCCTGGCCCTCGCCGGCGAGCCGCGCTTCGTGCTCGACCGCATCGAGATCGAGCGCGCGGGCCCGAGCTACACGCTGGACACCGTGCGCGCACTGGCCGCGGCGCAGCCGCGCACGCAGTGGTTTCTGATCATCGGCCAGGACCAGTACGCCGGCCTGCACACCTGGAGCGGCTGGCAGCAGCTGCTGGGCCGGGTGACGCTGGCCGTGGCCAACCGGCCGGGCGAGACGCGCGAGGTGCACGACGAGCGTGCGCCGCTTCGCCCACCGCGTGGTGCCGCTGCCGATGCTCGACATCTCGGCCACCGACGTGCGCGCAGCGCGTGGCCGCGGCGCGCGACATCGCCACGCTGGTGCCGCCCGCAGGTGGCGCGCTATATTGATTCACACCGGCTCTACCGAGCCACGCCCCGGGAGTTGAATGGACATCCGCAAGCTGCAACGCGCCATCGTCGATGGCCTCGAAGACGTCAAGGCGCAGAACATCGTCGTCTTCAACACCGAGCACCTCTCGGCCCTGTTCGAGCGCGTGATCATCGCGTCGGGCACCAGCAACCGGCAGACCAAGGCCCTGGCCGCCAGCGTGCGCGACAGCGTCAAGTCGCGCGGCATGCAGGTCATGGCCACCGAGGGCGAGGACAACGGCGAGTGGATCATCGTCGACTGCGGCGCCGCGGTGGCGCACATCATGCAGCCGTCGATCCGCGAGTACTACCACCTCGAAGAGATCTGGGGCGGCAAGCCGGTGCGCATGAAGGTGGGCGAGGTGAAGACCACGCTCGTCAAGGCCAGCGAGCCCGAGCCGGCACGCAACGCGCGGCCAAGCGCAGTCGCAGGCGGCGCCGCGCAGCCGCAGCCAGGCCCAGCCGCAAGCCGGCCGCAAGAAGCCGCGCGACGCGCAAGCGCCGCCGTCAAGCCGGCCAGCGTCAGCCGGCCGGCCGCCGGCCAGGCCACGGCCGTCGAAGGCGGCGCCGGCTCGACGGCAAGCCCGCGGCGGCACAGGCGACGGCAGGCTGCGCCGCGGCCGGCAAGACCCCGGCCGCGCAAGCCGCGGCGCGCAAGACCCCGCGCCCGCTGAGCGGCCATGAAGCTGCTGGTGGTGGCGGTGGGCCAGCGCCAGCCGGCCTGGGCCGACGCCGCCTGGGCCGACTTTGCCAAGCGCTTCCCGCCCGAGATGCGGCTGGAGCTCAAGGCGCTGAAGGCCGAGCCGCGCAGCGGCGGCAAGACCGCCGCGCAGTGCATGGCCGCCGAGGCGCAGCGCCTCGAAGCGGCTTGCCCGAAGGGCGCGCGCCGCGTCGTGCTGGACGAACACGGCACGCGGCTCGAGCACCGCGCAGCTGGCCGACCGGCTGCGCGTCTGGCGCGGCGACGGCCGCGACGTGGCGCTGCTCGTCGGCGGCCCCGACGGCCTGGACCCGGCGCTGAAGGCCGAGCGCCGACGAAGCGCTGCGCCTGAGCGACCTGACGCTGCCGCATGCCTTCGCGCGCGTGCTGCTGGCCGAGGCGCTGTACCGCGCCTGGACGCTGACCGAGGGTCACCCCTACCACCGCGAGTGAACGCTGCCAGCGCCGCCGCATGCCGCCTCGCCTACACAATGCGGCCATGCCGCCGCATTCGCCTTCATCTACCTCGCCTCGGCAAGCCCGCGCCGGCGCCAGTTGCTCGACCAGCTCGGCGTGCGCGCACCGCCCGCTGCTGGCCGACGACAGCGGAGGACGTCGAGCAGCTGGAAGCCGAGCGCCGCGGCGAACTGCCGGCCGACTACGTGCGGCGCGTCACGCTGGCCAAGCTGCAGGCGGCGCGCCGGCGGCTGGCGCGGCGCGGCCTGCCCGAGGCGCCGATCCTGTGCGCCGACACCACCGTGGCCGTCGGCCGGCGCATCCTGGGCAAGCCGCGCGACGCCGCACGAGCGCCGCGGCCACGCTGCGGCTGCTGTCGGGCCGCACGCCACCGCGTGCTGACGGCCGTGGCGGTGAGCGCCGGGCGCCGCGACCTTCCTGGACGATGAGCGTCTCGCGCGTGCACGTGGCGGTGCTGTCCGAGCGCAGCATCCAGCGCTACGTCGAAAGCGGCGAGCCCTTCGGCAAGGCCGGCGCCTACGCCGTACAGGGCCGCATCGCGGCCTGGATCGAGCGCATCGACGGCAGCTACACCGGCATCATGGGTCTGCCGCTGTTCGAGACCGCCCGCCTGCTGCGCGGGCCCGCGTGCAGCCTGGACCTCTGACCATGGCCGGCCAGGACATCCTCATCAACTGGGCGCCGCAGGAAACGCGCGTGGCCATCGTCGAGAACGGCGTCGTGCAGGAGCTGCACATCGAGCGCGCGCTCGAGCGCGGCCTGGTCGGCAACGTCTACCTGGGCAAGGTGGTGCGCGTGCTGCCGGGCATGCAAAGCGCCTTCATCGACATCGGCCTGGAGCGCGCGGCCTTCCTGCACGTGGCCGACCTGCCGGCGGCACGCCTGGGCGCGCACCGAGGGGCGCCCGAGTCGCCGCCGGTGCCCATCGAGCGCCAGGTGTTCGAGGGCCAGACGCTGCACGGTGCAGGTCATCAAGGACGCCATCGGCACCAAGGGCGCGCGGCTGTCGACGCAGATCATCGATCGCCGGGCGCATGCTGGTCTTCCTGCCGCACGACAACCACATCGGCATCAGCCAGAAGATCGGCTCGCACGAATTGCGCGAGCAGTTGCGCGCGCGCGTGCAGGCGCTGGCCGGCGCCGACCCCGACGACAAGGGCGGCGGCTTCATCCTGCGCACCAACGCCGAGGAAGCCAGCGACGAGGAGCTGGCCGAGGACATCGCCTACCTGCGCCGGGCCTGGGCGCTGATCCGCGAGCGCGCGCCAGCGCTCGCGCGCCCGGCACGCTGCTGCACCAGGACCTGAGCCTGGCCGAGCGCGTGCTGCGCGACCTCGTCAACGAGGCCACGCAGACGATACGCATCGACTCGCGGCTGCAGTTCGACGCCCTCCAGCCTTCGGCGCCGCCTACATGCCGCGCGCGCTCGCCAAGCTGGAGCTCTACCGCGGCGAGCGGCCGATCTTCGACCTCTTCGGCATCGAGGAGGAGATCGTGCGCGCGCTGGCGCGGCGCGTCGACCTGAAGAGCGGCGGCTACCTGATCATCGACCAGACCGAGGCGCTGACCACGGTGGACGTCAACACCGGCGGCTTCGTCGGCGCGCGCAACTTCGACGACACCATCTTCAAGACCAACCTGGAAGCCGCCGGCGCGCTGGCGCGCCAGCTGCGGCTGCGCAACCTGGGCGGCATCATCATCGCCGACTTCATCGACATGACGCGCGAGGAGCACCAGCAGGCGGTGCTGGCCGAACTGCGCAAGCAGCTCGCGCGCGACCGCACGCGCACCACGGTCAGCGGCTTCACGCAGCTGGGCCTGGTGGAGATGACGCGCAAGCGCACGCGCGAGAGCCTGGCCCACATGCTGTGCGAACCCTGCCCCACCTGCCAGGGCCGCGGCCAGGTGAAGACGGCGCGCAGCGTGTGCTACGACATCCTGCGCGAGATCCTGCGCGAGGCGCGCCAGTTCGCGCCCAAGGAATTCCGCGTCATCGCCAGCGCCGCGGTGGTGGAGATGCTGCTCGACGAGGAGAGCCAGCACCTGGCGGGCCTGAGCGAATTCATCGGCCGGCCGATCTCGCTGAGCGCGGAGCCGACGATGAATCCGGAGCAGTACGACATCGTGCTGATGTAGCGGTTCAGGGCGTCTCACGACGACCGACTTGCCCCCCGCAAACCCGCAAGGGGGGCTGGAGATTTCGGGGTTCGGCGGACTTTCTGGATCTTGACGTCTCGCCAAGGTCCACTCAAATTGGGTAGCTGGCCGGGTAGCTAGGCGGGTAGCAGCGATCCAGCCCACATCCGAACAATCCCGACATCAGCCTGGCCGATGCGCGCGGCATCGCCACCATCAAGCGTGCCGAGATCATGCAGGGCCGCAACCCGGCGGCCGACAAGCTGCAAGGCCAAGGCCACTGCAGCGAAGGACTGGACGGTGCGCGAGCTGGTCAAGGATTACCGCGAGAAGGCTGGTCAGCCTGGCGCACAGCACCCAGGTCAGCGATGGCCTGCACCTCAGGCGCGTGGCGAAGAAGCTCGGCGCGCTGTCCGTGCGCGAGATCCAAGCGTCGGACGTCGTCGCCCTCATCGAGGCCCGCTCGCTGACCTGGGGCGAGTCGAACACGCTGCTGATCCCGGCCAAGTGCCTGTTCACCCACGCCCGCAGCAAGCGGCTGATCAATGTGAACCCGTGCCACGGGGTCATGCGGTCGGCGTTCCTGGGCGAGCGGCCACCGAAGCGGCAGCGGCTGATGCTGACGAGGGAGGAACTGCACCTGCTGCTGAACGCCGGCATGCGCAGGCGCAACGCGCTGACCATCCGCATCCTGCTGGCCACCGCCGTGCGCTGTGCCGAGTCGTACAAGGCACGGTGGGGACACGTCGACCTGGGCGAGGCGCGGTGGCACATCCCCAAGAGCAAGACCGGCGCGGCAAGTTCAGATCAGAGACAAGCAACTGAGGCAATCAACGCTGCATGTCGCCTCAAGGCGAGCGAGGTCTACCTCAGAGCCACATGCGCTTCATGGTTCGAATCGAACTATTGTTTTACGAAAATGGCCTATTCTAAAATAGCGGCTGCCGCTAGTTTAGGTTCCCGCCCCCAATGAAACGCTCGCTGCAGGGCCGATACGTCAAGATTGCCACCGCCGGAGAGTCGTTCAAGGCCTTCGTCCCGGCGCCGTTGCCGCCGCGTCCGGTCATCGAGTGGTCGCCTGCACTGCGCGGTCGTTTCGACGCTGCGCTGCTCGCTCTTGGACGGCTCGACGCGGTCACCGACCTGCTGCCGAACGCGGCGCTGCTGCTCTACAGCTTCGTGCGCAAGGAGGCGGTGCTGTCGTCGATGATCGAAGGCACGCAGTCGTCGCTCGCAGACCTGATGCTGTTCGAACTGGACGAACAGCCGGGCGTGCCGCTGGAAGACGCGCGCGAGGTCAGCCGCTACGTCGCGGCGCTGGAGCACGGCTTGGCGCGCGTGCGCGGGGGCTTCCCGCTGTCGCTGCGGCTGATCCGCGAGGTGCACCAGGTGTTGATGGGCAGCCAGGGGCGTGGTGCCAAGCTCGCGCCTGGCGAGTTTCGGTCGAGCCAGGTGTGGATCGGCGGCACGCGTCCGGGAAACGCGGTGTTCGTGCCGCCGCCCGTCAATGAGCTGGATGAATGCCTGAAGCTCTTCGAGCGATTCCTGCACGACGTCCCCGAGCCGACGTCACCGCTGGTCAAGGCGGCGTTGGCCCACGTGCAGTTCGAGACCATCCACCCCTTCCTCGATGGCAACGGTCGGGTGGGCCGCCTGCTGATCGCACTGCAACTCGCGGTCGATGGCCTGATGCGCGAACCGATGCTGTACCTGAGCCTGCACTTCAAGGAACACCGGCAGACCTACTACGAACTGCTGAATGCGGTGCGCCTGTCGGGGGATTGGGAGGCCTGGCTGGAGTTCTTCGCCGATGCCGTGGTGGCCAGCGCCACGCAGGCTGCCACATCGGCCAAGCGCCTGCTGGAACTGGCTTCGGCCGACAGCCAGCGCGTTGCGGGCCTCGGCCGTGCTGCAGCATCGGCAGCGGCGATTCACCAGGCCCTGCAGCGGCAGCCCATCGCCACCGCTGCGTCGCTGGTTGCCGCTACGGGCCTCACGCCGGCCACGGTGAACAAGGCGCTGGCGCACCTGGAGCGCATCGGCGTGGTCGCGGAACTCACGCGCAAGCAGCGCGGCCGCGTGTTCAGCTATGCGCGCTATGGCGAGATCCTGAACGAAGGGATGGGCTTGCCGGGCAGGGGACGATAAGAACCGCGCGTCTCAGCCGTTCCGGGCTGTGGACTTACACCATGCGCTGGGACACGACCGGTGGCCCCGAACCCTGGAGCCACCATGCCCGATCTGCAAGCCTTCCACGGCCACGTCAGCGGCCCGACGCAGCCTTGGTGCGCAGCGGAGTTCAAGCGGGCCGGCCGAGCACGGCGAGTCGGCAACGCAAAGTAGATACGAGGTATCTACTTGCGCTAGACTCGTTGGACCCCAACCGTTCGGAGGTCACATGCCTGCAGCCAAGCTCTTCATCCATGGCGGAAGCCAGGCCGTACGTTTGCCCAAGGAGTTTCGCTTCGAGGGGACCGAGGTCCACGTGCGCCGTGTCGGCAACGAGGTCGTCCTGAGCGCCGTTCCGCCAGCCAGCCCCGACGCGCTGATCGACGCCCTCATGGCGTTCGAGCCTGGCACCGTGCTGCAGCGCGAGCAGCCAGCGCAACAGCAGCGCAGAGCGCCTCTGCGCACTGCGCGGTGACCCGAGACGGGCTGCACCATGCGCTACATGCTCGACACCGACATCTGCATCTACGCCATCAATGTACGCCCGCCCAAGGTCCTGCAGGCCTTGCGCGACCACCACGCCGAGGGGTTGGGCGTCTCGGCGATCACCGCGTCCGAGCTCTTCTACGGCGTCGCACGCACCGGTTCGGCGCGCAATGCCCAGGCGCTGCGCCAGTTCCTGGCCGGGCTCGAGGTGGCCGACTTCGACGCGTCCGCCGCCGAGGTGGCAGGCCAGGTGCGCTCGTGGCTCGCCAGCCAAGGGACGCCGATCGGTCCCTACGACAGCCTGATCGCCGCGCACGCCCAGGCCATGGGCGTGACGCTGGTCACCAACAACACGCGCGAGTTCGAGCGCGTGCCGGGGTTGAAGTTGGCCAACTGGGCGACCTGAGTCTCTTGGAATTCGCGGCAAGGTCGTGCGCCCAGGCAGGTGCGTGAGCGGGCGGCGGGCGGGGGCCGCTGCAGGCCAGGTCCAGCCGCCACGAGGCGATGAGCTTGCGTCTGCCCATGCGCGCGCTCAAGACCGCCGCGCCGCCCCCGCGTAAGCTGGGCGGCGTCTCGATCGGCCTGCCCCACCCGCACCCATGTCCCGGCTGCGAAATTCGCGCTCCTTACCCTGGCCGCTGCGGCGGGCTGCTGGTCGTCGCGGTTGGCATCGTCGCGCTCGTCTTCGACGCCGATGACTTCAAGTCGCTGGCGGTCGAACGCATGCAGCGCGACTTCCATCGCACATTGGCGATCGGTGGCGAGGTCGAACTTCGCGTCCTGCCGCGGCTGGGCGTGCAGATCGGCGCCGCGACGCTTTCCGAGCCCGGCAATGGCGAGACCTTCGCTGCCGTGGAATCGGCGCGCGTGTCGCTGGCGCTGTGGCCGCTGCTGCGCAGGCAGGTGGTCCTGGGCGACGTGCAGGTGCAGGGCCTGCGCGCGACGTTCACGCGCCATGCCGACGGCCGCACCAGCGTCGACGATCTGCTGAACCCGCCCGGGGCGCGGGCGGCTGCACCCGCCGCATCCGCGCCGGCGGCGCCGATGCGCTTCGACCTCGGCGGTGTGACCGTCACCGATGCTTCGCTCACGTTCGACGACCGTCTGCAGGGACGCCGGGTCGAGCTCACGCAGGCCGCGCTCGAGATCGGACGTCTGGCGCCGGGTGTGGCCGGCAACGCACGCCTCAAAGGCCGCGTCCGGGCCGACCAGCCGCCGCTGGATGCCGATGTCGAAGCCGCGGGCCGCTTGCTGCTCGACCCCGCCGGAGGCCGCCATGCGCTCGGCGGCCTGCGCGCCACCCTGGGCGGCCGCGTGGGCAAGCTAGACGGCGTGACGCTTGAACTCGGAGGCGACGTCGGTGTGGGGCCGGCGCTCCAGCAACTCGAGCTGGACGGCCGGTCGATCAAGCTGCAGGGGCAGCTGGCCCAGGGCCCGCTCGAACTGCAGCTGGAGGTGCCGCAACTCCGGTTGGGCGAGCGCGCATCGCGGCCGGGCAGGTCGTCGCCGTGGCTTCGTGGCGGCAAGACCGGCGCACGCTGCGGGCGCGGCTGACGCTGCCGCCGTTCACGGGTGCGGGGCCACGCATCGAGTGGCCGGCCGTCGACGGCGTGTTCACGGTGGACGACGGCCCGCTGCAGGCCGAGGCCCGCTGGTCGGGCCGGTTGCAGGCCGACCTGGAGCGGCACGTCGTCGCTTCGTCGCGTTCGACGGTGGTGCTGAGCGGCCGGCGGGGCGACACCGCGATCCGGGGCACGCTGGCTGCGGCGTGGGTGGCGGATCTGCAGGCGCAGGCGATCGAGCTGTCGGACCTGGCCGTCGATGCCGTGCTGCCCAACCCGAAGGGCGGCACCGCGGCACTCAAGGCCCAGGGCAGCGTCCGTGCAGGCCTGGCGCCCGAGCGGGCGGAGGTGCGGCTTGCCGGCAAGCTCGACGACACCGGCTTCGACGGCCGCTTCGACGTGCAGGGCTTCGCGGCCCCCGCCTACGGGTTCGAGCTCGGCGTCGATCGCATCGACCTCGACCGCTACCGGGCGGCAGGCCCGGCGCGCGCGGCCGGCCCGGCCGGCTCGGCCGCCGTAGCGGTGCCGCCCGCTGAGGACGCCTCGCCGTTCGATCTGTCGGCACTGCGCGACCTGAACGCGACCGGCCGCGTGCGCGCAGGCCAGGTCCGGCTGGCCGGCCTCACGGCCACGCAGTTGCAGGCCGACCTGCGCGCCCGCGCCGGCCGGCTCGACGTGGCGCCGCTGTCCGGCAGTCTCTACCAGGGCCGTGCCAGCGGCAGCCTGTCGCTGATCGCGGACTCGCCGCCGCGCCTGGCCCTGCGGCAGACCTGGTCGGGCATCGCGCTCGGCCCGCTGCTGCAGGACGCGCTGGGCAAGGCGCCCCTCACGGGCCGCGGCAATCTGGTGCTCGACGTCGGCACGCAGGGCGCCACGGTGGCGGCGCTCCTGAAAGCGCTGGACGGCCAGATGCGCATCGAGTTGCGCGACGGCCTGGTGCGCGGCGTCGACGTGGCCCAGGCCATCCGCAGCGCGGCGGCCTTGCTCGGTCGCGGGTCGGCCCCCCATGCCGGCACCGCGGCAGCGACGGACGCCACCGGTTTCAGCGAGATGTCGGGCAGTTTCCGCGTCCGGCGCGGCGTGGCACACACCGACGACCTGCGCGCCACGACGCCGCTGCTGCAGGTGACCGGCAGCGGAGACATCGACCTGGGCGCGGGCCGGCTGGACGCCCTGCTGAAGGCGACGGTGGCGGACACGCTGGCGGCCCAGGGCGGCCCCGAGTGGCAGGCCTTGCGCGGGCAGACCGTGCCCGTGCGGCTCGTAGGCCCGTTCAACGCCATCGGCTACCGGGTCGACGTGGCCAGCCTGGTGCAGGACCTGGCGAGGAGGAAGCTGGAAGAGAAGGCGCGCGGCGCGCTGCCCGAGGCGCAGCAGAGGCTGCTCGACAGGTTCAGGGGCCTGCTGGGCAAGTGAGGCAGGGCGCCTGAGTGCGACGCGAGCGTGAGTGCTATCTTCTCCGGCCATGACGGCACCCGAACCCCTCGCGCCGCGCGCCGTGCCACTGCGCCTCATGCTGCGCTGGAGCCTGTTCGTCGTCCTGCTGCTCGGCTTCATCCTGGTGCCGTTCTTTCTGCTGGAAGAGCAGATGAACGCCGTCGTGCGCGATGCGCTGCAGTCGGACCGGTCGATCGCGATCGTCGCGCTGGCGGTCGTCGTCTTCCTGCTGGCCGACATCGCGCTGCCGATACCTTCGAGCTTCGTGCTCGCCACGACGGGTTTCCTGCTCGGCGCCGGGTGGGGCACGGCGGTATGTTTCGTCGGCTTGAGCTGCGCCTCGATCGCGGGTTACGCCATCGGGCGCCTTGCGGGCGAGCCGCTGGCCGAGCGCATCGTCGGGCGGGCCGAGCTCGATCGATTCCGCGGTCTGTCGGCACGCCACGGCGACGCGTTGCTGGTGGCGTTCCGGGCCATGCCCGTGCTGGCGGAGGCGACGACGATCCTCGCCGGCACGGCCCGCATGGCACCCTGGCGATTCCTGGCCCTGGTCTCGATCGGGAACCTGGTCGTCGCGGCCCTGTACGCCGGCATCGGCGCCTATTCGGCGAATCGTTCTTCGTTCCTGATCGTCTCGGTCGCCGCGATGGCGGTGCCGGTGCTCGTCATGCTCGTCGTCCGCAAGGCGTGGGGGCCGCGCGCCGTCGGCGCGTCCGGGCGCTGAACCGGGCGCGCCGGCCGCGGCACGGATCCCGTCGCGTCAGCCAGGTTCACGCCGCCAGCGTCGCCAGCGTCGCCAGCGCCGCCAGGCACCTGCGGCACCCAGCCTCGTGCGGTCGACCACGACGCCGCACAGGCACAGCACCAGGGCCAGCCCGATCAGCGAGCGATCGACGGCGCGACCCGCCTCGTCACGGCCCCGGGCCGGCGCCGGGCCGTCGGCGCGCCAGGGGCTGGCGAGCCCGGCGGCAATCCAGCGGTCGATCGCCGGATTGGTGCCCCAGGCCAGGGTCTCGGCACGCGCTCGCCGCAGGTGCAGGTGCCGTTGCGTGCCCTGCGGCGTCGAGACCAGGAACGTGTACAGGCCCGGTCCGGCGTCGGGCAGCATCGCACGCAGCCTGCCGGGGGCGACACGTTCCATGGCCAGCGGCTGGCCTCGCCCGGCAGGTGTGTCCACGGCCACCGACGGTGCGTCCGCTTCGGAGCCGCCTGGCCCGTCCGGCTCCTCGGCGTCCACCTGCAGCGCCGTGGGCAGGTCCGTCACCGCCAGGGCCTGCGCGCCGCCTGCCGGCGCGCCGCCGACCCAGTCGGCCAGGCCGCCGGCGAGCCCCGGCCAGGCTTGCCACCGCAGCCACTGCGGGGTCCACGCGCCGAGGCCGCTGGTCACCGCGGCCACGCGGCCGCGGCCGGCCTGCTGGAACGCGATCAGCGGCTCGCCGCGCTCGCTCAGCACGGGCACCGCGGCCAGCGGCTGTGGGCGGGTGACGGCGATGGCCGCGATGGCCGGCCAGTCGGGCAGCGTGCCGGGCGGGAACGGCAGTGGCGACCGCTGCACCACGGCCAGCGGGCCGCGCTCGACCCGCGCCCGCTGGCGCTCGAGCTCGGCACGCATGACGTGCGGCAGCTCGGCGGCCTGGTCGACGCGGAGCACGCGGCCGGAACCGCTGCCGACGAGGCGTGCCAGGGCCCCGACGTCGGCCTGCGGGCCGACGGCCAGGGCGATCGTCTCGACGCGCGACCGCTGCAGCCGGGCGCGGATGCCGGCCAGCGGCACGTCGTCGACGAAGCCGTCGGTGACGACGACCAGCAGGCGCCGCCCCGTGCCGGCGCGCTCCAGCTCCTCGACCGCCGCCTCGAGCGCCGGCACCAGCTTGGTGCCGCCGTGCGGGCTGGCCTGCCAGTCGCGCGCGAGCGCCAGCGTCCCGGCGCGCGCGGGGCCGAGCGGCATCAGCACGCGCGGCGCGGCGTCGAAGACCACGAGGCCCAGCGCGTCGCGATCGGTGAGGCCGTGCGCGGTCTCCAGCACCGCGCGCTGCGCCAGCTGGAAGCGATCGACGCCGCCGCTGCCCTGGCCCATGCTGCCGGACTTGTCGACCGCGAAGACGACGCTCGCCGGCTCGTCGCGGGCTGCCGGCTCCGAGCTCACCGGCAACACCGATTCGAGCGCCGAGCCGCGATACCCGCCGCGGGCGAACGAACGCTCGCCGCCCAGCACCAGCAATCCGAGACCGCGCTGCTGCACGGCGTCGACCAGCGCGGCCCAGAAGCGCGGCCCGGCATCGGCGATCGCGACGTCGTCCAGGACGACCGCGCGATAGCCGTCCAGGCCGTCGGCGCGGGTGTCGAGCCGGTTCGACGGCAGCACGTCCAGTGACCAGCCGCCCGCGCCCAGGCTGCGCGCCAGCGATCCGCCCGACCCCTGTGCGTACAAGATGGCGGCGCGCGGGCGGACGTCGATGGCGCCGGCATCGGGCCAGGCATCGAGCGTGCCCCCGGTGGCAGGGTCCTGCAAGGCCACGTCGACGACCACGGCGCCGCTGCCGCCGGCGCCGATGTCGAGCGTGGCGCGCCCGTCGGCGGGCACCTCGCGGCTCGCGGTCCGTGTCTGGCCCGCCGCGGTGCGCGCGCTGGCGACGACACGCAGCGGCCTGTCCAGCGCCCCCGCCAGCTGCACCGTGACCTGAAGGCGCTGGCCGGCCAGCGCCCGCGCCGGCGCCAGGACCTCGGCAATGCGCGTCGGCGGCGGCGGGCGGCCCACGGCGTGCCACTGCAGCGGCACGCCGGCGTCGCGCAGCGCGGCCAGCGCGCGTGCCGTGTCGCCCACGGTCTCGAACCCGTCGGAAACGACGACGACGCCGTCGAAGGCGTCCCGCGCATGCGCCGCCAGCGCCGCCTGCAGCGCCGCCTCGACATTCGTCGCCGACGGTTCGAGGTTCGCGCCGGCATCGGCCGGCGCAGCCGACGGTGGCGCCGGCCGGCCTGCGAATTCGAGCCGTTGCACGACGCCTGCACCGGCTGCCGCAGCGGCACGTTCGATCGCCGCGACCGCCGCGTCGGCGATCGCCCGCGGCACGCTGTGCGAACGATCGACCAGCACCAGCAGCCGCGGCTTGCTGCGCGCGTCGAGCCACGAGTGGCCGAGCAGCGCCAACCCGAGCGTGATCAGCGCCGCGGCTTGCAGCGCCAGCGCGACGGCGGTGCGGTGCCCCTGCGCATTCACGCGGACGTCACCCTGGCGTCACGCGTCAGCCTGCGCCATTGGCGGCCGAGGGCGGCGACTTCCCACAGCAGCACGGCCAACGCCGCCAGCAGCAGCGGCCGCACCGCATCGGCCTGCGCCTGCGTCTCGACGGCGGGCGGCGGCACCGGCGCGGTGGCCGGGCGCGGCGCCGGCACGACCGCGGCCGCCGTGGCCGCGCGCGCGGTGACGACGACGGCATCGAGCAGCGGCTGGCCGAGCAGCTGCTCGAGCATCAGGTTCAGCAGCAGTGGGATCTCCGGGCCGCGCGCGCCGGCCATGGCCGCGAAGTCGAACGAGGTCTCCAACCGTCTTGTCGCGCCGGCGCGCGCCACGAGCACGGGCTGGTCGCCGACGGCAAGCACCACCACGTCGGGTGAGCGCGCCTGGAGCGTCGCCGCCACCCGCAGCCGCTGCGCGTCGATGCCGGCGCGCCGCGAACCGGCGACCGAGGTGGCCCACTGCAGCGCGCCCGGCGGGGTGGACGGTGCGCGGTCGGCCCGCACCCGGATCGTCGGCACACCGGCCCCCGGCTCCAGGGTGCCGCAGTCCAGCGCGGCATCGGCGCCGGCGTCGTCGGCCGCTGTCACGGCCAGGGCGGGGTGCGCGCGCGCCGCGCTCGCCAGCGCCGGGGCGCAAGCGGGATCGACCACCACCCGCTGCCGGCGCAGCGGCGCCAGGTCGAGCGCGATCTCGTCGTCCTCGGGCAGCGCATCGCCGGGCTGCAGCGTGGCGCGCACACGGGCCGACGCCGGCATCAGCGCCGTCACCAGCGCCGGCTCTCCCGGCTCGACGCGGTGCGTCGAGCCGGTGCTCGCGCCGGTGTCGGTCGTGAAGACGACGCGGCGCGTCTCCCCGGCGCTGCCGCCGTTGCGGATCTCGGCCAGCAGCTCGAACTGCTGCGGATCGCCCCCGCTGCGTCGCGCCGACAGGCGCGTCAGGCCGGCGTTGCGCGTGACGGCGCCGACCTCGACGACGCGGTCCGGGCGGCGGCCCTCGGGCCAGTCGAACAGCGCCGCATCGGCGCCGTCGGTCAGCAGCCAGTGCTGGCGGTCGCGCCGCAGCAGCGCCGCCGGCGGCGCCGCGGGCTCGCGACGCCCCGCGCCGGCGGCCAGGGCCGCGACCGTCGCGTCGCCCGGCGCCCCCAGCGGGCGCCACGGGTCGCCCAGGGCCCGCACCTCGACGTCGGCGTGGGCGACACCGGTGAGCTGTTCGCGCGCCTGAGCCAGCACCAGCGCGAGTCGCGTCCCGCCGGCCTCGCGCGTGCGCATGCTGATCGAGTCGTCGACCCACAGCGTGACGCCCGGGCGCCCGTCGGACCACCGGGGGCCGGCCAGCGCGACGACGAACAGCGTGGCCAGCAGCGCACGGCGCCGCCACGCCGGATCGGGCGGGCGCCGCGCCGCCGCCGCCGGATCGTGGGCCGTCGCACCCTGCCACAGGCCGAGGCGCGAGACCGGCACGGCCTGCAGGTGCCGCCCGCCGCGATGCAGCCAGCGGATCGCCGGCAGTCCCGCGAGCCCCAGCAGCCACAGCGGTGCGGCAAAGCTCAGCAATTGCCGCGTGCCTGCATCAGGTGCCGCAGCAGCATGGGCTGCCAGGGCAGGGCGATGTCCCAGGCCGTGAACGCCACGCCGCTGCGGGCGCAGAAGCCGCGCAGGCGTGCCGTCATCGCGTCACGCTCGAGGGTCGCCATCGCATCCGCCGGCGCGCCGGCGCGCACCGGCAGGCGTGTGCCGTCCTCCACGTCCACGAGGTCGAAGTCGCCCGCCAGGCGCAGGCGGGTCTCGGCGGCATCGCCGACCTGCAGCACGTGCAGCGCGGCGCAGCGCTGCAGCAGGCGGCCGAGGTCTTGCCGCATCTCGTCGTCGCCGAGAAAGTCGCCGATCACGACCACCGAAGCGTGCCCGTGCAGGCGCGGCGCGCAGGCCCCGAGTTCGGATCGCTCGCCGGCGGGCGACGGCCGCAGCGTCGCCAGCCGGCGCGCGATCGCGGCGTAGTGGTGCTGCCCGCGCCCGCGCGGGCACTCGGCGAGCACGCGGGCGCCGAAGGCCAGCATCCCGACCCGGTGGCCGAGATGGAGCAGGGCGTAGGCCAGCGCCGCCGCCGCGTGCACGGCTGCGCGCCACTTGGCCGCAGCGTCGACGGCCATCGACGAACTGGCGTCGAGCACGAGGGTCCAGTCGGCGACCGATTCCGACTCGAAGCGGCGCACGATCGGCCGCCGGCTGCGCGCGGTGTGGCGCCAGTCGATGTGGCGCACCTCGTCGCCGGGGGCGTAGTCGCGGTGGTCGAAGTGCTGCAGGCCGATGCCGGCGCGGCGCGCGACGGCACGCGAGCCGCCGGCGCGCGGCTGCCGTTCGACCAGCAGGTGCGCGGCCGCGCGCGCGAAGGACTGCAGCTCCGGCTCGCCCGGCAGTGCGGCGCGGATCAGAGGCGGCGTCGCCATTCGCCGATCAGCGATGCGAGCGTGGCGTCCGCGTCCTGGCCGTCGAGCTCGCTCTCCAGGCGCAGCAGGATGCGGTGGCGCAGCACCGGCAGCGCCACGGCCTGCAGGTCGTCGACGTCGACGTGCGGACGCCCGGCCATCACCGCGCGCACGCGCGCCGCGCGCACCAGCGCCTGCAGCGCGCGCGGGCTCGCGCCGTAGCGGATGTGGCGGCGCGGTCCCGCCGTCGTCTCGTCGGGGCCGGGCTGGGTGGCCACGACCAGGTCGACGGCGGCCTCCTTGCAGCGTTCGCCCAGCAGCACCGTGCGGCACAGCGCAGCGATGCGCAGCACGTCGGCGGGCCCGGCGATGGGCTGCAGCGAGTCCGCGGGCTCGGCGTCGAGCGACACGTCGAGCATGTCGCGCAACGTGTCGCGGCTCGGAAACGGCACCTTGAGCTTGAACATGAAGCGGTCGAGCTGCGCCTCGGGCAGCGGGTAGGTGCCTTCGAGCTCGATCGGGTTCTGCGTCGCCAGCACGCAGAACGGGCTCGGCAGGCGGTGGGTGGTGCCGGCGTGCGTGACCTGCCGCTCCTGCATCGCCTCCAGCAGCGCCGACTGCGTGCGCGGCGTGGCGCGGTTGATCTCGTCGACCAGCACGAGCTGCGCGAACACCGGGCCGGGCCGGAATTCGAAGCTCGACGCGCCGCCCGCCGCGGTGGCGTAGATCTCGGCGCCGGTGACGTCGGCCGGCATCAGGTCGGGCGTGCACTGCACGCGCGCCCACTGCAGGCCCAGCGCCGCGGCGATGGCCTTGGCCAGGTGCGTCTTGCCGAGGCCGGGCAGGCCCTCGACGAGCACGTGGCCGCCGGCGAAGACGGCGGTGACGAGGTCGTTGACGAGTTCGCCCTGGCCGACGATCACGCCGTCGAGCAGGGCCCGCAGGTCCTGGATCCGACGATGCGCGTCGGCAAAGGCGTCGTCGGAGTCGTTTTCGGGTTTCATGGGCGTCCGTGGTTCGCCATCATCCATGCTCGCACATAGCGGGCCTCGGTCGGTGTCAGCGGCGCGGCCTCGGTGATCGCTGGCGGTGCCGCCGCCGCGACGGCGGGGCCGGACGGCCCCGCCGCGCGGCCCGCGCCCGCCGGCTCGTCGGCATACACGGCCGCGCGGTCGGGATCGGCCTGCCGCGTTGTCGGCTCGCGCCCGGCGCCGATGGCGGATCTTTGCACGGCAAGCGTCTCCGGGCCGGCGCGCGAAGTGCCCACATCGGCACGTTCGTCACGGCTGTCGCCGGCGTCGTGCCCGGAACCCGCACCGGTCGCAGGGCGGGTCGCATCCTGCGCGGCCAAGGCTGCCGCCGCGGGGGCACCGGTCGGCCCGCCATTTCTGCGCTCCCCTTGCGGCGTTGCGCCGGGCTCGGCCAGCGCGGGCGCGGCGCTGTCGTCGCCGCGGCCCGGCCCGGCTGCCTGCGCGCGCCCGGAGGGGCCACGGGCGGGCGTGTCGTCGCCGGCGGTCGTTCGCAGCGCGTTGGCGACTTCGCCGAGCGGCTCGGTGGATGCCGGCGCATGGACCAGCAACGGCGGCTGCTCGCCGGTCGCCACGGCGCCGGCGGCCGCCGCCGGCCGTGCCGGAGTCGGTGCCAGTGTCGGCAGAGCCAGCACGAGCGCCGCGAAGGCCGCGCACACCAGCATGGCGACGAGTGGGCGCGACAGGCGCGGCGTCTCGTCCCGCCCGGCCAGCAGTGCCAGGCTGTGCGGGATCCGGCCCGCCGCCCACGCCTCGAGGCGCTGCCGGGCAGGGGCGCCGGCGGCGCCCGGCGGCAGTGTGTCGAATTCCATGAGCGTGGTGTATGCCGAGGCGCCGCCGAGATGGCGATCCGCCCACAGTGCGCAGGCCGCATCGGACGGGCGCCGCCAGCCGGCGCGGGCCAGCAGGGCCGCCCACGGCAGGGCCAGCACGGCGAGCACGGCGTCGATGGACACGGGGCGCAGCGCCAGGTGCGCCGCTGCGGCGACGAGCGCCAGGCCGGCGCCGGCCCACAGCGCCAGCCGAGCCGCGGCGACGAATTGCCGGCGCCAGAGACGCCGTCGCACGGCATCGAGCAGGGGCTGGACTTCGGGGCGGCGCACGGGCATCGACTCAGAACGCTGGCGCGGGCCAGGGGCCGGGCGACCACCAGATCGCCGTGGCGAGCGCGCAGCCGATCGCGGTGGCCGCCAGCTCCGCCGCATCCGCCCGCCGCAGCAGCCGGTGCAGGCCCGAACCGGCCAGCGGCACGGCCGCGCAGGCCGCCAGCAGCAGCGCCTCGCTCAGGAGCAGCGGCGACAGCGGCGCCGTGCTGGCCGACCACGCCAGCACCAGCAGCGGCCACATCGGCGCGACGATCCCCAGCGCGCTCGCCGCACCGGCACGCCAGCCGCGCACGGCGCCGATGCGCAGCCCGATCACCATGACGGCCATGCCGCGCACGAGCCATGCCGCCTGCAGCGCGGCGGCCGAAGCCGGTGCCGCGTCCGACCCGCGGTCGAGCGCGATGCGCGTGCTGCCCAGCCACCACAGCGCCACCGCGGCGGCGAGCGCCAGACCGGTGGCCGCGGCCAGGCGGCGCGCGCGTGCTTCGCTCATGGCTGTGCGGCGGTCACGAGCAGCCAGCCGCTCGACTCGATCGCATCGTCGGCGACGCCGGCGAGCTCCAGAGGCCACAGCGCGGCTGCGCCGTCGACGGGCGTGCGCGACAGCGCCGTGCGCGTGACGGCGTCGCGTGCCGGCGCACCGGTGCCGGCACCGATCGTGGTGCCGGCACCGGGGGCGAGCGGTGGCAGTTCGTGAACCCTGCGGTCGGCCAGCAGCTGGCCCTGCGGCCAGGCCCGCGCGCCGGCATTGGCGACCGTGCGTGAACCGTCGGCGCCGGCTTCGACGACCAACGCGCGCGCCAGCGGGAAGCTGCCCGCGTAGCACAGCGAGACCTGGCCGAACAGCCGCGCATCGAATGCCGCGGCGTCGGCCTGGGCGCGGCCGGCGTCGAATTCGAAGCGGATCGGCTGCGCCGGTTCGCAGGGCCGGACCGAAGGCCCGAGCGGCGCCGGGATCGGCACGTTGACGCTGGTGCGCGCGACGCCCGGGAACTGCTGCCAGGCCTGGTAGCGCGCTGCCCTGGCGCCGGACTCGCCCTCGCTCCAGACGACGAGCTGCGACCGCGGCTGCAAGGTGTGAAGCAGCACCAGGGTGCCCGCGGCGGCGAGCGCCGGGATCAGCACGAGCGCCGGCCAGGCGGTGGAAAAGACGAGCGCCAGCGCCGCCGCCGCGAAGGCTGCCGCCAGCGCCAGAGCCACCGCATTCCAGACCGCATGGCCCGGTGGCGCGAGCGCGCCGGCACCCGCTGGCGTCAGCGTCGGCGGCGGGCTCGATGCGAGCGAGGTGGCGAGCCGCCGCGTTGCTTCATCAGCCGACGCGGCGGTCATGAGCGTGCGGCCACCGCATCCGCCGGCGCCCGCCAGCGCCTCGCGCAGGCGTTCGTCGGCGCCCACCACGGCGATGCGGCCGCAGGCCGCGGCGTGCGCCAGCAGCGCGGCGAGCTGCCGCGGGTCGAGCGCCCGCAGCGTCGGCGCGTCCAGGATCAGCGCGTCGATCGCCTCGTAGGCCGACGCGTTGCGCGGCAGGTCGTCGGCGGTGATGGCGATGAGGTGAAACCCTTCGAGGGCCACCGGCTCGTCGGCCGCCAGCCCCGTGGCGAGCAGGGGCGACTCGGAACGGGAGATCTCGACCTCGCGCCGCCGCGTCGTGCCGTCCGCCGCGGTCACGCTCACGGTGGCCGGCCCGGCCGCGCCCAGCGGCAACTGCAGCCGGGCCACGCGGCCCGGCTCGAGGTCCAGCGCGGCGTGCACCGTCCGGCGGCCGCTCACGACCTCGACCGACACCCGCGTCGCGGCGTCGGTGTCGATGCGCAGGTCGACCTCGGTGGCGGCACCGGGCCGCGACCAGCCCTTCCAGGCCGGCGCGACCGTCAACTCGATGCGTGGCGTGCCCGCGTGCACGGCCCCGCACAGCGCCAGCCCTAGGAGCAGCAGGCGGCGCAAGGCGAGGTCACTTCAGCGCGTGCTCGAGCGCGATCAGCGACCACGCGGTGACGAGCTGCGGCTTGTCCTCCCACCAGGCGTTGGAGTCGGCGTTGGCCCAGCTGCCGTCGGCGGCCTGCAGGCTGACCAGCTTCTGCGCGAGCTCGACCTTCCAGTTGCGCTTCTGCCCCTTGGCGTCGACGAATTCGTCCTCGCCGTAGGCCGTCATCACCTTGGCGAAGGCGTTGTAGAAGTAGTAGAGGCCGTGCTTCTTGTTCGTGCCCGGGTTGACGTCCAGCGTGTAGTTCGTCGTCATCCACTTGTAGGCCGCCTGCACGCGCGGATCGGTCTTGTCGACGCCGGCGAAGAGCAGGCTCAGCAGGCCGGCGGCGGTCATGCCGCCGTAGGAGCCGGTGCCGTTGGCGAACTCCGGCGGGTTCCAGCCCGGCATGTAGACGAAGCCGCCGTCGTTGGCGGCCCACTTCTGGTCGTTGCTCTCGCTGCGGTTCTGCGATCGGTTGACGAAGGTCAGCGCCTTCTGCCAGACGGGGTCCTTGGGGTCGGCCGCCGTGCCCTTGAGCGCCTCGATGGCGAGGTAGACATTGGACATGTCGGGCCGCTCGTCGCCGCCGTAGCCGATGCCGCCGTAGTAGCGGTGGTCGGACTTGTAGCCCTCGCCCTCGTCGATCTGGTGGCCGATCAGGAATTTCTGCGCCCGCCCGATGACGTCGGCATATTTCGGATTCTTCGTCGCCGCCAGCGCGTTCATCGAGACCGCGGTGTTGTAGCTCAGGTTCTGCAACGACTCGCTGATCGCGCCGTCGGGCCGGGCCTTGGACAGCACGAAGGCGACCTGGTTGGTGATGAAGGCGCCGTCGCCTTCGTTGTAGCCGCGGTGGCTTTCCAGGAAGGCGCGCAGCGACAGCGCCGTGATGCCCACCGAGCGCGCCACCGACCCGTCCGGTGCCTGCTGCGTGCGCAGGTAGTTCAAGCCGGCATCGACGGCGCGCCGGGCCTTCTCGCGCAGCGCCGGGTCCATGCCGTCGGCGGCGTGGGCGGCGGGCAGCGCGAGCGCGGCGCAGGCCGACAGGGCGAGCAGGTGTCTTCTCTTCAGCATGTGAGGCTCTCCATGGGGGTCAACGACGGGTGGCGCCGGCGGCGCGGGCGTGCGGCCGCCGCAACGCCAGCGCTGCGAGCGCCAGCAGCACGACGGCCGCGACATACGACCCGGCGATGCTCGCCGGGCCGGGGTACGAGAACTGCAGCGCCGCGAGGTTGGCGTGCTGGTAGAACCACTGGTTGCGCAGCAGGTCGTTGCCGCTGGCGACGGCCAGGTGGGTGAGCGGGCTCGCGCCGACGACGGCGTCGATGACCCAGTCGTGGCGCGCCGACAGCAGCTCGGCCAGCGGCCCCAGCCACAGCGGCAGCGCGCCGAGCAGGGCCAGCGCGACGGCGGCGCAGTGCCCGGCCGCCTCGCGGGCGCCGGGCACTGCCGGGGCAGGCCCCCGCCACCATAGCTCCAGCACCGCCGCCAGCGCGTGTGTGGCGAGCAGCACGAGCCACAGCATCGCGCCCGTCCGGGCGATTTGCGAAAGTGGCTGCGCAACCGGGCCGAAGAGCCCCATGGCGAACGCCGCCAGGGCCGCCGCCGCCGCCGACCAGAGGGCGATGCGCAGCACGGTGCGCGCCGGCGTCGCCGCCACGCCGGGCCAGCACACGGGCGCCAGCAGCGCGACGACGGCCGCGGCCAGCACCCGCTGCGCCGAAGGCTGCACGTCGGACAGCGTCGCGCCGAGGGCGCCGAGGATGGCCAGCGTCACGACGGCCAAGGTTGCCCAGCGCACCGCGATCACTTCGTGGCCGCTGCCGCGTCGACGATCAGCTCGATCGCCGTGCCCTTGGCCGGCAACAGCTTGTGCCCGCGCACCGAGCCGTAGGCGCCGATGCCGATGCCCACGGCCGATTCGATGACGTTGTTCTCGTCGGGCTTGAAGCCGATCAGCGTGCCGGTCACATCGGCGGCGAAGCGGCCTTGCGCTTCGCTCGCCGGCGCCCCCGTGTAGACCCACTCGATGGTCTCGGGCTTGGCCTCAGCGCCGGGGCCGAGCACCGCTTCGGCGGCCGAGAGCTGGCGCCGCTGGCCGCCATCGGACCAGGCGACGTGGATGGCGACGCGGGGCCCGACCAGGGGCCCCGGCCCGGCGCGGCGCGCAGCCACGTGCCGCGGGTCGCGCTCGAGCCCGACGAGGATGCACGCGAGGTTGAATTCGCTGCCGCTGGCGTCCAGCTCGAACAGCGTCTCGTAGGCCTTCATGCCGCCGGGGCTGGTGGCCAGGTATTCCAGCGGCTCGCCGAGCGCGTGCACGCGCCCCGGCACGGTGAAACGGCGTGCCCGCTTGTCGACGACGATGCGGCCGACCTGGTAGCGGTCGTCGCCCAGCGACTTCAGTTCGCCGACCGGGGCCGGTGCCGCCGCAGGGGCCTGTGCCCACGCCGGTGCCCGGGCGCAGGCGACCGCCGCGCAGGCCATCGCCGCGCGCAGCCCCTGGCGCCGGTTCATGCCTTCACCCCCAGCACCACGCGGTGCGGCATCGGCGGCGGCAGCGGCATCGTGCGCAGGTCGCGGAAACCGGCATCGGCCATCCAGCGTGCCACGTCGGCGTCGGCGTGCACGCCGCCGTCGGGCGCGGTCAGCATCATGTTGAGGCCGAACATCGCGGCGAAGACCGGCTGCGTGCCGCCGGCGTCGGTGAAGACGTCGCTGACGACGAGCAGGCCGCCGGGCTCCAGGCAGGCGGCGGCGCGCCCGATGAGGCCGCGGCACGCGGCCTCGGTCTCGCGGTGGAACATGCCCGACATCAGCACCACGTCGCGTGCCGGTGCCGAAGTCGGCGTCGTGGTAGTCGCCGTCGCGCAGCGTCACGCGGTCGGCGGCGCCGGCGGCGGCGACGAGTTCACGCGCCACCGCAGCGACGCCCGGCAGTTCCAGCACTTCGGCACGCAGGCCGGGGTAGCGTTCGGTCAGCAGCACCGAGTAGGTGCCGGGCCCGCCGCCGACGTCGAGCATGGCGCGCCGGCCCGCGAGGTCCAGGATCGGCACCAGCGCACGCGCGATGCCCAGCGCCCGCTCGTGCATGGCGACGACGAAGGCGCGCGTGCGTGCCGGGTCGTCGCCCAGGTAGGTCTCGGCCGGCAGCGCCGGCCGGCCCGTGCGCAGCGACTGTTCCAGGCCCCCCAGGCGCCGTAGAGCTGGTCGCTGTAGCGCAGCACGTTGCCCATGTACGCCGGGCTGCGGCTGACGAGGAAGGTGGCCGCCGCGGGGGCGTTGGCGAAGCGGCCGTCGTCCTCGGCAGCAGCAGCCCGAGGCCGGCGCAGGCGCGCAGCAGCAGCGCGGTGGCGCGCGCGTCGAGCTGCAGCGCCGCCGCCACCTCGGCGGGCGAGCGCGGCCCGTCGGCCAGGGCGTCGAAGAGCCGGATGCGGTTGGCCGTGAGCAGCGCCTGGCTGTCCCAGTAGGCGGTGCTCAGCCGGATGATGGCGGTGGGGTCGGGTGCCGTCATGCCGCCACCGCCGCCGCCAGGCGATCGACGTCGCATTCGAGCTGCATGTAGGCGCAGCGGTGGCACATGAAGCTGTCGGCGACCGCCAGCCCGTGGCGCCGGCGGATCTCGGCGTAGCCGGCGGTCAGCGTCTCGAAATAACTGCGGATGCGCGCGTGGTAGTCGGGCCGCTGGCGCCCGCCCACCGGCCAGACCAGCGAATAGATCGGCACGATGCCGCGCCGGCACAGGTCCTCGGCGCCCTCGAGCGCGGTGCGCGCCGCGTCCTGCCACTCCAGCCCGTGCTCGGGTTCGAGCTCGATGCCGGCGACCATCGCCGAATAGACATTGCCGCGGCCCCAGATAGCGCACCGCCGTCTCCAGCGCCGCGATCCAGCGGGGGTAGCCGACGTAGCGGTTCTTGCCGGGGCAGATCTTCGCGAACAGCGGCTCGGACCACATCTCGAGGTTGAAGCACACGTGCTCGACCAGGCCGCTCGCGCGTGGAACTGCTCGATCTGGTCGTCGGGCATCGCGCCCGAGCCCAGCGTGACCGGGATGCCGCGCGTGTTGGCCTGCTTGACGAAGCGCGCCAGCTGCAGGAAGCGCTCGCCCTCCTTGCGCGCGTCGGTGAGCGAGCCGCCGACGAGATAGATGTGGCGGATCTCGGTCTGCTCGATCACGGCGTCCATCGCCTCGCGCATGCGCTCCAGCGTCGGCGGCGGGATCTCGACCTGACCCGGTCTTCTGGCCCAGGTGCGCGGTGCGCTCGTCGGGCGCACCGTAGGCGCAGAAGCTGCAGCGCATCGACACGCCGTCGATGCTTGTGCAGGAAATATTCGCAGCCCGGCGCGACGTTGATCACCAGCATGTCGCCGTGCGTGGTGACGCCGGCCTGCGCGAAGGGCAGGCCATCGGCGGTCTTCTGCGTCATCCAGGGCCGCAGCGGCTCGAACTCGATCGGCACGGCGCGGCCGCTGCGGTCGTCGATCAGGCGATAGCCCTGCTGCCGGTCGCCTTCGACGTGCCACGGCGAATCGCCGTCTGCCGAGGATGCGGATCTCGGTGCCGTCGGCCAGGTTGATGAGGTAGGGGATCGTCGCGATGCCGCGGCCGGTGGGGTCGGGCTCGCCGTCCTTGAAGCGGTACGGATAGTAATTGGGCATCGAGTGCGCGGCCGCGGCGCCGAGCGCCGGCGTGTAGCGGATGCCCTCGCACATCACCTGGATCTTCAGCGCCGGCGAACCGGTGAGGGTGCTCATGTCGGCCATTCCTTTCGCTGTGCGCGGCGGCCGGCGCGACGCCGTGCGCCGGCCGCTCGTTCGTGCCGTGCGATGATGCCATGCAGGCCCCGCCGGGCCGTGTTCAATATTGCCGCCGCGGCCGGCGATTCCGCGTCGAGGAGTGCCCAACCATGCTGTTCCTGCTGACCAACCGCACCCGCACCGACCTGAGCGCCGCGCAGTACGGCGAGCTCGCCGCGCTGGCGAAGGCCTTCTACGCCGTCGATGCCGGCCGGGTGTGAAGCTCCGCGGCGAATGGGCCGCGCTCGACCGCTCGCACAACTTCACGCTGATGGAAGCGCCCGACCTCGAGACGGTGCAGCGCATCCAGGCGCCGTTCGAGACGCTTCACCGAGACGACGATCGTGCCGGTGACGGCGATTTCGGGGTGGACGGCGGGCTGAGGGCCTCGAGCGCGCGGACGAAAAGGAACGGCGGCCCGCAGGCCGCCGCCAAGGCCGGGCGCCTGAGCGCCCTGTGCCGCGTCAGGTCCGCCGGCGTCGGGCGGCGACGCCCGCACCGGCCAGCGCCAGCGCGGCGAGGGCGAGGGTGCCGGGTTCGGGAATGTCCGTCGGCGGGAAAATCTGCTCGGCGTTGCCGCCCTTGATGTCGTTGGTCGGGCCCCAGTTCACAAGCTCGATCGTCGGTGCGCCGTTTTTCAGTGCCTCGAAGGTAAGTGACGCGAGCTTGAACGTCGGCCCGCAGTCTGGCGCGCACTGCAGCGCTTCGATCTCCGCATCGTCTACCAGCGAGACCGCATAGGCATCGGTCAGGCCTGGATCAGAGAACACTTCGAAGAGGACGTCATTAGTGTCGTTGGCCATCAGCGGGACCGACCACCAAGTAAAAAGTATTTGTGAGGATCGTGTCGTCGAACGCGACGTCGATATCCCACGCCGTGATGAATTCGTCGGTGATGCCCGACACCACGATGTCGACCTCGAAGATGTCGCCGGCCGCCACCGCCGCCGGTGCCCCGACGACGTTCACGCTGATCGGCGCGGCCGCGGCCGGCAGGGCCAGGCCAAAGGCCAGGCTTGCCGCCAGTGCCGCGGCGCCGGCCATTTGCTTGAGTTTGAACATGTTCATCCTTTCCGGTGATTGAGGTTCTCGGTCACGGCCGGCTTACGGGATCGGGGTCGCACAATTCGGGAGGGTGCACTGCAGCGTGCAGGCCCGGGCGTCGTTGATGTTGATGATGCCGTTGCCATCGACATCGGCCAGCGGGTTGGCCGAGGCCGGCTTGTTGCGCAGCTTGGTGATCGCGGCGATGTCCAGGCGGTCAATGTCGCCGTCGCTGTCCATGTCGCACTTCGCAGGCTTGTCGCACACGTCGCCGATGCCGTCGCCGTCGGTATCCTTCTGGTCGGCGTTCGGCGTCGTCGGGCAGTTGTCCACGTCGTCGCAGACGCCATCACCGTCCGTATCGATGCAACCGCCACCAGTGGAGCGCTGCAGGATCAGCAGTGCGTAGGCCTGGCGCGAGAAGTTGTTCCAGGCAGACGGCACGCCGGACACGTTGGTGCCGGCCGCCGGGTTGCACTGGTAGGCGCCGTTGGCGCACTGCCAAGCCATAATGTTGTAGGCGAAGTCGTAGTAGACGCGCTTGCCCTCGGCGTTGTAGAAGCCGGCGACACCGGCGCCAAAGCGGGGCACTTGGATGTCAGCCGCGGGGTTGCGATGCTCCTGCCGCACCGCGCACGCCGGCGTGCTGGCGGCCGGCAAGGTGCCGAAGTCCGCCGGGCCGATGTTGCCCGCGCTGGGGGCGACGCCCGACTTGGTGATGAACTCCAGCGCCTTGGAGAACGACCACATGTAGTACCAGTGGCTCGAGCTCCAGCCCGCCATCGCGTTGTTGTCGTTCGTGTGGCGGTAGCGGTTCAGCAGCCAGCGCAGATAGGCCTGCACGTCGGGGTCGTTGACGTTCGCGCCGCCCACCAGCTGGATCCAGGTGCCGGAGGCGGTCTGCTGGATGCTGTTCTGGTTGCCGGTGTTGTAGCCATGCCCTTTCTCGTCGGGCAGCACGCCACAGATGGCCCCTGCTTGCCCCGCCACGCCGTTGCGCGCATAGGCCTGGCGGGAGCGGGCCGCGGCGGTTTGGATGTTGGACTGGCGTGCGGCGTCGAGGAAGGCGGGATCCGAATACAGACCCAGTGCCGCCGACAGGCCGGCAACGACGAGCTGGGTGGTCGAGGAGTCACGGCAGCCGTTGTTGTTGTAGCACCAGTAGCCGTTGTTGTCGGGATAGGGTAGGGCGCCGTCCGCGAGCCCCACGCGCTGGTTGGCCAGCGTGCGGTCGACGACGCGGTTCATCGCATCGATCAGCGTCAGTGGCGCGCCGTCGAGTTCCGGCGAACCAGCGGCGGAATCCTTGTCCGGCCCGCCCGTGCGCATGTAGAGCGACAAGGCCATCATGTAGCCACCATCGCGGTAGGCATAAAAGCCGACACCCTGCGGGCTGATCTGGTTGAGCATGTAGCGGACCGCGCGACGCAGTCGCGCTTGGTCAGCGGCGCTGGCCCCGGAGTAGCCTTGCGGCGGATCGGCCGGGTTGCCGCTGGCGCGCTTTTCCAGCAAGGCCAGGGTCGTCAGCCCTACGGCGTCGCCCGCTGAGCTGTTGATGTTGAACGCGCCGCTGGCGTCGAGCCAGGCGATGCCGTCATCGATGGACTTCGAGACGTCGGTCTCGAACGGGGTGACGGCCATTGCCGACCCCGCCGCCATTGACAGCGCGGCGTAGAAGGCGGCAAACGGATCTCTTCATGCTGATGGGGAAAGTTGACATTCGTATCCCTCCGGTTAATCGCTTGACTCCAGAATCCGCGCCGCCCACCCGGGCATCGCGCCATCTCATCATTGCCAAGCAATTCGCGTACCACATTTGAAATCGTCCATAAAAGCAAGGGCTTAGCAATTTCCGTCGGTGGTGCAGCGCGCGGGCTGTAAAGCTTTCTGACATCTCTCGCCTTCCTCGACCGATGGCGCTGTCGTGCGGACTGTCACGCCTGCTGGTCCGTCCCCCCTGTCTGGTGTATGCGCAGGCCAGGGCCCTGTGGCTACACTGAAACGCGGGATCCGGAACTGGCGATACTGCAGCGCACCGGGACCGCGGCGACACACACAGAGGGCTCGAATGGAACGAGTACGGGAAACCGGGCCCGCCATCGGGAGAGGGACCAGGACTTGCACCAGGCATGCAGCAGTGCGCTCACGGCGGGCGCGTCGCGTCGGGTCGCGCGGGAGGCGCCTTGACGCCGACCATCGTGCTCAACGTCGTCGGGCTCACGCCCGGCCTGCTGCGCGCACGCACCCAACCTGCGGCGCTGGCCGCAGCAGGGCGCGATGCGGCCGCTGCACGACCGTGCTGCCGGCGGTCACGTGCACGGTGCAGTCGACGCTTGCTCACGGGCCTGCTGCCGCGCGACACGGCATCGTGGGCAACGGCTGGTACTTCCGCGACCTGGCGGAGGTCTGGCTCTGGCGCCAGTCGAACCAGCTGGTGGCGGCGAGAAGGTCTGGGAGGCGGCGCGCGCGCGCGACCCGGCCTTCACCTGCGCCAAGCTCTTCTGGTGGTACAACATGTACGCCGAGCGTCGACTGTCGCGGTGACGCCGCGGCCGATCTACCCCGCCGACGGCCGCAAGCTGCCCGACATCTACACCCACCCGGCCGAGCTGCGCGACGCAGCTGCAGGCGGCAGCTCGGGCCGTTCCCGCTGTTCCAGCTTCTGGGGCCCGGGCGCCGACATCGCGTCCAGCGACTGGATCGCCGACGCGCGCTGCACGTGCTGGCAGCAGCGCAACGCCCGACGCTGACGCTCGTCTACCTGCCGCACCTCGACTACGACCTGCAGCGCTTCGGGCCCGCATCACCCGGAGCATCCCGGCGCAGGTCGCGCGAGGTCGACGCGCTGTGCGGCCGGCTGCATCGACGCGGCGCGCGCAGCTGGGCGCGCACGTCGTCGTGCTGTCCGAGTACGGCATCACCGAGGTGCCGCGCGCCGGTGCACATCAACCGCGCGCTGCGCGAGGCCGGCTGGCTGGGGGTGCGGCGGAACAGCGGCCGCGAGCATGCTCGACGCCGGCGCCTCCGCGCCTTCGCCGTCGCCGACCACCAGGTCGCGCACGTCTACGTGGCGCGCCCGGAGCGATCGCCCGAGGTCGCGGCCTGCCTGGCGGCGCTGCCGGGCGTCGAGCGCGTGCTCGACGCGGCGGGCAAGCGCGCCGCCGGGCTCGATCACCCGCGCTCGGGCGAGCTGGTCGCGTCGCCGAGCCCGACGCTGGTTCACCTACTACTACTGGCTCGACGACGCGCGCGCGCCGGACTTCGCGCGCACCGTCGACATCCACCGCAAGCCCGGCTACGACCCGGTCGAGCTGTTCGTCGACCCGGCGCTGCGCTTCCCGAAGCTCGCGCGTGGCGTCGCGGCTGGCGCAGAAGGCGCTCGGCTGCGCTACCTGATGGACGTCATCCCGCTCGACGCGACGCTGGTGCGCGGCTCGCACGGCCGGCCCACCGACCGCGCCGAGGACGGCCCGCTGTTCATCACCACGGCGCCCGAACTGCTGGCGGCGACGGGCCGGTGCCGGCGACGGCGGTGAAGCAGTTGCTGCTGGACCATGTCTTCGGAGCGGCGCCATGACGAGCGGCGCCGTGTTCCGCAGGAGGCGCCGCATGACCGCCGACGCCGTGCTGCAGCACTGGCTGGACCGGCGGCTGGACGCGGCCGGCGCGCAATGGCTGCCGAAGGCGTCGGCGGCGCTGTCGCCGACGGCGGCGGCACCGACCGCGAGCTCTACCGCTGCATCAGCCTGGTCGTGCGCCGGCTCGGCAAGGCGCCGCTGGCGCTCGACGCCGCCGAGCTGACCGCGGCCGGCGCGCGCGGCCGGGCTGGGACCCGGCGCCGTGGACGGTCGACCAGGCCGCGCGCGTGCTCCTGCTGCTGGCGCCGCGCACCGACGACGACACCTTCGTGCGCCGCCTCGACCAGCTCTGCGCGCACCGCCGACGTCGACGAACTGGTGGCCTTCTACCGCGGCCTGCCGCTGTACCCGGATCCGCCGCGGCACCGCCTGCGCGCGGCCGAAGGCGTGCGCACGCAACATGCGCGTCGTGTTCGAGGCCGTCGCCCACCGCAACCCCTACCCCGCCGAACAGCTGCCCGAGGCCGCCTGGAACCAGATGGTGCTCAAGGCACTGTTCGTCGGCAGCCGGCTGGCCCCGATCGTCGGCCTCGACGCGCCGCGCCAATGCCGATCTGGCGCGCATGCTCGGCGACTATGCGCACGAGCGCTGGTCGGCCGGCCGCGCCGGTGAGCCCGGAGCTGTGGCGCTGCGTGGGCCCGTTCGCGGGCGGCGCCGCATGCTGGCCGACCTCGGCCGCGTGCTCGACACCGGCACGACCGTCGAGCGCGCGGCCGCGGTGCTGGCGCTGCGCAGCGCCCCCGACCCGATGCGCCGTCGCTGCTCGATCGCCACGCCGCGCTGTGCGATGCCTGGCGGCGCGCGGCGTCGAGCTGGGCCACCCTGACCGATAGCTCAATCTGACCGAATGGAGTACGCCATGCGCTTCATCGATCCGCACATCCACATGTCTCGCGCACCACCGACGACTACGAGCGCATGGCGGCCGCGGGCATCGTCGCCGTCATCGAGCCGGCCTTCTGGATCGGCCAGCCGCGCACCAACGTCGGCAGCTACATCGACTACCTGTCGCAGCATCCTCGGCTGGGAGCGCTTCCGCGCCTCGCAGTTCGGCATCCACCACTACTGCTCCATCGGCCTCAACTCAAGGAGGCCAACAACGAGGCGCTGGCCGAGGAGGTCATGGAGATCCTGCCGCGCTTCGCCACCAAGGAGGGCGTCGTCGCCATCGGCGAGATCGGCTTCGACGACGGCAGCGCGCTCGAGGACAACTACTACCGGGCGC
>CAVQCD010000013.1:0-256652 GCA_963710915.1 uncultured Actinomycetota bacterium | reverse complement strand
GAGGGCACCTTCGAGCAGGGTCTCGGCGGCAACTTGAGCCGAGAGATCGTCGGGGATGGTTGCATCGCCCTTGTAATGCACGCAGATCTGGTCACTGCGTTCAGCGCACTGACCGCTCAGTGACCACTGGGCAGGGATGAGCTGGGGATCGAGGGCAGATGCTGAATCCTCGACCTGGGTCGGGATGGACGGAAGCTGCTCGGAGAGGTCGTGGTTGGTGACGACGGAGAGAAGAACCCATGTGTAGCCGAGCGGGGTCTCTGCTCCGCCCAGGGAGTTGCGGGCATGGGCAGATGCTTCGACGTGAACCTCGCGAGCGGAGTTCGCGCTCCAGGCTGCGCATTCAACGACCCCTCCCAGAATCATCGGGAGGTTGTCGGCGTCCAGGGCGCAGGACACCTGGCCCACGGTGATCCCCCGGGAGGCGAGGGCGTCCTTGATCGCCGTGGCTGCCTCGGCAGGGGGGGGAGGGACGTGGTGAAGCAGGCCACACCGTGGGAGTTGCAGCGACTCTGGGCGGGGTCAGCAGTCATCTGGGGCGGGGCAGGCATCGTGCGGATCGTGGCAACGAGCGCTCTCGTTTGCCGCTGACGCACAGCGTGGGCGCCCTGAATGGCCAGATACCCCACGAGCAGTGCCACCGGGAGGAGAAGGCCTAGACCCACCCAACGTCCGAGGGGTAGCGCCGTACGCAAACGCGTGGTCGACGTGCCTGGTTTCACTGGAGAGAGATCGGCCACTGTGGGAGCAAACTGAAACCCAGCAGCAGGTGTCCGTGATGCTGCCTTGGGATCAGATGAACTGAGCACGGCCATGACAGTGCAGAGGCCCGACAACCCTTCCCGGCGCGACGTACAAGGAGTCCGCGCCCCCAGGTGAGGAGTACCGGGCTCGCAACCCCGCTCACTCGCCTGAGCGGTAGAGGCTTGGGTGACGGCTCAGCTTGCCTTCGTGCCCCGTCGAAGCGGTTCGGCGACCTCGCGACGCTCGGCCGCGGTCATCGGCTGCAGCGTGATGCGGTAGCCGAGCACGCTTGCCAATTCAGCGACCAGGCTGAGCTGAGGGTTGACCGACTTCGCTGTCAACAGGCGCCGGATCGACTCGGGGGTACGTCCGATCGCCCGAGCCAGCTCGCTCTTGGTCATGCCCAGCTCTTCGCGGATGTCGTCGAGCTGGTTGACGATCCGGTCGACGGTGGCGATCCGCTCCGACTCCAGCAGGAACTGGTTACGGAACTCCGGGTCCTGCAGATCGTTGTCCAGGTCCTGCCAGAACCCAGTCGGTACCTCAGCCACGACACACCTCCTCATCTCGACGAGATGAGCGTACCACTCATGTTACGCATCCTTGGGTGGCCTTCACACCGGGCCGATCGTTTGTCCCGTCCTCAAGGTCGGGGGTTGGTTCAGCAAGGGACTCGCGAGCTTCTCGCCTGTTTCTGCAGCGGTCGGGTGTCGTGGCCGTCAGCCCGCGTCGATTGCGAACGTCACATGCTGGCTTCTGGTTCCGGTCTTGATGAAGGCGAGAAACGTCACCAACCCCACGCCACCCGACCTCTCGGCTTTGCCCTCAACCAGGCACTGCCTCGCACCATCAGGCACATCTCCACACACGACCTCACCAACCGCAAGGCCCGCCGCCCGCACGGTCTGCGCCAGGAGCGGGGCGGCGGCGTCCGCAGTCAACTCAGCCGGTAGGTCCGCTGTCCCCGAGTACTGCACACACCGCTCCGCGTCTTGCGTCCTGCACGTACCGTGCTCGACCCACCCCTGTGGGAGAACGCCCGCCTTCAGAAGCGTGTTTGCGTCGGTTGCGGCTGCCACCGTGACCTCGGCATGCTTCTGCCGATCGATGGTGCGCCAGATCCGTGCACCCATCAGCGCATACCCGACCATGGGGACGGCCAGCAGCACGACGCACGCACTCAGCACAGCCACCGTCACCCGGCGCCGCACCACAGAGATCCCCGCCGTAGCAGGAGCGCTGGATACCGAGTCCACAACACCCCCATCGACCGGGCGCGGTGAATGTTGCGAACTACCCATGGGGATCCTCACCCATGACGGCAACGTGTCCCGGCTCGACTATGAGGGCAGTACCGGCTCCATTGACAGCGAGAGCCCCAACGAACGCTCGGCGGGGCTCCTAGAGGAACTGTGCTGCGCCACGAGCTTTCGTCCTGGACATCACCATCAGCGGACTTCACTCGGAAGAGGCGGGACCTTCCGCTGCTGCCGGAGGCTGCGCACGCTTACGGTTCGTTTCCCGCATGATCGCCGCGAACAAGATCGCCACATAGCTGACCCACGCAAGCCTCGGAAGCGCCGGACCGTCGATGCCAGCGACAAGTCTCAGTGTGGCCCACCAAGATTGGTGGGCGAAGAACGTCAGGAGCCAGACGATCGATCCAGCGGCGTACAGGGCCCACAGGAATCGCATCATCGCCGACAAGGCGATGAGTATTAGCGCTCCGATGACGTGCCGGTCGTCCACAGACGTCCGCACCAACTCAATGACGCCCACCACCACGCCCACCACCGCGAGCAAGACCAGGTAGCCTGCGACCAACCGGTCCACACGCCCAGTCCCGGGCCAACCGTTGTTGACCCTTTCGGGCGCATCGAACGTCATCATCGTCCCCTCTTTGGACAAGCTGCCGTATTTGCATGGCGTACAGACACCACCGATAACCGGTCCGCCGCCGCTCGGGTGATCGCTCGTCCATCCTGACCATGAACTGGCTCGGTGGGAGCGGAAGGTTCGATCGTGACCGGGTCGCCGACCCAGACGTGGCGCAGGGTTCTGGCGACCCAGCCAGGGGCTCGCATCAGCCGATCACGCCGCAAGCCAGCACGACGCGGCCACCCAGGAGACCAGCCGAACCATCGCGCGCTGCCTCCCCTTGATCGATCTCGCCCTTGCGTCAACCGGCTGCATCCGAAGATCGACCATCCGAACGACGAACTGAACGACGACACTCATCTTGCACCTGGCTGCTGCCGCGTCGTCTTGGCCACTGGTTCTGCGCACCTCATGGGTGTGATGACCCTGCATCGACTCTCGGCGGGCGCCGGTATCCGTTACCTGGTGCGGCACACCGCCTCGGGTGACGCGCCGTCCCCACCCGACGGGCTGAGCACGTACTACGCCGCGTCGGGCAATCCGCCCGGGCGCTGGCTCGGAGCAGGTCTGTCCGGCCTGGGCGGCCGGGACGGGATCGGTGTTGGCCGGGAGGTGACCGAGGCGGCGTTGACCGCGGTGTTCCACGGTGTCGACCCGGTGACCGGGCAGCTGCTCGGCCGCGGCATGTCGGCGCGGGGCGTGGCTGGGTTCGATTTGACGTTCACTGTTCCGAAGTCGGTCAGCATCCTGTGGGCGTTGGGCTCCCCCGAGGTGCAGGCCGCGGTCGAGGCGGCCCATCACCGCGCCGTCCACGACGTGTTGTCGGTGATCGAGTCGCGGTGCCTGACCACCCGGACCGGGCATGGTGGCCTGGCCCAGATGGCCACGCGCGGGGCGGTGGCCGCCGGATTCGACCACTACGACTCCCGTGCCCACGACCCGAACCTGCACACCCACCTGGCCATCGCCAACCGCGTCCAAGGCAGCGACGGACTCTGGCGGGCCATCGATGCCCGGGGCCTGCACGCCGCAACGGTCGCGTTCTCCGAACTGTATGACGGGCTCCTCGCCGATCACCTGACCACCAGCCTGCCGTTGGTCTTCGGCTGGCGTGACCGCGGGATCCGCCGCGACCCGGCCTTCGAGGTCCACGGGGTCGACGAGCGCCTGATCGAGGCGTTCTCCTCACGGGGCGCCTCGATCGACACCGCCACGGTCAACCTGCTCACCGCGTTCGAGACCGCCCACGGCCGCCGCCCCGACCGGGTCGAGGTGATCAAACTCCGGCAACAAGCCACACTCGCCACCCGACCCGACAAGACCGTCAAGTCGTTGCCTCAACTCCGGGCGGAGTGGGCCGGCCGGGCCGAGCGGATCAGCGGACACCCCGGCCCGGACGCCGTCCAGACCGCCCTCGACGGGCCGGCGCCCTTGCCAACCCCTTTGCCACTGCCCTTGCCATGGCCCTTGCCGTTCGACGAGCTCGCCGCGGCCATCGTGGCCGGAGTCGCTCTACGCCGCTCGACCTGGACGGCGTGGAACCTCACCGCTGAAGCAGCCCGCGCCCTCAAGCCGCACCGGTTCGCCACCACCGCCGACCGCCTCCGTGCCCTCGATGCCCTCACCCAGTCCGCCCAAGCGCTCTGCGTCCGCCTGCACGACCCGACCGCCCTGGACAGCAGTGCTCTGGCGCGGGCCCGGTGGACCAGCCAGACAGTCCTGGACGCCGAACACCGGCTCCTGGCCGCTGCCGCAGACCTGACAGCACCCACCGCCCGCCTCCGCCCGCATGATCAGGAGGGGCTGGGGAGCGATCAGGCGGCTGCCCTAGTGATGACGGCAGGCTCGGGCCGCCGGGTGGAGGTGCTGGTCGGTCCAGCCGGGTCGGGCAAGACCACGCTGCTGAACCGGGTGTCCCAAGCCTGGCAGCACACCCACGGCCACGGCAGCGTGGTCGGACTCGCACCCTCCGCGGCCGCTGCCGAGGTACTCGCCGCCTCCCTCGGCATCCGCTGCGAGAACACCGCCAAATGGCTGCACGACACCCGCAACACCCAGGCCGAACCACTGACCAACCGAGGCTGGCCACTACGCGCGGGGCAACTGGTGATCGTCGATGAAGCCTCACTCGCCTCCACCGCCTCCCTGGATGCCCTCGCCGCCCAAGCCAGCGCCGCCGGCGCCAAACTGCTCCTGGTCGGAGACCACCACCAACTCGCCGCCGTCGAAGCCGGCGCCGCGTTCGGACTCCTGGCCCGCCGCACCAGAGCCGCCGAACTGACCGCGCTATGGCGCTTCAGCCACCCCTGGGAAGGCCCGGCCAGCCGCAGCCTCAGACACGGCCACCCGCAGGTACTGGACACCTACGCCGCCCACCACCGCATCCACGAAAGCAGCAGCGGCATCGCCGACGCCGCCGACGCCGCTGACGCCGCCTACGCCGCCTGGCGCGACGACGTCGCCGCGGGCCGGGACAGTCTGCTGCTCGCCCACGACCGCGGCACCGTCACCGCCCTCAACGCCCGGGCTCGAGCCGACCGCATCCTGACCGGCGCCTCCTCACCCCTCGGTGTCCCACTCCGCGACGCCACCACCGCCGGTGCCGGCGACACCGTCGTCACCCGGCTCAACGCCCGCGGGTTCACCGACCGCACCGGACGCTACGTCCGCAACGGCGACACCTGGACCGTCCAGCAGACCACCCCCGGCGGCGACCTCTACCTGACCCGCACCGCCGCCGACACCACCACCACCGCCACCGGTGACGCCACCGCCGAGCAGGCCCGCGCCTGGCACCACCGCCCAGATGTTGTCGTGCTGCCCCGCTACTACGTTCGCGAGCACGTCGAGCTGGGCTACGCGGCGACCGTGCACCGCGCGCAGGGCCAGACCGTGGACACCTGCCACCTCATCGCCGCCCCCGGCATGGCCAGGGAACACCTCTACGTCGGACTCACCCGCGGCCGCGACGCCAACCACGTCTACATCGACACGGACCACCCCTGGGACGACGAAGCGCACCGCAGCAGCCCCACCCCGGTGACCGGGCGGCGGATCCTGGAACAGATCATGGCCACCAGCACCGCCGAAACCTCAGCCACCGAATACGCCGAAGCACTCGAACACGTGGGCCACCAACGCGCCTGGTACGAAACCCCCGAACCACAGCCACACAGGTCCGCGGCCCAACCGGCCGGGCTCGACGCACCGGCTATCGGCTGGTGACGTCGGCTGGGCGGACTGTCATGCGCCGGGACCGGTTGTTGCCTGCCCCACGTGCCTACCTCATAGGGAGACCCATCGGACACGAGCAGTACCTAGGGGGAGCCATGACCACGACGAATCCCGGCCGCCACTCGGACGCGTTGCTCTCGGTCGGGCAGGCCGCCGAGAGGTTGGGGACGCCGATCCGGTTCGTCCGGCGCCTGGTCGGCGAACGCCGAATCCTCTACGTCGGCATGACCCGCGGCCGACACGCCAAGCACGCCTAAACCCCACTGACACCCCAATGCCGACCTCGACGCCGAACCACATCAGGGGCGACCGTCGACGCCGGTGACCAGCCGCGGCGTCCTGGAACGGATCCTGGCCACCAGCAGCACCGAACTATCCGCCACCGAACACCACGACGCCCTCCAAGGGCCCGCGTCCAGGCCGAGCCTGAGTGGTTCCCCCCCACCGCCACTCCCCCGCGCGTCCCGCCGCTCAACCCGGCGGGCCATCACTCGGCATCTAAGGAGCAGCCATGAGGCACGCCCACGTGACAACACAGCGACAGAACGTTGAGATGCTCACCGTCGAGGAGGCCGCGGCCCGGCTGGGCACACCGGTGCGGTTCGTCCGCCGGCTCGTCGCCCAGCGCAGGCTCACCTTCCACAAACTCGGCCGCTACGTGCGGATCTCATCCGCCGAGCTCGAGGAGTTCATCACCGCAGGACGCGTGGAAGGACGCGACCAGCCGCACCCCGCCCCGCTCACGCGGGTCGACGCGTACGCAGCGGAACCACGGTCACCTCGTCCATGAGGTTGCCCAGGCGCTCGGCCAGTTCGGCATCCCGCTCCTGCCTGGCATGCATATACACCTGCGCAGCAGCGGTGCTCGAATGACCCATCCGGGCCATCAGTTCCGCCAAGGTGGCTCCGCTCTCCGCGGCGAGCACCTGCGCCGTGTGCCGTAGATCGTGGAAGCGCACGCGCGGCACGCCGGCGCGGTCCATGGCCCGCCGCATCATCGTCATCAGGTTGCTGCGGGCCAGGACGCCACCCGAGGCGGTCGCGAAGATCAGTGCCTCGTCGTCGTCCTGAACGTATTGCTCAAGATGGGCGCGCAGCGCGATCGACAACGGTCTCGGCAGAGCGACGGAGCGCACCGAGGCAGGCGACTTGGGCGTGTCGAAGTCCATCCGTCCGTCATCCGCTCGGCGCACGCGACGACGGACCCGCATCACAGGCGGGTCGGTGTCCAGTGAGACGTCTTTGCGGCGCAGCGCCAAGAGCTCCCCTTGCCGAAGGCCTGACCAAGCCGCGCACAGGATGAGCGCCGAGTACCGCTGCGGCATGTTCGCGGCCACCGCGGCGACCTGCGCGGGCGTCAGGGTGCGCTCGGTCAGTCCGAGCTCCAGCCGCTCGACCGTGACTCGTGGGGTGCCCGCGCCCCGAATGCGGCACGGCTGCTCACTGATCAGGCCGTCATCCACGGCGGTCCTCATCGCCGCCTTCAGCAACCGGTACGCCTGCGCCTGCTGAGTCCTGCCGTCGCGGACGGTCACCGTGCTCGGCGTGCGACCCCGCGCGAGAAGCTCCTGACGTCGCTCGGCCGCGTGCGCCGCGAGCCGCTCGCCGAGGCGGTGATGCCACCGCCGGACGGCGTCAGGGCGCAGCGACGTCACCCGCAGCGTTCCCACGTCGGGCGCGATACAGGTGCGCAACAGAGATCGGTAAAGGTCCTTCGTGGAGTCCTTTGCCTGCGGATGCTCCTCGATCCACGTCCCGACATACTCAGCGACCGTCGTCCGCACGATGCGCGGCGCCTTCCACACCTCGCGCACGATGTCGGTCCGCTGAGTGTCCAGCCAGATCTCGGCCTCCCGACGCCGCAGAAACGTGATCGGCGCCGACACCTGCTGCCCGTCAGGGGTGGTGTAGCGCGCCCGAAAGCGCCCCGACGGCAGCTTCTCGACCGCACCCCACGGACGCCGACCCCGACGCCTCCGCGCCATCACCGACCCGCTCTGCAGTTCCCCGTCCGAGCTCACCATGCCCGACCTCCGCGCGACTGTTCCACGTCACGGGGAAGGTGGGCAGATTGCTGCAGCAAGACGCGTCGTAGCAGGTCAGAGGCATGATCAGCATTGGTCGGGAGGCCCTTCCAAGCTGGTCATGCCGGTTCGATCCCGGTCACCCGCTCCACGACATCAGTGCAGGTCAGAGCGCATGTGGTGGTCACTCCGTCGGCTCACCGAGCCCCGGAAACGTGTCACAAAGGTCCCTCGTGGTCCCTAAGCATGCTGAACGATCGCGGTGGTGACCGTGTTCTGCCCTGGATCGGCACACCTTCCTCCTGGGAGGTGTCATGGCCAGAGCCCGCAAGCCCAAGGTCAACCGGGACGAGTGGGGGTCGGTCACCCGGTTGCCGGACGGCGCCTGGCGGCTGCGGTACCAGGGCCCGGACGGTAAGCGCCGCGACGGCGGCCGCTACCGCACCCGGCTCGAGGCCGAGGATGCCCGGGCCCGGCTGCGGGCCTCGATCCTGGGTGGCACCTGGCGCCCGGCGACCTCGACTGGGTCGCCGCTGCTGGCCGACTACGCGGCGGCGTGGTTGCAGCGGGCCGAGCTGTCCGAGCAGCTGAGCCCCAGGACGGTGGTGCTGTACCGGAGGATGTTCGAGCGCCTGGTGCTGCCCGACCTCGGCGGCATCGAGCTGGGCCGGGTGCCGGTGGCCCGGCTCACCCGGGAGACGGTGATGGCCTGGGACCTGGCCGCCCGGGCAGCGTCCCGGGCCAGCGCCACGCGCCACGCCGACGGCATGAACGGTGCCGCCGCCGCCCGCCGGCGCGGCCACCCCGCCCGGGCCTGGGCCCGCTCCGCCGGGTTGACAGTCCCGTTGACAGGCCGCTTGCCAGCCGTCGTGGTCCAGGCCTGGCAGGACGCCGGCGCTCCCACCGCACCGGGCACTCCGGGCGGGCGGGGCAGCGGGGATCGGCAGTTCGAACAGGCCCGGACGGCGCTGTCCTCGGTGTGTACGAGCGCGGTCGAGGACGGCTACCTGCTCGAGCACCCGGTGCGGATGCGCCCGGGCACCCGAGCCCGACGCCGCCCGCACAGTGCGGCACGGGTCGCCCCGATCGTGGCTGTCGACGTGCTGCTGCGCCTGGTCGAGCAGATGCCCGCGCCGTACGGCCTCGCCGCGTTGGTGACCGCGTTCGCCGGACTGCGCGGCGGCGAGACCTTCGCCCTGACGACGCGGCACCTGCGCTACGGACCGTCGGGAGTGGTCAGCCACGTACGCGTGGACCGTGCGCTGGTCGAGCTGCCCGGGGCCCCGGTGAGCTTCGGCCCACCCAAGACGAACGCCGGCGTACGGGAGGTCGCGATCCCCGAACAGATCGGCCGGCTGCTCGCCGACCACGCGGCAGCCCTTGCCACAGGCCTTGACACGCTGCTGTTCACGACCACGACAGGGCAGCCGGTCCGCTGTCACCACCGATCGCAGGCCATCGCTCGAGCCCGGACGGCGGTGCCCGGCGCCGAGCACCTGACCTGGCACGGACTGCGCCACACCGGGTTGACCCTCGCCGCGGCCGTGCCCGGCGCCACCGTACGCAACATCATGGACCGCGGCGGCCACAGCACCCCACGCGCCGCCCTGATCTACCAACACACCGCAGCCTCCGCCGACGAACACATCGCCGCCGGCCTGGAAGCCCTACTCCCCCAAGCCATCGACGACATCGTGGCGAAACGCTCCACCGGAACATGAACTCCGACGGAGCCAGACGAACAGCGTCTCTGGCGCGCGCCCGTGATCACGCACACCGCCGACGGCCGGACGTTCACTCCTCAGGGAAATGCGGTCGTCTTCCGCTCGTGCCGACGAGAGGACGTTGGTTAGATCAGAAATAGGCCCAATTTGGGCCACACCACGCGGCGCACCGCGAAGAGCTCGGGTCCCCCTCTGTGATTGCGGTGTGATAAATCCGGCCGCGAAACGTCGCGCCCTTGCCGATGGGCCGCGGTCAGCGAGCTGCGTCTTCAGAAGATCTCAGGGCACGTTGCGGTGGGCGACCAGGACCAGGCGAGCGAAGCGGCTGCGAGGGCGCCCGGAGTGTGCTCGTGGACGCGCCCAGCCTGGGCGAGATCTGCCAGCTGCGTGGCGCCGAGGTGAGCTGCGCCGAGGTCGGAGATGTCGAGCGACAGATCGGCGTCGTCACGGGTGAGCCTGGCCACGCCTGGTGCGCCCGCCGCGTCCACGCTCACGCGCCACCGCCCAGCGTTGGCGGGCAGCACGGCATCGGTGACCTCGAGGACCAGGTCGATGGGCGCCGCGAAGGCACGCTGTCCGAGAGCACGGGCTAGGTCGACAAGCCGAACCCAGAGGGCGTCGTCGATGGTGGCGTGCAGGTGGCGCAGGTCGACGAGTAGGTGCGCAAGCGGATCGGCTAGGGGCCTGAGGGCCGACACGGTCCGCATCAGGTCGAGTCCCAGCAGGTGGCGCCACAGCTGTGCGTTCGTAGCCGGGTCTTCTGCGCTGATCTCCTGGACCTCCACCTCGCCGCCCGGTGTGTCCGGGGACTGCCCGGGACGAATCCGGTAGGCGACGTATCCGACCGGTCCTTCGGGACCCAGCGCGACCACGACCTCCGGCTCGCCGTCCTCGAGGCGCATCAGGAAGTTCCAGCGGCTCTCCGAGCGCGCCAGCACACCCGGCCTCGAGCCGACGATCTTCTCGTGGACGACAGCGAGGTGTGGCAGCGCCTCGCCCACGGACATGTGCCTCAACCGCGCAGAGGACGACGACGCGAGAGCCTCTGCCCGCGGTGAGAACCTCGCCCGTGCCAGGTCGAGCTTGATGCGCGAGCGCCACGTCGCGAGCCCGTACCCGAAGCGCTGGTAGATGGCGGGGTCGGTGGTCCACAGGGCAGCAACGGCCTCTCCACCGTCCACCAGCCCCTTCAGCTGATGATGCATCATGGAAGACATCACGCCGCGCCTGCGGTGAGTGGGCTCGACAGCCACCAGGTACACGCCGGCGACAGGTAAAAGAGCTCCTCCCGGCATGGTCATCGTCAGTGAGTAGGCACTGGTCGTCCCCACGATCTCGTCCGAGTCGGTGTCGAGGGCCACGAAGGTGCGCTCCAGCTCGATGGCGCGATCGGCGAACACAGCGTCTACGTCCTCGGCGCGGGCTCCCCACCCGAAAGCACGCCAGAACATGTCCAAGGCGGGTCCACGATCGCCGGGATCCATCGGCCGCAGGGCATAGGACGGCTCGGAGTCTGAAGACATGAAACCTTGTCTATCAGGCCCGTCCAGCGAATAGCGTGAGAAGCTGGCCGCCCTAGGAAGACCCGACCAGCCCCGCTGAATCAGCAGCACGCGTATACGGATCTGCCGCTATTCGCGCGGCTACGTGCACGTCGCGAGTGGCGCTGCCTCAGACACGAGGACCGCAGTGGTGCGGTGTGACGGGTGCGCCGTCATCGTGCTGGCAACATCATGAGAGGCATGCTGAGGCGTGGCGGAGGTGACGCGTGTCGAGTGAGCCGTTGATCGTTCTTTCGTCACGCCAGCTCGCCGAGTTGCAGCAGGTCTGTTCAGAGCTGGATGCCGAACCGGATGCGGACGTGACTCCGGCGACCGGCGACGCCACGTGCCGAGCGCAGTTGCATACCTTGCTGACTGGCGTGATCAGCAGCGAGGGACACCTCGCCGGTAGCGCGCTGCGAGAGCTGGTCGATCTCCAAGCCGAAGCGGAGAACCTGCCGAGGGCCGGCAAGCATGTGGACCGAGCGGTGGCCGTGGTCATGCCGCACCGCGAGAACGAACCCGGTTGGCTGAGCGTTGTCCGCCGACTCGTCACCGAGCATGTCGGTGATCGCGGCTATGCGGCCGGCGAAGGTGAGCTGGATCGAGCTGGCTACGTGAACTGGCGGATCAGTATCCCGGGGCAGGAGGAGCCCACGAGGTTGTGCTTCAGCGGAGAGGTCGCGCTCTTGATCTTCCCGGGAGGGTTTCTGAGCGCCGAGTTCGGCTACACCCGCGCTGACTCCATCGCCGCCTTGCGAGCGCAGCTTCGGCTGCTCGACGCGTACGCAGACCCAGCCACCCGAGTCGTCCAGCGTCAACGACTCGGCCGGCAACGGAGCGAATTGCGGATCAGCGACGGCAGCGTGTTGTGGAAAGGCGGCGGGAGACGAGCCCACTGACACAGCTCACCTCCACAACACCCAGCACGTCTGCCGCCGCGATCCAAGGGGAACGCACGCTCTTGCCGCGAGTGGTGCTTCTTGGGTCGGTCCGCCGACCCGTCACCCAAGGCCCTGCGGCTGGACGGCGACGTTCAGGACGGTTGGTCGTTGACCCGCGGCAGCTCGCGCGCTTGCTCGTCGACCACGCGGCGACCGCCGAGCTCCCGGCCCAGGCCGATGGTGACCTCGAATCCTTCGGCCATGGCGACGGAAGCCCCGCGCTTTCTGGTGGCCAAGACCTCGACCTTGACAGCCTGTGAATCCTGAGAGATCACATGGCCTCGGTTGATCTGCTCATTGGCCGCCTTGTAACCCAAGACGAGGATGCGGTCACCATCAGGAGTTGTGCGGTATCCGATGAGGTGGACCGGCACCTGGGAGGAGCACCCTGCCGTCGTTGTCACCCATAGCCCAAGCCATGTGAGGCAGAATCTCCGGCGGCTGATCACCCTCTTAGCGTTGCACAGGCTGATGCGGCATCGAAGAGCGCCCTCCAGCGCACGCTCATTCCGCCAGTGCGGTGGTAGGCCCCGGCAGAGCGGTGGCGCAGGGCCAGCCTCGATACTGTTTCTGCATGTACCTCGATCGGTTGCATGCCGCTGCGAAGCCGGTCCTCGATGGGGATGACCCGCTCGAAGCGGCTCAGGCCCTCGAAGGCGTGCTGATAGCTCACTACGCGGATGACGAGCGGTTCGAAGACCTGGGCGAGGTCCTCGCGCTGTATTCCCCCCGGTATAGGCCGCCCTACTCGGGGGCGGGACCGGCTACGCGCGGCCATTGAGCAAGCCTTCGCACAAGTCGAGTGAGAGACCGGGGCAGCCCAAACGTCCGCACTTGCCGCGATCCGCGCGGCCAATACGCTCATGCCGCCGTCCGACTGGATTCTCACAGCCCTGGATGGCGAGAGATGTCACCGTGGGTCAGCGGACGGGGTTGATCATCTGCGCCGCTCGTTCTCTCCAGCTGTTCTGGGCCGGCTGCTGAGTGGCGAGCTGGTGTCTGACCAGGTGCGGAATCAGCTTGACATCGGTTTGCGGGCGGCCATCAGGACCTGTGCGTGCTGCGGTGGTTCGGGCGGGAACCGCAGCTCGACGGTGATCTCAAGCCCGGCGGCGGTCATCATCGCCGCCAGTTCCTCGGGCTGGTAAAGGTGCGTCGTCCACCGCACCGGGACGCCGCCGTACCCAATCGTGCGCCGCAGGTCGCCGTCGCCGCAGTGCGTGCCCACGAGCAGTTGGCCGCCGGGCCGCAGTGCGCGGGCCATCCTGGCGATCACCTGCGGCAGTACCGACCTGGGCAGGTTGAACCAGGACCACCAGCCCAGCACTCCACCCAGCGACTCCGCGTCCGGCGCCGCTTCGGTCACGGACGAGACGTCGAAGGCCACCCCCGGGTGCAGCCGGCGAGCGTGCTCGACCATGCGAGGCGAAAGGTCGATGCCGCGGACCTCGAGGCCCAACGCGTGCAGGTATCCCGACGTCGTGCCCGGACCGCATCCGGCGTCGAGCACGGGACCGATGCCACGGACCTGCTCGGCGAACGCGTTCAGGGCCGCTCGCAGCCACGGCGTCGGCCCAAGATCGCCCATTCCCATCGACACGTAGTTGTCGGCCACGGCGTCGTAGGACGTCCGGACAGTGTCGAGATCGTTGGGGGGATCGATGGTGTCGGTCACGGTCGGCGACGCTAGCAAGGGGCACCGACAACGGCGGGCGCCGTGGCGGGAGCGATCCCCGCAGGACAGAGCGACGCCGACGGGACTACCGGAACTGCCGCGGATACTGTGGCCTTCCGGCCGCGCTATCGAACACGCGGCGTCAGTGGTCTACCCACAGCCCGGCTCTTCCCGTTACCGGCCCATCTCCTGGCGGCGCTGCGCGACGCCATGGCAGTAGTCCTGCCAAGCTGCCGCGAAGTCGTCAGGCTCGGCGATGCCGTCGATCGCCGCGAAGGTGCCGGTCCAAGGCCGGCAAAGACGTGACCTGGCGACCCCGCCCCCAGGGTCGCGGCAAAGTCGCGTTTCATGAGGTCAGGACCAGGTTGATGGGTCGGTCGGGGTGTCTGGCGTGATGTCGTAGTGCGGCGGCGATGTTGGTTGCGCCGGCGAGTCGTAGCAGGCTGATCGCGGTGTTTCTGAGGGAGGCCATGACCTGGGGGCCGGAGCCGGTGCGGACCTGGGAGCGGTCTTCGTCGAAGGTCACATCACGCACCCAGTGGGTGCGATTCTCGATGCCCCAGTGGTTTTGGACCCAGGCGGCCAGGACCGCGGGTGGTGCGGCGCGGTGGTCGGCGGAGGTGATGACGTAGACGACTTCGACGCTCTTCTTGCCGGCCCGGGTGGTGGTGCGGCGGATCTGGGCGACCTGGGACGCGCCGCGGAAGGTGATCCAGGCCGGTGCGGTGGTGACTTTGATGGTGCGGCGGACTCGGCGGCCGTGTCCGGTCTGGGTGCTGGAATGGCTGGGGACCTGACGCCAGGGCAGGTGCTTGCAGGCCTGGTAGAGGGTGGGCTGGTTGGCCTTGACCGTGAAGACGTAGTCGCCTCCGTTGCGGGTGATCGCCTCGGCGGTGTCGGTCTGGGTGTGCATCGCATCCACGGTCACGACCACTGCGGTCAGGTCGAATGCCGTGAGAAGGGTTCGCACGGTGGGGATCTCGTTGCTCTTGGCGGCGGTGGCGAGCTGACCCACGATGGTCCCGGTTGCCTGGTCGAACGCCGCGACCAGGTGCGGCGCCACCGTCGTGGTGGTGCGGGCGCCGCGGACGGTCTTGCCGTCGATCGCGATCACTCGACGTCCGGCGACGGTGGCGGTGCGGGTCCACAGGAACGCCCCGACCAGCCCGTCCAGGACCGCCGCGTCCAGGCGGGTGAACACCCGCCGGAACGTCGAGGCATCCGGTGGCGTCGAGCGGGTCAACCCGACCAGGTGCAGCTGCTCGGCGCTCAGCTCCCCGGCCCAGTCTCCGATCGCTGCATAGGAGCGGGCCCCGGCCAGGACCGCGGTCAACGCGACCGTTACCAGGCCGACCAGCCGATGCCGGATCCCTCTCCGGCAGCGTGGATCGGGCAGGTCGGCCAACACCTGCAACAGGCCGATGACCCTGGGCCTGCAGACGTCGGGCGGCGGTGTCGGAGAAGATGGCATCGGCGGATGTGGCCTTCGCTGAGATGGCGGCGTCGAGAACCACCATCAAAGCCACACAGGCCACATCCGTCCCACACGCCACGCCGCCGACCACGCCACGAAAGCCCAGGTCAGAGCCCGATCACACGACTTTGCCGCGGCCCTGACCCCGCCCCGCGTCCTGAGCCATGCGGATGCGCTCACGCTCGCCTTGCCGTCCAGATCCAGGGCGAAGTCGAAGAGACGCTGCGAGCAGTACACGGACGCCGACAAGAGGTCCTCGCGCGACCTGGTGGTACGCCGGACTTCCCATGCCAACCCGTGGGTCACGCCTCGGGAATCGGACTCAAGGCGCGCGCTGCTCGTCTGCGGGTGTGCCTCGTCAACCTTGAACGGATCGTCCTCGGCCGCGAGGTCCAGCCAAATGCCTGCCGCGATGGCTTCAACGAACTCGTCGTGGAACCGAAACAGGTAGTGCTCATGGGTCTCAAGCAGAGGAGTCTGATAGTGCTTCCATTCGTACTCATGCCGCTCTGCCAGCCAGGCTGAATCCTGAACGGTGTACACCCAGCTGGAGAAGTCGTTCCCGTCGTCGTACGGAGCGACTTCCCCCCGGCTCGCCCGGATCGCATCGAGACCTTCGAAAGCGACCCGTCCCAGGCTTCCGACATCGCTCACCTCGAAGAAGAGCGCATTGCTCACATGCTCGGGAGCGCCCTCCTCAGGTCCGGCGACTGGAAGCGAGCCAAAGGTCAATCGGCAGGGCGCGACTGAGTCAGTCGCTAACGGGACCTTCAGCGGCAGAGCACGGCTCACAGTCTCAAGCAAACCGCAGAGTGCCAAGGCACCGCCAGTAGCCGGACCGGTAACGCGCCGACCCGTCGCTGCGGCACGTCCGCTTCTGCCGCTGACCGCGCGGGGCGCGCCTCGCCGCAATCGGCTCGGTCTTGTGGCCCGTGCAACTCGCGGAACGGACTAGGACCATGTGATTGGGCCTGGCCCAGTCGCTCACGGTGGGGACGGACCTCGTAGACCAGACTCTGGATCACGCGTTGAGAGGATGAGGTGCTGATGGATTGGCCTAGCGGTGTTGCACTGGTGGGGTCTCTGCTCGCGCTACTTGGGGTCTTGATCGGAGGCCTACTCGCGGCCACTTCGCAGCGGAGGCACTGGCGATTCACGGAACAGGTCGATGCTTGCGCCGATTTCCTTTCAGAGTCCTCGAGCGTATATGTGGCATATGCACGCGCTGCTCGTACAGGAGTAGCCGCCAAAGCAGACAGTACGGCAGAATTCGTGGAGTGGGCCAGTTTCAATCGAGCGATGGACGTAATCAATCTCATGGGTGACCGGGAAATTGTGGCTGCGGCTCACGACCTGGATCGAGTGTTGTGGGAAGTAGGAATCCTTATCACGAGCGGGCACCTTCCACAAGAACAGTGGCCGGATGCGCGCAGGCCGTTGGATGAAGCACGCCTTCGATTCGTGAACGTCGCGAGATCCCGTCTCGGCAAGGGGAGTGAACCGCTGCCCATACTTAGCGGAAGGCCAGCCAAGGGTGATCCCATTTGGGCCTTGCGAGGATAGTCCGACACGATGGCGGCACCTCCTCGATTGCCGCTGTCCGTGCGGGACGCCCTGTCATGCCGCTGACGATACCGATCAGCGGGCACGCGTGAGATCATGCCCGGTGTGATCGATTCAGCGGAGGAGTTCGTTCGCCTCCGCACCAGCGAGGACCCGGACGACTACAGAAGAGCTGCGCACGAAGCAGCATCCGATGACACATGGCGAGACGTGATCGAGCGATTCCCCGACATGCGCTTCTGGGTCGCGCAGAACAAGACCGTACCCCTGAGCATTCTTGAGACACTTCGACACGACCCCGATCAACGAGTGCGTTGGATGGTCCGCTCCAAGGGCACCTGGCGCCGGGCTCATCCGGGGGACTACAAGCTGTCCGGCGACCCAGAATGACCCGCTGCCCACTACGCCACCCCGTCGACCACACATGCTTTACGTCCTGTCATGCCGCGATCAGCGTGATCGTACCGATGAGCGATCGCGGCTCTGCCACGGAGCGACGTGGCTTCGCACGGTGTCACGCATAGCCTGCTCGACCGCTGCGCGTGCCTGTGGGGTGTTCTCGTGATCCCTCCGGTCCAGCATCGTGACCAGTGCCCGGTCCAGCGGCCCTTGGTCGTCCCACGCCGGGATCTGAACGTAGAAGGGTCCCTCGAAGTTGTGGAGGGGCAGGCTCCAATAGCCGAAGGCCAGCAGGAGCACTTGATACTCGTCCCGCTCGTCGTCGGGTTGTGATACTTCGATCCCGTGTTCCGCGAGCATCTCGCGGACGGGCTGCTCAGCATCGCTGACCCAGGAATCACGGGCCAGCGTGGCGACCGCGACCGTCCCGGCTCCTCCCACGCCTGAGGCCACCATGTCCTGGCGAGCCCCACGGCCATGGCCACGTCCAGCCCCGTCGGCAGAATGAAATCGACCGCCACTCGGTGGAGGCGGTCCTCGAAGGCGGCTGTCGCGTTGTCGGTCACAGCGGGATCTTGTCATCCGAACGAACTCACATACCGCTGAGATTGGCACGGAATCAGGTGAGCGGTGGGGCTACCCGCCTGCACCCAGGCTCCGGTCCCTTCCGCTGATCGTGCTCGTAGGCGCACTTACCGCACAGGCCGTACCTGTCGTTCCCGTATCCCACGTGCTCGGACCAGAAATGACCACAGTCGGGACAGTCGCCGAGTTCAAGCAGGCGCCGATCCAGCTCCTGGCACTGGAGCGAGCGTTCGATGGGGTGCCTCACAAGGCAGAGCATGCCTGACATCGCATCCGGACATGCCGCGATCCGTTCGGCCTTCACGCTCATGCCGCCGACCGCGCACGTATCGAGTGTGGACGATCACGCTGAGGGGCTGCTCTAGGTCTATCGAAGCCTTGGTGGTAGCGGCCAGATGGTGGTGTAGACCTCCTCCGCCACATCAGACAACAACTCGCTGGCAATCTGCACATAGACAGATCCGTTTGGAGTCTCGACCTTCCAATGATCGAACTGATCCAACTCGTAGGTCGCCCAACGGGCAAGCAACTCGGCCAACGCCCGTGCGTCGTCGTCACTGATCGGACCGCCCAACGGGGGCTTAGCGTTCATTCCAGGATCTTCCTGTCGCTGCAGCATCGTCGTCCACGCCGGGAGCGGTCACCGTAGATTGAGAACGTCCGATTCTGCTTCACATGCGGGTGATCCCAGGGTTGTGTCCGGTCGTGGTGGCTGGTACCTGGCGGGGTGAGAGATGCCCTGCATGACGGATCTTGTTGCACGCCGCACCGACGACGACGCTCGTGCCTCGTTAGTCCTCATCGGGCCTGCGCCAAGCTTCAGAGCTGGGGAGGTCAAGCTCGGGCATCGTGGCCGGCATGTCCAGTCGGCCGTCGAGCCAGAGACTGAACCACTCAGTGAGGGTGAGCGACTGGGGACAGCGGTCGCCCTCCACCCATTTCCACATGCGCCCGTCGGGCTCGCGACAGTCCAGCAGCGAGGAGTTGGCGCAGCCCCAGTCGCACAGGAACAGGACTCCGAGGGGCAGCGGAGGCGGATCGTCGGGATCGAGATCGGTGGAGGCGGAGAGTCGGTATGACTCCAGCATGTCGATGCCCTCGGCGGCGTACCCATCGCGCAGCCCGTTGATCCCGGTATCGGGACCCACACCTCCGTTGGCAACCTCGAGGTAGATCCTTTTCAGCAACGGCGGGAGTGGGTAACCGATGAGCTCTTCCGCCTCGGTGACCGCGGCGGGAGTTGCCCGAGCAGGCAGGTTCCGGGGTTGATCCATATCCCGGTCGCAGGGGTGCCCCTGTCGCACCCGGGCCACGATGGCGGCGAAGACAGCATCGGAGTCCATGCGGTCATGATCCAGCGGCCACCAGCACCCGCGCCACCGACTCCTCGCGACCGCGGATCTGACTCACGGCCGACACGCTGCCAGACGCTTGAGCATTCCGTCTCGTCCATAAATCAAGATCTTGCGGGAAATGGGCCACATGTCACTTGGAACGCCCGCTCATGCCGCCGGGTCGATCCTCAACGCCTGCGGCAATCTGCGCGCAACGAGTGGCGGGTCTGGTGCGATGCCGATACTCGGCGCAGCGTGGGTGGATGGCGATCGTGACGATGCCGGTGGACTCCGGCGCCCTTCAGAATGAAGATCTTGATGTTGCGGTGGCCGCCTACTTGGGGCGGTTCACGGGGATGTCGCGCCAGCACGCGGCATCCGACCTGAACGTGTACGTGTCGTGGTGTCGTGATCGGGGGCTGGACCCTCTGACCAACCGGCGGGGGCATTTGGAGTTGTATGTGCGCTGGCTGCAGGAAACGCGCCGCTTCAAACCCTCGACCGTCTCACGACGAGTGAGCGTGCTAGCCGGCTTCTATCGGACGGCAGTCATCGACGGCCTCATGGAGTCGTCACCGGCCGAGCACCTGCGTCGCCCCAGGGTCCCGCCCGAATCGCCGACGCTGGGACTGACGCACCTGCAGTTCGAAGCCCTGCTCACGGCAGCCCGAACATCGGCGAATCCGTTCGACTTTGCCCTCATCTGCCTACTGGGCCTGCTCGGGCTGCGCATCTTCGAGGCTTGCGGAGTCGATGTCGAAGACCTGCGGGAAGAGCACGGCCACCGCGTCTTGCGCGTCTTGGGCAAGGGCGGCCGAGTCGTGCTTGTCCCGCTGCCCCCAGCCGTGGGCCGAGCGGTCGACAACGCGGTCGCCGGCCGGAACAGCGGGGCGATCCTGCTGAACACCCGCGGCCGGCGCATGGACCGCCATGCCGCCACCCGTCGCCTGCACCACCTGGCCGCCCAGGCCGGGGTGCGCCTGCCACGGATGCACCCGCACATGCTCCGGCACACCTTCGTGACCACCATGCTGGACGCCGGAGTCGACCTGCGCGACGTGCAGATCGCCGCCCGCCACGCCGACCCGCGCACGACAATGCGCTACGACCGCGCCCGCCAGGCCTTAGACCGACATCCGAACTACATCCTGGCCGCCTACATGGCGTCGGGCACCTGACAACCCCCGAGAACTCGACGCGGCCGGCACGTCCACCAGGACACAGACGACGCCCCCTCGCTCGCCTGGTACCAGAGTGGTACCGTGGGTGCGTGGCGATGAATCTGAGGTTGGACGAACACGACGCGGCGCTGCTGCAGTCGCTGGCACGGGCGCAGGACGTCTCCATGCACGAAGCCGTCCTGCGGGCCATCCGGCGTGCGGCGTGGGAGGTCGAACACACCGGACGCGTGCGTGAGGCGACCGACGAGATGCAGGCCCGCTGGGGCAGTGTGCTGCAGCGCCTGGGCGAGGCGTGAGCACTGCGGACCGGCCCGTGGAATACCTCACCCTGGAAGACCTGCTCGACCTGGCCCGGGCCCTGGACGTGGGGCCGGTGCGCGAGATCGGCCTGCTGGACTCGGCGGCACACCGCCCCCAGTCAGGGTTCATGGGCCAGGAGGCTTACCCCTCGATCACCGACAAGGCCGCGGCGCTGATGCACTCGGTCTGCTCCAACCACGCCCTCGTCGACGGCAACAGGCGGCTCGCCCTGCTGGCCACCGCTGTCTTCCTGCGCATCAACGGCTGGGACCTGACCCTGTCCGACGACGAAGCATTCGACCTGACAATGGATGTCGCCGCCGGCAGCCTGACCGCTGAAGAGATCGCAACACGCCTGCGCGTCACGCCGCTCAGCCAACCCTGAGCACAACGCTCAAGCGGTCAGGCCGAAGAGCGCGTGTTCGACTCCCGACAGATCTCGCCGATCACTCACGGCCGGCCGCCCGGAGTGCACCTAAAGCCAGAGCCGCCGGATACTCGAGAAGTAGCGCGTCCAGCTCTGGGGTCAACAGTGGCTCGGTACCGCGCAGACGGTCAGTGATACCCGCATTGGCACGATGCTGAGTCGATGGCCGGCCCTACTCAGCGTCCTGTGCCCGAATCAGGTCTAGGTCGCGGACGCAGAAGCCGTGGTGCTCGAAGGTCTCGTTGAGCACCGTCCTGAGGCACTGCCGCACTGAGCGGCCCCGGGCGTATGGCGGCCAGACATCGTCGTCGCGTACCGGCGCTCGCGCGGCTAGCTGTATAGCGGTGACCTTGTCGAGCCATGCCTCCAGCTCGGCGGCCTGTGCGTTACGCACGCTCACAATCTCGTCCAGGGCCGGATCGAACGAGAGGTCAAGCCCGTGCGCTCCGCGGTACGGCTCGACGCTAGTCCCGATGCCCATTGGCGTGAACAGCTCCGTCGAGCCCAGGCAGCAGCGGCGGAACCACGAGTCGTGGACGAAAACCAAGTGGCGCAGGGTCTGCACCGCCGACCACTCGTCGTTCACGCTGCGGCGCTCGATGCCGGGCGCCCGGCGGATCCGCTCGATCGTTGCGGCCCAGCCGGCATGGAGCTGGCGCGCTGCCTCGCGCAGGTCGGCAGGGTCCTCGGAGCGGATCAGCACCCGCACCGGATGACGCCGGTCGAGCTCTGCCTCGACGTGCTGCGTGACTTCGACACCGTTCACTACGAGGTTGGTGACCAGCCCGTCGATCACGACATCTTGCATGACGACGCCGATCAGACGCGCCCCGGTCAAATCACACTCACGGAACTCTGCATCGTGCAGGTCTTCGTCGATATACCGGGTCACGCCCCACACCTTAGGGCCGCACACCGACAAGCCAGCCTCGGCTCGGTCATCGGGTCGCCTGAGGCCGCGCAATAGTGTCCGCTCATGCCGCCGACCGTGCGCAAATCCGAGAACCGGATCCTGATCGACACTCCTCTTGCACCACGGTGACGACGGCGCCTTGACTAGCCCCCGAGGTTCCTGGCACCAGAACCCGCGACTCCGACGACACAGTCGTGCGCGAGGCGTTGGGAGCCGCGTATATCGGTTGCCCGGCGAGGGGCGCCCGGGTCCGAGTGTGTATAGTATGCGCATGGCGAGAGTGAACATCACGATCCCGGACGAGCTGCTGGAGCACGCGCGAACCGCCGGGCTGAACGTGTCCAGATTGGCCGCGCTCGCCGTGGCGGAGGAGCTGGACCGACGGGCGAAAGTGGCCGCTCTCGACGCCTACCTCGCGGAGCTGGACGCCGAGCTGGGTCCCGTGCCTGACGAGGAACTTCAGGAGGCCACAGCCTGGGCTGACGGCGTCATGGCAAGCCGACCCGTCACCAAGCCCGCAGCTAGCGGGGCCCGCAAGGCGCGGTCGGCGTGACGCTCATCCTGGACTCGGGTGGGATCAGCGCACTCGCCGGACAGCGGGCCCGGTTGACGGCGCTGCGCAACCGGGGCCTGTGGCCACCCCAGGTTCCCGCAGTCGTCCTGGCCGAGGCGTTGACCGGCGACGCCCGGCGCGACTTCCACGCAAACCGACTGCTGCGCACCTGCCAGATCCGTGACATCGACGAACCGACGTCCCGGGAGGCCGCCCGGCTGAGGACGGCCACCGGACGTGCGTCGAAGATCTCCGCCGTCGACGCCGTGGTGGCAGCCTTCGCCAGCCTGCATCCTGACCCCGTCGTCCTGACCAGCGACCCACGGGATCTAGGAGCGCTCGCCGCGCAGACCACCCGCCCGCTCACCATTGCTGCAACCTGACGACAGCAGACGTCGATCCCGAGAACCGTTTCCAGCGCGCGGCGATCAGCTCAGGGCATGCTCCAGGAAGTGGATGTCGAGGCGCTTGTTGGCGACGAACAGGAACGTGCAGTCGGCGTCCGGGCCGGCGCCGTGGAACATCGTGCCGCCCTCGGGGAACCAGACGAAGCTGCCTGCAGGGTAGGTGCCTTGGTGGGTGGTCAGGGTTCCGTCGAGCACGTAGATCCCGTGCGCGCACGGGTGGGTGTGCCACGGGTTGGTGAACCCGGCCGCGTACTTGGCCTGGAACACCTCAACCCCGGTCTGGGCGTCCACGACCAGTGGGATCAGCTCCATCCCGGGCGACAGCACCGGGCTGCCGGCGCGAACGTAGGGCGTGCTGGTGGTGTCGACCACAGTCAGCTCGACCGGCGGTTTGGGCGTCGTCCAGTCGGAGGCATCCGCCGCCGCAGCCAGGGTTTGCGGTGTGGCGCCCGACAGAGCGAAGTGAGGGTTCTGGATGATCCCGACCAGCGACCCAGCGGGCTCACGGACGCACGCGGTGCGGATCCCGTCACCGACGTCCTGCACCGGTGTGCACGGCGATGCGCCGTTCGCGAGCAGCGCGGCCCACGCGGCCTCGGCGTCCTGAACCCCCCAGTAGGTCACCGGCCCGTCCTCCACCACCGCGTCGGGGAGCAGCCCGAGCTCGTAGCCGCCGACATTGAAGCCGACATAGAACGGCTGGTCGAAGTACGGCTGGACGCCGAGCACTGCGGTGAACCAGGCCTTGCTCGCCTCCAGGTCCGGGGCGGCGTAGATCACGGTGCGTAGTCCGAGGAACATCGGGGCTCCTAATCGAGGGCGTGTACTCGGGCGCAACACGGCGGCCACCTCGGCATCGGGCCTGTCACGGCACCGTCCGAACTCAGGCCACCCTGAGTGTTTGGCCAGACCAGTACACACCCCCTCACCCGCGTGTACCTGGCGGCATCCAGGATGCACACAGCCGGCCGCATGCATCCCGGCTGGGGCCGGTTCAGAGGGCGTCAGGCGCTTCGTCTTCGACGATCTCTCCCGCACGGCTCTGCCACTCGGAGGGCGGCCACGACACTCCCAACCACACCCTCGAAAGGGCGACGTGGGCGCAGCCCTGCTGACCGGGGCGGCGAGTCGGGGCGGGGAGTCGTCATCCGCCTGGGTTCGACAACTCAGTGGCATGGAGAGCAGTCGGCTGCGCTCCGATGACAGCATCCCCCGGTGAGCCGGCGCTCAACCCCTCTGTTCGACGGTCATGCCATGTCCGATGGCAGCCTCAAGCGCATCGGCGTTGATCACGGCAAGTCGTCTGAACTTGATGCAGTAGCCCGTGACGCTGGCCTTGCCGATCGAGGCGCCGTAGGTACGCGCCAGGTAGGTCTTGTCGTCGAGGCCGAGGACATAGACCGAGATTCCCGTCGTGTTGGCGCTCAGGCCGATGCGATAGAACTCCCGCGAGGACCCATCGGCGTAGGTGATGGTGTAGGCGCCGTAGCCGATGCTCGGGTTGGCCACGACTCTGCCGTCCGCGTTGGTGCCGTCGCTGAACCACAGCCTGCACTGGGGGAACTCCGACAGCATGTGCGTGTGCAGCCACCGCAGGTCGGCCTGCTTGGGCTCGGGTTGACCGGCGAGGTACGCCTCGACCTGCTCAGGGATGTCCATCTCGCGCCAGATGCTACGGCTCAGTCTCGGCGTCGCCCGAGGACGCAGAACTCGTTCCCCTCGGGGTCCGCCAGCACGACCCACGACTGATCGCCCTGACCGATGTCGACACGCTGAGCCCCGTGCGCCTCGAGACGCGCCACCTCGGCGTCCTGGTCGTCGGGCCTGAAGTCGAGATGGAGGCGACTCTTGCCCTTCCTGGTCTCGTCGAGGCGGACGAAGTCCAGTCCGGGCAGGCGATCGCGCTCCGCGCGGATCTCGAACTCGTCGTCGGACGAGTGGACCACGACCCAGCCGAGCGCCTCGGCCCACCACTGCCCGAGGACCGTCGGATTCACCGAGTGGACGACGACCTGCTCCCATTCCAAGGCCATCGACCCAACCTAGCGGGGCTGGGTCCACCCCAGCGCGGGGCCGGTGCACGGCAGCAGCGAAGGGCGTTGTCGTGCAGACGGAAGACCCCTTGACAGGATTTCTTGTCAATGGCACGGTGACCTGATGCAGGACGTCGAGGTCATCGAGAGCGCGGAGGCAGCCGCCGCCGCGCTGGATCCGGTCCGGGCCCGGTTGCTCGCCGAGCTGGCCGTCCCGGCCTCGGCCGCCGGGCTCGCCGCCCGGGTCGGGATCACGCGCCAGAAGGTCAACTACCACCTCAAGGCACTCGAGGCGCACGGCCTGGTGGGGTTGTCCGAGGAGCGCCGTCACGGAGGCATCACCGAGCGGGTGCTGCAGGCGTCGGCGATGTCGTACGTCGTGTCGCCGGCCGCCGTCAGCGCGTCCGCGGCCGACCCGGACGCCAACGCCGACCACCTGTCGGCGGGCTACCTGGTCGCACTGGCCGCCCGATTGGTGCGCGAGGTCGGCGCCCTGGCGCGCCGGGCCGGTGCGTCCGGCAAGCGGCTGCCGACGCTGACCATCGACACCCAGATCGGCTTCCGATCGGCCGCCGACCGGGCCGCCTTCGCGGACGACCTGACCGCTGCGGTCCTCGACCTGGCCGCTCGCTACCACCACGACGACGGGCGTCCACACCGGCTCGTCGTCGCCGCCCACCCCCTTCCTGAGGAGAGCCCATGAGCACGACCCCCAACGTCCCGTACCGCCTGGAGTTCAGCGTCGAGGTTCCGGGCACCCCGGAGCAGGTCTGGCAGGCCATCGCCACCGCCAAGGGCATGAGCGCCTGGTTCCTGCCGACCGAGATGCAGGAGCGCGAGGGCGGCTCCCTGCACTTCTCCATGGGTCCCGAGATGGGTTCGGACGGCCACGTCACCAGCTGGGACCCGCCGCACCGCATCGTCTACGAGGAGGACTGGGCCGCCCTGATGGGCAAGGACCCCGACACGCTCAGCCCGCTGACCTCGGAGTTCCTCGTCGAGGCCCAGTCCGGCGGCACCTGCATCGTGCGCGTCACCAGCAGTGGCTTCGGCACCGGCGCCGCCTGGGAGTCGGAGTTCTGGGACGACATGGGCGCCAACTGGATGCCGTACTTCGACAACCTGCGCCTCTACCTGTCGCACTTCTCCGGCCAGGAGGCCACTCAACTCGAGGTCACCGCGACCCACGCCGGCGACCCGGACGCGCTCTGGTCGACCCTGAACGACGCGCTCGGACTGGGCGACGAGGGCGAGACGGTCGACGTGCGCGGCGCCACCGGCACGGTCGAGCGTGTCGGCCAGCGGCAGGCGCTGATCCGGCTCAGCGCGCCAATTCCCGGGATGCTCAGCGTCTACACGTTCGGCCTGGCCGACGACACAGCGATGGCGGGCGTGCGGGCATACCTGTTCTCCGCCGACGCCGCGGACTACATACGTCGCGAGGAGCCGGCCTGGCAGGCCTGGTTGCAGGGGCTCTCCGTCCGGCCCGATCTTCAGCGCTCCTGACAGCCCCCACCGATCGAGGCGGGCGAGCTCGCTGTGACTACCGATACTGCTCGGGGATCTCCAGAGCGAACCGGTCGCACAACGCCCGCACGTCGGCGCGATCCTCGGCGTCGCCGGGGTACCTGTCGTGGAACTGCACCGCCCACTCTGCAGCGACACAGTCCACCGCCCTGCCGCTCAGCTCGCCCCGGCCGGTCAAGGATCCTGCGGGGTAGGCGCTCCCCAGATCCGGAGGGCCGAGCACCCCGTGGCCGTCCACATCGAACACGATCACGTGAAGATCGACGACGGCGCCGCCCGGGTGTGCCAGGAGGAAGTTCCAGTCCGTTGCGCCCGCCTCACCCACCCGCTCGAACCCGTTGCCCCGCAATGAATTCACGAACACCTCGAGGTGTCGCGCCTCCACGGCGATGTCGAGGTCGCCGTGTTCACGGGTCTGCGTGCCCAGCAAGGCGTCCACACCCCAGCCGCCGTCCACCCATACCGGCGCCTCGACGTCGTCCGCCAGATCGAGCACACCGATCACATCAGCCAGGGTCGTGCACGCGCCGGATGGGGTGCTGGTGGCCACGACCGCAGTATCCCCCGATCGGCCCCTGGCGCACGATCGACCCGTCGTTCGCTCAATCGACGGGGACGAGCAGCGAGCGGATCTCCACCAGCGGCACGGCGTCGGTCACGCTACCGGGCGACCCCACCGGAGCAGGAGCACACTGATCTCCGTGAGACGTCGCCACCGGCTTCGCGACAGCCGGCGCACACACCGTGCGCTCACCGACGAGGAGACCTAGGTGATCCAGGACGCCATCGACCCCAAGGACGCAGAGCTGACCCGGCGGATCGTCGACGTCGCGGCCGAGCTGTTCGCGGAGAGGGGCTACGGCGGCACACGACTGCACATGGTGGCCGAGCGCGCCGACCTCGGCGCCCACACGGTCAAACGGCTGACCGGCGGACGCGCCGAGCTCTTCGCCCAGGTGATGGCCGAGAAGCTGACCTCGCGGACCGCCGAGCGGCTGGCTGCCGCGGCCGCCGCCCCGGACGCCGAACCCCCGCTGGCCGTGCTGCTCGAGGCTGCGGCGGAGATCTTCGCGGCTCCGGAACGGAACTGGAACGTGCTCGAGCTCGAGGCGCTCACCCGCGCCCACACCGACCCTGAGATCCGCACGCTGGAGGCCACGCGCCTGCGCAAGCGCTGGGCGAACATGGCCACGGTCACCCGTCAGGCCCACCGCGCGGGCGGCATCGACGACGCGGTGGAGGACGACGCGTTCGTGCACTTCGCCCTGGCGCTGTCCGTCGGCCTGGCTATGGTCGCTCCGGTCGTCGACCGGCCGCCGAGGCAGGACGCCTGGAACGCCCTGATGGCGCGGATCGGCTCCGCCATCGCCCCCGCCGATCTGGTGCTCAGCGCCGACGACGAGGCCCGTTCCTCCTGGAGGCTTCGGCTGGACCTGCCCGAGCGGCCCGGCGCCGTGTCCCGGCTGATCCGCCTGCTGGACACCGTGCAGGCCAGGGTGCTGCACCTGGCGACCCTGACCAACGCCGACGCCTCCCGCACCCTCGACCTCATGGTCGACCTGCCCACCTCGGTCGACGAGCAGGCACTGCTCGCGGCGGCTCTGGCCGCCGGCGCCAACGCCTCGGTCGCCCCAGGCCCGGCCGACGACTCCCTCGATCTGCCGACCGAACTGCTGGACGCCGCATCCGCGCTGGTGAGCGACCCCCGCTCCATCGCCGGTCTCGCCTGCGCCCTGCTGCACGCCGACGATGGCGTGATCGTCCCGGCCGGGCAGGGTGCGGACGACGCGGACGACGTCCTGCGCCTGCAGTGGACCCCGGACCAGCATGTAGTGCTTCATCGCGCGTGGCCGTTCACCGGCGCCGAGCTCACCCGGGCCTCGGCCGCGCTGCGGCTGGCCGAGACGATCGCCCGCGCGCAGGGCGACCGAGAGGCGCTCGGCTGGCCGGAACCCCTCGCCCGCGGCGGCACGCTGTGGGTGCGTCTGGCCCGACCCGACGACGCGGCCGCCATCACCGCCATGCACAACCGCTGCTCCGAGCAGAGCCTGTACCGGCGCTACCTGACCGGCGCCGTCGACTGGCACGGTCTCACCCTGCGCCGCCTCGCCGGCGGCCAGCGCGGCGCGACCCTGGTCGCGCTGACGGAGGACGGAACGGCCGTCGTGGCTCTGGCGCACCTTCTCCCCGAGGGCACTGCCGAACCCGACCAGCCGCACGCAGCCGATCTGGCGGTGCTGGTGGAGGACGCCTACCAGGGCCACGGCATGGGCACCGCACTGACCCGGAGGCTGCTCGACCTGGCCGAACGGCTCGGCTTCACCGAGGTGACGGGCACCGTGCTGGCGCAGAACGCGGGCATGCTGCACGTGCTGGAGGGAACCGGTCTGGCCTGGTCGCGCAGCATCGAGGAGGGCGCGATCACCCTGCGGGCCCCGCTCCCCTCCCCCGACGACGCGCCACCTCGATGACCGCACTCTCGTTCTGCTCCCCCAGCCCGCGCGCCAACAGCTCCTCCAGGCCGTGCAGGGCCGCCATCCCGAACGGAACCTCCAGGGCCAGGGAGGCGGCCAGCGCGACCCCATAGGCCGTGTCCTTGCGACGCAGCGCTCCGGAGAAGACCACGTCCGCCTCGTGCCCGCCGTCCGCCATCCGCCGGCTGTTGCGCACCACCTGCGGACTGGCCGCCTGGCCGGAAGCGATCGCCCGAGCCACCTGATGGAGATCGAGCCCGGCACGCTCGGCCATCGCCAAACCCTCTGCAGCGCCCGCGATCTGCACCGCACCCATCAGGTTGACGATCAGCTTGTAGGCCGTGCCCGCGCCTACGGGCCCGAAGTGCAGCACCTCGGTGGCCAGCGGAGCCAACAGGGATCGCGCCGCGTCGAGGTCGTCGGTCTCTCCACCGGTCAGCAGCGTCAACCGACCGGCCGCGGCGGCGTCGGGCAGCCCGGTCACCGGGCAGTCCAGGTAGCGCAGGCCCCGCGCGGTGGCGGCGTCCGCCAGTTCGAGCACCCATCCGTGGGACACCGTCGAGCACTCGATCGCGAACGCCCCGGGGGCCGTCGCCGCGGCGAGGGCCCCGTCCGGCCCCAGCCAGACGGCCCGTGAGGCGTGGTCGTCGGCCACCATGGCGACCACCGCTTCGGCCTCCTCCGCCGCCTCGCGTGGCGTGCCGGCCCACCCGGCCCCGGCCGCCACGAGCTCGGCGGCGCGCTCCGGGGTGCGGTTGTAGACCACCAGGTCGTGGCCCGCCTCGAGCAGCCGGCCGGCCATCCCCCGACCCATCCGGCCGAGGCCGAGGACGGCGATCCGCGCCATCAGGCCTCCGAGCGGTCGGCCAGCGGCGCATGTCGCCGCCACGGCACCAGCGACTCCATCTGGGCGGCGACCGCAAGCAGCAGGGCTTCTCCCCCGGGGGGTGCCACCAGTTGGACGCCGATCGGCACCCCGCTCGTGTGCACTGCCGCCGGCACCGTCATGGCCGGGAACCCGGCGAAGTTCCAGATGCCGGGGAACGGCGCCCAGCGCGCGTTCGCCGACATGTTCGCCGCCCACGACCGTTCCCGCCAGGGCCCGGCGGCCGGCGGGGTCCCGGTGGTGACCGGCGTCAACAGCAGGTCGTGGGTGTCGAAGAACCCGGCGGCCTGCTCCTTCCACCGATCACGGTCCTGCTCGCGCACGCGCCCCAGGCGTTCGAGCGTCCGGCCGATCTGCGCATGACGGCGCTGCCGAGGCTGCAGACGCAGGGCCTCACATGTGGCCACCTCGTCGGCGGTGGCCGCGGTGTACCAGGCCACGATGGCGTTGGCCGTGGCCTGGGAGTACGGCGGGTCCTGATGCAGGATCCGGTGGCCGGCGGTGCGCAGGGCCGCGGCCGCGGCGATCACCGCCCTCAACACCTCCGGATCGAGCCGCACCCCGGCCAGCGGTACCCGGGTCGAGGCGGCGACGGTCAACGACGCAGGGGTGTCGATCCGGGCCAGACCGGGGCGACCGGCCATCACCGACAGCAGCAGGGCGGCATCGGCGACCGTGGTGGTCAGCGGACCGTTCTCGGACATCCCACGCCACGAACTGACCCCGACATCCGAGGGCACCACGCCCGCGCCCGGCTTGATCCCGACCAGACCACAGGCGGATGCCGGGATGCGGATCGAGCCCAGACCGTCGTTGCCGTGCGCCGCGGGCACCATCGCCGCGGCAACCGCCGCCGCGCTTCCACCCGACGAGCCGCCCGCCGTCAGCTCGAGGTTCCACGGGTTGCGTGCCACGCCGTCGGCGTCGTCACTCGTCGCCCAGACGCCCAGCTCGGGCATCCGGGTGATCCCGACCACCACCGCACCGGCCTCGCGCAGCCGACGCACCACGTCGTGGTCGCGCGCAGCCGGGGTGTCGTCCGTGGCGGCACTCCCGTGCCGGGTCGGTTCGCCGGCCACCGCGATGTTGTCCTTGATCGCGATCGGGACGCCGGCCAGCGGCAACGCGGCAAGGTCCCCCCGGCCGCCCAGCGCCTCGGCCTCGGTGACGGCCCGATCGGCCAGCACGCGCGCGAAGGCCCCCACCTGAGGCTCGAGCCGGTCGATCTGCACCAGGTGCTCACGCACCACCTGCGCAGGCGTGACCTCACCGCCACGCACCGCCGCCGAGATCTGCCCCGCGCTGCGCCCGACCCAGCCGGCCATGTCGTCCTCCTCGCGCCCGCCGCGATCCTCGCACCTCACCCGCCAGACGGGCGAGAGCGGAGGAACCGCTGCCCGCACCGCGCACCCCGATGCTTGCCGCTGAGCACAGAAGAAGATCCACTCCTGGCTCAAGAGCCTCCCCCGCGGGCCGAAGGTCCTAAGCGTGGACCTCAAGCGAAAAGTCGCCCTCTCCCTGAGCGCCCTCGCCGTGGCCGTCGGCGGCACCGGCGTCTGGACGATGACCCAGGCAATCCGGTCGAGCGCCGACGTGAACGGCTACCTGAGCGACGAGGCGGTGGTCTCGCAGGCGGCGTCCGACATGCACGCGGACTTCTACGCCTACGACGGCCAGCTGAACATGTACGTGCTGGTCGCCTCCTCGGCCGCGAGCGACGACCCGCTGATCGAGGCCACCTACGCCCAGGCCCAGGCGGGCCGGGCCTCGCTCGAGGAGCACCTCGCGCTCGCCCGCCGACACACGCGCGACCCTCGGCTGACGACCGATCTGGAGACGATCGCCACGGCGCTCGCCGACTACGACACCTACGCCACCACGGTGCGCCGAGCCGTTGAGGCCGGTCGCCTCGACCAGGCGGCCAGGACCCAGACCATCGACAACGTCGCCCCCTCGGAGACGTTGATGCAGTCCCTGGACTCCGCGACCGAGATCGCTCAGAGGGCTGCCGCCACCCGGCTTGCCTCGGTGGACGGGCGTCAGTCCGTGGTCCTCGCCAGCACCGTCGTGCTCGCGGTGATCGTCTTCCTCAGCCTGGGCTGGATCGCCTGGTACGTCATCCGCGCCCTGCGACCGCTCGGCCACCTCGAGCGAGGGCTCGACGCCCTCGCCTCCGGCGACCTGAGCCAGGGCGTCGAGGCGTCGGGGGACGACGAGATCGGCCGGATGGCCTCGGCCATGGCCCGGGCGATCGACCACCTGCGCCGCACCGTCTCGGCCATCTCCGAGAACGCCTCCACACTGGCGGCGGCCAGCGAGGAGCTCACCGCCAACTCCTCGGCCATCGGCCTCGCCGCCGAGGACACCACGATCCGCGCCGAGGCCGTCGCCGGCTCCGCCGGCCTGGTGAGCACCTCGGTGCACACCTTCTCGACCGCGGCCGAGGAGCTGCAGTCCTCGATCGACGAGATCTCCCAGAACACCACCGGCGCAGCGCACGTCGCGGCCGCGGCGGTCGAGCTGGCCGAGCGGACGGCGGGCACCATCGAACGGCTCGGCTCCACCTCCCAGCAGATCTCCGGCGTGGTCGAACTGATCCAGGCCGTGGCCGCCCAGACGAACCTGCTCGCCCTGAACGCCACCATCGAGGCCGCCCGGGCGGGCGAGGCCGGTAAGGGATTCGCCGTGGTGGCCAATGAGGTGAAGGACCTGGCCGAGCAGACGGCCCGTGCCACCGAGGAGATCTCGCGACAGGTGTCGCAGATCCAGGGGCAGACCCGCGACGCCGTCACCGCCGTTACCGAGATCCGTGAGGTGATCGATCAGATCAACGGCTACCAGGCCTCGATCGCCGGTGCTGTCGAGCAGCAGAGCGCCACCGCGGCCCAGATGGCCGTCACCGTCGACGAGGCCGCGCGGGAGACCGACGGCATCGCCGGCGGCATCGACGAGGTGGCCGGCTCGGCCCGGGCCACCACCGATTCGATCGGCGAGGCGTTGCGGGCAAGCTCCGGGCTGGCCGAGATGAGTACCACGCTGCGCACGCTGGTGAGCGGATTCCGCCTCTGATCGCCAGGACGAGCCACGGGCACGCGCCGTAGGCTCGGTCGATGGCGGGGTTGCGCGACATCACGATCCTCGACGCGGCGGACGTCGCCCGGCTGGGCGGCCACCTCGATCTGGTCGAGGCGCTCGCCGCCGCGCACCGGCAGCCGGCCGCCCTGACCGAACGCATCGTCTACGGCCCGCCCGGCGGGGCCGAGCGGTTCCTGGCCCTGCCCGCCTGGCAGCCGGGCGAGGCGATCGCCACCAAGCTGGTCACCGTCTTCCCCGACAATCCGCGCGAGCGCGGGCTGCCCGCCGTCCAGGCCGTGGTCCTGCTGTTCGACGGCCTCACCGGCGAGCCTCTGGCGCTGATCGACGGCACCGAGCTGACCTACCGCAAGACGGCTGCCGACAGCGCGCTCGGGTCGCGGTTCTGCTCGCGTGCCGACGCCCGGACGCTGCTGATGGTCGGCGCCGGCGGGATGGCAGCGCACCTGATCGCCGCCCACCGCGCCGTCCGGCCCTCGATCGAGCAGGTGCTGGTCTGGAACCGCTCCCCCGCCGCGGCCGAGGCCCTGGTGGCGTCGGGCCTCGCCGACGAGCGGGTCGACGACCTCGATCAGGCGGTCGGGCTCGCGGACATCATCTGCACCGCCACGATGGCGAAGGACCCGCTGATCCGGGGCGAGCTGCTGCGCCCGGGGACGCACCTGGACTGCGTGGGCGCCTACCTGCCCGACCATCGCGAGGTGGACGACGCCGTCGTCCGCCGCGCGCTGGTCTTCGTCGACGACCGGACGGCGCCGCTGAGCGAAGGGGGCGACCTGGTGATCCCGATCGCGACAGGGGTGATCACCGCGGACGCGGTGGCGGCCGATCTGTACCAGCTGTGCCGCGGCGAGCACCCCGGCCGTACCGGCACCGACCAGATCACCCTGTTCGAGAACGGCGGCGGCGGGCACCTCGACCTGATGGTCGCCCAACACCTGTGGAGGGCCCGCCATGGCTGACCCCGGGGCGCCGGCACCGGCATTCGCCCACCTGGCCCAGCCCCTGCAGCTGCGGCACCGCACCCTGCGCAACCGGGTCACCTTCGGGGCGCACACCGCGAACATGAGCGAGGACGGCCTGCCCGGGGAGCGCCACCTCGGCTACTACCTCGAACGTGCCCGCGGCGGCGCCGCGATGATCGTGGTCGAGCCGGTGCCGATCCACCCCACGGGCGTGCTCACCCGGGGCAACTTCCGGCACCGCGACGATGCGATCATCGCGCCGTTCCGACGGCTCACCGACGCTGTGCACGGCGAGGGGGCGACGATCCTCCACCAGCTCTACCACGTGGGCCAGCACGGGGACTTCGACAACTCCTACCGGGAGTCCTGGTCGCCGTCGGGGCTGCCGAGCTATCACGACAGCGACGGCAGCCACGCGATGAACGAGCGCGAGATCGAGGAGCTCATCGAGGGTTTCGTCGATGCCGCGGTGCGGGCCAAGGCCTGCGGCTTCGACGGCGTGGAGGTCTTCGCCGCCTACAACGCGGTCGTCGACCAGTTCTGGTTGCCCTGGTCGAACCGGCGCGAGGACCGCTGGGGCGGCTCGTTCGACAACCGGATGCGGTTCTCCGCCGCCGTCCTCACCGGCATCCGGCGCGCCGTCGGGGACGACTTCGTGATCGGCCTGGCCACCTCGGTCGACCCGGACAGCGCCGTGGCGATGCAGACCGATCTGTTGTGCGAGATCGCCGCCTGGCACGACCAGCGCGAGCTGATGGACTACGTCACCTGCGGCACCGGCAGCTACTTCAGCTTCGGTCCGTTGATGCCCACCTTCCTGTACCCCGACAAGCTGGGAGTCGATGCGGCAGAAGCACTCTCGGGCGCCGTCACGCACGCGAAGGTGCAGGCCGAGAGCCACATCCGCACCCCGGAGAACGCCGACTACGTGATCGCCTCCGGCCAGGCCGACCTGGTGAGCATCGTGCGCGGCCAGATCGCCGACCCGTACCTGGTGCGCAAGGCGTTGGACGGCCGTCCGGAGGACGTGCGCGGCTGTATCTCGTGCAACCAGATGTGCTGGGGACGCCGCTCCCGCGACTACTGGATCTCCTGCCTGGTCAACCCCTCGGCCGGGCGCGAGTACGCCTGGGGCGGTGACACCTTCACCCCTGCGGCGACGCCGAAGCGGGTGCTGGTCGTGGGCGGTGGGCCCGCCGGCCTGGAGACGGCCCGGGTCGCGGCCGAGCGAGGCCACCAGGTCACGCTGGCCGAGGCCGGCCCCGAGCTCGGCGGCGCGTTCCGGCTGGCCGGCCTGCAGCCCCGGCGCAGCCAGATCACCGAGTTGATCGCCTGGTACCAGCGGCAGCTTGCCGCTCTCGGCGTCACCGTGCTGACCGGCACCCCGATGGACGGCGACGAGGTGGCGGCGTTCGGCGCCGACGAGGTCGTGGTCGCCACGGGATCCCAGCCGGCCGGCACGGGATTCCAGCGGCCGAACCCCGCACAGGCGGCGATGCCCGGCGCCGAACGCCGCGACGTGGCCTCGATCGAGGACGTGCTGTCGCACAACGTCCGGGTCGGCCCGCGCGTGGTGCTGGTGGACGACGTCGGCGACTGGCGCGGCACCGGAACCGCGTGGCACCTGGCCGAGCGCGGTCACCGGGTGAGCATCGTCTGCACCTGGCCGATGGTCGGCTACTGGATCCAGCGCACAGCCGGGGACGGCGAACTGCGCTCGCGCCTCGCCGCGCTCGGGGTCGACTGGCAGACCGAGGCCGTGGTCACGGCGTGGGACGACGCCGGGGCCCATGTGCGCAGCGCCCTGGACGGCGCGGAGCGGGTGATCGCGGCCGACACCCTGGTCCTCGCCACCACCAACGTGCCGGAGGCGACGGTGGCCGACGACCTGACCGAGGCCGGGTTCGACCGGCCGGTGCACCTGGTCGGCGACGCGGTGGCCGCCCGGCTGGCCGTGCACGCCGTCTACGACGGGCGACTGCGGGGCCTCATGCTGTAGCGGCGCCGTCCGACCCGCCCCGACCCGGCCGATCAGGCTCCGCGCGGCTGGCTCTCGCCGATGTGCTGGTCGGCGGTGAACTCACGGATCAGCGCCGCGAACCGCTCAGGCTCGTCCAGGTGCGGGAAGTGCCCACCCCGCTCGAACACCTCGAGCCGTGCGTCGGGGATCAGCTCGACCGCCTCGACCGCGTGACTCTTCGGGATCATGCGGTCCCGCCCGCCCCAGACCACCAAGGTGGGCACCGAGATCTGCGGGAGGATCTCCTTGGCCGACAGCCGTTGCCCGTCCGGGCCCACCACCGCACGAATCGTGGCCAGGAACGCCCTCCGGTGCTCGGCGTCCCCGAGGGACTCGAAGCCGTGCCAGGCCTGGGCGACGTCCGGGCCGCCCTTGACCCCGACCAGTTGCAGGCCGCGGCTGAGCACGTTGCCCTGCCGGCGGGCCCAGCGGTTGGCGATCACCGGGAGGATCAACTCCGAGCCGGGCAGCGTGGGCGCGCGCAGCAGCAGGCTGACCTCGCGGCCCAGGCCTCCGCTGGCGACCAGCACCAGCGCGTTGACCTTCTCCGGGAACAGGTAGGAGAACTGCAGCGCGATCCCGCCGCCGAGCGAGTGCCCGATCATGGTCACTCGCTCGAACCCGCTCGCGTTGACCAGGTCGCGGACGGCGGCGGCGTGGGCCCCCAGGGAGTAGTCACCTCGATGCTTGGACGACGCCCCGTGCCCGAACAGGTCGGGCACCACGACGGTGTACTCGGTGGCCAGCTCCGCCGCCAGGTCGGCCCACACCTCGTGCGTGCCCAGCACTCCGTGCAGAAACACCAGCGGGGGGCCGGTTCCGCCCCGCTTGAAATGCATCTCGTGACCGTTGACGAGGCAGGTCGCCGACGGGAGGTCGGTGGTGGACATATGCGCACGTTACTTGCCGGTAACGTTTACCGGCAGGGCACAAGGGCCCCCGAACCCGAGTGGGTCAAACCGCGAGGTTCCACCCGAGCAGTGCCCGGCTGCCGTGGTAGTCCCCGAGCACGCCGACGGTGGCCGTCTCGAACGGGAACGCCTCGCCGTGGGCAAGGTCGATGCCGAGCCAGGTCAGCGCCAGGGCACGCAGAGCGTGACCGTGGCCGAAGCAGATCACCCGCTCGCCGCCGCCCGCTTCCACAGCCGTGATCAGCCGGTTCAGTCGCCGCCGCACCTGGTCGGGGGTCTCGCCGCCGGGGGTGCCTCCGGTCCAGATCGTCCAGCCCGGGTCCTGGGCGCGGATCTCGGCCGCGGTCATCCCCTCGTAGCTGCCGTAGGCCCACTCGGCCAGGTCCTCGGTGATCTCCAGACGGGCGGGGTCGAACCCTGCCAGCTCCGCGGTGCGCCGGGCGCGCAGCCGCGGGCTGCAGAGCACCCGGCCGAACTGCTCGGGGTGCAGCCGACCACGGAGCGCCTGCGCCTGGACCACCCCCGTCTCGGTCAGGTCGAGATCCGTCACCGAGGTGTGCCGGCGCTCCCGGCTCCAGGCCGTCTCACCGTGGCGCACCAGGTACAGCTGAGTCATCCGCGCCGGCCCACCAGGCCCGCGATCGCCAACGGGTACCCGCCCACCCCGAAACCGACCACGATGCCGGCCGCCACCGCCGAGACGTAGGAGTGATGCCTGAAGTCCTCGCGGGCATGAACGTTCGAGATGTGGCACTCCACCACGGGCAACCCGCTACCGGCGATCGCATCGCGCAGGGCGACCGAGGTGTGCGTCCAGGCACCGGGGTTGATCACAGCGCCGAGCACCTCGCCCGCGGCGTGGCGTCGTCCGCCGTCGTGCACCCACTCGAGCAGCTCACCCTCGTGGTTGGTCTGGCGGAACTCGACCGCCACCCCCAGCCGCTGGGCCTCCGCCTGGCAGAGTGCCTCGACGTCGGCCAGGGTCGCTGAGCCGTACACCCCCGGCTCGCGCGTGCCGAGCAGGTTCAGGTTGGCCCCGTTGAACACCAGCACCGTCGATTCTGTGGTCACGCCGGGCATTGTGCCTCACCTAGGCTCTTGCCCCGTGACCACCCCTGCCTGGGGCCCGACCTGGCTCGCCGCGGCCGAGCGCCCGGCCCGCCTGCGCGACGTCCCGTTCGCCGATCTCCCTGCAGACCTGCGTCTGCTGCTTGTCTCCGAGGGCCCCCTGGCCTACGCCCTGGAGGCCTACCAGCTCGGGGCCATCGTGGCCGACGTCGAGGGCCACGAGCAGATGCTCCTGGACGCCGACCACGCCCGCTGGCTGCGCGCGCACCCCAACGACCGGGCGCTGAGCCGGCGGACGGCGCTGCGCGAGGCCTCCACCGGTCGGCTCATCGTTCATGCAGACTCCGTGCTGCTGCTCGACCGGCTGCCGGCGACCTTCCTGGAGACGCTGGCCGCGGAGCCGACCGGGCTCGGCGGAGCATTCGCCCGGCTCGAGCTGGAGACCCGGCGCGAGCTGCTCTGGTTCGGACGGACGCCGCTGCGTGGCGTGCGCCCGGGCGATCAGGCGCTGGCCGGGGACTCCGGGGTCTCCCGCAGCTACCGGCTGATCGTCGAGGGGACCCCGGTCTGCTTCATCGAGGAGACTTTCCCGGACACGGTCGTGCAGGGCCGGCTCACCCGCGCGTGATCAGCACCAGGGCGCGGTCGTCGTCCGTCGCGGCCCGGACGCCGTCCACGATCCGGTCGGCCGAGCCGGCCAGGCCCTGGCCGACCGCCCGCTCCGCCGCACCCACCAGGCGGTCGATGCCCAGCGTGATGTCCCCGCCGCGGCGCTCGACCAGGCCGTCGGTGTAGAGCAGCAGCGCATCGCCGCGCTCCAGCACGCCGCGGTGCGGGCTGAAGTCGGGCCCGGTGACCACCCCGAGCAGCGGGCCCCGCACCGCGTCCGCCACCAGCCACCGACCGGCCCCGCTGCGGTAATGCGCCGCCGGAGGGTGCCCGGCCGTGCGTACCTCGAAGACGCCGGTCATCTGGTCCACGGCGACGTGGACGGCCGTGGCGAACCCCTCGGTCCACCGCTGCCGGAGCAGGTAGCGGTTGGCCTCCACCAGGAACTCATCCCGGGGCAGCGCCCCGAGCAATCCGCCGAACGCCCCGCTGAGCAGCAGGGATCGGGTGCCCGCCGCCTGGCCCTTGCCGGAGACGTCGACCAGCACGATCTCCAGCCAGCGTTCGTCGGCCGAGGTCGAGGCGACCAGGAAGTCGCCCGAGAAGCTGTCGCCGTAGGCCGAGCGCAGCACCGTGTCCACCTGCCACCCGGGCGCCAACGGGGGGATCGTGGCCTGGGCCAGCAGCCGCTCCCGCAGGTCGACCAGCATGGAGTTGCCCAGCGACCCCTGGACCCCGACCCGCTCACGGCCGCCGGCGTAGCCCAGAACGAGCAGCGCGGTCATGGCCAGGGTCACCAGCACCCCAGGCTGCGGCGCCTCGGCGTGGCGCAGGGCGAGCGCACTCGCCAGGGCCAGCGCCAGCACCCCGTAGTAGGCGATCAGGTAGCGCAGCCGGAGGAAGAACCCCCCAAGCATGATCCAGACGACCACGGCGGCGGCGACGAACCAGCCTGGCCAGAGCACCGCGCCGATCGTGTAGCCCGCAGCGACCGCCGTGAGCAGGCCCAGCAGCACCGGCTGCGAGGTGGCCCATCGGCGCCCCCGCGCCGTCCGGCGCAACAGCACCGTGACCCGGCCCCGGCCGGTCCCGCTCTCCACGGGCAGAGACCCTATCCGCGACCTACGACCTTCCGGGGGTGCCCGGGGTCAGTCGTGGCCGGACGGCGTGCCCGGGCCGGACGGCGGGACGGCGCCGTCGGGCAGCGCCGGGAGCACGCCGTCCCGCTGATAGGCGGTGAGCATGTCGATCCGGCGCTGATGGCGCGGGTCCTCGCTGAACGGCTCGGCCAGGTAGGCGTCCACGAACGAGGTGGCGTCGTCCTGCGTGTGCATCCGCGCCCCGACGGCCACCACATTGGCGTCGTTGTGCTGACGAGCGAGCCGGGCGGTCTGCACGCTCCAGGCCAGGGCGGCTCGGACGCCGTCCACCTTGTTGGCGGCGATCTGCTCACCGTTGCCGGAACCACCGATCACCACGCCGAGGCTGCCCGGGTCCTCGGTGACCGCGAGGGCGGCACGCAGGCAGAACGGCGGGTAGTCGTCCTGCGGGTCGAGGGCCCAGGGCCCGTGGTCGACGACCTCGAAGCCACGCCCGGCCAGATGAGTGACCAGGTGCTGCTTGACGTCGTATCCGGCATGGTCGGAGCCCAGGTGAACGCGCACAGGCGTGATTCTGGCAGCTCTCAGTCGAAGATCGGGCCCTGGGTGCGGCTGCGCTTGAGCTCGTAGAACCCGGGCACCGAGGCCACCGCCACGGAACCGTCCCACAGCCTGGCCGCCATCTCCCCGCGCGGGGTCGGGGTGACCACCGGCCCGAAGAACGCGACGCCGTTCACCGCCACCACCGGCGTGCCCACGTCGTCGCCGACCAGGGCCAGGGCCTCCGCCGTGCTGTCCCGCAGGAAGCGGTCCAGACCGGGATCGCCGGCGGCGTCGATCAACTCCGACGGCAGACCGACCTCGGCCAGGGACTCGGCGAAGACCTCGTTCCAGTCCTCACGCCGCCCCGGGTGGAAGCGGGTGCCCATCGCCGTGTAGAGCGGCAGCAGGACGTCGTCTCCCTTGATCTGCTGGGCCGCGGCGAGGATGCGCACCGGCCCCCAGCCCTTGACCATCAGCGCCTGGTAGTCCTCCGACAGCTCGCGGCCCTCGTTCAGCACGGACAGGCTCATCACGTGCCAGCGCACGTCCACCGGGCGCACCACGGTGACCTCGAGCATCCAACGCGACGTCATCCATGCCCACGGGCACAACGGGTCGAACCAGAAGTCGGCGACGTCACGCTGGCTCATCGAAGGGCTCCTCTCGACTGCTGTCCCCGGGCCGAGAACGCAAGCGGTCAGCATGCCACTTCTGCGCCGTGCGCCTCACATCGCGACGGTGCGCCCCGCGGATGGCAGGATGCGGAGCGTGCCTGGGATCAACCTCACTCGTGACGAGGCGGCCGCACGCGCCGCCATGCTGTCGGTGTCCGCCTATGACATCGCCCTCGACCTGACCGGGGGTGAGGACACCTTCCGATCCCGCACCACGGTCCGGTTCACCTGCAGCCGCCCCGGCATCGACTCGTTCATCGACCTGATCGCACCGACGGTGCTCGAGGTGGTGCTCAACGACCGGCCCCTCGATCTGGCCGCGGTGGTCAGCGAGGGCCGGATCGCGCTGCCCGGCCTGGCCGCCGAGAACGAGCTGACCGTGGTCGCGGACTGCGCCTACATGAACACCGGCGAGGGGCTGCACCGGTTCGTCGATCCGGTGGACAAGGAGGTCTACCTCTACTCCCAGTTCGAGGTGGCCGACGCCCGGCGCGTCTTCGCCTGTTACGACCAGCCCGATCTCAAGGGGACCTTCACCTGGACCGTGACCGCCCCGGGGCACTGGCAGCTGCTCTCGGTCTCCCCCACGCCGCCCCCCGAACCCCGCGGTGACGGTACTGCCGTGTGGCGGTTCGGGACCACCCAGCGGATGTCGACGTACGTCACCGCGATCGTGGCCGGGCCCTACCAGGGCGTCTGCCAGGAGCTCACGCTGCGGGACGGGCGCACGATCCCGCTCGGGGTCTTCTGTCGCGCCTCGCTGGCCGAGTACCTGGACGCCGACGCCATCCTCGACGTCACCCGGGCAGGCTTCGCGCACTACGAGGAACTGTTCGACACCGACTACCCGTTCGCCAAGTACGACCAGGTCTTCGTGCCGGAGTTCAACGCCGGGGCGATGGAGAACGCCGGGTGCGTGACCATCTACGAGGACTACGTGTTCCGCTCCAAGGTGCCCGAGGCCGCCGTCGAGCGCCGCGCGCTGACCATCCTGCACGAGCTGGCGCACATGTGGTTCGGCGACCTGGTGACCATGCGCTGGTGGGACGACCTGTGGCTGAACGAGTCCTTCGCCGAGTACGCGAGCACCCGGTGCCAGGCCGAGACCACGCCGTGGCACAGCGCCTGGACGACGTTCCTGGCCGCGGAGAAGTCCTGGGCCTACCGCCAGGACCAGCTGAGCTCGACCCACCCGATCGTGGCCGAGATCCGTGACCTGGCCGACGTCGAGGTCAACTTCGACGGGATCACCTACGCCAAGGGCGCCTCGGTGCTCAAGCAGCTGGTGCACTGGGTCGGGCAGGACGCCTTCGACGAAGGCCTGCGCGCCTACTTCCGCCGGCACGCGTGGGGCAACACCACCTTGGCCGACCTGCTCGCGGAGCTGACGGCCACCAGCGGGCGTGACCTGAGCGACTGGTCGGCGCAGTGGCTGCAGCAGGCTGGGGTGACCACGATGCGCCCGGAGGTCGCTGTCGACGCGGACGGCGTGATCACTGCGGCTGCCGTGCTTCAGGAGGCGCCGTCCTCCCACCCGTTCCTGCGCGCGCACCGGGTCGCCATCGGCGGCTACGACCTCACCGGTGGCGATGCCCTGCGGCGCAGCTGGCGGATCGAGCTCAACGTGGACGGTGAGCGCACCGAGGTCGCCGAACTCATCGGACGGCGGCGTCCGGACCTGCTGCTGCTGAACGACGACGACCTCGCCTACACCAAGATCCGGCTGGACGACGCGTCGATGGCGACCGCGGTGGCCGGTCTGGCCCAGTTCGAGGACTCCCTGCCGGCGACCCTGGTCTGGGGCGCCGCGTGGGACATGACCCGCGACGCAGAGCTCGGCCCGCGCACCTTCATCGACCTGGTGCTGCGGCACCTGATGTCGGTGACCGACCCGAGCGTTCAGCAGAACCTGCTGCACCAGCTCTCCGCCGCCCTCGGGGTCTACTTGGCGCCGCAGCACCGGGACGCCACCCGGGACGACGCCGCCGGCCGACTGCTGGAGCTGCTGCGCCGCGCCGCGCCGGGGAGCGACACCCAACTGCTGCTGGCCAGGGCGTTCGCGGGGCAGGCCCGGCTGGCGCCGCATCTGGACGCCGTGGCGGGGCTGCTCGACGGGACGGCACCGATCACCGGCCTGGCGATCGACACCGAGATGCGCTGGACGCTGCTGTCCAGCCTGGTCGCCGCGGGGCGGGCGGGCGAGGTCGACATCGAGGCCGAGCAGGACCGCGACGACACCGCGGCCGGTCGGCTGCGCGCGGTCAGCGCACGGGCCAGCATCCCCACCGCGCAGGCCAAGCGCGAGGCGTGGGCGAGTGTGATGGACTCCGACGAATTGCCGAACGCCGTCCAGGCGGCGGTGATCCGCGGCTTCGTCCGGGTGCATGACACGGCGCTGCTGGAGCCCTACGTGGAGCCGTACTTCGCTGCGCTGGAGCAGGTCTGGTCGGAGCGGACCAGCGAGATGGCCTCGCAGATCGTGGAGGGCCTGTTCCCGTCACAGCTGGCCGGCGCTGACCTGGTGGCCCGGACGCGGACCTGGCTGGACACGACCTCCGCCGAGCCCTCCCTCGCCCGCCTGGTCGCTGAGGGCCTCGACGGCCTCACCCGCGCCCTCCGCGTCCAAACCCGCGACGCCGCCGACCCCACCTGACCTCCCCCTCCCCCGCCCCAGAGATTCTGTGCGGTCGAAGATGGTCTAGTAGCGCCACATCGACCGCACAGAATCGCTTTATCCACAGGGGTCAAGCGGCGAAGAGGCCTTGCCGGGCAGGGTTTGGGCGTGGGAATCACCGATTCAGGGCCGGAGCCGGCAGCGGCCGTACAGCTGTCGAAGCGGGCGAGAGGGAGACGGTTCCGCGCCGAGCAGGGCACAGCGCTGGCAACCCTCCACGGAGGAGTCGCACATCGGGCCGATCTGCGTGCTGCAGGCATCGGGCCCGGGGCCATCCGGGGCGAGGTCGCGGCCGGTCGCTGGTCATCGGCCGGACGGCACACCGTGGTCATCGGTCCCGGTCCGGTGTCGGGCCGGGGCTGCTCTGGCGAGCGGTGTGGGAAAGCGGCTCCGGCGCTGTGCTCGATGGAGCTGCGGCACTCGTCGCCTCCGGCCTGAGCGGTTTCACTCCGCAGATGATCGACGTCTCGGTGCCGGCGGGCACCCGCCCGCGCCTGGTCGAGGGTGTCCGGGTGCGCCGCTGCCGCCGGCTCGCCCCGGCCCTCCTCACCGGTCTTCCGCGAGTGCGGCCCGAGTGGGCGACGATCCACGCGGCGCAGTGGGCCTGCAGCGACCGCCAGGCAGCGCTCCTGGTGTGCTTGCCGGTGCAGCAGCGGCTCGTGCTGCCCGGCAGGCTTCTGGCGGCCTGGCAGTCAGTGCGCTACAGCCCCCGCCGTGAACTGCTCGATCTGGTGCTGCGTGACGTCTGCGACGGAGCCCAGTCACTGGGCGAACTCGACTTCGCCCGGTTGTGCCGCGAGCACGGCCTGCCCGAGCCCTCACGCCAGGTCGTGCGCACGGGCCCTGGCGGTCGGATCTATCTCGACGTCGAGTGGGAGGGCATCGGCCTGGTGGTGGAGATCGACGGCGGGCACCACGCCCGAGCGCTGAACCCGGTGGACGACGCGCTGCGCCAGAACGAGGTCACCCTGGACCGGCGCCTGGTGCTGCGTATCCCGGTCGTCGGCCTGCGCCTCGCCCCACAGGCCTTCATGCGCCAGGTCGCCCGGGCCCACTACCTGGCCGCCGCCTGATCACCCACGATTCTGTGCGGTGGATGTGGCGGAGATAGGCCACCTTCGACCGCACAGAATCGTGAGGGGCTCTCAGCGGCCGTTGACGGTGCGGGCGAGGGAGGCGGAGCGGACGGAGGCCATGACGTCCTCCAGGAGGACCGGGCGGCCCACGCCGTCGGCCAGGGGCAGACGCCAGTTGGGGTACTCGTCGGTGGTGCCCGGCTGGTTCATGGTGCGCCGGTCACCCACGGCGTCGGACAGGGCCACCCCGAGCAGCCTGGCCGGGGTCCAGGTGAGGAACCGGTACAGCGCCTCCACCCGCTCCCGCTCACTGGACTGTTCGCCGAGCAGCCCCAGCTCCCGCAGCTGGGCCAGTACGGCGGCCCGATCGGCCTCGTCCACCCGGACCTCCTCGGCCACATCGCGGGTGAGCAGACCCAAACGGTCGCGCAGCTCGATGTGCTCCCCGGCCAGGTAACCGGCGGTCGGCGGCAGGTCGTGGGTGGTGACCGTGGCCAGGCACAGCTCGCGCCAGCGCCTGCGGAGGCAGCGGGCGCCCCTGCTGGTCGCGCTCGAACCACAGGATCGAGGTGCCCAGCAGCCCCCGCTCGCGCAGGTAGTCGCGCGCCCACGGCTCGACGGTGCCCAGGTCCTCGCCGACCACGACGGCGCCGGCCCGGTGGGCCTCGAGCGCCAGGATGCCGATCATCGCCTCGTGGTCGTAGCGCACGTAGGTGCCCTGCGCGGGCGCCGGCCTCGCGCGGGATCCACCACAGCCGGAACAGCCCGATGATGTGGTCGATCCGGAGCGCCGCCGGCATGGCGCAGCACCGTGCGCAGCATGTCGCGGTAGGGGCGCGTAGCCGAGCTCGGCGAGCCGGTCAGGGCGCCACGGCGGCTGGCTCCAGTCCTGGCCGTGCTGGTTGAACGCGTCGGGCGGAGCACCGACGGTGACGTCGCCGGCGAGCACGTCGGCGAGCGCCCAGGCGTCGGCACCGTCCGGGTGCACCCCGACCGCCAGGTCGTGCACGATGCCCAGCCCCATGCCGGCCTCGCGGGCGAGCCGCTGCGCGGAGGCGAGCTGCTCGTCCAGGCACCACTGCAGCCACATGTAGAACTGCACCCGCTCGGCAAGCTCCTCGCGCAGCTGGCCAACGGCGCGCGAGCGCGCGTCGAGGGCATGCGCGGGCCAGGTCGCCATCGGCAGCCCATAGCGCTCGGCCAGGGCGCACCAGGTGGCGAAGTCGAGCAGCCCCTCACCCTCGCGATCACAGAACGCCTCGAAGGACGCCTGCCGGGCCCGCGAGCGCGGCTGGGCGAAGACCGTCTCCAGGGCGGCGCGCTTCGCCTCCCAGACACCGTCGCGATCGAGCTCACCGGGGTCGATGTTCATGCCGCGCATCGCCTCGGCCTGCCACTCGATCAACGCGCGGTCGGTCGAGGGCATGTACGCGACCTCGCGGATGTCCTCGACCCGCAGGTAGATCGGGTTCACGAACCGCCGCGTGGTGGGCAGGTACGGCGAGGGCTCCATCGGCGCGATCGGCTCGGCCGCGTGGAGGGGGTTGAGCAGCACGAAGTCGGCACCGTGGTCGCGTGCGCTCCAGGTGGCCAGCTCGGTCAGGTCCGACAGGTCACCGAGACCCCACGAGTACTGCGAACGCACGGAGTAGAGCTGGGTCATGAAGCCCCAGGCGCGCTTGTCGGTCATCGCCTTGGGCAGGTCGACCCGCTGCGGCGTGACCACCAGCGGGCGGTCGTCCTCACCACCGGGGAACCGGGCCTGCAGCCGGTGCCAGCCGAGCGGCAGGTCAGCCGGGATCGTGAAGGAGGCCTCCCCCACGAGCCGGCCCTCGATCATCTTGGGGTCGACCCAGCGCTCCTCCTGGGCCAGCACGATCTCACTCGTGCCGTCCTCGAGGGCGACCCGTACCTCGACCTCGCTGCCGTGGTCGACGTGGACGGCGACCCGGCTGCGAGCGCCCTCGCGCACCACCACGACGTCCGGCAGAACCTGGCGCCAAGGCCGCTCCCGCACGAGCACCAACGACCGGGCGATCGCCGCCTCGGAGGAGGCGTCGACATCGAGAGCGGCGAGCACGGCGAGGATGGTCGAGCGGGGAACGGTCGTGTGGCGGCCCTGCCAGTCCCAGAACTCGGTGGCCACGCCGTAGGCCTGGGCCAGTTCCACCAGGGAGGGGAAGAGGCTCTCGTCCATCTCTGGGCGGACGGCGGCGCGCTTGGCCGCGGCCCGCTCGCCCTGCACCGGGCGCGGCTGCTCAGCCTGCACCGGGCGCGGCTGCGCGGCGGGGGCCGCCACGGGCGCTGCATGAGCCGGGGCGCCGTGCGCGGGCGCAGCATGAGCGGGCGCCGGAGCCCTCACCGGGGTCGGCGCTGCCGTGGCGGGAGCCGGGGGGCAGCCGGGCCCCGCAGCAGGCGCACTGGCCGGGCCTGCCGGAGCCTTCGCCGGGGCCGCCGGGGCCTTCACGGGGGCGGCCGGGGCCTTCGCGGGGGCCGCCGGAGCCTTGACCGGGGCCTTCGCCGGAACCGCCGGGGCCTTCGCGGGGGCGGCCGGGGCCTTCGCCGGGGCCGCCGGGGCCGCCGGGGCAGGCTGCGGCGAATCCGCGGCAGGCTGCTGGGCAGGGCGAGCAGCAGGCCGCGGCTCAGGCTGTTCCGGGCGGGCAGCCTGCGGTTCGGCGACCTGCGCTGCACGGGGTTTCTGGGCAGGCTGCACCGGTTCAGGGGTCACCGGCGCGCCCCCCTGGTCGGGTTCGGGCGAGGCGTGGGTCGCATTGGCGTCACTCACGCTTGGGCATCCTGCCAGACCGGGGGCGATACGCGGACCTCCGGGGAGCGCGTCTCGTCGGGACGACTGCCTCACGCGGTGAACAACCGCTGCCCGACGAACCCGCCGTCGGCGACCCCCGGCGGCACGGCGAACAGGGCCGAACCGGTGTGCTTCACGTACTCCATCATCACGTCCTGCCTGGACAACCGGGTCTGCATCGGCACGTACTGGGTGCGCGGGTCGCGGACGAAGGCGATGAAGAACAGCCCGGCGTCCAGCCGGCCGAGGGCGTCGCTGCCGTGGGTGAAGGTGCAGCCGCGGCGCACCATGCGGTACCCGCCGTTGGTGTCCGGGGTGGGCGAGCCGCACGTGCGACAGCTCAGGGATGAGCGACGCGAGTCCCTCACGCAGTCCCACCAGGTAGTCGGCGGACACCTCGCCCACCACCAAGTTGGCTAGGCCTTACATGCATTCAAAGGCCAATCACCGCGGATCCCGGCCGCAGAGGACAAAGTCCCTGCCCCCGCGGGGTCGGGTGAGCCGCGTCTCGTCGCACGGCGCGGGCGGCCTACCCTGGCCGGTGTGACCTACCCCGTGGCCCCCCGCTCCGACCTGGTCGAGACCCTGCACGGGCAGCCGGTCGCCGACCCCTACCGCTGGCTCGAGGACCCCTCCTCGCCAGAGACCCGGGCCTGGTCACAGGCCCAGGACGAGCTGTACGCCGAGCAGATGGCCACCTGGCCCGGGCGGGACCGCGCCGGGACCCGGATCGGCGAGCTGCTCGCCTCCGGCATGATCGGCGTCCCGATCTGGCGTGGCGAGCGACGCTTCCAGATGCGGCGTGACCCCGACCAGGAGCACGCCGTGCTCCTGGTTGCAGAACCGGGGCCGGACGGCGTGCCGGCCGAACGGGTGCTGATCGATCCGATGGCGATCGATGCCAGCGGGCTGACCACGCTGGACACCTGGCAGCCCAGCAAGGAGGGCGATCTGCTCGCCTACCAGGTCTCCACCGGCGGCACCGAGGAGAGCGTGCTGCGGGTGATCGACGTCGGCACCGGCGCGGAGGTGGACGGGCCGATCGACCGGGCACGCTACTCCCCCGTCGCCTTCCTGCCGGGTGGGCGTGCCTACTACTACGTACGCCGGCTGGCGCCCGACGGCCTGCCCGAGGCCGAGCAGCAGTTCCATCGCCGGGTCTACCTGCATCGGCTGGGCACCGACCCGGCCACCGACGTCGAGATCTTCGGCGCGGGGCAGGACATCCGCAGCTACTACGGGGTGAGCGTGTCCCGGGAGGGACGCTGGCTCACCGTCTCCGCCGCCACCGGCACCGCGCCGCGCAACGACCTCTGGATCGCCGATCTGGCCGCCGAGGCCGGCGACGGCGTGGTGCTCGAACATCCCGACCTGCGCCCGATCACCGTCGGCCTCGACGCGCAGACCGATGTCTGGGTGGGCCGCGACGGCCGGCTCTACGTCACCACGGACCTCGACGCACCGCGCCGTCGGGTCGCGGTCACCGACCCGCTCGACCCCGGCCCCGAGACCTGGCGCGATCTGCTGGTCGAGGGCGGCCCGGACGGCGAGGCGGTGCTCGAGGACGCCGCGATCCTGGACGGCGACGAGCTCACCTCCCCGATGCTGCTCGCGTCGTGGACCCGGCACGCCGTCTCCGAACTGACCGTGCACGACCTGGCCACCGGGGAGCAGCTGCCCGGTGACGGAGGGCGGGTCGCCCTGCCCGGGCTGGGCAGCCTCGGCGGCATCGTCGAACGGCCCGACGGCGGGCCCGTGGTGTGGTTCGGCTACACCGACCACACCACGCCGCAACACATCTACAGCTACGACGGCCGCACCGGCGGGACCACGTTGTTCGCCTCCCCGCCGGGCGTCGTCCCGACGGTGGAGGTGACCACCCGCCAGGTGGCGTACACCTCGGCGGACGGCACCACCGTAAGGATGTTCGTGATCACCCGGGGCGACAGCGGCAGCGACCCCACACCACGCCCGACCATCCTCTACGGCTACGGCGGATTCGGGGTCTCGCTCACCCCTGCCTACTCGGCCAGCATCCTGGCCTGGGTCGAGGCCGGCGGCGTCTACGTGATCACCAATCTCCGGGGCGGCAGCGAGGAGGGCGAGGCCTGGCACCGCGACGGCATGCTGGCGAACAAGCACCACGTCTACGAGGACTTCGAGGCCGCCGCGCAGTGGTTGCTCGACCAGGGCATCACCACCTCCCAGCAGCTGTGCATCAGTGGCGGCTCCAACGGCGGGCTGCTGGTCGGAGCGGCGTTGACCCGTCGTCCCGACCTGTACCGGGCGGTGGTCTGCTCGGCGCCGCTGCTCGACATGGTGCGCTACGAGCTGTTCGGCCTCGGGGTGACCTGGAACGTGGAGTACGGCTCGGCCGCCGTTGCGGAGGAGTTCGGCTGGCTGCTGAGCTACTCCCCCTACCACCACGTGCACCCCGGAACCGATTACCCGGCAACGCTTTTCACCGTGTTTGACGGCGACACCCGGGTCGACACCCTGCATGCCCGCAAGCTGTGCGCGGCCCTGCAGCACGCCACGTCCGGCGTCGCACCGATCCTGCTGCGCTGCGAGAAGGACGTCGGGCACGGCGCGCGCTCGGTGTCACGCAGCATCGCGTTGTCCGCCGAGACGATGGCGTTCGCGGCACACCAGACCGGGTTGGACCTGGGGTGAGCGTGCCGAGCTGGGCGGAGCCGCTCTTCGGCCCGCCGCTGAAGATCGTGGCGATCCTGATGATCGGGGTCTTCGCCCGGTACCTGCTGCACCGGCTGATCGACCGGGTGGCCGAGGGGATCGCCTCGGGCACCGCGGGCCTGGCCCGGCTCGAGGATCGCGCCTCGGCCTCCACGGCGCGCCTGGTCGCAGCTCCTCTGCTCACCGAACGACGGGAGCAACGGGCCCGCACCACCGCCTCCGTGCTGAAGAGCGTTGCCACCGCCGTGATCACAGCCGTGGTGCTGCTCACCGTGCTCGATGTGCTGTCCATCCCGGTCGCCCCGCTGCTGGCCGGCGCGAGCATCGTCGGCGTGGCGGCGGGGTTCGGCGCCCAGTCACTGGTCAAGGACGTGATCAGTGGACTGTTCATGATGGTCGAGGACCAGTACGGCGTCGGCGACGTGGTCGACCTCGGCGGCGCCTCCGGGGTGGTGGAGGCTGTCGGGCTGCGGGTGACCCGGCTGCGCGGCACGGACGGCACCATCTGGTACGTGCGCAACGGCGAGATCCTGCGGGTCGCCAACCGCTCGCAGGGGTGGGCCCGGGCCGTGCTCGACGTGGCCATCGCTCATCGGCACGACGTGGCTCGCGCCGAGAAGATCCTGCGGGACGGGGCTGCGGAGCTGCGCCAGGACGCGACCTTCGGCACCCTCCTGCTGGAGGAGCCCGAGCTCTGGGTCGAGCAGGTCACGGCGGACGGCGTCGTCCTGCGTCTGGTGGTCAAGACCGAGCCGCTCAAGCAGTGGGACGTCGCCCGCGAGTTGCGTCGCCGGGTGATGGACCGGCTCGCGGCCGAGCAGATCGAGGTTGCCCCGGTGACCGGCGCCACCGCCCCCGGCCCGCCCGCCTAGCCACCCTCGTCGCAGTGCGGGGATCCGCCACACTGGAGGGGTGACCCAAACACCACCCGATGACGCCGACGCCCAGAGTTTCTACGAGCAGGTGGGCGGGCATGAGACCTTCGTGAGGTTGGTCGACCGGTTCTACCAGGGCGTGGCCGAGGACCCGCTCCTGCGCCCGATGTACCCCGCCGAGGATCTTGAGCCGGCCAAGGAGCGGCTACGAATGTTCCTTGAGCAGTACTGGGGCGGCCCGACGACGTACAGTGAACAACGCGGTCACCCTCGGCTACGGATGCGGCACGCACCGTTCCCGGTCGGTCCGGCCGCCCGGGACCACTGGTTGGCGCACATGAGGGTGGCGGTCGAGGACCTGCGACTGGCCCCGATGCACGCGGCAACGCTGTGGGACTACCTGGAACGCGCGGCGATCAGCCTGGTGAATCAGCGGGAGGATGCGCCGCACTGACCCGAGGAGGCGGCGTGGATCGGTCAGCCGACCGAATGGAGGGCGAACGGCTGTCGGGGGCGCACGTTCTGGACATCGTGGTGGGAATGATCCGCCGCGACGGGTGCCACGTGGTGGCGGTGCGCGGCGAGCTGGACCTCTACACCGGCCCGCCGGTACGCCGCGTGTTCGAGGAGATCGCCACCGAGGATCCCGGCGCGTGCGTGATCGTCGACCTGGAGCAGCTGACGTTCCTGGACTCCTCCGGGCTGGGAGTGCTGATCAGCGGCCTGCGCCGGATGCGCGCCGGGGGCGGTGGGGTGGCCCTGGCCAGCTGCCGGGGCGCAGTGGCCGAGGTGCTCACCATCACCGGCCTACACCACACCTTCCCGATCTTCGCCACCGTTGACGACGCCGTGACCACAAAGGGCCGGCGTTCCTGAGCACGCCCCTGCCGAGCCTCAGCGACCCGGCCCGCGATGACGCCAGGTGATGGGAGTGTCGCGCCAGGTCTCCAGCCGGGCCCGTTGGGTCTCGCTCATCCGCCGCGGCCGGTGCCCGGCCAGGTCGTAGAGCACCAAGGTGGTCTCGGCTCGGGCGTAGACCACGGACCCGTCCTCCTCGGCCACCTCGTAGCCGAGGTCGAAACTGGCCACCGCCAACTGGGTCACCCACAGGTCGATCGCCACCGGCGCCGTCCGGTAGACCAGCGGGCGCAGGTACTCGATCCGCTGACCCGAGACCAGCAGGCCGGTGTCGACCAGGGATCCACCTTCGTCGCTCCCAGCGGCGGCGAAGGCGACCACCCGGGCGTCCTCGATCAGGCGCAGGAACTGCACGTTGTTCACGTGGCCGTAGGCGTCCATGTCGGACCAGCGCAGCGGCGTCATCACCCGGTGTCGGCTCACGGCGCACATCATGCCGGGCCGGACCGGGCCTGCACCTCCTGCGCGCGAACCGCCGCCGCCGGCTCGCCGCCGATCGCCCACTCCTCCGGTGGCACCCGCACCACCCGGGCCCGGACGCCGTCGCGCGCCACCCCGAGCACCTCGACCACGAGGTCGGTCAGGGCGCGCAGGGCGGCCTGGGCCTGCTCGACGGGGCGGCCCTGCAACATCAGCGCGGTCACGTACACGGCCTCCGCCCCGGTCTCGGCGACCGGCACCCCGCCGATCGCGACCGACTCGGGCGGGCGCAGGGTGACGAGGGCCCGGATCCGCTCGACCGGGCTGTCCAGCACCTCGGCGTACCGGGCGCTGCCCTCGGCGAGCAGCCGACGATGCTGGTCGGCGTCCAGGCTGCCCTCGACCAGGTGGAACTCCACGACCGGCATGGCGCCTCCTCAGGACTCCGGTGACGGGTGGTCAGAAGATGCCGCGCCGGGCGCCGCCGTCCAGGGCGAGCGTCGAGCCGTGCAGGGCCTCGGCGGCGGGCGAGAGCAGCAGGCCGATCAGCGCGCTGACCTGTTCGACACCGACCAGCCGGCCGAGCGGGGACTTGGCCCGGTACTCGGCCAGCACGACCTCGGCGTCCACCCCGCGGGCGGCCGCGGCCTCGCCGGCGATCCGGTGCAGGCGCGGGGTGTCCAGCGGGCCGGGGGCCACCAGGTGCACGGTGACCCCGCGCGGCCCGTACAGGTCGGCCAGCTGGCGGACCAGGTTGGCCAGCGCCGCGTTCGCCACCCCGGCCGTGGCCGCACCGGTGGAGGGCTCGCTGCCGAAGTGCCCGCCCACGGCGACCACCCGGCTGCCCGGCACCAGTCGGTCGTCCAGGGCGCGCAGCATGCGCAGCAGCCCGCCGGCCTTGATCGCGACGGCCTGCCCGAGGGCATCCGGGTCGACGGTGGCAGTCGGTCCCGCCGGCGGCAGGCCGACGGCGTGAACCACCATCCGGACGGGGCCGGCCGGCACCGCTGCGGCCAGGACCTCGCCGAACCCGGCGTCGGTGACGTCGCCCGCGCAACCCCGCAGGCCGCCGTCCGCCCCGGTCGCCTCGACCAGCGCCGCCAGCGCTGCGGCGTCCCGCGCCACCGCTGTCACCTCGAGGCCGTGCCCGAGCAGCTCCCGGCAGACGGCGCTGCCCAGGGCACCGCTGGCTCCTGTCACGACGGCCTGGCCGGCGAAGGCCGAGGCCGGGGCCTGCTCGGCGCTCACCGGGCCGTCGCCTCCAACCGGCCGGCCAGCTCGGCCGCCACGTCCACGATCATGTCCTCCTGGCCGCCGATGATGCCACGCCGGCCCAGCTCCAGGATGATCTGCTTCACCGGCACGCCGTACTTGGCGGCGGCCCGCTTGGCGAAGTGGAAGAACGTCGAGTAGACCCCCGCGTAGCCGATCATCAGGGCGGTCTCGTCGATCACCTGCGGGCCGGCCATCAGCGGGGCGACCACCTGCTCGGCGGTGTCGATCAGGGCGAACAGGTCGACGCCGGTGACCCACCCCGCGCGGTCGAACGCTGCGGCGAGCACCTCGGTGGCCGCATTGCCGGCCCCGGCGCCCAGCCCGCGCAGCGACCCGTCGATGTACCGCGCCCCGGCGTCCGCCGCGGCCAGCGCGTTGCCGACGCCCAGCCCCAGGTTGTTGTGGGCGTGGAAGCCGACCTCGCCGGAGACCACCTCGCCGAGCGCCCGCACCCGCTCGGCCGCACTCTGCGGCACCAGCGCCCCGGCCGAGTCGACGACGTAGACCACCTGCGCGCCATAGGAATCCAACAGCCGGGCCTGCTCGGCCAGCGGCCCCGGCTCCAGCTTGTGGCTCATCATCAGGAAGGTCATCACGGTCATGCCGCGCTCGCGGGCCCAGGTGATCGGCTGCCGGCCGCAGTCGGCCTCGGTGCAGTGGACGGCGACCCGCACCGTGCGCGCGCCGGCGTCCTGGCAGGCCTCGAGGTCGGCCAGGGTCGCGATCCCCGGCACGTAGAGCACCGCGATGTCGGCCTGCTGCACCGCGCCGACCGCCGCCGCCACGTACTCCGGGTCGCGGGCGGCCGCCCGGCCGTACTGGATCGAGGAGCCGCCGATGCCGTCGCCGTGAGCCACCTCGATGGTGGTGATGCCGCCCCGGTCCAGGCCTGCGGCGACCGCGGCGACCTGGTCGGCGGTGAAGGCGTGCCCCACGGTGTTCATGCCGTCGCGCAGGCTGGTGTCGACCAGGGTGACGCTCTTCGGCGCGCTCACGCGGCACCCACCGATCCGGCCGATGCTGCCGCCCCGGCCAGCTGCAGTCGCTGTGCCAGGGCCTCGGCGGTGGCCGTCGCCGCCGCCGTGATGATGTCCAGGTTCCCGGCATAGGTGGGCAGGAAGTCGCCCGCGCCCTCGACGTCCAGCATCACCGTGACCAGGTCCCCCTCGATGTCGATCAGGCGCAGACGGTAGCCGGGCACGTAGGCCTGCACCCGCGTCACCATCGCCCGGACGGCGGCCTCGATCGCCGCCGGGTCGCAGTGCTCGACCGTGGCGTAGACGGTGTCGCGCATGATCATCGGCGGCTCGGCCGGGTTGATGATCGAGATCGCCTTAGCCTGTGTGGCGCCCCCGACCAGGCGCAGGGCCCGGGCCGTCTTCTCGTTGAACTCGCTGAGGTTCATCCGGGTGCCGGGGCCTGCGCTCCTGCTGGCGATCGAGGCCACGATCTCGCCGTAGGCCACCCCCGCGGCCTGGCTGATCGCGTGCATGATCGGGATGGTGGCCTGGCCGGCGCAGCTGACCATGTTCAGGTTCAGCGTGGGCAGGTCGGCCTGGGACAGCCCGAGGTGCTGCTCGAGGTTGACCGCCGGCACCACGTACGGCCCGACCGAGGCCGGGGTGAGGTCGATCGCCGCGATCCCGGCGGCGGCATAGCGGGGCGCCGCCGCCGCGTGCACCGCGGCCGACGTCGCCTCGAACACCACCGCGGGCAGTTCCGGGCGGGCCAGCAACCAGTCCAGCCCCTCGGCCGAGGCCTCCAGGCCGAGCCCGGCAGCCCGGGCCAGGCCCGGGCTGTCGGGGTCGATGCCCACCATGTACCGAGGCGTCACGACGTCCGAGCGGATCAGCTTGTAGAGCAGGTCGGTGCCGATGTTGCCGGACCCGACGATGGCTGCCTCGATCGGCGCCGTCATGGCTGGGTTCCCTTCCGGGTCAGGCTGTTCGGATCATGCGGTCTGGATCAGGTGTAGGCGTTGAGGAAGGTCTCCTTGACCTCGCGCCGGTAGTAGTCCAGGCCGCGGGGCAGCTGGTCCATGGTCCAGGTCACCTGGGGCCGGTCGGGGTAGGAGATGTAGCCGCCGCTGAAGGTCTCGTTGCGGTTGCCCGCCGGGTCCCAGAAGTAGATCGTCTCGCCCCGGGTGATGCCGTGCCGGGTCGGGCCGATGTCCACCGGCACGTCGTCCATCACGAACAGGTCGCCGGCGTGCTGCACGTGGCTCCAGTCGCGCAGATTGAACGCGAAGTGGTGCAGCTTGCCGTCCGGGCCCTTCAGCAGGGCGACGTCGTGCGTCTTGTTGCCGGTGGAGAGCCAGGTCGCGATCACGTCGCCGTCCTCCAGCGTGGTGACCATGCGCTCGGTGGCGTAGAAGCCGAGCACGTCGATGAAGAACCGCTCGGTGGTGGCCACGTCGTCGCCGACCAGTAACGCGTGGTCGAGGATCGGTGCGCCGACGCCGACCAGGTGCCGCGGGAACGACTGCGGGTTGTGCGTGCCCACCTCGAGACCGATCTCGGTCATCCGGTGGTAGAGCTCGACCACGTGACCGTTCGGCAGGAAGAACCGCACTCCGTCGCCGACCTCGGCGTTCTCCCCCGCGCTCATCCGCTCGGCGCGGACGCCGAAGCTGCGTGCGGCGTTCTCGTAGCGCTCCAGGTCCTCGGCGTACTGCACCTTGAAGCCGAACTTGACCACTCCGACGCCACCCTCCTCCAGGACCAGGGAGTGGTGGTCCCACTCGTCCCAGCCCTTCAGGTAGAGCATCCCGGGGTCCTCCTTGGTCGGGTACAGACCCAAGGTGTCCACGTAGTGCTTCTTCGCCGCGGCCAGGTCGGTGACCCTGGCGTGGACGTATCCCATCCGCATGACAGCCATCGCGAGCTCCTTTGCCCATGAGTGACACAACGCCTCAGAGCTGGACTGTGACCCTGCGCTCGCGCATCCTCAATACATGTGTGCCGCTGAACGGCACGACCCCGCGGCGGGGGACGTGGCCTCGGTCCAACGGGTCAGCGCTGTGCTCGAGGCGTTGGCCGCCAGCGAGTCTGCCCTCGGCGTCTCCGAGCTGGCCCGGCGCACCGGACTGCCCAAGTCGACCGCCCACCGCCTGCTGCGAGCACTGGTCGCCACCCGGCTGATCGAACGCGACGGCACGGGCTACCGGCTCGGGCTGCGCCTGTTCGAGCTGGGCCAGCAGGTGCCCCGCCAGCGCGACCTGGAACTGCTCGCCGCGCCGGTGATGGCCGACCTGCGTGAGGCCACCCGGCACACCGTTCACCTGGCCGTGCTGCAGGGCACCGAGGTGGTCTACATCAACGTGCTCCCCGGGCCCAACGCTCCCTCCTTGCCCACCCGGATCGGCGGGCGATTCCCGGCCCATGCGACCGGCGTCGGCAAGGCGATCCTCGCCTTCGCCCCGCGCGAGGCGGTGGACGGCGTGATCGCCCACGGCCTGACCCGGCACGGCCCGCGGACCGTCACCAACCCGGCCCTGCTCACCCGAGAACTGGAACGGGTCAGGGCCCGCCGGGTGGCGTACGACCTGGAGGAGGGCCAGGCCGGGCTGGCCTGCGCCGCCAGCCCGGTGTTCGGAGCCGACGGTGCCGTGGTGGCCGCGCTGTCCGTGTCGGGCTGGAGCGGGCGGATGGACTTCGACCGGGTCAGCGCCGCCGTCTACACCGCCGCCCTCGGCCTGTCCCGCACGCTGCGCGCCGAGCGGCTGTGACCGAACCGCTCCGACCAGCGGGCGCACCTCGAGCAGCCGCCGGCAGCCCGCGTACCGTGAGCCGGATGGACCTTCCCGGACTCGATCTGCCGGCCGTCACCACCTGGATCCACGCCGCCGTCCCCGGCCTGCTCGCCGGGCCGCCGCGGGCCACCCTGATCGCCGGCGGACGGTCCAACCTGACCTACCTGCTCGACGACGGACGGCGCCGCCTGGTCTTGCGTCGTCCGCCCCTGGGCCATGTGCTCGCCACGGCGCACGACATGAGCCGCGAGCACCGGGTGATCTCGGCGCTGGCCGGGAGCGCCGTCCCGGTGCCCGAGCCGCTCGCCGAATGCCGCGACGTGGCCGTGACCGGGGCGCCGTTCTATCTGATGTCCTTCGTGGACGGCGTGATCCTGCGAGACCGGGGCGACCTGACCGGGTGGGACGACGGCGCGCGGCACCACGTCGCCCGGGTGATGATGGATGTGCTGGCTCGTCTGCACGCCGTGGACGTCGACGCCGCCGGGCTGGCCGGTTTCGGCCGCGCCGAGGGGTTCATGGCCCGCCAGGTGCGGCGCTGGTCGGCTCAGCTCGAGGCCTCGCGCAGTCGTGACCTGCCCGGCATCGAGGCGCTACGCGATGCTCTTGCAGCCTCGGTGCCGCAGCCTGCGGCCGGTCGCGGCCGCAGTGTGGTGCACGGCGACTTCCGGCTGGACAACCTGGTGGTGGCACCGCCCGGAGCGCCGGACGCGCTCGCCGTGCGCGCCGTCCTGGACTGGGAGATGGCCACCGTCGGGGATCCCTTGGCCGACCTCGGCCTGTTGCTCGCCTACTGGGACGGCCTCGGCCGGATCGACAACCCGGTGGTGAACGCGGTCGGCCCGAAGGCCGGCTTCCCCGACGGCGCCACCCTCGCCGCCTGGTACGCCACGGCCTCGGCGACCGACGGCGGGCAGGGCGTCGACCTCGGCCCGCTGCCCTGGTACGTCTCGTTCGGCTACTTCAAGATCGCAGTGATCCTGGAGGGCATCCACTTCCGGTTCGCGCAGGGTCAGACAGTGGGTGCCGGATTCGACCGGATCGGAGAGGTTGTGCCGACTTTGGTCGACCACGGACGGGTGAGTTTGGCACGCTCCGAATACCACTGAGATCGCTGTGTAACGGATCAGGGCCCCGGCGCGAATGAACCACTGGGCCGAAGGAACACCACACGGGGGTCACGGGACGGGGGGCGGACCGGGGCCAGAGGGGGCTGGTGAACGTCGGTGGAGGGGAGGGGTCTCCGCCGCCGTTCCCGCCCCCCGCCCCGTGGACCGCAGCGTCCACGGGGTGCCGGCGTGGTTCAGCCGGGCGGCGTGGTTCAGCCGGGCGGCGCCACGGTGATCCGGCCGACGCTCTCCCCCGCACCCAGGGCGCGCAGCGCCTCGGGCACCTGACCGAAGGGCACCTGAGCCGAGAGCAGCGGACGCACCGCGCCGGCTCCGACCAGCCGCGACAGATCCTCGTGACAGCGCTTGACCAGGTCCGGCGCCTTCGACCGGTACAGCCCCCAGTGCAGGCCCAGGATCGAGTAGTTCTTCACCAGCGCGTGGTTGAGCGCCGGGGTCGGGATCTGGCCGCTGGCGAAACCGACCACCACGATCCTGCCCTCGAAGGCGATCAGCTTCGTCGACGCCTCGTAGGCGGCTCCGCCCACCGGATCGAACACAACGTCGACACCGCGCTCGCCGACGACCTGGCGCACCGCCTCGACCACGTCCTGGCTGCTGCGGTCCACGACCGCTGCGCAGCCGAGCCGGCGTGCGACGTCCGCCTTGCGGGCATCACCGACCACGCCGATCACGCGCGCCCCGGCCGCTTTGGCGAGCTGCACGGCGGCACTGCCGACGCCTCCTGCGGCGGCGTGCACCAGCACGTTCTCGCCCACGTGCAGGCCGGCTCGCCGGTAGAGGCCGAACCAGGCCGTCTGGTAGGCGATGTGCAGGGCGGAGGCATGGGCGTCGTCGAGGCCGGGCGGTGCCGGGAAGACATCGGCGGCCTGGGCCACGGCGTAGCGGGCGAGCGCCCCGTGCGGCAGGGCCACCGTGCCGATCACGCGCTCACCGACCGCGTGCGGTGAGATGCCCGGGCCGACAGCGACGACGAGGCCGCACATCTCCAGCCCCGGCGTGAACGGAATCGGGGGGCGCTCCTGATAATGGCCACGGGTCAGCAGCACGTCGGCGAAGTTGAGCCCGCTCGACCAGACCTCGATCAGGACCTGCCCCGGGCCGGGCTCGGGCACGGCGATCTCGACCTGACGCATCACGTCGGTCGGCTCGCCGAGCTCGGTCACCTGCCACGCCTGCATGGACGTCGCGATGCTGCTCATCCTGCGGACAACCCTCCAGTCAGGCCACTTGTCAGCATGCTGCCCCCGTCCAGCACCAGCGTCTGCCCGGTGACCCACGCCGCATCCCCGGAAGCCAGGAACGCTACCGCTGCGGCGACGTCCTCCGGGTCACCGAGCCGGCCGAGCGGGTAACCGGTCAGGATCTGCGCCTCGCGGCCCTCGTAGAGCATGCTCGCGAACGCCGTCCTGACCACGGCCGGGGCGACCGCGTTGACCCGCACGGCGGGGGCGAGCTCCAGGGCGAGCTGTGCGGTGACATGGATCAGGGCGGCCTTGCTCGCACCGTAGGCGCCGATCGGGGGCGCCGGGGCCAGCCCGGCGACCGAGGCGACATTCACCACCGCCGCACCCGGACGACGCCCGAGCCCGGCCGTCACCGCGTCGCCAGCCCAGGCGATGGCTGCCCCCACGTTGACCGCGAAGGTCTTGGCCAGCGCGGCCTCGGGAGTGGAGGTCAGCGGCCCGGCCACCGGGTTGATCCCGGCGTTGTTGACCAGCACGTCGAGGCCGCCGAAGGTCTCCACCGCGGCAGCGAGGGCCGCCTGACGGTGCTCGGCGTCGTCCGCCTTGCCGGCCACGGCCACGGCGTGCTCGGGCCCGCCGAGGGCGAGCACGGCCTCGGCCAGCGTCTCGGCCCCGCGCGCGGTGATCACCACCTGGGCGCCCTCGGCGACCAGCCGGGCCGCGATGGCCAGCCCGATCCCACGGCTCGCCCCGGTGACCAGCGCGACCCGGCCGAGGAAGCGCCTGCCGAGTCCGCCCTCAACGGCCCCCGCCGACTCGCTCACAGCCCGAGGTCCCGCCCGATGAGCTCCTTCATGATCTCGTTCGACCCCGCCCAGATCTTGGTCACTCTGGCGTCGCGCCAGGCCCGCGCCACCCGGTACTCGTTCATGAACCCATACCCACCGTGCAGCTGCACACACTCGTCCAGGACGTCGTTCTGCACCTGCGCCGTCCACCATTTGGCCTTGGCCGCGTCGACAGCGGTCAGCTCGCCGGCAACGTGTGCCATCACACACTGGTCGACGAACGCCTGGGCCACCTCGACCGCGGTGACCAACTCGGCGATCTTGAACTTGTTGTGCTGGAAGGTGCCGATGGGCTGCCCGAAGGCCTTGCGCTCCTTCGCGTAGGCGATCGTCTCGGTGAGGATCGCCGCCACGTGGGCGATGTTGCACACCGCGGCACCGATGCGCTCCTGCGGAAGTCGCTCCATCATGTGGATGAAGCCGCGGTCCTGCTGGCCGATCAGGTTCTCGGCCGGCACCCGCACGTCGTCGAAGAACAGCTCAGCGGTGTCGGACTCGTCCTGGCCGACCTTGTCCAGCTTGCGGCCGCGGCTGAACCCCGCCATGCCGGTCTCGACGGCGAACAGCGAGATGCCCTTGGCGCCCTTGCTCGGGTCGGTCCGTGCGGCGACGATCACCAGGTCGGCGCAGTAGCCGTTGGTGATGAATGTCTTAGAGCCGTTGAGCACCCAGGTGTCGCCGTCGCGGACCGCGGTGGTCTTCAGCGCCGCCAGGTCGGAGCCGCCGCTCGGCTCGGTCATGCCCATCGCGGTGACGATCTCGCCGCTGCAGAAGCCGGGGAGCCAGCGCTGCTTCTGCTCGGATGTGGTCAGCTCCACGAGGTAGGGAGCGTTGACGTCACTGTGGATCCCCATGCAGGAGCTGAAGGCGGCCGAGACCGCGGAGAGTTCCTCGGCCCACACCGCGGTGAACCGGTAGTCGTCGCCGACCCCGCCACCGCCGTACTCCTCAGGAACCTGCAGGCCGAGGAAGCCCTGCTTGCCGGCCTCCAGCCAGATCTCGCGCGGTATGGCCTTGGCCCCGAGGAACTCCTCGTGCCGCGGCCGCACGCTGCGGTCGAGGAACTCGCGCACCGAGGCGCGCAACGCCTCGTGCTCGTCGGTGAAGATGGTGCGCCTCACGCCGGCCTCCCCGGAATCGGGACTGATGGGCGAATTCTCGCACCGCCCCCCGACAGCGGATGATGATGCGGGCCACGTCATCGGATGTCTGGCCCGTCACAACCCCGAGGAGCACACGTGACCGCGCAGTCCGACCGGGCCTCCGCCGACGACAACACCCCGGCGGGCACGCTCGAGCACCTGCTGCACATCCTCGACCTGCGGTCGGCGCCCGAACTGGGCGAGGACACCTTCGTCGGGGTGAGCCAGCGCCAGCCGTGGCGACGGGTCTACGGCGGGCAGGTGCTGGCGCAGGCGCTGGTGGCAGCTCAGCGCACGGTCGACCCGATCGGCACCGAGCGCCCGGTGCACTCGATGCACGCCTACTTCCTGCGCGCCGGCGACGACACCGAACCGATCACGTTCTCGGTGGAACGGCTGCGCGACGGGCACTCGTTCACCGCGCGGCGGGTGCACGCCCTGCAGCACGGGCGGGCGATCCTGACCCTGGCCGCCTCCTTCCAGTCCCCCGCGTCCGGGCTGGACCACGCCGAGCCGATGCCGCAGGGGGTGCCGCACCCACAGACCCTGCCTACGCTGGCCGAGCGCTACACCCACCTGACCGGCGAGGCCGCCCGGCGCTGGCTGCGCGAGCGACCGATGGACCTGCGGCACGTCACCCCGCCGTCGTACGTGGTGCCCGCCCCCGACCCCCAGCCCAGGCTGCAGGTGTGGATGCGCACCTGGGGCCCGATCCCCGCCGAGCTGGACACCCCGGCCCTGCATGCCACGGTGCTTGCCTACGCCAGCGACTACTCGATGCTCGAGCCCATCCTGCGCCTGCACGGGCACACGTTCTCCGAGCCCGGGATCAAGATGGCCAGCCTGGACCACGCGATGTGGTTCCACCGCCCCGCACGGGCGGACGCCTGGCTGCTCAACGAACTGTCCAGCCCTTCGGCCCAGGGCGCCCGCGGCCTCGGCACGGCCCGCATCTACAGCGAGGACGGCACCCTGGTCGCCTCGGTGGCCCAAGAAGGCATGATCCGCCTCCCCGACTGACAAACCTGCTCAGGTTCAGGCGTGACGTCGGTAGTGCTGCGCCGTGACGCCGGACGCGAAGGTCTCGCTGGAGACGAGCTGGAGGCGCGTCGGGTGCGGCAGCCCCTGGAACAGGGTCGGCCCGTGGCCGGCGAGGACCGGATGGACGACGAGGCGGTACTCGTCGATCAGGCCCAGAGCTTCGAGCGCGGTCGAGAGCATCGGGCCGCCCAGGAGGACGCCGTCGGGGGTGTCCTCCTTGAGCTGCCTCACGGCCCCCTGCAGCTCGCCCTCGAGGCGAACCGTGTTCTGCCACGGGAAATCGCGACGCACGCTCGAGACCACGTACTTCGGCTTGTGGTCCAGCTTGACCGCCCACTCGCGCATCGCCCGCGGCGCCTGCTCGTCGCGCGCGATCGCCGGCCAGGCACTCTCCATCATCTCGTAGGTGGTGCGCCCCCACAGCATCGCTCCGGACTCGTCCATCAGTCGGGTGAAGTAGTCGTGCAGCTCGTCGTCCGCGATCCCCTCGCGGTGATCGCAGCAGCCGTCCAGGGTCACGTTGATCGCAAAGGTGAGCAGGCCCATGGCGGCGACTCTACGAGAGGCCCGGTGTCGTGGCGACGACGAAGATTCGGCGGAACGGCAAGGCCTCGAGGGTGGGCAGAGGCACACCGTGTACTTCGGGTCGGCGGCGAGATCGTGGCGGATGGTCCGGCCGCGGCGTGGCCGCGGCGATCATCGTGGCGCTCATCACGATGAACCCCGGCCCGTCCCGGCTGCCTCCGGGCGGTGTCGGTGGTCGGGCCTAACGTCGCCTCGACCAGGGACCGACCCTGCGCCGAGAAAGGGAGACGTCAATGAGCACAGCTGCTTTCACCGCCTGGACCGACCAGACGCATCGGCAGATGACGGAGGCCATCCGGCGTCACGGCTGTTGGAACACCTACGTGTCCGACGACGCGGAGTGCCCGTGCTGCGCCATGGAAGCGGCGTCCGCCAATCGCGCTGCCCGGCGCGCGGCGCGAAAGCGCGGCGCCTCGCCTCCGGGTGCCGCGAAGCAGCAGCCGGGCTCCGGCCAGCCTCCGTTCTGCTACACGACCGGGCTGCACGGCATCGGCCATCCGGAGCTGCTGGTGTTCGGGCTCTCGCTCGGTGACTCCTCCCGGGCGCTCAACCAATTCGCCCACGACATCGCCCACGGCAACGACCTCACCCCCGGGGAGGTCGTCGAGCTGACCGGCTGGAAGCTGTTCCTGGTCGAAGAACTCCCCAACCCGGGCGAGATCCTCCTCGCCGCCAATGACTTCTACGGCCGGCCTCCCGGGCATCCTGTCGCCGGGCTGCAACTCACCTGGGCGGACGGCGGCGGCAACTTCCCGGGGGACCCCGGCTACGCGTACCCACTGTCATGGCAGCCGAGACCGGGCACCTTCCGCGCCTAGCCCTCACGCAGTCGCCCCACCGGGCTCATGCTCCGCGAGGGCACATGCGCAGACCGCCGAACCGGCGTGCGAGGTACCCCCGCGGAGCATGACGAGCATGGGATCGTCCGTGACCCTGAGGTCCTCAGGGTCGACCGGAGGGCGAGCCGGAGCGGCGCTGCCCGGCCCGGACAGCTCGCTGACGCCACCGGCGCCAGGTGACCGCCCACCAACGCGGAGGGCGCCCAGGGGGCCAGCCGGGGGCGTTGTGCTGCGACACCGGGCTCGGCTCGTCCGCGAACTCGGGCGCGTCGGTCAGGTCCAGCACCTCACACGACTCGGCCAGCTCGGTCAGTTCGGCCTGGGTCGGTGCGGCGTAGGTGCTGCTCGTGAGCGGGACGAGCGCCACCTGCGCTGCCCGCGGGCGGACGTCCAGGTCCGCGAGCTGGTCGAGCGGGAGCCACTCGGGTCGGTAGCGGTGACGGCGCGACCGGCGCGCCACCTCGGGGCCGCGCATACGCAATGGGGGTTCGTCGTCGATCGTCGCGAGGAACAACGCGTGTCCGGAAGCGACGACGAGCAGTCGCTCGGGCCGGACGTCGAGGCCCAGCTCCTCGGCCACCTCCCGTCTGGCCGCCCGGACCGGGGTCTCGCCCCGCTTGATCCCGCCTCCGGGGAAGGACCAGTACTCCTCGCCCCCGCGGCGACGGCGGATCAGCGCCACCCGCCTCCCCGGGGAGACGATGACGATCCGGGCGCTTTGAGCAGGCACGTCCGGATGCTACCCGGACCGACTCGAAGTGATCTTGTACCAGCCTGCCCGGGCGCGCATCGGCCCGGCCGGGAGCCTGGCCCCGGGCCTGAGGACTCTCATTCGCTCAGGAGATCTTCGAGTAGGAGCTGGGTCTTCGGCTGCAGTCGGCCGGGGCCGTAGAAGCGCTCGACGAGAGCCAGCGCTGCTTCCAGGGTGTCCAGGTGCAGAACCACCGCCAACCTACGCAGGTCGTCGCCGTCGGTCTCCTGACGTGCTGCCTGAGCTTTCATCGCGAACAGGTACTCGGCTGAGGCGACTCCTACCTGGATCCCCGGAGCCGCGAAGCTCCCGACGCCTTCGACCGGAGGTTCGCGTTCCGGCAACAGGCCCTTGACGCCGTCGTTCAGCCAGTCCTCGGGAAGACCGCGCTCCTGTGCCATCCGGGCTGCTTCGTCGTAGATCTCCCGCTTGGGCTCGAAGACAGCGTCAAGATCCCGGGTGACGCGCTGACGACCGTAGGCCAACGCCATCGCCGCGCCGCCGACCAGGAACAAGCGCGCCTCCAGGCCGCGGGCGTCCAGGCGACGGCCGAGCTCGACCAGGAGTTCGCGAATCTGCTCCGCGCCGAGAAGCGCTTCTCTCACAACGGCTCCAGATCATCCGGATCCACCATCACGCCACGAACCTGCATCGAGATCGGCGTCCGGGAGAAGGCGTAAGCGTGCAGGCTCGGCGTGCTCCCCACGAACCAGAACATCGGCAGAGCGTGCCCCACCGTCCAGGGCGGCACCGGCAGACCGCCCTCCAGTGCGAGGTTCTCGGCGTTGGAGGCCAGCATGGCGTCCCATCGCTGGTCACCCGTGGTCGACGGTTCGCCGAAGAACGCCGCACGGTCGGCGTCGGTGACCAGCCAACGGAAGTCCGAACGGAGCTGACGGATCAGTCGCAATAGGTCAGCCGTTGTCCATCCCTGCTTGATACCACTCCGGATCGCTGCCGCGGCCGCAGGGAACGTCACAAGGTGACGCTCGTGGACGACACTGCCTTGGCCCGCGTCGACGATGGCAAGGATGCGCTCGAGCGTGCGCGGACGCGGAGCCTTGGCTCCACGCTCGTACGCCGACACGTTGCTCTCAGCCGTGCCGCTGGCCCGGCTCACCTGCGCCAGGGTCAAACCGCTCTGGCGCCGTCGCTGCCGCAACTCCCAACCCTGCATTCAGCAAACATATCAGTTATCACCCACCCGACATGGCGCCCATGACACAGTTCAAGTGGTGTCGGACAGGTAGGGAACATGCAGACACACTCCGATGACGGCGCGGAGCGGGAACGACGATTCCGCAGCCTGTACGCCGCGACGTACCCGGATCTGCTCCGGTTCGTCAGCCGTCGCGTACATCCCAGCCACGCCGAGGACGTCGTCGCCGACACGTTCCTGGTCGCGTGGCGGCGACTGGACGCGATCCCGGCTGAGACCGGCGACGCCCGGGCATGGCTGTTCGGAACGACCCGCAAGGTGCTGCTCAACGACCGGCGTGGCCTCCGGCGACGCGAGGCGCTCGCGGTCCGCATCGGCGACGCGGCGGCGACAGCCGTGACCGACCTGGAGCCCGAACAACTCGCCGATCGACTCGACCTCGCTGCCGCGTGGAGGCGCCTGACCGACACCGAGCAGGAGACGTTCGCCCTCGCCGTCTGGGACGACCTCACCGGCCCGCAGGCCGCGAGCGTGCTGGGCATCTCCCCCGTCGCCTACCGGCTGCGCCTGACACGCGCACGCCGGTCCCTGCGGCGGCACCTCGACCAGCCCACTCCGGCGGGCATGACCGACCCCACGTCCCTGGTGGAAGGACATCCCCGATGACCCGCAACGACCGGATCGCCGATCCCCTGACGACGCTGCGCGCCCTGGACGCCGCGCCTGCGACCGCGCTCACGGACGGCCAGAGGTCCCGAGCCGCTGCGACGCTGGTAGCCATCCTCGCCAGCGATCCCACCGTCCCCACCGACCTCGCCGCGGCCCCGGCGGGCAGACCGGCGCCTCGGCGCAGCCGCACCCGCTGGCTGGCGCTCACCGGGGCCGCCGCGGCCGCGGCGCTGGCGTACACCGTGCTGCCGCTGGGGCCCGGGCCCGGCACTCAGGACGTCGCCTTCGCCACGTGGACTGCCGTGCCGACCCAGATCCCTCTCGACGCCGCCGGACCCGCGGCCAGGTACTGCCACGAGCACATCGGTGAGCACACTGACGCGGAGACGGAGCAGGCCGCCCGGAGTGCCACCGTGGCCATCGCCGAACGTCGCGGTGTCTGGACCTACATCCTGCTGAAGGGGGACAACGGGTTCCAGGCCATCTGCCTCACCGACACCTCATTCGAGGACGGCATGATCGGCAGCGTCGGGACTCCGCTCGGCTACCGCGCCCCCGCCGCGCGCGAGATCCGCCTGGCCAACTGCTGCGGAGGCGGCGGCACCATCACCGACGGCGTGAAGAATCTCATCGGCGAGGTCGACGGATACGCCGGCTCCGAGGTCGCCAAGATCGTGGTCGTGACCGAGGCCAAGGGGAAGGTCGAGGCCACCGTGGGCGGTGGACAGTTCGCCGCCTGGTGGCCGGACAACGACAGCGACACCCGGCCCCGCACTCCGATGACCTTCGAGGTCACCTACACCGACGGCACCACGCAGCAACTCACCCTCACCCCACCCCACCCCAGTGACCGTGCATGATCACCGCCTGTCATGGGCGCACCCCCAGCTGCTGGGTGGAGATCCATGACAGACGGCGATCAGGTGCGCCCTAGTCGCGGGTGAGCTTGCGGTAGGTGACCCGGTGCGGGCGGGCGGCGTCCTGGCCGAGCCGCGCGACCTTGTTCTCCTCGTAGCTGGCGAAGTTGCCCTCGAACCAGTACCACTTGGCCGGGTCCTCCTCGTCGCCCTCGCAGGCCAGGATGTGCGTGGCCACCCGGTCGAGGAACCACCGGTCGTGGGAGATCACCACGGCGCAGCCGGGGAACTCCAGCAGCGCGTTCTCCAGCGAGCCCAGGGTCTCGACGTCCAGGTCGTTGGTGGGCTCGTCGAGCAGCATCAGGTTGCCGCCGATCTTGAGCGTCATGCGCCAGGTTCAGCCGGTTGCGCTCGCCGCCGGAGAGCACCCCGGCCGGCTTCTGCTGATCCGGGCCCTTGAACCCGAACGCCGAGACGTAGGCGCGCGAGGGCATCTCGACGTTGCCGACCTTGATGTAGTCGAGTCCGTCGGAGACCACCTCCCAGACCGTCTTCTTCGGGTCGAGGCCGGCGCGGCTCTGGTCGACGTAGGCGATCTTGACCGTCTCGCCGATCTTCACCGCGCCGCCGTCCGGCTCCTCGAGCCCGACGATGGTCTTGAACAGCGTGGTCTTGCCGACCCCGTTCGGGCCGATCACGCCGACGATGCCGTTGCGCGGCAACGTGAACGACAGGTCCTTGATCAGCACGGCGATCCGCCGAAGCCCTTGCTCAGGTTCTCGACCTCGATCACCGACGTACCCAGCCGCGGTCCCGGCGGGATCTGGATCTCGTCGAAGTCGAGCTTGCGGGTGCGCTCGGCCTCGGCCGCCATCTCCTCGTAGCGCGCCAGACGCGACTTGCTCTTGGTCTGCCGTCGCCTTGGCGTTCGACCGCACCCAGGCCAGCTCCTCCGCCAGGCGCTTGGCGAGCTTGACGTCCTTCTTGCCCTGCACCTGCAGGCGCTCCTGCTTCTTCTCCAGGTAGGTGGAGTAGTTGCCCTCGTACGGGTAGAGCCGGCCGCGGTCGACCTCGGCGATCCACTGCGCGACGTTGTCCAGGAAGTACCGGTCGTGGGTGACGCGAGCACCGCGCCCGGGTAGGCCGCCAGATGCTGCTCCAGCCACTGCACGCTCTCGGCGTCCAGGTGGTTGGTCGGCTCGTCGAGCAGCAGCAGGTCGGGCTTGCTCAGCAGCAGCTTGCACAGCGCGACCCGGCGGCGCTCGCCACCGGAGAGGACGCTCACGTCGGCGTCCGGCGGCGGGCAGCGCAGCGCGTCCATCGCCTGCTCGAGCTGGGCGTCCAGGTCCCACGCATCGGCGTGGTCGATGTCCTCCTGCAGCTTGCCCATCTCGTCCATCAGCTCGTCGGAGTAGTCGGCCGCCATCAGCTCGGCGATCTCGTTGAACCGGTCGAGCTTGACCTTGATCTCGCCGAGGCCCTCCTCGACGTTGCCGAGGACGGTCTTCTCCTCGTTCAGCGGCGGCTCCTGCTGCAGGATGCCGACCGTGTAGCCGGGCGAGAGCCTCGCCTCGCCGTTGGAGGGCTGGTCCAGCCCGGCCATGATCTTGAGGATGGTCGACTTGCCCGCCCCGTTGGGCCCGACCACGCCGATCTTGGCGCAGGGGAAGAACGACATCGTGACGTCGTCGAGGATGACCTTGTCGCCGAGCGCCTTGCGCGCCTTCGTCATGGTGTAGATGAACTCCGCCATACATCCGAGCCTAACGTCCGCCCGGTACTGCCCCGGACGCTGCCCAGCCCGAGACACTCACGCTCACGAGCGCCGAGGCCGGCACCACCGCCGCCTGCGGTCAGGAGAGCAGGAGTCGCTCGAGGCGGCGCATCGCGCCGATCGCCCCGACCAGACCCAGCACGCTCAAGTAGGTCACATGAACGAGCAGGCCCCAGCCCAGCTCCCCCAGCATCAACGACCGCTCGAGCGCCACCCCGTGGTAGAGCGGCGTCGCCTGCACCACCCAGCGCATCGAGGCCGGATACGTGGAGAGCGGGAAGAACGTGGCCGAGAACAGGAACATGGGTTGGATCGCCAGCGTGATGTAGTCGAAGTCCAGGAACGAGCGCATGAAGGTGGTCGCGAACATGCCGATCGCCGAGAAGGCCAGCGCGATGAACACCGCCGCAGGCACGGCCGCCAGCGCCCACCACGACCGCACCGCTCCGGCCAGCGCTGCGACCAGCAGGAACGCCGTCGCATACAACCCGCCGCGGATCAGCGACCACGCGATCTCGCCGAGCGCCACCTCGCGCGGCCCCACCGGGGTGGCCAGCATCGCGTCGTAGGTCTTGGCGTACCTGAGTTTGAAGAACACGTTGTAGGTGCTGTCGAACACCGCACCGTTCATGGCGGACGATGCCAGCAGCGCCGGGGCGATGAACGCCGCGTAGGGCACCTGAGCGCCGCCGTCCGTGGTCACGCTGTGCACCAGAGCGCCCAGGCCGAGACCCAGCGAGAACAGATAGAGCACCGGTTCGGCGAAGCCCGTGGCCAGGGCGACCCACATCCGCCGGTAGGCGACCACGTTGCGCTCGACCACGGCGGCGGCCAGCCCGAGCGCGATCACGGGACCAGCCGCCGGGTGAAGGTTCGCCGCGCCACCAGCGCGCCCACGCCGATGAACACCAGCAGGACGGCGAGGTGGCCCACCGCGGCACCGGGCGCGATGCTCGCCGTCGCCGCTCCGCGGCACAGCTCCACCCCGTGCCAGAGCGGGGTCACCCAGGCCACCGGCTGCAGCCATACCGGCAGGGAGGAGATCGGGAAGAAGGTGCCCGAGAACAGCATCAGCGGCGTGATCACCAGCCGGAACAACAGGGTGATCCCGACGTCGTCGTCCTGGGTGGAGGTGAACGCGAAGATCGGTACGGCGAACGCCAACCCGGTCAGCACCCCCACCGGGATGCACACCCACGCCCACCACGACCCGAACCCGCCGAGCAGGCTCGCCACCAGCACGAAGATCGCTGACGCGGTGAACAGGTGGAAGGCCACCACGAGCAGGTGCCCGAACAGCACATCGCCGACGCCGAGCGGAGTGGCCAGCATCGCGTGGTACATCCGGTTCCACTTGATGTAGCTCATCACCTGATAGGTCGACTCCCCCATCGCCGTCCACATCGCCTGGGTCGCGACGATCGCCGGCACGATGAACTGCAGGTACGGCACCCCGTCGACACCGCCCGAGCTCGCATCGACCAGCGAGCCCAATCCGAGCCCCATCGAGGCCAGGAAAAGCAGCGGGGAGAGGAAGCGGCCGAAGATGCTGCCCCGCCACACGCGCCGGTAGACGACCAGGAAGTACTCCACGACCGCGGCCAGACGCTCGGCACGGCTCATCACTCGACCAGACTCCGCCCGGTCAGATGCAGGAACACATCCTCCAGGCTCGACCGGCGCACCAGCGACGACATCGGGCGGACGCCGCGCGCGTGCACCTGCGCCAGCGCCGCCTCCCCGTCGTCCGCGTACACCAGCAACCGGTCGGGCAGCGGGTCGATCCGCTCGCCCACCCCGGTCAGCCGGCCGGCGACGCCCGCCGCATCGGCGTCGTCCAGGTCGAACCGCAGCTCCAGGACCTCGCGGGTGCAGTGCTCGGCGATCAGCTCGCGCGGCGAGCCCTCCGCGGCGATCCGGCCGCCGTCCATCACCACCAGCCGGTCGCACAGCTGCTCGGCCTCGTCCATGTAGTGGGTGGTGACGATGAGCGTGACGCCTTGGCGTTTGAGCCGGAACAGCCTGTCCCACAAGACATGCCGAGCCTGCGGGTCGAGCCCGGTGGTCGGCTCGTCGAGCAGCAGCAGCTCCGGTTGGCTGACCAGGGAGCGGGCAATGGTCAGCCGGCGCTTCATGCCGCCCGAGAGCGGCTCGACCTTGTCCGCCCGGCGCTCGGTGAGCTGGGCGAACTCGAGCAGGTCGGCGGCGCGGGCCTTGGCCTCGCGCCGGCTCAGGCCGAAGTAGCGCCCGTAGATCCACAGGTTCTCCTCGACGGTGAGCTCGCCGTCGAGCACGTCCTGCTGGGGGCAGACCCCGAGCCGGGCCCTGATCTGCCGGCCGTGCGTGGCCGGGTCGAGGCCGAACACCCGCAGTTCGCCCGAGGTCACCGGTGAGACACAGCCGATCATGCGCATGGTCGAGGACTTGCCGGCTCCGTTGGGCCCGAGGAAGCCGAATGCCTCGCCTGCGCGCACCTGCACGTCGATCCCATCGACGGCGGTGAAGTCACCGAAGGTCTTCCTCAGCCCTCGGGCGCTGACCAGCACGGAGTCGTCCACCCGGGCAGGCTATCGATCCCCACCGACAGACCCGACGCCCACCCCACCACCGTCCGGAGTGCGGGAATCCTGGGCCAACAGGGGCAAATGACCGAGGCCGCTCGGCTAGGGTCACCCACGCACCGCGCTCCACGGACTCGTCGATCAAAGGAAGATCATGACCACGCTGCCCGAGCTGCTCACCGACCCTGCCCGTCGTCCCCAGGCGGTCGAGACCCTGGCCGGCGTCGTCAAGGAGGAGGTGGCCGGCAAGTCCGGCCTCAGCGGCATGGCCCTGAAGACGGCCTACAAGGCGGTCAGCAGGATCAGTCCCGATCTGGTGTTCCGCGCGGTCGACTACATGCTTCCCGACTTCGCCGAGCAGCTCGACCCCTTCTGGTCGGCCCGCGCAGGTCAGCCGTTCGGCAGCTACCTGAGCTCGCGCGGCGACGAGGCGGCCGAGGCTCTGCTGGTGGTCACCGACAAGCGGGCGGCCAAGCCCGACCACGCCGCCATTGCCAAGATCTACAACGGGGTGCGGTCCAAGGCCAAGTCCCACGTGGCGGAGTCGCTGCCCCGGCTGGGCACGGCGATCGAGTCACTGGCGCGCTGAATCGCTCGACGCCGGTAACGTTTTCTTTGTGACGTCCACCGCCGCTGCCCCTCGTCCTGCCCTCTCGACCGCCCGCCCCGGCCCCTGGTGGCGTGACGCCGTCACCTACCAGGTGTACATCCGCAGCTTCGCGGACGGTGACGGCGACGGGATGGGTGACATCACCGGCATCCGCTCCCGGCTCCCCTACCTGGCCGCCCTCGGCGTCGATGCCCTGTGGATCAACCCGTGGTACCCCTCGCCGCAGGCCGATGCGGGCTACGACGTGGCCGACTACCGCGCCATCGAGCCCACCTTCGGCACGCTCGACCAGGCCGAGGCCCTGATCACCGAGGCCCACGCGCTGGGCCTGCGGGTGCTGCTCGACATCGTGCCCAACCACACCAGCGACGAACACCCCTGGTTCGCCGAGGCTCTCGCGGCGGGTGACGGGTCGCCCGAGCGCGAGCGGTACCTGTTCCGCCCGGGCACCGGGCCGGACGGCGCGCTGCCGCCCAACGACTGGAAGGCCGTCTTCGGTGGCTCGGCCTGGACCCGGGTGAGCGAGCCGGACGGCGCCGCCGGGCAGTGGTACCTGCACCTGTTCGACCCCAAGCAGCCGGACCTGAACTGGGACAACCCGGTGGTCCGCACCGAGTTCCTGGACATTCTCAGATTCTGGTTCGACCGCGGCGCCGACGGGTTCCGGATCGACGTGGCCCACGGACTGGCCAAGGACCCGGCGCTGCCCGACCTGGGTCGTGACGACCCTCGGGGCCAGAACCCGCCACAACTGCTCGACGCGACCTCGCGCACCGACCACCCGCACTGGGACCGCGCCGAGGTGCACGAGATCTACCGTGACTGGCGCGCCCTGGCCGAGTCCTACGACCCGCCCAAGGTCTTCGTCGCCGAGGCCTGGGTGTCCTCGCCCGACCGCCTGGCCGACTACCTGCGACCCGATGAGCTGCACACCGCCTTCGACTTCGACTTCGTCATGGCACCGTGGAACGCGCAGTCGTTGCGCGAGACGGCGACCTCGAGCCTGGTCGCCCACGACTCGGTCGGGGCGCCGGTGATGTGGGTGCTCTCCAACCACGACATCACCCGGCACGTCACCCGGCTGGGCCGCCCCGACGCCCGCCGCGTGAAGGACCCCCTGCACGGCCACGACCACGGCGAGCCCGACCTGGCGCTGGGCCGGCGGCGGGCCCGGGCTGCTCTCCTGCTCGAACTGGCGCTGCCGGGCGGGGTCTACCTCTACCAGGGCGAGGAGCTCGGGCTGGAGGAGGTCGAGGACCTGCCGGCCGAGCTGCTCCAGGACCCGACCTGGGAACGCTCGAACCACACCGAGCGCGGCCGCGACGGGTGCCGGGTGCCGCTGCCGTGGGAGTCCTCCGGGCCCTCGCTCGGATTCGGTAACGCGCCGGGGTGGCTGCCTCAGCCGGCGTCCTGGGCCGGGCCGACGGGCCTGTCGGTGCAGGCGCAGGACGGCGACCCCGCCTCGATGCTGGCCTTCTACCGCACCGCGCTGCACCTTCGCCGCGACCTGACCGCGACGGGTGCCGGCGATGCCGCCTCGTTGAGCTGGCTCGAGCTGGGCAGCGACGTGGTGGCCTTCCGGCGCGAGCCGGGCTTCGTCTGCGTGGTGAACACCGGCGCCGGCCCCGTGGCGCTGCCCGACGGCGAGCTGTTGCTGGCCAGCGCGCCGTTGGTCGAGGGTCAGCTGCCCCCGGACGCCTCGGCCTGGCTCTCCGCCGGCTGAGGCTGCCGCTGGCCGGCCACGGCGCCGATCACGATCACGGCCGGTGCGCGGACCCCTTCGCGGGCGGCGGTCTGCGCGATCTGCGCCAGTGGAGCCGTGACCATGCGTTGGCCGGGGATGGAGCCGTCCTGGACCACGGCCACCGGAGTGCTCCCGTCGCGCCCGTGGGCGAGCAGGGCGGCGGCGATCTCGGGCAGCCGCTCGACGCCCATCAGCACCAGCAGGGTGCCGCGCAGCCGGGCCAGCGCCGTCCAGTCGACCAAGCTGTCCGGATCACCCGGGGCGAGGTGACCTGAGACGATCACCGCCTCGTGGGCCAGCCCACGGTGGGTCAGCGGGATGCCGGCCAGTGCCGGCACCGACAGCGCGCTGGTCACCCCCGGCACCATCGTCACCGCCACGCCCGCCCGCACACAGGCCTCGAGCTCCTCGCTGCCGCGGCCGAACACGTACGGGTCGCCGCCCTTGAGCCGGACGACGAACGCCCCGGCCCGCGCCCGTTCCACCATCAGCTCGTTGATCCGCTGTTGGGCCATCGCCCGGCCCCGGGGCAGCTTCGCGGCGTCGATCACCTCGACATCCGGGCCGAGCTCGGACAGCAGGGCCTGCGGAGCGAGCCGGTCGGCGATCACCACGTCCGCCTCGGCAAGCAACCGGCACCCCCGAACAGTGATCAACTCAGGATCCCCGGGACCTCCGCCGACGATGGCCACCCCCGGACTGCGACGCCGGGCCCGGGACTCCAGTTGCCCGGTCCGCAGAGCCTCGAGGACCCCGTCGCGGACGGCAACCGCCCGGCCCGGGTCTCCCCCGCCGAGCACGCCCACCTGGACCGGCCCGTGCGCCCCGACGGCCGGGGTGACCGCACTGCCGGCAGCGCCGGCGTCGCCCCGCACACAGAACACCCGCTGCGCGGTGGCGTCCCCAGCGACCTGCGCGTTCACCGCCGGGTCGTCGGTCAGGGCGAGCGCATACCAGGCCCCGTCCAGATCGTCGCTTCGGTAACCCCTTCTCTCCCAGAGGATGTCACCGCCGGCGATCAGCCCTTCCACGGTCGGGGTGAGCCGCGGGGAGACCAGCCGCACCTCGGCACCGGAGGCGAGCAGGGCAGGCAGCCGCCGCTGGGCGAGCGCTCCCCCGCCGACCACCACCACCCGGCGGCCGGCCAGGTCGAGCCCGGCCAGGTAGTGCCGCGGCAGCTCCGGCGCTGGACCGGACGTCATTGGGACACCCCGGCATCGCCGAAGGTGGCCATCTCCCGCAACACGCGGGCCGCGGACTGCACGATCGGCAGGGCGAGCACCGCGCCGGTACCCTCCCCGAGCCTTAGGTCCAGTTCGACGAGCGGGCGCAGCCCGAGCCGTTCCAGCGCCACGGCGTGGCCGGGCTCTGCGGACCTGTGCCCCGCAATGCAGGCTGCAACCACCTCGGGGGCCAGCGCCTGGGCGGCCAGAACGGCCGACCCGGCGATCACGCCGTCCAGGATCACCGGCACCCTGGCGGCCGCCGCCCCGAGGACGAAGCCCGCGATGGCCGCATGCTCCAGGCCGCCGAGGGCCGCCAGCACCGCGAGCGGCTCATCTCCGACGGCGGTCACCACGGCGCGATGCCGCTCCAGCCCGGCTCGCACCACACCGACCTTGTGCTTCCAGGTGGTGTCGTCGATGCCGGTGCCGCGGCCGGTCACCTCCACCGCGTCGGCACCCGTGAAGGCTGCGATCAGCGCCGCGGACGCCGTGGTGTTGGCAATCCCCATGTCACCGGTGAGCAGGCAGCCGGCCCCCGCCTCGGCGAGCTCGGCGGCCAGGCGCGCCCCGGCGAGCAGGGCCTCGAGCACCTCGTCCGGGCTCATCGCCGGCTCGACGGTCAGGTCCCGGGTGCCGCGTCGCACCCGCCGGTCCAGCAGCCGGCCACCAACGGGGTGCCCGCCTGCCGGACCAGGCTGAGGAAGGTCTGCGGCGACGCCCACGTCGACCACCAGCACCTGTGCTCCGACCTGGGCGGCGAGCACGTTCACCGCGGCGCCTCCGGCGAGGAAGTTGCCCACCATCTGAGCGGTGACCTCCTGCGGCCACGGCGAGACCCCCTGGGCGTGCACGCCGTGGTCGGCCGCGAAGACGGCCACCGTGGCCGGTTCGGGCATCGGCGGCGGGCACCGCCCCGCCAGCCCCGCGAGCTGCACTGACACGTCCTCCAGCACCCCGAGGGCACCGGGCGGTTTCGGTCAGCTGGGCCTGCCGCGCCCTGGCCGCGGCGACTGCCCCGGCGTCCAGCGGGGCGATCCGGCCCAGAACCTGCGCCAACTCGGCCACCGAGTCAGTCATGGGACGTGTCTCCTTCTCCGTTGCAGAGCTGACCATCCGACCAGGCTGGACACCGAGAGTGCGGCAGCGAGCCCTCCGGCGGCACGGGTCAACCGCACCGCCCGACGGACGTCGTCCACCTCGACCACCCGGCCGCCGGCCCCGAGTTCGGGCCGGTGCTCCAGGCGCCCCTGATAGCGGTTCGGCCCGCCGAGCACGACACCGAGCGCGCCGGCCGTGGCAGCCTCCGGATGCCCGGCGTTGGGGCTCGGGTGCCGTCGCCGGTCACGGCGCAGGACCGCGAAGGCGGCGGACGGCGAACCGCCAGCTACCGGGGCGCAGAGACCGAGCAGCACTCCGCTGAGCCGGGCCGGCACCAGGTTGAGCGCGTCGTCCACGCGGGCCGAGGCCCAGCCGAACCGCAGGTAGCGCGGCGAGCGGTAGCCGACCATCGCGTCGAGCGTGTTGGCCGCCCGGTAGCCGAGCAACCCGGGCACTCCGGCCACCGCACCCCACAGCAGCGGCGCCACCACGGCGTCGGAGGCGTTCTCAGCCAACGACTCCACAGTCGCGCGCGCCAGCTCGCGGGCATCCATCTGCCCGGCATCGCGTGCACACAGATGCGACAACCGGGCCCTGGCACCACCCGGGCCGTCCAGATCACCGGCCTCCAGCAGGCACGACATGGTCGCGCCCTCGCGGGCCAGACTGGTGCCGCCCAGGGCGACCCAGGTGGCCACGGCGGTGACCAGGGTGCGCCCGAGGGCAGGCCGGGCGGTGCCGCCACGGGTGGCCCACTCGCCGAGAACGCCCAGACCGGCAGCGGCGCCGACGCAGATAGCGGTGAACCCCACGCCGCGAGCCCGGTCGTCGGCGAACACCCGGTGCTCCAGCGCCGCCGCGGCCCGACCGAAGCCCGCCACCGGATGGCCGCGACGCGGGTCTGCCAGCACGGCGTCAGCCAGCACGCCGAGGCCGAGGCCGAGAGCCCGGGACGCTGGGTCCGAGGCACCGGCGGTGAGGCGTCGCATTCGGCAAATCCTGCCTCACCGCCGGCGTCACGCGCGCACCGGCCTCAGCGGGCGGCACCGACCTCCTGACGGTCGCGGGGGTCCAGAGGCTCCAGGTCGTCGCCGTAGGGCTCCTCCTCGTCCTCCGAGGGGTCGAGCAGGGCGGACAGATCGACGTTCATGGCTGCGCGCTCCACCGACTCTGCCAGCTCGTCCACCTCACGCTGGCCAGGCACCCGCAGCGGCTCGGACCAGTTCACCTTGTGGAAGTCGACCGTGCCGTAGGTGAGATCGACCCCGACCGCATCGGCCTCGATCTCGACGCGAGAACGCTTCTGCCCCTCGGCATTGGTCCACTCCGGGCTGACCAGCTTGCCGCTCACGATGACCTTCTGGCCCACCTTCAGGCTGGTGGCGACGTTGCGGCCCAGGCTCCGCCAGCAGTTGACCGAGACCCAGGTAGTGCGGCCGTTCACCCAGTCCCTGGCGCGCTGGTCGTAGCGCCGCGGGGTGGAGGCCAGCCGGAAGCCGGTGACCGTGGTCTCGCCGTTGATCAGCCGACTCTCCGGGGCTGTCGCGACGATGCCGCACAGGGACACGTAGTTGCCGTTCATCGGTTTCTCCTCTCGTCCCCGGTCGGTGCCGGGACGGGAGTCAGCCTCGCCACATCGGCTGAATCCCGCCCGTCCTGGCCGGCTGCCTGTGGACAGTGGGACGACGGCCCCGGGCTGTGGACGGAACGACGTCGCGCCGAGAGCCCGGTTCAGAGGGCCCGGATCAGAGAGCCCGGTTCAGAGAGCCCGGTTCAGAGCCTCGCGCACCGTGCGGTGATCCGTGAGCACCTCGGCGATGGGCGCCACGACGTGCGACCAGGCGACGTCCTGCACGGACTCCCGCATCGCCGCAGCCACCGCCATCCGACGCCGCTTGGCGCCTGCGTTCACGGCCTGCTGCACGATCAGCGAGGTCAGGGCGCCGCCCAGCAATCCGCCCGCGAGCAGCACGGTGGGCAGCGGTGCGAACCCGAGGAACGGCGTGTCCACATGAACCTGCAGGAAGGCCAGCACGCCGACGACGGCGAGCCAGGCGAACCCGGCCACCGCGGCGACCGCGAGCAGCAGCTGCACCGCCTTGACCGCCTGCCACCACCCGGGCGGGCGCAGCGTCAGGTCCACCTTCGCGACGGTCTCGTCCAGCGCCTCGGAGAGGTCCGCGTCGGGACGCGTGGCCACGGCACGCACGCTGTCGGCCCAGGGCCGGGGCAGCAGGTCGGTCACTCCGCTGATCACCTGGCGCACCGACAGCTCCACCCGGGACTTCTGCGACGGCGTGGCCTCGGGCACCGAGGGTTGGGTGAGCTCACGCAGCTCACCTTCGGTGCCCGTGCTCAGCCGCAGCTTGCGCAACGGATCCGGCCGCAGCCTGCGCCACCACTGGGCGAAGGGCCAGCCCATGGCCTGCCCGGCCTGGCGGCGGTAGTCGTTGGTCACCGCGTCGAGCACCACCGGTACTCCGGCCGCCTGGGCCAGCGCGCCGACCAGGTCGTCCGCCCCGCGCAGGTCCTTGGCCTCGGGCTCGTTCTCGGCGACCGAGTCGAGCAGCCGGCGGGCGGCGCGGTCCAGGTCAGCCGCGGAGCGGGCGGCGACCGCGCCCTGGACGTCGACCACCTCGGCCAGCAGCCGGCGCAGGTCCTCGACGCCACGGCCTGTGGCGGCCGAGGTGACCAGCAGCCGCACCGAGTCCAGGCCGTCGGCGTCCAGCAGCCGGCGGAGGTCGGTGCGGCAGGTCTCCGCCTCGGCGGGCGCGAGCTTGTCGATCTGGTTCAGGACCACGATCATCACGCCGTCGTGGTTGGCCAGCCGCTTGAGATAACCGTGATGCAGCGCCTCGTCGGCGTACTTCTGCGGGTCGACCACCCACACCATCAGGTCGACCAGCTCGACCAGCCGGTCAACCTCGAGCCGGTGGGCGACCTGCGTGGAGTCGTGGTCAGGCATGTCCAGCAGCACCAGACCGTGCAACTCGGACTCGTGGTCGGCGTCCAGCACGGTCTCCCGGCGCGTCCGGTGCCGGCGGGGCACCTCCAGCCAGTCCAGCAGCGGGTCGGCGGTGTCCTCGCCCCAGACGCAGGCCATGGCCCGCCCCGTTGTGGGACGGCGCACCCCGGTCTCGGCCAGCTCCATGCCTGCCAGGGCGTTGAACAGGGTGGACTTGCCGCTGCCGGTCGCCCCGACCAGGGCCACGATCGTGTAGTGCGGGCCCAGCCGCAGCCGCTCGCCGGTGCGGTCGATCACGGCCCGGGCATAGGTGGAGGCCTTCTGGTCGAGCCGGTCACCGCCGACCGCGAGAGCCTGCTCCAGGCCCTCCGCGCGGGTGGCAAGATCCGGGCCTGCAGAACTGCGTCCAGGCACCCTCACCTCAGCGAGCCTCCTCGACGGCACTGGCCAGCGCTCTCAGCATCTCTCCACGCCCGTCCCGTACCTCGGCGCGGTCGAGCAGGCCCTCGATCCTGGCCCGCTCGCCGTCCAGAATGGCATGAGAACGGGCGATCAGGTCGGAACGGCACCGCGCGGTCAGGGTGCGCACGGCCTGATCGCCGAACACGGCCTCCAGCACCCGCTGGGCGATCGTCGCGGTAGCAGCCGCGGCGTCGGCGTCGGCCCGGTCCGTGTCGGTCGTGTGGTTGAACACGGTGAGCATCAGGATCAGCGCGGCGGCGTTCACACCCAGTGCCGTGGCCCTGGCTCCGCCCCGGCGGGAAGCGGCCTCCTCGCGGACCAGATCCAGCACGCCGGCCTGCCAGTCTCCGATGGTCCTGGCCAGGCGGGCATCGAAGTCCGGGGCCAATCGCTGCTCGATGATCGAGCCGCCGCCCGCGGCGTCCAGCAACGCCGTTCCCTCCGGCCGCGCCCGCCAGCGCTGCACGGCCTCGTCGGCGGCCCGCTGCCCCGCCGAACGCACGAGCGCAGCGACCCCGGTGCGGACGGCGTCATCGAGGCCCGCCGTCGGCAGCGGCTGTCCCTTGCCGACGGCGCCGATCCGCTCCCGCAGCGTGGTGACCGTGGCGTCCAGGCTCCGGAAGAGATCACCGGTCCCGACGAACTCGTGCCACCGCGCGAGAACCTCCCCGCGCATCATGGAACCGTCGCAGAGCCGCTCCTCCAACTCGTCCGAGGCGGCGGTGTACACGGCATCCAGCTCGTCGCGCAGCGCCTCGTCGGCGCTGACCTGCTCGTCGGCCGAGGTGGCGATCAGGGGGATCCGGTCGCGCAGACTGTCCAGGGCGCCGACCAGCGTGCGTCTGATCACCACATCCCGGCTGCGAGCGTCGCGGGCCAACCGGGTCAGCCACGCGATCATCGGCTGCACGGTCTCCTTGGGCAGGAAGCCCTCGGGTGACCGGGTGGTCTCGGGAATGGTGAACAGCGGGGACGTCGCCAGCCCCCGGTCGCGCAGGAGGGTGGCCAGGTGCGTGCGCACCTCCTGCATCGCCTTGGGCGGCACCCGGTCGAGCACCACGGCGACCGAGACGCCGCGCTCGACGGCCTGACGCAGCATCTCCCAGGGCACGGCGTCGGCGTACCGGGCCGCGGTCGTGACGAAGAGCCAGAGATCGGCGGCCGCCAGCAACTGCATGGCCAGCTCGCGGTTGGTCTCGACCAGGGAGTCGATGTCGGGCGCATCGACGATGGCGATCCCGGGCGGCATGCCCTCGTGCGGAACCAGGCGCAGCGCCGTGGCCCGGGGGGCGTCGACATCGATCGGCTGGGCCGGCTCGGGCGCCTCGGAGGTGACCCGGGCCAGCCCGGGCAGGATCCGCTGGGAGAGGAACGCCCCGGAGTCGTAGGGATGGTGCACCAGCACCGGTGACCGGGTGGTCGGTCGCAGGACGCCGGACCGGGTCACCTCACGGCGGACCAGCGAGTTGACCAGGGTGGACTTGCCGGCCCCGGTCGAGCCACCGACGACGGCCAGCACCGGCGCGTCCATGCGGCGCAGTCGGGGCAGCAGGTAGTCGTCGAGCTGAGCGATCAGGGTGTCGCGCTCCTTGCGGCCCAGCTCGACCCCGGGAACGACGAGCGGCAGCCGCAGAGCACCCAGTTCGATCCGCAGCAGCTCAGAGGCCTCGAGCAGGTCCAGGGGTTCCTCGTCGTCCGCGGGCATCATGATCGAGGAATCGGAGTCGAGCGGCTCCGTGGGATCGGCGATGTCGGAGGTCCCCCGGGCGAGGCCGGAGCCAGGCTCCTGCGCACGCGGGGCCTGCGGGACGGCGGCGCCGACCTTCTGCTCCACTGCCCTACCCCTCCCTCCCGTAGCGCCTCGCGCACTCAGACTGCCCTGAGCAGCACATCTTGCCAAAACGACGAGCCCGCCAGACCATACGCCTCCATCCGGTCGCCAGGCGGGCGCGATCATCGTTGACCGACCATTCGGCGGGCCGGGGCGCGGTCCGGCTAACCTGGCTCCTGCACCGCCGAGGCCGTTCGGTACGGCGTCGCTGGGGCCCGTAGCTCAATGGACAGAGCATCCGGTTTCTACCCGGCTGGTTGGGGGTTCGAGTCCCTCCGGGCCTGCCCGATCGCCCCACCCTGCTCAGCGACCACCCCACAGTTCGCGGTAGACGGCCGCGGATTGCGGGTTCTGACCCTCCTTGAGCGCGCTGCCGATGTAGACATCGGGCTCGTTGAAGTAGTTCTCGAACACCAGCACCTCGCGGTTCGCGGTGAAGAACGCGAACATCTTCCGCATGAAGAACGGGTTGTCGCCGGCTCCCTGAACCGAATGAATACCCCATTCGGGGACCGAGAAACCGATCTTGTGAGCGCGGGCGAAGTCGGCGGCATCGGCCAGACCGACACCGTTGGGGGGCCGCATGGCGGCGTCGAACTGGGCGTCGGTGCGCGCGACCAGGGAGTAGAAGTCGTAGTGGTCCATCGAGATGCCGTCGACGACGTCCTCCCCCGGGAAGAGCGCCGTGAGCACGTCGGCGCGGCCCGAGGTTCCGGCCAGCGGCTGGGCTGAGACGGACAGGTCGAACCAGAAGGTCAACTTGGGCGCCTCGGCCCGCATCACCGAGACCACTCGGCGGAAGGCCGCCTTGTACTCGTCCGCCGTGTCGGCATCAGCACTGTGGGCGTACCAGGTGCCGTTGGCCTCCAGGCCCACCCGCACCGCGCTGTCACCGAAGCCGTTGTCCTTCAGTTGACGAGCGATGCCGCGGAACACGTCGTCCTTGGAGCCCGAGGTGACGTCGCCCCACTGGCCCTTGCGGTCGATCGGCAGCAGCGGCAGGCCGTACGCGAGGCGGCCGGAGAAACCCTTGAACATGGTCACGCTGGAGGCGCTGTCGGCCATCTGCGCCCAGGTGTCATAGGCGGGGTAGGTGGTGGCGAAGTCCATCGGACGCCCTCGCCAGGTGCCGGCGGCGTTGGCCGCCGCGGCGTCCATCTGACCGCCCTGCCACCATCCGCTCTGCCACGCCAGACCCGATCGGGGGGCGCCGTACATCTGCATTCCCTGACCGCCGGCTGCCGCCCTGGTCGCTGCGGGGGCGCGCGTCACCTTGGCGGAGGCCTTGGGCGACGGGACATTGGAGGTGCGGACGGAGACCTTGCCGGACGGCGTGCCCGGCAGGCGGCCGGGCGCCACGCTGGGCGACGGTGCCGATCCCACGGCCGCCCCGGGTGCGGAGGCGGTCGAGGACTTCGCGGTGAGCAGGGTGACCACGGCATCCGTGCCGCCGACGTTGTAGAGCACGACTGCCCCGGCTGCGGCGACCGCGCTGGACACCGCGGCCCAGACCGGCCACGCGGGACGCCGGGCGGACCCGCGCCGTCGCTCTCCGCGCGAGACGGGTGCCGGCGTCGCCCGACCCCGGTCCCCCGCGCCGCGCTGCGCCGTCCGCCGCGAGGTCTCTGCCTGCGACCTGCGCGTCGGCGGCCCGGCAGAGGGCAGCGGTGCGGTGACGGGGCGCGGCGCCGAGGGCGGCGCGACCTGCCGGGCCCGGGCCGCGCGCCGCGTCATCGGCTGCACCGCGGCGTCCAGGTCGATCATCCGGACGTCGGACCGGGGCGGGGCAGTGGCTCGCGGCGGGGCGGAGGCTCGCGGCGGGGCCGCGGTCGGCTGCGGCGGTGCCGCGAAGAGCGGCGCGGAGCCGCCCATCAGCGCCTCGAAGCTCGGCTCCTCCCGGCGGCTGCGACGCGAGGCGGTCGGGTGCTGCCCGGGGGGCTCGTAGCCGTGGCCCTGCGCAGGGTCCGGGGACCGGTATTCCTGGGGAAGCGGCAGGCCGGCAGGAGTCGCCCAGGACTGGTACTCGGGGACGGCACCGGAGTTCTGCGGGATCTGCTCAGCGCGCCCCTGCTCGGCAGCGCGACGTTCTCGCCTGGTCTGCGCGGATCGGGGGCGGGCGGGGCCGCTCGCCTGCATGCTTTCACCGTAGGAGGGCTGTCCGGGGCCTGACAGCCTTGTCCCTGAAGGGGTACTCGCCTTGACGTATTCTTAACGTTTACCTAACGGTCAACGACCCCGGTTCAAGAACACCCGGCGGAGCCCCGACATCGAGGTCAGCATCGCGTACTCGTGATCGCGCGCGTTGGGCGCCGCAGCGCCCCGAATCATTCGCTCACGCAGGAAGGCCAGCTCGCTGCCGAGGTCCTGGAACTCGCGCATCGCCCGCTCGGCCAGGGTTCCGCCCGACCCGCGCGCCCACTGCCTGGCCTGCTTGCGCGCCGCCAGCGACCCGAGCATGCCGACTTCACCGGCGGTCAGCCAGCCCGTGGTGCCGTAGACGGACAGGTTCCGCTCGATCAACCGGCCCTCGCGGCGGCGGGCCAGGACGGCCATCACCCCGAAGAGCACGAAGACCGGCATCTGGAACAGCACGTAGCCGGCGAGGAGACCGTTCAGGCCCGAGGACGCCGACAGGTTCCAGGCCCCGTGCAGCAGCACCGCGACCGCGAAGCCCAGCACCGGGGCTCCGAGCCGGACCAACAGGTTGCGGCTGCGGGAGGCGATGCCCAGCCCGATTCCGGTGGCACAGGTGAACAACGGGTGCGCGAACGGGGAGACGACACACCGCAGCACGAACACGACCACCGTGACGCCGCTCCCCTCGGACAGGGTGCGGCCCAGATAGAGGATGTTCTCGACGAAGGCGAACCCGATCCCGGCAAGCCCTGCGTAGACGATGCCGTCGACGATCCCGTCGAACTCGCGGCGGCGCAGCAGCAGGATCAGCAGCACCGCCAGTCCCTTGAACGACTCCTCGCTGAGCGGCGCGACCAGCACCGCGCCCAGGTTGGGGTCACCGCCCGTGGCCGTGATCGCCGCCACCGACGCGGTGTTGATCACCAGGGCGGCGAAGGTGGCCACCCCGGCTCCCCAGGCGAAGGCGAAGGCGAGGAGGTGGGCGGGCTCGGCCTCGTAGCGATCCAGCCACAGGAACGTGGCGATCACCGGGAAGGTCGGGATCGCGGCCAGGACCAGGCCGGTGACCAGACCGGCGAACCCGGTCTCAGCGGAGATCGCCGCGATGCTGAGGAGTCCGCAGCCGAGGGTCAGCACGATGACGGCGGCCCGCACCAGCGTGGAGCGGGCTCGCGACGCGCGAGGTTGCCCCACCGGCGGCACACCGGGCGGTTGATAGGGAGAGCCGCCGAACGGCTGCGGTGTCGTCATGGCCATCGCAGGTGAGGCTAGCCGTTGGGGCGCCGTAGAGTGACCGCCGTGGCAAACGGGAGCGGTGAGCGGTCCGCAGAGCGGTCCCAGGACCGGATCGTGTGGATCGACTGTGAGATGACCGGGCTGGACCTGGTGACGGACGCCTTGATCGAGGTCGCCGTCCTGGTCACCGACTCGGAGCTGACAGTGCTGGGCGAGGGGGTTGACGTCGTCATCCGCCCTCCACAGGAAGCGGTCGAGCAGATGCTCGACGTCGTGCGGCAGATGCACACGACCTCGGGGCTGCTCGAGGTGCTGGAGACAGGGATCACCCTGGAGGCGGCCCAGGACGCCGTCATGCAGTACGTGCGCACCTACGTCCCCGAGCCTCGCAAGGCGCCGCTGGCGGGCAACTCGGTCTCCACCGACCGGTCCTTCCTGGCCCGGGACATGGCGGAGCTGGACGCCCACCTGCACTACCGGTTGATCGACGTCTCCTCGATCAAGGAACTCGCCCGGCGCTGGTACCCGCGGGTCTACTTCGCCTCCCCCGAGAAGAACGGCGGTCATCGGGCCCTCGCCGACATCCGGGACAGCATCAACGAGCTGAAGTACTACCGCGAGGCGCTGTTCGTGCCTCAGCCCGGGCCGGACAGCGAGACGGCGCGCGCCGTGGCGGCCAAATACCGTGGCGCGCCGGTCTGATCGGTTTGGGTATGCTGCCGTCGCGGCAGTAGCCGCTCCTGGTGGGTGTAGCTCAGCTGGTAGAGCATCTGGTTGTGGTCCAGAGGGTCGCGGGTTCAAGTCCCGTCACTCACCCCAGAGAGCGCAGGCTCGTGGTCTGCGACCCGGGCAAGGCGTTCGCCACCTTCAGTACACCTGTTGATCAGGTGCAGGGTGTATGAACTTCACGAGAACCAACCCACCCGTGGCACACGGTGAGCGATTCCCACTGCTGGCCTAGACCTTGGTCCTACCGAGTGGCCCGGATCACCGGGGAGGGTTGTCGATACCGGCCGGTTCGTGGCCGCATTTGTCAAAGGGGTGTGCGTTTGATGCCGAAGTTCGTCTACGACTTTGCCGAGGGCAACCGCGATCTGAAGGACCTGCTCGGAGGTAAGGGCGCGAACCTGGCCGAGATGACCAACCTCGGGCTGCCGGTCCCGCCCGGATTCACGATCACCACCGAAGCGTGCACCCACTGGCTGCTCCACGACGAGGAGCCGGCGGGCTTGGAGCACGAGATCGCCGAGCACCTGGCCCGGATGGAGAAGGAGGCCGGACGCGCCCTCGGTCAGCACGACGACCCGTTGCTGCTCTCGGTCCGCTCCGGGGCCAAGTTCTCCATGCCCGGGATGATGGAGACGGTCCTCAACGTCGGCCTGAACGACCAGAGCGTCAAGGGTCTGGTCGAGCACTCGGGCGACCCGCGTTTCGCCTGGGACTCCTACCGCCGCCTGCTGCAGATGTTCGGCAAGACCGTGCTCGGCATCGAGGCCGAGGCGTTCGACTCCCATCTCGAGGCCGCCAAGGCCGCCAAGGGCACCACCAGTGACCTCGGCCTGGAGGCCGCGGACCTGCAGACCCTGGTCGAGACGTTCAAGGACGTCATCCTCGCCGAGACCGGCATGCCCTTCCCGCAGGAGCCGGTCGAGCAGTTGCGCGAGGCCGTGCGCGCCGTCTTCCGGTCCTGGAACACCGACCGTGCCCGGCTCTACCGCCGCCAGGAGAAGATCTCCAACGACCTGGGCACCGCCGTCAACGTGATGGCCATGGTGTTCGGCAACCTCGGCGACAACTCCGGCACCGGCGTCGCCTTCACCCGCGACCCGGCCACCGGCAAGCGCGGCTCCTACGGCGACTACCTGTCCAAGGCCCAGGGCGAGGACGTGGTCTCGGGCATCCGGAACACATTGAGCCTGGACGACTTCGCCAAGCTCGACCACAAGTCGCACCGCGAACTGATCCAGATCATGGAGACGCTGGAGAACCACTACCAGGACCTGTGCGACATCGAGTTCACCGTCGAGCGCGGCAAGCTGTGGATGCTGCAGACCCGGATCGGCAAGCGGACGGCGGCCGCCGCCTTCCGGATCGCGGTCCAGCTGGTGGACGAAGACGTGATCGACATGGACACCGCGATCACGCGCGTCACCGGTGAGCAGCTGGCCAAGTTGATGTTCCCCCAGTTCGACCCCAAGGCACCGCGGGTCGCGCTGGCCAGGGGCATGGCGGCCAGCCCAGGAGCGGCCGTCGGCAAGGCGGCCTTCGACAGCGCCACCGCCGTCGAGTGGGCTGCTGCGGGTGAAGAGGTGATCCTGGTCCGTCGGGAGACCAACCCGGACGACCTCGGTGGCATGGTCGCTTCACGAGGCATTCTGACCAGCCGGGGCGGCAAGACCTCTCACGCCGCCGTCGTAGCCCGCGGCATGGGCCGCACCTGCGTCGTCGGGGTCGAGGCGCTGCGGGTCGACCCGAAGCACCACGAGGTGACCACCCCGGACGGGCAGCGCTTCTCCGAGGGCGACGTGATCTCGATCGACGGCTCGACCGGCGAGGTGTTCCTGGGCGCCGTTCCGGTCACCCCCTCCCCCGTGGCGCAGGTGCTGCGCGGTGAGGACGTGACGGTCGACACCGACGAGGAGCGCGAGCTGCTCGAGGCGGTCAGCCGGATGATGATCCACGCAGACCGGCACCGCCGTCTCGGTGTCCGGGCCAACGCCGACACCCCGGAGGACGCCGTGCGCTCGCGCGGCTTCGGCGCCGGCGGGATCGGGCTGTGCCGCACCGAGCACATGTTCCTCGGCCCGCGCCGCCTGGTGGTGGAGCGGCTGATCCTGGCTCGCACCCCGGAGGCACGCCGGGCCGCGCTGGACGAGCTGCTGCCCCTGCAGCGCGAGGACTTCGTCGGCATCCTCGAGGCGATGGACGGACTGCCGGTCGTGATCCGGCTGCTGGACCCGCCGCTGCACGAGTTCCTGCCGGACTTCACCGGCCTGTCGGTCAAGGTGGCCCTCGCCGAGGCGAGCGGCAAGCCCGACGCCGAGGCGGAGGAGCTGCTGCGCCAGGTACAGCGTCTGCACGAGCAGAACCCGATGCTCGGCACCCGCGGCGTCCGGCTGGGGATCGTGGTGCCGGAGCTGTTCCAGCTTCAGGTGCAGGCGATCGCCGAGGCGTCCGCGCGGCTGCGCAAGGCCGGTAAGGACCCGAAGCCGGAGGTCATGGTTCCGCTCATCGCCACGGTCGAGGAACTGGTGCTGATCCGGCACGAGTCCGAGAAGACCCTGCTCCGGGTGGAAGCGGAAACCGGTGTGAGCCAGCACATTCCGATCGGCACCATGATCGAGCTGCCGCGTGCGGCGATGACGGCGGGCGCGATCGCCGAGGAGGCCGAGTTCTTCTCCTTCGGCACCAACGACCTCACCCAGACGGTGTGGGGCTTCAGCCGGGACGACGTGGAGGCCGCCTTCTTCCCGCAGTACATGGAGGCGGGGATCTTCGGGACCAGCCCGTTCGAGTCGATCGACACCTCCGGTGTCGGCCGGATGGTCTCCATCGCCGCGTGGGAGGGCAAGGAGGCCAAGCCCGAGTTGACGATCGGGGTCTGCGGCGAGCACGGCGGAGACCCGGACTCGATCCACTTCTTCAACTCGATCGGTCTGGACTACGTGTCCTGCTCGCCGTTCCGCGTGCCGGTCGCCCGGCTCGAGGCGGCACGGGCCGCGATCATGGCAGGACAGGGGATCGTCAGCGACACCCGCTGAGGCTGCTCGTCGGGCTCGGGGCCGCTCAGGCCTCGAGCCCGACGACCAGGCACGCGTGGTCGGAGGCCCACAGCCCGCACGAGGTGCGGTCGTCCTGATGGGCACCCACCAGGTCGACCTGCCGCACCGCGAGGGCAGGGTCGGCGAACACGACGTCGATCCGCTGGTCCAGGGTCGAGACGGGATTGCGCAGATCCGCGGCCTGGCCGCTGGTGTGCCCGCCGCAGGGATCGGACGGCTGAACGGCTGCCCACGCGTCGATCAGTCCGGAGGCGGCCAGCACCTCGTAGGCGTCGCCGTCGACCTCGTGCGCGGCAGCCGGCATCCTCTCGAGCGTCGGCCGGCAGCCGGGCGGGCGGCAGTTGATGTCGCCCAGCACCACCGTTGTCGCACGGTTCCCCTCGGCGCCGATGACCTCGGTCACCAGTTGGGTGGCCTGCGCCGTCCGCACAGCTGCGTCGAAGGCCTCGAAGTGGGCATTGACCACGCGCAGCTCGGCCCGTCCCACGCGGACGTCGACCGCGCACCACCCGCGGGCCACCTCGACCGGGTGGCCGATCACCGTCGAGGCCATCGCCGCATCGAAGCGGCCGCCGAAGGACTCCCCGTCGGCGATGGCCGGGTCGTCGCGCACCAGGATCGCGCAGCGGTCCTGCATCTCGACGACCTGGCCGGTGATCGAGGCCAGCGTCGAGGAGAGATCGCCGCTGGCGAACCCCGACGACTGAGCCACCACCCGGTAGGGCGTGCCCTGGACGGCCAGGGCCTTGACGAACAGGTCCAGCAGATCGTGGGTGCGCACGCTCTCGGTGGTGCCTGCCCGCCACAGGGCGGCCTCCTGCACACCGATCACGTCCGGCAGGTGACGCAGCAGCAGGGCTGCTGCGGTGGACATGCGCTTGACCGGACGGGAGGCCTCCACCGCCGACCACATGGTGGCGGCACGGCGAGCAAGAGACTCGCTTCCCTCGGCGGCGAACAGGGGGGTCAGGTCCGCACCGAGGTAGAGGTTGTAGGTCGCCACAGTGATCCCGGTCGGGCGCATGGCTGCAGCCTAGAGCGGGCGAGTTGCCCTGCCCAGGGACCTGGCCCGTCCCAGTGAACGGATTTCGTCGTCGGGCCGCTGCGCTGGTAACCTCGTCGAGCGCTAGCGCCGTTAGCTCAACTGGCAGAGCAGCTGACTCTTAATCAGCGGGTTGGGGGTTCAAGTCCCTCACGGCGCACAAGGTTCCTCTCCAGGAACACGAGGCCCCCTCGGGGGCCTTTCTTGTTGATCACGCCCTTCACCGCAACCCTGAGGGGACGACGTGAACATCCCGGCTGCCGGTCAGGGATCGTTCAGGGTGCGGCCAGGGACGGCGCCTGATCCGCCGGAGGCGTGCGGTGACGACAGTGGAGACATGACAACGACCGAGACCCCAGCCCTTCCCGCGACCACCGACTCCGACCAGCAGCCGTCCTGGGGCAGCGCCCCCGCGACCACTCCGACCGGCACCGGCAGCGACCACCCCGCCGCCCCCTCCGGAACGACCTTCACCCCGCCGAGCGCGCCGGCGCAGCCGTCGCGGCCGGTGACCCCGCCCGCCGCACGGTTCTTCGACACGATCCGCCGCTCCGGTGTGACCCGTCCCGACCGTGGCTCCGGCCGCATGGTCGCCGGTGTCGCGGCCGGCCTGGCCCGCCGTTGGGACGTCGACCCGATCGTCGTCCGCGTCGTGTTCGTCCTGCTGACCTTCCTCGGCGGTCTCGGTGCCTCCCTCTACGGCCTGGGCTGGCTCTTCCTGCCCCACCCCGACGGCCGCGTCCACGCCCAGCAGCTCCTCACCGGCCGCATCACCGCCGGGTTCATCGGTGCCCTGCTGGCGACCCTCGCGGTCACCGACGGCGTCGTCCCGCTGATCGTCGCCGCGGGCGTGGTGACGCTCATCGTCCTGCTCACCCGCAACCGCAACGCCCACACCACCACGGGCACCACCACGGCGGCAACCCACTGACCCGACCCACCCCCGTGCACCAGGCAGGGCGCGAGAGCACCACGCTCTCGCGCCTTACGCCGTTTGCCAGACGAAACCTCTCCTGACGCCGCGGAGCGCTATCTCATCCTCGACACGAGCAGGCCACGCGGGCCCGTCGATCATGTAGACAGCGCATAGATGAACGCCTCCACAGGCCCGTTCTCCGTATGCACTGTCACCACGGTCCTCCGGTAGGCAGGACCTTCAAACTCATCCAGGCGTGACCAGTTCGCCGGCAGGTCCGAGGACTCGAATACCTCCACCGGCACCTCAGATCCGGACGGATCAGCGATGAACCCAGGAAAGCCCAGATCAACGCCCCAGCCCGCTGCAACGAGATCCCCACGGACGTAGCCCGTGAACCAGCGACCTGTAAGTCCGTCCAGTTGATGCTGATTGGCACGCCCCGGTGCCAGCGACCCGTAGGCCGCGAGCCGACAGCCGGCCCCGCCGTCAGCGGCCGTCGTGGACACACCGGCCTCCCCGAACGCGCTCGACATCACCCTCCACGACGGTACCAACGCGCCCTCGCCAAACTGGGGGGCCGCTGATCCGGACGCCCATCGTCCGGTAGCCGTTCTACGGTGGGTCCATGAGTGCCGAGACGAGAACTGATGCGACGTTGGAGGTCCGCCCTCTGACTGCTGAGACCTGGCCGGCGTTCGACGCCCTCGTGCAGCGACACAACGGGATCTTCGGCGGCTGCTGGTGCATCTGGTTCCATCCCGACGGCCCCGAGCGCGGGCAGGGGGCCGAGGCCAACCGGGAGCTGAAGAAGCGGTACGTCGAGGCCGGCGCAGCTCATGCGGCGCTGGTGATGGACGGCGACGTGGCCATCGCGTGGGCGGAGTACGGCACGCCGACCGAGTTGCCGACCATCCACCATCGCAAGCAGTACGACGCCGAGAAGGACCGCGACCCCGACTACCGGATCACCTGTGTCTTCGTGGACCGGAGTCACCGCCGCGGGGGCGTCACCGAGATCGCGATCCGGGGTGCCCTCGACCTCATCGCGCAGGCCGGCGGCGGCGTGGTCGAGGCCTACCCGCACGACCTGACGCACCAGACGAAGAAGATGTCATCGTCGTTCCTCTACAACGGCACCCGCCGGCTCTACGAACGACTCGGCTTCAGGTACGTCCGCCCCAAGGGGCTGAAGAACTGCGTGATGTCGATCGAGGTTCCCGCACAGCCGTGACACAGAGAGGATCCGCGACCATGGACATGCTGACGGGTGACGAGATCACCGGGGCCCAGCTGACCGACTGGCGCAAGCTGGCCCAGGGCCTGCATGCCCGCTACCTGGTCGCCGACTTCGGCACCGGCGCACGGTTCGTCGCCGCGGTGGGTGAGGCGGGCGACGCCATCGGACACCACCCGAGCGTGTCGCTCGCGACGGGGTACGTGGACCTCAAGCTGGTCACCGCCGACGCCGTGTACCGCGACGACGAGGGCACCGAACACCTCCTTGAATGGGTGACCCAGCAGGACGTCGACCTCGCTCGACGGATCAGCGAGATCGCCGCCGACCACGAGATCGACGCGGACCCAGCCTCGGTGAGCGTCATCGAGCTCGGCCTCGACACGGCGCACTCCGCGACCATCGCCCCGGTGTGGGCCGCCCTGCTGACCGGGAACGCCGAGTCCCAGGGCCACGGGTCCCCCAGCGACGAGATCCGGGACGCCACGGGACGGGTACCGAACCTGTGGTTCGGGGACGGCGACGAGAACGGGTCCGCGCGCCAACGGTTCCACGTCGAGGTCTACGTGGCGCCCGAGGTGGCCGAGCAACGAATCGCCGCCGCTGTCGCCGCGGGCGGGACCGTCGTCGATGGCAGCGATACGCCGTCGCTCACCGTGATCGCCGACCAGGACGGCAACACGGGCATCGTGTGCGTCGCCCAGTCCCCCGCGAAGGACGCGGAAAGGCGACCGGAGTAGCCTTCATGGTGCTACCGAGGTAGCATCTTGGTATGAAGCTCAGTATCAGTCTGTCTGACGAAGAGGTCGAGGCCCTCGACAAGTACGCCCGAGCGGCGGGTCTGCCCTCTCGGTCGGCCGCGATCCAACAGGCCATCCGACTACTGGGTGACCCCGAACTCGAGGATGCGTACGCCGAGGCGTGGGGCGAGTGGCAGTCCTCGGGCGACGCGGAGGCATGGGAGTCCACCGCAGCCGACGGGCTGGTCGATGCTGCGCGGTGAGATCCGGCTGGTCGACCTCGATCCGGTTCGACCGGGCGAGGCGAACAAGCGGCGGCCAGCGGTCGTGGTCAGCAACGACCGCGCCAACACCGCGGCGGCTCGGCTCGGGCGAGGAGTGGTGACCGTGGTCCCGGTGACCAGCACGATCACACGCGTCTACCCGTTCCAGGTGTTGCTCCCGGCAGGCGAGACCGGGCTTCGGGTCGAGTCCAAGGCGCAGGCCGAGCAGGTTCGTTCGATCTCCGTCGCACGCCTTGGCCAGCTGATCGGCAAGATGCCCGTACATCTGATGGCGCGCCTCGACGACGCCCTTCGGCTTCACCTCCACCTCTGACGAGCAGCGGCAGGACTTCAGGACGGTGGCGGCCGGGTTGAGGAGCTAGGTTCGCTGCATGCCCAGCGACGTGGCCCTCAAGGCGATGAACGTAGTCCATCGGACCGTACTCAAGATCAGCGGCGGGCGGGTCGGGCATCGGGCCGGCGGGATGCCGGTGGTGCAGCTGACGACGACCGGCCGCACGTCCGGCCAGGCCCGAACGGTGATGCTCACGTCGCCGGCACGCGTCGGGCAGGCCCTGGTGGTCGTGGCCTCACGCGGTGGTGACGACCGGCATCCCGACTGGTTCCTCAATCTTGAGCGCGACCCTCACGTTCAGGTGGCCGTGCTCGGTGGCCCCAGCCAGCCGATGCTCGCGCGGACGGCAACGCCGCAGGAGCGTGACGAACTGTGGCCACAGATCGCTGCAGAACACGCGCACTACGCCGGGTACCAGACCAAGACCACGAGGGTCATCCCGCTGGTCCTGCTCGAACCCCAAGCGTGACCCCACAATGCCCGGGCGCCCCTCACTGCCGCCGTGTGACGGCGGTCAGATCGGATCGAGCCGGTAGTGCAGCCGGAGAACGGGAGCCCGATAGAGGCGCAGTTCGTGATCGGTGCGCAGGACGCCGCGGTGATCGCGGTAGACGTGGAAGCGTTCGTGGATCGGCACCCGTGCGGCGTGGTCGCGTCGACCCCGACCCCGCACGACCACGTAGGTGCCGTCGGCCCCGAACGTGCCCGGCCGGGAGGACAGCACCAAGGACCTGTCGGGTCGAACGCTCGGGGTGAGGAAGACCTGGACGTTGCCGGACTCGAGCGGGAAGGCGACATGGACCGAGGGCTGGTCCGTGCCCGGCAGGGTCCGCGCCGAGTAGCAGCCGCTGTAGACCACGGCCCCTGTCGCGGTCAGCGTACGCAGCCATCCCGCAGCATGATGCTCGCCGTCCGGACCGAGCAGGTGAACGATCCGCGAGTCCATGCCGTGCGCAGTCTCCAGCGGCCGGGTCGGAATGGCCAGTTGCTGCACCCGACGCCCGAAGAGACGCCCGATCAGATCGCCTGCGGGCCGGAACGGGGCTGACCACTGAGTCCAGACCTCCATCCGCCAGGACGCTGTGTGCTCGTAGAAGCGACGGATCACAGGGTCAAGATCGTCGGCGCGGAAGCCGGGACCGTCGAGCACGGTCATGGTCGGCAGCAGCCCGCCAGCGGGGGCCTCGTGGATCAACGTGCCACCGATCCGAGCGGCCTCCGCGGCCATCCACGCCGAGCCGATCGGTCCGGGACCGCAGGTCGGTGCGAGCAACCACTGTTCCGTGGCGTGAAGGTCTACCGGACGGCCTACCAACCGCCACCAGGCCCGCGTGGCGGAATCGAGCGAGCGGCCCAGCACCGGGTGGATCATGCGGGCATCATGCCCGACGCCAGGGCCCGACGATGCGAGTACACCTGCGCACGGGGTCAACCGCGCAGAGTGCCGCAGGAGGTGAGGTTCGACCTGCGGCACGAGCGGATGGCCGAGGTACTGCCGCGCAGGACATCAGTGATCGTCTACACGGCGGCGGCCCGCCTCCCCCAATCGGCAGACCACCCGCGCGCTGTCTCCCGCGGCACATGACCGACGGCGGCCGCTGTCTGCGGCAGATGCGGATGTTGTGGTGCGGGCTATGGTCCAACGATGGAGTCTTCGGTGCATAGGCGGGACCCCGACTCCCCCCGGACAGCCCCTATGGCCGAGGACGATCCGGTGGTGCAGTGGCTCCTCCGGGGCGACCCGGCGCTCCGCTGGCAGGTAATGCGTGACCTCCTCGACGCCCCCGAGGCAGCCATCGCGGCCGAGCGAGCGAGGGTGGAGCACGAGGGGTGGGGTGCTCGGCTGCTCGCGCTGCGAGCACCTGATGGGCAGTGGGCCGGCGGGGCTTGTTTCCCCGAGACCGCGGCGTTCGCTGCGGCGACCGCGCGGGCACTGGCCGCGGATCAGCCACCACCGCCGTTTCCGTCACCTGGCCCCGCCGAGGACTCAGGAGAGCAACCGGCCCAGCCCTGGACCGCGACCTACCCGGTCCTGCTCGACCTCTGCCACTTGGGGGTGCCCCCGGACAGTGCGTCGATGCAGGAGACCGCGCAGTTGGTCGCCGGCAACTGCCGCTGGGAGTACGACGGGTTGCCGTTCTTCGCCGGGGAGACGGACTGCTGCATCAATGCCGGCACCATCCTGATCGGAACCTACCTGGGCGTCGACGTCGACACGGTGGTGCAGCGGCTGCTGGCCGACCAGCTGCCGGACGGCGGCTGGAACTGCTGGGCCGAGAGTCGCTCGGCGCCGGGATCATTCGCGAGCACTCTCGATGTGGTCGACGCGCTGCTGCGGTGGGAGCGGCACACCGACGGGTCCGACGAGGTCCGCCAGGCCCGCAGGAACGGCGAGGAGTACCTGTTGCGACGCAACCTGTTCCGGTCGCTGCGCACCGGTGAGGTGGTGAACCCGCACTGGCTGACGTTCTCCCACCCGCCACGCTGGCACTACGACCTGCTCAAGGCCACGGACTACTTCGCATCGCGTGGCGGCAAGCCCGACCCGAGGCTCGCTGAGGCAATGGAGACGGTCCGCGCCAAGCGTCAACCCGACGGCTTGTGGTTACTCGAGAACAGCCACCCGGGCGCGGTCCACTTCCGGTTCGAGGAGCCGGACGGTACGCCGAGCCGGTGGAACACCCTGAGGGCGCTGCGGGTGCTGCGCTGGTATGACGCACCATCCACCGACAGCGGCGCGGCCGAGGCGACCTGAGACCGTGCTGGGACCGGCCCGCAGCATCATCGTCTGTCCGCATGGATAGCGGCAGCGTGAGGGCCGCGCGGATCGCGGCATGAGAGTCCACGCGCGCGTAGCGTGCCGTCATGGTCGCCCGGATTCCGATCGCGGTCGCAGCACTTGTTCGCAACGGTCGCGTGCTGCTGGTGCATCGTCATCCGCTGCGTGAGTGGTATCCGGACTGTTGGGACCTCGTCGGCGGACATGTCGAGAAAGGCGAGTCGCCTCACGAAGCGGTCATTCGGGAGTGCTCCGAGGAGCTCGGTGTCCACGTCCACGATCCCCTGCCGATCCCGATGACGTTCAACGACCCCACCCTTGACGTGCACGCGTTTCTCGTGACCCGCTGGGACGGGGAGCCTGTCAACTCCGCACCCACGGAGCACGACGACCTCCGCTGGTTCAGGCCCACCGATCTCGCGCGACTGACGCTGGCCGACCCGGCCGCCCTGTCGAGCATCCTGAGTGCCGTGCGGGTCGCAACCGACCAGCCGCCACGGGCGGGCCCCAAGATCAGTCACCATGCGGCAAGCGCGGATGGTACTCGATGGCATGCTGGGCGCATGGACGAGCGCGAAGCGGACGGCTGGGCTGCGCTGCCCAGCGTCGCTCCAGAGGAACGCGCCGCGCCAGCAAGGGAGCTTGAATGTGATGGCGAGATCTTCGAACTGCGGCCCGACGAGTTCGGCGGCACCCATTACACGTGGCGCAGCGGCCCGAATCCCGGCTACGGCTTCAGCACGAGCCCATCGCCTGACGATGTCGAGCAGCACCAGACGAACATTCGAAGCTTCTTGTCAATGATCGATCCACGGACCGGCTACATCGAAAACGACTGACGGCGCGACTCGCGGCAAGACCGGATGTTCTCGGTGGAGCTATGTGTAGTGGTATCGGGCCTGAAGGATGACGAGGTCGTCGCGGTCGACCAGGTAGACCAGGCGGTGTTCTTCGGTGATTCGGCGTGACCATGTGCCGGCGAGGAGGTGGCGCAGGGGTTCGGGTTTGCCGATTCCGTCGGTGGGGTCGCGCAGGGTGTCTTCGATGAGCCGGTTGATCCGTTTCAGAACGGCACGGTCGGTTGTGAACCAGGAGGTGTAGTCCTGCCATCCGTTGGGGGTGAAGACGAGTCTCACTCGGCGAGCTCGTGGGCCTCGCGCTGGTCGGTCATGGCCTGGTGCAGGCTTTCGAGCAGTCGCCGTGCGTTCGCGGGGGCGCGTAGGAGGTGGGCGGTCGCCTCGAGGGCGTCGTAGTCGGCCCGGGACATCAGGACGGCGTCGCCGTGCTTGGAGGTGATCTCCACGGGCGTGCGGTCGTCGTTGACCCGTTGGATGAGCGGGAACAGGTTCCTGCGGGCCTCGCTGGCGGTGATCGCCACGGCTGCACCTCCGAATGAGTAGTACAAGAAACGGTACCACTTGGCTCGGGAGGCGGCCGCCGGTGGCGAGCTCAAGGCCATGCGCCTCTGGCAGTTCGGCGAAGACCTCCCCCTTCGGCCGCCGCGCCGTGAGTGCACGAGCCACCTCGACCACGCCGAGAACCCCCAGGTGGCCACCACAACCGGACGCGACCCTGGGATCACCCGCACACCGAGCAAGAGCGCGTGTCATCGCCACCGGCTGGTCCTGGAGGCGACGTCCCAGGTCAGGTGATGGGGGCGCAGCGGACTGTCCAACAGCTTCGTGTCGTGCAGGATGGTGGTCACCACGTCGGGCAGAGCGACGGTGTCGCCGAGGATGACCTCCCTCAGTCCAGGCACGCGGTTGTCGGGCAGGTACCAACGTCGGAGCTGGTCATCACTCACCTCGGCGGCAATGGACTTGCCTGCATGCCGCCGTAGCGTTTCCTCGAGCGGCACGTCGAGGTAGCAGCTGGCTGTGGGCCCGCCTGCTTCCTGGTGGTCCATCACGAGTTCCATGAGCATGTCGCCGTAGATGGCCGCCTCGAGGATGCCCTCCACGATCGTGTGGTAGCCATGGTCCAAGGCGTGCCGCGCCACCAGATCGATCAATCCGACGTTCGCACCCCCGGGAGCCGGTAGCTCCCGCAACACCTGTCGGCGCAGGAGGTCCTGACCCACGATGGCGACACCGCGCCCGTACACCGAGCGGATGTCATCGGCAGCGACTGACTTCCCGGAGGCGGAGTTCCCGCGGATCGTGATCAGCACGGGCCGGATCATGCCCACGAGTCAAGCACGACGGGCGGGCGAGTCTCGGTAACGGCTTGCGTCGTTGGCGACACTGTTCCCGTGAAGCGCATGTTCGTGGTGGTCTCGGGTCTGCCGGGGAGCGGGAAGACGACGCTCGCACGTCTGCTTGCCCCTGAACTGGGGCTGCCGTTGGTGGACAAGGACGACATCCTGTCTCCCCTCCTGACGGCACTCGACGTCCGCGACGACGAGCTCCGGTCCCGGCTCAGCCGCGGCGCTGACGCGGTTCTCGAGGTCCTTGCGCACAACAGCTCCGGCGCGGTCCTCAGCTCGTTCTGGAGGCGCCCCGAGCTGTCCACGACGTCAGGGACACCAACGGACTGGCTGGCCACCCTCCCCGGCGTTGTCGTCGAAGTCGTCTGCCAGTGCCCCCTAGAGATGGCTGTCGCACGGTTCACCCGCCGAGTCCGCCACGCAGGTCACGGTGATGACGCCAAGAACAGCGCGGTGCTCTCCCGACAGTTCGCCGACCTGGCGCACCTGGGAGCTCTGGGCGTGGGGCGAGCCACCATCGCCGTGGACACGACGTCTGACATCGATATCCCCGCCCTCGCGGCCGACATTCATCAAGCAGCTATGCCGTGACATCCGCGGTCTGCGGCTGGGGCACCGCCGGTGGCCCCGCTGGCCTTCTCGCGGCAGATCCGCACGTTGCGTCGACGTCATTGACAGGGTGCTCAGACGGTGTCGCTCAACATGTTCGGGCCTTCGATCGCCACAGAACGCATGAGTGTCGCGGCGCCGTCAGCTAGACGAGCGGCGCCTGTCAACCTGTTTGAGACACGGACTCGTTCAGTTCAGTGAGTTGTGTCGTCCGGGTCCTCCTTGTCGGGTGGCTTGTTGATCCAGGCCTCCTGGGGGAGCTTCGGTGGCTCGGGTGGCTTGCGGACGAACCGTTCGGGGTGGGCGGCGTAGGCGGCGTCCAGGACGTCGGCGCGCGCGCTCGCGGACGGCGTGGGCGCGGCCGTAGTGGACGTCGGCGGGGGTGTGCAGGCCCGAGCCCGGAGTGGCGATGCTCGTCGTTGTACCAGGGGAAGAACCGGGCGCAGTAGACCCGGGCGTCCTCGATCGAGCCGAACCGGTCGGGGAAGTCGGGCCGGTACTTCAGGGTCTTGAACTGCGCTCTCGGAGAACGGGTTGTCGTCGGAGACGTGCGGGCGGGTGTGGGACTGGGTGACGCCGAGGTCGGCGAGCAGGAACGCCACCGGCTTGGACGTCATCGAGGAGCCGCGGTCGGCGTGGATGGTCAACTGGTCCGCGGTCGATGCCCTGCTTGCGGAGGTCTCGGCGAATCAGCCGCTCGGCCAGGGTCGTCGACTCCCGGGTGGCGACCATCCAGCCGACGACGTAGCGGGAGAAGATGTCCAAGATCACGTACAGGTAGTAGTAGGTCCACTTCGCCGGGCCGCGCAGCTTGGTGATGTCCCACGACCACACCTCGTTCGGTGCGTTGGCGACCAGTTCGGGCTTCACCTGCGCCGGGTGGGTGGCGTGCCGGCGCCGGTCCTGACCGGTCTCGCCGGCTCGCGCAGCAGCCGGTACATCGTCGAGCTCGAGCCCAGGTAGACGCCTTCGTCGAGCAGCGTGGCCCACACCTCGGCCGGTGCCATGTCGACGAACCGGTCGCTGTGCAGCACGTCGAGGATCGCCGCCTGCTCGGCCGCGCTCAGCGCCCGCGGCTGCTGCTGGCGCTCCCGCGGCCGTGACACCGCCGCCGGCCTGACGACGACGGTCGCTCGGCTCGCAGGACCCGGCGGTTCAGGGACGCCGGGCTGGTCGCGGCTGGACGGGCCCGGTAGTAGCGAGGCCCGCGGACCGGCCGACCGCCTCGCACGCGGCCTTCACCCCGACCAGCGGGACCAGGTCGCACACGGACTCGTCGATGGCGTCGATCACTTCTCGGCGCTCGCTTCTCCGGCCCTCGTCGGTCCGCGCTCTGCCTGTCGAGAGCTGCTCCAAGCAGCGCGGACAGTTCCCCCTGCACCCGGATCACCTGCCGGGCGGTGTCCAGCTCGGCCTCCAGACGTGGCGTTCTCCGCCTTCAGCCGCTCGTTCTCCCGCGCCGCCGGGTCGACTGGCTTCGGCGCCCCGGGTGCGTGGCCTGCATCGCCGCCAACGCGCCCTTGTCACGCTGCTTGCGCCACTCGCTGATCAGCGACGTGTACAGACCCTCACGGCGCAGCAGGGCCCCCTTTCGGCCGTCACGGTCCAGCCGCGTCGTACTCGGCCAGGATCTCCAGCCTTGTACTTCGCGCGGTGTACGTGCGCCGCGAGGCTCGCTCACCGACCTCGGGGTCCGGCACCTCCTCCACCCCGACAGCATGCCCACCCGGCCGACAGACACAGCCTCGTCATCGAACCTGCTCTCCGAACTCTCGCCCTCAGAACTCAGTAATCAGCACCGCTGAGGTGTCTCACGAGAGGTTGACAGAGAGGGAGCGTCAAGACCACGCGAATCACCCGCATATCCATCAGGAGCGGGCGTCTGCGCTTGAGCGAGAGCGCGACATCGTGACGTCGCAGTCGGACTGGTGCCCGTCTGATGAGGATCACCACGTGAGCCTGCGGTCAGCCGGGACCGATCTTGATGCCGATGTCATGTTCCCGCCCGCATCGACGGCACTTCGCGTAGTAGCCACCACCATCTGCGTGCAGCTTCTCGTACGAATGCCACCGAAGGATGTCGCACAGCAACGTCTTCTTCATCGTTCCCCCTCTCGTCGTCCGCGCTGAGGACGAAGCCTCAAGATTGTAAGCAGTCAGACCCCCTGGTGACCTGGGGCGTGTTGGTGCTGGTGCCCTGTTTGTGATCATGTTTGACTCCGGGCATGTCCGAGCCGCCGGTTGCGCCCTCGTATGGGGAGCTGGCTGCGCTGGTGGTCGCGCAGGCTGGGGTGATCGAGGAGTTGCGGGGCGAAGTCGCGAAGTTGCGGATCGAGGTCGCCGCTCTGCGTCGTCAAGTCGGTCGTGACTCCTCGAACAGCTCCCGGCCGCCGAGCACCGACGACCCGGGCCGGCGGCGAAGGCCAGGGCAGACAAGCGATCGGGCGAGGCCGCAGGCCGGCCAGTCGCCGAAGCGAGGCCAGGGCGGACAGAAGGGTCACCGCGGCAGCGGTCTGCAACGGGTCGCGATCCCGGACCGGACCCGGAGGCTGGAGCCGCCGGCGTGCTGGTGGGTGCGGCGGGGACCTGGCCGGCGCGCCCGGACGGGTCGGCTCCCGTGTGCAGGTGTTCGACCTGCCGACGTTCTCCCTGGTGGTGACCGAGTACCTGATGATGCGCCGGGTCTGTGCGCTGCGGACACGTCACCACGGCGGCGACTGCCGGCGGGCGTGCGGGGCGGCCCGACCTGCTACGGCCCGAACGTGACCGCGGCGGCGACCCTGCTGGCCTGACCAGGACGTGCTCGGGATCGAGCGGACCGCGGACCTGATGTCCGCCCTGCTCGGCGTCACGGTGTCCACCGGGTTCATCTCCTCCTGCCTGATCCGCCTGGACACCGCGTTGACCGCGGCCGGGTTCGAGGACGCCCTCAAGGGCGCCCTACGCGCCGCGGACGTGGTGGGCACCGACGAGACACCCGCCCCGCTGACCGATCAGGCCACCCGAGCCGAAGGCTGCCACAACCCGCACGTCTACACCGTGCGCACGATGTGCGCCTACACCCGCGTCGGTGACGAGCCGAGCCGGGATCTGGTCTGGTACGGCGCGGCCGGGGACCGCACCAAGGCCTCGATCAGCGGGTTCGGGATCCTGGACGACTACCGTGGGGTCCTGGTCCGCGACGACTACGGCGGCTACCTCAGCTACGACGACGACCTGGCCGGTGTCCAGCAATGCCTGGCGCACGCGCTGCGGTACCTCGACGACGCCTACGCCATCGACCCGCTCACCCAGGGCTGGGCCCGCCAGGTCGCCGACACGCTGCGGGAGACGATCCACGCGGTCAACACCGCCCGCGCCGACGGCCGGACCAGCCTGCACCCCCGGCTGCTGGCCCGGCTGCGCCGCTGCTACGACCGCGGCGTCGCGGTCGGGATCTCCACCAACCTCTCGAGGCCCTGGCACAAGGGCAACCACCCCGGCCTGCAACTGGCCAAACGCCTGCGCCGCAAGGCCGACCAAGTGTGGATCTTCGCGACCCGATTCGACGTGCCCGCCACGAACAACGGCTCGGAGTCCGCCATCCGTGGCTACAAGCTGGCCGCCAAGGTCAGCGGATGCTGGCGGACCCTGGCCACCCTGCAACGCCACTGCCGGATCCGCTCCTACCTGGTCAGCTCCCGCAACCACGGACACCGATCCCTCGACGCGATCAGCGACGCCCTGACCGGCACCCCCTGGATGCCACCAACCGCAGCCTGATCAACTGGCGGCTACCCCTGACTGCTTACTCAAGATTGCCCGCTCGATTGCGGTCCGGCAACTGATCTGCTTGGAGTTCCCGCCTCTGATCGCCCCCTGAGCTGCCCTTTGTCCCAGCACCCAAGCGAGCGATGCTCCTTGCCAAGAAGGCCGGGACGCCCATGGCCGCACGGATCGCGGAAGATGCGCGCGTTCCACGGCCGCACATGGTCTGGAAGTGGCCATAGGGTTTCCCTGTGACCGAGATCCGCCTGGCAAGGCTGGTGGCCATCTCGCACCACACGCGGAATGCGCGGACGTTGGGAGTTGCGTCAGATACGACCGAGACAGCGGTAGATCCGAGTGACGGTTCCGGGCTGATCGGCGTTCTCTTCTGTCTGTTCCGTTCGCAGGTAACGCCACCGAGCGCGGTCGGCGGTGACGACCTCGTACTCCGCCGCGGAGTCGTCGCCGAGCAGCGATCCGTCGAGCGGGCCGCCGTACGCTCTTGCGCGTGCCGAGCTGACGGGGAGATCCATGCGCAGAGGGTACGAGGCGACACCAACCACGCGTTTGAGGTCACCATCGACCTGGTCCAGTCGTAGGTCCATGGGTCGGGGTCGGCGGACCAACCCCGAGAGCACACTCGCGGCAATTCCGTATGTCCGCCTTGTAGGCCCCGTGAGAACATCCGACCGTGCAGACAGTCACGCTGTGGCGGCCGACCGGTGCCAAGGAACAGGCGCTCGTAGAGGCGTCCGGCTGGCGGAGTGGCCGCCCCGATTGCCTGAGCAGCCAATCTTCTACCCCGTGCTGAACGAGGAGTACGCGAGGCAGATCGCCCGGGACTGGGACGTGGTTCAGGTAGTCCTGCGCATCTGAATGGCGGCCGTTGACAGCAACCCGCAGCCACCTCAGAGCGACTCGGCGTCGGCTCACCTTCGGCCGGCCGCCAGTACGCTCAGCGGCCAGATCATGAGCCGATTGCATGGCGTCGGATTCGACGGCCGAATCACACAGTGCTCACCGGCCGGGGTGACAGGCCCGCCGTCTGGTAGGCCGCGTCGATGATCTGCATGTTCGCCACGGCGTCCTCCGCGTCGAGCGGCAGCGACGCACCGTGCCGGACCGCGGCGGCGAACGCTTCGAGCTGGTAGGTGTACGAGGAACGCAGCCCGAGTGACTCGGTCCGGGACTCGCCCCCGATGGTGATCGTGAGCTCGTCGTTCAGGTGCGGCAGGACGAAGCTGGGAGCGACGATCTCGCCGTCGCTGCCGACGATGCGGAGGCTCATCTCGATGTCCCCGTAGGCCATGTGGCAGCGCGCGGAACCGGTGGCCCCGTCGGGGAAGACGAGATCGGCGTCCAGCCATTCGTCGACCTCCGGCCGCCCAGCGCGCGTGCCTGCCCTCGCGGCCACGACCGCCGGTGGGCCGCCGAGGAGTGCCCCGAGCATCCGTTGCGCGTGCAGGCTGTAGCAGCCGAGGTCCATCACCGCACCGCCGGCCAGGGCCAGCGACCACCGGGGGTCGTCGTCCGGCGGGGCCGGGATGGCGACCATCGTGTCGACGTGCTGGATCCGTCCCAGCGCTCCGGACTCCACCAGGTCGATCACGCGGTGCATGACGGGGTGGAACAGGTAGTGGAACCCCTCCATGAACGTGGTCCCGGCCACCGACACCTCCCGCGCGACCGCGTCGGCCTCCGCTGCATTGCTGGCGGACGGCTTCTCACTGAGGACGTGCTTGCCCGCCCGGAGCGCCCGGATGTTCCAGTGCGCGTGCAGGCCGTTGGGCAACGGGTTGTAGACGACGTCGATCTCCGGATCGTTCACGAGCCGGTCGTAGGTCTCGACGATGCGCTCGACCCCGTGCTCCTCGGCGAACGCCCCCGCCCGGCGCGGGTCACGTGCAGCGACGGCGACGAGCCGGTGACCGGTCGCCCTCGCCGGGCTGACGATCGCCATCGGGGCGATCCTCGCCGCGCCGAGAATCCCGATCCGCAGTGGTTCTGCAGGTGTGGTCACGCGTGGTGCCCTCCTCCTGCCCCGTGACGTGGCCGCCGGCGTCGTCACACCGGATCATGGCCTGCGCGCAGGTGGGCCAGAGTTTGCTGCAGTCTCCGCAGGACCGCAAGCGCCTCCTCGTCGGACATCCCAGAGGTGATCGACCAGTCCAGCCCAGACCCGACGACGTCACTGGCGAACACCAGCTCGACCGCCAGGAGCACCCGTCGCCATTCCTCGGGAGCCAGGACTTCGCCGGCCTCGATCCTGCGCCAGAGACCCCATGCCTCACGCGGCAGGCCGGCTGCGCTGGTGAAACCCATCGCCACGGCGAAGGCCTCCGTCGGTCGGGCCGGCCCGCCCCATTCGAGCAGTCCGGCCCGGAGCAGGCGCCGCTCGTCGTTGTCCAGCGTGACCGGCGGCACTAGCTCATTCATACGGCCACTGTGCCAGCGCGGGCGCCCTTCGCTCCGCACGTCACGCGCTCGCTACGCTGGTCGACGCCTCAGACGAGAGCACGCTCCGCACGGAAGGCATCCGCATGAGCAGGACACACGCCGAGCAGTGGACCATCGGCCGGTGCGAACGCCCCGACCCCGCGCTGGTGGCCGCCTTCGCCGCTCTGCCGACCACCCAGATCGCGGACGCCGGAGCTGCCGTGGGGGTGATCGGCCCGGGAATCGACTGGGTCGCGGGCGGCCACGAGTTCTGCGGCACGGCAGCGACGCTGTGGACCAAGCCCGGCGACATCCTGTTCATCCTCAAGTCGCCCGACGTGATCGCCCCCGGAGACGTGCTGGTGATCGATGGTGGCGGCCGACTGGACGCCGCGCTGATCGGGGACATCGTCGGCGCCGCGATCCAGCGCAACGGTGCGGTCGGGCTCGTCGTCGACGGCGCCGTCCGCGACGTCGCCGGGCTGGAGGAGCTCGGGCTGCCCACGTTCGCCCGCGGCGCGCATCCGGCCACGGGGTCGAACGAGGGCCCCGGTGCCCTGAACGTCACGGTGCAGTGCGGCGGCGTGGTCGTGCAGCCGGGCGACATCGTGCGTGCCGATCGCAGCGGCCTGGTCGTCATCCCCCAGGCACTGGCAGCAACGGTGCTCCGGCTGAGCCAGGAGGTCGCGGCCCGCGAGGCGGCCTGGCTCGAGGAGGTGGCCGCCGGTCGGTCGCTGCCCGACACACTGGGCATCGACGCGAAGATCGACGCGGGTCGGCCCGGAGATCACGCATGACGGTGCAGCTGGCCCGCCGGATGGCGCTGGTGAAACCGTCCGCGATCCGGGAGCTGCTCCGGCTCGGTGACGACCCGTCGATCATCTCCTTCGGCGGCGGCTACCCCGACCCGGCACTCTTCCCGATGGACGACCTCGCCGCCGTGTTCGCCGACCTGCTGACGCCGCAGCACGCGAGCGCACTGCAGTACACCGCCTCCGATCGGCCTGCCGCGAGCTGCGCGCACTGATCGCCGCGCGGCTGACCAGCGACGGGATGCCGTGCACGCGCAGACGACGTGCTCATCACCCAGGGCGGCCAGCAGGGCCTGGACCTCATCGCCAAGCTGCTGCTCGACCCCGGCGACGCAGGTCGTCATCGAGCGACCCGACCTTCCTCGGGGCGCTGATCGCCTTCAACCCGTGCGAGCCCGCGCTACCGCTCCGTGCCGATGGACGACGACGGCATGGACACCGACGCCCTGGAGGAGGTGCTGCGCCGCACACCACCGGGTCAAGCTCGTCTACACCGTGCCCGAGCTACCAGAACCCGACCGGGCGCACGATGAGCCTGGCCTCGGCGGCGGCGCCTGGTCGAGCTGGCCGGCCGAGTACGACGTCGTCGTGCTCGAGGACACCCCCTATCGCGAGCTGCGCTACGAGGGCGAGCGACCTGCCCACGATCAAGAGCCTGGACACCGACGGCCGGGTCGTGCACCTGGGCAGCTTCTCGAAGATCCTCGCGCCGGGCTGCGGCTGGGCTGGGTGCTGGCTGAGCCGCGGCTGCTCCGCGAGCGCTGGCGCTGCTCAAGCTCGCTGCGGACACCCAGAGCAGCACGCTCAACATGGCGGCCACCGCTGCCTACCTCGACCGGTTCGACATCGACGCGCACATCGACGTCCTGCGTGACTCCTACCGGCGCAAGCGGGATCTGGCCCTGGAGACGATCTCCCGCTGCTTCCCGGACACCGTCCGGCACACCCGGGCGCAGGGTGGCCTGTTCACCTGGCTCACCTTTCCCGAGGGCTTCGACGCCGCCGCCTTCATGCGCGATCGGGCCCTGCCCGAGGCGCGGGTCGCGTATGTGCCCGGAGGCACCTTCTTCGCCGTCCACGAGCAACCGAATCACGCGAGGATCAGCTTCTCCTCACTGAGCGAGGAGAAGCTGGCGCTGGGGCTGGAACGGCTCGGTGCGCTGCTGCACCACGACCAGGCCTGACCTCGACCTCGGCAAAGCCGGGCCAGATCGCTACCCTCGGCGGGTGGTCTCCCCCACCGTCACCCGCCGAGCTGCTCTGGTCGCCGGCGCCCGATGGGTGTTCGCGTCGTCCGCGCTGGCCGGCTGCACGCTGGTGCAGGCCCCACCGCGAGACCCGATCGGTACACCCTCGCCGTCCCCCACGGCCTGGGCACCCGACGTCATGACCCTGCACGTTCAGCGGGCCCTCGGCGCTGCCCCCTCGGCCAGGTTCACCGCACGCCGTGCCCCGGCATTCGGTGGGTTGGTCGGTTGGACCGCAACGGGGACCGCCGTCTATCCGGCCACAGGCCCGAGCCCTCGAGCGCTCCTTACCCTGGTGACCGAGGACCCGGCGCAGTACGAGATCCTCGTCGTAGGCTCCGGCCTGTACGTGCGTGAGGACGGCAGGTGGCAGACCGTGTCCACCTCCACCCTGAGCGTCGACGGGCAGCGGCTGGATCACGAGATCCGGCTCACGCCGAGCCTGTTGGGTCAAGCAGCGTCCATCCCGACTGCCCGGTTCCGCAGGTCGCCGGCCGGCGGCCAGCCCGGGACGGCCCAGTGGACGGCGTTCTGCACCGGCGACGAGTGGCGCCGCACCCTACCCGCACCGATCGCCGAACAGGTCTCCGCGGCAACAGGTTTCGACGTCCTGCTCTACCTCGACGCCGACGGCCGACCGACCAAGCGGATCGACGCCGTGCGCCCGAACAATATGGAGATCACCATCGAGACGACCTGGGAGGACTGGGGTGTCAGGGTGAGGATCCCGACCGGCCCCTCCGGCGGCCTGCCGGCCTGACTGGTCGCGAGGTCTCCGTGTCGACACCCCGCCCCGCCGCTCAACAGGCGGCCTGGCCCTTGGCGTTGCTCTTCCAGGAACAGGTGTCGACCGCGGCCTTCTTCACGTTGCGCAGGGTGGCCGTGTCCCGAGTGTTGTTCCAGACGTAGTTCTCCTGGCCCCAGTACAGGTCGGTCGCGGTGTTCTTGCCCTTCCCCGTGTGGAGCTTGACGTTCTTCCCGGCCTTCAGCGAGAACCTCAGAAAGACATACCGATGCCCGGACGTGTCCCCCACCGACCACCCGGTGACGACCTGCGTCTTCTTGCTGAAGTTCGTCACCACGATGTATTCGGCATTGAGCTTGGTGTTGGACACGGGGAGATCGTTGCCTGGGGGATTGAACCGGGCAAGGCTGAATCGCACTGGAGGCGCGGCGGCAGCGTGTGCCGCCGGAACGGACCCGACGCTCGTCGCCGCGACCGCAACGATCCCGAGGACAAGCGATTCGATGCGAACCCTGCGTATCGACATGGGACGCAATGTAGTCGTGTCGACGCTCTTGTCGAACCCGAAAGGCGAACTGCGCTATCGCTTGGTCGGCAGGGACCGGGCGTAGCCGAGACCCAGGCCGACCCAGTGTTCTAACTGACGATCGTCGGGAAGCGCGTCCGGGTCGACGTGCAGCCACCCGTTCATCTCCCGCCCGCGCATCACGAATCTGCGGACGCCGCGATGGACGACCAGAGCGTCGGTGTCTGCCGGATCGACCCGGAGCAGCAGCCCGCCCCGGCTGCTCGCGCTGACGGCCAGGTTGCCGTTGATCAGGAAGGCCAGCCCACCGAACATCTGCCGTTCGGTCAGACCGTCCTCACCCTCGAGCAGTGCCCGGAGCCGGTCGGCGAGGTCCTCGTCGTAGGCCATCGCCGCAGTGTCGCACGGCGTGCTGCACGGCTATTGGCGGACCTTGCAGGTGCTCAGACCGAAGATCCGGTACAGCGGGCAGAAGCCCACCACGCCGGTGAGGAACATGATCGCGGCGACGACCAGGAGCACGATGCTGGCCACGGATCCCAGGCCCACGCCCAGTCCCGCGACCAGGGCCACCAGGCCGATCGTGATCCGCAGGCCACGGTCCAGCACACCCTCGTTGGTACCCATCTGGTCCATCCTCCTCGTAACGTGTCTGTGAGATCTGGCGTTGCCCGCCTGTGTGTTGCGGACACGTCATGGACGACGTCACGACGCAAACCGATACCTGTCCGCGCCGCAGAGACGATGTGACATAGGGCACCCCGGCGGACGCCGACCGTAGACCCTGGGCACTCGCCGCGTGCAGTGATCACTGCGAGATCGCGCTCATCCCCCAGCGTCAGGGGGGAGATCAGCGATCTCCCGGCGATCTTCAGTCAGACCGCCGACGAGCCGACCACTGCGCTCGACGTCCTGACGATGGAGATCACGTTGGAGGAAAATGGCTGCTATCACAGCCGTTTCCTCGCATCGTGATCTCCATCGTCGGGGCAGCGGCGAGCGGCGGCCAGTCGGCGGCGCGGCGTGGCGGGGCGGCGCGGCGGCGCGGCGGCGGCGGGGCGGCACAGGCTGAGGGGCCCTGGCCGAGCACCTGATGCGCAACCTCTTCTTCGACACCTGCGTCTACCACCAGCCCGAGATCGACCTGCTGTTCGAGGTGATCGGGCTGGACAACTTCCTGTTCGGCTCGGAGATGGTCGGCGCCGTGTGTGACTCGAGCCCGAACCGCAGTGATCGGCGATCTTGGTCTAGGCGGGGACGCCGTTGGCGCGGGCGAGGGCGGCGTACACCCCGGCGCTCGGCTTCGGCGTGCGCTCGAAGGTCTCCCGGTCGACCGCGTGCAGGCCGAGCTGGTGGCCGTAGCCGAAGATCCACTCGAAGTTGTCCATCAGCGTCCAGTGGCAGTAGCCGAGCACCGGCACCCCGTCCTCGATCGACGTCGAGCAGGCCGGCGAGCGACGGCGCGAGGAAGGCCGCCCGCAGGGTGTCGTCGTCCGTGCTCATCCCGTGCTCGGTGACGAGCACCGGCACGCCGGTCGCCTCGTAGGCGTAGCGCACCGCGCCGGCCAGCGAGGCCGGGTCGATGCCCGAGCCCATCTGGTTGCGGGGCACCTCCGGCGGGGGCGGCACCGCACCGGCGCCGTCGTAGTAGACCCGCTCGTAGTTCTGCACGCCGACGAAGTCGTCGTCCCGCGCCAGGCGCAGCCAGCGGTCGTACACCTCGGCGCGCTTGCGGTCACGCACCGACGCGTCGTCGCCCGACGACGCAGGTCGTCGACGATCGCGAGGCTCAGGCCGACCGGCAGGTCGGGCCGGTGGGCCTTGATCGCCGCCTTCGCCGCCCGGTGCCCGGCCGTCATGGCCGTCGGCCATCGCGTCGAACTCCTCGGGCAGCATGACGTTGGAGAGCCGGTAGCGCTCGCACGCCGGCCGTCCGCGCTCGCCGCCTCGAGCGTCGCCCGCTCGAGCTCGCGGACGACGTCCGGCAGGTCGATCCAGGTCAGCAGCCGGGCGAGGTTCGGCTCGTTCATGGTGACGGCGTAGGCGATCCGGTCGCCGAAGGCGGCCATCACCTGGTCGCAGTACCGGCCGAACAGATCGGGTGCCTCCGGGTCGAGCCAGGCGCCGCGCATCGCGAACCAGTGCGGCGAGGTGAAGTGGTTGAACGTGACGACCGGCGCCAGCCCGAGCTCGAGGCAGCGGTCGACGATCGCGTCGTAGTGCGCCAGCGCCTCCAGCGAGAACTCGCCCTCGATCGGCTCGACCCGCGCCCACTCGACCGAGAACCGGTAGGCGTTCAGGCCCATGCCGGCGGCGAGGTCGACGTCGTCGCGCCACAGCTCGAAGCCGTTGCAGGCCCGGCCCGACGGCTCCCGGAACACCGTCGGCGTCACGTGCTCGACGAACCAGGTGTCGCTCGAGGAGTTGTCGCCCTCGTTCTGGTGCCCGGCCGTGGCCACCCCCCAGAGGAAGCCGTCCGGGAAGGGTCGAGTGCTCATGCTCTCTCCTGGGGATGTGACGGTCGGTGCTGTCGATCGAAGCAGCAGGGGACGCAGGGCGAGGCTGAGCAGGGCTGCGGTACCCATCACCGCGACCAGCGACCACGGCGACCCGGCCAGGCCGGCCAGCGGGGAGGCGAGCGCGCCGACGGTGAACTGGCTGATCCCCATCACCCCGGACGCCGATCCGGCCAGCCCGGGGGCCTCCTGCATGCCGAGCGCCGTGCCGGTGGGCATCACCAGTCCCAGGCTGGCCACCGCGATGAACAACCCGGCCAGGGCCGCCGGCAGGCTGGTCAGCGCGACGCCGACCCCGAGCACGGCGACGCCGAGGAGGGTGGTCCACTGACCGATCAGCAGCAACCTGCCCGGCCCCACCCCGGCGACCAGATGCCGGGTCACGTTGGACATGATGAAGATGCCCACCGAGTTGGCGGCGAAATCGAGGCTGTACTGCTGCGGGGACAGGTCGAAGACGTTCTGCAGCACGAAGGACGACGCCCCGATGTAGGCGAACAGCACACCGCCGACGGCGGCCATCACGGCCACGTAGGCGAGGAACCGCCGCCGCACCAGCACCGAGCGCAGGCCGTCCAGCACCGACCCCAGCTGCGCCGGACGACGCCGCGCCGCCGGCAGCGTCTCCGGCAGCACCCGCCAGCCGAGTGCGGCCAGCGCGAGAGCGAGCACGGCCAGGAGCGCGAACATGCCGCGCCACGACATCACCTGGGCGAGAACGCCGCCGGCCACCGGAGCCACCACCGGTGCGATGGCGGTCACCGCACCCAGCGTCGCGTAGGCACGGGCCGCGGTGACCCCGGGGTAGACATCGGCCACGATCGCCCGGGCGACCACGATGCACGCGGCGGTGGACAGACCGGCGAGCACCCGGACGACGATCAGCAGGGTGATGCCGGGGGCCACCGCGCTGAGCAGATGGGTGAGGGCATAGGCGAGGGCACCCACCAGCAGCGGGCCGCGCCGTCCGACCGCGTCGCTGAGCGGGCCGAACAGGATCTGGCCGACGGCGATCCCGATCAGCACCGCCGAGATGGTCGCCGCGGCAGCCGCGTCGCTGGTGCCGAGGTCGGCGCCGAGCTGCGGCAGCACCGGCAGGTAGACGTCGGTGGTGAGCACCACGAGCGAGGTGAACGCCGCGAGCAGGGCGACCAGGTGCGACGGTGCGAACGGCACCGGCGCGGCGTACGGCGCGGGCTCGGGGCTCACCCGGCCACCGCGTCTGCGGTGCCGCTGGAGCGGTCGAGCAGCTCCACCAGGTTGCCCTCGGGATCGGTGACGAACGCCATCCGCACGCCCGGCTCCGGCGAGGGCCGCGGCGACATCACCGGCCGGGCACCGAGGGCGAGCACCCGGTCGTAGGTCGCGTCGACGTCGTGCACGTCGAAGGCGATGTGCCCGAACGAGCGCGACAGGGCCGCCTCGCCGGGATCGGCGAACCGGGCCCCGGTGGTGCTGCCGGACCGGTGCAACAGCTCCAGCCGATCTCCGTGCGCCGGGTGGATCAGCATCACGATGTCCAGCTCCAGCGCCTCCACCCGCAGGACGAGCTCGCGCACATAGCCGAACGCGGTGCCGTACCACTCCGCGGCGGCGGACAGGTCCGCGACCGACAGCCCGACGTGGTCGAGCCGCGGCCCGGGCGCGGGATCAGGCATGCACGTTCAACCGCGCCGGATCGGCGGTGAGGTAGGACGCGATGCGGCCGTGCGGATCGCGCACGGCACGAATGGCTTCCAGCCGGGCCAGGTTCTCCTCGGTCAGGAACCGGTCCTGCCTTCGGGTGAAGTCGGTGTCGCCCAGGTAGACCCCGACCCCGCCGTCACGGGCGATCGCCGCGGTCCGCTCGTGCACCCGGGATGCGGTAGGTCTCGTCGTCCGCCGCATCGGGGTAGATCAGGTAGGTCGCGACATAGACGTTGCCCTCGACCGAGAACGCCATGTCCGGCAGCTCACGCACCGGCGCCCAGCCGTACCAGATCGAGAACGAGTGCTCGGTGTCCAGCCCGCGCCAGATGTCGAGAAGCAGCGGGGCGAGGACGTCGGCTGCGGCGTTCGTCCAGGCACAGTCGACGGCGTAGCGGTACCCGTCGGGGTTCTGCACCATCTGGGCCTGGGTCTCCTGCGCCAGGGTGGTCGGGCCGGACACGTGCCCGAGCTCGCGCCCGGCCACGGGGCAGTCGCCCAGACCGGCGATCAGCTCACGGGCCTGTTCCTCGGAATCGGCCATGCAGGTGGTGTGCAGCAGCAGCACCGTGCCGCCGGGGTGCTCGACGCCGTCGTACAGCGGCACGTCGGGCAGCCGGGTCGCCGCCATCACCGGCTCGACCCGGCGGTCCAGCCCCGGCAGCACGTCGTGCAGCCAGTGGATCACCGTCTCGGCGTCGTCCAGGGAGAAGGTCCAGGTGTCCTGCCACATCACGGCCGGCTTGTCGTAGGTCTGCAGGTAGAAGCAGGTGACGACGCCGGGGAACCCCGGACCGGCGCCGCGCGCCGCCCAGTAGAGATCGGTGTTCTGCTCGGCGTCCGCCCGCACCAGCTCGCCGTCCGCCGTGACCACGTCGACGGCGACCACGCTCTCGCAGGCCCAGCCCTTGGCCCGCCCGTTCCAGCCCTGCCCGCCCTGCAGCAGGTACCCGCCGATGCACACCGTGGCGCAGTGGCCGCCGGGGAAGGCCCGGCCCCGGTCGAGGATGTACGGCGCGAGCTCGAGCGCGCCCTTCACGCCCGGCTGGGCGGCGACGATCCCGGTCACCTCGTCGTAGCTGATCGCGTTCAGGGCGGCGAGGTCGAGCAGCAGCGCGTCGTCGTGCAGGCTCCAGGCCGCCCAGGAGTGTCCGCCCGAGCGCACGCTCACCGTCCACCCGCGCTCGGCCGCCAGGCGCACCCCGGCGGCCACGTCCTGCGCGTCGGCCACCTCGAGCACCGCTGCGGGATAGCGATCAGGCCTGCGGGCGTTGAAGATCCGGCCGACCCGAGCCTCCTCGTAGCCCTCCTCGCCGCGCAGCACCAGCCTGCCGTGCACCGTGTTCCCGATCGTGGTGCTGCTCATCCGACTACCGCCGTTCCCCCGTCGACCGGGATGTTCGCGCCACTCACATGGCGGGCCTCGTCACTGGCCAGGAAGAGGATCGCGTGGGCCACGTCCTCGGGTTGACCCCAGGTGCGCAGTGGCACCCGGGACAGGACCTGTTCGGCCACCGCGGGGTCGTTCAGCAGCGGTCGGGTGTGCGGGGTCTCGGTCATCGCCGGGCTGACCGCGTTCACCCGGATCCGGTGCGGGCCGCCCTCGATGACCAGCTGCGAGGTCAGCGCGAGCACCCCGCCCTTGGCCGCGCCGTGGGCGTTCTGCGGCATGAACCAGGCGCCGCGCGACCCGGAGATCGACCCGAGGTTGACGATCGACCCGCCACCGCGAGCGATCAGATGCGGCCACGCCGCCCGGGTCACCAGGAACACGATGTCGAGCTCGTGGCACAGGGTGAAGGACCAGTCGGCATAGGACAGCTCGTCGATCGCCCCGAACCGGATCGCGGAGGCGTTGTTGACCAGGACGTCGACGCCCCCGCCGAGCGCTGCGGCCTGCTCCACCCAGGCGTGGGCGCCGTCCTCGGTGGCCAGGTCGACCGGTGCCACGGCGTCCATCCGGCCGCCGGCGGCGCGCACCAGGTCGACCGTCTCCTGCGACGGCTCGGGATGCAGGTCGCAGCCGATGACGTGCGCGCCCTCGCGGGCGAACAGGACGGCGGTAGCCCGGCCGATGCCGCCTCCGGTTCCGGTGACCAGGGTCACCTTGCCGGCGAGCCGAGGCGTCACGAAGGCTCCTGCCCGGCCTCGGCGGCCTGGGTCGCCTCGGCGAGCGCCCCGCCACCGAAGTTCTTGTCGTGGTCGAGGGTCATCCGCAGGATCGGGTAGGCCGCCTCGCGCATCGCCGCCTCGTAGGCGCCGATCGCCTCGAGGAGTCCGGCCTCACCTCCGGCCGCCCGGTCGAGCTGGTCGACCAGCAGCGCCGCGTCGTGCAGCGAGAGGTTGGCGCCCATGCCCAGGGTGGGCAGCATGCCGTGCGCGGCGTCTCCGACCACGGTGACCCGGGACGGCGTCCAGCTCTCGGCCGGTTCCAGGAAACCGAACGGGATGGCGAACATCGAGTCCGGATCGATGCCCTCCACGAGTGCGCGCGCGGCGGGGTGCCAGCCCTCCAGGGCACGCAGCATCGAGGCCTTCATCGCCGGCGCCGTCCCGGCGGTCCACTCGGTGGCCGGGGGCACCACGGTGCCGGGCTCCACGCTGCAGCTGAGCATCACGTAGGGCGGGACGTCGTCGATCGCGACGTCCGGTGCCTGCTGCCGCGCCGCAACCGAAGCCACCCGACGCGGGCGGAAGGTCGCGATCAGCAGGCGCGAGCCGCGCCGGTCGACAGCCATCAGGACGCCCTGGTCGAGGATCTCCGGCAGCTGCTCGTCGAGCTCCGGCGTGATCGGAGCCCGGCCGTAGACCCCGATGCCCTTGATGCCCGTGGGGATCACGGGAACCTGCGGCAGCAGCTGCGTGCGCACCGCCGAGCGGATGCCGTCGGCACCGACCAGCACGTCACCGCGCGCGGTCCTCCCGTCGGCCAGGGTGAGGGTGACGCCGTCGGCGTCCTGCACGAAGGACGCCGCCGGCGCCCCGGTGTGCAGGTTCTCCCCCAGGCGGGCGCTGAGCACCTGGCGCAGGGTGCGCCGGTGCACCCCGGTGTGCCGGCGCGGGCCGGCCGGCGGCTGGTGCAGGCTCGGCCGGGAGCTGAGTTCGACCAGCTGGTCGTTCAGCACGATCGACTCGATCCGGTCGTAGGACTCGCGCGAGGTGTCCAGGTAGAGCTCGAACAGGTCCTCGGGCAGGCAGCGGCGCAGGGCCTCTCCGCCGAGGTTGTTCAGGTGCAGGTAGTAGCCCTGCTTGCGGTTCAGGTCGGCGTCGCGCTCGAAGACCTCGACCGTGTGACCGCGCTTGAGCAGACCCTGAGCCGTGGCGAGGCCGGCGAGGCCGCCGCCGGCCACGAGCACGTGCAGGGGTCGGGACTGGGACATGTCGCACTCCTGTCGGTCGGGTGGTCAGCGGACGTCGGATGGCTCGGGACGGACGACGAGGCCTTCGTCGTCGTAGGCCGCAGCCCTGGCGTTGATCTCCTCGCGGACCTCGTTCTGCCGGCGCGCGGTCTCGAGGATCTCCTCGTAGTGGTCGCGCTTCTCCGCCAGGGAGATCACCGAGACGTCGAGGTCGGTCCACTCCACGCAGAGGTCGTCCGTCAGCAGGCCTGCGGCGCCGCAGGTCGCGCAGGCGACGTCGCGGCCGTGCAGCTCGATCACGTCGAGGTGGCACAGCGGGCACAGGCCCGGCTCGCCGACGTACTCGGCCTCCTCGAAGGTGCGGCCCAACTGCCGGGCCACAGCACTGCCGAGCTGCGCCGAGCGTGCGAGCGCGGCGGCGTCCAGCACCACCGACTTCGCGGTGCCGGCACCGGAGACGACGAACTGGTCGACCACCGCGGTCTGCATGGAGAACGTGAGCACGTGCATGGTCGGCAGGGCGAGGGTCTTCCACTGCGGCGTGAGGGCACCGCCCACGGCGATGAAGCCGGCCACCCGGGGCTTGAGCACCCGCTCGTCGAGGCGGAACGGCACCGTCGGCTCGGTGCCGGACTCACGCAGCGCGATCAGCTTCTCCACGATCGCCCGGTCGGCGTTCGGGCCCAGCAGACGGTCCATCAGCAGCTTGAGGCGGGCGGGCACGAAGCGGCTGAAGATCGGCGCGCTCACGACGAGGCCGTCGGCCTCCATCAGCCTCTCCCAGAACCACCAGGCGTCGTCCGGCTCCTTGGGGTCCGGGCCCATCGGCAGCCGCAGCTCCTCCAGCCGGACCAGCTCTACCTCGGCGCCCTCGAGCTGCGCCGCGCGCAGCGCCTCCTTCAGGACGATCTCGGTGTTGCCGCCGATCGAGCCGGCGTTGAGGCCGAGCAGTCGCATCGTCATCGGTGCGTCTCCTTCGTCACGAGGTCAGGGGTCAGGGGGCCATCGGGCGGATCGGCTGCGTCCCGTCCCAGCCCTCGGCGAGGGCGGTGAGCCGGTCGTACATGCCGAGGATCGGGGCACCGGCCCGGTGAACCTCGATCGGGTGCGGGAACAGCGGGCCACCGTGGTGCCAGGCGACGTTCACCGCCCCGAGACCGGCGGTGTGGATCAGCGGGCAGCCGAGCGCCTCGAGCCGGGCGGTCTCGGCCGCCAGGTCCTCGACCACCCAGCTGACGTGGCTGACCGCGCCGGCGCGGATGCCGTACGCGGTCGCCAGGTCGGGGTGGACAGCGTGCACCTGAGCCAGCTCGAGCACGATCGGGCCCCAGGCGGCGAAGGCCGCCGAGTGGTCGAAGTAGCCGGGGTCGCAGACCTCGGTCCCGTCGGCCAGCACGAAGGAGTCGAACCGCACATGCGGATGCTCCAGGAACGGCCCGACACCGAGGGTGTCCACGGCCCGGTCGACCGCCTCGGCCAGGTCGCCGACCCAGTAGCCCACGTGGTGGAGTGGGTGCACCACAACTCCCGCCCGGTCGATCCACATTCGTTCTATGGAAGTGCTGTTCTCAGAGTGAGAGTATGTACCCGCCGCCTGCCCCGCGGGAAGACCCGACGCACGAGGAGCACGATGAAGCTCACCCACCTCGGCCACGCCTGCCTGCTGGTCGAGACCGACGGCGCCCGGCTGCTGTTCGACCCGGGAACCATGTCCTCGTTCGAGCACGTCCGTGATCTGGACGCCGTGCTGGTCACCCACCAGCACCGCGACCACCTCGACATGGCACGGCTGACGGCGCTGCTGGCCGCCAACCCCGGCGCGCGCCTCGTGGTCGATCCGGACACCGTGTCCGCGGTGGCCGGTCTTCCGGAGCAGCATGTCGTGGCCCGGGCCGGCGACCGGATGTCGTTCGGCGGCAGCGAGATCGAGGTGGTGGGAGGTCTGCACGCCGCCGTCTACGGCGACGTTCCGGGCTGTACCAACTCCGCCTACCTGCTCGAGGACGGCGCCCTGCTGCACCCGGGCGACTCCTTCCATCTGCCCGGCCGCCCGATCGACGTGCTGGCCGTAGCCGTCGACGCTCCGTGGCTGAAGCTGGCCGAGGCGGTCGACTACGTGCACGCGGTGTCCCCGCGGGTGGCGGTCCCGATCCACGAGGGCGAGGCCACCGACCCGGCCAAGTACGCCGGCCTGCTCGCCGCCTTCTCCCCCGACGGCGTCGTGCATCGCCTGACGGCCGGCGAGGTCACCACACTCTGACCGGTCAGGAGAACATCGAGGCGCGGGAGCCGGTGATCCAGCCGACGAGGTGGTCGTTGTCGGTCTCGGCCGTCGCCACGTCGGCGACCTTGCGGCCCCGGTTGAGCACGGCGATCCGGTCGCAGACCGAGGTCGCCAGCGGCAGGTTGTGGGTCACCAGAACGATCGCGATCCCCTGCCCGGCCATCCGTGCGATCAGGGCCTGCACCTGCTGGGTCTGCTCGTAGCCGAGCGCGGCCGTGGGCTCGTCGAGCAGCAGCACCCCGTTGCGGTCTCCGGTGATCCGGGTGGCGCTGCGGGCCAGGGCCACGACCTGGCGCTGGCCGCCGGAGAGCATCTCGACCGGGCGGGTCATCGCCGCGGTGCGCACGCCCAGCTTGTCGAGCTCACTCTCGGAACGCTTGCGCTGCGCCTTGTGGTCGACGAACCCGAGCCAGCCGAGGGGGCCCTTGCGCAGGATCTCGCGGCCGATGTTGAGGTTGGTCGAGATGTCGAGCGGATCCACCAGGGCCAGGTCCTGGTAGACCATCTGGATCCCGGCGTGCGTGGCGTCACTCGGCGCATGGAAGTGCTTCTCCTCGCCGTGCACCCTGATCGTGCCGCCGGTGGGCCGGTGCGCGCCGGACATCACCTTGAGCAGGGTCGACTTGCCGGCGCCGTTGTCGCCGAGCAGGCCGACCACCTCACCCTGCCCCACCTCGAAGTCGATCCGGTCCAGGGCGCGGACGAAGCCGTAGTGCATGTCGACGCCCTCGAGCTGCAGGGCGGGAGTCGTGATCGTCATCTCGGTCACCTGGTCCCGGTGTGCACGGAGGCCTGAGCGGTGAGGACCAGTCGCTGCGAGACCGTCACGGTCAGCCACTTGTCCAGGGCCAGCGAGCAGCAGCAGCAGCGCACCGGTGACCCCGGTGCCCCAGTACGGGTCGATGCCCTTGATGGTGAGGCCGTTGGAGATCGTGGCCAGGATCAGGGCCCCGACCAGCACCCGTGGCAGCGACCCGCGGCCACCGGCCAGGGAGACGCCGGCCAGCGCGACGGCGGTCAGCGCGGTGAAGATGATGGCGGGGCTGGCCGACGGGCTGGCCTCGGTGACGAAGGCCGTGGTGACCAGACCGCCCAGGCCCGCGCAGGCCGAGCTGACCACGAAGCCGAGCAGTTTGTAACGGTCGCTGTGGATGCCCGACCGGCGCACAGCCTCGGCGTTCCCGCCCACCGCCATCAGCCGGATGCCGTCCCGGGTCCGGGTGAGGAAGACCGTGCCGACGGCGAACACCACGGCCGCGATCCAGACCGGCGCCGGTACGCCCAGGTAGCGCCGGGTGCCCATGAACGTCAGCTGGTCGAGGCCGGGGATGGTGTAGCCCCCCGCGATGATCGTCGCCGCGGCAGTCGTGATCGACAGGGTGCCGATGGTGACCACGATGGGGTTGAAGCCGCGCAACGAGATGAGCCCGTTGAGCACGCCGACCAGGGCCCCGGCGACCAGCCCGATGATCAGCGAGACCACCACGGACTGACCGCGGACGAGCAGGGTGCCGGTCACGCAGCTGGCCAGGGCGGCGACGCCGGGGATGGACAGGTCGAGCACCCCGCTGATGATGCCGACGGCGACGCCCGCGGCGAAGATCGCCGTGACCGCCGCCGCGTTCGCGATCAGGACGGCGTTGTTGACGCTGAAGAAGTAGGGCTGGGCCCACACGGCGAACACCAGGATCAGCAGCGCCCAGAGCACGAAGATGCCGCGGTCGCGGATGAAGATCAGCCACCGGATGCCCGACGGGTCCTTCTCGACCGCGGCCGCAGCCGCAGGGGCGGGTCCGGAGGCCCCGTCGGTCGACGGGGCCTCCGGGTCGTTCGCCTCGATGGGGAGGATCATGCTCAGCTCTCCAGCTCTCGATGATCAGCCGTTGGCGTTCACGATCTTCTGCGGCACGGTGAGGATCAGGCCCTTGGCGGTCGGGTCGGCCTGCATCTTCACCAGGGTGTCGAACGACTGGGCCATGTCCGCCTCGAACTGCAGGGCGTTGACCGAGTAGACCTTGCCGGCCTTGACCTGCTTGAGGGTCTCCTCGTTGCCCGCCGTGCCGGCCACCAGGCAGGGGAGCTCCTTGCCGGCGGCGGCGAACGCGCCGATCGCCGCCAGGGTGCCCTCGTCGCCCTGGGTCATCACCGCGTTGATGCCGGGGTTGCCCTGCAGGGCGTTGCCCATGTCGGTCTGCGCCTTGGCGCGCTCCTGGGTGACCAGGGTCTGCACGACCTTGGCGTTCGGGGCGGCCTTGGCCAGGGCCTCCAGGGCGGTCTTGTCGTACTCCGCCTTGCCCGCGGCCCCCGGAGCGCTGGTGCCGTAGAGCACGGTCGCCGTGCCGCCGAGCTTCTCGGTGATGCACTTGCCGAGGCTCGGAACCCATGTTGTTGCCGGCCAGGGCGTAGTCGATGTAGTCGAAGGTGACGCCGACCTGCTCGCCGGTGAAGCCCCACTCGTCCGGCTTGCCGTTGACCAGGATCGGCACTCCCTTGGCCTGGGCCGACGTGATCAGCTCACCCATCGCGCCGGGGGCGACGGCGATCGTCCAGACGGCACCCGCACGGCCCGACTCGATGACCTCCTTGAGCTGCTGCACCTGCTTGGCGGGGTCGAAGTTCGGGTCCTGAACGATGACCTCCCAGCCCTTGGACGCGCCGTAGCCCTTGACCCCCTCGGACAGCCCCTTCAGCGCCGGCGGAGCCAGCGACAGGGGCGAGAACACCAGCGTCTTGGGCAGAGCGGCGGCGGCCGGCGCTCGCTGCGCCGCTGCTCGGGGCTGCGGCACCCGACGACGCGGCGGACGTCGAACTGCTGGAGGAGCCACAGGCAGCCAGGAGCAGCGCCGCTCCGCCCACAGCGAGTCCGGAGAAGGTGCGGGAGTGGCGCCGACGGGGTGAGCTCACTGGATCTCCTCTGGGATCACGGGGTCATTCACTTTCACATCGTGAAAGTCACTTTCCAGGAGAACGCTAGAGCTGTGACGGCGAGATGTCCACCGTTTGCCGGGACGTTTCGAACTTGTGACCAAAGGGCCTACTCCGCGGCGTGACCAGGCACTACCAGGAGCTCTCGAGACCGTGCACCAGCGCCACCATCGCGTCGTGCGCCGGAGTGGCCACCCCGACCAGGCGGCCCTGCGCAGCGACGCCGCCGTTCAGCACGTCGACCTCGGTCCGCCGCCGGGCCTGCACGTCCTGCAGCATCGACGGCGTGTGCCAGAAGGCCTGCTCGACGGCCTCCTGCACCGCCTCCCGCGGATCACGCAGCAGGCTGATCCGGGCGGCGGCGCACACTGAGAGCGCCTCGGCGAGAAGGCGTTCCACCTCATGACGCAGCTCCGGATGGGTGCACACCTGCCCCACCGTCAGGCCGGTGAGCGCCGAGAGCGGGCTGGTGGCCGCGTTGAACACCACCTTGGTCCACTGCGGCCCGCGGGCGTCGTCCACGGCGAAGGTGTTCAGCCCGCCGTCGGTGAGCAGCTGCGCCAGGCGAGCGATCTCGCCCGCGTGCGCCGGGCTGGGTTCGAAGGGCCCCAGCCAGGAGTCGCCGAGCCCGTCGTAGCGCACCACCCCCGGGCCGGTGACGTGTCCGGCGGTGACGATGCTGCCCCGGACGACGCGCGGCAGGACCTCGGCCACGACCTCCTCGTTGCCGATCCCGTTCTGCAGGCTCACCACCGCGGCATCGGCCAGCGCGTGCGCCGCGGCCGTGACCGCGGCCCGGGTGTGCAGGGCCTTGGTGGCGACCAGGGCGAAGGCGCACTGCGGCAGGGCGGCGGCGTCGGTGACGGCGTGTACCGGGGCCACGAAGTCGGCCTGCCCGGTGACCCGCAGCCCGTGGTCCCGGATCGCCGCGACGTGCTCGGCCCACGGGTCGACCGCCCAGACCTCGACTCCGCGCAGCCTCGCCAGGTGGGCCGCGTACAGGCTGCCGATGGCTCCGCAGCCGAGGACGGCGACCCGCACCGGCTCGGCCGTCGTCATTCGGCCGCCCCCTGTACCGCCAGCTCGGCACAGACAGAGGGCGACAGGCCACCGACGCCGAGGCCGCCGACCACCCGCCCGTCGACGATCAGCGGCAGCCCGCCGGGCACCGGCAGGAACGGAGCGGGATGCAGCCGTCCCAGCGTGGCCGTCGCCCCGGCGTAGCGCACCGCCACCTCCTCGCTGGCACAGCCGAACCTGGCCGCCGTGCTCGCGCACCCGAGCGCCACCTCGACCCCGGCGGCCGGCGCGCCGTCCATCCGGTCCTGCTGCACCGGGTCACCCCCGGGATCGACCACCGCCACGCAGACCCGCACGCCACGGGCCGTCGCCGCCGCGAGCACCCGGTCGCAGAGCTGCCGCGCCCAGTGCAGCACCGGCTGTGCCCTGGCGGACGGCGCCGCCACCATGCCCAGGCTGTCCTGCGGAGCCACGACCAGGTCGCCGAAGCGGGCCTGCCAGCGGGCCAGGTCGTCGCCGTGCTGCCCGACGTAGGGAACGCCCAGGGCGTAGGCGATCAGCAGGTCCTCGGGGTTGGCCGGCTCGCCGTCGGCGCTGACCACCTCCGGGGCGATCCCGGTGGGCAGGAACGGGCTGACGGTCGCCCCCGACGCCGCGATCCCCCCGACCACGACCCCCGCTGCGTCACGGATCGGCATCCCGCCCGCCCCCGGGAACACGGCCTGCGGCGAGACCTGCACGAAGCCTGCCGAGATCGGGGCCGGCAGCGTCGTCATCCGGTGCAGGTGCTCGGTGCTGGGGATCTGCTGGGTGGCCGAGATCCAGGCCTTCGAGACCGCACGCGCCATGCCGCCCGGGCCGCCGTGGTCGAGCCGGGACGCCGTCACCAACGCGCCACTGGCGCCGACCACCGCGATCCCCCCGCGCAGGCCCAGCTGCTCGGCCTTGTCGACGGCGCGCTGCACCAGGGCCCGGGCCTGATCGAGCGGCAGGTCGTGCGGGTGGCCGGTCACGCCAAGGTCCCGGAGTCGAGGACGACCGAGAGCTTGCCCAGCGCCGGGCCGGCAGCCAGCTGCGCGAACGCAGCCTCCAGGTCGTCGAAGGCATAGGTGCGGTGTACGGGGGCCACCACCGAGCCCGCGTCGACGAGGGCGGCGAGCCGGGCGATCGTGGCCGGGTCGGGCGTGGAGTGGACGTTGGTGAACGCCACGCCGTCCAGCAGGTCGGCGACCCCGCCGTTGGTCACCGAACAGGCTCGCCCACCCGCGCGGAGCAGTCCGTGACAGAGCCGGGCGAACGTCGCGTGCGCCGCGTCCTCACCCACCCCGATGGTCACCGAGTCGACGTGCTTGACCAGGTCGACGAGGCCGTCGATGCCCGCCGGGAACGCCGAGCGCACCTGGGCGACCAGGTCACCGCCCGCCAGGCCCTCCTGGCTCAGGTCCACGACGTGGGTGGCGCCCAGCTCGCGGACGAAGGCCGCCTGCTGCGGGCTGCGCGCCGTGGCGACGACCTGGGCCCCGCGCGCGGCGGCGATCTGCACCGCGAAGCAGCCCACGCCCCCCGTGGCCCCGTTGACCACCACCACCGCACCGAAGGCTGCGTCGCCGTCCCCGATCACGGCGTCCACGCATTCCAGCGCAGTGATCCCGGAGAGCCCCAGCACGCCGGCCGCGGACAGGTCGAGCCGCGCCGGAGCGGGGCCGATGAACAGGTCCTCGGGCACCACCACGTACTCGGCGAAGGTGCCGCCGCCGATGTGGTCGCGCTTGACGAAGCCGTAGACCCGATCGCCCTCGTGGTAGCGGGTCACGCCCGGCCCCACCTGTGCGACGATCCCCGCGACGTCGCGCCCGAACACGGCCGGGAAGCGGTAGTCCTGCACCGTGCGGAAGAACCCCGACCACACCAACTGGTCGACCGGATTCACCGACGTCGCGTGCACCCTGACCAGCACCTCGCCCGGCCCGGGGACCGGGGTGGGCAGGTCGAGGTACTCCGGCGGCCGGTCGAAGGAGACGAGGGCGAAGGCTTTCATCGTGCCGCCGATCTGTTCGGGGGCCGTAGCCTCAGGCGCCGACCATGTTGTAGCCGCCGTCGGCGACCATGTAGGTGCCGGTGATGTGGGCGGCGTCGTCGGTGGCGAGGAAGAGCGCGGTGCCGGCGATGTCGGCCGGACCGGGGATGCGGCCCATCGGGGTGAGCGAGCGCAACTGGTCGCCCCGGCCGGACCTCCAGTCCTCGCGGCCGAGCGTCGCCTCGGTCTCGATGAACCCCGGGGCGAACACGTTCACTCGCACCGTGGGCGCGAACGCGTGGGCGTAGGACTTGTTGATCCCCAGGAGTCCGTACTTGGCCGCGGCGTACTGCGGCGCCCGGGCGCTGCCCCGCACGATGACCGTCGAGCCGATGTTGACGATGGCGCCGTGGCCCTGCTCGAGCATCCGCTGCCCGAACTCGTGCACGCAGGCCATGGTGCCCTTGATGTCGACGGCCAGCACGTGGTCGATCGACTCCTCGGTGATGTCGCGCCAGGACATCTGCTCCCGAGCGACGTCGCCCACGTTGTTGACCAGCACGTCGACGCCGCCGAGCGCCGCGAAGGCCTGTTCCGCCATGGCGGCGACCTGCGCCCAGGCCACGATGTCCGCCTGCAGCAGCACCGCTTCGGCGCCCTCGGCCCGCACCCGCTCTGCGGTGCGCTCCGCCCCGGCGGCCGAGGAGCGGTAGTGGACGCCGACCGCGCGTGCCCCCTCCTGCGCGGCGCGGACGGCGATCTCGGCGCCGAACCCGGTGCCGGCACCGGTGACGACGACGGAGCGCCCCTCGAAACGACGGGGAATCGGAAGCGGGGTGAGCGGCACGAGAGCGTCCTTGGGGTCGAAGGGATCGGGTAGAAGGGATGGGCCGGGCAAACGTCAGACCAGGGTGCGCCCGCCGTCGATGTAGAGGCACTGGCCGGTGATGAAGGCCGCGCGGTCGGAGAGCAGGAAGGCGACGGCGTCCGCGACCTCCCCCGGGCGGCCGAGGCGACCGGCCGGCACCAGGGACTCGAACTCCTGCCGGTGGCCGTCCCGATCGAGGTAGTCGCGGGTCAGGTCGGTCTCGATGTAGCCGGGGCCGAGAGAGTTGACGGTGACGCCGTGCGGCGCCCACTCCCGGGCCATCACCCGCATCATCTGGTTGATGCCGCCCTTGGTCGAGGCGTACGGCGCGTGATTCGGGTGGGCGAGCAGCGCGGACACCGACGACATGAACGCCATCCGGCCGTAGCCGGCGGCCACCATGCGGCGACCGACCTCCTGACCGAGCCACCACGCGGTGGACAGGTTCAGGGTGAGGATCGACTGCCAGTCGTCGTCCCCGAGCTCGAGCACCGGGCGGCGGTCGTTGCGGCCGACCGCGTGCAGGAAGATCTCCAGCGTGCCGACCAGCTGGGTCGCCTCCTCGACCGCGGCTCGGCTGCCGTCGGCGGTGCCGACATCGGCGAGGAGGGGCCAGATCTGACCCCCTGCGTCCTTGGCCTGCCGGGCCACGGCGTCGAGCCGCTCGCCGTCCCGATCGGCGACCACCACCCTGGCACCCTGAGCCACAAGGCTCACGGCGCTGGCGCTGCCGAGCCCACCTGCCCCGACCACGAGCGCCGGACGGCCTGCGAGCCCCAGCCAGTCAGCCATGCGTCACCTCGGAAAATTCTCACATCATGAAAGTCGCTTTCCGATAAAGTAGAGGAGCCCGCGCGGGGCTGTCCAGGGAACTGCCCGGCCTCACGCATAGGCTTGCATCACCACGGCACTGTGCCGGACCAGCGCGGAGAGAGGTGCCGGATGCCCGCCAAGCGAAGCAGCAGGACCCCGCAGGCGGCGACCACGCGCGCACCCGCCGGCGCCGAGGCCGGCCCGCCGCGGACAAGCCCGAGTACCGGGTCGAGGCACTGGCCAAGGGCCTGCGCCTGCTCAGCCTCTTCGACGAGCAGCGCCCCTCCTGGCGGGTCACCGACCTGGCCGCCACGGCCGGGCTGCCGATGCCCACCGTGTACCGCGTCGTGATGACGCTCACCGCGGAGGGGTACCTCGACCACCTGCCGAACGGCACCTACCGGCCGGGCGTCAAGACGCTCACCCTGGGCACGGCCGCACTGCGCAGCCTCGATCTGGTCGGCATCGCCACCCCGCAGCTGCAGCGCCTGGGCGAGACGACCGGCGAGACGGTGAACCTGGCCGTGCTCAGCGGCGACCGCGTGCTCTACCTGGTGCGGCTGCGCAACTCCGACCTGGTCACCGCGAACATCCAGGTCGGCTCCACCCTGCCCGCGGTCACCACCTCGATCGGCAAGCTGCTGCTGGCGCACCTCGACGAGGACGACCTGCTCTCCCGGATCACGCCGGAGTCCTTCGCCGCCCAGCACGGGCCCAACGCGAAGGCCTCGCTCGACCGAGCTGCGCGCCGAGCTGGCGACGATCCGCGAGCAGGGCTGGTCGATGCAGGACGAGGAGCTCGCCCACGGCCTGCGCTCGATCGCCGGCCCGATCGTGGGCGCGAACGGCCGGGTGGTCGCCGGGGTCAACCTCGCCCTGCAGGCCCGCGACTGGTCCACCCAGCGGATCGTGCGCGAGCTGCGCCCGGCAGTCCTGGACACCTGCGCCCAGATCTCGGCCCTGCTCACCGACGGTAGCGTGGCCGGGTGAGCGAGCCGCGCCTGGCCAAGGCGGCTCCGGCCGCCCTCGACCCCGAGCAGCGCGCGCTCTACGAGGCGATCGCCGGTGGACGTCGCGCCCAGGGTCCTCAGCTCTTCCGGCTCACCGACGACGACGGCGCCCTCGAGGGTCCGTTCAACGCCTTCCTGCTCCAGCCCCGGCTCGGCGGTGCGCTGCAGGCCCTCGGGTCCTCGGTGCGCTACGACACCGAGCTGTCCGACCGGGCCCGCGAGATCGCGATCCTGGTCGTCGCCGTGCACTGGCACTCCGACTTCGAGTGGTACGCACACGAAGCGGTCGGCCGCCACGCCGGGCTGACGGACGACGAGCTCGCGGCCCTCCGCGACCGCCGCCACGACGCCTTCGACGGCTCGGAGCGCGTCGTGGCACGGACGGCGTCCCGGCTGGCTGCCGACGGTGATCTCGACGACGCCGCGTATGCGCAGGCCGTGGACTCACTCGGCTGAGGGCGGCCTGTTCGAGCTGCTGACCCTCGTCGGGTACTACGAGACGCTCGCGCTGCAGCTGCGGGTGTTCCGGGTGGCGTCGCCTGCCGCGCAGGGTTGACACCGCCCGGCACCGGTCGGGATCATTGTTTGAAATCGACTTTCGCAGAATGAAAGTCATCCGACGGAAGGTGCGGCCGCGATGAAGCTCGTGACGTTCGACGAGGGCCGGGTCGGCCGGATCGAGGGCGAGACGGTCGTCGAGCTCGACGTCGCCTCGACCCGCGAGTTCTTCGAGCGCGGCGGCCAGGTCGGCGAGACCGGCGCCGTCCTGCCGCTCGCCGACGTCACGCTGCGGGCGCCGATCGTGCCGAAGAAGTTCTTCCACACCGCGGGCAACTTCGCCGACCACCACAAGGAGCTGCACGGCCGTCGACTGGTCGCACCCGGTGCACAAGGGCATCGTCTTCTTCCAGAACGTCGACGCGATCATCGGCCCGGACGACGCGATCGTCTACCCCGAGGGCCTGACCAAGGAGCTCGACTACGAGCTCGAGCTCGGCGATCATGATCGGCAAGAGCGGCAAGTTCTTCGGCCCCGAGGAGGCCGAGGACTACATCGCCGGCTACATGGTGTTCAACGACATCACCGCCCGCGACATCCAGCGCCGCGAGATGCAGTCCGGCGTCTTCTCCTTCTCCAAGGCGCATCGACACGTTCTGCCCGATCGGCCCGTGGATCGTCACCAAGGACGAGGTGCCCGAACCCGCAGGACGCTGCGCGATGGAACTGCGCGTCAACGGCGAGATGCGACAGTCGGGCAACACCGACCAGATGCGTCATCTCCATCCCGCACCTGGTCGCCTACCACTCGGCACAGGGCTACAGCGCGGGCGACATCATCACCACCGGCACGATCTCCGGAGTGGCCGCGGTGCAGCCCAACCCGTTCGACTTCTACCTGCAGCCCGGCGACGTGATCGAGGCCGAGATCGAGGGCATCGGCGTGCTGCGCAACCACGTCGTGCCGTGGAGCGCCGCCCACGACACCGCCCCGTACTCGATCGACCTCTACTCCTCCCCCGTCTGAGGCCCCGGTGAAGCTCGGCACCGTCGATGGCCGTCTGGTCCTGATCGAGGGCGATCGCGCGCTCGACGTCGCCACGGCGTCCGGTGACACGCTGCCCGCCGATCCGGTGGCCGCCCTGGAGCGGTGGGACGCGCTGCTCGCCTGGGCTCCGTCCGCCGATTGGTCGGGCGGCACAGCCGTGACCCCGGACCGGCTCGGCCCGCCGGTGCCGACGCCGCGCCAGGTGTTCGCGATCGCGCTGAACTACGCGCCCCACGCGGCGGAGGCGGGGTTCGCGCCGCCGTCCGAGCCGTTGGTGTTCACCAAGTTCCCGAGCTGCATCACCGGCCCGGTCGCCACGGTCGCCCTGCCCGAGGGGCACGTCGACTGGGAGATCGAGGTGGTGGCCGTGATCGGGCGCGGCGGCTATCGGATCCCGCGCGAGGCGGCGTGGGACGCCGTCGCCGGCCTCACCCTCGGCCAGGACCTGTCCGAGCGCGTGCTGCAGCTCACCGGGGCACCGCCGCAGTTCTCGCTGGCGAAGTCCCACCCCGGATTCGGCCCGATCGGCCCGGTGCTGGTCACGCCGGAGGAGTTCGCGGACCGCGACGACGTCGGCTTCGCCTCGAGCATCGACGGCGAGGTGATCCAGCACGGCCGCACCAGTCAGATGATCTTCCCGATCGACGACCTGGTGGCCCGGCTGTCGGCAGTGTGCCCGCTCCTGCCCGGCGACCTCATCTTCACCGGCACCCCCGAGGGCGTGGGCAACCGGCGCACCCCGCAACGATTCCTGCAGCCCGGGGAGACCCTGGTCAGCCGGCTGGACGGTGTCGGCGAGATCCGCCAGACCTTCGTCCGCAACTGATCCCGTCCAGATAGGGCCAGACAAGGCCAGACATGGGCCAGGCATCCTTGACACCCCCGACATCTCGGGGACACACTGCCTGGACACTCACGAAACTTACTTTCACGATGTGAGAATGAGGTCGGTCATGGCGCGCACGGTGTTCACTGGCGGACAGGTCTTCGACGGCACCGGTGCTGCCGCGTTCCCCGGTGAGGTCGTGATCGACGGCGATCGCGTGGTCGAGGTGCGCCAGGGCCACCACCCCGACCTGCACGGGGGCCACGACGTCGTCGACGCCACGGGCCACACCGTGATGCCGGGCATGGTCGAGTCGCACGCGCACCTGACCTTCCCCTCGGCCGTGGGTCACCTCGACCCGAGCTTCAACCCGCCGGTCGACGTCTCGTTCTTCCGGCACATCGAGGGCTTCCCGAGCGAGTTGGCGCGCGCCGAGCGCAACGCCAGGATCCTGCTCGATGCCGGCTTCACCTCGGCCTACTCCGCCGGCTCGATCATCGAGATGCCGATCGAGGTGGCCCTGCGCGACAAGATCCGCGCCGGAGCGATCCCCGGCCCGCGCTTCCTGGCCGCGGCCGCCGAGAGGGACAACCACCCGGTGAACCCGGCGGGCCACGCGCGGGTCGACTGGGTGGGGCCGGAGGCGTCCGCCCGCTGGGTGCACGAGAAGGCCGCTCAGGGCTTCGACAGCATCAAGTTCCTGGTCAGCAACGACGACGTGTTCACCCCCGGCGGGTCCATGATCACGGAGTACTCCGCGGAGGAGCTCAACGCCGCGGGCCAGGCGGCCCGCGAGGAGGGGGTGTGGCTGAACGGCCACTGCCAGTCTCCCGAGTCGGTGAAGCTGGCGGTCACGGCGGGCTTCCGCTCGATCTACCACTGCACCTACGCCGACGCCGAGGCCCTCGACCTGCTCGAGTCGGTCAAGGACACGGTCTTCGTCTCCCCCGCTGCCGGCATCATCTACGCCAACATCTACGAGGGTGAGGAGTTCGGCATCACCCCCGAGGTCTCCGCGCAGATGGGCTCGCCGGCCTCGTTCGAGGGTATGCAGAAGATCTACCCGGAGATCCGCAAGCGGGGGATCCGGGCGCTGATCGGCGGCGACTACGGCTTCCCGAACAACCCCACCGGCCGCAATGCCCGCGACCTGCAGCTGTTCGTCGACTACCTCGGCTACACCCCGATCGAGGCGCTGGTGGCGGCCACCCAGTACGGCGGACAGCTGATGGACATGGGCGACGAGCTGGGCCTGGTCAAGGCCGGCTACCTGGCCGACCTCCTGGTGGTGAAGGGCGACCCCACCACCGACGTCACCCTGCTGCAGGACGCCGCCAACATCACCCACATCGTGCAGAACGGCGCGTTCTACAAGGCACCCACCGCCGCGTGAACGATCCGACGGCACCGGAGGGCGTCACGGTGCTCCGTGACGTCGTCCACACCCGGATCGAGGGGTACCGGCCGCTGAGCCTGGACCTCTACCTGCCGGACGACGGTGCGCACGCCGTGTGCGTCTACGCGCACGGCGGGGGCTGGCGGCGTGGGTCGCGCCGGGAGGGGCCGGGTCCGTTGTCGCCGACCTCGCGGCGTCTGTTCGCCCGGATGGCGCGGCACGGGCTCGCGGTGGCGAGCGTCGACTATCGGCTCTCGGGCGAGGCGCGCTACCCGGCCCAGCCCGACGACGTCCGCGCCGCCTGCCGCTGGTTGCTCGAGGACGACGCCTCCCCGGTGCCGGGGCTGCCGCTGGTGCTGTTCGGGGTCTCGGCAGGCGGCCACCTGGCCGCTCTGTGCGGTCTCGACCCGGCGCTGCCGGTGCACGCGGTGGCGGTCTGGTACCCGGCGACCGATCTGCCGGCCCTGCCCGAGGACATCGCCGCCGCCGGGGGGGCGCCGGACCGCGGCGCCGGTTCCCGGGAGGCCCTGCTGCTCGGGGCACCGGCCGGCGAGGTGCCGGACGCCGCACGGGCGGCGAGCCCGACCGCACAGGTGCATGCCGGCGGCCCGCCGTTCCTGCTGATCCACGGCGCCGCCGATCGGCTGGTGCCGGCGCGGCAGAGTGAGCGACTGCACCAGGCCCTGCTGGCGGTGGGGGCCGACTCGACCCTGGAACTCCTGGCAGGCTACGACCACATGTTCCCGGGAATGCCCGACGCCGAGCTGGAGGCTCTCGTGGACCGCACCGCCGCATTCCTGCTCGCCCACGCGAGCGGCCCGGTCCAGGTGCCGGCGTGACCGTGCATCCGTTGCACGTCCTCGTGCTCGGCGGCGGGATCGCCGGCCTGGCCACGGCTCTGCGCGTCGCGCAGCGCCCGGACGCCCCGCAGGTGACCCTGGTCGAGGCGACCGGGCGACTGGGCGGCAAGCTGCTCACCGTGCGGGTCGACGGCTTCGTCGTCGACACCGGCCCCGAGCTGCTCGCGCCGGGCAAACCACACGCCGCGCGACTGGCCGCCGAGCTGGGTATCGATCTGACCGCGGCCGCGGCCGGAGCCCCGGGTGCCGTGCTGGTGAGGGGCCGGCTGCGGACCATGCCCGAGGGCATCGGCAGCTTCATCCCGCGGCAGGTGGCTCCACTGGCCACCACTCGGCTGTTCTCCCCGGCCGGCAAGGTCCGGATGGCGCTGGAGGGCCTGCTGCCGCCCAGGCGCGGAGATGCGGACGAGAGCCTGAAGTCGTTCGCCACCAGGCGATTGGGCGGCCAGGCCTACCGCCGGCTGGTGGAGCCCGTGGCCACCGGGATCTTCTGCGGGGACCCCGCACGGCTCAGTCTGCTGGCGACCATGCCGCACCTGCGGGGGGCCGAGCAGCGTCACGGCTCGCTCGCCCGCGCCGTCCTGGCCGAGCGCCGGGCCGCCTCACGCACCCCCTCCCCCACCCGGCCCGGCCTGATGTCGCCCGACGGCGGGATGGGCGCGTTCGCCGACGCTCTGGTCGCCCGGCTGGCCCCGATGCCGGGAGTGCAGCTGCACACCGCGACCCGGCTCACCGGCCTACGCCCCGTGGAGCGCGGCTACCAGGCCACGCTCACCTCCGACGCCGGCACCGTCGAGACGATCACGGTCGAGGCCGTGGTGCTGGCGGTGCCGACCAGCGCCGGCGCCGACGTGCTCGACCTGATCGGCGCCCACGCACCGGCGACGATGCTGCGCGAGATGCCGTGCGACTCCGTCGCGACGGTGTCCCTGGGCTATCGACAGCACGGACTGCCCGACCTCGACCGACTGCTGCCCGCTCACGGCTACCTGCTGGCCGAGCCGGACCGTGGTCCGGTACGTGCGGTCACCCGCTCGTCGGCCAAATTCCCCGGCCGTGCGCCGCAGGGCCACGAGCTGTTCCGGATCGCCCTCCGCCCCGACGGCGCCGGCGCCGATGCGGCGCTGGTGGCGCTGGCCCGGACGGAGCTGCGGCGCACCCTGGGCATCGAGGCCACGCCGGTGCTCGAGCACGTGCAGCGCTGGACCGGGGTGATGCCGCAGTACCGGGTCGGCCACCTGGACCGGGTCGCCGAGGTCGAACGGGCGCTGACGGCGCACCCCGGCATCCTGCTCGCCGGCAGCGGCACGCACGGCCTGGGCATCCCCGACTGCGTCGCCTCGGCGGAGCGCGCTGTCGCCGCCCTCGGCGCCTGAGCCCCACCCCTGAGCCGTCGTCCGCACTCATGCACCGACGATTCCGCACTCATGCACCGACGATGGAGATCACGCTGAAGGAAATCGGTTGCTGGCACAGCCGTTTCCTCGCGTCGTGATCTCCATCGTCGACGGCGGCGGCGGCGGTGAGGAGTGGTGGCGCTGAACTGCGGGGCAGGCCGTGGGTCGCCTGCCGGGGCTAGGGTGCTCGCGTCGGCCGATACCCGTGCGGCCACCAGCCGGAGGTGCACGATGACGCCCGAGGACATCCTGGCCAGAGCAGGCGACCAGCTCGGCGTCCGCCGCGTGTTCGGTGACCCTGTCGAGCACGACGGGGTAGTGGTGATCCCGGTGGCCGTGGCGATCGGCGGGGGCGGAGGCGGCAGCGGCCCCGACGACCAGGGCAGCGGCGCCGGCTTCGGCGGCATCGTGCGCGGCATCGGTGTCTACGCCCTCCGCGGGGGCGAGGTCCGCTTCATCCCCGCGGTCGACACCGTCGCCCTGACCGCCCTCGCCCTGCTCCTGGCCCGCACCCTCTCCCGCGCCCTGCGGCACGCCCGTCACCACTGACGACGGCGTGGGCTGTGTCACCACAGCCCCTCGACGCGCTCGGGTGGGCGCCGCGCGCACTACTGTGCCGGTGTCCGGCCACGGGGACCGGGTCGAGGGAGGCACGATGACAGAGCATGGTGTGTCACGGCGGGGAGCCCTGGCGGTGGGCCTGGCCGTGATGCTGTCGGCCGGAATGACCCTGGCGGCGTGCGGGGGCGGCGAGCAGTCGGACGGCGCTACGGCCGCCGGCGGCGCGCTGACCAAGGTATCGGTAGGAGTGATCCCGATCGTGGACGTCGCCCCGCTGTACCTGGGGATCTCCAAGGGGTTCTTCGCCAAGGCAGGGCTCGAGGTCACGGCCAAGCCCGCTCAGGGCGGCGCGGCGATCGTGCCCGCCGTCATCTCGGCAGAGAACCAGTTCGGCTTCAGCAACGTCGTCTCCCTGCTCACCGCCCGCGACAAGGGGCTGCCCCTGGTGTCGATCGCGGCCGGGGTCAGCTCGACGGGCGACCCCGCGAACGACGTCAACGCCGTGCTGGTCGCCAAGGACTCCCCGCTGAAGACCGCCAAGGACCTCGAGGGGCGCAAGATCGCGGTCAACTCGCTCAACAACATCGGCGACACCACGGTCAAGACCGCCGTCGCCAAGGCCGGCGGCGACCCGAGCAAGGTCACGTTCGTCGAGATGCCCTTCCCCGACATGCCGGCGCAGCTGGCGGCCGGCACGATCGACGCCGCCTGGGAGGCCGAGCCGTTCCGCACCCAGATCATGGCTGCGGGCGGGCGCATCCTGTTCGACAACCTCACCGAGACCTACCCCACGCTCCAGGTCTCGCACTACTTCACGAGCCGGCAGACCAAGGACAAGAACCCCGCGATGGTCGCCGCCTTCGTCACGGCGATCAACGAGTCGATGACCTACGCCTCCTCCCACCCGGACGAGGTCCGCGCCGTGCTGGCGACCTATACGAAGATCAGCCCGGAGGTCGCCGGCTCGATGGCGCTGCCGCTGTGGCCGACCACGTTGGACCGCGCTTCGCTCACGGCGGTCGGCAACGCCGCACGCACCTACGGCACGCTCGCCAAGGATCCGGACGTCGCCGGGCTGCTCGGTGACTGATCCTCCCCCGGACGCCGCACCGGCGATGCTCGAGGTGCGCGGGCTGCAGCAGGTGTACTCGGCCCGCGGACGCACCGTGGAGGCGCTGCGGGACGTGTCGTTCGGCGTGCGGACCGGGGAACTGGTCTGCGTCGTGGGCCCGTCGGGCTGCGGCAAGACCACCCTGCTGAAGTCCCTGGCCGGTCTGCTCACCCCGACCGGCGGCGAGGTGCTGGTGGAGGGCCGCCGCGTCACCGGGCCACCGCCGGGCATGGCCGTCGTCTTCCAGGAGTACGGCCGCTCGCTGTTCCCCTGGATGCACGTCGCGGACAACGTCGACCTTCCGCTGCGGCACAAGGGTCTGACCCGGCAGCAGCGCGCGGACCTGGTCGAGCGGTCCCTCGAGGCGGTCGGCCTCGCCGACGCGCACCGGGCCTACCCCTGGCAGCTCTCCGGCGGCATGCAGCAGCGGGTGGCGATCGCCCGGGCCCTGGCCTACGAACCACACGTGATGCTGATGGATGAGCCGTTCGCCGCCGTCGATGCGCAGACCCGGGCCGATCTGGAGGACCTGATCCGCGGTATCTGGGCCGGCACGCAGGTCACCACGCTCTTCGTCACCCACGACATCGACGAGGCCGTCTACCTCGGCCAGCGCGTGGTCGTGCTGTCCTCCTCACCCACCGTCGTGCAGGACGACGTCCGGATCGATCTGCCCGACCAGCGAGACCAGCTGGAGACCCGTGCCCTGCGTCGATTCGCCGAGCTGCGCCGACACATCTACGCCGAGATCAGGACGGCCCAGCGCGGGGCCGGCGCCGGAGCCGCCTCGACCGCGTCAGCCGGCTGAGCGCTGGGCCTGCCGCAGTCCGTGGTACCAGCGCAGCACCCTGGTCTCGGCGGCGCGGAAGAGCAGCGACAGGGCGACCCCGAGCAGGCCGAGCACGATGATGCCGGTCCACATCTGCGGCAGGGCGAAGGTGCGCTGGAACTGCACCACGGTGAATCCGAGCCCGTTGCTGGCGGCGAACATCTCGCTGATCACCATCAGGATGATCCCGATCGACAGGGCCTGGCGCATGCCGGTCATGATCTGCGGGCTCGCGGCGGGCAGCACCAGAACGCGGATCCTGGCCGGGCCGCGCACCCCGTAGGCCCGGCAGACATCGGCCATCACCGGGTCGACCGCCCGCACTCCCGCCACGGTGTTGAGCAGGATCGGCCACACACATCCGAAGACGATCACCAGGACCTTCATCGTGTCGTCGATCCCCGCCAGGGCCACGAACAGCGGCACCATCACCGGTGGCGGGATCGCCCGGAAGATCTCCAGCACCGGCTCCACCACCGCCCGCACCGACCGGAACCGGCCGATGCCCAAGCCCGCGACGATGCCGATGACCACGGCCGTCGTGTATCCGGCGGCGAGCCGGGCCAGGCTCGGCAGGACGTCGGTCAGCAGCCGTGACTCCCGGCCGCCGCTCAGCCAGGTCTCGGGGAAGGTCGCCACGATGGTGCGCAGCGGGGGGAAGTACAGGCTGTCGCTGCCCTCACTCGCGGCCCACCAGGCGATGACGAGGGCGGTCGGCAGCGCCGTGGCCGTGAGGACGCGCCGAGGCAGGGCCCGGCCGCCGTTCATGCCGTCACCTCGGTCCGCATCGAGACGTGCCAGGCCAGCAGCCGGCGCTCCAGCGCCCGCATCCCAAGGTTGACCACGAGCCCCAGCAGGCCGGTGACCAGGATCAGGCCGTACACCAGGGAGGTGGCGCCGCCGCTCTGGGCCGCGGTGATCTCACGGCCCAGGCCCGGGGAGCCGATGACGAGTTCCGCCGTCACGGCCAGGATCAGCGCGACGCTCGCCGCCAGCCGGATACCGGTGACGACGTACGGCTGCGCGGTGGGCCAGACCACGTGGCGCACCCGGGCGAGGCGGCCCAGCCCGTAGCAGCGCGCCGTCTGGTCGGCGACCGGGTCGACGTCCTGGACGCCGTACAGGGTCTGCACCAGGACCTGCCAGAACGCGGCGTAGACCACGAGCAGGAGAGCCGAGCGCAGCTGGGTGCCGAAGAGCAGCACCGCGAGCGGCACCAGCGCCACGGAGGGGATCGGGCGGAGGAACTCGATGGTGGAGGCGGTGGCGGCGCGCAGGGCCGGCACCGAGCCGATGGTGATGCCCACGGTGACCCCGGCCAGCACGGCGATCGCCAGGCCCAGGCCCCACTGGAGCAGGGTCTCGAGGATCGCCTGCCAGAACGCCGGTCGGGTCGCCTCGCCGGCCAGCGCGTTCAGAATCGCGGACAGCGGCGGCAGCACGGCGCCGGACAGGTGCATCGCCCTGGGCAGCAGTTCGAGCACTGCCGCGAACCCGGAGACCCCCGCGGTGCCCAGCACGGCCGAGCCGAACCGGCGGTCGACGAGGGCAGGGGCCACGCCACCGGACCCTAGCGCTCCCTGCTGGCGCGGCGTGGCGCCCAGCACGTACCCTGCGCTTGCCGTCCGGCGTGGGTAGCTGCAGGATCACATCGAGTGATCAACGCCTTCAACAGCCCGTGGAACCAGGTGCAATGGACTCGGCGACACACGATTCCGGTGACCTCGTCACCCTGGACCCGCCGCGCGTGAGCGAGGTCGCCCTCCTCGACCGAACCGGCGTCATCGTCGCCGTGAACGCCGCCTGGGAGGAGTTCTGCCTGTCCAACGGGGGCACTCTGCGGACGGCGGGGGTCGGATGCTCCTACCTGGACGCCTGCGCCGCCGCGGGCGAGGACCCCGCGACCCGACAGGTCGCGGCGGCGATCCGAGCGGCCCTGCGCGGTGAGCTCCCGGGGCCGGTCACGGTCGAGGTGCCGTGCCACGCTCCGGAGGAGTCCCGCTGGTTCGACGTCCTGGTGTCCTCCCGGTACGACGACGACGGGCTGTGCCTGGGCGCCACCGTCGTCCTGGTGCCGAGGCAGAACCGCGCGATCCGGGCCGGACAGTCGTTCGCGGTCGACACGGACTCCGAGCTGGCCGGGGCAGCGGCGGCCTTCGGCCGCTATGCCCTGGCGTCCTCAGGTGTCAGGGCCACCATCGAACGCGCCGTCGACGTCGTCGCGGCGGCGCTCGACGTCCCGGTGGCCGCCGTCCTGCAGGTGCTCGGCCCCAGCCGGGTGGCGGTGCTGCACAGTGTCGGACCGGTGGTGCGTGACTCCTGGGACGGCGGCGACGCCGCGAGACCCTCTCTCTCGGTGAGCGTCCCGGTGTCTGGCCGACCCTGGGGCAGGCTGGTGGTCTCCCATATGCAACCGCGTCGCTTCCGTGGTCCGGACGTCGACTTCCTGGTCGCTGTCGCCCACACGTTGGGCGCCGCCCTCCACCGCGAGCGGGCTGATGCCGCCCGTGCGGCGATCGCGGCGCTCAGCCGCTTCGCCGTGGAGTGCGCCGACAGCGCCGCGATGATCGAGCGCGCGGTGGACGTCTCCGCGCACGTGCTGGACGCCCCGATGGGGATCCTGGCCCGGCTGTCGCCCGAGCCGGGCCGGCTGGAGCTGGTGCAGGTCCACGGCCCGCTCGGACTTCTGCCCGGCGCGTCCTGCAGCGTCGATCCGGAGCTGGCGCGGGCGCAGGCCCGCCCCGAGCCGCTCGCGGTGGAGGACTGGAGCACCGAGAGCCGGTTCCCCCTGCCGGCGGCGGGATCTGCTGCGCAGGCGGCGTCCAGCCTCGGCGTCCGGGTGCTCGTCGAGGGGCGGCCGTGGGGTCGCCTGGCCGTCCTCGATCACCGGCCGCGAGCATTCTCCGCGGCCGAGGCCGAGCAGCTCGAGGAGGTCGCTGCCCTGCTCACGGCCGTCCTGGACCGCGCGCAGGACCAGGCCCGCCGGCACCAGGTGACCGCGGCCGTGCGTCGTGCCCTGATCCCGGCGGAACTGCCTGCGGTGCAAGGGGTCGAGATCACCGCCAGGTGTGCCACGGCCACCGGCGCCGACGTCGGGGGCGACTGGTACGACGTCGTCCGACTGCCCCAGGGCCACGTCGGCCTGATCGTGGGTGACGTGGAGGGGCACGACGGTGAGGCCGCCGCCCTGATGGGTCAGGTCCGCGCCGTGATCCGCGCGTATGCGCACGAGGGCCACGCCCCGGCAGAGGTGATGGCGCACACCAACCGCTATCTGCTGCAGCACGCCGATCGCTTCGTCACCTGTTTCTACGCCGAGCTCGACCCCGCCACGCGGGTGGTGAGGCATGTCGCCGCCGGCCATCCGGCGCCCCTGGTCCTGGCCACCGACGGGTGGGCCATCCCGCTGCCGAGCACCCCGAGCCTGGCGCTGGGGGTCTCCCCCGAGGCCGAGTTCACCGAGCGAGGCGCCCTGCTGCCCGCGGACGGCGCCCTGTTGTTGGTCACCGACGGCCTCGTCGGCAGCTTCGAGGAGGCAGCCGGCGACCCCGGCGCCGAGGCGTTCGTGCACACTGCGCGCCAGCACGCCGCGGCGAACCTCGACGACCTCGCCGACGCACTGGCCGCCCCGTCCCTGGCAGCGCACCCGCTCCGGGACGACGCCACCCTCCTCGCCGTCCGACTGACCACCCTCACCCGCCCCACTTCCCCGTGATCATGCAATCCGGGTACGCGACCGGCGAGGTGCAGGCAGCAGGCCCCACCCAATTGCGTGCACGGATTGCATGATCACGGCTGGGGTGGGGGGGCGGTGGAGGCACGGACCACCAGTTCGGTGGCGAGCTCCACGTGGTAGGAGTCGATCGTCTCCCCCGCCGCCAGGCGCGAGGCGGTGCGGACGGCGACCCGGCCCATCTCCCGCAGCGGCTGACGCACCGTGGTCAGCGGAGGTGAAGCCATCGACGCCACCTGGGTGTCGTCGAAGCCCACGATGCTCAGGTTCTCCGGAACCCGCAGGCCCCTGACCCGGGCGGCCTCGATGACGCCGAGCGCCACCTCGTCCGAACCGGCGAACACCGCTGTCGGGCGCTGGGCCAGATCGAGCACCGCAGCGCCGCCGGCCAGGCCGTCCTCGAAGACGAAGCCTCCCGAGCGCACGAAGCCCTTGGGCACCGGCAGCCCGGAGGCCTCCATCGCCGCGCGGTACCCGTGCATCCGCGCCTGGTTGCAGGCCGCGGTCGAGGGACCGCCCACGTAGGCGACCCGCCGGTGCCCGAGCGAGAGCAGGTGCTGGGTGGCGGCCAGACCACCGGCGAAGTTGGTCGACCCGATGCTGGCCACCCGGGTGCGGGGCAGGTTCAGCGGGTCGATCACCACCAGCGGCAGCCGCTCCCGGGCCAGCGCGGTCAGGTGCGCAGAGGTCAGCTCACTGGTCACCGCGATCACCGCCCGCCTCCCCGCCGCCGCGAGGTCGCGCGCCCACACCGTGGGCCGCGGTGGCGCGACCAGTTGCTGCCCACCGGATCTGACGCTGACCACGATCGCGATCCCGTCCAGCAGGCCGGCATCCAGCACGCCCTGGATGATCTCGGTCGAGTAGGCGTGCAGGTCACCGTCGAAGGTCACCTCCATCACTGGGCGCCCCTCGCCGTCGACCCGCCGCGGCGAGGCGGCCACGTAGTCGTGCTGCTGCAGGAAGGACTGCACCAGCGCCCGGGTCGTGGGCGAGACGTCGCTGCGCCCGTTGAGCACCTTGGACACCGTCGCCACCGACACCCCGGCCGAGGCGGCGACGGTCGCCAGGGTCGCGCGCCTGGGTCTGACACCCATGACGTCCACGCCCCTACCCGGCCCGGTCCACGTCGAGCGGGGTCACCACGACGGGCGTGAGCAGCACGCGATCGTGACCGACCGGTCGGACGGCGCCCGTGAGCCGCACGACGCCGCGGCAGGGCAGTTCGGCGGCCGAGGTGCCGACCATGACCTCGACGTCACCCGGCTCGACGATCCGTTGCAGGTCTCGCCCGGTGAACGCCGTCCGATCGGCGTGCACCGTGAACCGCACGTCCGCGGCGGCTCCGGCCTCCAGGTGGACCCGCGCGAACCCCACCAGCTGCCTGACCGGCCGGGTCACCTGGGCGATCACGTCGTGCAGGTAGAGCTGCACCACCTCGTCCCCCGCCCGGGCACCGGTGTTGCGCAGACTCACCGACACGGTGAACTCGCCGTCCGTGGGCACCTCGTCGGCACTGATCTGCAGGCCCGAGACGGCGAACGTGGTGTACGAGGAGCCGTGGCCGAACGGGTACAGCGGGGTCGGGTCCACGCTGCTGATGCCCTGGTCGTCGGCACCCAGCGGCGGCTGCAGGTACGTCCCCGGCTGCCCGCCCGGACGCCGCGGGATCTGCACTGGCAGCTTGCCTCCGGGCTGGACACGACCGGAGAGTACACCGGCGATCGCCGAGCCACCCTCCTCTCCGGGCATGAACGCCTGAACGAGGGATGCCGCAGAGTCGGCCACCTCGCCGAGCGCGTACGGGCGCCCGGAGACGATCACCACGACCACCGGGGTGCCGGTGGCGATCAGGGCCGCCAGCAGCTCGGACTGGACCCCCGGCAGCCGCAGGTCGTCGGCGTCGCAGCCCTCGCCCGAGGTGCCCTGGCCGAACAGCCCGGCCAGGTCGCCGACGAACGCGAGGCACACATCGGCGTCCGCCGCGGCCGCCACGGCCGCGGCGATCCCCCCGCGGTCCTCGCCGCGCACCGCGCAGCCGGGCTCGTGCACGAGCACGGCGTCGGGCAGTTCGGCGCGCAGGGCCTCCAGCGCGCTGGGCACCGTGACTCCGAGGCCGAATCCGGGGTGGCGCGGCAGCACGTGGTTGGGGAAGGCGTAGCAACCCATGAAGGTGCGCGGGTCGCCGGCGCAGGGCCCCACCACAGCGACCCGGCGCACCGCCGGGCGGTCCGCACCGAGCAGCGGCAGCGCCGTCCCGGCGTCGAGCAGGACGACGGAGCGCTCGGCCATCTCCCGGGCCAGGGCACGGTTGGCCGGCGAGTCCAGGTCGGTGCTCGCGGCGCCGGCCACCGAGGACTCCGGCGTCCAGCCGGGGTCCAGCAGGCCGAGGTCCACCTTCTGGGTGAGCGACCGGCGGACGGCCTGGTCCAGCACGGACTCGGCCAGCTCGCCCCGTCGCACCCGTTCCACCAGATGCTGGGCGAAGCCCAGCGTGTCGGGCAGTTCGACGTCGATGCCCGCGGCCAGGGCCAGCACACCGGCGTCCTCGACGGTGGCGGCGACCCGATGCATGGTGGCCAGGAACGGGACCGCCCAGTAGTCGGAGACCACGGTGCCGGTGAATCCCCACGCGCCGCGCAGCAGCTCGGTCAGCAGCCAGTGGTCGGCCCCGGCCGGCACGCCGTCCACGTCGGAGTAGGAGTTCATCACCGAGCGGGCGCCGCCGACCGCGATGGCGGTCTCGAAGGTGGGCAGGATCATGTCCATCAGCTCGCGCCGACCCATCGGCACCGGGCCGTGGTTGCGGGCCGCCCGCGAGGCCGAGTACCCGGCGAAGTGCTTGAGGGTGGCGATCACCCCGGCGCTCTCCAGGCCGTGCACGTAGGCCGGCGCCGAGCACCGACACCAGGTAGGGGTCCTCGCCCATCGTCTCCTCGACCCGGCCCCAGCGGTAGTCACGCACCACGTCGAGCACCGGGGAGAGGCCCTGGTGCACCCCGAGGGCATGCATGTCGCGCCCGATCGAGGCAGCCATCCGCTCGACCAGGTCGGGATCGAAGGTGGCGCCCCAGGCGATCGCCGCGGGGTAGACGGTGGCGCCGTAGGCGGTGAACCCGGTCAGGCACTCCTCGTGCACCAGCGCGGGGATGCCGAGCCGGGACCGCTCGAGCACGACACGCTGCAACCGGACCACCTCGGCGGCGCCCTGCTCGACGGTGACCGGCACGCTGCCGAACACCCGGGTCAGCTGGCCCAGCCCGTGCCGGCTCGCCTCCTCCAGCGGGATCGTGCCGGAGGCCGCGAAGACGTCCTGCATCGGCGCAACGTTCAGCGCCATCTCAGGATCCGGCGTGGGCGGGTGGACCGCCGCCTGCGGGTCGGCGGGATCGGCGGGATCGACGTCCTGCATGTCGTTGCCGACCCACCTGCTGCCGAGCTGACCGACCTTCTCCTCCAGCGTCATCGCGGCCAGCAGGGCCTCGACCCGCTGTGCCGTCGGCAGGGCCGGGTCGAGCCAGGGGCGGCGTGCCGAGTCGGTCATCGGGGTCGGGTCCACGGTGGTCATCTGTTGCTCCTCGTTGAGCGCCACTCAAGCGTTTTTCGAAATGTTTCGAACCCGTGATTTGTCTGGTCGTAGGACCTCAGTAACCCGCAAACGCTCTCAGAACTGCTCTGATCTCGTGCCCACAGGTGCACTTCACTGTCTCGGAATGAAGCCGTGACTTCAAGAGGCTTGACACGGTCATTGCCGAAATCCTACGTTGACACAAGCGGTCACTGTCGAAACATTTCGCAAGATTGGCCCGCCGCGGAACGACCGCGGCTCTCGAGTACGGAGATCAGCGTGGATCCCAGGACGACCTCTCGCAGAAACTTCCTCGGCCTCGCCGCCGGAGTCCCGATCGTCGGAGGCGCTCTGGCCGCCTGCGGCACCTCGGGCCCCAGTTCGACGAGCAGCAGTGCAGCCTCGGCCGGCGGCTCCGCCCCCGCCGCCGGTGGTGGAGCCAGCTACTGGACCCTCACCGGGCAGCCGCAGGAGGCGATCCGCAAGGCCACGGTCGAGCGGTTCAACGCGGCCAACCCGGACTCGAAGCTCACCCTCACGATGTTCCAGAACGACGCCTACAAGCAGAAGATCAAGACGGCGCTCGGCGCCGGCCAGGCCCCGACGATCCTCTGGGGCTGGGGCGGCGGCGGCCTGAAGAGCTGGGTGGACGCGGGCCAGGTCGAGGACCTGACCACCTGGTTCGGCGAGAACGCCGCGGTCAAGGACAAGATCTTCCCGGCAGCCTTCGGCGCGGCCACGGTGAACGACAAGATCTACGCGATGCCGGGTGAGACGGTCACCCCGATCGTCCTGTACTGGAACAAGAAGGTCTTCGAGAAGGTCGGTGTGCAGCCGCCGCAGTCCTGGGGCGACATCATGGCCCTGGTCCCCAAGCTCAACGCCGCGGGCGTGGCGCCGTTCTCCCTGGGTGGTCAGTCCCGCTGGACCAACATGATGTGGCTGGAGTTCCTCTTCGACCGGATCAGTGGCCCCGAGGTCTTCCAGGCCGCGTTCGACGGTGAGAAGGACGCCTGGAGCAACCCGGCCGCCATCCAGGCCCTCACCGAGATGCAGAAGCTGATCAAGGCCAACGGCTTCGTCAAGGGCTTCTCCTCGATCACCGCCGACTCCAACGCCGACCAGGCCCTGCTCTACAGCGGCAAGGCCGCGATGATGCTGCACGGTGCCTGGACCTACGGATCGATGAAGACCGCCGGCGGCGACTTCGTCACCGGTGGGCACCTCGGCTACATGAACTTCCCCGGCGTCGACGGCGGCAAGGGCGACCCGAGCAACTCGGTCGGCAACCCCGGCCAGTACTACTCGATCTCCGCCAAGGCCACCGACTCCGAGAAGGAGACGGCGAAGAAGTTCTTCAAGGACGCGATCCTGGACGCCGAGGAGCAGAAGGCCTGGATCGGCTCGGGCAACATCCCGATCGTCAAGGGCTCGGACAGCCTGATCGCCGGCGACGACGCGGACTGGCTCAAGTTCCAGTCTACAAGATCGCCAGCGAGGCGAAGAGCTTCGTGCAGTCCTGGGACCAGGCGCTCAGCCCCACTGCGGCCGAGGTGCTGCTGGACAACATCGCCAAGTTGTTCCAGTTGTCCATCAGCCCGGAGCAGTTCGCCACCGCTCTGAATGCGACAATCGGCAAATGACAGCCCTCGCTCCGCCCGTCGTCAAGGGCGGCAAGAAGTCCGTCTACACCGGCGGGCGGAGCGGGTCGCTCGCATGGCTGGTGCATCCCGGCCCTGGTCTTCTTCGTGATGTTCGGCATCATCCCGCTGTTCGGCGTGCTGTACCTGTCGCTTCACCCGCTGGAACGGCATCACCACGGAGATCCCGTTGGACGGCCTCACCGCTGGCGGGCGGTGCTGGCCGATCCGCAGTTGTTGCACTCCTTGTTCGTGACTTTCGAGATCATGATCCTCTCGTGGCTGGTGCAGACGCCGGTCAGCGTGCTGCTGGGCATCTTCCTGGCCGGCCACCAGCGTTACCGCGGGTTCCTGGCGGTGCTCTACTTCATCCCGCTGCTGCTCTCCTCCGCGGCGATCGCCATCACTTGGAAGGCGCTTGCTCGACCCGAACTTCGGCCTCGGCGCCGGGCTCGGGCTGCCGTTCCTGCAGCAGGACTGGCTCGGCAAGGACGCCTTGGCGGTCGGCGTGGTCATCTTCATCGTGTCCTGGCAGTTCATCCCGTTCCACTCCCTGATCTACCAAGGTGGTGTGCGGCAGATCCCGCGCTCGCTGTACGAGGCGGCGGAGCTCGACGGCGCGGGGCGGATGCGGCAGTTCTTCTCGATCACCCTGCCGCAGCTCAAGTACACGATCATCACCTCCTCCACGCTGATGGTGGTCGGGTCGCTGACCTTCTTCGACCTGATCTTCGTGCTCACCGCGGGTGGTCCGGGCGACGCCACCCGCGTGCTGGCGCTCGACATGTACAAGCGCGGCTTCATGGCCAACCAGATGGGGCCGGCGAGCGTGATCGCCGTCATCCTCGTGCCTTCGTCGGCCTGGCGCTCGCGCTGCTGCTGCGCCGCCTCGGCGGCGGCGACCCGAGCGACAGCCAGCTGGAAGGTGCCTGACATGGCCGCCCCGACGACGACTCCGGCGTCGACCACCGAACCGTGCACAGCGGCACGAGCACGGCGGCGAAGATCCTGCGGCTCAACTGGCGGCGGCGGGACCGCCGGGTGGATCTGGCTGGTCATCGGGATGCTGCCGATCTACTGGATCGTCATCACCAGCTTCAAGACCGCAGAGCGACTACTTCGCCACGAACCCGCTCGAGCCTGCCCGACGAGCCGATCGCTCGACACTACAAGCTGGTGATCGAGAGCGACTTCATCCGCTACTTCATCAACAGCGTCGTCGGTCACCGTGGGCGCCGTCGTGCCGGCTGTGCTGATCTCGTTCATGGCGGCCTTCGCGATCGTCCGCGGCGGCAACGGCTGGTTCCTCAGGTTCTCCAACTCGATCTTCCTGATGGGGCTGGCGATCCCGCTGCAGGCCGTCGATCATCCCGGTCTACCTGATCATCATCCGGCTCAAGCTGTACGACACCCTGACGGCGATGATCCTGCCCTCGATCGCCTTCGCGATCCCGCTGTCGGTGCTGGTGCTGTCCAACTTCATCCGCGACGTGCCCCGGGAGCTGTTCGAGTCCATGCGGCTGGACGGCTGCAGCGAGTGGGCGACCATGTGGCGGCTGGCGTTCCCGCTGACCCGGCCTGCCCTGGTCACGGTGACGATCTACAACGCGCTCCTGGTGTGGAACGACTTCCTGCTGCCGCTGATCCTCACCCAGAGCCCGGAGCAGCGCACGCTGCCGCTCGCCCTGTGGACCTTCCAGGGGCAGTACAGCGTCAACGTGCCGGCGGTGCTCGCCTCCGTCGTCCTGACCACGCTGCCGATCCTGATCCTCTACGCGGTCGGTCGCCGTCAGCTGCTCTCCGGCCTCACCGCCGGATTCGGCAAGTAGACCGACGCCAGGTCGGCGAAGACCTCCCGCAGCCGCGGGTAGATCTGACGCTGGACGGCGAACAGCCGGTCGTAGCGCCCCGTCGCCTCGGCGCGGGGCGCCACGACGTCACCCAGATCGGCCATGGACTGCGCGACCGGGGCGACCGGCCCCGGCTCGACGGCTCCGGCCCAGCCGAGCACGGCCGCGCCCCGGGCGCTGATCTCGGTGCCCTCGCACAGCTGGATCGGCCGGCCGGTGACGTCGGCGACGATCTGCGCCCACAGCGCGCTGCGACTGCCCCCGCCCATCGCCCGCAGCGAGGACACCCGGGTACCGGTGACCGCCTCCAACCCGTCCAGATGCAGGCGCAGCTCGAACGCGACCCCCTCCAGCAGCGAGCGATAGAGATGCGCGCGGGTGTGATTGCCGCCCCAGCCCAGGACGACGCCCCGGGCGTGAGCGTCCCAGTGCGGCGTCTGTGCGGCGTTCCAGTAGGGCACCGTGAGCAGGCCGTCGGCGCCGGCGGGCACGGCGGCGGCGGCCAGGTCGAGGGCCGGATCCGGGACACCGGCCAGCGCCGGGTCACCGAACTCCCGGCGGAACCACGAGGCCAGGTAGGCGGCGGCGTTGAGCACGGTCTCCAGCACGAAGGTGCCGGACGGCGCACCGGCCAGGGTGCGGAAGGCGCGGCTGGTCAGGTACTGCGCCGAAGGGGTGCCCATCACCATCGAGGTGCCCAGGTTCAGGTAGGCCACCCCCGGCTCGGTGGCACCCGCGCCGAGACCGGCGGCCTGCCCGTCACCGATGCCGGCGACGAGTGAAACCGGCCCGGGCAGACCGATCCGCCGTGCTACCTCGGCGCTCAGCTCTCCGACGATCTCCCCCGGTGGCACCAGATGGGGCATCTGAGCGGCGCTGACCCCGGCGAGGTCCATCAGCTCGCCGGACCACTCCCCCGCGCGCAGGTCGAGCAGCCCGAGCGAGTCGGCCGAGGCGGTGCTGGTCGCCCACCGCCCGGTGAGCCGCTGGGTGAGGAAGCCGTGCACCTCGGCGATCTGCCGCGCCCCGCGCAGCATCTCCGGCTCGTGCCGGGCCAGCCAGGCCAGCTTGTAGATCGCCGGCGTGGTGTCCGGGGGCTTGCCGGACAGCGCCAGCACCCGGTCGGTGCCCAGCTCGGCGATCTCGGCGGAGGCCCGGCTGTCCAACCAGAGGATGGCCGGGCGCAGCGGCCGCCCCTCGGGGTCGAGGCAGACGAACGACTCCCGTTGGTGGGTGATGCAGACCGCGCGGACCCGGCTGGGATCCTCGAGGGCGCCGACGGCGTCGCTGAGCGCGGCCACGGTCGCCGTCCACCACTGTTCGGCGTCCTGCTCGTGCCGGCCCGGCGCCGGTTGGGCGAGGGCGAGCGGGTGCGAGGCGGAGGCCACCGCCTGCCCCGCCCGCTCGACGGCGACGGCCTTGGCGGCGGTCGTCGAGCAGTCGACCGCGAGGACCAGAGCACCGGCGGCGGGCTCCGCTGCGGTCACGATGCCGTGCCGTCCGCGCCGGGCGCGACGATCACCTTGAGCCCCTCGCGGGCCAGGGCCACCTGGAACGCGGCGTCGATCTCGGTCAGAGCGAAGGTGTGCGACACCAGATCCCGCACGTTCACCCGGCCCTGCGCCACCAGGGCGGTCGAGCGCGGGTAGACCTCCTTCATCCGCCGCACCATCACCAGGCTCAGCCCCTTGCGTCGGGCCACCGAGGCGGTGAAAGTCGTGCTGTCCTCCTCCGGGATGCCGGCCAGCACCACCCGGGCGCCCGGCATGGCGGCCTCGATCGCCAGCGCGACGGCCGCGTCGGCACCGCTGGCCTCGTAGACCACGTCGACGCCGCGGCCACCGGTCGCCTCGTGCACGGCGGCGGCGAACGCGGCCGGGTCGGTGGGCAGGACGGCGTCGGCACCGAACCGCAGCGCGGCCTCGGCCCGGTGCGGCAACGGATCGACGGCGAGCACCTGGGTGGCCCCGGCGCCCCGGGCGAGCTGGGTGAGGCACAGTCCGATCGGGCCGCAGCCGATCACGGCGACCGTGGCGGCGGCGCGCTGGTGGCCCAGGTCGTGGGCGTGCACCGCGACACCGAGCGGCTCCAGCATCGCGCCGTCGGCGTCGCTCAGAGCATCCGGCAGCGGGTGCAGCAGATGGTCGGGCCAGGCCATGAACTGGCGCAGCGCGCCGTCGGTGCGGCCGTGCCCGCAGAAGCCGACCGTGGGGCAGAGGTTGCGGTGCCCGGCCAGGCACAGCTCGCAGTGACCGCAGGGAATCGCCGGGTCGATCGCCACCCGCTCGCCGTCCCGCGGGCCGCCGACGATCACCCCGGCCGCCTCGTGGCCGATCACCAGCGGTCGGGTCAACCGGGCGTCGCCGATACCGCCCTCGGCGTACCAGTGCAGATCCGATCCGCAGATCCCGGTGGCGCTCACCCGCACCAACTGCTCCCCGGCGGCGGGCTCGGGCATCGTCTCCGCCACCGCCCTGATGTCCTTGGCTCCGAACAGCCGTGCGGCGAGCATCTCGCCCTCAATGGTCACGCCCCCAAGTATCCCTCCCCATCGCCCGCCCATCACCCGCCCGTCGACGATGGAGATCACGATGCGTGGAAACGGCTGTGACAGCAGCCATTCCCATGCAACGTGATCTCCATCGTCGATGGATCCGACTCGGGGGCTACTGTCACGGTATGTGCTTCTCGGCCACGGCCGATCTCGTGGGCGGCGTCATCCTCGCCGCGATCGGGCTGGACGCCGCCCGGCATGTGCACCAGCGCCGGGACCATCTGGCCCTCGCGGCGCTTCCGCTGCTGCTGGCCGCCCATCAGATCGATGAGGCGTTCGTCTGGTGGGCCCTGCAGGGCCACGTCCCCGCGGCCGTCGGCCAGGTCGCGGTGTGGATCTACCTGCTGTTCGCCTTCGTCGTACTGCCGACCTACGTTCCGCTGTCCGTGCTCGCGCTGGAGGCACCGGGCCCGCGGCGCAGGGTGATCCTCGCCTTCGTCGCACTGGGTGCCGTGGTGTCCACCGTCTTCCTGGTCGCCATGCTCGACGGCCCGGTCACCGCCGAGCTGCACCCTCACCACCTCGCCTACTCCGTCGGGCTCCCCGCGGCCCTCGTGGTCGTTGCCGGGTACCTCGCGGCGACCTGCGGCTCGCTGCTGGCCTCCGGCTACCACCGACTCGCGCTCTACGGAGTCGTCAACCTGATCGCGGTCGCGCTGCTGACCCGCCTGGCCATCGACGGCTTCGCCTCCCTGTGGTGCGCCTGGGCAGCGGTCACGTCGGCGGCCATCGCGTTGGCCCTGCGCCGCAGGGGCAGCGAGCTGCGGGTGGCCGCTGTCCTGGCCTGACTCAGGCCTGCACCAGGCCTTCGCCACCCGGGCGAGGACGTCAGTCCTCCTCCGGGCAGGAGGCCGGGTTCCATTGTGGAGGTAGGAGGTCGGCGCGATCGGCCTGGAACTACGAGCCCTCGCTCGCCAACCGGGGACGATCTCACGACGTCCTAGGTATGGAGCAGTACAGCAGCGGAGGCGACGGCCATGGACCCCAAGGACACGGGACTGTCCGTGATGAGCAGGGATCACTTCGACCACGAGCCGGGCCACAGGTCCCGGTGGGTGACGCCGGTGGTGACCGTCGCCGTCCTGGTGGTGGCCGCCCTGGCCGCGACGTTCGTCTGGCTGCGCACCGGCGACGATGCCGGTCCGTCGGCCACACCCAGCGTGGTGCCGCCGACGGTCGCCTCGGCGTCCGCCGCGCCAGGCACCCCCGCGCAGCCGTCCCCGACCGTCGTCCCGTCGCCGAGCGCCACTGCGGTCGGTGCCGCGGTCACCGTGCCGGTGTACTACGTGGCGGACGTCGAGGGCGGCCCCCGGTTGTACCGGGAGTTCCATCGCGTGCCCGCGCTGGCCGGCGGAAAGGCCGTCACCGCACTGACTGAGATGTTCCGCGACAACGCCGCTGACGAGGACTACTCCTCGATGTGGCCGGCCGCCACGCGCGTGCTGTCGGTGAAGGTCTCCGGGAGTTCGGCGACCGTGGACCTGTCCGGCTTCGTCGCGCTCGGCGCCTCGTTCGAGGGTGCCGCGGTGCAGCAGCTCGTCTACACGGTCACCGCGGCCGAGCCGACGGTCACCCGAGTGTTGCTGCTGGTGAACGGCGAGACCCCGCCGTCCGGGCACATCGACTGGTCGGCACCGGTCACGCGTGCCAACCCGCTCGACGTGCTGGCCTACGTCTGGATCCTCAGCCCGGCGCAGGGCGGCGTCGTGTCCTCGCCGGTGCAGGTCCGGGTGTACGGCACGGGCTGGGAGGGCCACGTGCCGCTGAAGGTGTTCCAGGGTGAGACCGAGGTCGCCTCGACCTTCGTCACCACCATGATGGGCGGTTTCGCCGAGGCGCACACGACGATCACCCTTCCTGCCGGCAGCTACGAGCTGCGGGCCTACAACGACAGCGGGCTGGACAGCAGCCTGCAGCTGTGGGACACCAAGTCCTTCACCGTCAAGTAGCGGCGGCATCCGGGTAGGCGACCACTTCGGTGGCCTTGGCGCTGAGCCAGACCTGCTGTCCCGCATGCAGTTCCAGCTCGGCCACGGCCGCCGGAGTGACGTCGACCAGCGCGTCGGGGTGGCCCTCGACGGCCACCCGTACCCGGTCGGTGAGCAGTTCCAGCCCGGCGACCCGGCCGGTCCACACATTGCGGGCCGACCCGGCGTCGGGTCGGCGCGCGTGCAGCGAGATCGCCGTCGGCGACACGGCCACCAGCATCCGGATCTCGGTCAGCGGGTACACCCTCGCCTCGCCGTCGTCGGGCAGATGCCCGGCCGCGTACAGGGTTCCCCCCTGATCGAGGTCGATCCGCCGGGTGGCCCGGTCGGTAATCGCCCCGGGGTAGAGGTTCAGCCCGACCAGCCGGGCGACGTACTCCGTGGCCGGACGGCGTGCCACGGCCGCCGGGGTGCCCTCCTGCACCGCGCGGCCGCCCTCGAGCACCAGGATCCGGTCGGCCAGCACCATCGCCTCCAGCGGATCGTGGGTGACCAGGATCGTCGGCCCGCCGAAGGCGGACAGATAGCGCCGCAGTTCGCTGCGGATCTCCAGTCGGGTGCGTGCGTCGAGCGCCGACAGGGGTTCGTCGAGCAGCAGCAGCCGCGGCTCGCTGGCCAGCGCTCGGGCCAGTGCCACCCGCTGGGCCTGCCCGCCGGAGAGCTCGCCCGGCCGGCGCTCGGCCAGGTCGGCCAGACCGAGGCGGGCCAGCACGTCGTCCGCCTGCCGCCGTGCCTCCCGCCGTGCGGCGCCGCGGGCGTGCGGTGAGAAGGCGACGTTGTCCCGCACGCTCAGGTGCGGGAACAGCCGGTAGTCCTGGAACACCAGGCCGACGCCGCGATCCACCGCGGGCACGAACACGCCGTGCTGGGCGTCGTCCCAGACGGCGTCACCGACGGCGACCCGGCCGGCCGAGCACCGCAGCAGCCCGGCCAGGGTGCGCAGCAGCGTCGACTTGCCCGAACCGTTCGGGCCGAGCACGGCGAGGATCTCCCCCGGCTCGACGTCCACCCGGACGTCGAGCCGGAACGCCCGGCGGGCCAGCGACACCTCGGCCTGCAGCGACCCGTTCACAGACCGGCCCCCGGGCGCAGCCATCGGTCACGCAAGAGCGCCAGCACGGCCACGGACACCACGAGCAGCACCAGGCTGAGCGCGACCGCCGACTCCGGATCAGTCTCGAAGGCGCGGTAGACGGCCAGCGGCATGGTCTGGGTGACCCCGGGCAGATTGCCGGCGAAGGTGATCGTGGCGCCGAACTCGCCCAGCGCCCGGGCCCAGCACAGCACGCTGCCCGCCGCCAGGCTGGGTGCCACCAGTGGCAGGGTCACCCGGCGGAAGGTGGCGAACGGCCGCGAGCCCAGTGTGGCGGCGGCCTCCTCGAGACCCCGGTCGGCCGAGCGCAGGGCCCCCTCGACGGTGACCACCAGGAACGGCATGGCCACGAACGTCTCGGCCATCACGACCGCGAGGGTGCTGAACGGGATCGTGATGCCGAACCACTGGTCGAGGTACTGGCCGAGGAAGCCCCGCCGCCCGAAGGCCAGCAGCAGCGCCACGCCACCCACCACCGGCGGCAGCACCAGCGGCAGGGTGACCAGGGCACGCAGCAGGCGCAGGCCGCGGAAGCGCGCGCGGGCCAGCACCCAGGCCAGGGGCACCCCGAGCAGCAGCGAGATCACCGTGGCGACGGTGGCGGTCCCCAGCGAGAGCCGCAGCGCCTCGCACGGCCTGGGAGTCGACCAGGATCCGGGGCAGGTCCCGCCACGGCGCCCGGATCAGCAGCCCGACCAGCGGGGTGAGCAGGAACAGGGCGGCCACCCCGCGCGGGCACGGCGAGCGGCCAGGGCGGTGCCGCCCGGTGCGCGTCTCGCTGGTCCGTGGCGATGCGCGGCCATCTGCCCTCAGGGCTGCCGGAAGCCGGCCGCGGTCAGCACGCTGACGCCGTCCGGGGACAGCACGTAGTCGACGAAAGCCGTGGCCGTCGCTGGGTTCTTCGACCCGGTCAGGGCGGCGATCGGGTAGCTGGTGGAGGCGTTGACGTCGGCCGGGATGTCGACGCCCTTGACCTTGTCCCTGGCCGCGAGCACGTCGGTCACGTAGACCAGGCCGGCGTCGACCTCACCGAGTTGCACCTTGCTCAGCATCGACTTCACGTCGGGCTCCTGGGTGACCGGGGTGACCGTGAGCCTGGCGTTGGCGAAGACCTTCTCGGCGATCGAGCCGCACGGCACCTGCGCCTGGCAGAGCGCGATCTTCACGTCCGGCGCCGCCAGGTCGAGCCAGCCCGTCGATGCGGGCCGGGGTTGGTCGGCGGCACCGCGATCTGCATGACGTTCTGGGCGAACGTGGTCGGGTTCGGCGGCGGCCCCGGCGGCGACCACGGCGTCCATGGTCGTGGCGCGGGCGGAGGCGAAGACGTCGGCGGGGGCACCCGGGGTGATCTGGGTGGCCAGGGCCGAGCTGGCGGCGAAGTTGAACGTGACCTTGACGCCGGGGTGGGCGGCCTCGAACTGCGGCCCGAGCGTCGTGAACGACTCGGTCAGCGACGCGGCCGCGAGCACCGTGATCGCCCCGATACCGGCGGTGCGGCGAGGACTGGGCCGAGCCTCCGAGGTGGCGCCGGAGGCGTGGAACCGCAGCCGACGAGGCCGACGCCGACGAGCCCGACGAGCAGGGTGATGACGGCCGGCGCACGAGGCCGGCGAGGACGGCAGGGGTCGGGACGGCGCATGGTCAGCGCATCCGCGGGATCTCGACGACACGTTGGTGGCCTTCACGCCGGCGACGGCGAGCACGCCCGGCTCCAGCCCGAGCTCGTCGACGGCCTCGCGGCTCAGCAGGGACACGAACCGGTGCGGCCCGGCCTGGATCTCGACCTGCGCCATCACCGTGTCCTTGACGACGCTGGTGACCAGGCCGGTGAACCGGTTGCGCACCGACGCGCCGCGACGTCGCCGGTCTCGAGGTGTGCCGGGTTCGTCGCGCGAGCTCCTCGGCGAAGCGGGCCAGCACGGCGCCGTCGACCACCCGGCCGCCCGGACGCCGTCGGTGGTCGGTCGCCGATCCGCCCGCCGTCGGCCCAGCGGCGCACGGTGTCGGCGCTGACCCCGAGCAGGTCGGCGGCCTCACGGAATCGAAAGCTCGGCATCCGCACATCGTATCCGCACTTGCAGCATGTTCCGGCCGATTGATCCGCTGAAGCGGAAGAAATCGGTCTCTGAGTCCGCTATCGCGAAGCTCACGAACCGTCCCGGTGGGGGCTCGGCAAGAACCGGAGCGTCGCCGCGCTCCACCCGTCAGGTGGTCAGGGCCGCTCCACGCGGCACAATCGGCGTCAGCGACGCGCGGCGGGCGCGACGGCAGGAAGGCGGCACCCGATGCGGCTCGGATCGTTCAACGTGGAGAACCTGTTCGAGCGGCCGAAGGCGCTCAACCTGGACAGCTGGGCAGAGGGCCGGCCGATCCTCGCGGCCCACGCCCGGGTGAACGAACTGATCCAGAACGACCCGTACAGCGAGGCCGACAAGACCGAGATGCTCACCCTGCTCGAGCAGCTCGGCCTGCTCCGCTCGGACACGGCCCGCTACGTGCGGCTGCGCAAGATCCGCGGGGCCTTCCTGCGCCGCACGAAGACCGGAGAGGTCAGCGTGGTCGCCACCGGGCGCACCAGCTGGATCGGCTGGGTCGAACTGATCACCGAGCCGATCACCCAACGGGCGATGGAACACACCGCCATGGTGATCCGCGATGTCGGGGCCGACGTGCTGGCCGTGGTCGAGGCCGAGTCCCGCCCGCTCCTGGCCACCTTCACCCGCACCCTGCTCGACCGGGTGGGCGGCACCCCGTACGCCCAGGTGATGCTGATCGACGGCAACGACGACCGGGGCATCGACGTCGGCCTGCTCACCCGGCCCGGCTACCCCATCCTCGACATCCGCACCCACATCTTCGACGTCGACGCGACCGGCCCGGTGTTCTCCCGCGACTGCGCCGAGTACCACCTGGGCACGCCCGAGGGTGAGCGGCTCGTCGTCCTCGTGAACCACCTGAAGTCCAAGGGGTACGGCTCCCCCGGCGACGTCACCGGTGCCAAGCGACGCCGCCGCCAGGCCGAGCGCATCGCGGCGATCTACGCCGGGCTGCGCGCCGAGGGCCTCACCCACGTCGCGGTGGTCGGAGACCTGAACGACGACCCGTCGAGCGCCGCGCTGGCCCCCTTGCTGCAGACCGACCTGCGCGACATCTCCACCCACGAGGCCTTCGACTTCGGCACCCGCAAGGGCACCTTCGGCAGCGAGAACGAGACCGGGAAGATCGACTACGTGCTGCTCTCGCCGGCGTTGTTCGCCCGCGCCCGCGGTGGCGCCGTGTTCCGCAAGGGCGTCTACCGGGGGCCGCGCACACGCACCCCCTGGGAGATCTACCCGACCCTGACCAGTGACGTCGACGCGGCCTCCGACCACGCCGCCATCTACGCCGACATCGACCTGTAGCCGAGGGCGGCGGCCCGGTCCGAGGACTGCAGCCATGCCCGCAGCTCGTGCCGTGGCAGCGGCGGACAGATGTGGAAGCCCTGCCCGATGTCGCAGCCGATGCCGCGCAGCCAGCTGAGCGCCTCGACGTCCTCGACCCCCTCGCCGACGATCGGCAGGTTCAGCGCGTGCGCGAGCTCCACCGTGGAGCGGACGATCGCGGCGTTGTGCGTGTCGCCGGGCACACCGAGCAGGAAGCTGCGGTCCAGCTTGAGTTCGCTGATCGGCAGGTCGCGCAGGTAGGAGAGCGAGGAGTGGCCGGTGCCGTAGTCGTCCACGGACACATTCACCCCTGCCTCACGCAGCTGGTGGAGCACCTTCAGGGCGCGTGCCCGGTCGGCCAGAACGGTGTCCTCGGTGACCTCGAGCACCAGCGCGTCGGGCTCGATCCGGTGCCGGCGCAGATCCTCCACCACACGGCCGGGCAGAGCGCTGTCGATCAGGTCGGTGGCGGACACGTTCACCGACATCCGGACCCGGCACCCTGAGTCACGCAACCAGGCGCAGTCGGCGAGCGCCTGATCGAGCACGAACGCCGTGATCGTCGCCATCAGGTTGGACTGCTCGGCGAGGGGCAGGAAGAGATCGGGCGGCACCAGACCGCGGTCCGGGTTGGGCCAGCGGATCAGCGCCTCGACACCACAGACCTGCCCCGTGGCCAGGTCGAGCTGCGGCTGGTACCACAGGGTCAGCTGCCGTTCGGCGAGTGCGGTGTGCAGCTCCCCGAGCAACGTCATCCGACCGATGCTGGGCTGATCGAGCACGGGCTGGAACGGCTCCACCCGGGTCCGCTGACGCTTGGCCCGGTACATCGCGATATCGGCCGCCGACATCAGCGTCTCCGCCGTGTCGCCGTGCTCCGGCGAGCTGGCGACCCCGATGCTCGCCTCGACGGGCAACAGCCGGCCGCTGATCGAGAACGGCCCGTCGAGCCGCTCCGCGATGCTGCGGGCAATCTGGATCGCCTCGTCCAGCGGCACCCGCGGGAGCACCGCGGCGAACTCGTCGCCACCCAGCCGGGCGAGGAGTCCCGGCGCGCCGACCACCGGCGCCAGACGCCGTCCGATGGCCTGGAGCAACGCGTCACCCGCACCATGCCCGAGGGAGTCGTTGACCTCCTTGAACCGATCCAGATCCATGATCAGCAGCGAAGTGACGGCCGCTGGGTCGCTCATCTGCTCGGCCAGGTACTCGAGCAACCGCCGCCGGTTCGCCAGACCGGTCAGATCGTCGGTGCGCGCCTCCCGCCGGCTGTTGGCCAGCGCGGCCACCTCGCGCATCGTGAGCAGCACCCGGCCCGACGCGACGGCCAGCGCTGCCACCGTGAGGACGACGGCACCGACCGGCAAGGTGCGTCCCTGCCCGTACACCAGCAGCCCCACCGAGGTCAGCGTGAACACCGCCGGAACCAGGATTCTGCCCCGAACCTCCTCGGCCGCAACACGATCGGACTGCCGGACGCACGCGGCCAGGCCCACCAGCACGGCACTCAGCGGCCAGGTGATGTCGAGCAGCCCACCCTCCACGTAGGCATCGGCGGCCTCGGCGAACAGGAATCGGATATCCCCCACACACAGCACCACGACTCCTGCGGCGAAGAGCCACCAGGACGGATTCCTGGTGCCCATGGCGGTCCATGCCGTGACCAGGAAGGTGACCAGCAGGATGTCCGCGACCGGGTAGGCGAGATTGGTCAGCACCACGGGCACCGACCCCTGGGTCTGAGTCAGCACCGGCTGCAGCACCAGGGCGGCCGCAAGGGAGGCAGCCCCCAGTCCGCCGACCGCGCCGTCCAGCCAGAGGCTGGGCAGGAACCGGGCCATCCGCGCCTTCACCAGGTGCACGATGGCCAGGTACATCAGCACGTAGAACAGCAGCCACAATCCGTCGGCCGGTGATGGGTAGATGTCCCGGTCGCCCACTACCAGGCTGCCGTAGAGGTTGCCCGCGGTGAACGTGGCGAAGGCCAGCCCGAGGATGCGCCACCCCGCGCGTGCGCGGTGCTCCTGCGCGGCCCTGACGAAGCAGGCCAGGGCACTGAGCACGAAGGGCAGGTTGTAGGCGCCGGCGTCGAACCAGGCGTGGAAGACCCCGTGCTCGGGCCGCCAGAGCACCGTGGCGACGAAGCCCACCCAGGACAGGACCAGGGCGGCGCCGAGAACCAGTCCGCGCCGGTTGCCGTTCGCCATCGACCTGTGACCTCCATCCGAGGCGATGCCACGTCGGCGGTCGGTGGGTCCGTCCACTCCGAGAGAGTGTCGGCGCGTCGAGCGAGGGACTTGAGGGGGCGATGCGTCGCGGGAGCACGCCCGTGTCACTCAGGTTCACGCAGGTTCACTCAGGGGCCGTCTGGGCGATGACATCGCGGGGTGACACGTGGACAGTGGCACATCACCGACGAATCGGCCATGATCGACCGGGACGAGGGAGGCTCGGGGAGCATGTACTCCACCCTCACCGTGGGCGCTCTGGCGGCGGTGTACCTGCTCGCTGCGCTGGCGACCGGAACGGTGTGTGTGCTGGCCTGGCGTCGACGCCGGGCCACTCCTGCGGCGCCCGCCCTGAGCCTGGTGATGGCGGCCATCGCCGGGTGGTGCCTGTGCGACCTGCTCGTGCTCGGCGCACGGGCCGATCTGCTGCCCACGCGCGTGGGGCGGATCGCGTTCGCCCCGATCTTCCCGCTCGCGGCGCTCCTGGTCGCCGCCTTCTGGGCGATGAGCCGAGCCATCGCCGACCGGGACTGGCGCCCGCGCCGCCGGGTCCTGGCGGCGCTCGCCGTCCACCCGCTGGCGATCACGGTGAGTGTCGCCGTGGGTCAGGGGTCAGGCGCGGTCTACCAGGACATCGCCCAGGTCTCCGGCACCTGGACCACCTGGCACCCCGGCTGGCTGTTCTGGGTCCACCTGGTCGTCAGCTACACCATGTTGACCTGGACCTACCTCACGCTGGTCCGGGTGTGGCGGCACGGCAGTCCGCTGCAGCGGAGTCAGACGACGGTCCTGCTCGCCGCCGGGTTGATCCCCATCCCGGCCAATCTGCTGGTGGTGCTCAGCCCTCCCGGCAGCCTTCCTGAGCTGACCGCCATCGCCTTCGCCATCACGGGGCTGATCGACGGATACGCCCTGCTGCGTCTGGGGCTGATGAGGCTCATCCCGGTGGCCCGCGGGCTGATCCTGGAGCGGCTGCGGGACGCGGTCGTCGTGCTCGACACCGACGGCCGGCTGATCGACGCCAACCAGGCCGGCGACCGCCTGTTGCGTGACCTCGACCCGGGCCTGCCCGGCACCCTGGCCGGCGTGCCTGCCTTGGAGATCCTGTCCCGGTCGACCCCCGGCACCCCGCTGCTGGACGGCGAGCGCACCGTCGACCTGCCCAGCGGATCGGCCGTGCTGGATCTGCGGATCGAGCCGCTCGAGGACGTGCACGGCCGGCCGCTCGGGCGCGTGATCGTCGTCCGGGACGTCACCGAGCTCGACCGGCTGCGCGCGCATCTGGCCGAGCTCGCCGTCCGGGACGAGCTCACCGGCCTGCACAATCGGCGCTATCTGATGGCGGTGCTCGAGCGGGAGCTCGCGGCGGCCCTGCGCGCAGGCGCGGACCTGTGCGCCATCCTGCTCGACCTGGACCATTTCAAGACGGTGAACGACCAGTACGGCCACGCCGTCGGCGACGCCCTGCTGGTCGCCACCAGCAGCGCCCTGGCCGGCGTGCTGCGCAGCGGGGACACCCTGGCCCGGTACGGCGGCGAGGAGTTCGTCGCCCTCCTGCCCGGGGCGACCGCCGAGCAGGCGTACGCCCGGGCCCAGGAACTGCGCGAACGCTGCGCGAACGTCGCCGTCAGCGCCCCCTCGGGCCCGGTGCGCCGGACGGTCAGCATCGGCGTCGCCAGCGCCCAGCAGGTGGCGGCGCACGACGGTGGGGCCGCACTCACGCCGGCGATGCTGCTGCAGGCCGCCGACGACGCGCTGTACCGGGCCAAGCTCGCCGGCCGGGACCGTGTCGTCGCCGGCTGACCCACCGCGCTCCGGCTCGACTCAGCGCTGGTAGACCCGCACGTAGTCCACGTCGTAGCTGGCCGGGAACTGGGTGGCCGACGTCGGGGACCCGGGCCACCCGCCACCGATCGCCAGGTTCAGCCGCAGGTAGAACGGCTTGTTGAACGCCGAGTCCAGCCAGGGGGTGGTCGAGGCGTTGCGCGTGTAGGTCAGCACACCGTCGATGTACCAACGGATCTCGCCGCGCTCCCACTCCGTGGCATACACGTGGTAACCCGCCGACGGCAGCCCGTTCGGCACCGTCACCGTGGCCGGCTGCTGCTTGTGGGTACCCGAGTAGTCGTACCAGATCGTCTGGTGAACCTTCGTGGCCTCGTTGCCCGAGGAGTCGCTGCCGATCGCCTCCAGCACGTCGAGCTCCCCCGTTCCGCCGGCGGTGGGCCGCAACCAGAACGCCGGCCACAGGCCCTTCGTCGTGCCGGCCGCGGTCGGCAGCTTGGCCCGCACCTCGAACCGGCCGTAGGTCCAGTCGGCCTTGCCCTTGGTGGTCATGTGCGCCGAGGTGTAGGTGCGCCCGCCGGGGAAGCGGGAGTCCGAGGATCCACATGTCACCGGAGTCGACTCGCGCCGGGCCACCATGTGCAGCACCCCACCGGAGACGTTCAGGTTCTCGGGGCGGTTCATCAGGCAGGCCAGCTCGTTGTTGCCGTCTCCGTAGGTGGAGTGGTCCTCGATCTTCCAGCGCGAGGCGTCGACGGTGCTGCCCTCGAACTCGTCGGCCCACACCACCCGCCAGCCTGCGGGAGCCACGGCCTTGGGCGCCGACGACGACGCGGAGGAGCTGGACGAGCTGGACGTCGCAGCGCCCGTGGCGCCGGTCGAGGTCGAGCCGGTCGGGCTGGTCGACCCGGTCGCGCTGGTCTTGCGGCTCGGGGTCGGCTCGGGATCGCCGGTGCGGGAGGGGGCCGCGGCGACGGAGCCGGTGCTCGTCGTCCCGGCTCCCGGCGAGGAGTCGACGGAGGAGGAGGCGTTCCGGTCGAGCTCCGGCGCGACCGCCGAGCGTCGGGCCGCAGCGGTGGCGCCCCCGGGAGCGTTCAGCCGGACGTCGTCCACATCGATCCCGGCGCCGCGCGGCAGCTGGTGGGCGACCACGTTGAGGTCGAGCGAGGCCCCGGTGGTCGTCGCCACGTAGGTGAGCCGGAGCCGGTGCCAGCCGGTGTCGCGCAACGTCTCGGTGGCGAGCCTCTGGCCCCGGTACTGGCTGCCGTTGTACTCCATCACCCGCAGGCTGACCCGCAGCCCCGGCTGGGTGGCCCGCACCCAGGCCTGGGCCCGGTAGGAGGTGCCCGCGACGGTGGAGGGCACCGAGTTCACCGCGTCGTTCATCGCGATGGTCCAGGTCGGCGCAGCCGTCTGGGTGATCCGCGCGGCGGTGCCGGAGCGACCGGGCACCTGCTGCAGCCGGGCCCCGGCGTTGACGCCCCACCCGGCGAGGCCGCCGTCGAGGGAGGAATTGGACACCACGTTCTCGGCGCCCGCTGCACCACCGGTCGCCACCATCACACCGGTGCCGGCGATCACCGCGAGGGCGGCGCCTCCCCAGCGCACGCTCCAGCGCCGGCGCCGCTGACGGGCCGCGGCCGACCGTGCCGCCCGCGCCTGCCTGGCGCGGGAACCACGGTCGAGCGGTGCCAGCAGGTCGGTGATCTCGGCGGTCTCGGACGCCGAATGACGACCCATGGTGAACAGCTCCTGTTGTCTGACTGGTCCATCGAACCGTTCCAGTACAGACGGGCGAGCGTTAACCCCGAGATATCCAGGGCTTATGTCGGGCTGTCACTCGTTCGGAGCAATCCGTGACGGCTGAACCCGGCCGCAGCGCGACTCAACGGGTGCTCCGAACCCGGCCGGAGCGCGGTAGGCCGAGGCGGCCCTCAGTGGAGCATCAGGAGCATCAACGGGACATCCCAGACTCCCCAGCACTACGATCGGACCGCAATCTGCAGCGCCTCGAGGACGGGTAGGGACAGCCGGTATGGACCAGCGGCCAGCCGACCGCGACCCCACCGATCCGAGGGACGGCGCGACCGTCACCGAGGCCGTGGCCCGGTTGTACGAGGCCGTCAACGGCGTGCTCCTGCCGGCGGACGTACCCGGCATGGCCCACCTGCGCGCCGAGCGCGAACGCGCAGTGCGTCTGCTGGAGAGCTACGCCCTTCCCCGGATGGTCGAGCAGGCCGCCCCCCTGGTGGTGGTGATCGGCGGCCCCACCGGCGCCGGCAAGTCCACCCTGACGAACTCCCTGATCGGCGCGCCGGTGAGCCAGAGCGGCGTGCTGAGGCCCACCACCCGCGAGCCGGTGCTGGTCTACAACCCGGTCGACGGCCCCGCCCTGCACACCCTGGGCCTGGTCCGGGCCCGGGACGAGGCCCCGACCGCCGACGCGTCGCGGTGGGTGCAGCTGCGCGCCGTCCCGCACGCCGACATCGTGCCCGGGCTGGCCGTGATCGACTCCCCCGACCTGGACTCGCGGGTCGAGGGCAACCGTGCCCTGGCCGGACAGCTGCTCGCCGTGGCGGACCTGTGGATGTTCGTCACCACGGGTACCGACTACGCCGACGCTCTGTCCTGGGACCTGCTCGGCGTGGCCGCCCAGCGCCAGGTGGCCGTCGCCGTCGTGCTCAACCGGCTGCGGCAGCTGGAGAGCCTCGAGGTCCGTACCCACTTCGCCACCCTGCTCACCGGTGCCGGACTGGCACACGCACACGTGTTCACGCTGCCGGAGGTGAACCTGGTCGACGGCCGGTTGCCGGTCCAGTTCGTGCTGTCCATGCAGAAGTGGCTGGAACGTCAGGCGCGCCGGGGACCGGAACGCGACGAGCAGATCGGCCGGGCGTTCGAGGGCACCGTCGACCAGGCTGTGGCCGCCGTGCAGTCGCTGGCCGACGCCGCTGCCGACCAGGTGGTGGCGGCCCGCCGGCTCCGGGTCGACCTGGAGTCGATCTTCAGCCGGGCCCGGGAGGAGATCCGCGGCCGCTGCACCGACGCCTCGCTGGTCACCGACGAGCTGGTCTCCGCCTGGCGGGCGACCGAGGGCGTTCAGCACGTCGGCGCCCCGGCCCATGCGCAGTCCACCGCCGTCGGGCCCGGACTGTTCCGGCGACGGAGCCGCCCGACGACGCCGAGCGGTGACCCGCACCTCGCCGTCAGCGAGGCGCTCCGGTCCTCGATGGCGGCCCTGATGCGCGAGCAGGTCGGCCAGGCGCTGTTCCGGGTGGCCGAACGGTGGCACGCCCACCCGTCGGCGACGCCGACCCAGATCGACCACGTCGCCACCCTTCCGGCCGACTTCGGCGTGCGGGTGGACCGAGCCACCCAGGGCTGGATCAGCGCCGTCCATCAGCGGGTGCATCCCGGCGAGGAGCCGGTCGACGCCGTCGTCGATCCGGTCACCCTGGCCGTGGCGACCCTGGCCGTCGAGGGGCGGCCAGGGCGGGTGGGCGAGATCGCGCCGGACGCCGCTGCGCGGGTCGCCTCGATCCGGGACGTGGTGGAGCGGCGGCTGGCCGCCGTGCCCAGCCAGGCCGGTTCGGCCACGGCTCTGGCCCGGGACGCCTGGCTCGACCTGGTGAGCGCGCTGAACACGGTGATGATCCAGGACGAGGCGCGCCTGTCCGACCTGCTGGACGGCGCCCACCTCTCCCCCGAGGTGGGCGAGACCCTGCGTGAGGCGGCCGACGGCGTGGCCCGGGCGAGAGCCCGTCAGGAGGCCGCCCGCGCGGGGTGACCCCGCGGGCGCCGTCCACCGGGCATGCTGTCGCTCTGAGGGTCCGACAAGGAGCAGGCATGGCCACCGTCATCGGGATCGACGACTTCGTCGCCGAGGAGTGGTACCCGGGGTTCCGCCCCGGGTACGGGCATGCCCCCTGGGTGGTCGATCCCGCCGACACCTTCCGCCCGCGCGACGTCGAGGCGTTCTGGTTCCTGGACTTCCACTGGCCGCGCGGGGTCACCCCGATGGGCTGGATCTGGAACGAGGACGGGTACAACTGGGGCACCCAGCTCGCGGCCGAATCGCTCCCGCTGCCGCGTGGCCGTGGCATCACCAGCCGGGTGGCCGGAACCCGACATCTACGCCTCGGCGATCCCGGTGACGGACCCCCGGGAGGTCGCCGCCCGCACGAAACGGCTCGACCGGGCGCTCCCGACCTTCCTGCGCGACTTCGAGCCGATCTGGGCCGCACGCCGGGAGGAGATCGAGGACGCCTGGCAGTACTTCCGCTCGGTCGACACCTCGGCGCTCTCGTTGCGCGAGCTCGGCGACCACCTGGTCGCCGCGCGGCAGTTCCACAAACGCGCCTTCGAGATCCACTTCGAGGTGATGTACCCGCTGTTGACCAACTTCGTGTCGTTCTACCGGCAGTGCGTGCAGTTCGGCCTGGAGCCCGGCCGGATCGGCCAGTTCCTGCAGGGCTACGACACGAAGATCCTGCAGACCGACCGCGCCCTGTGGGAGCTGACCGCCTCGGCCCGCCGGCACGGCCTGCAGGGCGTGTTCGCGGCGCATGACGCCGGCACCGTGCGCGGGGCGCTGGCCGCGCACGGCGGCCCGGCCGGTGAGTGGCTGCGCGAGTTCGGCGACTTCCTGCAGACCTACGGCTGGCGCACCGAGGGTTCGGCGGACATCGCCCTGCCCAGCTGGGTGGAGGACCCGACGTCGCCGCTCGGCACGATCAAGACCTTCCTGCAGAAGGGCACGCCGCACGACTTCGCGGCCGCCGCCGCGGCCGCCGTCGCCGAGCGGGAGGAGGCGATCGACGCCGCCCGGGCAACGCTGACCCGCCGCGAGCAGGCGGTCTTCGACGCCGGGCTGACGGCGTGCACGGCGGCCAACTTCTCCTGGTGGCAGGACGAGCACAATCACTACATCGACCTGCGGGTGGCGCTGCCGATGCGCTGGGCCTGCCAGGCGATCGCCGAACGGGTCGGCGCCGACCACAGCGACGACGTCCTGTTCCTGTTCTGGCCCGAGACGATGGACCTGGTGGCGGGCCGTACCTCTTTCGCCGCGCAGCGCTCGCTGATCGAGGCCCGGAGGCAGTTCTTCGAGCACTGGGGCGGACGGCGGGCGCAGATGCCGAAGATGCTCGGCACCATCCCGGATGCCGTGGAGGACCCGATCCTGATCGAGATCTTCGGGATCGATCCGCACTACCTGGCCACGCTGGAGCGGGCAGCTGCCGCCGCGGCCGGGGGTGAGCCGGTGCCCGAGGTGCGCATCCTGCGCGGGGTCCCGGCGGCGAAGGGCCAGGCCCGCGGCGTGGCCCGGGTCCTCGCCCACGCCGACGAGCTGCACCGGATCCAGCCCGGGGAGGTCCTGGTCTGCGAGTCCACCTCGCCCAACTGGACACCGGCCTTCGCCAAGATCGCCGCCTGCGTGTGCGACGGCGGCGGCACCCTGTCGCACGCCGCCATCGTCGGGCGGGAGTACGGGGTGCCCACGGTGACCGCGCTCGGCGTGGCCACGGTCGAGATCAGGGACGGCGACGAGGTCGCCGTCGACGGCAGCACCGGCACGGTCACCGTCTACCGGAGGGCCGATGCCTGACCTCGTGCTCTGGACCGACCAGTTGGAGCCCGAGCAGGCCGAGCAGGTGGCGGGCGCCAAGATGGGCCGCCTCGGCGCCCTGGCCCGGGCCGGGCTACGGGTGCCCGACGGGTTCACGGTCACGGTGCAGGCCTGGCGCGAGCAGTTCGCCGAACCTGCTCTGGCCCGATCGATGAGTCGGCTCGCCGCGAACCCGGGCGCTGCCCGTGCCGCTGATCGCCCAGACGCTGATCACCACCGCAGTGGCGGAGGCGATCACGACGGCCTACGCCGAGCTGAGCCTGCGCCGGTTGGAGGTCAACGTGCCGACGGCGGTGCGCAGTTCGGCGGTCGACGAGGACGGCGCCCGGGCGAGCTACGCCGGGATGCTCGACTCCTACCTCGGTGTCTGCGGCACGGGCCGGGTGCTCGACGCGGTCCGCCGCTGCTGGGCGAGCGCCTTCGCCGTCCGGGCTGTGGCCTACCGGGACCGGCACGACGGCGGGGCTGCCGAAGTGTCACCGACGCCGGCCATGCCCATGGCGGTGGGGGTGCTCGAGCTGGTGCCGGCCCGCGCGTCAGGGGTGGCCTTCTCGGCGCACCCGGTGACCGGGTCCCCCGACCGGGGCGTGATCGAGGCCAGCTGGGGCTGGGGCGAGGCGGTGGTGCAGGGACTGGTGACGCCCGACCACGTCGAGGTGGACACCGAGGACGGTCGGATCCTGCGCTACGACGTCGCCGTCAAGACGGTCGTCTCGGCCTTCGACCACGCCGCCGGCCGGGTGGTGCAGGTGCCGATGCCGGTCGACCTGGTGCACCGCCGGGTGCTGGACGAGGAGGAGGTCGCCGCGGTGCTCGACGCCGTCCGCCGGATCGAGGCCCTGTACCGCCGCCCGGTGGACGTCGAGTGGGTGCTGCCGCGGGACCGGAGGCCGGGAGATCCGGTAGTCGTGGTGCAGGCCCGCCCGATCACCGTGAACCGGTGAGCAACCGGGCACCCCGGTCGCGCGTAGACAGGGCGTGACAGCCATCGCCGAGGGGGAAGACTCGTTCGAGGCGTTCTACGCGGCCAACGCCGCACGCCTGGCCGGTCAGCTGTACTTCGTCGCGGGGGGTGCGGACGAGGCGGGCGACTGCGTGCAGGAGGCCTTCGCCCGCGCCTGGTCGCACTGGCCGAGGCTGAGCCGACCTGGGGTGGACCCGATCGGCTGGGTCTACACCACCGCCTACCGGATCGCGATCAGCCGCTGGCGACGACGGCAGAGCCAGCGCCGTGCCGTCGCTCGGCTCGGGCCGCCGGGCACCTCGGCCCCGCCGTCGGCCGATGCGATCGCCGTTCGCGATGCACTGGCGAGACTGCCGCAGGCGCAACGGGCGGCCCTCGTCCTGCACTACTACGAGGGCATGCGGGTGGAGGAGATCTCGACAGTGCTCGGCATCTCGGTCAGCGGCGTGAAGAGCAGGCTGGCGCGGGGTCGCGCCGCGCTGGAACCCCTTGTCGCCGACCAGGAAGAGTCGCACACCGACCGTTGGGAGGCACGGCCATGACGGATCGTCTGAGTGAACTGCTGGAGCGGGCGCACACTGATCTCGGGGCTCCTGCCCTGCCGTCGGTGGCCGCCGTCAAGCGCCGCGGCGACACCCTTCGTCTGCGCCGGCGGGTGGCCGCGGGGGTGGCCGGCGCCCTCACCGTGGGGTCGGTGGTGACCGCCGCCGCGCTGCTGCGCCCCACCGGGCTCGCCACCGACCTGCCGGCGACCCGGCCTTCGGCCGCCGCGCCGAGTGCGCCGTCAACACGCAGCGCCGGGCGCTCTCCCGACGGGCTGCTGCTGCCCGCCGATCTGAATCCGGCCCACCCCTGGCAGCGCGAGGCCAGGGGCCAGGGCGACCAGGACACCACCATCGAGATCGGCATGCCGGCCTGCGGAACGACGCTGGGCGACAGCGTGGGGATGACCACTACCGCGGGTCGCACAGGCACGTACCGCGGCCGGATGGCAGAGGGCCCTGGCTGGGCGGCCAGTGAGCGGGTCGCCACGCTTGATCCGGGAATGGCGGCCGAACTGGCGGCGCAACTCGAGTCGCTGGCCGCCTGCACCGCCAACCAGCCGAGTCGGGTGATCGCCTCCGCGGAGCACCTGGTGGTGCTCGGCGCATCGTCAACCGGCGGCGCCGAGGTGACCGAGGGCTACTACGTCTCGGGCACCACCATGATCAGTATCGTGGCGCTGCTCGAGGGCCCGGAGGACTCGCGCCTGGGCCTGGCTCGCCAGGCCCAGTGGATGGGCGAACTCCTGATCACCGCCGTCGAACGAGCCACCGGGGAACGCCCCGGGATACCCACACCGAACGCCTCCGCCATCACCGCCGCCGTCACCCCTGTGACGCCGGAGGCCGGCGGACCCGTCGCGAGCATCATCCCCGCCGAGGAGCCCGCACCGCCCACGCCGGATCTGCCGGACATGCCGCCGACCCTGCCCTCCGACGTGCCGGACACCCCCCAGGGCTTCCTCTCGCTGTCCGACGTCGGATCACTCGGCAGGCTGGTCGGCGTGGACTCCGCGCTCTCCCAGTTCGGTCCAGCTGGACCGGTGACGTCGCTGCCATCCTGTGGTGGCACGAAGCCCCCGGCCCTGATCGGGCGAACCGCCCTCGTGGACTACCTGGTCGGCCACATCCCCGTCCCCGATCACGGAGTGGAGCGGCTGGCGGAGTCCGTGACCCTGCTCGATCCGGAGAGCACCGCGCGCGCCCGGTCGGCCTTCCGGACGCTGGCCGCCTGCGCCACGATCAGCCACGAGGAGGGGTCGGACCGCCTCCACCCCGACGAGGCCGTCGTGGTGTTCAGCGCCGGGAATCCGATCGACACCCTCCCCGGGGAGGCCACCCTGTGGGCCCTGTCCGGCAATCACCTGGTCCAACTCTCGGCCCGCAGCGGGGATCGGCGCCTCAGCGCCCAGCAGATCTCCACGCTGATGACTGTCGGCCGGACGGCGCTTCGACGCGCGGCCGACCTCAGCCGCTGATCCTACATGCGACGATGGAGATCACGATGGAGGAAAACGGTTGCTATCACAGCCATTTCCACGCATCGTGATCTCCATCGTCGAGGGGTGAGGTCAGGGCGTCAGCGCGAGTGGCGGGGTCAGCGGGAGCCAGGCAAGGACGTCGCGGATGGTGGTGTCCCAGTAGCCCCACTCGTGGGCGCCGGGGCCGAAGTCGGCGGTGACATCGGCCCCGCGCGCGGTGGCGAGTGCGGCGAAACGGCGGTTGTCCTCGATCAGCTCGTCCTCGGTGCCGCAGCAGACGTAGAGCCGGGGCAGCGCCGCGACGTCCACCTGCTCGAGCAGGTGGAACAGGTCGCTGTCGGTGCCGGTGATCTGGCGGTCGCCGAAGACCAAGCGCATCAACTCCTCGTGCCCGCCCTCCTCACGCAGGCGGTGGACGTCGAGCGCTCCCGAGAGACCGGCCGCAGCGGCGAACTGCTCCGGCCGGCGCAGGGCCCAGCGCAGCGCGCCGTAGCCGCCCATCGAGAGCCCGGCGACGAACGTGTCCTCCCGCCGGGTGGAGACGTTGAAGAACCCGTCGACGATCTGCGGCAGCTCGTCGGCCAGGAAGGTCCAGAAGCGGGCACCGTGGGCCTGGTCGGTGTAGAAGCTGCGATGCACCTGCGGCATCACCACCGCCAGCCCGAGATCCTCGGCGTAGCGCTCGATCGAGGTGCGGCGCATCCACATCGAGTCGTCGTCGCTGAGCCCGTGCAGCAGATACAGCACCGGCGGCGGACCGGTGCGCTCGGTGGAGTCGGTACCGATCCGTGTGGTGGTCACCTGCGGCAGCACCACGGTCATCGACGTGCCGAGTTCCAGCACGTCGGAGAAGAAGTCACAGCGCACCAGGGCCATCGGGCCACCTCCTCAGCCCACTCTGCCACGGGCCTCCCCGAACACCCCCGCCTCCCCGGCTGCAACGCGCTCCCTCCCGTGCTCGCCGTTGTGCACTTCCCGGCGGCATAGCTCACGGGTACCACCCGCAACTGCACAACGGCGAGGGTGGGGGACGCGCCGCGTCACGTACGACGACTGAGCGGGCGCGACGGTTCACAGGGAGCGGACAGCAGGCTCCACGTGAGTGGTCAGGGGGCACTGGCTGGATGGGTGTTGTCCATCCCACCACTCACCGGAGGTCATCGTGTCCACCGCAATCCTGTTCCTGGCCAACCTGATCGCGATCGGCGTGCTGGTCTTCGGCCTGTACGTCCCCCGCCACCGGCGCCGGGACCTGGTCGCTGCCTACCTCGGGGTGAACGTCGGAGTGATGGCCGTGGCCTTCGTGCTCGCCGGCAGTTCGATCGCGGCGGGCCTGGGCCTGGGGCTCTTCGGTGTGCTGTCGATCATCCGGCTGCGCTCGGACGAGCTCGCCCAGCACGAGGTCGCCTACTACTTCTCGGCCCTGGCCCTGGGCCTGCTCGGCGGGCTGTCGACCGCTCCGCTCGGGCTGACCATCGGCCTGATGGCCCTGATCGTCGCCACCCTGTACGTGGGAGACCACCCCCGCCTGCTCGGCAGCTACCGCCGCCGGCTGCTGGTGCTCGACAGCGCCTACCTCGACGAGACCGCCCTGCGTGCCCACCTCGCCGACCGGCTGAACGCCGAGATCCACGGGGTCTCGGTGACCAAGCTCGACCTGGTCAACGACACCACCTGGGTCGAGGTGCGCTACGCCGTCCGCCCCAGCGCCCCGACCGCCCACCAGGCTCCGCGTGAGCCGGCCGGCCACGAGCTCGAGCGGGCGCGGTCGTGATCGCCACCCAGGCCCTCGCGCCGATCTCCCTGGAGGAGCTCGTCGGCCGCGCCGCCCTGCAGCGCCGGGTCGACCGCAAGTACGTGCTCCCCCTGGCCGACGCCGAACTGCTCCTCGACCTGGTGCCACCCACCACCCGGGTACTGCAGATCGACGGACGACACGACTTCCGGTACGCCTCGGTGTACTTCGACACCGCGCGGCGTGACAGCTACCTGATGGCCGCGCGCTCCCGGCGGCGCCGGTTCAAGGTGCGCACCCGTGCCTACCTCGACACCGGCTCCACCTGGCTCGAGGTCAAGACCCGCCAGGGCCGGTTCACGGTCAAGGACCGGATCCCCCATCCGGCCCTCGATCAGCCGGAACAGCTCGACCGGGACGGCGCGGCATATGTCGGCCGGACGCTGGACGGCGCGCGAATCACCGGCATCAACCCGGCGGAGCTGCAGCCCACCCTGCACACCGCGTACCGGCGGACCACCCTGCACCTGCCCGACACCGACAGCCGGGTGACCCTCGACACCCACCTGCACTTCGCCAGCGCGGGCTGGGACGACGGCCTCGCACTCGACCTGCCCGGCCTGGCGATCGTCGAGACCAAGACCACGTCGCACCCGTGTGCCGCCGACCGGATCCTCTGGTCGATCGGTCACCGGCCGACCCGGGTGTCCAAGTACGCCACCGGGCTGGCCGCCCTGCATCCCGAACTCCCGCACACGACATGGCGCCGCCTCGTGCGTCAGCTGACCCCCGACACCACCAGGAGAATCTCATGAAGCGCCGACTCGCCCAGACCGCGAGCGCCCTCGCCCTCACGCTCGCCGTCGCCGCCTGTGGAACCGCTGCGGCCTCCCCCGACAGCACCACCTCGTCCTCGACCGGCACGGTCAGTGCTGCATCGAGCACCACTTCGAGCACCGGCTCCTCGACCACCTCCGCAAGCGCCATCCAGACCGCGCTCACCGGCAACACCGAGAGCCACGCCGAGGCCGACGACGCCACCTACGATGCCGCCGACGCGGTCACGCTGACCTTGAACGGCAGCAGCACCACGTCGTCCGGCGACGGGGTGACCGTCGACGGGTCCACGGTGACCATCACCGCTCCCGGCACGTACGTGCTCTCCGGCACCCTCGCGGGTCAGGTGGTGGTGAACAGCAGCGCCGAGGGCAAGGTACGGATCGTGCTGGACGACGCGAGCATCACCTCGAGCGCCGGCCCGGCGATGATCGTGACCGCCGCCGACGAGGTGGTGGTCGTGCTCTCCGACGGCTCCAACAACGCCCTCGCCGACGCCGCCTCGTACGCCTCCTCGAGCAGCACCGAGGACACCGACACCCCGAACGCAGCGCTGTACTCGATGGCCGACGTGACCATCACCGGATCCGGCTCGCTCACCGTGACCGGCAACTCCAACGACGGCATCACGAGCAAGGACGGCCTGGTGATCCAGTCCGGCACGGTCACGGTGAAGGCCGTCGACGACGGCATCCGCGGCAAGGACTACCTGATCGTCGAGGGCGGCACGGTCTCGGTGACCGCCGGCGGCGACGCCCTGAAGTCCGACAACGCGGACGACGCAGGAGTGGGCACCATCGCGCTGCTCGGCGGAAGCATCACCCTGGACGCGGGCGACGACGCCGCGCACGCGGAGAACGACCTGGTCGTGGGCGACGCCACGGTGAAGGTCACCCGATCGGTCGAGGGCCTGGAGGCGGCGCACATCACCCTGGCCGGCGGCACGGTGTCGGTCATCGCCAGCGACGACGCGGTGAACGCCAGCTCCGACACCGGCAACGGCAGCCTGACCGTCGCAGGCGGCACCGCCACGCTCGACAGTGGCGGTGACGGGCTCGACGTCAACGGCGGGGCGATGACGATGACCGGCGGCTCGGTCGTGGTCGCCGGCCCGACGCAGAACAACAACGGCGCGCTGGACGTCGACGGCGGGGTCACCGTCAGCGGCGGCACGCTGGTGCTGGCCGGCTCCTCCGGCATGGCCACCGCGCCGACCACCGACTCGCCGCAGCCCTGGGTCTCGGTCACCTTCTCGTCGACCGTGCCGGCGGGCAGCGTGGTGAAGGTCGTCTCCGGTGACACCGTGGTGGCCACCTACACCACCACCAAGGACACAGGATCGCTCGTGGTCTCGAACGCGGCGATCGATTCGGGGGCGAGCTACGACGTCTACGTGGGCGACACGAAGGTCACCACGGTGACTGCCGGGCAGCACACCGTTGGAGGCCGCGGCGGCGCCGGAGGCGGCGGACAGGGTGGACCGCCTGCCTGACCCGTACCGCAGAGATGACCCTGGGTTGGACACCCAGGGTCATTTCCGTTGCGCACCAACGGATCGTGGAGATCACGCTCATAGCCGACGGACAGCCGACTCCGGGTTCCCGCTCAGACCGCCCTCGTACACATGACCCATGACACTCAATGCCCCGCCGCAGACCGTGGCCGACGCGCCGTCCCTGTCCCGCCGGAGCCTGCTGGCCGGCGGTCTCGGCCTCCTGGTCGCCGCCGGCGGATCCAGCGCCTGGGCGCTGAACCGCTTTGTGGTCGACCACGTCGAGATCACCGACGTCGCCGCCTACGAGAGCAGCCAGGGCGTCACGGCGACCACAGTGTCCTCGGGCACCGCCGAGGTCACCTCCACCAGCTATCGCAGCGACTCCGCCTCGCTCACGATCCGCACCCTCACCTCGGGCAGCAGCCAGGACACGGTGACCGACTACGTGGCCGACATCGAGCTCACCGACGCCACGGCCCTGCGCTCGGCCTTCGCGCAGAACCGGTTCGGCACCAACATCATCGAGAACCCCTCGACGATCGCCGCAGAGCGCGGCGCGATGTTCGCGATCAACGGCGACTACTACGGCTTCCGCGACACCGGCATCGTGATCCGCAACGGCGTGGTCTACCGCGACGAAGCGCGCGCGCAGGGCCTGGCCCTCTACCGCGACGGCACGTGACGCTCTACGACGAGACCGCCACCACGGCCGAGCAGCTCGTCGCCGACGGCGTCTGGAACACCCTGTCGTTCGGCCCCGGCGCTGGTCGAGGACGGCGACGGTGCTCGACGGGATCGACGACGTCGAGGTCGACACCAACGTCGGCAACCACTCGATCCAGGGCGAGCAGCCGCGCACCGCCGTCGGCCTGATCGACGGCGAACCACTACCTGTTCGTCGTGGTCGACGGCCGCAGCCCCGGCTACAGCCGCGGCGTCACGATGACCGAGTTCGCGCAGCTGTTCGCCGACGCTCGGCGCGAGCGTCGCCTACAACCTCGACGGCGGCGGCTCCTCGACCATGTACTTCGACGGCGCCCTGGTCAACAACCCGCTCGGCAACGGGGCAGGAGCGCGGCACCAGCGACATCCTCTACGTCGCCGGCTGAGGGCGGCCGTATGAGCACCGTGATCCTGATCCCCGCCTACGAGCCCGACCACCGCCTCGCCGACCTGGTCGCCGCCGTGCTCGACCGCGACCCCGGCCTGGACGTCGTGGTCGTCGACGACGGCAGCGGCCCGGCCTACGCAGCCGTCTTCGCCGCGTGCGCAGGCGCTGGGCGCCGTCGTGCTGCGGCACGCGGCAACCGCGGCAAGGGCGCAGCGCTGAAGACCGGCTTCGCGCACATCGCGGCCGACGCATCCCGGAGCAGGACGTGGTCTGCGCCGACTGCGACGGGCAGCACCGCCCGGCCGACATCCTCGCGGTTGCCGCGGCAGGTCGCTGCCGACGGGGCGCATGGTGCTCGGCGCCCGGACTTCAGCGGCCACGTGCCGCTGCGCAGCCGGGTCGGCAACGGCGCTCACCCGAGGCGTGTTCCGCTCGCCACCGGACGCCGACCTGCAGCGACACCCAGACCGGTCTGCGCGGCTACCCGGCGTCGCTGCTGCCGTGGCTGCGCGGGGTCCGCGGCGAGCGGTTCGAGTACGAGATGGAGATGCTGCTGCGGCCGCGCCGCGCCGGCCACCGGATCGTCGAGGTGGCGATCGAGACCGTCTACCTCGACGGCAACGCCTCGTCGCACTTCCGGCCGGTCGTCGACTCGCTGCGGGTCTACCTGCCGCTGCTCGCGTTCGCGCGCTTCCTCGCTCGGGGCGTTCCTCACCGACGCGATCGGGCTGTTCATGCTGATGGCCCTCACCGGCAACCTGCTCGCCTCCGTGATCGGTGCGCGGATGGTCAGCGCCGCGGTCAATTACCTGACCAACCGGCGCTACGTCTTCTCCCGGCATGACGCCGTCCGCCCGGCCCGAGGGTCGGCTGCCCGCTACGCCGGCCTGGTGGTGGCGGTGATGCTGGCCAACTACGCCCTGATGCACCTCCTCGTGGAGCGGCTGTCCGTGCCGCTCGTGGTCGCCAAGACCATCACCGAGACGGGCCTGTTCGTGCTCAGCTACCGCGCCCAGCGCCGCGTCGTCTTTGCGCCACAGCGGACCGCCACCCCCGAGACGACCACCGAGCCGACCAGCGAGTGGTCAACAATTCCCCGTTCTGCGACGTCGGACGGGGCACTATTGACCACTCGATGAGCGTGCTCGCGGGATCAGGCCTGGTGGGCGGCGACGCTGACCTGCTGGGCGAGCACGTTCACGGCCCGTGGGCGGGCGCGTCCCCGGCACCCGATCCTCGAGTGGTCGATTCTGCCCCGTTCTCCGCGGGGGAACGGGGCAGAATCGACCACTCACGGCGGTGCACCCGGGTCGCGATGGCCCGGGTCGCCCAAGGCTGCGCCGCCGGGCTTCGATGACTCCTCCATGGGTGAATTGCAGGTCGGCATCGGATCCAGTGTGAGCATCGACTCCGCGCAGGGCGGACGGGAGGCGGCGCAGGCGGCTGTCGCCGAGCTTCTCGGTGGGACACCCAAATTGATCATGGTCTTCGCCTCGATCGCCCACGACCTGCCGGCGCTCGTGGCGGCGGTCCGCGACGCGACGGGCGGGGCGCCGCTCGTCGGCGCCACCACCAGCGGGGTGTTCCACGACGGGCTGGTCACTCCCCCCGGCCACAACGTGACCGTGCTGGCGCTGACCGCCGGTCCGTACCGGTACGGGGTCAGTTCGGTCACCGGGCTGCTCGGCGACCCCTTGGATGCCGGTAAGCGGCTGGCCCGCACCTGCCGCGACGCTGTGGGACCCGACCGCCGCGACAAGGCGGCCATGATCCTCCTCGCCGACGGGATCGGGGGCGATCTGCAGGCCCTGCTGGCCGGTATCTATCAGATCGGCGGCGCCGGGGTGCCCGTCGTCGGGGGCGCCGCCGGCGACGACCGTCGCCTGGTCAAGACGTTCGTCATGCACGACGACGCGGTGCTCGAGGACGGCGCCGTCGCGGTCTGGGTCGACTCCGACCACGACCTCACGGTGGTGGCCAGGCACGGCTGGCAGTCCGTCTCCCTGCCGATGTTCGTCACGAGCGTCGACGGCACGCTCGTTCGTGAGATCGGCGGGCAACCGGCGAACGAGGTCTTCAGCGCCTACATCCCCCGGCCCCGTGCCGCTCAGGACGATCAGCAGGACGCTCAGCCAGACACAGAATCACCGACCGGTCTCGTCCCGGAGAACTGGCACACCGCACACGCGCTGGGCCTGATCGAACCGGACGGCACGCGCATGATCCGGGGCTGCTACCTCGGCCCCGACGGCCTCCTGCGCACCTTCGCCCCGCTACCGTCGCTCGGTTCGGTGGAGGTGGTCTCCTGCACCGCGGACGACCTGCTCGGCGTCACCGAGGCCATCGCCGAGGAGGCTCTGGGCGACCGGGCGACGCAGGCCAAGCTCCTGCTCACCTTCAGCTGCGTGGCCCGGCTCGACATCCTGGGCGACCGGGCCGCCGAAGAGGCCGGGCGGCTGCGGGACGCCGCTCACGGCGCACGCACCGTGGGCTTCTACACCTACGGCGAGTTCGCCCGGACCGCGGGCGTCTCGGGGTTCCACAACGCCACCCTCGCCGCGGTGGCACTCTGACCCGGCCAGGTCGAGCCGCCGGACCGGATCTGGACCCATGTCGATTCCCTCACCTGATGACGACGCAGAGGTGACGGCTCAGCTGCGCTCGCAGCTGGACCTTGCCGTACGGGCCGCGCGGGAGGCACACCGGGACACCACCCGCCTGGTCCGGCTGCTCACGGTGATCGCGCGCCCGTCACGCCCGAGCGACCTCGTGGACGAGGTGCTGCGGGTGCTGTCGGAGGTGTACAGCGCGGACGTCGTCTGCCTCGTCCGCACCGACGAGCACCGGCTGGTGATCACCGATGCCTGCGGTCTGCCCGAGTCCGACCCAGACCTGGGTGTGCCGTTCGACCTGCCCGCGGACGCCGCCGCGGCGCTCGACTCCGGGCGCCCCCTGTCCTCCATCCTGACGTGCCCGCTCCTGTCCGACGCCGGGGGTGATCTGAGCCGGGTGCCGTTGCACGCTGCCGCCTGGGTGCCCCTGCTCGGTGATCAACCGACCGAGCAGTTGCTGCTGCTCGCGCGCGCGGGCCAGACCGGCTTCACCGGCCAGGAGCTCGACATTCTGCACTCGGTGGCCTCCCGTCTGCGGGTCTCGCTGTCGGAGGGCCAGCGAGGCGTGGCCCTGGAACGGCTCGCTCGGCAGGGCCTGCGGATAGCCGACCATCTCGACCGGACCGCCCTGCTCGGCGACACGGTGGGCCTGCTGGCAGCGCTGAGCGGCGCTCGCGCCGCCTGGGTCCTCACCCGTGACCGGCAGACGTGGGAGGTCGCCGCCTCCCACGACCAGGAGGGGCTGCTGGCCACACTCGGCGTCGCTGACGACACCTGCCGGCTGGACCTGATGGCCGGCCACGTCGGCGGAGCCGTCACCGTCCAGGTCGGCCACGCCGTGCTCACCGTTCCGGTGTCCGTCGACGGCGAGGTTCGAGCCATGCTGGTCGCGGCGGACCGGGCCCCCTTCCACTATCCGAAGGCGACCGTCGAGGCGATCACGATCCTCGCGGGTCACCTGGCCTCTGCCCTGGTAAACCAGGCCCTGTACTGCAGCGTCCAGCAGGGGGAGGCGTCGCTGCGGCTGATCACCGACTCGATCAGCGATCTGGTCACGCTGGTCGAGCCCGACGGGCGGCTGCAGTACGCCTCGCCCTCCTACGAGCGGCAGCTCGGCTTGGCCCCGCACACCCTGACCGGCTCCGTCGTGACCGATCTCGTGCATCCCGAGGACGCCGCCGCGGTCTCCGAGGCGCTCTACCGTGCTGCCCAGGCCCCGACGGTGGAGTATCGGCTCCGCACCGCCGACGGGCGGTGGGTGTGGGTCGAGACCGCCGTCCGGCCTGCAGCGGCTGCCGAGGCGTCGCTGGTCCTGTCCTCACGGATCATCGACGAGCGCAAGCGGCTCGAGGCCGAGCTGCGGCACCAGGCGACACACGACGCCCTGACCGGCATGGCGAACCGGGTGGTCGCCGCAGAGCGGTTGCAGAGGGCACTGACGACCGATGGCCCGAAGGACGTCGGTCTGCTCTTCTGCGACATCGACCACTTCAAGTCGATCAATGACCGGCTCGGGCACGAGGCCGGGGACCAGCTGCTGCGGCAGGTGGCCGAACGGCTGCACAAGGTCGTGCGCCCCACCGACCTGCTGGCTCGGTTCGGGGGCGACGAGTTCGTCGTCGTCCTGCCGCAGGTCGACGGTCTGTCCGGAGTCGATCGCGTCGGCCAGCGGGTGATCGAGGCGATGCGGACGCCGTTCGTCCTGCTCGGGGAGTCGGTGAAGATCTCGGTGAGTGTCGGCGGCGTCGCCCGGGCGAGCGGCATGCGCAGCTCCGCGACCGAGATGATGCGGGATGCCGATGCCGCGATGTATGTGGCCAAGGCAGGGGGCCGCGACCGGCTGCAGGTCTCCGACGACGATGCCTCGTCGCGTGCCCTGGACCGGCTCGACCTGCGCCGTGAGCTCGAGCGCGGGATCGACCTGGCGCAACTCGACCTGCACTACCAGCCGATCGTGTCCCTGGCCTCCGGCCGCGTCATCGCCTACGAGGCGCTCCTCCGCTGGCACCACCCCACCCGCGGACTGGTCCCGCCGGATGTGTTCATCCCGATCGCCGAGGAGACCGGCGCGCTGGGCACCATCGGCGCCTGGACCCTCCAGACGGCTTTGAACCGGCTGGCCCGATGGCGCACCGAGTGGAACGATCCTGCCCTGGAGATGCACGTCAACGTCTCGGCGTGCCAGCTGGACGATCCGGGCTTCGTCGAGCGGATCCTGCACCTGCTGCGATCCGAGGGCATCGCGCCCTCCGGCCTGTGGATGGAGATCACCGAGCGACGACCGCTCACCGGCGACATGCTGGGGCCGCTGGAGGCTCTTCGGGCCCGGGGCGTGCGAGTGGCCCTCGACGACTTCGGCGTCTCCACCTCGAACCTCGAACTGCTCCGCCTGCTCACGCCGGACTGCCTCAAGATCGATCGTTCGTTCGTGTCAGGGCTCACGGAGGGCAACGATGCCGAACGGGCCGTCGTCCGGGCGATGATCTCGATGGGCGAGTGGATGAAGCTGCGGGTGGTCGCCGAGGGCGTCGAGACAGAGGGCCAGCTTGCCGTGCTGCGGCAGATGGGCTGCCCCTCGGTCCAGGGGTACCTGCTCGGTCGCCCCCGGGCCGCCGCCGAGATCGGCCCGCCGATGCATCACGAGCCGCGGGACACCTCGGCCACGGCAGCGACGATGCCGTCGTAGCCCGTGCAGCGACAGAGGTTGCCGGACAGGGCGATCCGCACCTCGTCGTCGGTCGGGGTCGGGTTGGCGGCGAGCAGCGCCGTCGCCGAGACGAGCATGCCGGGCGTGCAGAAGCCGCACTGGACGCCGCCGCGGCGCAGGAACGCCGCCTGCAGCGCGCTCAGCCGGTCGCCGTCCCCGGGTCGCCGAGCCCCTCGACCGTGGTCACCTCTGCGCCGTCCGCCTGGAGCGCGAGGTAGGAGCACGAGTTCACCGGCCGGCCGTCGAGCAGCATCATGCAGGCGCCGCACTCGGAGTCGTCGCAGCCCTCCTTCGACCCGGTCAGCCCGACCTGCGTCGCGCACGGCGTTCAGCAGGCTGGCGTGCGGATCGACCTCGACCGGGTAGCTGTCGCCGTTGACCACCAGGGTGATCGGAACACTCATCGCTGCACACTCCCGTCGCTTGCCGGGACGGCGACCGCTCCGGCTCCGTTCCTCGCCCGGGCCACCGCGGCCGTCATCGCGCGCCGGGTCATCACTGCTGCCATGGCGCGGCGGTAGTCGGCCGAGGCGCGCACGTCGGAGATCGGCCGAGCCGCCTCGCCGCCGACTCCCCCGCCGCCCGCACCGCGACGTCCGAAGGTCGCCCTCGACCGTCGCTCCGGCCAGGGCGCTCTCGGCCTCCGGCACGCGCTCGATCGTCGGCGACAGCGCCGTGATCGCCACCTGGGCGCTCGCGATCGATGCGCCGTCCGCCGCGAGGGTCACCACGGCGGCAGCCCCGACGACGGCGATCTCCATCTGACGCCGGTACTCGAGCCGGACGTAGGCGCTGGCCGTCCGGTCAGAACCTGTTGGTGGCGCAGGGATCTCGATCGCCACGAGCAGCTCGTCCGGCGAGGCCGAGGTCGCCCGGGCCGGTCCACAGATCGTCGAGCGCGAGGCTGCGCGTGCCGGACGGCGCGGTCAGCTCGGCGCGCGCCCCGAGACAAAGCAGTGGCGCCGCCGGTCTCCATCGCGGGTGAAGCGTTCATCACGTTGCCGCCGAGCGTGCCGTTGGCCCGGGTGGCGTGCGAGCCGACGATCGCCGAGGCGTCGGCGAGCGCCGGAAGCCGATCGCGCCAGCAGCGGCGAGCGCGACGATCGCCGCGTGGGTGACGAGTGCGCCGAGCCGCAGCCCGCCGCCCTCGGTCTCGGTGATCGCGGTCAGCTCGGCGATCCGGTGGATCGCGACCAGGGACGTCGGGCAGCGGCGCCTTGCCGTGCCGGGCGCCGACGACGAGGTCGGTGCCGCCGGCGACCGGCCGGGCGCCCGCGGCGATCGCCGCGACAGCGTCGTCGACGTCGCGGGCCTCGACGTAGGTACTCACCGGTTCTCCTCCTGCTCCACGGGCGCGATGCCGTTCGCCGTCTCCAGACCCGCTCGGGTGTCATCGGCAGCTGGTGCACGCGCGGCCGATCACCTTCGCGATCGCGTTCGCGACCGCGCCGGCCGTCGGCACGCACGGCGGCTCGCCGACGCCCTTCGAGCCCTTCGGGCCCGGCGTCCGGGGTGTCGATCTCGATCCAGCGCGATGTCGATCGGCGGCGCGTCGGCGGCGGTCACGAGCTTGTAGTCCAGCAGGTGCGGGTTGCGGTGGCGGCCGTCGTCGTCGAGCTGGGTGCCCTCGGAGAGCGCCTGGCCGATGCCCATCACGACGCCGCCGTAGACCTGGCCGTCGGCGCCGATCCGGTTCAGGATCATGCCGGAGTCGTGCGCCGCGGCGACCGGCCAGCACGCGCACGACGCCGGTGTCGCGGTCGACCTTGACCCGCGCGGCATGCGTGATCAGCTGCGGCGCGAGGAACGACTCGAGCCGAGCCGCCCGACGCAGCCCCGGCGGCGTCCACCGGCGGGCGGCTCGGGCAGCGCGCCCGGAGCCCTTGCCGTGGAACGGTGCCGCCGCCGGCGAGCTCGGCGATCGTGACCGACTTGTCGGGCGAGCCCTTGACGAGGACCGTGCCGTCGACGAGCTCGAGATCGTCGCGCGTCGGCCTCGAGCTGCTCGGCGGCCGCGTCGAGCAGCTGCTCGCGCACGTCGCGGCCGCGGCGATCACGGCCCGGCCGCTGTTGAACGTCGTCTGCGAGCCGCACGAGCCCATGTCCCAGGGGCCGGCGTCGGTGTCCTGGTAGAGGATCGAGAAGTCCTCGGCTTGCATGCCGAGCTCGCTCGGCCGCGAGGATCGGCATCGCCATCACCGCGCCGGTGCCGTTCTCCTGGGCGCCGGTGACGATCGTGCCGGTGCCGTCGGGGTTGAGCTTCACGTAGGCGCCGGTCGGTGAGGCGAAGCACGGCCACCAGCCGAAGGCGAACGCCGATCGCCTCGTCCTCGGGCAGCTCCTGGCCGTAGCCGATCATCTCGACGCGCCGCTCGAGCGTCTCCTTCATCCCGATCTGCTCGAGCACCTGGCCGGTCGGGCCGTCGCGCGCCCTTCTCGATCAGGCGTGCGCCGGCGCAGCTCGACCGGATCCAGTTCCGAGCGCGGCGGCGAGCTCGTCCATGTGCTGCTCGAGCGCCCAGCACACCTGCGGTGCCGTCGGGGCGCGGATCGAGCGACGACGGCTGGTTGTTCGAGTAGACGAGCAGCGACTCGATGTCGACGTTCTCGAGCTCGTACGGGCCGAGGCGTGCATCGCCGCCATCTGCGCGAAGAAGCCGCCCTCGCCGCAGTAGGCGCCCTTGTCGAGCACGAGCCGGCCGTGCGGGCGACGAGCGTCCGTCGGCGCGCGCGCCGGTCTCGAACTCGATCACCATGCCCTCGCGGCGGTGGCCGACGGCGAAGAACTCCTCGCGACGCGAGAAGACGAGCTTCACCGGGCGGCGCGCGGCCCGCGCGAGCGCGGCGACGTGCGCCTTCGAAGTGGAAGTCGCACTTGGCGCCGAAGCCGCCGCCGAGCAGCGGCACGACGACGCGCACGTTCGACTCGGGGATCTGCAGCGTGTGCGCGACGCCGGCGCGGGCGGCGTACGGCACCTGGGTCGACGTCCAGACCGTGACCTTGTCGCCCTGCCACTGCGCGATCACCGCGCGCGGCTCGATCGGGACGCCCTGCGACGGCGTCGGTGACGTAGCGGCCCTTGACGACGACGTCGGCGCCCGCGAGCGCGGCGTCGGCGTCGCCCTTGACGATCGTCGAGTAGCCGAGCGTGTTGCCGTCGCGGCCGAGGCTGCTCGTCGCGCGCGTAGGTCTCCCAGTCGGGGTGGACGAGCGGTGCGTCGTCGGCGAGCGCGCCTCGAAGTCGGTGCACGGCGGGAGCGGCTCGTAGTCGACCTCGATCAGCGGCGGCCGCTGCTCGGCGATCTCGGCCGTGCGCGCGGCGACGCCGGCGACGATGTCGCCCTCGAAGCGCACCATGTCCTTGGCGAAGAGCCGGCGGTCCTGGACCATGCCGCCGTAGAGCGACGTCCGGCACGTCCTCGTGGGTGACCACCGCGAACACGCCGGGGAGCGGCGCGCGCCTTCGACGTGTCGATGCGCGTGATCCGGGCGTGCGTGTGGTCGGCGTAGCGGAACGCCGCGTGCGCCTGCCCGGTCAGGGTCAGGTCGGCCGTGTAGCGGCCGGTGCCGGTCACCTTCTCCTTGCCGTCCGGACGGATGAACACGCTGGTCGGACTCATGTCTGCCACCTCTGCCTCGCGGGTCACCGCAGTCTGCCATTCGTCCCACCACCCCGCACGCACCTCGCCGGAGCGCAGCCGCGCCAACCGGACGGCATTCTCACCCTGGTCACGCTCGACTACGCCACGTAGCCTTTCGGCACACTTCGGTCAGCTGGAGGTTCCGGTGCAGCATCGTCGCAGCACGCTCGCCCTCGGTGTCCTCGCGCTCGCTGCGGTCACCCTCGCAGCCACGCTGGCCGGCGGGGCCCAGCCGGCCCGCGCCGCCGGTGCGGCTCCCGGCTCCCCCGGCGCGGCATCCACCTGGGCGCCGGCGGAGAAGTCCTTCCTGGGCACCTCGCGCACCACCGCGAGCCGGGTCTACTTCACCGGCCACCGCGGCATCATCTCCGAGGTCTTCTACCCGGTGGCGGACACGGTGAACACGGTCGACCTGCAGTTCCTGGTCGGCGACACGGCCAAGACCTACGTCGACGAGGAGAAGCTGCAGAACTTCAGCGTCACCCTGCCGAACCCGAAGTCGATGCGCTGGAACGCCGCCACCTCGAACGCCGCGCACGGGTGGAGCATCACCAAGAACGTGTTCACCGATCCCGGCCGCAACACCCTGATCGCCCGGGTCACGTTCGCCGCCACCGGCGGGAAGACCCTGAACGACTTCAACCTCTACCTGCTGCACAACCCGGCGATGGACAACTCCGGCGCCGGGGACACCTCGCAGACCCTGGTCTCGGGCGGGCGCACCATGCTGGTCTCGGCCCAGGGCTCGCGTGCCTCGGCGCTGGCCGTGACCCGGCCCTGGAAGACCTCGGCCGGCGCGGCGATGGTGTCCAGCGGCTTCGTCGGCGGCTCCGACGGGTACACCGACCTGCTCGGTGGGGCCTCGGACAAGACGATGACCTGGAACTACGACACGGCGGGCGCCGGCAACCCCGGCAACACCGCGCAGATGGGCTGGATCGACCTCGGCAGCGCCGGGACCTCGGTCAGCTTCGACGTCGTCCTGGGCTTCGGTGCCACGACCGCCGCCGCGGCCTCGACGGCCAACGCGACCCTGGGCTCGAACCTGGCCACGCTGCAATCGACCTACGACAGCGGCTGGGTCGGTTACGCCAACGGGCTGAGCACCCAGGGCGGCACCGCCGACAACCAGTACTACCTGGCGGCGATGTCGCTGAAGTCGATCCAGGACAAGAGCAACGGGGCGATGATCGCCGGCATGGGCACGCCCTGGGGCGAGACCAGCGGCGACGCCAACAACGGCGGCTACCACCTGGTCTGGTCGCGCGACCTGTTCAAGTTCGCCAACGCCCTGCTCACCGCCGGCGACGTGACCACCGCGAACGAGGTCACCGGGTACCTGTTCAACGTCATGCGGCAGACCGCGGACTGCGGCGCCGGCGAGTACAACGCGCCCGGCTGCGCCCAGGGCTACACCCGCGTCGGCCGGTTCCCGCAGAACTCCTGGGTGAGCGGCTGGCAGTACTGGCAGGGCACCCAGCTCGACGAGCAGGCGATGCCGATCATCCTGGCCTGGCGCACCTACTCACTCGGCAACGCCGCGGTGAAGACGAGCGTCAATGCGCTCTGGCCCAAGATCAAGACGACGGCCGACTACCTGCTGGCCACCGGCCCCTGGACCCAGCAGGAGCGCTGGGAGGAGCAGTCGGGCTACTCGCCGTCCACGATCGCCGCCGAGATCGCCGGCCTGGTCGCCGCGTCCGAGTTCGCGAAGCTGAACGGCGATACCGCCGCGGCCGCCGCCTACCTGGCCGCGGCCGACCGCTTCCAGCAGCGGGTCGAGCAGTGGACGGTCACGAACACCGGCCCCTGGGGCGACGGGAAGTACTACGTGCGGATCAACCCGGCGACCCGGAGCAACGCCGGCGTCGGGCCGCAGCGCTACAACCCCTCCTTCGGCCCGGACACCGCTGCCACCATCCAGGACAAGAACGGCGGCGGCGCCCGCGCCCAGCGCCGGGTGGTCGACGGCGGCTTCCTCGAGTTGGTGCGGATGGGGGTCAAGCGCGCGGACGACGCCTCGGTGCTGGCCACGATCGGTGAGTACGACGCGGTGCTGAAGCAGACCATCCCCGGCAAGGGCGACGCCTGGTTCCGCTACAACTACGACGGCTACGGCGAGAAGAACGACGGCAGCAACTTCGACGGCACCGGGCGGGGCCGGCTGTGGCCGATCTTCACCGCCGAGCGCGGCATGTACGAGATCGCCCGGAGCGGCCTGGGATCCAGCGGGGCCGGGTATCGGACCGCGGTGAAGAACTTCTCCAGCGCGACCGGGGTGATCCCGGAGCAGGTCTGGAACACCAGCGCCACGCTGAGCGGCGACTGGGTGACCACCACCCCGGCGGGCCGCACGCCCGGCACCCCCACCAAGTCGATGGCGCCGCTGAGCTGGGCAATGGGCGAGTACATCAGCCTGCTGGCCTCGATCAACGCGAACAAGATCGTCGACATCCTCCCCTCGGTGTGCGACCGCTACCAGACCTGCGTCGTGCCCCCGCCGGCCGGTCAGGCCGGCGCGGCGTTCAGCGCGACGGCGACCACCGTCGTCGGCCAGCAGGTGTACGTGACCGGCAACCAGGCGGCACTGGGCAGCTGGAACACCGACCTGGCGATCCCGCTCGACCCGGCCGCCTACCCGGCCTGGAAGAACACGGTCAACCTGCCCGCCTCCACGCCCGTGCAGTACAAGTACTTCCGCAAGAACGACGACGGCAGCCTCACCTGGGAGAACCTGCCCGGTGGCGGTAACCGGTCGTTCACCACACCGGCCTCGGGCACGGTCCCCCGCGCCGACACGGTGGTCTGGTAGCCCCCGCCGCGCACTCGGTCATGCCAGACGCGTTGCCGGCAGCGCGTCTGGCATGACGCCGAGGACGCTTGACGGGGCACGTGGGCGCCATCATCCTTGCTGATGGCGTTTCGTATCGCGATGTGCGAAGCGCATAGCGCAACACGTGCACGCTCCCGCAGAGTAGAGAGGCGTCCTCCATGAGCGCACTGCCGAGCCGGGCTCGCGTCGTCGTCATCGGGTCCGGCATCGTCGGCAACAGCGTGGTCTACCACCTCGCCCGCCTCGGCTGGCGCGACCTGGTGCAGATCGACAAGGGCCCGCTGCCCAACCCCGGCGGCTCCACCGGCCACGCCAGCAACTTCATCTTCCCGGTGGACCACTCCCGCGAGATGACCGACCTCACCCGGGACAGCGTGCGCCAGTACACCGAGCTCGGGGTGTTCACCCAGTCCGGGGGGTATGAGGTCGCCCGCTCCCCCGAGCGGATGCAGGAGCTCACCCGGCGGATGACCTCGGCCATCTGCTGGGACGTCGAGGCCGAGCTGCACACTCCCTCGCAGGTGCAGGAGAAGGTGCCCTTCCTGGACCCCAGCGTGATCGTCGGCGGCTTCTGGTCGCCGACCGTCGGCGTGGTCGAGTCGGTGCGCGCAGGCACGATCATGCGTGACCGCGCCGTCGAGCTGGGTGCCCTGACCACGGTCGCGAACGTCGAGGTGTCCGGCATCGACGTCGAGGGCGGCAAGGTCACGAGGGTGCGCACCACCGGCGGCGACATCGAGTGCGAGGCGATCGTCGTCGCCTGCGGGGTGTGGAGCCCCAAGATCGCGAAGATGGCCGGGGTCCACATCCCGCTGACCCCCGCCGTCCACCAGATGATCTCGGTCGGCCCGGTGCCGGAGCTAGCCGCGATCCCCGGGGAGATCTCGTTCCCGATCGTGCGCGACATGGACACCTTCTGCTACGAGCGCCAGCACGGCTCCGACATGGAGGTCGGCTCCTACGCGCACCGGCCGATCCTGATGCGCGCCGAGGACATCCCCTCCATCGAGCAGTCGGCCCTGTCGCCCACCGAGCTGCCGTTCACCTCCGACGACTTCGACCCCCAGCTCGAGCAGGCGCTCGAGCTGATGCCCGACATCCTGGGCAACCCCGACGTCGGGATCCGCTACGCCATCAACGGTCTGCTCTCGCTGACCCCGGACGGCTACCCGGTGCTGGGCGAGTCGCCCGAGGTCAAGGGCTTCTGGTCGGCCGCCGCGGTCTGGGTCAAGGAGGGCCCCGGCGTCGGGCGCATGGTCGCCGAGTGGATGGTCGAGGGCGAGAGCGAGATCGACGGGCACCACTCGGACATCGCCCGCTTCTACCCGCACCAGCGCACCGAGCACCACATCCGGGCGCGCACCTCGGAGGCCTTCAACAAGACCTACGGCATCGTGCACCCGGGCGAGCAGTGGGCCAGCAACCGCGACGTCCGCCTCTCGCCGATGAACACGGCGCAGAAGGCGCTCGGCGCCACCTTCTTCGAGACCGCCGGCTGGGAGCGCCCGTTCTGGTACGCCTCGAACGAGGGCCTGCTGGCCGACTACGGCGACGCGGTCATGCCCCGCACCGCCGAGTGGGACTCCCGCTGGTGGTCGCCGATCATCAACGCCGAGCACCTGGCCATGCGCGACCGGGCGGGCGTGGTCGACCTGACCGCGTTCTCGCTGTTCGACGTGATCGGGCCGAAGGCGCTGGACGGCGTGCAGCGGCTCTGCGTGCAGAACATGGACGTCAGACTCGGCCGCGTGGTCTACACCCCGGTGCTCGGTGCACGCGGTGGGTTCAAGGCCGACCTGACCGTGATGCGCTTGGGCGAGAACCACTTCCGCGTGGTCACCGGCGGCGCGCACGGCAACCTGGACCGCAAGTGGTTCGCCGACCACCTGCCCGAGGGCGCCTACGTGTCCGACCAGACCTCGGCGTTCACCACCATCGGCCTGTGGGGCCCGAGAGCCCGGGACATCCTCGGCGCGCTCAGCGACGACGACATCTCGCACACCGGGTTCCCGTTCTCCAGCTGCCGGGTGATCGAGGCCGGCGGGCTCGGCGTCCTCGCCTCCCGGATCTCCTACGTCGGCGAGCTGGGCTGGGAGCTGTACGTGCCGATGGAGAGCGGTGCCCGGCTGTGGCACGCGCTGCTCGAGGCCGGCGCCCCGCACGGCGCGGTGCCGGTGGGCATCGGCGTCTACGGCACCACCGGGCGGATGGAGAAGGGCTACCGCGCCTACGGCACCGAACTCGACTCCGAGCACACGGTGGTCGAGGCCGGCATGACCCGGCCCAAGGTCAAGGACGTCGACTTCATCGGGCGCGAGGCCTACCTGCGCCAGCGGGAGGAGGCGCCGCCGGCGGTCATGTGCACGCTCACCGTCGACGACCACACCAGCTCCACCGGAGAGAAGCGCTACATGCTCGGCGGCGAGCCGATCCTCACCCCGGACGGCGCTCCCCTGGTCGACGCGCACGGTCGCCGGTCGTACGTGACCAGCGCCGGGTCGGGCCCGAGTGTCGGAAAGCACCTCCTGATGAGTTACCTGCCGCCCGCCCAGGCGGTAGAAGGGACCAAGCTCGCCGTGCAGTACCTCGGCGAGCGGTACCCGGTGACCGTCGCGGTGGCCGGGTCGACACCGCTGTTCGACCCCGAGAACGCCCGCATCCGAGCCTGAAGGGGTTGGGGTTCCATGCCCAACGTTCTGGTCTGCATCAAGCGTGTGCCCGGTTCGAGCGGCGAGGTGCTGCTCACCGCCGACAGGATGTCGGTGGACGCCCGCCACGTCGGGCACACGCTCAGCCCGCACGAGGAGTGCGCGATCGAGGCCGCCGTCCAGCTGGTCAGCGAGCACGACGGTGCAGCCACGGTGCTCACCCTCGGCCCGGACGGCGCGCTCGAGCAGCTGCGTGAGGCGCTCGCGGTCGGCATCACCTCGGCGGTGCACCTGCGCACCCCCGACGAGGGCGAGCCGAACTCGGCCGACGCCTACGGCCCGGCGGACGTCGCCTCGGCCATCGCCGAGGTGGTCCGCCGCCGGGCGGGCACGCCGGACGCGGTGGACGTGGTGATGCTCGGCAACGACGCGGCCGACACCGGCGACTTCCAGGTCGGCGTCCGGCTGGCCTACCTGCTCGGCGTTCCGGTGGTCACCGGCGTGCGCAGCCTGTCCCTGGCCGGCGGCGTGATCACCGCGGTCGGCGACGGCCCGGGCGGCTCCGAGGAGTTCGAGGTGCCGCTGCCCTGCGTACTGGCGCTCAAGGAGGGTGAGATCACCCCCCGGTATCCCTCGATCCCCGGGCGGCTGAAGGCCAAGCGGGCTCCGGTCGAGGTGGTGGACGCGCCGGCGCCGGTGCAGGGGACCGCCCGGCGCACCCTGGTGCTGCCGCCGGAGCAGCCCAGCGTGGTCCAGGTGCTCGGCACCGGGGCCGACCCCGCGGCGGACGCCGTGGCCGTGGTGGACGTGCTGCACACGATCGGAGTGGTGTCGCGATGACCGCCGACGCAGGAGCCGTCGTCCTGGTGCTGGTCGAGGCCGAGCCGGACGAGATGTCCACCCTGTCGCTGGAGGCGCTGACCTTCGCGCGCCAGTTCGGTGGAGCGGTGCACGCCCTGGTGATCGGCGAGGTGCCCGCCGGTGGCGTCGACGAGCTCGAGGCACATGGCGCCTCAGTGCTGCACCAGGCTCAGGACGCCCGGCTGGACGCCTACAGTGCCGCCGGCTGGGCCGCCTGCGTGGTGGACGCCGTCCGCCTGCACGCGCCCTCGGTGGTGCTGGCACCGGCCAGCCCTCGGGGCAACGAGGTGATCGCGCACGTCGCGGCCCGGCTGGATCTGCGGATGGCGGCCAACGTCGTCGACGTGGTCTCGGCCACCCTGGGCGGGCCGGAGACCTCGGACGCCTCGCTCGTGGTGCACCGCCAGGTGATGGGCGGCGCGACGCTCGAGGAGCTCGACCTGGTCGGCTCCCCCGCGGTCTTCACCATGGCCGGGCATGCCGTCGAGCACTCGCCCGTGGAGGCCCCGGCGCCGGTTGAGGTCGCGGTGTTCGCCCCGACGTCCCTGACCTCGGCCGACCTGGTCGCCCAGGTGAAGCGCACCGTTCCGGTGGCGACCTCGGGCAAGGACCTGACCCGGGCCCGGGTCGTGGTCGGCGGCGGGCGCGGCGTCGGCGGGCCCGACGGCTTCGGCGAGCTGATCACGCTGGCCGAGCGACTCGGCGGAGCGCTCGGGGTCTCCCGGGTGGTGACCAGCCTCGGCTGGCGCCCGCACCACGAGCAGGTCGGCCAGACCGGCAGCCGGATCACCCCCGACGTGTACCTCGCCTGCGGGATCAGTGGGGCGATCCAGCACTGGGCCGGATGCTCCAGCGCCAAGACGATCATCGCGGTGAACACCGATGCCGAGGCTCCGATGGTGACCAAGGCGCACTACGCGGTGATCGCGGACCTGCATGACGTCGTCCCCGCCATCACCGCCGAACTCGACGCCCGCCACCCCCACTAGCCACACCTGCTCATGGTCCGCGGGTGTACACCCGCGGAGCATGACGTGGTAGGGAATCAGTTGGTAGCGTGTTCCCTATGGAAGCGACCGTTGATTCTGTGGGTCGGATCGTGCTGCCCAAACAGCTGCGGGAACGGATGGGCCTGGTGGCCGGCTCCACGGTGGACGTCTCCGTCTACGGCGACGGCCTGCACATCGCACCAGTCGGGCGGACCGCGCGGCTGGTGGAGGAGGACGGCGTGCTGGTCGCCGTCTCCGACACACAGGTCACCGATGAGGACGTGTTCGGCCTCATCGACTCCCTGCGCCATTCGTGACGACGTCGGCCGCCTGGCTCGCCGACACCAGCGTGGCCGTGCCGGCCGTCCTCGCGTCGCACACGGCTCACCAGGACGTGCGCCGCGGCATCGGGGAGCGGGTGGTCGTCCTCGCCGCGCACAGCGCGCTGGAGACCTACGCCGTCCTCACTCGCCTGCCGGGAGACGCCCGGCTGACCCCCGCCGACGCAGCCGTTCTCATCGAACGCCGCTTCGGCACGAGTGTGGTTCCGAGCGCTGTCCGCGTGCAGGCCATGCCGACCGAGCTTGCGGCCCTGGGCATTGCCGGTGGCGCGACCTATGACGCCCTCATCGCGATCACTGCCGCAGAGGCCGGGCTACGCCTGGTGACCCGGGACACCCGAGCCGCCGCCACCTACTCCCGGCTGAACGTCCCCCACGACTACCTGCTCTGAAACCTGCGCATGCTCCGCGGGTGTCCATCGTTCGGGTCGATCACGGCCTCGAACGTGTACCCCCGCGGAGCATGACGCGGTGTCTCCAGGGTCTAGCCGGCGAGCCAGGCCTTGACCTTGTCGGGGTTCTCCTCGACCCACTTCTTGCCGGCGTCCGCCGCCGACAGCTTGTCCACCGTGATGTACTTCGCCACCAGGTTCTGGTCGTCGTTGGTCCAGGTGAAGTTCTTCACCAGCGCCGCCGCCGGGCTGCCCGAGGACATGAACTTCGCACTCGCGATCTTGTTCAGCTCGTACGGCGGGTAGTCGCAGGCCACCTTGGTCAGATCGGCGTCACAGCCCTCGGTCCACTTGGGCAGGTTCACCTTGACCAGCGGCACCTCGGCGAGGAACCACTGCGGCTCGTAGAAGTAGCCGAGCAGCGGCTTCTTCTGCTTCTCCGCCTGGCGGAAGGCGGTGATCAGCGCGGTCTCCGAGCCGGAGTACACCACCTTGTAGTTCAGCTTCAGGTTCTTGACCAGCGCCTCGTCGTTCGTCACGAACGCCCGGTCGCCGTCCAGGACCTGACCCTTGCCGCCCGACTCGGTGGTCTTGAACAGGTCTGCGTACTTGTTCAGGTTGTTCCAGTCGGTGATGTCCGGGTACTTCTCGGCCATCCACGGCGGCACGTACCAGCCGATGATGCCCTTGTTGCCGGTCAGCCCCACGTCGACGGCGACCTTCTTCTCGTCGATGTACTTCTTCACCAGGTCTGCGTGACCCCAGTTCTCCAGGACGACGTCGACCTCGCCGGACTCGAAGCCCTGCCAGGCCACCTCCTCCTTGAGGTCCTTCTTGACCACCTTGCACTTCAGGTCGCGTTCGGCCACGTACGCGACGACGGCCGCGTCGGCCTCGTAGCCGACCCAGTTGTTGATCGCGATGTTGAAGGTGCCGCACTCCTTGCCGCCCGCAGCACCGGAGGCGCTGCCTGCCGCCGAGGCAGCCGAGGTGGCCGTCTCACCGACCTTGGCTCCGCCACATCCGCTGAGCACCAGCGCCACTGCGGCACCGGCGACCAGCGCGCTCGCGCGAGCTGTTCTCTGTCCAAGCACGTGATTCGACCTCCTTGACGACGACGTTCCCTATCTCCCGGGTCGCCCGCTGCGGCGCGCGGCCGCCTGGGTGATCCGGTCGAGCATGATGCCGAGCAGCACGATCGCCAGGCCCGCGGCCAGGCCCTTGCCGAACAGCTCGCGCTGGGTGAATCCCCCGACGACGTCGTTGCCGAGGGCACCGCCGCCGACCAGACCGCCCATGACCACCATCGACAGGACGAAGATCAGCCCCTGGTTGGTGGCCAGGGTCAGCGCCGAGGTGGACATCGGCAGTTGCACCTTGCGCACGATCTGCCCGGTCGTCGATCCGGCAGCCGTTGCCGCCTCCACCGTGGTGGCCGAGACGTTGCGGATGCCGTCCGCGCAGATCTTGATCGCCACGGGAGCGGCGTAGACCACCGCCGCGACGATGGCGCTGAACCGCCCGGGAGCGAACAGCGCCACCACCGGCACCATGTACACGAAGGGCGGCATGACCTGGGCCGCATCCAGGATCGGCCGGATCACGGCGTCCGCGCGGGAACTGCGCCCCATCGCGACACCCACGAGCACACCCAGGATCATCACGAGCAGCGTGGCGACCAGGGTGGAGCCCAAGGTGATCATGCTGTCCTGCCACAGCCCGGTCCAGACGATCAGGGCCAGGCAGACCGCCGAGGGGATCAGCGCCTGCCAGCGCCCCAGGATCCAGGCCAGGGCCAGAATGGCGGCCGAGGTGAGCCACCAGGGCGAGGTCTCCAGCAGCGCCTGCAGCGGATCGATGATGCCCCGGGTGACCCCGGTCATCAGGCCTTCGCTCAAGACCGGGAAGGTGTCCTGCACCCAGGTGGTCGCGCTGTCTGCGCCCTTGCGGATGTGGCGGCCGACGTCCCAGGCGCCTCCGGCGGTGAAGGGGAACTCGGCGTAGGCCTGGTAGGTGCGCGAGAGCCAGACCGCGACCAGGGTCGCCACCGCGGCCAGCCCCACCAGCGGACGGCGCCACCGCAGCGCGAGCACGCTGATCGCGTTGCGCGGCGCCCGGGTGTGGCTGCCCCCCTCACTGCGGGTGGCCATCGCGGTACTCGTCCGGTCGAGGATGATCGCGAGGACGACGAGGGCCAGGCCGGCGTTGAACGCCGTCCCCACGTCGACGCTCTGCAAGGCCTTGATCACGTTCTTGCCCAGCCCGGGGCCGTCGATCAAAGCGGCGATGGTGACCATCGACAGCGCCGCCATGATGGTCTGGTTGATGCCCAGCACGATGGTGCGCCGCGACATGGGCAGCAGCACATGGGTGAGCGTCTGCCCCGCCGTCGAGCCGAGGGACTGCGACGCCTCGACCGTCGCCCGGTTGACCGAGCGGATCCCGTGCGCCGTCAGCCGGATCACCGGCGGGGCGGCGAAGATCAGCGTGGTGATCGCCGCCGCGGCCAACCCGATCCCGAAGAAGAGGGCCAGCGGAGCCAGGTAGACGAACGGCGGCATCGTCTGCATGAAGTCCAGCACTGGAGTGGCCACGCGGTTCGCCCGGTCGCTGAGCCCGGTCAGGATCCCCAGCGGGATCCCGATCAGCAGTGCCACGAGCACCGCGGTGGCGGTCACCGCGAGGGACTCCATGGACGGCGTCCACAGGCCCTGCAGGCCGAGGAAGACCAGACCGACCGCCGTCAGAAGCGCAACCCTGAGGTTGCCCAGCCAGCCGGCGAGGAAGGTGAGCACCGCCGTGACGCCGAGCCAGCCCAGCCGCGGGACCTCGGCGCCGTCAGGTGGCACCGCGATCAGTTCCAGGAAGAAGCGGGTCAGGCCGTTCAGCACGACCCGGATCTCGTTGAAGACGTAGATGAAGATCGGAGAAGAGTTCCGGTTGTCGTCCACCCAGTCGCGCGCGGTGTTGAGGTTGTGGTGCAGCGACGTCAGGTCGCTGGGGGCCAGGGGCAGGGTGTTCCGGCCCTTGAGCACCGCCCACGCAACGATCCAGATCAGCAGGACGGCGAGCACGGAGGCGCCGGTGGTCGGGCGGCGGCCGGCGCCTGCGGCGGGCGCCGGCTCGACCGCATCCGGGGGGCCGGGAGACGTCGGCGTCTCCGTGACGGTGCTCATCCGGCCGACCCCGCGGTGCCACCGGCCGCGGCGTTGGCGATGGTCTCGGTGGACGAGATCACCCCGAAGATCTCCTCGTCGCCCACCATGCCGATCAGGTTCTCCGAGGAGTCCATGATCCTTGCCGGCTTGCGGGCCGCCAGGACGGCGCGAACCGCCTCGTGCACCAGCACGTCCTGGCTGAGCACCGGCCCGTCCATCGGGTCCTCGGACCGCGGCGGGCGCATGATCCAGCGCAGGGTCAGCACGTGCGAGCGGTTGACGTCCTGCACGAAGTCGCGCACGTAGTCGTCGGCCGGAGCACCGACCAGTTCGTCGCCGGTGCCGACCTGGATCTGCGCGCCGTCCCGCATGATCATGATTCGGTCGCCGAGCTTGAGCGCCTCGGACAGGTCGTGGGTGATGAAGACCATCGTCTTACCGACCTCGCGGTGCAGTCGGATGACCTCGTTCTGCATGTCCCGACGGATCAACGGGTCGAGCGCGGAGAACGGCTCGTCGAAGAACAGCACGTCGGGGTCGACCGCGAGCGCGCGGGCCAGGCCGACCCGCTGCTGCATGCCACCGGAGAGCTGATCGGGGTAGGAGGTCTCGTACCCGCTCAGGCCGACCAGCTCGATCACCTCCATCGCCCGTCTGGTGCGCTCGGCCTTGGACATGCCGCGGATCTCCAGGCCGTAGGCGACGTTCTCCACGACCTTGCGGTGCGGCAGCAGCCCGAAGTGCTGGAAGACCATGGAGAACTTGTTGCGGCGCAGATCGCGCAGCCGCTTGGCGTCGGCCTTCATGATGTCTTCGCCCTCGAAGACCATCTGACCGCTGGTGGGTTCGATCAGCCGGGTCAGGCAGCGCAGCAGGGTCGACTTGCCCGAGCCGGACAGACCCATCACCACGAACACCTCGCCCGGAGCGACGTCGAAGGCCACGTCACGGACGGCGGCGGTGCAGCCGGTGCGGTCGATCAGTTCCCGGCGGGACAGGGCGGCGAGGTCAGGGGTGATCGGCACCTTGGCGGCGCCGGGGCCGAACACCTTCCACAGGTCACGGACGCTGATCACTGCTCGGGCGTCGCCTGCCTGCGGATCGCTCACGCCACCGGCCTCCCTCGATGAATGGACGGATCACCCTCACTTGTGCCACTTCGTGTTGCGCATTGCGCATTGCATTGTTCAGCGGGCAACAGAATCGACTCTTGTCGGGACCCCCGTCAAGGTCTAGCAGCAAGCCGCAGCCGCATCGTTAAGTTCCGGGGAAACCTCAGCCGCCGGCCGATTCGTGCCAGCCCAGGCGATGGGAGACCTCCCGCGCGGCCTCGACCACATGCGCGGCGACCTCCGGTGTGCGCCCGGCGGTCAGCCGGAACGTGGGGCCGGAGGCGCTCAACGACGCGACCACAGCGCCGTCCGCGCCCCTGATCGGCGCGGCGATCGCGGTCAGCCCCTCCTCCAGCTCGTCGACGGCGAGCGCCCAGCCCCGGCGGCGCACGTCGTCCAGCTCTGCGGCCAGGGCCTGCTCGTCGACCACGGTGCGCGCGGTGTAGCGGCGCAGCGCCCTGGTCACCTCGGTCAGCAGCACCGGTGAGGAGAAGGCGAGCAGGACCTTGCCGTTGGACGTCGCGTGCAGCGGGATCCGCTGACCGGCCCAGTTGCGCAGGGCCAGGGCCGACGGCCCGGAGACCTGGTCGAGGTAGAGCGCCTCCAGACCCGACAGGACGGTGACGTTGACCGTCTCCCCCACCGTCTGGGCCAGCCGGACGGCGACCGGGCGGCTCTCCTGCACCAGGTCCAGGCGCACCGTGGTCGCCCCGGCCAGGCGCAGCACGCCCACACCGAGACGGAACTTGCCCCGGTCGGAGACCTGCTCCACCAGGTCGTGCGCCTCCAGCGTGGCCACCAGCCGGAAGGCTGTGGACTTGTGCACCTGCAGGTCGTTGGCGATTTCGGTGACGCCCAGCTCGCCGTGCCGGGCCAGGAGCGTGAGCACGCTCAGGGCACGGTCGACCGACTGGACCAGCCCCGTGTTGCTCATGGCGCAAGAGTATGCGCGGTACGCACCGGCGCCGGATAGCCCCTATCTCGTCAGCGAGCTGTGCTGCATGACGCTCACCATGGCGCCGGTGGGGTCGGCGACCTGGGCCATCCGGCCGTAGGGGGTGTCCTGAGCAGGGCTGATCACGCTGCCGCCGAGCTCCACCGCGGTCACCAGCGCCGCATCGGCGTCGACCACGCCGAGGTAGGCCTGCCACATCGAGGGCACCTGTTCGGGCAGCAGGCCGGCGGCGTCCATGATCCCCGCCGTGGCCTCCTCCCCCGCCCCGAGGGTGGTGTAGCGGAACTCCTCGGTGTCGCTCATGGTGGCGGTCTGCCAGCCGAACGCCTCCTGGTAGAAGGCGACCGAGGCGGGGTAGTCCTTGGAGAGGGTCTCGAACCACATCGGAGCACCGTGCTCACCGACCACCTCGAAGCCGGCGAAGTCGCCCGGCTGCCACCCGCCGATCGCCGCCCCGGCCGGGTCGAGGGCGAACATCATCGTCCCGCGCGGGCCGACCACCATCGGCGGCACGATCACCTGCCCGCCCGCGGCGGTCACCGCAGCCGCCGACGCCTCGGCGTCCTCGACCATGAGGTAGACCGACCACACCTCCGGCATCGACGGGGAGTGCCGGGGCATGGCTCCGGCCACCGCCCGACCGTTCAGGTAGATCATGCGGTACCCGCCGAAACCGTCGGCGGAGTCGGCGGACGGCTCCTCGAACGTCCAGCCGAACACCCCGGAGTAGAAGATCTCCGCCTTGGCCATGTCGCGGGTGCTCAGGTCGATCCAGCACGGGCTTCCCGGAGCGTGTCCCTGGACTGCAGGCATGATGGACCGGTCCTCACGTCGGGGCGCCCGCCGAGCACCGGGCGCCAGGTGAGGCGAGGCTAGCTCAGTCGCCCAGCTCCGCCCGCCGGAGCGTCACGTAGGCCTCGAGCTCGGCCCTGACCGTCTCGTCCAGCGGAGGCTGGGAGTACTCGGCCAGCTTCTTGCGCCACACGTCTCCGGCACGGGCCGCGGCGTCCTTGGCACCGCCACGCATCCAGCGGTCGTAGTTGTCCGAGGAGGACAGGAACGGCCGGTAGAAGCAGGTGCGGAAGCGCTCCATCGTGTGCTCAGCGCCGAGGAAGTGCCCGCCGTGGCCGACCTCGGAGTGCGCACCGAAGGCGAGGGTCTCCTCGGAGAACTCGATCGGGGTGAACTCGTGCTGGAGGATCTCCAGGATCTGCATGTCGATCACGAACTTCTCGTAGCAGGCGATCAGACCGCCGTCGAGCCAGCCCGCGGAGTGCATCACCCAGTTGATGCCGGCCAGGAAGGTCGGCAGCATGGTCATCAGGCCCTCGTAGGCGGCCTGGGCGTCGGGCATCTGGGACGACGTGAGCCCGCCTCCCGAGCGCACCGGCAGCCCGAACCGGCGGGCGATCTGGCCGGTGCAGAGCAGGCCCATCGCCGACTCGGGCGTACCGAACTGCGGTGAGCCGGACTGCATGTCGATGTTGGACAGGAACGACCCGAAGATCACCGGGCAGCCGGGGCGGATCAGCTGGGACAGCGCGATCCCGGTCAGCGCCTCGGCCATCTGCTGGGCCAGTGTGGCCGGGATGGAGACCGGCGACATCGCCCCCATCAGCAGGAAGGGGGTGATCACGACGGCCTGGTTGGCGGCGCTGTACTCGAACTGGGCGTCGAGCATCCGGTCGTCCCAGCGCAGCGGGGAGTTGCAGTTGATCAACGAGATGGTCGCCGGGGTCGCCTCGATCGAGGCCCGCCCGGCCTCGCGGCCCTTGCCGGCCCCGAACAGGATCTCGGTCATCGCGATCGTGTCCCGGGCGTTCTCACCGGAGACCACGTTGCCCATGTAGATCTTGTCGGTCAGCGTCTGCAGGGCGTAGAGTCATGTCCAGGTGGCGGCTGTCGAGCGGGGTGTCGTTCGGCTCACAGATCACCCCGCCGGCGCTGTCCAGGCGGTGAAGGACTGCGCCAGGCGGGTGAAGTTGCGGAAGTCGTCCATCGTGGCGTCGCGGCGCACGTCGCCCTCACGCACGAACGGCGGGCCGTAGACACCGCTGAACACCATGGAGTCGCCGCCGATGTGCACGCTGTTCGCCGGGTTGCGGGCCTGGACGTCGAACTCGCGCGGCGCCTTGGCCACCTGCTCGAGCAGGAAGTCGGGGTCGAAGAACACGTTCTCGCCCTCGACCTTCTGCCCGGCCGCCCGGAACAGGTCGAGCGCACGCTCGGAGAGGAACTCCACCCCGATCTCCGACACCAGCCGCCGCCACCCCGTGTCGAGCACCGCCATCGATTCCTCGGAGAGGATCTCGTAGCGCGGCATGGTGTTCCGGAACATGGGACCTCCAGATCGTGCGGCGGTTGTGGCCGGCCGGTGCGTTGTATCCCTTGACCCTTGGCGAGCGCTGATCCTACGCTTTCGCCGTGAAACACGGGTTCCACGATATGGAACAGTCCGGCACGGGCAGTCAGTCCGTCGACCGGGCTGCTGCGCTGCTCGATCTCGTGGTCTCCTCCCCTGCTCCGCGCACCTTCACCTCGCTGGTCGAGGAACTCGGCCTGGCCAAGTCGACCACCTCCCGGCTGCTGCACGCGCTGGAGCGCAACCGCCTGGTCCAGCGCGACCGCAGCGGCTCCTTCCGGGCCGGCGCGATGTTCGCCGTCTATGCGGCCCGGCAGAGCGCCGTCGGCGATCTCGCGGACCTGGCCGAGCTGACCCAGCCCGTCCTGGACCGGCTGGCCGAGGTGACCGGGGAGACGGTCAACTTCGCGGTGGCCCGCGGTGACGGCGTGGTGCCGGTCGCCCAGGTCGACGGTCGGTTCCTGCTCGGGGCGGCGAACTGGGTCGGCATCGAGGTGCCGCCGCACTGCTCGGCCCTGGGCAAGATCTTCTTCGCCCACGACAGGCTGGCCCTGCCGGACGGCCCGCTGGAGGCGCGCACGCCGTCCACGCTGGTCACGGCGGCGGGGCTGTCGCGCGAGTTCGCCGAGATCCGCCGCCGCGGCTGGGCCGTCGCCTGGGAGGAGCTCGAGGTCGGGCTCGTCGCCGTGGCCGGCGCCGTCCGCGGCCCGGACGGCGCGGTGATCGGCGCGCTGTCCGTCTCCGGCCCCACGGCCCGGATTCCCCGTGACCGCCTGGCGTCCCTCGGAAAGCTCGTCGCCGAGCAGGCGGCCGCGGTGTCCACCATGCTCGGGTTCTCGCGAAAGGTAGGTGCAGCATGACCGATCTGACACCGGCAGATCTGTTGAAGGCCCTCTACGACGAGACCCTCGTCGGCAACAAGCCCCGCGTGCTCGAACTGACCCAACAGGGTCTGGCCAACGGCATGTCTCCGGACGCGCTGCTGTTCGAGGCCCTGATCCCGTCGCTCGAGGAGGTCGGCGCCCGCTTCGAACGCGGCGACTTCTTCGTGCCCGAGATGCTCATCGCCGGCCAGGCGATGAGCGGTGCGCTCGACGTGCTGCGCCCCCTGCTCGCCGACACCGGGGCGGAGACCGTCGGCACCTTCCTGATGGGCACGGTCAAGGGCGACGTGCACGACATCGGCAAGAACCTGGTCAACATCATGCTCGAGGGCGCGGGCTTCCACGTGATCGACCTCGGCGTGCAGGTGGCCCCGGAGAAGTTCATCGCCGGCGATCGAGGAGCACAAGCCCGATGTCGTGGGATTCTCGGCGTTCCTCACCACCACGATGCCGATGTTCAAGGCCAACATGAACGCGCTGGAGAAGGCCGGCCTGCGCGATTCGGTGATCGTCATGGTCGGCGGCGCCCCGGTCACTCAGGAGTACGCCGACGCCGTCGGCGCCGACGGCTACGCCGCGGACGCCGCGACCGCCGTCCGCCGGGCCAAGGAACTGATCGAGCAGCGCCGCGCCGCCATCCGCGTCTGACACCCCACCCCACTCGCGGTGATCATGCAATCCGGGAACACCGAAGTGCTCGCCGTCCCCGGATTGCATGATCACCTACTACGACAGAGGAGCTCCATGCACACCGTGCTTCGCTCGGCCGGCCGCGAGATCGTGATCGGGCCCGACCAGCCGTTCTGCATCATCGGCGAGCGGATCAACCCGACCGGGCGGCCGAAGTTCCAGGCCGAACTGCGCGAGGGCGATCTGCACCGGGTGGTCGAGGACGTACACGCCCAGGTCGCCGGTGGGGCGATGATGCTGGACGTCAACATGGGCGTGCCGCTGGCCGACGAGGCGGCGCTGCTCTCGGAGGCGGTGAAGCTGATCCAGTCGCTCACCGATCTGCCGCTGTGCATCGACTCCTCGGTGGTCGAGGCGCTGGACGCCGGGCTGGCCGCCTACCAGGGCAAGGCGCTGGTGAACTCGGTGACCGGGGAGGCGGAACGCCTGGAGGCGATCCTGCCGCTGGTGAAGAAGTACGGGGCGGCGGTGATCGCGCTGCCCAACGAGGAGGACGAGATCCCCGAGGACCCGGCCAAGCGGCTGGAGATCACGCGCAAGATCGTCGAGGTGGCGACGAAGGAGTACGGGATCCCGATCGAGGACATCGTGATCGACCCGCTGGCGATGCCGGTGGGCGCCAACCACGAGTACGGCAGGTGGACCATGCAGGCGATCTCCCTGATCCGTGACGAGCTCGACCTGAACATGACGGTCGGGGCCGGCAACGTCTCCTTCGGTATGCCGGGCCGGCACGCCCTGGGTGCTGCCTTCCTGCCGATGGCGATGCACGCCGGCCTGACCAGCGCGATCATGGATGCGCGCACCCCGCAGATGGTCGATGCGATCAAGGCCGCCGACCTGATGATGGGCAACGACGAGTGGGGGGCGAACTGGATCGCCGCCTTCCGGGCCAAGCAGAAAGCTGCTGAAGCCGCTGCGGCTGAGGCGGCCGCGGCCGCGGCCGCGGCGCAGGGGTGAGCGAGACGGCGGACGCCGCGCGCGAGCGCTACCTGCGCGAGGGGCTGCTCGGTGAGCACCCCGCAGCGCCTGTTCCTGCTGTCCCGGAGGCCGCCGAGCCGAGTCGGGTGCGGATCAGTTACCTGGTCGCCAAGGACGGTGTCGAGGCGGCGGACGCCGCCCCGCGCGATGTGCGGGTCCCCGGCGGGGTCACCGTGTTCGACGCCGCGAGCTGGAACGGGATCGCGATCGATTCCACCTGCGGCGGGCACGGCACGTGCCGCAAGTGCAAGGTGCGCGTGGTCGGTGCCGAGGTGCCGGTCAGCCGGCTCGACCCGCGGGCCTTCTCCCCCGACCAGCTGCGTCAGGGCTGGCGCCTGGCCTGCCTGGCCACCGCCCACCACGACATCACGGTCGAGGTGCCGCCGCTGATGACCCGGCCCAAGGCGGCCACGGTCGGGGTGGGCCGGCAGGTGATCCTGCGACCCGCCGTCCAGAAGCGGTACGTGGAGCTGACCGAGCCGACGCTGGCCGACCAGCGCACCGATCTGCAGCGACTCCTCGACGCGATCGACGACCTCGAGCTGAGGGCCGACCTACACGCCGTACGACGGCTGGGCAAGGTGCTGCGCGAGAACGACTTCAAGGTCACCGCGGTGGTGGTGGACGAGGTGCTGATCGACGTCGAGGGCGGCGACACGTCGTCCACGCGGTACGGGATCGCCTTCGACCTGGGCACCACCACGGTGGTAGCGACCCTGCTGGACCTGTCGACCGGCACACCGTCCGCCGTGCGCTCGATGCTGAACAAGCAGCAGCCGTTCGGCGGTGACGTGATCAGCCGGATCAGCGCGACGATGCTCGACCCCGAGGCGCTCGGCCGGCTGCGGGAGGCGGCGCAGGCCACGCTCGCCGAGCTGGCCGCAGAGGTGTGCGCCGAGGCGGGCGTCGCGCCGTCCCAGGTGTACGAGGTGGCGCTGGCCGGCAACGCGACCATGACCCACCTGGTGCTCGGCATCGATCCCGAGCCGCTCGGGGTGGCACCGTTCGTCATGTCCAGCAAGGACTTCCCCGAACTGCTGGCTGCCGAGCTCGGGCTGGGCGCCGCGGCGCACCCGCGGGCACGGGCGTATCTGTTCCCCTCGCTGGGGGCCTACGTGGGCGGCGACATCGTGGCCGGCATGCTGGCCTCAGGGATGGACCGGGACAAGCGACTACGGCTGTTCATCGATGTGGGCACCAACTGCGAGATCGTACTCGGCGACTCCTCGCGGTTGCTCTCGACCGCCGCGCCGGCCGGACCCGCCTTCGAAGGCGCCTCGATCCGGTGCGGCATGCGGGCGGCGGACGGTGCGATCGAGGTCGTGAAGATCAGCGCGGACGGCGTGGCGCTGCAGGTGATCGGCGACGTCGAGCCGGCCGGCCTGTGTGGCTCAGGGCTGGTCGACGCGGTGGCCGAGCTGGTGGCCGTGGGGCTGCTCGACGCCTCCGGGCGGCTGCTCGACGCCGCTGGCGCTCGCGACCGCGTGCCAGGACTGGCCGATCGGCTCGTCGAGCTGGACGGCGGGGAGCGGGTGTTCGTGCTGCACTGGGGCGCAGAGGACGGCGACCTCGAGCATGCGGTCTACCTGTCGCAGCGTGACGTGCGCGAGCTGCAGTTCGCCAAGGCGGCGATCGCCACCGGGTGGCAGCTGTTGTTGGAGGAGTTCGGCGCGCAGGTGGCCGACGTGCAGCAGGTGCTGCTGGCAGGGTCGTTCGGCTCCTACCTCTCGGCGGCCAGCGCGGTGCGCATCGGGCTGGTGCCCAAGGTGCCGGTGCTGCGGATCGTCAGCGCCGGGAACGTGGCCGGCGAGGGCGCGAAGATGGCGCTGCTGTCGGTGCGTGAGCGTGAAGGCGCGCGCACCCTGCTGGAGGAGGTGCGCTACGTCGAGCTCTCCGACCGGACCGACTTCAACGACCTCTTCGTCGAGCAACTCGCCTTCCCCGGGTAGGCCGGAAGGGCTCCCCCGACTGGCCGTGATCGCCTGCGGAGCGATCGCTCAGCCGGTGGCACGGATCTGCGCCGAGCGGGCGTGGCCGGTGGAGGTTCACCCGTTGCCGCCACTCCTGCACAACCGCCCGGAGCACATCGCCGACGCCGTGGCGGCGGTTGTCGGTGACCTGCGGCCGGTCGGGGTGGACCCGGCGCAGCACCCGCGGATCGCGGTGGCCTATGCCGACTGCGGCACCTACGGGGCGTTGGACGAGGTCTGTGCGTCGGCTCGGCCTCGCCCGCCTGCGCGGTGGGCACTGCTACGACGTGTTCGCCGGTCCGGAGGTCATCGCCGGGCTGCTCGCCGAGGAGCCGGGCACCTATCTGCTCACCGACTTCCTGGCCGCGTCGTTCCGGCGCAGCGTGGTGGTGGAGCTGGGGCTGGACCGGTTTCCAGAGCTGCGGGAGGACTACTTCCGCCACTACACGCGCGTCGTGTGGCTGGCGCAGCATCCGACGTCCGAGCTGCGTCAGGCGGCACAGGACGCCGCGCGGGTGCTGGGTCTGCCGCTGCAGGTGATCCCTACCGGAGAGGGCCGGCTCGAGTCGGAGCTGGCGCTGCTGCTCGAGATCGACTGAGGCCTATCGAGGCCACATCGGACAGGCCGACGCCGGCCCGGCCCTGGGGCTGTGAGCGGGGCGGCACGGAGGCACGCGCTCGGGGCGGCGGATCGCTCCGCCGCCCCGATCTCGCGTCGATGGGCTGGGGGTCAAGCGCGGTTCGGATACTCACCTCCATCGCTCTCGGTGATATCTCGCCTACTTAGAGTGCACTTCTGGGCTCGCCGCCGTCAATGGGCTTCACTCGCCAGATGTAGCGGGCGGGCTGTCTCCTGGGTCACCCGGGGGGCAATCCCCGGGGCCGAGAGGATCACGGGGGTTCGTCGGGATCGCGAGGAGCGCCACCGTCGGGTAGGTCGAGGTCAAGGGTGAGTTGGGTGTCGCGGAGCTGTTGACTGAGGGCCCGGGCGTGCTGATACGCATTGGGCACGGAGTTGCGTCGTGGAGTGCGGGTGGGGTCGGCCCAACGCGGGGGGATCAGCCAGGGGACGCCGTCGATGATGTGAAGCTGCCAGATCCCGGCATGCACGGCGGCGTGATGGCGTGGGCACAGGAGAACCAGATTAGTGATGTCAGTTCTTCCGCCGTTGCGCCACCAGATCACGTGGTGGGCGTCGCAGCGCGACGGCGGCAGGCCGCAGCCTGGGGCGACACAGCCCTGGTCGCGAGCGGTCAGCGCGCGAAGTTGGGCAGGGGTGGCGAAGCGTCGGGTGCGGCCGTGGGCCAGCACCGCGCCGTTGTCGTCCAGTGCGATGCCGGTCAGAACGGCGGTACACAGGTAGAGCGCCAGAGTCGACGCCTCGATAGGGCTGCCGGAGCTGATGTCGACCGCCAGACCGGTCGCCACGGGCCCGGTCCTGGCACCGCCGTCGTGGCTGTGCGCGGCGCGGTGGCCTCGTTGGTGGCTGCGGCGCTGCCGGCGGTTCGGGCCGCCCGGGCTGCCTGGTCTGCCCGGGCCATCCTCTCCGGCGCCTGTGGGGTGGAGTCCGCAGGGATCCTGGCCGCAGGCACTGACCGGGTGGGGCTGCCGGAACGCGGCGCCGGGCTCGCCTGGGTGTGGTGCGGGTGCGTCGGGAAGCGTGGAGGGCGGGCGAAGTGGGGTGCCGTCGGGGCCCAGCGGTGCGGGTTGGGCGGCGAGGGCGTCGGCGAGCTGTCCGGGCGTGGCGACCACAACCACCTGCGCGCCCGCCGCCGACCCGCTCACGCCGCGGATCGCGTCATGGCAGAGCTGGTCCAGGGCGTCGGCACGGCGTTGCCCTGCCGACCGCTCGTCCCGTAGCGGCAGAGTCTCCTGCTGCTCGCCCGCAACCTGTCCATCACCCTGTCGATCACCCTGTCCGTCGGCGCCCTCGGGGGTGAGGCCGGCGGAAGGGTCGAGGCGTTGGGTCTTCACGATCGCCTCGATCACGGCCCGGAACCTGGCGCCGGCGGCCGGGTCGAGTGCGAACGACCCGATGATCATCCCGGTGGGGTCGGTGCCCATCGACAGGTAGCGGCGCTCATAGGTGTCCTTGGCGTAGGTGTCGTCCTGGGGCAGCAGCGCCGCGAGGAGGTGCTGGGCGATCCTGGACAGGACCTCCGGGGAGACCGAGCGGGCGTGCTCGGTCAGGAATGCATCCACCCGTGCTGCGCCGGACAGTCCGTCCTCGGCGACCGTCGTCAGGTACCGATCGGGCAGTCTGCTCAGACACCGGACCGCAACCTGGGCATGGCCCAGAGTCACCTCACCCGCAGCGAGGGCCCCACCCATCCGGGGCAGACCCGGACCGGCCGGGTCCGCGTCCCGCCCGGCCTGCGGGCTGATCCCGCCCCCGTCGACGTCCAGCGCGTGCGCGAGGCGGACCTCCCGCGCAGCCTGCCCCGGAGAGACCTTCATCCGGTGGATCAGGAACGTCGCCCCGCCCTTGCCCACCGAGGCTCCCGGTACAGCCTCGTCCCGGGCATCCAGGCTCGCCAGCAGGTGCAGGTACCCCGCATCCAACCGGGACCGGGCCTGTGCGACGGCGGCGACCGTCTCCCGCAGCTCCTGCGCGGACAACACGCTCGTCGGCGCGGACTGGAGCAGCCCCGCACCCCGAACGATCAGCTCCAGCCCGGCCGACGCATCCGGACACGGCGACACGCCGTCCGGGATCGGGGTCTGCTCGGGCTCCATGACACCCACGCTAGCTGCGACCACCGACAATCAACCCTCGGAATCCACCTTGGAAACCGTTCTCCCACAACGACTTTTGAGGTCAATCTCACCCCATCTCGATGTCACAGCACGAGATGCTGGAACACCCGGGACAGTCGCTCACAACGAATGCACTGAAGCAACTATCTATTGCCGCGCCGGCAGAAGCAGTGCCGGGGGGAGCCGAGTGTCGCCGTCCACGATCGCTGAGTTGACCTGGACCTGGGTGAGGTACAGCGCCTCCCGCAGGTCAGCGCCACGCAGGTCTGCGCCCCGCAGGTCCGCCCCCAGCAGGTCGGCCCGACGCAGATCGGCGCCACGCAGATCGGCACCGATCAGGTAGGCCCCGCGCAGACAGGCACCGGACAGGTCCCTACCGCCGAGCCCGGCGCCGATCAGATCGGCACCGCTGTGATCGGCCCCGAGCGACCCACCGGCGCCGCGTACCGACTCACTCACCGCGCGCAACAAGGGAGCCACCTCACTGCGCCAGGCCGCCACATCGAGGGCGAGCAGTGTCTCCGGATCAGACCGGGTGAGAGTGTCGATACGTTGTTGCAGAACGGAAACAGCCTCGTGCAGAGACCTCGCCTCCACCCGGCCGGAGGCGTCGGCCAGATACCAGAGCATCTCGTGCAGCTGGCGCATCACCGGGAAGGCGGCGAAGGCCGCTGAAGCCACTGGCTCGCCGTCCCGCCAGGACCGACCCGCGAACGTGACCTGGCTGATCTGCTGCCCCGCGCCGAAGCAGTCATACACCGTGCACCCGGCATAGCCATGCTCCAGCAGCGACGGATGGATCGCACACCGCGAGTCCGCCGCGAGATGGCGGCACGCCGTCCCGGCCGGTTTGGACTCGGCGAAGTCCGTCGACGCGGCGAAAGCCGGCGCGACGCAACACAACCCGGTGCAGCGGGAGCAGTCTGCCCGCAGGTGCTCACGATCGCTGTCCACACGCTGAGCCTACGGCCGCAGCAGACGGTGGTAGCGCCGCTCCGGCACCTCGATGCCGCCGAGCTCCTCGTACCGGCGTGCGCCGTCGGGACGCCAGCCGAGGTGCTCGTAGAAGCCCTGCGCGCACTCGTTGCCGTCGATCACCCACAATCGGGCGGACGCGAAGCCCGTCTCCTGCAGGCCCCGTTCAGCGGCGACCATCAGTGTCGTGCCCGCCCCGCTTCGCCATCGATCCGGCCGCACGTAGATGGCGTACACCTCCCCGAGCCGCTCCTCGCCATCGTCGCCACGATGCGGGCCGAAGGCGGCGAACCCGATCACCCCTCCGGCGCTGTCAAGAGCGATGGTGACCGTGGACGACCCGGCGGCCAGAACCTGCCGCCACAGCTGCGCACGCTGCCCGACATCGAGGGCGTCGAGGTGGGCCTGAGGCACGGTTCCGCGGTAGGCCGCCCGCCAGGTGGCGACATGCACCTCGGCTATGGCCTCAGCATCCTCGACCCGGGCAGGGCGCAGTTCCATGGAGCGATCTTCACCTACCCGCCGGTCCGACGGAGCACCTGCGCGTGGGATCCTCGTCGAGATCCACGGGAGGTGACGGATGTCTGACTCATTGGTCGGCGCGCGCGGCATGGTCACCACGTCGATCCCGGTCGGCGGGCTCGGCGAGGTGCGGCTGGCCTTCGGGCGTGGCAGCGACACCTACGGTGCCTACAGCGCCAACCGCGGTGTGCCCATCCCCACCGGGACGCCGGTGACCGTGGTCGAGGTCTACCCACCCCGCACCGTGGTTGTCAGTGCCGACGAGTAGCGTCGGTCAGCGGAACCAACGGCTTGCCCCGGCACGTTGCATGATCATTCGACCCTCGGGGGTCGTCGGTCGACGAATGGAGTTGGAACGTTCATGGAGATCCCGTTTCTGCTGACCCTGCTCGTCTCCGTCGTGGCGGCGTTGGCCGTCGCTGTCGGGCTGTTCAAGAGCATGTGGCGGGTCGCGGAGCCGAACCAGGCATTGATCATCTCCGGGTCGAAGGAGAAGGGCGCCGGCCTCGGCTTCCGCGTGGTGACCGGCGGCGGCACGTTCATGGTCCCCGGTGTTCAGGTGCTGCGCCGGATGTCGCTGGACATCAACGAGGCACCGCTGCACGTGGAGTGCGTCACCAAGCAAGGCATCCAGGTCGGCGTCCGAGGCGTCGTGATCTTCAAGGTCGGAGACGACGAGGCTTCGATCTCGAACGCCGCCCGCCGCTTCCTCGATCAGCAGGACACCATGGTCGACAAGATCGTCAACGTGTTCGAGGGGCACCTGCGGTCGATCATCGGCTCGCTGACCATGGAGGAACTGGTCCGCGAACGCGAACGCCTGACCCAGGAGACCCGTGCTGCGGCCGGCGTCGAGGCCGAGAAGCTCGGCCTGGTGATCGACAGCCTGCAGATCAAGGATCTGGTCGACCCCACCGGCTACATCGCCAACCTCTCCCGGCCGCATGCGGCCGAGGTGCAGAAGCAGGCCCGGATCGCCGAGGCCACCGCCAACCAGCAGGCCACCGAGGCCGAGGCACGGGCTCAGGCGAAGCAGGCCGAGGCGGTGCGCGCCTCCAAGATCGCCCAGGCGCAGTACCAGGCAGAGGTCGACACGGTGGCCTCCAAGGCGCAGATGTCCGGCCCGCTCGCCGCCGCCGCGGCGCGGCAGGAGGTCGTGGTGCAGGAGACCGAGGTGGCCAAGCTCGAGGCAGCCCGGCGCGAGCAACAGCTCGAGGCCGAGGTGCGCCGTCCGGCGGACGCCGCGCGGTACAAGCTCGAGCAGGAGGCGATGGCCCTGCGCAACTCCTCGATCGCGGCGGCCGAGGCCCGCAAGGCGAGCGTGATCGCCGACGCCGAGGCCGAGGCGGAGAAGGCCCGGCTGACCGGTGAGGCCGAGAAGGCCCGACGGACGGCGCTGGCCGACGCCGAGGCGATCGAGGGTGCCCGGCGGGGCGACGCCGAGAAGGCCCGACGCGTGGCCGAGGCCGACGCCGTACGGGCCGAGGGTGATGCGCAGGCGGCCGCGATCCAGGCCGTCGGTGAGGCGGAGGCGACCGCCATCAAGGCCAAGGGCTTCGCGGACGCCGAGTCGATCGAGCGCCGCGCCCAGGCCCTGGCGACGAACTCCGAGGCCGTGGTGCTGCAGGAGATCGCGGAGAACTACCCGGCCATCGTGGCCAACGCCGCGAAGGCCTTCGAGAACGTGGGCAGCATGCAGGTGCTGAACGGCGCCGAGGGCGTCACCGAGATGGTCACCTCGGTGATCGGGCAGGGCCTGGCCGGGCTGAACGTGGTCAAGGGCATGCTCGACAAGCCCGCCGCCCCGACGGCAGCTGGCCACCGCGGTCAAGGGCTCGCCTGCCCCGGCGGTCACCGTCGCCCGCACGCCGAAGGACGCCGACTCCGCCTGACCCCCGGGCGCCGGGGTGATCGGCAGCGGTGAGGCGAGCAAGGGCGGTCAGAGGTCCGCGAGCAGGCGTTGGCGCCAGGGTAGGCAGTGTGCAGCAGGCGGACAGCCCACCGTAGGGGGATCCCGGCGCGTCGCGCGTCGTCCCGCAGGAGTACGTAGCCTCACCGGTCCGGCGGAGCACCTGCGCGTGGCCCCGCTGCACGTGGAGTGCGTCACCAAGCAGCGTATGACCCAGTTGCTGGGTCATACGCGCTAGTGACTCGGGGGAGGAGGGGAGGGGTTGCGCTGGGCGGAGTAGAGGCGGCGGACGACGTCCTCGATGTCGGGCTCCTCGACGGCGAGGTCGCGGACGGCGACCCGGTCGGTGACGGCGGCGAGGACCGCGGCGACTGTCGTGGCGTCGGGGTCGACGGCGAGCCGCTGGCGCAGGCCGCCGGCCTCGCTGCCGAGGTGGTTCGTGTGCGCGATGCCGACGAGGTCGCCCGCCGGCTCGTCGAGGTCGACGACGAGCACCCGCTGCGCGCCGACGAGCCGGGACAGCCCGTCGAGGGAGCCGTCGTAGGCGAGCCGGCCGTGGTCGACGACGAGCACGCGCGGGCACAGCCGCTGGACGTCGCCCATGTCGTGGGTCGTCAGGAGCAGGGTCGTGCCGTGCTCGGCGCGCTCGCCGATGAGGAACTCGCGCAGGCGCTGCTTGCTCACGACGTCGAGCCCGATCGTCGGTTCGTCGAGGATGACGAGGCGCGGCCGGTGCAGCAGCGCCGCCGCGACCTCGGCGCGCATTCGCTGGCCGAGCGAGAGCTGGCGCACCGGGGTCGTCCAGAACGGGCCGAGCTCGAGCTGCTCGCGCAGCTCGGCGGTGCGGGAGCGCTCGTCGTCCGCGCTGAGGTCGTGGACGGCGGCGAGGATCCGGAACGACTCCGAGACCGGCAGGTCCCACCACAGCTGCGAGCGCTGGCCGAAGACGACGCCGACCTGCCGGACGAGCGCGAGCCGCTCGCGCAGCGGCGCCCGGCCCAGCGTCGTCGCCGTCCCCGACGTCGGCACGAGGATCCCCACGAGCATCTTGATCGTCGTCGACTTGCCGGCGCCGTTCGCGCCGATGTAGCCGACCGACTCGCCGCGCTCCACGGTCACCGTGAGGTCGTCGACGGCCGTGAGCGTCACGCGCTTGAGCCCTTCGCGCCGGGTGAAGCGCCGGGTGAGACCCTCGGTCCGGATCGCCGGGCCGTGCTCCGTGCTCTTCGCGCCGGTCATCCGCCCGCCCCCTGGTAGCTCCTCGTGCCCCACCGCCAGCACAGCATCGCCGCGCCCCACGCCCACAGCGCCGCGACCGGGGTGCACCAGGCGAGCCAGGCCGGCAGACCGGGCGGGCCGGGCATCCCGAGCACGGCGAGCACCGGCAGGTAGCCGCAGAACGCCATCGGGAAGACGTAGCCGAACACCGCCCGCACCGGCGCCGACCAGACCGCGGCGGGCTGGGTCGCCGCGTACCGGCCGCCGTAGACGAACGAGTTCGTCATCTCCTGCCCGTTGACGAGGAAGAACTGCAGCCCGCCGGCCGTGACGTACTGGGCCGCGCTGATCGCCGTTGCGCTGACCAGCGCGAGGGTGAGCAGGACGGCGGTCCGCGGCGTCGCAGGCACGTCCGCGGTGACGAGGCCGACGCAGAACGCGGCGAGCCCGACGCCCGCCCGGGACAGCCGCCGAAGGCTCAGCTCGCTCGTGACCACCTGCAGGAGAACGGGTTGCGGGCGCAGGAAGAAGACGTCGAGGGTGCCGGTCCGGATGAACCGCGGCAGCTCGTCGACGTGCCCGACGACGACGGAGGCGAGCGAGAAGGCGAAGTCGGCGAGGCCGAAGACGAGGAGGATCTGGTGCAGGTCGAGGCCGCCGAGCGCGTCGACGGTGCGGTAGAGGACGAGCACCTCGGCGAGCTCGACGAGCCCGATGACACCGGTGGAGAACAGGTCCATCCGGAAGCTCGCCCGGTGCGTGCGCTGCGAGCGGAACCGGGAGCGGATGACCTCGCGGTAGGGCCGCCAGCGGTCAGGGCGCGCGGCGACCGGCACACCGACGGCGTCGGTGTCAGCCACCCTGCACCTCCAGCCGGCGCCGGCCGCCGACCGTCATGGCGGCGCCGACCGCGACGGTCGCGAGCAGCCAGCCGACCTGGGCGGTGACCAGCCCTGCGGCGGGCCAGCCGGAGACCCGCCCGGAGAGCACGTCGACCGGGTACATCATCATCGCCGGGAACGGCGTCGCGTAGGCGGCGACCTGCAGCCACCCGGGCAGCAGCCCGACCGGCACGAAGAGCCCGGCGAAGAACCCGGACGTCACCATGTAGAGCACCTGGAGGCCGCGGGTCTCGACGAGCCAGAACCCGCTCACCGCGACGAGGTAGACGGTCGTCGCGGAGACCGCGATCGCGAGCAGCACCGACAGCAGCCCCAGCGCGTACCCGACGGCGGACGACGGCAGCGCGATCCCGACGAGCAGCGCACCGATGGCCACGCTCGGCAGTCCGCGCGGCAGCAGCGCGAACAGGCCGCGGCCGATGTCCTGCAGGCAGGCGGCGGCCTGCACCGACAGCGGCCGGAGGAAGTCGACGGCGACGTCACCGTTCTTGACCCGGTCGGCGAGGTCGGTGCGCCCGAAGAGGTTGACCGACCCGAGCATCCCCTGGGAGAGCCAGATGTAGGTGCTCATGATCTTGGCGTCGTACCCGGCGACCACCCCGCCCGAGGCGGCCACGGTCGCCGTGAGGATGCCGTACTTGAGGAAGCCGAAGGTCACGTTCGCGACGAGGCCGCCGAGCAGGGCCAGCCGGTACGCGGCCGACTCCTTGACACCGGCGACGACCAGCCGCCACCACACCCGCCCCCAGCCTCGCACGATCGAAGGAGCCTACCCCCGCCCCGCCCGGCAGCCCCGCATTGCGCCGTCCGGGTGAAGATCAGGACCCCTGCCGTCGACGGCGCACGGTGCATGCCGGACCCTGGGTCACGATGGAGACGACCCCGGCCCCCGCGGCCAAGGGCTCGCCTGCCCCGGCGGTCACCGTCGCCCGCACGCCGAAGGGCGCCGACTCCGCCTGACCCCCGGGCGCCGGGGTGATCGGCAGCGGTGAGGCGAGCAAGGGCGGTCAGAGGTCCGCGAGCAGGCGTTGGCGCCAGGCCTCGGTCTCGGCGACCTGGTTGAACGTGAACAGGTGCAGTCCGGTGACGGCGTACGACTCGTCGCCCACCTCGCGGGCCACGGAGGCGATCAGGCGTTCCGGCGAGTACCCGGGAGTGGCCAGCCGTGCGAACCAGGAGGCGTGCTTGGTCAGGAACCGGGTGGACTCCCCCACCCCCACCTTGCTCGCCATGGTGAGCAGCTTGGTCTTGTCCACCGGCCCGGCCACGCCCATCTTGATCGGCAGCTCGATCCCCCGCCGGCGTACCCGCTTCACCCACGAGGAGATCATCTTCGGGTCGAAGCAGAGGTTGCTGATCACGGCCGTGGCGTGAGACCGCTTGTCCCACATGGCCTGCACGGTGACGTCGTCGTCGATCGTGGGGTGGCTCTCCGGATACCCGGTGATCTCCACCTGGGGAATCGGATTGCCCATCCGGGAGAGCGCCTGCAGCGCCGGCAGCGAGGCGTCCCAGACACCGGCCGGCGGATCGGCGTCGCCGGCCGGAACGAAGATCTCGGCGATCCCTGCGGCCTTCAGCCGGTCCACCACCTCGGCCAGGTGCTGCTCGTCGCGCAGCAGCCGGGCCGCCACGTGCGGCACCACCTGGTAGCCGTGCTTGGCGAACCGCTCGGCCAGATCGAGGGTCGGCTCCAGCCCCTTCACCGGCGACGCCGTGACGGTCATCGTCACGTCGATCGGGACCGAGGCGATCACCTTCTCCTCGATCGAGGCGGTCGGAATGACCTCGTAGCGCGCCGCGGTCAACAGTCGTCGCTGTGCCTCCCGGTTGCCCCCGGGCAGCACCCGCCTCACGCCTGCTCCTGACCGGACGCCGCGTGCCGGTAGAAGGGGATCCGTTCCGGGGCAAGGGGTTGCGTGCCGAGGATCAGGTCGGCTGCCTTCTCCGCCAGCATCATCACCGGTGCGTAGATGTTGCCGTTGGTCACGTACGGCATCACCGAGGCATCCACCACGCGCAGGCCCTCCACCTCGTGCACCCCCATGGTCAGCGGGTCGGTGACCGCGTCCTCGCCGATGCCCATCTTGGCCGTGCAGGACGGGTGCAGTGCGGTCTCGGCGTCATGGCCGACCCAGTCCAGGATCTGGGCGTCCGTCTCCACCGCAGGCCCGGGCGAGATCTCTCCGCCGTTGAACGGCGCACAGTGCGGGCTGACGCATGATCTCCCGGGTGACCCGGACCGTCTCCACCCACTCCCGCCGGTCCTGGTCGGTGGAGAGATAGTTGAACCGCAGCTCGGGCTTGACCGAGGCGTCTGCGCTGCGGATCCGCACGGTGCCCCGCGCATCGGAGTACATCGGCCCCACGTGCACCTGGTACCCGTGCCCCCCGGGTGGGGAGGACCCGTCGTAGCGGATGGCGATCGGCAGGAAGTGGTACATCAGGTTCGGGTAGGCGACCTCGTCGTTGCTGCGCACGAACCCGCCACCCTCGAAGTGGTTCGTCGCGCCCGGGCCGGTGCGCCCGAACAACCACTGCGCGCCCACGATCGGCTTGTACCGGTGCTTCAGATACGGCTGCATCGAGACCGGCTGGGTCGAGGTGTGCTGGATGTAGACCTCCAGGTGATCCTGCAGGTTCGCGCCCACTCCCGGACGGTGCGCGACGACCCCGATCCCGAGCGACCTCAGGTGGTCGGCGTCGCCCACCCCGGACAGCTGCAGCAACTGCGGGGTGTTGATCGCCCCGCCGCACAGGACCACCTCGCCGGCATCGATCCGCTCCAGGCCGCGGCGCAGCAGACCCAGCGGACCCGCGGTGACCAGCTCGACCCCGGTCGCGCGCCGTCCGCTGAACAGCACCCTGGTGACGTAGGCGCTGGTGCGCACGGTCAGGTTCGGTCGTTTCTCCACCGGACGCAGGTAGGCCTTGGACGCCGACAGGCGCCGTCCGCGGTGCACGTTGCGGTCGAAGGCGGCGAACCCCTCCTGCCGGTAGCCGTTCACGTCCTCGGTCATCGGGTAGCCGGCCTGCTGGGTGGCGGCGAAGAAGGCACCGAACAACGGGTTGTTCGCCGGGCCGCGCTCGAGGACCAGCGGCCCGGAGCGACCGCGCCACGGGTCGTCGGGCGCCGCGGCGAGGCAGTTCTCCATCCGCTTGAAGTACGGCAGGCAGTGCGCGAAGTCCCAGCTGCCCATGCCCGGGTCCGCGCCCCAGCGCTCGAAGTCCATCGGATTGCCGCGCTGGAAGATCATGCCGTTGATGCTGCTCGACCCGCCGAGCAGCTTGCCGCGGGCGTGGTAGATCCGCCGGCCGTGCATGTGCGGCTCGGGCTCGGAGGTGTACTTCCAGTCGTAGAACCTGCTGCCGATCGGGTAGGTCAGCGCCGCCGGCATGTTGATGAACACATCGAACGGGTAGTCGCGCCGCCCGGCCTCGAGCACGAGCACGGTCCGTGTGCCGTCCGCACTCAACCGATTCGCCAGGGCGGATCCCGCAGACCCACCGCCGACGATGACGTAGTCGAACCGCTGTGCTGTCATGGCCACCTCGCCGTCCGCCTCCGCTCGGCGGAATGGTAGCGGCAGGCGGAACACGTTGCATATAGGGCAACGCGCTTCAGGTCGCTGACCTGGCACAGTAGAGCTCTCGGGGTAGCGCAGAGGAGGACGGGAATGACCGCGCGGCGGCAGCCGGGCCCAGCGAAACCCCGCCGGTTCAGTGCCGGCATCGTGCTCTTCCGTCGTTCCTCCGGCGGCGAGGGCGGCGGGCCGGACGGCGGGCGGATGGCAGGTCCAGGTCCTGCTGGGTCACATGGGTGGCCCGCTCTGGCGGCGCCGCGACGTCGGTGCCTGGAGCATCCCCAAGGGAGGCTACGAGCCGGAGGAGGACGCCTTCGAGGCCGCCCGGCGCGAGTACGTCGAGGAGGTCGGCCATCCCCTGCCCGACGGCCCCTTCCTGCCGCTGGGCGACGTGGTCCAGGCGAACAACAAACTGGTCAGCGCCTGGGCGGTCGAGGGCGACCTCGATCCGGCCGAGGCGGTCAGCAACACCTTCGAGGTGGAGTGGCCGCCCCGGTCAGGTCGGATGCAGACCTTCCCCGAGTTCGACCGGGTCGCGTGGTTCGACCTGGACGACGCCAGGGCACGGATCGTGGCCGCGCAGGCCGCCTTCATGGACCGGCTGGGCGCCTGCCTCGACTGAGCGGCTTCGCCGGGTGAGGAGCCGGCCTGGACCTGCCGCGCCGGCTACCGCATCCAGGCCCGCACGGACTCCGCTGCCGCCGCCGTCCACGCCTTGGTGAAGGCCTGCTCGGTGCTGTCCCCCCGGGCCTGCTCGAGGGCGTGCAGCCGGCCGTAGGTGAAGGTGGGCTCCCCGGCCGCCTCGGCCTCGTCGGCGATCGCGAGAATGACCTCCCGGGCGACCACCGAGTCCTGGTGGTCGCCGAGAGAGCTCTGGATGTCCGCCATCGCGTCGGCGTACTTCTTGGCCGGGCCGCCGAAGGACGCCGTGAGCGCCTCCCCGGCGTAGCGGGCCCGCTTGGCCGACTTGCGGATCTCGTGCAGCACGGTGTCGCGCTGATGCTGGGTGGGCAGCTGGTCGTCGACCCCGCCCAGCGCGTCGTGCAGCGTCCGGATCCGCTTCCACGTGCGCCAGGCGAGGGACAGCAGCTCCTCCACCGGTTGGGCCGCGGCGTGCTCCGCCAGCGGCGGGGCGGTGACCAGGGCGTCGAGCACGTCGAGCAGGGCGTAGTAGCGCTCCGAGGTCAGCTGGGTCACCCCGTGCTTGTGCGCCTCGCGGTACCGGGCAGACATGGTGGACCGGATCCGGCGGACCACCGGGCCACGGCGCAGCTCGGCCGGTTCGGCGGTGACCTGGGCCAGCAGGTGATCGCGCACCACCTCGACATCACGGGCCATGCCCAGCTCGACCCCGAGCCACTGCAGCTCGACCCGGATCGGGTCGGTCACGGAGCGGTCGAACAGCGGCCGGAACGTGGCCAGCGCACTGCGCAACCGTCGCGAGGCCACCCGCATCTGGTGCACCGCGTCGTCGGCGTCGGCGCGAACCAACGGGTCATTGGTCTGCAGGTGCGCCACCTCGCCGGCGAGGTAGGCGAGCACCACGCCGACCGCACTGGCCGGCCCGTACTGGGTGGGCGGTCCCACCGGATGCATCGGCTCCTCGGAGAGCCGGCCCTTCAGGGCCTGGGCCAGCTTGGAGGCGCTGGGGCTGGGCCGGGCACCGGCCTCTCGCAGCCGGGGCGCCAGCGCCACCAGCAGGGACTTGTCCCCCGCGCGCAGCTCGACCTCCATCTCGTGCCAGGTGGAGGCGTCCCGCACCGTTCCGTCGGCCTCGAACGACGCCGCGTCCACCACATCGAGCATCACCTCGGCCAGAACCTCGCCGGCCGCATCACGCAGGGAGGTCAGGGTGCGGGTGGTGGCCAGCCTGGCGATCGGGACCAGGGCGTGGCCCCGCGCGTACACGGCGACCGACCGCTGCAACGCGGCCGGCACCGCCGACGCCGAGCGGCCCAGAGCGTGGTGCAGCTCGTCGCGGTCACCGCCGGGCAGGGGACGCTTGAGGTGCCAGCCGGCGTCGTCGCCACCCGTGCGGCGGCGCAGCACCCACTTGTGGGTCAGCAGGCGAAGATCTGCGGTGTCGAAGTAGGTGGCCTCGAGCTGGTGGACGACGGGCTCGTCGACCGCGGCCACGCCAGGCAATTCACCAAGATCAGGAAGAACGAATCCAGCGGGAAGATCGAACTTCTGCTCGATCTCGACGCTGCGTTCCAGTGCATCCTTGCTTCCTGACCGCTTTGCCTTGGATTTTGCCATGCGCTCAGTATCGGGCTTCGGCATGCGAACCTGTCGAGGTGTCAACGCAAAAGAACTTGCGCGACCCGATCGAGGATCTGCGCCGGATCGCGTTCCTGCTGGAACGCGGCCTCGAGTCCAGCTACCGGGTCAAGGCCTTCCGCACCGCGGCTGCCGCACTCGCCGCTCTGCCGCAGGACGACGTGGCGCTGCTCGCACGCTCGGGCGCGCTACGAGAGGTGAAGGGGATCGGCGAGCGCACGGCGTCCGTCGTCGAGCAGTCGGTGGACGGCGCCGAGCCGGACTACCTGACCGAGGTGACCGCGCGGTGCGGCGGCCGGCTGGCCGATGGGGGGGACGATCTGCGTGCGGCACTGCGCGGCGATCTGCACACCCACTCGGACTGGTCGGACGGCGGCTCGCCGATCGCGGAGATGGCCCGGACGGCGCGCGAGCTGGGGCACGAGTACACCGCGCTGACCGACCACTCGCCGCGGCTGAAGGTGGCGAACGGGCTGACCGTGGAGCGGCTGGAGCGTCAGCTCGACGTGGTGGCCGAGCTGGCGGAGGAGCTGGCCCCGTTCCGGCTGCTGACCGGGATCGAGGTGGACATCCTCACCGACGGCCGGCTCGACCAGCAGGACCGGATGCTGGACCGGCTGGACCTGGTGGTCGCGAGCGTGCACTCGGAGCTGAAGATGCCGAGCGAGGCGATGACCCGCCGCATGATCACTGCGATCCGCGATCCGCATACCGACGTGCTCGGGCACTGCACCGGTCGGTACGTGCTGGACCGGCGCTACGGGCCGAGCTCCGTGCGCAGCGCCACGCGCAGCGGCAAGGCCCGCCCGCCGTCCGCGTTCGACGCCCCGGCGGTGTTCGCCGCCTGTGCGCAGGCGGGGGTGGCGGTGGAGATCAACGCCCGCCCGGAGCGCCTCGACCCGCCGATGGCCCTGCTGCGCAAGGCCGTGGCAGAGGGCTGCCTGTTCTCGATCGACACCGACGCGCACGCCCCCGGCCAGCTCGACTGGCAGCTGATCGGCTGCGACCGGGCGATCTCCGCCGGGGTGCCCGCCGCCTCGATCGTGAACACCTGGTCCGTGACCGACCTGCTGGCCTGGGCCGACGACCACACCCACCGCCCGGCCTGACCCGCACCCCCCTGGGCTGCGGGTCAGGCCTCAGGCGGCCAGGCGCTCGGCCTCGGCCACGATCCGGGTCGCCGCCGGGTGCCCCTGCAGCGCCGACCAGCCGTGCACGATCCGCACCAGCGCCGCGGCCTGGTGGAAGGGGAGCGCGCCGGCCAGCTCAGCGGCAGCCCCGGGGCGGGCCCGGAGGTAGGCCGCGGTGAACACGCCGCCGGGATGCCAGGTGGGCTCCAGCCCGGCCAGCACCCGGGTGGCGTGGTCCCAAGCCGCCCAGTAGGCCACGTCCCGTGCGGGAGAGGCCAGGCGCATCCGGTCGACGTCGATCACCCTCGGGCCGCGCGGCGTGATCACCAGATTGCGGGGCGAGAAGTCTCCGTGGGTGACCACCGACACGGTCTCGGCGGGGAGCCGGCCGGCCAGGCGATCCACCACCGCGGCGACCCGTGCCGCCAGCAGCGGATCGGTGCGTTCGAGGTCGCCCACCTTGCGCCGCAGCGAGCGCAGCACGCCCCGGGCCGACCGCGGACGCCAGCCCTCGACCGAGGTGCCGTGCAGTCGGGCGAGCAGCACCGCCGCCGCCGGCCCGAGGGCGTCGTCCGCCGGCACCCCACGCACCGAGCCGAGCGGACCCTCGAGCTGCTCCATCACCACCAGCCCGGCCGCCGGGGCCAGGCCCACCGGCCGCGGCACGCCCGGCTCCCCCACCCCGCCGGACCGACCCAGCGGACCGTCCCAGATCCGTTGCAGCGCAGCGAAAGCCTCGCCGGCGGCCGCGCCGTGGTACTTGACCACCACCGGCTGCCCGGCGAGGTGGCCGGCGAACACCGGCCGGTCGGCGTGCCGGTCGCTCAGCACCGTGACCCCGCTGACGGCGATGCCAGCCGCGCGTAGTCCGCGGGCGACGGCCCGGGCCGTGACGGGTGGCCGCAGCGCACCCGGCATCAGCGCACCCGGCATCAGCGGCACGGCGCGTTCGGGGCGGTTCACGACACCCGCTCCCCGAGCATCGCGACCACGGCCGCGGCCCGATCCGGGCGGCCGTGCCGGGTCTGCGCCAGCCCGGCCAGGCGGATCAGGGCAAGGCGCTCCCAGGCGCCCAGGTCGCCGGCGACCGCGCCGTACCCCTCGCGGAAGCCGGCGATCGCCGCCGCTGTCGCCGCCGCGGACCGGTCCCCGAACGCCGCGTCCCGGCGCAGGTGGGCGATCATGTTGCCGACGTCCAGGGTGGGCGGGGCGAGGGCCAGATCATCCAGGTCGATCCACCGCACCCCGTCGGCGGTGAGCACGATCTGGCGCGGGTGACAGTCGCGATGGGCGACCGCGACCGGCTCGGTGGCCAGGTGTGCGGTCTCCTCGACGATGCCCTCCACCAGGGCGGCGGTCGCCGGTGCCGGGCGGTCGCGCAGCAGCGTCACCTCCTGCTGCCAGGTCCAGCTGCGGTCCAGCTCGACCCGGCTGGCGTGCAGGGCCGCCAGGGCAGCACCGACCAGGGGCGCCGCGGCGACGAACCGCTCGTCGTCCACGGTGTCGAAGACCTCCCCGGGCACGAACTCGACCAGGCTGACGTGCCCGGCGGCGTCCGTGCCCAGCGGGTGCGGCACCAGGGCCCCGGCGCTCGGGCAGGTGGCCAGACGCCGCAGCCGCCGGTCGTTGCCGCGGGCCCGCGGCCGGGCGAAGACCTTGAGCACCGCCGGGCCGGAGGGTGTGTCGACCAGGGTGGCCACCCGCCGTCCGGGGAGGTGGCGCAGCACCTGACGGACCTCGGCCGACGGGCAGAGCTCCTGCGCGCCGTCCGCCCATCGACTCAGCGCAGCATCGTGGTGCACCGGGTGATCAGCGGGCCAGCGCATGACCGCCCACCTCCATGCCGGCGGCCAGGATCGCGGCGGCCCGGCGCTCCCAGGAGTGCTCGGCGAGGGTCCACCGCCGGGCCAGGGCCGCGCGGCCCCGCTGGTGGCTCCAGTCCAGAACGGCGAGGTCGATCGCCTGGGCCAGCCCGGCGACGTCCCCCGGCTCGACCAGCAGCCCGGCGCGGGCCTCGGCGAGGACGGACCGCACCTGCCCGACGTCGCTGGCCACCACCGGCACGCCCGCGGCGAGGTACTCGTACAGCTTCAGCGGGGAGAAGGCGAACCCCTCCCGGGAGGGGTAGGGAGCCAGGGCGAGGTCGAGACCGGCGAGCAGGGTGGGCACCCGGTCGTGCGCGACATGGCCGAGCCAGTGCACCCGGTCGGCCACCCCGCGAGCCTGCGCCCGGGCGGTCAGCTCAGCGCGCAGGTCGCCGTCGCCGGCCACCACCAGGTCGACCGGCTGAGCGGTCTCGGCCAGCGCATCGATCGCCACGTCGAGGCCGTGCCAGCCGCGCAGCGCTCCGACGAACCCGGCCAGCATCGTGCCGGTCGGCAGGCCGAAGGCGGCCCGCGCCGCCGCCCGCCGGGGCAGCGCGCGGAAGGCGTCCGCGGCGACACCATTCGGCACCGTGACCGTGGGATGACGACCCACCAGAGCCCGTACCTCCTCGGCCCACTCGTGGCTGACAGCGACCCGCAGGTCCGCGGCGACCAGGGCCTCGTGCTCACGGCGAGCGGCCAGCTCGGTGTGGTGCAGGCCCCGCCAGGCCGCCTCCTCCCGGGTGAGCAGCGCGTTGATCTCGAGCACGTGCCGTGCCCCGGTGCGCCGGGCCAGCCGGAGCCCGGCGGTGCCGAACAGGGCCAGCCGCTCGTAGACCAGATCGGGGGCGAAGTCGTCGAGCACCGGCCCGGCCACCTCCACCAGGTGCTCGGTGAAGGCCAGCTTGCGCCGCTCGCGCTCGACCCCGGTGGAGCGGCCAGGATGGGCCAGCAGCAAGCTCCGGACGCCCTCCGGCGCAGGGCCATGACCGGCCACCCCGCAGAGCAGCACCTCGTGGCCGAGCGCGGCGAAGGCCTGGCTGATCGCGGTCAGGTGCATCGAGGCGCCCTTGTCGCCCGGCACCCGTACCCCGAGGTCACTGCACACCACGGCGATCCTCATCGCGGCCTCCGGAGGATCCCGTCGGGCTGCGCGGCGTCGAACACCGCGAGCAGGCCGGCGGTCGCGGCCTCCGGTCCGTAGCGCTCGGCGACCAGGCGGCGGCCCGCCTCGCCGAGCCGCCGGGCCAGTGCCGGGTCGTCCAGGACGCGGGTCAGCGCGGCGGCCAGCGCCGGCGGGTCCTCCGGAGGCACGAGCAGGCCGGTGACGCCGTCGCGGACCAGTTCGCCCACCCCCACCACGTCGGTGGCGACCAGCGGCAGCCCGTGCCCGGCCGCCTCGACCAACGAGGTCGGCATGCCGTCCCGGTCGCCCGAGGCGGCCACCCGGCACGGGAGCACCGCCACGGCCGCCCGGCGGTAGGCCGCGGCCACCTGGTCGTAGGGCAGTGGCCCGTGGAAGGTGACCTTGCCGCCCACGCCCAGCTGCCGGGCCATGGCCAGGTAGTCGGCCGCCCGCTCCCCGCCGCCGATCAGCTCCAGACGGGCGTGCGGGCGCTCGGGGCTGAGCCGGGCGAAGGCGGTCAGCAGGACGTCGATGCCCTTCTTGTCCACCATCCGGGCCACGCACAGGATCGGCCCGGTCGGCTCGGGCCCGGCGTCCTCGGTGATCGCCACCCCGTTGGCCACCTGGGCCACCGGCATCCCGGGCAGCACCTGCTCCAGGTGCGCCACGTTGTACTCCGACACGGTGACCACCGCGGCCGCCCCGGCGACCCGCTCGGCCAACAGCGGAGCGTTGTCGACGTGGAAGACGTCCTTGGCGTGGGCGGTCACGGTGAACGGCAGCCCGGCCAGCGCCGCCGCGTCGCGCGTCACCTCGGCCGCGGCCGTGGCGAAGTGGGCGTGCAGGTGGTCGGCGCCCTCGTCGCGCGCCCGGGCGGCGACCAGGCCGGCCTGCACGAACCGGCGCCAGGTGCCAGCGCGCCGGGCAGCGGCAGCCCGGCGCCACCAGGTGCGCGGACGGCGGGCGGCCAGGCCGGGCATGCACGGCCCACACGCCGGGCTGACGCAGGGCGGGGCGGCGCGGCAGGTAGCGGACGACGCCGCGCACCGCCGCGACGTCCGGCGGCATCGGGGCGTCCTCGGGTGGCAGCAGGGCGTCGATCGCCACCGTCACCCCGGCGGCCTCCAGGCCGAGCAGCTCGCGGACGACGAAGGTCTCGCTGGTGCGCGGATACCGCTTGAGCACGTAGTGCACCCGCAGTTCTGACGTGGTCGGGGCCTCGGCCGCCGGGGCGGTTCGGATGGTCAGCGCGTCCACGGGGCACCGTCCTTCTCGGTCGCGATCATGCCCGCGCCGGCGGAGAGCCTGCGGTACAGGCCGTCGGCGAGGACGAGTTCGGAGTGGGTGCCCTGCTGGACCACCCGGCCCTGGTCGAGGACGACGATCCGGTCGGCCCGGCGGACCGTGGACAGCCGGTGGGCGATCACCAACGTGGACCGGCCCGAGGGCAGGTTCGCCAGGGCCGCGACGATGAGTTCCTCCGAGGAGGTGTCCAGGGCGCTGGTCGGCTCGTCCAGGATCAGGATCGGGGCGTCGCGCAGGATGGCCCGGGCGATCGCCACCCGCTGCCGCTGACCGCCGGACAGGTCGATCCCCCGTTCGCCGAGCCGGGTGTCCAACCCGTCGGGCATCCGGGAGGTGAACTCGTCGACCAGAGCCAGCCGCGCCGCGCGCTCCAGCTCGGCCTGCGAGGCGCCCGGCCGACCGAGGGCGATGTTCTCCCGGATCGTGCCGGAGAGCAGCACGCAGTCCTGAAGCACGAACGAGATCTGGGAGCGCAGCGAGGCCGAGCGCAGCGCGCGGACGTCGATGCCGTCCAGCTCCACCGCACCCACCTGCGGGTCGACCAGCCGGGCGATCAACGAGGCGATGGTCGACTTCCCCGCCCCGGTGGGCCCGACCAGGGCCACGGTCTCCCCCGGCCGGATGTGCAGGTCGAGGCGGCTGAGCACCGGTTCGCGGCCGTAGGAGAACCCCACCGAACGCAGCCGGATGTCGCCGCGCAGGCTGGGTGCGTCCACCGCACCGGGCAGGTCGCGCACCTCGGACCGCTCGTCCAGCACGTCCATCACCCGCTCGGCCGAGGCGATTCCCTTGGCGAAGGTCGCGCTCACCTTGGACAGCGCCTTGACCGGCTTGTAGAGCGAGCTGAGGTAGGACATGAACACCAGCAGCACGCCGAGGGTCATCCGGCCGTCGAGCACCCGGTTGGCCCCGAACCACAGCGCCACCCCGGCGGAGAGCGCGGAGGTGGTGTCCACGATCGGGCTGAACCGGGCCTGCAGCCGCACCGCCTCCAGGCCCGCCTTCAGGCTCGACCCGGTCAGGGCGTCCAGCCGCGCCGACTGGTGATCCTCCAGGGTGAAGGCCTGGATCAGGTGGATGGCGCCCAGGCCCTCGGTGGTGGCCGCGGCGACGGCGCCGTCGGCCTTGCGGGCCCGTCGCGCGGCCGCCTTCAGGGCCACGGTCGAGCGGTGGACGGCGAACACCATCACCGGTACGACGATCAGCGCGAGCAGGGTGAACTGGGGGTCCAGGGCGAGCATCACCGAGAACATCCCGATCACCAGCAGCACGTTGGGCAGCAGCACGGCGAGGCTGGACACGACCAGGTCCTGGGCCCGGTCGACGTCGCTGGTCACCCGGGAGGTGAGGTCGCCCACCTGGTGGTTGCCGTGATAGCGCAGAGGAAGCCGTTGCAGGTGTGCGAAGACGGCTCCGCGGACGTCGGCCGCCACCTGCAGCCCGCTGGAGGACAGCAGCCGGGTGGAGCCGTAGTCGAACAGCGCCGCCAGCAGGGTCAGGTAGAGCAGCAGCCCGACGGCGATCAGCAGGGCCCGACCCGGATCGGCCAGCGGCGCCTGCGGCGCCTGGGGGACCAGGATCCGGTCGACGATCAGGCTCATCGGCCAGGGCAGGGCCAGACTCACCAGCACCTCGGCCAGGGCGAGCAGGGCGCCCAGGATCAGGGCCCGGCGGAAGGGACGCAGGAAGGGACGCAGCCGGATCAGGGCCCGGGTCATGACACACGCACCCGTCGGGTGGCGAGCGCGTGCACGAGGTGCGCGGCCCGGTCGGCGCCGTCCAGCCGCAGACCCGCATCCTGCACGGCGAGGACCCCTCGGGTGTCCCGGCGCTGTGCGGACCGGTCGAGCAGCCAGGCCACCTCGTCCGGGTCGGCGCCCTCGTCGACCACGTCGGCCAGGCCGAAGGCGGCCAGCCGGGAGGCCCGGATCGCCTGCTCGCGGCGCGGGCTGCGCCGCGGCACCAGGATCGGCCGCAGGCCGCACGCGAGCGCCTCGACGGTGGAGTTGTACCCGGCCATCTGCAGCGCGGCGCCGGCCCCGGCGAGCAGGTCGACGCAGGTCGGCCGGCCCTTCTCGATCCGCACCCGATCGCCGGCGGCGGTCTCCGGCAGGTCGGCGGCGTACGGCCCAGCGATGATCACGCCGCGCCAGCCCGGCCGGGCGTCGAGCACCTGACGGCCGAGGTCGAAGACCTGTTCGCCGTCGCCGCCCCCGCCGGCGCTCACCACGAGCAGCCGCTCGTCACGGTGGGCGCAGTCTGCAGGGGTGACCCGGGGGCCGACCCAGCCGGTGTAGACGGGTTCCATCGGGAGCCCGTACTCGGCCTGGTGGTCGCACAGCGCCTGGTCGCCGTAGACCAGCAGGGAGTCGAACCGGTCGGCCACCCCGGCCCAGCCGGCGCCGGCCAGCTCGGCCCGGATCCGGGTCGGCTCGTCGAGCACGTCCCGCAGACCGAGGACCAGTGCCGCGCCGTCGTCCTTGGCCCGGTCCAGACCGGCCTTCAGCTCCCCGGCCAGACCGTAGGGGTGACGGTCGACGACCACGGCGTCCGGCCGGACGGCCGCGATCACCTGGTCGATGGTGCGCGACCGGGCGGCGATGGCCTCCTCGAACGACATCCCGGGATTGCGGTAGGAGCCGTCCCGTCCCTTGATCAGGGGCGGCACCGCGACCACGCGGATCCGCGGATCGGCCAGCCACCTGGGGCGGACGGCGACCCCGGTCACGATGGTGATCGCGGCGGTGGGGTCGAGGTTCAGCAGGGCGTGGGCGATCTGCGTGTTGCGGCGCAGGTGGCCCAGGCCGAAGCCGTCATGGGAGCTGAACAGGTAGTGGCGCATGCCTGAACGGTCCGATACGAGCGGTATCAGTCAGTAGTCAGACCTTGGTACTAGAACCCTGATGCATCAGGTACTAGTGGCACCGCCCCGGACCCGGTCAGCGGCCGGCGAGCCGAAGCGGCAGACCGCCGTGCGGGCGCAGCGTGACCAGCGCCTCGACCCGCGGTTCACCGGTGCGGACGGCGACCGCGCGGCGTCCGCGCAGCAGGCCGGCCAGTACCAGAACTCCTTCCACCAGAGCCACATCGCGCCCGATGCACAGCCGCGGGCCGACCCCGAACGGCAGGTACTCACCGCTCGGCCGGCTGCGGGGCGTGCGGCCGTCGGCGTCGAGGAACCGGGCCGGGTCGAAGCGCTGCGGGTCGGGCCAGGAGGCCTCGCGACGGTGCAGCAGCCACGGGCTGAGCAGGATCAGCGTCCCCGCGGGGACGTCGACGCCGAGCAGGACGTCGTCCGCCACGGCGCGGCGGGAGATCACCCAGGCCGGCGGATAGAGCCGCAGCGCCTCGTCGAGCACCGCCCGGGTGAAGGGCAGCGCCGACAGGTCGTCCCAGCCGGGCGGCCGGGCCCGCGGGCCGGCCCCCAGGACGGCGTCGAGCTCCGCACCGAGGCGTTCCTGCACCGGCGGGTGCGCGGCCAGCAGGTGCAGGGTCCAGGTCAGCGCCGCGGCGACCGTCTCGTGCCCGGCGATGACCAGGGTGACCAGCTCGTCCCGCACCGCCCGATGATCGATCTCGCCGGCGTCGGCGGCGCGCAGCAGCAGGGCCAGCACGTCCTCGCCGCCCTCGAGCCCCCGGGCCCGGCGGCGGGCCACGATGTCGGCACTCGCGGCGTCCAGCACGGCGGTGCTGTGACGCAGCCGGCGTGCGGTGCGCCAGTCCAGGCGTTCGGGCAGCGGCGAGGAGGACCGGGCGATCACCGCCCGCAGCGCGACGTCCACGGCAGCGACCAGCTGATCGCCGGTGGCCGCGAGGTCGTCGTCGAACAGGGTGGCGCCGACCACGTCGAGCATGGCGCGCAGGACCGCCGCCTCGGCGTCCAGCACCTGGCCGGGCGCGTGGTCCCAGCCCGCACGCAGGCGCTCGGCGGCCTGCTGCGCGGCGCCGACGACCCCGGGCAGCGCGGTGTGCCGGAAGGCGGGCTGGGCGATCCGCCGCCGCTGCCGCCACTGCGGGCCGTCGGCGGTGAGCAGACCGGTCCCGGTGACCAGGGAGAGAGCTCCGTACTGGACGGTCTGCTTGGAGTACCCGGCGTGGTTGTCCGCCAGCACACGCCGAGCCCCGTCGGGGTGGTCGACCAGCAGCACCGGGGTGCGGGGCATCGGGAAGGTGACCAGCTCGCCGTGCCGGGCGACGCACTGTTCGAGGAAGGCCAACGGGTTGCGGCGGATCCCGGGGACGGCACGGATCATGTCCAGCGGCGACGGGCCGGCGACATCGAGAGGGCTGTAGCGGTTCACCAGGGCGACCGGGGGCGAGCGGGTGCCGGCTAGAGGTACAGGCCGGTCTGGCCGTCCTCGACCCGGGGCGCGGCGACGGCGTGGATGTCGCGCTCGCGCAGCAGCACGTACTGGGTGCCGCCGAGCTCGACCTCGGCCCGCTCCTCGGGGTCGTAGAGCACTCGGTCACCCACCTGGATCTGGCGCACGTGCTGCCCGATCGCCACCACCGCGGCCCAGGCCAGCCGCTTGCCCACCGCGGCGGTGGCCGGAATGACGATGCCGGCCGAGGAGCGACGTTCGCCGCCCTCGCCGTCGCTGGACACCAGCACCCTGTCGTTGAGCATCCGGATCGGCAGCCGATCGGAGCTCGGGGCAAGCGCAGACGCAATCACGCCCGAAACCGTACCCCCACCCCGGGCAACCGGCCGGGTCTGGGGTTGGGGTCAGCGTGAGCGGCGGCGGGAGCGGCGGCGGAGGAGGGCGACGAGGGTGAGGAGGGTGATGAGGGCGGCTGCGGCGGCTGCGATGCGCTCGGTGCGCAGGTCGCCGTCGGGGGTGCGGGTTGCTGTAGCGAATCGCTGCTTGGCATCGACCACCGAGCGCTGGGCGATGGCCTTGGGCTGGGCCCGCTGCACCAGCTCGTCGACCGTCTGGGCCAGGTGGGCGCGGCGTTCGGCGATCGCCGCCTCGATCTCGGCCGGGGTCCCCGCCACGCCGCGACGGGTCTGCGGGTCACCGTTCTGGTTGCTCACCAGTCCCACCTCCACAGATCACCGTAGGCCACAGCACCACCCCCGGGCACTCTGTCCGGCCGTAGAGTGCAGGCGTGCCTCAACTCGATGTGGGATCGACCGCCCCTGACTTCAGCCTCACCGCGGCGGACGGCTCGACCGTCACCCTGTCCGGCCTGCGCGGCCGACACGTGATCGTCTACTTCTACCCGGCGGCGATGACCCCGGGCTGCACCAAGCAGGCGTGCGACTTCCGGGACAGCCTGGGCTCGCTGGCCGCCGCCGGCTACGCCGTGCTGGGCATCTCCCCCGACGCACCGGCCAAACTGGCCAAGTTCATCGACCGCGACCAGATCACCTTCCCGCTGCTCTCCGACCCGGACAAGGCCGTGATGCAGGCCTGGGGCGCGTGGGGGGAGAAGTCGCTGTACGGCAAGAAGGTGGTCGGCGTGATCCGCTCGACCGTGGTGGTCGACCCGGACGGCGTGGTCGAGATCGCCCGCTACAACGTCAAGGCCACGGGCCACGTCGCCTCGCTGCGCAAGGCCCTGGGCGTCTGACCTTCCTCTACCCTGGTTCCGCCCGTCCCGGACGGGCACGCGGGAGTGGTGTAACTGGCAGCCACGCAGGATTTAGGTTCCTGTGCCTTCGGGCGTACGGGTTCGAGTCCCGTCTCCCGCACCCCTCACGGTCGCCGCGCCCGGTGTGGCCGGCTCCCACCCGGGTCCACCCTGGGCGCCGATGTAGACGAAATGTAGACTGCACCCATGGGCGAGACCACGACCATTCGAGTGCGGCAAGCGACCCGGGCTCGCATCGAGGCGCAGCGCAGGCCCGGCCAGACGGCGGACGAGATCATCAACGAGGGTCTGGCTGCCATCGAGCGGGAGACGTGGAGGCGTCAGGCGGAGGCGGACGCCCGCGAGGCGGCCAACGACGTCTCCGACCGGGCGGAGGTTCTTGCGGCGATCCAGGAGACGCTCGGCGAATGAGGGGGGACGTCTTCCGGCTGCGGCGTCCCCGCGAAGCGCAGGGTCACGAGCCGCAGCATGAACGCTTCGCCGTCGTCCTCCAGTCGACGCGCCTGCTTCACCTGAGTACGTGGGTAGTGGCACCCACCAGCACTCGCGCGCGGCCGTCCGTCTTCCGACCCGAAGTCGATCTTCCCGTCGGCCGCACCCTTGTCCTGTGCGACGCATTGGTCTCGATCGATCCCGAAAAGCGTCTCGGCGACTACGTGGCACGCCTGACCACGAGCGAGATGCAGCAGATCGACACCACGCTGCGCCTGTTCCTGGATCTGGGCTGACCCCTGCCGGGCGGTGGCGAGCCGGCGAGGCCGCTTGATAGGCAGACTGGTAACTAGCTAGCCTGACTACATGGTGCGTACCGGGCAGTGGCTGCACGGCTTCCTCGATCTGTGTCTTCTCTCGCTCCTGCACGAGGGCCCCGACTACGGGTTCGCGCTGGCCCAGCGGCTCACCTCGGCCGGGCTCGGCGAGATCCCCGGCGGCACCCTCTACCCCGCGCTGGTCCGGCTCGAGCAGCAGGGGCTGGTCGAGGTCAGCTGGGCCCCCTCCGACACCGGGCCACCACGGAAGTACTTCTCGCTCAACGCTTCCGGTCGGGCGGCGCTGCGCCGCGACAGCGCCCGCTGGGCCGCCTTCCGGGACAGCATGGACATCGTGGTCACCCCGGTCACGGACGGCCGCCGATGACCAGCTGGGAGCGCGACTTCCGCGCCACGCTGACCGGCAGCGGCCTGGCCGCCGTCCAGGTCGAGCGCCTGACCACCGACGCCCTGGCCCACGCCGCCGACGCCGGGGCCGACCCCCGCTCGGTCTTCGGCCCGGCCTCGCTCTACGCGCACACCGTGATCGAGGCCTACCGCTGCCCGGCGCCCGAGCCGGGGGCGGGCGACGCGCGCCACCCTGCGGGAGAACCGGTCCTGGCCCTGCAGCAGGTCGGCAAGCGCTATCGGCACCGCACCGTGCTGGACGGCGTCGACCTGACCCTGCGCGCCGGCGAGGTGGCCGCCGTGGTCGGCGCCAACGGATCGGGCAAGTCGACCCTGCTGAAGATCTGTGCCGGCCTGGTCCGCCCCGACGCCGGCACCGTGCGGCGTCGGGGCCGGGTCGGTTACGTGCCCCAGGACGGCGGCACCCTCCCGCTGCTCACCGCCGTCGAGCACTTCGTGCTGTTCGGCGCACCCTCCGGCCTGTCACCGGCCCGGGCGCGGGCCACCGGCGCCCACCTCGCGGCCGAACTGGCCTGGCGGCCGGACGACGTCACCCCCGCTGACGAGCTGTCCGGCGGGACCCGTCAGAAGCTGAGCCTGATCCTGGGCGAGCTGGGTGCCCCCGACCTGCTGCTGCTGGACGAGCCCTACCAGGGATTCGACCAGGGAACCTACGTGAGCTTCTGGCAGCAGGTGCACCGCTGGCGCAGCTCCGGGCGGGCGGTGCTGCTGGTCACCCACCTGCTGCACGAGCTCGACCAGGTCGATCACGTGATCGACCTGACCGCACCCGAGGAGATGCCATGACCCGCACCGTCGCGGTGATGGCGCTGCGCGAGATCGGCCGCCGGCGCTCACTGCTGGTGCTGATGATCGCGCTACCGCTGTCCTTCTACCTGGTGCGCCGCGAGCTGACCGGGCAGTCGATCCGCTTCCTGGCCCTCGGGCTGGGCTGGGCGGTGGCCACGCTGGGGCTGTTCACCGCCGGCGCCACGCGCACGGTCGACCTACGGCTGCGCCTGGCCGGGTACTCCTTGCGCCACCTCGTGGCGGGGCGCCTGCTGGCCACGACGATCTGCGGCTGGGCACTCGCGGCCGGCTACTACGCGCTCACGGTGATCGACCAGGACGTGCGGCGCAGCTGGGGGGTCGCGGTGATGCTGACGGTGACCGTGGCCGTCGCCGCTCCTCTGGGCGCCGCGATCGCCGCGGTCACCGCCCGCGAGCTCGAGGGTGCGCTCGGCCTGCTCACCGTGGTCGGCATGCAGATGCTGGCCGACCCCGCCGGGCAGATCGCCAAGGTGCTGCCGCTGTGGTCCACCCGATCCCTGGGCACCTACGCGATCGACGCCACCGGCCGGGCCGACCTCCTCGGCGGCCTCGCCCACGCGGCGCTGGTGATCGCCCTCGCTCTGGCGATCACGCTGGTCACGCTGGCGCGTCGACTCCGAGTTCACCACTGGCCGCCGCCCTGACCTCCTGCGGCTCGATGTGGGTCTGGGCGTCGCACTCGGGCAGGGCCTGGGCGATCGCCCGCTCCACCTCGTCCGCCAGGGCGTGCCCACGCTCCACGCTCCACGCCCCCGGCACCAGAACGGTGAGTACGACGAACCGGTGCCGGCCCGAGGCGCGGGTGCGCAGATCGGCGAAGCCGACCTCGGGGCAGCGGTAGCGATCGAGCACGGCGTCGATCTCGGCCAGGTCCTCCGGGGGCAAAGCGGCGTCGAGCAGCGAGGTGACCGATTGCGAGACCAGCCGATAGCCGGTGATCAGGATGTTCAGACCCACCGCCGCCGCCACGATCGGGTCGAGCCGGTCCCAGCCGGTGATCGCGACCAGGAACACTCCGACGATCACGCCGACCGAGGTCCAGACGTCGGTGAGCAGATGCCGGCCGTCTGCGGCCAGCGCCGCCGACCGGTGCTGGCGCCCGGTGCGGATCAGCAGGACGCCGACGACGCCGTTGATCACCGAGGCGACCGCCGAGATGGCCAGCCCGATGCCCACGCTCTCCAGCGGCCTCGGGTGCAGGAAGCGCTCGACCGCGGTGAGCAGGATGACCGCCGCCGCAATGAAGATCATCAAACCTTCGACGCCGGCAGAGAAGTACTCCGCCTTGCCGTGGCCGTAGTCGTGGTTGGCGTCGGCGGGGCGGGCCGCCACCCGCAGCGCGGTGAGCGCGACCACCGCGGCGACCAGGTTCACCCCCGACTCCGCGGCGTCGGAGAGCAGGCCGACCGAACCGGTGATCAGGTAGGCGCCGGCCTTGAGCGCGATGGTCACCACCGCGGCCGCGATCGAGAGCCAGGCGAACTTGGTCAGGTTGACCGGACCGGACCTCGTCGATGCTTCGGGACTCACTGCACGGTCACCTCGATGCTGTGCCATCCGGTCGCGCCGTCCGGGTCGACCGGCGCCCTCTCGCCCGTCTGCACCAGACCCGCGGCATCGGTGGCGCGCACCTTCAGCGTGTGCCGCCCGGGGGTGGCCGACCAGGCGAACGCCCACTGACGCCAGGTGTCCTCGCCGGCTGCGGCGCCGAGGCGGGCGGGCTGCCAGGGGCCGTCGTCCACACTCACCTCGACCCCGCGGACGCCGACCCCGGGCGCCCAGGCGACTCCGCCGACGGCCACCTCACCGGCGCGCGGCTTCGCGTTGTAGCGCGGCACGTCGATCCGCGAGGAGAGCTTGATCGGGCCCCGGTCGGACCAGCCCCGGGTGGTCCAGTAGGCCGTGTCCGCGTCGAACCGGGTCACCTTGAGCTCGGTCACCCACTTGGTGGCCGAGACGAACCCGTACAGGCCCGGCACCACCATCCGCACCGGGAACCCCTGCCGCGCGGGCAGCGGCCCGCCGTTCATGCCGACGGCGAACAGCGCGTCCCGGTCGTCGGTCAGCGCCTCCAGCGGTGTGGACGCCGTCCACCCGTCGTGGCTGCGGGAGAGCACCATGTCGGCCTCGGGGCGCACCCCGGCCTCACGCAGCAGCGGGGCGATCCGGGTGCCGAGCCAGGCCGCGTTGCCGATCAGGTCACCGCCCACGTCGTTGGACACGCAGCACAGGGTGATGTCGCGCTCGATCATCTCCCGGCGGAGCAGGCTCGCGTAGTCCAGGGTGATCTCACGCTCGACCAGCCCGTGGATGCGCAGCCGCCACGCCGCGGCGTCGATCCGCGGCAGCCCCTTGGTGGTATCGATCTGGAAGAACTCCTCGGCGGGCACCCGGAAGGGCACCACGCCGTCCACCCCGACCTCGACGCCAGCAGGCAGCGAGGCGGGCGAGACCGCTTGCGGCAGAGGCGGACCCGAACCGGCTGCACCGCCGGCCCGCTCGACCCGCCGGACGACGTCGGCCCGGTCCCGCGGGAGGTCCACCAGGTGCCGCCGAGGATCGCGGCGCCGGCAGCCGCCCCCACGCCCGCGGTGAGCACGGCGCGACGGCTGGGACGCGGCGAGGAGGTCATCGGCCGGCGAGGAGCTCGCGCAGGTGGGGCACCATCGCCCGGAAGGCCCGGCCGCGGTGGCTGATGGCATCCTTCTCGGCCGGCGCCAGCTGCGCGGTGGTGCGCACCTCGCCCTCCGGAACGAAGATCGGGTCGTAGCCGAAACCGTCCGCCCACCGGCGTGGCGATCAACACCCCGTCGAGGCGGCCCTCGACGACGTGCTCGGCGCCGTCCGGGCGGGCCAGCGCGGCGGCGCAGACGAAGTGCGCGGTGCGGTGCGGCGTCCGGCACGTCGCCGAGCTGGTCGAGCAGCAGCTCGAGGTTCGCCACGTCGTCCCCGTGCCCGCCGGACCACCGGGCGGAGAACACCCCGGGCGCCCCGCCGAGCACGTCGACGCAGATGCCGGAGTCGTCGGCGAGCGCCGGCAGCCCGGTCGCCCGCGCCACGGCACGCGCCTTGATCAGGGCGTTCTCGGCGAAGGTCACGCCGTCTCGCGACGCGGCCCTCGGGGCCGTCACCGAGATCGAGCACCTCGGCGACCAGGCCGGCTCGGCGACGATCCTGCGGAACTCGTCGACCTTGTGCGCGTTGTGCGTGGCGAGCACGATCCGGGCCGCGCTCATGCGCTCGGCCAGCGCCGCGCTCTGCAGCGCGGCCAGGTCGGCGCAGCCGGCGACGCCGAGGTCGAGCAGCGCGTCGAGCTCGCGCTCGGTCGAACGGCGCGCCCTCGGCGGTGCCCTGCACCTCGACGAACGGCCCCGGCGCCGGTGACGACGACGTTCATGTCGGTCTCGGCGCGCACGTCCTCGACGTAGCGCAGGTCGAGCATCGGCTCGCCGTCGACGATGCCGACGGAGACCGCGGCGACCGAGTCGGTCAGCGGCTGCGCGGCGCCGGAATGAGCTTCTTGGCGCGGCCCCAGGCGATCGCGTCGGCGAGGGCGACGTAGGCGCCGGTGATCGCGGCGGTGCGGGTGCCGCCGTCGGCCTGCAGCACGTCGCAGTCGAGCACGATCGTGTTCTCGCCGAGCGCCTTGGTGTCGACGACCGCGCGCAGCGAGCGGCCGATCAGGCGGGAGATCTCGTGCGTGCGGCCGCCGATCCTGCCCCTGCACCGACTCGCGGTCGCTGCGGGTGTTGGTCGCGCGCGGCAGCATCGCGTACTCGGCGGTGACCCAGCCCTGCCCGGGCCGCGTGAGCCAGCGCGGCACGCCCGTCGGTGACGGATGGCGGTGCACAGCACCCGGGTGCCGCCGAACTCGACCAGCACGGTGCCCTCGGCGTGGTCGAGCCAGTTGCGGGTGATGGTGATCGGGCGGAGCTGGTCGACGGCGCGGCCGTCCGCGCGGGCGCCGGGAGCGGTAGGGGTGTTGGCCATCCCCCGAGCCTACGGGAGGTCGAGCTTCGCGCCGGGGCGGGCGATGTCGACCGGGCCCGGGTAGACCGCACGTGCCTCGGCGGCCACCACGTCGGGATCGGTCCAGACCGGCTGGTGGGTGAGCATCAGCGCCCGCACACCGGCTGCTACGGCCGCCTCACCGGCCCGCCGGCCGGTGAGGTGGATGCCGCGCTCCTGGTCCCTGCCCTCGACGAAGGAGGCCTCGGCGAGGAGCAGGTCGGCGTCCCGGGCCAGTTCGACCAGGGCGTCGCAGGCGTCGGTGTCGCCGCTGTAGGCGAGCACCGCTCCCCCGGCCTCCACCCGCAGCCCGTACGCCAGGATCGGGTGCTCGACCCGCAACGGGGTGATCGTGAACGGGCCGATCTCCACCGGCACCCGCTCGGTCAGCTCTCGGACGTCGTAGGCCTGGGCGAGCGAGCCCGACTCGTGCTCGCCGTACGCCCCCTCCAGCCGGTCCATGGTGCCGGCCGGCCCGTACACCGGCAGCCGCGTGGCCCTCGGCCCCGCCGGGTCGTAGCGGTATGCCACGTAGAGCCCGGTCAGGTCCAGGCAGTGATCGGAGTGCAGGTGGCTCAGCACCACGGCGTCCAGATCGGCCAGGGCCAGGTAGGACTGCAGCGGACCCATCGCCCCGTTGCCGAAGTCGAGGGTGATCCGCCAGGTGCGCCCGGCGGCGTCGTCCGCCTCGAGCAGGTAGCAGGACGCCGCCGAGCCCGGCGCCGGGAACGACCCGGCGCACCCGACGATGGTCAGCCTCACGCGAAGACTCCGACCTGCTCCACCGCAGCCACCTCCGGACCGAGGAACCGCCGGGCCAGCCGCGCGAACGGCTCGGGATCGCCGGTGGCCAGGAACCGATGCACCGGGGGAGGTGCCTCGACATCGCGAGTCAACCCCTCGGCGACCAGCGTGCGATAGACGTCCTTGGCGGTCTCTTCGGCGCTGGAGACCAATGTCACGTCGTTGCCCATCACGTAGGCGATGGCGCCGGTCAGCAGCGGGTAGTGGGTGCAGCCGAGCACCAGGGTGTCCACGCCGGCCTCGCGCACCGGGTCAAGGTAGTCGTGCGCGACCTCGAGCAGTTCCGGACCGCTGGTGACCCCGTTCTCCACGAACTCCACGAACCGCGGGCAGGCCCGGGAGGTCAGCTGCAGGTGGGTGGCGGCGGCGAACGCATCGTCATAGGCGCGGCTGGTCACCGTGGCCCGGGTGCCGATGACGCCGACCGCACCGTTGCGGGTGGCGGCCACCGCGCGGCGCACCGCGGGAGCGATCACCTCGACCACCGGCACCTGGTACCGCTCACGGGCATCCCGCAGGGTGGCGGCACTGGCCGAGTTGCAGGCGATCACCAGCATCTTGACGCCGCGCTCGACCAGGTGGTCCATCACCTCGAGCGCGTGAGCGCGGACCTGGGCGATGGGTTTCGGCCCGTACGGCCCGTTCGCCGTGTCACCGACGTAGAGCACCGGCTCGTGCGGCAACTGGTCGAGCACCGAGCGCACGACCGTGAGCCCGCCGACGCCGGAATCCAGGATGCCGATCGGGGCATCCCGGCCGTCGTGCGGCACGGCGCTGTCCTGTTCCACGACGCAGGAGCGTAACGCCCCGTACGCCTCAGATCTGCTCGGCTCAGATCCGCCCACCGGTCACGCTCTCGCTCGACAGGCGGTGCGCCAGGTAGACCGGCAGCACCGAGACCAGCACCAGGAACGCCGCCACCACGTTGACCACCGGCGCCTGGTTCGGCCGGAACAGGTTCTGGAAGATCCACAGAGGCAGGGTCTGGATGCCCGGACCCGCGGTGAACGTGGTGACGATGATCTCGTCGAAGGACAGCCCGAACGCGAGCACGGCCCCGGCGAAGAGGCTGCTGCGCAGGGCCGGGAAGGTGATCCGCAGCCAGGTCACCGACCGCGTGGCGCCCAGGTCCATCGAGGCCTCCTCGATGTTGCCGGCCAGGCGGCGCAGCCGCGCGGTGGCGTTGTTGAACACCACCACGATGCAGAACGTGGCGTGGCCCACCACCAGGGTGAGCATGGTCAGCCCGCCGAGGAAGGAGGTGAACACGCTGTTCAGGGCGATCCCGGTGACGATGCCGGGCAGCGCGATCGGCAGCACCAGGAACAGCGACACCACGTCGCGTCCGAAGAACTCGTAGCGGGCCACCGCCATCGAGGCCAGGGTGCCGAGCAGCACCGCGATCAGCGTGGCCAGCAGGGCGACCTGCACCGAGGTCCAGGTCGCCTGGCGCACCCCGGGATTGGACACGGCGGCACTCCACCAGCGGGTGGTGAGCGCGGGCGGCGGCCAGGAGAAGGTCGGGCTGGCATTGACCGAGTTCACCAGGACGACGAACAGCGGCACGTAGACGAAGCCGAGCCCCGCCGCCATGGCCGCTCCCAGCCCCCAGCGCGCCGTCCGGGAGAGTCTCATCGCCGCCCCCCGCTCACAGCTGTTCCAGGGCGCCGGTGCGCCGGGCGGCGAGCAGGTAGCCGACCATCACCAGCACCGGCAGAGTGGCCACCGCGGCGGCGAACGGCAGGTCGGCCGAGAAGTTCTGATAGACGATGTTGCCCAGCATCTGCCGAGTGCCGCCGACCAGCTGGACGGTGATGTAGTCACCCAGGCTGAGCGAGAACGTGAAGATCGAACCCGCGACCATGGACGGCGCGAGCAGCGGCAGGACGACGGTGCGCAGGGTGCGCCCGGGCCGGGCGCCGAGGTCGGCCGAGGCATCCAGCACCGAGGGCTTCAGCGTGGTCAGCCCGGTGTAGAGCGGCAGCACCATGTAGGGCAGCCACAGGTAGGTGAGCACCAGCACCACCGCGGCCACCCCGTAGCCGCCGGTGCCGGCCAGGATCGAGCGCCAGGCGTAGACCTTGACCAGGTAGGACGCCCACAGCGGGGTGAGCACCAGGGCGAGCAGTACCGGCTGCCATCGCGACGTGGCCACCATGGCCATGAACAGGGCCATCGGCAGCCCGATCACCACGCAGAGCACGGTCACCGCCAGCGCCACCGCCACGGTGCGTGCCGTGGCGCCCAGATAGGCGGGCTCGCTGAGCAGGTCGCGGAAGTTCTCCAGCGTCGGCGTGCGCACCAGCAGCCCGGTGAACCCGTCGGTCTGCCAGAACGCGGTCAGGAACAGCAGCCCCAACGGCGCCAGGTAGACCGCGACCAGCCAGGTCAGGGGCGCGGCCAGCAGCAGGGCCAGCCGCGCCCCGACGTGGCGGTGCAGCCACGCGGCGACCTTCATTCAGGGACCCGTCGGTTCATCGTGCGCTCAGGCCCGCAGCGCCGACCAGGCCTTGACCCACTCGTCGTAGCCGATGCACTTCGCGTCGGTCCGCCCGTCGAGGCAGGTCTCGGTCGGCGTGGTCCAGTACCAGACGTCCTTCCAGTAGTCCGTCTCCTCCGCGTGGTACTCGGTGCAGTGGTTCTTGTTCGCGGTCAGCGCACACGACTTGGCGTTGGCCGGGGCTTCGCCGAAGTACTCGGCCACCTGGGCGTTCACGGCCGGCGAGGCGATGTGGTCGAGCCACTTGTAGGCGCAGTTGAGGTTCTTGGTGTCCTTCTTGATCATCCAGGTGTCGGACCAGCCGGTGGTGCCTTCCTTGGGCTTGACCGCGCCCACCTTCTCGCCCCCGGCGTTGGCCAGGTTCGCCGTGATCTGCCAGCCCTGCGACTCCAGCACCGTGCCCGAGGCCAGCGCCGTGCCCTGCTTGGTGATGTCGGCCCAGTACTCGGCGACCATCGACTTCTGCTGCTTGAGCAACGCGATCGCGGCGTCGAACTGCTTCTGGTCCAGGGCGTACGGGTTCTTGATGCCCAGGTCGGGCTGGGTCGCCATCAGGTACACCGCGGCGTCCGCGATGTAGATGCCGTCGTCGTAGGGGCTGATCTTGCCCTTGGCCGGGCTGGCCGGGTCGAACATGTTCTTCCACGAGTCCGGCGGGGTGGGGTAGGAGGCCTTGGTGTAGAGCAGCAGGTTGGCGCCGCGTCCGTGCGGCACGCCGTAGTTCGTGCTGCCCACCGTGTTCCACGGCTGGTTCTTCAGGCCCTCGATGATGTCCCCGTAGTTGGGCACCAGGGAGGTGTTCACCGGCTGCACCACACCGCCGTAGACCAGGCGCAGCGAGGCGTCGCCGGAGGCGGAGACCACGTCGTAGTCGCCGCTCTTGAACAGCGTCACCGCCTCGCTGGAGGCAGGGAAGGTCTTCACGTTGACCTGGCACCCGGTGGTCTTCTCGAACGGGGTGACCCAGTCGACCTTGGGGTCGGTCGAGCCGTCCTCGGCGTAGCCGGGCCAGGCGAGCACGTTGAGCGCGCCCTCCCCGGCCCCGACCGGTCCGGCGAAGGCCGTCCCGCCCGGCGCGGCAGCACCGCCCCCGGCCGAGGCCGCGCCGGAGGATGTGCCACCGTCGCTGGAGCCTCCCCCGCAGCCGGCGAGCAGGAGCGCGACGGCACCGGCTCCCGCGAGCCAGGCCGTCAGATGACCCGTGCGCGTGGACGTACGCATCAGAGGTTCTCCCTTCCGTTGTCGACCGCGAACTCGTGCTCGCGGCGCCAGGTGAGCAGGACGCGCCGGCCGCGGTAGGCCAGCACGTCCATCGATGAGGTCTCCAGGTTCTGCTGCAGGGCGACCAGGTGCCCGCCGGCGGCGAGGTCGACCACGAACTTCGTTCCTGATCCGACGTAGACCACGTCCCGCACGGTGCCGCGGGCCCCGTGCGAGCCGGGCGGCACGGCCGCGTCGTCGTCCAGCACCCGGATCTTCTCGGGGCGGATGCTGTAGAGCCCGCTGTGCCCGAGCACCTCGCGCGCGGCGTCCGGCTGGAGCAGGTTGGAGGTGCCCACGAACGAGGCGACGAAGGCGGTCGCCGGGCGCTCGTAGACCTCGGCCGGGGTGCCCACCTGCTCGATCCGGCCGTGGTCGAAGACCACGATCCGGTCGGACATGGTCAGCGCCTCCTCCTGGTCGTGCGTGACGAACACGAACGTGATCCCCACGCTGCGCTGGATCGCCTTCAGCTCGACCTGCATCTGCTCACGCAGCTTGAGGTCGAGTGCACCGAGCGGCTCGTCGAGCAGCAGCACCGTGGGGCGGTTGACCAGGGCGCGGGCCAGCGCCACCCGCTGCCGCTGCCCGCCGGACAGTTCGGCCGGCGAGCGCTTCTCGAACCCCTCCAGGCGGACGCCGGCCAGCGCCTCGAGCGCGCGCTCGCGGGCCTGGGCGGTCGGCACCTTCTTCACCCGCAACCCGTACTCGACGTTGCGCAGCACGTTCAGGTGCGGGAACAGGGCGTAGTCCTGGAACACGGTGTTCACGTCCCGCTCGAACGGCGCGAGCGCGGTGACGTCGCGGCCGCGCAGCAGCACCTGCCCGGCGGTCGGCCGCTCGAACCCGGCGATCATGCGCAGCACGGTGGTCTTGCCCGAACCCGACGGGCCGAGCAGGGTGACGAACTCGCCGTCGGCGATGTCGAGGTCGATGCCGTCCACGGCCACCGTGGTGGTGCCGTGGCGCGGGCTGCCGAACTCCTTGCGCAGCCCGCGCAGGGCGACCGCGCTCTGCTCCGTCACGCGCACGCTCCCTCGGCGAAGTGGTCTGCCGCAAGGTACACGGGTCTGCGCCACTGGCAAGGGAACAGTTCGGTTACGACGAGGCCACCGGGCGGGGGCCGCCCGGTCACCTGACGGCGGCGACCAGGGCCTCCTGCCACCAGGTGAGCGCCTCGTAGATCGAGGCCAGGCCGAGCCAGGCCTGTTCACCCTCGGGCACCTCGGCGTCCTCCGCCCGGCGGGCGGCGAGCTGAAGGTGCAGGTGCAGCGCCTCGGCGTCCTCATCGGTGTGCAGGCCGACCCGTTCGGCGACCACCAGCCGGACGTCGTTCATGCCCTTGAGCAGGGCCGTCGCCTCGTCGCGGTCGAGCACCACCGGGTCGTCGCGGCGCAGCGCGGCCGCGGCCAGGGTCAGCGCGGCCTGCTTGCTCTCCCGCAGACCGTGCTCGGTGAGCCGGCGGTAGCTCTGGGCCAGCTCGGGGTCGTCGCGGTTGCCGTCGGGCAGGAGACGGGCCACCGCCGGGTCGCTCGGCGGCGCCACGGCGAGCGCCGCCTCCAGCACCGCCCACTCGTCGCCAGGGTCGGTGGTGGGCGCGCCCGGAGCCTCGGCGTCCGGGTCGAGCAGTCCGGCGACATCGTGCAGCAGGGAGGCGAGCAGGGCCCGCTCGGCGGGGTCGAGGTTGACCGTGACCCGGCCGTGCCTGCCCTTGAACGGGCGCGGCGCGCGACCGAAGGAGCCCATCAGGAGTCCTTCTGGAAGGTGGCCCACAGGCCGTACTCGTGCATCGCCGTGGTGTCGCGCTCCATCTCCTCGCGGGTGCCGTGGGAGACCACGGCCTTGCCCTTGGTGTGCACGTCCATCATCAGCTTGGTGGCCTTGGACTTGGAGTACCCGAAGTAGCTCTGGAACACGTGGGACACGTAGGACATCAGGTTCACCGGGTCGTTCCAGACGATGGTCACCCAGGGGACGTCGAGGGCAACCGATTCGACAGTGACCGGCTGCTCGACCTCGACGGGGGCCACAGACACGGCCTCCACTGTAGAGCCGCGCCTGCCGTTCGCTCGCCGCTCTGCTCCCGGCCGCCCCGCCCGGGCGCAACCTGTCCGCCCACCGCGACCCAGCCCGCTGCGCTCCACGCCCCTCAGCAGGCCTGGCCCCCTCACCCCCGCCGCACGCCCACCCCCTGCGTACACCCACCCCCTGCGTACACCCACCACGCGCGCCCAACCCCACCGCGCGTAAGCGCCCCCCACGCCCGCCCACCCCCCCCACGCGCGCCCACCGCGCGAAGCGGCCCCACCGTTGTGCAGTTCCGGGTGGTATTCGTGATGGATTCCGCCGCAAAATGCACAACGGCGAGCCGGAGCGATGGCGATTCCGCCAGGAAATGCACACCGGCGGTATCGGCGCCCGCACCGGAGGGTGCCGCGGAAGGATCCCGCACCTCGACCCCGGCACCTCGACCCCGGCACCTCGACCCCGGCACGGTGACCCCCTACCCGAAACGTCAGCATATGTTGACGAACAGACATGTGTCAGCATATGCTGACGGGCATGACGACCCCCACTGACCTGGTGGTGAACCTGGACAGCGCCGATCCGGCCGTCGGCCTGCGCGCCGTCGCGGCCCTCGGGCGGCTGCTGGAACAGATCGAGGCGCTCCAGGTGGACAACGCTCGCAGCCGCGGCTGGTCCTGGCAGGACATCGCCGTGGCGCTGGGCGTCACCAAGCAGACCGTGCACCGCAAGCACAGCCGACGGAGTTGATCATCGTGTTCGAACGCTTCACCCGTGACGCCCGCGACTCGGTCGTCGCCACTGTGGACCATGCCCAGCGGCTGAAGGCGGAGCAGATCGAGGCCACCCACCTCTTGCTGGCGCTGTGCAGCCGCCCCTCTCCCGTCGCAATCACCCTGCAGCGCCACGGGATCAGCACCGCAACGGTGGAGGCGGTGCTCCCGGCGACAACACCGGTACCGAGCACCCCACCCACCGCCGAGGACGCCGCCGCGCTGAAGGCGCTGGGCATCGATCTTGACGCGATCCGGCGGTCGCTGGAGGCCACGTTCGGCCCCGGCGCGCTCGACCGCGTGACACCCCCGCAGCGCCGCACCGGCCGGTTCGGGCGCCGGGGGCGAGGAAGCTCCAGCGGCCCCGGACAGGGACACCTTCCCTTCTCGCGCGGTGCCAAGAAGACCCTTGAACTGGCCTTGCGCGAGGCGGTCCGGCTGGACAGCGGGGAGATCCGCGGCGACCATCTCGCCCTCGGCCTGCTCCGCGCCGACGACCCGGGGCTGAGTGGGGTGCTGACGGCGCTCGGGGTGGAGCCCGCCACTCTGCGCACCGACCTGGAGTCCGGGCTGCGCCGTTCGGCGTGACCTGCTGGGCCTGACCCACCGGGGGGGAATCGCCTGGAGCACTAGGTTGGGCGGGGTGAGGAGCACATCGACGGCGCTGCTGACCGACCGCTACGAGCTCACGATGATCGAGGCCGCCCTGCGCAGCGGGGCCGCCGATCGACGCTGCGTGTTCGAGGTGTTCGCCCGCCGCCTGCCGGACGGGCGCCGCTACGGCGTGGTCGGCGGCACCGGCCGGCTGCTCGAGGCGATCGCGGCGTTCCGGTTCGGCGACGATCGAGCTTGCTGCCCTGCAGCGTGACCAGGTGGTCGACGACGCCGACCCTGCGCTGGCTGGCCGACTACCGCTTCACCGGTGACGTCTGGGGCTACGGCGAGGGCGAGACGTTCTTCCCCGGCTCTCCCCTGCTGGTGGTCGAGGCCGGCTTCGCCGAGGCGTGTGGTGCTGGAGACGCTCGCCCTGTCGATCCTGAACCACGACAGCGCGATCGCCGCCGCCGCCAGCCGGATGACCGTCGCCGCGCACGGCCGGCCCTGCCTGGAGATGGGCTCGCGGCGCACCCACGAGGAGGCCGCCGTGGCCGCCGCCCGGGCCGCCGTACATCGCCGGCTTCGCCGGCACCAGCAACCTCGAGGCCGGACGGCGCTACGGCATTGCCCACCATCGGCACCGCCGCGCACGCGTTCACCCTGCTGCACGACGACGAGCGGGCCGCCTTCGCCGCCCAGGTGGCCAGCCTGGGCGCCGGCACCACCCTGCTGGTCGACACCTACGACGTCGAGCAGGGCGTGCGGACGGCGGTCGAGGTCGCCGGGCCCGCGCTCGGCGCCGTCCGGCTCGACTCGGGCGACCTGCTCGAGCAGGCCTACGCCGTCCGCGCCCAGCTCGACGCCCTCGGCGCACGGAACACGAAGATCGTGGTGACCAGCGACCTGGACGAGTTCGCGATCGCGGCGCTGGCCGCGGCTCCGGTCGACGTCCTACGGGGTCGGCACATCGCTGGTCACCGGTTCGGGGGCGCCGACCGCCGGGCTGGTCTACAAGCTGGTCGCCCGGGAGGGAGCCGGCGGCGCCCTGGTCGCGGTGGCCAAGAAGAGCCTGGAGAAGACCAGCATCGGCGGGCGCAAGTGGGCCCTGCGCCGGCGCTCGCACGGCGTCGCCCAGGCCGAGGTGATCGGCGTCGGGCACACGCCCGCCGCGGACGGCGACGACCGTGCGCTGCTGCGTGCAGCTCGTCGCCCGCGGCGAGATCGTCGGCGCCGAGCCGCTGGAGTCCGCCCGGGAGCGGCACGCCGCGTCGCTGGCGGAACTTCCGGCCACTGCCCGCCAGCTCTCCCGCGGGGAGCCGGTGATCCCTACGGTGATGGAGAGATCCACGTCGCACCCGGGAGGACTGATGACACGCTCGTGCCCTGATCGTCGTCGACGTCCAGAACGACTTCTGCGAGGGCGGGTCGCTCGCCGTGGCCGGCGGCGCCGCGTCGCCGAGGCGATCGCCGCCTATCTGGCCGCCCAGCGCGGCTCCTACGCCGCGGTCGTCGGCACCCGGGACTGGCACGTCGACCCCGGCGCCCACTTCGCCGACCGACCCCGACTTCGTCGACACCTGGCCGGCGCACTGCGTCGCCGGGTCACCGGGCGCGCGAGCCACCCCGCGCTCGACGCGGTGATCGAGGCCGGGCTGGTCGACGCCTGGTTCGCCAAGGGCGAGCAGGCCGCCGCCTACTCCGGGTTCGAGGGCGCCACGACCAGCCGACGGCACACGGGTCGGGCTGGGCGCCTGGCTGCGCGATCGCGGTGTGAGCGAGGTCGACGTGGTCGGGATCGCCACCGACCACTGCGTGCGGGCCACCGCGCTGGACGCCGCGGGCGAGGGGCTCGCCACCAGGGTCCTGCTGGACATGACCGCCGGGGTGGCCCTGGCGACCACCACCGCGGCCCTGGAGTCACTGGCCGAGGCCGGCGCCGAACTGCTGGGCGAGCCGCTGGTGCTCGGCTGAGGCCGTCAGCGCTAAAGCCCGGTCAAGCCCGGGCTATCACTTGACCACACGGGCGCCGATCCGCCCGGGGGCCTGGCGCGCCGCGGCTAGGGTCGGCGCCGTGATGGATCTGGGCAGGCGGCGCTGGGCGACGGCGGTCGGGCTGGGCGTCGTGGCCCTGACCAGCGCGGCCTGCCAGTCCCCGCCGGTCGACGCGAACGCCCCCGACCTGGTGCAGGTCACCTCAGCTCCGGCCAGCCCGTCGTCCACCGGCACGGCCTCCGACCCACCGAGCCCGACTGTGACCCCGAGCGCCTCGGCGGGCACGCCGTCCGCCGGCAGCCCGAGCGCCGGCGCCGGGCGGGCGAGCAGCACCCGAACCACGGCCCGCACGACGAAGCCCGCGGCGACCACGAAGAACGCCGCCGGGACAGGGGCACGGGCCGGCGGCGGGGTGGTCGGGGCGCTGGGGGCGATCGGCCTGCAGGTGTTCCCCGCCTCCAACCCCTGGAACGCTCGGATCGACACGGCCGCCGTCGACCCGGCGTCCGCCACCCTGATCGCCTCGATCGGGTCCTCGGGTCACCTGCACCCCGACTTCGGGGCCGACCTCGGCGAGGGCGAGCCCTTCGGCATCCCCTACGTCGTGGTGCCGGGCAACCAGAAGAAGGTGCCGATCAGCTTCGACTACGCCGACGAGAGTGACCCCGGCCCGTACCCCATCCCGCCGAACGCCCCGATCGAGGGCGGCCCGAACGCGGACGGCGACCGGCACCTGCTGGTGCTCGACAAGGACAACCGCAGGCTCTACGAGCTCTTCGACGCCCACCCAGTGGCCGGCGGCGGGTGGCACGCGGGTAGCGGCGCCGTGTTCGACCTGACCTCGAACGCCCTACGCCCGGCGGGTTGGACCAGCGCGGACGCCGCAGGTCTGCCGATCCTGCCCGGGCTGGTGCGCTACGACGAGGTGGCCTCGGGCAGGATCGACCACGCGCTGCGATTCACCGTGGCCAGGACCCGCAGGGGCTACATCGCGCCGGCCCGGCACGCCGCCAGCAGCAGCACCAGCACCTCGCTGCCGCCGATGGGCATGCGGGTGCGGCTGAAGGCCTCGTTCGACGTCTCCGGCTACCCGGCGCAGGCGCGGGTGGTGCTCCAAGCGCTGAAGACCTACGGCATGATCGTCGCCGACAACGGCAGCAACTGGTTCATCTCCGGCACGCCCGACCGGCGCTGGAACGACGAGGCAGTGAACACGCTCAAGCAGGTGCCCGGCAGCGCCTTCGAGGTGGTCCGGATGGGCCCGGTCACCACCAACTGATCACAACAGACACGCGAGACGGGCGGCTCAGCCGGTGGCCGCCGCCCACTGCGCTGCGACGTCGGGGCTGAAGTAGCGGGTGAATCCACCACAGTCCCAGGCGATGACATCGCTCAACGGATCGGAGCTTCCCCAGCGAGACGCACCTGAGACCAGCAGGCGGGTGCCGACGCCGTACTCCGGGGCACCGGCCCGTCGGTGAACGCCGCCGCCGTCTTCGGCGGGGGCCGGCATGTCGACCACGACCGTGTCGACCTCACCGCCCTTGAACCACCGATTCACCTGCAGGGTCACGCCGACGAGGCCGCTGAGCGCCCCCTCGCGCTCTCGGTTGGTGACCGCCGGTCCGATCCCTACGACGGTTCCGTCGAAGGCGACGTCACGACGTGCGACCTCAGCAGGCGAGTACTCGGTCACACAGGATGCAAGAGCATTGCCGGCCAGGGGCTGGCCGGCCTTGCCTGCGGGCACCGTGCCCGCGGCAGTGGGCCACGCGATGTCCGGTTCTCGTGCGGGTGTCTGGAACGTCACCGCCAGGGCCAGCACAGTCGCCAGGACACCCACGGCAGCTCCACCTCCCCAGGCTGTTCGCACGCGCCGGCGGCGCACTCTTCGCAGCGTGCCGTCGAGAAGGCGGTCCGCGGACGGCGCCGCGGCCGCGTCCGCTGCGAACAGGTCGCGCAGTTGCTGCTCGATGGTCATCGGGCCCCCTGAGGCTCGTCGCTACCTGCGTGACGCAAGGCGCTCAGCGCCCGAGACGCGGTCGCCCGAACGGAACTCACGCTGACACCCATCGCCTCGGCGATAGCGGCGTCGTCGAGTTCGGCGTAGAAACGGAGCACCAGCACGGTCCGTGCTCGCGGCGCGAGGAGGGCCAGCGTGGCCCGCATCGCCTCACGATCCGCGACCCTGTCAGCGATGTCGGGAACAGTCGCGGCCTCTCGCTCCGTCACCTCGATGGGTTGCTCGGTCGTCCACCGTCGTCGCCGCCACGAGAGGTGCGCGTTCACCAGCATGCGCCGCGTGTAGGCCGCCGGGTCGCGGGCATCCGACACCTTCCGCCAGTGTCTGTACACATCGGCCAGCACTGTCTGGGCCAGGTCCTCGGCCAGGAACGGTCCCCTGTGAGCACGAAAGCCAGCCGCAACAGGGCAGCGCCCTGCTGCTGCACGAACTCCTCGTAGGTCATGCCCAGCCTCTCGTGGACTCTCCACCCACGTAGACGCATCGAACTGCTCCACACGCTGCACCGAGATTCACCAGATCGGCCACAATCAGGTGAAGTCGCCGGCGTCGCGGCGCAGGTCGGTGGAGCACCTCGACCAGGCGGTCCACGCCGTCCGCACCCAGCCCCGGCGCCTCGAACACGGCTGCGTTCAGATCAGCCGTCGCGGCCAGGGCGAGCGCGCGGCCCGCGGCGGTGAGCTCGGCCAGGGTGGCCCGCCGATCGCTGGGATGCGGCACCCGCACGATGAGGCCCTGGGCCACCAGCCGGTCGACCACGTTGGTCACGCTCGCCGGGTGCACCTGCAGCCGCTCCCCCAGCCGGGACAGCGGCAGCGCGCCAGTGCGGCTGAACGAGAGCAGCATCAGCACCTCGTACCGGGCGAAGGTCAGCCGGTGCGGGCGCAGCACGTCCTGCACCCGGGCCAGCACGATCTGCTGGGCCCGCATCAACGAGGTGACGGCGGCCATGCCCGGAGCCGCGTCGGACCAGCCGGCCTTCTCCCAGTGTCCGCGCGCCTCGACCACCGGGTCGAACGGCAACGGCCGGTGGTTCACCACAACCCGCTCACACGTTGCGGCGGTACTGGCCGCCGACCTCGAAGAAGGCCTCGGTGATCTGACCCAGCGAACACACCCGCACCGTGTCCATCAGCTCGGCGAACGTGTTGCCCCCCGCGGCCGCCACCTGCTTGAGCCGGTCCAGCGCGGCCGGCGCCTCGACGGCGTGCCGGGCGTGGAAGTCCTCCAGCCGCGTGAGCTGGGACTTCTTCTCCTCCTCGGTTCCCCGGGCCAGGGCCAGCGCCCCGGACGACGTCGCGCCGCCGTCCGCATCCGGCGCCAGGAAGGTGTTGACACCGACGATCGGCAGACTGCCGTCGTGCTCGCGCTGCTCGTAGAGCATCGACTCGTCCTGATCCGGCCTCGCTGGTAGCCGCTCTCCATTGCGCCGAGCACCCCGCCGCGCTCGCTGATCCGCTCGAACTCCACCAGCACCGCCTCCTCGACCAGGTCGGTCAGCTCGCTCACCACGTACGAGCCCTGTAGCGCGTTCTCGCACCCGGCCAGCCCCCACTCCGCGTCGATGTCAGCTTGACAGCAACAGAAATGTCGGAAAGTGGCAATACTTCTATCCAAATGGAACAATAGAATCTGAAGGGTATTTTAATCTGGATCGGCCTAATGGAAAATGGATCTGGAATTATCCTGATGGAATGAAAAAGGAAGAAGGCGAGTATGTAAATGGCGTTCGTCTTGGAATGTGGTATCAGTACCGATAGTACCGGGAAAATTGTTTTTGAATATAATTATAGAGTCGAATAATGGTCCTAAAGACAGCACAGGCACTTAAATAACACATAATTTAATAATCATGTGAGATTTGGAACTTGCAGCTGGAAGTATGATTCGTGGAAAGGAATAGTTTACTCCGGTCCCTGATCTAAAAATTATTTAAAGGATAAGTCGTTCAGAAAATTTAACACCATGTTGAAATAGACCAATGGTTTTGGTCACTCTTCCCGCCATCAAAAGTTGTATTACCACAAAAAAAAGTTGTTGAAGATTAAAAGAATCTGTCCTGCCAATTTTCTTTCACTATTCAAAGTGCCAGAAATGCGATTACATTAACTCATTTCTCCGAAAAATAAAAAAAGGTGATCACGCAAACCAAATCCGTTTTTTTTCTTTTTGTTGAAATATTTGAAGAATTTCTTCAGTCGATTGAACCAATAAAAAAACAAGTAGGTTGTCTCTCATCTTTGAATTTGAATATCTGAATAAACAGAAGATCAGTTCATTATCTCAGGCTTCAATTAAAATTTTCAGAGTTTTACAAACAACTAAAAAAAGAAATGCCTCCAAATCGGAATCGAAATCAGAAATCCGAATTATCTTAATGAGAGCTATTTCAAGTTTCTTTCTGAATTAAATTTAGCTCCTGTGTTTCTTGAAGGATATTATATGCCTCCGGTAACTGAAATTTATTCAAAATTCAAAAAATATATTAATAATAAAACAGTGCTAAGATTGCACGGACCTGATAGAAAAGGCATTGAAAAAATTGCAAATGAAAACTGGAACCAGATTTATATTAACCGTGATGTTGAGATTAAATCAATTGTTGAAATGATTAAAGAACTACAAAACAATGAAGTCGATTTGTTTGTAAATGTAAACAATCATTTTGAAGGATCGGCTCCATTGACTATTGAGAAGATTAAAGAAAGATTAGGTTAAAGTATTTTTGTTTGATTTCTGGATTGGATAATATTAAATTTGCGTCCACAAATTTGGGCTCATAGGCTCAGTTGGCCCGTTCAAAGAACGAGGTCTCGCCAAAAGCGGATTAGAGCATCTGACTCAAACTTGAAAGAATTTGAAATTAAATATTTGGGCTCATAGCTCAGTTGGTTAGAGCATCTGACTCATAATCAGAGGGTCGGTGGTTCAAGTCCATCTGGGCCCACAAAGAATCCCCTGGAGAAATTTTCTTCAGGGGTTTTTTTTAATGAGGCCGAATAAATGAATTAGCTTGTTGAAGCTTAATATTAATTCTCTCCATTTATTTTTCGAATGAAAAACTAAAAGCAAAATCATTTTTAAGTACTCTGATATTTTTATTTCCAAGACTCATTCAATTCCAACGACAAATATGTCATCAATTTAATTTCATCAATAAAAACAAAAACTTACAGCGTTATAACTAAAGTCGAAACTGAAGAAATAAAATATCTGGCACCTTTTGTGGAGCGACGCTAAAAAAAATAATTAAAAATTAACAACTATTTCTTTGACAATAGGATTTTTTTTACTATCCTTGTCATGTATTTGAAGCAAATTTACAGACTTACCAAACTTTAGGGCTGTGCTGATACAAAAAAAATAATTTAGCATTTACTGTTTTATTGTAGAGGGCTTGTTAATGCTGCAAAATTTTGTGTGTATTCAAATAGCTTTTAGAACAAAGCTAATGGAAATTCAATTGCAACATCTGAAATTTATTCCTGTGGGCTATTCTCATAATAATGATTTTCTTTATCAAAGAGATTATCTCGTCTCATTTTTATACCTACACCTAATTAACATTACATTCATTCATAATTATGGAGGTCTTTATGGAGAATAGTTTTCCGCTCATCTTTCCGTTGTAATTGCTTTACAGGCGTGTGCTCACGGTGGTTAACTGTAAAGTTGGTGTGTTTACATAAAATTAATTAATTTTTTTTTAATCTCATTTTGGAGGGATTATGTTCAAATACTTTTTCAAATTTTTATCCGTTGTCTTCCTCCTTTTTGCATTTTCGCAAAATGGATTTGCAGCGGTAGCCGATTATGGTTTTGCATCGACTTCAGGAACTTATACTGAAATATCCGGAGGAACATTATTGTCCGGGATAGGGGTAGCAAATGATGATGGTGGATATTCGGGGGTGCCTATTGGATTCACCTTTGTATATAATGGTGTACTTTATACCACATTAGGAGTTAGTGCGAACGGTTATGCTTCATTCAGTGGCACATCTCCCGGCAATTTTTATGATGGAACATCTATACAAGATTTAGCCAATGCAGTGCATATGTTTAGTGAAGACCTTCATGGAACGGCTGCAGGATGTGAAATTGAGTATCTGACGACGGGTGCGGTTGGAAGCAGAGTATTTACTTTGCAATGGAAAAATTGGGGCTTTTATAGTGCAACAGGTAGTGAAATTAATTTTCAATTACAATTATCCGAAGGAACGAACGTAATTAAATTTGTCTATCAACCGGGCACACCGACAAGTTCTCAAACTTGTCAGGTTGGACTTACGGGAAATACAACAGCAGATTTCAATAGCAGAACAACAAGTACTGACTGGTCTGCTTCTACTGCAAGTTTAGATAATACTGACCAATTAACGTGGAGTTCTACTATTTATCCTGCATCAGGATTAACATATACATTTACTCCACCACCGCCGGCATTCGGTACTTTAAGTGGAACCATCACAGATTGCTTTTCAGCCGGTGCATCTGAAGGGGCAAACCGTTACCGCAGGTGTATTAACTACCACTACCAATGCTTCGGGATTTTATCAGTTCCTGAATCTGCAAATTGGAACTTACGATGTTACCGCCAGCAAAAAAGGATATGCTGACAAAACCACCACAGGCGCTGTAGTTATAGAAGGAAATACAACCACAGTAAATATGTGTTTGGATGAGTTACTCTATCCTCCTATAAATCTGCAAGCTTCGGTTACAGGTGGGGATGATGTTAATTTAACCTGGGAACCGTCTGATGCTGATCAGTGGCTTAGATATGATGATGGTGTAAATGTTGATGCAGTTGGTCTTACTGTTGGAGGTACTTTCGGAGCTTCTGCAAGGTTTCCATCAAGTGTTACATTCCCTTTAACTGGTAAAGTACTAACACAAATGGAAATCTATATTTGGAGTTTACCTTCAAATTGTACAATTAAAATATACGGTCAAGGAACTCCAACTTCACCGGGTAGTGTTCTGCTTTCACAAGATGTAACTTCATTAATTACTTCAGCTAATAGTTGGTATCTACTCACATTAAGTTCGCCCGTTCCTATTACCGGTGACGACATATGGATAGGTTATGAAGTGACGCACCTTGCAGGTGAATATCCTGCTGGTCTTGATGCGGGTCCCGCTAACCCTGATGGTGAGTGGTTTGGTGTCGGCGGTAGCTGGTCTCGTTTGGGCTTTAATGAAAACTATAATATTGCTGGATTTGTAACTGATCCTGGCCCAAATGGTAAATTAAATACTATACCATTAGCTTACAATTCATCGCATCCGAAAGTTAAAAATGATCAGTTAAAGAAGATTGAAGTAAGCAATACAAAGTTTTCGTTTACTGGTATAAAAGGTTCTGTCCAAACAGTATCCAATTTTATTAATTCCAAAACTAATCTATCAGATCTGCAACTAAATAATGGTAACGGAGCTATTGATGCAACCTTTACAGGTTACAATGTGTATCGTAACGATGTAGAAATCGCTCATAATATTACGCCTTTGTTATACAACGATCTTAATAGACCAGCGGGTTCTTACAGTTACAAAGTTACATCACAGTATGTACAAGGCGAATCAGCTCCTGCAGGCCCTGTTAATGTGGTAATTGTACCAGCACCAGCTGTAATACCTTTTACTGAGACATTTGAAACTTGGCCAAATAACTGGAGCGTATTAAATGGTACTCAAACCAATCAGTGGTTTGTAGGAGCTGTTGCCGGTGCTCATGGGGGCAGCAATTCAGCTTATGTTTCAAACGATGGAGGTACAACTTACGCATACACCAATACTGCTACCAGCGTCGTACATTTATTTAGGGATATTCAGCTTAGTAATTCGCAAGGAGCTGGTTATAACTTTAAGTTCTGGTGGAAAGGAAATGGCGAGGCAACTTATGATTTCTTAAAAGTCTACCTCGTAGAGACTTCAGTGACCCCAGTTGAAGGAATAGAATTAACTACTGGTCAGATTGGGACTGAATACAGTATGGTAGGAACTAATTATGTTGAAGTAACTATTACAATTCCAGAAGCATTAACTGGGACAACTAAGCGTTTGGTCTTTAGTTGGAAAAATGATAATACCGTGGGAACGAATCCTCCCGTCTCTATAGATGATATTACTATTACGGCAGTTCCTTTTACACCGGCACTTTCAGGTGACTATACTGTTGGTGTATCAGCATTTAACAAGATTACAGGCAAAAACATTTATTTTGATAAAGTTGTTAATAAGGTTATGAAAGAAGTTGATGTTGAAGTTCCTGCGGTTGAAAAGGGTAAAGAACTTCAAGCTGAAACTACGACCTCTTTCAAGACAGAAACTGTAAAAAGATTGATGGAAGTTGAAGAAATCAGTTGGATTCCAATGGAAAATGGTCAGCCTTACACAGGTGATCTATATGTCAATAAAGCTGATCATCCTGAAATTGACTTTCCTGAAGGTACTGATGGCGTATATTCAACGATTACCTTAGCAGTTGCAGCTTTGAATGCAGGTGGTGTTACTGGACCAGTTAGATTCTTATTAACTGATGCTACTTATCCTTCAGAGACATTTCCCATTACAGTGAACATTCTCAGTGCTAGTCTTCCAACTGCAACAAACACAGTTACAATCAGACCGAATGTCGGTGTAACTTCCTTGATACAAGGAGCAGTAGCAAATTCCAGGTTATTCTGGATACGAAATAGTTATGTTTCTATCGACGGATCAAATTCCGGTGGAACGGATAGAAGTTTGACAATTGAAAACACAAGCACAACTGGTCCGCAGGTTATTGTATTTGGTTCAACTGGTACGACACCTATAGTTGGCAATGTTCTTAAGAATTGTAATATAATCAACGGAGCTACATCAAGTAGTGCTGTGATTGTAACTGATGGCACAACGCCCGGTAATGCAGGTTACTTTACCAATATAACAATACAAAACAACAGTATACAAAAAGCATATATAGCAGTATATAATAATGCAGTTGTTGCACCGGGAAATGGTAATGGATTACTGATAATCGGAAATGATCTGAACACATCAGGTACAAACGCTCTTGGCAATGTTGGAATTTATGTTCAAGGAGTTGATGGGGCAACAGTAACCGGTAATAATATTGCCAATTTTGAATCTGTAAGTGGTCAAACGGATCGAGCTATTTGGTTTGCCTCTGGAACAAAAAATAGCATAGCAGAAAAAAATAAAATCGACAATATCGGATATTCCGGTTCATTTGGTTATGGTGGCATGGGCATAGCAGTGTCCTCTGCTACTACTGCTGCAAATAATGTAGTCAGGAATAATTTTATTTCTCACATGTTTGGCGATGGTGATAGTTACGTTACTTTTGGTGGTACATATTCACCTATAGGTATATATATATACAGTACTCAAACTGGAATCGATGTATATTTTAATTCAGTTAATCTTTATGGCAATACCCTTAATTATGATGCCAATTCTGCATCTTTCGGTATTTTCTTAGGCACTGGAAGCACTGCCGATATTCAGGATAATATAATTGTTAATAACCTTGGTTTACTTGGTGCAACGGGTTATGGCTCTATCGGAGTATATCTACAGACCGCAGTTGCTCAATTAGAAATGAGCAATTACAATGATATATTTGTTAATGCTACTGGGACAGGTGTTAAAAATGTTGGTCAGGTAGCTGCAACTGGTTATATAACATTGGCCGATTGGCAAACTGCAACAACTCAGGATGCAAATAGTATCTCAGCTAATCCTGAATTTATTAGTGACACTGACTTACATATTACTCCTGGATCTACAGTAGTAGCTGGTATGGGTGTTACTATTGCAACGGTAACCACAGATATTGATGGCGATACAAGATTAAATCCTCCGGATATCGGTGCAGATGAATTTGGTGCTGGTGCAACCACCTTCGACTTTTCAGTACCGAGTAACCAACGGGTGGAATATGGTATCAGCCCCGGGATTAAATCCACCAGATCAGAATGTAGGTACCTGGTGGCCAAACCTAACGGGAACAGTATGGGAATTCAATGGTACTTTATACGTAGCAAGAACAACTACAACACCTGGAGAAGGCTATTGGATGAAAAACGTAGGTGCTGAAACATATAGCTATACAGAAATAGAGATAGTACCTCACAATCCAATACCTGCAACAGCAGGCTGGAATTTGTTAGGAGGATATGAGATAAGTGTAGCACGAAGCCGGATTAACAACAACACCATCCGGCAACATAACCGGAACAATCTGGGGATTTAATGGGACAATATATACAGCAGCAACTAATTTAGTACCAGGCTATGGATACTGGGTAAAAGTACACGGTCAGCCTGTGATATAATACATACCAGAAGCATTATCAAAAGGCAGTGAAGAAGTAGTAGAATTATTCAAGGAAGACTGGGGCAAGATAATACTAACAGATGCAGCAGGTAATAAGTTATACACTGTATGCAGTAAAAGGACGAAGTAGATCTGGACCAGTATGAAATGCCACCAGCACTACCGGGAGGAATGTTTGATATCAGGTTCTCAAGTGGAAGGATAGCAGAAGATATAAACAGTTCAATGCAGAGTATAGATATGAGTGGAATAACATATCCATTGACAGTAAGAGTAGAAGGAATGGATATCAGGTTGCAGGATATGACTGGTAAGGCAATAAATCAAAACCTGAAGTCAGGTGAAGATGTAGTAATCAACGATGCAACGATACAGAAGCTGATGGTAACAAGTGAGTTAATACCAACAGTGTATGCATTGGAGCAGAACTATCCGAATCCATTCAACCCAAGTCACGGTAATAGAGTTCTCATTGCCGGAAGATGTAAGCAATGTGAAGTTATCGATCTACAATGCATTGGGCGAGAAGGTAGCAGAACTAGTAAACACATCCTTGGCAGCAGGCAAATACAGCTATCAATGGAATGCAAAGAACGTAGCAACAGGAATGTATATCTATGAACTGAGAACAGATAAATTTGTTTCAGTTAAGAAGATGTTACTCTTGAAGTAATATTCAATTATTGTAACCCGTCCCGATTTAAGGGACGGGTTTATATAAATAAGTTTGAGGTCATATGAACAACTTTAAACAACTTATTTCACAATTAAATAAAAGGGTGCGTTATGCGTAAACTTATTTCAATTCTTTCTTTCGTGCTGCTGTATATTGCAGTCGTATATGGACAGGCTGTAAATATTCCCATTACAGTAAGTGATAATGCGGGTTTTACATCTGATCTATACTTTGGGTTAGATTTGGATGCCACGGATGGACTAGATGCTTCACTTGGTGAACTTGATCTGCCAGGATTTCCTCCTAGTGGATATGCTGCTGCCTGGCTTTATCCAAATTTCACAACAATGTCTTATTGGGATTATAGAGCACCGGTTCCACCAAATCCAGCAGCATTTCCATTTACCGGAACTATATCATATACCGTAAGACTTCAAAATGACGTAACAGCTAATCCGATGACTGTAAGTTGGAATTTACCACCTGAAATAGCAGCTACAAGTACAATAACGGCGGGAACTCAAGTGGTATCATTCTCGGGAACAGGAAATATTGTATTTAACTATAATCCAGCACCGGGACCAAATAATCTTCAATATCTTTTTATTGAAGTTAATTATTTTAACATTGGTCCAGCTGTTGCAGCTCCTGTATTTGGGATTGCACCAACGTCATTTAACTTTGGTAGCGTATTTGTAGGTTCACCTGCTAACACAACAGCAAGTATCAGTAATACGGGTGATGCAGATTTAGTAGTACAACAACCAGTTGCGGTTGGTGATTTCAGCGTAACTGGTCCATTTCCTATTACAATACCTGAAGGTGGTGCACCTGTTGGTGTTACCATAACCTTCACTCCTTCAACACAAGGCGCACAGTCAGCTGATTTAGCATTTGTACACAATGCTGCAGGCTCACCATTTCTGTTTCATGTTACTGGCACTGGAGCTGGTACAGCACCAATTTTCAGTGTAACACCAACTAGTTTGAATTTTGGGAATGTAACCCCACTTACACGTCACCAGCCCTAATAGTAACTGTAGATAATGATGGGTTGCTTGACGATTTAGTGATTTCCAATGCAAGTATTGCCGCAACTGAATTTGTTGTTAATCCAACATCAGCTACTATACCAGCAGGCGGTAGCGCGGTATTCACAGTAACATTTACTCCTCCTGCAGTAGGACCATATACGGGTATCTAGTATTTGCACACAACGGGCCTGGTCCTTCCAGTTCAGTGGCTTTAAGCGGTAACGGATATATTCCGCCAGCTGTATATGGTTTAGTGTTCGAAGAAATAGAAGTTGACCAATATGAAAACTCATTTGTATTTAATACGATGGACCTGTTGGCTACAGATGGTCCATTACATGCAATTCAATTCAACCTGGCAACCAACCAGGAAACAGGTGACGATGTCATTCTTACATATCAGAGTATTGAAAAAAATCATACTGCAATATCCGGGTCTAACTGGATATTGGAGACTAACGTTGTAAGAGGCACCATTACCGCTAACGGTGCATCAGAAGATATTATATATGTTTTACTTTATAATATTGGTGATGAAACTGGAGATCTACCTGCAGGCAATTACAATGATTTCTTCAGGGTAAATTACAAAACTGCTAAACTGCCTCCGACAATTTCTGTACAGACATCAACATTTAAAATCAATGATGTTGTAGGAAGTACATTTGATGGATTTCCGGTTGCTGTAACACCTTCTCGTGATGTCTTTACTGTCAATGTACTAGCAGCAGGTGGTGGTTACGGTGATGTAAATGGTGACGGATGCGTTGATATACTTGATCTGATGATGGTAGTTGACCATATCGTCCAAAGAGAATTACTGACCGGTGCTGAATTTGATCGAGCTAACATTGCTCCATGGTCTCCTGGAGCTGACCTACCAACACCAGACGCTGTCGTGAATGTTCAGGATCTATCAGTAATACAGAATATTATTCTTACAGGATTCTATCCGAATGGCGAACCAGTTTCACCATGTGGTTATCTATCAAAAGTTGATGGTCCGGTAGATGCTACCGTAACCTTATATATCAATAGTGAGGGAATTACCGCTT
>CAVQCD010000012.1:0-1048244 GCA_963710915.1 uncultured Actinomycetota bacterium | reverse complement strand
GGATCATCTGATTAATCGGTGCATATCAACAACTTCATGAAACTATTTCTGCCATCGTCAAATTCTCAATCCTATTTGCCCTTTTTCGTGGGGAATTCGACGTTTTTTATTCGATTCCGAGGGCTATTTGCCCCATCTCCCGTTTTTCAGGCACAACTTGCCTGCAAACCCGAATCGGTTTCGCTTCAACAGCGTTTTCTTCGCCATGACCAGGTTGCTCAAGGCACAGGCGACAAACAGCCGATGAGCATTCTTGTCCAGACCACGATACCGCACCTTGGTGAATCCGAATTGCCGCTTGATGATGCCGAACTGGTGTTCCACCTTGGCCCTGACCCGGGACTTGTTTCGGTTCCTGCTGCGCTCGTCATCCGTCAGCGTCCGGTGGCGGCTACCCTTCGCCTGGGTGAAGTCTCTGGCGCGTGGCGCACAATCGGTAATGGCTGCTTTCTGGCCGGTATAGGCGGAATCGCCCCACACCCGGGTTTCTTCGCCATGGAGCAGGTCTTGCAGCACGCGGGAATCGTGCACGTTGGCCGGGGTGGCGACCACCGAATGAATGAGCTTGGTGCGGCTGTCCACACCGATGTGGGCCTTCATGCCGAAGTACCATTGCTTGCCCTTGCGGGTCTGGTGCATGTCCGGGTCGCGCTCCTTCTTCTTGTTCTTGGTCGAACTCGGAGCACTGATGATGCTGGCGTCAACGATCGTGCCCCGGGATACCTTCAGCCCGTTTTCCTGGAGGTATTGGTTGACCAGGTGGAACAAGTGATCGCCCAGGTTATGTTTCTCCATCAGATGGCGGAATTTGCAAATGGTTGTCTCGTCCGGCACCGGCTCCCGGCCGAGATCGACACCCACGAACTGGCGCAGGGCGCGGGAGTCGTAAAGGGCTTCCTCAACAGCTGGATCGGACAGGTTGAACCAGTGCTGGATGAAGTGGATGCGCAGCATGCGTTGGATGCCGATGGGACGGCGTCCGGCACCCTCAGGTTTGGGATAATAGGGCTCAATCGCTTCGGACAGTTCCTGCCAGGGGATAATGGTTTCCATCTCGTCCAGAAATTGTTCCTTGCGGGTCTTCTTGCGGTATTTCTCAAACCCGGCATCGGAAAAGGAGTCTTGGCGCATGAACTTCTACTCGGATAGTAGGACTGGGGCCATTATAAATGAACACTGGAATTAATCAGAGTATCCTTAGTAGTTCAATTATCGTAAGCGCAAAATAATCCCCACCCTGCCAACGCCATCCCGAGCTGTGCATGCTACACCCTTCGCATCATCAGCCCCGGAGGACACACCATGTCGGAGGTTTCACAAGCGCCCCTTAGCAGCAAGGCGATGGCAGCTTGCCCGCAGACCAAACTCACCGAACGCCAGCAGTTCTGGCTCGAGCATCTGTGCGCCTGTGCCAAGGCCAATCAAACCACCAAGGACTACGCGCAGGCGCATGGTCTCAGTGTCAAGGCGATGTACACCGCCCGCAAACATCTCGCGCAGCTTGGCATATCAAAGTCCACGACCACCGCGCCGTTTGCCCGGGTACGGGTTGCCCCATCGCCGCCGACAACGCAATGGCGCATCCAGCTATCCAACGGTACGACGGTCAGTTTCAGTGGCGCGGTTGATGGCCAGGCCTTGTGCGCAATCCTCCACGCGGCTGCGTCGCTGTCGTGATGCGTCCCAGCAGAGACAATCTTGAGGTCTACCTGCACCGTAACCCGATTGACTTCCGCAAGGGCATTAACGGGCTTGCGGTACTGGTCGAGCAGGCGCTGGAACTGAACCCGTTCTCGGAGCAGCTGTTCGTGTTCTGCAATCGCCGCCGTGACCGTATCAAGATACTCTACTGGGAGACCAACGGCTTCTGCCTGTGGCAGAAGCGTCTGGAACAGGACCGTTTCCACTGGCCGCGCACACGCCAGGATAATGTGATCATGCTGAGCATACAGCAGCTGAACTGGTTGCTGGACGGCTACGATATCACCCAGCTGAAGCCGCACGCAAAGCGAACTTACAACACGGTTTTATAGCTATTTTTATAGGGTATTCCTTGCGTTAGAGGTACAATGAACGCATGCCGGAAACCCCTACACAACTGCCTTCGACGGTCACCGCGCTGCAGGCCCTGGTGGCGCAGCAGATGGCGGAAAAGGCCGAGCAGCAGGCACGGCTGGTCGAACTGGAGCGCGAGAACAAACGCCAGTCGGCCAGAATTTTTACCCTCCAGGAACAACTCAATCTTGCTCTGGCGCGTCGCTTTGCCGCCAGCAGTGAGAAGCTCTCACCCGACCAGTTCCGGCTATTCAATGAAGCCGAGGTTGATGCACAGCTGGCGCTTGGCGAGGAAGAAGCCGAGGGCACCATCGACGTGCCGGCGCATGCCCGCAAAAAGCGTGGCCGCAAGCCCTTGCCCGACACGCTGCCCCGGACCGAGGTGATCTATGAGCTGGCCGGGGACGACCTGAACTGCCCTCATGACGGCCAAGCGCTGAAGGTCATTGGCGAGGTCACGTCGGAACAGCTGGACATCGTGCCCGCAACGATCCGGGTAATCCGTCACATCCGCCGGCAATACGCCTGCGACTGCGGTCAGTGCATCCGCACGGCAGTCTTGCCGGCACAGCCCATTCCCAAGAGCATGGCCTCACCGGGCCTGCTGGCCCACATCACCGTCTCCAAGTATCAGGATGCCTTGCCTCTCTACCGCCAGGAGACCATCCTGCAGCGCATCGGCGTCGACATCCCCCGCGCCACGCTGGCGAACTGGATGATCAAGGCGGGTCAGCTGGTACAGCCCCTGATCAACCTGATGCGGGACCAGCTTCTGGCCCATGATCTGATCCAGATGGACGAGACCACGGTGCAGGTGCTCAAGGAATCGGGCAAGGCTGCCCAGTCCAAATCGTATCTGTGGTTGCAGCGCGGCGGGCCGCCGGGTCATCCGGTGGTGTTGTATGACTACGATCCGGGCCGCGGCCAGGCCATACCCTTGCGCCTGCTGGCGGGCTTCAAGGGTTATCTGCAGACGGACGGCTACGATGGGTACAATGCCGTGGTGGCAGCGCAGCAGCTCACCCACGTTGGCTGCATGGCTCACGCCCGTCGCCGGTTCAGTGAGGCGGTGAAGGCGCAGGGCAAGAACGGGAAAACTGGTAAAGCCCACCAGGGCCTGGCCTTTATCCAGCAGCTGTACCGGGTGGAAACGGAGACCCGGCACCTGCAGCCGGAACAGCGCCGTGCGCTGCGGCGGGAGAAGGCTATCCCTATCCTGCAACAGCTGCGGCAATGGCTGGACCAGAGCCTGCCACAGGTCCCGCCAGGGAGTGCCACGGGAAAGGCCTTGCAGTATCTGCACAACGAGTGGGGCAAGTTGGTAGTCTACCTGGAAGACGGTCGACTGGAGATCGACAACAACCTGGCCGAGAACGCAATCCGGCCGTTCGTTACAGGTCGTAAGAATTGGTTGTTCAGCGATTCCGTTGCGGGCGTAGAGGCCAGCGCCAATCTATACTCGCTGATCGAGACGGCGAAAGCCAACGAGCTGGAGCCTTACGCCTACCTGCGCCAGGTCTACGAACAGCTGCCCCGGGCCGACACCGTGGAGGCCATTGAGGCGCTGCTACCGTGGCATCGGAGAACCGCATGAGTATCGAGATTGATCACCTGAGTGCTGATGAGTTGGTGGCGCTGAACCACCGCATTGTTGAACGTCTGAAGATGCTGGAATCACTACAGGCACACCAATCCATGATGCAGTTCCACCCGGGCGCCCGGGTGAGCTTCGAATCACCACAAGGCAGGCGTCTGACCGGCACCCTCATGAAGTTCAACCGCAAGACGGTGACCGTGGTGACGGATAACGGGCAACGCTGGAACATCTCCCCGCACTTGCTCTCGCCGATCAACGATGTGGCGAGGGGTAACGTGGTGGACATCGCGCCGCAGAAATTAAAATAGTACAGCGCAACCCATCCCTGCCACAGCTCCCGGCCGCAGTATACCCTGTGGTTTAATTACCGTTTACCAATTATCAGGGTTATCGCGTCTTACATGGCGCGGAAGGGTAAATCTTCAGCGCAGACGCTGCAATAGCTAACTCTCTGATACTATTGATGAATTACGAATTCGCCATGCACACGTAATGTCTGTTGATGACACCGGCAGCAGCTAACATCAAGATAGTATTGATAAATTAGTAATTAGGCAGACACAGCCTAAATGCGGCCGAATGGTGTATCCTCAACCAGATGCGAAGAAATCAAGCCATTGTGTTTTCCGTTGAAAACCCTGGGTTCGTTTTTTCACGAGACCCATCGGTATGATTTGCTGTTAGGCCAGATTAACTCGGTTATCAATTTAGGCGAGAATCATCATGAATCCAAATAAAGCACTGTGGGAAAAGGGCGACTTTACTCAGATTGCTGCCTTGATGCGTCAATCGGGAGAAGCCGTCGTCAAGTCGCTTGGAATAGCGCCGCCGCTGCGGGCGTTAGACCTCGGCTGCGGAGATGGCACAACGGCGATTCCCCTCGCACAATTGGGCGCTGAGGTTGTAGGAATCGACATTGCCAGAAACCTCGTGGACGCCGGGAACAAACGAGCAACGGCTGCGGGTCTCGCCCGACTGAGTTTTCAAGAGGGCGATGCATGCAACTTGCAAGGAGTCAGCGACCATTCGTTTGATCTAACGCTCACTATCTTCGGCGCAATGTTCGCTCCCAGGCCCCACGACGTAGCCAAGGAGATGGTCCGAGTCACAAAACCAGGGGGTCGCATCGTAATGGGCAACTGGATTCCAAACGATCCCACTTCATTCGTATCGCAGTTGTTGAAGATCAGCTCATCGTTCACGCCTCCCCCGCCGGAAAGCTTTATCAGTCCGATGACTTGGGGTGTAGAGTCGCACATTGTCGAACGGTTTGGTCAGGCCGGAGTACCCAAGGAGAAAATATCTCTGGAGAAGGACACGTTCTACTTCATGTCGCCTAACAAAAGCCCAACCCAACTCATCGAATCATTCCGAGATTCTATGGCCCGACCATGAACGCTTTCGAGGCAGCGGAGAAGAACGGAAAAGTGGAGGATCTTCACCGTCAACTGGTGGAATTGGCAAATGCCCAGAACAAGAGCACGAACGGCAGCACATCAATCCCAGCGACTTTCCTGCGAGTGACGGTTTCCCTTTGAGTTCATGCCACGAAGAGTCCTCGTCTGATGTTAAGACCGGCACTTAACAACCAGTTGCAGTGACGGCGCTCTGCGCCCAGTGCAATCGAATAATATGAAAATCGGGTACTGCCAAGTTAACCGGCCTTTCCTGCTAGAATCTGGCCATGAATACCTACATTTGCCATAGATTTCCGCCAGCTATCATCAGTTGTGCTGCATGGCTCTAATATCGCTTCATTCTCAGCCACCGGGATATCGAGAGCAAGGGACACGGAAATTCAAGTCAGTCCGGCAGGCTCAGCGATTTCTGGGTACCCATGCCACGGTCTACAATCCATTCAATCTCGGTCGTCACCTGGTATCCGCTGATCATTATAGAAACCTCAGGAGAGGTGCGTTCAAAGAATGGTCATTGGCTGTGGCCTTATACTGGATACTGGTTTATCAGGGTCTGGAGAAGTTAATTTGTCAAAACCCCGTAGACACAGGTGTAAAAACAGACATCTTGTATTTGTAAATCACTACCAAACTGGGCGGCCAGCATCTCTTGTACAACGACTCCTTTGCCAGACAAGCTGGATTATCAAAGTAAGGAGTCGATCAAAAAGGTATCGCAGTCGCTGGAACTCTATGCTAGATTGCAGTGTCTATCATCTACTACACGAAAACGTCTCACTGAAACCAAATGCTTAAGTTTCGCCGCACCATCACTATTATTGTTATAGCACTGGTTACATGCCAATCGGTGATGGCGGGTGTTGGCAAGCATATTGCGTATTCGTCCAATGGTGAGTCTATTGACGCTCTGCAGCTCGCCACGGGGCATCAATTAGCTGATAGCAATGCCGATCTCGCCCAACCAGGCACTGCGGACTTGATTGACGGAGATTGTTGCCACGCTTACGGTCACTGCCATCTGTTGGCTTTTACTGGTCAGGTCGCTAACGTTTCAATGCCCCACAGGCTCAGCTTTAATTTTTCACACACTCGTTCATACAACTCTGTACATTTAAATACCCTGCTAAGACCCCCCACCACTGCCTGATCAAGCCATGTACATGGCAGATCAGCGCTTTCTACCGCGTAATTTCCAACCTTGAGATCTGTTGATATTCAGCATATTTCCAGCTGGAAATAGAGACTCCTGAAAAGGTTTTCCCGGTAGTTGCGTTGCTTCGAGCCTGCGTGTCGCCTCGGCGTGCCAGGCAAAGACAAGTAAACGTACCTTAAAGGTTTACAGGATGACTCACTTCATCTGCGGGATAAAACTCCGCAACACAATGCAGTACAGGTTATCGATGATAGCGCTGCTCGGCTGCCTGCTGGCCGCCCTGGTGTCAGTTCCGACCAGCGCTGCTGAAACCGACGCGACAACCATGACACTGGCATCATCGGTGCAGCTGGCATTGTCTAAGAACCCGGAACTACAGGTTTATCGCTTCAGAGAACTCGGTATCCAGGGATTAACTAAAACGGCGAACCTATCACCCCAATTCGATCTGAGTGCGGAGGCCGAAAACATCGGCGGAACTGATGATTTCAATGGTGCTGACAGTGCGGAGTTTACTCTGGCCCTGTCCTCTATTGTTGAGTTAGGGGATAAACGGAACGCCAGGGTGGATGCTGTCAACGCACAGCGCCAGGTATTCGACAGTGAACGTCAGGCGCATGCCCTGGATCTGCTGGGAGAGGTGACCCGTCGCTATGTAGAAGTGGTCGCGACGCAGGCCCGTCTTGATCTTGCGGTCAGTTCGAGGTCGCTTGCAGGGGACACTGTTCGGTCAGTCGAACGTCGCACGCAGTCCGGTGCCGCACCGGAAGCCGAACTTTTTCGAGCACGCGCGCAGTTAGCACAGGCGGAACTGGCCGTGGCCGAAGCGCAAAATCGTCTACAGGTGTCAAAGCTCTCGCTCTCTGTGCTGTGGGGGGGGTCGGAACCGGACTTCGTGCGGGTAGATGGCGATCTGCAGAATCTGGGCTCTGTGGGTGATTTCGATGCACTCTTTCAACGCGCGATAGAGAATCCGGCGATTGAAATCTTCGCCAGCGAGGAGCGGTTGCGCGAGGCCGAATTACAACTGGCCAAAACGCAGTCCAGCACAGATATTGGCTGGTCCGTGGGGGTCCGGCAATTCCAGGACACGGATGATACCGCGCTGGTCGCTGGAGTGAGTATTCCTCTCAATACCTCGGGGCGTAATGCCGGAGCACTTCAGTCTGCGCGAGCTGCGCGGGATGAAGTCTCAGTCCAACGTGACGCCGCCCTGCTAAACCTGCGGGCCAGTCTGTTCGATGCATACCAGCAGCGCAAGCTGGGGATCGAAACTGCTAATTCACTCCGAGAGGACGTCATACCCGCATTGACGCGGGCACTGAAACTCACACAGGCGGCCTACGAAAGCGGTCGCTACGGCTACCAGGAATGGGTGGCGGCGCGGCAGGAGTTGATCGCGGCGGAGTATGCCTTGATCGCCGCAGCGTCAGCCGCGCTGCAAAGTGGCGCCACGATAGAGCAACTTACCGCTGAACCCCTATTACCTTCGCTGGAACTCAACACCAGTGAGACAGAGCAGGAATCCAACTAATGCAGACAATGACACGACACAGCCTGCCACGCTGGCTGCCTTTGATACTTTTAGCCATGACATTGTGCTGGATGTGGCAACCCGTCTACGCAGAATCCGCAGCGCCAGAAGCCGATGAACACGGAGAGGGACACAGCGAAGAGGCAGACCACGGTGAAGAGGACGAGGAAGGCCACATAGCCCTGACTCCTGAGCAAATCAGATACGCCGGGATCGCTTTAGACCGGGTTGGTCCCGCCACCATCCGAGAGACCTTACCATTGTACGGACAAATCGTACCCAATGCGGAGCGTGAGCACGCCGTATCGGCCCGTTTCCCGGGGGTTATCCGAACGGTGACCAAACGGGTGGGTGATCCCGTGAAAGAGGGCGAGACTCTGGCGACGGTGGAGAGTAATGACAGTTTGAAACCGTACTCGGTAGTCGCGTCGCTGACCGGTGTCATCGCCCAACGTAACGCCAATGTCGGCGAACAAACCGGCGACAGGACGTTGTTTGTGATCGGGGACTACTCCACCGTCTGGGTAGATCTGTCGGTATTTCCCGGTGATCTTGACCAGGTTCACGTGGGGCAGCAGGTAAGGATCGCAAGTAGCAATGCATCTATCGTCGGTGAAGGAAAAATCATTACGGTTTCTCCTGTGGGCAGTAGCGCCAACCAGACAACCACCGCGCGAGTCTTGCTGGACAACCCGGATCGTCGCTGGGTGCCAGGACATTTCGTGAATGCCGAGGTAGTTCTGTCTGAACCTGCGGTTCCGGTGACGATACGAGATGCAGCCGTCCAGGTAGTGGAGGACAGAAATGTTGTTTTTGTCGCAAACGACGAAGGCTTCGAAGCACGACCGGTGACCCTGGGACGAGGTGATGGTCAGATCAGGGAAGTGTTAAGCGGGCTAACGGCTGGCGAGTCCTATGCAGCGGCCAACAGCTTTATTCTCAAGTCTGAGCTGGGCAAAGAGGGCGCTGAACATGGGCATTGATGCGCTGATTCAGTTCTCGATCGCGCGCCGCTGGCTGATCGTCTTCCTGGTCGTCGTGGCGGCTGCTGTTGGGGTCTGGAACTATCAAAACCTGCCCATCGATGCGGTACCCGATATCACCAACGTACAAGTGCAGATCAACACAGAGGCACCCGGCTATTCGCCGCTGGAAGTCGAGCAACGGATCACCTACCTGGTTGAACTGGCCATTACCGGTTTGCCCCATGTGGAAGAGACCGGGTGGTGGCCGAGAACACCGGCCCGACCGTGCGCCGCCGGTAGATCAGGATCACCAGCCCGGCCAGCGCGGCCAGCCCGGCGATGCCGCCTCCGACCACGGCGAACAGGTGGTAGGTCTCCTGGCTGATCCCGGCGGCCTCGGTCCAGGTCTTCGGAATCAGCAGGCCGATCACGTGTCCGCCGACCACGCCGAGCATGCCGAAGTGGAACAGCGGGCTGCCCCAGCGCAGCAGTGCCGACTCGTACAGCTGGGAGGAGCGCGTCGTCCAGCCGAACTTGTCGTAGCTGTAGCGCCAGAAGTGGCCGACGACGAAGGTGGCCAGGCACAGATACGGAACCACCACCCAGAGCAGCGTGTTCACGACGGGACTCCAGACGTCTCAGAGGCAGCGGAGGTGGCGGGGGGAGTGAGCCGGGGATCGAGGGAGTAGGCATCCAGCCCCACCTCTTCCGCGGGCGGGCCCTGGGCGATCAGGCGCTGGACGGCGTCCGATTCGTCGCCGTGCAGTGCCGGCAGCGTCGCGCACAGCGCCACCGCGACGTCCGCCCACGGCGAGCCGGCCTCGGTCAGCGCGATCCGCAGCATCTCCACCCCGGGGCGGTGGGCGTTCAGCAGCCGCCAGGCGCCCTCGACGTCGGCGGTGGCCCCGAACTCGAGCACCAGGCAGAGGTGGTCGGGGAGTTCCTCGGTGGTCGGGTCCAGCCCGGCCCGACGGTAGGCCTGTTTGACCTGCACCAGGGCCAGTCCGCGCTTGCGGGTGTCACCGTGGGCGAAGTAGGTCAGGTAGAGGCAGTACCGCCGGTTGGTGTCGAACGTGGCCACGTAGGACTCCTGCAGGTCGCGCAGCGGCCGCGACCCCAGATGGTCCAGGAAGCGCAGCAGCGGGTCCCGCACCGGGGCCGGAAGAGGAACGGCGGCGTCGGCGATCCCCTCCCGGCGGTCCAGCAGGTCGCGGCTGGGATACTCCAGCAGCAACGAGATCGCCTGCCAGGCCAGCCGCAGCTGGTCCTCGGGCATGGCTCGGACGCCGCGGCGCAGCCGGGTGGGCAGGCTCAGTGTGGTCCTCACGGCGTATCCCCCTCCTGGCGCTCGGTGACGGTGAGCGGTAGCGGGTCACGTCGTTGGCGGTCCTTGAGCATGCGGAAGCTCTCCACCGCGACTGGGGTGGGCGTGCCTGAGCCTTCGCCGAACGGGCCGGAGCCGCCCATGCCGGGGCCGCCGTCGTAGTCGAGCGAGCAGTCGGTGGCGAGTTCCTCCAGCGAGTGCGCCTGCTCGGCGTGCGCGGTCGGGATGACGTAGCGCTCCTCGTACTTGGCGATCGCCAGCAGCCGGTACATCTCGTACATCGACTCCTCGGTCATGCCGACCGCTGGCCGGGATCGACTCGTCGGGCTCGCGGCCGAGGTTGATGTCGCGCATGTACGAGCGCATCGCGGCCAGCTTCGTCGCAGCACCGCCGTCGACCGGGGCGACGTCGCCGGCGGTGAACAGCTCGGCCAGGTACTCGACCGGGATCCGCAGCGCGTCGATCGCGCGCGAACAGGTTGCCCTGGTCCTCGGCGTCGTGGCCGGTGTCGCGCACCACGTCGACGACCGGCGACAGCGGCGGGATGTACCAGACCATCGGCATGGTGCGGTACTCCGGGTGCAGCGGCAGCGCCACCTGGTAGGTGTTGATCAGCGCGTAGACCGGGGAGCGCTGGGCGGCCTCGATCCAGTCGCTCGGCGATGCCCGCGCGCTCGGCCTCGCGATGCACCTCCGGGTCGTTCGGGTCGAGGAAGACCGACGCGCTGGGCCTCGTAGAGGTCCTGTGTCGTCCTCGACCGACGCCGCCTCGAGCACCTGGTCGGCGTCGTAGAGCACCAGGCCGATGTAGCGCAGCCGGCCGACGCAGGTCTCGGAGCACACGGTCGGGCAGGCCGACCTCGATGCGCGGGTAGCAGAACGTGCACTTCTCGGCCTTGCCGGTGCGGTGGTTGAAGTAGATCTTCTTGTACGGGCAGCCGGAGACGCACATCCGCCAGCCGCGGCAGCGGTCCTGGTCGACCAGCACGATGCCGTCCTCGGCGCGCTTGTAGATCGCGCCCGATCGGGCACGACGCCACGCACGACGGGTTCAGGCAGTGCTCGCAGATCCGCGGCAGGTAGAACATGAAGGTCTGCTCGAACTCGAACTTCACCTTCGTCGGCGATGCTTCGCGCAGCATCGGGTCGCCGCTTGCGCGTGCTCCGTGGCGCCGCCGAGGTCGTCGTCCCAGTTCGCCGACCACGTCGACCTTCATCGGTCTTGCCGGTGATCAGCGACTTCGGCCGGGCGACCGGGAAGTGCTCCTGCGCCGGGGCGTTGGTCAGCGTCTCGTAGTCGTAGGTCCACGGCTCGTAGTAGTCGTCGATCGAGGGCAGCTTGGGGTTGGAGAAGATGGTGAGCAGCTTCGTGAACCGGCCGCCGGCCTGCAGCGTGAGCCGGCCGCGCTTGTTGCGCACCCAGCCGCCCTTCCACTTCTCCTGGTCCTCGTAGGTGCGCGGGTAGCCCAGGCCGGGCCGGGTCTCGACGTTGTTGAACCAGACGTACTCGGTGCCGGCGCGGTTGGTCCACGCCTGCTTGCAGGTGACCGAGCAGGTGTGGCAGCCGATGCACTTGTCGAGGTTCATCACCATCGCCATCTGGGCCATGACCTTCATCGTCAGTACTGCCACCTCCTGCGAGCGCCGGCGGATGATGGTGACCTCGTCGCGCTGGTTGCCGGTGGGGCCGAGGTAGTTGAAGGCGAAGGACAGCTGCGCGTAGCCGCCGATCAGGTGGCTGGGCTTGACCAGGAGCCGGGTCAGCGAGTTGTGGATGCCGCCGCGCTTGCCGGTGCGTCTCCGCGACCGGGGCACGTCGATCAGCCGGTCCTGGGCGTGGTACATGTACACGGTGCCCTCGGGCATCCGGTGCGACGACGATCGCGCGGGCGACGACCACGCCGTTGCGGTTGACCGCCTCGATCCAGTCGTTGTCCTTGATCCCGACCTTGGCCGCGTCGCGGTCGCTCATCCAGATGTTCTGCCCGCCGCGCGACAGCGACAGCATGAACAGGTTGTCCTGGTACTCGGAGTGGATCGACCACTTGGTGTGCGGGGTCAGGTAGCGCACGCGTCAGCCCCCGAGCTCGTCCGATCGTCGCCGATCTGTCGGGCTCCGCCGAACAGCGTCGGTCATGTTCAGCGGCGGCCGGTAGATCGGCAGGCTCTCGCCGAGCTCGGTCATCCAGTCGTGGTCGAGGTAGAAGTGCTGCCGCCCGGTCAGCGTGTGCCACGGCTTGAGCCGCTCGACGTTGATCGTGAACGGGCGAGTAGCGCCGTCCGCCGGTCTCGGAGCCCGACCACTCCGGCGAGGTGATCACCGGCACCGGCGCGCGCCTGGGTGTCGGCGAAGGTGATCTGCTTGCCCTCGTGCTCGGCGGCCAGGTCGTGCAGCGGCGGTGCCGGTGCGCTTCTCCAGGGTCTTGAAGCCCTGGGTCGCCAGGTGCCCGTTCGTGGTGCCGGACAGCGCCAGGATCGTCTCGGCAGACCTGGATGTCGCGTGTCGCAGCGACGGCCGGCCGTCGGCGACGCCGCCGCGCACGGCGCCGTTCTTGTGCCGCCAGGTAGTCGACCTCGCTGGTCGAGCGTCGAAGGTGACGCCCTTGGTGGTCGCGCCCGAGCTTGTCGACCAGCGGCCCGAGCGCGGCCATCTTCGCCGCCGACCGCGCCGTAGTCGCGCTCGACCTCGACCAGCTTCGGCATCGTGACGCCCGGGCATCGGGTCGCACTCGCCCTTGCTTCCAGTCGCGGACGACGCCGTGCGGGTTGGCCATCGCGTCGGGGGTGTCGTGCAGCAGCGGCACGGCGACGACGTCGGTGCGGACGCCCGAGGTGGGTCAGCGGCCAGCTCGCTGAAGCTCGTCGGCGATGGTCTGGAAGGTGTCCCAGTCGGTGCGGGTCTGCCACGGCGGGGCGATCGCCGGGTTGAACGAGTGGACGAACGGGTGCATGTCGGTGGTGTTGAGGTCGTGCTTCTCGTACCAGGTGGCCGCCGGCAGCACGACGTCGGAGAACAGAGTCGTGGTGCTGGTCATCCGGAAGTCGAGGGTCAGCAGCAGGTCGAGCTTGCCCTCGGGCGCCTGCGTCGCGCCAGTCACGTCCGTCGGGGCCGCTGGCCTCGGGCGTCTCGGTCGCCCGCAGCCGCGGTGTCGGTGCCGAGCAGGTGCTTGAGGAAGTACTCGTTGCCCTTGCCGAGGAGCCGAGCAGGTTGGCCCGCCAGATCGTCAGGATCCGCGGGCAGTTCTCGCTCGGCGTCCGGGTCCTCGGCCGGCGAACGTCGAGCTCGCCGGACTTCAGCTGGTCGACGACGTAGCTCGCCGACCGGTCTCGCCGGCGGCCGCGGCCTCGTCGGCGAGGTCGAGCGGGTTGCGGTCGAAGGTCGGGTAGGACGGCATCCAGCCCATGCGGGCCGACTGGCGATCACGTCGGCGGTGCACGCTCATGCCGGCCAGCTGATCCCGGGCCGGTGGTCGCGGAGAGGGTGTCGGCGCCGAACGGGTCGTAGCGGCACTGGTCGGTGTGCAGGTACCAGTACGCGGTCTGGATCATCTGCCGCGGCGGGCGGTCCCAGTCCAGGCCGATCGCCATCTGCGCCCAGCCGGTGATCGGCCGGACCTTCTCCTGGCCGACGTAGTGCGCCCAGCCGCCGCCGTTGAGGCCCTGGCAGCCGGTGAGCGTGGTCAGGGTGAGGATCGCCCGGTAGATCGTGTCGGAGTGGAACCAGTGGTTGGTGCCCGCGCCCATGATGATCATCGAGCGGCCCTGGGTCTCCTCGGCGTTGCGGGCGAACTCGCGGGCGATCCGGGCCACGGCCTGCGGCCGGTACCGCCGGTGATCGACTCCTGCCAGGCCGGGGTGTACGGCCCTCGGGATCGTCGTAGCCGGTCGGCCACTCGCCGGGCAGACCGTCGCGGCCCACCCCGTACTGGGCCAGCAGCAGGTCGAAGACCGTGGTCACCACCGGTCGCCGATCCGGCGGGCGGGCACCCCGCGCACCAGGTCGGCCCGGCGGCGTCGGTGGCGGTGTCACCGGTGGCGGTGTCGAACCGAGGTAGCCGTACGGTGACGGCCTGACCCTCGTCGAGCAGGGTGAGCGCCGGGACGACGTCACCGAGTTCGAGATTCCACCGGCCCAGGCCCTCGTCGCCGTAGCGGTGCCCGAGCGACCCGTTGGGCACCACCGGTTCTCCGGTGGCCGGGTCGATGAGCACGGTCTTGAATGCGGCGTTCTCGCTGGTGGCCGGCGCGCCGTCCAGGTCGGCGGCGGTGAGGAACTTGCCCGGCGTGAAGGCGTCGCCGGCGTCGTCCGGGTCGAGGGTGACCAGGAACGGCAGGTCGGTGAACCGGCGGCAGTAGTCGACGAAGTAGTCGACCTGGCGGTCGACGAAGAACTCCTTGAGCACCACGTGCCCCATCGCCATGGCCAGGGCGCCGTCGGTGCCGGGCGCAGCCATCAGCCACTCGTCGGCGAACTTGACGTTGTCGGCGTAGTCGGGGGAGACCACGACCACCTTCTGGCCGCGGTAGCGGGCCTCGGTCATCCAGTGCGCGTCGGGGGTGCGGGTGACCGGGACGTTCGAGCCCCACATGATCAGGTAGCCGGCGTCCCACCAGTCACCGGACTCGGGGACGTCGGTCTGGTCGCCGAAGACCTGCGGCGAGGCCACCGGCAGGTCGGCGTACCAGTCGTAGAAGGAGAGCATCGAGCCGCCGATGAGCGAGGTGAACCGCGCACCCGAGGCATGGACTGACCATCGACATCGCCGGGATGGGCGAGAACCCGGCCACCCGGTCCGGGCCCCAGGTCTTGATCGTGTGCACGTGGGCGGCGGCGACGATCTCGGCGGCCTCGTCCCAGCTGGCCCGCACCAGGCCGCCCTTGCCGCGGGCGCTCTTGTACCGCTGCGCCTTCACCGGGTCGGCGACGATGTCGCCCCAGGCCAGCACCGGGTCACCGAGGCGGGCCTTGGCCTCGCGGTACATCTCCACCAGGACCCCGCGCACGTAGGGGTAGCGGACCCGGGTCGGGGAGTAGGTGTACCAGGAGAACGCCGCGCCGCGGGGGCAGCCGCGGGGCTCGTACTCGGGCCGGTCGGCGCCGGTGGAGGGGTAGTCGGTCTGCTGGGTCTCCCAGGTGATGATCCCGTCCTTGACGTAGACCTTCCACGAGCACGACCCGGTGCAGTTCACCCCGTGGGTGGAGCGCACCACCTTGTCGTGGCTCCAGCGGTCGCGGTAGAAGGAGTCGCCGCTGCGCCCGCCCTCCAGGTGCAGAGCGCGGTTGTCCGGGGACACCTCCGCGCGCCCGAACAGCGCACGGGTGCGCAGCAGGGCGCCGGGCATCGTGGGGGCCGGTGCGGCGTTCATGACTGCTCCTTCGCAGGGCGGGGCGGGAACGGGATGCGCTGGGTCAGCTGCGCGTGACATGTCCGTGGATCCACGAACGGGGTGAGCGTGACGTCGACATTCACCTCGCCGAGGGCGTCCATCGAACCGCTGAGCAGCCCGCGGTGGATGCCGCAGACCAGCTCCGGCTGAGCCCGTGCGAGGTCGAAGAAGGGACAGTCCACCAACTCGATCTGCACCTGGCGACCGTCGCGGTCGGTACTGACCTGGGGGTGATATCCCCAGGTGCGCAAGAGATCCAGCATCAGGCCGACTTTCCCCAGCCACTGGCCCGGCGAGTGGGCAGGAGCCGGGGTGCCGTCGACGTCGAGGGCTGTCTGAGCGTGCTGCCGAGCCCACCGGGCGCCAGCCTCCGCAGGGGTCAGCGGAGCGCCGGACTCGTCGCCGTTCCAGGTCGCCGCGAGCAGGGCCGCCAGTGCGTGGAAGGAGCCGTCGGTGCTTCCCGGCGGCTGAACGCCGGGCGGCAACCGGAAGACCTTGCGCGGCCGCCCGGCGCCCTCCCGATGCTCGGTGCCGGCTGTCACCAGCTCGGCGGCGAGCAACTGGTCGAGATGGAAGCGCACGGTGGTCACGTGCAGGCCCAGATCCGCGGCGAGTTCTGCTGCGCTCAGTCCTCCGTGCTCGCGCCCGGGGGCGATCCGGCTCTCAGCCAGGCGAGCGACGATTCGACGCCTGACGGGGGATGCCAGGAGGCCACCGGCGTCGTCGGTCAAGCGGTTCGGCACACTGCCTCCTCATTTTAGATGAGTGATTGCATCTTATTGCACCCTACTCCTCAGATTTCTCATGCCAAGCCAGGAGCGCGTGTTGGACTGCGGGTTACGTCACACTCGACAACTCAAGGTCCAGAGTCCTGGGTTCGGTGCCAGGAGGTGTGTACGCTCTGTGGCGTTGGATTTAGAGGAACAGTTCCGCTTAATGGAGGAGACGTGTCCGAACAGACAGCCGACAAGGCAGCGTCCGGGCGAACCCGGGTGCTGGTGCTGTCGACGCTGAGCTTCACCGTCATGTTCGCGGTCTGGCTCATGTTCGGCATCCTGGGAATCCCGATCCGCAAGGAGTTCGGGCTGAGCGACGTCCAGCTGTCCTGGCTGACCGCGGTCGCGGTGCTGAACGGCTCGATGTGGCGCCTGCCCGCCGGCATGATCACCGACCGGATCGGTGGCCGCCGGGTGATGGCCTTCATGCTCGCGGCCACCGCCGTCCCGGCCTACCTGGTCTCAACGGTGCACAGCTACCAGCTGCTGCTGGTGCTGGCCTTCCTGGTCGGGTTCGCCGGCAACTCCTTCAGTGTCGGCATCGCCTGGAACTCCGCCTGGTACCCACGTTCGCGGCAGGGATTCGCGCTCGGGGTCTTCGGCGCCGGCAACGTCGGCGCCTCGGTGACCAAGTTCATCGGGCCGGCGCTGATCACCGGGACAGCGGGCCTGTCGGTGCTCGGGGTGTTCCCCGGCGGCTGGCGTCTGGTGCCGGTGATCTACGCCGTCCTGCTGCTGGTACTGGCCGCGGCGACGTTCGTGCTCGCCCCCCGGCCCGACCGGATGCCCGGGCAGGGCAAGGCCCTGCGTGAGCAACTGACGCCGCTGAAAGAACTGCGGGTCTGGCGGTTCAGCCTCTACTACGTCGTGGTCTTCGGGGCCTACGTGGCCCTGTCGGCCTGGCTGCCCAAGTACTACGTGGACAACTTCAAGGTCAGCCTCGGCAGCGCCGCACTGCTGACCGCCACCTTCATCTTCCCGGCCTCGCTGCTGCGCCCCGTCGGCGGATGGTTCTCCGATCGGTTCGGTGCGCGACGCGCGATGTACTGGACCTTCGCGGTGATGATGGTGGTCACCCTGGTGCTGTCGATGCCCAACGGGCACATCGTGGTGATGACCAAGGAAGGCGCCCGCGAGGTGCTGCCGTACACGCATCGGCCTGGTGCCGTTCGCCGTCCTGCTCTTCCTGCTCGGCTGCGCCATGGGCATCGGCAAGGCCGCGGTCTACAAGCACATCCCGGAGTACTTCCCGGACAACGTCGGCCCGGTCGGCGGCCTGGTCGGCATGCTCGGCGGGCTGGGCGGATTCTTCCTGCCCCCGATGTTCGCCTACGCCCAGATCTGGACCGGCTTCCCGTCCAGCACCTTCTTCATCCTGTTCGTGCTCACCGTGATCTGTGCGGTGTGGATGCACTGGACCGTGGTTCACATGCTGCACACGCAGTCGCCCGAACTGGCCCGGCACCTGGAGGCGCCGGCCCCACCCCTGGAGGTCGCCCGATGAGCACTGCCACCTCGAGCCGCAGCGGCGGTGAATGGCTGCAGCAGTGGGATCCTGAGGACGAGGCGAGCTGGGACAAGCGCCTGGCCTGGACCACGCTGTCGATCACCACGTTCACCCTGACCCTGGCCTTCGCCTCCTGGTTCCTGGCCAGCGCGATCGCCCCGAAGCTGACCAACCTCGGCTTCTCCCTGACGCAAGGACCAGCTGTACTGGCTGACCGCACTGCCCGGCCTGGCCGGCGGCCTGATGCGGCTCGGCTGGATGGTGCTGCCCCCGATCATGGGCACCCGCAAGATGGTCGCGTTGACCACGGCGCTGCTGCTGCTCCCGGTGATCGGGTGGGCCGTCGCGGTGCAGGACCCGACCACGCCGTACTGGCAGCTGCTGGTGCTGTCGCTGCTGTCCGGCATCGGTGGCGGGGCCTTCTCCGGGTTCATGCCCTCGCACGTCCTACTTCTTCCCGCGCCGGCTGCAGGGCACGGCGCTCGGCCTGCAGGCGGGCATCGGCAACTTCGGCGTCTCGCTGGTGCAGATGCTCACCCCGTGGCTGATCGGCTTCGGCATGATCGGGTTCCTCGGCGCCTCGCAGAAGATGACCGGGCTGCCCGGCAAGCCGACGCGGGAGGTCTGGTACCAGAACGCCGCGTTCATCTACATGCCGTTCATCGTCATCGGTGCAGTGCTGGCCTGGACGCTGCTCAAGTCGGTGCCGATCACGGCCAACATCCGCCAGCAGTTCGACATCTTCAGCAACCAGGACACCTGGTGGATGACCCTGCTCTACATCATGACCTTCGGCACGTTCTCCGGGCTGTCGGCCCAGTTCGGGCTGCTGATGAAGAACCTGTACGGCGCCGGCAACCCCGCCATCGTCGCCGGCGCGGGCGCTACCGCGAAGCTGCTGATCGAGGGGTACGCCGTGCCCGACCCGGTGAAGTACGTCTTCCTCGGGCCCTTGGTGGGCGCCGGTGCGCGGGTGCTGTTCTCACCCCTCACCGACCGGATGGGCGGAGCGATCTGGACCCTGATCTCCGGCGTCGGCCTGATCGGCTCGATCGCCTTCACGATGACCGCGCTGGTGCCGGACACCTCGTCCGCGGCAGCGCTGCAGTCGGGCTTCTCCAGTTCCTCTGGGGGATGCTGGCCATCTTCCTGTTCAGCGGCATCGGCAACGCCTCCACGTTCAAGCAGATGCCGATGATCTTCGAGCGGCGCCAGGCCGGCGGGGTGATCGGCTGGACGGCGGCGATCGCCGCGTTCGGTCCGTTCCTGTTCGGCGTCGGACTGACCGTCATGTCGCCGACCGCGTTCTACGCCATCGGCATCGCCTGGGCCGTCATGTGCGTGGCCATCACCTGGTGGCGCTACGCCCGTCCCGGAGCCCCCAAACGCTCCTGACGAACCCTGCTCATGCTCCGCAGTGCGCCGGTGGCCGGCAGGCCAGGACACGCTGCACCAGCAGCAAGCGCCCGTGTGGGGTCAGGCGAGCATTGGCGTGAGACACGAGACCTCCGGGTGACGGTGACTGACGTCGCGATCACCACCGCACCCGGAGGTCTCCCCATGATCAAGCCGACGCGCCGACCGTCACCAACCTGCCTGGCCGGGGTACACCTAGGCGAACAGAATGACGAGTCGGCGACCAGTGCGCTCAGGTCGACCCAGAAACAGCTCTAGGCGATCAGTTGTCCGCGGAAGCCGGGTTCGCTGGCCGCTTGTCCACGTGCACGGGGGCCATCGTCATGGCCGCGCGCCGGTTCCGGCGCCGGCCGGTGGCCGACCGGGAGACGCGTCCTTCCAGGTCGTTGAGCATGAGGTCGAGGGCAAGGTCGAAGGCGTCATCGTCGACCGTGGCCCGGTCGGTTGCGGCGAGGGCCGACGCGAGGTCGGGGTATCGGGTCTGGTATTCCTCGGGAGCGGCTGCGAAACCGCCGATGAAGGTCTCGACGGTTGAGCCGAGCACGAGGTAGTCCAGGACCGCGATCACTCGCATGACGTCGGCGGGCGGGAGTCCCGCTCGACCGAGTGCTGCGGCGGCGGAGTCGTAGAGGTTCAAGGTGGCGTGGTTGAGGATCGGCCTGCGGGCCACAAGGGCAATGGCGTGGGGATGGCGTAGGAAGGCTTGCCGGTAGGAGCGCGCGAAGGCGTCGATTCCCTGTCTCCAGTTGGGGTTGGCCAGGGTCGCGGTGTCGATCTCGCGGTCGATGAGGTCGTGGACCAGGTCGATGATCTCGTCCTGGCCGGAAACGTGGTTGTACAGCGAGGGCGCGCGCACCCCTAGCTGTTCAGCGATTCGGCGCATACCGAGGCCGTCGGGTCCTTCGGTGTCGAGCAGCTCTAGGGCGGCACGGGCGATGGCCTCCCGAGAAAGCAGCGGCTGCGGTGGCCGTCCCACCCTTGACCTCCAGCGGACTCGACGTCGGGCTTGTCCAGGGTAACTACCTGCGTTAGTTTAGCGCACTAACGCCGTTAGTTTGAGGAGGCGGTTGCGTCGCTGAGGGCACCCGCACCGCAGGTGTCGGAGGGAGTGCGGTCGTTGCGTCGACTCGCCCTATCGGTCGATCTTGGAGGTTGTGATGCGGCTGACACCGCAAGAACGGGACCGCCTGCTGATCTTCACCGCGGCGCAGTTGGCCCGGACGCGCTATGCCCGAGGGCTGCAGCTGAACGTTCCGGAGACGATCGCTCTTGTCTGCGACGCCGTGCTCGAGGCGGCGCGCGACGGCGCCAGGCTTGCCGCCGCGGTGGAGGCCGGCCGCGCTGTCCTTGGCCCGGACGACGTGTTGCCCGGGGTGGCTGACATTGTCAGGGAGGTGCGGGTGGAGGCGGTCTTCGATGACGGGACGCGGCTGGCGGTGGTGCCAGACCCGGTCGGGGGTGGCTCGTCGCACGCGTCGGCGCCGGGAGCGGTGGTCACCGTCGCGGTGGTGGAGCAGCTGCCCGCAGATCTCGTGACCGTGGTCGTGCACAACACCGCGGACGTCGCCGTGAGTGTCACGTCGCACTGGCATTTCTTCGAGGCGAACCCGCGGCTGCGGTTCGACCGGGCGGCGGCCTACGGCCGGCACCTGCATGTGCCGGCTGGGTCGTCGGTGCGCTTCGACCCGGGCGTCGACGTCGAGGTGGGTCTGGTCCCGATCGGCGGCAGGCGCGTCGCCGTCGGGTTCGCCGGGCTCGTGGACGGTCCGCTGGACGCTCCGGGGGGCCTGGATCGGGCGCTGGATCGCGCCCGGTCGATGGGCTATCTGGGTGCTGAGGTGGCGTCGTGAACGAGGACGAGTACGCGGCTGTGCATGGGCCGACGGTGGGCGACCGGGTCGCGCTGGGTGACACCGGGCTGGTGGTCCGGGTGGAGGCTGACTCCCAGTTGCGCGGGGAGGAGTTCCTGCTCGGGTTCGGCAAGTCGGCCCGTGACGGGATGCATCTGGCGGCGCTCAGCCTGCGGGAGAGTTGCGACCTGGTGGTCTCGAACGTGGTCATCCTCGACCCGCTGCTGGGCGTTCGGAAGGCCTCGATCGGCATCCGGGAAGGGCGGATCGTCGCGATCGGCCGCGCGGGCAACCCGGACACCCTGGACGGGGTCGAGGTGGTGGTCGGGACCGGGACGGCCGTGGTCAGCGGTGAGGGCCTGATCGCGACCGCGGGCGCGATCGACACCCATGTGCACCTGATGTCGCCTCGGATCATGGAGGCGGCGCTGTCCTCGGGGGTGACGACGATCCTGGGGCAGGAGTATGCCTCCGTGTGGGGGGTCGGGGTGAACGACCGATACGGGTTGCACCGCGGCTGGGCCGCCTTCGACGCCTGGCCGGTCAATATCGGGTTCCTGGGCCGCGGCTCGTCCTCAAGACCGGAACCGATGCTCGAAGCTCTCCGGCATGGCGGGGTCTGCGGCTTCAAGGTGCACGAGGACATCGGTGCCCATCCGCGGGCCCTGGACACCGCGCTGCGTGTCGCCGAGGAGCACGACGTGCAGGTCGCCGTGCACACCGACGGGCTGAACGAGTCCATGTTCGCCCGGGACACCCTGGCGGTGCTCGACGGTCGGACCATCCACGCCTTTCACGTCGAGGGGTGCGGCGGCGGTCACTCGCCGGACGTGCTCACCCTGGCCGGGGTGCCGAATGTGATCGGGTCCTCGACCAATCCGACCATGCCGTACGGGCGGGACGCCGTCGACGAGCACCTCGCGATGATCGTGTCGGTGCACGCGTTGAAGACCGACCTTCCCAGCGACCTGGCGATGGCGCACGAGCGGATCCGGTCCTCGACGATGGCGGCCGAGGATGTTCTTCACGACCTGGGCGTCATCCCGATCATGTCCTCGGATGCGCAGGGGATGGGCCGCGCCGGGGAGACGGTCGCCCGCACGTTCGCCACCGCCGGCCTGATGAAACAGCGCCGGCGAGGCGATGATGAGGCCGACGAGCTGGTCTCGCCGGTCGGCGACGACAACGCCCGGGTGCTGCGCTACCTCGCCAAGCTGACGGTGAACCCGGCGATCGCACACGGACTGTCGCACGAGGTCGGCAGCATCGCCCCCGGTCTGCTGGCCGACATCGTGCTGTGGGACCCGGCGCAGTTCGGGGTCAAGCCGGTGCTGGTGCTCAAGGCCGGCTTCCCCGCCTGGGGTCTGACGGGTGACCCCAACGCCAGCATCGACTCCGCCGAGCCGATGGTCTACGGCCCACAGTTCGGCGGACATGGCGCGGCGCCCGCCGACATCAGCGTCGCGTTCGTCAGTGGCACATGCGTGGATGCGGGGGAGGACCGGCTGCCGACCCGGCGTCGTCGTGTCCCGGTCCGCGGCTGCCGCGGGATCGGCCTGGCCGACATGGTCCACAACACTCGGACCGGCAGCGTCGCGGTCGACCACCGAACCGCCGCAGTCACCCTGGACGGGCGACTCCTCGACGTGGAGGCTGCCGAGAGGTCACCGCTGACCAGGCTCTACCTGCTGTGACGCGCGATCAGTGCGCGTGTGGCTTCACCGGCCGGGACCGGTCAGGTCTGCCGGCGTGAATGGTGCTCCGTGCCCGGGCACGACGAGTGCGGCAATCTCGAGCACGCGCTCACGGCCGGCGTGAAGGGCGTCGAGGTCCTCGGCGAGGGGATCGGACAGCGAGGTCGCATCCCACCACAGGTGGGTCAGGGCCACCGTGCCGAGGTCGGTGTCGACCAGTGTGGTGAGGTCCTGGGCGGTGTGCCCTGGGGTGGCGAGCAGCCGTACATCGGGTGAGAGGCGAGCGCCGTCCGCCGGTCGCTCGATCCAGGTGTCGCGCTGGTAGATCGCCCAGATGTCGTGGACACGAGCGTTCTCGAACAGCGCGACGTTCATGGTGTGGTCGGGGTGGTGGTGGCTGAGGATGACGTCGGTGACCTGTTCGGGCTCCAGACCCAGCGCCAGAAGGGGATCCAGGATCGCCGACCGATGCGGAACCATCCCTGGGTCCACGATCGCGACCATGTCCCCGTCACAGACGCAGCTGACGGTGCCGGCCACCCTGTCTGAGGCGTAGCCGACGAACAGCACGTTCACGGTTGCCACGAGCGCTCCTCCCTGTTGCACAAATCTTGGTTGCCAGCCAAGATACTTGCGCGTGTACAACGAGTGCAATGGGAGGCAAGGTCGTGATGGACGACGAGATCACGCCTACCGCGGCAGGGTTCTCGATGCCGGCCGAGTGGTCCCGGCACGCCGGGTGCCTGATGGCCTGGCCGACCCGACGCGAGTTGTGGCTGGACAGGTTCGATGCGGCCAAACGCGATTACGCGGCCGTCGCCCGTGCGATCGGGGACTTCGAGCCGGTGCTGATGGTCTGCACGCCCGGTTCCGCGGCCGAGGTCAAGGACCTGTGTGGCGCCGCGATCGAGGCGATCGAGCTGCCGATCGACGATTCCTGGGCGCGAGACAGTGGCCCGGTCTTCGTCACGGACGCCGCGGGTCAGGTCGCTGCCGTACGGTTCGGGTTCAACGCCTGGGGCGGCCGGTGGCACCCGCACGGGGACGACGCGCTGCTGCCGGTGCGGATCGCCGCCCATCTCGGGATGCGGCTGTTCTCCGCACCGTTCGTCCTGGAGGGCGGAGCGTTCCTCGTCGACGGTGAGGGGACGCTGGTCACGACCGAACAGTGTCTGCTCAACCCGAACCGGAACCCTGGCCTGACTCGCGAGCAGGTCGAGCAGGGGCTTCGCGACTACCTGGGGGTCACGACCATCGTCTGGCTCCCGGTCGGGCACAGCCTCGACGTGGGCCCGGCGGGCACCGACGGGCACGTCGACGGCGTGGCGCAGTACGTTGCCCCGGGGCAGATCCTGCTCGAAGCGCCGACCGACCCGGCGTCGCCGGATTACGACGGCGGGCAGCGCAACCTCGCCGTCCTGCGCCAGGCCCTCGACGCGCAGGGGCGAGCCATGACGGTCCGCCACCTCGACCCGGGCCCCGAGGCGGCCGTCTCCTACGCCAACCACTACCTGGCCAACGGCGCGGTCGTTGTCCCGGTTGGCGGGGCGGCCACCGACGAGCCCGTCCTGGAGTTCCTGCGCGGCGTCTACCCGGGCCGGCAGGTGGTCGGGGTGCCGGGGAACACGTTGGCCTATGGAGGCGGAGGGCCGCACTGCATCACCCAGCAGATCCCCGCGGGCGCGATCGTTCCCGCCTGACGGACGGCACGGACGTCTCGACGTCGAGGTGGCACAGACGTCGAGACGGCTGGCGTCCCCGGCTATGGTGAGCGAACCGGTGATCGTGAAAGGGGTCGGTGCAGTGACCAGGCGCCGCGCCAAGGGCCAGTCCCGCGAGGACCTGGTCGTCGGGGCCGCGGCACAGGCCATCGCCGAGCTCGGCCTGGGCAAGGTGCGGCTCTCCGACGTCGCCGAACGGGCGGGGATGACCCCCGGACACGTGACCTACTACTTCCCGTCCAAGAACGACCTGTTGATGCGGGCCATCCGGTTGAGCGAGGAGAGCCTGACCGCGCAGGTGATCCAGGAGATCGGCACCATCCATGACCCGTGGAAGCGGCTCGACCGACTGATCAGTCTGTCGGCGGCCAACGGCCCCGGGGACCCTGGCTGGATCCTGTGGTTCCAGGTCTGGCTGACCGCCGCCAACGACCCCGACATCGCCCGGGTGCACGACGAACTGGACGCGGTCTGGCGCGCGATCCTGGCCGATGTCATCCGATACGGCTGCGATAGCGGCGCCTTCGAGGCCGATGACCCCGCAGCCGTCGCCCTCACGCTGTCGGCCGTCATCGACGGTCTCTCGATCCAACTCACCCTCGGGTCGCCGAGCGTGACCCGGACCCAGCTGCTGCGGATTTGCCGTGCCGCGGCGCGGCTCCACCTGCAGCCGGGCGTTGACGCCGGTGATCGGTCCTGACCGCCCGAGGGCCTCGACGGATCGGGCGGCGAAGCGTGCTACTCGGCATCCCGGCCACGGCATTGGCCGTGTCGGCCTGCGTATCACCGCAGGAGAGCGAAGGGCAGGCGACACCGGGGCCGACCGCAACCCCTGACCGCGAGCCGACGACGGATGGATCGCCGTCAGGGGAGTGGTGGATGCCGGCTGAAGAGACGGAACACGAACGCACGTGGATGTGCTGGCCGTCCAACCGCCGGATCTGGGGGCCGGACCTGGTCGACGTGCAGAACGCCATCGTCTCGATCGCACGTGTCATCGGGGACTTCGAGCCGGTGACAATGCTGGTGCGGCCCGAGGAGACCGACCGGCTGCGCGGTCTCCTCAAGGGCGTCACGCTCGTGCCGGCGCCGGTCGACGACCTGTGGGCGCGTGACACCCTGCCCAACTTCTTGATCCGCGCGTCCGCCGACGGTTCGGTGCGCCTGGGCGCCGGTCGGGTCAGGTTCAACGGATGGGGCAAGAAACAGATTCACAACGGTGATGTTGCCCTCGCCGGCATCGTGGCCGACCACGTCGGCGTCGAGCTGATCGAGTCGGGACTCGTCGGGGAAGGCGGAGGTTTGGAGGTCGACGGGCATGGGGCGGTGATGGCGGCCGAGTCCTCGTGGGTCAACCCCAACCGAAACCCCGGGCGCAGCCGGGAGGACATCGAAGCAGCGCTGCTCTCGCTGCTGGGTGCGGACCGGATGATCTGGGTCGAGGGTCTGGCGGGCCAGGACATCACCGATGGACACATCGACACCCTCGCCCGGTTCGCGTCGGAGTCGACCATTGTGATCGACGCGCCGGCGTCCGCCGTCGACCCGGGGGACCCGTGGGCCGCGGTCGCCGCGCGGACCCGGGAGCAGGTCGGACGCGCCCGCACGAGCGCCGGGCAGCCTTACACCGTGGTGGAGATGACCCCGCCGACGGCCGGGCGCCGCCACGACGAGGACTTCCTTGCCACGTACATGAACTACTACGTGTGCAACGGCGCGGTGATCGCCCCCCAGTTCGGGGACCGGGCAGCCGATGCACGGGCCCGCGACGTGCTCGCACGGCTCTTCCGCGGGCGCGAGGTCGTGCAACTCGACATCGACCCGATCGCTGCCGGTGGTGGCGGCATCCACTGCGCTACCCAACAACAGCCTGTGACCGGGAACCAGTAGCAGGACGAGCAGCCCGGAACGCGGAATGGTGGTCGGGGTTCCCCGACCACCATTCCGGCCGCGCGAGGACCACCCCGGACGACAGCCGACACGCACGCGCCTCAGTGCGCGGCCGGCAGGATCCCCTCCTCGTCAACCAGCCGCTGCTCGGTCGCCAGGTCGAGGCTGCGGCAGAAGTACAGGTAGGCGAAGCCGGCCACGGGTAGCCCGACGAACATCGTGATGTCGATCTCGTTCAGGAAGTGAGCGGCGAATCCGGTGTAGGGCGCGGAGACCATGAACGGCAACATCGACAACAGCGCGAGCCCGTAGGCGGCCTGGCCGCGCCAACCCCAACGGCCGTAGATCCCCTGGGGATTGAAGATCTCCCTGATCACGTAGCCGCCCTTGCGAACGAAGAAGTAGTCGACCAGGTTGATCGACGTCCACGGTGTCAGCAGATAGGCCAGCAGGATCAATCCGTTGTTGAAGAAGGCGTTGAACCGCTCCACCCCGACGAACTGGGCGGTGGCCCACACGATCACGAACATGATCCCGATCCCGATCGCCCGGATCTGCCTGCCAGGCGTCACCGGCTTGAACGAGTCACGGATCGAGATCATCGTCATCATCCCGCCGTACTGGTTGATCGCCATCACCGACAGCAACCCAAGCAGCAGAGCAAGGACCGCGACCGAGCCGAAGCCTCCGAACAGCCGCTCCCCGGCCCCCTTGAACGCCTGCACGGGGGTGGCGTCCGGCCCGCCGGCCGTCGACATGACCGAACCCAGCGAGAACACCCAGAACGCTGACACGCCGCTGGGCAGGTAGGTCCACCAGAAAGTCGACTTGACGCCGACGTTCGCGGGCAAGTAGCGGGAGTAGTCCGAGACGTAGGGCGCCCAGCCGATCTGGAACCCGGCCACGATCACGAACACGGTCATGAACGCTGCTGTCGGGAACGCACCCAGCGAGAACGCTCCAGGCGGCAGCTGCGGATCGCGCACCGCGGCGACCGTGAGCACCAGCATGACCGCGAGCAGCGGCCACGTCAGCCAGCGGTTGATCTTGTGGATCCAGTGGTAGCCGTACAGCGCGACCAGCGCGGCCAGGCCGGCGGAGAGGAAGTAGCCCACCTCGGTCTTGATGCCGAACAGAGTGTTCGCCGCGTCGCCGGACAGGATCGCATCGGAGGTGTTCACCATGACGTAGCTGATCAACGCGAAGATCCACACCGTCACGGCCGAGCCGACGTAGCCGAACTGCGGACGGGACTGCACGAGTTGAGGAAGCCCAAGCTGCGGGCCCTGTGCCGAGTGGAAGGCCATGAAGAAGGTCCCGAACAGCGAGCCGATCAGGGTCGCGATCACTGTCCACATCAGCCCGGCGCCGACGCTGAGCGCGGCAACCCCCAGGGCCATCGCCGTGAGATTGATGTTCCCGACGAACCAGATCGCCCCCAGATGGGAGACCTTGCCGTGTCGCTCACCGCTCGGCACCCAGTCGATCGAGTGCAGCTCGATCCCCGGCGGCTGCCGCGGCTCGACATGCGGGGCCTCATCCACCCTGTGCTCGGACAATACGCTCACCTCTCCCCTAAAACGAACGACGTTAGGCATGAAACTAACGTCAGTAGTTAAGGATGGCAATGCTCCCAAGCAGGAATCTTTGACGACAACCAAGAAATTTGAGGAGACGGCGGGTGCGCGAGCGGACCGAAGGGCGCAGGCTTCGATGGCGCGACCAGTGCCGCGTACTCCCGGTGCTGGGTATGACGGGGGCGTCGAGTAGTGATCAAGACTTGCTTGATCACCGCTCGGGCGCCTGCTGATTCCGCGGGCAGGCGCGTCAGGTCACCCGGCTGGGAGGCGACATCTGGCGATCGTGGGTTGATCTTAGGAGAGTGCGCGGGCCGATCTTCAGCCCATGTCGACCCCTTGTCTGACACTGCCTGCCAGTGGCGGATAGAGTGCCGCACAAGGGGCGTCCGCGAGGGTGTTCCTGCAGGTCAGGGGCTTGTTCGGCGGGCTTCTGGGGGTCAAGGGGTCGTGGGTTCGAATCCCGCCGTCCCGACCAATTTCAAGATCACCTCGGGAGTTCTGATCTCCAAGATCTGTAGGGGGTCGGAGCCACGATGATCAGAAGTCACGTGGATGGAGACCCGCTTGGCGACAGATTGACCGGAAGGTCCCGATCCTGAGGTTCTTGCGGCCCATCGGCACGATGACCACGCGCGTCGGTTCGCCTTGGCGTGCGTACTTGGCGTGGGAGCCGCGTTGGTGAACGAGCGCGTATCCGTGGCGAACCAGCACCTGGACGACGTCGTCCGATGAGGGACCTTCAGGCACTCTTGAGCCTCAGCTCCTCGACGTGGGCACCCCGCACCAGGGGGACCGGCTCATCGGCGGTGGGCTCGTCGAAGTACAGCAGGAGTGCCTCGTGGAGGTTCGCGCGAGCCTCGTCTTCGGTGTCGCCGTCGCTCGCCACGTCCACGTTCAGGCACTGGGCCACGTAGCCGTCATCTTCGGCGTAGATCACAACGTGCAGTGACGTCGGCATCGTCATGTCTCCTCCTGCTGTCGCTATCTCATGATGCCACGAACGATGTTGCCGACCCCCTGGAGGAGGGCGGGCTCTGTGATCACCTTGAGAGCGCTGTCTTCCCCCATTTGATGGTGGAACAGCGCTCGCGTCGTGATTTCGGGGCTCGCTGTCAGGAGTCGTGGAATCCGCGACCGCGCCGGTGTCGCATTACCGGGCTGGCTGGATGCCGAGTGCGTGCATCAGGGCGAGGTCGACCTTGGCCATGGTGGTGGGGGCGAGGGTGGCCGCTATGTCGCGGACCTCCTCTGGCTAGATCTCGATGAGGTCATCGCAGAGGACTCGGCCGGTGAAGTGGTCCGCGTGACTCAGTTCGACGATCGACTGCAGGCTCGGCGAGTTGCTTGTGGTGACGCGCGCCACCAGGACCGTGCCGAGTTGACGATTGCGGACGTTGTTGGAGACCACGAGGCCGGGTTTGCGGCCGATGTCGCCGAGGTCGAACCACCCACCTGTCCGTGAAGCAGTGAGCTCACGCTCCGGCGCTTTCTCCGTGATCATGTACACGGCGCTTGCGTAGTGCTGAGCGTATGGCTCGTTCCTCGGGGTCTGCTGACTTCAGTTGAGTTGTCGTTGGAGCGACCAAGGACTTACCGCTGGGCGGCACCGACGCCGTGAACGCCCATTCGTCGCGATGGATGTCCGGGGCGGGCCAAGGTGCTGGATCTCTGGCGGACTTGTGACGGCCAGTGGCCCAGGAGTAGGTCGATCTGTCAAAGGTACATCGCCTGAGTCAGAGCGAATCGCCGGCGAACGCCCGCTTGGCGGCCTTGCCGATGACGCCGGTAAGCGCGGCATCGACGCTGCCGCCGATGATGTCGCCCGCCACCGGGATGGCGCGAGCGAGGGTGACCGCTGACCGCTGCGTGCCGTACTTGGCGACCAGGAAGACGCCCGCGCGAGCGTTGATCTGACGCAGTACGGCCACAGGGATGGCCTTGATGGACTCCTTGGCGACCTGCTCGCCGATCGCCATTCCTAGCCTGGATGCGGCTGCCTGGAGGTTGCTGCCGGCCACAGTAAGGAGGATGACGGTTCGGGTATGTGGATCGTCCAGGGGGTAGCCGCGCAGATGGGCGATGGCGCCGACCATTCGTGCGTTGATCGCCAGGTTGCCGACCATGTTGGCGGGAAGCGTCACCGGCATGGCCAGTAGGCCGCCGAGGCCGGTGACGAATCCGGCGGTCCCGGCGGCAGCGACGGACTCGCGAATGATCACCCTGATAGCGGCGTTGACCGCGTCGGCTTCTGAGCGGCCTTCCTGTTGCGCTCGGGCGAGTCGATCTTCGGCGTAGGCCTTGCTGCTGAGAATGGGGCCGACCCCGTCGTCGACCACTCTGCCGACGAGTGCGGAGAGCTTCTCCGCGGCCGCACTCTGAGCTGTGTTGAGAGGACCCGAGGCGTCCTCCACCTGTGCTGCCAGGGCCATGCTGCCTCCTAGCGCGTGTAGGAACGACCTCTGGGGTACTTCGGCGCAGGACCGCAGAAACTTGAGGGCCTCCGGAGCAGGTACGCCCGGAGCGCCGACGTCAGAGCGTCCACCTGGTGAGAAGGATGTTGGCAACGCCACGTCTGGAATGGATCATCAAGAGATGATCTGCCGTGCCCTCGCCACGGCCGTTCGCGAATGGTCGTGCGCAGGGGGGATCAGATGGCGGGGTTGGTCGGCCGTGAGTCTGAGATGGCTCACCTTCGCGGGTTGCTCATCAGTGCCAAGGCAGGCGCCGGCGGCGTAGCCGTTCTCCGCGGCGAGGCCGGGATCGGCAAGAGTCGCCTGGTAGAGGCCGTGGCAACCCTGGCGGAGGATCATGCCATCGCCTTCCGTCTCGGACGATGCCTCGACCATGAGGTCGAGCATCCTCTCGGGCCAGGACTGGACGCGTTCGGCCTGCGTATTGCGCAGCTTCTACCGCAAGGGGCTTCCGCACGGTTCGTCATCGAGGCGGGGGCGGTTGCTGCAGCCGGTTTTCTTCTCTCCGACCAGTTGCTGGAGGTGGTGGAGGCTGCCTGCGAACGGCAGCCGCTGCTGCTGGTGATCGAGGATCTGCAGTGGTGCGACCCGACGACCCTGACGTGGCTGAGGACTATCGGAGAACGGGCCTTCGGCCTGCCCCTCGCGGTCATCTTGACGACACGCCCACCTCCCGTTGGGTCTGCGGCCCGGCGACTGATCAGCGCGTTGAAGGCCGAGACGATCTCGGTACCGCCACTGGCTCCGTCCGAGGTGATCGCCCTGGCTGAGTCCGTGCTGGGAGGTCCGCCGTCAAACGGCGTGAAGGCGGCGCTCAGGGCGGTGCGCGGGAACCCACTCCTGGCTCTCGCTGTTCTTGAACGCCAAGACCCTGAGCGCTCCGGCGATGTGGAATCCGTTCTCGCGCGTAGGCTCGACGCACTCTCGCCGTCGGCCTTGAGGTGGGTGCAGGCGGCGGCGGTGCTCGGCGACCCCATTCACCTCGATCGCGTGGCCGCCGTCCTGGACGACTCGGCCCATGGCCTCCTCCGGGATGTGGAGGAGGCCGTGATTGCCGGGGTGATCACACTTCATCGTGACGACTACCGGTTTCGTCACGAGCTGTACCGAGACGCCGTTCTCGCCACTCTGAGTCCGCCGGCGAGGTCCGTCCTTCACCTGCAGGCGGCCCGCTGCCTGATCTCTCTGAACGCCCCGGCAGCGGACATCGCCGAGCAGTACGCCAGGGGAGCCCGCCAGGGGGATCGGCAGGCGGTGCACTGGCTGCGCACCGCGGCCGCAGATCTGGTCGTGGCCAGCCCCGCGAGCGCGCTGCATGTGATCGACATTGCGATCGATCTCTGCGGCCCGTCACCGCCAGAGGACCTGCTCATCACGCGCGTGCGCTCTTTGGCTGGGACCGGGCAAACGGCGGAAGCTGAGCGCTTGGGTCGGGCCATGCTTCGTGAGGGCCTCGACCCTGCGGACGAAGCCGCACTGCGCCGCGAACTCGCCTTCACCGCACTCATGCGTGGCCAAGCGGCGGAATGCGTCACCCAGATGGAGCGTCACATCGGACTGACTCCCGAAGGGGCCCTGCGGGCGCGTGCCCATGGGGAGTTGGCGTTCGCGCGGTTCATGGCCCTGGACAACGAGGGAGCGCGACGCACAGCCGAGGTCTCCATCGACGAGGGGAAGCGGCACCGGGACTCAGCCGCGCAGGTGGCTGGACGATCGATTCTGTGCTTCTTGGACCTCTACGCCAACCGTTTCCAGTCCGCAGCACGTCGTGCGACGGACATCGTCGCGACGGCCGCCTTACCGGCTGCGACGGAGGCGCACGTCTATCAGCCGTGGTTCATCGCATCGCTGGTCCATCTGGAATGCGACACGTTCGACCTTCTGGTCGACACGGCCCAGCGTGGACGTGAAGTCGCCGTGGAACGTGGTGTGGGCTGGGCGATCCCCGGTTATGACGCGGTCACCGCCTTCGGCCTGTTCCGGGCCGGCGCCCTGGACGACGCCGTCGCCTCGGCGGAGGCGGCGCTGGGGTGCCTCGACGGTGTTGACGGGCTGGGTGTCGCAGTGTGGTGTCACGCGTTGCTGGCCCAGATCCGCATGCTGCAGGACCGATGGGAGGAGGCCGAGAGCCACACGTCGTCCGCCGAGCACTGGCTCGCCCGCGAACGGGCCCAGTTGGGCTTTGAGCAGGCGCACCTCGCTCGGGCCGCCCTGCACGAATACCACGGCGACATCGCAGCCGCCCTGGAGACGCTCTGCATCGCCTGGGACACCTTTCGGGCCCTCGGCATCCTGTCGCCGTTGCCCGCGGTGGGGCTCCCGCTGGTCAGGCTCGCGCATCAGGTGGGTGACCGGCGGCGGATTGCGCTGACGGCCGACTGTCTCGAGGATGACGCGCGTAACCGGGGCACCCGGAGCGCGCACGTGATCGCCGAGCTTGCTGCGGCCTGGCGAGACGAGGACGCCGACCGCGGTCGTGCTGCTGCCAATGCGGCGAGTACCTGCTCTCAGCCGGTCCTTGCCGCCGCAGCCGCGACCGATGCAGCAGCGCTGCTTCGACACCGCGGCCGCGAGCAGGAGGCGGATCGAGCGTTCGTGGACGCGGCGAAGCTCTGGGCCGCTCTCGGGGCCAAGGCACCGGCCGAAGCGTGTGCGGCTCGCGCACGCGCGGCGGGCCCCGCGCCCCGCCCGCGCTTCGGGATCGGGGCGTTGACCCCCACCGAGGAGCGCGTGGCCGCCTTGGTCGCCGACGGCTTGTCCAACGCCGCGGTGGCTGCGGCACTCGGGGTTTCCCGCCGTACCGTCGAGTCCCACGTGTCAGCCATCTATCGCAAACTCGACGTGACGTCACGGGTGTCGCTGGCCCGCGCTGTCCTGGCCCAGGGTCTGCGTGCACACACGGAGGGCGCCTGACGCGCGCATCACCACGGTCGATCGTGCCCGCCGTGTACCGCCGCGCAAAGCCCGTAGCTGCACGGATGTGCCCCTTCTCCCAGATTGCAAGTCTGGAATGCGAGAAGCCCAGACACCCGGAGGGGGAGCACCATGGCACGTCTACGGATCACGGGAAGCGTCACCTACAGCGACGGATCGGCGGCGAGCGGGGCGAAGGTCGTCATCCGCGACCTCGACGGCCTCGGCGGGGCCGAGGACGACACCATTCTCAAGGTCACGGCCGACGCCCGCGGCCGGTTCACCGGACTCTCGGCGGAGTGGGACGACCGCGAAGGGGCCGTTCTCGGCATCGATCTGCCTGACCTGCTTCGCCTGGAATACACGGTGACGGTCGAAGGACGGCGGCACACAGGGATGTTCATCCGCTACGACGGAAGCCGTTCCGCACCCATCGTCGTTCCCGAAGAGCCAGTCAGGGTGGCTGAGCGAGAGCTGGTCCAGATCATCCACCTGGCCGAGGACGCCGCCGTCGACGTGCGCCCCCTGTACCAGTTCATCGAGGCGTCGACCCAGACCTTGACCACGACCCTCTTGGCCAACTCCTACGCCCGGGTCACCTTCCTGAGGGGTTCCCGCGCCAGCTTGGCGGGCTTCGTGCATGCCTTGAAGATCAGCACGGATCGGCCAGGCATCGAGGCCGTCGACGTCCTGTTCACCACGCACGGGCACACCAACCAGGTCGTGTTCGAGGACGGAAGGCATTCCGAGGGGGAGGTTCTGGAGGCACTGACACAGGGTCTGCCGCCCGAGGGGCGAGCGAAGCTGCGGGTTCTCTTCTCGACGGCCTGCTTCGGCGCATCGCACCGCGACATGTGGCGCGATGCCGGGTTCACCGAGGTGGCCGGCGCGATCGGCATCTACGCGGATGCAGCGGTGTCCTACCCGGCGTTCCTTACGGCCTGGGCTGCAGGCCTGACCTTCGCCCAGGCGGTCGACCTCGCCAACGCCGCAGACATCGGCGACCTGGCCGATGAAGCGGCACGGGTCTACTTCCGGGTCAGGGACAAGGCGGACCTCGCGGCTGAGGTCAACAGCACGCGCCGCCGGTCGGGGCCGGGCACGACTCGAGTACGCAGCAAGCCCTGACGGAGGGTCGGCCGGGGCGCCCTGCAGTACGGGGCCCCCGGCCGGCCTTCGCGGGCAGTTCTCTCGATCTCTCCCACGCGAAAGGACCGACATGTCACTCGACTGGCAGACTCTGGGTGCGCGGACCGTCGTCCCGCCCGAATCCAGCCCCCCAGTGGACCTCTCCCGGTTGATCTCCCGTCCGCCGGCCGCGTTGGCCCTGCCCCGCGCCGCATCACCGCGTGCGGAGGTGCGCCGCCGGCTCCGCTTCCTCGTCACGACCGACAGCCAGCAGTCGGAGGACGACGTCCTGGCCGCGCTCAAGCCCGTCCTGGCGCCTCGGGCAGTCGCCACCGCGGGCAGCGTCGCGGCCGGTATCGTCGTCCGGCCGCTGGGCCGGGTGACTCCGGCGGGAACACGCTGCTTCCTGGTGGAGCTGCCCATCGGCCTCGGCGACGTGCTCGCCGACGTCGACTACGACGTCACGGCACTGCACGGGCTCGCCGAGGTTCTTGCCGACCAGCCGGGCATCCTGGCGGCCGAGCCGGACCTTCCTGCGCGAGACCGGGTGAGGCCCCAGCAGGAATTCCTGCCGGGCTGTACTGCCGGGCGAGCGGCAGCTCCGGACGACGTGGCCTGGGCACCTCGACTGATGGGCCTCTTCGAGTTGCCGGCTGCTCGGCCCACGGGTCTCGGGGTGCGGCTCGGTCATATCGACACCGGCTTCACCCGGCACCCCGAACTCGACGTGTCTGCGCACTTCGACCTTCCTGCCTGCACAACGACGATCGGCCAGCTCGGCGGAGACGGCACCGATCCGATGCCGGGAGGCACCTCTCACGGCACCGCCACCATCTCGGCCGTGACAAGTGCTCCGGGGGGATCCGCAGTCGACGACCGGGGCCGGCCCAGCGCTGGGATCACCGGCCTCGCCCCCGCAGCAAAGATCGTCTCGGTGCGAGGAGTGGAGCAGGTCGTTCAGATCGAGCCGTTCTGGGCCTCCGACATCGTCGAGGCCGTGTGGCACTGCATCCTGGCTGACTGCCATGTGATCACGATGAGCTTCGGTGGACTGCTCAGCCCTGCCACGCGCGCCGCCCTGAGCGCCGCTCACGACCGCGACATCATCCTGTGCGCCGCTGCGGGGAACTGCGTGGGCGTGGTGGTCGAGCCGGCGTGCCTGGACGACGTCGTCGCTTGCGCCGCAGTCGGTCTTGGCGTCTCCGGTAACGTCCATCCCTGGACAGGTACCTCCCACGGACCCGCCGTCGACGTCTGCGCCCCCGGGGAGAACGTCTGGATCGCCGACTACGTGGACGGCGCCGCCCGGGTGCGTCCCGGTGAAGGAACGTCGTTCGCCGCCTCCGCTACCGCGGCCGCAGCGACACTCTGGCTGCAGCACCACGGCCGGGCAGCCCTGCTCACCCGATATGGACCGCAGGGCATTCGCCTGGGAGATGCCTTCCGTCGGGCGGTACGTGCCAGCGCGCGCCGACCGGCGGGCTGGAACCTGGCCGTGGGGCCGGGCGTGCTGCACCTGCCGTCGCTCCTCGCCGCGCCGCTGCCCACCGCTCAACAGGTGCGCGCACTTGCCCCCAAACCGCAGCTGCTGGAACAGATTTCGGCGGCCCTCCCGGGGCCTTTCACTGGTACACCCGCTGTCGACCGTGTGGTCGTCGAGCTCACGGAGGTCAAGGTCAGGGACGACGGGGAGGCACTCGGCGGTGCAGAGCCGTACCTGATGGTCGTGGGGATTCTGGTCGACGGGACGACGGCGCGGGCCGAGCTGACCCTCAGCGCGGCCGACCTCCTCAACGGTCAGAACCCGGTGCGCCTGCGCCTGCGGCCCCGAGGCTCCCTCACCTCCTTCGTCCGCGTCCGAGCTCGGGGAGGGCACGGCAGCCTCGACCAGGTCAACATCGGGCCGATCGAGCTGGCGCTCAACGGCCCCGTGTCACTGCGGCCGTCGGACTCAGTGAGGCAGTGGACCACCGATGTCCAACCGATCCCGTTGACTGTAGGCACCGACCTGAACGGCGTCAGCGCCGACCTCGGCGGCCTGCATCTCCCAGGGTTCGTCGGTGCTGTAGCGCTCTTGTCGGAAGAGGACCTCACGGCGCAGCATGAGATCAGAGAGGCCCGAACTGCTGTGGCGGAGGGTGTCCGAGACCTTCTGGAAGACATCCTGAGCGAGATCACACTCGCCGATCTGTCGGCCGACCCCGCATCATTCCCCGAGCAGATCCAGGCGATCGAAGACGCAGCGCGACGCCGAGCGGCGACCAGCATGAACCTCTGGGAGGCGTTCTGGGGAGGCGTCGTGGACCCGGACGACCAACTGCTGCACACCTTCTCCTTCGTCAACGTCGCCCAGCTCGGTGACCCGGCCCGGATCGCCGGGGCGTATCAAGGAGAACACGGCAACTGGACCCTGACCGGCACCATCCGGCGCGCCTGAAGCGCCGCAACGAACTGGATCGGCATCGCCGACTCCCGGAGGGGGAACGACCATGGCGCAGCACGAGATACCAGGCAGCCAAGACCAATCTCCGCCTGGCAGGCGAATGATGACCCCGACCGGATCCGGTCCACCGGGGAGCGCGGCGCTCGAGGCTCAAGTGGCGAGGAAACGGGCCGAGATCGAGGCGAAGCTCGCGGCCACGGTGAGAAGTCGGCGCCGCTTGGTCAACCTGAACATCGTCGCGGGCACCTGTTCTGTGGCCCTCACCTCAGCCCCAGCTCTCGGAGGAAAGCCGTTCGCGGACTGGCTGACCGGCGCCTTCGGCCTCGAATCGCCGGCCTGGCAGCTCCTGTGTGCACTCGCTGCGGCCCTCTCGGTGATCGCGACCCTGGCGACGCAGTTGTCCAAGTCCCATGGTCATGACGACTATGTGACCCGGGCTCAAGGCATTCGAGTCCAGCTCGAGCTCCTGGAGGTCGGACTCGGTGCCGGCTCGGTCAGTCGCGATCAAGCGGCCGAACGGCTGCTCCACTGCGTGCAGGAGGCTGCCTCGCTCTGAGCCCGCTCCTTGCCGGGAAGGGCGTGGGTCAGGCGACGCGGTCGGTGTACTTCTGCCGGGCGGCCTCGCCGGTGGTGCCGACGAGGGTGCCGATGGCGGTCCAGGACATGCCGGCTTCGCGGGCGGCATGGTGGATGCGGATCTTCGATGTCCCTGGCGAGGTTACGGTGCGGGCTCTGACCGCCGCTGTGGCCACAATTCGCCGGCGGCCAGGCCCGCCTGCTGGGCGGCAGCGCCGCTGCGGGCCAGAACCTCGCGTTCGGTGAGGCCGGTTGCTGCAGCCGTCGCCTGCACGTCGCGGAATTCGGGGGTAGCGGAGGCGATGCGGCCGTGATGGTGGGCCACCTTGATCGCCACGCGATGCCCGTCCATCGTCACAGGGACCCAGGTCCGTTCCAGCGCGGTCTTGCCCACCGGATGCCAGCGGACGCCGATGGTGCTGGTGAGCGAGAAGATCATCGAGGCGATGGCCTCGCGGTTCGGCGGCGCGCAGAGCACTCGCAGCGTATGGGCGGGTCTTCCCTTCTTCATCGTGATCGGGGTCAGCCAGGCGTCATCCGCGCCACCGTCCAGCAGGGCCTCGAGCACTCCGGGCCACAGCCGTGGGTCGAGATCGTCGACGTTCGCCTCCAGGACCACGGCCCCGGTCCCGATCTCGGCAGCCGCAGGATCCGCTGCGGGCAGTGGCTGCAGGAGAACCACGCGGACCACGTTGGGTCGGTCGGCGATGTCGCGGGTGCCGGCCCCGACCCCGGTGGCCACGATCACTCCGGGGGGAAGGCTCGGCTGAGGCTGCCCGAGTGCGGTCACCAGGGCCACCCCGGTCGGGGTGGCGAGTTCTCCGGTGCCGCCCGCGGTGGCCGGCCAGCCGCGCAGCAGTTCGAGCACGGCGGGAACGGGCACCGGCAGTTGACCGTGCTGAGTGCGGACGGTGCCTGATCCCACAGCGATCACGCCGACCTGGAGGTGTTGCACGTTCAGGTCGTGCAGTGCGGCGCAGACCCCGACTACGTCGGCGATCGAGTCCAGGGCGCCTACCTCGTGGAAGTGCACCTGTTCGGTCGGTACGCCGTGCACTCGCGCCTCAGCGGTCGCCAGGGCCTCGAAGACACGGTGGGTCATCTGGCGGACTGGCTCGGGGAGGTTGGCTGCAGCATGGATCTGCTCGCGGATGCTCAACCAGTTCCGAGCGGGAGGGTCGTGGTCGAGCTGTTCGACGTCGATCCGGGTGGCGCGCATCCCGGCCCGGTGCACAGTGCTGCGCTCAGTCTGATGGCGCCGGGGAAGACGGCGTCCACACTGGCCTGGACCGCCGAGATCGAGGCGCCGACGTCGAGCAGGGCGGCGAGCAGCATGTCTCCGGCGACCCCTGCCGAGGCATCCACCCAGGCCACGAACGATTCGGGGTGGCCGGAAGCAGCGTTCATTGCTCCGGCTGCCAGGCGAGCGGCGATCTGCGCGGCGAGATGTCCTGCGCCGTAACCGTTGTCGATGTTGACGACCCCGACGCCGGGGGCGCAGGAGTTGAGCATGCTGAGTAGGGCTGCCAGGCCCTGGAACGCCGCCCCGTAGCCCACCGACGTCGGCACCGCGATCACGGGGGCGGCGACGAGTCCGGCCACCACCGCGGGCAGGGCACCGTCCATGCCGGCGACCACCACGATGGCCCGGGCAGCACGCAACGCCTCGACCTTGCCGAGGATGCGGTGCAGGCCGGCGACACCGGCGTCGACGATCAGGTCGCAGTCCCTACCCAGGTAGGTGGCGGTGAGCAGCGCTTCGCGGGCCACCGGCAGGTCGCTCGTGCCTGCAGCGACGATGACGACTCGGCCTCCGGTGGGGCGGGGAATCGCGGCCGGCCACACCGCCAGTCGTGCTGTGTCGTCGTATCGGGCTCCCGGCAGTGCAGCGCTGATTGCCGCCGCCTGCTCGGGCGTGCACCGGGTGAACAGCGTCGGCTCAGATCGCTCGGCGACGGAGGCGGCGATCGCGCCGACCTGGGCCGCGGTCTTGCCCTCGCAGTACACCGCCTCGGGGTACCCGCGGCGGATCGCACGGTCATGGTCGAGGTCAGCGATCTGCTCCAGGGCGTCGCCGGTCGACCACGGGTCAGCCACGGCCGGCGACCAGGGGCAGGGTGAAGGCGCCGGACTGCAGGCCGGCCAGGTCCAGGGCGACGAACCGGAAGCCGGCGCCGGCCACTGCAGCCTGCACCAGACCTCGCAGCGGTGGCGCTGCCGCGCGGGCCACGTCGTCCTCGGCGAGCTCCACCCGGGCTACGGGACCGTGATGACGTACCCGGACGTCGATGAACCCCAGGCGGCGCAACGATTCCTCGGCCGCCTCCACCTGGGCCAGCTTGGCCGGGGTGACGTCCTCGAAGTGAGGGATCCGTGAGGCCAGGCAGGGGCTGGCGGGCTTGTCGGCGCAGGGGAGGTTCAGAGCTCGTGCCAGCTCCCGCACCGTCGCCTTGTCGACGCCCGCCTGCGCCAAGGGGGCCAGCACGCCGTGCTCCACCGCGGCGCGTGCTCCGGGCCGGTCAGGTCGGCGCAGGTCGTCGGCGTTCTCCCCGTAGGCGACCGCCGCCAGCCGGTGGACGGCTAGCACCTCGGCGTCGATCCGCGCGAACAGCTCCTGCTTGCAGTGGAAGCACCGATCGGGGCCGTTGGCCCGGTACGCAGCGACCTCACCCTCGTGGGTGGGCAGTTCGATCAGGCGGACGCCGAGCTGCGCGGCCACCTCGTGGGCGCCGGCGCGCTCGGCTGCGGCCAGGCTGCCGGAGACTCCGAGCACGGCCACCACCTGGTCGCGGCCCAGAGCGCGTGCGGCGAGGGCGAGCAGCACCGAGGAGTCGACGCCGCCGGAGAAGGCCACGGCCAGCGGGGCGGTGCCGTGCAGCAGCGCCGCCACCCGGTCGGCGGCCTCCGCGAGCGGTCCGTCGAGTGCCGCGCCGACGTCAGCCTGCTGGGTGGTCACCGTCCTCACGGTAGCCCGCGCCAGCGACGGCGCAGGGCGAAGGCCGCGCTCTTGGGGCGTCGGTCGCGGGTGAACACTCCCTTCTTGTTCCCGTCCACCCGGAACACCCCGGAGCGGGTGGCGAAGTCGGCGAAGTTCCACACGTGCTCACCGACCACGGCGTCGACGTCGTCGAAGACCCGGTGGTTCATCTCCAGGTAGGCGCTCTGGTACTCCTCGGTCCACGGCTGGGCGACGACGGCATGCAGACCCGGGAGGGTGTCAGCGCCGTACTCGGTGATGATGATCGGCTTGCCCTCGCCCGCCCAACCGGCCAGCTCGCTGCGCCAGGCCCGCTCGGCGGCGGCCAGGTCCCCGGTCTGCACGTACCAGCCGTAGTAACGGTTGAGCATCAGCACGTCGGCGAGCTCGCTCACCTGGCAGGCTCCGTGCGGGGCGAGCATCACGTTCACGAACCCGACGGGTCGGGTCGGGTCGAGCTCGCGGGTGAGGGCGAACAGCGGTTCGAAGTAGGCGCGAGCGGCGTCGGTGTCGGACTCGGGTTCGTTGGCGATGCTCCACAGCACCACGCTGGGGTGGTTTCGGTCGCGGGTGACCAGCTCGCGAATCGCTTGGGCGTGCACCTCACGGCTGACGTCGTTGATCGTCTCGGGGGAGAAGGTCTTGTAGTTCTCCCCGCCGAAGATGCCTCCGGCGAGGCCGGTGTTCTGCCCGACCGCCGCGGTTTCGTCGATCACCACGATCCCGTGCCGATCGGCGTAGTCGAGGACCTCTTCCGCGTAGGGGTAGTGCGAGGTGCGGAAGGAGTTCGCGCCGATCCACGACATCAACTCCATGTCGTGCACCAGGAACACGTCGTCATGGCCCTTGCCGCGGATCGGTGTGTCCTCGTGCCTCCCGAATCCTTTGAAGTAGAAGGGTTCTCCGTTGATCAGGAACCGGTTTCCCACCACCTGAACGGTGCGGACGCCGACCGGCAGGGTGTAGCTGTCGATCAGGCCGGGACCCACACGGAGTTCCGCGGTCAGGCTGTACAGGTACCCGTCGCCGGGCTGCCAGGGGTGCACGTCCGGCACGGTCAGGACGCCGCTGGCACCCTCGCCCGCGGCGACGGTGGCCCCCGTTGCGTCTCGCAGCACCACCCGGGTCTGGACGTCGCTGCCCGCCGAGATGTCAAGGTCGTAGGCCACCGTGCCCCGCGTGCCGTCGAGCCCGGTCTCCACCTGCAGGTCGCGCAGGTACTGCGCCGGGGTGCAGTAGAGCCACACGCTGCGATGCAGGCCCGCGTAGTTGAAGAAGTCGTGGAAGTACTGCTGGCGCGGACCGTCCGGGGTGGACTCGACCACGCCCGGCGGGATGGACTGCCAGGTCAGCTCGTTGTTCACCACCACGGTCAGCCTGATCTCCTCCCCGGGGGAGACCAGGGCCGTGACGTCGACCTCGAAGGGGGTGTAGCCGCCTTCGTGGCTGACCACCTCGGTGTCGCCCAGCCAGACCGTCGCCCGGTGGGTCGCCGCGTCGAATCGCAGCACGATCCGTTGGCCGGTCCATCCCCGGGGCACCCGGACGGTGCGCTGGTACCAGACGTCACCGACGTGATCGCGGACAGCAGAGTCGGGGATGACGTCGTTGTAGCTCGCCGGCACCGGCATCTCGCGGGCATCGGCCAGGGGAGCCGCCCACCAGCTCGCCTGCCGCCCTGCCCCCTGCGGGTCGAGCGCGAACGCCCACAGCCCGTCGAGGCGGCGTCGTTCCCGGGTGGACGAGTCCTGTGGGCGCAGCATGTGGGGTCCTTTCGACGGAGTGGGACTGCGTCCATTCACGGCCCTGGGCCCCTCCCAGGCCAAGCGATTGCCACCTGTTGCCGGTGGGTCCAGGCACATAGCCTGTCGCCATGTCACCGCGGCCCACGATCTACGACGTCGCCCGGGAGGCCGGCGTCGCGCCGTCCACGGTGTCCCGGGCGTACTCGCGTCCGGGCCGGGTCAACGCCGACACGGCGCGCCGGGTGTTCGAGGCGGCGGAGCGGCTGGGGTATCGGGCCGGATCCCTCGAGGGCCGCGGCATGCGTGACCGTCCTCCGACGACCACGCTCGGTCTGGTGATCGCCGACATCACGAACCCGTTCTACGGCGAGATCATCAGGGGTGCCTTCGATGCGGCCCGAGCGGCGGGGTACATGCTCATTCTGTCCCACACAGGGGAGTCCGCCGAGATCGAACGGACCAGCATCGAGAGCGAGCTGGCCAAAGTCGACGGCATCGTGATCGCCAGCTCGCGGATGAACGATTCCGCGCTGCGCATGATCGCCAAGCAGAGGGCCGTCGTCCTGCTCAACCGGGTCATCCCCGAGGTCTGCTGCGTCGTCACCGACAACCCCCGAGGGGTCAAGCGCGCCGCCGAGCACCTGGGCATGCTGGGACACACGGGCATCGTCTATGTCGCCGGTCCCGAGCGCAGCTGGGCCGACGGGGTCCGCTGGCGCTCCCTGCGTGAGGCCGGCCTGGAGCTGCAGCTCGACATCGGCCGGGTCGGCCCGAACGACCCCACGCTGCACGCCGGTTTCCGCGCCGCCCGCCGGGTGGTCGAGCTCGGAGCCACTGCCGTGCTCGCCTACAACGACCAGCTGGCGATCGGGGTGATCAAAGGGCTGCGGCAGGTGGGCCTGCGGGTGCCCGAGGACGTGAGCGTCGTCGGCTTCGACAACATTATGTTCGACGAGATCGTGGAGCCGGGGCTCACCACCGTGGCGGCTCCGCTCTACCAGATGGGGCAGACCGGCGTGCAGAACTGCATCGCGGTCTCCCGAGGCGCGGTGCCCAGCGCCCCCTCCCTCGTGCTGCCGGTCACCCTGGTCGAACGCGCCTCGACCGCTCAGCGCAGGCGGTACAGAACCTCACCGGCGCGGGGCACGACCAAGGTGTCCGGATCGGCCGCGAAGGCCGCCACATCGACCGAGGCAGGGTCGAGGTAGCCCAGGTTGAGGGCATGGCAGACGTCTTCGGGGATGCCGGTCGCCAGGGTCACCGCGACCCTGAGCTGCTCCTGCCCGGACACCGGATCGTAGGTCCCTGCCCCGCGTAGGTGCGTGGAGTGGGCGAGCACCCCCCAGTGGACGTCTCGGAACCGGTCCCACTGCTTCACGAAGTAGTCGCGGCAGTGGTAGCCGATGTCGTGGATCTGCGGATGGCTCGCGGCGACCTCGTGGATGTGCGGGGCGAAGAGAATGACTTCACCGCCGTCGGCGACCACCGGCTCGAGCTTGTAGAAGCCCTTCGCCCCGGTCCAGAGCTCGTCATACATCTGCGGGATGATCGACAGCACCCTGCGCACGGGCCGGTCGAGGTGGGTGATGTGCGTGGCGGCGCTGATCTGGGCGGCACTCTCCCAGGCCGGCACCGTGCCGCCGAAGGAGATCGAATGCAGGCCGTTCGGTTCACCCTCGGCAGTCACCACGCAGAAGGCCAGCTTCTCGGCCGGGATCAGCGCGGCACCGTCGTTGATCAGGGCCCGGACGGGTGTCAGGCCCGTCGTCCCGATGATCTCGGCTGAGGTGATCAACGCTCCGAGCCAGTGCGACACGTCGATGATCTTCTGTCCGGCGACCCCGGGGAAGAAGTACTTGTTGCCACCGGACATGCCGACCACCTCGTGCGGCAGCACGGGCCCGACGACGAGGGCGATGTCGTGGTCCACCACCGCTCGGTTGAGCAGCACCTCGACACCGTCCTGCATCCGCCCCTCGGAGAGCTCGGCGATGCGCTCTCCGGAGATTCTGCCCAGGTGGGCGAAGGCCTCGGGACGCCACCATTCGTGGTTGAGCACGGTCATCCCTGGATAGACCGACTCCGCCTGCCCGGGCGGGTAGCCCAGATGTGCCGCGAGCGCCTGCTCGTTCATCGCGCCGTGTGTGCCCAGGGCGACCAGCACGGTCAGCCGGCTCACCCGGCCGTGTGCCGCCCGATGCACGGCTCGGATGAGCACCGGCAGTGGGCAGGTGCGGGTCGCATCCGGCACCAGGACGCACATGCTGCGCCCGTCGAGGTTGACCTCGGCCAGCGCCGCGTGCACGAACCCGGCGACCTCGTCGTCACGCAGGAGGCGGTCGGGCCCGCCCAGGGTCCGGGCGGGGCCCGACCAGGTGCTGGCGCCCGCGGCCGTCGTCGTCATGCCCCTCACTGTCGCCCGCCGCGTCCGGGTGGGCAACCGTCGGCGGCAACAGGCGGCAACCGCTAGGGCGTCGTGCGCGAGGGCTCCGAGGATGGGGGCCATGGACGCCTTGGCGCTGCACCCGGACCGCCTGCTCCCGGCGGACCCCGGCACCCGTGACATCGCTCGGCGCCTGTATGCCGAGGTGCAGCGGCTGCCGATCATCTCTCCGCACGGACATGTTCCGGCGCAGTGGATCGCCGATGACATCCCCTTCGCCGATCCGACCTCACTGCTGGTGACGCCGGATCACTACATCACCCGGCTGCTGCATGCCGGCGGCGTACCGCTGGAAGCCCTCGGCGTCGGCGGCGGCCGCCTGACCGAGGAGCAGTCCCGGCGAGCCTGGCGGCTCTTCTGCACCCACTGGCCGGCCTTTCGCGGAACGCCCTCCCGGTACTGGATGGAGAGCGAACTGGCCGAGATCTTCGGGGTCACGGTGCGTCCGAGCAGCCAGACCGCGGACGCGATCTACGACGCGATCGCCGCCCGGCTGAGCACACCCGAGTACCGCCCACGGGCGTTGCTGAAGACCTTCCGGATCTCCGTGCTGGCCACCACCGACGACCCGTGCGACGACCTCACCCACCACATCATGGTCCGCGACGACCCGGACGTCGCCACCCGCGTCCTGCCCACCTTCCGCCCGGACGCCTACCTCGAACCGGCGCGCAACGACTGGCCCGAGCTGGTCGAGGCCATTGGACAGGCCGCCGACACCGACACCTCCACCTACGACGGTTTCCTCGCCGCGCTGGAGAACCGCAGGCGGTACTTCATCGAGCACGGGGCCGTCTCGGCCGACCACAGTCACGCCGACGTCGTCACGTTGACCCTCGAACCAGGCGAGGCCCGGCGGATCTTCGCTGCCGCACTGGCCTCCGCCGCCACCGCCGAGGAGGCGACCGCCCTGCGTCGCCACCTTCTGGTCGAGATGGCGCGGATGTCGGTCGAGGACGGGCTGGTGATGACCCTGCACCCGGGCGTGCACCGCAACCATCACCCGTCGACCTTCGCCAAGCTGGGCGCCGACGTGGGGGCTGACATTCCGACCACCGTCGAGTACACGCAGGGCCTGGCCCACCTGCTCGACCGCTTCGGCACCGCCGACGGCTTCCAGCTGATCCTGTTCACCCTCGACGAGAGCGTGTTCTCCCGCGAGATCGCACCGCTGGCCGGCTTCTACCCCTCGGTCTACGCCGGAGCTCCGTGGTGGTTCCTCGATGCCCCCGAGGCGATCCGCCGCTTCCGCGGCGCGGTCACCGAGACCGCCGGGCTTCACCCGGACCAGCGGGTTCATCGACGACACCCGCGCCTTCTGCTCGATCCCCGCCCGCCACGACATGGCCCGCCGGCTCGACTGCGCCTACCTGGCGGAGCTGGTCGCCCAGCACCGTCTGGACGAGGACGAGGCGGCACAGACCGCGCACGACCTGGTCGCGGTCAACCCGCGGAAGGCGTTCAAGCTGTGACCGGCACGCAGTCCTCGAGCCTCACCGGGCGCACCCTAGAGCGCGCCCGCGACGGCCGGCCGGCCGCACCGGTGAGGATCGCTCACCTGGGCCTGGGCAACTTCTTCCGCGCCCATCAGGCGGTCTACACCGACGCCGCGCCCGACGCCGGCGACTGGGGCATCGCCGCATTCACCGGTCGCAGCGCCGGCCCGGTGCCGGCGCTGACGGCCGCCGGACGGTCTGTACACGGTGCTGGTCCGGGCGGCGGACGGCGACCACCCGCAGGTGATCAGCTCGTTGTCGCGGGTCAGCAACTCGGCGGTGCTCGACACCTGGCGGGAGGTCTTCGCCCGGCCCGGCCTGGCGGTGGTCACCCTGACGGTCACCGAGGCCGGCTACCGTCGCGCCGCCGACGGCGGTCTCGACCTCGCCGACCCCGAGGTGGCGGCCGACCTGGCCGCGCTGCGGGCCGACCGCTCGCACGCCCACGTGACGACAGCACCGGGCAAGCTCGTACTCGGCCTCATGGTGCGCCGCGACGCCGCCCTTGGCCCGCTGACCGTGGTCCCGTGTGACAACGTCCCGGCGAACGGGGCCATGGCGGCCCGCGTGGTGGGTGACCTCGCCGAGCAGGTGGACCCCGCGCTCGCCGCCTGGATCGAGGAGTCCGTCGGCTACGTCACCACCATGGTCGACCGGATCACGCCCCGAACCGTGGACTCCGACCGTGCGGAGCTGCTCGCCGCCCGCGGGATCGACGACCCGGCCTGCGTGGTCACCGAGCCCTACACCGAGTGGGTCCTCAGCGGCAGATTCCTGGCCGGGCGACCGGACTGGGAGGCCGCCGGAGCCCGCTTCGTGGACGACCTCGAACCCTGGGAGCACCGCAAACTCTGGCTGCTCAACGGCTCGCACACGCTGATGGCCTACGCGGCCTCCATCCGGGGTGCGCAGACCGTGGCTGAGGCGATCGACGACCCGGTCGTGAGGGGCTGGGTGGAGCAGTGGTGGGACGAGGCCGCGCGTCACCTGCCGCTGCCCACACACGAGATCGTCGCGTACCGGCAGGCCCTGCTCGACCGCTATCGCAACCCGCGGATCCGTCACCTGCTGGCACAGATCGCCGCCGACGGAGCACAGAAGATCCCGATCAGGATCCTGCCCACGCTGAGGGCCGAGCTCGCGCAGGGACGCGTCGCCCCCGCCGCCTGCCGCACGATCGCCGCCTGGGTCCTGCACCTGCGCGGCGTCGGTGCACCGGTGACCGACGAGGCCGCAACCCCGCTGCGCATCTCCGTGGCCGACCAACCGCTCGAGCAGGCGGTCGGCACGGTGCTGGCCGCCCTCGACGTGCACAGCACCCAGGTGCACGACTGCGTGGCCGCCCAGGCCGGCGAACTGCTCGCCGGCATCTGACAGGGTGGCCTGCGACCAGGAGGTGCCCATGGGCCGCGACAGGCGATCGCCGGCCGAGGTGATCATCGGGATCGACGTGGGGACGACGGCCGCCAAGGTGTCGGCGTTCGGGCTGGACCGCCCCTGGCGGCACAGCGCCATGGTGGAGTACCCGCTGCTCAGACCACAGCCCGGCTGGGCGACCCAGGAACCCGACGTCCTGATCGCCGCCACCTTGCAGAGCCTGGCCGAGGTGGTCTCCGCCTGCGCCGGGGCCCGGGTGGTCGGCCTGGCCCTGAGCTCAGCGATGCATGGCCTGATCGGCCTCGACCGAGCCGGCCGGCCCCTCACCCCCCTGCTGACCTGGGCCGATGCCCGGGCCGGTGGGGTCGCCGGCGAACTGCGCCAGGCAGGTCTGGCCGCCGAGCTGCATCGGGTGTCCGGAACCCCGGTTCACTCCATGTCCCCGCTGACCAAGCTGATCTGGCTCCGCCGTCATGACCCGGCCCTGTTCGCCCGGGTCCAGCGGTGGGTCGGCCTCAAGGACTGGCTCATCCTCGCCCTGACCGGCACCCTGGCCACCGAGCTGTCCTCCGCTTCCGCGACCGGCCTGCTCGACCTGGCCACCCGCTCCTGGAGCCCGGCCGCACTGGAGTTGGCCGGGATCTCGTCCGCGCAGCTGCCGCCGGTGATGGCCACCACAGCGGCGCTGGGTCTGGCCGCGGCCGTCGCCGACCGGGTCGGGCTGCCCGCCGGGACACCGGTGGTGCTGGGCGCCGGCGACGGGCCGTTGGGCAACCTGGGCACCGGGGCCCTGGATCCGGGTGTGGCCGGCCTCAGTGTGGGCACCAGTGGGGCACTCAGAACCGTCGTCCCACACCCGATGGTCGACCAGAGGGGCACCCTGTTCTGCTACGCCCTCACTGATGACGCGTGGGTGATCGGCGGGGCGATCAGCAACGGCGGGTCGGTGATGCGTTGGGCCGCAGAGACGTTCGGCCCGCCCCTGACCGACGACGCATCGGTGCTCGCCCTCGCCGCGACGGCACCCGCGGGCAGCGACGGGCTCATCGCCCTGCCGTTCCTGATGGCTGAACGGGCCCCCCTGTGGGATCCCACGCTGAGCGCGGCCTTCCTCGGAGTGCGCACCGCCCACACCCGTGAACACTTCCTCCGCGCCTGTCTCGAGGGCGTCGCCCAACAGCTGTGGACGATCTTCACCCAGCTCGACGCCCTGCTACCCGTCACCTCGATCCGGGCCACCGGCGGAGTGTTCCGGTCGGCGTTGTGGCGCAGGGTGCTCACCGACGTGCTCGAGCGGCCGATCACCGTCACCGACGGCGCCGACGGCACCGCGCTCGGCGCGGCAGCCCTGGGCCTGTACGCGCTGGACCGCGCACCGAGCCTGCACGCTGCGCTGGATATGCTGCGCACCCCCGAGGACGACCCGCCGACGGTGCCCGACCCGGCGGCGATGGAGGTGTATCGGCTCATGCGGGCCCGCATCCCGGCACTGCTCGGCGAGTACGCTGCGACCGCCGACCTCTTCGGCGCACCGGCGCCCACGGCTTCCCCCGGTGGGTGATCTGCCGAACCTGGCCACCGATTCGCCGTTGTGGCTCGCCCTGGCCACGGTCGCCGTCAATGCGCTCGTGGGTGCGCTTCACGGCATGGACGACGCCCAGCACTGGGACCTGGTGGGGGTCAGCGTGTTCGCCCTGCTCATGGGTCTGGGGGGCGGGTTCATCCGTGACCTGCTGATCGGCAATCTCCCGGCGGAGAGCCTGCGCAGCCCGTGGTACCTGATCACGGTGCTGGCCGCCGTGGTACTGGCCCTGATGGTCGGTGACCGGCTCACCCGCCTGCGCACGCTGATGACCCTGCTGGATGCGGTGGCGGTCGGTCTGTTCGCGATCACTGGCGCGGCGCACGCGCTGGCCCACGGGCTTCCGGTCACCTCCGCCGTCCTGGTCGGAACGGCCTCTGCCGTGGGTGGTGGGATGCTGGTCTCCATCGTGCGCGACGAGGTTCCGGCACTCCTGGTCGCGAGCGCTCCGAACACCCTGCTGGCGGTGCTCACCTGCCTGCTCTACACGGGCATCGAACCGTGGAACCCGGCGATCGCCTCGAGCGTCGCCATGGCTGCCCTGGTGCTGGCGCAGTACACCACCCAACGACTCGGCCTGCGCACCCGGCCTGCGCGCGCGTTCAGGTCGCGCGCGCAGGGACCGCCGACGGCGCCCTGACCCTCGGGGTCAGGCCGCGGCCTCGCCGGCCACGTGGAGCCGCCGGGCCTCCCGCCGCTGTGCCTGGCGGTCGGGGTCGGGCACGGGCGAGGCGAGCAGCAGCCGCTGCGTGTACGGGTGGGTGGGGGAGCCGGTGACCTGTGCGGCGTCGCCCTGTTCGACGATCTCCCCCTTGTACATCACGGCGACCCGGTGGCTGACGTGCCGCACCACGTCGAGGTCGTGGGAGACGAACAGGTAGGAGACCCCGGTGTGCTGCTGGATCTCGAGCAAGAGGTCGAGCACGCGTGCCTGGGTGGACAGGTCCAGGGCGCTCACCGGTTCGTCGCAGACGATCAGGCGCGGCTGCAGGGCCAGTGCCCGGGCGATCGCGACGCGTTGCCGCTGACCACCGGAGAACTCGCGGGGCAGTCGGTCCATCGCGTCCGGGGGCAGGTGCACCCGGTCGAGCAGTTCCTTGACCGTCGCCCGGGCGTCGAGCCGCGGATCCCCTGGATCCCCAACGGTTCGGACAGGATGTCGCCGACCGTCATCGACGGGTTGAGCGAGGTGTACGGGTCCTGGAACACCACCTGGATGTCCTTGCTCAGGGCGCGGCGTTCGGCGCGGCCGGCGTGGCTGATGTCGCGGCCGTCGAAGGTGATCCGGCCCGCAGGTGACCGGGGCCAGGCCGAGGACCGCTCGGCCGAGAGTCGTCTTGCCGCAGCCGGACTCACCGACCAGGCCGAGGGTCTCCCCCGGGGCGATGTGTACCGACACCCCGTGCAGCACCCGGAACGGCTTGGCGAACAGCCCTTCCCCGGGTACTCGACGACCAGGTCGTCGACCCGTAGCAGGTCCTCACTCGGCAGGGCGTTCATGACGAGCCTCCTTGGGTCGATCCGGTGAGGAGCCGAGTCATCGGTGCCTTCCCCTCGAGCATCGAGTCGAGCAGCATCCGGGTGTAAGGATGTTGCGGGGAGCGCAGGATCTCGCGCACCGCGCCCTGCTCCACGAGCCGGCCGTTCTGCATGACGGCCACCCGGTCGCAGATGTCGGCCACGACCCCGAAGTTGTGGGTGACCAGCACGATGCCCTGCTGCAGCCGCTGCTGCAGGGCCCGCAGGACGTCGAGCACCTCGGCCTGCACCGTGACGTCGAGGGCGGTGGTCGGCTCGTCGGCGATGATCAGGTCGGGTTCGCAGCTGATCGCTCCGGCGATCAGCACCCGCTGGGCCATCCCGCCGGAGATCTCGTGCGGGTAGGCCGCCATGGTCCGCTGGGGATCGGGGATCCCGACGCTGTCCAGCAGGTCGGCGCGCGCGCTTGCGGGCCTCGGCGGCTGAGATGCCGAGCACCTTGACCATCGGTCGGACGAGTTGCGCGCCGATCGTGAACGACGGGATCCAGGTTGCTCATCGGCTCCTGCGGGATGTAGGCGATCCGCTTGCCCCGCAAGGGCGACAGCTGCGATTGATCCACCCGGTCATCGCCCTCGGCCACGGTGTACTGACCGTCGAAGCGGATCGAGCCGTTGGTGATGATCGCGTTGTCCGGCAGCAGGCCGAGGACGGCGAAGGCGCGTCTGCGACTTGCCCGATCCGGATTCGCCGACGATGCCGAGCACCTCGCCCCGGTCGAGGTGATAGCTCATGCCGTCCACCACGTGCTTGCGGGAGCCGTCCGGCTGCGGGTAGGCGATGCTGAGCCCGCGGACCTCCAGCAGGTGGGTCGTCGAGGCGTTCTCCGGCAGCGCCGACGACGCGGCGTCCGCCTGGACCGCCGCGCGACGTCGCGTGTCCTGCTCGGCCACCCGGGCGGCGCGTGCCTGTCGCTTCTCCTTGACCTTCACCTGGTCCTCGAGGGCATCGCGCAGCGAGTTGCCGAACAGCACGAACGCGGCGATCACGGCGGCGATGGTGATCGTGGGCCAGATCAGCGTCATCGGCGCGCGGTAGATGTTGCGGAACCCGTCGTTGACCATGACACCCCAGGTGGGCACGGTCGGGTCACCGAGGCCGAGGAACTCCAGCGCGGACTGGATGCTGATCGCGATCCCGCACACCATGGCGGTCTGGATGATGATCGGCGCGCGGACCACCGACAGGATGTGCCGGGCGATGATCCGGGCGTCGGACAGGCCGGCGACGCGGGCGGCGTCCACGTACAGCTCGTTGCGGACCGACTGCACGGCGGTGCGGGTGAGCCGGAAGTACCCCGGGCTGAGCAGCACGCCGAAGACGATCATGGCGATCCACACCGACGGGCCGAGGGCCGCCCGCACCGCGAGCAGGACGATCATCGACGGCAGCGCCAGCAGGATGTTCGTGGACCAACTGGCCACGCCGTCGAATCGGCCGCCGTAGTAGCCGGCGACCAGCCCGGACGGAAGGCCGATCACGATGGCCACGCCCGCTGCCAGGGCTGCCGACAACAGGGTGATCCGGGCTCCGAAGAACAGCCGGCTCAGGACGTCGCGCCCGGCGCTGTCGGTGCCGAGCAGATGCTCCCCACCGGGAGGAGTGAGCACGCTGGTCAGGTTCGCGAAGTTGGGGTCGTAGGGGGCGAGCACTCCTGCCAGCAGGGCGATCGCGGCGACGACGCCGAGCAGGAGAACGGCGGCGACAGCGACTGGGCTGCGGGTCAGCCGACGCACCACGGAGGAGCGCGACACGCTGCCGGACTGGCCGGTCGGCGGCGGCACGGAGCCCTCGACGACCGCGCTGGGATCGCTCATGACACACGCACCTTGGGGTTGAGCCAGCCGTTGGCGATGTCGACCAGGAGGTTGACGACGATCACGATGACCACGGTGTAGACGACGACCCCCATCACCAGGGGAAGATCGCTCTGGGTGGTCGCAGTGACCGCGAGGCGGCCCATGCCGGGGATGGCGAAGATGGACTCGATGATGACCACTCCACCGAGCAGGGCGATGAACTGCAGGCTCAGCACGGTCAGGCCCGCGGGGGCGGCCGCCCGGAGCACGTGCTTGAACAGGATCTCGCGCTCGGGAATGCCGCGGCTGCGCAGAGTCCGCACGTAGTCGAGCTCGAGCTGCTTGATGAACGCGCTGCGGATCTGCTGAGCCGCGCTGGCCACGCCGTTGATCACCAGAGCGATCACCGGGAGCGTCAGCGAGGTGAGCCACGTCGTGACCCCGGACCCGGGCGCGATCTTCGACACCGCGTCGAACCACCCCAGGCGGAGGGCGAGGAACCAGACCAGGAACACCCCGATGATGAAGCCGGGGACGGCGTTGCCGAACACGGCCAGGAACTGGACGGTCTTGTCGATCCACCCTCGCTGCACTGCCGCGGCGACCCCCAGGGCGGTAGCCAGTGCCGCAATCAGGGCCATGGCGGCGAAGACCATCACCAGGGTGACCGGGAGTCGACTGCCGAGGGCCGACAGCACCGGCTCATTGGTGAACCAGGACTTGCCGAACTCTCCCTGCAGGGCGTCGGTGAGCCAGGCGCCCAGCCGAGACAGGAGCGGGTCGTTCAGGCCCAGCTGCTCGGCCTTGGCCGCGACCGCCTCTTCGGTGGCCTGGTCGCCGAGCAGGTTCCGAGCGATGTTCCCGCTGGAGAAGTAGAGCAGTACGAAAGTCAGGCAGGCGACCGCGACGAGGACGACGATTCCTGAGATCAGGCGTTTGAGAACGAAGAACAGCATCTTCAGCTCCGTTGCTGGGGGAGCCTGCTGGGGAGCGTCGAAGCGCTCCCCAGCAGAGTCCGGGTCAGGATGCCGGCGAGTAGTTGTAGATGGACGGGACCGCCTGCTGCACCTGCGCCTCGACGGTGATCTTGGATCCGTCGAGGTAGTACAGCTGGTCGGGCCGGTACCAGGGAGCGAACCAGGCGTTCTCGGTGACGTAGGTGTTGAGCGCCTTGGCCTTCTCCGCCGAGTCCTTGCCACCGTCTCGGACCGCGGTGATCATCTTCTCGATCTCGGGGTTGGTGGTCTTGAACGGGTTGTACAGCGCCGTGGGGGCGATCATCTGGTTGGTGGCGACCCAGGGCACACCCTGGAACAGGGAGAACCATGCGGCGGGGAACTTGCCCTGGCCGAGCTGGGCCTGGTAGTCGGCGATCGGGATGCTGGTCTGCTTCACGGTGATGCCGACGTCGGAGAGCTGCTGGGTCACGAAGGTCATGATCGTGTCGGAGATGCCGCCCACGACCGGCATCTCGATGGTCACGCCCTGGGCGAAACCCGCTTCTGCGAGAAGGGCCTTGGCCTTCGCCGGGTCGTAGGAGTAGTAGGTGTCGAGCTCGGGCAGGTAGGCGCCGCTCTCCGGGCCGAACACCTGGCTGGTGACCTTGCCCTGGCCGCCGGCCAGGTTCTTCAACAGGGCCTCCCGGTCGAAGGCGTAGTTGATCGCCTGACGCACCTTGACGTTCGCCAGGGCCGGGACCGTCTTGCCCGTCACGGTCGAAGAGCAGCAGCCCTGTCCAGTCGGTCGGGTACTGCAACTTCTTCAGGCCCTTGGCCTCGGCCTGCTGGTAGGTCTGGGCCTCGAGCAGGGTGGCGTCGACCTCACCGGAGGCGATCGCGTTCACTCGAGAGGTGGCGTCCGCCAACAGCTTGAGGGTGACCCGGCTGAACTTCTGCAGCTCCGGGTTCCAGTAGCCCTCACGCGCGGTGAACACGTACTGGGACCCGACCACCGCGTCGGCCGCCGACATCACGTAGGGGCCGGTACCCACGGGCAGACGATCCATGGCGTCGGTTCCGAGCGCCTTCGGAGAGCCCATCAGGCCCGCGGCCTGGCTGAGGTAGTACTCCAGCGCCGGGTCCGGCGTCTTGAGCGTGATCTCGACGGTGGATGCATCGACCGCCGTGACCGATTCCACGGCCTTGACCTGAGCGGCCTGCTTGCCGTTGTCCTTGGCGAAGTGCTCGAGGTTGGCCTTGACCGCCGCGGCGTCGAAGACCGCTCCGTCGGAGAAGGTGACCCCGGTGCGCAGCTTCAGCCGGAACACCAGGTTGGTGGCGTCGGTGTAGGCCCACTCCGTGGCCAGCATCGGCGCGTAGGTGCCGTCGCTCTTGCGCAGGATGAGGGTGTCGTACACCGTCTGGAACGGCTGCAACTGGTGGCCCACGTGGGCCTGAGCAGGATCCCACGACGAGGGCTCCTGCAGGATGCCCAGAGTCAGAGCAGTTGCGGCCTTGGCGGCGCCTCCGCTCGACCCGGCGTTCGAGTCACCCCCGCCGCACCCGGCCAGGGTCAGGGCGGCGACGGCTGTCACCGCAGCCGCAGCAAGCTGTATGCGCTTCATCGTCATCCTTCGGTCGTCGGGCGGAACGGGGGGTGGTGGACACCGCAAGTACCTCAGCGGCACAGGGCTGGCAACAAGGACTTGCCATGAGTTGCCAGCGCTCGACCTGACCGGTGCAGTGTCGGACCGCGCGAGCGTCAACCCCTCCCGCCGACGGGGCGGAGGGCGAGTTACCATCGATTGGTGACGATGAAACCGGGATCGAGCGATGTGGCTTCAATGGCCGTTGCGGCCAGTCTGTTCCGGTCGTTGGGAGACTCGTCGCGGCTGGCGATCCTGGCGCATTTGATGCTGGGGGAGCATCGGGTGGTGGAGTTGACCGAGCACGTGGGTCTGGCGCAGTCGACGGTGTCGGCGCACCTGCGCTGCCTGCTGGACTGCGGGCTGGTCCAGGTCCGGGCGCAGGGCCGGGCGTCGGTGTACTCGCTGGCGGTGGCCGATGACGTGAGAGCGGTGCTGGAGGCGGCCGAGCGGCTGCTGGCCACCACCGGCGATGCGGTGGCGTTGTGCCCGACCTACGGGACGGGAACCTCGCGATGAGTATTCCGCAGGGGGTGGACTTCCCGGCGGAGGCGACGACGCTGACCCCGGAGCGGAGGGCGGCCCTGGGGCGTCGGGCGCGGCTGCTGGCGGGTGCTTCGGTGACCTACAACGCCGTTGAGGCCGCGGCGTCGATCGCGGCCGGGGTGGCGGCGTCGTCGATCGCCCTGGTGGGGTTCGGTCTGGATTCGGTCGTGGAGATGACGTCCGGGCTGATCATCCTGTGGCAGTTCCGGCATCGGCTGCCGGAGTCGCGTGAACGTCAGGCGCTGCGGATGCTGGCGGTGTCGTTCTTCGCCTTGGCGGCCTACGTCACTGTCGAATCGGTGCGCACCCTGGTGACCGGGTCAGCGGCCGAGAGATCGAGCATCGGTATCGTCATCGCCGCGACGTCGTTGCTGGTGATGCCGTTCCTGTCCTGGGCGCAGCGACGCACCGGTCGCCGACTCGGCTCGCCGACGGTGGTCGCCGACTCCCAGCAGACGCTGCTGTGCACCTACCTGTCTGGCGTTCTGCTGGTCGGGCTGCTGCTGAACGCGACCATCGGTTGGTGGTGGGCCGACCCTGTGGTCGGGCTCGTCATCGCGGGCCTGGCGATCCGAGAGGGTCGGGAGGCCTGGCGAGGCGAAGCGTGCACCTGCGAGTCGGCGGGGGTGCGTGAGCGGAAGTAGTCGCTGCCACGCCAGGTCACCTGCACACTGCGCCTGCGCACCAACCGCATTGTTGACTCAGCTAGTGGTGGCGCCATCCGTGGGTGCTCCGTCAGCGGTGTGCTGCGGGGTCAGGCGACGCGGTCGGTGTACTTCTGGCGGGCGGCTTCGCCGGTGGTGCCGACGAGGGTGCCGATGGCGGTCCAGGTCATGCCGGCGGCGCGGGCGGCGCGGACGGCGTCGAGGAGGTGTCGTTCGGCTTGGGAGCGTTCGTGGACGGCTTCGCGGAGCAAGGTGACGGCGTCGGGGTCGAGTTCGTCGTCGGGGTCGGGTTCGTAGTTCTCGAAGCGGGTGGCGAGGTCGTCGGCGTGCTGCAGGATCTCTTCGACGGATCGGGGCATGGTCATCACCTGAGGTATTTCTCTCGGGCGCGCATGGAGCCGATCACCATGGTGAAGCCGTCGCCGAGGTCCCACATCCCGCTACCGGCGGCCGAGATGGACGTGTTGATCCAGGCATGTGGCCGGTGTCAGAAGTCGCTGACTGCCGTCGGCGTCCGGAGGTGGCTGATGCGGGCAGCGTCGACGGTGCCGTGGACGGTAACCGTCTCGTCCCGCGCGGTGACGTCGGGGTCGCGGCGGCCGTCGCTGCCGCGATGGTATCGGCGCATGGGCCACTCGCCGTCGTTATGGACCTCGAGCCGTGGAACCTGCTCGACGGCAGCCCACCACCGCCCGTCGGAGCGCACGCCCGGCTGTGGGTCGATGCCGTCAATGAAGGACGCCCCCCGGGCGTTCAGCACCAGGCCGGGCTCTACCCGCGTGGCGTGACGCAACATCCAACGGAGCGTGACGTCGCCGCCGCCGATGTCGCCGTGGGTTCCGGTGAACCAGATCTCGTCGATCCTCTGCTTCCGGATCCGAGCGAGGTCCTCGGGCGGAACGCGGGTCAGAGCCCCCGTCGTGTCCTGGTCGAGGCACCCCCAGGTGGTGGGCTTGAACCACGCGCGCCGCTCGTCCAACGCGAGCGCGTGCGCCACGTTCTGAACCACGGGGTTGTGGCGCAGGTGCGGCAGCATCACGGGTACCAACCCGCCGTACGACTTGACGGTGTCCCAGAGTCCGAGGAAGTGCACGCAACAGTCGCGAGTGTCCTCCTGCGCTGCTCGGACGAGCGCCTCGTCCGGCCGCATCGGCTCGAAGGCAGCCCAGGCACGCTCGAATGCCGCCCGGACGTCAGCCGGCTCGCGCGCAGACGTCAGCCGACAGCGATGCAGGAGGCCCGCCAACGCGCGCACTGTGAATGCGCCCCGGCTGTAGCCGAAGAGGAACACCCGGTCGTCCGCACCCTCGTACCACTCCGCGAGCTGCGCGTAGAGCTGAAGGACGTTCCTTTTGAGCCCGGCGCCGAACCCCAGCCCTGCGAGTCGGTGCGCCGTGCCGATCGGGCGCAAGCGATGGACGCCGGGGGCGGGCAGCATCCTCAGCCCCGTGGTCGCGGTGCGTTTCAAAGCGGCTTCGTCGCCGGGCGACGCCACCGTGCCCAGCCCCGGGGCGTAGCACGCCACTTGCTGTTCGTCGGCGCCCAGCTGGAGGTAACCGGTGAGCCGGAAGACGTTGCTGGCAGAGGCGGGCTTGTTCCCCGTTCCGTCCGAGCACAGCACCACGTTGCGTCCCAAGACTTACCCCCTGTCACCCCGGACGGGGGCCTGGACGATGTCCCCGTGGAGCGACGCCGACCACGACCCGGTTACTGCATCCATTCAAGCAGCCGTCCAGAGCGGCACTCGCCGACGAACCGGCGGCAGCCAGGGCTTGGAGGGCCCCGATGGTGCGGGGGCGAGCACGGGCTTCGTGGACAGAGGTGGTGACCGCTCCCCGCGGGCGGGGATCGATCCGGACGGTGCCCGGCCATTGACGAGCTCTCTCCAGGGTTGTGCTTGCCGATGGCCGGACATCGTCTGTTCGGAGATCCCGTTTCGTGGCGACGGCATATCCTCGAGCTATTTCTACAGGACGTAGAATGCCGAGGCAAGAAGCCAGGTTGTCGTGTCCGGCGACGTTGCACCTGGGTCCTGGAACGCAGCTCCACGGCAGCGCCAGGACCGCTGGGTCAGGGGAGGGGTCGCGCCAACCGCTGAGGTCCGCTGGCGTGACGCACGGACTGGTACGGACTGGTACGGACTGGTCCTGCCTGCCCTCTCATGTTCGGCGTGGGGCCAGTTGTTGACGACTGTCTTGGGCGGCTTGGGCAAGCCGCCGCTTGCCGAGGTGTCGCCCATGCCGATCCAGCGGCGGGAGCTTCTGCAGACCCAGTTCCGGTAGAAGAGCGCGTCTATCGCCATGAGCGCGGCGATCCACGTCATGACGGTGTGGGTGTTGCCGGATGGCTGAGTCATCCCGGCTGCCCGAGCGGCGCGGACGGCGTCGAGGAGGTGCCGTTCCGCTTGGGAGCGTTCGTGGACGGCTTCGCGGAGCAGGCTGACGGCGCCGGGGTCGAGTCCCTCGGCGGGGTCGGGTGCGTCGTGGCGGGTGGGCGTCGTCCCCGTGCTCGTTGCCTCGCCGGGCAGGCGAAGCGGGGGAGTCATTCGGGCTGCGGCAGCGACGGCGTCAGGAGTTCGGCCAAGAGGTCGAGCACCTCGTCGGGGTGGGTGCCCTCGGGGTCGGCAAGCCACGCCAGGCAGAGGCCGTCGAAGGCTGCGCAGAGCAGCTCGGCGATCAGCGCAGCGCGCGGGCTGTTGTTCACCGACAGGACGGGCGCCAGTGACCGAGCGGCCATCGCGCGATAGCCGGCGTACTGCTCCCGGGCCAGGTGCTCCATCCCAGGCGTTTGCAGGGCCAGCGCCGTCAGCTCGGCCGGGCATGCGGCGGATCGGTCTCGCCGACCGGTCATCCACCGGGAGCCGGGCGTGGGCGATTAGGCTTCGCTCCGTGCCGAAGAAACGTGGACGAAGCCCGGGACGGCAGCCGCAGCGACGACACCCGCCGTCGCGACAGGTGGGGGCCAGGGACCACGACCCGGAGAGTCAGAGCCTGATCCAGAGTCTGCGTCAGGCGATGAGGTCGGGCGAGCCGCTGGAGCTGCTCGCGGTCGTCAGCGGCTTCCTGGAGGTCACCGACCCGCGCAACCGTGACCCGTTCGCGCGTGACGAGCAGCGGCTGACTCTGGCTGAGCTCGTGGAGTCGCTCATCGGGACGCCGTACGCCGAGACGACCGCAGCCTTGATCGCCATCAAGGCGCTGGTCGTCGACGAGGTGCTGGCCGCGCGCATCGGTCGAGAGTTGGAGTCGCGACGGCACCCGATGCCGCCCTGGCTGACGGGGCTCGACCAGGCCCGGCTGGATCCCGACGTGTGGTTCATGACCCACGTGCTCGGCGACGGCGACGACTACCTGTTCGGGGTGAGACTGCCGTCCGGGCACACGCTGTCGGTGCTGGTCTACGTCGACCACAATCTCGGCACCGTGGTCAAGGACGCGTTCGTGGTCCCCGAGCCGCTGGAGGATCTGGCGATCAAACTGGGGACCCTGATCGAGGATCCCGACCAGTCGCTGACCCGGACCGACCCGGCCGGCGCGAGGGCTGCGGTCGAGGCGGCCATCGACTCCGGTGCGCAGCTGTACCCACCGCTGACCTCGGACAGCTGGCCGATGTGCCGACCGCTGGTCGAGTGGATGCTGCGGATGCTACCCACCGGCGGGGCGCCACCGGACCAGCGGGAATGGACCGAACGGGAGACGGCAGCGGTCGCTGAGGCGTTCTTCGCCTCGCCCTACGGCTTACCGCTGGACCGCGAGGATGAGCGCGGCCTGCTGGAGAGCGTGCTGTGGTTGGGCACGTCGTACGCGCCCGGCGACCCGCTTCGGTGGAGCCCGGTGACCGTGGAGATCCTGTTGGTCGACCGGTTCCCCCGCAAGGTCATCGCGGAGCCGGCCTACCTCGCGAAACTGCCCGACCTGGTGCGTGCCTTCATCCGCTACTGCCACGACCGCAACCAGATCCGCGGCGACCTGACCGAGACGACCCTGGCCGCAGTCGACCAGTACGAGTCGGAGTACCTGCAGCTGATCCATGGCGAGCGACAAAGAACGATGGCCGGTCTCACCGAGGCGTTCCTGGCCAAAGAACTGGTCAGCCAGCTCACGGATGAGGAGATCCACCTGGACTACATCGCCCTCGCGGTCGGAGGTGTCGACGCGCTGATGACGCTCGACGCCGACCCGCTGCCCGACGAGGAGTTCGACTGGACCGGCATCGGCGAGGAGATCCGGCCGACGGTGCAGGCGATCCGGGACGAGTGCGACGCCTGCGCCGACGCGATGCTGGACGTCGAACATCGCACGGCCATGCGCCGCTTCCTGGCGAAGGCCGCGAGGAACGACCCGGGGTTGTTCCGCCGGAAGAGCTCGCCGGTGCGCGGTGCCGGAGCGGTCGCCTGGGTGATCGCCAGCGCGAACCGAACCATCGGCTCCTACCGATCGGTGATGACCGGCAAGGACCTCCTCGCGCACTTCGGAATCACCGGATCGGTCTCGGACCGGGCGCACACGCTGATCCGGGCAGCGGGAATCGACCGGAGTCTGACCTACGGCTCGCTGCGGGTCGGAGATCCGCGACTCCTGGTGTCCCGGCGCCGGCGCGAGCTGGTCGACGATCGTGACCGGACTCTGTCGAAGGACTGATCAGCGCTCTCGTGTCAGTAGCGCTGCGCCGACGATGCCTCCGGACACCGCGGGGTCGCGCACCCGTGCGGCAGGTGATCGGGGCGACGCCCTTGACGGGGTCGTCGAGCAGCACAGCCTGCTACCGCGAGATCGTGCGGCACCTGACGGGCGCGGCCGGCCTGCGCCGTGTCACCGTCGGGGCTCAGTGCGCCGGCAGCCGGGCGGCGTGGCTGCGCAGCACGTCGGCGCTCCTGTTCAGGGCGAGCCGCTCGCCGGCGCCCATCCGCGGGTAGAGCACGGCCCCGACCCCGGCGCCGGTCACCAGCCGCGGCAGAGCCATGGCGCAGCCGTAGTCGGGGACCGTCGCGGTCACGGTGTAGATCGCCCGCTCGTCCCGGACCAACGACTCGACCAGGCGGGCTGTCAGGGCGCCGATGCCGTAGTAGGTCGCGCCCTTCCCCTCAATGATCTTGTAGGCCGCCCGGACGGTCTCCTCGGTGATCTGTGCCTCGACCTCGTCGTTCCACTCGATGCCCGTGGTCTGCGCGAAGTCCTCGACCGGCATCCCGGCGATGTCCAGCGAGGACCAGCCCAGCACCTCGGAGTCGCCGTGCTCGCCGAACACGTATCCGTGCACGTGGCGGGCGTCGACGTCCATGTGGGCACCCACCAGCGAGCGGAACCGGGCGGTGTCCAGGACCGTGCCCGTGCCCAGCACCGACCCCGGCCGGGCTCCCGAGGCGTAGGCGATGCGCTCGGTGAGCTCGGTCATGATGTCGACCGGGTTGGCCGAGACCAGGATGATCGCCTCGGGCGCGCCTGCCACGATCTGCGGGATCACTTCGCGGAAGATCGCGGCGTTGCGTTCCAGCAGCCCCAATCTGGTCTCGCCGGGCTGCTGGTTCACCCCGGCCGACATCACGACCACCTTGGTGTCGGCGAGGTCCGCGTACGTGCCGGCCCTGACCCGCACCGGTGCCGTGAACGTGGTGGCATGCGCAATGTCCCGCGCCTCGGCGTCCGCCTTGGCGGTGTTGACGTCGAGCAGCACCAGTTCGCTGGCCGACCCCCGGATCGCCATGGCGTAGGCGCTCGCCGCGCCCACGAACCCTGCGCCGAGCACTGCGACCTTCAACTGGTCCTCCTCATCGGCGACGTCACCCGACGTCCCCAATCGACCCTACGCCGCTGACACGTCTGCGGATCCCACGCCGACGCCTACGCCGACGAATCGGCGGATGAGGCCGACGGCCTTGCGTCACACAGGACCAAGGCCCGACGCGGCCCGCTCGGGATGCGTTCCAGACTGCAATCGTCACGCGTACGGACGCCCCGACTGGGTGAGGGGTCTCATCGTGGATACGGCGGCGGGCTCGGTCAGCAGGGCCGGGACGGCGATCGCGGTCAGCGGGCTACGGAAGTCCTACGGGGACCTTCTCGCAGTCGAAGACCTGTCGTTCGACGTGGCTGACGGCGAGATTTTCGGACTGCTCGGTCCGAACGGGTGCGGGAAGACGACAACCGTGGAGTGCCTGCAGGGTTTGCGTCGTCCCGATGCCGGAACGATCCGCATCCTCGGCCTCGACCCGCAGTCGCAACGGCGCGAGTTGCAGCAGCGCATCGGCAGTCAGTTGCAGGAGTCGGCGCTGCCTGACCGGATCAAGGTCTGGGAGGCCATGCGGCTCTTCGCCTCACTGGCCCGCCACGCGGTCGACTGGTCGCAACTGATCGATCAGTGGGGATTGACGCAGAAGCGGAATGCCTCCTTCGCGAGCCTGTCGGGCGGGCAGCGCCAACGCCTGTTCATCGCGCTGGCCCTCGTGTGTGACCCCGAGGTGGTGTTCCTGGACGAGATGACCACCGGCCTGGATCCCACAGCCCGGCGCGAGACGTGGGGCCTGATCCAGACAGTGCGGGAGCGGGGGAGCACCGTCGTCCTGGTCACCCACTTCATGGACGAGGCGGAGAGGCTGTGCGATCGGGTCGCGGTCGTCCGCCGGCCCGGCCGGGTGATCGCCGTGGACACCCCGCGGGCGCTCATCGCCGCCCATACGGGCGGAACACGCCTTACCTTCACCCTCGGTTCCACGGCCGCCGCGGACGGCGTGGACTGGCTCGCTCGGATACCTGGTGTTCGAGCGCTGAGCCGTGAGGGCGAGGTGGTCTCGGTCGTCGGCGAGGGGGCGGTTGTCGCTCGGGTGGGGCATGCGTTGATCGAACGGGGCATCGAGCCTGCGGACCTCCGGGTCGTTCAACCGTCGCTCGAAGAGGTCTACCTCGCCCTGACCGGCGACGACGAGGGAGAGGAGGGCGTCGATGCGCACCCTGGCGGAGACCACGTGGCTGGAGTTGAAACTCTTCGCCCGTGAACCCCTGACAGTGATCTTCACCCTCGCGCTGCCGATTCTCGTCCTCTACGTCCTGGGCGGCGTGTTCGGGAACACCCCTGACGACATCGCCTTCCGCGGTGTCGGGCCGATGACCTACTACGTCCCGGCCTATGTCGGACTGGTGATCGCCTCGATGGGGCTGATCGGGCTGCCCGTCCATCTTGCGGGGTACCGAGAACGTGGCGTTCTGCGCCGGATGCGGGCCTCGTCGATGCCGTTGTGGTGCATCCTCGGAGCGCAGCTCGTGGTGACGATGGTCGCCAGCGTGGTCGGCAGCGCCCTGGTGCTGATCCTGGCCGTCCTCACCTACGACGTCGGATCGGCGACGTCCCCGGCAGGAGTGCTCGTCGCCTTCGTCCTGGGCGCCCTGGCATTCGCCGCCTTCGGAATCCTGTTGGGTGCCGTGCTGCCGACCGCCCGAGCCGCGCAGGGCGCGGGGATCCTTCTCTGGTTCCTGATGATGATGATCGCCGGAGCCGGGCCGCCACCCGAGGTGCTGCCCGCTGCCCTGACCCGCATCGCCGACTTCACCCCGCTGAAGCACGTGATCGTTGCTCTCCAGGATCCCTGGCTCGGCTTCGGCCTCAACCTCACTGAGCTCGGCATCGTCTCCGGGGTGCTGCTCGCCTGCGCGGCCCTGGCGCTCAGACTGTTCCGGTGGGAATGACGATCAGGACCCGGACAGAATGCGATAGCCGAGAACGATCCGTTGCGCCGCACTGATCGCGACGACTCCTGCCCAGGCCCAGGCGATCGGCCCGGCGATGCCAGGCGCCAGGCACCACAGGCTGTGCACCGCGACGGTCTCGGTGCCCTCGGCGAGGCCGCCGATGAAGCTGAGTGAGCGGCCGTCGCCGATCTGGTGCCCGGTGCGCTCGGCGATCGAGGAGAACGCCAGGAAGGCGGCGCCGTTGATGTAGTAGGCGAGCAGGACGGCGAGGAAGGGCAGCAACGATCCCGACCAGCCGACCCCGACGCCGACGACGAAAGCCCCGTACACCACGAAGTCTGCGCTGATGTCGAGGAACCCCCCGCCTCACCACCACCGTGGCCGGCTGCCCGGCGGCGGCGTGCCAGTGGCCCGTCCACCCCGTCGGCGAGCCGGGAGAGCAGCCAGAGGATCAACGCGGCCGGCCAGGCGGCGGCTGCCGCGGCTGCCGCTCCGCCCAGGCCGAGGACCAGTCCCGTCACGGTGATCCGGTCCGGGCTCACCCAGGGCCGGTCGAGGCTTCCCGCCAGACGGTCGAGCGGGCGGGCGAGGACCGCTCGGGCGTATCGGTCTAGCATCAGCGGTCCGCCCTGCGGCGTCCACGGGCTCGGCGGGCTGCCACCAGCCCCGCCAGTGAGAGCAGTGCCAGGGCCCCGACGGCGAACAGGAACGGCCATCGCCCGGGTTGACCCCCATAGGCGCCCACGGCGACGTAGGCGACGGTCCCGGGCACGATTCCCACGGCGGTCGCGGCGAGATAGCGCCCGAACGCGACTGCCGTGACGCCGGATCCGTAGTTCACGGCCGTGAACGGGACCACCGGGATCAGCCGGGCCACGAGGACGGCGAGGAGGCCGTGCCGCCCGACGAGCCCGTCCCAGCGGCTCAGGTGCCTGCCGGCCAACCGGGCCACGCCGTCCCGGCCCAGCGCGCGCCCCAGCCAGAACGCCGCCGTGGCACCGAGCATGGCGCCGGACCAGACCAGCAGTGAGCCGGTGGCCAGGCCGAAGACGAAGCCGGCTGCCACGGACAGGACGTTCTTGGGGACCAGCAGCAGGGTGACCGTCGCGTAGCCGACCACGAAGGCCACCGCCACCCACCGTCCGCCGCCGTCCACCCAGCCCTGCACGGTCGTCGCTTCGGGCAAGACGCCGGTGACGGTCAACACGACACCTGCAAGGAGAAGCAGCCCGAGGACTCCGAGCCGGGCCCAGGCCGAGGTGGAAGCGGACGACAGCATCGGCACTCACGCGTCCGGTCGGTGAGCGATCACGCGCATCAGGGGGAGGCCTACCTCGGCGGTCGGGGCTGCGCGCGCGGCCAGCCGTCGGGTCGCGCGCTCCAACCGGGCGTCATCGCGACCCGGAGTGTACAAGGACTCGACGGCCAGCCGGGCGTCGTGGAGGTCCCGCAGAGGGAAGGGGAATCGTCGTCTGCTCACCGAATCGACGCGCAGGCCGGCCCCGCGCAGCAGCCGGGACATCCGCCGCGGTCCCCACGACTGCGGCATCGATCCGGGTCCGCTGAGCGCCACGGCGAGGACGGCGATCGGGGCAAGGTCGCGTGGGCGGATCGGCCAGGTCGCCGGCAGCAGCAGCGCCAGCCGGCCGCCGGGCCGTAGGACGCGAACCATCTCCGCCATAGCGTCGTGCACCGGGTCGGTCAACATGAGCGCCAGCGAGCAGACGACCGTGTCCACGCTCGCGTCGGCAAGGGGTAGCGCGCCGGCGTCCGCAAGGAGGACGGGGCCGCGCCCGCGGGCCCGGGCCAGATCGAGCTCGGGCTCGCTCAGATCGACGCCGAGGTAGCTGGCGACGCTCAGCCGCGGGTACAGCGGGGCGCTGCCGCACGCCACGTCGAGGACGTCACCGTGCGGCCCGGGGATGCCGGCGGACAGCCAGTCGTGGGCCGTACCCGCCTCGGGGCTGCGCGCGTGGTCCAGCGCGGTCTCGGTGATCCCCGGGCGTGCCGCGTGGTAACCGGCGACGTACGTGCTCCAGTCCCGGTCAGTCACCTGAGCCTCCCCTCGCCGACATCATCGCGCCCACCATGGCCATCTCCGTCGGTTACGAGGCCGAAGGGGCGACACTCCTGGGAACACTTCAGGGGTGCCCGTGGGTTCCCGTCGCGTGACCGAGGGACGGCGTCAGGTGGGCAACGACCGAGCAGAGGCGTTCCGTGAGTATGTCGAGCCTGAGATCGAGGTGATGTTGCGGGTGGCTCAGTCGCTGACCGGGAATCGGGCGGATGCGGAGGACGTCGTGCAAGAGGCGCTGGTGCGGGCGTTCCGGGCGGTGGACCGTTTCGACGGTCGGCATCCGCGGGCGTGGCTGCTGACGATCCTGCGCAACACGCATCACAATTCCCGGCGTCGTCAACGACCCGACCCGATCGGGGACTGGGACGTGGTGCGGCACTCCCGTCCTGCGTTCGGCGCGGCGCTGCAGCCGAGCGCCGAGGACGCCGTGCTCGCGTCGACCTTGGACGCGGAGCTGCACCGAGCGGTGGCCGAGTTGGACCCCCGGTTTCGTGAGGCGCTGATCCTCGTCGATGTGCACCAGCTCTCCTATGCCGAGGCAGCTGCGGTCCTCGGTGTTCCGATCGGAACGGTCATGTCGCGGCTGAGCCGAGCACGCGATCGCGTGCGGCGGCGGCTCGGCCCGTCCGCCCTCACCCCGGGAAGGTTCGCATGAGGCAATCCCTGCGCCAGATGCTCGTCTGCCGCTGGTCGGCCCGTCGCATCCAGCGTTACCTCGACGCCGATCCGTCGGCCCTGCTGACCCCCGGAGAGATCGCCAAGATCGAATCGCACCTGGCGCGCTGCGAGAAGTGCACCCAGACCGCCGAGGAACACCGGGCGCTGCACCGTGCCCTGTCCCAGTGGCCGGGCCGTCAGGCGCCGGACGCCGAGGCGATCGCCCGGCTGCGCTCCTTCGTCGACCAGCTGGCCGAGGACGAGCAGCCATGACCAAGGGCCCCGGTGCCCACCACGACCAGGTCGCGCCGTGGGACCTGGTCGTGGTGGGTGGCGGTACGGCGGGGATCGTCGGCGCCAAGACCGCTGCCCGGTTCGGTGCCCGGGTACTGCTGATCGAGCGGCACCGTACTGGGGGCGACTGCCTGTGGACCGGTTGTGTGCCCTCCAAAGCGCTGCTGGCGGCGGCCGAGGCTGCGGCGTCGGCACGATCGGCGGGGCGCTTCGGGGTGACGACGGGTGAGGTGCGGGTCGACTTCGCCGCGGTGATGGTCCACGTCAAGGCGGCCATCGCCCACATCGCCCCCGTGGATTCGGCCGAGGCCCTGGAGGAGGAGGGGGTGCGGGTGATGCACGGCGACGCCGCCTTCACCGGCCGGTCCACCCTGGAGGTGGACGGCGCACCGATCGCGTTCGGTCAGTGCCTGCTCGCCACCGGCGCATCGCCGGCTGTCCCGCCGATTCCCGGCCTGGCCCAAGTGGCCTTCCTGACCAGCGACACGATCTGGGACCTCGAGGTGTTGCCGGAGGATCTGGTCGTCCTCGGTGGCGGCAGTATCGGCTGCGAGCTGGGTCAGGCCTTCGCCCGGTTGGGCTCGCGGGTGACGATCGTCGAGGGCGCCGCCAGGATCATGCCCCGGGAGGACGCCGCCGGGGCTGCACTGGTGGAAGCGGCCCTGGTCGCGGACGGTGTCACCGTGCTGGCCGGGCGCGGTGTGGCGTCGGTCGAACCTGGCTCAGGTGAGGCCGGTCAGCTGGTGCTCGCCGACGGGTCGAGGGTCGCCTTCGGCCGGCTCGTGGTGGCCGTCGGGCGCAGCCCTCGCACTCGTGGGTTCGGCCTCGACCTCGCCGGGGTGACGGTCGACGACCGATCCTTCGTGGTGGTGGACAAGCACTTGCGGACGACGAACCCGCGGATCTGGGCCGCGGGTGACCTGACCGGCCACCCGCAGTTCACCCACACCGCCGGCGTGCATGCCAGCCTTGCCGCGAGCAACGCGATCCTGGGCCTGCGCCGCGCGGTCGATCTGACGGCCACCCCCAGGGTCACCTTCACCCACCCCGAGGTCGCGGCCGTCGGCCTGGCCACCGACCCCCTGCCCGCCGGGCTGCGCCTGGTCGAGTGGGCGCACACCCACGTCGACCGTGCGGTGGCCGAGGCGGAGACCTCCGGGTTCACCCGCCTGGTCCTCGACGGCAGGGGCCGGATCCTGGGCGCGACCGTGGTCGGCCCACGAGCGGGGGAGTCCCTCGGGGAGTTGACGATCGCCGTCAAGCACGGTCTGCGCACCCGGGATCTGGCCGCGGTCGTACACCCCTACCCGACCTACAACGACGGCCCCTGGAACGCTGCGATCGCTGAGGTCAAGGACCGGCTGGCCGCACCGATGACCCGAAAAGCGTTGGCTGTCTTAGCCCGGATGCGCCGATGGGCCGTCACCCGCGCCTCGTGAGGTAAGCCCGACCTACCCCTGGGAGGATGTGTGCGCATGGTCCGTATCCGCGCCCTCGTCGTCGCTGCCGTGGCGTTGCTCGGTCTTGCGGCCTGCGCTGCACCTGCCGCGACACCGTCGGCCGCGTCCTCGCCCGGCGGGGCGGCGTCCTGGCAGGAGACGTTGTCCCACGCGCGGGGGCAGACGGTCTCCTTGTGGATGTGGGGCGGTGATCCGAAGGGGAACGCCTACGTGGACGGCGTCCTCGCCCCGGCCGCGCAGGACCTGGGGGTGAGGCTGCGGCGGGTGCCGATCGCCGACACCAAGGACGCGATGAACCGGATCCTGGCCGAGCGGCGGGCCGGGATCACCGACGGCGAGGTCGACCTGGTCTGGGTCAACGGCGACAACTTCGCCACCGGGCGGCAAGCAGATGCGTGGCGCTGCGACTGGGCCTCCACCCTGCCCCACGCCCGCTACCTGGCGCCCGCTGACCCGTTGCTGACCAACGACTTCGGCACAGCCGTGCAGGGCTGTGAGTCGCCATGGCACAAGGCGCAGTTCACCCTCGTCTACGACGCCGCGCGGGTCCCCGATCCGCCGACGACGATGGCCGGGTGCCGGCCCAGTTCGACCAGGCGGCGTACGACCGGTTGACCCCGACGCTCTTCCAGACCTTGACCGATCTGGCGCCGCACCTGTGGCGCGGTGGCCGGACCTACCCGCGGGACGCCGTGGCTCTGGACAGACTCTTCGCCCAGGGTGAGGTGGACCTGACGATGACGTACGGCCCGGCCACCCTCACCGATCTGGTCGCCAAGGGCACCTTCCCGCCCACCACGCGGGTGCTGAGTCTGCGGGAGGGGACGGTCGGCAACGCCAGCTTCCTGGCCATCCCGGCCTCCTCCGGCCGGTCCGCCGCCGCGATGGTGGTGGCCGACCTGGCCCTGTCGCCGCAGCAGCAGGCGGCCAAGGCCGACCCTCGCGTGTGGGGTCAGTTCACGGTGCTGGACCAGGCCCAGCTGTCCGAGGCCGACCGGGCCCGGTTCACCGCCCTTCCCGTCTCGCCGGTGGTGCCTGCCTATGAGGTGCTCTCCGCGAACGCGAACCCGGAGCTGTCCGCCTCCTGGGTGCCGAGGATCGACGAGGGATGGCGCCGTACCGTGCTCGCCGCGGCCTTATGAGCGGCCTTATGAGTGGCACTGTGAGCGGCCCTCTGATCGGCGGACGGCGTCGCTCACCGGGCCTGTTCCTGCTCGCCCCGGCGGTCACCCTGACCGTCGTGGTGATCGGCACCGGGGTGGGGGCGGTGCTGTTGACCAGCGTGGGCCTGCTCCCGCTCTACGGGGAGCCTCGGGCGAGCCTGGCCGGCTACACGGCCGTGGCGGGTGACCTCGGCACCGGTCTGCGCGAGTCGCTGCTGATCGCCTCGGTCGCCACGGCGGCAGCCGTCGCGGTCGGCCTGGTCACGGCGATCACCCTGCTTCGTGGCGGTCGGCTCACCCGGGTGACAGCCGCGCTGGCGGCGAGTGTGATCCCGGTGCCGCATCTGGTCGGGGCCGCGGCGGTGGCGCTGCTGGCCTCCGGCGGTGGCGTCCTGCCCCGCCTGCTGGGGGTGGCCCCGGACCACTGGCCGGAACTGGTCGGTGGTCGCTGGCCGATCGCCACCGTGGCCGAGTTCGCCTGGAAGGAGTCGGCGTTCGTGGCTCTGGTGGTGACCGCGTCGGTGAGCCGGCAGTTGGGTGAGCTGAGTGAGGCCGCCCGCATGCTCGGCGCCGACGAGCGGCAGCGTCTGCGCCGGCTCACCCTGCCTCTGGCTGCACCGGCCACGGCGGCGGCGGGCCTGATCTCCTTCCTCTACACCCTCGGGTCCTACGAGGTGGCGTGGTTGCTCGGACGGGCCCACCCGGAATCGCTGCCGGTGATGGCCTACCGGTGGTTCACCTCGATCGACCTGGCGGCCCGGCCTCAGGCCGCGGCAGCCGCCACCGCCAGTCTCGCGCTGGCCCTGGCCTGCGCCGCGCTCGCGGTGCCGGTGTTCCGGCGCCTGGGTGCCGCCCGATGAGCGTCCGATGAGCGGCCGGAAAGCGTGGCCGATCGTGGTCGGAACCGCGCTGCTCGTGTGGTTCCTCGGGCCGCTGCTGCCCCTGGGGGTGTGGGCCGTCGCCGATCGGTGGGTGTGGCCGGCGACGCTGCCGCAGGAGTGGGGCGGGCGCGGGCTGCGCGAGGCCCATACCCAGGGGATCGGCGGCGCGCTGCTGCGCTCGAGCCTGCTCGGCCTGGCCGTGGCCGCTGTTGCGACTCCGCTGGGGGCGTTGGCCGGGCGGGCGCTCGGCTGGCGGCTGCTGGATCGCTCCTGGGCGGTCTCGGTGCTGCTGCTCGCCCCGGTGGCCCTGCCGCCGTTCGCGGTGGCGATGGGCCTGGACGCCGTGGTGTTGAGGCTGGCGATTCCGGCACCGGTCGCGGTGGTCGCGGTGCTGGCCGTGTTCGCCCTGCCGTATGCGACCTATGTCATGAGGGCGGCCTACACCGCGGTGGACCCGCTGCTGGAGGAGCAGGCCCGCATGCTCGGAGCCACTGCGCCGCAAGCCTTCCGACGAGCCACCCTGCCCGCACTGGTTCCGGCCGTGCTGGCCGCCGCCGCTCTGGCGTTCCTGGTGGGATGGAGCGACTACGTGGTCACCGTCCTGATCGGCGGCGCAGGACTGATCACGGCGCCGGTCCTGCTGGCCTCGGCGGCGTCCGGGACCGGCAACGAGCCGGTGGTCGCCGTGATCTCCCTGCTGTCCCTCTCGCCGACGCTGGCCGCTCTGGCCTTGGCCGCCGTTGTCCGGCGTCGCCGGGGCACCAGCCTCACGGAGCGCGTCGATGAGCGCTGACCTCGAGGTGTGCGGGCTGGAGTACCGCCATCCGGGCGCCGCCAGGGCCGCCGTCCGATCAGTGAGCCTGTCGGTGGGTGAGGGCCAGATGCTGGCGGTGGTGGGCCCGTCGGGGTCGGGGAAGACCACCGTCCTGCGGCTGGTGGCCGGACTGCTGACCCCGCAGAGCGGCGATGTCCGGCTGGCGGGGAACAGCATGCTGGCTGTGCCGCCGGAGCGACGCCGGATGACGATGATGTTCCAGAAACCCCTCCTGTTCCCGCATCTCGACGTGCTGGACAACGTGGCCTTCGCCGACCGGGTCGCCGGCCGGCCGCGAGCTCAGGCACGCGAGGCGGCGCGCCGGTTCCTCGACCTGGTGCACCTGGGTGAGGTCGGTGCCCGGCGCCCGCGGGAGCTGTCCGGGGGGCAGGAGCAGCGGGTCGCCCTGGCCAGGGCGCTGGCGGCGCGCCCGCACGTCCTGCTGCTCGACGAGCCGTTCAGTGCGCTGGACACCGCCCTGCGGACGGCGATGCACGGCCTGCTCGGAGAGGTGCGGGCGGCTCTCGGCCCGACGATCGTCATGGTCACGCACGATCTGGCCGAGGCCGCCCTGGCCGACACGGTCGCTGTGCTGATCGACGGGGCTCTGGCCCGCTGCGGCACCCTGGACGAGCTCTACCGGTCACCGGGGTCGTTGGAGGTGGCGCGGATGCTCGGCGGGTTCAGCGAGATCCCCGGGGTGCTCACTGCGGCCGGGCACGACTCGGTCCTGGGGCGTGTCCGGGTGGAGGGCTCCGAACGGGATCGGCCGCCCGGCACGCCGGCGGTGCTCCTGCTGCGGCAGGAGGCCGTCGAGGTGGTCCCGGCGCAGGACAGCCGGGCCGACGCGACGGGCGTCGTGGCGGGTCTCGTACGCGCCGGGATGCGCCACGTCGTGCACGTCGACGTCGCCGCCGGGCGCACCGGTGCCCGGGCACGCGTCCTGGCGGAGCTGCCGATCGGGGGCCGGCTCGACCTCGGCGATCAGGTCGGTCTGGTGGTGCGCCGGCCGGGGGTCTGCGTCATCGCTCCTGGCGCTCACGGCTCGAGCGGACCGTGGGCCGGGGAAGCAGGACCCGCAACCGACGGTTCTCCTCGGGATCCAGCACAGAGTGCTGCGCACATGCCGGCACGAGCTCTCCGGTCTCCGGGTGCGCCATGAGGTAGAAGCAGGCGGCCAGGCGCTCCTGGGCCGCCCTGACCTGAGGGTCGGGCGAGACCGTACCCGAGCGGTTCGCCTCCCAGGCCGGGGCCACCACAGCGGCATCCATGAAGTTGTGCACGACGAAGGTCAACGGCCGCACCCGCCGTCGCAGCAGCGCCCGAGCCACCACCACCGGGCCTCCGGCCCGGGTGATCGCCCGCATGGCCCACCCCGCAGCCAGCGGGACCACGCTGGGGTGGCGCGTCACGGCGCGACACACCTTGCCCGCCACCACCGGGAGCGGCACTCCGACCACCGTCATGCCGCCGAACCAGCGCATCTCCGCGTCCCGCGCGCGCAGATCGGCCGCGCTGGCGGGGTCGAGCACCGGCACCCAGCGATCCCCGACCAGCAGGCCCACGGCCGTCCGGTTGCAGCGTGGGTCTCCGAACTGCAGGCCCTGCCAGGCCAACGGCTGGCCCATGCCGGCCTCGACGCGGGCCCAGACGTCGTCGATCGAGACGCCGGACATGCCCGCCGACCATCGCCGGGCGTCGCCGACGCTGGCCGCGGGCTGGAACGACATCATCGAGTAGTCCATCGTCCGGACGGCGCGCACCACGTCGGCGACCTGGTCCAGGTTGTCCGGGGTGACGGTCATGTTGTGCGCCAGGAACGAGCGCACCCCCAGCCGACGCCGAAGCTCCACGAACATGTCGGCGAACGCCTGACGGTGCGCGTGCAGGTCGGACTCGGCGCGCGGGCGCGGCATACCGCGCCGTCCGCGCATGAAGGAGTCGAAGTGGGCGGCGAAGGAGACCCGGCGCAGCCGCACGCTGCCGTCGGGCGCGGTCACCAGCGCACGCAGATACGCCGGATCGAAGTCGCCGTGCGTCATGGACATCGGCTCGCGCCCGGCGGCGCGCATGGCGAGCAACGCGGCGGCGTGGTCGTCGGGGGAGAGCAGAGACACCTCCCCGCCGATCAGCTGAGCGTGCGCGCTGGGCCCGTTCGCCTTCTGCAGCAACGCCATCTGCGCCGTGACCTCGCGCAGGGTGTGCTCGCCGTCGATGCGCACCTGGTTCGCGTCGGCCGAGTGGTAGCACGGCGAGCAGGTGAGGTTGCACGCCGGGAACACGCCATGGGTGCCCTCACAGCCGACACTGTGCCGGCCCAGCACCTGCTCAGGGCCGCGGACACCGGCCGGCAGAGCCCGCCAGCGTCGACGCAACACGGCGTGGGTCGCCGGGTGGACCGGCCGGGTGGACAGCTCGACCGCGCGGGCGGCCTGAGCCAACCGGCGACGCAGGGAGGGGCGGGTCACGAGCTGGGAACCCGCCCGCCTCGACGACCCTTCCCCCGGACCGAATTGAGGCGGTCAGCCGGGAAGGCAGGATCGGCCGAACGGGTTCCCTCCTCGAACCATCACCCCGCGGCCGCCAAGGCCGCATCCTTCAGGAGAGGACACGACATGACTTCCACCACCGCCTCGACCGCCATGTCCACGCACGTCAACGGGATCGTCCGGGGGGTCGCCGGCGGCCTGGCCGGCGGCGTCGTGTTCGGCATGCTGATGCAGATGATGGACATGATCCCGATGGTCGCCATGATGGTCGGCAGTGAGTCGGCGGCGGTGGGTTGGCTTGTCCACCTGGCGATCTCGGCGTTCATCGGCGCCAGCTTCGTGGTACTGCTCGGAGGCCGTCTGACCGGGATGGTGACCGCGCTCGGGTTCGGGGTGGCCTACGGGGTGGTCTGGTGGGTGCTCGGCGCGCTGATCGCCATGCCGGCCAAGCTCGGCATGCCGCTGTTCGAGATCAACTCCACCAGCATGCAGAGCCTGATGGGGCACATGATCTTCGGTGCCATCCTCGGCGCCGTGGTGTCGGCGATGTCCCGCCGCACGACGGCCTGAGCCGCGCGCACCGGATTGCCCGGCTACGGTGCTCCTGGCGGGCCCGGCCCGACCGCAGTCACCCAGCTCAGCGGACACCGGGGATGTGACCGAGTGACCGGATCGATGGAGGACAGACACCTGTGAAGAGCTATGACCTGGTGGTGCTCGGTGCGGGCAGTGGGAACATGCTGTTCGGCCCCGAGGTGGCGCATCTGCGCTCGGCGATCGTGGAGCCGAGCCGGTTCGGCGGAACCTGCCTGAACCGGGGGTGCATCCCGTCGAAGATGTTCGTCGTCGCCGCCGACGCCGCGCTCGGAGTGCGGGAGGCCGAGCGGCTGGGTGTGCATGCGACGCTCGACCGGGTGGACTGGCCCGCGATCCGGGATCGGGTGTTCGGACGGATCGATCCGATCCACGACAGCGCGGTGGACTACCGCCGGAGCAACGGCATCGACGTCTACACCGAGCCTGCACGGTTCGTGGCGCCGAAGGTGCTGGACGTCGCCGGTGAGAGGATCACCGCCGACCAGATGGTCGTCGCGGTCGGTGCCCGTCCGGTGGTGCCGAACATTCCCGGTCTGGACGGCGTGCCGTTCCACACCTCGGACACGATCATGCGGATCGACCAGGTGCCGGCCTCGCTGCTCATCATCGGCGGGGGCTTCATCGCCGCCGAGTTGGGGCACGTCTTCGGCGCCTTCGGGGCCGAGGTGACGATGGTGCAGCGGGGCCCACGCCTGCTGATGGCCGAGGACGAGGAGGTTTCCGCGCAGTTCACCGAGCTCGCCGGGCGGCGTCACCGGCTGCTCCTGAACAGCGAGGTGGTGGCCGTGCGCGCGCACGGCGACGGCGTCGCCGCCACCGTCACGCGACGCGTGGAGGGCCAGGTGCTTGAGGAGGTCGTGCACGCCGAGATGCTCCTCGTCGCCGTGGGCCGTCAACCGAACACCGACCTGCTGGACGCGACGGCCGGGGGCCTCGAACTCGACGCTCACGGCCACGTGGTCGCGGACGACGCCTATCGGACGGCCGTGCCGGGGGTGTGGTCGTTCGGAGACGCGGCGAATCACTTCCAGCTCAAGCACATGGCGAACGCCGAGATGCGCGTGCTCAGCCACAACCTCTCGCATCCCGAGGACCTGCGGACGCTGGAACACTCGGTGGCTCCGCATGCGGTGTTCTCCGACCCGCAAGTGGCCAGTGTGGGCCTGACCGAACGCCAGGCCACCGAGCAGGGGATCGCCGTCGTGTCCAGCGTCCGCCGGTACGCCGACACGGCCTACGGCTGGGCCCTGGAGGACACCACCAGCTTCGTCAAGCTGCTCGCCGACCCGGTCACCCGCACTCTGCTGGGAGCGCACATCATCGGGCCGCAGGCGGCGACCCTGCTGCAGCCGCTTCTCCAGGGCATGATGCTCGGCCAGACCGTGGATCAGTTGGCGCGCGACGTCCTCTACGTGCACCCCGCGCTCACCGAGGTCGTCGAACAGGCGCTCCTGGGGCTGTAGGCGGGCACCGGTCACCCCGAGCCACGGCCGTCCTACGCGATCGTGACGCCCTTCCAGAAGGCGACGCGGTCGCGGATCTGCTCCGCGGCCGGTTCGGGGGAGGGGTAGTACCAGGCGGCGTCGGCGTTCACGGCGTCCCCGACCTGGATGGTGAAGTAGTGCGCCTGTCCCTTCCATGGGCACACCGACTGGTGGCTGCTGGGCGTGAAGTACTGCCGCCGCAACGAGTCTGCGGGGAAGTAGTGATTCCCCTCCACGACGACCGTGTCCTCGGACTCCGCCAGAACCACTCCGTTCCACACAGCCTGCATCGTGGTCGCCCTCCTTCGCACCGGGATATGACTGACCATGGGAACTCGCTCCGGGCCCTGCTTCTTCCCGGGAACGTCGACGCCTGGTCGTCGGCCTTGCCCGCCATCGCGTCGGAGAGTCTCGTGCATCCTGACGGCGACCAGGAGCCCGGACGCGGCGGTGAGGGCCGCCACGACCCAGATGGCGGCGCGGATGCCGAGGGTGTCGGCGATGGCTCCGGAGAGCAGGGCGCCGACCGCGAAGCCCCCGTCACGCCAGAGCCGGTAGACCCCGACGGACCGGGCTCGCCAGGTGGGGTGGGCGACGTCACCGATCGTGGCGAGAAGGGTCGGGTAGACCAGGGCCGTCCCGGCGCCGAGCCCGACCGCGGCGAGCGCCCACCAGGTGAACGTGTCGGCGAGCGCGAAGCCGGTGAGGGCGAGGGCCTGCAGGAGCATTCCGGCGACGATGAGCGGCTTGCGGCCGTACCGGTCGGAGGCGGCGCCCGTGACCAGCTGGCCCACGCCCCAGACCGCGGGATACAGCGCGGCCAGGAGTCCGATCCTGCCGATCGACAGGCCGGCCGCGGCGAACAGAAGGGGGAACAGACCCCAGGCCAGGCCGTCGTTGAGGTTGTTGACCATCCCGGCCTGGCTGGCGGAGGACAGGGCGGGATCGGTGAACGAGGTGCGGACCAGGACCTCGCGGCTGGACAGCTCACTGTCGGCGGCGGCGTGATGCTCCCGCGCCTCGGCGCGCGCGTGGTGGTGGGTCTCGCGGACCAGCAGCACCGAGGCGAGCAGGCCGAGGACGACGTACCCGATCCCCAGGTAGAACGGCGCGGGCCGCAGCCCGTACCGGGCGGCGAGGTAGCCGGTCGCCAACGCGGTGACCGCCACGGCGCCGTAGCCGGCGGCCTCGTTGAGGCCCATGGCGAGGCCGCGCCGGGCAGGCCCGACCAAGTCGATCTTCATGTTGACCGTGGTGGACCAGGTGAGCCCCTGGTTGACGCCGAGCAGGACGTTCGCGGCGATCACCCATCCCCAGGACGGCGCCCAGATCAGCAGGAGCGGCACCGGCAGTCCGATCACCCAGCCGGCGACCAGGACCGGCTTGCGGCCGTAGCGATCGGACAGCGTTCCTGCGACGTAGTTGGTCACCGCCTTCACCGCGCCGAACGCGGCGATGTAGACCACGGCGGCGGTGTAGGCCGTGACGTGGAAGGTGCGGTCAGCGAGCAGCGGCAGGACCGTGCGCTCCTGCCCGAGCATGCCCCCCACCAGGGCGTTGACCACGACCAGCAGGGTGAACTGACCGGCATTGGCCCGCAGCCCCAGCCGCGGCTCCGGGCGGGTCGCCGCCCCGGTCACCGGAGGAGGACTCGGTCGATCAGCGGAAACACCCTGAGCGCCATGGCGGACCTCACTTCCTGGTCGTACGGGACCCCAGGAGGATAGTCTAGTCATCCAAGGATCATTGGAATAAGCAGACCACTCACCGGACCGACGTCCGACGACCATCGAGAACGGGGACCACGATGAGCCGACGCCAACGCAAGGACGCCCTGTTCGAGCAGTTCGCCCGCGTCGGCAAGGCGCTGGCCAGCCCCAAGCGGCTGGAGCTGGTCGACCTGCTCGCCCAGGGCGAGCGGACCGTGGATTCCCTCGCCCGGGCCGCCGGGCTGGGCATGACGTCGTGCTCCGCCCACCTGCAGACGCTCAAGGCCGCCCGGCTCGTGGAGACGCGCAAGGAGGGCGTCAAGGTCTACTACCGCCTCGCCGGCCCCGACGTCGCGGCGCTCTACGGTCACCTCCAGCAGGTCGCCGCACGCCATCTGCCCGACATCGCCCCCGCCGCGGCCGCCTATCTCGGCCCGGACGACACCCAGGCCGTGGACCGCGAGGAACTCCTGCGCCGGGCCCGCGCCGGCACGGTCACCGTCCTGGACGTGCGTCCCGCGGAGGAGTACGCCGCCGGGCACATCCCCGGCGCGGTCTCGGTGCCCCTGGCCGAGCTGCCCGACCGGCTCGACGAACTCCCCGCACACACCGAGATCGTCGCCTACTGCCGCGGCGCCTACTGCGTGCTCTCCCACGACGCCGTGCGGATCCTCACCGCGCACGGCCGCACGGCGCTGCGCCTGACCGACGGCATGCTCGAGTGGAGGCTCTCCGAGCTGCCGGTCGAGGGCCGTTCCGACAGTGAGGACGTGGCATGACAGCGTCGCCCGACGCCGCCGGGGCGCCCGTCTACCTCGACTACAACGCGACGACGCCGGTCGACCCGCGCGTCGTCGACGCGATGCTGCCGTACCTGTCCCACGCGTTCGGCAACCCCTCCAGCAGCCACGCCTACGGCCCGCCGCGCGCGCCGCGCTCGAGCACGCCCGAGCACAGGTCGCCGCACTGATCGGCGCCCGCCCGGGCGCGATCGTGTTCACCGGCAGTGGATCCGAGGCCGACGCGCTCGCCGTCCGCGGCGACGGTTCTCGCGGCGCTGGAGGCCGATCCGGCGCGGTGGTCCGGTCGGCGGCCACGGGTGATAACCCAGGTCAACCGAGCACCCCGCCGTCCTGCACGCTGCCCGGTATCTGCAGCGTCTGGCACGGCGTCGACCTGGTGGCTAGCTGCCGGTCGACGAGCACGGCCGGATCCGCCCGGACGGAGTTGGCCGCCGCCCTCACCAGACAGCACCGTGCTGGTCTCGGTGATGCACGCCAACAACGAGACCGGCACCGTTCAGGACGTCGCTCGCCTGGCCTCGCTGTCGCACCGCGCCGGGGCCCTGTTCCACACCGACGCCGCCCAGACGGTCGGGAAGATCGCCGTGGACGTCGTGGAACTGGGGGTGGACCTGCTCACCCTCGTCGGGCACAAGATGTACGCCCCCAAGGGGATCGCCGCGCTCTACGTGCGTGACGGCGTGCGCCTCGAACCCGTCGTCGGCGGCGGCGGTCAGGAGCGCGGGCTGCGCGCCGGCACCGAGAACGTCGCCCTCGCCGTCGCGCTGGGCACGGCGGCCGATCTCGCCGCCGCCGATCTGGTTGCCGGCGAACCGATCGCGCTGCGCAGGCCTGCGGGACTCCCTTCACGCCGGGCTGTCGGCCGCCCTGCCGGCGCGGGTCCACTTCAACGGCGACGCCGAGCACCGGCTGCCGCACACCCTCAACATCAGCATCGACGGCACCAGCGGCGACACGATCCTGGCCGCCGCACCCGGCCTCGCGGCCTCCACCGGCTCGGCCTGCCACTCCGGACACACCGACCCTTCACCCGTCCTGACGGCGATGGGTGTTCCCCGCGACCTCGCTCTGGCTGCCCTTCGCCTGTCGCTGGGACGGTGGACCACCACCGTCCACATCGCCGCAGCCGTCACCGCGCTGACCGAGGCCGTTGCCGGCCAGGCTTGACGCCGAGTGAGCGTTAGTGGCAACTTACCGTTCGTAGACACTTACCGTGATGGTGACCTGTGGGGCGTGCTGGGGGACCGGACCCGGCGCGCGATCGTGGAATGCCTCGCCGACGGGCCGCGCGCGGTCGGTGAGTTGGCGCAGGTGCTGCCGGTGAGCCGGCCTGCGGTCTCCCAGCATCTGAAGGTTCTCAAGGATGCCGGGCTGGTCAGTGAGCGGGCGGACGGCACCCGGCGGATCTACCGGCTGGAACCAGCAGCCGTGGCTGCGTTGCGGGACCAGCTGGACACGTTCTGGCGACGTGCTCTGGACGGCTACGCGGACGCCGTCCAGGCCGTCGGCGACATTCACGCCGAGACCGATGCGGTCGAGGATCTGACGGAGGAGAGCCAATGATCCAGAGCGAGTCTGCGGTGGTCCAGCGCCGGATCGTGGTCGAGGCGCCGATCGCACGGGCCTTCGAGGTGTTCACGTTGCGGTTCGGCGACTTCAAGCCACCCGAGCACAACCTGCTCGGGTCTCCGATCGCGCAGACCGTGTTCGAACCACGGGTCGGTGGGAACATCGTCGACCGTGGCGATCGACGGCAGTGAGTGCCGGTGGGCGCGGATCCTGGCCTACGAGCCGCCGGACCGGGTCGTGTTCAGCTGGGACATCGGGCCGCAGTGGCAGGTCGAGACCGACCATGACGCTGACCAGCGAGGTCGAGGTCCGGTTCATCGCCGAGTCCCCGGACCGGACTCGGGTGGAGCTCGAGCACCGCACACATCGACCGGCACGGCCCCGGTTGGCAGGGCGTGCGTGACGGCGTCGACGACGAGGCCGGCTGGCCCCTGTACCTGGCCCGCTACGCGGCCCTGCTGGCACCTGGCCGGGAGGGCTGATGGCCGGCGTTACCGCCAGCACCGAGGTCGAGCGCTCGGCGGAGGACGTTTTCGCCTACGCCACCGACCCGACGCGATTCCGTCAGTGGCAGTCCGGGGTCGTGGAGGGGCACCTCGACCACCCCGAGGCACCGCAGGTCGGCACTCTCTGTCACACCACGCGGCGGATCGGCTTCGCCGACCGGTCCTCCACCTCCGAGCTGACCCACCTCGACCCGCCCCGCGCCTGGGGAGTGCGGGGCCTCGACGGGCCGATCCGCGCCATCGTCGACCTCTCCGTCACACCTGTCGGGCCGTCGCGTTCGCGTCTGAGCATCACCGTCGACTTCGAGGGCCACGGGATCGGCAGGGTCCTCGTTCCGCTGGTGGTCCGACCCGCGGCTCGCAAGGAGATGCCCGCCAACCTGGCCGCGTTGAAGGAGAACCTCGAACGCAGCTCTCCATCGCCACCCAACTCCCGGCAGACATGACCACCCACTGAGTCGAGGCCGGTCACGGCCGATCGCGACCACCTCAAGGTTCGCGTGTGCCATCACAGCGTCCTTCCGATCCCGACCGACATGTCGAGCGTTACCCGCCGTCCGCATCCGCCGAGAACATGTCTGATCGTGGGCAGGTCGTCGCGCAGCGCGTTCCACCGCGGTCGTCCGAGCGCCTCGATGAGGCCCCAGCTTCGCGCGCCGGTCGCCGGGGTCGGGCACGCGTCGAACGTAGCCGTGTGCCTCCAGGTGCCCCACCACATTGGCCATGGATTGTTCGGTCATCCTGGCGCGCGCTGACGGTGGTCCCGCTCTCTGCTGGGGCTTCTGAGCACGCCCCGCATCGCGACCACGTGAGCTGCGTACGGCGGGTGTGGACGCCGGTCAGCTCGTGCTCAGCCGAGCCCGGGCGACGGCGTCCGCCCACTCGCGACGCCGGGCATCCCGCTGGTCAGCTGAGAGACCCGGGGTGAACACCGTGGTCTCGCCGGGTCCGGGCAGCGGCCGGTCCGCTCCCCAGAGCCCCGCGCTCAGTCCGGCCAAGTGACCGGCCCCGGTCACCGAGAGCAGAGGGTTGTCGGGCCGGCCCACCCGGCGCTCCGACAGATCGGCCTGCGCCTGCATGAGCCAGTCGTTGCGCGACGGCCCGCCGTCCACCAGCACCTCCGCGATGCGCGTGCCCGCCACCTCGTCGGCCCGCTCGAGCACGTCCTCGACCTGGTGCGCAATCGATTCGAACGCCGCCCGGGCCAGGTGCGCGGCCGTCGACCCGTAGGTGAATCCGGAGAGCACCGCCCGCGCCGACTCGTCCCAGTAGGGCGCTCCCAGGCCGGCGAACGCCGGCACCAGGCACACCCCCGCCGAGGACGGCACCGACTGCGCGAGCAGCGCCAGCTCCGAGGGATCACGCGAGAGCACCCGGGCCAGCCACAGCAGGGTGGCGCCGGTGGACAGGATGTTGCCCTCGAACGCCCGGGCCGGCGCATCGGTCAGCCAGCCCAGGGTGTGGGCCATCCCGGAGCCGGGGGAGACCTGCGCATCACTCAGCCCCATGATCGACGACCCGGTGCCGAACGTCGCCTTCACCCGGCCGGGCTCCCTCACCCCGTGACCGAACAGAGCGGCGTGCGAGTCGCCGAGCACCCCTCCGAGACCGACCTGGACGCCGGCCGAGCCGAGCGCCGCGATCGGCGAAGACGGCTCGTCGGAGCGCACGATCGGCGGCAGCGCCTGCGCCGGGATCCGGAACAGCGCCGACAACTCCGGGTCCCAGTCGAGGGTGGACAGGTCCATCAACTGGGTGCGGCTGGCGTTGCCGGCCTCGATCCGCCATTGCCCGGTCAGCCGGTCGACCAGCCAGGAGTCCACGGTGCCGAGCCGGATCGCACCCGATGAGGCGCGTACGCGATCAGGGTCGATCTGGTCGAGGATCCAGCCGAACTTCAGTGCCGAGAACATCGGGTCCAGCGGCAGCCCCGACCGCAGGCGTACCAGCTCGGCGGTTCCATCCTCGGCCAGATCCCGTGCAGTAGCGCTGGTTCGCCGGTCCTGCCAGCCCAGCAGGGCGCTGAGCGGCTCACCGGTCTGCGCATCCCAGGCGAGCGCCGATTCGCGCTGGTTGGAGAGCCCGACCGACACCGGGAGCTCGGGTCCGGTCTCGACCAGCGCCAGGAGACAGGTCTGCACCGACTCGAGGATCTCGACCGGATCCTGCTCCACCCACCCGGGCTTCGGGGTCGCCTGCCCGATGGTCACCGCATGACTGCGCAGCACGGTGCCGTCCGGGCCGAGTGCGACCGCTTTGGTCGAGCCGGTGCCCTGATCGACCGCCAGCACCATGGGCAGGCTAGACACCGTCAGCTCGCTGGCGGATCAGGTCCCCTGCTGCCGAGGCGATCCCGGTCGCCGTGATCCCGAAGTGATCCATCAGCCACGTCACGGACCCGGTGGGAGCGAACGTGTCCGGCACTCCGATCATCCGCATCAGGGTCGGACGGCGCGGGGCCAGGTACTCGGCCACGGCACCCCCGAGGCCGCTGGTCAGTGCCTCTTCGACGGTGACGATGCCGCCGGTCTCGGCGGCCGCAGCCAACACTGCGGCGCCGTCCAGCGGTTTGATCGTCGGCATCGCGAGCACCCGTGCCTGAACCCCCTCGGCGGCGAGCAGGTCGGCGGCGTCGAGCGCCCGGACGACGGGGGTGCCGGTCGCGATCAGGGTGATGTCGGACCCCTCCCGCAAAGTGACTGCGACGCCGGGCTGGAACGCGTAGCCCTCGGGCATGACGTCGGGCACGCCCATCCGGCTGACCCGGACGAACACCGGGCGGCCGGCAGTCGCCGCCCAGCGGATCACCTGGTCGGTCTCCTGGCGATCCGTGGGGACGACGACCGTCATCCCGGGGATGGCCCGCAGCCACGCCAGATCCTCGATCGAGTGATGCGTCGGGCCGAGCTCGCCGTAGGCCATGCCGGGGCTCTGCCCGACCAGCACCAGCTGGTGCTGGGAGTAGGCGGCGTCCACCTTGATCTGCTCCATCGCACGCGCGGTCAGGAAGCAGGCCGCCGCCGACACGAACGGGATCTTGCCGCCGTTGGCCAGACCGGCGCCGACACCGACCATGTTCTGTTCGGCGATCCCGACGTTGATCAGGCGCTCGGGGAACATTTCCTCGAACCGGTTCAGCTTGCTCGACCCGACGGAGTCGTTGGCGACGACCACGATCCGTTCGTCGTGGTGCGCGAGGTCGAGCAGCGCCGAGATCCACGCGTCGCGGCAATCGTGCAGCGCGCGCTCGGTGGACGTGCTGGTCGCGGTCACGATGCCTCCAGCTCCGTCAACGCCTGTGCCACCTCATCGGCCGAGGGGACCTTGTGATGCCAGGCGACGTTGTCGGACATGAACGAGATGGGATGGCCCTTGCGGGTGTGGGCGATGATCGCGGTCGGACGGCCGGACGGCGCCGGCACCGCGACGAAGGCGTCGAGCAGTGCGCCGTGGTCGTGTCCGTCCACCCCGACCACGTCGAAGCCGAAGGCGGTGAGCTTGTCCGCCAGCGGTTCCAGGTCGTTGGTGTCCGCCACCCGCGCGCCCTGCTGCAGCCGGTTCCGGTCGACGATCACGCACAGGTGGTCGAGCCGGTGGTTGCCCGCGGTCATCAGCGCCTCCCAGTTCGATCCCTCCTGCAGCTCGCCGTCGCCGACCACCACGAAGGTTCGCCGGGGCGATCCGTCGAGCTGACCGGCGAAGGCGGTGCCGACGGCGATCGGAAGGCCGTGTCCGAGCGGGCCGGTGCTGGCCTCGACGGCCGCGATCTTGGTGCGGGCCGGATGGCCGTTGAGCTGGGACATCGGCTGCATGAAGGTGGCCAGCTGCTCAGGAGGAAGGAATCCGGCCACCGCCAGGGTGGTGTACAGCGCTGCGGCCGCGTGCCCCTTGGAGAGGATGAACCGGTCGCGACCCGGGTCCTCGAGCCGTTCCGGCGAGGTGTTCAGGGCGTGCAGGTAGAGCGTGACGAGGATGTCGATGACCGAGTACTCGCCCCCGATGTGCCCCAGGCCCGCGGCCCGCACCATCTGGATGTCGCGCCGCCGGACCTGTCGCGCGGCCTCGGCCAGGTGGGCCACCGCCTGCTCCCGCGAGGCCCCGTCGGGGACCCGCCCGAGCACGGTGAAGGTGTCCAGCTCGACCGTCTCGTCGACCTCGGGCACGAGATCCTCGGTCACTACTCGCTCCTCATGCAGGAGAACAGCACGTCCTGCACCAGTCGCTGCGCGCCGAGCGCGTCCTGGCGGAGCTGGGCCTCGTGCAGCGCGGACATGTCGAGTTCATCGAGGGCGCGGTGGATCGCCTTGAGGAATCGGATCGACAACCGCGCCGCCTCGACGGTGTCCTCCCGGAAGGGGAACTGGTCGAGCTGCCAGACGCCCTCCCAGTTGTTCTTGCGCAGCGTGTAGAAGTACTCGAACAGCTCGACCGGGTGCACGGTTCCGACGACCATGTCGTCGTCCCAGCTGCGCAGGTTGTCGTTGACGTCCATCGCCCAGAGCAGGTCGTGGTCGATCAGCAGCTGCGCCGCCGCGGCGGGGGACTCCCCGCCGAACAGCGCGTGACCGAAGTCGAGCAGCACGCCGACGTTGTCGACGTCCATCGCCTTGATGCCGAGGGCCGTCTTGGCGGCGGAGTCCCAGAACATCTTCACGCGGGGCTCGCGGGGCTTGTACTCGATCACGATCTTGAGGTCGGGGTTGGCGAGCGCCAGGTCGCGCATTCCGGAGACGGCGAGCTCCCACTGCTGGTGGTGGTCGACCTGGAAGGGATAGTCCCAGCCGTCCTGGCCCGGCCACACCTTCAGGTACCGCGCGCCGAGCGTGCGCACGACCCCCGCGGCCTCCTGGAGCGCCTCGAGCGCCTGAGCGCGGACGCCTGCGTCGGGGTGGGTGAACGCCCCTTTGCTGAAGCGCCGCATGTAGATCTCGGGGGTGACCCCGATGGCCTGGAGCCCGTGTGCCTTCAGCGCCGAACTGACGTCGTCGACGCTCACGCCGGGGGTGAACGGGTAGGGCACGTCCACGAAGGACAGGTCGCCGACCTCGCCGGCCCGGGCGATCTGCTCCAGCGTGGTCACCGGGGGCGCGTAGCCGTCCGTCGCGTAGCGGTCCACGTAGGACGCGAAGTGCCACAGCCCGGCTCCGAAGGGCGGGTACTCAGACATCTCTCTCCCTCTCTGCTCCGACGTGCCACAGAACGTCCGGCGATGGTCGCCGGCCCCGGCAGGTGAATGATCGCCGACCGCAATGAATAGCAATTCGCTAATGAATGAAACCGATCGCCACGCTACGCCGCGAGCTGTTGCGGTGTCAACGGTCACCGAGCCGACCCGGAACCCACGCTGCCGCGGGCGTTTCTGGCAGGCGCCGGACCCCCCGGCGGGATGCCTGATCCTCGTTGCGAGACCGGTATCCGCAGCCCATTGACAGCCCTGAGAAGCGTGCGGCACGATGCCGAGTATGTCAGGTCAGGCCCGAATAGATATGCGAACCCTCGCATTCGTCCAGCGGACCGTCGTCGCCGGGGTGCTTGCGGCCCTCTGCGTCGGCCTCGCCGGGTGCTCCCATGTGCCTGGCGTCTACACCTACGTGCCGGCCGGCCAGGCCGAGGCCGATGGCGGGGCGAGCGGCGGCGCGCTCGACCCGAAGGCTTTCGTGGAGGGGATCTGGTCGAGCAAGGTGCTGCCGACGGTGGAGGAGAAGGCGGTCGAGGCCGCCACTCTGCTTCCCGCCCTCGCGGCGGACCAAACCGCCGCGAGCACCACGTACGGGCACCAGGCGGGCACGGGCAGCCCGTTCGCCTTCCTGATCAAGGGCAGCGGATCGGTGACCGCCGTCGACGCCGAGGTTCCGACCCGGCCGATGACCGTGCAGGTCGACGGGGTGCCGGGCAAGGGCACCACCGTGCAGATCGTGACCGGCACTGTGATCGCCGGAACTGCCCTGCGGGACGCCGTCGGCTTCATCTCCTTCAACGACTTCAAGAACCAGCTCGACTACGCGGACGTCGCCACCGCGCTCAACACCCGGGTGAAGTCCGACGTCCTGGCCCCGCTCGACCCCGCGAGCCTGGTCGGCAAGCGGATCGAGTTCGCCGGCGCGTTCTCGCTGATCGCGCCGACGTCGATCCTCGTGGTGCCGACGTCCGTGACGGTCTCGTCATGACCGCGACTCCGGTGGAGGACGACGTCATTCTGCGCGCGATCGAGATCGACAAGTCCTACGGCGGCGTCCACGCTCTGAAGAAGGTCTCCTTCGACGCCCACCGCGGAGAGGTCAACGTCCTCGTCGGCGAGAACGGGGCCGGCAAGTCCACCCTGATGAAGATCCTCGCCGGTGCCGAACAGCCGAGTTCGGGGGAGATCCTGCTCGACGGCGAACCTGTCGCGATCAGCAGCCCTCGCGACGCGATCGGCCTCGGGATCGGGACGATCCACCAGGAGCTGAGCCTTTTCCCCAACCTCTCGATCGCGCAGAACATGTTCGCCGGCCGCGAGATCCGCGGCGCCGGCCGCCTGATCGACGACAAGGCGCAGCGACGCCGCACCCGCGAGGCCCTCGCACGGCTGGGCCAGGAGCTGGACCCGGACGCCCTGGTCGAGGACCTGCCGATCGGCAAGCAGCAACTCGTCGAGATCGCCCGGGTGCTGCTGGAGGACGTCCGGCTGCTGATCATGGACGAGCCGACGTCCGCGCTGTCGAGTCACGAGGTCGACGTCCTCTTCTCGGTGATGGACGACCTGCGCCAGCACGACGTCACGATCATCTATATCTCGCACAAGCTCGACGAGTTCCGGCGGATCGGCGACCGGGTCACCGTGCTCCGCGACGGACGCGTCGTGGCCAGCGAGCGGATGGACCGCACCGACACCGCGTGGATCGTGCGGCAGATGGTCGGCCGGGACGCCGACTCCCTCTACGTGCGCACCGAGGCCGAGATCGGTGAGGTTCTGCTGGAGGTCGAGGGAATGACCGTCCCCGGCCCGGCTCGGCCCCTGGTTCGACGACGTCTCCCTGCACGTGCGGGCCGGAGAGGTGGTCGGCATCTACGGCCTGATGGGGTCCGGGCGCACCGAACTCGTCGAGGCGCTGATGGGTGCCCGCGCAGGGTCGGGCGCGGTCCGGATCAAGGGCCGTCTGGAGAGTGACGCCACCGTGAGGGCCCGGCAACGGGCGGGTCTCGCGCTGGTGCCCGAGGACCGTCAGCGCGACGGGCTGGTGCAGACGATGAGCGTGGCCGACAACGTGCTGCTCTCGCTGATCGACCGGATCGCCAGGCTCGGCATGCTCTCGGGCCGCAAGGAGCAGGAGGTCGCGGGAGACAAGGTTCGTGACCTCGCGATCAAGATGTCCGGGCTCTCGGCGCCCGTCACCTCGTTGAGCGGCGGCAACCAGCAGAAGGTGGTGCTGGCCCGCGCCCTGCTGACCGAGCCGGTGGTGCTGCTGCTCGACGAGCCCACTCGAGGCATCGACGTGGGGGCCAAGAGCCAGATCGCCGAGATCATGAACGACCTCGCCCGCTCCGGTCACGGGGTGCTCTTCATCTCCTCGGAACTGGCCGAGGTGATGGCGATGGCCCACCGGGTGCTGGTGATGGCCAGGGGCAGAGTCACCGCAGAACTGAGTGGGTCGGAGCTGACCGAGGAGGCCCTGGTGGCCGCCTCGGCGTCCGCCCGGGTCGTCGAGGACCCGCCACGTGCCCGTCCTGATCAGCCTGATGTCACGGAGGCCACGCGATGAGTGGAACAGGGGTGGTGCCCCAGACCGGCAAGGACTCGGCGCCTCAGGGCAGCGCGGCGTCAGGGACGTCGGAACTCCTGGCGCGTGTCGGCCTGCTCCTGCTGCGTGGACGCACCCTCGTCGTCCTGGTGCTGCTCGTCATCTTGTTCGGCACGATCTCCCAGGACTATCTGACCGCGAGCAACCTGATCGTGATGACCAAGCACGTGGCCATCAACGCGATCCTTGCTGTGGGCGTGACCTTCGTGATCCTGACCGGAGGTATCGACCTGTCCGTCGGCTCGATCGCCGGGCTGGCCAGCATGATCGTGGGCGGCCTGCTGTTCACCGGACTCGGGCTGCCCGGAGGGGTGCTCTGGCTGTCGGTCGTCGCCGTGATCCTGGTGGGGATCCTGGTCGGCTGTGCCGTCGGCGGGCTGAACGGCGTACTGATCACCAGGTTCGGCGTGCCACCCTTCATCGCCACCCTCGGCATGCTCTACGTCGCGCGCGGCGTGGCGCAACTGCGCAGCAACGGCGGCACCTTCCCCGACCTGTCCGGGACTGCGGCGCACGGCAACCAGGGCTTCCACGTGATCGGTGTGGACAGCTGGGCAGGCATCCCGGTCGCCGTGTGGATCATGGTCGCAGTCACGGTGGCCGCGGTGATCGTGACGACCAGGACGACGTTCGGACGCCGGGTCTTCGCCGTCGGCGGCAACGAGCGGGCCGCCGAACTCGCGGGCATCCCGACCAACCGCACCAAGGTCGCCGTCTACGTCATCAGCGGAGCCTGCGCCGCCCTGGCCGGCATGCTGCTGACCTCCGAGCTCGGCGCCGCCTACCCCGACACGGCCACCACCTACGAACTGAACGCGATCGCCGCTGCCGTCCTCGGCGGCACGTCGCTGAACGGCGGCCGGGGCACCATCGTCGGCACGATCATGGGCGCCTTCGTGATCGGCTTCCTGGCCGACGGGCTGGTCCTGGTGGGCGTCTCCACGTTCTGGCAGTCCGTCGTCAAGGGCGCGGTGATCATCCTCGCGATCGTCCTCGAGCATGCGCAGCAGCGACTGCAGACGACCCTGTCGAAGCAATCGGCATGAGCACGGAAAGGGCTGAGGCTGCACGACCCCGCACCACCTCGCACGGCAGTGAATTCGTTGACCCAGGGAAAGGACATCCGATGATCCGCACCACATCCCGTCTCGCGAGGGCGCTGACGCCTCTCGCCGTGACCGGACTGATCCTGGCGACCGCCGCCTGCGGTGGCTCTTCCGACAGCACGAGCAGCTCCTCCGGGGCGGCTTCGGCGGCGGCGTCCTCGGGCGGCGGCGCATCGAAGCTGATCACCATCATCACGCCGTCCCCGGACAATGTGTTCTTCAAGGCCGAGCAGGACGCCGCGGCCGCCCAGGCGAAGAAGCTGGGCTACGAGACCCTCGTGCTCAGCCACGACGACGACCCGACGAAGCAGAGCCAGCAGATCGACACCGCGATCTCGCGCAAGGCCGCAGCGATCATCCTCGACAACGCCGGTGCCGACGTCACGGTCACCGCGGTGAAGAAGGCCAAGGACGCCGGCATCCCGACGTTCCTGATCGACCGGGAGATCAACCAGACCGGAGTCGCCGTGGCGCAGATCGTGTCGAACAACGCGCAGGGGGCCAGTCTCGGCGGGCAGGAGTTCGCCAAGCTGATGAACAACACGGGCAACTACGCCGAGCTCACCGGCAAGGAGACCGACACCAACGCAGGCGTGCGGTCGAAGGGCTACCACGACATCCTCGACCAGATCCCGGCGATGAAGATGGTCGCCCAGCAGACGGCCAACTGGGATCAGGCCGAGGCGCTCAGCAAGACGCAGACGATCCTGCAGGCCAACCCCGACATCAAGGGCATCATCGCCGGCAACGACACGATGGCCCTGGGGGCGCTCGCGGCACTGAAGGCAGCCGGCAAGACCGACGTGATCGTGGTCGGCTTCGATGGTAGCCCCGACGTGGTCAGCTCCATCCTGGCCGGCGGGATCAAGGCGACGGTGCTGCAGCCGGCCAGTCAGATCGCCCAGATGGCGGTCGACCAGGCCGATGCCTTCGTCAAGAGCGGCAAGGCGACCCTCGACGAGAAGCAGTCGGTGGACTGCGTGCTGGTGAACTCCGCGAACGCGGCGAAGGTCACCAACTTCACGGTGGCGAACTGACCTGACGCCCGAGGGGGAGTGGGATGGATCCCACTCCCCTTCGGCATGACCGGAGCTCCCTCAGTCAGGAACCGTCTCGTGCAGGTAGGTCGCGGTCATGCTGTCGGTGACCAGGGTGTTGATCCAGCCGCCGAGCAACGCGGCCCGGATGGCGTCGTGCTTGCGCGCGCCACCCGCCACCCCGATCCGGCGCGGGATGTTCCGCAGGGTCGCCGCGTCGATGCCGACCACCCGGTCGTCGAGGTGGCTGGAGACCGGCTGGCCCGCGGCGTCGAAGAACCTCATGCAGACGTCGCCGACCGCCTTCTTGCGGCGCAGCTTCTCCTGGTCCTCGTCACTGATCGCGTTGCCGCTGGCTCGCAGCAGCGGTGAGGGGTTGAGGCTGCCGATTCCGGCGAGCAGCACGGACAGCTCCGCGTAGGCCTCCAGCGCGATGGCGATCGAGGAGTCCTTCATCAGGGCTCGACGGGTCTGGCCGGAGGCGACCAGGCCGGGCGCCGGCAGGTAGGTGGCGGTGGCGCCGGTCAGCGCCACGAGCCGGCTGATCATGTGCGTCGCCCGGGCCTGGGCGGACGGCTGCCCCAGCCCGCCGAGCAACTGCACGATCGATTCGCACCGGTGGGCATGCCTCGGCCGCATCGAATCGATGGTGGCCAGCAGGGCGGCGCTCCAGGAGGAGATGCCGATCCGTTCGCCCCCGGTCAGTGAGGTCTCCAGGTAGTACGCGGCCGCTGCGCCCAGGGCGGGGGTGATCGCGGTCTCGTCCTGCTCGTCACCGGTGTCCACCACGAGTACGTCGCGCATGCCGTAGGCGACTTCGAGCTCACCCTCGAGCTCGGCGAACACTCCCGGAGGTGAGATGACGGTGGTACGGACGACACCCGCCTCGATGGCCTTCTTCAGCAGGCGCGACACCCGGGGCTGGGAGATGCTCAGGCGCTCGGCGATCTCCGGCTGCCGAACCCCCTGCTCGTGGTAGAGCCGGGCGATCTTGGTCATCAGTCGGGCCTCGTCGGTGCCGCCGGGCAGGAGGGAGAAGTCCCGTGACATCATCGGCTCCACGGCGCTTCCTCCCGTACATTGACACTGCCAGTGACGAGTATCGCATCCATATTCATATGTGACTCGACGTTCCCGGGCACGGTTCTTGAGTGATCGGCGCGGCCCGGATCCCGGTGGAGGTGCTCGGGCGATCGTCCGCGGAGACGCATCAGTAGAGCTTCGCCGACGTCGTCTGCTTCACCCCGGGCTTCAGATCGATCGACGTCAGGGTGGCGACGTGCCCGGCGACGTCGGTGAGCCGGACCCGGAACGGCCCGGAGCCGGGGTTGTCGCTCAGAACCCAGAACGCGTTCTCGCTCCGGGTCATCGCCCGGAACGCACCGCTCGGGCCGGCCACGGACACCGACTGCAGGGCATTGCCGGTGTTGTCGAGCTGCAGTGCGAGCCAGTACGGGTTCGACCCGTCTTTGACCTGCACGACGATGTTCCCCGACACCGCGGGGTCGCGCACCGTGCGGTAGGTGACCGGGACGACGCCCTTGACGGGGTCGTCGAGCGCGGCGAACGCCTCGGTGCTCAGATCGACGTGTCCCTTGGCGCACTCCGGGCAGAGGTTGTCGACCTTGACCAGGATCGTGCCGCGGGCGCCGGTGACCGACAGGTAGCTGCCGCAGACCTTTGAGCCGGCGAACTCGGCGGGACCGACCGCGGCCGTGTAGTGGGAGGCGGGGATGGACAGCGTCATGCAGGCGCCGCCCGGCGCGGCGGGAGCGTAGTACGTCGCTGATCCGCGGGTGCCCGGCATGCTCCCGGACGTGGTGGAGGTGGACGTCGCGGGCTTCGTCGTCGAGCGTCTGGTCGTCGCGGGCTTGGTCGTCGCCGGCTTGGACGTCGCGCGTCTGGTCGTGGCCGCTCTGGTCGTGGCCGCTCTGGTCGTGGCTGCAGGGGACGCCGCGGCGCGTCGTGGAGCCGCCGCGGTCGCGCCGTCCGGAGATGCGGCCGGCGTCCTGACGGCAGCCGCCCTGGTCGCCGTCGTCTGCGACTGGGTGAACAGGCCCGGGGCGACGATCGCGAGAACCAGCGCGAGGCCGCCCAGGATCATCGCGCCCACCGCGAGCACACGGGTTGGAGGTCGCTGCCTGTTCATGGGCACGACGGTAGGCGGCCGCAGAGCGCGGACGGATCAAAGCAGCGCTAAGCCCCGCAGCCGTGTCCATGACGCGGCCCGCGCGGCGGGCCGGACCTCAGCGGCGCTTGGCCCGCGTCTCGATTCGCCGCAGCCACGCCCTGGTCGCCGGGGGAAGGTGAGTGCGCCCCCACCGCTTCATCGGCATATCGGCGTTGAAGTGCAGCCACCAGCGGATGCGCGTCGCGGGACTGATCCAGGCGAACTCGTACGTTGCAGTGTGGTTGAAGACCCGCCCGGTGGGTTGATATCCCAACGGCGCCAACACATCGATGACGGCACGGAACTCCGGTGACGTCCCGGCCTCGGCGAAGATGACCGGCCGGTCGCGGGTCAGCGTGCCGACTGCACCGGTGAGGAACTCCGGCTCCATACCTTCGATATCGACCTTGATGACGGCCACCGGTTCGGTGAAGTGCAGGTCGTCGAGCGGGCGGCACTCGATCTGGTAGTCGTCCGGGCCGATTCGGTGGGTCTGCGTCCTGCGTTTCGCACCGAGTCCGTACGGATGCACTTCCACGGTGTCCAGGTCATTGAGCCGAACGTTCTCGGTCAGGTGGGCCAGGCATATCTCCAGCGGTTCGAAGGAGTGGACCTGAGTGCTGGGACAATGCTGGGCGAAATACACGGTGTGGTTTCCCACGTTCGCGCCGACGTCGAGATAGACGCCCTTCAGCTGTAGCGAACGGATGTAAGTGAGCATTCCGTCTTCGTAAAAAGAGCCGCAGCGATGTGCCGCCGCCATGAGCCCGCCTTGGTCGTACATCTTTGTAGTAATTCCGTCGCGGGTGAACGAGAGGATATCGCGCCCTCGAACATCTGTCGTGGTCGTCGTCAGACTGACCTGGTCGGCGCTGCTCTTCAACATGGTCGTGGGTTTATCACGGCTCACCTGTCAGGTAAAGCCGTGAAATGCGGAGGGCGGACATTCGGCCAGGTGAGATGAATGCCCTCCGCCTTATGGGGGAGTGACCGCCGGGCCTTTCGGGGGACGGAGCGTGGGCCCGGACCATCTGTTTGCGCCGACTGTCCATGGGGGTCCTCACCGTGATCACTGTCAGGGCTGCACCCGGCGGCCCCCCGAGGCATCGGCAGATTCTGTGCGGTCGAAGCGGTGGTATTCCCCGCGTTCAACCGCACAGAATCCTCGGGCGTCGGAGAGGTCAGACGGCGCGCGCCAGGCGACCGGCGTCGAGCATGGCCGCGTGCACGTTGCGACCGGCCACCGCATCACCGATCCGGAAGAGCTGGTAGCCGCCGTCGGGGTTGCGGACGGTGGTCTGCGGCCGCAGCGTCAGGAGGTCCTCGAGGTTGACCTCGCCGTGGTTGCTGGAGTCGGCGAGCAGCTCGTCGTACAGGTCGGTGACGGGCACGGTGCCGGCCTCGACGACCACGGCGTCGACGACGCGGATCTCGGTGCGTGGTGAGCCGTCGGCCCCGAGGGTGACCAGGAGTCCGTCGGGAGTGCGTGACACCGCCAGGAGCCGGCGGAGCACGGTCTGCCGGGCGCCTCCGTCGGCGAGGGCGATGAAGTAGCCCGCCCCGACGAGTCCGCCGACGTCGGGGGAGACGGTCCGCTCCGGAGTCACGATCTCGACGTCGGCGCCGGCGCGCAGCAGGGCCTCGGTGACGTCGAGGGCCTGGTTGCCGCCGTGGTCGTCGTAGACCAGGACCCGCCCGGTGACGTGCGTGGCCCCCGAGATCACGTCCCAGCCGTCGACGAGGAGCTGAGCGCCAGGGATGTCGGGCCGGTCGGGCAGACCCCCGGTCGCGATGATGACGACGTCGTAGCCGCGAGTGAGGCTGTCGGCCTCGACGTAGGTGTTCAGCCGCACCGCGACGCCGAGACGCTCCAGCTCCTGGGCCCTCCAGTCGACGATGCCCTGCAGGTCACGTCGACGCGGCGACAGCGAGGCGAGCGCAAGCTGGCCGCCGAGCCGGGAGTTCGCCTCGAACAGGGTCACCTCGTGGCCGCGCTCCCCGAGGACGCGGGCAGCCTCGAGACCGGCAGGACCGCCGCCGACCACCGCCACCGTGCGCGCCCTGTCGGCCCTGGCGACCAGGTGGGGCACCTCGAGCTCGCGGCCGCTCGAGGGGTTGTGGATGCACAGGGCGGCACCACTGGTGTAGATGCTGTCGATGCACATGTTCGCGCCGACGCACGGGCGGATCTGGTCCTCGCGGCCGGACGCCGCCTTGAGCGGCAGATAGGGGTCCGCGAGCAGGGCCCGGGTCATCCCGACGAGGTCGAGCAGGCCCGCCTCGATCGCGTACCGCGCGGTCGCGACGTCCGCGATCCGGGCGGCATGCATCACCGGAACGGTGAGCTCCCGCTTGACCCTGCCGGCGAACTCCAGGTGGGGTGAGGCCGGTGTTCCCATCGGTGGGATCATTCGGGCGAGTGCGGTGTCGCTCTCGATGGAACCCTTGACCAGGCTGATGAAATCGATTCCGGCAGAGGTGATGTCGCGGCCGATGCGCAGCGACTCCTCGAGCCCGACCCCCGGCTCACGCTCCTCGTCGAAGCTGACCCGCGCGCCGACCAGGAAGCCGTCACTGACGCCCGCGCGGACGGCGCGGATCACTTCGAGGGGGTAGCGCATCCGGTTCTCGTAGGAGCCGCCGTACTCGTCCTCGCGCCGGTTCCAGTACGGCGTCCAGAATGCGTCGAGGAAGTGCCCGTAGAGCATGAGCTCCACGCCGTCCAGGCCCGCTTCTTCGCACGCCTGCGCTGCGCGGACGAAGTCGTCCTTGATCCGGATCAGGTCCCACGGCTCGGCGGCCTTGGCGAACGCCCGGTGGGCCGGTTCGCGGACGGCGCTCGCCGAGACCGCGGGCAGCCACTCGTGGGTGTAGTTGCTGGTCCGGTGGCCGAGGTGGGTGAGTTGGATCATGACCGCGGTGCCGTGTCCGTGAACCTCGTCAGCCAGCCGGCGCATCCAGGGGACCGATTCGTCCTTCCACACCTGCAGGTTGCCGAAGGCCGGCGCGCTGTCCCGACTCACCACGGCGCTGCCGCCGATCATCGTCAGGCCGACCCCGCCCTTGGCCTTCTCCACGTGATAGGCCCGGTAACGGTCCTTGGGCAGGCCGTCCTCGCTGTAGGCGGGTTCATGGGAAGTGCTGACAATCCGGTTGCGCAGAGTCAACCCCTTCAGCTGGAAGGGGGTCAGCAGCGGGTCTGTCGTCACGAAGGCCTCCGGGGTCTCACACCGTCAGAACGGCAGCGCCTCTACCACGGTGCAACGCAACCGCCGTGAGCGCGAGAGGTCACCCAGAATCTGCGGCTATGGCTAGTCGCTGATGCATAAGTGCCTTAACATGCTCAGAGTGCGGGGCGACCGAGGCATCCCGTTGTCGCCGCAGCAGGTGGGCCGGCTGAAGCAGCTCGCTTCGGCCGAGGTCGAATCCGTCGTCGCCCGGCGTGCACTGATCGTGTTGGCCGAGCACCGCCGCAGATCCGTGGTCGGCAGCGCCTCCTCCGGAGCGGTCCCGCGGCCCGGCCCGGTCGTCTCCCGCCAGACCGCGGCGAAGTGGTTCCTCCGTTACGCCGAACGCGGCGCCGAGGGCTTGGTCGATCTCCCGCGGGCCGGCCGGCCAGTGATCCACGGCGACGACTCGGCGCGCAGCATCCTGGTCGCGCCGCTGCTGATGACGACGCTGAAGTGGACCTCCCACACCGTCGCGCAGGTGACGGGGCAGAGCCAGAGCGCGGTCGTCCGCGCCTGGCGGGTCGCCTTCACGGATGGAGCGGTGCACCTGGCCGACGCCCTGCCGTGGGGTGGGCTGGCCCTGGTCGGTGCCCGCGTCGACGCGACGAACAGCCTCCTGGTTCTTGCCGCGCACGACGCCCCGGTTCCCCCGGGGCGAGCGACGCCGTTCATGCGCTCGCCGCGCCGTCCGCCGTTCCAGGCGATCCTGGCAGCGGACCTCCTGGCCGCCTCGGCGCACGACCCGGCCGGTCCGGTCGACCCGCCGGTGCATCTCGTCGAGGGCCTGCGCCGTCACCTCGGAGCCCCCACTCCGCTGTACGTGCTCTCGCGGCGGCCCCTGAGCAACGGCCCTGCGACACCGGGCGTCGAGTACCTGCACCTGCCGGCGGACCAGCAGTGGCAGGGGCTTCTGGAAGCCCTGGTCCGCCGATGCACGGCGACGCCGCAGCCGCGCCTGGTCGCGCTCCAGCAACAGCTGGTCGCCTGGGCGCACGCAGGCCAGGCGGACGCCGCAGGCCCCGGGGCGGTGTTCGAGTGGAACGACGCCGACAGCGAGCTGCGAACGCCCCGCCGGGTCGTGGTGACCGCGAGCGGTGAACCCCGCGCGAGCGGGCAGGTGGTCGCGGACGCCGTCCTCGCCACGATCATGGAGCGCATCACGTCCGGTCGCCTGGCGGCCGGTGACCGGGTCACCGAGTCGTCGTTGTCCCGGGCGGTCCACGCGTCGCGAGGACACGTGCGCGAGGCCCTGCTCGCCCTGGCCTCCAGCGGCCTAGTCGATCTCGAGCCGCGCCGCGGTGCGCTGGTGCCGGCGCCGCAGGTGGCCGACGTCGTCGAGACCTACGCCGTTCGTCGTGCCCTGGGTGCGCTGCTGGTACGCCGCGCGGCGCACACGGCGTCTGCCGTGGCTCTGGCCCGGGTGGAGCTGGCCCTCGCCGATCTCGTCTCCGCGGGGGAGACCGGCGACGCCTGGGCCAGCGGCCAGGCCGACATCCGGTTCCAGGACGCCCTCGCCCGCTGCACCGGGATGCGCCGGATCCCGAGGATGTTCATCGACCTGTCTGCCCAGATCAGCCTCTTCACGGCGGTGATGGGTGTCCGCTACACCTACTCCATCCCGCAGATGATCCGTGACGACACGGATCTGCTCCAGTTGATCACCGCCCGCGACGAGCCGTCAGCGGTGCGGGCGTGGCACGCCAAGATGGACGACGCGCTGAGCTACATGGTCGGTCAGCTCGGCTCGGGGAGCATGACCCTTCGGCGTCAGCCCGCGGGTGGCGCGAAGTCGGCGGGGGAGAAGGCCCTCGGCTCGACGAGCACCAACCAGTTGCCCGTGGTGTCACGCATCACGGCCTCGACGCCGTAGGGACGGTCCGACGGCTCCTGGAGGAACGTCACCCCTTTGGCGACGAGCTCGTCGAACATCGCGCGGCAGTCGTCGACCTTGAGGCCCAGCCCGGGCATCTCGCCCTTCTCCAGCTGGCGGCGGTAGAAGTCGGCGGTCTCGGGGCTGAGCGGCGGACCCGGCGTCATCAGCGTCACCTCGAGCTCAGGCTGGCTCGGGTGGTTCAGCGTGACCCAGCGGAAGTCTTCGCCCATGGTCACGTCGGTGTTCGCGACGAATCCGAGCACATCGACATAGAAGTCGCGCGCGGCGTCCTGATCGAGGCAGTAGACGGTGACGAGTGAGATGTTGGTAATCATGGCTCGACGGTAGAGGCAGGCTCGTCGCCCGGGCTTCTCCGCGATTGCGCCGATGCCTCGCCGTCGGAGGTGCATCGCAGATCGAGGACGCCGCGCATGAACAGCCAGCAGCCGGGCACGTGGGCATCGCCGTCCCGGGCAGCCCAGTGGTCGCGGTAGGCCGTGGGGGTCATGCCGACGAGTTCGGTGAACCGTGCCGAGAACGAGCCGAGGCTGGTGAACCCCACGGCAATGCAGATCTCGGTGACGGTGAGGTTCGCGTGCCGCAGAAGATCCTGGGCGCGCTCGATCCGGCGGCGTGAGAGGTAGCGCATCGGGGTCTCGCTGTACGCGGCGTCGAAGGCGCGGACGAAGTGGTACTTGGAGATGCCGGCGACGGCAGCGACCCGGGCCAGATCGAGGTCGGCGTCGAAGTTGCGGTCCATGTGGTCGCGGGCACGACGGAGGTGTGTGAGGAGGCCGGCCGGAACCTGCCGGGGGGCCGCCGCCGTGGCACCGGGGGCCGCCGCCGTCAGTGTCATGCTCCCAGCCTACGAGGAGGTCCACTGCTGGTGGATCAACGCGCAGGGCCCACAGGCCGGGCAGCCGGCGCTCGAGGTACGCCTGCTCGTGGTGCTCAACCCCTCCAGTTCACCAGAAGTACCCCCAGGGGGCCGATATCACGCCGAATTCGGGGGTTCTGGTGAACTGGTGGGGGCATCGGGGTCAGCTGGGGAGGTAGAAGGTGAGCAGATCGGCCTGGACGGGTGGGAACAGCACGCTCATCGCCTCCCGCAGTCTGCCCAGGAGCAGGTCGGGGTGGCGCTGCTCGAGGCCGAGCGCACCGTGCGGGCCGAACACCAACGGTGCCAACGCATCCGGCGGCACGCCGCACCCCCCGGCGCTGACCGGAGCCTGCAGCGGCCCGCCGGCGCGCACCGCGCCCATCCCGTCCTGCGAGAGCTGGAAGCGCACGTGCGAGCGGTACGAGGAGATGAGCACCTCGAGCTCGCCCCCGCCCGCGGCCCGCCAGCGCCGGCCGATCACGGGTCGCAACGCCTCGAGCAGCGGCGCGAGCCGTTCGATCCGCGCGTAGTACCAGCTGCTCTGGTCCTGAGCCGGAGCGAGCAACGGGTCGAGCACCTCGTGCACCGGGGTTGCAGGTCGATCCATCACCAGGACGTCGCCGGCGAGAGCCTGTGCGTGGCCGAGCAGGGCGTGGACACCGTCGCGGTCGCCGGCCAGTTCGCCGAGCACCAGCCCCTCCTCGGGAGGGGTGGCCCGGGCCGTGGCGATGGTCGAGCCCTGACGCTCGGCCACCCACTGCTGCGAACCGCCGCGGGCGACAAGCCACCTCCAGCAGCCGGGGGAGTGCGGCATCGACACCGCCGCCGATCGCTGCTCGCCGTGCTGCAGTTCAGCCATGGCGGCGAGGTCGGCGGCATCGGCGACCCGGACCAGGACGGACGGATCCACGTCCGGCGTACGCAGCAGAGCGCGGGTGTCGGGGATGAGCATCGCGTAGCTGTAGCCGAACTGCCGGTAGAAGAACGGGATCCCGATCATCACCTGCACCACGTCGCCCCTCGCCTGCGACCTCGCGTGCGCCAGGTCCATCAGGGAGCGCACCAGCCCGCGTCCCTCGTAGGCGGGGTCCGTGGCGACCAGTTCGACCTGTCCCGCCGGCAGCGAGGTGCGCTCCACGATCACGCTCTCGCGCAGCAGCGTGGCCGTCGACACCACCCGCCCGCCGTCGACCGCCACCAGCACGCAGCTGAGCCCTTCGTCGGGATCCTCCACCACAAGACGCAGGTCCACGGCGTCCGCCGGTTCGCCCCTGGAGGAGAGCAGCGTCGCGACCTGGTCGACCTCCACCGCCAGCGCCGGACGGATCTCGATGCCGTCGTCACGGGTCATGCCTCATCCTGCACCGGGCCGGCGCCGGACGACGAGCCGTCGAGACTCTCCGGATCGGCCCCCCGCCTGCACTGGCAGAGGCGCCCTCGCTGGTGTTCTCTGGTAACAGAACCCCAACGCCTGCCTCGCTGCGGCCTGACGGCATGGGCGACGTCCTGTCTCCGGGGGGAGGCATCTGATGAGGACCAGCCGCGCCGAGGCGCGGTCACGCCGGTCCATGGCCGTCGCGATCATGACGGTGACCGCCTCCGCCCTGGTCACGGCTGCGGCAGCGGCCCCGACGTCGGGGCCGGACGAGGACAACTGGAGTGCGTCGGCGCCGGTCGACCAGGACGTGCTGGACATGATCGATCGCTCGCTGGCGGCCGCGCCGTCCGTCGCCGCCCTGCCCTCGCCGACCGCCACGGCCCTGGCGTCAGCCCGGGCCTCGCAGGCGGCGCCTTCCGCGAACTCGGGGGTGGACCGAGCGCCGGCAAACGCGCTGTCTGCCCGCGGAATACCCACCGGCGCTCTCGCAGCCTACGGAGCCGCATCGGCCACCCTGGCCAGGACGATGCCTGAGTGTCACCTCACCTGGCCGTTGCTCGCCGCGATCGGAACGGTGGAGTCCGGCAACGGGCGGCACGGAGGAGCGAGGATCGGATCGGACGGCGTAGTCCGCCCAGCCATCATCGGGATCCGCCTCGACGGCTCAGTCGCCGGGACAGCGGTCGTGGTCGACACCGATCGGGGGCGCTACGACGGTGATCCCGGGTACGACCGGGCTGTCGGTCCGATGCAGTTCCTGCCGGGTACCTGGGTGGCCTACGCCCGCGCGGCCGCTCCCGGTCGGGTACCGGACCCGCAGAACATCAACGACGCGGCGCTGGCCGCCGGCGCTTACCTGTGCGCCTCCGGCCACGACGTCTCGACCGCGGCCGGACGGCGAGCCGCGGTACTGCGGTACAACCACTCCAATGCCTATGCCGACACGGTACTGGCGCTGGCGGCGGTCTACGAGAACGCACCGATGGCCGCCCTCGATGAGCCTGACCCCAGCCCTGCGTCAGCACCGACGTCGTCGGTCCCACCGCCCGCCGTCGTCCCGGCAGTCCCGTCCCCGAGCGTGACCCCGACGCCGAGCGTGACCCCGACCCCGAGCGCCAGCCCCAGTCCGAGCGGCACGCCGAGCGCCAGTCCCAGCCCGAGCGCGACCCCGTCGCCGTCCGCGTCCCTCAGCCCGACCCCGAGCCCGAGCCCGTCACCGAGCCCGACCCCGACGGAGAGCCCCAGCCCCACGCCGTCCGCCGGTCCGACGCCGTCGGCCCCCGAAGCGGTGCCGGCGGCCACGGACGTGGTGCTGATCGGCGTCGCCGGCGAGCTCCTCCTGACCTGGGCGGCCCCCGAGAACGAGGATTCCGAGGGGTCGCAGCCGCGCGACTACCTGATCACCCTGGAGCGCATGGACGGTGACGGGTCGTGGGTCGTGATCTCGATCGACCCGATCGGCCCAGGGCAGCCCTTGGTCTGGACCAGAGCGGCGACACCGGGCACCTACCGCGTACTGGTGGGCGCGGGCCCGGAGAGCAGCGGCGAGCCGGTGCCGAGCGAGCCTGTCGTCATCGACTGACCACCCAAACCTGCATGAGCAGATTGAATAGTGCACTCGTGTAGTATTTCGGCGTGAAGGATTCTGAGCTCGCCTTGGCCGCGCTTCTCGGTGAGGTGACGTCGGCCTCGGGCTATGGCTTGGCCTCGATCGTCCGGGCTCGGGGGATGGAGCGGTGGGCCGGCCTCAGCCCGACCTCGATCTATCAGGGGCTGCGCCGACTCGAGGCGAAGGGCCTGGCGACCTCGGCCCCGGACAGTGAGAAGAGCGGCCGGGGCCCCGTCGGCCGTATCGCGGGCCTCACGCCGCTGGGTTCAGAGCAGGTCCGACGTGAGCTCACCGCGGCGCTGGCTGAGGCGCCCGAACAGTCCACGCGGTACCGGATCGCGCTCGCCTTCGCCGGCCTGCTCGAGGCGCCGGTCGCCGTCGAGCAACTCCGGGCCCGGGCCGACGCCGTCCAGGTTCGAGTCCGCCAGGTCCGCCAGGTCCGCCAGGCCCAGGAAGGCGACCTGGAGTCACGTGACTCCCTAGGAGCCCGGCTGATCTTCGAGTACGTCCTGGGCGCACTCGAGCACGAACTGGTCGCCACCGGGCGACTCGTCGAGATCCTCGAGAAGGGACATCTCCCGTGACCGCGCCCGTGACGCCTTTCGTCGGAGTGCACTGCGAGACAGTGGCGACCGGCACCCTGCTGAGGTCCATCGGCTGCGAGGTGTCCGAACCTCTGCTGCTCGGGCTGGGTGAGGCTTTCGGCTTCATCTACCTGAACCTGTCCAGCATGCCGCTGGGATTCGTCGGGGGCCGCAGCAAGCCCTTCGCCCTGACCCAGACCGCCTGCCGCCGCCTCGGTCTCACCTGCCAGGAGACCCAGACGTCCTCGGTGGCCAAGGCCTGGCAACGCCTGTCGGAGCACCTGGACGACGGCCGCCCGGTGGGCCTGCAGCTGGACTGCTACTACTTGCCCTACTTCAGGAACGCACCCCACTTCGCCGGGCACTTCGTCGCCGCAACGGGTCTGGACGACGACCAGGTCGACGTCGTCGACACCGTGCAGCAGGGCACGACCCATCGGGTCTCCCGGTCCGCCCTGGAGGCGGCGCGCCACGCCGGTGGCCCGATGTCGGCGAAGGCTCGCGCTTACACGATCACCGGCGAGGTGACCGCCGATCTCGGCGGGGCGGCGCTGGCGGCCATGCGGCAGACGGCTGTCACCTATCTCACGCCTGCCTTCGCCGGCATGGGGGCGCCGGGGCTGGCGAAGCTGGCGAAGGCGATGCCGCAGTGGCTGGAGCGGTCGGCGTCACCGAGCGAGGACCTGCACCTCGCGGCCGATCTCATGGAGCGGGCCGGCACGGGCGGGGCGCTCTTCCGCAACCTCTACCGCGACTTCCTGACCGAGGCCGCCGGTCTGCTTCCGGCTCGGGCCGAGAGCATCCTGCGGGCGCGGGACGGCATCGCGACGTCGGCGACGCTCTGGACGACCCTCGCCGGGCTGCTCGACGCCGGCGCCGTCGACGGTTCCGATCGGCATCTGAGGGAAGCGGCCTCCCTCTGTGGGCCGATCGCCGAGTCCGAGGTCAGGGCCATGGAGATCCTGGCCGCGCTCTGAGCGCCACACGTCCGGTCAGGACGTCCGGTCAGGAGGCCCCGGCAGACGCGGAGCCGGGCGGCCAGATGTCGGGGAGCGTGTACCCGGTCGGGTAGGGGTCGCTGGGGTGGAGCTGCCAGGTGGCTCGGCCGGTGACCCAGGTGCGGCCGGTGACGGTCGGCAGGACGGCGGGGACACCGCCGACGACCGTCGTGCCCACCAGCCGACCGAGGAACAGGCTGTCGATGATGCTGCGGTGCCGGAACTCCTCGTCCAGGGCAAGGTCCCCGCGGGCGTGCAGGGCCGCCATTCGGGCACACGTCCCGGTGCCGCAGGGGGAGCGGTCGAGGATCCCGGTCCAGGTGGCAGGGTCTTCCGGCAGCAGCGGCTCCCGGGTGAGCACGACGGTGTTGCGGGAGTCGACACCGGGAGTGCGCGGGCCGGAGTGGAGCATGACCAGAGCGATCTCGCGGACATCTGGATTGATCGGATGCTGCACCGGAACCTGTTCTCGCGCAGCCATCTTGACCAGGGCGCCGGCCCGGGCGAGGTCGCGGCCCCGGACGGCGTCGAGGTCCACGCCGCAGTCGGAGGCCTTGGCCTGAACGAAGAACTGGCCCCCGAAGACGACGTCGACCGGAACCGTGCCGAGCTGGGGCACCTCGAGCGGGAGGTCGAGCCCGACGACGAACGACGGCACGTTGGCCACCGTGACCGCCGCGACGCGGCCGTCCTCGATCCGGGCCTGTGCGCGGACGAGGCCGACGGCGGTGTCGATGGTGACGTCGAGCGTCGGGCCGGTCGGGGTCAAGATGCCGGCATCGAAAGCGCCGGCGACGGCGCACATGGTGTTGCTGCCCGACATCGGGGTGAAGCCGCCCTGCTCCAGGACGACGACCCCGAAGTCGGCGCCGGCCGTGACCGGCGGCAGCAGCAGCACCGCGCACAGGGCGGGGTAGCCCCTCGGCTCATGCAGCAGCAGTTCGCGCAACGGGTGCAGGTGCTCGCGGCAGAAGGCGAACCGTTCGGCCATCGTGTCGCCCTCGACCAGGTGCGCGGCGTCCAGGACGACGCGGCCAGGCTCGCCCTCGGCGTGCGCCTCCACCGTGCTGACGCGCACTGCGCTCACCCCCGGGACACCTGTCCGGCGGCGGTCAGGATGCCGGTGAAGCGGTCGATCTGCTCGGCGGTCAACGGCAGGAGCGGGGCGCGGGTGGGTCCGGCAGGGTGCCCGACGATGTCGAGCCCGGCCTTGATGCCGGCGGCGTAGTCGACCGACTCGAGGAAGTCGCTGATCGCCCACAGGTGCTTCCACTGGTCGCGTGCGGTGGCGAGGTCTCCCTTGACGGCGAGGGTGTCCCAGAACGCGACCGCGAGCTCGGGGACGATGCTCGCCGCACCCCACACCGAACCCTGTGCCCCGGAGGCGATCCCGAAGAAGGTCAGCGTGTCCCAGCCGTTGAAGGCCGTGATCCGGTCGGTGTGGACGACGAGCAGCTCGGCGAGCGAGACGGCGTCCCCCGAGGTGTCCTTGAGGTAGTCCAGGCCGGGGATGTCGCCGAGCTGGGCGAGCTGCTGCGCCGACAGCTGCGTGCCGGTGTGCGAGGGGATGTTGTAGTAGACGACCGGGATGGTGATCGACTCGGCGACGGCGGTCAGGAACGCGACCAGGCCGTCCCAGCCCATCCCGCCGTAGAACGGCGGCACCACCATGATGGCGTCAGCGCCGACCGCTTCGGCGTGCTGCGCGAGGGCGACCGCATCGGTGGTGGCGAGGGCCCCGACGCCGGCGACGACCGGGATGCGGTGGTCGATCGCCTCGACCCAGGCGGTGATGGCGCGGCGGTACTCGGCCGGGGTGAGGGTGGCGAACTCACCCGTCGAACCGGTGGCGACCACCCCGTGGAGGCCTCCTGCGACGAGCCGGTCGGCGTGGGAGCGGAGGGTCTCCTCGTCGATGGCGGAGCCGTCCGGGGTGAAGGGTGTGGGAACGGCGGCGATGATGCCGTGCAGGTCGACGGTGCGGCGGGCAGTCACGGGGAGGTGTCCTTCCAGGAAGCGAACGGGTCAGAAGCGGGCAGGGTCGAAGGGGAGGAGCTCCGGGCGGCGGACGCCACGCAGGATCAGATCGGTGAGAGCCAGGGCGCTGCCCGCGGCGAGGGTGACTCCGAGCATGCCGTGGCCGGTACAGACGTAGGTGTTGTCCAGCCCGGGGAGGACGCCGATCGCGGGCAGGCCGTCGGGGGTCATCGGGCGCATCCCTGCCTGCGGGTGCAGCGTCCCGGTCGGCGGTTGCCAGTCGCGCAGGTAGGCCTGCGGTCCGCGCAGGATCGCCGCGACCCGTAGGTCGTTGACGTCCTCGTCCAGGCCCGCGAACTCCATCGTCCCGGCCAGGCGCAGCCGGTCGGTGAACGGGGTGAGCGCAACCTTGACGTCGGACAGGTTGGTCGCGCTGCGCAGCGGCAGCGGGCGGACGTCGACGCTGTAGCCCTTGCCCGGGCGGACCGGTAGCCGACGGCCGAAGAGGGCGGACAGCTCACCCGCCCAGGCGCCGGCGGCGAGGACGAACGCGTCGCCCGGGTGTCGGCCGGAGGGGGTGCGCACGGCGGCGATCCCGCGCCGTCCCGCGGACTCGCGGGACTCGACCCCGTCGACGGCGGCGTTCTCGACGATCCTGACGCCCAGTTCCACCAGCCGGGCGCGCAGCGCCTCGACGAACGCCCGCGGGTCGAGATGGCGCTCGGTCGGGAAGAAGATGCCGCCGTACACCCGGTCGGTGAGCAGCGGTTCGTGGGCACGGACGTCGTCCCCGTGCAGGACCTGGGGGTCGAGGTCGTGCTGGCGGACCAGGTCGAGGTTGTGCACGTGGTGGTCGAAGTTCTCCTTCTGGGTGAAGGCCATCAGCAGGCCCTCGGAGTGCATCTCGTAGTCCATGCCGTCGGCGCGGTACTCGTCGAGGACGGACGCGGTGTTCAGCGCCAGTCGCAGGTGGGCCAGGAAGCCGGCGCGCTGGTCGCGATCGTTGCAGTGCCGCCACATCCGCAGCATGAAGCCGACGAAGCGGGGGTTGACGGAGGGGCGGATGTAGACCGGGCTGTCCGGCCGGAGCATCCACCGGATCGTCTGGGCGACGACCTTCGGTCCCGGGACCGGCATCGCCTCGGCCGGCACGAACCAGCCGGCGTTGACCGCGGAGGCGCCCAGGCCGGTGGGGCGGGCATCGAGCACCGTGACCTCGGCGCCCTCGCGGGCCAGGTGGTAGGCCGTGGTCAGCCCGATGATCCCGCCGCCGATGACCACGATGTGCATCGCATGCCTCCCAATGCCGGGCTGGCTGTCGGCTGGTCGTGGCTGGCGGCCCGGGCCGTCCTGGTCTCAGGCACCGTTCCAGAATTGTCTTACAATTCTGGGAACACTATGCCCGGCCGTGGCTATGGTCAACTGTTGTCGGTCAGCCCTGCCGGACGCTGACGACCCCTACGCAGCCTGGAGGTGGACATCCCGTGGCCTCATCATTGACAGCGCCGGGCGGACAGTCCTCCCATTCCAGAGCGCCGTCGCGGGGCGCCGCGGTCACCCCTCAGCGCGAGACAGTCGTCACCCACATCCGCAGGGCCGTGGTGCTGGGCACGCTCAGGCCGGGGGAGAAGCTCCGCGAGGTCCGACTGGCCGCCGAGCTCGGCGTCAGCCGGCCGACCCTGCGTGAGGCCCTGAACCTGCTCGTTCAGGACGGGCTGTTGGTGCAGGAGCCGTACCGCGGGTTCAGCGTCACGTCTCTTGACGCCCGCGCGCTGCGCGACATCGCGCGAACCAGGGTCCCGCTCGACCTGATCGCCATCCGCGAGATCCTGGACGACACCGGCGGACGCCGGTTGCAGATGGTCCGCGACGTGTGGGACCGGTTCCGGCACCTGACGTTCGACCCTGATCCGCTGATCCAGCACGAAGCTCACGTGAGCTTCCATCACGGGCTGTGGGTCGCGTCCGAGAACACCATGCTGCTCAGGCTCTGGCCCGTCACCGAGGCAATGACCACGATCGTCCTGGCCCAGGACCAAGCCACTCATGCCGACCCGCAGCGGGCGCACGATCTGCATCAGAGCCTGATCGGCGCCATCCTCGACGGCGATCTGGCGCGCATCGAGGACCAGCTCAGCCGACACACCCTCGACAGCGCCGAGAAGCTCCTCAGCCTCAACGAACGCTGACCGCCGCTACGGGGTACCCCACGGTTCGACCTTCGGCGGTGTGTCCGGCTGTCCGGTCTCGGCCGCGGGCTCCGACGTGGTGCTGCCCTCCCCGGTGTCGGGCTCGTCGGCCTTCGCCCGCTCGGCCATCCGACGCAGGTCGTCCGAGACCTCGGCGAACGTCGCGCTCAGGGCGCCGGCCAGCGACGTCCCCACCTTGCGGACGTCGTCCTTGACCGTGGGGTCCTTCGCTGCGGCGCCGAAGGCCTCCAGGGCATCCTGCACGGCGCCCGCGAAGCGCTTGGCCGCCTCGCCGAGCTCCTGCTTGGTCTTCTCGTCGTCCGCGTCGTGCTGCTCGTCGTAATGCGCCTTCAGCGATCCGCCGAGGGCAGCGAACCGCTCGCCGGCGTCCTTCCAGGCCGATCTCACATCACTCATGACTCAGGCTTATGCCCATCTGCCGCACCGCGCCAGGGCACTTGGCCGTCGGACGCCGTCAGGTGTCGCGGCCGAGGTTGTCCTGGAGGAACTTCAGGGCGACCCAGCCCGCCTTCTCGTCCTCTTCGACGAAGGCCGGGAACTCGTGCTCGCGGTCCTGATAGACGTAGGGGATGTCGATCCCCCGAGCCTTGAGGGCGTCGATCAGGGCCTGGACCCGGGCGCCGTTGAGCTGCCCGCCGACGCTGATGATGTGGAAGTCCGCGCTCGTCTTCCCCTCGACGAACGGGAGGTAGGCCCCCGTATCGGCCATCGCGCCGTCCACGGACCAGACCGCCGCGAACATCTCCGGGTACTTCAGTCCGAACCGGATGGCGCCGTGCCCGCCCATCGAGAACCCGACCAGCAACCGGTAGGAGGGGCCGTCCTTGACCCGGTAGGTCTGCTCGACGTGGGGGATGAGCTGCTTGATGAAGTTGTCCTCGGCGGGGCCCGTCTCTCGGTTCTCCCAGCGTCCGGTCGAGTAGCTGTCCGGTGTGACAATGATCGCCTGCTCGAGCACGCCCGCGGCCATCGCCTTGCGCATCGACAGGGCGTCGTCCATGAAGCCGGCGTTGTTCTGGTCCTTGCCGTGCAGTGCATACAGCACGGGGTAGTCCTTGCACGCCGTGTAGTAGTCATCGGGCAGGCTGACGCTGTAGCGGACCAGCGTCTTGGCACCGTCGCTCGCCGTGAACTCCGTGTCCCGCCGCAGTGGCCCCTTCTCCTCGGAGGCGCAGGAATCCGACGCGCTCGCGGTCTCCGATGGGGAGGGCGACTCCTCCTGGGACGGCGACGCGGGTGTGGACGACGGCGCAGCGGGAGTCTCGGAGGTAGACCGCCATCGGTCGCGCAGGACGATTCCCGCCAGCACGACGACCGTGAGCACGGTGAGCGAGGCGATCACGGCGATGGTCTGTCCACTGCGGGACCCCGGGCCTGAAGAGAACGTCACCCCTGAACCCTAACCACCGCTCAGCAGGCCGTCCCACGACCACCGAGGAATGCTCAGTCCCTCGGGAACGTCGTCCGCAGATTCGTGGTAACGCGCCATCGTGGTCGTGGTCGCCCAGGCGAAGTAGTCGTGCAGTGCCCGGCGCAGGGGCTCGTGGGCAGTCAATCCCACGTCGGCCAGCGCCAGGTCGAAACAGGCGATCGCGCGCCGGTCCATCTCCTCGTGCTCTCCGTTGCCGCTGTGCATCTGAACCACGAGAGTCTCGTCGCCGTAGGCGGCCGAGTAGCCGGTCGGCCCACCCAGCGCCTCCGCCCAGTAGGCCGCCAGCCGCTCGGTGTGCTGCGGGTGGAACCCGTGGCTGAACGCGTGGGCGACCACCTCGTCGTCCATCACGCGGGCGTGCCAGGCACGGGCCAGGCGCACCATGCCCTCGTCGCCGCCGGCCGCCTCGTACACACTCTGCATCCGCTCAGAATGCCAGCCTGGCGCTAGAGCACCAGCCGGCGTAGCGCAGGGTAGGGCAGAGGGCTGATCGGGAACCGTTCCAGGTCAGGCGTTCCCGTCGCCCCGAGGACCCCGCTGCGCAACCCGGCGAACGGCGCCGAGCGGAGGTCGTAGATGCGGATCTGGCCGCCCGCGCGCCGTACCCTGGCCAGCTCCTTGCCGCCGGCGGCGGGATCCTCCCAATGATGCACGCTCAGGGTGGACAGGATCAGGTCGAAGCTGCCGTCCTCGAACGGAAGGTCCGCCGCGCCGGCGACGAGGGCGGCCGCGCGCTCACCGAACTCGGCCAGATTCCGGCGTGCCGCCGCGATCATGTCGTCGGCGGGATCGACCCCGGTGAGGCGCAGATCGCCCCGCATCCGCGCCATCTCGACCAGCAGGTGTCCCGGTCCGGTGCCCACGTCCAGCACCGTGGCGTTCATCGGCAGCTGCGCCACGGCGTCCGCCGCGATGCGCCGGTACGGACGGCGCATCAGGCGCCGGGCCATCCGGTCGTAGCCCTCCGCCCGGCCCTCGAAGGAATGGACGCCGTGACCGTGACCGTGGCCGTGGCCGGCTGCGGGGTCGTGCGAGTGGTGCCGGTGTCCCGGCAGAGAGATCCGCATGTCCAACTCCATGGTTGTATGATGCAACTGTTGCAGCCACCGTACGCGTGACAGTTGTAGAGCACAACTCTGAAGGAGGCGCGGTGACCGGTGAGGAACTGCACCGGCAGCTGCTCGAGCTGGTCCGCTCGATCGGATTCCTGCAGGTTGCCGCTGCGGGGGTCGACGGGCAGGTGTCCCTGTCGGAGCTCTTCACCCTGCACGAGCTCGACGGCGGCTCGCTGGCCCAGCAGGAGCTCGCGGCGCGTCTGCGGCTGGACAAGAGCACGGTCAGCCGCCTGGTCGCGGGGCTGGAGGACCGCGGCCTGGTGGTGCGCGAGCGTGATCCGGCCAACCGGCGCATCGTGCAGCTGTCGATCACCGACGCGGGTCGGGGCCTGCACCACGAGCTCGGACGGGCCATGCACGCCCGCCAGGCGCCCGTGCTCGAGGGCATGACCGCCGCCGAGCGGACGGCGCTCAGCACCGGACTGACGGGACTCCTGCGTGCCCTGCACGAGGCGACGTCTACCTCCGCCGGGCCAGGATCGACGAGATCGCCGAGCTGTAGCTGACTCCGCCGGGGCACCGATGGGCATCCGGACGGTGCATCCATCCCCGATCCGGACGGCGTGGGAGGCTCGGCGGATGTCCTCCCGGTTCCTGCACATCAGCGAGTGGATCAACCGCACGGCAGCGGAGGTCTACGACTATGCCCGCGACCCGGCCAACCTGGTGCACTGGGCCCAGGGGCTGGGCGGATCGGTGGAGAACGTCGACGGGCGGTGGTTCATGGACACCGCGGCCGGGCCGATCCAGGTCGCCTTCGCGGAGCGGAATGCGTTCGGGGTGCTCGACCACGAGGTGACATCGGCTGCGGGCGAGGTGATCCACGCACCGTTGAGGGTGATCCCGGACGGCGAGGGTTGCGAGGTCGTGTTCTCCGTGAGGCGGCTTCCGGGCATGACGGACGAGGATCTCGCCCGGGACGCCGCACTGGTGGCGACAGATCTGGTCACGCTGAAGGCCATCCTCGAGCGTCAGTCCGCCGAGGCCCAGCCGGCTGAGTAAGTTCTGCATCGCCTGAGCAGGCGTCTCTTGAAGACTCGACAGGTCGGTGCGCTCACGCTGCGTAGGCCGTTCGGGTGCCGTGACGTCATTTGTCTCGATGTGTGAAGTGACGTGTCACGATGTGTCGATGAGATCCGCCGTGGGTCCGCGAGCCCTCGCGGCGTTCGGTGCCGTGCTGTGCGTGGCGGGACTTGCCGCCTGCTCGGACTCGACCCCGACGCCGCTGTCTTCCGCCCCCTCGCCGAGCACCGGCTCGCTCGCCGCCGGCCCGAGTGGCAGCGCCGGCGTGAGCCCGGCGGCCGGCGTCGGCGCCAGCCCGGCTCCCGGGGCGCCGGCGACACCTTCGGCACCCTCCGACCCGGCATTGCAGCTGGCGGCGCTGATGGGCCAGCACTCGGTGCTCGCCGACGACATGATGCGGGCCCGGATCCGCGGTGACGCCGACCTCGCCCAGGCGGCGAACGCCGCGCTCGGGCAGAACACCCAGGCGATGGCCGGCGTGCTCCAGCCCTTTCTCGACGCATCGGCCAAGGAGCAGTTCGAGGAGATGTGGGCCGAGCACATCCTGGCCCTGTTCGACTACGCCAGGGGCCACTCGATCAAGGACGCCGGCGTGCGCGAGCACGCGCGCGAGGAGTCGGTGGAGTACGAGGTCGAGCTCGCCGACTACTTTGTCGCGCGGTCGCAGGGGCGGCTCAACCGGCAGGCCGCGCAGATCGCCGTCCACGATCATGCGGAGCATCTGCTGGCGAACGCCGATGCCTACGCCGCGGGCCGCTACGCCACGGCGGCCCAGGGGTACCGCGAGTCCGCCTCGCACAGCTACGACTTCGGCGTCACCCTGGCCCGCGCGTTGATGCCGGCCGCGACGACCGCACCCCTGGACACCGCGTCGGTGCGGCTGCGGTCAGAGCTGACCCGGCTGCTCGGCGAGCACGCGGCCCTGGTCACGGCACTGACCCGTTCGGCAGCAGGCGACCCGGTCGACTTCGCCGCCATGGGCGACGCGCTCAACGGCAACACCCTCGACCTGACCGCTGCGGTGGACGCCCTCTTCGGCGCGGCGGCGGCGCAGCAGTTCGAGACGCTGTGGGCCGATCAGATCGACCAGTTGGCGGCCTACAACACAGCCACCGTGAAGCGCGACACCGCAGGCCAGGCACGTGCCAAGGCCGCCCTCCCCGCCTTCCAGGCCTCGCTGGCCGACTTCCTGTCCTCCGCCACCGCGAACCGGCTGACCGCACCCGCCATCGTGCAGGCCCTCACCGACCACGATGCCCGGCTTCTCGCAGGGATGGACGCCTACGCGGCCGGTTCGTTCGAGCAGGCGTACACCCTCAGTGAGCAGGTCCAGGGCGCCATGTTCACCCTGTCCGGTCAGCTGGCCGAGGGGGTCGGCGCCACCGTGGCGGCGCGGCTGCCGCACGGCGGGTCACACACCGGTGCCGGCGGCGTCGCGAGGGCCGCCGGGAGCCGGTGAGGCGCGGATGATGGCCGCCCGCGCCGGCGTGGCCACGCTGGTGGTGGCCGCTCTCAGCGGGTGCGCAGGCGTCGAGGCCTCCGCACAATCCGCACAACCAGCGCAGTCCACACCGTCCGCCGCCGCCTCCGACCCGACCGCCGGTTCCCCACGGCCGTCCGTCACGCCGTCCGATCTGCCGACGTTCACATCGGTGCGCCGCTACGAGGGCGTTGCGCTGCCGGTGCGCCTGCGCATCCCCGAGGCGGGCGTCGACACCTCGCTCATCCGCCTCGGACTGACCGCAGAGGGGTGGATCGCCGCCCCGAAGGAGTGGGACGTCGCCGGCTGGTACCAGGGAGGGCCACGTCCCGGCCAGAGCGGGCAGGCCGTGATCGTCGGCCACATCGACTCGCGCTCGGGGCCGGCCGTGTTCGTCGACCTGCCCCGGCTGCGGATCGGCGCCGCGATCCGCGTCGACCGTCAGGACGGCACCAGCGTGAGCTTCCGGGTCACCTCCCGCCGTCAGGTGGCCAAGGACCACTTCCCGGCACAGGAGGTCTACGCCCCCACGCTGGACCCCTCGCTGTTGCTGATCACCTGCGGGGGAGTCTTCGACTCCGCGACCGGCCATTACCGGGACAACATCCTGGTCACCGCGGTTCCGGGCTGATCGCCGATGAGGCTGAGAGCGCTCCTCCTCGCCGTGTGGGCCTCGAGCCTGCCCCTGGCCCCGCCGGCGATGGCCGCCGCCACCCCGGGCCAGGGCCTCGAGGTGCAGGCCGTCCGGTCGGTGTCCGATGGCAGGCTCTCCCTGGTCCTCACCGTGCCGACGGCGTCGGCGCGACCGGCGGTCACCGCCCTCGCGGGGGGCCAGGAACTGCCCACTGTCGTCGCGCCGGTGCTGTCCGACCGGACGGCGCTCGCACTCGTTCTGGATGCCTCGGCGGAGGGCGGCCCGGCGCTGCGCGGCGGTGGCCTGTCCGGGGCTGTCGACTTCCTGGTGCAGCTGCCCCCCGGGGCACGGACCGCGGTGATCGCCGACCGCCGTCCGCCCGAGGTCGCGGCGGGCTCCTCGGTCGGGATCTCCGACGACCTGAGGGCCACGAGTTCCCTGCGCAGCGCGGGACCGCGGGCGACGTCTGAGGCGCTGACCCTCGCCCTGCGCGAACTCGCCGTCCCTTCGGGCGGGTCGCCGGTGATCGTGCTCTACACGACCGCCTCGACGGCGTCGGCGGACGGTGACGCTGCTGCCCTGGCCGCGAGGTTCCAGGCGGCGGGCGCCATCCTCGCCGTGGTCACCACGAGCGCGGACGACGCCTACTGGCCGGCGGTCGCCACGGCCACCGGGGGTGTGGCGGTCAGGGCTGCGCCCGAGCGGTCCCTCGAGGCGTTCGACGCGGTGGCCGAGGCCTTGAGGCGGCGCCACACGGTCACCCTGGACCAGCCTGCGGACGGTGCGTCCGCGATGACTCTGCGGGTCGCCCTGGCCGGCGGCACCGAGGCGGTCGAGGTCGACCTGTCGTCGGCCGCGGTTGCGCCGTCCGCACCGGCCGCGGCCCCGCAGCCGCCGTCGCCGTCGCCGTCGGGCGCGTCCTCCGGGGGTGCCCGGGGGACGGCGGTGGTCGCCTCCGGTGCCGCGCTCCTGATTGCCACGCTCGGGGCGGTGCTGCTGTATCGGCGCCGGGCGCCTGGACACCACGCGACCGAGGCGCCGCGCGAGCCGGCCGCCGAGCCGTCCCTGTTCGAGTCCCGCGCCGAGGTGAACCCCGCCGACCCGGAACATCAGCGGGAGTTGGCCGCCGAGTACCAGCGGCAGGCGGGTAGCGACCGGGCCGGAGGGCGGGTGGCCCTGGCCGCGTCCGGCTACCGCCAGGCCATCGATGCGCTGGCTCAACGGGTCACGCTGGACCCGGGCAACCCCACCTACCAGCACGACCTGGCGGTGGCCATCACCGAGCTCGCGGAGCTGGATGCCGACCAGGGGTGGACGGCCCAGGCTGCGGCTGGGTACCAGCGAGCCGTCGAGCTCGGCGAGCACCTGATCCAGGCGGATCCCGGCAACCCTGCCTACCGCCGCACCCTGGATCTCGCCCGGGCCAGGATGGCGGCACTGGACATCGTGTGAGGCGCGGTGAACGGGCGCAGCGGTCGAACTTCGCCCGCACGGACAGTGATGAGTGCGAGACTCCAGCCGTGGAGATGACCTGGCCAGACCTCGTGGACGCCATCGAGCACCGACTCGCCAGGTACACGGGCCGACCGACCTACGAACGTGCGGTGTTCCTGGTCGTCGGATTCGATCTGGCCCAGCCGACCAGCCGTCTGGCCGAGCTGCAGACGAGGATCGCTGGACGCCACGCGACCGGGACCCTGGGCTGGGAGGGGGTACTGCTGGCGGAGGCGATCGGTGCAGACCCGCAGTCCCCGCCGCCGCTGGGTCCGTTGTCCGGCGGCGACGATGCGCGGGCGATCGCTGCCCTGATCCGCGAGCTGCGTGCCCTGGCCCCTGCGCCGTCAGGCTCCGGAAACCCTTGGGCCACAACGGAATCGGCGATGACTGGGGAGGAATCCCGCCGCGCCGCCGACTGGATCGGCGGCCCCACCCCGACCCCCCGCTAACGCCCGCCGTCCCGGCCGCCCGCCGTCGCCATGATCGGCGATTGTCATGGGTCCTCACCCAGCAGGTGGGGCAGGACCCATGACAACCACCGATCACGGAGCGTCGACGACGTCAGCCGGCGCGGATGGCTCCTACAGGGGTAGGCGTGTAGCCGGGGAACACCGGCGACCCGGCGGCGATACCCATCCGGCCGACCAGGATCTCGCTCACGATCGCCCGGTAGTCGGTGGTGACGGCAAGGTCCTGCTTCTGGTCGAGGTTGGCGACGGCAAGGCCCGGCCACCGGCCGTGCACCTTGCCCCCGTTGACGCCACCGCCGAGCAGCAGCACCGAGAAGCCGTGCCCGTGGTCGAGGCCGCCGCTGCCGTTCTGCTTCAACGGGCGGCCGAACTCGGTGAGGGTCAGGACCGTCACCCGGTCGAAGTCCGGACCCAGGTCGGCCGCGAAGGCGGCCAGGCCCTGCGCCAGCCCGGACAGACGCCCGGCGAACGTGCCGCCGGTGCTGTTCGGCGCACCGAAGTTCTCGTGGTGGTCCCATCCGCCGTAGGGCACGCTCGCGACACGCAGGCCGACATCGCTCCGCACCATCCGGGCGACATCCTTCAGCGCTGTGCCCCAGGAGTTGTTGGGGTAGCCCGTGGCGGTGGACGCCGGGATGGCCCCCACGGTCGCCGCCGCGGCCAGCGCGCTCCTCATCGGCACGGACGTCTCGGGCCGCTCACCGGTGTGCAGTTGCGTGAACGCCTGCTGCCACAGCGGAAGCGGGGTGAACCAGTCGACATCCAGGATGACGTCCTCCAGCCGGCCCGCGGCCAGGGAGGGGTTCGAGCCCCGCAGATGGCCGGGGATCTCGGCGTTGCCAAGCGACACTGCCTCGAACGTGCCGGTCTCGGGCAGCAGCCCGATCATGCGGTTGGCCCAGCCGGTACGCACGGAGGATCCGGGCGCTGCCTGCTCGAGGTGTTCCATCGCCGCGAAGTGTGACCGCGAGGCCGAGGTCTGCCCCACCGCCTGGACGGCGCCGAACTTGCCGGCATCCCACAGTGGGTACAGGGGCGCGAGGGCCGGGTGGAGGCCGAACATGGAGTCGACCTTGCGGGCCAGGGAGGCCGGGATCGCAATGTCGGGGCGGCTGGGCGCGTAGTCGGGATCACCGAGCGGGACGACGGCGGACATCCCGTCCATGCCGCCACCGAGAATGATGGTGACCAGCACATTGGCCTTGGTGCCCGCGGTTGCCCCGAAGGCGAGCTGGGCATCGCCCAGGGTCGCAGTGGCTAGAGCGGTGCCACCGACCATCTTGAGGATGCCGCGGCGGGACAGCTCCAGGCGCCGTCCCTCTGTGCAGCCGCAGGCCTCCTCGTCGGTGGAGCCGTGGGCCCGGGTGGGGGTGGTCGAGGTCATGATCTCTCCGGTTCAGTGGGAACGCCACACGGGGGTCGGCAGGCCGTCATCGGGTCAGGAACGCACTGGCGTGCATGAGTAGGGCCACAACGGCCTTGGTGGCGTTGTCCTGGGTCTCGCCGGGAGTGAAGGTCTTGGGCATGTCCTTGCCGGAGAGGAGTGTCGCCACCGCGGTGCTCTCGTTGGCCTTGGGGGCACGACCGAAGAGCCGGGCACATACCTGCTCGCCGATGGCTGCAGCGGTGGTCGCCGTCGCCGGGTTGGTCAGCAGGGACGAGGGCTTGGGGTAGCCGAAACCCTTCGGCCACCAGCCGTTCAGCATGCTCCTGGCGTTGGAGTACTGGGCGATGGCCTGGCCGGCGGACTGCCAGTCCGCACCCACGTCCGAGAAGCCGTCCGGGGTGGGGTAGGACAGCGGGAAGTGCCCCGCGGCGGTGAGCGACCAGATGAGCTCCCGGAGGGTCTTCGGGTCGGAGCTGGGCATCAGGCCGATCGACCGGGCCACCGCGACCAGGTGCTCCATCGGACGACGCGTCTTCTGCCCTGCGCTCGCGGCGAACTCCGCCGAGGCGAACAGCGCCTTCAGGACCGGCACGATCTCGGTGTCGTTGGCCAGGTAGACACTCGCCAACTGCGAGACCAGTGCCGCAGGCGGGTTGTCGCTGACGAAACGGCGGGCGAGCTTGGTGGCCAGGTACTTCGCCGTGCTGGGGTGGAAGGCAAGGTACTCATAGAGCTCCCGCGCCGCCGTCGCCCCTTCGGCCGCAACGTTGTTCGGGTGGCTGAACCCCATGATCTTGACCGCGCCCACGTAGTGCCGGGAGGGGACGAAGGCGACCGTCTTGGTCTTGTAGTCCATCCGCAGACCGGACAGAAGCTTGGCAGCCTCCTTGATGTCTGCCTCGGTGTAGCCGCCGTCCACCCCGACCGTGTGCAGCTCGAGCAGCTCACGCGCGTAGTTCTCGTTGGGATTCGACCCGGTGGAGTTGGCCAGGTCCAGATAGCTCAGCATCGCCGGGTGGTTGGCTGACGCCACCAGCAGGTCCTCGAACCGGCCCAACGCGAACTGACGGATCACGGTTCGGTCGTAGTCCGCCCGTGAGGCGGCGGCGTCATCGGTCTGCACGGGCACGTTGAGGTGGTTCGACCAGAAGTCGACCATGACCTCGAACAGCTGACGCCGGCTCCAGATGGCTCGGCCGAGATGGGCCGCCTGGAGATCCTGCGTCGGGGAGAGCTGCTTGGGGTTGCTGGCGTCGAACTCCGCCTGCAGGGCGGCCATCGACATGGTCAGGGTCGGATACTGCGCGGCGACGGCTGAGCCCTCAGGGTCGGCGATCGACGCCGGCGCGAGCTGTTGGTTCAGCCATGCAGTGGCGCCGACCCGCTGGATGTCGGCGCGCAGCTGCGGCGTGGCCGCATAGGTGGCACGGTTCAGCACCAACTCCGTGGCCGTCGTGGTGGGCACCGGGGGGATGGGCGTGCTGGCACTCGGGCTGGGGCTCGCGGAGGCGCTGGCGCTGGCAGATGCACTGGCGCTGGCGGATGCACTGGCGCTGGCTGAGGGGCTGGGAGATGAGGTGGGGCTGGCGGATGCGCTCGGCGAGGCGCTGGGGGAGGTGCTCGGGCTCGCTGACGCGGATGCGCTCGGTGACGCGCTCGGGCTGGCGGAGGCGCTGGGGCTCGCCGACGCCGACGCGCTGGCGCTGGCCGACGGGCTGGCCGAGGCCGATGGGCTGGCCGAGGCGCTGGGGCTGGCAGAGGTGCTCGGGCTCGCCGACGCGCTCGGGCTCTTCGACGGGCTCGGTGACGTCGTCGCGGTCGGCGTCGGGCTGGGGGAGGCGGTCGGCTTCGGCGGGTGGGTCTTCGGGCGGCCGCGCCCGTGGTGGCGGCGGCGCTTACGGCGGCTGCCGTGCTTGAAGCCTCGGCCGCGCCGGCGCCCGGACTCGAAATGGGCCAGCTCGATGCCGTCCAGCGGCATGCCCGTCTCGGGGTCGAGGATGATCGAGCCCTTGGGGATCGTGCCGACCTTGCGGGCGTAGGCGACATCGTTGGAGCCGAAGGATTCCAGGGCGCTCTGGCCCGGGCGGCGGAAGGAGTCACCCGCGCCGGCTTCGGAGCCGAGCAGGGAGTCCAGCAGCCCGGTCTTCCAACCGGCCGCCAGGCTCGCGGCCCCGAACAGCGCGGTGCTCATCGCCGCTCCGGTGAGTGACCGGCGCGAGGTGGCACGTTCCGCCGCTCGCTCGGCGCGCCGTCCGCCGGGCGCTTCGGAGGCGGACTCGCGGGAGGCTCGCCGGCCGGCACCCGCCGTGGCGGCGACCAGTTCGGGTGCCGGAGACTCCTGAGGAGTCAGCAGGTCATCGAAACGATGGTCGGCAGAACCGGTGTCAAAGCCGGGACGCTCGTCGTCGAAGAAGGACCGAGGCTCGTGCAACTGAGGCTCCCCGAGAGTTCAGTCAGATACGTCCGGTTGGGCGTGTACGTGAACGTATGGGTACCTGTGTCTCGTAGCCAAGAGTGAGGACACAGAGATGAGGCCGCCTTGAGAGTGGGTTGATGCTCACGCTTCGTGGTGGGCGGTGAGGGTGCGTATCCGCGTCGGCGCAGAGGGTTTCAGCGCTCCCTGCAGGCCCCGCTGACACCGGTCACGATCACTGCGAGCACGGTCAGCGCGGCGCAGGCGACGAAGACTCCGCTGTACCCCAGGGGCGTGGCCGACCCGATCCCGATGATCGGTCCTGAGGCGATGGCGCCGAGCCGGCGGGTGTTCACGAAGAGGCCGGAGGCTAGTCCGGGCCGGGGGATCACGCTCTGGAACAGGGTCAGACCGACCCCCGCGACAACGCCGAAGAACCAGGCGTTGAGCACCTGGAGCCCGATCAGGGTGACCGGGCCGCTCACGAACGTCATGCCGGCGTAGTAGGCGACGCCCGCGAGGCAGCCGGAGGTGATCAGCCTGGTGCTGGACACCTGGCCGGCAAGGCGTCCGATCACCATCAGGGCGGGGATCTCGAGCCCCGCGGCGACTCCGAGGGCGGCCCCGGCCCAGACCACGTCCAGCCCCAGAGTGCGGGTGACGAACAGACTCATCACCGAGACCGCTGCGTTGTTCGTGGCCTGGAGCGCGACGAACACGACCACGAGCAGGACGACGCCCGCGCGGGAGGCGGGCCGCTCGCCGTCCTCGGTGTCACGGGTCCGGTCACTCGCCGCGCCCGCGGCGCCGACCCGGCGGCGCTCCTGCCTGCGGGCGGCGAGCATCGCGCCGGAGGTCGCCGCGTTGAGCGTGGCGACGACGGCGATGGCGAGCAGGATCGCGCGGTCACCGAAGACGCTGATCAGTACGGTCGCCAGGGGCGGTCCGGCGACCCATGCGAAGGAGACGACCGCCCGGGTGTTCACCACGTCGGCGGGGCCGGCACCCGAGTGCTTCAGCTGGGCGAACAGCAGCGAACTGCCGACGCCGGCCGGGCCGCCGAGCACGATCAGGCCGATCGTGGCGACCGGCAACGACGAGGTGGCGGCGAGCAGTCCGGCCAGGGCCAGGGTCAGCAGCCCGCAGACCAGCATCGGGGACAAGTAGTCCTGCGTGCGGTCGGCGAAGGCCGGCAGGGCCAGCGAGGCGAGGAATCCGCTGGCGTTGTATGCCGCGAGCACCCACCCGATCTGGGCTGGGGTGGCGTCGTAGAGCGCGACCAGGAGCAGGGCCAGGGCAGGATTGAGGAACGCGAACTGTAACCCCCACAGGAGCGCCGCTGAGGGCGGAAGCACGCGTTTCACGGTTCCGATCATCGCCCGTCGAGCACCTCGGTCGGCACCCTGTCGGTGCCCCGATCTACGCTGTGCAGGCACTGTCCCGCACACCACGGAGGTCGACATGACGTCGCTCGAGAACCGCCCGCAGACCGCCCTGGTCGTGGTCGACGTACAGAACGGCGTCGTCGGAGGCGCGCACGAGCGCGACCAGGTGGTCGCCAACATCCAGACGCTGGTGGACAAGGCGCGCGCCGAGGGCGTGCCGGTGATCTGGGTGCAGCACTCCAGCGAGGAGCTGCCGGTCGGCTCGGAGAACTGGCAGTACGTGCCAGAGCTTCAGCGGCTCGACACCGAGCCTCTGGTGCACAAGGAGTACGGGGACTCCTTCGAGGCCACCGACTTGGAGGAGCGGCTCGCCGAGCGAGGAGTCGGCCGCCTGGTGGTCACCGGTGCACAGACCGAGGCGTGCATCCGCTCGACTCTGCACGGTGCCCTGGTCCGCGGTTACGACGCGACCCTGGTCTCCGACGCGCACACCACCGAGGACATGCGCCAGTGGGGCTTCCCGGTGACCCCGGAGCAGTCGATCGCCTACACCAACATGTACTGGAGTTGGGCGGCGGCGCCGGGCCGCACGGGCAGCGTGACCCCCACCGCAGAGGTCACCTTCTCGACAGCCTGAGCGCCGGGCGACAACCGGACGGGGTCCGCTGCTGCGGTCGGCCGACCCGTCCGGATCGTGAGATTCCACGGTCCCCGCGGGGACACCCTTCAGGAAGGCGCTTCCCATGGCGACCAAGGAGCTCCCCGATGGATTCCGAGACCTTCTGGAGCGACCGCTCTTCGCTCACCTGGCGACCGTTCGGCCGGACGGCTCGCCGCAGAGCAGCGTGATGTGGTTCGCCTGGGACGGCACGCGGCTGAGGCTGACGCACACCAAGACCCGGCAGAAGTTCGCCAACCTCGCCAACGAGCCCCGAGTCGCCCTGTCGATCGCCGACCCGGATGACCCCTACCGCTTCCTCGAGGTCCGGGGCCGGCTCGAGGGCATCGAGGACGACGACGCGCAGGCGTCGTTCTACCGCTCCCTGCAGGCGCGCTACGGCAAGGACAACCCGATCACCGATGCTGACGTGCGCATCGTCCTCACCATTCGGCCGGAGGCGTTCGTCACGGTACGGAACGGCAAGGTGGTGTCCGGCTGAGAGGGGTGTCGTGCTCAGGCGTCCCCGCGGGGACGCGCTTCACCGATGACCTGCTCGAGGCGTTCCAGCGTTCGCGCCATGTTGGTCCGGGTCTGAGTCCGGAGGGGGCGCACCAGCGCTTTCACCCGTTCCTGGGTGATGTCCCAGCTCTCGCGCACGAGGGTCCCACCCTCGCGCGGCTCCAACTCGTAGCGCCAGATGCGGCCGCCGACGAACGGCCCCAGGAAGCCCAGCGGTGACCGCGACTGCCAGGCGATCCGCCGGTTCTCCTCGAACTCGACGATCTCGCTGACCATCGAGTAGCCGAAGCCCATCTTCATCGCCATGCCGAATCGGTCACCCAGCCCGAGCCGGCGAGACCCCTCAGAGGTCTCCTGAACCGTGCCGGAGCCGTCGATGTCGCGGTGGCGCGACGGGTCGGCCAGCAGATCGAAGATCTCCTCGGCTGGGGCGGCGATGAACCGCTCGACCGACTCGACGTCCGAGGAACTGGAACGTGAGGGAGCGCCGGGAGTCGAACCGGAGGGGGTGGGCATGTCCGCACCGTATCCGGTGCCGTTCAGCGTACCGGTGCTCAGTCGCGGAGGCGGTCCTCGACCAGTAGGTGGCTGTCGTCACGGATCAGCGCCCCGTCGCCGGCCAGGGCCGGCGCGAGGTCGTGCCCGTGGTGACCGCAGAAGACGAGCTCGAGGCCACTGCGCAGCCGGGCTCGGACGTAGGCCTGGGACGTGCAGCCGGGGCTGTCACAGCGGTCGAAAGGAGTCAGCGCAGCGAGGACGTCGACGGTGGGCCTCCGATCGTCGGCTGGGGCGTCGAGTAGGGCGGTGGACGGAACGGATCCAGTGTTCACGACTGCGACAACCGCGCGGACCGGCCGGAAAGTCCCGGATGTGGGCGCAACCGCTCCTCGCAGGCTCGCAGCTTCGCAGCTCAGGACTCAGGGCGGGGCCATGGAGGACCAATCGGGAGCAGACTCGGGGGCAGGAGGCCTCATGGACACGGATCAGGTCGACAGGTCGCGCGATGCCGAGGGTGTCGCGGGTCTGGGCACACGCCCCTGGCTGACCAGTTATGCGCCCGGGGTCCCGGCAGATGTGGAGGTGCCCGCCGAGACCCTGGCTCAGATGCTCGAGGGCAGTGCAGCTCGGTACGGCAGCCGGGTCGCCCTCGACTTCTTCGGGGCCACGACGACCTACACCCAACTGGCAGATCAGGTCGCCCGCGCGGCGGGGGCGTTGCGTGCGCGGGGAGTGCAGGCCGGCGACCGGGTGGCCCTGGTGCTGCCGAACTGTCCGCAGCACGTGGTGGCCTTCTACGCCGTGCTCCGCCTGGGGGCAGTCGTGGTGGAGCACAACCCGCTGTACACCTCGAGCGAGCTGCAGCATCAGCTCGCCGACAGCGGCGCCACCATCGCGATCTGTTGGGACAAGACCGCGCCGCTGATCGACAGCCTGCGCGCGACGACAGCGGTGCAGACCGTGCTTGCCGTCGCCCTGCCGCGGGCGCTGCCCTGGCGGATGCGGCTCGCGTTGCGCCTGCCGGTGGCCAGGGCTCGGGCGGCGCGCGCCGAGATGACCGGCCCGCTGCCACCCGGCGTGCTGGCCTGGGAGGACTTCGCCGCCTCGGCCGTGCCGCTCGAGGAGGCCTACCCTCACCCCGCCGCCGGCGACATGGCGCTGCTGCAGTACACCGGCGGCACCACCGGCACCCCGAAGGGCGCGATCCTCACCCATCGCAACCTGCGGGTGAACGCCCGACAGGGACGGGCTTGGATGCCGGGGCTCAAGGACGGGGAGGAGACGGTCTACGCGGTGCTTCCGCTCTTCCACGCCTATGGCCTGACCCTGTGCCTCACGTTCGCGATGAGTATCGGGGCCACCCTGGTGCTGCTGCCCCGCTTCGATCTCGATCAGATGCTCGCCGCGATCCGCCGCCGTCCGCCGACCTTCCTGCCGGCCGTGCCGCCGATCTACGCGCGGGTGGCCGCCGCCGCCCGGGAACGAGGGGTCGATCTCACCTCCATCCGCTACGCGATCTCCGGGGCCATGGCGCTTCCCCCCGCAGTGGTGGAGCAGTGGGAGTCGGTCTCCGGCGGCCTGCTCGTGGAGGGCTACGGGATGACCGAGACCTCACCCATCTCGTTGGGCAACCCGGCGGCGCCGAGCCGCCGTCCCGGAACGGTGGGGGTGCCGTTCCCCTCCACCTGGATCCGGATCGTCGACCCCGACGACCCGCAGGTCGACGTCGCGACCGGTGAGGCCGGCGAGCTGCTGATCCGCGGGCCACAGGTGTTCGCCGGCTACTGGAACCGGCCCGAGGAGACGGCCGCCGTGCTGCTGCCCGGGGGCTGGCTGCGCACCGGCGACATCGTGGTGGCGGACGACGAGGGCTTCGTGCGCATCGTCGACCGGATCAAGGAGCTGATCATCACCGGAGGCTTCAACGTCTACCCCTCCGAGGTGGAGGAGGTGCTGCGCGAACTGGCCGAGGTCGACGAGGTGGCGGTGGTCGGCGTCCGCGGGAGCAGCGACACGGGCGAGGAGATCGTGGCGGCCGTCCTGCCCGCAGCAGGGATGACGATCGATCCCGATCAGGTCCGCTCGCATGCTCGGGACCGGCTCGCCGGCTACAAGGTGCCCCGCCGGGTGGTGATCGTCGAGGAGCTGCCGCGGTCGCAGGTCGGCAAGATCCTGCGCCGCGTCGTCCGTGATCGCCTGGAGGCGATCGAGACGTTCGACCCTCACTGAATCGGCGGACGGCAGGTGGCGGTGATGGCTGGTAGGACGCCGATGAGCGCCCAGGACGCGCTCTGGCTGACCATGGACCGGCCGAACAACCTGATGGTGGTGGACAGCGCGCTGGTGCTCGCCGAGGTACCTGAGCTGGAGGCCGTCCGTGCGGTCTTCGCGACGGCGGTTGACCGGTTCCCGGTGCTGGGCAGGCGCGCGGTCCGGCAGGGTCTGGGCTGGGCCTGGCAGGACGACGCGGGCTTCGACCTCGCCGGCCACGTGCGCGTGTCGGTGCTCGGTGAGGGGCACGACATGGCGGCCCTGCAGCGGTTCGTCGGCGAGCAGCGTGCGGTCGCTCTCGACAGGGCCCGGCCGTTGTGGGAGGCGTTCCTGGTCCACCCGCTCCGGCTCGACGACGGCTCCGCGGGCGCGGCCGTCGTGGCCCGCTTCCACCACGCCATGGCCGACGGCATCCGGCTGACGCAGGTCATGCTCAGCCTGTTGGCCGATCACGGGGATGCGCTTCCGGACGCCGCGGGGCCTCCCGCGGAGGCGGCGCCCCACGGCGTGGCCAGGGTCCTCGGGCCGGCGGTCGGTGCCGCGGTCAATGCGACGGTGGGTGCGACGGTCGGGCTGGCTCGGGCAGGGGTGCGCGGGGTGGAGTTGGGCCTCGACCTGGTCCGCCGTCCGGGCCGCTGGGTGGACGCCGTCGAGTCGCTCGGCGCTGGTGACCACCGCGTGGCCAACGACGTTGCGGCGGTGTCCACCCTGGCGTTCGGGGGGAGCCCCCGGGCCGTCTGGACCGGGAGACCGGGAACCGCGAAGGCGATGGCCTGGTCGCAGCCGGTGCCGTTGGAGGGGCTCAAGGCCGTCGGCCGGGCCCATGGGGCCACGGTCAACGACGTCGTCCTGACCGGCATGGCGGCCGGCCTGCGCCGCTACCTGGCAGCGCACGGCAGCGAGGCCGACGAGGTGCTCTGGATGGTTCCGGTCAACCTGGTGCCGTTCGCCGACAACCTTCCCGCCGAGCTGGGGAACCACTTCGCCCTGGTCTGGCTGCCGATGCCCCTGGGCAGTCCCGATCAGCCCACCACGCTGCAGCAGATGCGGGCCCAGATGGACCGGATCAAGCACTCCGACGAGGCGATGCTCACCTTCGGGCTGCAACGCCTGGTCTCGCTGACTCCCCGGCAGGTGGCGTTCTTCGTCACGAACTTCTTCGCCAACAAGGCCGTCGGGGTGCTCACCAACGTGCCCGGCCCGCAGGTACCGATGACCTTCGCAGGTGCCCCGGTGACCCAGGTGATCGGTTTCGCTCCCTGCTCGGGCGACAACCCGATGACCGCGACGATCTTCAGCTACAACGGCGCCGTCACGATCGGGTTCGGCACCGACGCCGGCCTGGTGCCCGACCCGGGCCTGCTGGTCGACCTGGTGGTGGACGAACTCAGCGCGATGCAGGTGCGCTGACGGCCCGGGCAACAGGTAGTGTCCGACCTGAAGCCGAAGATCACGGCACTGGTGTAGCCGCGTCGAGGCGGCCAAGAGAGAAGACCATGCCTGAGCACAATGTCGATCGACTACGGCGCTACAACCTGCTTGCGGCGGCGGTGCATCTCCTGCAGGCGGGGGTCGTGCTCCTGCTGGCGAACGGGTTCACGCTGCCGGTGACTGCTGCCTACATGACTGGACCCCCGGGGAGCGCCTCCGGGCCGCAGACCGTGCTGTTCGACTCCCCGATCGGGCTGGCCGTCGCCCTGTTCCTCGGCCTGTCCGCACTGGCGCATGCGGTGGTCGTCTCGCCCTGGTTCTTCCCCCGCTATCGCGCGGGACTTCTGCTGCAGCGCAACTACTTCCGCTGGGTGGAGTATTCCGTGTCCTCCTCGGTGATGATGGTGCTGATCGCACAGCTGGTGGGGATCAGCGACGTCACCGCGTTGCTCGCCATCTTCGGCGTCAACGCATCGATGATCCTTTTCGGGTGGTTGCAGGAGAAGTACGAGCAGCCCGGGGGTCGCGGTTGGCTGCCGTTCATCTTCGGCTGCATCGCCGGGGTCGTGCCCTGGCTCGCGGTCGTGCTCTACGTGTGGGCACCCGGCTCGCCCAGCGACGTCCAGCCGCCGGGCTTCGTCTACGCGATCATCGTGTCCCTGTTCCTGTTCTTCAACGTCTTCGCACTCAACCAGTGGCTGCAGTACCGACGCGTGGGCCGCTGGGCCGACTACCTGCACGGCGAGCGGGTCTACATCACGCTCAGCCTGATCGCGAAATCGGCGCTGGCCTGGCAGGTGTTCGCAGGCACGCTCGCCGCCTGAGCCGCCCCATCGCCTCCATGAGCGGCGGGAGATCGCGGTTCTCCCCAGATGGTGGGGCAGAGTGCGATCTGGGGGTGATCTCTTCCATCATCGGGCTCACGGCACCGCCCGTCCGGACTCCACCAGGGCGGTCAGGACCTGCGCGGGGGACCAACGCCCCACCGGGTGAGTGGTGAGCGTCAGCGCTTCGGGCCACCCACCGGGGGCGGCCGCGGCCATCGCCCGGTGAACGCCCGCATCGGCGTCCGAGACATGCGGGCCGCGCCGTCCGGCGAGCCGGTCGAGGCAGACGTCCTCGGGCGCCTCGCAGCGCAGTTCGGTGAGCGCCGCCGCATGCGACTCGGCATGTTCTCGGGCTCGGGCGCGGTCGGCCGGGTCGGTCCAGGATGCGTCGAGCACCACGTTGACGCCCGCGCCGACGGCGATGCCGGCGCGGCGCAGCATCTCGGCGTAGGTCGCCTCGGTGTGGTCAGGACGGTACAGGCCCTGCCCGTAGGCAGCGGGGGAGGGGCTCAACGGATCCAGCCCGGCCAGCTCCTTGCGCACGACGTCGGAGGAGATGACCGACCAGTCCCGGGTCTGGTCCGCCTCGGTGATCGCCTCTGCGACAGTGGATTTGCCAGATCCTGGGAGTCCGCCGACGAGCACCAGGTGTACCGTGCCGTGGCGCAGGTGCCGACCGGCGAGGGCAAGCAGGGCCCGGGCCCGGCCGGCGGCGTCCGGCTCGCCCTGCAGGTGGCGCAGGCACTCGACCTTCGACCGCACGAAGGCGCGGTAGGCGATGTAGTGGTGCTCGAGGGTGCGTGGGTGGGTCTCGGCGTCCAGCTGCCGGTACCGGTCGACGAGCAGGCGGGCCAGCTCCAGGGCGCCGTGCAGCTCCAGGTCCATCGCCAGGAAGGCGAGGTCGGCGAGCACATCCCCCAGGCGTAGCCGGCGGTCGAACTCCAGGCAGTCCAGGATCCGCGGGCCGTCGTCCAGGCAGAAGATGTCGTCGGTGAGCAGATCGCCGTGACCGTCACGCACGAGTCCTGCCTGTTCGCGATGATCGAGCAGGGGACGACGGCCGCGCAGGTACTCCACCGCTGCGGAGTGCACCTGATCGAGCAGTGCGTCGTCGATGACACTGCCGGCGAACACCCGCATCTGCTCGTGGCCCTCGTCCCACAGTGCCTGCGTGGTTCGTGCCAGCCCGTAGTCGTGGACCGGCTCCTCGGCGGCGTGCATCGCGGCCACCTGCCGCGCCACGTCGCGTACGCAGTCGGCGGCGGCGCCGCCCTGACCGAGGAGCAGGGAGAGCCGTCGGCGGTGGGGCATCCGCTGCATCACCACCATCGGCTCACCCGGCCCCGGCGACGTCTCCGGCGGCAGCTCGTGCACGCCGAGGTAGACGTCGGGGGCCAGCCGGCGGTTGAGGCGGACCTCCTCGTCGCAGTTGTGCCGACGGAGCTCGCGGGTGGACAGGTCGACGAAGGGCAGGGTCACGGGCTTCTTGACCTTGTACGCCCTCTCCCCGAGGAGGATCACCACACTCGTGTGGGTCTCACGCAGCGCGGCAAAGGGCTCGTCGTGCGGGAGGTCGGCGTCCACGTCAGCTGAGTCTCTCGGCACCGCAGCCCTGCCTGCCAGTGCACAACGTCCCCAGCCAACCTGCATGAGCAGGTTCTGGGTGGATCAGCCGGTGGGGAGTAGCTCCTGATCGGCGGTGAGCTGGGTGCGCAGGGTGTCCAGCGACTGACTGATCAACCGCGAGACGTGCATCTGCGAGATCCCGAGCTCTGCCGCGATCTGGGACTGGGTGAGCTCGTGGTAGAACCGCAGCCCGACGATGTGCCGTTCCCGGGACGGCAACAGCGGCAACAGGTCCCGCAGCACCTCACAGGTCTCCACCTGCTCGTACCCCGGCTCCTCCTCGGCGAGCCGGTCGGCGAGAGTGGCTCCGGTCTCCCGGGCCAGCGGGCCCTGCAGCGAGGTGGCCGCGTAGGCCATTCCTGCGGACAGGCCCTCACGGACGTCGTCCTCGGTGGTGCCCAGGTCGGCAGCCAGCTCGGCTGCGGTCGGCTCCCGCCCCAGTTCATGGGTGAGCCGCTCGGTGGTCGAGCGCAGATCGGCGCGCATCTCCTGCAACCGCCGGGGCACCCGGACGTTCCAGCCCTTGTCGCGGAAGTGCCGGCGCAGCTCGCCGGTCACGGTCGGCGTCGCGTAGCTGAGGAAGCTCGCCCCATGGGCGGGGTCGAACCCGTCGATGGCCTTGATCAGGCCGATCGCCGCCACCTGGCACAGGTCCTCGATCGGCTCCCCGCGGTTGCGGAAGCGCCGGCCCAGGCTCTGGGCGTACCGCCAATGCCGTTCGATCAGGGCCGCCCGCGCCTGGTGGCGATCGGCCGGGCCGCCGGAGGCCATCAGCGCGAACAGTTGCTCGTCGGTGCAGGTGGAGCTGTCGAGGTTCTCTGAGCTCTCGACGACCGTGGGGTCGGCGGAACGGGCAGGCGGAGGGGCCAGGGTGAGATGGGTGGTCGACACAGCAGTGCTCTCCTCTGGTGGAGAACCAGCGGGAGGACCGGCCGCGGCACCGTCGGCTGACACCGACAGGGGTGCTCCTACGGGCGGAGTCCCGGGAACGCCTGGCACCCTGCTTCTGGAGCGCCCAGGCGGACGAGAAGGAGCATTCACAGCTCCGGTGACGACGCTAGGTCGCCTCCGCGCCCAGCGCAACCGCAGATGCGTCGGGTCGCGGGCCAGGCGCGTCACGGGTGAGAATCCTTCCCGGATGGGGCAGTACGCTGACCCAGCACCTGTTCCGCGACGCTCCTCGACGTTCCACGCCAGCACGCTTCGCCCTGTCGATCGCCACCGGGGGTCATCTGTGTCCGATCCGAGGGAAGAGCACGACGACCTCGCGACCGTCGAGATCGAGCACTCCGAGGGCCAGGTACTGGCCACCGTGCTCGGCGAGGTCGACATCTCGAACGCGGACGACATCTACCAACGTCTCATCGGCGCGTCGTCGGGTGCCGACACCCTGACGGTCAACCTCTCCCGCCTGTCGTTCATCGACAGCGCCGGGATCGCCGGACTCGATCGCCTGCACCAGGACCTCGGCGGAGGGTCGACCCGACTGCAGATCCAGGCCGGGCCGGGCAGCGTGGCCGCACGGATCCTCGCGCTGGCCGGTATGGATCAGGTGCTGCCCATGGCCCCGGAGGCATCGGCCGGCTGATCGGCGGCGGCGACCACCGCCCACACCCGGTAGCCGAACACGAAGTCCTCGACGGCCCAGTCGTCGGCGATCCGTTCGACCAGCCGGAACGCGGCGTCGTCGGTGCCCGGGTTCGGCGGAGGCTCGGCTGCGCTGTCGGCGACCGAGACCCTGATCTGCGCCTCGTCCGCCCACAGTTCGAGCTCCAACAGCTCACCGGGATCGGAGCGGCCCACCGCGTTGCTGACCAGTTCGCTGGCGAGGAGTTCGACCAGTTCGACCCGGCCGCGATACCCCCAGGCCAACAGCAACGTCGAGACCAGCCGGCGAGCCGCGCGGGGTGCCGCGTCGTCGCCGGGCAGCATGACCCGGGCACTCCACCGAGGGACGGGTGCCGGGGTCTCCCGGTCGGAGGTCATGCGATCGCCTCGTCCTGGTCGCCGTTCGGTTCTGGCCGGTTCTGCCAGGTGATCAGCACGCCGTCGCGGTAGCGGGTCAGCCGCACGTCGGCCGGGTCGACGGCCGGGCCGCCGGTCAGCCGCGACACGTGGTCGGTCAGGTCCACCTGGGCCCCGGTCTCCCAGACCTGCAGGCAGGCTCCGAACAACCCGCTGGCCAGGGTGTCGGGGAACAGCTCGATCAGCCGTCGCCCGATCAGGTCCCGCGGCTCGGTGCCGCGGGCCGCCGCCGGGTTGAGGTGGCGCAGCACCAGGTCCTCGACCGTCCGGTCACCTCCGATCACCATGTCGCACAACAGGATCGGCTGCCACAGCAGATCGAGCAGCGCCAGCACCGGATCAGCCCGTTCGGCGGGCCGGACGGCGCCGCGGCTGCGGGTGGTCGTGGCACCGGCGGCCAGCCGGGGCAGGGTCGCTGCCACGGCTCGGGCCAGCACCTCGACGTCGCGCCGGTCCTGCGGGCCGAGGGCGTCGCCGTCCGTCGGCCAGGTCAGTGCCAGCACGCCACGGTGTCCGCCGTCGTGGGGCAGCGGCAGGATCGCCGCGGTCCGCCAGACCGCCGGCAGGCCCAGCCCGAGCATGGCCGGCTCGTCGCCCTGCCACCATCGGGACTCGCCGGTGCGCGCGGCCAGACAGACCGGCAGCGGCACATCCACCGGAACCCGCTGCCACCGGGCAGCCACGCCGGGGGCGATGCCCGAGCTTCCCAGCAGCACCAGGGCGCCACTCACGTCGACCCCGGCCAGCGCGACGGCGTTCGGCGGATGCTCGGCCAGAGCCGTGGTCACGGCCGCGATCACGTCGTCGGCACTGCGCGCGCTCAGCAGGTCCGCACGGATCCGGGCTCGCTGTCCTCGGGCACGGACCTGGGAGGCGAACGAGGAGTCGCCGCCGGCCTCGCGGGGCCATCGGTCGAGGGAGGCACGGCGGACGGCGGCCTCCACGGCGCGTGGGCTCGCTGCTGCTGGTGCGGTGGGTGCGGCAGGCAGGGGCGTGGGCGGTGTCGGTGGCGCGTCGGTCCGATCCGAGGTGGCCACCAGGGCCGAGGCGACGTCGGCGAGCTTGATGTTGGCGTGCTGAGACAGGGTGGACAGCCGGGAGAACGCGTCCTCAGGGGTGCAGCCGTAGCGCTCCATCAACATGCCCTTGGCCTGCTCGATCAGGGCGCGGCTGCGCATCGCCTGGCGCAGCCCGTCGAGCTCGTCGCGCAGCCGGTCCACGGTCGCCGCCAGCGTCGTCGCGACCGCCTCAGCGGTCGCCTCGGACGGCCCCCCGGTGGTCGATCCGGTCACCGGCGTGCCGCCAGCCGCAGGTCCAGGCTGGTGCCGTGCCGGCCACGGGTGACCACGAAGTGCTCGGACACCGCCCCGATCAGCCCCAGTCCGCGGCCACGGCCTGGCGTGCCCTGCCCGCTCTCGCGCCAGCGCCCGGTGTCGCTCACACACACCTCGACGCCGCCGTCAGCCGTCAGCCGGATCTCCACCTCGATCCGGCTGGCGTCGCTGCCCCCGTCGCTGCCGTCGGCGGAGGCGAAGGCGTGCTCCACCGCGTTCGCGCACGCCTCTCCGGTGGCCAGCAACAGATCGGCGGTCAGCGCCTCGTCCAGGCCCGCCCCGGCCGCCCACTGGCGCAGCTGAGCCCGCAGGGGGGAGAGCTCGCGCGGATCGGCGGTCAGCTGCCGGTGGAAACGCGGCAGGGCCGCGGAGCCCAGCGTGGCGATCAGCAGCGCGATGTCGTCGCGGAACGGCGGGTCACCGGCCAGGGCCGCCAGCAGAGCGTCGCTCAGCGCGGCCTCGGGCAGACCGCGCAGGCTGGTCACCTGGGCGACCAGCTCGTCGATGCTGTCGTCGATGATCCTCCCGCGACGCTCGATCAGGCCGTCGGAGTAGCAGATCAGGAGCGCCGGAGGGTCGATCCGCAGCTCGGCGAGCGGGCGGGAGCCCCCGCCGCGGAGTGCCGCGAGAGGGACTCCACGGGCGTGCTCGAGACGGTGAACCACTCCCGCGTGATCGACCAGCAGGGCCGGGGGATGCCCGGCCGAGGAGTAGCGCAGCAGCCCGGTGCCCGGGTCGTAGTCGAGGTAGACCAGGGTGGCCAGGGTCGCTCCCGGCACCGAGGCGGCGAAGGCGTCGAGGCGCTGCAGCACCTCCGCCGGGTCGGCCGAGTGAGGAGCCAGCGCGGCCACGGCGCTGCGCAGCTGTCCCATCGCTGCCGCCGCAGCCACCCCACGGCCGACCACGTCGCCCAACACGATGCCCACCCGGCGCTCCGGCAGGTGCAGCACGTCGTACCAGTCCCCGCCCACGTCGAGCGCGGCGCTGCCGGGGAAGTACCGGGCGGACGCCGTCACCCCCGGGATCTGTGGCAGGTCACCTGGCAGTAGCGCGTGCTGCAACGTGGTGGCGACGTCACGCTGACGTTCGTAGAGCTGTGCGCTGTCCAGCGCCAGTGCCGTGCGGCCGGCGATCAGCGAGGTCAGCAGGACGTCGTTCGGTTCGAACGGGCGTCGAGGGTCGAACCGCTCCAGCACGAGATAACCGATCACCGACCGTCGCGCGGTCAGGGGAACCGTCGTCCGTAGCGGCGAATCACCTTCGGCCACACGGGAATCGGTGGAGTCACCGGCGATCGGCAATGAGGCCGTCGGAGGAGGATCTCCGTGGCGGGTGTGGGCGAGCTGCACTCGCCGGGGCGTACGCGGGTCGCCCTCGGTCCGGTCGACCCGGGCCTCGTCGGCGAACCGGGGCACCAGCAGATCGGTCAGCCGCTGCATCGAATCAGCCGGATGGGTGCTCGCCGTCAGTACCGCCCCGACGTCGGCCAGCAGCGAGGCCCGCAGCTCGGCCGCCTCGGCCCGGGCGCGCTGGGCCGTGGCCACCTCGAGCAGCAGAGCCCGTTCAACGGCTTCGGCCACGCGCTCGGCGACAGTGGCGATCAGCTCACGATCCGCCGTTGCGAAGGTCTGCGGTGCGTGGAAGGCGGCAGCGATCGCGCCCAGTGTGCCTTGCGACCCCCGCATCGGGGCCGCGGCCCAGGCCCGGTCGCCGGAGACGTTCCGGGTCGCGGTCAGCGCCGGATAGGCCGCCTCGATCTCGGCCACCGTGCGCTGGTAGTTCGGCGCACCGGTCCGGGCGGCGTCCGAGGGAGGGGTGCGCGCGGAGAGCGGGACCGAGGTCCAGTCCGTCCTGTCCTCGAGCGGCCGGGCCACCGCCAGCAGCCGCAGGCAGTCGTCCTCGTCCAGCAGGTACACGCCACCCTGGCTGGCACCCAGCACAGCCAGACCCTCCTCGGTGTAGGCACGGGCCACGTCCTGGGTGGTGGCCGCGCGGGAGAGCCGGGCGGTCAGTCTCTGCACGGCCCGCCCCCGCTCCTCCTGGTGCGTCGCCTCACTGTTCAACGCCAGGAGCCGCTGCGCGGCCCGGCCGGCCCGGGTCGAGCGGTCGGCGAGCAGACCCACCGCCAGACCGGTGGCCAGGAACAGCGTGGTCCGCGCGCCCAGGCCGACAGCGGTGAGCTCCGTGTGTCGCTGCCAGTCCCAGGACGCCGTGAGGACGACGGCCAGGCCGGCGGCGCCCAGACCCGCAAGCAGGCCCCAGCGCGCGCCGACCAGGCAGATCGGCAGGGTGTAGAGGACCGACAGAGCCTGACCCGGATCAGGATCGTTCGAGCGGAGCGCGAAGACGACGACGAAGAGCAGAACGGCGGCCGTGGCCACCGCGCCGTCCCGCCACGTCCCGGGCACGGGACACCTCCCTCTCGCCGACCGGTTCGGGGGCCAGTCTCGCCCACCCGGCCCGGCCAGGCACGAGGTGAGGTCGGGTCAGACGCGCGACCCGCTGCGATTGACCGCACGGTAGACCAGCAGGGCGACGACGGCACCGATGACCGAGCCGATGATCCCCGAGGGCTGCAGTGCGCCCTCGGCGGTGTCCGACCCGAGCAGCAGGTAGCCCAGGAACCCGCCGACGAACGAGCCGACGATGCCCAGCACAATGGTCCCCAGGACGCCGAGAGGGTCGTGGCCTGGAACGACCAACCGGGCCAGGAAGCCGGCGATCGCACCCACGACGATCAGCATGATGATGAAGCCCAGCATGGTGTCTCCTTCGTTCCGGACCGGTTCTCGCGCCGTGCGGCGCGGCCGGTTCTCGTCGCTGACCGGTGTCGGTCGAGCGAGGGTTCACTACCCGGACGAACGAGGCCTAATCATCGCCGTACGCAGGTTTGGGAGCCGGTCACCCGGGTAGCGGTCTCTGCTCCGGCACACACCGAGAAGGGAGAACGACATGGAGCACGAACTGTGGAACTACCCGGCGGCGATGAGCCCGGCTGCCCTCGACCTGGTCGACTACGAGGTCGAGGCCAGGGACGGCAGCATAGGCACGGTGGACGCTGCGACGAACGCCGTGGACGTCGCGCACCTGGTGGTCGACACCGGAAAGTGGATCTTCGGCCGCAAGGTCGTGATTCCCGCGGGGCTGGTGACCGAGGTCGACGAGGCCGGCCACAAGGTCTGGGTCGACCTGACCAAGGACCAGATCAAGGCCTCACCGGAACTCGATGAGACCCACACCGAGGACGTCGACTTCCGCGGCACGCTGGGTTCCTACTACGGGTCGCTGGGGCCGTTGCGCTGACCCTGAGCTGCCCCGGGCTCAGTCCCGGGGGTGGGCGGCCGCGCGACGCAACGAAGCGTCGCGCGGTCAGTCCGTTCTGGGGTCTTGTCGACATTGGGGCGGTAACCATAGGTTGCTGTGCGTGATAGGGGCCTCGAGGTCGACCGGTGGGCGGGGCGCGGAGGTGGTCATCGACGGCGTCGGGGCCGATGACACCTTGGCGCTCGGCGCATCGGTGGTCCTCCCGACGGAGTCCTCACCGAGAACGGTTGTCGTGGCCCTGTGACCGCAGCGCTGCGACGTCGTCCGGCAGTGCACTTCACTGCTCCGGCGGGATGGATGAACGACCCGCACGCCATCGCCCACCTCAGCGGGCGCTATCACCTGTTCTACCAACACAATCCGGACGACGTGGTGTGGGCGGCCGGGGTGCACTGGGGGCACGCGTCGTCCACCGACCTGATCTCCTGGCACGATCACGGCGATGTGCTCGCCCCCGATGCCGAGGACGACGGGTGCTGGTCCGGCGGGATCGCCGTCGGCGACGACACCGCGACGATCCTGTACACCGCGGTGAACCACCCCGATCTGGACCGCGGCACGGTGCGGTTGGCGCACCCGACACCTGACTTCGCCGCCTGGCACAAGGACCCGGTCGGCGCGGTGATCGACGGCCCGCCCCCCGGGCTGGACAGCCGCGCCTTCCGCGACCCGGCTCCCTGGAGGGACGGCTCGGCCTGGAAGGTCGTGCTGGGCACCGGGATCCGTGGCGTCGGTGGCGCTGTGGCGCAGTACTCCTCGACCGACCTGCGGCACTGGGTCTACGACGGCCTGGTCCTGAGCGGCGCCGGCGCGAACGGGGGGAGTGAGCCCCTCTACACCGGCGCCGTCTGGGAATGTCCTCAACTGTTCCCGCTCGACGGGTCCTGGGTTCTGTTGATCTCGGTGTGGGACGAGGACTCTCTGCTCGACGTGCGGTACGCCGTCGGCGCGTACGACGGCCTCGTCTTCTCGCCGCGCGCCTGGGGGTCGTTCAGCCACGGCCCCTACGCCTACGCGACCACGGCCTTCGCCGACGCCGAGGGGCGGCGCTGCGTGATGTCGTGGTTGCGCGAGCGCCCCGACCAGGAGGTCACCGGCTGGGCCGGGGCGCTCGGCCTGCCGTTGGTGCTCTCCCTGGACGACGATCGGCTGACCGCCACCGTGCACCCGGACCTGGAGGCCCACCGCGGGCCCGCGATGCCGTTGGGGGCGGAGCCGGTGCGCGTCGACGCGCGCGAGGGCGCCCTCGACCTGGAGGTGGGCCGCCTGCCGGCGACGGGGCCGGTGGTGGTGCGGCTGACCGATGCCGTCCGCGGGGGAGCGGCGGTGATCGAGGTCACGCTGCGTCCCGACGGGCAGGACCTGCTGCGGATCACCGCGGACGGCGCCGGGGAGGCGGTGAGCCTGCCGGCACGCCCGTCCGGTGGCGGGCTGCGACTCGTGCTCGACGCGGACATCGTGGAGGTCACCTGCTCGGGGACCGAGGGGGCGACCGCGCTGCGGCTGCCCGCGGCCCCGGCCGAGATCGACGTCGCCGTCCTCGGGACGTCCGGGGTCGTCGCGTCGATGTACCGGTTGCTTCCTCGCCTCTGATCCGGCGTGTCCCCGGAAAGTCCCTTGATCCGCCTGTGCGCTTGAGCTTAGGGTTGCCTTACCAAACTTGGCGGATCGGCTGGAGGGGCACGCACATGAACGACGCGGTCGAGCTGCCCCTCGAGGAGGTGTGTGGGCGCGACCAGCGGCGTCAGGTGACCTTGCGACTGCTCCGCCAGGCGAGTACCGCCGAGCCGGGCGAGGCGGTCCAGCTGCAGAACCGCGCCGTTGCGCTCAACCTGCCCGTGGCGCGGGCCGTGGCGGCCCAGTACCGCAACCGCGGGCTGGCGTTGGAGGACCTGAATCAGGTGGCCTATCTGGGCCTGGTGAAGTCGGCCCGACGGTTCGACGTCCGCCGGGACAGTGACTTCCTGAGCTATGCCATGCCGACCATCCGCGGGGAGGTTCGCCGGCACTTCCGGGACCACGGCTGGATGGTCCGGCCCCCGCGGCGGATCCAGGAACTGCAGAGCACGATCGCGCAGGCCCGTGGAGAGCTGGGCCAGCGACTGGGGCGCTCCCCGCGTCCGAGCGAGGTCGCCGAGCACCTGGGCCTGGACGCCGACCTGGTCGCCGACGCGATCGCCGCCCAGGGATCCTTCCAGGCAGCCTCCCTCGATCAGGGGGCTGACGGCGCGGCGCTGCGGCTGGTGGAGTCGATGGTCGCCGAGGCGGAGAGCCTGGAGGCGGTCGAGGTCCGGGTGGCCCTCGCGCCGGCATTGCGGGCCCTGGCCCACCGTGACCGCCTGATCGTGGAGCTGCGGTTCTTCCGGGGCTGGTCCCAGTCGCAGATCGGCACCGAGATCGGGGTGACCCAGATGCAGGTCTCCCGGCTGCTGAACCGGATCCTGGGGGAGCTGCGGGCCGCTCTGGGCGATCTGGCCCTGACCCGTGAGGCGGCGTGCTGAACCTGGCCACGCGCGCGACCGCGTGCGGGCGGGTGTCTCGTACGCTGACCCCGTGACCATCGACGAGCGGATCAGCGACCGGGTGGTGACCATCCCGAACGCGCTCAGCCTGCTGCGCCTGCTCCTGGTCCCGGTCTTCTTCTGGCTGATCGTCGCCGAGCACGACGCCGCGGCCATCGTGGTGCTGATGGTCAGCGGGTTCTCGGACTACCTCGACGGGTTCCTGGCCCGGCGCTGGCATCAGGTCTCCCGGGTCGGCCAGCTGCTCGACCCCGCCGCCGACCGGCTCTACATCCTGGCCACCCTGATCGGCCTGGCCTGGCGCGACGTGGTGCCGTGGTGGCTGGTCGTCGCCGTGGTGGGGCGCGACGTCCTGCTGGCGTTCACGATTCCGGTGCTCGCCCGGCTCGGATACGGGCCGTTGCCGGTGCATCTGCTCGGCAAGGCAGCCACGTTCTGCCTGCTCTACGCCTTCCCGCTGCTGCTGCTCGCCGAGGCCAGCGAGGGCGCCGCCGTGGTGGCCCGCCCGGTCGGCTGGGCCTTCGCCTGGTGGGGGGTCGTCCTGTACTGGTGGGCGGCCTGGCTGTACGTGCGTCAGGTGATCCAGCTCCACCGCCTCGGTGCCGGCACCGGTGGCGCTGCAGCTGCCGGTGCCGAGGACCACGGGTCGTGAGCTCCACCGCGCCACGCCGTCGGCTCGACGCCTCGATGACGCTGCTCAGCGAGGTGATGGACCGGCCGCTGGACGCGGGGTACGCGCAGGCCGCCGAGCGCAGGGCCCGCGGTCACGGACGCAGCCCCACGCACCGGCTGCTCACGGCGCTGATCGCCGTGGTGTGCGGCCTGGTCACCACCTGGTCGGTGGTGCAGCTGCGCCAGCCGGTCACCGGGGCGGTCGGGGCCCGCCGTGCGCTGGAGACCGAGATCCTGCGCCGCACCGATCAGGCGGAGGCCACCAGGCTGTCCAATGCCCTGTTGCGCCAGCAGATCGACGTCGCGCGTGGGCAGGCGCTGACCGGCTCCGGGGCCGAGGCCCTCGCCGACGAGGTGGGCATGCTGGGCCGGCTGACCGGGGAGTTCGCCGTTGCCGGCCCCGGGATCGAGGTGAGCCTGGACGACGCCCCGGGAGCGCGTCTCCCCGACGCCGCCGACCCCGGGCAGGCTCGGCGGGGCCGGGTCCTCGACCACGACCTGCAGGTGATCGTCAACGGGCTCTGGGCCGCCGGCGCCGAGGCGATCGCGGTCAACGACGTCCGCCTCACCGCGCTGTCGGCCATCCGGGTGGCCGGTGAGGCGGTGCTGGTCGACCTCCAGCCGCTCTCGCCGCCCTACCGGGTGCAGGCGATCGGCGACTCGGACACTCTGCAGGTCGGTTTCGTCTCCGGCATGACCGGGGCCTACCTGGACATCCTGCGCGGCGACGGGATCCGCTCGGCCATCACCGCCCGTGCTTCGATGGTCCTTCCGGGAGCAGCCGATACCTTCGAGCTGGCCCACGCGCACACCATGTCCGGTTCGGGGACCGCCGATCCATCCGAGGAGGCCCGCCCGTGATCGCCCTGTTCGGCCTGGTGGTCGGGATCGTTGCCGGTCTGCTGCTGGAGCCCACGGTCCCGATCTGGATGCAGCCCTACCTGCCGATCGCCGTGGTGGCGGCCCTGGACGCCGTGTTCGGGGGACTGCGCGCCGTCCTGGACGGCATCTTCGACGACCGGGTGTTCACCGTGTCGTTCCTGTCCAACATCGTGGTCGCGGCGCTGATGGTCTACCTCGGCGACCAGCTGGGAGTGGGATCGCAGCTGGCGACGGGCGTCGTCGTCGTGCTCGGCATCCGGATCTTCTCGAACGCCGCCGCCATCCGTCGCCACCTGTTCAAGGCCTGACCGATGCCCGAGACCCCGCCCGGTCCCTCCGCCGACGTCGATGCCCCTGGGCACACCCCCCGGCTCGGACGGCACCGGCTGCTGCGCGCCATGCGGCCCGCGGTGACCCGTGCCCAGATCCTCGCCGGGGTGCTCTGCGCCGTCCTCGGCTTCGCCCTGGTGGCCCAGATGCGCCAGACCCAGTCCAACTCGCTCGGCACGCTGCGCCAGAGCGACCTGATCGGTCTGCTGCAGGACGCGACCACCCGGTCCAGCGACCGGGAGCGCGAGGCCCGCAGGCTGGAGGCCCAGCTCGCCGAGCTACGGAACGGCACCAACAAGGTCAAGGTCGCCGAGGAGATGGCCGTCGGTCAGCTCGAGGTCTACCGGGTGCTCGCCGGCACCGTTCCGGCGACCGGCGAGGGGATCTCGCTCGAGATCACCGACCCCGAGCGCGCGGTCTCGGCGGCGATGCTGCTCGACGCCGTCCAGGAACTGCGGGGCGCCGGGGCCGAGGCGATCCAGGTGGGTACCGTGCGGGTGGTGGCCGAGACCGCCTTCGTGGACGACGCCGAGGGTCGCGGCATCCAGGTGGACGGCACGCTGGTCTCCCCGCCCTACCGGGTGCTGGCGATCGGAGACGGATCGTCTTTGAGCCGCGCGCTGGCCATCCCTGGTGGCATCCTCGAGGGCCTGAGCGCTCGTCAGGCGAAGGGCGTGGTTCAGGAGATGTCCACCGTCGAGGTGGTCGCCCGTCCCTCGCCCCGCACGCCGCAGTACGCCCGCCCGGTCACCCCGACCCCCACCCCCTGATCCGCCTGACCTACCGTGATCCACCCGACCACATCCTCGAAGGAGAGACAGACATGGCGGAGTTCGACTACCCGCAGGACCTGCGCTACACCAGCGATCACGAGTGGGTCCGGGTGGACGGCGTCCGGGCCCGCGTCGGGATCACCGCCTACGCCCAGGACGCGCTCGGCGACATCGTCTTCGTGTCGCTGCCTGCGGTCGGGGCAGCCGTGACCGCGGGCACCGAGTGCGGCGAGATCGAGTCCACCAAGAGCGTGAGCGCCGTGCTGTCGCCGGTCTCCGGCCCGGTGGCGGAGGTCAACTCCGAGCTGGACAGTGCGCCGGAGCTGGTGAACAGCGACCCGTACGGCGGCGGCTGGATGTTCGAGGTCGAGGTGAGCGGCCCCGAGGCCCTGGACGGGCTGATGACCGCCGACGAGTACGCCGCCCAGTTGGGCTGAGCCACCCCGGGGCTGTCTCGACCTGCCCTTCAGGGTTAGGCTTGCGGCTCGTCCACCACGGATGAGGTCCCACCCAGGCCCCAGGAGGGTGTCATGACGGTTCCGCCCGAAGGGTCGGACGAGCGCGATCTGCCGATCGGGCCGGAGACGACGATGTCCTTCAACGCCGTGCCGGCGGCGGACGCCCCCGATGTGGTCGAGGGAGGGCTGGCCCCCGCCGATCAGGCGGCGGTCGAGGCGCTGCCGGCCGGATCGGCCCTGCTGGTGGTGCAGCGGGGGCCGAACACCGGGGCTCGGTTCCTGCTCGACGCCGAGCGGACCACGGCAGGGCGGCGGCCGGAGAGCGACATCTTCCTGGACGACGTCACGGTGTCCCGCAAGCACGCGGAGTTCCTGCGCCGCGATCGGAACTTCGTGGTCCGCGACGTCGGCAGCCTGAACGGCACCTACGTGCAGCGCGACCGGATCGACGAGGCCGTGCTGCGTTCCGGCGACGAGGTTCAGATCGGCAAGTACCGGTTGGTCTTCTATCCGAGCCCGCGGGACGGCGGAGCCGGCGCGGGGTGGTGATCTGGTCGTGCCCGAGCCTGCACTAGGACGGCGCGGCGCGGCACGGGCCTCGATGAGCATCGGGGAGGTGCTCGCCCAGCTGCGCCCGGAGTTCCCCGAGGTCACCATCTCGAAGATCCGTTTCCTGGAGGACCAGGGACTGATCGATCCCGAGCGCGCGCCGTCCGGGTACCGACGGTTCTCGCACGCCGACGTGGACCGGCTGCGATTCGTGCTGTCGGTGCAGCGTGATCACTACCTGCCGCTGCGGGTGATCCGCGAGCATCTCGACGCGGTCGACCGGGGGCGGGAGTCCACCGTGCTGCCCGGCGGGGCTCCGCAGCCGCCCCGGGGGCCGCGGCTGGTGGCCGACGGGCCTCCGGACTCCTCCGGCCGCTTCGCGACCACTCGCGAGGTCAGCCTCACCCGTGCCGAGCTGCTCTCCTCGGCCCAGGCCGGGCAGGAGCTGCTGTCGGCGCTGGAGGCCTTCGGGCTGGTCACCCCCGACCCCTCCACCGGCACCTACGACGGTGAGGCGGTCACGATCACCCGGACGGCGCGTGAGCTGGCCTCGTTCGGCATCGAGCCGCGCCACCTGCGCCCGTTCCGTACCACGGCGGACCGCGAGGCCGGCCTGGTCGAGCAGGTGGTGGCCCCGCTGCGCCAGCAGCGCGGCGGTCAGGCCGCGGGCCAGGCGGAGGAGGCTGCCCGCGAGGTGGCCTCGCTCGCCGTCCGGCTGCACGCGGCCCTGCTGAAGACCGCCCTGGAACGCCGGGGCACCTGACCCGCTCACGGACCCCGCGTCCCCGCGTCCTGTGCCAGGTTCGTGATCGCTGATTGTCAGGGGTGTTCCCCCCAGCGGTTGGGGGAGAGTCGATGACAGACGACGATCATGGGAAGATCCGCCCATCGCGGGCGTGGCCGGGGCGAGGTACGGTGACCATGTGCGCGAGCTGGATGTGGTCGGGGTCAGGGTGGAGATGCCTTCCAACAACCCGATCGTTCTGCTGCGTGAACGCGGCGGTGACCGCTACCTGCCGATCTGGGTCGCAGGACCCGAGGCCAGCGCGATCGCCTTCGCCCAGAACGGTGTGGTGCCCCCGCGACCGCTGACCCATGACCTGCTCAAGGACGTGATCACGGCGCTCGGCCGCACCCTGCAGGAGGTCCGGATCGTCGCGATCAAGGACAACGTCTTCCACGCCCAGCTGGTCTTCGACGGCGGGTTGATCGTGGACTCGCGGTCCTCCGACGCGATCGCCCTGGCCTTGCGGACGGGGTCGCGGATCCTCGGTGCTGACGAGGTGCTGGAGGCCGGCGGGGTCGCCGTTCCGGACGAGGACGAGGACGAGGTGGAGAAGTTCCGCGAGTTCCTCGACCAGATCTCGCCGGACGATTTCGGTGAGAACGGCCCGGTCGCCGATTGAGCCGGCGCTCGGCGCGGCACGCCGGGGGCGACACGCCGTTGCCGAGGGGGTGGGCTCGTTGACCCGCGGGGTGGGGGGGCCTACCGTTCGAGAAGGAAAACGTCCTCCGTGTAGTTCCACCGGTGTACTGCCGATGCCATAGTCTCAACCTCGGGTAGAGGGTGAGATCAGGTCCGGCGGCACGCAAGAGCCGGGTCGTCCCGGGAGGGCTCGGACAGGAGGTCGGCGTTGAGCGGCACCCATGACGTGAGCACACGCCCGACGTCCAAGCCGCTACCTCCGGAGACCCAGGGGCTCTTGTTCGACGACGATCTGCCGGACCTGGACGACCAGGCCGGCTACCGCGGACCGATCGCCTGCCGTGTGGCGGGGATCACCTACCGCCAGCTCGACTACTGGGCCCGTACCGGGCTGGTCGAGCCGAGCGTGCGGACGGCGAGCGGCTCGGGCACTCAGCGGCTGTACGGCTTCCGCGACATCCTGGTGCTGAAGGTGGTCAAGCGGCTGCTGGACACCGGGGTCTCGCTGCACCAGATCCGGGTGGCGGTGGGCCACCTGCGGGAGCGCGGGGTGGAGGACCTGGCCCAGCTCACCCTGATGAGCGACGGCGCGAGCGTGTACGAGTGCACGTCGGCCGATGAGGTGTTCGACCTGGTGCAGGGCGGTCAGGGCGTGTTCGGCATCGCCGTGGGCCGGGTGTGGCGTGAGATCGAGGGCAGCCTGAGCGATCTGCCCAGCGAGCGCCCCGACGAGCCGCCGGCCGAGGACCCGCAGGACGAGCTGGCCACCCGCCGCCGCCACCGCACCGCCTAGATCCAAGCCTGCTCATGCTCCGCGGGTGAACGTGTTCGGCGTCGTGTAAACGCTTGCACATGTACTCCTGCGGAGCACAAGCAGGTTTGGAAGCTAGGCGCTGCGGGTGGCGCGCTTGGGCAGGCGGCCGCGGGCCCGCAGGACGCGGGCCAGGTGGTGGTCGAAGGCGTCGGCGAGGTCCTTGGCCGCAGGACCGGGCCAGCGGTGGATCGGCTGGCTGGCCCCCTGGGCCTGCTGCAACGCGCTGCGCTCGGCGATCGCGGGGGAGAGCACCAGCGGACCGAACATCTCGGCCAGCTCGGTCACCCGGTAGCGGTGCTCGGGCGAACGGTCGCGGAACCGGTTCACCACGACGCCCAGCGGCTGCAACTGAGGGGCCGAACTGCGTCGCAGGCCGTCGATGGCGCGCAGCGCCCGGTCGGCGGCGGTCACCGAGAACAGCGCGGGCTCGGTCACCACGAGGGCACGGTCGCTGGCCACCAGCGCGTTGCGGGTCAGCGATCCGAAGGAGGGCGGGCAGTCCAGCAGCACCAGCCGGTAGCCCTGCGCGCCGGCCAGGGCCCGTTGCACCCGGGTCAGCGAGCGTTCACTGCTCGGCGGGCCGTCCATGGTGGCGGCGTCCCCCGACCCGGCCACGACGTCGAGCATGCCGGGGACGCCGTCGGCCCAGCCGCTGGGCACCGACAGGTCGGCGATCGGTTGACGGCGCGGGTGGCGCAGCACGTCCACGACGCTGTGCGCCCCGTCGTCCGCGACATCGAGCCCGACCGTCGCGTCGGCCTGCGGATCGAGATCGATGACGAGGGTCTCCACCCCCCGGCTCAGGGCGGCCGAAGCCAGCCCGAGCACGACAGAAGTCTTGCCGACGCCTCCTTTGAGGCTGCACACGCTGAGCACCATCACGTCCCCGACGGTAGCGCCCGTCGGCTCGACGACGTGTAGCGACTCGGCGCGGGTGCACTGTAGCCTCGGCCACGCTGACGAACCCGCGTGGGAGAGCCCCGGTCACGGGGCGCCGAAGGGGCAAACTCCCCGGAACCTCTCAGGCGCCAGGACTGCGCGGGCAGGCGACTCTGGAGGCCCCGGCCGACAGAGGGGGAGGCAGGCGGCCGCATGTGCCGCGCCACCTCGACCTGCGTGGAGCCTCGATGACCGGATCCGTCCCGCCCGTTGCCCCGCCCGTTGCATCGCCCGCTGCCCTGCCCGCTGACCCGGTCGCCGGTGGCCGCGCGGCGACCCGGTTCGCCGACCGGCACATCGGGCCACGGCCGGATCAGATCGCCGCGATGCTCGCCGCGATCGGGCAGCCGTCGCTGGCCGGACTGATCGAGGCGGCGATGCCCCCCGCGATCCGGGCCGAGACGGCGCCCGCGCTCCCCGCGGCGGCGTCCGAGCCCGAGGTGCTGGCCGAACTGCGCGCCCTGGCCGCGCAGAACACGGTCGCGGTGCCCATGATCGGTCTGGGGTACTACGGCACGCACACCCCCGGCGTCATCCTGCGCAACGTGCTGGAGAGCCCTGCCTGGTACACCGCGTACACCCCCTACCAGCCGGAGATCTCCCAGGGCCGGCTGGAGGCGCTGCTCAACTTCCAGACCATGGTCTCGGACCTGACCGGGCTGTCGATCGCCAACGCCTCCCTGCTCGACGAGGGCACCGCGGCGGCCGAGGCGATGACCCTGATGCGCCGGGCGAACCGGGCTCCGCAGTCCGCCGGTGCCGCGGTCCTGCTGGTGGACACCGACGTGCTGCCGCAGTCCCGCGCAGTGCTGGCGACCCGGGCCGAGCCGCAAGGGCTGACCGTGCTCGACGCCGACCTGTTCGCCGCCGGCGGGCAGGCCGAGGCGGACGCTGTGGGCGCCGTTCTGGACGCCGCCCTCGCCGCGGCCGGGGCACCGGCGGCGTTCGGCGTCCTGGTGCAGTACCCGGGTGCCTCCGGCGCGGTGCGTGACCTGGCCCCGCTGATCGAGGCCGCGCACGCTCGGGGCGCGCTGGTCTGCGTCGCGGCCGATCTGCTCGCGCTGACCGTGCTCACCCCTCCCGGTGAGCTGGGCGCCGACGTGGTGGTCGGCACCAGCCAGCGGTTCGGGGTGCCGTTGGGCTACGGCGGTCCGCACGCCGGGTACATGGCGGTGCGTCCCGGCCTGGAGCGGTCGATGCCGGGCCGGTTGGTCGGGGTGTCCAAGGACGCGGCCGGGGCCCCGGCGTATCGATTGGCCCTGCAGACCCGAGAGCAGCACATCCGGCGGGAGAAGGCCACCAGCAACATCTGCACCGCGCAGGTGCTGCTCGCGGTGATGGCCTCGATGTACGCCGTCTACCACGGACCGGCCGGGCTGCGGGCGATCGCCTCCGGGGTGGCCGGCCAGGCCGCTCGTCTGGGCGAGGCGCTGCGGGCCGGCGGCGTCGACGTCGTCCACCCCCACTTCTTCGACACCGTGCTGGCCCGGGTGCCCGGGCGTGCCGACGAGGTGGTCGCCGCGGCCCGTCTGGGCGGGGTGCTCCTGCATCGGGCGGACGCCGACCACGTCGGCATCTCCTGCGACGAGACCACGACCTCGGCGCATCTGGCCGTGGTGGCCAAGGCGTTCGGGCTCGGTGCGCCGGCCGACGCGCCGGTCCGTCAGGGGCTGCCGGAGTCGATCCCGGCCGGTCTGCGGCGCACCAGCGCGTACCTGACCCACCCGGTGTTCGAGGCCCATCACAGCGAGACCGCGATGCTGCGCTACCTGCGTCGCCTCTCCGACGCCGACTACGCGCTGGATCGGGGCATGATCCCGCTGGGCTCGTGCACGATGAAGCTCAACGCCACCACCGAGATGGAGCCGGTGACCTGGCCGGAGTTCGCGGCGCTGCACCCGTTCGCCCCGGCCGAGCACGCCGCCGGCACCCGCGCGCTGATCGCCCAGCTCGAGGGCTGGCTGGCCGAGATCACCGGCTACGACACGGTCAGCGTGCAGCCGAACGCCGGATCACAGGGTGAGCTGGCCGGGCTGCTGGCGATCCGTGGCTACCACCTGAGCCGCGGCGACGCCGGGCGGGAGGTCTGCCTGATCCCGTCCAGCGCGCACGGCACCAACGCCGCCAGTGCGGTGATGGCCGGTATGCGGGTCGTCGTCGTGGCCTGTGACGACTCGGGCAACGTCGATCTGGACGACCTTCGCGCCAAGATCACCGAGCATGGCCCGCAGCTGGCCGCCGTCATGATCACCTATCCGTCGACGCACGGGGTGTTCGAGGAGACGGTGACCGAGTTGTGCGCGCTGGTGCACGACGCCGGGGGTCAGGTCTACGTCGACGGCGCAAACCTGAACGCCCTGGTCGGGTTGTCCCGGCCGGGCCGGTTCGGCGCCGACGTCTCGCACCTGAACCTGCACAAGACGTTCTGCATCCCGCACGGCGGCGGCGGCCCTGGAGTGGGGCCGGTCGGCGTCCGGGCGCACCTGGCGCCCTACCTGCCCGGCCACCCGATGGACGCCGACCTGGACGGCTCGGGGGAGGTGCGCGCCGGGGGAGTCGGGCCGGTGTCGGCCGCCCCGTTCGGCTCGGCCGGCATCCTCCCGATCTCCTGGGCCTACATCCGGCTGATGGGCGCGGACGGCCTGCGCTGAGGCCACCGCCACGGCGATCCTGAACGCCAACTACGTGGCGGCCCGGCTTCGCGAGCACTATCCGGTGCTCTACTCCGGGCGGGACGGGCTGGTTGCCCACGAGTGCATCCTCGACCTGCGCCCACTCACCAAGGCGACCGGCGTGAGCGTGGACGACGTCGCGAAACGCCTGATCGACTACGGGTTCCACGCGCCGACGATGTCGTTCCCGGTGGCCGGCACGCTGATGGTGGAGCCGACCGAGAGCGAGGACCTGGTCGAGCTGGACCGGTTCTGCGACGCCATGATCGCGATCCGGGCCGAGGCGGACCGGGTCGGGGCCGGGGAGCTGGCCGGCCGACGACAACCCGTTGCACAACGCCCCGCACACCGCGGCGGCCGTGGTCGGGGAGTGGCCGCATGCGTACTCGCGCCAAGAGGCGGTGTTCCCGGGTGGTCGAACCCGGCCACCAAGTACTGGCCGCCGGTGCGCCGGATCGACGGCGCCTACGGCGACCGCCACCTGGTCTGCTCCTGCCCCCCGCCCGAGGCCTACGCCGACTGAAGCCCCACAGCAGGTTAGGAGGCGAGGGTCAGGGTGGAGCCGCGTTCAGACTTGGTGACGTCCAGGCGTACTCCGATGCGCTGTCTCAGCTCGGCCAGGTGAGAGACGATCCCGACGGCGCGGCCACCGGCGCGCAACTCGTCGAGGGTGTCCATCACCTCCTCGAGGGTGTCCTCGTCCAGCGACCCGAAGCCCTCGTCGATGAACAGAGTGTCCAGGTGGACGCCGCCCGCCTCGGCCGAGACCACATCGGCCAGGCCCAGAGCCAGGGCCAGTGAGGTGTAGAACGCCTCGCCCCCGGACAGGGTGGCCGTCGAGCGGCGGACGCCGGTCCAGGCGTCGACCACCTCGAGGGTGAGCCCGGCCCGGCTGCGGCCCCGGCCGGCGACGTCGGTGTGCACCAGGGCGTACCGTCCGCCGGACATCTGGGCCAGCCGCACGCTTGCGGCCGAGGCCACCTGTTCCAGGCGCGCGGCGAGCACGTACGCCGACAGCGACATCCGCATCGTGTTGTCGCCGCCGGTGCCGTCGAGGCAGCGGGCCAGGTCGTCGAGCGCGGCGAACTCCTCAGCCGCCGGCGCGGAGACTGCCACATGGCGGCTCAGGCCTGCCGCCAGCTGCTCGAGCTCGGCGACCGCGTTGTCGCACACGGCCGCGCGACCCAGCGCCTCGTGCTCGCGAAGCGTCATCTGCTCCCGTTCCAGGGTCAGCAGCCGCAATGCCTCGCCGTCCAGCACCGACGCGTCGGCCTCGTGCAGCACGGTGAAACGCTCGTCGGTCAGCTGCTCGTCGACCGACTCGGCCTCCACGGTGTGCTCGATCAGGCCGCGCTCCAACGCCGCCATGGCGGCGTCGTCCAGCACGGCGGGGACGGCGTGGGCCAGGTCGGTGAACCCGGCCTGAACCGCTGCCGCCGACGCGGCGTCCTCGACGGTGTGCAGGTGGTGGTTGGCATCGCGCAGCGAGGCGTGCGCGGTGAGAGCGGCCTCGACCAGCTCGCGGCGTTCCTTGGCGCGGCTCAGGGCGTGCGCCACGGAGACGGCGTCGGTGGCCGCCTGCTCGCTCCAGCGGTCCAGCTGGTCGGCGACGCGGGTGGCCAGCACCTCGAACCGGGCCCGCAGCACGTCGAGGTTCCGCTCGGCGGTCTGGGTGCGCAGGGCCGACTCCTGCTCGCCGGCCCGGGCCAGGGCAGCGGTCTGACGGCTCTGCTCGGCCTGCTCCTGCAGCGAGACTGCCTCTGCTGCAGCCGATCTGGAGGTGGCGAGCCGTTCCTCGGCATGCTCCAGCTCGAGTGCTGCCGCGGCGGCGTCCAGCCCGCCCGCGATCTCGGCCTGAGCGGTCAGCGCCGCCCTCTCGCCGGCCGCGACGGGCAGTCACCTCGGAGAGGACTGCGCCGGCCCGCTCGGTGTCCCCGCGCGCGGCGTTCTCGTCCTCGGCGCTCACCGCGTCCTGCGCGGGGGCGGCGGGCGTGGGGTGCTCGGTCGCCCCGCAGACCCGGCACGGCTGCCCGTCCTCCAGGGTCGCCGCCAACTCGGCGGCCAGGCCGCGCAACCGGCGCTCACGCACGTCGAGGTAGTGCTCGCGGGTGGCGAGCACCGCCTCCCGCGCCTCGATCACTTGGTGGTCGAGCCCGGTCAGCACCTGCTGCAGGCGGTCGCGCTCCGCCACCGCGGCGGCCCGCCGCCGGGCGGCATCCAGGGCCACCTGGTCGGCCTCGAGGGTCGCCGCCACCACCCGAGCGCTCACGCGAGCGGCTTCTGCCCGGTCCACGGCCGAGGTCGCCTCGGCGAGGTCGCGGCGGGTCTGGTCGAGCGCGGAGCGCCCTGCGGCGCAGGACTGCTCGGCGGCCGTGACCTCAGCGCGAACCCGTTCCTGCTCAGCCAACGCCGGGGCGAGCGCGGTGAGCCCGGCGATCTCGGCGGTCACCCGATCGCGCTCGTCGGTCCACCGGGTGGCGAGGGCGGGATCGTCGAGGTCAGGAGCAGCCGGCGCCGGATCGTCGGGACCGGACAGCAGAGACCGGGCCAGCGGTTCCAGCCGGCGGCGGGCCTGCGCCACCGCGGCCCGCGCCTCGGACAGAGCGCTGACCATGGCCGACAGCGGAGCCGCCCGGCGGGCGGAATCGAGCCGTGCCCGCCGTTGCTCGATCTCGCCGGCTCGCGCCTCGACCGCCTGCTGACGCTCGACCAGCGCGGAGAACTGGCCGGCGAGCTGCGCCATCGCCTGACCCTGGGCGAGCCGCACCTCCGCCTTCTCGGCCTCGGCGGCAAGCTCCAGGTGGTCGTTGAGGGCCTGTTCACGCATCGGCCCCAGCGCCGCCGTGAGCTCCTCGACCCGTTGCAGGGCAAGCGATCCGAGGTGCTGGGCAGGCGGGGGACCGGCGGCGAGGGAGGCCGCGGTGTCGGTCGTGGCACGGGCGCCGCCTGCGTCGGGGGCATAGCCGGCGGGGGTCGGGATGGCGCCCTCGGGCCACGAGCGCATCGCCGCCGCCACGACCTGTTCGGCCTGGGCGAGCAGCGTGTGGGTGCGCCGGTCGACTGCGTCCAGGTCGGCCCGTGCCCGGGCTCGCTGATCACGGATCCAGTCCTGCACGGCGGTGTAGCGGTCGGTTCCGAAGATCTTCTCCAGCAGGGTGCGCCGGGTCTCGGCATCGGCGCGCAGGAACGCGGCGAACTCGCCCTGGGGCAGCAGCACCAGCTTGGTGAACTCCTCGGGCCCCATGCCGAGCACGTCCTGCAGCAGCAGCCCGGCCTCGTCGAGCCGCGTCGCCCGCGGCTGCCAGGCCTCGTCGACCCATTCCTGGACGATCACCTTCGCCTGGGTGGTCGTCGTCCCCTCACCGCGCTTCTTCGGCCGTTCCCACGACGGAGACCGGGTCACGAGCATCCGCCGAGGGCCCACGGAGAACTCGAGCTCCACCTCGGGCAGGTCGGCTGTGTCGGCGTAGTGGCTGCGCAGCGCGGTGACCGCGGCCCGCGGCCCGGGAACCCGGCCGAACAGGGCGAAGCACACGGCGTCGAGCACGCTGCTCTTGCCGGCGCCGGTCGAGCCGTGCAGCAGGAAGAGCCCTGCCGCCGAGAGGTTGTCGAAGTCCACCACCTGCCGCTCACGGAACGGGCCGAACGCCTGGATCTCGAGCCGGTGCAGTCTCATGAGACCTCCCGCCCGCGTTCGGTGCCCGTCGGCGACGACGGACTCTCGTCGTCCGCGGCCCGCCGGGAGCCCGCCTCGGCCGCGTCGGCTCGGCGCCGCCCGTCGGACAGCAGGCTGACCCCGGGCCCGTCGAGCTCGGCCACCCGGCTCGCCGTGAGCGCGTCGGACAGCCAGGCCGTCTCGCGGACGTCGGCGGGCCGACGGCGCACGTGGTCGAGGAAGGAGGCGCAGACCGCCAGTTCGTTCCGACCGGCCAGGCGCTGGGTGTAGGCGCGGTCGACCAGGACCACCCGGCCCAGGTCGTCGACCGGTTCGAAGCGCAGTTCCAGGGTGTGCGGGAAACGGGCGCGGACCCGGTCCATGGCCCGGGCGGGCCGGTGCGGATCGGTGAGCGTCACCTGGCACCAGGACTGCTCGTGCGCGGCCAGATCGCCGCGCCAGAGCAGCTCCTCCAGGTTGCCGCGCAGCAGCGCCAGCCGGCGCGGCACCGGGGCATCGACCGGCTCGACGGATTCGAGCCCGTCCCGGCCCAGTGTCACCAGGTAGCTGCCCTTGGTGTGGGCGTGCTCGGAGAAGGAGTAGGCCAAAGGCGAGCCGCTGTAGCGGACCGCCTCACTGAGGCGCTGCCGGCCGTGCAGGTGGCCCAGTGCGACGTAGTCGAGCCCCTCGAACAGGGCCAGCGGCACCGAGGCGACCCCGCCGACGGAGATGTCGCGCTCGCTGTCGCTGCCCTGGCCGCCCACCACGAAGGTGTGCGCCGAGACCACCGAGCGGGTGCCGGCGGGGCGGCCGGCCAGATCGGCCCGGACGACGTCGAGCGCGGCGCCCACGACCGCAGCGTGGCTCGAACCGGCGCCCAGCATGCCTGCCGCGAGTGCGGGCTCCAGATAGGGCAGCGGATAGATCGCCACCGGCCCGAAGGCGTCCTCGAGCAGGACCGGCTCGGCGCAGCGCCGCGCATCGGTCCGGATGTGCACCCGGGCGGTCTCGAGCAGGCGGGAGGCGAATGACGAACCGGGTCGCGGAGTCGTGGTTGCCGCCGGTGAGGATCACGGTCGCGCCGGCACCCACCAACCGGGCCAGTGCGTCGTCCAGCAGGGCCACCACGTCGACCCCGGGCAACGCCCGGTCGTACACGTCCCCGGCGACCAGCACCACGTCGACCTTCTCCGACCGCACCACCTCGACCAGGTGATCGATCACCGCGGCCTGGGCGTCGAGCATCCCGACCCGGTGGAACGAACGGCCCAGGTGCCAGTCGGAGGTATGCAGGATCCGCACGGCACCGACTCTAGGGACGACCACCGACAGTTCGTCGGACCCACCCCGGGTGGTCTGCAGGAAAGACACCTTCCCGGGGGGTCGCGGATGTGCTTCCGTGGGGGCGTGGGCGACGAGGTGAGTGAGACCGTTTACACCCGGGAGCAGCGGCTGCGCTATCGGGAGAAGGTCCGGCTCTGTCTGGACGTGTTCGAACGTATGCTCGGCTCCTCGACGTTCGACGCCGAGAAACCGCTGACCGGGATCGAGATCGAGCTGCAATCTGGTCGACGCCGACTACCAGCCGCACCTGGGCAACATCGGCGGTGCTGGAGGAGATCGCCGACCCGGCCTTCCAGACCGAGCTGGGCGCCTACAACATCGAGCTGAACGTGCCGCCGCGCTCGCTGGTGGGGGATGCCGTACCCGCTGCTGGAGGCGGACCTGCGCGCCTCGCTGAACGAGGCCGAGGCCAAGGCGAACCGCCATGGCGCGCACATCGTGCATGATCGGCATCCTGCCCACCCTGATGCTCGAGCACCTGCAGGGCAGTGACTGGATGAGCCCCTCGACCCGTTATCGGCGCTGAACGACTCGATCCTGACCGCGCGCGGCGAGGACATCCACCTCGACATCCACGGCCCGGAGCGGCTGACACCTTCTCGCCGAGCCTCGCCCCCGAATCGGCGTGCACCAGCGTCCAACTGCACCTGCAGGTCGATCCACAGCGAGTTCGCCCCGACCTGGAACGCCGCGCAGGTGCTCGCCGGCCCGCAGCTGGCCCTCGGCGCCAACTCGCCGTTCTTCTTCGGCCAGGAGCTGTGGCCGGAGACCCGGATCGAGCTGTTCGCCCAGTCCACCGACACCCGCCCGGATGGAGCTGAAGAACCAGGGCGTGCGGCCGCGGGTCTGGTTCGGCGAACGCTGGATCACCTCGATCTTCGACCTGTTCGAGGAGAACGTGCGCTACTTCCCGGCGCTGCTGCCCGAGGTCACCGACGAGGACCCGGCGCCGAGCTGGACGCCGGGCGGGCGCCGAAGCTGCAGGAGCTGCGCCTGCACAACGGCACGATCTACCGCTGGAACCGCCCGGTCTACGACGTCGTCGACGGCCAGCCGCACCTCCGGGTGGAGAACCGGGTGCTGCCGGCCGGGCCGACCGTGATCGACATCCTGGCGAACGCGGCGTTCTACTACGGCCTGCTGCGGGTGCTCACCGAGGAGGAGCGGCCGGTCTGGTCGCAGCTGACCTTCGCCGCCGCCGAGGAGAACTTCACCGAGTGCGCCCGGCGCGGCATGGACGCCACGGTCTACTGGCCCGGCCTCGGCGACGTCACGATCGACGAGCTGGTGCTGCGCCGGCTGCTGCCGATGGCCTACGACGGCCTGGCGCCGGTGGGGGGTCGTCGCACGACGCCGCGACCCGCTACCTCGGGGTGATCGAACGCCGCTGCATCACCCGGCGCAACGGCGCGAGCTGGCAGGTGGACGCCGTGCACCGCTTCGAGCAGCGCGGCGCCACCCGGGAGGCGGCGCTCGGGCAGATGCTGCGAGCTGTACTGCGAGGGAATGCACTCCAACGAGCCGGTGCACACCTGGCCCCTGCCCTGAACCACCTCGACGTCCGGATCGGGCTGAACACCTGGTTTGCGCGGGTGTGGTGCGGGGCAGGGTCGAGTGATGACTTCTCCCGGTGGTGTGCGGAGCGCCCGGCCGGCCGGCCCCGACGTCGCCGGTGCGCTGCTGGGCGGCCTGGTGGCGGTGGGATTCGGGCTGGTGTTCGTCCTGGTCAACAGCGGCGGTCTGCCCGGCGGCTGGACCCCGGCCCTGCGTGGACTCGGCGCGGTCACCGGTGTCGGGCTGCTGGCGCTCCTGGCCACGCGTCATCGCCGCCTGACAGCGGCCGCCGCGCACCGACCGGTGACCACGGGCTCCGACGGGCGCAGGGGCCCGGGCCGCGGGTACTGGGTGATCGTGGCGGGGGAGGTCCTCGCCCTGTTCGGTGGGTTGTCCGTGATCAATCGGGGGTTCGAGGCGCCCCGCTATGGCGTGGCGTGGGTCGCGGTCGTGGTGGGGGTGCACTTCGTCGCCCTCGCCCGGGTGTGGCGACTCACCCGGTTCCTCGTCCTCGGCGCGGCCATGACGGTGCTCGGCGTGGCGGGGGCGGGCCTCGGCCTGGCCGGCGCCGGAGACGGGACGATCCGTCTCGTGTCCGGCGTCGCCTCCGGTTTCGCCCTCTTCGCCGCAGCCGGCACGGCCGGCCGCGCGCCCCGGTCCGCCGGACCCAGCAGCGTCGAGAGTCGAGTAACCGGGTGAATCGGCGGCGCATTCCCCCGGTTACTCGACTCTCGGCGCGAGGCACCCGCTGTGCCCTAGCCTTGCCGCGTCGGAAATGGTTCGCAGGCGAAGGAGATTGCGGTGGCTGAGGTGCTGCGTCACAAGGTGGTGCTCGACGAGTCCGAGATGCCCACCCGGTGGTACAACATCGTGCCGGACCTGCCCAGCCCGCCACCCCCGGCGCTTCACCCGGGCACGCTTCAGCCGGCCGGTCCGGACGACTTCGCGCCGCTGTTCCCGATGGAACTGATCATGCAAGAGGTGACCACCGAGCGCTACGTCGACATCCCCGACGAGGTGCAGGACGTCTACAAGCTGTGGAGGCCCTCGCCGCTGTTCCGGGCGCACCGGCTGGAGAAGGCGCTCGGCACCCCGGCCCGGATCTACTACAAGTACGAGGGCGTCTCGCCCGCCGGGTCGCACAAGCCGAACACCGCCGTCCCACAGGCGTACTACAACGCCAAGGCCGGGACGACGAAGCTCACCACCGAGACCGGCGCCGGGCAGTGGGGCACCGCCCTCGCCTTCGCCTGCACCCTGTTCGGTCTGGAGTGCGAGGTGTGGCAGGTCGGCGCCAGCTTCGACCAGAAGCCCTACCGGCGCATGATGATCGAGACGTTCGGCGCCACCGTGCACCGTTCGCCCTCGCCGCTCACCGAGGCCGGCAAGAGGATCATGGCTGACCGCCCCGACCACCCCGGCTCGCTCGGGATCGCGATCAGCGAGGCGGTGGAGGTCGCGGTGCAGAACGAGACGGTGAAGTACGCCCTGGGCAGCGTGCTGAACCATGTGCTGCTGCACCAGACGATCATCGGCGAGGAGACGCTGCTCCAGCTCGCCAAGATCGACGAGAAGGCGGATCTGATCATCGGCTGCACCGGCGGCGGCTCCAACTTCGCCGGGCTGGCCTTCCCGTTCCTGCGCGAGAAGCTGGCCGGGGGTGACGGCCCGGTGATCCGCGCCGTGGAGCCCGAGTCGTGCCCCACGCTGACCCGGGGCACCTACGCCTACGACTTCGGCGACACCGCCGGCATGACGCCGCTGATGAAGATGCACACCCTTGGGCACGGGTTCGTGCCGGATCCGATCCACGCCGGGGGGCTGCGCTACCACGGCATGTCGCCGCTGCTCTCGCACGTGCACGAGCTCGGCCTGCTCGAGGCGCTCGCGGTGCCTCAGACCGAGTGCTTCGAGGCGGCCGTGCAGTTCGCGCGCACCGAGGGCATCGTGCCGGCGCCGGAGTCCTCGCACGCGCTCGCCGCCGCGGTCCGTGAGGCCCACGCCGCTACGGCCGCGGGCGAGGAGCGGGTGATCGTGATCGCGCTCAGCGGCCACGGCCACTTCGACCTGGCCGCCTACGACGCCTTCCTGAACGGCCGGATGGTCGACGAGAAGCCGGATGACACCCGGTTCGCCGCCTCCCTCGCCGAGCTGCCCACGGTGCCGGCCGGGAGCTGAAACCCAGCGCTGGCCCAGCCCTGAGTCAGGGCTGGGCCAGACGGGCGGGGAAGCCGCCGGTGGCGATCGGGCCCCAGCGCGTGGGGGTGACCCGGATCAGGGACTTGCCCTGGGCGACCATCGCGGCGCGGTACTCGGCCCAGTCGGGGTGCTCGCCGGAGATGCACCGGAAGTAGTCCACCAGGGGCTCGACGGAGTCCGGCAGGTCGAGCACCTCGGCCCGCCCGTCCACCTGCACCCAGGCGCCGCCGAAGTCGTCCGAGAGCACGAGCACGCTCACCGACGGGTCGCGGCGGGCGTTCGCCGCCTTGGCGCGCTCCGGGTAGGTCGAGATCACGATCCGGCCGGCGTCGTCCACCCCGGCGGTGACCGGCGAGGCCTGCACCCCGCCGTCCGCCCGCCGGGTGATCAGGACGACGTCGTGCCGGGGCCGCACGAAGTCGAGCAGCTCGGCGAGGTCGACGGTGGTGGTGGTCGCGATGGTTCGAGCCATGGCCCGTATCTTTCCCTGGGTGAGCCCTGATGCGCTGTTCGACCCGGCCGATCCCGCGTTCCTCGCCGACCCCTACCCGGCGTTCGCGGCCCTGCGCCGCGAGGCTCCGGTGCACTGGCACCCCGGGCTCGGCCTGTACATCGCGGTCGGTCACGCCGCCTGCGACGCGGTGCTGCGCGACCGCGGCCTGGGCCGGATCTGGCGCGACCGGGAGCCGGTGGAGGCGTTCCCGGCGTTCAACCTGCTGCACCAGACCTCGATCCTGGAGAGCGAGCCGCCCACCCACACCCGGCTGCGCCGGCTGGTCGCCGGCGCCTTCGGCCGTGGCCACGTGGAGCGGATGCGGCCCTGGATCAACGACCTCGCCGACCGGCTGGTCGCCGAACTGACCGCGCGGCTGGCGGACGGTGAGGCGAGCGTCGACCTGCTGGCTGCGGTCGCCGAGCCGCTGCCGGTGGAGGTGATCGCCGAACTGCTCGGGGTGCCGCAGGCCGACCGCGGCCTGCTGCGGCCGTGGTCGAACGCCATCGTGAAGATGTACGAGTACGGCCTCGACACTCCCGCCCAGCAGGCGGCCGAGGCGGCGTCCGCGGCCTTCGTGGCCTACCTGCGCGATCTGGTCGCCGAGCGGCGCCGGGCGCCTCGGGAGAACGACATGGTCAGCGACCTGGTCGCGGCCACCGATGACAGCGCGGACGGCGCGGACGGCGCGGACGGCGCGGCGCGCCGGCTCAGCGAGGACGAGGTGGTCGGCACCTGCGTGCTGCTGCTGATGGCGGGGCACGAGGCGACGGTGAACGTGATCGGCAACGGCATGCTCGCCCTCCTGCGCCATTCCGACCAGTGGGCAGCCGTCGTCGCCGACCCCGAGTTGGTGGCGGGCGCCGTCGAGGAGATGGTGCGCTACGACTCCTCGCTGCAGCTGTTCGAGCGGACGGCCACGCGCGACGTCGAGGTGGCCGGACAGCCGATCCCCGCCGGGGCGAAGATCGCCGCCTTGCTCGGGGCCGCCCACCGCGACCCGGCCGTGTTCGCGGCCCCGGACTCCTTCGACGTCCGCCGGACGCCGAACCCTCACCTGGGGTTCGGTGCCGGCATCCACTTCTGCCTGGGCGCCCCGCTGGCCCGGGTGGAGGTGCAGGCGACCCTGCAGGCACTGCGGCGCCGGTTGCCCGGGGTGGTGCTGGCGGCCGAGCCGCTGCGGCGCCAGGAGTTCGTGATTCGCGGGCTGCACACCCTCGACGTCGCCGACGGTGGCGGGGCGGCGGGGACTCAGACCCGGGAGTAGCCGACCGCGGAGCGGACCCGGGTCAGGTGCGGCTCCAGCCGGGACCGGTCGAACGGCGCCACGGCCGCATGGCACGCCTCACCCAGGGTGCGCAGGTAGTGCAGCTGGTCGGCGGTGGCGTCGAGCTGGGCGTCGATCGGTTCGCGGTAGTCGGCGACCGCTCCGCCCTGCCGGTGGCGCAGCACCAGGATCCACCACTGGCCGAGGAACCGGCGGAAGTCGCTGAGCAGCTCCTCGGACTGCCGGATCCGGTCGACCACGGTGCGCAGGCGTTCGTTGACGTCCTCGATCGAGTGGGCCATCGCCTGCACGCCCTGGTCCACCGCGTCGCACAAGCGAGGGATCTCGGCCAGCGCGCTGCCGGGCGCGACGCCGTCCACGACCTCGGCGGCGAAGGCCCCCATCATCTCGGTGTGCAGCTGGGCCAGCGCGATCCGGAAGCCCAGCTCGGCCACCTCGGTGCGCAGCTCACCGAGCCGTGGGGCGAGCTCCTGCAGGGCGGCCGCGGCTGCCGTCATCGGATGTCCCATCACGTTCGCCACGTTGCGCAGCACCGGCGCCTGGTCGCCGACCTGGGCCGAGGCCGCGCGGGCGGCGTCCAGGGAGATCTGCAGGCCGTTCACGTTCGCCAGCACCGCGTCCGCCGCCGGCGTGAGCTGGGTGGTCAGGCTGGTGTAGCGGGCCAGGCGTGCGACCAGAGCCTCCAGCTGCCCGTCGATCGCCTGGGCCGAGTCCAGGATCTCGGCCAGGGCGCCGGTGGCGTGCGGTCGGGCGAAGGTGGTGCTCAGCAGCCGGCCCCGGGCGGCCACCTCGGTCGGCAGCGCCTGCAGCATGAACTCCTCGTAGGAGGCGTACCCGAGCTGGCGGAGCAGCGTCTCGATCCTCTGCGCCCCCGCCGCGGCGACCTCGGGCCGGGCCATCCGGTCGCGCACGGCGAGGTCGCGCTCGTACTCCGAGACCGCCTGGTAGAGCTGCCGGGCGGCCGCGGCCAGGGGGGCCACTGGTGCCATCCGCACCGAGAGGAAGTCGTCGCCGAGAGGTGTCACGGTGGCGAACACCCAGTAGGCGGCGCCGTCGCGGGCCAGGTTCTTCACGTAGGCCGCCATCGGGCGGCCGTTCAGCAGGCGGTCCCACATCAGCCGATAGGCGCCGGAGGGCATGTCCGGGTGCCGCACGATGTTGTGCGGGGCGCCCACCATGTCGTCGATGGCGTACTGCGACACCCGGGAGAAGACCGAGTTCCCGGTCTTGATCACCCCGCGCCGGTCAGTGGTGGAGAAGAACAACTCCTGCGGGCCGACGAAGCGTTCGGCACCGCTCGGTTCGAGACTGCTACGGCCCATAACCAGAGTGTGAAGGTTCAGTCACACTCGGGTATAGGACTTCACGACATTCCGTAGTGCATTCGTGACATCGGGCGATGACATTGCGCACAACGGGTCGTTTCGGGCAGACATCTTCACTCGCCGAACGGCCGGCCGACGGGGTGTTCGACAGGGGTGAGCTGGTCGAGCGACCGGGGAGGGTCGGCGACCACGCGGACGACGGCGGGAGCCTGGGCATGGTCACGGTGCAGGCAGGGGATCGGCTGGTGCTGCGCTCGCCGCGCCGAGCGGTCTCCGCCCGGGCACTGGCCGGGGCGGATCTCGCCGGGGACTGGACGCTGCCGGTGCTCGCCGACGTGCACGGTGCCGGACGCGGTCGGCTCGAGGTGCCCGGCCCGCTCGGGCTGGTGCAGGTGGAGGCGGAGCTCGTCGTCCAGCGGCACGGGCTGTTCCTCTGCGCCGTCGACGCGACGCCCGAGCACCTGGTGCAGCGCCGCGAGCACACCCGCGCCCCGGTGGACCTGGCCGTGCGCGGCGCGGTACTGAGTGCCGGCCCGCTGGGCGGTCCAGCGGCGCCGGAGGAGGACCTCGACGAGCAGATGCACGGTCGCACGGTGAGCATGAGCGGGGGAGGACTCGGCCGTGCGTTGGGCCGAGGCCCCGTCGCTGGCGCCGGGCGCGCGGCTCTACCTCGAACTGCAGATGCCGGCCGGGGCGGTGGTGCCGATCGTGGTGGCGGTGGTCGCCGCTCAGCCCCTCGCCGCCCGAGTCCGTTTCCTGGACATCGCCCCGGTGGACGCCGAGCGCCTGGTGGGACTGGTGTTCCAGTCCCAGCGGCTCGCCCTGCGCCACCGCGGGGAGCTCTGAGCGGGGCTGCCGGGTCGTCACGACGTCCCGCCCACAGTGCGGACGGGCCAGGACCCAGGTCCTACATCCCCGATACCGTACGGGGGTGTTCTCGAAGATCCTGGTCGCCAACCGCGGTGAGATCGCGATCCGCGCGTTCCGCGCCGCCTACGAGCTCGGTGCCCGCACCGTCGCGGTCTTCCCGTACGAGGACCGCAACTCGCGTGCACCGGCTCAAGGCCGACGAGTCCTACCAGATCGGCGAGCGCGGGCACCCGGTCCGCGCCTACCTCGACGTCGACGAGATCATCCGGGTCGCCACGCGAGTCGGGCGCCGACGCGATCTACCCCGGCTACGGCTTCCTCTCCGAGAACCCGGAGCTGGCGCGCGGCCTGCGCGGAGGCCGGCATCACGTTCATCGGTCCGCCGCGCCGACGTGCTCGAGCTGGCCGGCAACAAGGTCGCGCGCGCATCGCGGCCGCGCCGGGCCGCGGGCGTGCCGGTGCTGCGCCTCGAGCGCCGCCGTCCGACGACGTCGACGAGCTGGTCGCGCGCGGCCGAGGAGATCGGCTTCCCGGTCTTCGTCAAGGCGGTCGCCGGCGGCGGCGGCCGCGGCATGCGCCGGGTCGACGACCCGGCCGAGCTGCCCGAGCGCGCTCGAGGCGGCGATGCGCGAGGCCGAGGCGGCGTTCGGCGACCCGACGGTGTTCCTCGAGCAGGCCGTCATGCGGCCCGCGCCACATCGAGGTGCAGATCCTCGCCGACGCGCGGCGGCAACGTGGTGCACCTGTTCGAGCGCGACTGCTCGGTGCAGCGCCGCCACCAGAAGGTCATCGAGATCGCGCCGGCGCCGAACCTCGACCCGGCGCTGCGCGACCGGCTCTGCGCCGGACGCGGTCGCGTTCGCCCGGCAGATCGGCTACGTCAACGCCGGCACCGTCGAGTTCCTGCTCGACACCGCGGGAGCGCGCCGGCCAGCACGTGTTCATCGAGATGAACCCGCGCATCCAGGTCGAGCACACGGTCACCGAGGAGATCACCGACGTCGACCTGGTGCAGTCGCAGATGCGGATCGCGGCGGGGGAGACCCTGGCCGACCTCGGGCTGCAGCCAGGACGACGATCGCAGCTGCGCGGCGCCGCGCTGCAGTGCCGCATCACCACCGAGGACCCGGCGAACGGCTTCCGCCCCGACACCGGCCGCATCACCGACCTACCGCTCGCCGGGCGGCGCGGGCGTCCGCCTCGACGGCGGCACCGCGACACGCGGGGTCGCAGATCAGCCCGCACTTCGACTCGATGCTGGTCAAGCTGACCTGCCGCGGCCGCGACTTCCCGACCGCGGTCGCGCCGGGCGCGGCGCGCGCTCGCCGAGTTCCGCATCCGCGGCGTCTCGCACCAACATCCCGTTCCTGCAGGCCGTGCTCGACGACCCGGACTTCGTCGCCGGGCGACGTCACCACCTCGTTCATCGACGAGCGCCCGCAGCTGCTGACGCGCGCACGTCCCGGCGGACCGCGGCACCAAGATGCTGCAGCTACCTGGCCGACGTCACGGTCAACCAGCCGCACGGCGACGCGCCCGCCGACGTGTCGACCCGCGCGACAAGCTGCCCGACGGTCGACCTGACGCCGCCGCCGCCGGCCGGCGTCGCGGCAGCGGCTGCGCGAGCTCGGGCCCGGAGGGCTTCGCCGCGCGCGCTGCGCGACGCAGACCGCGCTCGGCGGTCACCGACACCACCTTCCGCGACGCGCACCAGTCGCTGCTGGCGACCCGGGTGCGCACCCGCGACCTGCTGGCGCGTCGCGCCCGTACGTCGGCGCGGCTGACGCCGCAGCTGCTGTCGGTCGAGTGCTGGGGCGGCGCGACCTACGACGTGGCGCTGCGCTTCCTCGGCGAGGACCCGTGGGAGCGGCTGGCGGCGCTGCGCGAGGCGATGCCCGAACATCTGCCTGCAGATGCTGCTGCGCGGCCGCAACACCGTCGGCTACACGCCGTACCCGACCGAGGTGACCGACGCGTTCGTCGCGGAGGCCGCCGGCGACCGGGATCGACATCTTCCGGATCTTCGACGCGCTCAACGACGTCGAGCAGATGCGCCCGGCGATCGACGCGGTGCGCGAGACCGGCACGCGCCGTCGCCGAGGTCGCGCTCTGCTACACCGGCGACCTGCTCGACCCGGCCGAGAACCTCTACACGCTCGACTACTACCTGCGGCTGGCCGAGCAGATCGTCGACGCCGGCGCGCACGTGCTGGCGATCAAGGACATGGCCGGTCTGCTGCGCCCGGCGGCGGCCGCGCCGGCTGGTCACGGCGCTGCGCGAGCGGTTCGACCTGCCGGTGCACCTGCACACCCACGACACCGCCGGCGGTCAGCTCGCCACGCTGCTGGCCGCGGTCGAGGCCGGGGTGGACGCGGTCGACGTGGCCAGCGCCGCGATGGCCGGCACCACCAGCCAGCCGTCGCTGTCGGCGCTCGTCGCCGCGCTCGCGCACACCGAGCGCGACACCGGGCTCGACCTGCGCGCGGTCTGCGACCTGGAGCCGTACTGGGAGGCGGTGCGCCAGGTGTACGCGCCGTTCGAGTCCGGGCTGCCGGCGCCGACCGGGCGGGTCTACGACCACGAGATCCCCGGCGGTCAGCTGTCGAACCTGCGCCAGCAGGCGATCGCGCTCGGCCTCGGCGACCGGTTCGAGCAGGTCGAGGACGATGTACGCCGCCGCCGACCGGATCCTCGGCCGCCTGGTCAAGGTGACGCCGTCGTCGAAGGTGGTCGGCGACCTCGCGCTGCACCTGGTCGGCGGCCGGGCGTCGACGCCGGCGAGTTCGCCGCCGAACCCGCAGAGCTACGACATCCCGGACTCGGTGATCGGCTTCCTGCGCGGCGAGCTCGGCGACCCGCCCGGCGGCTGGCCGGAGCCGTTCCGCACCAAGGCGCTGGCAGGGCCGCGCGCCGGCCCGGCCGGCGAGCCGCGCTGACCGACGAGGACCGCGCCGGCGCTCGGCGGCGACTCGGCGCGACGCGGCGCGACGCTCGAACCGGCTGCTGTTCCCCGGGCCCGACGCAAGGACTTCGAGCAGCGTCGCGGGAGACCTACGGCGACATCTCGCGTGCTCGACACCGCGACTACCTCTACGGGCTGCGCCCGGGCGACGAGCACGTCGATCGAGCTCGAGCGCGGGCGTGCGGCTGCTCGTCGGGCTCGAGGCGATCGGCGAGCCGGACGAGCGCGGCATGCGCACCGTGATGTGCACCCTCAACGGGCAGCTGCGCCCGGTGCTGGTGCGCGACCGCAGCGATCGCCGTCGAGGTGCCGGCCGCCGAGAAGGCCGACCCGACCAACCCGGGCCAGGTCGCCGCGCCGTTCGCCGGCGTGGTCACGCTCGTCGGTCGCCGAGGGCGACGAGGTCGACGGCCGGGCAGACCGTCGCCACCATCGAGGCGATGAAGATGGAGGCCGCGATCACCGCGCCGATCGGCGGCACCGTGCAGCGGCTGGCGCATCGGCGCGGTGCAGCAGGTCGAGGGCGGCGACCTGCTGCTGGTGATCGCGCCGTGACCGGCGTCGTGCACGCTCTGGTGAGCCGGGGGGTGGCGCTGGTGCGCCCGCCGGGGCCGAGGCTGGCCGAGGGGCTGGTCACGCACATCGACCGGACCCCGGTCGACGTCGAGCGTGCCGTGGCCCAGCACGCGGGGTATGTCGCCGCGCTGCAGGCGGCCGGCTGGCGCACGGTGGAGGTCGAGACGGCGGACGACCACCCGGACGCGGTGTTCATCGAGGACACGGTGGTGGTGGTCGACGATCTGGCCGTGCTGACCCACCCCGGGGCCCTCGAGCGGCGCGGTGAGGTGGCCGGCACTGAGGCTGCGGTGACGGCCCTCGGGCTGCGGGTCGCGCGGATCAGCGAGCCCGGCACCCTGGACGGCGGCGACGTGCTGCAGGTGGGGAACACCGTCTACGTCGGGCGCGGCGGGCGGACCAACGGGGACGGCGTCCGCCAGCTTCGGGCGCTGCTCGCGCCGCTGGGACGGTCGGTGGTCGTGGTGGAGCTGCGCGAGGTGCTGCACCTGAAGTCGGCGGTGACGGCGCTGCCCGACGGGTCGTTGCTCGGGGTGCCGTCGCTGATCGACGCCGCGCCGCTGCCCGGCCTGCGGGTGCCGCCCGAGGAGGCCGGTGCCCACGTGGTGCCCCTGGGCGGATCGACCGCCCTGATCGCCGCCTCAGCGCCGCAGACGGTGGCGTGGCTGGACGACCTGGGCTTCGACCCGGCGGTGGTCGACATCACCGAGTTCGAGAAACTCGAAGGCTGCGTCACCTGCCTCTCCGTGCTCATCCCCACCCGCCCCTGACCCCGACCCCCGGCCCTCCGACACGGGGTTGTCACGGGCTGGGTGGAAAGGCCTGGCGCAGGGTGAAGGCGTGGGGCGTGGGGCCGTGTTCGCGGAGGTGGCGGATGCGCGCCTCGGCGTCTTGCGGGGTGGGCCTGGTTCCGGTGGGCACCCACCAGCAGGCGGAGTAGGCCTCCGTCATCGGCTGGAACCACTCCCGCCGCCGGCGCAGGACACCGCGGTGCAAGGTGTCGTAGACGAAGGCCTCGAGCGCGGCGACGTTGCGCCACACCGACAGGTTGACGATCACCCCCGCCGAGCCGGCGGAATCCCAGGCGAAGGCCACCACGGACGTCGCATTGCCCTCCTCCGTCTGCAGTCTCCAGACGAAGCCGTCCGCGGCGTCGGCCGCCGCATTCACCGGGTCGAGCTGGTCGACGAAACCTTTCAGCTGCGGGCTGTCGAGAGGGGCGTCCAGGCGGGCGACGTTCACCTGCGCGAGTTCGTAGGTCACGGCACCATCATCGCGGCGCGTGGGGCGTCACGAATCCGCACCTTGTGTATGCCTTGACAGGAATATACCTGTGGGAGAACATTCCACGGTGACCACGACCTTCGAGGTGCTCGCGGACCCACATCGGCGGCTCCTGCTCGAGGAGTTGCACCGTGGCCCCCGCCCGGTCGGTGACCTGGTCGCCGTGGTCGGCCTGGCTCAGCCGAGTGTGTCCAAGCACCTGCGGGTACTGAGGACGGCGGGGCTGGTCGACGTCCGGGCCGACGCCCAGCGCCGCGTGTACCGGCTCCGACCGGAGGCGCTGCGCGACGTGGATGCCTGGCTCGAGCCGTTCCGGCGGGCCTGGGCCGATCGGCTCGATGCCCTTGAACACCACCTCGACACGATGGAGGAGCGATGATGCCGCAGACCGACCCGCTGGGAACCGTTCTGCGCGAGGGGGATCGGATCGGTCTCCGGTTCGAGCGGGCGCTGCGGCAGGGAGCGTCGATCGAGCTCGTGTTCTGGCCGGTGCACGTCGAGAAGTACGCCATCACCGAGCCGGTGCTGCCGGGGGAGCTGCGCCTCTACGACCCGCCCACACTTCTCGAGTTCACCTGGGGTGGCGACGTCGTACGCTTCGACCTCGCGCCGGACGGCGAGGGGACACGGCTCGTGCTCACCACCTGGCTGGAGGACGGGGAGCGCGAGGCCGCCTACCGAACGGCTGCCGGCTATCACGTGTGTCTGGCCACTCTGCGCGAACTGCTCGACGCCGGGACGGTGTCGACCCCGCTGGTCGACGTCGACGTCTCGGGTGCGGAAGCCGTGTACGCAGGTGCCCTGGGAGTTGCCGGCCCGTGATCGATGGAGATGCGGGAGCACTCGCAGGTCTGCGCACCCGACCGAACCGTGCGGCGGCCCTGGAGTACTACGACGGGCTGCCGGCGGTGACGTGCGAGGAGCTGCTCGGCAGCTGGCGCGGAAGCGGGCTCCCCACGGGGCATCCTCTGGACGGTCTGCTGGAGCGATTCGGTTGGTATGGAAAGCGTTTCGACGGCGTGGACGCCGCCCACCCGCTCCTGGTCACCACTCGTGCCGGGCGATTGGTCGCGATCGATCCCCGCTGGGTGCCGCTGGGACTGGTGGTGCGTCGCCCGGGTCTTGCACATCTACCGGTGGCCGTCCCGGTGTTCCGCGTCGTGCGCAGCCTGCTGGTGACCCGGCAACCACGCGCCAGGCTGCGGATGACCGCCTACCGAGGCGTCGTCACCGCCACGATGTGCTACGACGCGCTGCCGATCCACGACGCCTTCCGCCGCGTGGACGCCACCACACTGCTCGGCGCGATGGACCTGCGCGGATCGGCCCACCCCTTCCTCTTCGTCCTCACCCGGGAACAGCGCGCCTGACCGCACTGCATGCGCTTGAATCCTCCTGTGGTGGACGACGCGCGGGCTGCGGACCTGTCCGGCCTGGTCATCCGGCCGGCGAGCGAGGCGGACGTGGGTCCGCTGCTCCTGACCTGGCCCGGCTCGGTCAGCCAGGTGGATCGGCTGCGGCGGCAGGCCGCGGGGGAGAGCATCTTCGTCCTGGGCTGGCTGGACGGTGCAGTCGTGGCTCGCGCCGAGCTGAAGCTGGCCGGGTGTGCCGCCGAGGCGGTGCAGGCGTGTCACCCGGGGGTGCCCGAGATCAACGGCCTCGACGTGGTGGACCGGTTGCAGGGCAGGGGGATCGGCACCGCGGTGATCCGCCATCTCGCGGGCCTGGCCGTGGATCGGGGGTTCGACTGGATCGGGCTGGGCGTCGAGCCGACCAACGACGGGGCCCGGCGGCTGTACGAGCGACTCGGCTTCGCCGGCAATCTCGGGTACGAGGACCGCTATGTCGTCCGGGCGCGCACCGGCGCTGAACTGGCCTTCGCCGACTCGTGTGTCTTCCTGACCACGACCTGTGTGCACCTTCTGCGGTGAGCACCCACTGGCTACCGTGAGTCCATGTCGAATGCAGCCGGCACAGCGCTGATCGTCGCGGTGCCCGAGGTGGAGCCGGCCGTGGCCGCTCATCGCCTCCGGCTCGACCCCTCAGCGGCGAGCGGTGTTCCGGCGCACGTCACGGTGCTCTTCCCATTCATGCCGGCGCCCCTGGTCGACGACGTGGTCCTTGCCCGGCTCGGCGCTCTTTTCGCCGGCTACTCGCCCTTCGAGGCCCGGTTCACTCGCACCTCGTGGTTCGGCGAGGAAGTGCTCTGGCTGGCTCCCGATGATCCGGACCCGTTCCGGCGATTGACCTCCGCCGTGACTGACGCCTTCCCGGACTATCCGCCCTACGGCGGCGCATACGACGGGACAACCCCGCATCTCACCGTCGGTGACCGGCGTCCGGTGGAGGAACTGCGTGCTGCCGAACGCGCAGTCGCCCTGGCGTTGCCGGTCAGCGCCCGGGTGGAGTCGGTCACCCTGATCGGCGAGGTCGAGGCGCGGCGACGGTGGAATCGGGCCGCCACCTTCCCACTGCAGGGCTGACCAGGGCTAGCCGTCGGGCAGGTCTAGGGTCAGCTGCGCGTTGCGGAGCCGTTGGGCGAGCTGCCGCGCCTCATGCTCGGCCGCCATCACGGTGTTTCGGCGGGGGACACCGCTCGGGTCGAGCCATGCGGGCGGAATCACCCACGGCACCCCGTCGATCATCTGCAGCGTCCACTGCCCGGCGTGCACCGCGCTGTGGTGACGGTCGCAGAGCAACGCCAGATTGCCGATGTCGGTACGGCCGTTGTTGCGCCACCAGACCACGTGGTGGGCCTGACAGCGTGACGGCGGCGCCGTGCACCCCGGCACGATGCATCCCCGATCACGAGCGATCAACGCGCGGCTCTGCGCTGCGGTGACGAAGCGGACGTCGCGCCCATGGGCCAGCACCGCACCACGGTGGTCGAGCAAGGTCGGGTACAGCACGGCGTCGCACAGCAGCCGCCCGAAGGTTCCCGGGTCGAGCGGACCGGAGAGCACATCGCTGCCCAGCCCGGGCGCCACCGTGGGCCCTGAGGCTCCGGAGGAACCCGACGCGGCGGGTGTCGCATCGGACGGGCGGTGGAAGCTGCCGCGGTAGCCCTGCGGCAGGGTGATCGGCTTGCCGTCGGCGTCCAGCGCGTCGGGTTGCGCGGCCCGCGCGGCGGCGAGCTGTCCGAGCGTCGCGACGAGGTTCACCTGAGTGGTTGGGCCTGCGGTGCTCGCTCCTGCGCTCGACCCGTCCTCCCTCAGGGTTCGGCCGGGGGTGCCGTGGATCGCGTCGAGGCAGAGCTGGTGCAGTGCGTCAGCCCTGCGCTGGGCAGGGGTCCGCTCGTCGCGCAGCGGCAGCGTCGGCTGCTCGTCCGGGGTGATCCCATCGGGCTCGCCGCCGGGCCCGCCCAGGAAGCCGAGCTGCCGCTTCGTGTAGGCCTCGAGCGCGGCCCGGAACGTGGCGGCCGCGGCCGGGTCGAGGGCGAACTCGCCGGTGAGCATGCCGGTGCTGTCGGCGCCGTAGGAGAGCCGGCGGCGGGTGAACGCATCGGGGTCGTACCGGTCGCTGCCATCGGGGTCGAGCAGGGCGAGAAGCTGCTTGGCCAGCCCGCGGGTGGTGGAGGGCGCGAGCCGTCTCGAGTGGTCGGCCAGGAACTCATCGACCCGCGCGGCCCCGCTCAGACCGTCTTCTCCGACATCGGTCAGGAGGTGCTGAGGGATCCTGTCCAGGCACCGGTAGGCGACATTGGCGTGAGCGCGAGAGATCTCGCCGGCCGCCAGGGCTGCACCCACGCGGGGTAGGCCGGTGCCGCGGGGGTCGGCCGTCGCCGCATTCTGCGGAGTGATGCCGGCGCCGTCGGCATCGAGCGCTTTCGGCGACCTTCACATCCAGGTGGGCCTGGCCGGGTGACATGGTGACCGTGTGCACCAGGAACGTGGCACCGGCCGACCCGGTCGCAGCCCCGGGAACCGCATCCGGCCGGCTGTCGAGCGAGGCGAGCAGGTGCAGATAGCCGGCCTCCAACCGGGCGCGCATACGGGCGGACTGCTCCACGGCGGTTCGTAGTTCGGCATCGGACAGGCACAGCGTGGCTGCCGACTGCAGGAGGGCCACGTCGTTCCCGATCCGGGCCAGGGCCTCGACCACGACAGGCCGCGGAACGACGCCGTCTCCGGCGTCGTCCGCGGGGTTCTGGTCGGGTTCCATGGATTGAACGCTAACCGCGACCACCGACAGTCAGCCCGGCTGCAGACCCGTGGAAAACGTTGTCAGAGAATCGGTTTCATGTCGCTCTGGTCACGTTGTCTCCGCGCGGGAGTTAAGGAGAGGAGCTCAGACAACCGACATGAGGCCCATTGCCTCCCGCGCCACGGCAACGGTGTCCGACGCTCCGGTCGCCACCGCATCACGCCCCGCGCGCAGCACGCCGAGGATCTCAGCCGGGTCGTCGGTGAGCTCGCGGTACCGCCGCTGGATCGGCACCAGGGTGTCCACGAGCACCTCGGCCACCGCCTGTTTGAGGGCTGCGGACCCGTGCAGGCCGGCCAGCGACTGAGTCGGGTCGACCCCGGTCAGCGCCCCGAGCACCACCGCCAGGTTCGCCACCCCTGGCCGAGCCACGGGGTCGTACTCCAACACCGGGTCGTGGTCGGTGACCGCCCGCCGGACCTTGGCGGCGATGGTGTCGGCGTCGTCCAGCAGGAAGATCACCCCGACTCCGTCCGACCCGGTCTTACCCATCTTGCTCGCAGGATCGCGGAAGTCCTTGATCCGGGCTCCCTCCACGGGAGTGACCCCGCGCGGCACCGTGAACACCTCGCCGTACCGGGCGTTGAACCGCCGGGCCAGAGTGGTGGCGAGTTCGAGGTGCTGGCGCTGGTCCTCGCCCACCGGCACCACGTCGGCCCGGTGCAGCAGGATGTCGGCGGCCATCAGCGCCGGGTAGGTGAGCAGCGACAGCCGCACAGACTCCTGCCTGAGAGCCTTCTCCTTGAACTGCACCATCCTGGTCATCTCGCCGTGGGCGGCGGTGCTCTCCAGCAGGTAGCTGAGCTCGGTGTGCGCCGGCACCGTGGACTGCACGAACAGCCGGGCCCGGGCGTCGAGCCCGCAGGCCAGCAGCGTCGCGGCGAGTTCGAGGGTGAGCGCCCGCAGCTGCGCGGGCTCGTGCTCGACGGTGAGTGCGTGCAGGTCGACGACGCAGACCAGCGGATCATTGCCCGGGTCGGCGACGAGGTCGAGCAGGGGGCGGATCGCGCCCAGGTAGTTGCCGAGCTGCACGTGCCCGGTGGGCTTCAGCCCGGTGAAGATGCGAGTGGTCATCGTGGGTCTCCTGGTCGAGAGGAACGGGAGGTCACCCACACGAACGACGTGCTCAGCACATGAGAAAGCCGCCCGGTGCGGGCGGCCGACGAGAACAGGATGAGGTCGGGTGTCGCCCTACGCGGGCGGCCACCAGCAGGTCCTCGAGCTCGTCGTCATACCGCCATAGTGCCCTACGGAGCGGACGACGCGACAGCGCCACGTCGGGTGACCACGAGTCAGCCCAGCTCGAGGTGGGCAGTCCCGCCCCGCCGATCCACGCCGTCCAGGATCGTGGATGGCACCCGGAACACCCGGCCTGGCGCCGCGGGCCACGCCAGCCGCATCCGGCCGACGACTCGCCCGCCCTGGCGAACCGCCACCCGTGGCCGAGGCACCAGCTCGTCGGTCCAGGCCAGCAGCCGCCCCCGCGCGGGCGCCGGATCGTCCGGGCGCAGGACGCCCGGCGTCACCCAGCGCAGGGGGGCCTCGGCCACCAGCCGGACGCCGTCCGCCCCCGAACCACTTCCGCTCGCCAACCAGTCCTGCACCTGAGCTGCGACGTGGACGCCGTCCAGCGCCGCGACGTCCGCGGTATCGACCGGATGCACGAGGTTGCCGGCCGCGAACACGCCAGGCCGGCTGGTGCGCAGGCCCGCGTCGACCACGGGGCCGAGGGTGGCCGGGTCCAGGTCGAGCCCGCCGAGCCGGGCCAGCTCGTGGTCAGGGATCCAGTCTCCGGTGAGAATCACTGTGTCACAATCGATCCGACGCCGCGCACCGGTCTCGAGATGTTCGAGTTCCACCGCCTCCACCCGGTCGCGGCCGATGATCCGCGGACACGGCGTGCCGGGTCACCACGGGAACCCCGAGCGCCAGCCGGCCGGGCACGGTGAACGCGCCGTACGCCTCGGCCCGCGGGTACTGCGAGGTCATCAGCACCGCCCGGCAGCCGGCCTCGCGCAGGGTGAGCACGGCCGACCAGCTGACCAGCTCGGCGCCCGACCACCACCGCCCGCTCCCCGATCGACCCACCGGCCCGCGCCCCGCGAAGGTGCACCAGGTTCTGCAGGTGCCCGGTGGTGAGCACCCCGGCCGGCCGGTCGCCGGCGATCCGCCGGGCCGCGCGCGGGCGTTCCCGGGCACCGGTGGCCAGGACGACGGCCCGCGCCGTCAGCGTCGCCCGCCCCTGCGGACTGGTCACCTCGACCGTGTGCCCGCCGGCCCACCCGGTCACCATCGACTCGGTGAGGATCCGCGCCCCGGCCGCCGCCGGCCGGTCGACCAGCCGGCGGGCGTACGCCGGGCCGGTCAGCACCCGGCGCAGGTCACGCAGCCCGTACCCGGTGTGGTCGCTGTGCCGGGGGATGCCACCGGCCTCACGCTTCCCGATCGAGCACCAGCACGTCGACGCCGCGCCGGGCCAGCTCGGCCGCCGCGCTCAGCCCGGCCGGCCCGCGCGCCGATCACCAGCACCTCGGGACCCGTTGGCTCGAGGTCAGGTCACGACGATCGCTCCGCGAGCGTCCAGCAGACGCCTCGACCTCGGCGCCGCAGAAGAAGCCCTGACAGCGCCCGTTCATCGCCCGGGTCCGCCGGCGCACCCCGGCGAGGGTGTGCGGCGGAAGTGGCGTGGCGAACGCATCGCGGAGCTCCCCGGCGGTGACCCGTTCACAGAAGCAGACGATCCGTCCGTAGGCCGGGTCGGCAGCGATCCGGGCGGCGTCCTGGTAGGGCCGCTGACCGGCCTCACCGAGCTGCGGCAGCTGCGGCGGGCCGGGCAGCCCGGTGCGGGGGAGCAGCGCGAGCCCGGCCTCGGTGAGCAGATCGAGCACATGCTCGGCGATCGCCATCGACGCCGTCAGCCCGGTCGAGCGGATGCCGCCGACCAGCAGGTAGCGCTGCCCGGGATCGGCCGTGATCAGGTAGTCCGGGTGGTCGATCGCCGCCCGCAGCCCGGCGTAGGTCGCCGTCACCTCCTCGGTGAGCAACCGCGGCATGATCCGGGATCCCTTGTCCCGTAACGATTCCAGGCCTTCCTCGCTGGTCTCCGACGCCTCTCGGTCGGTCAGGTCCTCCGCTGTCGGCCCGAGCATCACGTTGCCGTAGACCGTGGGGGAGACCAGCACGCCCTTGCCCTTCGAGCTGGGCACCGGCAGCACGATCCGATCGGCCAGCGGGCGGGCCAGCTTGTCGAAGACGATCAGCTCGCCGCGTCGGGGAGTGACCGTGAACCGGTCGTGCCCGAACATCCGGTCGAGCAGGTCGGCGCCCAGCCCGGCCGCGTTCACCACCCAGCGTCCGTGCACCGGGCCGCCGGCGGTGGCCAGCGTGGTGACCTCGCCGCCCACCGACACTCCGGTCACCTCATGGTTGAGCAGCACCCGGGCGCCGCGCCGGTGTGCCTCGGTGGCCAGGGCGAGGTTCGTCGTCCAGCTGCAGATGATCGACTCATCGGGCACGGTGAGCCCACCGAGCGCGCCCTCGCCGAGCGCCGGGACCTGCCGGTACACCTCAGCCGCGTCGACCAGCACACAGTGCGGGTAGCCGTTGGCGATCGCCTTGAGCTGCAGGCCCGGCAGCGCGTCCAGTTCCTCGTCGGTCCAGGCGACGAGGAGGGCCCCGGTGCGCTCCACGGCGATGCCGGTGGCCAGCGCGTAGGCCGACAGCAGGTCATAGCCCCGCCGGACCAGGCGCGCCTCGAGCGTTCCGGGGGTGGCGTCGAAACCGGTGTGCAGGATGGCCGTGTTGGCCTTGCTGGTGCCCTCGCAGACGTCGTCGCGGCTCTCCACCAGGGCCACCGACAGCGGCCCCCCTCCCGGCGTCGAGGCATGGCCGGCGAGATCGCGGGCGATCGCCGAGCCGACCAGTCCGCCCCCGATCACCACGACGTCGAACACGTCGCCGGGCCCGGCCCCGGTCATCGGCCACCGCCCAGCGAGGCGGTGGCCTCCAGCGCGCGGCGCCAGCGGTGCAGGAAGTCGCCGGCCCGGTCGGGCGACCAGCGCGGCTCGTAGACGGCGGACGGCGCCCAGGCGGGGACGGCGTCCGCCAGGGCGAGCCCGGGGTCGATCGCGAGCCGGGCCAAGGCCGCGGCCCCGAGCGGGGTGGCGTGCGCCGACGGGTACACCTCGACCGGGAGCCGGCTCAGGTCGGCCTGGGCCTGCATCAGGGTGCGGCAGCGGGTCAGCCCGCCGTCGACCCGCAGCCGGGTCAGCGGGGCGCCCAGGTCGGCCGCCACCAGGGTGGCCAGCTCGGCCACCTGGGCCGCGATGCCCTGCAGCACGGCGAGTACCACCTGCCCCGGGCCGGTGGACAGGGTCATCCCGGTCAGCGAGGCGGCGGCGTCCGGGCGCCACCAGGGCGCGGCCAGCCCGGCCAGAGCCGGCACGCAGAGCACGCCCTCGGCGTCCGCCGCCGCCACGGTGTCGAGGTCGTCGGGGGAGGAGACCAGCCCGAGATCGATCGCCCAGCGGACGGCGGAGGCCGCGGTGTAGACCTGCCCGTCGACGCAGTAGGGCGTCTCACCGCGGGCCCTCCAGGCGACGGAGGTGGTCAGCCCGGCGGTGGACCGGACGGCCGCCGCTCCGGTGTTGGCGAGCAGGAAAGCGCCGGTGCCGTAGGTGCACTTCGTCGTGCCCGGGGTCAGACAGCCTTCGGCCAACAGCGCCGCCTGCTGATCGACGATCAGTCCGCCGACCGGGATCCGGCCCCCGAAAGCCGTTGTGCTGCCGACGATCTCGTCGCAGGCCACCAGCCGGGGCATCGCCTCCCCGGCGAGCCCGAACAGGTCGAGCAGCTCGCCGTCCCAGGCCACGGCGTCCAGGTCGAGCAGCAGCGACCGGCTGGCGGTGGCCACGTCGGTGACGAACTCGCCGGTGAGTTGGTGCAGCAGCCAGGTGTCGCTCGTCGTCACCACGCCCGCGGTGGTGCGGTGACGGCGAAGCCAGGCCATCTTCGGGGCGCTGAAGTAGGGGTCGAGCACGAGCCCGGTGCGGGCCGCCACCCACTCTCGGGCCTCCGCCAGCCCGGTGCACAACGCCTCGGACCGGCGGTCCTGCCAGACGATCGCGGGGGAGAGGGGCTCGCCGGAACCACGGTCCCAGGCCAGCACGGTCTCGCCCTGGTTGGCCAGCGCGACCGCGTCGAGGGGGCGTCCCGCTGCCGCGACGGCGCGGCGTCCGGCGTCGAGCACCGAGGAAAGCAGCTCGCCCGGGTCGACCTCGACCCCGCCGCCCTCGAGGTAACGCGGCCGCACCGGCTGCTCGGCCACGGCGAGCAGCCCGTGCTCGGAATCGACCACGACCGCCTTGGTGCCCGAGGTGCCCTGGTCGATGGCGAGGACGGTGCTCACGCGGTGAGTATGGAGTAAGGAAGGTCACGCGTCAGCAGGCCGTAGGTTAGGCATACCTGAGCACGGGTGGGGGTTGTCGCCTGCGAAGGAGTGATACGTCGTGGCCGATCAGCGGCAGGCAGAGCAGTGGCAGGCAGCACAGAGCACGGGTCGGCACCGGGTGGTGATCATCGGATCCGGCTTCGGGGGATTGTTCGGTGCCCAGGCGCTCAAACGCGCCGACGTCGAGGTGACCCTGATCGCGCGGACGACGCACCACCTGTTCCAGCCGCTGCTCTACCAGGTGGCCACCGGGATCCTCTCCGAGGGGGAGATCGCCCCGAGCACCCGTGAGGTGCTCGCGCGGCAGAGGAACGCGACCGTGCTGCTGGGCGACGTCACCGCGATCGACCTGGCCGCACGCACGGTCACCTCGCGGCTGCTCGGCCGGGACACGGTCACCGGGTACGACTCGCTGCTGGTGGCCGCGGGTGCCGGGCAGTCCTACTTCGGGCACGACGAGTTCGCCGAGTTCGCCCCGGGGATGAAGAGCATCGACGACGCCCTCGAACTGCGCGGACGGATCTTCGGCGCCTTCGAATGGGCGGAGTTGGCCACCAGCCCCGAGGAGGTCGAGCGCGCGCTCACCTTCGTCGTGGTCGGAGCGGGCCCCACCGGGGTGGAGATGGCCGGTCAGATCGCCGAGCTCTCCCGGCGCACCCTGCGCCGCGACTTCCGCCGGATCGACCCGACCACGGCCCGGGTCGTCCTGCTGGACGCCGCCGCGCAGGTGTTGCCCTCGTTCGGGGACCAGCTGGGCGAGAAGGCTCGTCGCCGGCTGGAGCAGATCGGCGTCGAGGTGCAGTTGGGCGCCACGGTGGTCGGCATGGACGCCGAGGGCATCGAGGTGCAGGACGGCGACGGACAACGACGGCGGATCGGGAGCGTGACCAAGGTGTGGGCCGCCGGGGTGTCCGCCTCGAGCCTGGGCCGCCAGCTCGCCGAGCAGAGCGGGGCCGCGCTGGACCGTGCGGGGCGGATCGCCGTCGGCGACGACCTGACCCTGCCGGGGCACCCCGAGGTGTTCGTGGTCGGGGACATGGCCTCGCTCAAGGGCTACCCGGGGGTGGCGCAGGTGGCCATCCAAGGCGCTCGGTACGCGGCCGCGCAGATCCGGCGGAGGCTGGCCGGCGAGCCGGACGCCGCGGCGTTCGAGTACCGCGACAAGGGCAGCATGGCGACCATCTCGCGGTTCAGCGCGGTGGCCAGCATCGGCCGGCTGCGGCTGAGCGGCTTCGGTGCCTGGCTGATGTGGCTGGGCGTGCATCTGGTCTACATCATCGGGTTCAAGCACCGGGTGACGACGCTGCTGCACTGGGCGGTCAGCTTCCTCGGGCGGGGACGGTCCGAGCGCACGGTCACCGAGCAGCAGGTGGTCGCCCGCAACGTCCTGAAGCAGGTCGAGGCGGACGCCGAACACGTCGGCTGAGCACGGTGCGCCGGTGAACGAAGACGTATGACCGGCGTATGATTACAAGTATGACTTCCGTGGATCGAGTGACCGTCTCCCTGCCTGCCCAGGTGCGCCAGGCCGCGCAGCAGATCGCCGAGGCCACCGGGCAGTCGTTCTCCGCGGTGGTCAGCAGCGCGCTCGAAGCCTGGATGCGCGGTCGCCTCGCCGATGTGTGGCTGGCCCAGCATCAGAGGCAGCACGGTGTCTTCACCGAGGGCGAGTTGCGCGCCCTGGCGGAGGAGGCCGGCGTGCCGTACCTGCCGCCGAGTCGGCCGACTGACCTTGACCGGGTGAGCGCGCCGTGAAGCTGGTGCTCGACGCCGGCGCCCTGATCGGGATCGACCGCGACGATCGACGGCTGGCCGGGTTGATCGAGCTGGGTCGCCGCGCCGGTGCCGAGCTGGTGACCAGTGCCCCGGTCCTGGGGCAGGCCTGGCGCGACGGCGCACGCCAGGCGAACCTGGCACGGGCGTTGACGATGGTGGATGTGCGAGCGGTCGAGAGCGACCAGGCTCGCGCGGCCGGGGAGTTGCTCGCGGCTGCGGGTGCGTCGGACGTGGTCGACGCCCTGCTGGCCCTCCTGGCGACGCCCGGTGACCAGATCCTCACCAGCGACCCGGGCGACATCACCGGTCTGATCGGTGCGGCAGGCGTGCCCGTACGCGTCGTCCGCATCTGAGCGAGCCGATTCGGCTCAGTAGTTCAGCCGAGCTCGGCGCAGTTCCACCACCAGGTCGCTGCCGATGCACCGAGCACGGACACGGGGACGGCGGCGAACAGATGCGTCGCAGTGACGGCTGCCGCGGCCTCGGGCCCGCCCATGCCGAGCCACAACGAGGGTGCGGCGTAGGGGAACCAGGCACCGGCCCCGGCGGCGGTGACGATCTGGGTGACCACGACCAGGCCCAGGAGCGCACCGATGGCCGGCAAGTAGCCGCGCAACGTGCTGGCCACCCAGGCCAGGGGCGTGGTCAGGAACGCCATCAGCAGAGCGGCGACGAGCACGCGAGCCGCAGCGATCCAGGCACTGCCGTCCGGGCTTCCCAGGCCCACGATCGGGCCGAGAGCCACTGCCACGGCGACGGCCGCGACGCAGACCAGCGCCAGGCTCATCAGGGTCGTGGCGAGCTTGGCCACGGCGATCTGCCATCGAGGAGTGGCTACCGCGAACAACCCGGTGACCGTGCCCTGGACGAATTCGCGGCCGAACACCCAACTCGTGACCACACCGCCGGTCAGGAGCACGGCCACCGTGAGGATCTGTCCGACGACGTCGAGGTAGCCCGGCCACCCCGGACGAGTGATCAGAGCGGCCGCCTTCACCCCGAACTGGCTGTCGCCGCCGGCCGCCCGGGTCATGAGGGCCGCGAGCACCGGGCAGGCCAGCACGAGTACGGCTGCTGCCACCCTGACCACGGTCGCACGGCGGAGCTTGAGCGCCTCCACGGCGAGGGCCGCCATCACGTCGGGCTCGTCTGGGCGCTGAGCACCAGATCGAAGAAGGCTTGTTCCAGGCCAGGCTGGCCGGGCGGCAGGGTGCCGGCGATCCGGCCGCCGTGCATCACGGTGATCGTGTCGGCGACCCGCGCCACCTCGTCGAGATGATGGCTGGACACCAGGATCGCCGCGCCCCGCTCGTGAGCTCGGGCGCGAAGCATCTCTCGCAGGTCGACGACGCCGACCGGGTCGAGGGCATTCGTCGGCTCGTCGAGCACGATGAGCGCAGGATCGTGCACGAGGGCCGCCGCCAGTCCGAGGCGCTGCCGATTGCCCTGGGACAGCGCACCGGCCGGGCGATCGCGCCAGCGGTCCAGGGTGAGCGACCCGATGGTGAGGTCTGCGGCTCGGCGGGCCTGCTGCCGTGAGAGGCCGTGCAGCAGAGCAGCACTGTGCACGTTCTGGGCCACGGTCAGCTCCGGGTAGGCGAACGGGCTCTCCACCAGGTGGCCGACCCGGCGCCAGACGTCGTCGCCCGCCCCGCGGGCGGGGACCCCGAACACGAGCGCCCGACCCGCATCCGGTCGCAGCATGCCCAGGGCCAGCTTGATCAGGGTGGACTTGCCTGCGCCGTTGAGCCCGATCACTGCGTGGATCTGGCCCGCGGCCACGCTGAGACCGACATCCGTCACCGCCGGCTCGGCAGCGAACGATCGGCAGAGCCCCTGTGCTGCAAGGGGGCTCGGCTCGCCGGTCACGACGGGGCCAGGAGGTTGAGGGCCGACACGATGCGTTCCCCGAGGCCGGCTCCAGGCTCGTCGTCGACAGCCCAGTCCAGCAGCACCGCGGTCAGGGCGCCCAAGCAGGCCCCCGCCGCGACCAGGGCCTCCGCACGCGGCGTGCCGGTGGTGACCAGGGCCTCGACGATCACCGTCTCGGTGGCGCGCATGTTGGCCCAGAAGCCGCCCCGGAGGCGGTCATGGGTGGCGATCAGCTCTATCGCCGCACGGGTCGGTGCCTCGGCGGAATCGGCGACCTGCGTCCACGCCGCGAGGAGCCCGCGCCGGGTGCGTTCCAGGGCGCTCAGTCCTTCCGGCTGTGCAGCCACGTAATCGCCGATGACCGGGTCGTAGGGGTCGCTCATCAGGGCAGATTCCTTGGTGGGGAAGTGCCGGAAGAACGTCATCTGGGTCACTCCGGCCGCGGCAGCGATCTGATCGACCGTTGTGGCGTCGTAACCCTGGGCCAGGAAGAGCTCGAGCGCCGCCTGACGCAACCTGGCACGAGTCCGTTCGAGACGAGCCGTCATCCTCCTATGTTAGTCACTAACATAGGAGGATGGGTAGTGCTCAGGGCGACGGAGCCAGACGCTCTCCGGGGGGCGCTTGTTCGAGCTGATGCGACGGCTCGGCGTCGACGAAGCCGATCGAGCGGTAGACCTTGATCGCCTCGGCGTGGGTGTCGGCCAGGATGACGAGCTGACGCGCGCCGAGTTCGCTCAGTCCCCATAACCCCACGTTATGGGCAAGGGTTCCAGCCAGTCCGCGTCGACGAGCGGCGGGGTGTGTGTCCACGGCCTGGTAGCGCGCGATGCCCGAGCCGTCGGTGAACAGCCCCATGGTCGATACCAGGTCGCTGCCGAGGAATGCGCCGAACCACTGCCCGTGCCCGGCGTCGACAAGCCGACGGACACCGCGCACGGAGTCCACGGTGAAAGTGCGGTAGGAGTCCGGCTCGAGGTCCTCGTGGTTGGCACATCGCAACTCCACCAACGCATTCCAGTCCGCCTCGGTGTGCAACGGGCGGTAGGTGGCATCGTGGTTCGGGCGAGGTGGTTCGTGCAGCGCGGACGCGACGAGAGCCGTACCGGCGTCATAGGTCAGACCGAGGCTGCGCCAGGGATCGATCCAGCCCTCGACGGGTCCCGCCCGGTCGATCGCGAAGGCGCGGTGGCGGGCCAGGGGGAAGTGTCGGGCGAAGGTCTCGAGCCAGCCCGGGACCTCGGCGTCCGGCGGTGGCTCCGGCAGCGCAAGAAAATTGCCCCACCAGTAGTTCGGGTTGTCTGGGCTGCGGACCACGAGATGGTCACCGGCGTCCTCGATGCTGCTGCCTCCCAGGCGCAGCATCATGAGATCGGTGCCCAGCCCGAGCGAGGTGATCTGCATCCTGGCGATGCTAGACCAGCCCTCCCGCTCAGGGTTGTGGCGACTTGGTACACGCAGACGGTGTCAAACCCGCCTCGGCCTCGGCGCCCTAGCCTCCGGGTCGGGCGTCCCCGGCTTTCAGGGGGTTGACCCAGGTCAGGCCGGCGAACCGGCTGAAGTCGGCATCGGCAGAGCACAGGACGGCGCCGTGCTCGATGGCTAGCGCCGCGAGGTGTGCGTCGGTCACCAGGTTCCCTGCGGTACCAGCCTCGTCCAGCAGGCCAGCCACAACATCGAGGTGGCGAGCTGTGGGTTCCACCGTCATGACCTGCGGCCGGGAGAGCCAGCCGCGGACGACGTCGACTGCCTGACGTGTAGCGAGCGGGGTCACAAAGACCCGGGGATTCGTGGTCAGCCGCAGGAACGCAAGACTCGTCACCCAGGGCAGACCGACGGCCTCATGGCCGTTGATCGTGGCCGTCCACCAGCGTCTAGCGGCCGCGTGGTGGGTCGACAGCGCGTCGGTGGCGTAGAGGAGGAGGTTGATGTCGGGGATGATCACTTGCGCCGTTCCAGCTTGCGCACGATCTCGTCGTCCTCGAGCTCCGAGGCAAGGTGCCGGGCGTGCACAAGGTCGACGCCTGGGCGTACGCCCATCGGGAACGTCGGCGACGCGATCGGCTCCGCCGAGGCAGCGGGCCGGGGGAGCAGCCCGGCACGGAGCGCGTCGTTGACCACCTGCTTGAAGGGACGCCCGGTCTGCTGGGCCCGCAGCCTGAGCAGGGCGGCAACGTCATCGTCCAGGGTGAGGGTCGTACGCATGAGGCATCATAGCATCAATGGCCTCGACATCATGATGTCGGACGTGGCTACGAGTGCCATTGGCCGCGGTCGGTGAGCACCTGCTTCAGCACACCGGGCCGATCGGTCATCAGGCCGTCCACCCCCAGATCGAGCAGACGATTCATCTCGGTGGCCTCGTCGATCGTCCACACATGCACCTGGAGCCCCAGCGCATGTGCCTTGGCCACCACCCGGGGGCTGACGATGGTCAGCCTTCCCTGCTTGACGGGCACCTGCGCGGCCAGTGCGACCGGACGGCGGGGCCGCCCGTAGACCAGGGTGGCCACCCCCCGAGGCCCGAGACTGGTGCAGAGGCCAGGCCCGAGCAGGCCGCGGATCCGGCGCAGCCGACGATCGCTGAAGGCGCCCACCCCGACCCGCTCCAGCGCGTTGCACCGGCGCAGGGTGTCCACGAGTGCCTCCACCGCGCCGTCCGCCTTGCAGTCGATGTTGACCCGCAGATCGGGCCAGGTGCCGAGCAGATCCTCGAGCCGTGGAATGGGCGCCCGCCCGTCCACCAGGGCGGTGCGGACCTCGCTCCAGGGCAATTCGCTGATCAGGCCGGGCCGGCCGCAGGTGCGGTGCAGGTCGTCGTCGTGGAAGGCAACCAGGACGCCGTCGGCGGTCACGTGGACGTCGGTCTCCACGTAGCGGTAGCCCAGGTCGACCGCGTGAGCGAAGGCAGGCAGCGTGTTCTCCGGGACGTCGCTGGCACCCCCGCGGTGGGCGAAGGCGATCGGACCGTCCCAGTCGAGATAGGGGTGCGTGGCCATCCCCTCCACTATCCTCCGCTGGTGCATCGCCGCCAGGTCATCGACTATCTCGCCCTGGCCGTGATCTGGGGGCTCTCGTTCGTCCTGGTGCTGCGGGTGGTCGAGGCGTTCGGCTGGATCGGTGCGGTGGCCTTCCGAGCGCTGATCGCCAGCGCTGTGCTGATCGTGCTGGCCAGGCTCACCCGCCGGCACCTGTCCTTCGGCCGCTGGCAGCCTCTGGCCGTGGTGGGCGCCACGACGGTGGCGGGGAACCTGATCGGCCTGTCCAGCGCCACGCCGCGAATCGGTACGGCGATGGCCGCCATCTTCGTCGGCACCATCCCCCTGTTCTCCATGCTGATCGGCCAGTTCTGGGGCATCGAGCACATCACCGCCCCGGGCCGCATCGGCCTCGTGCTCGGCCTGGCCGGGGTTGTCCTGCTGGTCGGGTTCCCGGTGGTGCCGGTCACAGCGGACTTCCTTCTCGGGTGCGGCTTCTCGTTGTTCGGATCGGTCTCGGCGGCCTATGGCAGCAACTACGCGCGCAAGCACCTGCAGCAGATCGGCTCGTGGGAACAGACCATCGGCGCGTTCCTCGCCGGGGGAGTGATCGCCCTGCCGTTGCTGGTCGCCGTGCCGGTGCCGGGGCGACCGCGGCTGCTCGATCTGCTCTACCTGGTGGCGCTGGCAGCCGCCTGCAGCGCCCTGGCCTACGTGCTGTACTTCCGGCTGGTCGCCGAGGTGGGGGCGACGATCGCGATCAGCGTGGAGTTCCTGGTCACTGTGATCGCGGTGATCGTCGGCGCGCTGGCGCTGGGGGAGCGGCTCTCGATGATGCAACTGGTGGGCGGTGGCGTCATCATCGTCGGATGCGCTCTCGTCCTCGACCTGGTGCCGGGCCGCGGCCGGGAGCTGATCCGATGACCCGCTGGGGAGTGAGGCAGCCGTGATGATCCGTCCGGCGACGTTGGCGGCCATCGTTCGCGGTGAGGTGGACCTGGCCTACCGTCGTTGGGATCGGCCGCGAGTGGTGGTCGGTACCCGGATGCGCACCGGGGTCGGGGTGATCGAGGTGACCTCGGTCGAGCGGGTGGCGGCGAGCCGGATCACAGCGGCCCAGGCGCACCGGGCGGGGGAGCGGTCGATCGCCGATCTGCGACGACTCCTCGAGGCGAAGTCGGACAAGCCCGTCTATCGGGTCGGACTCCGGTTCGCCGGCGAGGACCCTCGGGCCGATCTTCGCCGAACGGTGCCGTCGGCCGAGGAGATCTCCGAGATCCGGCGGCGGCTGGATCGGCTCGACCGCGCGTCCTCGATCGGCCCGTGGACGGCGGCGACCCTGGCAGCGATCGATGCGGCGCCGGGGGTGCGTGCCCCCGATCTGGCTGCAGGCTTCGGGCGGGACACGCCGAGCTTCAAGCGCGACGTCCGCAAGCTGAAGGAGCTGGGCCTGACCGAGTCCCTCGACATCGGGTATCGCCTGTCGCCGAGGGGGATCGCCGTGGTGGACGCCGGAGGGCCGCTGCGCGAGCGCGAGGCGCCGCCCTCCGGCACGGCGTTGCCCCGGATCGGTGCCCCGGCCAGCCGCGCGCTGGCGGCTGCGGGCTACACCACGCTGGAGAGCCTGCACGGCGTGGCGGCCGCAGACCTGTTGGCGCTGCACGGGTTCGGGCCGACGGCGATCGAGCGCCTACGTCCCGCTCTGGCCGCGCTCGGCCTGTCCTTCGCGGGGGAGTAGCCTCCCCCGCCGGGAGTCGTGGCGGGTTCTGCACCGTCTGCGTGTACGAACCCGCCACGACCCGAAGGAGGAAGGGGCTCAGCGACCGACCACGGTGGTCACGGCGGTGCAGGTCTCGAGCACCGGGGTCGGCGCGGGCGTGGGAACCAGGGTTGAGCCCTGGTCACGGCGGGTGATCGTGAGCTGCAGGTCACTCGAGCCGACCGGGACCGTGCTGGTCAGCCAGGTGATCCGGGGCGGTGAGCTGTTGAGGCTCATGTTCGTCGCCATCGCGCCGAGCCGGGTGCCGGTGGTCAGGTTGTGCACCTGGAACTCCCACGAGCCGCCGAGGGTGTTGGAGGTGGCAGTGAGCGGTGCGCCCGTCATGGTGAGCACGAGCTCGACGCGCTTGTCGAAGCCCTTCTGATAGGTGACGGTCGCGGTCGTGCCCGCGTCGCACGGGACTGCCGAGGACGCCGTGCGGATCGAACCGACCGTCCCCGTCGTGCCACCGCCACCACCGCCACCACCGCCACCCCCACCGCCGCTGCCTCCCTTGGCCAGGGCCGGTGAGGTGCCGGCGAGGAGGGCGATCGCGGCCACCGTGGGCACCAGGATCTTGCGTGCGGTCAAGTTCACGAGGGGTCTCCGTAAGGACGTGGCGGACTGATTGCTGACGAGTCAACTATCTCCAGTGATCGCAATGACAGTCGTCCGTTGGTACTAGAACCATGGAGCCGCGGGACCGGGTCGGGCGTCGTGGGCGGGCGCGGCCACGCGAGACCGAGGGCCGATGAACGCCTACGTCGGCGTCCTCAGCCACACGGCGACCCCAGGTCCGACGGCAAAGTCGTCCGGGGAGGCCCTGCAACGATCTGATTGACATAATGTGCATTATCGGCATTGAAGTCGGCGGTGATGGAACGGTCGACGCGACCGGGACCTGCTCGAAGATCCGCGGCGAGGCGGGACAATCAACGATGGACCACGGACACGGACACGGAACCGACCTCGGCGCCAGCGAGGGACATGACCGGCTCGGGCCGGTGGCCCACGGATCCCAGGGGCGGACCTCGTTGCGTGAGCGGGCAGCACACCTGATCCGCCCGCACTCGCACGACGCGGCCGACTCCATCGACGCTGCAGTCGAAGGCAGTGCCGACGGGATCCGCGCCGTCAAGATCAGCCTGGTCGGGCTGGCCGTGACCGCGCTCGCCCAGATGGGCGTCGTGGCGGTCTCCGGGTCCGTCGCGTTGCTGGCCGACACCATCCACAACTTCTCCGACGCCCTGACCGCCCTGCCGCTGTGGGTGGCCTTCATCCTCGGCCGCCGCCCACCGAATCGCCGCTACACGTATGGCTACGGGCGGGCCGAGGATCTCGCCGGGCTGTTCGTGATCCTCATGATCGCGCTGTCAGCGGTGGTGGCCGGATACCAGGCCGTGCGCCGCCTGATCGAGCCTGCTCCGGTCGACCACCTCGGCTGGGTGGCGGCAGCCGGGTTGATCGGCTTCCTGGGCAATGAGGCGGTGGCGGTCTACCGGATCCGGATCGGGCGCAGGATCGGCTCGGCCGCCCTGGTCGCCGACGGCCTGCACGCGCGCACCGACGGCCTGACCTCTCTAGCGGTGCTGATCGGCGCCGGGGGCGTCTGGGCCGGATGGCCGCTGGCCGACCCAATCATCGGGCTGGTGATCACGGTGGCGATCCTCGCCGTCCTGCGCAGCGCCGCCCGTGATGTCTTCCGCCGTCTGATGGACGCCGTCGATCCGGACCTCGTCGCGGCGGCCGAACGCACCCTGCAGGAGATCCCGGGTGTGCTGGCGGTCCCCCGGGTGAGGATGCGCTGGATCGGGCATCAGATCCATGCAGAGGCCGAGCTCGACATCGATGGACTGACCTCACTGGCAGACGCTCACGATCTGGCCCACCAGGCCGAGCTCCTGCTGATCCAGACGATCCCTGGGCTGGGCGGCGCCGTCGTTCATGCTTACCCCGGGCATCCCCGCAGTGACTCCGGAGGGACTCCGAAGTGACCCGGGCACTCAAGTTGCCCTGTGTGTCCAACAAGTAGCTCTCGGTAAGACTAGTCTGTGGGGAATCGTCAGCCGCGCCGGGGGCCCGCATGCGGTTGGCACCAGGATGGGACGCGTATGGTCGAGTTGACAGTCTCGCGCCGAAGCCCCGCCGCGGGCGGCAGACCCGCAGCGCCGCAGTGAGCGCACCGCTGCACATCGGCGAACGTCCGGTCGGATGCGGCCCGACCGGACAGTGGTGCGGCTTCATAGAAGTTGTGCCGGACGCCGTGCTGGTGCTGGATCGTGACGGCAGCATCGTGCTGACGAACGCGCGCGCCCGCCCGATGTTCGGCTGGGAAGCGGGCGATCTCGTCGGCCATCACGTCAGGGAGGTTCTGCTCGATGAGGGCCAGGACGTGCTCGCCCGGCTGGCGGTGGACGTCGACGCCGATGCCTCGACGGTGGTGGGGCTGGAACTCGAAGGTCGACGCAGTGACGGAAGCGCGTTCCCGCTCGAGGTCAGCGCCCGTCCGCTGCGCACCGGCACCAAGTCCGACGAGGTGCTCGTCGTCTGCACCCTCCACGACGTCACGATGCGGATTCGCTCGGTCGACGACGCGCGCCGGCGACTGGCTGCCCTGGTGGACTCCGCCAACCTGGGCATCATCAGCACAGCTCCCGACGGGCGGATCGCCAGCTGGAACGGCGGGGCCGAGGCGGTTCTCGGCCACACTGCGCAGGAGATGATCGGGAGGCCTCTCGCGCGCCTGATGTCCAGTTCCCCCGGAGGCAACCAGGGTGACCTGACGGCGCATCTGCAGAGCGGCGGGGCGGTCGCACCCTTCGACATCGTGCTTCCTCACCGGCAGGGGCGCGACGTCCAGCTGTCGATGACCGTGTCACCGATCGTCGACCCGATCCGCGGGCAGCTCGGACACTCACTCGTGTTTCAGGACATCACCCTGCGCAAGGGCATCGAGGCCGCCTTGGCCCTGGCCAAGGAGGAGGCCGAGAACACCAGCAAGGAGTTCGAAGCGTTCAGCTACGCGGTGGCGCACGACCTCCGGGCACCACTGCGCGCCATCGACGGCTTCAGCCAGGCGCTGCTGGAGGACTACCCCACGGCGCTCGACCACAATGGGAAGGCCTACCTCGCGCAGATGCGCGCCTCGGCCACGTACATGGCCCAGCTCATCGACAGCCTGCTCGCCCTGGCTCGACTGACCAACGGCGGCGTCCAGAGCGAGGCCGTGGACCTGTCGGAACTGGCGCGCGCGACGATCGATCGATGCCGAACGGCCGATCCGGAACGGGCGGTGGAGGTGATCATCCAGGACGACGTGTTTGGTCGCGGTGACCGGACCATGCTCGCCCTCGCACTGGACAACCTGCTCGGCAACGCGTGGAAATACACCCGGACGCGCGACCCGGCACGGATCGAGTTCGGCTGCTCGACGGACGCCGGGGTGACCACCTACTTCGTCCGGGACAACGGCATCGGCTTCGACATGGCTTACTCCGACAAGCTGTTCGGCGTGTTCCAGCGGTTGCACGCCGTGGAGGCGTTCGAGGGCACCGGGATCGGGCTGGCGACGGCGAAGAAGGTACTCCAGCGTCACGGCGGGCACATCTGGGCGCACGGTGAGGTCGACCGCGGTGCCACCTTCTCCTTCATCCTCAAGGGGCATCGGCACGGTCTGGTCGAACCCCGACCCCCCTCAGCCTGAGTCGCCCCCTCAGCCTGAGTCGACTGCACGTCGCCCACGGTGGCGTCTGGTCTCCAGCGCACCACTCGACCCTCCGAGCTACGGGAAGTGAGCCCATGTCACCCGCACCCACGCCGTTCATCCTGCTCGTCGAGGACAACCACACCGACGAGATGCTGACCTGCAGGGTCCTGAGGAAGAGCCTGCTCAACGAGATCGTGGTGGCCCGTGACGGCGCCGAGGCACTCGACTTCCTCTTTGCCCGGGGAGACCACGAGGACCGCTCCGCTGCCGACCTGCCCAACGTCGTCCTGCTCGACCTCAACCTGCCGAAGATCGGTGGCCTGGAAGTTCTTCGGGCGATCAGAGCGAACGATCGGACCCGCTACCTGCCCGTGGTCATCCTCACCTCCTCGCGGGAGGAGATCGACTTGATCACGGGCTATGACAACGGAGCGAACAGTTACGTCGTCAAGCCCGTGGATTTCAAGGCGTTCTCCGAGGCGGTGCGCCAACTGGGCCTGTACTGGGTCCTGGTCAACCAGGGCCGGGGAGACAGTCTGGCGACTGCCGGAGCGGGGGGAGGCACTCCCCCGATGGCGTGACCTCCGCCGCCACCGGCCCCAGCGGCAGGCGGACCTGAGCCGTGGTGCCCTCACCGGGGCGCGAGGTGAAGCGCACCGTGCCACCGTGTCTGATCACGATGGACTGGACGACGGACACCCCCAGGCCCGTGCCGGGCAGATGCCGGATCCGTGCCGTGTCACTGCGGAAGAACCTCGTGCCGAGGCGAGCCAGGTCCTGCTCAGACATGCCGATGCCCTGGTCGACCACCTCGATCAGCACGTGGTCCTCGGCCGGGATCAGTCGGAGGGTGACGGTCCCGCCGCGTTGGGAGAACTTGACCGCGTTGGCGGTCAGGTTGAGCAGGACCCGCTCGAGCTGGTCACGATCGCCGGGGACGACCGGTGACTGCGGCGGCAACTGCGTGACCAGGTCGAGCCCGGCCGAGTGAGCGCTGGGGAGGATCACCAACCCCACCGCCTCGATCACATCAGCAATGATCACCGGCGTGCTCAGAGCCTGATCGGCCGGAGAATCGCCGCCTCCATCCAGCTGCGCCAGCAGGAGCAGGTTGTTGATCTGGTTCAGCAGGCGCTGGCTGTTCCTGGAGATCATCTCGAGCATCCGGCCCTCGGGACTGCCGCTGCTGCCGAGCTCGCTGTCGCCCAGCAACTCGCTGTAGCCGACGATCGAGGTCAACGGGGTCCGCAGCTCATGACTGACCGTGCTGACGAGATCTGTCTTGAGGCGGTTGAGCTCCATCAGCTCGGCATTGCGCGTCTGAAGCTCCAGGGCCTGTGCCTGCAGTGCGGCGCGCACCAACCGCAGTTCGACCTCGGTGTCCTTCTGCTCGGTGATGTCCGTGAGGATCATCCCGGTGGCAACGTGCTCGCCGTTCGAGTCGGTCACCGGATAGCTCAGAGCCAGGAACGTGCTGCTGCCGAACCGGACCTCACACTGCGCCGCGGACTCCGACGCCACGGCCTCCTCGACCAAGCGGGTGAGCTCGCCGATCTGCTGGGGCGGGATGTAGTGCAGCAGCTCCTCGTAGTGCCGGTTGGTGACCAGCTGAGTGCCGTCGAGATGGCTGATGCAGATGGCGGCGGGCGCATGGTTCACCAGCCCCGAGAGCAGGTCTGCTGCGGTCTCGCGTTCCTGCTTCGCGGCCCGCGCGGCGAGCGCAGCGGCCTCGTGCTTGGCCAGCACCTCCCGCACGGCCGGGCCGAGGCGCGCCAACCGGTCCTTGTGCAGAAGGTCTGCGGCTCCGTGCTGGAAGAGGATCGGGGCGACGTCCGCGTCGACCACCCCGCTGACCACTACGACAGGGACGCCGGGGAGGAGGGTGCGCAGCCGGCACAGCACCTCGACCGGGTCCATTCCTGGCAGTCCGTAGTCGCACAGCACGAGGTCTGGCGGTGTGGTGAGAGCAGCGTCCAACGCGGGATAGGTGTCACACCGGCACCAGTCCAGGTCGAATCCCGACCGTCGCAGCTCGGCCGCCAGCAGCTCGGCGTCATCATCGCGGTCCTCGACGAAGAGCACCTTCAATGGTCGGTGCATCGTTCTCCTCGGGACGGATCGTCGGTGGGTGACGGGCTGGACGGGCCTGAAGGTCTCGCTACCCGGTACCGGCAGGCGCGAGGCTGAACCGGAAGCTGGCTCCTTCGCCCACTGCCGACGAGGTGTCGACGGACCCGCCGTGGAGCCGGACGATCTGTTGGACGACAGCCAAGCCGATCCCGATTCCCGGGTACTCGTTCGCCGGGTGCAGCCTCTGGAACGGCCTGAACAGCCGATGAGCGGACCGCATGTCGAAGCCGGCGCCGTTGTCCCGCACGACGTACCTGACCACTCCGGGGGCGATCTCCGCCGTCACCTCGACTCGGGGGGCAGCGGTGCGGGCGGTGAACTTGACGGCGTTGTCCAGCAGGTGGACCAGCAGTTGCATCACGAGTTCGCGATCGGCCACGCCTTCGGGCAGGTCGTCGACCTCGAGCGTCACCGCAGCGTCGGCGGGACGGACCTGCTGCCAGGCTCGATGCACGAGTGCGGTGACGTCCAGGTGGTCATGGCTCAGCTGGCGACGTTGCAGGCGCGAGATCACGAGCAGGCCGTCCAGCTGCTGCCCCATCAGGTCGGCGGCAGCCTGGATCCGGTCGAGGCAATGCCCGGCGTCGGCGTCCAGTGTGGCGGCGTGGTCCTCCATCATGATCCGGGCGAAGCCGTGCATCGCGCGCAGTGGGGCCCTGAGGTCGTGCGACACGCTGTAGGAGAATTCCTCGAGCTCCTTGCGCGCCGCGGTGAGCTGGCTGGAACGCCCCTGCAGCTCCGACGTCCGCTCGGACAGCATGCGCTCCAGTTCGGCGGCGTGGTCAGAGGCGTCGCGTCGCTGGGTGGGCAGGACGGAAGGAGTCGCCGGTGCGGCATCGGAGCCGATCTCTGGTCCCTGCGGTGCACCGGGGCGGAGAGTGACTCTGGAGCGGGGATCCGCGACAGACGTGCCGGCCCGGTCCGTGGGGCCTCGGGGTCGCCGGACCGGGTAGGCGGCCTCGTCGGCCAGGCGAAGGCAGTCCGTCAGATCCTCACCGGTTGCCGCCAGGTAGGCGCCCACGCTGGCGCCCAGTTCCACCGGATCACCCTGGACGAGGATGGTCTCGCCGAACGCGTGCCGGACCCGGGCGACCAGGTTGCTGAGCCCTTCGGTGGTCGTCCCGGGGGCGGTGACCGCGAAGTCGTGCTCCCCGAGCCTGGCGATCCGATCGCTCGGGCGGGTTACGGTGGACAGCCGCCGGGCCAGCAGTTGGACGACCTCCTCGCGGGCATCCTCGCCGAGGGTGTCCCCGATCGCCTCGAGGCCGTCGACGTGGATGTAGAGGACCCCGATCTCGCTCGGGCAGGCCTCCCCCGGCGCGCCGGTGGGCACGGTGGTCAGGCAACGGGCCAGCTGGTCGCGGTCGCCGAGCCGGGCGAGCGATGCCGGGCTCCGCTCCAGCGTGAGCCGCCGGGTGATGTTCGTGTGGGAGACCAAGGCGCCGAGCTCTGGATGGTTGATCGGCGTGATGCGGACCATGTACCAGCGCACCACCCTGGGTGAGGAGCACTCGTAGCCCCAGGTCCGTTCCACCGTCTCTCCGCTGAGGACGGCCTGAAGTCCGTCAAGGACGATGCGGGCGTCCGCGCAGCCGCTCTCCGCCGAGCGGCGAGCGACATCCAGGTAGCTCACGCCGACGCCCGTCGCGCTGTCGGGACCGCCGCCGTTGGCCGTGCTGAACATCCGCCAGGCGCGGTTGACCGCCACAATGACCCCGTCCGGGTCCAGCACGGCGGTGGCATCCGACATCGCGTCGAGCAGGGCCGACGTGATCGGATCAGCCGCCACCGCGGCGCGGCGCGGATCCTCGTCCACGAGTGACACGGTGACACCTCCTGCTGACAACCTCGTCCGCCACCGCCGGCGTCTTGACCGCAAGTGCCTCCTGGTTTCTCGCCCAGGAGGGCGACCCGCTCGCGCTACAGGCGCGGTGACGACACGCCGACCGCTTTGGGAGGACACCAATGCGATCTGGAGGGCTTGGAGATGACCCCGACGACGGAGGCCGGCCAGTCCGTCGTGCCCGAGCAGCGCAGTGGCGACGACGAGAGTTCCCCACCCACCAAGGGCACCAAGGGCAAGGGCGGCAAGGGGACGTCGGCTCTCGGCGGGATCGAGGAGTACCTGCCCGACCGCCGGGAGGCGCTGTTCCTGCTCGGCGGCGGAGTTCTCGGAGCCGCGCTGGGCGCCGGCGGGATCACGTACACCTCCGGCGGGGCCGCGTCGCTCCCCGATCGCAACGACGCCGTCGAGGTGACCTCCAAGATGGCGCGCGGGATGCTCGAGGCCGGCAACCTGCGCTACCTCGCCGGCCAGCCGATGCGGCCGGACCAGACCCTGGTCCGCCGTCAGGTGGTGGCCGCCGGGCAACACCCGTTCGCCGCCGTCCTCTCCTGCGCCGACTCCCGGGTGCCGCCCGAGGTGCTCTTCGACCAGGGTCTGGGCGACCTGTTCGTCGTCCGCTCGGCCGGCCAGGTCCTCGACCAGGCCGTGCTCGGGTCGATCCAATACGGCGTGGAACACCTGACCACTCCCCTGCTGGTGGTCCTCGGGCACTCCGAGTGCGGTGCCGTGAAGGCGACCATCGAGGCGATCGAGACCAAGGCGAAGCCCAGCGGGACCGCCATCGACGACCTCGTGACCGCGATCAAGCCCGCTGTCATCGAGGCCGAGGAGATCGGCGCCGAGGAGGAGAAGCTGGTTGAGGTCGCGATCAGCGTCAACGTCGAGCGGATCGTCGAGGCGTTGAAGCAGGACCATGTGATCGGCGAGGCGGTCTCCAAGCGCACTCTGAAGGTGGCTGGGGCGATCTACGACCTGACGACCGGTGAGGTCGACTGGCTCTGACGCGAAGATTCACTGACGTCAGAGGCTGTGGGGGCGTTGTTCGGGGTGGTCCAGTGTGACGTGGTAGCCCATGGATTCGAGTTGGTGGAGTGCGTGGAGTGTTCCCGCTTTTGTGGACGCTGAATTAGGCTGCCAGTTGACTGATTTCCGTGAAGCCTAGCTCGTATTCTCGGGGTGTCAAATATCCGAGGGTTGAGTGTCGGCGGATGGTGTTGAAGTAGTTGTCGATCCAATCGATGGTGGCGATGGTCAGCGATGTGATGTTGGGCCAGGGGCGGGTGTGGATGAGTTCTTTCTTGTAGGTCGCGAATGTCGATTCGCTGACAGCATTGTCGTAGCATATTCCGGTCCGGCCCAGGGAGCGGCGGATGCCGTTGTTCCGACAGTGTTTGTCGAACTCGGTCGAGGTGTATTGGGTTCCTCGGTCGGAATGGAATATCACGTGCCCGGTCGGGGCGCGGTTGGCGATGGCCATGTCGAGGGCGTCGGTGACCAGGCTGGTGCGCATGTGGTCGGCGATCGCGTAGCCGACGATGGCCCGCGAGTACAGGTCGATCACGGTGGCGACGTAGGCCCAGCCGTCCCACGTCTTGACGTAGGTGATGTCGCCACACCATCGGGTGTTCGGCGCGTCGGCGGTGAACGCCCGGCCGATCAGGTCGGGCGCCGGGACCGGCTGCTCACCGGGGATGGTGGTCCGCTTCCACGCCCGCGGGTGACGTCCCCGCAGGCCAGCAGCCTGCATCAGGCGGTGGACCCGCTTGTGGGACAGCCGGTGCCCGACGGCAGCCAGCCCCGCGCGCAGGCGGCGCACCCCGGGGTTGCCGCGGGCATCGGCATACAGCGTGTGCATGATCGCGATCAGGGTGGCGTCGTCTCGGGAGCGCTGGGACGGGCCGGCGGCGCGCCAGGCGTAGTAGCCCGAGCGGGACACCCCCAGCCAGGCGCACATGAACGCGACAGGGTAGGCCTCGGAGTCAGCCCAGTCCGCGATGGCAGCGAAGATCACTGCTTTCCTTTCGCGAACCAGGTCGCTACTTTTTTCGCGAACTCGACCTGCATCTGGAGTTCGGCGTTCTCGGCCTTGGTGTCTTTGAGTTCGGCTCGGACCCGGATCAGTTCGAGGCGTTCCGACTCACTCAATGGCGCATCAGCGGGCTTCGCTGATTCGCTCGCGTCCCGTGCTTTCTTCACCCATTTCCCTAACGTCATCTCGTGCACCCCGATGTTCCGGGCAACCTCGGCGACCGAGCGGCCACCCTCAATAACGAACTTAACCGCCTCTTCCTTGTACTCCTCCGTGAAACTACGGCGTGTCGAACCCATGAGAGAAACTCCGATGAATCGGGGCAGCTAACCCCAGTGTCCACCAAAGCGGGAACGGTTCAGCGCGGTTCTTGGCGCGTTCGGGGTGGAGTCGGGTGAAGTAGTCGGCGCCGGGGTCGTCGTAGAGGGTGCCGGTGGTGGCCATGTGCCAGATGGCGGTGAGGATCGAGCGTTGGATCGCGACGTTGGCTTTCAGTGGTCCTCGCCGGGAGGCGATCCGGCGGTAGCGGGCGCCGAGGTAGGTGCCGGGGTGTTGTGCGCAGGCCATCGCGGCGGTGCCGAGCGCTGCCTGGAGGTAGGGGTTGCCGGGGCGGGTCTTGGCTGGACTTGACCTTGCCGGCGGATTCGTTCTTGCCCGGCGCGGTCCCTGCCCAGGAGGCCAGGTGCTTGGCGGTGGGGAACCGGGTCATGTCCGCGCCGGTCTCGGCGACGATGACGTCGGCGTTGAGCGCTCCGATGCCGGGGATGGTCGCGATCAGGTCGCGGAACCCCTGAAAGGGCTCGATCACCACCTCGATCCGCTCGGTGAGCTGGCTGATCGCGGCGGTGTGCTGGTCGATCAGGTCCAGGTGCATCCGGGCCAAGAACGCGTGGTGGTCGGTGAACCGGCCGTTCAACGCCTCGGTCAGCGGCGGGGATCTTGGAGCGCAATCGGCGCTTGGCCAGGTCGGCCAGATCACCGGATCGCGCTTCCCCGCCGATCAGCGCCTCGAGCATCGCCCGGCCGGACACCCCGGTGATGTCGGAGGCCACCGAGGACAGCTTGATGCCGGCGTCCTCCAGCAGCTTCTCCAGACGCTGGATCTCCCGGCCGCGTTCGCGGGTGATCGCGGTCCGGGTCCGCGTCAGGTCGCGCAGCTGTCGGATCGGCTCGGGCGGCACGAACGAACCCCGGACCAGGCCGTGCGCGCCCGAGCTGCGCCAGCCAGGTCGCGTCCGCGACGTCGGTCTTGCGGCCTGGCAGGTTCTTCACGTGTCGGGCGTTGACCAGCAGCACCTCGAACCCCGCGTCCTCCAGCAGGTAGTAGAACGGCTTCCAATAGTCGCCGGTCGCCTCCATCACCACGCAGGTCACCTGCGCAGTGATCAGATGCTCGCGCAACGCCAGGATCTGGCTCGTGGTCGAACCCCACGTCGTGACCGTCTCGGTGGCCTTCCGACGTCCGGCACCACCAACGCGGACACAGACCTTGGCGTCCTTCTTCGAGATATCGAGCCCGGCGCACCGGGCGTGCACCACTTCCATCACTGCCACCCGCTTCCCCGTCGACCGATCACCGAAGGTGTCCGCCGCGGGGAGGGCAGGGAGAAACAGAAGTCTGACGCTCGGGCTCAAGGCACCAATCCACGGTTCCCGTGGAGCCCTCCGCCACCATGCTGACCTACAGGCTCACCGGCACCACAGAGGCATCGGGGTCGACCACGACGAACACCACCAGTCTGACCCAACCCCAACCTGGTGACCACAGCAGAACGCGACGCCCCCCGATCTTCGCTCACCATGGTGAGCCGGAGGCGCCGCGTTGCTGACCCGCCACGACGCGCAGTGACGCCCGATCGGCGGCTCCAGGCACGGACCCGACCTGCCGTAGCAAACACCATGGACGGTCGACGGGTCGAAGGCGCCCCGCGCCGTCCGTCAGCCCTGCTCGCCGTGCTGACCGTCGCTGCGCTCGCGTTCACCGCCGGTCCGGCGTCGGCCGACCCCACGCCCACTCCCCCACCGAACGATCTTCAGATGGCGGTGACCGAGCAGACCGAGGCCGTGCGCGCGGCGGAGGCCGAACTGGCGGCGTCCGCCCAGGCCGCCTCGGTCGGCGCTGGAGGCCTACAGCACCGCTGTGCAGGCCCAGCAGGTGGCCCGCGCCGAGCACACGCACCGCCAGACGAGCCTGGCTGCCACGGAGACCGCCCTCGCCGACCGCCGGGCCGAGCTCGGCCAGTGGGCGCGGCAGGCCTACTACCGGGGCAGCGGCCTGGGCTCCGACCCCACCCTCACCGCCCTCTTCGCCGGCGCACCGACGGACGACGTGAGCCACTCCCAGCGCTGGCTCGCCATCGCCGGGAACAGCCGCGGCAAGGCGGTGGCGGGCTTCGAACTGGCCGTCGCTGCGCAGCAGGCCGCAGAACGCGCAGCCGACGAGGCCGCCGCCGCGAGCGAGCGGGCGCTCGTGGTCGCCCGCACGGCCAAGATCGCACGGGACGACGCGGTCAAGGCCCAGCAGCTGACCCTCAGCCGCCTGCGCTCCCAGCTGAAGATCACCATCGACGCCGCGGCGGAGGCCGAGCGCCAGGCCAGGCAACTGGCCGCTGCCCGGGCCATCGTGGCCGGCCAGCGCGGGCGGACCGGGGACAACCGGATCACCGGCTCGGTGGGCTCCTGCACCGGCGGCGACATGCTGCTGTATGCCAACGGCGAGATCCCGATCGAGGCGCTCTGCCCGCTCTGGGGGGCCGAGGGCCACTACCTGCGCGCCGACGCGGCGTTCGCCTTCGACAAGCTGGCCACCGCCTATGCCGAGGAGTTCGGCCGGCCGCTGTGCGTCACCGACTCCTACCGCTCCTATGCCGAGCAGGTCGCGGTCAAGGCCTCCAAACCCGATCTCGCTGCTACCCCGGGCACCAGCAACCACGGCTGGGGCACTGCCGTCGACCTGTGCGGTGGCATCCAGTCCTTCGGCACCGCCGAGCACCGCTGGATGCAGGTGCAGGCACCCGGCTTCGGCTGGTTCCACCCGTCCTGGGCCGAACCGACCGGCAGCAAGCCGGAGGCCTGGCACTGGGAATTCGGAGGCTGACCAGCGCAGACCCCGCGTCGACCGCCATGATGTGCGGACCAGAATCGTCAGTGCCCGAACCATTGCCCGGGCCCGAACCTGCCAGGAGGGGTCGATGGGGACGCCGAGCAGCGCCACACCCGACGAGGCAACAGTCGCGGACGGCGCGGCCCGCCGCCGTGAGCAGCGCGCCTGGTACTGGTACGACTGGGCCAACTCCGCCTACGTCACCACCACGGCGACGGTCCTCTTCGGCCCCTATCTGACGCTCGTGGCCAAGCGCGCGGCCTGCCCGGACCTGCCCAGCGACGCCACCTGCGGCACCGACCTGAGTGTGCTCGGGATCCCGGTCAGCCCGGGCTCGCTGGCCCTCTACACCGTCACCGCGGCGACCATGCTCTCCGCCCTCGTGCTGCCGGTGGTCGGCGCCGTCCTGGACCGCACCGGGCGCAAGCGCACCCTGATGGCGGGCTTCGCCTGGCTGGGTGCCCTCGCTGCCGCCCTGATGGTCCTCGTCACCGGCACCAACTGGCAGCTCGGCGTGGGTCTGCAGATGATCGCCGCCCTCAGCCTGGGATCGTCCCTGGTCGCCTACGACGCGATCCTGATCGACATCTCCACCCCCGACGAGCGTGACCGCGTCTCCAGCCGAGGGTGGGCCCTGGGCTACCTCGGGGGCGGCCTGCTGCTGGCCCTCAACCTGGGTCTGGTCTCGGCACACTCCTCGCTGGGCCTGTCCACCGAGGCGACGGTTCGGATCAGCCTGTTCAGCGCCGGGGTGTGGTGGGCCGTGTTCACCCTGATCCCCTTCCTCGGCCTGCGCGACCGACCTGCCGCCGTGCCGCTGGAGGGTCACGTCGCGGCGCAGGGCTCGCTGGTGCGGCAGTCCTTCGGCCAGTTGCGGGACACCATCGCCCACCTGCGCGGCTATCCGCAGACCCTGCTCTTCCTGCTGGCCTATCTGCTCTACAACGACGGCATCCAGACCGTCATCGCGGCGTCCAGCATCTTCGGGCAGGAGGAGCTGGGCTTCGACTCAGACCAGTTGATCATGACGATCCTGGTGGTGCAGTTCGTGGCCATCGGCGGTGCGCTCGCCTTCGGCAGGCTGGCGGGGCGGATCGGGGCCTGGCGCTCGATCCTGTCCAGTCTGGTGCTGTGGTGCGTCGTGGTCGGGCTCGGGTTCCTGATCCCCGAGAAGGCCTTCGCGATGTTCCTCGCCCTGGCGGTGCTGATCGGCATCGTGCTCGGCGGCAGCCAGGCGCTGTCCCGGTCCCTGTTCAGCCAGCTCATCCCCCGTGGGCGCGAGGCCGAGTACTTCAGCCTCTACCAGGCCGCCGAGCGCGGAACCAGCTGGTTCGGGACCCTGCTGTTCGGGCTGGTGTTCCAGATCACGGACTCCTATCGCAACGCGATCCTCGCCCTGGTCGTCTTCTTCCTGGTGGGCGGCCTGCTGCTCTCGCGGGTCGACATCCGCAGAGGGATCACCGAGGCGGGCAACCCGGTGCCCGCTGTGGTCTGAGGCCCGTCGTCCGGAGCGGCGTCCGCAAAGAACGTCGGACGAATCCGGAACACCCGGCGGGCGACCGGCGTTACCACCTGGTAACCACCGTCGAAGGCGCCCGAAGGATGGCTGCGATGAGCGACCGAAGCATGCGGGGCACCCGCTTGGGTGCCCAGAGTCTGGAGAGCGAGTCCGGGGTTCGTCCCGCGGCCCGCCAGGAGATCACCTACCACTGCCCCAACGGGCACACCGTCGTGGTGCCGATGTCCCTCGAGGCCGACATCCCTGCCCTGTGGGAATGCCGCTGCGGCAGCCCTGCGCTGCGGGAGAACACCGAGACCCCCGACGCCAAGCCCACCAAGCCCCCGCGCACCCACTGGGACATGCTGATGGAGCGGCGCACCACGGCCGAGCTCGAGGTGCTGCTGGAGGAGCGGCTCGCACTGCTGCGCAGCGGTGCCCTCACCCAGAGGCGCAGCGGATCCTCGACCCAACGCCGTCAGCGCCTGAGGCTCACGCCTCCGGATCGGCCCGCTCAGGGGTGATCTCCTCGACGGAGATCACCCGCACCTGGGCGGGCTGGTCCACCCATCCTCTGCCGGCCGGCGACGCGCCGCACGCCCGCGCGTACCAGGGGCCGCACCCCGGGCAGCAGCAGCACGAGGCCGAGGGCCGAACCGATCAGGCCCGGGACGACGAGCAACAGGCCCGCGAGGGCGAGCAGCAGCCGGTCGGCGGGGGAACGCTGCGGCGCGCTCGAGTCGATCGGTCCCCACCTGGGGTCGATCGGACGCCCCTGCGCGTCGATCGTCGCCGGCTCACCGGCCATCCGGGCCCGGGTCGCCGCCAGATCGCGCACTGCTCCCGAGCCGGCGCGACGCAGCACGCTGACCCCGACCACGGTCGAGGCCAGCACCAGGAGGATCGACCGCCAGAGCCCCGATCCGGCGTCCCAGCATGATCAGGACCACCAGCTCGGCCACCGGCAGGGCGTACAGGGTGGCCAGCAGGATCCGGGATCCCCGAGAGGGTCTCATGACGAACCGATCCGTCCACCGGTGAGCCGGGACAGCCGACGCCGGGCCCCCCACTGGGTCACCCGCCAGAGCGCCTCGAGGACGATGGCCCGGCTCATCTTGCTGGTGCCATGGGCCCGTTCGACGAAGGTGATCGGAACCTCGTCGATCCTCAGTCCGGCCTGCACCGCGCGCCAGGTGAGGTCGACCTGGAAGCAGTACCCCTGGGACTCCACGTCGGTCAGCTGCATCTTCTCCAGCGCCTCGCGCCGGAACGCCCGGTAGCCGGCCGTCGCGTCCTGGATCGGAATGCCGAGCGCGAGGCGGGTGTAGAGGTTGCCGCCCTGGGAGAGCACCGATCGGCTGCGCGGCCAGTTCACCACCGACCCGCCGGGCACCCAGCGGGAACCGATCGCCAGATCTGCCCCGGCGGCCACCCGCTCCAGCATCAGCGGCAGCTGCTCGGGCTGATGCGAGCCGTCGGCGTCCATCTCGACCAGCACGTCGAAGTCGTGCTCGATCCCCCAGCGGAACCCGTCCAGGTAGGCCGCGCCGAGACCCTGCTTGCCCGGACGATGCAGCACGTGCAGCTGGTCGTCGGCCGCGGCCATCGCATCGGCCAGCACGCCGGTGTCGTCCGGGCTGTTGTCGTCGGCGACCAGGATGTGCGCGTCGGGCACGCTCGCGCGAACCCGCTTCACGATCAGCGGCAGGTTCTGCCGCTCGTTGTAGGTCGGGATGATCACCAGCACCCGACCCGGTGACGTCGTCATCGCTGTCCCCTCCGGCGCCGGGTCGTCCCGGCCATCGCGATCAGCAGCCCTGCCGCTGCCAGCGCGGCTTCGGGCCAGGCGCCGACCCGGGTGGACACGGTCTGCGTCGTCCGCAGCGGCATCGCTGCCTGCAGCACCTCGGCGGTGAAGTGGCCCGAGCGCTGCATCACCGCGCCGTCCGGGCTGATCATGGCGCTCACCCCGACCGTCGAGATGTGCACCACGGCGCGGCCGGCCTCGACCGCGCGCAGCCGGGACATCGCCAACTGCTGGATGCTCTCGTCGCTGAAGCCGAAGGTGGCGTTGTTGGTCTGCACCACCAGGAGTTGGCCACCTGAGCGAACGGTCTCGCGCACGTGGTCGTCGTAGGCGACCTCGAAGCAGATGATGTCGCCGATCCGGATCCCGGCGGCGTCGATGGCTCCGCTGCCGGTGCCGGCCACGAAGTCGCGGCGGACCAGGTCGACCTTGTCGCTGAAGTGGCGGAAGAAGCTGCGGTAGGGGATGTACTCGGCGAACGGTGCCGGGTGACGTTTGATGTAGCGCACGCCCGGTCCGGGTGCCGGGCCGCTGCTCGGCCCCCAGACGATCGAGGCGTTGGAGAGATGGTCGACGGGCTCGGCCAGGACCGACCCGACCACGACCGGCACCCCGATGGCGTCCGTCGCCGCCTGGATGACCTGTGCCGCGTCGGGGTTGCGGGTCGGGTCGATGTCGCTGGAGTTCTCCGGCCACACCACCAGGGCGGGTGCGGGGGCATCGCCCTCACGCACCTGCCGGGCCAGCGCCTGGGTGCCCTGAGCGTGGTTGTCCAGAACGGCGCGGCGCTCGGCGTTGAAGTCCAGCCCCGGCTTGGGCACGTTGCCCTGTACCGCGGCGATCTGCACCGTGCGGTCGCCGCCGGTCGGGCGGGGCAGGACGGCAGCGCCGGCCAGCACGACCGCTCCGAGCAGCAGGGTGGTGGCGGCGGTGCGCCCGGGCCGGGGAAGGTGGGTGACCGCGACGGCCAGGCACCCGCCGAGGACGGCGACGGCGGCCGTCACCGCAGGCGCACCGCCGAGCGAGGCGAGGGAGAGCAGAGGGCTCTCGGACTGGGAGAAGGCGATCCGGGCCCAGGGGAAGCCGCCGAAGGGGACGCGCCCGCGCACGGCCTCCTGGGCCACCCAGAGGCCGCCGATGCCGGCCGGAACCACGAGCGGCGCCCACCGGGTGCCGGCCAGCCGCCACACCCCCGGCATCAGCCCCGCCATCACCGCGACGTAGAGCGACTCCAGGGTGGCCAGGGCGAACCACGGCAGCTTGCCGACGTAGATCCCCGACCAGGCGAGCAGCGGCACGAACGAGGCCATCCCGGCCAGCAGCCCCAGCCAGCCGGCCCGGCGGGCGCGCTGACCGCGGACGGCGAGGGCGAGCAGGCCCACTCCCACCGGGGCGAGCGGCCACAGGCCGTGTCCCGGGAAGGCGAGCCAGACGGCGATCCCGGCAGCCAGGGCCACGGAGGACGCGAGCAGCGGATGCAGGGGTCGTGGACCCACAGCCGGGGCGGGAGCCGACGAGGGCTCGGAGGCGCTCCGCGGGGACGGCGCGGCGGCGTCGGTCAGGGAAGCGCTCACCGGGAAAGCGTAGTCTGCGGAAGAGGCCGACCGGGCCCGCTGCGCTCTTCGGTCCAAGGCCGACCTCGTCGGGTGCGAGGGCGGCCTCGTTGTCTACGGGGCGCGCGGGCCCGGTCCGAGTCCACCGGGCCGCTGGATCGAGTGAGGTCGCGAAGGCGGGGCCTGGCCTCGGAGTCGTGGCTACCCGTCCCCTGGCCCGTCGCCGCGGTCATCTCGAACCGTTGGCGGCCATCCCGTGGGTGGACGGCCACAGATGAACCTAGCCGATCCGGCCGGGGTGTCAAATGGCCGCTGACCTGCATGGATGCGGATCCGTGCAGGTCAGCGAGGCCCCTTGGGCGGCCCGGCTCGCCAGGGATTTCGGCATTGGTCGGCGTGTCGTCCGGGTCGTCGTCCCGGTCGTCGTCCGGCTCAGGACGGCACAACGACCGTGCCTCGGGCGGTGGTCGCCACCAGTGGTGGATCGAGCACCTCAGCGGAACTGGCGCCCTTGTCCGGGCAGCCACGGCAGACCACGGTCGCGGTCAGCTCCAGCTCCCGGCTGCGGCGCCCGACCCGGACCACGCGTGCCGAGATCTCCAGTACGTCGCCGGCGCGGACCGGGGCCAGGAAGCGCACGTCGGAGTAGCCGGCGAACAGCCCCTCGTCGCCGTCCGTGCGGATGCACACCTCGGTGGCCACGTCGCCGAAGCAGGCCAGGCTGTACGCGCCGTCGACCAGGTTGCCCGCGTAGTGGGCATGGCTGTAGGGCACGTAGCGGCGGTGGGTCACGGTCAGGCCCAGTCGCGGGTCGTCGGCGAGGATCATGCGCTTCTCCTGGTCGTGGTGCGAGGTGAGGCCTTCGTCGGGGCGGGCAGCAGGGCGTGTACCAGGTACGAGGCGACCTCGGCCGGGGTGGTGCCCTTGCCGAACACGCGGTCCACACCGAGTTCGGCGGAGGCGCTCTCGTCGAACCGGGGCCCGCCGACCACCAGGAGCGGACGGCGTCCGGCGGGGTAGGCCTCGCGGAAGGCGGCCGACATCTCGTGGGTGTTGTGCAGGTGCGCGTCTCGCTGGGTGACCACCTGGGAGACCAGGACGGCGTCCGCCTTGGTCTGCTGGGCCCGTTCCACCAGGTCGGGGATCAGGACCTGTGCGCCGAGGTTCACCACCAAGATCTCCCGGTAGTACTCCAGGCCCTTCTCCCCCGCGAAGCCCTTGATGTTGAGGATGGCGTCGATGCCGACCGTGTGGGCGTCGGTGCCGATACAGGCACCGACCACGACCAGCTTGCGGCGCAGCCGGGACCGGATCGCCGCGTTGGTCTCCTTGGCGTTCAGCAGCGGGTACTCGCGCTCCATGACCTGGACGGCGTCGACGTCGACCAGGTGGTTGACGCGCCCGTAGACCACGAAGAAGGTGAACCCCTCCCCCATCGCCCGGGCGTGCACCACCATCGCCGGGTCGATCCCCATGCTCCTGGCCAGGGCCTGGGCAGCGCCCTCGGCCCGCTTGCCGGCGGGCACCGGCAGGGTGAAGGACACCTGCACCATGCCGTCCCCGGTGGTGTCGCCGTAGGGGCGCACCAGGTTCCGCGTCGTCGCACTCAACGGGTGGCTCCTTCCTCGAGCAGATCGATCGCCGGGTTCAGGTAGCCGCTCTCGCGGCGCTCGACACCGTCCAGGCCCTTGCCGCGGTCGGCGGGCCGGCGCATCAGGCCGAACGTGCCGGTGCCGATCGCCTCCAGCAGACCGCGCTCGCCGATCTCCTCCAGAAGGGTGACCGCCTCCTCGAGCACCGTGGCCGCCCGCGTGGCGATGAACCCGTCGGCCGGCGGGTGGAAGTCTTCGGCCAGGCCCGCGCAGGCGTCCATCACGTAGCGCACGTTCTGCAGCGCGAGATCTCGATCGGACAGCCACGGGGTGACCACGGCCTCGGTCATCATGCCGACCAGCAGGATGCCCTGGCCGGTGAGCAGGCCGGCCAGGTTGAAGAAGCCGTCGAGCAGGTGGCCGCGGAACACGTCACCGGTCATGTGCTTGGTCGGCGGCATCCACTTGAGCGGCGCGTCGGGGAACAGGGTGCGGGCCAGCAGCGCGTGGGCCAGTTCGAGTCGGAACGACTGCGGAACCGCGGGGTCGATCTCGAAGGCGTGGCCGAGGCCGAGCTGCCAGTCGGCCAGACCGGCCTCCTTGGCGAAGTACTCGTTGAGCAGCTGGCTCACGGTCACCGTGTGCGCCGCCTCGACGGCGTCCGCGGTGGTCAGGTAGTTGTCCTCGCCGGTGTTGATGATGATGCCGGCGCGGGCGTGGATCTGGCGGCTGAACCGCTGGTCGACGAAGGTGCGCACCGGGTTGATGTCGCGGAAGAGGATTCCGTACATCGAGTCGTTGAGCATCATGTCCAGGCGCTCGAGCCCGGCCAGCGCGGCGATCTCCGGCATGCACAGCCCGGAGGCATAGTTGGTCAGTCGCACATAGCGGCCCAGCTCACGGCCGACCTCGTCGAGCGCCGCGCGCATCAGCCGGAAGTTCTCCTGGGTGGCGTAGGTGCCGGCATAGCCCTCGCGGGTGGCGCCCTCGGGCACGTAGTCGAGCAGGCTCTGCCCGGTGGAGCGGATCACGGCGATCACGTCGGCCCCGGCCCGTGCCGCCGCCTGAGCCTGCGGGATGTCCTCGTAGATGTCGCCGGTGGCCACGATCAGGTAGATCCACGGGCGCCGGGGCGGATCGCCGAGGCGGGCGATCAGGCGCTCGCGCTGCTGCCGGGCGGTGTCGATCCGGCGGATCCCGCGGGCGATGGCGGCCCGGGAGGTGCGGGCCGCCCGCGCGCCGTCCCGGCCCTGCGGGATGCGGAAGGTGACCGACCCGGCGGAGGCCTTCTGGGCCAGGGTGAGCAGGTCCTCGGCCTCGCCCCGGGCGAGCGCGTCCCACACCGGCAGCGCGAGGCCGTGGCCCAGGCCCACCTGGCCGCGCACGGCGTCCGCCAGGTGGTTGACCCAGGGCACGCGCTCGGCGTCGGCCCCGGTCAGGCCGGCCAGGCGCAGGGTCGCGCGCTCCACCGACACGGTGGTGTGTGTGGTGGCGAGCCTGACGACGGGGGCCCCGGCACGCCGGGCCAGAGTGCGGGCACGGCGTACGGTGGTCTTGTCCAGAGTGATCGGTGACCTGGTGGCCGGTAACTGGTGTGGCCTGCTGCTCATCCGGCCAGTCTACGGAAATACTCCTGTCTAAGACAGCAGGCACCGCAAGAAGTCTTGCCCCTGGTCCTCAAGGCAGCGTTCTTATCGGTTGGCGGGGTGTTCCCGGGGCGACCCGTGAGGGCTCCGGGGCAGGCTCGCGCGGGTCGGGCCATCCCCTAGGGTTGGGCGCCGTGGGATACACACTGGCCCGGTGGTTGGTCGGTCTCGTGTTCCGCCTGTTCTGGCGGCCGAGGATCACCGGGGTCGAGAACATCCCCGCCGAGGGCGCGGTGATCATCGCCAGCAACCATCTCAGCTTCATCGACAGCGTCGTGATCCCGCTCGCCGTGCCGCGCCGGGTGCGCTTCCTGGCCAAGGCCGACTACTTCGAGGGCACAGGGCTGCGAGGGCGCGCCGTCGCGCTGTTCTTCAAGGCGGTGGACGCCGTCCCGGTCAACCGGGAGAGCCAGCGCGATGCCATGGCGTCGCTGCGCCTGGCGATGGACGTACTGAGGGCCGGCAGTGCCTTCGGCATCTACCCCGAGGGCACCCGGTCGCGTGACGGGCGGCTCTACCAGGGCCGGGCCGGCGTGGGCTGGCTGGCGATGGAGTCCGGCGCCCCGGTGGTGCCGGTGGCGCTGATCGGCACTGATCGGGTGCAGCCGGTGGGGGCCCGGCTGCCGCGGCCCCACCCGGTGCAGGTGCACTTCGGTGAGCCGGTCGACCCGGCGCCGTGGATCGCGGCCACGGGTGGTGGTGGCCGCGCCCGGCGCGAGATCACCGAACTGGTGATGGAGCGGATCGCCGCGATGAGCCCGCAGCCCTTGGCGCACGCCTTCAACGAACCCCCGCCCGACGCCGACGAGGCCTGACCCGACACCTGCATGGGCAGGTTTCAGCGTGGGGGGTGGGTGGCTCCGGCGTGGGTGGCGAGGCGGGCCTCGAAGAGGGCTCGGGCGCCCGCTGAGTTGCGCAGGACGTCGAGGGCGAAGTCGGCGTGCCCCGCCGCGTACCCGTTGCCGATCATCAGCTGGACGTCGGCCGCCAGGCCCTCGGCGCCCAGGGCCGCGGTCGCGAACGATGTGGCCATCGAGAAGAACACCACGGTGCCCAGATCGGCGGTGGCCAGGATCGCGCCGTGCTCGCAGCCGGGCACGTCCACGCAGACCACGGTGACGTCGGCCGGTCCGCCGGCGGCAGCCACCGCCTCCGCCAGGGCCACCGGGTCGCGCGCGTCGGCCAGGGCCACCACGTCGGCCAGCCCGGCCTGCTCCAGCACCTCACGCTCGCCCGGCACGGGCACCACCCCGATGGTCCGGGCAGCTCCCGCCCGCCGGGCGGCGGCCAGGGCGAGTGACCCGCTCTTGCCGGCGCCGCCGATCACCGCCACCACGGGCGGGCGCCCCTGCGCCACGTAGCGCGCCACCACGCGGTGGGTCAGCGCCGGGGCGCCGCAGACGTCCATCACGGCCAGGGCGAGCTCGGCCGGCATGTCCTCGGGCAGGTGTGCCGCGATCGAGCGTCCGAACAGGATGGCGTGCCCGTCGCAGGGCACCTGCTCGCTGCGCCCGTCCCACTGCGCCAGGCCGTCGGTCAGGGCGAGCGGGGTCAGCGTGAGCGAGACCAGGGTGGCGATCCGGTCGCCGACGGCGAGGCCGAGCCGACTGCCCGGGCCGACCTCCTCGACGGTGCCGACCAGCATGCCCCCCGACCCGGTGACCGGGTTGTGCATCTTGCCGCGGGTGGCGATGATCTGCGCCACCTCGGCGCGCACCGCCTCGCCGTCACCGCCGTGCCGGTCCCAGAGCTGGCGGAAGCTGGCGGCATCGAGGTTGAGCCGCTCGACCCGCACCCGCACCTCGTCGTTGCGGACGGCGGGCGAGGTGTCGAGGCGCCAGGCGGCCTGCGGCAGCACTCCCCCGGGCTCGACGACGCGATGCAGACCGACCGGCGAGGTGGGCTTGTCCGCGTGGTTCTTCTCTACATTCGCGTTCATGCGCCAAATCCTACTGTGTCTACCTCGAAGTACAGAAGATTCTCCCGTACAGTGAGGTTGCATGACCCAGACCGTCGTGTCTCCTGCGGCCGCCACCACGGCCACGGCCGAGCGCCACCAGCCCTACCTCTACCGCCGCTCCGAACTCGTCGAGCCGGACTGGACCCGCTTCCCGGGCTGGCGCGACGTCACCGCCGAGGAATGGCGGAGCGCCCAGTGGCAGCGGGCGCACTGCGTGAAGAACGTCGCCCAGCTGCGCGCCGTCCTCGGCGACCTGGTCGACACCGACTTCTATGCCGACCTCGAGCGCGACCAGGCCGAGCGGGCGACCATGTCGATGCTGGTCCCGCCCCAGATGATGAACACGATGGTGCCCTCCACCACCGAGGCCATGCCCGGCGGCGGCCCCGCGTTCACCGCCGCTCTCTACGCCGATCCGGTGCGCCGCTACATGCTTCCGGTGTTCTCCGACCGGCAGGCCGTCTGGTCGAGCCACCCCTTCTCCTCGCGGGACTCCCTGCACGAGCACGACATGTGGGTGGCCGAGGGGCTGACCCACCGCTACCCCACCAAGGTGCTGGCCGAGCTGCTGCCCACCTGCCCGCAGTACTGCGGGCACTGCACCCGGATGGACCTGGTCGGCAACTCCACCCCCGTGGTCTCCAAGCTCAAGTTCGAGCTGAAGCCGGTGGACCGGCTGGAGGCGATGATGGACTACCTGCGGCGTTCCCCCGAGGTGCGCGACGTGGTGGTCTCCGGCGGCGACGTCGCGAACATGCCGTGGAAGAACCTCGAGGCGTTCGTGATGCGCCTGCTCGAGATCGACAACATCCGCGACGTCCGCCTGGCCACGAAGGCGCTGATGGGGCTGCCCCAGCACTGGCTGCAGCCGGAGGTCGTCGAGGGCATGTCCCGGGTGGCGCGCACGGCGCGCGAGCGTGGCGTCAACCTGGCCGTGCACACGCACGTGAACACCGCCGCCTCGGTCACCCCGCTGGTCGCCGAGGCCACCATGGCGATGCTCGAGGCGGGGGTGCGCGACGTGCGCAACCAGGGCGTGCTGATGCGCGGGGTGAACGCCGATGTCAACCAGCTGCTCGACCTGTGCTTCGCGCTGCAGGACGGCGCCATGATCACGCCGTACTACTTCTACATGTGCGACATGATCCCGTTCAGCGAGCACTGGCGGGTCAGCCTGGCCGAGGCGCAGCGGCTGCAGCACGGGATCATGGGCTACCTGCCCGGGTTCGCCACACCGCGGATCGTCTGCGACGTGCCGTTCGTGGGCAAGCGCTGGGTGCACCAGGCGCACTCCTACGACCCGGTTCGCGGCATCTCGCAGTGGACCAAGAACTACCGCACCTCGATCGAGGCCGAGGACGCCGAGGCCCTCACCCGCACCTACCCCTACTACGACCCGATCGACACTCTGCCCGCGCAGGGCCAGGACTGGTGGCGGGCGAACGCAGACCTCGCCGTCGCCGACGCGGAGGCGACCACCCGCGCGGCCACCAGCCGTCTCACCGCCCAGGCCCAGGAGAGCGCCGTCTCGCACACGCTCGGCGTGATCCCGTAGCGCGACGTCGTCCCTTTCGGGATGATCGGTCCCTTCGGTCCGCGAGGGGGCAGCAATGACGGCGCAGTGGACGTTCGACGGGGAACCACCCGCGGTCGGCGGCGGCGGCGAGATCACGCTGGTCCAGGGGTCGACGTTCTGTATCGGGGCGGCCAGCGGCGACCTCTGCCCCCCGGCGGTGCACGGGCTGTTCTTCCGGGACACCCGGATCCTGTCCCGCTGGGAGGTCAGGATCGACGGGCATCCGCTGCAGCCGCTCATGGTCGAGCAGCCGGACCCGTTCTCGGCGCTGTTCGTGTGCCGCACCCCGCCACGGCCCGGCCGGGCCGACAGCACGGTGCTGGTCAGTCGGCGCCGCCACGTGGGCGACGGCATGCGCGAGGACCTGACCCTGGAGAACCTGGCCGGTGAGGCCGTCGGCTGCACCGTGACGGTGCTGGTGGACGCCGACTTCGCCGACCTGTTCGAGGTCAAGGAGAACCGGGTCGGCCACGCCGCCGGCCGGGTGAGCGCGCACTGCACCGACGGCTACCAGGCGGAGTACCGCTGGATGGGTCGCTCCCGCGGAGTGCGGGTGACCGCCGACCCGACGCCGGAGTACGCCTCCGGTGTGCTCACCTTCCAGGCGGTGATCCCGGCCCGCGGCCGCTGGGAGGCCTGCCTGCAGGTGCAGGCGAGCGTGGACGACGCCGCGATCGTGGGCCGGCACCTGTGCGGTGAGCCGCTGGGTGCGAGCGGGCCGGAGCAGCAGCTCAGCGCCTGGCGGGCGCAGGCGCCGTCGCTGAGCGGGGCCCGGCCGGGCTTCCTGGCCACGGTGAAGCGCAGCCAGGAGGACCTCGGGGTGCTGCGGATCTTCGAACCGGACCATCCCGACCGGGTTGCCGTCGCCGCGGGGGCGCCGTGGTTCATGTCGCTGTTCGGCCGGGACTCGCTGCTCTCGGCCTGGATGGCGCTGCCGATCGATCGCGGGCTGGCCGTCGGCACCCTGCAGACCCTCGCCTCCTACCAGGGCCGCACCGACAACCCGATGACCGAGGAGCAGCCGGGCCGGATCATGCACGAGCGGCGCTCGGGGCTGGCCACCGAGCTGGCCCTGGGCGGCGGTGAGCTCTACTACGGCACCGCGGACGCCACGCCCCTGTTCGTGATGCTGGTCGAGCAGGCCTGGCGCTGGGGGGCCTCCGCCGAGGAGATCGGCGCCCTGATGCCGCACGTCGACCGGGCGCTGGAGTGGATCCTGACCGACGGCGACCGCGACGGCGACGGTTTCGTGGAGTACCGCCGGGCCACGGATCGCGGGCTGGCGAACCAGGGGTGGAAGGACTCCTGGGACGGCGTCAACTTCGCCAGCGGCCGGCTCGCCGAGGCGCCGATCGCCCTGGCCGAGGTGCAGGGATACACCTACGCCGCGTTCGCTGCCCGTGCCCGGCTGGCGTCGGCGTTCGGTGACGAGCCGACCGCTCACGCCTGGTCGGAGCGGGCGGGCAAGCTGCGGGCGGCGTTCAACGACGCGTTCTGGCTGCCCGAGCAGGGCTGGTACGCGATCGCGCTGGACGGCGAGAAGCGCCCCGTCGACGCGCTCACCTCGAACCTGGGGCACTGTCTGTGGACCGGGATCGTCGAGGAGACCCGGGCCGCGGCAGTGGCCGAGCACCTGGTCTCCCCGCAGATGTTCAGCGGATGGGGCCTGCGCACCCTGGCCTCCTCGATGGGGGCCTACAACCCGATGTCGTACCACAATGGCTCGGTCTGGCCGCACGACAGCGCGATCGCGGTGGCCGGCCTGATGCGCTACGGCTTCGTCGAGCAGGCCCAGCGGGTGGCGCTGGGCCTGCTCGACGCCGCCGAATACTTCGGCGGCCGGTTGCCGGAGCTGTTCTGCGGCTTCGACCGCACCCGATTCTCCGGGCCGGTGGCCTACCCGACGTCGTGCTCGCCTCAGGCCTGGGCCGCAGCCACCCCGTTGCACCTGCTGCGCACCCTGCTGCAACTGGAGCCCGACCTGCCGAACGGGCGGCTGGCGCTGGCTCCTGCCCTGCCGGCGGAGCTGCTACCCCTGCGGATCGAGCAGTTGCACGTCGGCGACGGACAGCTCTCGCTGACCGTGGACGCCGACGGCAACTGCTCGGTGACTCACGCTCCGGACGGGCTCATCGTGCAACTCGGTGCCGGACCGAGCCCGCGACGCGCCGCTCGGTGAGCTGGGGCACGCTGGCCTGGTCGATCAACCGGCGGTAGAGGCGGATGTGGTCCTCGACCATCCGCGACATGCTGAACCGGCGCTCGGCGGCCTCCCGGCACGCCGTCCGGTCGATCTGGGACAGGCGGCCCACAGCAGCGGCCAGGTCCTCGACCTCGTCGTGCAGGAAGCCGGTGTGCCCGTGCTCGACGATCTCCTGCGCCGCACCGTGCGGGCGGGCCAGGACCGGCGTGCCGCAGGCCAGCGCCTCGGCCATCACCAGGCCGAAAGGCTCCGGCCACCCGATCGGGTTGATCAGGGCCTCGGCCCGGCCGACCAGGTCGACCCGCACGTCCTCGTCCGGCTCGAACAGCACGGTCACGTCCTCGCCGAGCATGGGCTGGACGACGTCCGCGAAGTAGGCCCTCTCCAGCGCCTCGCGCATCTTCACCATGATCACCAGAGGCAGACCGGCCCTGCGGGCCACCTCGATCGCCAGGTGCACCCCTTTGTCCGGGTTCATCCGGCCGACGAAGGCCAGGTAGCCGCCGCCACCGGGTCCGGGGAGGAAGCGCGTGGTGTCGATGCCGTGCGGGATCACCGCGGTGACCGGGATCTCCGGCGCGCTGGCCCGCTGCGGGTGCGAGATGCAGATCAGATGTGCCCGTCCGGGCAGACGCGAGTACATCTGACGGGACTTGGTGTCGAACGGGCCGTGCATGGTGGTGACCACCGGGACCCCGGCGGGGGCGGCGGAGCTGCCGAGGAGCGGGCCGACGTGGGTGTGGTCGTGGATCACGTCGACGTGGGCCAGTGCCCGGTAGGCGGCCTCCACGTGCACGCTCTCGTAGATCGAGTCGCCGATCGGCTCGACCGGCTCCCCGTACAGCCAGGAGCGGTTGACCGGGCAGGTCGAGGTGCCGACGGTGAACAGCTCCACGTCGTGACCGGCCAGCTGCAGGCCGCGAGCCAGGTTGTCGATGACGGCCTCGCTGCCGCCGTAGCGGGGCGGCGGGACGGCTATCCACGGGCTGGCAATCAGACCGATACGCACGGTTCCTCATCTCCTCATGGGCCGGTGCTGTGGACCCCTCCACCACCGGGGCGAATCATCGCCAGGGCCCATAAAAGGGATTCGGGACCCCTAGTTCCCCGAAAACTGGGCAAAGAAACCCTCAAGACCTTCGGGGATCGATCACTCAACGTAGTGATTGCACTACGGCAATGTTGAACCGGGATGGGTTCGGCGTGGTCCGGTCAGGCCAGGAGCGAGCGGCTGCGCAGCCGCTCGACAGCCTCTCCGGAGCCGACCAGGAGCACGCCGAGACACGCGGCGGCGAGGCATCCCAGAGGGTAGATCACGATCGTCCAGCGCTGGGTGGGGGCCAGCGCGCCGGGGGCGGTGAGCACTGTCGGTAGCAGTGCAAGCATGATCGCGGGGAGGGCGCAGCTCATCGCCCGGAACCAGCGGGTGCCCGTGGGCAGGTGCGAGGAGGCGACCAGCGCGGCGCAGATCGTCATGCCGACCACGACCGTGCGGATCAGCGGCGTCTCCCAGCCGGCGAGCGCCTCCACCAGGTCGGGTTGGAGCACCGCCGCAGCGCCCGTGCCGGCCAGCGCGGTGACGCCGAATCCGAGCGCGAACGGGGTCCAGGTGGAGCGCACGCCGTCGGCGGCGAGCAGGGCGACGACCCCGACCAGGGCGTGGTAGGGCGACTCGAGCAGCCACAGGTTCCCCGGCGTTCCCAGGGGGCCGGCCAGCCAGATCCGCGCCGCGGAGACCCCCTCGACCACCAGTGGCATGCCGACCACCAGCCAGGGAAGCAGTGCGGCGGTGCCGGGCCGGCCGGCTGCGCGCAACTGGGCGCCCTGAGCCAGCACGGCGACGGCGAGCAGGATCACCACCAGGGTGTGGTGCAGCACGCTCGCGGTATCGACGGTGGTGTTCGGGGTGGCGAGCATCGCCGTGCGGTAGGCGTAGGTGCTGGCCGCGGCGGCGAGCGAGACGACGATCACGACCAGTGGATAGGAACGCCGGCGGAAGGTGCCGCGGTGACGCCGCCGGGGGCGCCCCCGCCCGGCCGTCGCCGCGGCCGCGCGGTCGCGCTGCTCCCGCAGGGCACGCCGGGTGGTCGGCTGGGCCTGGTGCTCCATACCGGTGGACGTCGTCGCCCCGGCGGCCGGGCTTGAGCCCGGCGCAGCGATTCAGGCGGTGTCGGCGTCCGCCGCGGGCGTCGCGGGTGCCGCGGTGAGCAGCGGCCTGGCCTCGTAGGGCGTGGACAGCACGATCGTGGTCCGGGTGGAGACCCCGGCGGCGGCGCGGATCCGGGCCAGCAGGCCCTCGAGCGTGCCGGGGGTGGCCACCCGCACCTTGAGGATGTAGTTCTCGTCGCCGGCCACCGAGTGGCAGGCCTCGATCTCCGGCAGCGGGGCGAGCAGTTCGGGCACGTCGTCCGGCGCGGCGGGGTCGAGCGGAGTGACCGAGACGAAGGCGGTGAGTGGGAGGCCGACCGCCTCGGGGTTGATCACCGCGGTGTAGCCGCAGATCACTCCGCGCTGCTCGAGCCGGCGCACCCGCTGGTGCACGGCCGAGGTGGACAGCCCGGTGGCCTGTCCGAGGTGGGTGAAGCTCATCCGCCCGTCCTGGGACAGCAGCTCCACGATCTGCCGGTCGATGTCCTCCACACGCCGAAGACTACGCTCCTGCAATGAGCGAGCGACTGATGCTTCTGGACTCCGCCTCCCTGTACTTCCGTGCCTTCTTCGGCGTCAAGGAGACGATCCTCGCCCCGGACGGGACGCCGGTGAACGCCGTACGCGGCTTCCTGGACATGGTCTCCACCCTGATCACCCGCCGTCGCCCGGACCGGGTGGTCGCGTGTTGGGACGACGACTGGCGGCCGGCCTTCCGGGTGGCGGCGATCCCCTCGTACAAGGCGCACCGGCTGGCCCCTCCCTCGGCCGGGGCGGGTCCGGGCGCCGAGGAGACGCCCCCGGGGCTGGAGGTGCAGGTGCCGATCATCGTCGAGGCGCTCTCCGCGCTGGGGATCGCCCGGCTGGGCGGGGCGGGCCTGGAGGCGGACGACGTGATCGGCACCCTGGCCACGCGGGAGGTGACGCGCCAGCACGCGGGCGGCGACGTCGACATCGTCACCGGTGACCGTGACCTGTTCCAGCTGGTGGACGACGCTGCCGGGGTGCGGGTGCTCTACACCGGCAAGGGGGTGCGCAACCTGGAGACGGTGGATCAGGGGTATCTCCTCGGCCGGTACGGCATCGGCTCGGGGCTGGGCTATGCGGCGATGGCCGCGCTGCGCGGCGACCCGAGCGACGGCCTGCCCGGGGTGCCCGGAATCGGGGAGAAGACCGCGGCCTCGCTGGTGGCCCGGTACGGCGACCTGGAGCGGGTGCGGGCCGCGGCCCTCGACCCGGGCAGTGACCTGTCCCCCGCGGTGCGGCGTCGCCTCGGCGAGGCGAGCGACTACCTCGATGTCGCGATGACCGTGGTGGGTGTGGTGCGCGACGCCGACCTGCCGGTGCCGGACGACGCCCTGCCGCTCACACCGCCCGACCACGAGGCGCTGATCGCGTTCGCCCAGCGCTGGGGCCTGGACTCCCCCGTCGCCCGCGTCGTCGCCGCCCTCTCCACCCGCTGACGGTGATTCAGCGGTTTCTGTGCGGTCGAACGCGGCATATACCACCGCTTCGACCGCACACAATCTCGGAGGAGTCAGGTGATTCTGCCGAAAGAGCGCGATCCTCGGTTCGTGACGATCCGCCGCGGCGGATCGCTGACCGATGCGGATCACCGCCTGCTCGCCCAATGGGCAGCGGCGTGCGCGGAGCATGTCCTCTACCTGTACGAGTCGGTGCGCCCGCAGGACCCGCGCCCGCGTCGGGCGATCGAGCAGGCCCGCGTCTGGGCGCGGGGTGAGATCACGATGTCGCAGGCCCGCGCGGCAGGCGGCCACGCAATGGCCGCGGCCCGAGACCTGAGCGGGGCAGCACGCCATGCTGCTGATGCCGCCGGACGGACAGGGTGAGAGCGCAGGACGGCTCGAATGCCGGTGGCAGCGCGACCAGCTCCCCGAGGCGATCCGTGAACTCGTCCTCGACGACCAGCGATTGCGCAATGACATCTGCTGGTCAGTGTTCGACTGCTGAGCGTGACGCCAACCACCCAGTCCTCGCGAATCGGAGGTTCGCGGATGGGGGAACATCCGGCTCGGCGAACTCGTGGTGGATGCGCTCCTGCACCCCAACGCCGGACGTGATTCAGGCGGGGGCGGCGTAGGCGACCACGCCCCGGCGGACGGCATTCACCGCGTCGCCGGCGACCTTGCGCAGGGCCTCGTCGCCGGCCTCGCCGGCCGCGGCGTGGATCTGGCCGAGCAGGTCGATCACCTGCTTGCACCAGCGGACGAAGTCGCCCGCGGCCAGGTCCCCGGACTGTCCGTCGCCGAGCACCACGTCGAGATCGCGGCCGCTCGCCCATCGGTGCATGGCCCAGGCCAGGCCGAGGTCGACCTCGCGGGTGGGCTCCAGCCGGTGCTCGGCCTCGGCGTCGGTCAGCTCCGACCAGATCCGCACCGTCTCGCTCAGTGCCCCGCGGACGGCGCCGGCCGGCAGCCGCGGATGTACCCCGCCGTCGTCCCGGCGCGACTCGTAGACCACGGCGCTGACGCACGCCGCCAGCCCCGCGGCGTCCAGCCCGGACCAGGCGCCGGCGCGCAGGCACTCGGCGACCAGCAGGTCCGACTCGGTGTAGATCCGCCGCAGCCGCAACCCGTCGTCGCTGACCGACATCTCCTTCGAGCCACTCGCCGCCGGCACCAGGTAGCCGCGTTCGGCGAGCAGGTCGCACACCCGGTCGAAGACCCGGGCGATGGTGTTCGTGCGCCCCTCGATCCGCCGGGTCAGCTGGTCGGTCTCCTTGCGCAGCCGGTGATAGCGCTCGGCCCAGCGGGCGTGGTCCTCGCGCTCGGCGCAGCCGTGGCAGGGGTGGGCCCGCAACGCGGTGCGCAGCCGGGCCAGCTCGCCGTCCTCGCTGCCGGCACCCGCACCGCGGCCCCGGTGATTGGGCGGCAGGTCGACGGTCGGCACCATGGTGCGCAGGCTCGAGGCCAGGTCGCGCCGAGCCACCGGGCTGCGCCCGTCGAAGGTCTTCGGGATGCGCAGTCGGCCCAGCGCCGCCACCCCGTTCGGCACGTCCGCCAGGGAGATCCGGCGCAGCTGGCGCCCCTCGGTGAGCACGGTGGGCCGGGGGCCGTCGGCGTCTCCACTGTTCGGGTTGTCCACCACCACGGCGAACCCCGAGCGGCGCCCTGCCCCGACGCGGATCACGTCACCGCGGCGCAGTTGCTCCAACGAGGCGATCGCCTGCAGCCGGCGGCCGGCCGAAGCCGCGCGGGAGGACTCCGACTCGCGCTCGCCGATCTGGCGGCGCAGCCGCATGTACTCGGTGAAGTCGCCCAGGTGGCAGGTCATCGCCGTGGAGTACCCGGCGAGTGCCTCCTCCTGGCGCCGGGCCTGGCGGGCCAGGCCGACCACGCCCTGGTCGGCCTGGAACTGGGCGAAGGAGGTCTCCAGGATCTCCCGGGCCCGCTGCCGCCCGACCTGGGCGACCAGGTTGACCGCCATGTTGTAGGTGGGCCGGAAGCTGGAGCGCAATGGGTAGGTGCGGGTCGAGGCCAGACCGGCCAGGGCCTGCGGATCGAGCCCGCCCTGCCAGAGCACCACCGCGTGACCCTCGATGTCGATCCCCCGGCGCCCGGCCCGGCCGGTCAGCTGGGTGTACTCGGCCGGGGTGACGTCGGCGTGGGTCTGCCCGTTCCACTTGACCAGCTTCTCCAGCACCACGGTGCGGGCCGGCATGTTGATGCCCAGGGCCAGGGTCTCGGTGGCGAACACCGCCTTGACCAGCCCCTTGGTGAACAGCTCCTCCACCACCTCCTTGAACGCCGGCAGCATCCCCGCGTGGTGGGCCGCGACTCCCCGTTCCAGGGCCTCGCGCCAGGTCCAGAAACCGAGCACCGCGCGGTCGGACTCCGGGATCACCTGGCACCGCTCGGCGACGATGCCGGCGATCTCGGCCCGCTCGGCCGAGCTGGTCAGTCGGACGCCGGCGGCCAGGCACTGGGTCACCGCCGCCTCGCAGCCGGCCCGGCTGAACACGAAGGTGATCGCGGGCAGCAGCCCGGCCCGGTCCAGGATGGTGATCACGTCGGGCCGGGCCGGGGGTCGCTGCCCCCGCGCCGGAGGCCCGCCGCGCCGTCCCCGGCCGCCAGTGCGCGGCGAGCGGGCGTCGTCGCGGAATCGTTGCCGCAGAACGGGATTGACCTGGGTGCCGTGCTCGGAGAACAGGTCGATCACCTGGTTGCCGAGCAGCACGTGCTGCCACAGCGGCACCGGGCGGTGTTCCCAGACCACCACCTCGGTGTCGCCGCGCACGGTGTCCAGCCACGCGCCGAACTCCTCCGCGTTGCTGACCGTGGCCGACAGCGAGGCGATCTGCACGTCGTCCGGCAGATGGATGATCACTTCTTCCCAGACCGGCCCGCGGAACCGGTCGGCGAGGTAGTGCACCTCGTCCATCACCACGTGGCCGAGGCCGGCCAGGGTCGGCGAGTCGGCGTAGAGCATGTTGCGCAGCACCTCGGTGGTCATCACGACCACCGGGGCCTCGCCGTTCACCGTGGTGTCGCCGGTCAGCAGACCGACCTTGCCGGCGCCGTGCCGAGCCACCAGGTCGGTGTACTTCTGGTTCGACAGCGCCTTGATCGGGGTGGTGTAGAACGCCTTGCGCCCGGCTGTCAGAGCCAGGTGGACGGCGAACTCGCCGACCACGGTCTTGCCCGAGCCGGTCGGGGCGGCGACCAGGACGCCCTTTCCCGCCTCCAGGGCCTCGCAGGCGCTGACCTGGAAGGGGTCGAAGGCGAAGTCGTAGCCGCGGGCGAACTGCTCCAGCGCTGAGCCGGTCACGGAGCCACCTTCTCCGGGACCGGGACCGGGGCCAGGACCTGCAGTGCGCCGGGCACCAATTCGCAGGTCATCGGGAGCGGGGCGAATCGCTCGCCGTCGCCGTACGCGACGATGCCGGGCGAGGAGATCCGCACGGTGCGGGCCCGGGTGAGGCTGACCGCCGGGTGCCGCAGGTGGGCGCCGCGGTAGACCGTCGGGTAGAGCCGGATCAGCGCCAGGCGGCTCATCGGGCCGGCGATCACGACGTCGAGCAGCCCGTCGTCCATCACCGCCCCGTCGCAGATCCGCATCCCGCCGCCGTACGCCGGGCCGTTGCCGACGGCGACCAGGACGGCGCTGGTCTCCTGCGCGACGCCGTCCAGTTCGAGGGTGTAGCGGCGCGGGGTGAACACCGGCAGCTCACGCAGGATGGCCAGGTCGTAGCGGAAGTGGCCGCGCATCCATCGCCACCGGTTGGCCCGCTCGTTCACGATGGAGTCGAACCCGGCGCCGAGCACGCCGAGGAACCAGCCGCTGTCGTCCGCGGTGGTCCAGCGGACGGCGTCCACCGCCCGGGTGGTGCCGCGCTGCAGCACCTGGAGCGCGGTGAGCACGGCGTCGTCCGGATTTCCCGCCACCGGCAGGCCGAGCTCGCGGGCGTTGTCGTTGCCGGTGCCCGCAGCGATCACACCCAGCGGTGTCCCGGTCCCGGCGACCAGGTTCACCCCCAGGTTGACCATGCCGTCCCCGCCGACCACGATCAGCGCGCGGACGCCCTGGGCGATGGCGCTCGCTGCCGCGCTCCGCAGACCTGCCGCATCGGGGGCCTGCAGGGTCAGCACCGGGAAGCCGGAGGCTGCCAGCATCTCCGCGGCCAGCGCGCCCGCCTGTGCGCCGCGGCCGCTGCCGGAGGTGGGATTGACGGCGAGCGCGACGGGAGGCTCAGGTGGCATCGTCGTAGCGGTCGTCCAGCGGGGCCGGGGCCTCGATCTCGCTCGCCTCGTCGTCATCCAGGTTGCCGAAGGCGCCGCCGCGCCTGGCGCGGCGCCGATCGACCAGCAGAGCGACGCCGACCGCCATCGCGTAGAGCGCACACATCGGCAGGGCCAGGGCGAGCATCGAGCCGGCGTCCGGGGTCGGTGAGGCGATCGCCGCGAACACGAAGACCGTGAACACCGCGATCCGCCAGCCCTTGGCCAGGGTGCGCCCGCTGACCAGGCCGGCCAGGTTCAGGGCGACCAGGAACAGCGGGAGCAGGAAGGCGATGCCGAACACCAGCAGCAGCCGGGTGACGAAGGCCAGGTACTGCCCGGCGTCGGGCAGCACCGAGGTGCCCGGCTCGGCGAACTCGGTGAAGAAGCCGACCGCGTTGGGCACCACCAGCCAGCCGACCCAGATGCCGCCCAGGAACAGCGGCGCACCGACCGCGGCGAACGCCATGGCGTGCCGCTTCTCCCGGCGGGTGAGGCCGGGCACCACGAAGGCCCACAGCTGGTAGAGCCAGATCGGGCTGGCCAGCACCAGACCGAGATACACCGAGATCTGGATGTGCAGGTTGAACGCCTGCATCACATTGCTGTAGTTGATGTTCGCCGTGATGCCGCTGTCCTTGGCGATCTGCTTCAACGGTTCCTGCACGGCGCGGAAGACCCAGCCGTAGGCGTACCAGCCCGCGACGGCGCCCAGACCGATGGCCAGTCCGGACTTGAGCAACCGGTTGCGCAACTCGGTCAGGTGCGCCCGCAGCGGCATCCTGCCGTCGGGGTCCTTGCGTGCGCGCCGCGGCGTCGTCACAGCCACGGGCGGCGGGTCAGACGTCGCGACGCTGGTCGGACGGGGCTGGGTCGGACGCCGCGGGCGTCACCGGGGGCGCCTCGGCCGCCGGGGAGCTGGGCAGGACCCGGCCCTCGACCGCCGACGTGCTGCCCGCCGCGCGCTCGGCGTCCTCGTCCTTCATGTCCTTCACCTCGGACTTGAGGATGCGCAGGGAGCGGCCCAGTCCGCGGGCGGCGTCGGGCAGTCGCTTGGCGCCGAACAGCAGCACCAGGATCAGCACGATGATCAGTAGTTGTGCCGGGGAGTCGAAGAGCCTGCCGAGCATGAGGTTTGGTCCTCTCGGATCGGACGTTCGGGCCATGCTACGTCCCCGCCGACCCCGAGCGCCCCGGACCTGGCCCTGCACCACCCCGCTGATGCTCCGCGGGTGAACATTTGATGTCCGCTTTGTGCACCTGATCATGTACCCCGGCGGGGCCGGAGCAGGTTTCTAGCGGCGTTGGTGGCGTTGTTGGCGCAGGTGGGTGGGGTTGGCGAAGACGGCAGGCTCTGCCGCGGCAGGCGTGGCGTCGTCCAGGCGGTCGAGGTGGGCGGTGACCTGCTCGAGCTGTTCGGAGGCTGTGCCGAGCTCCTCCATCAGGGCCATCGCCTTGCGCCAGAGGGAGCGGACGAGCACGAAGAGGACGACCACGGACAGCGCGAACAACGCCACGAAGACCAGGAGCCATCCCCACCACGCCATGCACGCAGGCTAGCGTCAGGCGGCGGTCTCGGGCTCCGTGCTCATGATCTGACCCAGCGGCGGGTGCCCGCCCGAGGCGGCCGCGGCGATCAGGTCGGCGTGGTCCAGCCAGAGGGCGAAGTCGAGCACGTCGTCATAGCAGAGCGTCGGTCCGGTGTGCTCCTCGAGAGCCTCGGCCGGAACCGTCCACGGCTCGGCGAGCACGCCCCCGGAGACCAGCAGCGCCACCACGTCCCGCCCGGCCGGCTTGCGCACCTCGTCCAGGCAGGATGCGCAGGTGAAGGCGTAGTACGACCATGCCCTGACCGAACAGACGACCAATCGGACCTGAGGAGGGGTGAGCTCGACGTCACCACAGCTCGGGCACGACGCCTTGATGGTCGTCATAGATCCAGTGCCTCCAACCCGCCTCTATGGGCGTACGGTGTGCCAAAACCGGCGGTAACGGACTGTAGTCACTTGAGTACCTTCGGTTAACAACGGTGTCATCGTGGCAGCCGTCAATGCACCCTCGACCGCGCGACACGACGCCCTGAGCGACCAGAGCGAGAATCAGCGGAACGGAGGATGACCGGCCTCGGTCGGTAGGCGCCGAAGGACGTGCCTGATCAGCGGTTCGGACGGGCCTCAGTAGGCGGAGAGCGCGGCTTCGGCCAGCTCGGCCACCCGCTCGACCACCTCGGCCGGGGCGAGCACCCGCATCTGCCCGCCCAGGCGCAGCGCCAGGCGCGGCAACCAGTCCGTGGAGGCCGTGCGCAGGCGCACCTGCAACCCGCCCTCGGGCAGTTCCAGCACCTGCTCGACCGGGTAGTACTCGGCCACCCAGCGCGCCGACGCCTCCAGCTCGACGGTGACCAGCAGGTCGTCCGGGGAGGGGACGAAGAGCCCCTCCTGCAGGTCGCGGCTGACCGCGTCCGGCGGCGGAGTGCCGTCCTGGTCGAGCACGCTCACCTCGACCACGCGGTCGAGCCGGAACCGGCGCACGCCCTCGGCCCGATGGCACCAGCCCTCCAGGTACCACTGGTCGCCGACGTTGAGCACCCGGATCGGGTCGACCAGGCGCTGGGTGGTCTCGTCCCGGCTGGGCACGAGGTAGCGCAGGTCCAGTCGGCGATGACGGCGGACGGCGTCGCGGACGGCGCTCAGCGTCGGTGCGCTCGCGCCGCGGGACAGGTCCACCGACAGCGCGCCGGCGGCGGCCGCGGCATCGCCGGCGGCGGTGGACAGCTTCGCCATCGCCGACTCCACCGCGTCGCGGTCGTGCAGGCCGGGAACCTCGGCCAGGGTGCGCAGCCCGACCAGCAGCGCCACCGCCTCGTCGATGCCCAGCCGCAACGGCCGGGCGATCGCGTCGGCATTGCGCAGATAGACCAGGCCCGACTCCCAGTCGGCCTCGATCAGGTCGTCGGGCAGGTGCCCGGGCGTGCCGCACACGAAGAGCAGCTCGAGGTCGGCGACCAGCTCCTCCTCGGTGATCTCGAAGTGCGCCGCGGCCTCGGCCAGCGGAACGCCCTGCCGGGCCAGCAGCCAGGGCACCATCGCCAGCAACCGGGACAGTCGCGCCGTCGCGCCCAGGCTCACCACCGGCTCACCGCCTGCTCGCCGCGAGCGCACCCTGCAGGCGTGCCACCACGGCCTGACGCAGATCCTCGGGCGCCTCGACCACCACGTCGGGGCCGAACCCGGCCAGCTGCTCGGTGAGCTGGCCGACCTCCCCGATCGGCAGCTCCAGGGTGTCCCAGCCCTCCCCCAGGGTGATCGTCGCGCCGTCACGCAGGCGCAGCGCGGTGCCGCGCTCGGCACGAAGCCGCACCCGCGCCGTCCGCAGATCGGTCTCGGTGCGGGCGGGGCGGATCATCGCGCCCGGATCCAGGTCGGCGGGCGGGGTGACGCTGCCGACGGCACCGATCCGGCGGATCCTGCCCTCGATCCGGGAGAGCCGGAACGCCCGCGGCGCCCCGCGGCCGCGGTCGTGGCCGACCACGTACCACCAGCCGCCGCGGGCGGTCAGCGCCCAGGGCTCGACCCGACGCTCGGCGGCGTCGTCGCCGCCGGGCTTGCGGTAGCGGAAGGAGACCGGCGCACGGTCGCGGGTGGCGGCGTAGAGCGGCTCGAACGCGGGCTCGGCGGCCCGCACCCGCGGCTCGACGCCGACCAGGGAGTCGTCGTCGGTCTGCACGCCGAGGGCCTTCAGCTTGACCATGGCGCGGGCGGCGGGCCCGGCCAGGCTCGCCTGCTGCCAGACCCGGCTGGCCAGCCCGAGCACCGCCAGCTCGCTCGGGGTCAGATCGACCGCGGGCAGCGCGTAAGCGGCCCGATCGATCCGGTAGCCGATCTCGTCGTCGAACCAGGCGTCATGCGTGCCGGTGACCAGGGGGACGCCGAGCTCGCGCAGATCCTCCTTGTCCCGCTCGAACATCCGGTCGAACGCCTCGCTGTTCTCGCACCCCTCGTACTGCGGCACGGCGCGACGGATCTGCTCCTTCGTCAGCCAGCGGGTGGTCGACACCAGGGCGATGACGAGGTTGAGCAGGCGTTCGGTACGGTTCGACGGCGGCATCGGCAGCGACGCTACCCGAGGTGGGCCGTACCGGTCGGGAGGTGGAGGTCACGTGATCCTCTGGCGCGAGGGCCGGGTCACCGCGGTGATCGCCTCCTGGGAGGGTGCGGTGGACTGCACCGTCGACGTGTTGGACGACGCCACCCGGTCGTGGACCTCGGCCCGTGCCCTGGCCTACCCGGCCCTGGTCGGCACGCCGCAGCCCGGTGATCTGGTGCTGCTGAACACCACTGCGGCCGAGGCGGGGCTGGGCACCGGCGGGTACGCCTTCGTCGTGGCCATCCCCCACCGGCTGCCCGAGGCGGTGGCCCTCGGCCCGGGGCACGTGGTCAAGGCCCGCTACACCCCGCTCCAGGCGATGGTCCTCGCGGTGGACGAGCCGGCGTCGCCGCACCACGACCTGCTGCGGGACGCAGACGACCTGCACGGGGCGCCGGTGGTGATCGCCGACCTGCACTCGGCGCTGCCCGCGGTGATCGCCGGGGTGCGCGCCGAACGGGCCGGCCTGCGGGTGGTCTACGTGATGACGGACGGCGCGGCGCTGCCGGCCTGGTTCTCCCGCTCCCTCGCCGGGCTTCGTGCGGCGGGCTGGCTGGCCGGGTCGATCACCGTGGGCCAGGCCTTCGGCGGCGATCTCGAGGCGGTGAGCCTGCACACCGGGCTGCTGGCCGCCCACCTGGTGCTGGGCGCCGACGTGGTGGTGGTCGCGCCGGGGCCGGGCGTGGTCGGCACGGGCACCCGGTGGGGCTTCAGCGGCGTGTCCACCGGCGAGGCGGTGAACGCCGTGGCCACCCTGCGTGGGCGCCCTGTGGCCGCGCTACGGGTCTCCGGGGCCGACGGGCGTGAGCGCCACCGCGGCCTGTCCCACCACAGCCTCACCGCGCTCGGTCGGGTGGCGCTCGCCCCGGCGGACGTCGTGCTGCCGATGTTCACCGGCGACCTCGCCGACCTGGGTGTCCAGGTAGGCGATCAGGCCACGGCGCTCGGGGCACCGCACGGGAGGCACCACCTGATCGAGGTGGGCCTCCAGGGACTGGTCGAGGCCCTGGAGGCCAGCCCGGTGCCACTGTCGACCATGGGCCGGGGCCTGGACGGCGATCGGGCGGCGTTCCTCGCCGCCGCGGCGGCCGGTCGGCACGCCGCGGCGCTGCTGGGCTGACCTAGCGGGCGTCGACCAGGTCGACCACGAAGATCAGGGTCTCGTTCGGGCCGATCGCCCCTCCGGCGCCCCGGGTGCCGTAGGCGAGGTGCGGCGGGATGACCAGGCGACGGCGTCCGCCGACCTTCATCCCCGCGATCCCCTGGTCCCATCCCGGGATGACCTGGCCGACCCCGAGGCGGAAGTCCAGCGGACGGCCGCGGTTCCAGGAGGCGTCGAACTCCTCGCCGCTGGAGAAGGCCACGCCCACGTAGTGCGCGCTGACCGTCTGGCCGGCCAGGGCCGCCGGGCCGGTGCCCTCGATCTCGTCCAGGATCTGCAGCTCCGCCGGCGGCTCACCCTCCGGGAAGTCGATCTCGGGCTTGTCCCGCCCGCTCAGGTCGGCGCTCATGCTCTCTCCTCGGGTGTCAGTCGGGTGTGGATCGGATGCTGCTCAGGTCTCACGCGGCGTCCAGGATGTCCACCACGAAGGTCAGGGTGTCGGTGCCCTTGATCTCGAGCTCGGCCAGGCCCTCGGCGCCGTAGCCGTCGTCGGGGGGGATCACCAGCAGGATCTGGCTGCCCACGTTCTGGCCGACCAGCCCGCGGTCCCAGCCGGAGATCACCTTGCCGTTGCCGATCTCGAACGATGACGGCGAGCCGGCCCCAGGAGGAGTCGAACTGCTTGCCCCCGGGCCAGAACACCCCCGTGTAGTGCACGGTGATCTGCTGCCCGCGGGTCACCTTGGCGCCCTTGCCGACGATCAGCGGCTGCACCACCAGCGCGGCCGGCGGGTTCCCCCGGGGCAGGGTGATCGTGGGCGCGCCCTTGGCACTCAGCTTCACCGTGGGCAGACCGGCCTTGGCGGCCACGGCCGTACCGGTGGCGCGGGCCAGCACGTCCTTCACCGCCAGCAGGTCGACCACCAGCACCAGCGTGTCGGTCGGGCCGACGCCGGCGGCGGGCAGGCCCTTGAGGCCGTACCCCTCGTCCGGCGGGATGGCGAGCATGATCCGCGAGCCGGCGGGAGTGCCGACCAGGCCGGAGACCAGGCCGGGCAGGTTGTTCTTCGGGTCGAGCACGAAGCTGGTCGGGCGCTGCCCGTAGGAGGTGTCGAACTCCTTGCCGTCGGTGCCGTTGACCCCCACGTACTCGATGGTCACCCGCTGGCCGAGGGCTGCCTTCGGCCCGGTGCCGCTGGTCACCACCGTGCGTTCGGTCTTGCTCACCGACAGCGGGGTGGGCACGCTGACCGACGGCTTGGCCTTGGGCTCGCCGCTGACCAGCACCGTGGTCAGGTCGGTGACCGTCGTGCCACCGGTCGGGTCGACCGAGCTGCTCGGGGTGCTGCAGCCGGTCAGCGTGACGGTGACGGCGACAGCTCCTGCGGCGAGGGCGACGACCAACGAACGAGCAGACACGAGGACCCACCCTAGGGGATTCACATGCTCTGGATGAGCCGCTCCACGCGCTCGTCCACCGAGCGGAACGGGTCCTTGCACAGCACCGTGCGCTGGGCCTGGTCGTTCAGCTTGAGGTGGACCCAGTCGACGGTGAAGTCACGGCGGCGCTCCTGGGCGCGTCGCACGAAGTCCCCGCGCAGCTTGGCCCGGGTGGTCTGCGGCGGCACCGCGGTCGCCTCGAACACCTCGATGTCGGAGGTGACCCGCTCGGCGAGCCCCCGCTTCACCATCAGGTAGTGCAGGCCGCGGTCGCGGTGGATGTCGTGGTAGGCCAGATCGAGCCGCGCCACCCGGGCCGAGGACAGCGGCAGATCGTGCCGGTTGCGGTAGCGCTCGACCAGGCGGTGCTTGATCGCCCAGTCGATCTCACGGTCGACCAGGCTCAGGTCGCCGGTGTCCACCGCGCGCAGCCCGCGCTCCCACAGATCGAGCACCCGCTTGATCACATCGGTGTGCAGGCCGTGGGTGTCGACGAAGTCCTTGGCCCGGTCCAGGTACTCCTGCTGGATCTCCAGGGCGCTCGCCTCGCGGCCGTTGGCCAGCCGCACGCGGCGGCGACCGGTCAGGTCGTGGCTCACCTCACGGATCGCCCGGATCGGGTTCTCCAGGGTGTGGTCGCGCAGCACGACCCCGGCCTCGATCATGCGCAGCACCAGGTCGGTGGCGCCCACCTTGAGCATGGTGGTGGTCTCGGACATGTTCGAGTCGCCGACGATCACGTGCAGCCGGCGGTACTTCTCGGCGTCCGCATGAGGTTCGTCACGGGTGTTGATGATCGGCCGCGACCGGGTGGTGGCGCTGGAGACCCCCTCCCAGATGTGGTCGGCCCGCTGGGAGAGGCAGAACACCGCTCCGCGGGGGGTCTGCAGCACCTTGCCGGCGCCGACCACCAGTTGTCGGGTGACCAGGAACGGGATCAGCACATCCGACAGCCGGCCGAACTCGCCGTGCCTGCTGACCAGGTAGTTCTCGTGGCAGCCGTAGGAGTTGCCGGCCGAGTCGGTGTTGTTCTTGAACAGGAAGACCTCGCCGGCGATCCCCTCCTCGTGCAGCCGCCGCTCGGCATCGACCAGCAGGCCCTCGAGGATCCGCTCCCCCGCCCGGTCGTGGACCACCAGCTGGCGCACGTCGTCGCACTCGGGAGTCGCGTACTCGGGGTGCGAGCCGACGTCGAGGTAGAGCCGGGCGCCGTTGCGCAGGAAGACGTTGCTCGACCGGCCCCAGGACACCACCTTGCGGAACAGGTAGCGGGCCACCTCGTCCGGGGACAGCTTGCGCTGCCCCTCGAAGGCACAGGTCACCCCGAACTCGGTCTCGATCCCGAAGATCCGGCGGTCCATGCGCCCCACTCTAGGTGCGTTGTCCGACAACCGATACCGGGCGGAGGCCTTACTCCGGCGCCGGTTCTGTGCTGGTCTGCGACCCCGGCGGCGTGTCGTCCCCGGAGGCGTCCCCGGTCAGGGTGTCGTGCAGGCCGGGGCGCGGGTCGTCGGTGGGCGGGGCGTCGGTGGTGGGATCACCGGGGGTGAGCAGCCGCTCCAGCAGCGGACCCGCCAGACGCCGGAAGGCGCGCCGGGGGCGCTGGCGGTCGAGGATCGCCACCTCGAGCTGCGCCGGGCCCAGCACCCGATCGGCGCCGCCGGCCGGGTCCTTGGCCAGCAGCGACACGGCGAGCGTGAGCACCTCGGCCAGGGTGAGCCCCTCCCGCCAGGCCTCGGTCAGCCCGGCGGTGATCTGCTCGGCCTGACCGCCCATCGCCACGAACGGGCCCTCGTCGCCGACCGAGCCGTCGTAGGTCAGCCGGAAGATCTGGTCACCGGCGGGGGTCAGGCCCACCTCGGCGACCGCGATCTCGACCTCGAGCGGCTTGGGCTCCGTGGTGAACACCGCGCCGAGCGTCTGGGCGTAGGCGTTGGCCAGACCTCGCGCGGTGACGTCCGCCCGGTCGTAGGAGTACCCCCGCAGGTCGGCGTAGCGCACGCCGGCCACCCGCAGGTTCTCGAACTCGTTGTACTTGCCCACCGCGGCGAAGGCGATCCGGTCGTAGATCTCGCTGATCTTGTGCAGCGACCGGGAGGGGTTCTCCGCCACGAAGGCGATCCCGCCGTCGAAGCAGACCACGACCACCGGGCGGCCCCGGGCGATGTTGCGCCGGGCGTAGTCCGCCCGATCCTTCATGATCTGTTCGGGCGAGGCGTAGTAGGGCGGCATGCTCATGACGGCGCGTTCCCTCCTCGCTGGGCGAGCAGATCGGCCACCACGGCCGCGAGTTCGTCGTCGGGCACCCGCTGGTAGCCCGCGTCGGTCACCGTGGCGACCACGGGGAAGATCCTGCGCCGCTCGTCCGGCCCGCCGGTCGCGGAGTCGTCCTCGGCGGCGTCGATCAGGCGCCTCCAGCGCCACCCGGACGGCGCCGGCGGCGTCCAGATCGGCTCGCCAGCCCTTCTTCAGGGTGCCGCGGGCGAACAGCGAGCCCGGAGCCGACGCTGTGGTGCTCCCGCTCCTCGTAGCGGCCGCCGGTGATGTCGTAGGAGAAGATCCGGCCGGCCCGGCGGTCGATGTCGTAGCCGGCGAACAGCGGCACCACGGCCAGCCCCTGCATCGCCATACCCAGGTTGCCCCGGATCATCGTGGCCAGGCGGTTGGCCTTGCCGTCCAGGCGAGAGCAGCGCGCCCTCGATCTTCTCGTAGTGCTCCAGCTCCACCTGGAACAGGCGGACCATCTCCACCGCGACCCCGGCGGTGCCGGCGATCCCGACGCAGGAGTACTCGTCGGCCGGGTAGACCTTCTCCATCTCCCGGTGCGCGATCAGGTTGCCCATGGTCGCCCGCCGGTCACCGGCCATCACCACGCCACCGTCGAAGGTCAGCGCGACGATGGTGGTCGCGTGCGGAACCTCCGGCGTGGCCCCCGGCGGCAGCGGACGCCCCCCGGGAAGCAGGTCGGCGGCATGGGTGGCCAGGAACTCGGTGAAGGAGGACGACCCGGGAGTGGTGAACGCCGCGGGCAGCCTCCCGTCGGCACCGTCGTAGTGGTCGCTCATCGGTGGGTTACTGGCCGCCCTTCTGCACGAATCCCTTGACGAACTCCTCGGCGTTGGTCTCCAGGACGTCGTCGATCTCGTCCAGGATCGCGTCGACGTCGTCGTCCTTGACCTGCGCCTGCGGGGGTGGTGGCGGCGGAGCGCTCGTCCGGCTCGTCGCCACGCCCGCGGGGCGCCTTCTGTTCCTGTCCGGCCATGCTGGTCCTCCTCGAGCCCGTGCTGCTCCGGGTTCCTGTCTCGATCCTAGGTGGCCAGGGCGTCCAGCAGGTCCGCCGCGGTGGAGCAGCGGTCCAGCAGATCGCCCACGTGCTCGCGGGTGCCGCGGTGCGGATCCAGCGTGGGCACCCGCTGCAGCGCTCCCCGGCCGGGGACATCGAAGATCACTGAGTCCCAGGAGGCGGCCGCGACGTGCTCGCCGTAGCGGGACAGGCAGCGGCCTCGGAAGTAGGCACGGGTGTCCTCCGGCGGGTTGCCCACCGCTGCGGCGATCTCGGCGTCGGTGACCAGCCGCTCGACCTGCCCACGCTGGGCCAGCCGGTGGTACAGACCCTTCTCGGGGCGCACATCGGACCACTGCAGGTCGATCAACTGCAGCCGGGTGGCATCCCACGGCAGGTGCTCACGGTCACGGAAGCCTTCCAGCACACGCAGTTTCGCCACCCAGTCCAGCTCCCGGGCGCAACTCATCGGGTCGCTCTCCAGCCGGGTCAGCACGCTCTCCCAGCGGCGCAGCAGGTCACGCGTGACCGGCTCCGCGTTCTGCCCGAACCGGTCGTTGACGTAGGAGGACACCTGCTCGAGGTACAGCCACTGCAGCTGGACGGCGGTCGCCGAGCTGCCGTCGCGCAGGCGCAGCAGGGTCTGCAGGGTCGGGTCGTGCGAGACCGCGTGCAGGCTGGACACCGGGCGGTCGACGGACAGGTCGCGGGTGAACGCCTTCTCCTCGATCAGCTCCAGCACCAGCGCCGTGGTGCCCATCTTGAGATAGGCGGCCACCTCGCACAGATTCGCATCGCCGATGATCACGTGCAGCCGGCGGAACCGGTCGGCGCTGGCGTGCGGCTCGTCCCGGGTGTTGATGATCGGGCGTTTCAGCGTCGTCTCCAGGCCGACCTCGACCTCGAAGAAGTCGGCGCGCTGGCTGATCTGGAAGCCCACCCCGGTGCCGTCCTGGCCGCGCCCGACCCGCCCCGCCCCGGCGATCACCTGGCGGGAGACGAAGAACGGGGTCAGGTGCCGGACGATGTCGGCGAAAGGGGTCTCCCGGCGCATCAGGTAGTTCTCGTGCGTGCCGTAGGAGGCGCCCTTGTTGTCGGTGTTGTTCTTGTACAGATTCACCGTGCCCAGCCCGGGGTTGGCCGCGATCCGGCGGGCCGCCTCGAGCATCACCGCCTCCCCCGCCTTGTCCCAGACCACGGCGTCCCGGGCGTTGGTGACCTCCGGGGAGGAGTACTCGGGGTGGGCGTGGTCGACGTAGAGCCGGGCCCCGTTCGAGAGGATCACATTGGCCAGGGCCGGATCGTCCGGTGCGTCGGTGAGCTGGCTCGGGTCGGCGGCCTCGCGGGGGAACTCCCAGCCGCGGGCGTCGCGCAGCGGCGCCTCGTCCTCGTAGTCCCAGCGGGCCCGGCCGGCCCGGCTGCCCTGCGGGGCGGCGTAGGCGTTGACCACCTGGCTGGAGAGCAGCATCGCGTTGGCGGTGGGGTCGCCGACGGCCGAGACGCCGTACTCGGTCTCGATCCCCATGATGCGCTGCGCGGCCATGCCCTCACCCTACGAGGCGGTGGTGACACTCACCTGTGGTGGCACTCACCCGGTGCGAGACTGGCCGGGTGAGAACTGCTCCGCGCGCGCTGGCGGCCGACCTGGTCGCCGTCCTCGTCTTCGTCCTGCTCGGTCGCCGGGCCCACGACTCCGGCTCGGTGATCCTGGGCACCCTGGCCACCGCCTGGCCGTTCCTGACCGGTGCCGGCGCGGGGTGGCTGGTGGTGGCCGGCCGCCGGCTCGCCCCCGCCGGGCTGCCCGCCGGCGCCGTGGTGGCGGTCGCGACGGTGGCCGTGGGCATGACCCTGCGCCACCTCACCGGCGGCGGCGTCCAGCCGTCGTTCGTGCTGGTCGCGTCCACGTTCGTGGGCCTGTTCCTGCTCGGCTGGCGGCTCGTCGCTGGGCGCGTGACCCGCAGCCACGTCGTCCGGCCGGTCGACGCGCCGCGGTGAGCGGCACCGAGACGGTAGCCCTCTACGACCCGGACGACGTCGTGGGGCGGGTGGTCGGTTCCGCCCCCCGGTCGCGGGTTCGGGCGGAGAACCTGCCGCACGCGGCCACCGGAGTGCTGGTGCGGCGCAGTGACGGGCGGGTGCTGGTGCACCGGAGGGCCGAGGGCAAGGACCTCTGGGCAGGGGCGCACGACGCGGCCTGCGGCGGGGTGGTGCTGGCCGGAGAGAGCCCGGACGACGCGGCGCGCCGGGAGCTGGCCGAGGAGGTGGGCATCGACGGCGCTCACCTGCGCCCGCTGCTGACGAGCTGGTACCGCGACCGGGACACCCACTACCTGGCCCACGTCTACGAGACGGTCTGGGACGGCGAGATCGCCTTCGCCGACGGAGAGGTGGCGCAGGCCTGGTGGTGGCCGGAGGCCGAGCTGAGGGCGCGTCTGGCCGACCCTGCCTGGCCGTTCGTGCCGGACACCCGACGTCTGCTCGAGCTGCTCACCCCACCGGTGATCGACTCGGGCCCGTGGCCGGTCGGTTCTCAGGTGGTGTTTCGGTTCGGCAGGTCGGGGCGCACCGTCTTCGCCCGGATGGGGACGGTGCTGGAGGACGGCCAGGGCGGGCTGCGGCTGTGGGTCTCTCACGGGGGCCCCACCGTGGCCACCGAGCTCGCCGACGGCCGCGACCTGCGGCAGGCTCCGCTCGAACAACGCGGCAGCCATCCCCGGCGGCGCAGGGTCGGCCGCTGGTGGGGCCACGGCATCTCGATGCATGTGCCTGCCGAGCCCACCGGGTGGTCGTTGTGGTCGTTCTTCGACGACGACGGCCTCTTCCAGGGGTGGTACGGCAATCTCGAGTCACCCCAGGTGCGGCGGCGGACGGCGCTGGGCACGTACCTGGTCGACACCGCGGACCGGGCGCTGGACGTCTGGGTGCCGCTGGTGGACGGCGTGCCCGCGCCGCAGTGGAAGGACGAGGACGAGTTCGCCGCGTTCACCGGTCAGCCGGGCCGCTGGACGTACGAGCAGGCGGCGTCGATCAGGGCGGACGGCGAACGCCTGTTCGCCCTCGCCGCCGCAGGCCGGCCCCCCTTCGACGGTCGCCACACCGCCCCGCCGACGCCGCTCCCGGATCTTCCTGCCTTCCCGCCCGACTGGGACCTCCCGCACGTCGCAGGTCCCTGATCGGCTGCCGTGATCGCGGTTGCCTGCCGTCAGGCGAAGGAGCATGAGCTGGGATGAGCCCGCTCGAGGGTGCAGATGCGCCCGCTCGCCAGATGCACCTGGGCGCACCCGCCGACACGGTGCGAGGGATCGACGGGCTGACCAGACTCATCCTCGACTTCCCGGCCATGTTCCCGGGCGCGATCTTCGAACTGTCCAGCGCCCCGGACATCCACCACGACGTCGCCCGTTTCTCCTGGCGGCTCCGGTCCTCGACGAGCATCCGGATCCTGGGCCGGGACTTCGGGCACTCGGTCGTCGGCGTCGACTACGTGCAGTTCGATCAGGACAACCGGATCAGCCAGGTCATCGCCTTCTACGGCCCGCTCAAACCCGCTCATGCTCCGCGGGGGTACACGTCTCGGCCTCGGCGGGCCTCGAACGTGTACCCCAGCGGAGCATGAGCAGGTCTTCGGCTAGAGGTACTGGCCGGTGTTGGCGACGGTGTCGATCGTGCGGCCGGGCTCGGTGCCCTGCTTGCCCTGGATGATCGTGCGGATGTAGACGATCCGCTCGCCCTTCTTGCCCGAGATCCGCGCCCAGTCGTCGGGGTTGGTGGTGTTGGGCAGATCCTCGTTCTCCTTGAACTCGTCCACGCAGGCGGCGAGCAGGTGGTCGAGCCGGATGCCGCGCTGACCGGTGTCCAGCAGGTCCTTGATCGCCATCTTCTTGGCCCGGTCGACGATGTTCTGCACCATCGCCCCGGAGTTGAAGTCCTTGAAGTACAGGATCTCCTTGTCCCCGTTGGCGTAGGTGACCTCGAGGAACTGGTTCTCCTCGGTCTCGGTGTACATCCGTTCCACCGTGCGCTGGATCATCGCCTCGACGGTCGCCTTGGGCGAGTCGCCGTTCGCGGCCAGGTCGTCCGCATGCAGCGGAAGTCCCTCGGTCAGGTACTTCCCGAAGATGTCGGTGGCGGCCTCGGCGTCCGGCCGTTGGATCTTGATCTTCACATCGAGCCGGCCGGGGCGCAGGATGGCCGGGTCGATCATGTCCTCCCGGTTGGAGGCGCCGATCACGATCACGTTCTCCAGCCGCTCCACGCCGTCGATCTCGCTGAGCAGCTGCGGCACGATCGTGGTCTCGACGTCGCTGCTCACGCCCGAGCCCCGGGTGCGGAACAACGAGTCCATCTCGTCGAAGAAGACCACCACGGGAGTGCCCTCGGAGGCCTTCTCCCGGGCCCGGGCGAAGATCAGCCGGATGTGCCGCTCCGTCTCCCCCACGTACTTGTTCAGCAGCTCGGGGCCCTTGACGTTGAGGAAGTAGCTCTTCGCCTCCTTCAGCCCCAGGGCCTCCGCGGCCTTCTTGGCCAGCGAGTTGGCGACGGCCTTGGCAATCAGGGTCTTGCCGCATCCGGGTGGACCGTAGAGCAGGATCCCCTTCGGAGGCTTCAGCCCGTGCTCACGGAACAGGTCGGGGTGCAGGAAGGGCAGCTCGACGGCGTCCCGGATCTGCTCGATCTGCGCCGCCAGGCCGCCGATGTCCTCGTACTCGATGTCCGGCACCTCTTCGAGGACCAGCTCCTCCACCTCGGCGCGCGGCACCATCTCGAAGATGAACCCCGACCGGGACTCCATGGTGAACGCGTCCCCGACCCGCAGCTTGGCCCCGATCAGCGGCCCGGCCAGGTAGACCACCCGCTCCTCGTCGGCGTGGGCGACGACCAGGGCGCGGTCCTCGTCGAGCACCTCCTTGAGGATCACGATCTCGCCGACCCGGTCGAACTCCCGGGCGGCGACCACGTTGAAGGCCTCGTTGAGCATGACCTCCTGCCCCGGGCGGAGTGAGTCGGCATCGACCGAGGGGCTCAGCCCGACCCGCATCTTGCGGCCCGAGGTGAAGATCTCGACCGTGCCGCCGGGCTCGTCGTCCTCGACCGGTGCCGTGCTGACCACCACGCCGAACGTGTTCGGCGGCTGGGCCAGACGGTCCACCTCGGACTTCAGGGCGACGATCTGGTCGCGCGCGTCCCGCAGCGTCGAGGCGAGGCGGTCGTTCTGCGTCGCGAGCTGGCTGACCTGGCTCTGCAACCGGGCCACCTGCTCCGGCCCGTGTTCGGATCCTGCGTCGCGCGGTACGTCGTTCCCGCTCATGGTGGCCCTCCCGTCACTGCTCGTCGAGCAGTTCGACCCTAACCCCGCTGCGGCACAGGGCGCCTCATGACAAGGCGGGCGAACGTCGAGTTCGTTCTCGATCGTTCGTCCGCCGGTCCCCGAGGGCACACGACCATAACCCGGCGTGGGCGGGATCAGCCAGAGCGTTCAGCTGTGGGCCGGGCCACCATCGTGGTCGACTTCGCCGCCGGGGTCCGGGGCCGGGCGGACGGCGCGGGCGGTCCGCCGCACCTTCTTGTCCGAGACCGGGCGCTCGCCCAGGTCGGCCGGGCTCCACTCGCCGTCGCCGTTGCCGGTCCACTCCTGCCAGGCGGCCTCGGTCTCCTCGCTCGCCTCACGCGTGGTGCCCGCTGGACGCCGCCGCCGCACCGGGGCCTCGACGCCGTCCGCGAGCCGGCGGCTGGTGATCAGGAACCCGGTGTGCCCGACCATGCGGTGCTGGGGCCGGACGGCGAGGCCCTCCAGGTGCCAGCCACGCACCATGGACTCCCAGGCGGCCGGCTCGGTGTAGCGGCCGTCGGTGCGCAGGGCCTCGGCCACCCGGGACAGCTGGGTCGCGGTGGCCACGTAGGCGATCAGCACGCCTCCGGGCAGCAGCACCTGGGCCACGGCGTCGAGGCACTCCCACGGGGCGAGCATGTCGAGCACGACGCGGTCGATGCTGGCTGGTCCGATCCCGGCGTCCGGGCCGGTCAGGCCCTCGACCAGATCGGCCACCGTGAGCTGCCAGGCCGGGTGCGGCGCGCCGAAGAACGCCTCCACGTTGGCCCGGGCGATCTGGGCGAACTCGTCCCGGCGCTCGAAGGAGAACAGGCGGCCGTGGTCGCCGACGGCCCGCAGCAGGGACATGGTCAGCGCCCCGGAACCGACCCCGGCCTCGACCACCCGGGCTCCCGGGAAGATGTCGCCCATGGCGACCACCTGGCCGGCGTCCTTGGGGTAGACCACGGCAGCGCCGCGCGGCATGGAGAGCACGTAGTCGGCCAGCAGGGGGCGCAGCGCCAGGTAGTCGATGCCGGCGGTGTTGCGGACCACCCAGCCCTCGGGCCGGCCGATCAGCTCCTCGTGCCGGAACAACCCGCGGTGGGTGTGGAACTGACCGCCGGGGCTGAGCGTGATGGTGTGCAGCCGGCCCTTGGGGTCGGTGAGCTGTACCCGGTCCCCGGCTCGCAACGGCCCCCGCCGACCCGCAGCCCCGGTCGGTCCAGTGGAGGTCATGGCCGGGGAGTCTAGACGGACTGCGCCGACGCGCCGGACACCGGCTCAGCCGCGACGGCCTGCCAGCGACGCCGCGACGTCCCGGGCCAGCAACAGGCCGGCCACCGCGCCGCTGCCGTCGAGGACGACGAACTCGTGATGCCCCCGATCCTGCAGGTGAACGATCAGCTGCTCCCCGGCCAGGTCCTGCGGCACGGTCGCGTCGGCGGGCAGCACCCGGGCGACGGCCTGGGCCGGGGTCAGCTCCAGTCGGCCCGCGGGGACGGCGGCGATGGCGTCAGGGTCCAGGACGGCGAGCGGGGCGCCGTCCGCGGCGATCAGGACCACCGCCTCGGCGCCGGCGGCGCCGGCCCGGGAGAGGGCCTCGGTCAGCGCTGCCCCGGCGGGTACCCCGATCGCCGGCCGGGTGAACGCCCGGACGGTGACCGACGGGGCGCGGCGCCGCCACCGGGCCACAGCCAGTGCCCCGGTGGCGCCCTGCCAGAGCATCCAGGCGACCACGAGCACCCAGACCGTGGTCGTGAGGCCGGGCGTGCGCCCGAGGGCCAGGGGGCGGACGAGGGTCCACAGGACGAGCCCGAGCGCCACGGCCCGACCCACCCAGCCTGCGGCCAGGGTTCCGCTGCCGCGGTCTCCGGTGAGCTTCCAGATCAGGGCCTCCAGGGCCCGTCCGCCGTCGAGCGGCAGGCCGGGCAGGGCGTTGAACACCGCGACGAACCCGTTCGAGTAGATCACCCCGAACAGCAGCAGCTCGGCGACGCCGTCGGGTGGGACGGCGGGGAGCATGAGCCACCCGAGCGCGGCGATCGCGGCGTTCGTGCCCGGCCCGACCAGGCTGACCAGGGCGCTCTTCCCGGGGCTGACCATCTCGGCGTCGAAGGCGGTGTGCCCGCCCCACAGGTCGAGCACGATGCGGGACGGCGCACTGCCGACGGCGCGCGCGGCGATCGCGTGGGCCAGCTCGTGCAGGAACACCGAGCCGAGGAGGAGCAGCGCGGCCAGGAAGGCGATCACGAAGGTGGCCACCCCGACCTCGGGCAGGCGGGTCTGCACCGCAGGGGCGTAGGACAGGGTGATCAGGACGGCGATCAGGAACCAGGACGGCATCAGCAGGACAGGCGCCCCGAGCACCGAGCCGAGCCTGATACCGCGTTGACGGTCGGTACCGGTGGCCACGGTTCGACTCTACGCGGCCGGTTGTCGGTGGGCCTGCCTAGAGTTCTCGCCATGACCACGGCCCCTCCCAGCGCCGCCGGCCCGGACTTGCCGGCCGCCTCTGCCGCGCACTCCCCCGCGCGGGCGTTGTCGCCCTCGCGGGCGGCGGACTTCATGCAGTGCCCGTTGCTCTACCGGTTCCGAGTGGTCGACCGGCTGCCGCAGATCCCCAGTCCGGCGGCAGTCCGCGGCACGGTGGTGCATGCCGTCCTGGAGCGTCTGTTCGACCTGCCGGCTGCGGAGCGCACGGTCGAGGCGGCACGTGAACTCGTTGCGCCGCAATGGGATCGGGTGCGTTCGGAGACGCCTGAGCTGGCCTCGCTGTTCGACGGCGAGCCGGCGGCCGTGGCCGAGTGGCTGACCGGCGCCGAGGATCTGCTCGGGCGGTGGTTCGAGCTGGAGGACCCGACCCGGCTCGAGCCGGCCGACCGCGAGCTCTACGTGGAGACCGTGATCGAGGACGGCCTGGTCCTGCGCGGGTACGTCGACCGGCTCGACGTGGCTCCCGACGGGCGGATGCGGGTCGTCGACTACAAGACCGGCCGCGCTCCGCGTGAGGCCTATGAGGCCAAGGCCCTGTTCCAGATGAAGTTCTACGCGCTGGTGTTGTGGCGGCTGCGCGGTTCGGTGCCGGCGCTGCTGCAGCTGGTCTATCTGGGCAGCGGTGAGATCCTGCGCTACGCGCCCGACGAGGCCGACCTGCTGGCCACCGAGCGCAAGGTGCGGGCGCTGTGGGCAGCGATCGAGCGGGCCGCGACCACCGGCGACTGGCGGGCCTCGCCGGGGCGTCTGTGCGACTGGTGCGACCATCGCGCGCTGTGTCCGGCCTGGGGTGGCACGCCGCCGCCCCTGCCGGACGATGCGGCGGTCCTGGTCACCGGTGCAGCGGCGTCGGCGTTGCGCGCCCCGGGGCTGGACGAGGAATGACAGCCTCGACCTCGGGGAACCCTGATGGGGGCATTCAGGGTTGAGCCCTGATGCTGGGGGAAGTGCCGAGCTGACAGGCTCGGCCCGTCCGGGTGGCACAGCGCCGCACGGAGACAAGGGAGGGTTCACGTGGGTAGTCACGCCGCATCGGGCGCACCGGTCGCCGACCAGCAGGAGCTGGCCGGGGCGATCGCCTTCGCCGAGGGGCTGAGCAAGATCTACGGCTCAGGTGAGGCTCAGGTCACGGCGCTCGACGACGTGTCGGTCAGCTTCGAGCGGGGCCGGCTGACCGCGATCATGGGCCCGTCGGGCTCTGGCAAGTCGACCCTCATGCACTGTATGGCGGCGCTGGACTCCCCCACGACGGGGCGGATCGTGGTCGACGGCGTCGAGTTGCTCGGGCTCAAGGACAAGGACCTGACCCGGCTGCGCCGGGACCGGCTGGGCTTCGTGTTCCAGTCGTTCAACCTGGTGCCCACACTGTCGGCGAAGGAGAACATCACCCTTCCGCTGGACATCGCAGGCACCCCGGTCGACCAGGTGTGGTTCGACACCGTGATCGACACCGTGGGGCTGCGGGACCGGTTGACCCACCGGCCGAATCAGCTCTCCGGCGGTCAGCAGCAGCGGGTGGCCTGTGCCCGAGCGCTGGTCAGCCGGCCGGCGATCGTGTTCGCCGACGAGCCCACCGGGAACCTGGACTCCCGCGCCAGCGCCGAGATCCTCGGCTTCCTGCGGCGCTCGGTGGACGAGTTCGGCCAGAGCGTGGTGATGGTCACCCACGAACCCTCCGCGGCGGCCTACGCCGACCGGGTCCTGTTCCTGGACGACGGCCGGATCGTGGACGAGTTGCGTGAGCCGACCGCCGACAGCGTGCTGGCCCGGATGCGCGGCTTCGACGCCACCGTGCGGCGGAGCTGACCATGCTGCGACTGACCCTGGCCGGGGTGCGCGGCCACTTCCTGCGCTTCCTGCTCACCGCGTTCGCGGTGATGCTCGGAGTCTCCTTCGTCGCCGGCACCTTCGTGCTGCGGGACAGCATCGACAACGCCCTGAACTCCTTGTTCAGCCAGGCGCTCAAGGGCGTCGACGTCCAGGTCCGCGGAGTCGAGTCGGCCAGCGGTGGTGACGCCCAGGGCGGCACCGGCCGCACAGCGCTGCCGCTCACCCTGGAGAAGACCCTTGCCGAGGTGACGGGCGTCGCCCGGGTGTCCGCCGACATCCAGGGCACGGCCGTGATCGCCGGCAAGGACGGCACCCCGGTGCGCAACGGCGGGGCGCCCGGCTTCGGCTTCGCCTTCCGGTCCGACGACCCGGCGTTCACCCTCAGCGCCGGTCGTGGCCCGACCGGGCCGGGTGAGATCGCGGTCGAGCAGTCCACGCTGAAGAAGTCGGGGCTGACGATCGGTGACCGCACCCAGGCGGTGATCGGCGACCAGGTGCGCCCGGTCACGATCACCGGCGAGGTCGTGTTCGGCTCGCTCTTCGGCGCCACCGCCGTCCTGCTCGACGAGGCGAGCGCCCGCTCTGCCTTCGCTCCCGACGGCAAGGTCAGCGGGTTCTCGATCACCGCTGACGGGGTCAGCCAGGAGCAGCTGAGGGCCAAGGTGGCCTCGGTGCTGCCGACGACGGCCGAGGCGGTCACCGCGGCCACCCTGGACGCCGAGGCGCAGAAGAGCCTGAAGACCGGACTGGGCTTCTTCACCACCTTCCTGCTCGTGTTCGCCGGCGTGGCGCTGTTCGTCGGGGCGTTCATCATCTTCAACACCTTCTCGATGCTGCTCGGCCAACGCACCCGGGAGCTGGCCATGCTCCGAGCCGTCGGGGCCTCTCGCGGCCAGGTGCTGTGGATGGTGCTCGGCGAGGCCGCGGTGATCGGGGTGCTCGGCTCCGGGCTGGGCATCGGGCTGGGCCTGCTGATCGCGGCCGGGGCTCAGGCCGGGATCCGCTCCTTCGTGGGGGCCGACATCGGTAATGATCTGCCGGTCGGTGCGGCCACCATCGGGTGGAGTGTGCTGGTGGGCACCGTGGTCACCCTGCTCGCGGCCGCCATCCCGGCCCGGCGTGCCTCGAGGATCGCTCCGGTCGCGGCCATGCGTGACGACATGGTGATCGCCCCCAAGGGGCTGCGGCTGCGCGGAGCCATCGGTGCATCGATGCTCGTCGCTGGTGTGGCCGGTCTCGGCTACGCGGTGACCCGGACCGAGGTGACCTGGCCCCTGGCCGGTGTCGGTGCCGGCCTGGCCGTGCTGGGCGCTCTCGTGGCGGCCCCGCTGTCCACCCGACCGGTGGTGCGGCTGATCGCCTGGCCGTTCGCGACCTTCAGCGGGGTCGTCGGCCGGTTGGCCCGGGAGAACTCTCTGCGCCTTCCCCGACGCACCGCGCTCACCGCCAGTGCGCTGATGATCGGGCTGGCGTTGATCACCGGGCTGTCGGTGATCGCGCAGAGCGTCAAGGCCAGCGTGGCCGACATCGTGCAGGGCGAGTTCACCGCCACCTACGTCCTGACCGGGGGCGGTGGCCAGACCCTGGTCCCGGCCTCGGTGGCCACGGCGGCGGCGAAGCTGCCGCAGGTGCAGTCGGTGGCCGCCACCAGCGCGGTGCCGGTCCGGGCCGGCGACAAGGACCTGTTCGCCGTGGCGGCCGACGCCCAGCCCTTCGCCGACAACTTCGCGCTGACCATGCGCTCCGGTGATCTGACCGCGCTCGACCGCGGCCAGATCCTGGTCAGTGAGGCCGGCGCGAAGAAGAACTCCTGGGCGCTGGGGCAGAAGGTCTCACTGTCCATCGGCACCCTGCCGCCGGCCCCCTACACGATCGGTGGTGTTCACAGCGATCTCAAGGCGTTCGGCAACGATGTGATGATCAGCAGGGCGCTGTACGAGGACGCGGTTCCGGCGAGCGCCCGTGGTGACTTCGGCGTCTACGTCAAGGCCGCGCCCGGCGCGGATCTGACCGCACTGCGCACCTCGTTGGTCTCCCTGGTCAAGCCCTACCTCGTGGTCTCGGTGCAGGACGGCGAGGAGTTCGTCGACTCCTCGGCCAGCCAGGTCGACACCCTGCTCAACCTGCTCTACGTGCTGCTGCTGTTCAGCGTCGTGGTGGCGGTGCTCGGCATCGTGAACACGTTGGCACTGTCCATCGTCGAGCGGACCCGCGAGATCGGTCTGCTGCGGGCGGTGGGTCTGCAGCGACGACAGCTGGCCGGCATGATCACCATCGAGTCGGTGGCCACGGCGGTGTTCGGCGCGGTGCTCGGGGCGGCCCTGGGGCTGGGTCTCGGGATCGCTCTGCAGCGCGGGTTGCGCACCCAGGGCCTGGACATCCTGTCCATCCCCTGGGCGGGGCTGGCCGGCATGCTGGTGGCGGCGTCGGCGGTCGGGGTGCTCGCAGCCGTGATCCCCGCCATCCGCGCCGTCCGGCTCAACGTGCTCCAGGCCATCGCCACCGAATAGTCCCGGCTGTCATCTCTGGTCGCCGAAGGCCGCGCGGGGAGTCGGTTCTCTCGCGGTGGAACTTCGCGGATTCCGCACATGACCGAATCCGCGAAGTCCCACCGCAGGAAGTGTCGGCCGGGACGCTCGGTGAGGGGGTCAGGCAGGGGTCTGGGCGGCCAGGATCGGGAGCAGGTCGTAGGGCGATACGCCCTCGAGGGTGTGCAGCACGGGCCCGGTGGTGTGCGGGCGCAGCTGCACCAGGTGCTCCACGCCGATCACCGGCACCCCGGCGGCCCGGGCCGAGGCAATCCCGGCGGGGCTGTCCTCGATCGCCACGCAGTCCCCCGGCTCGACGCCCAGACGTTCGGCGGCGAGCAGGTACGGGTCCGGGTGCGGCTTGCCCCTGCTCACCTGGTCGCCGGTGACCTGCACCGGGAAACTGCCCGGGGGCAGCGCCTGGACCACGATGTCGGACAGCCGCCGGAACGACATGGTGACCAGGGCGGTGGGCACACCCAGCTCGACCAGTCCGTGCAGCAGCTCGACCGCCCCCGGCCGCCACGGCACGTGAGCCTGCACCTGCACCGAGACCCCGTCCAGCAGGTGTTCGATGATCTCCTCGGAGGACAGCGGCACCCCGCCGTGCTCGTGCAGGTAGGCGGCGGAGGTGTGCAGCGCGTTGCCCACCATGGCGTGGGCGTCCGCGGTGGTCCAGGTGCCGCCGTAGCCGGTGACCAGCGCCGTCTCGCAGGCGATCCAGTACGGCTCGGTGTCGACGAGCGTGCCGTCCATGTCCCACAGCACGGCGGCGGGGAGGCGATCACTCATGTCGCGTTGAAGTACTTGGCCTCGGGATGGTGCACGACCATCGCGTCGGTGGACTGCTCCGGATGCAGCTGCAGCTCCTCCGACAGCTTCACCCCGATCCGTTCCGGGCGGAGCAGGGCGACCAGCGCCGACGCGGTCCTCCAGGTCGGGGCAGGCCGGGTAGCCGAAGGAGTAGCGCGACCCGCGGTAGCCCTGGCGCAGGATGCCACCCAGCTCGGCGTCGTCCTCACCGGCGTACCCGAGCTCGGCGCGCACCCGTGCGTGCCAGTACTCGGCGAGCGCCTCGGTCAGCTGCACCGAGAGCCCGTGCAGCTCCAGGTAGTCGCGATAGGCGTTGGCGGCGAACAGCTCTGCCGTCGCCTCGGCCACCCGCGAGCCCATCGTCACCAGGTGGAAGGCGACCACGTCGGGCCCGCCCAGCTCCTCGGCCTCCTCCCGGGACCGGAAGAAGTCGGCCAGGCACAGGCGCCGGTCGCGGCGCTGCCGCGGGAAGCTGAACCGGGCCCGCTCGCTGCCCGCCTCCACTCCGGCCTCCGCGGCGGAGGCGTCGTGGTGCAGCACCACCAGGTCGTTGCCCTCAGAGACGCACGGGTAGTACCCGGAGACCACGGCTGCCTCGAGCAGCCCGTCGGTGGCCACCCGGTCCAGCCACATCCGCAGCCGGGGCCGCCCCTCGGTCTCCACCAGTTCCTCGTAGCTGGGCCCCTGCCCACCGCGGGAGCCCTTCAGGCCCCACTGGCCGACGAAGGTGGCCCGCTCGTCCAGGTAGGCCGCGTACTCGGCCAGGGCGATGCCCTTGACGATCCGCTCGCCCCAGTACGGCGGGGTGGGCACGACCAGCCCTCGCGCGACGTCCGAGCGGGTGGTGTCGTCGTACCCGGCCGGCGAGGCGTCCCCTCCGGGTGCCGGAGCGGCCGCCCGTACCCGACGCGGTCGCAGTTCGGGCAGCGCCGCTCCGGGGACCCCTCGCTTGACCGCGACCAAGGCGTCCATCAGCCGCAGGCCCTCGAACGCGTCACGGGCGTAGCGGACCTCGCCGGCATAGAGCTCGGCCAGGTCGTTCTCCACATAGGCCCGGGTGAGTGCGGCGCCACCGAGGATGATCGGCCAGCGGGCGGCGGTGCCGCGGCTGTTGATCTCCTCGAGGTTCTCCTTCATCACCACGGTCGACTTCACCAGCAGTCCCGACATCCCGATCACGTCGGCGTCGTTCTCGTCAGCCGCGCGCAGGATCTCCGAGATCGGCTGCTTGATCCCGATGTTGACCACGGTGTAGCCGTTGTTGGACAGGATGATGTCCACCAGGTTCTTGCCGATGTCGTGCACGTCACCCTTGACCGTCGCCAGGACGATCGTGCCCTTGCCCTCGCCGGCGTCGTCCGCCGGGATGTGGGGCTCCAGGTGGGCCACCGCGGTCTTCATCACCTCGGCCGAGGCCAGCACGAACGGCAGCTGCATCTCACCGCGGCCGAACAGCTCGCCGACGGTGCGCATCCCGTCCAGCAGGTGGTCGTTGATGATGTCCAGCGCCGGGCGCCCCTCGCCGAGGGCCTGGTCGAGGTCGGCGGGCAGGCCCTTGGCCTCGCCGTCGATGATCCGCCGGGCCAGGCGCTCCCCCAACGGCAGCGCCATCAGCTCGGCGGCCCGGTCCGCGCGGATCGCCGCGGCGTCCACGCCTTCGAACAGGTCCAGGAACCGGGCCAGCGGGTCGTAGGTCAGCGCCCCGGAATCGTCGTAGCGGCGCCGGTCGTAGACCAGCTCGAGCGCGACCTGGCGCTGCTCCTCGGGGATGCGGGACATCGGCAGGATCCGGGCGGCGTGCACGATCGCCGAGTCCAGCCCGGCCTTGACCGCCTCGTGCAGGAACACCGAGTTGAGCACCACGCGGGCCGCCGGGTTGAGCCCGAAGGAGATGTTGGACACGCCGAGCGTCGTCTGCACCCCCGGGTAGGCGGCCTTGACCTGGGCGATCGCCTCGATCGTGGCGGCGCCGTCCCCGCGGGTCTCCTCCTGGCCGGTGGCGATCGGGAAGGTCAGGCAGTCCATCAGGATGTCCTCGACCCGCATCCCCCAGGTCCGGGTCAGGGTGTCGATCAGGCGGCTCGCCACGGCCACCTTGTGCTCCACCGTGCGCGCCTGGCCGGTCTCGTCGATGGTCAGCGCGACCACAGCGGCGCCGTGCTCACGCACGAGAGGCATGATCCGGGCGAACCGGCTGCGCTCGCCGTCGCCGTCCTCGAAGTTCACCGAGTTGATCACCGAACGGCCGCCGACCAGCTCCAGCCCGGCCTCGAGCACTGCCGGCTCGGTGGAGTCCAGCACCAGGGGCAGCGTCGACGCCGTGGCCAACCGGCTCACCACGGCCTGAACGTCGGCCACCCCGTCCCGGCCGACGTAGTCGATGCACACGTCGAGCAGGTGCGCGCCGTCCCGGGTCTGGTTGCGCGCGATCGCCACGCACTCGTCCCACCGCTCGGCCAGCATCGCCTCGCGGAACGCCTTGGAACCATTGGCGTTCGTGCGTTCGCCGATCGACAGGTACGCAGTGTCCTGACGGAACGGCACGTGCTGGTAGATGCTCGCCACCCCCGGCTCGGGGTGCGGACGGCGCGGCGCGACCGGGCGGCCGCCCACGCGCTCCACCACCTGGCGCAGGTGCTCGGGTGTGGTGCCGCAGCAGCCGCCGACCAGGGAGAGCCCGAAGTCGCGGGTGAACGCGTCGTGCGCGTCGGCCAGCTGCGTGGGGGTCAACGGGTAGTAGGCGCCGTCGCGGGTCAACTGGGGCAACCCGGCGTTCGGCATGCAGGTGACCGCCACCCGGGCGTGCCGGGCCAGGTGGCGCAGGTGCTCGCTCATCTCGGTCGGCCCGGTCGCGCAGTTCAGGCCGATGGCGTCGATCCCCAACGCCTCGAGCGCGGTCAGCGCGGCGCCGATCTCGCTGCCGACCAGCATCGTGCCGGTGGTCTCCACCGTCACCTGGACCAGGATCGGCAGGTCGGCCCCGGTCGCGGTGAGCGCCCGCTGAGCGCCGATCACCGCCGACTTGGCCTGCAGCAGGTCCTGCGAGGTCTCCACCAGCAGGGCGTCCACCCCGCCGTCGATCAGGCCGACGCAGGAGGTCTGGTAGGCGTCCCGCAGGACGGCGAACGGGGCGTGCCCGAGCGAGGGCAACTTGGTGCCCGGCCCGATCGACCCGAGCACCCACCGGGGCCGCTCGGGCGTGGCGTAGGCGTCGGCGGCCTCGCGGGCCACCCGGGCACCGGCCAGCGCCAGCTCCCCGATCCGGTCCGCGATGTCGTACTCACCGAGATTGCCGAGGTTCGCCCCGAAGGTGTTGGTCTCGACACAGTCGACCCCCACCTCGAGGTAGGCCTCGTGCACCCCGCGGACGACGTCCGGCCGGGTCACGTTGAGGATCTCGTTGCAGCCCTCGTGCCCCTGGAAGTCGTCCAGGGAGGGGTCGGCCGCCTGCAGCATGGTGCCCATCGCGCCGTCGGCGACCACGACCCGTTCGGTCAGTACCTGGCGCAGGGAGGGTGAACTATGACTCATCGTGCGCCCAGTCTAGGCGCGCGCGGCCATCCGCACGGGTGGGCCTAGGGTGAGCCGTAGGCTGGTAGGAGCCTCACGGGTCGTGAGCGGTGGGAGGAGTGGAGTTGAGCGAGCTGCAGGACGGGTCGTCACTGCCCACGCTGCGTGACCCCGTGATGCTCGCCGCCTTCGAGGGCTGGAACGATGCCGGCGAGGCGGCCAGCGGCGCGGTCGCGCACCTGCAGCATGTCTGGCAGGCCACCCCGCTCACCGAGTTCGACCCCGAGGCTTACCACGACTTCCAGGTGAACCGGCCGGTGGTGAGCATCGAGGACGGGCGCCGCCGGCTGACCTGGCCCACCACGCGGGTCTACATCGCCACGCCGCCCGGGGCCGAGCGCGACGTGGTCCTGGTCCGCGGCATCGAGCCGTCCATGCGCTGGCGGGCCTTCGTGGCCGAGCTGCTCGGCATCGCTGAGGAGCTCGGCGTGTCGACCCTGATCACTCTCGCGGCGCTGCTCGCCGATGTGCCGCACACCCGTCCGATCCCGGTCACCGGCACCAGCGAGGACGAGGGGCTGCAGGAACGGCTCGGCGTCGAGGCCTCCCCCTACGAGGGGTCGACCGGCATCGTCGGCGTGCTGCAGGAGGGTGCCTCCGCGATCGGTCTGGGCGGGCTGGCCCTCTGGGCTGCGGTGCCGCACTACGTGGGGCAGCCGCCGTCACCGAAGGCCACCCTGGCCCTGCTGCGCCGGGTCGAGGAGGCCCTCGACCTGACCGTCCCCCTCGGCGACCTGCCCGAGGACGCCCGCGCCTGGGAGCACGGCGTCGACGAGCTGGCCGAGGAGGACGGCGAGATCGGGGCCTACGTGCGCCAGCTCGAGGACGCCAAGGACACCGCGGACCTGCCCGAGGCCAGCGGCGAGGCGATCGCCCGTGAGTTCGAGCGCTACCTGCGCCGTCGTGGGGACGAGCCGGGCCGAGGCTGATCGGGTTCACCTCACCGGGTGAGGTGAACCTCCTTCTCCTCGACCGCCGCGATGTCCTCCGAGGCGACGTCGAGCAGGCGCGCAGCCAGGTCCCGCAGCGCGCGGGCGGTGGCGATCTCGGCGCCGATCTCGGCGATCGCGGCGTCGCTCTCCTTGCGGTGGGCGCGTCCGGTGCCGGTCACGGTGCGGCGGCGGTCGGAGCCGTGGCCCGAGATCAGAGTGGCTCGGGCTGACGTGTCGTCATCGCCCTCGAAGATCTGGATGTCGACCGACCAAGTCGTGGTGGTGAGCATGGCGACCTCCTCGTCGCTGGTGGTGCTCCTCCAGCACACACCTGCCACGCGCCCACGGACAGGGGCGTCGGTCCTCTCCCGAGGGTGCCTCAGAGCACCTGCACGCCGAGCAGGGCGTCGACCGTCGTGGCCACCAGCGCGGGTGCCTGGGGCACGTCGTCCGTGCCCTCGAGCGCCCGGGCCGCCCACGCATCCACGACAGCCAGCGCTCCGGGCGCGTCGAGGTCGTCGGCCAGCCGCTCGCGGACGGCGTCCAGCACGCCCAGCGCGTCGGGCCCGGAGGCACGGGTCATCGCCGTGCGCCAGCGGTCCAGACGCTCGACGGCCGCGGCGAGATCCTGCGCGGTCCACTCCCAGTCGTGGCGGTAGTGGTGGGCCAGCAGCGCCAGCCGGATCGCCGCAGGCTCCACGCCGTCGGCACGCAGCCGGGAGACCAGCACCAGGTTGCCGCGGGACTTGCTCATCTTGTGGCCCTCGTAGCCGACCATGCCGGCGTGCGCGTAGACCTGTGCGTAGGGCCAGCCGCCGGTCAACGCATGCGCGTGCGCGGCTCCCATCTCGTGGTGCGGGAACGCCAGGTCCGAACCGCCGCCCTGCACGTCGAAGGACATGCCGAGGTGCTCCAGGGCGATCGTCGTGCACTCGATGTGCCAGCCCGGACGGCCACGACCCAGGCTCGCACCATGCCACTCCGGCTCGCCCGGGCGCTCCACCCGCCACAGCAGGGCGTCGAGCGGGTCCTTCTTGCCGGGCCTGCCCGGGTCGCCACCCCGTTCGGCGAAGACCGTGGCCATGGTGTCCTCGTCCAGGTGGGCGACGCTGCCGAACCGCGGGTCGGTGCGCACGGAGAAGTAGACGTCGCCGTCCGGCTCGCCGTCACCGCCGGGCACGGTGTAGGCGTGTCCTGACTCGAGCAGCCGCTCCACCGCATCGACCACCAGCGGCAGGGTGTCGATCACTCCGAGGTAGACCTCGGGCGGCACGACCGCCAGCGCGGCCATGTCCTCGGCGAACAGCTGGGTCTGCTCGGTGGCCAGCTGGTGCCAGTCGACCCCGATCGCCTCGGCCCGCTCGAGCAGCGGGTCGTCGACGTCCGTGACGTTCTGTACATAGCGCACCTCGTGCCCGGCGTCGCGCCAGGCCCGGTTGAGCAGGTCGAACCCGATGTAGGTCGCGGCGTGTCCGAGGTGCGTGGCGTCGTACGGGGTGATCCCGCAGACGTACATCCGGGCGGTGGGGCCGCTGATCGGTGGGGCCAGAGTGTCGCGGGAGGTGTCCCACAGACGCACGGGAAGGCCGTGTCCGGGCAGACGGGGAATCGGCGGGGCGGGCCAGCGGGTCACCCGACGAGGGTATCCGCCAACACCGGGTCTAGAACGCCGGCCAGGGGATCGCGGGGCGGCGTCCCCCCGGACGCGGGAAACGGGCCCGGCTGCGCAACCGGTCCAGGCGATCCCGGGTGCGCTCCACCTCGGCCACGTCGAGCAGGTCGGTCAGCTCGGCCCCGAGGGCTCCCTCGAGCAGGCCGGCGAGCTGCTCCAGCCGGGCCAGCTCCTCGGTGTCCAGCCGCTCCCCGCCCCAGCCCCACAGCACGGTGCGCAGCTTGTCCTCGACGTTGAAGGTCAGCCCGTGGTCCACCCCGCGCAGGGTGCCGTCGCTCTCGCAGAGCACATGTCCCCCCTTGCGGTCGGCGTTGTCGACCACGATGTCGAAGATCGCCATGGCGCGCAGCTGGGCGTCGTCGGCGTGGGTGAGTGCCACCCGGGAGCCGTCGTAGCCCTCGGCCTCGAGCACACGCAACCAGCCCTGGGGGACGGCGTCGACGGCGACGACGTCGATCACGCCTCCCCCGGCGTCGCCGTCCTCCACCCAGGCCTGCACACTGCCGATCCCGTGCGGTCCGTCCCGCAGGACCGTCGGCGGCACGACGTGCCAGCCGGCGGCGGCCGAGACCCGGTACGCGGCCACCTCTCGGCGAGCCAGCGTGCGTGCCGGGTAGTCCCACAGTGGGCGCTCGCCGACGACGGGCTTGTAGACACAACGCCGGGTGACCCCGTCCAGGGTGAGCGCGGCGAGCAGCGTGGCGTTGCTGGCGTCGACCAGCCGCCCGATCAGCTCGAGCTCACCGCGGACCAGCAGGTCGATCGTCGCGTCGTCGTCCATGGGTCTGGGCAGCCGGGCGGTGCCGGGTCAGCGGCGGTAGCCGTTGGCGCGCGGGCAGATGTGCCCGCCGGGGTCGAGCGGGCCGGCGCAGAAGGGGCACGGCGGTCGCCCGGCGGCCACCACGGCCAGGGCGCGCTTGGCGAAGGCCCGGGCCGCGGCGCCGGTGATGCTGACCCGGAGCACGGCGCCGTCCTCCTCGTCCTCGCCGGTCGGTGCATCGGAGGCGGCGGCGAGTTCGGCGGCCTGTGTCGCTCGTCCTCGTCCTCGATCTCGGGCGTCAGGCCCTCGGAGAAGCACTCGATGATCACGCGCCGCTGCTCCACCTCCCAGGCCAGGCTCATCGCGCCGACCCGGAACTCCTCCTCGATCGGAGTCTCCAGGGGATCGTTGTCCTCGGTGTCCGTCGGGGCCAGGGCAGGCACCGGCGCGTTGCCTCCGCTGCGCCGGACCACCTCGTCGAGCAGCTCGTCGACGCGCTCGGCCAGGATCGTCACCTGGCCCTTCTCGAGGGCCACGCTGGTGATCCGGGGCCCGGTGCGGGCCTGGAGGAAGAACGTGCGCGCGCCCGGCTCCCCCACCGTGCCGGCGACGAAACGCTCGGGCGGGTCGTAGTCGAAGAGCTGCCGGGGCATGTCCCAGACCCTATTCGTTGGGCCCGGCGCCCGTCTCGCCACCGACCACCGCGTCCGAGGACGCGGCCCGGCTGCGCCGGCCCCGGCGGCGCTTCGCCGGGATCAGGGCGGACAGGTCACCGGTGCTGTCATTCATGCGGACGACGAACGGACGCAGCGTGGTGTACCGGATCACCGACACCGACGCCGGGTCGACCACGATCCGCTGGAAGGCGTCCAGGTGCATGCCGAGCGCATCGGCCAGGACCGCTTTGATCACGTCGCCGTGGGAGACCACGGCCCAGACCGCGTCTTCTCCGTGGGCGGCCGCGACGGTGGCGTCGTGTTCGCGCACGGCGAGCACGGCGCGGGCGGCCATGGTGCTCATCGGCTCGCCCTCGGTGCCGGGGAAGGTCACCGCTGAGGGGTGGGCCTGGACCACGCGCCACAACGGTTCCTTGACCAACTCCTTCATGGGGCGGCCGGTCCAGTCGCCGTAGCGGCACTCCCCCAGTCGGTCGTCGGTCTGCAGCGCCGGGCGGCCGGCGGAATGCGGGCCGTCGGCGGCGAGCAGGGCGCCGGCGGTCTCCTGGCAACGCTGCAGTGGGCTGGCGACCACGGCGACCAGCGGGATCGGGGCCACCCGTGCACCGAGGCGACGTGCCTGCTCGCGGCCCACGTCGTCGAGCCCGATGCCGGGGGTCCAGCCGGCCAGGACCCCGGTGGCGTTGGCCTGGGTGCGGCCGTGGCGGACGAGCAGCAGGGTGGGCACGCGCCGACCTTAACCCGCCCACCGTGGCGGAACCCGCTGCCCGCTCAGGTGGCGCTGAGCACCTTCGTGCCGAGCAGGCCGAGGAGCACCAGGCCGAGCACCACCCGGTAGCCGATGAACAGTGTGATCGGGTGCTTGGCGACGAACTGCAGCAGCCAGGCGATCGAGGCGTAGGCCACCACGAAGCTCACCACGGTGCCCACGGCCAGGGGGCCCCAGCCCACCACGCTGGTGTCGACGTCCTTCAGCTGGTACAGACCGGCTCCGGTCAGCGCGGGGATGGCCAGGAAGAAGGACAACCGGGTGGCGGTGACCCGGTTGACGTCCTGCAGCAGGCCGGCGCTGATCGTCGCCCCGGAGCGGGACACCCCAGGCACCAGCGAGACGCACTGCACCAGACCGATGACGACCACCTGGCGCAGGGTCAGCTCGCCCTCGTCGACGGTCTGCCTGCCCCTCTTCTCGGCCACGTACATCACGACGCTCCACAGGATCAGGGCGGCCGCGACGACCCACAGGCTGCGCAGCGGGCCGGTGATCAGATCGCGGGCCAGCAACGCGGCGACGACGATCGGCGCCGACCCGGCGAGCACGTACCAGGCGAAGCGGTAGTCCCTGCTCGCGCGCGCGGCGGGTGAGCCGATACCGCGGGCCCAGGCGACGGCGAGCCGGGCGATGTCGTGCCAGAAGTAGAGGAAGGTCGCGACGATGGCGCCGAACTGGATGATCGCGGTGAACGCGGTCACCGCCGGGGAGTCCACGGGAAGGCCGAGCGCCTTCTCCGCGATGGTCAGGTGGCCGGTGCTGGAGACGGGCAGGAACTCGGTGAGCCCTTCCACGATGCCCAGGATGACGGCGTCGACGTAGCCGAGCGTGTCGCTCACGGGGCGAGTCCCGCCGCCTCGGTGGCCTCGACGACGGTGCGTAGCGTGTTCAGGCGTTCCTCCAGGGACGTGGCGGCGGGGCTGATGTTCAAGGTCGTGACCCCGGCGTCGGCGTAGGCGCGGATCCGATCGGCGATCCGATCGCCGTCGCCGAGCAGGGCGGTGGCATCGATCAGCTCGACCGGGATCGCCGCAGCGGCCTCACGGGGCCTGCGGTCGAGGTAGAGGTCCTGCACCGTCTGGGCCACGTCCTCGTAGCCCATCCGGCGGACCAGTGCGTTGTAGAAGTTCTGGGTCCGGCTGCCCATCCCGCCGACGTAGAGCGCGGTGTAGCCGCGCAGCAGGTCGGCGGCCGCGGCGACGTCCGCACCGATGCTCACCGGCACCGTCGGCACGACGTCGAAGCCGGCCATCGGGTCGCCGTCCGGCCCGGGGGTGCCCTTGCCTGCGGCGGCCCGCGCCCGGCGGATCGGGTCGAGGGAGACCGCGGCGTGCTCCGGGGAGAAGAAGATGCCCAGCCAGCCGTCGGCGATCTCGCCGGCCAGCTCCAGGTTCTTCGGGCCGACCGCGGCCAGGTAGACCGGGATCGTCTCCCGGACGGGATGAACGGTCAGCTGCAGGGCCTTGCCGGGCCCGTCGGGCAGCGGCAGCGTGAAATGCTCACCGGCGTAGGCGACCCTTTCGCGGCGCAGAGCCATCCGGACGATGTCGACGTACTCGCGGGTGCGGCCCAGAGGCTTGTCGAAGCGGACGCCGTGCCAGCCCTCGGAGACCTGCGGCCCGCTGACCCCCAGCCCGAGACGGAACCGACCGCCGGAGAGCACGTCCAGGGTGGCGGCGGTCATGGCGGTCATCGCCGGGCTACGGGCGGGGATCTGCATCACGGCGGCGCCGACGTCGATCTGCGTGGTCTGCGCAGCCACCCAGGCCAGCACGGTCGGGGCGTCGGAGCCGTAGGCCTCGGCGGCCCAGCAGACGGCGTAGCCCAGCCGGTCGGCCTCACGCGCCAGTGCCAGATTGTCGGCGTCGTTGCCTGCGCCCCAGTAGCCAAGGTTCAGTCCGAGCTTCACGTCAGTGAGCCTATCCATCCGGCCCGGCCGAATGCTGCGCTAGCAGGTGATGCCGTAGGTTGCGGCCCGTGGAAGAGCGCGCAGTCGGTCGCAGCGGGCTCCGGGTCTCCCGGCTCGGCCTCGGCTCGCTGACCTGGGGCCGAGACACCGATGAACACGAGGCAGCCGATCAGCTCGTCACCTTCGTCGAGGCCGGCGGCACCCTGCTGGACACCGCGGCCTCCTACGGTGACGGCGCCGCGGAGTCACTGATCGGCTCCCTGCTGGGCCAGGTCGTCTCCCGCGACGAGGTGGTGCTGTGCACCAAGGCCGGCGCGTCCCGGATCGGTGGCACACCACGGACCGACCCCTCCCGACGGGCGATGCTGTCCGACCTGGAGGGCTCCCTGCGCCGCCTCGGCACCGATCACGTGGACCTGTGGCTGGTCCGCGGCTGGAACGACGCCGTACCGGTCGAGGAGACCCTGGCCACGCTGGGTTCCGCGGTGGCCTCCGGCAAGGCGCGCTATGTCGGGGTGTCCAACTACACCGGCTGGCAGACCGCGCATGCGTCCACCCTGGGTCGTCTGGGCGGACTCGGCGGGGGCGGCCCGGTCGATCTGGTCGCCGCACAGGTGGAGTACTCCCTGGTGCAACGCGAGCCGGAGCGCGAACTGGTGCCGGCGGCGCGTGCCCTGGGGGTGGGGCTGCTGGCCTGGTCCCCGCTCGGTCGCGGAGTGCTCACCGGCAAGTACCGCAACGGGACCCCGGCGGACTCGCGCGCCGCATCGCCGCACCTGTCGGGGTTCGTCGGTGCCTACCTCGATGCGCACTCACGCCGAGTGGTCGACGCCGTGGTCACCGCGGCGGACGGGCTGGGCTGCGCACCGCTGGAGGTGGCGCTGGCCTGGGCGCGCGACCGGCCGGGGGTGGCCTCCATCCTGCTCGGTGCGCGGACGGCGGCGCAGCTGAGGGCATCCCTGACCAGTGAGGACGTGGAGCTGCCCAAGGAGATCCGGGCCGCTCTGGACGAGGTCTCCGCCCTCTGACCCTGCCGGGGCTCTGACCCCGCCGGCCTCTGAGTCCGCCCGTGCGCTGACGATGGAGATCACGATGCGAGGAAATGGCTGTGATAGCGACCATTTCCATACATCGTGATCTCCATCGTCAGCACGCCGGACGGGCTTCGGGGACGCGCTACGCGATTCCGGGCTCAAGGTCCGGGACAGCTGGACCCGTGACGATCCGATCGGCCACGCGTCAGCGGGCGTCGGCGTCCTCGAGGTCGATCTCCTCGATCTCTTCGAGGTCGTCGTCCTCGTCGTCGTCGTCGTCGAGGTCGTCCTCCGCGTCTTCGTCCTCGAGGTCGTCGGCATCCTCGGCGTCGTCGTAGAGCACGAACGGGGTGACCTCGTCGTAGGCGGTGTAGAGCGACTCGTCGTAGGTCTCGAAGGCGTCAGCCAGGGTCTGATAGGCCGAGACCACCGCGGGATCGGCTTCGCCCTGTCGTCGGCTCGCGGCCTGAAGGTGTGCCTCGAGGGCCGCCACAAGGCGGTCGAGTGCGGCTCGCGGATCCGTCGTCATGGCACGACCGTAGCGGTTCGTGGTGACATTGGCGTGATGACTCAGCCCGCCCTTTTCCCAGTGCACCCGCTGCCCGAGGACCTGCCTTCCGGCAGCGGGGAGTTCGAGTACCGCATGATCACGCTTGCACGCCTGGTCACGCGCGCGCAGGCACAGCGGACGCTCGCTGATCTGGCCGAGCAGGGGCACTGGGAGATCGCCCTCGTGCGGCTGTACGTCGGCGGGGCGCGCCGGGTGTGGCTGCGCCGGCGGATCATCCGTGTCGTCCGTACTGCCTGAAATATGCCGATGACACCGAGCCTCGGCACCAGCTTGCAGCTCCCGGTACGGCGAGTCGTCGTCGACCTGGCCGCCGATGCCGATCCAGCCGTCTGGCCGGCCACCGTGCCCGCCATCCGTCGCCTGCTCAGCGACGGCGGGCTGGACCTGGGACCGGCGACAGTGTTGGTCGGCGAGAACGGAAGCGGGAAGTCGACCCTGGTCGAGGCGATCGCCATGGCGTACGGACTGAACCCCGAGGGCGGGTCCCTCCATGCCCGCCACGAGACGCGGACGACGGAGTCCGGCCTACACCGGTCGTTGCGGATCGCGCGCGGCGTGGGCTCGCGCTGGGGCTTCTTCCTGCGCGCCGAGACGATGCACGGGCTCTACACCTACCTGGAGGAGATCGGCACCGAGGCGCGGCTGCACGAGATCAGCCATGGGGAGTCGTTCCTGGAGATCCTCCGGTCTCGATTCTCCTCGCCGGGCTTCTACGTGCTCGACGAGCCGGAGTCGGCGTTGTCCTTCTCCGGCTGCCTGGCGCTGGTCGCCCTGCTGCGGGAGCTGATGGCCACCGGTACCTCGCAGGTGCTGGTCGCCACCCACTCCCCAGTCGTCGCCTCCCTACCGGGAGCCCGCATTCTCGAACTGGACGGGGAAGGCTGGCATGAGTCGGCCTGGGCCGACCTGGAGTTGGTCGGGCACCACCGGCGCTTCCTGAACGCCCCGCAGGCCTATCTGCGCCACCTGACCTGACCGTCACCCGGGCGGAAGGGCTACTGGCGAAGCCGCCGACGCCGGGGTAAGACGGGGTGCGGCCTCCTCGACCGCAGTCGCCAACCGAAGGGCACGCCGTGGGTAGCAGGGCCACCGTGGACGGGAACGAGGCGGCCGCACGCGTCGCGCACGCGCTGAGCGAGGTCGATCGGCGATCTACCCGATCACCCCGTCCTCCGCCATGGGTGAGCTCGGCGGACGCCTGGAGCGCCGCCGGCCGCACCAACCTGTGGGGCTGCGTGCCCGAGGTCGTCGAGATGCAGTCCGAGGCCGGCGCGGCCGGCGCGCTGCACGGCGTCGTCACCAAGGGCGCGCTGGGCACGACGTTCACCGCCTCCCAGGGCCTGCTGCTGATGCTGCCGAACATGTACAAGATCGCCGGCGAGCTGACCCCCGCGGTGATCCACGTGGCCGCGCGGACCCTGGCCACCCACGCGCTGAGCATCTTCGGCGACCACTCCGACGTGATGTCGGCGCCGGATGACCGGCTGGGCGCATGCTGTGCGCCTCCAGCGTGCAGGAGGCGCAGGACTTCGCGCTGGTCGCGCACGCGGCGACGCTGCGCTCGCGGGTGCCGTTCCTGCACTTCTTCGACGGCTTCCGCACCAGCCACGAGGTCAACAAGATCGAGCTGCTCAGCCGACGCGGACCTGCGCGCGCTGGTCCGCGAGGACGACGTGCTGGCCCACCGGGCCCGCGGACTCACCCCGGACGCCCCGGTGCTGCGCGGCGTCGGCGGAGAACCCGGACACGTTCTTCCAGTCCCGCGGAGGCCTGCAACCCGTTCCACGACGCCGTGCCGGCCATCGTCGCAGGAGTGCCTTCGACGAGCTGGCCGAGCGCACCGGGCGCGCGCTACCGGCCTGGTCGACTACGCGGGCGCCCCGGACGCCGAGCGCGTCGTCGTGGTGATGGGCTCGGCGGTCGGCGGCGCTCGCCGAGACCGTCGACGAGCTGAACCGCCGCGGCGAGAAGGTCGGGCCTGGTCACCGTCCGGCTCTACCGGCCGTTCCCCGCCGAGCAGTTCCTGGCCGCGCTGCCGGCGTCCGTGCGCGGCGTCGCCGTCCTCGACCGGACCAAGGAGCCGGGCGCCCCGGCCGAGCCGCTGCACGCCGACGTGCTGGTCGCGCTCGTCGAGGCCGGCGACCGACCGCTTCGGCGGGTCGCTGCCGAGGGTGATCGGCGGCCGCTACGGGCTCTCCAGCAAGGAGTTCACCCCGGCGATGGCGAAGGCGGTCTTCGACGAGCTGCGCGCCGCCGGCGCCCAAGCGCCGGTTCACCGTCGGCATCGTGGACGACGTCACGCACCTGTCGCTGGCCGCGGACCCGAGCTTCCGGGTTCCGACCGATGCGCTGAGCGCCGTGTTCTACGGCCTCGGCTCGGACGGCACGGTCGGCGCGACCAAGAACTCGGTGAAGATCATCGGCGAGTGAGCCCGGCACGCACGCGCAGGGCTACTTCGTCTACGACTCGCGCAAGTCGGGCGCGGTCACGGTCTCCCACCTGCGGTTCGGCGACACACCGATCGATCGCACCTACCTGGTCGACGGCGCCGACTTCGTCGCCGTCCACCAGTTCGACCTGCTGCGCTCGATGCAGACCATCGACATCGCCAGCCCGGCGCCACCCTGCTGCTCAACTCGCCCTACGCCGCGCCGGAGACCTGGGACCACCTGCCGGTCGAGGTGCAGGCGGCAGATCATCGCCGAAGTCGCTGACGCACCTGGGTGATCGACGCCGAGGCCGTGGCGCACGCGGCCGGCCTGGGCAAGCGGATCAACACCGTGATGCAGCCGTGCTTCTTCTACCTGTCCGGGGTGGTGCCCGCAGGATGAGGCGATCGCCAAGATCAAGAAGGCGGTCGAGACCACCTACGGCAAGCGCGGCCGCACCGTCGTCGAGCGCAACTTCGCCGCCATCGACGCGGCGATCGCCGCGCTGGTGCGCGCTGGACGGTTCCGGCCGCGGCGAGCAGCGACCCTGCACCGGATGCCGCCGCTGCCGGACGCCGCCCCCGACTTCGTCCAGCAGGTCACCGCGGCCATGCTGCACGGCCAGGGCGACCTGCTGCCGGTCAGCGCGCTGCCGGTGGACGGCACCTGGCCGACCGGCACCTCCGCGTGGGAGAAGCGCGGCCATCGCCGAGGAGACTCCCGATCTGGGACCCGACGCTCTGCATCGACTGCGGCAAGTGCGCGATCGTCTGCCCGCACACGGCGATCCGGATCAAGATCTGGCCGCCAGAGCGACCTCGACCGCCGCGCCGGACGACCCTGCAGTCGAAGGAGTACAACGACCGGGCGCTGCCAGGACCACCGGCTGATCGTGCAGGTCGCCCCGGACGACTGCACCGGCTGCGGCATCTGCGTCGACATCTGCCCGGCCCGCAGCAAGACCGAGGTCAAGCACAAGTCGATCAACATGGAGCCGGCCCGCGACGCACCGCGACGTCGAGCGCGTCGAACTTCGACTTCTTCCTGGGCATCCCCGAGATCGACCGGACGCAGGTCCGCCACGACCAGGTCAAGGGCGTCGCCCAGCTGCAGCCGCTGTTCGAGTTCTCCCTGGCCTGCTCCGGGTGCGGTGAGACGCCGTACATCAAGACGCTCACCCAGCTGTTCGGCGACCGGATGATCATCGCCAACGCCACCGGCTGCTCGTCGATCTTCGGCGGCAACCTGCCGACCACCCCGTACACCACGAACGCGGACGGCCGCGGCCCGGCCTGGTCGAACTCGCTGTTCGAGGACAACGCCGAGTTCGGGCTCGGGCATGCGCCTGGCCTGGGAGAACCAGCACGCCGAGGCCCGGCGCTACCTCGAGCGTGCTGCGCGGCGACCTCGACGCCGAGCCTGGTCGACGGCGCTCCTGACCGGCCGACCAGGCCGACGAGGTGCGGCATCGCAGGCCCAACGCGACGCGGGTCGCTGGCGCTCGAAGGCAGGCGCTGGCGGCGCTGACCGGCGCGCCGGCGGCGCCGCGAGCGGCCCTGCGTCGCTTGGCCGACGAGCTGGTCGACAAGTCGGTCTGGATCATCGGCGGCGACGGCTGGGCCTACGACATCGGGTACGGCGGCCTCGACCACGTGCTCGGGCAGCGGGCGCAACGTCAACGTCCTGGTGCTCGACACCGAGGTCTACTCCAACACCGGCGGCCAGGCGTCCAAGGCCACCCCGCGCGGCGCGGCGGCCAAGTTCGCCGCGGCCGGCAAGGCCAGCGCCAAGAAGGACCTGGGCATGATCGCCCAGGCCTACGGCGACGTGTACGTGGCCCAGCTCGCCATCGGGGCGAACCAGCAGCAGACCGTCCGGGCGATGCTCGAGGCGCAGGCGTGGGACGGCCCGTCGCTGCTGATCGCCTACTCGCACCTGCATCGCGCACGGCATCGACATGGCGACCTCGATGACCCACCAGGAGGAGGCGGTGTCCAGTGGGTACTGGCCGCTCTACCGGTTCCGTCCCGGCAGCGACGAGCGCGCCCACCCGCTGCACCTGGACAGCAAGGCGCCGACCACGCCGGGTCAAGGACTTCATGATGGCCGAGACCCGGTTCTCGATGCTGGCCCGGGCGAACCCGGCAGCGGGCGGAGAAGCTGGCGACGCTGGCCCAGGCGGACGTGGACGAGCGGTGGCACTACTACTCGCCAGTGGCCGGCGTGGAACGTGCCGTGCCAGACCAGGCAGCCGGCACGGACGAAGGAGACACTCATGAGCGCCCCGAGCTGGCCACCCGCTACCTCGGTCTGCCGCTGAGCGGGCCGATCATCGCGTCGGCCGGGCCGTTGACCGGCCGGATCGACACGCTGCGGCAGCTGGAGGCGGCCGGGGCCGCAGCGGTGGTGCTGCCGTCGCTGTTCGAGGAGGACGTGATCGACGAGGAGCTCCACCTCGCCGACGTGATGGACGCCGGCGAGGACTTCGCCGAGTTCGCCAGCGGCCCGCTGCCGGAGATCGATCGTCCGCGATCTGGGCCCGGGACGCCACGTCCGGCTGCTCGAGCAGGCCAAGGCGGCACTGACGATCCCCGTGATCGCCAGCCTGAACGCGACCCGTCCGGGGTCGTGGGAGCGCTACGCCGGCCTGATGGTCGACGCCGGTGCCGACGCCATCGAGCTCAACCTGTACGCGGTCGCGGCCGACCCGGCCGAGTCCGCCGCCGACGTCGAGGCGCGCGCGCTGGACGTCGATCGAGCGCGGTGAAGGCCGTCGATCTCGGTGCCGCTGGCGGTGAAGCTGTCGCCGTTCTACTCCTCGCTGTCGCACTTCGCCGCGGCCGCGGTCGACGCGGGGCGGACGGTCTGGTGCTGTTCAACCGGTTCTACGCCCCCGACATCGACCTCGTCCACGCTGGACGTCGTGGCGCAGGCTGGACCTGTCGTCAGTCCGACGACCTGCGACTTCCGCTGCGGTGGCTGGGCATCCTGCGGGCACAGCTGCCCTCGGTGGGGCTGGCCGCCACCACCGGTGTACATACCGGCGCGGACGCGATCAAGGCCCTGCTGGTCGGTGCCGACGTCGCCTGCACCACCTCGGCGGTGCTGCACCACGGGCCCGAGCACCTGGGGCAGATGCTGACCGAGCTGCAGGAGTGGTTGGCCGCCAACGACTACGAGAGTGTCGACCAGTTACGCGGCAGCATGAGCGCCGCCTCGGTGGCCGACCCGGCCTCGTTCGAGCGCAGCCAGTACATGGCCATCGTCACCTCGATGCGTGACCGCATCTAGCTCCCAGCAGGTTTCTCTAGGAGAGGTCGATGAAGCGGCGCAGGACGCGGGTGCCGAAGCGGAGGGCGTCCAGCGGCACGCGCTCGTCGATGCCGTGGAACATGCCGGCGAAGTTGAGGTCGCCCGGCAGCCGCAGCGGGGCGAAGCCGTAACCGGTGATCCCCAGCTCGGCGAAGCTCTTGTTGTCGGTGCCCCCCGACAGGCAGTACGGCAGGACGGCGCAGCCGGGGTCCTCCGCCCGCAGCGCCGCGGTCATCGCCTCGACCAGAGCGCCCTCGAACGGCACCTCGAGGGAGATGGCGTCCTTGACCGTCTGCACCTCCACGCCGTCCCCGGCCAGCTCGCGGATGGTGGCCACCAGGTCCTCGAGCCGGCTGCCGGGCAGGAAGCGGCAGTCGAGCAGGGCGGTCGCCTCCCCCGGGATCACGTTCTGCTTGTACCCGGCCTGCAGCACGGTGGGGTTGGCCGTGTTCTGCAGCGTGGCACCCACCCACTGGGCCGCGGTGCCCAGGGCGGCGAGCATCGCCGCCGGGTCATCCGTGCTGGGCAGCCTCGTCCCGGTGATCTCCTCGACGCCGCGCAGGAAGGCGCGCACCGTCGGCGTGACCTCGATCGGCCACGGGTGGTTGCCGATCCGCGAGACGGCCCCGGCCAGCCGGGTGACCGCGTTGTCATCGTTGATCAGCGAGCCGTGCCCGGCCCGGCCGTGGGCGACCAGGCGCAGCCACGCGATGCCCTTCTCCGCCGTCTGCAGCAGGTACGCACGTCGTCCGGCCAGCTCGACCGAGAACCCACCGACCTCGCTCACTGCCTCGGAGGCGCCCTCGAAGAGGTCCCGGTGGTGCTTGATCAGGTAGCCGGCTCCGTACTCGCCCCCGGCCTCCTCGTCCGCCGGGAAGGCGATCACCAGGTCGCGGGGCGGCTTGGTGCCGGTGCGGGCGTACTCGCGCACCGTGGCCAGGATCATCGCGTCCATGTCCTTCATGTCCACCGCACCCCGGCCCCAGATGCAGTCGTCGCGCACCTCGGCCGAGAAGGGGTCGACCTGCCAGTCGGCCGCTTGGGCGGGGACGACATCCAGGTGGCCGTGCACCAGCAACGCCGGCCGGCTGGGGTCGGCTCCATCCAGGCGGGTGACGACGTTCGCCCGGCCGGGCGCGGACTCGATGATCGTCGGGGTGAGGCCGACCTCGGCGAGGCGTTCGGCCACCAGTTCGGCGGCCTTGCGCTCCCCCGGGCCGGTGTTGTCGCCGTAGTTGGAGGTGTCGATCCGGATCAGTTCTCGGCAGAGGTCGACCACCTCGTCCTCGGCTGAGAGGGGGGCTGGCTGGCTCATCGGAGCCTCCTTCGCGATCGCCGGTCGATCGGCCCACGCTAGCCGCCGAAGTGGTTCGGGGACCCCCTGGCCTGCGTGCTAATCTCGTCTGCGCCTGAGGCCGCCTCGTCGGTGGTCGCCAGGACACCCTGTCCGGGTGGCGGAATTGGCAGACGCGCTAGCTTGAGGTGCTAGTGCCCTTAGGGGCATGGGGGTTCAAGTCCCCCCTCGGACACCACACGTGCCTCTTGCTTGCTCTAGGTGTCGGAGTGGTCTCCACCGTCCTGCTGACGGACAGACTGTGACTGTGATGAGGACTGTGCGTGACTTCCTGCCTATCGCAGAGGCCTGCGCCACCAAGGCAACCCTGGGCGCTGACGGCACCTACTGGCGGGCGGTTGCTGGCAGCGCCGGGGGTCAGCGATAGATCTCGCGTCGGTGGCCGAGGGCGACGACGAGCACCACGAGCCGGTCGTCCTCCACCTTGTACAGAATGCGGTAATCGCCGGTGCGAACTCGTAGCACCCCGGCCCTTGCCGTCAAATGCTTGGCCCCCGGGGGGTATGGGTCAACCGCAAGAAGCCCGAGTGCAGCTGCGATGCGCGCGGCAGCGGGACGGTCGAGCTTGCGGAGCTGTCGTGCCGCTGCGGGCAGAAGGCTGACCTGATACTTCGCCTCGCTCATCGCGCCAGGCCGAGGTCGCGCATGACCTCCTCGAGGGGTACTGGGGCTCCACCCTCAGCGAAGGCAGCGTCGACGGCCGCGGCGTCCGACTCGTCCTCGGCTGCTGCGACCAGCGCGTCGTACTCGCCGGGATCGACGACCACGTAGGCACGTCGGCCTTGCTTCAGCAGGTTCACCGGGGAACCCGGCCGCACCTTCCCCAACGTCTCGGCCAGGTGCGCCCTCGCCTCAGTGATCGACACATCAGTACCCATAGTGAGAATGTACATTCTGTACCTCTCGCTGTCCACGACCAGGTGAGGCGGCGGCCGCTGTCCTCCACGCCTGCCCGGTGACCATTGTCAGCGCTCGCTGCGTGGCGGGTCATGGGAGCCCGCGAGAACCGCTACCCCAACGCAGTGCAGGAGCTCGACGCGTCCCTGGGCGCATCCGCGTCCCAGCCGGAGCGCGCGTCCGGGAGCGACGTCGAGAGACTCTCCTCGACCTGGTCCGCCGCTCGGACGCCGACGGTGGTGGCGCGCAGGGGTTCAGATGACCCTCTGGTGTGTCGACAGGCGAAGGGTGGACACTGCGTCGGTGGCCAGCGCCGACGGCAGCAGTGCTGACGTCGAACGCGCTGCTGCGCGCGCTCGCACCTACGAGCTGATCGAGGCACTTCAGGCGTCACCGGGCTCGGAGAACCTGGACCCGCTGCTTGCCGACGCCCAGGAGCGCGGCTGGTCGGACATCGTCTTCCTGCTGCACTACGCGCTCTTCGCACAGATCCAGCGGGCGGGCCTGGACTGCTCGGACGAGATCCTCCACCTGCTCACCCTGGCCGATCAGGCAGGCGACCCGGTGCTCCTGGCCCTGGCCCTGGCGACCCGGGCCGAACACGCCGCCGCCGCGGCGGACTACGCCGTGACCGAGTCGGTCGAGAGCGACCTGGCCCGAGCCGTGGCGCTTCTCGACCAGGGCCCCGGCTCGAGCGTCGACGCGCCGACCGCCTACATCGCGTGCGGCCTCGCCTACCACGTGCGTGGCCTGTGGGAGCTGGAGGAGGAGATGTACCAGGCGGCCGGTCGGCTCTTGGAGGTCGATCTGCCCCCTCCCCTGGACCGCACCCAACAGACCACCCGGCGCCTGATCCCCTACAACCGGCGCGAGGCCCTCCTGAGCTGGGCCTGCGGGCTGTTCGAGGTCGGGGAGCGGGAAGCGGCCGCCGACGTCGCGCGCAGAGGGCTCGCGCTGCCCATGGATGTGGCAGGGGTACCCCCCGAATGGGTCGAGGAACTGGCGGCCATCGATTATCTGCTGGCGGCGATCGCCGGAGCACCGCGGCCGGTTCCGCTCGCGGAGATTCAGGCCCGGGTCGAACCACTCAGCTGGGTGGCCTCGCTGGCCTGCATCCGGCTGGCCGAGGCCATCTGGGCCCACGACGCGAGCGACCACCTCGCCGCCGCTGCCTTCGCCGGGCAGGCACTGACCGGCCTGGACGGCTATATGCCGAGCGGTCGCTTCCTGGCGTTGCACCTGTGTGCCCAGCGGCCTCCCGTGCACGAGGCAGCACTGATGTACGCCGGTGAGCAGGCGCGCGAGCGGTGGGAGGCCCGCCTCGGGCATGGTCGGCTCGGCCCGGGCGCGGATTCAGGGAGCCCGAATCGTGCTGGAGCACGACCGGCTCACCCAGCACGCCTATGTCGATCAGCTCACCGGCCTGGCGAACCGGCACGCCTACTCCCGCTATCTCGAGCGGCTGCGCAACGCTGACGAGCACCACCCGATCGCCGTCCTGATGGTCGACGTGGACCACTTCAAGGACGTCAACGACGTGCACGGCCACACCGTCGGCGATCACGTGCTGCGCCGCCTCGCCGATGTGTTGGCCGAGGGTGCCCGAGCCACCGACCTGGTCGCCCGGCTCGGCGGCGACGAGTTCCTGATCCTGCTCGACGCCGTCGAGCTGCCCGTCGCCGCCAGTCGCGCCAAGGACCTGCTCGCCCGGATCGCGAAGGAACCGTGGGCGGACATCGCCGACGGGCTGGCCGTGTCGGTCAGCATCGGGCTTGCCGCCGGACGGGCCCGGGTCATCGACGACCTGCTCGAAGCCGCTGACTCCTCGCTCTACCAGGTCAAGAAGTCCGAGCGAGGCACCGTGCGCCACGCCTGAGCCGGCCCGGGCCGCCATCGGCGCCCCGAAGGCCTCACCGGGTGTGGTGCAGCTCCCGGTCGATGTCGGCCTCGGTCAGGGGCCGTCGCCCGAAGGCGTTCCAGGCGTCCAGCAACAGCAGGACACCCCAGATCGACAACACCCATCCTGGCCAGAAGGAGCCCGAGTCGTTCAGGGCCCACACGCCGACCAGGAACATGTTGATCACGATGTACGCCACAAGATCGGCGCGGAACTTCGCCTTCCTCTCGACGCGTCCACGTGCCCACTCCCGCTCGGTCGCCGTTCCCGACGCCGCGTCCTGCTCGGAGCCGGACGGTTCGAAGACCGGTCGGCCACGCTCGTTGAGCTCAGCCATCACGCCACCCCTGTCGATCTGATGCGTTGCCGCACCATCAGTTCCGGACTACTCCCGATGAGGTGGCGCCGCATCGGGCCGAAGGCCCCCGTTCGCCGGCGGCGGGACGGCGCAGGCTGGAGATGCCTGACGCGGCGGGTGGGACGCCGTGCGGGCTGGTACTGAGGAGGAGTCATGCGCCTGTCGAAACGTGATGGGGTCGCCACGGCGTTGGTCGCTGCCGCCGGTCTCCTGTACGCCTTGTGGGCATTCGGGTCGGCGCCGTTCGGCTTGGACGGCACCCGGGCGACCGGCATCGGAGTCCTCGCCCTCGGGTTCCTGGCCTCGGCGTGGGCCGTCGTGCCCACCTTCGGTCAGCTCCTGCACGGCGACAAGACCTACCTGGCCGTCACCTCGACCATCGGCGTGATCGCCGCCGCGGCCGGCGTCCAGATGCTGCTGACCGCGAGTGAGACCGCCCTGCTCGTCGTCATGGTGGCGATGATCGTGATGTGGTTCATGGCCACGTTGCACCACCGGCAGGTCGCCGCGCCGGCAGGGCAGCGGCGATCGGCCTGAGCCCGGGCACCGCAGGAATGATGGCGTGCAGCGCCCGGCTGCTCGCGATGTGCCTCCACAATGGGTGGTGTGGGTGAGGCCTCGGAGTGGAGTTCGCGTCGTCGCGACGTGGCGGCCGGGCTTGCCGCGCGGGCGGCCAGGATCCGCGCGGTCGAGACGGTGCGGGCCCAGGAGATGGTCACCGCCTTCGCCGCCGAGGCCCGTCGCCGTGGGCTGACGCCCGGGCCGCTGGCGGCCCGATCGGGTGATCGCAAACGGACCTATCGCACGGGCCTGGTCGGGTGGTACCTGACCCGGGACGGCTCGCTCGGGGTCGACCTCGACGGGGTCTACTACGTGCTCTCCTGCCCGCCGAGCCTGATCGGGCAGCTGCGCGGCGTGACCCTGCGACCGGCCGATCCCCCGCTCCAGGTCGGCGCCGGCGCCCGCGACGGCGAGTCGATCGCCCTCGACGTGCTCCTCGCCCTGCGCCTGAACGCCGGCGACAACTGGCCATGAACGCCGTCTGTCAGGGGTTTCCACCCATCTGGTGAGGGTGAAGCCCATGACAAACAGTGATCATGGCGCGTCGGAGGTGAGGTTGGGGGGTCAGGGCAGGTTGTGGCGGGCGCGGCTGGTCTGCTCCTGGGAGCGGAACTGGCCGAAGCGGGGCAGGAACTTGTCCCAGTCGATGATGTGGGAGTCGATCTCCGGCCCGTCGATGCAGGCGTGCTTGCGCACCATCTTGCCGTCGATCACCACCGGCACCATGCACGCACCACACATGCCCGTGGCATCGACCATGATCGAGTTGAGGCTGGCCACGCAGGGCACGTCGTAGCGCCCGCTCAGATCGCTGACCGCGCGCATCATCAGCGGTGGTCCGATGGTCACCACCTCGGCCACGGTGCGGCCCTCACCGCGGCGGTTCGCCTCCAGCATCTCCTCGAGCGGGCCGGTCACGAACCCGGGGACGCCGAAGCTGCCGTCGTTGGTGGTGTAGACGACGTCGAGCTGATCGCCGTACTCGGCCTGCAGCCGGCCCACCCGCTCGTCGTCGGCGGTCCAGAACATCAGGTCACCGCTGCGGAAACCGGCGATCAGGGTGACGTGGTTGCCGGCCTGCAGGTGCTCGCGCAGGATCGGATACACCGGCGGCAGGCCCAGGCCTCCCGCGGTGAAGACCACGGTGGCGTCGTCCGGGTAGCGGTGGATGTCGCTGGGCCGCCCGAGCGGGCCGGCGATGCCGGCGAACGCGTCGCCCACCGACATCCGGTTGATCTCGATGCTGCTGGTGCCCATACCCTGCACCACCAGGCAGATGGTTCCGGCGTCGGCGTCCCAGTCGGCCAGGGTCAGCGGGATCAGCTCGCCCTCGGGCCACGGCAGCACCCGCACGAACTGACCGGCCTGTGCGGCGTGCGCGATCAGCGGGGAGTACACCGTGAACTCCTCGATGCCCTCGCTCAGATCGGCCTTGGCCAGGATGGTCTGCGCCGTGGAGCCGAGCTCCGAATAGGCCCGCGCCGTGTCCACCATGTCTCGGATCGCCTCCGGTTCGAGGTCGATCGCACCGATGATCTCGCGGGCGGCGGCCTGACCGTCGCCGGCGGCGTTGATGGCCGTCGAGCCGCCGCGCGCCGCGTCTCCCCCGGTGTAGACGCCCGGCAGAGTGGTCTCCTGGGACCCCGTGTGGTCGAGATCGATGGTGCCCCACTTGGACGTGTGCAGGCGTGGCTCGGAGTCCTTGATGATCGGGTTGGCCGCGTTGCCGAGGGCCATGATCACCAGGTCGGCGCGCATGGTCTCCTGCTGGCCGGTCGCGACGGGGCTGCGGCGTCCGGAGGCATCCGGCTCCCCCAGTTCCATCACCTCGAGCTGGGCGGCCGTGACGAAGTTGGTCTTCTGATCCCCGAGGAACTCGCACGGCGAGCGCAGCACCTTCAGGGCGATGCCCTCCTCGAGGGCGTGGTGCAGCTCCTCGACCCGGGCGGGCATCTCCTTCTGCGTGCGCCGGTAGACGATGGTCACGTTCCCGCCCAGGCGGCGCGCCGTCCGTGCGGCGTCCATGGCCGTGTTGCCGCCGCCGATGACGAGCACCTCCTTGCCCTCGATGTCGGGCAGCGGGGTCTCGTAGTCGGCGCGCAGGCCCTGCATCAGGTTGACCCGGGTGAGGAACTCGTTGGCGGACATCACGTTGAGCAGGTGCTCACCCGGCACGTTCATGAACCGCGGGAGGCCGGCGCCGGTTCCGACGAAGATCCGGGCGAACCCGGCCTCGCGCAGCTCCTCCAGGGTGGCGGTCTTGCCGACCACGAAGTTCGCGACGAACTTCCCGCCCAGCATCTTGATCTTGGAGACCACGTCGTCGATCAGGTCGTTGGGCAGGCGGAACTCGGGGATGCCGTAGCGCAGCACGCCGCCCAGGGCGTGGAAGGCCTCGAACACGGTGACCGGGAACCCCTCGGCCGCCAGCAGGTAGGCGTTGATCAGCCCCGACGGACCGGACCCGACGATGGCGATCGGCGGCTTGGCCCCGACCTCCCAGGGGTCGGGGATGCCGGCGAACCGTTGCGCAGCGCCGTCCGGGTGGCGCAGCTTCTCCCGCTCAGGCAGGAACCACTCCAGCTGCCCGATGGCGATCGGCATCTTGTTCTGGATGCACACACCCTGGCACTGCATCTCCTGGGGGCACACCCGCCCGGTGACGTCGGGCAGCGGGTTGCAGGACTCGATCAGCTCCATCGCCTGGCGGAAGTGCCCGGTGCCGACCAGCTCCAGCACCTGCGGGATGTGGATCTTCACCGGGCACCCGCCCTTGGGCTCCCGTCGGCCCGCCAGGAGGATGCCGATCTCGCACGGCTTCTCCTCGCACTGCTTGTCCCGCAACGCCTCCAGCCAGACGAACAGGTCGACGTCGGAGGCGGTGAAGCCCAGGTTCATGTATCCCAGGTAGCCCTGGTTGACCAGCCCGAAGTCGTGCGAGCGACTCTCCGCATCCCGGACGTAGGGCGGGATGCTGTTGCCCGCCGGCCAGTCCTTGGAGAGCCCGTCGAACATCGGGTAGCGCTGTGACAGGTGCGCGTCGATCCCGCGGATGAACGTGCGCTTCTTGCCGAGCGGCAGACCCCAGATGAAACGCATCAGGAGTTTGGCGGCGTCGTCGCCCCGTTGCAGCGTCGCCCACAGGGTCTGCACGAACGCGGCGCTGAGCTCGGGCTGGCGGAACTCCCACGCCACCGCCTGCATGCCGTCGGAGATGAACAGCTCGCGGAAGGCCCGCGGTTCGCTGATCAGTCGCCGCTTGAGCAGGTCCAGCTGGCGGTTGAACGACTCCACCGGCTCGGAGTGCTCCAGCACCTCGACCTGGGCCCGGCTGCTCTCCAGCGTGTCCCGCGCCGACAGATAGCGGTGCAGGTCCTCAGGGGTCGACTCGGGGGTCGGGTCGGGCCCGGGGCTCATCGGAGGATCTCCGCGTCGCAGGTCGCCTTCACCCGGTCGATGCGCTTGCGCAGCTCCGGGGTGACCTCGACGTTCTCGGCGGCCCCCTCGATCATCCGGGCCACCGTGCGGGCCTCACCGTCGATGATCACCGTGGCCTTCTCGAAGAACTGCGGCAACTCCTGGTAGCAGGTGCCGCAGTCGTTGCACAGCGCCTGATCCGCCGGGTCGAGGTGAATCGGCCCGGTGAGCGTCCCGACCGCTGAGCCGGACGACGAGGACGACGAGGACGACGCCGCCGTCGGGGCGCCGGTGAAGCCGCCGGCCGACCCGAGCGGCACTCCCCCGCCCAGGCCGGCCGGGGCCGTACTGGATGCCGCCAGCTCGGTCATCGCCCGCGCGATGTCGTCGAGCGAGCTCTCCCGCTGCGCCATCGCCTCGTCGTAGCGCGCCTGCAGCGCCTGCAGGTCGGCGCGGTGCACCGAGGAGAGCAGGTTCTCGTGCTGGCCCGAGAGGTATTGCAGCGTGTGCCAGTTGCGTCGCCGCTCCTCGACCAGAGCGACGATCGAGGCCGAGCAGACCACCTTGGTCAGGTGCCGGTCCTCGTCGGTGGCATAGACGAAGGGCAGGTGGCCTGCGCGCTGGGCGGTGGGGAGGCCGATGTAGGCGTCGATCGGGACGGCGTCCGCCTCGTGCTCGGCATCGAGCAGCCGGAACTGCTTCTTGAACCGCACCTCGCCCAGGGCGAACTCGGCCGGGGTGAGCGGCGTCGTCATCAGCTGCAGGGTGCCCGCGTCGTCCAGGTACTGCAGGGTGGTGGTGGTCCAGTCCTTGTCCGGGTCGGGGTTGCCCTCGATCGTGAACCAGTCGTGCAGGGTGTCGCCGCGGCGTGGATCGTGCACGAACAACGGGTTCATCCGGCTCTCGACGGCGAGGCGTGCCCGCGCGTTCGAGGCGGCCTCGGGGATGCCGTGCTCCGAACCGCACGGGGTGTAGACGTCCATCACCGCGGGGCCGGAGGTGTAGTTGAGCATCTCCAGCGTGCTCTTCAGGAAGTGGCCCTGGAACGCGGTGCTGGTGGAGCAGACGTACACGTGCGGGTGGAAGGAGGCGAGCAGGCCCAGCTCCTTGCGGCCCTCGTGCTTGCCATCGGACGCGGCGCCGAATCGGGACAGGTCCGAGTCCTGGCCGGTGAAGCTGGACGTCGACGCCTGACCACCGGTGTTGGAGTACACCCCGGAGTTGAGCACCATGACCTTGATCGGGGTGTCGCTGGCCAGCACCCGAGACATGGCGCCGAAGCCGATGTCGTAGTTCGCGCCGTCGCCGCCGACGGTCAGCACGGTGGGCAGCAGCCCGATCTCCTCGGGCGTGAACTCCGCCCAGGAGAGCATGCGCAGCCCGAGCTCCTGCGTGGCCGGGTCGTAGGCGTCGTCGAGCTCCAACTGGGCCAGGCGCAGGGCGCGGACGTCGGAGGCGACCTGGGCCGAGATGCCCTCGAAGATCCCCTTGGCCAGCGGCTGGGCGTCCTGGAAGAGGCTGTTCACCCACGGGTCGATGTAGGAGTTGAACGGCATGGTCGAGGCGTAGACGCTGGAGCAACCGGTGGAGTTGGCGATCACCGTGGACGCCGGGCCGTTGCCGGTCGGGCCGTCCTCGTACAGGTAGAGCCGCTTCTCCAGGGTCGTGATGATCCCGGCGATCCGTTCCCGACGAGCGGGATCGCCGCCGTTCAGGGTGTCCAGCTTGGCGTGCAGGCGATCGAGCAGGGTGTCCAGCTCGCGCAGGTGCGAGCGGCGCCGCGTGGTGCCCAGGGCGTGGCTGAGCGACATCACCAGCCGGAGGGCGGTCACCTCGCCGCAGCCGCGGCAACCGCCGTGACCACCGGTGGTGGCGTAGTAGTTGGAGCGGTCGAGCAGCAGCCGCTTGATGTCGCCGTCCGCGGTGGTGGAGCCTTCGAAGAACCGTGCCGGTGTGTTCGGCAGGGTGCTCAGGAAGGCGAACCGGTCCTGCAACTGCGACAGCACGTCGTTGTCCTGCTCCAGCGGGCTCAGCGCCCCGGGGCCGCAGACCTCCACGCACTCCAGGCAACCGGTGCACTTCCAGGGGTCGAGGGTGGCGGCGAACAGCCCGCCGGTGCCGGGGGCGGTCTTCTCGGCGGCGTCGAAGAACGGCCGGGTGTGGGCCACCGGATAGGTCGCCAGTACGGCCACCAGCTTGTCGATGTTGCGCGAGAACACCGGGCCGCACTCGAGCACGCCCGCCGCCTCCGCCACGATCTCGTGGAAGGGGCGGTCGGCGCCGCTGCCGGAGCGGTAGGCCTCGCGCACCCGCTCGGCCAGGCCGTAGACCTGCGCGCGCAGGGCGTCCCGCTGTGGCTCGGTGGCCTCGAGCGCCGTGATCCCGGCCAGCAGCAGGTCGTGGATCTCGTGCACCGTGTTGGGGATGGCCGCGTCCGGGCAGACCAGCGCGCACTCCATGCACCCGGTGCACAGCGAGGCGTCGATCGTGGGCACGGTGCGGCGGAAGAGCCCCTTGTCCTTGCCGGCGGCCGTGCCGGCGGGCATGAACAGGCCGATGCCCGGCAGCACCGGCGCCTCGCCGATCGTGCCTTCTCGGAACGGGCGGGCAGCGACGTCCTCGTAGTAGGTGGGGTCGAACAGCCCGCTGGTGGCCGTGGCCGTGGAGCTCGGGCACATGGCGGCGGACAGCCCGGCCCGCGAGAGCACGACGCGGCCGGCCGGCTGGGCGTCGATGGCGCGGAACGTCTCGGCGTCGTAGTCGAGCAGATGGGTCGCCTCGATGCCGTCGCGGATCACCGACATGTTGCCCTCGACGACAGCCTCGCCCTTGCGGGCGAACTTCTTCACGATCTGGGCCGCCGCCTTGGCCAGGATCGCCTTCTTCGGAGGCCCCGGCGGAGACCCGGTCGACGTGCGCGGCGACCGCGCCGATGAACGCGATGCCCATCATGCGGGTCTCGAGGTCGGGGGTCGGGGCGTGCTTCTTGGCCACGCTCAACGCGTCGACGACGCCAGTGAATCTCGCGGATCGGTGCGCCGGGCGTAGGCCGGGCAGCTCGCGCACACCTCCTCGCCGGCAGGTTGGACTGCAGGATGAAGGTGCCGCCCTCGACCAGGCCGCTAGCGGGTTCGTGTGGATGAACGCCTTGTGGTCGGGCGAGATCTACGCCCCACCCTTCGAGGCGCGTGTGATGAGACCGTCTCCGGGCTCAAGGTGATGAAGTAGTCGGTGCGCCTTCTCCGAGCCGTACTTGGGCGCCGACTTCGAGTGCATGCCGAGAACGCCGGCGAGGATGTCGGTGAGCAGCTTGCCGGTGGCGATGGTGCAGTGACCGAGTGGAACCGGATCCGCATCGCCGAGGCCGGCAGCAGCACCGGGTTGGCCTCGGTCTCCAGCGCCATCAGTTCGGTCTCCGGGTAGGCCGCATGCAGGCGCTCCTGCACCTCGCCATCCGGCCGTGGGCGGCGTCGAAGAACTGCGACCCGAGGTAGATCAGTGGCGCGGTGAGCCGTTGACGTCCTTGACCGCGGCGATAAGGTGGCGCGGCTGCAGGTCGTGACCGCCGAGCCCGAATCGCGGTGGTGAGCACCGGCAGGGCCGGCGTCGAGGCCGGAATCCCGGGGTGGCGGTCGACGGCGCGTTCTCACGGGCCTTGAACAGCGCTGCGTCACCAGCGTGGTGAGCGCGGTCTGGTCGAGCGCTCGAGCACGGTGCGGACGGCCTTCGCCCTCAGCGCGGCGACCACCTCGGCCTCCGGGAACGGCTGCAGCAGCTTGACCGGCGCAGACCAGGCCGACCTTCAGCCCGAGGCTCCCGCAGATACGGCAGCACGGCGCGGACGTCGTCGGAGACCGAGCCGAGCCCGACCATCACGAAGTCGGCGTCGCAGTCATAGCTGTGCACCGGGGCGTAGCTGCGGCCTGAGAGCTCCGAGTAGTCCGCCATCGCCTCGGACGAGAGTCGGGACCGCGCTCGCGAAGTGGGTGCGGTGGTCGACCGAACCGGCCTGGAATTCGGGCTGGTTCTGGACCGGGTCGGTCAGCCGGGGTTGTTGACGTCGACGAGGGCCGGGACGATCTGGCCAGTGCCCTTCTCGAACGCGTTGACCCACTGTCGCCGCCACTGGCCGCGGATGTCCTCCGCTCACCAGCCGGCCGTCTCGCCGACCAGGTCCCCCGCGTTGTCCTGCTCGACCTGCTCGGCGGGCGTCGAGCCACGCCGTCAGCTCAGCCAGCTCGTGCGCCCCGAAGTCGTCGCGGTGCCGGGCGAGGTACGCGTTCAGCTGGAACACCCGCTCGGCGCCGAAGAGCAGCTCCTGGGCCAGCGGGCTTGATCGGCCGGCCGGATCGCCGAGGTACTCCCGCAGCAGCTCGGGCTCGGGCATCAGTGCCTCGCTGAGCATGTGGCTGGTGGCGAACCCGTCGATGGCATCGGCCACCGGAATCAGCGACAACGCCGAAGTGCGGTAGGCGATCGCCGCCAGGTCCGCCGCCTCCTGCGGGTTGGCGCCGAACAGGATCGTGTAGCCGGAGGACAGCAGGCAGTAGACGTCGTCGTGCCCGGCCATCACGTTCAGCGAGTGCTCGGAGACCACGCGGGCCGCGACGTGCAGCACGAGGCCGCCGATCTTCTTCCCGACGGTGACGTAGTGCGACTCGATCGCGTAGGGATGCCTGATGGAGGAGGCGTTGGAGATGACTTGCCCGTCAGGCCGCCCAGCGCCCTCGCCAGGTTGCCCTCCGGCTCGAAGAAGAGGAGCCTCCCCCATACGTTCACGCTGCCCTGGGCTCGAGTAGCCTCGTACAGCTCGGAGATCTCCGCTTCACGGCGTGATCGGTACCGATGACGCCGCCGCAGACGTGGGTCATCAGACGTGCGACACCGTATTCCCGTTGATGACACGAGAAGACCGGGGTACCTGGGCTGCTGGCGCGTCATCTGTGCGGTCATGAGGCTGGCCCCATCCGAAGTCGAGGTGAACGGCGGCAACTCAACAAGAGCCGTCGATGACAGGCCCCGCCAGGCGGAGGGCGGCATCAGTGGCCCATGGGTTGATCGTCCCGTGCACGAGCCTCCGCGCGAAGAGACTCACCGGGCGACGAGGCGGCAAGGTATCGGATGACTGGGCGCCCTCGCAGTGCGCGGCCCCGCTCTGATGCGCTGGGACGGCCGTTGTGCCCGGTTCACCGGGCGTTCCCCCACTTCCTGATGATCTGTCGGTCACGGCGGCCGAAGACGTCTGACAAGGCAGGAGAGCTTGCGCTCGACGCGGGTCTGGCCTTTCAGGCGCACGAGGTGCTGGAGAGCCGCTGGAAGGCGGCGCCGCCGAGCGAACGTGAGCTGTGGCGTGCGCTGGCCCAACTGGCCGTACGGATTACTTATGTGCAGCAGGCAATCGGCTCCGGGGCCGCGCCATCTGCTTCCTGCGTGCTGCCGGTGGGCCTGAACACGCTCGGCGCACCCTGGATCATGGGCGCCGGGCCGCGAGCGCTCGCCACGTGCTGCCCCCGGCGCGGATCGAGCAGATCGGTCCGGACTCGACGCTCACGTCGGCGACGGCGATCCGCCGGGCCACGCTGATGCCCCCGCGGGCAGCCGGGCGGAATCGTCGCGCCAGCGCATGGCGGGCGTAGTCGGCCGAAGCCTGATCGAGCAGGAGCGAAGCGTGCCCGAAGGGGACGCAGAGCAGCGCCGGCACGATCAGCAACGCCGCGAAGAAGATGTACACCGCTACGGGGTGATGTCCACCATCGCCTCCTGTGAGAAGCGTTGCCGGGCAGAGTGCATGGCGGTTGCAGGTACGCTGACCAAGAACCTTCGTTTCGATGGTTTCCCGACGCCGGTGATCGGCGCGAGATCACCTTCTCCGCCGATGGGGGAGACCGCGATCTGGCCGCGATCTTGGGCGCGTGCGGGTGCGGGGGTCAGTTGGCCGGCGTAGGTGTCGAGGATCTGCTGGCCGTACTTGGCGAGTTTCGCCTCGCCGACGCCGCTGACGCCGGCGAGCTCGTTCAGGCTCCCCGGCGACTGGGCCGACCGCGGCGAGCGTCGCATCATGGAGATCGACATAGGCCTGGCGCACGTTCGCCTCCTGGCCGTCGCGGCGCGCCAGGCGCGCAGCCGCTCGAACACCGGCTGGGCCTGGGCAGCCAGCTCCACCGCCACCGTGCCGGCCGCCTTCGCCGTCGGCCGCGGCGGCGGACGCCGCCCGCTCGGGTTCACGCGCATGATCACCTGGCGCGGCTGCAGCATGCCGGCGACTCGCCTCTGGTGAGGGTGAGCGTGCGGAGTCGCCCTCCACGGCGAGCAGGCCCTGCGCGAGCAGTTGCGCACCACCGCCTGCCACTCGGCATCGCGCAGGTCGGCGCCGATCCCGAACACGGTGAGCGCATCGTGTTGGTACTGAACGACTTTGCCTGCTCTTCCCGAGCAGGATGTCGATCCACGGCCCGGCCCCGAACTTCTGGTTGCGCTCGCGGTGCAGCCGGGACAACACGGTCGAGAGCCTTGGAGGTACCGCGCCGTCCCAGGACTGCGGGGGTTCAGGCAGGTGTCGGGACTGGCCGGCAACCGCGGCTGGCCTGTCCGAAGTACGCCAGCAGCAGCGACGTCAGCACTCGACGGTCTCGCAGAGCGCGAGCATCGCGTCGAGGTGGGCGGCGAGCACCCGGCGGTGAAGACCCTCGCCAAGCCGTCACCTTGCACGCTGCAGCGACGCTCTGCAGGCCGTAGCAGCCAGGGCCGTCGCGGGCAGACCGTCACGGCCCGCCCGGCCCGTCTCCTGGTATACCCCTCGATCATTTGGGCAGGTCGAGGTGGGCCGACGAAGCGACGTCGGGCTTGTCGATGCCCATACCGACGCGATGGTGGCGACCATGATCAGACCATCCTCGCGCAGGAAGCGGGACTGGTTCGCGGCACGGGTGATCGCGTCAAGACCGGCGTGACGGCAAAGCCGGAATGCCGTTGTCCACCAGAAAGGCAGCGGTGGTCTCGACCGATGCTGGTAGGAGAGGCAGAGCACGATCTCCGGCATCGCCGGGGTGCTCGGTGCGCAGCAGGTCGAGCAGTCGTTTGCGCGGCTCCTGCTTCGGGGCGATCCGGTAGCAGATGTTGGGCCGGTCGAAGCTGGCCGACGAAGTGGCGGGGGCCGCCAGGTCAGACGTTCGGCGATCTCGGTGTGGGTCGTGGCAGTGGCGGTCGCGGTCAAGGCGATCCGGACACCGGCGCTACAGGGCCCGCGCAGCAGGGACAGGCATCAGGTAGTCGGCGGACCATGGCCCCACTGCGCCACGCAGTGTGCCTCGTCGATGGCGAACAGGGCGATCCGACCGCGCTCGAGCAGCTGCATCGTGGTGGGCGCGCGCAGGCCCTCCGGGGCGAGGTAGAGCAGGTCGAGTTCGCCTGCCACGAAGGCCCGTTCCACGGCCCGGCGCTCCTCGAGGCCCTGCGTGGAGTTGAGGAAGCCTGCCCGCACGCCGAGCGCGGTCAAGGCGTCCACCTGGTCCTGCATGAGCGCGATCAGCGGCGAGATGACCACGCCCACGCCCTCGCGCACCAGGGCGGGGATCTGGTAGCAGAGCGACTTGCCGCCGCCGGTAGGCATCAGGACGAGCGCGTCTCCCCCGCCGCAGACGTGCTCGATGATCGCCTGCTGGTCGCCGCGGAAGGCGTCGTAGCCGAACACCCGCCGCAGGGTGCGCAGAGCCTCGGTCTCGGCGACATCGGTCGGGGAGGTCGTCGAAGAGGTCACCGGGCGAGTCTACGAGCGTGCGGCTCCGGTCGACCGGAGCCGCACGGCTCAGCGGGTCAGGCGCCTGACACTTCGGCCGCGGTGGCCGCGGTGAGGTCGACCACCTGGTCGGCCGGGTGGGTGAACACCTGGAAGCTGCCCAGGTCGGCGGAGGGCGCTGCGACCTGGAAGTCCAGCGGCGGCCCGCCCTTGGCGTCGACGGCGCCGCGCACCTCGTCCTCGGTGGCAACGGACTGCCAGCGCCAGTCCTCGATCGGATCCATGTCCGTGGAGCGCTGGTAGAAGATGAAGTGCTCGTCGTGATGATCCCGATGGGCGGTGGCGATCCGCGCCGCCGTCACCGGGTGTTCGTAGAGGCCGGTGCCGTTGAGGAACTGCAGCGCGTCGTCCGCCGTGGTGGCGAGCTTCCAGCCCCATCCACCGGTCGCCGGCGGCGGCTCCTGGCCGGGTGCCGGGTCACGGTAGAACACGTGGAACTCGTGGTGGTCACCCACCCAGGTGGCGGCGATCTGCATGTGCCGCACGGGCGCCGGGTAGGGCCCGGCGCCGTCGAACAACTCCACGTCCACGTCGTCCGCCGTGGCGGCCTTCTTCCGTCCCCAGCCGCCCAGACCGTCATGCCGTTCCGGCCGTCTGGCCGCCTTGGTGGCGAACACCCAGAACCGCGGGTGGTCGCCGCGCCGCAGGCGTCACGCAGAGGCGGCGTCCGGAACCGGGTGGTCGCGGTTGATGTTCTCGTTGAGCAGATGGAGGACGTCCTCCGCGCTGCGTGCGGCTTCCATTTCCACAACATGGCTAGGCGCCTTTGTGGTCACGGTCGGGCCTCTACGGTGGTGGGCCGGTGACCCCATTGAAATGTGCTGCGACTGTTGGGCAGGAGGTCTGCAGCGCGGGTGGATTCACGTCGCTCGCCCCGTCCGGTCCCAGCGGCTTAGGACCCGGGCGCTCACCCGGGCAACAGGTAGGGTCGCGGCCCTTCGGCTGGACGTGAGCGGGAATCGGACCCGTCCGAACACGGACGACTACGGAAAGTCATCTTGTGGCGCGTTCTGCGGACGTGATCCGTTGTCCTGCATCCATAGCGTGTGTCATGTGCCATATTCGCTCCCACGATCACGCACAAGTGCACAACCAGTGATCGCCCAGCGCCTGGATGCCGGCTTCGCCCCGCCGTCGAGGTGCGTCAATCGACGTGTTCAAGCGAGGTCAGATGTCGCATTCCGCCCCGACCCTCGGTGCGTCCCCGCACCGGCCCGGCGCCCGGCGCACCCTGTCCGAGCGGCTGATCCCGGTCGCGATCGTGTTCTCCTCCTGGTGCCCTTCGCGGTGGCGCTGTTCGCGACGAACGGGCAGACCCGGGCGGACATCACCTTCACCGACCGGGAGCGGGACGGTGTCGCCTACCTGCGCCCGCTGGTGCGGCTGCTGAGCGCCACCGTCGATGCCCAGAACGCGGCGGTGGCCGGCCGACCGGCCTATGGAGCGGCCCTGCAGACCGCCGGTCGTGATGTCGAGGAGATCGACACCCGGCTGGTGCGTGGTGCTGGGGACGACCGACCGCTGGGACGACCTGTCCGGGCAACTGGACCAGCTGCAGGTTCCCGCGCCACTGCCCGGGAGGCCTACCGGGCCTATCCGTGGTCGAGCTCGACCTGGAGCCGGCATGATCCGCCGTGTGGGTGACACCTCGAACCCTTATCCTCGATCCGGAGCTGGACGTGGACACCGTATGGACGAGCGACCCTGTCGCGGGTCCCCGCGCTCCTGGTCGACAGCGGAAAGCCCACCTCGCGACCCGCCTGGCGCAGATCGAGGCCGGCGAGGCCGATCGCTCGCCGGCGCGGTGTCGACGATCACCGTCCGGTCGAGCATCGCCGCGGTCGACGACGAACTGCGCAAGAGCTTCGGTACGACCGAGAGCCGCTTCCCTCGGGCCTGAGCTGCTCACCCCGCTCGACAGGCCGCGCGACACCACAACCACCTTCGCCGCGCCGCCGGCGATCGAGGTCGGGGTCACCCCCACCGAGCGGGATCTTGCGCAGGTCGACTCGACCTCCCGGACGGCACTCCGCGACGTGGCTCTGGCCTTCGAGTCTACAGGGCTCGACCGAGCTGCACGCCCTGCTCGCTGCCGCTGGGACAGCCTGGCCGCAGATCAGAGCACTGGTCTTCGGGATCGGCGCCGGCCGGCGTCCGCCGCCGGGATCCTGGCCGCGGTGTCGGGCGAGGCGGAGCGGTCGCCTTCGGCGTCTGGGCGCGCGGCCGGTGCCGGAGGGTGGCCCGACCGCGTCCGAGCCGGTCCCTGGGCGAGCTGGTCGGCTCCGGCAGGGCAGCCGTGCGGCGTGGGGCGAGCCTGATCCTCGGCCGGCTGCAGGTCGGGAGAAGCCGAACCTGCCGGTCGTCATCCCGCTGGTTCTCGTCGCCCTGCTCCTGGTGCCGCTGCTGACGCGCGGCGTCGGTAGGCGCGGGTCCTGCGCACCTCCTCCGTGCCGGTGGCGCAGGTGCGCAAGCTCAGCGTGCTGGTCGAGGAGCAGCCGAACAGGCCCGGGCCCGCTGGCCGTCGCCGTGCGGCGGAACGAGACGTGAGCGAGCCGCACCCCGATCGTAGCCAGCTCCATCGGTGGAGGATCAGCGAACGACTCGGGCCGCTCGCCCGCGAGAACGGAACCCCGGACTGTGGCGGCGTGGACGGTGCGCGCTGGTCGGCGACACCGCCCGCACGCCGGTTGGCCGGTCGGTGCCGGCGACGGACGCCATCGCCGGGATCGGACCGCTGTCGACGAGCGGTCCAGGCGCTGCGACACTGACCCAGCAGACCACCGTGGAGGCCGCCGACGCGTGGGCGCAGCTCGCCGATCTTCCTTCCGCGCTCGAACGAATCGGTGAACGGGGTGGTGCCCTGCCGCGGCGGCGACCGGCACGATGTCCGCCAGGGACGGGCCCGGAGCGTGGCGGCGTGTGGCCGGATCTCGCCGTGCACGATGCCGGTCCGGCGTTCCAGCGGCAGGGCGACCGACCGGCGCCAGGGCTCGGTCAGGCCACCGACAGCATCAGCGCGTGCCGGATCGGCGACGCCCAGGCGCAGATCGGACCATCGGCCGAGGTCCTCGACAGCCTGCCGTGACGGTGTTCGTGGCCGACAGTCGGAGACCGAGCTGCGGAGCTGGTGCAGACGCGACCGTGCACGCAGGGCGCGGCGACCGCGGCCACCGCGGTGGCGAGCAGCGCGCCCGGGCGGCCTCTGGTTCTCCCTGCCGGCCACGCTGCTGATGGCCCTCGTGAACGCGCTGTCGGTGATCGTCGGCCGCTCGGTCGCGACCGAGGCTGCGCAAGGCTACCACCGCAGCAGCGGTGGTGGCCGACCTCGCGCAGGAGGAGCTGCTGCGCGTCGCCGACGAGGACGCCGAGGTCGATGTGGTGCCTGAGCTGGCCGAGATCGACATCAGCTCGGACGACGAGATCGGCGGCCGGCCGCAGGCCTTCAACCTGGTGCAGACACGTGGCGACAACCGCTCGACAACGCCAGGTCGTCAGCCGGCGCACGTGGGATCGATGTCGCCAGTGTCGGACGGGACGACGACCAACCTGGTCGGGCGCCAGCTCAGCTGATCGACTCCCTGGAGCGGATAGAGGACGACCCCGACGTGCTCTCCACCCTGCACCGACTCGACCACCTGTCGACGTGTCTGCGCGGCAACGTGAAGAGCTGGTCGCGCTCTCCGCGGCTCGGAGTCCTCCGGAGAGAGCGACCGGTGCGCTGTCGGTCGCCGTCCGCGCCTCGCTCGGCTCGGTCGAGGACTGACAAGCGGGTCACCGTCGACCGCCTCCCCGACGCCTACCTCTCCCCCGGCGTGGTGAGCGACCTGCTGCCCTGCCGGCCGGCTCCTGGAGAACGCGGCGCCGTTCTCACCGCCCCGCACGACAGTGGACGTGCACGGACGCCTCGAGGCCGATGGAGGCATGCCGCTGACCATCGTGGACCACGGTATGGGGATGCCGGAGGACAGGCTGGCCGAGGAGAACGCCCGGCTGGAGCGCCGGGAGCGCCTCGACCTGGCCCCGACCAACGTCCTCGGCCTGTTCGTGGCGGGGCGCATCGCCCGTCGTCACGGCCTGGATGTTCGGCTCGAACCAACCCCCGAGCACGGCATCACGGTCGCGGGTGCTGCTGCCCGCCGAGGTCCTGGTGGACCTCGCGCCGAATGCCCTCCCGGCGGCCCGTCCGGAGGACGCTCGGCACCCGGTCGCGCCCCGAGCGGGTGCCCGTTCCAGCGCCCGCAGGAGGCCCTGCCCCGCCATCGACCCCGTCACCGGCCCCGCCACCGCCAATGCCGCTGGCAGGGCCGGCTGCCGCCGCCCCGGTGGCGGAGGAGGAGGCGGGTGCAGGCGACAGGCGACAGGCCGATCGCCCGCCGGGTGCCGGGGGCTCACTGGGCTGCCGGCGGTGGAGGCGATCCTGGTTCGCCGCCACCACCTCCGCCGCCCAGCGGGGCCACCGGTGTCCGGCGACGGGTCCCGGGCAGCCACCTGCCGACCATCCCCGACGCCGCACCACCCGCGCCCACCCGTGGCGGCCCCGACCCTGATGAGGCACGACGTCAGGTCGCCGAGATCGAGGAGGCGATGGTCAGGGCCGAGGGCAACGGCCCTGATCCGCATACTGCCGCTGCGACGTCCGAGGACCTTGCCCGCCGGGCCGGGGTGCGCCGCCGGATTCCCGGCGCGGCCCTCGAGGAGCTCGGCGGGACGGCCCCGCCCGCGCCGGCCCTTGCTCGGCCCCGTCGCCGTCGATCCTGAGGCGGTGCGCGCCGCGCTGGACGACGTGGGCAGCGCCGTCGGACGCGCCGGCGAGGTGCGCCATCGCACGTCGCTGAACGAGGAGCGGCTGGCCGAAGAGGCGGCGTCGCAGGCCGCCGCGGCGGAGGCGGCTGCCCGTGAGGCCGCGCTCCGCGAGGCTGCGGGGCGCCGTGACGAGCAACGTCAGGCGGTCACCGAGCTGGCCGGCGAACTGCGAGCCACGCCGCCGGCCCTGCCACCGCGGCCGGTCGTTGACGAGCCGCCGCGGGCTGCCCCCTCGGTCCAGCCCGCCGCCCCCGAGCGTCCCGCACGCCGGGTGCCCGGAGCCTCGCTCGCCGCACTGAGCGGCGCCGTTCCGGAGGTCACGCGGCCGGCGAATGGGCCGCCCACGGGCCCGATCACCCTGGGTGCCGCGGGTGGTCGCGTGGTCCACCGCCCGGAGCGCCCCGAGGACGTGCTCTCGTGGGTCGAGGACCTCGAGCTCGCCATGGCCGAGGCAGCACTGCCCGGCAGCGATGCCGCCGGGCCCGAACGCAACGCACCGCACGAACCCGAGGACGGAGAATCCGCATGACCGGGACGACGACCGAGCTCAGCGCCCAGGCGCAGGACTTCACGCTGGCTGCTGACCAAGTTCGCGCAGGAGACGGCAGGCGTCGTGGACGTCATCGCCGTCTCCTCCGACGGACTTCTCATGGCCACCGCAGGCGATGCCGACCGGGCCAGCAGTGACCGGCTGTCGGCGATCGTCTCCGGCATGGTGAGCCTGGCGGCTGGTGCTGGAACCAGCTACGGCCTGGGCGCTCTGAACAAGGTGATCGTCGACGCCGAGGGCGGCTACCTGATCGTGATGGCCATGGGCGCAGGGGCGCTGCTCGGCGCTGTCGCCGACCGCACCGCCTCCCTCGGCACGGTGGCCTACGAGATGGCGGTGTTCATCAACCGGATCAACGGCATCCTGAACCCGCAGCTGATCAACGAGTTGAAGAACACGGTCGGCGGATGAACGAGGAGCAGGGCATGGCCCCGGCCGCGGATGACGACTCCTCACTGGTTCGGCCGTTCCTGCAGGGTGCCGCGACCTCCGGAGACGCCGGCGACTCCTCCTCGGCGGCTCATATCCGCCCCTTCCTGCTCACCCAGGGCAGGACCTCGGGCGCGGCCGAGATCCCGATCGAGGCGCAGGTCCAGGTCACCACAGCGGGGCTGAGTGCCGCCGAGGCGCTGTCGTTCGAGTACCGCGACGTGGTGAATCTCTGCCAGGAACCCCTGGCCGTCGTCGAGGTGGCGGCCCGACTCAACCTTCACCTGGGCGTGGCCCGGGTGATCATCGGTGACCTGACGTATCAGGGGCTGGTGTCGACCTTCGAACCGGACGGGGACGTGACCGACGACGTGGAGACAATCATGCGAGTGATCGATGGCCTTCGACAGCGCAGCTGAGCGCCCGGTCGGGACGGCGACCCGCCAGCGGCAACCGGTCCCGGTGAAGATCCTGGTCGCCGGCGGATTCGGCGTGGGAAAGACGACCACGGTGGCCACCATCTCGGAGATCGCTCCCCTGAGCACAGAGGCCGAGATGACGTCCGCCGCGGCGGGGATCGACCGCAACGAGCTGGTGCCGACCAAGACGACCACCACGGTGGCGATGGACTTCGGCCGGATCACCATCGACGAGAGCATCAAGCTCTACATCTTCGGCACCCCCGGGCAGGACCGGTTCGGCTTCATGTGGAGCGACCTCGCCAACGGCGCCCTCGGTGCCCTGGTGCTGGTCGACGACCGCCGGCTCGACGACTGCTTCGCCGCGGTCGACTACTTCGAGAAGCTCGGACTGCCGTTCGTGGTCGGGGTCAACCGGTTCGACGGCCAGGTGCACCACGACGTCGAGACCATCCGCTGGTCCCTGGCCATCGACCCCGTGGTGCCGGTGGTCGAGTTCGACGCACGCAGCTTCCTCTCGGTGCGTGATGCCATCCTGGTCATGCTCGAGGAGGCGCTGGTGCGCGCCCGAGCCAGGCAGGCGGAGAAGCGACGCAACGCCGCGGACCTGCCGGCGCAGAACGGCGGAGCCGGCTGACCGCCCACGCTCACCGGCTGCCGAGGCACTCGGCCAGGCGACCCTGTAGGAAGCGTTGCTCGGCCGGGTTCGCGGTCAGCCCCAGGGCCGTCCGGTAGCACCCGGCCGCCTCGTCGGCACGGCCGAGCCGGCGCAGGAGATCCGCCCGTGCAGCGTGCGCGAGGTGGTAACCCTCCAGCCCGTCGATCTGGTCCAGCAGCGCGAGACCGGCGGCGGCGCCGTCCGCCATCGCCACGGCGACCGCGTGGTTCAGGGCGGCCACCGGGGAGGCGGTCATCGCGGTCAGCTGGCGATAGGCGGTCGCGATGGCCGGCCAGTCCGTGTCGGGGGCGGTGGGTGCGACGGCATGCTGCCCGGCGATGATCGCCTGCACCTGGTACGGGCCCGGTCGGCGCCGCCCCACGGCGCGTACCAGGATCGCATCGGCTTCGTGGATCATCGGCAGGTCCCAGCGGGAGCGGTCCTGGTGCTCGAGCAGGACCAGGTCCCCCGCGACATCGACCCGGGTGTCGGCCCGGGCCTGGTGGAAGAGCTCCAGCGCCAGCAGACCCTCGACCTCGGCGTCCTCCGGCACCAGCTGCGCCAGCAGCCGGGTGAGCCGGATCGCCTCCTGCGCCAGGTCGAGCCGCTGCAGCGCGACGGCGTCGGCGCCGCGGGTCAGGTAACCCTCGTTGAAGACGAGGTAGAGCACGCCGAGCACGGCGCCGACCCGTTCGCCCAGGTCGGCCGGGACCGACATCGGGATCCGAGCCAGGCGGATCTTCCGTTTCGCCCGCACGATCCGTTGCGCCAGAGTCGCTTCCGGTACGACGAAGGCTGCGGCGATCTCCCGTGTGGTGAGCCCGGCGACCAGGCGCAGGGTCAACGCCACCTGGGCCTCCTGGTCGAGGGCGGGATGGCAGCAGAGAAAGATCAGGCGCAGGCGCTCGTCGGCGATCCGGTCGTCAGCCACCATGAGCTCCTCTCCCGGCCTGTCGTCGTGTGCGGCCTCGATCCGGGCCAGGTGGACGCCGGCCTCGTGGGCCCGCCGGCTCAGGCTGCCGGCCCGGCGCAGGGCATCGATCGCCTTCCGCCGGGCGACCATCAGCAGCCAGCCGGCCGGGTTGTCCGGGACACCGGACGCCGGCCAGGTACGTGCGGCCTCGATCAGCCCCTCCTGCACGGCCTCCTCGGCCAGATCGAGGTCGCCGAACCGGCGCGCGAGGAGGGCGAGCACCCGCCCGCCCTCCTCGCGCGCCAGGCGGGTGAGCGCGGCGTCGAGCGCGGCGCCAGGTGCGGCGGCGTCGCCCACACTCATCCGGCGTCGGGCCGGAAGGCGACCGGGCGGACCTCGATGCTGCCCGCAGGCAGGGGCAGGCGCGCGGCCAGTTCCAGAGCCTGGTCCAGGTCCTGGGCCGAGATCAGGTAGAAGCCTCCCAGCTGCTCCTTGGTCTCGGCGTACGGCCCGTCGGTGATCGCCGGGGGCGACCCCGGGCGCTTGGTCACCGTGGTGGCCGTGGCCACGCCCTGCAGATTGGCGGCCGAGATCCAGTGACCGCCGTCGATCAGCGACTGGTTGTACGCCATCCAGCCGGCCATCATCTGCTCGAACTGCGCACTCCCACGCTCCGGCACGGCGGTCTCGTCGCTGTGGATCAGGATCATGTAGTCCATCAGGGTCTCCTCGGTCGTCTCGGGTGGTGCCTCCCCCTGATGACGCAGGCCCCCACCCGGATCGACAGGTGATCGACAGGTCAGTTCTCGGAAATCTCGATCCCGCTCGCCACAGCGGCGGTGAAGGTGTCGCGGCACCGCAGCCACGGGCCCTCAGGATCGCCGAGGAGGGCCAGCTGAGGGGTCAGCTGGGCGGAGAAGTCGGCACTGGCCTCCCGCGGAACCAGGGACGGCAGATTGTCGATGGCGATCAGGTCCAGCGGCGGGGTCTCGCGCAGCCGGCGAACGGGCGCTGTCCAGCTGGTGACGGAGTCGTAGATCGGCAGCACATTCAGCGGTGAGGTGACGTCGCAGCTGACGTCGCAGATCAGGCGGAGCCGCCGGGTGGGGACGTCGAGGTCCTCTGGGCGCACGAACGGCGGCACCGGGCTCGTCGCCAGCACGGTGTTGACCAGCAGGTCGTGCTCGAGCAGCCGTGGCCGGTCCAACGCGCGGGTCTCGGCGACATCCCACCGGGTGACCGGCACCCCAGCGACGGCAAGCGCGTCGCAGGCCCCGCGCCCCGAGCGACCCAACGCACCGATCACGACCGCCCGCAGAGGCTCTGCCCGGACGGCCGGCGCTGCGCCGAGCACCGCGTCCAGAGTCGGCCGGTCGGTCGGCTCGAGCGCGACCGGCAGGACGCCGCGGGCGTGCAGAACGACGAGCGCCGCACCGACGTACCCGGCCCAGTAGCCGAAGGCGGCCAGCCGCCGTCCGGTCTCGTCGACCAGGTACTCCAGGTCGAGCAGCGCGCCGCCGCCGGCGACGAACCGGGACAGCAGCTCGCGGGAGCCGGCCTGGCCCTTGTAGGCGTGCCCGAAGTAGATGTGCCGGTGCCGCAGCGCCGTGGGGGTCTCGGGGAGTTCCTTCACCCCGAGCACGTACGTCTCGGCCGGTGCCTCGACCCAACTGCCGGACGGCGCGACCCGGCACCCGGCTGCCACGTAGTCCTCGATGAGCAACGCCCGGTGGCGCGACTCCTCGACCACCACCTCGATGCCCTGCGCGACGAGCCGGGCCGCGTCGTCCGGAACGATCGGGGCGCGCCGCTCGGTGGGGCGCTCCTCGTGCCGGACCCACACGGTCACCGCTGACTGCACTGCAGAGATCATCGGCCCAATCTACGGCGCCGTGAGCAGTCGGTCAGGTGAGGACGTCGAACTGGTGCACGGTGCCGACGGACCCGTTCTCGCCCAACCAGACCCCGGTCGTGCGCAGCTCACCGACCGCCTCGCCGCCGGCGACCATGCGGAACGGGCTGGCCACGTTGGCCAGGCCGATGGCACCGACGCCACGTTCGGCCAGCGTCTGCAGCGGCGCATCCGGTGCGCTCCACAGGCGCAGCTCGGTGAACACCGGGTCGGCCTCGTCGATCCAGCCGTTGCGGTCGGAGTCGTGGGCGCGCAGCTCGGCGAACCCGTCGCCCGAGGCTGGGCCGAACAGCTCGCTCCCGTCGCTGACCACACCGTTCCGGTCGCGGTCGAGGGCAAGGTAGGCCAGCCCCGACCCCACGAACGGCAGCCGCTCGGTGGTTCCGTCGCCGTCCAGATCGAGGTCGGTGCGCTCGGTGCTGAGTGCCGGGGCGGCACCGAAGCTGAGCGCCAGCGGGTCCTTCGGAGCGGGGTCGCCGGCCGAGATCCGGACCGTGGTGGACCGCGCCACCTCGCGGTACAGCGCGAGATCGACGTCGAGGTCGATCGTCCGTCCGTCGGCGGTCCTCACCGACCCCTCGATGGCGACCGCCGTGGCCTCCCGCTCGAACGAGGTCTCGGTGGTGACCGCCTCCACGCCCCACCCGGCGCGGCGGGCCGGCGGCGTCGCAGCATCGTGGTGGTGCCCGCGTCCGTGCCCGGCGAGCTCGGCCGGATCCAGCACCCTCACCTCGTCGCCGGTCATCCGCTCGACGAGCTGGACCAGCGAGGCGAGGCGGGGGCTGAGGGAGCCGACATCACCGACGGCGTCGTCCTCGTCCTGGGCGTGGTGTGAGCGTCTGGCCTCGGGGGTGGCGGCGGGGCGTCCCGCCAGGCCCGCACCGTCGTCTCGCTGGTACGCCGCGACTCGCGCTGGAAGGAGGACTGCATCGCCACACTGCTGCTCTGGATGATCATGGCGCACCTCCTCTGCGGTCCGACCGGCGGTGGGATCGGGTCCCGGCCCTGTCGGCGGCTGTCGCCCGACTGTGAGGACACGACCGCCGACTCACCCGGACGGCTGCAGGGCTGATCGGCCCCCGTGGAGGAGCCCTGCCGCGGATAGGCTCAGAAGCACCCGACGACAAGGGTGTGTTCAACGCCCTGCGACCCGACGCGAAGCGCGCCCCGAGCAGGGGGCGTCGCCGCGGATCGGCGACTCAGCGGGGCGGCAGCTGAAGCAGCGCCTCGGTCTCGGCCACCGAGGCGATCGAACGGTCCAGGTCGCGGGCCAGGCGGACGGCGCGGGCCACCAACGGGTCGTTCCCCGTGGTCAGCTCCCCCTTGCGCAGGTAGAGCGTGTCCTCCATGCCGGCCCGGGCGTTGCCGCCGAGGGCGAGCCCGATCGCGGTGAGGTCGAGATTGGCCCGGCCGATGGCGATGATCTGCCAGATCGCCCCAGGTGGGAGGCGCCGGACCAGGGTGAACAGGTTGTCCGCCGTCGCGGCCGCGCCTCCCGCCACGCCGAGCACGATCGAGAACTGCAGGGGCTCGGCCAGCAGGCCCTCGTCGCGCAGCCGCAGGCAGGCGTCCAGGTGTCCGGTGTCGTAGATCTCGAGCTCCGGCTTGACCTCGAGCTCGCGCATCCGGGCGGCGAGGCGGCGCACACCGTCCGGCGGGTTGCGGAACTCCCCGGTCCCGAAGCTCATGCTGCACGGGTTGAGGGTCGCCATCCGGGGGCGCAGTTCGACCAGTCGTTCGCGCTCCTCGAAGGGCACCGACAGCCCGACCCCGGTGGAGAGCTGGATCAGGATCGGACAGCGTTCGGTGATGAGGTCCATCGTGTGCCGGGCGATGCCGAGATCGGCGGTGGGGCGTTCGTTCTCGTCCCTCAGGTGCAGGTGCGCCACCGAGGCTCCGAGCCCGTGGGCCCGCTCGACGGCAGCGGCGATCTCCTCCGGCTGGGTGGGAAGGCCGGGGTTGTCGTCCGTGGTGGCGATCGGCCCGGTGGGAGCGACCGTGATGACCACGCTCACCGCGGGTCAGCCCGAGCCTTCGGCCAGGGCACGGTGATGGCGGATGACCTCGTCGATGACGAAGTTCAGGAAGCGTTCGGCGAAGACCGGGTCCAGCCCGGCGTCGCGCGCGAGGCGGTGCAGCCGCTCGATCTGCTGCGCCTCCCGCTCCAGGTCCGACGGCGGCATCCCGTGCGCCGCCTTCAACGCCCCCACCTTCTGGGTGCACTTGAAGCGCTCGGCGAGCAGATGGACGATCGCGGCGTCGAGGTTGTCGATGCTGCCCCGCAGCGAGGCCAACAGGTCCATGGGATCAGGCTCGGAGCCGTTCACCGCGGCGTTCTGGGCGCTCTGGGAGTCGACAGTGTCCACCCGATCGAGCCTAGCTTCATGCCGCCGAGAGTCGAGTAACCGGGCGAATCCGAGCGGGATTCCCCCGGTTACCCGACTCTCGCGGCAGAGCACGAGGGTGAGTGAACGACCTGGAGCTACCTGCGGGGGTCGACGTGGACCTTGGGGCCGGGGCCGGCGCCGGTCGGGCGGGTTCCGCGGAGCACGGCGTCGACCTGGTCGAGCCCGACCGTGGCGGCGACCAGCGGGCGCGGATCCACAGCGCCGCAGGCATAGCGCTCGATGGTGGCCGCCAGGCCCGGCGAGGCGCTCAGGACGCCGACCGCGGTGACGTCCTTGAGCGCCAGGGTGCGGGTGTCGATGGTGCTCGGCGAGCCGGCCAGCCCGACGTAGACCACCCGCTTGCCCGGCTCCACCAGGTCCAGCGCACGGGCCGGCAGCCCGGCATCGTTCGAGCAGTCGACCACCGCGTCGAAGGCGAGTCCGGGCAAGGTGTCCAGGGTCCACACCGAGAACCCGCCCAAGGCGGCGGCGAAGGCGCGCGAGCGCTCCGACCGGCCGACCAGGTGCACCTCCACACCCTGGGCGCGTGCGAACAGGGCGACCAGCAGCCCGATCGTGCCGGGCCCGAGCACCAGCAACCGGTCGCCGGGGTTCAGGGCCGCGGCCTCGACGGAGCGCAGCGCGTTGCCCCCGGGCTCGACCATGGCCCCCGCGACCGGGTCCACGGAGTCCGGCAGGGCGTGTAGGGCGGACGCCGGTACCGCCAGCTGCTCGGCCAGAGCTCCCGGGAAGCCGCCGCGGATGCCGATCTCGAACCGGTCCGCGCACACGTGCCCCAAGCCGGCCCGGCAGCGGCGACAGGTGCCGCAGCCCAGCATGGTGTCTCCGGTGGTGTGCCGCCCCAGCCATGCCGGGTCCACGCCTGTCCCGACGGCGCTGACCCGTCCGCACCACTCGTGCCCGAGGCGCATCGGGTAGACGGCCTGACCGGTGTGCAGGTAGGCCATCTCGCCGGTGAAGAACTCCACATCCGTGCCGCAGACGCCGACCCGCTCCACGTCGACGACGACCTCACCCGGCCCGGGGGTCGGTCGCGGAACGTCGAGCACGGCCGAGGACTGCGGCCCGGTGACCACGAACGCCCGCATCGTGGACGTGCTCATCGGGGGGCGAGCACCCGCTGCCGCTGGGTGCCCAGGCCGTCGACACCCAGGGTCATCTCGTCTCCCGGCTGCAGGAACACGGGCGGCGTCATCCCCATCCCCACCCCGGGCGGCGTTCCGGTGTTGATCAGGTCGCCCGGCTCGAGCACCATGAACTGGCTCAGGTAGGCCACGATCACGTCCGGCGCGAACAGCATCGTCGAGGTTGATCCCCGCTGACGACGCTGGCCGTTCACGTCCAGCCACAGGTCCAGGTTCGCGACGTCCGCGATCTCCTCGGGGGTCGCCAGCCACGGCCCGGCCGGGTTGAAGGTCTCGGCCGACTTGCCCTTGACCCACTGCCCGCCGCGCTCCATCTGGAAGGCGCGCTCACTCACGTCGTTCACCAGCACGTACCCGGCGATGGCCGCGCGGGCCGACTCCAGGTCGGGCAGGTAGCTGCACCGGGTGCCGATCACGATCCCGAGCTCGACCTCCCAGTCGGTCTTGGTCGAGCCGCGGGGAATCCGGACGTCGTCGTCCGGCCCGATCAGTGTGTTGGGCGCCTTGGTGAAGACGATGGGTTCGGCCGGCACCGCCTGGCCGGTCTCGGCGGCGTGGTCGCTGTAGTTCAGACCGATGCACAGGATCTGGTGCGGCCGCGCGATCGGAGCGCCGATCCGCTCACCGGCGAACCGCGACACCTCACCACGGGAGACCCGTTCGGCGACAACGGGTCTGCAGTCGATCCACTCCGTCGGCGAAGAACACCTCGTCGAAGTCGGCGACCAGGTCGGAGACGTCGACATAGGTCGCGTCGTCGATCCGCACGATCGGCTTCTCGGCGCCGATCGCACCGATGCGCATCAGGTACACGGTGGCTCCAGGGTTGACGGGATCAGAGGGGTCCGGACCAGGCGGGCACCGGCAGGCCGGTGGTCTCGACGTGGGCCACGAAGAGGTGCCCCGAGTGCGGATGGTCGGCGAGCTGCGCGGCGTCCAACTCCTCCCGGGCCGTGGTGATCAGCAGGGTGTCGAGGCCCGGACCGATGAAGGCGACACTGCTCGTGTGCGGTGCCGGCACGCTCACCGTGGCCACCTGTTCACCGGACGGCGTCAGGCAGCGGACCTCGCCGCGGCCCCAGACCGCGATCCACAGGTTGCCGGCGCGGTCCAGGCAGAGACCGTCCGGTGTGCCGTCGTCGAACCGACTGAAGATCCGACGCGGTCCGCAGACGCCGTCGGCCCGGTAGCTGCGCGACCACACGATGCCGGGAACGCTGTCCACGCTGTACAGGGTGAGCCCGTCGGGTGACCAGCCCAGACCGTTGGAGAGCGTGAGATCGCCGTCCAGGGTGGTCTGGCTCCCGTCGGGCTCGATCCGCACCAGCAGCTCGGTGCCGGCGCGGTCGTCCAACGCCATGCTGCCGACCAGGAACCGGCCGGCCGGGTCGCAGCCACCGTCGTTCAGCCGGCTGCGCACGTCGCCCGGAATGATCTCTGGACCGGGGTGAACGGTGCCCGCGGGGTCGACCGTGAACAGCCGGCGCCGACCGGCCACGAGCAGGCGACCGTCGGCGGCGACGACCACGGCGCCGACACTGCGGTCCAGCCGGTCCCGGCGGGTCACCGCGACGTCCCGGCCGTCGAACCGGCCCTGCAGAACCACCCCGGCGTTGACGTCGACCCAGAGCACGCGTTCCCGGGGGGCGTCCCAGACCGGGCCCTCGCCGAGGCCGAACGCCTCTGCCGACGCCGGCCGGGCGAGGTAGTGCCTCATCGGGCTCTCGACGGCCGGCCGGGGAGCTCGAGCCCGGTGGCGGCACGGTTAGGCTCAAGCACGTTGGGAATGCTATTCCGCCGTTCCACCCGTGGGAAACGCACCAGCCGGAAGGCGAGGCCGATGGCGCCGCAGCGCAGCGCACAGTGGTACGCGCGGCACCGACCGCAACGCCTACATCCACCGGGCCTGGATGCGCCGCGGCCTGCCGGCCGACGCGTTCGACGGCCGCCCGCACATCGCGATCGCCAACACCGCCTCCGACCTGACCCCGTGCAACGCGCACCTGAACGAGGTCGCCGGCAGCGTCGCCGCAGGGCATCTGGGAGGCCGGCGGCATCCCGCTGAACCTGCCGGTGGTCTCCCTCGGCGAGACCCAGGTGCGGCCCACCGCGATGCTGTGGCGCAACCTGGCCGCGATGGCCACCGAGGAGATGATCCGGGCCAACCCGATCGACGGCGTGGTGCTGCTCGGCGGCTGCGACAAGACGATCCCGTCGCTGCTGATGGCCGCCGCCTCGGTCGACCTGCCGGCGCTGGTGGTGCCCGGCGGCCCGATGCTCACCGGCACCTTCCGCGGCGAGCCGCTGGGCTGCGGCACCGACGTCTGGCGGCTCAGTCGAGGAGGTGCGGGCCGGCACCCTGTCGCAGGAGGAGTTCCTGCGGTCCGAGTCGGCGATGATCCGCAGCCGGGGGCACTGCAACACCATGGGCACCGCCTCGACCATGGCGGTCGTGGCCGAGGCACTGGGCATCACCCTGCCCGGCACTGCCGGCACCCCGGCCCCGGACAGCCGGCTGCTCGAGGGCGCGCACGCCGACCGGCCGGCTCGCCGTGGACCTGGTCGCCGCGCGAGCGTCGTCCGTCGCACGATCCTGAGCCGAGGGTCCTTCCTGAACGCGATCGTGGCCGCTGGCCGCCATCGGCGGCTCGACCAACGCCGTGGTGCACCTGCTGGCGATCGCCGGTCGGCTCGGCGTCGAGCTGACCCTCGACGACTTCGACCGCATCGGCGCGCGGCGTCCCGCTGCTGGTGGACCTGCAGCCGGCCGGGCGGTTCCTGATGGACGACCTCCACCGGGCCGGCGGGCTGCTCGCCGTGCTGCGCGAGGTCGCGGACCTGCTCGATCCCGCCGCCGCTGACCGTCACCGGGCGGCCGCTGGTCGACCACCTCGACGACGCCCGGATCTGGGACCACGAGGTGATCCGCGACGCGCGCGCACCCGCTGCAGTCCGACGCCGGGATCGCCGTGCTGCGCGGCAACCTCGCGCCGCGCGGCGCGGTGATCAAGCCCGCCGCCGCCTCCCCGCGCCCTGCTGCACCACCGCGGCCGGGCGGTGGTGTTCGACAGCATCGAGGACCTGCACGCCCGGCATCGACGACCCCGACCTGGACGTCGACGAGACTCGGTGCTGGTGCTGCGCGGCTGCGGGCCGAAGGGCTACCCGGGCATGCCCGAGGTGGCGAACATGCCGCTGCCGGCGAAGCTGCTGCGAGCGGGGCGTCCGCGACATGGTGCGGATCTGCGACGGGCGGATGAGCGGCACCGCCTACGGCACCGTCGTGCTGCACGTCGCGCCCGAGGCGGCCGCCGGCGGGCCGCTGGGCCTGGATCACGACCGGCGACACCGATCGTCCTCGACGTGCCCGGGCCGGCGCCTGGACGTCGACGTCTCCGCCGCACGAGCTGGCGGGCCGCACGCCGCCGGCCCGCGCGTCGACCGCGCTACGCCGCGCCGCGCCGCGGCTGGGAGCGGCTGTACGTCGACCACGTGCATGCAGGCCGACACCGGCGCCGACCTCGACTTCCTGGTCGGCTCGAGCGGCGACCAGGTCTCCCGTGAATCCCACTGACCTGCCTGAATCCCACTGGAGGAACCGTGCCTGCTGAGCCGCTGAAGGTCCTGATCACGGGAGGCTCCTCGGGCATCGGCCTGGCGACGGCACTGCGCTTCGCCTCCGCGGGCGCCCGGGTCGCCTCCCTCGACGTCCAGCCTCCGCCGGAGGAGGTCGACCTGCTCTGGGTGCGGGCTGACGTCACCGACGACGCGGCGGTACGCACCGCGGTGGACGACGCTGCGCGCGGGCTGGGTGGCCTTGACGTGCTGATCAACAACAGCGGCATCGGCGCCCAGGGCACCGTGGAGGACAACGACGACGACGCCTGGCGGCATGTGTTCGACGTGAACGTGTTCGGCATGGTGCGGGTCACCCGCGCTGCGCTGCCCCACCTGCGGGCCTCGGACCGGGCGGCGATCGTGAACACGGGCTCGATCGCGGCCACCGCCGGACTGCCCCAGCGCGCCCTCTACAGCGCGACCAAGGGAGCGGTGCTCTCGCTGACCCTGGCCATGGCCGCCGACCACCTGCGCGAGGGGATCCGGGTGAACTGCGTCAATCCCGGAACCGCCGACACCCCCTGGATCGGCCGGCTGCTGGAGGCGGCGGACGATCCGGACGCCGAACGGGCCGCGCTCGAGGCGCGTCAGCCGCAGGGCCGTCTGGTCTCGGCCGCCGAGGTGGCCGAGGCGATCGTCTACCTGGCCGGCCCGGGGGCGGGCTCGACCACGGGGACCTCGCTGGCGGTCGACGGCGGCATGCAGGGGCTGCGGCTGCGCCCGCCTAGAGCTCGCCGACGGCCAGCGGAAGGATGACCGTGAAGGTCGACCCTCGGCCTGGCGCCGAGGAGACGTGAAGCTGGCCGCCGTGCTTCTGCACGATGCTGGCGTAGGCCATCGACAGCCCCTGCCCGGTGCCCTTGCCCACCTCCTTGGTGGTGAAGAAGGGATCGAAGATCCGTGCTCTGACCGCCTCCTCCATGCCTGGACCGTTGTCGGTCACGACGATGCGGGCGGATTCCTGCTCACGGTGTGTGGAGACCGTGATCAGGCCCCTGGCAGTGGCGGCCCGGAGCCGGCGGGTGCAGCCGCCTCGCCGATGGCCTGCGCGGCGTTGACGATGATGTTGAGCAGCACTTGCTTGAGCTCGCCCTCGAAGCAGGGCACGGTGCCCATGTCGGGATCGAGGTCCAGCTGCAGGTCCGCGACGTAACGCCACTCGTTGCGGCACACCTGACTCGTGCTCTCCACTGCCCGGTTCAGATCGACCGCAGCCCGCCCGGCGCCGGATGGGAGAAGTCCTTCATGGCGCGCACGATCTGGGCGACCCGTTGCAGGCCCTCCAGTGATTCGGCGAGGGCGTTGGGGAGCTCCTCTCCGAGGAAGTCCAGATCGAGAGCGCCGACCGCGTCACGCACGGACTGCATGGCCTGAGCTGGATCGGCCTCGGCGACCGCGACCGCCGTGACGGTGGTGAGAGCCGCCAGGACCTCGGCAACGGTGTCGGCGACGAACCGGGTGTTGTCCGAGACGTACTGGACCGGCGTGTTGATCTCGTGGGCGATCCCCGCGGCGAGCTGGCCGATCGACTCCAGCCGGCTGGCCTGCGCGAGCTGGCGCTCCAACTCGCCGATATGCGTCACGTCCGCCGCCACGCCGATCAGCCCCGCGATCTCCGGTGAGCCTCCGCCCTGACTGGCGTGATCACGGTGAGGAAGAACGCTGAGCAGCAGATTCCGGCGCCGGCCCTCGGAAGAGGTGATCGTGACATGGCGGTCGTACTGCGCCAGGCCACTGGCGAGCACCTTCCGCTCCGCTTCGTCCAGGACGTCACTGAGCTCGTCGTGCACCGCCAGCTCAGCCTCCGTCCGTTCCACCACGTCGGCCTGATCACCCAGACGTCGTAGAGCCAGGAAGGCCTGGTTCACCCCCGCATACCGGAGATCGCGGTCTTTCCAGTACACGAGATGGGGGATCGAGGCGAGCACTCCCGCGAGGATGGCCTTCTCTCCGGTCAGCGCCTCGGCCAGATCCTTGACCTGCTGATGGGTGGCCCGAAGCTGTTCCGCGGCCAACCGGGCCTGGGTCGTGTCGCGCTCGATCCCGACGAAGCGCGTGATCCGCCCTGCCGACTCGATCGGTTGGATCTGCAGGTGGGTCCAGTACGAGCCGCCGTCGCGGGTCTCGGCCGGCAGTTCGACGTCCACTGCGCGTCCGGCGGCAATGGCCGACCTGAGTGCGGCGAAGGCCGGGGTCCGGGTGTAGGGACCGTGCCACAGATCCACCCGGTGTCGCCCGGTGACCTCCTCACGCGTGTAGCCGGTGAGTCGGCAGAAGGCGTCATTGACCCATTCGATCCGGCCCTCGGCGTCCTGGATGACCACGGCGTTGTCGGTGTGTTCGGCGACCAGAGCGAGCAACTGGGCGCGTTCGGTCAGTCGATGCAGTTCCTCCTGGGTCTGCATGGCCTCGGTGATGTCCACGACCGTCACCACGCCCCGCGCGCTCTCGTGATCGCGGACGGCCTGAACACGTACCACGACGTGCTCGACGACCCCCTGGAACTCCCACCTGCCCTTGACCGAGGCGTGACGGGATCGGCCGTCGAGAATGCTGCGCACCAGTTCCTCGAAGTGCCCGTCACCGTCGACACCGAGAGACTGGACGAGATCGAAGAAGTTGCCCCCTGTCCGCACCGCGGGCACGCCGGGGACGATGGCCTCGTCCCAGACCCGGTTGGTTCCCAGGACGGTGCCGTCTGCGGCCAGGATGCACAGTCGTCCTTCGAGCGAGTCCAGCACGCTGCGCACCAGTCGTTCCGCCGATCGGCTCTGCGCGGTGCGCTCCTCGATCACCTGGTGCAGGGCGATGTTCTGCTCCCAGCGAGCGAAGGCCGAATCCTCGGCGGGCTGGTCCAGTCGCCGCTCGGCGGCGGCGACCAGCGCCTCGATGGTCAGGCGTTGCTGCTCGATCTGACGCGTCAAGCCCGCGATGGTCCGATCAACGCTCTCTCGGTGTCGGCGTCCTCGCTCATCAGGGACACCCGGCTGGGGGTCGGCACCGAACGCGACGCCGACCATGGTCTGGTTCATGTGGAAGTCCCCGAACTGCTCCCCGTAGGTGCTGAACCCGGCCGCACCGACCGACTGCAGGCAGGCCCCTACCTGATCGAGCAGACCTGCACCGCGCAGGGCGACCCGTCGCAGGATGCAGTCGAAGGCGATGACGCCGGCGAGCGGGCCGAGGTCGGCCCGAAGCGCATCCAGGCTCGCCCGGACCGCGTCGACGGGGTCGACGGAGGTTGCCAAGCGCAGCACCGCACCGGTGTCCACGGCGGCGAAGAACTGAAGAGCTCCCCCGGGCAGGATCGAGGAGACAGACCGCACCCAGTGACCTCCGCCGGCACGCAGCACGACCGGGTGGGCGGAGAACAGGCCGGTGTTCAGATCTGCCACACCGACGCCGATCGCCTGAGCGTAGGCCTCGGTCGCCGGCATGCCGTTGATGGTGTGCACGATGCGCTCGGCAGGTGAGGCATCCGTGATCACCAGCACGGCGTCAGTGGGCTCGACGTGTTGCACCCGGAACAGGGTGAACGGGGAGTCCAGGGTGAGCACCGTCACCGAGGCGGCGTTGGACACGAAACGATCGACCCCGAGCACCGCGGTGCGTTCGAAGCTCAGGTCGTCGCCGGCCGAACCGCCGATCAGGGGCAGCCCGGCCAGCGCGGTGCCGAGAGATGCCGCCAGGTGCTCCTCCTGCCGGGACAGCCCGTCGACGAGCAGCAGCGCGAACGAACGGTCCGGATCCACGTCGGCACGCCACCGACGCAGCTCCTGGTCGGCCGAGGCCAGACCCGTGGCCAGCGCGTCGAGCGGCTCCACCAGGAGGGTCCGCAGGTGTAACCCGCCGCCGGTCAGCGCGATCACCGTGAGCGGGGCCTCCTCGAAACCGTGGGCGCCGATGTTGCCGGCGCTGGTGCACCCGATCACTCGCTCGCCCCATGTGGCGCGCAGTTCCCGCGCCAGAGTGTCCAGGTCGTACGGCGGGGCGACGAACGCCAGGTAAACGTCGGACCGCGTCCCCAACTCGGCGGCGATCTGCCCGACGGCAGCGTGCGCGTCCTTCAGCGCGCTGGAGGCGGACTGGACAGCGAGGCCGGTCATGCGGCGTCGTCCGCCCCTCGGGCAGCGAGTACGTCGTCGCACGCCTCACCCCATGCGGCGAGCCGGTCCCCGTTCACGCGCGAGACCAGCTCGGCCGCAACAGGGCTCGCGGGGCGAACCGAGCGCTGGTGGGCGTAACCCAGGGCCAGGTCCTCGGGGCTGCTCCCCGGGGAGTCGGCCGGCACCGGCTGGCCGCCCACGGTGTGCACCACCCGGTCGGAGAAGCCCCACAGGCCGAGCAGGTACGCGCTGGCCTGGGTCACGGAACACCCGTACAGGCGTCTCTCTCGCGCTCATGGACTGCCACCGGATCGTCCAACAGCTCAGGTGTGGCGCCGTGCTCCCTGGAGATCATCACGGCCGTCTCGGGGTGCCCGGTGGCCAGGACGAGCACCCCCACGTCACGCAACATGGCGGCGAGGGCGATCGGTCGGGTCTCGTCCTGCGTCCAGCCCTGGGTGGCCCCGATCCGGCGGACCATCGCGGCGCGTTGCAGGGCAATCCGGCGCAGCACGTCGGTGTCCAGTCCCGGCACCGTGGCCCCGCTGCGGAAGGTGGTGCCGGCCACGACCAAGGCCTGGATGTTGTCCAACCCGAGCATGGCCACGGCCTGCGTCACGGTCTCGATCCGGCGAGGCAGCCCGAAGAAGGCGGAGTTGGTGAGTTTGAGGATCTCGGCGCTGGTGGCGACGTCGCTGGCCAGTACGCGGGCGACGTCGTTCACCCCGGTGTCGGGGGCCGACGCGACGGCCATCAGCTCCTCGTACACGGCCGGAAGCGTGGGCAGGTTGCGCACGCCGCTGAGCAGGTCACGCAGCGCGGGGTCGGTCAGACTCCGTTGTACGGCGAGAACCCGTCCGACCACAGCCCCCAGTCTCTCGGCGTCACAAGGCTTGGTCAGGAACTGGTGGGCCGAGGCGGCGGCCACCAGTACGGCGCTGCGCTCGGCCTGCCCCGAGAGCACGATCCGTGCCGTTCCCGGGTGTGAGCGATGCATCCAGGCCAGTAGCTCCGCGCCGTCGACGCCGGGCATCCGCATGTCGGTGACCACGGCGTCGAACGGTTGGGCGTCCATCACCGCCATGGCCTGAGCACCGGAGTCGACGAACGTCATCTCCCACTCCTGGGCCAAAGCTCGCAGCGACCGACGGATGCCGGAGAGCAGATGGGGCTCGTCGTCGACGAACAACACGCGGGGCCGCTGCGTCGTCATGGCTCCTCCATCGGCCGGCGGGGCAAGGACTGGCGACGTCTTCCGCCTGCCCTGTTCATCGGCACGCGGTCGACGCACCCTGAACCACGGCCGTCGGGTGATGCCGGGCTCTCAATCCACGGGTCGAGCCAACCGAAGTCAGTGGGGGAAGTCGTCGAGGAAGAGACGGATCGTGGGATGAGACAACGTGTGCTGCTCGTCGATGACGAGCCGCGGTTGCTCGACGCTCTGCGGCGCACCCTCCGGGGGCGATACGAGCTCACCACGGCCAGTTCCGGCGCCGAGGGGCTGTCCGCCGTCGAGGCGGCGCTGGCCGAGGGCGATCCGTTCGCGGTGATCGTCAGCGACATGATGATGCCCCTGATGAACGGAGCCGAGTTCCTCGGCCGAGCCGGGGTACTGGCCCCGGACACGGTGATGATGGTGCTGTCCGGACAGGCTGACCTCGACTCCACGATCGACGTCGTCAATCGGGCCAATCTGTTCCGGTTCCTGACCAAGCCGTGTGAGCCTGAGTCCTTGATGCGGGCGCTGGACAGTGCGCTGCGTCAGTTCGAACTGATCCACGCCGAGCGCGACCTGCTGCAGCGCACGCTGGGCGGCACCGTAGGTGTGCTCACGGATGTGCTCTCGATGGCCAGCCCGGCCGCGTCGCGGCGAACCGCCAGGGTTCGGGTCATGGTTGCCGCCATCGCCGAACAGCTCCAGCTGCAGGACGACTGGCGTCTGCCCATCGCGGCAATGCTGAGTCACATCGGCTGCATCGCCGTACCCGGGCCGGTGCTGGAGAAGTTCGAGACCGGACATGAGCTCGACGCGTCGGAGTCGGACATGGTCGACCGGCATCCCGCACAGGGCGAACAGCTGCTGGTCCGCATCCCCCGCCTCGAGGACGTCGCGCGCTGGGTGGGACGACAGCCCACTCGGCTCGATGCGCCGGTGCGGCCGAACGGTGGAGTGGCCGAACCGGCGTCCATGGTCCTGGAAGCGGTGGGCCACTTCCTCCTGCATCACGACGCCGGCCACGCGCTGCATGACACCCTGCGTGACCTGGATGACCGATGCGGCTATCCCGAGACGTCTGGTCGAAGCGATCCGAGGAGCCGTGGCGACGCTCGAACCACGGGGCGTTCACCGCGAGGTGACCGTGGCCGAGCTGCGGGCGAGCATGGTGCTGGAGGTCGACGTGTTCACCACCGGAGGCCAGATCCTGGTGCGTCGGGGCGAACAGATCACCAGGACGCTCAGCACCCGGCTGGCCAACTTCGCGGCGACGGTGGGCGTGGTCGAGCCGATCAAGGTCTTGGTCACTGACGCCCTCTGACCACGATTCACCCTCTCGGCAGGCAGCCGACGGGTGGAGTCCCAGCCGATTCATGATCACTGCCGGTAACGATTTCGCCCCGTCGAGCGGTTCTGGTTGACCGAGCGTGAGAACAGGTCCAGGGTGAGCCCGTTCCAGCCGTGCAGGTCAGGCCGTGAAAGGGGCACCACCGATGCGCTCCGTATCCCGATCCTCACTCCTCCGTGCAGCCAGCGCTGCTGTGCTTGCGCTGGGCCTGGGGATGGTGGTCCCCGGCGCGGCAGAAGCCAACCACCGGGGCTCGCCTGAGCTGAAGGTGATGACCCGCAACCTGTACCTCGGCGCCGACCTCACCCCGGCGCTCCTGGCCACCGACGGGGAGAGTTTCCTGCGCGCGGTGGCGAACATCTACGGCACGGCCCAGTTCACTGACTTCCCGGGGCGTGCTCAGGCCATCGCCGAGGAGATCCGACTGGGCGACCCCGACCTGGTCGGGCTGCAGGAGGTGACGATCTGGGAGACCTCTGGTCCGGGCGTGCCGCCGACCCAGGACTTCCTCACCATCCTGCAGGACGCGCTCGCCGCCCGAGGGCTGCACTACGCCGTCGCCTCGGTGTCGAGCAACGCGAACATCGGCCCTGCGCCGCTGGTCGCCCCCTGCGGCTCGACGACGCTCGGCGCCTGCATGGTGACCCTGAAGGACCGCGACGTCGTGCTGGTGAACGAGGACACCCCGTACCTGTCCTGGTGGGGCGCGAAGAGCGGCAGCTACACCGCCCAGCAGACGTTCCTGCCTCCGGGTGAGACCACTCCGGTCTCGTTCAAGCGCGGCTGGGCCTCGATCGAGGCCAGCTACCGCGGCCTCCCCTTCCGGTTCGTCAACACCCACCTGGAGACCGAGGCCTTCCCGGAGGTCCAGCAGGACCAGACCGCCGAGTTCCTGGCCGGGCCGGCGCGCAGCCGGGGCCGGGTGATCGCCACCGGTGACTTCAACTCGGCCGCCGACGGCTCGACCACCACCAGCTACGCGTCGCTGACCAGCAGGTTCCGGGACGCCTGGATCACGCGGCCCGGTGACCCCGGCCTCACCTGCTGCTTCAACGAGACGCTGACCGATCCGACCCGGCCGCTGACCACCCGGATCGACCTGGTGCTGGCCAAGAACGGCGCCTACCCCGTCAGTGCCAAGGTGATCGGGGCAACGCCGTTCCAGGCGAAGGCGCCGCTGTGGGCCTCCGACCACGCCGGGGTGCTCGCCGCAATCCGCCTGTCCTGGTGGTGACCGGACGATCGGCACACAGCTGACGGGCACGACCGTTAAGCCGACGCGGGTCCTACGTCCGTAGCCCTGCCCCCCGCCGCCCGACATCCTCCAGGTACCCGTCGGGTACCGGTGGGGTGGAGGGCGTGCGGGAAAGGGGTGGCGCGTGCAGGTGAGCCAGGCAGCCCCCCTGCGGTCCCCCGACCGCCCGGGCCTCCGTGGACCACGGTCCTTGATCGTCTCTGCGTTGGCGCTCCTGGTCATGGCCGTCCTGGTCCTGCTGGCCTCCGGCGCTCCTGGACAAGGCTTCTCTGCTCACCCGTCCGAACTCGGGTCGGCACCCGCCTCTGCACACGAGGTGCGTGGACCCGCCGACCACTACTCCGTCTGGCAGTCGTCCGACAGTCTGCGTGGAGCGACGGCACGGGTGAGCCACCGCCTGGGCCGCGCCCACCAGGCTCCACTGCTGCTGGCGATGCTCGCGGCTCTCCGAGCCGGCATCGCGATCTCGTCCGGGCACGCTGCCGCCGGCCACCGGACGGCGGCACGCGGGGTCGTCGTCCGAGATGTGTGTTCACGGGCACCGCCTCTCGCCCTGATCTGAGCTGTCGCTGACACGCGGCGTTCCCTGATGCACCCCTGTGGGGCTTCAAGCGCATCCGGGCCGCCTCGTTCCCGGTGAGCAGCTGCCCGCGCGTTGACTCCGGGCAGGCTCGCTCGCCGACAGCCGTGGTGCCTGTGCGGCGCCCGTCCGATCAGCGTCGACGAGGACGGTCGATCATGCTCAACACATCCCATTCCCCACCCGACCCCGATTCCGCCGCGAGACCTCATCCGCTGCGCGGCCTGCTGAAGCAATTGGCCAAGATGTCCAGGAGAGCATCCGCGATCTGCTGCCCATCGTGGTGGTGGTGGGGTTCTTCCAGTTGGCGGTCCTTCGTCAGCCCCTGCCTGATCTGGGCAAGATCGCCGGCGGCCTGGTGATGGTGGTGCTGGGGCTTGCCCTGTTCATTCGCGGCCTCGAGATGGGGCTGTTCCCCATCGGTGAGGCGATGGCCAACGGGTTCGCCCGCAAAGGAAGCCTGCTCTGGTTGACGGCGTTCGCCTTCGCACTCGGATTCACCACGACGGTCGCCGAACCGGCCCTGATCGCCATCGCCGGCGAGGCTGCGACCGTGGCCGCGGACGGCGGTGTGATCGAGAACACTGAGACAGCGCGCGGCTCCTACGCTCTCGGGCTGCGGATCACCGTCGCCCTGTCCGTCGGGGCAGCCGTGATCCTGGGCGTGATCCGGATCATCAAGGGCTGGCCGGTCCAGCGGCTCATCATCGGCGGGTACGCCGGGGTACTGATCATGACACTCCTCGCCCCGCCCGAGATCGTGGGGATCGCCTACGACTCGGGCGGCGTCACCACCTCGACCGTCACCGTCCCTCTGGTGACCGCACTGGGCGTCGGACTTGCCTCCTCGATCCGCGGGCGCAATCCGATGATCGACGGGTTCGGTCTGATCGCCTTCGCTTCTCTGACTCCCATGATCTTCGTCATGGGGTACGGGATCCTGGCATGACCGGCCTCCTGGGAGACCTGGTCACGACGTTCGGTGGAACCGTGCGTGACGTCCTACCGATCGCGATCGTCCTGGCAGGCTTCCAGCTCCTCGTTCTGCGCCAACCGATCCCGCAGCTGCGGCAGGTGCTGATCGGGTTCGGGCTCGTGCTGGCCGGCATGGTGCTCTTCCTGGCAGGCCTGCAGGAGGCCCTGTTCCCGCTCGGGCGGCTGATGGCAGGACAGCTCACCGACCCTGCCTTCGTCGGGGGCGCGGCCGCCGGGTCCGGCTCAGCTGCTCCGCTGATCTGGCAGGACTACGGCTGGGTCTACCTCTTCGGAGCCATGATCGGCTTCTCAACCACCGTCGCCGAGCCCGCACTGATCGCCGTGTCGCTGAAGGCCCACCATGTCTCGGGCGGCACGATCAACGCCTGGGGACTGAGGATCGCCGTCGCCGTCGGAGTGGCGATCGGCATCGGTATGGGCACGTTCCGGATCGTCACCGGCACGCCTCTGCCGTACTACATCATCACCGGGTACGTGCTGGTCTCGATCCAGACCCTGTTCGCACCCCGGAGCATCATCGCCCTCGCCTACGACACCGGCGGCGTGACCACGTCGACCGTCACCGTTCCCCTGGTCGCCGCACTGGGCCTGGGACTGGCCGGCACGATCCCGGGCCGCAGCCCCGTCCTCGACGGATTCGGCCTGATCGCCTTCGCCAGTCTGTTCCCGATGATGACCGTGATGGCCTACGCACAGATCGGCGAGCTGCGCTCCCGTCGCAGCCCAGGCACCCCCACCTCGCATCGATCCGAGAGGACGGCATGACGTGCACTTCAAACTGATCATCGCGATGGTCGAGGACACACATACAGAGGCGGTCCTGACCGCCGCCCGCTCCAGCGGCGCCACCGGTGCCACAGTGGTCGATCAAGCGCGTGGCGAGGGGTTGGCGCCGGCGAAGACCTTCTTCGGCCTCTCGCTGGAGAGCCAGCGAGACGTCATCCTGCTCCTGGTGGAGGAACACATGAGTCGGCGGATCCTGGAACAGGTGGCCAGGGCCGGTCAGTTCGACGAACGGCCGGGTCTGGGCATCGCCTTCCAGATCGACGTCGAGGATGCCGTCGGGGTCGCCCGGCAGACGATCGAGCTACGACACAGCGTGGAGGATGAGATATGAGCACCGTGCCCGTCATCAGGGTCAGCGAGGTGATGAAGCGGCACGTGGACATCGTCGAGGGCAGCACGAGCGTCGCTCAGGCGCTGCAGACGATGAAGCACATCGACACCAAGTGCCTCATCGTCAGCAAGCGCAACGAGGACGACGAGTACGGCATCGTGCTGCTCTCCGACATCGCCCGTCAGGTGCTGGCCCGCAACCGTGCCCCCGAGCGTGTGGACATCTACGAGATCATGTCCAAGCCGGTGGTCGCGGTCGATCCCGGGATGGACATCCGCTACTGCGCCCGGTTGTTCGACAAGTTCGGCCTGTCCCGGGCACCCGTGGTTCAGGGCGAGCAGATCCTCGGCATCGTCAGCTACACGGACCTGGTGCTGAAGGGGATGTGCCGCGACCTCTGAGCCGGCGCCGGGGTCCGGCGTCAGCTGTCGACCAGCTGGTGACGGACGCCGAGCACGATCACGTCTCCGGGTCGGGTCACGCGCAGGAGCTGCACCACCGTGGAGTAGGCGGTGGAGACGCAGCCTGCGGTGGCCCGGCCGGTTCCCACGTGCAGGAAGACCGCCGACCCATGACCCTGGCGGATCAGCCGGGTGTTGTACTCGATCACCATGCCCTGCCGGTAGGCGCCGCGGATGTAGCGGTACATCGACTCGTCCTCGGGACCGCAGCGGCCTTCGAAGTAGGTGTTGTAGCGGTGGGTGCCCACCGTCGAGCCCCAGCACGAAGCCCGGCGCAGCCGCCGGTAGCCGGTGTCGCTGCCCGGGTCGGCCACGCCGAAACCGGTGCCGAGGGCGAACACGCCGGACGGCGTCCGCCCGTCGCCCTCCCGCTTGGCCCCGGCCGCAGCGAACCCGCGGTACCCGATCCTGCCTGGCCGTTGCCAAGCCTGGCGGTAGAGGCCGTCCCGCAGCCGGACGCAGTGGGTCAGGGTGACCCGGGTCGAGCCGTACTGGGAGGACAGCGCGACAGTGACCCGCGCCGGTCTGGTGAGTAGCCCACGCACCCCACCTCCGGAGATCGACGCACAGACCGAGGAGGCCGCCTGGGCCTCCGGAGCGACGATCACGCTGCCACCGAGCAGCCCGGCGCCCAGCAGCGCAGCCGCGAGTACGGCGGCCACGCGGGATCGAGCCCACCTGAGCAGACCATGAAGATCACCCCCAGATCGCGCTCCTCCCCCAGCACGTGGGGGAAGACAACGATCTGACGCCGATCTCCTGGTCACCTTCAGGCATCGGCACCGTGCGGGACGTGCTGAAGCCGGTCGGTGCGCTCAGAGGTCGTTGCCTGCGTAGGACTGGTTGAAGCTCTTGTTGGCCAGGGGGAAGTCCGGAACGATCGTGTCGGCGAGCGCGATCGGCAGCGCGGGCCAGTTGAAGAACGACGGGTCGACGATCTTGACCCGGCGGAGTGTGCCGTCCTCGCCGAGTTCGACCCGGTGGCAGAGCGTCCCGCGCCAGGCCTCCACCACACCCAGCCCGTGCCCCGGCCGGTCGGTCGGACCCACCTCCGCCCGCGCCTGCGACGGCGCCGCCCCGCGAGCCAGCGCCAGATACCACGCCACCAGGTCCGTGGAAACGGCCACCTCCTCGGCTCGCACACCGAAGCGCGCCGCGACGTCCCCGCTCTGCCGAACGACGGGCGCGAAGGCCTCGGCGGGCTCGACGAACGGGTGGTCAACCCGGGCGTCGACGCCCACTCCCGACGCCCGGGCGACGTAGCCGAGCGTGCCCAGGGCCCTGGCCTGATCGCCGTCCAGGACGGCGGTCCCGGTGAGCCGGTCTGCCACCACGTGATTGCCGAGGGCGATCTCCACGATCTCCGCGGTCTCCCGGGCGACCCGGCGCAGGAGGTCGAGGTCGGGCTGCGCCGGCCAGGTGGGCCCCGCCGAGCTGCACTCCGCCGCGCAACAGCCGATGACCGGTGACGTGCTTGTTGTGCCGCAACAGGTCTTCGCGCAGACGCTGGGTGTGGGCGTGCAGGATGCCGTGGCCCACGTCGTTGACGATGGCGCCGAGATCGTTCACGTGGTTGTAGAGCCGTTCCAGCTCGAGCAGCACGGCCCGGCGGGCCCGGTCGGCGGCGGGAACCACCGTGCCGCTCGCCTGCTCCACGGCCATGGCGAAGGCGAGGCCGTGCCCCACGGCGGTGTCTCCGCTGACCCGTTCGGCCAGCGCGATGCCCTCGGCCGCCGGGCGGCCCTCGAAGAGCTTCTCCACCCCGCGGTGCACGAACCACAGCCGGGCCTTCATCCGCAGGATGGTCTCCCCGACCACCGAGAAGCGGAAGTGGCCGGGCTCGATCAGCCCGGCGTGCACCGGCCCGACCGGGATCTCGTAGACCCCGTCGCCCTGCACCTGCATGAAGGGGTAGGAACCGACATCCGACGCGAACGGCGGTGCAACGGCTCCGCCCAGCATCGGGTAGTAGCCCGTCGGCCAGTGACCGTGCCGGACCATCCGGCGCGGCAGCGGGTGCCCCCTCGGGTGGATGCCGTACAGGTCACGGATCTCCCGCTCGAACCGCCCACCGGCATAGGACACCGCGGACAGGGTGGGAATCCAGGCATCGCCTGCGGGCACAGGCACCCAGAGCTCGAGCGGCTCCTGCCCCGGGCGCAGGAAGGCGTAGACCACCCGGAACCCGGTGGGGTCGTGATGGGCTGCGACGAGGGCGAGCCGCCACCCGGCCTCCAGCAGCGCGGTGGTCTGTCCGACCACCTGCTGCCGATCGACCCGGCGCACCTCGGTGGTCACGGCGTCACCCCCAGCGCGGCGACGGCGTCGGCCAGCACGCCGTGCAGCGGCCAGGCGGCGAAGCCGATCCCGGCCACCAGGACCAGGGACAGCACCACCGGGATCATGGAGCCACCCGGCCCCTCGGGAGGTGGGCCGGCGGGAATCCCCTCTGGCCCAGGCCCGTTCAGGGTCATCGCCAGGGTGTGCCGGGCCAGCCCGGCGAAGGCCAGCAGGAGCAGCCCCAGAGCAGCCACCATGACCCAGCCCAATCCCCGGTCGAACCCGGCCACGATGATCGCCACCTCGGTGAAGAACAGCCCCGACGGCGGCAGCCCCACCAGGGCGGCCATGCCGAACAGCCAGGGAACCGCGATCGACGGCCTGCGCACCAGCAGGCCGCGGATGTCGCCGATCGTGCTCGAGCCCTCGGCCCGCAGCAGGCGCCCGGCGAGCACGAACAGGGTCGACTTGGCCAACCCGTGCCCGAGGATGTGCAGCAGCACGGCGCCGAGGGCGATCGGTCCGGACACCGCCGCCCCCAGGGCCAGGAAGCCCATGTGCTCGATGCTGGAGTAGGCGAGCAGCCGTTTGTAGTCGCGCTGGGTCATGATCAACGCCGCCGAGACCACCAGCGAGGCAAGCCCGGCCGCGATCAGCAGCCCGCGCATCACCTCGGGACCGAGCACGGCGTCGCTGATCGCCTGGACCCGGAGGATCCCGTAGAACGCCACCGACAGCAGCACGCCGGACATCAGGCCGGACACCGGCGCCGGCGCCTGGCTGTGCGCATCCGGCAGCCAGGTGTGCATCGGGGCGAGGCCTGCCTTGGTGGCCAGCCCGAGCGCGGCCATCGCCGCCCCCACCCGGGTCAGGTCGGGGTCGAGCCGGGGATCGGCGGTCAGCGCCGCCCACGACAGCGTGGCCTCTCCCCCGGCTCCGCTGGCGGCGTAGAGCAGCACGATGCCCAGGAAGGCGACGGCCACCCCGACCGAGCCGAGGACGACGTACTTCCACGCCGCCTCGACCGCGCGCCGTCCGCCGCGGTAGCCGACCAGGAACGCTGTGGTGATGGTGGTCCCCTCGACCGCCACCCACATCACACCGAGGTTGTCGGCGAGCAGGGCCGTGCTCATCGCGGCCACGAACAGGCAGAGCAGCCCGGCCAGCCAACCGTCCGGTCTCACCTGTGCCGACCGGGGTTCCAGGCCCGACCAGGTGGCGTTCAGCGCCACGGCACCGACCACTGCCAGCAGGTAGGCGCTCAGCGCGTCGACCCGGAGCAGGCCCCCCGCGGTGGTCTCGACGCCGCCGTGGCGCACCGCGACGACCAGGCCCAGTCCGCAGAGCAGTGCCACCCCCGACACGGCGACCGGGGCGTACGGGGTCCAGGCGGCCCGGCGCCGGGCGGCGGCTGCAGCGGCGAGGAGCCCGGGGACCCCCAGGCAGATCCAGATCAGGGAGGTTGCGGGGCTCATCAGTCGTGCAGCTCCCTCAGGTCGTCCAGATCCGTCGCCCCGAAGGCCACCAGCAGGCGCCCGGCCAGCACCCGCAGGATCAGCACCACCAGCAGCACGTCGAGCATCACGCCGAGCTCCACCACCAAGGGCACCCCACCGACGATCAGGAAGGCCACGGTGGCGATGCCGTTGTCCAGAACCACGAAACCGACCAGTTGGGAGATGGCCTGACGACGGGAGATCAGGATCAGGAAGCCGATCAGCACCAGGGCCAGCCCGACCGGCACGGCGGCTCCGGTCGCCCCGGCGGCGGTGGGGGCACCCCCGATCAGTGGCCGTCCGGCCAGATAGGCCACCGTCGTCAGCCCGGCGGCCAGCAGCATTCCCGAGGTCGGATTGATCCGGGGGGCCGTCTCCTGCACAGCCCCGGTCGCGGAGGCGGTCCGGGTCAGGATCCACGGGATCAGGATCGCCTTGACCACCAGCACCAGCACCGCCACGACGAGCAGTTCACCGTCGGACTCGATCAGCCCCAGGGCCGCGACCAACCCCGCAAGCGCGGTGCCCTGGACGGCGAGCAGCACGATCGACCCGGAGAGCGAGCGCCGCCACAGCTCGAAGACCGCGGTGAGCAGCAGCAGGCCGGTGGACAGGGAGACCGCCTGCGCCAGAACGGATGCCGAGAACGTCGTCATCTCAGGCCACCAGGTAGGAGGCGGTCACGGCGAGGAAGGCCAGCACGAACGACCCGGCCAGCAGCTCGGGCACCCGGAACAGGCGGAGCTTGGCCAGGAACACCTCGACGACCGCGATCAGCACGCCGGCACCGGCCACCTTGACGGTCAGCGCCAGCGCGGCGATCAGCAGTGCACCGGGATCGAGCTGCGAGGCGATCCCCCAGGGCGTGGCGAGGTTGACCACCAGGCCGAGCAGCGCAGCGAGGCGCAGCCAGGAGGCGTACTCCAGCCAGAGCAGGTCCCGGCCGGAGCTCTCCAGGATCATCGCCTCGTGCACCATGGTCAGTTCGAGGTGGGTGGCCGGGTTGTCCACCGGCAGCCGACCGGTCTCGGCGATCACGACGAGGATCAGGGCGACCAGCGCGAGCAGGCTGACCGGGGAGACCACACTGGCCGGGGAGTCCAGCCGGGCCTGGACGATCGCGGACAGGGCTGAGGTGCCGACCGGGATCGACAGCGCGTACACGGCGACCAGGACCGTCGGCTCCACCAGCGCGGCAATGGTCATGTGCCGGCTCGATCCCATACCGCCGAAGGCGGAGCCGGAGTCCAGGCCGAGCAGCGCCATGGTCACGGTGCCGAGCAGCAGCACCGAGACCACGACGAACAGGTCGTCCGGCACCGACGGCAGGGTCAGCGTGCTGAGCAGCGGGATCAGCGCCACCAGCAGCAGGCTGGTGCTCATCATCACCAGCGGCAGCAGCCCGGCGAGGCGCACGCCCGCCGCCTGCAGGGGTTCCTTGTCCGCCAGCTTGGCCAGGTCGCGCCAGGGCTGGCCGATGCCCGACCCTGCCCGCCCCTCCAGCCGGGCACGCACCTGGCGCATCACCCCCACGAGCAGGGGCGCACCGCCGAGCAGCGCCAGGCACTGCGCGGCCACCGACCCGGCCGCGGCCACCGTCGGGCTCACCGCGACACCGCCAGCAGCACGACGACCAGGGCCGCGAAGGAGAACCCCAGGTAGCGGTGGATGCTGCCGTTGTGCACGGCCCGGCCGACGTCGCCGGCCCGGTCGAGCAGAGTGATCGCCGGACCGTACACCCGCTGCTCCACCAGGTCGGTCACGCTCTGGCTGAACCGCACGCCCTCGACCAGGTAGCGCGACTCCTCGGCGTGGGTGACCTGCAGATCACGGGAAGGCTGCAGGGCGTCGTCGAAGACCCGGACCAACGGCTCGGCGAAGGAGGTGGCGGTGTACTGCATCCGTGGGTCCAACCGGACTCCCCCACAGCCCCACGGCAGTTCCACGGCGCGCCGGGGACGCCGCCGGGACAGCTGCCACGAGGCGAGCACCACCGGAACGGCCAGCGCAAGCCCGAGACCCGTCAGCGCCGCCGGGTCGAGCACGGCGGCCAGGCCGGTCAGCCGGACGCCGGTGGTGCCGGACTGCACCGCCGGAGCCGTGCCGAGCGCCCCGGCAGCGGCCCGGGCGACCACGCCGGGAAGCAGCCCGAGGCCCAGGACGGCGCCCGCGCCGAGCAGCATCGCCGCCCGCATCGATCGGCTCACCTCGTGCGCCGCCGCGGCACCGGTGCTGCGCGGCCGGGCGAGGAACGCGATGCCGTAGGCCTTGACGAAGGTGAGCAGGGCCAGCCCGGCGGTCAGGGCGACGACGGCGATGGTGACCGGCAGGAGGGCGGCGAACAGCCTGCCCTGCGCGAGGTTGCCATGGATCAGCGCCTGCAGGAACACCCACTCGGCCGCGAACCCCGAGCTGACCGGCAGCGCCGCCGCGCCGAGAGCAGCGATGCCGAACGTGGCCGCCGTCACCGGCATCCCGGCCCCCAGCCCGCCGAGCCGGTCCAGGTCGTGTTCTCCGGTGGCGTGCAAGACCGCTCCCGCGCCGAGGAACAGGACCGTCTTGAACGCCGCATGGCTGACGGCCAGCATGAGCGCGGCGATCAGCGCGACCTCGGCCACCTCGGGAGCCGCAGCCTCACGGGCCAGCAGCGAGATCGCCGTTGCGCTCAGGATCAGACCGACGTTCTCGGTGGTCGAGTAGGCGAGCAGCCGCTTCAGGTCGCTCGCCACCGAGGCCTGGAGGATCCCGTACAGCGCCGAGGGCAGGGCGAGCGCCAGCAGCAGCAAGCCCCACCAGCGTGCGCCGTCCGGCAGCAGCCGGGTCACGGTGAGCAGCATGCCGTAGACGCCCAGTTTCACCATGGCCGCGCTCATCGCGGCGGAGACGTGGCCGGGGGCCTGCGGGTGGGCGCGGGGCAGCCAGACGTGCAGCGGCACCAGCCCCGCCTTGGTGGCGAAGCCGAGGGTCAGCAGCACGAAGGCGAGGCCGGCGGTGCGCGGCGGGATCCCGCTGCGGGCGATCTGGTCGAAGCCGGTCCCTCCCGCGGCCGAGGCGAGCACGCCCATGCCGGCGAGCACCCCCAGGAAGCTGAGGTGCGTCATCACGGCGTAGCGCAGACCGGCAGAACGCACCTCGGGGCGGCTTGCGTGCTCGCACAGGACCAGCACGGTCGAGGCCACCGCCATCAGTTCCCAGCAGAGCAGGAAGGCCACCACGTCGCCGGCCGCCGGGACCAGTTGCATACCGAGGAGGAAGAGCACGAAGGCGCTCCAGGCGGTCCGCGACCCGGCGGCACCGTGCGCATAGCCGATGCCGAACAGCGCCGTCAGTGCCCCGACCGCTCCGGCGATCACCATGAACAGCCCGCCCAGTCGGTCGGGGGCGAGGACGATCGTCTGCACCCCGGTCTCCGACAGGGCCGCCAGCGGCAGGCTCACCCGCCCGGTCGCTCCGCCGAGGGCCTGCGTGCCGGTCCAGGCCCCGGCCAGGCCGAGCAGCACGGCCAGGCCGCCCGCTGCCTGGTTGCGCCGGTGAGCTGGAGCGGTCAGTGCCGCCACCACGCCCAGGCCGGCCAGCGCCAGTTGCGCCGTCAGACCGACGGCGACACCGCTCATCGACCCGTCACCCGGCGCAGGGCGGCCACGATCTGATCCGGCTCCGGCGGGCAGCCAGGCACCTCCAGGTCCACCGGCACGACGTCCGAGACCGCCCCGGCGACGCCGTAGCCGCCGGCGAAGGCGCCGCAGGTGAGGGCACAGTCGCCCACGGCCAGCACCAGGTGCGGTCGCGGAGTGGCCTCGACGGTGCGGCGCAACGGTTCACGCATGTTGTGGGTGACCACTCCGGTGACCAGCACGACGTCCGCATGGCGGGGTGAGGCGACCAGGCGGACGCCGTACCGCTCGGCGTCGTACACCGGGCCGAAGGCGGCGCCCACCTCGATCTCGCAGCCGTTGCAGGAGCCCGCGTCGACGTGGCGCACCTGCACGCTGCCGTGCAGGCTCGTCGCTGCCGCCACCGCATTGTCGGGAGCGGGCGGCGCCTGCTCGGCCACACGTCCGGTGGCCCGGATCAGGCGGGCCAGTCGCCACGGATTCACGCGTCGCCGTCCGGCGGTTCGAGGGCGGCGGTGAGTTCCTGGTTGTCGGTGAGCACCTGGCGGAGCACGTGGCGTGCCGACAGCAGGAGGTCGCGGGTGTGCGGCGCGAGAACCGAATAGACCACTTCGCCGCCGACCCGCTGCTGGCGCACGAGTCCGGTGCGGCGCAGGACGGCGAGGTGCTGCGACAGGCCGGTCTGCTCGACCTCGATCAGCTCACGCAGTTCGTGGACGGCGTGGTCCCGCTCGCTGAGCAGCTCCAGGACCCGGATCCGTACCGGGTGTCCGAGGGTGCGGAACAGCTCGGCCTTGGCCTCGTACAGCGGCACCGGCACAGTCGCCGTCTCCCTCCGTATTGCTGACTTGCGCAGGTTCGCATGTTCGAATCCCTGACGCAAGCGCGACAGTCGGATCCGGCCTCTAGGCTGACTGGGTGACGTCACGATGAGCGCCCGGCCGGCGGGGGAAGGCCTGGCAGCAGCCGACGCCCTGCTCGCCCGCAGGCAGAGCCCCAAGTGGGTGAGCCTGTCCTGGGTCACCCTGCGCCCGTTGATCTCCTCGATCAACCAGCTCCTGATCGGCCAGTCGGCCACCCTGATCCCCCAGTTGCGGTCCTACTGGGCCGACCAGGTCGTGCCTGCTCCCCAGCTGCGGGTCCTCGATCGGTCTGCCGCAGAGTCGTTCGTGCTGCTCGGCGACACCGGGGAGCAGGACCGGTCCCAGTACATCGTGGCGCCGGTGCTGCGCCGGGTGGTCGAGCGCGAGCAGCCGGCTTTCGGCGTCATCTGCAGCGACGTGATCTACCCCTCCGGTGACGTGAACGACTACGTGCACGGCCTCTATCTGCCCTACGGCCCGACCCCGCCGGAGGACCCGGCGCCCGGGACGAACCCCTCCCGGCTGGAACACCTCGACCTGTTCGCGATCCCCGGCAACCACGACTGGCACGACGGGCTGAGCGGCTTCATGCAGCACTTCTGCGGCACGCCGGGGTTGGACCGGGCCCAGCTGGGCTGGCCCGAGCGAACCGGATCCGCCGGGGCGCAATGGGTCGAGGGGATCCGCCGGATGCTGCTGCGTCGCCCGGACGTCTTCCGCCGGCAACCGCTCTGGCGCGGTGCCCCGGTCGAGACGTACACCGCTCCGCTCGATCTGCCGGAGTTCCGGGCTCTGCGCGGCGATCCCACCGGACAACCCGGCTCGTACTTCGCCATCCAGATGCGCGAGGTCCTGGTGGTCGCGATCGACACCGGGGTCGGGCTGGGCGGCGGGGACTCCGCGATCGACTCCCATCAGGGGTACTGGCTCGAGCAGGTCTCCCGGCGCCCGGGACCGAAGATCCTGCTCACCGGGAACCCGTTGCTGGTCAACGCCGAATGGCACCATTGCGCGATCAGCGAGCCCGACCCGTCCTGGCGTGGCGAGCGCACCGGGTATCGCTCGGTGAACGAGATCATCGCCGACCCTGCGCTCGGGTACGTAGCGGTGATCGGCGGCGACATCCACAACTTCCAGCACTACCGGGTTCCCGACGACGGCACCCGGGGCACCGGTGGCGGGGTGCGCGTCGTGCACCATGTGGTCTCCGGCGGGGGCGGCGCCTACATGAGCGCCACGCATCCGGTCCGGGTGGTGCAGAAGATGCGGGAGCAGGCGATGCGTGACCCGGCGGCGCCCGAGGCCGAGGGGGTCGAGGCCGAGAACGCGCGGCGCAGCGGTCCGCCGTCGTTGGAGACGCCCGCGTCGCAGAGCCCTCCGGCGGCCACGAGGTCCTCAGAGCGGGTCAGTGCGCTGCCGGAGACCATGATCCCCGCCCCGGTGGAGTCGCTGCGTCACTTCGCCAGCCTGTTGCTGCCGAAGGTCTGGCGGATCGAACGGGTGCTGATCGCCTTCCTGCTCGGCATCGGCGTGGGAGCGGCGGCGGACCTGCTGTGGGACGGACCCGACGGCGGGCACGCCGGCGCGCGCCTCGCCTGGGCGGCCGCGGCGCTGGGCCTGGGCGTGGCCGGCCGCTCGCTGATGCCCAGCCAGTGGCTGCGCCGGCCGGGCTTCCCGGTCGAGACCTACCGCGCCCTGTTGGTCGGCGCGGCCGGGCTGGCCGGGGTGGTGGCCGCGTTCGCGGTGACCTGGCTCGACCCGACCCACGGACGCCGCCACCTCGCCGGGTGGGCGGCGCTCACCCTGGGCGGAGCTCTGGTGGCCTGGCTCATGCGCCGTACGGGGTGGTGGCGAGACCCGGCCTGGGTGCAGGAGCGCCTCGAGCGGGGCACGGTGGTGCTGTTCTACGCGGTCTGGGCGGCAGCCGCCGCGTGCGCGGTGGGCCTGGGCCGGCTCGCGCTGGCGGGTGCCTCGTTGCCGTCGACGGTGGCCGGGCTGCCGTCGTCCGGCCTGTGGCTGGTGCCGGTGGCGGTGGTGCTGGGCGTGGGGCTGCTCGGCGCGGCCAGCTACGTCTGGGTGCGCCCGGCTGTGCCTGGCGGCTCGGTGTGGTTGCGCTGGGCGTTGCCTGCGGGCATGGCGGTGCAGGCCGTCGCGGCGCTGGTGTGCGCGACCTACGTGCTCTATCCGGAAGCGCCGACCCTGCCCTGGGCGGTGGTGTGCGGCGCGCTGGCCTTCCCGCTGGCCATTGCCTCCGGGGGGCTGATCGCGGTGCTGGGGCTGCGTGCGGTCTGCGAGACCGCGGGAGAGCGCTCCGCCGCGCGCTGGGGTGAGCTGGGCCACGTCGGGCCGCCGGCCATCGGGGTCACCGTGGCCCTGCTGATCGGCGTGCAGGTGGAGGCCGGCCGGGAGAACTGGGCCCTCGGCGCCCGCATCGCCATGGTGGTACAGGGGGGCGCGGCGCTGATCGCGGCGCTGGTGCTGGCCCGTTCCTGGCTCACCCGGCGGACCGCCGCCGAGCCGCTGACGGGTGTGGCCGTGCTGGCCGTCGGCGCCGGACTGCTCGCCGTGAGTCAGCTCGCCTCGGCCCGCTGGCTCGGTGGCGCCTCGCTGGCAGCCACCTACCGGGTGCAGCTCGGCACGCAGCTGACCATGGTCACCGTGGTCCTGATGACCTTCGTGATCGACGCCCTGCGCCGCCGCGACCGGGGCCTGACCAGCTACCAGCCGCTCACCGCCGCCGCCCTGCTCGGCCTCGGGGCGGCGATCTGGCTGCTCGACCTGCGCTACGGCTGGATCGTCCGGTCAGCCGTAGCGGCCGTGGTGATTGTGGTGCTGGTCGTCGTCGGCCTCGTGCTGATGCACCTGACCTACCTGAGCGCCTACACGCTGCTGATCGACCGCGAGGCGCACCGCGACCACGAGGAGCTGCTCACCCCCGAGGAGGCCCGGCGGTTCCTGGCCTGGCGGATCGACCCGCGCACCGCACCGCCGCTACCCACCATCGTGCAGCGCCGCGCGAAGATCGTCTTCCCGTCCACGGACAAGCCGCAGGGGCCGATCCAGGCGAAGGTGTCCGAGGTCTTCGACAGCGACGAGCCGCCGTTCTGGAAGAACTTCCTGCTGGTGCGCACCGAGCCGGGGCGGCTCTCGATCGACGTCTACGTGGTGCGCGGTGACGCCGCCATAGCGGACGACGCGGCGCCGCGGGCCTCCATCGTGGTGCCGCTCAGCGCCTAGCACTCCTAGCGCTCCTGCCGGTCTGCGCGCTCGCGGAACAGCCGCCGTGCGGCCTTGGCCCGGATCTTCAGCAACCGTTCGGCCTCGCTGCGCGCGAGCGGGTCATCCCGGCGCACCTGGAAGTCCAGCTCTCGCCGGAGCTTGTGGTAGCTGGCCACCCGACGACCGTCGAGGCCGCCCGCCTCGACCGCGGCCGTGATCGCACAGTCCGGCTCGAGTTCGTGCCGGCAGTCGGCGAACCGGCACCCGGCCGCGAGGGCCTCGACGTCGGCGAACGTGGTCGCCAGACCCTCGCCACCGGCCAGTGCGAGACTGCGCAGGCCTGGCGTGTCGATCACGACACCGCCGGTGGGGACGACCACCAGCTGCCGGACACTCGTGGTGTGGCGGCCACGCCGGTCGCCGTGGCGGACGTCGGCCACGCTCAGCCGCTCCGCGCCCAGCAGCCCGTTGACCAGGGACGACTTGCCGGCGCCCGAGGGACCCAGCAGCACTGCGGTCCGAGAGGGGCGCAGTGTCTCCGCGACCTGATCCATACCCGCACCGGTGACCGTGCTCGTGGCGATGACCTCCACGCCGACCAGTCGCGCACGCAGCTGCGTCTCCAGCGCCGGATCCGCCAGATCCAGTTTCGTCAGCAGCACCACGGGCTGGGCGCCGCTGTCCCAGGCCACGACGGTCTCCCGTTCGACCCGCGCCGCCGACAGCCGGTCTGCCGGGGCCGCGATGAAGACGATGTCGATGTTCGCGGCCAGGATCTGGGTCAGGCCCTCCGGGTCACGGCGGGTCAGCTGGGACCAGCGGGGTGCCACGGCCTCCACCAGCAGGTCGCTCCCTCGCCGACGGGCACCGACCCAGTCGCCGACCGCCACAGCGGCCGTGGAGCGAGCCGCATGGTCGCCCTCGGCGAGCCCCAGCACACACCCGCCCCGCTCGACCCGCACGACCCGGCCCGGGAGCGCGCCGTCCGCGAGCTCGGCCAGGCCGGCCTCCACCCGGCTGTCCCAGCCGAGCGAGGTCAGCGCAGGGACAGCCTGATCAGCAGGTGCACTGTCATCGACCACGCGAGGCGCTCCTTGTGACGCGGGCACCCTACCCACCCAGGGCGTCGACACCTGTGCTGAACCCACCTAAGGCGGTCCGTCCTCCTCGGCGCGCACTGATGCCGGCGGTCAGGTGACGATGGAGATCACGATGCGCGAGAACGGCTGTGATGGCAACCGGTTTCCTTCAACGTGATCTCCATCGTCGGAGCCTGTCCAGCTCAGGTCTCAGCTGGTGACGTCCTTGCCGGCGAACCGGGCCCACGCGGCCAGCCAGAACACACCGGCGTAGACGGCGTCCACCCACAGCCCGCGCTGCATCGCGTCCCAGGCGATCGGGTCACGCAGCACGTCGGCGAACGACAGCCACTCGTGCACGATCAGCCAAGGGTGCAGCCAGGCGAGCTGCGGCACGGCGTCCAGGATCCAGGACAGGATGGTGAAGATCATCAGCGCGATGGCGGCGGCGATCGGCTGCTCGGTGAGGGTGGAGATGAACAGGCCCACCGCGGCCAGCCCGGCCAGGCCCGCGGCGAGGTAGAGGCAGACCAGGGTCAACCGCCACACCGCCGCGCCGGTGCCGATCTGGCTGCCGGACAGGGTGGTCATCGGCCCGGCGCCGAAGATGGCGATCCCCACGCGGCGCCCGGAACGGCAACGGTGAGTACGGCCCACAAGGCGCCGACGCACAGCGCGGCGTACTTGACCGCCAGCAGCCGGGCCCGCCCCACCGGAACGGTGAGCAGGTAGCGCAGGGTGCCGATGTTCGCCTCCCCGGCGATGGCATCGCCGCTCACCATGGCGACGGCGAGCGGCAGGAACATGCCGATCTCCACGCTCAGCGCGGCCAGTGGAACGAACAACCCGTTGGAGGTGATCGAGCCGAGGAAGTCGGGGCCCTGCCCCTCGTCCGGCGAGGACATCTTCACCGCGATCGCCATGATCACCGGAACGATCGCCAGCACCACCAGCCCCGCCTGGTTGCGGCGACGGCCGGCCATCAGGCGCAGCTCGGAGCGGAACAGGCGGGTGGAGAACCCGCGCATCCGCGGTGCCTGTACCGGTGGTGCGCTCAGCTCAACCGCTGACATCGAAACCCTCTCCGGTGAGCGAGACGAACAGGTCCTCCAGGCTCGGCCGGGTCACCGCGAAGCCACTCACGCTGACCCCGGCATGCACCAGGGCGGCCACGATCTTGTCCGGGGCGACCTCGCCGGGGGTGCCGCGGACGACGCCGCCGGCCACGACGACCTCGCTCACCCCCAGCTCGGTCAGCACCCGCGCGGCCTCCTCGGGCTGGGAGGTCTGCACCTGGCAGGTGGTCTGGCCCGCACCGCGGACCTCCCCGACGCTGCCCTGCGCCACCAGGCGGCCCTCGCGCATCACCCCGAGATGGGTGCAGATCTGCTCCACCTCGGCGAGCAGGTGACTCGACACGAGCACGGTCGCGCCGTCGGCGGCGAGCGAGCCGATCAGCGAGCGCACCTCGCGGGTTCCCTGCGGGTCCAGCCCGTTGGTCGGCTCGTCCAGCACCAGCAGGTCACGTGGCATCAGCAGCGCTGCGGCGATCGCCAGCCGCTGCCGCATACCGAGCGAGTAGGCCCGGTAGCGCTTGCCCGCTGCGGCCAGCAGTCCCACCCGGTCCAGCGCCGTATCGATCCGCCGCCCCGCCGTGCGTGGGTCGGCGAACCGGTCGGCGGCGTCCAGCCGGGACAGGTTGGACCGGCCCGACAGGTACGGGTGGAACGCCGGCCCCTCGACCAGCGCGCCGACCCGGGGCAGGGCCGTCCGTGCCTGCTGCGGGATGGGCAGCCCGAGCACCGCCCGGTCCCCCGACGTCGGCTCGATCAGGCCGAGCAGCATCCGGATCGTGGTCGTCTTGCCCGATCCGTTGGGGCCGAGGAACCCGTACACCGACCCGGTCGGCACCTGCAGGTCGAGGGTGTCGACGGCCGTCTGACTGCCGAAGCGCTTGGTCAGGGCGGTGGTGCTGACCGCCCAGGTCGGCTCGCTCACCTGCTGCCGAGGGCCGCGTAGAGGCTCTGCGGCTCGACCGCGCCGATCGCGACCCTGCCGTCGTCGGTGAGCAGCACCGAGAACAGGGTGCCGTTCAGCAACCGCCCGGTTCCCCAGCTGCCCGACACGGCCGGCAGGGAGGAGAGCACGCCCTGCAGCTGCGCCAACTGGTCTCCGCCCTGGGCGTCGCTCTGGGCGCCACCGGCATCGCCGGACGGCGTGGGCATGGTGGCGACCACGACGCTCGACCAGCCGGTACCCACCACCCGCGGCGCAGCGGCGTCCGCGGCGCTCGCCCGGGTGGCCCCGGCCTTCGCACCGGCCTTCTCGCCGGCCGTGGGCGGCTTGCCCTCGGTGACGGTGGTGCCCGGCGGCGGGGTGAACGCGAACTGCCGTGCCTCGGGCACGGTGAAGTCGACGCTGGTGAAGCCGACCTCGAAGGCCGGGTCGCTCACCCGGGTGGAGAACACCTGGACGCGCAGCGGAACCCGCTGCTCGCCGTCCACGGCGATCGTCACCGACTTGACCAGCGAGCCGGGCTGACGCGGGGTCAGCACCAACTCGTAGGCGGCGCGGCCGGCCACGGTCGTGGTGCCCGGCGACGTGACGACGGTGGTCGGATCGAGCGCCTCGAGGGCGCGGGTGGCCGCCTCCTGCGGGGTCTTCGGCAGGTCGGACGGCGTCGGCATCGGGCTGTGCCCGGTGGTCGCGCCGTCAGCCGGGGCGGTGTAGTGGGTGGCCGTCTTGCTCTGGCTCGACCACAGCCAGACGTCCTTGCCGTTGGTGACGATGTCGGACTCGCCCATCGCGCCCAGCAGGGCCAGGCGGGCCTTGTCCGGCCCGGCGTACCAGACCCGCCAGGTGTGCGAACCAGTGATCGTCGAGCTGAGTTCGGAGGAGCCCCCGCCGCCGGCGCCGGGGATCGCCATGTCGGGCAGGCCGAGGTTGGAGGTCTGCACCACGGTGCCGGACAGGCCGGCCAGGCGCGCCTGCTGCACATCGGCCAGCAACTGGGCCGGGGTGCGAGGCCCGAGAGTCGCATCGGCGCTTGCCGTCCCGGACAGGCTCACCGCCAGGGTGGCGGCTGCAGTGAGCGCGACGGCGGCCGAGGGGGCCGCCCAGCGCAGGCGGGGGTGGTCGGTGAAGATGCTCATGTGCCCATCGTGCACCCCCGGTGCTGAACGCCTCCTGAAGGTGACCGGGAGGACGGCGGTCGAGATGTCATCGTGGGGTCGTGCGACTTCTGATCGTCGAGGACGAACGAGCGATGGCCGAGGCCCTGCGCAAGGGGCTCGGCGCCGAGGGATTCGTGGTCGACCTCGCCCCCGACGGGCCGTCCGGGCTCGAGGCGGCCCGGTTCGGCGGATACGACGCGATAGTGCTGGATGTGATGCTTCCCGGCATGTCGGGTTATACCGTCGTGCGCACTCTGCGGGCAGAGTCCAACTGGGTGCCGGTGCTGATGCTCTCGGCCAAGGACGGCGAGTACGACCAGGCGGACGGCCTGGACTACGGCGCCGACGACTACCTGACCAAGCCGTTCTCGTTCGTCGTACTGCTGGCCCGGTTGCGGGCGCTGCTCCGCCGGGATCCACTCCCCCGCCCGACCACGCTGCAGGCCGGCACGGCGACCCTCGATCCCGCCGCCCGCACGGTGCACCTCGACGGGGTCGAGACCGCCCTCGCGCCCCGGGAGTTCGCCGTGCTGCACGAGCTGATGCGGGCCTACCCGGGAGTGGTCTCCAAGGAGGACCTGGTGGACGCCGTCTGGGGCTCGGCGCTGGACAACGACGTGAACATCGTCGAGGTGTACATCGGCCACCTGCGGCGCAAGATCGGCCGGGACCGGATCGACACGGTTCGCGGGGCCGGGTACCGGTTGCGGCCATGAGCCTGCGCGCCCGATTGATGGCGGTCGGCCTGATCGGGGTCGCCGGCGCGCTCCTCGCCGGGGGCCTGGCCCTGTACCTGGTGATGACCGCCACCTTGAACCGCGCCGTGGACGACGCGGTCCGCACCGCCGCCGGTGAGGTCGGGGTCCTCCTCGATGCGGGTCGGTTGCCGGACCCGGCGCCCGCAGCGGGCGCTCAGGTGATCCAGGTGCTGGACGGCGCGAACCGCGTGGTCACCGGCTCGGTGACCGCCGACCGGCTGACCCCGCTGGTCGAGCCCGGCGAACGGGACCAGCTGCTCACCGGACGGGCGATCACCGTGCCCGGCCGCCGCGCCGCGCTGGCCGGCGAGCTGCGGGTGGCCGGCGTCGCGGCGGGTCCGGTGGGTGAACGGATGCTGGTGATCGCCGCGGTGCCCACGGCTGACGTCGAGACCAGCGGGGCCGTGCTGCGCCGGCTGCTGCTGGTGTTCTTCCCGCTGGTGCTCGCCGGGCTGGGGCTGGTGGCCTGGCGGATCATCGGTTCGGCCCTGCGACCGGTGGAGGACCTGCGCCGCGGCGCGGAGCGGATCGGGGCCCGCGCCACCGGCCCCGGGCCGCCCCCGGGAGGCACGGCCGCCGACGACGAGCGGCTCACGGTGCCGGCCACCCGAGACGAGATCCACGCCCTGGCCACCACGCTGAACGGGATGCTCGACCGGCTGGCCCGTTCCCGGGCCGAGCAGCGGGCGTTCGTCGCCGACGCCGCGCACGAGCTGCGCAGCCCGCTGGCCAACATCCGCACCCAGCTGGAGGTGGGGCAGCGCCTGGGCGAGGGCGGCAGCCTCCCGGGTGAACTGCTGCCCGAGGTGGAGCGCCTGTCGGGCATCGTCGAGGACCTGTTGACCCTGGCCCGCGCCGGCGATACCCCGGCACGGCCGGCCGAGTCGATCGACCTCGCCGACTTCCTGACCGGGATGGCGGAACGCTATGGGGCCGTGCGGGTCCCGGTGACGGTCAGCCCACCGGTGAAGTCCCTGACCGCCTCCATGCCGCGGGGCGACCTGGTCCGGGCGGTGGCCAACCTGGCCGACAACGCGGTCCGGCACGCGTCGTCCGCCGTGGTGCTCGGCGCCGTGCGCCGCGGCCCCGGCGTCGAGATCACGGTGAGCGACGACGGGCACGGGATCGCGCCGTCCGAGCGGGAGCGGGTGTTCGACCGGTTCGCCCGGCTCGACGAGGCCCGGGCCCGGGACGGCGGGGGCAGCGGCCTCGGGCTGGCCATCGCGCAGGCCCTGGTGCGCCGGGGCGGCGGCGAGATCCGGCTCGAGGACGCCGCGCCCGGGCTGCGGGCGGTGATCTCCCTACCGGCCGGGTCGGGTGCGGAAGAATGAACCATGAGCACGATGCCTCCCTGGGGAACCCCGCCGGTCTCCGAACCGCCGTCCCGCCCGGCTGCTTCACCGGCCTCGACCAGCCGCCCACGGGCGACGAGCGGGCCATCGCCCGAGGTGTACCTGCTGGTGGTCGAGCAGCAGGCGGGCAGCGGCGAGGGGATGACCTGGCGCGTCGAGCCCGACCCGATCCCGGTGCACCCCGGCTCGACCCGGCGCCAGGCACAGGAGGCCGCCGTGCACCTGGCCCACACGTTCCGGCCGAACCACCCGTGGAACCAGGGTGAGCGCGTGGTGCTCCGGCTCACCCCCGACAGCTACCTGGTGATCGTTCCGGGCTCGATGAAGACGTTCCACTTCCGGGTCAGCGTGGCCGAGCTGGCCTAACCGTGCAGGGACTCGGCCAGGGCGCGGCAGACGATCTGGACCGGGTCCCAGGCCGGGGAGAACGGCGGGGCGTAGGCCAGGTCGAGGTAGGCGAACTCGCCGACGGTCATGCCGGCGAACAGGGCGGCGGCCGCGGTGTCGATCCGCTTGCCGGCGCCCGCGCCCCCGGTGATCTGGCACCCCAGGAGCCGGCCGCCCTGCCGGTCGGCGAGCACCCAGATGCTCATCGGAGTGGCCTGCGGCATGTAGCCGGAGGTGGTGGTCGAGGCCAGCCGACGCTCCACCACGTCCAGGCCCAGCAGCCCGGTGGCCTGGGCGGGCAGCAGACCGGTGCGGGCCACCTCGACCTCGCCGGCGCGGGTGATCGCCGTGCCCACCATTCCCGGGAACCGGGCCGACCCGCCGCCGATGTTCGTGCCGGCCACCCGCCCGCACTTGTTGGCGTGGGTGCCCAGCGGCACGAACCAGGCCCGGCCGAGCAGGCGATCCTGGACGGCGGTGCAGTCGCCCGCAGCCCAGACGCCGTCCGCGAGCCGCTGCCGGTCGTCGGGGACCAGGGCTCCCCCGGCCTGCCGGTCACCGATCGGCAGGCCGGCCGCGGTCGCGAGCTCCACCCGAGGTCGCACTCCCAGGCCCAGGGCGACCACATCGGCCGGGTACTCCTGGCCGCCGAGACACACGGCGCGGACCCGTCCGTCCCGCCCGGTCTCGATCTCGCCCACCTCGGTGCCGGTGAGCACCTCGACGCCGAGTGCCTCCAGCCCTGCCTGGACGGCGCGTGCCGTCTGCGGCTCGAGGGCGGAGGACATCACCTGGGTGCCGCGGGTGACCAGCCGGGTGGCGATCCCCCGGCGGGCGAACGCCTCGGCGGCCTCGATCCCGATGAAGCCGCCCCCGACCACGAGCGCCGTCGCCGGACGCTCGGCGATCAGCTGCGCCCACCTGGCGCCGTCGTCGAGGGTCTTCACCGGCAGCACCGCGGCCGAGGGGCGCGCCCAGTCCGGCACCACCGGCGCCGCGCCGGTGGCCAGCAGCAGCTCGTCGAAGTCGAGGTGGCCGGTGGTGGCGCCGTCGAGATCGCGGACCTCGCACCGTCGGGCGTCCAGATCCAGCGCCGTCACCTGGTGCCTCAACCGCAGGTCGATCCCGGCCGACCGGTGCTCAGCGGCCGTGCGGGCGACCAGTCGAGCGCCGTCGGCGACGTCCCCGGCCATCCAGTACGGGATCCCGCAGGCGCTGTAGGAGGTGTGCGAGCCGGCGTCGAGCACGATCACCTCGAGCGGCCGCCGGGCGGCGCGGGCGGTGCGCAGGGCCTGGTGTGCGCCCGACATGCCGGCGGCGTCGGCGCCGATCACGACGAGCCGGGTGGGTCTGGGCTGAGGCATGGGCCAACCTAACAGCGGCCCGGATCCAGGAACGGTTGATACATCAGCAGGGCGTGGTTGACCGCCACCGGCTGGTCGTCCAGCAACGTGCCGTCCAGGGAGCGCACCCGGCGCCGGATCTCGTTGTGCCGCAGGAAGACGCCTGGCGCCTCGTTGGTCATGCCGTGCCACGCCTCGTAGATCTCGTAGCCGAGCAGGGGCGCCCGGTCCACCTGCCAGGTTCCGACCAGATCGTTGCCGACCACGCCGACCTGGAGCCGGTAACCGTCCAGCGTCCGGTTCTCGATCTGCAGGTCCAGGGCCGGGTAGGCACAGGTCGCGCCGGAGCCGAACGGCTGCGTCCGTGCGGCGTCGGGGAAGACGTCGTAGCTGTGCCGCCACCGCTCGACCACGTCCAGCGGGGTGTGCAGCGTCATCCAGTAGAGCAGGTTCGTCAGTTGGCACAGTCCGCCGCCGATGCCTTCGGTCAGCCGCCCCTGAGCGAGCACCACCCCGTTCAGATACCCGCGCCGCGCCGTCGGTCTGCCGACCCTGCGCCAGAAGGACAGCCGCTGACCCGGGCGCAGCACCACGCCGTCCAGCCGCGCCGTCGCCAGCCTCAGGTTCACCGCCTTGTTGCGTTGGAGGCGTTCCTCCACCCCGGCCAGCTGACGCATCACCGGCGTCCGGTGCGTCATGGCGACGAATCCGAACCCCTCGGCGGGCTGGACCTCCAGCTCCAGGTCGGCGCCGCAGCGGTGCCACTGCCAGGCGCGTCTGGCCCGACGTACGGCCGGGCCGCCCAGGCGACGCAGCATCCGTTCTGCGGAATCCATACCCCTGACACGCTCGGTGGGCGCGCCAGGTTGGCGCGCGGAGTGACCTGTTGCATTCCTCTGATCGGCAGCCGAGCACCACCCCCGGGGGTACTGTCCGGAGGAGTCGCCCAGGAGGCCCGCGATGCAGGCTGCAGCGCCCAGGATCGGTCCGTCGACCATTCTTCAAGCACCTCTGCGGTACGTCACGGCAGGATTCGCGATGGCTGCCGGTTTCTCCTACGTGCTCGAGGCGGAGGACCAGTTCCACCGGGCGGTCTGGTACGGACTGCTCTTCGCCGTGCTGACCAGCGCCTGGTTCATCGTCGGCTCCTTCCTCACCGCCGCCGACACCGTCGCCACCTGGTGGAGTGCGGCGGCGGTCGCCTCGAGCAGCTTCGTGCTGTGGCTGCTGGGCCGGCTCGCCCCGGCGCCGGAGAACATCGACGACGTCGGCGACCTGACTGAGCCGCTGACCCAGGTCCGGTTCGCCCTGGCACTGATCGTGCTGGGCCTGGCCGCGGTCGTTCTGCTGGGCCTGACCACCGATCGCCCTCCGGTCGGTGAGCGCCTGGCCGGCTCGGCCCTGCCCCTCGGCGTCGCGGCGCTCGCGGTCGGCCTCCTGGTCACGCTGCTGGCGGCGGACGCCCAGTCGTTCTTCGCCGAGGGCGAGCACCGTTCTCTCGCTCAGCTGTCAGCGCGGTGAGCCGCCGGGCATCGGGGCGTGATCAGCGCAGCCAGGTCCATGGCCCTCGACGGCCGGGTCTGAGGGTGACCGGCCGGGTGAGCAGCTGCCAGATCCAGCCGGTGTTGCGCTCTCGGCCGGTCATCACATAGCTCAGCATGTTGGCGTTCAGCGCCGTCAGCGTGAGCCGACGGCGGGCGGACTCGGCCCCGGCGAAGAGCAGCCCGTCACCCGGCTCCAGTGCGAGGTCGGCCTCCGGGAGGATGGTGACCTGTCCGCTGCGCACATGCATGAGGGCCAGCATCGGCAGGTCGTAGTCGCGGTCAATGCTGTCGTGCATCAGATCACCCAGGTGAACGGTCTCACCGCGGGCCAGGGCCTGCTCGACGGCCGGAGCCCGGGAGTTGTCGATGCTCACGCCCCAGAGCAGTGGCACCCGGCCTTCGCAGAGATCCTGAAGTCGAGCCACCAATCCGGCACACCACGCCTGTGGGTGGGTCCGCACCTCCTGCACGAACCGGTTGAGCATCGGGGTGGTGACGATCGCCACGCACTCCTCGGCCACGATCGTGGTCGGCACCATGGCGAAGTCGGATTCGAAGGCATCGAACAGCAGAGTGTTCGCTGCCTCGTTCTGCCGGGACACGACGAAGATCTTGGGATTGAGCTCGTTCGCGGTCATCGCGATCGCCAGATTGTGCACATCGCTGTCGGTGGCGGCCACCACTCCGTGGGCGGTGTCGATCCCCGCCTCGAGCAGGGTCGCCGCCTCGCTGCCGGGGCGGGTCAGGAATCGGACACCCTCCGCCTCGGACACCGCGGGATCGATCACGGTCACCTGGCTCCCGATCCCGACCAGTTGGCGTACGACGGCCCGGCCGAACCGGCCGTAGCCGACCACGATCCAGCGCCCGCGCGGTGGACGGTGCAGTTCCGGCATCGGCTCACCCGGCAGGGAGGTCAGCAGTTCTACCAAGCGGTAGGTGTCCGGTGCCGAGATGGACATCGCCAGCTCTTCGGCGAAGCGATGGAAGGGGTCGATCACATGGTCGGTGCCGAAGGAGCTCATATTCGCGGCCACCAGGGGGTCGGTGCTGCGCGCCAGCACCGGGTGTTCCGGGTTCAGCAACCGAGCAGCGATCGCGATCGCCAGATTGACCTCGTTGTCGTCGGTCAACGCCATGACCCCGTGACACTGCGGATGCCTCAGCCCGGCGAGGACCAGGGTCTCGGGCAGCCGGGCGTCGGCGGCGAGCATCGGTGGGTTGGTGGCCAGGTCCTCCAGATCGAGCTCCTGCACCCGGAAGTCGTTGCTCTCCACGATCACGCATTGCCGGTCCAACCGGGCCAGGCTCCGGGCGACCAGGGTGCCGGTCGCTCCCGCCCCGGCGACCAGGTAGAAGGGCTCTGTGAGCCGGCGTACGCGGCGACCGAACTGGTTGGCCGCCATGGTGCTGCGGAAGGCCTTCTCCTGGATCAGCGTCAGGATGGTGACGATCGAGTAGGACCAGCCGATCACCAACAGGTAGATGGAGATCGTCACCCACAGCCGTTGCTGGTCGGAGAACGCGTTCGGGATCTCACCGAAGCCGATCGTGGTGGCGGTGTAACTGACGAGGTAGAAGGCGTGGAAGATGTTCATCGGCGGTGTGGGATTGCCCTCGGCGTCGATCCCGGGCACCAGGGTCAGGCCGAGGATGGACACCGAGTAGATGACGATGAGCACGATCAGCGGCGCCCGCATCCGGCGCAGGACGAGGAAGACGGTGCTGCTCATCGACGTGTCCTCGCGCTCAGCGCCGCATCATGACCGTCTCGGCGATCAGGATGACCAGAGAGACGATGTTGGCCAGCAAGGCTCCGCCGGACAGGGACACCACGCTGGAGGTGACGTGTGGCGTCATCCCCACGTCCATGACGTACACCGCGATCACCCAGGTGACCGTTGCGGCGATCAGCTGCAGGTCGGCGACCAGGCTGGTGGCCAGGTGGACAGCGCCGATCTGGGTGCGGTCGCCGAACTTCAGCACGGTGGCGATCAGGCTGACCACCAGCGCTGCGGTGAGTTCGTAGGTGTTGTGCAGCTCGGGCCGCCCGATGTCGCCGATGAAGAAGCCGAAGTTCAGCGTGGCGGCGAGCACGATGAAGAAGCCGAAGACCACCTTCTCCAGGTTCATGACTGGCGAGCCTACTGCGCCATCAGCTGGGACATCCGCGTTCCCGGCACCAGCAGATCCGGGTCGGTGCGCACCACCAGCACGTAGGGCCGATCGAGGCGCACGGCCCCGGCGACGGCGTCGTCGAGCTGGTCCGGAGTCTCGACGGTGACGGCGTCCGCGCCGAGCGCACGGGCGTAGCCGGCCAGGTCGACCGGGGCGATCTCGGTCGCCGCCGTACGCCCGTACCGGCGGGCCTGGTGCATGGCGATGGTCGCGTACTGACTGTTCTGGAACACCACGGTCAGGATCGGGGTACCGACCCGGACGGCGGTCTCCAGCTCCTGGCCGGTCATCAGGAATCCGCCGTCCCCGGCCAGGGCGACGACCCTGCGCCCCGGCTCGGCCAGAGCGGCACCGACGGCGGCCGGCACGGCATAGCCCATCGCGCCGGACACCGGCCCGAGTTGGCTGCGCGGATGGTCGAAGCGCCAGTACCGGTGGGCGAAGACCGAGAAGTTGCCGGCGTCATTGGCCAGGATCGTGTCGCCGGGCAGATGGCGCGCGAGCGCAGCCATCACCTGGCTCGGCTCGATCAGCGCGCCGGAGGTCTGCGGCGGGGTCGACGCGTGCAGGTAGGTGGCATGAGCCGACGACCAGTCACGCCCGGCTGCGGCGTCCGGCTCTGCCTCGGTGAGCAGGGCGTCGGCGAAGGCGCCGACGTCGGCACGCACCGACCAGGCCAGCGTCACCGGTGCGCGCAACCGGCGCGGGTCGAGGTCGACGTGGATCACCTGAGCCGAGGGGGCGGGCAACCGGTACCCCTGGGTCGTCGTGTCGCCCAACCTGGTACCCAGTGCGAGCACGACATCGGCCTCGGCCAGCGGTCGGAGCAGCTCGGCGGCGGTGCCCAGCGTGAGATGGCCGAGGTAGGCGGGATGGCTGTTCGGGAATGCGTCCTGGCGCCGGAACGCGGTGTAGACGCCGAGCCCGAACCGCTCCACCAGAGCAATCACCGAGGCCCGGGCCGCCTGGGCGCCCGAGCCCAGGATCGCGACCGGACGGCGCGCCGAGCGCAGCAGTGCCTCGATGGCCCGGGTGGCCTCGGGATCCGGGCGGACGGCGGCCTGCCGGCCGGGGGTCAGCTGCGGGGCGTCGTCCGGGCTGTCGCCGGCGAGCAGGTCCGCGGGCAGAGCCAGGACGGCGGGGCCGGGTCGAGCGGTGGTCGCCATCCAGTGCGCGCGGGCCGCCAGCTCGGCGGCCCGGTCGGCGCGGCGCAGGGTCTCGCCGTGCACGCTGATCTGGGCGAAGAACGCCGGCAGGTCGGCCTCCTGGAACGCGCCGCGGCCGAGGTCGCCGGAATCGACCTGTCCGCACAGGACGAGCATCGGGGTGGAGTCCTCGAACGCGGTCTCCACCCCGATCGCCAGGTTCGCCGCACCCACCGCCCGCGTGGCCATGGCCACCGCGGGGCGGCCGGTGAGCTTGCCCTCGGCCTCGGCCATGAACGCCGCGCCGGACTCGTGGCGGCAGGAGACCAGCTGCAGACCGGGGTTCTGCTCCACCGCGTCGAGCACCTCGAGGAAGCTCTCGCCGGGAACGGTGTAGAACCGGCGCACTCCCCGGGCGGCGAGCGTCTGGACGATGCGCTGCCCGGCGTTGGTCACGTGTGTCGAGACGTCGCTCAGTTGCCCTTGACCATGGAGCGTCGCAGGTCGGCGTTGAGCTGGGAGATCACGTCGAGCGGGATCTCCTTGGGGCAGGCGTCGGCGCAGGCGCCGACATTGGTGCAGCCGCCGAAGCCCTCGAAGTCGTGCTGGCTGAGCATCCTCACGACGCGGGCGTCCCGCTCGGGCTGCCCCTGCGGCAGCTCACCGAGGTGGGTCACCTTGGCGCCCATGAAGAGCATCGCCGCCGCGTTCGGGCACGCCGCCACACAGGCTCCGCAGCCGATGCAGGTGGCCGCGTCGAAGGCACGGTCGGCCTTCTTCTTGGGCACCGGGGCGGCGTGCGCCTCGGGCGCCGAACCGGTGTTGATCGAGATGTACCCGCCGGACTGGATGATGCGGTCGAGGGCACTGCGGTCGACCACGAGGTCGCGGAGCACCGGGAAGGCATTCGCCCGCCACGGCTCGATGGTGACCGTGTCGCCGTCCTTGAACGAGCGCATGTGCAACTGGCAGGTGGTGGTCACCTCCGGCCCGTGCGGGTTGCCGTTGATCACGATGCCACAGGTCCCGCAGATGCCTTCGCGGCAGTCGCTGTCGAACGCGACCGGCTCCTCGCCACGACCGGCGAGCTCCTCGTTGAGGACGTCGAGCATCTCCAGGAAGGACATGTCCGGGGACACGTCGTCCTGCTGGTAGGTGACCATCGACCCCGCCGCGCCGGGCCCGGCCTGGCGCCAGATCTTGAGGGTGATCTTCACTTGTAGCTCCGCTGCTTCATCTCGACGAACTCGTAGACAAGATCTTCCTTGTGCAGCACCGGAGGTGCATCTTCTCCGCCCCACTCCCAGGCAGCCACGTAGGCGTACTGGTCGTCGTGGCGCAGCGCCTCGCCGTCCTCGGTCTGCGACTCGGCCCGGAAGTGCCCGCCGCAGGACTCGCGCCGATGCAACGCGTCGATGCACATCAGCTCGCCGAGCTCGATCAGGTCGGCCACCCGTCCCGCGCGTTCCAGCGACTGGTTGACCTGGTCGTTGCCGCCGAGTACCCGCAGGTTGCTCCAGAACTCCTTGCGCAGTTCGCGGATCCGGCGGATGGCCTCGGTCAGCCCCTCCTCGGTGCGCTCCATGCCGCAGTACTCCCACATGATGTGGCCGAGCTCGCGGTGGAAGGAGTCGACGGTGCGGGTGCCGTTGCAGGAGAGGAAGTGCTGGACCCGCTCGGTGACCGAGGCCCGTGCCTCGACCACCTCCGGGGCGTCCTGCGCCACCGCCGGGTACGGGCCGGAGGCGAGGTAGTCGCGGATCGTGTTCGGCAGCACGAAGTAGCCGTCGGCCAGGCCCTGCATCAGGGCCGAGGCGCCGAGCCGGTTCGCGCCGTGGTCGGAGAAGTTGGCCTCACCGGTGACGAACAGGCCCGGGATGGAGGACTGCAGGTCGTAGTCGACCCACAGGCCGCCCATCGTGTAGTGCACCGCGGGGTAGATCCGCATCGGCGTCTCGTACGGGTTCTCCCCGGTGATCTGCGCGTACATGTCGAACAGGTTGCCGTACTTGGCCTCCACGGCCGCGCGGCCCATCCGCTTGATCGCGTCGGCGAAGTCGAGGTAGACGCCGAGCCCGCCCGGGCCCACGCCCTTGCCGTCGTCGCACTGGTACTTGGCGGCGCGGGAGGCGATGTCGCGGGGCACCAGGTTGCCGAACGCGGGGTAGATCCGCTCCAGGTAGTAGTCCCGGTCGGCCTCGCGGGATCTGCCGCGGGTCCTTGTCCTTGTCCTTGGCGTCCTTGGGCACCCAGATCCGGCCGTCGTTGCGCAGCGACTCGCTCATCAGGGTGAGCTTGCTCTGGTGGTCGCCGGAGACCGGGATGCAGGTCGGGTGGATCTGCGTGTAGCAGGGGTTGCCGAAGTAGGCGCCCTTGCGGTGGGCCCGCCAGGTGGCGGTGACGTTGCAGCCCATCGCGTTGGTGGACAGGAAGAACACGTTGCCGTACCCGCCGGAGGCGAGCACCACGGCGTCCGCCGAGGTGGGTCTCGATCTCGCCGGTGACCATGTCGCGCACGACCACGCCGCGCGCCCTGCCCGTCGACCACGATCAGCTCGAGCATCTCGTGCCGGGTGTACATCTCGACGCTGCCCGCGGCGATCTGCCGCTCGAGCGCCTGGTAGGCGCCGATCAGCAGCTGCTGGCCGGTCTGGCCGCGGGCGTAGAAGGTGCGCGAGACCTGCACGCCGCCGAAGGAGCGGTTGTCGAGCAGGCCGCCGTACTCGCGGGCGAAGGGCACGCCCTGGGCCACGCACTGGTCGATGATCTGCGTGCTGACCTCGGCCAGGCGGTAGACGTTCGACTCGCGGGCGCGGTAGTCACCGCCCTTGACCGTGTCGTAGAACAGCCGGAAGACGGAGTCGCCGTCCTCCTTGTAGTTCTTGGCGGCGTTGATGCCGCCCTGGGCGGCGATCGAGTGCGCCCGGCGCGGGGAGTCCTGATAGCAGAAGGACTTCACGTGGTAGCCGGCCTCGCCGAGGGTGGCCCCTGCCGAGGCACCGGCCAGGCCGGTGCCGACGATGATCACCGAGAGCTTGCGGCGGTTGGCCGGGTTGACCAACTTGGCCTCGAAGCGGCGCGTCGACCAGCGCTGCTCGATCGGGCCGCCGGGGGCCTTGGTGTCCTGGATCGGCTCGCCCTCGCGATAGAAGCCGCCGATGAGGTCGTCAGGCATGAGATCGCAACCCTTACTTCACGAGGTTGGAGAGGATGGCCAGCGGCGGCAGGGCGAAGCCCACCACCACCAGCGCGGCGATGAAGGCCGCCGCGGTCTTGGCATAGCGGCGGGCCGTCGGGGAATTGGTCCAGCCCAGGGTCTGCGCGCCGCTCCACACCCCGTGCTGCAGGTGCAGGCCGAGCGCGGCCAGGGCCAGCAGGTAGATCAGCACGACCCACCAGAGCTGGAAGCTGGCCACCACCAGGCGATAGGGGCTGTCAGCGATCTCGGAGGCGCTGACGGCCGAGTTGAAATTGATCTTGTTGGTGGTGAACTGCACCAGGTGGAAGATCAGGAACAGCAGCAGGGTCACCCCACCCCAGCGCATCGCCTTGGAGTGGAACGCCGCCGAGCCGGCCTGGCGGACGGCGTAGCGCTGGCTCCGTGCGCCGCTCGCCTTGGTCCACAGGTAGAACGCCGAATAGGCGTGCCCGAGCAGGCTGGCCACCAGGAGCGCCCGGAAGAGCCAGAGGAAGCCGGAGTACGGCAGGATCGGCTCACCGATGGTGCGCAGGTGATGGGCGTAGCCGTCGAAGGACTCTTCGCCGGCGAACAGCTTCAGGTTCCCGTACATGTGCATCAGTACGTAGAACACGAAGAGTGCCCCGGTCACCGCCATGAGGATCTTCATGGCGACCGTCGTCCGCCGCGCCTTGGCGTTCGCGAGGTTCGCAGTCTGAATTGCCACGAGGCTCACCGTAGCGTGTGGGCCAAGTGGGTCGAACGAGGACTGCATCACGTTCGCGCGGGTGTTCGATCCGATCGACGGGCGGTCGCGCTGAGCGGGACGAAAGGCCGGTGGGCAGGCACGCGTCCCCTCCCGCACGAACGCGTCCGCCCCGGGTCACAGCGCCGTTCCACTGCACCCGTCGGCGTCGCCTGCGGGGCGGCTACGGGCCCGGCGGCGGCGTCGACGGGGAGCCGCGGCGGCGTCGGCCCGGTCTTCCGGCAGCACCTCCTTCGGCGTCTGCTCCCGCCGCGACGTCAGCCGCGACGTCAGCCGCGACGATGGAGATCACGATGCGAGGAAACGGCTGTGTTGGCGACCAGGATCCTCCATCGTGATCTCCATCGTCGCCGCCCAGCCGACCGCGCGTCGTCAGCCGCCAAGGGGTGAGCTCGTGTGGACACTTCTCGGGCTGAGTGGGCACTCTCCGGGCCTGAGTGGACAGTTCTCGGGCTGAGTGGACACTTCTCGGGGCCGTGTGGACACCTCTCGGGCTGGAACGGGCGAAATTGCCCGAGAAGTGTCCACACTCGCGCTCGGGGTGGGGGGCTCGGGGCTCGGGCCGGGGTGGGGCTCGGGGTTGGGGCGGCTGGGGGCTCGGGGTTGGGGTGGGACTAGCCGGCGGTGCGGGTGAGGGCGGCGAGGCGCTCGGCCACGGCGGGCGGGATCACCGAGTCGGGATCGCGGCCGCCGGCGGTGCGGCGCAGTGCTTCACGGGTGCCGACCAGGGCCGAGTACAGCGGCGGGCATGTCGGGCAGCCCTCGATGTGACGGCGCAGGTAGTCGACGCTGGCCGGATCGAGTTCGCCGTCCAGGAAGTCGCTCACCTGGCTGCGGGCATCCCAGCAGCGCAGGGGCACCCCCCGCAGGGCGTGCCGGCGTTCGTGGCCGCGGCCCAGCTCGGTCACGAGCATCATCCGTCCACGGCGCACCCGCTGCTTGGCTGCGGCCAGGCTCACCCCCTGGATCTCCGCCACCTGCGGCACGGTCAGCCCCTCCGCGTCGTGCAGCACGACCGCCGCGCGGTAGGCCACCGGCAGATGCACCAGGGCGTCCTCGAGCTCAGCCCGGGTCTCGGCCCGGGCGACCAGCGCCGCGGCGTCGACGCTGTAGGCATCGTCCCGCCAGGTGCTCTCGACCGCTTCGAGGATCTCCTCGACCGGCTGCTCCCGGTCGCGGCGGGCCCGGTCGACGGCCAGGTGATGCAGGATCCGGTGCAACCAGGTGGCCGCGGACGATTCCCCGCGGAAGGTCTCGGCGCGCTCCATGGCCCGGGTCAGGGTCTCCTGAACGAGGTCCTCCGCGTCGGCCTGGGTGCGGGTGAGTGTGCGCGCGAAACGCAGGAGTGAGGGAACTTCGGCGGGCAGAAGCCCGCCCAGCTGTGCGGCGTCCACGACGCGACGGTAGCGCCCGGGGTCAACCCGGGCGCCACCGCCGGCGAGGGCGGGCTACTTGCTCGCGCTGCCGGAGCGCAGGGTGGTGATGTTGCCGAGCACGCGGTAGAGCGGGCAGAAGCCGGTGGCCGCGGTCAGCAGCATGACGGCTCCGACCACGAGCAGGACGATGCCGAGCACCGACCCGGCGCCCACGGTGAAGGCGGCGATGGCCGCGATCAGGCCGATGACGGCGCGGGCGGCGCGGTCGACGGGGCCTTCGTTGCGAATCATGGTCTCCTCCGGACCTAGGCCGCGACCTCGGACGGTCGCGGACTTGCACATCATGGACGCACCGGGCCAGCGTTTCGATACATCCGCGCCAGACCCTGGCGTCGCATACCCCTGGGGGTATCATTTCGTGATGGTCACACACCCGGATCCGCTCTCCCCCGCCGACGCCCTCGTGGCGCGGATCGGTGCCGCCGTGATCGGCGAGGGGAGGGTCCTGGACGGCCCGTACGGACCGCGGCGCACCGTCTACGCCGACTACACGGCGTCCGGTCGTGCCCTGGACTTCCTCGAGGACTTCATCCGGGAGGAGGTGCTGCCCACCTACGCGAACACCCATACCGAGGCCAGCGCCACCGGACGGCGTACCACCCGCCTGCGCGAGCAGGCCCGCGCCCTGGTCCGGGAGGGCCTGGGCGCGGGTGAGGACGTCGCAGTGATCTTCACCGGCTCGGGCACCACGGCCGCGGTGGACAAGCTGATCGGCATCCTCGGGCTGCGGATCCCGGCCGACCTCGACCGGAGCTGGCACCTGTCCGACCAGATCCCGCCCGCGTCGCGCCCGGTCGTGCTGATCGGCCCCTACGAGCACCACTCGAACGAGCTGCCCTGGCGGGAGTCGATCGCCGACGTGGTGCCGATCCGGGCGACGCCTGCCGGTCAGATCGACCTCGAGCATCTGGAGGCCGAACTCGTGGCCCACGCCGACCGCCCGCTGCGGATCGGGTCGTTCTCGGCCGCCAGCAATGTGACCGGGCTGCTCACCGACACCCGCGCGGTGACCAGACTGCTGCACCGGCACGACGGCCTGGCCTGCTGGGACTTCGCCGCGGCCGGCCCCTACCTCGACATCGACATGGACGACGTGGCGGCGCCCAAGGACGCCGTCTTCCTCTCCCCGCACAAGTTCATCGGTGGACCGGGCACACCCGGGGTGCTCGCCGTGCGTCGCAGCCTGGTGCACAACAGCGTTCCGGTGGTGCCGGGCGGCGGCACGGTGGCTTTCGTGACCCCGCACCGGCACGCCTATCTGAGCGACGCCGAGCATCGCGAGGAGGGTGGCACCCCGGCCATCGTCGAGTCGATCCGGGCCGGGCTGGTGATGCAGCTGAAGTCGGCGGTGGGCACGCAGACCATCCATGCCCGCGAGGCCGCCCTGCTCCGCCGCGCCATGAAGGTCTGGCGGGCCAATCCGGCGATCGAGATCCTGGGCGATCCGGACGCCGAGCGGCTGGCCATCGTCTCCTTCGTCGTCCGCCCGCCGGGCCGGCCCGTCGTGCACCACAACCTCGTGGTGGCCCTGCTCAACGACCTGTTCGGCATCCAGTCCCGGGGTGGTTGCTCCTGCGCCGGCCCCTACGGCCATCACCTGCTGGGGATCGGGGAGGCCGACTCGGCGGCGTACCAGGAGGCCGTCGCGGCCGGCTGGGAGGGCCTCAAGCCCGGCTGGGTGCGGGTCAACCTCAACTACTTCCTGCCCGAGGCAGTGGCGGACTTCCTGATCGAGGCGGTCGACCTGGTCGCTCGCGAGGGCTGGCGGCTGATCGAGGACTACCACTTCAACCCGGTCACCGGCCTGTGGCGCCATCGCGCCGATGTCATCTCCACCGCTCCCACCCTGCGCGACATCCAGTACGCCGCCGACGGGTCGATGACCTACCCCCGCTCGAACGCCGGTGCGGCCGGTGCACCTCCGCAGAACGCCCTCGAGGCGGCCCGCGGACTGTGCGCCGCGCACGCCGGGCCGTCCAGCCGGCAGGCCGACGAGCAGGATCACCCGGCCCTGGGCGCCCTGCCCGCACGGCTGCGCTGGTTCGATCTGCCCCCCGCCTGCCTGGCGGACGCCGGGGCCGCGCTGCCCGGGTGGCGTCGTCCGCTGGTGGTGGTCGCCCACCCGGACGACGAGTCGTTCGGCCTGGGCGCGCTGCTCAGTGCGTTCCGGTCCGGCGGAGCCGACGTCGGGGTGCTCTGCTTCACGCACGGCGAGGCCTCGACCCTGCACGGCGTCGAGGGCGATCTGCGGGAACTGCGCGAACAGGAGCTGACCGAGGCCGCGCGGCTGCTCGACGTCCGGCACGTCGTCCTGCGTGACTTCCCCGACGGCGGGCTCGCCGCCCTGGATCTCGACCTGCTCGCGGCCGAGGTGGCCGCGGAGGTGGAGCTCCGGCAGGCCGACGGGCTGCTGGTCTTCGACCCCTCGGGGATCACCGGACACCCCGACCACGTGGCCGCCACGGCCGCCGCTGTGCGCTGCGCCGAACGGCTCAGCCTGCCGGTGCTCGCCTGGACCCTGCCGCTGGAGGTCAGTGACGGGCTCCACCAGGAACTGGGCATCCCCTTCCAGGGGCACGCCCCCGACCAGGTCGACCTCGTGGTGACGGTAGACCGGGGCCCACAACTGCAGGCGGTGCATGCGCATGCCAGCCAGGCCGTGCCCTCGAGCGCCTTGTGGCGCCGCCTGGAGTTGCTCGGGGATCGCGAACACCTGCGTTGGTTGCGCCGCACCAGCAACGAGTGATCGGTCGACTACGCTATGTCAAATGCGATGGAGACCAGCCGCTCGGGGTGTCCATGCTCGCGGCGTGACCGTGCACATCGGCACCCCCAAGTCCGGGACGACGTACCTGCAGTCGATCCTGCGGGCACACCGTAAGGACCTGGCCCGTGCGGGCGTCCTCTACCCCGGCGCGGCCTATCTGCCGCAGCAGGGGTTGAACCAGCAGCCGGCCGTGTATGCCCTGGCCGGGCGGAGCGTGCGCTGGGTCGACGAGACGGTACGCGCCAACGGCGTCCGGCACCTCGAGCGAGTGGTCGCCGAACTGAGCCGCCACCGGGGGCCCGCCCTGGTCTCGGCCGAGGCGCTGTCCAATTTCGGGCCCGCCGAGGTCGCCGCCGTCGTGCAGGCGTTGACCAGGCCCCCGGGGCCGGTGACCGTCGTGATCACAGCGCGGGACCTCGGCCGGGTGCTGACCAGCGTCTGGCAGCAGAACGTCAAGAACGGCGCCACCGCTCCCATGGAGGAGTACCTGGACGCGATCACCCAGCAGCGACCCGAGGGAACCAGCCCGTTCTGGACCGCCTTCGGGCTGCCCGGGCTGGTGGACCGCTGGGCATCGGTGGTGGGCCTGGACCAGGTCACCCTGGTCACGACTCCCCCGGCGTCACGCCGGGACGAGCTGTGGCCGAGGTTCGCCCAGGCGTGCGGCCTGGCCGGCCTGCTCGACGGCATCTCGGACGCCGTGGTGGCGCGCCGGGACAACAACGATTCGCTGACCCCCTCCCAGACCGAGACCCTGCGCGAGATGAACGCGATCCTGGAGGCCGACCAGGTTCCCCACGACGAGCGACAGCGGCTCCGTGGCCGACTGCTCGCGGCGTGGATGTCCAGCCCGCGCAGCCAGTCCCGTCGGCTCGCCATGGACGAGGCCCGGGTACCGACCGTGCGCCGCTGGGCGGCCGAGGACATCGCCGTGCTGGCCGACCGAGTGGCCCACGGCCTGACGGTGGTCGGTGACCTCGCCGAACTGGACCCCGACCCGCCGTCCGTGCCCGCCCACCCGAGCGGGTACGACGGTCACGAGGGAGCTCACGACCTGCTCGCCCTGCTCCGCGGCACGGGGGCGAACCCCCTCGCCAGGCAGCGGTGACCGGCGTGCCGACGCGCGAGGCGAACCCGTTGCGGGACAAGATCAGTCGCACCGAGTCAGAGGAGGTCGCCATGGATCCTGCAGCCCCGGACGCCGAGCCGGTCGTGGCGTCGGCCGTCCCCGATCCCGCGCAGGTGCGTGACCTGGCGGAGCAGTTGCGCAGTCAGGGTGTCGTGGTGGTGGCCAGTCGAGCGCTCGCGGCCTCACGCCCGGAGGGGATCGACCTGCTCGGTGCGCTGCCGGTGCTCACCCGCGAGATCGCCCAGGAATGGCTCGACGCCGCCGACACCCTTCCGGTGCTGGACGTCGACCGACTGCAGCTGCGCTCGGCCTCGGCCCTGCTCGGCCAGGCCGCGGTGTCGGCGGCGGCGGACGCCGTCCGGATCGACGCCCTGGACGGGACCAGCGTGGCCCGCGCCGTGAACCTGCGCACGGCGCTCGCCTCACCGGACGAGCCCAACCTGCTGCTGGATCGCACGTGGGCAGTGCTCTGTGACCTGCGCCGGATGGCCGCCGACGGCTCCGAGGGCGGAACCGAGGGACCGCGCACCCTGACCGTGGTGCCCAGCGCCGCCGCGGTGAGTGCCGACGAGGCGCGCAGTCTGCCGCCGGCCCTGAACCGTGCCGCCTCGGCCGGCGCCCTGGTCGGACTGCTGGCGCCCTGGCTGCCCCCGGCCCACGTCGACGGGTTGGCCGAGGTCGACGCCATGCTCAACACGGTCAGCGCCATGGCCCGGGCCACCCACGACAAGGCCTGGTGGTCGGCGCTGACCACGATCGGGCGCGTGGCGGCCTCGCTCTCGGTGGCCACGGCCTACGCGGCAGCCGGGTACGCCGGCTCACGGGCGCGCGCCGCCGCGCTCACCCTGTCCGAGCCCGCACTGGGAACGCTGGTGGGCCAGGCCACCAAGGCGGCCGCGACCGTGATGCCGGCCGGGTCCGTGCCCGAACCCTCCCGGGGGGACGACGAGACCCGCAGTCTGCCCCAGGCCTCGCCGTCACAGCAGGCCCGTGCTGCCGCCGAACGGGCCGCCGCCGAGCGCCGGGCCACCCAGGCTGCCTTCATGGAGCGGGCCCAGGCGACCAGGGCGGCGGCACGGCACGACCCCGCGCCCGACGCGGGCCCGGACACCGGTGCGGCTCAGGTGGCCACAGCGCCTCCGGCGGACCCGCCGTCGGTCGATCCGCCGTCGGTGGAGCTGCCCTCGCTCGCCGAGGTGCAGGCTGATCTCGGCGAGGCCGAGGAGGCCGACGGCGCGGAGATCGACCTGGACATCTGGGACACCCTGATGCGGCCCCGCTGACCCAGCACGGCGCACTTCCGCGCGCCAGGGGCCGGGCCGGCTCCAGGACTACCGCTTGCGGCCCAGGCCCGATCCGCCGACCTGCCAGCGCAGCGTGCGCGTCTCGGCGTCGTCCAGGTCGAGCAGCAGTCGGTCACTGCTCGAGCGCTGCGAGACCAGGGGCTCCCACTCGGCGCGGCGCGGGGTGATCGCCAGCACGAAGCCGGCCGGCGCGTTCCGGTCACCGATCGCGGTCATGTTCAGGGTCACCGGACGTCGTTCACCGTCGCGGGTGAGCAGGGTCCAGTTCTGCCGACCCGGCAAGCCGGATCGGGTCAGTTCCAGGAGCGGGTCGGCGCCGGGCGGGGTGCGCAGCTCGGCGCGGGCCGCGGCCAGGTCCTCAGGGTCGTAGAGGGCCGTCGTGGGCTTGCCCACGACATCCTCCTCGCGGTAGCCCAGCAGCTTCTCCGCCGCCCGGTTCAGCATGGTCACGTGGCCGTACTCGTCGGTGAGCAGGATGGCCCGGTCGCGCAGGGCGACCCCGATCGCCGCGACGGTGTCCCTCAGATCAGTCACGTCGTTCAGCAGGGCCCGCTGTGCAGCGGCGGCGGCACGAGCGGCGCTCAGGTCGCGAACGGTCACGAACAGCGTCAGCCGGTTGCCGTCCGGGTAGGCGGGAGTGATCCAGACCTGCGCCGGGAAGGACGTGCCGTCGTGGCGCCGTCCGATGGTCTCGGTGCCGGCGCCGATCGGGCCGGGCCGGTACTCGCCGGACTGACGTCGCCGCACCACGGCGGTGACCGCCTCGGCCAGCGCCGGAACCAGCCGGTGCGCGCCCAGTCCGACCAGGTGCGAGTCGGGGTAGGCGAAGACCGTGGCGGCCGCGGCGTTCGCGATCACGCAGTCGCCGTTCTGGTCCACCCCCAGCACGGCGTCGGAGCAGGCGTCCATCACGGCCCGCGTGTCCTCGTCGAGGTGGACCGGCCCTCCCGGCCTGTGTGTCCGGGCACGGCCGAGGAACCGGCCCAACCCACCGCTGCGTCGTCCCTGAAGCACGGGCCAGCCCTCCGAATCCGGCGGCGCGCACGGCTGACCCCCGCAGGTCCAGGCCTGCGCGCCAAGGTGTGGAACCCGCGGTCCCCACTCGGTGTTCTGGGGGAGCTGAGAAGGGCCGCAGAACCGAAAGGTTACCTCATGTGTTCGGTTGACTACGATGCGTGTCTGGGCGTGTTGGGAGATCCTCCTTCTCGACGACCCGGAGGCGGTTGAATGGTCCGGTGATTCCCACTCCCCCCGACGATCGCCCCGACCCCGAGGAGTCGGCGGACCCGCAGTGGGAGGAGGAGGTCGCCCGGCTGCTCCGCCGGCCGGAGTCGCTGCGCTGCGTCTACCAGCCCGTCGTCGATCTGCGCACCGGCGACTGCGCGGGGTACGAGGCGCTGACCCGGGTGGCCGATTGGCCCGCCCGATCCCCTCAACCCTGGTTCACCGCCGCCGCCCGCACCGGCCTGGCCGGGCAGCTCGAAGCGGCCTCGCTCGGCAATGCGCTCAAGGGCAGGACGGACCTGGAGGTCGAGCAGTTCCTCGCCGTCAACATCGCTGCTCCCTTCCTGGACGAGGAGGCCGTCCTGGCGGTGCTGCGGGGACAGCCCGACCTGGCCGGTCTCGTGGTCGAACTCAGTTGGCCGGACGGCGTCGCGGCCGAGTCGGCGCCCAGCGCTGCGGTCGCGGCGATGCGGGTCTCCGGCCTGAGGATCGCCTGCGACGTGGCCGACGCTGGCCGGGTGGAGCTGGACCGGATGACCCAGCTGCGTCCCGACCTGGTCAAGCTCGACGCCAGTCTGGTCAAGGGCGCTTACGAGGACCCGGTCCGTGACCGGCTGGTCCGCCTGGTGGTCTCGATGGCCGAGGAGATGGGGGCGGTGGTGCAGGCTGAAGGGGTCGAGAGCCTGGACGACGCCCGGCACATGCAGGTGGTCGGCGTCCGTCTCGCCCAGGGCTGGTTGTTCGGCCGCGCCCGTCCCTCCTTCCTCCCCCCGTCGGCAGAGGTGGCCACCTGGTTGCGCACCAGCTGGGACGAAACGGTCACGCTCACCCGCACCGGCCGACTGGCCCGGCCGATCCCGTCCGACTGGCCCGCCGACGGCACGCCGACGGACTGGATCGCCGAGCTCGATACCGACGGGCGCCTGGTGGCCCTGGTCGACGCCGCGGGCGAGCGGATCAACGCCTCCCGCCTGCTGCGGCTGCGCGCCGCCCAGGACCTGAGGTCGGCAGCCGTGCGCGTCCTCGCCTCCGGCGGCGACCGCCGCACCCTGGGACTGCTCTCGGTGACGGATGAGAACGGACGCTTCCTCGGCCTCGCCGAGGTGGACACGCTGATGCGGGAAGTCCTCGCCGAGACCCGTTGACGTGCACCGATGTCCAGAGCGGGACCAAGTACCCGCTCAGCGTCGACGGCTTCTGCTTACCGTGACCGACACGACTTCGACTGGGGGTGAGCATGACGGCATCCACCGACGGCGGCCACGACATGATCGCCACCACAGTACGGCTGAGCGGCCAGGAGATCGACCTCGTCGGTGAGGCGGCCCGTTGGGCCCCGTCGATCCACAACAGCCAGCCCTGGCATCTCCAGCGCCTGCCCGACGGCATCGCCGTCTGGGAGGACGTGACCCGCGCGCTTCCGGTGATCGACCCGCACGGGCGGGACCGGGCCATCTCCTGCGGTGCCGCCGTGCTCAATGCCCGGGTCGCCCTGCGGGCGCTCGGCTACGCGGCCGAGACCGACCTGGCGCCTGATCCTGCGCGCCCCGAGCTGATCGGGGTGGTACGCGCCGTCGGCCGCCGCCAGCCCGGACCGGCCGACCTCGCGCTCAGCGAGGCGGTGCGCCAGAGGCACACCCATCGCCGTGTCTACCGCTCGCACGCGGTCGCCGAGGAGGATCTGCTCGAGCTGCGTCAGGCCGTGGTCACCGAGGGCGGTCGGCTGAGCATCGCCGACCCCGCGGCCCGGCGGCGTCTGGCCCACCTGCTGCGCCGCGCCGTCCGGGTGCAGGCCGCCGATGTCGAGCTGCGCGGTGAGATCGAGCGCTGGGTGCGCCGTGGCGGAGGCGCCGGCGCGGACGACGGGATCCCCAGTTCCTCGTTGGGCACCTCCCCCTTCCCGGTGGACTCCCTGGTGCATGCCGGTCACAGCGGGGCGCCCGAAGCGAGCGAGGTCGAGGAGGAGCTGGCCCGCAGCACCGTGCTGGCGATCTCGACCCGCGACGACACCCGCCGCGACTGGGTGGTGGCCGGCGTCGCCCTGGAACGGATGCTGCTCGCCGCCACCGCCAAGGGCCTGGTCGCCACGTTCACCGACCAGGCGCTGCAGAATCCCGAGCTGCGCCCGGAGGTGGCCGAGGTCCTCGGCATCTGGGGCATGCCACAGGTGCTGCTGCGAGTGGGCCGGGCGCTGGTGGAGGCCCCGCCGACCCCGCGTCGTCCGCTCTCAGAGCTCTTCGACGGCTCCTGAGCCCACCGCCGGCCGGCGCAGCGCCCACAGCGCGACGGCGGACGCCGCGGCGACGTTCAGCGAGTCGACGCCGGCGGCCATCGGGATCCGCACCGCGAGGTCGGCCTGGGCCAGCGCACCGCGGCTGAGACCGTCCCCCTCGGTGCCGAGCACCAGGGCGAGCCGCTCCGGCGCGCGCGCAGCGAGGTCGTCCAGGACACGGCGTCCGGGGTCAGGGCCAGCGCGGCGACCGTGAACCCGGCCTGGCGCAGCAGCGCCACGCCGTCCGGCCAGGGGTCGAGCCGGGCCCAGGGCACCTGGAACACGGTGCCCATCGACACCCGCACCGCCCGGCGGTAGAGCGGGTCGGCGCACCGGGGGCTGACCAGCACCGCGTCGGCGCCGATGCCGGCCGCCGAGCGGAACACGGCACCCACGTTGGTGTGGTCGACGACGTCCTCGAGCACGAGCACCCGCCTGGCGCCGGCCAGCAGGTCCGCCGGTGGCCGGCGGGGCCGGTCGGTGCATCGAGGCGATCGCCCCGCGATGCACGTGGAATCCGGTGATCTGCTCGAGCAGTGCCGGCGGCCCGACGAACACCGGTGCGCCGGCGGCGAGCACCTCGCGCACCAGCGAGGCCATCGGCTCCAGCCAGCGGTGCGAGAGCAGCAGGGATCGTGGCCGGTGTCCCGCCGCGAGCGCCCGGCGGATCACCTTCTCGCTCTCGGCCAGGTAGAGCCCGCGCTCGACGTCGATCCGCCGGCGCAGGGCGACGTCGGTCAGCGCGACGTAGTCGGCGACCCGGGGATCGTCCACGCCCTGCACCGGGGTGGGCCCGGACACCACGTCCTCCACTGCTGCACCCCCTACCTGGTCAGCAGCCGGATGATGGCGACGACCCCGACCACCACGATCACGGCGCGCAGCGCCGGGCCGGGCAGCCACCGGCCGATCCGTGCGCCCAGGAAACCACCGAGGAGGGAACCGGCCGCGATCAGCCCCACCACCGCCGGGTCCGCCGCCTCCGGCCGCACCACCAGGAAGGTCACCGCGGCCACGGCGTTCACCAGGACCGTGAGCAGGTTCTTGGCCGCGTTGACCCGCTGCAGGCCCTCGCTGAGCAGGGAGCCGAGCAGACCCACCAGGAGCACCCCCTGAGCGGCGCCGAAGTACCCGCCGTAGACCCCGGCCAGGGCGGTGCCGACGGCGAGCACCGGCCCGACCGGGTGCCTCGGCGGCGCGTCGTCCGCCTGCCGATCGGCGCGGCGGCGGGCCATCGCGGCGGCGATCCGGGGCTGGGTGACCACGAGCACCAGGGACAGGCCGATCAGCACCGGAACGATGGTCTCGAAGGCCCTGGCCGGCAGGGTGAGCAGCGCCAGGGCGCCGGTGATCGCGCCGATCAGGGACATCGGCGCCAGCCGGCGCAGGGTTGGGCCCTGCCCCGCCAGCTCGCGCCGGTAGCCCCAGGTTCCGCTGATGCCGCCGAACACCAGGCCGATGTTGTTCGACACGTTCGCGGTGACCGCGGGATAGCCGAGCGCGAGCAGGGTCGGGAAGGTGATCAGCGTTCCGGAACCGACCACCGTGTTGATCGTGCCCGCGGCCACGGCAGCCACGGTGATCGCCGTCGCCGAGACCAGGTCCACAGGCACGAGGCTATCCGGGTGGAATGCCTGCGCCGGCCGTTCAAGCGCGCAGCCCCGACGCCGATAGCTCAGTGTGGGCCGCTGGGTGATCGTCGCGCTGGTCGCCGCGCTGTCCGGGGGCCTCGGCGCCTCCCCCGCCGGCGCCGCGCCACTGCCGGCCGCGGGCGAGGACACGCGCAGCTCCGCGGCCGCCGCTCGTGCCGAGGCCCGCAGCACCGCCGTCAAGGTGGCCGAGCTCACGGCTGAGTACACCCGGCGCCAGCAGGCCACCGCCGACGCCGCCGCCGCCCTGGCCGCAGCCTTCGCCGTCGGCTCGCGCGCCGAGGCCGACCGCGACGAGGTCGAGATCCAGCTGCGCCGGTCCCGGGCCCGCCAGGTGGCCCAGGTCCGGGCGCTCTACGTCGAGGGCACCGACGGGCTGGCCCTGTCCATGCTCGGGGCCGAGTCCGTGCAGGACGCCCTGTGGCGGGCCACCGTCGGGCCGCGGGTGGGCGCCATGGTGCTCCGCGACACCGGTGCGGAGGTGGACCGCACCCGCGTGGCCTCGGAACAGGCCGCTCATCGCGCCGTGGCCGCCGACGAGGCCGGCACCCGGCTGGCCACAGCACTGGGCCGGCTGCAGGAGGAGTCCGCCTCGGCGCACCTGGTGCTGACCGAGGCCCGCCGACGGCTGGCCGACCTCTCCGCCAGGGCACGCAGCCTGGCCGAGGCCGAGGCCGCGGCAGCCGCCCTGGCCGCTGCCGAGCGCGCCGCCGCGACCCGCCGCCTGGGCTCCGCCGGGCCGGTCACCGCGCTGGGCCTCCCGGCCGGCTACCAGAAGGCCTACCAGGACGCGGCCGGCAGCTGCTCCGGACTGCGCTGGACCCTGCTCGCCGCGGTCGGCCAGGTGGAGAGCGGGCACGGGCGCAACAACGGGCCCTCCTCGGCCGGCGCCGTCGGCCCGATGCAGTTCATGCCCGCCACCTTCGAGCGGTACGGCGTGGACGGCGACCGCGACGGCACGGCGGACGCGTGGAACTACGCCGACGCCATCCCCTCGGCGGCCCGGTACCTGTGCGCCAGCGGCCTGGACCCGAGCCCGGCCGGGGTGCAGAAGGCCCTGCTCGCCTACAACCACGCCCAGTGGTACGTGGACCTGGTGCTGGCCGCCGAGCGCGCCATCGTCGCGACGGTGGCCGGCACCGGCCCGGCGTCGGTGGAGCTCAGCCCTGCTCTGCCGGCGGTGGGCTGACCGGCGCCGTCGGCGGCACGGCCGGGGGCATCGCCGGCAAGGGCGCCGCCATCGGCGCCGAGGGCGACATCCGACGGGTCCTCTCGGCATCGGCGACCGCGCCGGCGGCCTCCTCGCGAGCCCGCTGGAGGGCCACGCTCGGGTCCTCCAACGTGGCCGCACCGAGACCGCCCAGCTCCTCGGTGCCCATCGGCCCCGGGGTCCAGGTACCGCTGCCGTCGTTGCCGCCCCCCAGGGCGTTGCCGATGCCCTTGAGCGCCTGGGTCAGTTCGCTGGGGACGATCCAGACCTTGTTGGACGGACCGTTCGCGATCTGCGGCAGCATCTGGAGGTACTGGTAGGCAAGGAGTTTCGAGTCCGGGTTGCCCCGGTGGATGGCGTCGAAGACCTGCTGGATCGCCCGCGCCTCACCCTGTGCACGAAGGATGGCGGCCTGGGCCTGGCCCTCGGCCCGCAGGATCGCCGACTGCTTGTCACCCTCGGCGGTGAGGATCTGGGACTGCTTCACGCCCTCGGCGTTGAGGATCGTGGCGCGACGGTCCCGCTCGGCGCGCATCTGCTTCTCCATCGAGTCCTGCACGCTGGGCGGCGGGTCGATCGCCTTCAGCTCGACCCGGTTCACCCGGATCCCCCAGCGGCCGGTGGCGTCGTCCAGCACCCCGCGCAGCTGGGCGTTGATGTTGTCCCGGCTGGTCAGCGTCTCCTCGAGGTCCAGCGACCCGATCACGTTGCGCAGCGTGGTGACCGTGAGCTGCTCGATGCCGAGGATGTAGTTGGCGATCTCGTAGACCGCCGCCTTGGGGTCGGTCGGCTGGAAGTAGATCACCGTGTCGATGTTCACCACCAGGTTGTCCGAGGTGATCACCGGCTGCGGCGGGAAGGTGACGACCTGCTCACGCAGGTCGACCACTGCGCGCGGACGGTCCACGAACGGCACCAGGAAGTGCAGGCCCGGGGTGAGCGTGCGCGAGTAGCGGCCCAGCCGCTCGACGATCACCGAGGTGGCCTGGGGCACGATCCGCACCGCCCGGGACACCGTGGTCAGGACGAAGATCACCAACAGCAGCAGGACGACGAGGGCGGCGATGCCGGGCAGTTCCATGTCCAGGCTCCAGTTCGGTTGTCGCGAGGGCGGGTCAGGGTCGGGCGGTTCAGAGGGCGTGCGGTGGGGCTACTCGGTCAGGGGAGCGTGCAGCCGGACGATCGCGGTGGCGCCGTCGATCCGGACCACGTGCACGGTGTGCCCGGCGTCGATGGCTGGGTGCCCGTTCTCCAGCCGGGCGCTCCACAGCTCCCCGGCCAGACGGATCCGCCCCGACTCCCCGTCGACGGCGGTCACCACCTCGGCCTGCCGACCGACCAGGGCGTCGGTGTGCATCGCCTCAGCCGGCACGTTGCGCTGCATGTAGGCCCGCAACGGTGGCCGGGCGCCGAGCAGCAGGGCCACGGTGGAGACGGCGAACACCAGCATCGACAGAGTGAAGCTGTCGGTGGCCACCGCCGTCAGAGCCGCAACCAGCGCACCTCCGGCCACCATCAGGAAGATCAGGTCGAGGGTGAAGACCTCGACGATCCCCGCCACGATGGCGACCGCCACCCAGATCAGTCCGAGCGAGTCCCGTGCCCAGTCCACCGTTACCTCCCGAGTGCCTTACCCATTCAGACGAAGGCGTGCCACCCATCGGTTCCCGCTGCGTTGAACGGCGAGCGGAACGTCGAAGGTGGCGCTGAGGTACTCGTCGGTCAGCACCTCGTCGAGCGGCCCCGCGGCGACCACCCGGCCACTGCGCAGCAGCAGCGCGTGGGTGAACCCGGGGGGGATCTCCTCCACGTGGTGGGTGACCAGCACGATCACCGGCGATCGTTTGTCCCCGGCCAGCTCCGCAAGGTCGGCGACCAGGGTCTCCCGGCCGCCGAGGTCCAGGCCTGCGGCGGGCTCGTCCAGCAGCAGCAGTTCAGGATCGGTCATCAGCGAACGGGCCAGCTGCACCCGCTTGCGCTCCCCCTCGCTCAACGTGCCGTAGGTACGGTCGGCCAGGTGGGCGACACCGAAGGCCCCGAGCAGGTCACCGCCGCGCCGATGGTCGAGCTGGTCGTACTCCTCGTTCCAGCGCCCCGCCACCGCGTAGGCCGCGGTCAGCACGACGTCCGCGACCTTCTCGTGCGCGGGCAGGGAATCGGCGAACGCCGCGCTGGACAGGCCGATCCGGGGCCGCAGCTCGAACACGTCGACCTCGCCGAGGCGCTCCTCGAGCAGTCGGGCCACGCCCTGCGTGGGATGCAGCCGGGCACCGGCGATCTGCAGCAGCGTCGTCTTGCCGGCGCCGTTCGGCCCCAGGACGACCCACCGCTCGCCGTCCCGCACGGTCCAGGTCACGTCGTCCAGCAGGCGAGCACCGCCGCGGACCACGCTCACCCCGGCGAGGTCGAGCACGTCAGCCATGCGCCGACCCTAGGGGATCGGTGCCGCCCCGCGCGCACGTAGGCTGCCCCGGTGCTGCGTGTGCCGCCCTCGATCCGCCTCGCCACGTGGGGCACCGCCGCCCTGCGCGGCCTCGTGCCGCTCGCCGACGTGCCGGACGGCGCAGCGGTGAACTCCCTGCTGCTGCGGCTGCGGGAGAGCGGGATCAGCGGTCTGCGGGCCGTTCTGGTCGCTCCCGGCGACGTGGCCGGCCTCCCCGGGCCGCCGGCCTTCAACGCCGTGGCCTGCGAGGCCGGTGAGTGCGTGGTGGCCGTCGATGCCTGGCCCGCGGGCTCGGGGGCGACCGTGGCCCTGGTGCCGGACGAGGGTGGCTGGACCGTCCACGCCGTCGAGCACCGCCCGTCGGTGGACGTGGTCAGTCTCGGCGAGGCCGATCGAGGGCTGCGTGAGGCCCTCGCTCGAGGCCGCGGAGGTCCTGCGCGAGCTGGACGTCGCCCGCTGGCGCCCGGAGGCCGCCGAGCGCTGGGCGGACCTGTCCGCGGCCTCGCTGGACGGCGGCGAGTTCCCTCCCGGCCTGCCGGCGCGGGCCATCGCCGTGCTCGCCACCGGGCTGCGGCTGCGGGCCATCCTCGAGCTGGCCCTGCAGGACGACGGCGGCGCCGTCAGCGGTTGGGAGGCCGGCCGGCGGGCCGAGGTGCTCCGCCGGCTGGACGGCGTCGCCCGCCGGGCACTCAGCGCAGCAGCAAGTCCTCCACCCCGCTGACCCGACCCCCGCTGACCCCGCCGCACCCCCGCTGATCTCACGGTTGTGCAAGTTCGGGTGGAATCCCTCGATCATTCCGCCTCGAACTGCACAATGATCATGAGCACGGCGCCCGAAGGGGTCGTCAGGAGCGCAGCACCGAGCGGTAGACCTCCATGGTGCGGTCGGCGATCGACTCCCAGGAGAAGTGCTCCTCGGCCCGACGCCGCCCGGCCCGGCCCATCTCGCGGGCGCGGGCGGGGTCACCGGTGACCTCGGCGAGCACCGCGGCCAGGTCGGCCACGTACTGCTCCGGGTCGCGCGGCGTCCCGGTGCCGTCCTGCACCTGGTCGATCGGCACCAGCCGCCCGGTCACCCCGTCGTCCACCACCTCGGGGATGCCGCCGGTCGCGGTGCCCACCACGGCCGCCTCGCAGGCCATCGCCTCGAGGTTGACGATGCCGAGCGGCTCGTAGACCGACGGGCAGACGAAGGTGGTGGCCGCGGAGAGCACCTGGCACAGCTCGGCGCGCGGCAGCATCCGCTCGATCCACACCACGCCGCTGCGCTGCTGCTGAAGCTCGGCGACCAGGCCGCTCACCTCGGCCATGATCTCCGTGGTGTCCGGGGCGCCGGCGCACAGCACCAGCTGCACGTCCTCGGGCAGCCGCCGGGCGGCCCGCAACAGGTACGGCAGCCCCTTCTGCCGGGTGATCCGGCCCACGAAGACGACGCTCGGCCGGTCCGGGTCGATCCCGCGCAGCGCGGACGGCGTCCGCGTTCTCGTCGCGGTTCCAGCCGGACAGGTCGATCCCGTTGTGCACCACCTGCACCCGGTCGGGGTCCACCCGCGGGTAGCTGCGCAGGATGTCCTCGCGCATCCCCGCGCTCACCGCGATCACCGCGGCGGCGCCGCGTAGGCGCGTCTCCTCGGCCCAGGACGACAGGGCGTACCCGCCGCCGAGCTGCTCGGCCTTCCACGGCCGCAGCGGCTCCAGGCTGTGCGCCGAGAGCACGTGCGGCACGTCGTGCAGCAGCCCGGCCAGGTGTCCGGCGAGGTTGGCGTACCAGGTGTGCGAGTGCACCACGTCCGCACCGGCGCAGTCCGCCGCCATCCTCAGATCGACCCCGAACATCCGCAGCGCGGCGTTGGCCTCCGCCAGCTCCGGCAGCTCGGCATACCCGGTGACCCCGGGCTCCTCCCGGGGGTCGCCGAAGGCCCGCACCCGGACCTCGGCCCTGCTGCGCAGCACCTCCGCCAGGTTCTCCACGTGAACGCCGGCCCCGCCGTAGACGTCCGGCGGGTATTCCCTGGTCAACAGATCGATACGCACGTCGTTCACCGTAGTGCGACACCCCGGTGACGCCATAGGGTCTGAGGCATGGCGAGTCCGAAGGTGATGGCAATCGTCCTCGCGGGCGGCGAGGGTAAGCGGCTGATGCCCCTGACGGCGGACCGGGCCAAGCCCGCGGTCCCCTTCGGCGGCGTGTACCGGCTGGTCGACTTCGCACTGAGCAACCTGATCAACGCGCGGTACCTGAAGATCGTGGTGCTCACGCAGTACAAGTCGCACAGCCTCGACCGGCACATCTCCCAGGCCTGGCGGATGTCGACGCTGCTCGGCAACTACGTCGCTCCGGTGCCGGCCCAGCAGCGGGTCGGCAAGCGGTGGTACCTGGGCAGCGCCGACGCGATCTTCCAGAGCCTGAACCTGGTCCGCGACGAGAAGCCCGACATCATCGTCGTGGTGGGGGCCGACCACGTGTACCGGATGGACTTCGCCCAGATGGTCGAGTCGCACATCGACTCGGGTGCCCGGTGCACGGTGGCGGCGATCCGGCAGCCGATCTCCATGGCCGACCAGTTCGGCGTGATCCAGACCGCCGCCGACGACCCGCGCCGGATCACCGACTTCCTGGAGAAGCCGACCAACCCGGTGGGCCTGACCGATGCCCCCGACCAGATCCTGGCCTCGATGGGCAACTACGTCTTCGACGCCGACGCCCTCGTCGAGTCGGTCACCGCCGACGCCGATCTGGACAGCTCGCGGCACGACATGGGCGGCGACATCGTGCCGGCCTTCGTCTCCCGCGGGGAGGCCAGCGTCTACGACTTCATCGAGAACGAGGTGCCAGGGGCCACCGAGCGGGACGAGTTCTACTGGCGGGACGTCGGAACCCTCGACGCCTACTTCGACGCCCAGATGGACCTGGTCTCGGTGCACCCGGTGTTCAACCTCTACAACTACGAGTGGCCGATCTACACCCACCTCGGCCCGTGGCCGCCGGCCAAGTTCGTGCACGGCTGGCACGGCCGGATCGGGCACGCGGTCAACTCGATCGTCTCCCCCGGCTGCGTCGTCTCCGGCGCCCTGGTCGAGAACTCGGTGCTGTCGCCGAACGTCGGGGTGCACTCCTGGGCCACCGTCAGCGATGCCGTCCTGATGGACAACGTCGAGATCGGGCGGCATGCCGTGGTGCGCCGGGCGATCCTGGACAAGAACGTCGTGGTCGCCGAGGGCGCCCGGATCGGGATGGACCCGCAGGAGGACCGCGAGCGCGGGTTCACCATCACCGACTCCGGGATCACCGTGGTGGACAAGGGAATCGAGGTCTCCGCGTGAGCTGTCCGGTGCGCGTCGGCGTGCAGATCCAGCCACAGCACGCCGACTACCCGGAGATCCGCCGCGCCGTCGCCGCGGCCGAGGAGGCGGGCGTCGACGTGGTCTTCAACTGGGACCACTTCTTCCCGCTCTACGGTGAGCCCGACGGCGCCCACTTCGAGTGCTGGACCATGCTCGGGGCCTGGGCGGAGGCCACGTCCCGGGTCGAGATCGGCGCCCTGGTCACCTGCAACAGCTACCGCAATCCCGAACTGCTGGCCGACATGGCCCGCACGGTGGACCACATCAGCGCCGGACGGCTGATCCTGGGCATCGGGGCGGGCTGGTTCGAGCGGGACTACGACGAGTACGGCTACTCGTTCGGCACGCCCGGCTCGCGGCTGGCCGACCTGGAGGCGGCCCTGCCCCGGATCGAGCGGCGCTGGGCGGCGCTCAACCCCGCGCCGATCCGGAAGATCCCCGTGCTGATCGGCGGCGGTGGGGAGAAGAAGACCCTGCGCTACACGGCGCGTCATGCCGACATCTGGCACGGCTTCGGCGACGCCGCCACGATCACTCGCAAGGGGACGATCCTCGATGAGTGGTGCACCACCGAGGGCCGCGCGCCCGCCGACATCGAGCGGTCCACCGCGGTCGAGGCCGGGCCGGACGGCGTGGCGCAGGGCCTGCTGGACGCCGGGGTCACCCTGGTCACCATCGGGCTCACCGGGCCGACGTACGACCTGGCCAAGGTGAACGACTGGCTGGCCTGGCGCGACGAGGTCAACGCCACACGCTAGCCCTGGTGATCATGCAATCCGGGTACACGAACCAAGGACGCCCGCGGCCCGCGCCCCGCCGGTCGCGTACCCGGATTGCATGATCACCGGGGGTCAGGCGCGGGGGACGGCGAAGCGCTCCAGGACGGCGGTGCCCATCTCCAGGGAGGACCAACCGCTTGGGAGCCGGAGCACCGCGATCGCCCCGGTCGGGAACTTGGCGCTCACCCGGGCCAGTGAGGTGGGGTCCGACCCCTCGCCGGCCAGCAGGAGGATGGTGGAGGACAGGGTCGGTTCGTGACCCACCATCACCAGGGTGTGCACCTCGTCGTCGCACCCCCGCGCCAGAGCGATCACCTCGGCGCTGGTGGCGCCGTACAACCGCGGTTCCAGCCGCACCGGCGCCGAGTCGCGCAGGGAGGCGGCGACGATCTCCCAGGTGTGCCGGGCCCGCTGTGCGTCCGAGCAGATGACCAGCTCCGGGCGCGGGCCCTCGCTGACGAACCAGGCGCCGGCGGCCTGGGCGTTCCGTCGCCCCTTGCCCGCCAACGGGCGATCGTGGTCAGGCACCCCGTGCGGGTAGGCGGACTTGGCGTGCCGCATCAGGACCAGGCGATGCTGCAGCTCCGTCACACTCATGGGGAGCATCTTGCCCTGATGCAACCGGTTACGCCCTAACCAACGGCGTGGAAACCTCCGTCGACGTGCAGGATCTCACCCGTCGTGGCCGGGAACCAGTCCGACAGAAGGGCCACGCAGGCCTGCGCGGTGGGGATCGGGTCGGCGATGTCCCAGCCCAGCGGTGCACGACCGGGCCAGCCCTCCTCGAACGCCACGAAGCCCGGGATGGACTTGGCGGCCATGGTGCGCAGCGGACCGGCGGCGATCAGGTTGCACCGGATGCCTCGCGGGCCCAGGTCGCGGGCCAGGTAGCGCGAGGTGGACTCGAAGGCCGCCTTGGCCACCCCCATCCAGTCGTAGACCGGCCAGGCCTTGGACGCGTCGAAGGTCAGCCCGACCACCAACCCACCCCGGTCCATCAGCGGCAGTGCCGCCACGGTCAGCGCCTTGAGCGAGTAGGCCGAGACGTGCACGGCGGTGGCCACGTCCTCCCACGGGCAGTCCAGGAACCCGCCGCCGAGAGCGCTCTGCGGTGCGTACCCGATCGAGTGCAGCACGCCGTCCAGCCCGTCGACGTGCTGGCGCACGGCGTCGGCCAGACCGTCGAGGTCCGCCTGCGCGGTCACGTCGAGCTCCACCACGGGAGCCGTCCTCGGCAGCCGGCGACTCACCGCCTGGGTGATCTTCATCTGTCGCCCGAAGGAGGTGAGGACGACCTCAGCGCCTTCCTGCTGGGCCAGCTTCGCCACCGAGAAGGCGATGGATGAATCGGTCAGCACTCCTGTGACCAGGATCCGCTTGCCGTCGAGCAGTGCCATCGTGGTGGACTCCCGTTCCTTGATCGTTTTGAGGTGTCAGTGACCCATGCCCAGTCCGCCGTCCACCGGTAGTACCGCCCCGTTGACGTATCCGGCAGCGTCCGAGGCGAGGAACCGCACGGCGTGCGCCACCTCCTCGGTGGTGCCGAACCGTGCCCCCGGGATCAGCGCGGCATAGGCCTCCCGGCGCTCCGGCGGCAGCGCCGCCGTCATGTCCGTCTCGATGAATCCCGGCGCGACCACGTTGGCAGTGATCCCGCGCCCGCCCAGCTCACGTGCGAGGGATCGCGCGATGCCCACCAGGCCGGCCTTGCTCGCCGCGTAGTTCACCTGCCCCTGACCACCGTTGAGCCCGACCACGCTCGAGATCAGCACGATCCGTCCCCGGCGCATCCGGACCATACCCATCGCCGCCCGCCGCGCGCAGCGGAAGGACCCGGCCAGGTTGGTGTCGAGCACGGCATCCCAGTCGTCGTCGGTCATCCGCAGCACGAGTTGGTCACGGGTGATGCCAGCGTTCGCCACCAGCACCTCGACCGGCCCCTGGGCCTTCTCCACCTGCGTGAAGGCGGCGTCCACGGAGGCCGTGTCGGTCACCTCGCACTGCACCCCGAGCAGGCCCTCCGGGGGCTCCCCGGACCGATAGGTGACGGCGACCGCGTCGCCGTCGGCGGCCAGGGCACGCGCGATCGCCAGGCCGATCCCGCGATTGCCCCCGGTGACCAGGACGCTGCGAGCCATCTCGTCTCCCATCCGCTACCGGCGCGTTTCGTCGCCGTGACCGGCGTCAGGATACGGTCCGCGCATGCGTGCGGTGCAGATCACGACATTCGGCGGACCTGAAGTCCTCACCCCGGCGGAGGTGGACGACCCCCGCCCGGACGGTGACCTGGTGCTGATCGACGTGCTGAGCGCCGGCGTCAACTACGCCGACACCCACCAGAGCGAGAACACCTACCTGGCGCCACAGACCCTGCCGATGATCCCCGGCGCAGAGGTGGTGGGCCGGGCGCGCACGGGCGAGCATGCCGGACGCCGCGTGGTCGCCCTGGTCACCGGTGGCGGCTACGCCGAGCAGGCCCTCGCCCACCCGTCCACCGTCTGGCCGGTGCCGGACGAGGTCTCCGACGGCGCGGCGCTGGCCCTGGTCCTGCAGGGAACCACCGCCTGGCACCTGCTGCGCACCTGCTCGTCGCTGACCCTCGGCGAGAGCGTGGTGGTGCACGCCGCGGCCGGCGGCGTCGGCTCCCTCGCGGTGCAGCTCGCCCGGCAGTGGGGCGCCGGGCGGGTGATCGCGGTGGCCTCCTCACCGGCCAAGCGCGAGCTCGCCCTCAGCCTCGGGGCCCACGTGGCGGTGGACGTCTCGGCCACCAGCCAGGCGATCGAGGTGCGGCACGCGCTGGTGGAGGCGAATGCCGGGGCACCGGTCGACATCGTGCTGGAGATGACCGGCGGGCACGTCTTCGACGGGTCGCTTGCCGCGCTGGCCCCGATGGGGCGCCTGGTGGTTTTCGGCATGGCCTCGCGCACCCCGGCCTCCCCGATCGATCCACGGCTGCTGGTCTCCAGCTCGCGCTCGGTGACCGGGTTCTGGCTGATGCACGCCCTGCGCCGCCCGGGCGGTCTCGGCCCCGCGATGGACGAGCTGTTCTCGCTGGTCCGCGCCGGACGCCTCACGCCGGTGGTGGGCGGTACCTATCCCCTGGAGCAGGCCCGCCGGGCCCACGAGGATCTCCGTGCGCGACGGACTTCCGGAAAGCTTGTCCTGCAGGTGCGCCGCCCCGCCGAATGAGGCTTACGGTGGGGGTATGGCATGGCGGGCGAAACGGGACGACGGGGTGCACAGCATCACGCACGCCAGGCGCTCGCACAGCGACGACCTGGACTACCGGGTCACCCGCTACCTGATCTCCATGGCCATCCGCACCGTCTGCCTGATCCTGGTGGTGGTGGTGGACGGGTGGATGCGGTGGGTCTTCGCCGCGGGCGCCGTCTTCCTGCCGTACATCGCGGTGATCATGGCCAATGCGGGGTACACCCGGCGTTCCGTGCGGGTGCCGGACGGAGTCGTGCCCGGGCCGCGGAGAGCCGAGGTCGAGGCCGCGCCGGACGTCGTGCCGTGAGTCTGGGAATGACCGTTCGGTACATCTGCGAATGGCATAATGACGTGGCGCGCCCCGTCCCCCCCGTCGGGGTGCGCTGTGAGAAGGACGCCGGGTGGCACCCCCCCGTGGCCGCCCGGCGTCCGCACCCCCTCCCCCCTCGGCAGGGCCCGTCGCGATGACTCGGCGAGACCTGGCCGGCGCACTGCGTCTGCTCACCGAGCGCGGCTGGGCGCTCGGTCTCCTCGGTGTGGTGATCCTCTCAGTGGGCTTCGTCCAACTGGGTGAGTGGCAGCACCACCGCTATGCGGCCAAGGTGCTCCGCAACACCTGGATCGAGGCCAACTACGGGGCTGATCCGGTGCCCCTGGCGCTGGTCCTGCCCTCGCCGTCGGCCCCGCTGCCTCAGGACCAGCAGTGGCGCCCGGTCACCATCGAGGGCGTGTACGAGGCCTCGGCCCAACTCGTGGTCCGCAACCGCTCCTTCGGCCGGGAGTCCGGGTTCGAGGTGCTGGTCCCGCTTCGACGTGACGACCACTCGCTGGTGCTGATCAATCGCGGTTGGGTGCCGATGGGGCAGACCGGGGCCGCGCCCGCCGCGGTCCCTGCGCCTCCCCCGGGCCGGGTCGAGGTCACCGCGAGGCTGCGCCCCGGGGAGCCGCCCACCGATCGGACGCCGCCCTCCGGCCAGGTCCAGCGGATCAACCTCGCCCAGATCGGGGTCGGTCTCGACGGACCCCTGTACCAGGCCTACGGCGATCTGGCCGGCGAGTCCCCCGCCCCTGCCCAGGCGCCACGCCGGTTGCCGCGCCCCGACGAGGACCTCGGCCCGCACCTCGGCTACGCCTGGCAGTGGTGGTTGTTCGCCGCAGCCGGCTACGGACTGCTCGGGTACCACATGCTGCGCGAGGCGCGCCGACGCGAGGGCAACACCGAACCGATCCGGTGGCGACTGCCCGGCCCGATGGGCCGCTCACGCTCGGGGGAGCTGAGCGACGAGGAGTGGGAGGACGCTGCCAATGGGTGAGCTCAGGCAGACGTCCGCGATCTCGTCGCAGGGCGTCGGCTCAGCATTGATCACGACCAGTCGCGCCCCGGCCTGTACGGCGGTGACCGGCAGGGTGGCCGCCGGGTAGACCGTCAGCGAGGTACCCACCGCCAGGAACAGCCGGCACTGTCGAGCGGCCAGGGTGGCGGCGTCCAGCACGTCGGCGTTCAGGGACTGGCCGAACGAGACGGTCGCGGTCTTCAGGATGCCGCCGCAGCGCCGGCAGGACGGGTCGGTCTCACCGGAGCGAACCCGGTCCAGGGTGCCCTCGGTCGGCCCCCTCCAGCCGCAGGAGAGGCACTCGATCTCATGCATCGTGCCGTGGACCTCGATCACCTGGTGCGGGGCGTGCCCGGCGGCCTGGTGCAGCCCGTCGATGTTCTGGGTGATCAGGGCCCGCAGCCGTCCGCTGCGCTCCAGCGCCAGCAGAGCCTGGTGGCCGGCGTTCGGGCGGGCCGCCCAGGCGGGGTGCTCGAGCCGCGCTGCCCAGGCCTCTCGGCGCAGCTCGGGGTCGCTCACGTAGGCACCGATGTCGGAGCGCCGCTGCGCAGCCGGATTGCGGGTCCAGACCCCGCTCGGGCCGCGGAAGTCCGGGATCCCCGACTCGGTGGAGATGCCGGCACCGGTCAGCACGGTGATCTCGGCCGGGCCTGCCTGGGCGATCCAGGCTGCGACCTGCGCCACCTGCGTCCGATCGGGCATACCACCCACCCTAGGCGCTCAAGCCGGGCGCCCGGCGGTCGATAGTCCAACCGTGGACCTGGGTCTGAGCGACCGCGTGTACGTCGTCACGGGTGCGTCGCGAGGCCTCGGCCGGGCGTGCGCCCGGCAACTGGCGGCCGAGGGTGCCCGTCTGGTGCTCTCGGGGCGGGACGAGGCCGAGCTCGCGGCCACGGCCGCAGCGTTGGGCGGTTCCGAGCGCGCGATCGCGGTCAGCGGAGACATCTCCGAGGCCGGCATCGAGACCTGCCTGGCTGCCGCCGCCGTCGCCCGCTACGGCCGATTGGACGGCGCCCTGATCTGCCTGGACCAACCCACCCCTGGATCGGTGACCGGCACGGACGACGGCACCTGGCGGCTCGGGTTCGAATCGCTCTTCCTCGGCCCGGTCCGGATGGCCCGCACCGTGGCCGGCAACGTGTCCAACGAGGGCGGATCGGTGCTCTTCGTGCTCTCGGCCGCTGTGCCGGACGGTGCCGGCGGGCAGGCTCTCGCCGCCGGGCTGCGGCCGGCGGTGGCGATGACCGCCCGGTCCATGGCCGAGGAGCTCGGACCGCGGAACGTGCGGGTGAACGCCCTGGCTCCCGGACACCACGAGAACGAGCAGCCGCGGCCCGCCGACCCCGACGAAGACGCCGAACTGGCCCGGCGCCGGACCGAGGACTCGATCCCCCTGCGCCGGTACGGCGAGTCCCTCGAGTTCGCCCGGCCCGCCGTGTTCCTGCTCTCCCCCGCCGCGAGCTACGTCACCGGATCCATCCTGACCGTCGACGGCGGCCTGGCCCACCCGCTCTAGCTCTGCGGCGCCGGCTCGGCGGTCGTCCCGGCGGCGAACTGGGTGGTGTAGAGATCGGCGTACAGCCCGCCGCGGGCCAGGAGTTCCTCATGCCTGCCCTGCTCGGCGACCCGGCCCTGATCCAGCACCACGATCAGGTCCGCGGCGCGCACGGTGGAGAGCCGGTGGGCGATCACCAGTGCCGTGCGGCCGGTCAGGGCGTGATCCAGCGCCCGCTGCACGGCCAGCTCGGACTCGGAGTCCAGATGGGCGGTCGCCTCGTCGAGGATCACCACGTCGGGCCCCTTCAGCAGCAGGCGGGCCAGGGCGACCCTCTGCTTCTCACCGCCGGAGAGCCGGTGGCCGCGGTCGCCGACCACCGTGTCCAGCCCCTCGGGCAGCGAGGAGATCACCGGCCACACCTGGGCAGCCTGGAGCGCCTCGATCAGCTCCTGCTCGCTGGCCTGAGGCCGGGCGTAGAGCAGATTTGCTCGCACCGTGTCGTGGAAGAGGTGCGCCTCCTGGGTGACCACGCCGACGACGTCGTGCAGCGAGGCCTGAGTCACCTCGCGGACGTCGTGGCCACCGATCCGCACCGCTCCACCGGTCACGTCGTAGAGCCGGGAGACCAGGGTGGTGACCGTGGTCTTGCCGGCTCCGCTCGGCCCCACCAGGGCGACCATGCTGCCGGGCTCGGCGCGCAGAGTGACCCCGTGCAGCACTTCACCGCCGCCCAGCCGGTCCGCCTGGCTCACCTGTTCCAGGGAGGCCAGCGAGATCTCGTCGGCCGCCGGGTAGCGGAAGGCGACGTCGTCCAGTTCGACCGTCATCGGGCCCCGGGGCAGGGCGACGGCTCCAGGGCGGTCGGTGACCAGCGGAGCGAGATCGAGGATCTCGAAGACCCGCTCGAAGCTGACCAGCGCGGTCATCACGTCGATCCGCACCGTGGACAACGCGGTGAGCGGCCCGTAGAGCCTGGCCAGCAGCGCCGCCAGAGCGAGCAGGGTCCCGATCGTCATCCGGCCGGAGATGGTGAACAGCCCGCCGACGCCGTAGACCAGGGCCGTGGCCAGGGAGGCGACCAGGGTGAGCGCGGTGAAGAACACCCGGTTGCTCATCGCGATCTTCACCCCGATGTCGCGTACCCGGCCGGCCCGGTCCGCGAACTCCGCGTCCTCGCTGCCGGGGCGGCCGAAGAGCTTGACCAGCAGCGCACCGGCCACGTTGAACCGCTCGGTCATCCGTGACCCGAGCTCGGCGTTGAGCTGCATCGACTCCCGGGTCAGGGACTGCAGCCTGGCTCCGACCCGCCGGGCGGGCAGCAGGAAGAGGGGCAGCATCAGCAGCGAGGCCACCGTGATCGGCCAGGAGAGGTAGAGCATCGCCCCGGCCACCAGGACCAGGGAGACCAGGTTGGAGACCACCCCGGACAGCGTGGAGGTGAACGCCTGCTGGGCGCCGATCACATCGTTGTTCAGCCGCGAGACCAGAGCGCCCGTCTGGGTGCGGGTGAAGAAGGCCACCGGCTGGCGCAGGACGTGCCCGAACACCTCGGTGCGCAGGTCGTAGATCAGCCCTTCGCCGACCCGGGAGGTGAACCACCGGGCCAGCAGCATGGACAGCGCGTCCACCACCGCAACCCCGGCCACCACCAGTGAGAGCACGACCACCAGGCGGCGATCACCCTCGGCGACCCCGTTGTCGACCAGGCGGCGCAGCAGCAGCGGGGTGACCACGACCGAGGCGGCACCCAGCACGGTCAGCGCGAGGAAGCCGGCGATCAGCCGGCGGTAGGGGCGCGCGTACCCGAGCACCCGGCGCCAGGTTCCCGGCGCCAGGCGTGCCGAGGCGACCTTCGGATCGCGCGAGTAGGAGCGCAGCGTCGTCCACGCCGCATGACCGGACACAGGTGCAGCCTGTCAGACCCGAGGCACTCCGGCGCGCCCGAGCAGCGTGCGCAGCCGCCCGATCTGCGCCGCGCGCTCGGCGGCCCGCTGCGCCTCACCGGTGCGGTCCGTCGCGTCGCGCAACAGGTCACGCGTGGCGAGCACGGCGCCGACGTCGGCGGCCAGCAGCGCCTGCACGGTCAGGTCCACCGCCGCGTCGAGGTCAGCGGCGGGCACCACCTGCTGGACCAGCCCCAGGGACAGGGCCTCGTCGGCGCCGATCGCCCGGCCGGTGGCGCACAGCTCCAGCGCCCGCGGGTAGCCGACGGCCTCGACCAGAGGCTTGGTCCCCCCAAGGTCCGGCACCAGCCCGAGGCTGGGTTCGCGCATGGCCAGTTGGACGTCGTCCGCGGCGATCCGCAGATCGGCGGCCAGCGCGAGCTGGAACCCGGCCCCGATCGCATGCCCCTGCACGGCGGCGATGCTCAGGAAGCGTGACGTGGACCAGCAGGAGAAGCCGAGCTGGAAATCGGCGATGGCGGCGTCGAGCTCGACGTCGGGCAGCGAGGCGAGCTGGACCAGCCCCGGTTGGCCCGGCAGTCCCTGCGGCGAGAAGGCGGCCCGGTCGAGGCCTGCCGAGAAGGAGGACCCAGCTCCCCTCAGCACGACCACGTCGACCCGTCCGTCGAGCCAGGCGGCCGCGGCGGCGAGCGCCTGCCAGGTGCGAGGGGTCTGGGGATTGCGCCGGTCTGCGTCGTCCAGCACGACGTCGGCGCGCCGTCCGGACAGGTCCAGGCGGACTCCGGAACCGGCGAGAACACGCGACAAGGGCTCCCCGTCGCCCGAGGGTCTTGTGGACTCCTCGGGCGCCACCCCTGTCGGTTCGTGCGTCATGGCGTGGTGTTCGGTTACTTCTTGGCCTTGCCGCGGGTGGCCCCGCCCCTGCTGCGCAGGGTGACCTCGTTCTCGGTCAGCAACCGGTGGACGAACCCGTAGGACCGACCGGTCGACTCGGCGAGCGAGCGAATGCTCGCGCCACCGGCGTACTTCTTGGTGAGGTCGTTCGCCAGCTTCGTCCGGTCGGCTCCCGTGATCCGGGCGCCCTTCTTGACGGTGTCGCTCACTGCATCCTCCTCGGCAATCTCAGTGCATGGCCCATGGTGGTTCTCGATCTCGCGTCGTGCCATTCGAGATCACCCCCACGATCACCGTAGTACCAGAATGATCGGGGCTGTTGGATGGTGGTCCGGATGGCAGTCGATCCTCGCAAGAGGTCTACCGGCGAAGATCGCGTGACAAGGGATTATGCCATCACGATGATGGTCCGGAGGTCGAACCGATCACGCCACAGCCGGTGTGTTCAGGCCAGGGAGACGAGCTCCAGGTAGTCGGCGTTCCACAGGTCCTCGTCACCGTCGGGCAGCAGCAGCACGCGTTCGGGAGCCAGTGCGTCGACCGCGCCCTCGTCGTGGGTGACCAGCACCACGGCACCGCGGTAGCGGTGCAGTGCGTCCAGGATCTCGGCCCGGCTGGCCGGGTCCAGGTTGTTCGTGGGCTCGTCGAGCAGCAGCACGTTGGCGCCCGAGACCACCAGCGTCGCCAGGGCCAGGCGGGTCTTCTCTCCGCCCGAGAGCACCGCGGCCGGCTTGTCGACGTCGTCCCCGGAGAACAGGAACGAGCCGAGGACGCCGCGCACCTGGCTGTCGGTCAGGTCGGGCGAGGCGGTGCGCATGTTCTCCAGCACTGTGCGCTCCACGTCGAGGGTCTCGTGCTCCTGGGCGTAGTAGCCCAGCCGCAACCCGTGACCCGGTTCCACGGCGCCGGTGTCGGCGGCCTCGACGCCGGCCAGCAGGCGCAGCAGCGTCGTCTTCCCGGCGCCGTTCAACCCGAGCACGACCACTCGGCTGCCCCGGTCGATGGCCAGGTCGACGTCGGTGAACACCTCGGTACTGCCGTAGCTCTTCGACAGACCGGACGCCGTGAGCGGGGTGCGCCCGCACGAGACCGGTTCGGGGAAGCGCAGTTTGGCCACCCGGTCCGCGCGCCGCTGGCCTTCCAGGCCTTCCAGGAGGCGGTCGGCCCGGCGGGCCATGTTCTGCGCCGCGGTGGCCTTGGTCGCCTTGGCGCGCATCTTGTCGGCCTGCGCCATCAGGGTGGCGGCCTTCTTCTCCGCGTTGGCCCGCTCCCGCTTGCGTCGCCGTTCGTCCACCTCACGCTGGGCCAGGTAGGCGGTCCAGCCGACGTTGTAGATGTCCAGCGCGCAGCGGTTCGCATCGAGATGGAACACCTTGTTCACGGTGGCGCCCAGCAGATCGACGTCGTGACTGATCACCACCAGCCCACCCGACCAGGCCCGCAGGAAGTCGCGGAGCCAGACGATGGAGTCGGCGTCGAGGTGGTTCGTCGGCTCGTCGAGCAGCAGGGTCTGCGCTCCGGAGAAGAGGATCCGCGCCAGCTCCACCCGCCGGCGCTGGCCCCCCGACAGGGTGCCCAGTTCCTGGCCGAGCACGCGTTCGGGCAGGCTCAGGCTGGAGCAGATGGTGGCCGCCTCGCTCTCGGCGGTGTAGCCGCCTCGACTGACGAACTCGGCATCGAGGCGGGCGTACCGGGCCATCGCGGCATCGCGGGTGTCGTCGTCCGCGCTGGCCATCTCGCCCTCGGTGCGGCGCATCCGGGCCAGCACCACGTCGAGCCCGCGGGCGGAGAGCACCCGGTCGCGGGCGAGCATCTCCAGGTCGCCGGTGCGGGGGTCCTGGGGCAGGTAGCCGACGTCGCCGCTGCTGGTCATGGTGCCGGATGCCGGGAGCCCCTGCCCGGCGAGCACCTTGGTCAGGGTGGTCTTGCCCGCGCCGTTGCGCCCGACCAGCCCGATCCGATCCCCCGGGCCGACCCGGAACGTGGCGTGCTCGAGCAGCATGCGCGCACCGGCGCGCAGCTCGATGTCATGGGCCACGATCACGATCCGCCATCGTACGTGGCCGAGCACCGGCGGGCCGACCGCGCAGGCACTACCGTGTCCGCAGCAGGTCCCCTGCACAAGGGGGGAGATCCAGGAGGCGCAGTGCCGATCGAGTTCGACGACCAGAGCATCGACATCAGTGGTGTCGACGACCGCCGTGGCGGGGGCATGGGTGGCGGGGTGGCGATCGGCGGGGGCGCCGGCATCATCGGTGTGATCATCGCCGTGCTCTACGCCCTGCTCGGCGGCAGCGGCTCGCCCGGGCTGGTCCCGGTGGACACCCAGCCTCAGGCCGGCGCATCGGCGGAGAGCGCCGAGCAGCTGGCCGCCCGGTGCGCGACCGACGGCGCGCTCGAGAAGCACACCGACTGCCGGTTGATCAAGGTCTACAACATCGCCGACGACGTGTGGAAGGCGGAGTTCGACCGCCGCGGGATCGAGTACTCCTCGCCGCGACTGGCCTTCTTCGAGGCGCAGACCCAGACCGGATGCGGCCCGGCCAGCGCCGAGGTCGGCCCGTTCTACTGCCCGGCCGACCACGAGATCTACTTCGAGCTGGGCTTCCTCGACGTGCTGCAGCAGAAGTTCGGGGCCAGCGGGCAGTACGCCCAGGCCTACATCGCCGCGCACGAGTTCGGCCACCACTTGCAGACCCTGCTCGGCATCGAGCCCCAGGTGCGCCAGATCCAGCAGCGCAACCCGGGGCGCGCCAACGAGTTCTCGGTGGCGATGGAGCTGCAGGCAGACTGCTTCGCCGGAGTGTGGGCGAAGAAGTCCGACCAGGCGGCCAGCGGGATCAACCTGACCCAGGGCAACATCAAGGAAGCACTCAACGCCGCCGGGGCGGTCGGGGACGACCGGATCCAGGCCAAGACGCAGGGCCGGGTCGACCCCGAGGGTTTCACCCACGGCAGCGCCGAGCAGCGGCAGGAGTGGTTCGGCAACGGTTACACCTCCGCCGACATCGACCAGTGCAACACCTTCCAGGCGCTCGGGCTGTCCAAGTGATCGATGCCTGGGCGATCCCGCAGTGACCTCGCGTGACCTGGCCCTGGTCGCGGTCTTCGCCGCGCTGATCGCCGCCCTCGGCCTGGCCGGCATCTTCTACCCCGTCGGGGCGGCGGTGCCGATCACCGCCCAGACCCTGGGCGTGATGCTCGCCGGATCGATCCTCGGCCCCCGGCGGGGGGCGCTGGCGGTGGCGACCTTCCTGGTGCTGCTGGCCGCCGGACTGCCCTGGCTCGCGGGGGGCCGCGGCGGACTCGGCGTGTTCAACGGACCGACCGCAGGGTTCCTCATCGGCTGGATCCCCGGTGCCGCGGTGATCGGCCTGATGATCGCCCGTCGCCCGACCCGGGCTCTGCTCGGCTGGCTGCTGCTGGCGAATGTGATCGGCGGGATCGGCGTGGTCTATGCCTGCGGGGCGCCCGTCCTGGCGTTGCGGACCCACGTCTCGCTCGGCACCGCACTGGCCGGTCTGGCGGTCTACCTTCCCTTCGACCTGATCAAGGTGGCGGCGGCGAGCGTGGTCACTGCAGCGGTGTTGCGCGGGTACCCCGGAATCGTCGCGGAGCGATGAGCCTCTACCACCAGCTGCAGGCGGCGGGAGCCGACGATCCCGGGGCCGCTGCACTGGTGGGGCCCGACGGCCTCACGTTGAGCCGAGCGGACCTGTTGCGGCTGGCGGTGTCCGGCAAGGACCGGGTCGTCGACGTCGACGACCCGGTCGCGATGGTCGTCGACCAGCTCGCGGCGCAGGCGAGCGGGGTGTCGACGCTGCGTCTGCCGACCTCCGGAACCAGCGGCACTCCCCGGACGATCGAGCGCACGGTCACCTCCTGGACGGCGAGTCTGCCCGCCTTCGACGTCGCGATCGGGCTGCGCGCCGACGACGTGATCTGGGCGCCCGGTGCCGGCAGCGCCACCCTGACCCTGTTCGCGATCTGGCAGGGGTTGGCGGCCGGTGTTCCGGTGATCGCCTCGGGCGCCTGGCGCGGGATCCCCGAGCCGATCGCGGACGCCGTCCGCGAGGTGAGCGTGCTGCAGTGCGTGCCGGTGGTGCTGGACCGCATCCTGGACGCCGCCGAGGGCGGCGCGCTCCCTCGGTTGCGGGTCGCCGTCCTGGCCGGGGGCGCGGTGCCCGCGGCCCTGCGCCGCCGCGCGGCCGAGCGTGGGCTGCACCTGGTGGAGTACTACGGGGCGGCAGAGCTGTCCTTCGTGGCCATCGACACCGACGGCAAGGGCCTGCGGCCCTTCCCGGGGGTGGAGGTGGACCTGCGCGACGGTGTGCTCTGGGCGCGCTCGCCCTACCTGTGCACCGGCGTCGCGGATCCGCAGGGTTGGGCGAGCGTGGGCGACCTGGCCGAGCCCGGGCCGGACGGCACGCTGCGGATCCTCGGCCGGGGCGAGCAGGCGGCCGACGTGGCCGGCCACACCGTGCGGCTGGCCGACGTCGAGAGTGTGCTCGGCGCCGTCCCCGGTGTGGCGGAGCTGGTCTGCCTGGCCCAGCCCGATCCGCATCTCGGCGAACGCGTGGTGGCGGTGGTCCGGCCGGAGCGCGGCGTGGACCCGTTGCCGGCCCTCCGGGAGGCCGCCGCCGTCCTGCTGCTGCCCTCGGCCCGGCCGGCTCGCTACGTCGTGGTCGCCGATTTCCCGCGGACCGGTGGCGGGAAGGTGGCCCGGGCGACGCTGCGAGAGTCGTTGTGGCCCTGAACGATCCGGTGATCGTCGCCGCCCGCCGGACCGCGATCCGCAGCGTGCGAGCGTCCGGCCCGGCGGCGGAGGGGCAACGTGTGCTGGACCCGGTGCCGCTGGCCGCCGCCGTCCTGCGCGCCGTGCGCGACGACGCGGGCGCCGCACCGGAGGACGTGGTGCTCGGGTCGGCGCGCGGCCCGGGAGGAAACCTCGCCCGGGTGGCCTCGCTGGCCGCCGGCCTCGGCGTCGCGGTGCCCGGGGTCAGCGTCGACCGGCAGTGCGGCTCGGGCCTCGAGGCGATCCGGCTGGCGGCGGCACTCGTCGGCTCCGGAGCCGTGGAGGTCGTCCTGGCCGGTGGGGTGGAGAGCGCCAGCGCCGCCGGACCGGGCCGGGCGGCTTTTGCCCCCGAGGGCTTCGCCGACCCCGAGATGGGGTGCGCCGCCGAGGATCTGGCCAGGGAGCAGGGGGTCGACCGGGTGCGGCAGGACGCCTACGCTGCGCGGTCCCACCGGTTGTCTCTGGCGGCACGGGACCAGGGCTGCTTCGCGGACGAGCTGGTGGCCGTCGCCGGGATCGAGCGTGACGACCGGCCACGGCCGCTCACCGCAGCCGCCCTTGCCCGCTTCCCGGCGGCGTTCGTGCCCGGCGGCAGCGTGACCGCCGGGAACTCCTGCGGGGTCAGTGACGGGGCCGCCGCAGTGGCCGTGGTGAGTGAGCGGGTGCGGGCCGAGGCCCGCCTGCCCGGTCTGCGCATCCTCGGCTCGGCGGTGAGCGGGGTGGATCCCGCGCTGCCGGGGCTCGGCCCGGTGCCGGCGATCCGGCGCGTGCTCGAGGCGACTGGGGTGGCGCTGGACCAGGTGTCGATGATCGAGATCACCGAAGCGTTCGCCGCTCAGCTGCTGGCCTGCACCGACGCTCTCGGCCTGGACCCGTTCGAGAAGGACGCGCACCGAGTGTGTCCGCAGGGCGGGGCGATCGGCCTGGGCCACCCCTGGGCGGCCTCCGGGACGCTGCTGGTGGTTCGCCTGTTCGCCGAGCTGGTCCGGGCGGACCGATCCGGACTCGGCCTTGCTGCGTGCGCTGTCGGAGGGGGGCAGGGCGTGGCGCTGTTGGTGGAGCGGGTCGGATGAGCGAGTCGGTCGAGATCAGGGTCGAAGGCGTCAGCTACCGGATCGGCGACCGCCTGGTGCTGGACGACGTCGAGCTGCATCTGACCGAACGCCGGGTCGGAGTGATCGGCCTGAACGGTTCGGGCAAGTCGACCCTGGCCCGGCTGCTGAACGGACTCGTCCGCCCGAGCCAGGGACGGGTGCTGGTGGACGGTCTGGACACCACCCGTCAGGCCGGCGCCGTCCGTCGGCGGGTGGGCTTCGTGTTCACCGACCCCGACGCCCAGATCGTGATGCCCACGGCCGGAGAGGACGTGGCGTTCTCGTTGCGGCGCAAAGGTCTGTCCCGCGACGAGGTACGCCGGCAGGTGGACGCGACCCTGACTCGGTTCGGGTTGGACGGCCTCGCCGACTCCCCTGCGCATCTGCTCTCCGGAGGCGAGAAGCAGCTGCTGGCGCTGGCGTCGGTGCTGGTGACCCGACCACGACTGCTGGTCTGCGACGAACCGACGACGTTGCTCGACCTGCGCAACGCGCGCCGGGTCCACGCGCTGATCGCCGCGCTGGAGCCCGCGGTGGTGCTGGTGACCCATCAGCTGGACCAACTGCTGGACTTCGATCGGGTGATCGTGATGCACGAGGGGCGGGTCGCGGCCGACGACTCTCCCGCGGCGGCGATCGCCGCCTACCGGATGCTGGCGGGCTGATCGTGCTCGGGTTGTACGTTCCCGGCGACTCCCCGCTGCACCGTGTCCGAGCCGGGGTGAAGCTCGTACTGCTGGCTCTGGGACTGAGCCTCACCACCGTGCTCGGCAGCCCGCTCGCCATTCTGGTGGCCCTGGGGGTCGTCCTCGCGCTGGCCGTGGTGGCCCGGCTGCCGCTGCGAACGGTGCTCGCCCAGGTGCGCCCACTCGCCGTCGTCCTGCTGGTGGTCGCGGGAGTGCAGGTCTGGCTGGCTGACGTCTCGACGGCCTGGGTGGTCGCCGGCTCGCTGCTGGTCGCCGTGCTGGGCGCCTCCCTGGTGACGTTGACCACGCGCACCGAGGATCTGCTCGACGCCCTGGTGGCCGCGCTGAGACCGCTCCGCCGGTTCGGGGTGGACCCCGATCGTGTTGCCCTGGTGTTCGCCCTGGCGATCCGCGCGGTGCCGGTGCTGGCCGGCATCGTGGAGGACGTGCGCCAGGCGCGCGCGGCACGAGGGGCCCAGCGCTCGGTACGGGCGTTCGCGGTGCCGGTGGTGATCCGCACGGTGCGCTATGCCGACCGGCTCGGCGAGGCACTGATCGCCCGCGGTGCCGACGACTGATTCCCCGGTGATCGCGGCGGGGGGGCGTTGACTCCGCGGTTACGCTTGAGGCCGCGGGGTGCGCTGGAACCTGGCCGTGTGACCGCGGTGAACCCCTGGACCGCTGGTGAGGGAGCCCGACCATGGCCCTCGATCAATCCGCGTCTCGCCGGCACCAGGCTGCCATCGCCTCGTTCACGGTGTTCGCCGTGCAGTCCCGCCAGATCTCGGCCACTCGCGCCCGGGCCGTCGACGTCGCGGCGGAGGCCCTGTCCATGCCGATGGCCGCGCTGATCCGGCGTACCGGCGAACACCAGGCCGTGGTGGAACACGCCCGCGGCCGGCTGCGCTGGTTGCCGAAGGTTCCGTTCGAGATCGACGCCGAGACGCTGAGCGACGGCCCCTCCCGGCGGCCGATCTCCCTGTCGGACGCCGACCTGGACGGCCCGCCGCCGGGGTCCGTCCTGTCCGTACCGGTCCCCGTGGAGGGCCTGCCCTGGGGCCGACTCGTGGCCTGGTCCATCGACCCGGGCGCGTTCACCCTGCAGGACACTGAGGCGCTGACCATGATCGCCGCAGTGCTCGGCGCCGCCATCGAACGTGACCAGATCGACCAGGCGCAGGAGGCCGTGGCCGACTGCGGCCGGTTCGCCCTCCAGCACGACGTCGCCGCCACTGCACAGCATGTCGTCTCCGTCCTGCAGCACCTGCTGCAGACCGCGTGGGCGGCACTCGCCCGGGCGCATCCCGAACGCACCACCCTGCAGATCACCGAGGCGGCCGGCGCCGTCCGCCGGGGTGAGGAGTGGTCGCCGCAGGCTCCCTCCGGGCCGACGGCGAGCGCACCGGTGCTGCGTGACGGGCAGGAATGGGGCCGGCTCCTGGTGGGCGACCTCGGCCACCGCAGGTTCACCCCGCACGAGGAGGAGGTGGTCGGCGCGATGGCCCGAATCCTGACCTCCGCACTCGGCCGCGCTGACCGGCCGCAGGCCCAAGCGGGCCGCCCGCCGACGCCCGCATCACTGACCGAGGTGGCGCTGCTGGACGACCAGGGTGTGATCGTCTGGGTGAACCAGGCGTGGACGGACTTCTGCCGCGAGAACGGCGGAGACCCCGACCGGACCGGCGTCGGAGTCTCCTACCTGCGCTGCGTCGACGCTGCGCGGGACCCGGTCTCCGAACAGGTCGGTCGGGCGATCCGGGCCGCACTGCGCGGTGACCTGCCGGCCCCGCAGTCCGTGATCATCCCCTGCCACCGCCCGGGCCAGGCCCGCTGGTACGACCTGCTGGTCTCCTCGCGGCTGGCCGACGGCGGCGCGTGCCTGGGCGCCACGGTCACCCTCTCGCCGCGCATGCCGTGACCGCCTGCGATCAGGCGCCCAGGCGCTCAGGCCAGCTGGATGTGTACGGCCGAGACCAGATCGGGCAGGGCTTTCACCAGCGTGCGGTCGGGGTCGCCGACGGCGAGGTGCGGGCCGCGGGCCAGCGCGGCGAGGGCCCGTAGCCGGGGCTCGGCCAGCACCCGGTCGATCAGCGGCCGGTCTCCCCCGGTGGCCAGCCACACCGACGTCCCCGCGGGGACGTGGTCGCGCACCGGCAGGAGCACCCGCGCCGCCACCTCCGCCGCCGAGCCGGCCAGCTCCCCGGTCTGTTTCTCGCGGCGCCGGGCGAAGCGCTGCTGCGACCAGCCGCCTGCGGCGGTCCGGCCCTGCACGTAGCGCGATCCGACCTTGGACGCCGTCACCGCTCCCCCGTCGACCACGGCACAGGCGTAGCCACCCCGGCGCACGATGAGCACCGCCACCCGGCGCGGGGCAGCCAGGTGTGCGGTCGCATCCTCGAGGCTCGACCCGACCCAAGGCAGGTAGGGCAGTACCACCTCGGCGGTGTCGTCGTCCGCCCCGGTCAGGGTGAAACCCGTTGCGGTGACGGCGAATCGTACGTCGCCGTGGCGGTCTCCGAAGCCGGACACCCATCGGGTCAGGCGAGCACCCTCGACGGTGACGGTGCGGGGCACCTGGGGATCAGACGTTGAAGCCGAGGGCCCGCAGTTGCTCCCGGCCGTCATCGGTGATCTTGTCCGGACCCCACGGCGGCATCCAGACCCAGTTGATCCGCATGCCGGCGACGAGTCCCTCGAGCGCCTGGTGCGCCTGGTCCTCGATCACGTCGGTGAGCGGGCAGGCGGCCGAGGTCAGGGTCATGTCGATCACCGCCTGGTTGTGCTGGTCGATGCTCACCCCGTAGACCAGGCCCAGGTCGACCACGTTGATCCCGAGCTCGGGGTCGACCACGTCGCGCAGCGCCTCTTCGACATCGGCGGCATCCGCCGGGGTGTTGATCGCAGCCTCGGTCATCAGTTCTCCTTCATGGGTGCTGCGTTCGTAGGTGCTGCGTTCGTAGGTGCTGCGTTCGGGGTTGCGGCGCGGGCCGACATGACGGCCGCCTCGAAGGCGGTCCAGCCGAGCATCGCGCACTTGACCCGGTTGGCATGTCGACCGACCCCGTGGAAGGCCACGCCGTCACCGAGGACCTCCTCGTCGGGCTCGACCTGGCCGCGCGAGCGCACCATCTCGCGGAAGGCGTCGACCACTTTCTCGGCCTCGGTGAGCGAGGTGCCGATCACCAGGTCGTGCAGCACCGAGGTCGACGCCTGGCTGATCGAGCATCCGTTGCCGACCCAGGAGACGTCGTCCACCTGGGGGTGGCCGGACTCGACCCCGGTCAGGGACACCCGAAGGGTGACCTCGTCGCCGCACAGCGGGTTGTACTGGTCGCTCTGCCCGCTGACCGCCGCACCGGCGGCCTCACGCAGGCCGTAGCCGTGCTTCTCCTTGTAGTGGTCCAGGATCACCTGCTGGTAGAGCTGGTCCAGGGCGTTCATCGATCCACCCCGAAGTAGCCCCGCACCTCGGCCAGCGAGGCACAGAACCGGTCGACCTCCTCGGCGGTGGTGTAGAGGTACACGCTCGCCCGGGTGCTCGCGGTGGCGCCGTAGCGCCGATGCACCGGCTGGGCGCAGTGGTGACCCACCCGCACCGCGATGCCCTGGTGGTCCAGGTACTGCCCGACGTCGTGCGGGTGCACGCCGTCCACCACCACGCTCACGGCCCCCGACCGCTCCACCGCGGTGGCCGGCCCCAGCACCCGCACCCCGGCCACCTCGGCGACGCCGGCCAGCAGGCGTTCGGTCAGGGCGTGCTCGTGCGCGGTGATCCGCTCCATGCCGACGGCGTCCAGGTAGCGGACGGCGGCGTGCCAGGCCACGGCCTGGCTCACCGCCGGAGTGCCCGCCTCGAAGCGCTGCGGCGGCTCCCGGAAGGTGGTCGCCTCCATGGTCACCCGCTCGACCATCGAGCCGCCGGTCAGGAACGGCGGCAGGTCGGCGAGCACCTCGCGCCGTCCGGCCAGGGCCCCGATCCCGGTCGGGCCCAGCATCTTGTGCGCCGAGAACACGGCGAGGTCGACGCCGAGGTCGGCCAGGTCCACCCGCTGGTGCGGCACCGACTGGCAGGCGTCGAGCACGGTCAGCGCGCCCACCGCCTGTGCCCTGGCCACCAGCTCCGCCACCGGGTTCACCGTGCCCAGCACGTTGGAGACGTGCGTGAAAGCCAGCACCCGGGTGCGGTCGGTGAGCAGGGCGTCGAGGCCGGTCAGGTCGAGCCGACCGTCGTCGGTCAGCGGGATCCAGCGCAGCCGGGCCCCGGAGCGGGCGCAGGCCTGCTGCCAGGGCACCAGATTGGCGTGGTGCTCCATCTCGGTGATCAGAACCTCGTCGCCCGGCCGCAGGGCGAGCGGGCCGGTACCGGTGGAGACCCCGTAGGAGACCAGGTTCAGGGCCTCGGTCGCGTTGCGGGTCCAGACCAGTTCGTCCTCGGCCCGGCCGACGAACGCGGCCACTGCGGACCGTGCGTCCTCGTACGCCTGAGTGGCCTCCTCGGCCACGGTGTGCGCGCCGCGGTGCACGGCGCCGTTGGAGTGCTCGAGGAAGTCACGCTCCGCGTCCATCACGGCCCGCGGCCGCTGGGTCGTCGCCCCGGAGTCGAGGTACGCCAGCGGGTGCCCCTCGACGGTGCGCGAGAGCAGCGGGAAGTCGGACCGCAGCCGGGTCAACTCCGCCGCGTCGATCCCCTCCGTGAGCACGCTGGTCACGATGTCGCCGCTCCACCCACTGCCGGGGTGAACCGGTCGTAGCCCTCGGCCTCGAGCTGGTCGGCCAGCTCCGGCCCGCCCTCTTCGGCGATCTTCCCGTCCACGAACACGTGCACGAACTCGGGCCGGATGTAGGACAGGATCCGGGTGTAGTGGGTGATCAGCAGCACGCCCAGGCCGTCGTTCTCCCGGGCCCGGTTCACGCCCTCGGAGACGATCCTCAGCGCGTCGACGTCCAGCCCGGAGTCGGTCTCGTCCAGGATGGCGATCTTCGGCTTGAGCAGTTCCAGCTGCAGGATCTCGTGCCGCTTCTTCTCCCCGCCGGAGAAGCCCTCGTTCACGTTCCGCTCGGCGAAGACCGGGTCGATCCGCAACGCCTCCATGGCCGCGCGCACGTCCTTGATCCAGTGCCGCAGGTTCGGCGCCTTGCCGTCGATCGCGGTCTTGGCGGTGCGCAGGAAGTTGGACACCGTGATCCCGGGCACCTCAACCGGGTACTGCATGGCCAGGAACAGCCCGGCCCGGGCCCGCTCGTCGACGGACATGGCCAGCACGTCCTCACCGTCCAGGGTGACCGTGCCGGAGGTGACGGTGTACTTCGGGTGCCCGGCGACCGAGTAGGCGAGCGTCGACTTGCCCGACCCGTTCGGGCCCATGATCGCGTGGGTCTCCCCCGAGCGGATGGTCAGGTCGACCCCGCGCAGGATCTCCTTGGCGCCGGCCTCGGTCTCGACGCTGACGTGCAGGTCGCGGATTTCCAGAGTGGACACTTAGCTTTCCTCCAGGTCGACCAGCACCATGCCGGCGTCGATCGTGACGGGGTACACCGGGACCGGCCGGATCGCCGGTAGGGCAAGGGGTTTGCCGGTGCGCAGGTCGAACCGCGACCCGTGCAACCAGCACTCGATGGCGCAGTCCTCGACCTCGCCCTCGGACAGCGAGACCTCGGCGTGGCTGCAGGTGTCGCCCAGGGCGTGCACCTCACCGTGCTCGTCCCGGACGATGGCCACCGGGGTGCCGTCCAGCACCACGCGGACGGCACCGACGGCGGGCAGCGCCTCCAGCGCCACGGCAGGACGACGGCTCATGCGTTCACCGCGGAGAGCTCGGCCTCGATCGCCAGACCCAGGCGCTCGGCCAGGTCAGGGACGCCGATCTGCTGCAGCAGCTCCGTGAAGAAGGCGCGGACCACCATCCGGCGGGCCTCGTCCTCAGGAATGCCGCGGCTCTGCAGGTAGAACAACTGCTCGTCGTCGAACCGCCCGGTGGCGCTGGCGTGGCCGGCGCCGACGATCTCGCCGGTCTCGATCTCCAGGTTGGGCACCGAGTCGGCCCGCGCGCCCTCGGTGAGCAGCAGGTTGCGGTTCAGCTCGTAGGTGTCGGTGCCCTCGGCCTCGGCCTGGATCAGCACGTCACCGATCCACACGGTGTGCGCGTCCCGACCCTGCAGCGCGCCCTTGTAGACCACGTTGCTGCGGCAGTTCGGCACGCGCGTGGTCGACGAACAGCCGGTGCTCGAGGTGCTGGCCGGCGTCGGCGAAGTACAGCCCGAGCAGCTCGACGTCCGCCGCCGGGCCCGGCGAACCGGGCGGACGGCGCGATCCGCACCACGTCGCCGCCGAGGTTGACCACCACGTGCTGCAGGCGCGCGTCGCGGCCGATGCGCAGGTGGTGCGAGCTGAGATGGACGGCGTCCGCAGCCCAGTCCTGCACGGTCACCACGGTGAGCGCGGCGCCGTCCGCCAGGTCGATCTCGACGTTGTCGGCGAAGGTCGCGCTGCCGGTGAAGTCGATCACCACCACGGCCGAGCTGTGCGCCTCGGCGACGATCAGCGCGTGCCCGTAGCTCGAGCCCGCCCTGACCGGTCACCGTGATCTGAACCGGGGTGTCGATCGCCGCTCCCGCGGGCACGGTCACCACCAGCGCCCGGGAGAACGCCGACCAGGCCTGCGCCGCCACCCGGTCCTCCGGGGTGCCGGCCCTGCCGAGACGCGCGGGTCGTCGCGTGCGCACGGTCTCGACGCTGACCGGCGCGGGGGCCTGGACGTCGACCTCGACGGGCGCTCCGGAGGGCGCCGCACCGGCGTGCAGGTCGTGCAGCCGGTCCATCGGCGTGAAGCGCCAGCTCCTCCTCCCGCCCGGAAGGGACCGGGAAGTCGTCGACGAGGAAGCTGGCCCGGCGCTCGGCCCGGGACTGCACCGGCGGTGGTGCGAATGCGGTGGCTGTCATCAGCCGACGGCCCCTTCCATCTGCAGCTCGATCAATCGGTTGAGTTCGAGGGCGTACTCCATCGGCAGCTCCCGGGCGATCGGCTCGACGAAGCCACGCACGATCATCGCCATCGCCTCCTCCTCGCTCAGGCCCCGGCGACATCAGGTAGAACAGCTGGTCGTCGCTCACCTTGGAGACCGTGGCCTCGTGGCCCATCGAGCACGTCGTCCTCGCGGACGTCGACGTAGGGGTAGGTGTCGGAGCGGCTGATCGTGTCGACCAGCAGCGCGTCGCAGCGCACCGTGGACGCCGAGTGGTGCGAGCCCTCGAGCACCTGGACCAGGCCCCGGTAGGAGGTGCGGCCACCGCCGCGGGCCACCGACTTGGAGATGATCGAGGACGACGTGTGCGGGGCGGCGTGGACCATCTTGGCGCCGGCGTCCTGGTGCTGGCCCTCACCGGCGAAGGCGATCGAGAGGGTCTCCCCCGTGGCGTGCTCGCCCATCAGGTAGATCGCCGGGTACTTCATGGTCACCTTGGAGCCGATGTTGCCGTCGACCCACTCCATGGTCGCGCCCTGCTGGGCGACGGCCCGCTTGGTCACCAGGTTGTAGACGTTGTTCGACCAGTTCTGGATGGTCGTGTACCGGACCCGGGCATCCTTCTTCACGATGATCTCGACCACGGCCGAGTGCAACGAGTCGGACTTGTAGATGGGCGCCGTACAGCCCTCGACGTAGTGCACGTAGGAGCCCTCGTCGGCGATGATCAGGGTCCGCTCGAACTGGCCCATGTTCTCGGTGTTGATCCGGAAGTAGGCCTGCAGCGGGATGTCGACCCGCACTCCCTTGGGCACGTAGATGAACGACCCGCCCGACCAGACCGAGGTGTTCAGCGCGGCGAACTTGTTGTCGCCCACCGGGATCACGGTGCCGAAGTACTCCTTGAACAGCTCCTCGTGCTCGCGCAGGCCGGTGTCGGTGTCGACGAAGATGACACCCTTCTCCTCCAGGTCCTCCCGGATCTGGTGGTACACCACCTCGCTCTCGTACTGCGCGGCCACGCCGGCGATCAGGCGCTGCTTCTCGGCCTCGGGGATACCGAGCCGGTCATAGGTGCGCTTGATGTCCTCGGGCAGCTCGTCCCAGGTGGTGGCCTGCTTCTCGGTGGAGCGCACGAAGTACTTGATGTTGTCGAAGTCGATCCCGGTCAGGTCGCTGCCCCAGGTGGGCATCGGCTTCTTGTGGAACAGGCGCAGGCCTTTCAGACGCAGGTCGAGCATCCACTGCGGCTCGCTCTTCAGCGCGGAGATGTTGCGCACGACGTCCTCGTTCAGGCCTCGCCGGGCGGTGGCCCCGGCCACGTCGGAGTCGGACCAGCCGAACTCGTAGTGCCCGATGCCCTCGAGCTTGCCCTCGAGCTGGTTGTCGAGCTCTGGCTGCGTGGCGCTGCTCATCGGGTCTGCCTCTCGGTGGACGGTACGTAGGTGGTGCAGACGTGCTCGCCGTGCGCCAGGGTGGCCAGGCGCTGGACGTGGACTCCGAGCAGGCGGGAGAAGGCGTCGGTCTCCGCCTCGCACAGCTCGGGGAAGGCGCGGGCGACGTCCTGCACGGGGCAGTGCCCCTGACAGAGCTGGACGCCGAGCGGTGACGCATCGGTGGGTGAGGGCACAGTGCGGGTGGTCGCGGCGAAGCCCTCTCGGGACAGCGCCTCGGCGAGCGCGCCGGCCCGTTCGACCGATCCCGGCCCTGCCGCCTCGATGGACTCGCGGTGCCGCTGTTCGAGATCGGCCACCCGCCGCTCGGCGAACGAGCGCACTGCCTGCGGCCCGGCGACGTCGGCCAGGTACTGCAGGGCCGACGCGGCCAGGTCGTCATACCCGCTGCTCATCGCCGCATGACCGGCATCGGTGAGCACGAACGCCCTGGCCGGACGGCCTCGCCCGCGCTGCCCCGGGGCGATCCCCTGCCATGTGGTGACCAGGCCTGAGGCCTGGAGCTGATCGAGGTGGCGGCGCACCCCCGCGGCGGTCAGCCCCAGCTGCGCGGCGAGGTCGGCGACGGTCACCGGACCGCTGCGCAGGATCTTGTAGGCGATGCGGTCCCGGGTGCGCTCGTCGCTCTCGGGGAGCGTGGCGTCCTGCCGGGCTATTTTCACGACACAAGTATTGCGTTAATCGCTCCACGACTCAAGCCGACGACTGCAGCCATGACACGGATCACGCGTTGACGCCCGGCTGACACCCGGCTGACACCCGGCTGACAGCAGGCGAGGCCGCAGGACGCGACGAGGCTAGACTCCCCGCGTGCCGTTGATCGCCACGGAGGCCCTGACGATGCGGTTCGGCGCCACGACGGCGCTGGACCGGCTCACGGTGGCCGTCGAGCCGGGGGCGATCGGGCTGGTCGGGGCCAACGGCGCCGGCAAGTCCACCCTGATCAAGATCCTGCTGGGGCTGCTGCCCGCCACGCAGGGCCGCGCCCGGGTGCTCGGCCTCGACGTGACCGCCGACAGCGAGGCGATCCGGCAGCGCGTGGGCTACATGCCCGAACACGACTGCCTGCCCGCCGACACCTCGGCGACCGAGTTCGTCGTCCACATGGCACGGATGTCGGGCCTACCGATGACCGCAGCCCGCGAGCGGACCGCCGACGTGTTGCGCCATGTCGGCCTGTACGAGGAGCGCTACCGAGCGATCGGCGGCTACTCCACCGGCATGCGGCAGCGGGTCAAGCTGGCCCAGGCCCTGGTGCACGACCCGGAGCTGGTGCTGCTCGACGAGCCGACCAACGGCCTCGACCCGGCCGGACGCGACGAGATGCTGAGCCTGATCCGCCGGGTGCGCACCGAGTTCGGCATCTCGGTGCTGGTCACCTCACACCTGCTCGGAGAGCTGGAACGGATCTGCGACCACGTCGTGGTGATCGACGGCGGAACGCTGCTGCGGTCCTCGTCCACTGCCGACGTGACCGCGGTCAGTGGAGTGCTGCTGGTCGAGACCGACGAGCGGCCCGAGGCCCTGGCCGGTGCGCTGCAGCAGGCCGGGGTCGCCGTCCGGGTGGCCGGGCGATTGCTCGAGGTACAGCTCGCCGGAGAGCCGACCTACGACGCCATCCGTGACGCGGCGGCGAACCTGGGGCTCGGCCTGGTGCGCCTGGAACGCCGCCGGCACCGCATGGTCGAGGTCTTCGAGGAGGCCGACGGTGCCCATGTCACCTGACGCCGGTGTCATCCACGACATCGGCTACCGCCACTACGACGGAGCCCGGCAGGGGCGGGCCGCCATCGTGCGCTCGCTCTACGTCGACAGCCTGCGCGGTGCCTTCGGCCTGGGCCGCTCCACCAAGAGCAAGATCGCGCCGTGGCTGCTGCTCGCGATCTGTTCGCTGCCCGCCCTGGTCACCGGCATCGTGATCAACGTGACCGGGGCGCGCGAGCTGGCGTTCCCGATGCCGAACTACGCCGCGTTCGTCTACCCGCTGCTGATCCTCTACGTCGGCGGTCAGGCCCCGGCCAGCGTCAGCCGCGACCTGCGGTTCCGGGTGACCACGCTGTACTTCTCCCGCCCGCTGCGCCGCGGCGACTACGTGCTGGCCAAGGTCGCGGCGCTGACCACCGCGGTGGCGGTCGTGGTGCTCGTTCCGCTGCTGCTGCTGACCGGCGCGGCGCTGCTGTCCGACATCCCGGCGAAGGACGTGCTGGTCTCGTTCGCGCAGGCGCTGCTGGTCATCGTCCTGCTGTCGCCGATGCTGGCCGGGATCGCCCTGGCGATCGCCTCGGTGACGCCGCGGCGCGGGCTGGGGGTGGCGGCGGTGGTCGCCGTCCTGATCATCGCGTGGGCGGTGCACGGCGCGGTGCAGGGAATCCTGATCGAGCAGGGCCGGGAGGACCTCGCCCCGTGGTCGCAGTTGATCTCACCGGGGGCGACGGTCGACGGGCTGGTGGCGTGGATCTTCGACCTCGACGCCGCCAGTGGCCTGGTGCCCCAGGGCACCGCGGGGCTGGCCTGGATCGCGACGGTGCCGCTGGTCATCGGCGCCGCGATCGGCTTCCTGATGCTGCGCTACCGGAAGGTGTCGGTCACGTGAGCACCATCGTCATCGACAAGGTCTCGCGCTGGTACGGCAACGTGGTGGCCGTCAACGACGTCACGATGCAGATCGGCCCCGGGATCACCGGGCTGCTCGGGCCGAACGGCGCCGGCAAGTCGACCCTGATCTCGATGATGGCCGGGTTCCTCCCCGCCTCCTCCGGCACCGTGACCATCGACGGCGAGGCGACCTGGCGCAACCAGGCGATCTACGCCCGGGTCGGGCTGGTGCCCGAGCGGGAGGGCATGTACGAGGTGGTGTCGGGCTGGGACCTGGTGCTGTCCAACGCCAGGCTCTACAAGCTGCCGGACCCTGAGCGCGCCGCGCGGCAGGCGATCGAGACCGTCGACATGACCGCCGCCCAGGATCGCGGCATCGCGACCTACTCCAAGGGCATGAAGCAGCGGATCAAGGTGGCCACAGCCCTGGTGCACGACCCGGCCGTGCTGCTGCTCGACGAACCCTTCAACGGTATGGACCCGCGGCAACGGGTGCACCTGATGGATCTGTTGCATCGCATGGGCGAGGCGGGGCGCAGCGTGCTGTTCTCCAGCCACATCCTGGAGGAGGTCGAACAGCTCGCCGGCAGCATCGAGGTGATGGTCGCGGGCCGGCACGCGGCGTCCGGCAACTTCCGCGAGATCCGGCGGCTGATGACCGAGAAGCCGCATCAGTACACCATCCGCTCGACCGACAACCGGCGCCTGGCCTCGGTGCTGGTGGCGGACGTGTCGACCTCCGCGGTGCAGCTGGTCGGCGCTCCGGCCGGCCCCGGCGCGGCTGCCGGGAACGGGATCGGGGACGGCGGCTCGCTGCACGTCGAGGCGGTGGACGTCGCCCGGTTCGTCAAGGCGCTGCCCTGGCTCGCGCAGCAGACCGGGGTCCGGCTGCTCGAGGTCTCGCCGACGGACGAGTCGCTGGAGAGCGTGTTCTCGTACCTGGTCAACCGGTCGTGAGGCAGCGATGAACGCCACCGTGATGCACCTGACGGCACGGACCCTGCTGGGCCACCGGCGGTTCCTGATGCTGCTGAGCCTGTCGGCGGTACTCGTGCTGATCGCCGTCCTGGTCCGGATCTTCACCGGCACCGACGACTCGCTGGCCTGGTTCATCGCCTCAGGTCTGGGCCTGAGCACCGTGGCGCCGCTGATCGCGCTGCTCGCCGGCACCGGCTCGATCGGGCCCGAGATCGAGGACGGGTCGATCGTCTACCTGCTGGCCAAGCCGATCAGCCGGTTCACCATCGTCGGCTCGAAACTGGCTGTGGCCGTGGGCACCGCGGTGACGCTCGGCGCGGTGCCGGTGGTGATCGCGGTGGCGGTGCTCGCCGAGCACCCGATGCGTCTGGCGCCTCCGCTCGCGCTCGCCGCCGGGGCCGCCGTGATCTGTTACAGCACGCTGTTCCTGATGCTGGCGGTGATCACCCGCAACGCCGTGATCATCGGCCTGCTCTACGCGATCATCTGGGAGACCACGGTCGCCAACCTGATCCCCGGGGCGCAGGCGCTCTCGGTGCGGCAGTGGTCGCTGGCGTTGGCCCAGTGGCTGCTCGGGGCCTCCGAGGCCGACGCCCTGGGCCTGAACGCCGCGGTCGGCACCACCGCAGGGCTGATCGCCCTGGTGCTGCTCACCGTGGGTGGCGGGGTCTACGCCGGCGTGCGGCTGCGCAGCCTGCGCCTGCTCGCCACGGACTGAGCCGGGGACTGAGCCACCGGCTGGGCCACGGCACGGGGCTAGACTCGCCGACCGTGGCTGTTGTGGTGGACGCACTGACCGTGCACTATCGCGGCCGCCCCGACCCCGCGGTCGACCGGCTGAGCTGGAGCGCCGACCCCGGCACGATCACCGCACTGCTCGGTCCGAACGGCGCCGGCAAGACCACGACCGTCGAGTGCTGCGAGGGCCTGCGCCGGCCCACTTCCGGCGCGGTGCGGGTGCTCGGGCTCGACCCGATCGCGGACGCCGTCCGGTTGCGGCCGCGGGTCGGGGTGATGCTGCAGGACGGCGGCCTGCCCACCGGCGCACGCACCGCCGAGGTGCTGGCGCACGTGGCCGCGCTGCACGACGACCCCGAGGACCCGGCCACGCTGCTCGACGTCCTCGGCCTGACCGACCACGCGCGCACCATGGTCCGTCGCCTGTCCGGCGGGCAACGGCAGCGGCTGTCCCTCGCGGTGGCCCTGGTCGGCCGGCCCGAGCTGGTCTTCCTGGACGAGCCCAGCGCCGGGCTGGACCCGCAGACCCGGCATGCGGTGTGGGAGCTGATCGCCGGCCTGCGCAGCCGCGGAGTCACCGTGGTGCTGACCACCCACCTGATGGACGAGGCCGAACACCTCGCCGATCAGGTGGTCGTGATCGACGGCGGCCGTCTGGTCGCCGAGGGATCCCCCACCGAGCTGACCGGCGCCGGCGCGACCAGTCTCACCTTCGGCGCAGCGGCCGGCCTGGACCTGCTCGACCTGATGTCCACTCTGCCGGCCGGTACCACGGCCGCCGAGACCGTGCCCGGCGCCTACCGGGTGCAAGCCGCGGACGGCGCTCCCCTGGACGCACAGACGGTGGCCGCGGTGACCGCCTGGTGTGCCGCTCGGGGCGTGCTGCCCGAAGGCCTGTCCCTGGGCCGGCGCAGCCTCGAGGACGTCTTCCTCGACCTCACCGGCCGGGACCTGCGATGACGACGACTGCGGTCTCGCGAGCCGTCGCCCAGGCCAGGTTCGACGCCCGGATCATGCTGCGCAACGGTGAGCAACTGCTGCTCACCATGATCCTGCCTGCGCTGCTGCTGATCGCGCTGAGCAGGTTCGGCCTGCCCGGCGTCACGACCACCGGACGTCGGATCGACACGGTGGCCCCCGGCGTCCTGGCCCTGGCTGTGATGTCGACGGCGTTCACCGGTCAGGCGATCGGCACCGGGTTCGACCGCCGGCACGGGGTCTTGCGGATGCTCGCCACCACCCCGCTCGGACGCGACGGGCTGCTCGCCGGCCGGACGCTCGCCGTCCTGGCGGTGGAACTGGTGCAGATGGTGGTGCTGGGCGGGCTCGCACTCGCCCTGGGCTGGCGACCGGCGCTCGCCGGGGCGGCCTGGGCGGGGATGCTGGTGGTGGCCGGCACGGCGGCGTTCGTCGCGCTCGGGCTGCTGCTGGCCGGCACCCTGCGGGCCGAGGCCGTGCTCGCCGGCGCCAATCTGGTCTGGGTGCTGCTGCTCGCCGGCGGAGGGGTGGTGCTGCCCACCGACGCCATGGGCGGTTGGGGAACCGTGGCCCGGCTGCTGCCCTCCGGGGCGCTCGGTGACGGCATGCGGGCCGCGCTGCAGGAGGGCAGGCTGGACGCCGTCGCGATCCTCGTCCTGCTCGGCTGGACGGCTGTGGGCACCGCCATGGCCACCCGGTACTTCCGCTGGGACTGAGCAGTTCTAGGCTGACGCCATGACATCTGCGGTGCTCGATGCAAAGACCTCGGTGCGCTGGCCCTGGGTGCGTGCCGCACTCCTGGTCAACCTGGTCAGCGAGGTGGCCATCGTGGTCACCGGAGGCCTCGTCCGGGTCACCGGCTCGGGTCTCGGATGCCCGACCTGGCCCGAGTGCGTGCCGGGCTCGTTCACACCGGTGGTCGAGCAGGCCGAGGGGTATCACAAGTACATCGAGTTCGGGAACCGCACCCTGACCTTCGTGCTCGGTGTGGCCGCGATCGCCGTCCTGGTGGGTGTCTACACGGTCTTCCGGCGAGTCACCCTCGGCGGGGCCGCTCCCCTGCTGCTGGTGATCGCGCAGGCGGTGCTGGGCGGCATCACGGTGAGGATGACGCTGTCGCCCGAGACCGTCGCGGCGCATCTGCTGCTCTCGATGGTGACGATCGCGGTGTCCACCTGGTTGTGGCTGCGGATCACTCCCGAGCGGGTGGCCGGCACCGTCCCCGCCGACGGGGTCGTCCTGCCGCCGCTCACTCGGCCGCTGGCCTACGCGCTGGCCGCCGAGTCCGCGGTGGTGCTGGTGCTGGGCACCGTGGTGACCGGCTCAGGTCCGCACTCGGGCGATGCGGACGAGCCGGCCCGGTTCGGCTTCGACCCCAAGCTGGTCAGCATGATTCACTCGGCCTCGGTCTGGATCTTCGTCGGGCTGACCGTCGCCCTGCTGGTCACGCTGATCCGGGCCTCGGCGAAGGGTGTGGTCTACCGGCGGACGCACATCGTGTTCGGCGTCGCCGTGCTGGCCGGCGCCGTCGGCTACCTCCAGTACGCCCTCGGCCTCCCCTGGCCACTGGTAGTGATCCACATGCTCCTGGCCGGCCTCCTGGTGGTCGCCGTCACCGCCCTGGTGGAGGCCGTGCAGTCCAGCAGACGAACACCGTAGGGACCTCGCCGCACGACCCGCCGCCGCGCCGAGAGTCGAGAAACCGTGATCATTCGCGCCGGATGATCACGGTTTCTCGACTCTCGTGCGCGTGAGGTCAGGTAGAGATCAGGTAGAGGTCAGGTGAGGTCGCGGCACGGTGGGCTCAGAAGAGGCTGAGCACGCTGAACGGGACGAACGGGTCGATGGCCACTGCGGTGAACAGCAGGGTCAGGTACGTGATGGAGAAGTGGAACAGCCGCATCGGGGCGACCTTGGCCTCGGCCCGACGCGCACGGCCGTGCAGCCGGTGCGCCTCGAGCAGGAACATGCCGCCGGCCAGCACCGCTGTCGCCAGGTACACCACGCCGGTGGCCGGGATCAGCAGCAGTGACCAGGCCACCATCGCCCAGGAGTAGATGACCACCTTGCGGGCCACGGCGACCTCGGAGGCCACCACCGGCAGCATCGGCACGCCGGCTGCGGCGTAGTCGTCGCGGAATCGCATCGACAGCGGCCAGTAGTGCGGCGGCGTCCACAGGAAGATCACGCCGAACAGCACCAGGGGTTCCCAGGAGAGGTCGTTGCGTACGGCTGCCCAGCCGATCAGCACCGGCATGCACCCCGCGGCCCCGCCCCAGACGATGTTCTGCGGCGTCCGCCGCTTGAGCAGCATGGTGTAGCCGAAGACGTAGAACAGGATCGCCGCGAGCGCCAGCGCCGCGGCGAGCACGTTGACGGTCGCCGCCAGCAGCCCGACGGCGAGCGCTCCGAGCACCACCCCGAACACCACGGCGTTGCGCGGCGTGATCTGCCCGGTGGCCAGCGGGCGATTGGCCGGTGCGGTGCATGACCACGTCGATGTCGCGGTCGAGGTAGCAGTTGAGGGTGTTGGCGCTCCCGGCGGCGAGCGTTCCCCCGACCAGGGTCAGCGCCACGGTGACCAGGGACGGCAGACCGTGCGCCGCGAGGATCATCGTGGGAACCGTGGTGACCAGCAGCAGTTCGATGATCCTCGGTTTGGTCAGCGCGACGTAGGCCCCCACGGTGCCCCGCAGGCTGGTCGGCCCGGAGATGGCGAGGGCGTCGGCGGTCACGCGTGGGCGAGGGTCGACGGTCGTCACGGCGTCCTTCGGGGGCTGGTCCACGGGTGGGCTCGTGGGCTCGGTCGAGACGCCGCCAACTGTACGCGCGATCGTCGCCCGAGGAGGTGTGGCTCGCCTCGCTCCCGCGTCCGGCGGAACCGACCCATCGCCGGGCGGCCGGTCCGGCATGGCAACACGAGGCAGCCGGACAGGCCTGGGCAGCCGGGCAGCGCTAGGCTCGCCACGCTCGCCAGAGCCATCCGACACGATCTCCTCGAGGACCCTGTGACCAGCGAACCTGCCTCGATTGGACCGATCTCGACCGCCGCGCCGTCGACACCGTCCGGGTGCTGGCCGCCGACGCGGTGCAGAAGGTCGGCAACGGCCACCCCGGCACGGCGATGAGCCTGGCGCCCGCTGGCCTACATGCTGTTCCAGCACGTGATGCGGCACGATCCCGGCGACCCGCACTGGCTCGGTCGCGACCGGTTCGTCCTGTCCTGCGGGCACTCCAGCCTGACGCTGTACATCCAGCTGTACCTCGGCGGCTTCGGCCTGGAGCTGTCCGACCTCGAGGCGCTGCGCACCTGGGGGTCGCAGACCCCGGGCCACCCCGAGTGTCGGCCACACCACCGGCGTGGAGATCACCACCGGCCCGCTGGGCCAGGGCCTGGCCTCCGCGGTCGGCATGGCGATGGCCGCCCGCCGCGAGCGCGGCCTGTTCGACCCCGACGCCGCGCCGGGCAGCCAGCCCGTTCGACCACTACATCTACGTGATCGCCTCCGACGGCGACATCGAGGAGGGCGTCACCAGCGAGGCGTCCTCGCTGGCCGGCACCCAGCAGCTGGGCAACCTGATCGTGTTCTACGACGACAACCAGATCTCGATCGAGGACGACACCGACATCGCGCTCTCCGAGGACGTCGCGGCGCGCTACGAGGCCTACGGCTGGCACGTGCAGGAGGTCGACGGCGCGGCGAGAGACGGCATCGGGTACCGACGAGGACGTCCCGGCCCTGACGAGGCGCTGCGAGGCCGCCAAGGCCGTGACCGACAGGCCGTCGTTCATCGTCCTGCGCACGATCATCGGCTAGCCGGCGCCGACCAAGATGAACACCGGCGACGTCGCACGGCTCCGCGCTCGGCGACGACGAGGTCGCCGCCACCAAGAAGGTCCTCGGCTTCGACCCGGACGAGAACTTCGACGTCGAGCGACGAGGTGCATCGCCCACACCCGCGGGCTGGTCGAGCGCGGCAAGGCAGCGCGCGCCGACTGGGACGAGGCCGGTTCGACGCGTGGGCGGACCGCCAAGCCCGAGCGCAAGACGCTGCTCGACCGGCTGCGCGCCCGGGAGCTGCCCGAGGGCTGGGACGCCGCGCTGCCGACCTTGGAGGCCGGCCAAGGACGTGGCCACCCGCGCGGCCTCCGGCCAGGTGCTCAACGCGCTGGCGGCCGATGCTGCCCGAGCTGTGGGGCGGCTCGGCCGACCTGGCCGAGAGCAACAACACCACCATGAAGGGCGAGACGTCGTTCGTGCCCGCCGTCCACTCGACCGACGACTGTGCGCCGGGCGACCCGTACGGCCGGACGCTGCACTTCGGCATCCGCGAGCACGCGATGGGCGCGATCCTGTCCGGGCATCGCGCTGCACGGCGCCGACCCGCGCCTACGGCGGCACCTTCCTGCAGTTCTGCGACTACATGCGCCGCGCCGTCCGGCTGGCGGCGCTGATGGAGCATCGCCGGCATCTACGTCTGGACGCACGACTCGATCGGCCTCGGCGAGGACGGCCCGACCCACCAGCCGATCGAGCACCTCGCCGCGCTGCGCGCCATCCCGGGCCTGGACGTCGTGCGCCCGGCGGACGCCAACGAGACCGCGTACGCCTGGCGGACCATCCTCGACCGCGCACCGGCACCGGCCCGGTCGGCCTGATCCTGACCCGGCAGAACGTGCCCGCGTACTGCGACGGCGCACCGAGCGCCGAGGGCGTGGCCCGCGGCGGCTACGTGCTGGCCGAGGCGACGCCGGCGACGACGCCGAGCGTGATCCTCATCGCCACCGGCTCGAGGTGCAGCTGGCGGTCGAGGCCCGGAGCAGCTGGTGGCGCAAGGGCATCGGCACCCGCGTGGTGTCGATGCCGTGCGTGGAGTGGTTCGACGAGCAGGACGCGGGCTACCGCGACAGCGTGCTGCCGCCCGCGGTGCCGGCGCGGGTCGCCGTCGAGGCCGGCGTCGCGCAGGGCTGGCACGAGCTGGTCGGCGACGCCGGCGAGATCGTCTCGCATCGAGCACTACGGCGCGTCGGCCGACGACAAGACGCTGTTCCGCGAGTTCGGCTTCACCGCGCGAGGCCGTCGTCGCGGCCGCGCGAGCGACGTCGCTGGCGACCGACCCGTAGCAGGAGGTAGACCAGCATGACTCAGAACCCGCAACCTGGCCGGCGCTCGAGCGCCGCAGGGGTCTCGGTCTGGCTCGACGACCTGTCCCGCGAGCGGCTGCGAGACCGGCAACCTCGCACGAGCTGATCGACCGAGATGAGCGTGGTCGGGGTCACCACCAACCCGACGATCTTCCAGGCGGCCCTGTCCAAGGGCGACGCCTACGACGAGCAGGTCAGGCGAGCTCGCCGACCCGCGGCGCCGACGTCGACGCGACCGTTCCGACGATCACCACCGACGACGTCCGCGACGCCTGCGACGTGCTGCGCCCGGTGTACGAGGCCACCGACGGCGTCGACGGCCGGGTGTCGATCGAGGTCGACCCGCGGCTGGCCCACGACACCGACAAGACGATCGCCGCAGGCCGTCGAGCTGTGGAAGATCGTCGACCGGCCCAACCTGCTGATCAAGATCCCGGCGACCCTGGCGGGCCTGCCCGCGATCACCGCCGTGCTCGGCCGAGGGCATCAGCGTCAACGTCACGCTGATCTTCTCCGTCGAGCGCTACCGCGCCGTGCATGGACGCCTACCTCGCCGGCCTGGAGGCGGCCAAGGCCAGCCGGGCACGACCTGTCCAAGATCCACTCGGTCGCCTCGTTCTTCGTCTCCCGGGTGGACACCGAGATCGACGAGCGGCTGGACGCGATCGGCACCGCCGAGGCGCTGGCGCTGCGCGGCAAGGCCGGCGTCGCCAACGCCCGGCTGGCCTACGCAGGCCTACGAGGAGGTGTTCGCCGACCGCCCGCTGGCAGGCGCTGGCGGACGCCGGGGCCCGCGCGCAGCGCCCGCTGTGGGCGTCGACCGGCGTGAAGAACCCGGACTACCCCGACACCCTGTACGTCACCGAGCTGGTCGCGCCCGACACGGTGAACACCATGCCGGAGAAGACCCTGGACGCCGTCGCCGACCACGGCGAGGTCGCCGGCGACACGGTCACCGGCACCTGCGCCGAGGCCGCCGGAGGTGTTCGACCAGCTCGCGGCGCTCGGCATCGACCTGCACCGACGTGTTCGAGCGTGCTCGAGAACGAGGGCGTGGACAAGTTCGAGAAGTCCTGGAGCGAGCTGCTCGACCACCGTCGCCGACGAACTGGCCCGGGCCGCCACGTCGGCTCGGACGAGGAGGCCAGCAGTGAGCCCAGCCGCCGTCGCCGAGTGGGCGCAACCCGCTGCGGGACGAGCGCGACAAGCGGCTGCCGCGGATCGCCGGGCCCGTGCGGCCTGGTGCATCTTCGGTGTCACCGGTGACCTGGCCCGCAAGAAGCTGATGCCGGCGATCTACGACCTGGCCAACCGCGGGCTGCTGCCGCCGGGCTTCGCGCTGGTCGGGTTCGCCCGGCGGGACTGGGCCGACGAGGACTTCGCGCAGGTCGTGCACGACGCGGTCAAGCAGCACGCCCGCACCCCGTTCCGCGAGGAGGTGTGGGAGCAGCTGGCCGAGGGCATCCGGTTCGTGCAGGGCACGTTCGACGACGACGACGCGTTCGACCGGCTGGCCGAGCACCCTGGCCGAGCTCGACGCCGAGCGCGGCACCGGCGGCAACCACGCCTTCTACCTGTCGATCCCGCCGAAGTTCGTTCCCGGTGGTGCTGCGAGCAGCTGGCCACGTCCGGGCTGGCCGAGCACGCCGGCGACGCAGCTGGAGCCGGGTGGTCATCGAGAAGCCGTTCGGCCACGACCTGGCCAGCGCGCGCGAGCTCAACGACGTGGTCAACGCGGTCTTCCCGCCGGACGTCGGTGTTCCGCATCGACCACTACCTGGGCAAGGAGACGGTCCAGAACATCCTGGCGCTGCGGTTCGCCAACCAGCTGTTCGAGCCGATCTGGAACGCCAACTACGTCGACCACGTGCAGATCACCATGGCCGAGGACATCGGCATCGGCGGCCGCGCCGGCTACTACGACGGCATCGGCGCCGCCCGCGACGTGATCCAGAACCACCTGCTGCAGCTGCTGGCGCTGACCGCGATGGAGGAGCCGGTCTCGCTTCGACGCCGCACGACGCTGCGGGCCGAGAAGGACAAGGTGCTCTCCGCCGTCCGGCTGCCCGAGGACCTGGACCAGGCACACCGCCCGCGGCCAGTACGCCGCGGGCTGGCAGGGCGGCGAGAAGGTGGTCGGGCTACCTCGAGGAGGAGGGCTTCGCCCCCAGACTCGACCACCGAGACCTTCGCCGCGATCCGGCTCGAGGTCGACACCCGCCGCTGGGCCGGCGTGCCGTTCTACCTGCGCACCGGCAAGCGGCTGGGCCGCCGGGTCACCGAGATCGCCGTGGTCTTCAAGCGGGCCCCGCACCTGCCGTTCGACGCACACCGACGACCGAGGAGCTCGGCAAGAACGCGCTGGTGATCCGGGTGCAGCCCGACGAGGGCGTCACGCTGCGGTTCGGCTCGAAGGTGCCCGGCACCGCGATGGAGGTCCGCGACGTCAACATGGACTTCGCCTACGGCAGCGCCTTCACCGAGTCCTCCCCCGAGGCCTACGAGCGGCTGATCCTCGACGTGCTGCTCGGCGACCCGTCGCTGTTCCCCCGGCACGAGGAGGTCGAGCTGTCCTGGAAGATCCTCGACCCGATCACCGAGTACTGGGCCGTCCACGGCAAGCCCGGAGCCGTACGGCTCCGGCACCTGGGGCCCGGCCTCGGCCGACGAGATGATGGCCCGTGACGGGCGAGACTGGAGGCGGCCATGATCGTCGACCTGCCCGACACCACCACCGGCGACCGTCAACAAGCAAGCTGGTCGAGCTGCGCGAGAGCGGCGGCGCGATCGCCCTCGGCCGGGTGCTCACCCTGGTCATCGTCACCGACGACGGCGCAGTCCGAGGCGGCGATCGAGGCGGCCAACGACGCCAGCCGCGAGCACCCCTGCCGGGTGATCGTGCTGGTCCGAGGCACCCGGCGCGGCGCCAACCGGCTGGACGCCCAGATCCGGGTCGGCGGCGACGCCGGCGCCGAGCGAGGTGATCGTGCTGCGGCTGTACGGGCCGCTGGCCGAGCACGCGCGACTCGGTCGTGATGCCCCTGCTGCTGCCCGACGCCCCGATCGTGGCCTGGTGGCCGGGCACTGCCCCGGAGAACCCGGCCCAGGACCCGATCGGCGTGCTGGCCCAGCGCCGGATCACGGACGCCGCGATGGCATCCAAACCCGCCAAGGCACTCGAGCAGCGCGCCAGGACCCACGCTCCCGGGCGACACCGACCTGGCCTGGAGCCGGATCACCCTGTGGCGGGCCTGCTCGCCGCCGCCCTGGACCAGCCGCCCTACGAGCCGGTCCGCTCGGCCACGGTCACCTCGGGCGCCGACAGCCCCAGCGGGGACCTGCTGGCGGCCTGGCTCGCCCTGTACCTGCAGTGCCCGGTCCGCCGGGTGCGCACCCGGGTCGGGGAGCGGCCTGACCGGGATTCACCTGGACCGGGCCTCCGGGCCGGTCGACCTGGTCAGACCTGACGGCAAGGTGGCCGCGCTGACCCAGCCGGGGCAGCCGGAACGACGGATCGCCCTCGCCCCCCGGGCCGACCGGGACTGCCTGACCGAGGAGCTGCGTCGGCTCGACCCGGACGACGTCTACGGCGCGGTGGTCACCAGGGTCTGGCGCTGCTCGCCAAGCAGGCGGCAGCCAAGAAGGCCGCAGCCGCCAAGCCGGCCGCCGCCCCTGCCAAGGCCCCGGCATCGTCATGACCGGCACCCCCACGGTGGTCGTGCACCGCGACGCCGAGTTGCTGGTGCAGGCGGTGGCCGCCCGCCTGGTCACCCGGCTGGTGGACGTGCAGGCTGCGCGCGGACACGCTCATCTGGTCCTCACCGGCGGCCGGGTCGGGATCGCGACCCTGGCCGCGCTGGCGGCCTGCCCGGCCCGGGACGCGATCGACTGGACCGCGTTGGACGTGTGGTGGGGTGACGAACGGTTCCTGCCTGAGGGGCACCCCGACCGCAACGCCACCCAGGCGGACGACGCGCTGCTGCGTCACGTCCGGATCCCCGCCGAGCGGGTGCACCGGATGCCGGCCAGTGACGGACCGTACGGCGAGGACCTGGACGCGGCGGCGGCCGCCTACGCGGAGATGCTGCACGCCCGGGCACGGGCCGAGGACCACGCCGCCACGCCGTCCTTCGACGTGCTGCTGCTCGGGGTCGGCCCGGACGGGCACGTCGCATCGCTGTTCCCCGAGCATCCCGCCCTGTACGCGCAAGGCTCGACGGTGATCGGGGTGCGCGGCAGCCCCAAGCCGCCACCGCTGCGTGTGTCGCTGACCATGGCCGCCATCCGCGCCGCTCAGGACGTCTGGCTGGTCGCCTCAGGCACCGACAAGGCCGCCGCGGTCTCCCTGGCCCTCACCGGGGCCGGGGAGTACGCGATCCCCGCGGCCGGTGCCCAGGGACGGCGCCGCACCCTGTGGCTGCTCGACCGCGCGGCGGCCGGCAGCCTCGTCAGCGGATGATCTTGCGGCGGCGCAGTGCCTCGAGCGCCTCGGCCAGGATCGCCTCGCCGTCCGCGTCGCTGCGCCGCTCCTTCACGTAGGCCAGGTGCGTCTTGTACGGCTCGTTGCGCGGGGCCGAGGGCGGGTTGTCCTGATCCTGCCCGGCCGGGAAGCCGCAGCGCGGGCAGTCCCAGACCTCAGGCGGCTGGACGCCGGCCTCCTCCGAGAAGCTCGGCTGGGTCTCATGGCCGTTCGCGCACCAGTACGACACCCGGAACCGCGGTGCGGTCTCGCCACGCTCGGCCTCACCCATGGGCCCGGCACCGACACGACTACCGCGGATGGCGTTGCCACTGGCCACGGACGATCCTCCTGCTTCTACTGAGCGAAACGTTCCATGACACCGAGCAGGACAACGACCACGGTCCAGGTCAGCCCGACGACGATGGTGAATCGGTTGAGGTTGCGCTCGGCGACGCCGCTGGAACCGATGGAGGACGCCGAACCCCCACCGAACATGTCCGACAGCCCACCACCCCGACCCTTGTGCAGCAGGATCAGCAGGGTCAGCACCAGGCTGGTCAGCAAGAGCAGCACCTGAAGGGTGATGCGCGCTGCAGTCATGGGCGACAGCCTAACCCAGGTGAGTGACGTGGCTGCGGTACCGGGCGATCGGGCGAACTCGTCGGCGTCCAGGCTGCGCCCCGCCGACCAGGGCGCCGTCGACGTCGGGCTCGGCCATGATCTCGGCGATGTTGTTGGCCTTGACCGACCCGCCGTACAGCACGCGCACGCCGGCGGCCAGCTCGGCCGACGTACAGCTCGGCCAGGCGGCGCGCGGATCGCGCCGCAGACCTCCTGGGCGTCCTCGGGGGTGGCCACCTCGCCGGTGCCGATCGCCCAGACCGGCTCGTAGGCGATCACGATGCTCGCGACCTGCTCGGCCGGCAGGCCCGTCCAGGCCGCCGTCCAGCTGGGCCAGGGTGTGCGCGACGTGCCGGCCCTGCCTTGCGGACCTCCAGCACCTCGCCGACGCACACGATCGGGGTCAGCCCGTGCCGGTAGCGCGGCCTTGACCTTGGCGTTCACCGACGGCGTCGTCCTCGCCGTGGAACTGCGCGGCGCTCGGAGTGGCCGACCACGACGTAGGTGCAGCCGAGCTTGGCCAGGATCGCGCCGGAGATCTCACCGGTGTAGGCGCCCGAGTCGTGCGCCGAGACGTCCTGGGCGCCGTAGCGCAGGCCGCAGCTTGTCGCCGTCGACCAGCGTCTGCACCGAGCGGAGGTCGGTGAACGGCGGCGATGACGGCCACCTCGACCTCGGCGAAGTCGTGCTTGGCGTCGCTGAGGGTCCACGCCAGCTTCTGGACCAGGTGCGGTGGCCTCGAGGTGGTCGAGGTTCATCTTCCAGTTGCCCGCCATCAGCGGGATGCGAGTCGTGGTCATGATCGTTCAGCCCTCCAGGACTGCGATGCCGGGGAGGGTCTTGCCCTCCAGGTACTCCAGGGAGGCGCCGCCACCGGTGGAGATGTGGCCGAACGCCGTCCTCGGTCGAAGCCGAGGTGCCGGACGGCGGCGGCCGAGTCGCCGCCGCCGACGACGGTCAGCGCCGTCGACCTCGGTCAGCGCCTGCGCCACGGCCTTGGTGCCGGCGGCGAAGGCCTCCATCTCGAACACGCCCATCGGCCCGTTCCAGAACACGGTCTTGGCGTCGACGATCGTCGTCGCGAACAGGCTCGCCGGACTCGCGGGCCGATGTCCAGGCCCATCTGGTCGGCCGGGATCGCGTCGGCGGCGACCACCGGTGGTCGGCGTCGGCGGCGAACGTCGGGGCGACCACGATGTCGACCGGCAGCACGATCTCGACGCCGCTTCTCGGCCGCTGTCGCCAGGTAGCCGCGGACCACGTCGATCTGGTCGGCCTCGAGCAGGCTGGTGCCGACCTCGTGGCCCTGGGCGGCGAGGAAGGTGAAGCACCATGCCGCCGCCGATGATCAGGCGTGTCGGCCGTGTCGACCAGGTTGTCGATGACGCCGAGCTTGTCGGACACCTTCGAGCCGCCGAGGACGACGACGTAGGGCCGCGCCGGGTCGACGGTCAGCGGCTGCAGCACCTCGACCTCGGCGAGCACCAGGCCGCCCGCGCGTGCGGCAGCAGCTGCGCGACGTCGTAGACGGTGGCCTGCTTGCGGTGCACGACGCCGAACCCGTCGGAGACGAACACGTCCGCCAGGGCCGCCAACTGGTCGGCGAAGCGCTCCGCGCTCGGCCTCGTCCTTGCTGGTCTCGCCCGGCGTCGAAGCGGATGTTCTCCAGCACGGCGACCTGGCCGTCGCCGAGGGCGGCGACCGTCGCGGCGGCGGACTCGCCGACCGTGTCGGTGGCGAACGCGACCGGGGCGCCGAGCAGCTCGCCGAGCCGGGCGGCCACCGGACGCGAGCGAGTAGCGCTCGGCTCCGGGACACCCTTGGGCCGGCCGAGGTGGGCCACCACGACCACCCGGGCGCCGGCGTCCGCCAGCCGCTTGATGGTGGGGATGGACGCCCGGATCCGGCCGTCGTCGGTGATCGTCGTGCCGTCGAGCGGCACGTTGAGGTCGGAGCGGACCAGCACGCGCTTGCCGCGCAGGTCACCCAGGTCGTCGATCGTCTTCATACCGGGCTCCAAGAGGGGACTGTGGGAACGGGCAGCGGGTGGGCGCGGCAGAGGTCCTCTGTCGCGCCCACCCAGCTCCGATCAGCTACCGACGATGGCGGTCAGGTCGACCAGACGGTTCGAGTAGCCCCACTCGTTGTCGTACCAGCCGACGACCTTGACCTGGTCGCCCGAGCGCTTGGTCAGAGCGGCGTCGAAGATGCACGACGCCGGCGTAGGTGACGATGTCGGTGGAGACGATCGGGTCCTCGGTGTACTCGAGGAAGCCCTTGAGCGGGCCGTCGGCGCGCCTTCTTGAACGCGGCGTTGACCTCGTCCTTGGTGACCTCGCGGCCGAGCTGCACGGTGAGGTCGGTGGCCGAACCGGTGGGGATCGGAACGCGCATCGCGTAGCCGTCGAGCTTGCCCTTGAGCTCCGGAAGGACCAGCGACGATCGCCTGGGCGGCGCCCGTGGTGGTGGGGATGATGTTGATCGCGGCGGCCCGGGCCCGGCGCAGGTCGGAGTGCGGGAAGTCCAGGATCACCTGGTCGTTGGTGTAGGCGTGGATGGTGGTCATCAGGCCCTTGACGATGCCGAAGTTGTCCAGCAGCACCTTGGCCATCGGGGCCAGGCAGTTCGTGGTGCAGGAGGCGTTGGAGATGATGTGGTGCTTGGCCGGGTCGTAGTCCGTCGTCGTTGACGCCGATCACGACCGTGAAGTCCTCGTTCTTCGCCGGAGCGGAGATGATGACCTTCTTGGCGCCGGCGTCGATGTGCGCCTTGGCCTTGGTGGCGTCGGTGAAGATGACCGGTCGACTCGATGACGACGTCCGCGCCGAGCTCCCTCCAGGGCAGCGCGGCCGGGTCGCGCTCGGCGAGCGCCGGAAGGTCTTCCCGCCGACGGTGATCGAGTCGTCGTCGTAGGTGACGTCCTGGCCGCAGCCGGCCCAGGATCGAGTCGTACTTGAGCAGGTGCGCGAGGGTCTTGTTGTCGGTGAGGTCGTTGACGCCCACGACCTCGATGTCCGCGCCGGACGCGATGAGCGCGCGGAAGTAGTTGCGGCCGATGCGGCCGAAGCCGTTGATGCCTACCCGGACGGTCACGGAGGATCCTCCCTGGCACGCCGGGCACGCCGGCGTGAATACGCTTGTACGACGTCGACAACCCTATGGGGTGTCGCTACCTAAGACCCAACCGGGTCCACGCAGCCCTCAGGCAGGTCGATGGTCCTGCCACCATCACGCCGCGGGCGAACAGCAGGCAAACGTCCGGGTGACCCTCAGCCCAGCTCAGGCGTCGAGCATGTCCGCGGTGAGGTTGGCCTCGGTACCCGGGATGCCGATCTCCACCGCTCGCTTGTCGGCCATCGCCAGCAGGCGCCGGATCCGGCCTGCCACAGCGTCTTTGGTCATCGGCGGGTCGGCCAGCTGGCCCAGCTCCTCAAGGCTCGCCTGCTTGTGCGCCAGGCGCAGGGTGCCGGCGGTGCGCAGGTGCTCGGGCACGTCCTCGCCGAGGATCTCCAGGGCCCGTTCCACCCGGGCGCCGGCGGCCACCGCCGCACGGGCCGAGCGGCGCAGGTTCGCGTCGTCGAAGTTGGCCAGCCGGTTCGCCGTGGCGCGCACCTCGCGGCGCATCCGCCGCTCCTCCCACGCCAGCACCGCGTCGTGCGCACCGAGCCGGGTCAGCATGGCGCCGATGGTGTCCCCGTCGCGGATCACCACCCGGTCGATGCCGCGCACCTCGCGGGCCTTGGACGCCGACCCCGAGCCGGCGGGCCGCGCCGACCAGGGCCAGAGCGGCCTCCGGGCCGGGGCAGGTCACCTCGAGCGCGGAGGAGCGGCCGGGTTCGGTCAGCGACCCGTGGGCCAGGAAGGCGCCGCGCCAGGCCGCTTCGGCGTCGCAGGTCGCCCCGGAGACCACCTGCGGGGGCAGCCCGCGCACCGGACGGCCACGGGTGTCCAGCAGGCCGGTCTGGCGGGCCAGCGACTCGCCGTCGCGCGACCACGCGGACGACGTAGCGGCTGCCGCGGCGCAGGCCGCCGGGCGCCAGCACGATCACGTCGCTGGAGTGCCCGTAGACCTCGGCGATGGCCTTGCGCAGGCGCCGCGCGGCGTTGCCGGTGTCCAGCTCGGCCTCGACCACGATCCGCCCGCTGACGATGTGCAGCCCGCCGGCGAACCGCAACGTGGCCGACACCTCTGCCTTGCGGCAGCACGGCTTCGTCACGGGGAGCCGGCTGAGCTCGTCCTTCACCAGGGCGGTCAAAGCCATGGCCGACATCCTGCCATCGCGTCTGGGCCGCGATGTGCCAGTCGAGACTCCCAAACGATGATCCTCACGCTCCCCCGTTCGGACCAGTCCGCTCACCGGACACTCCCCCTCGTCACGTCGCCGACCACTCCGGCGAGCACGTCACGGTACGCCGCCGCCAGCCTCAGTGCATCGTGCCGGGCGGTTCCGTCGCCGAGCCCGACCTGCCGCATCACCAGGCGGGCACCCAGTCGGCCTGCGACGTCGGACAGTTCATCGGCGTCCTCGACCGCTGACGGATCCGCGAGGACGACGTCGATCCGCAGGCCCGGCGCGTGAGCTGCCAGCACCTGCAGATGGTCCTGCGCGCTGAGCCCGTCGGTCTCGCCGCCTGCGCGCTCAGATTCAGGGTCACGCACCGCCGGGCAGAGGTGGCGTGCAGGGCCTGCGGCCAGCTCGGGCACCAGCAGGTGCGGGCAGCACGGTGGTGAACCACGAGCCCGGGACCGAGCACCACCCAGTCGGCGGCCCGCACCGCCTCGACGGCCTCGGGGCAGGCCGGGGGCTGCTCGGGCAGCAGGTGCACCTCGACGCACCTGGCCCACGGTCTTGGCGACGGCCACCTGCCCGCGCAGCGGTGCGCAGCGCGTCCGGTCGGCAGGGTCCAGCCCTCGCACAGAGGCCTCGATGTCGAGCGGCACCGCGGCCATCGGCAGCACCCGGCCACGGGCGCCGAGCAGCCGGCCCACCCAGTCCAGCCCGGCCACCGGGTCGCCGAGCAGCTGCCACAGGGCGACGATCAGCAGGTTGCCGAGCGAGTGGTTGTCCAGCGGACCATGCGCTGTGGAACCGGTGCTGCAGCACGTCCCGCCACAGCCGGCCCCACTCGCCGTCCTCGCACAGCGCGGACAGGGCCATCCGCAGGTCACCGGGCGGCAGCACCCCGAACTCGCGCGCGCAGCCGGCCCGAGGAACCGCCGTCGTCGGCCACCGTCACGACGGCCGTCAGCTGGTCGGTGAGGTGGCGCAGCGCCTGCAGGGAGGCGGCCAGCCCGTGGCCCCCGCCCAGGGCCACGACCGCGGGCGCGCGCTCATTCCCGCCCCAGGTCCCGGTGCACGGTGGTCGGCATGCGCGCCCGGCGGAGCGTGCCAGCAGCCGCCGCCAGCGCCTCGCTCATCGCCACCGAGCGGTGCTTGCCGCCGGTGCAGCCGACCGCGAGGGTGGCGTAGCGCTTGTCCTCCCGCAGGTACCCGGCGAGCACCGGTTCGAGCGGTCTTCGACGTAGCGGTCGCAGGAACGCTGAGCGCCCCGTCCTGAGCCAGCACGTAGTCGCTCACCGAGGCGTCCAGCCCGGTCTGGGGACGCAGCTCGGGGATCCAGTACGGGTTCGGCAGGAAGCGCACGTCTGCCACGTGGTCGGCGTCCAGCGGCAGCCCGTACTTGAAGCCGAAGGACATCACCGTCAGCCGGAAGTCGGGGCCACCGGCGTCCCCGAAGGCCTGGGCCACCTTCGCCGACAGCTGGTGCACGTTGAGGTCGAGAGGTGTCGATCACCATGTCGGCACGGCCGCGGAGCTCCTCCAGCAGCGAGCGTTCGCGCTGGATGCCGTCGAGCAACCGGCCGTCACCCTGCAGCGGGTGCGGGCGGCGGACCGACTCGAACCGGCGGACCAGCGCCTCGTCGGACGCGTCCAGGAACAGCAGCCGGTGCCCGATCCCGCGCCGGTGCAGCTCGGCCAGCGACTGGTTCAGCGCCGAGAAGAACGATCGGCCGCGGACGTCGACCGCCACGGCCAGGTGTGCCACCTCCGGCCCCGAGCCGCTGACCAGGTCGACCAGGGAGGAGATCAGGGCGGGCGGCAGATTGTCGACGACGTACCAGCCGAGGTCCTCCAGCACCTTGCCCGCAGTGGAGCGTCCCGCCCCGGACATTCCGGTGATGACCAGCAGTTCCCGGTGATCGGTGCCGGTTGGGTCGTCAGTCAAGGAGTTCTCCCGTTGCCGCGTCGAACGCTTCCCCCGCGATCCGGCGCCCGGCGCCCCCGCGCCCAGTGCGGCCGCCACCGATGCTGCCACGCCCGGGCCGATCCCGGGCACCGAAGCGATCTGCGCGAGGTCGGCGTCGCGCAGCCGGGCCACCGAGCCGAAGTGCCGCAGCAGCGCCCGCTTGCGGGCCGGGCCCAGCCCGGGCACGCCGTCCAGCTCGCTGGCCGTCATCGCCTTGCTCCGCCGCTGCCGGTGATGGGTGATCGCGAACCGGTGCGCCTCGTCGCGCACCCGCTGCAGCAGGTACAGCCCCTCGCTGCTGCGGCCGAGCATCACCGGGGCGTCCTCGTCGGGCAGCCACACCTCCTCCAGGCGCTTGGCCAGACCGCACAGGGCCACGTCGTCCACCCCGAGCTCGGTCAGCGCCCGTGCGGCGGCCGCGACCTGGGGCGGTCCGCCGTCCACGACGATCAGGTTCGGCGGGTAGGCGAACCGCTTCCGCCGGCCCCGCCTCGGCGTCGTCGGCGTCCTCGGCCGCTCTCGCCGCCCTCGACCGGGGGGCTGCCCGCGCGGTCCTCCAGGTAGCGGCGGAAGCGGCGGGTGATCACCTCGTGCGATGGCCGCCGTGTCGTCGGTGCCGTCCTCGCCGCGGATGGTGAACCGACGGTACTCCGCCTTGCGGGGCAGGCCGTCCTCGAAGACCACCATCGAGGCCACCACGTGCGTGCCCTGCGATGTTGGAGACGTCGTAGCACTCGATCCGCAGCGGCGCCTCGGCCAGGCCGAGCGCGTCCTGGATCTCCTGCAGCGCACGGCTTCGGGTCGTCAGGTCGCCGGCACGCCGGGTCTTGTGCAGGGTCAGGGCAGCTCGCCGCGTTGCGCTCGACGGTGCTCATCAGGGCGCGCTTGTCACCCCGCTGCGGCACCCGCATGCCGACCCGGCTGCCACGCAGTCTCGCTGAGCCAGAGCTCGAGCTCGCTGCGACGGCGCCGGCTCGGCCGGCACGAGCACCTCGCGCGGGAACGCGCCTGGCCGGCGAGACGTCGCCGTAGACCTGGAGCAGCAGGTCGCTCGACGAGGTCGGCGTCGGTCACGTCCTCGACCTTCTCCACCACCCAGCCGCGCTGGCCGCGGACCCGGCCGTCGCGCACGTGGAAGACCTGGACCGCAGCCTCGAGCTCGTCCTCGGCCAGGGCGAACACGTCGGCGTCGGTGCCGTCGGGCAGCACGACGGCGTTGCGCTCCAGGGCCCGGTTCAGGGCGGCGATGTCGTCGCGCAGCCGCGCGGCCCGCTCGAACTCCAGCTCGGCGGCGGCCTGCGTGCATCTCGCGCTCGAGCCGGCGGACGAACCGGCTCGGTCTGCCCGGCCATGAAGTCGCAGAAGTCCTCCGCGAGCTCGCGGTGGTCGTCTGCGCGTCGATCCGACCCGACGCAGGGGGCCGAGCACTTGTCGATGTAGCCGAGCAGGCACGGCCTGCCCACCTGGCCGGCGCGCTTGAACACCCCGGCCGAGCAGGTGCGGACGGGGAACACCCGCAGCAGCAGGTCGACCGTCTCGCGGATGGCCCAGGCGTGGGCGTAGGGCCCGAAGTACCGGGTGCCCTTGCGCTTGGCGCCGCGCATCACCTGGACCCGGGGGTACTCCTCGCCCATGCGTCACCGCGAGGTAGGGGTAGGACTTGTCGTCGCGGTACTTGACGTTGAACCGCGGGTCGTACTCCTTGATCCAGGAGTACTCCAGCTGGAGCGCCTCGACCTCGGTGGAGACCACCGTCCACTCCACCGAGGCCGCCGTGGTGACCATCGGCTGGGTGCGCGGGTGCAGCGACGCGAGGTCGGGGAAGTACGAGGTCAGCCGCTGGCCGCAGGCTCTTGGCCTTGCCGACGTAGATGACGCGGCCGTGCTGGTCCCGGAACCGGTAGACCCCGGGCGCCTCGGGGATCTCCCCCGGCGCGGGCCGGTAGCTGGAGGGGTCAGACACGGACCCGGGCCCGGCTGCGCCTCACCTTGGCCGGCGCGACGGTGTCCGGCGGCATGTGCCCACGTCCGGCCAGCACCGGGGCCAGGAAGCGGCCGGTGTGGCTGGCCGGCATCGCGGCGACCTGCTCGGGAGTGCCCTCGGCGACGACCGTGCCGCCGCCGCTGCCGCCCTCCGGGCCCATGTCGACGACCCAGTCGGCGCTCTTGATCACGTCGAGGTTGTGCTCGATGACGATCACCGTGTTGCCCTTGTCGACCAGCCCCTGGAGCACCCCGAGCAGCTTGCGGATGTCCTCGAAGTGCAGCCCGGTGGTCGGCTCGTCGAGCACGTAGACGGTGCGCCCGGTGGAGCGCTTCTGCAGCTCGGTGGCCAGCTTGACCCGCTGCGCCTCGCCGCCGGACAGCGTCGGTGCGCGGCTGGCCGAGCCGCACGTAGCCGAGCCCGACGTCGACCAGCGTGCGTCAGGTGCCGTGCGATCGCCGGCACCGCCGAGAAGAACTCGGCGGCCTCCTCGATCGGCATGTCGAGCACGTCGGCGATGGTCTTGCCCTTGAAGTGCACCTCGAGCGTCTCGCGGTTGTACCGGGCGCCGTGGCACACCTCGCACGGCACGTAGACGTCGGGCAGGAAGTTCATCTCGATCTTGATCGTGCCGTCGCCGGAGCAGGCCTCGCAGCGGCCGCCCTTGACGTTGAACGAGAACCGGCCCGGCTGGTAGCCGCGCACCTTGGCCTCGGTGGTCTGCGCGAACAGCTTGCGGATGTGGTCGAAGACCCCGGTGTAGGTGGCCGGGTTGGACCGCGGGGTGCGCCCGATCGGGCCCTGGTCGACGTGCACCACCTTGTCGAGGTGCTCGAGCCCGGTGACGCGTCTTGTGCCGGCCCGGCACCTGCCGGGCGCCGTTGAGCTTGTTGGCCAGCACGGTGTAGAGGATGTCGTTGACCAGCGTCGACTTGCCCGAACCGCGACACCCCGGTGACGGCGACGAGGCAGCCCAGCGGGAACGACACGTCGATGCCTGTCGAGGTTGTGCTCGCGTGCGCCGACCACCGTCACCTGGCGGCGCCGGTCCTGCCGGGCGGCGGACCTGCGGGATCGGGATCTCGCGGCGGCCGGACAGGTACTGCCCGGTGACCGAGTCCGGGTGGGTCAGCAGGTCGGCGACCGGTCCCGGAGTGCACGACCTGGCCGCCGTGCTCGCCCGCGCCCGGGCCGATGTCGACGACCCAGTCGGCGGTGCGGATGGTGTCCTCGTCGTGCTCGACGACGATCAGCGTGTTGCCGAGGTCGCGCAGCCGGGTCAGGGTCTCGATCAGCCGGCGGTTGTCGCGCTGGTGCAGGCCGATGCACGGCTCGTCGAGCACGTAGAGCACGCCGACCAGGCCGGAGCCGATCTGGGTGGCGAGCCGGATGCGCTGCGCCTCGCCGCCGGACAGCGTGCCCGCGGCCCGGTCGAGGCGAGAGGTAGTCGAGGCCGACGTCGAGCAGGAAGCCGAGCCGGGCCTGGATCTCCTTGAGCACCTGCGCGGCGATCGCCGCTCGCGCGCGGTGAGGTCGACGATCGTTGAGGAACTCGGGCGGCGTCGCGCGATCGGCAGGTCGCACACCTCGGCGATGGACTGGCCGCCGACCAGCACCGCCAGCGACTCGGGCTTCAGCCGTGCGCCGTTGCAGACCGGGCACGGCACCTCGCGCATGTAGCCCTCGTACCGCTCCCGGCTCCAGTCCGAGTCGGTCTCCGAGTGCCGGCGCTTGACGAACGGCGACAACGCCCTCGAAGCCCGGTCGAGTACGACCGCTCGCGGCCGTAGCGGTTCTTGTAGCGCACGTGCACCTTGTGGTCCTGCCCGTGCAGCAGGGCCTGCTGGGCCCGCTGCGGCAGCGCGCGCCACGGCACGTCGATGGAGAAGCCGAGGTCCTCGGCCGAGGGCCGTCGATCACGCCGCTGGAAGTAGTCGGCGGCCCGAGCCCTGGGCCCACGGCGCGATGGCGCCCTCGGCGAGGGTCAGGTCCTCGTCGGGCACGATCAGGTCGGGGTCGACCTCGAGCTCGGGTGCCGATGCCGGTGCACTCGGGGCAGGCGCCGTAGGGGCTGTTGAACGAGAAGGTGCGCGGCTCGACCTCGTCGAGCTGCAGCGCGTGGTCGTTCGGGCAGGCCATCTTCTCGGAGAACCGCCGCTCGCGCCCCGGCGGTCGCCCGGCTCGGGTCGACGAGGTCGACGACGAGGATGCCGCCGGCCAGCCCGAGCGCGGTCTCCACCGAGTCGGTGAGCCGTCGCTTGGCGCGATCGCGGCCTTGGCGACGAGCCGGTCGATCGACCACGTCGATGGTGTGCTTGAGCTTCTTCTCCAGCGCGGGCGGCTCGGTGAGCGGGACGACCTCGCCGTCGACGCGGGCCCGGGCGAAGCCCTTGCTCTGCAGCTCGCGGAACAGGTCGGCGTACTCGCCCTTGCGGCCGCGCACCACCGGCGCGAGCACCTGGAAGCGGGTGCCGCTCGGGCAGCTCCAGCAGGCGGTCGACGATCTGCTGCGGGGTCTGCCGCGGTGATCGGCTCACCGCAGGTCGGGCAGTGCGGGCGCCCGGCGCGGGCGAAGAGCAGGCGCAGGTAGTCGTAGACCTCGGTGATCGTGCCGACGGTCGAGCGCGGGTTGCGGTTGGTCGACTTCTGGTCGATCGAGACCGCCGGCGACAGGCCCTCGATGAAGTCGACGTCGGGCTTGTCCATCTGGCCGAGGAACTGGCGGGCGTAGGCGGACAGCGACTCGACGTAGCGCCGCTGCCCCTCGGCGAAGATCGTGTCGAAGGCCAGCGACGACTTCCCCGAGCCGGACAGGCCGGTGAAGACGATCAGGGCGTCACGGGGCAGGTCGAGGGAGACGTCCTTCAGGTTGTGCTCGCGAGCACCACGGACGATCAGACGGTCGGTCACGGTTCCTCATGCTAGGTGGGCCCACCGACAACTCCCATCCGAGCAGCTCACAGCCGTGCGCGCCCGCTACCCCTCGAGCAGCTGCTGACCCCAGTAGCCGCCGTCGGCGACCCCCGGCGGTACCGCGTACACGGCGGAGCCGACATGGGTGATCCACTTGTTGAACAGGTCCTTCTCGGCCAACCGGCGCTGCACCGGGACGAACGCGGTGTCGGCGTCCGCCTGGAAGGCCACGAAGAGCAGACCGACGTCGGCGCGACCGGCGGCGTCGACCCCGTCGTCGTAGGAGAACGGGCGACGCAGCATCGTCTCCGCAGGGGTCAGCGCCTTGGCGAGGCGGATGTGGGCCAGCGGCTCGATCACCGGGAAGCCCTGCGCGTCCACCGCGTCCAGGTCGGGCACGTCCTTCTCGACCGTCCCGGTCAGCGGTGCTCCGGTGTCCAGCCGGCGTCCGATCACCTGCTCCTTGCCGGCGCGCTCGAAGGCGTCCCACGTCTCCAGGATCATCACGATCCGGCGCAGGACCAGCACGCTGCCGCCGGCGAACCAGCCGGGTTGGGTGGCCCAGACCGCCTGATCGAACTCGGGCGTGCCGGGCACCGGATTGACACTCCCGTCCACCTGACCCATCAGATTGCGCGCAGTGCCGTTCTCGGTGGCCCCCGGGGAGGCGAACCCCCTCTGCGCCCAGCGCACCGTGCCGAACGACCGGGCGTCCTTGACCAGCATCCGCACCGTGTGGGCCAGGGTGGTCGGGTCGTCGGTGCAGATCTGCAGCACCAGGTCGCTCTGGCCCCAGCGGGGCTGCAGCTTGTCGCCGGTGAAGGCAGGCAGTTCGCGCACCGACGCCGGCCGTCGGGAGGCCACCCCGGCCAGGTCGAACAGCCGGGGCCCGAACCCCGCCGTGATGGTCAGGGAAGCGGGTGAGAGAGCGAGCTCCGGCTCGGTGTCACCCAGCGCGGGCCGACCCTGGGTGAGCCGCGCCGCGTCGTCGGCGAGCAGGCGCAACAGCCGGATGATCTGTTCCCGCCGGGTGCCGGCCGCCAGATCGAGGCCGAGGAAGGTGCCGAACGACTGGTGCCGGGTCGCGATGCCGGCCTGGTGCGCCCCGTAGAAGGGTTCGACCGCCTTCGCCGCGGATCCGGCGGTGGTCGATGCCCCGACGAGGGAGACCGGGGCCGAGGCGGGGGCGCCGGCCGCCGCGAGCCCAAGGCCCGCGGCGACCGCCCCGCCGAACGCTGCCGCCGTGGTTCCGGCGAGCAGCTCCCGACGAGAGACCTCACTCATGACGAGGCGCCACCCGACATCGACGCCATGCCCGAGGGCTTGTAGCTCTCCTGACCGGCAGCGAACTCCTTGGCGATCCCGCTCACGGTCGCCGTCGTGCCGTCGCCCAGCTTCAGGGTCACCGTGATCTGGTCACCGGGCTTGACCGCCTGCTTGAGGCTCATCAGCATGATGTGATCGTGCCCGGGGGCGAGCTTGTGCTCTCCCCCGGCCGGGATCACGAAGCCGCCGGCCTTCGGCTGCATCTTCATCTCACCGTCGACCATCACGACTTCGTGCGTCTCGATCATGCCGGCGACGTCGCTCATCCCGCCGACGATGGTGATCTCCTTGTCGGTGGTGTTCTTCAAGGTGCCGAACATGCCGGTCATGCCTGAGGGCGAGGCCTTGACCCAGGCATCGGACAGGGTCACCGCGGCGGCCGCCGCGGGTGCGCCGGTGGCGCTCGTGGCGGCGGCCGGCGAAGCGGCGGTCGCCGTGTCGGACGAACTGCCGCAACCGGCCAGCGCGAGCAGGCCGACCACGGGCAGGACGACGCGAGACAGATGTGGAAACCTTCATGAAGCAGTACTCCTCCTGGCGTGCCCCAGGCACGCCGACAACATGCGTCGTTCGCGACGCACAGGATCGAACAGGTCAGCGCAGAGCCGACAGCCGAGGAGGACCGCGCAGGCCGAGACCACCGCGCAGCAGCGGGGTGGGAGCAGGGCACCACACCGGTGGGCACGACGCCGGAACCGGCACGAGGTGGAGCGGACGCCACGGCCGGACCCGCAGCAGAGGCCAGGTCAGCCAGGCTCCCAGCAGGCGGACGGCGCGCTCCGCGTAGCGAAGCAGCACGGCCGTGATCGTCGCCGCCGCCACGTGCGCTGTCAGCATCGGCAGTCCATCGTGGCCGGAGGCGGCATGGCCATGTCCGACGCTGTGTCCACCGACCTGGGCCGCCGAGGCGGTGAGCACGAGGTGCTGGCCGAGCTGCACGGCGGTCAGAAGTGCCGCGACGAGCCACCACGGACGGCGCCGCCACCCCAGGGCGCCGATCGCCGTGGCGGACAGCACCCCGGCGGCGACGAGGATGGCCACCGGGGTGGCTGCGACCAGGCCGACGAGGGAGTCGCCCGCGGCCACGGCATGGGCCGTGGCCGCCAGAACAGTGGAGATGACGGCCAGGGCGACCACGCGAAGCCAGCGCCCCGCCTGATCCCCGTCCGTCATGCCCCGAGATTAGCCGCCGCCGACCACCTCGGGATCCGTTGCAGGTGAGGTCTTGCCCACGGTAGGCAGCGGGCGGGATCCCTGTCACGCTGGACCGCACGAGCGATCGGAGGGGCCGCATGTCGTACACCGGAGCCGTCACCCCGGGCGGGCCCAGCGCCGTCCGCACCCTGTCGGACGTGGTGATCCGCAAGGCCAGCGTGTCGGAGCAGGACAACAACGCCTACCTGCTGACCTGTCGCGCCACCGGCCGTCAGCTCCTGATCGACGCTGCGGACGACGCGCCCCGGCTGCTCGCACTGGTCACCGAGGGCGAGGCGGACGGCGGGCGAGGCCTCGCCGAGGTGCTCACCACACATCGGCACTGGGATCATCACCGGGCCCTGGCCGCAGTGGCCGAGGCCACCGGGGCCGGCACCCTGGCCGGTGAGGCGGATGCCGACGCACTGCCGCTGGCCCCCGACCGACGGCTCCGGCACGGAGACACCCTGGGGCTCGGCGAGGTGCATCTGGACGTGATCGGGCTGCGCGGGCACACCCCGGGCGCGATCGCGGTTCTGCTGCGGGCCGGCGACGGCAGCACGCACCTGTTCTCGGGAGACAGCCTCTTCCCCGGTGGGCCCGGCAAGACGGCGACCCCGGAGGACTTCACCAGTCTGATGACCGACCTGGAGCGGCGGGTCTTCGACACCCTGCCGGACTCGACCTGGGTGTACCCGGGCCACGGCGCCGACACCACCCTGGGGGCCGAACGGGGATCGCTCGGCGAATGGTGGTCCCGAGGCTGGTGAGCCGCCGGGTGCCGCGGCTCAGGCGTCGCGGCGGGCCCGGGCTCGGCTGGCCAGCAGGCTCGCCACGGTGGTCACGGCCAGCACGCCCACGATCACGCTCAACGAGACCCAGATCGGGATCTCCGGCGCCCAGCTGACGGACTTGCCGCCGTTGATCCATCCGAGTTCGTTCAGGTGCAGAGCCTCCAGCACCAGCTTGACCCCGATGAACCCGAGCACGAGGGCCAGCCCCACCGACAGGTAGATCAGCCGGTCGAGCAGCCCCCCGAGCAGGAAGTACAGCTGGCGCAGTCCCATCAGGGCGAAGATCGTCGCCGTGAAGACGATGAACGGGTCCTTGGTCAGCCCGAAGATCGCCGGGATCGAGTCCAGCGCGAACAGCAGGTCCGTGGTGCCGATGGCGAGGAAGACCAGGACCATCGGGGTGACCAGTTTCCGGTCACCGACCTGCACCAGCAGTTTCCGGCCGTCATAGGTCGGTGCCAGCGGCAGCACCCGGCGCGCCTGGCGGATCAACGCGTTCTCCTCGAAGTCCTCCTCGTCCGTCTCGCCGTGCCGCACCAGCTGCACCGCGGTGTAGATCAGGAAGGCACCGAACAGGTAGAACACCCAGCTGAACCGCTCGATGGCCGCAGCCCCGACGACGATGAACCCGCCCCGCAGCACCAGCGACATGATGATGCCGACCATCAGCACTTCCTGCTGATGATGGCGGGGCACGGCGAATCGGCCCATGATCACCACGAACACGAACAGGTTGTCGACGCTGAGGCTGTACTCGGTGAGCCATCCGGCGACGAACTGACCGGCCGGTTCGCTGCCCGCCACGAACAGCAGGATGAGCGCGAAGGTCAGGGCCAGGGAGACGTAGAACGACACCCACGCCGTACATTCGCGCATCGTCGGTACGTGCGGCCTGCGGGCGACGATGGCCAGGTCGAAGACCAGCATCAGCCCGAGGACGACGAACGTCGCTACCTGGAACCAGAGCGGGAGCTGCACGAGACCTCCGAGGCGGACGAACCCGTCGATGCTATCCCGCGATCAGCGCCTCGGCTTACGCGCTGCCGGCAGCGCGCATGTCCCGCAGCTCCTTCTTCAGGTCCTTGATCTCGTCGCGCAGCCGGGCCGCCAGCTCGAAGTGCAGCTCGGCCGCCGCCGCCTTCATCTGGTCCGAGAGCTGCTGGATCAGATCCGCGAGGTCGATCGCCGGCAGGTTGCGCAGATCGGCGGCGCGCGGTCCGTGGGCACCGTGGGCCCGCATCTCCGGCACCGGTGCCTTGCCGCGGCTGCGTTGACGCCCACCCCCGCCGAGCAGTTCCTCGGTGTCCTCGTCCTCGCGGGCGATCAGGTCGGTGATGTCGGCGATCCGCTTGCGCAACGGGGCGGGGTCCACACCGCGCTCGGTGTTGTACGCGACCTGCTTCTCCCGGCGACGATTGGTCTCGTCGATCGCCTGGGCCATCGAGGGGGTGACCCGGTCGGCGTACATGTGCACCTCGCCGGAGACGTGCCTGGCGGCGCGGCCGATGGTCTGGATCAACGACTTGGCCGACCGCAGGAAGCCCTCCTTGTCGGCGTCCAGGATGGACACCAGCGAGACCTCGGGCAGGTCGAGCCCTTCACGCAGCAGGTTGATGCCCACGAGGACGTCGTACTCGCCCTGGCGCAGCTCGCGGAGCAGCTCGACCCGGCGCAGGGTGTCCACCTCCGAGTGCAGGTAGCGCACGCGCACCCCTTGGTCGAGCAGGTAGTCGGTCAGGTCCTCGGCCATCTTCTTGGTCAAGGTGGTGACCAGCACGCGCTCGTTCCTCGCGGCCCGTTGCCGGATCTGCTCCAGCAGGTCGTCGATCTGGCCCTTGGTCGGCTTGACGACCACCCGGGGGTCGATCAGCCCGGTCGGCCGGATGATCTGCTCGACCACCCCGTCGCCCTTGGCCAGCTCGTAGTCGCCCGGGGTCGCCGAGAGGTACACGGTCTGCCCGATCCGTTCCAGGAACTCCTCCCACTTGAGCGGGCGGTTGTCCATCGCGCTGGGCAGCCGGAACCCGTGGTCGACCAGGGTGCGCTTGCGCGACATGTCCCCCTCGTACATCGCCCCGATCTGCGACACCGTGACGTGGGACTCGTCGATCACCAGGAGGAAGTCCTCCGGGAAGTAGTCGAGCAGGGTGTTCGGCGCCGTTCCGGGCCCGCGCCCGTCGATGTGCCGGGAGTAGTTCTCGATGCCGGCGCAGGCACCCACCTGGCGCATCATCTCGATGTCGTGGTCGGTGCGCAGCTTGAGCCGCTGGGCCTCGAGCAGCTTGCCCTGCCGGTTCAGCTCCTCGAGCCGTTCCGCCAGCTCGGACTCGATCCCGACCAGCGCGCGCTCCATCCGTTCCGGGCCGGCCACATAGTGGGTGGCCGGGAAGACGTACATCTCCTCCTCCTCGCGCACCACCTCGCCGGTCATCGGATGCAGGGTGTACAGCCGGTCGATCTGGTCGCCGAACAGCTCGATCCGCAGGGCCAGCTCCTCGTACACCGGGATGATCTCGATCGTGTCGCCCCGCACCCGGAAGGTGCCCCGGGTGAAGGCCAGGTCGTTGCGGGTGTACTGCATCTGCACGAACCGGCGGAGCAGATCGTCCCGCTCCACCTCCTGGCCGACCTTGAGCCGGGCCATCCGGTCCACGTACTCCTGCGGGGTGCCCAGGCCGTAGATGCACGACACGGAGGCCACCACCACCACGTCACGCCGGGTGAGCAGCGAGTTCGTCGCCGAGTGGCGCAGCCGCTCGACCTCCTCGTTGATCGAGGAGTCCTTCTCGATGTAGGTGTCGGTCTGCGGGACGTAGGCCTCGGGCTGGTAGTAGTCGTAGTAGGAGACGAAGTACTCCACCGCGTTGTGCGGCATCAGCTCGCGGAACTCGTTCGCCAGCTGCGCGGCGAGGGTCTTGTTCGGGGCCAGCACGAGGGTCGGTCGTTGCACCTTCTCGATCAGCCAGGCGGTGGTCGCGGACTTGCCGGTGCCGGTGGCCCCGAGCAGGACGATGTCCTTCTCCCCGGACTCGACCCGCTTGGTGAGCTGCTCGATCGCCTCGGGCTGGTCGCCGCTCGGTTCGAAGTCGGCGACGACGAGGAACGGGGCGACGGTGCGCTGCAGGTCGGTGATCGGTCGCATCCTCACACCGTAAACGCCACCACCGACAGTCTCATCGTGGAGCGGAGCTCCCACTCGTCTGTGCCCACCGGCGACAGGGTGACCGGTCCCGGTTCTCCGCTCAGGTCGGCACCACGACGAGGTCGAGGGCACATCCCGGATCGCAGGAGCGATAGCGGGCCCCGTCAGCCGGCCCGAGCGGCGCAAAGCCGGCATCGTGGAGCGCACTGCGCACCGGCTGCGGCACCCCGGCATCGGCAGCGGCCAGGGCCAGCTCGACCGTACGTTCGTCGGTGACCGTGAGCTCCGAGCCCCACTCCCCCAGTCGGCGGTGCAGCCGGGCCAGTACCCGGTCGAGCGCTGCGGCGTCCGGCGGCTCGCTCGTGGTCGCGGCCGGGCAGTCGGACGCCAGGTTGTCCGCGAAGGGGCGGATCCGGTTCTGCCACAGGGCATCGACCCGTTCGGTGAGCACCTCGGGCGACCCGGAGTTGTCCAGCCAGACGTCGGCGGCAGCTCGCCGAGCGGCGTCGTCCGCCTGGGCGGTGATCCGTGCCCGCACGTCCGCCTCGGGCATCCCGCGCAGGGTGACCAGGCGGCGCACCCGCTCCTCGAGGTCGACGTGCACGACCAGCACCAGGTGGTAGGCCTCCCCCATCTGCCTCTCCACCAGCAGCGGCACGTCGTGCACGCCGATCGCCTCCCGCGGGGCGGACGCGAACGCCTCGGCCGTGGCGGCGGCGATCAGCGGATGAGTGATCACCTCCAGCCGTCGGCGGGCGACAGCGTCCGCGAACACGATCCGGCCCAGCGCCGGCCGGTCCAGATCGCCGTCGGACGTGAGGACCTGGGCACCGAACTCCGCCACGACCGCGGCCAGCCCCGGCGTCCCGCGGGCCACCACCTCGCGGGCCAGCCGGTCGGCGTCGACCACCACCGCTCCGAGCTCCGCAAGCCGTCGGGCGACGGTCGACTTGCCGGCTCCGATCCCGCCGGTCAGACCCAGGGTGAGCATCTCTGCAGGGTAGGCCGGTGAAGCCTCGATCAGTAGGCGCCGCGGCGGGCGAGGACGGCCACCACGGTGCGGGCGATGATCGACAGATCCAGGCCGAGCGACCAGTTCTCCACGTAGCTGAGATCCAGCCTGACCGACTCCTCCCAGGTCAGGTCGGAGCGGCCGGAGACCTGCCACAGCCCGGTGATCCCTGGCTTGACCAGCAACCTGCGGCGCACGTCGTCCTCGTAGGCCTCCACCTCGCGGGGCAACGGTGGGCGCGGTCCGACCAGCGACATCCGCCGGGCCAGGACGTCGAACAGCTGGGGCAGCTCGTCCAGGGAGAACCGGCGCAGAATGTGCCCCGATCCGGGTCACCCGCGGGTCCTCGCGCATCTTGAACAGCGGTCCCTCGCCGTGCTCGTTGAGGTGGCTGAGCTGGGTCAGCCGTTCCTCGGCGTCCACGTACATGCTGCGGAACTTGGTCATCAGGAAGGGCTTGGAGTCCTTGCCGATGCGCACCTGGCGGAACAGCACCGGCCCCGGCGAGTCCAGCCTGATCGCGATCGCCACGGCCGTCATCACGGGCGCCAGCAGCACCAGGGCCAGCAGGCCGAGACCCAGGTCGAGCCCGCCCTTGGCCACCCGGCGCAGACCGGTGAACTCGGGTTCGTCGACGTGCAGCAGCGGGAGCCCGCCGATGGTCTGGATGTGCATCCGGGGAACGGCGACCTCGGTCAGCCTGGGGGCGACCAGCAACTGCGCACCGCTGCCCTCCAGATCCCAGGAGAGGCGGCGCAGATCGGTCTCGCTGACATCCGACCAGGCGGTGAGCAGCAGGGTGTCCCCGTAGTGCCGGCGCAGCACGCCGAGTGCCTGGTCGGGAGTGCCGGCCACCGGGACGCCCTCGATCTCGCCCTGCTCGCTGCGCCGCACGCAGGCGGCCACCACGGACACTCCGCTGTGCGGCTCTCGGCGCAGCGCCCTGATGATGGACTCCACCGAGCGTTCCGACCCGATCACGACCACCCGCTGTGCGCACAGCCCCCGTCGGCGCAGCACGAACAGCAGCTGACGGGCCACCACGTGCCAGATCAGGGCCCCGACCAGGGCCACCGGTGCGCCGATCAGCACCAGGCCACGGACCGGGGCCTGCATGGCGTAGGCGGTGAAGGCGGTCACCGCGACGAAGGCGAGACCGGCGCCGGCCAGCCGGCGGAACTCCTCGAAACCCGTTCCCACGAAACGGTGTTCGTAGACCCTGCCGAGGGTGAGCACGATCACGAACAGACAGGCGAAGGGCAGCGCGAACCGCAGGTCCTCGCCGCGCGCGGTCATGCCGACAGCGGCCGCGACCATGGCGATCACCAGGTCGGCGGTCACCGAGAGCGTGGTGTACTGCCGCCGCCAGCGTGGACTGATCCGGCGCCGGACGACGTACTCGGCGGGGTCACGCTCCGGCGCGGACGAGGCGATCTCGAAACGCCGGCGGGCGTCGAGATCGTCGTCCGAGGCTTGGACGACCCTCAGCTTGGCTGCCAGTGAGCTGTGCTCCTCCGAGGCTGCCCGCTGGGTGGGCGTCAGCGATCGGGGAACAGCGCGCGCCGACACCGCATCGCTCTGGTCCTCGCTCATGGCGAGGTGATCGGCTCCAGACCCTGGGGTCTTGAGCCGATCACCTCGTCAGACTGGCGGGTCAGTACCCGCCGGTGAGCTTCTCGCGCAGTGCTGCCAGGGCCTCGTCCGAGGCCAGGGTGCCCTCGGCGACGGGGGCCTGGGAGCTGTAGGTCGAGGACGAGGACGAGGACGCCGCGGCGGGGGCATCCCCGGTCTCGGTGCGTGCCTCGGCGTCGGCCTTGGCGGCCTCGTCGATCTGCTTGCGGTGGGCCTCCCAGCGCGCGTGGGCCTCGGCGTACTGCCGCTCCCACTCCTCACGCTGCTTGTCGAAGCCCTCGAGCCAGTCGTTCGTCTCGGGGTCGAAGCCCTCGGGGTACTTGTAGTTGCCGGCCTCGTCGTACTCGGCCGCCATGCCGTACATCGAGGGGTCGAAGTCGCCGCCGGTGGCGCCGGTGACGCCCTCGTTCGCCTGCTTCAGCGACAGCGAGATCCGCCGGCGCTCCAGGTCGATGTCGATCACCTTGACGAAGATCGCATCGCCGACCTGCACGACCTGCTCGGGGATCTCCACGTGGCGCTCGGCCAGCTCGGAGATGTGCACCAGACCCTCGATGCCCTCGTCCACCCGGACGAACGCGCCGAACGGAACCAGCTTGGTGACCTTGCCCGGCACGACCTGACCGATCGCGTGGGTGCGGGCGAACTGCTGCCACGGGTCTTCCTGGGTGGCCTTGAGCGACAGCGAGACCCGCTCGCGGTCCATGTCCACGTCGAGCACCTCGACGGTGACCTCCTGGCCGACCTCGACGACCTCTCCCGGGTGGTCGATGTGCTTCCAGGACAGCTCGGAGACGTGCACCAGACCGTCCACCCCGCCGAGGTCGACGAAGGCGCCGAAGTTGACGATCGAGGAGACCACGCCGGAGCGGACCTGGCCCTTCTGCAGGGTCTGCAGGAAGGTCTGGCGCACCTCCGACTGGGTCTGCTCGAGCCAGGCCCGGCGGGACAGCACCACGTTGTTGCGGTTCTTGTCCAGCTCGATGATCTTCGCTTCGATCTGCTTGCCCACGTAGGGCTGCAGGTCGCGCACCCGGCGCATCTCGACCAGGGACGCGGGCAGGAAGCCGCGCAGCCCGATGTCGAGGATCAGACCACCCTTGACCACCTCGATCACCGTTCCGGTGACGATGCCGTCCTCTTCCTTGATCTTCTCGATCGTGCCCCAGGCGCGCTCGTACTGGGCGCGCTTCTTGGACAGGATGAGACGGCCCTCCTTGTCCTCCTTCTGGAGAACAAGAGCCTCGATCTCGTCGCCGACGCTGACCACCTCACCGGGGTCGACGTCATGCTTGATGGAAAGCTCGCGGGACGGGATGACGCCCTCGGTCTTGTACCCGATGTCGAGCAGGACCTCGTCGCGGTCCACCTTGACGATCGTGCCGGCCACGATGTCGCCGTCATTGAAGTACTTGATCGTCTCGTCGATCGCTGCGAGGAAGTCTTCCGCGGTGCCGATGTCGTTGATGGCGACCTGCGGGCTGCTCGCCTTCTCGGCGGCGGGGAGGGTGTGGCTGATCGTCGGGCTGGTGGTCATGTAGTGGGAGCTCCGATGCGGACAGGTGTCGATGCGGACAGGAACACGGGATGACGGCCGCACGAGTCTGTGCGCCGTGGTTACCGTACCGTTCGGTCAGATCACAGGTCAAAGCGCTGACGAGGAGTCGAATGCCCGAGTTGTCCGGCGGCCTGGGCGGGGCCGGATACGCTCCCGCTGCGGCCGCGGAATCGGTGCGCGCGAACCGCGCGTGGTGGGATGCCGCGGCCGAGGACTACCTGGCCGAACACGGTGCGGCGCTGGGCGGTGACCGCTTCATCTGGGGCCCCGAGGGGCTGGACGAGGAGCGGGCCGGCCTGCTGGGGTCCGTCGCGGGGCGCAACGTCCTCGAGGTGGGCTGCGGTGCCGCGCAGTGCACCCGCTGGCTGGCTTCCCAGGGAGCCCGGGTGGTGGGGCTGGACCTGTCCCTTGCCATGGTGCGGGCGGACGCCGGGCGGTCGCCGCTGCCCCCGGTGCTGCAGGGCGACGCCCGGCGGCTGCCCTTCGCCGACTCCAGCTTCGACCTGGCCTGCTCGGCCTACGGGGCGGTGCCGTTCGTCGCCGACCCGGAGGTGATCATGGCCGAGGTGGCCCGGGTCCTGCGCCCGGGTGGCCGCTGGGTCTTCTCGATCACCCACCCGGTGCGCTGGGCGTTCCCGGACGACCCGGGCCCCCGCGGGCTCACCGTGGTCCGGTCCTACTTCGACACCACGCCCTACGTCGAGACCGACCCCGACGGCCGGCTCACCTACGCCGAGCACCATCGGACGCTCGGCGAGCGGGTGCGTGACGTCGTCCGGGCCGGGCTGGAACTGCTGGACGTCGTGGAGCCCACCTGGCCCGAGGGGTACGAGCAGACCTGGGGCGGCTGGAGCCCGCTGCGGGGCCGGCTGCTGCCCGGCACCGCTGTCTTCGTCACCCGGAGGCCCTCACCCCGCTAGCGGACGCCGGGGCCATGTCCAGGCGGCGCGCGCGATCGCCAGGAGGAGCAGGACCTCGACGGTGCTGCCGACGAGGTAGTACATCCACGTCTCGCCGACCATCGTCACCACCACCGAAGCGAGGTAGACCAGGCTGGCGACGAGGTTGGCCGGCCTGTTCAGCCGCGCCGGGGTGAGCAGCGAGATGGTGACCATCAGGCTCGGGAGCAGGACGTAGAGCGTGGCATTGAGCAGGAACGACTGGTTGATCGTGAAGCCGGTGACCGGGATCTTCCCGACCAGCGCTCCGTTGATCACATCCGCCCGCCAGAACGCGAAGATGTCCACGAAGGCGAAGACGAAGAGCATGGAGATCCACATGCCGCCGAGCACGATCTTCACGTCCGTCCGCTGGTCGTGCAGCGGCGGCGCCTGAGTCCTGGTCACTGGGTCCTCCTGGGGTCGAGTGCCTGACAGCTCCGAGCCTGCCGCTGCGGCGCTGCGGCCACACCCGCCCCCCGGCCACACCTGACCTGGCCGATGGGCCAGGTCAGGGCTGGTCCTTCGACGGTCCCGCCGCCGTCACCGGATCTCTACGCTGAGGCATGTGCTGACTGCTCTGCGGGCGCTCTGGACCGAGCCCGCGGCGATGGACTCCCCGCCGCCGGCCCGGCGCGACTGGGTCTTCTCCGCGATCGTGCTGGCTGCCGTCGTGGGCGAGGCGATCCTGCGCCGCGACCTGGCGTGGCGCCCGATCGCGATCGTCGTCGGGTGCGTCCTGGCGGGGGCGATCCTGCTCCGGCGGACCCGGCCCCTGGCCGCGGTGGTCCTCGCCTTCGGGGTCTTCGCCGTCGTGGACGTCGCCGCCTTCGTCGCCGACTCCGATCCGGTGGTCCTGTACGGCGGTGCGGTGGTGCTGGTGCTCGCCTATGCGCTGCTGCGGTGGGGCTCAGGTCGCGACGCGGTCATCGGTCTGGCCGTCATGGGCGTCACCGTGATCGCCAGTGCCGGCACCGATTTCACCGGGCCTGCCGACATCATCGGCGGCGCGGCCGTACTGCTGCTGGCCGCCGTCCTCGGACTGTCCGTCCGCTATCGGGCCACCGCGCGCGAGCAGTTGGTCGAACAGGCCAGGCTCCGTGAGCGGGAGCAGTTGGCCAGGGAGTTGCACGACACCGTCGCCCACCACGTCTCGGCGATCGCGATCCAGGCCCAGGCCGGGTTGATCCTCGCCCGTTCCTCCTCGCTGCGCGGGGCCACCGAGGCGCTCGAGGTCATCGACCGCGAAGCGGCTCACACCCTGACCGAGATGCGCACCATGGTCGGCGCCCTGCGGGACCGTCGGGTCCAGCCGGCCCTGGCGCCGCGGCGATGCCTCGCCGACATCCAGGGCCTGGCCGCAGGCAGCAGCGACGCGCTGCGCATCGACGTCGCGTTCCGCGGTGACCTGTCGAACCTCCCGCCCGCGCTGGAGGCCGCGCTGTACCGGGTCGCGCAGGAATCGGTCACCAACGCCCAGCGCCATGCCCACCAGGCCACCCGGGTGGAGGTCACGGTGACCGGGTCGCCCCTGGACGTGGAACTGACGGCGATCGACGACGGCGACCGCGCGCCGACCTCGGTGAGCCCCGCGGGCTACGGGCTGGTCGGCATGACTGAACGGGTCACCCTCCTCGGGGGGACGCTCACCGCCGGCCCGGCTCCGGACCGCGGATGGAGCGTCCGGGCCGTCCTCCCCCGCCGAAGGGGCGCGACATGACCATCCGGGTGCTCATCGCCGACGACCAGAGCATCGTCCGGGCAGGCCTGGCCACCATCCTGGGCGGCCAACCGGACACCGAGGTGGTCGGCCAGGCGGCCGACGGGCGTGAGGCCGTCGCCCTGGCGCGCCGACTGCGGCCCGACGTCTGCCTGTTCGACATCCGGATGCCCGGCCTGGACGGCATCGAGGCCACGCGGCAGCTCGCGGGGCCCGAGGCCCACGACCCGATCCCGGTCGTGGTGATCACCACGTTCGACACCGACGAGTACATCTACGGCGCCCTCAAGGCCGGCGCCCGAGGCTTCCTGCTCAAGGGGGCGGCGCCCGAGCAACTGGTCCAGGCGATCCAGGCTGCGGTGCACGGCGACGCATTGATCGACCCCGGGGTCACTGCCCGGCTGCTGGCCGCCTTCTCAGCCGGCGAGCGTGACGCTGCCCCGGCCCAGCCCGTCGAGCCGCTCACCGACCGGGAGGAGGAGGTGCTGCTCACCGTCGCCCGGGGACGCACGAACGCCGAGATCGGCGAGGAGCTGCACATCAGTACAAGCACCGTGAAGTTCCATGTCGCCACCCTGATGACGAAACTCGGCGCCCGGAACCGGGTCGAGCTCGCGATGTGGGCCTACGAGACGAAACGCGTGAGATAGGCCCGAGCGCGCTGCAGTGGTCTCAGTGCCCGGCCTCGTGCCAGCTGCGGCCGATGCCCACCGAGACCTCCAGGGGCACCGACAGCTCGGCGGCACCACCCATGGCGCTGCGGACCAGATCCTCGACCGCCTCCCGCTCCCCCGGCGCGACCTCCAGCACGAGTTCGTCGTGCACCTGGAGCAGCATCCGGCTGCGCAGCCCCTCGGCGGTCAGCCGACGGTCGACGGCGAGCATGGCCACCTTGATCAGGTCGGCCGCCGAGCCCTGGATGGGCGCGTTCAGGGCCATCCGCTCAGCCATCTCGCGGCGCTGCCGGTTGTCGCTGGTCAGATCCGGCAGGTAGCGCCGGCGCCCCAGGATGGTCTCGGTGTACCCGGTGCGCCGGGCCTCGGCGACCACGCTCTGCAGGTAGTCGCGCACCCCGCCGAAACGGTCGAAATAGTCCTCCATCAGGGTGCGGGCCTCGTCCACGGCGATGCTCAGCTGCCGGGACAGGCCGAACGCGCTCAGGCCGTAGGCCAGCCCGTAGGCCATCGCCTTGATCTTCGAGCGCATCGCCGGCGTGACCTCGGACGCCGGCACCCCGAACACCCGCGAGGCGACGAAGCTGTGCAGGTCCTCCCCCGAGTTGAACGCCTCGATCAGGCCGGCGTCCCGGGACAGGTCGGCCATGATCCGCATCTCGATCTGGGAGTAGTCGGCCGTGAGCAGGCACTCGTAGCCGGGGCCGACGACGAAGGTCTGCCGGATCCGCCGGCCCTCGTCGGTGCGGATCGGGATGTTCTGCAGGTTGGGGTCGGTGCTGGACAGCCGCCCGGTCGCCGCGATCGTCTGCTGGTACGTGGTGTGGATCCGCTGGTCGTCCGAGACCGAGCGGAGCAGCCCCTCCACCGTGACCCGCAGCTTCGAGGCGTCCCGGTGCCGCAGCAGGTGCAGCAGGAACGGGTGCTCGGTCTTCACGTACAGCTCGGACAACGCCTCGGCGTCCGTGGTGTAGCCGGTCTTGGTGCGCTTGGTCTTGGGCATCCCGAGCTGCTCGAACAGCACGGTCTGCAACTGCTTGGGCGAGCCCAGGTTCAGCTCGGTGCCGATCACGGCGAAGGCCTCCTTGGCCGCCGCCGCCACGGCGTCGGCGAAGTAGGACTCCAGGTCGGACAGCGCCGGCACGTCGATCGCGATCCCCGCCCGTTCCATCCTCCCCAGCACCTCCACCAGCGGCAGTTCGACGTCGTGCAGCAGCGCGGTCGCGGAGCGCTCCGCCAGCTCGCCGTCCAGCGCTCCGGCCAGCTCGAGCACGGCCCGGGCGCGCACCATGGCCGACTCGGCGGCGTCCGCCGCGCCGTCCGCCAGGTCGACGTCGAGGGAGAGCTGCACCTCCGCGGCCTCTGGCTCACCCTCGGCCCGCAGCTCACGGCCCAGATGGCGCAGGGTGAGGTCGGCCAGGTCGTAACTGCGCTGGTCGGGCCGGCACAGGTAGGCGGCGAGGGCGGTGTCGCTGTAGAGCCCGGCCACGCGTCAGCCCGCGGGCGGCCAGTGCAGCCAGCGGCCCCTTGGCGTCGTGGAACGCCTTCGGCCGGGCCGGGTCGGCCAGCCAAGCGGCCAGCGCCTCCTGGCCCGCCGGGTCGGCGTCGATCAGGTCGATGTACCCGGCCGCCTCGTCGGCGGTGGCCAGGGCCACGCCGCGGGCATCGCCGGTGCCTCGCCCCCAATGGCCGATCACGTGGACGCCGGTCAGCGCGCCCGCGTGCGCGGTCAGCCACTCGGCCACGGCCGGCCCGTCCAGCCGGGCCTGGTCGAGCTCGAAGCCACCCTCGGCCTCCGGCTCGGGCGCCGCCAGGTACTCGAACAGCCGGTCGCGCAGCACCCGGAACTCCAGGCCGTCGAACACCTGGTGGATGCCCTCCCGGTCCCAGGCGCGCAACCGCAGATCCTCGATCGTGAGCGGCAGCTCGAGGTCGTCGACCAACCGGTTCAGCCGCCGGTTCGTGAGCACCTGGTCGAGGTGGTCGCGCAGGCTCTGCCCCACCTTGCCCTTGATCTCGGGGGCATGGGCGACGATGCCGTCGAGATCGCCGTAGGTGTTGATCCATTTGGCTGCGGTCTTGTTGCCCGACCCCGGGCACGCCCGGCAGGTTGTCGCTGCTCTCCCCGACCAGGGCGGCCAGGTCGGGGTAGCTGGCCGGAGTGACGCCGTAGCGTTCCTCGACCACGGACGGCGTCATCCGGATCAGCTCGGAGACCCCGCGCACCGGATAGAGGATCGTCACCTCGTCGGTGACCAGCTGCAGGGAGTCTCGGTCACCGCTGCTGATCACCACCTGCCAGCCGGCCAGGCCGGCCTGCCGGGTCAGCGTGGCGATCACGTCGTCCGCCTCGTAGTTCTCCTTCTCCAGGACCTGGATCCGCATCGCGGCCAGGACTTCCTTGATCAGCGGGACCTGACCGGAGAACTCCTGCGGGGAGGCCGACCGGTTGGCCTTGTACTCCGGGAAGGCCTCACTGCGGAAGGTCTGCCGGGAGATGTCGAACGCGACCGCGACGTGGTCCGGCTTCTCGTCCCGCAGGACGTTGATCAGCATGGACGTGAAGCCGTAGACGGCGTTCGTGGTCTGCCCGGTGGTCGTGGAGAAGTTCTCCGCCGGCAGCGCGAAGAAGGCTCGGTAGGCCATCGAATGGCCGTCCACGAGCAGGAGTCTGGGCCGGTCGTTGGTGGTCTGGCTCACGGCTGCCACCCTAGGGGCCATGACCGACAGCGCGAACCTGGCCGAGCTGTTCAACGCCTCGTCGCAGGGCACTCTGGCCGAACGGATGGGCATCACCCTGGTCGAGGTGAGCGCCGACCGCACGGTCGCCACCATGCCGGTGGCCGGCAACACCCAGCCCTACGGGCTACTGCACGGCGGCGCCTCGTGCGTGCTCGCCGAGACCGTCGGATCGGTGGCCGCTGTCGCACACGGCACACCCGCTGGGCATGATCGCCGCCGGCATCGAGATCAATGCCACGCATCACCGCGCGGTGCGCACCGGCACCGTGACCGGCACCGCCCGGGCCCTGCACCTGGGCGCCACGCTGGCCAGCTACGAGGTGGTGATCGAGGACGACGCAGGCCGGCGGGTGTGCACGGCAAGGATCACCTGCATCCTGCGCGCGCAGCCGCCGACGTGACGGCCGGCCTCGCGGACTACGGTCTGAGCGACACCTCACCCGGAGCCGGCCAGGTCCGGCAGCCACGGGGTGCGTCCTGATGCCGGTCATGCGTCTGCAGACCTCTGCCTCCACCGCCAGGATGGTCACGTCACCGGGAAGGCACCGGAAGGGCTGCTGCTGACCACCGGTGAGCCAGGTACGACAGCCGGAAGCCGGCACGGTGACTTCACGGTTCGCGAGTGCGTCGACGGCGAGCGGCGTCGGCTGGCGCGTAGTCCCGACCTCCGCGCTGGAGTCGAATGCCCGCAGGTCGACCAGCGGGACGCCGCGGACGTGACCGCACATACCTCCAGCCGAGTTCGATGAGACGTGCGAGTTGGCCGGCCCGGCGCTGCCGGGCCGGCCAACGGTCAGCCGCCCAGGTAGGCGCGGGTGACCTCGTCGTCCTGGGCCAGCCGCGAGGCGGCGCCCTCCAGCTTCAGGGATCCCGACTCCAGCACGTACGCGTAGTCGGCGATCCCGAGCGCGGCCAGCGCGTTCTGCTCCACCAGAAGGATGGTGGTGCCCTGGTCGCGGATCGTCTGGATGGTGTCGAAGATCAGGTCCACCAGCACCGGGGCCAGACCCATCGACGGCTCGTCCAGCAGCAGCAGCTTGGGCCGGCCCATCATGGCCCGGGCCACGGCGAGCATCTGCTGCTCGCCGCCGGAGAGGGTGCCCGCCTTCTGGGCGATGCGTTCGGCCAGCCGCGGGAACAGCTCGAGCACCCGCTGCCGGTCGGACTCGATCTCGGCCTTGTCGTCCCGCAGGAAGGCCCCGAGGTCGAGGTTCTCGTCCACGGTCATCCGCGGGAAGATCCGGCGTCCCTCCGGGGACTGGCAGATGCCGGCCGCCACGATGTGGTGCCCCGACATGGTCGCCAGGTTCTTGCCCATGAAGGTCATCGTTCCCTTGCGCGGCCGGATCAGCCCCGAGATGGTGCGCAGCGTCGTCGACTTGCCGGCGCCGTTGGAGCCGATCAGGGTGACGATCTCGCCCTGGCGGACCTCGACAGTGATCCCCTTCACGGCGGCGATGCTGCCGTAGTAGACGTGAAGGTCGTCGATGGACAGGATGACGTCGCCGGCGCCCCGAGCGTCGGTGGCGGCCGGTCCGGTGCTGGTCTCGGACGTCATTTGTCGCTCCTGTAGCCGTCGGTCCCGGTCTTGCCCAGGTAGGCCTCGACCACGCGCTGATCGTTCTTGATGTCGTCCGGAGTGCCCTCGGCGATCTTCTTGCCCTGGTCGAGCACGGTGATCCGTTCGCTGACCTTCATCACCACGCTCATGTCGTGCTCGATCAGCAGCACCGAGATGTCCATCTCGTCGCGCAGCCGGTAGACGAACTCGACGAACCGGGCCGACTCCTGCGGGTTCATGCCGGCCGTCGGCTCGTCCAGCAGCAGCACCTTCGGTTTGAGGGCCAGGGCGCGTGCCACCTCGAGCCGGCGCTGGTCGCCGTAGGACAGGTTGCGGGCGTACTCGTCGGCCACGTTGGGGATGCCCACGAAGTCGAGCAGCTCACGCGCTCGCTCGCGGCCCTCCTGCTCCTCCCGCCGCTGCCGCGGGGTCTTCAGCACCGTGCCGACGATCCCCGACTTCATGTGCGAGTGCATGGCCACCATGACGTTCTCTTCGGCCGACATCAGGTTGAACAGCCGGATGTTCTGGAACGTGCGGGCCAGCCCCAGGTGGGCGACCTGGTGCGGCGCCATACCGGTGACATCCTTGTCGCCGAGGTGCACCCGGCCCGAGGTCGGGTGGTAGAGGCCGGTGAGGATGTTGAAGAACGTGGTCTTGCCGGCCCCGTTCGGGCCGATCAGGCTGACCACGGCACCGTGCGGAATGGTGAACGTGACGTCGTCGACCGCCACCAGTCCACCGAACCGGATGGTGATGTTGTCACCGCGCAGGTCGATGACCTGGTTCTCGGCGGCGGTGGCGGTCATGCGCCTTCCCCTTCCATGTCGGCGCCCACGGACTCCAGTTCACCGCGTTCGGGCTCCTTGAGCACCTGCCTGGTCCGGGTCTCCGGGATCAGGCCCTCGCGCCGGAACAGCATCATCAGCACCAGGATCAGGCCGAACAGCAGGAACTGGTAGTTCTTGAAGTTCGACGCTGGTGCCCAGGCTGTCGTTGATCGTGTTGCCGATCTGCTCCAGGCCGGTCGAGTTGATCCAGGCCAGCGCCAGGGCTCCGACCGTGACCCCCCAGACGTTGCCCATGCCGCCGAGCACGACCATCGCCAACAGGATGATCGAGATGGCGAAGTCGAACCGGCTGGCGTAGATGCCACCGACATGGGTGGCGAACGCCACGCCGCCGATACCGCCGGCGAAGGCGCCGACGGCGTAGGCGGCCAGCTTGGTGCGCATCAGCGGAACGCCCATCATCGACGCCGCCAACTCGTCCTCACGGATGGCCAGCCAGGCCCGGCCCAGCCGGCCCTCGCGGATCCGCAGCGACAGGAACATGATGCAGGCGGCCAGGAAGCAGTAGACCAGGAACTTGAACGGCAGGTCCGTGGCCCTCAGGCCCAGCTGGTCGGGCACCCCGGGGATGTAGCTGAACGGCCACATCGGGATCGGTGTCGACCGGGGTGATCCCCCGGTCGCCGTTGGACAGGTTCAGCCCGCCGACGTTGTCACCGTTCTTGAAGATCTGCGGAATGATCTCGCCGAAGCCCGAGGGTGACCAGGGCCAGGTAGTCGCTCTTCAGGCGCAGCGTCGGCGCGCCGATCAGCACGCCCCACAGCGCGCAGAACAGACCGGCGATGGGCAGCACCAGCCAGAAGTTGACGTGGATGCCACGGTCCAGGCCCTCGATCGCCGGCGGGTGGCCGAGGAAGCTGAACTTGAGGTCCCATGCTCTCGGACATCTCCGAGGCGAACGGGGACATGATCCAGCCGGCGACGTAGCCGCCGATCGCCCAGAAGGCGACGTAACCCAGGTCGAGCAGGCCGGCGTAGCCGACCACGATGTTCAGGCCGAGCGCGAAGACCACCCAGAGCACCATCTCGCTGGCCACCGAGACCGACAGCCACTTGCGGAAGAACGTCTCGGTCTCGCCGCCGATGCCGGGCAGGATCTTCCAGTAGAGCACGAACAGGAGCAGCGCGCCGATCAGCATGCCGATCGACCAGAGCCGGTTGGACCGGCGGGCATGCTCGGCGGCGGCGTTCACCGAAGGAGCAGAGGCGGTAGGCAGTGTCGCCATGGTCACACCTTCTCCGTGGTCGGCTTGCCCGAGGATGCCTTCAGGCTTGAAGACCATCAGCATGATCAGGATCGAGAACACCACGGTCTGCGACCACGCGGAGCCGAGCAGGAAGGCCTCGTTCAGGGCCTGGATGATCCCGATCAGGAAGCCGCCGAGGACGGCGCCGTTCAGGTTGCCGATGCCGCCGAGCACCGCCGAGGTGAAGGCGATCAGACCGAGCTGGAAGCCGAGGTCGTAGCGGGTGGTCCCGACCGACTCCAGGTACAGCAGACCGGCCGCTCCCGCCAGTGCGCCGCCGAGGGCGAAGGTGAGCGCGATCGTCCGGTCGACGTCGATGCCCATCAGGCGGGCGGCGTCCTGATCCTGGGCCGTGGCCCGCATCGCCTTGCCCTGGCGGGTCTTGTTGATCAGGTAGGTCATCAGCAGCAGCAGCGGGATGGTCACCGCCAGCGACGACGATCACCGACCAGGGAACCTTGACCCCGCCGACCGTGAAGCCCGTGTCGCCGAGCAGGGTCTCCCAGCTGCGCTGGCCGGACCCGTTGGCCCTGATGCCCACCGCCTGGTAGATGAAGCTCAGGCCGACCGCCGTGATCAGCGGAGCCAGTTTCGGCGCCCGGCGCAGCCGCCGGTAGGCGACCCGCTCGGCCAGGGTGTTGATGCCCGCGGCCATCGCCATCACCCCGAGCAGCACCGCGATCATCAGCGCGAAGGCGCCGACCCCGGGGGTGACCTGACCCAGCCAACTCACCATGGCCGAGTCCGCTCGCCACGCGTGGCCAGCATGAACAGGTCACCGTGGGAGAAGTTGATCAGCTCGATGATGCCGTAGACCATCGTGTAGCCCAGCGCGACCAGCGCGTACAACGCGCCGAACTTCAGCCCGACGATCGGCACGGTGAAGAAGTCGTTGGGGCGGCTGACCGCCTTGGACAGGATCCAGAGGCCGACCGCGGCGAGCAGCACGTAGGAGATCGACCGGATGACGAGCGCCCGGGTCTCCGCAGGCGTGCGCGAGGCCGCGACCGTAGCGGTGGCTTGGCTCATGGGCTGGTGCCCTTCGGTTCGAGGGAACTGGACTGCGGCCGAGCGAATCGCGCGATGTCATGCAGTGGGCGAGACAGGATCAGACGCCGCAGGTGCAGACCACTGGGCGGGGAGCGTAGCGCTCCCCGCCCAGCGGGCCTATCCGGTCAGGCGACCGGCTGTGCCTGGACGAACGTTTCCTTGCCGCCCTTCAGCTGCAGGACCGAGATGTCCTTGGCCGACGGTGTCACCCGTCGTCGGGTCGATCTTGATCTCCTTGCCGATCACCGACTTGTCGGCCGGGATCGTGATGCCCTCGCCGCTGAACACCGCGTCGGTGACGCCCTTGCGGGTGCCGTCCGACTTCTCGATCGCGGCCAGGATGACCTGCACCGCCGCGACGCCGTACAGCGGCGTAGCTGGAGCCCGGCTCGGCGCCGTACTTGGCCTTGTAGTCGTCGAGCAGCTTCTTGGCGCGCAGCCACCGGCTGCGAGCAGCTGGTCGGTCGACAGACCCGCGAAGGTCAGGTACATGCCCTCACCCTGCGGCAGCTTCGCCAGCTCCGGGTAACCGGTGAAACCGTCGGGCGCCCATCATCTTGCACCGCCGTCGTTGTCGCCGAGCACGGTGACCTTGTCCTTGACCAGCTGGCCACCGTTGTTGTCGTAGATGCCGGCCAGGTAGATCATGTCCGGCGCCAGACGCCTTGATCTTGGTGAACAGGGCCGCGTAGCTGGTCTGCTTGGCGTCCCACGGCTCGTTGCCGAGCGACCGTCGATGCCCAGCTTCTTGGCCTCGTCCTCGAAGGCCTTGCCGACGCCCTGACCGTAGGTCTGGTTGTCGTTGAGGATGTAGACCTTCTTGACGCTGCAGCTTCTGGGCCGCGAACTGCGCCGCCGCCGCGCCCTGGTAGTCGTCGGTGGTGATCACCCGGGCGTAGTTCGGCGTGCCGGTGGGGTAGTACTTCTCCGGCTCTCCCGGCGTCCCACGTCTTGGTCAGGCCGGGGTTGGTGTTGGCGTGCGACACCATCAGCATCGGGCCGCTGCGGGTCCTGGTTCAGCACCGGCACCTGATCTTCGCGCAGCCCGAGTTGTAGGTGCCCATCACGGCGACCTCGTTGGTGTTCGCCACGTGGTCGGTCGCGTTCTTCGCGCACGTCGCGTCGTCCCAGGCACCCTTGGCCGCGGTCGAGTCGTCGTACGGCTTGAACTCGATGGTGTAGTCGCCGGCCTTGTTGCCGACCTGCTCCAGGTAGAGCTTGATCGCGTTGTTCGTCGCGTCCGAGGCGTCCTTCGACGCACCCTGCAGCGGCAGGTCGCTGGAGATGACCACCGTCTTGCCGCCACCGCCAGTGCCATCGCTGCCGGAGTCGCCGCCACAGGCGGCCAGAGCCATCGACGCCATCACGATTGCCGCGACGGCCCCAAGGGGCTTCTTCATGTGCATACCTCTTCCGAATGCGAGCCCCCGTCCAGGGCTGCCGATGGTCGGGGAAACTATCACTGGAACGGCCTCACCGAGGGCGAAGAGGGCTGTGAGCTGGTCAAGGGTCCACAACGATTGGGGCACGGACCGACGCCGAGCCCCGGGGGCGGGTGCTGGACGGGCACCTGTCCCCGGGTCGCGACCCGGATGCGGCCCTGCCTCAGCCGACCGGCTGGGCCTTCAGGAACGTCTCCTTGCCACCCTTCATCTGCAGGATCGAGATGTCCTGGGACGTGATGTCCCCGGTCGTCGGGTCGATCTTGACCTCCTTGCCGGTCAAGCGACTTGTCCGCCGGGATGGTGATCCCCTCGCCCGTGAACACCGCGTCGGTGACGCTCTTGCGGGTGCCGTCCGACTTCTCGATCGCCGCCAGGATGACCTGTGTCGCTGCCACGCCGTACAGCGCGAAGCTCGAGGTCAGCTCCGGGCCGTATTCGGCCTTGTAGGCGTCGAGCAGCTTGGCGGCCGATCCGCCGGCCGCCTTGAGCTGGTCGACCGTCAGACCGGTGAAGCTCAGGTAGAGCCCCTCGGCCTGCGGCAGCTGCTGCAGCGCCGGGTACCCGGTGAACCCGTCCGGAGCCATCATCGGCAGAGTGGCCTGGTCACCGAGCACGGAGACCTTGTCCTTGACCAGCTGGCCACCGTTGTTGTCGAAGATGCCGGCCAGGTAGATCGCACCCGGGTTCAGCGCCTTGATCTTGGTGAACAGGGCCGCGTAGCGAGGTCTGCTTGGAGTCCCACGGCTCGTTGCCGAGCACCTTGATCCCGACCTTTCCTGAGCCCTCCACGAAGGAGGTGGCGACACCCTGACCGTAGGTCTGGTTGTCGTTGAGCACGTAGACGCTCTTGATGCCCTTCTCGGCCAGGAACGCCGCCGCAGCCTCACCCTGGTAGTCGTCCGTGGTGATCACCCGGGCGTAGTTGCGGCTTGCCGGTGGGCTTGTACTTCTCCGGCTCTCCCGGGTCCCAGGTCTTGGTCAGGCCGGGGTTGGTGTTGGCGTGCGAGACCATCAGCATCGGCCCGCTGGGGTCCTGGTTCAGCACCGGCGCAATGATCTTCGCGCAGCCGGAGTTGTAGGTGCCCATCACGGCGACCTCGTTGGTGTTCGCCACGTGGTCGGTCGCGTTCTTCGCGCACGTCGCGTCGTCCCAGGCACCCTTGGCCGCGGTCGAGTCGTCATAGGTCTTCAGCTCGATCGTGAACTTGCCCGCTTTGTTGCCATTCTGCTTCAGGTAGAGCTTGATGGCGTTGTTCGTGGAGTCCGAGGCGTCCTTCGACGCACCCTGCAGGGGCAGGTCGGTCGCGATGGTCAACGTCTTGCCGCCGTCGCCGCTGCTGTCCGCCGTCGATCCGCCGCCGCATGCCGCCAGCGCCATCGCCGCCAGCACCGCCACGGCCACTGCGGGCCTGAGTCTCGCCATGTGCTCCCACTCTCACCAGAAGCCGGGGCCTGGATGCCCGGATCTGGCGGAAGCTACCAGTGGCGAGAGTCGATCAGGTCACAGAACGGGTGATGGTGCGCTCGTGCCGGGTCACGAATCGGTATCGGCCTGCTTGGGCCTCAACGCAGCGGACCCTTCTGCAGGGTTGGCCGAGGCGAGGATGGCCGTGGCCACCTCGCGCATGGTGAGTCGTTTGTCCATGGATGTCTTCTGGATCCACCGGAACGCCTCGGGCTCGCTCATGCCGAAGGAGGTCTGCAGCATGCTCTTGGCCCGGTCGACCGCCTTACGGGTCTCGAACCGCTCGCCCAGATCGGCCACCTCGGACTCCAGTGCCGCGATCTCCTGGTGCCGGCTGATCGCGATCTCGAGCGCAGGCAGCAGGTCGGCGGAGCTGAACGGCTTCACCACGTAGGCCATGGCGCCCGCGTCCCGCGCCCGCTCGACCAGTTCCTTCTGCGAGAAGGCGGTGAGCAGCACGACCGGTGCCACCCGGGCACTGACGATCCGCTCCGCAGCCGAGATGCCGTCCAGGACCGGCATCTTGACGTCCATCACGACCAGATCGGGCCGGTGCTCCTCGGCCAGGCGGACTGCTTCCTCCCCGTCGCCGGCCTCCCCCACGACGTCGTACCCCGCCTCGCGGAGCATCTCGACGATGTCGAGCCGGATCAACGACTCGTCCTCGGCCACGACCACCCGGCGCACGTTCTCAGCTGCTGGCACGGCGCCCAGCCTAGTGACTGCAGCCCTCCAGCGGCAGCCATCGCCGAGTCGGTACAGTCGGGGTAGGCCGGGTTGGTGGAACAGGCAGACACAGCGCACTCAAACTGCGCCGCCGAAAGGTATGCGGGTTCGAATCCCGCACCCGGCACCCACGCGTCGATGGAGATCACGATGCGAGGAAAGGGCCGTGATAGCAGCCGCTTTCCTCCATCGTGATCTCCATCGTCGACGAGCGCCCTAGCGGTAGGCGCGGGCCATGCCGCGCACGGCGTCACCCATCCGGTGCACCCGCAGCGCGTTGAGCGAGCCGGGGATGCCGGGTGGCGACCCGGCCACGATCACCACCTGGTCACCGGGCTGACAGCGCCCGGTCTCCAGCAGCAGCTCGTCGACCTGGGCGACCATCTCGTCGGTGTGCTCCACCGAGGCGGCCAGGAAGGTCTCCACACCCCAGGTCAGGGTCAGCTGGGAGCGCACCGCGGGGTCCGGGGTGAAGGCCAGCAGCGGGATCCTCGAGCGCAGCCGGGACATCCGCCGGGCCGAGTCGCCGCTGGTGGTGAAGGCGACCATACGTTGCACGTCGAGCAGATCGCCCACGGCCGCAGCGGCGAAGGTGATCGCGCCGCCCTTGCTCGTGGGGCGGGTGCCCAGGGCCGGGATGCGGTCCAGCGCCTCGTCCTCGGTGGTCTCGATGATCCGGGCCATGGTGCGCACCGCCTCGAACGGGTAACGCCCCGACACTCGTCTCGCCGCTGAGCATGATCGCGTCGGCACCGTCCAGCACCGCATTGGCGCAGTCGGAGGCCTCTGCCCGGGTGGGCCGCGGCAGGGTGATCATCGAATCGAGCACCTGGGTGGCCACGATCACGGGCTTGGCGGCCCGCCGGGCCAGGTGGACGGCGCGCTTCTGCACCATCGGCACCTGCTCCAGCGGCAGCTCCACCCCGAGGTCCCCGCGGGCGACCATGATCCCGTCGAAGGCCTGGATGATCTCCTCGAGGTTGTCCACGGCCTGCGGCTTCTCGATCTTGGCGATCACCGGCACCCGGCGGCCGACCTCGTCCATGATCTTGTGCACATCGGCGACGTCGACGGCGTTGCGCACGAAGGACAGCGCCACCAGGTCGACGCCCATCCGCAGGGCGAAGCGCAGGTCGTCCTCGTCCTTCTCCGACAGGGCCGGCACGCTCACCGCGATCCCGGGCAGGTTGAGGCCCTTGTGGTTGGAGATCGCTCCACCGACCTCGACCCGAGTGATCACCTCGGTGTCCGTCGGTCTCCATGACGCTCAGGGCGACCTTGCCGTCGTCCACCAGGATCGTGTGCCCCGGGCGGCAGTCCCCCGGCAGCCCGGAGTAGGTGGTGGAGGCGCACTGCGCCGTGCCCGGAACGTCATGGGTGGTGATCACGAAGCGGTCGCCGTCGGCCAGTGCCACCGGGCCGTCGGGGAACACTCCGAGCCGGATCTTCGGCCCCTGCAGGTCGACCAGGACGCCGACCGCCTTCTGGGTGGCGTCGCTGGCGGCGCGCACCTCGTCGTAGTGGGCCTGGTGGTCCTCGTAGGACCCGTGGCTGAAGTTGAGCCGGGCGACGTCCATCCCGGCGTGCACCAGCTCCTCGATCCGCCCGGTCACGGCTGGACCCGATGTGCAAACGATCTTGGCTCGACGCATGGTCGACGTATCCCTCTGGTCTGTGCGGTGGACGGAGCTGTGTGGTGGGCGGAACGCCGAACGGCCGGTGCCGCTCAGATCATGAGCTGACGCGCCGTCGGAGGGATCGGCGCAGGCAGAACGGTACTCCCGGTCAGCCAGCGATCCACCCCGGCCGCGCACGCGCGCCCCTCGGCGATCGCCCAGACGATCAGCGACTGGCCGCGTCCCGCGTCGCCGGCGACGAACACCCCGGGCACGGACGAGGCGTAGGTGTCGTCCCGCGCGATCCTCGCCGCGCTCGTCGAGCTCCACCCCGAGCTGTTCCACCAGCCCGGTCCGCTGCGGGCCGGTGAAGCCCATCGCCAGCAGCACCAGCTGCGCGGGGATCTCCCGCTCGGTGCCCTCGACCGGGGTGAACCGCCCGTCCACGAGAGCCACCTCGACCAGTTGCAGCGCGCGCACCCGGCCGTTCTCATCGCCGAGGAACGCCTGGGTGTTGACCGCGTAGACCCGCTCGCCGCCCTCCTCGTGGGCGCTGGCGACCCGGTAGGTCATCGGGTAGGTCGGCCAGGGCTGGGCCGCCGGGCGCTCCTGCGGCGGGCGGCGGCATGATCTCCAGCTGGGTCACCGAGCGAGCGCTCTGGCGCAGCGCGGTGCCCAGGCAGTCGGCGCCCGTGTCGCCACCACCGATGATCACCACGTCCTTGCCCTCGGCGCTGACCATCTGGAGGTCCGCGGTCGGGGCCTCGCCCAGGGCGACCCGGTTGGCCGGCGGCAGGTACTCCATCGCCTGCATGCACGCCGTCCAGCTCGCGGCCCGGCACGGCGAGGTCCCGCCGGTCCGTGGCACCCATCGGCCAGGACGACGGCGTCGTAGCGGTCCCGCAGCGCCTTCGCACCGTGATGTCGGTACCGACGTCGACGCCGGGGCGGAACCGGGTGCCCTCGGCCTCCATCTGGGCCAGCCGGCGGTCGAGGTACGCTTCTCCATCTTGAACTCGGGGATGCCGTAGCGCAGCAGCCCGCCGATCTTGTCGGCGCGCTCGTAGACGGCGACCGTGTGGCCGGCCCGGGTGAGCTGCTGGGCCGCCGCCAGACCCGCCGGTCCGGAGCCGACCACGGCGACGGTCTTGCCGGTGAGGCGGTCCGGCGGCTTCGGGATCACCCAGCCCTGGTCGAAGGCCATGTCGATGATCGAGACCTCGACCTGCTTGATCGTCACCGCGGGCTGGTTGATGCCCAGCACGCAGGCACGTCTCGCACGGCGCCGGGCACAGCCGGCCGGTGAACTCGGGGAAGTTGTTCGTGGCGTGCAGCCGCTCGATCGCCTCGCGCCAGTCTCCCCGCCAGGTCAGGTCGTTCCACTCCGGGATCAGGTTCCCCAACGGACATCCGTTGTGGCAGAACGGGATTCCGCAGTCCATGCAGCGCCCGGCCTGGCGTCGCAGCGCCGCCGGGTCGCCGGGCTCGTAGACCTCGTTCCAGTCCGCCAGGCGCAGCGGGATCGGACGACGCGCCGGCAGCTCACGCTCGCGGGCGGTGAGGAAGCCCCTGCGGGTCAGCCATTCGACGCCTCCATGATCCGCTTCCAGACGATCTCGCCGTCGAGGTCGAGGCCCTCGGCCGCCGCGGCCCGGCGCACCTCGACCACGCGGGCGTAGTCCCGGGGCATCACCGTGGTGAACCGGGCCAGCGTGGCCTCCCAGTCGGCCAGCAGCCGCTCGGCCACCGCCGAGCCGGTCTCCTCCTGGTGCCGGGCGAGCAGTCCGTGCAGCAGGTCGCCCTCCTCGGCGTTCACCGGCCGCAGCTCGACCAGCTCGCGATTCACCCGCTGGCGCACGCAGGTCGAGCACGTAGCGCGACCCCGCCGGACATGCCGGCGCGCGAAGTTGCGGCCCGATGCGGCCGAGGATCACCACGGTGCCGCCGGTCATGTACTCGCAGCCGTGGTCACCGACCCCCTCCACGACGGCGGTGGCCCCGGAGTTGCGCACGCAGAACCGCTCCCCGACCTGGCCCCGGATGAACATCTCGCCGGCGGTCGCGCCGTAGCCGATCACGTTGCCCGCGATGATGTTCTGCTCGGCCGGGAACGGTGCTGCCCGGTCGGGCCGGACCACGATCCGGCCGCCGGACAGGCCCTTGGCCAGGTAGTCGTTGGCGTCGCCGAGCAGCCGCAGGGTGATTCCCGCGCGGCAGGAACGCCCCGAACGACTGCCCGGCCGAGCCGGTCAGGGTGACGTCGATCGTGTCGTCCGGCAGGCCCTCGCTCCCCCGGCGCAGGGTCACCTCGTGGCCGAGCATGGTTCCCACGGTGCGGTTGACGTTGCGCACCGGCAGCGCGATCCTCACCGGCTCCCCGCGGTCCAGCGCATCCCGCGAGAGCTCGATCAGGGTGTGGTCGAGGGCCTTCTCCAGGCCGTGGTCCTGGGTGCTCACGCAGCGCCGGGCCATCGCGCCGAAGGAGTCCGGCGGCTCGGGCACGGCCAGGATCGGGCTCAGGTCCAGCCCGGAGGCCTTCCAGTGGTCGACCGCCTGCGCGGTGTCGAGCAGGTCCGCCCGTCCGATCGCCTCGTCCAGGCTGCGCAGGCCGAGCGCGGGCCAGGTACTCCCGCACCTCGGTGGCGATGTACTCGAAGAAGGTGACCACGAACTCCGGCTTCCCGCTGAACCGGGAACGGAGCTCCGGGTTCTGCGTGGCCACCCCGACCGGGCAGGTGTCCAGGTGGCAGACGCGCATCATCACGCAGCCGGAGACCACCAGCGGCGCGGTGGCGAAGCCGTACTCCTCGGCACCCAGCAGCGCCGCGATCACGACGTCCCGCCCGGTCTTCAGCTGACCGTCGGTCTGTACCACGATCCGGTCGCGCAGGCCGTTCAGCACCAGGGTCTGCTGCGTCTCGGCCAGGCCGAGCTCCCAGGGGCCGCCGGCGTGCTTGAGCGAGGTCAGCGGGCTGGCCCCGGTGCCGCCGTCGTGACCCGAGATCAGGACGACGTCGGCGTGCGCCTTGCTCACTCCCGCGGCCACGGTGCCCACGCCGACCTCGGCCACCAGCTTCACGTGCACCCGGGCCGCGGGGTTGGCGTTCTTCAGGTCGTGGATCAGCTGGGCCAGGTCCTCGATCGAGTAGATGTCATGGTGCGGCGGTGGCGAGATCAGGCCGACACCGGGGGTGGAGTGCCTGGTCCGGGCCACCCACGGGTACACCTTCGGCCCCGGAAGCTGGCCTCCCTCACCGGGTTTGGCGCCTTGCGCCATCTTGATCTGCAGGTCGTCGGCGTGGCTGAGGTACATGCTGGTGACGCCGAACCGCCCCGAGGCCACCTGTTTGATCGAGCTGCGCCGCGTGGGGTCGAGCAACCGGTCCTCGTCCTCGCCGCCCTCGCCGGTGTTCGACTTCGCCCCGATCGAGTTCATCGCGACGGCGAGGGTCTCGTGCGCCTCCTGCGAGATCGAGCCGTAGGACATCGCCCCGGTGGAGAACCGCTTCAGGATCGACTCGACCGGCTCCACCTCCTCCAGCGGAACCGGCGGCAGCGCGCCCTCGCGCAGGGTGAACAGGCCGCGCAGGGTCATCAGGCGCTGCGCCTGGGTGTCGATCCGGGAGGTGTACTGGCGGAACACGTCGTAGCGACGCTCGCGCGTCGCGTGCTGCAGCCGGAACACCGTCTCGGGGTCGAACAGATGCGGCTCCCCCTCGCGACGCCACTGGTACTCCCCGCCGGTCTCCAGCCGCCGGTGCGGGTCCCGGATGCCGTCACGCGGATAGGCGCGCGCATGCCGTCGGGCCACCTCCTCGGCGAGCACCGGCAGGTCGATGCCGCCGAGGCGGGAGGTGGTGCCGGTGAAGTAGGTCTCGACCAGCTCCCGACCGAGGCCGATCGCCTCGAACACCTGGGCGCCGCCGTAGGAGGACACCGTGGAGATGCCCATCTTGCTCATCACCTTCAGGACGCCCTTGCCGAGCGCCTTGATCAGGTTGGAGACCGCCTTCGCCGGGGTGATGTCGGTGATCACCCCGGAGCGGACCAGGTTCTCCACCGACTCCATCGCCAGGTACGGGTTGACCGCTGCCGCGCCGTAGCCGATCAGCAGGGCCACGTGGTGCACCTCGCGCACGTCGCCGGCCTCGACGATCAGCCCGACCTGCGTCCGCGTCTTCTCCCGGATCAGGTGGTGGTGCACCGCGGAGGTGAGCAGCAGCGACGGGATCGGCGCCAGGTCGGCGGTGGAGTCGCGATCGGAGAGCACCACGAACCGGGCCCCGCCGGCGATCGCCGCCGACACCTCGGCGCAGATCTCGCTCAGCCGCCGGGCCAGCCCCGCGCCGTCCTCGACCACCGGGTAGAGGCCCTTCACGGTCACCGTCGCGTAGCCCGGCAGGTCGCCGTCGCGCATTGACGTGCACGATCTTGGCCAGCTCGTCGTTGTCGATCACCGGGAAGTCGAGCACCAGCTGGCGGCAGTGGGCCGGCGTGGCGGCCAGGAGCGTTGCGCTCCGGGCCGATCGAGGTGCCCAGCGACGGTGACCAGCTCCTCGCGGATAGCGTCCAGCGGCGGGTTGGTCACCTGGGCGAACAGCTGGGAGAAGTAGTCGAACAGCAGCCGGGGGCGCCCGGAGAGGACCGCGACCGGGGTGTCGGTGCCCATCGACCCGATCGGCTCGATCCCGGTGCGGGCCATCGGGGCGAGCAGGATCCGCAGCTCCTCCTCGGTGTAGCCGAACGCCTGCTGGCGCCGGGTGACCGAGGCGGGCGTGTGCACCACGTGCTCCCGCTCGGGCAGGTCGTGCAGGAAGATCCGCGCCCGCGTGCAGCCACTCGTCGTAGGGGTACTGCGCCGGCCAGCTCGCTCTTGATCTCCTCGTCGTCCACGATCCGGCCGTGGTCGGTGTCCACCAGGAACATGCGGCCGGGCTGCAGCCGACCCTTGCGCACCACTCGGGCCGGGTCGATGTCGAGCACCCCGACCTCGCTGGCGAGCACCACCAGACCGTCCTCGGTGACCCAGTACCGGGCCGGGCGCAGGCCGTTGCGGTCGAGCACGGCGCCGATCAGGGTGCCGTCGGTGAAGGTCACGCAGGCCGGCCCGTCCCAGGCCTCCATCAGCATCGAGTGGAACTCGTAGAAGGCCCGCCGGGCGGGATCCATCTCCTCGTGCTTCTCCCAGGCCTCCGGGATCATCATCAGGACGGCGTGCGGCAGCGAGCGCCCGCCCAGGTGCAGCAGCTCGAGCACCTCGTCGAAGCTGGCCGAGTCGCTGGCGCTCGGGGGTGCAGATCGGGAACAGCCGGGACAGGTCCCCGGGGATGACCTCGACTGGCGAGCATGCTCTCCCGGGCCTGCATCCAGTTCCGGTTGCCCTTGACCGTGTTGATCTCGCCGTTGTGGGCGATCATCCGGAACGGGTGGGCCAGCGGCCAGGACGGGAACGTGTTGGTGGAGAACCGGGAATGCACGATCGCCAGCTCGGTGGCGTAACGGCGGTCGGACAGGTCCGGGAAGAACGGCTCCAGCTGGCCGGTGGTGAGCATGCCCTTGTAGACCAGGGTGCGCGCCGAGAGCGAGGGGAAGTAGACGTGCGGCCTCGCGCTCGGCCCGCTTGCGCAGGCAGAACGCCATCCGCTCCAGCGCCGATGCCGACCACCCGGCCGCGCGCCGAGGCGACGAACAGCTGGCGGAACCGCGGCTGGCAGGACTGCGCGGTCGGCGCCGACCAGGCCCTGGGTCACCGGCACCTCGCGCCAGCCGAGCACCACCAGGTTCTCCTCGGTGGCCAGGCCCTCGATCCTGGCCATCGCCGCGGCCTCGGCCTCGTCGTCGTCGGGCAGGAAGGCCGTGCCGACCGCGTAGGCCCCGGCGGTCGGGCAGCGTCGAACGACGACCTCGTCGCGCAGGAACGCATCCGGCACCTGGGTCAGGATGCCGGCGCCGTCGCCGGTGTCGACCTCAGCGCCGACCGCGCCGCGGTGCTCGAGGTTGCGCAGGGCGGTCAGGGCCAGCTCGACGATGTCGTGCCCCGCCTCGCCGCGCAGCGTCGCGACGAAGGCGACCCCGCACGCGTCGTGCTCGAACTGGCCGTCATAGAGCCCGGTGAGGGTGCTCGGGTCGGGCTGCGCGGAGAACCTGCGGAAAGGCGTGAGCATGCGCTTCACCTCGTCGTCCGGTGCGCAACGCGCAGCGATCAGGAAGGGGACGCCGATGGCCCACGGTGGTGGGCACACTCTAGCTGGTGGCGACCCGCTCGACCACGGTCTCCCGCCCGGGCCGCAACCGCGCCGAAACAACGATGTAACCGACCGCACCCAGCCAGACCAGCACCGAGGTCCACACGTTCAGGCGCAGACCGAGCACCTCGGGCGCCGGATCGACCCGCAGAATCTCGATCCAGAACCGGCCCATCGTGTACAGCGCGACATACAGCGCGAACAGCCGTCCGTGGCCCGAGTCCACCGGCGGTCCACCCAGAGCAGCACCACCGCCACACCGACGTTCCAGAGCAGCTCGTACAGGAAGGTCGGGTGGAACAGGCCAGGCAGGAGCACCGGGCTGCCGTCGGCACCGACGATCGCCGCGCCGGTGGACTCGTTCCAGTCGTGCACCTGCAGGCCCCACGGCAGCGTGGTCGAGGAGCCGTACAGCTCCTGGTTGAACCAGTTGCCCAGCCGGCCGATCGCCTGCGCCAGCACGATCCCGGGGGCGATCGCATCGGCCAGCGGCGGGAGCCGGATCCCCATCCGGCGGGCGCCGATCCACGCGCCGACACCGCCGAGGGCGACCGCGCCCCAGATGCCCAGGCCGCCCTCCCAGATCCGCAGCGCCCTGGCCGGGTCGCCGTCGGGCCCGAAGTAGTCCGGCCACGAGGTGAGCACGTGATAGATCCGGCCGCCGATCATCCCGAACGGCACCATCCAGGCCGACAGGTCCATCACCACGCCGGCGCGCCCGCCCCGGGCCTGCCAGCGCCGCTCGCCCAACCAGATCGCCACGACGATCCCGATGAGGATGCAGAAGGCGTAGGCCCGGATCGGGACCGGGCCGAGGTGCCAGACCCCCTGGTCCGGGCTCGGGATGCTGAGCAGTCTCACCCGGCTACGTTCCCACGGACACCGGCCGCCAGCTGCTCGGCCAGCGCGTGCACGGCGTCCACCCCGGCGGCCGGCGAGCCGGCTTCGGCCAGGGCGCGCACGAAGGCGGTGCCGACGATCACACCGTCGGCGTAGCTCGCCACCTCGGCGGCCTGGGCCCGGGTGGACACCCCGAGCCCGACGCAGACCCGCTCGGCGCCGGCCGCACGGGTGCGGGCCACCAGGGCCTCGGCACCGGTGGAGACGCTGACCTCGGATGCCGGTGACCCCCATCGTGGAGGCCGCGTAGACCCAGCCGCGGCAGGCCGCGGCGGTCGAGGCCAGGCGCGCCGGGGTCGAGGACGGCGCCACCAGGAAGACCCGGTCGAGGTCGTGGGCGTCGCTGGCGGCGATCCAGTCGGCGGCCTCGTCCGGGATCAGGTCGGGCGTGATCAGCGCCGGCGCCGCCGGCCTGCGGCCAGGTCCTTGGCGAACCGGTCGACGCCGTACCGGTCGACCAGGTTCCAGTAGGTCATGACCAGCGCAGCGGCCCCGCCGGAGGTGACCTGCTCGACGGCGCGGAACATGTCGGCGATCCGCGTGCCGCCGCGCAGCGCGGCGTCGACGGCGTGCTGGATCACCGGGCCGTCCATCACCGGGTCGGAGTAGGGCGGTCCGAGCTCGAGGATGTCCGCGCCCGCCGCCGACCGCGGCCTGTGCCGCGGCGATCGAGGTGTCCAGGTCCGGGAAGCCGACCGGCAGGTAGCCGATCAGCGCGGCGCGGCCCTCGGCCCGGGCGGCGTCGATCACCGCCGCGCTGCCCCGGGTCATCTGGGCCACCCCGAAGTAGCGGGCTGCGGTCTCCACGTCCTTGTCGCCGCGGCCGGACAGGTTGACCAGGATCACCGCGTCCGGGCCCAGCTCGGCGGCCGGCCCGGATCGCCCCGGCCAGGGCGTGGGCGGACTCGATCGCGGGGATGATGCCCTCGGTGCGGCAGAGCAGGCGGAACGCCTCCATCGCCTCGGCGTCGGTCGACCGGCTCGTACTCGCCCGGCCGGTCTCGGCCAGCCAGGCGTGCTCGGGGCCGACGCCCGGGTAGTCCAGCCCGGCCGAGATCGAGTGCGATCTCGATGGTCTGGCCGTCCTCGTCCTGCAGGATGAAGGTGCGGCTGCCGTGCAGCACGCCGGGCGAGCCGCCGGTGATCGAGGCGGCGTGCCGCCCGGTGGACACCCCGTCGCCGCCGGCCTCGAGCCCGAGCAGGCGCGACCTGCGGGTCGTCGAGGAACGCGTCGAAGATGCCGATCGCGTTCGAGCCGCCGCCGACGCAGGCCGCCACCGCGTCGGGCAGCCGCCCGACCAGGTCGAGCACCTGCGCGCGGGCCTCCTCGCCGATGATCTTCTGGAAGTCGCGCACCATGCTCGGGAACGGGTGCGGCCCGGCGACGGTGCCGAACAGGTAGTGGGTGGTCTCGACGTTGGTGACCCAGTCGCGCATCGCCTCGTTGATCGCGTCCTTGAGGGTGCGCGATCCGGTCCTGACGGGGATCACCTCGGCGCCGAGCAGCTCCATCCGGGCCACGTTGAGCGCCTGCCGCTGGGTGTCCTCCTCGCCCATGTAGACGATGCACTCGAGGCCGAACAGGGCGGCCGCGGTGGCCGTGGCCACGCCGTGCTGGCCGGCCCCGGTCTCGGCGATCACCCGGGTCTTGCCCATCCGCTGGGTCAGCAGCGCCTGCCCGAGCACGTTGTTGATCTTGTGCGAGCCGGTGTGGTTGAGGTCCTCGCGCTTGAGCAAGATCCGCGCGCCGCCGGCGTGCGCGGCGAACCGCGGCACCTCGGTGAGGATGCTGGGCCGCCCGGAGTAGGTGCGGTGCAGCCGCTCGAGCTCCGCGGCGAAGGCCGGGTCGGCCTTGGCCTCGGCGTAGGCCCGTCGAGCTCGTCGAGGGCGGCGACCAGCGCCTCGGGCACGTAACGTCCGCCGAACCGCCGAAGTAGGGGCCGGTCTGCGCTGCCCAGGCCTGTGGGCTCACGGCGGTCACTTGCGCGCCGCCCGCAGCGCGGGGTGGGCACCTGCGGCGACCAGATTGGCCACGGCCGCCCGGGGGTCGCTGCCGGTGACCAGGCTCTCCCCGACCAGGACGGCGTCGCGCCCCGGCCGGGCGAAGGTCAGCACGTCGTAGGGCCCGCGGACGCCGGACTCGGCGACCTTGACCACGCCGTCCGGGATCAGGGGGGCGACCCGCCCGAACTGGTCGCGATCGACCTCGCAGCGTGCGCAGGTCGCGGGCGTTGACCCCGATCAGCCGGGCCCCGGCGTCCACGGCGCGGGGCACCTCGTCGGCGTCGTGCACCTCGACCAGGGCGGTCATGCCCAGGGAGTGCACCCGCTCGACCAGGGAGATCAGCGCGTCCTGCTCCAGCGCCGCCACGATCAGCAGCACCAGATCGGCACCCGCGCGCACGGGCCTCCCAGACCTGGTAGCTGCTGACGATGAAGTCCTTGCGCAGCACCGGGATGTCGACGGCCCGCGCGCACGGACTCGAGGTCGTCGAGGCTGCCGCCGAAGCGGCGCCGCTCGGTCAGCACGCTGATCACGCTGGCGCCGCCGGACTCGTAGTCACGGGCCAGGGCCGCCGGATCGGCGATCGCCGCCAGGGCGCCCTTGCTCGGGCTGGACCGCTTGACCTCAGCGATCACCCGGACGGCGTCGGCGTCCTTCAGCACCGAGAGCGCCGACAGCGCGCTCTCCCGACGGTCGGCGCGTTCCTGGAGCACCTCCAGCGGCACCGCGAGCTGGCGTGCTTCGAGGTCTTCCCGTACCCCCGCGATGATGTCGTCGAGGACGGTCACAGATCCCCCTGTCGGCAGCGGTCAGAACGTCACGATCGTACCGAGCCGAACCCGGTGCCCCGACCACCCTGACGGGTGGTCCTCGATCTCAGCGGTGACCGGCGACGCCGTACCCCATGGCAGCGAGCACCTTTCCGGCGATCACGCCGGCGATGATCAGCACCACGCCGACCACCAGCATCGGCATGCTCTTGACGGCCACGCTGACGCACGCCACCAACGAACCCAGCATCACCAGGCTGACCAGCGTCCACGCAGCGACGCTGTTGCCGTGGCTCTCAGTGTGCTGCTCGGCTGCTCGGCTCTCGACCATGATTCTCCTTCCGCCTGCCGTCATTGTTGCAGGTCGTGGGGGCCCACGTCGTGAGCCGTGGGGTCATCTCCGCGGCTGATCGCGTCCCACAGCGGCTCGTCGTCGGCCGACGGTCGCCCAGCAGCGCTGGACGGCGCACGCTCATAGCGCCGAGAGGGTCCTGCCCAGGCCGCACTGCGCACGAGGGCGAGCAGCCCGCCGGTCAGCACCAGCGCGCCGCCGGTCATGCCGAGCGGGATCCAGGCCGTGCGGCGCACGTCGTCCACCCGGCTGGTGGTCGTGCCGCTCGCCTGCGCGGCGGGCCCCCGGAGCACGTCGGCCGGATCGGTGAGCACCGACCCACCGAGCAGGACGACGGCGAGGCCGCCGGCGGCCAGCACCACGGCGGCGATCTGCACCGGGCGCCGCCCGGCGGTGGCCAGGACCACCGCTCCCGCCGCCGCGACCAGCGCCAGGGCACCCACGCCGGGCGCCGCCACCGAGCCGGTCGCGGACAGGTCGCCGGCCGCCGCCACCGCATCGGTGATCTGCCCGCTCACCCAGGGGCGACCGGAGCTGAGCAGGGTCAGCCCGGCGCCCGCCAGCACGAGCAGGACGATGACCCGCCGGGTCACGGCGCCCTCAGTGTGGTCGCGGTGACCACCGCACGGAGCACAGCGGCGGCCTTGTCACGGCATTCGGCGTGCTCGCGCTCGGGCACCGAGTCGGCGACGATCCCGGCCCCGGCCTGCACGTGGGCGACCCCCTCGCGGACCAGCGCGGTCCGGATGGCGATCGCCAGATCCATGTCGCCGGCCCAGTCGAAGTAGCCCACCACGCCGCCGTACAGGCCTCGGCGCACCGGTTCGAGCTCCTCGATCAGCTCCATCGCCCGCGGCTTGGGCGCCCCGGACAGGGTTCCGGCCGGGAAGGTGGCCTGCAGCACGTCGTAGGCGCTGCGGCCGGGCGTGAGGTCGCCCTCGACCACGGAGACCAGGTGCATCACGTGGCTGTAGCGCTCCACGGTCATGAAGTCGACCACCTCGACCGAGCCCGGCACGCAGACCCGGCCCAGGTCGTTGCGGGCCAGGTCGACCAGCATGATGTGCTCGGAGCGCTCCTTCGGGTCGGCCAGCAGGTCCTCGGCCAGGGCGTTGTCCTCGGCCGCGGTGGCCCCGCGCCAGCGGGTGCCTGCGATCGGGTGGGTGATCACCCGGCCCTGGGTCACCGTGACCAGGGCCTCGGGGCTGGAGCCCACGACGTCGAGGTGGCGGCCCTGAGGGTCCAGGGTGCGGTAGAGGTACATGTACGGGCTGGGGTTGGTGGCCCGCAGGATCCGGTAGACGTCCAGGGCGTCGGCCGGGCAGTCCAGATCGAACCGCTGGGCCAGCACCACCTGGAACACCTCGCCGTCCCGGATGCCCTCCTTCCCGGCGCGCACGGCGTCCTGGTAGGCCGCCGGGGTGCTCCGGGCGACCGGCTCCGCCGTGGCCCCGGTGTGCACGGCCACGGTGGACGGCGCCGGCGCGGCGAGCTGGGCGGTCATCCGGTCGAGCCGGGCCACGGCGTCCGCCCAGGCGTCGTCCACCCGCTCGTCGGTGGCGTCGTAGTTCACCGCGTTCGCGATCAGCATCAGGGTGCCGTCGCTGTGGTCGAGCACGGCGAGGTCGGTGGCCAGGCTCATCGACAGCTCGGGCACCTCGAGCTCGTCGACGGTGTCGATCGGCAGCCGCTCCCAGCGGCGGACGGCATCCCAGGCCACGAAACCGACCATGCCCCCGGTCAGCGGCGGCATCCCGGGCAGACGGGGCGTGGCCAGGGCCGCCACGGTGTCCCGCAGCGCGATCAGCGGGTCCCCGGTGGTGGGCACCCCCACCGGGGGCTCGCCCAGCCAGTGCACCTCGCCGTCGAGGCTGGTCAGCGTCGCGGCGCTGGCGGCGCCGACGATGCTCCACCGCGACCACACGCCGGTGTGCTCAGCCGATTCGAGAAGGAAGGTGCCGGGGGCGTCGCCGGAGAGCTTGCGGTACAGCCCGATCGGCGTCTCGCCGTCGGCCAGGAAGCGGCGGACCACCGGGATCACCCGACGGTCGGCCGCCAGCGCGCGGAAGGAGTCCAGATCGGGCCAGGTGGCGCCCAGCGGCGTGCCCGCGACGTTCTCGATCATCGGGAGACCTCGAAGGTGTCGAAGCAGGACCGGGCTCCGGTGTGGCACGCCGCGCCGACCTGCTCGACGCCGACCAGCAGCGCGTCGCCGTCGCAGTCCACCCGCAGGCTGCGCAGGTGCTGCACGTGCCCCGAGGTGTCGCCCTTGCGCCAGTACTCACCCCGGCTGCGGCTCCAGAAGGTCACCCTGCCCTCAGCCAGGGTGCGCCGCAGCGCCTCGTCGTCCATCCAACCGACCATCAGCACCTCACGGGTGTCGTGCTGCTGGACGACGGCACACACCAGCCCATCGGCGTTGCGCCGCAACCGGGCTGCGAGATCGGGATCGAGGCTCTGCACGGGGTCGATCCTTTCACCCGCAGTAGGGTGGGCCGCTCTCGACCTCGGAACGGCCCGGAATGGGGTTCTCTGTGCCCGCCTCGCCCGCGCCCGACGGCGACCAGGTGATCGCCCGGCTGCGCGTGGCCGGGTGCGTCTTCGCCGAGGATGAGGCCGCGCTGCTGATCGAGGGCGCCGAGACGCCGCAGCAGCTCGCCACCTGGGTGGAGCAGCGTGTCGGTGGCCGTCCTCTGGAGCAGATCCTCGGCTGGGCCGCCTTCGCCGGGCTGCGGATCGCCGTCGAGCCAGGCGTGTTCGTGCCCCGGCGACGCACCGAGTGGCTGGCCGAGCAGGTCACCCGGCTGGTCGGCACCGACACCCGGGTCGCCCTCGACCTCTGCTGCGGCGCAGGGGCGGTCGGGGCCGCGGTCGCCGCTGCGGTCGCCGCTCCGGTGCAGCTCGTGTGGTACGCGGTGGACCTCGATCCTGCGGCCGTGCGCTGCGCCCGTCGCAACCTCCCCGCCGGCGCCCAGGTGTTCGCCGGTGACCTGTTCGCTCCGCTGCCCACCCGGCTGCGCGGCCGGGTCGACCTCGTGGCCGCGAACGCACCGTACGTGCCGACCGACGAGATCGCGTTGATGCCGCCCGAGGCCCGTCTGCACGAGCCCCCGACCGCGCTGGACGGCGGCGCCGACGGGCTCGCCGTGCAGCGCCGGATCGCGGCGGAGGCGCCGCAGTGGCTGAGATCGGGCGGCAGCCTGCTGATCGAGACCAGCCGGGCCCAGGCGGCGGGCACCGCAGCCGCGTTCCTCGCGGCCGGGCTGCGCCCGCGGATCACGACGTGTGACGCGCTGGACGCCACAGTGGTCGTCGGGCGCCTGCCGTAACCGTCGCGCACTGAGCCGACCGCTGGCGGGTGGCTGCCAGGATGTGCCGGTGACCTCCCTGACCACGCGCCTGCGACGGCCGCCCTGGTTCGCCGGGCTGCCCCGCGAGGTCGCCCTCCTGAGCGTTGTGGCCTTCTGCGTGGCTCTCGGGTTCGGCATCGTCGCACCGGCCCTGCCGGTGTTCGCCACCTCCTTCGGCGTCAACGCCACCCAGGCGTCCTCGGTGATCAGCGTGTTCGCCCTGCTGCGCCTGATCGGGGCCATCCCCGCCGGCTGGCTGATCAACCGTTTCGGCGAACGGCAGGTGCTCGCCACCGGTCTGAGCATCGTGGCGCTGTCGTCGGCGCTGGCAGGTCTGTCGACCACCTTCATGCAGCTGCTCCTCCTGCGCGGTGTGGGCGGGCTGGGGTCGGCGATGTTCTCGGTGTCGGCGATGGCGTTGCTGCTGCACTCGGTCGGGGCCGAGCAGCGAGGACGCGCGGCCGGCGCCTTCCAGGGCGGGTTCCTGCTCGGCGGGGTGGCCGGGCCGGCCGTCGGCGGCCTGGTCACCGGGATCTCGATCCGGGCACCGTTCTTCGTGTACGCCGCCACGCTGGCCGCCGCCGTCGCCGTCGTGGTCGTCTCGATGCCGTCAGACCAGGCAGACCAGGCAGACCCACAGCCTGCTCCCGACCCGCTGCTGGCCGAGCCGGCCGTCACCTCCAGCCCGACCGGGGCCGGCAGCCTGCTCCTGGCCCTGCGCCAGCGGCCCTACCTGACCGCGCTCACCATCAACCTCGGCAACGGGTTCACCTCGTTCGGGTTGCGCTCCGCGATCGTGCCGCTGTTCGTGGTCTACGGCCTGCACCTGAGCCCCAGCTGGACCGGCTACGGGCTGCTGGCGTCGGCGCTGGCGCAGGCGCTGCTGCTGCTGCCGGCCGGGCGGATGGCCGACACCCGTGGTCGACGGCCGGCGTTGCTGCTCGGGACGTCCGCCACTGCCGGAGGCTTCCTCGTGCTGGCGGCCACCGGGTCGATCCCGGTGTTCCTGCTCGCGATGGGGATCCTCGGGGTCGGCTCAGCCTTCCTCGGGTCGGCGCCGGCCGCGCTGGTCGGCGACATCAGCGGCGGCCGCCGCAGCGGTCCGATCGTGGCGACGTATCAGATGACCAGCGATGTCGGCGCGATCGCCGGCCCGCTGGTCGCCGGCTACATCCTCGACAGCACCGGGTCGTACACGATCGGCTTCGCCATCGGTGCAGCGGTGGTCGCGGTCGGCCTCGTGCTCGCCGCCGTGACCCCCGAGACCCTGCGCCGGGCCGACACCGTTCCCTCCACGTGACACGATCGGGGGCATGACCAGCTTCGCTGCACAGGAACGCCAGGCCCTCGTCGATGCGCTGCTCGCCGCCGGGCCTGCTGCCCCCACGCTGTGCGAGGGGTGGACCGCGCACGACCTGGCCGCCCACCTGGTGTCCCGGGAGCGGCGTCCGGACGCCGGGCCCGGGCTGGTACTGCCCCTGCTGGCCAGGTACACCGAGAAGGTCCGTCGCGGTTACCTGGAGCAGCCGTTCACCGACCTGGTCGAACTCGTCCGCACCGGACCGCCCACGCTGAGCATGTTCGCCCTGCCCGGGGTCGACGAGCTGGCCAACCTCAGCGAGTACTTCGTGCACTGCGAGGACGTGCGCCGAGCCGCCCCGGGCGCCGAGCCGCGAGAGCTGTCGCTCGACCTGCAGGAGGCGCTGTGGGGCGCCCTGGCCCGGATGGCGAAACTGGCGCTGCGGCGCAGCAAGGACCCGGTGCGTCTGGTGCGCCCGGACGGCGCCGAGATCAGCGGCGGCCCGGCCGGTCAGCCGGTCCGCCTGCACGGCGAGGTGTCCGAACTGGTGCTGTACCTGTTCGGGCGGACGTCGGTCGCGCAGGTGCGGATCGAGGGCGACGAGGCCGCCGTCGCCCGCTTCCGCGCCCTCCGCCTGGGCGTGTGAGCACGCCCACTCTCGATCAGCCGGCCAGGGAGCCGAACCTGGCCAGGTAGTGCCATACCCGCTTGAGGGACTGTGGGTCATAGCGTCCGGAGCGTGCGGCATCGCCGAGGATTCGCGGGGTGAGCACGGAGTCACCTGCGAGGCGGACGCCCAGGTCGACGTACTCCTTCCCGCGGTAGTCCGGATGCCGTCGCAGAACGTCCGCGTCGAGCCGGAAGCCGTCGTGCCACTCCACCTCGCAGGGCAGCAGCCGCGCCTGATGCTCGGTCTCGGTCCCGCGGAAGCTCGGGATCCAGGACCAGGGCCTCGACCTCGCCGGTCGAACCTCACGTCGCCATGCACCTGGGCCTCCACGTAGGCGTCCAGCGGGTCGCGTCCGTCGGCGTCCTGCTCGAGCAGGCCGAGCAGCTCGAAACGGTCGGCGACGGCGACGCTGGTCGGCTCGAGGTGGCTGTCCGGGTAACAGAAGGTCGTTCTGGGAAGCATCACCTCGGCCAGCCGGAAGTGCGCCGACCCGAACCGTGGTGACCCCCCGACCGACCGGCCCAGGTGGTTCAGGGCCCCGTAGATCGGCCGGAGGTGCGCAGGAGCGTCGTCGTAGACGCCGCCGAACATCCTGCTCTCCCAGCGCCACCGATCGCCGTCGGGATACGCGGTGAGCCCACCGTTGCTGGTGCCGGTCACGAACTGCGACCGATACACCCCGTCCTGCCGCATCCGCACCAGGATGGGGAGATCACCGCTCATGCGGTCGGGGTGGAAGTTCACCGTCACCCGCAACGTCCGGTCCAGCGGGCCTCCCGCGGACATGGCTCCCACGTGGGCGACCGCCCTCTGATGGACGGGCTCGGTGCCGGTCACGGCTCAGCGGACGACGACGCCGGCCGCCGCCATCGCTGCCTTCACCTCGCCGATGGTGAGCTGGCCGAAGTGGAACACGCTCGCCGCCAGCACGGCGTCCGCACCGGCCGCCACCGCCGGCGCGAAATGGGCGACCTCACCGGCGCCGCCGCTGGCGATCAGGGGGACGCTCACCTCGCGCCGCACGGCCTCGATCATGACCAGGTCGAACCCTGCCTTGGTGCCGTCGGCGTCCATCGAGTTGAGCAGGATCTCCCCCGCGCCCAGCTCGGCCGCCCGCGCCGCCCAGGCCACGGCGTCGATCCCGGTGCCCTGCCGCCCGCCGTGCGTGGTCACCTCGTAGCCGGAGTCGGTGGCGGTGCCGGGCGGGCAGCGCCGGGCGTCCACCGAGAGCACCAGCACCTGCGCACCGAACCGGTCGGCCACCTCGGAGATCAGCCGCGGCCGCACGATCGCCGCGGTGTTGATGCCCACCTTGTCGGCGCCCGAGCGCAGCAGCCGGTCGACGTCGTCCACCGTGCGCACCCCGCCGCCGACGGTGAGCGGGATGAACACCTGCTCGGCGGTGCGGGAGACCACGTCGTAGGTGGTGGCCCGGCTGTCCGCGGAGGCGGTGACGTCGAGGAAGGTCAGCTCGTCAGCGCCCTCGGCGTCGTAACGCCGGGCCAGCTCCACCGGGTCGCCGGCGTCGCGCAGGTCGGCGAAGTTGACCCCCTTCACCACCCGGCCGGCATCGACGTCGAGGCAGGGAATCACACGGACGGCGACGGGCATGTGCCCAGCGTAGGCTGCGCCGGTGGTCACGACGGCAGCCCGGCGGGTGATCGCCCTGGACGGGCCGAGCGGATCGGGCAAGACCGTGCTGACCGCCGAACTGGCCGCCTTTCTGCGGGCACGGGGCACAGCGGTGACCGTGATCGCCATGGACGACCTCTACCCGGGCTGGCACGGGCTGGAGGCCGGGGTGACCCGCGTTGTCGAGGGCGTGCTGATCCCGTTCGCGGACGGCGCGAGCGAGGTGACCCTGCGGTGCTGGGACTGGGCGCACGACACTGAGGGCGAGTGGCAGCAGGTCCCGGTGACGGACCTGCTGATCGTGGAAGGAGTCGGTTGCGGCGCCCGGGCCTGTGCGCCGTACGTGGACCTGCTGGTGTGGGTGGACGGCCCCGAACCGGTGCGCCGGGCCCGGGCCCTGGCCCGTGACGGCGAGGGCTATGCCCCGTACTGGGCGATGTGGGCGGAGCAGGAGCGCCGACACTTCGGCCGGGAGGGCACCCGTGAGCGGTCCGCGCTGGAACTCGTCGTACCCTGAGCGGGTGAGCGAGCTGAGGCGTGCCGTCGTCGGACGGCTGCTCGCGCTCGCTGCCCTCCCCTTCGCCCTCGCCCTCATTCTGCGCGGGGTGCCCGGCTCCGGCCCGCAGTGCCTGCCCGCCGAGGGCGCCGGTACCGAACTCGCGGTGCGGCTGGATCTGCTCAGCCCCGACCCGAACTGCGCCCACGGGTCCCTGGCCCTCACCGCCGCCGGGCTGATCCTCAGCGCGGTGCTGCTCGCGGCTCTGCTCACGGCCTTCGTCCGCACGGCGGCCGCCGCCCGGCGGGTGTGGTCGGCGGAACCGGCCCGGGCCCGGATCGCGCGGCTGCTGCGCCGCCTGACCGCGCCCGCCGCGCCGGCGACAGCTCGATCCGTCGGCCCGGTCGACCCGACGCCGACGGTCCTGGCGCCACAGTGGGCGCCGTCGCTGCGGCTTCGCCGGGGACCGCCGGCAGTGGCTCGACCACTGCCCGCCTGACCCCCATCGATCTGGAGTACCTCGTGACCCGTCTTTCCGGGTGGCAGCCCTGGCTGGCCACCCTCGGCCGGTTGTTCCTGGCCGGCGTCTGGTTCACCGCCGGATGGCCCAAGCTGCTCGACACCGAAGGCACCGTGCGCAGTGTGCGAGCGTTCCAGCTGGTGCCTGAGAGCCTGGTCCGCCCCTTCGCCTACGGCCTGCCGGCGCTCGAGCTTGTGCTCGGGGTGCTGCTGCTGATCGGTCTGGGCACCCGGTTCGCCGCCGCGCTCACCGCCGGCCTGATGGTGATGTTCCTGTTCGGGATCGTCATGGCCTGGACGCGTGGCCTGTCGATCAACTGCGGCTGCTTCGGCAACACCGGTGCCGGGGTCTCCGACCCGGTTCCCGGCTACATCAAGGACATCCTGCGCGACGTCGGCTTCCTGGCCGTGGCTGCGCTGCTCACCTGGCGGCCGCTCAGCCGCCTCTCCCTCGACACCCGCCTGGGCCTGACCCCTGCACTGACTGGAGCCTGACCATGACGAACGCCCGTGCCGCCAAATCCACCCGGGAGAAGGCCGCCGAATTGCGCGCCGAGGCCGCCAAGGCCGAGGCCCGCCGCAGAACCGTGATGATCACCGGGGCGGTGGCGGTGGTGGTCGCCGTCCTGGTCGCCGGGGTGGTCCTGATCAAGACCGCCTCCGACAACGCCAAGGCCCGCGACGTGGCAGCGGCAGCGCCGCCGGCCAATCTGGTGGAGGGTGGGATCCTCTCCGGCAACACCACGGCCAAGGTCACCATCGAACTGTACGAGGACTTCATGTGCCCGGCCTGCAAGGAGTTCGAGGAGGCCAACGCCGCCCAGATCGACGGGTGGGTGAAAGCAGGCACGGCCAAGGTCATCTACCGGCCGGTGGCGATCCTGGACCGCTTCTCAGAGGGCACCGAGTACTCCACCCGCGCACTCAACGCCATCGCCGCCGTGATGAACACCGCGCCTCAGGCCTTCCCGGCCTTCCACAAGTCACTGTTCGCCAGCCAGCCTGCAGAGAACACCACGGGGCTCTCCGATGACCAGTTGATCGACCTGGCGGTGAAGGCCGGGGCGGACAAGGCCACCGTCGAGCCGGCGATCCGCGAGCTGAGGTTCCGTACCTGGACCCAGACCGTGAACGACGCCTTCTCCAAAGCCGGATTCACCGGCACCCCGACCATCGTCGTCAACGGAACCAAGGTCGAGAACTTCTCGCCGGCGAACGTCAAGGCTGCCGTCGAGGCAGCTGCCAAGTAGGGCTGACGAGCGCGGCTCAGGTGTCGCGGGCGGTGCGGCTGTTCAACGCCACCAGCGTGGCCAGCCGCTTCGCCTCGGCCTGCCCTGTCTCACCGTCGGCGCGCTGGATCGCCATCACGGCCAGCGTCTCGCCGTCGTCGAGATCGAGGCTCACCCAGGGGTTGCCGCCGCCGAGGCGGACGGCGACGATCTGGGCCCACTCCAGGCGGGTGGTGCGCACCAGGTTGTGCACCACCAGCCCGTGGCCGTCGGCGATCGCGCGCACCTGGGCGAACCGCCACAGGGCAGCAGCGATCAGGAGGGCGACCAGCACCATCTGGCCCTTCTCCACCCAGGTGAACGGCGGCGGCAGGGTCACCCCGACCGCCGACAGCACCACCAGTTGCGACACCCCCACGATCAGGGCGACGCGGCGTCCTCGCGTGGAGACGAAGGGTCGGTACAGGTCGTCCGGACCTGGTCTGGATTCCATGGCGACCTTCCCTACAGCCGGCAGGCGTGGATGCTGGTGACCAGGATGGCCCGGCCGCCGAGGGTCGTAGAGGTCGTCCATCACCTGGTTGGTGCGATCGCGGGGCACCATGGCCCGCACCGCGACCCAGCCCTGGTCGTGCAGCGGCGAGACCGTCGGCGACTCCAGGCCCGGGGTGATCTCGCAGGCCTTCTCGACCAGTTCGACCCGCACGTCGTAGTCCATCAGCACGTACTGCCGGGCCACCATCACCCCGTTCAGGCGCCGGATCAGCACCTCGAGCCCGGGGTGGTCGCCGGCGCCGCCGCGGCGCACCAGCACCGCCTCCGACCTCAGGATCGGCTCGCCGAAGATCTCCAGCCCGGCGGCGCGCAGGGTGCCGCCGGTCTCGACCACGTCGGCGATCACGTCGGCCACCCCGAGCTGGACGGCGGTCTCCACCGCGCCGTCGAGGCGCACCACCTGTGCGGTGACCGAGCGCTCGGCCAGGTGGGCCTGCACCAGGCCGGCGTAGCTGGTCGCGACCCGATGACCGCCCAGGTCCTGGGCGCCGGTGAAGGCTCCGGGCCGGGCGGCGAACCGGAAGGTGGACTCGGCGAACCCCAGCGGCATCACCTCGCGGGCATCGGCGCCGGAGTCGAGCAGCAGGTCGCGGCCGGTGATGCCGACGTCGAGGGTGCCGGCACCGACGTAGACCGCGATGTCGCGGGGGCGCAGGTAGAAGAACTCGACCTCGTTGTCGGCGTCGGTGAGCATCAGCTCCGCGGGTCGCGCCGTTGGCGGTACCCCGCCTCGCGGAGCATCTCGGCCGCGGTCTCGGACAGCGAGCCCTTGTTGGGGACGGCGATGCGCAGCATGGGGTTCCTTCGCAGCGGATCGATCACCGGGTGCTTCACAGGTGGCGGTAGACGTCGTCGAGGGTCAGCCCCTTGGCGAGCATCAGCACCTGCAGGTGGTAGAGCAGCTGGGAGATCTCCTCGGCGGCGCGCTCGGCGCTCTCGTACTCGGCGGCCATCCAGACCTCGGCGGCCTCCTCGACGACCTTCTTGCCGATGGCGTGCACGCCGGCGTCCAGGGCCGCGCACGGTGCCCGATCCCTCGGGGCGGGTGCGCGGCCTTGTCGGCCAGCTCGGCGAACAGCTCGTCGAACGCTCTTCACGAGCGTCGAGCCTACGTGCGAGCGGCAGCCTCACCTCGGCAGGTCAGAGCGGCCGCTGCCGGTCAGGACGCCGCGGCCGGCTCCACGTCCCGCCCCTGCACGCCGGGGTCGACCTCGGCTCGGCTGGCCCGCAGCCAGACCACGAAGCCGTAGATCACGAACACGGCGTAGAACGCGTACAGCACCGCGGTGGGGATGTAGTTGGAGCGCAGCAGCAGCGGCACCCCGACCAGGTCGACCCCGATCCAGCACAGCCAGAACTCGTTCCAGCCCCGGGCCATGGCGTAGGTGGCGAGCGAGCGACCCGATGAAGATCCAGGCGTCGCACCAGTAGTACCACCCGCGGCGGAGAACGGGTTCGGCGACCCTGCCCCGAGGGTGGCGAAGAGCTGCTGCACGATCACCAGCCCGACCAGCCACACCCCGACCAGCGCCGCGCGCTCGGTCATGGTGGCCCAGCGCGGAGTGATCGCCGGGGCTTGTCGGCGCCCCGCCCCCGCTGGTGCTCGCGCCAGCGGTACCAGCCGTAGACGCTGGTCGAGGATGAAGAAGATCTGCCGGCCGGACTGGCCGAACAGCGGCGTCCGCGCACCTTCCTCGGAACCGAGGATCGCGTTGATGTAGACGAAGAACAGCAGCACGTTGGCGATGATGCCCACCGGCCACGCCCAGACCCGGCGCTTCATGCCGCCGACCGCTGAGGCGAGCCGATCAGCACGCCGATCAGTTCGAGCCAGCGCAGCTGGTACTCACCGATCGGGATGCTGGCTTCGATGAGCCATTCGAGGATGTTCATTGCGGTGTCCGTCCTGTGTCCGCTATCGGGACGAACTCCGGGGATGTTCGGACTCCGCCCGTCGTCCGCTCAGGTCGAACTCCGGGGACCGTGCACCCGGACACCAGGACGACGGCCGCGTGTGCGCCGCGCGTGCTGCCTCCCATCCGGACTTTCACCGTCGGTCCTGGAGTTTCACCAGGTCAACCGGCCGCTGGCTGCGGTCGGGTCGCGGACTGTCACCGCCGGTTCGGAATTGCACCGACCCCGGAGCACGCGTGTGTCGGGGACAGAATAGACGCTCAGCGACAGGCGTGGGCAGCCAGGTCCCTCAAGGAGGCGATCCGGGCGGCGGCGTCACCCGGGCCGTAGACGGCAGAACCGGCCACGAACACGTTCGCCCCGGCCTCGGCGCACTGCGCGATGGTGTCCTCGCCGACCCCGCCGTCCACCTGCAGCCACACGTCCAGCCCGGACGCCGAGATCGCCTCCCGGGCCCGGCGCACCTTGGGCAGGCAGGCCTCCAGGAACGGCTGGCCGCCGAAGCCCGGCTCGACGGTCATCACCAGCAGCAGGTCGAACTCCGGCAGCAGCTCGAGGTAGGCCTCGAGCGGGGTGGCCGGCTTGACCGCCAGACCCGCCCGCGCCCCGAGAGCACGCAGTTCGCGGGCCAGCCGGACCGGGGCCTGCGCCGCCTCGGCGTGGAAGGTGACGCTCGCCGCGCCGGCCTCGGCGTAGCCGGGGGCCCAGCGGTCGGGGTCGTCGATCATCAGATGGCAGTCCAGCGGCACCGGGCTGACCCTGGCCAGGGCCTCCACCACCGGCAGGCCGAGGGTGAGGTTGGGCACGAAGTGGTTGTCCATCACGTCGACGTGGGCCCAGTCGGCGTCGGCGATCCGGCCCAGTTCCTCACCCAGACGGGCGAAGTCGGCCGCCAGGATGGACGGGGCGATCTGTACGTCGCTCACGGCCGTCCCGGCCCGCTCAGCGCCGGTGCCCGTGACCGTGGCCGTCGTCCCCACCGGCCCAGCGCTCCCAGGCGGTCAGCCAGACGGCCTCGGTGGCGGCGTGCTCCCGCTGGCGTTCGCGGGCGACGTCCGGGTCCGTGGGGGGAGCGGTGGTGCTCAGGTGCCAGACCCGGCCCCACCACTCCTGGGCGCGCCGGCTGGGCACGTCGGAGTCGAACACCGTGTAGCGGGCCATCTCCTCCAGGGCTCGCACCACGCGGCTGCGGTCGCCGAACCAGGTCGCGCGCTCGGCCAGGCGCAGTGCCTGATTGACCATGGCTCCGACGGCGTCGGAGGCGTCCTGGTCGCGCTGCTTGGCGTAGTGCACCTGGGTGCGCACCGCCGCCTCCCACAGGCGCTGCTGCTCGGGGGCCCCGCTGCCGGCCAGGATCAGCTGCCCCTCGGGCTTCGTCCCGGCGCCGCGCTGGTTCAGCCAGGACCGGATCAGCGCCACGTGGGCGTCCAGGCCCTGGGCGGGAGTCTCCGGCGTGGAGCGCTGCGGCGTCATGAACGCGGCGGCCGCCATCGCCTTGAGCTGGTGCTCCTCCCAGGCGTTGACGTAGGGGCGCATCTCGGCGACCTCGCTGAGCTGCAGGGTGCCCGGGTCGACCCCGCGGGCGACGACGGTGACCACGCGGCCGGGGCTGGCCGTGATGTGCGCCGCCCACAGCCGGCCCTGGCGGCGCAGGTGGGCCGGCACCGGGAGGCCCTCGACCACGATCAGTCCGTCGACCTCCATCGGGATGTTCAGCCGCAGACCGCCCGCGGGGGTGAGCTCGGGGGCGGTCGGCGGGTCCTGGGTGACGGCCTCGCCCAGGCGCTGCGCCTCGGAGGCGAGCAGGCCGGCCAGGTCGTCCAACGGGCGGCCGGGATCACCGGAGATCACCAGCACGAACCGCCCGGCCGAGCCCTGCGCGTCGCCGAAGCCCAGCGAGAGCCGCTCGACCCGGCCCGAGGCCTCGCGCACGTCGACCAGGCGGGAGGGGGTCAGCGCCGGATGGCTCAGCCCCATCACGCTGAACGACGGCCGGGTCCGCAGCAGCTGCCGCACGTGGTCGACGAACGCTGCGCGGGCGATGGCATCCTGGGTCCCGCTGGTTCCCTCGACGCTCATCAGGGCTCTCCTCGGTACGTGTGCCGGCGGTGCGGGTCAGGTTCAGGGCCGCGACGATGGTACGCGGCGGAGCAGGGCGAGGTACATCGCATCGCACCCGTCCCGGTGCGGCCACAGCTGGCGGTCGGGGCCGGCCCGTTCGACGTCGGTGCGGCCGCGCAGCACGTCCTGGACCACCATCGTGGTCTCCGCAGGGTGCGGCGAGCAGGTGACGTACCCGACCACTCCACCCGGGCGGACGGCGTCCAGCGCCGCCCGGAGCAGGTCGCGCTGCAGGGGGCCGAGGGTGGCCAGATCCGACGGCGACCGCCGCCAGCGGGCCTCCGGCCGGCGCCGCAGCGCACCCAGGCCGGTGCAGGGGGCGTCGAGCAGCACCCGGTCGAATCCGTCGTGACGGGGCAGGCCGGCCTCGTCCAGGTGGCGCCCGTCAGCGGTGTGCACGGTGACCGGGGCGGGTTCGCCCGCGGCCGTGGCGGCGTCGACGACGCCGGCCACGCTGGCCCGGACCAGGTCGGCCCGGTGCGGTGCGATCTCGGTGGCCACCAGCTGGGCGTCGTCCGGCAGCTCACCGGCCCGCCGGCGCTGGAGCAGCAGCGCGGCCAGCAGGGCCGACTTGCCGCCCGGACCGGCGCACAGGTCCAGCCAGCGGCCGGCGTCGTCCGGCACGCCTTCGGCGGCCAGGGCCAGCGCCACGGCCTGGCTGCCGGCGTCCTGCACCCGGGCCAGTGCCCGGCGGACGGCGGGCAGGTCGCCCGGGGATCCGCTGACGGTGACCGCGTAGGGGCTGAGCGGGCCGGCGGCCGGACCGAGGGTGCCCGGCTCGACCAGGCCCGGCAGCGCGGCCAGGGTCAGCGGGGCCGGGGTGTTGTCGGCGGCCAGAAGCTCCGCAAGTTCGGCCACGTCGCGGCCGTGGTGGCGCAGCGCGTCGCGCAGGGCACGCACGATCCACTCCGGGTGGGAGTGGCGCACGGCCAGCGCAGCGTCCTCCCCCGTGCCGGCCGGGATGATCTCGACCAGCCAGGCCTCGAGGTCGCGCTCGGCCACCCTGCGCAGCACCGCGTTGGCGAAACCCGCTGCGCCCTGGCCGATCTCGGCCCGCACCAGGTCGACGGTGGCGGCCACCGCTGCATGCGAGGGCACCCGCATGGCGAGCAGCTGATGGGTCCCCAGGCGCAGCGCGTCGAGCAGCGGAGGGTCGATCTCGGCGATCGGCCGGGCGCTGCACGCGGCCAGCACGGCGTCGTAGGTGGCCCGCCCGCGCAGCGTGCCGTAGGTCAGCTCGGTGGTGAAGCCGGCGTCGCGGCCGGTGAGCCGCGCCTCGCGGAGCAGCCGGGGCAGCACGAGGTTGGCGTAGGCGTCCTGCTCGGCCACGGCGCGCAGGGCCAGCAGGGCGACCTGCCGGGAGGGGTCGAGCCGGGCCCGGGCGGTGTTGCGGGTGACCGGCCGGGCGCCGGTGGGGCGCCGTCCCGGCTGGCCGTGCGTGGGGTTCACAGGAGCCTTTCCTCAGGCTGCGGACGGACGCCGCGGGCCCAGTCGGCGGCGGCCATCGGACGGCGTCCGGCCGGGCGTACCTCGCCGAGCAGGAGCGCGCCACCGGCGGCTCCCACCTGAACCTCGCGTTTGCCGACGCTCAGTTCGCCCGGCCCCAGCCCGGCGGCGGGCTGCGACCCGGCCGGCGCGAGCCGCGCGGGGCCGAGGCCGAGCCGTTCGCCGCGGAACGTCGTCCACGCCCCGGGTTCAGGGGTGCAGCCGCGGATCCGCCGCTCGACGGCGGTCGCGGGTGCGGTCCAGTCCAGCCGGGCGTCGTCCACGGTGATCTTCGGGGCCAGGCTCACGCCGTCGGGGCTCTGCGGCAGGGCGGTCAGCGCGCCGGACTCGATCCCGTCCAGGGTGGCCAGGAGCAGGCCGGCACCGGCCTGGGCGAGCCGCTCCAGGAGGGCTCCCGCGGTGTCGTCCGGGCGGACGGTCTCGGTGAGCACCCCGTACACCGGACCCGTGTCCAGCCCTTCATCGAGGGCGAAGGTGGTCGCCCCGGTGACCTCGTCGCCGGCGATCAGAGCGTGCTGCACGGGAGCGGCGCCCCGCCAGGCGGGAAGCAGCGAGAAGTGCAGGTTGACCCAGCCGTGCGGCGGGATCTGCAGGGCGTCGGGGCGCACCAGCGCGCCATAGGCGACGACCGGGGCGCAGTCCGGTGTCAGATCGCGGATCGCTTGCAGCGCAGCAGGTTCGGACAGCCTGGCCGGCTGGAGCACCGGCAGGCCGCGGTCGTCGGCCCACTGGGCCACCGGGGAGCGCAGCACGCGGCGGCCGCGTCCGGCGGGGGCGTCGGGGCGGGTGAGCACGCCGACGATCTCATGGCTCGAGGCAGCCAGGGCGTCCAGGGCGGGGACGGCGACCTGCGGGGTTCCGGCGAAGAGCAGGCGCACTAGGTCCGGCCCGACCAAGTCACAGCGGGCGGCGTCACAGCGGGCGACCTCACAGGGCGCGACCGAAGGTGGCGTGCGGGGATTCCTTGACCTGCGGGGCCTCCTGGCCCATCCACTCGGCCTCGCGGATCGCCTTGAGGGCGAGCTTGCGCTGGTCGCGGTCCATCCGGTCGATGAACAGGATGCCGTCGAGATGGTCGGTCTCGTGCTGGACGGCGCGGGCCAGCAGTTCACTGCCCTCGATGGTCACCGGCTCGCCGTGCTGGTCGAAGCCCGTGGCCACCACACGCAGGGCGCGCGGGGTGTCGAAGTGGATGCCGGGGAAGGACAGGCAGCCCTCCTCGCCGTCCTGCATCTCCTCGGACAGGTCGAGGCGGGGGTTGATCAGGTGGCCCAGCACGTCGTCCACGTAGTACGTGAACACCCGCAGGCCGACGCCGATCTGCGGTGCGGCCAGGCCGGCGCCCGGGGCGTCGATCATGGTGTCGGTGAGGTCCTTGACCAGGATGCGCAGCTCCTTGTCGAAGTCGACCACCGGCTGGGCCGGGGTGCGCAGCACCGGGTCGCCGAACAGGCGGATCGGCTGGATGGGCACGAAGGATCCTCACAAACTCGACAGCTCGCGGTCTCTCCCCACTCTAGTGCCGGGCCCGCGTGGCAGTGGGAGGGGTCAGCGGAGGTCCAGGGCGATGTCCAGGGTGGGTGCGGAGTGCGTGAGGGCTCCCACGGCCAGGTAGTCGACGCCGGTCTCGGCGACCTCGCGGGCGTTCTCCAGGCGCAGGCCACCGCTGGACTCGGTCTTCGTGCCATAACGCCGCGCTATGGCAACGCTGGCCCGGGTGGCGTCCAGTGTCATGTTGTCCAGCAGCACCAGCACCGCGCCGTCCGCCCCCGCCGCCTCGACCTGCTCGGGCAGGGTGCATTCGACCTCACACGGGATGTCGGGAGCCAGCGCCCGCACCGCGCGCAGTGCCGGCACCACTCCCCCGGCAGCCAGCACATGGTTGTCCTTGATCAGCGCCTGGTCGCTCAATCCCATCCGGTGGTTCTGCCCACCGCCGCAGCGCACCGCGTACTTCTGCGCCGCCCGCAGCCCGGGGAAGGTCTTGCGGGTGTCGCGGATCACCGCGCCCGTGCCCTCCACGGCGGCCACCCACTGCGCGGTCAGGGTCGACACACCGGACAGCAGGCACAGCACGTTCAGCGCGCTGCGTTCCCCCGTCAGCACCGAGCGGATCGACCCCGCCACCTCGGCGATCACGTCGCCACGCCGCACCCGCATCCCGTCCTCGACGTGGGTGGTGACCGTCAGCGTGGGGTCGACATGGGCGAACACGGCTCGTGCGATGGCCAGCCCGCAGACCACGCCGTCAGCCCGGGCCACGATCTCCCCGGTGCCGAGCACGTCCTCACCGATGGTCGCCCGGGTGGTCACGTCGATCCCGCCGGCCAGGTCCTCGGCCAGGGCGAGGACGGCGATCCGCTCAGCCTCACCGTCGGGCAGCGGGATCATGGGGTTACCTCCTGGCTGGGCGCCGGCATCGGCGCGGGGATCGGCAGCGGGGACGGCGCAGCCGGCATCGGAGCCAGCGGAGCAGTCAGGTCCTGGGTCAGCACGCCCTCGCGCACGGTCGAGACCACCCGTACGCGCCATTCCGGCAGCGGGTGGTCGATGTCGCTGCGCCGGTGGCATCCCCGGCTCTCCGCCCGCCGCCGGGCGGCACCGACCAGGGCCACCGCGATGGTGTGCAGGTTGGTGGTCTCCCAGGCGTGCAGGTTCGGCTCCAGCGCCCCGCCGTCCACGATCTTGTCCAGGTGGGCGGCCAGCGCGTCGAGCTGCTCCGGACGGCGCACCACGCCCGCCTCGTGCACCATCGACTCGGTGAGCTCGCTCGCGCCTGGCCGGGTCGACCAGCCCGGGCACCCGGGTGTCCGGCGCCGGCGGGCGCAGGGCAGGCGGCTCGGTGGAGAGCAGCCGGGCCAACCGGCGAGCCACCACCATCGCCTCGAGGAGGGAGTTGGAGGCCAACCGGTTCGCCCCGTGCACCCCGGTGCAGGCGACCTCGCCCACCACGTACAGCCCGAGCAACGACGTGCGGCCGGCCATGTCCGAGCGGACGCCGCCGCAGGCGTAGTGAGCGGCCGGCGCCACCGGGATCGGCTCGGTGACCGGGTCGACCCCGGCACTGCGGCAGCCGGCCACGATGGTCGGGAAGCGCCGCAGCAGCTTCTCCTCACCGAGGTGGCGGGCGTCGAGGTAGAGATGGTCGACCCCGAGCTCGGCCATCCGGGCGGCCATGGTCGCGGCCACCACGTCACGCGGGGCGAGGTCCTCGCGGGGGTGCTTGCCGGCCATCACCCGGTTGCCGTCGGCGTCGATCAGCACGGCACCCTCGCCGCGCACGGCCTCGGAGACCAGCAGCTGGCGCCCGGCGTCGTCGGCCACGGTCGGCAGCGCCAGGACGGTGGGGTGGAACTGCACGAACTCCAGGTCGGCCGCCGCCGCCCCCGCACGCAGCGCCGCGGCCAGGCCGTCGCCGGTGGCCACCGCCGGATTCGAGGTCTTGGCGAACACCTGGCCGTACCCGCCGGTGGCCAGAACCGTTGCCCGGGCGTGGATCTCACCGATCTCGGCGGTCGTGCCGTTCCAGCGGGAGACCCGGGCACCGACCACGCCACCGTCAGCGGCGAGCAGCAGATCGAGCAGGAAGGTGCGCTCCCAGACGTGCACGTCGGCCACCGCGGTGACCGCGCCCTCGCAGGGTGCGCTGGATCTCCAGCCCGGTCGCATCGCCCCCGGCGTGCACGATCCGGGGCCAGGAGTGCCCGCCCTCGAGGGTGTAGGACAGCGCGCCGTCCGCCGTGCGGTCGAAGGCGGCGCCGCTGGCCAGCAGCCCGGCCACCGCGGCCGGCCCCTCCTCGACCAGGACCCGCACCGCGTCGGGGTCGCACAGCCCCGCGCCGGCGATCAGGGTGTCCTCGAGGTGGTGCGCGGGGTCGTCGCCGGGGCCGTCGGCGGTGGCCACACCGCCCTGCGCCCAGCGGGTGCTGCCGTCGCGCAGCTGGTTCTTGGTGACCACCTCGACCCGCAGGCCGTGCCCACTCAGCGCCTGGGCCAACGCCAACCCGCCGATCCCGGTGCCGACGATCAGCACATCGGTGCTGCGGGTGAAGCTCGGCTCAGCGCAGGCGAGACGCTGGACGACGTTCACTCGCCACCTCGTGACGGGGTGCCGATCTCGATCATCCGCTGCACCGAGGAGCGGGCACGGTCGGCGATCTCGGCGTCCACGGTGATCTCGTCCTGGCCGGTCTGCAGGCAGCGCAACAGCTTCTCCGGGGTGATCATCTTCATGTAGTGACAGACCGCCTTGTCCGTCACCGGCAGGAACCGGGTGCCCGAGTGGTTCATCTTGCGCAGCTGGTGCAGCATGCCCGTCTCGGTGGCCACCAGAACCCGGGGGGCCTCGATCCGCCCGCCCGCGACGTCGGCCATGCCACCGGTGGAGGTGATCCGCACCCGCTCGCTCGCCACCTTCCCGGCCGCCACCAGCTCCAGCGCCGGTGTGGCACAGGCACATTCGGGGTGCACCAGCAGATCGGCCTCGGGGTCCGCGGTCAGCTTCTCGACCAGCATCTCCCCGGTGATGCCCTCGTGCACGTGGCACTGACCGAGCCAGATCTTCATGTTCGTGCGCCCGGTCACCCGCTGCACGTGGGCACCCAGGTGCCGGTCGGGCAGGAACAGGATCGGGGTGTCCTGCGGGATCGAGCGGACGACGTCCGCCGCGTTCGAGGACGTGCAGCAGATGTCGGTCTCGGCCTTCACCGCGGCCGAGGTGTTCACGTAGGCGACCACGACGGCGCCCGGATTGGCCGCCTTCCACACCCGCAGCTCCTCGGCGTGGATGGTGTCGGCCAGTGAGCAGCCGGCCCGCGCATCGGGGATCAGCACCCGCTTGCCCGGCGAGAGCAGTTTGGCCGTCTCGGCCATGAAGTGCACGCCGCAGAAGACGATCTCCTGCTGGGGCGCCGTGGCAGCGATCCGGGACAGGGCCAGCGAGTCGCCGACGTGATCGGCGATGTCCTGGATCTCGGGCAGCTGATAGTTGTGCGCGAGGATCACCGCGTCACGTTCGGCGGCCAGCCGGCGGACCTCGTCCGCCCACCGGGCTTCGTCGAGCACCATGCCTACTCCTCGCTCACACCGTCCGCGGACCGGGCCGTCCACGTTTCCGCCTATTAGGCGATAACCGCTGGGTGAGACTAGCATGCCGCCGTGCACCGTTCCAGCCAGCCCCCCTCCGCGGCCCCGAGCAGCGACTGCTTCGACCACGAGGTCCTGGCCGCCGTGCTCCAGGTCCGCCCGGCCGGGGACGAGCCGGGAGGCGACGGTCCGGCCGCCGAAGGCCGGGCCGCCGTCCACGTGCTGCTCTGGCAGCGGGCCCAGGAACCTGAGGCCGGTCACTGGGCGCTCCCCGGGGGCCGGCTGGGGCCCACGGAGGACCTTGGCAGCTCCATCCGCCGGCAGCTGGCCGAGAAGGTCGACGTGCGCGAGCTCAGCCACCTCGAACAGTTGGAGAGTCTCGGCGACCCGCACCGGGTGCCGCACCGGCGCACCCTGGCCACCAGCTACCTCGGCCTGGTGCCCGGCGGCGTCCTGCCGGGCCTGCCCGAGGACACCCGGTGGCACCCGGCCGACGCCCTGCCGCGGATGGCCTTCGACCACGCCCGGATCGTCGAGGCGGCCCGGCGGCGGCTGCGCTCCAAGCTCTCCTACACCAACCTCGGCTTCGCCCTGGCGCCGCCGACGTTCACCATGTCCGAGCTGGCCACGTTCTACCGGGCCGCGCTGGGCCACGACGTCGACGCCACCAACCTGCAGCGGATCCTGTTGCGCCGCCAGCAGATCGTGGCCACCGGTGAACGGCTGCGCTCCGGTCCGGCCGGGGGCCGACCGGCGGCCGTGTTCCGGTTCCGCTCCCCCGCCCTCCAGGTGACCGACGCCTTCGCCGTCCTGCACCCCCCACGCTGAACGCCCACAGATTCTGTGCGGTCGAAAGTGGCCCAGCAGCACCACTTTCGCCGCACACAATCGGGCGCAGGGTGATGGCTAGCCCAGGTCGCGAGGGTCGATCTGGATCCGCACCGGGGTGCGGTCCTTGCGGGCGCTGCGAGCCACTGCCGCCACCTTCAGCGCCCGGGCCATCGCCGCGCTGGAGGACGGCGCGGCGCGCAGCACCATGCGGATCCGCGGCTCCTCCACCGGCAGCACCAGGTCGGCGTCGTCGCGCACCGGTTCGGGTTCCAGCACGATCGGTCCCAGGGTCTCGACCCCACCCGGCACCGCGTTCAGGTCGGCGTCCGCGGCAGCCAGCAGGGCGTCGACCGCCGACCGCTGACCCACCAGGCTGGCCGTCACGCTGGCCGGGGGCAGCCCGAGCTCGACCCGTTCGGCGAGCTCCCGCGCCGCGAACGAGGCCGGGTCGCCGCGCACGAGGGCCTGCACGGCCGGGGCGCCTGGATCGGCGCAGATCATCACGGCACCGCCGGAGGACGCCGGGACCACGAGCGCGGACGCCGCCAGCCACCGGCGCAGGGCCTCCTCACCCGCGCGCAGGTCGGGGCGGGACAGGATCAGGTCTCCGTCGAGCAGCACCCCGGCGGCATAGCCGGCCGGGGGGCTGGTGTCACCCTCACCCCCGTCGGGAAGCCCGTCCGGGGTGACCGGCGGCTCGACGCCCGCCGTGGCCAGCACGATGGCCGGACGGCGGCCGATCCTGGGCAGGTCCCGCCCGGGGCGGGAGACCACGACCGGTACCCCCGGAAAGGCGCGGCCCAACTCGTCCGCCGTGCGGTGCACCCCCACCCGACTGGCCCGCAGGGCCCGGCTCTGACAGTGCGGGCAGGTCCAGGTCGGCAGCGCCCGGGCGCACCAGCCGCACGACACGCTGTCGACGGCCAGCTGCACCGGCCCGGCGCAGTGCGGGCACCGCGCCGGACGACGGCACGTGCGACAGGCGGCCGCGGGCACGTAACCGGCCAGCGGCACCTGAACCAGCACCGGCCCGCTGGTCAGGCCCTTCTGGATCACCCGCCAGGCCTCGCTCGGGATCCGGGCGGGGGTGGCGACCTCGTCGGAGCCGGCCACCGCGACCCGGGCCCAGAGCCTGCGGCGCACCGAGCGGTCGGCCTCGATCGGGCGGGCCCAGCCCTGCTCGAGCAGTTGCGCCGCCTCGACGCTGAGCGACCAGCCGCCGAGCAACATCGCCGCACCGGCCTGCTCCGCCCGCAGGGTCAGCACCTCACGGGCGTGCGGGTAGGGGGCGCGGGGCTCGGCGTGCACCTCGTCGCCGTCGTCCCAGATCACCACCAGGCCGACGTCGCGCACCGGGGCGAACGCCGCGGACCGGGTCCCGATCGCGATCCTCACCTGCCCGCGCAGGCAGGCCAGGAACCCTCGGTAGCGCTCGGCGGCACCGAGGTCGGCCTCCAGCCGGGCATGTCGTCCGGGCCCGAGCCGGGCCAGCAGCGCCCGTTCCAGGGTGTCGACGTCGCGCCGGTCCGGCAGCACGGCGACGACGCCTCGGCCCGTGGCCAGCACCGTCTCGGCGGCCACCGCCACGGCGTCCGCCCAGTGCCGGGCGCCGGGCAGCGCTGTCCACACCGCACGGGGCGCCTCGCCGGCGGCGAGCCGGGTCAAGAAGGCCGCCCCCGCCGGATACCGCCCCCAAACCCCCGCCCCCACTCCCACTCCCCCATGATCACCATCTGTCTGCCTTTCTCCCCCAGTAGATGGGGGGAAGGCCCGCACAACCGGCGATCTTGGCGGGGCGGCGGGAGTCGCGGGCGTCGCGGGGGCGGACTTCTCGGTGGTGGCGTGGCGCGGGGGCAGGGCCAGGCGCAGGACGTCGGACAGTGTGCCGGCGTACCGATCGGCGACGGCCCGGGCCAGTCGGGCCACCTCGGGAGTGAGCACCGGCTCGGCAGAGACCACCCGGCGCAGCGGCGTCAGCGGCCCCGGGTGATCACTGGCCGACCGCCGCTCCAGCACGAAGGCGTCGACGTCCTGCCCGGCGAACCGCACCCGCACCCGGGCGCCCGGCACCGCCGTGGCCGACATGCCGTCCGGAACCGCGTAGTCGAACGGCCGGTCGAGGTGCGCCGGCGGCAGGTCGACGACCAGCCGCGCGACGCGCAGCGAGGACAGGTCAGGAGACGGCTGCACGCAACGCGTCGACCCGATCGGTGCGCTCCCACGGGAAGTCGAGCCCGGCGTCCACCCGGCCGAAGTGCCCGTACGCCGCCGTCGCCCGGTAGATCGGTCGCAGCAGGTCCAGGTCGCGGATGATCGCGGCAGGACGCAGGTCGAAGATCTCGCGCACCGCCTTCTCGATCCGGGCCGGGTCGACCGTCTCGGTGCCGAAGGTCTCCAGGTACAGGCCCACCGGGTGCGCCTTGCCGATCGCGTACGCGACCTGCGCCTCGCAGCGGCTGGCCAGTCCGGCGGCGACCACGTTCTTGGCCAGCCAGCGCATGGCGTAGGCGGCCGACCGGTCGACCTTGCTGGGGTCCTTGCCGGAGAACGCGCCACCCCCGTGGCGGGCCATGCCGCCGTAGGTGTCCACGATGATCTTGCGGCCGGTCAGTCCGGCGTCACCCATGGGGCCGCCGATCTCGAACCGTCCGGTCGGGTTGACCAGCAGCCGGAATTTCGAGCTGTCGATCGAGACCTCGTCCAGGATCGGCTTGACCACGTGGTCGGCCACATCGGGCTGCAGCAGGTTCTCCAGCGAGATGTCTGCGGCGTGCTGGCTGGAGACCACCACGGTGTCCAGCGCGACCGGACGGTCGCCGTCGTAGGCGATGGTCACCTGGGTCTTGCCGTCGGGGCGCAGGTAGGGCACCTCGCCGCTACGGCGGACCTCGGCCAGGCGCTGGGCCAGCCGGTGCGCGAGCCAGATCGGCAGCGGCATCAGCTGCGGCGTCTCGTCGCAGGCGTAGCCGAACATCAGGCCCTGGTCGCCGGCGCCCTGGGCGTCGAGCGGGTCGCTGCCGGACTCGACCCGCGCCTCGTAGGCGCTGTCGACCCCCTGGGCGATGTCGGGAGATTGCTGCCCCGATCGAGATCTCCACCCCGCAGGAATTGCCGTCGAACCCCTTGGTGGAGGAGTCGTAGCCGATCCCCAGGATGGTCTGACGCACGATCGACGGGATGTCCACGTAGGCCTCGGTGGTCACCTCACCGGCCACGTGTACGAGACCGGTTGTCACCATGGTCTCCACGGCGACCCGGCTGCGCGGGTCCTCGGTGAGCAGTGCGTCGAGGACGGCGTCACTGATCTGGTCACAGATCTTGTCCGGGTGACCCTCGGTCACCGACTCGGATGTGAACAGGCGGTAGGTCACGATGCTCCTGTCAAGTGCAGCGGCTGCTGTCTGGGTCTCAACTCTACCGAGCGCAGATCACCGGGCACGCCAGGCCAGCGCCGCGTCCCAGATCGCCTCGGCAACCTCGTCCTTGCTCCCGGCCGGCACCCGGTGGGCTCCGCCCGCGGCGTCCAGCACGGTCACCTCAGTGTCGGCGCGCCCGAACACCTTGCCGCCGGACACGTCGTTCACCACCAGCAGGTGGCATCCCTTGCGCTTCAGTTTGGCCTGGGCGTGCTCGAGCACGCCGGCCGCGTCGTCTCCGGTCTCGGCGGCGAACCCGATCACCACCTCGGCGGCGTCCCCGGCGACCAGCTCGGCCAGGATGTCGGGGTTGCGCACCAGCGGGACGACCGGCACGTCGTCCAGGGCCGGGTCCTTCTTGATCTTGTGTTCGGCCACGGAGGCAGGCCTGAAGTCGGCCACCGCCGCCGCCATCACCACCACGTCGGCGCGGCGCCCGCCGGTGTCGCCGGAACAGGCGGCGCGGACGGCGTCACGCAGCTCGAGCGCGGACTCCACCCGGACCACCTCGACCCCGGCCGGCTCGGGCAGGGAGGCCGTGGAGATCAGCACCACGTCGGCGCCCCGCGCGGCCGCGGCACCGGCCAGGGCGTAGCCCTGCAGGCCGGAGGAACGGTTGCCGAGATAGCGAACCGGGTCGAGGGCCTCGCGGGTGCCCCCGGCGGTGACCACTACCCGCCAGCCGGCCAGGTCGGGCTGTCCCGCCGAAGCCGGACGGCGCAGCAGCCGTTGCGCTGCGGCGGCGATCGCCTCCGGCTCGGGCAGCCGACCCGGGCCGGTGTCGGCGCCGGTCAGCCGCCCGCTGGCCGGGTCGAGCACGACCACGCCGCGGGCCCGCAGGGTGGCGACGTTGGCCACCGTGGCCGGGTGCTGCCACATCTCGGTGTGCATGGCCGGGGCCATCAGCACCGGACAGCGCGCGGTGAGCAGAGTCGAGGTGAGCAGGTCGTCGGCCATCCCGTGTGCGGCCCGGGCGAGCAGGTCCGCGGTGGCCGGGGCGACCACGACCAGGTCGGCCTGCTTGCCGCAGCCGCACGTGCGGCACCTGATCGACGTCGTCCCACACGTCGGTCGCCACCGGGTGCCCGGACAGCGCCGCCCAGGTGGCGCTCGCCGACGAAGCGCAGCGCCGCCGCGGTCGGCACGACGGTGACGTCGTGCCCCGACTCGGTCAGCAGGCGCAACAGGGAGGCGGCCTTGTAGGCGGCGATCCCACCGCTGACCCCGAGGACGACGCGACGACGCGCGTCGGGGCCGGCGGCAGAGCTCAGAGAGTCACGCCTCGAACGGCTCGGCGACGAGCAGCCCGGCGTTGATCTCGCGCAGGGCCACCGACAGCGGCTTCTCCTGCACGTGGGTCTCGACCAGCGGGCCGACGTACTCGAGCAGGCCCTCGCCGAGCTGGGAGTAGTAGGCGTTGATCTGACGGGCCCGCTTCGAGGCGTAGATCACCAGGGCGTACTTGGAGTTCGCGGCCTCGAGGAGGTCGTCGATCGGGGGGTTGGTGATGCCTTCAGGCGACGCGACAGTTCCGGACACGCAGTGTCTCCCTAGCTGGTGGTGACGGGATGCGGCGCCGGATCGTGACGGGCGCAGTCCCATGCATCTGTACGAGCTCGTCGGGGCTGCGCGTACGTCGTCGTTGACGATGGTCACGTCGAACTCCGACTCGGCCGCCAGTTCCTCGCGCGCCGTCGCCAGCCGGCGCTCCCGCTCGGCCGGTTGCTCGGTGCCTCGGCCGACCAGGCGGCGCACCAGTTCCTCCCACGACGGCGGGGCGAGGAACACGAACAGGGCCTCGGGCATCCGCTCCCGGACCTGGCGGGCACCCTGCAGGTCGATCTCCAGCAGCGCGGGCCGCCCCTGGGCGAGCACCTCGACCACCGGACGGCGCGGGGTGCCGTAGCGGTTCAGGCCGTGCACCACGGCCCACTCCAGCAGTTCGCCGGCGGCGACCATCCGGTCGAACTCGGCGTGCGAGACGAAGTGGTAGTGCCGCCCGTCGACCTCGCCGGGACGCGGTGGCGCGAGTGGTCGACCGACACCGACAGCCACACCTCGGGGTAGCGCTCGCGGATGTCCGCGGAGACCGTGCCCTTGCCGACCGCGGTCGGGCCGGCGAGAACGGTCAGTCGTGAAACCCCCGGTGCCTGCTGCCCCACCGTCGGCGGGTCAGCGGGAGAAGCGCTCGATGAGCGCGGCGACCTGGTTGGTGCCCAGCCCCCGCACCCGGCGCGACTCAGAGATGCCGATCTCGGTCATGATCTGGCGGGCGCGCACCTTGCCGACGCCCGGCAGGGCCTCGAGCAGCGCCGAGACCTTCATCTTGCCGATGACCTCGTTCGCCTGGGCCTCGCGGATCACATCTCCGAGCGAGGCTTGGGAGTGCGTCAGCCGGTTCTTCACCTCGGCACGCGCACGGCGGGCCGCAGCGGCCTTCTCCAGCGCGGCGGCGCGCTGCTCGGGAGTCAGGGGGGGCAGTACCACTCGGTCACCTCGGTCGATCGTGGTCCGTCGTATCGATCGCAGAGTTCGAACCTACCCACTCCCGCCGCCACGGGGCAACGCGCACGGCGTTCTGGGCCCGATCACGCCCTGTCGAGCGCCGAACGGCCGTCTCGCCATGCCTGCGCCCACCCACCCCAGCCCAACTCTGGCCCTGCGCGGACACTTCTCGGGCCGTGTGGACACTTCTCGGGGCCGTGTGGACACCTCTCGGGCCGTGTGGACACCTCTCGGGGCCCGTGTGGACACCTCTCGGGGCCGTGTGGACACTTCTCGGGCCGTGTGGACACTTCTCGGGGCCGTGTGGACACCTCTCGGGCTGAAATGGCCGAAATTGCCCGAGAAGTGTCCACACGCGGGCTCGAGGTGGTTGCGGGGGCGGGGACGGGGGGCGGGGGGGCGGGGCGGGGGCGGCGGGGTCAGTGCGGGTGGTGCTGGGCGATCTCGCGGGCCAGGCGTTCGATCAGGTCGAACGGGATCGGCTGGGCGTACCGGAACTTCACGGTGTCCTTCGTCGAGCGGTACGGCGCGACCTGTCGTTCGAGGTCCTCGCTGAGCTGGGGCACCGGGTACAGCCCGACGTGGCTCTTCCACCCGGCGAAGTGCAGGCCGTACCGGCCCTCGAGCATCACCGCCGGCATGCCGTAGCGGATCTTCTGCGTGCCGTCGGGCATCCCCGCAAGGACGGCCTCACGCACCTGGCGCAGGAGGGACTGCACCGGCTCGTCGAACGAGGCGAGGTAGTCCTCGACGTCGAGGAAGGCCTTGGCCATCAGCGGTTCTCCTCTGCGACAGCGCGGCGCAGGGCCAGCAGGCCGAGCACGCTCACCGGCGCCAGGGTGACATGGCAGAGCGCCAGAGTGAAGGTGCTCACGCTGTCGAAGTCGGCCGGCAGGGTCATCACCGGGACGGTCACCAGCGCCAGGATCGGTGCCACCACCAGCCCCACGGTCAGCAGCACCGGCAGCCGGCGGGCCGTGGCTGCTACGACCAGCATCCCGACCAGCAGTGGGACAGCACTGAACCCCGCGACGGTCACTGCGTCGACCTGCACCGGCTGCCCCTCGCGGGTGACGGTGAACGATCCTCCCGCGGCACGACCGAGGGCGTGGACGGCGAGGTTGATCAGGACCGCAGCCAGCACGGTGACAGCGACGACCGTCGGCCGTGACCTCAGCCGCGAGCCCTCGGCGACGGCGCTCACTCCGACACCCGGGCGCGGCGCAGGTGGGCCTCGATCCGGTCGAAGGCGCCCACCCAGACCTCCTGGGTGAAGAAGTCGCGGATCTCGACCGCGGGGAACCCGCTCTGCACCACGGTCATCAGCGTCCCCTCCGGGATCGGCGCGAAGGTGACCTCGATCCGGGTGGACATGGTCATCCCGTCCGGACTGCTCCCGCTGGACTCGGTGACCAGCCGGTGCGGCCGGTCGATCACCAGAAAGGTCTGGGTCTCTCGGAACAGCTCGTCCGGGCTCGCCCCCCAGACCGCCGTCTGGCGGCCGCCGACCCGCAGGTCCACCTCGATCTCGACGATGCCGGGGCGTTCGTCCAGGATGCTGAACCAGATCCTCTGCTGCTCGGCGTCGGTGTAGGCGTCGAAGACCTCTTCCGGCGTCGCCGGCAGGCGGCGGTGCATCCGCAGCTCGATCGGCTCGGTCTGTTCAGTCGGCTCGGTCGGTTCGGTCGGATCGGTCATCGGTCGGCTCCGTTCCGCAGCGTGAAGTAGGCCTCGAGTCCGTCCAGGCGACGCTCCCAGAGGCGTTGGTAGAAGGTGATCCAGGCCATTGCGCCGTCCATCCGCTCCTCGCCGAGCCGGCACTCCCGGGCCCGCCCGAGCTTGCGGGTGACCACCAGCCCGGCGTCCTCCAGCACCTGGATGTGCTTGCGCATCCCGGTCAGAGTCATGCCGAACGGCTCCGCCAGCGACCCGACCGTCGCCGGGCCCCGGCCGAGCCGGGCCAGCACCTCACGGCGGGTGGGGTCGGCGACCGCCGAGAACAGGAGATCCAGATCGCCCGACGACAATTGCTGAACCATGTGGTTCACAGTAGCTTACTGAACCAGTCGGTGCACTGTTTCGGAGGAGTCTGGAAGGCCTCAGCGAAGGGCGGCCGTGACCTCGTCCAGGGTGCGGGCAGCCGCCTCGCGCAGCCCGTCCACCGTCGGCCCACCACGCAGCACCTCGCGGCTCGAGCTGGGCAGCACGTGCGCGAGCGCCGCGCCGAACACCTGGCGCAGCTCGGCGGGCCCCGCCCCCTGGGCGCCGATCCCCGGCGCCAGCAGCGGCCCGTTGACCGCGCTCAGATCGTGGGCCGCCCCGGCTCCGCCGATGGTGGCCCCGACCACGGCCCCGACCGACCCCAGCGGCTGCACACCGGCGTTCTCCGCCGCGACGGCGTCCAGCATGCTCTGCGCCACGGTGCGCCCGTCGGCAAGCCGGGCGTGCTGCACCTGGGGACCCTCCGGGTTGGAGGTGAGCGCCAGGACGAACACCCCGCGCCCGGTCTGCGCCGCCAGCTCGAGCAGCGGGCGCAGGGACCCGAACCCGAGGTAGGCGGACGCCGTCACCGCGTCGGCCGCGAGCGGCGAGCCCTCGCCGGCGAACGCCTGCGCGTAGGCGGTCATCGTGGAACCGATGTCGCCCCGCTTGGCGTCGGCGATGGTCAGCGCGCCGGCCTGGCCGGCCTCGGCGAGCACCCGCTCGAGCACCGCCACCCCGCGCGAACCGTGCCGTTCGAAGAAGGCGCACTGCGGCTTGAGCACCGCCACCTGCCCGGCCAGCGCCTCGACCGTGGTCAGCGCGAACCGCTCCAGCCCGGCCACGTCGTCCGGCAGCCCCCACTGGGCCAGCAGTTGCGGATGCGGGTCGATCCCCACGCACAGCGGCCCTCGCGCGGCGGTCGCCGCCACCAGCCTCGCCCCGAACGCCTCACGCGTCATGTGCCCGTCCAATCGCGTCCTCGAACCGGTCGAATCCCCGCTGCGCCAACGCCTCCGCGAGTTCGGCGAGCACCCGGGCCGGAGCGCCGGGATCGTGGAAGGTGGCCGTGCCGACCTGCACCGCGCTCGCCCCGGCCGCCACCAGCTGCAGCGCGTCCCGCCCGGTGATCACCCCGCCGATGCCGACGATCGGCGCGGTCGGGATCCGCCCGGCCCGCATCGCTGCGTGCACCTGGTACACGCAGCGGACGGCGATCGGCCGGATCGCGGGCCCGGACAGCCCCCCGGTGATGCCGGCCAGCACCGGCCGCAGGGTGTCGGTGTCGATCACCATGCCCAGGGTGGTATTGATCATGGACAGTCCGTCGGCTCCGGCCTCCAGGCAGGCGCCGGCGATCACGGTGATGTCGGTGACGTCGGGCGACAGCTTGGCCAGCACCGGCACCCGCCCGGCCACCGCCGCCACCACTCCCGCCACCACCTCGGTGCTCGAGCCGGGGTCACAGGCGAAGACCAGGCCGCGATTGGCCACGTTCGGGCAGGAGATGTTCACCTCGATGGCGCTCACGCCCGGTTCACCGGCGAGCCGGGCGGCCAACTCGGCGAACTCTGCGGCGTCGCCCCCGGCGATCGAGACCACAGCCCGTGCCCCGGCCTCGCGCAGCCAGGGCAGGTCGTGGGCGCAGAACGCCTCGATCCCCGGCCCCTGCAGCCCGATGCTGTTCAGCATGCCGGACGGCGTCTCGGCCATCCGTGGCGTGGGCCGGCCCGGGCGCAGCGCCCGTTGGATCGACTTGGTGACCACCGCGCCCAGCCCGGCGACGTCGAGGTAGGGAGCCAGCTCCCGGCCCGCCGCCGAGCACCCGCTGGCGGTCAGCACCGGGTTCGGCAGCTCCAGGGTGCCCAACCGGGTGCTCAGGTCGAGTGCGGTCATGCCGGCACGACCTTCCCGATGCTGTCCCAGGCGATCGAGGCGCCGTCGAACGTGGGGCCGTCGGTGCAGGTCCTGGTCATCCGCACCGCGCCGTCCGGGCCTCGCACCGGCAGCACGCAGGTCATGCAGACCCCGATCCCGCAGGCCATCGACTCCTCCACCGCGCACCAGGCCCGGGCACCGATCGCGCGGCACTCCGTGGTGACCGCGCGCAGCATCGCCATCGGGCCGCACGCGTACACCTCGGTCGGCGACGGCGACCCGGACTCCCCGGCAACGGACCCGATCGCCGCCGCCAGCGCCTCGGTCACCCGGCCCTGCTGCCCCGCGCTGCCGTCGTCCGTGGTCACGTGCACCGGAACCTCCAACGCGCGGGCGGCCTCGACCCCGGCCAGCCGGCCGGCGGTGGCGGCGCCGAGCAGCAGCGCCACCCGGTGGCCCCGAGCCAGCAGCACGCCGGCCCACCACACCATCGGGGCGGCGCCGTAGCCGCCGCCGACCAGGACGCATGCGGCACCGGGCGCCGGCGCGGGGAAGGCCCCTCCGAGGGGGCCGACCAGATCGACCTCGTCGCCGGGGCGGCGCCGGGTGAGCCAGCTGCTGCCCGGCCCGGCGGCCGCGATCAGCAACTCGATCCCGCCGTCACGGGCCGCGGCGATCGAGAAGCTGCGCCGCAGCAGCATCGCGGTCGGCTCCTCCCCCACCGCCAGGGCGACGAACTGGCCGGGCCGGGCCTGCCCGGCGACGTCCGGGGCGTCCAGGATCACCCGGTGGTAGGCGCCTTCGGGCTGCGCGCTGCGGACGGCGACGCGTTGCTGCACCGGGCTCATGCGCCGGCTCCGCCCGACCCGGCCGCGGTCAGGCGGGCCGCATCCTGCGCGGCCCGTCCCTCGGCGAGCACCTGGGCGTGCTCCTGCAGCGAAGCGACGTGCACCTCGCCGTCCAGCCCGGACTCGATCGCCTGGACGGCGGCCGCGAGCTGCTGCACGGTGGTGATGATCGGCTTGTCGACCGAGGTCGTGGCCGAGCGGATCTCGTACCCGTCGTGCCGGGCGGCCGGGCCGCTGGGCGTGTTCACCACCATGTCGATCTCGCCGTCGTTGATCAGATCGACCACGGTGCGCTCGCCGTCCGGGCCCCGGCCGGAACTGTGCTTGCGTACCACCTCGGCCGGGATCCCGTTGCGGCGCAACACGTTCGCCGTACCATCCGTGCGCCACGATCCGGAACCCGAGATCGGACAGCCGCTTGATCGGGAAGATGATCGCGCGCTTGTCCTGGTCGGCGACGGAGACGAACACGGTGCCGGTGGTCGGCATGCCTCCGTAGGCCGCGCGCTGCGACTTGGCGAAGGCCCGCGGGAAGTCCGGGGCGATGCCCATCACCTCACCGGTGGAGCGCATCTCCGGGCCGAGCAGCGATGTCGACGACCTTGCCCTCGGTGGTGCGGAACCGCTTGAACGGCAGCACGGCCTCCTTCACCGACACCGGGGCGCCGTCGGGCAGCGTGCCGCCGTCGCCGAAGGCGGGCAGCATCCCCTCGGCCCGCAGGTCGGCGACGCTGGCGCCGAGCATGATCCGGGCTGCGGCCTTGGCCAGCGGCACCCCGGTCGCCTTGGACACGAACGGTGCGGTGCGGCTGGCCCGCGGGTTGGCCTCCAGCACGTAGAGCACCCCGCCGGCGAGCGCGAACTGCACGTTCAGCAGGCCGAGCACCCCGACGCCGCGGGCGATCGCCTCGGTGGCCGTGCGCACCCGGTCCATCTCGGCGTAGCCCAGGGTGACCGGCGGCAGCACGCAGGCCGAGTCGCCGGAGTGGATGCCGGCCTCCTCGATGTGCTCCATGATCGCGCCGAGGTACATCTCGGTGCCGTCGAACAGCGCGTCGACGTCGATCTCGATCGCGTCGTCCAGGAACCGGTCGACCAGCACCGGGTGCTCGGGGCTCACCTGGGTGGCCCGACCGATGTAGTCGGCCAGCATCTCCTCGTCGAAGACGATCTCCATGCCGCGCCCGCCGAGCACGTAGGAGGGCCGGACCAGCACCGGGTAGCCGACCTGGTCGGCCACCGCCTTGGCCTCCACGAAGCTGCTCGCCATGCCGTGCTCGGGGCGCGCGCAGGCCGGCCCGGGCCAGCAGCCGGCCGAACGCGCCACGCTCCTCGGCCAGGTGGATCGCCTCCGGGGAGGTGCCCACGATCGGCACCCGGGCCGCCTCCAGCCGGGCCGCCAGCCCGAGCGGGGTCTGCCCGCCGAGCTGCACGATCACCCCGACCAGTTCGCCGCTGCGCTGCTCTGCGTGCACCACCTCGAGCACGTCCTCCAGGGTGAGCGGCTCGAAGTAGAGCCGGTCGGAGGTGTCGTAGTCGGTGGAGACGGTCTCCGGGTTGCAGTTCACCATCACGGTCTCGTACCCGGCCTCACGCAGGGCGAACGAGGCGTGCACACAGGAGTAGTCGAACTCCACCCCCTGCCCGATCCGGTTCGGCCCCGAGCCGAGGATGATCACCTTGCGCCGGTCCGAGGGAACCACCTCGTCCTCGGTGTCGTAGCTCGAGTAGTGGTAGGGCGTGCTCGCAGCGAACTCCGCGGCGCAGGTGTCCACGGTCTTGTAGACCGGCCGGATGCCCAGGGCGTGCCGCACGCCGCGGACGACGTCCTCGTGCATTCCGCGCAGCACCCCGATCTGGGTGTCGGAGAAGCCGTGCCGCTTGGCCTCGCGCAGTACGTCCGCGGTGAGCGGGTCGGCGGTGGACACCCGCTGCGGCGACCTCCTCGATCAGCACCAGCTGATCCAGGAACCAGGGGTCGATGCCGGTGGCCTCGTGCAGTGCCTCGATGCCCGCCCCGCCGCGGATCGCCTGCTGCACCTGCACCAGGCGGGACTCGGTCGGCGTCCGTATCGCCACCATCAGCGCGTCCAGAGCGGCCCCGGACGGCGCCGGACCGTTCCAGTGGAAGCTCGCGTCCCGCTTCTCCAACGAGCGCAACGCCTTCTGCAGCGCCTCGGTGAAGCAGCGCCCGATCGCCATCGCCTCGCCGACGCTCTTCATCGTCGTGGTGAGCGTGGGATCGGCCGAGGTGAACTTCTCGAACGCGAACCGCGGCGCCTTGACCACCACGTAGTCCAGCGTCGGCTCGAAGCTCGCCGGCGTCTTCTCGGTGATGTCGTTGGGGATCTCGTCCAGGGTGTAGCCGATCGCCAGCCGGGCCGCGATCTTGGCGATGGGGAAGCCGGTCGCCTTGGAGGCGAGCGCGACTGGACCGGGACACCCGGGGGTTCATCTCGATCACGATCACCCGGCCGTCGCGCGGGTCCACCGCGAACTGGATGTTGCAGCCGCCGGTGTCGACGCCCACCTCGCGGATCACCGCGATCCCGATGTCGCGCAGCCGCTGGTACTCCCGGTCGGTCAGGGTCAGCGCCGGCGCCACAGTGATCGAGTCGCCGGTGTGCACCCCCATCGGGTCGAGGTTCTCGATCGAGCAGACCACGACCACGTTGTCACCGCGGTCGCGCATCAGCTCGAGCTCGTACTCCTTCCAGCCGATGATCGACTCCTCGAGGAGCACCTCGGTGGTCGGGGAGTACTGCAGGCCGCTGCCGGCGATCCGGTGCAGCTCGGCCTCGTCATGGGCGATGCCCGAGCCGAGCCCGCCCATGGTGAACGACGGCCGCACCACCACCGGGTAGCCGAGGTCGCCGACGGCGTCCAGGCAGTCGGCCATCGTGTGGCAGATCCGGGAGCGGGCCACCTGCGCGCCGCAGCGCTCGACGACGCCCTTGAACTGCTGGCGGTCCTCGCCCGCCTCGATCGCGGCGACGCTGGCCCCGATCAGCTCGACGTCGTAACGCTCGAGCACCCCGGAGGCGTGCAGGGACATCGCCAGGTTGAGCGCGGTCTGCCCGCCCAGGGTGGCCAGCAGGGCGTCGGGCCGTTCCTTGGCGATGATCGCCTCGACCACCTCGGGGGTGATCGGCTCCACGTAGGTGGCATCGGCGAACTCGGGGTCGGTCATGATCGTGGCCGGGTTGGAGTTGACCAGGATCACCCGCAGCCCCTCGGCCCGCAGCACCCGGCACGCCTGGGTGCCGGAGTAGTCGAACTCGCAGGCCTGGCCGATCACGATCGGCCCGGAGCCGATCACCAGGACGCTGGACAGGTCGGTGCGCCGCGGCATCAGGTGCTCGCCATCTGCTGGTGGGACCCGGAGGCGGTCATCAGGTCCACGAATCGGTCGAACAGGTAGGCGGCGTCGTGCGGTCCGGCGGCCGCCTCGGGGTGGTACTGCACCGAGAAGGCCGGCGTGTCCAGGCAGCGCAGCCCCTCCACCACCTGGTCGTTCAGGCAGACGTGACTCACCTCGGCCCGTCCGAACGGGGTGTCGAAGACCTCCCCGACCGGGGCGCGGACGGCGAACCCGTGGTTGTGCGCGGTGACCTCGACCCGGCGCGTGGTCAGGTCCTGCACGGGCTGGTTGATCCCCCGGTGGCCGTAGCCGAGCTTGTAGGTCTCCAGACCGAGGGCGCGGCCGAGCATCTGGTTGCCGAAGCAGATCCCGAAGAACGGGATCCGCCGCTGGAGCACCTGGGCGAGCAGCGCGACCGGGCCGGTGGCCGCCGCCGGGTCACCCGGGCCGTTGCTGAAGAACACGCCGTCCGGCTGGACGGCGAGCACCTGGTCCAGGGTGGAGGTCGAGGGCAGCACATGTACCTCGATCCCCCGCTCGGCCAGCCGATGTGGCGTCATCGCCTTGATCCCCAGGTCGAGCGCAGCCACGGTGAGCCGCTTCTCCCCCTGCGCGGCAACGACATACGGGGCCGCAGTGGTCACCTCGGCGGCCAGGTCCGCACCGGCCATCGGCGGTGCCGAGAGCACCTGCTGCACCAGCTCGGCCTCCGTGCGCCCGGTCAGCGCCTCGCCGGAGAAGATGCCGGCCCGCATCGCGCCGCGTTCACGCAGGTGGCGGGTCACCGCGCGGGTGTCCACCCCGCTGATCCCGACCACCCCCGCCTCGGCCAGCTCGGCGGTCAGTTCACGCCGCGAGCGCCAGTTCGAGGCCCGGCGGGCGGGGTCACGCACCACGTAGCCGGCCACCCAGATCCGGCTCGACTCGCCGTCCTCGTCGTTCACACCGGTGTTGCCGATGTGCGGCGCGGTCATCACCACGATCTGGCGGTGGTAGGAGGGGTCGGTCAGGGTCTCCTGGTAGCCGGTCATGCCGGTCGCGAAGACCGCCTCACCGAACGTGGAACCCGTTGCGCCGTAAACAGTGCCGGGCCAGACCCGGCCGTCCTCGAGCACCAGCAGAGCTGCGGGGCTCACCGTCGTCCTTCCGTCGTGGCACCGTCGAGCACCGTGGGGTGACCGCCGTAGAACGTGGCGACCACGCGCCCGGGCAGGTCCCGCCCGCGCCAAGGGGTGTTCAGCCCGGCGGTGGCCAGCTGCTCGGGGTGCACCGTCCACGGCGCCGCGGGGTCGTAGAGCACCAGATGCGCGGGCTCACCCACGGCGACAGGACGTCCCTGGTCACCCAGGCGCCCGATCCTGGCCGGTGTGAAGGACATCCGCTCGGCCACCCCGGCCCAGTCCAGCAGCCCGGTGTCGACCATGGTCTGCTGCACCACGGCCAGTGCCGTCTCCAGCCCGGTCATCCCCATCGCGGCGACCGCCCACTCGCAGTCCTTGTCCTCCACCGGGTGCGGGGCGTGGTCGGTCGCGACGATGTCCAGCGTGCCGTCGGCCAGGCCCGCCCGCACCGCCTCGACATCCGAGGCCCGGCGCAGCGGGGGGTTGACCTTGAACACCGGGTCGTAGCTGCGCACCTCCTCGTCGGTGAGCAACAGGTGGTGCGGGGTCACCTCGGCGGTCACCTGCACGCCGCGCTGCTTGGCCCAGCGCACGATGTCCACCGATCCCGCGGTGGAGACGTGGCAGATGTGCAGCCGGGAGCCGACGTGCCCGGCCAGCAGCACGTCCCGGGCGATGATCGCCTCCTCGGCCACCGCGGGCCAGCCGCGCAGGCCGAGCACGGCGCTCACCTCGCCCTCGTGCATCTGGGCGTCCTCGGTCAGCCTCGGCTCCTGGGAGTGCTGGGCGACCACGCCGTCGAAGGCCTTCACGTACTCCAGGGCACGGCGCATCAGCACGGCGTCGCTGACGCACTTGCCGTCGTCGGAGAACACCCGAACGGCGGCGGCCGAGTCGGCCATCGCGCCGAGCTCGGCGAGCCGCTCGCCGCGCAGGCCGACCGTCACCGCACCCACCGGGCGGACGTCGACCCAGCCGGACCGCCGGCCCAGGCGCCACACCTGCTCGACCACCCCGGCGGTGTCGGCCACCGGATCGGTGTTGGCCATCGCGTGCACCGCGGTGAATCCGCCGTGCGCCGCGGCCCGGGTGCCCGATTCCACCGTCTCGGCGTCCTCGCGACCAGGTTCGCGCAGGTGGGTGTGCAGGTCGACCAGACCGGGCAGGGCGATCAGGCCGTCGGCGTCCAGCACGGTCGCGCCGGCCGCGGTCAGGCCGGTGCCGATCTCGGCGATCACCCCGTCGCGCAGCAGCAGATCCGTCGGCGCGCCGCCGAGCAGGCGGGCACCCTTGACGAGGTGGGTCACTGGTCGTTTCCTTCCACCGGGGCCGGTTGCTCCCCCGAGAGCAGTTGGTAGAGCACCGCCATCCTGACCGCGACGCCGTTCGAGACCTGCTCGACGATGGTCGACCGCGGTGAGTCCGCGGCGACCGCGGAGATCTCCAGCCCGCGGTTCATCGGGCCGGGGTGCATCACGATCGTGTGCTCGGGCAGCAGGCCGAGGCGCCGTGCGTCCAGACCGTAGCGCCGGGAGTACTCCCGGGCGGAGGGGAAGAACGCCGCGTTCATCCGCTCGGCCTGCACCCTCAGCATCATCACCGCGTCGGGGGCTCCGCCAACCTCGCCGGCCAGGACGGCGTCCAGGTCGTGGCTGGTGGCCGCCGGCCAGGCACCGACGCCGACCGGAAGCAGGGTGGGTGGCGCGACCAGCACCACGCGTGCCCCCAGGGTGTGCAGCAGCAGCACGTTGGAGCGGGCCACCCGGCTGTGCAGCACGTCACCGACCACGGCCACCCGCAGGCCGGCCAGGTCCCCGGTGCCGCCGGCCAGGTGACGGCGCAGGGTGAAGGCGTCGAGCAGGGCCTGGGTGGGGTGCTCGTGGGTGCCGTCGCCGGCGTTGACCACGGCTGCACTGACCCAGCCCGAGTGGGCCAGCCGGTGCGGGGCGCCCGAGGCGGGGTGCCGCACCACGACGGCGTCGGCGCCCATCGCCTGCAGGGTGAGCGCGGTGTCCTTCAGGCTCTCCCCCTTGGACACGCTCGACCCCTTGGCCGAGAAGTTGATCACGTCCGCGGACAGGCGCTTGGCCGCCGCCTCGAACGAGATCCGGGTCCGGGTGGAGTCCTCGTAGAACAGGTTGACCACGGTCAGGCCGCGCAGGGTGGGCAGCTTCTTGATCGATCGCTGCTGGGTGGCCGCCATCTGCTCGGCGACGTCGAGCAGAGCCACGGCCGCCGTCCGGTCCAGGTCCGCGGCGCTGAGCAGGTGGCCGCTGGCGAGGCTCATCGTGGCCCCTCGATGACGACCTCGTCGCGACCGTCGTTCTCGGTCAGGGCCACCCGCACCCGCTCGCTGAGCGAGGTGGGCAGGTTCTTGCCGACGTGGTCGGCCCGGATCGGCAGCTCGCGATGGCCGCGGTCCACCAGCACCGCCAGGCGGACGGCGCGCGGGCGGCCCAGATCCGACAGCGCGTCCAGTGCGGCGCGGATGGTGCGGCCGGAGAACAGCACGTCGTCCACCAGGACCACGACCTTGTCGTCGATGCCGCCCTCGGGCAGCGCGGTCGCGCCCAGGGCGCGCACGGGCTGGCTGCGCAGGTCGTCGCGGTACATGGTCACGTCGAGTCGGCCGTGCGGAACGGGGCGGCCCTCGATCTCGGAGAGGCGGCGGGCCAGACGTTCGCCCAGGGTCACGCCCCGGGTGGGAATGCCGAGGACGACCAGTCCCTGGGAGCCCTTGTTGTGCTCGAGCACCTCATGGGCGATGCGGGTGAGCGCTCGGGCCATGTCGGCGGGCTCGAGCACGGTGCGGGCAGACGCCATCGCTGCCATCCCTTCCCCGCCTCTCCGGACGGGCTTAAAGGACTGGTCGGACGCCAGTGAGGCTAGCAGCCGCTCCGACACCGGGCGGTGACCACGGGTCGGCCCGGCCGGGCTCGTACCGTGACGTTTGCCACCCGGCAGTGCGCGCCGTGTCACATTCCCGTCACCCCCCGAATGGACGAGGACAAAGCACGCAATTCATCTCTTTATACCCCGTTGTCAAAGATTCACCCCCAGCGATTCGGCGATCCCGCTTGACGGGGGAGATAACTCTCCGTGACCATCGGGCCATGGCCTCCGATTACGCACGGGCACTGGGTGCCCGTCTCCGCGCGATCCGCACCCAGCAGGGTCTGTCACTGCACGGGGTGGAAGAGAAGTCCGAGGGCCGCTGGAAGGCGGTCGTCGTGGGCTCCTACGAGCGCGGGGACCGTGCCGTCACTGTCCAGCGTCTCGCCGAGCTCGCCGACTTCTACGGCGTCCCGGTTCAAGCGCTCCTGCCCGACGCCGCTCCGACCGGCAGCAGCGAGCCGCCCCCCAAGCTGGTGCTCGACCTTGAGCGGCTGCAGTCCGTTCCGGCCGAGAAGGCCGGCCCGCTGGCCCGGTACGCCGCCACGATCCAGGGCCAGCGCGGCGACTACAACGGCAAGGTCCTGTCCATCCGTACCGACGACCTGCGCACCCTCGCAGTGATCTACGACGTGCCGCCGGCCGTGCTGGCCGAACAGCTGATCGCCTGGGGCGTCCTCAACGCCGACGCCCGGCGCGCGGTGGCCGCCGACGAGTGACCGACCGTGAAGGGCGGTTCGGGCGGTCATCACAGCCCGTACCGCCCTTCACGTCTGTGTGGGCGTCGCCTTCACATCCAGCAACCTGGCGAGCAATCCGTTCACGAACGACGGCGAGGCCTCGGTGGACAGGTTCGTGGCCAGCTCGACCGCCTCGTCGATCGCCACGGCGTCCGGCACCTCGTCGTTGAACAGCAGTTCCCAGGCGCCGATCCGGAGCACGGCACGGTCCACCGCCGGCATCCGGTCAAGGGTCCAGCCCTGGGAGTAGGTGGCCAGCAGTTCGTCGATCCGTTCGCGGTTCTCCTCCACGCCGTTCACCAGGTCGGCGGTGTACCCGGTGCCCGCCCGCTCGGCGAGCAGGGCACGGGCGGACGCGCCGCGCAGGTCCGCCTCGAACAGCAGGTCCAGCGCCCGCTTGCGGGCCTTGCTGCGGGCACTCACCTCAGTTGACCCGGCCGAGATAGTCGCCCGTGCGGGTGTCCACCTTGACCTTGGTGCCGGCCTCGAGGAACAGCGGCACCGCGATCTCGTAGCCGGTCTCCACCGTGGCGGGCTTGGTGCCGCCGGTGGAGCGGTCGCCCTGCAGCCCCGGCTCGGTGTAGGTGATCTCCAGCACGACCGAGGTGGGCAGCTCGATGTACAGCGGGAGGCCGTCATGGACCGCGACGATCGCGTCCTGGTTCTCCAGCAGGAAGTTCGCCGCGTCGCCGACCGTGGCGGCGCCGATGTGCATCTGGTCGTAGGTCGAGGAGTCCATGAAGACGAAGTCCTCGCCGTCCTTGTACAGGTACTGCATGTCCCGCTTGTCGACCGTGGCCGTCTCCACCTTGGTGCCGGCGTTGAACGTGCGGTCGACCACCTTGCCGGAGAGCACGTTCTTGAGCTTGGTGCGCACGAACGCGCCGCCCTTGCCGGGCTTGACGTGCTGGAACTCCACCACGGCCCAGAGCTGACCGTCGATGTTGAGGACCAGGCCGTTCTTCAGGTCGTTCGTCGTCGCCACTGCACTGCCTTCGCTGGGTTCGGGGCTTCCCGGGGATCCGGGAGGGTACTGGTCGTGACCGGCCGCCCATGCTACCCGCCGTGACGCGCGCCGAGTCGCGGCTCAGCGCCGCCTGCGGTTGCGGGGGTGGGAGGCGGCCAGGCGCTCGTTGCCGCGCTTGTAGTTGCCGGTCGCCCGGGCCATCACCTCCTGCTCGTCCTCCCGCTCGACGTCGTCCAGGAAGCGCGCCATCGCGGCGCCGCGCAGGACGGTCGCCACTCTTCCCCGGTGCAGGATGACCACCTCGCGCTCACCACGCACGGTGTAGGTGAAGCCGTCCGGTCCGTCATTGACCATGCCCTACCTCCACCCTTCGTCCCGCCCTACCTCGGTCGCCACGGGACGGACCTTGCCCGACGCGTCCCGGGGCATGACGTCGACGCGCCGACAGGTCACCGGGACCCCACCGAGATGTGCGCGCAGCAGGTCCGCGGCCTGCGCGCACACCACGTCCTCCTCGGCCACGTCGCAGGTCAGCAGTAGTCCCACCGAGACTGCCAGATCCGCCCCCTGGCGGGCCTGGTAGGCCGTGATCTGCGGAAGCCGCTTGAAGACCTCGCCCACCGCAGCCTGCGACAGTCGATGGCCGTGCCCGACCAGGGCGTCGTCGCTGCGCCCGGCGAGGGCGGCCAGCAACGGCGAGCCTCGGCCGCACCGACACCCTCCCGGCATCAGGGCACCCCGATCCCCGATCCGGTAGCGGATCAGCGGCAACGCCCGGTTGAGCAGCCCGGTCAGCACCAGGTCACCTGTCTGCCCGGGCGCACACCGTTGCCCGTTCTCGTCGAGGACCTCGGGGTAGACCGCGTCGATCGACAGGTGCCGGCTGCCTGCCCGGCACTCGTAGGCGATGTTGCCGAACTCGAACGCGCCGTAGAGGTCGAACACGGGCGCACCGAACGCGGTGGCCAACTGGTCGCGGGCCGACGCGGTCAGGGTCTCCGAGCCGGACACGACGGCGTCCACGCGCAGGGCGCGCAGATCGGCATGGTCGATGCCCCGGCACAGGTCGAGCAGGTGCGAGGGGTACCCGGCCACGATGTCCGGGGCGAGCGCGCGCAACCGGTCGAACCGCGACTGCACATCCTGCTCAGCATCGATCCAGGTGGAGCGCCATACCCCGAGCCGGTCGGCGATCCCCGGCGTGCCGGCGGAGAACCGGAAGAAGGCCATCCGGCGCCGGGGGGTGAAGCCGTAGGCGAGATGGGCGCGGTGCCAGATCGCGGCCTTCACCCGCGCAGCGGCCGGGTCGGTCGGCACCGCCAGGATCAGGCCCGAGGAGCCCGAGGTGCGGTCGCTGGTCGCCCCGGGACCGAGCCGGACCGGATCGACCAGGCGCTCCCCCGCATCCACCACCGCCCGCTTGTCGATCACTGGGAGATCGATCAGCCGGCTCGACCCGGACGGCACCCCTGCCCGGGTCCACAACTCGCGGTAGAAGGGGGACTCCGCCCAGCAGTGGGCCAGCATCGCCGCGAGCCGACCGGCGCTGTCCGCCGACACCCTCCCCGGTCCGCGCCGCTCACGCACGAGAGCAGCCGACAACGCTGCTGCAGCCGATAGCGCGTCCATACCGTCCCACCCCCCGGCCAAAAAAGCGGCAAGTCAGACGCTAACGGATAATTCACCCTTAAGATGCCGCCATGGCACAAGCGGTTCGAAGCACTCGACGGGGGCCTCTGGCCCGCTTCCTGCAGGTCAACCGGGGCACCGCAGCCTTCGGCCTCGCCGCGGTGGTCGTCACGATCATCGTGCTGCTGTTCGTCCCCCCGGAGCGGGAAGCCACCTCGCTGGTCAAGTTCCTGCTGCACCTGGTGCCGTTCTTCCTGGCCGCCGAGTCGGTGGCCAGGCTGACCCTGGAGGAGCCTGCCCGCCGACGGGCGGGGCTGATCCTGGTGCCGGTCGCCTTCCTCGGCTTCTTCTGCTACTTCATCCCCCGTGGGTTCTACCTCACCGACGACTTTCCGAAGTTCTACGTGAACACCCTGACGATGGTCCCGTATGTGATCTTGTCGCTGGCGCTGAGCCATCGGCTCGGCGGGGCCAGCACCGGTGCGGTCCGCCGGCTCGCCGTGGCCCTGATCCTGCTCATGCTCTCCGGCCTCGAAGACCTGGCCTTCCTCCTGGTCAACGACAACTCCGGCACGCCGTTCGCCGACATCCCCGACGTCTGGTTCTGGGCCAGCCACATCGAGGTCTTCATCGGCCACCCCCCGACGGCCACCGAAGCCATGCTGTTCATCGCCGTCCACGTGCTGGCGGCCGTCGGGGTGCTCTTCGCGCCGGCCCGCTGGTTCACTCGATGACCGCAGCCCGCGAGCTCGCCGATGTCGCGCAGGTAATGGCATCGCAGTGGTGGACCAGAGATCACCTGGACGGCTACAAGAGCACAGGCCTGGCCGCTTTCGTCGAGCATGCCCGGCGGACGACGCCGTGGTACCGCGACCTGGATCTCGGCCTGCGCGCGAGCGACCTCCTGGAGGGGCTCAGCGACCTGCCGGTGCTGCGCAAGTCCGACGTCCTGGCATCCGGCGCCGCGATGCGCTCACGCGTCGTGCCGGCCGATTCGCTCGTGATCACCAGGACCAGCGGGACCAGCGGCGCACGACTCGAAGTGGCGCACGACCGCCGCGCCTACGCCTATCACAATGCCGCGTGCCTGCGCCGCTTCCTCGCCACCGGCGACTACCGGCCCTGGTACCGGTTGGCCCACCTGCGGCCCTACCCGATGGCGACCCGCTGGTATCAGCGGCTCGGGCTCTTCCGGCGCACCTCGGTCATCTGCTCGTGGTCGCCGGGGCGGATCGAGCAGTCCCTGCGGGACATCGCGCCCCAGGCGCTGATCGGGTATCCCACGATGCTCCGCGAGTTCGCCCGCACGGCACCGGCGGGCGCGGTGGAGCGGTTGCGGTCCACGCTGCGGATCATCTTCACCGAGTCGGAGTTGCTGCTGCCCGAGCACCGGCGGCAGCTGGTCGAGACGTTCGGGGTGCGAATCTACGACGAGTACAGCGCCTACGAGGTCCTGAATGTCACCTTCGAGTGCAGCCACGGTGGGGCCCACATCGCCGAGGACAGAGTCCACGTGGAGGTACTGGACGCCGGCGGCCGACCGGCGCCCCCCGGCGACGAGGGCGAGATCGTGGTGACTCACTTCCTCGAACGCGGGATGCCGCTGCTGCGCTACTCGCTCGGCGATCTGGGTCGGCTGCGCCGATCCGACTGCCCCTGCGGACGGACCTTCGGTCTGCTGGACCTCACCCGGGGCCGCGTCGCCGACCATGTGCGCCTGCCGGACGGATCGCTGCTGTACTCGGCCACCTTCCTCTTCCTGGCCGCCGAACACCCCGGCGTGGCCGAGTCCGCGGTCCACCAACGGCCCTCCGGCGAGGTGGTGGTGACCCTGGTGAGCGAGGCTGCGGCCGACCTCACCGAGGTCGAGCGCACGTACCGGGAACGCCTGTTCTCCCTCGCCGAACGGCGATTCCCGCTCCAGATCGTCTGGGCCGACGGGCTCGAGCACACCACGCGCGGGAAGGCGCGTGTCGTCACCCGCGACACCGTGTCGTGAGCCGCCCAGAGGCGCTCAACCTGCGCACGGCAGGGGCGGCCATCGGCCTGGGCGGCGGACTCCTCGGTGGCCTGTTGCTCAGCCGGGCCCTGACCCGGCTCGGCATGGCGGCGACCCCCTGGGTGCTGGTGAGAGCCTGGAGCGACCCCGACTTCGAGCGCTACGTCGCCGCCGTCGCTCCCTTCGTGATCGCCACTCCGCTGATCGCCGTCGCGGTCGAGAAGGGCCTGCTGAAGACGGTGCCTCGCACCGATCAACCACGAGACGCGATGATCCGGCTGCACCTCCTGCTGGGACTGGCGCTAGCGGCTCTGGTCGCGGCCTGGGGCGTGAGCTCCTCGATCGCCTCCGCCCAACCGTCACTGACCGGCGCCGCCGCCCTGGCTGCGATCACGGTGGCGGTGATGCAGCTGACCACGGCCTCCGGGCGGGCGGCGGGCCGGCCCCGGGTGGAGATCGTCGCGCAGCTCTGCCTCGCCGGCGTGACGGTGACCCTGCTCGCGGCGACGCTCGGCGGACGACTGGGGCCATGGGGGTTCCTGGTCGCGCTCGGCGTGGGCGCCGGGTCGATCGCGACGGTGATCGTGATCGGGGTCCTGTCCACCACCCGGCCCTGGCTCCCGTCCCGAGCACCCGCGTTGGCCGCCGTCCGCCAGGTCGGCCTGCAGGGGATCGGCGATGTGCTCGCCGGAGTCGCCGCCATGGCTCTGCTGCTGCTGACCGGCCAGGTCGGCAGCAGCCGCGAACGCAGCCTGCTCTACCTCGCCCTCTCCTCCGCCACGGTGATCAGCGCCGGGTACACCTACCTGCTCCGGTTGGCGCAGCCCGCGATCGTCCATCTTCCCGGGCGCTCCCTGGTGCCCCGGCTCGACCGGTGGCGCCCGGGCCCGCTCGCCGGGTCGCTCACGGTGGGCTACCTGGCCGCGGTGGCCGGGCTCGGACACCTCGGTGCGGACCGCGCGGGAGACCCGGTCGACCCTCTGGTCACGGTCGCCGTCCTGGTGGCCCTGCTCCCGATCATGGCGGTGAGTGCGATGCTCAACTTCGCCTACGAGAACTCCACCCAGGCAGACCTGTACCGCACCGTGGCCGCCGCCGGTGCGGCCCTGGTCGTGACCCTCGTTGCCGCCGTGCCGCTGATCGCCTGGACGGGCGCAGTGGGCGCCCTGACCGCACTGGCGCTGGGCGAACTGGCGCACCTGAGCCTGCTCCGACCTGAGCCGCGGGAACGGAGTGCGCAGTGACCGAAGCCCCGCTCACCCCACGACCGCGTGGCCCGCTGGCCCGGGAACGTCGTCGGCTGCTGACGGCCGAGCTGATCCCGGCGACGGCGTGGCGCAGTCGCGCCACGCGTGGCCAGGGCGGGAAAGCCCGTGTCGCGCCGATCCTGTTGCGGCGCAACGGGTTCGCACATTGGGCCGATGACTACGCCGACCGCGTCCTGGCACGGGTTGAAACGCGGGGGGTGTCCCGTCAGGCCGTGGTGCAGTCGAGCATGTCCCCCAGCGGCGCGTTCCACGTCGGCAACCTCCGGGACACGGTCACCGCGTATCTCGTGGTGAGGGCCCTGGCCGACCGAGGCCACCGCGCCCGGCTGATCCTCGCGTTCGACGACTATGACGCCGTTCACGACGGCAAGGCCGGCCAAGGCCCGCTGCGTGATCTGGTCGGCGCACCGATGAGCGACGCCCACGAACACGCCCGGAGGGTGTGCCGGGACTTCATCACCGAGCTGAAGCACCTCGGGATCTGCCCGGTCGCGGCGGATCCGGACGGTCGCGGGGACGAGCTTCCCGACTGGTCGGTGCGCTATCAGTCCGAGTGTTATCGGGCCGGCACCTACGTGCCCTGGCAGCGCCTGCTCCTGGCCCGGCGGCGGGTCCTGGCCCGGACCCTCGGCCTGCGCAGCGATCGACTCTTCCGGCCCTACTGCCGCTCGTGCGGGCGCAACACGACGAGGCTCCTCACCCTGTCGCCGGGCAAGGTCGTCTACGGCTGCACCCGATGCGGTGCCCGCCATCGCGAACGTGACCCCCGCTCGGTCAAGCCGTCCTGGACGGTGGACTGGATGCTGCGGGTCGTCGCCGAGGGCATCGACTGCGAGCCCGCCGGCCAGGACCATTGCGCCGCAGGGTCGACCATGGACCGCACCTTCGCCGTCTTCCCCGACCTGTTCGGGCGGCCCCAGCCGGTGATCGTGCCCTACGGCCTGGTCCGGCAGTGCGGCCGGGGCAAGGTCTCCGGGTCACGCGGAGGCGGGTTGCGCGCCACCGATCTGCTCATGGTGATGCCCCCGACCATGGTGCTGTGGCTGTTCGCCCGGGTCGAGGCCCGCCGGGACCTTCGCCTGTGCCTCGATCTGGCCACCCTCAACCGCTGGCACCGCGAGTACGACGCCTTCCTGAACTCGGTGCGCACCGGTGATCGGCAGGCTTCGCGCCTGTGGCACCTGCTGAGCGGCGGCGAGCCTGACCCGGCGCCCCGGCGCGCCTTCGGCTTCCGGGGAGCGGCAGGCCGGGTGAGCTCGCACTTCTTCGATCTGGGCGCCGCGACGGCCGGCCTGAGCGAGGCGGCCGCGCCGCGGCTCGGATACGCGCTGGCGTGGCTGGCAGGACCGGGACGCGGCCACGGCTGGTTTCCCCAGGTGCCACAGCCGCCACCTCCTGGGCTCGCCGCCGAGCCCGCAGTGCTGTCGGACCTGCCGGTCGACCTGCTCCGTGACCCGCTGCCGGCCGGGCACTATCACGCGATCGCCTGGGCCCTGTTCGGGACCTCGACCGCTCCCCCGCTCTCCCGCACCGTGGACCACTTCGGCGCCGCCGAGGTGGCCGCCGCGCTGGCGTCCTTCCAGGACACCGGCGGCCGGCCGCTGCGCGCCCGGCTACTGGCCCGGCTCGACGCTGTGATCGGAGCGCCCGGTGCCGATCGAGGTTGAGCTGGTGGACGCCGCCCGAGGCCGGCCGGATCCCGCCTGGGACGACCTCGCGCAGGCGAACGCGGCGCCGGCGGTCTGGGACGCGGCAACGATCACCGCCTACGCCCGCGCCTGCGCCGAGCCGGTGCTGCTCACCCGTGCGGTGGTGGACGGCCGTTCGGCGGGAATCGCATGCTTCCGTGGATGGCGGCGCGGTCTGCCGCTGCGGGCCTATCACGCGTCCCGGCGTCGCCCGTGGCCGCTGGTGCTGCGGGTGACGCCGCCCGTGTCGTTCCACCCAGGTGTGGTGCTTGCCGACGACCTGCCCCCGGGCGCAGCTCAGTCGGCGATCGCAGCCATGGAACGGCAGGTGCGCCGGTTCTGCGCCATGCCGGTGGCCATCCTCTACGAGTTCGGCGACGCCGGCTCGCTCCCTGCGCTGCGCCGCGTCCGACAGGCCGATCACGCCGTGATCGACGTCCGCTCCGGGGTGGACGAGCACCTCGCCGGGCTTCCAGCCCGGCACCGCAAGCGGCTGCGCCGGGTGCAGCGCCGGTTCCAGGACGGCGATCTTCACGAACTCCTGGTGCCTCCGGACGTTCTGGAGGCCACCCGGCTGGAGTTCATGACCCGGCTCCGGCACTCCCGGGCCCGGCAAGGCCTGGCACCCCTGCCGCTGGCCTACCTGCCGACCATCCTGAACACCCGTCGGGCCTTCTGCCTCGGCTACGCCGCGGGGCAGCGCCTGGTGCAGTTCGATCTCGCTCTGCACCACGGCGACGTGGTCAGCCTGACCGCCACCGGAATGGCCGACACCAGCACGCGCGAGGACCTGTACGCCGCAGCCCTTCTCCAGGCGATCGACTGGGCGGCCAGGCACGGAGTGCGGCGGCTGGAGCTCGGCCCAGGCACCGCCGAGGAGAAGCACCGGCTCGGGGCCAGGGCTGAGGCGAGGTACGCGGGCGTGTCGCTGAGGGCTCAGCCGGGCTCCAGCGGGGGTGAGAGCACGCGGCTGCGATGGCCTACGCAGTCCCTCACCCGCCACCCGACCCAGGTGGGCGAATAGACGTCGATCAGGACCGGAGCCCGCCGGCTCAGCCGGGTGAACACCGGTCCCGCAGACCCGTTCCTGACCCACCAGACGGCTGCCGGCACATGCCAGCTCGCGCAGCCTGCCGCCCAGAAGGCCAGATCCCCGAGCACGTGGTCGGTGAGCAGCGCCGGGCCGAGAGGCCGGGCCCCGTCGACACTGCGGGTGACCCGCGCCGGGCTGCGCGCACCTGCGGTGCTCCGCAACGCCGGCACCGCGGACTCCAATGCCTCCTGTTCCTGCGCCGTTCCGACCACCACACACAGCGGCTCTGCGCCGAGACGGCGCAGCACCACCTCTCGCTCGAAGGATCCCTCGGGGGGCACCGCCAGATACCGCCGCCTCTCTCCCCACGCCGCGCCCCGGACCGCGGCCAGGTCGTCCGCGGCGGGGGCGCAGTCGGCCAGGACCTCAGACCGTGATGCCGGGCGGTACCCGTGATGAACCAGCGCACAGCGGGTGAGCACTGCGACGAGGTTCGGGTCGCGCCGGGGGGACCAGGCGCCCGGACGCCAGGGCGTGGCCAGCGGGGCGAGCCGGAAGGCCTGCCGGGCGAGCTCGACGGTGGACGGGCCGAGCCCCGCCGGATCCGAAGCCCAGGTCTCCCGGTAGTAGGGAACATGGTCGCGGGCCCAGGACCGCAGCACCCGGTAGCGCACGGTGGAGCGGGCCAGCGCCACCCGGCCGGCGCTCACAGCAGCGGTCCGTGGCGGACCACCAGCCGGTACTTGCCGTTGGCATCGGTCTGGATCCGGTCCACCACGACCACTCGGATCACCAGGTCTCCGGAGTGCGGCACCCCGGCGCTGATCGCCTCGACGATCCCGTCGTCGGGCCGCCCGTCCAACTGCACCAGCAGGGCCGCCTCGCCTGCACGTTCCTGCCGAAGCTGGGTGCGCAGCACCCCGGGATGGATCGCTGCCCGGACCACGTAGTCGGCATGGACCAGCCGTCCGTCCCGGGCGAGCAGACGGTCCTCGGTCCGGCCGCTGACGGCTGAGACCACCGGCGTGCGGTAGGTGGAGCAGTCACACCCGATGTCGCCGATCCGCACCCGATCGCCGAGTTGGTACCGCAGCAGCGGCATCGCCGTGCCGTGCAGCCGGGTCACCAGGATCTCGCCCTCCCCCGTGGCCGAGACGGTGCCGTCGTCCCGCAGCACTTCGGCGAGGACCTCCGCGCTGCGCAGGTGAAGCCTCCCCCGGGGGCAGGACCGAGCGATGGTGAACGCCTCCACGCACGAGTACACCTCGCCGAGCGTTCCGCCGAACACCTCAGCCAGCATCACGCGGGCCTGCGGGGTGGTCGTCTCCCCCCCGAGCAGCACCCGGCGCACCGGCACCCTCAGCCCCCGGCGGGTCAACTCCTCCGCCAGGCTGAGCAGCACGTTCGGGAAGCCGATCAGGAACGTGGGCTCGGCCTGCTGCAACCGGTCGACCTGCTCGTCCAGGGTCGCCGTGGTCGGGATGTGGATCCCCACCCCGATCCCGAACCGCTCCGCCGGGTGCGAGACGAACGGGCCCACTCGGCAGTAGCCGATCCGATCCGTGGGGCGCAGCCCCAGCGCGAGCAGGTCGCTCAGGTATCCCGCGCGCAGGTAGGCGAGATCTGCCCCGGAGAAGGCGACTCTGAGCCGGCCTCCGGTCGAGCCGCTGGTCTGCACCCAGCGCAGGGCAGCCGGATCCAGGGCCGTGTCCAGCCACGGTGTCATGTCCTCCGCCTGGAGATCACGGCGGCTCACCATGGGAAGGGCAGGCAGATCACGCGGGTCGAACCGGGCGGCCTGGGCCGCACTGATCACGCCCTGCCATCGGGGCACCCTGGTCACGGCGTGCTGAAGCATCCGGCGCAGCCGGCGCCGCTGAACCGCGTGGACGACGTCCGCCGGGGCACGTTCCACGGCAGGGATGGCCAGCAGCCGTCCGGCCGTGGCCAGGACGGGTGCCCAGCCGACCACGGGTGGGGTGGTCACGGGAGATCCTTTCCGATCCGCGTGGCGGCCACGGCTGACGCCGGCACGGTCGAGCCCGGCGGCGGACGTCTCGGTGGGTGCGGCCGTTCCCCCGCATCGCGCCAGCTCACTCCGAATCTGTCGAGCAGCGCGAGCATGGGCGCGGTGGCGGCAGTCGTGACCACCGCCAGCACGGCCAGGGCAGCGAAGCCGAAGCGGCTGATCAGGCCCTGCTGGAGCCCGATCGAGGCGATGGCCAGCTCGGTCACCCCGCGGCAGTTCAACAACACGCCCAGTGCCACGGATCGTCCCCGGTCAAGGTGGGCCAGCTGCCCCGCCACCACTCCGCTGGCCAGCTTGCCGAGCGCCCCTGCGAGCACCAGCGTCACCGCGGCTGCCGACGCGCTGGGGCCGAGGGTCACCAGCAGCTGGACCGGAGCGTTCATCGACGCCTCGACGAAGAAGACCGGCAGCAGCACCGCCACGGACACCTCGTGCAGCCTGGTACAGGCACGTTCGGCGGTGGGCAGACCGGCGGGCATCACGACACCGACCAGCAACGCTCCGATCGAGATGTGAAGACCCATCAGTTCGGTGGAAGCCGCAGCCAGCCCGGCCACGATGACGATCGCGGTCACGACTCCTCGCGCGCCCAGGCGGCGAAGCGCCGGGCCCGAACGCGCGACCGCGAGCAGGAGCAGGAGCAGGAAGCTCAGGCAGGCGAGGGTCATCCCGGCGCTGGGCGGGTCGCCGCTGACCGCGATCAGGATGACCACGCCCACCCAGACCACCCCGTCGTTGACCGTCGCCGTGGTCAGGGCCAGCACCGCCACCCGTCCGGTGCTGGCCTGCCACTCACGCAGGATCGATGCCAGTACAGGCACCGCGGTGACCGCCGAGGCGAGCGCGACGAAGGCGAGCGCCGCACCGCCGCTTCCCTGCGGGCCGGTGAGCAGGTCCAGACCTGGCCATGCGGCCAGCCCGCCCAGGACCAGGGGTATCGCGAAGGCCAGGACGAGCACGCCGCCGAACCGGGCCGGCGCGAGGGGAGACCCCGAGCTACGGAGTTCACGTCCGACCTCGAACATGAACAGGAGCAGGCCGAGCTGCGCGAGCAGATGCAGCTGGCTGCGCACATCGGGCCACACGCTGTCCGCGAGGCCGCGTGCCGGCAGCCAACCCAGGATCGACCCGAGCACCAGACCGGCACAGATCGTTCCCACCACCGTCGGCTGGCGCAGGAGCCGGGCCAGCGCGCCACCGCCTCCGGCCGTGGCCAGCACCAGCGCCAACGCCAACAGGCCACCGGCAGTCGTCGTCATGGTGTCGCTCCGCCCGAAGCCGATGCGGGACGCCGCCAGGCCACTAGATCTCCCAAACCATTACAATCTGTGCAATTCTGGCCAACATGACACGTCATTCCTGCCTGGTGACCGGCGGCGCGGGTTTCATCGGATCCCATGTGGCTCAAGCACTTCTGTCGGCCGGCCACGAGGTGACCGTGCTCGACGACCTGAGCGGAGGGTTCGCCCACAACGTGCCCGACGGCGCCGAACTCGTGGTCGGGCAGGTGCAGGACGAGGCAGTGGTGCGGCGGCTGTTCGCCGAGCACTCGTTCACCCGCGTGTATCACCTGGCGGCCTATGCGGCCGAGGGGCTGAGCCACTTCATCCGGCAGTTCAACTACGAGAACAACGTGCTCGGCAGCATGGTCCTGATCAATGCCGCACTGCGCTCCGGCCAGGTGGAGTGTTTCCTGTTCGCCTCCTCGATCGCGGTGTACGGCGCCGGGCAGGTGCCGATGACCGAGCACCTCACCCCCGCACCCGAGGATCCGTACGGGGTGGCCAAGTACGCGGTGGAACTCGACCTCGCTGCGGCGGCGCACATGTTCGGACTGCCGTACGTGATCGTTCGTCCGCACAACGTCTACGGCGAGAGGCAGCACATCGGCGATCGCTACCGGAACGTCGTGGGCATCTTCTGCAACCAGGCCCTGCGTGGTGAGCCCTTCACGGTCTTCGGCGACGGCGAGCAGCAGCGCGCCTTCAGCTACATCGACGACGTGGCGCCGGTGATCGCTGGTGCGCCGGATGTCCCGGCCGCCCTCGGCGAGGTGTTCAACATCGGCGGTGACCAGGTGACCACAGTGAACGACCTGGCTGCCACAGTGGCCCTGGCCATGGGCGTGGACCTGCGGATGGCGCACCTTCCGGCGCGCAAAGAGGTGGTGCTCGCGTTCAGCAACCACGACAAGGCGCGCGAGATCCTCGGCGCGAAGGCCCGCGTCGACCTCGTCGAGGGCGTGTCCCGCATGGCTGCCTGGGCCCGCACACGGGGGCCGATGAGCCCGACCGAGTTCTCCGGCATCGAGGTGACCCGACACCTGCCGCCCTCGTGGCTCCCCGTCACGAGCTGATCGCCCCGACCTCACCCGCCCGCTCCCACAATCGCCGGCTGAACGGTGATCCGTAGCGTCCGGTCCACGGCGGCGAGCAGGATGCCCAGCCGGTCGGCGTCCGGCGCCGCCACCTGGACGTAGCCGATCTTGTTCGCCGCCTTGGTGTAGCTGCGGACGACGTCACCGACGTCGGCGAAGAGCTCGATCGCCTCGACCCCGGGCAGGGCGCGCGCAGCCGGCAGCCCGTCAATGGCGGTGATCGCGCCGTCGAGGGCCGAGTGCAGGATCACCACCCCCGCGGCGCAGTCCCGTGTCGTCCTGATCACCGGCTCCCGACCGCACGCCAGGTCCACGGCCGCAGCGACGGTGTCGGCGCCGGTACAGGACAGCACCATCCCGGGCATCCCGTTCCCACCCAGCCGGGCTCCGAGCTCGATCAGGTACGGGGTTCCGTCGGCGGTCAGGACCAGGTCCAGGTTGAGCGGGCCGGACTCCAGACCGAGATGCTCCGCCACCCTGGCGATGTCGGTCTCGATCCGTCGGCCGACCGCAGGTTCCAGGAGTGCGGGGGCCCGGTGCACTGTGGTGATCATGTGAGGCACGCCTGTGGTCTCTCGTTCGGTCACCATGCACAGCACCAGTTGCCCGGCGTGCAGGAAGCACTCCGCGGCCAGATGCCGTCCGACGACGAACTCCTCCACCAGAATGTCTCCCGCGGAACGCACCGCCGCTGCCTGCGCGAAGGCGGTGTCGACCTGTTCTGCCGAAGCCACGACGCTGACTCCCTTGCTGCCCGAGGAGTCTCCCGGCTTCACGACCACGGGGTAGCCCCATGAGGTCGCGTGGCCGCGCACGTCGTCCGCTCCGTCCACCACCTCGCTGGCGTAGCAGGGCAGTCCCAGGCTCTTCACCACGGCACGGAAGGCCGTCTTGTCACTCGAGCAGAGCGCGGCCTCGGCAGAGACCGTCACCGCGACCCCGAGCGCCTCGGCGATCGCGCGCACCGTCGGCTGCGCGGCGTCGCCTGCGGGAGCGATGACGCCGATGACGGGTCGGCCGCGTAGCGCCTCGAGCACCGCCTGCGCGTTCCGGGTCGACACGTGCAGGAACTCGTCGGCCAGGCCGACGGCAGGTGCATCGGCCCTCATGTCGACCCCGATCGTGGCCAGCCCCCGGCGACGTGCCTCCAGGTAGGCGCACGCCTGGTCCTCACCCGCCCCCAGCACCACGAGGATGCTCATCCGGCCCACCGGTCCGCGGCCCGCAGGCGCGGCGTCTCGAACTCGTAGAGATCATCGCGAGGCTCGAGCTCGATGTTGGCCGCACGGATGAGATACATGCTCGGCCCGCGGGAGAGGCCACGCACGATCCGGCGCAGATACTGGCCGACCACCGCCAGCCCCGCGAGCGCCAGCACCGCGGACACTGCCGACACCCAGGCCACCGCGCCGCCGATGTCGCGACCGCCCGCCCCGGTGAGCACGGTCAGGGCCAACCCGATCACCGCGACGGCGGCGATCAGCTCGAGGAGGGCGAGCAGGCGGAAGGAGTAGCCGGTGTACAGCTCCATCGTGTGCGCCACCAGCCGGCGAAGGTTCCACTTGCCCCGGCCCGCCCGTCGGGGTCGGTGCTCGGTCGGCACCGAGGTGTACCGGGCCCCGACCAGGGGCACCGTTGCCATGAAGTAGGGCATCCCGAGCTCCAGGGCGACGATCTTGCGCGCCACCGAGGTACGCACGACGCGGAACACCGATCCCCGATACGGCAGCTCGATGCCGAACACCCTGCCCGCGACCCAGTGCTGTGCCAGGGAGCCCCACCGGCGCCACAGCGGATCCTGGCGCTGCACCCGCATGGCGAACACGACGTCGAACCCCTCCGCCGCCCGTGACATCAGAGCCGGCAACTCGGCCGGCGGCGACTGGAGGTCGGCGTCGAACTGCACGATCCAGGGGAACCGGGCGTAGCGATACCCGGCGGTGAACGCGGCTTCGAGCCCGAAGTTCCGGGTGAAGGAGAGATAGACCACCCGGGGGTCCGCCGCCGCGATGGACTGCACGATCTCCAGTGTCCGGTCGGTGCTCCCGTCGTCCACGAAGACGATCTCGTACTCCCTGAACCGCTCCAACTGCGCGGTGATCTCGAGATAGGCGGTCTCGAGGCACTCCTCCTCGTTGAAGCAGGGAACAACGGCACTGATCTCCGTGGCGTAGATGTCGGTCATGGCGACAGCCGTTCCGGCGTCTACTGGAACATCGCCTCCATGGTCTCGTGTGTCTGCTCCTTCTCCAGGTCCTGCGTGGAGGCCCAACAGGTGTTCAGGATGATCCGGGTCGCGTCCTGGGTCAGCGGCACCGTGCGGTGCAGGGTGGTGTCCGAACGGAGGAAGTACACGTCACCGGTGGCGTTGTCCCAGTTGGAGATCGGGTTGGCCGCCAGGTACTCCTCGACCCGGGGGTCCTCCTTGTCCCACGAGGTGTGCGGAACACACTGCAGGGTGCCGCCGATGCTCGGGTCGGGTGCCTCGATGATCCAGATCACCGTGTAGGAGAAGTCCCCCCAGTGCCAGCCGTGGGTGTCGCCGACCTGGTGCTGTCGGATGATCACGTACTCCTCGCCCTTCCATGGGCAGTGGTGCACGGGTGCGCCGGCGATCTGGCCCAGCACGTCCTTCAGTAGCTGGTCGGCGTAGATCTGCGGGATCAGCGTGGCGTCGGCGCTGATCGCTGCCTCGCTGACCGTGCTCATGTAGCGGGGGGTGTCGCCGGTTGCTTTGAGGTGGATGTCGATCCGGCGCGCATGCTCGTCGAGGAGTTCCATCACCTCGCTCTTCACGGAGGCGAAGACGCTCGGCGGGATCAACCCGGTCAGCTTCACGTACCCGTGCTCGGCATAGTGATCGCGCAGGGCATCGATGGTGACCTGGTCGGTGGCGAACTGCTCCAGGTGCCGGTCGAGGGTTTGCACCACATCGGCCGCAGGCGTCATTTCGGTCACCATGTCCCCAATCAGGTCAAGTGGTACGGACCGGGTGAGTCTAGTGATATTCGGTCAAGGCGTGCAAGGCGCTCATTTCAGACGAACGGAACCATGCGATCGTCCGATCGAGCCCGTCCTCCCAGGCGACCTGCGGAGCCCAACTGAGCAGTGCGGCAGCCCGAGCCGTGTCCGGACGTCGCACCGCGGGATCGTCGACCGGCCTGCCCACGAAGGTGATCCCCGAACTCGAACCGGTTGCCGCGATGACGTCCTCGGCGATCTCCAGGACCGAGCGCTCCCGTGGGTTGCCGATGTTCACGGGTCCGAACACCGCGCTGCGCATCATGCGCAGGATGCCCTCCACGGTGTCGCTGACGTAGCACACCGACCGGGTCTGCGATCCGTCCCCGGACACGGTCACCGGCTCCTCGGCGAGGGCCTGACGGATGAACGTCGGTATCGCACGCCCGTCGGTCGGGCGCATCCCAGGCCCGAAAGTGTTGAAGATCCGCACAATGCCGGCGTCCACCCCGGTACTCGCGGCGAACGCCGTCGTGAGGGCCTCGGCGTAGCGCTTGGCCTCGTCGTACACACCGCGGGGGCCGATCGGGTTGACATGACCCCAGTAGGTCTCGGGCTGCGGGTGCACCTGAGGGTCGCCGTAGACCTCCGACGTCGACGCGAGCACGAACCGGGCGTTCTTGGATCGGGCCAAAGCCAGGGCGTGCCAGGTGCCTGCGGCCCCCACCCGCAGTGTCTCCAAGGGCATCTGGAGGTAGTCGATGGGTGAGGCCGGCGACGCCAGGTGCAGCACCGCATCGACGGGCCCGCTCACCTCGATGCCGTCGCTGACGTCGGACTCGACCATGGAGAATCCCGGGTGATCCTCCAACGCGGCCAGGTTGGCCCTCACTCCGGTCAGCAGGTTGTCCAGGCAGACCACCTCGACCCCCTCCCCGACCAACCGGCGGCACAGATGGCTGCCCAGGAAGCCCGCGCCCCCGGTGACGACGACGCGGCCGATCGATCGGTCGACAGGCAAGGGCAAGTGCACGGATCCTCCCCGAGATCGGGTCAGAGCCGCTGCGGCACCGACCGGACATGGCCGGACAAGAGTGCACTATCAGGGGTGATTCGGTCTAGAACGTGCCATTCGGGCGTACCGCATCATGTGGGTACAACGACACACCGTCGTATGGCGGGAATCGGCGGTGGATCGCGCAGCTCAGTCCCTACTGACCGCACGATAGGCGGCGCCGAGAAGCTCCTCCTCCGGCCCGACCAGGCGGCCGGGGCGGGCCAGGTCGTCCAGCACCACGAACCGCAGGGTGCTCCCCCGGGCCTTCTTGTCCCGGCCCATCGCCGCGGCCAGCGCCGGCCAGCCCCCACCGGGGTAGGTCATCGGCAGTCCGAGCCGGCCCAGGACGGCGCGGTGCCGCTCCACCAGCGCGGCCGGGGTGCGCCCGGCGAGGCGGCCCAGCTCGGCGGCGAAGACCATGCCCACCGCGACGGCGTCGCCGTGGCGCCAGGTGTAACCCTCGACCTGCTCGATCGCGTGGGCGAAGGTGTGCCCGTAGTTGAGGATCTCCCGCAGCGAGGACTCGCGCAGGTCCTCGGTGACCACGTGGGCCTTCACCGAGATGGCCCGCTCCACCAGTTCCCGCAGCACCGCTCCCCCGGGGTCCAGCGCGCCGTCCGGGTCGGCCTCGACCAGGTCCAGGATGATCGGATCGGCGATGAACCCGGCCTTGACCACCTCGGCCATCCCGGCCACCAGGTCGGCCCGCGGCAGCGTGGTCAGGGCGGCCAGGTCGCACAGCACCCCGGCCGGCGGGTGGAACGCACCGACCAGGTTCTTGCCCTCGGCGGTGTTGATGCCGGTCTTGCCGCCCACCGCGGCGTCCACCATGCCGAGCAGTGTCGTCGGCACCTGGATCACCCGCACCCCGCGCAACCAGGTCGCGGCGACGAAACCGGCCAGGTCGGTCACCGCTCCGCCGCCGACGCCGACCACGACGTCGGTCCGGGTGAACGAGGCCTGCCCGAGCAGCGCCCAGCACTCACTGAGCACGTCAGCCGTCTTGGCCGCCTCGGCGTCCGGCAGCTGATGGAGGTACACCTCGAACCCGGTGCCGCGCAACGTCTCGGCCGCGGCCTGCGCGGTGCCGGACACCGCGGCGGCATGCAGCACGAGCACCCGCTGGGCGCCGTCCACCAGGGCGGGCAGCTCACCGAGCAGGTCGCGCCCGACAACCACCTCGTAGCTGCCGACCGGGATCCGGGTGTTCTCACGCCCTGCCTCACCGACCGTCACCAGGACCTCCTCCACGATCTCCTCCGGGGTTCGGGCGTCGGTCGACACCGTCCGCGTGGCCAGCCGGGTGTAGACGCCGCGCCGGGCCTCGATCATCTTCTGCCAGGCGGCCCGGGGGCTGCTCAGCGCCGACGGCCCGCCGGAGACGAAGCCGAGCCTGCGCGCGGCGTCCGGCAGGCTGACGTCGAGGTAGACCACCCGCCCGCGCACTGTGCCCAGGGCTCGCTCGACCGCCGGGTCGGTGACCGCCCCGCTGCCCACCACGAGCACCCCGCGATGATGGGTGACGGCGTGCAGCACGGCCTGTTGCTCGGCCCGGCGGAATGCCTGCTCCCCCTGGTCGACGAAGATCTCTGCGACGCTCGCCCCGAGGGCGGACTCGACGTCCCGGTCGGTGTCGCGCACCGTCAGCCCCAGTCGGGAGCCGGCGAGTGCGCCGACGGTCGACGTGCCGGCTCCCGGCGGACCGATCAGCACCAGGGCCGGGCCGCCCCCGGCGACGGCGGTGTCCTCCGTGACGCTCACGGCCGCAACAGGTCCGGCAGAGCGGCCAGGTAGCCGGCCAGGTTGCGTGCGGTCTCCGGCACGCTGTCGCCGCCGAACTTCTCCAGCACCGCGTCGGCCAGCACCAGAGCCACCATGGCCTGGGCCACCACGCCGGCCGCCGGCACGGCGCACACATCGGAGCGCTGGTTGATCGCCACCGCGGGCTCGCCGGTGGCCACGTCCACCGTGTCCAGCGCCCGGGGCACGGTCGAGATCGGCTTCATCGCGGCCCGCACCCGCAGCGGGTCACCGGTGGACATGCCGCCCTCGGTGCCTCCGCTGCGCCCGGTGCGGCGACGCAGCCCGCCGGACGACGTCCGCTCGATCTCGTCGTGGGCCGCCGAGCCGCGCCGGGCCGCCGTGCGGAACCCGTCGCCGATCTCGACGCCCTTGATCGCCTGGATGCCCATCATCGCGCCGGCCAGGCGCGCGTCGAGGCGACGGTCACCGTGCACGTGGCTGCCCAAGCCGGGCGGCAGCCCGTAGGCGATCACCTCCACCACCCCGCCCAGGGTGTCCCCGTCCCGGCGGCAGGCGTCGATCTCGGCCACCATCCGCACGCTGGTCCCGGCGTCGGCGCAGCGGACCGGGTCGGCGTCCAGCGCCGAGGTCTGATCAGGACCGGGCCACTCGGCGTCCTCGGGGACGGCGACCGGGCCGATCGCCACCGTGTGGCTGACCAGCCGGATGCCGCCGACCTGCTCCAGGAAGGCTTCGGCCACGGCGCCGAGCGCCACCCGGGCCGCGGTCTCCCGGGCGGAGGCACGCTCCAGCACCGGCCGGGCGTCGTCGAACCCGTACTTCTGCATCCCGACCAGGTCGGCGTGCCCGGGCCGGGGGCGGGTGAGCGGGGCGTTGCGCGCCTGAGCGGCCAGCACGTCGGCCGGGACCGGGTCGGCAGCCATCACCGTCTGCCACTTGGGCCATTCGCTGTTGCCGACCTCGATCGCCAGCGGCCCGCCCTGGCTCACCCCGTGGCGCAACCCGCCGAGCACCCGGATCGCGTCCTGCTCGAAGGCCATCCGCGCCCCGCGGCCGTGGCCGAGCCGGCGACGGCTCAGCGCCGCCTGGACGTCATCGGTGGTGACCCGGACCCCGGCCGGCAGTCCTTCCAGGACGGCGACCAGTGCCGGGCCGTGGGACTCCCCAGCGGTCAGCCAGCGCAGCATGGCTCGATCCTGCCATGCCCGCACCGGCCCTCTTGGCGAGCGGCCCAGGTCGGCGAACCCTCCGGGCGGGGAGCGCGAGGCACCCACCGTTGTGCACTTCAGGGCGGAATCGCTCGCTCAATCCACCCGATAGTGCACACCGGCCAGCGCATTCCGCCGCAAAGTGCACATCCGTGAGGCGGACAGGTCATCCGCCGCATGCCCGCGAGGGGCCGGGGTCACCCGAGCTTGATGGCCTGCCCCCGGCACACCGACTCGGCGCTGGTGTCAGCCGTGCCCGCCCGCTTGACCTGGATGCACTCGTTGGTGTCCGCCGGGTCGTGACCGATGTAGGTCACCCCGGCGGTGGTCGACCCCGCGGGGACGGCGACCTGGTCGGCCTCGTTCACCACCAACTGCGCCTGATCGCTGACGTCCCAGTCCAGGAAGAACACGTAGACCGGGTTCGCCGTGACCGTCGCCGTGGCGGTGACCGACTTGGTCGAGGTGACCGTGGTGATCACCGGCACGGTCACACTCACCTGCTGGGTCACCGTGGAGGTGACCGTGGAGACGGCACCCGCCGGCTGGGCGCTGGAGTTGGTGTCCGGCACGCCGGTGGCCACCCCGGCGGCTGCGCCGAAGGGATTGCGGGTGGCCAGGACCGCCGGATTGAGCAGGCTCGCCGACGGGCTGGGCGAACCCGCCGAGGCACCCGGCCGGGCACTGACCTGCGGCACGGCCACGGTCTCGGCGGCGGTGTCGCCGGAGCCCAGCATCACCCAGGCCACGGCACCCGCCGCAGCCACAGCCACGGCACCGCCGATCAGGGCCAGCTGCTTCGGGGCGAGCCGGCGGGCGCCCGAGGCGGCCGGTTCGGGGGGCGCGGGCGGCGGCGGCTGGTCGCCCGGCTGCCCGAACGGAGAAGCGGGGGGCGCCGGGGTGAACGCGCCCATCGTCGGGGCCTGGCTCATGAGTCCTCCGCCACTCGGCTGGCTGTGGCCCCCACCCGGGACATGCCGCCCCACGCGGTGGCCTGACCGGGAGCGGTGCCCCCGGTGGTCCCGGTTCCGGTGGTCCCGGTTCCGGTGGTACCCGTCCCGGTGGCAGCCGCGCCGCTCGCTGCGGCTTCCGTGGTGTCGACGGCGTCCGGAAGGGCGAACACACTGCCGCCGACGGTCATCGTGACGCCGGAACCGGTCGCGGCTCCGACCACCATCTGGAGGCTGTTCACGGCGAACACGCGCGGCATCTCGGTCTGCAGCTTCTTCAGGAAGAGCACGTTCTGGAAGTAGTCGCCCTGCACCACGATGGTCACCGGGATCGCGACCACGCGCAGGCCTCCGGCGGCGGGCGCAGCGGGAGCGGCCGCTGCCGTCCCCCCGGTGGATCCGGCAGCCGACGACGCCGCCGGCGACGGGGCCGCCGCGGGTGCCGTGGCCAGGGCGGTGGCCCCGGCCGGGGTCAAGGCGGTCAGGGTGACCCCGGAGGCGGCTGCAGCGGCGTCCACGGCGCGCACCAGTTCAGGCATCGCCGCCTTCACCGGCATCTGGGTGTGGATCGTCGCGAGTTCGGCCTTGTTCTTCGGCAGTTCGGCGAACTGCGCCTTGAGCTGGGCCACCTGCAACTGCAGGGCGTCGTTGGCGGACCTGGCCGCCTCGGCCTGGTCCCTGATGTCGGCCGCCTCGGCGCGGCGGGGTGAGAGCAGCAGCACCCAGGCGATTCCGAGCAGGGCCACGCAGGCGAGCGCCGTCAGCGCCGACCACCGTGCCGTCTTTGTCTGCAGCATCTCAGCCGGCCTTTCGGTCGTACCGGTGGGAGAGGGCGTCCGCGGTCACGGTCACCGCCGAGGTGAAGGCGATCTTCCCGGCGGACTTCTCGCCCTCCTTGAGCGTGGCCGTCTGCAGGCGCGAGACGTCCATCCCGCGCACCGTGACGACTGAGCTGAGCCACTGGGCGACGTCGGGGAAGCGCGTAGCGGTGCCGGTGACGCTGACCTCGCCGATCCCGGAGGGGGTCAGCGGGTCGGTGGCGACACCCCCGGAGGCCGGCGTCATGGCGATGTTCAGCGTGCCGAGCCAGACCGTGCTGGGCGTGCTCACCGCCAGCTCGTCCAGGAAGCGGTACCAGAGCACGTCGGTGCTCATCGCCCGCTCCCGGGCCGACTTGGCGGCGTCCACCTGGGCCAGCACCCGCGGCACCTCGGCGTAGGTGCGCGCCTGGGACTGCAGCTGGGTGGTCCGCGCGGCGACCACCTCGAGCTCACGGTTGGCCACCCCGATCTGGTGCTGGGCCCAGACCGTGGCCAGGCCGGCGATCAGCAGGGTCGCCCCCACCACGGCCGCCAGGATCATCTGGGTGCGCCGGAAACTGCGGCTCTCCAGGATCTCCGGCGGCAGCAGGTTGACCCGCGGCACCGTGGCCCATTCGACCCGGGCCCGGGTGATCGGGGCTTCCTCCATGGTCATCGTCATCAGATCGCTCCCAGGGCGAGGCCCACCGGCACGGCGGCCAGCGGCTTGACGAAGTCGAGCTGGGCCTCATCCAGGCCGGTCTTCCCGATCCGCAGGTTGGCCATCGGATCACCCGGAAGGACCTGCAGCCGGGTTGCGGCGGAGAGCCGCTCGAGCAGGCCGTCCAGCCGGGATCCCCCGCCCGAGACCAGGATCCGCTCCACCGGGGCGCCGGGGTGGGACGCCGCGTAGTAGTCCAGCGAGCCCCGTACCTCGTCGACGAAGTCCTGCGCCGTGGCGCCGACGACGCGGCTCACCGCGGCCAGGTCCTCCGAGCTGCCGGCGTACGCGACCTGCTGCTTCATCGCCTCGGCCTGGCCCAGCGGAATGCCCAGCCGTTCGGCGATCGCGTCGGTGATGTCCTGGCCGCCCATCAGCAGGATCCGGACGAACCTCGGCAGCCCGGCGCTGTAGACCACGATGTTGGTCACCCGGGCACCGATGTCGATCAGCGCCTCGGTCTCCACCTCAGCATGGCTCTGCTTGCCCAGGGCCCGCAGCACCGCGAACGAGGTGAGGTCGACCGAGACCACGGTCAGGCCGGCCTTCTCCGCGCAGCGTGCGTTGGCCAGCACCGTGTCCCGCGAGGCGGCCACGAGCAGCCCGCGCAGCTTGCGCACCCCCTGAGCGTCGGTGAGCTCCTCCAGCGGGAAGTAGTCCAGCACCGCCTGCGTGGCGTCCATCGGAAGGAAGTCCTGCACGTGGAAGGCGAGGGAGGTGCGCAGCTCCTCCCTCTCGAGCCAGGGAAGATCGAGCTGGCGCACGATCACGCGCTGGTTGGCCACACCCATGACCACCCGCTTGTGCGAGAACCCGGTCGCCGACCACAGCTGGCGCAGGCACTGAGTGGTGGCCTCCATGTCGACCACCTCGCCGTCCCGGATCGCTCCCTCGGGAAGCACCACCTGGCCGAATCGCTCCAGCGTGATCCCGCCCCGTCCGTAGGACAGCTCGACAGCCCGGACGACGGACGTCCCGATGTCGAGTCCGATGGCGGTCTTGCCTGCCATGGCCACCCCTTCGATCTCAGCGGCGCGGTTGCGCTGCGGCGGCGATCAGATCGCTGCGACTGTGAGATCGGCGTGGCTGGTTTGGCGCTTGACGGAGCATTGCCAGCGTCGCCCGGACGGACGCATCAGCCGAGGGCCATTCGGGTTACAGGCCGACCAGGTCCAGGTAGGCCCGACCGATGCCGTCGCCGGCCACGAGACCGATCCAGGTGCCGGCCAGCATGTAGGGCCCGTAGGGGATCTGGGTCTTCAGCCGGGCACCGCGCAGAGCCATCAGGGCGACCCCGCCGAGCGCGCCGATCAGGAAGCCGAGGAAGGCGCCGACCGCCAACGGAGCCCAGCCGATCCAGGCCAGGTAGCCCCCGATCAACCCGGCCAGGCGGACGTCGCCGTAGGCCATGCCTCGGGGGTAGACGGCGTGCAGCAGCCGGTAGAGCGCCCACAGGCCGACGCCGCCGATCACTATCCGGATCACCGCGCCGCGGTTGCCGGCCAGCAGCGCCGCCGCCACCCAGCGTCGCGGCACCCACGAACCAGGACGGCGTCACGATCCAGAACGGCAGCCGCTTCACGTCGATGTCGATCAGGGCCAGCGCGATGCTGACCGCGGCCAGGTAGAGGAACGCCACCAGGGCCGCCACGGCCGCCGGATGAAACAGGCCGTGTCCCAGCAACGGCCAGGACGGCGTGCCGGCCCGGGCGGACACCCAGGCGGCGACCAGCCCGAACGCGAGCCCGGTGCCTGCCTCGACCATCGGGTAGCGGCGGCTGATCGCCGTGCCGCAGCACCGCGCCCGGCCGCGCAGCAGCAGCCACGACAGAACCGGCAGGTTGTCCCGCGGCTGAATGGGGGTCTGGCAGGAAGGACAGCGGCTCGGTGGCGAGGCCACCGACTCCCCCGCCGGCACCCTGGCCACGACGACGTTCAGGAAGGACCCGATCAGCAGCCCGAACACCACTGCGACAGCGATCATCACCGGACCGACCGTACCCTTCCTGGCAGTGGGACCGGGTCAGCGGTCGGTGAGGGTCTCCACCGACCAGGGAGAGGCGACCGGTTGCAGGAAGTACGGCGGCTGGACGTTCAGCAGCCGGGAGTCGTACACGTAGTTCTTCAGGTATCCGGTGCTGGCCGTCACGCCGTTGCCGGTGCCCACCGGGCCACGGAACTTCTGCGCCAGGCTCCCCGTGATGTTCAGCCGGGTGGCGGCGGTTCCTGTGCTGAGGCGGGCGCCGAGGTTCCAGTTCTGCACGATGAACGAGTGCCGCAGGGCCAGCACGGCCGCCTGGATGTTGTAGATGTTGCTCGCCGCCGGGAGCAGGTTGGTGCCGTCGGCGCGCACCGGGTGGTAGACCCACACGTTGTTGCCCGCCACCAGGCCGAGCACATCGTTGCCGTTGGTGCCGTTGGTGTAGGTCAGGTCGCCGGTGATCACGATGTCGTCCTGCGCGGCGACGGTCACCTGTCCGTTCAGCGTGCCCTGGACGAACGTCGTCCCCCGGGTGCAGGTGTAGTCGGTGGTGACGCCGACCGTGGTGGACTCGTTGGCCACCGGGTAGCCGGCGCCGACGCACGGCCCGGCCACCTGGTCGACGTAGATCACCTGCGGGATGGTGGTGATCACCTGCGGGTTGGCCCGGTTGGCTGCGTTGAGGCAGCGCGCCGGCGCACTGGTGGTGTTCGGGCTGAACACGGTCATCTGGGAGCCGTTGAAGGTGATCCGGGTGGGGCCGGTGTAGTAGCAGCCGACGTTGGTCGTGGTGTCGGTGGCGATGGTGCGCAGCGACTGGTTGCTCACCGGTAGCGCCATCGGGGCGGCATAGCGCGGTCGGTTGGCCGCCGGCACGCCGGCGTTCCACCAGCAGTTGGACGCCGGGTTGGTCTGGCAGAACGGCCAGGAGGACTCGGTCTTCGGGTCGGTGAAGGTCACCGCGCCACCGATCTGCAGCGCGTCGTTGCTGTGCAGCGCGCCGCGCACGGTGTCACCACCGGTCCACTGGATCTCGCTGCAGACGATCCCGCGCACGAGTCCAGCGGTGATCGAGCCCGGGGCGCTGGCCCAGCTGTTGGTCGAGGTGTTCCAGACCCCGACCGCCGGAGTGGTCCCGGCGAGGTTGAAGCCGGCCGCGCTGCGTCCCTCGTAGTAGCGCAGACCGCAGGCATCCTCCTTGGTCATCGCATAGCGCCGGTTCGCCGCCGGACTGTTCGCGCCGTTGACGGTCACGAAGAGCACCTGGGCGCTCATCAGGGCCGGGTCGAGCACCTCGACGTCGCTGAAGTACACGTACTTCACGAATCCCGAGGGCACCAGGGTGGCGGTCAGCGTCTTGGTGACGCCGGTCGTTCCGGCCTGACCCGGAGCGCTGATCCCGGTGACCATCAGCCGGATCTTCCCGTCCCGCGCGATGTCTGCGGGGTTGAGCACCTGGTAGCGGAACCGTGCGCCCGCCCCGTTGGTGCCCTGCACCTGTTGCCCCGCACCGGTGGCGGCCAGCGCCGGGTTGGCGGCGTCGGTGTTCCCGGTCACCCAGTAGTTGCCCGAGGTCGCGTTCAACCGGGCCAGGTACTCGTCCACCCCGGCCTCGGCCGCGGCGTACGCGGCCTTGGAGTCCTGGCTGCTGCGCGAGGGCTCGGCGTTGGAGAGCACCACGTACAGCGAGGTGGTCAGGAACAAGGTGATCACCGCCATCGCGGCGACGACGACGACCAGGGCGATCCCTCGATCGTCGGTGCGACCGTTCGGGTCACGTCGGCGGTGCAGCACGTCGGTCATCCTCCGTCGGGTCGGGCGGGTGCTCACACGTTGTTCAGCGTGACGCGGTCGAGGATCGAGGACCCGGTCACGCTCGGGGCGGCGGGGTCCTGGATGGTCAGCTCGACCTGCACGCTCTTCACCACCGGCAGCGTCGCGGCAGGCAGACCGGCCGCTGTGGCTCCGAGATCGGTGACGGGCACCCCGTTCACGGCGATGGCCGAGCTGGCGTAGTAGGTGAACTCGGGCGCCGTGGTGGTCTTGGCCACGCACCGGTTCTCCGCCGGCGCCGTCCAGCTCCATTGCGGGCCGGTCGCCGGGACCGGCGTGATCGCCACTCCCACCACCCGGGTCTGGGTCAGGCAGGTCGTGGTCGAGTCCCACCAGTAGCGCACCCGGGTCGGCGCCACGTCGGCGTTGGCCACGGCGCCGGAACGGTTGAGCAGGGCATAGAAGGTGATCTCGTCCGGACGGGCGTCGACCACCCCGGCGGGCTCCCCCGTCGGCACCGTTCCCACCCGCAACGACGTGGTGACCGTTTCAGCCGCCGCGCGCACCGCGCGGGAGTTGGCCGTCCGGGTGAGGCTGTTACTGGTCAGCGTCGAGGTGGCCACCATCACGGTGGCGACGCCGGCCAGGATGATCGAGCTGATCGCCGCCGAGACGACGAGCTCGATCGCGGTCAGACCGGCCTCCTCGCGCCGCGCGGACGGGATGCGCATCAGTCCTCCATCAGGACGACGTCGACGGGCGTGGTGCCCACGCTGACGGTGACCGACGGGCTGTTCGAGCTGCCCAGGGTCCAGGTGCCGTAGGGCAGCAGCAACCCGACACCGTCGACCTGGCTGACCGGCAGGCTGTGACTGGCGCCCGAGGAGCACAGCGGGGGCGGAGTGGTCGCAGGCGGCTCGGCCGCATGCGTGGCGCTGAGGGAGCGGCCCGCCCGCGGTTCGCCGTCATGCATGACCGTGATCCGCACCTGGCCCATCGGGACGGTCACCGTGGTGCCACGGGCCGCGGCGCTGGACAGATCGACCGAGGCGGCGGACTCTGCCGTCTTGGCGTCGTGGCAGGTGCCCGCCCAGACCGTGTACAGGGTCGGGAAGAGCGAGCGCACCTGGCCCGGAAGACCTGTGTAGCAGCCGTTCCCGGTGCCGCAGCCGGGGAGCTGGGAGTCGGTCACGTAGCTGCTGCGGACCATCAGGGGGATACCGCTGGGAACGGTGTAGCCGGTGATCTGTGGCGGCTGCACCAGGAACTCGGTGGCGACGTCGTACAGCAGATCGGCGTGGGCCACCTGACCGGCGGTGATCCCGATCGCGCTGAGGGCCTCGACCTGGCTGTTGCCGGCACCCACGTAGCCGGGGGTGTTCACCGTGGCGGTGTACGCCCCGGGCGCGACCTGGCTGAACACGGCACACCCGTCGTCGCCGGTGACCACCGAGGCACCGCCCGGGGTCAGCGTGACGGTGACGTCGCCGACCGGGGCTCCGCCTGCCGTGGCCACGTTCACCGCCAGGGTGCCCATGGCCTGGCTCAGCGCACCTGTGCCGACCACCTTGAGGGTGTCGGCCCGGACGGCGGGCACGCTGCCCATGTTCGGCCAGGAGACGGTGACCGTGACCAGCTTGTAGGCCGAGCGTGCTGCTCGTCGAACCGCACAGGCTGGCCGTCGCATTGGTGGAGACCAGCTGCGCCGTCTGTCGCACCGTGTAGGTCGTGCCGCCGACCGTCGTCGTGCTGGTCTGCAGACCGTCGGGGATGGCACTCAGCTCCTGACCCCGCACCGCCTCCACCTGCCGGTTGGCCAGGCTGGCCGCGGCCACCCGCAGGTCGTTCTGCCGGGCCGTCTGGTTGACCCGCAGCACCAGGGCGAGGGTGAAGGCGACCAGGACCGCGAAGGTGGCCATCGCGATCACCACCTCGACCAGGGTGAAGCCGCTGTCGCGGCTGCTCCTGCGAGCGTGCATGCTCACCCTCCTCGGTGGTGGGAACGACGTGGTACCAGGTGGTTCCGGTTCCCCTCTGGGGCTTCGGACGTCACTGCCGTGTGCTTGAGCGGTCTCACCCGTTGGCCGCACGCGGGACCGGGGCGGCCCCCCGAAGGGAGCCGCCCCGGTCGTGGCGGTACAGACGCCTCAGACGAGCTCAGGCGACGTCGCCGGCGGCGCAGGCACCGACCTGGAGACCGCCCTTGGCGGAGTACTTCCAGGTCTGGGCACCGTTGCTGCCGCCGGTGTTGGTCAGCGACACGCACCACTTGTTGGCCTTGTCGGTGGCGTGGAACATCGTGGCCAGACCACCGATCGTGGCCTGGCTGGCCCGGCCGACGACGACCGCGTTCACCGCTGTACTCACGGTTGCCTGCGTTCAAGGTCACCGCGACGTCGGCGGTGGGGGTGCCGTCGACGTAGTAGGTCGCGATCTCCTTGCCGATGGTGGTGACGTCGGCCTTGGTGGCCGTGTCCTGGGCCTTGGCGCGCTGGCTCAGGAAGACCGGGATCGCGATCGCGGCCAGGATGCCGATGATGATCATGACGACGAGGAGCTCGATGAGGGTGAAGCCCTCGTCCTTCTCCTCCATGGACTTACGGATACGAGCGAGCATCGAGTGCTCTCCTTCGAGGTCAGATGGCAGGGTGCGGGGGCGGTGCGATGACAAGGGGGATATCGGCCCCACCCGAAGCGGCCTTGAGCCGGCTCGCCTGTTCGGCTCACCCAGCGTCACCCCCACGCCGCCGGTGCACTGCGAACGGGTGACGGCGCCCGCCAGGACAGCCAGGCCAAACGCGGGACCGGGGCGGCCCCCGAAGGGAGCCGCCCCGGTCGTGGCGGTACAGACGCCTCAGACGAGCTCAGGCGACGTCGCCGGCGGCGCAGGCACCGACCTGGAGACCGCCCTTGGCGGAGTACTTCCAGGTCTGGGCACCGTTGCTGCCGCCGGTGTTGGTCAGCGACACGCACCACTTGTTGGCCTTGTCGGTGGCGTGGAACAGCGTGGCCAGACCACCGATCGTGGCCTGGCTGGCCCGGCCGACGACGACGGCGTTCACGCGTGTACTCACGGTGCCTGGCGTCCAGGGTCACCGCGACGTCGGCGGTGGGGGTGCCGTCGACGTAGTAGGTCGCGATCTCCTTGCCGATGGTGGTGACGTCGGCCTTGGTGGCCGTGTCCTGGGCCTTGGCGCGCTGGCTCAGGAAGACCGGGATCGCGATCGCGGCCAGGATGCCGATGATGATCATGACGACGAGGAGCTCGATGAGGGTGAAGCCCTCGTCCTTCTCCTCCATGGACTTACGGATACGAGCGAGCATCGAGTGCTCTCCTTCGAGGTCAGATGGCAGGGTGCGGGGGCGGTGCGATGACAAGGGGGATATCGGCCCCACCCGAAGCGGCCTTGAGCCGGCTCGCCTGTTCGGCTCACCCAGCGTCACCCCCACGCCGCTGCTCAGGGCGAAACGGATGACGCGCACAGCCCGGCCTCCAGGCCCTGCTGCGCCGAGAACTTGAACGTGCGCAGGCTGCCCGCCGGGTTGGTCAGGTCCAGGCACCAGGCCTGCGCCGTCCAGCCGGTGGTGTCCACCGTGGTCGGCAGACCGCCCTCGACGACCACCCCGCGACTGACCGGGCCCTGGTCGATGCCGGCGAGCTCGTACCGACCGCCCAGGATCCGCACGTCCGGGATCGCGGTCTCGCCGACGTACCAGCCGTACACCGCCCTACCCAGGCGGGCGGCGTCCGATCGGGTCGCGGCGTCGACGGCCTTGGCCCGCTGACTGGTCAGCATCGGGACGGCGATCGCCGCGAGGATCGCGATGATGATCATCACGACCAGCAGCTCGACCAGAGTGAATCCTCGGTCTTCCCCCGCGCGTCGCACCGGGCCTACTTGATCAGGTTGAACACGGAGAAGATCGGCATGTACAGAGCGATGATCATGGCGCCGATCACGGCCCCCAGCACAGCGATCATCAGCGGCTCGATCAGGCTGGTCAGGGCCTCCGCCGTGGCCTCGACCTCCTGGTCGTAGAAATCGGAGATCTTGTGCAGCATGGTGTCCATCGCGCCGGTGTCCTCACCGACCGCCAGCATCTGCACCACCATCGGCGGGAACACCTTGTGCTCGGCCAGGGGCGCGGTGAGCGACTCGCCGCGGCGCACGTTCTCCTCCACCGCCTTCGCGGCGTCCCGGATCACGATGTTGCCGCTGGTGTCCCCGACGATCTCCAGGCTCTGCAGGATCGGCACGCCCGAGCGCAGCATGGTGCCCAGGTTGCGGGTGAAGCGACTGATCGCCACCTTCTGGAACAGGGAGCCGAAGACCGGCACCTTGAGCTTCAGCGGGTCCACGACCCGCAGCACGCCCTCGCGGCGCTTGATCCGGTTCCAGACCACGACCCCGCTGATGCCTCCGACCAGCATGATCGGCGCCCCGAGCCGCAGGGCGTCGGAGAGGAAGACCAGCACCTTGGTCGGCGCCGGCAGCTCACCGCCCAGGTCGTTGAACATCTTGGCGAAGATCGGCACGATGAAGAGCAGCATGCCGATGACGGCGATGATCGCGATCACGAAGACCACGGTCGGATAGGTCATCGCCGACTTGATCTTGCCTCGCAGGCGCACCTCGGCCTCGTAGTTCGCCGCGATCTGCAGCAGGACGGCGTCCAGGAAGCCGCCGACCTCGCCGGCCCGGGTCATGTTCACCATCAGCGGGGGGAAGACCTCGGGATGGCGGGCCATCGCGGTGGAGAGCGACTGCCCGGACTCGACCGCGCCGCGCACCTCGTTCAGGGCCTTGGCCAGTTTGGCGTTCTCGGTCTGCTCGGAGAGGATCGACAGTGCACGCAGCAGCGACAGACCTGAGTTGATCATCGTGGCGAACTGGCGGCTCATCACCGCCAGGTCCTTCAGCCCGACCTTGCCGCCGAACGGCATCGACAGCTCGCGGTTCATACCCGAGTTGGCCTCACGCACCGACACCGGGGCGTAGCCCATCCCGCGCAGCTTCTGCACCAGGGCGGCCTCGGTGGGCGCGTCGAGCTTCCCGTTGACCAGCTTGCCCTTGCGGTCACGGACCGAGTACTCGTAGGTCTTCGTCGCTGTGCTCATCGCCGGATCCCTCGATCTCTCAGGCTCGTCCGACGAGGCGGTTGAAGTCCTCGACGTGGTGGCACTTCTCGCGGCCGTGCTCGAGCGTGATCCGCCCGGTCCGCACGAGCTCGGCCAGATGCTGGTCCAGGGTGTGCATGCCGTGCTGCGCGCCGGCCTGCAGGGCCGAGTAGATCTGGTGGGTCTTGCCCTCGCGGATCAGGTTGCGGATGGCGGGGGTGGCCACCATGACCTCGGTCGCCGCCACCCTGCCCGCGCCGTCCCGGGTCTTGCACAGGGCCTGGCAGACCACGCCCTGGATCGCCCCGGCCAGCTGGGCCCGCACCTGCTGCTGCTGGTGCGGCGGGAACACGTCGATCACGCGGTCGATGGTCTGTCCGGCGTCCTGGGTATGCAGCGTCGCGAACACCAAGTGTCCTGTTTCAGCCGCGGTGAGAGCCACCGAGATCGTCTCCAGGTCGCGCATCTCACCGACCAGGATGATGTCCGGGTCCTGGCGCAGCACGTGCTTGAGCGCGTTGCCGAACGAGAGCGTGTCCTCGCCCACCTCGCGCTGGTTGACCATGCACGACTTGTGCCGGTGCAGGAACTCGATCGGGTCCTCGACGGTCATGATGTGGTCGCGCCGGGTGCGGTTCGCCAGGTCGACCAGCGCCGCCAGGGTCGTCGACTTGCCCGATCCGGTCGGCCCGGTGACCAGCACCATGCCGCGGGGCAGGCTCGCGAAGGCGGAGACCGACGGCGGGATGCCGAGCTTCTCCAAGCTGTGGATCTCGTACGGGATCCGGCGGAAGGCGGCGCCGACGGTCTCCCGCTGCCGGTAGATGTTCACCCGGAACCGTGCCTGACCGGGCAGGGAGTAGGACAGGTCGAGCTCGAGCTCGGCCTCGAACCGCTCCCGCTGCTTCTGGGTGAGGATGGCGTAGAGCACCCGCTGCAGGACCGGCGGAGTGAGTATCGACTCGCCCTCGAGCTCGGTCAGGTCACCGTTGATCCGCACCAGCGGGGGCGCGCTCGCGGTCAGGTGCAGGTCGGAGGCGCCCATCTCGATCATGCGGGTGAGGATGGACGCCAGATCGACGTCGTCCTCCTCGATCTTCTGCTCGGTGCTCGCCCGCTCGTAGCTGCCGGCCGGAGCGGCCGGAGGGGCCATCGCCGACTGCCCGGCCCCCGGCGGTGGCCGCAGCCCCGGAGCCGGAGGCGCGCCGACCGGCGCCTGGACCGGGATCGGCGCCCGAGGTGCGGGGTCAGGGGTGGGAGCGAGCCCTGGCGCCCGGGCGGGCTGCTGAGGCTGGTACTGGGGCTGTGGGCTGTAGTCCACGGGGCTGCTCCTCGTCGCGGGGTACGACTTGTCGATCGGCCGCCCGGCGGGCTCGCTTGAGCCGGGGCGCGCCAGGAGGTGCTCAGGCGACCACGCGCAGGACCTCTTCCAGCGAGGTCTTGCCGTCGGCCACCTTGAACATGCCGTCGGTGCGCAGCGTGTGCATGCCCTGCTCACGGGCGACGTCGTTGACCTCGGCCGCCGAGGACCGGGACACGCAGAGACGTTCGATCTCCTCGCTGACCACCATCACCTCGTGCAGAGCCAGCCGCCCCTTGTAGCCGGTCTTGGCGCAGGCCGAGCAGCCCACGGCGCGGTGCAGCTCGGGAATCGGCTCGCCGGGCTGCCAGGGGTAGCGCGCGGCGAGCAGTTCCTCCTCGGAAGGGGTGTACGGCTCCTTGCACTTCGAGCACAGCCGGCGGGCCAGCCGCTGCGCCAGCACGCAGTCGATCGCCGATCCGACCAGGAACGGCTCGATGCCCATCTCGGTGAGCCGGGTGATCGCCGACGGCGCGTCGTTGGTGTGCAGAGTGCTCAGGACCAAATGGCCGGTGAGCGCGGCCTCGATGGCGATCTGTGCCGTCTCGTGATCGCGTACCTCACCGATCAGCACCACGTCCGGGTCCGAACGCAGGATCGAGCGCAGAGCCGAGGCGAAGGTCAGCCCGGCCTTGGCGTTGACCTGCACCTGGTTGATCCCGGGCAGGCGGTACTCCACCGGGTCCTCGACCGTGATCACGTTGATCTCGTCCCGGGCGATCGCGTTGAGCGTCGCGTACAGGGTGGTGGACTTGCCCGAACCGGTGGGGCCGGTGACCAGGATCATCCCGTAGGGCTTGCGGAAGCTCTGCGCGTAGCGGGTGTAGTTGGTGGCCTCGAACCCGAGGTCCGGCAGGGCCAGACGGGCCGTGGTGTTGTCCAGCACCCGCATGACGATCTTCTCGCCCCACACGGTCGGCAGGGCGGCCACCCGCAGGTCGATCTTCGTCCCGCCGGTGGAGACCGAGAGCCGGCCGTCCTGGGGCACCCGGCGGATCGAGATGTCCATCTCGGCCATGATCTTCAACCGGGAGATCACCCCGGACTGGATCGAGCGCGGGGAGCGCATCACCTCGTGCAGCACGCCGTCGATCCGGTAGCGCACCCGCATGTCGTGCTCGCCGGGCTCGATGTGGATGTCCGAGGCGCCGTCGTGGATCGCCTGGGTGATCAGCAGGTTGACGTACTTGACGATCGGCGCCTCGTCGACGATCTCCTTGACGTGGGCGAGGTCGTCCTCCTCGTCGTCCAGGGTCATCGCGGTGCTCAGGTCGTCCAGGTCGGCATCGGCCCGGCAGAACCGGTCGATCGCCGCGATCAGGTCCTCCCGGGTGGCGACCACCGGGCGCGGTTCCAGGCCGGTCATCGAACGCACGTCGTCCAGCGCGAACACGTTGCCGGGGTCGGCCATGGCCAGCACCAGCCGGCCCTCCTCGACGGCGATCGGCAGCACGGCGTGGCGGCGGCAGACCGAGGCGTTGACCAGGGTGACGGCATGCGCGTCGACGGCGTAGTCGCCCAGGTCGACGAACTGCAGACCGATCTGGGCGGCGAGGGCCTGCACCAGCTGGGCCTCGGTCAGCACCCCATGCTCTACCAGGATCCGGCCCAGGCTCCGTCCGGCCCGCTCGTGCTCGTCGTAGGCGGCGGCGAGCTGTCCCTCATCGACCAGCCGGGCGTCCAGAAGGATGTCGGCGAGTTGTCTCATCGCCGGCGTCGCCCACTCATGCTGCGGATGTCGGCCGTCCAGGCCCCCGCCTTGAGGTCAGCGCACGAGCCGCCGGTCGAGTTCCGCCTGACCGGCGGCCCGCATCGCCTCCAGCGGCGGTCTCAGCCCGGTCATCAGCCGCACCTGGCCCTCCGCCTGGTGCACCAGCATCGCGAACCCGCCCGCCGCGGAGCCGCCGGCGTCGACCCAGGCCTGGGCCAGTTCGGTCGGCCACGGGTCGTAGACCACGTCGAGCAGGGCCGGGGCCCGGCCCGTGCTCCCGGCGGCGAGCCGGGCGGCCTCGACCAGCACCTGCACGTGGGGGTCGGCCGCACCGGCGGGCAGGGTGGAGACCACCGCCGAGCCCGCCGGCAGGGCCGCCACCCGGGCGGCGATCGTGGCGTCGTCGAGCAGGGCCAGCTGCGGCCGCAACCCGAGCCGGCCGGCGGCTCTGAGCAGGTGGTCGGCCCGTTCCGGTGAGCGGACCAGGACCTGCGGAGCGGTACAGCCGAGGTCGCGCAGCGCCGCCAGGGCGGAGCCTGCCGTCGCACCACCCCCGAGCACGACCGCCTCGGCGACCGTCGTCGCCCCGGCCTCTCCGAGCGCGTGGATGATGCCGTAGACGTCGGTGTTGTAGCCGTGCAGGCGGCCGCCCTCACCGACGATCACGGTGTTCACCGCGCCCACCTCGGCCGCCAGGTCGCTCTCCCCGGCCAGGTACCCGCGGACGGCGCGCTTGAGCGGCATGGTCACCGACAGGCCGGACCAGGTCGGGTCGAGCCCGGCCAGGAAGGCGGCCAGGCCGGCCTCCTCGACGTCGATCGCGTCGTACTGCCAGCCCGCCAGCCCGAGTGCGGCGTAGGCGGCGCGATGCATCACCGGGGACAGCGAGTGGGCAACCGGATGCCCCAGCACCGCGGCCCGGCGCGGCGGACCCTGCACCTCAGCGACCCGGGTTGGCTTTGAGCCAGATGTTGAGCTCGTCCACCAGGACGTTGAACTCCTTCTCCGTGGTGGCGTACTTGGTCTCCCCGGTGTCCGGGTTCACCGCGACGAAGTACAGCCACGGCCCCTCGGCGGGGTTCAGCACGCCCTGGATCGCCACCCGCCCCGGGCTGCAGATCGCACCGATCGGCAGGCCCTTGACCCGGTAGGTGTTGTACGGCGAGTCCACGGCGGTCTCCTTGGTGGCCACAGCCACCTTGCGCCGGTTCAGGGCGTAGTTCACCGTCGTGTCCAGCTGCAGCGGACGGTCCTGGGCCATCCGGTTCAGGAACACCCGGGCGATCTTGCCCGCGTCCTCGTCCGAGCCCCGCTCGGCCTCGACCAGGCTGGCGGCGATGATCGTGTCGTGCCACTTCTCCTGCGGCACCCCGAGGTCGTTCAGCTCGGTCTGGGTGCGCTCCACCATCTCGGTGAGCAGGTCGGCAGCGGTGGTCTGCGGGGAGATCTCGTAGGTGGCGGGGAACAGCCAGCCCTCGACCCGCCCCTTCGCCTCGGCGGGCAGCCCGATCTCGGCCGGCTTCTTCAGCGCGGCCTGGAGGTCCGCCTTCGCGATGCCGGTCTCCTTGGCCACGACGTCGACGATCTCGACGACACGCAGGCCCTCCTTGACCGTGGTCTTCTTCACCTGTCGGTTGGCCGGGTCGGCCAGCAGGTCGAGTGCCCCCGCCGCGCTCATCTGCTTCTTCATCGTGTAGACGCCGGGCTGGATCGACCCCGCCCGCGTGTCCTTGTTCGCGGCGTCCACGAAGGCGTTGGCGCTCTTCACCACACCCTGATCGCGCAGCACCTGGGCGATCCCGCTGCCGCTGGCCCCGGTCGGAATGGTGACCAGCACCTCGCCGGTGCCCGGGCCGGCGTAGTCGTCCGGCTCGGTGAAGGAGTTGATCACCGGGCGAATGGTGAACCAGGCCAGCATCACCGCACCGACCAGGATCCCCAACCCGATCAGGACCGACAGCCAGGTCCGCCGGCTCCGGGTCTTGCGACGTCGCTCCGCTGCGCGTGCCGCACGCCGCTGGCTCACTCGGACCTCACTCACGGCCGCTCGTTCACGGGAGGGGGGCCTCCGCGCCGGCTCTCGCGACTCCGGTCCTTCCGGCGTCGGTGCTGCTCCAGGGCGGCCTCGACGACCTCACCTGGTGCCCGCCCCGACGTCCGTTCGGCGTCCAGGGCTGCCTGCAGGAAGACCACGGCAGCTGCCTGGTCGACGACCGGGCGGGCGCGCCGCTGCTTCCTGCCGGCATCGCGCAGGGCCCGGGTGGCGGTGACCGTGCTGAGCCGTTCGTCGACCAGCCGGACGCCGACCGGCCCGATCCGCCGCGCGACGGCCACAGCGTAACCGCGGGCAGCCTGGGCCGCAGGACCCTCGTCCCCGCCGAGCCGAAGCGGAAGCCCGACGACGACCTCGAGAGGGTCCCATTCCAGGACAAGCCCGGCAATCTCCTCGATGTCTGCACCGTCGGCGTCACGGGCGAGCGTCAGCAGCGGCGTGGCCAGCAGGCCCGCCGGATCGCACCGGGCCACCCCCACCCGGACGCTACCGACGTCGATCGCCAGGCGGACGCCCGGACGCATCAGATCACCTCTGGGTGACCGTCTCGCCGACCGCGTGCTCGAGCCGACGCAGCGCCTCGGCCAGCTGGGCGGCATCCGTCCCGCCGCCCTGGGCGATCTCGGGCGAGCCGCCACCACCGCCGCCGAGCACTCCCGAGGCCACCTTCACCAGAGCGGCTGCAGAGACCCCCCAGCGCCGGCCCTCCTCGTTCGTGGCGACGACCACCAGCGGTCGGCCCTTGGCCACCCCACCCATGGCGACCACCGCCGGAACGCCCGGAGCCATCCGGCCGCGGACGTCGAGGGCGAGCGAGCGCAGGTCGTCGGCACCCACCTCGCCGGCGTCGTGAGTGACCACCTGGACGCCGAACACGTCGGTGGGCGACCCGGCCAAGGTGCCGGCCACGGCCAGCACCTGCCCCGCCCGCATCTTGTCGATCTCCTTGGTCGCGTCGCGCAGCTGGGCGACCAGTGAGGCCACCCGGTCGGCCAGCTCCTCCGGGCGCACCTTGAGCGCCTCGGTGAGCTGGGAGACCAGCACGTGCTCACGGGCGGCGAACTCGTAGGCGTCCGCGCCGACCAGCGCCTCGACCCGGCGCACGCCGGAGCCGATCGACCCCTCGCCGAGCAGGCGCACCATGCCCAGCTGAGCCGAACGCGCAGCATGGGTGCCGCCGCACAGTTCGCGGGTCCACTCCCCCACCGAGATCACCCGGACCCGGTCGCCGTACTTCTCCCCGAACAGGGCCATCGCGCCGGCGGCCCGGGCCTGCTCCTGGGTCATCACCTCGGCACGGACCTCCAGGTCCTCCACCAGGAGCGCGTTCACCCGCGCCTCGACGTCGCGCAGCGCGCTGCCGGGCAGCGCCGCGTTGGCGTGGAAGTCGAACCGGAACCGTCCCGGGGAGTTCTCCGAACCGGCCTGGGTCGCGGTGTCGCCCAACGCCTCCCGGATCGCCTTGTGCACCATGTGGGTGGCGGTGTGCGAGCGGCTGATCGCCTTGCGCCGCTCGATGTCGACCGCGGCCCGCGCCGTGGCACCGACCTTCACCTCGCCGGAGAGCACCCGGCCGCGGTGCACGACCAGGCCGGTGATCGGGGTCTGCACGTCGTCGACCTCGATCACGGCGCCGTCCACCTCGATCCGGCCCGCGTCGGCGAGCTGGCCGCCGCCCTCGGCGTAGAAGGGGGTGCGGTCGAGCACCAGCTCGACCTTCTGGCCCTCGTGCGCGACGTCCGCGCTCGCCCCGTCGACCAGCAGCGCGCGCACCGTCGCCTCGGAGACCAGGTAGTCGTACCCGGTGAACTCCACTGCGGCACCGAGGGTCTCGGTCATGGTGCGGTACACCGAGGTGTCGACGTGGCCGGTCTTCTTCGCCGCCGCGTCGGCCCGCGCGCGGGTGCGCTGCTCCTCCATCAGCCGGCGGAACTCGGTCTCGTCGACCGCCAGGCCCTGCTCGGCCGCCATCTCCAGGGTCAGGTCGATCGGGAAGCCGTAGGTGTCGTGCAGCTGGAACGCCTTGGCCCCGGCCAGGTTCGCCGCTCCGGCGCTCTTCGCCTCGCGCACCGCGACGTCCAGGATCGTGGTGCCGGCGCTCAGCGTCTGCCGGAACGCCTCCTCCTCCGCCTCGACCACCTGGCCGATCCGGGAGAACTCGCCCTCCAGCTCGGGGTAGGAGGCCACCATCACGTTCTTCGACACGGTCGTCAGGTCGAGCAGCGTCGGCTCCTCCACCCCGAGCAGGCGGACGGCGCGCACCACCCGGCGCAGGATCCGGCGCAGCACGTAGCCCCGGGCGTCGTTGGACGGCGTGACGCCGTCCCCGATCAGCATCAGGCCGCTGCGCACGTGGTCGGCGATCACGCGCATCCGCACGTCGTCGTCGTGGTCGGCGCCGTAGCGCTTGCCGGACAGCTCCTGCACCCGCGCGATGACCGGGAAGACCTCGTCGATCTCGTACATGTTGTCCTTGCCCTGCAGCAAGTACGCCACGCGCTCCTGGCCCAGCCCGGTGTCGATGTTCTTCGCCGGCAGCTCGCCGACGATGGGGTAGCCCTCCTTGCCCGGGCCCTCACCGCGCAGGTTCTGCATGAAGACCAGGTTCCAGAACTCCATGTACCGGTCGCCGGCCTCCCAGTCCCGGTCGGCGCCGAACGCGGGGCCACGGTCGATCAGGATCTCGCTGCACGGACCGCAGGGGCCGGGCACGCCCATCGACCAGTAGTTGTCCTTCATGCCCAGGCGGATGATCCGGTCGTCGGCCAGCCCGGCGACCTTCTTCCACAGGCTGATCGCCTCGTCGTCGTCGACGTAGACCGAGGCGTAGAGGTCCTTCTCGTCGAAGCCGAAGCCGCCGTCCGCGATCGGCCGGGTGGTGAGCTCCCAGGCGAACTCGATGGCCCCCTCCTTGAAGTAGTCGCCGAAGGAGAAGTTGCCGTTCATCTGGAAGAACGTGCCGTGCCGGGTCGTCTTGCCCACCTCCTCGATGTCGAGGGTGCGCACGCACTTCTGCACACTGGTGGCCCGGCGGTAGGGCGGGGTCTCCTGACCGAGGAAGTACGGCTTGAACGGCACCATGCCGGCGTTGACGAAGAGCAGGGTGGGGTCGTCGTAGAGCAGCGGTGCGCTGGGCACCACGGTGTGGCCGCGGCTCTCGAAGAAGCTCAACCAGCGGCGGCGGATCTCTGCCGACTCCATGCTGCAGTGTCCTTTCAGCGGTCCCGTGGTGTCGTGGGGTTTTCCAGCAGGTCGCGGGCGGCCTGCGGATCGAGGGTGCCGGTGTCGACGCCCAGGGCGACCCGCAACTCCTGCTCGCGCTCGGCCATGCCCTCGCGGACGGCGTCGGCCAGCTCGCGCAGCCCGTCACCGAAGGAGGCCAGCGAGCCGGAGACCCCTTCCGGGGTGAAGGCGTTGGCCGTCTTCGTCACCTTGCGCACGACGAGGACGCCGACCGTCGCGCCGAGGGCCACCCAGAACAGCCGTCGCATGCCCGGCTCACCGGCCCCGGCGACGCGAGTTGCGCCCGGACATGGCCTGGCGGACGCCGTAGCTGAACGCCGCGACCTTGACCACGGGCGAGCCCAGCGTGGCCGCGAACAAGGAGGTGAGCGCCGAGACGTTGGTCGACATCTGGGCCACGTTCGAGGTGATGGTGTCCACCTTGGTCAGCTGCTGGTTGGTGGTGGCCACCGTGGTGGTCACCTCGGTGAGCAGCGGCGTGGTGCCGTCGGAGATGCCGCGCACCGTGAGCCGGGCCTCGTCCAGCACCCGGCCCAGCTTGATCAGTGGAATGCCCAGGAACCCCACCAGGATCAGGAACCCGATGGCGAACATGAGCGTGGCGATGTCGCCGACAGACATGTGCTGAACCCCTCCCGGCGCGGCCAGTTATGAGGGGACCGACCCTATCGCGCGTCGCAGCACGGCGCGGATCCGCGCGAGCCGGGGCCCGATCTCCCGCTCGGCGCCCCGGTCGGTGGGGTGGTAGTAGTCCCTCCCGGTCAGCTCGTCGGGCGCGTACTGCTGCTCGGCCACGCCACGGGGGTCGTCGTGCGGGTACCGGTAGCCGCGGCCATGGCCCAGCGCCCCCGCGCCGGAGTAGTGCGCGTCGCGCAGGTGAGCCGGCACACTGCCCGCCAGCCCCGCCCTCACGTCGCCGATCGCGGCGTCGATCGCCAGGTAGGCCGCGTTCGACTTCGGTGCGGTGGCCAGGTGCACCACGGCCTGAGCCAGGATGATCCGCGCCTCCGGCATGCCGATCAGGGCCACCGCCTGGGCCGCCGCGACCGCGGTCGGAAGGGCGGTGGGGTCGGCCATGCCGATGTCCTCGCTGGCCGAGATCATGATCCGGCGGGCGATGAACCGCGGGTCCTCCCCCGCCTCGAGCATCCGGGCGAGGTAGTGCAGGGAGGCGTCGACGTCGGACCCGCGGATCGATTTGATGAACGCGCTGGCCACGTCGTAGTGCTGGTCGCCGGCCCGGTCGTAGCGGACCGCGGCCCGGTCCACGGCCTGTTCGGCCATGGCCAGGGTGATCTCGCCCTCGCCGGCGCTCAACGCCGCCCCGGCCGCCGCCTCCAGTGCGGTCAGCGCCCGGCGGGCGTCGCCGCCGGCCACCCGGACCAGGTGGTCGCGAGTGTCGGAGGCCAGGGTCACCGCGCCGTCCAGGCCCCGGGGATCGCTCAGCGCCCGGTCGAGCAGGGTGGCGATGTCGACGTCCCCCAGCGAGCGCAGGGTGAGCAGCAGCGATCGGGACAGCAGCGGCGCGACCACGCTGAACGAGGGGTTCTCGGTGGTTGCCGCGACCAGCACCACCCAGCGGTTCTCCACCCCCGGCAGCAGCGCATCCTGCTGGGCCTTGGTGAACCGGTGGATCTCGTCCAGGAACAGCACCGTCTCCCGCCGGTTCAGCTGGGCCAGGTCGCGAGCCTCCTCCATCACCCGGCGCACGTCCTTGACCCCGGCGGTGACCGCGGAGAGCTCCACGAAGCGCCTGCCGGTCGCCCGGGAGACCACGTGCGCCAGGGTGGTCTTGCCGGTACCCGGTGGGCCCCACAGGATCACCGAGCTCGGTCCCGCCCGGCCGGCCTCGCCGTCCGCCAGCCGGCGCAGTGGCGAGCCGGTGGCGAGCAGGTGCCCCTGACCGATCAGCTCTTCGACCGAACGCGGCCTCATCCGTACGGCCAGAGGTGCGAGAGTGCGTGCGGAAGACCCCTCCGACACGTCGTCGGGATCACTGGGGTCTGGGGTGAACAGGTCAGACACGCCTGTCACGCTATCTGCGTGCTGCATTCCCTGGGGCGTCTGATCCACCACCAGGCCCGGTGGTTCGCCCTGGTCTGGCTGATCCTGGTGACGCTGGGCTTCGCGGCGGCCACCGGGTCCCTGGGCGCGCCCGGCCTGTTCGACCGACTGCAGAGCAGCGACGCCCCCCAGGTACCCAGCGAGAGCCGCGAGGGCCAACGGCTGCTCGACCGGGTGCCGCAGGAGGGCGCATCGGTACTGCTGCTGGCCGAGGGCCTGGACCCGGCCGCGCCGGCCGTCGCGACCGCCGTCGGCACGGCGCGCACGGGCCTCGCAGCGCTCGAGAACGTGGCCGGCGTGACCGATCCGTTCACCCCGGGCCTGCCGGCCGGCGCGCCGTCACCCTTCGTCTCCACCGACGGCCGGGCCATCATGGTCTCGGTGTCGCTGGCCTCCGACCTCACCCCGGCCGCGCGCGACGCCACCATCGCCACGGTCGAGGAGCATCTGCTCCGGCTCGGACAGGCGCTGGGCACCACAGGTGACGTGAGGGTGACCGTCGGCGGGATGTCCCAGCTGATCGACGAGATCAACGAGCGGGTCGAGACCGACCTGCGGGCGGGCGAGGCGATCGCGCTCCCGCTGAGCCTGCTGGTCATGGTGCTGGTCTTCGGCGGTCTGCTCGCGGCCGGCCTGCCGATCCTGGGCGCGATCGCCTCCATCGCCGGGGCCCTGGCCTGCCTGCTGGGGTTCTCCTACGTGGTCGACCTCGAGGCCAGCGTGCCGAGCGTGGTCAGCGTGCTCGGCCTGGGACTGTGCATCGACTACGGCCTGCTGCTGGTGAGTCGGTTCCGCGAGGAGGTGCGCCGCCTGCACGAGGTGGACGGCGGGCACCGGGACACCCCGCCGAGCGAGCAGGCGCTGCAGGAGGCCCTGGTGCGCACGCTCGGCACCGCCGGACGCACCGTGCTGTTCAGTGCGATCACGGTGGCGATCAGCCTGGCCGGGCTACTGGTGTTCCGCGCCTCGATCCTGCGTGCCGTCGGCGCCGCCGGGGTGAGCGTGGTCGTAGTCGCCGCGCTGGTCGCGCTGACCCTGGTCCCGGCGCTGCTCGCCCTGGCCGGCGACCGCATCATCCGGCCGGGGATCACCTATCGCCTGCCCCTGATCCGCCGGTTCGCCCGGCGCCTGGGTGATGTCGCACCGGTCGACGGGGCCTTCTCCCGGCTGGCGGCCGGCGTGCAGCGGCGCCCGTTGCTCACCCTGCTCGGCAGCCTGGCGGTGCTCGCGTTGGCCGCCTGGCCGGTACTGCGGATCGACCTGGTCAGCTCCGGGACGGCGATCCTGCCCACGAGTTCCTCGCAGCGCTACCTCTTCGACACCCTGGAGCAGAGGTTCCCCGCCACCACGATCGCCCCGATCCGCGTGGTCAGCCGGGCCGAGCCCGCCCAGCTCGAGCAGTGGGGCGCCACCGTGGCCGGGATCGAGGGTGTGGCCGCTGTCGACCCGGTGCGCAGCGTGGGCGAGGGTGCGGACCGGGTCTCCGTGCTCGGGGTGCGGACGACGGGCAATCCCGACCTCGGCGAGGGCCGGGCCGTGGTGGATCGGCTGCGCGAGGCCCGGCCGGCCTTCCCGATCTGGGTCACCGGCTTCACCGCCCAGGTGGACGACTACCTGCAGGACATCCGGCAGCGGGCGCCGTTGGCCATCGGCGTCGTCGTGGCGGCCACCTTCCTGCTGCTGTTCCTGATGACCGGTTCGGTGCTGGTGCCGCTCAAAGCGCTGATCATGAACACGGTGTCGCTCGGCGCCTCGTTCGGGGTGCTGGTCTGGGTGTTCCAGCACGGCAACCTGGAGTCGCTGCTGAACTTCACCTCCAACGGAGGCGTCGACCAGACCATCCCCCCGCTGGCCCTGGCCTTCGCGTTCGGGCTCTCCATGGACTACGAGGTGTTCCTGCTCTCACGGATCAAGGAGACGCGCGACAGCCTCATCGCCGCCGGGGGCGAGGTCGCCGCGCTCGGGCTGACCCGGCGACGCCGGCACGCGCTGGGCCGCTCGGAGAGCGTGAACGACCTCGCCGTCCGGTACGGGCTGCAGCGCTCAGGCCGGATCATCACGTCGGCCGCCCTGATCGTGGTGATCGTCTTCGCCGGCTTCATCGCCGGAGACCTGTTGATCATCAAGGAGATGGGGGTCGGGCTGGCGGTGGCGGTCGCCATCGACGCGACGATCGTGCGGATGCTGCTGGTGCCGGCCACGATGACCCTGCTGGGCGAGTGGAACTGGTGGGCCCCCGCTCCTCTGCGCCGCCTGCACGACCGGTTCGGCCTGCGCGAGGAGTAGGGCTCACCGCACCTCACCGTCACCGGTCCTAGATGAACATCACCTGCGCGCCCTTGGTCATCTCGATGAAGTCGGCGGCTGTGATGATGCCCTCGACGTCGTCGCGCAGGTCCTTCTCGGTCACCTTGAACATGTCGGCGCTCAGCTTGCAGGCCCACAGGTGACCGCCGGCGGCGGTGATCAGGTCGAGGAACTCCGGCACCTCGGGCACGCCCAGCTCGGCGATCTGCTTCTTCAGCATCTTCGTCGCCATGCCGGTCATCGCCGGGGCCAGCGCCTGCGGCATGTGCAGATCGCTGCCGGGCAGGTGCATGGCGGCGTTGCCCGCGGGGCTGAACTGCAGGTGGTCGGCCCGGGACTTGATGATCATGTCGAAGCCCCAGAAGGTGAAGAACAGGTGGGTCTCGATGCCTTCGCCCAGGGCGGCGTTGCCCAGGATCAGGCCGGGGTAGGCCATGTCCAGGTTGCCCTTGGAGCAGATGAAGGCCATCTTGCGGTCGTCGTCGTCATCGTCGTCGAAGGACGGGATGATCGGGCTGGTGTCGGTGCTCACGGCGGGGTCTCTCCTTGGGTCAGTGGGGTTCTCGGGTGAGTCACACGCAGCCGTGCGGCTTGGGCACTCCGGCGATGTAGGACATCTTCTTGCCGGGCTTCTTCGGGAACAGCACGAACTGCTCCTTGATCGGGATGCCGGCGACCTGCTGCACCCGGCGCGTGGTGGGGGTCTCGCCCTGAGCCTTGAAGTCCTCGCGCAGGAAACGGATCACGGCCCAGTGCGCGTCGGTGAGATCGACGCCGATGTTGGCGGCGAGCACCTTGGCCAGGTCCTCGTCCCACTCGTCGTACTCGGTGAGGAAGCCCTCCTCGTTGACGTGGACCGGCTTGCCGTTGAGCGTGGTGACGGGCATCGAACTCAATCCTTCTTCTGGTGGGGGGTGGGGGCGACTGCGCCGAAGTCGCGCAGCACGGTGAGGGCGCGGGCCAGACCGCGGCGTACCTGCGGGTCACGCAGCTGCCGCAGCAGGGCGAGGGTGGACGGCGGCGGGCCGTCGTCCATGCCTTGGACATCGAGGGCGGTACGGCTGAGGAACTGCATGACCTCGGGCTGGGTCATCTGCTTGACCGTGTTCAGAATCAGCACGACGTTGTCGCCGAGGGCCTTCAGGTCCTCCTCGCCGAAGGAGCCGGCCACCTGGTCGACGATCCGTACGCCACCGCGGGCCAGGGTGAAGTAGCCCTTGGACTCGGCCAGGGCCAGCCCGTCGGACACCGCACCGACACCGGCGCCGGTCAGCGAGGTGACCTCGTGCACCAGCTCGGTCGCCGGGGCCACGGCGGACAGCAACGACTCGAGCTGGGGCAGGGTACGCGCCGCGCTGCGCGCGAACCGCACCAGATCCTCGACGGTGACGTCGGCGCTGAGGTCCTCCAGCTCGCGGGAGGCCACGGTCATCGCACCCTGGGCCACCGGCATCAGCTCGTGGGTCAGTTCCTTCCAGCGCTCCCGGTCGGCCCGGTCGGCGGCCACCTGATCGGCCAGGGCCGCCAGCTGGGTCTCGATCCGGTCGAGCTGGCTCTGCTGGGCGGCCGGCGCGGACGCCGTCGCCTGGGTCGCGGTGGACATCACACGTCCTCCCGCATCTTCCCGGCCATCGACATCAGCGCGGGGACGGGGAGTTCCTTGCCCGGCAGCAGGATGTTCCAGTAGATCCAGCGGAACATCACCTTGCCCCAGTGGTTCATCTCGGTCTCCTTCAGCAGGCTGAAGGGGCCGATCCCGGGCAGCGGGTACTTGCCCGGCAGGGGTTCGGTCTCGTAGTTGAAGTCGATCAGCAGGCCCTTGCCGTGGCCGGTCTCGATGAAGCAGTTGGCGTGACCGTCGAACTTGTGGGTCATCTGCAGGCCCTGCACGTGCCGCAGGAAGTTCTCCGGGAACAGATCCATCGCGAAGTGGGCCACCGAGCCGGCCTTGGACGCCGGGATGTCGGACGCGTCGCCGATCGCGAAGACGTTGTCGTACTTCTTCGACAGCAGCGTCTCCTTGTCGACGGCGACGTAGTTGAGGTCGTTGCCGAGCCCGGAGCGGGCGATCATGTCCGAGCCCATGTTGATCGGCACGGTGACCAGGAGGTCGAACGGGATCTCCCGCTCGTCGTAGGAGATCAGGGTCTTCGCCTCGGGGTCGATCCGCTCGAGCATGAAGTCGGCCTCCAGGGCCACCTTGCGCTCGTCGAGCATGTCGCCCAGGTACTTGCTGGAGACCGGCTTGGTGAAGGCGCCCTCCAGCGGTGTCACGTAGGTGATCTCGACCTGGTCGCGCATGCCCTGCTCGGAGAAGTAGGCGTCAGCCAGGAAGGTGAACTCCAGCGGCGCCACCGGGCACTTGATCGGCATCTCGGTGATGTGGACGACGAGTCGCCCGCCCTGCCAGCCGCGTAGCTTCTCCGCCAGGGCGACCGCGCCCTCGTAGGTGTAGAACTCGTGGATGCTCTTGCGGAACTCGCCCTCGTCCATGCCGGGCGTCTGGTCCGGGCGGGGCGTGGTGCCGGTGGCGATGATCAGGTAGTCGTAGTCCAGCCGACTGCCGTCGGTCAGCAGCACGTGGTTCTCGTCGGCGACGATCCGGTCGACGGCGGTGGTCACCAGGTCCACCCCGGTGGGCAGGAACCGCTTGCGGGGCTTGGTCACCTCGTCGGGGCGGTAGATCCCGAACGGGATGAACAGGTACCCCGGCTGGTAGTAGTGGGTGTCGTCCGGGTCGACGACGGTGATCTTCCACTCCTGCGCCGACAGCCTCGGACGCAGCTTGTTGACCGCCATCGTGCCCGCCGTGCCGGCACCGAGAACCAGCAGCCGCCTCATCGTGTCTACCTTCCCTCTCCTGAGTGCTCCACCCGCGGCTCCCGCGGAGCCCGGGCGTCGACCCGGGACAGCGCGGCAGCCACACGGGGCAGCGCTTCCAAGACCCGGCGGCGCTGTTCGCCGTCCAGGTGGTACAGATCCGGGTTCCCGTCGCCCTCCTGGGCGATCCCGCCGGCCAGCACCATGCCGACCAGTTCGGAGCCGGAGCGGATGAACGCGCGGGCGCACTGGAACCCGAGCTCGCCGGTGTGGAACTGCGGCGCGAAGTGCGGATCGTCGGCGAGCTGCTGCCACTCCGAGGTGCAGGAGTCGAGCAGGTGCGGATCGTCCAGCCGCTCGGCGAACCACGGGCACGGGTTGCTCACGTCGATGAGCGGCATCCCGTCCATGTCGGTGACCACCATCATCACGCCGAGCAGTTCGGCGGCGACCTGGCTCACCGAGGCGGCGACCTCGGGCGTGGGGCTGGTCACCGAGGAGCCTCCCGGGCGGGGAAGATCTCCGTTGCGCAGACCCTCGCCCGCCGGGCGTGCCTCGCGCGCCGGGTCGCTCCCGGATGCCTCGAGGGTGCCGTTCAGCAGCGCCTCGATCTGGGTGGCCGGGAACCGCCACTGCCGGCCGACCTTGATCGCCGGGAGGCGGCCGTCCTCGGCCATCCGGTAGACCGTGGAGCGGTCGACGTGCAGCATGCTCTGCACCTGATGCGCACTCAGCAGTGCCTTTCCTGCTGCACTCTGCCGACTCTGCATACTCTGCACACTAGAAACGCCCAGACGGCAGCGGGCGGGCAGTTGGTCCCGCCGCACTCACCCCACCCCGTGACCCCCGTCACGCCCACCCGCACCTGACCAGGCACGGGAGCGCCAGCGCCAGGAGGCACTGGCCCGCGAGGCTGAGCGCCCCGCGGGCTCACCCCCCGAGGAGTTCCGCCCCGAGTAGCCCAGGTCCCCCGGCCCTCCGCCCCCACCCACTCACCCACCCGCCCCCCGCATCCCGCATCCCGCATGATCGCTATCTGTCATGACTTCCACCCCAGTCGGTGGGGGGATATGCCATGAGAGTCAGCGATCTTGTGCAGGGCAGGTGGTGAGTCAGGCATGGGCCAGGGCCTGGCGGATCTCGGCGATCACCTGCTCGGGGCGCTCGACCAGGTCCCACCAGGTGAAGCGCAGGACGCGGTGCCCCGATCGACTGATCAGCTAACCGGCCGGCGGGGTGTCCACCCCGGCCTCCTTGCGCTGCTCGGGGGTGATCGGGGCCGGGGCACCGGTCAGCGGGTCGTAGCCTCCGCCGGACTTCGGGAAGGCGATCACGTCGCGGATCGAGTCCAGACCGGTCATCAGCATGACGATCCGGTCCCAGCCGAAGGCGATCCCGCCGTGCGGCGGCGCGCCGAACTTGAACGCCTCGAGCAGGAAGCCGAACTTCTCCTGGGCCTGCTCCGGGGTGATGCCCATCAGGGCGAACACCCGCTCCTGCACGTCCCGGCGGTGGATACGGATCGACCCCCCGCCGATCTCGTTGCCGTTGCAGACGATGTCGTAGGCGTAGGCCAGCGCGTTGCCGGGGTCGGACTCGAACGTTTCCAGCCACTCCGGCTTGGGCGACGTGAACGCGTGGTGCACCGCCGTCCAGGCTCCCGAACCGACCGCCACATCACCGCTCGCGGTGGCCTTCGCGCTGGGCTCGAACAGCGGCGCATCCACCACCCAGACGAACGACCAGGCGGATTCGTCGATCAGGCCGACCCTGCGGGCCACCTCCTGGCGGGCCGCGCCGAGCAGTGCGCGGGACGGCGTGGCAGCGCCGGCGGCGAAGAAGACACAATCGCCCGGTGCCGCGCCGACGTGCGCGGCGAGACCGGCCAGCTCGGCGTCGGACAGGTTCTTGGCCACCGGGCCGGACAGCGTGCCGTCCTCGCCGACCAGCACGTACGCGAGGCCGCGCGCCCCCCGCTGCTTGGCCCAGTCCTGCCAGGCGTCCAGGGTCTTGCGCGGCTGGCTCGCCCCGCCCGGCATCACGACGGCGCCGACGTACTCGGCCTGGAAGACCCGGAACGGCGTCTGCGCGAAGTACTCGGTGCAGTCGGTGAGTTCGAGGGCGAAACGCAGGTCCGGCTTGTCGGTGCCGTAGCGCGCCATGGCGTCGGCGTAGGTCATCCGCGGGATCGGCAGCGTGATCTCGTGCCCGATCAGGCGCCACAGTGCGACCAGCACCTGCTCGGCCAGCTCGATCACATCGTCCTGCTCGACGAACGACATCTCGATGTCGAGCTGGGTGAACTCAGGCTGCCGGTCGGCCCGGAAGTCCTCGTCCCGGTAGCAACGGGCGATCTGGTAGTAGCGCTCCATACCGGCCACCATCAGCAGCTGCTTGAACAGCTGCGGGCTCTGCGGCAACGCGTACCAGGAGCCGGGCGCCAGCCGGGCGGGCACCACGAAGTCGCGGGCACCCTCGGGCGTCGACCGGGTCAGCGTCGGGGTCTCGATCTCGACGAAGTCATTGCGGTGCAACACCTCTCGGGCTGCCCGGTTGACCTCGCTGCGCAGCCGCAGGGCCGCCGCCTGGCGCGGTCGGCGCAGGTCCAGGTACCGGTGGCGCAGCCGCGCCTCCTCGCCCACCTCGATGTGCTCGTCGATCTGGAACGGCAGCGGAGCCGCGTCGTTCAGCACCTCGACGTCCTTGGCCATCAGCTCGATCTCGCCGGTGGCCAGCGCCGGGTTCTCCTTGCCCTCCAGGCGGCGGCTCACCTCGCCGGTCACCCGCAGGCAGGACTCCGGGCGCAGGCCGGCCGCGATGGACTCGTCCCGCACCACCACCTGCGCCACCCCGGAGGCGTCGCGCAGGTCGATGAAGGCCACCCCGCCGTGATCGCGCCGACGGGCCACCCATCCGGTGAGCGTCACGGTCTGACCGGCGTGTCCGGCTCGCAGCGAGCCGGCCTGATGGGTGCGCAGCACGGAAACGGATCCCTTCGGGTACAGACGGTCCTGCAGACCGTCGGAGTCCGTCGATCCTACGCGGGCTGTTACCAGCGGTCGTGCACGTGCTCGCGGATGAAGCCGTCGTAGACCCGGCGGACGCCGTCCAGCTGGTCGGCGGTCAACGGGGGCAGCTCTGCGGCCTCGGTGTTGAACCTGGACTGGCGGGCGGTGCGCGCGCCGGGGATCACCACGCTGACCCCAGGCTGGTCGATCAGCCAGCGCAGCGCGAACGCCGCCATGGACACCCCTGCGGGCACCACCTTCGACAGCTCGCGGGCCGCCTCGACGCCGATCTCGAACGGCACGCCGGAGAAGGTCTCCCCCACGTCGAACGCCTCGCCATGGCGGTTGTAGGTGCGGTGGTCGTCCGGCCCGAAGGTGGTCGTGACGTCGTAGCGGCCGGAGAGCAGGCCGCTGGCCAGCGGGACCCGGGCGATGATCCCGACGCCGGCCTCCCGTGCGGCCGGCAGCACGGCGTCCAGCGGCTTGAGCCGGAAGGCGTTCAGGATGATCTGGATCGTGGCCACGTTCGGCCGGGCGATCGCCGCCAGCGCCTCCTCGCAGGTCTCCACCGACACCCCGTAGGCGGAGACGGCGCCTTCGGCGACCAGGGCGTCGAGGGCGTCGAACACCGCGTCGCGGGAGTAGACCTCCGGCGGCGGGCAGTGCAGCTGGACCAGGTCGAGGGTGTCCATCCGCAGGTTGGTGCGGCTGCGGTCGATCCAGGCCCGCAGATTGGCGGCGGTGAAGGCGTCGGCCACGTGCGGGTCGGCCCGTCGGCCGGCCTTGGTGGCGACCATCACCTCGATATCCGGGCGGACCGCCCGGAACCGGGCGATCAGCTGCTCACTGCGCCCGTCGCCGTAGACGTCGGCAGTGTCGAAGAAGCTCGCTCCGGCATTGACGGCGGCGTCCAGGATGGCCAGCGCATCGCGCTCCTCGACGTGACCCCAGTCGGCGCCCAGCTGCCAGCAGCCGAGCCCGATCACCCCTACCTCACGGCCGGTACGGCCGAGTGTGCGGTTCTCCACAGGCGTCACCATAGAGCCCTGACCTGCTCGGCAAGGTCAAGTCGGGGCAGAGCCGCGCCGACAAAGGCTCGTGCTCACCCTCGACGCCCGGTCCCGGATGCGTGCCGCCCTGGCCTTCGACATCGTGCTGTTCGTCGCCGCCTGCCCCACCTGCGGCGGCGAGGCGGAGTGGATGCAGCAGCGCGAGGACACCCGGTTACGCACCCAGATCACCTGCGCGACACCGTACTGCCTCCCCTGACCCCTACCCCGAGGCGCCCGCCTCGGAGACCACCATCCGGGGTGTCAGGTCGGCCGCCGGTGGCATCCAGACCGTCGGGTCGGCGTCCAGCTGCTCGCCGCTGCGGATGTCCTTGACCTGGCTGCCGTCCTCGGTGAGGAACCACACATAGGGGATGCCACGCCGGTCGGCGTACCGGATCTGCTTGCCGAACTTCTCCGCGGACGGCGCCACCTCGGCAGCGATCCCTCGCTCACGCAGCGATTGGGCGACCCGGGCGCTCTCGGCCCGTCGGGCGTCGTCGGTCAGCGCCACCAGGACACAGGTGGGCACGCTGCGACTGGCGGTGAGCACCCCGCGGGAGAACAGCGGGCCCAGGGTGCGGGTCACCCCGAAGGAGATGCCCACCCCGGGGTAGGTGGTCGACCCGCTCGAGGCGAGTGACTCGTACCGCCCGCCCGAGCACACCGAGCCCAGGTGCTCCAGGCCGTCCATCCGGGTCTCGTAGACGGTGCCTGTGTAGTAGTCCAGACCGCGGGCGATCCGCAGGTCGGCAGTGATCGTCACCCGCTCGGAGCCCAGCTGCGCGGCGCCCTCGACCACGGCGACCAGTTCCTCCAACCCCTGCTCGAGCAGATCGTCCTTCACCCCCAGCGCCTGCACCCGCTCGGCGAAGGAGGTGTCCGAGCTCGCGATGGCGGCCAGGTCCAGGCAGGCCTTCGCCTGCGCCGCGGAGAGGCCGGCCGTCGTCGTCAGCAGCTCCGCCACGGCGTCCGGGGGGATCTTGTCCAGCTTGTCCACCGCACGCATCACGGCCGGGATGTCCTCGGCGCCCAGCCCGCGGTAGAAGCCCTCGATCAGCCGGCGGTTGTTCAGCTGCAACCGCAGTGGCGGCAGCGGCAGGGCGGAGAGCGCCTCGGTCATCACCTGGGCGATCTCGACGTCGTGGTGGAAGGGCAGCTCGCCCACCCCGACCACGTCGATGTCGGCCTGGCAGAACTCGCGGTAGCGGCCCTCCTGCGGACGCTCGCCGCGCCACACCTTCTGGATCTGGTAGCGCCGGAACGGGAAGGCGAGCTTGCCGGCGTTCTCCAGCACGTACCGGGCGAAGGGCACGGTGAGGTCGAAGTGCAGCCCGAGCCCGGCGGTCTCGCCCTCGTCGGCGTGCAGCCGGCGCAGGACGTAGACCTCCTTGTCGATCTCGCCCTTGCGCAGCAGCTCCTCGAGTGGTTCAGCGGCGCGGGTCTCGACCGGGGCGTACCCCCAGGACTCGAACGTGCGGCGCAGGGTGTCGATCACCTGTTGTTCGACGATGCGCTGACCGGGCAGCCACTCGGGGAATCCGGACAGCGGAGCGGGCTTGGCCACGTCTCAGCCTCTCGCTTCGGACAGATAGGGGTTGGTGGCCCGTTCCCGGGCGATCGTGGTGGCGGGGCCGTGCCCGGGCAGGACCAGCGCGCCGTCCGGCTGGGTGAGCACCTTCACGCGCAAGGACCGCATCATCGCGGCGTGGTCGCCGCCCGGCAGGTCGGTGCGCCCGATGCTGCCGGCGAACAGCACGTCACCGCTGACCAGGGTCGAGGTCAGCCCGGCAGCCGGCCCGCCCGACACGCCGTCGGGCACCGCGTCGACGGCGAACATCACCGAACCCTCGGTGTGCCCCGGGGCGTGGATCACGGTGAGGTCCAGACCGGCGACGACGAGCTTCTCGCCGTCACCCACCAGGCGCACCTCACTCGGCTCGACCCAGGTCGAGGCCTTGCCGAACTGCTGCTCCAGCATCGCCACCAACTCGCGGTCGAGAGTGCGCAGCGGATCCTCGAGCCGGTAGCGGTCGTCCGCGTGGATCACCGCGGGCACGTCGTGCGCGCTGCAGACCGGGGTGACCGAGTAGACGTGGTCGGCGTGCCCGTGGGTGAGCAGCACTGCGGCCGGGCGCAGTCGGTTCTCCGCGAGCACCTCGCTCAACGTGTCCAGGACGCCGATCCCGGGGTCCACCACCAGGCACTCCTGCCCCGCGGAGGGGGCCATCACGTAACAGTTGGTGCCGAAGGCGGCAGCAGGGAATCCGATCACAAGCACGTGGTGAGCCTACCGAGGCGCCGCACGCGGGGCCGCCTCGCCCTACACTTGGCGCCGCCGACACCGCAGGGGTTCGGCAGGGCCGACGCAGGGAGGGTGTGCGTGTCGCCCAGCAGTCGTGAACGGGAGTACGCGAGGCGCCGGTACGAGAAGTGGCAGCACCGGCAGGACTCGAAGGCACAGCAGCTCCGCGAGGCGCGCCGTCGCGCGCTGATCGCCGTCGGCGCCGTGGCTGCGGTGCTCGCCGTCGTCGCCGCGGTGCTGATCTACGGCCCCGACCGGTCCTCCTCGACCACCGCGGCGGCCACGCCGTCGGGCAGCGGCGGCGCCTCGGCCGATCCGAACAGCCCCTGCGCGACGCCGTCCGGGGCACTGCCCTCACCCAGCACCTACGCGAGCGCCCCGCCCGCCTCCCTGGCGGAGAAGAAGACCTGGAACTTCGCGGTCGAGACCACCTGCGGCCCGATCGGGATCAGGCTGGACGGCGCGAAGGCGCCACAGGCGGTGGCGAGCACGATCTTCTTGGCGCAGAAGGGTTTCTGGGACAACACGCGCTGCCACCGGCTCACCACCGAAGGCATCTTCGTGCTGCAGTGCGGAGACCCGGAGGGCACCGGCGGGGGCGGGCCCGGGTACAACTTCGGCCCGGTCGAGAACGCCCCGGCCGACAACGTCTACCCCGCCGGCACGGTGGCGATGGCGCGGCAGGGCAACAAGGGCGACAGCATGGGCAGCCAGTTCTTCCTGGTCTACAAGGACTCGACCATCCCCAGTGACAGTGCCGGCGGGTACTCCGTGGTGGGCACGATCGTGGGTGGTCTGGACACGGTGGAGAAGGTCGCGGCCGGCGGAGTGCTCGGCGGTGGTACCGACGGGGCTCCGGCCCGAGCGGTGAACATCACCAGTACGACGATCAGCTGAGGTGTGGCGGGATCTCGAGGAAGCGTGACGGTGTGAGCGCAGAGCAGTGGGGCCGAGTGGACCCGGACGGCACGGTGTGGGTACGCCTCGCCGACGGTGAACGTGCCGTCGGCTCCTATCCCGGCGCCACGCCGGAGGACGCCCTGGCCTACTTCGTGCGCAAGTACGACGATCTGGCGGCCCAGGTCTCCCTGCTGGAGCAGCGGATCGCCGCCGGGCACGTCTCCGGCTCCGCGGCGCAGTCGGCGATCGCCAAGCTCGAGGAGGCGATCAGCGACGCCCATGCCGTGGGCGATCTGTCCGGCCTGTCCGCGAGGCTGGCCGCGCTCGGTCCGGTGGCCCAGAAGCGCCGCCTGGAGGCCGAGGCGGCTCGCGCCGAGGCCAAGGCCGCCGCCGCCGCGGTACGGGCGGCCCTGGTCGAGGAGGCAGAGGCGCTGGCGGCGGTGGACGCCGAGCGGCTGCCCTGGAAGACCTCGGGCGACCGGCTGCGCGAGCTGTTCGAGACCTGGAAGCAACTGCAGCGCGACTCGCGGCTGGACAAGCACACCGAGGACGAGCTGTGGAAGCGGTTCAGTCACGCCCGGACCACGTTCGACCGTAAGCGCCGCCAGCACTTCGGGGCCCTGGACGAGCAGCGGTCCGCGGCCCGCGCGGCCAAGGAGGCCATCGTGGCCGAGGCCGAGGCCCTGGCGGCCAGCACCGACTGGGCGGTGGGGGCCTCCGGCTTCCGCGACCTGATGACGCGCTGGAAGGCGAGCCCGCGCGGCGGACGGCGCGACGAGGACCAGCTGTGGGGCCGCTTCCGGGCCGCGCAGGACACGTTCTTCGCCGCCCGCAATGCGGCCGTCAGCGAGGCGGACACGGAGCTGAGGGCCAATCTCGAGGCCAAACTCGCCCTGCTCACCGAGGCCGAGGCGCTGCTGCCGGTGCAGGACCTGGCCGCCGCCCGCACCGCGCTGCGCGAGCTGCAGGACCGCTGGGAGGCGGCGGGCAAGGTGCCGCGCGCTGACGTCGGCCGGGTCGAGGGGCGCCTGCGTGCGGTCGAGCAGGCAATCCGGGACGCCGAGCAGGCCCGCTGGACCCGCAGCAACCCGCAGGCCCGGGCGCGGGCGCAGGACGCCGTGGAGCAGCTGGAGTCGACCATCGCCACCCTTCTGGCGCGCCGGGACAAGGCGGTCGCCGCGGGTAACGAGAAGGCGGTCGCCGAGGCCGACTCGGCCATCGCCGCCCGCCAGGAATGGCTCGCCCAGGCCCAGGCCGCGCTCGCCGAGTTCGGCGGCTGACCCACCCACTCCCCCTCGCGACGTCGTCGACGCTGCGTCCACAGCGGGCCCGGCGCGCCCCGTCATCCACAGGGCGGACCGCCGGGACGGCGCGACGGCGTCCCTGCGGGGACGCTGTGCCCATGACCGCTCTCCTGCTCCTCGACGACGCCACCGGCTTCCGCACCGTCACCGAGACCCCGGCCGAGGTCTCCCGGCTGGTCGGCCAGGGCCTGTTGCGGCCCCTGGCCGGCCACGTGCACGTCGGCGCACACACCCCCGACACCGAGGCGCTGCGGGCGCGCAGTGTGTTGCTGGCCCTCGCTCCACCGGGTGGCTTGCGCCCGGTCGGCACGGTCGCCGGCGGCGTCGTCGGCTTCCGCACCGCCGCCTGGGTGTACGGCGGGGGGCCGATCGCCGTCGGTGAGCCGATCGACCTGATCATTCCCCCGAGCAGCACCCGGCCGCGGCGGGGCCGGTTGCGTCTGCACGAGCACCGGGTCGGACCGCGCGACCTGCAGATGGTCGCCGGGTTGCGGATCACCAGTCCGGTGCGCACCGCGGCCGATCTGGCCCGCAGCATCCCCGCCGCCCAGGTCCCCGGTCAGCTCGACCGGTTGCGGCGCAGCTGCGGGGTGAGCGTGCTCGACATCCTGGGGCAGCTCGAGGGGATGGCGCGATGCCGGGGTGTGGCGCGGGCCCGCGACCTGGTGCTGACATGGGCCAGTTCGGTGGCCTCAGCTCCGCTTGTGTGAGCCGCCGGTGATCCGGTACACGTCGAAGACGCCGTCGACCTTGCGGACGGCGTTCAGCACGTGGTCGAGGTGGGCCGGGTCGCCCATCTCGAAGGTGAACTTGGAGATCGCCACCCGGTCGCCGACGGTGGTGACCGTCGCGGAGAGGATGTTGACGTGGTGGTCCGACAGGACCCGGGTGACGTCAGACAGCAGCCGGTTGCGGTCGAGCGCCTCGACCTGGATCTGCACCAGGAACAGGCTGCCCGAGGTCGGCGCCCACTCGACGTCGACGATCCGCTCCGGCTCGGCCCGGAGGCCGGAGACGTTCATGCAGTCGGAGCGGTGCACGGACACTCCGTCGCCGCGCGTGACGAACCCGATGATCGGGTCGCCGGGCACCGGCGTGCAGCACTGGGCCAGCTTGACCCAGAGGTCGTCGACGCCCTCGAACGATCACGCCGGGGTCGCCGAGCCGGGTCCGGCGGGCCCGGCTCGGGGTGGCCGCCTCGGCGAGGTCCTCCTCGGCGCCCTCCTCCCCGCCCAGGGAGTGCACCAGCCGCGGAGACCACGCTGGCTGCGGCGACGTGGCCCTCGCCGACCGCGGCGTAGAGCGCGGACACGTCGGCGTAGCGCAGCTCCTGGGCCAGCGCGACCAGGGTCTCGTGGCTGAGCAGGCGCTGGATCGGCAGGTTCTGCTTGCGCATCGCCTTGGCGATCGCATCCTTGCCCTGCTCGATCGCCTCCTCGCGGCGCTCCTTGGAGAACCACTGCCGGATCTTGTTGCGCGCCCGGGGGCTGCTTGCACGAAGGTGAGCCAGTCCCGGCTCGGTCCGGCGCCGTCCGCCTTGGAGGTGAACACCTCGACCACGTCGCCGTTGTCGAGCATGCTCTCCAGCGGCACGAGCCGGCCGTTGACCCGCGCCCCCATGCGTCCGGTGACCGACCTCGGTGTGCACCGCGTAGGCGAAGTCGACCGGGGTCGAGCCCGGCGGGCAGGGCGATCACGTCGCCCTTCGGCGTGAAGACGTAGACCTCCTGCGCGTCGATCTCGAACCGCAGCGAGTCGAGGAACTCCCCCGGGTCGGCGGTCTCCCGCTGCCAGTCCAGCAGCTGCCGCAGCCAGACCATGTCGTTGGCGCCGCCGTCGGCGTCCCGCCCGATCCGGTTCGGATCGTCCTTGTACTTCCAGTGCGCGGCGACGCCGTACTCGGCCCGCCGGTGCATCTCGTGGGTGCGGATCTGGATCTCGACCGGCTTGCCGCTCGGGACCGATCACCGTGGTGTGCAGCGACTGGTACATGTTGAACTTGGGCATCGCGATGTAGTCCTTGAACCGGCCGGGCACCGGGTTCCACCGCGCGTGCATCGCGCCGAGCGCCGCGTAGCAGTCGCGCACCGACTCGACCAGGACCCGGACGCCCGACCAGGTCGTAGATGTCGTCGAAGTCGCGGCCGCGCACGATCATCTTCTGGTAGATCGAGTAGTAGTGCTTCGGCCGGCCGGTGACCGTCGCCTTGATCTTGGCGGCCCGCAGGTCGGCGCTGACCTGCTCGCGCACCTGCGGCGAGGTACTCCTCGCGGGCCGGTGCCCGCTCGGCGACCAGGCGCACGATCTCGTCGTAGACCTTGGGGTACAGGGTCGCGAACGAGAGGTCCTCGAGCTCCCACTTGATCGTGTTCATGCCGAGGCGATGGGCCAGCGGGGCGTAGATCTCCAGCGTCTCGCGGGCCTTGCGCTCGGCCGAGGCCTGCGGCACGAAGCGCCAGGTGCGGGCGTTGTGCAGCCGGTCGGCGAGCTTGATGACCAGGACCCGGATGTCGCGGGACATCGCGACGACCATCTTGCGGACGGTCTCGGCCTGCGCGGCGTCGCCGTAGACTCACCTTGTCGAGCTTGGTCACCCCGTCGACCAGCATCGCGACCTCGTCGCCGAAGTCCTTGCGCAGCGCGTCGAGGGTGTAGTCGGTGTCCTCGACGGTGTCGTGCAGCAGCGCGGCCGCCAGCGTGGGCGGGGTCATGCCCAGCTCGGCCAGGATCGAGGCCACCGCCACCGGGTGGGTGATGTACGGGTCGCCGCTCTTGCGCTTCTGGCCGGCGTGGGCCCGCGCCGCGGCGTCGAACGCGCGCTCGATCACCGACAGGTCGGCCTTGGGGTGGGTCACCCGCACCGTGCGCAGCAGGGGGTCGAGCAGGGGCGAGGTACTCGACCCGCGCCCGGAGCCGAAACGGGCGATCCGGGACAGCACCCGGCTGGTCGTCGGGAGCGCTTCACTTCCCGCCACCTGGCGGTGCCGCGGTTGCGCGTTCGCGCCGGTGCCGTCAGCGGGCACAGGTTCGTCGGCGACGACGCCCGTCGCCCCAGGAACCGTGTCCTCGGCCATTGGTCGAGTGTAGATCAGACCGTCAGCAGCGCCCGGACCGCACGACCGTCCAGACGGGCGCGTCCGTCCAGCCCCGCGATCTCCATCAGCACGGCGACCTCGGCCACCACCCCGCCGAGCCTGCCGACAAGGTCACATGCGGCCTGCGCCGTGCCCCCGGTGGCGAGCACGTCGTCCAGCACCAGCACCCGCTGACCCGGCCGGACGCCGTCCGCGTGCACCTCGATCTCGGACTGGCCGTACTCGAGGTCGTAGGCGGCGCCCACCGTGTCGTACGGCAGCTTGCCCTGCTTGCGGATCGGCACGAAACCCACCCCGAGGGCGACCGCGACCGGCGCCGCAAGGATGAATCCGCGTGCCTCGATCCCGACCACGACGTCGATGCCCGAGCCGTCCGACGCCCCGCGGAAGGGGGCGGCGAACGCCTCCACCACGCGGGCGAAGGCCGGGCCGTCGGCCAGCAGCGGGGTGATGTCGCGGAACAGGATGCCCGGCTTGGGGTAGTCCGGGACGTCCCGGATCAGGTCGAGCATCTCCGACGCCCGGCCGGTCATCGGCCCTTGCGCTTCGGCTGCTGGCGCTGACCGGTGGTCGGGGAGATGACGGCCGAGTCCGGCGCCGGCCCCCACCCCGGCGCAGCCGCCGGCACGGGCTCGCCCTCGGCCGCCGCGTCCACGCCCGAGGCCCGGCGCCGAAGCACCCGCTCGGCCTGAGCCTTCATCGCCGGCTCCCGCTCACGCAGCTGCACCAGCAGCGGCGTGGCGATGAAGATCGAGGAGTAGGTGCCCGCGGCGATCCCGACGAACAGCGACAGGGCGATGTCCTTCAGGGTGCCCGCGCCGAGCAGGAACGCGCCGATGAACAGGATGGCGGCGACCGGCAGCAGCGCCACCACGGAGGTGTTGATCGACCGGACCAGGGTCTGGTTGATCGCCAGGTTGGCTGCCTCGCCGAAGGTGCGCTTGGTCGAGGTGACGACGTGGTCGGTGTTCTCGCGCACCTTGTCGAAGACCACGACCGTGTCGTAGAGCGAGTAGCCGAGGATGGTCAGGAAGCCGATCACCGAGGCCGGGGAGACCTCGAACCCGACCAGGGCGTAGATGCCCACGGTCAGTACCAGGTCGTGCACGAGTGCGACCAGGGCGGCGGCGGCCATGGTCCAGGTGCGGAAGTAGAGCGCGATCACCGCCGCGACCAGGGCGAGGAAGACGAAGAGACCGATCAGCGCCTGCCGGGTGACGTCCTCCCCCCAGGTGGGCCCGACGAAGTTGCGCGAGACGTTGTCCGGGCTGACCTCGTAGGTCTTGGCCAGCGCCTGGCGCACCGGCTCGAGCTGGGTGTCGGTGATCTGGTCGGCCTGCACCCGGATGCTGTCCGCGTTGAGCCGGCTGACCCGGACGGCGGCACCGGGGACCACCGTGTGCACCGCGCCCTCCGCGGCCAGCTCGCTGGTGACGGAGGTGCCGGAGATCCGGAACTCGGTGCCGCCGCGGAACTCGATCCCCGGGTTGAGCCCGCGCACGCCGACCGCGATCAGACTGATCAGCATCAGGACGGCGGCGATGGCGTACCAGAGCCGGCGCCGGCCGACGAAGTCGATCGAGCGGTGTCCGGTGTAGAGGTCGTTCCCGAAGGTGGCGAAACTCGGCATCAGTGCTCATCCTCCATCACCGTGGTCGAGCTCTGGGCCGCCCGTTCGGCGGCAGCCCGCCGCTCGGCGATGGTGGTTCCGGGGGCCTTGGCCGCCGACGTGCGGCCCGGGTGACGCACAGCGCCCCGCCCGGTGTAGGCGATCGCCCGGCCGAGGTGGGCGGCGTCGAATCCGGAGAGCTTGTGCCCGCTGCCGAAGAACCGGGTTCTCGAGAGCAGGGTGACCATCGGCTTGGTGAACATGAACACGATCATCACGTCGATCAGTGTGGTCAGGCCGAGGGTGAAGGCGAACCCGCGCACCCCTCCGACGGCGAGCAGGAACAGCACCACTGCGGCGAGCAGGCTGACCGCGTCCGAGATCAGGATCGTCCGGCGGGCCCGTTGCCAGGCCAGTTCGACCGCCATGGCCAGTCCGCGGCCGTCACGCACCTCGTCGCGCACCCGTTCGAAGTAGACGATGAACGAGTCGGCGGTGATGCCGATGGCCACGATCAGACCGGCGATGCCGGGCAGGCTCAGCCGGTAGCCCTGGCGCCAGCCGAGCAGCACCACCACCCCATAGGTGATCACCCCGGCGATGAGCAGGCTGGCCACGGTGACCAGACCCAGGGCCCGGTACTGCAGCAGCGAGTAGGCCACCACCAGGAGCAGGCCGATCAGGCCGGCCAGCAGGCCGTTGCGCAGCTGCTCACCGCCCAGGGTGGCCGAGATCTGGTTCTCGGTGGCCACCTCGAACGAGATCGGCAGCGCACCGAACTTGAGCTGGTTCGCCAGCGCCTGCGCGGTCTGCTGGGTGAAGTTGCCGGTGATCTGAGCGCGTCCGTCGAGGATCAGGGCCTGGGTCACGCGGTGCCGAGATCACCGCGTTGTCCAGCACGATGGCGAACTGGTTGCGCGGCGCCTCCAGCGGCCTCAACCGCGTGGTGACCTTGCCGAACTGGTCGGCGCCGGTGCCGTCGAAGGAGAGGTTGATCTGCCAGCTGTTCAGGGTCTGACCCTGCGGGCTCACCTCGAGGCCCGCCGAGGCGTCGCTGATGTTTCGGCCCTTCACCTCGACCGGGCCGAGGGCGTACTTGGTGCCGTTGTCCTCACAGGCGACGAAGGGCTTGGCCGGGTCGTTCGCCACCTGCTGGGCCTTGCTCCGGCCTTCGGCCGTGGTGCAGTCGGTGGCCAGCCAGGCCTTCTCGACGTCCGCGTTCAGCCAGGCCAGATCGCTGTTGTCGGTCGGGCTGGGGGCCGCCGAGGCCGCCGCCGACGCGCTGGCGGACGGGGTCGGGCTCGGGGTGGTGGCGGCCGTCAGTCCGGCGCCACTGGCCGAGGAGGACACCGAGACACTCGGGTCGGAGGACGACCCGCTGACGGCCGCGCCGACGCTCGGTGACCCGCTCGCGGACGCCGACGGAGAGCCGGAGGCGGAACCGGTCGGGGTGGCGGTCGGGGTGCCGGACGGCGTGGGCTCGGGAACCGGGGCACCCTCGAGCACCAGCACCGCGCGGAACTCCAGAGCGGCCGACCGGCGGATCGCGTTCCGGGTCGTCTCGTCGATGTTCTTGCCCGGCAGGGAGACCACGATGCTGTTCGAGCCCTGGGTGGTGATCTCGGCCTCGGCGACACCGGAACCGTCCACCCGGGCCCGGATGATCTTCAGGGCCTCATCGATCGTGGCCGGGGTGATCTGCCCGGACTGGCCCGGCTGCGGAACGGCGTTCAGCACGAACTCGGTGCCGCCGTCGAGGTCGAGGGCCAGTTTCGGCGTCCACTGGGCAGTGCTCCAGATGACACCACCGGCGACCAGGCCGTACAGCAGAGCGGACAGGGCGCCCAGCACCCCGAGGGTGCGCCAAGGGCGGGAGTAGGTGCGAGCCACGCGTCTCTTCTCTCGACTGCTGGGAAACCGGCGCTCAGGCCGGGTCGTGCGGTTCGACCTCGCTCTGCGCGGCCGCGGTCTCATCAGCTGCCTGTGTGGGCCCGGCAGCGGGGGTGATCACGCGCGCCACCGCGCGCCGGTCCCACCGTGAGCGCTGGCCCGGTGCCGTCTCCAGGGTGACCACGTCGTCCTCGACCGCCGTCACCGTGGCGATCAGGCCGGAGGCGGTCATCACCTCGGCGCCGGGTGCGAGGTTCTGCTGCACCTGGGCGAGTTCCTTGCGTTGCCGGCTGCCGCGCTGGAAGATCATGAACATCAGCACGAACATCAGGCCCAGGAAGAGGATGCTCGGGTCGAAAGGCACGGGGCGAGTGTAGCCCGCTCACGCAGGGGTCTCGTCGAACAGGTCCGGCTGGGAGTCGGCGGCCGGTGTGCCGCCCCCCGCGGCGCCGCGCGGTGGTCGCAGGCCCAGGTGGCGCCAGGTGGCCGGCGTGGCCACCCGGCCGCGCGGCGTCCGGCCGATCAGTCCCTCGCGCACCAGGAAGGGCTCGGCCACCGTCTCCACCGTCTCCGCCTCCTCGCCGACCGCCACCGCCAGGGTGGACAGGCCCACCGGGCCGCCGCCGAAGCGGTGACACAGGGCCTCCAGCACCGAGCGGTCCAGCCGGTCCAGGCCGAGCTCGTCGACCGCGTAGACGGCGAGCGCCGCCTGGGCCGCGGCCAGGTCGAGCATGCCGTCACCACGCACCTGCGCCCAGTCCCGCACCCGACGCAGCAACCGGTTGGCGATCCGCGGCGTCCCCCGGGACCGGCGGGCGATCTCGCGCCCGCCGTCGGCGCTCAGCGGCACCCCCAGCAGGCCGGCCGAGCGGGTGAGTACCTGCTCCAACTCGGCCGGTGAGTAGAAGTCGAGATGGCCGGTGAACCCGAACCGGTCGCGCAGCGGGCCGGGCAGCATGCCGGCCCGGGTGGTCGCGGCGACGATCGTGAACGGCGGCAGGTCGAGCGGGATCGCGGTGGCCCCCGGGCCCTTGCCGACCACGATGTCGACCCGGTAGTCCTCCATCGCGACGTAGAGCATCTCCTCGGCCGGGCGGGCCATCCGGTGCACCTCGTCCAGGAACAGCACCTCCCCCGGCTCCAGCGATGACAGCACCGCGGCCAGGTCGCCGGCGTGCTGGATGGCCGGCCCGCTGGTCACCCTCAGCGGCGCGCCCAGTTCGTGGGCGACGATCATCGCGAGGGTGGTCTTGCCCAGCCCGGGCGGGCCGGAGAGCAGGATGTGATCCGGAGCGTGCCCCCGCCCGCGGGCCGCCTCCAGCACCAGCGACATCTGGTCGCGCACCACCCGCTGGCCGACGAACTCCTCCAGCCGTTTGGGCCGCAGGGCACCCTCGGCCGCCCGCTCCTCGGCGTCCGCCCCGGCGTCGACCAGGGAGGATGAGGCGGCGCCCGGCTCGCTCACGTGGAGCGCCCCAGATGGCGCAGCGAAGCACGCAGCAGGCTCGCGACGTCCGGCGAACTCTGCCCCTCAGCCACCGTGTCGACCGTGTCGCCGGCCTGCTTGGCCGACCAGCCCAGACCGACCAGCGCCTCGACCACCTGGTCGCGCCAGGCCGTTCCGGCACCGGCGGACGGCGCGGCGGCTCCGAGGTCGGACGGCGCGCCGAGCCGGTCGGTGAGCTCCAGCACGATCCGCTGGGCGCCCTTGCGCCCGATGCCGGGCACCTTCATCAGCGCGGTCAGGTCCTGGGAGGCGACGGCGGCGCGCAGCCCGTCGGGGGTGTGCACCGCAAGCATGGCCAGGGCCAGCCGGGGGCCGATGCCGGAGACCGTCTGCACCGCCTCGAAGGTGTCCCGCTCGTCGGCGTCGGCGAAGGCGAACAGGGTGAGCGAGTCCTCGCGCACCACCAGATGGGTGGCCAGGGTCGCCTCGGCGCCGACCCGCAGCGCGGCCAGCGTGGCCGGGGTGGCCTGGGCCTGCAGACCGATGCCGCCGACCTCGATCACGGCCGAGTCCAACCGGAGGGCCAGTACCCGCCCGCGCACCGATGCGATCACGCGCCGCTCCCTCGTCCGAACTGGTGTACGAAGGACACCGTAGCGCGCGCGAGGACGAGCGGCCGGGAGCTCAGGCCGGGCGGCGTGCCTTGGGCTTCGAGGCTGCGGCCGCGGCCTCGACCCAGCGCCGCTGGGCGGGGGTGGCGGCGGTCAACCGACCCCCGGTCGCCGTGCCGTCGCGCCACAGGTGACACACGGCCAGGGCCAGCGCATCCGCGGCGTCGGCGGGGCGCGGCCGCTCGGGCAGCGCCAGGATCCGGGTGACCATCGCCGCCACCTGATCCTTGCCGGCCCGGCCGGAGCCGGTGACGGCGGCCTTGACCTCGCTCGGAGTGTGCAGCACCACCGGGATCCCGCGTCGTGCGGCGGCCATGATCGCCACGCCGGACGCCTGGGCGGTGCCCATCACCGTGCGCACGTTGCGCTGGCTGAACACCCGCTCCACGGCGAGCACGTCGGGCTGCAGCTGGTCGAGCCAACCCTCGATCGCCTCACCGATGCCGAGCAGCCGGGCCGCCAGATCGGCGTCCGCCGGGGTGCGGATCACGTCCACCGCGACCAGGGCCACCTTGCGCCCGGGCAGGCCGTCGACGGCACCCAGACCACAGCGGGTCAGTCCAGGGTCGACGCCGAGCACACGCATGCGCCCAGCGTCTCAGCCGACCGCCTCCATGATCTCGTCCGACACGTCGAAGTTGGCGTAGACGTTCTGCACGTCGTCGCTGTCCTCGAGGGCCTCGATCAGCCGGAAGACCTTCCGGGCGCCGTCCTCGTCGAGGGGCACCTCCATGCTGGGCACGAACTCGACGTCGGCCGAGTCGTAGTCGATCCCGGCGTCCACCAGGGCCGTGCGCACGGCGACCACGTCGGTGGCCTCGCTGACCACCTCGTAGGTCTCCCCCAGGTCGTTGACCTCCTCGGCCCCGGCCTCCAGCACCGCGCCGAGCACGTCGTCCTCGCTCAACGAGGCGACCTTGGGCACCATCACGATGCCCTTGCGGGTGAACAGGTAGGAGACGCTGCCCGGGTCGGCCAGGTTGCCGCCGTTGCGGGTGAGCGCGGTGCGCACCTCGGCCGCGGCCCGGTTGCGGTTGTCGGTCAGGCACTCCACGAGCAGGGCGACCCCGTTCGGGCCGTACCCCTCGTACATGATCGTCTGGTAGTCGGCGCCGCCGCCGTCGACCCCGGACCCGCGTTTGACCGCGTTCTCGATGTTGTTGTTCGGCACCGACGACTTCTTCGCCTTCTGGATGGCGTCGTAGAGCGTCGGGTTGCCGTTCGGGTCACCACCGCCGGTGCGCGCCGCGACCTCGATGTTCTTGATCAGCTTCGCGAACATCTTGCTGCGCTTGGCGTCGACGACAGCCTTCTTGTGCTTCGTGGTGGCCCATTTGGAGTGGCCGGACATTCAGGTTCCCTCCGTGCGTGCCTGCATCCGCGTCTGCTCGCCCGACCAGGCCCTGCTGGACGGCGCCGATCCTACCCTCGTGCCGGGCCGGCACCAGGCGGGTGGTCCGAGGTGCCGGCCTGCCTGCTGCCGCCCGCCTCGCCCAGGGCGGCCTCGGCCTCGGCCTCAGCGCGACGCCGCGGTAGCGCCGTCCCCAGGTGAACTGGTACCAGGCCGTCCACAGCGCGCCGGGCAGGATCGGCACCGCGATCGCCAGGGCCGGGGTTCCCTCCATGAACCGGTCCCACTGCACCACCACGACGGCCAGGCAAGCAGCGGCCACCGCGAGGGCCGCCCGGAACGCCCATCGGGCTCGGCGGTGGCGGCGCCACGCCCACGCTGCACGGGGCGCGAGGTCCCGCGGCACCTGGCTCATCGAGCGCCGGGAGACACTCAGGCCCTCGCTCGGACCAGGTCGACGAACAGCCCGTGCACGCGCACATCCCCGGTGATCTCGGGGTGGAACGACGTGGCCAGCAGGTGACCCTGCCGGACCGCCACGATCCTCCCGTCGTGCACGGCCAGCACGTCGACGTCGGGTCCCGCCTGCTCGACCCAGGGAGCGCGGATGAACACCCCGTGCACCGCGGCGGCGCCGTCCCCGCTGATCCCGGCGATGTCGAGGTCTGCCTCGAAACTGTCCACCTGGCGGCCGAAGGCGTTGCGCCGCACCGTGATGTCCAGCCCGCCGAGCGTCTGCTGACCCTCCACGGCGTCGACCACCCGATCGGCCAGCAGGATCATGCCGGCGCACGAGCCGTACGCCGGCATCCCGGCGGCGAGCCGTTCCAGCAGGGGCTCGCGCAGATCGAAGGCGCGGATCAGCTTGTCCATCGTGGTGGACTCCCCGCCCGGCAGCACCAGGGCGTCCACCGCGGCCAGCTCGCCGGGGCGGCGCACGATGCAGGTGCGCGCCCCGCTCGCGGCCAGGGCGGCGAGGTGCTCGCGGACATCGCCCTGCACGGCGAGGACGCCGATCAGGGGCGGGACCACGGTGCTCACGGCTGGAGAGCCTAGCTGCCACGGTCCCGCCCCTGATGTCAGGCGGGGTGGAACGGAAGTGTCACCGTCGAGCGGATCAGTCCACGGCCTCTGCGGCGTTCACCATCCCCGCGCCGTAGGCGTCGGAGAAGCTGATCGGGTTGCCCTTGCCCCGGGGGTAGAACTGCACATGGCAGTACCCGGTGGCGCAGGCGACGCCGGCCTTGCTCGGGCCGGTGTCGGCCGAGTTCGGACCGGTCTCGTTGACCATGCCGTGCCGCGCGGTCCGCTGCAGCCGCTTGAGCAACGCGTCCGGGCGGCCCTTGAGCGAGTGCTCCTCCGACATCACCAGGGCGGCGACGCCGGTCAGGTTGGGCGCCGACATCGAGGTGCCCTGCAGCCAGCCGAAGGCCTGACCCTCCACGGTGAAGCAGGCGAAGGTGAGCAGGCTGGCCAGGGCAGGGTCGGTGCAGATCTCCCCGTCGGCGGTCAGCGCGCCCAAGGTGCCCCAGCCCCCGTACAGCACGTCGCCGTCACCACCGTCGTAGCGCGGCACACCGTACTTGCGCGCACCGCCCGGGGCTCCGATGTCGATCCGGCTGCCGTAGTTGGAGTAGTAGGCGAGCTGGTCGCGCGCACCGACCGTCGGCCTGCTGGCCAGGTGCGCCAGGCCGCCGGCGGGGTCCCCGTTGGCGTTGCTGGTGGCGGAGACCATGATCACGCCGGGAATGCCCGCCGGAACCTCGATCAGGCCGCGCAGGTCGGCGTCCTCGAGCGGGGTGCCGGGAAGCACCGATGCGATGCCGTCCATCCCGGTGCTGACCTGTCCGACGCCCTTCAACAGGCGCCCGCCGACGGTCATGTTCACCCGGTTGATCCGCACGTGGTCGTTACCGGCCGAGGCCACGATGGCAGTGCCCCGGGACCGGCAGTAGTTGACGGCGTCCACCCACATCAGGGTGTCGGCGTCGTCCGTCACGGGGATGTTGAAGCCGCCCAGCGACATGTTGATCAGGTCGGCGCCGTTGTCGCAGGCCTGGTACATGCCGTCCACGATCCAGCTGGTCAGGCCGCCGCCGAGGTAGGTGGACAGCACCTTGTAGCCCATGATGGACACCTTCGGCGCCACCCCGTTGCTGGCGAACCCGTTCATCGACCCGGCGATCCGACTGGCCACCCAGGTGCCGTGGCCCTCCGGGTCGTCCAGCCCGCAGTCGATCGCCGCGTCCGGCCCGAACACCTCGACCAGTTCCTCGCAGGGAAGGGTGTTCCCCGACCGCGCCCGGTCGTAGTTGGCCGCCAGTTCACGGTGCGACCCGGTCACGCCGGTGTCGAGCACGGCCACCCGCAGGTTGCGCTTGCCCGTGGTCTCCTTCCAGGCCCGCGGAACCCGCATCACGTCGTCGTCCCACTGCAGGACCCCGGGAGCGTTCTGGTCCAGGAAGCTGTCCAGACCGTGCCACGGGTCGGCGACCGTCTTGCGGCGGGTGTCCGAGGCCGGGGCACTCGCCCGCCCGCCGCCCGCGCGGTCGGGGTAGCTGATCGGGATCACGCGCTCGGTCCACACCTTGGTGACGCCCGGCTTGGCCGCCACCGCGCTGTCGAAGCTGCCGCTGGCCGGCCGGACAGCCATCCGGTTCTGGCGCGAGAGGTCGGTGACCACGGCGCCGCCGGCCGCCTGGACCGCACTCTCCATGGCGGACTTCGTGGTACCGGGGGCGAACTCAACGATCTTGCTGTCCAGGGGGTTGCCCCGGGCCTTGCGATCCGTCGTGTCGGCCGACGCCGTGCCGGTCAAGGTGGTGAGACCGCTCGCCGTGACCGCAGCCGTCACGGCGGCGACGCCGAGTACTCGCCGCATCGAAACCCGCATGCCCATACCTCCCGAGAGGTGTTCCCGGGCGGCCCCCGAGGCCGCCACCGCCCACCGTTGGACGGTGGGCCGAACCTAACGGGTGGTAGTCGGACATATACGCACTTGCCGGTAAAACCCGACTCTTACCGGTTCCTTAGGCTGGCCGTAACAAAGTGAGTCAGGTCACCAGCCGCGCTCGGCCAACCGGTGCGGCTGCGGGATCTCCTCGACGTTGATCCCGACCATGGCTTCACCCAGCCCGCGCGAGACCTTGGCGATCACGTCCGGGTCGTCGAAGAAGGTCGTGGCCTTGACGATGGCCTCGGCGCGCACCGCCGGGTTGCCGGACTTGAAGATGCCCGACCCGACGAAGACGCCCTCGGCGCCCAGCTGCATCATCATCGCGGCGTCCGCCGGGGTCGCGATGCCGCCGGCGGTGAACATCACCACCGGCAGCTTGCCCGCCTCGGCGACCTCCTTGACCAGGTCGTAGGGGGCCTGCAGTTCCTTGGCCGCCAGGTACAGCTCGTCCTCGCTGAGCGAGGTGAGCCGGCGGATCTCGCCGCGAATCGTGCGCATGTGCGTGGTGGCGTTGGAGACGTCGCCGGTGCCGGCCTCACCCTTGGAACGGATCATGGCGGCACCCTCGGTGATCCGGCGCAGCGCCTCACCCAGGTTGGTGGCGCCACACACGAAGGGCACCGTGAAGCGCCACTTGTCGATGTGGTGGGCGTAGTCGGCCGGGGTGAGCACCTCGGACTCGTCGATGTAGTCGACCCCCAGGGACTGCAGCACCTGCGCCTCGACGAAGTGACCGATCCGGGCCTTGGCCATCACCGGGATCGAGACCGCGGCGATGATCCCGTCGATCATGTCCGGGTCGCTCATCCGGGAGACCCCGCCCTGGGCGCGGATGTCGGCCGGCACCCGCTCCAGCGCCATCACGGCCACCGCGCCGGCGTCCTCGGCGATCTTCGCCTGCTCGGCGGTGACCACATCCATGATCACGCCGCCCTTGAGCATCTCGGCCATGCCCCGCTTGACCCGCGCCGTCCCGGTCTGTGCACCTGTCTCGTTCGTCATGCCACCACCGTACGAAACGATCGGCATGGCAGTACAGTCCGCTTCCATGCTGCTCGACCAGTCCAATTCAACGGGCCCGGCCCACCAGAGGCTGGCCGCGGCTCTGCGCACCGAGATCAACGAGGGTCGGCTGCGCCCGGGTGAGCGGCTCCCGGCGTCGCGCACGATGGCCGAGGAACTGGGCACCTCGCGCTGGGTGGTCACCGAGGCCTACGACCAGCTCAAGGCCGAGGGATACCTCACCGGTCGAGTCGGATCGGCCACGGTGGTGGCCGACCTCGCCCCGCGGGCACCGGTCGCGCGGGAGGGTGCCCCGGCGCCGGCACCCGGATCGGGCGTCCAGCTGGACCTGTCCCCCGCCCTGCCCGACCTCGCCTCGTTCCCTCGCTCGCTGTGGCGGGCCGCGCTGACCCGCGCCCTGGGCACGGCGAGCGACCTGCAGCTCGGCCACCCGGACCCGGCCGGTGAACCCCAGCTGCGGCGGGCGGTGGCCGACTACCTGCGTCGGGTGCGGGCACTGGACGGCCGGGCTGAGCGGGTGCAGATCACCCAGGGGGTCGGCAACGCGGTCTGGCTGCTGGGCCGCCATCTGCGCGCCCGCGGTGCCACCCGGATCGCGGTCGAGGACCCGAGCTGGCCCCGGCTGCGCCAGATCGCCGCCGCGCACGAGCTGCAGGTCGTCCCGGTGCCGGTGGACGCCGATGGGCTGCGCGTCGAGGAGCTGGTCGCCGCCGACCGCCGGCAGCGGATCGACGCCGTGGTCACCATGCCCACCCACCAGTTCCCGACTGGGGTGCCGTTGTCGGCCTCCCGCCGGCTGGCGCTGCTGGCGTGGGCGGAGACCGGCGACCGGTGGATCGTCGAGGACGACTACGACGCCGAGTTCCGCTACGACCGGCGTCCGGTCGGCGCCCTCGCCGCGTTGGCACCTGACCGAGTGGTCTACCTGGGCTCGGTCAGCAAGACGCTGTCGCCGTCGCTGCACCTGGGGTGGATGGTCGTTCCGGACCGGCTGCGCGCCGGCCTGGACGCCGCCCGGGACGGCCTCGGCGCGCTGGCCCCCGGCCTCGACCAGCTGGCCCTGGCCGAGCTGATCGCCTCGGGTCGCTACGACCAGCACCTGCGCCGGATGCGCCGCAGGTATCAGGCTCGCCGGGTCGCGCTGCTCGCCGCCCTGGACGACGCGCACCTGCCCGGTGGTCTGGCGGCGAGCATGGACGCCGGGCTGCACGTGCTCTGGCACCTGCCGGCCGACATCGACGAGGACACGGTCCTGGCCCGATGCCGGGCCACGGGGGTGGCGGTCCTCGGGCTGGCCCAGTGCCGGGACGGTGCGGGCCGCCCCGGGCTGGTCCTCGGCTACGGGAACGTCCCGCCGCACCGGGCCGAGGCGATCGCGGAGGTGCTGACCACCGCCGTCGCAGCCGCCGCAGGCTGAGCCGCCCCGCCCCAACCTGGCTGGGGGCGTCAGCGGGTCAGGCCGGCCGGCAGGGTGTCGTCGATCTCGACCATCTGCGGCACCGGCGCCCGACCGGCCAGGTGGGCCCACCGCACCACCCGCTTACGGCGCACCCGTTGCGCCTGGGCCACCGCGTCGTTGTGGAAGCGGCGGGCCAGTTGCACCCGGATGCAGGCCTGGGTGAGCACCTCCAGCGCGTCGGCCGCGAAGGGGTTCTCCTGCTCGTACGGCTCGAGGAATGCGGCCTTGATCGGCTCGGGGAACGCCGCCTGCAGGGCACGGGACAGGTCGTTCTCGGCCGGCTCCAGATAGGGCGGCACGTCGAGCGGGTCGCGTTCGGCCCGCGCGACCTGGTCGCGCTCCCCTGCCGACAGCGCCCGCGCGGCGGCGTCGGTGACCAGCAGCGCCGTCGCCGGGTCGAGATAGCGCGAGGTCTCCACCGCCGCCGCACTGCGCCGGACCAGCTGCACGTCCAGCGCGGCCCGGGTGGAGGTCACCTTGTGGTGCAACCAGTCCAGCCGGGACGCCGAGTAGCTCAGGTACCAGCCGAGCACCAGGAACAGGGCCAGCACCGGCCAGATCTGGCTCAGCGCGTTCATGCCCGCACCCGATCAGCGCCGAGGCAGACGGTCTCGTAGACCTCCAGCACCTCCGCGGCCACCCGCGACCAGTCGTATCGTCGCACCGCCAGGGCCGCCCGCCCCGCCAGACCTGCCCGGCGCTCGTCGTCCGCCAGCAGCCCGGCCACCCCGTCGGCCAGGGCCGCCGGGTCCTCGGGGGCGACCAGCACCCCGTAGTCGCCGTCCCCGAGCACCCGGCGGAAGGCACCGAGATCGCTGGCCACCACCGGCGCGCCGGCGCTCATCGCCTCCAGCAGCACGATGCCGAAGCTCTCCCCCGCGGTCTGCGGCGCGACGAAGAGGTCCACCGAACGCAACAGCGCAGCCTTGTCGTCGTCCGGCAGGGGGCCGAGCAGTTCGAACGCCCCACGCACCCCGTCCGGCACCTCCGCCAACGCCTCACGCCCGTCACCACGCCCCAGCGCGAGCACGCGCAGGCCCGGCCAGCGCTCGAGAAGCGCCGGCAGGGCCGCAGCCACCACCGGCAGGCCCTTGCGCGGCTCGTCGATCCGGCCGACCAGAGCCAGGGTCGGTGCCTCAGGTGTGCCCTGCCACGACCGTCGTGGCTCTGCGTCGGAGAAGCGGTCGACGTAGACCCCGTTCGGGATCACCACGGCGTCACCGCCGAGGTGCTCGACCAGGGTTCGCCGGGCGTCCTCGGAGACCGCGATCCGGGCGGAGATCTTCTCCAGGCTGGGCCGCAGCATCGGCTGGGCGATCTGCATCGCCCGCGACCGCAGGATCGAGGTGTGGAAGGTGGCGATGATGGGCCCGGTCGCCAGCCAGAGCGCGAGCAGAGACAGCGAGGGGCTCATCGGCTCGTGGATGTGCAGCAGGTCGAAGTCACCCTCGGACAGCCAGCGGCGCACCCGTGCCGCGCTCACCGGGCCGAAGGCCAGCCGGGCCACCGAGCCGTTGTACTTGACCGGCACGGCGCGACCGGCCGACTCGACGTAGTCCGGCACCGGGGTGTCGTCGTCCGCCGGGGCAAGCACGCTCACCGTGTGCCCGGCGCCGATCAGGTGCTCGGCCAGATCGCGAACGTGCACCTGGACGCCACCCAGCACATCGAAGGAATACGGGCAGACCAGGCCGACTCTCATCTCCGCACCGGTCCGGCTCAGGCCAGGTCCGCCACGAAGACCCGCTGCAGCATGTGCCAGTCCTCGGGGTGCGCGGTGATCCCGGCGGCGAGCGCGTCTGCACACGCCTGGGTCATGGCGGCGACCCGCTCGGGCCGTCCTCCCTCGGCCGGCGGAATCACCTCGGGGTGGAAGTGCACGACCGTGCCCCAACGGGCGCGGGAGCCGGCCGGGAGACGCTCGTAGCGGATCGAGACCGGATGCAGGGCGGCGCCGGTGACCAGTGCCAGGGATGCGGGGCCGGCGGCCATGCGGGCCGTCTCGCCGAACAGGGTGACCGGTACCCCGGTCGCGCTCAGGTCGCGGTCGGCCAGCAGCGGCACGAAGCCGCCCTTGCGCAACCGGCGCACCAGCAGACCGAACACGTCGGAGCTGCCTCCGGTCAGCGGCAGGATCTCCATGCCCAGCTGCTGCCGCACGGTCAGGAAACGGCGGTAGACCTCCTCGGGGCGCAACCGCTCGGCCACCGTGGTGACCGGGGCCAGAGCCAGGGTCGACCAGGCGCCGGCGTGGTCCCAGTTGCCGCTGTGGCTCAGCGCCATCACGACGCCGCGGCCCTCGGCCAACGCGGCCCGGACCGGCTCGTCGCCCTCGGCGCGGCAGGTGGCGAGGATCCGCTCCGCCGACCAGTCGGCCAGCCGGAACGTGTCGCAGTAGTAGCGGAGGTAGGAGTGCAGGCCCTTGCGAGCGAGGGCCTTCAGCCGCATCGGCGAGGCCTCGGGCACCACCCGGGAGAGGTTCGCCTCGAGCTGGCGGGCCCCGTGGCCCTGACGCAACCAGGTGAACTGCGCGGCAAGGGAGAACAGCATGTACGCGGCCCGCTCGGGCATCAGCCGGACCAGCCGCCAGCCGGCGGAGTAGATCCACACCGTCGCCCGGTCGCCCATCCCGTTACGTTAGTCCTTCGCCAGGGCCTGCCGGCGCACGACGACCATGCGCTGAGCGACGGTGACCAGGCTGGCCACAGCCAGCAGCGCGAGCACGACCAGCAGCGCCGGCTCGGGCAGCCCGAACCCCGTCTGCCACTTCAGCCCCACGAATCCGGTGGCGACCAGCACGGCCACCAGCCGGTCGGCGCGCTCGGCGATGCCGACGTCGGCCCGCATGCCCAGACCCTCGGCCCGCGCCCGGGCGTAGGACACGATGCCGCCCAACACCAGGCAGGCCAGGGCCAGGGCCAACATCACGGTGTGGTCGACGGCGCCCGGCCTGGCGTCGCCGGCGTAGTAGAGGACCAGCCCCCCGAAGACGGCGGCGTCGGCGACCCGGTCGAGGGTGGAGTCCAGGAAGGCGCCCCACGAACTGGAGCGCTGCGCCGTCCGGGCCATGATCCCGTCGATGGTGTCGGCGAACACGAAGAACGTGATCACCAGGGTGCCCCAGAGGAACTCGCCACGCGGGTAGAAGCCGAGGGCGCCGACACACACCCCGATCGTGCCGACCAGGGTGACCACGTCCGGGCTGATGCCGAGTGCCACCAGCGCCCGGGCGAGTGGGGTCAGCAACCGGGTGAACAGGGCGCGAGCGAAGCGGTTGAGCATGGCGATGCGCACTCTATCGACCTTGAGGCTCGACCAACGTCCTCTTGCTCTGTTGGAGCGCCGGGTGGAGGTTAGATCCGCACACGCCGGACTCACCCGGAATGGCTTCGACGAGGAGGTCACGTACATGGCGAGCAACGTCAGGGCGCGCGGAACCGAGGTCACGCACGTCGGCCCGGACCGGATCCGGAACGTCGTCCTGGTCGGGCACGCCGCCTCCGGAAAGACCACGCTGGTCGAAGCACTGCTGCTGGGTACCGGGGCGATCGGGCGGGCCGGCCGGATCGAGGACGGCTCGACCGTCAGCGATCACGAGGCGGTCGAGCACCGGATGGGCCGCTCGGTGTCTCTGGCCGTGGCCAGCACCGTCCACGAGGGCGTGAAGATCAACTTCATCGACACCCCCGGACACGCCGACTTCGTCGGCGACGTGCGGGCCGGGCTGCGGGCCGGCGGACGCCGTGCTGTTCGTGGTCTCGGCCGTCGACGGCGTCGACGGCATCACCCGGATGCTCTGGGAGGAGTGCGCCGCGGTCGGCATGCCCCGCGCCGTCGTGGTGACCCACCTCGACCAGCAGCGGGCGGATTTCGACGACGCCCTGGCGATCTGCCGGCGCACCTTCGGAGACGGCGTCCAGCCGCTCTACCTGCCGGTGCTGGACGACGCGGAGCTGCCGGCCGGGCCTGATGGGCCTTCTGTCTCAGACAGGTCTACGACTACTCCGGCCCCACCCGGGTCGAGCGGCCGGCGGACGCCGAGCAGATCGGCGCCATCGAGGAGCCGCGCTCGGCCCTGATCGAGGGGATCATTCAGGAGTCCGAGGACGACACCCTGCTCGACCGCTGGCTGTCCGGTGAGGACATCTCGATGGACACCCTGATCAGCGACCTGGAGACGGCGGTCGCCCGCGGCTCATTCCATCCCGTGGTCCCCGTGGTGCCCCCCAGCGGGGTGGGCATCGCCGAGCTGCTGGAGGTCGTCGTCCGCGGCTTCCCCTCCCCGCTCGAGCACCCGCTGCCGATGGTGACCACGCCGGACGGCGACCCGCGCGAGCCGATCAGCTGCGACCCGGCCGGGCCGCTGGTGGCCGAGGTCGTCAAGACCACCTCAGACCCCTACGTGGGCCGGGTGAGCATCGTCCGGGTGTTCTCCGGCACGCCTGGTGCCGGACGCGACCGTGCACGTCTCGGGCCATTTCGCCCGCTTCGCCGGCCCGGGGCAGCTCGCCGCGGCGAGCCACGCCGACCACGATCTGGACGAGCGCGTCGGCGCGATCTCGCAGATCCTCGGCGCCACGCTGATCCCGCAGGACCGCGGCGTGGCCGGTGACGTCGTGGCCGATCGCCCGGCTGTCCAAGGCCGAGACCGGGGACACCCTGTCCGATCCGAGCGCCCCGGCCCTGATGGAGCCGTGGCTGATGCCCGAGCCGCTGCTGCCGACGGCGATCGCTGGCCAAGACCAGCACCGACGACGACAAGCTGATGCAGGGCCTGGCCCGGCTGGTGGCCGAGGACCCGACCGTGCGGGTGGAGGTCAACCCGGCCACGCACCAGATGGTGGTGTGGTCGATGGGCGAGTCCCACCTGGAGGTGATCACCGACCAGCTCAAGGCGGCGCCATTCCCTGGAGCTGGACACCGAACCGGTCAAGGTGGCGCTGCGAGGAGACCCTGCAGAAGCAGGGCGCCGGGCACGGGCGGCACGTGAAGCAGTCCGGCGGGCACGGCCAGTACGCCGTGTGCGACATCGTGGTCGAGCCGTTGCCGGAGGGCTCCGGGTTCGAGTTCGTCGACAAGGTGGTCGGCGGGTCGGTGCCCCGGCAGTTCATCCCCAGCGTCGAGAAGGGCGTGCGGGCGCAGTTGGAGAAGGGGGTCGCCGCCGGGTACCCGATGGTCGACATCCGGGTCACCCTGGTCGGCGGGAAGGCGCACAGCGTCGACTCCTCCGACGCCGCGTTCCAGATGGCCGGCTCGCTGGCGCTGAAGGAGGCCGCGGCGGCAGCCGGGGTGGCGATGCTCGAGCCGGTGGACGACGTCCAGATCCTGGTGGACGACGAGTACGTCGGCGCGATCATGGGCGACCTGTCCGCGCGGCGCGGCCGGGTGACCGGCACCACGTCGGTGGGGCACGGGCGGACCCAGGTCTCGGCCGAGGTGCCGGCGATCGAGCTGACCCGGTACGCCACCGACCTGCGGAGCCTGGCCCACGGCACCGGCGCCATGACCCGCGCCTACCTGCGCCACGCCCCCATGCCCCAGCACCAGGCCGACAAAGTCATCGCCAACAGCTGACGCCCCCCAACCGCCCTGAACCTGCTCCTGCAGGTTCAGGCCGGGGGCCAGGCCTCGGCGAGGCGACGGCGGGTGTCGTCCAACAGCTCGGGGAGGGCCTTCGTGCGCCCGATGATGGGCAGGAAGTTCGCGTCGCCGCCCCAGCGCGGCACCACGTGCTGGTGCAGATGGGCCGCGATCCCCGCCCCGGCCACGGCGCCCTGGTTCATGCCGATGTTGAAGCCCTGACAGCCCGAGATCTCGGTGAGCACCCGCATCGCGGTCTTCGTCAGGGCCGCCACCTCGGCCGTCTCCTGCACCGTCAGGTCGGGATACAGCGACACGTGCCGGTAGGGGCAGATCATCACGTGACCGGTGTTGTACGGGTAGAGGTTCATCACCACGTAGGCGCGCTCTCCGCGAGCCACCACCAGTCCGTCCTCGTCGCTGCGCCCGGGCGCGCGGCAGAAGGGGCACTGCGGGCCGGCGCCGTCGTCCGCCGGCCGGTCCTCACCGTTCAGATAGACCATGCGGTGCGGCGTCCACAGCCGTTCGAACCCGTCGCTCGCCCCGGCGAGGTGCCAGTCCGGAGTGTTCTCCGGCTCCGCTCACAACGCGCTGCCGGTGAGGTCGCGGACGAAGCCCTGTGTAGCGGGTGCCCTGGCGGGTGAGCATGCCACGGTCGCCCTCGGCGAGCAGCCCGTACTCAGCACCGGAGACCCCCAGCTCCACGCGTTCACCTTCGAGCAGCTCGAAGGTGACGTGGTAGCTGGTGGAGGAACTGGTGTCGCCCATGCCGCCGCTCACACTTCGCGCGCTTGGCGACCACAGCGGCCCGCAGCGTCTCCACCGGGGAGGCGTTGTTGCGCGCTCGCAGCATCAGCCCCTTCACGACCGCGACCATGATCGCCACGAACACGACCAGGAACACCAGGCCGACGATCACCGGGACGACGGTGAACCCCCACGAGTCGTCCATCGCCTACACCTGCGACCCGGGTGCGCACCGCCTCGACGATCCGGGCCACCGCATCGTCGAGCGGGATGCCGTTGTCCTGGCTGCCGTCGCGGAACCGGAAGGAGACCGCGCCGTTGGCCCGGTCCTCCTCCCCCGCGATCAGCAGGAACGGCACCTTGGCCTTGGTGTGGGTGCGGATCTTCTTCGGGAAACGGTCGTCGCTCTCGTCCACCTCGACCCGGATCCCGTTGCTGCGCAACCGATCTGCCAGCTCGTTCAGGTACGGCGCGTAGTCGGCGGCGACCGGGATGCCGACCACCTGCACCGGCGCCAGCCACGGCGGGAAGGCGCCGGCGAAGTGCTCCACCAGCACGCCCATGAACCGCTCGATCGAGCCGAACTTGGCCGAGTGGATCATCACCGGCTGCTGCCGGGTGCCGTCCGCCGCCTGGTACTCCAGCCCGAACCGCTCCGGCTGGTTGAAGTCGTACTGGATGGTCGACATCTGCCAGGTGCGCCCGATCGCGTCCCGCGCCTGCACGGAGATCTTCGGGCCGTAGAACGCCGCGCCGCCCGGGTCGGGCACCAGCTCGCAGGCCCGACTCCTCGGCCACCTCGGCGCAGGATCTGGGTCGCCACCTCCCACTGCTCGCTCGGAGCCGATGAACTTGCCCTTCTTGTCCTCGGAGTCGTCGCGGGTGGACAGCTCGAGGTAGAAGTCGTCCAGGCCGAAGTCCTTGAGCAGGCTGAGCACGAAGTTCAGCAGGTGCTTGATCTCGGCCGGGGCCTGCTCGGCGGTGACGTAGCTGTGCGAGTCGTCCATCTCCAGGCCGCGCACCCGGGTCAGCCCGTGGATCACCCCGGACTTCTCGTACCGGTAGACGTGCCCGAACTCGAACAGCCGCAGCGGCAGCTCGCGGTAGGAGCGCCCGCGCGAGCGGTAGATCAGGTTGTGCATCGGGCAGTTCATGGCCTTGAGGTAGTAGTCCGACCCCTCCATGGTCATCGGCGGGAACATGGTGTCGGCGTAGTACGGCAGGTGCCCGGAGGTCTGGAAGAGCCCCTCCTTGGTGATGTGCGGGGTGCCGACGTAGAGGAAGCCCTCCTCGATGTGCCGCTTCCGCGCGTAGTCCTCCATCTCCCGCTTGACCACCCCGCCCTTGGGGTGGAAGACCGGCAGGCCGGAGCCCAGCTCGTCCGGGAAGGAGTACAGGTCGAGCTCGATGCCCAGCTTGCGGTGGTCGCGGCGCTCGGCCTCGGCGATCCGGTCCAGGTAGGCCCTGAGCTCGTCCTTGGTCGGCCAGGCGGTGCCGTAGATCCGCTGGAGCTGGGGGTTCTTCTCGCTGCCCCGCCAGTAGGCGGCCGCGCTACGGGTGAGCTGCCAGCCGTTGGCGAGCAGCCGGGTCGAGGGCACGTGCGGGCCGCGGCAGAGGTCCTTCCAGGCCACCGACCCGTCACGGCGCAGGTTGTCGTAGATGGTCAGCTCGCCCTCGCCGACCTCGACCGAGGCGCCGTCGGCGGCTTCGCCGCCGGCCGACTTCAGGCCGATCAGCTCGAGCTTGTACGGCTCCGCGGCCAGTTCCTCCCGGGCCTCGGCGTCGCTGACCACGCGGCGGCGGAAGGTCTGCCCCTCCTTGACGATGCGCTGCATCGCCTTCTCCAGCGAGCGCAGCACCTCCGGGGTGAACGGCTCGGCCACGTCGAAGTCGTAGTAGAAACCGTCACGCACCGGCGGGCCGATGCCGAGCCGGGCCGCCGGGAACGCCTCCTGCACGGCCTGGGCCAGAACGTGCGCGCAGGAGTGCCGCAGCACGGCCAGCCCCTCGTCGGTCTCGACCCCGACGCCCTCGACCACGTCGCCGTCCTGCACGGCGTGGCTCAGGTCCCTCAGCACGCCGTTGACCCGGGCGACCACGATCGAGCGATCCTCGAACAGGTCGGCGCAGGTCGTGCCGGTCTCGACCACCCGCTTGTCGTCCTGCACGGGTGAGTGGACCAGGATCGAGACCTCGGACACGACGAACCTTTCGACCGGACGGCGGACGGCGCGGACTGGCGACCGTCGCACCGATCGTATCGGCGCGGCCACGCCGGGCTCACCAGGGTTCCCGCCGCGCGCCGAGGTCATGCCAGACGCGTCGCCGGCAACGCGTCTGGCATGACGCTCCCGCTACCCCGCGCCCGGGGGCACGAAGGGGAGGCCGGGGGTGGGGCCGTGGTCGATCAGGCGCCGCAGCGCGGTGGTGTCCAGGTGGTCGGCCACCAGGTCGGCCAGCCGATCCAGCCGGGCCGTCCGCAGGTCGGCGACGCAGGTGTCCGGCGCCGGCACGAAGTCCCGTCCGGACTCCGCGGCGACCTCGCGCAGGAAGGCCCGCCGGAAGCCGTCGCTGTCCAGCGCCCCGTGCCAGGTCGTGCCCCACACCGCGCCGGCCCGGCAGCCGTCCAGGAACGCCTCGGCGTCGGCGTCCGCCGCGACCCGGCCGTGGTGGATCTCGTAGCCGGTGTCCACCACCTCGCCGTACGCCGCCCCGCTCACCCGGCCGACCCGCTTCTCCGCCCCGAACGCGACGTCGGCCGGCAGCAGTCCCAGCCCGGTCGACCACCCCGGCCCCCGACTCGACGTCGTCGGCGATGGTGCGGGCCAGCATCTGGTAGCCACCGCAGATGCCCAGGACCGGCCGCCCGGACGCCGCCCGCTCGGCCAGCACCGCCGCGATCCCCTGCGCCCGCAGCCAGGCCAGGTCCGCCACGGTGGCCCGGCTGCCCGGCAGCACCACCAGGTCGGCGTCGGCCAGCTGGCGAGGCGAGGTGGTCCAGCGCACCGCGACCCCGGGCTCGCAGGCCAGCGCGTCGACGTCGGTGGCGTTGCAGATCCGCGGCAGCCGCACCGCGGCCACCCGCAGCCCGTCCGCCCCCCGCGGCGGCCCGGCGACGAGCAGCGGGGTGTCCAGGGCGAGGGAGTCCTCGGCGTCGAGGCCAGGCCCGGCACCCACGGCAGCACGCCCAGCGTCGGCCGCCCGGTCAGCCGGGCCAGCATCGCCGGCCCCGGGTCGAGCACGCCGCAGGTCGCCGCGGAACTTGTTGATCACGAAGCCGGCGACCAGCGCCTGGTCGGTCGGCCGAGAGCAGGGCCACGGTGCCGAACAGAGAGGCGAACACGCCGCCCGCGGTCGATGTCGCCGACCACGACCACCGGCAGCCCCGCTCGCTCGGGCCAGCCCCATGTTGGCGAGGTCGTGCTCGCGCAGGTTGATCTCGGCGGCGACCGCCGGCCCCCTCGCAGATCACCACGTCGTAGCGGGAGCGCGCAGCGTCGTCGAGGCCGCCAGCACGGCGGCACGCAGCACCGGGCGCAGCTGCGGGTAGGAGGTCGCCGTCACCTCGCTGAACGGGCGGCCCATCACCACGACGTGGCTGCTGCGGTCGCCGCCGGGCTTGAGCAGCACCGGGTTCATCGCGGCCTCGGGCTCGAGGCCGCAGGCCGCGGCCTGCACGCGCCTGCGCCCGGCCGATCTCCCCGCCGTCGAGGGTGACCACGGAGTTGTTGGACATGTTCTGCGCCTTGAACGGCGCCACCAGCACCCCCTGGCGGGCCAGCCAGCGGCAGATGCCCGGCGGTCAGCACGCTCTTGCCGGCGTCCGAGGTGGTGCCGGCGACCAGCAGCGAACCCATCCCTCTTCCCTCCTGACCACGGCGTACCTACTGTCTGGCCATGCTCGACGTGCGGACCATCGACTATCACACCGGCGGTGAGCCGTTCCGGATCGTCATCGGCGGCGTCCCCGACATCCCGGGCGCCTCGGTGCGCGAACGGCGAACCTACGCCCAGACGCACGACGAGGTCGACGTCGTCCGCCGGCTGCTCTGCCACGAACCGCGCGGGCACGCCGACATGTACGGGGGGTTCCCGGTGCCCCCGGACGACGACGGCGCCCACCTCGGCGTGCTGTTCTGGCACAAGGACGGGTACTCCACCGCCTGCGGTCACGGCACGATCGCGCTCGGCGCGTGGGCGGTGTCCTCGGGTCTGGTGGCAGCGGCGCCGGACGGCGCGACCGACGTGGTGATCGACGTGCCCTCGGGCCGGGTGGTGGCCCGGGTCAGCTGCTCCGGCGGGGCGGTGGTCTCGGTGACCTTCCGCAACGTGCCGTCCTACGTCGTGGCGCAGGGGGTCCCGGTGCGGACGTCGCGCGGGGAGGTGGCCGTCAACGTCGCCTACGGCGGGGCGAACTACGCCTGCGTCGCGGCGTCGTCCGTGGGGCTTTCCGTGCGTGCCGAGGACTACGTGGAGCTGATCGCGATCGGCCGTGAGATCAAGTGGGCGCTGGACGCCACCGACGTCGCCCGGCACCGCGAGGACGACCGGCTCTCGGGCATCTACGGCACGATCCTGTACGACGACCTCGGTGACCTGCCGGGTGGGCCGCACCAGCGCAACGTCACGGTCTTCGCGGACGGCGAGGTGGACCGCTCCCCCTGCGGCTCGGGCACCTCGGCCCGGCTGGCGCTGCTGGCCGTGCAGGGCCGGCTCGGCGTCGGGCAGGTGCTCACCCACGACTCGATCGTCGGCTCCCGCTTCACCGGCCGGATCGCCCAGCGGGTGGCGGTGGGTGACACGGCCGGAATCGTGCCCGAGGTGACCGGCACCGCCCACCGGACCGGGGAGCACCACTTCACTCTCGACCCCGACGACGAGCTCGGCACCGGCTTCGTCCTGCGTTGACCTGCTGCACCGCCGGCGGCTGACCGGACGAGACGTCAACCCCTGTCGTGCTGGTGCACGAGTCGCGGACCTTTGGCCGTGGTCGTGAACCGCCCGGCGAGCGACGATGCCGAGCAACGCCGCGCTGCTGAGCCGCCGGCGAGGAGGAGGCCGCCGTGGTTCGCCGCGCAGCCCTCTCGTTGTGGCCTGTACCTGAGCCCGGGCGACGCCCGCGCGCCTGGCGCCTCCCCCTGATCGTCCTGGCCATCGCGCTGGTGACGACGCTTGCAGGCAGCATCTCGTCGCAGGCCACCTTGGAATGGGGCTGCCGGCCACCACGGTCGTGGTCAGCGGAGTCAACGACACTCAGGCGGGAGCGGTCGGTGCGGGTGGGCTGAGCGGCGAGCACGCGGTGGTCTCCCTGGGCTCCACCACGGTGTTGACCACCCATCACCGGTCCAAGCGCACGGACGTTCGGCACGCGGTGCTCACCGTGCCCGGACCGGTCCCGGACCGGTATCTGCTGATGGCCGAGAACGGCTTGTCCGGTGGGGTGATCGACCGGATCGCGCACGGTCTGCTGGGGCTGGAGGGAGCGGCCGCACTGAGCACCCTCGCCGCCGAGGCACCCACCGGCAGCAATGGTCTGCTGTTCCTTCCCTGGATCGCCGGCACCATGGCCCCGGCCGAGGACGGCCGGATGCGTGGCGGAGTCCTGAACATGTCGGTGGACACCACCCGCGCCGAGCTGGCACGCGCCGTCCTGGAAGGGCTGGCGCTCAACCTGCGGTGGATGCGCGACCCGGTGCAGAAGCTGGTGAAGCGGCAGTTCAGCCACTACACGTGCTACGGCGGCGGCGCACAGTAGGACCCGTGGTGTCAGATCCTGGCGGATGCCCTGAATCGACCGGTGCATCAACTGGCCGACCCGCACCTGACCGTGGCCGACGGGGTCGCCCTGCTGGCCCTGCAGGCGCTGGGCCTGCGCGACCTCGACGCCGGTTCGGGACAGGTGCGTCGCATCTACGCACCCGACCCGGCGGCCGTCGCCGTCTACGACCGGCTCGCGCCGCAACTGGCCAAGGCACACACCGCGACCCGGCCCATCGTGCGGGCGCTGAACCGGCCCGACGCTGACGTCTGAACAGGAGACCCGCATGGACCTCGAGGCGATCCACCGCAGCCTGTACCCCTACGCCGAGCGCTACGGAGTGATTCGCAGCCTCCCGGATCAGGGCCTGAGCCAAGAGACGATCCTCGGCCAGTTGCGCGAGATGTCGGCCGAGGAGGACGCCCGCTGGGAGGGCGGCAAGGCCTCGGGCACGATCTACCACGGCGACCACGAGCACTATGCGTTCCTCAACGAGTGCTTCGGTCTGTTCAACCATGTCAATGCGCTGCAGCGCGACATGTGCCCGAGCATGAGCCGCTTCGAGAGCGAGATCATCGCGATGACGCTCGACATGCTGCATGCGGACGCGGTCGCAGGGCATCACCCTGGCGAGCGACCGTGCGGGGTGCTCGGGTCCGGCGGCACGGAGAGCATCCTCAACGCCGTCCTCGCCTACCGGAATCTGGCCCAGGAACGCGGTGTGGTGCGGCCGGTGATGATCTGCCCCGACACCGCTCACCCTGCGTTCACCAAGGGCGCTCACCTGTTCGGGCTGGAGGTGGTCGTCGCGCCGACCGATCCGACGAGCACCCAGGTGGACGTCGAGTTCGTGCGCGGGGCGATCGACGACCGGACGGCGTGCGTGGTGGCCTCCGCCGGCAATTACCCCTACGGCACCATCGATCCGATCGCGGCGCTGTCGGATGTCGTGGTGGAGGCGGGCACCTCCCTGCACGTGGACGGGTGCCTGGGTGGCTGGATCCTGCCGTGGGGGCAGGATCTCGGGGTTCCGAACATCGACGTGTTCGACTATCGCCTGCCTGGGGTGAGCTCGATCTCCGCAGACACCCACAAGTACGGGTACGGGCTGAAGGGCACCTCGGTACTCACCTGGCGGGACACCGGTCTGCGTCGTCACCACTACTTCGCCCAACCGGACTGGAAGGGCGGCCTCTACGCCTCGCCCACGCTGGCCGGGAGCCGGTCGGGCGGGCTGATCGCCGCCACCTGGGCGGCCATGGTGCACCTGGGTCGGCAGGGGTATCGGGAGCGGGCCCGGCGGATCTTCGACACGGCGTTCGCCATGCAGGACGCCGTGCTCAGCCATCCGGAGCTCCGGCTGATGGGGGCACCGACGTTCTGCTTCTCGTTCACCTCGGACTCCCTCGACATCTACCACGTCAACGACGCCATGATCGAGCGCGGTTGGCGGTTGAACGGGCAGCAGAGCCCTGACGCCCTGCACATGGCCGTGACCGGGCCACAGCTCGGAGCCGGAGTGGCGGAGACCTTCGCGACAGACCTGGCCCACGCCGTGGCCTATGCGCGGACGCCGGGGCTCGGTCAGCCGCGCAGCGCAGGTGTGTACGGGGTGGGCGCAGGCGTGGACGGCGGCCTGGCAGCACTGCCGCCGGAGGCGTTGACCGGATTGATCGCCATGTTCCTGGACGCCCTCACCGACGGCGCACCCTGATCAGTCTCACGCTCCCGCGTCATCGTGCGCCCGACGTCGCGGCCCGCTCCAGCGCGTCCAGAATGAGATCCAAGCCATACCTGAACTCCCGATCGACGCTGTATCCCGACCTCAGCGCGTGCTCACCCAGTTCAGCCAGATACGGCAAATCGGTCTGCGTGGCGTCACCGAGGACCGACCCCGTCGACTCGGTCTCCGGCTGCGACGCGCTCACGGGCGAGAGGCTGGTCTCCTGGATGACGTGTCCGTACACGTAGCTGTCGAGCAGCCAGAACGCGTGGACAGCGTCATCGACGGAGAACCCAGCCGATCGCAGATTCCCCAGGATGGCGTTCAGGTAGTGCATCGTCGCGGGCCCCATCGAGCCTCGGGTCTCCAACAGCCCGATCGCCCATGAGTGGCCGGCGAGCACCTCCCGCGCTGAGAAGGCGCGACGGCGCATCGCCTGTTTCCACTCGGCACCGGCAGCCGGCATCTCGATCTGCTCCACGAGGAGCTCCACGATCCCGTCGAGGATCGCCTCCTTGTTGGCCACGTGCTTGTACAGCGACATCGCCTCGACACCCAGTTCCGCTCCCAGGCGACGCATCGTCAGGGCGCTGAGCCCTTCTCGATCGGCCAGGTCGACCGCAGCGCGCACCACCCGGTCCCTGGTCAGACGCGGGCGGGGTCGGGTGGTTCCACTGTCGGCCATGTCGACAAGCTTACTAAGTAGTGCTAGGGTTACAAAGTCAAGCTTTCCAGTCGTGAAGGGGAGAGGTCAAGATGTCCGTCCAGGCCGAGAAGGTACCGATGACCACCAACGCGCAGTTCGAACCCGCCAGGGTGAACGTCAGGATCAAGATCTCCGCACTCTGGACGGCAATGCTCTTCGTCTTCGTCTACGTCGACCTGTTCAGCCTCTATCGAGCTGACATCAGGGCCGACATCGAGGCGGGCAAGCTCAGCGCATTCACCATCAACCAGACGTTCCTGCTGTGGACCACCGCCTACATCGTCATCCCCGCTCTGATGCTGTTCGGTGCACTCGTGCTCCGGCCGGCGATCAGTCGGATCGCCAACGTCGCGCTGAGCGCCGTGTACGCGTTGAGCATCATCGCCGGGGCGATCGGTGACCCGAACTACTACTACCTACTCGGCAGCGCCCTCGAGATCGCCCTGCTCGCAACCATCGCCTACTACGCCTGGACCTGGCCGCGGATCAGCTCCCTCGACCCCCAGGAACTGGCCGGGGGCACCGCTGACCACTCCCACCACGCCGCCGCGTAGGCCCACCAAGGCCCGCAGCTGCGACAGAACGGCCAGAGGCCGGTTCCCCGGGTGTTCCGGGAACCGGCCTCTGTGGTGCCTTGGGCGGTGGGCGATACTGGGATCGAACCAGTGGCCTCCTCGGTGTGAACGAGGCGCTCTCCCGCTGAGCTAATCGCCCGAACTCGGCACTGCGGTGGTGCTGTGCCGATGGTAGCGAATCGGCGGCGCCGCCGACCAATCAGATCGGCGGCGCAGCGACGAGCCGTTCAGAACCAGGTGCTGTACTCCTCGAGGCCCGGGCAGCGGCGGCACGATCTGGCCAGGGATCCAGCTCGGCACCCCGAGCAGCAGGGCCACTCCGTACAGCACCGCGCCGACGAACGCTGCAGTGGCCAGGCCGACCGCCATCCGCACCGCCAGGGACTGACGCTTCATCCACTCGGTCCAGGCACGGACCTTGTCCCGCACGAAGTCGAGCAGCCGCTGCGCCCAGGTGAACTCCGAGGCCAGGATCAGCAGCCCGAGGATCACGATCAGCCACCCCGGCCCAGGGAACGGCACCAGGACCAGTCCGAGCAGCACCACCAGTGTCCCAACCACACCAACAGTCACTCTATACGCATGATCGGTTACTGGGTGTGACTTCAGCTTATTGCGGACACCTCGGACACTACGGGTCGCACCAGACAGTCTTTGACCGCCAGAGGGGGGACGCGCCGACTCAACCTGTCCCGAAGTGGCATCAGGAGTGGAATGCTGTCTCTCGCTGGATGGCTCGACCGACATCGTTCCACTGTAGATCTAGACCTCTCCGCGTGTTTCACTCGGACAGGCACAGTGGATGCAAAGGTGCCGAGAGGGCCGACCGGGGGCCGCCACTCGTAGCGAGGGAGCAGTATGCAACCGCATGTGGACGTCGAGGCGTCAGTACACCTACGCCTTGTTGTCGCCGACGCCGATGCGGTGCCGCTGCCGGTCAGCCTGCGGTACAGCGCCTCCGATCCGTACGCCGTGCGGGCGGTGTTCTCCGGCGACGGCATGGAGGTCGAGTGGGTCTTCGCCCGCGACCTGCTCCGTACCGGCCTCGCCTCGCCGGTCGGCGACGGCGACGTGCACGTGTGGCCCTCCTGGGGCACCGGCCGTGAGCTGCTGATGATCTCGCTGACCTCACCCGACGGGCAGGCCGTGCTCGAGGCCGCGGCGGACGACGTCCGCTCCTTCCTCGACCGCACCGCCGCCGTGGTGCCGGACGGCGAGGAGAGCCTGCACCTCGACCTGGACTCCACCCTCACCAAGCTGCTCACCTGATCCTGCGGCGTCTGAACCCCTGAGCACCCACCGGTGCTCAGGGGTTCACTGCATCCAGGGGCGGCTCAGGGGTCCATTCCCTCGACGGCACGCCGCTCGAAGAGCTCCACGGCGGCCCGGCCCAGCTCGGTGCCCGGGACCGGCCGCCCGTTGACGTGCTGCACCTGTTGCACATTCCGGGTCGAACTCGTCAGCAGCACATCCGGCGCGTCGTCCAGCGCGCTCATCGGCAGGTCGCGCTGTTCGACGTCCATCCCTTCCTTGGCGGCCCACTCCAGGAAGAGCTCCCGGGTGATGCCGGCCAGGCAGCCCGAGGACAGCGGCGGGGTGACCAGTCGACCGCCCACATCGAGCACCACGTTCGATCCGGTGCCCTCGCACAGCATGCCCGCGGTGTTCGGCAGCAGGGCCTCGTGCGCCCCCTGCTCGTGGGCCCTCTGCAACGCGATCACGTTCTCGGCGTAGGACGTCGTCTTGGCCCCCGCCACCGCGGAGCGCTCGTTGCGCGGCCAGGGCACGCTGACGACGGCGATCCGGGCCGGCCACGGGCTCGCCGCGCCGAGAGCGAGGATGACCGTCGGAGGAGCGTCGCCACGATCGGAGCCCAGTGGGCCCGCTCCCCCGGTGACGGTGATCCGCAGCCGCCCCAGGGGCAGCGGCCCCTCGGCGGCGAGCAGCTGCTCCGTGGCCGCGCGCACCAGATCAGGTTCCGGGCAGGGCAGGCCGAGCACCTGGCATGACCGCTCGAGTCGCCGCAGGTGGCGGGTGAGCGCGAACACCTCGCCGTCGAGCACCTTGCAGGTCTCGAAGACGCCGTCGCCCACCGTGAGTCCGTGGTCGAGCGCTGCCACCCGGGCCTGCGCTGGATCCAGCACCTGACCCTCGATCCACACCTTCATCGCGGCTCCTCCCCTGCGTCATCAGCTGCGTGCCGGCCCGCGGCCAGTCCCACCAGACGCGCCGCCTTCAACTCGGTCTCGGCCCATTCTCCGGCCGGGTCCGAGCCCCAGGTGATGCCCGCTCCGGTGCCGAACCAGATCCGCCCCCGATCCCACCAGAAGGTGCGGATCCCGACCGCCAGGCACGCCGTGCCCGCGTCCGCGTCGACCCAGCCGATGGCGCCGCAGTAGGGACCCCGCGGCACCGGTTCCAGGTCGGCGATGGCACGCAGCGCACTGCTCTTCGGGGCGCCGGTGACCGAGCCCGGCGGCATGGTGGCGGCCAGCAGTTCGGGCCAGCCGGCGCCGGGCGCCAGCCTGCCCTGCACCGTCGAGACCAGGTGCACCAGGCCGGGGTGCTGCTCCAGTTCGAGCAGGCCGGCCACCTCGACCGTTCCGGGCCGGCAGGCATGCTGCAGGTCGTTGCGCACCAGGTCGACGATCATCACGTTCTCGGCGGTGTCCTTGGGCAGCAGATCGGCGGCAGTGACCCCGGTTCCCTTGATCGGCGACGAGGCGACCAGGTCGCCCTCACGGCGCAGGAACAGTTCCGGAGAGGCCGAGACGATCCGGGTGGCCGGGTTGGGTCCGAGTGCCGGCACGTCGATCACGCCCGCGTAGGGGGCGGGGTTGCCTGCGGCCAGCACGGTGGCAAGCGCCCATGGATCCGCCTCGGGCGCCACCTCCGTGGAGACCAGCCGACACAGATTGACCTGGTAGACCTCGCCCTCGTGGATCCTCCGCCGGATCTCCTCCACCCCCGCCAGGTAGGCGACCCGGTCGAGTGAGCTGGTCCATGGGGTGCTCAGGGGCGACCACGGTCGGCGGGGCCTCGGCAACGGGGCGGGCTCGAGGCGCGCGAACCGCCAGAGCCTCACGGCGCCCTCGAAGGTGATCGCCACCGCCCACCAGCCGCCCTGGCCCAGCACCGCCGGGTCGTCGCTCGCCTCCACCAGGCGGTGCGCCAGCATGCCGCCGAACCAGGCGCGAGACGCAGGCTGCTGAGCTGACACCTGCGCACGGTAACGCCCACCGGCTCCTCAGGCGCCCCGTCCGGGTTCCCCGGGTCAGCACCCCGAATTCACCACAACCCCCGTCGTAGGCCCCGAACGCCGGCTCTGGAGGGGGTTCTGGTGAATTCGGGGGCACCAGCGGGCTCGGGATGTCCGTTGGACGCTCCCGGCGTCGGTCGGCTAATGTTCTCGACGCCGCCAGGAGCAGGATCCGCTCCCGGGGCCGACATGCGGACGTAGCGCAGTTGGTAGAGCATCACCTTGCCAAGGTGAGGGTCGCGGGTTCGAATCCCGTCGTCCGCTCGGAGGGATCACCGGACTCATGGTGGAGTGGCCGAGTGGTGAGGCAACGGCCTGCAAAGCCGTGTACACGGGTTCGATTCCCGTCTCCACCTCGCAGCGAAGTTCACGGCACGCGGGCGATTAGCTCAGCGGGAGAGCGCTTCCCTGACACGGAAGAGGTCACTGGTTCAATCCCAGTATCGCGCACCAGGTCACCGCGGCTCAGCGGTGCTGAGGCCCGACCCGTCCGTCGCCTCGAGGGCCCTCGCCCTGGTGTTCGCGGCCCACAACGTCGAGGAGTACGCGCACTTCCGTGAGGATCGGGCGCACCTCCGCAGGCGGCTACCCCCCGGCGGGATCCTTGAGCAGTGGTACGAGCCGGACACCATGGCCACCGCCCTTCTCCTTCTCACCGGGCTGGCCGGCGGACTGCTCAGCCTGCCGTCGAAGGATCCTGACCCCGTCACCGACGGGGTGGCCGTGATCGGGTCCACCGCCCTGGCCTTCAACGCCCTCACCCATCTGGCCCGCGCTGCGGCGGAACGTCGGTACAACGGTGGACTGATCACCGCCCCGCTCATGTTCGCCACGGCTGTCGCCCTCCGCCGAGGAGTGGACCGTCGCACCAGCCTGGCACCCCGGACCCGGCGGATCCTCACCGCCGCCGGAGTGGTCGCCGTACCCGCACTGATCGTCGGCGCACTGGAGGCGGGGCGGCGCCTGACCTAGGCGCCGCGGGCCGCCCGACACGGCGCCACCGGTTGGGCCGGTCGGGGGGTGGTTGCTCCTCTCGGGTCACCCTCTGCAGCCGAGCGGGTGGACCCGGCGGTCAGGCCTGCCCTTGGCGCCCCCTCGCTGGATAACTTTCTGATGTCATCCAAACACCGAGAGTTACTGGAGGAATCCGATGTCGGAACGTATGAAGTTCGGAACGCGCATGGGGCTCGCCGTCGTGGGCGTGCTCGCCGGCCTCGTGGTCAGCGCCGGATCCGCCTCGGCCGCCCTGCTGCCGGCCAACAGCGACTGCACCACCGTGAAGTCCACAACCACCACGACGGCGCTGAGGTCCACCTGCCTTGGCGACAGCCCCATGCGGCAGGGAGTGCGCTGGCAGTGAGACCCCGGCGAACGCTTCCGGTCCTCCTGGCGGCAGCCGTCGGTGCCGTTCTGGCGGCCCCGACCGGCGCGATCGCGGCCTCCGCCCCTGGCGCCGTGCCGGCGGGCGCGGCTGCCGAACGCTCCGTGGTCGTCATGGCCACACAGGACGGCGCAGCATCGGTCGAGCAGCGCGCTGCCGACCTGGGCATCAGGGTCACCCGCCGGCTCGGGGTGATCAACGGGTTCGCCGCCAGCGGCAGCCCGTCCGCCCTCGACCGGCTGGCCGGCGAGCCGGGGGTGGTCTCGGTCTCCGACGACCAGGAGATGACCCCGCTGTCCGTCGTACCGGCGCTCGGCTACGACCCGGCCGACGTCGGGTCGCTGTCCTCGACGACGCAGATCGTCGGGGCGCAGGACGCCTGGGCCAAGGGCTACACCGGCGCCGGGGTGGACGTCGCGGTGATCGACACCGGCGTGGCGCCGGTGCCGGGCCTGAACAACGCCGGCCAGGTGATCACCGGTCCCGACCTGTCCTTCGACGCCCCGGGCGCCGCCACGCCCGGCCTCGACGGGTTCGGCCATGGCACCTTCATGGCCGGCCTGATCGCCGGGCGCGATGCAGGAGTCACCTCCTCGGCCACGGGCTGCACCACCTGCCTGACCACCAGCGGCTACAGCACCACCACGTCCTACGTCGGGGTGGCGCCCGGCGCGCGCATCGTCAACGTCAAGGTCGGCGCGGCGGACGGTGCCGCGGACGTCTCCCAGGTGATCGCGGCCATCGACTGGGTCACCCAGCACGCCCACGACCCGGGCCTGAACATCCGGGTGCTCAACCTCAGCTTCGGGACGAACAGCACGCAGAGCTACCAGCTCGACCCGCTGGCCCAGGCTGCCGAGCAGGCGTGGAAGCACGGCATCGTGGTGGTGGCGGCTGCGGGCAACGAGGGCCGCAAGCTGGGCTCACTGGCCTCCCCCGCCTATGACCCGTACCTGCTGGCCGTCGGCGGCGACGACACGATGGGCACGGTGTCCACGGACGACGACAAGGTGGCCGACTTCGCTCAGCACGGCACGGTGGCCCGCCCGGTCGATGTGATCGCTCCGGCCACGCGCATCCTCGGGCTGCGCGTGCCCGGCTCGTTCATCGACACCCTCGCCGCCAACAAGGGGCAGGTCGGCACCCGATTCCAGCGCGGCTCGGGCACCTCGGAGGCGGCGGCCATCGTCTCCGGCCTGGCAGCACTGCTGATCCAGAAGAACCCGACCGCGACGCCGGATCAGATCAAGGCGATGATCAGGGCCGGGGCGACGCCGCTGCCCAAGGTGATCGACACCAGCAAGCTGACTGCTCTGGCCGGCGCACTGAACATGACGCCTGAGCAGTACGCCTCCATGGTCAACACGATCAACGCCAAGTACAGCGGCCAGGGGATCGCCACCCTGCGCACCGCGATCACCGCCCCGGTGCCCGGGGCAGCCCAGACCTTCGCGGCCAGCACCGGCACCGGAACGCTCGAAGCCTCCCGAGGCGGCGAGCATGTGGTGAGCAACGGCGTGGAGCTGAGCGGCGAGAAGGACATCTTCGGCAAGGCCTTCTCGGCCAAGGCGATGGCCGCTGCCCAGGTGTCCGGCACCGCGTGGAGCGGCGGGAAGTGGAACGGCAGCCGCTGGACCGGTGACAGCTGGTCCGGCAGCCGCTGGGTCACGGCCACCTGGAGTGGCACCGACTGGTCGGGCAGCCGGTGGAGCGGCAGCCGCTGGTCGGGGATGACCTGGGACGGATCGCGCTGGAGCGGGACGGGCTGGAACGGCAGTCGGTGGTCGGGCTCGGAGTGGTCCGGCAGCCGCTGGTCCAGCTCATCCTGGGACTGATCCGGCCGACAGGGCACACGTGAGTACCGGTCCGGGGCAGCAGCGACGGCGGTCGCTGCTGCCCCGGCTCGGCGCCGTCCGCCCCCGACCGCTGCCGGCCCGGCGGACCCTGGCGCTGTGCCTGGCGCTGGCCCTGATCGGTCTCGCCCTCGCCCCCATCGGCCTCGATGCCTCACCCGGCCCCCCAGGCCCCACGCCGACCGGAACGACCCTCGCCTGGTGGCACTTGGCCCCGGTCTTCGGACTGGCCGCGGTGTTCGTGTTCCATGTCGAGATCAACAGCGAGGCCCACACCTTCTCCCTGAGCGAGGTGCCCCTGGTCCTCGGGCTGCTGTTCGCCGATCCCTGGCAGCTGCTGGTCGCCCGGCTGATCGGCGAGGCCGTGGTCCTGATCGGCCTGGAGCGGCAGTCGCCGCCCAAACTCGCCTTCAACCTCAGTCTGTTCTTCGCCGAGACCACCGCGGCGCTGGCGATCTTCAGCTGGGTCGCCGGCGACGGACCGACCGACCCCCGCACCTGGATCGCCGCCCTGCTCGCCGTCGGGGTGTCAGGGAACCTGGGTGCCGCGGCCGTCTGGGCCGTCATCCGTATCCACGGGGGCACCGTGAGCTCCCGGCAGCTGGTCGCCGCTGCCGCGGTCACGGCCACGGTGAACACCAGCCTGGCCACCATCGCCGCGGTCCTGATGAGCGTGGCCCGGCCGGCGCTGGTCCCGTTGGCGGTCGTCATCGGGGTGGTGGTGGCCGCCTACCGCGGCTACACCAGGCTGACCAAGAGGTACGCCGGGCTGGAGATGCTCTACCAGTTCACCCGGATCACCAGCGGGGCTCAGCGACCCGATGCCACGCTGCTGCGGGTGCTGGACGAGGCGGGCCGGCTGCTCCGCACCCGGCGTGCTCTGATCGCCCTGTACACCTCCGAGGGCGAGACCCCCTGGCTCTACCTGGACCGGACCACCGACCCGGACGGCGTCGCCGCGGACACCACCGCAGACGCCGGACTGCGCAACCTCCCGGAAGAGCTGCGCGCCGAGGTGCTGCAGGGCGGGAACCTGATGCTGATCCCCCGCACCACAGCCTCGGCCGGACACCGCGCCGTCCTGGACCACCTCGGCGCCAAGGACTGCATTGCGACCCCCTTGATCAGCAACGGCGAGATCACCGGGGTCCTGGTGGTGTGCGATCGGCTCGGCGAGGTGAGTACCTTCGACACCGAGGACGGGCGACTGTTCGCCACCCTGGCCGCCCAGGCGGCCATCGCGTTGGAGAACGGCCAGCTGATCGAGCGACTGCAGGCCCAGATCCAGGCCCGCGAGCACGAGGCCCAGCACGACGCCTTGACCGGGTTGCCGAACCGGACGCTGCTGCTCGATCGGCTGGCCGAGGCGATCGGCGATCCCGGCGCGCACCAGTTCGGGGTGCTCCTGCTCGACCTGAACGGCTTCAAGGAGGTCAATGACTCACTGGGTCACTACACCGGGGACCTGCTGCTGCGCGAGGTGGCGGTCCGACTGCGCGAGACGGTGACCGAGCGCTGCACCGTGGCCCGGCTGGGCGGCGACGAGTTCGCCGTGGTGATCCCCCTCCTACCGGACGTGGAGACCGGGCTCGCCGCCGCTGCCGCGATCAACGAGGCGATCCGACGGCCGATCGCGCTGGCCTCGATGGCTCTCGAGGTCACCGCCAGCATCGGTATGGCGGTCTGGCCCCAGCACGGCGAGGACCCGGCCATGCTGCTCCAACGGGCCGATGTCGCCATGTACTCGGCCAAGCGCTCCCATGCCGGAGTCACCCTCTACGACCCCTCGCTGAACTGGAACAGCCAGTTCAGCCTGCGCCTGGCCGGCGAGCTGCGCGGAGCCCTGCTGGCCCGACAGATCGACGTGCACTACCAGCCGATCGCCCGCACCACCGACGTCGAGGTGGTCGGCGCCGAGGCGCTGGCCCGGTGGAACCACCCCGAACTCGGGCAGATTCCCCCGGACGACTTCATCCCGATCGCCGAACGCTCGGGCCTGATTCACGATCTGACCCTGTACGTGCTCGATCAGGCGCTGGCTCAGAGCCGGATCTGGCGTGCCGCCGGCCTGGAGTTGTACGTCAGCGTGAACCTGCCCCCGCAGGTGCTGCGGGACGTGGACTGGCCGACCAAGGTGGTCGACCTGCTGCACCGGCACTCTGTGGCAGCCCACCAGCTCACCTTCGAGATCACCGAGACCGGCATCATGACCGATCCGGAACGGATGATCGGCACGCTGCGCGAGCTGGCCGACACCGGCATCTCCTTCTCCATCGACGACTTCGGCACCGGATACTCGTCGCTGGCGTATCTGCAGCGGCTCCCGGTCTCCGTGATCAAGATCGACAAGTCCTTCGTGACACCGATGGTCACCGACCCGGCGGCCGCCGCCATCGTCCGCTCGGTCACCGACCTGGCCCGCAGCCTCGACCTCGTGGTGGTCGCCGAAGGGGTCGAGGACCAGCGCACGCTCGAGCACCTGGCCCGAAGCGGCTGCCACTTCGTGCAGGGGTACTACCTCTCCCGGCCGATCCCCTCGGTCGAGCTGACCGAGTGGATGGCCGAGCGCAGGAATCGCCGCCAGGAGCGGGCGGGGCTGCGCACCGCCTGAACTCACAGGACGTGCATCCCCTGGGCGGGTCCGACCGCCGAGGTGGAGGATGGACGTGTCCTCGCCGAGGAGGTGCCGCATGTCCGCACCCGAGCCGCGCCGCAGACCTGCTCACCGCCGGGATACCGAGGCGCTCTTCAGCGATCGCACGGACGCCGGACGCCGTCTCGCGGCGCTCCTGACCGGGCTGCGCGGTCAGGACGTCGTGGTGCTGGGCCTGCCCCGGGGCGGGGTACCGGTCGCTTACGAGGTGGCCCGCGCGCTCGGCGCCCCGCTGGATGTGATCGTCGTCCGCAAGCTCGGCGTCCCGTTCATGCCCGAGTTCGCCATGGGAGCCCTCGGCGAGGACGGCGTCCGGATCATCGACGACCGGGTCGTGGCCCAGGCGCAGGTCGGCCCGGGAGTGGTTCAGCTGGTCGAGGAGCGGGAACGCGCCGTGCTCGCGCAACGGCTGGCCCAGTTGCGCGCGGGCTGCCCGGCACAGCCCCTCACCGGCAGGATCGCCGTCCTGGTGGATGACGGCATCGCCACCGGCGCCACGGCGACGGCCGCCTGCCAGGTGGCGCGACGACGGGGCGCGCGACGGGTGATCATGGCGGCCCCGGTGGGGTCCCGCGACCGGCTGCGCATGCTGCGCACGGTGGCGGACGACGTCGTGTGCGTGGCCGAGCCTGAGGAGCTGCGCGCGGTGGGCCAGTTCTACGAGGACTTCTCGGCCACCCCGGACGACCTTGTCACGGAGCTGCTGCACCGCAGCCGGACGGAACCTCCCGTAGCGCACCTGCCCTAGGGTGAGCATCCTTCGGGCGGGTCGAGAGGGGCGGCGCCGGGGTGGGTTCGCAGGCTTCGACGGCGGTGCTGGGCGCCCTCGGCGTGGCTGCTCTGGCGGTATTCGTGCCCGGTTTGTGGCGATGGACGCGGGCCTTCAGCACCTTCGTGCACGAGAGCGGGCACGCCTTCGCCAATCTCCTGGTCGGGCGCACGGTCGAGGCCGTGGAGATCTTCCTCCGCGGGGGCGGCTGCACCAGCAGCGACGGGCCGGACGATCTGCGCCGGGTGGTCACCGGGGCGGCGGGGTACTCAGCACCCCCGGCGGCCGGCCTGGGTCTGGTCGCCGCCCTCGATCGTGGGGTGCCCGCACCGAGGGTGCTGGCCGTCGTCCTGTTCCTGGTCGTGGTGATCCTGGTGCTGGCCGCGAACGTGTTCGGCATCGTCGTGGTGCTGGTCGTCGTCGCCGGCCTGGCGGTACTGATCCACATCGCCGGGCCGCTGTCTCAGGCCACGGCGGTGATCCTCGCCGCCTGGTTCCTGCTGCTGGCGGGGGCCCGGGACAACGTCGAACTGTTCGCGATCAGCCGGCAGGGGCTCGACGACGACGCCTCGAAGCTGGCGGCCCGCACAGGGATCCCGACCGTGGTCTGGGTGAGCGCGTTCGCCGGCTTCGCCGCCTATGCGATCTACCAGGCCGGGCGATGGCTCCTGGTCACCCCCGAAGGGGTCCTGCCTGACGCTGCCGTGGATTCTGCTGTGACCCTCATGGCCGCCTGGGGTTTGCCTGTGTGATGTGTCATGGTTTCTCCCGTGACACAGCCCACGTCTCGGCATCACGCACCGTCCCGGTTGGTGGAGCTGCGTATCTCCCCGCACCGCGCCGTGCCGTTGCTGGCTGTCGCCATGCTCCTGCTCTGCGCGGCCAGCTTCGGCCTGGAGGTGCTGCGGCACGGGCTGCACGTGGAGTTCCGCGGCATGGCCAGCCTGCTCGGTTACTTCAACGTCGACGGCGAGAGCAACGTCCCGACCTGGTTCCAGTCCGGCCTGCTGCTGATGTGTGCCGCGTCGTTCTGGACGACCGCGGACGACGCGCTGATCGACGCCGACCCCTGGGCGCGGCACTGGCGCCTGCTCGCCGTGGTCTTCGGCTACCTGTCGGTGGACGAGCTCGCCTCGCTGCACGAGAGGGCGGACGAACCTCTGCACCAGCTCTTCAACACCTCGGGCGCGCTGCTCTGGGCCTGGGTGCTGCTCGCCGTCCCCCTGCTGGTGATCTTCGGTCTGGCCTACCTGTCGTTCCTGCGTGCCCAACCACGCTCCGTCACGGTGGGCCTGCTCCTGGCTGCTGCCGTCTACGTCGGCGGCGCCGTCGCTGTGGAGATGCTGGGCAGCTACCTGTTCGCCGTCGGCGGGCCGGACTCCCTGCCCTACCAGGCGGCGGCGACGGCCGAGGAGGCGTTGGAGATGACCGGGTTGCTGGTCCTCCTCACCGTCCTCGGCCGGCGTGAGCGGTCAGCCGCCGAACGCCCGCAGGTGGTTCTGCGAGCCAGCACTCAGGGAGGTGTAGACCTTCAGGACGTCAGGAGCGGTGACGCCTGACCTCGCCGTGACGAGATCCGCGATATCCATCTTCTCGATCTTCACGCCCACCGCGAGCGCAGCACTGAGCGAGCCTCTGCCCTGCGCCACGAGCGTGGTGTAGAGGGAGGCCATCGTTGTGCTGGTGAACTGTCCTTCGGCCTTGCCCGCGGTCGGGTCGGCGATGCCGTAGCGGGCGAGCAGGGTGCGAACGGCGCTGAGGTGCTGCGCCTCGGAGGCCGCGATCCGGGTGAACCGCCGGTCGCCGGTGGTGGCGGCCAGGGCCACGTAGACGTCGTGGGCCATCTTCTCCTCCTCGGCCATGCCGGCCAGCGCCGTCTGCTGAGCGGTGGTCAGGGTGCCCGAGGCCGGCAGGTTGGTGTGGGTCCCGGAGGTGTTGCCGCGCTGCTGCGCGGTCCCGTTGCCGCGCTGCTGCGCGGTCCCGTTCCCCCGCGCCTGGCCGTTCCCGTTCCGGCGCATCTCAGCGGTGCCGGTTCCGGTGCCGGTGCCGGTGCAGTCGGCCGAGCAGGTCTGGGTCGTGGCGGCGACCGACGGGGTGGAGGTCGTGGTGGCGACGGCGGCGGTGCCGGCGAGCAGTGCGGCCAGCGCACCGCCGGCGACGGAGGTGACGAGCAGGGTGCGACGCATGACGATCTCCCAGGTCTGTGCCGGCCGTGGATCGGCCGGCCCGGTGTGCTTGCTTCGAGATCGAGCATCGGTCGCCCGGATGGACCGCCCGGGGAATCGGTGTGGAGACGATGTGGAGGTTCCCCGCGCCGCTCGACCGGCACTGGGCGTGACGAGCGATGATGGCGCTATGGCCACCGTGCTCGTCGTCGAGGACGACCGCGACATCCGCGATGTGCTGCGCCGCTACCTGGAGCGCGCCGGGCACGGCGTGCTCACCACGGCCTCCGGGGCGGAGGCGTTGCGCCTGGTCGACGCCGGCGGTGCCGATCTGGTGCTGCTCGACCTCGGCCTGCCCGACATCGACGGGCTCGACGTGCTCCGCGCCGTCCACGACCGGGGCCGGCCCCCGGTGCTGGTCCTGACCGCGCGCAGCGGGCTCGACGACCGGATCGCAGGGCTGTCCCTCGGCGCCGACGACTACGTGACCAAGCCGTTCAGCCCGACCGAGGTGGTGCTGCGGGTGGGCGCCATCCTCACCCGGACCCAGGGCAGTGCGAACGATCCGGATCGGGACGCCTACGGCGACGGCCGGCTGGTGCTCGATCATTCCCGCCGCGAGGCGACCGTCGCCGGGCGCGGGCTGGACCTGACGGCGACCGAGTGGGGGGTGCTGGCCACGCTCGCCTCGGTGCCCGGGCGACCCTTCTCGCGCTACGAACTGGTCAACCGGGTCCGGGGCTACGAGTTCGCCGGCTACGAGCGGAGCATGGACTCGCACGTGAAGAACCTGAGGCACAAGCTCGGGGCAGACGCCGAGATCGTGGAGACCGTGGTCGGCGTCGGGTACCGCCTCGGGTTGCGCCGTGACGCCTGACCCGTCGCCCGTGGCAGGCGGGCTGGGCGTTCTCGGGCGCCGCCTGGTCCTGGCGTTCACCGTCGTCGCCGCCACCGCGATCACCCTGGTCACGGTGGCCGCACTGGTGGGCACCGATCGGGGCCTGAGCAGCCAACTGGCCGAACAACGACGTGCCCTGGCCACCAATCTCGCCGCCTCGGCCGCACAGGCCTACGACCAGGCCGGCGGGTGGGCGGACGCCGATCTGGACGAGGTGAGGGCGGTGGTGGCCGGTACCGGCACCCAGGTCGTGGTCCGTGACGTCGCGGGTGCCCAGATCACCGTTCATGGCATGGGCCGGCGTGGCGCCGGGCGTGGAGTCGAGGGAGCGGTCGACTCGGCCGCGACGCTCTCGGTGCCTGTGGTCAGCGCCGGCAGCACGGTCGGCACCCTGAGCATGACGTTCCCGGCCGAGACCGTGGTGGCGGGCCGCCCGGTGGCCTGGTCCTGGGTGCTCGGCGCCGCGGCGGCGGCCCTGGCCATGGCGGTGGCCGCCGGAGTGCTGGCCGCTCGGGAGCTGACCCGCCCGGTGCTCGCCCTCACCGCCGCGACCCGCACCTTCGCCACCGGGGATCGAGCGGCCCGGCCGTCCTCACGCGGCGTCGGCGAGCTGGGCGAACTGGCGGACGCCTTCGACGAGGCGGCGAGCGCCGTCCAGGCTGCCGAGGCCGCCAGGAGGCAGATGGCGGCGGATGTCGCGCACGAGTTGCGCACTCCCCTGGCAGCGCTCCAGGCCGGCCTCGAGGAGGTCAGGGACGGGCTCAGCCCGGCCGACACCCCGACGTTGACCCGGCTGCACGACCAGGCCCTGCGCCTGGGCCGGGTGGTCGGCGACCTGGCCGACCTGTCCGCTGCGGAGGCGGTCGGGCCGGGCCTGCACCTGGAGCGGCTGGACCTGGCTGCTCTGGCCGGCGCCGAGTGCACGGCCCGCGAGCCGCAGATCCGCGCCGCCGACCTGGCGCTGACGCTGCGGGCGTCTGCTCCGGCCTGGGTACGGGCCGATCCGCACCGCATGCATCAGGTGGTCGGGAACCTGCTGGAGAACTGCATCCGGCACTGCCGGCCGGGTGACCGGGTCTCGGTGGCGGTCACCACCAGCGACGGGGTGGTCCAGCTCGAGGTGGCCGATACCGGCCCGGGTATCGACGCCGCCGACCTGCCCGCGGTGCTGACCCGGTTCTGGCGCTCGGCCGAGGCGCGCAACCGGTCGGTGGGCAGTGGCCTGGGGCTGGCCATCGTCGCCGAGCTGGTGCGGGCCCACCAGGGCGAGGTCACCGTCACCTCGCCCGACCACGACGGCACCGTCGTGAGAATCCAGATCCCCGAAGCGTTGGGTATGTGATTCAGGGCATAGCGTGACGTAAGCTGCCCGGTGCCCGTCCGGACGGGCACGGGGCACCGCCGGGGGGCCACGTGAGCAGTGGAAGCCGTCGACCAGCGACGGCGGCCGTGGCCTGAGGCAAGGTGAACTGTGATGACCTTCGACATGGAGCTGCGCGAGCAGGCCACGACCGCGATCCCGCGACCGGACGACCTGTCCATCCTCATGGTGCGGCAGTCGGTCTCCGCCGTGGCCGGTCACGAGGTCGCGCTGGCGGCCAGCTTCTACCATCACCTGTTCACGATGGCACCGGGCGTGCGCTCGCTGTTCCCCGCGGACATGTCCTTCCAGACCGAGAGGCTCACCCGCGCCCTGGTCGCCGCGGTCCAGGCCATGCACGCTCCAGAGACGCTGCAGCCACTGCTGCGCCAGCTCGGCGGAGACCACGCCGCCCGCTACGGCGTGACCGACGACATGTACCTCTATGTCGGGCAGGCCCTGGTCCGCGCGGTCCGCGAGGTGCTGTCCAACGGATGGACCACCGTCACCAGCTCGGCCTGGGTCTCCGTCTACCAGTGGGTCGCCGCTGAGATGATCGAAGGGGCGCGCCTGGCCCGGGTCAATCGGTCGGGGGCGGGGCTCCCAGCTTCTGCCGGGGGTTCGGCGTGACGGGCCGCTCCTGAACGTGCATCGCCGGCCCTGAACGCGCCGCCGCCCGGGCCGGGTCGGGCCAGATGGTGTCCAGGGTGGCGTTCAACGCCGCCCCGATCAGCACGGCGATGGCCAGCAGGTAGAGCCAGATCAGCACCACGATCGGTGCCGAGAGAGGGCCGTAGATCGAGGTGCCGCCCACGGACTGGGCGACCGCCACCCGCAGCACGGCGCTGGCCACCATCCAGATCACCAACGCGAGCGCCGCGCCAGGCAGGTCCTTGCGCCAGGGCACCCGCACCGGCGTGGCCACGTGGTAGAGCGTGGTCAGCAGCGCCACCGAGAACACGATCACGGTCGGCCAGTACAGCGACTCCATCCAGACCAGCGACGGCAGGCCGTCGATCCTGGCCCGGAGGAACTGACCGATCAGCCCCGGCCCGACCAGTACCAGCGGGAAGGCCACGGCACCCAGCACCAGGGTCAGCACGTACATCGAGAACGACAGGGTGCGGGTGCGCACGATGCCCCGCTGACCACCCAACCCGTACATGATCGAAACGGTGTCGACGTAGACGTTGAGGGCGCGCGAGCCTGACCACAGGGCCAGGACGAACCCGATCGAGACGATCTCCAGCCGGCCGCCCTCGGCCACGTCGTCGAAGGTGGGCAGGATCACCCCCTGCACCGCCTGCTCGGTGAGCACGGTCCCGGCCAGGTCGGTCAGCCGCTCCTTGAGCCGACCGACGATGTCGGCGCCCACCCAGGACCCGGCATACCCGAGGCTGGCGACCAGGCCCAGCACCAGCGGCGGCAGCGACAGCAGGGCGAAGAACCCGGCCTCGGCGGCCAGCCCGGTCACCCGGTAACGCAGACAGGTGCGCACGGTCCCGGCCACCACCCGGCCTGCAGCCGCACCGGTACGCCGCCATCCCACCCGCCGGGCGTCTCGGACTCCCGGTCGGCTGCCCGGCGGACGGCGCGGCGTCACCAGCGTCTCGGCGGCGTCCACGCCCGGTCTCCCCCTCGCACGCGACACACGGTAACGACCGAACGGGGTCGACGGCAGCGGCCACGCCGGAAGGTGACCGGCCTGCCCGCCCCCGCCCGGCATCGGTACGGTGGCCGCGTGCCGGATGCCGATGATGACGCCACCCTCGTGCCGGCGCCCGAGGCAGGCGACCTGTACTCGACCGACGCTGCCCTCACCGAGGCGGTACGTCGCTACGGGGCGGAGCAGCACGCCGGACGGCTGCGCGACCTGGGCACGGTGGCCGGTTCACCCCGATCGCTGCGCTGGGCGGAGTTCGTCGACCGCTACCCGCCCACGCTGCGTACTCATGACGCCTTCGGGCACCGCCTGGACGAGCTCGAGTACCACCCGGCCTGGCACCGTCTCATGCAGGCGGGGGTACGGGCCGGGCTGACCGCTGCCCCGTGGACCCAGGACCCGGCCGGCACCCCGCACACCGCCCGGGCCGCCGCCATGCTGCTCTGGTCCCAGACCGAGACCGGCCACCTGATGGCGCTGAGCACGACCTATGCCGCCGCTCCGGCGCTGCGCGGGGACCCCGGGGCCGAGGCGACCTGGCTGCCCCGGCTGGCCTCGCGGGCCTACGAGTCCGGGTTGAGGCCGGCCCAGGACAAGCTGGGCGCGATCGCCGGGCTGGCGGTCACCGAGCGCCAGGGCGGTACCGATCTGCGCAACGTGACCACCGTGGCCCGGCCAGAGGGCGAGGCCTACCGGCTGACCGGGACACAAGTGGTTCGTCTCCGCTCCGATGAGCGACGTCTTCCTGGTGCTCGCTCAGGCTCCCGGTGGGCTGGCCTGTTTCCTGGTGCCACGGGTACTGCCCGACGGCACGCGCAACGCCTGGCGGCTGGAACGGCTCAAGTCGACCCTGGGCACCCGGTCCATCGGAGTGGCCGAAGTCACCCTGGACGAGGCCTGGGGGCAGCGGCTCGGCGAGGAGGGCCGAGGGCTGCGCGTGCTCTCCGGCACCACGGCGGCCCTGCGGCTGGACGGCGTGCTCAGCGCCGCGGGCACGATGCGGGCCTGCGTCGTGCGGGCCGTGCATCACGCCCGCACCCGCCAGGCGTTCGACAGCGTGCTCGCCGACAAGCCGCTGATGCAGAACGTGCTGGCCGACCTCGCGGTGGAGAGCGAGGCGGCCACCCTGCTCGGCATGCGGCTGGCCGCCGCGGTCGATGCCGGCGAGGACGACCTGCTCCGGGTGGCCGTGCCGATGGCCAAGTACTGGGTGGCCAAGCGCACCCCACCGGTGGTGGCCGAGGCGCTGGAGTGCCTGGGCGGCAACGGATATGTCGAAGAACACGGTCTCGCCCGGCTGTTCCGGGCCTCCCCCGCGCCCTCCTTGTGGGAAGGTACCGGCAACGTCACCGCGCTCGACGTCCTGCGGGCGATGACCCTGCAGCCCAAGGCGATGGAAGTCCTCCTCGGGGAGATCGACCGCGCCCGCGGAGCAGATGCGCGGCTCGACCGGGCGATGGACGACGTCGCCGCCTTCCTCCAGGCGGCCGCCCGCGAGGCACGCCGCGACCCGGCCGCGGTCGAGTCCGGTGCCCGCTGGATGGTCGAGCGGCTCGCCATCGCCCTGCAGGCCTCCCTTGTGGTGCGGCACGCGCCGTCCGCGGTCTCGACCGCCTACCTGGCCACCCGAGTGGCCGGCGGCGGCGGCTTCCTGATCGGCACCCTGCCGGTCGGCCGGCGCACCACGGAGGCGATCATCGACCGCGCTTTGGCGCCATGATGGCCCTACTGATGAGAGGACGAGATGGAGATCTGGCCCGGCAGTCCCTATCCCCTGGGCGCCACCTACGACGGCACCGGCACCAACTTCGCGCTCTTCTCCGAGGTGGCCGAGCGGGTCGAGCTGTGCCTCATCGACGACGAGGGCGGGGAGGAGCGGATCCCGCTCACCGAGGTCGACGCCTTCGTCTGGCACGGCTACCTGCCCGGCATCAGCCCGGGCCAGCGCTACGGCTACCGCGTGCACGGCCCGTACGACCCCGCGCACGGGCACCGCTGCAACCCCGCGAAGCTGCTGCTCGACCCCTACGCCAAGGCGATCGAGGGACAGATCGACTGGCGACCAGGCGCTGTTCTCCTACGACTTCGACGACCCGAGACGCGCAACGACGACGACAGCCTCGGCGCACACCATGCTCTCGGTGGTGATCAACCCGTTCTTCGACTGGGGCGACGACCGCCCGCCGCGCCACGCAGTACCACGAGACGGTCATCTACGAGGCGCACGTCAAGGGCCTGACGATGACCCACCCGGAGGTGCCCGAGGAGATCCGCGGCACCTACGCCGGCGCTCGCCCACCCGGCGATCATCGACCACCTCACGACGCTCGGCGTCACCGCGATCGAGCTGATGCCGGTGCACCAGTTCGTGCAGACACCACGCTGCATGGACCAGGGCCTGTCGCAACTACTGGGGCTACAACACCATCGGCTTCTTCGCCCCGCACAACGACTACGCCGCCGCCGGCCAGCGCGGCCAGCAGGTGCAGGAGTTCAAGGCGATGGTCAAGGCGCTGCACGAGGCCGGCATCGAGGTCATCCTCGACGTCGTCTACAACCACACCGCCGAGGGCAACCACCTCGGGCCCGACGCTGTGCTTCCGCGGCATCGACAACGCCGCCTACTACCGGCTGGTCGACGACGACCAGGCGCACTACTACGACAACACCGGCACCGGCAACAGCCTGCTCATGCGCCACCCGCACGTGCTGCAGCTGATCATGGACTCGCTGCGCTACTGGGTCACCGAGATGCACGTCGACGGCTTCCGCTTCGACCTCGCCGCCACCCTGGCCCGCGAGTTCCACGAGGTCGACCGGCTGTCGGCCTTCTTCGACCTCGTCCAGCAGGACCCGGTCGTCTCGCCAGGTCAAGCTGATCGCCGAGCCGTGGGACGTCGGCGACGGCGGCTACCAGGTCGGCAACTTCCCGCCGCTGTGGACCGAGTGGAACGGCAAGTACCGCGACACCGTCCGCGACTTCTGGCGCGGCGAGCCCGCGCACGCTGGGCGAGTTCGCCTCCCGGCTCACCGGCTCGCAGCGACCTCTACGAGCACGACGCGGCCGCCGCCCGATCGCGTCGCATCAACTTCGTCACCGCCCACGACGGCTTCACCCTGCGCGACCTGGTGTCCTACAACGAGAAGCACAACGAGGCCAACGGCGAGGACAACCGCGACGGCGAGAGCCACAACCGGTCGTGGAACTGCGGCGTCGAGGGCCCGACCGACGACCCGGAGATCAACGCGCTGCGCGCTGCGCCAGCAGCGCAACTTCCTCGCCACGCTGCTGCTCAGCCAGGGCGTGCCGATGATCGCCCACGGCGACGAGATCGGCCGCACCCAGCACGGCAACAACAACGTCTACTGCCAGGACAACGAGCTGTCCTGGGTCGACTGGGACCTCGACGACGACGCAGACGCGACCTGCTCGACTTCACCGCCGCGGTCGTCCGCGCTGCGCCGCGAGCACCCGGTCTTCCGCCGGCGCCGGTTCTTCGCCGGCAGCGCCGACCACGGCGGCGAGTCCGAGCTCGGCGACATCGCCTGGTTCACGCCCGCCGGCGAGCGCGATGAGCGAGGAGGACTGGGAGCAACGGCGTACGGCCAGACGCGTCGACGGTGTTCCTCAACGGCGACGGCATCCCCGAGCCCGACGCCCGCGGCCAGCGGGTGCGTCGACGACTCCTTCCTGCTCCTGCTTCAACGCCGACCACGAGGACGACGACGTTCATCCTCCCGGCGAAGGAGTACGGCGAGCACTGGGTGCGCCGAGATCGACACCGGCGGCCGACGAGCGTCGACACCGACGCTGGCACGACGCGCCGGCGAGCGAGCTGCACGGTGCAGGCCGCGCTCGCTGATCGTGCCTGCGGCAGCCCCGCGCGAGGCGCCGCCGCCAGCCCTCCGGACGCCGCCACGAGCCCGACCGCGACGTGACGCATGGCCACCGCCCGACCGCCCCGATCGCCGGCCGCGTGGTCCCCACGGCGACCTACCGCCTGCAGGTGCACGCGCGGGTTCGGCTTCGACGACGGCGGCCGCAGCGCGCCGCCTACCTCGCCGCGCTCGGCGTCTCGCACGCTCTACCTCTCGCCGGTGCTGCAGGCGGCGCCGGGCTCGATGCACGGCTACGACGTGGTCGACCACACCCGCGTCTGACCGAGCGAGGCCGGCGGGCGCGAGGCGTTCGACCGGCTCGTGCGCCGCGCTGCCGCGACGCCGGGCCTCGGCGTCGTCGTCGACGTCGTGCCCAACCACATGGCGGTGCCCGACCCGGCCCAGCTCAACGCGCGCGCTCTGGTCGGTGCTGCGCGACGGGCCGGCGCTCGCCGTACGCCGGCTGGTTCGACGTCGACTGGGTCGCCGAGGAGCGAGCGCGTCCTGATGCCGGTGCTCGGCGGCACGGATCGAGCACGGCGCTCGACGCGCGGCGAGCGTCACCGCTCGCCGACGACGGTGGCCCGACCGGGCACGAGCGGTGCTGCGCTACTACGACCACGTGTTCCCGGTCGCGCCCGGCACCGAGGACGCTGCCGCTGCGCGAGCTGCGTCGACGCGCAGGCCTACCGGCTGGCGTAGCTGGCGCGAGGCGCGACGAGGAGCTGAACTACCGGCGCTTCTTCGACGTCGACATCGCTGGCCGCGGTGCGGGTCGAGGACCCCGCGGTGTTCGACGGCCACCCACGCCCTGCTGCTCGCGCTGGGTCGGCGCACGGCGAGGTCGACGGCCTGCGGATCGACCACCCCGACGGCCTGGCCGACCCCGCGCGGCTACCTGCGAGCGGCTGGCCGACGCGCACCGGTGACGCCTGGGTGGTGGTCGAGAAGATCCTCGAGGGCGACGAGCGACTGCCCGCCGACTGGGCCTGCGCCGGCACCACCGGGTACGACGCGCTGCGCCGGGTCGCAGCGGGCTGTTCGTCGACCCGGCCGGCGCCGCGCCGCTGGCGGCGCTGCTGCACCGCGGCTGACCGGGACTCGCCCGACCGGCGGTCGTGGTCGAGACGGCCAAGCGGCGAGGTGGTCGACGGCACGCGCTGGCCGCCGAGGTCGGCCGGCTGGTCGACCTGGCCGCCGACATCTGCCGCGACGACGTCGCCCTGCGCGACCACACCGCGCCGGCGCTGCACGAGGCCTGGTCGAGCTGCTCGTCGCCTTGCCCGCTACCGCGCCTACGTCGTGCCCGGCGAGCCGGTCGCCCCGACGCCGAGGCCGCCTGGTCGAGGCGCCGCCGAGCTGGCCCGGGCGCCACCTGCCCGAGTGGTCGCACGAGACGCTGGACCTGGTCGCGACCTGGTGCTCGCGCCGTGAGGTCGCCCCGGGCCGCAGCCGACGGCGGAGCCGCGGCGCGACGAGTTCGTCGTCCGCTTCCAGCAGACCTGCGGGCCGGTCATGGCCAAGGGCGTCGAGGACACCGCGTTCTACCGCTGGTTCCGGCTCGTCGGCGCTCAACGAGGTGGGCGGCGACCCGCGCACGGCTTCGGCGATCTCCGCCGAGGAGTTCCACGACTGCGCCGCCGGCGCCAGCGCGACTGGCCGGACGCCATGACCACCCTGTCGACCCACGACACCAAGCGGTCCGAGGACGTGCGGGCCCGGCTCGTCGCGCTGGCGGAGCTGGCCGGGGACTGGGCCGAGGCGGTGCGGCGCAATGGACCGAGGCCGCCGCGGCGCACCGGGCCGGCGACGGCCTGCCCGACCGGCGACGGTCTACCTGGTCTGGCAGACGCTGGTCGGCACCTGGACCGCTCGGCGGGCGGTCCGCCGTCCGCCGAGCGGCTGACCCGCTACCTGGACGAAGGCGATCCGCGAGGCCAAGCGGTTCACCTCCTGGACCGATCCGGACCCGCCTACGACGACGCCGTCGCCGACTTCGCGCGCGCCGTGCTCGGCGACGAGGACCTGATGGCCGCGGTCGGGCGGGTTCTGGCGCGTTGATCGAGGCGCCGGCCCGGGCGGTGGTGCTGGGCCAGAAGCTGGTGCAGCTGACCATGCCCGGGGTGCCCGACGTCTACCAGGGCTGCGAGCTGCTCGACCAGTCGCTGGTCGACCCGGACAACCGGCGCCCGGTCGACTTCGCCGCCCGACGCGCCCTGCTCGCCGAGCTGGACGCCGGGACGCCGCCGCGCACCCTGCCGGCCGAGAAGCTGCTGGTCACCTCCCGGGCGCTGCGGGCCCGCCGCGACCACCCGGAGGCGTTCCGCGGTCCGGAGGCCGGGTACACCCCGCTGGCCACCACCACCGGGAACGCGGTGGCCTTCGCCCGTGGCGGCGGCGACCGGGAGCGGGTGGTGAGCGTGATCACGCGGATGCCGCTCGCCCTGGAGCGGCGCGGCGGCTGGGGCGAGCACACCGTGTCGCTGCCCCCGGGCCGCTGGCGCGACGCCCTCGGCGGGCCCGAGCTGGAGGGCGGCGCGTACCCCCTGGCCGACCTGCTGGCGCACCGCCCCGTCGCCCTCCTCGTCCGCTGACGCCGGCGGACGCCCCTGGCTTGACGCGCATCACAGCCGAGAAGCTCGAGTGTGGACAGTTCTCGGGCAGAAACGTCCCCTACAGCCCGAGAACTGTCCACACGGTCCCGAGAAGTGACCACAGTGCCCCAGAAGTGACCACACTCGGCCTACCCACTGGCCCGAGCAGCGGCTACAGCGCGATAACCGGTCTGTAACGCGATCGGAACATGCCCTGCCGATGCTGTTCAGCATGTTGGCGCGGATGCGGATCAGTGTTCCCGACCGGCCCGGCTCGCTGGGGCGGCTGGCGTCGGCGATCGGCACCGCCGGCGGCGACATCGCTGCGGTCGACGTCCTGGAGAGCGAGGCAGGCAGGGCGCTGGACGACGTCACCGTGCAGGTCAACGACCTCCTCCACCTGGAGACGTTGACCTCGATCGTGGGCTCCCTGGCCGGCATGCAGGTGGTCGGCGTGCGGCATCCGGTACCGCCGGTCGCCGGGCACGCCGACCTGCAGCTGATCGAGCAGGTCTTCGCCCGGCCCGAGCGCGCCTGGCACACCCTGGTGCACGGTGCCCCAGCAGCGCTCGGCGTCGACTGGGCGGCGCTGGTGGGCTACGACCTGGACGGCGCGTTCAGCGGCGTCATCATTTCCGGCGATCTCGCCCCAGCCGAGGGCTTCACCCTGTCCGCCCCGCTGCGGCTGGCAGCGGTCTCCCTGCCGGGTGCCACCGGCGCGGTGCTGATCCCGTTGGGGGACAGCGCAGCCGGGCTCCTGCTGGTCCGCACGAGCGGGCCCGAGTTCCATCACGGCGAGTTGTGGCGCCTCGGCCAGCTGGGGCACATCCTCGGCCTGGCCATGCCGGTCGCCGCCGTGTGAAACGGCCCCGTGCCGTCGCAGGCGGAGCGACGGCACGGGGCTTTCCTTCGGAACCTGTTGTGGCAGTGGGGCTACGTCACAGCGCGGCGAGTCGGGCCTTCTCCGCGGCGACGTCGAAGTCGGCCGGCGGCCAGTCCGGGGCCATCGTCTTCAGCGTGTCGAGCAGCAGGTTCTGCACCGCAAGCCGGGCGTACCACTTGTTGTTCGCGGGCACCACGTACCAGGGCGCAGCTTCGGTGGAGCACTTGGTCAGCGCCGCCTGATAGGCCTCCATGTACTCGTCCCAGTGCGCCCGCTGGTCGAGGTCGCCCGGGTTGTACTTCCAGTACTTGTCCGGCCGGTCCAGCCGCTCGGCCAGGCGGGCCTTCTGCTCCTCCTTGCCGATGTGCAGCATCACCTTGACGATCCGGGTCTGCGAGGCCGCGAGCTGCGCCTCGAACCGGTTGATCGTGGCGTAGCGACGCGACCACGTCGCCCGCGGCACCAGGGAGAGAACCCGCGCGATCAGCACGTCCTCGTAGTGCGAGCGGTCGAACACCCCGATCTGCCCCGCACCCGGCAGTGCGTTGCGGATGCGCCACAGGAAGTCGTGCGCCCGCTCCTCGGCGGTGGGCGCCTTGAACGAGGTGTAGCGCACCCCCTGCGGATCGACGTGGCCGACCACGTGACGCATCACCCCGCCCTTGCCCGAGGTGTCCATTCCCTGCACCACCAGCAGCACCGACCGGGTGCCGCCCTCCCGGGACTCGGCCCACAACCGCTCCTGCAGGTCCGACAGATCGGCGAGACCGTCCGCCAGGGCCTGCTCCGCGTCGTCCCGGTCGCCGGTGAACCCGGGCGTGGAGGAGGGGTCCACGTCGGCCAACTGGAACCCCTCACCCACGGCGAGCCGACGGGCGATCGGGAGCGAGTCCCCCGTACCGGACCTGCGTGGCTTGGCGGCCTTCGACGCCTTGACGCCCTTGTCCTTGGTCTTCGTCTTCTTCGACATGGCCCAGATGATGGCAGTCCGGGGCGGGGCACGTCAGCGGGAAGCGCCCGTTCGATTCGACCGTGCGCGCCCGACTTGGCAGGGTTGACCTCGTGCATGTCTTCCGGCTCTGGTCTCCCGGTGCCCGCACGGTCGAGTTGCACCTGCCCGGCCGGCGCGAGTCGCCCCTGCCGATGGCGGCCGGCAGCGCGGGCTGGTGGTCGCTGACGATCGAGGACGCCGGGCACGGAACCGACTACGCGTACGCCCTCGACGGCGGCCCGGCCCGACCCGACCCGCGTAGCCGGTGGCAGCCCGAGGGTGTGCATGCCCCGAGCCGGGTCTTCGATCCGGCCCGATACCGCTGGGCGGACGACGACTGGGCCGGCCGCGACGTCCTCGGCCGTCTCTTCTACGAGCTGCACGTCGGCACCTTCACCCCGCAGGGAACCCTCGCGGCGGCGGTCTCCCGGCTGGACCACCTGGTCGACCTGGGCGTCGACGTGGTGGAGCTGATGCCGATGGCCGCCTTCCCGGGCCGCTGGGGCTGGGGCTACGACGGGGTCGCGCCGTACGCCGTCCACGAGCCGTACGGCGGTCCGGCGGCGCTGCAGTCCTTCGTCGACTCCTGCCACACCCGGGGCCTGGCGGTCTGCCTGGACGTGGTCTACAACCACCTCGGCCCGGAAGGGAACTATCTCGGCGAGTTCGGGCCGTACTTCAGCACCACGCACACCACGCCGTGGGGCTCGGCGATCAACCTGGACGGGCCCGGCAGCGAGGTGGTTCGTGCCTGGGTGATCGAGAACGCTCTCAGCTGGTTCGAGGACTACCACCTCGACTGCCTGCGCCTGGACGCGGTGCACTCCCTGCTCGACGACTCCCCCCGCCATCTGCTCGCCGACCTGTCTGACGCCGTGGAGGCGCTCGCCCGTCGGCTCGGCCGCCCGCTCGGCCTGATCGCCGAGAGCGACCTGAACGACCCGGGCACGGTGGAGCCGACCGCCGAGGGCGGCCTGGGCATGCATGCCCAGTGGAGCGACGACCTGCACCATGCGCTGCACGCCTGGGTGACCGGCGAGAAGCACGGCTACTACACCGATTTCGGTGACGAGGTCACCGTCGCCCGCACCCTGACCAGGGTGTTCCGGCACGCCGGGGACTTCTCGGCGTTCCGCGGCGCCGACTGGGGCCGCCCGGTCGACCCGGCGGTGCATCGTGGACACCAGTTCCTGGGATACCTGCAGAACCATGACCAGGTCGGCAACCGTGCTCTCGGCGACCGGATCGGCGCGCATGTGCCGGTCTCCCGGATGGCGGCGGGCGCCGCTCTGGTGCTCACCTCCCCCTTCACCCCGATGCTCTTCATGGGCGAGGAGTGGGCGGCCTCCAGTCCCTGGCAGTACTTCACCGACCTCGAGCCCGGACTGGGTGCCGCCGTCCGCGAGGGCCGCCGGGCCGAGTTCGCCGAGCACGGCTGGAGCACCGAGGAGGTGCCCGACCCGCAGCACCCGGGCACCCGGGAGGCCTCGGTGCTGCCCTGGGCGGAGCTGGAGCACGGCCCGCACGCCCAGATGCACGACTGGTACCGCAGCCTGGTCGCGCTGCGCCGGGCCGAGCCCGATCTGCAGGCCGACGACCTGGTCGCGGTGTCGGTCACGGTCGGCCCGAACTGGCTCGTGATGCACCGTGGGGCGTTCGACGTGCTGGTGAACCTGGCGCCGTCGGCGGTCGACCTGCCCACCTTCGCCTCTGCGGAGCCGGTGCTGTGCTGGCTGGGTGCGGGTCTCGGGCCGGGGGCCGCGCCGCAGGTCGTGAGCGGCGGCCTCCGGCTGCCGCCGGACAGCGTGGCCATCGTGCGGGACGGGGCTCCAGATGAGTGACGACAACGCCCGCCTGCCGGATGCGCTGGCCGAGCTCGCGGCCGATTTCGCCGCGCTCGGAGCCGGCGACCAGCTGCAGCTGCTGATCGAGCTGGGCGCCGAGCTGCCACCGCTGCCCGGGCACATCGCCGACCACCGTGAGCTGATGGAACCGGTGCAGGAGTGCCAGTCCCCCCTGTTCCTGAAGGTGGAGGTCACCCCGGCGGCCCTGGACCCGACCCGGGCGGTGCACGTCCACATCGACGCCCCGGCGGAGGCGCCGACCACCCGCGGGTTCGCCGCCGTCCTGCACCAGGGGCTGGACGGTCTGCCGGCTGCGGACCTGCTCGCGGTGCCGGACGACGTCGCGCTGCGCCTCGGCCTGCGCGCCGTGGTGAGCCCGCTGCGGCTGCGCGGCATGAACGCGATGGTGTTCCGGATCAAGCGCCAGGTCCGCCGCGCCATCGAGGCCCCGGACCCCACGCCGGAACCCGAGGTGACCCAGCCATGACCACGTTGCGCCTTCTCCTGCCCGGCAATGCCCTGATCGGCGACCTGGACGACGATCGGGAGAGCGCGCTCGCTGCTCTGGCCGACCTCTACGCCTACCCGGACCCCGTGCCGGCGACGGGCTGGGTGCGGGCGAACATGATCTCCACCTTGGACGGTTCGGCCACCGGCGCGGATTCCCTGTCGGGCAGTATCGGCGGCCCGGCCGACCGAGCGGTGTTCTCGGCCCTGCGTGGCGTGGCCGACGTGATCCTGGTCGGAGCAGGCACGGCGCGCGCGGAGGGCTACCGGCGGCCGGCGGCCAAGCCCGAGTTCGCCGAGCGACGGGCCCGGTTGGGGCAGGGGGCGGCGCCGCCCCTGGCGCTGATCACCCGGAGCGGCCGGGTGCCGGACGGCGCGGTGACCCCCGGCCACGGCTTCGCGATCGCGCCGGCCTCCGCCGACCTGGACGCCCTCAGGGCCCGGGTCGGCGCCGACCAGGTGATCGTGGCCGGGCGGGACGAGGTGGACCTGTCCGTGGCGGTGGCCGAGCTGGCGGGGCGCGGCCTGCGCCGGGTGCTGCTCGAGGGTGGCCCCCAGGTGCTCGGCCAGGGGATCGCCGACGGGGTGGTCGACGAGGTGTGCCTGTCCCTGTCGCCGCTGCTGGTCGCCGGGTCGGGTCCGCGGATCGCGTGGGGTTCGGCTGCTCACTCCCCCGTGCGCGCCGCCCACCTCCTGATCGCCGACGAGATGCTGATCGGCCGCTGGTTCGTCGTCCGCCCGGGCCGTGTGTGACGATCAGTGTGATGAGGATCCTCCACGTGACCGACGCCTACCTGCCCAAACAGGGCGGGATCGAGGTCCAGGTGCGGGACGTCGCCACCCGCCAGATCGAGGCGGGCCACCAGGTCGAGCTGCTCACCTGCGCCCCGCCGGCCGGTGCCCCCCGCGGCTGGACCTGGACCGCCGGGCCGCGTTTGCACGACGACCCCTCCAGTCACCCTGCCGGGCCGGGGGTGCACCGCACCGCGATCCCGTGGCCGCACGTCCGGCGCAGCGCGGCGATGCTGACCTCGGTACTGCAGCAGCGGCGTCCCGACGTGGTCCACGTCCACCTGTCCGTGCTCTCCCCACTGGGCATCCTGGCCGCCCGCGCCGCGGCCCGGGCCGGGGTGCCGGTGGTGGTGACCCTGCACTCGATGTGGTGGTGGGCGGCTGCGCTCTACCGGGTCGCCGATCGGTTGAACCGCTGGGGCAGCTGGCCGGTGGCCTGGACGGCGGTCAGTGACCTGGCCGCCGATCCGCTGCGCCGGATCCTGGGCCGACGCGCCGAGGTGGCCGTGCTGCCCAACGGGGTGGACCCGCACCGCTGGGCCACCGAGCCGCTGCCCCGCGAGGACGGCGAGGTGGTGGTGGTCAGCGTGATGCGTCTGGCCCTGCGCAAGCGGCCGCGGGCGTTGCTGCGGGTCGTCGGTCAGGTGCGCGACCGGCTGCCCGCGGGGGTGCGACTGCGCGTGGTGGTGGTCGGCGAGGGGCCCCAGCGACGCGCCCTGGAACGCCGGATCCGCCACCAGCGGCTGTCCGACTGCGTCGAGCTCGCCGGGCGGCTCGACCACGACGCCATCCGCCTGCTGTACCGCCGGGCCGATCTCTACCTGGCACCGGCCACGCTGGAGTCGTTCGGGATCGCTGCGCTGGAGGCCCGCTGCGCCGGGCTGCCCGTGGTGGCCCGGCGGCGCACCGGGATCGCCGACTTCGTGCTCGACGGGCAGCACGGATTGCTGGCCGACGACGACGACGGACTCACCGACGCCGTCCTGGCCCTGGCCTCCTCGCCGCGGCTGCGGGCCGAGATGGCCGCGCGCAACCGGGCTGCTGGGCCGGCCACCGGATGGGCGGACGTGATGCAGCGCTGCGACCTGGCCTACAAGATGGCCGTCGAGCTGACCCACCCCGCAACGACGTCGGTCCGCTGACGGATCGGCGGATCGGCGGATCGGTCAGCGGAGCAGGAAGCGAGCCACGGCGGTGTCCCACCCGTCGGGATCGACGTTCCACTCCTGGGTGTGGCGGGCACCGCGGCTGGAGATCAGGGTGACCAGGTCGGGCCGGGCCAGGGCGAGGCGTTGAGCCGGCCCGGAGGGCACGAACTCGTCGTCGTCGCTGTGCAGTACCAGCATCGGCACCCGAAGCTCGGGGGCCCGGGTCACCCAGTCCATCCGGTCCAGGGACAGCGGCATCTCCAACGAGGCCAGCCGCCGGGCGTGCGCGTGCTCGAGCATCGACTGCGACATCCGCCCGAGCAGGGCCGGGATGCCGTGCAGGCGCGCGTGATGGTCGAGCACGTCGCGCCAGTCGAGCACCGGGGCGTCGAGCACCAGCGACTGCACCCGGTCCGCCGTCCACGACCGGTCGAGCAGCTGCAGCGCGATCGCACCGCCCATCGACCAGCCCACCAGCACCACGTCCTGGGCGCCGTGGGTGACCGCGTGCACGACGGCCGCCTCGACGTCCCGCCACTCCGACTCGCCCAGGTGGTAGCGGCGGGCGGGCGAGGCCGGGGCGTCGGCGTCGTTGCGGTAGCTGATCACCAGGGCCGGGATCCCCGAGCGGTGCAGGACGGGCAGCGCACGCAGCCCCTCCTCGCGGGTGGCTCCGCGGCCGTGCACCAGGACCGCCCAGGTGTCCCGGCCCGGTACCCCGGTGGCAGGAGGCACGAACCAGGCCGGCATCGGCCCGATCTCGCCCGCCACCTCGACGTCCTGGTAGGGCAGGCCGAGCGCCGACGACGGGGTCCCGACGAAGAAGTACTGGTTCCAGCGGGCGCTGCCCTCGCGCAGCCGACCACCGTCGATGCCCAGCAGCCGCCGGGTGACCGTGCGCGAGGTCTCGTCGTGGTCGATCACCTCGCCGAGGCGGGCGTGCCCCGAGCCGCCGTCCGTCCACAGACCGTACCGACCCGGGGCGACCGTCTCCGGGCAGGCCCGGAGGGTGACCGTTCCGGCGCCGATCCCGAGCACCTCGACGTCGTCGGGCCGCTCGCCGTCCTCGGGTGAGACCACCCGGCGCGCGAACAGGGTGGCCGCCGCGGACAGGCCCGCGGCCAGGGCTGCGACGGCGCCGCCCCCGGCGAGCGCGGCGCGCAGCAGGGACCGCGGGGCGTGGGCAGGTGTCATGCCTCGAGTGTGCCGACCGTCGACCGCGCCGACACCTCAGCCGCGCCCGCGCATCTGCTTGTACGCCTCGGAGAACAGCAGGAAGGAGGCCAGCAGCGACAGCAGCAGGAGGTTCTTGGGAGCTCCGGGGTTGGCCAGCGTGGCCAGACCCAGCCAGACCGCCAGGCCCATCACGAAGTACATCACCTGCGGGCCCTCACGGACCTTGGCGGTGGTGGTGGTCGTGGTCTCCGAGGAGGAGCTCGGGGTGCCCTTGTAGACGGCCATGCCGGGATTAGCCAGCGTGACCTGCTGCACGGTGACGATCTCGGTCGACTCGGTGAGGATCTCGTCCTCACGGAGGTCGACCACGACCCGGCGCCGGTTCTCGATGGTGAGGATGGCCTGGGCGACCAGGATCAGGGCGGCGACCAGGGCCGGCACCCTCAGCCAGCCGGAGGCGGTGGTGGCGCGCTGGTCGACCAGGCCCAGCACCACGCCGAGCACCATCACCACGATGGGCTCCACCAGCGCCGCGACCCGCTTCACCGGATCAACAGTAGTGGGAGATACCGGACGAGCAGGGCGACCTGCGTACCATCGGGCCGCTCGGCGCGAGCCCTGGCCGGCCGTGTGCCGCGCAGCCGCCACCCGCCCGGCCCCGCTGGACAGCGGCGGGGTCACGGGTACCGTCGGGGGCGCAGGTGCGCCGTCGGGCGTCATCGCCGTCCGTGCCGTCGTCGCCGGGGGGCTGGTGGGGTCACGTGCAAACCGTAACTGACCGTAGGCGGATGACCCCCAGGCGACGCGCCACACCTGGATGAAGGAGACAGCAGTGCTGACACCGAGTGGACGCCGCTACCCGATCACCCTGGACGACGCCGCCTGGCGGGAGCGGCTTCGCCCCGACGAGTACACCGTGCTGCGCGCGGGAGGCACCGAGCCGCCGTTCACCGGCGAGTACACCGACGACCACACCGAGGGCGTCTACACCTGCCGCGCGTGCGACGCCGAGCTGTTCCGCAGCACCGAGAAGTTCGACAGCCACTGCGGCTGGCCCTCGTTCTTCGCCCCGGCAGCACGGATGCGGTGGAGTACATCGAGGACCGCTCCTTCGGCCAGCTGCGCACCGAGGTGCGGTGCGCGAACTGCCACTGCCACCTGGGGCACGTCTTCGCCGGTGAGGGTTATGCCACGCCGACCGACCAGCGCTACTGCATCAACTCGATCAGCTCCGCCGGGTGCCTGCGGCAGCGCCCGATCAGGGCAGTGAGGCGACCAGCTCGGAGAGCTGACAGCGCGGCCCGGTGTAGAACGGGATCTCCTCGCGCACGTGCCGCCGGGCCTCGATGGCACGCAGATCCCGCATCAGGTCGACGATGCGGTGCAGCTCGTCGGCCTCGAAGGCCAGCAGCCACTCGTAGTCGCCGAGCGCGAACGAGGACACGGTGTTGGCCCGCACGTCCGCGTAGCCGCGGGCGGCCATGCCGTGCTCGACGAGCATCGTCCGGCGCTCCTCCTCGGGCAGCAGGTACCAGTCGTAGGAACGCACGAACGGGTACACGCACAGGTAGCCCCGAGGTTCCTCGCCCGCCATGAACGCCGGCACGTGGCTCTTGTTGAACTCGGCCGGCCGGTGCAGGCCGACCGCCGACCAGACGGGGGTCAGACCGGCGCCGAGCGCCGTGCGGCGCAGGCCGCTGGTAGGCCTGCCTGCAGGGTCTCCGACCGCGGGGGCGTGCCACCAGACCATCAAGTCGGCGTCGGCGCGCAGGCCGGCGACGTCGTACCAGCCGCGGGTCACCAGGTCCTTGCCGGCCAGCGACTCCAGCAGCGCCTCGACCTCGGCGATCATCGGCTCACGCGGGCCGTCGATCCGCTCGGCGGCGAACACCGACCACATGGTGTAGCGCAGGGTGTCGTTGATCTCGCGGGCGCTCGGCCTGGTCTCGGGGCACTCGACGTCATGCCGGCATTCTCCCCTGGGATGGGATCGCGACCGAATCGTGACGTCAGAGGAGGAACCTCGATGCCGATGGAGGCATCACAGGCATGAAGATCCAGGTACCGACGCCCTGTCCCCCGCTGGAGGCCCGCAGTGTCTCGAACCCGAAGGTCCGCCCTGTCCGCGCTGGCCCTGGCGCTGGCCCTGACCGTCGGCGGGTGCGGCTCCGGCTCGGAAGCGACGAGCAGCTCGGCCGGTGAGGCCCCGGCCGCCGACGTCGCCGCCCCCGATGTCGCCGGACAGGCTGCCGGCTCGGGAGCGGTCGCCGGGGCCGAGGCAGCACCTCAGGACGCCGCGGGCAAGGCCGCCACGGCCGGCGACGCGACGTCGTCCGACCGCCGGATCGTGCGCACCGCAGAGGTGATCGTCGAGGTCGACCAGCTCGCCGCCCCGGCCGCCAGGATCCGCCAGCTCGCCGTCGACCTGGGCGGCTTCGTCTCCACCGAGACCACCGGGTACGCCGCGCCGGGCTCGCCGGTGACCACCACCGACTCCTCGGGCAAGACCGAGACCCGACAGGCGCAGGCAGGTCAGTCGGTGCTGGTGCTGCGCGTCCCGGAGCCGAGGCTGAGCCAGGCCCTGGACCGCGCCGCCGGGGTGGGGCAGGAGCTCTCCCGGTCCTCCACCGCGGAGGACGTCACCGGCGACATCGCCGACCTGACCAGCCGGACGGCGACCCAGAAGGCCAGCGTCACCCGCGTGCGCGAGCTGCTGGCCGAGGCGAAGACGCTCAAGGACGTGGTGCTGCTGGAGTCGGAGCTGACCCGGCGTGAGGCAGATCTGGAGGCCCTGCAGGCCAGGCTCGCCACCCTGGCCGACCGCGCCGACCTGTCCAGCCTGACCGTCATCCTGCAGACCCCGGCCGTGGAGTCCACCACCGAGGAGGACAACCGGTTCGTGCAAGGCCTGCGCGACGGCTGGAACGCGCTGCTGGACAGCACCGGCGTCCTGATCACCCTGGTCGGCGCCCTGCTCCCGTTCGCCCTGGTCGGCGCCCTGGTCGTCTACCCCCTCTGGCGCCTGGCCGCCCGCCGCCGCCGCGCCCTCCACCCGACGCCCCAGCCGACGCCCCAGCCGACGCCGCCCGCCGCCCCACCCACCCCCTAGCGAAACCGCTAGAGGGAGTGGACGAGGTCGACGATGCGGTGGAGGACGTCGGGGTCGGCCGAGGGCGGCACGCCGTGGCCGAGGTTGAAGATGTGGCCGGGCGTGCGGCGTCCCGATGCGACCGTGGCGCGCACCCGCTCGGCAAGCACCTCCCACGGGGCGAACAGCAGCGCCGGGTCGAGATTGCCCTGGACGGCGTACTCCGGCCCGATCCGCCGGCTCGCCTCCTCCAGGGGCACCCGGAAATCGACCCCGACGACATCGGCCCCCGCGGCACCGAGGTCGGTCAGAAGCTCCCCGGTACCCACCCCGAAGTGGATCCGCGGCACGTGCGGCGCGGCCGCGTGCACCGCCGAGAGCACCGCCGTCGAGGCCGGCTGCACGAACCGTCGGTAGTCCGCGGCCGGCAGCGCCCCCACCCAGGAGTCGAACAGCTGGACGATGCGCGCCCCGGCCGCGATCTGGGTGGTCAGGAAGGTGGCCGAGATCTGGGCCAGCCTGCCCAGCAGGTCCGCCCACAGCTCGGGGTCGCCGTACATCAGCGCCTTGGTACGGGCCAGGTCACGGCTCGGCCCGCCCTCGATCAAGTAGCTGGCCAGGGTGAACGGCGCGCCGGCGAACCCGATCAGCGGGGTCTGCCCGAGCTCCCGCACCAGCGTCTGCACCGCCTCGGTGAGGTAGGGCACCTGGGCGGGGTCCAGCGCGGGCAATCGGTCCAGGTCGGCGCGGGAGCGGAACGGCTGCTCGACCACCGGGCCCACCCCCGGCACGATGTCCACCCCGACGCCGGCCGCGGCCAGCGGCACCACGATGTCGGAGAAGAGGATGGCGGCGTCGACGCCGTAGCGACGCACCGGCTGCAGCGTGATCTCGGTGATCAGCTCCGGCCGCCGGCACGACTCGAGCATGGCCACGCCCTCGCGGATGGCCCGGTACTCCGGCAGCGAGCGCCCGGCCTGACGCATGAACCAGACCGGTGTGTGCTCCGGTTCCTGACGTCGGCAGGCCTGTAGGAGGGCGGACGGCGCGGGGGCCGGTGCGGAGACGGTCACGAGAACCGATCCTCCCAGCTCAGCCCACCGAGAGCAGCGCGACCCCGCCCAGAGCGATCGCCACCCCGGCCACCTGCACCGGCATCAGCCGTTCGCCGAGCACCCCGCGGGCCAGCAGCACGGTGCCCACCGGGTAGAGCGAACCCAGCACCGCCACCACGCTGACCAGCCCCATCGTCGAGGCGAAGCCGAACAGCACGTTGGCCGCAGCGTCCCCCACCCCGATCGCCGCCAGCATCGGCACCTCGCGGCGGGCGACGCCACCGGCGTTGCGCATCAGCAGTGCCGCGCCGCCGAACAGCACCAAGGAGGAGAACCGCATCGCGGTGGCGGTGAGCAGCGGGCTCCCCTGCGCCCCGCGGGCGATCGCGACCAGCGCGAAACCGAAGAGCAGCCCTGCCGCCGCGGCCAGGGCCACGCTCGCCCCGCGCGCCGACCCGGAGAGCTCCGGCCCACTGGCGGCCACCGCCCCGACCAGGGCCAGGGCCATGCCCAGCACCTGCACCTGCGACGGCCGGTCCCCGGTGGCCAGGCCGACCAGCACCGGCACCAGCGCGCCGAGGGCCCCGATCGGGGAGACCACACCCATGGTGCCGATCGACAGCGCCTTGTAGAAGCAGACCAGCCCGCCGGCGCCGCTCACCCCGGCGGCCAGGCCCCAGAGCAGCCAGCTCCCGGGCGCGGTCCAGGTGCCGCTGACCCCGACCACGATCAGCAGAGCGCCCAGGGCTGCGATCTGTGACCAGCCGACCACCACCAGCGCGGGCAGGCGGCGACTGGCCAGCCCGCCGGCGAAGTCGGCGGTGCCCCACAGCAGGGCGGAGAGCAGAGCGAGAACGGCGGCCATTCCCCGAACGCTACCCATAGTGAGCACCACTCTCCGCGCGTCGCGGAGTCGGCAGAGGGCGGTGTCGACGTACGCTGCCGTTCGTGGCCCTGCGCAGGATGCCTGAGGACGCGCCCGACGAGTTCGTGGTGGCGATGGAGCGGCTTCGTGCTGTCCGGCTGCGCCCCGAGGTGGTCCTGGAAGAGGTTCCGGCCCCGCAGCGGATCGCTCCGCACGCGGTCGCGGTCAGTGCCGACGTGGTGCAGGACGACGAGGAACTGGCCACCGGGCGTTTCGTGCTGCTGTACGACCCTGCCGGCCAGGACGCCTGGGAGGGGACCTTCCGCGCGGTGACCTTCGTGCGCGCCGCACTCGAGCCCGATCTGGGTGCCGACCCGATGATCGGCCAGGTCGGTTGGACGTGGCTGCAGGAGTGCCTGGAGAGCGCCGGCGCCCAGTACGCCGCCGCCGGAGGCACCGTCACCCGCGTGGTCTCGGAGAGCTTCGGGGCCCTGTCGGCCCGCCCTCCCACCGTGGAGATCGAGGTCCGCGCCTCGTGGACCCCGCAGGACGACGTGGCCGCGCACCTGGAGGCCTGGGCGGCGCTGCTGTGCACGGTCGGCGGGCTGCCGCCGCTTCCGGCCGGTGTCGCCCCGCTTCCCCGCCGTCGTACCTGACCCGCCCGCCAGCCCGACGCCGTCCAGCAGCGTCACTGTCCTCAAGCCCTCCGTGCCGGGTGCCGATCCACCCTGGGTAAGCAATCCGGCCCGAGAGGCCGCTGGACACGGAGGTCGGCGTGACTACTTTGGTCGAACGAGCGGGAGTTCCGGTGCCACGTCCTGGTCGATTCGCCGCCATGGTCGTCGTGGCCAGTCCTGCGTTGCGTGAGGCCGTCGGTCACACCCTGCGGGTCCTGGGCGCCCGGCACGTGCTGGAGGTCGGCACCGTGGCAGAGGCAAGGCTGAAGGCCGGAGCCGGCATCGCCGACATCTGCGTCGCCGAGGCCGGGTTGCCGGACGGGTCGGGAATCGCCTTGATCCGCGAACTGCGCGCGGCCGGCTGGGTGCGCGGGCTGGTGATCACCACGGGTGATGATCCGTACAGCGTCCGGGCCGCGATCAGCGCCGGGGTGCGGGCGTACCTGGTCTCCGCCGCAGCCTCGGCGATCCCGCGTCAGGGGGGCGAGCGCGGCGACGGTGTGGACTCCCTGTCGGCTCGTGAACTGCAGGTGCTGCAACGGGTTTCGGACGGGAAGTCGAACAAGGACATCGGTGAGGACCTGGGGCTGTCGGCCCTGACGGTGAAGAGCCACCTGGCACGCATCGCCCGCAAGCTCGGCACCGGGGACCGGGCCGAGATGGTGGCCACGGCGATGCGTTCAGGGGCCATCGCCTGATCTGATGTCGCTCTGGCCTACGGTTAGGGCTGTGGCGGACGGCGACGAGCAGGACGAGGCTCTCCAGAGCCCTCCGCTGCAGCAACTCGACACCCCTCGCGACGGCATCCCGGCAGTGGTGACCGAGCCCGCCGAGCTCGACGACGTGATCGCGGCCTTCGCGGCCGGCAGCGGCCCGGTCGCCGTCGACGCCGAGCGCGCGTCGGGGCACCGCTACGGCCAGCGCGCCTTCCTGGTGCAGCTTCGCCGCGAGGGGGCCGGCACCGCCCTGATCGATCCGGCCGCCCTGCCCGACCTCTCCGAGCTCGGCGCGGCGATCCGGCGACGCCGAATGGGTCCTCCACGCGGCCGGCCAGGACCTGCCCTGCCTGGCCGAACTGGGTCTGCGACCCTCGCGCCTCTTCGACACCGAGCTCGGTTCCCGCCTGGCCGGGTTCTCCCGGGTCGGTCTGGCCGCCGTGGTCGAGCAGCTGCTCGGCCTGGGGCTGGCCAAGGAGCACTCCGCGGTCGACTGGTCGACCCGGCCGCTGCCCGAGCCCTGGCTGCGCTACGCCGCCCTCGACGTCGAGGTGCTGGTCGACCTGCGCGACCGGCTGAGCGCCGAACTGCAGCAGCAGGGCAAGCTGAACTGGGCCTACGAGGAGTTCGCCGCCATCGCGGCGGCACCGCCCGCCGCACCGCGGGTCGATCCCTGGCGGCGCACCTCCGGACTGCACCGGGTGCGCACCCGGCGCCAGCTGGCCATGGTCCGCGAGCTGTGGACCGCCCGCGAGCAGTTGGCCCGGGAGCAGGACGTCTCCCCCGGGCGGCTGATGCCCGACAGCTCACTCGTCGAGGCGGCACTGGCCCAGCCCGCCGGCCCCCGCGAGCTGTCGGCGCTGAAGACCTTCACCGGGCGCGCCGCCCGCCGCCACCTGCCGCTGTGGTCGGGTGCGCTCGACCGGGCCAGAGCGTTGCCGGACGCCGAACTGCCGCCCCAGCACCTGCCGGCGGACGGCCCCCCGCCGGCCCGGGTGTGGCCGGAGAAGGACCCGGCGGCGGCCGCCCGCCTGGCCCGGGCCCGGGCCGCCGTCCAGGCCCTCGCCCAGGAGCACCGGCTGCCGGTGGAGAACCTGATCGCTCCGGACGTCGTCCGCCGGCTCACCTGGTCGCCGCCGGAGCCGGTGACCGCCGACACGGTGCGCGCCACCCTGGCCGACCACGGGGCCCGGCCGTGGCAGCTCGACCTCACCGTCGACGTCCTGCACCAGGCCCTCGTCGAGCCCCCGCCGGCCCCTGCGGCGACTCCCGCCACCGAGTGATCCGGGTCTCCCGGCCACCGCACACCGTCGTTGTTACCGTCCAGTAGCATCGGCGGCATCCCCAGGCCCCGAGGAGGATCTCGTGTCCGCTGATCAGCGCACCGTGCGTGATGTGGTCTTCGTCGACGGGGTCCGCACCCCGTTCGGCAAGGCCGGCGACTCGGGCATGTACGCCGGGACCCGGGCCGACGACCTGGTCGTGCGCTGCATCCGGGAGCTGCTGCGGCGTCACCCCCAGCTGCCTCCCGAGCGGGTGGACGAGGTCGCGATCGCCGCCACCACGCAGACCGGTGACCAGGGTCTGACCATCGGCCGGATGGCCGCGCTGCTGGCCGGGCTGCCGAAGAGCGTGCCCGGGTTCGCCATCGACCGGATGTGCGCCGGCGCCATGACCGCGGTCACCACCACCGCGTCGGGGATCGCGTTCGGCGCCTACGACGTGGTGATCGCCGGCGGCGTCGAGCACATGGGCCACCACCCGATGGGGCAGGGCATCGACCCCAACCCGCGGATCGTGGCCGAGCGGCTGGTCGACACCTCGGCCCTGGTGATGGGGCAGACCGCCGAGAACCTGCACGACCGGTTCCCCCAGCTGACCAAGGACCGCGCGGACGCCTTCGCGGTGGCGAGCCAGGCCAAGCTGGCCGAGGCCTACGCCGCGGGGCGGATCCAGGCCGACCTGGTGCCGATGGCGACCCGCAGCGCCGAGCTGGGCTGGGGCCTGGCCACCGCCGACGAGCCGCCCCGGCCGGGCACCACGATGGCCGACCTGGCGAAGCTGAAGACCCCGTTCCGCCCCCACGGCCGGGTGACCGCGGGCAACGCGGCCGGCCTGAACGACGGCGCCACCGCCTGCCTGCTCGCGGCCGCCGACACCGCCGCCGAGCTGGGCCTGCCGGTGCGGATGCGCCTGGTCGGCTACGCCTTCGCCGGGGTCGAGCCCGAGGTGATGGGCGTCGGACCGGTGCCCGCCACCGAGAGGGTGCTGGCCCGCACCGGGCTGAGCATCACCGACATCGGCCTGTTCGAGGTGAACGAGGCGTTCGCCGTCCAGGTGCTCGCCTTCCTGGACCACTTCGGGATCGCCGACGACGACCCGCGGGTCAACCCGGACGGCGGCGCGATCGCGATCGGCCACCCGCTCGCCTCCAGCGGGGTACGGCTGATGACCCAGCTGGCCCGGCACTTCGCCGCCCGGCCCGACGTGCGCTTCGGCCTGACCACGATGTGCATCGGGATCGGCATGGGCGGCTCGGTGATCTGGGAGAACCCGAACCACCCCGACTACGGCAGTCCCCTGCCGACCGACGGCACCGGCGACAGCAAGGAGCGTGCGGAATGAGCACCCAGCCCGACGAGGTGGTCACCCGCTCCCTGGTCCGCGACATCGCCCTGCCGGCCGGCGCCGGCACCCTGGCCCTGGTCACCCTGGACAACGGGCGCGACCACACCCGGCCCACCACCTTCGGCCGGGCCGGGCTGGCCGAGCTCGACGCCGTGCTGGCCCGCCTGGCCGAGCGCGCGGCGTCCGGGGAGCTCGTGGCGGTCGCCGTCACCGGGAAGCCGTTCTTCTTCCTGGCCGGGGCCGACCTGACCATGTCGGCCGGGGGCGGCAGCCGGGACGACGCCGTCGCGATCGGGCGGCTCGGCCACCAGGCCTACCGGCGCCTCGGCGAGATGGCGGTACCGACCTTCGCCTTCGTCAACGGCGCCGCCCTGGGCGGCGGGGTGGAGCTCGCCCTGCACGCCACCTACCGGACCATCTCCTCGGCGGTGCCCGCCGTGGCGTTGCCCGAGTGCTTCCTCGGCATCCTGCCCGGATGGGGCGGCACCTACCTGCTGCCCCACCTGATCGGGCCCGCCAAGGCGCTCGAGGTGATCGTCGCCAACCCGCTCAGCAACAACCGGATGCTCAACGGGCCCAAGGCCTTCGCCCTCGGCATGGCCGATGCGATGTTCGAACCGGCCGACTTCCTGGAGCGCTCGATCGCCTGGGCCGCCGACGTGCTCAGCGGCGCGGTGACGGTGGACCGGCCGCCGGTGGACACCGGCGAGGACGCCTGGTCGACCGCTCTGGCCGAGGCGCGGGCCCTGGCCGATGCCAAGCTGCACCGGCGCGGCCCCCGCGGTCTACCGGGCGATGGACCTGGTCGAACTCGCCCGCACCGCCGACCGGGACACCGCGTTCGAGGCCGAGACCCAGGGCCTGGCCGATCTGATCATGAGCCCGGAGTTCGGCTCCGGCCTGTACGCCTTCGACCTGGTCAACCGCAGGGCCAAGCGCCCGGTCGGGGTACCCACGTCCGCCTCCGCCCGACCGGTGACCACGGTCGGCGTCGTCGGCGCCGGGTTGATGGCCAGCCAGCTCGCCCTGCTGTTCGTGCGCCGGCTCAAGGTGCCGGTGGTGCTCACCGACCTGGACGCCGAACGGGTCGAGCGCGGCGTCGCCGCGGTGCACGGCGAGATCGACGCCCTGCTCGGCAAGGGGCGGCTCTCCCCCGACGCGGCGAACCGGTTGAAGGCCCTGGTCACCGGCTCGGTGGACGTCGAGACCGCCTTCGCCGCAGCCGATCTGGTGATCGAGGCGGTGTTCGAGGAGCTCGAGGTCAAGAAGCAGGTCTTCGCCCGGGTCGAGGCGGCGGTCTCCCCCGAGTGTCTGCTGATGACCAACACCTCCTCCCTGTCGGTCACCGCGATGGCCGCGGACCTCAAGCACCCCGAGCGCGTGGTCGGCTTCCACTTCTTCAACCCGGTGGCCGTGCTGCCGCTGGTCGAAGTGGTGCGCGGCGAGCAGACGGACGACGCCACGCTGGCCACGGCGTTCGCCGTCGGCAAGGCGCTGAAGAAGTCGTGCGTGCTGGTCAAGGACGCCCCGGCGTTCGTGGTCAACCGGTTGCTGATGCGCTTCCTCGGCGAGGTGAACGCCGCCGTCGACGAGGGCACCCCGATCGAGGTGGCCGACCGGGCGCTGGAGCCGCTCGGGCTGCCGCTCAGCCCCTTCGTCCTGCTGCAACTGGTCGGCCCTGCAGTGGCCCTGCACGTGTCCGAGACGTTGCACGAGGCGTTCCCCGACCGGTTCGGCGTGTCCAGCACCGTGCGCGCGATCGTGGAGGCCAAGCGCAGCGGGGTCTACGCCTGGGGCATGGACGGCAAGCCCTATGTCGACGAGGAGATGCAGGCCCTCCTGCCGCACGGTGGTTCGCCGTCGACGGAGGACCAGGTGCTGGAGCGCGCGCTGGCCGCCCTGGCACAGGAATGCCGGATCATGCTCGCCGACGGCATCGTCGCCGAGGCGGCGGACATCGACCTGTGCATGCTGCTCGGCGCCGGATGGCCGTTCCACCTCGGCGGCATCACCCCCTACCTGGCTCGCGCCGGCCACCCCGTGGCCTGATCACCCACCCTCGCGCCCTGCGCCGGGTGTGGACAGTTTCTCGGGCGGAATCAGCCGTTTCAGCCCGAGAGCTGTCCACACGGCCCCGCGAAGTGTCCACTCACCCCGAGAAGTGTCCACGCGCGCGGATCAGGTGAAGTTGCTGCGCAGGGTACGGGCGTACTCGGTGACGGCCCGGGTGAGCGTGGCCCGATCGGTCTTGAGCACGCTGCGCAGCACGGCCTTCTCGGTGACCGCCGGGTCCTGCCCGGGCGGCGCCGCGGCAGCGGCGCTGTACAGCCGGAACAGGGATGCCTCGCCGTAGTGGGCGGCGATGTACAGGCAGGTCAGCCAGGAGTCGGTGTAGGCGCTGGCCACCTTGGCGTTGGTGCCCTGGTAGAAGTCCGCGCCATCGGTGATCAGGGTCGGCTTCCAGGTGTTCCTGCGCAATTGCTGCCAGATCGGGCCGGGCAGGCCCCGGCGGTCGAGCGCCGTCACTCCGCTCACCTTCCCTCCGCGCAGCACACGGTAGGCGGTGAACTCGGCGGTGCCCTCGACCAGCCAGGTGGGCACGTCCCCGGTGCCCTCCAGCGCGAGCGCCACGTGCGTCACCTCGTGCCGCAGCACGGCCTGGGCGCGGGCGTCGGTGCGCTGCAGCAGGAACGGAGTGACCGCCAGACGCGCCGCCACCGGGGCAGCCTCGCCACCGGCGTCCGGCAGCACACCTTGCCCCGAGAGGGTACGCACCTCGGCCGCGAACGCCGCCGGGTCGTCGCTCGCCCGATGGCCCTCCGAGGCCGCATGGGTGCCGAACCAGCTCGCCACGATCGCCGCATCGGTGGAGGCATACGCCACCACCCGGCCGTTCCAGCGCTGCGTCGGCACGATCGAGCGCACCGAGCTCACGGCCTTCTCCAGCGAGGAGGCCAGCCGCTCGTTGTCGCTGCGCCGCCCGGGATCGCCCATCACCAGCACGTGCGAGCGCCGGGCGAGGCCGACGCTGCCACGCACCCACGGCTCCACCGGACCGGCGGCCGGCACGGTCGACCCCGGTGTCGCGGCGTCCGCGAGCACCCGCCAGATCTTCCCCTGGCGGCCGAACCGCAGCGCCAGCACAGAGGTGACCGGGCTGCGATCCCAGCCCTTCAGCGTGTAGAGAAGGTTGACCGGAACGGTCACCACCTCGGAGTACCCGGCCGCTGAGCCGCTGGGCGACGCCGCGGCACCGCCTCGATCGGCCAGCGCGGTGGGTGGCAGGGTGAGGCTCAGGCCGGTGATGCCCACCGCTTTGGCCCTGGCCGGCAGAGCGCGCCACTGCGCCACCAGCGCCGGTGCCGCAGGGTCCACGGCGCTCGCCAGGGCGGCTCCGTCCCCGATCTCCAGGGCCGAGTCCAGCCGCTGCACCAGAGCCCCGATGGCGGCCCGGCGGGCCTGCGCGGAGCTCAGCTCGACGCCCGGCACGGCCGCCGAGGGCCCGAGCAGCCGGCCGAACCGGCCGGGATCGGTGGCCAGGGCGGCTCCACCGGCACCGAGCAGGCTCAGCACCGCCACCAGCGCCACCGGACGGCGTCGTCGCGGCAGCCGCAACGGGTCCGGGCGGCGCGGGGCGGGAACCCCGGGCGGGGCAGCCATCGCAACCGGGAAGGGGGCTGTGGCCGGGGCTGGGGCTGGGGCGTGGGCTGGGGCGGGGGGCGGGCTCGGCGCCGCCGCAGCACGGTCCCCGACGGGGATCCCCATCGGAATCGTGGCCGGGGCGATGGCGGCCAGAGGCAACCCCATCGGCAGGGTCGGTGCCACCCCTTCGGCGATGCCGGGATCACCACGGTCCACGGACAGCACGGTAGCCGGGCCGGACCGGGCCGGGGATGCCTTCCGCCATCGCTCGGGGGCGGATACGCGGAGTTGGGACCCTGGGCCCAGGCTGGGCCGGGTGGGCGATTGCGCCCCACCTGCACCCCACGTGACCATCATGGCGATTACCGTGCGTGATGTGAAACCCCTCGTGGACCTCGTGGAGTTGCGTCAAGGTGTACTCGCTGTGAGCGTGCTGGACGGGATCGACCTCCTTCCGGCCGAGCGTGGCGTGATCCTCGCCGGGAGCCCGCGGATCGGCATTCCATGGGCCCAGCTCGCCGCGGCCTGCGGCGCCCGCTCCCCCGGTTCCCCCGCCGGACGGCGCCGACTCCGCGGTCTACTGACGCTCAGTCGCCGTCTGGCCGACCTCGGTCCGGACGCCGCGGACCGACTGCTGGCCGGCGTGGTCACGATGGCGGTGCCCGCGGGCCACGTGGACCACCTCGGACCCACCTGGGTGCACCGCACCGTGCTGGGTGGGGCCCTGGCCCTGGGACTGGGCCTGAGCGACCCGATCAGCGAGGAGACCCTGCCGCTCCCGGCCGGCGTGATCGCTGCCGTCGGCCTAGCCGCCGCGGACTGCTGGCCGGCGGCTCACGCCCGCACCGAGCGGATGTCCGAACTGGCCGCGCGGCAACTGGGCCGCAACGGCGCGGACGGCGGGGTGCTGCGTCCCGTGGGCGGCTGCGACGTGCTGACGCTGCTCACCGGATCCGCCCTGCGCCGGGCGCTGGCCGAGGGCGACGGCACCGGGATGCGCGCCGTGGCGGTGCCCAACCGCACCCGCGGCTGGTTCGACCTGGCCCGGGTCGACCCTGCCTACGTCGCACTGGCCTGGCGGCTCACCGACGAGCACGAGCGCGGTCTACCGCGGCCGCTCCTGGTCACCCGGGACGAGTTGGTGCTCCCGGCCCAGCGCGGCGACCTCAGCCGGCACGCGGTCGAAACGGCCTGACCTCGGCGGCGTCTCCCTGCGGGTCGGCGCCGGGCCCGGGCAGGCGCGCCATGCTCTCCACCACGGCCCGGCCCACCTCCTGGGCGGTCAGGCCGATCTCCTCCAGCACCTGATCGCGGCTGGCGTGCTCGATGAACCGTTGCGGAATACCGAAGCACCGCACCGGGCACCCCACGCCGTCGGCATCGAGCCGGTCGCGCACAGCGCTGCCGATGCCGCCGGTGACCAGGTTGTCCTCCACCACGACCACCAGCCGGTGACCGGCGGCCAGGTCGGCCAGGGCGTCGGGCACGGGCAGGGCCCAGCGCGGGTCGGCCACGGTGACCCCGATCCCCTGCGCGAGCAGGCGATCGGCGACGTCCAGGCAGAGCGGCACCATCGACCCGATGGCGACCACCAGGACGTCGTGCTCGCCCTCGCGGCGCAGCAGGTCGATCGCCCCGAGCCCCTCACCGAGCTGACCGATCGCGGGAATGTCTTGCGGCACAGACCCTTTCGAGAACCGCAGTACGGTGGGCGCGTCGTCCACGGCGGCCGCCTCGGCCAGTTCGGCGCGCAGCGTCGCGGCGTCACGAGGGGCGGCCAGGCGCAGCCCGGGCACCAGGTGCATCAGCGACATGTCCCACATGCCGTGGTGGCTGGCGCCGTCGTCGCCGGTGACGCCGGCCCGATCGAGCACGAAGGTGACCCCGGCCTTGTGCATGGCGGCGTCCATCAGCACCTGGTCGAAGGCCCGGTTGAGGAAGGTGGCGTAGACCGCGACCACCGGGTGCAGGCCGGCGAAGGCCATGCCGGCGGCGCTGGTCACCGCATGCTGCTCGGCGATCCCGACGTCGAAGACACGTTCGGGGTAGGCCTGCGCGAAGCGGTCCAGCCCGACCGGGATCATCATCGCGGCGGTGATCCCGACCAGGTCGGCGCGGGTGTGGGCCAGGTCGAGCACGGCCTCGGCGAACACCGAGGTCCAGGGCGTGCCGCTGGAGGCCACCGGCACCCCGGTCTCCGGGTCGAACCGGCCGATGCCGTGGAAGTGGTCGGCGGTCGTCGTTCTCCGCCGGGGCGTAGCCGTTCCCCTTGTGCGTGATCACGTGCACGATCACCGGCCCGCCGTACTCGCGCGCCCGGGTGAGCGCGTGCTCCACCTCGGCGATGTCGTGCCCGTCGACCGGCCCGAGGTACTTCAGGCCGAGGTCCTCGAACATGCCCTGCGGCGCCACGACGTCCTTGAGCCCCTTCTTCACCCCGTGCAGCGCCTCGTAGGCCAGCCGGCCGGGGGCGCCGCTGCGCTGCAGGGCCGCCTTGCCCCAGTCCAGGAAGCGCTCGTAGCCACGGGTGGTGCGCAGGGTGGACAGGTGATGGGCCAGCCCGCCGATGGTCGGGGCGTAGGAGCGCCCGTTGTCGTTGACCACGATCACCAGCCGGCGGTCGCGGCCGGCGGCGATGTTGTTCAGCGCCTCCCAGGCCATGCCGCCGGTCAGGGCGCCGTCACCGATCACCGCCACCACGTGCCGGTAGGTCTCGCCGCGCAGCTGGTGCGCCTTGGCGATCCCGTCGGCCCACGACAGCGCCGTCGAGGCGTGCGAGTTCTCCACGATGTCGTGCACCGACTCGGCCCTGCTGGGGTAACCGGACAGGCCGCCGCGGCGCTTCAGCTCGGAGAAGTCGTGCCTGCCGGTGAGCAGTCTTGTGCACGTAGGCCTGGTGGCCGGTGTCGAAGACGATCCGGTCCCGCGGGGAGACGAACACCCGGTGCAGGGCGATGGTCAGCTCGACCACGCCGAGGTTGGGCCCGAGGTGGCCGCCGGTGCGGGACACCTTCTCGACCAGGAACTCGCGCACCTGCCGGGCCAGATCGTCGAGCTCGTCGGCGGGCACCGCCACCAGGTCCTCCGGGCCACTGATCGCCCCGAGCTCCACCATGTCCGCCGACCCTCCTCGCGACGGCGACACACCGGCGCACTGCGAGTCTATGAGGCCGCGGCGTTACAGGCGCGGGATGTGCCGTCGTCCGCGCAACGCCTGCTCCACCAGAGTGACGCCGCGCTGGGCCGCGATCAGGCGTGCCTCCTCGACGTCCAGCACGCCGAGCACCTCGGTGAGCGAGCGGGCGTCCAGGGCCTGCGACAGCGCCGTCCGGGCACCGCCTCTGGCCTCCCGCAGCGCTGCCAGATCGGCGCCGACGTGCGCACCGGCCAGGTACGCCAGGGCCAGCGGATGCCTGGTCAGCGCCGCATGGCTGCGGTAGTCCGCCGGGCAGAGGTCGAGCAGCCAGGTGGTGGCCGAGTGCTGCCAGCCGGCAGCGTCGGGCGGGCGGACGGCGCCGGGCCAGCCGGGCGGCAACCGACCGGTCATCGCAGACTCACCGTGCCCTGGCCTCGTACTCGCGTGAGGGACGCAACACCGCGGTCGGATCCGTGAGCAGGTCGGACCAGGCCAGCTCCGAGGCGCCGATCAGCGCGGCGTCACCGCCGAGCGAGGGCACCGTGACCCGCAACTGCTCGACCGGCGCGGCCAGTGCGGCCGCCGACAGGCTGGCCCGCAGCGCCCCCTCGACCAGCGGGAAGACCTGGCGCAGCAGCCCGCCGACGATGAACAGACGGGGGTTGACCAGGTTGACGATGCTGGCCATGCCCAGGCCCAGGTAGTGCCCGACCTCGTCCAGGGCCCCGGCGGCCGGGTCGAGCTCGGCGAGTGCGGCGACCAGGTCCTCGGTGGAGGTCCGGGTGGCCAGGCCGAGGGCCCGCGCGATGGCCGGGGAGCCGATCTCGGTCTCCCAGCACCCCTTCGCACCGCACCGGCAGCGCCGTCCGCCCGGACGCACCACCATGTGGCCGAGTTCGCCGGCATAGCCGCCCGCCCCGATCAGCGGGCGGCCGCCGATCACCATCCCACCGCCCACGCCGACCTCGCCGGCCAGGAACACCACGTCGTCGACGCCACGGGCGGCACCGCGCCGGTGCTCGGCCAGCAGGCCGAGGTCGGCGTCGTTGCCCATCCACAGCGGCAGGTCGCCCAACTGGTCCCGCAGCACCTCGCCCAGCGGTTGGTCCACCCAGCCCAGGTTGGGCGCGAACCGTACACATCCGTCGCTCTGGCGCACGACGCCGGGAATGGCGACGCCGAGGCCGACCACGTCCCGCCCGGCAGCCTGGTCCGCCCGCAACGAGTCGACCAGCTGACGCACGACGGCGGCGACCGTGTGCGGCCGGCTGGACGGCGCCAACCGGCGCCGTCGCCGCGCCATGACGGCCCCGCCGATCCCGATCAGGGCGACCACGACCCGGTCCACGCCGATGTCCGCCGCCAGCACCTGGAGCTGGTCCTGTGCGGGCACGACCATCAGGGACGGCCGCCCGGCTCCGCCCTGGGCGCCGGCGCCGTCCGGGCGGTGTTCAGCGACCGCGCCGAGGCCGGCGAGCTCGGTGACCAGGGCGCCGATGGTGCTGCGGTTCAGGCCCATCCGGGTGGTCAGCTCAGCACGGCTGAGCGGGCCCGATTCGTGCAGATGGGTCAACAGGGTGCCCAGGTTGTGCCGCCGCACGTCCTCCTGGGTGCCGCCGCGATCGGCCCGGACCGGTTGGACCGGCCGGACCGACCGCGGTGCACCCGCTCTCGCGGGCATACGTTCGGCGCTAGCGCCCGGTGGCCGCGGCGCGGCGCCGGGAGATCGCGTCGACGCTCGCGGCGAACAGCAGCACCAGGGCGGTGACGATGAACTGGTAGGCCGCCTTGTCGGTGATCAGCGGCATGCCGTTGTTCAGCACCGCGATCACCAGGCCACCGATGATCGCGTCCACGATCCGGCCCTTGCCGCCGAACAGCGACGTGCCGCCGATGACGGCCGCACCGACGGCGAGCAGCAGGGTGGTGGAACCACCCGTGGTGGGCGAGATCGAGTTCTCCCGCGAGGCGAGCACGATGCCCGCGATCGCGGCCAGCGTGGACCCGAGGACGAAGCAGATGATCTTGACCAGTCCCACGTTGATACCGGCCCGGCGTGCCGCCTCGGCATTGCCACCGACCGCGTAGACGTGCCGGCCGAACTGGGTCCGGCGCAGCAGGAAGGTCAGGCCGACCACGAACAGCGCCGTGATCGGAACGATCAGCGGAACGCCCTTCATCGAGGGCGCCGCCGGCGTGATCCGCCGCTCCACGCTGAGCACCCAGGTGGCCAGGCCCAGCAGCAGCGCGAACACACCGACCTTGGCCGCCATCACCGACACGGGTTCCAGCGACAGCCCGGCAGCGGTCCGCGACCGGCGCCGGTTCAGGGCCAGCCCACCGTAGATCAGCACGGCGAGCACCAGCAGAGCCCAGCCCCACAGCACCGGCAGGTTCTTGTTCATCAGCGACAGGATGGTCGGGTCCTTGATCGAGATCGTGCCGCCGTTCCCGATCACCCAGAGCAGCACACCCTGCAGGCCGAGGAAGGTCGACAGCGTGACCACGAAGGAGGGGATGCCGAGCTTGGCGACCAAGAGACCGACCACCAGGCCGATCAGGGCACCGGTGAGCAGGCATGCCAGGACGGCGACCGGCCAGGGATAGCCGCGCTGAGTGAGCGCGACTCCCATGATCGCCGCGGACGTGCCTGCTGTGTACCCGGCACCCAGGTCGATCTCGCCGAGCAGCAGGACGAAGACGAGGCCCATCGCGATGTAGATGACCGCCGCCCCCTGCTGAAGCAGGTTGGCCGCGTTGTTGGCGGTGGGGAACAGGTCGGGCTTCATCGCCGAGAAGAAGATCACCAGGACCAGGAAGCCGAGGACGGCGGGCAGCGCGCCGACGTCGCCGCCGCGCACTTTCGCCACATAGTCGCTCAGCAGCGCGCCGACGCCCGCGCGCGCCTCCGGATCGGCTTCCACCGCAGGGGGTTGCGTGGTGGCGGTCATGCCAGTGCCTCCTTCGCGGACAGGCCGAGGTCGCCGCTGCGACCCGAGGTGATCAGTTCGACGATCCGGGCCCGGTCGACGTCCTTGGTCGAGACCTGGGCCGCCATCCGTCCGAGGTAGAGCGCAGCCACGTTGTCGGCGACCTGCACCACGTCGTTCATGTTGTGCGAGATCAGGATCACCGCCAGGCCGTTGTCCGCCAGCCGCCGGACCAGGTTGAGGACCTGCTCGGTCTGGGCCACGCCGAGCGCCGCGGTGGGCTCGTCGAGGATCACCAGCTTGCTGTTCCAGAGCACCGCGCGGGCGATCGCCACGGTCTGACGCTGACCACCGGAGAGGCTGGAGACGTTCTGCCGCACCGACTTCAGGGTGCGCACCGACAGGCCCTTGAGGGTTTCGGTGGCCCGCTGCTCCATCGTGGTCTCGTCCAGACTGGCGGCGCTGCCCAGCTCACGGCCGAGGAACATGTTGGCGACGACGTCGAGGTTGTCGCAGAGGGCCAGGTCCTGGTAGACGACCTCGATCCCCATCGCGTTCGCCTGCTTGGGGTTGGTGACGTTGACCTCTTGGCCCTCGAAGGAGTAGCTGCCCCCGTCGAAGGAGTAGATCCCGGCGATCCCCTTGATCAGGGTCGACTTGCCGGCGCCGTTGTCACCGACCAGCGCGGTGACCTTGCCCGACCATGCGTCCAGGTCGACGCCCTTGAGCACGTCGACGGCTCCGAAGCTCTTGGTGATGCCGCGCAGGCTCAACAGCGGCGCGGCGGATGGTTCGCTGCTCATCGTGTCCTCGCGTTCGTCGGCCCGGAGTCGTGGGGAGGGGATGCCGGGCGGGGTCAAGGTGTGCCCAGGACCCGGACCCACGAAGGGGTCCGGGTCCTGGAGCGAGGTGTGTCAGCTGATGCCGTTGGCGGTGCAGGCTGCCTTCAGCTCAGCGGTGGTGCAGACCTTGTCCATCGTGGTGAACCCGTCGGCGATGACGTCCTTGACGGTCTCCTTGTAGATGCCCTGCGGCACGAGGAGAACGGACGGAACGTCCTTGCCGCTCACGCTGTCCGCGGTCTTGCCGGTGGCGAGGGCATCGGCGGCCGCGGTGTCACCCTTGGCCAGCGCGATCGCCAGCTGGGCGGCCGCCTCGGCCTCCTTCTTCACGGCCTTGTAGACGGTCATGTACTGGGTGCCGAGCAGCACGCGCTGCAGGCCCTCGTCCGTCGCGTCCTGGCCGGTGACCGGGACCTTGCCGGCCAGACCGTTCTTGCTCAGCACCGAGATCGCCGCGCCACCGAGACCGTCGTTGGCAGCGGCCACGCCGTCGACCTTCCCGCCGGCCTTGGTGAACATCTGCTCGAAGACGGTGACGGCCTTAGTGTTGTCCCAGTCCGGCACGGCCTGGCTGTCGGTCACCGTGTAGCCGGCGGCCTTGATCGCCTTGTCGTAGCCCTCCTTGAACAGGGTGGCGTTGTTGTCGGTCGGCGACCCGTTCAGCTCCAGCACGTTGCCGGTCGTCTTGCCGGCCGCCTGCAGGCCCTTGACCAGGCCCTCGCCGATCGCGGTGCCCACGGCCACGTTGTCGAACGACACGTAGTACTTCGCGCCGCCGCCCAGGGTGAGCCGGTCGTAGTCGATGACCGGGATGCCGGCCGCAGCGGCCTTCTTGCTCACCGCGGCACCGGTGTCGGAGTCGAGGTTGACGATCATCAGCACCTTGACGCCGGCGCCGATCATGCCGTCGGCGAGGGTGGCGAACTTCGCCTTGTCGCCACCGGCGTTCTGGATGTCAGCCTCGACACCGGCCGCCTTGAAGGCGTCGGTGAGGAACTTGCGGTCGGCCGTCTCCCAGCGTGCGGAGGAGGCCGAGTCGGGCAGGATCACGCCGACCTTGCCCACGCCGCCACCGGCAGCGGAGCTGGCGGCAGAAGCCGCTCCGGACGCCGCCGACGAGGCCGCGGTGGTGGTGTCGCCGCCGCCACAGGCGGCAAGGCTCATGGCCCCGATGGCGCTCATTGCGAGCAGCCCGACATTACGCTTGCGCATACTCCGGTCCTTCCTGGAACCGACGATGGTTCCCGGATCCTCGGCCCGAGGGCGGGTGCCCTCAGGTCTCCGCCGTCCCGATGCTCGGGGCGGCGGATATGTTGTGGCGCACAACATATTGGGCCGGTGGCGCCGCGGGAAGGACTTCGCGGCCATCTGCTGGTCACACTCTCGTAACAAACCCGCTCATGCTCCGCCGGGGTACACCTCTGGGGCCGTTTTGACCGATTTCCAGGGACTCCCGCGGAGCATGAGCGGGTTTGGTCAGCTGCGAACCAGTTGGCGGAGCACGTACTGGAGGATGCCGCCGTTGCGGTAGTAGTCCGCCTCGCCGGGGGTGTCGATCCGCAACGGGGCGTCGAACTCGACCACCGCGCCGTCCGCCTTCTCGGCCCGCACGTGCAGGGTGCGCGGCGTCGTCCCGGCGTTCAACTCGGTGGCCCCGCTGATCGCGAAGGTCTCGGTGCCGTCCAGGCCGAGCGAATCGGCGTTCTCCCCCACCGGGTACTGCAGCGGCAGCACGCCCATGCCGATCAGGTTCGACCGGTGGATCCGCTCGTAGCTCTCGGCGATGACGGCGCGGACGCCGAGCAGCGCGGTGCCCTTGGCCGCCCAGTCCCGGCTGGAGCCGGACCCGTACTCCTTGCCGGAGAGCACCACCAGCGGGATCCCCGCCGCCGCGTAGTTCTGAGCCGCGTCGTAGATGAACGACTGCGCCCCACCGGCGGTGAAGTCGCGGGTGAAGCCGCCCTCGACGCCGTCCAGCAGCAGGTTCTTCAGCCGGATGTTGGCGAAGGTGCCCCGGATCATGACCTCGTGGTTGCCCCGCCGCGAGCCGTAGGAGTTGAAGTCCTTCGGCGCCACCCCGTGCTCGGTCAGGTACTGCGCGGCAGGCGTTCCCGCCTTGATCGAGCCGGCCGGGCTGATGTGGTCGGTGGTCACCGAGTCGCCCAGCTTGGCCAGCACCCGGGCACCGCTGATGTCGGCCACCGGTGCCGGGTCCATGCCCATGCCGTCGAAGTACGGGGGCTTGCGCACGTAGGTCGAGTCGGCGTCCCAGGCGAAGGTGTTGCCGGTCGGGGTGGCCAGGTTCTGCCACCGCGCGTCACCGGCGAACACGTCGGCGTAGTCGGCGGTGAACATCTCACGGGTGATCGAGGAGGCGATCACCTGCTCCACCTCGGCCGGGGTGGGCCAGACGTCGCGCAGGAAGACCGCGGTGCCGTCGGCGGTCGTGCCCAGCGGCTCGGTGTCCAGATCGATGTCCATCGTGCCGGCCAGCGCATACGCGATCACCAGAGGCGGCGAGGCCAGGTAGTTCATCTTGATGTCGGGGTTGATCCGGCCCTCGAAGTTCCGGTTGCCGGACAGCACCGAGACCACGGCGAGGTCGCCGGCCTGGACGGCGGCGGAGACCTGCTCGGCGAGCGGGCCCGAGTTGCCGATGCAGGTGGTGCAGCCGAAGCCGACCACGTGGAAGCCCAACTTCTCCAAGTAGGGGGTCAGCCCCGCCCGGTCGAAGTAGTCCGAGGCCACCTTACTGCCGGGGGCCAGGGAGGTCTTGACCCAGGGCTTGACGGTCAGGCCCTTCTCCACCGCCTTCTTGGCCACCAGGCCGGCGGCCATCATCACCGAGGGGTTGGAGGTGTTGGTGCACGAGGTGATCGAGGCGATGGCCACGGCCCCGTGCTTGACGGTGAACGACCCGTCTGCGGCGGTGACCTCGGCGGTGACGTCCTGGGTGTAGGTCGGCAGGGCCTGGGCGAAGGCCTGCTTGGCCTGGGAGACCTGGATGCGGTCCTGCGGCCGCTTCGGGCCGGCGATGCTGGGCACGACGGTGGACAGGTCGAGCTCGATGTACTCGGAGTAGGCGGCCTCACGGCTCGGGTCGTGCCAGAGCCCCTGCTCCTTGGCGTAGGCCTCGACCAGGGCGACCTGGGCGTCGCTGCGCCCGGTCAGGCGCAGGTAGTCCAGGGTGACGTCGTCGATCGGGAAGATCGCGCAGGTGGAGCCGAACTCGGGGCTCATGTTGCCGATGGTGGCCCGGTTGGCCAGCGGCACGGCGGCCACCCCGGCCCCGTAGAACTCGACGAACTTGCCCACCACGCCGTGCTTGCGCAGCATCTCGGTGATGGTCAGCACGACATCGGTGGCGGTGGCGCCGGCCGGGATCGCCCCGGACAGCTTGAACCCGACCACCCGCGGGATGAGCATCGAGACCGGCTGGCCGAGCATCGCTGCCTCGGCCTCGATACCGCCGACGCCCCAGCCGAGGACGCCGAGACCGTTGACCATCGTGGTGTGCGAGTCGGTGCCCACACAGGTGTCGGGGTAGGCCCGCAGCGCGCCGTCCACCTCGCGGGTCATCACCACGCGCGCCAGGTACTCGATGTTGACCTGGTGCACGATGCCGGTGCCGGGCGGCACCACCTTGAACTCGTCGAAGGCGCCCTGACCCCAGCGCAGGAACTGGTAGCGCTCGCGGTTGCGCTGGTACTCGATCTCCATGTTGCGCTCGAGCGCGTCCTGCCGCCCGAACACATCGATGATCACCGAGTGGTCGATCACCATCTCGGCGGGGGCCAGCGGGTTGATCCGGGCCGGGTCGCCGCCCAGGTCGGCCACGGCCTCGCGCATGGTGGCCAGGTCGACGACACAGGGCACGCCGGTGAAGTCCTGCATCACCACGCGGGCGGGAGTGAACTGGATCTCGGTGTCAGGCTCGGCGCTCGGGTCCCACGCCGCGAGCTTCCGGATCTGCTCGGCGGTGACATTTGCGCCGTCTTCGGTACGGATCAGGTTCTCCAGCAACACTTTCAGGCTGAACGGCAGCTTCTGCGCGCCGTCCACGGCAGCGAGCCGATAGACCTCATAGGCGGCGTCGCCGACATTCAGGGTTCCCTTGGCGCCGAAGCTGTCCTTGCTGGAGGCATTGCTCACGATCCGCTCCTTCGCGTCGTTGCGTCGGTGAGGTCCCATCCTGCCCCACCGGAATTTATCTTGACGTCAAGATATCTCGGTGAGCGCCCCGCATCAAGTGGGCCACGCGGAGCATGCGGCAAGCGGTCCCCCCTGCGCGCCACACCGCCACCGCGCCACCCTCGCCCCCCTGCCCCCCGCGCGCCCCCTGCCCACCGCACCCCCTGCCCCCCGCGAGGCCCCGCCCGCGCGAGTGTGGACAGTTCTCGGGCAGATGCGGCCCTCTCAGCCCGAGAACTGTCCACACGGCCCCGCGAAGTGTCCACTCACCCCGAGAACTGTCCACACGGCCGGGGCCCTCGTCATCAGGAGGGGGTCGGGGTGAGGAGGGCCAGGGATTCGACGTGGTGGGTCATCGGGAAGAGGTCGAAGGAGCGCAGGGCGCTCAGCTGGTAGCCGCGGGTGGCGGCGAGGGCGACGTCGCGGGCCAGGGAGGCCGGGTCGCACGCCACATAGGCGACGACGCGCGGGCGCAGCGCGACGATCGCCTCCATCACCGCCCGGCCGGCACCCGCCCGGGGCGGGTCGAGGACGACCACGTCGACCGCGCCCGACCACGGCGCCGGAGCGGTCAGCGCGGTCAGCCGGCGCTCGACCAGGCCCTGCTCCAGCTGCACCCAGGCGAGGTCGTGCAGATTGCGCCGGGCATCGGCGCAGGCGCGTGCATCGCCCTCCAGGCCGAGCACCGCGCCCCGCTCCCCCACGGCCAGCGCCAGGCCCGCGGTGAACAGCCCGGCGCCGGAGTACAGGTCCACCACACGCTCCCCCGGCCGGGGCTGGGCAGCACCGAGGACGGCGTCCAGCAGGGTCTGCGCGGCCGCCGGATGCCCCTGCCAGAACCCCCCGCCGGTGACCCGGAACCGGCGCTGCACCACGTCACCGCCGGGTACCGGCACCTCGACCCGGTGCTCCACCCAGGTCCGGCCGCGCAGCCGATGCACGCCGTCCGCCTCACGCCGGGCCAGAGAGACCGACACCGGCACCGGTGGCAGCTCGCCGGTGCGCCGCGGACCTACCTCGCCGTCCGGCGGCTCGACGATGACCAGCGGGTCGCCGTCGTCACCGGTGACCACCTCGACCGCGCCGGCACCGGGCCAGCGGCGTCCGGGCACGTCCACCGCGGCAACGTCGGGGTGGGCGATCGGGCACGACGCAACGGCGATCACCGCGCGCGATCGGTGGGCGCGCAGACCTGCCCGCCCCTCGGCGTCCACCGCGAACCGCACCCTGCGTCGCCAGCCCAGCCCGTCGGCCTCACCCGCGAGCGCCTCCACCTGCAGCCCGGGCCAGTCCACGCCGGCCAGCCGGCGCAGCTGCTCGCGAACCACGGCGGCCTTGCCCTCGCGCTGTGCGGTGAGCGAGGCGTGCTGCCAGTCGCAGCCGCCGCAGCCCCCGGGCCCCGCCACAGGGCACCGCACCGGCACCCGGTCCGGTGAGGCTGTCAGCACCTCCACCGCCTCGGCCCGCCAGAACCGCTTGGCGGCGCCCGCGTCCAGCAGCCGGGCCAGCACCACCTCGCCGGGCAGCGTATGACGCACGAAGACCACGCGGCCCTCGTGCCGGGCGACGCAACTGCCCCCCGTGGCCACCGGCCCGACCTCGAGCCGCAGCAGCGCCGGCGAACTCGGCGAACTCGGCGAACCGGCCGCGGGCTCAGTCACGGAGGACGTCGTCGATGGTCCGTTCACGCCGGCCGAGCAGCGGGGCAGCCTGTGCGCGCTCCTCCAGCCCCTCCGAGGAGGTCAGCTGCCAGGGCACGCTGGCCACCATCACCCCCGGCGTGTACTGCAGCCGGGTCTTCAGCCGCAGCGCGCTCTGGTTGTGCAGCACCTGCTCCCACCAGTGCCCGACGACGTACTCGGGCACGTAGACCACGACCAGGTCCCGGGGGCTGTCCTTGCGGATGCTCTTGACGTAGTCGACGACCGGCCGGGTGATCTCCCGGTACGGCGAGTCGAGCGCGCGCAGGGGCACCGGGATGTCCCGGGCGTCCCAGTCCCGCTGCAGCCGCGCGGTGTCCTCCGGGTCGACCACCACGGTGACCGCCTCCAGCACCGAGGGACGCGAGGCCCGGGCGTAGGCCAGCGCCCGCATCGTCGGCTTGTGGATCTTGGAGACCAGCACGATGGCGTGCACCCGGGAGGGCAGCTGCACGCGCCCCGCCGTTGGCGTCGATCGCCAGTTCCTTGCGCACCGACTGCGTAGTGCCGTCGGATGCCCAGCATCAACAGGTAGAGCAGGCTCATGGCGATCAGCGCCAGGTAGGCGCCGTGCAGGAACTTGGTCACCAGCACGATGACCAGCACGCCGCCGGTGATGGTCAGGCCGATCGAGTTCACGATCCGCGAGCGGGCCATCCGACGGCGGGCGGACTTGTGGGTCTCGGTGCGCAGCAGCCGGGTCCAGTGCCGCACCATGCCCGTCTGGCTCACCGTGAAGGAGACGAAGACGCCCACGATGTAGAGCTGGATCAGCTGGGTGACCTCGGCGTCGAAGACCAGGATCAGCGCCGCCGCGGCCGCGGCCAGCATGACGATCCCGTTGCTGAACGCCAGCCGGTCGCCGCGCGTGTGCAGCTGACGCGGCATCAGGTCGTCGCGGGCCAGGATCGAGCCGAGCACCGGGAATCCGTTGAACGCCGTGTTCGCCGCCAGCACCAGGATCAGGCCCGTGGTGGCCGTGACCAGGTAGAACATCACCGGAGCATGCTCGAACAGCGCCGTGGCGATCTGCCCGATCACCGGGTGCTGGACGTAGTCCTCCCCCACCGGGATCCCGTCCCGCAACAGGTGGGTGGCCGGCTCGTCGCTGTAGCGGATCTGCATCTGCTGGGCCAGCACGATGACGCTCATCAGCATGGTCACCGCGATCGCGCCGAGCAGCGCCAGCGTGGTGGCGGCGTTCTTGCTCTTCGGCTTCTGGAACGCCGGCACCCCGTTGCTGATCGCCTCGACGCCGGTCAGCGCGGCGCAGCCGGAGGAGAACGCCCGCAGCAGCAGGAACCCCCAGCCCAGCCCGATCAGGCCCTGCTCGAACTGCGGCTGCTGCAACGAAGTCAGCCCGGAGCTCTCCACCAGCGGCAGCGTGCCCCGGGCGATCCGGTAGAAGCCGTACAGGCCCATGCCGATGATGGCGACCATGAAGGCGTAGGTGGGGACGGCGAAGGCGGTCCCGGACTCGCGGACGCCGCGCAGGTTGATCGACGTGAGCACGGCCACCACGGCCACGGCGAGCAGGGCCTCGTGGCCCGCGGAGCACGGGGATCGCGGACGCCGCGTACTGCGCCCCCGAGGACACCGACACCGCGACCGTGAGCACGTAGTCGACCAGCAGCGCGCTGGCCACGGTCAGCCCCGCCGGCGCCCCGAGGTTGGTGGTGGCCACCTCGTAGTCACCGCCGCCGGAGGGGTAGGCGTGCACGTTCTGCCGGTAGGAGGCCACCACGATCAGCATGACGAAGGCGACGCGCCAGGCCCACCCACGGGGAGTACGCGTACGCGCGTCAGTCCCGCGCCAGAGCCAGGGTCAGGAAGATCTCGTCCGGGCGCGTAGGCGACCGACGACAGGGCGTCGGAGGCGAAGACCGGCAGCGCGATCCGCTTGGGCAGCAGGGTGTCGGCTCAGGCGCTCGCTACGGAACGGACGCCCGAGCGAGCAGCCGCTTCAGGGCGTCGGCGAAGTCATGGGCCACGCTAGGGCAGCGTAGGCGGTGCCCGGCGCGGGCGTGTAGCGTCGCCGCCGCGGCACGACACGAGCACTGCGAGTCCGCGGAGGTCGCCGTGCACTTCGTGATCATGGGGTGCGGCCGGGTCGGGTCGACCCTCGCCCAGATCGCTCGAGAACCGGGGCCACACGGTCGCCGTCATCGACCAGAACCCGGACGCGTTCCGCCGCCTGGGCGCCGAGTTCGAGGGCCAGCGGGTCACCGGGGTCGGGTTCGACCGGGAGACCCTGCAGCGAGGCCGGCATCGAGGACGCCTACGCCTTCGCCGCGGTCAGCAGCGGCGACAACTCCAACATCCTGGCCGCCCGGGTCGCCCGCGAGACGTTCGGCGTCGCCAACGTCGTCGCCCGCATCTACGACCCGCGGCGCGCCGAGGTCTACCAGCGGCTCGGCATCCCCACGGTCGCCACCGTCCGCTGGACGGCCGACCAGATCGTGCGCCGGCTGCTGCCGGTCGGCGCCGCCTCGGAGTACCGGGACGCCTCGGGCGCCGCTGATCCTGGCGGAGGTGCGACGTGCACCCGGGCTGGGTCGGGCCGGCGGATGGCCGAGCTCGAGGCCGCGACCCGGGCCGCGTGGCCTACCTCACCCGGCTCGGTGAGGGCGTGCTGCCCGGCGCCGCACGACCGTGCTACCAGGAGGGCGACCTCGTGCACGTGATGGTCCGCGAGGTCGACGTGCCGGACCGCGGAGTCAGGCATCCTCGCCGTCGCCCCGGTGGAGGAGGGTCACTGATGCGCGTCGTCATCGCCGGAGCCGGCAGCGTGGGCCGCTCGATCGCCCGGGAACTGCTGGCGCAACGGGCACGAGGTGCTGCTGGTCGACCGGGACCCGGCGGCGATCCGCCTGGCCAGCGTGCCCGACGCCGAGTGGCTGCTGGCCGACGCCTGCGAGATCGCCTCGCTCGCACGAGGCCGGGCTGGCCGACTGCGACGTGGTCGTCGCCGCCACCGGGGACGACAAGGTCAACCTGGTGGTCTCGCTGCTGGCCAAGACCGAGTTCGGCGTGCCGCGCATCGTCGCCCGGGTGAACAACCCGAAGAACGAGTGGATGTTCGACGAGGCCTGGGGGGTCGACGTCGCCGTCTCCACCCCACGGATGATGACCGCCCTCGTCGAGGAGGCCGTCTCGGTCGGCGACCTGGTCCGGATCTTCACCTTCCAGCAGAGCCGACGCGAACATGGTCGAGCTGACCCTGCCGTCGGACTCCCCGGTGGTCGGCACCCGGGTCGGTGACCTCGACTGGCCCGACGACACCGTGCTGGTGGCCATCATCCGCGGCGAGCGGCCGATCGCGCCCAGTCCGTGACGACACGCTCGAGGCCAACGACGAGCTGATGTTCATCACCGTGCCGGAGTCCGAGGACGCCCTGCAGCGCCTGCTCGAGCCCCGATCACACCTGACCGGTGGGACCAGTGGCGTGACCGGGCGCATGGGCGACCGGCACCCGGCGCACCACCAGCCAGGTCAGGTAGGCGGTCAGGGCGAACAGTGGGATGCCCAGCGGCACGCTGAGCCAGCCCAGCGCCGCCGTCTCGCCCATCAGGTAGAGCGGCACCTCCACCAGCAGGCGGACGGCGAACAGGCCCACCCACAGCCAGGTCGCCTGCTGGTAGGCGCGCATCCGCGCCGGAACCTCGCGCCAGTGCAGCATCTCCCCGAGGGCAAAGCCGAGCATCAGCCCCACCACCGGCCAGCGCACCAGGATGGAGATCAGGTAGCCGGCGCCGAAGGCGACGTTCTTGAGGATGGTCGGCAGGAAGTAGTTCTCCGAGCGCCCGGTGCGCACCGCGAGGAACGCCCCGAGCCCCACCACGAACACGCCGGACAGGGCCTGGGTCAGGGGCTCACGCCGGATCAGGCGCCACAGGGAGAACCCCGCCGCCGGCACCAGCGCCGACAGCGCCGACAGCTTCACGTCGTGGGTGACGCCGAAGAGCACCGAGAACACCGTCAGCGGCACCACGGACTCGAGCACGCCCCGGACCCCGCCGATCGACTTCTCCAACGAGAACTGCTCGCCCACGGCCTGAGCCAGGCTGCTCTGCGCCGCCGGGGCCGGGGTCACCGGGCCCTGCGCGGCGTCGTCCTCAACTGTCGCCACGGGCGAGGAGTTCGTAGCGCGGGTTGAACACAGCCGATTCTCCCTCGGACTCGGTCACCATGCCGTGCACCCGGATCCGCCGCCCGGGCTCGACCCCGGCGATCTGCCGACGGCCCAGCCAGATCAGGGTCAGGGTGCCGCTGCCGTCGTACAGCGCGGCCTCGAGCGCCGGCACCCCCGCCCGCGGACGCAGGGTCACCGAGCGCAACGTGCCGCAGGCCGTGGCCGGACGACGCATCTCCAGGTCGACGATCGGGGTGCCGCCCAGCCGGACGGCGCTCTCCTGCTCCTGCTCGGCGTGCACCTCGTGCTGAGGGGCCACGATCCGGGACAGGGCGGAGCGCAGTCGTGACTTCGGCGGCGTTCCCATGTCTCCAGCGTAAGCCCGTCAGTGGATCTCGGTGATCTCCGGGCCGCGCTCGAAGGGAGCGAGATCGTCCCTGCCCCCGTCCGGCGCCGCCTCGTCGTCCGCCTGCTGCTGCGCCGTCACGGCGTCCGGCAGGCGCAGGATCAGCAGCTCGCGCGGGGCCATCGCCTCCCCGCCGCGGACCACCACCAGGTCGCGCACCACCGACTCCAGCTCGACCGCGGCCTCGGCGTCGTGCACAGCCCGACCGTGGAACACGGCGCGCAGGAACCAGCGCGGTCCGTCGATGCCCGCGAACCGGGCCGGCTGGTGTCCGGTCCGTCCGTCCGGGGTCCGGGCCGGGATCCGGGCCAGCAGCTCACGCCCGAACACCCCGGCCACCTCGTCGGCAGTGCCGCCCTGCTGGGTGATCCCGGCGGCGATCTCCTCGCGGATCTCCTCCCAGATGCCCTCACTGCGGGGCGCGGCGAAGGCCTGCAACTGCACCGCCGACTCGCCGAGCTGAACCGTCGCGGCGTTCACCGCGCCGGTGGCCTCCTCGACCTCCAGCCGCAGCTCCATGCCCTCGCGGCCGCGGATCCGCAGCCCGCCCAGGTCGACGTAGCCCTCGGTCTCCGGCTGCTCGGAAACGTCCCACGGGCCGTCGGGCCGGGGGGACAGTCCGGGGCGCTCGTCCTCGTAGTCCTCATATTCGTCGACGTCGCCCTCGGCGTCGTCGACGCTCGCCCCGGGCTCCTCCCTCAGCTCGGGAACCTCGGTGCCCTGCTGATCCCGGCGGCGGAACACCTTCACTGAGCCTCACCCTTCTCCAGAAACCCCCCGGTGGAACCGAACCCGTCCACGCCTCGCGACGCCTGCCCGAGCTGGTCCACCTCGACGAACTGCACCCGTTCCACCCGCTGCACCACGAGCTGGGCGATCCGGTCCCCGCGACGTATCTCGAACGCTTCATCCAGATCGGTGTTGATCAGGGTGACCTTGATCTCACCCCGGTACCCGGCGTCGATCGTGCCCGGCGCATTGACCACCGTAACCCCGTGCCGGGCACCCAATCCCGATCGGGGGTGCACGAAGGCGGCGTAGCCGTCCGGCAGCGCGATGGCCGTACCGGTGGGCACCACCGCCCGCCGGCCGGGGGCGAGGACGACGTCGACGGCGCTGACCAGGTCCGCGCCGGCGTCGCCGGGGTGGGCATAGGTGGGAAGCGGCAGGGCAGGGTCCAGCCGCAGCAGCTCCACCCGCAAGGGGGCGGCGGACACCGTCGAACCGTCGATCAGCACGCGCTCGGACACGGGGAGAGGGTAGCCCGTGTGAAAGGCTGGGCCGGTGAACGAGGACTACAGCGAGAAGCTCTGGCCGGCGTGGTGGGTCTGGGCGATGGCCGGCGTGATCGGCGGCGGGTTCGGACTGACCGTCACCCGGTTCAGCCGCCCCGGCGGGGCCCTGACCGCGGTCGTGATGACCGCGATCATCGCCGCCCTGCTGGCCGCCAACACTCCCGAGCTCGCCGTGCGTGACGGCGTGCTGCACGCCGGGCGTGCGCATGTGCCGCTGGCACTGACCGGCGACGTCGACGAGCTCGACGCTCCCGCGATGCGCCAGGCGAACGGGCCGGGGCTGGACGCCCGGGCGTTCCTGTGCATCCGGGGCTGGATCCACACCGGGGTCCGGGTCGCCCTGGACGACCCGAAGGACCCCACCCCCTACTGGTTGCTGTCCAGCCGCCGGCCCGAGCAGCTGGCGCAGGCGATCCGCCGGGCCCCCGCCCGGTCGGACCGCCCCTGAGGCTCGTCCACTACTCCACTACTCCACTACGCGGCGCACTCCTTGCACACCGGTTGCCCGCCGACCTCTTTGGCCAGCTGGCTGCGGTGATGCACCAGGAAGCAGCTCGAGCAGGTGAACTCGTCGGCCTGACGCGGCAGGACCCGCACCGAGAGTTCCTCGTTCGACAGGTCGGCACCGGGCAGCTCGAATCCCTCGGCCGCCTCGATCTCGTCCTCGTCGACAGTTCCTGACCCCTTGTCGACGCGCCGGGCCTTGAGCTCTTCGATCGAGTCCTCGCTGAGCTCGTCGTCCGTCTTGCGCGGCGCGTCGTAGTCGGTCGCCATACTGGTCACGCTCCGGGGTGAAATGTCGGCGTTCGGATCGGTGGGTCCATCTGGTGGTCACGTGCTGGGCCGAGCACGCGGATGAGGCAGCGCACGGGTAACGCACCGCCATCGGCTTTTGTGCCCTGCGGCGCTGGGCGATTGTGCACTATGCGGGCCACAGGTGCGAACCGACACCACGGTGAGGTGCGTCGCGCCGTCCTTCCGCACCCGCAAAGCGGCCTCACCAGGCTCAAGTGACCTTGTGTTTCCGTGCGCAACGCTCCGAGAGACGAAACAATCAGGGCAATCAGGACACAGTGCTTTCCATCACACCGTCGTCTGCCGCCGGGATGTCGACCCGTTCGAGCAACACCGAGAGCAGCGGCTCCCACGCACAGACCACCAGCTCCTCGGACGGCGCGCCCCCCGCCGGGCCGGTCACCGCTCCCCCGGCCTCCAGCACCACAAGCAGACCCGCGGCGATGTCCCACACATGCAGGCCGCGCTCGTAGTAGCCGTCGAGCCGGCCGGTGGCCACGGCACACAGGTCGAGCGCTGCCGAGCCGATCCGGCGGATGTCGCGGACCAGGGGCAGCAGCGCACCGAGCACCTCGGCCTGCGCGGCCCGGTCCTGCGCCCGGTAGCCGAAGCCGGTGCCGATCAGCGACTGGGACAGCTCCGGCGCCGGAAGGACCCCGAGCCGGACGCCGTCCAGGAAGGCCCCGGCGCCGGAGGCAGCCGTCCAGCTCTCCGTGGAGGCCGGGTTGTAGACGCAGCCGGCCACCGGGCGCCAGGCGCCGGGCACCCCCGGATCCCCGGTCACCACCGCCACGCTCACCGCGTAGGCCGGCAGCCCGTAGAGGTAGTTGACGGTCCCGTCGATCGGGTCGATCACCCAGGTCAGGCCGCTGGCCCCGGCCACCCGCACGCCCTCCTCGCCGAACACGGCGTCATCCGGGCGAGCCCGGGCCAGCAGGTCGGTGATCAGCGCCTCGGCGGCACGGTCCATCGCGGTGACCACGTCGGTGGGGCTGCTCTTGGTCGCCGCCACCTCGACCTGGGCCGGGCGGCCCCGCGCGATCATCTCTCCGGCCGCGCGGGCGAGCTGCTCGGCCAGGGCTACGAGCGCCACCGGATCGACGGCCGCGGCGCTCATCGGCCGGTTCCCAGCGCGCAGCAGCCCGCCGGACAGGGCGCCGGCGCCGCCGGCAGCGCCCCGACCACGGCCGCCACCACGTCCTCGCCCCGGGCCTGCGCCGCCCGCTCACCGATCAGATCGGCCAGACCGGCCACGAAGAGCGGGTGGGTGCCGACGGTGGCCGCCCGGACGAAGGCCAGCCCCAGGCGGTCGGCGAAGGTGGCTGCCTCGGTGTCCAGATCGTGCACGACCTCCATGTGGTCGCTGATGAAGCCGATCGGCACCACGACCACACCGGTCACGCCGATCTTGGCCTGGTCGAGCAGGTAGTCGCCGATGTCCGGCTCCAGCCAGGCCTGCCGCGGTGAACCGGAGCGCGAGCAGTAGACCAGGTCCCAGCCCGGCGACCGGCCCAGCCGCCGCGACACCAGGTCGCCGACCGCGTCGGCCACCTCGAGGTGCTGCCGGGTGTAGGCGTGCCCGTCCGTCCCGGAGGCCTCGTCCATGTCCACCGGGATCGAATGGGTGACGAAGACGATCCGGGGGGCCAGTGCCGCAGTGTCGGAGAGCTCGGCCAGCGCGCTCAGGCCGTCCAGCACGGCATCGGCGACGGGCATGACGAAACCCGGGTGGTTGAAGTACGGCCGCACCACGTCGACCTCGAGCTGTCGGCCCTCGGCGGCCAGCGTGGCCAGCGCCCGCTCGATGTCCTCGCGGTACTGCCGGCAGCCCGAGTAGCTCGAGTAGGCACTGGTGACCACCGCCACCAACCGCCGGGCACCGGCCTGGTGGGCCTCACGCAAGGCGTCGGCCAGGTAGGGCCGCCAGTTGCGGTTGCCCCAGTAGACGCTCATCCCGCTCGTCGGTGCCGTCCGGCCCGCCAGCTCGACCCGCAGAGCCTCGGCCAGGGCACGATTGGCGTCGTTGATCGGGCTGGCACCGCCGCGCGCGTAGTAGTGCTCGGCGACCGATTCCAGTCGTTCCCGCGGGATCGCCCGCCCACGGGCCACGTTCTCCAGGAACGGCATCACCTCCTCGGCACGGTCCGGTCCACCGAAGGACACCAGCAGCACCCCGTCGTACGGCGCGTAGATCTCGTTCACCCTGGAATCCTCGCACTGCCCCGACCCGCGCACGCTCGGTAGCCGAAGCGGTCGAGCATGTGGACGCCACGCCCGCCGACATGCTTCGCCATCCGTGCGTGGAGTGGCACAGTCGGAGCAGGACGCAGCCGGAGGGGGGACCCATGCAAGACCTCACGCTCGTCGGCGTCCATGACGACGGCGAGCATCTGGTGCTCGCAGGTCCGGACGGGGTCAAGTTCCGCGTCCGTGTCGACGAATCACTGCGTGCCGCCGTTCGCCGGGACCGACCACGCCTGGGTCAGTTGCAGATCGAGCTCGACGGGGCCCTGCGCCCGCGGGACATCCAGGCCCGGATCCGGGCCGGGGAGAGCGCCGAGGACATCGCCGCCGACTCCGGTCTGCCGGTGGAGCACATCCGCCGCTACGAGGGTCCGGTCCTGGCCGAGCGCGAGTTCGTCGTCCGTCAGGCCCGCGCGGTACGCATGCGGGGCGTGACCCGGCTCGACGGCACGGTGCCGACCTTGGGTGAGCTGGTCACCGAGCGGCTCGCCACCCGCGAGGTGCACCACGGTGAAAGCTCCTGGGACGCCTGGCGCAGCGACGACGGGTCCTGGGTGGTCGCGCTCGGCTTCACCGCCGGCACCCGCGACCGTCGCGCCCGCTGGACCTACGACGCCCAGCTCCGCCACGTCGTGCCGCAGGACGACGAGGCCCGCTGGCTGACCGATCACGAACCGGCCGGAGCGAGCCCCGGGGCCGCGACCCAACGCCGACTGGTGCCGATCCGTTCCGGTGACCCGTTGCGCACCCCGGACGAGGTCGCCCAGGACCACGTCTACGACGTCGAGGCGGACGGCGCGGTGCGTCCGACGGCGTGGCCGGCGGCCTCCACGGTCGACCTGCTCGACACCCTGCGCGAGCGGCGAGGACGCCGTCAGCGGCCCGTGGCGGACCTGGACGACATCGACGACTTCGATCCGGCCGAGCTCGAGCGGCCCGGCGCCGTCACGGAGCCGCCGGCGGCTCATCCGCCCCGGTCGCGACCCGATCTGGCCACCGACGCCGAGGTGCTCACCCTGCCCGAACCGGCGGTGGTCGTCCCGGACGCGCCGGCCGGCAACGGCACTGAACGCTCGGCGACCGCTCTCAGCTCGGCCCAGCCCCCGGCCACCCCGGCCACCCCTGTTCCTGCGGCGACACAGACCCGGCGGGGTAAGCGGGCGAGCGTACCGAGCTGGGACGACATCGTCTTCGGCGGCAAGCGCGAGTAGTGCCTACCGGCCGCCGGTGACGGCCAGCAGGGGGATCTCCCGCTCGGCGGCGCTGTTCGCCCCGTGCAGGCCGAGTAGCCGAAGGATCTCCGGCCGTGCGGTGCGCGAGTCGACCACGGCCCACGGGCCGACGGCCGACCCCACCAGATCCCCGATCCGCGGAGCCACCCGGGGGTGCACCACCCCGAACCAGCCGGCGGCGATCGCCTCCTCCTTGGTGCGCAGATCGATCGTCGCGCCCAGGCGTTCACGCCAGGCGGCGAGCACGTCGGCGCGCGCGCCCTCCTCGCAGTACAGGTGCAGCCCGCGCGCCTCTCCCCCGACGTGCCGCACCCCGGCGGCCAGCCCCGGCTCGTGCGCAACGTCCACCCGGTTCTCGAACGGCACGTCGACCATGCCATGGTCGGCGGTCACCACCACCAGGGTGTCGCTGCCCACCCGCTCGACCAGCTGCTGCAGCGCCGCGTCGGCGGCGGTGAGCTCCTCACCCCACTGCCAGGAGTCACACCCCCGCTGGTGGCCCACCTTGTCGATCTCGCCCCAGTACAGATAGACCAGCCCGCGCCCCCGCGGCCCGAAGGAGGCCAGCGCGGCCAAGGTGGCGTCCAGCCGGTCCTGCAGGCCGACACCGGCCACGAACCGGCCGCCGCGCAGCGCCGCCTCGGTCAGGCCCGAGCCGTTGAAGAAGGCGGGCCCCACCCGCACCACGTCGACGCCCTGCGCGAGCAGATCCTCGAACACCGTTCGCTCGGGCTGCCAGAGCAGCGGGTCGACCTGCGGGTCCCAGGCAAGCTCGCTGAACAGCACGTCGCGGGCCGGATCGAGCACATCGGTGCCGACCAGCCCGTGGGTGCCCGGCAGCATGCCGGTTCCGAAGGTACCCATGCTGGTCGCCGTGGTGCTGGGGAAGCCGCACCGGATCACCTGGCGCTGCTGGGCCCGCAGGAACGGCGCATGCCCGCCGCGCCGGGCGAGCAGGTGCTCCCCCAGACCGTCGAGCAGCACCACGACAGCAGTGCGGGCCGGCGGCAGGGTGAGCTGCCCCGGCGCGCGGACCGGGCAGCCGAGCGCCGCCGCCACGGCGGGCAGCACATCGACCAGGCCGGCCTCGCCCGCCGGGCTCACCGACCTGGCTGTGCCACCGCGGCGACCGCGGCGGAGAGGGCCTTGGCGAAGCCGACCGCCGCCCGCACGGCGTCCGCACCCTCGGCGTCGGCGGACAGACGCAAGGTGATGTCATCGGCGGCAGCGCTGCCGGTGTAGCCGTGGTCGGCCTCGCACTCGGGATCGGCGCATCCGGCCGGCTCCAGATCGAGCCGGCTGACCCCGCCCCATCCGATGCTCAGGGTCAACTCACGCGGGGTCATGCCCGCGCGGTGCTGCTCCGGGCGGGTCACCGCGTGCGAGAGCACCAGGGAGCGCACATGGTGCAGCGCCACGGACTCGGTGCTCGCCGAGGCGTACGGCTCTGGGCTCAGGGCATCCGGGTCATGGTCGTCGGCGTGCGCGACCACCAGCCGGCTGGGGGTCAGGGCGACCACGGTCACGTGCCGGCGCACCTCGTCCCGGTCGAACGTGGTCTCCGGGTGCACCAGGAAGTGCCGCACCTCCTCGCCTGCCAGCGCCACGTCGAGCACGTCGCAGATCAGTTCCGGGTAATAGCCGGCCCGCTCCACGTCGGTCCGCAGCTGCCGGGGCAGCTCGTTGGGCACGCGGTTCACCGCAGTCTGTCGCTCACGCACGAGGCCCATCCTGTCATCCTCGGCATCACGGTGAGGCACTCAGCTCACGCCGGTCGTCGAGCCGATTGAGGATGTCCAGGCGCACCGTGGCCGCCAGCACGGCCACCCCCTGCTGGGAGACCACGACCGGGTTGAGATCGACCGAGGAGACGTCGGGCAGATCATCGGCCAGGCAGGACACCCGCGCGAGCAGGTCCTCCAGGGAGGCGACGTCCACCGGGTGAGCGCCCCGGTGCCCGAACAACTTGGGGGCCGCCCGCACCGACCGGATCATGTCGGCCACGTCGACGTCGGTCAGCGGGGCGATCCGGTGGGACAGGTCGCCGAGCAGCTCACTGGCGTCACCGCCCAGGCCGAAGGAGACCACCGGCCCGTACTGGGCGTCCTCCACGGTGCGCACGACGCAGGCCACGCCGACCGGCGCCATCTTCTGCAGCACCAGATCGGCCCCGCCCATCGGCCCCAGCTGGGCGGTCATCTCCACCAGATCACGGGCCAGCTCGGTGGCGTCGGCGATGTCCAGCCGCACCCCGCCGAGGTCGACCCGGTGCCGCAGATAGGGCGCCGTGGTCTTCAGCGCCACCGGCCAGCCGAGCCGGTCGGCGGCCTCCTGCGCATCGGCGGCGTTGCTCACCGCCAGCGAGGGCCAGACATCGATTCCGTAGTGCGCCAACAGTTCTGCCGAACGGCGCGGGTCGAGCTCGATCCCTTCCGGGTGCTCCTCGAGGATGGCCTGCACCATCTTCGCCGCTCCCTCCGAGTCGCAGCCGGGCGGGTCCAGGGGCTCCCCGTGCGGACGCCGACGCCAGGCCGCGTACCGGGTCACCTCGGCCAGCGCCACGACCGCCTCCTCGGGGGTGTCGTAGTTCGGCACCCGGCGCCCGTTCTCGGTGCCGGCGATCAGATCGTGTCCGTCCCAACCGATCAGGCACCCCACCACCGGCTGGACGGCGTCGGCGGCGGTCTCGGCCAGGGCCCGGGCGATGTCGTTGGTGTGCGCCAGCACCGCCGGGGCGAACACGGCGACCACCGCGTCGACGTCCTTGGCGGCGAAGGCGTTCTGCAACGCCGTCCTGAACTCTTCAGGTCCGCTCAGCTCCGGAACGGCGATCGGCCCGTGCACGACGTCGAGCCGCTCCGCCAGGCAGGCGTCGGCGACCAGGGCCGCCAGCGCGACGCTGTTCGCCACCACGGCAACCCGGTTGCCCTCGGGCAACGGCTGGTCGAGCACCAGTTGGGCGACGTCGAAGAGCTGGTGCAGGGTGCGCACCCGGAGGCAACCGGCCTGGGCGAGCATGGCGTCGAACGCCTCCGGCGGGGCCTGCGGGCCGGGCCGATGAACCTGTCCGGGCGCCACGCCGAATCCCGAGGTGCCCGAGGTGAGCACCAGCACCGGCTTGGCCCGGGACACCCGGCGGGCGATCCGGGAGAACTTGCGCGGGTTGCCGGTGCTCTCCAGGTACAGGCAGACCGCCGCGGTCCGCTCGTCCGCCTCCCAGTACTGCAGGCAGTCGTTCGCGGAGACGTCGGCCCGATTGCCGGCGGAGAGGAACGTGGACACCCCGACGGAACGTCGCTCGGCGAAGTCGAGCACGGCGACGGACAGCGCCCCCGACTGGCAGAACACCCCGAACCGCCCGGCCAGCGGCGCCGCGCCGCGCAACGAGATGTTGAGTCGCACCGTCGGGTCGGCGTTCAGGACGCCCCAGGAGTTGGGCCCGACCACCCGCATCCCGTCGGCGCGGGCCATCCGGACCAGTTCGCGCTGCCGCTCCAGGCCCTCCTCGCCGGCCTCGGCGAACCCGCCCGAGACGACCACCAGGCCCTTGACCCCCGCCTCGGTGCACTCGTGCACGACTTCGAGCACCGAGGCCGCCGGCACCGCCACCACGGCCAGGTCGACCGGACGGGGCACGTCGGCCAGGCGCCGGTGCGCCGGGATCCCGAGCACGCTGTCGGCCTCGGGGTGCACCACGTGCAGCGCACCGGTGAAGCCACTGGCCTGCATCGCGGTGAGCAGGGTGCGCCCGATCGTCCCCTCCCGCCGGCTGGCCCCGATCAGGACCACCGAGCCGGGGTTGAGCAGGGCATACATGCTGCTGGCCTCGGCGCGGTGCTCGCGGGCCTCCATCACGGCACGGGAGCGATCGGTGGGGTCGATGTCGAAGCCGAGCGAGATCACGCCGTCCTCGTACCGGTGCGTCACCTCGTACCCGGCGTCGTGGAAGACGGCCATCATCTTGCGGTTCTGCGGCAGCACCTCGGCCACGAACCGGTGCAGACCGTTCTCCCGCGCCGCGGCCGCCAGGTGCTCGAGCAGCACCGAACCGACGCCTCGGCCGTGGTGGGCGTCGGAGATGTTGAAGGCGACCTCGGCGGTCTCCGGAGTGACCCGGTCGAACCGGCCGATCCCGATGATGTGATCACCGACGGTGATCACCATCGCCACCCGGTCGTGGTGGTCGACCACCGTGAACCGCTCCAGGTCCCGGTCGGAGAGCCGGGGCATCGGGGCGAAGAAGCGCAGGTAGACCGACTCGGGCGACTGCGAGAGGTGGAACCGCTGCAGCGCCTCCGCGTCGTCGGGGCGGATCGGGCGCAGGTGCGCCGTACCGCCGTCGCGCAGGACGACGTCGGCCTCCCAGTGCCCGGGATAGCCGGGCTTTCCAGTGGCCACGATCGAAAGCCTACTGACCCGAGCCTATTGCCGTGCGGCAGCGCCGGTGCCATCGTGCGCGATATGACCGATGCCACCCCACCGCTGGGCCTCGGCCGCACCGCCGCCCGAGCGCCGTTCATCTCGGATTCACCCGATGCTCATGCGGCGTTCCGCTCGGCCCGAGATCTGCTGCTCGAGCTGCGCGAGGACTACCCGGCGGCCATCGCCCGCTTCCGCTGGCCGGAGTTGACGATGTTCAACTGGGCGCGGGACTGGTTCGACCATCTGGCGGCCGACCCGGTCATCGGGGAGCGGACGGCGCTGTGGGTGCTCGATCCGGCGGACGGCGACGTGCAGCTGAGCTACAGCGAGCTCGCCGAGCGGTCCCGGCGCGTCGCGGCCTGGTTCTCCGGACTGGGCATGGCCCGGGGCGACCGGGTGCTGGTGATGCTGGACAACCAGGTCGAGCTCTGGGAGACCATCCTGGCCTGCATCCGGCTGGGCGCCGTGGTCATCCCCACCGCGACGCAGCTGGCGCCTGCGGACCTGCGCGACCGGATCGAGCGCGGCGCCGTCCGGTTCGTGATCACCCGCAGCACGGACGCCGCCAAGTTCGCCGGGTACGAGGGCGGCTGGACGCCGATCTCGGTGGGTGGGCCGGTCGAGGGCTGGCAGGACTTCGCAGACGCGGCGCTGGCGACCGCCGAGGGCCAGCGGATCGCCGAGACGGAGTCGGACGACAGCCTGCTGCTCTACTTCACGTCGGGGACGACGGCCCGGCCCAAGCTGGTCGAGCACACCCACGCCTCCTACCCGGTGGGGCACCTGTCGACCATGTACTGGATCGGCCTGCAACCGGGCGACGTGCATCTGAACGTCGCCTCCCCCGGGTGGGCCAAGCACGCCTGGAGCACGGTCTTCGCCCCCTGGAACGCGGCAGCGACCGTGGTCGCGCTGCGCGCCCCCGCCCCGGACGCCCAGACCCTGCTCGCCGCTCTGGAGGCGTGCCGGGTCACCACCTTCTGCGCCATGCCCACGGTGTGGCGGATGCTGGCCGAGGCGGATCTGACGTCGTGGCGCGACCGGCTGGCGCTGCGCGAGGTGGTGGGCGCCGGCGAGCGACTCGACAGCCAGGTCGTGGAACGGGTGCAGGCCGCCTGGGGGCTGACCGTCCGGGAGGGGTTCGGGCAGACCGAGACCACCGCTCAGGTCGGCAACACCCCCGGGCAGCCGGTGCGGGCCGGGTCGATGGGACGGCCGCTGCCGGGGTTCGAGGTGGCGGTGCTGGATCCGGTCACCGGCAAGGAGGTCGCGCCCGGAGACGAGGGCGAGCTCTGCCTGCGCCTGGCGCCGGTCGACCCGGCCGGCACGCCACTGGGGCGACCGCTGGGTCTGATGGCCGGCTATCGCCACGACGAGAGCCGCACCGCGCTGACCATGTACGACGGCTTCTACCACACCCGCGACATCGCCCGGCAGGACGCCGACGGCTACGTCAGCCACGTCGGGCGGGCCGACGAGGTGTTCAAGGCCGCCGATGTGCGGATCTCCCCGTTCGAGCTGGAGAGCGTTCTGGTGGCCCACCCGGCGGTGGCGGAGGCGGCCGTGGTGCCCTCGCCGGACCCGGCGCTGCGGGCCGTCCCGAAGGCGTTCGTGGTGCTGGCGCCCGGCTGGGAACCGACGGCCGAGACCGCGGCGTCCATCCTGGCTCACGCCAGGCAGAACCTCTCCGCGCACAACCGGATCACCCGGCTGGAGTTCGCCGAGCTGCCCAAGACGATGGCGGGCAAGGTGCGCCGGGTGACCCTGCGCGAGGTGGAGCACGCCCGCCGGTCCGAGCACCCCGACACGCGGGCCAGTACCGAGTTCTGGGCCGAGGACCTGACCGGGCTGTGAGGCGGCCCGGCCTGGTCCCCGGCCCTGAAGATCGCCGGGGCTCAGCCGAGGACGCGGCCGGCGCTCCAGTTGGAGGTCCAGATCCTGACCTTGCGCACCGTCTTGCCCGAGCTCGGCGCGTGCCAGATCATGCCGTCGCCGGCGTAGACCGCCACGTGGTACTTGTACGCACCACCGAAGAACACCAGGTCACCCTTGCGGATCTTCTCCTTGTTGATCTTGCGTGAGGCGCGGTACTGCTGCTGCGCCGTCCGGGGCAGCTTGACGCCGTTGCGGGCGTAGACGTACTTGACGTACCCCGAGCAGTCGAACGCGCGCGGGCCGGTGGCGCCGTAGCGGTAGGGGCGCCCCTTCAACGAGGCGGCGGTGCCGAGCACCGCGGTGATCCGAGCCGTCAGTGCGGCCTGGGCCCGGAGCCGGGCCGAGGACATGGTCGTGGTCGTCGAGGCGGAGGTGGTCGAGGAGAGGGCCGCCGGGCTGGTGGTGACCGGGGCTGCGCTGGCCGTCATCGGCGTCATCAGGACCGCCGAGGACGAGAGCGCCGCGGTGGCCAGAGCGATGGCGGGCATGCGGAAGCGAGCGTGGGTGAGCGACATGGAGGGTAAGTCCTTCCGATTTCGCCTACGAGGTGAGCTGTCGGGTTCGGGCTGGGAAGGTCGCCCGGCCGGTGGGTACCGGCTTCACCCCGAGGTGGCCCCTGGGGGCCACCGATAGGTGGGTCCCCCGCTTCCGCCGTGATCTGGTCAAGGAGAGTGCTGGGCGTGGCATCGATGCCACTCGCGAGGATCGCTCACCGGCGGAACTCGGCGTGAGAGCAGATCCAGTGTCCGTTCTGGGCACTCATTCAAAGGTGCACGAGTTTGGCTGGATAACAAAGTCATAACGGGACCCAGTTTCCGGCATGTCGGACATATCCGGCGTGATGCTCATCACGATTGTTGCAGTGATGCGTGCCATAGTTGACCCGGGAACACGGCTTTGAGCTGCAGTGATAGGCCAATGGACCTATGTCTTGTGCACAACTGGACGAATGCGGGAGTTGATTGTGGAATTCGCAGATGTGGTTCGCGGGCGCCGAATGGTGCGTCGGTACGTACCCGAACGACCTGTTTCCCGGGCGGCGGTGACCCGATTCCTGGAGTTGGCGAGCCGGGCCCCGAGCGCCGGTTTCAGCCAGGGCTGGGACTTCCTGGTGCTGACCGCGACGGACGACCGCGAGCGGTTCTGGCGGCTCACCGCCGACGCCACGACCCCGGCCGACTCCTGGCTGGAGGGGATGCGCACGGCCCCCGTGCTGGTGGTCTGCCTGTCCGATCCCGAGCGGTATCTCGACCGGTACGCCGAGCCGGACAAGGGCTGGACCGACCGCGACCCCAGCCGGTGGCCGGTGCCCTACTGGGACGTCGACACCGGGATGGCGGCCCTCATCCTGCAGTTGGCCGCGGTGGACGACGGACTGGCCGGCTGCTTCTTCGGCGTCCCCCCGAACCGGATACCCGCTCTGCGGCAAGGGTTCTCGATCCCGGACGACCGTCGCCCGGTCGGCGTCGTCAGCCTCGGGCACCCCGCACCCGACCGTCGCTCCCCCTCGTTGCGGCGTGGTCGCCGTCCGCTGGCCGAGATCGCGCACGACGGCAGCTTCGGCACCTCTTGGACGCCGTGAGCCGCCCTGGGGCGGGTCGCTGACCGATCCCGGCGCCGGGACGGGCGAGAATGAGGGGCCCACGTCACACCAGGAGCACCAGGAAGGAAGCGCTGGCATGGCCGGCCCGAAGACACCGCCGCCCGGGGACTACACCGAGCGGATCGTCGATGTGGACGTCGAGCAGGAGATGCAGGGAGCCTTCCTGGAGTACGCCTACTCGGTGATCTACTCCCGCGCCCTGCCCGACGCGCGGGACGGCCTCAAGCCGGTGCAGCGCCGCATCCTGTACTCGATGGCCGAGATGGGCCTGCGCCCGGACCGGGCACACGTCAAGTGCAGCCGGATCGTCGGTGACGTGATGGGCAAGTTGCACCCGCACGGCGACACCGCGATCTACGACGCCCTGGTCCGTCTCGCCCAGGACTTCACCCTACGGATGCCGCTGGTGGACGGGCACGGGAACTTCGGCTCGCTGGACGACGGCCCGGCCGCCTACCGCTACTGCATCACCGGGGACACCCGGATCCGCCTGGCCGACGGACGCTCCCCGCGGATCGCCGACCTGGCCGGCCTGGAGCCGAACTCCGAGCGCCCACTGGACCAGGACGTGCTCGACCGGGACGGCCGCCCGGTGCGGGCCAGCACGATCTTCCACTCCGGCTCGCACCCGGTGATCGCCGTACAGACCGATTCGGGCCACCAGCTGCGGGGCAGCCACAACCACCCGGTCCTGGCGCTGTGCCTGGTCGACCAGGTGCCCCGGCTGATCTGGCGCCGCCTCGACGAGCTGGAACCGGGCGAGGTGCTCTGCCTGGCCCGCAATGCGCCGGTCAGCGCGGAGCCGACCGTCGCCGAGCGGCACCTCGGGGTGCTCGCCGGCGCCTGGGTGAGCCGGGGGTGGGCCACCTCCGAACGCGCGGGCGTCGCCACCACCGACCCGGCGTTCTTCGCCGCGGTCAGCGAGGCCTATGCCGATCTGGTCGGCGGGCCGTCCGTGGTCGAGGAGCGGCCTGAGCACCGATCGGTGGCGACCACCCACCTGCTCACGGTGAGCGACATGGCATCGTTCGCAGCCGGCCCGCTGCGCGAGCTGATCGGCGTGCCGGCCACCCGACTGCGCATCCCGGAGGCCATCTGGTGCGCCGGGCCCGGCGCCAAGCGGGCGTTCCTGATGGCTGCCCTCGAGGGCGACGGCTCCATCGTGGAGACCCGGCACCACTCGGTCTCGATCGAGTACCGCACAGTGAGCCTGGGCCTGGCCCTCGACGTCCAGGAGCTGCTGCTGGAGTTCGGCGTGCACGCGCAGCTCACCGAGGACGTGGTGCGCACCGAGTACCGGCTGATCATCGCCGCGCGGCACAACGTCGACCAGTTCGCCGAGTCGGTCGGCTTCCTGGCCGCCAACCAGACCCGGTTGGAGGCGCTCCTCGCCGCCCTGCCCGCCGCCGCCCATCGGCTCGGCGGCGACGTCGCCCCCTACCTGGGCGACTACCTGCTGCGCGCGATGCCGACCCCCCGGGTGGACGGGCGGCCGTGGCTGGGCGACCAGACCATCGACCGCTGGCCGGACCGGCGCACGGCGACGCTGCAGCGGATGGAACGCGCCCCGGTGCGCGCCGTGGTGTCAGCGATCATGGACCCGGGCTATCGCTACGTCACCGTCGCCTCGGTGGAACACCAGGGCGCCGAGCCGGTCTACTCGGTCAAGGTCGAGTCCGCCGACCACTCCTTCCTCGCCGGCGGCTTCGTCAACCACAACACCGAGGCCCGGATGGCGCCCACGGCGCTGCTGATGACCGACGGCCTGGACGAGGACGTCGTCGACTTCGTGCCGAACTACGACGGCCAGCTGACCCAGCCCGAGGTACTGCCCTCGGCGCTGCCGAACCTGCTGGTCAACGGGGCCAGCGGGATCGCCGTCGGCATGGCCACCAACATGCCGCCGCACAACCTGATCGAGGTGGTCGGCGCGGCACGGCACCTGCTCTCGCACCCCGACGCGACCCTGGACGACCTGATGCGGTTCGTGCCTGGGCCGGACCTGCCTGCTGGCGGGAAGATCGTTGGGCTGGAAGGGATTCGGGACGCTTACGCCGGCGGCCGGGGCAGCTTCAAGACCCGGGCCACGGCCCGGTTCGAGAACGTCACCCCGCGCCGTCAGGGCATCGTGATCACCGAGCTGCCGTACCTGATCGGGCCGGAGAAGGTGATCGAGAAGATCAAGGATCTGGTGCAGGCCAAGAAGCTGCAAGGCATCGCCGACGTGGTCGACCTGACCGACCGCGAGCACGGGCTGCGGCTGGTGATCGAGCTGAAGGGCGGCTTCCACGCCGAGGCCGTGCTCGAGCAGCTCTACCGGATGACCCCGTTGGAGGACTCCTTCGGGATCAACAACGTGGCCCTGGTCGAGGGGCAGCCGCGCACGCTGGGACTGCGCGAGATGCTGCAGATCTACGTCGCTCACCGGCTCGACGTCGTCCGCCGCCGGTGCACCTATCGGTTGGGCAAGGCCGCCGACCGGCTGCACCTGGTCGAGGGCCTGCTGATCGCGATCCTCGACATCGACGAGGTGATCGCGGTGATCCGGGGCAGCGACGACACCGGGCAGGCGCGGGAGCGACTGATGACGGTGTTCGACCTGACCCGGGTGCAGACCGACTACATCCTGGAGATGCCGCTTCGCCGGCTGACCAAGTACTCCACCATCGAGCTCGAGACGGAGAAGGCTGAGAAGCAGGCCACGATCGCCGAGCTGACCGAGATCCTGGCCGATGACGGCAAGCAGCGGGCGCTGGTCTCCGACGAGCTCGCCGACGTGGCCGCCGCCTACGGCACCCCGCGACGCACGGTGCTGCTGGAGTCGGCGGGCACCGCCGTCACCGCGGCCCGCTCGGCCCCGCTCGAGGTGGCCGACGACCCGTGCTGGGTGCTGCTGTCCTCCACCGGTCTGCTCGCCCGCACCGCGAACGACGAGCCGCTGCCCGGGCCCGACCCGGCGCGGCGCGCGGCGCACGACGCCGTGGTGGCCCGCGTGCGCGCCACCGCACGGGGCGAGGTGGCCGCGGTGACCACCCACGGCCGCATGATCCGCCTCGGCGTGATCGACATGCCGTCGCTGCCCCCGGTCTCCACGGCGCCCTCGCTCTCCGGCGGGGCGCGGGTCGAGGAGTTCCTGGTGCTGGCCAAGGGCGAGCGGGTGCTCACCCTGGCCTCACTGACCGAGGACTCCCCCGGGATCGCGCTCGGCACGGCGTCCGGAGTGGTGAAGCGGGTGATCGTGGACTACCCGCTGAACAAGGACTCCTGGGAGGTCGTGGCGCTGCGCGACGGCGACGTCGTGGTCGGAGCGGCCGAGCTGCCCTCCGCCCACAGCGATCTGGTCTTCGTCACCAGCGACGCCCAACTGCTGCGGTTCCCTGCCGACAAGGTGCGCCCGCAGGGCCGGGCCGCGGGCGGCATGGCCGGGATCGCCCTGTCGCCGGGCGCCCGGGTGGTCTTCTTCGGGGCGGTGGACCTCGCGCTGGACGACGGCGAGTGGGCCAGCGTGGTGGTCACGGTGGCCGGGGCCTCCTACGGGCTGCCGGGCACCCAGGCCGGCGCGGCCAAGGTGACCCCGTTCGCGGAGTACCCCGCCAAGGGCCGGGCGACCGGCGGCGTGCGCTGCCACCGCTTCCTCAAGGGCGAGGACACCCTGCTGCTGGCCTGGGCCGGTCCCACGCCGGCCCTGGCCGCCGCCCCCAACGGCGTCGCGGTTCCTCTGCCCGCGCCGGACCCCCGCCGAGACGCTTCCGGCACCCCGCTCCCCCAGCCCGTCTCCGCCATAGCCGGCCCCCTCTAGACCTGCTGGGGATCGGGGATCATCCACGTATGGACACTCACCGGGTGCCGATCCTCGAGTTCGATCCGTCGCGGGAGGCGTTCATCGAGCCCTCCCGGGTGATCCGGCCGCGCGACGTGCCCGAGTGCGCCGTCCTGTGCTTCTTCCGCGACGTGATCGACACCGTGGCGCGCGAGCACCAGGCGACGACCCCTGCCCACGTCACCAGCGAGGCGGGGCGTTGGCCGTTGTACGAGATCGACGTCGACGGGCGACGGCTCGCGTTCGCCCAGCCGGGGGTCGGCGCCCCATTGGGTGCCGGAGTGCTGGAGGAACTGATCGCCTACGGCTGCAAGCGATTCGTCGTCTGCGGCGGTGCGGGGGTGCTGTCGGCCGAGCTGACCCTGGGCCATCTGGTGGTACCCACCGCGGCACTGCGCGACGAGGGCACGTCCTACCACTACGCGCCGCCGTCCCGATCGATCGCGCCGGCGGACGCCGCGGTGCGCGCCGTCGAGGATGCCTTGCGTCGCGACGGCGTCCCCTACGTGACCGGGACCACCTGGACGACGGACGCCTACTACCGGGAGACCCCGCAGCGGATCGCCCGACGCCGCGCCGAGGGGGCGCTGGTGGTCGAGATGGAGGCGGCTGCGCTCTTCGCGGTGGCCGCCTTCCGCGGCGTCCCGCTCGGGTACCTGCTCTACGGCGGCGACGATCTGAGCAGTGACGTGTGGGACTCCCGGCATTGGCAGAAGCAGACCTCGGTGCGCGAGAAGGTCTTCTGGCTCGCCGTGGAGGCCTGCCTATCCATCCCGGAGCACGGCACCGCGTGACAGCGAAACCTGCTCAGGCGTCGATGCGGGCGCGGTCCAGTTCCCTCGCGCACCGGCCACGATGAAGTCCTTGCGCGGGGCCGACGTCGTTGCCCATGAGCAGCTCGAAGACCCGCGGCCGCGGCGTCCAGCATCGGCCGTCCTGACCCGGCGCAGGGTGCGGTGGCGCGGGTCCATCGTGGTCTCGGCCAGCTGGTCGGCGTCCATCTCACCGAGACCCTTGTACCGCTGCGGCGGGGTCCTTGTAGCGTGCGGCCCGTTCTTGCTCCAGTGCGGCCAGGGTGCGGTGCAGCTCGGCGTCGGAGTAGGTGTAGACGTACTCGTTCTTCTTCGATCCCGGGTTCACGATCTCCACCCGGTGCAGCGGCGGCACCGCGGCGTAGACCCGGCCCGCCTCGACCAGCGGGCGCATGTACCGGAAGAACAGGGTGAGCAGCAGCGTGCGGATGTGCGCGCCGTCGACGTCGGCGTCCGACATCAGGATGATCTTGCCGTAGCGCGCCGCCTCGAGGTCGAACGACCGCCCCGAGCCCGCGCCGACCACCTGGATGATGGCCGCGCACTCGGTGTTCTTGAGCATGTCGGCCACGGAGGCCTTCTGCACGTTGAGGATCTTCCCCCGGATCGGCAGCAGCGCCTGGAACTCGGAGTTGCGCGCCCGGCGCGCAGTACCCAGCGCCGAGTCGCCCTCGACGATGAACAGCTCGGTGCGGTCGACGTCGTCGCTGCGGCAGTCGACCAGCTTGGCCGGCAGCGAGGAGGTCTCCAGCGCGTTCTTGCGCCGCTGCGTCTCCTTGTGCTGGCGGGCGGCCACCCGGGTGCGCATCGCCCCGACGACCTTGTCCAGCAGCAGGGCTGCCTGGGCCTTCTCGCACCCGCTTGGTTGAGGTGAGCAGACCGGTCAGCTCGCGCTCGACCACCTCGGCCATCACCCGGCGGACGGCATTGGTGCCGAGCACCTCCTTGGTCTGGCCCTCGAACTGCGGCTCGGCCAGGCGCACGGTGACCACCGCGGTGAGGCCCTCGAGCACGTCGTCCTTGTCCAGGCGGTCGTCCTTGGCGTTGAACTTCAGCCGCCGGGCGTTGTCGCCGACCACCTGGCGGAAGCGTCTTCAGCATCGCCTGCTCGAATCCGGCGATGTGCGTGCCGCCCTTGGGCGTCGCGATGATGTTGACGAACGAGCGGACCTCGGTGTCGTAGCCGGTGCCCCAGCGCAGCGCCACGTCCACCTGGCAGTCGCGCTCGACCTCGGTGGGGGTCATGTGACCGCGGTCGTCGAGCACCGGGACCGTCTCGGTGAATGAGCCGGAGCCGCGCAGCCGCCAGACGTCGGTCACCTTCTCGTCGGTGGCCAGGAAGTCGGCGAACTCGGCGATCCCGCCGTCGTGCAGGAAGGTCTCCGAGTGCGGCCCGTGCTCGCCCGGGCGTGCCGGACAGCCCGCGCTCGTCGTGCAAGACGATGGCCAGTCCGGGCACGAGATAGCTCGTCTGGCGGGCCCGGGTGACCAGTTCGTCGTAGGCGAACGCCGCGTCGGCCAGGAAGATCTGACGGTCGGCCCAGTACCGCACCCGGGTGCCGGTCAGCCCGCGCTTGGCCGCCCGGCTCACCCTCAGCTCACTGCGGTCGAGGTACGGCGCGAACGGGGCGTCCGGCGAGGGGTCGCCCCGGCCGTCGGAGAACACCCCGGGCTCGCCCCGCCGGAAGCTCATCGCGTAGGTCTTGCCGCCGCGGTCGACCTCGACGTCGAGCCGGGAGGACAGCGCGTTGACCACGCTCGCCCCGACCCCGTGCAGCCCGCCGGAGGCCGCGTACGACCCGCCGCCGAACTTGCCGCCGGCGTGCAGCTTGGTGAGGACGACCTCGACGCCGGACAGGCCGGTCTTGGGCTCGATGTCCACCGGGATGCCGCGCCCGTCGTCGCGGACCTCGACCGAGCCGTCGGCGTGCAGCGTCACCTCGATCCGGGAGCAGTGCTCACCCAGGGCCTCGTCGACAGCATTGTCGATGATCTCCCAGAGGCAGTGCATCAACCCCCGGGCATCGGTGGAGCCGATGTACATACCGGGACGTTTGCGGACAGCCTCGAGCCCTTCGAGCACGGAGAGGTGGCGCGCGGTGTAGTCGGACGGCGCCCCCGGTCGGCGCGGGCCCGGGCGCGTGCTGATCGGCTGGACTGCCACACGAAGGAGGCTACCTGGGCTTCGCGGACAGCGAACGCGACCCGCCGGGGCTTCCAGGAACTGCCAGGCCTGGTTGACTGTTGTTCGAATCACGATGACCGACAGGAATCTCGACCGCACTGAACGCCTTGTAGTCGCCGAAGGAGGCCCGCTGTGCACACCAAGACCGCTCCCGTACCGCTGACCGCGGCCGACCGCTGTGACCGGTGCGGCGCCCGCGCCTACATCCGTGTCGTCCTGCCCGGAGGGGCGGACCTGCTGTTCTGCGCCCACCACGGCCGAACCCACGAGGACGCGCTCAAGGAGCGCGCCGTCGAGTTCCAGGACCAGACCGAGGTGCTCACCGCCACCCCGCACGTCGCGCCGGACGACGAGCGCTGACCTCCGCGGCATAGGCTCCACCCCGTGGGAATCACGCTGCTGGCCGGGCTCCTGGTCGTCGCCGGCCTGATCGGCATCGTGGTGCCGGTGCTTCCCGGCCTGCTGCTCTCCTGGGCCGGCGTCCTGCTCTGGGCCTGGAGCGTGGGCACGTCATCCGCCTGGACCGTGTTCGGAGTCGCCACGGCCATCCTCGTGCTCGGCAGCGTGGTCAAGTACGTGCTGCCGGGTCGCACCATGCGCGAGGCGGGGGTGCCCTGGTCGAGCCTCGGACTGGGCACGCTGCTGGGCATCGTGGGCTTCTTCGTGATCCCGGTGCTCGGACTGTTCGTCGGCTTCGTGCTCGGGGTCTACCTGGCCGAACGGGTGAGGCTGGACGACAACGCCCAGGCCTGGCCGTCCACCGTGGCCGCGCTGAAGGCCGTCGGCGCAAGCATGCTGATCGAGCTGCTCTCCGGCCTGCTGATCGCCGCCACCTGGGTCGTCGGCCTCGTCCTCACCTGACCCCGAACCTGCGCTGCGGCGAGCCTCAGTCGAGGTAGTCGCGCAGGACCTGGGAACGGCTGGGGTGGCGCAGCTTGGACATGGTCTTGGACTCGATCTGGCGGATCCGCTCACGGGTCACCCCGTAGACCTTGCCGATCTCGTCCAGCGTCTTGGGCTGACCGTCGGTGAGGCCGAACCGCATCGACACCACGCCCGCCTCGCGCTCGGACAGGGTGTCCAGCACCGAGTGCAGCTGCTCCTGCAGCAGCGTGAACGACACCGCGTCTGCCGGAACCACCGCCTCGGAGTCCTCGATCAGGTCGCCGAACTCGCTGTCGCCGTCCTCACCGAGCGGGGTGTGCAGCGAGATCGGCTCGCGGCCGTACTTCTGGACCTCGACCACCTTCTCCGGCGTCATGTCCAGTTCCTTGGCCAGCTCCTCGGGCGTGGGCTCCCGGCCCAGGTCCTGCAGCATCTGGCGCTGCACCCGAGCCAGCTTGTTGATCACTTCGACCATGTGCACCGGGATCCGGATGGTGCGGGCCTGGTCGGCCATGGCGCGGGTGATCGCCTGCCGGATCCACCAGGTGGCATACGTCGAGAACTTGTAGCCCTTGGTGTAGTCGAACTTCTCCACGGCGCGGATCAGACCCAGGTTGCCCTCCTGGATCAGGTCCAGGAACAGCATGCCGCGGCCGGTGTAGCGCTTGGCGAGGGAGACCACCAGCCGCAGGTTCGCCTCGAGCAGGTGGTTCTTGGCGCGGCGGCCGTCCTCGGCGATCCAGAGCAGCTCCCGGCGCAGCTTCAGTTCCAGCTTGACCCCGGCGTTGAGCTTCTCCTCGGCGAACAGGCCGGCTTCGATCCGCTTGGCGAGCTCGACCTCCTGCTCGGCGTTGAGCAGTGCCACCTTGCCGATCTGCTTGAGATAGTCCTTCACCGGGTCGGCCGTCGCGCCTGCCGTGGCGACCTGCTGGGCCGGGGCGTCGTCGTCGTCGTCGGACAGGACGAACGCGCCCTCCTCCTCGACGGCCGGCGTGGCCCCCGCAGCCGCAGCGACCTCACCCTCGACCAGAGCCTCGAGCTCGACGCCGTCGGCCAGGTCGACCGGTGGCTCGTCACCCTCGGCCACGGCGGTGGCGGCGCCGTTCGTGGGGGCAGCCTTCTTCGCCGGGGCGGTCTTCTTCGCCGCGGCCCGGGCCGGGGCCTTCTTCGCCGCCGGGGCAGCCTTCACCGGTGCGGTGGCCTTCACGCCGGCCTTGGCCGTCGTGGCCGGAAGAACCTTGCTGCCCAGCTCCCCTCCAGGGTCGGGAACGACCTGGTGATCAGCTTCCATGGGAACGGGCCGAGATGCCGAGACCGACGACACGGACAACCTTTCGTCGTGATGGTGGGACCAGTAGGAGCAACGCCGGGGCGTGCGTCGACATGCCCGACCGGGTCAACTCGTCATTGTGGCACGGGCCACGCCCACCCAGCACCTCGAGACCCTCGACGCGCTCACCCGCCGGGCCCCGGCTCACCGATTCTGCCCGGCCTGCGCCTTCGCCTGGGCCTTCATGGCCTTCTTGTGGTCGCGCACCTTCTGCAGCGAGTCCCCGTCGACCACGTCGGCCACCGAGCGGTATCCCGGCTGGGCGTAATCCCCGGCCGCCCGCTCCCACCCCTCGGGGCGCACCCCGAGCTGCTTGCCGAGCAGGGCGACGAAGATCTTGGACTTCTGGGCGCCGAACCCGGGCAGGGCCTGCAGACGGGCCAGCAGGTCGGCACCACTGGCCGCCTCCCGCCAGAGCGCCGAGGCGTCGCCGCCGTAGCGCTCGGCCACCAGGGCGGCCAGGGTCTGCACCCGCTCGGCCATGCTGGAGGGGTAGCGGTGGACGGCGGGGGGCCCGGCCATCAGCGCGGCGAACGCTTCTGCCGGCTCGGCCGCGATCCGTACCGGGTCGAGGTGGTCGGCGCCGAGGCGCTCGGCGATCAGGGCCGGCCCCGCGAAGGCGCGCTCCATCGGGAACTGCTGATCCAGCAGCATGCCGACCAGCAGCGCGAACGGGTCCCGGCCGAGCAGGGCGTCGGCAGCCGGATCCTGGGCCAGCGCCAGGTGCGCCCGGCTCACTCCTCGTCGGCCTTGACCGCCAGCACCGGGCACGGCGCGTCGAGCAGGATGCGCTGGGCGTTCGACCCGAGGATCAGCTTGCCGACCGGGGACCGTCGCCGCAGCCCGATCACGATGAAGTCGGCGTTGACCTCCTCGGCCACGGCGATCAGGTCCTCGGCGGGCTCCTGGCCGCGCACGAGCTGGCGCACCTCGTTGGTGATCCCGACCGAGTCCAGCTCGGCGCGCACCGAGGCCAGCTCCTCCTCGTACCGGGCCGCTTCGCTCCCGTTGAGGTCCCGTCCCCCGCGATTGGAGTTGATCACGACGAGCATCGTGTTGCGCAGTCGGCACTCCTTGGCTGCATGCCGCAACGCGGCACGCCCCTCTGCGGTCGGGACATATCCAACGACGACAGCCATGTCTCACGCTCCTCGACGCCGGACGACGCCACGTCACCCGTAGCGGCAACCTACCCCCGAGGACCCGGCACCGACACCTACCGTGGGCATATGGCGGACCAGGACGGCAACGGATGGGTGGCCTGCCGTTGCGGCGAACGTCATTGGGGCCTGCACGGAGCAGCGGGCCTGGTGCTGCTGGACGGCGTCACGACGGCAACCGACACGCCTCGGGTGCTGCTCCAGCTCCGCGCGGAATGGGTGCACCAGGGCGGCACCTGGGGGCTGCCCGGGGGTGCCCGGGACAGCCATGAGGACGCCGTGGCCGCCGCGTTGCGCGAGGCCGACGAGGAGGCCGGCGCCAGTCCTGCGCGGCTGACCGTGCTGGCCGAGCACCTGGGTGTGGACCACGGCGACTGGAGCTACACCTACGTGCTCGCCGTGGCCGCACCGGATCTCGAGGTGCGGGTGTCCACGGCTGAGAGCCTCGATCTGCGCTGGGTCGACCTGGAGTCGGTCAGCGCCATGGACCTGCACCCCGCCCTCGCCGCCGCCTGGCCCAGACTGCACGGCGTCGTGCGCACCGCACTGACCTGAGCTGACCTGAGCTGACCTGAGCGAGCTGAGCCGGCCCCCTCGCGGCGAGGGCATCGCCTCCGATCAGGCGAGCTTGGCCGCCCGGAAGCCGGTCTCCAGGTCGGCCAGGATGTCGTCGAGGTGCTCGATCCCGACGGCGAGCCGGACCAGCCCCGGGGTGACCCCGCTGGCCAGCTGCTCCTCGCCGGAGAGCTGGCTGTGCGTGGTCGAGGCCGGGTGGATGACCAGGCTCCGGACGTCGCCGATGTTGGCCACGTGGCTGTGCAGCTCCAGGGCGTCGACGAACCGCTTGCCTGCCTCGACGCCGCCCTTGATCTCGAACGCCAGCACGGCACCGGCGCCGAGCGGCGCGTACTTGCGGGCCCGCTCGAACCAGGGGCTGGACTCCAGCCCGGCGTAGGCGACCGACTCGACCTCGTCGCGCTGCTCCAGCCATCGGGCCACCGCGGTCGCGTTCTGCACGTGCCGCTCGATCCGCAGGCTGAGCGTCTCCAGCCCCTGCGCGAGCAGGAAGGCGTTGAACGGGGACGCCGCCGGACCGAGGTCGCGCAACAGCTGCACCCTGGCCTTGAGGATGAACGCCAGGTTCGCGCCGAGCGCGCTGCCCACGCCGAGATCGCGGGCGTAGACCAGCCCGTGGTAGCTCGGGTCGGGCTCGTTGTAGTTCGGGAACCGGACCGGGTCCTGGGCGTAGTCGAACCGGCCGCTGTCGACGATCACCCCGCCCAGCGCCGTCCCGTGCCCGCCCAGGTACTTCGTGGTCGAGTGGACGACGATGTCGGCGCCCCAGTCGAGCGGGCGGATGAGGTACGGGGTGGCCACGGTGTTGTCCACCACCAGCGGCACCCCCACCTCGTGCGCCACCGCCGCCACACCCTCGATGTCGAGCACGTCCTGCTTGGGGTTGGAGATCGTCTCCCCGAAGAAGGCCTTCGTGTTCGGACGGACGGCGCGGCGCCAGGAGTCGAGGTCGTCCGGGTCGTCGACGAAGGTGACCTGGATCCCGATCTTGGGGAAGGTGTAGTGGAAGAGGTTGTAGGTGCCGCCGTACAGGCTGGGGCTGGCCACGATGTGGTCGCCGGCCTCAGCCAGGTTCAGCAGGGCAAGCGTCTCCGCAGCCTGGCCACTGGCCACGAAGAGAGCCCCGACGCCGCCCTCCAGGCTGGCGATCCGCTTCTCCACCACGTCGGTGGTCGGGTTCATCAACCGGGTGTAGATGTTGCCGAACTCCTTGAGCCCGAACAGGCTTGCCGCGTGCTCGGTGTCCCGGAACACGTACGACGTGGTCTGGTAGATCGGTAGGGCCCGGGCCCCCGTGGTCGGGTCCGGGACCTGGCCGGCGTGGATCTGACGCGTTTCGAAGGACCAGCCGTCACTCATGAGTACTCCTCGAGCCGTGGGGCCCACCAGGGGCCCGCGCTTGCCTCCGCCACCTCGGCGGTCGGCCAGGTCATCACCCGGGGCACCCCACCGCGGTTGGAGGGTTGCCGGCCAGCAAGCCGGGGCTTGATGCTGGCACTCATGACCTACGAGGAAGGTAGGGCATCTCACCCGGGAGTGGAACCCCGTCTCACCATGCGGTTAGCCCGCCCGGGTGACTCCCGGTTCGTCGGCCACGTCCTCACTCTGCACCCAGGGCGGGGGCAGCGCCGCCTCCAGCATGGCGGCGACCAGTCGCGCCAACCGGTGCGCCGGGGCATCGGCCAGAGCCTGCTCGGCCAGCAGCCGGCCCCGTCCTCCGTCGCCCTGCCACCAGGCGGCCCAGGCGAGCAGGGCCAGTGCCTCAGCCCGCCGGCCCGGTGGTGTGCGCCGGGCCAGGGCGGCCAGGACCCGTCGGCCACGTTCCAGCACCGGCCCGTCCGGACGGCGCCGCTCCACCTCCACCATCGCCGCCTCGCCGCGCCCGCCGGCCATGGCCCGCGCATGCGTCAGGCCGTCAGCACCGGCCGGTGCAGCCAGGGCGACGAGCAGGGCGTCGCGGAACAGCACGTCGTCCAGGCCGCGACACAGGTCGGCCAGGTCGCCGGCGGCGATGTCGGTCGGGTCCTGTTCGTCCTGCGCGGCGACCAGATCACGCCACAGGTCCAGGCGCCGCATCCGCTCGCTGCGTGGTGACGGCCGGCGGCCGGTGACCGCGGGCCGGGCGAGTGCCGCGGCAGGCAGCACGGCGAGCGGGTCGGGAACCACATCGGCGACGATCGAGGCTTCATCGGCGCCGAGGGTGCGCCCGCGCAGCACGAGTTCCGCCGCGGCCTGACTCGTGTGCACCTCCGCCAGGGGGAAACCCTCTGGCGGGCAACAGGTCTCATCCGGGCAGAGACATGACCGGTAGCGGGAGTCACCGACCCAGAACACGTCGAGCAGGCGCAGATCTGCTGCGCGCACCGCGCTGCGCACGACCTTCACCAGGGCGGGGAGGGGGCGTTCGGAGACGATCAGCGCGAACGCCGCGCGGTGGCCGTGGCCGCGCACCCTGCTCACCAGGAGCTCTGTCTGGGCCCGGCGATGAGCAGCGGGCGGCAGGTCCACCCGGCCCACCACCCCACACAGCATGCGCTTGCCCCGACGGCCGGGCGGGGCCTGCGGATCGTCCCGCATTCCGACCAGGACCAGGCTCTCCCGGGGGCGGAACCCCATGCGGTAGAAGGCGTATGCGATCACGTCGGGCGCACCGGCGCCGATGGTTGGCTGCATGCCTCCACGGTGCCCTGATCGCGCGATGTCCCGCTGGAACCGGACGTCGGCCTGTGGATAACCGCGCGCCGAGAGCTACTCGATGACGTCCCCGACCACGACCCGGACCTCAGGATCGGCGGCGACCTTCTCCCAGGCCAGGAAGGCCTCGGTCTCACTCAGCAGGGTGCCGGCCAGCCACGCGGCCACGAAGGCGTCGTCCCCCAGCCCGATCAGCGGGAGCAGGATCTCGGGCACCAGGTCCACCGGCGAGAGCACGTACAGCAGGGCGAGCCCGGCCAGCACGATCCGGGAGGTGGCCAGGTGCGGGTACCTGCCGCTCAGCCCCATCGAGAGCATCCGGGGCAGGGCGCTCAGGCGTTCCCGCACCCCGGGAACGCCCGGACCGCTCGCCCCGCGGAGAACCTGTGCCAGCGCCTTCAGCGCCGCCATCCGACGGATCGTCGCTGCCATGTGTGCCCCTTCCACGGCGGCGGCCACCTGCCGCCACCCGTTCGCTTCCCTTCAACGGTCGCCACCCCGGCCGGTGTTCCGGTGCAGGCACTCAGGCCCGCCTGTGACTTGGATCACATTTCGACCGCGGAGGTATCTGGGGCGCCCTCTGCGGGGTCTTACCGGGCGAGCGCTGGGGAACGGGCGTTCAGGCGGGATGCGGTGGGGGCCTACCACGGGGAGGCCCCCACCGATCACTCTCACGGCCTGTCAGGATGTCCTCGTGCCTGCGCGTCGTGTGGTGCCGCGGCCGGTGGCCGGCCCCCGCTCCGTCACCACCGGGGTCGCGGCCCTGGTGCCCGACGACGACGGTCGCCGTGGCTGGACCCTCTACGTGAACGGCATGGAGTCCAGTCACGTGGACCTGGACGATCCGACCCGGCTCGACTTCGAGTACATGCGCTGGCTCACCGGTGCGATCGAGGGCCTGAACCGCCAGGACGACGCGCTGCGCGTCCTGCACCTGGGCGGCGGAGGCTGCACGCTGGCGCGCTATCTGCAGGCCACCCATCCCCTGGCCCGCCAGGTCGTGGTCGAACTGGACGCTGAGGTGCTCGAGCTGACCAAGCAGGCGTTCGGCCTGCGCTCGAGCCGGGCCCTGCGACTGCGGGTGGGCGAGGCGCGCGCCGCCGTCGCCGCGGAACCCGACGCCGGCTACGACGTGGTGGTGCGGGACGCATTCACCGGCTCGACGGTGCCCGAGCACCTGCTCACCCGCCAGTTCGCCACCGACGTGGCCCGCATCCTCCTCCCGGGCGGGCTCTACCTGACCAACCTGGCGGACGGCGAACTCCTGGCCACCGCACGCCGCGAGGCGTCCACGGCGCTGTCCGTGTTCCCGCACGTCGCCCTGGTCGCCGAGCCCGGCCAGCTCCATGGGCGGCGCTACGGCAACGTGGTGATCGCCGGTTCGACGGCCCCGCTCCCGGTGGTGACCTGGGCCCGCCGGCTGGCCAGCGACCCGGTGCGGGCGCGTCTGCTGGAGACTGCCGAGGTGCGTCAGTTCGCTTCCGGCAGAGCGCCTTTCGAGGACTCCGAGGACTGATCCGCGCCTGCTGAGGCACCCGGCAGCAGCACGGTGATCCCGGACGGCGTCCGGTCGGGGATCCCCATCGCCACCAGGGCCGGGCCGCCCTGCTCCAGGCTCAGCGTCCGGGTCACCAGAGCGCCGGGGTCCAGCGCGCCGGCGGCCACCAGGGCGAGCAGGCCGGGGTAGGACCGTGGTGACATCCCGTGGCTGCCGAGCACGGCGAGCTCGCCGGCGACCACCAGATGCATCGGCAGCGCCGGCCAGCCGAGCGCGGAGGGCAACAGCCCGACCTGCACGTGCCGGCCCCGAGGGCGCAGCGAGGCGATCGAGGCGGACGCCGTGGCGGGGCTGCCGAGCGCGTCCAGGGACAGGTGCGCCCCGCCGCCGCTCAGCTCCCGCACGTGGGCGCCGAGCTCCAGCGGGTCTGCGGAATCCTTCACGGCGACAACGGTTTCCGCGCCGAACCGGCGGGCGAGCGCGAGGGCGGCCGGCGCGACGTCCAGCGCGATCACCCGGGCGCCGGCCGCCTGGGCGACCATCACCGCGGACAGGCCCACCCCGCCGCACCCGTGAACGGCCACCCACTCCCCCACCTGCACCCGACCCACCTCGGCCACGGCCCGGAAGGCGGTGGCGAAGCGGCAGCCGAGCGCGGCCGCGGACGCCGCCGGGACGCCGTCCGGCAGGGCGACCAGGTTCACCATCGCCCGGTCCACCACCACCTGCTCGGCGAAGGAGCCCCAGCGGCTGAACCCCGGTTGGGTCTGCTCGGCGCAGACCTGGTGGTCCCCGGCCAGGCACTGGGCGCAGGTGCCGCAGGCTTGCACGAACGGCGTGGTCACCCGCTGGCCCACCTGCCAGCCGCGCACCTGGGGGCCGAGCCGGGCGATCCGGCCGGCGAACTCGTGCCCAGGCACGTGCGGCAGCACGATGTCGCCGTCGTGCCCGGCCCAGCCGTGCCAGTCGCTGCGACACAGGCCGGTCGCCTCGACCGTCACCACGGCGCCGTCCGCGGGGCACTGCGGATCGGGCACCTGACGCAGGGTCGGCGGTTCGCCGAACTCCTCGATCACCAGCGCGCGCACGGCCTGCCCCTCAGAGTCGGGCCAGCTCGTCGGCCAGATCGTCCAGGCCGAGGGAGCCCTGCGACAGCGCCGCCATGTGCCAGGCCCGGGCGTCGAAGACCTCGCCCCTGGCCGCATGGGCGGCCCGAGCCGCCTCACGACCAGCCAGCCAGGCCCGTTCGCCGAGCTTGTAGCCGATCGCCTGCCCGGGCATGCCGAGGTAACGGATGATCTCGCTGTCCAGGAAGTCGCCCGGTCGGCCGCTGTTGAGCCCGAAGAACTCCCGGGCCGATGCCGGCGTCCAGCGCTCACCGGGCCGGAACGGGTCGGCCACCCCCTGCTCGCGGGGGATCTCCAGCTGCAGGTGCATCCCGATGTCGATGATCACCCGGACGGCGCGCATCTGCTGGGCGTCGAGGTAGCCCAGCCGCTCGCCGGGCTCGGTGAGGAAGCCGAGCTCCTCCATCAGACGCTCCGCGTACAGCGCCCAGCCCTCGAGGTTGGCGCTGACCGACCCGATCGTCGACTGATAGCGGGTCAGCTGCGGCGCCACCAGCACCCACTGCGCCAGCTGCAGGTGATGCCCCGGCACCCCCTCGTGGTACCAGGTGCTGACCAGGTCCCAGGTGGGGAACCGGGTGCGGCCCAGGGTGGGCAGCCAGGTGCGACCGGGGCGGGAGAAGTCCATCGAGGGGCCGGTGTAGTACGGCGCGGCGGCGCTGCCGGCCGGGGCGATCATCGCCTCGACCCGCAGCAGCGGGTCGGCGAGGTCGAAGTGCACACCCTGCAGGGCCTCGATCGCGCCGTCCATCAGGGCCTGCAGGTGGACCCGCACCGCCTCCACCCCCTCGATGGCCGGGCCGTGCGTGTCCAGGTGGGTCATCGCCTCCCGCGGGCTCGCCCCGGGCAGCACCAGCTCAGCTGCGGCTCGCATCTCGGCGTCCAACCGGGCGTACTCCGCCCAGCCCCAGGCGTAGGCCTCCTCGAGGTCCAGGTTCGACCCGGTCCAGTACCGGGCGTGCAGCCGGTAGCGCTCCGCGCCGACCGCGTCCGGGCCGGACTCGGCCGCCGCGGCGTAGTCGGTGCCCAGCCAGAGCGCCAGGTCCGCCACGGCTGCGTCCGCCGCGGCGGCCGCGGTGGCCAGCACCCCGGCGTGCGACGGCGGCCCGCTGCCGGCGAAGGTGGTGAACCAACCACCGTCCAGACCCCATTCGCGCAGCTGCCCGACCACGGCCTCGACCTGACCCGGTCCGGCGAGCAACCCCTGTCGCACGCCCTCGGCCAGAGCGGCCCGGTACCCGGCCAGTGCCTCGTCGACCCGGCCCAGCCGGGCGGCGATCACCGCCCAGTCGTCGTCGGTGTCCGAGGGCATCTGTAGGAAGATCCCGCGGACCTGCTGCACCGGCGAGGCCAGCGTCGACACGTTGCGCAGGTGCTCCCCCGCGGCGTGCAGGGCCAGCGAGGCCTCCAGCCGCTCCCGCAGCAGCCGGGCGCAGCGCCGCTCCGCGTCGTCCGCCGGGGTCATCGCGGCGAGCGAGGCGAGCGCGCTGCGGGCCAGCGCCGCCTCGGCGTCCAGCCCGGCCGGGGAGAGATCGGTCAGCCGGTCGGCACCGTCCGGCAGCCCGAGCGAGGTGGCCAACATCGGGTCATGGGCAATGACCCGGTCGAGGTAGTGGTCGGCGAGCTCGCGCGGCGTCTGCGGCATGCCGCTCATCGTGCCCCAAACCCCGACCCCGCTCGTGCGGGTTTGTTCAGGCGTCGCTGGACTTCTGCCAGAGGTTGATGCCGGCGTCTACGGCGTGCACATCGACGGCGGCCAGCTCACTGTCGGTCAGCTCCGGGCCGGCCAGGGCGGCCACGTTCGCCTCCAGCTGCGCCACGCTGCTCGCCCCGATCAGCACGCTGGTCACCCGCTCGTCCCGCAGCACCCAGGACAACGCCAACTGGGCCAGGCTCTGCCCCCGCCCACGGGCGATCTCGTTCAACGCCCGCACCCGATCGAGCGCCTCCGGGGTGAGCATCCGCTCGCTCAGCGCGCCGCCGCGGGCCACCCGCGAGTCGGCCGGAACGCCGTTCAGGTAGCGGTCGGTCAGCATGCCCTGCGCCAGCGGGGAGAACGCGATGCAGCCGATCCCCTCCTCGCCCAAGGTGTCCAGCAGGCTGGGCCGGCCACGCTCCACCCAGCGGTTGATCATCGAGTAGCTGGGCTGGTGGATCAGCAGTGGCGTGCCCATGGACCGCAGGATCGCCGCGGCCTCCCGGGTGCGCTCGGGCGAGTAGGAGGAGATGCCGGCATAGAGCGCACGGCCCGAGCGGACGGCGGTGTCCAGCGCGCCCATGGTCTCCTCGAGCGGTGTCTCGGGGTCGAACCGATGGCTGTAGAAGATGTCCACGTAGTCCAGGCCCATCCGGGCCAGGGACTGATCGAGACTGGCCAGCAGGTACTTGCGGGAGCCCCAGTTGCCGTAGGGGCCCGGCCACATGTCGTAGCCGGCCTTGGTCGAGATCACCAGCTCGTCCCGGTAGGGCCGCAGGTCCGCGGCCATGACCGCCCCGAAGTTGGTCTCGGCCGAGCCGTACGGCGGGCCGTAGTTGTTGGCCAGATCGAGATGGGTGATGCCCAGGTCGACGGCCCGGCGCAGGATCTCCCGCTGAGTGGCCAGCGGAGCGTCGTCGCCGAAGTTGTGCCAGAGGCCGAGGGAGACCGCGGGCAGCATCAGGCCGCTGCGGCCACACCGGCGGTAGGTCATCTGGTCGTAGCGGTCAGCGGCGGCGGTGAAGGTCATGGCCGCATCCTCGTCCTGCGCGCCGCCCCACGCCACCCGCCGTCACCTGTCCTTCACCTGTCGGCCATCTCCCGGTCGCAGGCGGGACAGGTGGTGTCGGTCGAAGGTCCCTTCACGCCCGCACTAGGCTTGACGAGATACCGAAGCCGAGTCGTTGGAGTCAGCCATGACCGTTCGTCGCGTCGCCCTGCTCACCGCCGGAGGGCTCGCTCCCTGTCTGTCCTCGGCCGTCGGCGGCCTGATCGAGCGCTACACCCAGCTCGCCCCCGAGGTGGAGATCATCGGCTACCTCGACGGCTACGCCGGGCTGCTCGGTGGGCGCTACCTGACCGTCACCCCCGAGGTGCGCGCCAAGGCCCACCTGCTGCACAGGTTCGGCGGCAGCCCGATCGGCAACAGCCGGGTCAAGCTGACCAACGTCAAGGACTGCGTCAAGCGAGGGCTGGTCACCGAGGGTCAGGACCCGCTGCACGTGGCGGCCGAGCAGCTGACCAAGGACGGCGTCGACGTGCTGCACACGATCGGCGGCGACGACACCAACACCACCGCAGCCGACCTGGCCGCCTACCTGCACAGCAACGGGTACGAGCTGACCGTGGTCGGCCTGCCCAAGACCGTCGACAACGACGTGATCCCGATCCGGCAGAGCCTGGGGGCCTGGACGGCGGCCGAGCAGGGCGCGATCTTCGCCAAGAACATCATCGCCGAGCACTCCTCCAACCCGAAGATGCTGATCGTGCACGAGGTCATGGGTCGCAACTGCGGCTGGCTCACCGCAGCCACGGCGGCCGCCTACCGCGACTGGCTCGGCACCCAGGAGTTCGCCGGGTTCGGCAACGACGCCCGCCGCTGGGACGTGCACGCGGTCTTCGTGCCGGAACTGGACTTCGATCTGGCGGAGGAGGCCGACCGGCTGAAGGCGGTCATGGACGAGCTCGGCTGCGTGAACATCTTCCTGTCCGAGGGCGCCGGGGTCTCCACCATCGTCGACGAGATGATCTCCCGCGGCGAGAAACCCGCCCGGGACGCCTTCGGCCACGTCAAGCTGGACACGATCAACCCGGGTGCCTGGTTCGCCAAGCAGTTCGCCGGCCTGGTCGGCGCCGAGAAGACCATGGTGCAGAAGAGCGGCTACTTCTCCCGCTCGGCCGCGGCCAACGCCGAGGACCTCGCGCTGATCAAGCGGTGCACCGACCTCGCGGTGGACGCCGCGATGCGCGGTGAGAGCGGAGTGGTCGGCGAGGACGAGGACGCGGCGAACACGTTGCGGGTGTGCGAGTTCCCGCGGATCAAGGGCGGCAAGGCCTTCGACACCGACCAGGGGTGGTTCACCGACCTGCTGGCCGACATCGGTCAGCCGAAGGGCGCCCAGGTCGTCGTCGAGCACTGACCGGCGGTCCCCCGGTGACCTTCTCCGTGGTGGCCCGCTCGGCGGACCAGCAGTCCTGGGGCGTGGCGGTGGCCTCGAAGTACCTCGCCGCAGGCGCCATGGTCAGCGCGGCGGAGGCGGGCGTCGGCGCCCTTGCCACCCAGGCCTGGGCGAACCTGTCCTACCGCCCGCAGGGGCTGGCGGCGCTGCGTGAGGGAACCAGTGCCGCGGACGTCGTCACCCGGCTCACCGATGCCGACCCCGGGCGCGCCGTCCGCCAGCTCGGAGTGGTGGGGTCCACCGGTCCGGGTGCCACCTACACCGGGTCCGACTGCTCCGCGTGGGCGGGTGGCGTGTCGGGTGCGGACGACGTGCGGGGCGCCTACGCGATCCAGGGGAACATCCTGACCGGGCCGGAAGTGGTCGCGGCCATGCGGGCCGCCTGGCTGGGCGCCGATCCGCAGAGCGGGTTGGCCGAGCGGCTGCTCATCACCCTGGTGGCCGGCGACGCGGCCGGCGGCGACCGGCGTGGCCGGCAGAGCGCCGCGCTGCTGGTCTGCTCCGTGACAGCGAGCGAGGCCAACGGCCCGATGGGGCCGGACGTCGAGTGCGACCTGCGAGTGGACGACCATGCCCAGCCGGTGGCCGAGCTGGCCCGCCTCCTGGAGCTGCACGAGCTCTACCACGGCCAGCACGGACGAGACGCTGCTGCTGCCCCTGGAGGGTGAGCTGGCCGAGGAGGTGGCCGGGCATCTGGCCGCCCTGGGCCACGCGACGCTCGAGGACTGGGCCGGGATCGAGAACTTCGAGAACCGGCTGCGCGGGGAACGGATCGACCCGCTGCTGCTTGCCCGACTACGGGCAGCACGCACCCCCCTGGGCGGTTAGGCTGCGCCGGGACGAGCCGGTGATCGACCGCCCGCCGTGACCACCCCAGACAGGAGCACCACGCAGATGAACCTCGACGACATCCTCGGACAGCTGCCGATCGACCAGATCGCCGGACAGCTGGGTGTCGACCAGCAGACGGCCCGCAGCGCTGTCGACCTGGCCCTGCCCGCCCTGGTCGGCGGCCTGCAGGCCAATGCCCAGGACCCGGACGGCGCGCAGTCCCTGGCCAGCGCTCTCGGCCAGCACGACAACGACCTGCTCGACTCCGTCATCGGCGGCGGCCTCGGCGTGGACCAGGTGGACACCGCTGACGGCAGCAACATCGTCAAGCACGTCTTCGGCGACCAGCAGGACCAGGTGGTCAGCCAGCTCGCGGGCGCCAGCGGTGCCGGGAGCGGTGTGATCGCCAAGCTGCTTCCGATGCTGGCCCCGATCGTGATGTCGTTCCTGGCCAAGCAGATGCTCGGCGGTGCGGCCGGCTCTGCCTCGCGGGGCGGGGGCGGCCTCGGCGGTGCCCTGGGCGACGTTCTCGGTGGCGCCCTCGGCGGTGGCTCCGGCGGCACCGGTGGGGGCGGGCTGGCCGACATCCTCGGCCAGGTCCTCGGCGGCGGGAAGTCCTCGGCCGGCAAGGCCGGGGGGATCGACCTCGGCGACCTGCTCGGCGGGCTGCTCGGCGGCGGACGCCGCTGACACCGCCGGTCGTGGCGTGCCCTGTGGCCGAGATCTCGGCCACAGGGCGGGCGCCGACCTCGAGCGGGCCTGGGCAGGCGCCGATATCGAGGTGTGGCCACTTTCCGGATCCGTGATCTGCCCCTTGCAGTGAAGATCGGCTCCATCGCCCTCGCCGGGCTGCTCACAGCCCTCGGGGTCGGTCTGGCCGGCCAGTATGCGGTCTCCCTCGAGCAGACCGCGCTGGCGAACCTGTCCCACGACCAGGCCCACCCGGCGCTCGTCCTCGGGAGCACGCGTGAGTCCTTCGCCAGGGTGCGGTCGAGGATCGCCCAGGCCGGGTCGTACGACACCCAGAAGGACATCGACACCGCCCTGAAGAACCTCGGCACCTACGAGCGGGCCACCCTGGACGGCGTCGAGGAGCTGGCGGCGTCCGACCTCACGGGCCCGCAGCGCGAGGTGGTCGAGCAGCGCCTGCGGCCGGCCGTGCGCGAGGCCCTGACCGAGATCGACACGACCCTGGTCCCGCTCGCCGATCATCCGATGACCGATGCCGAGCGACGGGCGTTCACCCAGGCCTTCACCACCACCGTCCGGGCACCGATCGACCGGGCGCAGAAAGCCCTGGACGAGATCGTCCGGCTCAGTGAGGAACGGCTCGAGACCAGCGTGGCCGAGGCCGCCGCGCAGTCGCACCGGATCGTCCTGGTGCTCTGGGGCGTGGCAGGTCTGGGGGCGCTCGTCGTGGGCCTGCTCGGTGCCTGGGTGACCCGCCTGGTCACCGCGCCGCTGGCCGCCGTGCGGCACAGTCTCGAGGCGGTGGCAGGCGGTGACCTGACCGTGGACGCCGGCACCGTCGGGCGGGACGAGACCGGCGACATGGCGCTGTCGTTGCGCACGGCCCGCGAGTCACTGCGGGCAACCGTGGCCACCATCGCCGCATCGTCCACCACCGTGGCGCACAACGCCCAGGGGCTGTTCGCCACCAGCGCCGATGTGGCCCGCAATGCCGAGCACACGACCCGGGAGTCCGGCGAGGCTGCTGCCGCGGCCGCGGAGGTGTCGCATCACGTCCAGACCGTCGCCGCCGCCACCGAGGAGATGGCCGCCAGCATCGGGGAGATCTCGGCCTCCTCCGCGGACGCCGTCCGCGTCGCCGCTGCAGCCGTCGAACAGGCGCAGGCCGCCAACACCACCGTCGGTCAGCTCGGCCAGGCCAGCGCCGAGATCGACGCCGTGGTCAAGGCGATCACCTCGATCGCCGAGCAGACCAATCTGCTCGCCCTCAACGCGACCATCGAGGCGGCCCGGGCCGGCGAGGCCGGCAAGGGGTTCGCCGTGGTCGCCTCCGAGGTCAAGGAGCTGGCCCAGGAGACCGCCCGCGCCACCCAGGACATCACCGGCCGGATCGCGGCGATCCAAGTGGGCACCGCCGCGGCGGTGGAGAGCATCGCCCGGATCGGGCAGATCATCGAGGACATCAACGGCTACCAGACGACCATCGCCTCTGCCGTCGAGGAGCAGGCCGCCACGACCGCGGAGATGTCGCACAGCGTCCACGAGGCGGCCGCCGGCTCCGCCACGATCGCCCGGACCATCGAGAACGTGGCGCAGGCTGCCCGCTCGACCGGTACCGGCATCGTCGAGACCCAGCGCGCGGCGGAGGAACTGGTCGGGCTCTCCGGCGCCCTGGGCGACGTGGTGGCCCACTTCCGGGTGTGAGAACCTGCCCTGATGTTGCTGGCCGAGGTCGCTGCCGCGTCGTCCGCGGTCGCCGCCACCTCCGGACGACGTGCCAAGGTCGAGCTGTTGGCCGGGTGCCTGGGCAGCGCAACGATCGCGGAACTGCCCGCCGTCGTCGCCTGGCTGTCCGGCCAGCCACGGCAGCGGCGCACCGGGATCGGCTGGGCGGGAGTGCGGCAACTGCCGCCGGCCGCGGCGCAGGCCACGCTCGGCGTGCTCGCGGTCGACGCTGCGCTGCAGGACTCTGCGACCACGGCCGGCACCGGTTCGGCCGGCACCCGGCGCGACCTGGTCACCGCCCTGCTGGCTGCGGCGACCAGGGCCGAACAGCTCTTCCTGCGCGATCTGCTCTCCGGCGGCGTACGACAGGGCGCCCAGGCCGGGCTGGTGCTGGACGCCGTCGCGGCGAACGCCGGGGCCCGGCTCGACGAGGTCCGCCGGGCGATGACCTTCTCCGGCGACCTGGCCGCCGTCGCCGTGGCTCTGCGCGAGACCGGCCCGGCCGCACTCGCCGGCTTCGGCCTGCAGGTGGGCCGTCCGCTGACGCCCATGCTTGCGCAGAGCGCCGCTGATCTGTCGGCCGCGCTGGAGCGCACCGGGCCGGCGGCGGTGGAGTGGAAGCTGGACGGCGTGCGGATCCAGGTACACCGCGACGGTGAGGACGTCGCCGTGTTCACCCGCACCCTGGACGAGGTCACCGACCGGCTGCCGGAGGTGGTCGAGGCCGTCCGGGCGCTTCCGGCGCGAACCCTGGTGCTGGACGGCGAGGCCATCGCGCTGCGTCCCGACGGCCGCCCGTTGCCGTTCCAGGTGACCGCTGCCCGGGCCGCGCGGCGGGACGTGCCGTCGGCCCAGGCCGTGATCCCGATCAGCACCCGCCTGTTCGACCTGCTGCATGCCGACGGCGTGGACCTGCTCGACCGGGGGGCGCAGGAACGCCGGGAGGCGCTGGAGAGCATCGCTCCGGACGCGCTGCTGATCCCCCGGCTGGTCCCCGAGGGCGAGGACGGCGGAGCCCGCGCCGCGCAGGCGGCGGCCTTCGCCGCCCAGGCACTGGCCGCCGGCCACGAGGGGGTGCTGGTGAAGGCCCTGTCCGCGCCCTACGCGATGGGGCGTCGGGGCGCGTCCTGGGTGAAGGTCAAGCCGAGGATCACCCTGGACCTGGTCGTCCTTGCCGTCGAACGCGGTCACGGCCGGCGTAGCGGGTGGCTGTCGAACCTGCATCTCGGCGCCCGCGACCCCGACGGAACCTATGGTCCCCCAGGCGGTTTCGTCATGCTGGGCAAGACCTTCAAGGGTCTGACCGATGCCATGCTCGGCTGGCAGACCAGCCACCTGCACGGCCTGGCCACGGCGGATGACGGCTTCACGGTGACCGTGCGGCCCGAACTGGTCGTCGAGATCGCCTTCGACGGCGTGCAGACCTCCTCGCGCTACCCGGCCGGTGTGACCCTGCGCTTCGCCCGGGTGCTGGCACATCGAGCGGACAAGCCTGCCGCGCAGGCCGACACCGTGGCCGATGTGCTGCGCCATCACCCCGGAGCGCTGTGAGCTCGACCGAACGGAGACTCATGATCAGCGTGGAGCTCGCTCTGGCCCTGCGAGCCGCCGGCCTCGAGCTGGACGCCACAGCCCGGCGACCGCTTCGTGCTGCCGCACCGCGGCATGGACGCCGAGGTGTTCGTGCTGTCGGACATGACGGTGGAGGTGCACGACTTCCCGTCCGGTTCGGTGATCGGCTTCAACGGGGTCACCGAGTGGGCCCTGGACTCGGTACAGGCGGACGAGGCGCTGTGGCTGCCCGCCGAGGGGCAGCTGCGGGATCTGCTCGGCGCCCTGTTCCGCCGACTCACCGCGGTGCCCTCCCCCGACGGTGCAGCGGCGTCGTTCGAGGCCACGGTCGTCGTCGCCGGTGAGGCCCGCACCTTCACGGCCGGGGACGCCGTCCACGCCTATGGGCAGGCCCTGCTCGCGGTGCTCACCGACCTGCGGGGGGATCCGGCCTGACCAGGACGCGCGGCTACCCCTCGCCGCGGCCTCGGCGCTCGTTCTCCGCGGCGAGGTAGCGCTCCAGCTCGGCGCCGAGCTCGTCGGCCGTCGGAAGGTCTCCCGGCAGTCCGCCGAGCGGCTCGCCCTGGGCTGCGACCAGGGCGTCGTACTGCTCCTCCAGCGAGCGGACGACGGCCTGCACCTCGGGCTGATCGGCCAGCTGATCAGCGATCATCGACTGCACCGCCTCCCCGGCCGTGGCCAGCCCCTGCGTCGGCAGGCGCAACCGCGCGAGGCGGGACACCGACTCCAGCAGCACCTGCGCGGCGGCCGGGTACTCGTTCTGTGCCAGATAGTGCGGCACGTGGACGGCGAACCCGGCGGCGTCGTGGCCGGCCTCACCCAGGCGCAGCTCGAGCAGGCCGGTCATGTGACCGGGCACCAGCACCCGGCCCACCCACTTCCGGTAGTCGCCGACGAGTTCGGGGCGCGTGGAGTGAGCCGTCACTCCGACCGGGCGGGTGTGCGGCACTCCCATCGGGATGGCGTGCACGCCGATCGAGAGCCGGACGCCGTAGCGGGTGACCAGCTCGATCACGGCTCGGACGAACCGCTCCCACTGCACATCGGGTTCGGGACCGGCCAGCAGCAGGAAGGGTGTGCCGCCCAGGTCCCGGGCGAGATAGAGCTGCAGGGTCGGGGCCTGGTAGCTCTCCCAGTGGTCGCCGTCGAAGGTCAGGGTCGGGCGCCGGGCCCGGTAGTCGAAGATCTGATCCAGGTCGAAGCTGGCCAGCAACCGGTGGTCGAGCGCCTCGAGCAGGTGGTCGGCGGCCAGCCGGCCGGCCTGGCCCGCGTCGATGAAGCCGGTCAGGCAGAAGATCATGACCGGAGCGTCGAGTTCGCCGTCCTCCGGCTGATCGGCGGAGAGCTCGTACAACTCACGGGGATCGAGCACGATGATCGCAACCCTTCCGGACGGCCCGGTCGGGCTGTCGTCGTCTCACCCAGGATAGGTCGCCGCGCTCTCCACCTCGGTGAAGTGGCCGGCCGCAGTCACCAGGGCCGCGGCCAGATCGGCGGCATCGGCCTGGCCGCGCAGGCCGGCCGCGTCGAGGTCGGCGATCAGCGAGTCCACCGCGGCGGCCAGCAGCGGCACGCCGGCCCAGTCCGGTACGCCGGCCCGCACCTGGTGCAGCTGCCGGCGGACGTCGTCGAACGCCTCACCGGCCCTGGTCGTCGCATCGCGGGCACGGGCCAGCACCTCGGAGTCGACCCTGGTCAGCGGGGTGGAAACGTCCATCCGACGACGGTAGTGATCTGCCTGCATCGCGAAGGCGTTGTCCACAGGCCGGTTTCACCGGGAGGAAGGGTCACCGGGCAAACCTGAGCGGCTCGGACCGGTTGCCCGCCAGGTCCCTCGCCTCATCCGCAGTCGCGTCTCCCGGAGGAGCCGCGGCCGTCGGCGTGTGGCTTTAGGTCACTTGCCTGGGTGAGCCGGTTCGAGCCGCCAAGGCACACATTGCTCTTGCGGCGCCCGGCAGTCGCGGGACCTACGTCCCCCGGCCTTCGCCGGCGCCTTCTTCGCCGGTTTTGTCGGCAGTCTCCTGGGTCACGTCCTCGGCCAGGATCCGGTACATCGACCGGCGCGCCTCCTCCAGGACGGCGAGCGCACGCGCGGCCTGCCCCTCGTCACCGAGCCTGGCCACCTGCTCGACCGCTGCCGCCAGGGCTCCACCGGCCCGCATCAGCGACCGGACCCGTTCAGCGGGACCACGATCGGCCATCTGCCACGGCTCGTGCAGTTCCTCACCGTGCTCGGCCACATAGGTGCGGCCTGCGTCGGTGAGGGAGAAGACGCGCCGTCCGGCGCTCTCCTGCACGGCGACCAGCCCCTCGTCCTCCAGCTGGGCCAGCACGGGGTAGACCGAGCCGGGGCTCGGTCGCCAGAGGCCGCCGCTGCGCTCGGTCAGCTCGGTCATGAGTGCATAGCCGTGCCGTGGCTCCTCGGCGAGCAGCGCCAGGATCGCCGCGCGGACATTCCCCCGGCCTCGCCGTCCACCTCGTCCGCCTCGGCCGCCACGCCCTCGGCTCCCCGGCGGGCCGAACCCTTCCGGCCCGCCCGGGCCGAACCTCCGGGCCGAAACCTCCGGGCCCGAAACCGCCGGGGCCGAAGCCGCGTCGCCCGAGTCCTCCTGGCCCACGCGGGCCTGGAGCGCCGGCGTCGAATCTCTCGTGGTGCCTCTTCATGGTAGAACCCCTTTCAGACATGTTGACGATATATCGGCAACGCATCGCCGGACAAGACTGTTCCCCGTTCCCGCCGCCCGATCGCCGCCCGTCACCGGTGACACGACGTGTCCCCCGGTCGCACCTACCCGGGCCGGCGATCACCGCCCGATACCGTGGGCGGGCCGACCAGCGGCGCCGACGCGGCGACCTGGGTGGAGATGTCGACTCCCGTGCGACACGATCGTCACTCACCGTGGGCACGGGACCGTCGAGCACAGGAGCGAGCGGCCGGAGGAGGTGCCTGGGATGCGCGGTTGCCTGACCAAGGTCTCCGGCGGGGCCCTGCTGCTGCTCGTGTTCGGCCTGGTCGCGGCCTTCATCTGGCGTGACTCCGCCACCTCGCCCGTGGTGCTCGAGCAGCCCGAGGCGGCGAAGAACTACGCCGCAGCCTGGGTTGACGGGGCGTTGGACAAGGAGGACTACGACCCGTCCGGCGGGCCCGACGTGAAGGACGGCGACGCCTCACTGATCGCCGACAACGTCGAATGGATGGTGCGCGGGATCTCCGATGCCGACCAGGACCGCCCGATCAAGGTCGACCTCGCGGGGCCGCCGAGGCCGGTGAGCCTCGCTCAGGGGGAGCTGCGACCAGGGGACCAGATCCAGGCGATGGAGGTCACCTGGGACCTCGGCCGGCAGAAGAGCTGGACCTACCGCACCGAGGTGGTGGTGCGCGAGACCGACGGCCGGGAGCGTGTTCTCTGGCGCCCCAACGCAGTGCACCCTCAGCTCACGCACGGGCTGATCCTCGTCGCCAAGCGGGTGCGCAGCGAGCGGGCCCCGGTGCTCGATGCCACCGAGCACCACCTGGCCGCCGGCGCCGCCGCCGCGCTGGTCGGCACCACGCAGAAGGCCACCCACGAGTTGGCGGAGACCTACCCCGACCGGGTGGTCGCCGGCGATGTGATCGGGATCAGCGGGCTGCAGCACGTCTACGACGCGCAGCTCGCCGGAACCGCGGGGATCGAGATCGACGTCGTCCGCGACAAGAACTACAAGCCACTCGAGCCCGCCGTCCGCCCGGTACACGTGGTACCGCCGGTGCCGGGCAAGCCGCTGCGGCTGACCCTCGACCCGGGATGGCAGGCCAGGGCGGACGCCGCAGTGAGCCGCGCCCCGACCCCCACAGCAGTCGTGGCCCTGGACTCGCTGACCGGCCGGGTCCTGGCCGCCGCGACCGGAGGCGCCGACCGGGAGGTCGCCCTGCAGGGTCCCTATCCCCCGGGCGCCGCGTTCCGGATCGCCACCATGCTCGCCCTGGCCCGCCAGCCCGGTACGACGGAAAAGACCGCGGCGAACTGCACGCCGCTGCTCTTCGACAACCAGCGGTTCGACAACGCCCCAGGGGTGCCCTCCAGCGCGACCTCCACTCTGGGCACGGCCTTCGCCGAGAACTGCCGCACCGGTCTGGCCCGCGCCGCCCGCACCCTCACCTCGAGACAGCTGGTGGAGGCCGCCGAGGATCTCGGCATCGGGGTGTCCAACGCCACCGGGGCCAGCAGCTACGACGGGATCGTGCCGGCCGCCACCGACCAGCTGGGCGTGGTGCAGAACGCGCTCGGCGAGGGGTCGGTGCTGACCAGCCCGCTGGCGATGGCCCGGGCCGCAGCCACGGTGGCCAGCGGTACCCGGCGGCCCGCCGTGCTGGTCGCGCCGACCACCCGGACCACGCCCGATCCGCCGCAGAAGACCCTCGAGCCGGGCCCGCAGGCCCTCCTGCAGAAGCTGATGGCGGCCTCGGTGGCCGCCGATCCGCAGTTGGAGGCCCTGCAGTCGACCTCGCTCGGAGGCGTCGGCGCCGTGGCGGGTATGGCCGGCTACGGCCCCGCGCGGACGGCTCCGGTCCACGCCTGGTGCGTCGGCTACCAGGGCACCGTCGCGTTCGCCGTCCTGATCACCGGAACCCCAGGGTCGGCCCCGACCGGCACCTACCCGGCCAGGCACGCTGCGGAACTCGCTGCTGCCCTGCTCGGCTAGCCTGCGGACGTGATCCGGACCAGGCTGTACCGCGACGCCGCTCTCGTGCTCGACGGGTACCCGTTGGCCGATGTCTCCGACCACCTGGAGCATACGGACGCGCTCGTGTGGATCGACCTGGTGGACCCTGTCGAGGCGGACCTGGCCCTGGTGGCCGAGGAGCTGAGCCTTCACCGCCTCGCCCTGGACGACGCGCTGACCGCCCACCAGCGACCCAAGCTCGACCGCTACACCGAGCACCTGTTCCTGACCGCCTACTACGTGCGGCTCGATCCAGCCTCCGGGGAGCTGTCCCTGTCGGAGGTGGACGCGTTCATCACCGGGCAGGCCCTGGTCACGGTGCACGGCAGCGACTTCCCGATCGAGGAGGTGCTGGCCCGCTGGGACGGCTCACCCGATCTGGCCGGGTACGGCGTCGCCTTCCTGCTGCACGGCGTGCTGGACGTGGTCGTGGACAGTCACTTCCAGGCCATCCACACCCTCGACGAGGAGATGGACGACCTCGAGGACCTGCTGTTCGCCGAGACACCGCAGGGGAACACGGTGCAGCGGCGGACCTATGAGCTGCGCAAGTCCGTGGTCCTGCTGCGGCGCATCGTGCTGCCCATGCGTGAGGTGGTGAACTCGGTGATGCGCCGAGACCTCGGCGTGCTCGGCGTCCTGGACACCGCGATGACGCCGTACTACCAGGACGTCTACGACCACGTGCTGCGCGCCTCGGAATGGACCGAGTCGTTGCGCGACCTGCTCGCCACCGCCCTGGACACCCACCTGACCATTCAGGGCAACCGGCTGAACACCGTGATGAAGAAGGTGACCGGGTGGGCGGCGATCATCGCCGTGCCCACCGCGGTCACCGGCTTCTACGGCCAGAACGTGCCGTACCCGGGCTTCGGCCACCTCAGCGGGTTCTGGGCCTCGACAGCGGCCATCACCATGCTGTCCGGCCTGCTGTATGTCGTCTTCCGTCGCCGGGACTGGATCTGAGGTCCACGCCGCCGGGCACGCTGCGCGGCGTCAGGCCTCGGCGTGGCCTGCCACGGCATCAAGCGCTGCCGTCCAGCGGGCAGAGAGCGCGTTGACGTCGCTGACCGTGCTCAGGTGGTCCTGGCGCAGGTCCAGCACCGTCGTGCCGCCCTCGTCGCGCAGGTCGACCTCGACGATCGACGGGGGGCTGTCGGGGGTCTCGTGCCAGGAGACCCGCAGCTGTTCCAAGGGGTGGTAACTACGCAGCACGCCACTGACGCCGTCGGTGCAGTGGTAGGGATCACCCTTGCCGCCGAACCGGGCGCCGGCACCGAGCAGTGCCTCTGCGCCGGCATCGCTGACCAGGACCTCCCAGACGTGGGTGAGTGGTGCCGCCACCGTTCGGCGGATGGTCACGACCGGAGCCTCCTCGGGCTTCCCGATCTGGCCCTCCGACTCACTGACGCTTGCCGACATAGCCCCTCCTCGTTCCGCGTACACCGGTCCGGTTGCGGAACCGGTGCCTCCCATCAGAGCGCTCCGTGGCCCCAGCCACAAGTCCTCCGTTCCCTCGATCACGCAACAGGCTCAGCACTTCCTGGGTGAACCTCGCCACACGCTGTCAGGACCACCCGTTCGCCGTGCCTCGGGGCCACTCGGCCACGGCCCGCAACCGGTTCACCCGCAGCGCTGCTCACCTCCCAGCCCACTCTGGGCCGATCGGTCGACGCCGGGCACACCGCGCTGACATCACGGCGCCGGGCTGTCACCTGTCCGGGCGATTCAGTTCCGGCCGAGCCGGTTCAAGTACCCACCCCGGATCTGCCGAAGCACCAGGGAGCCGCCCGTCATGGAGGACAAGAGTGCGCGCATCCCGCAGGGCCCTGTCCGTCGCCGTCGTGGCCGCCGGCCTGGCGATGGCTCAGCCGTCGCTCGTCCAGGCGTCGGCGGCCGCCGACACCGCCACGCTGACCGGCACCGTGGACGTGGTGGTGGTGGATGCCCACGACCACGACCACGAGGCGGCCGACGGCAGGCAGATCCGGATCGGGCCGGACCAGCCGACGCTGGTCACCACCACCATGGTCTCCGCCGGCGGCCGGACCCTGCCGGTGCCGGCGGCGCTCGCCCGCGGCCTGCGCGCCGGCCAGCGGGTGCAGGTCACCGTCCGTTCGCCCCGGGCCACCACCCGCCGGGCGCTGAGCCTGAACGCCACGGGGATTGCCGAGACGGGCGCCGGCGATCCCACGGTGACCGCGGTCCAGCCGCTTCACGCGGTCACGGTGCAGTCCGCCACGGCGGCGTCGACGGCCCGCCCGGCCGCCGGCCAGCACCGGCTCACCATCCTTCCGGTCTACTGGACCGCGGCCGACGGCCAGACGGTGGACTCGCTGACCACCCTGGGCAACCGCACCGCCGCCTACTGGGCCGCCCAGTCCGGCGGGACCGTGGCGATCACTCCCGTGGTCAAGGGCTGGCAGAGGATCACCGATCCGGGCACGTGCGACCCCACGGCACTGTTCGACCGCGCCCTCGCTGCGCACGGTCAGGCGAACCCGACCACGCTCACCGATCACGTGCTGGTCTATTTCCCGCACCGGCCGGACTGCGGCGGCTGGGCAGGCCTGGGATCGGTCTCCGGGTCGCGGATCTGGGTGAACGGGTTCGCCCTGATCGACGTGTTCGCCCACGAGTTCGGTCACAACCTCGGGCTCGGGCACGCCAACCGGGCCACATGCACCACAGCGGGTTCGCGGGTGGCGCTGTCGCTGACCGGCGCCTGCAGCCAGGAGGCCTACAAGGACGAGGCCGACGTCATGGGGATCGCCACCTGGGCCGCGAGCGGCAACCTGAACACCGCGCTGGCCGATCAGCTCGGCCTGGTCCGGACGGTCACCGCGACGGCGGCCGCCCCGGTCAGCCTCGACCTGGCCCCGCTCGGCGACGTCGCCGGCGTCCGGGCGGTGAAGGTCGACGTGGGCACCGGTTGGGTCTACGTCGACTTCCGTCCCGCGCTGGCCCCCGACCTGCGCCGGCCGGAATGGGCGGGGGTGCAGGTGCACTACCTGCCGAACGGCACCTACCCGCAGTCGCAGCTGCTCGACCTGCAGCCGTGGCAGACCAGCGCGTTCGCGAGCACCTCGATGCCGGCCTTCTCGGTCTGGCGGGTGCCGGGCAGCCAGGTCGCACTCTCGGTCGGGCCGATCGGGTCGACCGCCCGGGTCCGAGTGGTTCCCACCGCCGCGGACACTCTTGCCCCCGCGGCCCCGGACGCCCACGCCACCCGGACCGGCAGCACGGTGGTGAACGCCACCTGGACACCGTCCTCCGACGACGGGTCGGGCCTGGCCGGGTACCGGCTCTGGGCGGACAACGTGCTGCTCGGGCACGCCGCGCCGTCCGCCACGGCTCTGGCACTGACGGTGCCGAGCACGGCGGCTGAGCTTCGGGTGGAGGCAGTCGACGCCGCCGGCAACACGGCGTCCAGCGCGCCCGTGAACCTGTCCTCCGGGTCGGCGGACGGCGCCGACACCACGCCACCGTCGGCGCCGACGATCACCGCGCCCAGGAACGGCTCCGCCACGGCCGGCAAGACGCTCACCTGGTCATGGACCGAGGCCGTCGATCCCGAGTCGGCGATCAGCAAGTACCTGCTGTACGCGGACGGGAAGCAACTCAAAGACGTGCTGCCGGGCGACGTGCGCTCGGTGCTGGTCGAACTCACGCGGGTCGGGACCACGCGGCTCGGGGTCGCCGCCGTCAACGAGGCCGGGCTGCTCGGCCCACGCGCCGAGACCTCCGTCACGGTGGATCCGGACAAGCCCGCCGTGCCGCGGAACGTGAAGCTCATCCCCGGCACCGGGCAGATCACCTGGACCGCTCCGAGCGACACCGGCACCCCGCTGCGCTACGAGGTGAGCCTCGACGGCGCAGCAGCCGTGACCACCACGCGGACCACGTCCCCGATGAGTGCGGCCGGCGGTCGACGTGTCTGGACCGTCCGCACGGTGGACGCCGCGGGCAATGCCTCTCCCGTCGTCAGCCTCACGGCCGCGGTGGACACCAGCCCGCCGACCACCCCGGTGGCGACGGCCAGGACGGCGAAGGGAGCGGCTGCGGGCACGAGCCCGACCCGCGCGGTCACCCTGACCTGGCAGCCGGCCGCCGACCCGGACTCCTGGATCGCCGGCTACCGGGTGCAGCTTGAGGGGGCGACCTCGGTGCGCACCCTCGGCCCGGCGACCACCCAGGTCACCCTGGCCCTGCCCGAAGGGGTCTCCACGGTACTGATCAGCGCAGTCAACGGTGGCGGGGCGGTGAGCACGCCGGCCCGGGTCCGGATCCTGGTCGACACCACGGCCCCGAGTGCTCCGACGGTCCGCGCCCCGGCCACGGCGACGGTCGGACGGCCGGTCGTCCTGACCCTGACCCCTGGGGTCGACGCGCAGTCGGGGGTGGCCCGGCACGAGATCACCGTGAACGGTCGGGTGGTGACCACGATCACCGGACAGGCGACCTCGGTCACACTGCCGGCCGGAACGCCGGCCGTGGCCGGCAAGGCAAGGATCGGCGTCACCGCAGTGAACGCGGCCTCCGGCCGCAGCAGGACGGTCACCACGACGATCACGATGCGCAACACGGCCACCGCGCGTCGCTGACCGCGGCGGTTCGTGCGCCGAACGGTTACACCGCAGGTCAGATCGCTGTCCTTGGGACCTTCGGTCCTGGAGTCGGACACTTCGGACACCTAGCGTCGTCGTGTGATCTGATCGTCTCGGCGCGGAGGTGGATGTGACAGACAGCCCTTCGCGGACCTCGTCGCTGCTCGATGCCCGAGTCCTCCAGATGGAACCCCTGACTCAGTGGTGGCACCACGAGGACGTCGTCTGTGTGGCCCTGCGATCGGTCAACCGAATCCCTGTGGTCACGGTGGGGGGCGCTCTGGACCGTCGCGCGTCCCAGCCCTGTCGGCGGGCCCTCGAGGCCGCCCTGCGGGCGCGCCCCCGCTGCGTTCTGGTGGATCTGACCGCGGTGACCACGGGCGACGACTGCGGGGTCGGTCTGCTCGAAGCAATGCGCCGGGCCGCAGCCTGGCATGGTTCCCGGTTGTGGCTCGCGGCGGTCCCCGAACCGGTGCGTGCCCGGCTGGAGCACGCAGGGCTGCTCGAGGAGTTCCCCACCTCGCGCAATGCCGCCCGAGCCATCGAGGAGATCAAACGCCTACCCGCCCGCTCGGCCGAACCACGCCATCGGCCGTCGGCTCCGTGCACCATCGACTCCAGGACGGCCTGAGTGACGGTCACCGTCTTCCTTCTCGACGACCACGAGCTCGTGCGTCGCGGGCTGCGGGAGATCCTCACTGAGGCCGGAGGAATCGAGATCGTCGGTGAGTCCGGGCTGGCCAAGGAGGCCGCCCGCAGGATTCCCGCGCTCCGACCGGACGTCGCCCTGCTCGACGCTCGCCTGCCCGACGGGTCAGGGATCGAGGTCTGCCGGGAGATCCGCAGCCGCGATGCCTCGATCAAGGCGATCATCCTGACCAGCTACGACGACACCGAGGCGTTGACCGCCTCAGTGCTGGCCGGGGCCTCGGGCTACATCCTGAAGCAGATCCACGGGCCCGACCTGGCCGATGCCGTCCGCCGGGTGGCGGCTGGGGAGTCGCTGCTGGACCCCGAAGCGGTGGCGGCGTTGACCGCGCCGTCCTCGCCGCCGTTGAACGGCCGCGGCGACGGGCCGATCACTGAGCTCACCCCGCAGGAGGAACGCGTTCTCGACCTGATCGTCGAGGGCCTCACCAACCGTCAGATCGGCCAACGTCTCAACATCGCCGAGAAGACGGTGAAGAACCACGTGACCAGCCTGATGGCGAAGCTGCACGTCGAGCGGCGCACCCAGGCCGCGGTGTACGGGGCGCGGGTGCGTGGGTTCGGCCGCCGCTGGTCATGACCGACAAGGCGGTGGACGTCCGCTTCCGCCTCGCGTTCGAGCACGCTCCGGCCGGTATGGCCGTCGTCACCCGCCGCAGCCATCGGATCATCGCCGCCAACCGCGCTCTGGGCGATCTGCTCGGCGTCGATCCGAAGGACCTGGTCGGCCGCTCCTTGAACGACTTCCGCGACCGGCGAGCCGGCCGGGCGCCGGACCGGGACCGCTCGCTGACCGCTGAGATCCCCACCTTCTCCGGCGAACGCGCCTGCCGGCGGGCAGATGGCAGCACGTTGTGGCTCGAGGTGCACAGCGCGGTGCTGCCCGAGAACTCCGACGGCAAGTCGCTGTGTCTGGTGCACCTGGTCGACATCAGCCGCCGTCGAGCGGCGGACGCCGATCGGGACCGCCGTCAGGCCTGGGCCAGTGCCTTGGGTGAGATCCGGCTCGCCGTCCTGCTCGGGTCGGCGCCGGCCCGATCCCTGTCCCTGGTCTGCCGGCGGGCCCGGATGCTGCTCGGAGCCAGTGACGCCGTCGTGATCACGCCGTCGCGGGAGAACGACTCCGCCACGGTGAAGGCTGCCGACGGGCTTGACGCGCAGGCCCTCGTGGCCGCCTCGTTCCCGCTGCTCGGCACGCCCGCCGGTGAGGTGCTCAGGGCGGGGCGGGCGGTGGTGACCGGGCCGGACGGCGAACCGCACGCGGTGATCGACGACCGGCTGCCGGCCGGCGGACGCAGCGAGGTGCTGGCGCTGCCCCTGCGCACGCCGGACGTGGTGATCGGAGTGCTCTGCCTGATCCGCCCGCCCGGGCGGCCGTTCGACCGCTCCGACATCGACGTCGCCCGCAGCTTCGCCGACCAGGCCGCGGCCGCTCTGCACATCGGTGAACTGCGCGAGGACCGGGAACGGCTGCGGATGCTCGAGGACCGGGAACGGATCGCCCGGGACCTGCACGACAGTGTGATCCAGGACCTGTTCGCTGCCGGGATGGCGCTCGACGCCGTCCAACCGTTGATCACCTCGCACCTGGCCGCGGAGCGGGTGGCCGCGACCATCGACCAGCTGGACGGCACGATCAAGGAGATCCGCACCACGATCTTCGAGCTGGAGACCTCCGATCCGGGCGAGCGGAGCACCGACCTGCTGCGGCGTGTGGTGGAGGGTCGGCGAGAACAGCTGGGGTTCACCCCCAGGCTCGATCTGGACGGACCGCTGGACGACGCTCCACCCGCCCTGATCGACCATGTGCTGGCGATCGTCAGCGAAGGGCTGTCGAACATCGCCCGGCACGCCAGGGCCAGCCGGGCGACGGTGCAGGTCACCGTGTCGGGCGCAGGCGCTCTGACGTTGGCCGTGACCGACGACGGCACCGGGTTCGACGCCAAGCGGGCGCCGCGGGGCAACGGCCTGTCGAACATGCGACGGCGGGCCGAGCTGCTCTCGGCCACGCTGCGGATCACCAGTGCACAGGGGGAAGGAACCCGGTTGCTGCTGACCACCCCGCCGCTTCCCGCCCATTCCTGACCTTCACAGGCGGTGCACAGCTGCTGGACATCGCAGGGCTAGGCCGGACGGCCACTCTCTTGGAGTACCGGGTCGACGCACGGCCCGCCGACACCAGGAGTTGTGATGGACCGCTACGACCTTCCGCACACCGGCGAGCAGGACCCGGCCGAGTTCGTGCCCCGCCGCGTGGCCCGTCGGGAGAGCGCCCGGCGCAACGTCGTCGCGCTGAGCCTGGGCCTGGGTGCCGCTGCCCTCGCCGGAACCGGGGCCTTCGCGTACACCGCGGCACAGGCCTCGGCCAGCACCGAGGCGGACTCCGCCACCACCGCTGTCGCGACGACTCAGACCACGACGTCGGAGGACTCCGACGACAACGACAACGACAGCGACGACAGCGACGACAGCACCGCCTCGACGACGACCGTGCAGGCTCCGACCACCACGTCCCAGGCGCCGGTGGCGGCCACCCACACGTCATGACCGCGCTGACGGCCACCTCCCCGAACGCAGCTGGAGACCTCGCCACCCCGTCGGGTGCGACCTGGCGGGCGATCGGAGTCACCGTCCGGCTGGTGGTCACCGACCCCGGAGCATCGGCGGCGGCCCGCGACCTGCTCATCCGACGGCTGGCTGACCTGGATGCCGCCTGCAGCCGATTCCGCGAGGACTCCGAGATCGTGCAGGTCGAGCGGGCCGGGCGGGCCGGCGGCGGGCCGGTGGCCGTCAGCCCTCTGCTGGCGGACGCCGTCCAGGTCGCGCTGGACGCCGCGCGAGGCACCGACGGCGACCTCGACCCGACGATGGGGGCACGGCTGGCCGAACTGGGCTACGACCGCACGTTCTCCGCCGTGGCGGCCCGGGGCGAGCCTCTGCCGGTAGCGGTCCGGGTGACCGCACCCCGGCGGGCCACCTGGCGGGACATCGCGCTCGACCGCACAGCAGGCCTGCTCAGCGTGCCGGCCGGCGTGCTCCTGGACCTGGGTGCCACGGCCAAGGCCTGGGCCGCCGACACGGCTGCGGCCGCCATCTCCTCGCAGCTGGGCTGCGGGGTGCTGGTCGGCCTGGGCGGCGACCTCGCCGTCGCCGGTCCGCCGCCCACCGCCGGGTGGGCGATCGCCGTGCAGGAGACCGAGACCGGGGACTCCCCCTCCACGGTCGCGATCACGGCCGGCGGGGTGGCCACCTCGGGCACCGCGGCCCGGCGCTGGCAGCGCGGATCCGAACTGCTGCACCACGTGCTCGACCCGCGCACCGGCATGCCGGCCCGCACTCCGTGGCGCGCGATCACCGTCGCCGCGCCGTCCGCCCTGGCGGCGAACGTCGCCACGACCACCGCCGTCGTCCGCGGCGAAACAGGGCTGGACTGGCTGCGCGCCCAGGGACTACCGGCCCACCTGGTCGCCGAGAACGGCGAGGTCATCCGGCTCGGCGGCTGGCCCTAGACCCACCGTCTCACCGCACCGGCAGCTGCGCGGTGGCGGATCGGCACCTGAGGTGCGGGCCGACGGGTGGGCACCGAGCCCTCGACGTCCAGCTGCGGCAGCAGCCGGTCGAGCCAGGCGGGCAGCCACCAGTTGGCCCGGCCGAGCAGCGCCATCGTGGCCGGCACCAGCACCATCCGGACCAGGCTGGCGTCGAGCAGCACCGCGGTGGCCATGCCGACCCCGGTCATCTTGACCACGATGTCGGAGTCCAGGGCGAAGGCCGCGAACACCGCCACCATGATCGCCGCTGCGCTCGTGATCACCCGGCCGGTGCCGGCCAGACCCTCGACCACGCTGTTCCGGTTGTGGCCGGTGGCCAGCCAGTGCTCACGGATGCGGGAGAGCAGGAAGACCTCGTAGTCCATGGAGAGCCCGAACAGCACCGCGAACATCAGCACCGGCACGAAGCTGGAGACGGCGACGGCGTGCGGCAGCCCGAGCAGACTCACCCCCCAGCCCCACTGGAACAGCGCCACCATCACCCCGTAGGCGGCGGCGACCGAGAGCAGGTTCATCAGCGCCGCCTTGACCGCGACCACCACGGAGCGGAAGACGGCGGTCAGCAGGACGAGCGCGAGCGCGACGACGAACATCACCACCACCGCCAGCCGACGGTCCAGGATGTCGGCGATGTCCTTGTAGACCGCGGTCAGTCCGCCGACGTGCACGCTGGCCGGCAGGGTGTCGCGGAGCCGGACCAACAGATCGCTGGTGGCGACGTCCTGCGGCCCGGTGGCCGGTTCGACCGGGATCAGCGCGAGGTCGCCGGCCGGGCTGAGCACGGGGGCGCCGACCACACTCACGCCCCGCGTCCGCTGCACGCCGTCGACCACCCGCTCCAGGTCGGCGGCCGGGAGCCGGCCCAGGTCGGCGACCAGGACGAGCGGCCCGTTGGCGCCCGGGCCGAACGCGGTGGCGATCTGGTCGTAGGCGCGGCGGGTGGTCTTCGACGTCGGCTGGCTGCCGGCGTCCTGGGGCCAGGTGCGCATGTCCAGGGCGGGTGCGGCCAGGGTGAGCAGCAGGACCAGGGCTGCGAGCGCCCACGGCAACGGGGAGCGTCCGACCCGGGTCGCCCAGCGGTGGGTCAGGGTGACCGCCCGGCCCCCACGCACCGGGGCGCCGCGGCGGACGCGGGCGCGCGATCGCCGGTCGAGCACGCGTGGCCCGGCCAGGCCGCACAGCGCGGGCACCAGGGTGATCGAGGTGAGCATGATGGCCAGGACGACGAGCAGCGTGGCGTAGCCGTAGCTGGCGTAGATGGGCAGGCCGGCGAACCGCAGCCCGAGCAGGCTGGCGAGCACGGTCGTACCGGCGAACACGACGGACTGGCCGGCCGTGGCGGTGGCCACCGCCGCGGACTGCGGCACCGAGTAGCCCGCGCGCAGGGTCTCGGCGAACCGGGTGACCAGCAGCAGCGCGTAGTCGACCCCCACGCCGATGCCGACCATCACCGCGATCGTCGGGGCGGTGTTGCTGACGTCGGTCACCGCGGCGAGCAGGCGGACACAGGACATGCCCAGGCCCAGCCCGACCAGGGCCACGGCCACCGGCAGGCCGGCGGCGATCAGGTTGCCGAAGGCCAGCACCAGGATGCCGAGAGCGGCCAGGATCCCGATCACCTCGGCGGTTCCCCCGGGCTTGCTGAAGTTCTCCGGCAGCTCCCCGCCCAGATCGACCTGGTAGCCCGCCCGCTGGGTGGGCTCGATCGCAGCGGTCAGGGCGTCGACGCCCTCACTGCCGGTCAGGTCGTTGACCGCGATGTCGTAACGCAGGTCGAGCAACGCCGTCCGCCCGTCCTGGGAGATCCGCGGCGGCAGGACCCCGATCACGTGCTCGACGGTGGCCAGCCGCGCGGTCAGCGCGGTCAGGGCCGCCGCTTCCAGGGTGGTGCCGTCGGGGCGGTGCAGCACCACGCGCGCACTGGTGCCGCCCTGCTCGGGGAACCGCTGCTCGATCAGGGTGCTCGCGGTCTGTGACGGCGCCCCCGGGATGTCGTAGACGTCATGGGTGCCCGCGCCGAACACGGCCGCCAGGCCCACCGCGGTCCCCAGTACGGCGAGCCAGGTGCCGATCGTGCGCCAGGGGTGGCGCGCAGTGGCCCAGCCGACCCGGGCCAGCAGAGCGCTCATCGCCGGGCGGTGCTCGGAGCCGGACCGCGCACCCTTCACCTCGCTCCGGCTCGTCGGCTGCGCTGATGTCGGCGCAGGGTCCATGCTGCGTCACCCACAGGCACCACCGGGACGGCGGTTCTACCGTCAGGCGCCGCCGGAGCCCTCCGCGGCTCGGCCCGGGTCTGCGGTGGGCTGTGCAGGGCCATAGCACCAGCGAACACCACCGATCCCTCTCAGGCAGAGGTGCGCGGGCGCTCACCGGGAGGGGGTACGGGCGACGCCCGGCCCGACAGAGCGGGTAGCAGGGGGGCAAGGGTGCGCGAACGCCAGGCACCCAGCCACAGTCCCGCGCCGTAGGCCAGGTCGTCGAGCCGATGTGCCAGCGTGTAGCCGATCGGGCCCAGGCTGGTGGTGACCCGGTGGCGGTCCGCCAGCGCCTCGATCACCGCCGACGCCAGCGCGGCCCGCCGCGCCCGCCGCGACACCAAGCAGGCCGCTGCGGTCAACGGCCACCAGTGTCGGGTCAGCGCCGACGCCGTCTGCCACCCGGTGTTGGTCAGGGCCCAGGGCGCCAGCTGGATCGCCGCCTTCAGCGGGTGCTCGCTGCGTTCCAGCCGCCCCGCCAGGCGGACCGTGGCAAGGGCGGCGATCCCGACAGCCCCGGCCGCGGCCCAGCGGCGTTGGAGCAGGAGCAGGGCCCAGACTCCGGCCGACCAGGGTGCGGCTGCGAGCGGAGGCACCGCTCCGGGGTGACGGATTGCCAGCGGAGCCGCACTCGTGCCATAGAACGCCTTGCGTCGCAACCAGTCCCGGACGACGACCCGGTGGTCATGCTGCACTTGAGCCGCCGGCTCGTAGCGCACCCTCCAGCCGGCCTCCACCAATCGCCAGACCAGGTCGACATCCTCCCCGACCTGCATCGTCTCGTCGAAGCCGTCGCCGAGCGCGGCCGTCCGAGCCAGGACGGTCGCCGTCGGCACGTAGGACACACGACCGCGCGGGGCCACCATGGCCGGCGTCGATCCGAGGTCCAGTGACGACCGGGACTCCTCGTAGGCCGACACCCACCGAGTCATCCGAGCCCGCAGCCCGGCCACGATGCGGCGGGCTGCGTTCGGGTTCGCGGACCGGGCGGAGGACTGGTCCGCCGATTGGTGTGGTGCGGAGGGCGTCCCGGTCACCCTCGGCGCGACCAGGCCGACGGCTGGGTCCGTGAAGTGCGGCAGCAGGGTCTCCAACCAGCCTGGGCGCGGAACGACGTCGGAATCGATGAACGCCACCAGCGGGGTGCGCACGCGCCGCAGACCAGTGTTCCGCGCCGCAGCCGGCCCTCTGCTGAGTGGGTGCCGGATGACGACCGCACCGGCGCGCCGGGCCACCCGGGCTGTATTGCTCTCTGCGGCCGAGCCGTCGTCGACCACGATCACGTCCAGCACCGGGCCTTCGGCTGCGCCGAGAGCGGCGAGCAGGCGCGCGAGCTCGACCGGTCGATCCTTGACCGGGACCACCACGGTGACCTCAGCCCCCTCCCCGGCAGGGGAGGCGGGCGGCAGCACCGGCTGCGCCATGCCCTTGTCCAGCAGCAGCCGGGCCAGCAGCCCGCTCGCAGGATCATCAGTCACCTGCAGCTCGTCGTGCGCCAACAGCCGCTCGGCCTGGGGGCGCAGGTAGAGCAGCCGAGCCGGCGAGCCGCCGAACAGAGTGCGCCCACCATCTGCCCGGATCACCGCGGGGTCCAGCCGAACGGTGAATCCCCTGGGCAGCCGATCGTCAGGCGGGCCCGGTTGACAGGTCATGCGGTGAACCCCCCGTCGGCGTGCAGGACAGTCCCGGTCACCGCCACCGACTCTGGGCGGCACAGCCAACAGACCGCTGCGGCCACCTCAGTGGGATCCAGGATCCGACCGAGCGGCATGCCGTCCGCCAGCGAGTCCACCTGGTTCAGCCCGTAGAGCGCCGCGGTCGCCGTCAACATCATGGTGTCCATCGAGCCGGGCGACACCGCGACCGCATTCACCCCTGTCCCCCGCAGGTCCTGTGCCAGCGCGCGGACCATTCCCACCACTGCGTGTTTGGCGGCGCAATAGGCCGCCAGGTGGAGCAGCCCTCGCTCGCCCGCGGCTGAGGCGATCGCCACGAACCGGCCGTTGCGGGGCGGCGGGCGGCGCAACATGGCCGGTACCGCAGCCGCGGCCAGGTTCCAGGTGCCGGCCACGTCCACCGCCCAGATCGCATCCCGGACAGCGTCCGGCGTCTGCCAGAGCGGAGCGCCGCCACCGATCAGGGCGGCTGAGGCGACGGCGGCGTCCAGCCCGCCGAACTCGCTTTCCGCCCAGTGCACGGCGGCCGCAAGAGCCGAAGGGTCTCGGACGTCGAGTTGCCGGCCGACGATCCGGCCTTCGCCGCGCTCGACCACTGCCGACAGCTCACCCGGTGTGGCCAAGGGGTACCCGATCGAGACATCGTCGGTGCAGGCATCCAGGGCCATCACCTGCCAGCCCTCGACGGCAAGCCGCAGCGCCACGGCGGCACCGAGCCCGCGCGCAGCCCCGGTGACCACGGCGGACCTCATGCCGACGCTCCGAGCTGCCGGCGCCGACCGACAGCGAGCTCACCGTCACCTCCGGGAGCCCAGCGCACCAGTCGAGCCGCGATCTCCTCGGCCATCGACCGGAGCAGCTCTCGCCCCTCCCTCGCGCTCGCCCCGCTCGGATCTCCCAGCACCCCCGAGGGGCTGACCGAGCGCACTCCGGCGGCGCGCAGTCTGGGCATCAGCGCCGACAGAGGGTCGGTGACTCCAGCGCGGGCTGCCTCGACCCGGACCGTCCAGGGAGCCACTGCGAGCATCAGTGAGGTCTCGAACCGGCCCGCGTGCAGGTCGGCCCCCGGCCGTGTGCACGGCACCCAGGCGACGTCCCGCCCTTCCTGCCGAAGCCGGGTGACGGCTGCCCGAACGGTCGGCAGGTTGCCACCGTGCGCGTTCACCACCACGATCCGGCCGGCCCACCGAGAGGCCGACCGCCCGAGCTCGACCAGGAGCGTGGCCAGCGCCTCATGCCCAATCGAGATCGTGCCGGGGAACTGCTCGTGCTCCCCGCTGGCACCGTAGCTCAGGGGCGGCGCCACCAGCAGCGCGAGGGGGTCACCCGGGGATGCACGGTGTCGGCACGTGCCGCCACAGCCTGGGCCACAGCGGCCGCGATATGGGCGTCGGTCCCCGCGGGGAGGTGTGGCCCGTGCTGCTCGGTGGAGCCCAACGGCACCAGGAGCGTCGCGGCGGCCGGCGTCTGCGGCCAGGCCAGCTGATCCAGCTGGTGCCCCGGGCTCGGGACGTTCATGCCCGGGTCCCGCCGTACCCGTGGCGGCTCAGGTAGCCCAGCAGGACGTCGGCCGCCTCCGCCGGACTGCCCGGACGCACCAGCACGGGCGGAGTCCGCTCGAGCAGCGCCCCGGTGAGCGCCAGGAGCCGGTCCTCGACGAGGCACCCTCGGGGGCGGGGACGACGCGGGTGCGCGGCCGGTAGGGCCTGACGGACCCCCGGTGCAGGGTGGGGCCCGGCACGTCAGGTTGGATCGTCGGCACCTCCAGCCGGGCCGCCGCCAACGTCGCCTGCATCCCGGCCCGGCGCAGGCGCACCCCGGCCGCTTCCACCGAGACCACGGCCGGCCGCGGGATCCGCAGCCTCTCCCGCCGACCCCGGTCGAGTCGTCGCTCCCCCTCCAGCTCCCAGCCGGCGCCCGCAGAATCACCCATGCTGTCCGACGGGTGAGCCGGTGTGGTGTGCAGCCGCACCAGCCCGAGGGCCTGCGCGGCCCCCAGTTCTGCGGCGAGGAACGCCGGCACCGACCCGGAACCGCGGTCGGCCGACCTGTCGCCGCAGAGCACCAGATCGGGTTGGCCGACGGTACGGATCGCCGCGGCCAGCGCCGCCGCCGTCTGGCTGCCGTCGCTGGCGATCTCGTTCAAGTAGCTGTCCAACGGTTCGAGAGGATCGACCGGATCCACCGAGCCCGTCGTCCCCGAGGATGAGGGCGCGCTGGCGCGGATCACCCGCAGCACCTGTGCGCCGACCGCAGCCGCATCACGCAAGGTCCGATCGGCGTCCGGCGGTCCGGCGCACACCGCGAGCACGCGCCCACCCCACAGCTCGGCCAGGTGAAGGGCGAGCTCGAGCGCAGCCCATTCTGACGCCGCCGGACCTGCCCCCCGCGGATCACGGTCGACCCTCCCGGTCACCGGGTCTACCGCCGGCCGCCGGTCGGCGTGCCGCAGACACGCCACCAGCAACGGCCCGGGCGGGTCAGGGGCGACTCCGCCCCCACCGCCATCGCTCGCACCGGAATCCGTCATCTGCTCGCTCCCTCAACCGTGCCGGAACACGACGCCGTGTCCGCCGTCGGGGTAGGTCCAGCTGATCGCGCCCTCGCCGTTGCAGACCATGTAGCAGGTGCCGCACTCGAAGCACTGTTCGTAGTTGAAGAGGATCCCGCCGTCAGCGGTGGGAGCGAACAGGTTGGCCGGGCAGGCCGTCACACACGCCTGGGTGGTACAGGAGCGGCACACGTCGGTGTCGACGACGATGTGCGCCCTCGCCGCGACCCGGTACTCGACGGTGGCCATCCGGTCCTCGAACGAGACCTCGGCCCAGCGCTGCCCGTCGTCCGGCCGCGTCATCGGAACACCCTGCCCAGCCGAACGGCGTCACTGGCCAGCTCGCTCAGCCTCAGCCCGTTGGCTTTGGCGGCCCGACGCAGGATCCGCACCATCCCCGGCTTGGGCGCCGGATTCGTCACGGTGAACAGCCCCTCGGCGATGTCCGCCATCAGCCCCGGGTACTGCCGCTGCACCCGCTCGCCGAGCAGCAGGTGCGGGGCGCCGCGCAGCCGCTTGTGGTCGGCCAGGACGAACGTCTTCTGCAGGCCCTTCCGGTAGCCGGCCAGACCACGCACCGAGGTGTCCCCGCGGTGGATCGCCGTGGCCGCCGTCCGCCCGGCCTGCAGCCCGGAGCCGATCGCGAAGTTGACTCCCTCCAACCAGATCCCGGCGGCCAGGCACATGCCGGCAGCGTCGCCCGCCAGCAGGAAGCCGTCGTGGGTGAGGGCCGGAATCGCGTCATAGCCCCCTTCGGGGATCAGATGAGCGGCGTACTCCTTGAGCGAGGCACCACGCAGATAGGGCGCAATCGCGGGGTGCCGCTTGATGTCGGCGATGATCTCTTCCGGTCGCACCTTCGCCTCAGCCAGATAGTCCAGGGAGAGCACCGCGCCCACGGCGACGGTGTCGCTGTTGGTGTAGAGGAACCCGCCGCCGGGGATCCCCCGGGTGCAGCCGAGCATCTCGATGTCGACGCCTTCGTGCCGTTCCACTCCGAACCGCTGGTCGATCACCTCCGCCGGCAGCGCCAGCGTCTCCTTCACTCCCAGGGTGTGATGCTCGGAGGCTGCCCGGGGCAGCAGGCCCAACTCCTTGGCCAGGAACGAGTTCGCGCCTTCGCAGGAGATGACCACCCGGGAGTACAGGTCGCCGTCCGGCCGGTCGGTGCGCACTCCGGTGACCCGCCCCCTCTCGTCCCGCAGCAGCCCGGTGACCAGCGTGGAGGCGAGCAAGCGCAGCTCCCGCCCCGACCGCCTTGCCGGCCAGCCAGGCGTCGAAGTCGGAGCGGTACACCGTCATCCCGTTGTAGGGCGCCTCCCCCCAGGCCTGGCTGCGGACGTCGAACCCGAGTGAGTGGCTCGGGGTCATCACGACGGTGGAGCGACGGACCACCCAGCGCTCGACCGGTGTCTCCCGCCACCACTGCGGAACGACGTCGTCCAGGATCCGCGGGTAGATCACCCCGCCGTAGACGTTCTTCGCGCCGGGCCACGGTCCACGCTCGACCATGACGACGCTGCACCCGGCACGCGCCAGCGCCAACGCCGCGCTCGCGCCGGCCGGTCCCGCGCCGACCACGACGGCGTCGACGACCCGGCGGCACCCGGAGAGCCCCCACCGGGAACGGATCGGTCGTGCTCGCCGATGCTCACTGGCGGGCCTCCTCGCTGTCGCGTGCCAACCTGGCGGATGCCGGGACAGTGACTCCGAGCCGATGGGCGAGCTCGATCAGCAGACGCCCTCGCGTCGGTGACCAGGCCGAGGGTGGCCATCGCCGTCATCGGGCACGAGGCATCGGTGTTCACGCTGATCACGTGCGTCGGGGCCCCGATCCCTCCGGTGTGCTGCACGGCTCCGGAGATCCCGAACGCGAGGTACAGATCAGGGTCCAGGGTGATCCCCGTCGTGCCGATCTGTCGGTCCACATCCATCCAGCCGACGTCGGTGACCACCCGGGTGGCGCCGGTGGACGCCCCGAGCTCCGTGGCCACCGCGGCCAGGAGTCCGAACACGGCCCGCCCGGCGACGTCGTCCGCACCAGGCGGCAGCAGACCTGCTCCACCGGCGACCACCCGCGACGCCTCGGCCAGATCCATCGTCGACGGATCCGGCTCGATCACCTCCAGCACCTCGACCTCCGGTGCACCGTCCCGCTCGACCGCGACGCCGGTCAGCGGGATCACCTCGCACCCGACCACCGTCTGGGCAGAGCGCAGCCCTGGGGGCAGCGTCGCCACCGCAGGAGCGCCGACGCGGACCGGCAGCTCGAGCCGACCGTCCAGTCGGGTCAGCACGGCCTCGACCTCGCGATCGCCGTGCGCCGAGTCCGTCAGCAGCACCCGCTTCGCCCCCGCGAGCAAGGGGCGGCCCAACGCCGCCGCGAGCCGGGGAGCCAGGTCGCGACCGTCGGCCGACCCGGGCAGCACGACCAGCGGGGAGGCCGCGACCAGCCGGGCCACGGTCCGCGCGAGCGGCCCGACGCGCAGACCGGCGTCCGTCTCCACGGTCCAGCCCCGGCGTGCCGAGGTCAGCGACGCGGCTGCCCGCAGGGCTCCCTCGCCGACGATCAACGCGTCGCCGCCGGCTTCGCTGACCGCCTCGTCGGCGCCGAGCGGAGGCTCACCGGCGCGGCAGACCAGGACGGCAACAGGATGCGCTCCGGGGCCTGTCCGGCTCGGATCCGACCCTCGTCCACCGGTCTGCATCACAGCGCCACCGCCACCCGCTCGCCCTCGATCACCGCAGCATGCGCCCGACGTGGCGTGACGCAGTCACCGATCCGGTGCACCTCGAACGGCGCGTCCCTGAGGTCGTTCCAGAGCTCGTCCTCAGGCGCCTGGTGGACCGCGCAGACCACCCAGTCCACGGTCTCCGGCGAGGTCACTCCGGTGGGGTGATGCAGCAGATCCAGCTCCACGCCCTCGCCCTGTGAGCCGGCACGCGCTCCCATCACCACCAGGTCGGTGGACTGCTCGATCCCCTTCGACCGCGCCTTGACGTTCCAGGTCTCCAGGTCGAGCGTGATCCCGAGATCCTGTCCGACCACCATCCCGTTGGTGACCACCTCCACCTGACATCCGCGATCGGCGAGCAGCTCCGCCACCGACGTCGCCTGATGAAAGCCCAGCTCGTCCACCACGAGTACCCGCCCGGACGGCGTGGCCCGGCCCTCCAGCACGTCGCGCACGTCGACGATCCGCTCCAGCGCAGCGGCCCACCACGGTCGTGCCGGCCGGGCCCCGGTGGCCAGGACGACGACGTCCGGATCCAGGGCCAGCACATCCTCCGCCCGCAGCTCGCGGCCGCAGACGACCTCGATCCCGAGCCGTGCGTGCGTGGGCGGCGAGATTGCGCACCAGATCGGCGAACTCGGCCCGGCTGGGTACGGCGGCCGCCACCGCGACCTGCCCACCGGTCACCGGCTGACGTTCGAACACCCGCACCCGGTGCCCGCGCTGGACGGCGCTGACGGCGGCCTGCAACCCGGCAGGCCCGGCCCCGACCACCACCACGTCCCTTCCGCCGGATCGACCTGGCGCCGGCAACGGCACCGCCTCCTTGCCCGTGCGAGGGTTCTCGATACAGCCCAGCCAGCGGTTCAGGCCCATCCGGCCCACGCACTCCTGGTTGCAGGACAGGCAGGTGCGGATCTGATCGCTGTGACCCGAGCGGGCCTTGCCCACGAAGTCGGGGTCGGCGATCTGGCCACGAACCACGCCGACCAGATCACAATGACCCTCGATCAGGGCGCGGTCGGCTTGCAGCGGGTCCTTGAACCGGCCGACGCCGATCACCGGCAGGGACGACCTTGGCCCGGATGGCGCTCGGGATGAACAGCGCGTACCCGGGCGGGATCGCCATGCTGGCCTCGATCATGAACAGGGTGGAGGTGGCGACACCGATCGAGGTGTTGATGAAGTCCACCTTGCCGCTGGCCTCGACCAGCTCGGCCACCGCGACCGCCTCGGCGATCGTCGTCCCGCCCTCGATCAGCTCGTCGCCGCAGAGGCGGACGCCGAGGGCTCGACCCGGCCCGATCGCCTCGCGGACGGCGGAGACGATCTCCAGCAGCAGCCGGGCCCGGTTCGCCAGCGACCCGCCCCAGCGGTCGGTGCGCACGTTCGTGGCCGGCGACAGGAAGCCGCGCACGATCGAGGAGTGGGAGCACTGCAGCTCGACACCGTCGAACCCGCCCGCCGACGCGTGCTCGGCGACCAGGGCGTAGCCCTCGATGATCTGCCGGATCTCGTGCTCCTCGACGCCCTTGGGAACCTCGCGGAACAACGGGTCAGGCACCGGGCTCGGCGCCCAGACCGGCAGCCGCGAGAACATGCTCGAGGCCTGGCCGCCGTTGTGGTTGAGCTGCGCCAAGATCGGCACGTCGTGCGCGTGAACGGCGTCGGTGATCCGCCGGTAGCCGGGGATCACCGACGGGTCGAAGCCGTGGATCAGCTTCTCGTACGGCCAGTCTGTCGGATGGGTGGAGTGCTCCTCCGTGATGATCAGCCCGACTCCGCCGGCCGCCCTGGCCGCATAGTAGGCGGCGTGCTGCTCGCTCGGGTGGCCCTCGTGCGCGTAGTTGGTCAGGTGGGCCGAGAACACGATCCGGTTGCGTACGGTCAACGGCCCGATCCGCAACGGCTGGAAGAGATGCCGATATCGTCCGCCACTCATCGAGGGCCTGCCCCTCGGCCTGCGCCGGCCAGATCGACGGCGGCCGGAGCCTGGGCGGGGCTCGGCCCAGGCTCCAGGGCGAGCGCTACCCGCCGGCCCTCCAGGACGGCCTCCAGCACGGTGCGAGGTGCCACGCAGTCGCCCGCGCGCGGCGTCCCCGGGCGGGCCTGATACAGATCCTGCTCCGGGACCCGGTGCCCGCAGTGCACCAGCGCGGCGCAGTCGACCTGCTCCTGCTGGCCGCTGAACCGGTCTTCGAGCAGAGCGAAACCCGGGCCGACTGCGCGCAGCAGGGTGCTGGTCCGGCGGGTCACACCTGCCCGCAGCAGCCGGGTGTTGCCGTCGGCGAGGTCACCGGACATCGCCAGCATGGTGCCGACGATCTGGTCGGCCGTGACCACCGTGACCGCCCTGCCTGCGGCCGCCAGCAACTCAGCGATGCCGACCCCAACCGGGCCACCGAGCAGGTCGAGCACGAGCACCGCACCGTCGGGGACCGTTCCCAGGAAGGGGCCGACGCCATCGGCCAGCACCTCGGCATCGCGGCGAACGACGGCTCCTGGCAGCACCGTGTAGTTCTGGGGCCCCGCGGACCCACCAGTGGCGAGCACGATCTCGGCGCCCTCTCGCCGGGCGGCCTCGACCGAGGTCGCGGTCTCCTCTCGCGCAAGCTCGAACCTGACGCCCTGCTGTGCGCACTCCGCCAGCCACCACTGCAGGAGCCGTTCGAACCGCTCACGCCCCGGCAACCGCGCCACCAGCCGGAGTGCGCCACCTGTCTGGTCGCCTCGCTCGCTGACCCGCACCGCGTACCCGCGCGCGGCGAGCACCCGAGCTGCCTCCAACCCGGCCGGCCCGCCCCCGACCACGAGCACGTGACGCGTGCCGTCGGATCGCTCGGGCCCGGCACCGGGCAGGGCCGGCACCGGGTCGGGATCGCGGGTCTCGTGCCCGCTGCGCGGGTCGGCGATGCAGCTGATCAGAGGGTTGCGATTGTCACGCACCCGGCAGGTCTGGTTGCACAGCACGCAGGGCCGGACCCGTTCCGGCGATCCTGCCCGCACCTTGGCCACGAGGTCGGCGTCCGCGATCAGGGCCCGGGTCATCTCCACCAGATCGGCACCTCCCGCGGCCAGCGCGTCGCCCGCAGCGCCGGGGTCCACCACGCTGCCCTGCAGCGCAACCACGGTCCTGGCGCCGACCGCAGCCAGCGAGGCCCTGATCGATCGGGCCAGGTCGAGGTTGAACATCGGGGCGGTGTGACCGTCCGGCCGGTACGCGGACGCCGAGTAGGGACCGCCACGAGTGACCACGAGCAGGTCGACCAGATCCGCGAGCTCGACCGCCTGCCCGGCCGCGTGCTCGGGTGTGATCCCGGCCCACGGCGCCAACTCGTCGCAGGCGAGTCGCAGCGCCAGCACCCGGTCGACGCCGATCACGGCCCGGATCTCGCCCAGCACCCGCCGGGTGAGCGCGAGCCGATCACTTCCGTAGCCGTCCGTACGCTGGTTGGTGAGACCGGAGTGGAACTGGCGCAGGAGGCCCGACGGACCGGCGTCCACCTCCACCCCGTCGACGCCCACGCTCGCGGCGAGCTCGGCCGCCTCGACGAATCCCGTGACCAGAGCGTCGATCTCGGGGAGCTCCATCTCCATCGGCATTTCTCTGCTGACCGTGTCCGGCACCCGCGACGGTGCCCAGAGAGCCGCCTGCGAGTACGCGCTGGAGCCCTGCGCACCGGTGTGCCCCAACCCCGCGAGCAGAATCGTTCCGTGCGGGCTGCAGGCCTGGGTGACCCGCGCCCACCCCGCTGCGCACGCCGCCGCCAACGGTGCTCGCTCGTAGGGCCAGTCGCTGGGATGCACCGAGGCTGTCTCGGTGACCACGATCCCGGCGCCACCGGCCGCCCGCCGCGCGTAGTACGCGACGTGCCGGTCGCCGATCGCCCGGTCGCGTCCCAGGTTGGTCTCATGGGGCCCGAACAGCACCCGGGACGGCGCGAGGCGCCCGGCCAGCGTCAGCGGCTCGAGCAGGGGTGAATCACTCACGATGCCTCCCGAACGCGGACCTGCGCCACGGGGACGAACCCAGCCAGCGGGTCGACGTCGCAGGCCGTCACCCCGGGGCGGGGCAGATGGCGTGTGCGGCGTCGTGCGGTGTGAGTGGTCCGGTGACGGCCTCGGCACCGGACCGGCACCCGCCGTCGCCAGCCCCGTCGTCCCGTGGCCCTTCACGCACTCGGGGTCCGGACCGTCCAACGGCAGCCCGGTGAAGAACTTCGCCGCCATGCACCCACCGCGGCAGGCGTCGAACGCCGAGCAGCCGGCACAGGCCCCGCCGGACTGCGGGCGCCGCAGGTCGGCGAACAGCTCCGAGGTCCGCCAGACCGCGCGAACCCACCGTCGGCGCGCACGTTTCCGGCCCGGAACGCAGTCGTGGATCGCGAACGGGCAGGCGTACACGTCGCCTACCGGGTCGATCAGGCAGACCACCCGGCCGGCGCCGCACAGGTTCAGCCCGGGCAGCGCCTCTCCGTAGGCGGCCAGGTGGAAGAACGAATCCCCGGTGAGGACCTGCTCGCCGTGAGCGACCAGCCAGTCGTAGAGCTCACGCTGCTGGTGCGGCAGCAGGTGCAGTTCGTCCCAGACGTCGGCGCCGCGGCCCGACGGCCGCAGCCGGGTGAGCCGCAGCGGTGGCGTCGTAGCGATCGGCGATGTCGGCGAACTCGTCGAGCTGGCCGACGTTGTGCCGGGTGCAGACGACCGAGATCTTGAAACCCTTCACCCCGGCGGCGTGCAGGTTCTGCATCGCGCGGATCGCGGTCGTCGTACGAACCCTTCCCCCGGACGGCGTCGTTGACCTCGGCGGTCGCACCGTCGAGCGAGATCTGCACATCGACGTAGTCGCTCGCGGCCAGCCGCTCGGCCACGTCCGGGGTGATCTTGATGCCGTTGGTGGAGAACTTCACCCCGACCCGGTGCTCGGTCGCGTAGTCGATCAGCTCCCAGAAGTCCGGGCGGACGGTCGGCTCGCCCCCACCGATGTTCACGTAGAAGACCTGCATCCGCTCCAACTCGTCGATCACCGCCTTGCACTCGGCGGTGCGTCAGCTCGCGCGGGTCACGCCGCCCCGAACTGGACAGGCAGTGGGCGCACGACAGGTTGCAGGCGTAGGTGAGTTCCCAGGTGAGGCAGATCGGGGAGTCCAGGCCTCGCTCGAACAGCTCGACCAGGCGCGAGGTCCCCGCGGTCACCGGTCGTCTCCTGCGAGAGCACCACGAGCTTCGATCATCCCGGTCTGTGCGAGCGTGGCGAGGGCTGCCACAACCTCGTGCGGCGGTGTCGCCCCACGCGTCACCCCCGCGGCCGAGCAGGCCGACCTCGCGGTGGGATGCGCCGCCAACGACACGACGATCTCGTGGACCGCCCGGTCCTTCACGAACGACAGCCGACGGCTTCCGAAGTGATACAGGAGAGCCCCGAACGGCTCCGGCCGGACGGCGACCAGCGGGTGCAGCTCCCAGGCGGCGTCCAGATCGAAGCCTGGCGCCTCGCCCGGCGTCTGTGGGTCGAACGGCATCTGCGTCGCCTCCTGGATGATCGGGGCGGCCTCGTCATCGACGAGGCGGCCCGGGACGGATCAGTACACGCCGCACATGCCGTCGATCGACACGTCCTCGACCAGCAGGTCCTCCTGGACGAGATCGACGACCTCCGCGTCGCCCGTGCCGACGGCAGGTGCCTCGGTCGAGCCGTTGTCGGCCCGCGGAGGGGGATTCGGGGTCATGGCGCCTCCAGCGACGTTGATGTGTGTTCCACCGTGGCTCAGCTGCGAGCGGGAGCGGCACTCACCGGACCGGTGCACTCACCTGTCCGATCGGGCAGGCGCCTCCCCGTCCTGCGGACGGGACTTCGCCAGGTTTGTGCCCCAGGCCTTCTGCGACCGGCCTGGGCACGCTTAGTTTCACGCCACAGGGCGGCGTGGCCCGACGGTGAGTCAGCCGCGGATGGGCCCGCACACGGCCACAGGGGCCGCCCGGCCGCGGTGGCAGTCCGTCATCGCGACAAGCCACCGGAGAGGATTGACGATGAAGGTCGAAGATCTACTCAAGCCGTTCCCCATCAAGGAGTTCCACCCGTTCCCGCGCGCCATGATGGGCCCCGGCGCGCACGAGATGGTCGGCCCGGAGGCCCTCAAGATGGGCTTCAAGAAGACGCCTGGTGATGACCTCGGGCCTGCGCGGCACCGACATCGTGCACAAGATCGGCGGAGTCGCTGAAGTGGCACGGCCTCGAGGTCGTCGTCTACGACCAGGTCGAGTCCAACCCCAAGGACTACAACGTCATGGACGCGGTGAAGCTGTACCAGGAGAACGAGTGCGACAGCTTCGTCTCCATCGGCGGCGGCTCCTCCCACGACGCCTGCAAGGGCGCCCGCATCTCGGTCGCCCACGACGGCCGCAACGTCAACGAGTTCGAGGGCTTCAACAAGTCCGAGAACCCGAAGAACCCGCCGCACATCGCGATCTCCACCACCGCGGGCACCGGCTCGGAGACGTCGTGGGCCTACGTCATCACCGACACCACCACCGACCCGGACAACCCGCACAAGTACGTCGCGTTCGACGACGCCTCGGTCGCGACGCTGGCCGATCGACGACCCGGTGCTCTACTACGAGCTGCCCGGTCGACTACACCGCGCAGTGCGGGTTCGACGTGCTGGCGCACGCCTCGGAGCCCTACGTCTCGCGGCTGAACTTCGAGCCGTCGCTGGGCAACGCGATCCGCGCCATCAAGCTGACCGCCGAGAACCTGCGCGAGGCCGTCTGGAACGGCGCAGGACCTCGAGGGCCGCGAGGGCATGATGTACGCGCAGTACATCGCCGCGCAGGCGTTCAACTCCGGCGGCCTGGGCATCATCCACTCGATCTCGCACGCGGTCAGCGCGTTCTACGACACCCACCACGGCCTGAACAACGCGATCGCGCTGCCGCGGGTGTGGGCGTTCAACATGCCGGTGGCCTACAAGCGGTTCGCCGACATCGCGCAGGCGATGGGCGTCGACACCTACGGCATGACCGACGTGCAGGCCGCCGAGGCCGCGCTGGCCGCCGCCATCCGGCTGCTGCGCGACGTGGGCATCCCGAGAAGTTCACCGACGTCAAGCAGGACAGCTACTCGAAGAACCGGCTGGGCCAGGGCCCGACCAAGTTCTACGAGAACGCCAAGGTGATCAAGGGCGACGAGGCCGACGTCGACCGCATCACCAACCACGTCCTCGGCGACGCCTGCACGCCGGGCAACGCCAAGGAGTGCACGTTCGAGACGGTCCGCCCGGTCGTCGACCACTGCATGAACGGCGACCTCGACGACCTGCTGACCTGACGCCGTCGGTCGACCTCCGCAGGCATCGGCGGATCGGCTCGACTACGGAGCGACCTCTCACGTGGCACTCGAGCGAGCAGCCGCGTCCGCGTTCGAGCCGTCGACGAGGTCGTGAGGCGCTGCGCGAGCACGGCTACATCGCCGACGAGCCGCCTCGCCACGACGGTCTTCCTGCAGACCCGGCTCGACAAGCCGCTGCTGATCGAGGGCCCGGCCGGCGTCGGGCAAGACCGAGCTGGCCAAGGCGCTGGCCGCGGCCACCGGCCGCCGGCTGCTGCGGCTGCAGTGCTACGAGGGCCAGGACGAGACCAAGGCGCTCTACGAGTGGGACTACGGCAAGCAGCTGCTCTACACCCAGATCCTGCGCGAGAAGATCGGCCAGGTCGTCGCCGACGCCGCCGACCTCGACGAGGCCGTCGACCGGATCGGCGCGCAGGAGAGCGTGTTCTTCTCCGAGCGCTTCCTGGCGCCGCGGCCGCTGCTGGAGGCGGTGCGCTCCGAGGAGCCGGTGGTGCTGCTGATCGACGAGATCGACCGCGCCGACGAGGCGCTGGAGGCGGTGCTGCTGGAGACTGCTTGGCGAGTACCAGGTCTCGGTGCCCGAGATCGGCACGTTCACGGCCAAGCACGCGCCGTACGTGATCCTGACGTCGAACAACACCCGTGACCTGGCGGCCGCGCTCAAGCGGCGCTGCCTGCACCTGTTCCTGGACTACCCGTCCGCCGAGCGCGAGCTGGAGATCGTCCGGTCCAAGAACACCGGGCTGCACCGACGCGCTGGCCGCCCAGCTGGTCGACGTCGTGCGCGGGCTGCGCGAGCTGGAGCTGCGCAAGGCGCCGAGCATCTCCGAGACCATCGACTGGGCCCGCACCCTGGCCGTGCTCGGGGTCGACGAGCTGACCGCGAAGGTGCTCTCCGACACCGTGTCGGTGGTGGTCAAGTACGACAAGGACGTCCGCAAGGCGCTCGAGGCGCTGCCGCGGCTGGTCGACCCGAACGCGAAGGTGCCCGAGCGCACGGCCACGGACACGGCGCACGGCCACGGTCACGGCCACGGGCACGAGCACGACGAGCCACGGCCGCGACTCCGGCCGACGATCGGACGGACGATCGGACGCACGGCGAGGACACGGCCGGTCGCCACGACGAGGACGACTACGGCAGCCACGCAGCGGCAGGACGCGTCGGCCGGCCCGAGGTGAGCCAGCCGGGCCAGGCCGGCCGTACTACGGAACGCCCAGCGAGACCGCCTCGCTGCGGCCGTCGCAGCGCCGCGGTCTGAGGCAGCCGGCATGGAGAGCGACCCTGCACCGCTTCGTCCGGCTGCTGCGGCTCGCGCGGGGTGCGCGTCTCGATCCCCGAGGCGCTCGACGCGATGCGCTGCGCCGGCGCAGCCCGGTGTGCTCGTCGTCCGCGGGCTGTCCTGCGCACCGCGCTGCGCGTGGCGCTGGTCAAGGACCAGCGCGACGAGCCGATCTTCGACGAGATCTTCGACGCGTTCTTCGCGCTGGTGCGGGTCGGCGACGACGACGCCGGGCACGGGCACGGCCACGCGCACGACGACCTCGTCGACGACCGGCGCAGCTGGAGTCGTTCACGCTGTCCGAGGAGCCCAGCGACGACCCCGCAGCAGGGCCACGAGCACGGCAAGCCGGCCGACATCCGGGACTACTTCGAGCAGGAGGACCTGGCCGCAGCAGTACAACCTGCACCAGGAGGCCAACAAGATCGACCTGGCCGCGCTGACCGACGAGATCGTGCTCTCCAAGGAGCAGCGCGGCGACGCCGGACGAGAACCAGCACGGGTCGAGATCGTCCGCCGACCGGCTGCACGGCGGCGGGCTGCCCGGCGACCTCGCGACGTCGACCGGCACCAGCGTCGACGCCGACCTCACCGATCGCCGAACAGGACGCGCTGCTGGGCTGGCTCGACGAACTGGACCGACTCGCGACGAGGGCGACGAGGCCGACGCCGCGGCGCTGCGCCGCCGGCTGACCGGGCGTGCTGGAGAACCTGCCGCGAGGCGCTCAAGCGCCACCTCGAGGCGCTGCTGGCGCTGGAGCACCAGGTCGTCGAGGCGCCGCGAGCAGCGCGAGCGCGCCGCAGGTCGACCGGCTCGCCGAGACCGAGCGCGCCGAGCTCGAGGACTCGCTGCGCCGGCTGGCGCGCAGCCTGCACGGCGCGCTGACCCACCGCCGCCGGGTCGCCGCGGCGGGCCGGGTCGACTCCGGCCGCACGATGCGCCGCAACATGCGCTTCGACGGCGTCCCGTTCCGTGCCGGTCACCGTGCGGCGCGCCGAGGACCGGCCGCGGCTGGTCGTGCTCGCCGACGTGTCGCCTGTCGGTGCGGGCCACCTCGCGGTTCACCCTGCACCTGGTGCACGGCCTGCAGGACCTGTTCACCCAGGTGCGCTCGTTCGCGTTCGTCGCCGACGTCGTCGAGACCACCGACCTGTTCCGCGGACCACCGCCGAGGAGCGCGCGCTGGGGCTGATCTTCGGCGGCGACGTGCATCGACGTGGACGCCAACTCCGACTACGGCAGCGTCGTTCGGCGAGCTTCCTGGAGGAGCACGGCTCGGCGGTGACCCGGCGCACCACCGTGCTCGTCCTCGGCGACGGCCGCAGCAACGGCCAACGACCCGAACCTGGCGGCGTTCGAGGAGATCACCCGGCGGGCCCGGGAGACGGTCTGGCTGACGCCGGAGCCGCGCTACTCGTGGGGGCTGGGCAGCTGCGACCTGCCGCTTACGCGGAGTTCTGCGACCGGGTGCGGGTGGTGCGCGACCTGACCGGGCTGGAGCGGCTGTCGCATTCCGCCTCCACTCCCCGACCCGGTGCGTCGCGATGAGCACCGCCCTGCCCCGGCCGCTCGATCCGTTCGCCGGCAGTCGCGGCGGCCGATACGAGGACGACGCCGTGGTCGTCGTCCGGCGCAGTTCGCTCTCGCCGCAACCGGGTGACCGCTGGACCGCCTCGACCCGGTCCTTCAGAGTGACGACCGAGCGCGGCCGGCTGGTGCTGCTGCACGCGCTACGACCCGGTTCGGTGGACAACGACGTGGCGCTGCTGCTGGACGAGGAGTTGTTCGCCCCAGGATGGGCCGGCGGATCGAGCACCTTCGAGCGACTGCTCACCGGGGTGGTGCTGTCCTGCGACGACGATCCACTGATTGCCTGGGAGATGTTCTATCGGAGCACGCTGGACCAGCTGGACAACCTGGACAACCTGGTCGAGCACCCGCGCGCCGACGGCGGGAGCAGCGACCATGAACCGCCCCCTTGTCCGCCGTCCCCCGAGGGAGCCCTGGCCGGGTTGGCGCCGGTCTACAGGCGGGCCGGGGAACTGGTGGATGGCGGCACCAGACACCCTGCTCGACCTCGGCACCTGCTTCGGCTTCTTCCCACTGCGGATGGCGAGGGCACGTGCAGCCCTGAGCGTTCAAGCTGCAGACCTCTCGCCCGGCACCTGCGACCTGGTCAACCGGGTCTCACTGCGGCTCGGCGTCCCGATACCGGTCTTCGTCTGCGATGCCGCCTACGTGCCCCTGGCCAGCGCCAGCATCGACACAGTCACCCTGCTGCACGTCCTCGAACACGTGGACGCCGGTCACGGCGCGGCGATTCTGCGGGAGGCGGTGCGGGTGGCCCGACGGCGGGTGATTGTGGCCGTACCGCTCGAGTCCGAACCGGCGGCCACCTTCGGACACGTCCGCAACCTCGATCTGAGGCAGTTGGCCTCGTCCGGGGCCGACCTGGCAGGCGTGGGACCGTGGCGTGCCAGGGTCGAGGAGTTCCACGGCGGCTGGCTCGTCCTCGACCGGCTGCCGCCTGTCTGAGGGCCGGGCCTGCGCTCTGCCTGCCGGTGGTCGGTCAGATGAAGCCGAGCTTGCTCGCGGCGTACACCGCCTCCGCGCGCCGGGACACCTTCAGCTTGCGCATGAGGTTGCCGACGTGGAACTTCACCGTCGTCTCCGAGATGTAGAGCCGGCCGCCGATGTCGCGGTTGGACAGACCCTGGGCCAGCATGCCGGAGCACCTGGAGCTCGCGCTCGGTGAGCCGGCGGCTCTCGGCCGCACCCGCCCCGCTGAGGGTGCGTACCATCGCCGCCGCGCTCCGCGCGTCGAAAGCACTGCTCCCCGCGCGAGACCGCCCGGATCGCCCGCACCAGCTCCGAGGTGTCGACGTCCTTGACCACGTACCCCTTGGCCCCGCAGTGGATCGCGTCCATCACGAGGTGATCGTCGAGAAGCGTGGTCAGGACCAGCACACCCGACCCCGGGTGCTCGCGGGTCAGCCGCGAGCACAGGTCGAGTCCCTCGGTGTCAGAGCTCGGTGACAGCTTGAGGTCGAGCAGCACGATGTCCGGTCTGGCCCGAGCCACCGCGGCCAGCGCCTCCGCGGGCGAGGACGCCTCGGCGACGATCCGCAGATCGTACTCACGTTCGAGCACGGCGCGCAGGCCCTGGCGCAGGATCGCGTGGTCGTCGACCAGCACGATGCCGATCGCTCGGGAGTCGGGATCCTCGAGCCCGAGTGGTGCGACCCGCCCCGGCTCTGAAGCGCCGCCGGCCGTCACCGCTGTGCCGCCTGATCACGAGCCTGGATCCGTACCTTGACCTGGGTCCGGAGCCCGCCCAGACGTGATCGCTGCATGGCGAACGTCCCGTCGAGTTCCTCGACCCGGGCCGCCATGTTCACCAGCCCGCGATGCCGACCGTCGACATCCCCGGCGGCCGCCACCCGCAGCAGCGTCCGCAGTGCGGCGGGGTCGCCGCCACCGTCGTCGTCCACGGTCAACCGGCACGGTCTCCGGTCGGTACGACAACCGAACCACGCACCTGGTGGCGCCGCTGTGCACCGAGACGTTGAACAGCGCCTCCCCCGCCACCCGGGCCAGCGACTGCTCCGTCGCCTCCGGCATCGGCACCGGAGATCCCTCCAGCCGAAGATCGACGGTCAATCCGGGTCGTGCATGCAGGGTGCAGGCCTGTTCGAGCAGCCGCGGCAGCATCGGGGTCTGGTCCTGGGCAGCGTTGTGCAGCGCGTAGATCGCCGCCCGGAGCTGACTGACCGCATGCTGGGTCAACTCACGAGCATCGTCCAGCCTGGCCATCACCAGCCCTTGCGGCGGACCGGCTCTGCGCAGTTCGCCGCGGCACAGGTCGACCGCCATGCCCGCCGACAGCACGTACTGGGTGACGCTGTCGTGCAACTCGCGGGCAATCCGGTTCCGCTCGGCACTCAACGTCTCGCGCTCCCGGGCGGCGCTGAGCAACTGCTGCGCCGACTGCAGCTCCTGGCTCCGAACGGCGAGGTCGCGGGCGTGGTGAGTGGCCTCGGCAGCGAGCTGCTCGGTGCGGGTCCGCAGCGCGATGCTCGAATTGTGCAGAGACGCGCCGTGCAGGGCGACGGCGGCCTGGTTCACCAGGATCCGCAACACCGACAGGTCCATCGGTTCGGGCAGGTACTCCAAGGCGGAGCTGGCCGGCGATCCCGCCCACGGGCTCGCCGTCGATGGTCATCGGAACGAGCACCCGGCCCTCGTGGTCGGACTCGGCCAACGCCGGTGGATCCACCCGCAGTCGCTGCAGCCACCCACGGACATGTTCCGGCAGCTCGCTCGTCTGGTCGACCAGGCGACCCTCCGGATCGACGGCCAGGAACCGCGGCCGGGCACCAGGCAGCGCATGATCGGCGACCGCAAGGAGCAGCCAGTCCGCCTGCAGGTGCTCAGCCGCCGCGTACAGCACAGCGGTGAGTAGCGCCCGGGGCCCCTCTACCGTGCGCACCAGAGCCAACGAGATCTGGTCGAGGGAGCGTACCGCCGCCTCGAGCCGCTCCGAACTGCGGCGGAACTCCCGGTAGTACGAGCGCTTGCCCGACCGGACGCCGGTCAGTGAGGCCAGGTCGGCGCCCCCGAGCGACGTGGCACGCTCCGCAGGCCCGGTACCCGTCGGACCCTCAGGTGTGTGCGGGGTCTGGTCGGACGACTGATTCGCCCACGGCGTCGACGGCGTCACAGCGCGGCGCGGAACAGCGCTTCGACGGCCGGGGCGTCAGCGTTGCGCGGGTTGGTGGTCAGGCAGGCGTCCTCGAGCGTGGTCCGGGCCAGCCGCGGTAGGTCCTCCTCGCTGACACCGAGCTCGCGCAGCCCGCGGGGCACACCGACCCGGTCGCTGAGCCGACGGACCCAGGCGGCCAGCATCTCGGCCACCTCGCCCGCCGGGACGCCGTCCACGCCCAGACCGACGGCCCGGGCCAGCGGCACGAACCGGTCCGGCGCGGAGGCCGCGTTGTACCGGATCACATGGGGCAGCAGCACCCCGTTGACCACACCGTGCGGAGCGTCCAGCAGTCCGCCGACCTGGTGGCTCATGGCGTGGGTGGCGCCGAGGATGGCGTTGGTGAAGGCCAGCCCCGCCTCGAGGCTGGCCTGCGCCATCGACGTCCGGGCGTCCATATCGCCCGGCCTGGCGAGGGTCCGCTCGAGATCGCTGCCGACCAGCCGGACGGCCGTCAGCGCGTGGATGTCGGTGAGCGGGTTGTGCGCGAGCGAGACGTACGCCTCGATCCCGTGGGTGAGCGCGTCCAGACCGGTCGAGGCGTTCAGGTCCTCCGGCATGGTGGTGAGCAGGCGTGGATCGGTGATCGAGATGTCCGGCACCAGCGCTCGACCCATGATCGTGATCTTCGTTGATCGGGTGGTGTCGGTGACGATGCAGAACTGGGTGACGTCGGCGCCGGTGCCCGACGTCGACGGGATCATCACCAACGGCGGGATGGGCTCGACGGCCTGATCGACGCCCGCGTAGTCGAGGATGCTCCCACCGTTGCCGCAGAGGATCGCGACGCCCTTGGCGGCGTCCATGCACGACCCGCCGCCGATCGCGATGATCACGTCGCCGCCCCGGTCCATGTAGCGGTGGTACGCCGCAGTGATCTCGTGGTCCTTGGGATTCGGGGTGATGCTCGGCCCACACCTCCGCGGTCAGACCCACCTCGCCGAGGTGGGTCTGCAGCTCGCGTACCCAACCGGCGTCGATGACCCCGGGGTCGGTGACCACGAACGGCCGACGGGCGCCGAGACGCCGAGCGCAGTGCCCGGCCTCGGCGAGAGATCCGGGGCCGAAGACGATCTCGGGGGCGTGGAATTTGACCACCGATCGCGGCGTCGGCGTCGGTGACAGAGGCGATCTGGAGGGAGTCAGAGTCGATGCACCCCCCTCCTGCGTCGGGGCAAACCCTCGACCTCGGGGCCGCTCTTGCGTGCAGGGTACACCTGGACGAAAAGGAATAAGAGGCCCCAACCGGGCGCTCTGCTCCCACTCGAAGGCCGCCATGCGCCGACCCCTCACATCGCGGACATCCCGATGGAGACGACGGTAGCTGCGACCTGGGTCACACACCCCCGCCCGTCGGGGCTGCACTACCTACCCATTCGGGTAGGTAGAGGTCCGTGCTGGTCCAGCTCGCTTGGACTCGCCTCTACCTTGTTGTGCTCGGTCGACCGGCGCGCGGCAGACGAAGTCACGGACGGTCGCCTTATCGCCAGACGACGGGCCGGATCCCGGTCAGAGCGCTTCGAGACACCACAGGTGTGGGTAGGTGACGGCACCGGACCGCTCGTCCACCGCCACCGGGGGCCGGCCTCTTCCGAGCATCCTGCTGCGGGGAGAGCGCCATCGCACCGACGCAGAGCGACGCCTTCACGTGGCACTGGTACTCGAGGCAGAGAGCGGCCCGACACCGGCGCCGCCCATCCCGAGCTCGGGATGGGCGGCGTTTGGTCGTCCGGCCTCGCATCAGGCAGCGCTTCTACTCTTCTCTCCCGTCAAAGCAGACGTAGAGGGTTCGTCCACGACGTCATCCTCGCCAGAGCCAGGTCAGACGCCGTGACGGAGCAAGATCATCTGCATCAGCTGCAGCCGGACGTGGAGCCGCAGCCCTCGCAGACGAAGCACGACCCGGCGGGACGCATCTTCGTGCCGCAGGTGAAGCAGATCGGAGCGTCCGAGGCGCGGCCCTGCAGCTTCTCCAGCAGTTCGGCGCTGGAGTGCACCTGGGCCGGAGCCGGCTTCGCGGCGCCGTCCGCGGTCTTGGGCTTGGTCTTGGCCGAGGCAGACTGAGCCAGGTTCTCCAGCTCCTCCTCGACCTCGTCCTCGCTGCTCTCCTCCGCGAGGTAGGACCCGGTCTCCAGGTGACGGGTCCGCTCGTCGGCGGTGTAGATGCTCAGCGCGGAGCGGGTCTCGAAGTCGAGGTAGTCCAGCGCCAGGCGGCGGAAGATGTAGTCCATGATCGACTGCGCCATGCGCACGTCCGGGTCGTCGGTCATGCCGGCCGGCTCGAACCGCATGTTGGTGAACTTCTCGACGTACGTCTCCAGCGGCACCCCGTGCTGCAGGCCGATCGAGATCGCCATCGAGAAGGCGTCCATCATGCCGGCCAGGGTCGAGCCCTGCTTGCCCAGCTTGAGGAAGACCTCGCCGACGCCGTCGTCGTCGTAGGAGCCCGCGGTCATGTAGCCCTCGGCACCACCCACGGCGAACGACGTGGTCTGGCTCGGCCGGCGCTTCGGCAGCCGACGACGGGTCGGGCGGTACTCCACCCGGACCGGTGCCTCGGCGACCTCCACGTCCGCGGAGTCCTTCTTCGACTTGCCGTCGGAGAGCGGCTGGCCGACCTTGCAGTTGTCGCGGTAGACCGCCAGCGCCTTCAGACCGAGCTTCCAGCCCTGGAAGTAGACGTCGGCGATCTCCTCGACGGTGGCCGTCTCGGGCAGGTTGACCGTCTTGCTGATCGCCCCGGACAGGAACGGCTGGCAGGAGGCCATCATCCGCACGTGACCCATCGGCTTGATCGCCCGCTCACCCATGGCGCAGTCGAACACCTCGTAGTGCTCCGGGCGCAGCCCGGGCGCATCCACGACGTGACCGTGCTCGGCGATGTACTCGACGATCGCCTCGATGGTCTCGTCGGCGTAGCCGAACTTCCGCAGGGCCAGCGGCACCGTCTGGTTGACGATCTGCATCGACCCGCCGCCGACCAGCTTCTTGAACTTGACCAGCGAGAAGTCGGGCTCGATCCCCGTGGTGTCGCAGTCCATCATGAAGCCGATGGTGCCGGTCGGGGCGAGCACCGAGGCCTGCGCGTTGCGCCAGCCGTTCTTCTCCCCGAGCTCGTTGCCGCGCTGCCACTCCTTGGTGGCGACCCGGTGCACGTCCTTGTCCAGGGTGTGCACGGTGCGGATCGCGTCGTTGGCGGCGGCGTGCTTGCGCATCACGCGGCGGTGCGCCTCGGCGTTGCGGGCGTAGCCGTCGTACGGCGCCGACCACACCGGCCAGCTCGGCCGAGCGACGGTAGGCGGTGCCGGTCATCAGCGAGGTGATCGCCCCCGCCAGGGCCCGGCCGCCGTCGGAGTCGTACCCGAGCCCGGAGGCCATCAGCAGCGCGCCGAGGTTGGCGTAGCCGATGCCCAGCTGGCGGAACCGGCGCGGTGGTGTCGCCGATCGCCTCGGTCGGGAAGTCGGCGAAGCAGATCGAGATGTCCATCGCGGTGATCACCAGCTCGACGACCTTGACGAACTTCGCCGCGTCGAACGAGCCGTCGTCGGCCGACGAACTTCATCAGGTTCAACGACGCCAGGTTGCAGCTGGAGTTGTCCAGGTGCATGTACTCCGAGCACGGGTTCGATGCGGTGATCCGGCCCGACTCCGGGCGTGGTGTGCCAGTCGTTGATCGTGTCGTCGTACTGGATGCCCGGGTCGGCGCACTCCCAGGCCGCCGTGGCCATCTTGGCGAACAGGGTGCGTGGCGTCGATCGACTGGATCACCTCGCCGGTGCTGCCGGGCGCGCAGCCCGAAGGACTCCTTCGCCTCGACCGCGCGCATGAACTCGTCGCTGACCCGGACCGAGTTGTTGGCGTTCTGGTACTGGACGCTGGTGATGTCCTTGCCGCCCAGGTCCATGTCGAACCCGGCGTCGCGCAGGGCGCGGATCTTGTTCTCCTCGCGCGCCTTGGTCTCGATGAACTCCTCGATGTCCGGGTGGTCGACGTCGAGCACGACCATCTTGGCCGCACGCCGGGTGGCGCCGCCGGACTTGATCGTTCCGGCCGAGGCGTCGGCACCGCGCATGAACGACACCGGGCCGGAGGCCGTGCCGCCACTGGACAGCAGCTCCTTGGAGGAGCGGATCCGGGAGAGGTTCAGCCCGGCCCCCGAGCCGCCCTTGAAGATGAAGCCCTCTTCCTTGTACCAGTTCAGGATCGAGTCCATCGAGTCGTCGACGGCGAGGATGAAACAGGCGCGAGACCTGCTGCGGAGCAGGCGTTCCCACGTTGAACCAGACCGGGGAGTTGAAGCTGAACACCTGGTTCAGCAGCATGTGCGTGAGCTCGTGCTCGAACACCTCCGCGTCGGCGTCGGTGGCGAAGTAGCCCTCGTCCTTGCCGGCCTTGGCGTAGGTCAGAACGACCCGGTCGATCAACTGGCGCAGGCTCCACTCGCGTACGTCGGTGCCCAGCGCCCCCCGGAAGTACTTGGTGGTGACGATGGTCGAGGCGTTCAGGCTCCAGAAGTCCGGGAACTCCACGCCCTTCTGCTCGAAGATCGTCTCGCCGCTCTTCCAGTTCGTCTGGACGACGTCGCGACGTTCCCAGGTGACCGCGTCGTACGGGTGGACGCCGGGCGTGGTGAACACCCGGTCGATCGTCAGGCCGACGCGCTTGACTCGCGGGCTGTCGCCCTTGGTCCTGCGACCCCCGGGGCCGGACGCGGTCTCGGTCATATCTGTTGTTTCCCCTCGTCATGCGGGCGCCTCGCGCCCTGGTTGGCCGTACTGATCCGCTGTGGGTGCTGCTCGGGCTTCGTTCGAACGTGGCTCTGGGCTGGTTCCCGTCGGCGGCGCCACCTTCCCCAGTAGCGCCGCCGACGGGGGTTCTAGACGCCGCCGCCGACGGGGGCGTCGGGGGCGGGCGACGGTGAGGGCTCGACGCCCATGGCGTCACGTTCGACCCGCAACAGGGAGATCGCGTCCTCGAAGTCCTCGAGGGAGTCGAAGGCGCGGTAGACGCTGGCGAAGCGCAGATAGGCGACCTCGTCGAGTTCGCGCAACGGCCCCAGGATGCTCAGGCCCACCTCGTGGGCATCGATCTCGGCAGCACCCGTGGCCCGGATGCCCTCCTCCACCCGCTGGGCGAGCCGGGCCAGATCGTCCTCACCCACAGGGCGCCCCTGACACGCCTTGCGCACTCCACTGATCACCTTCGACCGGCTGAACGGCTCCGTCGCCCCGGAGCGCTTGACCACGGTGAGGCTGGCCGTCTCCAGGGTGCTGAACCGTCGACCGCACTCGGGACACTGCCGTCGGCGCCGGATCGAGGTTCCGTCCTCGGTGCTGCGCGAGTCGACGACCCGGGAGTCGGTGTTGCGGCAGAACGGACAGTTCACGCCTGACACCTCCTCCGGTCGGCCCGATCCAACGGGCCACTCAGCGCTACCTCAGGTCACCCGTTCGGCCCGCCTGTGGACGAACCTGGGGATGACGTGTGCACGAAGCCCCACAATCTGGGGATCGAGCTGGGGACTATATGTGGATGGCTTACATCTGTGTAACTACTAGATGTAGGGGTAACGCTAAGCCGCAGACCCACATGGCGCAAGCCGCGACACGCCGGTGCGGCGCCTCCCCCAAAAGCCCGATGCACACGCTGAGTAAGCGCAAATCGCCACGGAGCGGCCAGGAACGGGCGCAGCGCTCACCCTCGGTCGCGGCGGCCGATGGCCGGTGACGCTCAGTCGATCTGAGGAAGCGCCAGGCGGGTACCCGCGGCGATGTCTGCAGTGCGCAACTGGTTCAGCTCCACGATGCGGGCGATGGTGTCGCGTGGGTCGACCCCCGGCCGAAGCTCGCTGGCCAACTCCCACAAGGTCTCCCCAGGAGCCACGACGTGGTAAGTGACGGGCAGCGGGCGCGCCTGCTCGCCGCCGTCCGCCTGCCCTCCCCCGAGCAGCACCGCGGCCGCGACCACGACCGCCAGCAGCAGCACGGACCCGAGGCGGACCACGACCCGCCCGCGCCGGGTCAGCCGGATCCGGAGCCGGGGACGCTGGAACTGCTGGATCCCGGCGGGTGCCACGCTCGTCATCGCGGACATCTGGGTCGCCTCCACATCGGTCGTGCACGTCGGTCACTCGGCTCGAACGTTCGTTCGATCGAACGCTTGTCCGAGTTCTATCACCCACCACCGACAGAGTCGACACACTCGAACATATGTTTGAAACGTGTCGCGATCAGGCCTACGGTGGCCTCGTCGACCAACACAGCGATCACCCCGGCGACACCTCTCACCGACCAGATCAGCGACTTGCAGGAGGACGGCATGGCGACGCGGCGGTCACGTCAGCAGGACCCCACCGGTGAACCCCTCGCGGCCGAGGGCGCCCTCACCGTCGAGCCGGCCGGGCTGGAGGATGCCGGCGAGGTGGGCGAGGTGCTCGCCCTTCCGGACGGTCCCGCCGGTGGCGACGGGCTGACCAGCCGCCAGCGCCTGGTGCTCGAGACGATCAGGGACTCGGTCGAGCGTCGCGGCTACCCGCCGAGCATGCGGGAGATCGGTGCGATCGTCGGGCTGACCAGCCCGAGCAGCGTGGCGCACCAGCTCAGCACGCTCGAGCGCAAGGGCTACCTCCGTCGCGACCCGAACCGCCCACGGGCGATCGAGGTCACCATGCCCGGTGAGCAGCACCCCGTGCGCCCGCACGAGGTCGACCCGAACGAGGTCGACCTGAGCGGGTTCGGCGACACCCGTCCGCAGCCGTCCTACGTCCCCGTCGTCGGCCGGATCGCCGCCGGTGGGCCCATCCTCGCCGAGCAGGCAGTCGAGGACGTCTTCCCGCTCCCCCGGCAACTGGTCGGCGAGGGCCAGCTGTTCCTGCTCAAGGTGGTCGGCGATTCGATGATCGAGGCGGCCATCTGCGACGGTGACTGGGTCGTCGTCCGGCAGCAGCCCGTCGCCGACAACGGCGAGATCGTGGCCGCGATGCTGGACTCCGAGGCCACGGTGAAGACCTTCCGCCGTCGCGACGGGCACGTCTGGCTGCTCCCCCAGAACCCCGCGTATGACCCCATACCGGGTGACGATGCGACGATTCTTGGCCGAGTGGTCGCTGTTCTGCGTAGGGTTTAGCCAAGACAGCAACTCTCAGGCACTAGTCTTAACGGTGCGTGACGAGTTCTTGCCCTGCCGCCGATGTCAGGGCCTGATCACCCGAATGAGGAGCACTACGTGCAGGGACACCCCCTCGACGACACGGTGCGTGCCGTGGTCGCCCAGCACCTCGACGTGCCCGCGGAGCACCTGACCGTGGACACCTCCCTCGAGGAGCTGGGTCTGGACGACGACACCGCCGCGACCGTGCTCGGCGCGGTCGGCGAGGAGCTCGACGTCCGCTTCCCCGATGACTTCTTCGACGGCGTCGACACCTACGGTCAGCTCACCAGCGCGGTCCGGATGGCCGTCGGCGCCTGAGCCCCGCGCGTCAGGACGCGCAGGCCGACATCACGAGGTCCGCATCGCGGTCGTCGTTCCAGACATGAAACGCCAGCCGGATCCGGCCGGACCGGGTCGCGAAGGCGCACCCGGCCGACCGGAGCCGCTCGGTCAAGGCACCTGTCGGATCGCTCAGCGAGACGACCGGGGAGCGTGTCTCGGCCATCGCCAGGCCCGATCGCACGCGAGCGGCCAGGGAGACCCCCGTCGACCGGGCCGACGGGCTCGCGTCGGCGAACAGTTCGAGCGCGGGCGCCGCACCCACCCAGGCCAGCCAGGCCGGTGACACGTCGAACCGGCGAGCGTCGCCGGCCAGAGCCATCTCCGGGCCGTAGATCGAGTCCCAGACGGACTCCCCCGCGTACCAGCCGGCGGCGACCGGGCGCAGCCGCTCCCACACCTCCGGGCGCGCGGTCATGAAAGACACTCCGCGCGGGCAGCTCAGCCATTTGTAGGCCGCGCAGACGGTGACGTCGAACTCGCCCGCCGCCACCGGCAGCCAGCCCACCGCCTGCGTGGTGTCGCACACGGTCAGGGTGCCGTGCGCCCGCGCCGAGAGCTGTACCGCAGCGAGGTCGGCGAGGCGCCCGTCCGCAGATTGGGCCAGCGAGAACGCCACCACGGTGGTGCTCGGGCGGATCTCCTCGGCCAGCCGGGCCAGGGGCACCTGCCGCACGCTCACCCCTCGGTCGCGGTGCACCAGGAAGGGGAAGACCACGGAGGCGAAGTCGTCCTCAGGCACCAGCACCTCGGCACCGTCGGGCAGGGAGGAACCCACGACCGCGAGCTGCGCCGAGACCTGCGACCCGACCGCCACCCACTCAGGGGCGACCCCGACCAACCGGGCGTACGCCGTCCTGCTCGCCTGGACCGCCAGGTCGTACCCGGCAGCCGAAGCGGCGCCGTCCTGCCAGCGCCGGAGCGCCTCGGTCAGCGCCGCCATGCTCGCTCGGGCGGGCAGGCCGAGGGTGGCCGCGTCGAGGTAGCCGGGCACCGCCTCGAAGGCAGATCGCAGAGGAGAGAGTCGTTCCGGGGCGATCTCGGAGGTAGCCACCTGGCCATCCTGGGCGACACGCGGGCATCACACAATGCCGTTCTGCTGCTCGCATACATAGAGTGGGGTTATGCCATCGACCCTCGACCTCGGCTCGCTCCGCCTGGTCCGGGCGATCGCCGACGCCGGCACGATCACCGCCGCAGCGACCGCTCTCGGATACACCCAGCCCGCCGTCAGCCAGCACGTGCGTCGGCTGGAGAAGCGGCTGGGAACCGCTCTGCTGGAACGGCATCCGCGCGGGGTCCGGCTCACCGAGGCGGGCCAGGTGCTGGCCCGCTACGGTGCCACGGTCGCCGCCACGGTCGACGCCGCCGAGCGCGAGGTGTCGGCCCTCACCGGCCTGCGCGCGGGTCGGGTGCGGCTGGTCTCCTTCCCCTCAGCCTCGGCCACGCTGGTCCCAGCCGCCCTGGCCACCCTGCGCGCCCACGCCGCCGGCGTCGAGGTCGTGTTCAGTGAGGACCAGCCCCCGGCATCGATCGCCGCCCTGCGCGAAGGCCGCTGCGACATCGCCGTCGCCTTCGACTACCCCGATCCGGCTCCCGCCGAGGAGATGCTGCTGAACGGACTGCATCGCCGGCGACTGCTCACCGATCCGTCGGTGCTGGCAGTGGCGGACGGCGACCCGCTCGCCGAGCGGAACCGGCTGCACCTGCGCGATCTGGCCGAGGCGCGCTGGATCGCCGGCTGTCCGCGCTGCCGCGGTCACCTCACCGCTTCCGCCGAGGCGGTCGGGTTCAGCCCGACGATCGCCGCCGAGACCGACGACTACATGGCCGTGCTCGCCTTCGTCGCCGCCGGGCTGGGGGTGGCGCTGCTGCCCGGCCTGGTCAGCGGGGTGGCGGCGCGCCATCCGGGGGTCACGCTGCGCTCGGTCGCCGGGGTGAACCGCCGCTCGGTGTTCGCGCTGACCACGCTCGATCTGCTCCGCGTACCGGCCGTCGAAGCCACCCTGGACGCCCTCGAGGACGCCGCCGCCGCCCTGTGAGCGGGTTCCTTGCTAGGTGTCGATGCGGCGGAGGGCGGCGAGAACGAGCTCGCGGTCGGTGGTGGTCCAGAACGGGGGCAGCGAGGCGCGCAGGAACGTGGCGTACCGGGCCGTCGCCAGGCGGGAGTCCAGCACTGCGACGACGCCGCGGTCCTCGCCCGAGCGCACCAGCCGGCCCACCCCCTGGGCCAGCAGCAGGGCGGCATGTGTCGCAGCCACGGCCATGAACGCGTTCCCGCCGTGCCGGGCGACGGCCTCCTGCCGGGCCGATGCGTCAGCGGGTCGTCCGGGCGCGGGAACGGGATCCGGTCCACCACCACCAGCTGGCAGGCTGCGCCGGGCACGTCCACCCCCTGCCACAGCGACAGGGTGCCGAACAGACAGGTGCGCGGATCGGCGGCGAAACTGCGCACCAGGGTGGGGGTGGCGTCGTCCCCCTGGCAGAGCACGGGCACGTCGAGCCGGTCGCGCAGCGCCTCCGCCGCAGCCTCCGCGGCGCGCCGCGAGGAGAACAGACCGAGCGTGCGTCCACCCGCTGCCTCGACCAGCTCAGCCAGCTCGTCCAGCATGGCCGGGTTCACCCCGTCGCGGCCCGGCGGCGGCAGGTGGCGGGCCAGGTAGAGGATCGCCTGACGCGGGTAGTCGAACGGGCTGCCGACATCCAGGCCCTTCCAGGCCGGCGCACCCTCGCCGCTCAGCCCGAGCACCCGGGCGGCGGCGTCGAACGAGCCGCCGAGGGCCAGCGTGGCCGAGGTGAGGACGACGCTCCGCTCGCCGAACACCTTGTCCCGCAAGGCGAGTGCCACCGACAGCGGGGCGACGTTCAGCGCCACCCGGACGCCGGTCTCGGGCCGGCCGACGCGAGAGAGCCACACGCACGTCGGGCCCGTCCTTGGCCCCTGAGCCCGAGGTGAGCCGCTCGGCGACGTCGAAGATCTCCCCCACCGCGGCCCGGGCCAGCTGCCGGGCGCCGTCCGGCGGGCCGGCCGAGGACCCCGGTTCACTGCCCTTCAAGGAGCTGACCACGTCCCGAGCGGCGTCGCGCACGGCGACGACGGCGTCGCCGAGTGCCTCGTCCAGACTGGTCAAGCGGCCTTCCGGCGCCTCCGCGTAGGCGGCGGCGAGCTGTGCCGCGGCGTCGTCCAGCGCCGGGGTGGTCGACGCCGGCCGCCCGGGCCCGGCGGGCGGCCACCTCGACCCCGGTGACGGTCAGCTCCTTCGAGACCACGGAGGTGACCCGGTCGGCCAGCTCGTGCGCCTCGTCGACCACCAGCACGCTCGTGCTCGGGCAGCAGGCTGCGCCCCTCGAAGGCATCGATGGCCACGATCGCGTGGTTGGTCACCACGATGTCGACCTTGCGGGCCCGTCTCGCTGGCCCCGTCGCAGAAGCAGTCCGCCGCGCTGGGGCAGCCCTGCGCACCCAGGCACTCACGGGCTCCGACCGAGACCTGGCGCCAGGCCTGCTCGCTCACTCCCGGCACCAGTTCGTCGCGGTCGCCGCTGGTGGTGCTCTCGGCCCACTCGCGCAACCGGACGACCTGTGCGCCCAGGCGCCCGGGCGGCACCATCGGACCGGCGGCGGTGCCGGCCAGCTCGAACAGGCCTCCGTCGTCCGCCGGGTAGCCCCCGCCGAGCTTGTGCCGGCACAGGTAGTTGGCCCGCCCCTTGACCAGCTGCCAGGTGGGACGGCGCCCGAGCAGGCCCTCCAAGGCGTCCGCCACCCGCGGCAGGTCGCGCTCGACCACCTGGGCCTGCAGGGCGAGCGTCGCGGTCGAGATCACCACGGTTTGCCGCTGCTGCACCGCATGGCGCGATGGCCGGCACCAGGTAGGCCAGCGACTTGCCGGTACCGGTACCGGCCTGCACCAGCAGGTGCTCGCCGGACTCCATCGCCGTCGCCACGGCCTCGGCCATCTGCTGCTGCCCGGGACGGGTGCTGCCGCCGACCGCCGCAACCGCGGCGTCCAGCAACGGGTTCAGCGCAACGTCCACGGGCACCCGACGAGCCTAGCTCGCCGGGTGAGGCCGGGCCGCGATCAGCCCGCAGTACCGGAGGCGGCCAGCGCGTCGGCGAGGTCCGGGCGCACCCGGGCGTGCAGGCGGGTCCCCTCGGCGTGTGCTCGGTGGTCAGCACCTGGCCCTCGTCGTGCACCCGACTGACCAGGTCGCCGCGCTCGTAGGGCACGACCACGTCGACCTCGACGTCCGGGCGGGGCAGTCGCGGCCGCCACCGCCTCGGCCAGCTCCTCGAATCCCTCCCCGGTGCGCGCCGACACCGACGATCGATCCCGGCTCGCGCCGCAGCAACCGCGCCACCACCTCGGGATCGGCGACGTCGATCTTGTTGATCACCACGATCTCGCGGACCCGGTGCGCGCCGACGTCGGTCAGCACCTCGCGGACGGCGCTCGAGCTGGCCCTCCGGGTCCGGGTGGCTGCCGTCCACGACGTGCAGCACCAGGTCGGCCTCGGCCACCTCCTCCAGCGTGGAGCGGAAGGCCTCGACCAGCTGGTGCGGCAGCCGGCGCACGAAACCGACGGTGTCGGTGAGGGTGTAGGCGCGGCCGTCTGTGGTCTGCGCGCGGCGCACGGTCGGGTCCAGCGTGGCGAACAGCGCGTCCTCGACCAGCACCCCGGCACCGGTCAGCCGGTTCAGCAGGCTGGACTTGCCGGCGTTGGTGTAGCCGGCGATGGCCACCGACGGCACGGCGTTGCGGCGGCGGCTGTCCCGCTTGGTCTCCCGGGCCGGCTTCATCGCCGGCGATCTCGCGGCGCAGCTTGGCCATCCGGGTGCGGATCCGGCGCCGGTCGAGCTCGATCTTGGTCTCACCGGGACCGCGCGAGCCGATGCCCTGCACCGCCGGCGACCCGGCCACCGGCCTGGCGGGACATCGACTCACCCCAGCCGCGCAGGCGCGGCAGCAGGTACTCGAGCTGGGCGAGCTCGACCTGCGCCTTGCCCTCCTTGGACTTGGCGTGCTGGGCGAAGATGTCGAGGATCAGCGCCGTCCGGTCGATCACCTTGACCTTGACGACGTCCTCCAGCGCACGCCGCTGGGAGGGCGAGAGCTCGCCGTCGCAGATCACCGTGTCGGCGCCGGTCGGCGGCGACGAGCTCGCGCAGCTCCTCGGCCTTGCCCGAGCCGAGGTAGGTGCCCGGGTCGGGGTGTCTGCGGCGCTGCAGCACGCCGTCGAGCACCTCGGAGCCCGCGGTCTCGGCGAGGGCGGCCAGCTCGCTGCAGCGAGATCTCGGCCTCGTCGGCGCCGTGTGCGCCGCCGCCGGCCCACAGCCCGGCGAGCACCACCCGCTCCAGGCGCAGCTGGCGGTACTCGACCTCGGTGACGTCGGCGAGCTCGGTGGACAGGCCGGCGACCCGGCGCAGGGCGTGCCTGTCCGCGAGGTCGAGCTGGTCGCCGTCGTCGATCAATGAGGTATCCATAGGGCTCCAGCTTCCCAGGGCTTGGCTGTCGTCGCCACGCAATAGCCTGGCGGGGTGACCAGCGAGCACTACTTCAGCCCGAGCCCGGACGGCGCTGCCGACCGGCACCCCCTGCGGCTCACCCTGGCCGGGCACGAGGTGGAGCTGGTGAGCGCTGCCGGGGTGTTCAGCGGCGACCGGCTCGACCTGGGCACCCGGGTGCTGCTGCGCGAGGTGCCCGAGCCGCCGCCGTCCGGCGCCCTGCTCGACCTGGGGTGCGGCTGGGGTCCGCTCACCCTGGTGATGGCCCGGCAGGCACCCGAGGCCGTGGTCTGGGCCGTGGACGTGAACTCGAGGGCCCGCGAGCTGACTGCCGAGAACGCCGCCCGACTCGGTCTGAACAACGTGAGAGTCGTTGCGCCGGAGGATGTTCCGGACGACCTAGCGTTCGCGGCGATCTGGAGCAACCCGCCGATCCGGATCGGCAAGCCTGCGCTGCACGCCCTGCTGCTGCAGTGGCTGCCCCGGCTCCAGGCCGGCGGCAGCGCGCATCTGGTGGTGCAGCGCAATCTCGGCGCCGACTCCCTTCAGGCCTGGCTGACGGCGATGCTCGGTGAGCGCGAGCCGGGAATGACCGTGCGGCGCCTGGGCAGCGCGAAGGGCTACCGGGTGCTGGTGGTCTCCCGCGCCGGCTCAGCCGAGCAGGGCTGAGGGTCCCACCAACCTGCCCTCGGCGACGATCGTCGCCGGGCCGAGCAGTTCGACGCTGTCCCCCGACCAGCCGGCCCCGTGGGCACGGTGACCTCCAGCCGCCCACCCGGAACGTCGACCACCCAGACGTCGGGCGCCTCGTCGCCGCCCCAGGCCCGGGCGGCGAGGGCCGCGGCGACGGCACCGGTGCCGCAGGAACGGGTCTCCCCCACGCCACGCTCGTACACCCGCATGGTCAGGTGACCGGGCCCGGGCACGATCAGCTCCACGTTCGCCCCGTGCGGCGGGTCGGGCTCGAGCACCGGCGCCTGACCCAGGTCCGCGGCGTGCAGGGTGGCCAGATCGGCCACGGCAACCACGACGTGCGGGTTGCCCACGTCGACGGCGAGGCCCGGCAGGGCCACCCCGCCGCCGTGCAGGTGCACCGTGTGGTCGGCGCCGGCCAGCGCGGCCCGCTGCCCGCCCTCGATCCGCCAGGGGCCGAGGTCGGCGGCGAAGGAGTCGCCCACGCGGCGCACGGTCTTCAGCCCGGCCCGGGTGCCGATCACGATCGAGGCGCCGTCGTCCAGCCGCTCGAGGCCCGCGTGCAGCAGGTAGGCGACGTAGCACCCGCAGCCCGTTGCCGCACATCTCGGCGATCGACCCGTCGGCGTTGCGGTAGTCCATGAACCAGTGGCCGTCCTGACGCACCACCCGCAGCACGCCGTCAGCGCCGATCCCGGCCCGTCGGTCGCACAGGAGGCGGACCGTCCCGGCGTCCAGATCCAGCCGCCCGTCGGGGTCGGCCAGCAGCACGAAGTCGTTCTGCGTGCCGTGGCCCTTGGCCCAGGTCAGCCCGGCCGGGAACGAGGTCATGGCGTTCACCCTGCCAGCACGGACAGGGCCCGGTCACGCAGGTCGGGTGCGTCAGCCGGCAGCCAGGTGATCCGGTCGTCCCGGCGGAACCAGGAGAGCTGGCGCCGGGCGAACCGCCGGGTGGCGGTGGCGGTGGCGGTCCGCGCCTCGGCCTCGTCCGAGGACGCCGTCCAGCAGCTGCAGCACCTGGGCGTAGCCGAGCGCCCGGGAGGCGGTCCGTCCCTCCCGCAGCCCTGCGGCGGCCAGGCCGGTCACCTCCTCGACCAGCCCGTCCTGCCACATCTGGTCGACCCGGGCGTCGATCCGGGCGTCGCAGCTCGGGCCGTGGCACGTCGAGAGCCGATCTGCACCGCCGGCCGTCGGTACTCCCCCGTGGGCAGGGTGGCCGTGAACGGCTGACCGGTCAGCTCGACCACCTCGAGCGCGCGGACGATGCGCCGTCCGTTCGAGGGCAGGATCGCCGCCGCGGCGGCCGGGTCGCGGTCGGCCAGCCGTCGGTGCAGCGCGGCCGGCCCGACGTCGGCCAGCTCGGCCTCCAGCGCGCGCCCGCACGCCGGGGTCGGTGGCGCGGGAACTCCAGTCGGTCGAGCACCGCGCGCACGTACAGCCCGGACCCGCCGACCAGGATCGGCACGCGCGCCGCGGGCCGAGATCTCCTCGACGGCGGCCCGGGCGCTGCGCTGGTACGCCGCGACGCTCGCCTCGTCGGTCACGTCGAGCACGTCGAGCAGGTGGTGCGGCACGCCGCGACGCTCGGCGGCGGGCAGCTTGGCGGTGCCGATGTCCATGCCGCGGTAGAGCTGCATCGCGTCGGCGTTGACGACCTCGCCGTCCAGCGCCTCCGCCAGGGCGAGCCCCAGATCGGACTTGCCGGACGCCGTCGGCCCGACGACGGCGACCAGGACCGAGTGCACCCCAGGAGTCTGGCACGCGTCAGGCGCACGTCGGCGCCACGGACGAGGCATGATTGATCGCCTAGGGCCGCGAACCGTCAGTGCGCGGCGATGGACAGGGAGACAGACAGCCAGATGAGCGCGTTCGACGAACTGAAGAACAAGGCAGCGCAGTTGGCCGACCAGGCCAAGGAGGGTCTGTCCAGCGCGGCGGAGCACGCCAAGGGCGGCCTCGAGAGCGCCAAGGACAACCTGGAGAAGATCTCCGACGTCGCGATCGAGAAGGCCGGCGACGCCGCCGACGCCGTGACCGGTGGCAAGTTCGCCGACAAGATCGACGCCGTCCAGGCCAAGGCCGACGACCTGATCAAGGGCGAGGAGCCCCCCGCCCAGGTCTGAACCCGCTCCGCAGCAGTCGTCCGGGGCCGTCCGCAGCGCGGGCGGCCCCGACGTCTGCCCTCAGCGCCGCGAGGGCAGGCCCAGCGCGACCGGCGCCGAAGCGGGTTGCGGCGTCTCCGGCGTCACCCGCTCGGCCCGGCGTTGCTCCCAGGCGTCCCCGGCCCGGGTCCGGCGCACCGCGTAGGTGCCACCGGTCAGGGCGGCATCGGCGATCAGGTGGTGCGGCGCCGCGTCGGTCACCTCGACGGTGACGACGATCTCCCGGGCGCGGCCGCGGCGCGCCGTCCGGGACGGCGAAGTGCACCAGCCGGTCGTCGCGGGCCCGGCCCGACATCCGGGCCGTGCGGGCGTCCTTGCGGCCCTCACCGTCGGCGACCAGCACCTCGAGCGCTGCGGCCGACTCTGGAGCCGTGTTCTCCGCCCAGGAGATCTCCTCCTGCAGCGTCGACCAGTCGCTCGTAGCGTTCCTGGACAACGGCTTTGGGCACCTGGTCGGGCAGCGTCGGCGGCCGGGGTACCGGGGCGCTTGCGAGTACTGGAAGGTGAAGGCCTGGGCGAAGCGCGCCGCGCGCGACCACGTCGAGCGTGGCCGCGAAGTCGGCCTCGGTCTCGCCGGGGAAGCCGACGATGAGGTCGGTGGTGATCGCGGCGTCCGGGATCGCCGCCCGCACTCGGTCGATGATGCCGAGGTAGCGTTCGGCCCGGTAGGAGCGCCGCATCGCCCGCAGCATGCGGTCCGAGCCCGACTGCAGCGGCATGTGCAGTTGCGGCAGACGTTGGGCGTCTCGCGCCATCGCCTCGATCACGTCGTCGGTGAACTCGGCGGGGTGCGGCGAGGTGAAGCGCACCCGCTCCAGGCCGTCGATCCTGCCCGCACGCGCGCAGCAGCGGCGGAACGCCCCGCGGTCGCCGAACGCCGACGCCGTAGGCGTTGACGTTCTGCCCGAGCAGCGTGACCTCGAGCGACGCCCTGGTCGACCAGCGCCTCCACCTCGGCCAGGATGTCGCCGGGCCGGCGGTCGACCTCCTTGCCCGCGCAGGCTGGGCACGATGCAGAACGTGCAGGTGTTGTTGCAGCCGACGCGAGATCGAAACCCATGCGGCGTAGGCCGATTCGCGCGCGCACCGGCAGCGTCGACGGGAACGTCTGCAGCGACTCGACGATCTCGACCTGCGCCTCCGCGTTGTGCCGGGCCCGGTCGAGCAGCGCCGGCAGCGAGCCGATGTTGTGGGTGCCGAACACGACGTCGACCCACGGCGCCCTGGCCAGCACCGTGTCGCGGTCCTTCTGGGCCAGGCAGCCGCCGACCGCGATCTGCATGTCCGGGTCGGCCTCCTTGACCGGGGCCAGGTGGCTGAGGTTGCCGTAGAGCTTGTTGTCGGCGTTCTCCCGCACCGCGCAGGTGTTGAACACCACGACGTCGGCGTCAGCGTCGTCCGTGGCGCGGCGTGTACCCGGCCTCCTCGAGCAGTCCGGCCAGCCGCTCGGAGTCGTGCACGTTCATCTGGCAGCCGTAGGTGCGCACCTGGTAGGTGCGCACGGCGGCGACGTCGGGGCATCGATCGGACATCCCGCTCAGCCTACGGGGCGGCTCGCGCCACGGCCGCGCGCTCGCGTCAGTCCGATAACGGCCTTGTCACGTTGTACCGCCGGTATCGCGCCGCCGTGGCGGATTGACGATCTCGCGGTTAGATTCGCCGCATGGATGAATCGGCCGAGCGGGCAGAGCTGGCGGCGCCGATGGTCTCGATGGAGCGGGTCAACAAGCACTTCGGCGAGCTGCACGTGCTGAAGGACATCAACCTCGACGGTCGCACGCGCGGCGAGGTCGTCGTGGTGATCGGGCCGTCCGGTTCGGGCAAGTCGACGCTGTGCCGCACGATCAACCGGCTGGAGACCGATCGACTCCGGCACCATCGCCATCGACGGCGCGACGCTGCCCGCCGAGGGCAAGGCCTGGCGCAGCTGCGGTCCGACGTCGGCATGGTCTTCCAGTCCTTCAACCTGTTCGCGCACAAGACGATCCTGGAGAACGTCACGCTGGCCCCGATGAAGGTGCGCAAGCGTGCCCAAGGACGAGGCCCGCCGGACGGCGATGGACCTGCTGGAACGGGTCGGCGTGGCCAACCAGGCCGACAAGTACCCGGCCCAGCTGTCCGGCGGCCAGCAGCAGCGCGTGGCGATCGCCCGGTCGCTGGCGATGAGACCCAAGGTGATGCTCTTCGACGAGCCGACCAGCGCGCTGGACCCCGAGATGATCAACGAGGTGCTCGACGTGATGACGGCGCTGGCCCGCGAGGGCATGACCATGGTCGTGGTGACCCACGAGATGGGCTTCGCCCGCCGCGCCGCCAACCGCGTGGTGTTCATGGCCGACGGCGAGATCGTCGAGAGACACCCCCGAGGAGTTCTTCACGACAACCCGCAGCGACCGGGCCAAGGACTTCCTCGGCAAGATCCTCACCCATTGACCCTCACCCACTGACCCTCACCCACTGACCGATTCGTCAGACCGAGCAAGGGAGTCATCGCATGCGTACGCTGCGCCACCTCACCGTCGCCGCGGCACTCATGGCCGGAGCCATGACGCTGGCCGCCTGCGGCGGTAACGACACCACCAGCACGACCGCGCCCGCGGACAACCCGACCTTCGCGGCGGGGACCACGATGGAGAAGCTCGTCGCAAGGCCGGCAAGATCACCGTCGGCACGAAGTTCGACCAGCCCGGTCTTCGGCCTCAGGGCCTCGACGGCAAGCCCGAGGGCTTCGACGTCGAGATCGCCAAGATCGATCGCCGCCAAGCTCGGCATGGCCGCGCGACAAGATCACCTGGATCGAGACGCCCTCGAAGATCCGCGAGGACGTCGATCGAACGAGCCAGGTCGACATGGTGGTCGCCACCTACACCATCAACGACAAGCGCAAGGAGCGGATCACCTTCGCCGGGCCGTACTACGTCGCCGGCCAGCAGCTGATGGTGCGCAGCGACAACACGGCGATCACCGGGCCGGATGCGCTGAAGGCGAACCCCACCGCCAAGGTCTGCTCGGTGACCGGCTCGACGCCTGCCGAGAACATCAAGGAGTACCTGGCTGCACCGGGTCAGTTGGTGCTGTTCGACGTCTACGACAAGTGCGCCGACGCCCTACGGACCAAGCAGGTGGACGTCGTCACCACCGACAACGTGATCCTGCTCGGCTTCGTGAGCAAGTCTGAGGGCGCGTTCAAACTGGCCGGGGAACAGTTCACCAAGGAGCCGTACGGCATCGGCATGAAGAAGGGCGACACCGAGTTCTGCACGTTCGTGAACTCCGTGCTGGCCGAGGCCTCGACCGGCGGCACCTACCTGACCGCATGGAAGGCCACCGCGGGCAAGGTAGCCGGAGCCCAGGACGCCGTGCTGCCCGCGGCCGATCCGTGTAGCTGAGCATGGAGGCGATCACCGAGAACCTCGGCCTGTTCGGCCGGGGCTTCTTGGTGTCCCTGCAGCTGTGCCTGTGGGGGGTGGTCGGTTCGGTGCTGCTCGGCACGGTGATCGCGGCCTTCAGGGTCTCCCCCGTGCCGCCCCTGCGGCGCTTCGGCTCTGCCTGGGTGACCGTGGTGCGCAACTGCCCGCTCACCGTGGTGCTGTTCTTCTTCGCCTTCGGGCTGCCGGAGATCGGCATCAACGGCTCCTACTGGGTGTTCGGACTGTCGGCGCTGGTGGTGTACACCTCGGCCTTCGTCTGCGAGGCGTTGCGGGCCGGGATCAACTCGGTGCCGACCGGTCAGGCCGAGGCCGCACGGGCCCTCGGCCTGACCTTCAGCCAGTCGCTGGGGCAGATCGTGCTGCCCCAGGCCTTCCGCAGCTCGATCCCGCCGCTGGGCAGCGTGCTGATCGCGATGTTCAAGAACTCCGCGGTGGTCGGCGCGTTCGGGGTGGGTCGCGACCTGTTCAGCGTGGGCGAGTCGCTGACCAGTGCCCAGGGCTATGCCGTGACCCCGGTGCTGGTCGGGGTGGCGCTCGGCTATCTGCTGATCACCCTGCCGGCGGGCGGTCTGCTGGCTGTCGCCGAGCGCAGGACGGCGATCGTGCGATGAGTGCGACGACCAAGACACCTGCGAGCTCGGTGCTGTTCGACGTCCCGGGGCCGGTGGCGATGCGTCGCTACCGGCTGCTCGGGGTGGCCGCCAGCGCGGCACTCCTCGCCCTGGCGGGAGTCGTGATCTGGCGACTGGTCGAGGCCGGCCAGTTCACGGCGGAGCGCTGGGGGCCGCTGGTCGACCCGACGCACCCCTCGTTCGGCGCCGTGTGGCGCCTGATCGGGCGTGGCCTCCGTGCCACCCTGGTGGCCGCGGCGCTGGCCATCGCGTTCTCGTTGGTCCTCGGCACCCTGCTCGGCGTGATCCGGATGATGCTCGGGCGGTGGAGCCGGCTGCCCCTGATCGGCGTGATGGAGCTCCTTCGCGGCCTGCCCGTGGTGATCACTATCTTCTTCGCCAGCCGGGTGCTGCCCGACCTCGGGATCAGTGTCGCCGGACTGCCCGGCCAGGACGGGCTGTGGTACCTGGTGATCGGGCTGACCGCCTACAACATGGTGATCTTCGCCGAGATCGTGCGGGCCGGGGTGGCGTCGCTGCCCCGCGGCCAGCGCGAGGCGGCCCTGGCGATCGGGCTGACGCACTGGCAGACCATGCGGCTGGTACTGCTGCCACAGGCGTTCCGGGTGATGCTGCCCGCAGTGATCAGTCAGCTGGTGGTCGTCCTGAAGGACACGTCCTTGGCGGCCGTGCTGGGTGTGTACACCGAGCTGCTCACCCTGGCGAACCGCGCAGCCCAGAACCTGGACAACCGGATCCCGATGCTGATGTTCGTCGGGGCGGTCTTCATCCTGCTGAACTTCTCCCTGGGCAAGCTCGCCGAATGGGTGGAGCAGCGACTCTCCCGGGCGCAGACCCCCAGCGAGCAGGCCACCGCCGTGGAGCAGATGCGACCCAGCGGCGCCTAGGAGTACTCGGCATTGATGTCGGCGTCGGCGTTCGCCTCAGCCAGAACAGTCTTCAGGGCTCGATGAGCGAGTTCTGAGCTGTACCCCTTGCGAGCGAGCAGCCCGAGCAGCCGACGGTCGCGCTTGACCGGATCCTCGACCCTCGAGGTGGGCACCCGGCGCCGGAGCAGGGCACATGCGGCGGCGAACTCGGCCTCGCCGTCCACCACGGCCACCGCCTCCCGGACCAGGTCCACCTCGATCCCACGGGCGCGCAGCTCGTGCTCGAGAGCCCGGCGGGACAGGCCACGTCCGGCGTGGCGGGACTCGACCCACATCCGGGCGTACTCGGCGTCGTCCAGCAGCCCGACCTGTTCGAACCGGTTCAGCAGACTCTCGGCCACCTCCTGCGACACCCCGCGACGGGCCAGCCCGTCACCGAGTTGGGCGCGGGTCTTGGGCGACGCTGTGAGCTGGCGCAGCGCGATCGCCCGGGCGACCGACACCGGGTCGGCGTCCGGCGTGAGATCGGCCGGAGTGCCGGGAGCCGGACCGTCAGGCCCGCCCCCGGAACGCCGCCGCGACGAACGGGACACCGCTGAGGTCAGAAGTCGACCGGGGCCTTGGCCTTCGCCTTGGCCTCGGACCGCACGTCGACCGACGGGGCATCAGCTGCGGGCGCATCCACCCGCGGCCCGATGCCGAGCTTTTCCTTGATCTTCTTCTCCAGCTCGTCGGACAGGTCGGGGTTGTCCCGCAGGAAGGCCCGGGCGTTCTCCTTGCCCTGGCCGAGCTGGTCGCCCTCGTAGGTGTACCAGGCACCCGACTTGCGCACGAAGCCCTGCTCGACCCCCATGTCGATCAGGCCCCCCTCGCGGGAGATCCCGATGCCGTAGAGGATGTCGAACTCGGCCTGCTTGAACGGCGGGCTGACCTTGTTCTTGACCACCTTCACCCGGGTGCGCGAGCCGACCGCGTCGGTGCCGTCCTTGAGCGTCTCGATCCGCCGCACGTCCAGCCGGATCGAGGAGTAGAACTTCAGCGCGCGACCACCCGTGGTGGTCTCGGGCGAGCCGAACATCACGCCGATCTTCTCGCGGAGCTGGTTGATGAAGATCGCGGTGGTGCCCGAGTTGCTCAACGCACCGGTGATCTTCCGCAGCGCCTGGGACATCAGGCGGGCCTGCAGGCCGACGTGACTGTCGCCCATCTCGCCCTCGATCTCGGCCCGGGGCACCAGGGCCGCCACCGAGTCGATCACGATCACGTCCAGCGCGCCGGAGCGGATCAGCATGTCGGCGATCTCCAGAGCCTGCTCCCCGGTGTCGGGCTGGGAGACCAGCAGGGCGTCGGTGTCGACCCCGAGCTTCTTGGCGTACTCCGGATCGAGCGCGTGCTCGGCGTCGATGAACGCCGCGATGCCGCCGGCCTTCTGGGCGCTCGCCACGGCGTGCAGCGCGACGGTGGTCTTGCCCGAGGACTCCGGCCCGTAGATCTCGACCACTCGGCCACGCGGCAGGCCGCCGATGCCGAGGGCGACGTCGAGGGCGATGGACCCGGTCGGGATGACCTCGATCGGCGGGCGCACGTTCGTCACCGAGACGCATCACCGACCCCTTGCCGAACTGACGGTCGATCTGGGCCAAGGCCGATTCGAGGGCCTTGTCACGGTCTGCGGGGGCTGGCATGTCTCCACCTCGGGGTCGGGATCTGGTCTGCTTCATCGCCGACGACGCTAGAGGCCGCCACCGACACTGTGCCCTCACCCGGCACCTGCCCTGTGGACAACGGGGCGGAGCCGGACTTCTGTGGACGAGACTAATCCGAACGTGTGTTCGATGCAGGCGACACGCCGCGTCGTTTCGCGACGTCGCGGCCCCACCAGCGTTCCTTCGGGATCTCCAGCTCGCCGCAGAGGGCGAACCAGACCGCGCGAGGGTCCTCGCTCGCAGCGAGCGCCTGCTCGGCGGTGCGGTGACCCAGCGCGCCGATGACGTGGTCGCGCACCAGCGTGCGACCGTGGCCGACCCCGAACTCGCCGTCCACCAGCCGCCAGAACTCGCTCATCCGCACCTGCGGAGCATGTCATGCCGACCGCATCGACTTCTCTGGAGCAGTCAAGACGGCGGCTCCGGCACCCGATCTGGGACTCATGACCGCTTCGGCAACCACGCCAACCCGAGGCATCCCGTACATGACCTTGGCCGCGATCACCGCCGCGGTGCTCGGCCTGCTCGGTGTCGTCCTCGGCGTCAGCCTCGTCAACCTGACCTCCTCGGTCACTGCCGAGGAACGCGCGATGGCCCGCCAGGCCGAGTTGAGCCAATTGGCCCGAGACCTCGGCGGCGCCTCGGACCTGCTGACCGACGAGGCGCGGATGTACTCGGTGACGGGAGACCGCACGCACCTGGACCGGTACTGGGAAGAGATCGACGTCACCAAGACCCGGGACCGGGTGATCAACCGGCTCAAGGAGCTCGGAGCTCAGCAGGATCTGTTCGACCTGCTGGCCACGGCCAAGGCCAACTCGGACGCCTTGGTGAAGACCGAGACCCGTTCGCAGCGGCTGATGCTCGAGGCGACCGGCGTGTCGGCCAAGGACATGCCGGCCCCGGTGGCCGCCTGGACGCTGTCGGCGGCCGACGCCGCGCTGAAGCCCGCGCAGCAGCGGGCCACCTCCGCCGAGATCATGTTCGACACGCAGTACGCGGCCGACAAGGCCCTGATCATGACCCCGGTGGCCGAGTTCAACAAGCTGCTCACCGAGCGGGCGACCGCCGATGTGCAGACGGAGAAGGACGCCACCGGCGCTGCCCTCCGGTGGCTGATCGCGGTCACGGTCGTCGCCGGGGTGGCGATCGTGACGGCGCTGTGGATGCACTTCCAGCTCGTCGGCAGGGCGAGCACCCGGTACGTGCGGGCCCTGTCCCGTCGCACCCACAACGATCTGGCGTTCACGCTGCGGCCCGAGGGCACCCGTGAGCTGCGGCAGTTGGCCACGGCTTTCGACGAGCAGTTCCAGCAGGTGGCCGCCCTGGTGCAGAGCCTGGACGGCGAGGCCGGACAGGTCTCCGCTGCCGCATCGCGCCTCGACCAGCTCGGCCAGAGCGTGCTCGGCCGGACCGCCGAGGCCCTGGAGCGCGCCAGTCAGGCCTCCGAGGCATCCCAGGAGGTGGCCGGCAACGTCGGGGCGGGCGCCGCCGGGGTCGAGCAGATGACCGCCTCCATCGCCGAGATCTCCAAGAGCGCGGCGGCCGCCGCCGAGGTTGCCGGGACGGCGGTCCAGGTGACCGAGCGGACCCACCAGACGGTGGGCCGACTGGGCGGCAGCACCGCGGAGATCGGCAACGTGGTCCAGCTGATCAACTCGATCGCCGAGCAGACCAACCTGTTGGCGCTGAACGCCACCATCGAGGCCGCTCGGGCCGGTGAGGCCGGCAAGGGCTTCGCCGTCGTGGCCACGGAGGTGAAGGAGCTGGCCCAGGGCACCGCCCGGGCCACCAGCGACATCACCGCCCGGATGGAGGCGATCGAGGGGGACGTCGCCGCCGTGGTCACCGCCATGGACGAGATCGGTTCGATCATCGCCCAGATCCACGACGCCCAGAACACGATCGCCTCCGCGGTCGAGGAGCAGACCGCGACCACGCACGAGATCAACCGCAGCCTGAACGACGCGGCAGCAGGCGCCCAGCGGATCGCCGACACGGCCACCGGGGCGGTCGCGGCGGCCGAGCAGGCCCGAGCGAGTGCGAACGACTCCGGCGTGGCCAGTGCCGACATGCTGCGTGTGGCGGAGGCCCTGACCGGGATCGTCGCCCAGTTCCGGCGCTGACCGCACGTCTCCTGCCCCGTCCCACCGGCGACTGTCGGTGGGGCGAGGCAGGATGGCCGTGTGCTCAGTCGCTTCTCGCCCGCCACCCGGGACTGGTTCACCGGGGCGTTCCTCGCGCCCACGGCGGCCCAGCTCGGCGCCTGGGAGGCGGTCAGCGACGGAGACCATGCCCTGGTCGTCGCCCCGACCGGCTCGGGCAAGACCCTGGCCGCGTTCCTCTGGGCCCTCGACCGGCTCGCCGCGGCGCCGGTTCCCGAGCAGGTGGAACGGCGCTGCCGGGTGCTCTACGTGTCCCCCTTGAAGGCCCTCGCCGTCGACGTCGAACGAAACCTCCGCGGCCCGCTGGCCGGGATCCGTCAGGCGGCGACCCGGCTCGGCCTGCCCGTGCCGGAGGTGCGGGTCGGCGTCCGCTCGGGTGACACCCCGGCCGACGAGCGCAGGGCATTCACCCGCACCCCTCCCGACGTCCTGATCACCACTCCCGAGTCGCTGTTCCTGCTGCTCACCTCGCAGGCGCGAGCGGCGCTGGCCGGAGTGCAGACGGTGGTCGTCGACGAGGTGCACGCACTCGCCGGATCGAAGCGCGGCGCCCATCTGGCCCTCAGCCTGGAACGGCTCGATGCTCTGCTGGAGACCCCCGCGCAGCGGGTGGGCCTGAGCGCGACGGTGCGTCCGGTGCAGGACGTCGCCCGCTGGCTCGGCGGTTCCGGCCAGGCCAGGGTGCGGATCGTGCAACCGCCGTCGGACAAGGAGTTCGACCTCACCGTCGTGGTCCCGGTGCCGGACATGGGCGACCTGGACACCCTTGCCGCCCCCGGCACCCCCGCGCCCGGCCGAGCCGGTGAACCTGATCCCGACCTGAGCGGGCCGGCCGCCGGCGCCCCCCGCCAGCCCTCGATCTGGCCGCACGTCGAGGAGCGGGTGGTCGACCTGATCGCCGCGCACCACTCCACGCTGGTCTTCGCCAACTCCCGACGGCTGGCCGAGCGGCTGACCGCGCGGCTGAACGAGGTCTGGGCCGAACGGCTCAGCGGTGAGCCCTTGGTCGCCGACGCGGTCCCGGCCCAGATCATGGCTCAGTCAGGCGCCAGCGCCGGGGCGGCGTCCGTGCTGGCCCGGGCCCACCACGGCTCGGTCAGCAAGGAGCAGCGGGCCATCATCGAGGGTGAGCTGAAGGCTGGCCGCCTGCCGGCCGTGGTGGCCACCTCCAGCCTGGAGCTGGGCATCGACATGGGCGCGGTGGACCTGGTGGTGCAGGTGGAGTCGCCACCCAGCGTGGCCAGCGGGCTGCAGCGGGTCGGGCGGGCCGGGCACCAGGTGGGCGCCGTCTCCCGCGGGGTCCTGTTCCCGAAGTACCGCAGCGACCTGGTGCAGACGGCGGTGGTCGTGGAACGCATGCGGGACGGGCAGATCGAGGCCCTGCGGGTGCCGGCCAACCCGCTGGACGTGCTGGCTCAGCAGATCGTGGCGATGCTGGCGATGGACCCCTGGGCCGTCGACGACCTCGAGACCCTGATCCGCCGGGCGGCCCCGTTCGCCACCCTGAGCCGGGCCGTGTTCGAGGCCGTGCTGGACATGCTCTCCGGGCGCTACCCCAGCGACGAGTTCGCCGAGCTGAGGCCGCGCATCGTGTGGGACCGGATCAGCGGCGTGCTGACCGGGCGCCCCGGCGCGCAGCGGCTCGCGGTGACCAGCGGCGGCACCATTCCCGACCGCGGCCTGTTCGGAGTCTTCCTGGCCGGCGGGCAGGAGACCCGCGGCGGTGGCGGCCGCCGGGTGGGCGAGCTGGACGAGGAGATGGTCTACGAGTCCCGGGTGGGCGACGTGTTCACCCTCGGCTCGACGTCGTGGCGGATCGAGGAGATCACCCACGACCGGGTGCTGGTCACCCCTGCCCCGGGCCAACCGGGTCGGCTGCCGTTCTGGCACGGCGACGCCCTCGGCCGGCCGGCCGAGCTGGGCCGGGCGGTGGGGGCCTTCGTCCGGGAGATCACGGGTCTGGACGACGAGGCGGCCCTCGCCAGGGCCCGCACCAGTGGCCTGGACGCCTGGGCCGCAGACAACCTGATCGCCTACCTGCGGGAGCAGCAGCAGGCCACCCGCCGGGTTCCCGACGACCGCACGATCGTGATCGAGCGGTTCCGCGACGAACTGGGCGACTGGCGGGTGGTGATCCACGCGCCGTTCGGGGCCCAGGTGCACTCGCCCTGGGCACTGGCCATCGCCACCCGGATGCGCGAGCGGTTCGGGGTCGACGTGCAGGCGATGCCGGCCGACGACGGCATCGTGCTGCGTCTGCCCGACCTGGAGACCACGGACGGCGAGGCCCCCGAGATCAGCGACCTGATCCTGCTCGATCCGGACGACGTCGAGCAGCTGGTCACCGACACCCTCGGCGGGTCGGCCCTGTTCGCCTCCCGGTTCCGCGAGTGCGCCGGGAGGGCCCTGCTGCTGCCCCGACGTCGTCCCGGGCAACGGCAGCCACTGTGGCAGCAGCGTCAGCGCGCCGCCCAGCTGCTCGAGGTGGCCAGCCGCTACGGCAGCTTCCCGATCGTGCTGGAGACCGTGCGCGAGTGCCTGCAGGACGTGTTCGACGTGCCCGGCCTGGTGACCCTGATGCGCGACCTGCAGCAGCGCTCGGTGCGGATCGTCGAGGTGGCTACCACCGAGCCGTCTCCGTTCGCCCGCAGCCTGATGTTCGGCTACGTGGCGCAGTTCCTCTACGAGGGCGACTCCCCCCTGGCCGAGCGTCGCGCGGCGGCGCTGGCGCTGGACCCGGCGCTGCTGTCGGAACTGCTGGGACGTGGCGAGGGCGCCGCGCTGCGCGACCTGCTCGACCCGGCGGCGCTGGAACGCACCGAGGCCGAACTGCAGCGGCTCACAGTGACCCGGCGCCTGGTCGGCCTGGAGGGAGCCGCCGACCTGCTCCGGATCCTTGGGCCGCTGACCACGACCGAGCTGGCCGCGCGCCTGCTGGCCGCTCCCCCGCCGGACGATGCCACACCGCCGCCGACGGCCGAGCCGGTCGTGGGCGGGTGGCTGGTCGAGCTCGAGGCCGCGCGCCGGGTGATCCGGGTCCGGATCGCCGGCCAGGAGCACTGGGCCGCGGTCGAGGACGCGGGCAGGCTGCGTGACGCTCTGGGCACCCCGCTGCCGGTCGGCGTCGCCGAGGCATTCACCGAACCCGTGCCCGACCCGCTGGGCGACCTGCTGGCCCGGTTCGCCCGCACTCACGCCCCCTTCACGGCAGCCGTTGCGGCACAACGCTTCGGGCTCGGAGTGGCGGTCGTGATCGAGGCCCTGCGCCGGCTGGTCGCCGCGGGACGCCTGGTCGAGGGCGAGCTGCGACCGTTGGAGTCCGGCGGCGGACACGGCACGGACTACTGCGACCGCGAGGTGCTGCGCACCCTGCGCCGCCGTTCGCTGGCGGCCCTGCGCGCCGAGGTGGAGCCGGTCTCCCCCAGCGATCTCGGCCGCTTCCTGCCGCAGTGGCAGGGCGTCGGCGCCGGCTTGCGCGGCGCCGAAGGGGTGCTGCGCGCGGTCGAGCAGCTCGCCGGCGCATTGGTGCCGGCCAGCGCGCTGGAGACCCTGGTGCTGCCCAGCCGGGTACCCGGCTACTCCCCGGCCATGCTGGACGAACTGCTCGCCGCCGATGAGGTGCTCTGGGCCGGACACGGCGCCCTGCCCGGCGAGGACGGCTGGCTCAGTCTGCACCCGGTCGAGTTCGCCCCGCTCACCCTGGCGCCACCCGACCCGCTCTTCGTGCCGGCCGACCTGCACACCCGGGTGCTCGAGGCCCTCGGCGGCGGCGGCGCCTACTTCTTCCGGGCCCTGTCCGACGCCGTCGGCGGCCCGCCGGACGCCGACTTTGCCATGGCGCTGTGGGAACTGACCTGGGCCGGCATGATCACCAACGACACCCTGGCCGCGCTGCGCACCCGGCTGACCGGCGGCCGCACGGCCCACCGCACCCGAGCGGCCGCGCCGCGGATGCGTTACGGCGGTGGCCGCTACGCCGGGCTGCGCGCCGCCCGCGCCGCCACCGGCCGGCCGGCGATGCCGACCCGAGCCGGCCCGCCGACGACGGTGGGCCGATGGTCGCTGCTGCCCGCATTGGAGACCGACCCCACGGTGAGGGCGCACGCTCAGGCCGAGGTGCTGCTCGAGCGGCACGGCGTGCTCACCCGGGGGGCCGTCGGAGCCGAGGCAGTGAGCGGGGGCTTCGCCGCCGTCTACCGGGTGCTGTCGGCGTTCGAGGACGCGGGCCGGGTCCGCCGCGGCTACTTCGTCGAAGGCCTCGGGGCTGCCCAGTTCGCCACCACCGGAGCCGTGGACCGGCTGCGTGCCGGGGCACGGCCGGTCGGCGAACAGGCCACGGTGAGCACCGTGGTGCTGGCCGCGGCCGACCCGGCCAACCCCTACGGCGGGGCCCTGGCCTGGCCGGCGCGGCCCGAGGTCGCGGCGGCCGCCGGGTCGCAGGAGCCGGCCAGGCAGGGACACAAGCCGGGGCGCAAGGCCGGGGCCGTGGTGGTCCTGGTCGACGGCGACCTGGTGCTCTACGTCGAGCGCGGCGGCCGCTCGCTGCTCTCCTGGTCGGCCGAGCCGGACGCCCTGCAGCCGGCCGCCGACGCACTGGCGCTCGCCGTCCGCGAAGGAGCGCTGGGCCGGCTCACGGTCGAGCGGGCCGACGGCGAGGGCGTGCTGCGCAGCGGCCTGCCCCTGGCCCGCGCGCTGGCCGAGGCAGGCTTCCACGCCACGCCCAAGGGTCTGCGGATCAGGGCCTGATGCAGGGTCCTATCCGTGCCCGAGGGTGACGTCGTCTGGCGGACGGCGCATCGCCTGCACGCGGCCCTCGCCGGCCACGTCGTCACCCGCTGCGACCTGCGCTGGCCGTCGCTGGCCACCGTCGACCTGGCCGGGCGCGAGGTGCTCGAGGTGGTCAGCGCAGGCAAGCACATCCTGTGCCGGCTGGCCCCCGGCGACGGCCGACCCGACCCGGTGACCCTGCACAGCCATCTGCGGATGGAGGGCTCCTGGCACCTCCACCGCACTGGCGAACGGTGGTCCGCCCGTGGCGAGGAAGGCATCCGGGCAGTGCTCGGCAACGCCGGGTGGACGGCGGTCGGGCACCGGCTCGGGATGCTCGACCTGGTACCCACGCACGCTGAGTCCACCCTGGTCGGCCACCTCGGGCCGGATCTGCTCGGCCCCACCTGGGACGCGGCCGAGGCCGTGAGGCGGATCGGCTCGGACCCCACCCGGGCGATCGGTGAGGCGCTGCTGGACCAGCGGATGCTGGCCGGGGTCGGCACGTTCTACATGAGTGAGGCCCTGTTCCTGCGCGGGATCACCCCGTGGACCCCTGCTGGGCAGCTCGGCGCCCACGCTCTGGCTGCCCTGGTCGATCTCCTGCACCGGCTGCTGGCCGCCAACCGGGACCGCGCCGTCCAGATCACCACCGGCGACGGCCGGCCGGGCCGCACCAACTACGTCCACGCACGCTCGGGGAGGTCATGCCGTCGCTGCGGCACCGGAGTGCGAGTGGCCCCGATCGGTGTGGCGCCCACCGACCGGGTCGCGTTCTACTGCCCGAGTTGCCAGCCCGGCACAGCGCCGACCGACAACGGAGGCGTTCACGGTCCTCTGGGCTCGAACAGGCGGAACCGGGGTGGAAGGTTAGGCTGACCTCACCTGGCATCGGAACCGGGTCCGCAGGAGGCAGCGATGACGGCACGCGTGTGGACCCAGACCGAACTGCTGCACGAACTGGAGCCCGTGGTCGAGGGTGAGCTCAACCGGCACCTGGGCGTGGCCAAGGAATGGATGCCGCACGAGTATGTGCCCTGGAGTCAGGGGCGCGACTTCGACGGCCCGCTGGGCGGCACCCCGTGGGAGGTGTCCCAGTCCGCGATGGGCGAGGTTGCCCGCACCGCGCTGGTGGTCAACCTGCTCACCGAGGACAACCTGCCCAGCTATCACCGCGAGATCTATACCGCCTTCGGCCCGGACGGCGCCTGGGGCACCTGGGTCGGGAGGTGGACCGCCGAGGAGGGCCGGCACGCCACGGCGATCCGCGACTACCTGCTCACCACCCGGGCGGTCGACCCGGTGGCGCTGGAACGCGAACGGATGAGCCACATGGAGCGCGGCCACGCCTTCGCTGAGGCACTCGACATGCTGCACACCGTGGCCTACGTGTCCTTCCAGGAACTGGCCACCCGGATCTCCCACCGCAACACCGGCCGGTACACCCAGGATCCCCTGTGCGAGCAACTGCTGGCCCGGATCTCACTCGATGAGAACCTGCACATGGTCTTCTACCGCAATCTGCTCGCCGCAGCGCTCGAGCTCAGCCCCGATCAGACGGTGCAGGCGGTGTGGTCTGTCGTGGAGGGCTTCGAGATGCCGGGGTACGGCATGGCCTCGTTCACCCGGCGCTCGCTCGACATCGCCCTGGCCGGCATCTACGACCTGCGAAGCCACCGCGACGAGGTGCTCGAGCCGGTACTGAAGTACTGGAAGGTGTTCGACCTCGAGGGGTTGAGCGGCGAGGCCGAGAAGGCCCGCGAGTCGCTGGCGACCTTCCTGGACGACCTGGACCGCAAGGCGAACCGGTTCGAGGAACGGCGCGAGACCCTGCTCGCCCGCCAGGCCCGCGGCTAGCGGGTTCAGGCGGCGCTGACCAGGCCCGCGGCACGCAGGCCGGCATCGAGATCGTCCGGCACCGTGTCGGGTACACGCACGTCGTCGACGGACAGTCGCGGCGAGATCCCCTCGGCGAGGGCGACCCGCTCGCTGACCTGGTGCAACACCGAGGACAACGGGACGGCCAGCGCCCCGCAGATGGAGGCCAGCAGCTCACTGGAGGCTTCCTTCTGGCCGCGCTCCACCTCGCTCAGGTAGCCCAGGGAGACCCGGGCGATCGAGGACACCTCGCGCAGGGTCCGACCTTGCTCACGGCGCGCGTCACGGAGAACATCGCCGATCTCTTGTCGTAGCAGTACCACGGCTCGTCCTCCTCTCGACCCTGTGGTGTCGACCTCCTCGATCGCCACCTGTAGCCCACCGTACCTCGCAGTAGCGACAACTGCCCGGTAGGCACCACGTCGACCGCTCCAACATCAGTGCCGTCCAGCCTGTTCCAGGACCTCGCCGAGGGCAAGACCGGTACGCCCAGGGCGCAATCCGGACACGGCCCACACCCACGCACGCCTGTGATCGCCACCAGATCGCGGTTCTCCCCCACCGGGTGGGGGAAGAGTGCGATCTGACGGCGATCACAGGGGGACGGCGCGGGGGGCGGCACTGGGGGGACAGCGCGGGTCAGTCGTCTCCGGCCATCGCCTCCTCGGCCTGGGCGATCAGCGCGTCGGCGGCGTCGGCCACGGCCTGCACGCTCGCCGCCTCGGCCATCTCCGCCGCGCCGCCCGCGCCCGCCGGGGCCGCCGCGTCAGTCGGCTCGGGCTCGCCGGCCGGCGCCGAGACCGGGCCCGAGGACTGGGCCGAGGACTGGGCCGAGGACTGATCGGCCACCGACCGGTCCGCTGTCGCCCCCGAGCGGGTGCACCCGGTCACGCCCGCCACGGCGAGGGCACCGGTCAGCAGCAGCGCCGCCGTCCGCCCCCAGCGACCGCTCACTTGGCGCACACCTCAGCAGACGACTTCAGGTGCACCAGGATGTCGGGCAGCGCCGCGGCGATGTCCTTGCGGATGGCGACCCGGTTCTCGAAGATCTTCGCGGCGTCCTCACGGCCCTCGGCGCGGGCCTTCTCCATGCGCATCTGCGCCCGGGCGATGGAGCCCTTGGTGTCGGCGTCGCCGGCCAGGCGGGCCTGCACCTTCTCCACCCGCTCGATCCGCACCGGGATCCGCGCACAGGCCTTCTCCATCACGCCGGCGCCGGCCGCGGGCGAGGGGGTGGAGTCCATCGCCACGGGCGCCGAGATCAGCGCCGCGGCGAGGACCGGAACAGCCAGGAGGCTCAGAGCGGGCATCGGGAGTCCTTTCGGGTCGGCGGTGGGCCCCATGGCCCACCGACACGACCACCGTCGCCCCCCCAGGTGTCCGAACAGCCCGGGAAATGTCAGGGGAATGTTCGGGCCGGGGCCGCAGCGGGCAGCTCCACGGCGAAGCACACCCCGCCCTCGGGCGCCGGCAGGGCCTGCGCCGTGCCGCCCAACCGGCGGGCCAGCTCCCCGACCAGGGCCAGGCCGACCCCCGAACCCACCGCGCGGCGTCCGCGGTAGCGCTCGGTCAGCTCGCCCCGCTGGAAGGCGATCGCCAGTTCCTCGGGAGCCAGGCCGGGACCACCGTCGCGCACCTCCACCCGCACCCCGCCGCCGGCGCGCTCCTGGCAGCTCAGCACCAGCGGGTCGCCGGGTGCGAGCACGCGTAAGGCGTTGTCCACCAGAGCATCCACCATCTGCCGCAGCCGTTCGCCGTCGGTCACCACGACCGGGCCGGACGGCGCAGCAGCCACCTCCAGACGCACCTCACCGGCGATCGCCCGGGGGGTGAAGGCCGCCGCCGCGGCACGGATCAACGCGGCGACGTCGACCGGCGCCGCCACCAGGGCGAAGTCGTCGGCCTCCAGGCGCGCCAGCGCCAGGAGGTCCTCCACCCGGCGCTGCAGCCGGGCCGCCTCGGCGGCGATCACCGCGGCAGCGTGCGGCACCTCGGCCGCGGGCAGGCTCTGATCGGCCAGGGCCTCGGCGTACCCGGTGACCGCCGTCAGCGGAGTGCGCAGCTCGTGCGAGACCGCGAGCAGGAACCGGCGCTGGCGCTGTTCGCTGGCCGAGAGCGCCTCGGACAACGCGCTGAGCCCCTCGGCCAGGTCGGCCACCTCCGCCGGACCCTCCGTCGCGACGGCGACCTCCCGCTCGCCCGCCGACATCCGCCGGGCGGCCCCCGCCAGACGGCCCAGCGGACCGGTGACACTGCGGGCCAGGACCAGCCCGGCCAGGCCACCGCCGGCCAGACCGAGCAGGCCGCCGATCAAGGACCGTCGGCGCTGCTCCGGCGTCAGCTGGACCGCAGGCGCCAACCGGCGGGCGATCAGCACGGTGCGGGGCCCGGCAGGCCGGGAGGCCACCAGCCAGTCGGTGCCGGCAAGCTCGCGCTCGACGGCCTCGGCGTCCGGGGAGGCCGCGGCGACGTCCTGGGCGGTGAACGGCGCGACGGTCGGGTCGCTCCCCACGGCGACGATCTCGGCGGCCCACCCGCTGCGGGCGTCGAGCACTCGCTTGCGACGGTCCGCGCGGACGCCGCGCCCGTCGGTGACCAGGGCGGCGAGGGTGTCCGCCTCCAGCGTCAGAGCATCGGCGGCCTGCTCCCGGTTGGACAGCACCAGTGCCCGGGCCAGCACCAGTGCGGTGAGCATCGAGCTGGCCAGCGCCACCACGGCGACCAGCACCACCAGCCGACGCCGCAGCGACCACCGGCGTTCAGGCACGTTCGATGGCATATCCCACCCCACGCACGGTGCGCAGGCGCGCTGCCGCCCCGATCTTGGTGCGCACCTGGGCGACGTGCACGTCCACGGTGCGGGTGGCGGTGCCGGCCGGGTAGCCCCAGACCTCGCCGAGCAGCTCCTCGCGGGTGAAGACCCGGTCCGGACGACGCATCAGGTGTGCGAGCAGGTCGAACTCGGTGGTGGTCAGTTCCACCGCCGCTCCGGACGCCGTGGCGCGGCGGGTCTGCAGGTCCAGGGTCAGCCCGCCGACCGAGAGCCGGCCGTCTCCGGGCGTCCCGGTGCCTCGCCGCAGCACTGCCTTCACCCGGGCGACCAGCTCACGCGGGCTGAACGGCTTGGTCACGTAGTCGTCGGCGCCCAGCTCGAGCCCGAGCACCCGGTCGACCTCCTCGTCGCGGGCGGTGACGAACAGCACCGGGGTCCAGTCCCCCGCGGCGCGGATCCGGCGGCAGACCTCGGTGCCGTCCAGGCCGGGCAGCCCGACGTCGAGCACGATCACGGCCGGGCGGTCCCGCGCGATGGCGGTCAGCGCCCCCGGCCCGTCGCCGACCACGTGCGCGGTGAAGCCCTCACGGGCCAGGGCGCCGCGGATCAGCTCGGCGATCGCCGGCTCGTCCTCCACGACGAGCACCAGCGGATGTCCCTGCGGATCGATCGACACGGGCGACATCGTGCCGCACGCCTCAGAGCCGACGCAGCAGCAGGGCCAGGGCGCGCTCGACGGCCTGGGCCCGGATCAGCGCCCGATCACCCACCAGGTCCCAGGTCTCCACCTCGACGCCGAGCTCCCCGGCGTGGGCGAGATGCACCCGGCCCACGGGCTGCCCGTCCTGCGCGGTCGGCCCGGCCACGCCGGTGGTGGCCAGCCCGTGCCGGGCGCCCAGGCGCTCGCGCACGCCGAGAGCCATCTGCTCGGCCACCAGGGGGTGGACGGCGCCACGCGCGGCCAGCAGGTCCCCCTCCACTCCGAGCAGGCTGGCCTTGAGATCGGTCGCGTAGGCGACCACGCCGCCGCGCAGCACCGCGGAGGCACCGGGCACGTCGACGATCCGGGCGCACAGCGCGCCCCCGGTGAGCGACTCGGCGACGGCCAGGTGCTCGCCGCGGGCGCTCAGCGCCGCGACCACCCGCGAGGCCAGATCAGGAGGCACGCTGCTGCCGCCGGACCCGGGTGCGTTCGCTGGCGGCCACCAGCCGGTAGGCCTTGAGCAGGTAGTCGGCACCGGTGAGCATCGTGACCAGCACGGCCACCGCCATCGCGGCCACGGCCACCAGGTGCCACGCCCCCGGCAGCGGCAGCAGGTACAGGGTGATCGCCAGGGCCTGCAGGGCGGTCTTCAGCTTGCCGCCCCGCCCGGCAGGCATCACCCCGTGCCGGATCACCACGAACCGCAGCACGGTGATCCCGATCTCGCGGATCAGCACCGTCGCGGTGACCCACCAGGCCAGCTCACCGAGCAGAGACAGTCCCACCAGCGCCGTGCCGGTCAGCGCCTTGTCGGCGATCGGGTCGGCCAGCTTGCCGATGTCGGTGACCAGACCGCGGCGCCGGGCCAGCTCCCCGTCGAACCGGTCGGTCAGCCCGGCGACGACGAACGCCGCCGCTGCGGCGAGGCGCCAGGAGGTCTGCCCGCCCTCGCCGTGCAGCAGCAGCCAGCCGAACACGGGCACCAGCAGCAGCCGGAGCGCGGTCAGGGCGTTGGCCACGTTCCAGGCGCTGACCCCCGGGCTGCTCGGTGCGCCGACCGGGTCGAGCCGTTCGCTCACGACCCGGTCACCGGCTCGGCGAGCAGGTCGGCGCCCTCGGTGGAGACCACCCGGGCGCTGACCATGGTGCCGATCGCGTACCGGCCGCCGAGCAGACGGGTGACGCCGTCCACCTCGGGACCCTGGTGTGCCGCCCGGCCGACCGCTCGACCGTCGTCCTCGTCGAACTCCTCGACCAGCACCTCGACCAGGTCGCCCACCCGGTCCTCCGCGCGCTGGGACATCAGTTCCTCGACCAGATCGGTGATCCGCTCCACCCGGGCGGCCACCACGTCGTCGGCCAGCGCGCCGTCCAGGCCCGCCGCCTCGGTGCCGTCCTCGTCGGAGTAGCCGAACACCCCCACCACGTCGAGTCGGGCGGCCTCCAGGAACGTGGCCAGCTCCTCGACGTCCGCCTCGGTCTCGCCCGGGAAGCCGACGATCACGTTGGACCGGATGCCCGCCTGCGGCGCCAGCGTACGGATCCGCTCGATCAGGGCCAGGAAGTCCTCGGTGCCGCCGAACCGGCGCATCCGGCGGAGCACCCCGGGCGCGGCGTGCTGGAACGACAGGTCGAAGTACGCCGCCACCCCAGGGGTGGAGGCGAGCACCTCCACCAGCTGCGGGCGCAGCTCGGCCGGCTGCAAGTAGGACACCCGGACCCGCGAGACCCCTTCCAGCACAGCCAGTTTCGGCAGCAACGACTCGAGCAGCCGGAGGTCACCGAGGTCCTTGCCGTAGGAGGTGGAGTTCTCGCTGACCAGGAACAGCTCCTGAACGCCCTCACCGGCCAGCCAGGCCGCCTCGACCAGCACGTCCTGCGGCGGACGGGAGACGAACGCCCCCCGGAAGGCGGGGATGGCGCAGAAGCTGCACCGGCGATCGCAGCCCGAGGCCAGCTTCAGCGGCGCCCAGGGGCGCCCGTCCAGCCGGCGGCGGACGACGCGTGGCCCGCTCGGTGGCCCGGGCGCCTCCGGCTGCCGGTCGACCGGGGCCAGTGGCAGCAGGGTGCGCCGGTCACGCGGCGTGTGCGAGGCCGGGCGCTCGCCGTGCAGGATGGCATCCAGGTGGGTGGACAGGTCCGCATAGGAGTCGAAGCCCAGGACGGCATCCGCCTCGGGCAGTTGATCGGCCAGTTCCCTGCCGTAGCGCTCGGCCATGCAGCCGACGGCCACCACCGCCCGGGTGCGGGCCGAGGGGTCCTCGCGCAGGTCGGCCGCCTCGAGCAGAGTGTCGATCGAGTCCTTCTTGGCCTGCTCGACGAAGCCGCAGGTGTTCACCACCGCCACGTCGGCGTCGGCCGCGTCGTCGACCAGCTGCCAGCCGGCCTCGGCGAGGCGGCCTGCGAGCTCCTCGGAGTCGACGTCGTTGCGGGCACAGCCCAGCGTCACCAGGGCAACGGTGCGCGATGAGCCGGCGGGTCGTACAGGGCGGGGCACCTGGTCAGCCTAGTGCGCGTCGTGTGCGCCGGGGTGCGCCGACGATCAGCCGGCGTCCTCCAGCAGGGAGCGCATCGAGCGGGTCGGCGGCAGCCAGGCACCACCCTCGGGCAGGTTGTCCAGCCGAACCCGAGGCAGCGGGCTGGTGAAGGCGCCCGGCACATCCTCGAGGTCGATGAAGTGCAGCAGGTCCGACTCCTGCGCATACCCCGCCACCTCGGCGAAGGACAGCACGATGACCTCGACACCGCGCCGGCCCAGCCGCTCCAGCGGCTCCAGGAAGTTGCGCCCGTCGCCGCTGGCCACGACCAGGCGGCGCAACCGGTGATCGGCGGCGCGCAGGTCGATGTGGGCCAGCATGTCGGCGTCGATGTCGTCGTCCGGGCCGAGCTTGGGCCGGGCGAAGACGGCGTAGCCGAACGAGCGGATGGCCTCGATCCAGCCCCGCATCTGGGTGGCGCTGCCGGGCGGCACGTTGGCGAAGACACAGCCCTCGACCTCGACCGGGTGGCCGTCCTCGACCGCACCGGAGACCAGCCACCGGGCCACAGCGTCGAACCGCGGCCGTGAGGCCGGCGTGGGGCGGCCGCCGATCACGTTCGACAGCGTCATGTCGATGTTCGGCGCGTCCCAGACCAGCAGATCGAGCGGGCGGTCGCCGTCCAGGTCGGGATCCCCGGACCCGGCGTGGTCACTCACGTCCGGGCTCCCACTCGTCCGGGATCCGACCGGCGTCGTCGTCCGCGTCCTCACCCTCGGCCAGGCTCATGGCCTCCATGGTGGCGGGTGGCTCCTCACCGCGCATCAGGGCGAGCGTTCCGGGCAGATCGTCCGGCCTGACCAGCACGTCACGGGCCTTGCTGCCCTCGCTCGGGCCGACCACCCCGCGCGACTCCAACAGGTCCATCAGGCGGCCCGCCTTGGCGAAGCCGACCCGCAGCTTGCGCTGCAGCATGGAGGTCGAGCCGAACTGGGTGTTCACCACCAGCTCGGCCGCCTGCAGCAGCAGCTCGAGGTCGTCGCCGATGTCCTCGTCCACCTGCTTCTTCACCACGACCGCCGCGACGTCCTCGCGGTAGCTCGGGGCGAGCTGCTTCTTCACGTGCGCGACGACGGCGCGGATCTCGGACTCGGTGACCCAGGCGCCCTGCACCCGGACGGTCTTGCTGGAGCCCATCGGCAGGAACAGGGCGTCGCCCTGGCCGATCAGCTTCTCCGCACCGGGCTGGTCGAGCACCACCCGCGAGTCGGTGACCGAGGAGGTCGCGAAGGCCATCCGGCTCGGCACGTTGGCCTTGATCAGGCCGGTGACCACGTCGACGCTGGGCCGCTGCGTCGCCAGCACCAGGTGGATGCCCGCCGCGCGCGCCAGCTGGGTGATCCTCACGATCGAGTCCTCGACGTCGCGGGGGGCGACCATCATCAGGTCGGCCAGCTCGTCGACGATCACCAGCAGGTAGGGGTAAGGCACGATGTTGCGCTTGCTGTCCGGCGGCACGGTGACCTTGCCGGCGCGGACGGCGGAGTTGAAGTCGTCGATGTGCTTGAACCCGAAGGCGGCCAGGTCGTCGTAGCGGGCGTCCATCTCCTTGACCACCCAGTCGAGGGCCTCGGCGGCCTTCTTCGGGCTGGTGATGATCGGGGTGATCAGATGCGGGATGCCTTCGTAGATGGTCAGTTCCACCCGCTTGGGGTCGACCAGCACCATCCGCACCTCGTCCGGCGTCGAGCGCATCAGGATCGAGGTGATCATGGAGTTGACGAAGCCCGACTTGCCGGCCCCGGTGGCGCCGGCGACCAGCAGGTGCGGCATCTTGGCCAGGTTGGCCACCACGTAGCCGCCCTCGACGTCCTTGCCCACGCCCATGATCATCGGGTGGGTGACCTTGCGCGCAGCCTGGCTGCGCAGCACGTCGCCCAGGGACACCGTCTCCCGGTCGGCGTTGGGGATCTCGATCCCGATCGCGGACTTGCCCGGGATCGGAGACAGGATCCGCACGTCGGCGCTGGCGACGGCGTAGGAGATGTTCTTGCTCAGCTGGGTGACCCGCTCCACCTTGACCGCGGGGCCGACCTCGACCTCGTAGCGGGTGACCGTCGGGCCGCGACTGAACCCGGTGACCTGGGCGTCGATCTCGAACTGCTCGAACACGGTGGTGAGGGCCTCGACCACCTTGTCGTTGGCCGCGCTGCGGGCCTTCGGCGCCGAACCAGGAGTGAGCAGGTCCGAGGGGGGCAGGGTGTAGGTGACGTCGCCGGCGAGCAGGAGCTGCTCCACCCGCGGCGGGAGCTGGGTGGTGGGCGGCGGCTCCAGCGGCTGCTTGTGCTCCACGGCGGGCAGCGGTGCGGTCCGGGCGCTCGCCGAGGCAGTCGTGGCCGCGGCGTTCGGCGTGGCCGCTCCGGCCGGGCCCGTCGGCGTGACGGGACGCTTCTCCCCCGGGCGGGGGCCGGCGCCTTTGGGCTTGGCGCCGTCAACCAGCGCGGTGGCGAACGCCTCGTCGCCGACCAGCGGCCCCTCGGGCGCACCGCGGCGGCGGCGCTTGCGCAGGAAGCTGGACGCCGCGGGGGCGCCGTCCTCGAGGTCGATCTGCGGCTCGGCGGGGGCACGGCCGAGCAGGACGTCGACCGCCTCCCGCAGCCGGTCGGGCGCCTCGTAGACCGGGGTGCCGGTGATCACGAGCAGGCCGAACAGGGCCAGCAGCACCAGCACCGGCACGGTGGCCCACACCGTGACCGCGGCCTCCAGCGGCGAGGAGAGCAGATAGCCGATCATGCCGCCGGCCGACTGCATCACGGTGGAGCCCTGGGGCGGCGTGGGGATGCCCGAGGCGACGTGGACCAGCCCGGTCAGCGCGACGACCAGGATGGTCAGGCCCATCTGCAGGCGGCGGACGGCGTCCTGACCCTCGCCGTCGTCCGGCTCACGCAGCAGACGGACGCCGATCAGCAGCAGGATCAGCGGCACCGCCAGCGCCAGCCGACCGATGCTGCCGGCGAGCACGGTGTTCAGCACATTGCCGACCGGCCCGGGCAGGCGCCACCACTCGACCGCGGCCACGATGATCGCGAGCGCGATGTAGAAGAGCCCGAGGCCGTCTCGGCGGTGCGCCGGATCGAGGTCGGCGATGTCGTTGTGGAACCGCCGCGCGAGGCCGCCGACCACGTGCGCCATCCACATCCAGATCGTGCTGAACGTGCGCACCGGCCACGAGGGGCCCGTGCGGCGGCGGTTGACGTGCCGGGTGTTCGGACGGCGGGTGGTGGGCCGGCGGGTCGTCGTGGTGCGGGCGCGGGGCTTGGCCGACGGCGTGTTCTTCTTCGTCGCCGGCTGGTGCCCGGGCAGGCGCGGGCGACCGTTGCCACCGGAGCGCGCCGTCCCCTTCGGGGAGCGGCTCTGCGTGCGAGCGGAGGACGTCGTACGGGTCGCCATGCTGGCGAGGCTACGGGAGCAACGCTGTGTAGCCGTGGACCGCCACGCCTGCCCCTGCCGTCACACCATTCACACACCCCGCGTGGTGATCGCCCCCAGGGCGGGTGAGAGCCGGGGGACGCGGTGGCCGATGCCGCAGACCACCTCGTAGCCGATGGTCCCCCACCGGGCCGCGACGTCGTCCGCGCTGATCCGTTGCCGGCCCTGGGCGCCGATCAGCACCACCTCGTCGCCCACGGCGGCATCCGGCACGTCGTCGAGGCACACCATGCACTGGTCCATGCAGACCCGGCCCACCACGGGAACCCGCACCCCACGCACCAGCACCTCGTTCGGAGCGCCACGCCGGAGCCCGTCGGCGTACCCGACCGGCAGCGTGCCGATCCGCTCGGAGCCCCCGCGCCCACCAGTCGTGTAGGTGTGGCCGTAGCTGACGCCGCGCCCCGGCGGCAGGTCCTTGACCTGCACGATCACGGTCTTCCAGGACAGAGCCGGCCGGATGCCCTCCGGCAGCACCACCTGCTCACCGGGCGACAGTCCGTACATCGCGATCCCGAACCGCACCATGTCCCACGCGGCCTGCGGCACGGCGAGCGTGGCCGCGGAGTTCGCGGCGTGCACCAACGGCGGCCGCAGCCCCGCAGCCTCCAGCTGGGCCACCACGGCGGAGAACGCCTCCTGCTGACCCGCGGTGACCGCCGAGCCCAGGTCGTCGGCACAGGCGAAGTGGGTGAACACGCCCTCCAGCTCGATGCCACGTCCGAGCCCGCGGACGGCGCGCGCCAGCTCGAGCGCGCCCTCCGGGGCCACCCCGAGCCGGCTCATGCCGGTGTCCACCTTGAGGTGCACCCGGGCGCCCGCCGGCAGCCCCGCCAGGTGCTCGCGCGACCACACGGTCAGGGCGACCCCGGCGTCGACCAGGGCGGCCACGGCGTCCGGCGGGGCGTGACCGAGCAGCAGCACCGGGGCCTGGATCGCCGCAGCGCGAAGCTCGAGCGCCTCGTCGGCCCGGGCCACGCCCAGCCGGCCGGCGCCGCCGCGCAGCGCGGCCCTGGCGACGGGCGCGGCGCCGTGGCCGTACCCGTCCGCCTTGACCACGGCCATCACGGCGACACCACTCACCCGCCGCGCCACCTCGACGTTGCCGGTGATCGCCTCGAGGTCGACCTCGACCCACCCCGCGTGGCTGCCCGACAGTGCACTCATCCGGTCAGGCCAGCACGCTGTTCACATCGGTGAAGGGCATCCCGAAGGCGTCGGCCACGGCCGCGTAGGTGACGTTCCCGGCATGGGTGTTCAGTCCCTTGGCCAGCGCCGGGTCGGCGGCGAGCGCGCCCTGCCACCCCTTGTCGGCCAGCCGCACGGCGTACCCCATGGTCGCGTTGGTCAGCGCCCAGGTGGAGGTGTTCGGCACCGCGCCGGGCATGTTCGCCACGCAGTAGTAGATCGCGTCGTGCACCCGGAAGGTCGGGTCGGCGTGCGTGGTCGGCCTCGATCCCTCGAAGCAGCCGCCCTGGTCGATCGCGACGTCGACCAGCACCGCGCCCGGCTTCATCAGGGAGACCATCTCGTCGGTGACCAGCTTGGGCGCCTTGGCGCCGGGGATCAGCACGGTGCCGATCACCATGTCCGCGCCGAGCACCTCCTGCCGCACCGACAGCGACGACGAGGCGATCTGGCGCACCCGGTTGTCGTAGCGCCAGAAGCTCATCCGCAGCTTGTCCAGGTCGGTGTCGAGCATGGTGACCTCGGCACCCATGCCGAGGGCGATGTTGGCGGCGTTCTGGCCGGCCACGCCGGCTCCGAGCACGACCACCTTGGCGTTGGCGACCCCGCCGATGGCGCCCATCAGCACGCCGCGCCCGCCCTGGGCCTTCATCATCGAGTAGGCGCCGACCTGCGGGGCCAGGCATCCGGCCACCTCGGACATCGGGTACAGCAGCGGCAGCATGCCGGAGGGGAGCTGCACCGTCTCGTAGGCGATGGCGGTCACCTTGCGCTTCATCAGCTCCTCGGTCAGGGGCTGGTCGGCGGCCAGGTGCAGGTAGGTGAACAGGGTCAGGCCCTCGCGCATCCGGTGGTACTCCTCCGCCACCGGCTCCTTGACCTTGAGCACCATCTCGGCGTCGGCCCACACGTCGTCCGCGGAGTCGATGATCTTCGCGCCCTGGGAGACGTAGTCGGCGTCGGAGATCGAGGAGCCGACCCCGGCGTCCTTCTCGATCAGCACCTCGTGGCCGTGGGCGACCAGCTCGTGCACGCCGACCGGCGTGATCGCGACCCGGTACTCATGGTTCTTGACCTCACGAGGGATGCCGACCTTCATCTCGATCCCGTCTCTCTCTGCCCGCTGGGCCCCGGAGCGGCTCTTCGCGCACGCTCTGTTCCGCAGGAGTCTAGTGGGCAACAGGCGGCAGATGGTGCCATAATCACCCCCTGATCAGGCGATAGTGAAGCATGTACATCTCCAATATGCCGTTCGAGGGGGCACATCATGCCAGCCCGTCCATCACCCGCCGACGACCCGCGGCTCGACGAGGTCGACCGGGCGATCCTGCGCCTGCTGCAGCAGGACGGCCGGCTGACCAATGCCGACCTGGCCAAGCAGGTGCGGCTGTCGCCCTCACCCTGCCTGCGCCGGGTGAAGGCCCTGGAGCAGGACGGCTACATCACCGGCTACACCGCGGTGCTCGACCCGGCCCGGTTGCAGCGTGCGCTGCACGTGATGGTGATGGTGAGCCTGACCTCCCAGCGCCAGGAGGTGCTGGAGTCCTTCGAGCGCGCGGTGACCGAGCTGGACGACGTGCTGGCCTGCTACCTGATCGCCGGCGAGGCCGACTACCTGCTCACCGTCGCCGTGCGCGACCTCGAGGCGTATCAGCGGCTCTACACCCACCGCCTGGGCGAGCTGCCCGGCGTGGCCTCGATGAAGAGCCTGGTCACGATGAAGGCGGTCAAGGCCTCGACGGCCCTGCCGGTCTGAATCCCTCAGGCCGGCCCGTGAGTCGGCCTGCCGGCCAGGAACGTGGCCGCCACCGGCATGGTGCGTAAGCGTTCTGCGGCCTCGTGAGAGTCCGGGGCAGGTGCGAGTGGATCGGCGTCCAGCAGGACGACGTCGCCGCGGCTGCCCGGGCCGAGCGTCGCCTCACCGTCGGTGCTGGCCGCCAGGGCCTGCGCGGCGGTCAGCGCCTGCTCCGGATGCCACGGCTCACGATCGTCCCCGCTCCGGTGCACCGCCGCCGCCATGGCCAGCCAGGGGTCGAGCGGGGCCACCGGCGCGTCCGAGCCGAGGACGACGTCGACGCCGGCCTGCAGCAGGGAACGGAGCGGGAAGCACCGGTCGGCCCGGTCCGGCCAGCACCGCATCGTCGCGTCCCGGTCGTCCAACAGGTGCGCCGGCTGCACGCTGGCCCGCACCCCGAGCCGCGCCATCCGCCGGATGTCCGCCAGAGCGAGCAGCTGGGCATGCTCGAGCGACCCTCGCGCCCCGGTCACCGCGAACGCCTCCAACGCCGACGCCGCCGCCGCGTCGCCGATGGCGTGCACCGCCACCTCGAGCCCACCCTCCCGGGCACGGTCGAGCAGCTCCACGAGCTCGGGCAGGGAGGTGTTCTGGGTGCCGCGCGGGGAGAGCGACGCGCCGGCGTCGACGTAGGGCTCACAGCAGTAGGCCGTACGCGTGTTCAGCGACCCGTCAGAGATGATCTTCAGGGGGCCCATCGTGAGCAGGCCGTCGCCGGATCGCAGGCACGCCCCGGTGCGCAGGCCGGCGTCGAGCACCTCCCGCAGGCGGTCGGGATACGTCGCGGCGCGGATCCTCAACGAGGTGACTCCCGCCTCGAACCGCCGCGGCCAGTCCTCGGGGTTGGCAGCGAACTCCAGGTCGACGACGCCGACCACGCCCAGCGCAGCGGCTCGGTCGACCGCCGTCCGCACGCCCTGCTCCTGCTGCTCCGAGGCACCTGCCAGGGCGCCCAGGCGGGTCAGCACCTCGAACCACTCGCCCTCCTCCAGTGCTCCCTCGCGAGGCCCGGAGCCGAGCAGCGCCAGCGCCCGCGAGTTCAGCCACCCGTTGTGGCAGTCACCGCTGATCAGCACCACGGGGTGCGCGGCGCTGACCGCATCGAGCTCGGCGACGGTGGGCGGGCGCTGCCAGGTGGCCGAGCGGTGCCCCCAGCCCTGCACCAGCGTCCCTGCCTGCCCCGGTGGCAACGCTCGGACGTGCCGCGCGACCCGATCCACCACCTCCTCCGGCCCTGTGGTGCCGGCGAGGTCGAGCCGGATCGCCGTCAGCCCCCACTGGGTCAGGTGCACGTGCTGGTCCCACAACCCGGGGACGGCCCACCGGCCCTGGCCGTCGTGCACCCGCTCGCCGCCCACCGGCGTCAGCTGCCGCGCGACCTCGCTGATCACCCCGCGGCGGATCCGCAGATCGACCTCCCCCGGCGGGGCGGGTACCCCGGCGACGGGAACCAGTCGGACACCACGGATCAGACAGGGAGGGGAGAGTCCGGGCGACATGGCACCAGCATGCCGAGCGGTGTCGTGGAGAGGGCGGTCAAAGTGTCGACAGAGCCCGAGAGGTGGGCTAACCTACAACCAAATGGTTTTAGGTATGCAGACCCAGCAGCGGGCCGACCGCGTCTTCGGAGCCCTCTCCGACGGCACCCGGCGCGACATCCTGCGCCGCGTCCTCACCACCGAGCAGTCGGTGTCGGCGCTGGCCCGTCACTACCCGATCAGCCTGACCGCCGTGCAGAAGCACGTCGGAGTACTGGAGAGGGCGGATCTGGTGACCAAACGCCGACAGGGCCGCGAACAGCTCGTCTCCGGCCGGCCCGAGACCCTGGCCCAGGCCCGCCTGCTCCTGGATCAGCTCGAACACGTCTGGCGCGAGCGCCTGGACCGGTTCGAGACCGTCCTGACCGACAGCCTGACCGACAGCCTGACCGACACCTCAGACCCCGAACCCACCCGAGGAGAGCACCCGTGAGCGTGACCGACGTCCGCAAGGACCCCGAGGCCCTGACCATGACCCTCACCGCTCGGTTCGACGCCTGCGTCGAGCAGGTCTGGCAGCTCTGGCAGGACCCCCGCAAGCTCGAGCGCTGGTGGGGCCCGCCCACCTACCCGGCGACCATGGTCGAGCACGACCTCTCCCCCGGCGGGAAGGTCAGCTACTTCATGACCAGCCCTGAGGGGGAGCAATACCACGGCTGGTGGCTGATCACCGCCGTCGAGGCACCGCACCGGCTGACCTTCGAGGACGGTTTCGCCGACGGCGAGGGCACCCCCAACGCCGCCATGCCCATCACGATCACCGAGGTGAGGCTGGCGGACGACGGCGGCGGCACCACGATGACGATCGAGACCCACTTCCCCTCGCTCGAGGCGATGCAGCAGCTGACCCAGATGGGCATGGAGGAGGGCCTCACCCTCGCCGTCGGCCAGATGGACGCCCTCCTTGCCGATATCACCTGAGTGAGATCTTGATATCCTGGTTGTCCACAGGCGACGTCGACAACCGCACGAGGAGGTCCCTATGGCTCGTACGGTGATCGACGTGGACGACGACAAACTCGAAGCGGCGGCCGCCATTCTCGGCACCACCACCAAGGTGGCCACGGTGAACGCCGCTCTGGACGAGGTGGTCCGGCGCCGCCAGCGCGAGGACTTCGTGAACTGGATCAAGGAGGGTGGGTTGCCCGACCTGACAGACCCCTCGGCCGGGCGCACCCCGGCGCAGCACCGTCCCACCTGACCACGGTGCTGTTCCTGCTCGATAGCTCGGCGTTGGCGCGCTGGCGCAATCCCCACGTGGCCGCCGTCCTCGACCCGCTGCAGCACGACGGCCGCCTCGCGGTCTGCGGCGCCGTCGAGGTCGAGGTCATGCGCAGCGCGCGCTCGTCGGCGGACGCCGAACGGATCCGCAGCGGCCTGCACGCCTTCACCTGGCTGGCCACCACCGACGAGGTGTGGGATCGAGCGGTTGAGGTGCAGCAGAGCTGTATCGGGCGGGGAACGTGGAAGGCACTCTCTCTCGCGGACCTGGTGATCGCCGCCGTGGCCGAGCGACACCGGGCCACGGTGCTGCACTACGACAGCGACTTCGACCTGATCGCCGGGGTGACCGGGCAGCCCGCCCGGTGGGTGGCCGCCCGAGGCACCACCGACTGATCCCGCTCAGAAGGGCTTCCCACAGGGTGGAGATGTCGAGCTCGCCCGCGTACTTCTGGCAGTCCCTTCCTCGATCCGAGGCCACCATGACGGGCGGCACCGGCGGGAATCGACGGCGTCAGGTCGCGAGTTCGACCGCGGTGAGCGCGGCCAGCCGGGCGTTGTTGCGGATCAGCGCGATGTTCGCGGTCAGGCTGCGCCCGCCGGTCAGCTCGTTGATCCGGGCCAGAAGGTAGGGGGTGACCTCCTTGCGGGCCACGCCCTCGCGCTCGGCGTCGGCCACGGCCTGCTCGATCCGGGCGTCGATGTCAGCAGGGTCCAGCGCGTCGGCCACCGGGATCGGAGCCACCACCAGGACGCCGCCACGCATCCCCAGCCGGGCATGCGCCCGCAGCACCGCGGCGAGCCCTGCCGGGTCCTCCACCCGATGGTCGACCGGCAGCCCGGAACTGCGGGTGAAGAAGGCCGGGAAGTCGTCCGTGCCCAGACCGATCACCGGCACTCCGCGGGTCTCCAGCGACTCCAGCGTCTTCGGCAGGTCCAGGATCGACTTCGCCCCGGCGCAGACCACGGCCACGGGCGTCGACCCCAGCTCGTCCAGATCGGCCGAGACGTCGAAGGTGTGTTCGGCGCCGCGGTGCACCCCGCCGATCCCGCCGGTGGCGAAGATCGGGATCCCGGCCAGGTGAGCCAGGTACATCGTCGCGGCGACCGTGGTGCCTGCGCTTGCCCCGACCGCGATCAGCGCCGGCAGGTCCCGCCGGGAGGCCTTGGCCACGGACTCCCCGGCGGCGGCGATCCGCTCCAGGGCGGCGTCGTCCAGCCCCACTCGCAGCACGCCGTCCACCAGGGCGATCGTGGCGGGCACCGCGCCGGCGTCACGGACCACCTGCTCCACGCCGCGCGCCGTGGCCAGGTTGTCCGGGTAGGGCATGCCGTGGGTGACGATCGTCGACTCCAGGGCCACCACCGCCCGGCCCTCGGCCAGCGCCTGCGCGACCTCCGCTGCGACCTCGAGCATCAGCCGTTCTCCTCCACCCACACCGCAGCCTCCACCGTCGCCCGGGAGGCGGCGATCAACCCCGGACGACGCAGCCGGTGCAGCGCCGCCGCATCGACCAGCTCGGCCGACAGGTCCGGCCGCACGCTGTACTGACTCTCCACCGTGAGCGCGGCGACCAGGCTCCCCGCCAGGATCGCGTCGTCCAGGCTCGCCCCGGTGACCAGCAGGGTGAGCGCGCCGGCGACCAGCGCATCCCCCGCGCCGGTCACGTCGTAGACCGAGGCGGCCGTCGCCGCGTGCAGCCGGGTGCCCTCGGAGTCGGCGACCACCACGCCGTCGGCACCTCGGGTGAGCACCACGTGCGCCGCCCCCTGCTCATGCAGCAACTGGGCCAGGTCGAGCACGTTGCCGGTGATCGGCCAGCCGTGGTGAGCGGCCAGCGCGTAGGCCTCGTCGCTGTTGCAGAACAGCACGTCGATCCCGGTGAGGTCGCGCGGCAGCCGACCCACCTTCGGGGTGGAGACGGCGTCCACCGCCAGCCGGGTGCCCTCGACCCGGGCCCGGCGCACGGCATGGGCCAGGGTGTCGATCGGCAGGTTGCAGTCGGCGAAGACCCAGCTCGGCGACCCGCCCGGTAGCCCGCCGGGCGCCGGCCAGGCCAGGTCGAGGTCGGAGGGCGCGAGTCCGTCGAGCACGTCCATCGCCGCCGCAGCCACCACGAGCTCGCCGTCGGGGTTCAGCAGCGCCACGTACTGGGCGGTCTCCCCCGCCCAGGCCACACCGACCGGGGACACGTCCACCCCGAGGCTGGACAGCTGCGCGGTGACCGCCCGGCCGGCGTCGTCGTCACCGACCCGGGAGATCAGCGCGACCTGGGTGCCGAGCCGGGCCAGGGTCTCGGCCACATTGCGGGCCACGCCGCCGAAGGAGGTGACGGCGCGGGCCGGGTTCGAGGTCGCGGCCACGGCGGGTTCGGTCAGCTTGAGCTTGCGGTCGATCACGCACCCACCGGCGCAGACCACCCGCCCTGTCGACCCCAGCCCCGGCACGGTGGTCAGGCCTCGATGACGACCGGGATGATCATGGGACGGCGGCGGAAGGTCTCCGACACCCACTTGCCCACCGTACGTCGCACGATCTGTTGCAGCGCGTAGGTGTCGGCGTTCCCGTCGCCCACGGCCGCTGCCGAGAGCGCGTCGGCCAGGCGAGCCTTGACCGGCTCGAAGACGTCGTCGTTCTCGGCGAAGCCCCGGGCGTGCACCTCGGGCCCGGCGACCACCTTGCCGGTGCTCGCGAGTCGACCACGACCACGATCGAGATGAAGCCCTCCTCACCCAGGATCCGGCGGTCCTTGAGGTCGGCCTCGGTGATCTCGCCGACGCTGGACCCGTCGACGTAGACGTAGCCGCAGTGCACCGCGCCGGCGATCCGGGCCACGCCGTCGATCAGGTCGACGACCGACGCCGTCCTCGGCCAGCACCACCCGCTCGCGCGGGCACGCCGGTGGCGATCGCCAGCTCGGCGTTGGCCACCAGGTGGCGCACCTCGCCGTGCACCGGCATCACGTTGCGCGGCTGCACGACGTTGTAGCAGTAGAGCAGTTCGCCGGCCGAGGCGTGCCCGGAGACGTGCACCCGGGCGTTGCCCTGGTGCACCACCTTGGCGCCGAGCCGGGTCAGCCCGTTGATCACCCGGTAGATCGCGTTCTCGTTGCCCGGGATCAGCGAGCTGACGCCAGGATGACCGTGTCGCCGCGGCCGACGCTGATCCTGGTGCTCGCCGTGCGCCATCCGGGACAGCGCCGCCATCGGCTCGCCCTGCGACCCGGTGGAGATCAGCACCACCTGGTCCTCGGGCAGGTCGTCGATCGCCTTGCGGCTCGATCAGCACGTCCGTCCGGCACCCGCAGGTAGCCGAGATCCTTGGCGATGCCCATGTTGCGCACCATCGACCGCCCGACGAAGGCCACCTTGCGGCCGTGCGCGCGGCGGCGTCGAGGATCTGCTGCACCCGGTGCACGTGCGAGGCGAAGCAGGCCACGATGACCCGGCGCTCGGCCGGAGCCGAACACCCGGTCCAGCACCGGGCCGATCTCGCGCTCCGGAGGTGGCGAAGCCCGGGCACCTCGGCGTTGGTCGAGTCGACCAGGAACAGGTCGACGCCCTCGTCGCCGAGCCGGGCGAACGCCGCGCAGGTCGGTGAGCCGCCCGTCCAGCGGCAGCTGGTCGAGCTTGAAGTCGCCGGTGTGCAGCACCAGCCCGGCCGTGGTGCGGACCGCGACCGCGAGCGCGTCCGGGATGGAGTGGTTGACCGCGAAGAACTCGCACGTCGAACGGGCCGAACCGCTCCGTCTGACCCTCCTTGACCGCGACAGGTGAGCGGGGCTGATCCGGTGCTCGCGGCACTTCGCCTGCGACCAGCGCCAGGGTGAACTGGGAGCCGACCAGCGGGAGGTCCGGGCGGCAGCCGCAGCAGGTACGGGCACGGCGCCGATGTGGTCCTCGTGGCCGTGGGTGAGCACCACCGCCTCGATGTCGTCGAGCCGGTCGTCGATGGCACGTGAAGTCGGGCAGGATCAGGTCGACGCCGGGCTGGTCGTCCTCGGGGAACAGCACCCCGCAGTCGATGATGAGCAGCTGGCCGGCGTGCTCGAGCACCGTCATGTTGCGGCCGATCTCGCCGAGGCCGCCGAGCGGGGTGACCCGCAGGCCGCCGTCGACCAGCGGGGGCGGCGGGTCAGGTCCGGATGCGGGTGGCTCACGGCGCGGCCACCAGTAGGCCGGCCGCGGCCAGGGCGGACTGCAGCGGGCCCAGATCGGCCTCGGCCGCCGGCAGCAGGGGCAGCCGGGTGGTGCGTTGGGGCAGGATGCCGGCGATCTGCAGCGCCGCCTTGGCCCGGATCGCCCCCTGCGACTCGGGCGACATGATGGCGTTCACCACTCCGATCAGACGAGCATTGACAGCACGGGCCGCGGGAAGGTCGCCGGCGTCGACGGCGGCGACCAGCTCGGCGTGCAACCGGCCGGTGACGTGACCGGTGACGCTGACCAGGCCGGCGGCGCCGATCGCGAGCCAGGGCAGGTTGAGCGCGTCGTCGCCGCAGTAGTAGGCCAGGTCGGTGGTCGCCATCACCGTCATGCCGGCCACCAGGTCGCCGGTGGCGTCCTTGACGGCGATGATCCGCGGGTGCTCGGCCAGCCGCTGCAGCACCCCGGTGGTGATCCGAACCCCGGTACGGCCGGGGATGTCGTAGAGCATGCAGGGAAGGTCGGTGGCGTCGGCGACCGCGGTGAAGTGGGCGACCAGCGACCTCCGCGGGCGGCTTGTTGTAGTACGGGGTGACCACGAGCAGGCCGTGGGCGCCGGCCTTGGCGGCCTCCTCGGCCAGCTCGATCGTGTGCCGCGTGTCGTTGGTGCCCACCCCGGCCAGGATCGTGGCCCGGTCGCCCACCACCTCGAGGACGGCGCGCAGCAGTGCGTCCTTCTCGGCGTCGGTGGTCGTCGGGGACTCCCCCGTGGTGCCGGAGACGACGATGCCGTCATGACCGGTGGCGAGCAGGTGTTCGGTGAGGCGTTGCGCGGCGTCGAGGTCGAGTTCACCGTCGGCGGTGAACGGGGTGACCATGGCGGTCAACACGCTTCCGAAAGGACGCGGCGTTACGGGCATGGCACGAGGCTACCGGGCACATCGACCGAGGGTGACTCCGCGCCGCCACGGGCCAGGATGCCCGCCGAGACGGGCCTGACCGGCCCCGCCGCAAAATGAGAATCTCGGAGCTGCCCGCTCGGGGGTCCGGGCAGCTCCGAGATTCATACGGTCCATCGCGCGCGGGCCCGCCAGGTGTTACCACCCTGTCGATGTGATCTGAGTCACAACGCCCGTCAGGGCGCCACGCGGCCGTTGGCCTCGAACGACGCGTGGGTGAGCGGCATCAGTTCGCGCCAGTACTCCTCCATCTGCTCCGCACACATCTCGATCTCCCGCTGCGGGAAGGAGGGGTTGGTGGCGTGCGGGCGCTTGGTGCGCAGGGAGAGGAAGTTCATCAGGGCGCGGGCGTTCATGGTCACGTACATCGAGGAGTAGATGGTCAGCGGCAGCACGATCCGGGCCACCTCGCGGGCCACCCCTGCCTCGAGCATCCGCTGGTAGGCGGCGTAGGACTGGGTGCAGGCGGCCTTGGTCTCGGCCTCGACCAGGGCGAGCTGCTCCGGCGTGCCGTCGACGAAGTCGTAGGCGCCCGGCTTGCCGACCTGGATCAGCTTGCGCTCGGGGCCGGGCACGTAGAACACCGGTCGCAGCTCGCGGTAGCGCCCGCTCTCCTCGTTGTAGCTGGCGATCCGGTGCCGCATGAACTCGCGGAAGACGAAGATCGGCGCCTGCACGTAGAAGGTCATCGAGTTGTGCTCGAACGGGCTGCCGTGCCGGTCCCGCATCAGGTAGTTGATCAGGCCCGTGGAACGCTCCGGAGCATCGTCCAGATGGTTCAGGGTCTGCTCACCCTGGGTGGAGACCCGGGCGGCGAACAGGACGTCGGCGTCCCTCGCGGCCGAGCGCACCAGCTCGACCGTGACGTCTGATCGGAAGGTCACACCGGAGAGGTCGTCAGTCACGAGGGGAGACTACTCACACCGGCGGGCGAGGGTGCCGACGGGTGTTCACGCCGGTGGGTCCCCCGTCGGCCAGTGACCCGACACGACCCAGGAGGCCGGTATGGCTGGCCACACCCTTGCGCCCTCGACGCAGACCCTCGCCCTCAGGCAGGTCAGCGAGGTCAACGAACGACTGTCCGCCGCGCAGCTGATCGGTGGCGTCCCCCTGCTCACCGCGCAGGCGCTCGGACTGGCCGGGAACGCGGTACACCCCCGGGTGATCGATCACGCTGTGCTGGCGGGCAACGACCGGCGGAGGCAGTCCGGTGAGGTGCTGGTGCTGCCGGACGCAGCGCCGCTGCTGTCGCTGCTGGCCGTCGGCGACCCGAACTGGCCCTACCTGTACGGCCTGTTCACTGAGGTCGTCGGACGACGTCGGCTGCCGGCGGTGTTGCGCAGCGAGCACCTGCTCGTGGTCAGCCGCTCCCTGGGTCTGAGCCGCCACCACTGGGACCACTGAGCCGGATCAGCCCGTCGCGGACGGCGAACCGCACCTGCGCCAGCGAGCCCACCACGGCGTCGGGCCCGAGGGCGTTCAGCTCGGCCGCCGGATGCGAGGTGGTCAGGGCCAGCGTGGCACATCCGGCCGCGCGCCCCGAGGTCAGCCCGGCCGGGGCGTCCTCGACCACCAGGCACCGCTGCGGTGCGACGCCGAGCCGCTGCGCCGCCAGCAGGTAGGGCGCAGGGTCGGGCTTGCCCAGCGGTACGTCCTCCGGGGTGACCAGCAGCGCCGGCGCCGGCAGGCCGGTGGCCTCGATCCGGGCCCGGGCCAGCGGGCGGGTGCCGGAGGTGACGATCGCGCAACGATCCCCGGGCAGCGCCTGCAGGGCCTCGACGGCGCCGGGGAGCGCAACGATCCCGGACAGCTCCGCCACCTCGATCTCCTCGATCCGCGCGAACGCCGCCTCGATCCGCTCCTCGGGCACCAGATGGACCAGCACCTGCCGGGCGGGCACACCGTGCGGGATGTCCGGCCGGTCGATCCCCCACTCGGCGGCCCACCGTCCCCAGGCCCTCAGCACCGCGGGGGTGGAGTCGATCAGGGTGCCGTCGAGGTCGAACAGGACGGCGTCGAAAGTGCGCCCGGACAGGGCGGCCAGCGCGCCCGGGGCGGCTGGGATGGCGGGGTCGGGGTTCACATGAGGCAGGCTAGGGCCGTGGAGACCGGCGACGTACTCGGGCCCTCGTCCGCCGACGCCTCGGTGCGACCGGCCGTGCCGGCGGACGCCGAGGCGATGGGCGCCTGCCAGGCACGCTCCTGGCGCCTGGCCTATGCCGACCTGCTGCCGGACGAGGCGCTCGCGGCCCTGACCGGTCCCGGCCTGGCGCCCTTCTGGCAGGCGGCGATCAGCGCTCCGCCCTCGCCGCGGCATCGGGTCCTGGTGGCCTGCTCCGGCTCGACGGTGGTCGGTTTCGCTGCGCTGGCGCCCTCGGGCGACGGCGACGCCGACGCCCGGCACGGCGAGCTGGCCGCGCTCGTGGTCGACCCGATGCACCAGCGCGCCGGCCACGGCTCCCGCCTGCTCGCGGCTGCAGCAGACACCTTGCGCCAGAACGCTTTCGACGCCGTGCGGGTGTGGATACCGGAGCCGGACACCGCGCTGGCGGCCTTCCTCGTCTCCGCCGGCCTGGCCCCCGACGGCGCCCGCCGCACCCACGACCTCACCGAGCTGCGCCTCTCCGCCGCTCTGCGGTGAACCGCGCAGATTCGGCGCCGGACCCGGGAGGAGGCAGACTCGCTGCCGTGGCAGAGGACGTGAGGCGTGAGACCTCGACGGGAGCGGTGGTCCGCCAGGCACTCTGGGTGGGGCTGTCGACCGCGCCGATCGGGGTCTCCTTCGGGGCGCTGTCGGTCACCGCCGGCCTGACCGTCGCCCAGACCTGCACGCTGAGCATCCTGATGTTCACCGGCGGCTCCCAGATCGCCTTCGTCGGCGTGGTGGCCGGCGGCGGCGGCGGGCTCGCGGCGGCGGCGACCGCCGGGTTCCTCGGCGTCCGCAACGGGTTCTACGCCCTGCAGATGGCGCCCCTGCTGCGCGCCCGCAGCTGGCGCCGACCGCTCGCCGTGCAGCTGACGATCGACGAGTCCACTGCCGTGGCAGTGGCGCAGCCGGAGCCCGAGTTCTCCCGGATCGGCTTCTGGGCCACCGGGATCGCGGTGTTCGTGCTCTGGAACCTGACCACCCTGATCGGGGCGCTGGCCGGCAACCTGGCGGGCGACCCGCGTACCTACGGGCTGGACGCCGCCTCGGCTGCAGCGTTTCTCGGCCTGCTCTGGCCCCGGCTGCGCACGATGCGCCCGAGGGCGGTCGCCGTGGCAGCGGCCGCGCTCGCCGCGGCGCTCATCCCGATCGCGCCGGCCGGGGTGCCGGTGCTGGCCGCCGTCCTCGTCGCCCTGGCCGCCCGATGATCGGCTGGACGGCGATCCTCGCCGCCTGCGCCCTCTGCTACGCCGCCAAGCTGGCCGGGTTCCTCGCGCCGCACCACTGGCTCGAACGCCCCGAGGTGGCCCGGGCTGCCGCCACAGTCACCGTCGCCCTGCTGGCGGCGCTGGTCGCCGTGCAGACCCTCGGCTCGGGCCGCCACCTCTCCCTGGACGCGCGGGTCCCGGCGCTCGCCGTCGCCGCGCTGCTGCTCTGGCGCCGGGCTCCGTTCATCGTCGTGGTCGTCGTCGCCGCCGCCGTCGCCGCGGGCCTGCGCGCAGCGGGTCTGTGACCCACCTGCCCGCGGGGTCGTCGGGGCGGTACCGTCCCGAGGATGCGTAGTCCTCGCCGTCGGTTGCTGGTCCGGGTGCTCGGCGGGCTGGTGGCTCTCCTGCTGCTGGCCGGGGTCGGCGGGTACTGGTACGCGCGGCCCCTGCTGCTGACCGGCACCGGGTACGCGGCGCACAACGCCTGCGCCGTGGGCTTCGTGGCCGGGCGGGAGGATGCCGCCGACGATCTGCCGCCGAACCCGCTGGTGCCCTACCTGCGTTCCACCCTGGACAGCGCCGACCACGTGGCCAGCACCTCGCTGTTCGGCGTCCTGGCCCGCCAGCGCGCCTGGTACTCCCCCGGGTACGGCTGCACCCTGGCCGACCAGCGCCCCTCCCTCGCCGCCGCACCTCCGCCGGCCGGTGCGAACCCGCTGGCCGCGCCGGCCCCGGCTCCCCCGGCCACGGCGGCGGACCGGTTGGACGCGGCGCTGGGCTCGGCCTTCGGCGACGACCTGCCCGCCGACGCCCGGGCCGCCCTGGGCACCCGCGGCGTGGTCGTGGTCCACAACGGCAGGGTGATCGCCGAGCGGTACGCGCCGGGCTTCACCGCTCAGACCCCCCAGCTGGGCTGGTCGATGGCCAAGAGCGTGACCAACCTGATGGCCGGTCGTCTGGTGCAGCAGGGCACGCTCGCAGTGACCCAGGACCAGCTACGGCCCGAGTGGACCGACGAACGCCGTGCGATCACCGTCGACCAGCTGATGCGGATGACCAGCGGCCTGCGCTGGGACGAGACCTACGATCTCGGCACCACGATCACCGAGATGCTCTACCTGCAGCAGGACATGGCGGCCTTCGCCGCCTCCCAGCCCCTGGCGCACGCGCCGGGCAGCTATCAGCAGTACTCCAGCGGCAGCACGAACATCCTGTGCTCGGTGCTGCGCTCACGCACCGGGCCCGGCACGGTCGCGCCCGAACGCCGACTCATCTCCGAGCTCGGGCTGACCTCGGCGGTGTGGGAGCCGGACGCCTCCGGTGCGCCTGTCTGCAGCTCCTACCTGTGGGCGACGCCGAGGGACTGGGCGGCGATCGGGCAGTTCGCCCTGCAGGACGGGATCTGGAACGGCGAGCAGCTGCTGCCGCCCGGGTGGATGACGCAGTCCACCCGCCTCGAGCCGACGGCCACCAGCGAGGAGCAGGGCTACGCGGCCGGATGGTGGGTCAACCGGCTGGCCGACGGCTCCCTGGCCTGGCCGGCGATGCCCGCAGACACCTACTGGGCCAGCGGCCACGACGGGCAGCGGGTGATCGTGGTGCCCTCGGCCGACCTGGTCGTGGTCCGGCTGGGCTTCAGCCCCTCGATCGAGCCGTCGGACCTGCGCATCGACACCCTGGTGCAAGACCTCGTGGCTCAGACCTCGAGGTAGTGCTCCAGTCCGACGGTCAGGCCCGGCCGGGTGGAGACCGTGCGCACGCCGAGCAGCACCCCGGGCATGAACGAGCTGCGGTCCAGGCTGTCGTGGCGCAGGGTGAGGATCTCGCCCGGCCCGCCGAACAGCACCTCTTCGTGGGCCACCAGCCCGCGCAGGCGGACGGCGTGCACCCGGACGCCGTCGACGTCGGCCCCGCGGGCGCCGTCCAGCGAGGTGGTCGTGGCATCGGGCATCGGCGCCGAGCCGGCCCGGGCCCGGGCGGCGGCGATCGCGGCCGCCGTGTGCCGGGCGGTGCCGGAGGGCGCGTCCACCTTGTCCGGGTGATGCAGCTCGATCACTTCGACCGATTCGTAGTGCGGCGCGGCGATCGCCGCGAACCGCATCAGCAGCACCGCGCCGAGGGCGAAGTTGGGCGCGACCAGGACTCCGGTACCGGGCGCGGAGGCCAGCGCCTCGCGGACGGCGTCCAGCCGCTCCGGCGTCCACCCGGTGGTGCCGACCACGGCGTGCACCCCCGCCCGCACGCAGGCCAGCACCTGCTCGGTGACCACGTCGGGGACCGAGAACACCACAGCCACGTCCGCCTCGGACAGTGCGTCCAGGGAGTCGCCGAGATCCAACTGCGGGCCCAGCTCCAGGTCGGGGGCCGCCTCGACGGCGGCGCACACCGCCTGTCCCATCCGGCCCCGGGCACCGATCACCGCGACCCGCATCAGACCGGCCCCACCACGGTGATCGACCGCGGGCGGGCAGCCAGGTCGGCGGCCAGCGAGGCCACGTCGTCCAGGGTCACCGCACGCACCCGGGAGAGGGACTCGTCCAGGGTGAGGAACTCCCCATGGACGAGTTCGGCCTTGCCCAGCCGCGACATGCGCGACCCGGAGTCCTCCAGCCCCAGCACCAGACCTCCACAGATCTGCCCGTGCGCCCGGGCGAGTTCCTCCGCGGTGATTCCGACCGAGGCGATCTCGTCCAGCCCGGCGCCGAGCAGACCGGTCACCTCCTCGACCTTGGCCGGGGCGCACCCGGCGTACAGGCCGAAATAGCCGGAGTCGGAGTAGCCGGTGGCGAAGGAGTAGACCGCGTAGGCCAGCCCCCGGCGTTCCCGGATCTCCTGGAACAGCCGGCTGCTCATGCCGCCGCCGAGCACCGCGTTGAGCACCGCCATCACGTGCCGCCGGGAGTCCGTGGCGGTCAGCCCGAGGGTGCCGATGATGATGTTGGCCTGCTCGGTGCGCCGGGCCACCATCAGCGGCTCTCCGGCCGGAGAGTCCTGCAGCGCCATCGCGCCGGTCTCCCGTCGCGGCCGCGGCGAGCGATCGGCCGGCCGGGGCCATTGCGAGCGGGCGAGTTCTGCCTCCACGCGGGCGCACAGCAGGTCGTGGTCGATCCCCCCGGCCGCGGTCACCACCAGCGCGGCGGAGTCGTAGTGCCGGGCGTAGTGGGCCACGATCTGCTCGCGGTCGATCGCGCCGATGGTCTCCGGGGTGCCGCCGATCGGGCGGCCCAACGGGTGCCCGGCCATCACCTGCTCGACGAACCGCTCGTGCGCGACGTCGCTCGGATCGTCGTCGTTCATGGCGAGCTCTTCCAGGATCACCCCGCGCTCGCTCTCCACGTCCTCGAGATCGAGGCGGGCGGAGGTGACCATGTCGAGCAGGACGTCGACCGCGAGGTCGAGGTCGTCGTCCAGCACCCGCGCGTAGTAGCAGGTGTGCTCCTTGCCGGTGACGGCGTTCGACTCACCGCCGACGCCGTCCAGCGCGGTGGCGATGTCCATCGCCGAGCGCCGGTCGGTGCCCTTGAACAGCAGGTGTTCCAGGAAGTGGGTGGATCCGTGGTGGCCGTCGGCCTCGTCCCGCGAACCGACCCCCACCCAGCACCCCACGGTCGCCGAGCGCAGGCCGGGCATGGCCTCGCTCAGGACCCGAACGCCCCCGGGCAGGACGCTGCGACGCACGAGTGCGCCGTCGTCCTGCCCGGCGAGCGTCTGCTCGGCCGGCCCGCTGGGGGCCAGTGGCAGTGGGATTCCCGGCACGTCAGGCGTTCGCGCCCGCGGGCTCGGCAGCGGCGTCCGCGCCCTCGGTGGACCCCGACGCCTCGCCCTCGCCCTCGGCGAGGACCGGGATCAGGGAGAGCTTGCCGCGCGGGTCGATCTCGGCGATCTCGACCTGGACCTTCTGGCCCACGCCCAGCACGTCCTCGACGTTCTCCACCCGACGCCCACCGACCATCTTGCGGATCTGCGAGATGTGCAGCAGGCCGTCCTTGCCCGGGACCAGGGAGATGAACGCACCGAAGGTCGTGGTCTTGACCACGGTGCCCATGTAGCGCTCGCCCACCTCGGGCATGGTCGGGTTCGCGATCGCGTTGACCGCGGCCCGGGCCGCCTCGGCCGAGGGGCCGTCGGTGGCGCCGATGTAGACCGTGCCGTCGTCCTCGATCGAGATGTCGGCGCCGGTCTCCTCCTGGATCTGGTTGATCATCTTGCCCTTCGGGCCGATGACCTCACCGATCTTGTCCACCGGGACCTTGACCGTGATCACCCGCGGGGCGTACGGCGACATCTCGTCCGGGCCGTCGATGGCCTCAGCCATCACGTCCAGGATGTGCAGCCGGGCCTCACGGGCCTGGGTCAGCGCCGACGCCAGCACCGAGGCGGGGATGCCGTCGAGCTTGGTGTCGAGCTGGATCGCGGTCACGAACTCCTTCGTGCCGGCAACCTTGAAGTCCATGTCGCCGAACGCGTCCTCGGCTCCGAGGATGTCGGTCAGCGCCGCGTACTCGGTCTTCGCCCGTCCGCTGTGTCGATGGTGTCCGACACCAGGCCCATGGCGATGCCGGCCACCGGGGCGCGCAGCGGCACACCGGCGTTCAGCAGCGACAGGGTGGAGGCGCAGACCGAACCCATCGACGTCGAGCCGTTCGAGCTCGAACGCCTCGGAGACCTGGCGGATGGCGTAGGGGAACTCCTCCCGCGACGGCAGCACCGGCATCAGGGCCCGCTCGGCGAGCGCACCGTGGCCGATCTCGCGCCGCTTCGGCGAACCGACCCGGCCGGTCTCACCGGTGGAGTAGGGCGGGAAGTTGTAGTTGTGCATGTAGCGCTTGCGGGTCTCCGGGGAGAGCGTGTCCATCTGCTGCTCCATCCGGAGCATGTTCAGCGTGGTGACGCCCAGGATCTGGGTCTCGCCGCGCTCGAACAGCGCCGAGCCGTGCACCCGGGGCAGCACGTCGACCTCGGCCGACAGCGGGCGGATGTCGGCGAGCCCGCGGCCGTCGATCCGCTGCTTGTCCTTGAGGATCCGCTGCCGGACCACCTTCTTGGTGACCGCACGGTAGGCCGCGGAGATCTCCTTCTCGCGGCCGTCGAACTCGGTTGCCAGCTTGCCCTTGACCGCGTTCTTGATCTCGTCGAGCCGGTTCTCCCGCTCGGACTTGCCGGCGATGGTCAGCGCCGCGGCCAGATCGTCGGTGACCCGGCGGCGACGGCCTCGATAGGCGTCGTCGGCGTAGTCGAGGAAGACCGGGAACTCGGCGGTCGGCTTGGCGGCCTTGGCCGCCACCTCGGGCTGGGCGTCGCACAGCGCCTTGATGAACGGCTTGGCGGCCTCGAGGCCCGCCGCGACGATCTCCTCGGTGGGAGCGCCGGCGCCCTCGCTAATCAGGTCCCAGGTCGTTTCGGTGGACTCGGCCTCGACCATCATGATCGCGACGTCGTCCCGTCGACCACGACGGCCGGCGACGACCATGTCGAACATGGCACGCTCCAGCTGCTCGACCGTCGGGAAGCCGACCCACGACCATCGATCAGGGCGACGCGGACGCCGCCGACCGGGCCGCTGAACGGCAGGCCGGCGAGCTTGGTGGACACCGAGCCGGCGTTGATCGCCAGCACGTCGTAGAGGACGTTCGGGTTCAGCGACATCACCGTGACGACGACCTGGACCTCGTTGCGCAGCCCCTTGACGAAGCAGGGACGCAGCGGACGGTCGATCAGGCGACAGGTGAGGATGGCGTCGGTGCCGGGGCGGCCCTCACGACGGAAGAACGAGCCGGGGATGCGCCCGGCGGCGTACATCCGCTCCTCGACGTCGACCGTGAGCGGGAAGAAGTCGAAGTGGTCCTTGGGCTGCTTGCCCGCGGTCGTGGCCGACAGCAGCATGGTGTCGCCGTCGAGGTAGACCACGGCGCGCCGGCGGCCTGCCGGGCCAGACGCCCGGTCTCGAACCGGATGACGTGCTTGCCGAGCCTGCCGTTGTCGATGACGGCTTCGGCGATGGTGATCTCAGGACCCTCCATTCGGATTCCCTTCCGTGTTGTGTGCTGCGGACCGCTGGCGGGTCCGGTCTTCGATCGAGGCTCGCGGGTGTCCCGGCGAAGGCGCCGCACCCCCGGAGGCCACTACCGAGGACCGGAACGCTTGATGCGGCCCGACCACTCTCGCGTGGTGTGCATGACGAAACGAACGAGAGCCGCGGCCCTGATCAGGACCGCGGCTCGTGGATCATCGACGCAGGCCGAGCCGCTCGATCAGCGTGCGGTAGCGCGTGATGTCCGTGCGCTGCAGGTACTGCAGCAGGCGACGGCGCTGACCGACCAGGATCAGCAGGCCGCGGCGGCTGTGGTGGTCGTGCTTGTGCTCCTTGAGGTGCTCGGTCAGGTCCTTGATGCGGTGCGTGAGCATCGCGACCTGGACCTCGGGAGAACCGGTGTCGTTCTCGCCCGTCGCGTACTCGGACATGATCTTCTGCTTGGTGGCGGCGTCGAGTGCCACTGTGCTCCCCATCCTGGTCGTTGCGCGGCGCGCCGGGGCACGTTCACCCGGGCTCTCTGGTTCCGCGGCCGTTCTGACGGCACCGTCACGGTATCAGTGCCCCTGGTCACCGACCGAATCAGGCTCGCGATGGACCGCCCGGTACACCGACCGGACGCCGACCGCCCGCTCCAGCTCCTCGTCGAGCTCGGCGAAGAACTGCTCCCGGTAGTTCGCGTCGCTGACGGCGTAGACCGTGAAGTACAGCCCGGCGAAGGCGGACAGGAACACCGCGACCTGGAACAGCTCGTTCGGCACCGGCAGCTCCAGGCCGGCACCCCCCAGAGCTGCGACCGGGGTCGGCGGATGCCCCACCCAGGCCTGGATCACCCCGTCGGAGATCGCCAGCAGCCCGAACCCGACGAAGAAGGCGAACACGGCCAGCACCAGCAGCAGCACCTGGAAGGCCTGGGCGACCAGCAGGACCAGGACGAGATTGGCCCGCTGGGTGGGCGACAGCGAGGGCGCCTCGTCCAGTCGTCCGGCCCTCGCGCAGCGCGACGGCAGCTGCCGCCAGTGGGGTGCCGGCGCAGGCCCCGATCACCTCGTCGGGGCGCACCCCGGCCTCGACCCGGCGCACTTCTCGGGGCAGCCGGGTGAGCAGGAACGCCAGCCCGAGCATCACGAACAGCCAGACCACGGCCCACAGCCGGGTGCGGCTCAACGCCGAGCCGACCTGCCAGACCTCGGTGTTCACGAAGAGGAAGGTCATGAAGAGCAGCAGCAGCGGCAGCGCCCGGGTGACCAGGGGCAGCAGCAGGCTCAATTCGCGCAGCACCCGCGCGGCAGCCCAGCGGGCCATCGTGCCGACCCGCAGCGGCCCACCCACGTAGAGCAGGACGACGGCCACCCCGACCGTCGAGCCGGTGATCCCCGCCGTCGAGGCGTCCTGCGTCCAGCGGCCGATCAGCACCCCGGTCAAGGCACCGACGCCCGCGGCCAGGGCGAGCAGGGGCCCGACGCGCCGCGGCGCCAGCAGTTGGGCGACCCGCGCGTCCACACCCTCGTCGAACCAGGGCAGGCCGTGCTCGGCGAACCACGTGTTCCGCCGCCCGGCGCTCCATGGTCCCGGGCTGACCCTCACCCGGGCTCACGCCGGGTCGGGTCGGGTGACACCGAGCGCGTCACGACACTGCTCGACGTCCGCGTGCATCTGCTCGATCAATGCCTCGACGCCGTCGAAGCGCAGTGTCGGGCGCAGCAACTGGACGAACTCCACGCCCACCTGGTCGCCGTACAGGTCCAGGTCGTCGCGGTCGAGCACGTACGCCTCCACCCGGCGCTCCTGCCCGTCGAACGTCGGGTTGGTGCCGACCGAGATGGCGGCCGGCATTCGGGGCGAACCGGGCTCCTCCAGCAGCACCAACCAGCCGGCGTAGACGCCGTCCTGAGGCACCAGGCCCTCGGCGTCCTGGGACAAGTTCGCCGTCGGGAAGCCGAGCAGGCGACCGCGGTGGTCGCCGTGCACGACGGTGCCACTCACCCGGTGCGGGCGGCCCAGCACGCCGGCGGCGGTGGCCACCTCACCGGCCACGAGCAGGTCGCGGACCCAGGTGGAGGACCAGCGCCGGGTGGGGTCGGCGTTCTCGGGCGCCACCAGGCCGTCGTCCGTGCCTGCGGCGAACCCGAGGTCGTCCAGCAGCAGCACGTCGAAACCGAGCCGCTCGCCCAGCTGGCGCAGCGTGCTCACATCGCCGCTGTTGCGGTGGCCGAAGCGCATGTCGTGACCGACCACCACGGCGTTCACCCGCAGCGCATCGACCAGGACGGCGCGCACGAAGCGCTCCGGGCTCCACTCGGCGAACTCATGGGTGAAGGTCATCACCAGGGCGGCATCCAGGCCGGTCTCGGCCAGCAGATCGAGCTTGTGCCTGAGCCCGGTCACCTGCGCCGGGGCGCGCTCGGGGAAGAGCACGGCGAGCGGGTGCGGGTCGAAGGTGATCGCCACTGCGAGTGCGTCACGCCTCCGGGCCTCCTTGACGATCTGGCCGAGGACGGCGCGATGACCGCGGTGCACCCCGTCGAAGTTGCCGATGGTCACCACGGTCGACGTCCCGGCCGTCGCCAGGTCCGCCGCCGCCTCCTCGAGTGAGTTCCAACGCCGCACCCCCCTACTGTGCCAGTCCCGTCGGCTCACAGCCCCATCGGTGCGGCCCGCGGCGGATGAGAACCCTCCCATCCTGCCGAGGTGGATCAGACGTCGCCCTCGATGATCCGGCCGTCCCCCAGCATGTGCGAGGAGCAGTCCTTGCCGGCCTGGAGACACTGCTGGGTCCAGGTGCGCTTGAGCGCAGGGTCCCAGCCGTCGAACCAGTCGCCGTGGATGGAGTACCCGCCCGGCAGGGAGGGGTCATAGCCGTCCGAGGCCAGCCGCCACGCGCTGGGCTGCGAGGTCACCGTGACCGGGTAGAGCATCGTGTAGGTGACCTGGGGAACGGCCACCGGATGAGTGGCCGGACAGGTCCCGCCCGAGGGATAGGCCATGTGCTGCTTGTGGTCGACCGAGTCCAGGCGGACGCCGTCCCAGCATTGCGGGAACATCAGCATCATCTCGACGTCCTCGCCCACCGGGCAGTCAGGGATCGATTCATGGCTGGCGGCCGGGGTGCCACTGCACTTCCACACGGTGTTCCAGCCCTGCCACGACGACGCCCGGTAGTCCCCGGCGATCATGCGCAGGCCCTGCGGGAGCATGGTCATCTGCCCGGGAGCGAGGCCGTTGTAGCCGCTCTTGTAGTACACGTGGATCAGCCTCGGGGCCTGGGGAGCCCCGGTACGGGTGTCGATCACTGCCGGCGCCCAGTACGCAGTCCGGTTGCCGATACCCCCACGGCAGGTGCCGTTACCGGTGCCGGCGATCGAGGCCTCGGTCGAGGATGCGTCGGTACTGGTGTTGCCCCAGAACACGTGCAGGTGCGAGGCGCCCGGGCTTCCGGGGGCGACGATCGGGTCGTCGGGGAGCATGTGGGAGAACTGGCAGACCGTGCGGAAGGCGCTGGTGCCGTCCTTGGCATCCGGTGGGAACAGCCCTGCCTGGCTCACCCGCAGCAACGGGGATCCCGCCGACCCGGTCGGAACGAGCGCCGGGTCGTAGTCCACCCCGGTGTGCCCGTGGCTGCCGCTCGCCGTCGGCGTCCCGGGGGTCGCCGTCGGCGACTGGGGCGGATCCGGCTCCGCGGTCGGGGGCACGGGCACCGCGGTCGGGGGCACGGGCACCGCGGTCGGGGGCACGGGCACGGGCGGCACCACGGTCGGGCGGATCGTCGGCCGGGTACGCGTGGGTGAGGGACGCCTACCCCTGCGGTCTTGCCCGGCGACACTGCCGTGATGGCTCGAACCGGAGTGAGCCGCCAACCCGGTCGCCAGAACGGTGGTCTCGCGTCCCGCTTGTACGACGCTCGCCCCCACCAGGACCAGCAGCCCCGCGGAGACGAACGCGGACACCCGAGCGACTGACATGTTGACCTCCGAGAGGAACGACCCTGCTGGACGGCGAGACGAACTTCCTCCCGCTCACCCTGCTCAGCGCGGCCGCACCCCAAAAAGGTCAACGCCGTTCAGCGTTCTCCGACCAGCACCCGCCCCCCACCGAGGTGTCCCACACAATCGCGCTCTCCGGTCAGGCACAGACTCGTCCACTCAGCCAGAGTGGTGGCGGCCCACCCATTCACGAAGCCGGCCTGGGCCGCCGACGATGCGAGAGCGGCCGGGTGCCAACCCGAGACGCCCGCAGCCGGGGCCCGGTAGAGCACCTGGAAGTGCAGCTCGGGCAGGGCTCGAGGATGTGAGGCCGGACAGCCGGACCCGGTGGGGTAGGCCAGGTGCGCCCGATGATCGCTGGAATCGAGACGGCCGTCCCAACACTGGGGGAAGACCACCCGCTGATAGAGCAGCGCCGATGCACAGCCCGGCATCTGCGCCGACCAGGTGCCCTCCCCGGTGCAGTTCCACTCCACCGTGGGCGCACTGATCCGCTCATACCCGGAACCCATCTGGCCTGCTGTGAGCTTGACGCCGGCCGGCAGGCGCTCGATCTGCGATGCCGCAACCCCCTCGTAGCCCACCGTGTAGAAGACCTTGGTCTCCTCCGGAGCGACAGGGCGCCCCGAGCTGTCGAGCATGGCAGCCACCCAGTAGATGGATCGGTCCAGCGAGCCTCCGCGGCACGTGCCGTTGCCCGTCGCCGCGGGATCGGCGACGGCGGCGGCGCCCTCGGTGTTGCCCCAGAAGGTGCGCAGTGCAGGCGCGGACCCCAAGGGATCCCGCGTGGACATGTGCGAGAAGGCGCACAGGGTCCGGAATATCCCGGGACGTGCCGGTCCGGGGTCCACCCCGGCCTCGATCCGCGGCGCCGACTCGCCTGCGGAGCCCCGTGGGAGTGCGCCGTAGCCCGCCATCCCGGTCGGCGTCGGGCCGTTCTGGGCCGGCTCCGACCGCGTCGCCACATCAGCCGCGGCCGAGGCCGTGGCTGTGGGCATGGGCCCAGACACCGTGGGAGTGGGCGAGCCGGAGGCCGTGGTGATGGACGGGGACGGCGAGCCGGAGGAATTCGGCGACGGGCTGACACCCGAGGCCGGGCTGGCCGGGACCACCGTGACCGGCAAGGCCTCCCCCACGATGGGTCCGGACAGCAGCGCGGCGGCGGCCGCCACGGCCAGCGCGCCGGTCAGGCCACCGGCCACCCGCCGGGTCCGCCGACGGCGTACCCGCCGCTCCACAGCCGCCAGACGGTCCGGCACCGGGCCGGCGTCCGGCACCAGAGACAGCAGCGCGTCACGCAGGTACTGCGGCTCCTCGTCGTGCTGACCGTTCACGACCACACCTCCGGAGCCCAGTGGGCAAGATTCGGGTCCTGGCGCAAGGCCCGCAGCGCACGCGAGGCCTGGACTTTGACCGTCGCGTCGGAGCACTTCAGGGTCTGGGCCGTGTCCTGGATCGACTGGTCCTCGACGAATCGCAGGACGACCACGGCGCGCTGCTGCGGCGACAGGCCGGCCAACGCCCGGCGCAGTGCATCTCGGGTCGCCGAATGCCCCGCGACGTCGTGCACGTCAGCCGTGTCCGGCGGAGCGGCGAACGGCATCTCGTTCCACCAGCGTCGTCGCCGAGAGCTGATGTAGCGGCTGACCAGCGCCCGCCGGACGTAGGCCTCCGGCGACGTACCGGCGCTGATTCTGCCCCACTTCGGCCATACCTCGGCCAGGACCGTCTGCAGGAGGTCCTCCGCCGCGCTGCTCTGCCCCGTCAGCAGCCATGCGGTGCGCAGTAGTGACGGCGAACGAGTACGCACGAACTCGGCGAATCCGTCGGGCGTCTTCACGCCGTCCCGCCTGGCCCCTCGATCTGGCACCTCCTCGTCCGGCCTGTCCGCGGCCCCTCACCGTTTCACGCTCCCCACGGCGTGAAACGGTGTCCCACCCTTCTAGCGCGGTGGCGCCCCGCAAGGGTTAACACGAGGGCCGGTGTTCTCGGGGTGAGTGCACCGGACCGTCAGCCCTGCATCACCAACAGCGCCCGGCAGGTGGGCCCGGTCTCGGACACGATGGCGACCAGCGCACCGTCCGGGGCGAACGCCGCGGTGGGCACATCTCCGGTGCCGCACTTGCCGATCCGCTGCCCGTGCGCGAGCCGGTCGGCCTCGTCCTGGGTGAGCTCCCGGGCCGGGAAGGCCACCCTGGCGGCGTCCTGCACGCTCATCAGGACGCCGTCGGCCGCCAGGTCCTCCAGCGTGCGCGCGGCACTCTCCGGGTAGGGGCCGACCCGGGTGCGGCGCAGTGCGGTCAGGTGCCCGCCCACGCCCAGCCCGGCGCCCAGGTCACGGGCCAGGGCCCGGATGTAGGTGCCCGAGGTGCACTCCACGTCGACGTCCAGGTCCACCACCGAGCTGCCCTCGACCGTGCACCGCCGGATCTGCTCGACGTCGAACCGGGCCACGGTGACCGGGCGCGCGGCGAGGGTGACCTCCTCGCCCGCCCGGACCCGGGCGTAGGCCCGCTTGCCGTCGACCTTGATCGCGCTGACCGCGCTCGGTACCTGCTGGATCGGCCCGGTCAGGGCGCGGACGCCGTCCCGGACCGCGTCGTCGGTGACCGCCGAGGCGTCGGTGCGCGTGAGCACGTCACCGTCGCTGTCGTCGGTGACCGTGTCGACCCCGAGCCGGATCGTGGCGCGATACCCCTTGTCCACCCCGACCAGGAAGGTGAGCAGCCGGGTCGCCCGGCCCACGCCGAGCACGAGCACCCCGGTGGCCATCGGGTCGAGCGTGCCCGCATGACCGACCTTGCGGGTGTCGGTGATCCGGCGCACCCGGGCCACGACGTCGTGGGAGGTCAGCCCCGCGGGCTTGTCGACGACCGCCAGGCCGTCGCGGCTCACGACGACTCGACCGACGGTTCGACGTCCTCGTCGTGGCGATAGGGGTCGGGCTCTCCGGCATAGGCCGCGGAGGCCGCCAGCGCCGCCACATCGGCGTCGTGGGCGGCCGCCGTGCGCAGCAGGTCCTCGATGTGCGCGGCGTTCTCCGGGATCGCGTCGGCCACGAAGTCCAGCGTCGGGGTGAGCCGGATCCCGGTGCGCCTGCCCACCTCGGAGCGCAGAACCCCTTTGGCGCTCTCCAGCGCTGCGGCGGAGGCCTGCTGCTCGGCGGCGTCCCCGAGCACGGTGTAGAAGATCGTCGCGTGCTGCAGATCCCCGGTCACCGTGGTGTCGGTGACCGTGATGAACCCGAGTCGGGGGTCTTTGATCCTCTTCTCGAGCGCCTCGGCGACGATCTCGTGGATCCGGTCGGCCAACTTACGCGCGCGTGCCGTATCAGCCATGGCTCGACGGTACCCGTTCCCTCGTCATCACTCGTCCTCGTCGTCCCAGACCCGCAGCCGGGCGCCGAGCAGTTCCAGTTCCGGGCGGCCGGCCACCAGGCGCTCGCACGAGGCGAGCACCTGGTGGCAGTGGCCCGGGTCGGCCGCGACCAGGGAGACCCCGATCTCGCACCGCCGATGCACGTTCGCGTCGCCGGTCTCGGCCGCGCTGACCTCGAACCGCCGCCGCAGCTCGGCCACGATCGGCCGCACCAGCGAGCGCTTCTCCTTCAGCGAGCCGACCTCACCGAACAACAGGTCGAACCGCGCAAACCCTACGTACGTGGCTTCTCCCGCATCTCGAAGGTCTCGACCACGTCGTCCACCTGGAGGTTGTTGAACGACCCCAGGCCGATGCCGCACTCGTAGCCGTCGCGCACCTCGGTGGCGTCGTCCTTGAACCGCTTGAGCGACTCGATGGTGAGGTTGTCACCGATCACGACGCCGTCGCGCAGCACACGGGCCTTGGAATTGCGGCGGATCTCCCCGGTACGCACCAGACAGCCGGCGATGTTGCCGAACTTGCTCGACCGGAAGATCTCACGCACCTCGGCCGTGCCGAGCTGCGCCTCCTCGTACTCCGGCTTGAGCATGCCCTTGAGCGCCGCCTCGACGTCGTCGAGGGCCTGGTAGATGACCGAGTAGAAGCGCAGGTCCACGCCTTCGCGGTCGGCCAGTTCGGCCACCCGCTCCGCCGGACGGACGTTGAACCCGATGATCACGGCGTTGTCGACCGTGGCCAGGTTCACGTCGTTCTGCGTGATCGCGCCGACCCCGCGGTGGATCACCTGGAGCTGAACCTGCTCGTCGACCACGATCTTGAGCAGGGCGTCCTCCAGGGCTTCCACCGAACCGGAGACGTCGCCCTTGAGGATCAGGTTGAGGGTCTGCACCTTGCCCTGCTCCAGGGCCTTGGTGAAGTCCTCCAGACTGATCCGCTTGCGACGGCGGGCGAGGTTGGCAGCCCGCTCCACAGCCTCACGCTTCTCGGCGATCTGACGCGCTGTGCGGTCGTCCGGCGCCACGATGAACGTGTCACCGGCGCGAGGCACCGAGGTCAGACCGAGCACCTGCACCGGGCGCGACGGCAGGGCGACGTCCATCGCCTCGCCGTTCTCGTCCAGCATCGCCCGGACCCGGCCGTAGGCCGTGCCACAGACGATCGAGTCGCCGACGGCCAGGGTGCCGGACTGGACCAGGACGGTGGCCAATGGGCCACGTCCCTTGTCCAGGCTGGCCTCGATGGCCACGCCGCGCGCGTCCTTGTCCGGGTTGGCGCGCAGGTCGAGTGCGGCGTCCGCAGTGAGCAGCACCGCCTCGAGCAGCGCGTCGATGTTCAGCCGCTGCTTCGCCGCGACGTCGACGAACATCGTGTCGCCGCCGTACTCCTCGGCCACCAGGTTGTACTCGGTGAGCTGTTGGCGGATCTTGTCGGGGTTCGCCCCCTCCTTGTCCACCTTGTTCACCGCGACCACCACCGGGACGCCGGCCGCCTGGGCGTGGTTGAGCGCCTCGATCGTCTGCGGCATCACGCCGTCGTCCGCAGCCACCACCAGGACGGCGATGTCGGTGACCTTCGCCCCACGGGCACGCATGGCGGTGAACGCCTCGTGACCGGGGGTGTCGATGAAGGTCAGCGCCCGGTTGACGCCCTCGTGCTCGAAGTGCACCTGGTAGGCGCCGATGTGCTGGGTGATGCCCCCGGCCTCTCCGGCGACCACGTTGGCGTGCCGGATGGCGTCCAGCAACTTGGTCTTTCCGTGGTCGACGTGGCCCATGACGGTGACCACCGGCGGGCGCGGCTCGAGGAACTCCTCGTCGCCCTCGGCCTCCCCCTCGATGTCGATGTCGAAGGTGCCGAGCAGTTCGCGGTCCTCGTCCTCGGGCGAGACCACCTGGATGTCGTAGCCGAGCTCGGACCCGAGCAGGCGGAAGGTGTCCTCGTCGAGCGACTGCGTGGCCGTGGCCAGCTCGCCGAGGTGGATCAGGATCGCCACCAGACCGGCCGGGTTGGCGTTGATCTTGTCGGCGAAGTCGGTCAGCGAGGCCCCGCGGCGCAGCCGCACGATCGTCGAACCGTCCCCGCGCGGGATCGCCACGCCACCGGACATCGGCGCCTGCATGTTGTCGAACTCTTGGCGCTTCTGCCGCTTGGACTTCTTGACCCGGCCTGGCCGACCGCCGCGGCCGAAGGCACCCTGGGTGCCACCGCGCCCGCCGGAGCCCTTGCCGAAGCCGCGCCCACCGGCCGGTCCACCCGGACCGCCGGGCCCACCGGGACCACCGCCGCCACCGGGGCGGCCGGCGAATCCGCCGCCGCCACCGCCACCCGGGCGACCGGCGCCGGGCCCACCGCGACCGGGGGCGCCGGTACGGCCGCCTCCGCCGCCGCCGGGCCCACCCGGGCCAGGACGGCCGACCGCCGAACGGCCCGGCATCATGCCGGGGTTCGGGCGCGGACCGCCGGAGGGGGGACGAGGGCCGGCCGGACGCGGACCGCCGGGGCGATCCGTGGTGCCCGCGGAACCGGTGGGGCCTGCTGGAGCGCTGGGAGCGCCCGGAGCGGCACCGCGGTTGCCGCCGGGACGCGGCATGCCCTGGCTGGAGGCGAACGGGTTGTTCCCCGGGCGCGGTCCGCCACCGGGGCGCGGCATGCCCTGGCTCGGGGCGAACGGGTTGTTCCCCGGACGGGCCGGGGCAGGGGCCTGCGGGCGTGCCGCGGGTCCGGGCCGGGGACCCGCCGGACGCGCCGGGGCGTCGGCGGCGGGTGCCGCCGGCGCCGCAGGTGCTGCAGGCGGGACCGGAGCGACCGGAGCCGGAGCGGCTGCCGCGGGGGCAGCCGGAACCGGAGCCGCCGGGGCGGCGGGAGCCGGCGGTGCCGACGGCACGGCGGAGGCGGCCGGTGCGCGGACGGGCGCCGGAGCCGATGCCACCTGGGGGGCCGGGCTCGGCATCGGCTCGGGAGCCGACGGCGCCGGAGCCGGAGTCGGGCGGGTGGGCCGAGCCCCGGGCTTGGCCTGAGCGGGTGCAGCCGCCGCAGGGGCGGGCGCAGCGGAACCGAACTGCTCGCGCAGCTTGCGCACCACGGGAGGTTCAACGGTCGAGGATGCCGACCGGACGAATTCGCCAAGCTCCTGGAGCTTGGTCATCACGACTTTGCTTTCGACCCCGAGCTCTTTCGCGAGCTCGTAGACCCGGACCTTTGCCACATCTCTCCTGTCTCGGTCCGAGCCAGGACAGGCGCGGACCGTCTTTACGGCTGGGCGGTACTCATCGCTGGGTACTCATCGGGTGCTCATCGATTTCTGACCCGCTTCCGGCTGGACGGTGGAACTTGCTGTCAGGTGGTGCGTGTTCACGTACTGCCGCAACGGTGCCGGATCCAGCGGCCCACTGCGGCGCAGGGCCCGCGGAAACGCCATGCGGCGTTCGGCGACGTCAAGACACCTCGGGTCGAGGTGCAGCCAGGCGCCTCGACCGGGGCGGCGGCGACGCGGGTCAGGGGTGACGGACCAGAGCCCGTCGACCTCGCCCGCAGTCACTCGCAACAGGACGGACCGGTCTGCATGTTCCCGGCAGCCCACACAGGTGCGCTGCGGTTCGGTGCTTACGGCCGCCGACAGTCTAGCGCGCTTCACCGCTCACCCCTGTTCAGCCCTCGGTGGGCACGTCCGGACGGATGTCGATCCGCCACCCGGTGAGCTTGGCGGCCAGCCGGGCGTTCTGCCCCTCCTTGCCGATCGCCAGGGACAGCTGGTAGTCGGGCACCACGACCCGGGCAGACCGGGTGGCCTCGTCGACCACCTCCACCGAGGTGACCTTGGCCGGCGACAGGGCCGCGGCCACGTACCCGGCCGGGTCCTCGATGTAGTCGATGATGTCGATCTTCTCACCGTGCAGCTCGGACACCACCGCCCGCACCCGCGCGCCCAGCGGGCCGATGCACGAGCCCTTGGCGTTCACCCCCGCCACGGTGGACCGCACCGCCATCTTGGTCCGATGCCCAGCCTCGCGGGCCAGCCCGACGATCTCCACCGTGCCGTCGGCCACCTCGGGCACCTCGAGCGCGAACAGCTTGCGCACCAGGTTGGGGTGGGTGCGGGAGACCTGGATCGAGGGCCCCTTGGCGCCCTTACGCACGGCCACCACGTAGCAGCGCAACCGGCTGCCGTGCGTGTAGTCCTCTCCGGGCACCTGCTCGGCCGGTGGCAGCACGGCCTCGACCGTGCCGAGGTCCACATGCACCATCCGCGGGTCGGTGCTCTGCTGCACCAGGCCGGAGACAATGTCCCCCTCTCGTCCGAGGAACTCCCCGAGCACCTGCTCGTCCTCCGCGTCGCGCAGCCGCTGCAGGATCGTCTGCCGGGCCGTTGTGGCCGCGATCCGGCCGAACCCCTCGGGGGTGTCGTCCCATTCGCGCACCAGGTGACCGGCGGCGTCCACCTCGCGGGCCCAGACCACGACGTGGCCGCTGGCCCGGTCGAGCACCACCCGGGCCTCCGCCTGGGCGCCCTCGGTGCGGTGATACGCCAGCAGCATCGCCTGCTCGATGGTGCGCACCAGCACGTCGAAGGGGATCTCCTTCTCCCGTTCGATCAGCCTCAGCGCCGCAAGATCGATATCCATCAGTCGTTCTCCTGCCCCACAGCGCCGAACTCCACCTGGACGGCGCCGCGCTCGACCCGGCTCCAGGCCAGGCGGTGCGACGCGCTGCCGGGGCTGCCGGCCAGCTCCAGGCCGTCGTCGTCCACCGCGACCAGCCTGCCGGTGACGGTGCCGCCGTCGGTGAGCCGCACCTCCACCAGGCGCTTGCGGGCTCGCGACCAGTGCCGCCGCTGCGTGAGCGGGCGGCCCACCCCGGGCGAGGTGACCTCCAACGTGTAGGGGGCCTGCCCCAGGACCGGGCTGGCGTCGAGCGCCTCCGACACCGCGTGCGAGGCCTGGGAGACCGCTTCCAGGGGGACGCCGCCGAGCTGATCCGCCGGGAGGTCGACCACGATCTTGACCACCCGGCGCCGTCCGGCACTGGAGATCGACACGTCTTCCAGGACCAAGCCCGTCCCGGCCACTGCGGCACCGGCAAGCTCTCGTAGGCCGTCCACCTGCGACGCCGCCATCAGTGCCCTCCTCGATTGTCCGTTCAGCCTACCGGCGCCATCGACCCCCGGGCGCCGTGAAAGGATCCCCGCTGTGAGCAGCCGGCGCACCGTTCTGACCGCGGTGGGCCTGGCCGCGGCCGGGGTGCTGACTGCGGCCTGCAGCGCGGACCGGGCTGCCTCGGCGGGTTCGGCGGACGCCCGGCCCGGCGCGGACCCGACGGAGGCCGCGGCAGAGGCCGCCGCGGTGGCCCGTGCCACCACGCGCGCCGTCGCCCTGCTGGCCCTGAGCGCCCCGTGGGGCACGACCGCCCCCCACACCCGGATCAGCGCCGATCATCGGGCTCACCTGGTCGCCCTCGGCCACGTGGGCTCCCCACCGGGGCCCGGCGCAGCCCGGCCCGCCCCGGCTGCACAACTGACCGCGGAGCGGGCAGGCGTCACCGAGGCACTGGCGGACGTCGTGAGCACCCCGCCGGCCGTGGCGGTGCTGCTCACCCGGATCGCCGCCGTCCGGGCTGTGCACGCCGACCTGCTCGCGACCCGGTACCGGCTGGCCGAACCGCCGCCCGTGGCCGTTCCCTTCCCCACCGGGTCGCTGGACCCGGCCGGGCGGGCGGCCTTGGCGGCACTGATCCGGGGGGAGCACGCGGCGGTGTTCGGCTACGGGGTGATCACCGCCCAGGTGTCCGAGGCCGACCGCGTCGGCACCCGCCGGGTCTGGATCGACCACCAGCTCCGCCGCGACCGCTACTCGGCGGCTCTGGAGGCCGCCGGCGGCGGCGTGCCGGCGGCGCTGCCCGCCTACGCGGTCGGCGCCGTGGCCACCCCGGCAGCCGCGGCCACGCTGGCCGTCTCGATCGAACGTGCCCTGCTGACGACAGAGCTGAACGCGCTGGCCCAGGTGGGCGGCCCGTGGCGCCGATCGCTCGCCGCGGACGCCGTGGAGACCGCCCGACGCGCCGACCGCCTCGGCGCCGAACTGCCCGCCCTCCCCGGCGCGTGACGCTGGAGAGCCGCGGAGCGGTCAGCGGCCCAACAGGTCCCAGCCCAGGCGGGCGATCAACGCGGTGACCACGACCAGGAAGACCACCCGCACGAACGCGCTGCCCCTGGCGATCGCCGTGCGGGCCCCCAGGTAGCCGCCGACCAGGTTCGCTGCGCCCATGGCCAGGCCCACCTGCCACATCGGGGCGCCCATCGGCACGAACACCACCAGCGCACCGAGGTTGGTCGCGGCATTCGTGATCTTGGCGGTGCCGCTGGCGGCGAGGAAGGAGTAGCCCAGCACGGTGACCAGCGCGATCACCAGGAACGACCCGGTGCCCGGGCCGAAGATGCCGTCGTAGAAACCCAGACCGGCACCCACCGCTCCGGCCCGCATCAGGTGCCCGCGCCCCTCATGACGCAGCTCGGTGTGCCGGCCCAGGTCCGGCCGGGCGACGGTGTAGGCGGCGACGCCGATCAGGCCCGCCAGCACCATCGGACGGAACACCCGGTCGGGCAGCAGGCTGGCGCAGGCCGCTCCCCCGGCGGCACCGGCGAGGGCACAGACCGCCATGGTGGCCGCGGTCCGCGGGTCGGGGCGGATCCTGCGGGCATACGTGAGCGAGGAGGTCGCCGTGCCGAAGATACTGGCCAGCTTGTTGGTCGCCAGGATCTGGGCCGGGGCGGCCGAGGGGAATCCGAGCAGCAGCGCCGGCAGCTGGATCAGGCCGCCGCCGCCGACCACGGCATCCACCCAGCCGGCGACCAGCGCCGCGAGGATCAGCAGTACGAACGGTCCGAGCGAGTCCAGCGGGGCGGCGGGGTCGAGCAGACTCACCCGGCGAGCCAGCCGTCCACGTGGCCGAGCACATCGAGCAGCCGGTGGGCGACGCCGTCCGGGGTGACGTCGACCGGAACCTGTTGCGCCGCAGGGATGTCCGAGTGCGGCACCAGGATCGCCCGCATGCCGCAGCGCTGCGCGCCGTGCACGTCCTCGTAGGGCCGGTCACCCACGTAGACGCACCCGGCGGCCTCGCTCACCCCGACCGCCGCCATCGCCGCCGCGAAGGCCTCCGGGTGCGGTTTCGCGTGCGCGATCTCGGAGGTGTACACCGACCCGTCGATCAGGTCGAGGACGCCGTCCCGGGCGAACACCCGCTCGTGGTAGTCCCGCGACCAGATCGTGTTCGACAGCACCCCGACCTTGACCCCCCGGGCGCGCAGACCGGCGAACAGCGGGGCGACGTCCGGGTCGGTGTAGGTGTGCGGCTCCCAGAACTCCTCGTAGGCGGTCAGCGCGGCATCGTGCCCGGGGTGGTCCGAGGACACCCCGGCCGCGGCCAGCACCTCCACCAGGTGGGCGCTCGCACCACCGGAGCGGATCCGCGCCCAGGCGGCGTCCTCGGCGGCCATGATCCGCGCCGCCAACTCCTCGGCCGCCTCGGGGTGGTCGGCGAACTCGTGGGCGTAGGCCCGCCACTGCTCGGCCAGGTCGACGGTGTGCCAGGGCGTCAGGGTGCCGCCCCAGTCGAAGATCACCGCCTGGACGGCGCCCGCCGTGGTGCCCATCAGGCGCGGACGATGCCGGCGATCGCCTCGGCCGCCGCGGCCGCGCTCGGCGCGGGCACCGGGGTGCGCTCGCCGGTGCGCCGGTCCTTGACCTCGACCGTGCCCTCGGCGAGACCCTTGCCGACCACCACGATGGTCGGCACCCCGACGAGTTCCGCATCCTTGAACTTGACCCCGGGCGAGACCTTCACCCGGTCGTCGAAGATCACTCGGACGCCGGCGGCGACCAGGGCGGCGGACAGCTGCTCGGAGAAGTCGCGCACGGCCTCGTCCTTGCCCGCCGCCACCAGATGGACGTCGGCAGGGGCCACCTCGCGCGGCCAGACCAGACCGAACTCGTCGTGGCTGGCCTCGACGACGGCGGCCACGGCACGGGAGACGCCGATGCCGTAGGAGCCCATGGTCACCGTGACCAGCCGGCTGTTCTCGTCCAGCACCTGCAGGCCGAGCGCTTCGGCGTACTTGCGACCCAGCTGGAAGATGTGGCCGATCTCGATCCCGCGGGCGGTGGACAGCGGCTGCTGGCAGGACGGGCAGGCGTCGCCGGCGCGCACCTCGGCGGCCTCGATCACCCCGTCGCCGGTGAAGTCGCGGCCGGCGACCAGGTCGAAGACGTGCGTGCCCGGCTCGTCGGCACCGGTCACCCAGGCGGTGCCCGGCACGACCCGCGGGTCGAGCAGGTAGCGGATGCCGCTGGCGTTCTTCTCCCCCAGCACCCCGGGCCCGATGTAACCCTTGACCAGCGCGGGGATGCGGGCGAAGTCCTCCTCGGTGAAGGCGTCGACCTCGGCCGGGGCCACGGCGGCCTCGAGCCGCTTGGGGTCGACCTCGCGGTCACCGGGCAGGCCGATACACAGCGGTTCGCGGGCGCCGTCCGGCATCACCAGGGTGACCACGACGTTCTTGAGCGTGTCGGCGGCGGTCCACTCGCGGCCGTCCGAGCGCGGGTGCAGCTGATTGGCCACGGCGACCAGGGTGTCGATGGTGGGGGTGTCCGGGGTGGCCTCGGCATGCGCGGCGGGAATGCCCTCGAAGTCACGGGCCGGCGGAACGGTCGTGGTGACCGCCTCGACGTTGGCCGCGTACCCGCAGGCCGCGCAGCGCACGAAGGTGTCCTCACCGACCTCGGTCGGCTGCAGGAACTCCTCGCTCTTGGAGCCGCCCATCGCCCCCGACATCGCCGAGACGATCACGTAGTCCAGGCCGAGCCGGTCGAAGGTCTTCACGTAGGCGTCGCGGTGGCGCTGGTAGGAGCGTTCCAGGCCCGCGTCGTCCACGTCGAAGGAGTAGGAGTCCTTCATCACGAACTCGCGCCCACGCAGGATGCCCGCGCGCGGACGGGCCTCGTCGCGGTACTTGGTCTGGATCTGGTAGATCGACAGCGGCAGGTCCTTGTACGAGGAGTACAGGTCCTTGACCAGGAGGGTGAACATCTCCTCGTGCGTGGGCCCGAGCAGCATAGTCGTTGCCCTTGCGGTCCTTCAGCCGGAACAGGTTGTCGCCGTACTCGGTCCAGCGGTTGGTGGCCTCGTAGGGCTCGCGGGGCAACAGCGCGGGGAAGTGTACCTCCTGGAAGCCGGCCGCGTTCATCTCCTCGCGGACGATGCGCTCCACGTTGCGGTAGACCAGGTAACCCAGCGGCAGCCAGGAGTAGATGCCCGGTGCGGCGCGGCGGATGTAGCCGGCCCGGACCAGCAGCCGGTGGCTCGGCACCTCGGCGTCCGCCGGGTCGTCGCGCAGGGTCCGCAGGAACAGGGTCGACATCCGCAGCAGCTCGCTCACCCTGGTGAGGATAACGGCCCGGCGGGTCAGAAGAGGATCGTGGCGAAGGTGCCGACTCGGGTGAAGCCGACTCGTTCGTAGACGTGCACCGCCCGGGTGTTGAAGGCGTTGACGTAGAGGGAGGTCACGGGAGCCACCTCGCGCCGGCAGATCTCGGCGACGGCGGCCATCGCCGGCACCGCCAGGCCGCGGCTGCGGTAGGCGGGGTTCACCCACACCCCCTGCACCTGAACGGCCTCCGGCGTGATGGACCCCAGTTCGGCCTTGAACACCACCTCGGGGCCGGCCGGCCCGTCGGCCATCCGCACCAGCGAGCGCCCTCCGGCGACCAGCGCGCTGACTTGCGAGCGGTAGAGCAGTCCGCCGTCAGCCAGCACCGGCGAGTAGCCGACCTCCTCGGTGAACATGGCGATGCAGGCCGGGGTGACCAGGTCGATCTCCGCCACGCTCGCCCGACGCACCAGCGGGTCGGTCAGCACCAGCGGCGGTCCGGCCAGGGCCATCAGCGGCTGGTCGTCTCGGACCTCGCGGACTCCCGGCCAGTGCGGCTGCAGCTTCGACCACAACAGGCGGACGACGTCCGCCGGGCCCACGATCGAGGAGCACTGCCGCCCGTACCGCCGGGCCCGCGCGGCGAAGGCCTCGATCGCCTCCGGCGTGGCCTGCACCGGGACCAGGTTGGCACCGGACCAGCAGATCGAGACCAGGCAGCCCTCGTCGAAGTACCCCCACAGCTCCCCGCCCCCGGACCGGTTGATGCCGTGCGCCCGCAGCCGGGCCGCGACGAAGACGTTGGCCACCGGGTCACGGCGGCACAGCGCCAATGCCTCGTCCAGATCGACGCGGTCCAGAACCCGCAGTGACGCCCGCAGCACCCGTGCATCCTCTCAGGTCGCGAGCCGGAACTAGTCCTGCCCCGGCGTCGCCGGCCGGGTCGCCCTGATCGCCTCGCCGATGTAGGGCTGCAGGATGTCGACCTCGTCGAGTTCGTCCGCCCCGTCGTTCAGGGCGGCCGGGGCGTTGGACGAGTCGTTGGTCGGCTCGACGAAGACGCCGTGCGGCACCGGAGTCGTGGCAGCCACGCCTCGGTCGATGAACGGGCGCAGCGTGTCGATGCTGTGCCCGTCGGCATACGCGATCGACCCACCGTGCACATCGTCGACCAGGAACGCCTCGGTGTTGATCTCCCCGGCGAGCCTGCCGTCCGACGTGATCACCGCTCCCCCGGACACACCGTGCGTCAGCCGGTCACCGTCCCCGGACTTGATCACCATGGCGTCGAACTCCAGGGAGACCCCGTCGTCGGTGGTCGTGACCTGCGGGCCCATCGGATGGGACCATCCCTGATCGATCCCCTGCTGACTCAGCGGGTGGCCGGCCATGATCACCTCCTCGTCGACGATCATCGAGTCCGCGAACCCCACGGGCGCGACGGTCAACCCCGGCACCTTCAACACGGCGACGTCGTGGTACTTGTCGTAGACCACCACCTCGGCGGGCAACCTCTCCTCACCCACCTCGATACTGCTCAGACCGGCGACGACGTGGGCGTTGGTCAGCACCTCGTGCCGACCGACCACGATGCCCGTCCCCTGAGCACCGCTGTCGCCGTGCCACCCGGAGATCATCGGGACCTGCTCCCAGGTCACGTCGGTCTTGCCGGGCCGCAGGTCGAGCACGTCGGTGACCGCGGCGGGTCGGAGCAGCGCCTGATCCTGCGCGGAGTCGAATCGCTGCTGATGCCCGTGCGCCACCCACTGCGGATACGCCTCCAGGTCACCGACCGGCGGGCACGCTCCGACGGCCCGGTCGAAGGCCTGGGCGAGGAGCTCCGCCCGGTGGGCGAGGCGCTGATGGCGCAGGTGGTGCCGCACCCGCCGGGAGCTGTACTCGGCCATGAACGGCGGCAACACCGTGGCACCGAGCGAGGCCGACAGGGCCTGCGCCTCGGCGTCCAACGCCGCAGCCGCCTGTTGCATGCTGAGCAGCTCTTCGGCGAAGACCAGAACGGCTCGGTGCAGGTACTCGGCCGTCACCGCCTGCTGCGCGACATACCGGCGGACGGCGTCCAGATGCTTCCGCACCCCCTCGCCACCGTCGCCGCACCACTCGCCGGCCAGCTCGAGACCTCGGGCCCATTGTTCCGCGAAGCGCTGCAGGCTCAGACCGACCGCCTCGATCTCGCGCGCGAACACGCCGAGGGCGCCGGACTTGCCGGGGTACATGAGGCCGGCGGGAACCTCCGCGACCTCGGTCATGGGGCCTGCGTCCCCGGGCCGTCGTCGAGCGAGCGGCCCAGACCGCGCACGCGCGCTGCGGTGCACTCGTCCTGAGACCGGAGGTCCGATGCCGCGCGATGCAGCAGGTCACCCACGCGAGCGCTGTCGCGCACCATCAACTCGCCCAGGTCCTGCCACCGCCGGGCCCACTCCTCGGCGCTGCGCTGCAGCCGGCTGAAGTCACCGAAGCCATGGGCCGGCACGGCCAAGCCGGCCAACCGCTGACCCAGCATCCCGTTGGTCCATTCGTCCTGCACCAGGTCCGCGATCGCCGAGGGAACCCCCGTCCGCAGGTCGATCCGTTCAGCCATCCAACGATCTCAGCGCGGACTACCCACGGGCCACCACGGCCGAACGATCGCGCCACCACCGGCACTCTGACCGGCGCCGGGCTGGTCACTCTGTCGAGAGCTGCATCTCCTCGGCCAGGCGCATCGCGTGCTCCACCAGGGTCTCCACGATCTGGGACTCGGGCACCGTCGCCACGACCTCGCCCTTGACGAAGATCTGGCCCTTGCCGTTGCCCGAGGCCACGCCCAGGTCGGCCTCGCGGGCCTCTCCGGGTCCGTTCACCACGCAGCCCATCACGGCCACCCTCAGCGGCACGTCGAGCCCGTCCAGGGCCGCGGTCACCTTCTCCGCCAGGGAGTACACGTCGACCTGGGCCCGCCCGCAGGAGGGGCAGGAGACGATCTCCAGCTTGCGCGGGCGGAGGTTGAGCGACTGCAGGATCTGGATCCCGACCTTGACCTCCTCCACCGGCGGCGCCGACAGGGACACCCGGATCGTGTCGCCGATCCCCTGGCTGAGCAGGGCGCCGAAGGCCACCGAGGACTTGATCGTGCCCTGGAACGCCGGGCCGGCCTCGGTCACCCCGAGGTGCAGCGGCCAGTCGCCCCGCTCGGAGAGCAACTCGTAGGCCCGCACCATGACCACCGGGTCGTTGTGCTTGACCGAGATCTTGAAGTCGTGGAAGTCGTGCTCCTCGAACAGGCTTGCCTCCCAGACCGCCGACTCCACCAGGGCCTCGGGGGTGGCCTTGCCGTACTTGGCCAGCAGCCGCGGATCGAGCGATCCGGCGTTGACACCGATCCGGATCGAGACCCCGGCGTCCTTGGCGGCGTCCGCGATCTGCTTGATCTGGTCGTCGAACTTGCGGATGTTCCCCGGGTTGACCCGGACGGCGGCGCACCCGGCGTCGATCGCGGCGAAGACGTACTTGGGCTGGAAGTGGATGTCGGCGATCACCGGGATCTGCGACTTGCGGGCGATGTCGGGCAGCGCGGCCGCATCGTCACTGCTGGGGCAGGCCACCCGCACGATGTCGCAGCCGGCCGCGGTGAGCTCGGCGATCTGCTGCAGGGTCGCGTTGACGTCGGTGGTCGGCGTGGTGGTCATCGACTGGACGCTGATCGGGGCGTCGCCGCCCACGGCCACCTTGCCGACCGCGATCTGACGGGTCGCCCGGCGGGGGTTCAGCACGGGTGCTGGGGCGGACGACGTGGCGGACGACGTGGCGGGTGTGCGGTCAGGCGGCGACAGCAGTGGCAGCCCGAGATTGACCGACATGGAACAGACCTCCAGTAGCTCAGAACACTCGCCGCGAGCCTACGCGGGGTGCGCCTGCACCGCCCGACAACGCGGGTCAGCCGCCGAGGCGGACGGGTTTGACGATGTCGGCGTAGATCAGCAGGCCGGACATCACGATCAGGGTCATGCCGACCACATAGGCCACCGGCAGGGCCCGGGCGATGTCGACCGGGCCGGGGTCGGCGCGGCCGAGCATCCGGGCGACCCGGCGGCGCAGTCCCTCCCACAGCGCACCCACCACGTGCCCGCCGTCCAGCGGCAGCAACGGGATCAGGTTGAACACGAACAGGGCCAGGTTCAGCGAGGCGACGATCGACAGCCAGACCGCGATCTTGTCGCCCCAGCCGATCGGGTTCGCCGCGGTGCCCTCGATGGAGCCGACCTCGCCGGCCAGCCGGCCGACGCCGACCACGCTGATCGGGCCGTTCGGGTCTCGTTCGCCGTCGCCGAAGGCGGCCTGGGCGATGCCCACCATCTTCTCCGGCACCTTCACCACCACCGCCGCGGTCTGCAGCACGGCGTCACCCACGATGCCCGGCACGGCGCTCACCGGTTGGGGCGTCGGGCGCGCCTGAGGGGTCACCCCGAGGAACCCGACCGGTGCGGTGAGGTAGGTGCCGTCCTCGCCCTTCACCGGGTTCCCGTCGTCGTCCAGCACGTAGCGCGTGTCGACCATCGGGGTCGCCGTGAGGGTCAGCCGCTGTCCGCCGCGCTCGACCACCAACTCCACCGGGGTGCCCTTGTTCGACCGGATCCGGTCGCGCACGTCGTCCCAGGTGCCCACCGCGGCACCCTCGTAGCTCACGATGACGTCGCCGGGCAGCAGCCCGGCCTGGGCCGCGGGTGCCTTCGGGTCGGCGGCGGTGCACTCGCGCGCGGCAGCCTGCGGGTCCGTGGACACCGGGATCACGCACTCCGAGACGGCGCGCACCGTCGTCGTGGTGGTGCTGACCCCGTAGATGGTGACCAGGCCGGAGAGCAGCACCACGGCGATCAGCAGGTTCATCACCGGACCGCCGAGCATGATCACCAGCCGCTTGGGCACGGAGCGCTGGTAGAAGAGCCGGTGCGCGTCGCGCGGGGTGATCTCACGCTGCGCGTCGGAACGGGCCTGGTCGATCAGCAGCCCGAACCGGCCGGTGCTGTCGGCCCGGGCCGGGCGGCCGTCGGCGGGTGGGAACATGCCCGAGCATCCGCACGTACCCGCCGAGCGGGATGGCCTTGACGCCGTACTCGGTGCCGCCGCGCGTGGTGGACCAGATCTTGGGACCGAACCCGATGAAGTACTGCGGGCAGGCCACGCCGAACCGTTTGGCGGGCAGCAGGTGACCCAGTTCGTGCAGGGCGATGGAGAACGGCACACCGATCCCCAGCACGACGAGCCAGCCGAGCAGGTTGCCGATCACGCGTTCCTTCCTGCCGTGGCGCCGTCCAGCACCTCGGCGGCCCGCCGTCGCGCCCACCCGTCAGCGGCGATCACGTCGTCGAGCCCGGCGTCGTCCGGCCCGTGGTGGCCGTCGACGACCGCGGCGATCGTGTCGACGATGTCCAGGAAGCCGATCTTCCCGGCCAGGAACGCCTCCACGCAGACTTCGTTCGCCGCGTTGTACACCGCAGGATACGTTCCCGCGGCCCGGCCCACCCGCCGGGCGAGGTCGATCGCGGGGAACGTGTCGGCGTCGAGCGGGAAGAACTCCCAGCTGGCCGCTGCGGTGATGTCGACCGGCCGGGCCGCTCCGGGCACCCGGTCGGGCCAGCCCAGCCCGAGCGCGATCGGCAGCCGCATGTCCGGTGGCGAGGCCTGCAGGATGCACGATCCGTCGACGAACTCGACCCACGAATGCACCATCGACTGCGGGTGCACCACCACCTCGATCTGCTCCAGCGGCACGTCGAAGAGCAGGTGCGCCTCGATCAGCTCCAGGCCCTTGTTCACCAGGGTCGCCGAGTTGGTGGTGATCACCGGCCCCATCGCCCAGGTGGGGTGGGCCAGCGCCTGCTGCGGCGTCACCCCGGTCAGCTCGGCCCGGGTGCGGCCGCGGAACGGGCCGCCGCTGGCGGTCAGGACCAGCCGGGCCACCTCGCCGGCCGACCCCGCCCGCAGGCACTGGGCCAGCGCCGAGTGCTCCGAGTCCACCGGCACGATCTGCCCCGGTGCTGCCGCCCCGGTCACCAGCCGCCCACCGATGATCAGCGACTCCTTGTTCGCCAGCGCGAGGGTGCTGCCCGCCGCGAGCGCTGCCAGGGTGGGTCGCAGCCCGATCGCCCCGGTCATCCCGTTCAGCACCACGTCGGCGCCGACGCCCGGCCAGGCGTGCTTGCAGCGTCCGGACCGACCTCGAGCTCGACCCCGCTCACCCCGCGCTCGGCCAGGGCTGCCCGCAGCGCCGGTTCGGCCTCGGCGTCGGCAAGACCCACCCGGAGGACGCCGAGCGCGGCCACCTGGTCGGCCAGCTCGCCGATCCGCCCGCCCCCCGCGGCCAGGGCCACGATCCGGAATCGGTCCGGGGCAGCGCGGACGACGTCCACCGCCTGGGTGCCGATCGAACCGGTCGAGCCGAGCAGGACGACGTCTCGCGGCGCCACGGCTCAGGCCCCGGTGGGCTGGGCCGTGGCATAGGCCCGTTGGTAGGCGGCGGTGCCGCCGCGCTGGTAGTCCCACGGCAGGGCGGAGATCCGCCCGCCGGTTCGGGAGAGGTGGAAGGCCGCACGCGCGGCGTCGGCGCCGAGGAACCAGCCGAAGTGCTGGTGGGCCTCCACCGCGTAGGGGTGGGCCAGCGCCGCCTCCCCGCCGGACACCCATCGTGCGGCGGCCTCCGCCGCGAGCGTCTGGTCGGCGCGGCGATCGGCGCCGATCCCCCGGCCGTCCTCACCGGCGAGATCGAGTTCGGCCCAGGCCACGGCGAGCACCGACCCCACCGGGTCACCGGCCGGGGCCTGCGCGGCCACGGCCCGCGCGAAGTCGAGCATCTGCCGATGGCTGCCGCGCCACTTCTCGCAGATCGCCTGCAGGTACTGGGCGTGCGCGGCGAACAGCGTGGGCCGCACCTGGCGGGCGACCGCGAACCGCTGCGCCAGTTCCTCCCCGCCCAGCCCCAGTCCCCGGGCGGCGATCAGCCGGGTGACCGCGGCGGCGGGGTGCCCCGGCTCGGTGGCCAGCGCCGCGTCCGCGACCACACCGGCCTGGCGGAGATGACGGAAGAAGCGCTCCGCGGCGTCCTCCCCGACCCCTGAGCCGTACCCGCTCCCGCGGGCCTTCCAGGCGGCGAACGCCAGGGCCCTGGCGAGCAGCGACATGCCGTCGGCGCTGCCGCGGGCCTGCTCGTCCAGCTCGCCGGTGGTCTCGGTGAGGTCGACCAGCCGCTCGGCGGCGGCCGTGGTCACCTGCACCCGCCGCTCAGGATCGTCGCGGTGCTCGGCGATCGCCGACAGGGCCGCGGCCACCCGGTCGGCGGGCCGCCCGGGCTGCTCGAGGTAGTCGGCGAGCGCGTCGAGCCGGGGATCCAGCCAGCAGCGGCCCTCGATCACGGCCGGCAGCTGCCCCCGGCCCCCGGACCGGCCACCGCGCAGGAACCCGAGCATCAGAGGGCGATCCCGACGTACTTGGTCTCCAGGTACTCCTCGATGCCCTCGGCGCCGCCCTCGCGGCCGAAGCCGGACTGCTTGACGCCGCCGAACGGTGCCGCGGGGTTGGAGACGATGCCCTGGTTGAGCCCGACCATGCCGGTCTCCAGCCGCTCGGCCACGCGGACGCGCGCGGGTCAGGTCGCGGGTGAAGACGTAGGCGACCAGGCCGTACTCGGTGTCGTTGGCCAGCGCGATCGCCTCGTCGTCGGTCGGCGAACGTGGTCGATCGGGGCGACCGGGCCGAAGATCTCCTCGCTGCAGCAGCCGGGCGCTCGCCGGCGACGTCGGTGAGCACGGTCGGCGCGTAGAAGTAGCCCGGCGCCGCCGACCGTCGAGCCGCCGGTGCAGCACCGTGGCGCCCCGGCCTGCACGGCGTCGTCGACGAGCTCGCTCGACCTTGGCCTGCGCGGCGTGCGTCGACCAGCGGGCCGACCTCGATGCCGTCCTCGGTGCCGCGGCCGACCGTCAGCGCGCCCATCCGCTCGGCCAGCCGGGCGGCGAACTCCTCGGCGACCGGCTCGTGCACGAGGAACCGGTTCGCCGCCGTGCAGGCCTCGCCCATGTTGCGCATCTTGGCCAGCATCGCGCCGTCGACGGCCGCGTCGAGGTCGGCGTCGTCGAAGACCAGGAACGGGGCGTTGCCGCCGAGCTCCATCGAGATCCGCAGCACCTGCTCGGCGGACTGCTCGACCAGCCGCCGGCCGACCTCGGTGGAGCCGGTGAAGGAGAGCTTGCGCAGCCGCGGGTCGCGCGATCAGCGGCTCCGTCACCGCGCCCGATGTGCGAGGTGGTGATGACGTTGAGCACGCCGTCGGGCAGGCCGGCCTCGGTCAGGATCTCGGCCAGCGCGAGCATCGTCAGCGGGGTCTGCGCGGCGGGCTTGACCACCATGGTGCAGCCGGCGGCGATCGCGGGGCCGATCTTGCGGGTGCCCATCGCCAGCGGGAAGTTCCACGGCGTGATGAACAGGCACGGGCCGACCGGCTGCTTCATCGTCAGCAGCCGGGTGGCGCCGTTCGGGGCGACCGAGTAGCGGCCGTCGATCCGCACGGCCTCCTCGGAGAACCAGCGGAAGAACTCCGCCGCGTAGGTGACCTCGCCGCGGGCCTCGGCCGAGCGGCTTGCCCATCTCCAGGGTCATCAGCAGCGCGAGGTCGTCGGCGCGCTCGGTGATCAGCTCGAAGGCCCGGCGCAGGATCTCGCCGCGCGTCGCGCGGCGCGGTGGCCGCCCAGGAGCTCTGGGCGGCGACCGCGGCGTCCAGCGCGGCATCTGCCGTCCTCGACGGTCGCGTCGGCGACCTGGGCGATCACCTCGCCGGTGGACGGGTCGTCGACGGCGATCGTCGCGCCGCCCGTGGCCGGGCGCCAGGAGCCCCCGATGAACAGGCCGGTCGGGACTGTGCCGATCACGGTGGTCTCGTGCGCCGACAGCAGCGTGCTCATCGCGATCCTCCAGATGCGGGTGTGCGTTCTTGAATGGCCCAGCTGGGACCGTACCCTCCGAGCGCCTCCAGGAAGGGCAGCGGGTCGAAGGCCTCGGGGCCGAGCACCCCGGTTCCGCTCCAGGTGCCCGAGGCGAGCAGTTCCAGGGCCACCACCGGGTTGACGGCGGTCTGCCAGACCACGCACTGGGAGCCGTACTCGGCCATCGACCAGTCGTTGTCCACCACGTGGTAGAGGTACACCTCGCGCGGGGCGCCGTCGAGGCCGGTGCCGGTGACCCAGAGCCCGGCGCAGGTCTTGCCGTGCATCTGCTCGCCCAGGGTGGCCGGGTCCGGCAGGCAGGCGGCCACCACGTCCCGGGGGCTGACCTGCACCCCCTTGACGTCGACCGGCTCGGTGCGGTCCAGCCCGAGGGTGTGCAGCGTGCGCAGAACGCCGATGAACTCCTCGCCCAGCCCGTACTTGAAGGTCACCCGCCGGGCCTTCACCCAGCGCGGCATCAGCAGCACCTCCTCGTGCTCGACGTTGACGCACTCCACCGGCCCGATCCCCTCGGGGAAGTCGAACACCTCGGGCTCGCTGAACGGTGCGGTGGTGAACCAGCCGCGGTCGGCCTCCCAGATCACCGGCGGGTTGAGGCACTCCTCGATCGTGGTCCAGATCGAGAAGGAGGGTGCGAAGTCGTAGCCGTCGACGGTCAGGTTGGCGCCGTCCCGCGTGCCCAGCTCGTCGATCTGCGAGAACAGGTGGTCGGCCGCGTAGCGGGCGAACACGTCCGACAGGCCCGGCTCCACCCCGATCCCCACCAGGGCCAGCCGTCCGGCGTCACGCCAGGCCTGCTCGGCGGCGAACTGCTCGTCCCCGAGCTTGACCCCGCACAGCTCGTGCGGGCGCTCCGGGTGCGGTCGGGACAGGCTCATCGCCATGTCCAGGTAGTCGGCACCGGCGGCGAAGGCCCCCTCGAACACCGGCATCACGAACCGGGGGTCGACCGCATTCAGCACGTGCGTGATCCGGTGCTCACGGCACAGCGAGGTCACCTCCTGCGCCTGGGAGGCGTCCAGGGCCGCCGCGGCGAACCGGGCGTCGCCCACCGCCTCCACCGCCGCCGTCGCGCGCCGCAGGTCGTAGTCGGCGACCACGGCGTGCTCGAAGAAGTCGCGGCGGGCCGCGATCCGTGCTGCAGCGCTGCCCACGCCACCGGCGCCGACGATCAAGACACGCATAGCAATCTCCCCGACTTGTCCGCGAAACCTGTCGTGATCCTAGGCTCAGGGCAACGAATCCGTAACGGATTTGGCCCTAGACAGCAGATATCGAAAGTGCGATCGTTCCGCGAAACAGACGTTCGGACTCTCCACAGCGAGGCGATACATGAGCAGCGACACGGCCGCACCCCTCGGCTATCCCGAGGTCGCATCGGACAAGGGCCTCAAGACCGGCGCCCTGGGACTGCTCTCCAGCATCGTGGTCGGGCATGGCGTCCACGGCGCCTGCCTACAGCCTGGCCGCCAGCCTCGGCTTCGTCGTCGCGGTACGAACGGCGACGGCATCGTGGGCGTGAAGGCGCCGGCCATCCTGCTCCTGGCCTTCATCCCGATGTACTTCATCGCGGTCGCCTACCAGGAGCTGAACAAGGCCGAGCCGGACTGCGGCACCACCTTCACCTGGGCGGCCCGCGCGTTCGGGCCCTGGGTCGGGCTGGCTCGGCGGCTGGGGCATCATCGCCGCCGACGTGATCGTGATGGCGAACCTGGCCCAGATCGCCGGGCTCCTACGGCTATCCTGCTGGTCGGCGGCGGAATCGACCTGGCCGACAGCACGTTCTGGAGCATGGTCGCCGGCATCGTCTGGATCGTCGTGATGACCTACATCTGCTACCGCGGCATCGAGGTCTCGGCCCGGCTCCAGTACGCGCTGCTGGGCATCGAGCTCGTCGTCCTGGTCGTCTTCGCGGTCGATCGCCCTGATCAAGGTCTACGACCGGCAACGCCGCCGAGCGGACTCGCTCACGCCCGAGCCTGTCTGGTTCTGACCCGGCGGACTGAGCTTCGGCGACGTCATCGTCACCGGCGCATCCTGATCGCCGTCTTCATCTACTGGGGCTGGGACACCGCGGTCGTCGTGCAACGAGGAGACCGACGACCCGGCCAAGACGCCCGGCCGCGCCGCCATCATCTCCACCCTGCTGCTGCTGGCCACCTACGCGATCGTGACCATCGCCGCGCGTGGCCTTCGCCGGCGTCGGCAGCGAAGGCATCGGGCTGGGCAACGAGGAGAACGCGGACGACGTGTTCGCGCGCCCTCGGCCCGTCGGTGTTCGGTGACAGCGGCCTCGGCAAGGTCGATGGCAGGTGCTGCTGGTCGATCTCGGTCCTGACCTCGGCGTCCGCCTCGACCCAGACCACGATCCTGCCCACGGCCCGCACCAGCGCTGTCGATGGGCGTCTACAAGGCGATGCCCGGAACGTTCGCCAAGATCCACCCGCAGCTACCTGACGCCGACCGTGTCGACGATCGTGGATGGGCGCCGTCTCGATCCTGTTCTACGTCGGGATGACCTTCGCTGAGCGACGAACATCCTCGCCGACTCGATCGCTGCCGTCGGCCTGATGATCGCCTTCTACTACGGGCTGACCGGGCTTCGCCTGCGTCTGGTTCTACCGTCGCCATCTGACCGACAGCCCGCGCAACCTGCTGATGCGCGGCATCCTTCCGTTGCTCGGCGGGGTCTGCTCCTCGGCGCCTTCGTCCTCGGCCTCGGTCCAGTACGCGGACCCTGAGTACGACGGAACACGACCATCGTCGGCATCGGCGGCGGTCTTCGTCCTCGGCATCGGTGCCCTGGTCCTGGGCGCGGTGCTGATGCTCATCTACCGCGCGACGGCACCGGCCTTCTTCGCCGGCGACACGTTGCCCCGGCGCGGTGCTCACGACCTGGTGCTGGCAGGTGTGGCACATGAGGGCGAGAGCGTGCGGCTGCCCGACTCCGGCCTGCCCGAGATCGTGATCCGGCCCGACCTGTCCAACCTGCCCGAGGGCGCGACGGCGATCGACCCGGTCACCGGCGAGGAGTTCCACCGCGAGGACTGAGCACTCCCCGCGCACGTCGACGGCGCCGATCCCTCGGCCAGGGGGGCCACGACGTCGTGGCGGTGCCGCCGGATCAGGTGTGCTGGGGGAAGCCCAGGTTCAGGCCGCCGTGGCTCGGGTCGAGCCAGCGCGAGGTGACCACCTTGCCGCGGGTGAAGAAGTGCACGCCCTCGGTGCCGTGGGCGTGGCTGTCGCCGAACAGCGACTTCTTCCAGCCGCCGAAGCTGTAGTAGGACATCGGCACCGGGATCGGCACGTTGACCCCGACCATGCCCGACCTCCACCTCGTACTGGAAGCGCCGGGCGGCGCCGCCGTCGTTGGTGAAGATCGCCGTGCCGTTGCCGTACGGGTTGGAGTTGATCAGTTCCAGGCCCGCCTCGTAGCTGGGCACCCGCACCACCGACAGCACCGGGCCGAAGATCTCGTCGGTGTACACCGACATCTCGGGGGTGACGTGGTCGAGCAGCGTCGGGCCGAGGAAGAAGCCGTTGCCGTCGGCGTCCGGCACCACGTCGCGGCCGTCCGACGACCAGGTCGGCGCCGGCGGCGGCACCCGCCGCCACGTAGGAGGTCACCTTGTCGCAGTGCTCCCGGGTGACCAGCGGGCCCATGTCGCAGCCGCGCCGGCCGTCCCCGGTGCGCAGGGTGGCGATCCGCTCCTTGATCTTGGCGACCAGTTCGTCACCGATCGGGTCCACCGCGATCAGGGCGGAGATGGCCATGCACCGCTCGCCCGCCGAGCCGAACCCGGCGTTGACCGCGGCGTCCGCGGCGAGGTCGAGGTCGGCGTCCGGCAGCACCAGCATGTGGTTCTTGGCGCCGCCCAGGGCCTGCACCCGCTTGCCGTTCCGGGTGCCGGTCTCGTAGACGTACTGCGCGATCGGGGTCGAGCCGACGAAGGAGATCGCCTTGATGTCGGGGTGCTCGAGCAGCCCGTCCACCGCCTCCTTGTCACCGTGCACCACGTTGAGCACGCCCGGCGGCAGTCCGGCGTCCAGGAAGGCCTGGGCGATCAGGTTCGCAGCGGTCGGGTCCTTCTCGCTGGGCTTGAGCACGACGGCGTTGCCGCAGGCGATCGCCACCGGCACGAACCACAGCGGCACCATGGACGGGAAGTTGAACGGGGAGATCACCGCGACCACGCCCAGGGGCTGCCGGATCGAGTACACGTCGACCCCGGTGGAGACGCCCTCGCTGAACCCGCCCTTGAGCAGATGCGGGATGCCGCAGGCGAACTCGACGATCTCCAGACCGCGCTGCACCTCGCCTGCGGCGTCGGAGAGCACCTTGCCGTGCTCGGCGGTGATGGCGGCGGCGATCTCCCCGCTGCGCTGGGAGAGCAGTTCGCGGGCGGCGAAGAGCACCTTCTGCCGCGCCGCCAGGGAGGACGTGCGCCACGCGGTGGCGGCGCTCACGGCCGAGGCCACCACGTGGTCGACGTCGGCCCGGCTGGCCAGGCGCACACGCGCCTGCTGCTCGCCGGTGGCCGGGTCGTAGACCGGCGCGGTGCGCTCGCCGGAGCCTGTGAAGGACTTGCCGTCGACGAGGTGGAGGATCTCGCGAAGGGAGGAGGGTGGTGTCATGGGTCTAGTGTGCCCGATCCGTGGACTTTGTAAAGACAAACTTTCCAGCGAGTCTAGGAATCGAAGCCGAGCCCGAACCGGTCGAGCGTCTTCAGCCACAGATTGCGCCGCCCGCCGCGGGTGTCGGCCGCCGCGATGGACCGCCGGGTGAGCTCGATCCCCGCCCACCGGAACGGTTCCGGCGGGAACGGCAGCGGCCGGGTACGCACCATCTCCAGCCGGGTGCGCGGGGTGTCCAGCCCTTCGAGCAGCTCCAGCGCCACCCGGGCGGCGAACCGGCTGGCCCCCACGCCGAGCCCGGTGTAGCCCTGCACGGCGCAGACCTTGTCACCACAGGCGCGCTGCCAGAAGGCGGTGAACCGGGTGCAGGTGTCGATCGCCCCGCCCCAGGTGTGGCTGACCTTCAGGCCCGCGAGCTGCGGGAAGGTCTCGAACAGATGGGTGGCGAGCAGTCGTTCGGTGCGCTCGCTGCGCGCCCGCCGCCCGGACAGGTCACCGCCGAAGTAGTAGAGCGCGTCGTAGCCGCCCCAGACGATCCGGTGATCGGTGGTCATCCGGTAGTAGTGGAACTGGTTCCCGGCGTCGCTCAGCCCCTCGCCGCCGGACCAGCCGATCGACTCCCGTTGCGGCGCCGTCAGCGGCTCGGTGGCCAGCACGTGGTCCCAGACGGGCACCACGTAGGGCCGCACCCGGTGCAGGGGTGAGGGGAAGACGTTGGTGGCCAGCACCACTTTGCGGGCCCGCACCGTGCCGGTGGCCGTCTCCAGCCGTACCCGGTCGCCCTCGTCGGCCAGGTCGAGCACCCGGGTGCGCTCGTGGATGCGCACCCCCTGCCGCTCGGCCACCTCGGCCAGGCCCCAGACCAGACCGGCCGGGTCGAGGGTGGCGTTTCCCGCCCGGTCGAGCAGCCCGCCGAGATAGGTCGGGGAGTCGACCAGCGCCCGGGTCGCCTCGGCGTCGAGCAGTTCGAGCGAGTCGTCGAGGTGCGCGGCGAGCGCGTGCAGCTCGCGCAGTTCCTCGTTCTGCCAGTCCTGGACGGCGACGGTCAGCTCGCCGGCGCGGGTGAACGAGCAGTCGATCCCGTGCCGGGCGACGGTGTCCTCGATCGCGTCCAGGTTCTCCAGACCCATCCGGTGCAGCGTCGGCAGCTCCTTCGGCCAGCGGGCCAGCCCGTTGCCGAGGCCGTGGGTGAGGCTGGAGGAGCAGAAGCCGCCGTTACGCCCGCTGGCCGCCCAGCCCAGGTCGGCACCCTCCAGCAAGATCGTGGTCCGGGCCGGGAACTGCTCGGCGGCGAGCAGCGCCGCCCACAACCCGCTCAGCCCACCCCCCACGACGGCCAGATCGACCCAGACGTCGCCGTCCAGCGGCGCACGCCGCGCCGGACGCAGGTCGGTGTCCAGCCACAGCGGGACGCCGCGCGCGCCGTCCAGGGCGTGGGTGGCCGCGTCCGTGGCCGCGCCGACCGCCGTGTCGACCATGACGTACCTCCCAGCAGCGGGGTCAGGCCTGGATGTTGGCCATCACATGCTTGATCCGGGTGTAGTCCTCGAGCCCGTACATGGACAAGTCCTTGCCGTACCCGGAGTGCTTGAAGCCACCGTGCGGCATCTCGGCCACCAGCGGGATGTGGGTGTTGATCCATACGCAGCCGAAGTCGAGCGAGCGCGACATCCGCAGCGCCCGGCCGACGTCGGAGGTCCACACCGAGGAGGCCAAGCCGTAGGGCACCCCGTTGGCCCAGCGCAGCGCCTCGGCCTCGTCGGAGAACCTCTGCACCGTGATCACCGGCCCGAAGATCTCGTTCTGGATCACCTCGTCCTCCTGGCGCACCCCGGAGACGACGGTCGGCTCGACGAAGTACCCCTCGCCGAGCGCGCTGACCCGGTGGCCCCCGGCCGAGACCGTGGCGTGGTCGGGCAGGCGCTCCAGGAAGCCGGTCACCCGGGCCAACTGGCCGGCGCTGTTGACGGGACCGAACAGCGCGTCCTCGTCGTCCGGCATCCCGACCTTGCTGCCCCGGGCCTGCTCGGCGAGCGCGGCGACGAAGTCGTCGTAGACCCCGGGGCCGGCCAGCACCCGGGTGGCCGCGGTGCAGTCCTGCCCGGCGTTGAAGTACCCGGCCACGGCGATCGCCTCGGCGGCGGCGGCGATGTCGGCGTCGTCGAACACGATCACCGGCGCCTTGCCGCCCAGCTCGAGGTGCACCCGCTTGACGTCGCGCGCGGCCGAGGAGGCGACCTCCATGCCGGCCCGGACCGAGCCGGTGATGGCGACCATCTGCGGCGTGGGGTGCTCGACCAGGGCCCGCCCGGTCTCCCGGTCGCCGGTTATCACGTTCAGCACGCCGGCCGGCACGAACTCCGAGATCACCTCGGCCAGCAGCAGCGTGGTCTCCGGGGTGGTGTCGCTGGGCTTGAGCACCACGGTGTTGCCGGCCGCGAGCGCCGGCCCGATCTTCCAGGCCGCCATCATCATCGGGTAGTTCCACGGCGTCACCTGACCGATCACCCCGATCGGCTCGCGCCGGATCCACGACGTGTGCCCGGCCATGTACTCCCCCGCGGCCCGGCCCTCGAGCACCCGCGCGGCGCCGGCGAAGAAGCGCAGCTGGTCGCACATCGGGGGGATCTCCTCGCTGGTGGTCAGGGCCAGCGGCTTGCCGGTGTTCTGCGCCTCGAGCGCCACGAACTCCTCCGCCCGCGCCTCGATCGCGTCGGCCACCTTCAGCAGGATCTTCTGCCGATCGCTGGGCGTGGTGTCGCGCCAGGTCTCGAAGGCCTTGGCGGCCGCCGCGTAGGCGGCGTCGACGTCCGCCGCCGAGGACACCGGTGCCGACGCGACGACCTGGCCCGTGGAGGGGTGCACCACGTCGCTGCGGGTGTCGGTCTCGGCATCGCGGTAGGCGCCGTCGATGAAGTTGCGCAGCTGCCTGGGTGCGGACGGGCTCACGGCTTCTCCTCGGTGTGGGGTGACGTCGGGCCGACTCTAGCTTCAAGATGTCAAAATCGGCAGACCTCAGGCCGACTCACCATGGATTCACTACAGGAAAGGCCGGTCTCACGACGGAATCGCTTGCCAGGTCTGACATCACCAGTCAGGATCGGACGATGATGTCGAAGGCGGGCCGGCCGAGCGCCACTCCCGCGGTGCTCGATGAGACCTCGAAACGGATCATCGAGCAACTGCAGGAGGACGGCAGGCGCGCCTACGCATCGATCGGGAAGGCGGTCGGACTGTCCGAGGCCGCCGTCCGGCAGCGGGTGCAGCGGCTGCTGTCCGACGGAGTGATGCAGATCGTCGCCGTCACCGATCCGATGCAGCTCGGCTTCACCCGCCAGGCGATGATCGGGGTGAAGGTCGAGGGCGACATGGTCGCCGTCGCCGACCGGCTCGCCGAGCTGGACGACGTGTCCTACGTCGTGGTCACGGCCGGCTCCTACGACGTGCTGGTCGAGGTGGTCTGCGAGGACGACGACCACCTGCTCGACCTGCTCGTGCAGCAGATCCGCGCGCTGCCGGGTGTGCGTGCCACCGAGACCTTTGTCTACCTCCGCCTGCGCAAGCAGCTCTACAACTGGGGAACCCGATGACCATCTCACCGCAGGCCTTCTCCGAGCCGGGCAAGGACACCCTCGCCGAGTCGGCCCGGGACCACCTCTGGATGCACTTCACCCGGCACTCGACCTTCGAGAGCGGCGCCGGACACGTTCCGGTGATCGTGCGCGGCGAGGGCGCCTACATCTGGGACGACCAGGGCCGGCGCTACCTCGACGGGCTGGCCGGGTTGTTCACGGTTCAGGTCGGCCACGGCCGCCAGGAGCTGGCGGACGCCGCCGCCATGCAGGCGCGCGAGCTGGCCTTCTTCCCGCTGTGGTCCTACGCCCACCCGCGTGCGATCGAGCTCGCGGAGCGGCTCGCGGCGTCCGCCCCCGGAGACCTCAACCGGGTCTTCTTCACCACCGGCGGCGGTGAGGCGGTGGAGACCGCGTGGAAGCTGGCCAAGCAGTACTGGAAGCTGGTCGGCAAGCCGTTGAAGCACAAGGTCGTCTCGCGGGCGGTGGCCTACCACGGCACCCCGCAGGGCGCGCTGTCCATCACCGGCATCCCGGCGGCGAAGGAGATGTTCGAGCCGCTGGTGCCCGGCGGCCTCAAGGTGCCGAACACGAACATCTACCGGGCCGAGGAGCACCACCGTGACGACCCGAAGGCGTTCGGCCTGTGGGCCGCGAACCGGATCGCCGAGGCGATCGAGTTCGAGGGCCCGGACACGGTCGCGGCGGTCTTCCTGGAGCCGGTGCAGAACTCGGGCGGCTGCTTCCCGCCGCCGCCGGGGTACTTCGACCGGGTCCGCGAGATCTGCGATCAGTACGACGTCCTGCTCGTCGCCGACGAGACGATCTGCGCCTTCGGCCGGATCGGCGGCATGTTCGCCTCCGAGGACCTCGGTATCAAGCCGGACATGATCACCTGCGCCAAGGGGATGACCAGCGGCTACTCCCCCATCGGGGCGATGATCGCCAGTGACCGGGTCTTCGAGCCGTTCCGGCACGGCACCACGTATTTCCCGCACGGCTACACCTTCGGCGGTCACCCGGTCTCGGCCGCGGTGGCGCTGGCCAACCTGGACATCTTCGACCGGGAGGACCTCTACACCCACGTGCGCACGGAGGGGCCGAACTTCCGGGCCACGCTGGAGAAGCTGCACGATCTGCCGATCGTGGGCGACGTACGCGGCGAGGGGTTCTTCTACGGGATCGAGCTGGTCAAGGACAAGGCCACCCGGGAGACGTTCGACGACGACGAGAGCGAGCGGCTGCTGCGCGGGTTCCTGTCCAAGGCACTGTTCGACGCCGGGCTGTACTGCCGCGCCGACGACCGCGGCGACCCGGTGATCCAGCTCGCTCCCCCGGTGATCATCGGCCAGAAGGAGTTCGACGACATCGAGTCGACGCTGCGCTCGGTGCTGACGGAGGCCTGGGCCCGGCTGTGAGTCACGGCTCGCTCTCCCTGTGGCACCAGAGCCTGCTCGACTCGGGATCGGACGACCTCACCCCGAGAGCCGGGCTGGACGGTGACACCGAGGTCGACGTGTGCATCGTCGGCGCCGGCTACACCGGTCTCTGGACGGCGTACTACCTGGTGCATGCCGATCCGTCGCTGCGCGTCCTCCTGGTCGAGGCGCAGATCGCCGGGTTCGGCGCCAGCGGACGCAACGGTGGCTGGTGCTCGGCGCTGTTCCCGGCCTCGGTGTCCGCGCTGGCCCGGCGCCACGGACGGGAGCGGGCGCTCGCGATGCGCCGGGCGATGAACGGCTGCGTCGAGGAGGTCGGGCGGGTCGCCGCCGCCGAGGGGATCGACTGCGACTACCTGCAGGGCGGCACGGTGAGCCTGGCCCGCACCGCCGTCCAGCTGAACCGGGCCCGCCGGGCGGTGACCAGCGACGCGGCGTTCGACGGCGTCGACGGGGTGGAGCTCCTGGACGCCGAGCAGGCCCGCGAGCACCTGGGTGCCACGCGGGTGCTCGGCGGCACGTACACCCCGCACTGCGCCCGGATCCATCCGGCCCGGCTGGCCCGCGGGCTGGCCGAGGCGGTGGAGCGCCGCGGTGGGCGGATCGCCGAAGGAACCCGGGCGCTGCGGATCGAGGCCGGCCGGGTGGTCACCGACCGCGGCACGGTGCGGGCCGCGCACGTGGTGCGGGCCACCGAGGCCTGGACCTCGCACCTGCCCGGCTCGGAGCGGGCGGTGATCCCGGTCTACTCCTTGATCGTGGCCACCGAACCGCTGCCGGCCTCGTTCTGGGCCGAGGTGGGCCTCGCCCGGGGCCAGACCTTCAACGACGAGCGGCACCTGATCATCTACGGCCAGCGGACGGCGGACGACCGGTTGGTCTTCGGCGGCCGCGGGGCGCCCTACCACCGCGGCTCACGGATCGAACCCGGCTTCGACCGGGACGAGCAGGTGTTCGGGTCTCTGCGGGCGACCGCCCGCGAGCTGTTCCCGGCCCTGTCGGCGAGCTCCTTCACCCATGCCTGGGGCGGGCCGCTGGGCATCCCCCGGGACTGGCACGCCGGCGTCGGGCTCGACCGGAGCACCGGGATCGGCTGGGCCGGCGGCTACGTCGGCGACGGCGTGGGCACGGCGAACCTCGCCGGACGCACCCTGGCCGACCTGATCCGCGGCGTGGACTCCGACCTGGTGGCCCTGCCCTGGGTCAACCACCGCTCCCCGCGCTGGGAGCCCGAACCGCTGCGCTGGCTGGCCGTCAACGCCGGACTGCGCACGATGACCCTGGCCGACGCCGAGGAGCGGCTCACCCGGCGGGAGAGCGTCCTCGCCCGCCTGATGGCACCGATGCTCGGCCACTGACCAGCCACTGACCAGCCACTGACCGGTCGAGTCGCCGCATCGTCACCCCTCACCTACCGTGTTGATCTGTTGAACGGTCAACCGAATCGAGGGCGCCCCATGTCCGTTCTCTCCGAAGTGCTCGAGGCCAACGCCGCCTACGTGGCCGAGTTCGGTGCCAGGGGCGAGCTGGCCCTGCCCCCCGCACGCCGGTTCGCCATCCTCACCTGCATGGACGCCAGGCTCGACCCGGCCAAGTACGCGGGCCTGAGCGAGGGCGACGCGCATGTCATCCGCAACGCCGGCGGCCGGGCCAGCGACGACGCGATCCGGTCGCTGGTCATCTCCTACAAACTGCTCGGAACCCAGGAATGGTTCGTCGTGCACCACACCGACTGCGGCATGGAGTTCTTCACCGACGAGACCATGCGCTCCCTCCTGGCCAGCAGCCTGCAGACGGCGGCCCTGGGCGAGAACGGGTTCCACGACGTGGGCACCGGTCCGGGCACCCAGGAGGCCGCCTACGTCGACTGGCTCACGATCAGCGACCCGCTCGGCAGCGTGGTCGCCGACGTCGAGCGGATCCGGGCCAGCCGGATGGTGCCGGGCACGATCCCGATCTACGGCTTCATCTACGACGTGCGCAGCGGCCGGTTGGTGGAGGTCCCCGACGCGACAGCGGCCGGCGCCCGCAGGTAGAGCAGGTGGGTCGGGGTGATGACGGCATCGACCGGCACATCGTGGGCTGACTCGGGGACCGGCTCGACGGCCGCGTCGAGCACCTCGGCGTCCGCCACCGCGCAGAGCAGCAGTTCGCACGGGCCGATCGCCGCAAGGATCCGGTCGTAGCCGTCCTGGCCGCGGCCGAGCCGCCGGCCGAGCGTGTCCACGGCCAGGCCGGGGACGAGCGTGATCGCCCGCGCGTCCTGAGGAAGGCTCGCTGACACCCGGTCTGCCGTGCGGCCGGGCGCGGGGGCGCCCGGTAGCGCCACGGTGTCCTGCCGCAGAGCGACCCTGCCCGATCGTGTGATCGTGGGGAGCAGCACCGGAATGCTCCGGGCGGCGAGCGCCACGCGCAGCGGCCCGGTGTCGAGCTGGCCCTCCTGGGTCTCGTAGAGCACGACGTGCCGGACCCAGCGCAGGTGCGGCAGTTCCAGGAACACCTCGCGCAGGCCGAGTGCCGCCGCGCGACGCTGCTCCGGCGGCCAGTCCCGCTGATCGCCGCGGATCGCGGCCCGCAGCGCCTCCTTGGCGGCGCGGACCCGGCGGGTCCCGGGGAACGGCCCATCAGCCACGGGATCACCTCGCCGTCGGACGGAGAATCGGGCGATCGTGCCGTCAGAACGGGCACAACCGGGCGGAGTCGCCTACGTCTCCACGGTACGCCGGTTCCGACCGGTTTGACCCCATCGGAATTCTGCGATCGCGCTGCCTGGACCTAGGCCATCCGGCGGACGCTGCGCCGCCCGCTTGTGTCGGGCCTCCGGCTGCCGACGGGGACCGGTGATCCGGGAGACGGACCTCCCGAGGCACCTGAGGGGCAGGCCATGACGGCGGAGCGGGCTGAGCATCGACCACACCGATCACCCCGGTCGTGGCGCCTGCGCGGGCTGGTCGCCGGCGCCGCCCTGGCCGCGTTGGGTATCGCATCCGTCCTGCCGGCGGTCGAGGCCGCCCCCAGCGCAAGTCCGAGCCCTCCGAACCCGGCGCCGGTGGTGATGGCTCCGCGCACGCCGTCCGGCCTGCCGACCGGCATCGAGGCGCTGGCCCCCTACCTGGCGCAGGTGTCCTGCGACCCGGTGGCCAAACCCGGCTCGATCGCCCTGGGCGACCTGCTGCGCGCCACCTATCCCGGTACCAGCTACAGCGTCGGCCGCGACTGCGGCGCCGACGGCATGGCCAGCGAGCACTACGAGGGTCGCGCCGTCGACTGGTTCGTCTCGGTCCGCAACCCGGTCCAGGCCGCCCGGGCCACCGCCGTGCTGAACTGGCTGTTCGCCCCTGACGCGGCGGGCAACCGGTACGCCAACGCCCGCCGGCTCGGCGTCATGTACGTCATCTGGAACAACAAGATCTGGGGCTCCTACAGCGCCGATCTCGGCTGGCGTGCCTACAGCAACTGCTCCTCACGCACCGAACCCGCCTCCGACACCGGCTGCCATCGCGACCACATCCACATCTCGCTGTCCTGGGCCGGGGCGATGAAGCGGACCTCGTTCTGGACGGGCAGGGTCGCGGCGACCGACTACGGACCCTGCCGCCCTGCCGACCTGAACTGGGCGCCGCCCCACCGCACGGCCCGCAGCACTGCGTGCCCGCGCCAGCCCACCGTCACCGCCCCCGCGGGTGCCTCCGCCGCCGTGGCCGCCCTGGTGCGGTACGGGGGGGCCACGGTGTCCTCCGGCTCGGCCGGGCCCGTCGTCCGCAGCGTTCAGCAGGGCCTCGGCCTCACCGCCGACGGCGGATACGGTCCGCTGACCTCCGGTGCCGTCGCCGCCTTCCAGCGCAAGCACGCGATCGCGGCCAGCTCCCGGATGGACGCCGCCACCTGGCGGGCGCTGATCGCCACCCGGGCGGCGCTCGACGCCGCTCCGCGGACCACCCCCAGCCCACCGACGACGACGTCCAGCTCGTCGACCTCGTCCAGCGCACTCCGCAGCTACGCCGCCACGACGCTGTCCTACGACGACCGTGGACCGGCCGTGACGGCGCTCCAGAAGGCACTGCGGATCACCCCGGTGAGCGGCTGGTTCGGCCCAGCCACCCGCAGCGCGGTGATCGCCTTCCAGAAGGCGCACCGCCTCGATCCGGACGGCGTCGTCGGCCCGGCCACCTGGCGGGCGCTCGGCGCCTGAGAACGCGGGGCTAGGCTGCCCGGATGCGCGAGGATCACGGGGGCGGGACCGGCATGGCTCCGGTGCGCGAAGGGGCGGACGGATCGGTCCTGGACCGCAGTGGGACGCGTGAGTCGGTGCGCACCTGGGCCAACCTGGTCACGGCCGTCCGCACGGGGATCGCCGTGCCGCTGGCGATGGCCGCCGCGGTCGAGTCCTCGACCACCCTGCTGATCGCGGGATACCTCGTGTACTGGCTCGGCGACATCGCCGACGGCGCCGTCGCCCGGTGGCGCGATCAGGAGACCCGGATCGGCGCGGTGCTGGACATCGTCAGTGACCGGGCCTGCGGTGCGCTGCTCGCCGTGGCGCTGGCCACGATCCGGCCCCAGTTGTGGCCGGCGTTGGCGATCTTCCTGCTCCAGTTCATGGTGCTGGACGGCGCGCTCTCGCTGTCCTTCCTGCGCTGGCCCATCCTCGGCCCGAACGACTTCCACCTCGTCGACCGGATCGTGTTCCGCTACAACTGGTCCAAGCCGGCCAAGGCGTTGAACACCGCCGGGGTGATCCTGGCCGCGGCCGCTGGGCAGCCGGTGCTGGCCCTGGTGATCGCCGTCGCCCAGGTGGCGGTCAAGGCCGTCTCCGCCCGGAGGCTGCTGGCCCTGACCGCCTGAGCACCCCGGCCTCAGTCGTGCCGGCGCAGCACCGGGGCCAGCAGGTCGAGCACCGAGGCGTCCTCGATGGTGCTGGGCACCACCGGGGTCTTCCCGTCGGCCAGCTCGCGCATGGTCTTGCGCAGGATCTTGCCCGAGCGGGTCTTGGGCAGCGCCCGGACCACGTCGATCTCGCGCAGCGCCGCCACCGCCCCGATCTGCTCGCGCACCGCGGCCACCAGTTCCTTGCGCAGCTGCTCGGGATCGATCTCCAGACCGGCCTTGAGCACCACGAATCCCCGGGGGACCTGGCCCTTGAGCTGGTCATGGACCCCGATCACCGCGCACTCGGCCACCGCCGGGTGATGCGACAGCACGGCCTCCATCGACCCGGTCGAGAGCCGGTGCCCGGCCACGTTGATCACGTCGTCGGTACGGCCCATCACGTAGACGTAGCCGTCGGCGTCCTTGAACCCGCCGTCCCCGGTCAGGTACCAGCCCGGGAAGGCGCTCATGTAGCTGGACACGTACCGCTCGTCGTCGTTCCACAGCGTCGGCAGGCAGGCCGGCGGCAGCGGAAGCCGGATACAGATCGCACCCTCGGTGTCCGGGCCGTGCACCTCGCCGAACTCGTCGAGCACCTGCACGTCGTAGCCCGGCACAGGCACGGACGGCGAACCTGGCTTGATCGGCATCGGCTCCAGGCCGCGCAGGTTGGCGCAGATCGGCCACCCGGTCTCGGTCTGCCACCAGTTGTCGATCACCGGAACGCCGAGCACGTCGGTGGCCCACTCGTAGGTGTCCGGGTCGAGCCTCTCGCCGGCCAGGAACAGGGTGCGCAGGCTGGAGATGTCGTAGCGGGCCAGGTGCTTCGCCTCCGGGTCCTCCTTCTTGATCGCCCGGAACGCCGTGGGTGCGGTGAACAACGCCGTGATCTTGTGCTCGGAGATCATGCGCCAGAACGCGCCGGCATCGGGGGTACCCACCGGCTTGCCCTCGTAGACCACCGTGGTGGCCCCGGCCAGCAGCGGCGCGTAGACGATGTAGGAGTGCCCGACCACCCAGCCCACATCGCTGGCCGCCCAGAACACCTCACCCGGGTTCACGCCGTACACGTTGTACATCGACCAGTGAAGGGCGACGGCGTGACCGCCGTTGTCCCGCACGATGCCCTTGGGCTTCCCGGTCGTGCCCGAGGTGTAGAGGATGTAGAGCGGGTCGGTGGCGTCGACCCCGACCGCCTCGGCCGGGGCGATCGCCGTGGAGCGCATCGCCTCGTCCCAGTCGAGGTCGCGCTCGCCCATCTCGGCGACCACCTGCGGGCGCTGCAGGATGACGCAGTGCTCCGGCTTCGCGGTGGACAGCTCGATCGCAGCGTCGAGCATCGGCTTGTAGGCGATGGTGCGGCTCGGCTCGATACCGCAGGACGCCGAGACGATCACCTTCGGAGTGGCGTCGTCGATCCGGATCGCCAGCTCGTTGGGCGCGAAGCCGCCGAACACCACCGAGTGGATCGCGCCCAGACGGGCGCAGGCCAGCATCGCGATCACCGCCTCGGGCACCATCGGCATGTAGACGACCACCCGGTCGCCCTTCTCCACGCCCAGGCTGCGCAGCACACCGGCGAACTTGGCCACCTTCTCCAGCAGCTCGGCGTAGGTGTACGTGCGTTGGGTGCCGGTCACCGGCGAGTCGTAGATCAGCGCCGCCTGCTCCCCGCGACCGGCGATCACGTGCCGGTCCAGGGCGTTGTAGCAGGTGTTCAGCACACCGCCCGAGAACCAGGCGTAGAACGGCGGGTTGTCGTCGTCGAGGACCCGCGCCGGTGGGGTGATCCAGTCGATGCCCGCCGCGGCCTCACCCCAGAAGCTGCTCGGATCCTCGATGCTGCGCCGATACGCCGTCGCGTAGACCCCTGCGTCACCCTGCGTCGTCATGCGCGCCATCGTCTCGGGCGGGATCGCCCGTACGGAAGAGCCCAGCGGTGAGGTAACTCACTCACGCGACGAGCGGAATGTGTGGGAATTCCTCAGACCGCGGCGACGACGAGCAGTTCGACGACGCGGTCCAGGAAGGCGTCCACCGACGCCTCCCGATAGCCGCGGCCCCCGCGCCGGCTCTTGAACACGGCCAGGCGCACGGCGTCCGGCGCCAGCGGACGACCGCTGGCGAAGGCGTCCTCGATCCGCCGGCACAGGTCGTCCACCTGCTCGACGTCGTAGGTCAGTTCGAGCCCACTGCCGCGGGGGAACCGCTGCCCGTCGGTACGGGCGAGCTGAGCGCGCAGGGACTGCTCCTGGCTGCGCAACTGGGTCTGCCACCCGCTGGAGCCGGCCCGCTCCTCACCACGATGCTTCTCCCGCCGGGCGAACGCGTCCTCGATCCGGTCGAGGGCGGCGTCCACCGCCTCGACGTCGTAGCCCCCTCGGACCAGGTCGAAGCCCACGGTCCGCACGTGCCAGGACGTCATGGATGCACCACGTCCGCCGTCCTCGTAGGCCGCGCGCGCTCGCGCCAGGAAAGCCTCGACCTGCTCGGCGTCGTAGCCCTTGGCCAGGCGGCTCGCCCGGGGAAACGTGTCGGTCACGGAAGCGATTGTGCCAAACCCTGAGGCGCTGCCGAACCCCCGAGCGTCATCCGTTCGGCGCAGCGGGCTCAGAGGTCACCGCCGCGAGCTGTCCGCAGGCCCCGTCGATCTCCTTGCCGCGGGTGTCACGGATCGTCGTGGGGATGCCCGCTGAGCGTAAACGGGCCACAAACGTGTCCTGTATGCCCGGATCGCTCGCCGTCCAGCGTGAGCCCGGAGTGGGGTTGAGCGGGATCGGGTTGACGTGCACCCAGCCCTTGCCACGCCGGTTCAGTTCCCGGGCGAGCCGCTCCGCCCGCCAGGCCTGGTCGTTGACGTCGCGGATCAGGGCGTACTCGATGCTCACCCGCCGCCCCGTGGTGGCGGCGTAGCGCCGGGCGGCGTCCAGCACCTGCGCCACCGGCCAGCGGGTGTTGATCGGCACCAGCTCGTCGCGCAGCTCGTCGTCGGGGGCGTGCAGGGACAGCGCCAGGGTGAGCGGCAGACCCTCGGCCGCGAGCCGGTCGATCGCCGGCACCAGGCCCACCGTGGACACGGTGATCCCTCGCCCCGACAGCCCCAGTCCGGCCGGGGGCGGGGCGAGCAGGGCCCGAATGGCGGTGAGCAGGGCGCCGTAGTTGGCCAACGGCTCGCCCATGCCCATGAACACGACGTTGCTCACCCGGTCGGGGGCCACGGAGCGGGCGCAGGCCACCACCTGCTCGACGATCTCCCCCGCCGACAGGTTCCGGGTCAGCCCGGCCTGGCCGGTGGCGCAGAACGGGCACCCCATGCCACAGCCGGCCTGGCTGGAGGCGCAGATGGTGATCCGGTCGGGGTAGCGCATCAGCACGCTCTCGACCAGCGCGCCGTCGAACAGCCTCCAGGCGGTCTTCACCGTCGCGCCGGCGTCGCAGGTCTGCACCTGAGCAGCAGTGAGCAGCCGGGGCAGCAGCACCTCGACCAGACGGTCCTTGGACGCCGCCGGCAGATCAGTCATCTCCGCGGAGTCGACCACCAGCCGCTCGAAGTAGTGCACCGACAGCTGCCGTGCCCGGAAGGCCTTCTCGCCCAGGGCGACGACGGCCTCGGCGCGTTCGTCCTCGGTGAGCTCGGCCAGGTGGCGGGGCGGCTTCCTCACGAGGTGGGAACGAGGTACGCCAGCAGCAGGAAGACCGCAGGGGCGCTGAGCAGCAGCGAGTCGAGCCGGTCCATCATGCCGCCGTGACCCGGCAGCACGCTGCCCATGTCCTTGACCCCCAGGTCGCGCTTGAGCATGGACTCGGACAGGTCCCCGAGGGTGGCGGTGACCGCGACCGCGGCGCCGACCGCCGGGCCTGCCCACCAGGGCCCGTCCAGCAGCAGGACGACGCCCGCGGCCGCTACCGCCATACAGGTCACAGCCGAGCCGACGAAGCCCTCCCAGGACTTCTTCGGGCTGACGCTGGGCGCCATCGGGTGGCGCCCGAACAGCACGCCCGCGGCGTACCCGCCGATGTCGCTGGCCACGGTCACCGCGATGAACACCAGCACCCGCATCGCGCCGTCCGGCTCGGCCAGCATGACGATCGAGAACCCGGCCAGGAACGGCACATAGGCCGCGGTGAACACCCCAGCGGCGATGTCGCGAGCCGCACCCTCGACGCCGTCGATGATGCGCCAGAGCAGCACCCCGAACGCGGTCAGGGTGAAGGCGACCAGCAGGCCCTCCTCGCGGGCGACGTAGGCGGACACGAGCATGCCGAGCGCCCCGACCACCAGCGGGATCACTGGGATCTGGATCCGCTTGGCCGACAGCGCACCGGCCAGCTCCCACACCGCGAGCACCACCGCCGCCGAGACCAGCCCGACGAAGGCCTCCTTGCGGAACAGCAGCGAGCCCAGGACGGCCCCGCCGAGCACCAGACCGACGCCGATCGCGGCCGGCAGGTTGCGCCCGGCCCGGCTCGGCCGGCCTGACCGCTCCGCGGGCACGGCGGCGCCGGCCCCCGGTCCGTCCTTGCCGCGGCGGCTACGGCGCGACATCGGCTCGGCCCCGGCGCGGCGCAGCAGCACGGTCTCGTCCTGCGCCGGCGCCGCGTCGGCGGCGAACGGTTGCGCAGCGGGCACGGCAGGTCGGGACGAGGGCGCCGGTTCCGGCTCGAGCTCGGCGGCGAAGGAGACCGGGGGCACGGAGAGGATCCGGCGCTGGGTGCCCGTGGAGCCGGCGGTGGTCCGCGAGGCCAGGCGCAACGCACCGGTGCGCGGGTCCTCCCCGCGGGGGCGACGGGCCCGGGCGGGCGCGAGGTCCTCGTGGGTGACCAGCTCCACCTCGGGCAGGCGCACCTCCGCCGGGCGGGTCAGCGTGGGCAGGCCCATCGGGCGCAGGAGCTCCTCACGCAGCGCCGGGGGCAGCTGCACGCTGAGCACGGGCGTCGCGGGCGCGGTGGGCTGAGCCGCCTGTGCGGCCAGCGCGGCACGGCGCTGCCGACGGCTGGGCAGGCCGTCGAGCGGGTGGGCTTCCTCGGCGCTCATACCTCGAGCAGCTCGCTCTCCTTGTGCTTGAGCAGCTCGTCGATGGCCTCGACGTGACGCCTGGTCGTCTGCTCGAGCTCCTTCTCTGCCCGGCTGACCTCGTCCTCGCCGGCCTCGCCGTCCTTCTCGATCCGGTCGAGGGTCTCCTTGGCCCGGCGGCGCACGTTCCGGACCGAGACCTTGGCGTCCTCGGCCTTGTGCCGGGCGATCTTGATGTACTCCTTGCGCCGCTCCTCGGTGAGCTGCGGCAGCACGAGCCGGATCACCACGCCGTCGTTGGAGGGGTTGACGCCCAGGTCGGAGTCGCGCAGCGCCCGCTCGATCGCGGCCATCGAACCCCGGTCGTACGGCGTGACCAGGACGGTGCGGGCCTCGGGGGTCTGGAACGAGGCCAGCTGCTGCAGCGGGGTGGGGGCGCCGTAGTAGTCGACCATGATCTTGCTGAACATCGCCGGATTGGCCCGGCCGGTGCGAATCGCCGCGAAGTCCTCCTTGGCGACGTCGATGGCCTTCTCCATCTTCTCCTCGGCCTCGAGGAGGGTGTCGTCGATCACGGCTGCTCCCTCAGTTCCTTCTCTGCGATGTTCCGATCAGCCCGCGGTGACCAGCGTTCCGATCCTCTCACCTCGGACCGCTCGAACGACATTGCCCTCACCCTCCATCCCGAAGACGACCATGGGCATCGAGTTCTCCATGCACAGGGCGAAGGCCGTGGCGTCAGCCACCTTCAGGCCCCGGGCGAGCGCCTCGCTGTAGGTGATCTCGTCAAGCTTGGTGGCGGTGGGATCGATCCGCGGGTCGGCGGTGTAGACGCCGTCCACGCCGTTCTTGCCCATCAGGATCACCTCGCACTTGGCCTCCAGCGCACGCTGGGCGGCCACGGTGTCGGTGGAGAAGAAGGGCATCCCCGCGCCGGCGCCGAAGATCACCACACGCCCCTTCTCCAGGTGCCGGATGGCGCGGCGGGGAATGTAGGCCTCGGCCACCTGCCCCATCGTGATCGCGGTCTGGACCCGGGTCTCGATGCCTTCCTTCTCCAGGAAGTCCTGCAGGGCGAGGCAGTTCATCACGATGCCCAGCATGCCCATGTAGTCGGCGCGGGCACGGTCCATGCCCTTCTGCTGCAGTTCGGCGCCGCGGAAGAAGTTCCCACCGCCGATCACCATCGCGACCTGGACGCCGGATCGCACCGCTTCGGCGACCTCGCGAGCGATCGACCGGACGACGTCGGGGTCCACCCCGACCTTGCCCCCGCCGAAGGCCTCTCCGGAGAGCTTGAGCAGCACCCGGTGATACCTCACCCGGTGGTCGTCGGCGCGCCCCTCGGCGCCGGTCTGCTCGTCTGCCGCCTGGTCGCTCACTACCGTCTGCCTCCAACGCCCTGGGCCCTGTGGACGATCCGTGCCACGGATCTGGGAGCAGTCTGCCGCACCCTCGCCCCTACGGGCGACGGCCGTCACCCGCTGAGCGGGTGACGGCCGTCGGGGCCGGCGGCGAACGGGTGAGTCTCAGGCTCCGACCTGGAACCGGGCGAAGGCCTTGGCGGCCACCCCGGCCTCGGTCAGCAGCTGCTGCACCGTCTTGGACTGGTCCTTGGCGAACTTCTGCTCGAGCAGGACGGTGTCCTTGAAGAACGCGTCCACCCGGCCCTCGACGATCTTGGGCAGGGCCTTCTCCGGCTTGCCCTCCTCGCGCGACTTCTCCTCGGCGATGTGCCGCTCGGCGGCCACCACGTCGGCCGGGACGGCGTCCCGGGTCAGGTAGGCGGGCTTCATCGCCGCGGCGTGCATGGCGATGTCCCGGCCCACGGCCGAGTCGACGTCGATGCCGACCAGGACGCCGATCTGCGGGGGCAGGTCGGGGCTGGTGCGGTGCAGGTAGCTCGCCACGTGCGGGGCCTCGAGCCGCGCCACCCGGCGCACCTCGATCTTCTCCCCGATCGTGCCGGTGGCCGCGGTGACCAGATCGGCCACCGTCCCGCCCGAGGGCAGGGTGCTGGCGAGCAACGTCGCGACGTCCTCCGCCTTGATCGCCACGGCCTGGTCGAGCACGGCCTGCGCCAGCTCCTGGAAGCTGGTGCCCTTGGCCACGAAGTCGGTCTCGCAGTTGACCTCGACCAGGGTGCCCACGCCGTCCTCGACGTGCGCGGCCACCAGGCCGTTGGACGCCGACCGGTCGGCCCGCTTCTCAGCGGTGGCCTGCCCCTTGATCCGCAGGAACTCGACCGCCCTGTCGAAGTCGCCGTCGTTCTCCTCCAGCGCCTTCTTGCAGTCCATCATTCCGGCGCCGGTGAGGTCACGCAGCTTCTTGACCTCAGCAGCGCTGATGTTCGCCATGTCGTACTGACTCCTTCGTGATCCTCGTGATCCTGGTGATCCTGGTGATCAGGACTGGGTAGCGGTCTCGGCCTCAGGCACCTCGGCGGCGGCCTCGACGACCTCCGCCGCAGGGGTCTCCACCACAGGGGCCTCCACCACGGGGGCCTCCACAACCGGGGCCTCCACAACGGGGGCCTCGACGACCTCGGCCTCGACGGCCTCGGCCGGCGGCCTCGGCCGGAGCCTCGGCAGCGGGGGCCTCGGAGCCGGCGAGCAGTTCGCGCTCCCACTCGGCCAGCGGCTCGTCGCCGACCACGGAGGCCGGAGCGGCCTCGTTGCCGCGCGAGCGGGACATCAGACCGTCGGCGACGGCGTCGGCGACCACCCGGGTGAGCAGGGTGACCGAACGGATCGCGTCGTCGTTGCCGGGGATCTTGTAGTCGACCTCGTCGGGGTCGCAGTTGGTGTCCAGGATCGCCACGATCGGGATGTGCAGCTTGCGCGCCTCGTCGACCGCGATGTGCTCCTTCTTGGTGTCCACGATCCACACCGCGCTGGGCACCTTCGCCATGTCCCGGATCCCGCCGAGGGTCTTGTCCAGCTTGTCCTTCTCGCGACGCAGGACGAGCAGTTCCTTCTTGGTCATGCCGCTCTTGGCGACGTCCTCGAAGTCGATCTGCTCGAGCTCCTTGAGGCGCTGCAGACGCTTGTGCACGGTCTGGAAGTTGGTCAGCATGCCGCCCAGCCAGCGCTGGTTGACATACGGCATGCCCACCCGGGCCGCCTGCTCGGCGATCGGCTCCTGGGCCTGCTTCTTGGTGCCGACGAACAGGATGGTGCCGCCGTGGGCGACGGTCTCCTTGATGAAGTCGTAGGCGTTGTCGATGAACAGCAGCGACTGCTGCAGATCGATGATGTAGATGCCGTTGCGCTCGGTGAAGATGAAGCGCTTCATCTTCGGGTTCCAGCGCCGGGTCTGGTGTCCGAAGTGGACGCCGCTCTCGAGGAGCTGGCGCATGGTGACGACAGCCATGGGGAGGTACTCCTACTCGGTTCGTTGCGTCGTCCGGGCGGACGACGCTGCTGGCGCCACGGCGCACCTGAACCGGCTTCTCAGCCGGACCGATCGGTGCGCCCCGCCCCGTACGGGACGGCGAGGTGGCGCGTGAAGTCGGCCAGGCTGACACCTGACCGCGGGCCCATCGTACGTGCGGTGACGGACCGCGACCAAAACGGCTCGTAGGCTGGCGCGATGACTCTCCCTTCCGGCCGGTGGCAGGCGGTGGCCAGGGCCTCCCGGCTGCTGCGCGAGGACGGCTCCCTGGCGGCGACGATCTTCGCCGAGATGTCCGCTCTGGCGGTGCGCACCGGGGCGGTGAACCTGGGTCAGGGCTTCCCGGACACCGACGGCCCGCAGGCTGTGCTGGAGGCCGCCGTGGACGCGATCCGCGGTGGGGCCAACCAGTACCCGCCCGGGCGGGGCATTCCCGGGCTCCGGGCGGCCGTGGCCGCGCACCAGGCCCGGTTCTACGGCCTGGCGGTCGACCCGGACCGCGAGGTGCTGATCACGGTCGGTGCGACCGAGGCGATCGCCTCGGCCGTCCTGGCGCTGTGCTCCCCCGGCGACGAAGTGATCATGCTGGAGCCGTACTACGACTCCTACGCCGCCACGGTCGAGTTGGCCGGGGCGGTCCGGCGCACGGTGCCGCTGCGCTTCCCCGACTACGCACTGGACGTCGAGGCGCTGGCGGCCGCGTTCGGCCCGCGCACCCGGATGGTGCTGCTGAACTCCCCGCACAACCCCACCGGGCGAGTGCTCACCCGGTCGGAGCTGGGCGCGGTGGCCGAGCTCGCCGTCCGGCACGACGTGCTGGTGGTGACCGACGAGGTGTACGAACACCTGGTCTTCGACGGCGTCGAGCACGTGCCGCTGGCCACGCTGCCCGGCATGGCCGAGCGCACGTTGACCATCTCCTCAGCGGGCAAGACCTTCTCCGTGACCGGGTGGAAAGTCGGCTGGATCACCGGGCCCGCCGCGCTGATCGACGCCGTGACCACGGTCAAGCAGTTCCTCAGCTACGTCTCGGCCGCGCCGCTGCAACCGGCCGTCGCCTCGGCACTGGCCCTGCCGGACGCGGTGTACTCCGAGCTCGCGACGCGACTGCAGGCCGGCCGCGACCAACTGGTCGCGGGTCTGGTCGCCGCGGGGTTCGCGGTGGCCCCGACGTCCGCCACGTACTTCGTCGTGGCTGACGCCGCACCGCTGGGCTTCGCCGACGGCATGGACTTCTGCCGCCGACTGCCCGACCTGGCCGGCGTCGTCGCCGTGCCCGTGCAGGTCTTCCACGACGACCAGGACGCCGCTCGCTCCCTGGTCCGCTTCGCCTTCTGCAAACGCCCCGACGTACTCGCCGAGGCGACCGCCCGGCTCGAGCCGCCTCCGCCGCTGATCAGCTGACGGTCAGCGTCGTGACGGAGCGGCCCGGCGGGGTGGCGATCACCAGCTGAACCGCGGCGACCCGGGTCCCGGCCGACGGGTAGACCCATCCGGCGATCGGCCGGCGCGAGCCGCGCAGCACGGTGAACGTGCCGGTGGCGGCCACCCGCAGCCGGCGGGGGCCGTTCACCAGGATCACCGAGGTGCGGTCGCGGGCCACGCTGCTCAGCCTCCACCCGGGGTCGAGGTGCAGCAGGGTCGTGGCCGCGCTCGGTGTGGTGTCGGTGAGCCGGACCGCGTGACGGGCGTTGTCGATCACCCAGGTGCGGACGTGGTTCTGACCGTAGAGGCGGTCGGCCAGGGTGTAGGCGTGCGCGCTCCCGGACCGGGTGGCCCGGGTCAGGGCGACCGGCGCATCGAGGTCCAGGGCCCTGCCACGAGGGACCTGGGTGTTGTGGGCGGTCGGGGTTCGGCACCAGGCGGCGTCGGGCAGGTTGACGTCGTTGCCAGAGGTCTGCACGTCGACCAGGACGGGCACCCCGAGCGTGGTCCAGACCAGCGCGCCCCGGTCCTGGTGGCCGTGCATCCGACGGCTCGTGCCGTAGCGCAGCAGGTAGTAGGTGGTCGCCGGGTCGGTCCACGACCAGCGGCCTGCGGCGACCCCGGCGACATCGTCGCGGAACGCACCGGCGGGCTGAGGGGCGGTGATGCCCCTGACCGGGTTGCCGTCGCCGTAGGGCACGACCGCGCCGGCAGGCGTGGTCAGGTGCGCGTACGAGGCCCGGGCGCGCGTCAGGTCGGCGCGGATCCGCGCGACGGTGGCCTCGGTGCCGGGGTAGGCCGCGATGGCGTCCGCCGCCATGCTCCACAGGCTCAGGTTGAAGATCCCGTAGGCGCCTGACTGCTCATGGGCGACGCCGCCACGTGTCCAGGCGCCCGCGCTGTCACGCACGGTTCGGGCCAGCGCGGTGCCGGTCCACTGCGCGTTGTGGTGCAGCGATCCCGCGTCGAGAAGGGCGAGGTTGGCCATCAGCCCGTGATTGTGCACCGCTCGCTTCGGCGGGCCGTAGTAGCGGTTCGGATCCAGGTTCGCCCTGGAGGTGGCCTCGATCGCCGGCAGCAGCCGGGTGTCGCCTCCGCTCACCCGCCACAGGCAGTTGAGCGCCTGCTGGCGCCGCAGGTTCGTTCCCTCGTCCCACCCGTGAACCGCCTTGCCGGGGTCGGGGTTGGCGGCGAGGAGCGTGGCGACGGCCGAGACGAGGGCGCTCACCGTGGCCGTGTCCCCGCGCGCCGCGGCGGCCGTGGCGACCGGGGGGACCCACATCAGGCCGCCGTAGTACAGCGAGAACACGACGGAGTTCACCGGAGGCGTCACCCACCACCGGGTGGGGATGGCCCCGAGCGTGAACGGGTACGGGAACCCGGTGATGGTCACCCGGGTGCCGGTGCCCGAGCCGCTCGCCGTGATCGGCAGCGTGCCGCACCCCGTGGTGTCGGCCGTCACCACCCGCAGGTCACCGATCGGGTCGGCTGCAGCGGCCCCCGGAAGGACCAGGGCTGGGGCGAGCGTCAGGAGGAGTGCGGCCACGAAGGATGTGCCGCGCCACCCTCGGCGGTCGCCAGGTGGGCGTGGCATGGCATCCTCCGTCACGGCTGGACGTGCAGCCCCGCGTTCAGATATGCCGCAGGGCAATAGCGTGATCGGTGCTGCGTCGTGCCGCGCTGAACCAGCGCGATCATGAAGTGAGCAAGATCACTCCTGCTCGGCAGCCGCCTTCAGCTCGCGCAGCGTGACTTCAGCGGCAGCATGCCGGGCAACCTCGGCCCGGTAGGCGTCGTCGGCCTCACGCAGGTCCGCTCGCGCCGTCTCCGCCTGGGCCTGCGCCGCGGACAGCTCGTCCCGCAGCACCCCCACCCGCTCCTCCGCGAGCGTCGCCTCCTGCTGCGCGGCGTCGCGCCGCGCCTGGGCCGCCTCCCGTGCCCGGGCTGCCATCCTCAGGTGCCCTTCGGCGCGATCGCGCGCCACCTGTGCGGCCTCACGCGCCGGCGCAGCCCCTTCGATCACGGCGAGCCGGACGCCGGTGCTGGTGCGCGCCACCGCGTCACCCAGGTCCACCTCGCCGAAGCCGGAGTAGCTCAGCGCCCGGGTGAGGGTGCCCGACAGCACGGCATCCGTGGCCTCGGCACTGGCGAGAGCGGCGACGACGGTGTCGTGGATCTCGGTCAGCACCGCCGTGCTCAGCCGTTGACCGACGACCTCGGCCTCTCCTGCCGCCGCCTGGGCGACCTCCGCCAGCAGCGCGTCACGCCCGGCTCGCTGCTCCTTCAGCGCGGCGGCGTCCAGCCGGGTCTGCGCCGAGCGCAGCCGATCCCCCACCTCGCGGAGCCGGGTCGCCACGTCCGGGCGCTGGCGGAGCAGGTGATTGATCGCCCAGGCAGCCACGCTGGGCTTGCGCAGCGCCGCGATCTCCTTGGCGGCAGCGGCGTCCCCGGAGGCCTTGGCCGCCTTGGCCAGCGCCGTGCGGGTGGCCATGAACGCGGACGGCGCGGCGGCGTACAGCTGGTCCGCGGCGGTCTGCGGGTCCTGGTCCACCCGAGCAGGCTAGGCCGTTGCGTGCGGGACTCGTGACGACGCGCGCGATCCGTGCACAGGGGCCTGGCGCTGCCCCGTCATCCACAGGCGCCGGAGGCCTTCTCGCGCTGCCCGTCGACCAGCGTCAGGGTCCTGCTCATGGCCGTTCCCGCAGCACTCGTCTCCGCGTTCCTCCTGTCCGCCGTGACGATGCTGCCCGATGCGCCATCCGGAGGGCCCGCCGCGACGGTCGACGATCTCCGCCCCGCCGCGGCGGCGCCCTCCGTCCAGACACCAGGCACCGTCCAGCCGGGCACCGCCCGGCAATGGCCGATCTCGCCGAGACCGGCTGTGCTGCAAGGCTTCTCCGTCGGCCCCTACCGCTGGTCACCGGGTCACCGTGGGGTCGACCTCGCGTCCGCGCCCGGCACGGTCGTGCGCGCTGCAGAGCGTGGCGTGGTGGGTTTCGCCGGCCCGCTGGCCGGGCGCGGGGTGGTGGTGATCCTGCACCCGGGCGGCCTGCGCACCACCTATGAACCCGTGCAGTCCGTCGTGCGGCGCGGGCAGCGGATCGATGTCGGGCAGCAGATCGGGCTGCTCCAGACCACCGGCTCGCACTGCGCACCGGTCACCTGCCTGCACTGGGGTGCGCTGCGGGGCCAGACCTACCTGGACCCGTTGTCCCTGGTGGGCCGCAGGCCTCCCCCGGTGCTCCTCCCTCTGGACGTCTCGTCCATATCGTGAGACGGAGGTATCGTATTCTGGACGCCCCGGACTACCCTGACGGGCCATGACCCACTACGTGCACGGGCATGCCGAGGCTGTGCTGCGCTCGCACCGGACACGCACCGCCCAGGACTCCGCGGCCTACCTGGTGCCGCACCTGCAGCCCGGCCAGCGCGTCCTGGACGTCGGCTGCGGGCCCGGAACGATCACCGCTGACCTCGCTGAACGGGTGGCCCCCGGCACCGTCCTGGCGATCGACCCCGCACGGGCGGTGGTCGAACAGGCAGCCGCTCACTGCCGGCAGCGAGGGCTGACGAACGTCGAGGTCACCGTGGGCGACGTCTACGCGCTCGACCCGGCCGACGGTCGCTTCGACGTGGTCCACGCCCATCAGGTGCTGCAGCACCTGCCCGATCCGGTCGAGGCACTGCGCCGCATGCGTGGGCTCGCCGCTCCGGGTGGGGTGGTCGCCGTCCGCGACGCCGACTACGCGGCGATGACCTGGTACCCGAACCCACCCGAGCTCGAGGAGTGGCGCGCGCTCTACCGTCACCTCGCCACCGCGTCGGGCGGCCAACCCGATGCGGGGCGACGCCTGCTCGCGTGGGCCCGCGCAGCGGGGTTCTCCCGAATCACCCCCAGCGCGTCGACCTGGTGCTTCGCCACCGACGAGTCCCGCGCCCAGTGGGGCGGCATGTGGGCCGACCGGATCGTCGACTCCGACCTCGCCCGGCAGGCCCTGGCCTCCGGCGCTGCGCAGGAACAGGACCTGCAGCGTATCCGCGCGGCCTGGCACCGCTGGGCTGCGGACGGCGACGGCTGGTTCACCATCACCCACGGCGAACTGCTCTGCCGCAACGACTAGCGGGCGCCAACCTGCTCATGCTCCGCGGGGCTACATCTGACATGTTTGTCATCGCCCGCAGCGTGTACCCCCGCGGAGCATGAGCAGGTTGGGAGGTGGCGGGGTTGGCCGGACGGACTGTGCTGACCGGGCGGTTGGTCACCGGAAGCGGCGTGGTGCCTGACGGCGCACTGGTCGTCGACGGGCCGGACATCGTCTACGCCGGGCCACGCGCGAGCCTCCCGGCCGGCTACGCCGACGCCGCCCCGCCCGAGCCCTGGCCGAGCAGTGCCGTCCTGCTGCCCGGGCTCGTCGACATCCACTGCCACGGCGGGGGCGGGGGCGAGTTCGGGCCCGACCCGGCCGGCGCGCGGACGGCGATCGCCCACCACCGCGCCCACGGCACCACCACCCTGATCGGCAGCACCGTCTCCGCTCCGCCACCGGTGCTGAGACAGTCGGTGAGCACCCTGGCGACCCTGGCCGCGGACGACGAGCTGGCCGGCATCCACCTCGAGGGCCCGTTCCTGTCCGCCGCACGCTGCGGCGCCCAGGATCCGAGCGCGCTGCGCGATCTCGACGAGCGACTGCTGGACGGCTGGGTGGCCGCGGCGGAGCAGGCGGGGGCCCCCGGCGCAGTCCGCCAGATGACCTGGGCACCCGAACGGTGCCGCGGCGCCGACGGGGCCGGCGCGCTCGGCCGCTGGGGCATCATCCCCGCACTCGGGCACACCGCAGGCACTGCCCGGGAGGCCGAGCAGGCCCTGCGCGCGAGTCTGGGCCAGGGTCACGGCACCGGCATCCCGCTGGTCACCCACCTGTTCAACGGCATGCCGCCGCTGCACCATCGCGAGCCCGGCCCGGTGGCCGCGGCGCTCGCCGCCGCCGGGCGCGGCGAGGCCTACCTGGAGCTGATCGGCGACGGTGCGCACCTGGCCGCCGAGACGGTCCGCATGGTCTTCGACCTGGTCGGCCCCGGGCAGATCTGCCTGATCACCGACGCGATGTCGGCGGCCGGCCTGCCCGACGGCCGCTACACCCTCGGCGCACTGTCGGTGGACGTCGCCGCCGGTCAGGCCCGACTCACCCAGGGCGGCTCACTGGCCGGCGGCACCGCCACCCTGCTCGACGTCGTCCGCTGGAGCGTGCAGGTGGCCGGCGTCCCCCTCGCGGACGCCGTCCACGCAGCCACCCTGACCCCGGCTACGGCGTTAGGACTGGCCCGGGTCGGCGACCTGGCCGCCGGGTACCGCGCCGACGTGCTGGTGCTGGACGACGAACTGGGCCTGGTCTCGGTGATGCGCCGAGGCCGCTGGCTCGGGCCCTGACGGCCGATCGGGCCTCACCCCGCCAGGAGGTCGGCCGCGAGCAGCCCGGCGCCCAGGGATCCCGCACGGTCGCCGAGCCCGGCGAGCACGATCCGCGGGCCGCGCTGGAACGTCAGGGCCGCCTGCACGGCGGCGCGCAGGGGCGTCAGCAGGGCCTCGCCGGCCCCGGCCAGCCCGCCGCCGACGACCACCAGGTCGACTCCGGTGGCGGTGACCACCATCACCACCGCACGGGCCAGCGCCTCGATCGCGTCGGACCACACCTGGGCGGCCGACGGGTCGCCGGCGAGGGCCAGGGTCACGATCTCCTCGGCCGGCCGCGCGGAGCCGGCCAGAGCGGCGTAGCGGCGCTGGATCGCCGAGGCGGAGGCGATCGCCTCCAGGCACCCGCGGGCACCGCACCGGCACCTCTGCCCGCCGGGCACCACCATCACGTGGCCGAGCTCACCGCTCCAGCCGTCGGCGACCAGGATGTGTCCGTCGATCATCAGGGCGCCCGCGATACCGGTGCCGATCGGTAGGAACAGGGCGTGTCGGGCCCCCCGGGCGGCCCCGAGGCGGGTCTCGGCGAGCAGCCCGGCCCGCACGTCATGGCCCACCACCACCGGGATCCCGAGCCGGTCGGCGGCCGGCGCGGTCAGCGGCAGGTCGCGCCAGCCGAGGTTGGCCGAGTAGCGACCCATCCCTGCCACCTCGTCGACCATGCCGGGGACGACGATCCCGCAGGCGCTGAGCCCGGAGGGCGCGGCGTCCGGCCGGTGCGCCAGCAGCGCCTCGAGCACCTCGGCCACGGTGTCGGCGAAGTGCTGCCCGATCGAGGGCGGCGTCGGCAGCACGACCCGGCCCCGTTCGACCTCACCGGCGAGCAGGACGGCCTTGATCCGGGTACCGCCGACGTCGATGCCGGCGACGACGTTCATGCAGGTGAGCCTAGCCAGGCCGACCCGGCGTCCGGCTGGCGCCTCAGCTGACCTCGGCCAGCTTGGCCCGCAGCTGGATCACGGCCTTGGTGTGCATCTGGCAGATCCGCGACTCGGTCACCCCGAGCACCCGGCCGATCTCGGCCAGCGTGAGCCCCTCGTAGTAGTAGAGGGTGATCACGATCTTCTCCCGCTCGGGCAACTGGTTGATCGCCCGGGAGAGGATGAACTTCGTCTCCTCGGTCTCGAACGCCGTGACCGGGTCCTCGGCCTTGGTGTCCTCGAGGGTGTCCACCAGGGAGAGCTTGTCGCCCTTCTCCCCGCCGACCGTGAGCAACTCGTCCAGCGCGACCACGTTGACGTAGGAGACCTGGGAGAAGATCGCGTGCAGCTCGGGCAGCGAGATGCCCAGGCGTGCGGCCACCTCCGGCTCGCTCGGACTGCGATGCAGCTCGGCCTCGAGGGCGGAGTAGGCCCGCTCCACCTCGCGCGCCTTGTAGCGGATGGACCGGGGGATCCAGTCGATCGCGCGGAGCTCGTCGATGATGGCGCCACGGATGCGGGAGATGGCGTACGTCTCGAACTTGATCGCCCGCTCGATGTCGAACTTCTCGATCGCGTCGATCAGCCCGAAGATGCCGTAGGAGACCAGGTCCGCCTGCTCGATGTTCGGCGGCAGCCCGACCCCGACCCGGCCCGCCACGTACTTCACCAGCGGGGAGTAGTGCAGGATCAGCCGTTCCCTCAGCGCCGAGTCGTGGGTCGACTTGAAGTCCACCCACAGCTGACGCAGCGCGGCTTCGTTGGCGGCTACCGGGTCGACCTCTTGCACTCGGACCTCGTCGGCGACCACGAGCCGCCCCCCTTTCCGTTCTCACGCACGAGGGTGCGCCTGCCGGTGTCCGGCACGGAGCCTCTCCACGGAGACGTGTGTGTAGATCTGTGTGGTCGACAGCGTAGCGTGACCAAGCAACTCCTGTACGCTACGGAGGTCCGCGCCGCCGTCCAGAAGATGCGTTGCCGCCGAATGGCGTAACCCATGTGGCCCCATCGCCGGCGCACCCTCGACGGCCTCCACCCCGCGATGGACGACGTCACGCACCTGCCGTGGGTCGACCCGCCCTCCCCTGCGACCCAGGAACACCGCCGACGCCGCGGCGGCCGGCCCGCCCGCCGGCACGAGAAGGGGCCGCCCGTCGTCCAGCCAGGCACGCAGAGCGGCCGCCGCGGGCACGCCGAACGGGACGACCCGCTCCTTGCCGCCCTTGCCCATCACCCGCAGGGTGCGCCGGGAGTGATCGAGGTCGCCCAGGTCCAGCCCGGTCAGCTCGCTGACCCGGACACCGGTGGCGTAGAGCAGCTCGAGCAACGCCCGGTCGCGCAGACTGATCGCCCGATCGACCGGATCCACGTCCGGCGTGTCGGACACCGTCCGGACGTGCTCCGCCGCGGCGTCGAGCATGGCGGTGGCCTGCCCCCGCCGCAGCACCCCCGGCAACGGGCGGCCGGCCTTGGGCGAGCGCAGGCGCACGCCGGCGTCCGTAGGCACCCGGCCGGTGCGGGCCAGCCACCGGGTGAACGACCGCGCGCTGGCGGCCCGGCGCGCGATGGTGGACCTGGCCAGCCCGTCCGCGCTCATCCGGGCCAACCAGGAGCGCAGCAGTGCAAGATCGAGCTCGGCCAGATCGAGCCCGGCCAGGTCGGTCGCGGCGGCGTGGTCGAGCAGCGCTCGCACATCCGTGAGGTAGGCCCGCCGGGTGTGCGGCGAGCGGCCGCGCTCAAGCCCCAGGAACCGGTCGTAGTCGGCCAGCAGGGCCTCGATCGCCGTCTCCATCAGCCCACGGTGACCGCCTCAGACGTCGACCACAAGGCGGCGCGCTGCCCGGGCCGGCGTGCGGACCCAGCGTCCGCCCGACTGCTCGGCCAGCTCGAGGACGGCCAACCGGGCCAGGACCGCCGCCACCGCACGGGGTTCCAGCCCGGCGTGGCGAGCCACCGAGTCCAGGCTGGCCGGTTTGCGTACCGGCAGCGCCTCGAACACCCGACGCTGTTCGGGCCCCAGCCGGTCCAGCACCGAGGGCGCCGGATCGGGGTCGAGGGTCAACTGCTCACCGATCGGGGCCACGAGTTCCAGCACCTCGGCCGCGTCACAGACACAGACCGCGCCTCCCTCGCGCAACAGCCGGTGGCATCCGGCGGACAGTGCGGAGGTGACCGGCCCGGGGCAGGCGCCCAGGGGCCGCCCCAGGCCGAGGGCGTGCCGGGCCGTGTTCTGCGCGCCGGAGCGCCAGGCCGCCTCCACCACCACGGTGCCCGGACGTCAGCGCTGCGATCAGCCGATTGCGCTCCAGGAAGCGCCACCGGGTGGGCGCCGACCCCGGGGGCACCTCGCTGACCAGGCAGCCCAGCTCGGCGACCTGTTCCAGCAGGCGCTCGTTGCCGCGCGGATAGGCACGGTCGACCCCGCAGGCCAGCACCGCGACCGTGGCCCCGTCCACCGCCAGCGCGGCCCGATGCGCTGCCGCGTCGATCCCGTAGGCACCCCCGGACACTGTCGTGTAGCCGGCGTCCGCGCACCCGGTGACGATGGCGCCGGCCAGATCGCGCCCGTAGTAGGTGGCGGTCCGGGCTCCGACCACGGCCACCGAGCGCCGGCAGGCATCGGCCAGCGCGAGCGGGCCGCGCACCCACAGGCCGAACGGACGCCGCTGCTGAAGATCGTCGAGCCGGGCCGGCCACTGCGCATCGCCGGGCACGATCCAGTGCCCGCCGAAGCGCTCCAGCACCCGCAGGTCGCGCCGCGGGTCGGTCTGCTCCCAGCGGACCCGCCACCGCGCCTCCACCTGGTGGCCGCCCTCAGCCAGATGACGCAGGGCCGCCCCGGCCCCGAACTCGGCCACGTAGTTCCAGGCCTGCTCGTCGCCCGGTTCGGCCAGCCGACTCCACGCCGCACGGGCCGTGCGGTCGTCCTCCGGGTCGAACCACACCGGCCACCTCGATCCGCCGCTCACGCCGCCACCCGGCCCTGACGGCGCAGGGTCGCCGCCTGCTCGACGTCCTCGCCGGTGGGGGTGTCACGGCCGGCCAGATCGGTGAGCGTCCAGGCGACCCGCAGCACCCGGTCGTAGCCACGCACGGTCAGCTCCCCGCGGTCGAGCAGCCGGTCCACGCTGCGGGTCCGCCGGGCAGGCAGGCGCCAGGCAGAGCGCAACCACGACCCGGGCACCTCCCCGTTGCAGGTCCACGACGTCCCGGCCAGCCGCGCCCGTTGAGCCAGGCGGGCCTGTTCCACCCGCAGCCGGACCTCGGCGCTGGGCTCCCCCGGCTCGCGCCGGGCCAGATCGGCCCGGCCGACCGCGTTCACCTCCACCTGCAGATCCATCCGGTCCAGCAGCGGGCCGGAGAGCCGGGCCAGGTACCTGCGCCGGGCGGCGGGTGCACACGTGCAGTCCGTTCCCTTGCCCGAGGAGCGCCCGCACGGGCACGGGTTCGCCGCCATCACCAGCTGGAACCGGGCCGGGTAGCGGGCGCTGCCGAGCGCTCGATGGATCATCAACGACCCCTGCTCCAGAGGCTGGCGCAACGCGTCCAGCGCCCGGACGTCGAACTCCGCCGCCTCGTCGAGGAACAGCACCCCGCGATGGGCCCGGGACGCCGCCCCCGGCCGGGGCAGCCCGCTGCCCCCGCCGACCAGGGCCACCGGGGTACAGGTGTGGTGTGGGTCCTCGAACGGCGGCCGCCGGATCAGCCCGGCGGCCGGGTCGAGCGTGCCCGCGATCGAGTGGATCGCGGTCACCTCCATCGCGGCGTCGTCGCTCAGGTCCGGCAGCAGCGACGGCAGGCGAGCGGCCAGCATGGTCTTGCCCGCCCCAGGAGGGCCGATCATCAGCAGGTGGTGCGCTCCGGCGGCGGCCACCTCCAGGGCGTGCCGGGCGTGCGCCTGCCCGACCACGTCGGCCAGGTCGGGGTCCGGCCGCAGCGGCATCACCGGCCCCGCCTCCCAGCCTCCGGTCCGCTCGGACACCGGCTCGCCGCGGTGCAGGGCGATCACGTCGGCCAGGGTCGAGACCGCCACCACCTCGGCACCGGGCACCAGCCGCGCCTCGGCCGCATTCGCCTGCGCGACAACCACTCTCGGGCATCCGGCGCGGACGGCGGCGAGCACTGCCGGCAACGCCCCGCGCACCGCGCGGACACTGCCGTCCAGCCCCAGCTCCCCCAGGTGGACCCGTCGGGCGACCGAGGCGGCACCGACCTTCCCGCCGGCCGCGAGCAGCGCGGCTGCCACGGCGAGGTCGAACCCGGCGCCCGTCTTCGGCAGCGCGGCCGGGGACAGGTTCACCGTGATCCGCCGCGCGGGCAGGGGGCAGTTGGCGTTCGACAGCGCAGCGCGCACCCGGTCGCGCGACTCCGCGAGAGAGGTGTCCGGCAGCCCGACGAGGGCGAAGGCCGGCAGTCCGTCGGCGATGTCCGCCTCGACCTCCACCAGATGACCGTCCAGCCCGACCAGGGCCACGGCCAGGCAGCGTCCCAGCGGCACTCAGATCACCGCCCGGAGGTGCTCGATCTGCGGCGCACCGTACCGAGGCACGGTGACCGCGACCACGTCGATCCGGATCTGCGGGAACCAGTGGCGCTGCTCGATCAGCCACACCGCAGCCAGCCGGCGCAGGCGACGCATCTTCGCCGGGGTCACCGCCTCCAGCGCGGCACCCGCGGCGACCGAGCGCCGGGTCTTCACCTCGCACACGACCAGGCAGGGCCCGTCCAGGGCGATCAGGTCGATCTCGCCGTGCCGGCACCGCCAGCGCCGGTCCAGGATCTGCATCCCGGCATCCATCAGGTGCCGGGCGGCGAGCCGTTCCCCGTACTCCCCCAGCGCATCCGTGTCGCGCATGCTGACCACCTCCGCAACACAGCGAAGCCGGACGACGTCCGGCCCGCCGCACGCGCCGACTCGCCTGTGGACAGCGAAGCGATCATGCCCGGCTGTGGACGGAACGGCCCCGACGTCGCGAGCAGGTCAGGAGATCAGGAGCTCAGCGGGGGAAGTCGACCGATTTGGTGGGGTCGAAGTCGCTCTTGGCCAGTTCCTCGACGTTGACGTCCTTGAACGTGACCACGCGCACCGTCTTCACGAACCGGGCCGGGCGGTAGACGTCCCAGACCCAGGCATCGGTCATGGTGACCTCGAAGTAGACCTCGCCGCCGGCCGACCTCACCTGCAGGTCGACCTTGTTGGCCAGGTAGAACCGCCGCTCGGTCTCCACCACGTAGGCGAACAGGCCGACGACGTCGCGGTACTCGCGATAGAGCTGAAGCTCCATCTCGGTCTCGTAGTTCTCCAGGTCCTCGGCGCTCACAGGGCTATCTTGCCCTGCTCAGCCCAGTGCAGCGGCACCGATGACCACGCCGAGCCCCACAGCGAGCACACCGGCTGCCACGCTCAGCAACATATTCGCCACCGCGAGCCCGCCCGCGCCGTCCTCGACCAGGCGCAGCGTCTCGTAGGAGAAGGTCGAGTAGGTGGTCAATCCACCACAGAACCCCACGCCGAGCAGCACCTGCAGGTCGGGCGGGGCGAGGGTGGCCACCAGCCCGAGCACGAACGACCCGACGATGTTGACGGTCAGCGTTCCCCACGGGAAGACGCTGTCGTGCCGGCCCTGGACGGCCCGGTCGACCAGGTAGCGGACCGGAGCGCCCACCGCCGCCCCGAGCACCGCCAGGGCCAGACTCACCGGGCGGCCTCCCGCCCCACGTAGCGGATCACCTCGACCTCGTCGATCATCACCAGGCCCTCCCCGACCAGCTCCTCCAGCTCGGGGAGGAAGCCACGGACCCGCTCCTCGGCGTCCACGATCAGGATCACCATGGGCAGGTCCTCGCTGAGGCTGAGCAGCCGGGTGGTGTGGATCCGGCTGCTCGCGCCGAACGACTCCACCCCCTTGATCACGGTCGCCCCGGCCAGCCCGGCCGCATGCGCCCGGTGCACGATCTCGGTGTACAGCGGCCGGTGGTGCCACCGGTCCGACTCGCCGATCATGATCGTCAGTCGCAGTGCACTGCCGCTCAGACTCATGACGCCCTCCGTCGGGTCGATCCTGCCATCAGGAACCGGGTGGCCGAGGCGGCGGCCCACACCGCGACCAGCGCGAGCACCGGGGTGGCCACCAGGTAGACCAGCGCCGTCAGCGGCCGGCCGTGCGTGGCCAGCTGCTCGACGTCCAGCGCGTAGGTGGAGAAGGTGGTGAACCCGCCGAGCACCCCGGTGCCGAGCAGCGGGCGCACCAGGCGGGCATCGGGCCAGCGGTCGATCAGCAGCACCATCAGCACCCCGATCAGCGCGCATCCGGTGGTGTTGATCGCCACCGTGGTCCACGGCAGGACGCCGAGCGAGCCGGCCAGGTAGCGCAGCCCGCCACCCACCCCGCCCCCGAGCGCGACCGCAGCAAGCACCGCCGGGTCGACCCGCCGGCTCATCCCCGGGCCGCCGGCAGCGAGAGACCGGCCGGTTCGGTCAGATCGGCCTGCCACGCCTTCACGTTCCACGATCTGCGGTGCTGGGTGCACGGGCCGAGGGCGCGCAGAGCCTCCAGGTGCTCGGGCGCCGAGTAGCCCTTGTTCTCGTGCCAGCCGAACCCCGGGTGCTGTTGGGAGAGGGCGACCATCATGGTGTCCCGCTCCACCTTGGCCAGCACGCTGGCCGCGGCCACCGCTGCGCACCGCAGATCCGCCTTGATCATCGTGGTCACCTGTGGCTCGACGCCGAGGGTGACCGGCGTCGGCGTCGGCCGGACGTCGAACAGACCCTCCTGCGCGGGCGGGCTCAGCCAGTCGTGCGACCCGTCGAGCAGGACGACGTCCGGCAGGTCCGGCAGCGCGGCCAGGGCCCGCCGCCCGGCCAGGCGCAGCGCAGCGATGATCCCGTAGGCGTCGATCTCCTCGGGAGCGGCGTGCCCGACGGCGTAGGACACCGCCCATCGGCGCAGGCGCGGCACCAGGGCCGCTCGGGCGGCCGGCGTGAGCAGCTTGGAGTCACGCACGCCCGCCGGCGCCGTCCGGGTGCGTTCGTCGATCACGACGACACCGACGCTGACCGGTCCGGCCAGCGCTCCGCGACCCACCTCGTCCATACCTGCCAGCAACCGGTGCCCCTGGCGCAGCAGGGCCCGCTCGTGGCGCAGCGTCGGAACCCGGGAGCGCGCCGCGCCGGTCGAGGCCACCGCGCTCACGGCGCCGCAGGCACCGAGGCGAAGGCCTGCCCCCCGTCGTCCACCCCGCCGAAGCGCCCGAACGGCCACACCAGCACGAACGCCTTGCCGACCACGTTGTCGACCGGCACGAACCCGTCGCCGTTGTACCGCGAGTCCTGCGAGACGCTGCGGTGGTCGCCCATCATCCACAGGTGCCCCTGGGGCACAGTGGTCGAGAAGCCCTGGATGCTCGGGGTGTCCCCGGGGAACAGGTAGGCCTCGTCGATCGCGACGCCGTTCACACTCAGCCGTCCGGTGGCGTCGCAGCAGACCACGGTGTCGCCGGGCAGACCGATCACCCGCTTGATCAGGTGCTCGCCGGAGTCCTGCGGCAGCAGGCCGACGAAGGTCAGCGTCTCGCGCAGCGCCTTGCGCAGACCACCGTCGTCCGGCGGGGGCACCGCATCCAGCCAGCCACCCGGATCCTTGAACACGATCACGTCACCGTGGTGCAGGTCGAACGGCCCGGGAGTCATCTTGCTGACCACCACCCGGTCGCCCATCTTCAGCGTGTTCTCCATCGACTGCGAGGGGATGAAGAACGCCTGCACCAGGAAGGTCTTGATCAGCAGTGACAGGACGAGGGCCATCGAGAGCACCACGACGACCTCGGTGATCGCGTTCATCGCCGCCCGGCCAGGTGACACCCGGCGTCCGTCGTGCCGGTGCCGCGCTCCGATCACGCCGGTGCCTCCTGCGGTTGCTCGGTTATCCCACCGAATCGGGCCGGCGGCCACCAGACGGCGACGACCCTACCGACCACCCGGTCCAGCGGCACTGTTCCGCCACCCGGATCCCCGAGATGGGCACGCGAGTCGGCGGAGTCGCTGCGGTGGTCGCCCATGACCCACAGTCGCCCCGCGGGGACCTCGATGTCGAACCGGAGGTCGCTCGGCGTGTTGCCGGGGGCCAGATAGGGCTCGGACAGCGGCTGCCCGTCTACCGTGATCCGCCCCTGGGCGTCGCAGCAGGTGATCCGCTCACCGGGCAGCCCGACCACGCGCTTGACGTAGTCGCTGCGCCCGACCGGTGCGCCGATCGCCGCGGCGAGGGCGCGGCCGAACTCAGCCAGCGGTGTGCGGGCGGCGGCCGGCTCCGGCACGAACACGCCGGAGCCGTCGAAGACGATCACGTCGCCCCGCCGGGCCTCTCCTGCACTGAGCCGAGAGACCAGGACCCGGTCGCCCGGCTCCACGGTCGGCGCCATCGACGCCGTCGGCACCACGAACGACTGCACCAGGAACGCCCGGACGGCGATCACCGCCAGCACGCTCACCAGCAGCAGCACGAGCATCCGGGCTGCCGACCGCCGGGGAGCGACCGGGGTGTCGGTCACCGGCGACGACATCGGGAGTCGGAGGCTCAGCGCGCCGCGACGTTCTCGCGCTTCTCCTTGATCTTGGCGGCCTTGCCGCGCAGCGATCGCGCAGGTAGTAGAGCTTGGCGCGGCGGACGTCGCCGCGGGTGACGACCTCGATCTTGTCGAGGATCGGCGAGTGCACCGGGAAGGTGCGCTCGACGCCGACGCCGAAGCTGACCTTGCGGACGGTGAAGGTCTCGCGGACGCCGCCGCCCTGGCGGCGGATGACGACGCCCTGGAACACCTGGACCCGGGACCGGGTGCCCTCGACGACCTTGACGTGGACCTTGAGGGTGTCGCCGGCGCGGAAGTCGCGGGATGTCCTCGCGCAGCGAGGCGGCGTCGAGGCTGTCCAAGGTGTGCATGATGATCGCTCTCCCGCAGGTGCCACAGGTCATCCGCGTGTGTGTTCGGCGTGCTCGAGTGGGTCGGAGGTCTGACTCTGCCGCTGTGGTCGCGCAGCCCCCCTGTGGCAGGGCGCGCGTAACCGCGACAACGATCGATCAGTCTGCCACAGGGGGGTGTGGCGGCCGAAATCGTCGCTCGTCCTCCTCGGCGAGGATCGCCTGTTCGGCAGCGGTCGGAGGGTGCTCGGCCAGCCAGGCCGCGAGCAGGTCCGGCCGGCGGCGCGCCGTGCGCCGCAACCGCTGCTCGCGCCGCCAGCGGGCGATCCGGGCGTGGTGGCCCGAGGCAGCACCTCGGGCACCTCGCGCCCCCGCCAGGCGGCCGGCCTGGTGTAGACCGGGTACTCCAGCAGGCCGCCGCCTCGTGGCTCTCCTCGACGAGGCTCTCGGCATTGCCCACGACACCCGGGCAGCAGCCGCGCGACCGCCTCGACGACGGCGAGCACGGCGACCTCCCCGCCGTTGAGCACGTAGTCGCCCAGGCTGACCGGGATCACGGGCATGCCGGGTGGCGGCGTCGTCCAGCACCCGCTCGTCGATGCCCTCGTAGCGGCCGCAGGCGAAGGCGAGCCACGGCTGGTACGGCGAGCTGGTGCGGCCATCACCTGGTCGAACCGCCGGCCCGAGGGGCTGGGCACGAGCAGGGTGGGCGCGGCCGTCGCCCGGGCCAGCAGGTGCGTCGAGCGCCTCACCCCAGGGTTCGGGTCGCATGACCATGCCGGCGCCGCCGCCGGCCGGGGTGTCGTCGACCGTGCGGTGCCGGTCGTGCGGTGCAGTCGCGCAGGTCGTGCACCCGCAGGTCGAGCAGGCCCGAGCGCCGGGCCTTGCCCGACCAGCGAGAGCTCGCAGCGGGGCCAGGTACTCGGGGAAGATCGTGACGACGTCGATGCGCATCGGGCGCGACCCTCCGTCAGTCGAGGTCGCAGCAGCCCCGGTGGGGCGTCGACGACGACGGTCCGGCCGCGAGCGTCCACGGTCGGGCACGATGCGCGGCGACGAACGGGACCAGGCGGCGGACGCCGTCCGGGCGGGCGATCACGAGCAGGTCCTGGGCCGGCAGGTGCTCGACGGCGGTGACGCTCGCCGAGCGTCGGCGCCGGCGAGGTCGATCGACCCGCAGGCCGACGAGCTCGTGGTCGTACCAGGCGTCGTCCTCGCGCTCGTGCTCCTCGCCGGTCGACGTCGACCTCGAGCAGCGTGCCCCGCAGGGCCTCGGCGGCGGTGCGGTCGTGGATCTGCTCGAAGCCGATCAACAGGGTGCCGTTGTGGTCCCGCACGCTGCGCACGGTCAACGGCCCGGCAGCGGGGTCCGTGCAGGACGGTGCCCGGGACGAACCGGGCGTCCGGCGTGTCGGTGTGCACCTCGATGGTGACCTCACCGCGGATGCCGTGCGCGCGGCCGACCCGGGCGACGAGAAGTCGCGATCCGTCATGGCGCGCAGCGACGGCTCTGCGGTCGGCTCGCACGGTCTGCGGCGGTCAGCGCGCCCGGTCGCGCGGTCACGTCGACGACGTCGACCCGGATCGGCTTGCCGTCGGCGAGCGCCTCGACGACGGTGCGCAGCGCGGTGGCGGTCCGCCCGGCGCGGCCGATCACCCGGCCGAGGTCGTCGGGGTGCACCCGCACCTCGAGCAGCGGCCCCGCGCCGCTGCGGCTTGCTGCGGACCCGGACGTCGTCCGGGTTGTCGACGATGCCGCGCACCAGGTGCTCGAGGGCGTCGGCCAGCACTCAGGCCTCGGCCGGGGTCTCGGCAGCGGCCTCGGCCGGTGCCTCGACGACCTCGGCTGCCGGAGCCTCTTCGGCCTTCGGCTGCCTCGGCCTTCGGCTCGCTCGGCCTTCGGCTCTTCGACCTTCGCCTTGGGCTCGGCCTTCTTCTTGGCCTTCGGCGTGGTGGCCGCGCCTTCGGCTCGTTCATGGCCTCCTTGGCGGCGGCCTCGAACACAGCTTCTTGTCGGCCTTCGGTTCGACGACCGCAGGGTGCCCTCGGCGCCCGGCAGGCCCTTGAACTTCTGCCAGTCACCGGTGATCTTGAGGATGCGCCATCACCTGCTCGGTCGGCTGCGCGCCGACACCGAGCCAGTACTGCGCGCGCGTCCGAGTCGACCTCGATGAACGAGGGGTCCTCGTGGGGTGGTACTTGCCGATCTCCTCGATCGCGCGGCCGTCACGCTTGGTGCGCGAGTCGGCGACGACGATGCGGTAGTACGGCGCGCGGATCTTGCCCAGGCGCTTGAGGCGGATCTTGACGGCCACGAGTAAGTGGTGCTCCTGCTCTGAATTCGGGTGAATCGCCCTGCGCCGAGGTGGGGACCAGGCGCCGGAGGACTCCAGGGACACGCCGGGAACGGAGAGAGGGGCCGCGCCCGCCGGGTACGGCCGACCATTCTGCCAGATGGGACACCACCCGCCGACCACTGCCCGATCCGGTCTATGGTAATTTTCTACCATGGAAACCACCATCGACAGTGCCGGGCGGATCGTCGTCCCGAAGAGCCTGCGGGAGGCGATGCATCTGCGTCCCGGCCAGGTGGTCGACATCATCTATGCGGACGGCCGGCTGGAGATCGCCGTGCCCACCACCCCGGCGCACCTGGTGCGCAACGCCGCGGGGCGACTCGTCGCGGCGACGGAGGTCGAGATGCCGCCGCTCAGCGCCGAGGCCACCCGAGACACCCTCGAGGAGGTGCGCCGCTGAGCGCCCAGCGGCTCGCCTGCGACTCCAGCGTCATCGTCGCCGCGCTGGCGCCGTGGCACGAGCAGCACGCCGTGGCCGACGCCGTCGTCGGGGGCGGGGTGTCCGTGCCGGGCCACGCCCTGGTCGAGGCCTTCAGTGTGCTGACCCGGCTGCCCTATCCCCACCGGCTCCAGGCGGCGCTGGTGGCCGAGTACCTGGCCCGGTCGTTCTCCGATCATGTGGTCACGCTGACCGCTCAGGAGTACGCAGGCGTCCCGGGCCGGATGGCGGCGGCAGGGATCGACGGCGGGCGCACCTACGACGGGCTCATCGCCGTGACGGCGCAGCTCCGCGGGCTCGAACTGCTCACCCTGGACCGTCGGGCCCTGCTCACCTACGACGCGCTCGGGGTGGCCGGCCGCCTGGCGGGATGAGCTCAGCGCAGGTCGAAGATCACGGCGTCGGGCGCCTCGGTCCGGGTGATCCCGAGCCCGGCGACGGGAGCGTCTGCGGCGGGCCCCCAGTACTCGGGGGTGGTCCGGGAACGGACCACGACCACCGTGGCCACCCCGCGCGCCCGCAGCGCCGCCACGCTCGCGGCATCCGGGAAGGTCTTCGCCTCACTCCGCATGGTGGACTGCGCGGTCGAGTCGAACCCGCTGTCCCCGTTGGTGATCACGGGCCAGCCCTCGGTGCTCCAGAGCATCATGTGGTAGTCCCAGACCAGCCCGGTGGGCAGCAGCAGCACCGGCTGCCGCAGCGTGGTGAGCTCCACCGGGGAACGGCTGACCCGCCAGCGGGGGGTGTCGTCCAGGCCCTCGGCGAACACCCCGCCGGCCGGCAGCACCAGCAGGGCCGACAGTCCGAGCCGGGCGCCGGCCTGCCGGCCGCGCAGGTAGCCCACGGACACCGCCGCGGACCCCCAGGTGTTCTCCTCGCGCCGGCCCCACTCGGCGACCAGTTCGTCGCAGATCCGGCTGATCGCACCGGCCGCGAGCAGGCACAGCCCCATCGTCACCCAGATCATCAACCGGCCCGGCGTGCGCAGGTGCTCCCAGCCGGGCAGGTGGTCGTACAGCGGCAAGTAGGTGTAGCGCCCTCCGGCCGGCCCCCGGGTGCCCAGCGCGAGCACCGCCAGGGCCGCCGTGATCACCCCGATCGCGATCCTGCGCGGCAGGTTCCACGAGGAGATGAACAGGCCGGCAACGGCGAGCGCCAGCAGCAGGATGCCCGGTGACATGAACATCTCCGGAGGCCACCGCCCGTTGATCGCCTCCCGCCAGCTCGTCTGCAGCGTCCCCCAGAACGCGTTCGCGTTGCCCGCGGTGAGCAGGCCGAACCAGGGCGGGGAGAACAGGTCGAGCATGCCCTCGACCCGCTGGGCCGCCGGCTGGTTCTCCAGCACCCGCAGGTGCGGGATGAGCAACAGGTACGCCGCGCCCAGGAACGCCAGCCCGCCGCCCAGATCGGCCAGCACCAGGCGCACCGGCAGCCGGCGCAGACCCGTCGCCAGCCAGCCCAGGGCGAGGGCGAGCATCACCAGCGCGAGGAAGTAGCCGAACCAGATCCCGGTGGCGAAGCCGAAGGTGAGCTGCCAGGCGGCGACCAGCCATCCGGCGAGCACCCACGCGGGCCGGATCCGGTCCGGCTGCCACCCCGACCGCAGCGACCAGCCGTGGCCGTGGGCGATCAGCGCGGCGGAGAGCGCGATCCCGCCGGTGGAGACGATGTTGATGTGGATCACCTGGGTGTCGCGCCAGGGCGCGAAGCCGAACCCTGCGGCGGCGACCATCGCGCCGGGAATGCGCGCGCCCAGCACCCGGGCCAGCAGGTAGCCGCCGAGGGTGGCGGTCAGGGTGGCCAGGATCAGGGCCAGGTTCAACTGGGCCAGCGCACCGGCCTGACCGGGCGGGGTCAACCAGACCAGCGGGGCGTAGCCGAGCACCACGTCGGTGTAGGCCAGGGTGTCCGGGGCCTGCTGGAAGGCGTTGGTGGTCCACATGCTGTCGGTGATCGCCCCGGGATCCCTGGTCAACGCCCGCCCGACCCAGGCCAGCTGCCAGGCGAAGTAGAGCGGATCGCCCAGATCTCCCCGTACCGAGGTGGTCAGCGTGGTGATCGTGCGCCACTCGGCCGCCACGGTGACGGCGCTGGCGACCAGTACCGCCAGCAGTGCCTCGCCCCGACGAGTCACCTCAGGCCACCGTGCGGCCGCGGAGCACCCGCAGTCGGGGGTGAGCAAGCACGGACACGTCACGGCGAGGGTCCTCGGGATAGACCAGCAGGTCCGCGGTCTCCCCCTCCTCGAGCCCGGGCCGGCCGAGCCAGGCGCGCGCGTCCCAGCACGCGGCGCCCAGCGCGGCGGTCGGGCGGGATGCCGGCCCGGACCAGCGCGGCGACCTCGTCGGCGATCCGGCCGTGCGCGACGTGCCGCCCGCGTCGGTGCCGGCGAAGATCGGCACGCCGGCCTCGTGGGCGGCGCCGACCGTGTCGTGACGCCGGCGTACAGGCGCGCATGTGGCTGGCGTAGGTCGGGTACTTGGCCTCGCCGCCGTCGGCGATGTCCGGGAAGTTGTCGATGTTGATCAGCGTGGGCACCAGCGCGGCTGCCGTGCGCCGCCGCGGCGACCAGGTCTCCTCGGTCAGTCCGGTGCCGTGCTCGATGCAGTCGATGCCGGCCTTGATCAGGCCGCGCAGCGCAGTCCTCGCCGAAGCAGTGCGCGGTGACCCGGGCACCCTGCGCGTGCGCGGCGGCGATCGCCGCGCTCGAGCGCCGTCGTCGGACCACAGCGGCGCCAGGTCGCCGACCTCGCGGTCGATCCAGTCGCCGACGAGCTTGACCCAGCCGTCGCCGCGCGCGGCCTGCCGGCGACGTGATCGGGCAGCTGCTCGGGCTCGACCTCGTGCGCGATAGCCTCGGATGTAGCGCTGCGGCCGGGCGAGGTGCCGGCCGGCGCGGATGATCCGCGGCAGGTCGTCGCGGTCGTCGAGCCACGCGGGTGTCGGACGGGCGAGCCGGCGTCGCGCAGCAGCAGCGCGCCGGCGTCGCCGGTCGGTCTGCGCCTGCGCGAGCGCCGCGTCGAGCGTCGATGGCGCCGCCGGGCCCCAGCCCGACGTGGCAGTGCGCGTCGACCAGGCCGGGGAGGACCCAGCCCTCGACCTCCGTGACGTCGGTGTCGGCGGCGACCGGCCGCTCGAACGTCAGCCGCCCACCGACGACCCACGCCTCACCGACCGACTCGTCGTCGTCGGCCGAGACAGCACCCGCCCGCGTAGGTGCAGCACGACCTCACTCCGCATGCGGGAAAACCTCCGCCCACACCGGAGCGGCCGACCAAGCCCCGCGAGCGGACCGGTCGTGACGGCTAGCGGCCGAGGAACTTCTCGAAGCCGGCGGGCAGGTCGAGCGTCGGCGGGGTCGATCTCGGGGGTGGCCCCGCCTGCACCGCCGAGTCCGAAGGCAGCCGCCGGGGGCACCGGACGTGGTCGGCCGGGAGGCTGCGTCGCGTTCCTGCTGGGCACGCTTGGCCGGGTTGCCCGACTTGGCCTTGCCCTTGCGCGGCGGGCGCGGTCTTGCCGCGCGACTTCTTGCCGCCGCCACCCATGCCACCGGGCATCCCCGGCATGCCGGGCATGCCGCCCATCCGCGTCCATCTGGCGCATCATCTTCCGCGCCTCGAAGAACCGGTCGACCAGCTGGTTGACGTCGGTCACCGTGCATGCCCGAGCCCGTTGGCGATGCGCAGCCGGCGCGACGCCGTTGATGATCTTCGGGGTCGCGCGCTCCTGCGGGCGTCATCGACCGGATGATCGCCTCGACGCGGTCGAGCTCGCGCTCGTCGACGTTGTCCAGCGCGTCGTTCATCTGGCCCACGCCGGGCAGCATGCCGAGCAGGTTCCCGATCGAGCCCATCTTGCGGATGCGCAGCATCTGCTCGAGGAAGTCCTCGAGCGTGAAGTCCTCGCCGGAGCCGATCTTGGCCGGCCATCTCCTCGGCCTGCTTCGGCGTCGAAGGCCTTCTCGGCCTGCTCGATCAGGGTGAGCACGTCGCCCATGTCGAGGATGCGCGAGGCCATCCGGTCGGGGTGGAAGACGTCGAAGTCCTCGAGCTTCTCACCGGTCGAGGCGAACAGGATCGGCACGCCGGTGACCTCGACGCACCGACAGCGCCGCACCGCCGCGGGCGTCGCCGTCGAGCTTGGTCAGCACGACGCCGGTGAAGCCGACGCCGTCGCCGAACGCCTCGGCGGTGGTCGACCGCGTCCTGGCCGATCATCGCGTCGAGGACGAACAGGATCTCGTCGGGCGGACGGCGTCGCGGATGTCGGCGGCCTGGCGCCATCAGCTCGTCGTCGACGCCGAGCCGGCCGGCGGTGTCGACGATGACGACGTCGTACTGCTTGGCTCGATCGCGTGCCAGACGCCGCGCGCGGCGACCGCGACCGGGTCGGCCGACCCCGGCGCTGCGGGTTCGCCGGCGCCGGACGCCGGTCACCCGGGTGCGGCGCGAAGACGGCACGCCGGCGCGCTCGCCGACGATCTGCAGCTGGTCGACGGCGTCGGGCCGCTGCAGGTCGCAGGCCACCAGCAGCGGGGTGTGGCCCTGCTCCTTGCAGCCAGCAGCGCCGAGCTTGCCGGCCAGCGTGGTCTTGCCGGCACCCTGCAGACCCGCGAGCATGATCACCGTCGGCGGGGTCTTGGCGAGCTGCAGCCGGCGGGTCTCGCCGCCGAGGATCGTCGACGAGCTCCTCGTTGACGATCTTGACGACCTGCTGCGCCGGGTTGAGCGCGCCGGAGACCTCGGCGCCCTGCGCCCGCTCCTTGATCGTGGCGAAGAACGTCGCGGACCACGGGCAGCGAGACGTCGGCGTCGAGCAGCGCGAGCCGGATCTCGCGGATCGTCGCGTCGATGTCGGCGTCGGACAGCCGGCCCTTGCCGCGCAGGGCTTGAAGGTGGCGGTCAGCCGGTCGGAGAGGGTGGCGAACACCTCATCAGCCTAACGGTCGGTCAGCCACGCAGACGTTTGACCGCCGTCAGACGGGGAGCGAGGCGGCGTCGACCAGGGCGGAGATCACCTCGGCCACCCGCGCGGGTGCCAGCGGGCTGCCGTTGGTCTCGGCCAGGTAGAGCACGTCGACCGCCTGTCCGGCGTGGGTCGCCACGTGCGCCGAGCGCAGGTCGACGTTGCGCGCGGCCAGCGCGGAACCCAGCGCGTGCAGCAGTCCCGGCCGGTCGGCGGCCCGCACCTCGAGCACCGTGGAGTCGGCGGAGGCGTCGTTGAGCAGCACCACGCGGGGCCGCCCGATCGCAGCGGTTGCCGGCCGGAACGAGGCGTCCCGTCGGGCCAGCCGGTCGAGCACCGACTCGTCGCCGTCGGCGAGCCTGCGCAGCGCGGTCTCCACCGTGGCACTGTCGGGCACCGTCGCGCTGCCGGCGTCGACGTACCAGGTGTCCACGGCGACGCCGTCCACCGTGCGCACCAAGGCCGAGCGGACCGCGAGCCGGAACGAGGCCAGGGTTCCCGCAATGTCGGCCAGCAGACCGGGCCGGTCCGCCGCGACCACCGTGACCACGTGCAGCCCTGCGTGGTCGGTCACCGGCTCGATCGCCACCCGTGGCATGCCGTCGGACGTCGCCCGCTGCACCAGGGCGGCCTCCCCCTCGGTGATCGGCGCCGGGCCGGGCAGGTCCTGCCCGCGCAGCACCGAACGCGCGCGGTGCACCAGATCGTCGACCAGCCGGGCCCGCCAGGGCGTCCAGGCGGCCGGCCCGGCGGCCCGGGCGTCGGCCTCGGTCAGCGCGCGCAGCAGATCCAGGATGTCGCTGCGCCCGTCGACCGCCTCGACCAGGGTCGGCCACCGTGCGCGGGTCGTCCGGATCGCGCCGGGTGGCCAGCTCGACCAGGGTCAGGTGCTCGCGGACCAGCCGCTCGATCACGTCGACGTCCGCCGGCGGCAGCCCGATCCGCGCGGCGGCGGCCCGGGCCAGCGGCGCACCGGCCTGCGGAGTGGTCGTGCGCACCGGCCCGCTTGCCGATGTCGTGCAGCAGCGCGGCCAGCAGCAGCAGGTCGGGGCGGGCCACCTCGCGCAGGAACGCCGTCGCCTCGATCACCGTCTGCACCAGGTGCCGGTCGACGGTGTGCCGGTGGATCGCGTTGCGCTGCGGGCGGTTACGCACGCCCTGCCCACTCCGGGATCCAGCGGGTGACCAGCCCGGCCAGGTCGCAGGACTCCCAGACCCCGACCAGCGCCGGTCCGCCGGCGAGCAGGTCCACCAGGGCGTCGCGGGCCGCGGTCGGCCACGGGGTCGGGCAGGACCGGAGCGTCGTTCGCCAGGTGGTCGACGGTCACCGGTGAGAGCGGCAGACCGAGCCCGGACGGCGCACGCCGCGGCCCGCAGCGCCAGCACCGGGTCGTCGTGCGGACGGACCCCGGCGCCGAGCACCACCTCGCCGTCGTGCTCCACCAGCCCGTCGCCGAGCGGGCGCAGCCGCGGACGCCGGGGCCCGCCGCTGGCCCCGGAAGCGGCGGCTGCGGCGGGCCGGGAAGGCCTGCCGCGCCCGCCGGACGGTGATGTCGAGCGGCGTGGGCGATGGTGCGCCCGGCCTGCGGCCAACCCGGCGAGCAGGTCGTCGGCGTCGGTCACGCCGAGCGGCGACGGCCACGGCGTCCTGGTCGGCCAGTCAGCAGCCGGTCCACGCCACGGCCGGTCACCACGTGCAGGGCGTCGCGCACGTCGAGCAGGTGCTCGTGCGGCGGCGTCCACCGCACCGTGCGGGCGGTCGGTCGGCCCAGCTCGCGGCGAGCGCACGCAGCACGATGACGTCACGCAGACCGCCGCGGGCCTCCTTCAGGTCGGGCTCGAGCAGGTGGGCCAGCTCGCCGAACCTGTCCGCCCGCTCGGTGAGCGCCGTCGAGCAGCGCCGGGCAGCCGTGCGGCCGATGCCGCCGCGCCAGTCCGAGCAGCAGTTGGCGTCCGGGCCCGCGCCACCAGGGCGGCGTCGCCGGCCACCTGCCGCAGGTCGAGCAGCCCGATCCCCGCCGCGGTGTCGGCGGCCGGCGACCTCGACGGCACTGCGCGGAGTCCGCACCGAGTGGTCGAGCCGGGACCCGCTGTCCCACAACGGGTACCAGAGGCGCTCGGCGAGAGTCGGCGATGGCGTCGGCGGGTCGCCGGCCGTCGTGCAGCAGCACCAGGTCGAGGTCGCTGGCAGGGCCGGTCTCGCGACGGGCCACGGCTGCCGACCACGGCCAGTGCGACGCCTTCGGTCGTGCGGAGCCCCACCTCCCCCACGGCGCTCTCCCAAGCCGTGCCAAGGGCCGCGCTCCACCAGCGACGTGATGCCTAGCCGGCGTTGCGGGCCCGGGCGGGCCGCCCCGCAGAGCCAGCGCCAGACGTTCCCGGCGCAGGTCCTGCGGGGCGGTGCGGGCTCACCTCAGAGCGCATCGACGCCGTGCTCGCCGGTGCGCACGCGCACCACGTCGTCGACGGGGGTGGTCCAGACCTTGCCGTCGCCGATCCGCCCGGTCTGGGCGGCCTTGACGATCACCTCGACCACGTCGGCGGCGTCGGCGTCGTCGACGAGCACCTCGAGCCGCACCTTGGGCACCAGGTCGACGGTGTACTCCGCCCCCCGGTAGACCTCGGTGTGCCCGCGCTGGCGGCCGTAGCCGCTGGCCTCGCTGACCGTCATCCCCTGGACCCCGAAGGCCTCCAGTGCCGACTTGACCTCGTCGAGCTTGTGCGGCTTGACGATCGCTGTGACGAGCTTCATGCCGTCACCTCCGCGTTCTCCTTGGTGCTAACTCCGGCGCTGCGGAAGCCGCCACTGGTGGTGGTGCCCAAGTCGTACGCCGGTCTCGGCGTGGTCGACCAGGTCGACCCCGGCCTCCTCGTCCTCGGTCGACGCGGAACCCGATCGTCTTGTCGATGGCGAAGCCGATGATCGCGGCCATCACGAACGAGTAGACCAGGACCAGCAGGGCTCCCTTGGTCTGGATCCAGAGCAGTCCGGCACCGCCACCGTAGAACAAGCCGTTGGCGGAGGCCGAGCCGGCCCCGTTGGCCCGCTCGGTGGCCATGAAGCCCAGGTAGAGACAGCCGACGAGACCGCCGACGAGGTGGACGCCCACCACGTCGAGCGAGTCGTCGAAGCCGAACCGGTACTTCAGACCGACCGCGATGGCGCAGAGAGCGCCGGCGATCAGGCCGAGCAGTGCCGCCGACCACGGAACGATGAACGCACAGGCGGGGGTGATCGCGACCAGACCCGCCACCGCACCGGACGCCGCGCCGAGGCTCGTCGCGTGCCCGTCACGCACCTTCTCCACCACGAGCCAGCCCAGCACCGCGGCGGCCGTGGCCACCTGGGTGTTGGTGAAGGCCAGGCCGGCCAGCGTCCCGGCGCTGAGCGCCGAGCCGGCGTTGAACCCGAACCAGCCGAACCACAGCAGGCCCGCGCCGATCAGCACCAGCGGCAGGTTGTGCGGCTTGCAACTGTGCCTTGGGCCAGCCGTTGCGCTTGCCGAGCACGAGGGCCAGGGCCAGGCCGGCAGCACCGGCGTTGATGTGGACCGCGGTGCCGCCCGCGAAGTCGAGGACACCCCAGCCGGCGAGCAGACCCTTTCCGTTGCCGTCGGCGTCGCCGAAGTCGAAGACCCAGTGCGCCACCGGGAAGTAGACCAGGCTGACCCACACGGTGACGAAGACCGACCACCCGAGGAACTTGGCCCGGTCGGCGATGGCGCCCGAGATCAGGGCCGGGGTGATCACCGCGAACATCAGCTGGAACATGGCGAACACCAGCGTGGGGATCTTGTACTCGGCGCCGTTGAAGGTGGTGGCGTCGTTGAGCGCCTCACCTAGCCCGACCATCGAGAAGTCGCCGAACAGCGCGTTGCCGCCGCCGAAGGCGATCGAGTACCCGAACAGCACCCACAGGACGCTGACGATGCCGATGGTGACGAAAGACATCATCATCATGTTGAGCACGCTCTTGGCGCGGACCATGCCGCCGTAGAAGAGCGCCAGGCCTGGTGTCATCAGCAGAACGAGCGCTGCGCTCGCCAGCACCCAGGCGGTATCTCCGGAATCCATCCGTACCCCTCAGAGGTCGTGATTGCGGTGCGATCTGGCCACATGCGGCCTGGACAGTGGCGCCACGTCCCTGGGGCGACCTGGGACACCACGGTTCCCTTCCGGTGTTTCCCCGGCGGGCCCAGCAGGTTACGGGCATGTGACGGAGCCGCTCCCGAGGTGAAACCTGCGTTTCCCCGCACAGCTCCCAGCACAACTCCCAGCATGACGATGGAGATCACGATGCGAGAAAACGGCTGTGATGGCAGCCAGATTCCTCCAACGTGATCTCCATCGTCGTGGCCTGGCAGAACTCCGACCTGGCGCGGGCTACCCGGCGCGGAACCGGAAGACGGCGTCGCAGAGGACGTCGCAGTACTCGGGATCGTTGGCCTCGAACTCCCGGACGGCGATCACGCCGAGGGTGAGGCTGTTCCTCTGCTCGACCGTCATCACCTCCCCGGCGGCGACCTCGGCCCGCATGGCGTCCAACTGCCGCCGGAGCGAGGCGAACATCGCGTGGACCGAGGTGTCGACCGGAATGCCCCTGCTCCGGTCCTCGGTCATCGCCAGCGCACGGTCCAGCAGGGCCAGCAGTCCGGCGTCCGCCGTCATCGGGCCTCAGCTCAGCAGGGCGTCGACGAACGCCTCGACCTCGAACGGCGCCAGGTCGTCCGGACCCTCACCGAGGCCGACCAGCTTGACCGGCACGCCCAGCGCCCGCTGCACCGCCACGACGATGCCGCCCTTGGCCGTCCCGTCGAGCTTGGTCAGCACGATCCCGGTCACGTCGACCACCTCGGCGAACACCTTGGCCTGCTGCAGGCCGTTCTGCCCGGTCGTGGCGTCCAGCACGAGCAGCACCTCGTCCACCGGGCCGTGCTTCTCCACCACGCGCTTGACCTTGCCCAGCTCGTCCATCAGGCCGACCTTGTTCTGCAACCGGCCGGCGGTGTCGATCAGCACGACGTCCGCCTCGAGCTCGATCCCGGCCTTGACCGCGTCGAAGGCCACGGCGGCCGGGTCGGCCCCCTCGCGGTCGCTGCGGATGGTCGGAACGCCGACCCGCTCGCCCCAGGTCTGCAACTGGTCGGCGGCGGCGGCCCGGAAGGTGTCGGCCGCGCCGAGCAGGACGTCCTTGTCGTCGGCCACCAGCACCCGGGCCAGCTTGCCGACCGTGGTGGTCTTGCCGGTGCCGTTCACCCCGACCATCAGGACGACGGCCGGCCGGTTCTCGTCCTCGTGCCGCTCCACGGCGAGCGAGCGGTCCATGCTCGGGTCGACGGCCTCGATCAGCTGGGCGCGCAGCAGGGCCCGCACCGAGTCTGCGTCGCGGGTTCCGAGCACCGCGACCTGCCGCTTGAGGCCCTCCACGATCTCCTCGGCCGGGCCGGCGCCGATGTCGGCCAGCAGCAGGGTGTCCTCGACCTCGTCCCAGGTGGCGGCGTCGATCCGGTCCCGGGTGAGCAGACCGAGCAGGCCCTGCCCCAGCGCGGTGTTGGATCGGGCGAGCCGCTCGCGCAGCCGCACCAGCCGACCCCGCGCCGACTCCGGCCGCTCGATCGTCGGGATGCCGAGCGCGACCTCGGTGTCCTCGACCTGCGGCTCGCCCTCGCGGGGTCGGGTGAGGACGACGCCCGGGCCGCGTCCCGTCGTCCCCGTCGGGCCCGCCGGGTGCCGGCTGCAGGCTCGGCCGCTCCTCGGCGTCGGGCAGGCGCCCGGTGCGCCGGCGCGAGCCGACGAGCAGCACACCGAGCAGGACGAGGAGGACGGCGCCGGCGGCAACCGCGATCGCGATGTAGTCGGAGGTCACCGGGAGATTGTCCCGGACACTCCCGTCGCAGGAGTAGCCACCGGCGAGCCCTGTTGGCGCGGCGGGCCCTGGCTCTTGTCGGCTCGGGCCCGGACGCCGGCCTCGATCTTGCGCGAAACGACGTCGGATCGAGTCGGCTCGGAGCCGGACTCCACTGCGCCAGAAGGGGTCTCGGCGTCATGGGAGTCACCGGGGAGTCGCTCGCGCAGTGCCGCCGCCCTCGTCCGAGCCGCCTTGGCCGCCTGACGTGCCCGGCGGCGGGCACCACGGGTCAGCCGCTCCCCCTCGGGGGTGAGCACCTGGGCACCGTCACGCACATCGGCCGGCCACGCTGTAGATCACGTAGCCGGCGAGGGAGAGGACCAGGACCATTCCAAGAACAATTGCAAGCACGGTTTCTACGTTGCCCCATCTGTCACACGCGACCCAACCGAATCAGCCGATCGTTACCGAGCTGACGCCTGTTTCACCCGCTTGGTGGTGACTCAGAACAATTGGACCGTCACTCTGAGCGGACAGCCAGCCTATCGCGCCGGTCAGCCCGTGACGTTGCGCTCAGGCGGGCTGGTCCTCGCGCAGGCGCTGGCTGATCACCGTGGTCACGCCGTCGCCGCGCATGGTCACGCCGTACAGGGCGTCGGCGATCTCCATGGTGCGCTTCTGGTGGGTGACGACGATGAGCTGGGAGCTCTCGCGCAGCTCCTCCATCAGCGTGATCAGCCGGCCCAGGTTGGTGTCGTCGAGCGCCGCCTCGACCTCGTCCATGCACGTAGAACGGGCTCGGCCGGGCCTTGAAGATCGCGACCAGCAGGGCCACCGCGGTCAGCGACCGCTCGCCGCCGGACAGCAGCGACAGCCGCTTGACCTTCTTGCCCGGCGGGCGCGCCTCGACCTCGATGCCGGTGGTCAGCATGTCCGACGGGATCGGTGAGCACCAGCCGCCCCTCGCCGCCGGGGAACAGCCGCGAGAAGACCCGCTCGAACTCGCGGGCGGTGTCGTGGTAGGCCTCGGTGAAGACCTGCTCGACCCGCTCGTCGACCTCCTTGACGATGTCGCAGCAGGTCCTTGCGCGAGGCCTTCAGGTCCTCCAGCTGCGTGGTGAGGAACTTGTGCCGCTCCTCGAGCGCGGCGAACTCCTCCAGCGCCAGCGGGTTGACGCGTGCCGAGCAGCGACAGCGCCCGCTCGGCCGCTCGCAGCCGCTTCTCCTGCTCGGCCCGCACGTACGGCACGGACGGGCGGCCGCGCCTCGGGCTCGCTCGTCCCCCGGTGTCCCGGCCCGGCGGCACCGGCACCTGGGGGCCGTACTCGTCGACCAGCGCGTCCGGCGTCGACGCCCAGCTCCTCGACGGCAGCGCTCGCGCAGCGCTCGATCCGCATCCGCTGCTCCGCGCGCGCCACCTCGTCGCGGTGCACCACGTCGGTCAGCCGGGCCAGCTCCTCGGCGAGGGCGGCCACCTGCTCGCGCACCCCGCCCAGCGCGGCGTCCGGGCGATCCGCTCCGCCTCGGCCGCGGTGCGCAACTGCTCTGCCCGCACCAGGGCGACCGTCGAGGCAGGACAGGGTGAACTCCGCGCCGGTCAGCACCGAGGCTGCCGTGGCGACCTGACGCCGCCGGCGCTCCTCCCGTGCCGCCGCACGCTCGCGGGCCGCGCGCTCGTTGGCGGCTGCGGCGAGCAGTGGCTCGGCCCGCCCGGACAGGGCCCTGGACCGCTCCTCCGCGGTGCGCAGGGCGAGTCGGGTCTCCATCTCGGCCGTCCGGGCCGCCGTCGAGGCCGCCGCCAGCCGGTCCCGGTCCTCGGTGGAGGGGTCCTCACCGTCCGGTGACTCGTGCGCCGCGCTCAGTCGCGCCTCCAGCTCGGCCAGAGCGTCCCGGTCGGTGCCCAGGGCGAGCTCGTTGGCGTCGAAGGCCTTGCGCAAGCGGTCGGCCTCGGCGCGCGCCGAGCGCGCGGTCGAGCCGAGCTGGCCCAGCCGCTCGGCGACGGCGGCCAGCGGCGCGTCGGAGTCGTGCAGGGCGTCCAGCGCCGCCTCGACCCGTTCCTGGGCCGCCGCGAACCGGGCCCGGGCGCCGTGCACCGCGAACCTCGCCTGCTCGCCGGCGCGCGCTGCCGCAGCGATCTGGTCGGCGGCCTCGTCCACCGCCGCCTGCACCTCGATCAGGGACGGTGCGGACGCCGAACCGCCGCGCACGAAGGCGGCCGAGACGTAGTCCCCCTCGAGCGTGACCACGATCAGGTCCGGACGACGCTGCACCACGTCCTGGGCGACGGTCCAGCGTCGGGGACCACCAGCACGCCGTCCAGCAACTGGTCCAGGGCGGCCGACACCGGCGCCGGGCACTGCGACCAGGTCGACGCGCCCACCGGCAGCCGGCCGCCGGGGGCGGACCCGAGATGTCGACCCGGGCCGTAGCCGCGGGGCACCGCCGACCAGGATCCCGGCCTGCCCGGCGTCCTCGGACTTGAGCAGCCTCAGGGCGGACAGCGCACCGTCCACCGCCCGACCCGACCACGGCGTCGGCGAGCGCCCCGAGCGCGGCGGCGACGGCCTTCTCGTGCCCCGCCTCGACCTGCAGCAGCGCCGCGACCGAGCCGAGCATGCCGCTCAGCCGCTCGCCGGCGGCGAGCAGGGTGCCGGCGCCGTCCCGGCGCTGCAGGCCCAGCTCCAGCGCCTCACGCCGGGCGGTCCAGGTGGCCGCGGTCCCGCTCGGCGTCCGCGCTCGGCCTGGGTCGGCGGCCTCGAGCTCGGCCTGGGCCGCGTCGCAGCTCGGCGGCCGCGCCCTCGTGCTCGGCGTCCAGCCCCTCCTCGCCGGCCTCGACCCCGGCCACCTGGGTCTCGAGCGGCGGCGAACTCCTGCTGCGCCGCGTCGGCCCGGGCCTCGGCCTCGGTGATCTGCTCGGCGAGCCGCTCGCCCTGCTGCCTGGGCGGTCTCGACCCGGCTGCGCCGCGCGGCCACCTGGCCGGCCAGCCGGGCCAGTCCCTCGCGACGGTCGGCGGCGGCACGCAGCAGCGCCGCGAGCCGACGCTCCTCCTCGCCCTCGGCCGCGTTCGGCGTCCTGCCGGGACTCCACGCGCCTCGGCGAGGGCCTCCCGGGCCAGCTCGACCTCCTCGGCCAGCGCCTCCTCCTGCTCGCGCGACCGCCCGGGCCTGCGCCTCGAGCTCCTCGGGGTCGCGCCCGGGCGGTTCGCTCGGCGGGCTGCCTCGCTGAGCAGGCGCGCGCCGGTCGGCGGCCAGTGAGGCGGTGCCGCGCACCCGCTCGCGCAGGCTGGACAGGCGATACCAGGTCTCCTGGGCACGGGCCAGCCGGGAGCCGCCTCGGCAGCCTCCGCGTCCAGCGCGGCCAGCCGGGTGCGCCCGGTCGGCGAGCTCGGCCTCGACCTGCTCGCGGCGGGCGCGCAGGGCCGTCTCGTCCGCGACCTCGGCCTGCAGCGTCGAGACCAGCTGCACCAGGTCGTCGGCCAGCAGCCGGGCCCGGGCGTCGCGCAGGTCGGCCTGCACGACCGCGGCTCGGCGGGCCACCTCGGCCTGCCTGCCCAACGGCTTGAGCTGGCGGCGGATCTCGCGGGTCAGGTCGGCGAGCCGGGTGAGGTTGGCCTGCATCGCGTCGAGCTTGCGCAGCGCCTTCTCCTTGCGCTTGCGGTGCTTGAGGACGCCGGCCGCCTCCTCGATGAAGCCGCGCCGGTCCTCAGGAGTGGCCTGCAGGACCGCGTCGAGCTGGCCCTGCCCGACGATCACGTGCATCTCGCGGCCGATGCCGGAGTCGCTGAGCAGCTCCTGGACGTCGAGCAGCCGGCAGGCGCTGCCGTTGATCGCGTACTCGCGACCCGCCGTTGCGGAACATCGTGCGGGAGATCGTGACCTCGGTGTAGTCGATCGGCAGCGCGCCGTCGGTGTTGTCGATCGTCAGGCTCACCTCGGCCCGGCCCAGCGGCGGGCGGCCGGCGGTGCCGGCGAAGATGACGTCCTCCATCTTGCCGCCGCGCAGCGACTTGGCGCCCTGCTCGCCCATCACCCAGGCCAGGGCGTCGACCACGTTGGACTTGCCCGACCCGTTCGGCCCGACGACGCAGGTGATGCCCGGCTCGAAGCGAAGCGTCGTCGCCGAGGCGAAGGACTTGAACCCGCGCAGGGTCAGGCTCTTGAGGTGCACAGGCTCCGCCGAGGTAGGCCGATGGGGCGCGGGGAAGTCCGGCCTACACTACCGCTCGACGAAGCCCGTCACGGGCGCCTCGAGCGCGCTCCACCGGGCGCTGACGCCGTCCACGTGGCCAGGCCTGCGGTAGTACGAGCGTGGCGCGTCGGGCGGGACCGGCGGCGCAGGCTGCACCGACAACAGGTGCAGCAGGGCCTCGCAGGCGGACCGCGGCCCCTGAGCGTGCACCTCCACCCGACCGTCGTCCAGATTGGCCGCCTGGCCGACCAGCCCGAGCTCGAGCGCCCGGCACCGGGTCCACCAGCGGAATCCCACCCCCTGGACACGCCCGCGAACAAGGGCTGTGAGCTGTACCACCTCTTCAGCGGAATAAGGTAGGTCGCCGGTCACCCGAATACCGTAGCGGGCCGCCGGGGGGCAGCTGGGACGAACCGGGGAGGGTACAAAGTCCCGAAAGTCGTCCCATGACCAGATCTAGGGTCACCCTGTCGGCGCCCTGTCGACGTCCGAGCATGTCCGGATCCAGTTCCCTTCGGGAGCCTCAGTGAACGCACTCGACGTGTCGCGGTGGCAGTTCGGTATCACCACCGTCTACCACTTCATCTTCGTGCCGCTGACCATCGGCCTGGCCCCGCTGATCGCGGTGATGCAGACGGTCTGGGTCGTCACCGGGCAACGAGCACTGGTACCGGCTGACCAAGTTCTTCGGCAAGCTCTTCCTGATCAACTTCGCGATCGGCGTGGCCACCGGCATCGTGCAGGAGTTCCAGTTCGGCATGAACTGGAGCGAGTACTCCCGAGTTCGTCGGTGACGTCTTCGGCGCCCCGCTGGCGATGGAGGGCCTGGTCGCCTTCTTCTTCGAGTCGACGTTCATCGGTGCTGTGGATCTTCGGCTGGGACCGGCTGCCCAAGACGCGTGCACCTGGCGACGCATCTGGATCGTCGCGATCGGCGTGAACGCTCTCGGCGTACTTCATCATCGCCGCGAACTCGTTCATGCAGCACCCCGTCGGCGCGGTCTACAACCCCGAGACCGGGCGCGCCGAACTCGACTGCATCGTGGCGCGCTGCTGACCAACAACACCGCGCCTGGCCGCGTTCCCGCACGCGGTCACCGGCGCCTTCCTGACCGCCGGCGACGTTCGTCGCCGGCGATCGCGCGCTGGTGGATGGTCCGCCTGCGCACCGGGCGGACCGAGGAGCCGAGGCAGGCCGCGACCATGTACCGGCCCGGCGACTGCGGCTCGGCAGCTGGTCGTGCTGATGGTCGCCGGCGGTCTGGTCGGCGGTCACCGGCGACGTCCAGGGCAAGCTGATGTTCGAGCAGCAGCCGATGAAGATGGCCGTCCGCGGAATCGTTGTGCCACACCGAGACCGATCCCGGCTTCTCGAGTCCTGACCGTCGGCACGCACAACAACTGCGACGGCGTCACCCGACCGTCCTCGAGGTGCCCTACGTGCTGCCGTTCCTGGCCGAGGGCGACTTCGACGGCGTCACCCTGCAGGGCGTCGAAGACCTGCAGGCACGTCCGAGGACGAAGTTCGGCCCGGGCGACTACCGGCCCAACCTGTTCGTCACCTACTGGTCGTTCCGCGCTGATGATCGGCTTCGGCTGCCGTGCCGGCCCTGTTCGCCCTGCTCGGCCTGTGGCTCACCCGCAAGGGCGGATGCCCGACCTCGACGCTGGTTCGGCTGGTTCGACGCTGCTGCATCCTGCCGACGCCGTTCCTGGCGAACAGCGCCGGCTGGATCTTCACCGAGATGGGCCGTCAGCCCTGGGTGGTGGTGCCCAACCCGACCGGTGACGCGACCGTGCGGATGACTGTCGCAGGACGGCGTCTCCCGACCATGCGACTCGCGCACGGTCGTGGTCTCCCTGGTCGTGTTCACGCTCCTCTACGGCGCGCTCGCGCGTGGTCTGGTTCTAGCTGATGCGCCGCTACGCGTCGAGGGGCCGCTGGAGCACGACTCCGAGCCGCGCCGACGACGCCACCGGCGACGGACGACGTCGCGCCGCTGTCGTTCGCGTACTGAGCCAGGAGAACGACGTGGACACTCGACACGTACGATCTCTGGTTCATCCTGATCGCGGTGCTGTTCATCGGCTTCTTCGTGCTCGAGGGCTTCGACTTCGGCGTCGGCATGCTGATGGCGCCGCTGGGCCGGCGGCAAGAGCGACGACCCGAGACGCCGGCGCGCCGTGCTCAACACCATCGGCCCGGTCTGGGACGGCAACGAGGTCTGGCTGATCACCGCGGGCGGCGCGATGTTCGCGGCCTTCCCGCGACTGGTACGCCACGCTGTTCTCCGCGCTTCTACCTGCCGCTGCTGGCTATCCTGGTCGCGCTGATCCTGCGCGTCGTGGCGATCGAGTGGCGCGGCAAGATCGACGATCCGACAGTGGCGGCCCGCTGGGACGTCGGCATCGCCGTTCGGGTCGTGGCTGCCCGCGCTGCTGTGGGGCGTCGCGTTCGCGAACATCGTGCGCGGGTCGACGTGGAGGTCATCGCCGGGGGGCCGTTCAACGTCCTGCTGCACGCTGCTCAACCCCTACGCCCTGCTCGGCGGCGCGACCACCCTGCTGCTGTTCGCCCTGCACGGTGCGGTCTTCCTCGCTCTGAAGACCACCGGCGAGCTGCGCGAGCGCTCGATGGCCATGGCCGCAACGCTGTCGGTGCCCACCCTGGTGGTGGCCGGCAGCTGGGCGATCTGGACCCAGCTGGCCTACGGCAAGACCTGGACCTGGGCACCCGTCCTCATCGCCGCAGTGGCGCTGGTCGGGGTGGTCCTGGTGGCCCGTCAGCGGTCGTGAGGGTGCGGCTTCCTGCTCACCTCCGTGGTCACCGTGATGGCCGTCGTGATCATCTTCGGGTCGCTGTTCCCGAACGTGATGCCCTCTGCGCGGCGCCGACTCCCTCACCATCTACAACGCCTCCTCCACCCAGAACACCCTCACCGTCATGACCTGGGTCGCCGCGATCATGACGCCGGTCGTGCTGGTGTACCAGAGCTGGATGTACTGGGTGTTCCGGCGTCGGATCAGCACCGGCGACATCCCGGCGCACGCCGGGCTGCCGAAGCTGCCGAAGTCGTTCGTCAACAGCTGACCCCGGATCCAGGCCGACCTCACCACGCCGTACGGTGTGCGACGTGGTGAGGTCGACGTGGTGAGGCCGCTGGACCCGCGCCTGCTGCGGCACGCCCGGGCCAGCCGGCGCTACGTCCTGCTCACTGCTGCCCTGGGCGTCGGCACCGCTGCGGCCGTGACCGTTCAGGCCCTCCTGCTGGCGCAGGTGATCGCCGCCGTCGCCATGGACGGCGCGAGCCTGGCCGACGTGACCGGATCCCTCGGCTGGCTGGTCGTGGCGGTGATCGCCCGGGCCGCCCTCGCCGCCGCGCAGGAGCGCTTCGGCCACCGGGCGGCGACCACCGTGATCGCCGAGTTGCGCGCGGCTGTCCTGGACCGGCTCGGCCGGCTCGGCCCGACAGCCCTGGACGGCGATCGCGGACCGGCCCTGGCCACCCTGACCACCCGCGGCCTGGACGCCCTGGACGGCTACCTCACCCGGTATCTGCCCCAGTTGCTGCTCGCCGCCACGGTCACCCCGGCGGTCCTGGCCGTGATCTGGTGGCACGACCTGATCGCGGCGCTCACGATCACCGTCACGCTGCCCCTGGTGCCGGTCTTCATGGCCCTGATCGGCTGGTCGACCGCAGCCCTGGCCCAGCGCCGGCTGGCCACCATGACCAGGATGGGCGGGCAGGTGCTCGACCTGATCGGCGGACTGCCCACCCTGCGCGCGCTGGGTCGCGACCGGGGTCAGGCGGCGCGGGTGCGCGAGGTCGGCGACGCCTACCGTCGGGCCACGATGGGCACCCTGCGTTCGGCATTCCTGTCCGCCCTGGTGCTGGAGTCGCTGACCACGCTCTCGGTCGCGCTGGTGGCCGTGGGGATCGGCCTGCGGCTGGTGTTCGGCGAGCTCGATCTGCGCACCGGTCTGGCGGTGCTGATCCTGGCGCCGGAGGTCTACCTCCCGCTGCGGATGGTCGGCGTGCACTACCACGCCAGCGTCGACGGGCTGGCCGCCGCCGCGGAGGCGTTCACGGTGCTGGAGAGCCCGCTGCCCTCGCCCGGCACCACGCCGGCGCCCGACCTGCGGCACGCCGTGATCGAGCTGCGCGGCGTCTCGGTCCGCCACCCCGGCCGGGTCCAGGCCGCACCGGAGGGGCTCGACCTCACCCTGCGCCCCGGTGAGGTGCTCGCCCTGGTCGGGCCGAGCGGGGCGGGCAAGTCCAGCGCCGTCGAGGTGCTGCTCGGGCTGCGCCGTCCGGACGCCGGAGCGGTCCTGATCCGGGCGGCCTCCGGCGCGCAGGTGGACCTGTCCGAGATCGACCCCGCCTCCTGGCACCGCCAGGTGGCCTGGGTGCCGCAGCGGCCCCTGCTGGTGCCCGGCAGCCTGGCCGAGAACGCCTGGCTGGGCCTGCCCGGTGAGCCCGCCGCCGAGCGGCTGGACCGCGCGGCCCGGGACAGCGGCCTGGACGCCGTGGTGGCCGCCCTGCCGCAGGGCTGGGCGACCCGGATCGGGCAGGCCGGGCACGGACTGTCGGCCGGGCAGCGGCAGCGGCTCGCCCTCACCCGGGCGCTGCTGCGCGAGGCGGCGCTGGTGGTGCTCGACGAACCGACCGCCCACCTGGACGCCGAGACCGAGCAGGCCGTGCACGCCGCCATCGACCGGCTGCGCCGGGGCGGCACGACCGTGCTGCTGGTGGCCCACCGGCCGGCCCTGGCCACGCTGGCCGAGCATCAGGTGGCGGTGACCGCCGGATGAGACTGCTGCCCCGGCGCCTGCGCGAGGATCCGCTCACCCGGGCCGTCGTCGCGCTGGACCCCGACCCGCGGCGCACCGCCTACGCCGTGCTCGCCGGCACTGCCGCGCTGAGCTGCGCGATCGGCCTGATGGCCGTCTCCGGCTGGTTGATCTCCCGGGCGGCGCAGCAGCCCCCCGTGCTGTTCCTGCAGGTGGCCGTGGTGGCCACCCGCGCCTTCGGGATCGGGCGCGGCGTGCTGCGCTACGTGGAGCGCCTGCTCTCGCACGACGTCGCCCTGCGCGGTGTGGCGGCCCTGCGTGAGCGCCTCTACCGGCACCTCGCCACCGCCGACGCCGCCGCCGTGGCTGGGCTGCGCCGCGGCGACCTGCTCGCTCGGCTCGGCGCCGACGTCGACACCCTGGCCGACATCGTGGTCCGCTCGCTGCTCCCCTTCGCCGTGGCCTGGACGACGCTGCTCGGGGTCGCCGTGCTGGTGGCGGTCCTGCTGCCCCCGGCCGGCCTGGTGGTGGCCCTCGCCCTGCTGCTCGCCGCCGTCGTCGCACCGTGGCTCGCCGCCCGGGCCGCCCGGGCCGCCGAGGAGGAGTCGGCGCAGGCCCGATCCGAGCTCAGCGCCGAGACCCTGGCGCTGCTCGACGGCCTGGGCGAACTGACCGTCGCCGGCGCGGCACCCGAACGGCTGCGGCGGATCGTGACCCTGGACCGCGGCCTCGCCCAGACCCTCGACCAGGCTGCCCGACCGGCTGCCTGGGCAGCCGGACTCTCCACTCTGGCAACGGGTCTCGCCATGATCGCTGCCCTGGCCCTGGGGGCCCGGGCCACCGCCTCCGGCCGGATGGACGAGGTGCTGCTGGCCGTGGTCACGCTCACCCCGCTCGCTGCCGCGGAGGCCGTGGCGGGCCTGCCCGCCGCGGCCACCGGGCTGATCCGGGCCCGGGCCGCCGCCCGCCGGGTGCTCGAGCTGCTCGACACCCCCACGGCGGCAATGGGTTCCGCGGCGCACCACGACCCGCACGCCCCCGCGGTCGAGGCCCCGCACCTGCGCGCCGAGCAGCTGGCCTGTGGCTGGCCCGGCCGGGCGGTGGCCGTGGCCGGGGTCGACCTCGACCTGGGCCCCGGCAGACACCTGGCCGTGGTCGGCGGCAGTGGCTCCGGCAAGACCACCCTGCTGCTGACCCTGGCCGGGCTGCTGCCGCCCCTGGCCGGCCAGGTCACCCTCGGCGGCGCCGGGCAGCCGCCGTCCCCCTGGCCGGCATCGCTGAGCCTGTGCTGCGCCGGACGGTCTCGTTCACCGCCGAGGACGCGCACATCTTCACCACCACGCTGCGCGAGAATGTGAGGGTGTCCGTTCCGGACGCAGCCGACGACGCCGTGACCGCCGCACTGGACCGGGCCGGCCTGGGCGCCTGGGTGGCCTCCCTGCCGGCCGGGCTGGACACCATGCTCGGCTCGGGCGGGACCGGGCTGTCCGGCGGCGAACGGCGTCGGGTGCTGCTGGCCCGGGCGTTCCTGCTCGGCGCCGGCGTGCTGCTGCTGGACGAGCCCGGTGAGCACCTCGACCCCGAGACGGCCGACGCCCTGGTCCGCGACGTGCTGAGCGCGCCGGCCGCCGTGGTGGTCGTCACCCATCGGCTCGCCCCTTTGGCCGCCGCGGACGAGGTCGTCATGCTGGAGGGCGGCACGGTCGCGGCGCGGGGCACCCACCAGTGGTTGCTGAGCCATCACCCGCCCTACGCCCAGGCTGTGGCCGCCGAGGGAGGATGAGCATGAGCGGACTGGTCAGCGGGCCGGCCGACCGGCGCCTGCTCGACGCCGTCGTCGCCGTCGCCGACGGGTTGGAGCTGGAGCCGACCCTGCGCCGGATCGTTCGCGCGGCCTCGGACCTGACCAACGCCCGGTATGCCGGGCTCGGGGTGCTCCGCGAGGACGGGTTGCACGAGTCTTTCGTGCACACCGGAGTGCCCCCCGAGGCCGTACGTGCCATCGGGCACAACCCCCGCGGCCTCGGCGTGCTGGGGCACATCACCCGCCTCGGTCGCGCGGTGCGCGTGAACGACGTCAGCGGCCACCCCGCGTCGGTGGGCTTCCCGCCGGGCCACCCGGTGATGACCAGCTTCCTCGGCGTCCCGGTGGGCATCGGCGAACGTGTGGTGGGCAACCTCTACCTCGCCGACAAGGAGGGCGGGTTCACCGCCGAGGACGAGGACGTCGTGGTGGCCCTGGCCGCCGCGGCCGCCGTCGCGGTGGACAACGCCGGTCTGTACGAGGACCTGCGCCGCCGTGAGCGCTGGATGTCGGCCGCCCAGGAGGTGGCCACCACCATGCTCTCGGGCGCGGAGGACGACGAGGCGCTGCACCTGATCGCGCAACGGGCGGCCGAGGTGGCCGAGGCCGCACTGGGCGCGCTGATCCTCCCCGGGTGGGACGGGGAGTGGGTCCTCGAGATCGCCGTGGGTGAGGACAGTGCCGATCTGGTCGGCACCGTGATGCCGTCCGAGGGGCGTGCCGCCTCGGTGATCCGGGCCGGGGTGGGCACCCTGGTCGCCGACCTGGCCACCGACAGCAGGTTGAAGGTGGACCGGCTGCGCGAGTACGGGCCCGCGCTGTACGCCCCGCTGCTGGCCCAGGGCGAACGCGTCGGGGTGCTGATGGTGGCCCGGCGGATCGGCGCGCGGGAGTTCACCGAGACCGACCTGACCACCGCCCAGACCTTCGCCGGTCAGGCCGCGCTGGCGCTACAGCTGGCCGACGGCAGGCGGCGTTCGGAGGAGGCCGAACTGCTCGAGGACCGGGCCCGGATCGCCCGGGACCTGCACGACCTGGTGGTGCAGGAGCTGTTCGCCATGGGCATGCGGCTGACCCGGCTGCGGATGCGGATCGAGCCGGAGGCCCTGGCCGACATCGACAGCTCGCTGGACTCCCTGGACCGGGTGGTGCGCCAGATCCGCTCGACGATCCGCGCGCTGCGCGACCCCGACGACGTGGCCTCGCTCTCCGACCGGGTGCACGCCGAGGCGGCGCGGGCGCACGCCTTCCTCGGCTTCAAGCCCGAGGTGGTGATCGAGACCGACCCGGAGATCGACCCGGACGACGTGGTCTCCGGGGAGATCTGCGACGACATGATCGCCGTGGTCCGCGAGGGCCTGTCCAACGCCGCCCGGCACGCCAGGGCGAGCGCGGTCACGGTGCAGGTGGAGGTGTCGCGCAGCCGGGCCCAGGTGGCCGTCCACGACGACGGGGTCGGCCTGCCGGCCGAGCCGACCCGGTGCAGCGGCCTGGACAACCTCGCCGAACGCGCCCGCCGCCACGGCGGCACCGGCCGCGCCCGGCCGCGCCCGGGCGGCGGCACCACCCTGATCTGGCAGGTCCCCCTAGGCTGAGCGGATGCCGCCGACCCCCGCCATCCTGACCCTGAGTGAGCACGGTGAAGGCCTCGGTGCCGCCGTCTCGGTGCTGCGCAACAACGCCGCCGCCGCGGGACTCGCCGCGCTCGGTGCCGACCTGCCCCGGCTGGACCGTGCTCGACCTGATCGCGCACACCGGCATGGTGCACCGCTGGGCCACCGCCGTCGTCTCGCAGACCGAGCCACCGGCCGAGGCCGACGTCCAGGCGCAGGCCCGATCGGCCCTCGACGTGCTGGACTGGCTGGACGAGGGACTCGTCGACCTGCTCAACGCCCTCGCCGGGGCCCCGGCAGACCTGCAGGTGTTCTTCTTCCTCAAGGACGCCCCACCCGCGCGCGAGGCGTGGGCCCGGCGGCAGTGCCACGAGACGACCATGCACGCCGTCGACGCCATGGCTGCCCGGCTGGGGCGCCCGCCGACCGCGGCCGAGACCTGGATCCGGCCGGCGCTGGCCGCCGACGGCCTGGACGAGCTGCTCACCGGCTTCCTGCCCCGCAAGACGTCCAGCGTCCGTTCCGCCGACCCGGTGACGGTCGTCGTCCGCCCCACCGACGTCGAGCACGCCTGGACCCTGCAGATCACCGAGGATCCGCCCGTGACCGTTCGGGTCGAGAACGGTCCGCCGGCCGGGGGTCAGGCCGTCGAGGCCGACGTCGAGCTGAGCGGAACGGCTGCTCAGCTCTACCTCGGGCTGTGGAATCGGGGCGACGAGGTGGACGCCGAGGGGCGGCCCGGGTGGCTGGACCAGTGGCGTCACCAGATGCAGGTGAGATGGAGCTGACCGACACCGCCCGAGGTCAGAGCAGCAGTGGCACGGTTCCGGCATAGATCACCAGAAGGACCGCACCCTCGCCTCGAGTGACCCGGTGACCGCGCCGGACCATGGCCCAGCCCAGGACGCCCACGGCCACCATCACCACCAGGACGCCGACCCGGATCGGCCCGTGCGGCCCGGCCGGGGAGACCGGGCCGGCTGCCGCCAGCCCGATCACGGCGCCGCCGCCCAAGCTGTTGAACAGATTGCTGCCCAGGAGGTTCCCCACCAACAGGTCGGACTCGCCCCGGCGCTGTGCCTGAGCGGCCGTGACCAGTTCGGGCAGCGACGTCCCTCCGGCCACGAGGGTGAACCCGATCAGCGTCTGGGACACCCCGAGTCCGGCAGCGATCACGACCGCGTTCGTCACCAGGATCTGGGCGCCGAGCAACACCCCGGCGAGACCGCCCGCGGCCCGTAGCGCGTCCGCGACCGTCCGGCGGCTCGGCCGGCGTTCGCCGGCCTCGGCCGCCTCTTCGGTGAACTCGGCAATCTCCGCAGCGAGCACGGGGTCCTCCCCGGACCGCATGAGCACCCACAGAGCGATCAGCAGGACCGCGGCCAGCGCGATGCCCGCGACACGGCCGATCCCCACGCCGACAGCCACCGCGAAGACGAGCATCGACGCCACCGTGAGCGGGGCCTCCCGGCGGATGACCGCGGCACGCACCGTCACCGGGCGGATCAGGGCGGCGATCCCCAGCACCAGGGTCAGGTTGAGGACGTTCGATCCGGCCATGTTCGCCACGGCCAGGCCGAGGTCGCCTCGAGCCGCGGCGAGACCGGACACCAAGAACTCCGGCGCCGACGTGCCCAGGCCGATCACCAGGACGCCGATCGCCACCGACGACACGCGCGCCCGCTCGGCCACCCTCGCCGCGCCGATGACCAGTTGGTCAGCTGCCACCGCCAGCAGCACGAGCCCCGCGGCCGCGAGCAGAAGTTCCTGTGCCACTCAGTCGGCGTTCCAGCCGCTGCCCTGGCGGTGCCCGGCCACCCAGGCGGCGGCCTGGGTGCGGCGACGGAAGCCCATCTTGGCCAGCAGCCCGGTCACGTGGTTCTTCACGGTCTTCTCGGCCAGGCCCAGTTCGGTGCCGATCTCACGGTTCGACAGGCCGTCCCCGATCAGGTCGAGCACCTTGCGCTCGGTCGGGGTGAGCGCCTCGGTCGGGTCGTGATGGGTGGCCTTGCGCCGGGCCACCGCGCGCTCGTCCAGCAGCACCCGGCCCTGGGCCACCTTGCGCACCACATCGGCGATCTCGGTACCGCGCACCGACTTGAGCACGAACGCCGACGCCCCGGCCTCCAGCGCAGCCTCCACCGCCTCGTCGTCGTCGAAGGACGTCAGCACCACGCACCGGATCTGCGGCTGCTCCTCGCGCAGGGCCCGCACGACGTCGATCCCCGTGCCGTCAGGCAGTTTCAGGTCGACGATCGCCACGTCCGGCCGGACGGCGGCAGCGCGGCGGACGGCGTCCAGCACCGTTCCGGCCTCGGCCACCACTGTCAGTTCCGGGTCGGCGTCCACCACGTCCACGACACCTCGCCGGACGACCTCGTGATCGTCGACGACCAGTACCCGCACGCGCCCGTCTGCATCCACGTACGTCAGGCTACCGATGGGCGCAAGGGGCTGTGGTCACCGACGTCGCTGACAGCGCGGACAGCGGAAGGAGGAGCGGTTCATGAACGCCTCCCGGCGCAGCGGCGTGCCGCAGCGCAGGCAGGGCCTGCCCTCCCGGCCGTAGGCGGCCAGGGTGCGCTCGAAGTAGCCGGATTCCCCGTTCACGTCCACGTAGAGGCTGTCGAAGCTCGTCCCGCCGGCGCGCAGCGCCTCGGTCATCACCTCGCGGACGTGGGCCAGCAGACGGCGCAGAGAGGCGGCGCTCAGCCCGGCCAGCTCGCGGTCGTAGTGCAGCCGCGCGCGCCACAGCGCCTCGTCGGCGTAGATGTTGCCCACCCCCGAGACCAGACCCTGGTCGAGCAGACCGCGTTTGACCCCGGTCCGCCGCCGACGCATCCGGGCGATCAGCGCCTCGGCGTCCAGGTGCGGGTCGAGGGCGTCCCGGGCGATGTGCACCACCGCCGGCGGCAGCAGCGGGGCGGACGGTGCGCCGTCGACTCCCCCGGCCCCGGCGGGCAGACCGTCCGGGGTGGGCACCAGATCGGTCAGGGCCAGCCCGCCGAACATCCGCTGGTCGACGAACCGGAGCTCTCGGCCCTGCCGCTGCGCTCCCCCGCCGCTGAGCGCGAGGCGCACGCGCAGATGCCGTTCCGCCGGTGCCTCGGGCGGCTGCAGCACCAGTTGCCCGCTCATGCCCAGATGGGCCATCAGCGCCGTGTCGTCGTCCAGCACGAGCCAGAGAAACTTGCCCCGGCGGACGGCGTCGCGCACGGTGGCCCCGGCCAGTCGGGCGGCGAAGTCGGCCGGGCCGGGCAGGTGGGCCCGCACCGGGCGCGGGTGCAGCACCTCGACGTCCTCGATCGTGGAGCCGAGGATCCACCGGGCCAGGCCGCGCCGGACGACCTCGACCTCAGGAAGCTCAGGCACCGGCCTCGATCTCGGTGAACGCGGCCGATGCGGCCAGCTGCTCGGCCTCCTTCTTGCTGCGACCCTTGCCCTCGCCGCGGGCGACGCCCCCGATCCGGGCCTGCGCGTGGAACAGCTTGGCGTGGTCGGGGCCCTCCTCGGTGACGGCGTACTCCGGCACGCCCAGGCCCAGGTTGGCGGTGAGCTCCTGCAGGCTGGTCTTCCAGTCCAGGCCGGCGCCGAGCTCGGCCGAGGTGTCCAACCGGGAGTCGACCATGCGGTGCACCAGGGCGGTCGCGACGGCCATCCCGTGCTCGCAGTAGGCGGCGCCGATCAGCGCCTCCAGGGTGTCGGCGAGGATCGAGGACTTGTCCCGACCGCCGGTGGTCAGCTCGCCGCGACCGAGCAGCAGGTGCGCGCCCAGATCGAGCTCGCGGGCCACCCCGGCCAGGGCGCGCATGTTCACCACGGCCGCCCGCAGCTTGGCCAGCTGACCCTCGGGCAGGTCGGGGTAGCGCCGGTACAGGGCATCGGTGACCACCAGGCCGAGCACCGAGTCACCCAGGAACTCCAGGCGCTCGTTGGTGGGCAGTCCGCCGTTCTCGTACGCGTAGGACCGGTGGGTCAGCGCACGGACCAGGAGGTCGCGGGTGATCCGGACACCGATCCGGGCCTGGAGCGTCTCCAGACCCATCGGGTCACCGACGGCGGTGTCGTCGCGGAGTGCCTCGCTCACGTCGTGGCCCGCGACGATCAGAGGTCCTTGACCTTGCGGCCCTTGTACTCGAGGTAGAGCGGGGTGCCCGCCGAGTCGCTGACCACGCGGGCCTGGTGCGGGCGCGTGTAGGTGACCTCGCCACCCTCGACCGCGGTGGTCAGGGTGGTCGCCGTCGCCTTCCACTGCGAGCGGCGGGACCGCGTGTTGCTGCGGGACATTCTCCGCTTGGGGACGGCCACGGTGGTTCTCCTTCGTCATGGTGCTGCTACGTGATGACTACTCGGCGGGGTCTAGCTCGTCGTTCTGGGTCAGACCGGCCAGCGCCTGCCAGCGCGGGTCGATGTCCTCGTGCCCGTGGTCCGGGTCGTCAGCCAGGTGCGCCCCGCACTCGGAGCACAACCCGGGGCAGTCGTCCCGGCACAGAGGCTGGTACGGCAGTGCGAGCACTGTCGCGTCACGCAGTGCGGGCTCCAGGTCGATTCGCTCGTCCTGCAGCTCGCGCACCTCGTCGTCGTCCTCGCCCTCCGGCGTCCGGCCGGGGTAGGCGTACAGCTCCTGAAGGTCGGCGACCACCTCGCGGTCGACGTCGTCCAGGCACCGGACGCATTCACCCCGGGCCCGTCCGAGGACGGTTCCGGAGACCAGAACCCCTTCGAGCACCGACTCGAGTCGCAGGTCCAGCTCGAGCTCGCTGCCCTCAGGGATGCGGATGACCTCGGTGCCGAGATCAGCCGGAGCGGCGACGACGCGGGACACCTTCTGCATGGATCCGGGGCTGTGGCCCAGCTCGCGCGTGTCGAACACGAGCGGCGAGCGTGGATCCGGGCGGATGGTGCACCTTCCTCGACATCGCTACGGCATGAACTCGGCCACGGGGCATCTGCAGGCGGGGCCGAGGGGCAAGGCTACCCGGGAAGGCGTCGTCGCTCCAATTCGGCACGGACGACCTCGGGCACCAGGCCGCTGACGTCGCCGCCGAGCCCGGCCACCTCCTTGACCAGGCTGGAGGAGACGTGCTCGAACCGGGGGTCGCCGGGCAGGAACACCGTCTCCAGCCCGGTGAGGTGCCGGTTCATCAGCGCCATCGGCAGTTCATAGGCGAAGTCGGTGCCCGAGCGCAGGCCCTTCACCACCGCCGAGGCCCCGACGGCCCGGCAGAAGTCGACCAGCAGCGCGCCGCGCACCTCGGCGATCCGCACCCGTTCCAGGCCGTCCAGGCTGGCCTCGAGCAGCTCGATCCGCTGCTCGGGACTGAAGGTGCCGGACTTGGCCGGGTTCACCAGCACGGCCACGATCACCTCGTCGAACAGGCTGGTCGCCCGGTGGACGACGTCCAGGTGACCGTTGGTCACCGGGTCGTAGCTTCCGGGGCAGACGCAGCGCCTCAGCGCCTGGTCGGGCATTGCGGCAACCTACGCCTCGCCGGGCCGGGCGTACCAGAGCGTGGTCTCGCCGTAGCGCCGGACGGCGGTGCGGATCATCCCATCGGGCCATCGCGGCTCCGCCCCGCGGGTGCTCCGCTCCACCACCACCACGGCGTCCTCGGCCAGCCAGCCTCGGCCCAGCGCCGCCAGCACCTCGCCGAGGTCGGCCTCCGCGAGTTCGTAGGGAGGGTCCAGCAGGGCCAGATCGGCGGCTGACGGCGCCCGCCCGGTCAGGTAGCCGGCCACCGAGGAGAGCACGACGCTGATCCCGGTCAGCCCGAGCGCGGTCACGTTGCGCCGGGCGACATCGGCCGCGGCGCGGGCGGAGTCGACCAGCACCACCCCGGCGGCGCCGCGACTGGCCGCCTCCAGACCGAGCGCCCCCGACCCGCAGTACAGATCCAGCACCCGGGCACCGGCGACGGCGCCCCGCGCCTCGAGGCCGGAGAACATGGCCTCCCGCACCCGATCACTGGTCGGACGGGTGGCATGGCCCGCCGGCGCCTCGATCCGCCGTCCGCCGGCGCTGCCCGCGATGATCCGGCTCACAGGTCCTTCACCAGCACCAGCGAATTGCGGTTGGCGTTGTGCTCGGCCTGCTTGCGCAGCGGCAGGTCATCCGTTCCGCCCGGGACGAACCCGTGCTCGACGAACCAGTGCGGGGTGTGCGTGGTGAGCGCGAACAACCGCGTGATCCCGCGGCGCCGGGCGGTGACCTCGGCCCGCTTGAGCAGGGTCTGCGCCCGGTCGCGACCCCGGTACTGCGGGTGGACGGCGACACAGGCGAACTCGGCCGAGGCGTCCTCGCTGAACTCGATCATGGCGTTGCAGGCGATCACCGTGCCGTCCCGGACCATCACCGAGAAGCTGTCGATGTCCAGCTCGATCTGCTCGCGCGAACGCGGCACCAGAATGCCGCCGGCCTGGAGGGGGCGGATCAGGGCCAGGATGCCGGCGACGTCCTCGATGGTGGCGTCCCGGGTGGCCTCGTAGTCCTCGTCGGCGTAGAACATCAGGCCGCTGCCGTCGCGGGTGTAGAGCTCGCGCAGCAGTGAGCCCTCGCTGCCGGCGCCGACCAGGTGCACCCGCTTCACCCCGGTGCGACCGGCGGCGAGCCCCGCCCGCACACAGTTGCGGTCCTCGGCGGAGAGCAGGCCCAGCACCGACTCGGCCGCGAGCACCCGCTCGGCGTCACCGAGCAGGAGCTGCCCGGCGTCCCCCGCCGAGGAGGCCAGTTCCCAGGTGCCCGGGTCGGACTCCAGTACGAAGATCAACTTGTCGGCGCCCAGCCCGATCGCCACCGCCTCGGCCACCTCGGCGTTGCGCAGGTTGAACGCCTCCCCGGTGGGGCTGTACCCGACCGGGGACAGCAGCGCGATCCGCTCGCCGGCGAGCACCTCGCGGATCGCCGGGATGTCGATCCGGCGCACCTGGCCGGTGAGCTCGTGGTCGATGCCCTCACGCACCCCGACCGGGCGGGCGGTCACCCAGGTACCGCCGACCACCTTGATCCGGGCGCCGCCCATCGGGGTGTCCACCAGGCTGTTCGAGAGCAGCGCCTCGATGTCCATCCGGAGCGCCCCCACCGCCGCCTTGACCGCGCCCATGGTCGCCTCGTCGGTGATCCGCAGATCGCCGACGTAGTGCGGGGTCAGGCCGCGGATGGCCAGCTCGGCGTCGATCTGCGGCCGGGCCCCGTGCACCAGCACCAGGCGCACCCCGAGGCTGGACAGCAGGGCGATGTCGCAGATCAGTTGCTCGAACTCCGGGCGGGCGCAGGTCTCCCCCGTGAAGGCGATCACCACGGTGCGTCCGTTGTGGGCGTGCACGTAGGGAGCCGCACCGCGCAGCGCCGAGACGAAGTCGGTGTGTTCCACGACAGCTGAGTCTAGGCGGCGCCACCTCCCCCACCCCCACCCCCGCCCCCCGCCCCCGCCCCCGACTCAAGATCACCGTCTGTCATGGCGGATGCCCCCACTGAGTGGGGAGGAACTCATGACAATCGGCGATCAACGGGCCGGGGGGCGGGTTGGGGGCGGGGGGCGGGCGGGTGTGGGTGGGGTGGGTCAGCCGCGTTCTAGGTAGGCCTCTTGCTCGGCGTCCAGGAGGTCGGCCAGCGCCTGGGCCAGCGCCGGGTGGGCGGACAGGTCCGGATCGGCCGAGACCAGGGCGGTGGCATCGTGCCGGGCGGCCACGATGGTCTCCTCGTCGCGCAGCACCCGCAGCCGGCGCAGCGAGGACTTGCCGCCGGACTGGTTGGCGCCCAGCACGTCGCCCTCGCGGCGCTGGTCGAGATCGGCCCGGGCCAGGGCGAACCCGTCGGTGGTGGCGGCGACCACGTCGAGCCGCTCCCGGGCCGGGGTGGCGGCCTCGGCCTCGCTGACCAGCAGGCACACCCCACCGCCCGAGCCCCGGCCGACCCGGCCACGCAGCTGGTGCAGCTGGGAGATTCCGAACCGATCGGCGTCCAGCACCACCATCACGGTCGCATTCGGCACGTCCACGCCGACCTCGATCACGGTGGTGGCGACCAGCACGTGCACCTGCCCGGCGGCGAAGGCGGCCATCACCCGCTCCCGCTCCTCGGCCGGGATCCGCCCGTGCAGCGCCTCGATCCGCAGTCCGGCCAGGGCCGGTTCGGCACGCAACTCCTCGACCGCCTCCAGGACGGCGCGCAGCGGTCGCTTGCGCGGCGCCTCGTCCTCCCCGTTCCCCGGAGCGCCGGCGTCGGCGTCCGCCTCCTCGGCGTGTCCGTCGCCGTCGATCCGCGGGCAGACCACGTAGGCCTGGTGGCCGCGGCCGACCTCCTCGGCCACCCGCTGCCAGACCCGCGGGTACCAGCCGGGGTTCTCGGCCAGCGCCACCACGTGGCTGGACACCGCGGGGCGCCCGGCCGGAACCTCGGTCAGGGTCGAGGTCTCCAGGTCGCCGAAGACGGTCATCGCCACCGTGCGCGGGATCGGGGTGGCCGTCATCACCAGCAGGTGCGGATTGGTGGTCGCCTTGCCCCGCAACAGGTCCCGCTGCTCGACCCCGAACCGGTGCTGCTCGTCGACCACCACCAGACCCAGGTCGCAGAAGGTGACCTTCTCCTGCAGCAGGGCGTGGGTGCCGATCACGATGCCGGCGTCGCCGCTGACGATCTCGAGCAGAGCGGCGCGGCGGGCGGCGGTGGACATCGAACCGGTGAGCAGCACCACCCGGGTGCCCCGCTCGCCCCCGAGCAGGCTGCCCTCGGCGAGTTCGCCGAGCATCGCCGAGATCGAGCGATGGTGCTGGGCCGCAAGCACTTCGGTGGGGGCCAGCAGCGCGGCCTGCCCGCCGCCGTCCACCACGGTGAGCATCGCGCGGACGGCGACCACCGTCTTGCCCGAGCCGACCTCCCCCTGCAGCAGCCGGTGCATCGGGTGCGCGGCGGCCAGGTCGGCGGCGATCCTCGCCCCCACCTCGCGCTGGCCGGCGGTGAGGGCGAACGGCAGCCGCTCGGTGAAGGCGTCGAGCAGCCCACCGGAGATCTCCGGCCGCGGCGTCGCCGCCGCAGCGCTCTCGTCGGCCCGGCGCCGGGCCAGCGCCACCTGGAGGACGAACGCCTCCTCGTAGGTGAAGCGCTTCAGCGCCGCCACCCCCTCGGCGATCTCGCCCGGGCGATGCACCGCCTCGAACGCCTTCCCCAGCGGCAACAGGCCGAGCCGCTGCCGGATCTCCTCCGGCAGTGGGTCGGGCTGGGGGCCCAGCACGTCGAGGACCATGCCGACGGTCTTGCGGATCGCGGTCTGGGTCAGCTTGGCGGTGCTGGGGTAGATCGCGAACGGGGTGTCGACCGCCCCGATCGCCGGGTCGTCGTCGCTGCGGATCGCGGTCCACTTCGGGTGGGTCAGCTGCAGCTGGCCCCGGTAGTCGCCCACCGTGCCGGAGAACAGCATCCGGACGCCGGGCTTGAACACGTGGGCGATCCGGCCGGCGTTGAAGAAGGTCATCGGCAGCCGATCGGCGCCGTCGGTCACGGTGACCTTGAGCATCTGGCCGGACCGGTTGCGCATGGAGAAGGTCTGCGCCGACACCACATCGGCGACCAGCGAGACCTCCTGCCCGAACGGCAGTTCCCGGATCGTGGTCAGCTCCCCGAACTTCTCGTACCGGCGCGGGAAGTGCCGCAGCAGGTCCCCGACGGTGCGCACCCCGAGCTCGGCGGCGAACGTCGCCGCCGTGCCCTTGCCCACGGCCGCAGTCAGCGGGTCGGTCAGCCGCAGGGTCATTCGACCCCGATCAGCAGCAGATAGCGCGGCTGGCCGCCGTCCAGCACGCTCACCTCGACGCCGGGATGCGCCCGGCGCACATGCCCGGCCAGGGCCTGGGCCAGCGCGCCGGACGGGCCGTCGCTGCCCTCACCGGTGACCAGGGTGACCAGCTCCCCTCCCCCGGAGAGCAGCCGCTCCAGCACCGCGACGCCCACCTCCTGCGCCGCCGTGCCCACCAGCACGATGTCGCCCTGCACGATGCCCAGCAGGTCTCCGGGGCGGCACACCCCGCCGGTGGTGATCGCCTCCCGAACGGCGACGGTCACCGCGCCGTCCCGGGTCGCCCCGGCGGCGGCCGACATCCGCACCACGTCGTCATCCACCCCGCGGTGCTCCTCGTGCACCGCGGCGGCGGCCAGGCCCTGCACCTGGGCCCGCGTGGGCAGCACGCTCACCCGCAGACCCCGTGCCCGGGCGCTGCCCGCGGCCGCCTCGGCCACGGCCAAGGTGTCGCCGTCGTTGGGCAGCACGACCACGGCACCGGCCCCGGTCGCGGTGATCGCCTCCAGGATCTGCGCGGTCGAGGGCCGCCGCCCCGGCCCGCCGGTGACCACCTGGGCGCCCGCCTGCGCGAACACCTCGGCCAGCCCGGGCCCGGCGGCGCACGCCACCAGCGCGACCCGAGTGGCGTCGTCCGACCCGCGGTCGAGGGCCCGGCCGTGCTCGGCGGCCTGCTCGGCGAAGTGGGTGATCCGCACCCGGTGCGGGCGGCCGGCCTCGATCCCGGCCTCGATCGCGGCCCCCGGGTCGTGGGCGTGCACGTGGACGTGCCAGAGCCGCCCACCGCCGACCACCACCAGGGAGTCGCCGAGCGGGGCCAACGCTGCCCGGAGTCCGGCCACGGCGTTCTCGTCCGCCTCCAACAGGTACATCACCTCATAGGCCGGACCGGCGGCGCTGAGCCGGTCCCGCACCTGACTCAACGCCGTCAGGTCGGGCGCCGGCAGGGGCGTCAGGACGCGGCGGCGGCCTCGGGGGCGGTGCCCGCTGCGGTGCACCAGGTCCTCCAGGGCCTCCAGCAGCACCAGGTACCCGCGCCCCCCGGCATCGACCACCCCGGCCAGGCGCAGCGCCTCGAGCTGCTCCCGGGTCGAGGCCAGCGCCTCCCGGGCGGCGCCGACGAGTGCAGTGACCACGTCCGGCAGGCTGTCGCCGGCCTGCTGGGCGGCCGCCGAGGCGGCCCGGCTGACCGAGAGGATGGTGCCCTCGACCGGTTCGGCCACCGCCTGCCAGGCCTGCTGATCCGCCCGAAGCATCGCCTGCTTGGCGGCTGCGCCGTCCAGCACCTCACGCTCGGCGAGCACGTCGGCCCACCCGCGCAGCAGCTGCGCGGCGATGATCCCGGAGTTGCCGCGGGCGCCCATCAGGGCGCCGTGCGCGAACGCCTCGACCACCTCGCGGACGCCGGCGTGGGCCGGCAGCGTGTTCACCGCGTCCACCGCGGCCTCGACGGTCAGGTAGAGATTGGTGCCGGTGTCACCGTCCGGCACCGGGTACACGTTGAGCGCGTCGATCTCCTCGCGGGCCTCGCCCAGCGCCGCCAGCGCCGTGACCGCCCAGTGGCGTGCGCCCCGGGCGTCGATGGCCTCCAGCATGTCTGGCAGGTTATCCGCCCGGCCGGCGCCGCCACCGGTTTGGGCCAGGCATCCTTCGTCGGATAACCTGTCGGCACTGCCCGCCCATACCAACGTTCAGGAGACCTACCCGTGGCTGCCAACTGCGACGTCTGCGGCAAGGGGCCGGGCTTCGGTCACAACATCTCGCACTCCCACCGGCGCACCAAGCGCCGCTGGAACCCGAACATCCAGCGCATCCGCGCGGTGGTCGGCGGAGCACCGAAGCGGCTCAACGTCTGCACGTCCTGCATGAAGGCGGGCAAGGTCACCCGCTGACCTGACCCACCCGAACGCGAGGCCGGTCCCCCAGCGGGGTGACCGGCCTTCCGCGTCGATGCCTCCGCCGACGATGAAGATCACGATGCGAGGAAGTGGCTGTGATGGCAGCCGATTGCCTTCAACGTGATCTCCACCGTCACGAGCGAGCGGCGCATGGCCTCGAGTTGGCCGACGCTGCGGGCGCTGCTGCGGGCGCGGCCGGGATCGTCGGGTCACCAGTGGGTCCACCCCGCGGGGCCTGTCCAGGCCTGGCCGTCCACCAGCACCCCGCCCCCGCCGGGCTCGGCAGCGAGCACCGTCCCGATCGGCACGAACAGCGGCGGCAGCGCCGTGCCCGGGGCGAAGCAGGCCAGCAGGGCGTGGTCCTCGCCACCGGTGAGCTGCCACTGCGCCAACAGCCCCGGCTCCCCCGGCCCGCCGATCAACGCCGCCGCCTCCGCGAGCCCCGGCGCCACGGGCAGCGCCCGCCGCTCCAGGTCGAGCACCACCGAGGAGGCCCCGGCGATCCGGACCGCGTCACGCAGCAGGCCGTCGCTGGTGTCGATCATGGCGTGGGCGCCCGCCCCCGAGGCCAGCGCACCCGCCTCGTACAGAGGCTGGGGCGCCCTGTGCGCCACCAGGAGCGCCGCCAGGTCCGCACCCAGGCCCTGTGACCTGCCTGCCTGCAACAGGGCCAGCCCGGCCGCGGAGGGGCCGGTGACACCCGCCAGGGCCACGACGTCACCCGCGCGGGCTCCGCTGCGCAGCACGGCGTCCACCCCGTGGTCGAGCAGGCCGAGCGCGGTCCCGGTGATCACCACCTGGTCGGCCTCCGAGACGTCGCCACCGACCACGGCGGCGCCGGCCCGCGCGCACTCCTGGGCCAGCCCTCGCGCCAGATCGTCGGCGAAGCCCGCCGGCAACCCGCCGGGGGCCGCCAGGCTGACCAGCAGCGCCCGGGGCCGCGCTCCCATCGCCGCGACGTCCGCCATGGTCTGCGCGGCGACCTTGACCCCCACGTCGACGCCGCTGGACCAGTCCCGCCGGAAGTCGCGGCCCTCGACCAGGGTGTCGGTGCTGACCACCAGGCCCGCGGCGCCCAGATCCAGGACGGCGGCGTCGTCCCCCGGCCCGACCCGCAGCCACGGCGGTCCGGCCGGATAGCGTGCGAGGATCCCGCTGACCAGCGCGTCCTCGCCCAGGTCGGAGACCCTGACCTCGCCCATGCCACCCCCTGACTCGACGGGTGCGACACGGTAACGTGGCCGGGCCCAGTGCTACGAGGAGGACCCGATGGTCGAGGCCTACATCCTGATCCAGACCGAGGCCGGAAAGGCCTCTGACGTGGCGAAGGAGGTCGCTGTGATGAGCGGCGTCACCATGTGCGAATACGTGATGGGGCCCTATGAGGTGATCGCCCGGGTCGAGGCCACCAGCGCCGACGAGTTGGGGAAGCTGGTGATCGCCAGGATCCAGTCGGTCGGCGGCATCACCCGCACCACCACCTGCACCATCGTGCACGTGTGAGGACTGGCCCCACCGCGCTGGTCACGTCGGCCACACTCGTCGTCCTGGCGAGTGCCGGCTGCTCCACGCCTGCGGGCGACCCTCCTCCGGCTCCGCAGGCCTCGGCAGCCGCCTGCACGCAGGCACTGGCCGCTGCCCCCGCCCTGATCCTCGACCAGGCACGCACCCCGGTCTCGACGGCGGGCGCGCTCGCCTGGGGCGACCCGGCGATCGTGCTCCGCTGCGGCCTGCCCGAGCCCGCGCCGTCCACCTTGACCTGCCTGGAGGTGAACGGCATCGACTGGGTGATCGACGAGACGAAGGACCCGATGACGGCGGTCAGCTACGGCCGGTCCCCCGCCGCCGAGCTGCGGGTCCCCGCCTCCTACGGGGCGAGCGCCCTGCCCTCGGCGCTGGTCGACGCCACGCCGATCGCGCAGGCCCTGCCGGCGACGGACCGGGCCTGTATCGGGTAGTCGCTCAGCGCAGGCCCGTCGGCCGGCGCAGGGCCAGGGTGAGCAGCCGGTCGACCAGGTCGGGGTAGGCGAGCCCGGTCTGCTCCCACATCCGCGGGTACATCGAGAACGGGGTGAACCCCGGCATGGTGTTGATCTCGTTGACCACCACCCGGCCGTCCTGCTGCACGAAGAAGTCGACCCGGGCCAGCCCCTCGCAGCCCATCGCCTCGAACGCCCGCGCCGCCAGATCGCGCACGCTGCGCACAACCCGGTCCGGCAGGTCCGCGGGGCAGGTCAGCCGCACGCTCGCCTCGTCGAGGTACTTGGCCTCGAAGTCGTAGAACTCGTGATCCCCGACCACCTCGATCTCGCCCGGCAGACTGGTCGCGGGCGGGCCGCCGTCGGCGCTCTCCAGCACGGCGCACTCGATCTCGCGGCCGAGGAGCATCGCCTCGATCACGACCTTGGGGTCGTGGGCCCGGGCCGCCTCGATCGCTGCATCCAGGTCCTCGGCGCGGGAGACCTTGGTGATCCCGATGCTCGATCCGGCCCGGGCGGGCTTGACGAACACCGGGTATCCGAGCTCCTCGACGTCGTCACGGACCCGGTCCGGATGCCGTTCCCAGTCCCGCGGCAGCACCACGGTGTAGGGGCCGACCGGCAGCCCGGCGCCGTCGAGCAGCACCTTCATGTAGTGCTTGTCCATGCTGGCCGCGCTGGCCAGCACCCCGGAACCGACGTAGCGCACGTCGGCCAGCTCGAGCAGCCCCTGGATGGTGCCGTCCTCACCGAACGGCCCGTGCAGCAGCGGGAAGACCACGTCGACGCTGCCCAGCAGCCGCGGCACCTCGCCGGGCTCCAGCACGGTCAGCTCCCCCGCGCCGGCCTGCAGCGGTATCACCACCCCCGGGCCCTCGTCCTCGTCCACCCGGGGCAGTTCACCGCCCTCGATCTGCCAGTGCTTGGGATCGTCGGAGGCGAGCACCCAGCGCCCGGTCGGGGTGATCCCGATCGGCACCACGTCCCACGCCTCGGCGTCGATCGCCTTCAGCACCCCGGCTGCGGTCACACAGCTGATCGCGTGCTCACTGGATCGTCCGCCGAACACCACGGCGACCCGGGGACGGCGGGGGCCCTGCTCGGGGCCGAGGTTCGCGCTCATCGTCGCTGACCCTACTCGCTCACCCGGAGTCGGCAGACCCTAGAGTCGGGGTCATGGAGCACCGCATGCTGTCACCGGCCACCGTCGCCGTCACCTCGGGTCGGCCCGATCCCGACCCGAACGCCTCCACCAACGCGCCGGTGGTGTTCACCTCGACCTACGCGGCCAGCCCCGGTGCCCCGCAGGACGGCGATCTCGGCTACGGCCGCTGGGCCAACCCGACCTGGTCGGCGTTCGAGGAGGCCCTGGGCGCGCTCGAGGGTGGCGAGGCCCTCCTCTTCAGCTCGGGCATGGCCGCCACCGCCGCCGTGCTGGGCCTGGTGCCTCCTGGTGGCGTGGTGGTCGCCCCGTCGAGCGCCTTCTACAACGGCTCGATGGCCCTGCTCACCGAACCTGGAGGGCACCGGTGCGGTGGTCGTGCGGCGGGCGCCGATGACCGACGTCGAGGCCGTCACCGCGGCCCTGGACGGCGCCGCACTGCTCTGGCTGGAGACGCCCAGCAACCCGCTGCTCGAGGTGGCCGACGTCACGGCGCTGTCCGCCGCCGCGCACGCCGCGGGGGCGATGGTGGTCGCCGACAACACCTTCGCCACCCCTCTCGGCCAGTGCCCGCTGGCGCACGGGGCCGACGTCGTCGTCCACTCGGTGACCAAGTACCTGTCCGGTCACTCCGACGTGATCCTGGGCGCCACGGTCACCCGTGACGACGAGGTCTACGCGGCCCTGCACGCCTACCGCACCCTGCGCGGAGCGGTGCCGGGGCCGATGGAGGCCATGCTCGCGCTGCGCGGGCTGCGCACCCTGCATCTGCGGGTGGAGCGGGCCTGCGCCAACGCTGCCGACCTGGCCCGCCGGCTGAGCGGACGCCCGGAGGTCAGCCGGGTTCGCCACCTGTCCCTGCCCGAGGACCCGGGGCACGCCCTCGCCGCGGCTCAGATGGACACCTTCGGGGCCATCATCTCCATCGAACTGGCCGGCGGCCCCGAGGCCGCGGAACGGCTCTGCTCCGCCACCTTGATCTGGTTGCACGCGACCAGCCTGGGCGGCGTGGAGTCCAGCCTGGAGCGGCGCCGCCGCCACGCCGGGGAGCCCGAGGACGTGCCCGACAACCTGGTGCGCCTCTCCGTCGGCATCGAGGACGTCGAGGACCTCTGGGCCGATCTCGCCCACGCCCTGGACCACCTCTGACCAGTCGCCGGCGCGCCGGCGCTAGCCGGTCGGCTTGTCCTTCTTCGGGTTTCCGGTGCGCGGCTGGTCGTGCGCGCGCGGGTCCCAGCGCTCTGCGGGAGCCGTCTCACCCCGGATCTGTTCCAACAGACCGGTGATCGCCGCCATGATGTCGGCGGTCGCGGCATGCAGCGTCTCGCCGTCCACCGGTCGGTCGGCGTAGGGCGAGAGATCGACCGGCGGCCCGGCCCAGACCTGCACCCGGGTGGGGCGCAGGATGCGCAGCCGCGCCGAGTAGGGCGGCAGCAGGCGCTGCGGCCCCCACTGCGCGATCGGGATCACCGGGCAGCCCGTGGTCAGGGCGATCCGGGCGGCGCCGGTCTTGCCGACCATCGGCCACAGCCCCGGGTCACGGGTCAGCGTCGCCTCAGGGTAGATCGCCACGCACTCCCCCGCCCGGACGGCGGCCATCGCCGAGGCCAGCGCGCGAGAGGCGTCGGCGCTCTCCCGGTTCACCGGGATCTGCCCGGCCTTGGCCACGATCGCCCCGAGCAGGGGCAGCTCGAACACGGCCTGCTTGCCCAGGAAACGCGGCGGGCAGCCGTGATCGAGCAGGAACTGCCCGAAGGTGAACGGATCCGCGTGCGAGATGTGGTTGCCGACGGCCACGAACCCACCGGTGCGGGGCAGGTGCTCGCCGCCCCGCCACTCCTGCCGGGTGAGCAGCCCCAGGGTGGGACGGACCAGCGCCTCGGCGAACCGGTAGGCCCAGCTGAGCTGCCGCGCCGGGGAAGGTGTGATCGCGCTCACGGCCGCCTATCCTCCCCGCCGGGTCGGGCTGTGTCGAGCCTGCAAGACTGCCGACATGGGTCAGCAGGTGCCGGCGGACGCCGGCTGGACGGTGGTGCTGCCGGTGAAGGGCGGCCTGGCCGCCAAGTCCCGCTTGGGCGCGATCCCCGGTCTGGCCGAGGCGATCGCCGCCGACACCCTGGACGCCGTGGCCGCCTGCGCGGTGACCGCCCGGATGCTGGTGGTCACCACCGATCGCGCGGCTGCCCGGGTCGCGTCGCTGGCCGGGGCGGACGTCGTCGCCGAACGCCTCCCGGGCGCCGGCCTGCTGGCGGCGGTCGGTGACGGGGTGGCCGCCGCCGGGGCCGGGCCGGTCGCGGTGCTTCTGGCCGACCTGCCGGCCCTGCGCCCGGAGGACCTGGCCACCGCCCTGCGGGCCGCGGGAGCGGCTCTGGCCGACCGGCCGATGGCCGCGGTGCCGGACGCCGAGGGGGTGGGCACGGTGCTGCTCGCCGCCGCCCGGGGCAGCGATCTCGACCCGGCGTTCGGACCCGGATCGCTGGCGAAGCACCGCAGCCGCGGCGCCATCGTCCTCGACCTGGCACTGCCCCGGCTGCGCCGCGACGTGGACACCGCCGCCGAGCTCGCCGAGGCGCTCGGGTTGGGCTGCGGACACCGAACCACCGCGGTGGCCGCCGTCAGCCTCGGCCAGCGCCTACCCTGACGGTGTGCAGGCCACCGTTCACCGCTTCGACCCGTCCACCGGCGCGGGCAGCGTCATCACCGACACCGGCACCGTGCTGCCGTTCACGCCCCAGGCCTTCGCCTCCACCCGGTTGCGGCATCTGAGGCCCGGGCAGCGGCTCACCGTCACCGTCGAGGGTTCCGGTGCCCAGGCCTGGGTGACCGCGATGCGTCTGGGCAACGTCGCCGTGGTCCCGCGACGCACCCCGCACCCGTGACCGGTTTTTGACCGCCAGGTACACAACTGCTAGCCTCCCATCATGGGCCGGCCGCGATCGTTCGAGCATGACGTGGCGGTCGACCGCGCCATGGATCTGTTCTGGCGCAAGGGCTACCGCAACACAACTCCCCAGGACCTGGTCGAGGCCCTGGGGATCGGCAAAGGCAGTCTCTACAACGCTTTCGGCAGCAAGCGAGAACTGTTCACGATGGCCCTCGATCGCTATCGGGACCAGCAGGCCGTCCTCGTCGACCGCGCACTCGCCGAGCCCGGGCCGGTGAAGGAACGCCTGACGACGGCGCTCGAGCTGATGATCGACATGAACTTCGCGGATCCGGATCGGCGGGGGTGCCTGGCGGTGAACACTGCCGCCGAGCTCGCCGGATTCGACCAGGCGGCGACCGCTCAGGTGCGCGCAATGTTCGAACGCACCGCCGCAACCTTCCTCGACGTCATCCGAACCGGCCAGGCGACCGGTGAGATCGACCCCGAGATGGACCCGCGGGACCTGGCGGCGCACCTGCTGACCACCTTGATCGGCGTGCAGTTGCTGTCGAAGACGTCGACCGATCCCGACCTGTTGAAGCGCTCGGTGCGGATCGCTCTCTCCCCGTTCTGACCCGCCACGGCTGCGGCGATCGTCGGCATGTCCATGTTCTGTACCTGCAAGTCAACTATCTGGAGGAGACGAAGATGGAGCTGGGCCTCGAGGGCAAGGTGGCGTTGGTGACGGGCGCGAGCCGGGGGATCGGGCGAGCGACCGTCGACACGCTGCGCAGAGAGGAGTCCGGGTGGCCGCCGTCGCCCGCCGGTCGGCCGAGGACGGCGGCGACAACGGTGAGGGCCTGGTCTGGATTCGGGCCGACCTGACGCGGCCTGAGGCCGCGCAGACGGCGGTGGACGCCGCCCTTCGCGCGTTCGGAGGGATCGACCTGCTGGTCAACACCGTCGGAGGGGGCGATCGCCTCAGCCTCGCCGGGTCGGGCGACCTCACCGACGAGGACTGGAACGATGCGATCACCACGAACCTGATGTCAGCGGTCCGCACCACTCGCGCCGCTCTCGCGCACCTGGCCGCAGCACGTGGCGCGATGGTGAACGTCTCCTCGATCGGTGCCCGTCGACCAGAAGGGCCTCCCCTGGCGTACAACGTCGCCAAGGCCGCCCTGACCGCGTTCGGACGTGGCCTGGCCACCGAGCTCGGTCCGATGGGAGTGCGGGTCAATACCGTCTCCCCCGGCCCGACCCGCACCGCCATGTGGCAGTCGGAGACCGGCCTCGGCGGCCAACTCGCCGCCGCGCTGGGCACGTCCGTCGACGCGGTCGTCGCTGGCGCCCCGGCACAGGTCGGCATGGTGACCGGGCGCATGTCCGAACCCGAGGAGGTCGCCGACCTGATCGCCTACCTGCTCTCGCCGCGGGCCGCGAACATCACCGGGGCCGACCACCTGATCGACGGCGGCGCCATCCGCGCCACCTGATCCCAGCGCCCTGCGGGGGGGTCGGTCAGCGTTCGTAGTTGGCGCCCAGGGCATCGAGCTTGCTCTGGAAGTGCTCGTAGCCGCGGTCGATCAGGCCGATCCCCCGCACCCGCGAGGTGCCCTCGGCGGCCAGGGCTGCCAGCAGATGGCTGAATCCGCCACGAAGGTCCGGCACCTCGATGTCGGCGCCGTGCAGCTTGGTCGGCCCGCTGATCACCGCGGAATGCTTGAAGTTGCGCGCGCCGAACCGGCAGGGCAGACCGCCCAGGCACTCGCGGTAGAGCTGGATCTGGGCGCCCATGTCACGCAGGGCCCGGGTGAAGCCGAACCGGTTCTCATACACCGTCTCGTGCACGATCGACAGCCCTTGGGCCTGGGTCAGCGCCACGACCAGCGGCTGCTGCCAGTCGGTCATGAAGCCGGGGTGCACCGCCGTCTCCAGCACCAGGGAGTTCAGCTCACCGCCGGGGTGGGAGAACCGAATCCCGTCGTCGGAGATGTCCAGCGCGCCGCCGACCTTCCGGAAGACGTTGAGGAACGTCATCATCTCCAGCTGGCGGGCCCCGCGCACGGTGATGTCGCCGCGCGTGGCCAGGGCCGCGCACGCCCAACTGGCGGCCTCGATCCGGTCCGGCAGGGCGCGGTGCGTGAACCCACCCAGGCGCTCCACACCCTCGACCCGAATCACCCGGTCGGTGTCCACGCTGATGATCGCGCCCATCTTCTGCAGCACCGCGATCAGGTCCATGATCTCGGGCTCGATGGCCGCGTTGCGCAGTTCGGTGACCCCCTCGGCGCGGACGGCGGTGAGCAGCACCTGTTCTGTGGTGCCGACGCTCGGGTAGGGCAGATCGAGCTTGGTGCCGCGCAGGCGTTGCGGGGCAGTCAGCGCGATGCCGTGCGGCTGCTTCTCCACCACGGCGCCGAACTGGCGCAGCACCTCGAGGTGGTAGTCGATCGGACGGTCGCCGATCCGGCAGCCGCCGAGATCGGGGATGAAGGCCTCACCGAGCCGGTGCAACAGCGGACCGCAGAACAGGATCGGGATCCGGCTGGAGCCTGCGTGCGCGTCGATGTCGGCAACGTGGGCCATCTCGACGTTGCTGGGATCGAGCTCGAGCTCGGACGGCGACCCCTCGGTGGAGACCTGTACCCCGTGCAGTTCCAGCAGACCGGTGACGACAGCGACGTCACGGATCTGCGGCACGTTCAGCAGATGGCTGGGCTGGTCACCCAGCAGCGAGGCCACCATTGCCTTGGACACGAAGTTCTTCGCGCCCCGCACCGTGATGGTGCCGCGCAGGGGCGTCCCGCCATGGACGGTGAGCAGGTCGTCGGTCATGGACCCATCGTGACGCAGACAACGGGCCGCCTCCAAAAGGGCGGCCCGTTGTCTGTACGTGCCGTGTGCTGCTGTGCGTCAGGCCTTCTTCGCGGCGCGACGCACCGGGGCCTTGGCAGCGGTCTTGGCCGGGGCCTTCACCGCAGCCTTGGCCGGAGCCGCCTTGACCGCCGTGGTGCGCTTGGCGGGTGTGCGAGCCGCGGTCTTGGCAGCGGTCGCGGCCTTGGCCGGAGCCTTCGCCGCAGCGCGAGCCGGGGCCTTCGCCGGAGCCTTGGCCACAGCCTTGGCAGCGGTCTTCGCCGGAGCCTTCACCGCAGCCTTGGCCGGAGCCTTCGCCGCAGCGCGAGCCGGGGCCTTCGCCGGAGCGTTGGCCGCAACCTTGGCCGGAGCCTTGGCAGCGGTCTTCGCCGGAGCCTTCACTGCAGCCTTCACAGCGGCCTTGGCCGGAGCAGCCTTGGTGGCCACGGCCTTGGCCGGGGCCTTGGCCGGAGCAGCCTTGGTGGCCCGGGTCGCAGCGGCGCGTGCCGGCGCGACGGCCTTGGCGGTGGCCGCCCTGGCCGCGGTGGTGGCGCGGGCCGCGCTCCGAGCCGCCGTGGTGGCCGATACCGCAGCAACCTTGGGCAGCGACTTCGGGTTGGCCACGTACTGCTTGAACGCGGTGCCCGGCTTGAACCGCGGCACGGACGTCTTCTTGATCTTCACCGTCGCGCCGGTCCGCGGGTTGCGGCCGACTCGGGGCCCACGGACGGCCTTCTCGAACGAGCCGAAGCCAGAAATGGCGACCTTCTCGCCGCGCGCGACTGCACGCGTCACGGTGTCGACGATCGCCTCGACGGCGTCGACTGCAGCTTTCCTGCTGCCGAGGCGCCCTTCAAGCGCCGCGACGAGCTCTGCCTTGTTCACAGATGTCCTCCGGTACACGGTGTCGAGCCGGTGCTCGACCTCGCACAGAAGGTATGCCGACAGAGTGTGACTAGTCCAACATCACCCCAGCGACTTTGCCCTTGTGTCGTAACGGATACCCGCCTCCAGCCGGTCCGCTGACCCTCCGATCACCACCCTGCGGGATCGTCGGTGGGAGGTCGGCGCCCGGCGTGATCCGGCCCCCGGGAACGACCCGTCCTTCGGCGCCGAACCGCCCGCCCGGGACCGCGACCGGGTACCCGCGACAGGGCGTCGGAGGGCCGGCGACGAGCGGGTGCGTTCGTCCGGGACTCCCCTGATGGCTTGCTGTGCAAGGCTTTTCAGGAGTTCTTCGACCTCTCGGGCCTCGCTCCCGACGGCCTACGCCCGCGGCGTCCGCCCTGGTCAGGCCTGGTTCGAGGGGGCCGGCGGACCGCCGGCAGACCGCCTCAGGCGGGGCCCGATCCGCTGTCCGCACCGGCCTGCCGGATTGCTGGACCGGGGCCGGGACGACGAACTCCGGCGGGTTCGAGAACCCGCCGGAGGCGTCGTGAAAATCACTGTGAACAAATCTGCCGAACGGCGCGTCGCGCCCCCCGAATGGCTCAGCGGACGGGTAGTGCCTGCGGCAACCATTGCGGCCGTGAGGCTTCGAAAGCGGTGATCTCGTCGACGTGCTGCAGCGTCAGACCGATGTCGTCCAGGCCCTCCATCAGCCGCCACCGGGTGTAGTCGTCGACCTCGAACCCCACCACCAGCTCCGCCACCGAGACGGTCCGCTCGGCGAGGTCGACCGTGATCTCGGCGCCGGGCACGGCGTCCAGGACTGCCCAGATCCGCTCGACGTCCTCCTGGGCGACTGCTGCCGTGAGCAGACCCTGCTTGCCGCTGTTGCCTCGGAAGATGTCCGCGAAGCGCGAGGACAGAACCACCCGGAACCCGTAGTCCTTCAGGGCCCAGACAGCGTGCTCGCGCGAGGAACCGGTGCCGAAGTCGGGACCGGCCACGAGCACCGACCCTGCGCGGTAGACGTCCTGATTGAGCACGAAATCGGGGTCGTTGCGCCAGGCCGCGAACAGCCCGTCCTCGAACCCGGTGCGGCTGACCCGCTTCAGGTAGACCGCCGGGATGATCTGGTCGGTGTCGACGTTCGACCGGCGCAGCGGAACGCCGACCCCGGTGTGGGTCGTGAACTTCTCCATGGTGTCTCTCCGTTCAGGCGTTGCGCACGGGGGCCAGATCGGCCGGACTGGACAGGGTTCCGCGCACCGCGGTGGCCGCGGCGACCAGCGGCGAGACCAGGTGTGTGCGCCCGCCCTTGCCCTGTCGGCCCTCGAAGTTGCGGTTGGAGGTCGAGGCCGACCGCTCCTGGGGCGCGAGCTGATCCGCGTTCATCCCCAGGCACATCGAGCAGCCCGCATTGCGCCATTGAGCACCGAAATCGACGAAAACCTTGTCCAGGCCCTCAGCCTCGGCCTGCAGGCGCACCCGTTCCGAGCCGGGAACCACCAGCACCCGAACGTCGTCCGCCTTGGTGCGGCCCTGCATCACGGCCGCCGCGGCCCGCAGGTCCTCGATCCGCCCGTTGGTGCACGACCCGATGAAGACCGTGTCGACGGCGATCTGCCGCAACGGCATCCCGGCGGTCAGGCCCATGTACTCCAGGGCGCGACGGGCGGCGTTGCGGTCGCCCTCCTCGGTATAGGAGTCAGGATCGGGCACGGCGGCCGACAGCGGCAGCCCCTGGCCGGGATTGGTGCCCCACGTGACGAACGGCTCCAACTGCGCCGCGTCGAGCACCACCTCGGCGTCGAAGACCGCGTCGTCGTCGGTGTGCAGCTGTGACCAGGCGGTGACTGCGGCGTCCCAGTCGGCGCCCTGCGGCGCATGTGGGCGGCCAGCCAGGTAGTCGAACGTGGTCTGGTCGGGGGCGATCATTCCCGCTCGCGCCCCAGCCTCGATCGACATGTTGCACACCGTCATCCGCGCCTCCATGGACAGCGCGCGGATCGCCTCACCGCGGTACTCGAGCACGTAGCCCTGCCCGCCTCCGGTGCCGATCTTCGCGATCACGGCCAGGATGACGTCCTTCGCGGTCGCGCCGTCCGGCAGCACGCCGTCCACCGTGATCGCCATTGTCCTGAACGGCCGCAGCGGCAACGTCTGAGTGGCCAGCACGTGCTCGACCTCGCTGGTGCCGATGCCGAACGCGAGCGCGCCGAACGCGCCGTGGGTCGAGGTGTGCGAGTCGCCGCACACCACGGTCATGCCGGGCTGGGTCAGCCCGAGCTGCGGGCCGACCACATGCACGATGCCCTGCTCGACGTCGCCGAGCGGGTGCAGCCGCACGCCGAACTCGGCGCAGTTGGCCCGCAACGTCTCCAACTGGGTGCGGCTCACCGGGTCCGCGATCGGCTGGTCGATGTCGATCGTGGGGACGTTGTGGTCCTCGGTGGCCAGGGTGAGATCGGGCCGGCGGACGCCGCGCCCGGCCAGCCGGAGGCCCTCGAAGGCCTGTGGGCTGGTCACCTCATGGATCAGGTGCAGGTCGATGTAGAGCAGATCCGGTTCCGCGTCGCCGCCGGTGCGGACGACGTGTGCATCCCAGACCTTCTGTGCCAATGTGCGTCCCACGGGGATGTCCTCCTCGACACGGGGGTCAACGCAGGGGTACAGACTGCTCCCGTTTTCCCGGACGTGCGCTTGCGTCTCACGAATCGAGACGGCAGTATCGCTCTATGGACATCGGGCGGCGTGGCAGCGGCGTGGGCGTGCTGGACAAGGCTGCCGTGGTGCTCGCCGCGCTGGAATCGGGTCCGGCCAGTCTGGCCCAACTGGTCTCGGCCACCGGGCTGGCCCGCCCGACCGCGCACCGGCTCGCGGTCGCCCTGGAACACCATCGCCTGGTGGGACGCGACATGCAGGGCCGTTTCGTGCTCGGTCCGCGGCTGGCCGAGCTGGCCTCGGCCGCAGGCGAGGACCGGCTGCTGGCCGCCGCAGGACCGGTGCTGACGTCATTGCGCGACCACACCGGTGAGTCGGCACAGCTCTACCGTCGTCAGGGCGATCAGCGGGTCTGTGTGGCTGCCGCGGAACGCCCGATCGGGCTGCGCGACTCGATCCCGGTCGGCTCCACCCTGACCATGCTGGCCGGCTCGGCGGCCCAGGTTCTGCTCGCCTGGGAGGAGCCGGACCGGCTGCACCGCGGTCTGCACGGGGCCCGGTTCACCGCGACCACCCTGTCCGGGGTGCGCCGCCGCGGTTGGGCACAGAGCATCAGCGAGCGGGAGGCCGGCGTGGCCTCGGTCTCCGCTCCGGTGCGCGGGCCATCGGGCAAGGTCGTTGCCGCGGTGTCCATCTCGGGCCCCGTGGAGCGCTTCACCCGCCAGCCCGGCCGTCAGCACGCGGCGGCCGTCGTGGCCTCGGCACAGCGACTCACCGAGGTGTTGCGCGCCGGCGCCTAGGGCCTCAGGGGCGCTGCAGCCAGGTGTGGGTCTGCACCCGGCGGGGCAGACCCGGGTCGAGCAGCACCGGCTCGACCTCGACCCCGTTCCCCAGGCGATGGGTCACCAGCAGATGACCGCGGACGGCGACGCCGCACCGCCTGGGCGTGGTCAGGCCCGGCGCGAGCAGCTTCACGTGGTGCACCGCGGGGGTGATCGTCACCTGACGGGTGCTCCCCCGCCAGGTCTTGCAGACCGTGCCGTCGGCCCGCAGGTCGGCCAGCACCAGCACCACGTCCACCACGGACGTAGGGGCCGTGCCGCGGCCGCAGAGGTGATACCCGAGGGCGCACGTGGTCAGCTCCGCCTCGCCCTCCAGGCGCACGGTCGCGGCAGTGCGCACCGGCCCCAGGGCGGCGACTGCGAGCGAGCGCCGCGCGCCGGGGGTGCCGACTAGGACGGCGGGGCGTTGCGCGGCACGGGCCAGCGCCGTCACCCGGGTGGCGCTGAAGGTGCCCGAGTCCAGGTGCAGCCTCGAGCCACGGGTCGACTCGGTGCGCGGCGAGACCTGCAGGACGCATCGCTGGGGACCGCCTGCGGGCAGCATCACCACCGCGCGCCCGGTGAGGGTGCGCGAGGCACGCTGGGTGGACGCCGTCCCCGGCACCGGGTTCTGCCCGATCACCAGCACGTCGCCGAAGCTGCGCCGATCAGGGGCGGTGGCCGGGGCGGACGACGGGGCGCACCAGGCCCGCACGGACAGCGCGATCCGGATCGGCACGGTGACGCGGACCTGGGCGGTCAGCACCACCGAGCCCGCGGACGCCTGGGGCCCCGGGAGATCGAGCGTGGCCACGGTGGTGAACCGCGCGACGTCCAGCACCGGGCCGGACGGCGTCTGCCGGTAGCCCGGCCTGGCCACCACGGTGCGCGGCGCCACCCCAACGGCCACCGTGCCCTCGGACGTCGCCGCGGAGACCGGCGAGCCCGGCAGAGTCGCCGTGACGATCAGCCCCAGAAGGACCGCGGAGACCGCGGCCCGGCCCCTTCGACGCATGGTGACAGCCTGTCACATGTCGGGGGGCATCAACGTGATCGGCGGGCCCGCAACAGCGCCGGGATCGCCCTGCGACCGGTGACCGGTGAGAACCGGCCGGCCGCGGCGCCCAGGGCGGCGACCTGGTCCGGCGTCAGCACGATCTCGGCGGCGGCCACGTTGCTCTCCAGCTGCGCCAGCGAGGACGCCCCGGGGATCGCCGCCACCTGCGGATGCCGGATCACCCAGGCGAGGGCGATCTGGGCGGGGGTGACCTGGTGGGTCGCGGCGATGTCCCGCAGCACTCCGAGCAGCTCACTGGCCGCCGCCAGGTTCTCCGGCAGGAAGAGCGGGTTCAGCGAGCGGATGCCGCCACTGGGCCGGTCGTGCGGTCCGAACCGGGCCGAGAGCACCCCCTGGGCCAAGGGGCTGTAGGCGATCACCATCCGCCGGTTGCCGGCTGCGAACGGGATCACATCACTCTCCGGACGGCGGTGCATCAGGCTGTACTGCACCTGGTTGGAGAGCACCACGGTGGCACTGGGCACCGCATCGGCGAGGTCCGTCTCCGCCGCGGCCTGGGCAGCCGCCAGGGCCCGGTCGGCGGCCTCCCACCGGCCCAGGGAGTAGTTGCTCACCCCGATGTGGCGGACCAGCCCCAGCTGCTGGAGGGAGTGCATCCCGCGCATCGTCGTCGGGTCGGTGACCACGGGGTTGGGCTGGTGCACCTGGTACAGATCGATCCGGCGCACCCCCAGCCGGCGCGCACTGGCGACGGCGCGCTGCTCCACCACCGAGGCGACCGGGAGCACCGGCATGATCTTCGTGGCCAGGAACACGTGGTCCAGATCCGCGTCGGCCGCGCGCAGGGCTGCGCCGAGGATCCGTTCGCTGCGCCCCATGCCGTAGATCTCCGCGGTGTCGAACAGGGTGACCCCGAGCTCCAGCGCGCGCCGGACGATGGCGGCGCTCTCCCGCTCGTCGTAGTCCGCGCCGTACCCCCATTCCTTCGAGCCGAACTGCCAGGTGCCCAGCCCGATCACGGAGACGGGGGTCGGGGTGTCGACATCCACGAAGCGCATGCCACCATCCAACGGCAGTGCAGGCGTGCGCGCCAGACGGCGAGAGGGCAGGGCAAAGGGCAAGGCCCCCGGCGCGTGGCCGGGGGCCTTGCCTTTGTAGCCCCGACGGGATTCGAACCCGCGCTACCGCCTTGAGAGGGCGGCGTGCTAGGCCACTACACAACGGGGCCGCTGGGGTACCAGGACTCGAACCTAGACTAACTGAACCAGAATCAGTCGTGCTGCCAATTACACCATACCCCATGGGGGTATCACGGCCGATTTCCGGCCCGAGACCCGACGACTGACGATACCGGTCCACTCCCCCGGCACCCAAATCAGATCGCGCCGACCCACGCCGAGGGGTCGCGAAAAGCGTTCCCGAGGTTGCAGGCCCATGCTGGTCGTACTAGATTCGTACACATGTTCGAATTGATGCCGAGTCTGCTGGTCCCTGAGGGGCCGGACGACGTGCGCCTCGAGGAGGATCTGGACGCCGAGCTCGCAGCCCTGCTCACCGATCCCCGCGCCCGCTGGACCGCGGCGGACCTGGAGGACCTGGCCGCCGCTGCGGCCGCCTGGCCCAGCGAGGACCCCGAGGCTCCCGTCGAAGCCCTGGAGGGGCAGATCAACCGGCTTCGCTGCCTGCTCGCCGCCGCGCGCGCCGACCTCGAGGACGCCGCCGCCCAGCACGCCGTCCTCCGTGCCGACCGCGACACGGCGCTGCAGCGGGCGGACGCCGCGCTCGAGCACCGCGCCGCCGCGGTGCAGGAGCGCAACGCCGCCCACGCCGAGGCCCAGGCCGCCCACGCCGCCCTGAGCAGCGCCCTGGTCGACCTCGCCCTGACCCGCGCCGAGGCCACCCTGCCCGAGGTCTACGACCCGACCACCCTGACCCAGCACCTGCACGACACACCACCCGGGCCTGCCCTGGCCACCGCCGTCGCAACCGCCGTCACTCCCGGAACGCTCGGCCGGCTCCCCGACGACACCCTGATCGAGCTCGCCGCCGCCACCGGCCGGATCACCAGCTGGGCCGCCGCCGCCCAGCTGGCCGCCGTCGCCGCCTACGCCGACCGGGTCGCCGCCTCCCCCCTGGCCGGCGACGATCACGGTGACGCGGTCGCCATCGCCGAACTCGCCCTGGCCTGTGGGGTCTCCCGCTACGCCATGGCCAAGACCCTCACCACCGCCCAGGTCCTGCCCCGCGACTTCCCCCACCTGCACCACGCCCTGGCCACCGGCGGCCTGGACCCCGCCAAGGCCCGCCTGGTCGTGGAGAAGACCCTCTGCCACGGCAACAGCGTGCTCGCCGCCGTCGAGGAAGGCGTCCTGCCCGTCATCGTCCAGATCACCAAACCCCAACTCGCCGAACTGATCGACCGCCTGATCGCCCAGGCCGACCCCGCCGCGCACCACGAGCGCGCCGCCGAGGCCCGCACCGAGCGCCGGGTCACCTTCCGTCCCGCCGGCCACGGCATGGCCACCATGAACCTGTTCGCCGCCGCCGAAGACGTCGAAGCCGTGCGGGCCGTCCTCAACGCCGCCACCCTCGCCGCCCGACAGGCCCAGCCCGACCTCCCCGGGCGCGCCCACGTCGAGGACCCCGACCGGCCCAACACCCCTGCCGACCCCGACGGGCGCCACCCCGCCGCCACCCGCGCCGACACCCTGATCGACCTCATCCTCGGCACCACCCCAGCAGCAGCCCCAGCACCCGCACCGGCCCGCGCCGACGTCACCGTGCTGATCCCGTTCTCGGTCCTGTTCGGCGACGACGACACCCCCTGCGACCTGCGCGGCTACGGCCCCGTCCCAGCCCAACTCGCCCGCGAACTCGCCGCCGACGGAACCTGGCGCTGCGCCGCCGTCGACGACCGGCCCGACTCCCCCACCCACGGCACCGTCCTCGGCCTCGGCCGCAGCGCCCACACCGCCGGCTACATCCCCACAGCCGCCACCCGCGCATTCGTCCAGCTCCGCGACCGGCGCTGCCGCTTCCCCGGCTGCCGCCAACCCGCGCAACGCTGCGACCTCGACCACCGCACGCCCTGGTGCAAGGGCAGCGCCGACGGCGCCACCTGCGACTGCAACCTGCACCCCCTGTGCCGCCACCACCACCAGCTCAAGCAACGCGGCTTCATCCCCGAACCCACCCCCACCGGCGCGACCCAGTGGACCACCCCCGCCGGACGCACCTACACCGCCCACCCCGAACGACTACCCGGCTGAGCCGATCCCGAGACGGACGGCCAGGTCGGTGAGCGAGGTGACGACCGGCACATCGAGGCCGGTCACGTCGCCGGCTCTGCCGCGCCGATCGAGCCAGACCCCGGTCAGGCCCGCATCACGCGCGCCGCGAGCATCGATGTCGAGCTCGTCCCCGACGTAGAGGGCGCCCTCAGGCGGGACCCCGAGACGGGCGCAGGCACGCTGGAAGACCCGTGGGTCCGGCTTGCCCACGCCGAGGTCGTCCACCGCGACCATCATCCGCAGCCGCTCGGCCAGCCCCACCCGGTGCAGCTTGTCCCGCTGGTAATCCCCTCCAGCATTGGTCACCGCGCCGTACGGCAGCCCGGCGGCGTCCAGACGGTCCAGGAAGGCGTCCACCTCGGGGAACAGCCGCCACGCGCCGCGGAAGGCCTCGTCGTACGCCAGGTCCCACTGCGCGAACGCCTCGACGTCCAGCTCCGGACCGTCGAAGGCCGCGTGCAGCGCGCGGGCCCGCCGTGCGCGCTGCTCGCTGAAGCCGATCTCACCCCGGGTGTAGGCACGGAAGTGCCCCTCGGCGTCGTCCACCCAGTGCGCCAGCGCAGCCTGTGACCCGGCGGCGTCCAGGTGCGGCAGCCAACGGCTCACCACGGCCCCGACGGCCACCCCGAAGGCGTGCCGGGTGTCGACCAGGGTGTCGTCGATGTCCAGCAGGACCGCGGCCGGACGGATCACCGGGACCGGCTCATCCAGGACCGGCTCATCCGGGACCAGCTCCCCAGGCCTGCATCGGCGGCCGGAAGAAGCGCACGATCGAGTAGCGCCGGGCCAGACGGTCCAGCATGATCGCCGCGATCACGAGCAGCACGATGTCGATCACCACCATGGTCGCGTCGGCCTCGGTGACCGTCATCGTCTCGTCCAGCTGACCCGAGAGGACTCCGAGCCCGAAGGCGAGGAGGTTGTTCGCACCGTGCAGCGCGACCGCAGCCTCCAGGCCGCCGGTGCGCCAGACCAGCCACGAGGCGACCAGGCCGAAGGCCAGACGATCGCCGAACAACCAGGGATCCTGCTGCCCGTGGGCCCAGGCGAACAACAGCCCGGACACCACCGCCGCGGCCACCGCCCCCACCACGGCGCGGGCGAACCAGGCCCCGATCGCCTGGGAGAGCCAGCCGCGGAACAGGTACTCCTCACCGGCCGCCTGCAACGGCGTGCTGGCCAGCACGACCACGGCGTACAACCCGGCCTGGTTCTCGGGGTCGAGCTCCAACCCGCCGTCGAGCAGCACCAGCGCCCCGTTGACGAGCACGAGCAGCACCAGACAGGCCACGTAGCAGCGCACCAGCCAGGCCCAGCGCACTCCTCCCACCACCGAGGACAGCCATCGCGGCCGCCACCCGAACGCGGCCCAGACGGCACCCTGGCCGACGGCGATCAGCGCCGCCAGCATCAGGTTGGTGAACAGCACCCCGCTCGGCGAGAGCGTCCACTCCTCCAGCCGGGGCTCGGTCAGGCTCTCCGCTCCCCCGGTGGCGGCCATCACGGTGGTGATCCCGCCCCAGAACACGAGCAGGACGCCGAACAGCGCGACCAGGGCCACCGCGGCCGAGGCCAGCGGCCGCCACCAGCGGTGGTTGGGCCCCCGCAGCAGCTGGCTGTAGGGCCGCGGCAACCACGCCTCCGCCGGGCCGTGGAGCACCGGCGCCGTCACGCGGTCAGCCTCGCCCGCAACGCCGTCAGCCGGGCGAGAGTCGCCTCACGTCCCAGGATCTGCATGGACTCGAACAGCGGCGGCGAGATCCGTCGTCCGCTGACCGCCACCCGCAAAGGCGTGAAGGCGAGCTTGGGCTTGACCCCCAGGCCCTCCACGATCGCCGAGCGCAGCGTCGCCTCGAGAGTGGCCACGTCCCAGCTCACGTCGGCGAGCGCCGCGGCCGCCGCGTCCAGGACGGCGCGCGCCGAGTCGGGGTCCTTCGTCACCTGGCCCAGCGCGTCGTCCTCGATCACCAGGTCGGCGTCGGCGACGAACAGGAACCCGAGCAGTCCTGCGGCCTCTCCGAGCAACTGCATCCGGGTCTGCACGAGAGGTGCCGCCTGGTCCAGGATCGCCAGCTGGGCAGCACTCGGTTCCGGGCCCAGCACGCCGGCGCTCTGCAGGTAGGGCACCAGCCGGCCGGCGAAGTCGGCCGGGGCCAGCCGCCGGATGTGCTCGGCGTTGATCGCCTCGGCCTTGGCCAGGTCGAAGCGGGCGGGGTTCGCGTTCACATCGGCGATGTCGAACGCGGCGATCAGTTCCTCGACGGTGAAGATGTCGCGGTCCGCGGCGATGGACCAGCCCAGCAGCGCCAGATAGTTGAGCAGGCCCTCGGGGGTGAACCCGCGCGCCCGGTGCAGGAACAGGTCCGAGGACGGGTCCCGCTTGGAGAGCTTGCGGTTGCCCTCGCCCATCACGTACGGCAGGTGCCCGAACCGGGGGACCTCCTTGGCCACCCCGATCGCCACCAGCGCCTGGTACAGCGCCACCTGGCGCGGAGTGGAGGAGAGCAGGTCCTCCCCGCGCAGCACGTGGGTGATCCCCATCAGCGCGTCGTCCACCGGGTTGACCAGGGTGTAGAGCGGATCGCCGTTCGCCCGGACGACGACGAAGTCGGGCACGCTGCCGGGCGAGAAGGTGACCGGCCCGCGGACGAGGTCGTCGAAGGTGATGTCGGTGTCGGGCATTCGCACCCGCAGCACCGGCTCGCGGCCCTCGGCGCGGTAGGCGGCCCGCTGCTCGGGGGTGAGGTGGCGATCGGCGTTGTCGTAGCCCAGCTTGGGGTCGCGCCCGGCCGCATGATGGCGGGCCTCGATCTCCTCCGGGGTGGAGAAGGACTCGTAGAGATGACCGCCGGTCACCAGCCGCGACACCACGTCGTCGTAGATCGCGCGCCGGCGGCTCTGCCGATAGGGCTCGTGCGGGCCGCCGACCTCGACCCCCTCGTCCCAGTCCAGGCCGAGCCAGCGCATGGCGTCGAGCAGCTGGAGGTAGGACTCCTCGCTGTCCCGCGCGGCGTCGGTGTCCTCGATCCGGAACACGAAGGTGCCACCGGTGTGTCTGGCGTACGCCCAGTTGAACAGCGCGGTCCGGATCAGCCCCACGTGCGGGGTGCCGGTCGGGGAGGGGCAGAACCGCACCCGGACGTCGGAGCCGACAGGCGTCGACGGGTGGGCGGAAGTGTGGTCGCTCATGATGCTGGCCAGCGTAACCGCCATGGTCGGCCGACCGTCGGCTCAGGGTTCGTTCGGGGGCGGGTCAGGGCGTTCCCGGACAGACAACCCGGCCCTGTGGGCGCACGCTGGAGGCATGACAAACACCAAGACCCTTCGCCGCAGCGACAACCGCATGATTGCCGGCGTCTGCGCCGGCGTCGCCGAGTACTTCGGCATCGACGCCACGCTCGTCCGGGTGCTCACCGTGGTGACCATCCTGTTCGGCGGCACCGGGATCCTGCTCTACGTCGCCGCCTGGTTGATCATGCCCGACTCCAGCGGGGCCATGGTGATCAACTGGCGCCCGCAGACCCAGACGCCGGCCGCCCCGACTCCCCCGGCCGACACCACCCAGGAACCGCCGTTCAGCGTCTGACCACCGGGTTGCTCAGCACCCCGAGGCCCTCGATCTCCACCTCGACCCGCTGCCCGGCCGTGATCGGACCCACCCCCGCGGGGGTCCCGGTGAGGATCACGTCGCCGGGCAGCAGCGTCATCGCGGCGCTGATGTGCGTGACCAGCCGGGTGATGTCGAAGACCATCTGCGCGGTGCGGGTCTGCTGCACCACCTCGCCGTCGAGCCGCGTGGTCAGCGCCAGGTCACCGGCCTGCGCCAGATCGAGGCCGGTGACCAGGTAGGGACCCAGCGGGCAGAAGGTGTCGAACCCCTTGGCCCGCCACCACTGCCCGTCGCCGCGCTGCAGATCGCGGGCGGTGACGTCGTTGGCACAGGTGTAGCCGAGGATCACCTCGTGCACCCGCTCGGCCGGCACGTCGCGGCAGAGCCTGCCGATCACGATCGCCAGCTCGCCCTCGTAGTGCACCTCACGGCTCTGTGCCGGCAGCACGATCGGGTCACCCGGGCCGATCACCGAGGTGTTGGGCTTGAGGAACACCAGGGGCTCGGCCGGGACGTCGTTGCCCATCTCGGCGGCGTGCTCCACGTAGTTGCGCCCCACCCCCAGCACTTTGCTGCGCGGGATCACCGGGGCCAGCAGGCGGGCGTCGTCCAGCGGCACCCGCTCGCCCGTGTACTGGATCGGGGTGAACAGGGGGTCGCCGGTGACGACGGCGATCACGTCGTCCTCGACGACGCCGAACCGGGGGTCCTCCCCCGTGGTGAACCGTGCGATGCGCATGGCCGCGAGCCTAGCCAACCCGCAGTGGGCGGTATCTCACGCGCGACCCCCCTGTCGCCGCGCGTGAGCACCGGCCACGTTCGTTCCCCTCGCGAGGCCCAAACGAGACACTCTGTCTTGTTCGGGAGTGTTACCGGCACCGGAATCGGTGTCAAGTAGCCTGATCAGCACAGCGTTGCGATCGGACGAGAGTGACCATGCAGCCCCAGCCCGCGACCGACGGTCGCTCCTCCGAGCGACCGACACGTGTGGCACGCCAGGACCGCTCCCGCCGTCGCGTCGAGGCGATCCTGAGCGCCGCGCAGGACCTGTTGCGCGAGGGCGGGGTCGAGCGTTGCACGATGGCCGCCCTGGCCGCGCGGGCCGAGCTCACGCCGTCCTCGGTGTACCGGTACTTCCCCGACGCCGGAGCCGTGCTGTGTGCCCTCGCCGCAGAGAGCCTGCAGAGGTCGCACGAGGGCCTGGCCGCGCGGCTGAGCAAGATCGATTCCGTGGACGGCGCTCGGACCGCGTTGCACCGGGCCGTGCGCGACTACCACCAGGCCTTCGGTGAGGACCGGGCCCTGCTGGAGCTGTGGACCGGCGCCTACGCCACCCGGGAACTGGCCGAGCTGAACATCAACGACAGCCGGCGCAACGGCGACCTGATCGCCGAACGGATCGGCCCCTGGAGCCCTCTGGACGCTGCCACGCTGCGCACCCGGTGCTTCCTGCTCTCCCAACTGACCGGTGCCACGATCGCTCTGGTGCTGGAGACGACACCCGCCGACGCACGCCGCTTGCTCCGCGAGTTCGACGCGCTGATCGACACCGTCTTCGAGCCGCCGGCGCGGCCGGCGTGAGTCTCGACCCGGGTGAGGCCCAGGCCCGGCGGGCGGCGCACGAGGTACGCGTCGACCGCCTCCTCGCCGGGCACCTGGCCCGCCGGGCCCGGGGCGAGAAGCACCCGGTCGAGGACTTCCTCTTCACCTATTACTCGGTGCGCCCGTCCCGGCTGCGCCGCTGGCACCCCGGGGTTCCCCACCTGGACGTCGAGGCGTTCCTGGCCCGGCGCGCCGACACGGTCGCCTTCGTGCGCTCCCTGCTCGTGGCGACCGCGCAACGGGCACCGTTCCTGGGCTGCTTCGGCTTGCACGAGTGGGCGATGGTCTACCGGCAGACCGAGCCCGATCACCGGCACCGGATACCACTGAGACTGGGTCAGGCAGGCACGGACGCCGTGCTCGAGGCACACCGGGTGCGCTGCACCCACTTCGACGCCTTCCGGTTCTTCACCCCGGACGCCGTGCCACACAACGAGCTTCAGCCCACCCGGGAGCTACAGGCGACGCTCGAACAGCCGGGCTGCCTGCACGCCACGATGGACCTGTACAAGTGGTCGGCCAAGCTCGGCGAAGCGGTGCCGTCGGAGCTCGTGGTGGACTGCTTCGAGCTGGCCCTCGACACCCGGGTCCTCGACATGCAGGCCTCTCCGTACGACCTGAGATCCCTGGGATACGAACCGATCCCGATCGAGACGCCCGAAGGCAAGGCTGCCTACGCCGCGGCTCAGCGGGGTCTCATGACCCGGGCAGAGCCGCTGCGCACCGACCTGATCGAGGTCTGTGACACCCTGATCGACCTCACAGCCCAGGGCGACCGACGTCGTTCGGCTCGCCCTGCTGGGCGGACCGCTCGCGGCGCCGCCGGTCACGGCGCATCCCGATGATCAACCCGGTCATGCCGCCGGCACCGACCATGAGGCCGATCATCAGCCCGGAACCGTCCAGCCCGTGCGCCCCGACGCTGCGCACCGCGCCCAGGACGAGGGCGAAGTAGACCACCGCGGAGACCAGCATCCGCGGACGGGTCAGGGTGCCCTTGACAGCGACCTTGACCCCGAGCAGCCGGGCATAGGCGATCACCAGGTAGGACGCGATCAGGTTCACCAGGAGCACGGCGAAGGCGTACGGGGCGACCGGTCGCCCGCCCAGCCAGAACATCGCCGCACTCAGCGCCATCGTGGCCCAGAGCATCAACTGGAACCCGAACGCGGAGGCCTCGTTCCAGACGTCGCGCTGGCGTTCCTCGGCGTAGAACGGGCTGCCGAAATCGGCGACGGCAGAGGCGAACCGCATGAACGGCGTCCGCGTGCTCGCAGGTACCCACGTCGTCTCCCCCGACCGTCAGTCGAGGCTGTCGTCGGCGACATGCTGCTGCCCCCGTCGGCGGGCTCGCCACGCGATCAGGACTGCGACGAGAATGACGGTCCCGGCACCGACGGCCGCGCCGGCCAACGTGCTCGCATCCGCCGAGTAGTCGCCGGTCTCGGACAGGACCGCCCGGACCAGGCCCACCACCAGCGCGACCAGAACCAGACCGAGCAGGACGAAGCGCGTTCGGTTGACCGATACGTTCCCCCACGCCGAGACGCCGAGCCGTCGCGCGTAGCCGATGGTCATCGCCGACCCCAGTCCGACCATGATGAGCAAGGACTCGACGTAGGGCAACGATGCACTGCCGCCGATCCAGAGCATGGCGGCGCTGAGCGCAAGGCCACCCCAGAGCAGGAACTGGAACCCGAAGGCCGAGGCCTCGTTCCACACGTCGCGCTGGCGCTCCTCGGCATAGAAGGGATCGCCGAAGTCAGCGACGGCAGAAGCGAACCGCATGAACGGCGTCTGCTTGGTCGAGGTGTTCATGTCGTCTCCCCTGAGTCGGCCGGTCCGAACAGGTCTTCGACGGTGGCGCCCAGCACCCCCGCCAGCCGCAGCGCGAGGTAGACCGACGGGGCGTAGTCGCCCGCCTCGATCGCCACCACGGTCTGCCGGCTGACGGCGCAGTCCAGCGCGAGCTGCGCCTGGGTGAGGCCGGCAAGCTGACGATGCCTGCGCACCGCGTTCGCCCGCCCCTCCGCCGTCGTCTTGACCATGCCACCAATGTCAACCTTACGCGACACAAAGTCAAGCTCACCAGACACGACGGCGGGCCAGGCACGAGAACATCCTTGCCCTTCATGACCAGAGTCGAGCAACCGTGATCATCGGAGCGGAATGGGGTCGCCTACTCGACTTTGATCATGAACCTCGCTCCGGTCACTTCTGGCATGCCACAGAAATTACTGATGAATCAGGAAAAGCGCGGCGCGGCGCGAGCCGGACTGCTAGCTTTCCGGGCGAAAAGATCACTCGAACGGACCTCTGGGGAGCCCCGTATGCCAGCTCGACACCTCGACCAGAAGCGCACCGCGACGCGTGCGCCCGGCCACCGCAGGTTGGCTATCGCCGGTGCGGCGCTGTTGGTGCCTTTCGCCGGCATCGCCGGCGCCACTCAGGCCCACGCCGAGGAGTTCGAGGAGTTCTGGGGCGGCGGAGGGTGCGCGATCTACAACGGCGAGTGCCTGCGGTGGTGGGAGCAGCCGGACCCCGGCACCCCCTACGAGGGGGGCTCACCGAACACCCCGGAGAACGGCGGCGATCCGCTGACCACGGGGCCGGACGGCTCGGATCCACTCGCCGGCGCCGACTTCCAGGACCCGGACGACCTCCCCGAGGTCACCATCACCACCAGCGGAACGACCCTGACCGCGGAGTTCCTCGACGGTACCCGCCTGACCGTCCCCGACCCGACCGTCGACCCGACGCCGGTGATCATCTCGGTGCCCGACCCCGCGAACAGTGGTCAGCGGATCGAAGTCAGCGGCACGGTTCACGTCAGCGGAGACACGGTCGTGGTCACCGGGCAGCTCGGACACCGGACGGCGACGATCGTGCTGAACGGTGAGAACGACGCGGTGTCGGGCTCGGTCGCCATCGCGGACCCCACCACAGGAACCGTTACGACCATGACGTTCAGTGGCGATGCTGACGGGAACAGCACCGAGGTCCCGATCAAGGGGATCTACGACTCGCTGACGGCGAACGTCCCGGTCCCGGCTCCGGCTCCGGTCCCGGTCTCCGTCCCGGCGGCCGCCCCGGCCCCGGCTCCCGCCCCGGCCCCCGTCCCGGCGGCCGCGCCTCGTGTCCGCAAGTGGTGGATGTTCGATCTCCTCGACATCTGAGCGTCTCAGCGGGGCGTGACCCCGGCGCGGAGCAGGCCGTAGGTGAGGCCGTCGCGCAGAGCCTGCCAGGACGCCTCCACGATGTTCGCGCCGACGCCGACCGTGGTCCAGGTGCCGCCCGAGTCAGCGGTCTCGATCAGCACCCGGGTCACGGCGTCGGTGCCGGAGGAGGCGTCCAGGATGCGCACCTTGAAGTCGATCAGCTGCAGCTTGGCCAGCTCGGGGTAGACCGGCAGCAGGGCCCCGCGCAGGGCCTGGTCGAGGGCGTTGACCGGTCCGTTGCCCTCGCCCACCGCCACCTGGCGGGCCCCGCCGGCGAGCAGCTTGACCGTGGCCTCGCTGAGCGCGTCCACCCCGGGGCGGGACTCGGTGATCACCCGCCAGCTCTCGACGTCGAAATAGCCCGGCCGTACGCCGTCCGCCTCTTCGCGCAGCAGCAGTTCGAACGAGGCGTCGGCCGCCTCGAAGGTGTAGCCCGCCGCCTCCAGGGACTTGACCCGGTCGGTGATCCGGGTGACCAGGTCCCGGTCTCCGGTCAGGTCGTACCCCAGCTCGAGCCCTTTGAGCTCGATGGAGGCGCGCCCTGCCATGTCGGAGACCAGCATCCTCATGTCGTTGCCGACCGTCGTGGGGTCGGTGTGCTGATAGAGATCAGGATCTACCTTGATCGCTGAAGCGTGCAGGCCTGCCTTGTGGGCGAAGGCGCTTGCACCGACATACGGTTGCCTGGAGTACGGCGGGACATTCGTGACCTCGCTGACGGCGTGCGCGATCCGCGTCGCCTCGGCGAGCCTTCCGGCCGGCAGCACCTGCCGGCCGAGCTTGAGCTCCAGGTTGGCGACCACGGCGAGCAGGTCGGCATTGCCGGTCCGCTCCCCGTAGCCGTTCAGGGTTCCCTGAACCTGGACGACGCCCGCGTCCACCGCGGCGAGGGAGTTCGCCACGGCGCAGCCGGTGTCGTTGTGGCAGTGGATGCCCAGCGGCGCCGAGCTCGCCTCACGGACGGCGTGCACGACGTCCGCGATCTCACCCGGCAGCATGCCGCCGTTGGTGTCGCACAGCGCGACCACCTGCGCGCCGGCCTCGATCGCCGCCCGCACCACCTCGACCGCGTAGCCGGCGTCGGCACGGTAGCCGTCGAAGAAGTGCTCGGCGTCCAGGAACACCCGCCGGCCCTCGGAGACCAGGTAGGCCACGGTGTCGCGCACCATGGCCAGGTTCTCGGCCCCGGTCGTGCGCAGCGCCCGCTCGACATGGCGGACGTCGGACTTGGCCACCAGGGTGACCACCGGCGCCAGGGAGTCGACCAGGGCCCGCACCTGCGGGTCGTCAGCGGCGGCGACGCCGGCCTTGCGGGTGGCGCCGAAGGCGGCCAGCTGGGCGGTGCGCAGCTGCAGCTCGGCCGCGGCGCGGCGGAAGAACTCGGTGTCCTTGGGGATGGCACCCGGCCAGCCGCCCTCGATGAAGCCGACGCCCAGGTCGTCCAGGTGGCGGGCGATGGTCAGCTTGTCCGGCACCGACAGGCTCAGGCCCTCCTGCTGCGCGCCGTCGCGCAGGGTGGTGTCGTAGACCTGGAGGGCGCTGGTCGGGCTCATCGTCTCTCTCTTCCGTTCGGTGCGTGTGGCACGAAAAAGACCCCTCGCGAATCGCGAGAGGTCTGCGCGTCGGTGGTGCCTGGAGTGATCCTCAGGCGGTACCGACGCGCCCGCCGATAATGAGGCTGAACGCTGTCATGGTGCGCACAGTCAACCACACCCGCTGCCGGAGACCGAATCCGGCGCGCTGGGCACACCGGTGACGAGCCGACCCTAGTAGTGCTCGCAGTCGAAGGGCTGCGGGCCGATCCGGCCGCCCTGCCGCCAGCGCTCGACGGCCATCTGCTTGGCCTCGGAGCAGTGACCGCTGACGCCGAGGGACACGGTTGCCGGCACCCCCACGGTGAGCATCCCCGGCACGAGGACGGCACCCACGATCGCGAACGCCGGCAGCCGCCGGCGATGCCAGCGCCGGGCGAGCCAAACCCCGACGGCGATCCCGATCGTCAGGGCGAGCACCGGGACGGCGTGCACGACCACTCCGCCGCCGGCGCGGCACAGTGCCCCGCGCGGGGAGTCGTAGGCCGTGTAGGGCGACCCGCCGTCCCCCTCGAGACAGGCGATCACCACTGTGTACTCGACCACCACCCAGGCCAGGACCGCCAGTAGGCCCCCGGCCCCGACCGCGGCCTTCGTCGGCGCCGTGCTCATGGTGGCGCTCAGACCAGGCGGCGCATCCAGCCGTGGGTGTCGGCGGCGCGGCCGTACTGGATGTCGACCAGGGCCTTGCGCAACCGCATGGTCACCTCACCTTCGGGCGCAGTCACCTCGCCGCCGTCCCAGACCAGCCGGCCGACCGGGGTGATCACGGCCGCGGTGCCGCAGGCGAACACCTCGGTGATCTCCCCGCTGACCACGCCGGTGCGCCACTCGTCGATGTCGACCCGGCGCTCCTCGACGTCCAGCCCGAGCTCCTTGGCCATGGTCAGGATCGAGTCGCGGGTGATGCCTTCGAGGATGGTGCCGGTCAGCTCGGGGGTGATCAGGCGGCCGTCGCGGGTGACGAAGTAGACGTTCATGCCGCCGAGCTCCTCGACCCAGCGCCTGCTCGACGGCGTCGAGGAAGCAGACCTGGTCGCAGCCGTGCTCGGCCGCCTCGACCTCGGCGCCAGGCTGGAGGCGTAGTTGCCGCCGCACTTGGCCGCCCCGGTGCCCCCGAGCGCGGCCCGGGTGTAGGTCGTGGAGAGCCAGATCGAGACCGGCTTGACCCCGCCGGAGAAGTACGGACCCGACCGGGCAGGCGATCAGCATGTAGCTGATCTCGTTCGCCGGCCGGACGCCGAGGAACGGCTCCGAGGCGAACATGAACGGACGCAGGTAGAGGCTCTGTTCGCTCCCCGCCCGGCACCCACGCGACGTCCGTGGACACCAACAGCTCGATCGCGGCCATGAAGTCCTCGACCGGCAGTTCGGGCAGCGCGAGCCGTCGGGCCGAGCGGGCCAGCCGCTCGCGCGTTGGCCTCGGGCCGGAACGCGCCACACCGACCCGTCGGCGTGCCGATAGGCCTTCATCCCCTCGAAGATCTCCTGCGCGTAGTGCAGGACGGCGGCCGCCGGGTCGAGCGTGATCGGCCCGTACGGCACGAGTTCGCCGTCGTGCCAGCCAGTGCCCTTGGTCCAGGTGGCCCGGATCATGTGATCGGTGAAGTGCTTTCCGAACCCGGGGTCGGCGAGCACGGCGGCGCGCTCGGCCTCCGTGGCGGGGCTCGGGTTGAGGCGCGTAGTGAACTGCAGGGCGGACATGGCAGAACTCCCTCGAGGTCAGATGCGGGCGGTGATCGCGTCACCGATCTGGGCGGTGGAGCGCGCTACGCCGCCCCGCTCGGCCAGGTCGGCGGCCACGGCCTGCTCCACCCGGGCCGCGGCCTTGTCGTGGCCGAGGTGCTCGAGCAGCATCGCCACCGACATGATGGTGGCCGTCGGATCGGCCTTGCCCTGGCCGGCGATGTCCGGGGCCGAGCCGTGCACCGGCTCGAACATGGACGGGCGCCGTGCGATCGGGGTTGATGTTGCCGGACGCCGCCAGGCCGATGCCGCCGGCGATCGCGGCTGCGATGTCGGTGATGATGTCGCCGAACAGGTTGTCGGTCACGATCACGTCGAACCGGGTGGGGTCGGTGACCATGAAGATGGTCGCCGCGTCGACGTGCTGGTAGGCCGTGGTGACCTCGGGGAACTCTGCCCCGACCCGCTCCACCGTGCGCCGCCACAAGTGCCCGGCGAAGGTGAGCACGTTGTGCTTGTGCACCAGGGTGAGGTGCCTGCGCGGCCGGTTCGCGGCGCGCTGGAACGCGTCCCGGACGACGCGCTCGACGCCGTAGGCGGTGTTCACGCTGACCTCGGTGGCCACCTCGTGCGGCGTGCCGACGCGCAGCGCGCCGCCGTTGCCGGTGTAGGGGCCCTCGGTGCCCTCGCGGACGACGACGAAGTCGATGTCCCCGGGAGCGGCCAACGGCGAGCTGACTCCGGGGTACAGGCGCGCCGGGCGCAGGTTCACGTAGTGGTCGAGCTCGAACCGCAGCCTCAGCAGCAGGCCGCGCTCCAGCACCCCGCTGGGCACCCAGGGGTCGCCGATCGCGCCGAGCAGGATCGCGTCGTGCTCGCGGATCTCGGCCAGCGCGGCGTCGGGCAGGGTCTCCCCCGTGGCGTGCCAGCGCTTGGCGCCGAGGTCGTACTCGGTGGTCTCGACGCTCGCCTCGCCGTCCAGCGCGGCACGCAACGCCTTGAGGCCTTCGGCGACGACCTCGGGACCGATGCCGTCTCCGGCGATGACTGCGAGGCGAAGGGAATCCATGGCGGAAGGGTACTAGGGCCCGACCGTGGTCACCGGCCGGACCGATTCATGATCGCCGTCTGTCATGGGCCGTCCCCCCACCCACTGGGCGAACTCCCATGAGAACCGGTGATCTTCAGCCGGTGGCGGTGGCGCCGTCGCGGCGGGGGTCGGCGGCTGCGCTGAGGGTGCCGTCGGCGTGGTGGACGGCGGCGGCCACTCCCCCGAAGTACATCGACAGCGCATGGTGGGCGTGCCGGGGCAGTTCCGCCTCCGAGGGGAACAGGCCTGAGGCGTCGGCGGCGGTGAGGTCCAGATCCGCCTCGTGCTCGAGGGTCTCTGCGCCCTCGAGGGTGCGCCGGATGTGCACCCGGGGCCGCGCGATCGCCGCCTCCAGGCCCAGGTCGCCGTTGGCGACGGAGCTGATCACCTGGGCCATCGCGGTGGTGATCCGGTCTGCCCCAGGGCTTCCGATGGCGATCGTCGCGCCGTCCTCACGCCGGCCCACAGTGGGCGCCATGTTGGAGGCCAGCCGGGTGCCCGGCGGCAGCGAATGCAGCCCGGAGCGGTTCAGCTCGTGCTCGCCCAGGCAGTTGTTCAGCCACACCCCGGTTCCCGGCACGGTGATCCCCGAGCCGTACCCGGTGGACGCCGTCACCGAGCACGCCGCACCCGAGGTGTCCACTGCCGAGACGTGCGCGGTGGACGGCGCCACGCCCAGCCAGGCCTGGCCGGAGGCGAGGACGCCGTCCAGCAGGGCCTGACCGGCGGCCGCCCGATCATCGGTGACGTCGAGCTCCAGGCTGCGGTGAGCCAGGATGGCGCGGAACACCCGGACCAGGGCGGCGAGATCGGCCCCGTCCCAGCCCGCCGACGGGCTGTCGTGCAGCAGCATCAGCATCGCGGCCAGCACCGGCCCGCCGATCGCCGGCGGCGGGTTGGTGGCGAACCGCCACACCCGACCGGGCGGCCCGATCTCCACTGGGGTCGCCGCCCGCACCACCGGCGCGTACGCGGCCAGGTCGGCTGGGGTGAGCAGCCCCCCGTTGGCCGCCATGTCCGCCGCCAGGGCCGCCGCGACGTCCCCGGCCATGAGCGCCGAAGCCCCTTCGCGGGCAACACGTTCCAGGAAGTCGGCCAGGTCGGGGATGCACATCGTCTCGCCCAGGCCCACCGGGGAGCCGTCGGCGTCGTGCAGCGCCGCACGGGTGGCCGGGTCGTGGGCGAACAGGGTGTCCCGCACGTAGCCGAAGTAGTAGTCCGATGCCGTGCCGAGGGCGAACCCGGCCCGGGACACCTCGATCGCCGGCTCCACCACCACCGCCCAGGGCAGCACCCCGTAGCGGCGATGGGTCTCCTCCAGCGCCGGGAGCACGCCGGGGGTGGCCACCGAGCCGTGCCCGACGGTCATCGCCGTGTGCCCGCCGTACTCGGTCACCAGCTCGCGGGTGCCCTGCCCGAAGGCCGAGGCGGGAAGCCCCCGGCCGGGCATCTCGACGTAGCCGTCCACGGTCACCGGCGGCGCGCCGTCCGCGGTCGCCACCGTGGCGAAGGCCCCGCCGGCCAGGGACACGATGCCCGGCTCGGTGACGCAGGTGACCAGCATCGCCGCCACGGCGGCGTCCACGGCGTTGCCGCCCTCGGCGCCCATCCGGGAACCGGCCTGCGCACCGTAGCTGTTGGGCGTGGCGACAGCGACTCTCGGGCCCACGCGGCGGCCCCTCAGGAGACCAGGTCGATACGCCGGCCGGAGACGGCGCCCACCTGGGACACGATCTCCTCCAGCACCGCGGCCGGCACGGCCTGGTCGAGGGTGAGCACGCCGATCGCCCGGCCACCGGCCTCGGGCCGCGCCACCTGCATCGAGCCGATGTTCACCGACGCCTCGCCGAGCAGGCCCCCGACGGCGCCGATCACCCCGGGCCGGTCGTCGTAGCGCAGCACCATCAGGTGGTCGGCGAGCGGCAGCTCCAGATCGAGGCCGTCGATGCCGACCAGCTTCTCCACCTGCTTCGGCCCGGTCAGGGTGCCCGAGACCGACAGCGGCGTGGAGTCGGCCATGGTGCCGCGCAGGGTGACCACGTTGCGGTACTCGGGGCTGACCTCGTCCTTCACCAGCCGCACCTCGATCCCCCGGTCGGCGGCCAGCACCGGCGCGTTCACGTAGGAGACCGGGTCCTCCACCACGTCGGTGAAGATGCCCTTCAGCGCCGCCAGCCGCAGCACCGAGACGTCCTGAGCGGCGATCTCGCCGCGCACGTCGACGTCGAGCTGCACCGGCAGGCCACCGGCCAGCGCGGTGAACACCCGGCCCAGCTTCTCCACCAGCGCGATCCCGGGCCGTACCTCCTCGGCGATCACCCCGCCGGAGACGTTGACCGCATCCGGCACCAGCTCACCGGCCAGGGCGAGGCGCACCGAGCGGGCCACGCTGATCCCGGCGTTCTCCTGCGCCTCGTCGGTCGAGGCCCCCAGGTGGGGCGTGACCACCACGGTGTCGAGCTCGAACAGCGGGGAGTCGGTGCACGGCTCGCGGACGAACACGTCGAGCCCGGCCCCGGCCACCCGGCCCTCCTTGAGCGCGGTGAACAGGGCTGCCTCGTCGATGATCCCGCCCCGGGCGGCGTTCACGATCCGCACGCTGGGCTTGACCCTGGCCAGCTGCTCGGCCCCGATCAGGCCGAGCGTCTCGGCGTTGCGGGGCAGGTGCACGGTGATGAAGTCGGCCTCGGCGAGCAGGTCGTCCAGGCTGACCAGCCGCACCCCCATCCGTCCGGCGCGGGCGCTGGAGACGTAGGGGTCGTAGGCGATCACGGTCATCCCGAACGCCGAGAGGCGCTGGGCGACCAGGACGCCGATCCGGCCCAGGCCGAGCACGCCGACGGTCTTCTCCTGCAGCTCGACCCCGGTGAACGCCGACCGCTTCCACTGCCCCGCCTTCAGCGAGGCACTGGCCTGCGGCACGTTCCGCGCCACCGACAGCAGCAGCGCCACCGCCAGTTCGGCCGCCGAGACGATGTTCGAGGTGGGCGCGTTGACCACCATCACCCCGGCCTGGGTGGCCGCGGCGACGTCGACGTTGTCCAGCCCGACGCCGGCCCGGGCAACCACCCGCAGCGCCTTGCCGGCCGCGAGCGCCTCCGCGTCGACCTGGGTCGCCGAGCGCACCAGCAGCGCGTCGGCCTCGGCCAGGGCGGCGAGCAGCGCCGGCCGATCGGTGCCGTCACACCAGCGGACGTCGAACTCGCCCCCCAGCGCCTCGACGGTGGCCGGGGAGAGTTCCTCGGCGATCAGGACGACGGGCTTGCTCACGGTGTTTCCCTCTTCCAGTGATCAGGCAGGTCGATCGGCCCGGGGTCGCCGGGCGAGATGCGCGACGGCTTGCCGACCCGCTTCTCGTGCTCCCGCTCGACGACCTGGACCTGCTTGTTCCCGTTGAACAGCGCGTGCACCAGTTCCATGCCCATGCCGACGGCACGGACCGACGTGGTGCGCGAACCCCGCATCCAGGTGAGCAGGTCCATCGGCGATCCCGCGTCAGCGGGTGGCGGTGCCCTCGACGTAGTCGGAGTCGGTCGACTTCACCCAGCTCATCAGCTTGCGCAGCTCGCGGCCGGTGGCCTCGATCGGGTGCGCCTCGCCCTCGGCGCGCAGCGCCTTGAACTCCGGCGCGCCGGCGTCCTGGTCGGCGATGAACCGGGCGGCGAAGGTGCCGTCCTTGATCTCGGCGAGCAGCTGGCGCATGTGGTCCTTGACCGCTGCGTCGATCACCCGCGGGCCGGAGACGTAGTCGCCGTACTCGGCGGTGTCCGAGACACTCCAGCGCTGCTTGGCGATGCCGCCCTCGTACATCAGGTCGACGATCAGCTTCATCTCGTGCAGGCACTCGAAGTAAGCGACCTCGGGCTGGTAGCCGGCCTCGGTGAGCACCTCGAACCCGGTCTGCACCAGCTTGCTCATGCCGCCGCAGAGCACCGCCTGCTCACCGAACAGGTCGGTCTCGCACTCCTCGGTGAAGGTGGTCTTGATGCCGCCGGCCCGCAGGCCGCCGATCCCGCGCGCGTAGGACAGGGCCAGTTCCCAGGCCTTGCCGGTGGCGTCCTGCTCCACCGCGACCAGCACCGGCACTCCGCGCCCGTCGACGTACTCACGGCGCACCAGGTGGCCGGGCCCCTTGGGGGCGACCATCGCGACGTCCACGCCGGCCGGCGGCTTGATGTAGCCGAACCGGATGTTGAACCCGTGACCGAAGAACAGGGCGTCGCCGTCCACCAGGTTGGGCGCGACGGCCTCGGCGTACACGTGACGCTGCACGTGGTCCGGCGTGAGGATCATGATCACGTCGGCCTCTTCGCAGGCCTGCGCGGGCGTGACCACGCGCAGTCCCTCGGACAGGGCCTTCTCCCGGCTCTTGCTGGTCTCGGGCAGCCCCACCCGGACGTCGACGCCCGAGTCACGCAGGGACAGGCTGTGCGCGTGCCCCTGGCTGCCGTAGCCGAGGACCGCCACGTTGCGGCCCTGGATCACGGACAGGTCGGCGTCGGCGTCGTAGAACATCTGGGCCACGTCGGTACATCTCCTCTGGCGTTCGGGACTGACTCGGGTCGGGTGGTGACGAAAACGATACGGGCTCAGGCGGAGCGCAGGGCGCGGTCGGCGATCGAGCGGCTGCCCCGGCCGATCGCGACCAGGCCGGACTGGACCAGCTCACGGATCCCGAACGGCTCGATCACCTTCAGGAACGCCTCCAGCTTGTCCGGGTTGCCGGTGACCTCCACGGTGACCGCGTCGGGCGCGACGTCGACCACCTTGGCCCGGAACAGCCGGACCGTCTCCAGCACGTTGGACCGGGACTGCATGTCGGCCTTGATCTTGACCAGCAGCAGCTCACGCTGCACCGAGGACTGCGGCTCCAGCTCGACGATCTTGATCACGTTGACCAGCTTGTTCAGCTGCTTGGTGACCTGCTCCAGCGGCAGCCCCTCGACGTCGACCACGACGGTCATCCGGGACACGTCCGGGTTCTCGGTCGGGCCGACCGCGAGGGAGTGGATGTTGAATCCGCGGCGGGCGAACAGGCCGGCGGCGCGGGTCAGCACACCGGGCTTGTTCTCGACCAGGACGGACAGCGTGTGCTTGCTCATCGGTACTCAGTCCTCACGATCGAAGGTCGGGCTCAGGTCACGGGCGTACAGGATGTCGTCGTTGCTCACGCCGGCCGGCACCATCGGCCAGACCATCGAGTCGCGGTGGACGACGAAGTCGACCACCACCGGCGCGTCGTTGATCGACATCGCCTTCTCGATCGTGGCGTCGACGTCCTCGGGGCGCTCGCAGCGCAGACCGACGCACCCGTAGGCGTCGGCCAGCTTGACGAAGTCGGGGATCCGCGAGCCGACCGAGGTGTGCAGGTCGGTGTTGGAGTAGCGCTCGTTGTAGAACAGGGTCTGCCACTGGCGGACCATGCCCAGACTCGAGTTGTTGATCACCGCAACCTTGATCGGGATGTCGTTGATCACGCAGGTGGCCAGTTCCTGATTGGTCATCTGGAAGCAGCCGTCGCCGTCGATGGACCAGACCGTGCTGTCGGGCATGCCGACCTTGGCGCCCATCGCCGCGGGGACCGAGAAGCCCATCGTGCCCAGGCCACCGGAGTTGATCCAGGTGTTGGGGTGCTCGTAGGAGATGAACTGCGAGGCCCACATCTGGTGCTGGCCGACGCCGGCCACGTAGATCGACTCCGGGCCGCTGATCTGCCCGATCCGGGAGATCACGTGCTGCGGCGAGACCTCCCCGGCCGGCGGCGCGGCGTACCCGAGCGGGTAGGTCTCGCGCAGCCGGTCGAGCTGGCGCCACCAGGCGCCCAGGTCGGCCCGCCGGCCCTCGGCGATCTCGGTCTCGACCGCGGCGATCAGGTCGACCAGCACGTCCTTGGCGTCGCCGACGATCGGCACGTCCGCGACCCGGTTCTTGGAGATCTCGGCCGGGTCGATGTCGGCATGCACCACGGTCGCGTTCGGGGCGAAGGTGGACAGCTTGCCGGTGACCCGGTCGTCGAACCGGGCGCCCAGGCTGACCAGCAGGTCGCACTGCTGGAGCGCGGCCACCGCGGCGACCGTGCCGTGCATGCCGGGCATGCCCAGGTGCTGCGGGTGGGAGTCCGGCAGCGCCCCGCGCGCCATCAGGGTGGTGACCACCGGGGCACCGGTCAGGTCGACCAGCTTGCGCAGTTCCGCACTGGCCCGGGCCTTGATCACCCCACCGCCGACGTAGAGCACCGGGCGGCGCGACTCCAGCAGCAGCCGGGCCGCCTCACGCACCTGCTTGTTGTGCGGACGGGTCACCGGACGGTAGCCGGGAAGGTCGATCTTGTTGGTCCACTCGAAGCTGGTCGCCGCCTGCAGGGCGTCCTTGGCGACGTCGACCAGGACCGGACCGGGCCGCCCGGTGCCGGCGATGTGGAAGGCCTCGGCCAGCACGTGCGGGATGTCCGCCGGGTCGGTGACCAGGTAGTTGTGCTTGGTGATCGGGATGGTGATCCCGGAGATGTCCGCCTCCTGGAAGGCGTCGGTGCCGATCGCGGCGCTCGGCACCTGACCGGTGATCGCCACCATCGGCACGCTGTCCATGTACGCGTCGGCGATCGGGGTGACCAGGTTGGTCGCGCCCGGGCCCGAGGTGGCCATGCAGACCCCGACCCGGCCGGTGGCGTGCGCGTACCCCTCCGCGGCGTGGCCGCCGCCCTGCTCGTGCCGGACGAGGATGTGCCGGACCTTCTTCGAGTCCATCAGCGGGTCGTAGAGCGGCAGGATGGCACCGCCGGGGATCCCGAAGACGACGTCTACCCCGAGCTCCTCGAGCGAGCGGACGAGGCTCTGGGCTCCGGTCATCTGTTCGGCGGTCATCTGGTGGCGCCTCTCGATCTTGTCGTGCGTGGCTTCGGGGCGGGTGCGTCATGAGACGAAAAGACCCCTCGGCCCGGATGCGGGCATGCGAGGGGTCGCGCGCTGGCGGTGGATGTCCGAGGGGACAGGGCCTCAGCCGGCGCGCCGTCCGAGTACGAGAAACAGGCGCACGCTCTCACCGTTCACCGCGCGTCACGGGCCTGTCAATCGGACTCGCGCCCTGTCTCGTGATGTGAGACCCGAGGGCGATTGGTGCGCTTCGTCGTGGCGGACAGGTCCACCACCGGGCCGTCGAGGACGTCGAGCAGATCGGTTGCGCTGATCGCCCCGTACAGCGCGAAGCCCTGACCGGCCCAGGCACCCAGGTCACGCAGCAGCCGGGCCATCGCCAGGTTCTCGATCCCCTCGCAGACCACTTGCAGGCCGAGCCCGCGGGCGGCGCCGATCACCGCCCGGACCAGGGTCGTCGCCCGCGGGTCGCTGCCCACCCCGGCCAGCAGGGTGCGGTCGATCTTGACCGTCTTCACCGGCATCCGGCGCAGGTAGGACAGCGAGGAGTAGCCCGAGCCGAAGTCGTCGATCGCCAGCATCACCCCGTCGGCGCGCAGCCGCCGGATGGTGTCGTTGGCGCGGTCCCCCTCACCGAGCAGCTGACCCTCGGTGATCTCGATCACCAACCGGTCGGGGGCCAGCTTGGCCGCGGCCAGGGCGCTGCGCACGGCCTGCACGAAATCGGGGTCGGAGAGCTGGCGGACCGACATGTTGACGTTGACCCGCACCTCGCGGTCCATCCGCTGCCACAGCGCGGCCTGGTGGGTGGCCTCGGCCAGCACCCAGCGGCCGAGCTCGTCGATCTCGCCGGTGCCCTCGGCCACCTCGACCAGCTCGGCCGGGGTGACCAGGTCGGCCAGCCCGGCCAGCGACCCGTGCGCAGGCAGCCGGATCAGCGCCTCCACGCCGACGATGACGCCGTCGGACAGCCGCACGATCGGCTGGTAGGCCAGGTCGAGCCGGTTGGTCTCCAACGCCCGGCGCAGCCCGATCGCGATGTCGACCTTGCGCCGGGCCCGTTCCTCGAGCGGGGCGTCCCAGCGCATCACCGCACCGCGGCCGGCCTGCTTGGCGGCGAACATGGCGATGTCGGCCCGGTGCAGCAGCTCCTCCGCCAGGGCCTCGGTCTGGCTGCCGTCGTCGGTGGCGCTCACCCCGATGCTGGCCCCGATCCGCACCGCACGGTCGGAGATCTCGAACGAGGAGCGCAGCGCCGCCAGGATCTCCTCGCCGGCCGACATCGCCGCGGTCGTCGAGGCCCCGCGGACGGCGACCACGAACTCGTCCCCGCCGGCCCGGGCGACCAGGGTCGCGGCGTCCGCGCTGGTGCCGACCGCCAGGGTGGAGCAGGACACCTGCAGCCGGCGCGCGACCTCGGTCAGCACCTGGTCACCGGCAGCGTGCCCGAACCGGTCGTTGATCGCCTTGAAGCCGTCCAGGTCGAGGTAGAGCACCGCCACGGGGCGGTCGGCGTCGAGCCACTCGGCCAGCTTCTCGATCAGATGGGCGCGGTTGGCCAGTCCGGTCATCTGGTCGAAGCGGGCGGCCGCGGCCAGCTGGTCGCGCAGGTCCACCGCGTCGGTGACGTCGGCCAGGATCGCCGCGGCACCCCCGGGGACCGCACGCAGCCGCAGCTCGGCGGTGCCCGCCGCCGGCGGAGCCAGCGAGAGCTCGACCCGCGCGTCACGGCGCACCCCGTGGGCGACGTCGCGGATCAGTTCGCGGACGGCGGCCCGCTCCTCCAGCCGGGCCACCTCGGTGATGTCGGTGCCGAGCAGCGCGGCGGGCGACCGCTGCAGCATCGGCAGCACCGCGGCGTTGGCGGTGCGCACCCGCCCGTTGGCGTCCAGGGCCAGCACCACGTCGTCGGAGTTCTCCCGCACCGCGTCCAGGCGCGCCCGGGTGTCGTCCAGATCGGCGCCGAGGTCGGCGGCGTCCCGCACCGACTGCAGCAGGACGGCGACCAGCCCGAGCCCGACCAGACCGACCCCGACGGCGCCGACCGCCTCGATCCCGCCGGCGATGCCGCGCACGCTCTGCGCCACGATCGCGGACGCCGCGAGCGCCGGGGCCAGCATCCGATCGGTTCCCCCACCCGTCCGTCGGCGTGGGGCGGCCGGGCCGATCACGGCCGCGGCCGCCGCGGCGGCGAACCCTGTCGCGGTCGCGGCCGCCGCCACCGGGCCGGCCCAGCCGGCCGCGCCGGGCAGCGCCACGCGAGCCGCGGCGACCAGGCCGGCGCCGGCGAAGGCCGTCGCGGCCAGGGCGCCCGGAGCGTGCCACCCGTCGAGGCCCCGACGCAGCAGCAGCGCGAGGGCGGCGATCGCGATCGCGGCCGCACCGAGCGGGCGCAGGGCGAGCAGGGCCTCCCCACCCGACGCGTCGATCCCGGCCACCCCGCAGACCAGGGTCACGGCGGCCACGGCGGACAGCACTGAGGTCAGGTCCATGGGGAGCAGTCGGATCAGGCCCGCGACAGCGAGCAGGGCCGCCGTGACGGCGAGGACCCAGCCCAGCGCGGTGCCGACCTGCGTCCCGTCCAGCACTCTGGGCGGTACCGCGGCCAGGATCGTGGCCAGGCAGGTCAGCCCGGCCCACCCGGCCAGGGCGGCGGCGCCGGCGCGGGCCATGCCGGCGGAGCGGGAGGACCGGTCCAGCCAGGCGGCCCCCGCGGCGGCCGCAGCGACGGTCACCAGCACCGCCAGCACGACCGCCCCGGACATGATCAGTCGCAGACCGCGCCGATGGCCGCCGAGCCGACCAGCTTGGCGTACTTGGCCAGCACGCCGGTGGTGTAGCGCGGCGGCAGCGGGGTCCAGCCGGCCTTGCGCGGGCTCGAGTTCCGTCGTCGTCGACCAGCAGGTCCAGGGTGCCGCTGGCCACGTCGAGGCGGATCCGGTCGCCGTCGCGCACGAAGCGCGATCGGGCCGCCGTCGACGGCCTCGGGGGCGATGTGGCCGACGCACAGCCCGGTGGTGCCGCCGGAGAACCGGCCGTCGGTCATCAGCAGCACGTCCTTGCCCAGACCGGCGCCCTTGATCGCGCCGGTGATGGCGAGCATCTCGCGCATGCCCGGGCCGCCCTTGGGGCCCTCGTAGCGGATCACGACGACGTCGCCGGCGGTGATCGTGCCGTCCTCGAGCGCGTCCAGCGCGGCCCGCTCGCCGCTCGAAAACCCTTGCGGTGCCCTCGAACACGTCGGAGTCGAAGCCGGCGGTCTTCACCACCGCGCCCTCGGGCGCCAGCGAGCCGTGCAGGATGGTGATGCCGCCGGTCGGGTGGATCGGCGTCGATCAGCGCCCGCAGCACCTTGCCGTCGAGGTCCGGCGGGGCGATGTCGGCCAGGTTCTCGGCCATGGTCTTGCCGGTCACGGTCAGGCAGTCGCCGTGCAGCAGGCCGGCGTCCAGCAGTGCCTTCATCACCACCGGCACGCCGCCGATCCGGTCGACGTCGGTCATCACGTGCTTGCCGAACGGCTTCACGTCGGCCAGGTGCGGCACCTTCGCGCCGATCCGGGTGAAGTCGTCCAGGGTCAGCTCGACCTCGGCCTCGTGGGCGATGGCCAGCAGGTGCAGCACCGCGTTGGTGGAGCCGCCGAACGCCATCACCACGGCGATCGCGTTCTCGAACGCCTCCTTGGTCAGGATGTCGCGGGCGGTGATGCCCGCGCGCAGCAGCTCGACCACGGCCTCGCCGCTGCGGCGGGCGTAGCCGTCGCGGCGGCGGTCGGTGGCCGGCGGCGCGGCGCTGCCGGGCAGCGACATGCCCAGCGCCTCGGCGGCGCTGGCCATCGTGTTGGCGGTGTACATGCCGCCGCAGGCGCCCTCGCCGGGGCAGATCGCCCGCTCGATGGCGTCGACGTCCGTCGCGGGTCATCAGCCCGCGCGGCGCAGGCGCCGACCGCCTCGAAGGCGTCGATGATCGTGACCTCGCGCTCGGTGCCGTCGGACAGCTTGGCCAGGCCGGGCAGGATCGAGCCGGCGTAGAGGAACACCGCGGCCAGGTCGAGCCGGGCGGCGGCCATCAGCATGCCGGGCAGCGACTTGTCGCAGCCGGCCAGCAGCACCGAGCCGTCGAGCCGCTCGGCCTGCATCACGGTCTCGACGCTGTCGGCGATGACCTCGCGCGACGACCAGCGAGAAGTGCATGCCCTCGTGGCCCATCGAGATGCCGTCGGACACCGAGATGGTGCCGAACTCCAGCGGGTAGCCGCCGGCCTCGTGCACGCCGTCCTTGACGGCCTTGGCCAGCCGGTCGCAGCGACAGGTTGCACGGGGTGATCTCGTTCCAGGACGAGGCGACGCCGATCTGCGGCTTGGCGAAGTCGTCGTCGCCCATGCCGACCGCGCGGAGCATGCCGCGGGCGGCGGCCTTCTCCAGGCCGTCGGTGACGTCGCGGCTGCGGGGCTTGAGATCCGGCGTCACGCCGGGGGGAGTCTGCGTCACGGGCGAGAGCCTAGTGGTGTGAGCGGCTTCCCTCAGCGGCACAATGCCGGGATGGACACGCCGGTGCTCGTGGGGTGCGGGCACGGCACCCGCTCCCCCGCCGGACGGCGCGCCCTGGCCCTGCTGCGGCTGGACGTGGCCGCCCTGCGGCCGGGGCTCCGGGTGCTCGCCGCGTGCGCCGACACCGACGTGCAACGGCCCGGGGTGGCGGCCGTGGTGGGCCGGCTGTCGGCGGCCGGGACGCCGTGCATCGTGGTGCCGCTGCTGCTGTCCGCCGGGTACCACCTCGAGGTGGACGTCGAGGCGGTGGTCGCGGCGTCCGGCGGGCTCGCCGTCGCCGCCGCACCGCTGGGGCCGGACGACGCCCTGGCGGCCGTGCTGGACGCACGGCTGGCCGAGTCCGGTGCGGCGCCGTCCGCCGTGGTGGTGCTGGGTGCCGTGGGGTCGCGCCGGCCCCGGGCACGCGACGACGTGGAGCGGATGGCGGCCCTGCTGGCGCAACGGCGCGCGGCGCCGGTCACGGTGGGCTACCTGGCCGGGCAGCCGGGGCTGGCGGCGGCCGTGGCCTCGGCCCGGGCGGCGCACCCGGGTCGTGAGGTGGCCGTGGCGACGTACCTGCTGGCGCCGAGCGAGCTGGCCCACCGGCTGCTCGAGGCCGGCGCAGACCGGGTCGCGGGCCCGCTGGCGCCGCATCCGGCGCTGGCCGAACTCACCCTCCGCCGCTACGACGAGGCGCGATACTCGGCACATGCCTGACTCGCCTGCCTCGCCCCGCTACGTCGCCGCGATCGACCAGGGCACGACCAGCACCCGCTGCATCCTGTTCGACCACTCCGGGCGGGCCGTCGCCTCGGCCCAGCAGGAGCACCGCCAGATCTTCCCCCGGGCCGGGTGGGTGGAGCACGACGCCGCTGGAGATCTGGACGAACACCCAGGCCGTGGTGCGCGATGCGCTCGCGGCGGCCGGGGTCGCGCCGTCCGACGCGTCGTCCGCCGTGGCCGCGGTGGGGATCACCAACCAGCGCGAGACCACCGTGGTCTGGGACCGGCGCACCGGGCGGCCGGTGCACCACGCGATCGTGTGGCAGGACACCCGCACCGCGGCGCTGTGCGAGTCCCTCGGCGCGCTCGGGGGTGGCGCCGCGCGGTACCAGTCGCGGGTGGGGCTGCCGCTGGCCACCTACTTCGCCGGGCCGAAGGCGCGCTGGATCCTGGACCAGGTGCCCGGCGCCCGGGCGGACGCCGAGCGCGGCGACCTGCTGTTCGGCACCATCGACAGCTGGCTGATCTGGAACCTCACCGGCGGGGTCTCCGGCGGGGTGCACCTGACCGACGTGACCAACGCCAGCCGGACGATGCTGATGGACCTGGACACCCTGAGCTGGGACTCCTCGATCGCGGCCGAGATGGGTGTGCCGGTGGCGATGCTGCCGCAGATCCTGCCCTCCTCGGGCGAGTTCGGGCGCTGCACCGGGGTGCTCGACGGGGTGCCGATCACCGGGGTGCTCGGCGACCAGCAGGCGGCCACGTTCGGACAGGTCTGCTTCGAGCCGGGCACGGGCAAGAACACCTACGGCACCGGGAACTTCTTCCTGATGAACACCGGGCCGCGAAGGTGACCAGCGCCAACGGACTGCTGACGACGGTCTGCTACCAGATCGGCGGGCAGGCGCCGGTGTACGCGCTGGAGGGCTCGATCGCGGTCACCGGGTCACTGGTGCAGTGGCTGCGCGACAACCTCGGGCTGATCTCCTCGGCGTCCGAGATCGAGCCGCTCGCGGCCTCGGTCGAGGACAACGGCGGGGCGTACCTCGTGCCGGCGTTCTCCGGACTGTTCGCGCCCTACTGGCGGTCGGACGCCCGCGGCGCGCTGGTCGGGCTGACCCGGTACGTGACCAAGGCGCACATCGCCCGGGCCGCGCTGGAGGCGATGGCCTACCAGACCCGGGAGGTGGTCGAGGCGATGGTGGCCGACTCCGGGGTGCACCTGTCGGAGCTCAAGGTGGACGGCGGGATGGTGGTCAACGAGCTGCTGATGCAGTTCCAGGCCGACATCCTCGACGTGCCGGTGGTGCGACCCCAGGTCACCGAGACCACCGCGCTCGGTGCCGCCTACGCGGCAGGGCTCGCGGTGGGCTACTGGTCGGGGCTGGACGACCTGCGCGCCAACTGGATCGAGGGCGGCCGCTGGGTCCCGTCCATGGCCGGGGCGACCCGGGAGCGGCTGTTCGGCCAGTGGAAGAAGGCCGTCACCCGCACCTTCGACTGGGTCGACGCCGACACTCCCTGACGTCCTGGCAGCAGGCTGATCGCCACCCCGGCCAGCAGGACGACTCCGCCGCCGATCTCGAGCACGGTGCTCCGCTCCCCCAGCAGAAGGAACGCCGAGGCCATGCCGACGACCGGCACGAGCATGGCGAACGGCACCACCGAGGAGGCCGGGTGCCGGGCCAGCAGGGTGTTCCAGATGCCGTAACCGAGCAACGAGGACAGCCACGCGGTGAACAGCGCCGATCCGATCACCACCGGCGTCAGGTGGGTCAGGGCATGGCCGATCGCCGCCGGGCCCTCGACCAGGTAGGACAGCACCGCCATCGGAACCGGCACCACCAGGCCCGACCAGACCACCATCGACAGGCCGGAGGCGGCCTTCGCAGTACGGGTCAGCACGTTGCCGACCGCCCACGACGCGGCGGCGGCCACGACGAGCAGCAGCGGCAGCAGCGGAGCGACGGCGGCCCGGCCGAGGGCGACCACCGACAGCCCGGCCAGCCCGATCACGACCCCAGCCAACTGCGCGACCCGCGGATGCTCGCCCAGGGTCGCGGCGGCCAGCAGCACAGTGAACAGCACCTGTACCTGGATCACCAGCGGGGCCAGCCCGGTCGGCATGCCCAGGTACAGGGCGAGATAGAGCAGCGCGAACTGGCCGAGGCTCATGAACACCCCGATCAGCACCACCGCCCGCCAGCCGACGTCCGGCCGCGGCACGAAGAACACTGCGGGCAGGCAGACCAGCAGGAACCGCAGGGCCAGGAAGAGCAGCGGCGGCACCACCTGCAGTCCGGCGTGGATGACGACGAAGTTCACCCCCCAGACCAGCGCCACCAGCACGGCCAGAGCGCTGTCCCTGAGTCCCAGCGAGGAGTGCGTCGCGACCGTCACCCGGTCAGTCTGGGGGCTCGAGACCATGAAGCACCAGCAAAGGGTTCTACGCCGAAGCAGTTAGGGTTCCTTCATGATGGATCTGGTGGCGCTACGCTCCCTGGTCGCTGTGGGCAGGCTCGGCTCGGTCGCCGGCGCTGCGGCCAGCCTCGGGTACACCTCCTCGGCGGTGTCCCAACAGGTGAAGAAGCTGGAGTCGTCCGCAGGGGTGGCCCTGATGGAGCGGGTGGGACGAGGTGTCGCGCTGACCGATGCCGGCCGGCTGCTCGTCGAACGGGCCGACCGTCTGCTGGCCCAGGTGGAGGAGCTCACCGCCAGCGTGCAGGCCGGGCAGGGGCGCCCGACCGGCCGGTTGCGGGTCGCCGCGTTCTCCACCGCCGTGCGGGGCCTGGTGGCCGAGGCTCTGCGCGAGATCGGTTCAGCCGCAACGGATCTGGAGCTCGCTCTGCACGAGATGGACCCCTGGGAGGCGCTGGAGGCGGTGGCCACGGGCCAGGTCGACCTCGCCGTGGTGCACAACTGGGAGCCACTGCCGCTCAATGTGCCGGTGCACATGCACACCCGGCCTCTCGGCACCGACGTCGCCGATGTGCTGGTGCCCCTGGACCACCCGCTCGCCGACCGCCGCTGGGTGACCCCGGCCGCCCTGGGCTCCGAGCGGTGGGTCAGCGTGCCGCAGGGCTCGATCTGTCATCAGTGGCTGACCACGATGATGCGGTCGGCCGGCAACGAGCCGCAGATCGCCTGCTGGTCGCTGGAGTTCGCCAGCCACATCGAGCTGGTCGCGCAGGGTGTGGCCACCGCTCTGGTGCCGCGGCTGGGCCGCGGCCCGCTGCCCCCGCAGGTGCGCGCGATCGCCGTCCGCGACCCGGTACCCACCCGCACCGTGAGTGTGGCCTGGCGGGCGACCATGCACGAGTCCCCCGCCCTGCGCGCCGGCCTGCAGGTGCTGACCCGCGTCGCCCGCACCCACCTCACCCACCCCGCACCCACACCGCCCTGAGTCCCCCGGCGCCCCTCCCCCGACACCCCGGAGCCCCCGGCGCCGACGATGGAGATCACGTTGAAGGAAATCGGCTGCTATCCCAGCCATTTCCACACATCGTGATCTCCATCGTCGCAATGGGTGGCGGCGCTGCGTGGACCGTGGCTGACCTCAGACCAGGGCCAGCCGTTGCGGCTGTGCGCGGACGTCGGGACGGGCCGAGCCCTGGAGCGTGGCGTACACCTTCTCGATCCGGGCGAGGACCCACTCCGGAGCCAGGTCGATCCGGCGCGGAGTGAACCCGAGCGTGGGAACCCCGTACTCGGCGAAGATGCCGTCGCGCATGATCGTCCCCTCCCAGTCCTCGTGCCGGGCGTGGTGGAGCCACGAATGGACCTGGATCGCCAGAGCCACGTCGTCGAACCACAGGTCCGGCCGCGGGAGGCGGGTGCCGCCCGCCGCGATGAGCTCTGGGTTCACCCACACCTGGGGCAGTACTCCGCTGCACCGCACCAGGCCGAGCAGGTCGTGCTCGGGCACCGACCACGCAGCGGTCTGCGCGGCCCGGATACCGGCCCGCAGCAGCCGGCTCCCCGCGCGAGGGCCCAGTTCGAGCTCTCGCTCCAGCACGGGAATGCTCACCATCCCGCGCTGCACCGCCTCGATGACCAGCGGCGTGGCCTCCCGTTCGCCGAAGGCATCCCGAGCGGCATCCGCCACCGCCCGCCCGGGAGAGGCGATGGCGAGCGCGCCCCGATGCCAGGGGTGCGGGTCCGGATGGACGGTACGCCGTACCCGTACCGACGCCGTCGACCGCGCGTAGCGATCCGCCGGAACCGCCAGCTGAATGGTGTCGGCCCCTGTGGCGATGCGCAGGCCCCGCCACCGCGCCGCAGTGGTCGAGGTCACCACCGCATCAGGACCGGCGAACAGCGAGGCGGCGATCAGCCGCTGCTGCGGATCGAGCGTGCCGGTGAACGCGGCGATGACGCCGGGCAGTACCACCCTCCACTGACGATCGAGCCGCCAGCGCAGCTGGGCCCGGGTGACGCCGCGAGCGGTGAGTTGGTCGCGTCGGGCGATGCCGCGCTGGTCGCGCAACAGGGTGCGCAGATCGTGGTCCAGATCGTCCATGCGCCAACCCCACGCCAAGCCCGCGGCGGGCACAATGCGCCAGGAGCCAGCTGTGGACCGCGGGACCCCGACCACCGCCTGTGGACAACGGCGCCGACACGCAGCAGGCAACTGCGCTGCGCCAACCCCTCCCGGCTCGACGATGGAGATCACGTTGAAGGAAATCGGTTGCTATAGCAGCCATTTCCTCGCATCGTGATCTCCATCGTCGAGCGCGCGCAGGGGCGGGGGTAGGGGTAAGGGCGGGGCGGGGGCGGGGGTGGGGTAGTAGGGGCGTCAGCCGCCGGAGACGTTGGGGATGACCAGGAGCACCGCGCCGTCGGTCAGGGGCGCGTCCTGGCCGCCGGTGCGGCGGATGTCCTCGCCGTCCACGAACAGGTTCACGTGCCGGCGGACGGCGCCGGCCTCGTCGCGCAACCGCCGGCCCAGCGCCGGGTACCCCTCGGCGACGGCGTCCAGCGCGTGCCGTACCACGGCGCCGCCAGCCACCTCGACCGTCAGCGCCCGCGCTCCCCCGGCATCCGACGCCAGCACCCCGGGCAGCACCACCTCGACCCGCATCGCCCACCCCGCCCGATCAGCCGTCGACCAGTGCGCGCACGCACAGGACGTCGGGCAGGTGCCGCGCGACCTCGGTCATGCTCTCGCCGTCGTCGGTGCTGGCGTAGACGAAGCCGTCGCGGGTGCCCAGGGCCAGCAGGCTGCCGCCGTCGGGGGTGGCCGCCACACACGCCGCGTCACGCAGCACGGTCGTCCACGCGCCGTCCGGGAGACCGGCACCCACCTCGGACCACGAGCGCCCACCGTCCCGGGTGCGGTGCACCCGGAGCCGCCCGCCGGGCGGAACCCGCTCGCCGTCGGCCACCAGCGGCACCACCCATGCGGTACCGGCCACCGTGGGGTGGGCCAGGATCACGAACCCGAAGTCGCTCGGCAGGCCCTCGGCGATCGAGACCCACGTGCCGCCGCCGTCGTCGCTGCGGTAGACCCCGTGGTGGTTCTGCGCGTACAGGGTGCCGACCCCGGCGGCGTCCACGGCGACCTTGTGCACGCACTGCCCGAACTCGGGCTCCGGACCGGGCATGAAGTAGGCCGAGATGCCGCGGTTGGACGGCCTCCAGGAGTCTCCTGCATCGGCACTGACGTACACGCCTCCGGTGCTCATCGCCACCAGCACCCGATCGGCGTCGGCGGGGTCGGTGACGATGGTGTGCACCGCTGCTCCCCCGGCGCCGGGATGCCACTGCGGCCGGTGCGGGTGGTCCCACAGCCCGCGCACCAGCTCGAAGGTCGCGCCGCCGTCACCGCTGCGCCACAACGACGTCGGCTCGCAGCCGGCCCAGACCACGCCGGGCCGCACCGGGTCGGGCTGCAACTGCCAGACCCGGGCCAGCGCCGCCCCGGTGTCGGCCGGGAAGACGATCGACCCCTGTGCGTTCTCGGACCACGTCGCGCCCAGGTCGGGGCTGGCCATCACGGTCGGCCCCCAGTGCTCGTTCATGGTGCCGACCAGCATCGACCCGCCGCCGCCGAAGGCGATCGAGGGCACCTCGCGCATCATGAACTCCGGCCCGTCCACCGACCACTCCCCGGCGGCGTCACGCCGAGCCAGGAACAGACCTTTGCGAGTACCGATCGCCAGCAGAGTCATCGGCACAGTGAACCCGAAACCCCTGCCGCTGGCGAGTTCAGGTGGGCGGCGCCTGCTCCACCACATCCACCACCCGGCCGCGCAGGCGGGCCGTCTCCGTGGTCGGAGAACCCTGCACCCGCACCGTGATCCGGGTCCGGTCGGCGCGGAACAGGTCCCGCGAGTACTCGAAGGCCCGACCCTGGGCATCGACGGTGGTCCGGTTGACCAGGATCAGCGGAGCGCCGGGCTCGATGCCCAGGATCGAGGCCTCGCTGTCGCTGGCCGCCACCACCTCGATCTTCTCCACCGCCTCGGCCGGCCGGATCCCGTACTCGCGGTCGAGCAGCTCGTACAGCGATCCACCCAGCCCACGCGCAGGCAGCCCGGGCACCAGGTCGGCCGGCATCACGGCGCGTTCCAGCGAGATCGGGGCCCCGTCGGCCAGCCGGATCCGGACCAGGTCGACCACGAAGTCGGACATGCCCAGACCGAGCGCCTCGGCGGCGTCAGGCTCGGCCAGGATCACGGCCACCGAGACCACCTGGGACCCGGCGGTGTAGCCCTGGTCGCGCAGCAGCAGCGGTACCCCGACGATCCGGGACAGGTCGCGGTCGACCTTGGCCGCCGCCACGAAGGTGCCGCCACCGCGCCCCGGTACCCGGCGCAACACCCCGGCCTCCTCCAGAGAGATCAGCGCCTGGCGCAGGGTGGACCGGCTGACCCCGAGCCGAGCCGACAGCTCACGCTCCGGCTCCAGCTTCTGCCCGGGCCGTAGCTGCCCCTGCTGCACCATCCCGGCGATCCTGCGACGGACCTCCCGACCGGCGGGCCCCAGACCGGAGACCTCCGCATCGAGTGTCGCGTCCGCGCTCACTCCATCGCCTCCAGGGCGGCCAACGACTCGGGCAGGATCTGTCCACCGTCGACGACCAGCGCCTGACCGGTGACGTAGGCAGCCTCGTCGGTCGCGAAGAACAGCGCCGCGTTGCCGATGTCCCTCACCCCTCCCAACCTGCGCTGCGGGATGGACGCCTCCATCGACCGACGGTACTCCTCGCCCAGATCGGCCAGTCCCTCGGTGGCGATGTTGCCGGGAAGCACGGCGTTGATGGTGATGCCACGCGGAGCGAGCTCGATCGCCGCGGTGCGCATGAAGCCGAGCTGCGCCGCCTTGCTCGCCCCGTAGTGCGACCAACCGGGGTAGCCGGTGATCGGCCCGGTGATCGAGGAGGTGAGGATGACCCGGCCCCGCCCGGAGGCGGTCAGCGCCGGCAGGCAGGCCTGCACGCTGAGCACACACCCCTTGACGTTGGTGTCCAGCACCCGGTCGAGGTCGGCCTCGCTCATCGTGGCCAGCGGCGCGTCGGGGAAGATCCCCGCGTTGGCGCACAGCACGTCGATCCCGCCGAAGAGCTCCACGGCCCGAGCCGCCATCCCTGCCATGGCGGACGGCGACGCGACGTCGCCGAGGTAGCTAGCCACCGAGCCGGTCCCGAGGGCGTCGAGCTCGGCGACGGCCGCCTCGGCGTCCGCCGCGTTGCGCCCGGTGATCAGCACGTTGGCCCCGGCCTGGGCGAAGACCGAGGCGATCCCCTTGCCGATCCCCTTGGTGGCCCCGGTGACGATGACGGACCGGCCGGCGACGGAGGTGAACATGGGTGTGACTCCTTCGGGGGTGGAGGGATGTCAGGTGTGGGTGCTCAGGTAGGTCTCGGCGAGGGTGCAGCTGGTGATGGTGAACTCCGGGCCCATCGCCTGGGCGGTCTCGGTGCCCGAGTGCGAGCCGATCCACGCCACCAGCAGCAGGCGGCGCAGCATGACGAACGTCGCCAGCTCGGCCTCGTCGGCGGCGCTCAGCTCGGCCACGGTGCGGTAACCGCGCACCCAGGCGTCGAGCAGCTCGGGCACGTACGGCTCGTGCTCGATGAAGGAGACCGCGGACGCGAGGTCGTACATGTACCAGCCGAAGCCGCAGTCGTCGAAGTCGATCACGGTGACCTGGTCGCCGGCCACCAGCAGGTTCGCCAGCCTCATGTCGGCGTGGATCAGCCCGAACACCTCCGGCCCGGTGCCGTAGGCGGTCAGCCGCCGGCGCAGCACGTCGTCCAGCCGGCCGAGCACGGCCAGCTCCTCAGGGCCCATGCCGAGCCCGTCCTGCCAGCGGCCCCACCAGCCGCGCTCACCGAGGGAGGTGTCGTAGTCCCAGACGAAACGGGTGAACTGCGCCGGACGCCGCCACGCCCGGGCGTGCCCGTGCAGCCGGGCCGCGATCGCTCCGAGCTCGGCGAAGTCGCCGACCAGCCGGGTCTCGTCCGGTTCGGTGCCCTCGACCCATTCGAAACGGACGGCGTGCCGCGTCGCGCCGTCCGCCGTGCGGGCGGTGACCACGGAGGACCCGTCCAGGGCGGGCAGGTAGGCAGGGGTGCGCACCACGCCGTCCGCCCGCAGGGCGTCGATCCAGGCGAGCTCGCTGAGGATCGCCGCCTCGCTGTGATAGCCGCTGCGGTGCACGCGCAGCACGCTGCGCCCGCCGGCCGGGTCCACGATCAGGAAGGTGCCGTTCTCGGACACGTTCAGCAGGCGCAGCTGCGCGTCGGGGCCGAGCCCGTAGGCCGGCAGCGCCGCCCGGGCGAACGCCTCGAACGCGTCGGCGGGTTCACTCACGCGGTCCTCCTCATTCCCGGCCCACCACGGCGGCCAGCGCGGCGATGATCGCCTCCCGGGCCCTTTGTACAGATTCAGTCGCCCCCGCCAGGTACACCCGGCCCGCCGCGCCGATCATCGACACGTCGACCAGGGTGATCTCCGGCGCGGCCTTCTCGGCCTCGTTCGCCGCCATCGCGGCGAACAGGGCGGGCGTCATCTCCACCACCAGCAGACTGTCGCCGGGCAGGATCATCGATGCCTGGCGATTGCGGTTGATGATGACAGCGTGCTGGTCGCGGATGTCCTCGATCACGTCGTGGTAGAGGACGTGCGGTCGCAGCTGGTCCGTGGCGGCCGCACCGATCCCGGTCAGGATCGCCTCCCCCGCCGCCTGCACGTCGGCTGCGGCGTCGGCGTGCACCTCGAGCACCCCGAACTGCCGCTCCACGAACAGCAGCCCCGGCTCCACGGTGGGCACCGAGTGCAGCGCGAGCGAGGTGACCCGCTCGATCGCCAACCCCGGCGCCACCTCGACGATCAGCGCGTGCTGGCCGGCGTACGGGGGGTAGCCGCGGGCCCGGGTGGGCGTGCCGAGGTAGGCGGCGAACTGCGGCTGGAGGTCATCCAGCTGCAGATAGACCCGTAGCTGCGGTGCCGGAACGGCGGCGCTCACTCCTGCTCGGCGACGGTGAAGTGCTTGGCCGAGCTCGGCGTGCGGGCGCGGGATGACGTGCACGCTGACCAGTTCCCCGACCTGGCCGGCGGTCTCGGCGCCGGCCTCGGTGGCGGCCTTGACCGCGCCGACGTCGCCCACGATGGTGACGGCGACCAGGCCGGCGCCGACCTGCTCCCGGGCGACGATGACGACGTTGGCGGCCTTGACCATGGCGTCGGCCGCGGCGAGGGCGGCGACGTATCCCTTGGTCTCGATCATGCCGATGGCGTTGGTGGCCACGGTGTGTCCCTTCTCTAGTGGAGTGCTCTAGCGGTCGGTCAGTGCGGAGAACGGCTCGTCGATCGAGCCGATGATCAGGGCGTCGATGGGGGGCGCCACCCCGGGGAACCAGGCCGCGGCGACGGACCCGGTGGCGACCAGGACGGCCTCACCCACGCCGCTGCCGAGCACGTCGAAGGCGATCAGGTGCGCCTCCCCGGGCTCGACCTCGACCTCGAGGAAGGCGCCGTTGGGGATCTCCGGCAGCCGCTTGGTGGCCCACACGTTGCCGATCACTCGGGCTCTGAGCATGACCTCTCCCTACGCCGTTCTCTCGATGACGATGCCCAGCACCCGGGCGCGGTCCTTGGCCAGCGGGGTGAGCACGGCCCGCGGCCCGATCTGCAGCCGGGCCCCGGCTGCGGCGGCCGCGTTGACCGCCCGCTCGGTGACCGCGCCGCGCTCGACCCGGTGCACGCCGCCCGGCGCGGGCGCCGCCGAGGCAACGACCGCACCGGCGGACGCCACCGGGGTGGCCTTCATCGCCTGGCCGAGCTCCTCGCGGATCACCTCGCGCAGGATCTCGCGCACCATCTGGCGCAGCAGGTCCTCGGGCGGGCCGCTCATGTCGCCGCCAGGGCCTGCTCGGCGGCCTCGGCGGCCGCGCGCACCTCGGACTCGACCCCGGTGAGGTAGACCCGCCCGGTGGCCCCGATCATGCGGTAGTCGACCACCTTGATCCGGGCCGCCTTCTCCGCCTCGTTGGTGGCCAGGATGGCGTAGGAGGCGGGCTGCATCTCCAGCACGAACATGGACTCCCCGGCCAGCGCCATCGAGCCCACCTTGTTCCGGTTGAGCAGGAACGCGTGCTGCCGGTCGATCTTGGAGACGATCCGCGAGGCGAGGATCTCCGGGCGCATCGCCTCGGTCGCCGAGGCGCCGAGGTGGTCCAGCACCGCCCCTGCGGCGGCCCGCACGGACGACGTCGAGCCGTGCAGCTCGAGGTAGCCGAAGTGTCGTTCCACGATCAGGATCCCGGCCCCGACGTCCGCGCTCTTCAGCGCCACATCGGTGAGCGGCTCGACGTCCAGCCCGGGGGCGATCTCGATGATCTGGGCGGCGACGTCGGCCCGCGGCAACGTGCCCTTGACCCAGGTGCCGAGGTAGCACATCGTCTGCGGCTGCAGCCGATCCAGGAAGATGAACGATCTGATCTGCGCCACGCCTCAGCCCTTCACCATTGCACGGAGTTCCTCGACGATCAGCCGGCGGATGTGTTCGCGCAGCTCGTCGCTACTGCCCTCCGCGGGAGGCGGCGCGAGCGCCTGGCTCGCCGCACCGAGGTTGGAGGCCACGGGGTAGGCGGGCACCGCGCCGGACGGCGCGTGCCACGGCTGCAGGCCGGCGAAGCTCGGCATGCCGACCGACGGATCGCTGGCATAGGCCACCTGGGTGTCGTGCACCAGGTGCGACGGCGCGAGATTGCCGGACAGGGAGGACCGCCCGAAGAAGCCGGTGCCGATGGTCATCGTCGGGTCGAGGTTGGTCTCGAAGCCCGAGCTGCCCAGGGAGTTCCCGACGTTCACGCTGACCCGCAGGACGCGCAGCGCCGCCGCGTAGTCCATCACCAGCGCCGGGTCCTCGCTGTGGATCGCGGCGCTGTGCCCCTGACCGGTGATCCGCAGCACCGACTGGGCCACCGCGATCCCGCGACGGGCGGTCGGCACCCGCACCACGGCGAGCACCGGCAGCAGCTTCTCGTGCGCCAGCATCTCCTCCGGCACGGCCAGGTCGATCGGGGTGAGCAGCACCGTCGTCCGCGCCGGCACCCGCACGCCCGCGGCGGCGGCGATCGCGGTGGCGTCGCGGCCGATCCACTCGGTGCGCAAGCGGTCGCCGTCGAAGATCACCCCGCGGATGGCGTCGGTCTCGGCCGGCGAGGCCAGGTAGCCGCCCTCGCGCACCAGCTGCGCCACGAGCGTGTCGGCGACCTCCTCGACGGCGATCAGCACGCTTTCGTTGGTGCACAGGATCGCGTTGTCGAAGGACTTGCTGGCGATGATCACGCGCGCTGCCGCGGGCCAGGTCGGCGGTGGCGTCGACCAGCACTGGGCACGTTGCCCGGGCCGACGCCGAGCGCCGGGTTCGCAACTGGAGTAGGCCGCGCGCACCATCGCGGTACCGCCGGTGGCCAGGATCACCGAGACCCGCTCACTGGTCATCAGCGCGTTCACCAGCGGGATCGAGGGCTCGGCGACCACCTGCACGCAGCCGTCCGGCGCGCCCGCGGCGACCGCCGCCTCGGCCATCACGGTAGCGGCCTGGTTGCAGACGTCCTTCGCGTAGGGGTGCGGCGACAGGATGATCGTGTTGCGGGTGAGCAGCGAGAGCATGATCTTCGAGTAGACGGTGGCCACCGGATTGGTCGACGGCGTCAGGGCGAGGACCACGCCGGCCGGGCGCGGCACGCTGACGATCTTGGTCTGGCGCGTCGACCCGGGCGACTGACGTAGTCGTGGTCGCGGTAGGCGGCCCAGATGCCGGTGCGAGCACGCGAGGTTCTTGAGCACCTTGTGCTCCACCACCCCGAACCCGGTCTCCTGCACCGCCATCCGGGCGAACTCCTTGGCCCGGGCGGCGCCGGCCTCGGCGGCCGCCTGGACGATCCGGCGGACGGCGGTGAGTCGTAGCGGGCGAAGGCGCGGGCGGCCCACTCGGCCCGCTCGACCATGGCCGGCCGCGCGGCACGCCGGCCGGGGCCAGCGGCATCTGCTCGAAGCGGCTCGGCGTCATCGGCCCCGTCACCTCGCGCTGCGCCGCGGCCGATCGCCGACTCGGTGCGCATCAGCAGCTCCTCGGCGACCTCGGGCGGCGAGCAGGATGCCCGGCTTGTACTGCAGCACCCGCGGATCGAGGGTCGAGAAGATCGCCCAGACGCCGTTGCGCGTAGAGGTGGCGCATCACGTACTTGGCACCCTCGGGGTGGTCGAACTCCAGACCGAAGATCACGCCGTTCTGCCGGATGCCGACGAACCAGTCCGGGTAGGTGGCCTGGATGCTGGCGCAGCCCGTCGCCGATGACAGTCGGCGATGTAGTGCACCATCGAGCGGGTCTCCGGCCGGGAGCAGATCTCCAGGGTCTTCAGCGCCGCGATGCAGCCGAGTTCGGCGCCGCCGAAGGTGGAGATGTGACCGAAGCCGTCCTCGGTCGAGCCAGCCGCGCGGAGCGCTCGTTCACCAGCACCGCGGCGATCGGGTACATGCCGCCGGAGATGCCCTTGCCGGTGACCAGGATGTCCGGGGCGATGCCGTGCTTGGTGATCGCCCACAGCTCGCCGGTGCGCATCAGTCCGGTCTGCACCTCGTCGGCGATGTAGAGCGTGCCGTACTTCTCGCACAGCGCCTTGACCGCCTCGCAGGTAGCCCGGGTCGGGCAGCGGGAAGCCGTAGGTCGCCGGGATCGTCTCCATGATCACGGCGGCGACGTCGCGGCCGGCGCAGCGCCGCCTCCATCGCGGCGAGGTCGTTGAACGGCACGTGCGGGAACTCCTCGGGCTGGTCGGACGAGGAACAGCTCGGAGAACCGCTCGTCCCCGGTGGCGACGGCCAGGCCGGTGTGCCCGTGATAGGCCTTGACGATCGAGACGATCTTGCGTCGCTGGGTGGCGTGCCGGGCGGTCTTGAGCGCGATGTCGATCGCCTCGCCGCCGCCGGAGCCGTAGATCACCTTGGTCAGCCCGGGCGGGCGCGGACTGCGATCAGCGCCTCGGCGAGCGCCGTCCGGGCCACGGACGGGAAGTGGTGGTTGCCGATGTCGAAGTGCTGCATCGCCGTCGGTCACCGCCTGCACGACCTCGGGATTGCGGTGGCCCAGGTTGTAGGTGCCGCCGTTGAGATGGACGTCGATCAGCCGCTTGCCCGACATGTCGTAGAGGAAGTACCCCTCGCGCCGGTCGATGACCAGATCGACACCCCGGAGTCGATCCAGAACTGCGTCTTGCCGGGGTTCCAGTACGTCTTGGCCTTCTCCAGCACCTCGGCCTTGGAGGCGAACGAGAACAACGCCATAGTCATGGCGCGGTCGACGCACCGATGCCGGCGGAGGCGGTCGTGGTCCGCGGTCACGATCCGGGACCATACCGAAGAGCAGTACCAAAAGTATCTAGCGGTCTGAACACTCGCGGGCTCAGCAATCGGACCGAAACCCTTGTACGGGACCTCTGTCCCGGACATGCTCGCTGCCCACGTGACCTGTATCTCAACGGGTCACTCGGCCCGAAGGACGGATCGCATGAGTACGAGCCAAGTCGGTGACGGCCCGCAGCCGTCTGCCCGGAGACCACCGCCCGATCGGCCAGTGACGCGGCGACGGCTCAAGGTCGGCGCCGTCGGCCTGATCGGCGTGCTCTTCATGGCCGTCGCGAACGCCGCCCCGATCACCGCGATGAGCTTCAACGTGCCGATCGCCGTCGGCTACGGCAACGGCCTCGGCGCACCCGGCGGGCTTCCTGTTCGCCACGATCGTCCTGACCCTCTTCACCATCGGCTACGTCGCGATGGCCAGGCACATCACCACGACCGGCGCCTTCTACGGCTTCATCTCGCACGGCCTCGGCCAGGTCTCGGGCATGGCGACGCGGCATGCTCGCCACCGTCGCCTACGTGATCTTCGAGGGCTCGCTGATCGGCGGCTTCGCCTACTTCGCCGCACGACGCCGTCAACACCATCGTTCGGCGTGACCATCCACTGGATGATCATCGCCGCTCGTCGGCGATCGTGCTCATCGCCGTGCTCACGCTACTACTCGATCACGCCTGACCGCCGCCGTGCTCGGCGTCACCCTGGTCGGCGAGGTCGTCCTGCTGCTGGCGCTGGGCGTGCTCGGTGATCTTCAAGGGCGGCGGCCCGGACGGCTTCATGTTCGACGAGACGGTGCTGCTCGAACAACGCCTTCGAGAGCCTCGACCGCCGGCGCGTTCGGCACCGGCGTCGCCGCCGGCACCGCCGCCATCGGCATCTTCTTCGCCTTCTGGTCGTGGGTCGGCTTCGAGACCACCGCGGTGTACGGCGAGGAGTCCACGCAACCCGAAGCGCAGATCATCCCGCGGGCGACCCTGATCGCGGTGGTCGGGCTCGGCCTCTTCTACACCTTCATGTCGTGGATGGTCGATCGTCGGGCAACGGCGGCCAAGGCCGGTCGAGGTCTCGATCAGCGCCTGCCCGGTCGACCTGTGGCTGAACCTGGTGCAGCCAACCTCGGCGGCGTCGCTGCTCGACATCTACAAGATCCTGCTCGTGATCGGCTCGTTCGCCTGCGCGATGGCCTTCCACAACGCCGCCGTCGCGCTACCTCTTCGCGCTCGGCCGCGAGGTCGCCGTGGGCGCGGGTGCGCGACCAGTCGGCGGCAACGCGACCCCACGCACGGCTCGCCGTCCATCGCCTCGACGTGCAGATCGGGCATCACGCTCCTGATCGTGCCTGCTGTTCTGCTTCTTCACCGCGGTGCAGGTGCCCGACGCCGACGGCGCGCTGGCCGTCGACACCCCGACACTGGTGCCCTACGTCAACGTCTACGGCATGCTGGCGCTGATCGGCACCGCGATGATCCTGATCGTGCAGACGATCTGCTCGGCGGCGGTGATCTGGTACTTCTGGGTGAAGAAGATGCACCAGGGCAACGTGCTCACCACGCTGATCGCCCCGATCATCGGCGCGCCTGGGCATGCTCTACGCGCTGTGGCTGCTGTGGGCCAACCGGCAGTTCGCCGCCGGTCTGGCCGCGGACTCCAAGGTGTTCACCGTTCATGCCGTACTACGTCGTCGACGCTCTGCTGGTCGGAATCGGGTACGCGCTGTACGTGCGATCGGCCAAGCCCGGACACCTACGACGTGATCGGTCGCACCACTCCTCGAGGAGGCGCACGAGCGCGTCTGAATCCCCATCGCTCGGCGCGCGCGCGCCGCCCTCCCGGCTCGCGACGTCCGCCGAGCTTCGTCACCACCTGCCGCTGCCGGGAGGGCACTTTGAGCGACGGATCGCCGGACCTGCGCTGGGAACCCGATGCGGACGCCGACCCCGCCGGGTACACCTACACCTTCGGCGGCGTCGCTCCGGTAGCCGAGGTGCGCCCGGGCAGCTTCCTGTCCACCTGGACCATGGACTGCTTCGGCGGCCGGGTCCGCCCCACCGCCGACCTGGCCAGCCAGGTCTGCGACTCCACGCTGCCTCAACCCGCAGACCGGGCCGTTCTACGTCGACGGCGCCGAGCCCGGCGACACCCTGGCCGTGCACTTCGTCGATCGATCGCCGGCCCGCGAGGCCTGGGGCGCGTCGCACGCACCGTCCCGTTCTTCGGCGCGCTGACCGCGCACCCGACCGACCGCGACGCTGCACGACCCGCTGCCCGAACGCACCTGGATCTACGAGATCGACCGGGCCGAGGCATCGTGCGCGTTCGCGCGCCGCGGACAGCGACGTTCACCGTCGACCTGCCGCTGGACCCGATGCTCGGCACGGTCGGCGTCGCGCCCGGCCCGCCGGCGAGGTGCGCTCCTCGCTGGTGCCCGACGACTTCGGCGGCAACATGGACACCCCGGAGATGCGCGCCGGGCGCCACCTGCTACCTCGGCGTGAACGTCGAGGGCGCGCTGTTCTCAGCCTCGGCGACGGCCACGCCCGGCAGGGCGAGGGCGAGACCTGCGGCACCGCGGTCGAGGGCGCGATGGACGTCACCGTGCTCGTCGACCTGATCAAGGGCGGCCGCGCCACGCCCTGGCCGCGGCTGGAGAACGACGACGTACCTGATGTCCATCGGCTCGGTCGCGGCCGCTCGAGGACGCGTTCCGGATCGCGCACCAGCAGATGGTGCAGCTGGGTGGCCGAGCTGACCGGCATGACCGTGCTCGACGCCTACCAGCTCGTCTCCCAGACCGCGCTCACCCCGGTCGCCAACGTCGTCGACACCGCCTACACCGTCGTCGCCAAGGTGGCCAAGGCGCACCTGCCCGGCGTGGTCGCCATGGACGGCGTCCATGCCCGGCTCAGGAAGCAGGCCGGCGCATGGGCAGGGTGACCCGATACGAGCTCGATCTCGTTCTGGCGCAACGGATGTCAGCGGCCGCCCGGGCCACCGCCGCGGAGGATGCGGCGCTGGTCTCGGTCGCGGTCGTGGACGCCGGCGGGCATCTGGTGGCCTTCGAGCGGATGGACGGCGCCGAGATCGCCGGTCCGATGCTGGCCCGGGACAAGGCGTACACCGCGGTCGCGCACCGGGTGGCCACCGCCGAGCTGACCGCTCTGGTCTCCCCCGGTGGCGAGCTCGCCGGCCTGAACAGTGCAGACGGCGGGCGCTACGTCGCGTTCGCCGGCGGACTGCCGCTGTGGGACGGTGACCGCGTGGTCGGCGGGATCGGCGTCAGCGGTGGCAGCGCCGCCCAGGATGCGCGGGCGGCCGCAGCCGGCGCCGCCGTCTTCACCGCCGTACTCCACGTGCATGATCACCACGGGGTGGAGGGGGATGGGCGGTGAGCGCGCGGCCGATCGGGCGGTTCCGCTTCATGGACGCCGCAGCGGGTCAACCTCGACGGGTTCGCCGTCGCCGGACGCCGCGCTCGGGCCTGGTCGCCTTCGACTCCCCGAACGACCCCGAGCCCTCGCTGGTGGTCGCGCGACGGCCGGGTGGTCGAGCTCGACGGCCGCGCCGAGGCCGACTTCGACGTCGTCGACGACTTCATCGCCCGCGCACGGCATCGACCTCGCCGTCGCCGCCGAGGCGATGGCGCTGCCCGATCTCGCCCTGGCCCGGATGCTCGTCGACCCCGGGGTGCCCCGGGCCGAGGTGGTGCGCCTGGTCGGCGGGACCACCCCGGCCAAGCTGGCCCGCGTGCTCGCCCTGCTGCGGCCCGGCCGAGCTGGTGATCGCGATGACCAAGTGCGGGCCCGGCGCACCCCCAGCAACCAGGCGCACGTGACCAACCGCTCCGACGACCCGCTGCTGCTCGCCGCCGACGCCGCGACTGCGGCGGCGTTCGGCTTCCGCGAGATCGAGACCACGGTGCCGGTGCTCGGCGACGCCCCGTCCAACGCGGTGGCGGTGAGCATCGGCGCGGCGGTCGGCTCCCCCGGCGTCCTGGTGCAGTGCTCGGTCGAGGAGGCGCTCGAGCTCGAGCTGGGCATGCGCGGGCTGGTCTCCTACGCCGAGACGGTCTCGCTGTACGGCACCGAGCAGATCTTCGTCGACGGCGACGACACCCCGTGGTCCAAGGCCTTCCTCACCTCCGCCTACGCCAGCCGCGGGGTGAAGATGCGGGTCACCTCGCGGCGGCGGCGCCGAGGCGCTGATGGGCGGTGCCGAGGGCTGCTCGATGTTCTACCTCGAGGCGCGCTGCGTCGCCCTGGCCCGGGCGATCGGGCGCGCAGGGCGTGCAGAACGGCGGGATCGACTCGGCGGCCGTCGCGGGATCGGTGCCCGGCGGCGTCCGCTCGCTGATGGCCGAGAACCTGATGGTGATGCTGCGCGGCCTGGAGGCCTGTACCGGCAACGACGCGCTGATGAGCGAGTCGGAGGTGCGCCGTACGTCGCGCACGCATCCGATCTTCATCGGCGGGTCGGACTTCATCTGCAGCGGGTTCGGCTCGATCCAGCGCTACGACAACATGTTCGGGCCGAGCCAGTGGAACGCCGAGGACATCGACGACTTCCTGGTCATGCAGCGGGACTGGGGCGTCGACGGCGGACTGCGCACGGCCGCCGAGCCGGACGTGGCTCGCGGCTGCGGCGGCGGGCGATCGCGGCCGTGCGGGCGGTGTACCGGGCCCTCGGGCTGGCCGACTTCGACGACGACTGGGCCGAGCAGGCCTGGTCGACGCGGCCGGGCTCCAAGGACGTACCCGCGGCCGACCTGATGACCCCGCTCGCGGCGTCCCGGCTGATCCGCGACACCGGAGTGACCATGCTCGACGTGATCGAGGCCCTGGCCGACAACGGGTTCGAGATCGAGGCCGAGCGGATGCTGGCCATGCTGCGCGAGCGCGTGCGCGGCGACTACCTGCAGACCGCGGCGATCTTCGACGAGCAGATGAACGTGCTGTCTGCCGTCACCGACCCCAACGACTACGCCGGCCCGGGCACCGGGTACACCGCCCACGCCGGCCCGGCAGGCCGAGATCGACGCCATCCGGCAGCAGCGGTCGGTCGACCGACATCCGCACCGCCCAGGAGGCCTTCCGCGACGATGCGCTGACGGTGAGCGGCCCGGCCGAGGCCGGGCACGATCCGCGGGACGTGGTGATCGGGCTGTCCCCCGCCGCGGGCCGGGCGATCTGGCAGACCCTGTGCGGGCTGCTCGGTGACGCAGGCGCTCGAGGAGGTGCTGGCCGGGCTGGAGGAGGAGGGCTGCACCGGGCGGGTGGTGCGGGTGAACGACGGCGTCGACCTGGGCCGGATCGGCCTGACCGCGGCCCGGCTGGCCGGCTCGGGGATCGGGATCGGCCTGCAGGCCAAGGGAACCGCGCTGATCCACCGCCGCGACCTGGCCCCGCTGGCCAACCTGGAGCTGTACAGCGTGGCGCCGACGCTGACCCGCGAGGCCTACCGGCTGCTCGGCATCAACGCCGGGCGGCACGCCAAGGGCGCCACCCCGCAGGCGCAGCGCAACCCCTACTCCGACGAGGCGATCGAGGCGCGCTACCACACCACGGTGGTGGCCCTGGTGGCGATCGAACGGTCATGCGTGGTGGCCGGCGGCGGGGCCGAGGCGATCACGGTGAAGGGCTGGTGAGCGACGTGCGGGCTCGATCGGGCAAGGACCTGAGCGCGGTGACCCTGGACGCGGTGACCGCGGGCGAGCTCGGGATCGACGACGTGCGGATCCACCCGGAGACGCTGCTCGCCCAGGCCGAGGTGGCCGAGCGGGCCGGCAATCCCCAGCTGGGGCAGAACTTCCGCCGTGCGGCCGAACTCACCCTGCTCGGCGACGAGCGGGTGCTGGCGATCTACGAGGCGCTGCGCCCGCACCGCTCCACCGGCGAGGAGCTCGAGGCGATCGCGGCCGAGCTGGACGCCGCCGGGCGCGCCGTCCAGCGCCGCCCTGGTCCGGGAGGCGGCCGGGGTCTACCGCAGGCGGGGCCTGCTGCGGTGAGGCTCGCGGCCGGCGTCGACATCGGGAACACCACCACCGAGATCGTCGTCGCCGACCTCGACGCGGACCCGCCGGCACCCGTGGTCTGGGACCGGCGTCCGACCCGAGGGGTGAAGGGGTCGCTCGAGGCGGCGCAGGGAGCCGCCCGGCTGCTCGACCGGCTGGAGCGGCGGGCCGGCGCGGTGTGCGGGCTGGTGCTGCTCACCCCGCAGGCCCCGGCGCGCACGCTGCTGGTCGGCGTGGATCGGGCGGCGCCGGACACCGGCCGGCTGCGCCTGCTGGCCGCCGGGTCGCCGACACCGGCCGGGGCGGGCTACGCCGTCGGGCGGCCGGTGCCCGTCGAGGACGACCCGGCGTCGTGTGGCGGCGACGAGCCCGTGGTGCTGGTGGCCACCGACCCCATGGGATTCCGGCGCACCGCCGCCCGGGTGGAGCTGCTGGGGGCAGGCGGGGCGAGTGATCGGCGCGATCGTGCTGGCCGGGGACGAGGCCCGGCTGGTTGCCGCGCGCATCCCACTGACGGTGCCGATCGTGGACGGCGTGGACGCCGGCGCAGTGCTGGCCTGCGAGCGGGTGGTGGTGGAGGTGGCTGCGCCGGGCGGCTTCGTGCGGCTGATCGGCGACCCGATCCGGCTGGCCCGCGACCTCGGGCTGGAGCCGGGCGAGCACAACCACGCGGACGCCGTGGCGCAGGGTCTCGGCGGGGTGGCCGCCGCGGTGATCGGGCTGATGCCCCCGGTGGCCGCAGCCGGCCGAGCCCCCGTCGGCGGCGCCGTCGGTGCGGTTCGCCGACGGCTCCGAGGTCGTGCTGGACGAGGCCGGGCCGGCGCTGGCCGCCCGGCCGGTCGGGCCAGGTCGCCGCGCTGCTGCTGCCGCCGGCCGATCCGACTGGCACACCCGCGACGTCTGGCTGGTCGATCTGGACGCCGCGCCGGCGGTGGCCGACCTGCGCGCCGGGGCGGTGCACCGACGTCACCACAGCCTCTCGGCCCTCGGCGAGGCCGGAGCGGGGTCTGGGCCGCTGCGGTCTGGCCGGAGGTGTTCGCCGCCGGCGGGCGGCGCCGGGTCGAGGTGATCGGCAGCGAGGTCGCGGCGGCGCGAGCGGGGGCACTGAGCACCCCGGGCTGCCCGGCCGGGCGCCCTGGTGATCGACCTCGGTGGCGGCACCCTCGACCTGGCCACGGCCGGGGGCGTTGACATCACCGCTGCCGGGTCGGGCGAGCTGCTGACCGCCTCGGTGGCCCACGTGCTGGGCATCTCCGCCGGGGCCGCCGAATGGGTCAAGCGGGGGCCGGCGGTGCGGGTGGACGCGCCGTCCCAGGTCAGCGACGAGACCGGGGCCCGGCACTTCCGCGCACCGTCCTGCCCCGCCGGGCGTCGTCGGGTGGCTCGACCGCGCCGGGCCCCGGCGGCGAACTGCCGTTCAGCAGCACGGTGACGGTGTCGCAGTGGCGCTCGCTGCGCCTGGCGCTCAAGCGCGCAGTGTTCGCCGACAACCTGCGCCGCGCGGCCAGGGCCTGCGGTCCTCTGACCGGTCAGGACGCCCTGCTGGTCGGCGGCCCAGCCGGCGACGATGAGGTGATCCAGATCCTCGGCGGCGTGCTGCCCGGCGTCGTGCTCGGCCGCGCCGACGTCGCCGGCCGCCTCGGCCACCGCTGGGCCGTCGCCTACGGCCTGCTCCTCCTCCCCCGCTGACTGCCCCTGGCCCCCCGTCTGAGGGGAGTTCCGCGATCTCCCGCCGATCACTCAGCGGCGCACGTTCCAGCGTCACGGCACGCGGACGACAGCCCCCGCCACTCCAGGTGCTCAGGATTGTGTGCGGTCGAACATGCCCCAGTAGCCCCACTTCCACCGCACACATCCCCGTGGGCATCCTCCGCGGGGTCAGCGGGCGGGGCCGGCGACGAGGTTGCGTAGGGGGCGGCCGGTGGCGAAGCGTTCGAGCTGGTCGCGCAGCAGGGCACGGGCACGGGGCGGGAAGGCGGTGGTGTCGCCGCCGACGTGCGGGCTGATCAGGGTGTTCGGCGAGCGCCACAGCGGGTGGTCCGCCGGCAGCGGCTCCGGGTCGGTGACGTCGAGCGCGGCATGCAGCCGACCGCCGGCCAGCGCAGCCACCAGCGCATCGGTCACCACCACCGGCCCGCGGGAGACGTTGACCAGCAGCGCGCCGTCCGGCATCGCGGCCAGGAACGCCGCGTCGACCAGGCCCCGCGTGGCTTCAGTCAACGGACACGCCAGCACCACGACGTCGTGCCCGGGCAGCAGCGCCGCCACCTCGTCGATGCCGTGCACCCGGCCCCGGGCATCCTCCCGGGCCCGGCTCGCCACCCGCGTCAGGGAGACCTCGAACGGCGCCAGCCGCTGCGCGATCGCCTCCCCGACGTTCCCGGCGCCGATCAGCAGCACCCGCCGGTCGGCGAGGGCCGGCCGCGTGCCCCCCTGCCACCGCCCACCCGGCTGCGCCCGGGCGAAGTCGCCGAACCCGCGCAGCGCCGCGATCGCCAGCCCCACCGCCAGCTCGGCGGTCGAGCTGTCGTGCACCCCGGCGGCGTTGGCCAGGCTCACCCCGGCGGGCAGGAACGGCAGCACCGTCTCGTACCCCGCCGACAGGGTCTGCACCACCTGCACCGAGCCGGCGACGTCCGCCAATCGGGTGATCACGCCGTCGGTGCCCATGTACGGCAGCACCACGACCACCGGCGCGACCGGGGCCGGACCGCACATGTCCCACAGCGAGAGTGCCACCGGCGCAGCGCCGTCCGGCCACAGGCCCAGCCATCGCTCGTCGGGCACGGTCACCACCGGTCGGGTCATGCCGGGAGCCTAGGGGTTCAAGAAGCAGCGCCAACTCCCCGACACATACTCGGTGAGCGACCTGCAGGCGACCCGCTGGTGCTCGGCCGGTGACTCTGCCCTGGACGACGGGGAGGAGGCCGCGTTCGAGGCGGTCACCCGCGCCCTGGCCACCCCGCAGCCGGGCGGCACCCTCGACCCGGCCGACACCGTGCTGGCTGTGGTCTTCGCCTCCTCCCGACACGACCTGGGCAGGGTGGCCGCCGGCCTGCGCTGCGCCCTGCCACAGAGCGTGCACGTGGTCGGCTGCACGACGTCCGGCGAGATCTTCGGTGGCGCCAGCCGCAACTCCGGCTTGGCCGTGATGCTGTTCGGCGGCGAGGGCTTCTCGGTGCGCACCGCCTCGGCGACCGGCCTGAGTCACGACTCGGCCGGCACCGGTGAGCGCGCCGCCGAACTGCTCTACCTCGGTGAGCCCGAGCCCTCCCCCGAGGAGCCCGAGCGCGACGTGGTGCTCCTGCTCTCCGACGGCCTGGCCGGCGACCAGCAGGCGATGGTGACCGGCGTCTACCGGGTCACCGGCGCCGCGGTGCCGCTGGTCGGCGGGTGCGCGGGCGACGACCTGGCCATGGTGGCCACCTATCAGCTGATCGGCGGCCCGGACGGCGACCGCGTGCTGCAGGACAGCGTGGTCGGGGTCCGGCTGCGCAGCGACGCCCCGATCGGCATCGGCGTACGGCACGGCTGGCGCCGGGTGGGCAGCCCGCTGGTGCGTCACCGGTACCGAGGGCGCCACCGTGCGCACGCTGGACGACGAGCCCGCCCTCGACGCCTATCTGCGGGTGCTCGAGGCGCCCCGCGAGGTGCGCGAGGACCCGGCGGCCTTCACCCGGTTCGCCCTCGACCACCCGCTCGGCATCGCCGGTCGCAGCCAGGACCTGGTCCGCTTCGTGACCGGCGCCGACTTCGCCGCGCGCACCCTCAAGCTGCGTCGCCCCGGTACCGCTGGGCGGCATGACCTGGCTGATGACCGGCGACGTCGAGTCGGTGCTGGCCGCTTCCGAGGAGGCCTGCAACCTCGCCATGGCGCAGCTCGACGGGCACCCCGCCAAGGCCGTGGTCGCCTTCGACTGCATCGCCCGTCGCGCCGCCCTCGGATCCTCCACCGACGCCGAGGTGGATCGGATCCACGAACGCACCGAAGGAGCCCCGGTGATCGGGTTCTACACCTATGGCGAGATCGCCAGGACCCAGGGCATGAGCGGGTTCCACAACCAGACCCTCGTCGTGTTGGCGGTGTCATGAGCCCCTCGGGTGCAACCCTCACCTCCTGGACCACCCAGCAACTGGTCTCGTTCCTGGGCAACGTCTCCTCGGCCCGCGACCAGGCCAGCGCCGTGCAGGCGGCCGCCGAGGCGGTCGCTGCGGCCACCGACTCCGAGGTCGGCGCCGTGGTGATCGGGGGGTGATTCGCAGCTGTATCGGCTTCGGCCGCTACCCGGTGCCCGAGCAGCAGATCCTCGACGCCTGCGGCGATCCCTCGCTCACGCCTGGATGTGCCCGGTGTCGGCCAGTCCGACGTGATCACGGCCGATGTCGGCCGGACCGGAGGCGGCTTCCTGCTCGCCGCGCGGGCCGACGGCGCGTTCGGAGCCTCCGAGCGCGGAATGATCAACGCGATGGCGACCGTGCTCGGGCTCACCCTCGACGTGCTCTCCGCGCTGGATGCCGAGCGCACCGCCCGGGAGAACAGCGAGCAGCACACCGTGCAGGTGACCGAGCTGCTGCGCAAGGTCCGCGAGCAGCGCCAGCTCACCCTCGACCGGTTCTCCCGGATCCAGCGCTCCATCGCCGACCGGGACTGCACCCTGACCGAGGTGCTGGACGAGATCACCGCCGCCGCCTGCGAACTGGTCGAGTGCGACGTGGCCGTGCTGCAGGTCGGCGAGGACGACGACATCTCGACCTTCGGGCTGGACGACGCCGCCTCCGCCGACGTCCGCTCCGCCGGGGACGCGAACACCCTCGGCGCACAGGCCGAGCAGTCGGGCAGCCCTGTCGTGGACAACGCCTTCGCCGCGCGCACGGAGGCGGCCCGCTACGGCCTGCCCCTGGTGCAGGCGGCCGTCGCCGTGCCGGTGCTTCAGCAGGGCGCCACCACGGTCGGCCACCTGATGCTGGCCTCACGCACGCCGGGCTACCGGTTCACCGCGCTGGAGGAGTCACTGGCCACCACGCTGGCCGAGCACGCCGGGCTGGCCATCCAGGACGCCGAGACCGTGGACGCCCTGCACGCCGCCCTGAACGACGCCCAGCACCGCGCCTCGCACGACGCCCTGACCGGGCTGGCCAACCGGGCCACCTTCATGGCCGCCCTGGAGCGCGCCCTGGAGTCCGAGGGCGAGCACGCCGCCGAGGACGAGGGCGAGGACGAGGGCGAGCCCGCCGACGCCGACCCCGACGACCCGCGGACGGCCAGGGGCCGGGTCTGCGTGCTCTACATCGACCTGGACTACTTCAAGTCGATCAACGACACCTACGGGCACCTGGTCGGGGACCAGCTGCTCGTGGTCACCGCCTCGCGGCTGCGGCACGGGGTGCGCGAGGGCGACGTGGTGGCCCGGCTCGGCGGCGACGAGTTCGCGGTGCTGCTGGCCTCGGTCGCCGACGAGCAGCAGGCGCATGCGGTGGCACAGCGGCTCTACGTGGCGGTGTGCCGCCCGGCCCAGCTGCACGGCGAATCGGTCTGGCCCTCGGCCAGCATCGGGGTGGCCCCCAGCCGTCCCGAGGACACCCCGACCACCGTGATCACCCGGGCCGACCTGGCGCTGTACGAGGCCAAGCGGCTGGGCCGTGGCCAGGTCGCCCTGTACCGGCCCGGCCTGGAACCGGGTGTCCCGCAGTCAGCTCTCGTCGGCGGGGGCCAGGCGCTCGAGCAGTAGCTTCTGCACCGCAGCGGCCTGGGCCTGCCCCCGGGTCTGCTTCATCACGGCCCCGACCAGCGCCCCGACGGCGGCCACCTTGCCGCCGCGCACCTTGTCGGCGATCCTCCGGGTTGGCCGCGATCGCGGCGTCCACCGCCTCGGCCAGCGCACCGTCGTCGGAGACCAGGCGCAGGTCGCGCGCCTTGGCCACCTCGGCCGGGCCGCCCTCCCCGGCCAGCACGTCGCTCGAGCACCTGCCGGGCCAGCGTGTCGCTGAGCGTGCCGCCGTCCACCAGGGCCTGCAGCTCGGCCACCTGCGCCGGCGTCACCGCGAGCGCGTCGAGTCGACGCCCCGAGCACGTTGGCCTGCCGGGCCAGCTCACCCATCCACCACTTGCGTGCGGCGGCGGGCGTCGCCCCGGCGGCCACCGTGTCGCTCGATCAGGTCCAGCGCGCCGGCGTTGACCACGTCGCGCATCTCGAGGTCGGCGAAGCCCCACTCGGCCTGCAGCCGGCGCCGGTGCTGCGGCCGGCAGCTCGGGCAGCGTGGCCCGCAGCTCCTCCACCCAGGCCGCGTCGGGGGCGATCGGCACCAGGTCGGGCTCCGGGAAGTAGCGGTAGTCCTCCGCGTCGGTCTTCTCGCCGCCCGGCCGTGGTGACCGCCGGTGTCCTCGTGCCAGTGCCGGGTCTCCTGCACGACCGTCCGCCGCCGGCTGAGGATCGCCGCCTGCCGGCGTGATCTCGTAGCGGACGGCGCGCTCGACGCTGCGCAGCGAGTTGACGTTCTTGGTCTCGGTCCGGGTGCCGAGCGGCGGCTTCCGGCGACGGCGCGCAGGCGAGACGTTCGCGTCGCAGCGCAGCGAGCCCTGCTCCATCCGCACGTCGCGACACCCCGAGCGCGCGCAGCAGGTCGCGCAGCGCGCTCACGTACGCGCGGGCCACCTCGGGCGCCCGCTCCCCCGTGCCGGTGATCGGCTTGGTGACGATCTCGATCAGCGGGATGCCGGCCCGGTTGTAGTCGACCAGCGAGTAGTCCGCGCCGTGGATCCGCCCGGTGGCGCCGCCGACGTGCAGCGACTTGCCGGTGTCCTCCTCCATGTGCGCGCGCTCGATCTCGCACCCGTCGAACGTCGGCTGCCGTCGTCCAGCTCGACGTCGAGGTAGCCGTCGAAGGCGATCGGCTCGTCGTACTGGCTGAGGTCTGGAAGTTCTTCGGCATGTCCGGGTAGAAGTAGTTCTTCCGGGCGAACCGGCACCAGCGGCGGATCCGGCAGTTGAGCGCCAGCCCGATCCGGATCGCCGACTCGACGGCCGCTCTCGTTGAGCACCGGCAGGGCGCCGGGCAGGCCGAGGCAGACCGGGCAGACCTGGGTGTTGGGCTCGGCGCCGAAGGTGGTCGGGCAGCCGCAGAACATCTTGGTCGCCGTGTTCAGCTCGACGTGCACCTCGAGCCCGAGCACCGGGTCGAACGCCGATCGCCTGCTCGTAGGGCAGTACCGCCTCAGCGGTCGTCGCACCCGATGTGGTCACTGCCACTGCCTCACTCCCGTCGCCGTCTGCCTGCTCATGCTGCTCACGAAGCCCAGCTCGTGCTGGACCCGCGCGTTGACGCTCTGCGTCTCCCACTGCCCTGACGATGGAGATCACGATGCGTGGAAATGGCTGCTATGACAGCCGTTTCGCTTCATCGTGATCTTCATCGTGATCTCCATCGTCACCGACTCGACTCCGCTCAGGCCAGCGCCGGGGCCTGGTCGGAAGTGGTCCACCCCAACGGGTCTGCAGTGCTGCCTCGAGTGCGGCGCCGACCAGGTAGAGCCGGTCGTCGCACATCGCCGGAGCCAGGATCTGCAGCCCGGTCGGCAGCCCGTCCTCGGCGGCCAGACCACTGGGCAGGGACATGCCCGGGATTCCGGCCAGGTTGGCCGGGATGGTCGCGACGTCGTTCAGGTACATCGCCAGCGGGTCGTCCAGCTTGTCGCCGAGGCGGAACGCCGTGGTCGGTGCGGTCGGTGAGACCAGCACGTCGGCCTGGCCGAACGCCGCGGTGAAGTCGCGCTGGATCAGCGTGCGCACCTTCTGCGCGCTGCCGTAGTAGGCGTCGTAGTAGCCCGAGGACAGGGCGTAGGTGCCCAGGATGATCCGACGCTTCACCTCGTCGCCGAACCCGGCCTCCCGGGTCGCCGCCATCACCTGCTCGGCGGTCGGGTCGTCCACCCCCTCGGGGTAGACCCGCAGCCCGTACCGCATCGCGTCGAACTTGGCCAGGTTGCTGCTCGCCTCGCTGGGCAGGATCAGGTAGTAGGCGCCCAGGGCCGCGGTGAAGCTCGGGCAGCTGACCTCGACCACCTTGGCGCCGGCCTCGGTCAGCAGCGCCACCGCCTGCTCGAACCGCTCGGCCACCCCGGCCTGGTACCCCTCGCCGCCGAGTTCGCGGACGACGCCGACCGTGAGGCCGTCGAGCCCACCCGCCGCGCCGCGCCGGGCGGCGGCGACCACGTCCGGGTAGGGGCCGGTCAGGCTGGTGGAGTCCATCGGGTCGTGCCCGGCCATCACCTCGTGCAGCAGGGCGGCGTCCAGCACCGAGCGCGCGCACGGGCCGGCCTGGTCGAGGCTGGAGGCCAGCGCGACCAGCCCGTACCGGCTGACCGCGCCGTAGGTCGGCTTGACGCCGACCGTGCCGGTGACGGAGGCCGGCTGCCGGATCGAGCCGCCGGTGTCGGTGCCGGTGGCCAGCGGAGCCTCGAACGAGGCGAGCGCCGCTGCGGAGCCGCCGCCGGACCCGCCGGGGATCCGGTCCAGGTCCCACGGGTTGTGCGTGGGGCCGTAGGCCGAGTGCTCGGTGGAGGAGCCCATCGCGAACTCGTCCATGTTCGTCTTGCCCAGGATCACCATCCGGGCGTCCTTGATCCGGCGGACGACGGTCGCGTCGTACGGCGGTACCCAGCCGCGCAGGATGCGCGCTGCCGCAGGTGGTCGGCAGGCCCTGGGTGGCCATCACGTCCTTGACCGCGATCGGCACCCCGGCCAGCGGCGGCAGGTCCACGCCGGCGGCGCGGTCGGCGTCCACGGCCTGCGCCGCGGCGAGCGCCTCGTCGGCGGCCACGTGCAGGAAGGCGTGCACGGCGCCGTCCACGGCCTGGATCCGCGTCCAGGTGCGCCTGGGTGACCTCGACGGCGCTGAGCTGCTTCCCCTGCAGGGCCTGGGCCAGGTCGGCCGCGCTGCGCCGAGTGATCGACTCCTCGCCCGACATCAGTCCTCCTCCAGGATCCGCGGCACCCGGAAACGCTGCTGCTCCGACTCCGGCGCCCCGGACAGCGCCTGCTCGGCGGTCAGTGACGGGCGAACCTCGTCGGGGCGGGTCACGTTGGTCAGCGGCATCGGGTGGCTGGTCGCCGGAACGTCGTCACCGGCGACCTCGCGCACGGTGGCGACCGCGTCGAGGATCACGTCGAGCTGGCCGGCCATCCGGTCGAGCTCGTCAGGGGTGAGGTCGATGCGGGCGAGCATCGCGAGGTGGCTGACCTCCTCGCGGGAGATCGCGGACATGCGTTGACTCCAGGGGCAGGGTGCGGCGGTCAGGTGTGTGCCCGCGAGTCTAGGCCGAACGGGTAACGCCACTGTTACCCGCCCCGCGCTCCGCGGGTCAGCCCTTCAGGCCGCTGAAGGTCATCGTCGCGATGAAGTGCTTCTGGGCCAGCAGGAAGAAGACGATCAGCGGCATGGTCGCGACCACGTTGCCGGCCATCAGCAGCTGCCACTCGGTGCGCCGGGTGCCCTGGAAGTTCGCCAGGCCCAGCTGCAGCGTGTAGCTGCTTCTCGTCGCTGATCGCGATCAGCGGCCAGATCAGGTCGTTCCACGAGCCGAGCAGGGTGAAGATCGCCAGCGTGGCGAGCGCCGGCCTGGCCAGCGGCAGCACGATCCGCCAGAACACCTGCCGAAGTGCTGCAGCCGTCGATGCGGGCGGCCTCCTCCAGCTCCACCGGCAGGGAGAGGAAGAACTGCCGCATCAGGAAGATCCCGAAGGCCGAGGCGAGCCACGGCACGATCGCCGCGCGCAGGGTGTCGACGAGCCCGAGCCGCGAGAACATGATGTAGGTCGGGATCATCAGCAGCTGGGTCGGGATCATGATCGTCGCGACGATCACGAAGAACGCCACCGTGCTTGCCACGGAAGCGCAGCCGGGCGAAGCCGTACCCGGCGAGCGAGCAGAGCAGCATCAGGTGCGAGCACCACCGCGATCGCCACGACGATCGTCGTGTTGAGGAGCCAGCGCAGCACGTCGGAGCGTCGGGAACAGGCCGGACGAAGCCGCTCGAGGGTCGGGTCGACGGGCAGGATGTCGGGCGGGAACCGGCTGATCTCGGCGTCGGTCTTGAGCGACGTCGAGGATCATCTGCACGAGCGGGATGGCGAACAGCAGGGCCAGTCGGCATCAGCAGCAGGTGCCACGGGCTGAACGGCAGCCGCAGTCCGGACGGCGTGGGGCTGACGCCAGTGGGCGGAGCGGCCATCAGAAGGCCTGCACCTTCGCGAACCGGGAGTAGACGATCATCGCCGATCGTGATCAGCAGGGTGACGGCGAACAGCCCGTAGGCGACGGCCGAGCCGTAGCCGAACCTCGAGCTGCTTGAACGCCTGCTGCCCAGAGAAGTAGACGATCGTCTGGGTCGCCTCCGAGCGGGCCGCCGCGGGTGGTCGTGTAGACGAGGTCGAACAGCTGCAGCGCCCCGATCAGTCTGCCAGATCGTCGGTGAACACGGTGACCGGGGCGAGCTCGGGCCAGCACCACGTGGCGGAACACCTGCCACTTCGTGGCGCCGTCGATGAGCGCCGCCTCGACGCAGGTCCTTCGGGATGTCCTGCAGCGCGGCGAGGTAGATGACCACGGTGAAGCCGAGCTGCGACCCACAGCGACATCAGCCAGATCACGAGCATCGCCTGCTGCGGGTCCTCGAGGAACCCCTGCGCGGGCATGCCCGAGCGTCCGCGATGACGTTGTTGGCGAAGCCGAACTGAGGGTCGAAGAGATAGTTGGCCAGGATGCCGATCGCCGCCGCGGAGGCGACGAACGGCACGAAGATCGCAGGTGCGGTAGAAGCCGATGAAGCGGATCGTCGCGGTTCAGCGCCACCGCGATGAACAGGCCGCCCGAGCACCGAGGCCGGCACGAACAGAGCGGTGTAGAACACCGTGTGCACCACCGCCGAGCGCAGCGACTCGTCGGCCATCAGGTCTCGTAGTTCTCCCAGCCGATGTTCGCGCGGCGGTGAACCCGTTCCACTTCTGCTGGGACGAGGATGAACGCCCAGGCCGCCGGGAAGATCGACAGTCCGAGGATGATCAGGGTGGCCGGTCCGACGAACGCCCAGCCGGTCGCGGCGGCGCCGCGCGCCCCGAGCCACGCGCGGTCGCCGACCCCGGGGCGTCAGGGTGCTCACGACGCTGGACATGCGCCGTGTCGGCGGCCCGCCGCGGCCTTGTCCGAGTCTCGGCCTTGACCTCGCCCTGCCCCTGGAGCAGCCGGGAGACGGCCTTGCCGTAGACCGCGGACAGCTCGACGTAGCCGGGCACCGTCGGCCGCTGGCTGCTTGGCGTTGTCCAGGTTGTCGGCGAACACGCTCGTAGCCCGGGGTACTCCTTGACGGCTGCGGCGAAGCTCGGGGGTCTCGGCCTCGAGGAACGCAGCGGCAGGTTGCCGATCGCCAGGTTCCACTTCTCGTCCTGCGCGGCTCGAGGTCAGCCACTGGATGAACTGGTAGGACCAGTAGGCCCGGTTGGCGTCCTCGTGGTCGAAGCAGCGTCCACAGGTCCGGGCCGGAGACCGTCTGGTGGTCGCCGTTCGTGCCGGGCAGCAGGGTCACGCCGTACTTCGTCTTGCCGACCGCCAGGTCGTAGAGCTGCCACGGTCCGGTGATCATCATGCCGATGTTGGTCGAGACGAAGAGCGGCCCGTACTTCTCGTCGGTCTGGTCGAGGTAGACGGACTTGTCGTCCATGGCCAGGTCACGCCAGAAGCTCACCGCCTCCACCCCGCCTCGGAGTTGAAGGTGGCCTTCTTCTCGTCCTCGGAGAGGATCTGGCCGCCGTTCTGCCACAGCTGGGGCCACATGTGCCAGGTCGTGTCCTCGGTGCCGGTGACGGCCATCGCGGTGCCGTAGACGTTCTTGGCCGGGTCGGTCAGCTTCTTGGCCGCGGCCCGGAAGTCGTCCCACGTCCAGTCGTTCGTCGGGTAGGCCGACGCCGGCGGCGTCGAACACGGTCTTGTTGTAGATCAGCCCGAGGTTGTCCACGACCGCCGGGAAGCCGATCGTGCGGCCCCCGGCTGCGCGGTCTTGCGGGCCGCCTCGGGGAACTCCTCCCACTTCACCGCCGGGCGCAGCGACCTCGGCGGTGATGTCGAGGGTGCGCCGGACGCGCCGAGCTCGCTGGCCCAGGACCCGAAGGCGTAGGAGATGTCCGGGTACGTACCGGCGGCGAAGCCCGGCGGACAGCTTCTGGAGCAGGTCGTCGGTGGTCGACGCGCCCGGCTGGAGACCTTGATCGTCACGTTCGGATGGAGCCGTCGGTGAACTCGCGCCGCCAGCCCTCGAGGATCTTCTGCGTCGTCGGCCTCCTGCCCGGTCCACCAGGTGAGCGTCGACCGGGGCGGTCGCGTCGGCCGGAGCCAGCGCGGCCGCGGCCGACGCCGTGCCGGAGCGCTCCCGGACGCCAGCATCCGTGGGCGCGGGAGTCGGCCGCCACGCACCGCGCTCACGCAGTGAGCGGCAGCGCAGCCAGGGCGAGGACGGCGATCGGCGCTGAGGCGTCGGCGCATGGTCGGGCTCCTGCCGGTCAGAGGGCGTCGGGCAGGATCACTGAGCGCTGCAGGTTGTGCGGGCGGTCGGGGTCGAGTCCTTTCGAGGCGGCCAGAGCCAGGGCGAGCCGGTGCACGCCGACCAGGTCGATCAGCGGGTCGGCGCCGGTGGAGATCGACTGTCGCGCCGGTCGCCTCCACCTGGGCGACCAGGCCGCTGGGCGGCGGACCGAGGAACGTCACCAGGGAGCGCGGCGAGGCGATGGCGATCGGTCCGTGCCGGTAGTCCAGGGCCGGGTAGGACTCGGCCCACGCCTGGGCCGACTCGCGGATCTTCAGGGCCGCCTCGTCGGCCAGCCCGATGCCCCACCCGCGGGAGAGGAACACGAACTGCTCGAAGCCGGCCGGATCGACTCCCGCCGGCGCCTGCAGCGCAGCCTCGCCGGCGGCGATCAGCGGCTCGACGTCCTCACCGAGGGCCGCGCGGAACAGGACCACGGTGGCGGTCGGGAACCGGGTCTGCACCACCGAGGACTCGTCGGCGAAGTCGAGCAGCAGGGTGTCGTCCACGAGGTCCTCCACCGGCATCCCGGCGACGGCGCAGACCCCGACCCGACGGGTGCCGGCCGGCAGCCCGGCGAGCGCCTCCAGCACCTCGGTGGTGGTGCCGGACCGGGTCAGGGCGATCACCCGGTCGTAGCTGCGCCCCCGGGGAAGCTCGGAGGCGTAGGCCCAGTGGGTCTCCCCTGCACCGGCCGCCTCGCGCAGGTCGGCCAGCGCCCGGGCGACGAAGGCGGAGGTGCCGCAGCCGATCAGCAGAACCCGTTCGCCTGGGGCGGCCAGGAGTGCGCGGCCCTGACGCACCAGGTCGAGGGACCGCCGCCAGACGGCGGGCTGGCTGGCGACCTCGGCGGCGGTGAGTCCACCGGAGTTGGCGTGCGGCGCGGACATGTCAGGAGCACCTCTCTGCTGTGACGCTGTGACGGGATGGCGCATCACCGCACCCACGCGGGGAGCAGTTCGCCGTGGGCAGTGGCCAGGTCGTCGCACATCGCGTCGATCTGGGCCAGGGTCAGGGTGGCCGCGGCGTTCGGGTCGAGCATCACGGCCTGCCGCACCATCCGGCGGTCCTCCCGCAGCGCCGCCTGGACGGTCAGCTCGGCGACGTTGAGGAACGTGCGATTCAGGGCCGCGCACTGCGGCGGCAGGGCACCCATCGCCTGCGGGTGCAGCCCGAGCCGGTCCACACCGGCCGGCACCTCGACCCCGGCGCCGTCCGGCAGGTTGGCGATCAGGCCGCGGTTGGCGACGTTGGCGTGCACCGTGCGCGGCAGGCCGGTGACCATCGAGTGGATGATCTGGGGCGCGTACTCGGCGGCCTCGTCACCCTCCCCCAGGTCGAGCTCGCCGCCGGCGGCCAGGGTGGCCCGGGTGTCCTCGTACTCGGTCACGTTCTCGGCGCTGATCTGCAGGTAGTCGTCCACCGGGATCCGCAGCCGCTCGATCTCACCGTCGTGGTGCAGGAACCAGGGCACGTACTCGCTGGAGTGCTCGCTGGTCTCGGTCGGGTAGTACCCGAACCGTTGGAACATCTCCACCCGCACCCGGCGGCGGAGCTGCTCGTCGGCGTCGATCAGCGTGCGCAGCCGCGGGTAGAGGTCCTCGCCGCGATGCCGCCACTCCAGCAGCCAGGCCTGGTGGTTGACCCCGGCCGCGCGGTAGTCGACCTCCTCGACCGGGACGCCGATCAGCTCGCTGAGGTCGTGCACGGTCCAGTAGACGCTGTGGCACAGCCCGACCGAGCGGATCGCGGGAGCCACCTCGGCCAGCCACCACACGTTCATCGCCATCGGGTTGGTGTAGTTCAGCAGCCAGGCGTCGGGGCACTGGGCGGCCATGTCCTCGGCGATCCCGCGCAGCACGGGAAAGGTGCGCAGCGCGCGGAACACCCCGCCGACGCCGAGGGTGTCGGCGATGGTCTGGCGCAGGCCGTAGCGGGCGGGCACGGCGAAGTCGGTACGGGTGGCCTCGATCCCGCCCACCTGGATCATGTTGATCACGAAGTCGGCGCCGGCCAGCGCCGCCCGGCGATCGAGTGAGGCCGAGACGGTGACCTGACCGGGCCGGGCCATCCGCCCGGCGATCTGCTCCGCGGTGGCCCGCGCGGTCTCCAGTCGCTCGGCGTCGATGTCGTGCAGCGCGATGTCGAGCGGGCCGAGGTCCGGGTAGGCCATCAGGTCGCGCAGCAGCTGGCGGGTGAAGACCACGCTGCCGGCGCCGACGAAGCAGATGCGGGTCATGGCGGTCATGGTGCGCGGATGCACGCAAACGAGCAATGAATCGCTCAGTCGGAGTGCACGAACGCGCGACATCCGGGTGCAGGTGGGGGCATCATGCCCGGATGGCGACCGCCGATCTGCACCGGCAGACCTCCACCCGCCGCACCGGGAGGCTCACCGCGATCCTGGACGCCCTGGCCGCGACCGGCCTGGTGGGGGTGGGTGACCTGGCCCGCACGCTCGGGGTGTCCGAGGCGACCCTGCGCCGGGATCTGGCCCTGCTGGAGAGTCAGAACCTGATCAAGCGCACCCACGGCGGGGCCCGGCTGCAGGACGTCAGCGACGAGCGCCCGGTGCGCTACCGGGATGCGCAGAACCGCCAGGCCAAACTGCGCATCGCCCAGGCGTGTGCCGCGTCCGTCGCCCGCCGGCCCCAGGCGATCGCCTTCGGCGGCGGCACCACCACCACCGAGGTGGCACGCCAGCTGGCCGATCGGTCGGAGCTGACCATCATCACCAACGCGATCAACATCGCGATGGAACTGACCATGCGCCCCCGGGTGCGGGTCTTCGTCACCGGAGGCCTGATGCGGTCGGAGTCCTACGAGCTGGTCGGCGCCTGGACCGAGCGGTTCCTGGAATCGTTGAACATCGCCGTGGCGATCATGGGCGTGGACGGCATCTCGGCGGACGGCGGGCTGACCACGCACGACGCCGTGGAGGCCCGCACCAACCAGCGCATGATCGAGCGCGCCCAGAAGGTGATCGTGGTGGCCGACGGCAGCAAGCTGGGCCAGGTGACCATGGCCAGGATGGCCGACGTCGCCGACGTCGACCTGCTGATCACTGCGGTGGACGCTCCCGCCGACCAGGTCGCCGCGCTGCGCGCCCGCGGCCTCGACGTCGTCCTGGTCTGAGCACGGCCTACGCCGGCCGGGTCACCTGGGGAGAGAGCACGTCGCGTGGAAGCGGTGATGTCGCCGATCTCGCGACAACACGCGGCCAGCACCGCCCGACGCCGGGGATGCTGATCGCGCGGTAGCCTGGGTCGGTGCGCAACCGCCGTTGACCAGCTTGTGAACGACTCGATCTCGAACTCCAGCAGCGCCGATACCCGTCAGCGCGGAGATCCAGCCGGCGAGCGGGACTGATCGACAACCGCTCGCCGTCGACAGTTCGGTCCAGCAGATGCTGGCCCGCGACACCGAACAGGTCGCTCATCGGCACCCAGATGCCCGCGTGGCGAGCACGCCGTGGACCTGGGCCTTGCAGGCTGGAGCGCAGCCGACCAGCTTGGCCCGGTGCCGCACCACTCCGCAACTCCCGCGTGCGGTGGGCGATCCACGCTCGGGCAGCCTGCCCTCCGCACAGATCCAGTCGGTACTAGATCCTTCGTTCGATTGAGGCTTGAATCACCTGGGCCTGACCGTTGCTGTCATGACGGACAACAGCAACGACGGCCCAGGGACCACTCCGCGCCGGAGCCGGCGGGTGCTGGCCGGGGCGCTCGGGGCGGCGGTGCTGGTCACCACCTTCATGACCGCGGCCGCCCGGGTGGCCGGCGCCGAGCCCGCCGCGCCGGTGGCCGCGCCGGTGGCCGCGCCGGTGGCCGCGCCGGTGCGGCGGGCGCGGGCCCTGCCGTGGTGGTGCGGACGGCGAAGAACCTGCTCGTGCCCGGCGACGCCGTCCGGGTGGCCGACCGGCTCGCCGCCCGTGGAGCGCAGCGCGCCTGGGTGCAGGTGAAGCAGGACGAGGACGAGGAGGTGCCCTCGGGCACCCTGTTCTACCCCTCGACGCTCGCACCGGTCGCCCCCGGCCACCAGGACGGCCGGCTCGGCGAACTGATCGGCGCCCTGGCCGACCGAGGGGATCGACCCGGTGGCCTGGATGCCGGTGCTGCACGACAGCCAGGCAGCCGCCGCTCACCCCGAGTGGCAGGCGCAGTGGATCACCGAGAACGGCACGCTCGAGGCGCAGCCGGAATGGCTGTGCCCCTTCGAGCCGGCGGTGCGTACGCCACCAGGCGCAGATCGCCGCCGACACGGTGAGCCGGTTCCCGCGCCTGGCCGGGATCACCCTCGACTTCATCCGCTACGACGACGACTACTCCTGTGCCACCCCCGCAGGCATGGCCGAGCTGGACACGCGCACCAGCTGGAGCACGAAGGCCGGACGTGCCCTGACCCCTGCCGACATCCGGCGGGCGGGGGCACGCGACGCCGGCCCCGCCGACCGCGAGCTGTGGCAGGCCTGGCACGCCCTGCGGGCCGAGAAGATCGCCGCCACGGTGACCGAGATCCGCACCGCCGTGCAGGCGGTGCGCCCCGGCCTGCCGGTGAGTGCCTTCCTGCTGCCGTTCAACGCCGGCGGCTACAGCCAGAACACCAGTTCGGGTCAGGACCTGGACCGGCTGGCCGAGGCCGGTCTCGACGAGATCGTGCTGATGGGCTACTGGGACGACTGGGGGCACGACCCGGCCTGGGTGCGCACCCAGCTGGACGCCGCCAAGGCACTGCTCCGCGGCCGGGTGCCGGTCTCGGTGGTGCTGGACGGCGACATGGGGGTACGCAGCACGCGGCTCACCCTGGAGGCCCTCGGGCCGTGGACGGCATCGGCCGGCTGGTTCCTCTTCGACGCCTGGACCGACGCCGAGTTCGCCCGGTTGACCCGGGCGATCGAGGGGCACCGCAAGGAGGGCCCGATGCCCAAGCCGGAGAAGGTGTCCGTGGTGATCCGGATCGACACCGAGCCGGACGACCAGCCCAGCTACGACACCGTGCGCCCGGAGATGATCGACACTCTGCTCGACCTGTTCGAGGCGGAGGACATCAAGGCCACCTTCATCACCGTCGGCAAGCTGGCGGAGCTGCAGCCGGACGCCGTGCGCCGCGCTGCCGCCGCAGGTCATGAGATCGGTTCGCACTCCTACGATCACGAGCAGATCGATGCCCTGCCCGTACCGCAGCAGCTGACCGCGGTGAACGGCGGACTGGATGCGCTGGCCCGGCTGGGCTTCGACGTGCACGGCTTCGGAGCCCCGCGCAACAGCATCACCGACGAGACCCGGGACCTGTTGATGGCCCGCGGGATGGAGTACGACGGGTCGGCCGCCTACGACCCGATGACCGGGCTGATCGACGTGCGCTACGCGGCCGACTCGACCGGCCGGAACACCCGGATCGTGGTGGTGCCGTTCATCATTCCCAACGACTACGACGCCCGGATCGTCGAGCAGCTGACCGCGTCCGAGATGGCCGCCGCCTGGATCGAACGCCTGGACAAGGTGGTCGCCGGCAGTGAGCCCGTGTTCGTCCTGGACATCCACCAGTGGTCCGCCAGCCGGCCGGACAACCTCGCCGCGCTGCGCACCTTCATCCGCTACGCCAAGGAGTGTTCGTCATGTCAGGTAGAGACCTTGCGCAACGCCGCGGCCCATGCCCGCAGCGTTCTGGACACCTACGAGATTCCCGCCACCACGAGCGGGGTGCGGTCATGACGCTCGAGGCTCCCCCGTTGACCCGGTCGATGCCGCAGGTCGTGGTCCTGCCGGCCCCGCGCACGGCCCGGCCGCTGGCACACCTGGCGTTCAATGCGGTGTTCGCGATCACGTTCCTGCTCGGAACGTTCTGGGTCTGGAACGGCCTGGCCGGGTTCCTGGTCCGCGACGGCGGCGACGTCGGCACCGCTCTGGGCACCCTGGCCCTCGGTTTCGGCGTCTACGCCCTGCTCTCGGTGCCGTCCGGGGACCGGTCGTGAACGCCCTGGCGGTGGCCACGGAGTACGTGACCCTGTTCCCGGCCGTGGTGGCCCTGGCCTGGATCGTGCTCGGCTTCCTGTTCGTGGTGAGGCACGAATGGCGGCTGCCCGAGGACGCCGACAGCGGGCTCACCGTGGCCGCGGTGATCCCGGCGCACAACGAGGAACTGCTGATCGCCACCGCCATCGAGTCCCTGCTGGCGCAGGACCACCCCGGGCTGGAGATCCACGTGGTCTCCGACGGCAGCACCGACGCCACGGTGGAGATCGCGCGGCGCTACACCGACCGCGGCGTGGTGGTGCACGAGCTCACCGTCAACGTCGGCAAGAGCGGCGCCATGCAGTACGTGCTCGACCGGCTGGCCACCGACCTGTTCATGATCGTGGACGCCGACACCGCCTGCCGCCCCGGCGCTGTGCGGGCGATGGTGAGCCAGTTCGCCGACCCGGCCGTCGGGGCGGTGACCGGGCACGCCCGGGTGGCGAACGTGACCAACCCGCTGACCGCGATCCAGGCGATGGAGTACACGGTGATCGTGGGCCTGGCCAAGCGGGCGGAGCAGTTCTGGGGTGGGCTGTACACCGTGAGCGGCGCCGCGGCCTGCTTCCGGATCGCGGCGTTGCGCGCCGTCGGTGGCTGGTCGGTGCCGACGGCCACCGAGGACATCGAAGTGAGCTGGCGGCTGCAGCGGGCCGGCTGGCGGCTCGCCTACGAACCGCGCGCGCTGTTCGGGGTGCAGGCCCCGACCGGCTGGCCGGCCCTGTTCCGCCAGCGCCGCCGGTGGGCCCGGGGCATGGTCGAGGTGGCCCGGCTGCACGCGGACTTCGCCGTCACGCCGAACCGCGCCCTGATCCCGATCGGGGTTCAGGTGCTCGGCGCGGCCACCTGGATGGTGGTGGCCACCGCGCTCCTCGGGTACGCCCTGGTCACGGCGGTGACCGCTCCGCAGGAGCTGACCGCGATCGTCTCCGGCGAGTGGGCCTCGGTGCTGCTGTGGACGTTGGGCCTGTTCGGGGTGCAGACCGCCGTGGCCACGGTGTTCGACAGCGCCTACGTCAGCGGTGGCTGGCGCCTGGTGCCGTGGTTCGTGGTCTTCCCGATCTACTTCTGGCTGGTGATCTACCCGAGCTTCCTGGCCGGTGCCTGGCAGGGGCTGGCCTCGACACGGACCCACACCTGGGCACGGACCGAGCGGGTGCTCACGCCTCCCCGGTGACCGGGGTGACAGCGTCCGGGGTGACAGCGTCCGGGCCGTGGGCGAGCAGGGCCACGAAGCCGGCTTCGTCCAGGATCGGCACTCCGAGGGACCGGGCGGCCTCCGCCTTGCTGCCGGGGCTGGCGCCGACCACGACGAAGTGGGTCTTCTTGGAGACGCTGCCCGAGGCCTTCCCGCCGCGGGAGAGGATCGCCTCCTTGGCGTCGTCCCGGGTGAAGCCCTCCAGTGACCCGGTCACCACGATGGTCAGCCCGGTCAGGGTCTTCGGGGTCGAGGTGTCGACCTCGTCGGCCATGCGGACCCCGGCGTCGGCCCACCGCTGCACGATCGAGGCGTGCCAGTCGACCGCGAACCACTCCATCACCGCCTCGGCGATCACCGCACCGACGCCGTCGACCCCGGCCAGTTCCTCGGCCGAGGCGGCGCGGATCGCCTCGATCGAGCCGATCGCCTGGGCCAGCGCGCGGGCGGCCGTGGGCCCCACGTGGCGGATCGACAGCGCGACCAGCACCCGCCACAACGGCTGGGACCGGGCCTTGTCCAGGTTGGCCAGCAGTTTGGCGCCGTTGGCCGACAGTTCGCCGTCCTTGCCGGGTGAACAGCGGCACCCGGCGCAGCTTGTCCTCGGTCAGCGAGAACAGGTCGCCCTCGTCGGCGAGCACCTCGGGGCCCGCGTCGAGCAGGGCCTGCGCGCCCTCCCAGCCGAGCGCCTCGATGTCGAACGCCGCCGCGCCCGGCGAGGTGGAACAGCCGCTCGCGCAACTGCGCCGGGACAGGACCGCGAGTTGGGGCAGCGGATGTCGGCGTCGCCCTCCTTCTCGGACGCCAGGGCGGTGCCGCAGGCCGGGCAGTGCGTGGGCATCACGAAGGCGCGCTCGGTGCCGTCGCGGAGCTCGACCACCGGGCCGACGATCTCGGGGATCACGTCGCCGGCCTTGCGCAGCACCACCGTGTCGCCGATCAGCACGCCCTTGCGCTTCACCTCCGCCGGCGTTGTGCAGGGTGGCCATCGCCACCGTCGACCCCGACACCAGGACCGGCTCCATCACGCCGAACGGGGTGACCCGGCCGGTGCGGCCCACGTTCACCCGGATGTCGAGCAGCTTGGTGGTGACCTCCTCGGGCGGGTACTTGTAGGCGATCGCCCAGCGCGGCGCCCGCGACGGTGGAACCGAGCCGGCGCTGCAGGGCGACATCGTCGACCTTGACCACGACGCCGTCGATCTCGTGCTCCACGGTCGTGCCGGTGCTCCCCCGCGTAGGCGATGTAGTCACGCACGGCGGCGACGTCCTCGCAGCACCCGGTAGGTGCTCGGGCACCGGCAGCCCCCAGGCCGCGAGCAGCTCGTAGGCCTCGGACTGCCGCTCGATGTCGAACCCGGTGCGGGCGCCGATGCCGTGCACCAGCAGGCGCAGCGGGCGGCCGGCGCGTGACCCGCGGGTCCTTCTGCCGCAGCGAGCCGGCGGCGGCGTTGCGCGGATTGGCGAACGGCGCCTTGCCCGCCTCGACCAGCGAGGCGTTGAGGATCGGCGAAACCCTCGATCGGGAAGAACACCTCGCCGCGCACCTCGACCCGCTCCGGCACCGCGACGCCCGCCGCGGCGCGCAGCTGGGCCGGGACGCCGCGGATGGTGCGCACGTTGAGCGTGACGTCCTCGCCGGTGCGCCCGTCGCCGCGGGTGGCCGCCCGGACCAGCCGGCCGTGCTCGTAGAGCAGGTTGATCGCCAGACCGTCGATCTTCAGCTCGCACAGGTAGGTGACCGGGTGCGCGGAGTCGCCGCCCGCGTCGCGCTCGACCCGCTCGGCCCAGGCGGTGAACTCCTCGGCACTGAACACGTTGTCGAGGCTGAGCATGCGTTCGAGGTGGTCGACCGGGGCGAACTCGGTGGACCAGGTGGCCGCCGACCACCTGGGTGGGTGAGTCGGGGGTGCGCAGTCCGGGATGCTCGTCCTCGAGCGCCTCCAGCTCGCGCATCAGCGCGTCGAACTCGCCGTCGGAGATGGTCGGCGCGTCCTTCACGTAGTAGGCGAACCGGTGGCCCCGGATCTGCTCGGCCAGGTCGTCCCAGCGATGGCGTGCGGCGTTCGGGAGGTCGATGTCGGGCACGGGCTCATCCTGCCCGAACCCACCGACACCCTCCCCCACACTCGCCCAAGATCACCGTTTGTCATGGAGTCTCCCCCCACCTATTGGGTGAGAACCCATGACAGACGCCGATCTTCGCACTGAGGAGGCCCCGATCGTCCGGCGGGTCTGGGCGCCCGGGTGCACGGAGTCCGCGGTGACCACGCGGTTCCGTCCGGCGAGCTTGGCCTGGTACATCGCGCGGTCGGCCACAGCGGTCAGGCTCCAGACCCATTCGGCGGCGCTCTCGGCGGCCAGGCCGGGCTCAGGAGCGCCGGCGGCCACTCCGATCGAGCAGGTCACCGGCAGGTCCCCGGACATCTGCTCGACCGCGCAGCGCACCTGTTCGGCCAGGGCGCTCGCCGTGTCCAGGCCAGTGACCACCGAGAGCAGCAGGAACTCTTCCCCACCGGCCCGGGCCAGGAGGTCCCCGGGGCCGAGCCGGGGCACGATCGCCGCGGTCACGGCGATCAGCACCTCGTCGCCGACGGCGTGACCGTGCGTGTCGTTGAGGTCCTTGAACCGATCGAGGTCGATCAGCAACGACGCCACCTTGCGACCTTGGCTCGCGGCCCGCTCGACCACCACGGCGGCGCTCTCCTGGACATGCCGCCGGTTCGGCAACGACGTCAGCGGGTCGGTCATCGACAGCACCTGCAGACGCTCGCGGACCCGCTCGTTGCGCCGGCGCAGCAGATGGATCCCGACACTGGCAGCGAGCACGCAGGAGCCGTTGAGCACCACCTGACCGAGCAGCCCCGAGGGGGGATAGTCGTTGTGGGACAGCGCGATCCACAGCGCCGGGAGCGCCGACCCGAGCACCACCACGAGGCCTCGGGCGCCGACCACCAGGGCAGCGATGCCGCAGATCATCAACAACTGCGCCGGGCTGACGAAGAGCTCGGGGCTGCGGTACATCATCGGTGCCGCGCTCCAGGACAGGCACCCGAACACCAGCGCCGCCGCGGCGAACCGGGGCAGTGACTGGGGCCTCAGCACCGCGATCGCGCCGATGACCAGCCCGTGCACCACGATGCCGATGAACAGCGCCCGGGGCCACGGCCCGGGCATCAGCAGGACGGTCCAGCGGTCCACCAGCACCAGCAGGGCGATGCAGACCAGGGCCATCCCGCCGCCGAGCCGGAGGCCGAGCAGGCGGGTGGCACCGTCGGCAGTGGACGATCGAGCGGGCAGGGTCCAGAGCAGGGCCCAGGGCAGGGTCCGCCTCGGCAGGGGTTCTGCGGGCGCTGCGGGTACCGCCGGCGCGGCGCGGGGGGCCGGTTGGGGCACGAAGGTGGTCGAGGCACGGACCACGCAGTTGCGTCCGGCGTGCTTGGCCTCGTACATGGCCCGATCGGCGACGGCGGCCACATCCCACAGCCAGCCGGCAGCCTGCGCGGCATCCATCCGGGAGGCCGGTGGGGCGACGGCGGCGATGCCCATCGAGCAGGTCACCGGCACCGGGCTGGAGCCACCGGCGACCAGCGCCCGGACCCGTTCGCCCAGCGCGTCGGCCTCCTGCGAATCCCTGACCACTGCCAGCACCAGGAGCTCCTCGCCCCCGGTGCGGGCGAGCAGCGCCTGCGGGCCCAGCAGCGCGGTGAGGTCCTCACTGACCGTGATCAGCACCTGGTCCCCGGTGGCGTGGCCGTGCCGGTCGTTGACCTGCTTGAAATGATCGAGGTCCAGGATCAGGACGGCGAACAGCGCGCCCGCGTCCTGCGCCCGGCACAGGTAGTCCGCCGCCACCTCGTCGAGCCGGCGCCGGTTGGGCAGTTGGGTGAGCGGATCCGACCCGGCCAGGTCGTGCAGGCGCTGCACGAGGCGCTCCTGTCGGCGGCCGAGGAAGAACACCGCCCCCGAGATCATGATCAGATCGAGCCCGTCGCCGATCACCCGGAAGGCCAGGCCGTAGCCGGTGGGGAACTGACCCCACGCACCGATGGTCAGCACCGGCATGGTGGCCACCACGGCGAGCAGGAACCAGCGGGTGGAGCCCAGCACCGCCAGGGACGCCAACACGAAGATCAAATAGGCCGAGGTGAGCAGCAGTTCCGGGTGCTGCACCGCGCGGCCACCAGCGATCCAGACCGGATAGCCGCTGATCAGCGCCGGGCCGATCAGCCAGCCGGTCCGGTCCGGGAACGCGAGCAGTGCGCCCCCCACGACGGCGAACCAGGCGATCACCGACAGCATCAGAGCGGGCCCGACGTCCGGTCGCAGCATGCCGTCGACGGTGAACCCGTAGGCCACGGCGAGAATGGCGGCCATCATGATCAATCCGACAAAACGCGCCGGCTGGTCAATGATCCGGTGGCCGCCCTGGGGGGTAGCCACGTCCCGCATGCTGATCAGATCGACACCTTCCGGGCACGGCTGAAGGCCCCCGCCGCGCCGCCATCGGCTCGCTCTGCCCGGAAGGGGAAAGCCCGCTATAAAGAGGCATGACGACCGTGAGCCTGATCGGCGCCCCGACCGACGTCGGTGCTGGAGCCCGGGGGTCCTCGATGGGGCCCGAGGCGATGCGTGTGGCCGGGATCGTCGACGCACTGACGGCGCACAAGGTGCACGTCGACGACCGCGGGAACCTCTCCGGGCCGGCCAACCCGTGGCAGCCCCCGGTGAACGGTTACCGCCACCTCGAGGAGGTGGCGCAGTGGAACGAGGCCGTGCACGAGGCCGTGCACACGGCCCTGGTCGACGGCACCCTGCCGATCATGCTCGGCGGCGATCACTGCCTGGCCATCGGCTCGATCAGCGCCGTCGCCCGCCACTGCCGCGAGCAGGGCAAGCGGCTGCGCGTGGTCTGGCTGGACGCCCACGCCGACTTCAACACCAACGAGCTCACCCCGAGCGGCAACATCCACGGCATGCCGGTGGCCTGCCTGTGCGGCATCGGTCCCGACCGGCTCACCGGCATCGGCGGCAGGACTCCCGCGATCGACCCCGAGTGGGTGCGCCAGATCGGCATCCGCAGCGTGGACGACGGCGAGCGCAAACTGGTGCATCAGGCCGGCCTGGACGTCTTCGACATGCGCTTCATCGACGAGCACACCATGCGCCGCACGATGGACATGGCGCTGCGCGGCCTGGACGAGAGCACCCACCTGCACGTCAGTTTCGACGTCGACTTCCTCGACCCGGAGATCGCCCCGGGGGTGGGCACGACCGTCCGCGGCGGCCCGACCTACCGTGAGGCCCAGTTGTGCATGGAGATGATCGCCGATACCGGCCTGCTGGCCTCACTCGACGTCACCGAGCTGAACCCCTCCTACGACGTGCACAACGCCACCGCGAAGGTGGCCGTCGACCTGGTCGAGTCGTTGTTCGGCAAGAGCACGCTGATGCGCAAGAACGGCCGCTGAGCACCCGTTCGGGTGACCAGGGCTCACCTCCGGGCCCGGAGGTGTCGATCTCGCGGGAGTGAAGGGGTATCGCGCGGGGCTGAGCGGTGCCCTGACGGCGCTGGTGCTCCTGCTCGCCCTGGGGGCCACGAGCTCCACCTTCACCGCGCAGACCTCGAACGCGGGCAATGCCTTCACGGCGGCCAGCCTGGACAGCTGGACGCCGCTGTCCGTCTCCGCCACCCGCACCGGCCCCACCACCTGCCTGGTCACCTGGAGCCCCCGCGCCTCCCCGCCGGCGACGCTCACCTATGACGTGACCGACGGCGCCGGGGGGACCCTGGCGACGGCGGTCAGCGGCACGTCGGTCTCGGTCACCGTGCCTGCCTCGGCGATCATCCCCACCGTCCGGGCCCGGGCCACCGGGTGGGTCTCCGCGGCCGAGACCACGTCGTCGACGCCGTGCGGCGGAGTGCCCTCGGCCCCGACGGCGCTCACCGCCGCGGCCGGAGACACCCAGGCGGTACTCACCTGGACGGCGCCCGCCGACACCGGTGGCTCGCCGATCACCGGCTACACCGCGACCGCGGTACCCGCGGACGGAGCGCTGCCCACCCGCACCTGCACCGCGGCGTCCAGCCCGTGCACCGTGACCGGGCTGACCAACGGGGTCACCTACACCGTCACCGTCACCGCAACCAACGCCGTCGGCACGGGCGCCGCCTCGGGCGGCGCGACCGCCGTGCCCTACCCGTCGGCGGTGATGAGCCCCTCGGCGCTGCGGCTGTGGCTGGACGGCGCCGACCCGGCCACGATGTTCCAGAACGCCGCAGCGACCACTCCGGCCACCACGGCCGGGCAGAGCGTCGCCCGCTGGAACGACAAGTCCGGTCAGACCGACGGCTCGGGGATCAACTACGCCCAGAGCACGGTCAGCACCGAGCGACCCACGCTGACCACGGTGAACGGTCACCTGGTGCCCGACTTCGACGGCACCAGCGACTACCTGGGGCTGCGCAGCGTGAGCATGCTGCCGGTGGGCACCACCACGTCGACGATCTTCGTCGTGGCCACCATGACCGGCAGCGTGGGCAGCAGCTACCAGACCCTGTTCGAGTACGGCACCGCGAGCACCGGCGCGAGCCGGACCATCTACAAGAACAACGGCAACGCCGACGACATCGTGGACGCCTACGTGACCGGCTGGGTCAGCGACGGCACGTGGAGCGCCAGCCCCACCCTCTCGACCGCCGAGTTCGCCTCCGCCAACGTGAAGATGTGGCACGCAGGGCGGCCCGAGAGATCTGCCGCAGGGGCGTTCAACACCGGCACCACGTTCGCCGACATCGGCCGGGAGACCACCATCGGCTACTACTGGCAGGGGGCGGTGCCCGAGCTGATCGTGGTGAACACCGTGCTCAGCACGGCCCAGCGGCGGTCGGTCGAGGAGTACCTGGCCCGCAAGTGGGGCTCGCTGATCACCCCGGCCGCGCCCACCGCCGCCGGCGCCACCGCCGGGAACGCCTCGGCAGCGGTGTCGTGGACGGCGCCCGCCTGGAACGGCGGTGCGGCGATCACCGGCTACACCGTGACCGCCAGCCCGGGCCCGCGCACCTGCACCGCCACTCCGCCGGCGACCACGTGCACCGTCACCAGCCTGACCAACGGCACCGCCTATACGTTCACCGTGACCGCGACCAACAGCGTGGGCATCGGCCCCGCCTCCACCGCGTCGGCCGCAGTGACCCCGCTCGGCCCGGCGGGCGCCCCGACGGCCGTCACCGCGACCCACGCCGACACCACCTCGTCGGTGTCCTGGACGGCGCCGGCGTCCACCGGCGGGTCCGCGATCAGCGGATACACCGTGACCGCCGTCCCCTCCGACGGGTCGGCGAACGTGCTGTGCACCAGCGTGAGCAGCCCCTGCGTCCTCACCGGGCTGACCAACGGGCTCAGCTACTCGATCACCGTCGCGGCCACCACCGCCTACGGCACCGGCACGGCCTCCGCCGCCGTCACCGCGAAGCCCTATCCGGCCACGATCATGAGTTCGGGCCGGCTCGTGCTCTGGCTGGACGGCGGCGACGCCACGACCCTGCTCGCGGCCTCAACGTGCGCCACCGGCGCCGCCACGACAACTGTCGGGTGCTGGAAGGACAAGTCCACCCAGCTCAATCACGCCAGCCAGGGAACGGCCGGCAACCGGCCGACCCTGGCCACGGTCTCCGGCCGCTCGGTGCCCTCCTTCGACGGCACGAGCGACTTCCTCGGTATGTCCGCGGCACTGCTGCCCACAGGCACCAATGCCTCGACAGCGTTCGTCGCCGCCCAGCTCACCGACCCCACCCCGACCACCAGCAGCTACCGGGCAGCGCTCAGTTGGGGAACGCTGAGCACGGGCCAGACCCGTGACCTCTACAAGACCGCCACCAGCGCCTCCGCCTGCGTGAACACCTACTCCAGCGGCAACACCTGCACCGGCACCTGGAGCGGCAGTCGGGTGGACGTTCTGGCCGGCCAGCACTCGGCGGCGACCGTGACCGGGTGGTTCAACGGCGGCGTCGCCGCCGGGCCGACGGCGTATGCCTTCACCACGGGGACGACGGGAGCGGCGGTCGGGGCGGAGCTCAACGGCGTGCAGCGTTGGCGCGGCCCGGTGCCCGAGGCGATCGTGTTCACCGGCACTCTGACCGATCCGGAGCGGCGGACCATCGAGGAGTACCTGGCCCGCAAGTGGACCGGCCTGATCACCCCGGCAGCGCCGACCGGGGCAGCGGCCACCGCGGGGATCGGCCAGGCCGCCGTCTCCTGGACGGCGCCCGCCTGGGACGGTGGCTCTGCGGTCACCTCCTACACCGTCACCTCCAGCCCCGGCGGGTTCACCTGCACCGCCACGGCACCGGCCACCTCCTGCACCGTCACCGGGCTGACCGGTGGCACGGCCTATACCTTCACCGTGACCGCCACCAGCGCGGTCGGCACCGGTCCGGCGTCCGCCGCCTCCGCGGCGGTGACCGCGCTCGGCCCGCCCGGCGCCCCGACCGGGGTGAGCGCCACGATCGGCGACACCACGTCGTCCGTATCCTGGACGGCACCGGCCTCCGACGGCGGATTCGCGATCACCTCCTACACCGCCACAGCGGTTCCCGGCACCGGCGGGCTGCCCACCGTGACCTGCACCGCGGCGTCCAGCCCGTGCGGCCTGACCGGGCTGGTCAACGGGGTCACGTACACCGTCTCGGTCACCGCCACCAACGCCCAGGGCACCGGCGCGGCGTCCACCGCGACCACGGTGACCCCGGTCCCGGCGGTGATGGCCTCCACCGGGCTCAAGGTCTGGCTCGACGCCCAGCATGCGGCCAGCCTGATCGACTCCACCTCCTGCAGCGGCGGCACCGTCTCCGCCGGATCGGCCGTGCAGTGCTGGAAGGACCGGTCTGCCAGCGGCTGGAACGCCGTGCGCGGCTCCACCTCGGCCGTGCTGACCGCGAGTGCCGTCAACGGGAAGCAGGCGCTGCGGTTCGTCAAGACCAACCCCGACTACTACGAGATCACCTCCTCCGGGATCGGGGCCGTGGGCTCGGCCGACCGGTCGTTGTTCGCCGTCACCGTCGCACGCACCACCTACGGCACCAGCGGTACGAACAACGCCGGGATCGTGGCCGGGTGGGGCGGCTGGAACGGCGGCCTGCTGGCCAAGGCCTACGGAGGCACCACGACGGTGGACTTCTTCCAGTCCGACGGCTACGCCAGCAGCGGCCCCACTCTGATCCCCGCCGGGACCACCGGTTCGACGAATCCAACGATCGCCTCCACCATCTACTCCTCGTCGGGCGGCACCCTGACCACCGGGCTGGCCCTGAACGGCCGCGGGACCCTGACCACCGCGTCCCTGGCGGGCACCTGGTACACCCACCCCGATGTCTTCCGTGTCGGTTCGTCCGGCTCGGTGGCCAGCGGCGACTACGCGTATCCCGCTGGACGGTGACGTGGGCGAGGTCCTGGTGTTCAACAGCGCGCTGAGCGCCACCCAGCGGCGCAGCGTCGAGGAGTACCTGGCCCGACGCTGGGCCCAGACCATCGCTCCGGCGGCCCCCGCAACAGCGAGTGCCACCGCGGGAACGGGCACCGCGACCGTCACCTTCACCGCCCCGGCCTGGGACGGCGGCGCGGCGGTGAGCTCCTACACGGTGGCGCCGACGTCCGGAGCGGGCTCGTGCACCTGGACCTCCGGGGTGAGCGCGAGCTGCACGGGCCTGACCACCGGCGCCTCCTACACATTCACCGTCCGGGCGACCAACAGCGTCGGGACCGGCCCCGCGACGACGACCCCTGCGGTGACTCCCTAGGCCTCGGCCGCGCGCTCGGCCAGAGCGGCGGCCGCCTCACGGGCCCGGGTCAGCCGGGCGCGGGCGTCGGACGGGCTCGCGGCGCCGGCCAGCCCACAGGTGGGAGTGATCACCACGGAGCCGAGCAGGCGCAGCTCCAGGCCGAGCTTGTGCCACCGCGTCCACACCTGGTCGGCGGCAACCCCGGTCGCGGTGATCGCGCCGGTGGCGGCCACTGTCCCGGCCCACAGGCTCAGCCCGTCCTCGACCGCCGGGGCGAGCGCCTCCCAGCCCGCGCGACCGAGCAGCGTGGTGTCCACCGAGAGCCCGGTCAGTCCGGTGCGGACGAGCCCGGCAACCGGCACGTCCGGGGCGCAGCAGTGCACGATCCGCTGGTCGGCGCCGGCCTCGCGCGCGGCATCGACCACTGCGGCGATTCCCTGCATGGCCACCGGTTCCTCGACGGCCCGGAGTCGTCCGAACCCGCTCGCGGTCGGCAGCCGACCGGCCAGCACCGAGGGCAGCATCGGCTCGTCGAGCTGCAGCACCAGCTCGGCTCCCGGCACCATCCTGGCCACCTCGGCGAGGTGCCGGCGGACTCCCTCGGCGAGCGAGGCGACCAGGTCGCGGCAGGCCCCGGGGTCCACCACCGCACGCTCGAGCCGGGGCAGCAGCATCGAGGAGGCCAGGGTCCACGGCCCGGTGACCGACACCTTGAGCGGGCCGGAGTAGCCGTCGGCCACCTCGGCGAGCGCATCCAGGTCCTGGCGCAACCAGGACTGCGCCCGGGCGAGGTCGCGCCCTGGGTGGTCGACCAGCCGCCAGCCGGAGGGCTGCAGGTCCACCGGCATCTCGACCAGCAGTGCGGCACCCCGCCCGATCAGGTCGGCGCCAGGACCCCGGGCGGGCAGTTCGGGCAGATACGGCAGGTGCGGGTGCCCGAGCTCGCCGAAGGTGGTGCGGACGGTCTCGGCCACGTCGGTGCCGGGCCAGCTGCCGATGCCGCTGGCCCGACCCGGAGAATCGGTGGGGGGCACTCCCCCACCGTAGGGGTTACCCGACGGCGTCAGAGGGTCCGGGCGGCGACCTTGGCGGAGTAGGGCGAGGTGCCGGCCGCGTTCACCGACCGGATCCGGTACGTGTACGTCGTCCGCGACGACAGCCCGGTGTTGGTGTAGCTGACCGCGGTGCCGGACACCGTGGCGATCCGGCTGAACGAGGTACAGCCGACGCCCTTGCAGCGCTCGATCTGCACCGAGGTCTGGTTGGCCGTGGTGTTGGTCCAGTTCACCCGGATCGAGGACCTCGACAGCGCGCCGGCGGTCAGACCGGACGGCGCGCTGGGGGTCGACGCCGCGACGTTCACGGCCAGCGTGCCGGCGACGAACGTTCCGTCCTCGTCGGTCACCTCCACCGCGATCGTCTTCGTGCCGCTGGTGGCGTAGGTGTGGGTCAGGGCGCTGCTGATCGTGAGCGGCTGGGTGGTGCCGTCACCCCAGCGGATCACACCACTCGTGGCCGTGTCGGTGCCCGGATCGATGATCGAGCCCAGGGTGAGCGTGTACGCCGCGCCCACCGTGGCCGTGGCCGCACCGCTGAGCGGGATCACCGGCGGCACGTTGTTCACCACGACCGGGTAGACCAGGTTGGGGGATGTGGCCTCCCCGTCGTTCACCGCCAGCCCGAGATTGTGCGTGGTGGCGTTGTCAGGGCCGTTGGCGTCGTCGCGGTAGAGGTGTGGCGCGATGCCGGTTCCGACCGGGATGAACCATTCGACCTGGAGGCCGTCGGCCCAGCGGAGGAAGTAGGTCAGGGAGTCGGCACCCGGGTCGGTGGCCACCACCTGCCACTGGTGCAGGGAGCCCTCGCTGACCGCGACCGGGCCCTGCAGCGCCCCCGTCGGGGCGACGTTGGCCACGTTCACCACGAAACTGTCGACCATGCCGTCGGCCGCGCCGTCCCAGACCGAGACCATCACCGTGTGCGCGGCGGTGCCGTTGGCGAAGATGTGGCCGAGGGTGATGCTGGGGGTGAGGGTGGTCTGCTCTCCGCCGAGCGTGCCGTCCCCGTAGGAGACCTGATAGGTCCACCCCGGAGTGCCGTCGTCCACCTCGTCCGTGATCGCGATCGTGCGGCTGAACGCCGACCCCTCGGCGACCGTGGCGTCCGGACCCGCCTCGATGGTCAGCGGGACCGCAGCGAGCGCCTGCTGCGCCGGAAGGACGACGGCGGCAGCCGTGCCGAGCGCCGCGGCTGCGGAGATCAGGGACCGGCGGAGGGCGGAGGTCATGCGACACCACTTTCGTTGGGCGGGCTCGGAAAGACCCGGACCCTTGGCAGGCTACGGAAGGCCTGACACGTCAGCAATGCTGTCCCGGTGAGGGACCTCTCATGTAGCTGAGGTCAAGGTCACACCGGGGAGAAAACCATTGGCCCTTCCGCTGCGCTCGACGGCATGCTCGAGGGGTGGAACCCGTCGACCTCCCCGCGGGCATCACCGCCCGACCACCCACCTTTCCGGGCGACGCAACGGCCATCGTCGACCTGGCCCGCGCGAGCGATGCGGCCTACATGCAGCGGCCCAGCGAGCCGCCGGAGGAGGTGCTCGCGCATCTCGAGCGGCTGCCCCGGTCCGGGGCGGACGACGTGCTGCTGGTCGAGGACGCCGCCGGCCGTCTGCTCGGCCTGGCCGCGGTCGAGATCGAGCACCCCGAGGCCGAGCCGCCTCAGCTCTGGTTCGACGTCTACACCCTCCCGGAGCGCGGCGGCGATCCGGATGACCACGCCCTGGAGTCCGCACTGGTCGCTACCGGCCTGCGGCACTGCAGCACCTGGGCGACCGAGGCTGGGCACCGGGTGGTCGGCGTCGACACCGGAACGCTGCGCGAGGACCGTCGGCTCGCCGCAGCGCTCACCGCAGCGGGGTTCACCCACCGCCGCACGTTCTGGGAGATGGAGCGCGCGCTGGACGCCGGTGTGGCCGACCCCGGGCCGGCACCGGCCGGGGTGGTCGTGCGCCGCTGCGCGGACACCGCGGCGGATCGCACGCTGCTCCACCGCCTGGCCGACACCGCCTTCCGGGACCACTGGAACCACACCGCCCGCGAGCCGGAGGTCTGGTGGGCCCGCCTGGACGCCACCATCGGCGTCGACCCCGCGCAGTGGTGGGTGGCCGACCTGCACGGGGAACCCGTTGCGGTATGCATCGGTGACGCCAGCCGGGCCGAGCTCGGCGGCGGCTACGTGCGCACCCTCGGCGTGCTGCGCGAGGGCCGCGGGCAGGGCATCGCACGGCACCTGCTGCGGGTCGCGTTCGCCGAGCACCACGCGCGGGGGTGGACCTGGTCGGGGCTGCGGGTCGACTCCGACAACCTGACCGGAGCCACCGCGCTCTACGCCTCCGTGGGCATGCACCCCCGCGACGTGCTCGACTACTACAGCCGCGAGGTCGGCGCCGAGGTGATGGTCGCCGAACCGACCACCCGGGTGCCCTCGTAGAGCACCAGGGCCTGCCCGGCAGCCACCGCGCGCAGTGAACGACCCAGCCGGACGGCGACCCCTCCGTCGGGCGTGACCGACTCCAGCACCGCGGGCACCTGCTCGCCGTGGGCCCGCACCTGGGCGGAGACCCGGGCGCCTGCGGCCGGGGCCGGGCCGCACCAGACGGCCCGCTCCCCCGTGATCCGCTCGACGTCCAGGTCCTCCTCGGACCCGACCACCACCGTGTGGCTCACCGGCTCGATCGAGAGTACGTAGCGGCGGCGTCCGTCGGCGGCGGGCTCGGGCAGGGCGAGGCCGCGGCGCTGGCCGACGGTGAACGCGAAGGCACCGTCGTGGGAGCCCACCCGATGCCCCTCCAGATCGAGGATCGGGCCCGGTTGAGCGCCCAGGCGAGCGGTGAGGAAGCCGGCGGTGTCGCCGTCCGGGATGAAACAGATGTCGTGCGAGTCGGGCTTGGTCGCCACCCGCAGACCGCGGGCGGCGGCCTCGGCACGGACGTCGGTCTTCAGCGTGTCGCCCAACGGGAACAGTGCCCGGTCGAGCTGGGCGGGGGTGAGCACCGCCAGCACGTACGACTGGTCCTTGGCCTCGTCGACGGCGCGGTGCAGCTCGCGCCCGGCGCCGGTCTCGACCAGGCGGGCGTAGTGACCGGTGCACACGGCGTCGAACCCCAGGGCCAGGGCCTTGTCGAGCAGAGCCGAGAACTTGATCCGCTCGTTGCAGCGCAGACACGGGTTGGGGGTGCGCCCGGCGGCGTACTCGGCCACGAAGTCCTCGACCACGTCGTGCTCGAACCGCTCGGCCAGGTCCCAGACGTAGAAGGGGAGGTCGAGGGCGTCGGCCGCACGCCGGGCGTCGCCGGCATCCTCGATCGTGCAGCAGCCCCGGGCCGACGTGCGCTCGGTCGCCCGGTCCCGGGCCAGCGCCAGGTGCACCCCGACCACCTCGTGCCCGGCGTCGCGAGCCCGGGCCGCGGCCACCGCCGAGTCGACCCCACCACTCATCGCGGCCGCGACGCGCATCTCAGGCGCCCGCCGCCGCGCGTGAGCCCAGGCCGGCCGCCAGCCCGGCCCGCCGGGCGCGCGCGACCACCGGCCCGATCGCCTCGGCGAGCGCGGCCACGTCCGCCTCGGTGGAGGTCCAGCCGAGGCTGAACCGCAACGCCCCCCGGGCGGTCGGCTCGTCCACCCCCATGGCCAGCAGCACATGGCTGGCCTGGGGAACCCCGGCCTGGCAGGCCGAGCCGGTGGAGCACTCCACGCCACGGGCATCGAGCAGGTACAGGAGGGAGTCGCCCTCACAGCCGGGCAGCGTGACATGGGCGTTACCGGGCAGTCGCCCGGCAGGATCAGGGTCGCCGCGCAGCACGGCGTCAGGCACGGCCTCGCGCACCGCCGCCACCAGGGTGTCCCGCAGGGCAGCCAGACGGACGGCGCTGCCCTCCCCCAGTTCGGTGACGGCTGCCTGCGCCGCGGCAGCCATCGCGGTGATCGAGGCGGCGTCCAGGGTGCCCGACCGGATCGCCCGCTCCTGACCCCCGCCGTGCAGCACCGGCGCGAGCTGCAGCCCGCGGCGGGCGATCAGGGCACCGACTCCCACCGGGCCACCGATCTTGTGCCCGCTCACGGTGAGGCAGTCCACCCCGGAGGCGGCGAAGCTCAGCTCCAGCTGACCGACGGCCTGCACCGCGTCGCTGTGCATGGGCACCCCGCGCTCGCGGGCGATCTGTGCGATCTCGGCCACCGGCTGCACGGTCCCGACCTCGTTGTTGGCCCACATCACGCTGACCAGTGCCACGCCGTCCGCCCCGTCGGGGCCGTCGTCGATGGCGGCGCGCACCTGCTCGGGATCCACCCGCCCCAGCGCGTCGACCTCCAGCCAGACGACCTCGGCGTCCTCGTGCTCCACCAGCCACTCGACCGGGTCGAGCACGGCATGGTGCTCGACCGCGGAGGCGAGGATCCGGCGCCGGCGCGGGTCGGCGGTCCGCCGGGCCCAGTACAGGCCCTTGACCGCCAGGTTGTCGGCCTCGGTACCACCCGCGGTGAAGACCACTTCGCTCGGGCCGGCACCGAGCAGCGCGGCGAGCTGTTCGCGGGCCTCCTCGACCACGCGACGGACCCGGCGTCCGGAGGTGTGCAGCGACGAGGCGTTGCCGACCTGCTCCAGGGCGGCACACATCGCGGCCACCGCCTGCGGACGCATCGGCGTGGTCGCCGCATGGTCCAGGTAGGCGCTCACCCGTCGGAGTCTAGGCGGGCGGCTCAGCCCTTGCGCTTGGTGACCTCCGCAGTGGCCTGCGGCAGCACGGCGAACAGGTCCCCCACCACGCCGTAGTCGGCCAGCTCGAAGATCGGCGCCTCAGGGTCCTTGTTGATCGCGACGATGGTCTTCGAGGTCTGCATACCGGCCCGGTGCTGGATCGCCCCGGAGATGCCGCAGGCCACGTAGAGCTGCGGGCTGACCTGCTTGCCGGTCTGGCCGACCTGGTTGGAGTGCGGGTACCAGCCGGCGTCGACCGCGGCCCGTGAGGCGCCCACAGCCGCACCCAGCGCATCGGCCAGGGCCTCGACCGGGGAGAAGTCGCCACCCGTGCCGCGCCCGCCGGAGACCACGATCGCGGCCTCGGACAGGTCGGGACGGCCGCTCTTGGCCTTGGGCTTGCGCTCGACGATCCGGGCCGCCGTCGCGGTGCCCGACAGGGTGACCGGCACGGCCACCACCGCCGGGGGCTCGGCACCCGGAACCGGTTCGGGGGCAGCGCTGTTCGGCTTCACCGTGATGATCGGCGTGCCACGGGTGATCCGGGAGGTGACGGCGAAGCCACCGGCGAACACCGACTGCGTGGTCCGCACCGCGCCGTCCGCGAACGTCACGTCGACGGCGTCGGTGATCAGACCCGACTCCAGGCTGACGGCGAGACGGGCGGCGATCTCCTTGCCCTCGGGCCCGGAGGTGATCAGCACCCCGCCGAGCGCGGCGGCGCCGCCGGCAGCCGCGACCACGGCCACCATCGCCTCGGCCTTGGGCACCACCAGGTAGTCGGCGACGCCCTCCATCTGCACCTGGTAGACCTTCGTCGCCCCGAACTCGGTCAGGGAGCCCACCGCGCCGTCGAGGCCCTCGCCGATGAACACCGCGCTCGGCTCACCCAGACGCCGGGCGATGGTCAGCAGTTCGGTGGTGGACTTGCGCACAGCCCCGTCGACGTGGTCGACCAGGACGAGAACCTCGGCCATCTCTGTATCTCCGCTTCTTCGTCGGTCGGTCAGACGAGCTTGGCGCCGGCGAGGTACTCCACCAGTCGCGCTCCGCCATCGCCCTCATCGGTGATCCGCTGCCCGGCCGCACGCGGTGGGCGGGCCTCGACCGATTCCACGGTGGTCCAGGCGGCAGCCAGCCCCACGGCGTCCGCCGAGATGCCGAGATCGGCCAGGCTGAGCGTGGTCACCGGCTTCTTCTTGGCCGCCATGATCCCCTTGAACGAGGGGTAACGCGGCTCGTTGATCTGGTCGGTGACGCTGACCAGGGCGGGCAGCGACGCCTCGATCACCTCGGTGCTGGTGTCACCGTCCCGCTCGATCCGCACGATCGAGCCGTCGAACGAGACCTTGCCCGCGAAGGTGACCTGAGGCAGCCCCAGCTGCTGGGCCAGCATCGCCGGGACGACGCTCATCAGACCGTCGGTCGAGGCCATCCCGGTGAGCACCAGGTCGTACTCCAGGGTGCGGATCGCCGCGGCGAGCACCCGGGAGGTGGCGAGGGCGTCGGACCCGGCGAGGGCGTCGTCGCAGATGTGCACGCCGGCATCGGCACCCATCTGCAGCGCCTTGCGGATCGCATCGGCGGCCTGTTCGGGGCCCATACACACCACGGTGACCGTGGACTCGGACGCGCCCTCGATGGTGAGGGCCTCCTCGATGGCGTACTCGTCGAGCTCGGAGAGCAGGCCGTCGACCCCCACCCGGTCGACCGTGTGGTCTGACTCGAACCGGCGGTCGGCCTGCGCATCGGGCACATGCTTCACGCACACGACGATCTTCATCCTGGCCTCGACCTCCTGGTGGATCGGCTCTGGCTGTCACGTTCTCGCCGGGTGCTCGGCGACGTTGGCGTCAGCGTTTCACACCCCACTGACACCCGCTCGGCGCCCTGCGCGTTCTTCCTCACATCGCCGGACGGGCCGAGCACCCGCCGCCATGTTACTCGCGAGTAGCCCCAGCGCCCACCCACCCCATGTGACCCGCCTTACCCCACCCTCACCCACCCTCACCCACCCGCCCCCGCCCCCGCCCCGCCCCCGCCCCCGCCCCCTCGTCACCCGTGATCACCGGTTGTCATGGATTCCACCCCAGCTACTGGGGTGGAATCCCATGACAGACGGTGATCTTGGGAGCCTCAGCCGAGGGTGTCGAGGAGCAGCGGGCCGAAGACGACCAGGCCCGCCCCGGCTGCACCCAGCGAGGTCACCAGGACGGCGCCCGCGGCCAGGTCCTTGATCGCCCCGATCCGCGGGTCGCGACCCAGGCCGTGCAGCTCGTCGACCAGATCGCACAGCCGCTCGATCGCGGTGTTGGCGATCTCGGCGGCCAGCACCATCGCCACACAGACCACCACGACGGCCAGCTCGACCCCGGTCACCGCGTAGGCGAGGAGCAGCGCCACGACCACGGCGCCGGCGAACAGCTGCAGCCGGAAGTTGCCGCCCCGGGCGGCGATCACGATCCCGTGCCAGGCATGGCCGAAGCTGCGCACCCGCGCGCCCAGGGCGCTGCCGTGCACCGGCCGGTTCACCGTGACCTCACCGGTTCTCGAATGCCGCCTTGCCCGGGCCGGACTCGATGAACGAGCCCATGCCGATCGCGCGGTCCGCGGTGGCGAACAGACCGCTGAACTGCATCCGCTCGATCTCCAGGCCGGTCACCAGGTCGACCTCGGTGCCGCGGTCGATCGCCTCCTTGGCCGCGCGCAGGGCGTACCCGGCGGCGCCGACGTAGCGCTTCACCAGCGCCAGGGCCGCCTGGTAGACCTCGGCGTCGAGCACGACCTGGTCGACCAGACCGATCGCCAGCGCCTCGGCCGCACCCACGAACCGCCCGGAGAAGATCAGGTCCTTGGCCCGCGCCAGGCCGATCAGCCGGGGCAGCCGCTGGGTGCCGCCGGCGCCGGGGATGATCCCGAGCAGGATCTCCGGCTGGCCCAGCTGGGCGCTCTCACCGGCCACGCGGAAGTCGGTGCACAGGGACAGCTCGCAGCCCCCGCCCAGGGCGTAGCCGGTGATCGCCGACACGGTCGGCTTGGGGATCGCCGCCACCGCGGTGAAGGAGGCCTGCAGCGCCGCCGAGCGGTCGACCATCTCGGTGTAGGACAGGGTCGACATCTCCTTGACGTCGGCCCCCGCGGCGAAGACCCGCTCCCCGCCGTACACGACGACCGCGGCGACGTCCTTGCGCTCACTCGCCTCGCGCGCCGCAGCGGCGATCTGGTCCTGCATCGCGGCGTTCAGGACGTTCATCTTCGGCCGGTCCAGGCGGATGGTGGCGATCCCGCCGTCCACCTCGAGCCGCACGAACGTGTTCGCTGTCACGCCTACCTCCTACAGACTCCTACAGACCGATATGCCCGGACGACGTGCGCGAGCCTAGGCGCTCCCCCGGGGCCGTGGCAGCCGGCCCAGGGAGGTCCACGTCACGGCGCGCCGGCTTCCTCCAGCAGTTGCAGCAGCGTGGAGTGCCAGGTCTGCACCCCGGAACGGACGGCGTCCAGGGTGGCCGGCAGCAGCACGTGCAGGTCCATCGCGTCGTGAACCACCAGGTCGACGGCGATCACCAGCCGGTCGTCCAGCACGGTGACCTTGATCAGGTTCAGCACGCCGGTCATCGCGTTCGCGGCCCGCAGCCGGTACAGCTCGTCTCCGGGGATGTCCTCGCCGATCATCCATTGCGACGACACCCGCATCAGCGGTGGCTCGGTGGTGAAGCAGCGCACGAACATGGGCTGCCCCTCGACCCGGGCGACCACGTCGCCGTCCTCGTCGATCTCGGGCCGGTACCCCTCGTCGCGCAGGACCTCGGTCACCCTGGCGCGGAGCGGGTGGTCGTCGACCACCAGGCCCAGGTTCGGCAGCGCGGCGGGGTTGGGCAGCGCGGTCGGATCAGTCACCGCTCGAGCCTAGCCGCCGGTCGACGCCACATGCCCCGCCCTGCCAACTGTCGGCGGAGTCCGGCAGACTGCCCCGGTGACCACGCACCGCTCACGACCGCATCCGCTGGGCGTCCATGCCCGGTCGGGCGGCGTCGACGTCGCCGTGCTCGCCGCGCATGCCGAACAGGTGGAGCTGTGCCTGTTCGACCCGGCGCCCGGCGGCGGGTGGACCGAGCGGCGGATCCCGCTGCCGGAGTCCACCCACGGCGTCTGGCACGCCTTCGTCCCCGACGTGCCGGTCGGCCAGCACTACGGCCTGCGGGTGCACGGACCGTGGGAACCCGTCCGCGGCCACTGGCACAACCCGGCCAAGCTGCTGCTGGACCCCTACGCCCGGGCGATCGCCTTCCCGCCCGTGGGGCCGGACCCGGGCCGGCGCCTGGCCATGGTTCCCGCACTGTTCGGGCACACCGTGGACGACGGGCTGAACGGCGACATCTCGATACCCGACGGGCGCGACTCGGCCGCGTTCGCCCCGCACGGGGTCGTGAGCGCCGGGCCCGGCGGCTTCGACTGGGAGGGCGATGCCCCGCCCTACGTGCACTGGGCCGACACCGTGATCTACGAGACGCATGTCAAGGGCTTCACCCAGCGGCTGGCCGGGGTGCCCGAACACCTGCGCGGCACCTACGCCGGGCTCGCGCACCCGGCCGCGATCGCGCACCTGCAGCGGCTCGGGGTGACCAGCGTGCAGCTGCTGCCGGTGCACACCATCGGCGACGAGGACCATCTGGCCCGGCGCGGGCGGGTGAACTACTGGGGCTACAGCACGCTGGGCTTCTTCGCCCCGCACCCGGGCTACGCCGCCAGCCGCGACCCGTTGGGTGCGGTGGCCGAGTTCAAGGGCATGGTCAAGGCCCTGCACGCCGCCGGGATCGAGGTGATCCTCGACGTGGTCTACAACCACACCTGCGAGGCCGGCCGCGGCGGGCCGATGCTCTCCTGGCGCGGGCTCGACGCAGCCACCTACTACCGGATGGACGCCCGCGGTGAGTTCGTGGACACCACCGGCTGCGGCAACTCCCTGGACTTCAGCCAGCCCCGCGTCGTCCAGATGACCCTGGACTCGCTGCGGCACTGGGTGAGTGACCTGCACGTCGACGGCTTCCGGTTCGACCTGGCGACCACGTTGGCCCGCGGCCGCGACGGCTACGACCCCGAGCACCCGTTCCTGGTCGCGCTGCGTGCCGACCCCGTCCTGGCCGGGGTGAAGCTGATCGCCGAGCCGTGGGACCTCGGGCCGCACGGGTGGCGCACCGGGCAGTTCCCGGTGCCGTTCGCGGAGTGGAACGACCACTTCCGCGACAGCGTGCGCGAGTTCTGGCTGCCCGGGGCGGCCCGCGCGGCAGCCGGCGAGCCCGGGGGCGGCGTCCGCGACCTCGCCACCCGCCTGGCCGGGTCCGCCGACACCTTCGATCCGCACCGCGGGCCGCTGGCCTCGATCAACTTCGTCACCGCACACGACGGGTTCACCCTGGCCGATCTCACGGCCTACCACCACAAGCGCAACGAGGCGAACGGGGAGTCCAACCGCGACGGGTCGGACAACAACCGGTCGTGGAACCACGGCGTGGAGGGCCCCACCGAGGACGCCGAGATCCTCGCCGCCCGCCGGCGCAGCCTGCGCAACCTGCTGGGCACGCTGCTGCTGGCCACCGGCGTGCCGATGCTGGTCGCCGGCGACGAGTTCGGGCGCAGCCAGGGCGGCAACAACAACGCCTACTGCGCGGACGACGACACCACCTGGCTGGACTGGGACCTCGCACCGTGGCAGCAGGACCTGCTGGCGACCGTGCGCTATCTGCTGCGGGTGCGCCGCGAGCATCCGGTGGTGCGCCAGGACCGGTTCTTCGCCGGGCGCCCGGTGCACGCCGACGGCACCAAGGACCTGGCCTGGTTCGGGCCGGACGGCGTGGAGATGGACCATGCCCGGTGGCACGACCCGGCGCAGCGGGTGCTGCAGATGTACCTGCACGCCGTGGTCCGCGGCCGACGCGACCACCACGTGGACTCGTCGCTGCTGATCATCGTGCAGGCCCAGGCGGAGGCGGTGGAGCTGCGCCTGCCGGGCCGCTCCTGGGCACATACCTACGACCTGTTGTGGGACAGCGCCTTCGACGCCCCACCCGGCCTGCCCCACGGCCCCCGCCCCGCCACCGTCCCGCCCCGGGCCCTGCTCAACATCCCCGGGGACTCGATGCGCATCTACCGCATCCCGCCGAGGACGCCCCGCTGACCTTCGGCCGGTTCAGAGGATGTAGAGCATCTCCTGGTAGGTCGGCAGCGGCCACAGGTCGTCGGCGACGATGCCCTCCAGCGTGTCGGCGGCCGCGCGCACCGCGTCCATCGCCGGCAGCAGCGCATCGCGCGCGTGCTCGGCCTCGGCGAAGGCGTCCTCCGTCGGTCTCGGCCCGAGCGCCGACCTCGAGCGCGGCGAGCGCCGCCCGCAGCTCGGCGATCGGCGCCGACACCGACTCCAGCGGCGGACATGTCGGCCTCGACGCCGGCCGCCTTGAGCGCGGCGACGTTCTGCGCCAGCTCGGTCTGGTAGCGCACGGCCGCCGGCAGGATCACCGTCGCTGCCGATCTCGCAGCGTGAGGCGGGCCTCGACGCCGATGCGTCAGGGCGTACGTGCTCGAGGCCGATCTCGTACGCGGCTGTGCATCTCGCGGTCGTTGAAGACCTGTACTTCTCGAACAGCTCGATCGCCGCTCCGGTGATCAGCTCCGGCAGCGCGTCGAGCGTCGTGCTGCAGGTTCGGCAGACCGCGCTCGGCGGCCTCGATCTGCCAGTTCGTCGGAGTAGCCGTCGCCGTTGAAGACGACCGCGCCGTGCTCGGTGATGATCTCGGTGAGCAGCGTTCTGCACCGCCACGTCGAAGTCGGTCGCCGGCCGCGACGGCCTTCTCGAGCGTCGGTCGCGATGTAGTCGAGCGACTCGGCCATGATCGTGTTGATGATGATCATCGGCCCGGCGACCGTCTGCAGCGAGCCGGGCGCGCGGAACTCGAACCGGTTGCCGGTGAAGGCGAACGGGCTGGTGCGGTTGCGGTCGCCCGGGTCGGTCGGCAGCACCGGGCAGGGTGTCGACGCCGATCGATGCATGCGTGCCCTTGCCCTTGGACGACGTGGCCGCGCCCTTGGCGATCTGCTCGAAGACGTCGGCCAGCTGGTCGCCGAGGAAGATCGAGATGATCGCCGGCGGGGCCTCGTTGGCGCCGAGGCGGTGGTCGTTGGTGGCCGAGGCGACCGACGCCCGCAGCAGGCCCGCGTACTTGTGCACCGCGCGGATCACGGCGGCGCAGAACACCAGGAACTGGGCGTTCTCGTGCGGGGTGTCGCCGGGCACGCAGCAGGTTGCCCACGGTCGGCGTTGCCGAGCGAGAAGTTGACGTGCTTGCCCGAGCCGTTGACGCCGGCGAACGGCTTCTCGTGGAACAGGCACTCCATGCCGTGCTTCTTGGCGATCGTCTTGAACGTCGTCATCAGCAGCTGCTGGTGGTCGGCGGCGATGTTGGCCCGCTCGAACATCGGCGCGATCTCGAACTGGCCGGGCGCGACCTCGTTGTGCCGGGTCTTGGCCGGGATGCCGAGCTTGAACAGCTCGCGCTCGGTGTCCATCATGAAGCCGAGCACCCGCTCGGGGATGGCGCCGAAGTAGTGGTCGTCGAACTCCTGGCCCTTCGGCGGCTTGGCGCCGAACAGCGTGCGGCCGGCGTTGAGCAGGTCGGGCCGGGCGAGGAAGAAGTGCCGGTCGACCAGGAAGTACTCCTGCTCGGGGCCGCAGAACGAGACGACGTGGTCGACGTTCGTGTGCCCGAACAGCTTCAGGATGCGCTCGGCGTGCGTCGCCCATCGCCTGCTGCGAGCGCAGCAGCGGCGTCTTGTGGTCCAGCGCCTCGCCGGTCATCGAGACGAAGACCGTCGGGATGCACAGCGTGTTGCCGTTCGGGTTCTCCAGCACGTAGGCCGGGCTGGTGACGTCCCAGCCGGTGTAGCCGCGGGCCTCGAACGTGTTGCGCAGGCCGCCGGTCGGGAAGCTCGACGCGTCCGGCTCGCCCTGGATCAGGGTCTTGCCGGCGAACTCGGCGAGCGCCGCGCCGTCGCCGATCGGGCTCGAAGAAGCTGTCGTGCTTCTCGGCGGTCAGGCCGGTCAGCGGGTAGAAGACGTGCGCGTAGTGGGTCGCGCCCTTCTCCAGCGCCCAGTCCTTCATCGCCGAGGCGACGGCGTCGGCGACCGCGGGTCGAGCGGCGCGCCGTGCTCGATCGTCGCGATGACCGACTTGAAGACCGACTTCGGCAGCCGCTGCTGCATGACGGCCAGTGCTGAACACGTTCGCGCCGAAGATCTCGCCCGGCGCCTCGCCGGCGATCGAAGCTGACCGTCGGGGGCACGTAGGCCTCGACGTCCTTGATCGCCTGGACGCGAGCGTCGTTCCCACCCATGTGCGTTCACTCCCCTGGTCGTGGATCCCGCAGAAGTCTGCGGATCTTCACGCTAGGGCGGGCATGTACCCGGAGTGTTTCGGGCAGATGAGCAGCGTGGTTCCCTCAGGCGTTGGCCACCAGGCCCAGCTCGGCGGGGTTGGCCAGGCCGAGGCCCGCGGGCAGCACGCGCACGGTGTAGCCGAAGGGGCCGGTGCGGCGCAGTTTCACGACGCCCTCGAAGCAGTGCCGGCCGGCCTCGTAGGCCTCGACGTGGGTGAGGTCCTGCGCCACCGTGTCGACCAGGGTGTCCTCGGGGGTCACCCGGCCGTGCACCAGTTGCACCGAGACGTCGGACGGCGCCAGGTCGCCGAGCGTCACGAAGGCCCGGATCGACACCTCGTCGCCGACCTGCGGGGAGTCCGAGACGCCCGAGGACTCCACGTGCTCCACCCGGACGCCGCTCCAGCCCTCACGCATCCTGGCCTTGGCCTGCGACCGGGAGGCCGCCACCCCCGGGGTCACCGACGCCGCCGACGCCGCCGCCGGCACGTACAGGTGGTTGACGTAGTCGGCCACCATCCGGCTCGCGATCACCTTCGGCCCGAGCGAGCTGAGGGTGTGCCGCACCATCTCCAGCCACCGGTTCGGCAGCCCGTGGTCGTCGCGGTCGTAGAACCGCGGCGCCACCGAACCCTCGATCAGGTCGTACAGCGCGGACGCCTCGAGGTCGTCGCGGTGGTCGGGGTCGTCGACGCCGTCGGCGGTGGGGATCGCCCAGCCGTTCTCGCCGTCGAACCACTCGTCCCACCAGCCGTCCAGGATGGACAGGTTCAGCCCGCCGTTCAGGGCCGACTTCATGCCGGAGGTGCCGCACGCCTCGAACGGGCGCAGCGGGTTGTTCAGCCAGACGTCGCACCCCGGGTACAGGGTCGAGGCCATGGCGATGTCGTAGTTGGGCAGGAACACGATCCGGTGCCGCACCGCCGGGTCGTCGGCGAACCGGACCACCTGCTGGATCAGCCGCTTGCCCTGGTCGTCCGCGGGGTGGGACTTGCCGGCGATCACCAGCTGCACCGGCCGCTGCGGGTGCAGCAGCAGCCGGGCCAGGCGGTCGGGGTCACGCAGCATCAGGGTGAGCCGCTTGTAGGTCGGCACCCGCCGGGCGAAGCCGATGGTCAGCACGTCGGGGTCGAGCACGCCGTCCACCCAGCCGAGCTCCGCCGGGCTGGCGCCGCGCTTGATCCAGGAGGAACGGACCCGGCGCCGGGCGTCGGCCACCAGCGAGGCCCGCATCTCCCGCCGCACCGACCAGATCTCGGCGTCCGGGATCTGATCGACGCCCTCGAAACCGTGCGCATCGTGGGTGAGCGAGGCGCCGATGTACTTGTCGCCCAGCTCCATCACCCGCCGGTCCACCCAGGTCGGGGCGTGCACGCCGTTGGTGATCGAGGCGATCGGCACCTCGGCCGGGTCGAACCCGGACCACAGCCCGTCGAACATCTCCCGGCTGACCACCCCGTGCAGCTGGGAGACGCCGTTGGCCCGCTGGGCCAGGCGCAGGCCCATCACGGCCATGTTGAACATCGCCGGGTCGCCGCCCGGGTAGTCCTCGGCGCCGAGGGCCAGGATCCGGTCCACCGGCAGACCGGGCACCGCGTTGTCGCCGCCGAAGAAGATGCTCGATCTGCTCCCGGCTGAACCGGTCGATCCCGGCCGGCACCGGCGTGTGCGTGGTGAACACCGTGCCGGCGCGCACCATCTCCAGGGCGGCGTCGAAGCTCAGCCCGCCGGCCACCAGTTCGCGGATCCGCTCCAGGCCGAGGAAGCCGGCGTGGCCCTCGTTGGTGTGGTAGACCTCGGCGTCCGGTGCCCCCGTCAGACGGGAGTGGATGCGCAGGGCGCGCACCCCGCCGATGCCGAGCAGCATCTCCTGCTGCAGCCGGTGCTCCCCGCCGCCACCGTAGAGCCGGTCGGTGATCACCCGCGCGGCGTCGTCGTTGGCCTCCACGTTGGAGTCCAGCAGCAGCAGCGGCACCCGGCCGACCTGCGCCTTCCAGATGTGCGCCGACAGGGTGCGCCCGCCGGGCAGGCCGACCTCGACCATGGCCGGCACGCCGTCCGCCTCGCGCAGCAGCGCGATCGGCAGCTCGTTCGGGTCGAGCACCGGGTAGGACTCCTGCTGCCAGCCCTCGCGGGAGAGCGACTGCTTGAAGTACCCGTGCTGGTAGAGCAGGCCGACCCCGACGATCGGCACCGCGAGGTCGCTGGCCGACTTCAGGTGGTCGCCGGCCAGGATGCCCAGGCCGCCGGAGTACTGCGGCAGCACTGCGGCGATCCCGAACTCCGGGGAGAAGTAGGCGATGCTGCGCGGGACGGACCCTTGCAGGCCCTGGTACCAGCGGGGCTCGGTCAGGTAGGCCTCGAGGTCGGCAGCGGCGGCGCGCACGCGCTCGACGAACGGCGCGTCGGCGGCCAGGGAGTCGAGCTCCTCAGGCGACAAGGACCCCAGCAACGCGACCGGGTCGTGGCGTGAGGACACCCAGCGGGCGGGGTCGAGCGAGGCGAAGAGGTCCCGCGTGGGCGGATGCCAGGACCAGCGCAGATTGCTGGCCAGCTGGCCCAGAGCGGCGATCGGCTCCGGCAGGACGGTGCGGACGGTGAACCGGCGAATGGCTCTCACGAGTGGTGAGAGTACGCCAAGTGACCGCCGTGCACACGGCTGTAGCGGCAAGCGTTTGCAGTTCTTGCGGGCCGGTTTCAGCCCGTCCGGGCGGCTCGTATGGAAAGGGTTACAGACCGCTCAATTCCCGATAGGTTTCGGCCGATCGAGTGACTGTTCGCACCACCACCCGCGACCTACCGAGGCGACCTGCTGTGTCGTGTTCAGGGCGTTTCGGGTGATGCGTCCCCGTCGGTCCAGTGGTGAGGTAGGAGTCATGGCACAAACCGGTCGTCAGCGGCCCCCCGTCAGCAGCACACCCGACCCGAAGACGGGCCCTCACGCACCCAAGGTCGGCCGGATCCCGGTTCTCGCCGTGGGCCCGGTCCTGGACTGCGGGCGATGGCCGGCCAAGGCCGTGATCGGCGAGCATGTGCCGATCAGCGCCACCCTGTTCCGGGAGGGTCACGACGCTGTGGCCGCCACCGCGGTCCTCATCGATCCGGACGGCGCCGAGCACGTCCGCGCACCGATGCACCTGCTCGCCCCCGGCACCGACCGCTACGGCGCGGACGTCGTCGCCGACGCCGAGGGCGCCTGGACCTTCCGGGTCGAGGCCTGGAGCGACCCCTACGCGACCTGGGAGCACGCCGCCACGATCAAGATCGCGGCCGAGATGGACGTCGACCTGATGCTCGAGGAGGGGGCCCGAGTGCTCGAACGCGCCCTCGAGGTCCCCCGCAGCGCCGAGGACGCCCAGGTGCTGCGCGACGCCGTCCACGCCCTGCGCGACGGGGGCCGCCCGGCCGGCGCCCGGCTGGCCGCCGGCACCTCGCCCGAGCTGCGGGCCGCCCTGACCCGCAACCCGCTGCGCGAGATGATCAGCGTCTCGCCCACCTACCCGCTCACCGTGCAGCGCCGGCGGGCGCTGTTCAGCGCCTGGTACGAGCTCTTCCCGCGCTCCGAGGGCGCCCACCAGGACGAGCACGGCCAGTGGGTCTCCGGCACCTTCGCCCAGGCGGCGCACCGGCTGCCGGCGATCGCCGAGATGGGCTTCGACATCGTCTACCTGCCGCCGATCCACCCCACCGGCAGGATCAACCGCAAGGGCCGCAACAACACCCTGACCCCCGCGCCCGACGACCCCGGCTCGCCGTGGGCGATCGGCTCCGACGAGGGCGGTCACGACGCGATCCACCCTGACCTGGGCACCTTCGACGATTTCGACGCCTTCGTGGCCCGCACCCGTGAACTGGGCATGGAGGTCGCCATCGACCTCGCGCTGCAGTGCGCCCCCGACCATCCCTGGGCCCGCGAGCACCCGGCCTGGTTCACCACCCGCGCCGACGGCTCGATCGCCTACGCCGAGAACCCGCCGAAGAAGTACCAGGACATCTACCCGATGAACTTCGACCTGGACCCGGCCGGGCTCTACGCCGAGGTGCTGCGGGTCTGCGAGCTGTGGATCAGCCACGGGGTGACCGTGTTCCGGGTCGACAACCCGCACACCAAGCCGGTGGAGTTCTGGGAGTGGCTGATCGGGCGGGTCAACGAGGCCCACCCCGAGGTGATCTTCCTGGCCGAGGCGTTCACCCGCCCGGCGATGATGCACACCCTGGGCAAGGTCGGCTTCCACCAGTCCTACACCTACTTCACCTGGCGGACGTCGAAGCACGAGCTCACCTCCTACCTCACCGAGCTCTCCGGCGAGGCCGCGAACTACATGCGGCCGAGCTTCTGGCCGAACACCCCCGACATCCTCCACGAGTTCCTGCAGTACGGCGGGCCGGCCGCGTTCAAGCTGCGTGCCGTCCTGGCGTCCACGATGTCGCCGACCTGGGGCATGTACTCCGGCTACGAGCTGTGCGAGCACGTGGCGGTCAAGCACGGCAGCGAGGAGTACCTCGACAGCGAGAAGTATCAGTACCGCCCGCGGGACTGGGCCTCCTACGAACCGGGCGCGGTCAACGAGCAGCGCTCCATCGCCCGCTACGTGGCCCGGCTGAACCAGATCCGCCGCGAGCACCCGGCGCTGCACTACCTGCGCAACATCGCCTTCCACACCGTGGACGACGACTCAGTGATCTGCTACTCCCGCCGCCTGGACGCCGCGCACTCCCCCACCGGTCAGGACGACACGGTGCTGGTGATCGTCAACCTCGATCCGCACGGCACCCGGGAGTCGATGGTGCACCTGGACATGCCGGCCCTCGGCATGGACTGGTCCGACTCGTTCACGGTGCACGACCTGATCACCGATCAGAGCTTCCGCTGGTGGGAGCACAACTACGTGCGACTGGACCCGCACGACCAGCCGGCGCACGTGATGGTGATCCGGAGGGTGCCGTGAAGGGGCTGGAGCTGACCGGCCCCGGGCTGCGCAACGACCCGAACTGGTACCGCAAGGCGGTGTTCTACGAGGTCCTGGTACGGGCCTTCGCCGACTCCAAGGGGTCGGGGTCGGGCGACTTCAACGGGCTGATGTCCAAGCTCGACTACATCCAGTGGCTCGGCGTCGACGTGATCTGGCTGCCGCCGTTCTACGCCTCACCGCTGCGCGACGGCGGCTACGACATCAGCGACTACAACGCCGTGCTGCCCGAGTACGGCACGCTGCCCGACTTCCAGGAGTTCGTCACCCAGGCGCACGCCCGCGGCCTGCGGGTGATCACCGACCTGGCGGTCAACCACACCAGCGACGCCCACCCCTGGTTCCAGTCCTCCCGCTCCGACCCGAACGGGCCCTACGGCGACTTCTACGTCTGGAGCGACACCGACGACAAGTACGCCGACGCCCGGATCATCTTCGTCGACACCGAGACCAGCAACTGGACCTTCGACCCGGTGCGCCGGCAGTACTTCTGGCACCGCTTCTTCGGCCACCAGCCCGACCTGAACTTCGCCAACCCCGACGTGCAGGAGGCCATGCTCGACGTCGTCCGGTTCTGGATGGACACCGGCATCGACGGCATCCGGCTGGACGCCATTCCCTACCTGTTCGAGGCCGAGGGCACCAACTGCGAGAACCTGGAGGAGACCCACGCCTACGTGCGCCGGGTGCGCCAGATGGTGGACGAGAACTACCCGGGCCGGATCCTGCTCGCCGAGGCCAACCAGTGGCCCAAGGACGTCGTGGCCTACTTCGGCACCGCCGAGGAGCCCGAGTGCCACATGGCGTTCCACTTCCCGGTGATGCCGCGCATCTACTACGCGCTGCGCGAGGAGCGGGCCGCCCCGATCGCCGACATCCTGCGCGACACCCCGGAGATCCCGCCGGGTGCGCAGTGGGGCACCTTCCTGCGCAACCACGACGAGCTCACCCTCGAGATGGTCAGCACCGAGGAGCGGGCGGCGATGTACGGCTGGTACGCGCCGGACTCGCGGATGCGGGCCAACATCGGCATCCGGCGGCGACTGTCCACGCTGCTCGACAACAGCCGGGCCGAGCTGGAGCTGATCAACGCGCTGCTGCTGTCGCTGCCCGGCAGTCCCTATCTCTACTACGGCGACGAGATCGGCATGGGCGACAACATCTGGCTGCCCGACCGCGACTCGGTGCGCACCCCGATGCAGTGGACGCCGGACCGCAACGCCGGTTTCTCCACCGCCGACCCGGGCAAGCTCTACCTGCCGGTGATCCAGTCGCTGGTCTACCACCACGCCGCGGTCAACGTGGAGGCACAGATGGCCTCCTCCTCCTCGATGCTGCACTGGACCCGGGCGATGCTGGCCGTGCGCCGGCGGCACCCGGTCTTCGGCCTGGGCCGTTTCGTACCCCTGGAGTGCGACAACCCGCACCTGCTCGCCTTCCTGCGCGTGCTCGCCGAGGGTGAGGTTCCCGGCGAGGAGCCGGAGACGGTGCTGGCCCTGTTCAACCTCTCCCACGCCCCGCAGGCCGGCCTGGTCGAGCTGCCCGAGCACGCCGGCTATGCGTTGGCGGACGTCTTCGGCGGCAACGGCTTCCCGTCGGTGCCGGCGGACGGCGTGCTGCAGGTGACCATGGGCTCGCGCGACTTCTTCTGGCTGCGGGCCAGCGAACCCCTGCGCACCCCGGCCGAGGAGACCGAGAAGCCCGCCACCAAGGGACTGTCCCTGCGCAGGCGTGGATGACCAGCCCCGCTCTGGACCACCTGCTCGCCCGGTGGCTGCCCGACCAGCGCTGGTTCGCCGGCAAGGGCACGCTCGACGCCCCCGCGCGCACCGTCGCCACTGCGGTGCTGGGTGATGTGCGGGTGCACCTGGTCGCGGCGGCGGGAGCGCTCTACCAGGTGCCGCTCACGTATCACCCCGCCCCCGTGCCGGCGCTCGAGCATGCGCTGGTCGGTCTGGTCACCCTCGACGACGTGGGCGCCCGCTGGGTGTACGACGGCCCGCACGACCCGGTCTACGTGCAGGCCCTGCTGCGCCTGATCGCCCGCGGCGCCACAACCTCGGACGGTGAGGTCCTGATGACCGGGGTGTGCCAGCCCGGCGGGCCGGCGATCGACGAGGCGGCGAGCAGCTCGGTGCTGCGCGGCGAGCAGTCGAACACCTCGATCGTGGTCGGCGCGGACACCGCGGAGGCCCTGATCATCAAGGTGTTCCGGGTGCTCAACGCGGGGCGCAATCCGGACGTCGTCGTACAATCCGCCCTCGCCGCGGCCGGGTGCACCCGGGTGCCCCAGCCGGCCGGCTGGGTGGAGGGCACCTGGCCGGCGCCCGGCGGCGACGCGCCGGCGCACGGCCACCTGGCGTTCGCGGTCGAGTTCCTCGGCGGCAGTGAGGACGCCTGGCGGGTGGCCACCCGGGCCGTGGCCACCGGCGCCTCCTTCGCCGACCCGGCCCGCGACCTGGGCGTGGCAACGGCCGAGGTGCACGAACTGATGGCGGCGCACCTGCCCACCCGCCCGGCCACCGCACAGATGCTGGCCGCCCTGGCCGACGGCCTCGACCGGCGGGTGGACTGGGCGATCACCCAGGCTCCCGCGTTGGCCGAGCTCGCGGCGTCCGCCGGGCTGCTGGAGGCCGCCCGGGCCGCGGCGGACGTCGTCCGCCGGCTCGAACCCAGCGATACGCGCGTGCTGCAACAGGTTCATGGCGACTACCACCTCGGCCAGGTGCTGCACGCACCCGGGCGGGGCTGGGTGCTGCTCGACTTCGAGGGCGAACCGCTGCGACCACTGGCCGAACGGCTCGAACCTGACCTGGCTCTGCGCGACGTGGCCGGGATGCTGCGGTCCTTCGACTACGCCGCCGGGCAGCTGAGCCTGGGCCTGGCCGAGGACGACCCCTTCCTCTCCGCGGCCCAGGCCTGGGCCGCGGAGGCGCGCGAGGCGTTCCTGGCCGGCTACGCCGAGCGGGCCGGGCGTGACCTCGGCCCCGACGCCGCCCTGCTGCGCGCGCTCGAACTCGACAAGGCGCTGTATGAAGTGGTCTACGAGACCCGCAACCGGCCGGACTGGGTGCCCAATCCGGTACGGGCGGTCCGCCGGATTCTGGGTGAACACTCCGGTGGAGACACGCCGAACGAGATCCGACACACTCCGTGACTCTATTGCCACTCTGTGTTCTAAGATCGTAGAGTCAGTGCTCCCCGATGGAACCCGCCGAACCCCTTGTGCAGCAACGGTTTCCATCCCTTCCCCAGCCGTTGGAGAGCAGTCATGCCTCAGCCCTCCACGTCCCGCGCCCGGGGTCGCGGGATCACCAGCGACGCCGATCTGTCACTGCGCCACGTGCCGGCGCAACAGGTCCAGCGCCCCCGCCCGGGCGCCTCGACCGCACCGCCTCAGCCGGCCGGGCCGCCCCTGCTGGCCGGGCGACACGTGCTCATGATCGGGCTCGGGCAGCGGTTCGAGTCGGCGGGGATCGCCTCGCAGACCCTGGAGATCGCCGACCACCTGGCCGCCTCGGCGGCCACCGTCACCCTGCTCACCGCACTGCCCCGCCGGCCCTCCTGGCGCCGGATGCACCTGAGCACCCCCTCGCTGCACCGCCGTGAGCCGGCCGTCGAGGAGCCGCAGCCCCGCCCGGTCGTGGTGCACCTGGACCACCTCGGCGGCGCCCACCGCGAACACTCCACGGTCACCCGCGCCGCCTACGAGGCCACCCGGCTGGCCGCGGCCGCCGCGGCCGCGCTGCCCAGCGCCCCCGGCCTGGTGGTGGCCACCACGCCGGGCCTGAGCGGCGTGGTCGCGGCAGCCCGGGTCGCCCGCAAGCACCGGGCCCCGCTGGTGGTGCTGGTGCACGACCTGCTGGCCACCTCGGGCGGCACCTCGATCGCCGGAGCCGTGGAGAAGCACGCCCTGGCCAGTGCCGATGCGATCATGATCATGAGTGAGGGCTTCCGCCGCCCGATCGAGGGCTACGGGGTGGCCCCGGAGCGGATCCGGCTGCTGCCGGCCTGGACCAACGGCGAGCGCTCGCTGCTCGAGCGCACCGAGGCCCGTGCCGCCCTGGGGTGGCCGACCCGCGGGGTCGTGGTGCTGACCACCGACCTCGACCGCGGTCAGGACGGCGACACCGTGATCGAGGCGGCGCGGCTGCTGCACCATCGGCGCGACGTCCGCTTCGTGGTGCTCGGCAACCACACCCGCAGCCGGCGGCTGGAGCAGAAGGGCCGGCGGATGCACAACGTCCGGTTCGTCGACGAGCTCGACCCGAGCCGGATGGCCGATGCCCTGGCCGCCGCCGACCTGCTGGTGCTCAGCGAGGGTCTGGGCGCCAGCGAGGCGGGGTCCACCGCCCTGCTGGCCTCGTTCTTCGGGGCCGGCCGGGCCGTGATCGCCGCCACCGCCCGGCACGGCGCGGTCGGCAGCGAGGTGGCCCGCAGCTCCGGTGCCGGAGTGGTGATCCCGCCGCAGGACGCCGCGGCGATGGCCGAGACGGTGGGCCGGTTGGCGGGCCAGTCGCAGCTGCGATCGCTGATGGCTCAGCGTGCCGTGCAGCATGCGCACAACAACCTCGACTACTACGCGGCGATGGCCGTGGTGGACAACGTCGTGGACGCGGCACTTGCCCGACCTTGGTGACTTTCCGCGTTCGTCTTGATTCGTTGTGTGATCGACAGTAAGGTCACCCGCGAACGACGAGTTACGCAATGTTGTCCATATATGAACTCTCCGCAATCGTCGCCGGACTCGGGGCGGCGCCGCCTCGGGCAGGAGATGTCGGGTGCGCATACTCCACGTGGTCACATTCGTGGATGACCAGATGGGTAGCGGCGGTCCTTTGACCGTCGCTCTGAACCAGTGCGCCGAGCTCCGCCGGCGCGGGCACGAGGCGCAGCTGCTCGCCGGCTGGCACGGCGAGGGGCTTCCGCCCCAGGTGCTCGACGGCGTGCCCGCGCACCTGCTGCGAGTCGGTACGGGTGGCGCTGCCGCCGCCCGGTTCACCGCCCGCCTCACCGCCTGGGTCCGGCGCAACGCCGCCACGTTCGACCTGGTGCACGTGCACCTCTCGCGCGAGCTGGGGCCGTTGCTGACCACCTCGCTGGTCGAGCGGGCCGGCATCCCCTACGTGGTGCAGGCGCACGGCGATCTCGCACCGGCCGAGGGCGGGTGGGGCCGTTTCGGCCGACCACACGATGACCGTGCCCGCCCTGCGCGGTGCCGCGCTGCGACTGGTGGCCGACCTGGGCGAGCGCGAGGCCGTGGCGGCCCTGATCGGCTCCGACGAGGCGATCGTCTCCCTGCCGGACGGCGTCGCTCCGGTGACCGCGCCCGAGCGTCCCCGGGCCGAGGGGCCGCTGGATGTGGTGACTGTCGGCCGGCTGCACCCGGACAAGGAGATGCTCACCTTCGCCCGCGCCGCGACGGCCGCCCTGGAGCTGGGCCTGGACGCCACCTTCAGCGTGATCGGCCCGGACGGCGGTGAGCTGGCCGCCCTGCAGGAGCTGATCGCGACCGAGGAGCACCTGGACGGCAGGCTGCGCCACGAGGGCGCGATGACCCGGGCCCAGGTGCTGGACCGGCTCGCCCGGGCCGATCTGTTCGTGCTGCCCGCTGCGGACGGCGCCCGCTCCCTCGCCCTGCTCGAGGCGCTCGCGGCCGGGGTGCCGAGCATCTGCACCAGCGACTGCCGGGATGCGCTCACCCTGCGCGCCCGCCAGGCCGCGCTGGTCACCCGGCCCAACGAGTTCGCCCTGGCCCAGGCCGTCGTGCGGCTGGCCGACGACCCGGAGGAGCGCGCCGAGCTGGGCCGCCGGGGCCGGCTCGCCGCCGCGCTGCTGTTCGACATCGGCCACGTGGTCGACGAGCTCGAGGACTACTACGCGCAGGCGCTGCAGCGCAGCTACCCGGTGCCGGACGACGCCTCGGCGCTGGCCGAGGACGCCGCCGCCGCGCAGCAGGTGATCGATCTGTCCGAGCCGGCCCCGGCCGAGCCGATCGAGCCGCTGGAGGGCACCGACCGGATGCTCTGGGTGGCCACCGAGGTGACCGCGCATCGGCTGGCCCTGTGGCGTGAGGTGGCCAAGCTGTCCGACCTGACCGTCGCGCTGCTCGCCCCGAGCCGCACCAACGGCCGGCTCCAGCTGGACAGCGCGGCCGAGCCCTTCCACGTCGTCCAGCTGCGGGCCGAGGCGCGGACCGGGGCCCACGGAGTCACCGTCTACCAGCCGACCCGGAGCCTGCGCACCCTGATCCGCCGTCGCCCGGACGCCGTGGTGCTGGACGGCTGGGAGTCGCCGGCCTTCCGTGCCGCCGCCCGCTGGGCGCGCAAGGAGCAGATCCCGGTCGTCGCCTCCTACCGGGTGGCCGGGCAGGCGGACGCCACTGAGTCCTCGGAGCCCTCGACCGCTTCTGCGGTGGCGCCGCGGGTGGGCCGGGGGCAGCGCCGCCTGCTGCGCCGGGCCGACGCGGTGCTCGCCTCCGGCGCCGAGTCGGTCAGCGCGGCGCTGGGCATCGGCGTCCCCGCGGACCGGATCACCCTGCTTCCCGAGCAGGGCGGCGCACCCTCGCCGGTGGTCGACGTCCGCGAGGGCCACCGGTTCCTCTTCCTGGGGCCGCTGATCACGCGCACCAACACCGACGGGCTGATCCGGGCCTTCCACCTCGCCCAGGGGCTCGGCGACGTTCTCACCATCGCCGGAACCGGGCCCATGTACGGGCAGCTGGTGGAGCTCGCCGATCAGCTCGGCCTGCTGGACAGCGTGATCTTCCTGGACGAGCTGGACGCCGGGGCCCGCGCCACCGCCCTGGCCGACGCGCATACCGTGGTGGTGCCGAGCACCGACGAGGTGTGGGGCCGCGGAGTCACCGAGGCGGTCGAGGCCGGCCGGCACGTCGTGGTCAGCACCGCGTGCTCGATCGCGGGATCGGTCAGCGGCCTGCCCAGCGTGTTCGTGGCCGACCCGGCGCCGTCAGGGCTGGCCCGGGCCATGATCGCCAGTCGTCAGCGCTGGAACATCACCCAGGCCGAGAAGGCCGCTGCCCAGCCGCTGCTGATCACCCTGTCCATGCCCCCCGAGCTGGCCAGCACCGGCAGCACCCACCACTGGCTCTAGCCCCGCTGCGGGCGCTCCCCCGCCCCACGAGACCCCGTCCAGCCGCGCGAGTGGTCAATATTGCCCCGAATCGGGCGTGAGAACGGGGCGGAATTGACCACTCGCCGAGCTGGAGCGGGGTGGGTGCAGGTCAGCCCGGTTCGGTCGTGGTGGTGGCCGTGGTGGGCTCGGTCGTGGTGGTGGCTGTGGTGGGCTCGGTCGTGGTGGTGGTCGGCTCGGTCGTGGTGGTGGCTGTGGTGGGCTCGGTCGTGGTGGTCGGCTCGCTGGTGGTCGTACTCGTCGACGTCGTCGGCTCACTCGTCGTCGGCTCACTCGTCGTCGTGGTCGTCGTGGTGGTTGTGGTCTCACTGGGCGACGTGGACGTGCTGGGCGTGGTCGTCGGGCTCGTGGTCGGCGTGTCCGTCGGCGACGTGGAGGCAGACGGGCTGCTCGACGTGCTCGCCGAGGCGCTGCTGCTCGACGTGGTGGGGTGCCCGGTCGAGCCCGAGCCTGTCGGCGAGGGGGTCGGCGGCACCGTGGTTGCCGGGCCGCTGCTGCTCGGCCCGGCGTTCTCGCCCATGCTCGCGCTGGTCGATCCGGGGCCGGGCTCGGCGGTCCTGGCCGCACCGCCGCGGGAGAGCGCGACCTGGCCCTGGGCCCCGCCCGGCGCCGCGGTGGTCATGGCTTCGGCGGGCGCGTTCGCATCGCCCTGCAGCGGCGCGTCGAGGGTGTCACTGAACACGTTGCTGTCACCGGCGGGGGCGATCCTGGCCGCCTGGGCGGGGGCGTCCGGCTGACCGAGCGCCACGGTGAGCTGCCACGCCAGGACCATCACGGCCGGCGTCGCCACGGCCGCAGCGAGGGTCCGCTGACGCCGCCGCAGTCCTTGGCGCTGAAGCATGCGGACACTCGTCCGTGCCCCTGCTCCCACGTGCAGGTCCATCCATCCCCCTCGATCACACCTCGCCGAGACGGTACGCCACCGCCCTCATGAGCACAACGTCACGATGTACCCCAATCGCGGCGTCCGCCCGGCTACGTGAGGTCGGCCACCACGTTCGAGGGCACGCCGATGCACCCTGCCGGGCGTCCGACCTTGTTCAGCCCGGTCCGGTCACCGGGGGCATAGCCGTTCGGCGAGGAGGCACTCAGCGTCGGGTGGAGCAGCTGGCGCGCGTCCGAGACGTGGTTCAGGCCGGCCACATGAGCCAGCTCGTGCAGCATCACGTTGCCCCGGGTGTTGCCGGCGCCGAAGCCGGGGGTGAGCCGCATCAGGCCCGCGGAGTCCAGCACCACCCAGCCCCGGGCGATCGCCGCACCGCTGGTGCGGCGGCCGTTCGCCGCCGTCGTCGTCCACTGCCAGTACCGGTACCCGCCGTAGCCGAGCACCCCCTTGCCGATCCCGAAGTCCGTGGCCGACGGCGTGGTCACCGCGACGATCAGCTCCGAACCCTGCCGGGCCACGTTGGAGGTGCGGGGCACGGTGGTGGTGGTGCCGCGGTAGGAGTAGCGCACCCCGGTCGCCGACCCGAGCCGGGTCACCGCGGTGCGGATCTCCGCCGCGACGGCGGAGCGGCGGGACGCCGGCACCGCGGCCACGTTCAGCCGGAACGTGATCACCTGGCACGGGTTCCAGCGCAGCACGACGGTGCGCCCGTCCGGCAGCCGGGTGGTGGCCAGGGAGTAGGAGGCGGAACTGATCGAGGCGTAGTCGGGCGCCGGTCGGGACACCACGCTGGTACTGGCCACGCTCTCCGCGCTGGCCGGCTGGGCGAACACCCCGCCGAGCAGCAGGGTCACCGACCCGGCGAGCGCGCCGACCTGCCGCAGCCTCGACGCGGCGTCCTCACCGATGAATCGCACGCGGCCACCTTACGGGTGCGTCACGACCAGACACGCAACGCCGGGCCCCCGGCCTCCCCCCAGACCAGGGGCCCCACGCTGGTGCCCCCCGCGCGATCGGGAACTGCCGACGTCGGTGTCGTGGGCCGAAGACCGACGCGGCAGCCCCGACGGCGGCCTGGCACACTCCCTCCAGAGCGCCCGGCCACCGCGTTTGTCAGCCCGCAGGAGCTCTCCGGCGTCCCCCTGCGAGCACGTCACGAGTCAACCAAGAACCCGCGGCAGACAGGCAGTCCCGACGCGCGGTCCGCACAACTCCGTACAACGTTTTCTGCCCCGCTCGCGGCACCCCGACCTGCGTACGGGACCAAGGTCAGGAACAGCTCGGTGCGTACGGCCGGCCGGGCAGATAGAGGTTCCACTCGGCCGGGGTGATCACCTCTCCGGCCCGGGTACAGATCTCTCGCGCCGCGGCGTCCGCGTCGGTGGTCCAGAAGACGAGACCTCGGGTGGTCCCGGCACTGAGCACCTTCCCCCCGGGGTGCCAGGCCAACGCCAACACCTCACTGCCCGAACCGGTCAGGGTCGCCCGGTGGCGGACGGCGCCGGGCGCCGAGGCGTCCCAGATCCACACCGTGTCGTCCCCGTTGCCGGCGGCCAGGGTTCGCCCGTCGGGGCTGAACGCCAAGGCGTTCACCATCTCCGTCGGCCCGGTCAGCGTCGGCAGGGCCCGGGGAGCGGCCGGATCGCTGACGTCCCACATCCACACCGCCTTGTCCCCGCCGCCGGCGGCGACGGTGCGCCCGTCCGGACTGATCGCGACCGCGTAGACGTAGCCCGTGGGGCCGATCAGCGCCGGGCCTACCGGCACCGGCGCACCGCCCGCAGCCACCGGCGCGAGGTCGTACAGCCACACCGTGTGCGCGGCGTTTCCGGCCGCCAGCCAGCGCGAGTCGGCGCTGAAGGACAGGGCGAAGACGTAGTTCGACGCCTCGTCCAGCTCGGCGACCGATCGCGGGGACCGAGGATCCGTCACGTCCCAGACCCGGACCAGGCCGTCGTTGCCCGCCGCGGCCAGGGTCCGCCCGTCGGGGCTGAAGGCGACGTACTGCACGGTCTCCTCCTCCCCGGCCAGCTCCGGTCCCAGCTGACGCGGCGCCGAGGGACTGCGCACGTCCCAGAGCATCACCGACCCCGTGTTCGCCCCGAGCGCCACCAGCGTGCCGTCCGGGGAGATCGCGCAGGTGCCGTCCAGCTTCTCCAGCTCGCCGGCGAGGGTGCCGAAAGGGGACGCCGCGAGCACCGGCCGGGCCGGGTCGGCGGTGTCCACGACGGCGGCCTGGTCGCCGCTGGTCGCGGTGCAGGCCCGGCGTCCGTCGGCGGCGAACCGCACCGAGTAGTAGCTGCGCTCCAACCCGCTCACCTTGGGCCCCTGACTCGGCCACAGGTGCACCGTGGCGTCGACGGAGGCGCTGACCAACGTCTTTCCGGCCGAGGTGTAGGCCACGGCGGTGCCCGGCGCCGGTACCGGGTAGGTGGGCAGGGCCTGCCGCGCCGCCAGGTCGAACCGCCAGATCAGGTTGTCGCTGCCGGCCGCGGCCAGGGTCGCGCCGTCCGGGCTGAACACCAGCCCGTTCACCCAGCTCGTCGGGCCCGGCAGCGGATCGCCGTCGACCGCCACGGCTCCGGACGGCGCCACCGCCCACAGCCGCACCTGGCCGTCCCGTGTGCCGCTGGCCAGCCAGCGCGACGAGGGGTCGAACGCCACCGACAACACCTTGGCGTCGGGTGCGGCGAACCGATCCGCCGGTGCGGTTCGGGCCGGGCCCACCGCTCGGGTGACCGGGTCCACCGGCCAGACCCGCAGCGTCGCGTTGGCCCCGCCGGCGGCGAGCAGGGCCCCGTCCGGGCTGAACGACACCGCCTGCGCCGGCTGCACCTCCTGCCGCAGCGGATCGACCGCGGCCAGCGGCGCCAGTGCGCGTGGGCCCTCGGCGCCGGTCAGGTCCCACAGCCGCACCGACCCGTCGGAACAGGCGGCGGCCAGCCGGGTGCCCGCCCGGTCCACCGCCAGGGAGTAGATGGTCCCCGTCGGGACGGTCAGGGCCTCCAGCTCGCGGGGGGCGGAGGCATCGGTGAGGTCCCAGCGGTGGACGGTGGAGTCGCCGCCGCCCGCATACAGGGTGCGCCCGGGCGGGCCGACGGCGAGCGCGAAGAACGTCGCCCCGGAGTCGCTGTCCAGGTCCGCCAGCACCCGAGGTGTGCCGGCCAGTGACCAGAGCCGGATCCCGCCCTCCCCCGCCGCCGCCAGGACCGCGCCGTCCGCGGTGACCGACACGGCCTGGACGGCGCCGGGCGGCGCGGCGAGCCGGGTCGCCAACGGTGCGGTGAGGGCGTCCAGGACGGCGGAGCGCGCCTCGGCGGTCAGCGAGGTGCGATAGGCCTGCACCGCGAGCTGGCCGGCCAGCGAGGTGTCGGCGGGACGTACCTTGGCCGAGGCGGCCGCCACCTGGCGGGACAGCGCCAGGTCACGCTCGACTGCGGCCTGGCGAGAGAACCTCCAGCTCGCCCCGCCCAGGGCCAGGGCCAGCACCAGCAGGGCGACCAGGCCCCCCACCAGGCGGCGGAGCCGGTGCGCAGCCCGCCGTTCGCGCAGCCGGTCGGCCTCCTCGAGCGCCCCACCCGCCGCGATGAAGGCCTGCTGGGACGATGTGAGTTCGCTGCCGTGCGATCCGGCGGCCCACTCCCGGGCGCCGGCCAGCCGGCTGCCGCGGAACAGGGTGGCCGGGTCGCGCTGGGAGCCCTCCCACTCCCGCGCGGCCTCCTCGAGCTGGCGATGGGCGCGCAGCCAGTCCCGGTCGGTCTCGATCCACCCGGCGAGCCGCGGCCAGGCGGCGATCAAGGCCTCGTGGCTGAGCTCGTAGCCGTCCAGGTCGGCGGTGACCAGGCGCCGGTCGACGAACGCGTCGAGCACCGCCTCGGCCTCGGCGGTCTCCTCGGTGGCGGGCAGCCGGCGCCGGGTGACCACGCCGTCCTCACCGACCGCGACCAGACGCAGGAACAGGCTCCGGGCCAGCGCCGCGGCGGCGGGGTCCAGGGCCAGGTAGGCCCGTTCGGCGCTCTCGGCGACGGCCCCGTGGATGCCACCGGTGGCCAGGTAGTCCGCCACGCTCAGCGCGCGACCGCGGCCCTGGGTCAGGGTGCTCAGCAGGGCGTGCGAGAGCAGCGGCAGGGCTCCGGGCTCGTGGTCGCGCAGGAGCAGTTCGACCAGGCCGTCCTCGATCTCGATCCCGGCCCGGCGCGCGGGCTCGACGATGGCGCTGCGCAGTTCGTCGCCGGTCATCGGGCCGACCAGCACGGTGGCCTCGCGCAGCGCACCCAGCAGCACCGGGTGGCGCATGGCGCGGTCGTAGAAGTCGGCCCGTAGCGCGAGCAGCACGGTGCTGCCACTGCGGGCCGCCTCAGCGAGGGTCTCGATCGCCGCGGCCCGCTCGGGGTCCGTCACGGCCGCGGTGAACACCTCCTCGAACTGGTCCACCACGAGCACCCCGCCGGAGCCGAGACCGGACAGCGCCTGGGCGATCGCCTGCTGCGGATGCGCCCCTGGCGTGGTCAGCGCGTACGGCTGCCGGCCCAGCCCGGCCAGCACCCCGGCCCGCAGCACGGAGGACTTGCCGCTGCCGGAGGGGCCCACCACCACGACCACGACCCCGCCGGCGGGCCGCCCGGCCAGGACGGAACGCACCTGGGCCACGAGCCGGTCGCGGCCGAAGAACCACTCGGCGTCCTCGATCTGGAAACTGGCCAGCCCCTTGTAGGGGGTGCTCTCCTCCCGGGTCTGCGGTACCCGGCGCACCCGGCGCAGGGCCTCGTACCAGGACTCCACCTCGGCCGCGTCGTCGACCCCGCAGGTTCCCAGCAGGTCGGCCAGCACATGGTGCGGCGTCACGGGTGGCAGATGGCGCCCGCTGAAGTACCCGCCGGCGGTGCTGGCGCTGATCCGGGCCTGCTTGGCTGCGTCTCGTACGGTGAGACCAGCAATCTCGCGAAGGTCGGTCAAAGCCCGGGCGAATTCCCGCCTGCTGGATATCGATGCCGGGTCTGGACGCATGATTTCCTTTCACCTGTGCGGGCCCAGCAGAATAGCGGTTCGGCTGTCGTTGAATACATTTCCCCGAACCCGGACCACACCCGCACAAAGCAGTGGCCGGCACACTCCCTCCAGAGCGCCGGCCACCGCGTACAGCGTAGGCCAGATCGTGCGCCGGTCGGACCTGGCCACGGGAGCCCCTCTTTGGGGGGCAATCGAGGTGGGGTACTTGGGGGAGGCAGCACTTTGGGACAGAGTGGGAACCTCGCGTTTCCCATAAGTCACACAGCGTTTCATCCCACCTTTTATCGGGGTCTGATGAGCAGTCCTTTGACAACACCCGAGGGTCTTGTCAGCAGTCCATTGTCGGTATTGGTGCACGGCGCCATGCGCAGTGCCGCGACGCGCCTGGCCATGCTTTTCACCGCCACCGCGGCGGTCGCCGTGCCGTGGAGCGTGACCGGGTCCTGGCCGGCCGAGGTCAGCCTGCTGCTGCTCTGTCTGGCCTGCGTGGCCGTCTCGGTACCGGCCTTCCGTACCCGAGTCGACGACCACTGGGGAGCTCTCGCCCTGGTCACCCTGTTCGCCACCACCACGCTGCTGACCGTCCTGAGCGCTCGCGGCCTCCTCGACGCCAAAGCCACCGGGCTGATCATCAGTTGGATCGTGTCGGGCATGGGCGCGGCCGCCGGGTTCACCCGCGGCCTGCGCTGGGGCGGCGCCGCGATGGTGCTCGGCCTGGCACCGCCCGCCGTCCTGGCCGCCACCGACGGCCGGATCCTGCCGCTGAGCACCGCCATCGGCCCCATCACCTATCTGATCGGCGGAGCTCTCGTCCGCCGGGCCGCCCTGAACGGCTACGCGGCCACCGAGCAGGCGCTGGCCGCCACCGAGCAGGCGGAGACCACCGTCCGGGTCGCCGAACAGCGCTGGGACGCCGCCCGGGAGGATCAGCGCCGGCTGCACGACACGGTGCTCGCCACCCTGACCATGCTCGCCCACCGGGGGGAGGGGGTCGCTCCAGAGGTGCTGGCCGCAGCCTGTGCCCGCGACGCCGAGGTGCTGCGGGCGGGCCGGCTGGAGCCGGCCTCCCCGTTGCGCACGGGATGGCTGTCCCCGCCGGGAGCCGACCTCGGCCGGCAGCGCGCCGACCGCTCCGGGCACTCCCGGCACTCCGGCCGATCCGGGCGGGAGCTGGTCTCGGCGGAGGACGTCGTCCTCGAGGCGGCCACCGCCGCCCGACTGGCCGGCCTCGACGTCCGGGTGCACCTTCCCTACCTGGACGCCGAGGGGCCCCAGCTCGATCCGGGCGTGGCCGCCGCGGTCGGGGTGGCCCTGCACGAGTGCCTGGAGAACGTACGCCGCCATGCCGGGGTGCTCGCGGCGGACGTGACCGTGCTCTCCGAGGGCGACACCACCTCGGTGATCGTGGTCGACGAGGGCGCCGGATTCGACCCGGCCGCCGTCAGCGAGGACCGGCTCGGCCTGCGTGACACTGTGCACGAGGCGCTGCGCATCGTCGGGGGTCAGGCGACCGTGTGGTCCGGCGTCGGGCGGGGCACCAGCGTGCTGCTGTCCGTGCCGGTCGGCTCGGTACTCGGGCCGGTGCGGCAATGAGCGCCCACGTGATGGCCTCGCCGTTCCCGCTGAGCCTGCGGCTGGGCACCACGCCCACCAACCGGCCACTGCCCCGGTCCTTCGACGGCGCGGTGGCGGTGATCGCCCTGCAGTCCCATGTCGCCTCGCTGATCACCATCCTGGGCGCCCGGTCGGCCTACCGGTCGCTGCCGGTGTGCCTGTTGTTGCTCGGCTGCTCGCTCGCGGTGCCGCTGGGCTGCATCCTGGCCGCCCGCCGCAACAGCGGGGAGCTCACCGGCCCGGCGTTCGTGACCGCCGGGGTCACCCTGCTCGTGCTCGACGTCGCCACCATGTCGAACCTGTACCCCGAGCGGGTCGGCAACCAGGGCACGTGGGCGGCGACCGTGATCGGGGTGACCCTGCTGGTGCTCAGCCCCTACCGGCCGCCCGAGGAGATCCTCGCCCTCGCCGTCGCCCACGGCGCCACGACGGCGGCGCTGCTCACCATGCACTCGGGATCCTCCGCCGTGCACCCGGTGTCGGTGCTGGACCTGGTCGGCTCGGGCATCTGGCCGGCGGTCGCCGCCGCCCACTACGCCGCCCAGTACGTGCTGGCCCTGCGGCGCCGCCAGGAGGTGGTCTCGGCGCAGGTGGTGGCCGAGGCCCGGGCGATGGCGGCGACGGTGATCCGCCAGGACGCCGCGGCCCGCATGCAGCGACTGCGCGCCGAGGTGCTTCCCCTGCTCTCGGCGGTGGCCCGCGGGGAGCGCGCGGTGGACGACCCGAACGTCGCCCGGCTGGCGGCGACGCTGTCGGCCGAGCTGCGGCGCGAGCTGGTCGAGGCGCGCACCGGCAACTGGTTGCTGGACGCCGACGCCGGCTCCACCGAGTCCTCACCGGCCGGGGCGGGGTGGCCGGGGGTGATCCTGCTCGACCCGCAGGGCCTGATCCGGCGGATGTTCGACGGCGACCTCGCTGCGCTGAGCGCGGTGCTCACCGCCCTGCGACGGGCCGACACCTGGCTGCGGGTCTCGGTGGCCCTGTCCTACGCCGACGATCCCGACGGCCGGTCGGCGCACCTGACCGTCGTCGCCCAGTCGCCCGAGGGCGTCAGCGAGGTCGATCCGGCCGTGGCGGCCGTGAGTGAACGCCTGGGCTGCCGGGCCGAGGTGGAACCTCCCAACCTGTGCATCGTCGAAGGTGAAGTGGTGCTTCGTCCCTCCCCGCGCTGAGCGTGGCTCTGCCACTATGAGGTGGTGGACCAGACACACCGGGTGAACTCGGGCGCCGCCCCACACGCCGTCAGGGTGGCACTGGTGGACGACGAGCGGATGGTGCTGCAGGGCCTGCGGGCCTGGCTGATGACCCAGTCCGCCGAGGTCACGGTGGTGGCGGCGGTGACGTCGTGGCACCAGCTGCTGACCCACCCGCAGTTCCCGGTCGACGTGGTGATGCTCGACCTGTTCCTGAACGACAACCTGCCGGTCGAGGTCAAGCTGGCCACCCTGCGCGCGGCCGGCGTGGCCACGGTCATGATCAGCACGTCGGCCGACCCGGCCCAGATCCGGGCCTGCGTGAGCGCCGGGGCGAAGGGCTACCTGGCCAAGAGCGAGTCGGCCGAGGAGATGGTCAACGCGGCGCTCGCCGCCGCAGCCGGCCTCGACTATGTGACCCCTTCTCTGGCAGCGCTTCTCGTGGCCGATTCGACCGGCGCCGGAGCCGAGGTCCGGGAGGCCACGGTGCCCCGGCTGAGCCCCCAGGAGGAGCGGGCATTCACGCTGTACGCCTCCGGACTGCCGATGAAGGCCGTGGCCCGCCGCCTGCACGTCACCCAGGACACCGCCAAGGGCTACGTCGACCGGGTGCGCGAGAAGTACGAGTGCGTCGGCCGCAGCGCCCGGACCAAGGTCCAGCTCTACCAGCGCGCCGTCGAGGACGGCTACCTCGCCCTGACCCCCACCCCCACCCCTCTCCCCGCCCCCGACTGGTAACCGCCCTCCCCGTCCCCCCTGCCCCCCGTGTGGTCACTTCTCGGGCAAAGTGGTCACTTCTCGGGCCGGTGTGGACAGTTCTCGGGCAAAAACAGCCGTTCTGGCCCGAGAAGTGTCCACACGGGTGCTTGAGGAAGTGATCCACGGGCCCTCGCTCGCCATCACCCCGGCCGGCTCAGCGGACACCGGCCGGTCCGATCACCCACGCGTCGCGCGATCGGTCTCGGGCCATGCCCTCCTCGTAGCGCCGCCGCAGACGCGCCAGCGCAGACCTCCGCCTGGCCTCCAGATCCACGGCCGTGTGCTGCACCACGATGAGGCCGGCCTGCTCGAAGCCCTCGCGTCGGCTGTGATCGGTGGATCGCCGGCCCGGGTCGGCGTGGTCCCGCCCGTCGTACTCCCCCACGACTCCGGCTTCCGGATCGATCATGTCGGCGCGGCCGAGGAACACCCCGTTCTGCGCATAGACCCGCCGATTGACCAGCGGCGTCGGCAGGCGGGCGTCCATCACCCAGAACATCCGAAGCCGCGACTCCTGCGCCGATTCCGTTCCGGGCCGGGCCAGAGCCAGCGCCCGGCGCGCGCGGACGACGCCTCGGCGGTGAGGGTGGGCGTCGCACCACGCGGCGACCTCCCGGAGCAGGGCATCGCCGTTGACGATCATGGCGTCGACGCAGACCACAGCCTCGGCAAGCGAGGTGGTGAACCGCGCCAGATCGGCACACGTGCGCACCCGAGAGGTCACCCGGATCCCGTCCACCAGCGTCACGTCGTCCGCCTCGAGGTCACTGCGAACCACGCGGACTCCCACGGTGCGCCGGCATCGCGCGGACCGGGGCAGGCACAGCGGCACCGGCTGGGCGCAGCCACCCGGGCCCACGCCGTCCAGGTGGCGAAAGCCATGGGCGTAGGCCGCCGCCCACCCCCCGAGCGCGCCCACGTCGCCGGTCAGCGGTGCCGCGCGCAGGATCCGCTCCCACGGCCCGATCGCCTTTCCGTGGGAGGAGGCCCACAGCCCGCGATTGGTCCGGGTCCATCCGTCGCCCCGCAGGTCGTGGTCGGTCACGCCGAAGCGTGCCAACTCCTCCCGCGCGTGCGATCCCCGCAGAAGGCGTTCGGGAAGTTGATCGATCGAGGCCATACGCCACCGTGCGCCTCGACCGCCCATCGGCTGCAGCCCAAGGCCTCGACCCTGTGGACGGCGTGACACGCCGACCCGCTGTGCACGGATCGAGCCGGACATCGCGACCCGCCACTAATTGACAAACAGAGTCGTCAATATCAAGGTGGAGCCCATGCTCGACCTCGAGGTGATCGACGAACCGGCCACCGCCATGGCCGCGCTCGACCCGGTGCGCAGCCAGATCCTGGCCGCCCTGGCCGAGCCGGGGTCGGCGACCACGGTGGCCAAGGCGCTCGGCCTGCCTCGCCAGAAGGTCAACTACCACCTGCGCATGCTCGAGTCGCACCACCTGGTGCACCTGGTCGAGGAGCGCCCCCGCCGCGGCCTGACCGAACGCGTACTGGTCGCCACCGCCCGGGCCTACGTGCTCTCCCCCACCGCGCTCGGCACGAACGCCGCCGACCCGGCCCGCACCGACCGCCTCTCCACCCGCTACCTGATCGCCGTCGCCGCCCGCATGGTCCGGGAAGTGGCCGACCTCGCCCGAGGCGCCGAACATGCACGGAAGCCCTTGGCCACGTTGGCCATCGACACCGAGATCCGGTTCGCCTCGGCCACCGATCGAGCGGCGTTCACCGCCGAGCTCACCCACGCCGTGACCACCCTCGCCGCGCGCTACCACGACGAACGGGCTCCGGCCGGCCGCTGGCACCGCCTGATCGTCGCCGCCCACCCCCGCCCGACCACCCCGACCACCCCGACCACCACCCCGTCCACCACCGCACCCCTGGAGGCGTGAGCCATGCCCGACGACGACACCCGGTCCATCGAGCTCGAGGTCGAGGTTGCCGGAACCCCGGAACAGGTCTGGCAGGCCATCGCCACCGGTCCGGGCATCTCCTCCTGGTACGTGCCGCACACCGTCGAGGAGCGCACCGGCGGCGCCGCCAGCGCCTCCTTCGGCCCCGGCCCCGAGATGCAGATCGACGGCCGGGTGGCGGTGTGGGAGCCCCCGCACCGGATCGTGTTCGACAAGGGCGAGGGGGCCGGCGGCCTGGCCTTCGAGTGGCTGGTCGAGGCCCGCGACGGCGGCAGCTGCGTCGTCCGGCTGGTGAACAGCGGCTTCGGCACGGGTGAGGAGTGGGACGCGCAGTACGACGGTATGACCGAGGGCTGGGGCCTGTTCCTGCTCAACCTGCAGCTGCACCTGGCCCACTTCTCGGGCCAGGCGGGCACCTCGATGCTGCCGATGGCGATGTGGGAGGGTCGGCCCGAGTCCATCTGGGCCAGGCTCACCCACGACCTGGGCCTCCCCGCGGAACCGACACCGGGAGAACGGGTCACGGCCCTCGCCGGGTCAGTCGGCATCAGCGGGACCGTGGTCGACGCCGGCCCGTTCCGCCTGGCTCTGCTGCTCGAGCACCCCACCCCCGGCACCGCCTTCCTCGCTGTCGAAGGCACCGGGGTGTCCGTCTGGTCCTACCTCTACGGCCCGGACGCCGCCGCGATCGCCGCCCGCGACGAGCCCGCCTGGCGGCGCTGGCTCGACGAACGCGCCCCCGCCGCCGGCTGAGCTCACCAGGCGTGGCCGAGGCCTCCGGCCACGGTCAGGGTGGCGCCGCTGATGTAGCTGGCGAGCGGCGAGGCCAGGAGGACGACCGGCACGGCGACCTCGGCAGCAGTCCCCATGCGCCCCAAGGGGATTCCGCGCCGGCCGGCCTCCTGCGCCAGCCAGAGCGAATAGTCCGTCGCCGGCGCCTCGCGGCGATGCCGCTCGACAGCGCGGCCGGTCGCGATCACGCCGACGGCGACGGTGTTCACCAGGATGCCGCGATCCACCAGCTCGGCCGCCAGGCCTCGACTCAGGTTGGACACGGCCGCCCGGGCCGTGCCCACCGCGAGCATGGCTGGATCGGGCTCGCGGGCCGAGACCGCGCTGAGGTTCACGATCCTGGCTGCATCGGAGCGGGCCAGGTGCTCGACCGCAGCCCGGCTCGGGTTGAGCACCCCGAACACCTTGGCCTCCAGCTCGGCCCGCCAGTCCGCGTCGCTGAGGTCGCCCAGGCGCCCGAGGCGGCCTGACCCTGCGTTGTTGACCAGCGCATCCAACCGTCCGAAGCGCTCCACCGCAGCCTCGACCAGGGCCGCCGCGGCATCCGGATCGGTCACGTCGCACCCCACGGCAAGCACGCGGTCCGGGTCGAGGTGGCGCACCGCCGACTGCAGCCGCCCGAGATCGCGCGCACAGGTGGCGACCCGGGCACCCTCGTCCACCAGGAGCTCCACCGTCGCCAGCCCGATGCCCGAGCTGCCTCCGGTCACCAGCACCACCCGATCACGCAGTCCCAGATCCATAGGCCGATCCTGGCCCACCCGCGGGCGACGCGGAATGGACGGCTTTGTGCCCAACGCGAGCCCCGGCCGCAGGTGTTGCCTGGAGGCGACTGCCCCATCGGCTCGACGAGCGCGTGGAGGCGCATGATGTCGACCCACCTTCCCCAGGCTCCGCCTGTCCCCACCTCACCCGTGCCCCCGCCCCCGGCCCCCGTGACGCTCGAGGCACGCCTCGATGCGCCGTCCCGTGGGCTCTGGCTGGTGAAGTGGCTGCTGCTGATCCCGCACTACCTGGTGCTCGCCGTCCTGGTCGCCGCGGTGGTGGTGTGCTGGCCGGTCGCCCTGGTCGCGATCCTGGTCACCGGTCGCTATCCGCGGGCGCTCTTCGAGTTCGTGGTCGGGGTGATGCGGTGGGGCTGGCGGGTCTCGGCCTACGGCTACGGCCTGCTCGGCACCGACCGGTACCCGCCGTTCACCCTGGACGACGTGCCGGACTACCCCGCCCGGCTCACCGTCCATTACCCGGAACGGCTCTCCCGGGGACTGGTGCTGGTGAAGTGGTGGCTGCTGGCCCTACCGCACCTGATCATCGTCGGCCTGTTCTTCGGCGGCCTGTTCGAGTGGTCGCAGCAGACCGGGGCCGAGGACCTGAAGTGGCGAGGACCGAGCCTGGTCGGGCTGCTCGTGTTCGCCGGAGGCCTGGTGCTGCTGTTCCGGGCCCGCTACCCCGCCGGGCTGTTCGACCTGGTGATGGGTCTGCAGCGCTGGGGCATGCGGGTGGCGGCCTACGAGTTGCTGCTCACGGACGTCTACCCGCCGTTCCGGCTGGACACCGGCGGACATGACCCAGCCGCCCCGGCACAGCTGCCGGCCGCTGAACCGACTCGCGCTGAGGCGACCCGCCCTGCCGCGCCGCCGCACCGGTGGACGGCAGGACCGGTGGTGGCGCTCGTGATCGGCGGCGCCCTGGCCCTCGGCTCGGGCGGGCTGCTGCTGACCGGCGGGGCGATCGCGCTCGCTCCGCTGGCGCGTGACGACGCCGGCTACCTCTCCACACCGCACCTGCAGGTGGCGGACGCCGGCTACGCGCTGACCTCCACCACGGTGACCGTGCCCGAGGGCGGGCCCGAGTGGACCCAGCCCGGCTCGATCCTCGGCACCCTGCGCGCCCGGGTCACCAGCAACGATCCGAGCCGGGAGGTCTTCGTCGGGGTGGCCCGCGCCGCCGACGTCGACGCCTACCTCGCCGGGGTGGAGCACGCCGAGGTGACCGGCCTGGAGAACTCCAGCCCCAGCTATCGGCGAAGCACCGGTTCGCGGGCACCCGCGCCGCCCGGGGCCCAGCCGTTCTGGATCGCCCAGGCGTCGGGAGCCGGCACCACGCAGCTGACCTGGTCGGCCGACGCTCCTGACTGGGTGATGGTGATCATGCGCGCCGACAGCTCGGCCGGCCTGGCCGTCCAGGCGGACGTCGGGGCGACCCTGCCCGCGCTGGGCGAGATCGCCGCGGTCGTGCTGATCCTCGGCGGCCTCGGGCTGACCCTCGGCGCCGGTGTCATGCTGGCCGCCATCTCCCGCTCCCGGACCGCCGCCTGAGCGGCGCCCGCTCAGCGGCGGTGCGTGCGGGCGACCTCCTCCAGCAGCGCCGCCCGCCGCTGAGCGGCGGGCAGGGAGTTCTCCTGCATCCAGTCCGCGGTGGCTCCGGCGCGGTCGCCGCCCACCTCGGTGCGCAGCCCGTCGACCACGCCCGCGACGTCGTCCGGCATCTTGTTCTGGCTCATCTTGGCCTTGGCCTCGACCCGGGTGAGCTGCACCTCGATGCCGACGATCGCGCGGAGCTGCCGCTCGATGTAGTCGGCGGGCACCTGCGTCGACCGAGTACGGCTCACGACCTGTCGCCTGCTCGTGCACCGCGGTCAGCCGGCGGACGGCGCGCTCGGTCCAGGCGGCGTCGTCATGGGCGACCAGCCGGCCGTAGGCGTGCACGGTCAGGTAGTTCCAGGTCGGCACCACCTGGCCGTGCGCGGCGAACGAGGGCATCCACCGCGGGGAGATGTAGTGCTCGGGGCCGTGCACGATCACCATCGCCTCGCCGATCACCGGGTCGATCCACTGCCGGTTGTTGCGCGCGACGTGGGCGATCAGGCTCCCGTGCGGGCCGGCGTCCGGGTCGAACACGAAGGGCAGGAAGGTGGCCACCAGGCCGTGATCGTGAGCGGTGACCAGATCGGCCGCACCTCCCGCGCCCAGCACCTGGTGGATCTCCGGCTCGGACATCGAGAAGTGGTTCGCCACGTACATACCTCGATCCTCTCACCGGCGGGACTTGAGGAATCCGTCCGCGGTGTCCCACACCAGCAGCAGCACCACGACGACGGCGACCGCGGTGAGGTTGATCGGTTCGCGCGACCACCCCAGCCATTCCTGCAGCGCGCGCTGGGCCGCCGGGTTCACCAGCCGGTCGGTCAGCAGCAGCCACACCCCAGGGACCCCGAAGGCCACGTTCAGCCCGAGGTTGGCCGACGCCAGCCGCAGGTTCCAACGACCCGCGCGGTACTTGACCACCTCGAGCAGCAGCATCGCCGTGAAGACCGCGACGGCGTAGTAGGCCCAACCGTTCCAGAACGAGGGCAGGAACGTGGGGACGTCGATCCCCTCGCGAGAGGTGATCGAGGGGTTGTACCGCTCGAACGGCACCAGGCTGATCAGGACGACGAGCATCCCGGCGCCCCACAGGGTCTCGCCGAGGCCGATCTGGCGGTCCGGCACCTCGTCGAGCCGGTCGGGCGACCATGGCCCAGCGATCCGCACCGGTTCGCCCCCGGACTGCCGTTCGGCGATGACGAAACCGAGGGTGGTCCAGAAGCAGACCTGGATCGCCGCGAAGCCCGCTGCGAAGCCGGCCGAGAGCACGACCCCGACCACGGAGCCCGCGCCCTCGATCAGATCTGCCGCCAGCGCAAAGGCCCCGGCCACCAGGGGAATGACCGTGAGCAGCAGCTTCAGCAGCCGCAGGTAGTCGAAGTACAGGGCCGGCCCGATCAGGGCGTGCGGGCCGTTGGCGTAGTCGGCGGCGAGCCGGGCCGGGTCGCCGAGGTCGGTCAGCGCGGCCCGTTCGGCCGCAACGGCGCTGACCTCGGCCCCGTGCCCGTCGACCATGTCCTCGATCGAGGCTCGCAACTCACGGCCGACGTCCTCGCGCTGCTCCTGGGGCAGCCGGCGGGTGACCGCATACACGTACCGGTCGGTGAGGGTGGTCTTCATGTCGTCCCTTCGGGCAGTCCGTCGCTGACGGAGGCAAGGGCGGAGGCGAGGGTGCGCCATTCGGCGCGCAGCGTGGCGAGGAGTTCCCGGCCGGCCGGACTGGCCCGGTAGAACTTGCGCGGCCGGGGCTCCTCGAGGTTCCACTCGCTGGTCAGCAGGCCCTGTCGTTCGAGCCGGCGCAGCAACGGGTACAACGTGTTCCCGTCGACCGCGAACCCGTTCTCAGCCAACGTCTCCAGCAGGGCGTAGCCGTAGCGCGGGGTGGTCAGCAGCGCGAGTGCGGCCATCACGATCGTGCCGCGCCTCAGCTCCTGAAGGTGCCCCGCCTCGACCTCCGGATCGTTCATGCCTCACACTATAGTGTGTCTCACACACTATAGCTAGTCACACAGGCTGCCCGAGGACAATGCCGCTACACGAACGAGATCACGGTGATGGTGAGCACGAAGGTGTTCGTGCCCAGCCCGGACTGCTTGACCGTGAACGACCTGGTCGTGGCACCGCCGGCCGGGGTCACCGGCACGACGCTGATGGTGGAGCCGATCGGGCGCGCCTCGGCGTTGTTGCCGACGAACTCGATCTTGCCGGTGCTGTACGCCGGCAGCCCCTTCACGGTCACCGTCTGCGACGCGGGATCGGTTGCCGTCAGCGTCACGCTGATCCGGGCCGGAACCACGCTCGAGTCACCGGCAGGACCCTGCGGCCCCACCGGGCCGGCCGGTCCGCGCCGACCCTCGGGACCCTGGTCGCCCTTGGGGCCCTGGACGCCCTGGATGCCCTGTGGGCCGGTCGCCCCGGCGGCGATGCCGAACGGCGGGCTGCTCAACCAGTAGCCGGGGTTCGAGCCCGACGCGGCAGGGCACTTGCCGTTCACCAGGGGCAGGTAGAACGGGATCCCGGTGTTGTTCTGGATGCACAGGCCCCGAGGAGCCCTGGCGGCAACCGTGGCCGCCGTCGTGGGCACCGGGGCGAGGGCGGACGCCGCGACCGCGACGCCGACCGGAGCCGCCAGCCCGGCGGCGAGCAGCATGCTGAGAATCCTTCGCTTCATCACAGTCCTCCTTGACCGGTCGGCGACACGCCAAGGGAGCCGTCGGCTGTGCGCTCTGGACCTCCCCCGTGGTCGCCGGACATCTGGCTGCCTCTTCATCCTGCTCTGGGCGATACGCCCTGATCTGGGACCTACGGCAGCCGCCGGCCACGTGCCAGGATGAGGACATGCTCGATCACCTGGCGATCCAGTGCGCGGACGTCGCAGCGAGCGCCGCCTTCTACGACCGGGTCCTCCCTGCCGTCGGTGGGCGCCGGCTGATGGACTTCGGGGCGGTGATCGGCTTCGGGGTCGGCGACATGCCCGACTTCTGGCTCGGACCGCAGACCACCGGCGAGGGCTTCCGCGAGTCGCACCTCGCGTTCACCGCCCCCGACCGGGACGGCGTGCGGGAGTTCTTCCGGCTCGCCGTTGAGGCCGGCGCCGAGGTGCTGCACGAGCCGCGGCTGTGGCCCGAGTACCACCCCGGCTACTACGGCGCCTTCGTGCGCGACCCGGACGGCAACAACGTCGAAGCCGTGTGCCACCGGCCCGAGTGACGAGGATGTTTGGCCTCTGCCGAGGCACGATCGGCAGGCATAGCGTCGAGGGGTAGAGCCGACCAAAGGGGCTCGCCATGCACGGAACCCACATCCCGCTCCCCGTCTCCTACGAGGCGTCCGGTGGCGCTCACGCCATCGATCCGGACACCTGGCAGACCGTCGTCCGCCTTGCGCTGCCGGCCGGACGGTTCGTGATCCTGGGCAAGGCCCTGGTGCACAACCAGCAGGACTCCAGCGCCCAGGTGGCGTTCAAACTGCTCACCGACACGGGCCTGCACCTGGAGACCTCCGACACCACCCTGCCCCGGGCCTCGCTGGTGGGTGTGAACTCCTACGCCACCGTGCCCTTCCTGTGCTCCTGCACGCTGACCGACCCCGGCTTCGTCGACCTGAAGGCGATCGAGGGCAACGGCCTGGACGGCGTGTGGCTGGCCCACGCCCAACTGACCGCCATCCAGGTCCAGGAGGCCGAGCGCTGAGCTCAGACCTGGAAGTCCCCGGTCTGGGGTGGGTCCATCGTCTTGGCGGGCTTCGTCAGTTCGGTGCCGATGGCCATCAGCACCAGGACCGCCGCGCCGCTGATCACCACCGGCACGATCTGCATGGCGGACGGCGTGAGGTACATCGCCAGCGGAGTCCCCGGTGAGGCGAGTGCCAGACCGAGGAAGGCCACCCCGGCCGCCGTCGGTTCGGCGACCACGCGATCACGCCGGACCGGCTCGGGGCTGTTCGCCGACGAGGCTGCGCGGTAGCTCAGGACCACCGCGACCGCAGCGCCCAGCAGCAGGAAGGCGATGCGCAGCACGGCGAAGTCGGCGGACTCCTGATTCGCCGCACCCGGTTCCCGGGCGCTCAGCGCGAACTGGTGAACCGTCACCGCCACCGTCGTGTACGCGGCCGCGACCCCGGTCGGGATCACCGCGCCCAACGACTCCAGCATCGGGGCCACCGGGCCGCCGTTCTCCGTCGGGGTTGCATTGCCGCCGGCCTTGACCGAGCTGAGCGTCACGCCCAGGTTACGTGCCTTGACCAGCGCCGCCGTCGTGTCGCTCGTGCTCCACACCGTGGCCTCCTCAGCCGACCCGCAGCTCGCCCATGGCGTCCCAGCCGGCGCCGTCCACCTGCCGGCTCACGATCTTCGGTGTGGCGGCGAGCGCCTGCGGCATCGCCGCCATGGCGGCCGCGAAGTGCTCGCTCTGCACGTGCGGCCCGGCGCCGTCGTCGGTGAAGGCCTCGACCAGCACGAACTCGTGGGGGTTCTCGACGCTGCGCGACCACTCGAACCACAGGTTGCCCGGCTCGGCGCGGGTGGCGGCGGTGAAGTGGGCCACCAGGTCGAGCCAGCGCTCGGTCCACTCCGGCTTGGTCTCGAACTTGACCACGATGAAGTACATGGCTCCACTCCCGCTGCAACTGTTCGACGGTGGACGACGCCATCCTGCACCAATCAGCCTGAATGACCATCCTGGCGCCGACCCACGATGATCAAGGCAACGCCCGCGACCAGGCCTGCGACGCCGGAGATGATCAGCGGCATCGTGCCGGCCCCGGCTCCGGCGTTCCAGAGCAGGCCCGCCCAGGTGCCGGCCAGCAGGATCGCGCCGCTGGTCATGCCCTGGAACACCCCCTGGGCACGGCCTCGCAGCTGATCGGGCACCAGGCTGGAGACCCAGGCCTTGCCGACCCCGTCGGTGAAGGCCGGGAACAGCCCGTACACACCGAGCAGCACGAAGACCATCGGCCCGCCGTCCACCAGGCCCAGGCCGAGGTAGCCGACGGCGAAGGCGAGCAGGCCGGCGCCGTAGACGTACGGCCGGGGCCAGCGGTCGGTGAGCACCCCGGCCGGGTAGGAGCCGAGGGTGTAGACGGTGTTGAAGACCACGTACCCGAGCACCACCTCGGTGGTTGAGAAGCCGAGGTCCATCACGCGCAGCAGCAGCAACGCATCGGGGAAGTTCACCACCGCGATCACGACCAGCACTCCCGCGACCACCCAGAACCGCTGTGGCAGTGGGGACCTGGCGACCAGACGGCCCGTCGAGGGCGGGCCGGGTGCGGCCGGCTCGCGCACGGGCTCGCGCGCGGGCTCGCGCGCGGGCTCGCGCGCGGGCTCGCGCACCAGCGTCACCAGCAGCGCCGAGATCACCGCCGGCACCACCGCCCACCACAATGCGGCGTGCAGGTCGCCGCCCATCGCCGAGAGCGCCCACAGCCCGAGCAGCGGCCCGATCACCGCACCCAGGCTGTCGCCCGCGCGGTGGAAGCCGAAGGCACGCCCCAACGCCCCGGACGGCACCGAGGAGGCGATCAGCGCGTCCCGAGGCGCCGAGCGCACGCCCTTGCCGAGCCGGTCGACCACCCGGCCCAGCAGCACCAGCGGCCAGGCCCCGGCCGCCGCCACGATCACCTTCCCCAGCGCGGCCAACGCATACCCGGCGCCGACGAACGGCCTGCGTCCGCGGCGGTCCGACCACCGCCCGGCCACATAGCGGCTCACCCCCGCCATCACCTCTGCGGCGCCCTCGATCACGCCGAGCACCACGGGCGGCGCCGCCAGCATCCCGGTGATCAGCAGCGGCAGCAGTGGGTAGAGCAGTTCGCTGGCGGCGTCCTGGGTCAGCGACACCAGGGTCAGCACCACCAGGTTCCGGGTCAGCCACCGCCGGCCGCGCTCGTGCGGCACCGTCGTCTCAGTCGTTCTGGGGCGCCGGGATCCAGGAGCCGTAAGCGGGGAACTCGCTCTCCAGGCTGTCGAAGAACTGCTCGGGCGTGCCGATGCCACAGGCGATCAGTTGGTCGAGCTGCTGGTCGGTCACACCGAACTCGAGATCGGTGCAGGTCTCGCAGACGACCAGCAGGCGATCCTCGACGTCCACCAGATACACCTTGGGCCAGAGCCGTTCCCGGTGCCAGGTGTTGATCGCCTCGAGCAGGTGCGCACGCATCGACTGCGGTGGCTCGGGCTCCCAGGTCGCCCTCACGGTGAGCACCTCCTGCCGCTCACCCATGGTGATGAAGCAGATCAGGTTGCTGTCCCACCAGCCGAGCGGGTCGCCGTCGTCGTCGAGGCGGTACCGCGCCCCGGCCCGATCCAGCGCCGCCGCCACCCGGGGCTTGCTCAGCGGCGTGGGCGCGGCGTCACCCACGGCCAGCGCGTCCCTGTTGTCCATGCCGCTATCCTCTCCCACCGAGCCCGGCATTCCTGCCGTGGGCCCGATGTCCGTTCCACCCTGACATGTACCGATCGCCACCACGTACGGTGATCATCGTGCGTCGCACCCTGCAGACCTGGCTCGCCGACCGCTACCTGCGCCGGTTCCAGCTCCCGCGCGACCTGCTCGCCGCGGCCGCAGACCGCCACCCCCAGCGGACGGCGCTGCTCACTCCGCGGGGCGTGGTCACCTTCGCTGAGCTCGCCGAGCGGGTCTGGCGGCTCGCCGACGCGCTGGCCGCCCACGACCTCGGCCGCGGCGACCGGCTCGGCTACCTGGCCTCGAACGACACCGATCAGGTCGAGATCCTCCTGGCCGGGTTCGAGCTCGGCGCCGTCCTGACCGGTCTGGCGCCCTGGCACCCGGCCAAGCTGCTCGAGGGCGGGCTGAACCAGGTCTCCCCGCGGATGTTCATCCACGATGCCGCCGCTCACCCCGAGCTGGACCACATCCTGCGCACGATGTTCCCGCGCACTGAGCGGGTGAGCAGCCGCGCGGACTACGAGGCGCTGCTCGGCTCGGGGCGGCCGGTGCGCTCGACCAGCCGGATCGACCCGGCCGACCCGGCGAGCCTGGCCTTCACCTCCGGCACCACGGGACGACCGAAGGCGCTGACCATCCCGCACAGCGCCCACCTGGCCAGCATGCGGCTGGCGGTGCTGAACGTGGGGGTCCAGATCGGCCGGCCGGACGTCGTGCTGCCGGGGATGCCGTTGATCGGCGCCGGGATGTCGCTGCTGCTTCCCGGTCTGGCCAGCGGGGCGACGCTGGTGCTGCCCGAGGACTACCGGACCGAGACCCTGCTCCGCGCGATCCAGGAGCACAAGGTCACCCGGGCCTTCCTCACGCCGAGCACGCTGATCGATCTCCTGGACACTCCGGACCTGGAGGAGTACGACCTCAGCTCGTTGCACACCGTGATCTACGGCTCGGCGCCGCTGGCTGCGGCCAAGGTGGCCGAGGCGGTGCGCAGACTGGGTCCGATCCTGATGCAGGGGTACGGCTTGGCTGAGCTCCTGCCGCCGATCAGCCTGCTGCACCCGCAGGAGCACGGCCTCCGCACGGCTCCCGCCGGCCCGGAGGTGTTGCGCTCCACGGGGCGGGTGGTGCCGCAGGTCCAGGTGCGGATCGTCCGACCCGACGGCCACGCGGTGCCCGACGGCGAGATCGGCGAGGTGGAGGTGCGCAGCGCCGCGATGTGCTCCGGCTACTGGAACGCCGTGGGCCCCACCGCGGACGCCTTCCGCGGCGGCTACCTGCGCACCCGTGACTACGGCTCCATCGACCCCCAGGGCCGGCTGTGCATCCTCGACCGCGACGTCGACGTGATCGTGCGCGACGGCCGGCAGATCTTCCCCCGGCAGGTCGAGGAGGTGGCCCACCAGCACCCGGCGGTCAAGGAGGCCTGCCTCACCGAGGACCTGGGTGAGCTCGTGCTGGCCCTCTCCCTGCGCCGGCTGTGGCGCCGCGACACCCAGGCGGTGGTCAAGGACGTGCACGACTACCTGCACGCCGTCCTGCCCGCATGGCAGGCGCCGCATCGGGTCCAGCTCTTCATCGAGCTGCCCCGCAGCCCCTTGAACAAGGTCCTCCGCCGCGAGGTGCGCGCCGCCCTGGAGAGCGACCGCGGCGTCCTGCCCTAACCGCCCAGCCCCTAGCCCGCCCCGGCCCCGGCCCTCCCCCAGCCCCGGCCCTCCCCCAGCCCCGAGTGTGGACACTTCTCGGGGCGACACGCCGAGCGAGAGCCCGAGAAGTGTCCACACTCGCGGGGGCCGCGGCGACCTTTGCCCCGGAGCGGGCCACCCCGGCGGTGGCAGAGTCGAGGTGCGTCAACCACCGAGCGGATCTGCGCATCTGGGCATTGACAGGTGCGAAACCTCTTCGGGCGGAGGGCCATGAGGGACTCCCGGCTCCGGATCAGCGCTGCCGTGACGGCCGTGCTGCTCGGAGCCTGCGCCCCTCCAGCGCCCGCTCGCACCGAGTCCGCCTCCCCAGCGGCCCCGACGGCCCCGACGGTCACCACGACCACTCCCACCACCACAGCCGGCCCGACCACCGCGCGAGTCGTGCTGGCGGGGGACGTGATGCTGGGCCGCGGCGTGGCCTCCCGCACGGCCTCCTCCCCCGCGTCAGCGCTCGCCGGCGTCCGCGAGCAGATCTCTGCCGCCGACCTCGCTGTGGCCAACCTGGAGTCGCCGCTGACCACCCGGCCGCACAGCCCGAGCGCCGGCCCGTACGCCCTCGAGGCGGCACCCGGTGCCGCGCGGCTGCTCGCCCAGGCCGGGTTCGACGCCCTCGGGGTCGCCAACAACCACGCGGGCGACGCCGGCCTGCGCACCGTCGCCGACACCGTGCACGCGCTCGATGCCGCCGACCTCACCGCGTTCGGCACCGGGTTCACCCCGCGCGTGCTCGACGTGCACGGCGTCCGGATCGCCCTGCTGGCCGTCGACGCCACCGGGGCCCGACCCGCCGGCGTCGCCGGGTGGGACGAGGCCCGCCTGCACACCGCGGTCACCGCCGCCCGCACCACCGCCGACGTGGTGATCGTGGGCCTGCACGGCGGCACCGAGTACCGCACGTCCACCGACCCGGCCCAGGCCCGGCGCGCGCAGACCCTGGCCGGCTGGGGCGTCGACGTGGTGTGGGGCCACCACCCCCACGTCGTCCAGCCGGTGTACACCCTCGACCCCGACGCCGACGGGCGGCCCACCCTGGTGGCGACCAGTCTGGGCAACCTGGTCTTCGACCAGCACGACCCCGCCGCCAACCGCGGTCTCCTGCTCGAGCTGCTCGCCGGCCCGGACGGCGTCCGCGCCTTTCGCCTGGGCGACACCACCATCGCCGCAGGTCGGGCCGCCTTCGACCACTGGCGGGCCCCCGAGCCCACGGCGGACGCCGCGATCATCGAGGGCGACTGGTGGCAGCTGGCCACCGCTGCTCGCCCAGCCCCCGACAAGAGCCCCGATGCCGCCACCCGCGCGGCCCTGGTCCGCCGCCTCGATCCGGCCCTGCTGCTGGACGTCGGGCTCGGCGATGTGGACGGCGACGGCGCGCCCGACGTCGTCGCCACGTTCCGCCGTCCGCATCGGGTCACCGAGGTGAGTTCCCTGCTTCCCGACGACCAGCTGATCGACGACCAGGGCCGCAGCGCCCACGTCGGCGTCTACCGCGCACCTGACCTGAGCCAGCGCTGGGTGGCGGGCGTCGTCGTCCACCCGGTCTCGGCGCTCGCCGTGTGTGACGGCTGGCTGGCCGTCGCCCTGTCCACCCTGCCCGACGCCACCACCACGACCGCCCTCGGCGCCTGGCGCTGGAGCGGCTTCGGCTTCACCACTGCTCCGGAACTGCCCGGCGCCGGCCGACCGGCCTGCGCCGACATCGACGGCGACGGGTCGCTCGACCCGCTCGCTGCGGGAAGGACCGCGTCATGACTCCCCGTCTCGTGGCACTCGGAGCAGCCGCCGCGCTGCTCGCCGCCGCGTGCACCTCCGGCGGCAGCACGCCGTCCGCGCCGACGCCCTCGCCCTCTACCACAGCCGCCACCACGGCCGCCGCCGCGCCGTCCGCCGCGGCGCTCACCGCCCTGCCGGCGTCCTTGGTCAGCTTCGGCGACTACGCCGCGATGCCGCTCAACGATCCCGACTCACCGGCCTACACCGGCCCCGCCACCCCCACCTCCCTGACCGGGGTCCGGGTGGCCGCGCCGGTGCGCGAGGCCCTGAACCAGCCCCGGGTGACGACGATCCTGACCCGACAGGGGTTCGTGGTGGTGCCGGGCGATCTGCGCCAGCTGCACTTCGCCTACACCGAGAGCCTCTACGGCGGCTGGCCGGTCTACGTCACCACTGATGCGGCCTATCACGTGTGGCACCTGACCTTCGACAAGGTGGTGCGCACCCTCGAGCAGGACACCCTGCTGCCCCGGCTGCGCACCCTGGTCGAGACGAGCCAGGCCGCTGCCGCCGCGCAGACCCGTGACCTGGCCGGGGGCCCGATGGCCGACGCCGCCTCGCGCGCCGAGCAGCTCTACCAGGTGGCGGCCGCCGAGCTGGGCCTCGACGTGAGGCTCGGCCCGCTCGCGCGGCAGGAGAAGGCGTTGGTCGACGCGCACGCCGGCCCCGCCGTCTCCCCTCTCCTGGGCAGCCGGATCGACTACTCACTGATGGCCCCGCGCGGCCACTACACCCGCACGCCGGCGCTGCAGCGCTACTTCGTGGCCATGTCGGTGCTGGGCCAGTCGGCGTTCTGCCTGCCCGGCACGCGTGCGTGCAGCCCGGGCGACGCGGCGCTGCCCACCCGGGTGGGCCTGCTCGCCTCCCGCGTGCTGCTCGGCACTCCGCAGCGGGCGGCCCTGTGGGCGTCGGTCTACGAGCCGACGGCGTTCCTGGTCGGTCTGGCCGACGACTACACGCCGGCTGAACTGGCGACTGCTGCGAGAACCGTTACCCCGCAAGGGCTCGAGAACCCGCAGGCCTTCGCGGACGACGCGGCGCTGACCCGGCTGGTGACCGCTCTGACCGCCGCCCGCGCAGTGCGGATCGACCCCGAGCGCGCCTCGGTGCGGCTGATGGGCACCCGGTTCGTGCTCGACTCCTTCGTGATGGACCAGCTGATCGCGCCCAGCATCGGCGCCAACGCCGCCGGGGAGCAACGGCTGCTGCCCTCGGCGCTCGACGTCGCCGCAGCGCTCGGGTCGCCGACCGCCCGCACCCTGCTCACCTCCAACGGCGCCGACGGCTACGCCGGCTACAGCGCCCGTATGACGGCCCTGCGCGATCAGATCGCCCGGCGCCCCGGCGCAGCCTGGGGCGGCACCGTCTACGACGCGTGGCTGTACGCCATTCAGCCGGTGCTGGCGAGGCACGGCACCGCCTTCCCGGCGGTGATGCGCACACCGGCCTGGGCGGCGAAGAGCCTGCAGAGCGGGCTCGGCTCCTACGCCCAGCTCAAGCACGACACCATCCTCTACACCAAGCAGGCGGTCGCCGAGGGCGGCGGGGACGACGTGATCGCCGCCCGGCGCAACTGGGTCGAGCCCGAACCTGTCGTCTTCGCCCGGCTGCAGGCCGCGGTCGACCTGCTGCGCAGCGGACTCACCACCCGGAAGCTGATCTCCACGGAGCAGACCGAACTGCTCGGCGACGTCAGCGCCCTCCTCGCCTCCTTCGCCCGGGTGGCCGCCGACGAGTTGGCCGGGCGTCCGCTCAGCCAGGTCGACAACGCGGCGCTGTCGACCGTCGGCGAGCGGCTCGAGGCGCTGTGGTTCCGCACGTCCGACCAGGGCAGCACCGCCGAGCCCGAGGCGGACGCCGACACCGCACTGATCGCCGACATCGCCTCCGGCCCCAGCCAGGTGCTCGAGATCGGCACCGGCCGCTTCGACCTGCTGTACGTGCTGGTGCCCGACGACGACGGCACGTTCCAGGTCGGCGTCGGCGCCGTCTTCTCCTACTACGAGTTCGCCACCCCGGCCGGGGAGCGCCTCACCGACACCACCTGGCGCACCATGCTGGACGCCGGCACGGCACCGGCCCGCCCGGCCTGGCAGCAGGTGCTCCTCGCCCGCTGATCACCCTCGCCCGCTGATCAGCCTCGCCCGCTGATCACCCTCGGTCGGTGACCACGCCGATCGCCTCGGTCAGGCTCGGCCGCCAGTCGCCGAGGGGCTGCATTCCCGCGGCGGCCCAGGCGTCGTGGCCGAGCACCGACCAGGCGGGGCGCGGCGCGGGCCGCACGAACGCCTCCGAGGTGGTCCGCTGCACCCGGTCCGGGTCGGCGCCGATCAGCTCGAACACGGCGCGGGCCAGGTCGTACCAGCTGCACGCGCCGGACGCCGTGGCGTGGTAGGTGCCGGCGGGCACCTTCGCGTCGGCCACCGCCACGATCCGCCGGGCCAGGTCCCGCGACCAGGTCGGCTGCCCGAACTGGTCGTCGACGACGTCGACGGTCTCCCGGATCCTCTCGAACCGGGTCATGGTCCGCACGAAGCTCGGCCCGTGCTCGCCGTACAGCCACGCAGTACGCAGGATCCAGTGCCGCTCAGGTAGTTCCGCGCGCACCGCCCACTCCCCCGCCGCCTTGGTGCGCCCGTAGGCCGTCCGCGGCGCGAGGGCGGCGTCCTCGGGGTAGGGCGTGGTCGCGTCGCCGGCGAAGACGTAGTCGGTGGAGATCTGCAGCAGCCACGCCTGCGTCTGGGCGGCTGCCCGGGCGAGGTGGGCCGCCCCCACCGCATTCACCGCGAACGCCGAGGCCTCGGCGGTCTCGGCGTCGTCCACCGCCGTCCAGGCCGCGCAGTTGATCACTACGTCGCAGCCCTGCACCGCGGCGCGGACGGCGGCCGGGTCGGTCACGTCCAGCCGCGCCCGATCGGCGGCTACCACCTCGAGGTCCTCCCGCCCGGCCAGCTCCGCGAGCAGGTCGCGCCCGAGCATGCCTCCCGCGCCGGTGACCAGCCAGCGGCGGCTCACGCCGCGCTTCCGGCGAGGCCCGCGCGCGCCTTCAGCGGTTCCCACCAGGCCCGGTTGTCCCGGTACCAGGCCACCGTCTGCGCCAGTCCGGTGGCGAAGTCGACCCGCGGGGCATAGCCCAACTCGGCCGAGATCTTGGCGATGTCCACCGAGTAGCGCCGGTCGTGGCCGAGCCGGTCGGCCACCGGGCGCACCCGCGACCAGTCCGCCCCGCACGCCTCGAGCAGCAGCCCGGTCAGCTCCTTGTTGCTCAGCTCGGTCCCGCCGCCGATGTTGTAGACCTCCCCGGCGCGCCCGCCGTCCAGCACCAGCTGGATGCCGCGGCAGTGATCGTCGACGTGCAGCCAGTCGCGGATGTTGCCGCCGTCGCCGTACAGCGGCACGTCGGCGCCGTCCAGCAGGTTGGTCACGAACAGCGGAATGACCTTCTCCGGGAACTGATACGGGCCGTAGTTGTTCGAGCAGCGGGTGACCCGCACGTCCATGCCGTAGGTACGGGCATAGGACCGTGCGATCAGGTCCGAGGAGGCCTTGCTCGCCGAGTAGGGCGAATTCGGCTCCAGCGGCTGCGTCTCCGACCACGACCCGGTCTCGATCGAGCCGTACACCTCATCGGTCGACACGTGCACGAACCGCGCCACTCCGGCCGAACGGGCGCCCTCCAGCAGGGTCTGGGTGCCGAGCACGTTGGTCAGCACGAAGTCGGCGGCACCGGTGATCGACCGGTCGACGTGCGACTCGGCCGCGAAATGCACCACCGCCTCGGCCCCGGCGAGCACGCCCTCCACGGTGTCCCGGTCGCAGATGTCGCCGCGCACAAAACGCAGCCGGGGTGAATCGGCCACGGGATCCAGATTGGCCTCGCAGCCGGCATAGGTGAGTTTGTCGAGCACCACCATCTCGGCCTCGGCCAGGCTCGGGTATACACCCGACAGCGCGTTCCGCACATAGTGCGAACCGATGAATCCGGCGCCGCCGGTCACCACAATCTTCACGTTCGTCCTTCCGAGGAAATGACAACAGCCACGAATCTACCAACGCTCACCGGGGTACCGGTCGGGTCTCGTAGGCTTCACGGAATGCTTGAGGAGGCACTGTGCGTTTCGAACGGCTGAGAATTCCCGGCAGCCTGGTGATCACCCCCACGGTCTTCAGCGACGATCGCGGGTCGTTCCTGGAGTGGTTCCGCCAGGACGCCCTGGCCGCCGAGCTCGGCCACCCGCTGACCCTGGCCCAGGCCAACTGGTCCACCTCGCGCCGCGGCGTGATCCGGGGCATCCACTACGCCGACGTGCCGCCCGGCCAGGCCAAGTACGTCACCTGCGTGAGCGGCGCCGTCCTCGACGTGGTCGTCGACCTGCGGGTCGGCTCCCCCACCTTCGGCACCGTCGACTCGGTTCCCTTGGATGCGGAGTCCCGCCGCGCGGTCTACCTGAGCGAGGGGCTCGGGCACGGCTTCTGTGCCCTCAGCGACGAGGCCACCGTGCTCTACCTGTGCTCCACCCCCTACACCCCGACCGCCGAGCATGGCGTCCACCCGCTCGACCCGGCCCTGGCCCTGCCCTGGCCGACGGAGGTCGAACCGCTGCTCTCTCCCAAGGACGCCGCCGCCCCCACCCTGGCCGAGGCCCTGGAAGGTGGCGCCCTGCCGAGAATGGCCGACTGCGAGGCCCGGTCGGCAACGCTGAAGGACGGTGCGCTGCGGTGAAGGGCGTCATCCTGGCCGGCGGTACCGGCACCCGGCTGCACCCGGTCACCCTCGCGATCAGCAAGCAGCTGATGCCGGTCTACGACAAACCGATGATCTACTACCCCCTCGCCACCCTGATGCTGGCCGGCATCCGCGAGGTTCTGGTGATCACCACCCCCGAGGACTCCGCCTCCTTCCGCGCCCTCCTCGGTGACGGGTCGCGGCTGGGCATGCAGATCGAGTACGCCGTGCAGCCGCGGCCGGAGGGCCTGGCCCAGGCGTTCCTGATCGGCGCCGACTTCATCGGCGCGGACAAGGTGGCCCTGGCGCTGGGCGACAACATCTTCCACGGCTCCGGCCTGGGCACCGACCTGGAGCTGCGCACGAACGTGGTCGGCGGCAACGTGTTCGCCTACCGGGTGGCCGACCCCTCTGCCTACGGCGTGGTCGACTTCGACGCCGACGGCCGGGTGCTCTCCATCGAGGAGAAGCCGCTCGAGCCACGCAGCGACTTCGCCGTGCCCGGCCTGTACTTCTACGACAACGACGTGGTCGCGATCGCCCGGAGCATCACCCCCAGCGCGCGCGGCGAGCTGGAGATCACCGCGGTGAACCAGGTCTACCTCGACCGGGGCACCCTCACCGTGACCCCGCTCGAGCGCGGCACCGCCTGGCTCGACACCGGCACCTTCTCCTCGATGATGGCCGCCTCGGAGTACGTCCGGGTGGTCGAGGACCGCCAGGGCTACAAGATCGGCTGCATCGAGGAGGTCGCCTGGCGCCGCGGCTGGATCAGCACTGAGCAACTGCTCGCCCTGGCCACCGACCTGATCAAGAGCGGCTACGGCCTCTACCTGGAACGCCTGGTGCGCAACGACCGCGCGGACGCCGCCCGCCGCGCCCGCTGACCCCACCCCAAGGCCGCTCATGTGCGTCGGGTGAAGGTGATGGTCTTCTTGCCGTTCGGGTCGGTGGTGATCACATGTTCGTATCTCGGATCATGCAATCGTCCGTGGTGGCAGTGGCACGCCGGGACGGCGTCCTTCCGATCCGTCTTCCCGCCGAGTGACCATGGTGTCTCGTGATGTAACTCGGTCCACGCATACGGCCGGTCACAGCCTTCGGCCGCGCACGTGTCGTAGACGGTCGCCAACGCCACCCGTTGGGCCTCGGTGAATAGGCGGGAGGACCGTCCCAGGTCCAACGGCAACGAGCCCGTCCCCAACACCGCCGGCACGATCCCCGCGCCGCAGGCGAGCCGGCGGGCCTCACCCGCGGAGAGGTCCATCCCGGTGTCGACCTTCGCGGCACCGAGGCCGGCGAGGAGGCGTTCCCAGGACAGGGTGACCACAATCGTCGCGGCGACCTTGCCCGACAGGTGATCCGTCGGCAGCCGCTCCAGGAGCTCGGTGAACGCCAGGCCCTTGGCGTGCGCCCAATCCGTCCCCGTCGCCTTACCGTCGACGCCACCGCGCTCATCGGGGGTCATCCGCCGGGGCGCGGTCATCTGCTCCAAGATCTTCCGCAACATCGCCGCCGCCAACGTCGGGACGACGAAGTGACCACTGGTGGTCCCGTCCCCGTTGTCATGCATCGAGAACGCCGCCCTCGCCCGGGCCCGATCCTCCTCATCCCGCAGGGTCTGGTCTTCATGCGCGTCCGCTTCGGCCTCAGACCGGTCCAACGCATCCAGGGCCCGCCGCGCGGCCCGCCGCAGTTTCGCCGGGTCGACCTTCTTCGCCTTGGCGACCAGGTCGGCTTCGACCTGATCCCGCTCAGCTGCTGTCACACCCGCCGGGAGATCCCGGACGGCCTTGGCGATCACCTTCGCGTGCTCACCCGACAGCTCACCCTCCGCCAGCGCCGCCCTCGTCGCAGCCAGCCCACCGTCCAAGGCCCGGGCCAGGCCGACATCCCGCGCCGCGGCCGCGCCGTCCGCGCGGGTGGCCTTGGCCAGCCACGCCGCCGTCCCACTCATCCCCGACCCCTCACCCACCCCCGCAGCATCCACCGCCGCCAGAGCAGCCAACCGCGCCGCGTCCACCCGCCGCGCCAACCGCTCAATCGCCGTCACATCCGCACCCGACACGCACGACGACGGCACGTCCAGGCACGCCTGCAACGCCACCACCGCATCCACCGCAGCAGTGACCCGCCCGGCCACCGACCACGGCGACTCAGGCGGCGACTCGAACAGCTCCGCGACCATGCACCAATACTATTCGAACACCTGTACGAGTCAAGACAGGGAACTGCCTTGTGGATAACCGCGGAACGGGCCGGCGGGGAGGGGCTCGCGAGGGTGCCGAGCGAGCCGGTTCCAGGTCAGCTGAGCAAACGACCGGGCGCCACTCGACGCACCCGACGAACGTGGGACAACGCCCCGCGAGCCGCCCGGCGCACCCGCGACTCAGGACTCAGGACTCAGGACTCAGCGGCGTCAGCCTGGTGGGCAAGCGCCAGCACCCGAAGGGCAGTCGAGGCCTCAGGCCCCTCACCCGGAGGCTCCTGCTGGCCGGTGTGCAGCTGGAACCAGTAGACGTTGCGCGTGGCCTGTGCCGGGTCGAAGGCGGGGCCGTCGAAGCCGCAGGTGAACTTCATGGGTGATTCGTTGCGCAGCATGTCGTACCAGACCGCGAAGTCCTCCTTGCGCCCGTAGGCGTAGGCGGTCAGCCCGTTGGCGTTGGGCTGGTCGACATTGGTGATCACGCCGGGCGAGCCCGGCGCATCGAAGAAGTAGACGGTCGCCCGCGAGCGGATGCCGTGGGCCAGGGCTGTGCTGGTCAACGTGATCGTGCGCCAGGATCCGGGCGACGTCGTGCCGGACTGACTGGTCAGGACCGTGTAGGTGTCGATGTCGAAGGTCAATGTAGGCAAGGCGTGCCTCCCGAGCTCAGGAGCCGGCCAGGGCAGACCGGCGCGTCGCCCACTTGAGCCCCCCGCCGTCGCCGCTGATACATCCCACCCCGAGTGATCGCCGCGAGATCGCAGTTCTCCCCCACCGGGCTGGGGGAAGAGTGCGATCTGACGGTGATCATCGACGTCAGTCGAGGTGGGCGAACTCCGGCCACAGCGCCGCCCACGGAAGGGTCGGCTCGCGGCAGATGGCCACCGGCATACCCTCCTCCTCGTTGTCCACGTCCAGGCCACTGGCCAGCTCGGCGACCACCCGGCACTCGCCGAAGAACTGCCGCACCGACGGCAGCTGCCCGCCGACCAGTAGAACGGTCCGCACGTCGTCCGCCGGCCGGCCCTGATCGGCCAGCGCGTTGTGGCCGCTGAACGGCACCGGCAGGCCCAGCTCGGGCCCGTACCGCGCGACGGCACCGGCCTCGCCGTAGTTGCTGGTCACCACCACCGCACGCGCCCGATCCTGCGCCGGCAGCTGGGACCACACCGTCGGCGATCTGCCGGGTGTAGGCGGGCCAGCCGATCTGGTCGGCCAGCACCACGTTCACCGAGGGCAGCGGGGTAGCGGCCAGAACCCGTTGCGGCAGAAGGGGCAACGCCAGCAGCGTGGCCACCGCCCCGCCGAGCGCCAGCCCGGCGACCACCCGGTGGGACGGTTCGTGACCCACCCACCCGGCAGCCAGCAGCAGCGCCAGGACGCCGATCGGATACGTCATCTGAGCGCCGCTGAGGAACGTCAGGGCGACCACCACGGCGAACACGACCACCAGGAAGCGCACCGGGCGCCAGCCCGGCCGCCGCCACAGCGCCACCAGTCCGAGGCCCCACACCGGCACCAGATGCGGCCCGAGCATGACCAGCAGGAACCACCACATCGCCACCCGCACCTCGGCGCCGTTGCTCTGCCCCAGGGCCTGCCCCATCCGCAGCTGCGGCAGGTCGTTCGCCAGCTGGAAGGCCAGGTTCGGGGCGGCGATCAGCAACCCGGCCAGCCCTCCCAGCCACAGCCAGCGCGAGGCGAACACGCTGCGCGGACCCACGATCAGCAGCCCCACCACGATGCCGACCACCAGCCACGTGATCAGCCACCGTTCGTAGGTCGCCGCCCCGGCCACCGCCCCCGCGGCCACCCACCAGCGCGGCCTCCCGAGCACGGCGCGGATCGCGAACCAGCCGACCAGCAGCCACGCCAGCAGATCGATCGAGGAGGTGAGCAGCACATGCCCGAGCAGCATCGGCAGCATGGCGAAGCCGTACGTCCACGCGGTCAGGGCCTGCGCCCGCACGCCGCCGCCCAGCTCGCGGGCCACCTGGGCGATCACCACCACGGCGGCCGCAGCGCAGAGCGTGGCCGGGATCCGCAGCGCCCAGGGTTCGTCGGCCACGTACCGGGTGATGGTCCGGGCGAGCCAGGGCACCAGCGGTGGCTGGTCCACATACCCCCAGGCCGGCCGGAGCATGCGGAAGTACAGCTCGTCGCGGTGGAAGCCGTACTGGTTAGACACCGCCGTGAGCAGCACCACGACCGCGACCGCCGCGGCCAGCACCGGACGGCGCGCGAACGGCGCGCGCACGACCGCGTGATCGACGGGCCTGCTCATCGCCCCATCGTGGCAGCGCCGCGTTACGGCGGGGTGATGCGTCCGTGCCAGCATCCTGGGCATGCGTACGCTCACCAGCGAGCGCCTCGTCCTGCGGCCCTGGCGGGACGACGACGCGGACTTCCTGCTCGACCTCCAGTCACGCTGGGAGGTGGTGCGCTTCCTGGGCACGCACCCGCAGGTCATGCGGACCCGCGAGGAGGCGCTCGCCTCCATCGCGCAGCGACGCGCGCTCGACCATCCGGTGCACGGCATCTGGGCGATCACCACGCTGACCGACGGCAGGCTGGTCGGCAACGTGCTGCTCGAAACCGATTCCCCTGTCCGCCGGCGAACTCCCGGACGGCGAGCCGGACGTCGAGATCGGCTGGCACCTGCACCCCGACGCCTGGGGCAACGGCTACGCCACGGAAGCGGCGTCCGCCGTCCTCCACGATGCCTTCAGCCACGAGCTGACCAGGGTGGTGGCGGTGACGTATCCCGAGAACCTCCCCTCCCAGGCGGTCTGCCGCCGGCTCGGCATGACCCACCGGGGCAGCACCACCCGCTACTACGACATCACGCTGGAACTCTTCGACCTGCGGTCGCCGACGCCGGCCTGATCCTCGCCGGATCGATCACTTCTTGCTGGTGGAGGGCATCGACGGAGAAGGGACAAGAACGCCGACGATCGCCCCGAGGGCGGTGCCGACGAACCCGTACAGGGCGGTCTCGTCCGCATCCGCCGCCTCGAAGGCGAGGAAGCCGCCACCGAGGATCACCAGGCCGAGGATCCCGAACACCACGAACCACAGTGCATCGGCCATCTTCTGGGATGGCTGCGGAATGACACCGCCGACCTTCTTCAACTGTTCGTCATCCAGGGTGGAGATCGCCGTCTTGAGCACTTCCGTCCTTTGATCGCCACTGAGATCAGCGATGGCGCCAGTGACAGCCGATTCCCGATCAGAACTCGGCATGTCCAGAATCATGGACCGTACGTCTGTTGCCAGCGAGCTCATGACGCTCGCCCCCTCGTTTCCGCCGCTGAGGGTGCTGGTCGTGCACCCGGATCAGGCCCGCTCCTGACGCGGGCCTCACTCTGAGTCTCGCGCCGATCACTCGATCGGGCCAGATTCCAACGTCCTCCGTGACACCGCGAATCCGTTGCAGGACACTGGTGTTGTGCAGATCACGAGCCTGCTCGAGGAGCCCCTCACCTACCGGGAATGGCGGGACGACGTCACGGACGACGTCCGCTGCCTGTGGGTGGCGCCCGCCTCGGCCGAGGCGGGCCCGGTGGTGCCGGACGGCTGCCTGGACATCCTCTGGCGCGACGGCAGGCTGTTCGTCACCGGCCCGGACACGCACGTGGTCGCCGCGCCGCCGGGCGGTCCGATCGCGGGGCTGCGGTTCCGGCCGGGTCGGGCGGGCGCCGCTCTGGGCATCTCCCCCAGGGACCTGCGCGACGAGCGGGTTCCGCTGGCCGACCTGTGGGGCACGGACGCCGAGCGCCTGCACGAGCAGCTGAGCCGATCCCCTAGTGCCGTCGCCGCGGCCCGGCAGATCGCCGGCGCGGTCGCCGCGAGGACGTCGTCCCCGGCCGACCCCGCGCCCGGTTCCGACCCGGTGGCGGCCGAGGCGGTGCGCCGGATCGAGGCCACGGCCGGCCGGGTACGGCTCAGCACCCTGGCTGCCGACCTGCAGCTCGGTGAACGCCAACTGCGCCAACGGGTCACGATGCAGATCGGCTACGGCCCGAAGATGTTCGCCCGCGTCGTCCGGCTGCACACGGCCCTGCGCGCGTTGCACCACGAATCCACCGAACTCGCCGAGATCGCCGCTGCGACCGGCTTCGCGGACCAGGCCCACCTCACCCGAGAGGTGCACGGCCTGACCGGGGCGACCCCCGGCGAGCACCGGGCCGAATTCTTCAAGACAGCCCGGCTACGGTCAGGGGCATGAAGGTTCTCTTCGTCTCCAGCATCGCCCCGATCCTCGCCGACGCCCCGAGCGGCCAGGCCCTCTTCAGTACCGACCTGGCGCTGCCGCTCAGCCCCGATCCGGACTACCCCTCGACCGACGACCTGCCCGGCGTGAAGCACTTCGGCGTCTGGTCCCTGACCGGTGCCGCGCAGGCCTGCTTCGGCACCGACGAGTGGCCGGCCGACCGGCCCCGCCCGCAGGCGACCGTCGAGTTCGAGGTGGACGACGTGGACGCCGCCGCCGCCGAACTGCTCGCCGCCGGCCACGACCTGCTCGGCCCGGTGAAGACCGAGCCCTGGGGCCAGCGCCTGGCCCGCGTGCAGACCGCGGACGGTCTCCTGATCGCCGTCACCCACACTCCCTGGATGCGCGAGACGCCCTGACGCGCCCTCATGCGCCCTGATGCCCCGGTCGGCGCCGGGTTCACCTCGCCCACTGATACCCCTGGGGGTATCATCTCTGCATGAGCTCACCCTCGCGCACCCCGGAGCAGGCGCCGGGATCGCCCATCCAGGTCTTCGAGGCGCCTCCCGAGCTGCGCATCCAGGTGCCGGCACCGCCCGGGTGGCGGACGGCGTTCGACCGGCGGCGGGCGGTGGTGGCAGCCCTCCTGACTCCGGTGACGGTGCTGCTCTTCGCCGACGCCCCGACTCCCGGATCGCTGGACCACCCCGGCGAGTGGCTCGTTGTCGGCGCGCTCGGCGTGCTGGCCGCCCTGATCTGGGCCAGTTTTGTTCCCCGCCGCGACCGCGCAGCGACCATGGCCGCCTCTCCCTGCGGCGCGATGGCGGCGCTGTACCCGGTACTCACCGTGATGACCCTCGGCGGCCGGCCGCTGACCCTCTTCCCCACCCTGTTCGGCCTGGCGATCCTGACCTGGGGACTCACCCAGCGCGTCACCGGCGTCGGCGCCTGCCCCTCCTGAGCTCGAGGGCTCAGTCCTCGCGGTGGGTCCGCGGGCGGTCGAAGTCGCTCACCTCGTCCAGCGCGGCCACCTCCGCGGGCGGCAGCGGGGTGTCCAGGCCGGCCAGCACGTCGCGCAGCTGCTCGGGCCGGTTCGCGCCGACGATCGGCGCACTCACCCACGGCTTGGCCCGCAGCCAGCCGATCGTGGCCGCCTGCGCCGGTGTCAGCCCCACCCGCTCGGCCACCGCGACCAGGGTCTCGATGATCTCCCAGTTGCGATCGCTGAACCGGTTCGCCGCGTTCTCCTCCGCCCGCACGCTCTCGGGCAGCGCCGCACCACGCCGGTACTTGCCGGTGAGCATGCCGCCCGCCAGCGGGCTGTAGGGGATCACCCCGATCCCGTACGCCTGGCACACCTGCGCCAGCTCGGTCTCGAAGTTGCCCCGCACCGGAGCGAGCAGGCTGTACTCCGGCTGAATCGACACGAACGCCTCCAGCTGCTTGGCCTCGGAGGCCCACAGCGACTGCATCAGCCGCCAGGCGCTGTAGTTGGAACAGCCCAGGTAGCGCACCTTGCCCTGCCGCACCAGATCGGTGAACGCCGACAGCGTCTCCTCGATGGCCACCAACGGATCGATGAAGTGCGCCTGGTACAGGTCGATGTGGTCGACGCCGAGGCGGCGCAGGCTGTCCTCGCAGGCCTGCATGATCCACCGGCGGGAGAGGCCCTCCCGCTGCCGGAACGTGCCGCGATGGTCGGCGAACGCCTCCCCCATGGCGGCCCGCACCTTCGTCGCGACGACGAGGTCGCCGCGGTTGCCGCGCGCCGCCATCCAGCGACCGATGATCTCCTCGGAGACCCCACCGGGGTTGGCGGGCCCGCCCATCGCCGCCGACCAGGCGCTGTAGCAGTCCGCCGTGTCGATGAAGTTGCCCCCCGCCTCGACGTAGGCGTCGAGCACCTCGTACGAGGCCGCCTCGTCGATGGACCAGCCGAACTGCATGGTGCCCAGACCCACCCGGTACACCACCAGGCCACTCCGGCCGAGCTGAACGTACGGGTCGATGGACGTCGATGTCAGACTCATGCGAGCAGTCTTCGCCCTGGTGTCCCCTCTGCGTCAAACGGATGCCGTCGGAGCCGCATCCGGACGCTGATCGTCCGGAACCGGCTCTAGGGTCGGCACACCTGAGCGAACGAGAGGACCTCCGATGGCTGATCCGACCCCACCGTGGGAGCCGCCCCTGGCGGGCACCGAGGCCCAGCACCTCGCGGGCATGCTCGAACGGCTGCGCGCGACCTTCCGCTGGAAGGCCGACGGGCTCGACCTGACCGGCCTGCGCTTCGGCATCGCGTCGTCGTCCCTCACCCTGGGCGGGCTGCTGAAGCATCTCGCCCTCGTCGAGGACGACGTGTTCTGCTGGCGCATCGCCGGCGAGCGGCCGGTCACGCGTTTCCTCGCTCCCGAAGGCAGCGACATCTCGACCTGGCAGTTCACCGTGGGCGACGAGGAGACCCCCGAGCAGGTGTACGCCCTGTGGGACGCGGCGGTCGAACGCTCCCGCGAGCGGCTGACCGACCTGATCGAACAGGGAGCGCTGGACGACGCCGGGAACCTCGAGTTCGACGGCGTCCGACCGAGTGCCCGCCGCCACGTCTGCGACCTGATCGAGGAGTACGGCCGCCACACCGGTCATGCGGACCTGCTCCGCGAGGCGCTCGACGGCCGCGTGGGCGAAGACCCGCCACCCGACTGGACCCCGACCACGGCGCCCTGACCCCACCGCCGCCGACCATCCGCTACGCCCGGGCGCCGATCAGGGCACGCAGGCCCGAGAGGTCGTGCCAGGGATAGCGCCGCTGAAGGGCGTCGACGAACTCGTCCGTCAGCTCACCTGAACTCCACGCGTCCCGGCAGATGAAAGGGGACTGCCGGCGTTCCCCGAGCACCGGATCGGCCGCCTGGAACACCACACCGGCGACGGCGCGGGTACCCAGGAAGTAGGCCAACGCCTCGTCCTGCGCAGTATCCGCAGACAACGGACCGGCGACGACCGGTGCCCCCACTTCCGCGGCGGCGGCACGGCATGCGTCAGGGGCCCGTGGGGCCAGCCGGCGGGCATAGAAGGCCGCCACCGCGTTCAGCGCCTCGGCCATCTCCCGCGCCTTCGCCTCGTCGCCGCGGATGTCGTCGCCCTCAAGCTCCCCCAGCGCCCTCGGAGTGTGCACGAGCTTGGCCCGCCAGTTCTCCACCAGCGAGCTCTGCACAGAGATCTTGATCCAACGGCGCGGACGCCGGCTCAACCCGACCACCGTCAGGCTCTGTGCTCCCATGCCCCAGAACGCAGAGTGGTAGTAGACCTTCGCGCCGCCGGGGAAGCTCTTGGCGCCTTGTCTCAGCTCGGCGTCCTCACCGTGCAGACGCTCGGCCACCACGTTGCCCACCACGCACCAGCGCGGCTCCGGCTGCACCTCGTCGGCCATCCGGTCACGATCGCAGAACGCACGCGGCGCACGCTACGGCAGGCCGCTCACCTGCACCGGGACGGTCGAGTTGACAGTGGTGCCATTCCCGAGCTGGCCGTACCCGTTCCGGCCCCAGCACGTCACAGCGCCCGCACCCAACAGCGCACAGGACGCGCGCCCTCCGGCTGCGAGAGAGGTGACGCCGCTGGTCAGGCCGGTGACCTGCAAGGGGTTAGCGGAGTTCACCGTGGTTCCGTTGCCGAGCTGTCCCCCGTCGTTCGCTCCCCAGCATCTGACAGCTCCGGTCGAGAGCAGCGCGCAGTTGGACTCCGGATCCGCACCGACAGCCGTGACCCCGCCGGCGAGGCCGGGGACCCGGGCAGGGGCGGTGGAGCCGCCGCCCCAGCACATGACCGCGCCGGAGAGCAACACCGCGCAGCTGCGCCTGAAACCTGCACTGATCGACCGGACCCCGCCCGTGAGGCCCTTGACCTGCACTGGAAGGACCGAGTCGCGAGTGGTGCCGTCACCGAGCTGACCCTCATCGTTCATTCCCCAGCACTTCACCGCGCCGGTGGACAGCAGCGCACAGGTGTGGCTGAAACCGGCGGCCACCGCCGTGACGCCACTGGTGAGGCCACTCACCTGAGTGGGAAGGCCGGTGGCCTCGATCGGCGTGACACCCCGGGGCCATCCCCAGCACGCGACGGCACCAGTGGACAACACTGCGCAGCTGTGTGCATCGCCGACGGAAATCGCTTGGACGCCGCCGGGCAGGCCACGGACCTGGGCCGGAACCGGGTTGGGGCCGCCGATCTCGATGTCGTCGTAAAACGAGCCCCAGCACTTCACCGTGCCGGTGGACAACAGCGCGCAGGTCTGTCTTCCCCCGGCGGTGACGGACACGACACCACTGGCGAGGCCCGTGACCTGCACCGGGGTGGATGAGTGGACCGCGGTGCTGTCACCGAGCTGACCGAAGGTGTTGTTGCCCCAGCACTTGAGTGCACCAGCGACTATCACGCACGTGTGCTCGCCACTAGTGGCGATGCGCTGCCGACTCGCCCTCCGGACGCCGACCTGCACGGTGAGTGGCTGTTCGACCCACTGCCCATGGCCGTCGGTGGCACGCAACGTCGCCGTGAAGGTGCCCACTCTGGTCATCGTGCCGTCCAGTCGGCTGCGCCGGGGAACCAGCGTGACTCCCGGCGGAAGAGCGCCCTGACGCACCGTCCACGTGGTGGCCTTTCCGGTCCTGGTTCCGTGGCCGGTGGTGGACAGCACCTGGCTGAACGCGTCACCAACGGTCCCGATGATCACACGCGGGACGGTGATCTTCATCGGCGGCGTGGGAGCCCGGTCAGTGGTAACGGCGGCGACCGAGCGGACGGCCCGCGCGGTGACCTCCCACTGCTCGAGGTACCGGCGCGCGTGGAGGGACGCCCCTGTGCGCGCCGCCCCAGATCCGCGCGCCCGCACATATCGCGTGTCGCACACGAGGTCGCCCTTCGCACACACCGAGTGGAATCTGGTCTTCAGCCCGGCACGCACCGCCGAGGCCCTGGCCTTGTACTTCACGCCGAGCACCCGGTGATACAGCGCGGCACCCTGGGCACCACGGCCGGCGTCACTGTTGCCGTAGGCCAGCCCGCCCTGGTTGGGATGCCGGTCACCGTCCGCCACAACGATGATCCCGTCGATGCGCGGCACCAGCGTGGTGGTGAGCTGCCACATCACCCGATGCATCACCATCGCGCCCTGGGAGTACCCCGCCAGCACGTAGTGCTCGCGGGGGCACCGACGGCTGCGGTGGCTCAGGAACGACAGCGTCTCCTGCACCCCGGCGTCCAACCCGGACAGGAACCTCGTGGACCGTCCCGTGAGCAGATCGGCGACGGGTCGCGCGGGGTAGCGGACGGGCGCCCAGTACCCCACCCGGCTCGTCCTCGACCCGGACCCCAACGCCGCGAGGTACTCCCGGTACACGAAGTGCGTGTGCACACCCATGCTCAGGGTGCCGGCTCCGGTCTTCTCCCCCGACCCCCGGGCGCCGATGAAGACCACCTCCTGGCACGGCACCGCGTCGCTGACCGCCTTGGTGGGCACCGACACGCCGGCGGCAGCGGCAGCGGCTTGCGCAGGTGCGACAGCGGCCTGCGCAGGTGCGGCGGCTCCGGGCAGCGCCGCGGCGACCATCGCCAGAATCCCCCATCGGGCAACCCGATCACGCATAGCGGCCATTCGAACCATCTCGCCCTACCCTCCCCAGATCAGCAAAAATCGACAGGCCGCCCCGAACCCCCTGACCCGTTCTATACCCCGAACCCGCGACACCGGACGATGAACACACCGCCACATGCATTGCTCATCAACAGTTCTCGGACGACGCCGTCGGCTCACCGAGGGCCGATGGGCGATCTGAGCGGGTTCGCCGCCCCGGAATGTCCCTGGACAGGGTGGTGCGGCAGGCCAAGACTCCGGACATGGAGTTCTTCTGCTACCACCGCGACCGAGCAGGCTCAGGGCCGCTACGCATCGAGCTGCTGGAACAGCACTGGTCCACATGGACGGCTACGCGGCTCGGATGATCGCCCGCGGTCCGACCATGACCGCCGACGGCGAACAGGCCACCGGCAGTGTGCACGTGCTCGACCTGCCCGATGTCGCGGCCGCCCGCGCATTCGCCTTCGACGAGCCGTACTACCGGGCAGGAGTCTTCAAGAGCGTGCTCCTACGCCGATGGTCGAACACGCTCGGACGCACCATGTGGGACTTCCCCGGAGGCCGCACCGGTGGCAACCGCTACCTTGTGCTCGGCCTCGGCCTCGGCGCCGACCCGGACGCCGACAGCGTCACCATGCCGAGCGACGGCACGGAGCTCATCGCCTACGGACCGCTCCTGTCCGACGACGGCAGCCGCAGCCTCGGTGCGCTCGCCCTGGTCCGAGTACCCGACCCAGACGCAGCCCGCGCCGTCCTACCTCCGAACAGGTACGCCGATGTCGAGGTGCACCGCTGGCAGTTCGGCGGGCGATCGACCTGAGGCAGAGTACGACGTCAACTGACTGGGAGGCGAAGAACCGCGGCTGAGCGCCGCAGCGTCACGATCAGATCGACGACCACGATCAGCACGATCCCGGCGAGGCAGAGCTTGGACACCTCGTCGGCCGCCTCGGTCTGGAAGATCGGACCCGCTGCCAGCCACCAGATCAGCAGCACGAGCCAGGCGAGATTCAGCCCCACCTGGATCCGTCGGGTGGGCCCGCTCCAGCGCCCAGCCAGGAGCACCGCCACATAGACGCCGAAGCTGGCCGCCCACAGCAGCAACACCCATGGCGCCCGCCAGCTGAGGAACTCGGGGTCCATGGCGAAACCATCCAGCAGCGGCTGCGGCAGCCCTGGCGCCCAGTCAGCCAGCCACGGCACAGCGATCAGCGCGCTCGCACCAACCACCCAGAACCCGAGCGCCAGCACCAGTCCCGGGCGGCTCACCTGGTCGTGATCGACCGCGCGCGGCGGCGTCCACGCCTTCGCCTCCCCGCGGTGTCGGCCCACCAACCCTGCGATCAACGTGAAGCTGATCAGGACGCCGGGCCACCAGAACGCGCCCAGGCCGCCGCTCAGCCACCACACCGACAGCCGGCCCCACCACGCCTCGGCGCCGTAGGCCCACTCCTCGACCGGCGTCGGCCCGAACAGCGCGATCGGCAGGCTGATCGCCCACTGGATCAGGACGCCGCCCAGCGCCACCCACGCGAACCGCGGCGCATCCGCGGGCCGGATCACCGTGAACCCGGCCGGCCGGTACCGATCGGCCACCTCGGACGGGCGTCCGAACGCCGTCACCAGCTCCATCGCCAACGAGGCGTCGGCGGGCCGGCCACTGTCGGCGGCGCGACCGTCCAGGTCTTCGAGCAGGAGCGAGCGCAACTCGAATCCCACGTCGTTGCGCTGCTTCCGGGGCAGCTGTCGGACGACGCTGCTCACGTAGCCCTCGATGATCGCCTTCGGGTCCATCTCAGTCCTCCTGCAGTAGGCGGTCCATGACCGACGTCAACGACGCCCAGGCCGTGGTCAAACCCCGGAAGAGCTCGGCCCCGTGATCACTGAGTTCGTAGTAGCGGCGCGGCGGACCGTCCTCGATCTGCCAGCGCGACCCCAGCAACCCCTGGCCCTCCAACCGGCGCAGCAGCGGATAGAGGGTGCCCTCCTCGATCGGCATCCCTCGCTCGGCCAGCGCCTGCCGCAGTGAGTACCCGTACTGCTGCGTCTTCAGCTGCGACAGCACCGCCAGGACCAACACGCCCTTGCGCAGGTCCTGCTCCAGCTTCCCCAGCTGCTCGCCATGGCCATCTACCATGTTGCCTACACTACATAGCTTGACACAGTATGGCTAGACGGACGTCCAGCGGACGACGTTCGCCCCAGTCCAGCACCCCAGGGCTGTGCCAGAGTCGTTCCTGGGGAAGGGAATTGAGGGGGTGGCATCGACGATGCCGCGAACACACATCCTGGAAGAGACCAGTAGAGTCCCGGCCATCCGGCTGACGGTGGAGCCGACCAGCGCGGTTCCAGGGCGACGGGTGCACATCGAGTGGAGGGCCGAGGCGGCAGCTCGGGCCTGGCTGTGGGTAGGCGTAGGCACACCGTGGGCGCCGCAGTTGCTGAACTGGAGCCGCATCGCGCGGCTCGGCGACGACGTGCCGGTCGAGGGCAGCACCGAACGCACCGCCGAGACGACAAGCGTCGTCTATCTGGTGGCGTTGGGCGAGGGCGGAGCCTGGAGCGGCGCCTACCAGCCGATCGAGATCACCGAGACAGAGCCGGCGCCTTGTGAGCCACACGAGTGGAGCCCCCGGCCCGAGTTCCTGCCCCGCATGGAACAGGGGCCGGACGGCGCCTGGCCGGCCATGGGAAGCATCCCGGTCGGCCGCCACTCGTGGGGATCAGGCAGCGCCGGCGCGTCGGTGAGCGCAGCCCCGGAGGTCATCTTCACCGACGAGCAGAGCCTGATCACCTGGAGCGTCGTCAACGCGACCGGGGCGACCCTGAGCGAGTCCGCGCACACGACGAACCTCGTGCCGGGCGGCGTCAGCGGCACCACGCACGACGGCGGAAGCTGGGGTTCCGGCGCGACGCCGGCCTGCGGGGCACCGATGAGCGGATCGTTGCCGGTCCCGGGTCAGACGTCCGGGCACTGCCGCCGGCGCTACGCCGTGGACGCCTGCACCGTCGCAGGGCAGCCGCCCGCGGCCGGTGACGCCTGGCTCGACGTGCTGGGGGTGCCGACGTTCGCCGGTACCGCGGCAGCCGCCCGGGTCAAGCAGATCCGCGACGCCGTCAAGGCGATCGATCTGGCCCTGCGCCAGGGAGCCGTGATCAACGACCCCACGTTGAGCACCACGGTCGACGCGTTCGCGACCGGGCGGATCGATCGCCAGCAGTTCTGGTACCGGCTCCTGGACGAGGTGGAGAACCTGAACCAGGACACCTTCATCTGCCAGGACGTCGCCGACGCCGACTGGGGTGGCGGGCACTGGAGTGACTACAGCAACCAGATCCTGCTGGACTGGTCGCCGAGTCACTCCCCCGCGCTGAAGTACGTGATCGCCCACGAACTGATCCACAAGTGCGGCTTCAACTCGACGTTACTGAAGTGGTATTCCCACTCCGCCATCGAGACCATGGCCCACATCGTGTCGTCCTCAGTGGCCCCGTGACCGCGTGGCCCCCGTAACCACGCAGACACCGTCAGAGGCGCCGGCGCTCCGAGAAGTACGCGGTGGCATGAGCCAGCAGGCCCAGCCCCCACGTGATCGTGACCCAGTACGCCTCGTTCACGCCGTCACCGAGCGCGATGTCCTGCAGCCACACGAACAGGTTGACCACGGCGAAGACGACGGCGTGCGTCGTCAGGACCTCGCGCGCCGTGGTCTCGATCTTCGGCGCCGCACGCATCCGCAACGTCATCACCAGAGCGCCGACCAGCGCCGCCAGACCTGCTGCGGCCAGGCCGTACCCCCACGCCAGGTGGACGTCACCGACCCGCCAGGACAGATCACCACCCAATCCCAGGTACTCCTCCTCCGGACCGAGCAGCAGGAACAGGCCGAGGAACGCGGCGAGTCCGCCGCCGGTCCACAACACCAGACCCGTATCCGGGAACCGATTCCGTATCCGTTGACAGTCACGCGAGTGTCGTCCACCCGTGTCGTCAGTTTGACCGACATGTCACACCCTCCTTCGGTGCTACACCTCCAGTCCATGCCCTCCGCACGGCTCCTGCCAGGCGCGAAGGTCGCCCCCCAACCGCCGGAAGCAACGGCACTTCACCGACACCTCCTTGAGGACCCCTCTTGAGGGGACGCCCCCATGAGGGACGCCCCCTTGACGGCGCGTTCGGAACCCCGCCAGACGGAGTCCTCCCCTATGTGCGTCGGGTGAAGGTGATGGTCTTCTTGCCGTTCGTATCGGTGGTGATCACATGTTCGTATCTCGGATCATGCAATCGTCCGTGGTGGCATTGGCACGCCGGGACCGCGTCCCTCCGATCCGTCTTCCCGCCCCGTGACCAGGGCGTCTCGTGATGTAACTCAGTCCACGCATACGGCCGGTCACACCCCTCGGCCGCGCACGTGTCGTAGACGGTCGCCAGGGCGACCCGCTGGGCTTCGGTGAACAGCCGGGAGGACCGTCCCAGATCCAACGGCAACGACCCCGTCCCGAGCACCGCCGGGACGATCCCCGCGCCGCACGCGAGCCGGCGCGCCTCACCCGCGGAGAGGTCCATCCCGGTGTCCACCTTCGCCGCGCCCAGCCCGGCGAGGAGTCGTTCCCAGGTCAGGGTGACCACGATCGTGGCGGCGACCTTGCCCGACAGGTGATCCGTCGGCAGCCGCTCCAGGAGTTCAGTGAACGCCAGGCCCTTGGCGTGCGCCCAATCCGTCCCCGTCGCCTTACCGTCCACCCCGCCGCGTTCGTCGGGGGTCATCCGCCGCGGCGCGGTCATCTGCTCCAAGATCTTCCGCAACATCGCGGCCGCCACCGTCGGGACGGTGAAGTGACCGCTGGTGGTCCCGTCCCCGTTGTCATGCATCGAGAACGCCGCCCTCGCCCGGGCCCGGTCCTCCTCATCCCGCAGCCTCGCGTCTTCGTGCGCGTCGGCTTCGGCTTCAGACCGGTCCAACGCGTCCAGCGCGCGGCGGGCGGCCCGGCGGAGCTTGGCCGGGTCGACCCTCTTGGCCTTCTCGACCAGGTCGGCCTCGACCTGATCCCGCTCACCCGCCGTCACACCCGCCGGGAGGTCCCGGACGGCCTTGGCGATCACCTTCGCGTGCTCCCCCGACAGCTCACCCTCCGCCAGCGCCGCCCTCGTCGCGGCCAGCCCACCGTCCAAGGCCCGGGCCAGGCCGACATCCCGCGCCGCGGCGGCGCCGTCCGCGCGGGTGGCCTTCGCCAGCCACGCCGCCGTCCCACTCATCCCCGACCCCTCACCCACCCCCGCAGCATCCACCGCCGCCAGAGCAGCCAACCGCGCCGCGTCCACCCGCCGCGCCAACCGCTCAATCGCCGCCACATCCGCACCCGACACCACCGACGACGGCACGTCCAGGCAGGCCTGCAACGCGGACACCGCATCCACCGCAGCAGTGATCCGCCCGGCCACCGTCCACGGCGACTCAGGCGGCGACTCGAACAGTTCCGCGACCATGCACCAATACTATTCGAACACCTGTACGAGTCAATCCCGGAGGGAGTCCCTGTGGATAACCCCCCACGACACCCCAAGAGCCGAAACCGGCTCTTGGTAGTTCCGCGTGGAGTTTCATGATCGCGACACGGTGGGGTGGTAGCCGGTCGGTGACGTAGGGGCTCGTGGTCCTGCGCTGGGATGGGTGTTGCGAGACATCCGTTCCAGTGAGAGGACCACGAGCCTTGTTCGAGCCTACGGGCTCGCCGCGGGATGCGGCGAGTGTGCTGTTCAACCTGCCCGGCTACCGCGTGCTTGAGGCGGTCGACGGCGTCGACGACTCCGGGCATCTGCTGCGGGAGGTGACGGTCGTTTCGACCGCGAGGGAGGCGGCGTGCCCGGCGTGTGGGGTGCTGTCGGGGCGGGTGCATCAGGTCCGCTCGTCCCGGGTGCGGGACATCCCGGTGGCTGGCCGGGTGGAGGTGACCCTGCAGCGGCGTCGGTTCGTGTGCGCTGAAACCCGGTGTGGGAAGCGGACGTTCGCCGAGACCACCGAGCAGGTCCCGTTGCGGGCCAAGGCCACGACGCGGTTGCGGGTAGCGGTGCTGGAGGCGGTGATCTGCTCGGGGCGGGCGGTCGGCGAGGTCGCCGCCGCCCACGGGATCGCCTGGTGGACCGTGCAGGCCTGCGTGAACACGGCCGCGCTGGTCCTGCCCGACGCCGACGGTGTGGCGGTGCGCCGGCTCGGGATCGATGAGCACCGCTACCGCTGCGTGCGGTTCTACCGCGACGAGGCCGGCGCCTGGCGGCGCCGGGAGCCGTGGATGACCACCCTGGTCGACCTGGACACCAGCCAGGTCCTCGCCGTGGTCGAGGGGCGGACCTCGGCCGGGGTCGGAGACTGGCTGACCGAACGCACCGACGCCTGGCGAGGAGGGGTCGAGGTGGTCGCGATCGATCCGTCCGCGGCCTACCGCAAGGCGATCACCACCCACCTGCCCGACGCGGCGATCGCGGTCGACATCTTCCACCTGGTCAAGCTCGCCAACGACATGCTGACCGGTGCCGCCAGCGGGTGATCCGGCAACGATTCGGGCGCCGGGGCCGCCGCCCGGGACGCGGTGTGGGCGAACCGGCGGCTGCTGCTCCGCGCCGGTGACACCCTCTCGGTGAGGGCGTTGGCCCGGCTGACGCGGACCTTCCGCTGCGATGACCCGACCGACGAACTCGGCGCGGCCTGGGGCGTCAAGGAACAGCTACGCCGCCTGCTGGCCTGCTCCAGCCTGGCCACCGCCCAGGACGAGAAGATGCGCCTGGGCGCCTACGTCCTGGCCGCGAACATGACCGAAACCGATCGGCTGTGGGACACGATCTGCACCTGGTGGCCACACATCGAGGTCGCCATCGTCACCGGCGTCACCAACGCCCGCACCGAGGCCGCGAACACCGCCATCAAGCACATCAAACGCACCGGACGAGGATTCAGGAACGAGAGCCACTACAAGGCCCGTATCCTCCTGGCCAGCGCCGCCCGGACGGCAGCGTGAACACCTTGATCAACACAGGGCATCACGCGGAACCACCCAGAGCCGAAACCACAACAAGAGCAACGGGTTACGTCGTAGTGGCGGACCTTCTACCCCAGGCGCTCATGGAGCTCGTCGAGGAACTCCACGGCTTCGAACATCGCCGCGTCCGCCTGGTCGGCACGACGCACCGCACCCTCGAGGGCAACGTACGGATTCGGTCTCAACTACCGATGCCCCGTCCGCGGGCGGCCGCAGGCCTCGCGCGTCACACCCTGACGACGACCAGGCCGGCCATCCCTTCCAGGACGTCGAAGTCGTCGTCCTGCGTGACCACCGGCAGGCCCCGCGAGGCGGCGGTGGCCGCGATCCACAGATCGTTGACGTTGGCACGCCGGCCCGACTCCGCGAGCTGAACCCGCATCTGCGCCCAGGCCATCGCGGCAGCACCGTCGACCGGAAGCAGCTCGACGTCGCCCACCGAGTCCAGGGTGATCATGCGACGGGCGCGAGTCTCGACGTCCTGGGCGGCAAGCACGCCGGCATGAAGCTCCGCGAGGGTCACCACCGAGATTGCGCTCTCGTCCGGCAACTCCGCGGCATCGAGAGCGCGGCCGGACTCGGCGGCGATGAACACGCTGGTATCCAGCACGCCCCGCTCGGTCACGAGAGGGGACCGAGATCGTCAGTCGTGTCTCCGGCCAGCTCCGCCAGGTCGTCACGCAACCCAGGATCGGCCTGCGCCACACCCAACCGCCGCGCCAGCTCGGCCCGGTCGATCCATCGGCGCCGTTGCGGCTGGATCGGCAGCAATCGAGCCACGCCACGCCCATTCACGGTGATCACCACGTCCTCGCCGGCGGCCACCCGGCGCAGAACGTCAGCGGTGCTGTTGCGCAGCTCCCGCGACGGAACCTCAGACATGCTACGAACGTAGCACAACTGTATCTAGCCCCGTCGACGCTTCCTGCGCGGGCGGGTGATCACGCCTCCCGGCACTTAACCGGCGGTGATCACCGCCGACGGGCAACTCATGGGCGACGACGTCGAGAAGCTCCTGCAGCGACGCACCGATCTGTCGACCTTCCTCGTACACCTCACTCGAGACGACAGCGAGGCGAACGAGGAAAGCAGGGCCGAGGAGAACCTCCTCTCGATGGCCGCAGCAGCTGCGCATCGAGGCCAGGACCGCATTCGGGCTTGCCCGGGACTATGCCCCCATCTGGCCGACAGCGACCACACGCAGAATGTGGTCTGCCTGTCGGAGACCCCGCTCGAACATCTATGGATGCTCTGCCGGCCGATCGATGGCCGATCGGCCCCGATGTCGCACTACGGCTGGGTCTTCAGAAGAGACGAGGTGCGTCGACGGCGCAGCAACCCCGTGTGGTACCTCGACACCACGCAGGCAGGTGGCGTCGAGTGGCTGACGAAACCCTTCCTCAACCTCATGACAGAGGCCTTGCGCCGCAGCCGTGTCAACGGGCACTTCGACGCGGCGCTGATGGCCCAGCAGCACATCTTCAAGATCACTCCCTACCTGGAAACGATGGGCCAGGGACGCACGTACCGCAAGGACTTCCATTGGGAGCGCGAGTGGCGACACGTCGGCCATCTCGACTTCACACCCCGAGACATCGTTGCGGTCCTCGCACCCGAGCCCAGGCATGAGTTCCTCGCCCAACAGTTCGCCCAACTCCGCCCTGAATGGGGATCCGATCCTCGCCCCTTCCTCGACCCCGAATGGTCGCTGGAGCGGAGCATCGCCGAGCTGGCACGCGGCGGGTGGATGGTGCGGCAGTCCACGCCCCTTCGTGACTGCGGCGACACCCTGGCACGAGTGCGCCGTCCGACCCCCGGGCGACGGCGACAGGCGGTAACCGCACGCTGCCATTCGAGTGAACCCAGCGTCACCGTCTGGACGCAGAGTGAGATGAACGAGCACGCTCTGTGATGTCGGCCGATCCACACGGCCGATGAAGCGGCGGCCTCCCCGTTGGAGCGGAGAGACCGCCTTGACGCCTCCGTTGTCTGAGAACAGGAGCGCCCGATGTCCCGGTCGTCGCATTCCCGCCGGAATCCAGTCACCCGTGCGCGAAGTCAGGCCAATGGCCCAGCCCACGCGAAGACGAGTAGGCCCTGGGGCGCGCGTGCGCGCACTGTCGCCTCCGTGGTGGGAACGCTGGTCACCCTGGCCCGGTTCATCATGGACCTACGGTGAAAGCCGCCCACGCGCCCCGATCTCAGCCCGCGGCGATGGCCGCGGTCACCATGCGGCGACGCCAGACGATGAGCCGCGCGGTTGCCGCGTTGGCGAGACAGAAGTAGACCGGGAAGACCAGCAGGGCGGGGTCGGTCGACCACGCGGCCAGGCAGGCCAGAAGCCCAGACACCCCAGCTGCGGCATAGGTGGCGGCGGTCTCGGAGTGCGGTTCGCGCCAGATCTTGGGCGCAATGGCGACGAGGCCCGCACCGTCCGCAAGGGCGACACACGCGGTGGCCGCGATCGGCCGGTCAAGGACGAGCCAGCCCACGATCCCGAGCCCGGCCACGGCCAGCAGGACGGCGTTGCCCAGCGTGATCCCACCCACCCCGGCGCGGACGGCGAACACGAGCACGGTCACGGTGGCCGCTGCCTGCACGCCGAGCACGACCAGACTCCAGCGGCCGCCCGCGGCCGCGTGAGCCGCCGCCGCCACGACGGCGATCGCGCTCCACACCAGCCAGCTGCCGCGGTGCGGCACCGTGGCGCCGCGCCGGATCCCGATCAGATAGACGACGGTCCCCACGACCGACAACCCCGCCCCGCCGACGGCCATGACGACGACGGCGATCGGATCGGGGGCGGGGTGCATGGTCGGCTGCCCGTGTCTCAGGGAGTGAGCAGCAGGGAGTCGCCGACCACGTGCGAGCTGTCGAACGGTGCGGCGGCGTTGCCGATCAGGCGGGCCTGGGGTTCGACGATGTTGCCGACCCGACCGGCGGTCGCGCCGGCCGGAACGGTGAACGTGAAGATGTTCAGCCCGGGGTTCGGCCAGGCCGGGTCACCGAACACACCGGTGATGTTCTCGGTGTCGAGCAGGCTCGGGTCGGTCGTGTCGGTCAGCGTGAGCCTGACCTTGTACTGGCCTCCCGTGCCGTGCAGTGCAGCGCCGACCTCGGCCCGCACCTGGAAATCGATGGCCGTGCCGGCCGCGAAGTCCTGGTCGTTGGTCTCGACGGCGAGCAGGTTCACATCGTTGGGTGCAACAGACATGACGGCCTCTCTCTCGGTGAGGGTGGTGCAGGATGCTCTTCCTCTGGCACCACCGAGCATCAGCGGCACCTGCTAACAGGGCGCTAACGACCACACGGCGCCGGGTTCTGTCACCCTGGGCGAATCGTCGTGTCAGCAGGGGGTTGCCATGAACGGACGTCCGGGCGCACCGTGGGAGCCCGACCTGCTCAGTCGATCGGTGGACACCGACCGGATCCTGGACATCGCGTTCGTACCGATGCCCGTGACCCTGCGCAACGAGCTGATCAGCCGCACCTACGGCGATCTCGCGCAGGCCATGGCCGCCGTGCTGGGAACCGGCGACGCCACCTGGGCAGCCTTCGGGCAGTGGGCCAGCCACACCGTCGGCGGGTACCTCACCCTGCCGGTCCCGGTGCTGGGAGACCTGATCACCAAGGCTTTCGCCGACGGCAATCGGGACGTCTTCGCCGACATCGGCCGGGGGCACGCCGTCTTCTTGGCGACCGTCGCAGCGGCGGCGTCGGCCGGCGACGACCTGGCCCCAGCCTGGGAACGCTGCGAGAATCTGTTGCGCAAGAAGCTGTTCCGCCCACCGGGCGACCCCGGTGGCGGTACCGAGCAGGAGTTCTGGGTCTCCCTGACCGACCCCCGGTCACGACCGGCCGGGCCGCACCACAACCAGCTCCTGGTGCTCGGATTCCGCGCCTACTACCGGGCGCTCAAGGAGCCGCCCGGCGAGCAGCGCTCGCAACACATCCTCACCGGCAACTGCCTGCTGGCCCTGCACGAGCAACGCCTGCTGTCCCTGGCCATCAGCGTGGGCCTGCGGTCATGGCTACGCACTCTGACGACTCCGTGGGCAACGCTGGAGACCCGGCACCACTGGCGCCACCGTGACCCGGGGCCGCTGCGCCTTCGCCTGGAGGACGCCTGGATCGGCCTGGCCACCCGCCTGCTGATCGGCGTGGACCTGCCCATCGGGCTGGTCAAGACCGGGAAGCCCGTTCCACCCGGTGACAAACCCCTTGCCGTACAGCGTGTTCCGGTCGACGCAGGCGATGGTCGTCACCGCATCGAGGACCTAAGCGACGAGGTGTTGCTGGGCAAGCTGTTCACCCACCTCGGCGTGGACGGCGGGCGGGCCCGCTGCTGGAACGACCTGCGCGACCGGATGGCCTACATCTCCGCCCTGTTCGCCGAGCACCAGCGGGCCGCCTGGTGGTTCGACGAGGCCGGCTCCGTCGTCCGGGTTCCGCCCCGGCCAGGTCTCGACAGCGCCCTCCGCAGCCAGCTCCGCCTGCTGGCCGGCCCGATTCCGATCGACGGTTCTGCACGGAGACGGGGTGAGGTGGCCAGCCCGCTCACCGACGACCAGCTCGACGTGCTGCGCACCCGGGCCACCCACCTGCCCTTGGAAGGCCCCGAGCAGCTGCGCCTCGAGGACGTGGCCGACGAGGGGAACACCGCGAGGATCCACCTCATCCGCGAGGACGTCGAACAGCGGCGCAGTCAGGCCGTCCAGCCGGGCGACCTGCTGGACCCAGCTACGTGCACCCGTGCGCGGAAGGTGTTCGACCGGTGGTCGACGGTGTGGTTCATGGCACTGGTGTTCCGCTCCCTGCCGGACAGTTACGCGGCCGCCGCAGGGGTGCACGTCCTGGGGCGGGTGTCCGACCTGGCCACCGATCCGTTCCGCCGGGCAGGCGAGACCGCCTTCTTCGTGATGGACCTGCTGGGCTCCGACAAGGGCTGGCACGAAGGAGCCATGCAGCCCGACGGCGCCGGCCCTGCAGTCGGTGCGGGGCGTCCGAGCGATGCACGCATTGATGGCCGACCGGCTCCTGAACCACCAGTGGGACAGCGCCGTCTACGGCGTTCCGTTCAATCAGGAGGACGTGATCGGCACGGCCCTCAGCTTCTCCACCTCGACGCTGGACATGCTCGACGAGCTCGGCATCGAGACGGACGAGCAGACCCGCAACGCCGTCGTCCGGTTCTGGCTCGGAATCGGGTTCCTCCTCGGCGCACCGCACGACGCCCTGATGGTGCCGGGGCCCGAAGGCACTCTCCGCCCCCTCGACCACCGCGAGGCCCGCGCCCTGTCACTGGCGATCCGGCGGCGTCACCACGCCCGCTCCGTGGACGGCGTCCGGCTGTGCGAGGCGCTGATCGAGGGCGTGTCCGACGGGTTCCCGCGCGGGTTCGGGTGGTTGGCGCCCGGCCTGATGCAGGTGCTCGGCGAACCTCGCGCGACGGCGTTGCTGTTGACCGGTACCGGGGAGGGCCGCACCAGGGCCCGACTGATCGCCGCCGTCCTGGGTGGCCTGCTGCGGATCCGCCCGCTCCGACCGCTGACCCGCACCGTGATCCAGGCGATCGGACAGCGCTGGGTCCGCCCGTTCCTCGCGCAGGGCCGGACCCGGCCCTACCGCCGTCCGCTGTCACCGGAGGACGTCACAAGGCTGGAGAGCGCCTCGCGGGTACCTGATCGGTGGCCCGAAGGCTGCGGAGGCCGCCGAGCCCGCGCAGCACCACCTGGTCCAGCCGGCCCACCACCGGTCGCGCAACCAGGACGCCGACCGCGTCGGATCGCTCGGATCGCTCGGCGCCGATGAGCGCCAGCTCCTCCAGCCGCTCCTGATCGTCGTCCCGCATCGGGTACGGGGGGGCCACCAGCTCAAGGTCGGCCAGCAACCGCGCCGCGGCCACCGGCTCACCCATCCCGTCGAGCAGCAGTGCCACCTCGTGCCCGGCGCGAGCGAGCTGTCCGGCGGAGCTGCAGCGGACCCACAGCTCGCTCACCTCCCCGACCAGCTCGCAGGCCTGGGTCAGCCGTCCCTGCCGGCGCAGCGCCGTCACCAGCCCGGTCAAGGCCATCCCCTCGACCCACCGGTTGTGCACGGTTCCGGCCAGCCGCGCGGCCGCCGAGAACGCCCGCGCCGCCCTCCGAGGATCGGTGTACAGGTAGGCAGACCCGACCCCTACCCCGGCCCAGCTGACCGACGTCGGGTTGCCCGTGGTCCGAGCAAGCACCGTGGCCTGTTCCGCGGTCCCGGCGGCTTCGGCGTCCAGCCCCATCTGGGCCAGCCCCATGGAGGCGACGACCAGGTTGTCGGAATGGTGGCGGGTGTCGGCCCGGTCGATGGACTCCCCGAGCAGCCGCATCAGCAGGGCACCCGCCTCGTCGAGGCGCTGGCCCTCGATCGCGAGGTTGAACCGGGCCTTCAGCGCGGACAGCGGCAGGGGGCGACCCCCGCCGGCAGCGGCCGCCTCAGCCTGATCGGCGAGGTAGGCGCTGCGCGTCGGCTGGTCCCGCGCCCAGGCGGCCAGGGCTGCCTCGCCGAGCAGGACGTCATGGTCTGCGAGCTCGTCCACGCCAGGCAGATCGAGGGTGTCCTCCAGCCAGTGGTAGCGACCGAACTGCTGGCGGAAGAACGTGTGCTCCCACAGCGCGAGGTTGAACGCCGCCGACTCCGCCACGGCCTGATGGGTGATCAACCAGTGGTGGGCGGCCGGCAATTGATCGGCCGCTCGGCTCAGCCGGGCGACGGCCAGATCCTCGCCGGGCCCGATCAGGTCGCCGGCCAGGCCCTTGACCAGGGCGACCTGCGCGGTGGCGTGCGCCCGGGTCAGCCGGTCGAGCCGACCGCCGGCCCGCAACCGTTCCTGGGCATGGGTCCTGACGACGTTGAGCTGCCGCCAGCCTGGCTGTGACCCGGCACCAGCCGGGGCGAGCAGGCCACCCGCAGCTAGGCGCAGCAACGCCGGCTCGATCTCGGCCGGCGATCGCCCGGTGAGCTCGGCGACGTCGTCGGCGAGAAAGCTGCCGGGCAGCACCCCGAGGATGTCGAACAGGTCACGGTCGGCCTCCCGGAGCAGCGCGAGCGACCAGTCCAGCGCCACCCCCAGGCGGTGGTGCCTGCTGTCGTGCTGTCCATTCCCGGTCGCCGACTCCAGGGAGTGGGTCAGCAGGCTCACCAGGTGAGCAGCCGACGTCGAGCCGAGCGCCGGCGCCGCCAGCTCGATCGACAGCGGCAGCCGGTCGAGCCGATCGACCAGCTGCATCAGCGCAGCCTCGTCGTTGCCCTGCACCTGACTCCCGGCACGCTGCCTGAGCAGTTGCAGCGCGCCGTCGAGGGGCAGCGGTTCAAGGGGGTAGACGGTCTCGGAGGGGCAGGCCAGCACCTGCCGGCTGGTCACCAGCACGGTCACCCCGGGGCAGGAGGCGAGCAACTCCTCGGCCAGCCCGGCCACCGCTGCGAGCGCGTGCTCGCAGTTGTCGAGCACCAGCAGGGTCTCCTCCCGGCTGAACGCCGCCGCCAGCTCCGACGCGGCGCCCGGCTGCCCGAGCCTGATGCCGGTCAGGTTGGCCAGCTCAGCGACGACGGCGTCCGCGGCGACCGGTACCAGGTCGAGCCACAGCACGCGGCTGCCCACCGCCGCCCGGGCCAGGTGCGCCGCCAGCCGGCTCTTGCCGACGCCGGGCGGCCCGACCACGCTGACCAGCCGCTCCTGGTCGAGCAGCAGCGACAGCGTCGCGACGTCCGCGACCCGGTCGACAAAGGTCCCCGGCAGAGTGGGCGCCCCGCCCGCCCCGGGCGAGCGGCCGCTCACCCGCACCGATTCTGCTGCCCCTGGGTCGTCGTCGGCACGATCACGACCGAGATGGGGTGCCTGGTTCAGGATGTCGCTCTCCAGGGCGCGCAGTCCCGGCCAGGGCTCGATGCCCAGCTCCTCGCGCAGGCACTCGGCGGCCCGCCTGGCCGTGTGCAGCGCTTCGGCCTGGCGCCCGGTCCGGTAGAGCGCCAGCATCAGCTGCTCCCACCGGCGCTCGCGGTAGGGCTCGGCCTCGACCAGCGCCGTGGCCCAGGTGGCCGCGCTGTCAGGCTGACCAGCAGCGAGGAGTGCCGACACCAGCAGCTCCTCGGCGTTCTTGCGCTGCTCCTCGAGGTTCGCGGCGTTGGCCTTCACCCGCGGCGACTCGTCGTAGGGGGCGAAGGCGGCGCCGCGCCAGAGCTCCAGCGCGGGTCTCAGCAGCGCAACGGCTCGGCACGGGTCAGCATCGAGCGTGGAGCCCGCCTGCTCGACCATCCGCGCGAACCGCAGGTGATCCAGCTGATCCTCCCCCAGCGCGAGCCGGTAGCCACCGCCGCTGTGCACCACGACGCGATCCCCCGCGCCCAGACGTTCGCGCAATCGGGTCAGCACCACCCGCAGGGCCGTGCGGGCGGACGGCGGGGGCGTGGAGTCCCACAGCTCGTCGAGCAGCGCGCCGGTGCTCACCGGGTGGGGATGGGCGGCCGCGAGGGCCGCCAGGACCAATCCCTGCTGACCCCGGACGGCGTACAGCCCACCCGCGGTCCGCACGGCGACCGGGCCGAGCACCGTGACGCCCAACGCCTGCGGCGACTCGCCCATCCGCACCCACCGACCCCGAGAGTTGTTCCTCAGGAGGAGCCGGAGGACGGCGGGTTGATACGCGGGTTCGCCTGACCCAGCCGCGGCTGGGCAGGCGTCCCGCAGGCGTCAGGTCTTGTAGAGCACGTGGAAGTCCGACGCCGTGACCGTGCCGCCGCCGGTGACCCGCACGGTCAGCGTGTTGTTGGCTCCCAGCAGGCTGAGCGGGAAGTTCTCCTGGACGACGCGCTGGACGTCTGCCCCGAACGTCTGCGTGTACATGGTGTTCCCGTTGATGTCGAGCTCCAGCGTCGGATTCCCGTCGACGAGGACCTCCAGCGACAGCACGCCGTTCTGGGTCGTGTCGACGCCCGAGGTGGAGAACGGGATGTCGATGTCGAGATCGCCGCCCGCGGTCGGCACCCGGAGGTCGCCGTCCTGGAAGGTGACGTAGTTGGTGGCCATGTGAACTCCTTGGTGGGGGCGACGCCGGTGCGCCGCCGATGAACTCCACCCTGCGCCGGGGCCGCTAACGAGCCGTTAACAGAGCGGCCCCGCGGCCGGGCAGCCGGGCGGCGGCGATCACTGTCATCCTCCGCAGACGGTCGGCCACCACCTCGCCGGATCTCGTGGCGAACGGCAAGCGACCTCGTCGCCGGTCGTCGGAATCACCCCACCGACCACAGCACCGAGATCGGCAGCCCGACGATGCTTGTGCTGTAGGCAATCGGACGGGGGCCGGTGTGAAACACGACGCCGGCGGCGAACCGGCTTCCGAGCGCTTCCTCCAGCCACGCCAGGTGCCGGGCGGCGTCCCGGCCCGGCGCGGCATCGGCCTTGATCTCGATACCGATCACCCGGCCATCGGCCAACTCGATGACGAGATCCACTTCGTGGCGACCGTTGGCGTCCCGCAGGTGATGCAGCCGAGGGTCCAGGTCGCTCATGGCCAACTCGGCACGCAGCTGAGCCATCACAAAGGTGTCGATCACACGGCCCAACAGGTCCCCGTTCCGCAGCACGGCACGCTCGTCGACTCCAAGCAGCGGACGCATCAACGCCGGGTCGATCAAGTACCGCTTCGGCAGGCGCACCAACCGGTTCAGCCGGTTGGAGGAGTAGGCCGGCACCTGGTCGAGCACGAAGACCTGCTCCAGCAAGGTGTCGAATCGGACGCCGGTCATCCGGTCGATCCCGGCCGCATCGAACAGGGTCTTGTGGACGACGACACCCGCCGTGTTCGCCGCGACGGCCTGCAGATATCTTCGGAGCCGGGCGGGATCTCGCACGTGACCGATCTGCGAACTCAGACCCCTGACGCTCAGATCGACGAGCCGACGCGTAGCCCCTCCAGCACCGCCTCCTCGACGGTGCGCGGCGCCAAGCAGTCACCCACCCCGTACACCTCGAGCTCGCCGCTGTCCTCCAGGTCGCGCAGCAACCCGTCCACGGGCAGGTGCCCCTGCGCGAGCACCAGCGCCGTGACGTCCTCGATGATCACCGGCTCGTCGGTGAGGACGTGCTGGAAGTACACCGAGTCGCCGTCGGCGCCGATGATGCGCACCAGCGGCACGATGCTCACCCCGCGCCGGGCGGCCTCGGCGAGCATGTCGTCGCGCACGTACTGCTGCAGCCGTTGCCCGGCGTGATACCCGGTGACGCCGAGGATCACCGTGCGCCCCCGCTGCGCCAGGGCGAGCGCCGCGCCGAGCCCGTTCCAGTCGCAGCGCCAGTCCGCGACGACGACCCGCCCCAACGGCACCTCCACTCCGGCGAAGACCTCCCAGGCGGTCACGATCACCGGCTCGTCCACCACCTCGAGCTCCGGCACGCGGGGCACCGCCCCGGTGGCCACCACCACCACGTCGGGAGCGAGATCGTCGATCACCGCGCGATCCACGGTGGTGCCGACCACGATCCGGACGACGGCCCGCTCGGCCTCGCCCTGCAGATTGGTGATCGCGCCACCGAACTCGGCCCGCACCGGCACCTCCTGAGCCAGGCGCACCTGCCCGCCGAGCCGGCGAGCGGCCTCGATCAACGTCACCCGGTGCCCGCGCTCCGCAGCCACCGCCGCGGCCTTGAGCCCGCCCGGGCCACCACCGACCACCAGCACCTCGCGCCGAACGCGCGCCAGCACCCGGACGCCGTACTCGCGCTCGCGACCGGTCTCGGGGTGCTGGATGCACGAGATCGGATACCCGGCGTGGAAGTGCCCGATGCACGCCTGGTTGCAGCCGATGCACGCGCGGATCTCCTCCAGCCGCCCGGCAGCAGCCTTCGCCGGCAGCTCCGGGTCACAGATCAGGGCCCGGGTCATCACACACGCGTCGGCGTCGCCGCGCTGCAGGATCAGTTCGGCGTCCTGAGGCTGGTTGATCCGCCCGGCCACCATCACCGGGCACGACACCACTGCCTTCACCCGCCGGGACAGCGGCGCCGTGTATCCCGGCGCACGGGTCATCGGCGGCACGATGTGGTCCGATCCGGCCAGCGTCGCCGACGTGCCCGCCACCACCGAGACGTAGTCGACCAGCCCGTCGGCGTCCAGCCGGGCGAGTGCCTCCAGCGCCTCGTCGCCGGTCAGTCCCTCGCCGGACTCCTCGCCCACCGAGATCCGCACTCCCACAGCCAGTCCAGCCCCCACGGCGGTCCGCACGGCCTGGAGCGTCTCGCGCAGGAACCGCAACCGACCGTCCAGATCTCCGCCGAACTCGTCGGTGCGCAGGTTCGTGCGCGGGTTGAGGAACTGCGCGGGCAGGTACCCGTGCGACGCGACGATCTCGACCCCGTCATAGCCCGCCTGCCGCATCCGCCCGGCGGCCTCGGCGTAGCAGCGCACCATCTCGCGCACCTGCGCCGTCGGCATCGCCCGCGGCATGACATGGAAGCGCTCGTTCGGCACGGCTGACGGCGCGAGCGCCACCGGCAGCGTGCCGTCCTGCGACTCCATCAGCTCACGACCGTCATGGAACAGTTGCTGGAAGATCAGCGCCCCGTGCTCGTGCACCGTCTCGGCGAGCCGCGTGAACGCTGGGATGCAGGCGTCGTCGTCAGCCATCAGCACGTGGCTCGTGTACTGCGCCGACACATGGACGCCGGCCACCTGGACCACGATCAGCCCGGCCCCACCCCGCGCCCGCGCCGCCTGGTAGGCCAGGTACCGCTCCCCCGGCTCCCCCGCCTCCGCCATCACCGTGTCATGCCCCGACGACACGATCCGATTCCGCGCCGTGACCGGTCCGATCGCCAGCGGACTGAACAGATGATCCATGAGCCATTCCTATCTCAGCCCGCGTCGGAACCCGGGCCCTCGTCGACCAGAACGCTGACAAACGCATCGCACCGGCCAGACCGGAACCCGGCCTGACGGAGTCCTCCCCTAGGTGCGTCGGGTGAAGGTGATGGTCTTCTTGCCGTTCGTGTCGGTGGTGATCACATGTTCGTATCTCGGGTCATGCAATCGTCCGTGGTGGCATTGGCACGCCGGGACGGCGTCCTTGCGGTCGGTCTTCCCGCCGAGTGACCAGGGTGTCTCGTGATGTAACTCGGTCCAGGCATACGGCCGGTCACACCCCTCGGCCGCGCACGTGTCGTACACGGTCGCCAAGGCCACCCGCTGGGCCTCGGTGAACAGGCGGGAGGAGCGTCCCAGGTCCAACGGCAACGAGCCCGTCCCCAGCACCGCCGGCACGATCCCCGCGCCACAGGCGAGCCGGCGGGCCTCACCGGCGGAGAGGTCCGTCCCGGTGTCCACGTTCGCGGCGCCGAGGCCGGCGAGGAGTCGTTCCCAGGTCAGGGTGACCACGATCGTGGCGGCGACCTTGCCCGACAGGTGATCCGTCGGCAACCGCTCCAGGAGTTCGGTGAAGGCCAGGCCCTTGGCGTGCGCCCAATCCGTGCCCGTCGCCTTACCGTCCACGCCATCACGCTCGTCCGGGGTCATCCGCCGGGGCGCGGTCATCTGCTCCAGGATCTTCCGCAACATCGCCGCCGCCAACGTCGGGACGGTGAAGTGACCACTGGTGGTCCCGTCCCCGTTGTCATGCATCGAGAACGCCGCCCTCGCCCGGGCCCGCTCTTCCTCATCCCGCAGTCTCGCGTCTTCATGCGCGTCGGCCTCGGCCTCAGACCGGTCCAACGCATCCAGGGCCCGCCGCGCGGCCCGGCGCAGTCTGGCGGGGTCGATCTTCTTCGCCTTCGCGACCAGGTCGGCCTCGACCTGATCCCGCTCAGCCGCCGTCACGTCCGCCGGGAGATCCCGGACGGCCTTGGCGATCACCTTCGCGTGCTCACCCGACAGCTCACCCTCTGCCAGCGCCGCCCTCGTCGCACCCAGCCCACCGTCCAAGGCCCGGGCCAGGCCGACATCCCGCGCCGCCGCGCCACCATCAGCCTGGGTCGCCTTCGCCCACCACGCCGCCGTCCCACTCATCCCCGACCCCTCACCCATCCCCGCAGCATCCACCGCCGCCAGAGCAGCCAACCGGGCCGCGTCCACCCGCCGCGCCAACCGCTCAATCGCCGCCACGTCCGCACCCGTCACGCACGCGGTCGGCACGTCCAGGCACGCCTGCAACGCGGACACCGCATCCACCGCAGCAGTGATCCGCCCGGCCACCGACCACGGCGACTCAGGCGGCGACTCGAACAACTCCGCGACCATGCACCAATACTATTCGAACACCTGTACGAGTCAACCCACAAACCCACCCCTGTGGATAACCGGCTCGGCCCACGTCAGCTTGGCAAACACCAACGGCACCAACGGATCACGCGCAGAGCCGCGGGGAACGCGTTCGGCAAGGGGTGGGCTGTCTGGACTTCTCCCCCACTCATCTCGTTCTGCTCGGGCGGCCGGCAGCGTCAGCCTCCTGATGACGTACTCATTCCCGCGGCCACCGTTGCCTTACCGATCACCCCGGGGCACACTCGGCGCCGCTCAGAGCACATCCGGAGGCCTGGATGCGACGTCGAGGTCTCAGGACGAGAGCCGCAGTCATCGTGGCGAGCCTTGCCGCGGTCATGGTCGGTGTTGCGGCGGCCGAGGAGGCCGCAGCGGCGGTGTACCCGCTGTCCCGCAGCGGTACCAAGGACTGCCGGAACTGGGGCAACGTCATGGTGCGCGCCGAGTTCTCCCGCATCGAGGGGGCACGCTTCGCGACCGGGCCGGTCGGGTCGCCGGCGAGTTGGCGGCGCACAGCCGCCGGCACCGGTACCGATCTCGAGACCATCGTGTCCTGGGCGACGAAACCGCCGCACACCTACGCCCGTTGGTCGATCGCCACTGATCGCGCCTACGCCCGGGCACCGATCGGGCTCGCCTCAGGCGACGCCTCCTGCACGTTCGACTACGTGGGCGGCACCGTTCTGGAGAGGCGGACAGGCGGGACCAAGACCTGTCCGTCCGGTCAACACCGTGATCATCGTTGCGGACGCCTTCAAACCGGTGGGCCATTTCTGCGCCTATCACCAGGCGGGCTACACGGACGGCGGCAAGCGTTTCGAGACCGTCTTCCTCACCTGCAGCGGCTCGCAGAAGGTCAGCTGAACGCCGGCCGACCTACAACTGCTCGCAGGCGATCTGGTCACCGTCGCGATCGCTTTCCGAATTTGCCGCATACAACGCAGCGCTCTCGTGGAAGTTCGTGACTGGAGGGGTGCCAGTCGTTTTGTCGACGGCGCCCGGCTTGCCGACCCCGTGGGGGTACACCTTGCGCATCTCGGTGCAGTTGGCGAAGTCCTTGACCGCCGCCGCAGTCGTGGTCGGCTTCTTCGTCGTCGTGGACGTCGTCGGCTTCTTCGTCGCGGTGGACGTCGCGGTCTTCGGCTTCGCCGTCGGCTTCGATGTCGGCTTAGCCGTCGGCTTCGTCGTAGTGGTCGTGGCCTTGGCAGCGGGCGCCGAGGTCGGCGTCGGAGCGACGGGGCGAGCCTTGGGCGTGGCCGCCCCATCGGCGAAGGCGGCGATGGTCGACGACGGCGTGGGTGACGGCGCCGCGGGCGCCTGGCTCGACACCGCAGGACTGCTCGACGGGCTGGCCGACGGACTGCTCGACGCAGTGGCCGACGGCGGGCTGGACTCCTCGGCGGCAGCCGTGACGGTCGTCTGCTCGGCCTCCGGCAAGGTGTTGCCGATCGCCCCGAACGCGACCACCGCAGCCACCGCCAGGCCCGCTGCCCAGCCGCGCTCCCCCCGGCGCCAGGCGATCACCGCAGGAATGGCCAGCAGCCACACCCCCAGGGTCACGACGCCGAGAATGATGTGCAGCCGCCATCCCTTGGCACGGCGCGGCGCCGGTTCGTCGAAATCCATGGTGATCTCGCGGAAAACCGGCGCCGCGGGAACGGGCGGCAAAGGATCTCGATCCTGGACGCCGCGCGTCACCACGTGTTCTGTCCACTGGTTTCCGTCCCAGTACCGCAACTCGTGCCGCTGCAATGGATCAGGGAGCCAGCCGGGAGCATGCATCTTCACGACACTAGATGGGCCGCAAGGTCATTTAGGCCTTTTGGCAGATTCACCGGAAATCGGCTGGAACGCGGTTCAAACGATCAATTCAGCGCTCGCTATGCCACCCGGTCTTCACGACCCATTCATACCGGCCACGGCTGCGATGGTTACCGTGTGGGGATGGCACTGCTGCATGAGGCGACGATCTCGCCGCGCAAGGACGAACTGATCGAGCCCTGGCTGCGCACCAGGTCCTGGTGGGACGGCGTCGCCGAACGTGGCCCTGTCGCCTCCTTCCGCCTGGACGACCCCGCCGGACAGGTCGGCATGGAGTGCTTCCTGTTCGGATCCGCGGAGCAGTCCACCCTGTTCGTGCCGGTGACCTACCGCGGCACGCCGCTTCCCGGTGCCGAGCCCAGCCTGATCGGCACCATGGAGCACTCCGTGCTGGGCACCCGCTACGTGTACGACGCCTGCGCCGACCCGGTGTTCGTCGCAACAGTGCTCGACACCATCCGCACCGGCGGCCGACAGGCCGACCTGCAGCTGCACCTGGCCGACGGCACCGAGGTCGTCCGCGAACCGAACGCGACCGCCCGCGGCGAGGGCGCGGCCACCGTGCCTGCCCACGACCCCGCGCTACCGGTCTCCCCCACCGACGGAACCGATCGGACCACCATCGACAGCGACGGTTGGACCCTCACCGTCCTGCGCCGCCTCGGCGATGCACCACACGGCCCAGCGCTGATCGGCAGCTTCGCCGGCGGCACCGACCTCCGCCTCGCCGTGGTCACCCGCCCCAACCTCGACTGACGACTCGACGACGAGCGACGAGCGACTGACGAGCGACGATCAAGGCCGGGGTTCGGCCGCGCTACCGGAGGACCAGGACGAGGACGGCGGCCGTGATGAACACCGATTGGGTGCTGTGCACGATGATCCCGAGCCACGCGCTGCGGTAGCGCTGGCTGGGGTAGGAGAGGGCCAAGCTGTCGAGCAGCGCGCCGGGGATCACCCAGGGCGTGTGCAGGTGATAGCCGGCGAAGGCGACACCGTTGACCAGCCAGGCCCAGCGTCCGAAGCGACCCTCCATGCGGGGCAACAGGTATCCGCGGAAGAGCAGCTCCTCGCCCAGCACGGTATTGAAGATCACCAGCACGAGGACCACGGCGAACCAGCCCCACGCGCCGCTCAGCCACGCCTCACCGGCGGGCGAGCCCAGGATGGCTCCGAGGTCTCGGGCCACGGGGGCCGGGGCGGGCACCACCAACTCCGCTGCGAAGATCACTGTCATCGGCACCAGCACCCACCAGAGTCGGCCGCCCCTTCGGCCCGTCGTGGGGCTGCGGGGTGAGTTGAGCCAGAGCGCGTCTCGCAGGGCTGACCAGCGAAGGGTGCGCTGCTCGGCGACGACGAGGACGACGACGAGGACGAACTGCCAGATGAGGCCGGCGGTCAGGGTCAGGATGAGCGCCTTGCCCAGGCCGAGATCGCCGAGCGAGGGCGCCAGGCGGGGTGCGACGAGCCAGGACGCCACGGCCATCGGCCCCGTGGCCGCAGCCCAGATCCCGAACATCTCGGAGCCGGACAACTGACGGATCGGGCGCTCGAGCCCCGCTGTCACGGGCGCGGGGTGCGGTGCAGCGGGGGCAGCGTCGGTGGTCATGTCGCCAGCGTGAAGGAGGGCCCGAGTGGCGTCGACACCCCCTCGCGGGACCGGCCATGACCCGGTCGGGGTCCCTCGCACGGGGGATCGGTCGGTCCCGCACGGGGGACGACCAGGCCGGCCCCGCGATGGATACTTCACGGATGAGCGCGGTCGTGACAGGAAGCGGCGCCACGTGACGGGGTATCGGCCTCGCCCGGCCGACGTCGCGCTGGCGGGCGGGTTGTTCGCCGCCGCACTGGCGACCATCCTCTGGGCACCCCGCTCGCCCGTCTACCACGACGCTGACGCCGTACAAGCGGGCCTCGCGCTCGCCTCGGCCGCGACTCTGCTGTGGCGGCGGTCCTGGCCGATGGTGGCCTTCGCGTCCGCTGTCGCGCTCGTCGTGATCAACGCAGCCCTCGGCTATCCGGTGGGCGGGATCCAGTACCCGGTCTGGATCGGGTTGTACACGGTGCTCGCGTCTGCGGACCGGCAGCGCCAGGTGGCGACCATCGGGTTGGCGATGGCGGCCATTGCCGGCTACGTCGCGCTGGATCGCGGGCGGGTCGACGTCGACGTCGCCATCGGCATCTCGCTCCAGTTCTCGCTGGCCGTCCTCAGCGGCGAGATCGTTCGCACCCGTCGGGCCCTGGCCGCGGCAGAACGTCTGCGGTTGCTGTTCGGTGCTCGCGAGGAGGCGGCCACCCGCGAGCAGACCGTGCTCCAGGAGCGGGCCCGGCTGGCTCGTGAACTGCACGATGCGCTCGGCCACGCCGTCAACGTGATGGTGATGCAGGCGGGCGTCGCCCGACATGTCTTCGACGAGCGCCCCGACTTCGCGCGCGCGGCGCTCGGCCAGATCGAGACGCTCGGCCGCGACGCGCTGGTCGAACTCGACGCCGTTCTGACGGTGCTGGGCCCCGACGACGACCCGTCGAACGGATCGTTCCACGCCCTCGCTCGCCGGTCTTGGCGCGCTGTGCGACCGGATTCGGGCCACCGGCCGTGAGGTGGAGCTCAACGTCGGCGACGTCTCGCTGAGCGCGAGTGGCGAGCGCGCGGCCTACCGCATCGTCCAGGAGGCGATCACCAACGCAGCGCGCCACGGCGACCGGGGCACGATCGACGTGTCGCTGCAACCGAGCGCCGACAAGGTGATGGTCACCGTGCGGAATCCCGTGTCCGGGCTCCGAACCGTCAGACAGGGCCGCGGGCTCCTCAACATGGCGGAGCGGGCCCGACTCGAGGGCGGCGAGCTGCACTACGGCCCGCTGGCGGAGGGTTTCGTGGTCGCAGCCTCCCTGCCCGCGGCAGCGCCGGTCGGCCGATGATCAGGGTGTTGCTCGCCGACGACGACCGGCTCGTCCTGCAGGGTCTACGGGTGTTGCTCGAGGCGTGCGGCGAAGTGGTCGTCGTCGGCGAGGCGTCCGACGGCGACGAAGCGATTCGGCTCGCCGACGAGACGCGACCCGACGTGGTGGTGATGGACGTGCGCATGCCCGGCGTCGACGGAATCGCCGCCACCCACACGATCACCGGGTGGGATCCGCCGCGCCCCCGCGTGTTGGTGCTCACCACGTTCGACCACGACGACATCGTCTACGACGCCCTCGAGGCGGGCGCCGACGGGTTCTTGTTGAAGAGGGCCACACCTGAGGAGCTCATCGACGGCATCCGCACCGTCGCCGCCGGCGAGGCACTGGTCGCCCCCGCCATCACCCGCCGCTTCCTCAGCGAGGTGGCGAGACGACGGGCCGCACCAACGCGCGGGCGGCTGATCACGCCGTTGACCGACCGCGAGGCCGATGTGCTGCGCTGCCTCGCCCAGGGGCTCTCCAACGCCGAGATCGCCGTCGCACTGGTGATCGGCCATGAGACGGTCAAGACCCACATCAAACGGATCTGTATGAAGACCGACACCCGGGACCGTACCCAGGCCGTGGTCTGGGCCTACCGCACCGGCTTCATGTCCGTATCTCCGTGATGGATCATCGAGGGAGCAGCATGCTGAAGGACACAAGGATCGACACGAAGCTCATCTTGGCCGCACTGTGGACCTCCCTGGTCTTCTGCTACCTCTATGGCGACTACTTCGAGCTCTACACCCCGGACAAGGTCACCAGCCTGATGACGGGGAACAACAATCTGGACACGCCGGCCAAACTGTTCGCGGCCTCGGTGGTCCTCGCCAGTCCGTCGATCATGGTGCCGTTGTCCCTCATCATGACGCCGAGAGTGAATCGCCTGGTGAACATCGCCCTCGGAGTCGTCTTCTCGGTCATGACGATGCTCATCGCCGCCAGCTCGCTGACCGCGTGGTACAGCTTCTACGCCTTCCTCGCCGTGATCGAAACCCTGATCACCCTGACAATTGTCGTCTACGCCTGGAAGTGGCCGCGCATCACCGCGACGACGACGGCGCGGCCCAGCACGACCCAGGGGGGCACCTGATGCGGACCCGGCCCGGTGGGGTTTAGCTTCTGCCCACAAGCGGAGGTCGCCATGGGGACAGCACGGCACAGCACCTGGATCCGCGCGCAGAGTCGCCCCCGGCGGGCGCTCTTCCTCTCGTCGACTCCGAGCAGCGGAGGTAGCACCGCCGGGTCGATCAGGTATCGCTTCGGCACGCGAGGCGCGACAACAACATCCCGCGGGAGACGTATCCGCGCACCGGCGCGAGCGCGATGGGCAGGTGCATGTCCGACGCCGGTTACCGTGCGCGGATGGCACTGCTGCATGAGGCGACACTCTCGCCGCGCAAGGACGAGCTCATCGAGCCCTGGCTCCGCACCAGACCATGGTGGGACGGCGTCGCGGAGCGGGGCCCTGTTGCCGCCTTCCGCCTGGACGACCCGGCCGGGCAGGTCGGCATCGAGTGCTTCCTGTTCGGATCCGCCGGGCACTCCACCTTGTTCGTGCCGGTGACCTACCGCGGAGCACCACTACCAGGCGCGGAGCCGAGCCTGGTGGGCACCCTGGAACATTCCGTCCTGGGCACCCGCTACGTCTACGACGCCTGCGCCGACCCGGTATTCGTCGCCACGCTCCTCGACACCATCCGCACCGGCGGCCGACAGGCCGACCTGCACCTCCGCACGGCAGATGGCACCGAGACGGTCCGCGAACCCACCGCCACCGCCCGCGGCGAGGGCGCGCCGACCGTGCCCACCCACGACCCCGGCGTGCCGGTCTCCCCCACCGACACCACAGATCACACCGTGATCGACGGCCCCGGCTGGACCCTCACCGTCATGCGCCGGCTCGGCCCCGCAACTCAGAGCCCCGCGCCCCAGGGCTCCGCGCTGATCGGCAGCTTCGACGGCGGCACCGACCTCCGCCTCGCCGTGGTGTCCCGCCGCTCCTGACGACGGCGACAGTCCACACCGATGAGACTCGTCGCCCCGCTCGGAACCGGCCTGCCGGCGTGGCGAGATCAGGTGCGCCGCATTGCCGACTGCGGCTTCTCGGCCCTCCTGATGACCGACGTTCAGCAGTGGCAGCCGGCGCCCGCCCCCACGTTGGCTGTCGCGGCGACTCTCGCCG
>CAVQCD010000011.1:0-457518 GCA_963710915.1 uncultured Actinomycetota bacterium | reverse complement strand
CGCGTGGGACCGGGCCAGCCAGAGCGTGTCGCGGCCGAAGGACCAGCTGAGCAGGGCCAGCGCCACCAGCAGCGCGGTGACCGCGAGCCAGGTGGGCAGCACCTCGGCGAGGACCACCACCAGGACGATGCCCTGGACGGCGGCCACCACCTTGCGCGAGAAACGAGGCGGGAGAGGGGCGTTCAGCCAGGGCAGCAATCGGCCGGCGACGACGAAGGCGTACCGCATGGCGCCGATGGAGAGCACCCAGAGGCCGATCGGGCGGGCCAGGGCGAGGCACAGCGCGAGGATCAGGAACGCATCCACCTCCATGTCGAAGCGGGCGCCCAGCGGTGAGGAGGTCCGGGTCCGGCGCGCGACGCGACCGTCGACCGCGTCGAGCAGCAGGGCGACTCCCGCCAAGGTCACCATGAGGCTCACCGACACGCTGCCGGTGAGGGAGTCCACCGCCAGTGCGGCGACAGCGCCGACCAGCACGCTTCGGGCCAGGGTGACCCGGTTCGCAGGCCCGAGCGTCGACTGGCCCGAACGGCGCAGCCCGTGGTGCAGCACTCCAGCGAGGATCACGCCGAAGGCGACACCCGTGAGCCACCCCGCGGCGCCCAGGCCCGGCGCCCAGGAGAGGACACCGAGCAGCACGAGCTGGCCGGCCAGGCCGGCGGCCGGCCGATCCAGTGACGTGGCGGCGCGCGCCCTGGCGCTCTCGACGCCCCGCGTTAGCATGGCCGGTGTCCACTCCCGTTCGTCGCGACTGTCGGTCCACCATACGTAGGCTGCGGCCATTCGGTTCAGGCCGCGCCCCGAGCGCCCACCGAGGACCTTGATGGCCGAACGCGCAGAGGCCTTCTGGTTGCGCGCACCCGGGGGCGCAGAGCTGAGGCCGGCCGAGGTCGGGCAACCGGGCCCGGGGGACGTGCTGGTGCGCACCCTGCGCTCCGGCGTCAGCCGCGGCACCGAGAGCGCTGGTGTTCCGCGGTGGCGTCCCCCGCAGCCAGTACGACGCGATGCGGGCGCCGTTCCAGGAGGGCGACTTCCCCGGCCCGGTGAAGTACGGCTACCTCAACGTCGGCGTCGTCGAGCAGGGCCCGACCGAGCTGCGTCGGGCGCACCGTCTTCTGCCTGTACCCGCACCAGACGGCGTACGTGGTGCCCGCCGCGGCCGTCGTTCCGGTGCCCGACGAGGTGCCGCCGGCCCGGGCGGTCCTGGCCGGGACGGTCGAGACCGCCGTGAACGCGCTGTGGGACGCCGCGCCGCTGGTCGGCGACCGGATCGCGGTGGTCGGCGCCGGGCATGGTCGGCTGCTGCGTCGCGGCCCTCGCTGGCCGGATCCCGGGCGCCCGCGTGCACGCTGGTCGACGTCGACCCGGCACGCGCGCGAGGTGGCGCGCGCGCTCGGCGTCGACTTCGCCCTGCCCGGACGCGGCCCAGGGCGGAGTGCGACCTCGTCGTGCACGCGAGCGCGACGTCGGCGGGGCTGCAGCCGGGCGCTCGACCTGCTCGGCGTCCGAGGGCACCGTCCTCGAGCTGAGCTGGTACGGCGACCGACCGGTGGACGCTGCCGCTGGGGGGGGCGTTCCACTCCCGCCGGCTGGCGCATCCGCGCCAGCCAGGTCGGCACGGTGTCGCCGTCCCGCCGGGGCCGGCGCACCACCGCCGATCGGCTCGCCCTGGCGCTGGAGCTGCTGCGCGACCCCGCGTTCGACGCCCTGATCACCGGCGAGTCGCACGTTCCGAGACCTGCCCGACGTGATGCCCCGGCTGGCCGACGGCTCGCCTGCCGGCGCTGTGCCACACGTCGTCTATCCCACGGCGAGGAGCTGACCGATGTTCAGCGTGACCGTCCGCGACCACATGATGATCGCCCACAGCTTCCGCGGCGAGGTGTTCGGCCCCGCGCAGCGGCTGCACGGCGCCACCTACGTCGTCGACGCCACGTTCCGCCGCCCGGACGCTCGACGCCGACGGCATCGTGGTCGACATCGGCCGGGCCGCCGCACGAGCTCGCGCGAGGTGCTGGGCGAGCTCACCTACCGCAACCTCGACGACGACCCGTCCTTCGCCGGGCGTGAACACCACGACCGAGGTGCTGGCCCGGGTCATCGCCGACCGGCTCGCCGACCGAGCCCGCCTCGGCGCCTTCGGTGCGGCCGGTGCGGACGGTGCCGACGAGGCGCGGATCACGGTCACCCTGCACGAGTCCCACGTCGCCTGGGCGAGCTACGAGCGGCCGCTGTGAGGGCGGGCGTGAACACCTCGGCGAGCTGCACGTGGTGCTGCCCGACGGCGTGGACGACCCGAGGTGGCCGAGCGGGGGCAACGCCTACGACCGCAAGGTGTGTCTGGGCCTGGCCGACCGTGGCACCCGGATCCGGGAGATCAGTGCTGCCGGGCGCTGGCCCTGGCCGGCGGCCGCCGACCTGGCGCGCCTGGACCGCGCCCTGGGCGCGATCCCGGACGGCGGTGTCGTGCTGCTGGACGGGCTGGTCGCCTGCGCTGCGCCCGAGGTCGTGGTGCCGCAGGCCGACCGGCTGAGCGTCGTGGTCCTGGTGCACCTGCCTCTTGCCGAGGAGACCGGGCTGACGCCGGGGGAGGCTGCTGAGCTCGACGGGCGGGAGCGGCGGACCCTGCAGGCCGCCCGGGCCGTCGTCGCCACCGGGACCGTCGCGGCGCGAGCACTGGTGGACCGTCACGGGCTGTCTCCCGGCCGGGTCCATGTGGCGGTGCCCGGGGTGGACGACGCTCGCCCGGCCGCGGGCAGCGCGGGCGGTGGGCGCCTGCTCTGCGTCGGAGCGCTCACCCCCCGGAAGGGGCAGGACGTGCTCGTCGAGGCGCTGGCCGGGATCAGGGAGCTGGCATGGGAGTGCTCCTGTGTCGGCACGCTGGAGCGGGACCCCGGCTTCGTGGACCGGGTGCGCCGGGCACTCGAGGGTCACGGCCTGACCGAGCGGGTGACCCTGCTCGGCCCCCGCACCGGGGGCGACCTGGCTGCCGAGTACCAGGCGGCCGATCTGCTGGTGCTGCCCTCGCATGCCGAGACGTTCGGCATGGTGATCACCGAGGCGCTCGCGGGCGGGACGCCCGTGGTGGCCACGGCCGTGGGCGGCGTGCCCGAGGCGCTCGGCAGCGCGCCCGACGGAACCCGCCCCGGGGTGCTGGTGGCGCCCGGCGATCCGGGCGCGCTCGCGGCGGCGTTGCGCGGCTGGCTCACCGATCCCGCACTGCGAGCCCGGCTGCGCCGGGCGGCGCGGGGCAGGCGGAGCACGCTGCCGAGGTGGGAGGACACCGCGGCGCGGCTGCACGTCGTCCTCACCCAGGCAGGAGCCGGCCGGTGAGCTCAGGATCGGGATTCAGTGCCGAGTGGCTGACGCTTCGAGAGCCCGCCGACGCCCTGGCCCGCAGCGCCGAACTGGCCGCCGAGGTGGCCGCCGGACTGGCCGGTGGGCCGGCGGGTGGCTCTGGTGTGGTCGTGCACGACCTGGGCTGCGGCACCGGATCGATGCGCCGCTGGCTCGCCCCGCGCCTTCCCGGCCCGCAGCACTGGGTGCTGCACGACCGCGATCCCGCGCTGCTGGCCCTGGCGGTGCGCGGGATCGAGGACGGCGAGGCTCGGCTCGGTGACGTGGGCACGCTCTCGGCGCAGCAGTTCGCCGGTGCAGGGCTGGTCACGACGTCCGCCCTCCTGGACCTGCTCACCGGTGAGGAGGTCGGCCGGCTCGCGGCGGCCTGCACAGGGGCGGGCTGCCCGGCCCTGTTCACGCTGTCGGTAGCCGGCCGGGTCGAGCTGTCGCCCGAGGACCCGCTGGACGGCGAGATCGCCGCCGCCTTCAACCGGCACCAGCAACGGGTGGTCGCCGGTCGCCGTCTGCTCGGTCCGGACGCCGTCGGCGTCGCGGTGGAGGCGTTCACTCAGCTCGGGGCGCAGGTACGGGTGCGGCCCAGCCCGTGGCGGCTGGGCCCGGAGGAGGCAACGCTGATCGACCGGTGGCTGCTCGGGTGGGTGAGCGCCGCGGCCGAGCAGCAGCCAGACTTGCCGGTGAGGGGTTACCTCCGCCGGCGCTCGGCCGACGCCGCGACGGGCCGTCTGAGGGTGGTGGTGCACCACGAGGACCTCCTGGCCCTGCCGTCCGGCGCATCGATCCGCTGGTGACCGAACCGTTCAGACCCCGGCGCGCGTATCACTGGGCATGAGTCCGGCCGGTGACGATGCAGCAGCCGTGCGTTTCCGGCAGCTCTGGCGGGTCGTCAGGGTCGCCGGGGGCGCGGGCATCCTCGGGCTGCTCGGGTGGCGCTTCGGCAGCGAGCCTGTGCTGGCCGCAGCGCGCGTGCTCGACGGCATGACTCTGGTCTGGGTGGTCGGTCTGGGGGCGCTCACCACGCTGTTCAGCGCCTGGAGGTGGATGCTGGTCGCCCAGGGGCTGGGGTTCCGGATCCCCCTCGGCGGGGCGGTCGCGGAGTACTACCGGTCCCTGTTCGTCAACGCCGTGCTGCCGGGCGGCGTGCTGGGCGACGCGCATCGCGCGGTGCGGCACGGGCAGGCCGTCGGCGACGTGCCGCAGGCGGCCAAGGCCGTGGTGCTCGAACGGGGCGCCGGGCAGGTGGTGCTCGTGGTGGCCGCGCTCGTCGTGCTGGCCATGGACCGGACCGGGCTCGGCGCACCGCTCCGGTCAGGTCACCCGGCCGCTGCCTGGACGGTGGTGGCCGTGGTGGCGGCTGCCGGCGCGATCGCCGCGCGGGTGCTCCTGGGCGGGCGCTGGGCGAGCATCCTGCTGGCCTCGGCCGTGGTGCTCGCCGGGCATCTGGCCACGTTCCTGATCGCGGCCCGTGCCGCAGGGGCGACCGCGCCGCTGCTCAGCCTGGCGCCGTTGCTGGTGCTGGCTCTGCTGGCGATGTCCGTGCCGTTCAACATCGGTGGCTGGGGGCCGCGGGAAGGCGCTCTGGTGTGGGCGTTCGGCAGCACGGGTCTGAACGCGTCGCAGGGGCTCACCGTCGCGGTGACCTACGGGCTGTGCGCGGCCGCGGCCAGTCTGCCCGGCGCCTGCCTCCTGATCACCCGGAGAGCGTCAGGCGCTTCACGACGACCGGAAACGGTCGGAGAGGGCGTACTGCAGTAGTACGACGTCACCCAACCGCCGGACCTCGGCCAGCTCGGCCCGCGCGGCCCGATCGTGCGGGAAGCGGCCGTGGCTGATCAGCCGGGCAGCCTCAGGCTCACCGACGAAGAACGGAGCGATCGCCAGGTGCAACTCGTCGGCCAGCCCCGCAGCCAGGAAGTGCGCGATGACACTCTCGCCGCCCTCCACCATCAGCCTGCCCACCCCACGCGCGGACAGGTCGGAGAGCACTCGGTGCAGGTCCAGCGGAGCCCCGGCGTCACAGACCGTGGCGACGGCGCCCAGGCGGGCCCGGGCCGCGACGAGGGAGCCGCTCTCGCAGTACACGATCTTGTCCCCGTCTCCGGCGGTGAAGAACGCGGCGTCAGGGTCGAGCGTGCCGCGCCGGGTGAGGGTCACCTTGACCGGGGAGGGCGGCAGGCCGCGCTCCTGCCGTGCCCGGCGCCGGGCCTGGTCACGCACCAGCAGCCGGGGGTCGTCCCGGCGGACGGTGCCCGCCCCGACCAGGATCGCGTCGCTCGCAGCCCGGGCGGCGTCCACCCGGTCGAGGTCGGCATCGTTGGACAGGATCAACCGGTCCGGGGATGCGTCGTCCAGGCAGCCGTCGATCGAGGTGGCGCAACTGAGCAGCACATAGGGCCGCAGGGCCGGAGCAGCCGACTCCTCCACAGCCGCCTCCTCCGTGCCGACGCGACGGTGAAGCGTAGCCGGGTGCGTGACTCTGCATGGAATGGGGTATTCCGCTCCCACTGTTGTGATCGTCGAACGGGCTCCACCCGCGCCACCTCGAGGAGACTGCATGGCTGACGTCGTGCCCATCGGCCCCGTACCCCGGACGCCGCTCACCGCACTCCCGCGGGGGTCGGTGCCGGTGGCGACCGTCCGGGGGAGGGTGAGTGTGCCGCTGCGCTTCGCTGACGGCTACAGCGCCATGGCCACGGCCTTCACCTTCCACGGGCTCGTGGACGGCAAGGAGCACATCACGCTGGCCATGGGCGACTGGGAGCTGTCTCTGAGACGCTCTGCCCGGGGCGGGCCGGCCCCGCTGGTGCGTCCGCACAGTGAGTGCCTCACCGGCGACGTCTTCGGAAGCCTGCGCTGCGATTGCGGTCCGCAGCTGCGCGAGGCGGTCGAACGCATCTCCGACGCCGGGGGGTTCTTGCTCTATCTGCGCCAGGAGGGACGGGGGATCGGACTGTACGCCAAGCTCGACGCCTACGCCCTGCAGGATCGTGGTCTGGACACCTACCAGGCGAATCTGGAGCTCGGGCGGGGCGAGGACGAGCGTGACTACACCGTCGCCGCGCAGATGCTGACGGCTCTCGGAGTCACCCGGACGGCGCTGCTGAGCAACAACCCGGACAAGGCCGAGCAACTCACCCGGCTAGGGGTGGAGATCACCGAGCGCATCCCCACCGGCGTCCACCTGTCCGGGGCCAACGCGCGGTACCTGGCGACCAAGGTGCTGCGCAGCGCGCACACCCTCGACCTGCCCTCCGGCTGATGCCCGCGGCGGCAACCGGCGCGGGGCCACATGACCCCGCACGCCCGGTCGTCCGGGTGCGTGTCAGTCCGAGACCCGGGCCGCCAGCGCGATCAGCACCACGACGACCAGGACGACCGCCGGGAGCATGGTGTACCTGAGGACTGCCTTCATCGGTGCCTCCGTGTGCTCAGCGTGGATCGAGCCTAGCGCCTTGATCAGCGGCGGATCAGGTCAGCAGCGCGGCCAGCAGGAAGATCGCCGGGGCGGACAGCACGGTGGTGACGAAGATGGCGTCGCGAGCGAGGGCGACCCGGCGGTCGTAGCGGATGGCGACCACGAAGATGTTCTGCGCCGTCGGGAGTGCTGACAGCACCGTCACGGCGAGCAGGGCGTGCGGGGAGAGCCCGAGCGCGTAGCGCCCGGTCAGGTAGGCCGCCAGCGGCTGCACCAGCAGCTTCACCGCAGTGATCGCGCCGAGCTCCCGCGCCCCGGATCCCTTCCCCGGCAACGGGCCCAGCCGCAGCGACACCCCGAAAGCGAGCAGCATGCCGGGGATGGACATGCCGCCGAGCAGGGTGAGCGGGTCGTGCAGGATCGGCGGGATCGCGATCTCCCGGAGGGCGAGGACCAGGCCGAGCAGCGTCGTCAGCGTCAACGGGTTGGTGAACGGGCTGCGCAGCACCTGCAGCCAGTGCAGCGAACCCGGAGCGGCGTCGGAGTCCAGGGCAGCCAGCGCCAGCGGTTGCAGCACCAGCAGTTGGAGCAGGAGCGTGGGTGCCACGAGCGCTGCGTCGCCCAGCACGTACGCGGCGATCGGGATGCCGAGATTGGCCGAGTTGACGTAGCTCGAGCAGAGGGCGCCGATGGTGGCGTCGCCGAGCCCTCGCGGGAAGATCGTCGCCGAGATGGCCAGGTAGGCCCCCGCCGCCACGACCACCCCGGCGGACGTCGCCAGCAGGCTCCTCGACAGCAGCCCGGTCACGTCCGCCTCGGCGACGGTGGTCAGCAGCAGTGCCGGCCCGGCGACGAAGAAGGCCAACCGGCCCAGGAGCTGTTGCGCCGCAGCGTCCATCACTCCGAACTGCGCCAGCAGCATGCCGGTGCCGATGAGCGCGCCGATCGTCACGAACCCCTGGAGCACTCCGGACACCCACGGAGACTATCCACCGTCGGGAACACCGCGACGGGTGCCTCAGACGAGAGGGTTCCGCGTGGTGAGTTCGGGGAAGTAGGAGAAGTCGCGATCAGCGGTCCAGAGTTCACTCACGCCGTGAACGTGGCAGATGGCGGCGATTCGGGCGTCGTGGACCTTCGGGCCGACCGCGCCGGAGCGAAGGAGGAGTTGCCCGAGGACCGTCAGGTGCTGCTCGCCCTCGCCGATCACCAACGCCCCGGGCAGGTCGATCAGATCGGTGACGGCCTCGACCGCGACGGCGGTCTCCGTGGGCGGGCTGAAGATGCGTGGGTGGGTCACGATGGCGAGGAACTCGTGGAGGCAGGGCCAGGGCACGGCCCACCGGCTGAAGGACCCGGCAACATCGCGCAGCGCCTGGACGGCGCGGGCATGGTGAGGGCTGTCCTCCCGGTGGGCGTAGACCAAGATGTTCGTGTCCAGAGCGATCATGACGGCAGGTCGTAGGCCAGCTGGGTCAGGTCGTCGGCGGCGACTCCTTGCTGCAGGCCCCGCCCTCCTGCGGAGCGGAATCGGAACGGACGCGCTTGACGAGGGACGGAACGGCGTTCGAGTTCTGCCCTCAGGCCCTCGGTGACCAGCTCTCGCAGGGTCACGTTCTGTTCCTGCGCCAGCGCCTTGGCCTGCTGCGCAAGGGCATCCGGCAGGTCGATGGTGGTCTTCATATGGTCGACTGTATCAGGTTACCCGTACACCCGTACTTGCCCTGCACCGGGGGCCGTGCTTGGGTGAGTCATGGACATCATCCGGCTCGGACACTCGTGCCTGCTCGTGCAGGCCGGTGCCACCCGCGTGCTGATCGATCCCGGGACGCTCTCGAACGGTTTCGCGGAGCTGACCGGCCTGAGCGCGGTGCTGATCACCCATCAGCACGCCGACCATGTCGACGTCGAGCGGCTGCCGATGGTGCTGGAGGCCAACGACGAGGCCCGCCTGTTGGCCGAGCCCGAGCTGGCCGCCGAGCTGACCAAGGTCGGCCTCGACGCCCAGCCGCTGCACGCCGGCGACACCACCACCCTCGGAGATCTGACCGTGGCCGCGGTCGGCGGTCTGCACGCCGTCGTCCACCCCGACGTCCCCAGGGTCGGCAATGTCGGGCTGCTGCTCGGCGACGGCACACAGACCCTGTTCCACCCCGGGGATGCGATCGACGTGGTGCCCAGCGCCGACCAGGCGCCGGACGGCGTGGACGTGCTGGCGCTGCCGGTCGCCGCGCCGTGGTGTTCCGCGAAGGAGACCGTGGAGTTCCTGCGGGCCGTTGCTCCGCGTCGCGCGTTCGGGATTCACGACGGGCTGCTCTCCGCCGCGGGACATGCGGTGTTCCAGCGCATCCTCGGATCGCTCACTCCCGCGGGCACCGAATGGTCGGCCACTGCCTGAGCGCGGGGAGCGCCCGGCGGTGGCCGGGTTCCGCCAGGGTGGTCAGCGACCCGGGGGAGCGGTGCTGGCGCGGACCACCAGCTCGGTCTCCAGGGTGATCGACTGATCGACGTCCTGCTCGCCGGCGAGCAGCCCGATCAGCATCTGCGCAGCGCGCACGCCCTGCTCGCGTGTGGGCTGGCGCACTGTGGTCAGGTCGCAGAGCGCGGCCAGGGGGTGGTCGTCGATGCCGACGATCGAGATGTCGCGGGGCACGCTGAGCCCTGCCCGGCGGATCGTGCGCAGCGCCCCCAGTGCGACCTCGTCGGAGTGGGCGTACACCGCGGTGGGCGGCTCGGCGCGGCTGATCAGCCGGGCCATGCTCTGCGCGCCCTGCTCGCCGCCCCAGTCGCTGGTCACCACGAGTGCGGGATCGACCGGGATCCCGTGGTCCTCCAGCGCGGCGTAGTAGGCCCGGGAGCGGGGCGGTTCCAGCGTGGGCTGGTCGGGGTCCTTGGCCTCGAGCATGGCGATCCGGCGGTGCCCCAGGAAGATCAGATGGTCCATCGCCTGCCGGCCAGCCGCGTAGTCGTCGATCCGCACGTAGGGATAGGCCGCCGACTGCCCACCCGCAGCCACGATCTGGACGCCCATCAGTTCGAGCCGGCGCCGCTCGGACTCCTCCACCGGGAAGGCCACGACGATCACGGCGTCGACCTTGCGCCGGGCCGGCAGCCGTTCGAAGAAGTCGTGCCGGTCGTGCAGGTCACCGACCGCATAGAGCAGGACGTCGAGCTGGGCCGCCCGCAGCTCGGAGAGGATCCCCTCGGCGACGGCGCCGAAGAACCAGCGGGACAGGTGTGGCACCACCACGGCGACCCGCCCCGTCCGGCCGCGGGCCAGGCTGGCGGCGTCCGGTGAGACCACGTAGTGCAGACCGTTGGCGACCTCGAGCACCCGGTCCCGGGTGGCTGCGGCCACGTTCGGCGAACCGGACAGCGCCCGGGAAGCGGTGCCGACCCCGACGCCGGCCAGGCGGGCGACATCGGCGAGGGTGACCTTCTTGTCGTCGGGTGCCACGCCGTCAGTGTACGGGGATGGAAGGGCTTCCCTGAGTCCAAACCGTTACTCGCGGAGTTGTGGCTGGCGTCTTGACAGAGTCGGTACGCATCACCACCATTGCTCTATGGAAGCGATTCCATTTTCGCGCTCTCATCGTCGAATCGGTCACCGCGTCGGTGCCCACGTCGGCGTGGAGTCCCACATCACCGGTGCAGGAGGATCGATGCTTTTCCGCCAGAACAGATCACGACTCACGAACGCCCTGGGAGTCGGTGGGGCGGTCGCGGCAGCGCTCGCCCTGACGGCATGCGGGGCCCCCGGCTCCTCCTCGAGTACCGAGACCTCCGCCGCCGCCGCGCCGAGCGCGGTGAGCACCGCGGTGCCCACCAGCCCGGTGGAGCTCACCCTGTACGACGGCCAGGGGCTGAAGAACATCGACGACGCGCTGATCGCCGCGTTCACCAAGAAGTACCCGACGGTCACGGTCAAGCCCACCTACGACCCCGACAACGTGACCACACAGAACCAGCCGCGTCAGCTGGCCTCCGCCACGCCCCCCGACCTGATCCGGGTGATCTCGGTGGCCTCGGGGGTCAAGAACAACCTGCTCACCGACCTCGACCCGTACGCCACGGCCTACGGCTGGGACAAGTTGCCGCCGTCGCAGCTGTCGCAGTTCCGGGCCGAGAACGGCGTCGCCGGCTCGGGCTCGCTCTACGCCAAGCCCAGCGGCTTCACCATGACCGGCCTCTACTACAACAAGGCCCTGGCCACCCAGATCGGCATGACCACGCCCCCGGCCTCGACCGAGGAACTGACCGCGCTGATGGCCAAGGCGAAGGCTGCCGGGCTGACCGGCATGGTCGTGGCCAACAAGGAGGGCGGCGGCGCCTTCCCGTTCCAGCTGACCCTCAACTCTGCGATGGGGCCGGACAAGGTCGCCGCGTGGGTGTTCAACGCCGCCGGCGCGACTGTCAACACCCCTGAGGCTGTGGCCGCCGCCAAGCAGGTGGCCGACTGGAACGCGGCGGGGTACTTCCCCGAGGGCGTCAACGGTCTGGACGCGAACGCCGCCGACGCGCTGTTCGCCGCCGACAAGGGAGTGTTCTACCCCTGGGGGAACTGGGCTGCAGCCAACCTGGACAAGGCCATGCCCGGCAAGGTCGGCTTCATGCCGATGCCGCCGGTGAAGGCCGGGGGCCAGATCGCGGCGATGTCCGATGCAGCCACGTCGTTCGGTGTCCCGGCGAAATCGACCAAGAAGGACGCCGCTGCGCTGTTCCTGAACTTCCTCTCCAGCGACGAGGCCCGCCAGATCGCGATCGACAACGGGTTCATGCCCAGCGGCACCGATGACCAGGCGGCACCGACGATCAAGCCGGGCTCGGTGTTGACCGATGTGGTGGCCGCGTTCAAGGCCGTTTCCGCGGCCAACGGCCAGGTCCCGTTCGTGCAGAACGCGACCGCGGGCATCGCCAACCAGGCGTGGAACCCCGAGGCTCAGTTGCTGCTGGGCGGCAAGACCACGCCGGAGCAGTTCGTCGCCAACGTGCAGGCCAAGTACGAGGACGAGCTGGGCCGATGAGCACCGTCGACGGCATGCTGGCCCCGGCGGACGTCGCCCGAGATGCCGCCCCCACCCAGCGCCGCGTGCGGCGCTGGGTGGGGGGCCTCGGGGGCCCCTCGCTGCGGAAGCGTTCCGCCTGGGCCGGCTGGCTGTTCGCGCTGCCCGCCCTGGTCATGTTCGCGGTGTTCGAGCTCTACCCGATCGTCACCGCGCTCAAGTACTCGGTCTACGACTGGGACGGCATCGGCGTGGCGACCCCGGTGGGGCTGAAGAACTACACGCGGGTGTTCAGCGAGCCGCAGCTGGTCGCCTCGATCCTGCACGCCTTCATCCTGATCATCTTCTTCAGCTTCCTCCCGGTGCTGCTGGCCCTGGTCGTCTCCTCGATCGTGCGCGAGATCAAGTCCCAGTTCGGCGGCGGCGTCGCCCGCACCCTGATGTTCCTGCCGCAGATCATCCCGGGCGCCGCCTCGGCGATCGCCTGGACCTGGATGTACTCGCCCAACGGAGCGGTCAACCAACTGCTGTCCGCCGTCGGGCTGGGCTCGTTCCAGCGGGCCTGGCTGGGTGACTTCACCTGGGCGCTGCCTGCGGTGGGCGTGATCGGCACCTGGCTGGCCACCGGCCTGTGCACCCTGCTCCTGCTGGCCGGGATCGGCAAGATCGACGGCAGCATCTACGAGGCGGCGATGCTGGACGGCGCCAACCGCGTCCAGCAGTTCTTCGCCATCACCCTGCCTGGCCTGCGGCAGGAGATCGGTGTCTGCATCACCATCACGATCATCGCCGCCCTCGCCAGTTTCGACGTCGTCTTCATGTCCACCCAGGGTGGCCCCGGCTACTCCACGACGGTGCCGGGGGTGCAGGTGTACCAGTTGGCGTTCACCCAGAACCGCGTCGGGCAGTCGTCGGCGCTGGCGATCGTGCTGAGCGTCCTGGTCCTGATCATCATCCTGCCCTTGCAGCGCTTCTTCCGCGAGAGGTGATTCCGTGCTCGTCCGCCTGCGCGACACCGCGCCCAAGACTCTCCTGCTGACCGCTGCGGCGCTGTTCTCGGTCTTCCCGCTGCTGTCCATGTTCTCGGCGGCCCTGCAGGTGCAGGGCACCGCGCCGGCCGGCATCTCGATCCCCCTGCACCCGCAGTGGCACAACTTCGTGGATGCCTGGAACGTCGCGAACATCGTCACCCTGCTCCAGTCCAGCGCGATCCTGGTGCTGGGGGTGGTACCGATCGCGATGCTCATCTCGGCCATGGCCGGGTACGCCATCGCCCAGCTACAGATCCCGTTCGGGAACGTGTTCTTCCTCCTGCTGCTGCTCGGCCTGACCCTGCCGTTCGAGGTCGTCGTGGTGCCCCTCTACTACCAGATGCAGGCGCTCGGCCTGCTGAACACCCACCTCGGGCTGATCCTGCCGCTGATCGGCCTGAACATGCCCTTCGCCGTGTTCTGGATGCGCACGCACTTCCAGTCCGTGCCGGCAGACATCACCGAGGCCTCCATGATCGATGGGGCGGGGAACTGGAAAGCATTCCGGCACATCCAGTTACCGCTGTCGGTCCCGGCGCTGGCCTCGCTCGGCGTGCTGATGTTCCTGAGCACCTGGAACCAGTTCCTGCTCGCCATCGTGCTGATCGACGACCCGACCAAGCGCACCATGGCCGGCGCCCTGCAGGGGTTCGTCGGCGCGCACTCGACCGACGTCGTCCTGCTCAATGCGGGCGCCCTCATGATCATGGCGCCGACCATCCTGGTGTTCGTGATCTTCCAGCGGTACTTCGTGCGCGCCATGCTGGCCGGAGCGGTGAAGGGCTGACGAGACGTGGCCATCGCTGCTGACGGCGACCATGAATGGTGGCGCAGCGCCGTCGTCTACCAGATCTATCCACGCAGCTTCGCCGATGCGAACGCCGACGGGATCGGTGACCTCCCGGGGGTGCGCAGCCGCCTGCCCTACCTGGCCGACCTCGGCGTGGATGCGTTGTGGCTCAGCCCTTTCTACCCCTCTCCACTGGCCGACGGCGGCTACGACATCAGCGATCATCGCGCTGTCGACCCGTGTCTGGGAACACTGGAGGATTTCGTCGGGCTGACCGGGGACGCACATCGCCTGGGTCTGAAGATCCTGATCGACATCGTGCCCAACCACACCTCCGAGCAGCACCCCTGGTTCCGGCAGGCGCTGGCCGCCGGTCGTGGCTCACCTGAGCGGGAGCGGTACATCTTCCGCGACGGCACCGGGCCGGACGGCGCGCTGCCGCCGAGTGACTGGCGCTCGCACTTCGGCGGCAGCGCCTGGGAGCGGGTCGACGACGGGCAGTGGTACTGCCACCTGTTCGCCCGGAGCAGCCCGATCTCAACTGGGACAACGAGGAGATCCGCCGGTACTTCCTGGACACCTTGCGGTTCTGGGCCGACCTGGACGTGGACGGGTTCCGGATCGACGTCGCCCACGCGCTGGCCAAGGATCTGTCGGACCCCTTGCGGAGCCAGCCCTCCCTCGACCGGGCACTGCCCCTGGACGGCAGTGATCCGCTCTACGACCGGGAGGAGGTGCACGAGATCTACCGCAGCTGGCGGGCGGTCTTCGACCAGTACTCCCCGGCCAGGATGGCGGTGGCGGAGACCTGGTACCCGACCAACCGGCGCACGTACCTCTACGGCCGGCCGAGTCGAGCTCGGCCAGGTCTTCGACTTCTCGCTGTTGAAGGCCGAATGGGGTCGGGACTCCTTCCTCCAGGTCATCCACCGCTCCCTCGGCGAGCACAGGGCGGCCGGCAGCGGTCTGACCTGGGTTCTCTCCAGCCACGACGTGCCCCGGCACCCCTCGCGGTACGCCCTGCCCCCGGGCGTCGACCCGGACGACTGGTTGCTCAGCAACGGCACCCGACCGGTGACGGACCCGCAGAAGGCCCACCGGCGGGGCAGGGCCGCGACGCTGATGATGCTGGCCCTGCCCGGGTCGGCCTATCTCTACCAGGGGGAGGAGCTGGGCCTGCTCGAGGTCGCCGAATTGCGCGAGGAGCAGCTACGCGACCCGGTGTGGGAGCGCAGCGGCCACCAGCTCAAGGGGCGTGACGGCTGCCGGGTGCCGCTGCCGTGGACCCGGTCGGGCAGCTCGTTCGGCTTCGGCGACAACGGCTCCTGGCTGCCCCAACCGGCCTGGTTCGCCGACTACGCGGTCGACGGGCAGGTGGATGCCCCGGGCAGTTCGCTGACCCTGTACCGGCAGGCGCTGGCTCTGCGCCGCCGGCTGCACCTCGCCGACTCCTCGGTCGCCTGGCTCGACGCCGAGGACGACGAGGTGATCCATTTCGCGCGGGCCGGCGGGTGGCAGTGCCTGGTCAACTTCTCCGCCCACCCGCGCCCGGTGCCGCCCGGCGAGGTCCTCCTGAGCAGCAGCCCGATCCACGACGGGATGCTGCCGGGGGAGGCCACGGTGTGGCTGAAGGGGCCTCCCCGCGTCGCAGGCTCGTAGAGTGCGGCGTAGGCCGCCGGTCGCGGCACGGGCCTCGAGGAGGAACCGATGGCAGCAGACGACGAGCCGACCGCGGGGAGTGCCCCCGGGTCGGTGAACGACCTGATCGGGGCCCTGCTCGGGATGACCGAGAAGCTGACCGGCCTCAGCGGGCTGGCCGCCATGGTGCCCGGGATGGGCTCGCTGCCTTCGCTGCCGGCCATGCCGGCCATGCCGGTCATGCCTGGTATGCCGACGATGCCGTCCATCCCGCGGCCGGGGGCGCTCACAGCGGCCCAGCTCGCCGCGATGTCCGGCGCGATCGCCGCCCAGCGCAGCAGCATCGAGGCCATGCAGGCCCAGCTGACGGCCTTCGACCAGCAGCTCGCGGTGATGGAACAGGTGCTGGAGCCATTGACCCAGTGGAGCAGCACCTGGGCCGATCTGGAGAAGAAGGTGATGCACCCCCGCTCGGGCGACGACGGATGACCCTGGCCGCTGATCACACCCTCGCGCCCCCACCCGTTGTGCACTTTCGGGCGGAATGACTCACGAATACCACCCTCAACTGCACAACGGTGGTGGTGAGTGGGGGACGCGTGTGGTGAGTGGGGGACGGGTCAGATGAGTGGGGGACGGGTCAGGTGAGGGTGGTGCGGGTCGCCAGCGCATGGACGGCGTCCGCGTGTCGCCGGCGCAGCGCGGCGTCCACCCGGGCCGGCAGTTCGACGGTGAGGATCGTGCAGGCCGGCAGGTGCTGGTGCAGCCAGGTGGCCATCGAGCCGGGGTAGCGCGGCAGGCGCACGGCCCGCATCCCGGTGTGGGCCGCATAGGCACGGGTCAGCGCCAGGGAGCCGCCGCAGTGGTCGACCAGGTTCATCTGCTGGTGGTAGACCACGACGGCGTCCGGCCGTGCGGTGGTCAGCAGGCCGTGCATCAGCCGGGCCTCGATCTCGGAGAGGTCCCGTGGGCCGGACCAGTAGACGTCGCCCCGGCGGCCGCGGTGCACCCCACCGGGGAAGTTGCGGTTCAGGTCGACCCCGCGGGCGTTCTGACGGCGTCGCAGGGCGTCGCCGTCCGGGTTCATCGTGGGCACCACGACCAGGCGGACGCCGGGACCCGGCTCCGTGGTGAGCAGCAGCCGGGCGATCGGGATGCCGGCGCGCTCGTTGCCGTGCATGCCGCCCACGACCAGCACGGTGGAGGCGGCGTCTGCCGCACCTACCTCGTGCACCCAGATCGAGCGTCCCTGGCTGGAGCGGCCGAGCAGCCGGCGCGTGGGGGCAGCGCCGGTCCGCGGGGCACCCGCCTCGGCGAGCACGTGGGTGCCCGCCTGAGCGGCGGCCCGGAATCCGTCCAGGCCGAGGGTCGCCGCGCCGCCCAGCAGACCGCCGAGCAGGGTCCGGCGGGTGAGCGGCGTGGGCACGCGAATCCATCGGCACCCGGCGGCCGTCACCTGAGCCTGACGCGCACCGGTCCAGCGATCGCCGCAGCGAGCCTGCTCCGGGGCGCCTGATACGGACCACCGCCTTCGCATTGTGCGTATGTCGGCAACCGCCCACCCCGGCCCATCGTGAGGGGACGGGATCCGGCGTCCGCGAAGGGGGTTGCAGCAGTGGGATTCATCGACCAGGCACTGCTGCAGCTGCACGAGGGCGCGGCGCTGACCACCCTGCTGAAGGGGCCTGGTCCGGCGCCCTACCCGCACCTCGAGCGACTGATCGCGTCGGTGTTCTCCAGTGAGGGTGCCACGCTGCACTCGGTCACTGACGTGACGGTGGCGGCCACCACTCCCGCGCTGCTCGTGGCGGGGCGGGACCGGATCGTCGGAAGCATCGTCACCACCCAGCCCGGATACGTGGTCAACGATCTGCGGGCCGATCTCACCCGCAGCGGTGCCGGCCCCTGGGCCGACCTGATGGCCTCGGTCGACCTGCACGCGGTCGTCGCCACCGACTCCGGCGGGGTGGCCTCCGCAGTGACCAAGGCGATCGAGAACATCACCAGCCTCGACGACTTCGCCTCCCGGTTCCGCTACCTCGATCTGCCGGCCTACCTTGCGGCGCACCGGATCACGACGGTCGAGCAGCTCCGCGAGTCGGCCGAGTACATCCTCGCCGAGGTGCGCCTGCGGCCACCTCCACCGTTCGACCCGGCCGACCCGGCCCATCTGCACAGCGTCAGGATCGAGCTGGCCGTCGTCCTGATGGACTCCCTCGATCTCACCGCCGGCCTGCGGGCAGCGCACCTGCTGCGGCTCGCGGGCGCCCAGGGAACGCCCGGATCCCCGGACCCGGTGCTGGGCCCGGCCGGCGCACCGTTCGCCGTGGCCGTCGTCTTCCCGGCGTCGGCACTTGGCCCGAACCAGCCCGGTCCGGCCGCCGTGGACGCCCTGTACGCACGCACCAACGTGTTGCCGCTGTTCGCGAATCCACCCTGATCGAGGGCCTGGCCCCACCAGCACCCCGACGCCGCACCGCACCGCGTCCGCACCGCAGCCCCGTGTCCCCGACGCACCGAAGGACCCACGATGCCCCGTCAGCCCGCCCGCCGCCGCCGTACCCCGCCCGATCCGGCGGACCAGACGCCGGCCCCGGCCCCAGCGCCGCCCGCCCCGATCCGCGAACGCGAGAGCCGGGAGGCGCTGCGCGACCGACTGCAACGCAAGTACCACGGGCCCACGCGCCCGGCCACCACCCGAGATTGGACCTGACGATGACCGTGCGCTACATCCGGGTCAAGCCCGTCGCCGACCTGTTCGCCCCCGCCGTGCGCGCTTTCGGCAACGTGGCGATCCTCGGCCGGGTGACCCCGCCTGCGACCCCACCCGCGGACCTGCTCGCTGTCGGCGCAGCGGCCGTCTTCACCGACCCCGGTGAAGCCCGTCGCCGGGCCCCCGGCGAGCTGGGGGACGCGATCTCCCTGGCCTTCGCCCAATCCCCTGGCCCGACCCAGGTCACCGGAGTCCGCGTCGACTCGGCGGCCCCGGACTGGCGAGCCGGGCTCGACCTCCTCGGCACGCGCGATGTCCAACTCGTGGCCCTGGCCAATGCCCCACTCAACACGGCCGCCGCAGCCGCCAACGGCGCCGTCCGGCTGTTGGCCGACCATGTGGCCGCAGTCTCGGCCACCGGCGGCGACGGCAAGGAGCGGATCGGCATCGCCATGCTGGAGAAGGGAGCCACCGATCCGACCATCGTCGGCGGGGCCCTCGCCTCCGAGCGCATGGTCTACATCGCGCACAAGAGCGACGAGGACGTGGCCGCCGCCGTCGCGGGCACGATCGCCGGCTACGAGCCGCACATCTCGATGCTGCTCAAGAAGGTGGCCGTCGACAGCGCCCCGTTCACCGCAGCGGAGATCGATCAGCTCAACGGGTCCGAGACGTTCGCCAGCGGCCCGGCGGGCCTCGGCGTGAACTGGTTGGTCGACCCGGCCCTGATCCCCGGTCAGGGCAACTACCTCGGCGAGGGGTACACCGGAGACCCGGGAGGCAAGAAGTACATCGACGTCGTCCGCACGATCGACAACGTCTCCTTCCTGCTCAAGGCCCAGCTGGTCAGGTCGGTCGGCAACGTGCGGGTCAGTCGCTCGGGCCTGCGCGCCCTGGGAGCGCAGTTGGAGGCCGTGCTCGATCCGCTCATCCGCCAAGGGGTGATCGAGGGCTTCGACATCGTGATCCCGATCCTGACCCTGCTCGACCGGCCGCCGGCGTCGCTGTCGGCGGCGGAGCTGCAGCAGGTCAACGATGCCCAGTCCCAGCGCGTCGTCGAGGTCCTGGTCGCCGTCGACTACGCCGGCGCGATCCACCGGGTCGCCGTCACGCTCAGATTCGAATAGGAGTCAGCGCCATGGCCGATTGGAACACCCGGCTGGAAGTCAAGCTCGGTGACACGACGATCACCCCGATCTCCACCTTCAATCCGACCTTCACCGTGGGGCACACCGTGCTGCACAGCCTGGAGGCGGACAACGTCGGAGTCATCCGGCAGCCGATGACGATCACCTTCGTGATGACGGTGCCCGCGGTCGCCACCGCGGTCGCCGATCTGACCGAGCTCGCGCTGACCGCGCGGGAGTTCTCGATCGCGGTCGCCGAGAAGGAGGGCACCGACTGGTCCTTCAAGTCCCTGAAGTTCCAGCGTTGCATCGTCACCTCGACCAACCCCAGCAACATCACCATCGACGGGGTGCCGCAGGCGACGTTCAACTGTATGGCGCTCGGCGTGAGCATCGAGGTCTGATCATGTCCGGCCGGTACGACGACGCTCCCACCGAGGACCCGCCCCCGCTCGACTCCGCTGCACGGATCGAGCGGATCGAGCGGACCGGCATCGCGCTGGTGCACGAGGGCGAGTACGTCCTCGCCGAGGCGGCCGGCACGGCGCGACTCGCGCCGTCGCCACCGCCCGGGCCGCAGGACGGTTCGCAGGAACCGGCCGCGGAGGTCGAGGAGGTGCACTACTGGTTCCCGGTCGAGATCGAGGTCGTCGGTGCCGCCGACCCCGAGCTGGCCGACGCCATCGTGGCCCGGGTCTTCGAGGAGCTGCGCCGTGAACTGGCGAGCCGGCAATGAGCGTCCTCGCCGGCAACCCGCCGGTGCTCGTCGGACCGGTGCCGCTGTTCAACGTGCAGAGCCTGGTGCTCTCCGACGGGTACAAGATCGAACGGGTGGTGGGCAGCCGGTTCTCCCAGGCGGTGGCACCGACCGAGAAGACGATCAAGATCGAGGCTGTCCTGCTCGGGCAGTCCCGGCTGCTGATGAAGAAGGCCCTGGAGACGCTGGCCCTGGCCACCCGGGCGACGGCGGCTGCCGCCGCACCGGCGCTGGCCCTGGCCGGCATCCCGGTGGTCGCCGGCATGACGGTGAGCACCGACATGCAGATCACCACCCTCACCTTCACCCACGGGGTCACCCGCCGGGAGGCCCTCGACGTCAGCCTGACGCTGACCCACGTACCCCGCTCGTCGCTGTCGGTCCTGATCGGTGAGGGGCTGGACATCGCCCTCGCCATCGCCACCGCGGCGATGCCGTCCGTTCCGCCGCCCAACCCCGTCACCCGAGTCCCCGCTCCCTGACCCCCGCTCCCTGACCCCCCGGCCGAGAGGAGGCATCCATGGCCACTGCGAGACCTGTTGCCGCAGAGCGCGACCTGGCGTCGTTCCGGTCCCTTCCGGTGGAGGCGGACGAGGGATTCCCGCAGTCGTTCCTGCTCGGCATGGCCGGTCGGACCTATCGGTTCGAGTTCCACGTCAATGTGGCCGAGCAGGAGCTTCCCCGCTACCCCGCCGACCTGCGTGCGCCGATCGACCTGGTCGGGGACGGTGCCCCCTCCGCGGCGCCTCGGGGTCTGCTGGTCGCGGCGATCCACCGGCTGGACCCGGACGCCGAGGCCACGATCCTGCGTCGCCGCCTCCTGCCCGGGCTGGTCTACCGCGCCGGCGATCTGCGCCTGGTCGTCGACACCGCGCGGATCGCCATCGGGAACCTCAACGGGGCAGGCGGTTTCGGTTCGGTGCTGGAGGCGAGGGTGGCGTCGGCATGAGCAGCTTCATGATCTGGCACAAGATCACGGTGAGCAAGCACACCGGGTCGTCCGGGGGAGCCCTGGCGGCGGTCGCCTCGGCCTTCGGCTTCGGGCTGCCGCTGACCCTGACCAACAACGTGTACAGCCTGGGTCTCGTCGTCGACGTCGACGCCACTCTGACCATGTCCGAGGGGGGCACCGCCGACCGGTTCACCGTCACGGTCTACAACCTGCCGGCCAAGGACGCCGTGCTGCTCACCTCGGCACACGGCGACGGCGGCCTCGACATCACCATCGCCCTGGGCTACTTCGACCACCCCACCCAGGTGTTCGGCAACCACCCGGTGATGCGAGGGCGGGTCGAGGAGGTCAAGCGGTCGGTGGCCGAGGACGGCCGCCCGACGGTCGAGCTCATCGGGCTGGAGCAGACGGGCCACGCCCTGCTCCACCGGCGCGCAGCGGTGACCGTCCCGGGCAGCGGCGCGCTGGACGATGTGGTGAAGCAACTCCTCGCCGGCGTGCCGGACGCGAGCCTGACCGCCGGCTCCTCCCTGGGCGGCCCGGTCAAGGACTTCACCCTGCGCGACGGCTCCGTGCTCAGCGCCCTGGCCCAACTGGCGGAGAAGGCCGACAAGCCGCTCCTGGTCGGTGACGGTGCCGTCGCCGTCGGCCCGGCCGTGGGCTCGGCCACGGCGCCGATCGACTTCGTCGCCGGGGTCAACATCGCCAAGCTGGGCGACAGCCAGAAGCAGAAGCGACCCGAGGCCGACGCGCCCAGCGCGCCCTCGTCGTCCGCCCCCTCACCCGTGCCCACCGCCTCACCCGGCCCCGCCGCCGCAGTGGTGGCCGGGCTGGAGCTGACGGTGCTCGGCCACCCCGGGCTGCGGGTCGGCCAGATGGTCAAGGTGACCGGGCTGGACGAGGTGCCCGCCAAGCCGTTGCGGATCACCAAGCTCACGCACAAGTACTCGACCAAGAGCGGCTACGTCTGCGAGGCCTCGCTCGCCGATCTCGGTCCCGGCGTGCGCGCGACGTCCGCCACCGGGGCCGCCGCCGTCGTCGACGAGTGGAACAAGGTGATCCAGGCGGCCAGGGTGGCCAACCCCGTGGTCGACGTGGGTCAGGTGACGGCGTACACCGCAGGCAGCGCGAGCCCTGGCCACCGGGTCACCATGCACTACGCCCAGGCGCCCGCGAAGGGGGTGCAGGCACCGAGCATGGACGCCGAGGTGCTGGCCGGGGACTCGCTGAGCGCCAAGCCGGTCGCGGCGCCGTTCGCCTTCGACAAGGTGGGCCTGATCACCCCGGTCTACCCCGGCATGCGGGCACTGCTGGTGCACAACCGCTCCCTGACCAACGATGCGATCGTGGCCGGCTGGCTGTGGCCGAGCACCCCGGCCTCCACCCCGCCGCCGAATGAACCCGGCGACTACTGGCTGGCGCTGCCCACCGGCCTGAGCGGTGAGGGCAGGCCGACCGGCAAGGGAGTCAACGACCTCACCGACGCCCGGGGGGCCCGGGTGATCCAGGCCCGCGGGCTGCACATCCTGGTCGGGGCCTCGAAGCTGCCCGAGGTCGGCACCCGCCCGACGGTGCCCGAGGACGACACGATCGTGATCGAGCACAGCAGCGGCACCACGATCACGATCGACGCCCAGGGCGCCCTGTCGATCACCACCAAGAACCAGCCGATCGTGGTCGGCAACGGCAGTGTCTCGCTCAAGGTCGACGGTTCGAAGGTGGCGGTGTCGTGATGGCCGGCCCCACCTTCGCGGTCCTGACCACGGCGTCCACCCTGATGTGTGCGCACGGCGGGCGGCTCACCCTGAGCACGACGCAGACCCGGCTCACCGCGGCGACGCGCCCGGTGCTGCTCTCCACCGATCTGCCGGGAGCCACCATCAGCGGGTGCGCCACCCCGGCCTCCACCTCCACCAAGCCGTGCACCGCCGTCACCTCGGTGATCTCCGGCGCGAGCACCGCCCTGGAGGTGTCCGGCACCCCGGTGCTCACCGCCCAGGCGCGCGGGCTGACCGACGGCCTGGCTCCGGCGCCCGGCACCTGGAACGTCTCCGATGCCGGCCAGACCGTGCTGGTGACCCGATGACCGGGGGCGTGGACCCGGCGCTGGTGCGCGAGGCCCTCGCGTACGGCCGAGGACTGCTGATCCAGGACGGAGACCTGGTCCTGGACGCCGGGAGACTGGTCGAGGTCGCCGGCCGGGCCAACCTGGAACAGGCTCTGCTGCTGAGGATCTCGACGCCGTGGGCGGACGATCGGCTGAACACCGGGTACGGCCTGGACGCGACCGAGGCGTTCACCGCCGGCCTGCCGCGGTCGCTCGTCAAGGAGGTGCTCCGGCTCAACCTGATCCGCACCCTGGCCGGCGACCCGCGGGTGGTCGCGGTGGACCAGGTGCTGTTCGACGACGACCCGGCGTACCTCGCGGCGTATCCGCAGACCGCCGGAGCGCGGCAGGCAGGCGACCGCAGGGTGTCCCTGGCCGAGATCACCATCCAGCCGGTGCCGGTGGACCCCGCCCCCGGCTCGGCGATCGGTGCCGCGGCCCTGGCGGCCGCGGCCAGCATGGCCACCGCGGGTCCCGGTCCTGGCGCGATCACGCTGCTGGCCGACGTGAGGTTGTGAGGCGAGATGACTGACTTCGGTGTCACCGGCGACGGGTTCGTGGTCAAGGGGATCGACGTCCTGCTGGGCGACGTGTTCGCCCGTGCCCGAGCGGCTTTCGGGGCGGACGTCGACCTGACGAGTACCTCCGCCCTGCGCAAGATCCTCGAGGTGAGCGTGCAGGAGGACGCGGAGATCTGGAAGCGGCTGGAGGACGGTTACTACGCCGGGTTCATCTCCACCGCGGACGGCGCGGGCCTGGACCTGCTGGGCGAGGACGTCGGCGTCGAACGGCTGCAGACCTTCGCCACCGGCACGGTCACGCTCACCCTGAGCGGCGGCGTCCCCGGGCGGCGGTACACCGTGGGCGACGCCACCGTCGTGCTCTCGGCCGCCGTGCCCGGCCTGGCCTTCACCACCGACGGAGTGGTCACGCTGAGCACGACGGCGCCCAGCGTCGACGTGCCGGTGCGCTGCCTGACCCGGGGCAGCGTCGGCAACGTCCCGGCCGGCGACCTGTCCGCGATCGACCCGGCCCAGCTGGCCGTCCACTTCGCCGACATCGCCCCGGCCACCGTGAGCGTGACCAATGCCCAGCCGTGCCAGGGCGGCGGCCTCGGTGAGCCCTCCGACGCCTACCGGGGACGCCTGCTGGGCATCTCGCGCACCCTGTGGACCGTCGACGCCGTCCGCCAGACCGTGCTGGCGGTGGACGGCGTGGTGGACGTGATGATCTCCGATCCGCTGGGCGGGGTGGACGTCAGCCAGTCCTACTTCGGGATCTTCGACTTCGGCGACCGGTTGTTCTCCGGCGAGCGCCGGATCGGGGAGGCCTACCGCTTCGACATCGTCGTGGCGCACGAGTACCGGTGGCCGTGGCAGACCACCGGCGCGGTTCCCGGGGTGGTCGACCGGGTGCGCGAGGCCGTCGACCGGGTCCGGCCCCCTGGCATCCATCCGAACATCCTCGAGGCGGACCACATCGACATCGGGGTGCGGGCCCGGGTCGTGGTCGAGCCCGGCTACGACCAGGCGGCTGTGCTGGCCCGCATCGTCGATCGGATCTCCGCCGCGACGGCATCGCTGCGGCTCGGTAGCGACGTGCTGTCCTCCCAGGTGATGCGCGCCTTCACCGACGAGCCCGGGGTGGTCGACGTCCAGGGGCTGCACCTGCGGCGCGGCCCGGCCGGATTCGGCCGGGTGACCCTGGGGAACGTGGCGTTCCAGAGCCGACCCGTCGAGGCGGCGGTCGGCGAGAACCTGCAGATGGGGCCGACCGAGCTGGCCATGTTCCTGCCGGACTCGCCCCTGGTCGACCTCGACGCGGTGACCCCGTGACCGCGCCGATCAGCAGCCCTCCACCGGCGCTGGCCGCCATGGCCGGCCGGCTCACCGTTCCGTTCGCCCCGGGCGCCGACCAGCTCTGGCCGGGGATGCAGCCGGGCGCATCCCCCGACGAGCTGCGGGTGGCCGGATATGACTTCCGCGAGCACCAGGCCCGGTTCGACCGGACGCCCGAGGTCACCTACGTGCTGTACGCGGTGGAGCCCGCGCCCTCGGGCGCCGAGGTGAGCGTCGTGTTCGCCGACCCGGGGTTCGGCGCGGACGTCGTGGTGCCGGTGCCGGTGACGCCCGGCACCCGGATCGACGCCGGCGACTCCTTCGCCGTGCCACTGCCCGCCGGCGCGACCGCGCAGACGCGGGTGATCGCCGTCCGCGAGGAGGTGAACGGCGCACCGACGCCGGTACCGGTGCTCGGCCGCTGGTCGCTGGCCGCGCTGCTCGGCACGACGGCGCGACTGCTGTGGGTGATCGGGGCGGAACGCGACCGCCTGACCCGGCAGCGCGACCTGATCCGCCGCCAGCGCTCGGTGCAGACCGCCACCGGGAGCGGGCTCGATCTGCTCGGCGCTGATCTCGGCGTGCCCCGGTTCCCGCCGACGCCTTACTCGGTCGACGCCGGCACGATCGTGCTCTACCACCTGGACGACGTTCCCGGCGCCGTCCCGGCGGTGCGTGACTCCGCCGCGGCCTTCCCCGGCCGGACGCCGCACCACGGGGCGCTCGCCGGCCCCGCGGGCGCGGTGGCGCTCGGCGGCCCCGGCCGCTATGACGGCGCCGCGGCCTTCGACGGCCCGGGATCGATCGCCGTGGCCGGCCACCCCGACCTCGACCTGGCCGCCGTCGGGGAACTCACGGTGGAGTGTTTCGTGCGGCCTGCTCCCGGCCCGGCGCTGGGCACCGTGCTCGCCCTGGGTGCCGCTCCCGGGCCCGGATGGTCGATCGAGGTCGGCGACCTCGGGCTCGGTGTGCCGAGGGCGGTCCGGGCCTCGATCGCCGACGGCGTGACCAGCGTGGTGACCGCCGGCGCGGTCAACCTGCCGACCGACCGGTTCAGCCATGTGGCCGCGACGCTCACCCGCGGGCTTTCGGGCTCGACCTGGGCCCTGCACGTGGACGGGATCCTGATCGCCACCGCCGACGCCAGCGCGCTGGGCGCGATCGCCGGTGCCGGCGACCTGGTCATCGGCCCCGGGGCCGGCGGTTTCCGCGGTGCGGTCGACGAGGTGCGGGTGAGCGGCGTCGCCCGTGCCGGCTTCCACCCGGTGCTCGGTGAGGCCGACGAGCAGTACCGGCGCCGGCTCGGTCTGTTCCGGCGCTGGGTGCTGCCGACGCCCCGGGGTCTGCAGGACGTGCTCAACGCGCTGGTCCCCGAGATCGACGGCGTGGCCGAGCCGTTCGTCGTGGACGACGCCGACGGGGCCACGGCCGCCGGTCGCCGGCTGGTGCGGGTGTGGCCCAGGACCGTCGAGGTCCGGGACGGCATCGCCTCCGACGGTCGCCGCGGGGTGTCCGAGGCCGACCTGTGGCCGCGCGAGCCCGGCCTCGACCCAGCCCTGCTCGGCCGGCACGCCCATCCGCAGATCACCTATCTGCCGCAGGCGCCCGACCAGGGGCGCGATCCCGCCCTGCCCGCCCCGGACCCCCACCTGATGCAGCCCCTGCCGGCCGCGGCGCTGGACCGGCTCGCGGACCTTGTGGCTGCCCAGGGACTGGCCGGGATGCTCGTGGTGACCAGCGGTTTCGACCCTGCGGCCGCAGACAGCCGGGCGGACGGGCGGGCGGTCCTGCTCCGCCTGACGGCGCTCGGACCGGCCCGGCTGGCGGCGCTGGCGCACCGCGCCGGGTTCGATCTGGTCGAGCATCGCGACGGTCGCACCGTGTACGCCGCGTGCCGTCCGGGAACGCCCATGCTGATCGGTCCCGCTGGATCGGGCGCCCAGCTGCTGGCTGGTGACCTGCCCATGATGACGGTCGGCGACACGGCGACGATCACCCTGACGCAGCCGTCGCCGACCTACACCCCGCCGACCCTGCCGGCCGATGCCGAGGTGCGTCACCAGATGATCCCGGCCTGGGCCGGTCGCGGCACCCTCGCCGTGGCGACGCCGGACCCGACCACGGCCACCCTCACTGCCGTGGCACCGGGCGCACTGGCGCTGACCGCCGACATCGCCCGTGCCGGACGGGTGACGACCGTGTCCGGGGTGGTCCGGATCGTCCCCGCTCCGCTGCCCTCCGGCGCCTCGATCGCCGCCGACGGAACCCTGGGGGTCGACCTGACCGGGCTCGGCCCCGCCGAGCAGGACTTCGACCCGGCCTTCCTGGCGGTGGTGAACGACCCGCGGATCGACGTCGCGGCGGGACCCGACACCCGTCGCATGCAGCGCGGCTGCGCCCGCCGGCTGATCGCCCTGGCCGACCGGCTCCAGGCGGGTGGCGGGCGGATCCGGCTGGTCTCGGCCTACCAGCCGGGGGCGCCGCCGACCGCCCTGGAGTCCCGGGGCCGCCGCCTGGTGATCGGACACACGCAGCTGGCGACCGGGGAGCTCGCCGTCCAGGCGCACCTGGCGGGGTTCGGTCACGTCGCCCGCACCGGCGCGACGGTCGCCGTCGCCGAGCCCGCCTCCGACCCGGTGGGGATCAGCGGCCCGGCGGAGGTCGAGGTCGGCGACACGATCACCCTGACCGTGTCGCCGACCCCCGGCGAGGTGTCGGCGACCACCCGGCTCGGCTGGTCGAGCGGCCAGGTGGTGGCGACGGTGCCCGAGGAGACCGGCGTTGTGCTGACCTCGACGGCAGACCCCAGCGCCACGGTGGTCGGCGCCGCGCCCGGGCAGGCCTGGGTGCAGGCCACCCTGCGCGACGTGGACGCCGCAGGGCCGTACGCCGTCACCGTCCGGCTGCGCCCGGAGCTGGCCGCGGCGCGGATCTCCCGCGACGACTACTACCTGCTGATGAATGCGCTCAAGACGCTGCACCCGGTGGGCGTGGAGGTGCGCACCGAGGCGATCCGCTCCGCGGTCGTCGAACTGGCCGACACCCCCGACGGGATCGACCCCAGCTTCACCTACCCGGCGTTCCGGCTGCACCGGGCAGCGGCCGCCTCGAGAAGGAGGACGACAGACGATGGCTGACGTCAGCTTCACCCCGACCTTCAAGCACACGCCCTGGGTCGACAACCGGGATCGGGTGCAGGCCGGCGGGCCGAACGGGTTCAACGCCCGCTTCGCCGCGCTGGAGAGCGACCTGCAGAACCTGGCCGGCGTCGTCACCGAGATCGACGGCGTGCTGGACACCCTCGGCGAGGGCCCGGCGGCGGTCGAGCACGTGCTCACGCTGCCGCCGATGCTCTCCCCGACCACCAGCTCTGCGCCGTGGTCGCTGGACGCCTCCGGCTACGCGGTGCGGCCCGCCCCGCAGATCGCTCTGTCCGGCATCGCGCCCGCCGTGATCCCGAACGGGGTGCGGCTGACCACGTTCCGCGCCTCCGGGGTGAACAGCGGGGCCGGTCTGCTGCGGATCAGCCTGATGCGTGCGCGGCTGATCGGGGCACCCAGCCCGGCAGACCGGCTGGCCCGGGTCACCGGGGACCAGGGCGCACCGTTCGACACCTCGGTCGCCGTCGACGCGGCGATGACCACCGTCGACACCACGATCTTCCGCTACTTCGTCCTGGCCACCCTGGACAACGCCTCGACCGCCGACACGGTCGCGCTGTCGGGCTTCCGGATCACCTACCTCGCCTGACCACCCGCCGACACCACGCTCGGCCCCACCCGCGGAGGACCGCATGTCCAGCCTGTTCATCAAGATCGATTTCGGCAATGCCGGAGCCAGCGACACCGGGATCCGGCCCTACACCGGCACCACGCCGCTGTGGAACAACGCCAGCATGTGGTTGGACGGCGGGCCGTCCCAGACCGAGACGAACGTGGGCAACCCGACGGTGATCCGGGTCCGGGTGTCGAACGCCGGGCCGACCGCGGTGGAGGCGGTGAACGTGGATGCCTACGTGCTGAATCCGTTCGTCGGCCTGTTCAACCCGAACAACGCCATCCGCCGGTTGAGCGGGTTCGCGAACGTCATCAGCCCCGGGTCGGGCTCCTCGTCAGCGCTCGACCCGCACGTGGTGACCTGCAGGATCCAGGACCCCGTGCAGGGGCCGATCGCGTGGACGCCGACCTCGACCGAGCTGGCGAACACCGTCAACGGCAGCGGTCACCTGTGCATGGTGGCGAACGCCTATGCGGAGGACGACGGCGGGGTGCTCAACGACACCACGCCGTTCGACGTCGCGGGTGACCCGCACCAGGGCCAGCGGAACATCACGCTGCTGGCCGCCCAGCAGCTGCGGAACTTCCACTTCGACGTGGCCGCCGTGCCCGACGGCGAGGTCGCGGCGCTGGACTTCCACCAGTTGCCGGCCGCCCTGGCCCTCGGCGCGGGTGAGCGGTGGCTGATGCGTTCCCGGGGGAACATCGCCCAGGCTCGCGACCTGTCCTGGGTGGGCCTGGCGCTGACCGGGCGACCGGGGCGACCCAAGGTCCCGTTGTCGTTCTCGCGCAAGGCGATCCGGGGGTCCATCGAGCTGGAGGGCCTGGGCGGCGCAGCCCTGCAGGACCTGGCGCAGGCCACCCGGCGAGCCGAGCGGACCACCGGGTTCCGGGCCACCCGCCGAGGTGACGACTGGGGCGGGGGCCGACTGGTGTTCGGCGTCGACGGCGACTCCCGGCCCGCCGTCCTGACCCTGGAGCGCTCCGACGAACCGGGCTCGGTACAGGCCTTCGACATCGTGCAGCGCGACCGCAGGGGCACCGTTCTCGGCGGGCTGCGCGTGCTGTCGATCGCCCGGTAGCCGGCGGCAGGAACCCGCCGTGCCCGTCATCCACTGCCACGTGCCGATCACCGTTCGGGTGTACGGCGTGCCCGACGACGACACCGTGGCCGAGCTCGCCCGCGCCGTCCGGCGCCAGGTGGCGGCCCGGGTGGCGCAGTCCGAGCAGGTCGTGGCCCGGCGGAGGGCCGATCGGCGGGGCCCGCCGCCGACGACCCGGGAACGGTCGGATCAGGGCTCCGGAGCGCGCGACCTCCCGCTCGACGGGGAGGCTGTGCGCGAGGACTACGACCCGGCACGGGACACGCCGGACGGATACACGATCCCCTCCTACGACCGAGCCGGCCGGCCCGTGGCCGTGCCGCTCAAGCGGGTGTTGATCCCCGGGCGGCACTGGCGGGTGCTGCGGGCGGTGACCACGTCGATGACGGTCTCCACCTACCTCGACCTCGCGGCGATGATCGGCGGCCCCGACCGCGGCCGGTGGCGGGCCCAGCGGGTGCTCTACGACGACCTCGCCGAGGACCGCCGCACGGTGACCGTGTGGCTGGTCGAGACGCACGTGTCCACCTCGCTGGGCGAGCTGGGCGAGGCCGTCTACACGAGGGCGGCCGAACTGCATCACCTGGGCCCCGGGCAGTTGCTCGCGCACACGGCCAGCCCGTTCGAGGGCCACCGCCAGGTGCTGGCCCTCGGCGACGCCGGCGGGCAGGTGAACAAGCTGCCGTCGATGGTCAGGCGCAACGCCCGACGGGTCCTCGGCTCCGGTGAGGCCACGGAGCTGCTGCACGGGGCCCGGATGCTCTTCTCGTTCATGACCCTGCCCGCGATCACCCCGGCCTCACAGCTCGACCTGGGCGGGCTGACCACCCGCGAGCTGCGCCTGGCCGACGCGACGGTGTTCGTCGACACCGCCGACTTCGAGTCCCTCTTCTCGCTGCCGTGGCAGGCCTACCTCGACGAGGCCGGCAGCCGGCCGATCCGGGTGGATCTGCTGCCGATGCGGGTGCGGGCCAACAGTTCCGAGGCCGCGGTCCGGCTGCTCGCGGAGCAGGCCTACACCGAGGCCGGACCGGATCCCGCGCCGGCGGACTCCGTGCCCGCCGTCCGGCTGTTCGACTCCGACGCGGCGGACGCACCGCAGGTGGTGGCCGACGTCGCGCTCGCCTTCGAACACACCCTGGCGCAGCTGCGCCCGGGGCGGGGCAGCACGAACCGTGCCGCGGGGCCACGCGTCACGCCGGGCACGTTCCAGGTGCTCACGGTGGCCCACGTGCCGGCGGACGCCGAGACCCGGGGGGCGGCGATGCAGCGTCCCCGGGGACGTGAGCTGGCCGCCCGGCTGCGGGTCCTGCTGGCCGGCGACACAGGCGACCGGCAATGGAAGTACCGGGCGCTCGACGCGCTGCCGTCCACGGGATCCGGTGACACCGCGGACGCCTCCCGCCCGGCGGGAGGAACGCTGTTCGAATACGTGCTGATCGAGCTCGACGTCACCGGGGACCTGGACCGCCTGTTCGACGCCGTCGAGGCGACCGGGTGGGTCACCCTGCAGATGCGACTGATGCTGTTGTGCGCCGGCACGAGGTATCACACGCACGCGCGCGCGGAGCGCCTGCGCACCCGGCTGCAGGAGCGGGCCCTCGCGGTGCGGGAGAACACCTACCGGGAGACGGTGGACGCGACCACGCTCGGGGGCCTTGACCTCGACCGCGATCCCGACGCCCGGGTGTCGGTCGGCGTGCCGGGGCGCAACGTGCTCGGCGACGTGCGGTCGGTCTATCTGACCGAGCGGGACGTCAAGACGATCAAGGACGCCGCGGCGACCCGCCTCCGGCAGGGCCTGGAGCAGGTCCGCCCCGAGCTGGTCGCGGACATCGCCACCGGACGGATCGCCGGTGACCTGAGCCCGGACGACTTCCTGCGCGAGGCGCTCGCCCGCGCTGCGCAGAAAGCGGGGATCAGCGACGACGACTTCGAGACCCGCACCCTGGAGCGGAGCATCCGGGTCACCTCGGTCACCCGCCGGGACCGATACCTCGTGCCCTCGTGGGACATCACCTTCGAGTTCGTCGAACGTGTCGAGGGCACCACCGAATGGACGGCGGTCAGCGGACCGGTCACCGAGTCGGCCGACGACTTCGAGGCCAGGCTCACCTACTGGCGGCTCGGCCGGGCCGGTGAGTTCTACCAGGCGATGACCATCGCGATCACCGTCGTCGGAGTCGTCCTGGTGGCCTGGGAGGTGGGCCTGATCGCCGCCCTGGTGGAGGCCGCCGGCGGCACGGCCGCCGTGCTCACCTCGATCGCCATCAGCGAGCTGATCTACATCGTCAGAGTGATCTTCTTCGACGCCAAGCTGAGCCTGGAAGGCTTCCTGATGGCCGGCGTCGAGGGATACCTGATGGCGCTGGGCTTCCGCGCCGGCACGCTCGCGGCAGCCCCGATCGGCCGGGCGATCGGGGCTGCCAGCCTGCGCCGGGTGTGGACCGGTGTGGTGCTGGAGAAGCTGGTGCGGGGCGTGGTGGGTGGGGGAGTGACCGCCGGGCTGCAGCTGTTCGCGCGCGATCTGGTCGACGTGATCATCCGGGACGGTCGGTTCCACGCGGTCACCGACTACGTGCGCGCCATGACCCACGGCGCGGCGCTCGGAGCGCTGGCCGAGTTCACCGTGGCCCCGCTGTTCCGGGTGGTGGCGACGCGGGCCACCGCGGGGGTCGCCGAGCTGGTCGCGGCGATCCGTCGGGAGGGCTTCTCGGTCAACCAGTTCGTGTCCGCCTCCACCGAGGCGCTGGCCACCCTGCGGCGCACGATGAGCACCCTGGCCTCCGCCGAGGCGGTCGCGGAGCTGGCGGCAGCCTTCCGGGCCAAGATCATCGATCTGCTCGACACCTGGGCCCCCAACTTCGTTGCCCGGCGGGTGCTGGAGATCTCCGGTGCCACCTTCTCCGCCGAGGCCTCGGCCGGGCTGAGCAAGTTCCTCCAGGCGGCCGAGCAACCGGCGAACAGCGAGGCGGCGCGGAGGCTGGCGGCCACGTTCGCCGGCAACCCCCAGCAGGCGATCCACCTGATGGAGGTGCTCAACAGCCTGGACGACGCGGCCGCCCGGCGGTTGATGACCGGCACCTTCGGCACCACCTCGGACATGGCGGCCTTCCTGTCCAGGATCGCCAAGTACACCCCGGACCAGCAGCGCGGCATCCTGACCCTGCTGCAGGAGGCCGACCTGGTGGCGCGTCCCGCCGCGGCCGGGGTCGGCGCAGCGCAGCTGTGGGAGGAGCAGTGGCTGGCGGCGTTGCGCATCGGGGCGTCAGCGACCCGGATCGAGGCGGCCAACCTGCGGCGGCAGGCGCAACGTCTGCTCGAGGACGCCATCGCCCGCAGCGCCGACAACACCCGGCGGGCGGACGTCCTGCTGGCCCGTGCCGCCGAGCTGGAAGCCCAGGCCGCCGAGCGGGAGGCGCTGAGCCGGAGCCTGGCCGGCGGGGTCGATCCGCGCCCGGCACCGACCGCGGTGCCCCGGCCCGGGCTGGGCTCCGATGACGAGATCGAGGCCTATCTCGAGCGGGAGTTCGCCGCGCTGGAGGCGGGGACCGGCGGCCGACCGCAGGCCTGGATCCGGCTGCCGGCCCATCGAGGGCTGACCCCTCCGGAGAGCGATGCCCTGCATCGCCTGGTGTTCACCAGCCGGTCGGGCAACCCGGTGGTGTTCCGGGTGGAGGGTGGCGCCGGGGCCGCCCGCAGCCGCGAGTTCATCCGGATCGGCAGCGACGGCAACGTCTCGATCGGCACCGGCGGCAAGGACCTCAATCTCAACGTCGGTTCGTTCGAGCGGGCCGTCGAGTTCCTTCTCGAGCACCGGCCCGGCGCGCGGCTGAAGATCTTCGAGGTCGAGGCGGGGTGGCTGCGCGCACTGCGCGGGGCGGCGGTGCCCGAGCAGGGCAGGGCGGCCACCGTGCTGCAGCTCGATCCGGCGACCGGTCAGCCGATCGGTCCGTTGCCACGGGCCGGTGCGCTGGCGGACGTGAAGGGCCTGGCGCGTACCGTCGACACGCGGCAGGCGGCGGATCAGCTGCAGCTCGATGCGGACCTGGTGCGTGAGCTCGGTGAGTTCGTCGTGCCCGGCAGCGGGCGCGTGCTGGAGTTCGTGGCCAGGACCAGGACCGGGGGAGCGAGCCGGTGAGCGACGTCGTCCGGATCGTGCACCCGCCGACCGTCACAGCGGCGGACGGCGACCTGGCCCAGCGATTGGCAGAGCTGGTGGTGAGCGCCGTCCTGGCCGCTGCTACGGATGCAGCAGACCCAGGCGAGTCGCGTACCTGACTGCCGTCACCCGGTCGTTGCAGCCGATCTTGCGGTACATCTGTTCGAGGTGCTTGTGGACCGTGCGCCGGCTGATGCCGCACCGACGGGCGACGGCCTCTGCCGTCAAGCCGTCGGCGACCAGGAGCAGGATGTGGCTCTCCCGAGGGGTGAGCACTGGTGCCGTGTGAGTCGGTTCCAGATGCGCGGCAACGGTGATCAGGACCGGCAGCACCATGTCGGCGATCGCCGCATCCGTGGCGTCGAACCCGGCCGAGGAGGTCAGTGCCCACGCGCGCGAGCCGGACTCCGTGCGGTCCAGGAGGATCCCCATCCACTCGCTGTGAGCCGCAGGGCGAACGGGTGGCATGAGCTCCGGGCGGTGGACGGCGGCGGCACGCAGGAAGGCCGGCCAGGGGCCCCGAAGCGGCGCGGGATCCTCGCCGGGAGAAGGCCAGATGCGCCGCATCCTCAGCCGCGGAGTGTCGGCCAGGAGCCACACCGCGTCGCAGCGCAGCGCCCGCGCGACGGCCGTGATGTCACCTCGGATCTCCTGCATCGGCCGGCCCTTCCCCAGTGCCTTCCCCAGCTAGGAGCACTGACCCGCGGATCCGATACACCTGGACGGTCCTGGCGAAGCCGGGCGTCGGGCTCTGCCACCATGAGCGGATGCGTTCACCGATCGCGTCGACCGCTGCCGCCGCGGTGGTGGCGGCCGTCGTCGTCGGTGTCGGGGTGGCGGCCTTCGCCTGGACCCGGCAGGATCCGCGATTCGTGCGCGCGTTCGACACTGGGTCCAACGGCACCAACGCCGTGGCCTGGAGCCTCGACGGCGCGCGGATCGCCACCACTGACGACGACCGGACGGTCCGGGTGTGGGACCCGGTTACCGGACGACCGGTCGAGGCCCGCTGGGCGAGCCATGCTCCTACCTCGGTTCGGTGGTCCCCCAGGAGGGCACGAGGTTCAGCCCGGACGGCACCCTGCGGCCAGCGCCGGCGGTGACGACAGCAAGGTCCGGCCGCGGGATTCGGCCTCGGCCGCCTGGTCCGCACTCTCTCCGGTCATACCGGCGGCGTCGACGGCATCGCGTTCAGCCCCGACGGCGCGACTGGCCACCGGCAGTGCCGACGGCACCGTGCGCCTGTGGGAGGTCGCGAGCGGCCGCACCGTCCGGGTGCTTCCGGTCGCCCGGGTGGGGGCAACATCGTCGCGTTCAGCCCCGACGGTACGACCCTCGCCCAGGACGGCCCCGACGCCGCGGTCATCCTGCGGACTGCGGCCACCGGCGAGGTCCTGCACACCCTGACCGGCTTCACGGGAGGCTCGGGGAGCATGACGTTCAGCCCGGACGGCGCGATCCTCGCGTTGACCGGTGCCAGCCAAGGCACGGTGACCCTGTGGGATCCCGCCTCGGGCCGGTTGCTGCGGTCCGTTCCCGGCCTCGACTACGCCGGCAACGTGGCCGCATTCCACCCGGACGGCAGGATGATCGCCACCGACGGCGGGGACGGGACGATCAGACTGTGGAACCCGGCCACCGGGCAGGCCCTGCACTCCCTGCGGCTACCGCGCAACATCTCCTCCCACCACTTCATCGTGGCGGCGGCCTTCAGCCCCGACGGCACGGTCCTCGCCACCCAGGGGGACGACAAGACCGTGCGCCTGTGGGACGTGTCCGGGATCGCCTGAGGGGACGTCCGTCACACAGGACAGATCCTGGTCAAGCAGGGACAGATGCGCACCGGCAACCAGAGGACGGACGCTCGTCCGGTGGCCTGTCGTGGACGTATGTCGTGGTTCTTCGGTCCTTGACGGTGGCGAAGAGACTGGTGATCCTCGGCGGCGCCGCCTTTCTCGCTGCGGCGCGATCGGCGATTTCGCGGGCGTGATCACGCGGATCAACGAGTAACGCCATACTCCGCAGAGGTACACGAATTGGCCCTTGACGAGGCCGATTAATGTACCGCTGAGGAGCATGAGCAGGTTCTGGGAGGAACTGTGACGCGCGAGCTGATCGATCCGGAGTCCCGTGTCCCCCTCGACGCCCTGCTCGAGGTGCTGCCGGGCGGCTTCAACGCCATCCCCGACATCGTCGCCCGCCGGGCCGCGGTCACCGCCATGCTCGCCGCCATCGAGGTGCCGCCGAACCCGAACGTCACCTCCGAGGACCGCACCGTTCCCGGCCCGGACGGCGGGCCCGACCTCCGGGTGCGGGTGTACCGACCCGTCGGGGTGGACGGCGCGAGGCCGGGCATCTACCTGATTCACGGCGGCGGCATGGTGCTGGGCGACATCGAGGGGGAGGACGCCACCGCCACGATGCTCTGCGACGCCGTCGGAGCGGTGGTGGTCTCGGTCGAGTACCGCCTCGCACCCGAGTATCCGCACCCGGCCCCGGTGGAGGACTGCTACGCCGGCCTGGTCTGGACGGCGCGCAACACCACCGAGCTCGGGATCGACCCGACGCGGCTCGCCCTCTACGGCGGCAGCGCCGGCGGCGGGCTGGCCCTGGGCACGGCGCTGCTGGCGCGCGATCGCGGGTTCCCCCAGCTGGCCTTCCTGATGCCGATCTACCCGATGATCGACGACCGGAACGAGACGCCGTCCAGCCACGAGATCACCGACGTCGGCATCTGGGACCGCTCGGGCAACCTGGAGGCCTGGGCCTGGTACCTCGGCGGGGCCGCGGCGGACCAGTACGCCGCGCCCGCCCGCGCGCAGGACCTGTCCGGTCTGCCGCCCACCTACATCGACGTGGGCACGGTCGACCTGTTCCGGGACGAGGACATCGCCTTCGCCGCCCGGCTGATGCAGGCGGGGGTGCCCACCGAGCTGCACGTGAACCCGGGCAGCTACCACGCCTCAGAGGTCTTCGCCCCGGACGCCGCTCTCACCCAGCGCATCTGGGCCCGTCGGATCGAGGCGCTGCGCCGCGCCCTACTCTGACCGCATGGAGAGCAACGATCCGTGGTGGAAGTCGGCGGTCGTCTACCAGATCTATCCGCGCAGCTTCGCCGACTCCGACGGCGACGGCATCGGTGACCTGCGCGGGCATCATCGGCCGGCTCGACCACCTCGGCCGAGCTCGGCGTCGACGTGCGTCTGGCTGTCGCCGATCTACCCCTCGCCGCAGGACGACAACGGCTACGACATCAGCGACTACCAGGACATCGACCCGACTGTTCGGCACCCTCGCCGACTTCGACGAGCTGCTCGCCGCCGTGCACGAGCGCGGCATGAAGCTGGTGATGGACCTCGTCGTCAACCACACCTCCGACGAGCACCCGTGGTTCGTGGAGTCGCGCTCGTCAGCCGGACAACCCGAAGCGCGACTGGTACTGGTGGCGGCCGGCCCGCGACGGGCACGAGCCGCGGCGCGCCCGGGCGCCGAGCCGACCAACTGGGGCGTCGTTCTTCTCCGGCTCGGCGTGGGAGTTCGACGAGGCGACGGGCGAGTACTACCTGCACCTGTTCTCGCCGCAAGCAGCCCGACCTGAACTGGGAGAACCCGCAGGTCCGCGAGGCGGTCTACGCGATGATGCGCTGGTGGCTGGACCGCGGCGTCGACGGCTTCCGGATGGACGTCATCAACCTGATCTCCAAGGACCCGGCGCTGCCCGACGGCGCCGTGCCATCCCGGCGGTCGCTGCGGTGACGGCATCGGCGTACTTCGCTGAACGGGCCGCGGATCCACGAGTTCCTCGCAGGAGATGCACCGCGAGGTGTTCGCCGGTCGCGCCGGGCAGCTGCTCACCGTCGGCGAGATGCCGGGCGTCACGGTCGAGCAGGCGCCGGCTCTTCACGGATCCGGCCCGCGGCGAGGTCGACATGGTGTTCCAGTTCGAGCACGTCGGCCTCGACCAGGGCCCGGCGGCAAGTGGGACCGTGCGCCCGCTGCGACCTGCGCGACCTGAAGGCAGTCGCTCGGCCGCTGGCAGGACGGCCTGGCCGACGACCGGCTGGAACAGCCTGTACTGGAACAACCACGACCAGCCGCGCGTCGGTGTCCCGGTTCGGTGACGACGGCGGTGCACCGGGTGCGCTCGGCGAAGGCGCTGGGCACCGTGCTGCACCTGCACCGCGGCACGCCGTACGTCTACCAGGGCGAGGAGCTCGGCATGACGAACGCCCCGTTCGCCGGCATCGAGGACTTCCGCGACATCGAGTCGGTCAACCACTACGCCGAGGCGGTCGGCGCCGGGGCGGACGCCGGAGCGCGGTGCTGCGCCGCGCTGCGCGCCATGAGCCGCGACAACGCCCGCACCCCGATGCAGTGGGACGCCTCGGCGCACGCCGGTTTCACCACGGGCGACGCCGTGGATCGCCGGTGAACCCGAACCACACCGAGATCAACGCCGCCGCGGCGGTCGACGACCCGGACTCGGTCTTCCACCACTACCGGCGGCTGATCGACGCTGCGGCACAACGAACCGGTCGTGGCGCACGGCGACTTCACCATGCTGCTGCCCGAGCACGAGCAGATCTACGCGTTCACGCGCCGCCTGGGCGACGTCGAGCTGCTGGTGCTGGCCAACGTGTCCGGGGGGACGGCGGTGGCCGACCAGATCCCGGACGCCGCCGCCTGGGAACGCGCGGAGCTGCTCCTGAGCAACGCCCCGGCCCCGGACCCCTCCCAGCATCGGCTCTCCCTGCAGCCCTGGGAGGCCCGCGTCTGTCGTCGCGTGCGGCTGAAGGGCACGACGTAGGCGCGGGCGCTGGTCAGAAGCGCGTGCCGGCCAGGTCGCTGATCGAGGCGATCACCGCGGTGACCGTGCCCTCGCGCAGCAGGGGCACCATGGCGAGGTCGACAGTGAGCAGGTGGCCCTCCTCCGAGAGCAGCGTCTCGTCGTAGCGCACCACCTCACCGGCGGCGGCGAGATCGACCGCGTCCTTCAGGCGTGCCTGGACGATCTCGCTCCAGGACCACCACGAGGACTCCCAGAAGGGGAAACCGGTGACCTTGCCGCCCCGCAGGAAGCCGGTCCGGTGCGTCGTCCGGTTGGCCTCCACCAGGGTCCCGCTCACGGACAGCAGACCGACGAAGCTGCCCAGCCCGGCAGCGGAGTTCACGGCGTGAGAACGCCTCGACGGGCGGCGGCGGGAGGTCAGGAGATCGATCATGGGGGCCCTGTCTGGTGGGGTGGTCTCGGTGAAGGTGTCGGTCAGGGTGGGCAGGCTGTCCGCGACCCCCGCCAGGCTGAGCAGCCGGGTCACCCGCGGCTGCAGGCCCCGGAGGCAGAACAGGTGTGCCAGCCGGTTGCGGGCCCGCAGCAGGGGATGCATTCCGGCACAGTCCATGAAGGGGACGGCGCGAAGGTCCAGGAGGAGGCCGTCGTCGGGGTGGCGTGAGATGGCCCGGGTCAGCCGGGCGTCGAGTGCGGGCCCGGTGGCGAGGTCGAGGTCGCCGGTCACGGGCACCGAGTGCCACCGCTCGGGTGACCCGGTGTGGGGTGGCCGGAGGGAAGAGATGGTCATCACGCCCGTTTCCCGTGCACAGGATCTTCATGCGCTACCGGGTCTGGGGTAACACGTCGGCGACCAGTGGTCGCCGACCCTCCACCACCTCGTGGAATGCGTCGATCACCACTCAATCTACCGTCGGCAGGCCAGGCCTCCTAGCGATCTCCGGAATCGCGGGGGTCTTTCCGGTCGACATGGGGTGATGTCCAGCACTCGGGGCCGATCAGCGGGCATATACCTGGCGGCCGCCGACGTAGGTGGCCTCGACCGTGGTGAGCCCGATCTCCTCGGCCGGAGCGGCGAAAGGGTCACGATCGAGCACCACGACGTCGGCCAGTCGGCCCACGGCGATGCTGCCGGCCTCGTCCTGGCGGTTCACCCAGGCCGACCCGGCCGTGTAGGCGGCCAGCGCCGAGCCGAGGTCGAGCCGCTGCTCGGGCAGGAACGCCTCGTACTCACCCTCCGCGTACCCCGGGGCCGACCGCCGGTTGACCGCGACATGGATCGCGGACAGCGGGTTCGGCGTGCTCACCGACCAGTCCGAGCCGGACACCAGCGTGGTGCCGGCCCGCTGCAGGTCGCCCCAGGGGTACTGCCAGGCATCCCGCGGGGGGCCGAGGAAGGGCAGCGTGAGGTCGACCATCTGGGGCTCGAGCGCGGCCCACAGCGACTGCATGTTCGCCGCCACGCCGAGAGCCCGGAACCGGGGCACGTCCTCGGGGTGCACCACCTGAAGGTGAGCGATGTGGTGTCGGCTGTCGCGCCGTCCGTTGGCGGTGACCGCGGCCTCGATCGCGTCCAGCGCCTCGCGTACTGCCCGGTCACCGATGGCGTGGAAGTGCACCTGGAACCCTGCGGCGTCGAGCTGTGGCACCGCCTGGGCCAGCACCTCGGGGCGGAACGAAGGAGATCCCCGAGTTGTCCGTGCGGTGGCCGTGGCAGTCCAGGTAGGGCTCGAGCATCGCGGCGGTGTAGTTCTCGGCCACGCCGTCCTGCATGATCTTCACGCTGGTCGCCCGGAACCCGTTCCCGCTGAGGGCTTCCCGACGTTCCAGCAGCTCGGGGATCTGCTCCACCCCACGCGAGCGGTCCCACCACAAGGCGCCGACCACGCGGCCGGTGAGCACGCCGTCCGCTGCCGCCTGCGCGTAGATCGGCCCGGGGTCGCCGTAGTCGCCGTAGTCCCCGACGATCGCGTCCTGCCACCCGACCACGCCGAAGGAGTGCAGATAGGCCTGGCCCAGGTGCAGCGCCTGCACCGTTTCCTCCGGGGAGACCTCCGGCAGCAGTCGGCTGACCAACGCCATCGCCCCCTCGTGCAGGGTGCCGGTGGGAGTGCCGTCCGGATCGCGCTCGATCCGCCCGTCGGCGGGATCCGGGGTGTCGCGGTCGATCCCGGCCCGGGCCAGTGCCGCCGAGTTGGCCCAGGCGCCGTGCCCGTCCCGGTTGGCCAGGAAGGCCGGCCGGCCGCCGGTGACCCGGTCCAGGTCCTCGGCCCGCGGCGTGCCGCCGGGGAAGGCCGACATCTGCCAGCCGCTGCCCCGCACCCACTCCTGCTCCGGGCGCTCGGCGACGAAGCGGGCGACGGCCTCGAGGTACTCGGGGGCCGTGCCGTACTCGGCCAGGTCGCACTGCAGCATGGTCAGCCCGCCCCACACCGGGTGCACGTGGGCGTCGGTGAATCCCGGAACGAGCATCCGCCCGGACAGGTCGATCACCTCGGTGCCGGGGCCGCGCAGGTCGAGCACGTCGGCGTGCCCCACGGCGACGATCCGGCCGCCCCGCACGGCTGCCCCGGTCGCCCAGGTCCGCGCGGCGTCCGCGGTGAACACCGGGCCGCCGGTGAAGATCAGGTCTGCGTGGGTCATCACAGCTCCTCGGTCGGACGTGGGGCAGACGTGGGTCAGACGCCCGACATGCTGCGGGCGATGTCGGTGGCCGAGTCGCCCGCGCGGCGCAGGACGAGGGCGGCCAGGGCCAGGGCCACGAGGGTGAACAGCATCATCACGGTGGAGACGGCGGCGATCTCCGGCCGCAGCCCCGACCGCAGCGCGCTGAGCACGAACACCGGCCAGGGCGTGGTGCCGGAGACCTGGACGAAGGCCGAGATGACGGTGTTGTCCAGGCTGAGGGTGAACGAGAGCAGTGCGCCGGCGAGAACCGCGGGCATCACCAGCGGCAGGGTGATCCTTCGGAAGGTACGCAGCGGCGGGGCGTAGAGATCGGCCGAGGCCTCCTCCAGGTTCGCCTCGACCCCGATCAGCCGGGCGCGGACCAGGAAGGTCACCACCGCAGTGGCGAACAGGGAGTGTCCGATCACCAGCCGCACGATGCCGTCGTTGAGCGGGGCGATCCCGGCGTCCTGGCCGAGGAAGACCATCCACGGCAGCAGCGCCACGGCGTCCACGATCTCGGGGGTCACCGACAGCACGATCAGCAGCAGCACGAAGGGCGGCGACCACCGGCCGCCGAACCGGGCCAGCGCGATCCCGGCCAGCGTTCCCAGCGCCGTCGCCACCAGCGCGGCGATCAACCCCGAGCGCACACTCACCCAGACCGCGGCGGGGATCGCCGGCTTGTCCAGCATCGCCTGGTACGCCTCGACCCCGAAGCCGGTCCACTGGGCCATCAGCCGGCCGGTGTTGAACGAGTGCACGACCACCACGGCGATCGGGGCGAACAGGAAGACGAAGACGGCGAGTCCCCACAGCTGCAGCAGGCGGTCGCCGAGCGGCGTCCGTCGCCGGGCGGGGGCGCCGTCCGCCGTGGCGCCGGCTGCGGGGGCGCCGTCCGCCGTCGCGCCGCTCACGAGGCGACCTGCGGGGGAAGGACCACCCGGTGGCGGTGCCGGCCGGGCCAGCCGAGTGCCCACACGGCGGTGGCGACCACGACGACGCTGGCCAGGATGGTCAGCATCAGGATGACGGCCATAGCGGATCCGAGCGCCCAGTTCTGGGCGGTCTGGAACTGCGCGGCGACCAGTTGCCCGACCATGTTGCCCTTGGCCCCACCGAGCACAGTGGCGGTGATGTAGTCGCCCATCAGCGGGATGAACACCAGCAGTGACGCCGGCGATGATGCCGGGGCGGGCCAGCGGGATGGTCACCCGGACGAAGGTGCGCACCGGGCCGGCGCCCAGGTCCTGACTGGCCTCGCGCAGCCGCCTCGCTCACCCGGTCGAAGGCGACGAACAGCGGCAGGATCATCAGCGGCAGGTAGTTGTAGACGACGCCGATCAGCACGGCGGTGCGGGTGTAGAGGATGTCCAGCGGCGCCTCGGTCAGCCCGATGCCGTTCAGCAGCCGGGAGAGCCACCCCTCCGGGGCGAGGATCACCTGCCAGCCGATCGTGCGGACCAGGAAGTTCGTCCAGAACGGCACCATCACCAGCGGCCAGCAGCCAGCCGCGCCACTCGGGACGGGACTTCACCGCCATCCAGTACGCCGCGGGCAGGGCGACCAGCAGGCAGATCAGGGTGCCGAACCCGCCGACCCACAACGTGTTCCGGAACGTGGCGAAGAAGGTCGGCGACAGCGCCTCGCGGTAGCGGTCCAGCGAGAGCACGTCGTTGGCGTGGGTGCCGAAGATGCCCGGCTTGTAACCGAAGCTGTACCAGGCCACCAGGCCCACCGGCGCCACGAAGAAGGCGATCAGCCAGAACCCGGCCGGCCAGGCCAGCAACTGCCCGGCCAGGCGTGCGCGTCGCGGGCCCGGCCCGCCGATCGGTCTAGCCACCGGCAGCGGCCTTCGCCTTGCCTTGTTCCAGATGTCGACGTGGCGCTGCTGGGCCGAGGTGATGGCGCCGTTCTTCATCGTCGCCACCTGCTCGGGGGTGAAGAAGACCATGTCCAGCCGTTCCAGCCCGGCCTTCTCCGCGGCGGCCTCGATCCCGGTCGCGCCGGTGTGGTACCCGATGTAGTCGACCTGCTTGAGCTGGTTGGCCGGATCCATCGTGTAGTTGATCCAGGCGTGAGCGGCCTCGGGGTGCGGTGCCCCGGCGACGACCGTCCAGTTGTCCATCCAGATCTCGGTGGTCGGCGACCCGAGGACCCACTTCCACCGCTCCGGGGTCTTGCTCTCGGAGATGCCGATCCGGGCGTCGCCGTTCCAGGCCTGCATCAGCACGTGCGTGCCCTGCGGGAATGGCGCCGCCGCCCGGATAGGAGTCGAAGGCGGCCACGTGGGGAGCGATCTTGTCCAGCATGAACGCCTCGGCGGCGTCGAGCTGGGCGGCGTCCGTGGTGTTCCAGTCGATGCCGTTGGCCCAGAAGTAGGCCGAGGTGAGCTCCGCCGGGTCGTCGAGCAGGGAGGTCTTGCCGCTGGCCTCCTTCTGCGCGGCGTCGAGGAAGTCGGCCCAGGTCTTCAGCTCCCGCTTGACCACGGTCGTGTCGTAGACGAAGCCGGAGGTGCCCCAGGCCTTGCAGACCGAGTAGTCGTTGGTGGGATCCCAGGCCTGGCCGAGGAACTGGGGGTCCATGTGCTTGAGGTTGGGCAGCAGATCGCGGTTGATCTTCTGCAGCAACCCGTTCTGCACCATCTGCGGGATGTAGGTGCCGGTCGGCACGACGATGTCGTAGCCGCCGGTGCCCTTGGCCGCGACGAGCTTGGAGATCATCTCCTCGTTCGAGCTGTACGAGTCGAGGGTGATCTTGGGGCCCTTGTCGGTGGTGAACGCCTTGATCACGTCGGGGGAGTCGTACTCGCCCCAGGTGTAGATGCTCAGCGCGTCCTCGAGGGCACCGCCGGAGGCGGCGGGGCTCGCGCCGGCCGAGGCGGCGGACGACGAGCCGCTGCCACCACTCGAGCAGCCGGCGAGCACCCCGGTCGCTCCGGCGGCGGCCAGGGCGAGGAAGTTCCTGCGGTTCAGCTCCCGGGTGATGGCTCGAGCGGCCTTGGTGCCGGCCAGGATGCGCGTGGGCTCAGTCATGATCACTCCACAGTCGTCGGGTCGTCGGCGAACAGCAGGACTCGTTCGGCGGGCCAGAAGGCACGGACGCGCTTGCCGGGGGCGATGTGCGGGGCCTGCGGGGTGGGCCGCCTGGACAGCACGGCGAGGTCGGGGGTGACCTGCACGACGTACTGGATCGTCTCGCCCAGATGGGAGATCCCGATCAGGGTGCCGGTGACCGAGTTCTCGGTCGGTTCGGTCGTGGCGGCGGCCACCTCGATGTCCACCGACTCGGGGCGGACGGCGGCCACCGCTGAGGCGCCCTTGGCCAGGGCCGGTGCGGGCCGGGTCGACCGCAGGGGGCCGGAGTCGGCGTCCAGTTGCCCTGGCTCGCCGGAGGCGACTCCCCGGAAGAAGTTCTGCTGGCCCACGAAGCCCGCGACGTAGGCCGAGGAGGGGGTCTCGTAGATCGTGGTCGCGTCGGCCAGCTGCTCGATCCGACCGTGACGCATGATGGCGATCCGGTCACTCATCGCCAGGGCCTCGCTCTGGTCGTGCGTGACGAAGATGAACGTGATGCCCAGCCGTGACTGCAGCAGCTTGAGCTCGAGCTGCATCTGCTCGCGCAACTGCCGGTCGAGCGCTCCCAGCGGCTCGTCGAGGAGCAGGACAGCGGGCCGGTTGACCAGGGCGCGGGCCAGGGCGATGCGCTGCTGCTGCCCTCCGGAGAGCTGGTTGGGCCGGCGTTCGGCGTAGGCGCGCATCTGCACCATGTCGAGGGCCTCGCCGACGCGTTGGCCCACCTCGGACTTCGGGACCCGCTTCTGCTGCAGGCCGTAGGCGACGTTCTGCGCGACGGACATGTGCGGGAACAGGGAGTAGGACTGGAAGACCGTGTTCACCGGTCGCTTGTAGGCGGGGACCCCGGCGATGTCGCGGCCCGAGATCTGGATCCGGCCGGCGTCCGGGTGCTCGAACCCGGCCAGCATGCGCAAGGTGGTCGTCTTCCCGCAGCCCGACGGGCCGAGCAGGGACAGGAACTCGCCGGCCTCGACGCTGACCGACAGATTGTCGACCGCCACGACCGGACCGTAGGACTTGGTGACGGCGTCGAGGTGCACTGCACCCTCACCGGCCTGCGGCGGATCGCCCACGCTCGCTCCTTCGCTGCCGAACAATCGCGCTACTGAAGCACAGGGGTGATCGGTCGCGCTAGGGCGAGGTTGCCGCGAGCTCGGCCGTTCGGGTCACCGGCCCATGACTCGTCAGGGACGGGTCGACGACGGAACGAATGCTGTTGCTCGACAACGCGTCACATGGAACAACAGATGGTAGTCGCCCCGCCGTTGCGGAGACGGACCGGCGATCATGCCTGGGCCGAGGGCAGCCGGCTGCCGAGGACCCGGGCGTACCAGTCGACGAACTGGATCACGCCCTCCTCCTCGACCGGCGAATACGGACCGGGTCGGTAGGCGGGGGAGGACACGCCGCGCTGGGTGCGCTCGACCAGGGCGGTGTCCTGGGCGTTGGTGGTCAGCCAGACCTCGGTCAGACGGGTCAGGTCGTAGTCGACGCCCTCGGTCGCGTCGGCGGGCACCAGCCAGGTGGTGCGCAGCTCGGTCGAGGTCGGCGACAGGGGGAGCATCCGGAAGGTGAGCACGTGGTCGCCCATGAAGTGACACCAGGTCGACGGGTAGTGATACAGCAGGACGTCGCCGAGGTCGCCGTCCGGCAGGTGGGCGAACCGACGGGAGACGGCGGGGGCGCCGTCCAGCGTCATCGACTGAGCGTCGTCCAGGAGTGCCATCCGCATCACCCGGTACTGGTGGTCCTCGGCGATGGCGAACCGGCTCGGCAGCCCGAGGGCCTCGCACCGCTCGACCAGTTCGGCGGTGGCCCGGACCTCCTCGTCCGACCCGCCGCCGGAGTGCAGCGGGGCCTCGGGGAAGGTGCGGCAGAGCTGCGGATGGGCGAGCCGGCAGTGGTAGCACTCGCGGTTGTTCTCCATCACCAGCTTCCAGTTGCCCTGCTCCACGACCGTGGAGGAGTGCGCGACCCGGGCCCGGCGCAGGTCGAACGGAGCCAGGTAGGGCTCGACCAGGCGCCGCATCGGTGCGAGATCCGGCGGCTCCTCGGCGACGCAGACGAGGACCAGGCCGCCCACGGTGGCACAGTGCGCGGTGCCGAGTGCATGCCCGGCCGGGTCGAACCCCTCGGGCATCGCGCGGGCCCGGGCCAGGGTGCCGTCGAGCTCGTAGACCCATTGGTGGTAGGGGCACACGATCTTGCGGCGGGTGTTGCCGGTCGGCGCGTCGCACAGCTGCGCCCCGCGGTGGCGGCAGACGTTGTGCAGGGCGCGCAGTTCGCCGTCCGCACCGCGCAGCACGATGATCGAGTACTCGCCGACGTTCAGGGTGAGGTAGGCGCCGGTCTCCGCGAGCTCGCACTCGTGCCCCGCGAAGACCCACTCGCGGTGCCACACCTGGGCCAGGTCCTGGGCGTACACGGCGGGGTCGGTGTACATCGCGCCTGGAAGTGAGTGGGCCGGAGGCCGCGCGGCGAGGAGGTCGGCGACCGCCCGCTCGCTCGGCCGGAGTATGGGGACCGATCCGTTCACGAGAACCTCCGGTCGACTCCACCGACGACGTGCCGGACAGCCGTGTCGAAGCATCGTACGTGTCAGCACCGGCCCCGGGAACGTCGAGCCACGGCCGTGAGGTGGCCGGACCTACCAAAGGTCACGCACGTGGCTGAACAGGCGGGGATATGGTCACGTTCGTCGGGATTGACTGCACATGGCCCGGGGAGGCCGCATGCCCGAGGTCAGCGGTTCCGTGCGTGGCGCGGAGTCGGAGCTTCGCTCCAGGTGGGCCCAGCGAAGGCTGCTGCGCCGGCGCCGCCACCGGTGGTTCGCCGCCCTGTCGGCCATCACGCTGGTGCTGGCCCTGATCCTGGGGGTCCTCTGGCGGACGCGTTCGGACGACGTCGCCGCGCCCAGCACCTGCACCGGACAGACCGTCTCGATAGCGGCAAGTGCACAGTACGTCGCCGTGATCGATGAGGCCGCCCGGCGGTTCTCGCAGACCGGGCAGGACCGGTCGGGGGCCTGCCTGAAGGTCTCGGCCCTGGCCTCGAGCGAGCTGGAGTCTCTGGTGTCCGCTCAGGCGCGTCCCGCCGCGCTGGTCACCGGACCACTGGAGACGGATCGGATCACCGCTGCATCGACCCGATCGACCGGGTCGACCGTGGTGGCCCAGACGGTCAACGTGGTGGCCATGCCGCAGCCCATGGCGGCGGCGCTGGGTCTGAACGCCGGTGAGGTGACCTGGCGGAAGCTGTCGGGGATCCTGCTCGATCCGACGGCGTGGAGCCGGCACGGACACCCGGAGTTCGGCAGGTTCACGATCGCCATGGGCGATCCGCAGACCTCCTCGGCCTCGCTCACGGCCCTGTCGGCGTTGGCGGCTTCGGCCAAGGGGGCCCCGATGTCCACGCTGCGTGCCGCAGATCTGGCCGGCGAGGGGATCCAGGGGGCGCTCCTCGGGGTCACCCGCCAAGTGAGCATGACCGCCCAGACGCCGCCCCAGATGCTCGAGAGCCTGCTCAGGGCGGACGGCGCCGGCGAGCTGCTCTCCACCGTGTCGGCGGCGTTCCTCGACGAGCAGTCGGTGTGGGCCTTCAACACTGCGACGCCGGGAGTGCCGCTGCAGGCGCTCTACCCCACGGACGGCGCATCGGTGGCCGACCTGACCTATACGCGCCTGAACGATTCCCGCACCGATCCCCAGCAGGCAGCCGTGACCGCGGCCTTCGGCACCTTCCTCGCCGGCAGCCAGGGCCAGAAGACCTTCGAGAGCATGGGGTTTCGTGCGGTCGGCGCGGCGAGCTCGCCGTCGCTGCGGGCCGACCTGGGACTCCGCCCGTCGCGCCCCGTCGGTGTGAGGCTGCCGTCCGCCGAGGTACGTTCGGGCCTGACTGCGGCCTGGCAGCGGATGCAGAACCCCGGACGCTTCCTGGTCCTGATCGATGTCTCGGGCTCGATGAAGCAGGAGGTGGCCGGCACCGGCCGGACCAAGCTGGAGTTCGCCCAGGACGCGGCCGTCGCCGGCATGCAGTTGGTGCCCCCGGCGGCAGAGATCGGGCTCTGGGAGTTCTCCACGGCGTTGTCGGGCAGCGAGGACCATCGAGAGCTTGTGCCCACAGGATCTGTGGGTGACACCATCGGTGGGCAGAACCGGCTGAGTGCCCTGGTGGGTAGCGCCCGAGGGCTCACTCCCCGAGGGGACACCGGCCTGTACGATTCCGCGCTCGCGGCCTTCCGGGAGATGTCCCGGACCTACACGCCGGGCGAGCCCAACGTGGTGGTACTGCTGACCGACGGTCGCAACGACGACACCAACAGTCCCGACTTGGGCTCGGTGCTGGAGACCCTCGCTGCGGAGCAGGACCCTGCCCGACCGGTCCGCTTCCTGACCATCGCCTACGGTGCGGATGCCGATCAGAAGGCTCTGGCCGCCATCGCCCGAGCGACCAAGGGGTCTGCCTACAACTCGCCCAATCCGGCCGACATCGGCCGGGTGTTCTTCCAGGCGCTGAGTCAGGCCTGACCGGCAAGCTCTACCCTGCGGACCCAGGGAACGCGTTGGCGCAGTTCGTGTTCCAGGCGTTGGTGCAGGGTGATCGCCGAGGCCGGGCAGCCGTGGCAGGCGCCGGCAAGCCGCACCACGACCACGGCGTCCTGTGCTCGCAGCACCTCGATCCGACCGCCGTGCGCGGTGGCGATCGGCGTCACCACCGCCTCGACCACCTGCCGGGCGACCCGGGCCAGCACTGTGTCCCGCTCGGCCGGGCCGGCGGCGTCCAGACGGTCTTCGTTCTGCCGGACGGCGATGGCGACGGCGGTGCGCACGGCGGCGCCGTCCCGGCTCCACGAACGACCTGGGGACAGGGTCGTGTCCACCCGGTCGAGGCCGACGCTCACCCGGACCAGGACACCGGAGGTGAGGAGGGCGTCGAACGGTTCGGGCAGCGGCAGCCCCGGCTCGGGGTCGAGGGTGTGTCGCACCCGCCAGCGCAGGGTGCGTTCGTCGTCCGTGCGCTCGGGATGCAGCGCGACAGGGAGCGAGTTCCGGGTGGTCATCAGGTGATCGCGATCGTGACCAGGCGGGCAGCGAAGGCCATGATCCAGGCGAGAGCGGACATGTAGGCGAAGGCGAGAGCGGGCCAGCGCCAGGAGTTGGACTCCCGGCGCATCACGGCCAGGGTCGAGATGCACTGCATCGCGTAGACGAAGAAGGTCAGTAGGGCGACGATGGTCGGCGGGGTGAACACCCGCTCACCGGCGCGGGGACCGTCGGAGTAGGTCAGCTCCCGCAACGCCTCCTGCGGATCCTCGGCGTTCTCGGCGGCGACCACCTGGCCGAGGGTGGCCACGAACACCTCGCGGGCCGCCATCGCGCCCACCAGGCCGACATTGATCCGCCACTCGAACCCGAGCGGGGCGAAGACGGGTTCCACCGACCGGCCCAGCCCCGCGGCGTAGCTGTGTTCCAGCACGTAGGCAGAGGCTGCCTCCGGCGCCATGCCCAGGGTCTCGGTGTTCCGGGTCGGGAAGCTCATCAGGGCCCACAGCACCGCGCTGGCGACCAGGATGATCGTGGCCACCTTGCGCAGGAAGGTCGAGGCGGCCGACCAGATCGACAGCGCCACCGTCCGCGCGGACGGCAGGCGGTAGGGCGGCAGCTCCAGGTAGAACGGCAGCCCACCGTGGCGCAGGAACGTGCTCTTGAACAGGGAGGCCGCCACCAGCGTGGACAGTCCGCCGGCGAGGTAGAGCAGGAACAGGGCCAGGCCCTGCAGGCCGAAGGGCCCCCACCGGGCGTGGTGGGGCACCAGCAGCGAGACCAGGAGCAGGTAGACCGGCAGCCGGGCGGAACAGGTCATCAGTGGGGCGGAGAGCATGGTGGCGATGCGGTCGCGCGAGGAGGGCATCGTGCGGGTGGACATGATGCCCGGGATGGCGCACGCCACGGAGGACAGCATGGCCACGAACGCCCGCCCGTCCAGCCCGCTCATGGCCATCACCCGGTCCATCAGGAACGCGGCCCGGGAGAGGTAGCCCACCCCCTCGAGCAGGGAGATCATGAAGAACAGCAGCACGATCTGGGGCAGGAAGACCAGCACCCCGCCGACCCCGCCGATCAGCGCGGTGGACACGAAGTCGGCCAGCGTGGGGTTGGCGATCTGGGCCTCAGCCACCTCGGCCAGGCGCCCGAAGCCTGCCTCGATCAGGTCCATCAGCGGAGTCGCGGCAGTGAAGATCGTCTGGAAGAACAGGAACATCACGCCGAGGAAGGCCAGCACCCCCCAGAGCGGGTGCAGCAGCACGCGGTCGATCCCGCGGGTGACCTCAGAGGCAGCGGCGGGCCGGTAGGCCGCTGCCTCAGCGACCGAGGCGATCCAGCCGTCGAGCTCGGCAGGGTCCTCCACCGGAGGTGCGATCACGGCCACCGGCCAGTCGGCCCAGGACAGCACGCTCTCGCGCAGCGCGTCGATGCCACGGCCACGGTGGCCCACCACCTCGTGCACGGGGACGCCGAGGGCCGCCGACAGCGCGCGGACGTCGATCTGTCCGCCGCGCGCGCGGAGCTCGTCCATCATGGTCAGCGCCACGGCGCAGGGCTTTCCGGTGGCCAGGCTCTGAGCGACCAGGGACAGCGAGCGTCGCAGCGTGGTCGCGTCCAGCACCACGAGCAGGGCGTCGGGGGGTGCCAGGCCCTCGAGCCGGCCGGCCAGGTGGTCGGCGACGATCTCCTCGTCCGGGCTGACCGGCGTCAACCCGTAGGTACCGGGCAGGTCGGCCACGCTGACGGCGTCCGCGTCGATGCCGACCTGGCCCAGGGACCAGGTGACGGTCACGCCCGGGTAGTTGGCGGTGCGCGCCCGCATACCGGTCAGGTGGTTGAACACGCTGGACTTGCCGGCGTTCGGGCACCCGATCAGGGCGATCCCGGCGCTTCCCGGCGCGAGCCGGTGCCCGCCGCCGTGCGGAGACTCGCCGTGGTGATGCGCCCCGCCCAACCTCACGGCTCGACCTTCACGGTGACGTGCTGAGCCTCGGAGCGTCGCAGGCAGACATCGGACTCGCCGACCCGGTAGATGGTCGGGCTGCCGAGGGGGGCGCGCCGCAGGCAGGTCACCGGGGTGTCCGCCCGGAACCCGAGGTCGCGCAGCCGCCGGGCGACCGGCAGCGGTGTGGCCGGATCGATCCCGGTCACCTGGGCCCGGGCTCCGCGGACGAGCGCGCTCAGCCGCGTCCCTCCGCCGTCACCGGCGCCGGCCAGCTCGCTCACGTCGTCCTCCCGGGTGAGGCGCCCGTCGCGGACGCGTCTTCCCCACAAGGCTAGCCTTACCTAACTTTGCGGGGCCGGGCGGATGGTCCCGGTCAGTCGTCCGGGAACCGCTCGGCGTGCACCACTGCGCGGCGGACCTTCGGTCGCAGTGTGGCCTCGAAAGCCTCGGCACGCAGCGACTTCAGGAGTGACACGCATAACCCGAGCAGCACCAGGAGGAACGGGCCGGCCACGATGATGACCAGGGTCTGCAGCGCGCTCAGCCCGCCTGACCAGAGCAGCAGTGCGGCCACGGCGCCTGTCGCTGCGCCCCAGAACACGGTCAGCCACCGATCCGGGTGCTCGGTGCCGCGCTGGCTGAGCATGCCCATCACGATCGAGGCGCTGTCGGCGCCGGTGACGAAGAAGATGGCGATCAGGAAGATCGCCAGCACGACGGTGAGCCCGGCAAGGGGGAACTCCTTCAGGGTGAAGAAGAGGGCGTTCTCCAGGCCCGTGTCGAGCTCGCCGGCCATGTCGAGCTTCTGGTTGAGCTGCAGGTCGAAGGCCGCGCCGCCCAGGATCGAGAACCACAGGAACGACACCAGGCTCGGGATCAGGATCACGAAGACGACGAACTGGCGGATGGTGCGCCCCTTGGAGATCCGGGCGATGAACATGCCGACGAAGGGCGTCCAGGAGATCCACCAGGCCCAGTAGAAGATGGTCCAGCCGCTGATCCAGTCGCCCCCACCGAACGCTCCGGCGCGGAAGCTCATGGTGGGCAGCGTGGTCAGGTAAGCGCCTATCGACTCGGTGAGGGTGCCCAGGATGAAGACGGTGGGGCCGACCACGAACAGGAAGAAGGCGAGCAGCGCCGCGGCCACCGCGTTCGCGTTGGACAGCCACTTGATGCCCTTGTCGATCCCGCTGATCGCCGAGAGTACGAAACAGACGGTCAGGACGCCGATCACGGCCACCGCGGCCAGATTGCTCTTGCTGCTGGTACCGAACACCTCGCCGAGGCCGCCGGTGATCTGCAGTGCGCCGAGCCCGAGCGAGGTCGCCGAGCCGAAGAGGGTGGCGAAGATGGCGACGATGTCGATCGCCTTCCCGGCCGGACCGCCGGCGCGGTCTCCGAGAAGGGGGTAGAAGGCGGAGGAGATCAGGTTCCCGCGCCCCTTGCGATAGGCGAAGTAGGCGATCGCCAGCCCGATCACCGCGTACATCGCCCAGGGATGGAACCCCCAGTGGAAGAAGGTGTACTCCATCGCCAGCCGGGCCGCCTCACCCGACCCGGGCTCGGCCAGGCCCAGCGGCGGGGTGAACAGGTGCGTCAGTGGCTCGGCGACGCCATAGAACATGAGGCCGATCCCCATGCCCGTGGCGAACATCATCGAGACCCAGGAGAAGGTCGAGAACTCGGGCTCGTCGTCGTCCCGGCCGAGCTTGATGTTGCCGTACCTGGTCAGGGCCAGGTACGCGGAGAAGACGACGAAACCGGCGCTGGAGAGGACGAACAGCCAGCCGAAGGAGCCGGTGACCCAGCTCAGGATCGTCCCGGTCTCCTCCGCCAGGCCCTCGGGATTCACGGCGCCGGACACCAGGAACAGCAGTGACACGACCGCCGCGACCCCGAAGACCACCCGGTCGACCGGCGGGCGCTCCCGGGGACCCGTGGGCTCGGACGGCGACACCCCGGATGATCCGCTCGGCTGATCCTGCGTCGTGCTGGACATGAGCCACCCCCTCGTGGTGATCACTCCGGCTGGGCCAGGTAGGTTCAGCGTGACCTTTTGAGGGGGTTTGTGTCAATGCATGGTTAGACCGTGAGCGCGTCCTGGATCGCGTCCACCAGCAGGGTGATCTCCTCGGCAGTGACCACCAGCGGGGGTGCCAGCCGGATCGTGGAGCCGTGTGCGTCCTTGGCCAGCACCCCACGCTCCAGCAGGCGCTCGCAGAGCCGGCGACCGGTCATGACGCCGGGGTCGATGTCGATCCCGGCCCACAGGCCGCGGCAGCGCACGGCGAGGACCTTGTCCTGGGGCAGCGTCGCCAGGCCGTCCTCGAGCAGGGCGCCGAAGGTGCGGGCGTGCTCCTGGAACTCCCCGGTACTCAGCATGGCGACGACTTCGTGCCCGATCGCGGCGGCGAGGGGGTTGCCGCCGAAGGTGGACCCGTGCGATCCGGGGGTGATCACGTCGAGCACCTCGCGATCCGCAGCGATGGCCGAGACCGGCATCAGGCCACCGCCGAGGGCCTTGCCCATGATGTACACGTCCGGGACGACGTCCTCCAGGTCGCAGGCGAACGTCGCCCCGGTCCGGGCCAGGCCTGACTGGATCTCGTCCGCCAGCATCAGGACGCCGCGCGCCGTGCACAGCTCACGGACCGTCCGCAGGAATCCCGGTGGCGGCACGACGACGCCCCGCTCGCCCTGGATCGGCTCCAGGAGCACGGCCACGGTGTCGTCGTCGATCGCCGCGGCCACCGCCTGGGCGTCGCCGTAGGGCACGACCCGGAACCCCGGGGTGTACGGGCCGTACCCGCGCTTGGCGTCCTCGTCGGTGGTGAAGCTGATGATCGTGGTGGTGCGCCCGTGGAAGCCGTGCGCCATCACGATGATGTTGGCCCGCTCCGGGTCAGCCTTGTGCACCTCCTGGCCCCACCGCCGGGCCACCTTGATCGCGGTCTCGACCGCCTCGGCGCCGGTGTTCATCGGCAGGACCATGTCCTTGCCGGTGAGCGCGGCCAGGTCGCGCACGAACGGGCCGAGCTGGTCGTTGTGGAACGCCCTGCTGGTCAGGGTGAGCCGGTCGAGCTGCGCGTGGGCGCGGGCCAGCAGGCGCGGGTGGCCATGACCGAAGTTGAGCGCGGAGTACCCGGCCAGGCAGTCCAGGTAGCGGCGTCCCTCGACGTCCGTCACCCACGCGCCCTCGCCATGGCTGAGTACCACCGGAAGCGGGTGGTAGTTGTGCGCCGCGTACTGCTCGGCCAGGCCGATGTGCTCGGCGGTGCCGAGCCTCGCGGGCGCCGCGGTGTTCGCCGTGGGAGTTGCCTGGCTCGCCATGTTCACAGCCTTTCGTCCAGCGGTCGGGCGGTGCGCGGTGAGCCTACCTGCCGGTGCTCAAGGCCGGTCGCCGCCGCGTCGATAGCTCAGTGGCAGGGCGGCCACGGCAGACCGTCAGGCCCCGAACGATCGAGGAGATGGCACGAATGTCCGGTGGCGTTGGCGTGGGAGTGGGAAGCAACCGTTCGGGGAGCGGGCGGGCGCGGTTGAGTGACCTGCCGATCCTGGCCAAGATCCTCGTCGTCGCGCTGGTGACGGCGCTGGCGGCCGGCTCGGCGGCGATCCTCGGGCTGACCCGGCTCGGGTCCACAGCCGACACCACGGACTGGATCTACCAGGACAACCTGCTGCCCTCGGTGATGCTCGGCGACATCGAGACCAACATGTACGAGGCACGGCTCGGCCTGATGCTGATGGCCGCCGCCAGTGACGACGACGCCCGCAGCGCGGCCAGGGCGACCATGGAAGAGGGCACCGCCCAGGTGGCGAAGCTGTCGGCGGAGTACCGCCCGCATGCTGCCGACCCCGCGGGCTTCAAGGCCTTCGAGAACGCCTGGGCCGAGTACGTCACCTTCCGTGACGCCAATGTGGTGCAACTGGCGCAGGCGGGCAAGGTCGCCGAGTTCGAGGTGCAGCGGGTCAAGACCAACCCGATGACCAAGGCAGCGATCGCGGCCGTGGTCACCTCCTCGGAGGCCGAGAAGAAGCAGGCCGCCGAGCGGGTGGCCGGGGCGCAGGACTCCTACCGCAGCTCGCGGACGCTGGTGATCGGCCTGCTGGTCGCGGGCCTGCTCGCTGCGGGCGTCGTCGCGGTGCTGCTGGCACGCCAGATCACCCGGGCGCTGACCCGTACCGCGGCCGTGGCCCAGGCGCTGTCCCGCAGCGACCTCACGGTGCGCAGCGGGGTGGACAGCCGGGACGAGATCGGCCGGATGGCCGCCGATCTCGATGCTGCGGCGGACTCGCTGAAGACCGTGGTCGCCTCCGTCAGCGCCACGGCGGACGCTGTCGCCGCCTCGAGCGAGGAACTCTCCGCCACCACGACCCAGATCTCCTCCTCCGCCCGGGACTCCTCGGCCAAGGCCTCGGTGATGGCGGCGACGTCGACCCAGGTCACCTCGGCGGTGTCGAACGTCGCCGGTGCCGCCGAGGAGATGAGCGCCTCGATCCGGGAGATCGCCGACAACGCGGCGCAGGCCGCCTCCACCGCTGGGGCCGCGGCCACCGAGGCCGAGGCGATCCAGGAGACCGTGGCCAAGCTCGGTGACTCCTCGCAGGAGATCGGCAAGGTGATCGCCCTGATCAATGCGATCGCCGAGCAGACCAACCTGCTGGCGCTGAACGCGACCATCGAGGCGGCCCGGGCCGGCGAGGCCGGCAAGGGGTTCGCCGTGGTGGCCAACGAGGTCAAGGAGCTCGCCCAGCAGACGGCCGTCGCGACCAGCGACATCTCCTCCCGGGTGGAGGCCATCCAGACCGACACCCAGCATGCGGTGGTGGCGATCGCGCAGATCACCGGCACGGTGGGATCGATCAGCTCCCTGCAGACCACGATCGCCGGTGCGGTCGAGGAGCAGACGGCCACCACGGCCGAGATCTCCCGGTCCGTGCAGGAGGCGGCGGGAGGCTCGCAGCAGGTGACCCTCGACGTGCAGGAGGTCGCCGACGCCGCCGACGCGACCAGCTCTGCGGTCGCCCAGTCCCAGCAGGCCACCGACGAACTGGCCCGGATGGCCGCGGAGCTGCGGCAGCTGACCGGCCAGTTCCAGTTCTAAGCCCCTGTCGGCGGCTCAGGCTCGTGCGGTGACACCTCCGGCTGGGGGTGGGCTGCGGCCCAGGTGAGGTAGGCCTCCTCGGCCACCGGCAGGGTGGGGAAGAGCATGTCCTCGCCGATCAGGGAGACCAGATCGGCGCGTTCCAGTGGACGTCGAAGGTCGTGCTTGACCCGGGCCAGCCCCAGCTGGACCCCTCGCTCGGCCAGGTCGCCGTGCAGGGCGCGCAGGCCGTCGGCGGCGGTGATGTCGATCTCCACATTGGCCTCGACGTTGAGGATGAACCAGCGCACCGGGTGGCTGGGATCGGCCGTGTTCTCCACGTCGACCGCGAGCACGGCCCGCCGCCGCAGATCGCCGACGTTCGCGAAGAACAACGGCGCGTCGTAGCGGTAGACGAGCAGCCCGGGAAGCGTGGTCGCATCGGGGTAGTCGTCGACGTCGTGCATCCCGGCCAGTCCGGGGACCCGGCCCAGCACACCCTCGTGCGGGCGGGCCAGCCGCTGGGTCATCTCCATCACGCTCAGCGCGATGGCCACGCCGACCCCGGCCAGGATGCCGAAGACGACCGTGCCCAGGCAGGCGATGATCGCCAGCACCAGTTCGGTGGTGCGGAACCGGGCCAGCCGAACGATGTCGTGCCACGAGACGAGCTTGCTCGCCGCGTAGAGCACCACCGCCCCCAACGCCGCCGCCGGCAGCTGCGAGAGCAGCGGCCCGGCTACGAACAGCACGGCCACGATGCACGCGGCAGCGACCAGCGAGTACATCTGGCTGCGCGCGCCGGCCGCGATCGCCAGCGCGGTCCGCGAGCCGGAGGAGGAGACCGGGAAGCCGCCGAACAACCCCGAGGCGAGATGCACTCCGCCGAGCGCCACCAGTTCCTGCTGCGGGTCCACGTCGGTAGAGGCCGTTTCCGTGCTCCCTGGCTCGGGGGCGGGGCGGAACGCCCGTCCGATCAGGGTGTTGTCGCTGTAGGCGACCACCGCCACGCCCAGCCCGGCCAGGGCCAACGACTTCAGGTCGTCCAGGCTGACCAGAGGCAGGTGCAGGCCCGGCAGGCCTGAAGGCACCTCGCCGACCGCCTTGACCCCTCGATCGGCCAGGCCGAACACCGCGCTGGCCGCGGTGGCGGCGACCACGGCGATCAGCGCCCCCGGCCAGTTCGGGCGCAGCCAGATCACCAGCAGCAGCAGGGTCAACGTGCCCGCCGCCACGGCGAGCGTGGCTCCGTGGGTCTTCCCCGCCACGGAGACGAAGGAGCGGATCTGCTCCACGATCGACTCGCCGTCGACCGAGGTGCCGGTCACCCGGCCGAGCTGACCGACCACCATCAGCACGGCGCCGCCGGCGAGATAGCCCACCAGCAGGGGCTGGGAGAGCAGGTCGGCGATCACACCCAACCGGGCAGCCCGGGCGATCAGGCACCATCCGGCGACGACCAGGCACAGGGCCGAGGTGAGCGTCGCGGCGCGGGCGGCGTCGCCGTTGGCCATCGGCGCGACCGTGGCGCCGGCCAGCAGGGCGACCGTGGACTCCGGCCCGACCGAGAGCACCCGCGATCCGCCCAGGGCGGCGTAGACCAGGCACGCGGCGAGCGCCGTCCACAGACCGGCCACCGGTGGCACGTTCACGATCGCCGCATAGGCCATCACCTGCGGCACCAGATAGGCGGCCACGGCCACCCCGGCGAAGACGTCGGCGCGCAGCCAGCGACGCGGGTAGTGCCGGAGCACCCCGACGCCGGGGGCGAGCGTGGGCAGGGTCTGAAGCAGGGTGCGCCGTGCGGGGACGTCGAGTTCGTACTCGACCGCCGGACGACGCCGCAGCCGGCGGTTCACTGCGTGGCCACCTCCGGTATGCGTCGGGTTCACCCAGAGCCTCTGGGTCACGAGGCTCCGGGTCAAGGTCTGCGCGCCAGGCGCCGAGAACCATGAGGTGACCGGGTTCGCGCGCAGGCGCTCTGATCGGCCGACCACAGCGGAGCCTGAGGGTGACGCTGTCGATGCCTCACCCGCGGGGTCGTCGGTGCAGGCGCCGACGGCGCAGGTGATGGCAGCCCTGGCGATCTGGGCGGGAGTGCACGCCGTGGTCGCCCCGTTGGCGCTCACCGACGTCCGCCTGGTGGCCACCGTGGTGATCGACCTGGTGGCCGCGGTCGTGCTCAGCGCGCCGGTGCTGCTCGCCCGGGCTCGTGGACCGTTCGTGCTCGGGGCGGTCCTGGCCGTTGCCGGCCTGCTCACCGCCGGCCGGGCCGTCGCCACGGGGCAGCCCTTCTCCGGCCTGGACGCCGGCGTGGGCCTGCTCGTGGCTGCTCTGCTGCTCTCCGCGCGCGGCCTGCTCGCCGTCGTGGCGGTCACCCTCGCCGGGTGGGCGGCCGTCACCGGGTACGCCGTGGTCCACGATCTGCAGACCGGTCAGGCGGGGGAGGCCGGTCCCGCGGGGCAGTGGCTGTACGCCATCGGGGTCGTTGCGGCGGCGGCCGGCGTCGCGTACGCGGTGCGCTCGATGCTCACCGCGCAGGCGGCCGGTCTCGACAGTGCCCGGGAGCAGGCCGAGGAGCTCTCGGTCCGTGACCCGCTCACCGGCCTGGCCAACCGGGCCGGGATCGAACTGGTCGCGGCTCCGATGATCGAACATGCCCGGCGCAGCGGACAGGCCGTGCACTGCCTCTACATCGACGTCGACGGCATGCGCACGGTCAACGAGGCGGCGGGTCTTTCCGGCGGCGACGCGGTGCTGCGCGAGGTGGCGGAGATCGTCCAGGCCTGCGTGCGTGGCACCGATGTGGTGGCCCGCTGGACCGGCGACGAGTTCGTCGTCGTGGGTCCGGGCACCGGGACCTCGCCGCTGGAGCTGGAACGCCGGGTCCGGGCCCGGATAGTCACCCACCCCCCGGTGCCCACCGAGGTGTGGAGCGGACGGGTGAGTATCGGCTCGGCGACGCTGGTGCCCTGGGACGAGGGCAACCTGAGCGCGCTGCTGGCCAAGGGCGAGCAGGACATGGAGATGCGCCGGTCGCTGCGCCGGCAGAGCCAGGACCGGTTGGCCGGGCCGCAGGGACCGAAGGCGGCAGGGCCTAGCCTTCGCGGGTGAACACTCGCGGCAGGTCCCGGATCCGTGGCCTGCTGCTCGCCTGCCACCCCCTGCCGTGCCTGGCGGTCACCGCGTTCGCCGCTGCGTGGGCGCTGGCCAACGGCCTGAGCCTGGGCCGGGTCGCGCTGGTGGGGTCCGCCGTCCTGCTCGGTCAGCTGTCGATCGGCTGGAGCAACGACGCGATCGACGCCCGGCGCGACGTCCACGCCGGCCGCACCGACAAACCGGTGCCGCGCGGTCTGGTCCCTGCCCGTGGGGTCGCGATCGCGGCGGGAGCCGCGGCGATCGCGTGCGTACCCGCGTCGCTGGCGCTCGGCGTCCGGCCCGGGGTGGTGCACCTGATCGCGGTCGCGTCGGCCTGGGCCTACAACCTCGGCGCAAAATCGACGCTCGGCTCACCGCTGCCCTACGCCCTGTCCTTCGGGCTGCTGCCTTCGGTGGTGGTCGGCTGGCCACCGGCGGGGGTGAGCGGTGCCGCGGCGCTGCTCGGTGTGGCGGCGCACTTCGCCAACACCGTGGGCGACTCCGAGGCGGACGCCGCGACCGGGGTGCGCGGGCTGCCGCAGCGGATCGGGCCGGTCGCCTCGTTGCGGGTGTGCGCGCTCGCCGTGACCGGGGCGGCCGGGTGCCTGCTGGTCGTCGGCGGGGTCGGCTATCCGACCGTGGCGATGCTGGCCGGTGCCCTGCTGGCCGGGGCGGTCGCCCTGGCCGGGCCGCGGCTGGGGCGGTGGGCCTTCCGGGTGGTGCTGGTCGCGGTGGGCCTGGTGGTCGCGGCCTTCCTGCTCGTGACCTGACTCGGCGCGTGAGCCGAGTAACCGGTTCGGGGCAGCCGAGGCGTTCCGATAACCTGAGCGGGTGAGAAATGCGGCGCTGGTCCTTATCGGGCCGCGCTGAGCCGAGCAGCTCAGTGCGGCGCCCCGTCATGTGCTCTAGCCCGGGACCGAGACCTGAAGGACAGCGAGACGATGACCCAGACCGAGATCGCCGTGGACGCCGCGGCTGACGAGAACCGCTACGACGCCGCCGCGATCCAGGATCGCTGGCTGCCGGTGTGGGACGAGCTGCTGCCGTTCCGCAGCGGGCGGCCCGAGGACCCGCGGCCACGCAAGTACGTGCTGGACATGTTCCCCTACCCCTCCGGCGACCTGCACATGGGCCATGCCGAGGCCTATGCGCTGGGTGACGTCGTGGCCCGGTACTGGGTGCAGCGCGGCTACAACGTGATGCACCCGATCGGGTGGGACGCGTTCGGCCTGCCCGCGGAGAACGCCGCGATCAAGCGCGGGATGGACCCGCGCGAATGGACCTACGACAACATCGCCCAGCAGCTGGCCTCGATGCGCCGCTACGCGTGCTCCTTCGACTGGGACCGCATCCTGCGCACCTGCGACCCGGAGTACTACCGCTGGAACCAGTGGCTGTTCAACCGGATGCACGAGCGCGGCCTGGCCTACCGTCGTCCGAGCCTGGTGAACTGGTGCCCGACCGACCAGACCGTGCTGGCCAACGAGCAGGTGGTCGACGGTCTGTGCGAGCGCTGCGACTCCCCGGTCACCAAGAAGAAGCTGACCCAGTGGTACCTGAAGATCACCGACTACGCGGACCGGCTGCTGGAGGACATGCAGCAGCTGCAGGGCACCTGGCCGGACAAGGTGCTGACCATGCAGCGCAACTGGATCGGGCGGTCAACCGGCGCTGACGTGGTGTTCGAGATCGAGGGCCGGGACACCCCGGTCACCGTCTACACCACGCGGCCGGACACCCTGTTCGGAGCCACCTTCTTCGTGATCGCGCCGGACGCCGACCTGGCGGCCGAGCTGGCCGCCTCCGCGACGGACGACGTGCGCGAGGCCTTCGACGCCTACCTGACCCAGGTGCGGCGGACCAGCGAGATCGAGCGCCTGGCCACCGACCGGCCGAAGACCGGCGTGTTCCTGGGCCGGCACGCGGTGAACCCGGTGAACGGCGAGCGGATCCCGATCTACGCCGCCGACTACGTGCTGGCCGACTACGGCCACGGCGCGATCATGGCCGTGCCGGCGCACGACCAGCGCGACCTGGACTTCGCCCGGGCGTTCGACCTGCCGGTGCGGGTGGTCGTGGACGTCCGTGACGCCGACGGCGTGGCACTGCCCGACCCGGGCGACCAGCGGGGTGGCCACCGGCGGTGACGGAGCGATGGTCAACTCCGGTCCGTTGGACGGCCTGCGCAAGGCCGAGGCGATCGCCACCATCATCGACACCCTGGCGGCCAAGGGGCTGGGTGCGGCGACCACCAACTACCGGCTGCGCGACTGGCTGATCTCGCGCCAGCGGTACTGGGGAACGCCGATCCCGATCGTGCACTGCGGCACCTGCGGTGAGGTGCGGGTGCCCGACGAGCAGCTGCCGGTCGAACTGCCTCCGGCTGCCGGCCTGGACCTGAAGCCGAAGGGCACCTCGCCGCTGGGCGGCGCGGGGGACTGGGTCACCGTGGACTGCCCGCAGTGTGGCGGCCCGGCGCTGCGCGACACCGACACCATGGACACCTTCGTCGACTCCTCCTGGTACTTCCTGCGCTACGCCTCCCCGGGCCGCGACGACGTGCCGTTCGACGTCGAGGACGTTCGGAAATGGCTGCCGGTCGAACAGTACGTCGGTGGTGTCACGCACGCGATCCTGCACCTGCTGTACGCCCGGTTCTTCACCAAGGTGCTGCACGACATGGGCATGGTCGACTTCGTCGAGCCCTTCTCGGCGCTGTTGAACCAGGGCATGGTCGTCATGAACGGCTCGGCGATGAGCAAGTCGCGGGGCAACCTGGTGCGGCTGTCCGACCAGCTGGACGAGCACGGGGTGGACGCCGTCCGGCTGACCCTGGTGTTCGCCTCCCCGCCCGAGGACGACATCGACTGGGCCGACGTGTCGCCGACCGGGTCGGCCCGCTTCCTGGCCCGGGCCTGGCGGCTGTCCGGTGACGTGAGCAGTCCGGTCGGCGTGGACGTCGCCGGCGGGGACGGCGCGCTGCGCTCGCTGACCCATCGGACCCTGCGTGATGCGGCGGACCTGATCGAGGGCTTCCGGTTCAACGTCGCGGTGGCCAAGGTGATGGAGCTGGTCAACGCCGTCCGCAAGGCGATCGACAGTGGTTGCGGCGCAGCCGATCCCGCCGTGCGCGAGGCGACCGAGGCGGTCGCGATCATGCTGTCCCTGTTCTCCCCGTATGTGGCCGAGGACATGTGGTCACGGCTGGGCCATGAGCCATGCGTGGCCCTGACCGGCTGGCCCGCGGTGGAGGAGGCGTTGCTGGTCGAGCAGACGGTGACCTGCGTGGTGCAGGTGGCCGGCAAGGTGCGGGACCGGCTGGAGGTGCCGCCGGGGATCACCGCCGAGGAGCTGCGGGAGCTGGCCCTGGCCAGCCCGGCGGTGCAGAAGGCCTTGGACGGCAAGGGGATCCGCACCGTGGTGGTGCGCGAACCCAAGCTGGTCAACGTCGTCCCCGGCTGAGGAGTCAGGCGTGCCGGCCGGGGTGGTGGTAGTCACCGACTCGACCTCCTACCTGCCCGAGGGACTGGCGGCTGAGCGTGGGCTGGTCGTGGTGCCGCTGCAGGTGGCGATCGGGGGTCGCTCGCTGGCCGAGGGGGTCGAGGTGACCAGCGCCGAGGTGGCGCAGGCCCTGGTGGCCGGGCAGGTCGTCACCACGTCACGCCCGGCGCCGGCGACCTTCGCCGAGACCTATCGGGAGCTCGGTACCGGGGGAGCGCAGATCGTCTCGGTGCACCTGTCCGGCGAACTGTCCGGCACGGCGGACGCCGCACGCGTCGCCGCGCGCGAGGTGGCGGCGGACGGCGTGACTGTGCACGTGGTCGATTCCCGCACGCTGGGGCTCGGCCTGGGTTTCGCCACGCTGGCGGCCGCGGACGCCGTCGCCGGTGGGGCGGACGCCGGGGTGGCTGCCCGGGCCGCGGCGCGGTGCGGGTACGCGTCGATGACCTGGCTCTACGTGGACACTCTCGAGTACCTGCGTCGCGGAGGGCGGATCGGCGCGGCGTCGGCGATGCTCGGGTCGGCGCTCGCGGTGAAGCCACTGCTGCACCTGGTGGACGGACGGATCGAGCCGTTGGAGAGGGTGCGGACTGCGTCGAGGGCGTTGGCCCGGCTGGAGGAGATCGTGCTGGCTGAGGCGGCAGACAGAGCGGTGGACGTCGGGGTGCAGCACCTGGCCGCGCCCGAGCGTGCGGCGGAACTGGCCTCACGGCTGCGTGAGCGGATGCCGGCGGCGGGTGCGGTGTTCGTTGGCGAGGTCGGTGCCGTGGTGGGGGCCCACGTGGGCCCCGGCATGATCGGCGTCGTGATCGCCCCGGCCGCAGACCGGCTCGGAGCCGGCTAGCTCGGTGACACCGTCGACACCACGGTGTCGGTCAGGGCCTTGGCGGCCGCGGCGGACCCGGCCGTGACGGTGATCTGCACGATGTCGCTGCCGTTGTCCACGAAGACCATCTCCGCGTTCAGGGCACGGTCTCCGACCGGGAAGGTGTACGCCACCCGCGTCCCCTCGCCGGCCAGGGTCGTGATCTTCGCACCCGAGACGACCTTCCCGCCGAGCGGCTCCAGATCCTTCGCGACGGCGTCCCTGGTGGGCAGCGAGGGCACCTGGGGACGGGTGACGTTGACGTTGTCGTAGAGGTCCTTCGACTTGGTGGGGGAGGCGGCGTACAGGTCCATCTGCTGGAAGACCTGCTTGAAGAACACGTCGACGGTCATCCCCTGCGCCTCGGCGATGGCGGTGAACGCCTTCTTGGTGTCGGCATTGATCGAGTCCACGCCGGCGGCGACCTGGTCGGCGTCGACGACCTCCCAGGCCGACGGGACGGCGAACTGGACCTTGGCCTTCTTGGCGGCGACCCACTGGTGCTTGGCCGGTAGGACGACCGCTGCTGTCTCCGAAGCCTGCGCAGCGGCCGAGGCCGGTGCCGACGCGCCCGATGCGGAGGCAGTCTGGCTGGTCGACTCGGCGACCTCGACGCTGCCGCCCGAGCAGCCGGCCAGGCCAAGGGAGACCAGCACGACGACGCTCAGGGGAAGGGCAAGAGTCCGCAGATTCATGCAGCGACCCTATCCTCGGCCCGGATCCCGTTCGGGCCACCCACGACAGTAGGGCCCACGGGCCCAGGCGCCCGGGCACCCGGCATCGGGCACCCGGCATCGGGCACGGGGGACCGGGGCATGGCGGTGCCGGGGCACGGGGCCGTTGTGCAGCTACCCACCGGGTGCGGGATCGCCGTCTGGCGAGGTCTCGGGCAGGTCGAGTCGAAGCTGTCGATTACGGAGGTGTTGCCCGAGCTGTCGTGCCTGGTGTTCTCGGCGCCACAGCGTGCTTCGGCGTGGTGTTCGGGTGGGGTCGAGGGCTCGGGGTGGGACGACCCAGGGGATGCCGTCGATCATCTGGATCTGCCAGTGCCCGGCGTGCACGGCTGTGTGATGGCGGGCGCACAGGAGGGCCAGGTTTCCGATGTCGGTCGGGCCGCCGTGGCGCCACCAGACGATGTGGTGGGCGTCGCACCAGGTGATGGGTGCGGTGCAGCCGGGCACGATGCAGCCCCGGTCGCGGGTGATGAGGGCGCGTCGCTGGGTGGCGGTGGCTAGGCGGGTGGTGATGCCTTGGGCGAGGATCGCGCCGTTCTCGTCGAACAGGGTGGGGTCGAGGACGGCGTCGCAGAGGAACCGGGAGAAGGTTCCGGGGTCGATCACCTCGCCGGTGACGAGGTCGGTGGCCAGGCCGGGTGCGGCGGGGCCGGGTAGGCCGCAGCTTCGGCTGGTGGAAGGTGGCGCCGGGTGGCGCGATGGGGTTGCCCTGGGCGTCCAGGGCGTGGGGCTGGGCGGCGCGGGCGGCGGCGATCTGTGCGGCGGTGGCCCAGACGTGTACGTGGGTGGTCGGCGGGCGGCTGAGCCCGGCCTTGCCGCGGCCTACGCGCTGGTCGTTGCGGTTTCCGGTGCCACAGCCTGTGTCACCGCCGCCGTCACCGGCTGTGCCGAGGTGGTTGTCGTGGTCGGCGGTGGCGTCGCTGGAGTTGCCGGCGTCGCCGGCGGTGTCGCTGCCACTGCCGTGCAGGTAGGCGCGGGCGAGGTCGGTCAGGGCGTCGGCGCGGCGTTGGGTGGGGTTGCGGTCCTCGGGAAGGGGCAGCTGGGGCTGGCTGTCGGGGCTCTCGCCGGGATCGGGTTGGTTCATGCCGTTCTTGACCAGGGCATTGATGGCGGCGCGCAGTAGGGATCCGGCGGCGGGGTCGAGGGCGAACCGGCCGACGAGCATGCCGGTGGTGTCGGTGTGGAAGGTCAGCTCGCGGCGGGTGTGGGCGTCGGGGTCGAAGGTGTCCTGCCCGTCGGGGTCGAGCAGGGCGAGGAGCTGTTCACCCAGCCGGGCGACGTCGCGGGCGGACAGCACCTTCGCCTGGTCGGCGAGGTAGGCGTCGACCCGGGCGGCGCCGGACCAGCCGTCGGGGTCGACGTCGTCGAGCAGGTGTTTCGGGATCCGGCTCAAGCACCGGGTGGCGGCGTCCAGGTGGGCGCGGGAGGTGGTGCCGGCGGCCAGGGCGGCTCCGAGGCGGGGCAGGCCGGTGCTGGTCGTTGACGCGGTGTCGGCAACACCAGGGGTGACACCGGCGCCGTCGACGTCGACGGTGCGGGCGGCCTTGACGTCTCGGTGGGCCTGGAAGGGGTCGAGGTGGCAGGTGTGGATCAGGTGGGTGGCGCCGATGGTGCCGGCGGCGGCGCCGGGGACTGCGTCGGGGCGGGTGTCAAAGGTCCGCAGCAGGTGTAGGTAGGCCGCCTCCAGCCGGGCGCGCATCCGGTAGACCTCGCTCAGGGCCTGGCTGTGTTCGGCGTCGGACAGCGACATCGTCGAGATGCCTTGTAGGACAGCGACGTCAGCGCCCATCCGGGTGAGGAGGGCCAGTACCTCCGGCAGTGGCGCAGCACTCGACCCGGCGGCGGCGCCGTCCGGGTGTGGGCTCTGCTCCTGATCCATGTCGACGACGCTACTGGTGACCACCGACAGTCAAGCCCGGTGCTGACCTCCTGAAAGCCATTGCAGCGCAACGAGTTCATGTGAAAGAGATTACTTTGCCGAACCGACTTCAGTGGGTCGTGGGGTGGGCGATCGCACGCGATGACGGCGTCATTGCGTCCACAGCACCACGGTTGCGTCACGCCGTCCACAGGGTGACAGTCGGGCGAGCAGGGAGCACGACGGGTGCCTACCGTCGGCGGACATGACGGCAGACTCCTTCGCACGGCTCGCGTCCGTCGTCCGACCTGGGTGGGTTCCTGAGCAGCCCGAGGAGCCGGACGACGGTGCTGACGACGTCGATCTCACCGACGGGCCGGCGCATCGGCTGCCCCGGCGGCCGATGCCGCGTCGGGTGGGGCTGGCTGCCCTGGTGGCCGCGGCAGCCGTGGTGATGACCCTGGTCGGTCGCGGGGTGCTCAGTGACGCGGGTGCCGCCGACACCGTCCCGGCGGTGCCGCGGCGCTCGGCCGGGGCGGACCGCAGCGGGGCCCAGGGGCAGCCTGGCGGGCTCTCCCAAGCGGCCGGCCGGGCGGCCTCACCCACGACCGCGACCTCGGCCCGGCCGCCGACGGCCGTGGGTCCGACGGCCACCGGCCCAGGCGTGGTGGTGCATGTCGTCGGTCGGGTGCGTCGTCCGGGCCTGGTCACTCTGGCTGCCGGTGCGCGGGTGGCTGACGCGGTGGCGGCGGCCGGGGGAGTGACGGCCGGCGCGGCGCTGCAGCGGATCAACCTGGCTCGCTTCCTGGCCGACGGCGAACAGCTCATGGTGCCCGGGCCCGGTGACCCGTTGCCGGCGGGTGGATCAGTCGGCTCCGGAGCCGGCGCGGGAACGGGCGATGCCGGCTCCACACAGCCGGTCGACCTGAACACGGCCACCGAGGCTCAGCTCGACGAGTTGCCCGGCGTGGGTCCGGTGACTGCTGCCCGGATCATCGCCTGGCGCCGCGAGCATCAGCGCTTCACCCGGGTCGAGGAACTGGGCGAGGTGGACGGGATCGGGGCGAAGATGCTCGAGAGACTGCGTCCCCTGGTCAGGGTATGAGCCCGCCCGCCGGGCCCGCCCCGGCACCGGACCTCCGGCTGCTCCCGGCGGCCGTGGTCTGCTGGGCGGCCGCCTGGTGGGTCGCCGCCGTGAGTGCCCGCACCGCAGGCGCAGCCGCGGCGGGATGCGTGGCCCTGACGCTCGGGGCCGCGGGGTGGGTGACGCCCGCGGGTCGCAGAACAGAGCTCCGTGCCCAGGTGCTCCTCGTGCTGGCGTGCCTGCTCACCGTGCTGACCTCGGCGGGAGTCACCCTGGCGCTGCGCGCGGCCGGCCCCTTCCCCGCGTGGACCGGTCAGCGGGCCGTGGTCGAGGTGACCGGTCGGGTCACCAGCGATCCGCGGCCGATCACCCAGGGGCGCTGGGGCGGTGGGGAGAACCGAGTGGCGCTGCGGCTGTCGCTCGAGACGGCGGCGGCCCGTGGCGAACGCCGGCGGGTCGACGTCCCGGTGCTCGTGATCGGCGGTTCCGCCTGGTCCTCCGCACCGGTGGGCGGTCTGATCCGTGCGGACGGGCGGCTGGCCCCGGCCGAGCCGGGTGAGGACGTGGCGGCCCTGTTCAGCCCGCTCGGCCCGCCCCAGACGGTGCAGGAGCCGGCCTGGTGGTGGCGCGCTGCAGCGCACGTGCGGGCCGGTCTGCGGGAGGCGGTTCAGGGGCTGCCGGAGCATCCGGCCGGGCTTCTTCCCTCGCTGGTGCTGGGTGACACCTCGACGCTCTCCCCAGAGGTCGAGGCTGATCTGCGGGCCAGCGGCCTGACCCACCTGACTGCGGTCAGCGGGGCCAACGTGGCGATCGTGGTGGGCAGCGTGCTCGCGCTGGCGGCGCTGAGCGGGCTGGGGCTGCGTGGCCGGGTGGTCGCGGCGGGGGTCGGTCTGGCCGGGTTCGTCGTCCTGGCCCGCCCGGAGCCCAGTGTGCTGCGCGCCGCCGTCATGGGCTGCGTCGCCCTGGCCGGGTTGGTCGGGAGCCGGCGAGGGCGCGGGATGCCGGCCCTGGGCGCCTCCGTGGTCGTGCTGCTGGTGGTCGATCCCTGGCTGGGTCGCAGTCCGGGGTTCGCCCTGTCCGCCGTTGCCACCGGCGGCCTGGTCCTGCTCGCTCCGGTCTGGGCCCGGCGGCTGGAGCGCCTCCTGCCGCGGCCGCTGGCCCTGGCGCTTGCCGTACCGGCTGCGGCGCAGGCAGCCTGCGCTCCGATCACGGTGCTGCTCACCCCCACAGTGAGCACGGTCGCGGTGCCGGCGAACCTGCTCGCCGAACCTGCCGTGTTGCCCGCCACAGTGCTCGGGGTCCTGGCTGCGATGCTGTCCCTGGTCTGGCCCTGGGCGGCGCATGCCTCGGCCGCTCTGGGCACGCTGGCCACCTGGTGGATCACCGAGGTCGCAGCGGCAGGGGCTCGGGTGCCGGGTGCGGTGTTGCCCTGGTGGCCAGGCCTGGCCGGTGCCCTACTGCTGGCCGGGGCGACCGCTCTGGTGGTCGTCGTCTCCCTGCGGATCGCGCCCGCTCACCGCGAGCTGCGCCCTGCGGGCCGCCCACGGGTGGCGAGTCCGGCGGACAGGCTCGGTGCAGCAAGACTCGGTGCAGCAAGACTCAGTGCAGTCATGGCGTCACGACTCCGAGCGCTCACGGCGGTGGTGGCCGGGGTGCTGGTGGCCGTGCTGCTGCTGGGGTCGCTGTTCTGGCGGCGTCCCGGGCCCGGGCCGCCGCCAGCGTGGGCGGTGGCGATGTGCGATGTGGGCCAGGGCGATGCCCTGGTCCTGCGCACCGGTGACCACAGTGCAGCGCTGATCGATGTCGGGCCCGAGCCGGAGGCGGTCGACCGCTGCCTGAGCGGGCTGGGCGTGCGGCGGCTCGACCTGGTGGTGCTCAGCCATTTCCACGCCGACCACGTGCTCGGCCTGCCGGGCGCCCTGCGCGGACGAGAGCTGGGCCCGGTGCTGCTCGGCCCGCTCGCCCATCCGCAGCAGAACGTGTCGGCGGTGCAGGGCTGGGCTGCGGAGGCGGCGGTGCACTCCGCGGTGGTGACGCAGGAGACCCGTGGGGAGGTCGGCGCTGACGGGTGGCGGGTCGGCTGGACCGTGCTGCCACCGGACACGCCCTACCCGCCGGCACCGGCCGGGTCGCAGAGGGGCGTCGGGTCGGCGTCGAAGCAGAGGACGTCGGCGGAGCTGGACGAGTCGGCCGACGGCAGCGTGGTCAACGAGGCCAGCCTGGTGGTGCTGATCGATCTGGGCACCCCGGAGGGCGGGGGACTGCGCCTGGCCGCACTGGGGGACCTCGAGCTGGAGGGGCAGCGCCGCCTCGCCGCACGGCTCGCCGCCCGGAACGAGCAACCGGTCGACGTGGTCAAGGTCGCCCATCACGGGTCGGCCAAGCAGGATGCCGGCCTGTACCGACAGTTGGCGCCACGCGTGGGTCTGATCGGCGTCGGCGCGGGCAACGACTACGGTCACCCGTCCCGGGCCGCGCTGGAGCTGCTGGAGCACGAACAGGTCGCCGTGTACCGCACGGATCGGGACCACCTGGTGGCGCTGAGCGCCGGGCCGGCCCCCCAAGGCGGATGGGCCTCACCGCTGACCGTGACCCGGGTGCGGGGCATTCCCCGGGCACGGGAGTGACGCGGTGCCAGGCATGTGGTGTACTGCTGCGCCGCGACCCACTCGTGCCAGACCACCCGCGAACCCCTTGCCGAAGGACACCATGAAGATCACCCAGGAGTTCGAGGTCCACCGGCCGGTGCAGGTCGTCTGGGACTTCTTCCAGGACATCCCCGAGGTCGCCCAGTGCCTGCCGGGTGCCGAGCTGATCTCGGACAACGGCGACGGCAGCTACACCGGCCGGGTCGCGGTCAAGCTGGGTCCGATGTCGGCCACCTTCGACGGATCGGCGAAGGTCACTCCAGACCCGGCCACCCACTCCGGCCTGATCGACGGCAAGGGCGAGGACCGGCGCGGCAAGAGCCGAGGTGCGGTCAAGGTGACCTACACGTTGTCCGCCCAGGGAAGCACCGCCACGGTGGTGTCCGTGGACGCCGACGTGACGCTGACCGGGGCCGCCGCCCAGTTCGGCCGAGGCGGCCTGATCACCGAGATGTCCAACCGCCTGATCGCTGAGTTCGTGCAGTGCTGTGAGGGGAAACTGGCCGCCACCACGGTGGAGGAGCGCCAGGAGATCAAGGCGGCCGAGGTCAAACCGTTCGCGCTGTTCCTGTCCAGCCTGGTCGCCTGGCTGAAGAAGCTGTTCGGTGGCAGGTCGTAGCCGGAGCACCACCCGGGCCGCGCACACGGTGGCGCCGTCCGAGCTGACGCCTGCCCCCGTCGTCCTGGTCACCGGCGGCGAGGATCTGCTCGCCGAGCGCGCCGTGCTCACGGTCACTGCCGCCGTCCGTGGCCTCGACCCGGACGTCACCGTGGAGCGGGTCGAGGCGCCCACCTACGAGGCCGGTCGGCTGGAGCAGCTCTCCAGTCCGTCGTTGTTCGGTGGCGGCAGCCTGATCGTCGCCTCCGGCATCGAGAGCGCGAACGATGCGTTCGTGGTCGATGCCACGGCCTACCTGAAGGCGCCGGCTGCCGGGGCCTGGCTGGTGCTGCGCCATGCCGGTGGCAACCGGGCCAAGCCCCTGCTGGACGCCGCCCGCAAGGCCGGGGCGCCCGAGGCGGCCTGCCTGCCTATCACCAAGGACGAGGAGAAGGTCGAGTTCGCGGCCGCCGAGTTCCGCCGACTGGGACGGCGCGCCTCGCCGCAGGCGGTCCGGGCGCTGGTCGATGCCGTCGGCAGCAATCTGCGCGAGCTGGCGGCAGCGTGCCACCAGCTGTCCGTGGACGCGCCCGGTGACGGCGACGAGGGCCGGATCGAGGTCGACGTGGTCGAGCAGTGGTTCGGCGGCCGGGTCGAGGTGACCGGGTTCCGGGTCGCCGACGCCACTCTGGCCGGACGCGCCGACCAGGCCCTGTCCCTGCTCCGCCACGCCCTGGCCACTGGGGCTGACCCGGTGCCGCTGGTGGCCGCCATCGCGGCCAAGGTGCGGGCGATGGCGAAGGTCTCCGCCTCAGGGCGCGGCCGTTCGGCGGACCTGGCCTCCGCCCTGGGGATGGCGCCCTGGCAGGTCGACCGGGCCCGGCGTGACCTGAACGGCTGGACCGACGACGGCCTGGCCGTCGCGGTGATCGCGCTCGCCGAGGCGGACACTGCGGTGAAAGGTGGGGGGCGTGACCCCGTCTACGCCGTGGAGCGCGCCGTCATGACGATCGCCAACGCCCGGCGCAGCTGACCGCACCCTGCGCACGTCCCCGCGGTCGCTCAGCGGGCTCAGCGCGGGGTGCCGAAGTCCTGCGTCCAGTAGTAGGTGTAGGTGCTCGCCCCCGAGATGTAGAGGCCGATGCCGATCTCGCGCAGGCCGCAGTCCTCGATGTTCTCCCGGTGCCCGGGGCTGAGCATCCAGTCCCGCACCACGTCGGCCGCGGACGGTTGACCTGCGGCGATGTTCTCCGCCGCATCCCGATAGCGGTACCCGGCGGTGGTCATCCGCTGGAACGGCGTCCGCCCGTCGAGGCTGTTGTGGGTGAAGTAGCTGCGGACCGCCATGTCCTTGCTGTGCGCCCGGGCGACCGTGGTCAGGACTGTGCTGCGGGTCAGGGCCGGACACCCCACCTTGACGCGCTCAAGGTTGGTCAGCCGCAGCACCTCGCGCTCCTCGCCCGCGGTGCCGACCTTGCCGCCCGGGGCGCTGGCGGCCGTCCTCGCCGCGCCGGGCCCGTTCGCAGCGCCGGCCGGCGCACCCGTCGCGGACTCGGGCAAGGGGGTCACCTTCGGTGGCGTGAGGGCCTGCGGCGTGAGCGTGCGGATCGCGGAGCTCCGCGCGTACGCGCGGGCCGGAGCGCGGGTGGAGCTGGGGCTGGGTGACGCCTGCGGCCCGCCGGTCGGCTCACCCGACGGCTCACCCGACGGCTCTGCGGAGGCGTCAGCGGGCGAGGCCTCAGCGGCGCCGGGACGGCCGGCGAGGCTGGTCCCGCCACGGACACGGGCTGGACGCCCGAGCACCCCGCCACCGAGCCGAGCGTCAGCGCCAGGAACGCCGCCGCAGGCAGGGCAAGGATGGGCCGGCGCGTCAGGCGCATGCGGGCTTTCGCTCCTTCGAGCTCGACAGGGGGAGATCCCATGATCCGTCATGGCTACTACCCCAGGTCAAGCCCGACGGGGCAGGTTTGACGCTCGCATGACCGACCACGGCACCGGGTCACGCCCGACGCTGCAGGCCGCTGGCGCCGCACGGCCAGGCAAACACCGAACGCCACCGGGCCGATCGGGCACGGTGGCGCTGTGGTGCGATGCCGGCGACGGGGCCGGCACTGAGCTTCAGAGAGCAGCGGCCTTCTTGGCCATGGCCGACTTGCGGTTGGCGGCCTGGTTGCTGTGAATGACGCCCTTGCTGGCAGCCTTGTCGAGCTTGCGGCTGGCCACGGCGAGCGCGGTGCCGGCAGCAGCGGCATCGCCGGAGGCTGCGGCGTCACGGAACTGGCGGACGACCGTCTTCAGCTCGGACTTGACCGCCTTGTTGCGCAGCCGGCGCTTCTCGTTGGTGGTGTTGCGCTTGATCTGGGACTTGATGTTCGCCACGTGTCGTCTCTCTGGTGATAAGCGGAGAATGTGTCGCGCACGGGGCGCGTACCGGCTGCACAGACTACCAGCCGTCGGCCGGGGGTCGTCACAGCGCGCTGATCACCTGCTCGAACAGCGGCCGGTCCAGTGCGGCGCCCTCCCGGCGGATCGCTGCGACGTCCAGGCGCAGCAGACGGTCGAGGCGGACCTCGCTGGGGCGACCGCGACGGTCCCAGCCCCCGCTGCCGATGTCCATCCAGCGCCGGCCGTGCCGCGCTTCGTCGGCGGCGTCCCGGTCGTGGTCCTTGCTGGTGAGCATCAGCGCGGTGACCCGGTCGCCGTCCACCCCGATCACCAGCACCGGGCGGTCCTTGCCCCGGGAGGGGTCGTCCTCGTACGGCACCCAGGCCCAGACCACCTCGCCGGGGTCGGGTTCGCCGTCCGCCTCGGGGTGATAGACCACGGGCGTCCCGGTGCCGGTGTGCTCAGCGGCGGCCTCCCCGGCGTGCCCTCCGGCACGGTCCTGGACCCGGGCGCCGATCTGGGCGCCGGCCACGGGCGGCCGCCCGTGCTGCGAGCCTCAGCAGCTGCCGGCCGATCCCCCCAGTTCCGTTCATACCGGCGAAGCCTAGGTGAACGCCGTAACGCCGGTGACACATGTCCGCGTTAGCGTGCGGGCTATGGCGGAGCTCTTCGAGGGTTATCGCTGCGGTTCCGCGTGGGACGAGATGCTCGCCGACGCCGAGCGCCCGCGGCGTCCATATCGTGCTGTTCACGCCACGCTGCGCGCCCTGAAGGGGGCCGATCTCGTGCAGCGGGCGGATGCTCTGGCGCGCACCTTCCTCGACCAGGGAGTCACCTTCGACTTCGCCGGCGAGGAGCGGCCGTTCCCGCTCGACGTGGTGCCCCGGGTGATCTCGCCCGAGGAGTGGGAGACGGTCGAAGCCGGTGTGAAGCAACGGGTTCGGGTGCTGGAGGCGTTCCTCGCCGACATCTACGGACCGCGGGAGGCGGTCAAGGCGAAGGTCGTGCCCTGGCGGGTGATCGCCTCGGCGTCGGGCTTCCATCGGGTGGCGGCCGGGCTGAAGCCCGCCAACGGGGTGCGCATCCACGTCGCGGGGATCGACCTGATCCGTGACGAGCAGGGTGGCTTCCGGGTGCTCGAGGACAACGTGCGCGTTCCGTCCGGGGTCTGCTACGTGATGTCCAACCGGCGGGCGATGACGACGGTGTTTCCGGAGTCTTTCGCCACCCACCGGATCCGCCCGGTCGACGAGTATCCGCATCAGCTGCTCGCAGCTCTGCGCGCCGCAGCCCCGCGGGGTTCGGGTGACCCGACCGTGGTGGTGCTCACGCCGGGCGTCTACAACAGCGCCTACTTCGAGCACACCCTGCTGGCCCGCACGATGGGGGTCGAACTGGTCGAGGGCCGCGACCTCTTCTGCTCCGGCGGCCGGGTGATGATGCGCACCACCGACGGCGAGCGCCAGGTGGACGTGATCTACCGGCGGGTCGACGACGAGTTCCTCGACCCGGTGCAGTTCCGCGCCGACTCCCATGCTGGGCTGCCCCGGGGTGGTCAACGCGGCCCGGGCGGGCAACGTGACCATCGCCAACGCGCTCGGCAACGGCGTCGCCGACGACAAGCTGATCTACAGCTACGTGCCGGACTTGTCCGGTTCTACCTCGGCGAGGAGCCGATCCTGGAGAACGTGTCCACCTACCGGCTGGACGAGCCGGATCACCTCGCTGAGGTGATCGACCGGCTCGACGAACTGGTGCTCAAGCCCGTGGACGGTTCCGGCGGCAAGGGCATCGTGATCGGCCCGGCGGCCACGGCGGAGCGGTTGGCCGAGGTGCGCGCGCAGATCCTGCACGACCCGCGCGGCTGGATCGCCCAGCCGGTGGTGCAGCTGTCGACGGTGCCCACCCTGATCGACGGGCGGCTGCGACCGCGGCACGTCGACCTGCGCCCGTTCGCGGTCAACGACGGGCGAGACGTGTGGGTCCTGCCCGGTGGGCTGACCCGGGTCGCGCTGCCCGAGGGTCGAACTGGTCGTGAACTCCAGCCAGGGCGGCGGCTCCAAGGACACCTGGGTGCTCTCGGGCGCACGCACGCTGGTCTCGGCGCAGCGGATGCGGATGCCGGCCAGGCATCTGTCCCTGCCACACCCCGACCTGGGGCCGGACGACGACGGCAACGGCCTGCACCAGCAACAGCAACAGCAGCAACAGCAACAGCAACAGCAGGCGCCGGCGGGTGGTGAGCCATGCTGAGCCGGATCGCGGAGTCGCTGTTCTGGATCGGGCGCTACGTGGAGCGCGCCGACGACACCGCGCGGATCCTCGACGTCCATCTGCAGATGCTGCTGGAGGACCCGCAGACGCCCGAGTCGGACGCCTGCCGGGCGCTGCTCGCGGTGATGGGCCTGGAACCGGCGGAGGACGAGCACGTCGACCGGGTCGTCGTCCTCGACCGCCTGGCCTTCGACGCCACCTACCCCAGCGCGATCGTCGGGTCGCTCGGGGCGGCGCGCGAGAATGCCCGGCGGGCCCGGGAGACCGTCTCCACCGACATGTGGCAGGCGCTGAACACCACCTGGATCGGGATCGACCGGGTGCGCCGTCGGGCCACGACCGCGCACGACTTCTTCTCCTGGGTGCGCGAACGGGCGGCGCTGGTGGCCGGGATCGCGGACGAGACGATGAGCCGGGACGACACCTGGCGCTTCCTGGTGCTCGGGCGCAGCCTCGAGCGTGCGGACATGACGGCTCGGCTGGTCGCCACGTCCACCATCTCCTCGGCCGGCCCGTCCTGGACGACGTTGCTGCGCTCCTGCGGGGCCTACCAGAGCTATCTGCGCACCTACCGCGGCCTCGCCTCGGACGAGCATGCCGCCGAGTTCCTGCTGCTGGACCGGCTGTTCCCGCGCTCGGTGCTGCACGCGCTGGTGCAGGCCGAGGAGTGTCTGGAGGAGCTGGCGCCGCCGTTGGAGCGGGTGGGGGTGGCCGACACCGGGCGTCGTCTGCTCGGGCGCACCCGGACCAGCCTGGAGTACCGCTCGCTGGCCGAGGTGGTCGACGATCTGCCCGAGGAGATGGAGAAGGTGCAACAGGCCATCTCCGCGGCCAGCGATGCGGTGGCCCGGCGCTACTTCCCGCGGGCGGCCACCACGCGCTGGGTGGGTGAGGTGTCGTGAGCATCCGTCGGCTGCTGATCGTGCACACCACCGGGTTCCGCTACGACACCCCGGTGACCGCGTCGTACAACGAGGCCCGGATGACGCCGCTGACCACGCCGCGGCAGGCGCTGCTGGACGAGACGATCACGGTGGACCCGGTGACCTGGCAGCACCGGTTCACCGACTACTGGGGCACCCAGGTGACCGCGTTCGACGTGCTCGCCCGGCATGCTGAGATGACCGTGGTCAGTTCGTCCACGGTCGAGGTGTTCGGCCGACCGGAGCAGGAGTCGACGGCGGACTGGGAGCTGGTGCGCAGCGACGACGTCCGCGACCGGTATCACGAGCTGCTGATCCAGACCCCGATGACCGAACCGCCGGAGGAGGTCGTCGCCCTGGCCCGCGAGGCCGCTGGGGACCTGCCGCCGCATGCGGCCGCGCACGCCGTCTGCGACGCGCTGATCGCTCCGCTGACCTATGAGGGCGGGGTCACCTCGGTGCGTACCCCGGCGGCCGACGTGTGGGCCTCGGGCAAGGGCGTCTGCCAGGACTTCGCACACCTGACCCTGGGGGCCCTGCGCTCGATCGGCCTGCCCGCCCGGTACGTCTCGGGCTATCTCCACCCCAACCCCGATGCCCCGGTGGGCGAGATGGTCGAGGCCGAGAGCCACGCCTGGGTGGAGTGGTGGGCGGGGGAGTGGTTCGCCTACGACCCCACCCATGCCGGCCCGGTGCACCATGACCACGTGCTGGTGGCCACCGGCCGCGACTACACCGACGTGCCACCGCTGAAGGGCGTCTACGCCGGCGCCGGAGGCTCCGAGCTCTTCGTCACCGTCCAGGTCACCCGCCTGCAGTAGCCGGAGCGTCATCGGTGGCGGCGGGTTGGCGGCTTCAATCCTGACTGTGGACACTTTCCGGGCTGTGGCGGCTGTTTTGGCCCGAGAAGTGTCCACACCGGCCCGAGAAGAAGTAACCCCTGGGTGCATCTGCGGGTGGGGGTGGGGTGGAAGAGGGGGCAACGACACCCCTTCCACCTTGGAGAACCGATGCGCATCTCACGCCCCCTCGCCGCCGGCAGTCTGGCCCTGGCGCTCGCCACCGGGTTGGGGCTGGCGGCGGCCGCCCCATCGGTGGCCGCGACCGACACCTCGGACGTCTCGATCCTGCACGGCGTCCCCGGGCTGACCGTCGATGTCTACGCCAACGGGGACAAACTGCTCACCGCGTTCAAGCCCGGCACGCTGACCGACCCGGTCAAGCTGCCGGCCGGCACCTACGACCTCGCGGTCTTCCCTGAGGGGCAGGGCCCCACCGGCACCCCGGCGATCGAGGCCAAGGGTGTTGCCGTCCCCGGGGGTGCCAACCTCACCGTCGTCGCCCACCTGGACGCCGCCGGCAAGCCCGTCCTCACCCCGTTCGTGAACGACACCGCCAGGACCGCGCCCGGCAAGGCCCGGATCACCGTGCGGCACACCGCCGCAGCGCCGTCAGTCGACGTGCGGGCCAACGGGACTGCCGCGTTCACGGCGTTGACCAACCCCAAGGAGGTCAAGGCCGATCTGGACGCCGGCACCATCGCCGCCGACGTCGTCCTGGCCGGCACCTCTACCGTGGCGATCGGCCCGGCGGACCTGAATCTGGCCGAGGGCACCAACACGATCGTCTACGCCTGGGGCTCGGCCGCGGACAGCAACCTCGCCCTGGCCGTGCAGACCATCTCCGGCCTGCACAACGCACCCAGCGGGGTTCCTTCGGGCACCGGCGGCCTGGTCGACGACAGCCTGCCGTTGCCCCTGGCCGCGCTGAGCCTGGCCGGTCTGGCCGGGATCGCCTTGGCCACCCGCCGGTTCACCACCGCCCGGGCCGAGGCGCGGCGCTGATCACCCGGCGCCGATCACCCGGCGCCGATCACCGAGCGCCCACGGCCAGAACAGGAGAGCAGCCATGACGACGCGACGCTGGTTCATCGTCGCCGTCACCTGCCTCCTGGTGGCTGTGGGCGCTCCGGTGGCGTGGTGGGCCACCCGGCCGGCGGCGTCGGCCGGCCCGGGGGTGGTCGCCGTCGCCAGGCCGTCGGTCACGACCCGCGCCCCCAGCCTGGGGTCAGCCGACGTGTCGGTGCCCGGCTCGCCGGCTCCCCGCCCGACCACGCTTGCGGCGCGGCCGGCCACCGCACCGGCGGTCGCCGCGGTGCCCGGCCCCGGCCGGCTGGTGATCCCAGGGCTGGACGTGGACGCCGTGGTGGTGGCGGTCGGCGTCCGCCCCGACGGGTCTGCCGCGATGGCCATCCCGGACGACGTCTCGCAGGTCGGCTGGTACCGGTTCGGCCCCCGCCCGGGGGACGGTGCCGGTGCCGTGGTCCTCGCGGGACATGTGGACGGCGCGGGCCAGGGCCGCGGGGCCATGTATCGCGTCCGCGAGCTCGGCCCGGGCGATCCGATCCAGGTGAGCCTGGCCGACGGCCGGTCGGTCGGGTACCGGGTGATCGCCAAGGAGACCATCGTCAAGAAGCGGCTGCCGGTCGAGCGGCTGTTCGCCCGTGACGGTCCGCCGCGTCTGGTCCTGATCACCTGCGGCGGGCCCTTCGTGAAGAGCCTGTCCAGCTACCGCGACAACGTGGTGGTCATCGCCGAACCGGGGATGAGTTGAGATGACCGCCCTCGCCGTCCGATTGCCGACGAACAGGAGGATTTTCGCTAGCGTGGACTCCCGACGTGTCGTCATCGACGTCGCCCAGCCGGAGGTCCGCGTGACAGAACCCGACGACCGAGAGGTCGGTTCGAGGTTCGCCGCGGGCGATGAGCAGGCCCTGGCCTGGGCGTATGAGCGCTGGGGTGGGTTGGTGCACGGCCTGGCCTGCCGCGCGCTCGGCCCCGGCCCGGATGCCGAGGACGTCACCCAGCAGGTGTTCGTCTCCGCCTGGACCAACCGATCCGGCTTCGCCGCCGAGCGCGGCCCGTTGCCTGCCTGGCTGGTGGGGATCTGCCGGCATCGGATCGCCGATGCCTTCGCCCGGCGGCGCCGCGAGGACCGCGCCCGCCAGGCCGCGATGGTGATCGCCGGCCAGCCGCAGCGGGCCCCTGCCCCCGATCGCCAGGCCGACGACCGCGTGGTGCTGATGGAGGAACTTCGCCGGATCGGGCAGCCCCAACGGGGGATCATGGAGCTGGCGTTCTTCCACGACCTGACCCACGAACAGATCGCCGAGGCCACCGGGCTGCCGCTCGGCACGGTCAAGAGCCACATCCGGCGGACCCTGGGTCGGCTGCGCGACCGACTGGAGGTGGACGATGCAGCACTGTGACGACGAGGTGCTCGCCCTCGTGGCGCTGGGCGAGCAGCCTTCGGCCACGGACGCCGTCCACCTGGCGGGGTGCGAGCGGTGTCGGGACGAGGTGACCTCCCTCGGTGGACTGGTCGCCACGGTGCGGGTGCAGGTCGCCGACGGCCCGTCGGTGACGCCGCCGCCACGGGTATGGGCCCAGATCGCCGAGGCGACCGGTGTGTCGGTGACCCCGTCCACGGAGCAGGCTGTGTCGGCGCGGCCGGCGTCAGTGCCATCGGCGTCACCTGCACCCGTGCGGCTGCGCCCCCGAGCGAGCGCCGAGTCACGTCGTCCGCGCTGGGTGTTGCCCGCGGTCGCAGCGTCGGCGCTGGCGGTGGGGCTGGTCGGCGGAGTGGCCGGCTCGGCCCTGCTTCGAGATGCGGCCGGGACGCCGGAGCCGCCGGGAGCCCAGGTGATCGCGCAGGTGTCGCTGGCCGCGCTGCCTGCTGACCCCGGGGCCCAGGGCTCCGCAGAAGTGGTGAACACCACCGGCGGGCGACGGCTGCGGGTCGAGGTGAGCCGGTTGAGCACGACCACCGGTTTCTACGAGGTGTGGCTGATCGACCGCGGGGTGAAGAAGATGATCCCGCTCGGCATCCTGCCCGCCGCCGGCGGCGAGTTCGACATCCCCGCCGGCGTGGACCTCGGCGAGTACCCGATCGTCGACGTCTCGGCTGAGCCTCTGGACGGCAACCCCACCCACAGCGGCACCAGCCTCCTCCGCGGCACCCTCCCCGCCTGACCAGCCCCCTGCGGAGCATGAGCAGGTTCGGGGGTGACCGGATTGTGGAACTGGGTGACCGCATGTCGGCGACGTGGCTCTGGTCGGGCGGGGTTCGGGCTGGTAGAAAGCGGGGGCAGGCCGCTCGGGCCGGGCAGCACGAGCGACGGCGGGAGGGGCGATGAGCAACCGCACAGCGGACGCCGTCGTGGTCGGCGCGGGCGTGATCGGCTGCTCGGTGGCCTACGCCCTGGCCCGGGCCGGGCACGCGGTCCTCGTGGTCGAGCGGGCGGGCGGCCCGGGACTGGGGTCCACCAGCTCCTCCTCGGCGATCATCAGGTACAACTACTCCACCTTCGCCGGGGTGGCCACGGCCTGGGAGGCGCACCACGCCTGGGAGCAGTGGGAGGCCTTCCTCGGCGGGCGGGACGAGGACGGCGGGCTGGCCCGGTTCATCCGCACCGGCTCGCTCTGCCTGGACTCGCCGACGCACGACCCGGGCAAGGTGCTGGCCCTGTTCGACCGGGTCGGCGTGCCCTACGAGCTCTGGGACGCCGCCGCGGTGCGCAGCCACATCCCGCAGCTCGACCCGGCGCGGCACTACCCGCCCAAACCTGTTGACAGCGATGCGTTCTGGGCCGATCCGGACGGCGAGGTCGGCGGTTACTGGACCCCCGACGGCGGGTTCGTCGACGACCCGGCCTACGCCGCGCACAACCTGGCCACGGCAGCCCGCCGGCTCGGCGTCCAGTTCGCGTTCCGCACGACCCTCAGCGGTGTCACCCAGCGTGGCGGCCGCGTCAGCGGGGTCGAGCTCGCCGACGGCACCCGGGTCGACACCCCCGTCGTGGTCAACGTCGCCGGGCCGGCCTCCGGCGCGGTGAACGCCCTGGCCGGCGTGGGCGCGGACTTCGCGGTGAGCACCCGGCCGATGCGCGCGGAGGTGCACACCGTGCCCGCCCCGCCCGGCTACCACGGCAGCACCCCCGGACCACTGGTCGCCGACCTCGACCTGGGCACCTACTTCCGGGGCACCCCCAGCGGCGAGCTGCTGATCGGCGGCGCCGAGCCCGCCTGCGACCCCCTGCACTGGCTGGACGACCCCGAGGTGTACCAGACCGGGCCGACTGCCGAGCTCTACCGGGCGCAGGTGTACCGCGCCGCGCGCCGCCTGCCCGAGTTGACCGTGCCGAACACCCCACGCGGCATCGGCGCGGTCTACGACGTCGCTGACGACTGGATCCCCATCTACGACCGGACGGCGCTGCCCGGGTTCTACGTGGCGATCGGCACCAGCGGCAACCAGTTCAAGAACGCCCCCGTCGTCGGCGACTACCTGCGCGCCGTCATCGAGGCCTGCGAGAACGGCGCCGACCATGACGCCGATCCGGTGCAGTTCGCCCTGCCCCACACCGGGCACCTGGTCGATCTGGCCACCTTCAGCCGCCGGCGCATCGTGCACGCCGACAGCAGCTTCACCGTCATGGGTTAGCCGGTCCGAACAGAGCCGAGCAGAGGAGCAGGCCATCGAGACTCACTACCGGGTCGTCGTGATCGGCGGCGGCGTCGTCGGGGTCAGCGTGCTGTACCACCTGGCCAAGCTCGGCTGGACCGACGTCGCGCTGATCGAGCGCTCCGAGCTGACCGCCGGCTCCACCTGGCACGCCGCAGCGGGCTTCCATGCCCTGAACGCCGACCCCAATGTGGCTGCGCTGCAGGCCTACACGATCAACCTGTACGCCGAGCTGGAGACGGAGACCGGTCGCTCCTGCGGGCTGCACCTGCCCGGTGGGGTGAGCATCGCCGGGTCGGCCGAGCGCTGGGAGTGGCTGCAGTCGCAGTGGGCGATCTACCAGACGGTGGGCATCGAGACCGTGCGGCTGATCACGCCGGAGGAGATCGAGGCGCTCTGCCCGGTGATCGACGTCAGCGGTGTGCACGGCGGCATGTTCGACGAGATCGAGGGCCATCTCGACGCCTCCGGCACCACCTACGCCTACGCCGCCGCGGCCAAGCAGCGCGGGGCGCAGATCGTGCTGCACAACCGGGTGCTCGAGCTGCACCAGCGCTCGGCTGCGCACGGTGGTGGCTGGGACGTGGTGACCGAGCAGGGCACGATCACCTGCGAGCACGTGGTCAACGCGGCCGGCCTGTGGGCCAAGCAGGTCGGCCGGATGGCCGGCGTCGACCTGCCGGTGACCCCGATGGAGCACCACTACCTGGTCACCGACGAGCTGCCCGAGGTCGCCGCGCTCACCCGCGAGCTGCCGATGATGATGGACCTGGAGGGCTACACCTACGCCCGTCAGGAGGGCAACGGCCTGCTGCTCGGTGTCTACGAGCTGACCCCCAAGCACTGGAACACCGACGGCGTGCCGTGGGACTACGGCATCGAGCTGATCCCCGAGGACATCGACCGGATCGCCCCCGAGCTGGCCGTGGGATTCGAGCGCTACCCCTGCCTGGACGGCGCCGGGATCAAGAAGTGGGTGAACGGCGCCTTCACCTTCACCCCCGACGGCAACCCGCTGGTCGGACCCGTCCGCGGGCTGCCCGGCTACTGGACGGCCTGCGGGGTCATGGCAGGGTTCAGCCAGGGCGGAGGCGTCGGACTGGCCCTGGCCGAGTGGATGGTGCACGGCGAGCCCGGCCGCGACGTGTTCGGCATGGACGTCGCCCGCTACGGCGCCTACGCCAGCAGCCGCGGCTACCTGCAGGCCACCACCGGGCAGTTCTACCAGCGCCGGTTCGTGATGACCTACCCCAACGAGCAGCTCCCGGCCGGCCGCCCGCTGACCGTCTCGGCGATCCATGCCGACCTCGACGCCGCCGGCGCCCGGTGGGGGGTCTCCTGGGGGCTGGAGACGCCGCTGTACTTCGCGCCGTCCGACCCGGACTTTGTCGAGAGTCCGACCCTGCGGCGCAGCAACGCCTTCGACCTGGTCGACGCCGAGGTGCGGGCCACTCGCGACGGGGTCGGCCTGCTCGACACCACCGCGTTCTCCCGCTACGAGATCCGTGGCCCGGGCGCGCGGGCGTGGCTCGACGAGCTGCTGGCCGCGCAGCTGCCGGCCCCCGGCCAGGTGCGGCTGACGCCGATGCTCAGCCCGTCGGGGCGGTTGCTCGGCGACCTCACCCTGACCTGCTGGAGCGAGGACGAGTTCTGGCTGATGGGCTCGTACTACCTGCGCGAGTGGCACCTGCGCTGGTTCACCTCCCGCCTGCCCGAGGCGGGGGTGAGCGTGCGCGACATCTCGGACGACGTGGCGGGGGTGTCGCTGTCCGGCCCGCGCTCGCGCGACCTGCTGGCTGCGGTGACGGCGGACGACGTCTCGCCCGAGGCCCTGCGCTGGATGCGGGCGGCCACGATCGACGTCGGCCTGGTGCGGGCCCGAGTCGGGCGGCTGTCGGTGACGGGCGAGCTCGGCTACGAGCTGAACGTGCCTGCCGGCCGGTTGCGCAGCCTCTACCGCACCCTGCGTGCGGCGGGGGAATCCCTTGCCGGACAAGGGGTTGTGGTGGCGGACATCGGGTACTCGGCGGTGAATTCGCTGCGGCTGGAGAAGTCCTACGGCATCTGGTCCAAGGAGTTCACCTGGGCCTACACGCCCGGCATGAGCGGTCTGGACCGGTTCGTCGCCTTCGACAAGGAGGCGGCCTTCGTCGGCCGGGACGCCGCGCTGCGCGAGCGCGACGCCGGCCCGGCCCAGCGCCTGGTCACCCTGGAGGTCACCGCCGGTCAGGGCGCCGCAGCGGCCGACGCCGGGCCGTTCGAGCCGATCTGGGCCGGGGACCGACGGGTCGGCTTCGTCACCTCCGGGGGGTACGGGCACAGCGTGGGTGCCAGCCTGGCCCTGGCCTACCTCGACACGGACCGCACCGCACCGGGAACGGCGCTGGAGGTGCACGTGGTCGGACGGCGCACCCCGGCGACCGTGATCGCGGACAGTCCGTACGACCCGGCCGGACGGCGGCCACGCTCGTGAAGATCACCGCGATCACCCTGCACCGGCTCCGGCTGCCGCTCGACCCCGCGTTCCACGCCGCGTGGGACCCGATGCCGCGCACCGGGTTCGACGCCTGTGTGGTCGAGGTGAGCACCGACGAGGGCCTGACCGGTTGGGGCTCCGGCGACACGATGGACGGCTTCGACGCCTACGAGCACCTGTTCCTCGGCCGTGACCCGCTGCAGATCACCCGGCACGTGAAGACGCTGGAGACGATCGACCTTCCACGCCGGCCGCTACTGGCCGCTGGAGGCCGCGCTCTGGGACCTCATCGGTCAGGTGGCCGGCCTGCCGGTGGCGACCCTGTTCGGCGGCAGCACCGACCGGTTGCCCGCCTACGCCTCCTGCGGAGAGCTGAAACCACCTGCGGCGCGGGCCGAAGCGGCGCTGGCCGCGCAGCAGCGCGGCTTCCGGGCGATGAAGATCCGGATCGCCAGGGACCGGTTGGACGAAGGGGTGGCCGCCGTCGCCGCAGCCCGGGAGGCGGTCGGTGACGACTTCGCGCTCATGGTCGACCTGAACCAGATGTGGCGGATGAGCGGGCGACATCGAGCCCGCGCTCGACCTGGCCTCGGTCGCGCCGGCTCGCCGCCCAGCTGGCCGAGCTCGACGTCCTCTGGCTCGAGGAGCCGCTGCCCCAGGGGGACGTCGACGGGGCCCGCATGGTGCGCCAGCGCCACCGGCATCCGGATCGCCGGTGGCGAGATGGTGCGCTCGCTGCCCGAGCTGGTGGCGTTGATCGAGGCCGACGCGTTCGACGTCTACCAGCCCGACGTCGTCCTCGCGGTCGGCATGCACCGGGCCCGGCTGGTGGCCGAGCTCGCCCTAGCTGCGCCACCGCTGGTTCACCCCGCACACCTGGACCAACGGGATCGGCCTGCTGGCCAACCTGCACGTGGCCGCCGGGGTGGGCGGCGGGCCGTTCCTGGAGGTGCCCTACGACCCACCGGGCTGGACGCCGCAGCGCCGCGACTTCTTCCTCGCCGAGCCACTCGAGATCGACGCGCACGGCGACCTGCTGGTGCCGCAGAGCCCCGGGCTGGGTGTCGGGATCGACCACGTGGCGCTGACCCGCTACGCCGTGGGACGGCAGCAGTGACACCGCGGGCGACCCTCGCCGACTGGACGGCCCGGGCGGCGCGGGCTGACGCCGCGCTGCGAGCTGTTCGTCGACGGCGGCTTCGTGCCCGCACGCTCGGGGGCGGTGATGGAGTCCCGCACCCCCCGCGACGGCACGCTGCTCGCCCAGGTCAGTGCCGCAGGCAGGCCGAGGACGTCGACGACGCCGTCCGCTCGGCCCGAGCGGCCTTCGAGGGCGGCGCCTGGTCGCAGGCCGACCCGAGGGTGCGCAAGCGGGTGCTGCTGCGCTGGGCCGAGCTGGTCCGCGATCATCGCGACGAGCTGGCGCTGCTCGAGTCGCTCGACGTCGGCAAGCCGATCGGCGACTGCCTCGCGGTGGACGTGCCGGGTGCGGCGAACTGCCTGCAGTGGTACGGCGAGGCCATCGACAAGGTCTACGGCGAGGTCGGCCCGACGCCGCGCCGGGCGCTGTCGCTGATCACCCGGCGAGCCGCTCGGCGTCGTCGGCGCGATCGTGCCCTGGAACTACCCGCTGATCATCACCGCCTGGAAGCTCGGGCCGGCGCTGGCGACCGGCAACTCGGTGGTGCTCAAGCCCGCCGAGCAGTCGCCGCCTGTCGGCCCTGCTGCTCGCCGAGCTGGGCAGCCGAGGCGGGTCTGCCGGACGGCGTGCTGAACGTGGTGCCCGGGGTCGGGCGAGGTGGCCGGGGACGCGCTGGCCCGCCACCACGACGTCGACAAGATCGCGTTCACGGGGTCGACCGACGTGGGCCGGCTGCTGCAGGTCGCCGCCGGGCAGAGCAACGGCAAGCAGGTCTCGCTCGAACTGGGCGGCAAGTGTCCCGCAGCTGGTGCTGGCCGATGCGGGCGATCTGGACGCCGCGGCGTCCGCCATCGGCTGGGGGATCTTCTACAACGCCGGCCAGACCTGCAACGCCGGGTCCCGGTTGCTGGTCGACGCGGCGATCCACGACGACCTCCTCGCCCGGGTGGTCGCGGTCGACCGCGACCCTGCGCCAGGGCGACCCGCTCGACCCGGCCACCCAGATCGGCACCCTGGTCGACGTCGCGCAGCGGGAACGGGTCGAGGGCTACCTCGATCTCGCGGACGCCGAGGGTGCCGTGGCCCTCACCGGAGGACGAGAGGCCGTCGCGCGGCAACGCCCTGCTCGCCGGCGGGGTCTACGTGGCACCGACGGTGCTGGACGGCGTCGACAACGCGAGCCGGGTGGCGCAGGAGGAGATCTTCGGCCCGGTGCTGGCCACGATCCGGTTCTCCGGCGTCGAGGAGGGGGTGCGGCTGGCCAACGCCTCGGGCTACGGGCTGGCGGCCTCGGTCTGGACCCGGGACGTGTCGACCGCGCATCGGGTGGCCCGGGCGCTGCGGGCCGGCACGGTCTGGGTGAACACCTTCGACGCGGCCGACGTGATCACCCCGTTCGGCGGGTTCAAGGACTCCGGAGCGGGCCGGGACCGTTCGCTGCACGCCCTCGACGGCTACAGCGGGCTCAAGACGACCTGGGTGGACCTGTCATGACGCTGCTCGATCTGGCTCTGGCCGGGCGGTCGCTGTCGGTCGAACCGGGCCTCCGGGTCGAGTTCGGCGCCGGTGCGCTGGCCCGGCTGCCGGAGGTCCTCGGCCTCCCTCGGCCGATCCCGGGTCTTCGTGGTGACCGACCCCGGGCTGCGTTCCGCCGGTGTGCTGGGCCGGGTGCTGGGGGCGCTGGCCGCGTCCGGCATCGAGCACGCCGTGTTCGAGGGCATCCGGCCCAATCCGAGCACCACCGACCTGGACGCCGCCGGGGAGCAGGTGCGCGCCTTCTGCGCTGCCGACGGCGAGGGTGTGGCGGTGCTCGCCGTCGGCGGAGGATCGGCTCTGGACTCGGCCAAGGGGATCGCGCTGCTCGCCACCAATCCGGGAGTGGCCGCCGACTTCGACTACCGGCGCGAGCCGCCGGGTGCCGGCCTGCCGGTGATCGCGGTGCCGACCACCGCCGGCACCGGCGCCGAGACCAACGGTTTCGGCGTGATCGAGGACGCCGCCGCCCGGTGCAAGATCTACGTCGGGCACTCCTCGGTGCGGCCTCGGGCGGCCGTGCTCGACCCCGAGCTGACCCTCGGCCTGCCCCGCGCCGCCACCGCCGCGACCGGGTTCGACGCCCTGGTGCACGGCATCGAGTCGCTGGCCTCGCGCGGGGCCACGCCGCTCTCGGCGGCCTACGCCACCCAGGCGGTGGCCATGGTGAGTCGGTGGCTACCGGTCGCCGTCCGGGACGGCACAGACGTGGAGGCGCGGGCCCAGCTGCTGCTCGGGGCGCACCTGGCCGGGCGGGCGCTCACCCTGTCCGGGCTCGGACTGGTGCACGGCATCGCGCATGCGTTGACCAACCACTTCCACACCGTGCACGGGGTGGCCCTGGCCGCCGTGATGCCCGAGGTGATGGCCTACTGCGCGCAGGACGCCGGACCCGCCTATGCCGCCGCAGCGGTGGCGATGGGCTGCGGCGACCCGATCGAGGCCGTCACCGACCTGGCCGCCTCGATCGGCGTCCGTCGCCCGCTGCGCGAGCTGGGCCTGACCGTCGAGACCGTGCCCAGCGTGGCCCGCGACGCCGTCCAGGACGCGGTCTCCCTGAACAGCCCCCGCACCCCCACCCCACCGGATGTCGAGCACCTCCTCCGCGCCGCCCTCTAGCTCCAGCACCCGCTCTCGGCGCGGAGCGAGGACGGGTACTCGACTCTCGGAGCTGAGGTGCTGCAGGGAGAAGCGCTGACGTTGAGGTGCCCGCATATTGACTAATCGTCGCCACATAGTGAGCATGTGCCAATGTTCCGCAACCTGATGCCGCGCTACGAGATCCTCTCTCCCGCAGGGCTGGAGACGATCGAGCGCGGCTGGCAACGGATCGTGAGCGAGATCGGCATCGAGTTCCTGCACGACGACGCCCTCGCCCTCTTCCGCGAGGCCGGACAGCGGGTCGAGGGCAACGTCGTCCACCTCGACCCGCAGTTCGTGCTGGACCAGGTGGCCCGGACCCCGCGCGAGTTCCATCTGCGGGCGCGCAACCCCGAGCACTCGCTGATCCTCGGCGGCGACCACATGGTCTTCGCCGCCGTCTCCGGCCCGCCGTTCTTCCGCGTCGGCGACGAGCGGCGCGACGGCACCCTGGCCGACTACGAGCTGATGGCCAAGCTGGTGCAGCACTTCCCGCAGCTCGACATGTGCACGATGCCGGTGATCGAGGCGAACGACCGGCCGCTGGACTCCCGCCACCTGGACATGATGCTGGCCGCGCTGACCTACACCGACAAGCCGGTGTTCGGCTCGGCGCTGTCGACAGCGAACGCCCAGGACTGCGTCGCGATGACCGAGCTGCTCTTCCCGGGTGTCCCGATCGCCGAACCGGCGGACGCCGACGGGCGCCCCACGGCGTCGGTGATGACGATCGTCAACGTCAACTCCCCACTGCGCTACGACGACCGGATGCTCGAGGCGCTGCTGGTCTACGCCGCTGCCGGGCAGGCCGTGGTGGTCACCCCGTTCCTGCTGATGGGTGCGATGGCTCCGGTGAGTGTCGTCGCGGCCCTGGCGCAGCAGACCGCGGAGGCGCTGGCCGGGATCGCCCTGATCCAGCTCGTTCGCCCGGGCACGCCCGCGGTGATGGGCTCGTTCCTGTCCACCATCGACATGCAGTCCGGCTCACCGAGTTTCGGCGGGCCCGAGTCGGCGCAGGGCCTGTACGCCTCCGGCCAGATCGCTCGGCGCTACCACCTGCCGTGGCGTGCGGGCGGGGGAGGGCTCACCGCCAGCCAGACCGTCGACGCCCAGGCGGCCTACGAGTCGTTCAACACGCTCAAGGCGGCGTTCCTGGCCGGAGCCAACCTCGTGGTGCAGGCCGCCGGCTGGCTGGAGTCGGGCCTGGTGTCCTCGCCCGACAAGCTCGTGGTGGACGTCGAGGCGCTGCGGGTGCTGCGCGAACAGTTCACCGAACTGGTCGTGGACGAGGACGCGCTGGCCTTCGAGGCGCACGACGAGGTGCGCCACGGCGGCCACTTCCTCGGCGCCGAGCACACCATGACCCGGTTCCGGACCTGCTTCTACCGGCCGCTGCTCTCCTCGACGGAGAACTTCGAGCGCTGGCAGAGCAAGGGGGCCCGCGACGCCGCCGCCCGGGCCGGCGAGATCTGGCGGGCTGCCCTGGAGAGCTACACCCCGCCACCGATGGACGCCGCGGTGCTGGCCTCACTGCGGGCCTTCGTCGACCGCCGCCGCACCGAGCTGGGCGACTGATCTGGCTTGATCTTGAGGGCGCGCGGGCGAGGGCTCAGCCGAGGCGGGCCTCGATGGCCGCGCAGGCGGCGCGCAGCCGGGGCAGAGCCGCCGCCCGCGCTGCGGGGGTGAGCCGGGCGCTGGGCCCGGAGATGTTCACGCTGCCCAGCATCGCGCCGTCCACCACGATGCCGACCGACATCGCGGCCAGCCCGTCCTCGATCTCGTCCTCGATCTGCGACCACCCCTGCCGTCGGATCTGCTCGAGCTCCGCCCGCAGGACCTGTGGGTCGGTGACCGTGCGGGAGGCGGCCCTCTCCAGCGGGGCGCGCAGGAAGGTCTCCAGGCGCGCGGGCTCGGCGTGGGCCAGGGCGAGCTTGCCGCTGCTGGAGGTGTGCAGGGCGAACGGCCGCCCCACCCAGTTGGTCAGCCCGATCATGTGCGGGCCGTTCACCTGACGGACCAGGGACAGCGAACCGTCGGGCATCGCGACGGTCAGGGTGACCGATTCCTTCACCGCGGTGGCCAGGTCCTCGAGGATTCCGGCGGCGGCGTCCATCAGGAGCTCGACCAGGTCCGTGGAGCGGGTCAGGGCGTGCAGCCCCGGACCGATCACGATCCGGTCGTCCGGCAGCCGGGCGAGCAGCCGCTCAGCCACCAGGGACTCGATCATGCGCAGCGCCGTTGCCCGGGGCAGGCCGGCCGCCCGGGCCAGGGCGGAGACCGTGCCACCGGCCGGGTGATCGGCGGCGGCGCGCAGCAGGGCAGCAGCCTTGCGGACCGACTGGTTCTCTCGCGAGGGGACCGCGACAGGCACGTCTCGCTCCTCAGGGCGCTCTACGAGGCCTGAGCGGGGGCCGGGGCCTGCAGTCGCCGCAGCTCCTCGATCGGAATGTGGCACGCCATCTTATGACCCGGCTCCACCTCGATCAGCGGTGGCGTCTCGGAATCGCACTTGTTCTCCAGCCGCCGGGGGCAGCGGGTGTGGAACACGCACCCGGTCGGCGGGTCGGCGGCACTGGGGATCTCCCCGGTCAGCTTGATCCGCCGCTCGGGCGCGCCGTCCACGCTGGGCACCGCCGACAGCAGGGCCTCGGTGTAGGGGTGGTGCGGGCCGGAGAAGACCTGTTCGGCCGGCCCGAACTCCATGATCCGGCCGAGGTAGAGCACCGCGATCCGGTCCGACAGGTAGCGGACCACCCCGAGGTCGTGGGAGATGAAGACGTAGCTGGAGTTCTCGTCCCGCTGCAGATCGGCCAGCAGGTTGAGGATCGCCGCCTGCACCGAGACGTCGAGGGCGCTGGTCGGTTCGTCGCAGACCACGATCCGCGGGCCGCCGGCGAACGCCCGCCCGATCGCCACCCGCTGCTTGAGGCCGCCGGAGAGCTGACGCGGTTTGAGATCGAGGTGGCGCGGGGTCAGCCGCACCTGGGTGATCAGCTCGTCGAGGCGGTCGTCAGCTGCCTCTCCGGTGATGCCGGCCAGCTTGGCCAGCGCACGGGAGAGGATCGAGCGCACGGAGTGGCCGCGGTTCAGGGCCGAATCGGGGTTCTGGAAGATGATCTGGATCGCCCGGCGGGCCGACTGCGGACGACGCCGGGTCGACCCCTCGAGCACGCCACCGTCCAGGGCCACCCGGCCGCCGTGGTCGGCGGGCTGGATGCCCAGGATCGCCTTGGCCAGGGTGGTCTTGCCCGACCCGGACTCGCCGACCAGCCCCAGCGTCTCACCGGCGCGCAGATCGAGGTCGATCCCGACCAGAGCCCGGATCTCCTTGCGGTGCTGCTTGAACGTCACGTCGACGTCGTGCAGCTGCAGGATCGGCGGGCGCGTGTCGTCCGCCACCGCGGTCTCGTCCTGCGCCACCGGGGGCGGCGGCGTCAGCTCGCCGATCCGGTCGATGTGGTGACAGCGGGCGAAGCGTGGTGCCGCGGTCCCGACCTCGACGGCGGGCGGGGCCTCGGTGCGGCACACCTCGGTGGCCAGGCGGCAGCGGTCCACGAAGACGCACGCCGGCAGTACCTCGCCGATCTGGGGCAGGAAGCCGGGGATCGTCTCCAGGCGGTGGTCGCGCTTGCGGGCGCCGTGCCGCGGCAGGCAGCGCAGCAGACCCACGGTGTAGGGGTGGCTGGGGGAGTCGAACACCTCTGCCGCCGCCCCCTGCTCGACCACCTGGCCGGCGTACATCACCCCGACCCGGTCGCAGATGCGCCGGATCACGCCCAGGTTGTGCGCGATCAGCAGCACGGCGGCGCCGGTGTCGGCGCGCAGAGACTCCACCAGGTCGAGCACCTCGGCCTCGACGGTGGCGTCCAGGCCGGTGGTCGGCTCGTCGAGCACCAACAGCTTGGGATCGTTGGCCAGCGCCATCGCGATCACCACCCGCTGCTGCATGCCGCCCGACAGCTGATGCGGGTAGCGCTCCAGCACCCCGACCGGGTCGGAGATCCGCACCCGGCGCAGCGCCTCGATCGCCCGGTCCTTCGCCTCGGACTTGCTCACGCCGAGCACGGTGAACGCCTCGGCCACCTGGGTGCCGATCCGCAGAGTCGGGTTCAGCGCCGCACCCGGGTCCTGGTAGACCATCGAGACGTCGCGCATCCGCACCTGCTGCAGGGCGGACGCCGACATGGCGGTCACGTCCTGGCCGGCGATCAGCGCGCGCCCGCCGGCCACGTGCCCGTTGTCGGCGAGCAGGCCCAGCGCCGCGTACGCGGTGGTCGACTTGCCGCAGCCGGACTCGCCGACCAGCCCGTAGGACTCACCGGGGGCCACCGAGAAGGACACCCCGCGCAGCACGCGGCGGGGAATGCCGCGCACCCGGAAGTCGACCTGCAGGTCCTCGACCTGCAGCGCAGCCACTGGCTGCTCGTTCGCCGCCTGCTCGTTCGTCGGCTCGCTCATCGCGACAGCACCCCCTGCAACGAGTCCGCCACCAGGTTGACCGCGACCACCAGGCTGGCGATGGCCAGCGACGGGTAGACCACGGGCCACCAGTACCCGTTGATGATCTGCGAGTACTCCTCGGAGATCATCAGGCCCCAGTCCGGCGAGGGCGGTTGGATGCCCACGCCGAGGAAGGAGAGGGTGGCGATGGTGAAGATCGCGTAGCCGATCCGCACGGTGAGCTCGACGATGATCGGCCCGGTCACGTTCGGCAGGATCTCGCGGGTCATGATGTACGTCGGTGACTCGCCCTGCAGCCGGGCCGCCTGCACGTAGTCGAGCTCGCGCTCGGCCATCACCGCGGCGCGCACGGTGCGGGCCACGATCGGGGCGAAGAGCAGCCCGACCACCCCGATCACGGTGAGCTTGGACGGGCCCAGCACCACCAGCGCGAGCAGGCCGACCACGGCCACCGGCAGGGAGAGGAAGGCCTCCACGATCCGGCTCAGGATGTCGTCGGTCGGCCCCCGGAAGTAGCCCATGACCAGACCGAGCAGGGTGCCCACGGCCACCCCGATCACGGCCGAGATCGGGGCCACCAGCAGCACGTCCCGAGCGCCGACGATCACGCGCGACAACACGTCCCGGCCGAGCCGGTCGGTGCCGAACAGGTACTCGGCGCTGGGGCGGGCGTGGGTGGCGAACGGGTCGCCGGTGAAGGCGTCCTTCGGGGCCACGGCGTCGCCGCCGATCGCGCAGACGATCCAGAACAGGATGATGATGTTGCCGATCACGAACTCCGGACGGCGCAGCAGCAGTCGCGCGGTCTCCCGCCGGGCGGTCTTGCGGGCGGTCAGCGCGACCGCGGACGCCGACATGGCCGGGCCGGCAGGCACGGTGATCTGCTCGCCCATCTCGCTGTCCACCACGCCGTGGGTGAACTGGGGCAGGTCGGGAGCGGCCAGACCGTGGTGCAGTGGCCCCGGTCCGCTCTCCACCGGGTCTGGCCCGCTTCCAGGGGCGGGCTGTGCGGGCCGGCCGGTCATTGTGCCCCCAGTCGGATGCGTGGATTGAGCCAGGAGATCAGCAGGTCGGCGAACAGGGTCGCGACCATGTAGATCACGCCGATCACCAGCACCCCGGCGGAGAGCACCGGCAGGTCCTTGGCCTTGGCGGCGGTGACCAGCAGGCGGCCCACGCCGTTCACGTTGAAGATCAGTTCGACGGCCAGCAGGCCGCCGAACAGGTAGCCGGTCTGGGTGGCGATCACCGAGATGGTGGGCAGCAGGGCGTTGCGCAGCACGTGCTTGCGCAGCACGGCCAGCTTCGACATGCCCTTCATGGTCGCGGTACGGGTGTAGTCGGCCTCGAGCGCGGTGATCGTGCCGGCGCGGGCCATCCGGGCGATGTAGCCGAAGTAGACCAGCACCAGGGCCAGGGCCGGCATGAGGAGGTAGTACGCCTGGGTGCCCAGGTTCGACCCCTGCGGCCAGGTGGCGAGCACCGGCAGCACATTCAGCTTGAGCCCGAGCAGGAAGATCAGGAAGGTGCTGGTGACGAACTCGGGGATCGCCGAGCCGGCCAGACCGAGGGTGACGATCACCCGGTCGGCGAACCTGCCCCGGCGCAGTGCGGCGAACACCCCGCCGACCACCCCCAGGGGAACGGTGAGGCTGAGCGCGAGAACGGCGAGCTTCGACGAGTTCGCCAAGGTGGTGCCGATCAGCTCCCGCACCGGCTGGCCGGTCTGGTAGGAGATGCCGAAGTCGAAGGTGACGATCCCGCGGAGCAGCCGGAAGTACTGCACCACAAGGGGTTTGTCGGTGCCGAGCTGCTGGTTCAGTGCGGCCACCGCCTCGACCGAGGCGAACGGGCCGAGAATCGCGCGGCCCACGTTCTGGGGCAGCACGTTGGCGATCGCGAACACGATCAACGACAGGAGCAGCAGCGTGACCACCGCGAGAGCCATCCGCCGTAGGACATAGACCAGCATGTGCGCACCCCCTGTTCGACGGCTGGTACCGAATCGGCCGAGGTGGGCGGACGGCGTCCGCCCACCTCGGCGCGATGGCTCAGACCATCCCGGCCTTGGTCAGGTCCAGCTGGCCGAGAGCGGTGGTCGACATACCGGAGAACTTCTTCGAGTGGGCCGCGAGGTACTGGTAGAAGTACGGCACCACGATCGGGGTGTCACGCTGCAGGATGTCGCTGATCGCGCGGGCCGACGTCTTCTGCGCGTCGACGCCGATCGAGCCCTGGAAGGCCTTGAACGCCGCGTCGAACTCCTTGGAGGCGTACTGGGAGGAGTTCCACACCCCGCCCGTGGACAGTGCCGCGTTCAGGAACACGTCGGGTGTGCCGCGGTGGCCGTAGTCGACGATGCCGATGTCGGCGGCGCCGGAGCACGGTGGGCTCGCCGGCGACTCCGGGCACCACGACTTGCCGTAGAAGCTGCCGGTGTCCTCCACAGAGACGTTCAGGGTGATCCCCGCCTCGGCGGCGCCGCCCTTGATCAGGACCGCGAGGTCGGGCACCTCCTGCAGCTTCACCGCGTGCAGAGTGGCGGTGAGGCTGGGGACCCCGGCCGCGGAGAGCAGTGCCTTGGCCTTGGCGATGTCCTTCTTGCGGGCGGGCAGGCCGGCGTCGGCGTAGGGGAAGACGGGTGCGATGACGGTGTCGCTGCCCGCGTCGGCCTGGCCCTTGAACAGGGACTGCACCATGGCGTCGCGGTCCAGGGTCCACGCGAGCGCCTCACGGACCTTCGGGTCCTTGAAGGCGCCGGTGTCGGTGCGCATCCAGACCTGGCGATGGGTGGAGGCCTTCAGCGCGATGATGTTCAGGTTGGAGTTGTTCAGCAGACCCTCGCCGCCGGTGACCGAGAACTGCACGATCCCGTCGACCTGACCCGACTGCAGGGCGACCACCTGGGGCTGCAGGTCCTGGAAGAAGACCCACTCGACGCTGTCCAACGGGGTCTTGCCGCCCCACCAGGACTCGTTGCGCACGAAGGTGGCGCCGACCTTGGCGTCGAACTTGGTCAGCTTCCACGGACCGGTGCCGTTCGGCTTCTTGTCCAGGGTGGTGCCGTCCGGGAGCGCCTTGGGGATGATCGCGGCCTGCGCGTTGTCCGTGGAGACCAGGTACGGGAAGTTGCCGTTCGGCCCGGTCAGGGTGAACACGACGGTGGAGGCGTCCGTCGCCTTCGCCGCACCGGCCTCGATCACGCCCTTGAGCGCGGAGTTGCCGGCCTTGACCAGTCGCTCCATGGTGGAGACCACGTCGTCGGTGGTGAACGGCGTGCCGTCCTGCCAGGTCACGTTCTGGCGGATCTTGAACGTCCACACCGAGCCGTCGCCGTTCGGCGTCCAGGACTCGGCCAGCCCGGGCTTCAGCTGAAGGTCGCCCCCGGCGTAGACGAGGAACTCGTAGCACTGGGCGATGAGGCCGTAGGCGGCGAGGTCGACCATCTTCACGGAGTCCAACGGGCTGGACGGCGCGATGCTGGCGATCTTCATCGTGCCGCCCTGCTTGACCGGCCCCGCCGACGCCCCGCCCACACCCACGCCGGTCGCCTGGGTGGCGCTCCCGGTGGACTGGGCGATGTCGTTGGCACCGCCGCAGGCGGCGAGGGTTGCCGTGGTCATGCCGAGGGCGAGACCGAGGCGCACGAAGCTGCGGCGGTCGACCTTTCCGGCGGCGAAGGCCTCGATGAGATCGAGCTGGAGCGGGCTGGAGGTCCGTCGGATCTGGTCGTAGTCGCGGCGTCGGATCATTGCCTGGCCACCTTCCCTTCGGCGCACTCGCGTGGGCCGAGGCCTCGAGAAGCAAACTGGGGGCAAGTCACTCATCGGTGACCGTGCCTGTCAATACACTCGCCCTCACCACAAGGTCACGATCGGGTCACCATCTAGTGGTGCACCACGCCAGTGCCCCCACCCACCCCAACCTGCTCATGCTCCGCGGGTGTACGTGTTCTCGCCCTCTCACACCCCCAGATGCGTACCCCTGCGGAGCATGAGCGGGTTCACCCTGGTGAGGGCGCGGCCCGGCGCACCGGCCCCCGCGCGGCGTCCACCCGAAGTCCGCTCACCCGCCAACCCAGCCCATGCTCCGCACGGGTACACCCAGCGATTCCTGACAACGGTGTCGCGTGTACCCCTGCGGAGCATGAGCAGGGTTGGCGCGTGGGACGATGAGCGAACCCGAGACTTGTGAGGTTCCCTCTTGTCACCGATGGCCCGAACGGCGCTCGCGCCGTCCGAGACCCCTCCGGAGAAGATCCGGAACTTCTGCATCATCGCCCACATCGACCACGGCAAGTCCACGCTGGCCGACCGGATGCTGCAGATCACCGGCGTGGTCGACCCGCGCCTGATGCGTGAGCAGTACCTCGACCGGATGGACATCGAGCGCGAGCGCGGCATCACCATCAAGTCCCAGGCCGTGCGCATGCCGTGGGAGTCCGAGGGCGTCACCTACGCCCTGAACATGATCGACACGCCCGGCCACGTCGACTTCACCTACGAGGTCTCCCGGTCTCTGGCCGCCTGCGAGGGCGCTGTTCTGCTGGTGGACGCTGCGCAGGGGATCGAGGCGCAGACCCTGGCCAACCTGTACCTGGCGATGGAGAACGACCTGGCCATCATCCCGGTGCTGAACAAGATCGACCTGCCGGCCGCGATGCCCGAGCAGTGCGCCCAGGAGCTGGCCGGCCTGATCGGCTGCGAGCCCGAGGACTGCCTGCGGGTCAGCGGCAAGACCGGCGAGGGCGTCGAGCCGCTGCTCGAGCAGATCGTGCGCCAGATCCCGCCGCCCGCCGGCGACCCCGCGGCCCCCGCCCGGGCGATGATCTTCGACTCGGTCTACGACACCTACCGCGGCGTGGTCACCTACGTCCGGGTGATCGACGGGTCGCTCTCCCCGCGGGAGAAGATCGTGATGATGTCGACCCGAGCCACCCACGAGCTGCTGGAGATCGGGGTGATCTCGCCCGAGCCGGTGCCCTCCAAGGGCCTGGGCGTCGGCGAGGTCGGCTACCTGATCACCGGGGTCAAGGACGTGCGCCAGTCGAAGGTCGGCGACACCGTCACCGGCGCCTACCGACAGGCCACCCAGGCGCTCGGCGGGTACCGCGACCCCAAGCCGATGGTCTTCTCCGGGTTGTACCCGATCGACGGCTCGCAGTACCCCGAGCTGCGCGAGGCGCTGGACAAGCTGAAGCTCAACGATGCGGCGCTGGTCTACGAACCCGAGACCTCCGCCGCGCTCGGCTTCGGCTTCCGCTGCGGCTTCCTCGGCCTGCTGCACCTGGAGATCGTGCGCGAGCGGCTGGAGCGCGAGTTCAACCTCGACCTGATCTCCACCGCACCGAACGTGGTCTACGAGGTGACCCTGGACGACGGTCGCGAGCTGATCGTCACCAATCCCTCGGAATACCCCGGCGGCAAGGTGGCCGAGGTCCGCGAACCGATGGTGCGCTCGACGATCCTGGCGCCGACCGAGTTCATCGGCGCGATCATGGAGCTGTGCCAGCAGCGCCGCGGCAGCCTGCTCGGCATGGACTACCTGTCCACCGAGCGGGTGGAGCTGCGGTACCAGCTGCCGCTGGCCGAGATCGTCTTCGACTTCTTCGACCAGCTGAAGTCACGCACCCGCGGCTACGCCAGCCTGGACTACGAGGCGGACGGTGAGCTGGCGGCCGACCTGGTCAAGGTCGACATCCTGCTGCAGGGGGAGACGGTCGACGCGTTCAGCGCGATCGTGCACCGGGACAAGGCCTACAGCTACGGCGTGGCGATGGCCGGCAAGCTGAAGACGCTGATCCCGCGGCAGCAGTTCGAGGTGCCGATCCAGGCCGCGATCGGCGCCCGGGTGATCGCCCGCGAGAACGTCCGGGCGATCCGCAAGGACGTGCTGGCCAAGTGCTACGGCGGTGACATCACCCGCAAGCGCAAGCTGCTGGAGAAGCAGAAGGAGGGCAAGAAGCGGATGAAGATGGTCGGCCGGGTCGAGGTGCCCCAGGAGGCCTTCATCGCTGCGCTCTCCAGTGAGGCGGCCGACGCCACCGCCGAGAAGAAGAAGTGAGCGACGCCGTCCGCCCGGGACCGGGCCCGACCGCACGGGTGACGGCGGTGTGCATCATGCACGCGTTACGCCCGGAGTTCTCCAACCCGGACAAGCTCACCGCGATCGACAAGCGGGCGGTGGACGGCCCGGTGCACGCCGGTCTGCTCGGCCTGACCGGCGACGTGCAGAAGGACACCCGCCACCACGGCGGACGGGACAAGGCCCTGTACGCCTACGCCGACGAGGACGCCGCGTGGTGGGCGGTCGAGCTCGGTCGGGAGATCACGCCGGGGCTGTTCGGCGAGAATCTGCGCACCACGGGTCTCGACGTCACCAACGCCGAGATCGGCGAGCAGTGGCGGATCGGCACCGGTGGGCTGGTGGTCGAGGTGACCGACCCGCGGACGCCGTGCGGCACGTTCCAGCGCCGGATGGGCGTGCAGCAGTGGGTGCGCCGGTTCACCGAGCGCGGTGCGGTCGGCGCCTACCTGCGCGTGGTCGCCGAGGGCCCGGTGGCCGCGGGCGACCTCCTGGAGATCGTGCACCGGCCCGGCACCGGTATCACCGTCGGTTCCGTCTTCGCCGGCTGAGCCCCACCGCCATGCCCAGCGCCCTGCCGGACGGCGACGACCCTCCCGCGGACGGCGCACTGCCGCCGTCCGTGCTGCACGGCGCCGATCAGCGCGTGTTCGGCGTCTACCTGCACGTGCCGTTCTGCGCCCGGCGCTGCGGCTACTGCGACTTCAACACCTACACCGCGGCCGAGCTCGGCGGCGGTGCCGATCAGGACGCCTACGCCGACACCGCGATCCGTGAGATCACCCTCGCCGCAACGGTTCTGGACGCCGCAGGGCTCCGCTCCGCGGCCGGCGACCGGGCGGCGTCCACCGTGTTCGTCGGGGGCGGCACGCCGACCCTGCTCCCGCCGGAGAACCTGGCCCGGATGCTCGGTGCCGTCCGGGACACGTTCGGGCTGAGCCCGGACGCGGAGGTGACCACCGAGGCCAACCCCGACTCGGTCAGTGCCGAGGGCCTGCACTCGCTCGCCGGCGCGGGGTTCACCCGGGTCTCCTTCGGGATGCAGTCGGCGGTGCCGCACGTGCTGGCCGCGCTCGACCGCACCCACGACCCGGCTCGGGTGCCCCAGGTGGTCACCTGGGCCCGCGAGGCGGGCCTGAAGGTCAGCCTGGATCTGATCTACGGCACGCCGGGGGAGGCACCGCAGGACTGGCAGCGCAGCCTGGACGCCGCGCTGGCCTGCGATGTCGACCACGTCTCGGCCTACGCCCTGGTGGTCGAACAGGGGACGAAGCTCGCCGCCAGGGTGGCCCGGGGGGAGCTCGCGGCCCCGGACGACGACGTGCTGGCCGCCGCCTATGAGGCGGCTGACGAGCGGCTGAGCGAGGCCGGGCTCAGCTGGTACGAGGTGAGCAACTGGGCCCGGACGCCGGCGGACGCCTGCCGCCACAACCTGGGCTACTGGCGCGGCGACGACTGGTGGGGGATCGGCCCCGGCGCGCACTCCCATGTCGGTGGGGTGCGCTGGTGGAACGTGCGCCACCCCCGCGCCTATGCCCAGCGACTGGCCGCGGGCCGGTCACCGGCGGCCGGCCGTGAGGTGCTCGACGACGCACAGCGGCACACCGAGCGGGTGCTGCTCGGTGTGCGGCTGGCGGAAGGACTGCCCCTGGCGACCCTGGGCGAGGTGGGCCGCGCAGCCGTCCCCGCCCTGATCGCCGACGGACTGCTGGACGGGGAGGCTGCGCTGCGCCGGCGTCGGGTCGTGCTGACCCGGAGCGGACGCCTGCTGGCCGATGCCGTCGTCCGGGCCCTGCTGCCGGCCTGAACCGGGCTGCTCGACGACGGCCCTGACGCCGTCAGTGGATGAAGCGGATGGTGACGGGGTAGCGGTACTCCTCGCCGCGTGAGGCGGCCATGGCGCCCAGGGTCGTGGCGACCAGGTAGAGCAGGCCGACCATCGGCAGCAGCACGAAGCCGACCAGCGCGAGCATCAGCACGGCGGAGACGGCCGCGTACAGCAGCACGGAGAGGTTGAAGTTGAGCGCCTCGACCGCGTGCCGGCGGACGAACGGGGACGAGGTGCCCCCGGTCAGCAGGATGACCAGCGGGCCCATGAAGCCGAGGGCCAGCCAGGCGGCGACGAAGCTGGACAGGTGTGCGCCCACGGCCCAGCCGCGCTCGGTCTCCGCCGACATGGCGGAGGTGACGAGCGGGGCAGAGGGCGGGGTGCCGTAGGCGGAGGGGGTCGGGTAGGCGGGGGAGAGGGTCTCGTTCATGCCTCCACCCTCGCCCCGGCACGGCGGGCGGCGCATCGGTGGTGACCCCTGAACCGCCCCTGAGCGCACCCTGATCCGGGTCGGGAGGCGATGGGCCCCCGAATTCACCACAACCCCTGCTCAAGCCCGCCATCGGGCTCCGAAGAGGGGGTTCTGGTGAACTCGGGGGGTTTACCAGCGGGGAGGCGGCGCTCGGGCTCTGGCCCTGGGCGCACTGTCGGAGCCTTACGGTGAGGGCAATGGGGCAGAGAGGCGGCGCGGACGATGCGGTGTGCTGTGGTGGGCGCAGGTTCCTGGGGCACGGCACTGGGGGCGGTGCTGGCGTCCAAGGGCTGGCCGGTCACCGTGTGGGACATCGACACGGCGGTGGTCGAGGACATCGCCTCCAGCGGGCGCAACTCCCGATACCTTCCCGACGTCGGCCTGCCGCCCACGCTCACCGCCTCCGCCGATCTGGCCGAGGCGATGCGCGGCGCCGAGCTCGTGGTGCTCGTGGTTCCCTCGCACGTGACCCGCGCGGTCGCCGAGCAGATCCGGCCGTACCTGAGCGAGACCGCCCTGGTCTGCTGCGCGGCCAAGGGGATCGAGGTCGACACCCTGGCCACGATGAGCGAGGTGCTGCGCGAGGTGCTGCCGGAGCAGGCGCACCCCCGGTTGACGTTCCTGTCCGGCCCCTCCTTCGCCGTGGAGGTGGCCCGCGGCATGCCGACAGCGGTCACCGTGGCGGGGGTCGACGAGGCCGCTCGGCGCGCCGTCCAGGAGGCCTTCCATGTGCCGACCTTCCGGCTGTACACCACCGACGACGTGGTCGGGATCGAGGTCGCCGGCTGCGTGAAGAACGTGGTCGCGATCGCCTCGGGCATGTGCGACGGGCTCGGCTACGGGGCCAACGCCCGGGCCGCCCTGATCACCCGCGGGCTGGTCGAGATCACCCGGCTCGCGGTGTGCATGGGCGCGCAGCCGGTCACCCTGACCGGCCTGGCCGGCATGGGCGACCTGATGCTGACCTGCTCCAGCGAGCTCTCCCGCAACTACCGGGTCGGGCGGGCCCTCGGTCAGGGCCGGGCCCTGGAGGACGTGGTCGCCGAGCTGGGCCAGGTGGCCGAAGGCGTGCACAACGCCCGCAGCACGATGGCCCTGGCCCGCCGGCACGAGGTCGACATGCCGATCAGTGAGGCCGTGTTCGACGTTCTCTATCAAGGGGTCTCGGCCCGTGAGGCGGCTGCGGCGCTGATGGCCCGCACGCTCAAGGCCGAAGCGTGATCCGAGCAGGGGCGATGCTGCTTGCAGCGGGGCTGCTCGCCGGGTGCGTCGCCTCCGGGGACCGGGTGATGGCGCTGCGCAGCGACCCCATGGCGCGCGCCACCATCGACGGGCTGACCCTGCAGACGACGACCGTGGCCGGGGAGGAGGCGATCGGCGACGGCAACCGCCCGGTGACCCTCACCCGGGTCTACGCCGTCACGACGCCCCTGACCACCGAGGAGGCGCTCACCCGGATGGCCGACGCCGCCGGCGGCGCGGGCTGGAGCGAGCAGTTCCGGCGGGAGGACGCCTACGCCGGCACCAAGACCGTGGACGGCGTCGGGCTGATCCTCAACCTGACCACCAGCACCGTCACCGGCCAGCTCTTCCTGCAGCTGGCAGGGTGACCTCGCGCTAGTCGGCGTGCAGCAGGCGGAAGGTGAACGGGTAGTGGTAGGCCTCGCCGCGCGCAGCGTGCCGAGCACCCAGGGTCGAGGCCACCACGTAGTGCGCGAACAGGGCCAACAGGGCCAGGAAGGCTGGGGTCATCAGCAGGCCGAGGGAGACGAAGGCGGCCACCACCACACCGAGCGCGTAGGCCAGCATCGAGACCTCGAAGTTCAGGGCCTCGACGGCGTGCTCACGGGCGAACTGCGAGCGCCTCTTGTCGGTGAGCAGCACGGCCAGCGGGCCCAACACGGCGAACACGTGCGAGCACACGGCCCAACGGCATTCGATCCGCACCATGGCAGCTCCCCTCCGGCGGTGAGGCGGGCCATGGCCGTCAGGGTCGCAGTGCGGAGGGACAGATCGGTAGGGACTTAGTTGTCCCGATCGTCCGATGTGACGAAGTCGATGAGCTGCTCGACGCGGCCGAGCAGCTCCGGCTCCAGATCGGTGTAGCTGCGCACGGTGCCGAGAATCCGCTTCCAGCCCAGGGCCACGTCGCGCTGATCCGCGTGCGGCCACCCCAGCGCGTCGAGGACCCCGTGCTTCCACGACGTGCCGCGGGGCACCACCGGCCAGGCGGCCAGGCCGAGCCGCTCCGGGCGGACCGCCTGCCAGATGTCGATGTACGGATGGCCGACCACCAACACGTGGTCGCTCAGCCGCGGCAGGGCGGCCACGGCGCTCGCCTCGTGCCATTCCTTCGACCCGGCGACCAGGTGGTCCACCAGGATGCCCAGGCGGCGTCCGGGCCCAGGAGCGAGATCGCGGACGGCGGCCGCCAGGTCGTCCACGCCGTCCAGCATCTCGACCACGACGCCCTCGACCCGCAGGTCGTCGCCCCAGACCCGCTCCACCAGCTCGGCGTCGTGGCGGCCCTCGACCAGGATCCGCGAGGCCCGCGCCGTGCGGGCCCGCAGGCCCTGGACGGCGCGCGAGCCGCTCGCCGTCCGCACCGGTTGTGCGGGGCCGGCCGTCACCGGGGCGACCAGGTGCACCGCCCTGCCGTCGATCCAGAAGCCGTGACCGAGCGGGAAGGAGCGGGTACGCCCGTGCCGGTCCTCGAGAACGACCAGGTGCATGCCGCCGCTCTTCTCGGTGCGGATCACCGCCCCGCACCAGCCGGTCTCCACGTCTTCGACCACGAGTCCTGGCTCTGCCGCCACGTCCTGGGCTCCCACCCGACGTAGACTGGCACTCGCTCGACGCGAGTGCCAGTACCCGAGATGCCGTGCCGTCAGGTGCCAGGTGGGACGACGCAGGAGGTGTGCCGATGAGTGAGGACCGCCGGCTCGCCGTGCTGCGCGCCATCGTGGAGGACTACGTGCACACCCGCGAACCGGTCGGGTCGAGGGCGCTGGTGGAACGGCACAGCCTCGGGGTCTCCCCGGCCACCATCCGCAACGACATGGCCGCGCTGGAGGAGGAGGGCTACATCGCCCAGCCGCACACCAGTGCCGGGCGGGTGCCCACCGACAAGGGCTACCGGCTCTTCGTCGACCGGCTGAGCGGGATCAAGCCGTTGAGCAGCGCCGAGAAGAAGGCGATCCAGACCCTGCTGGACGGCGCCGTGGACCTGGACGACGTCGTCGACCGCACCGTGCGGCTGCTCGCCCAGCTGACCCGTCAGGTCGCCGTGGTGCAGTACCCCTCGCTCAGCCGGTCCACGGTGCGCCACGTCGAGCTCGTGCCGCTGGGCGGGCGCCGGCTGCTGCTGGTGCTGATCACCGACACCGGCCGGGTCGAGCAGCGCGTCGTCGAGTTGGCCTTCGACCCCACCGAGACCCTGCTCGGCGAGCTGCGGGCGCGGATCAACGCCGCTTCCGCGGGTCGTCGTCTGGCCGCAGGTGGCCAGCGCGGTGGCCACCCTGCCCGAGTCGTTCCCACCCTCCGACGCCCCGCTGGTGCGCACCGTGCTCGACGCGCTCGAGGACTGCCTCGCCGCCGACCGTGAGGAGCGGATCGTGCTCGCCGGAACCGCCAATCTGGCTCGGGCGGGCACCGATTTCGGCGGCACGATCTCCCCGGTGCTGGAGGCGCTGGAGGAGCAGGTGGTGCTGCTGCGCCTGCTCTCGGAGATGGCCGACACCAGCGGTGACGTCGGGGTGCGGATCGGGCGGGAGACCGCTCACGAGGGCCTCGCCGAGACCGCGGTGGTGGCCAGCGGTTACGGTTCCCGGGGAGAGGTGGTCGCCCGGCTGGGCGTGCTCGGCCCGACCCGGATGGACTACCCGACCACGATCGCCGCCGTCCGTGCGGTGGCGCGCTACGTATCCAGGATCCTCGCCCAATGAGTACCAGTGAGTGCCCAATGAGTGCCCAATGACGCATCGGAGTTCGGTGAGCGACTACTACGAGATCCTCGGCGTTGCCCGTGACGCCACGCCCGAGGAGATCAAGAAGGCCTACCGCAAGCTGGCCCGTCAGCTGCACCCGGACGTCAACTCCGGGGCGGACGCCGAGGACCAGTTCAAGGAGGTGAGCCGGGCCTACGACGTGCTGTCCAACCCCGAGCGTCGCCAGATGTACGACATGGGCGGCGACCCGTCGGCGAGCGGCGGCGGGTTCGGGCCCGGGTTCGGGTTCAGCGACATCTTCGAGACGTTCTTCGGTGCCGCCGCCGGCGGGGCCCGCGGGCCGGCACCGAGGCAGCGCCGCGGCCAGGACGCGTTGGTGCGGGTCGAGATCGACCTCGCCGACGCCGTGTTCGGCGGCGAGCGCGAACTGCAGGTCGACACCGCCGTGGTCTGCCCCTCCTGCGAGGGCACCTGCTGTCAGCCCGGCACCGAGCCGTCCACCTGCGCGGTCTGCAAGGGGCGCGGCCAGATCCAGCGGGTCGCCCGCTCCTTCCTCGGCCAGGTGATGACGCAGCAGGTCTGCGCCGCCTGCCACGGCTTCGGCACCGTGATCCCCTCGCCCTGCCTGGAGTGCTCCGGTGAGGGCCGGGTACGCACCCGCCGCACGCTGAAGATCAAGATCCCGGCCGGGGTGGACACCGGCACCCGGATCCAGCACACCGGTCAGGGCGAGGTCGGCCCCGGCGGCGGCCCGCAGGGAGACCTGTACGTCGAGGTGCTCGAGCGCCCCCACCCCACGTTCACCCGGCGCGGCGACGACATCCACTGCACGATCGAGCTGCCGATGACCGCCGCGGCGCTGGGCACCTCGATCGAGCTGGACACCTTCGACGGCACGGAGAGCATCGAGGTCAAGGCCGGCACCCAGTCCGGCGAGGTGAGTACGTTGCGTGGCCTCGGCGTGACCCATCTGCGCGGCAGCGGCCGCGGCGACCTGGTCGTCCACCTCGCGGTGCTCACGCCCACCCGCCTGGACGAGGAGCAGGAGCGACTGCTGCGCGAACTGGCTGCCCGGCGCGGTGAGGAGCGCCCGACCGGGCGGCTGGCTGCCGCCCAGCAGGGAGTGTTCTCCAAGCTGCGCGACCGGTTCTCGGGGCGGTGACCGCGCCGCTGTACCTGGTGGACGCCCCGCTCGTGGGCGTTCTCGCGGGCTCCGACCTGGTGCTGGACGGCGACGAGGGTCGCCACGCCGCCACGGTGCGGCGTACCCGGCCGGGGGAGCGGATCGACCTGGCGGACGGCGTCGGTGGGGTCGCCCGGTGCGTCGTGCGCGCCGTCCGGCCGGGGCGCTCGACCTGGTGGCCGAGGTCGTGGAGCAGGTGCCCGAGCCGGCGGTTCGGCTGGTGCTGGTGCAGGCCCTGGCCAAGGGCGGGCGGGACGAGTTGGCGGTGGAGACCGCGACCGAGCTCGGCGTCGACGAGGTGGCCCCCTGGCAGGCCGAGCGCAGCGTGGTGATCTGGTCGGGCGAGCGCGGCCGACGTGCCCGGGCCAAGTGGGTGGCCACGGTGCGCGCGGCGGCCAAGCAGTCGCGCCGGGTGCGTCTGCCCGAGGTCGTCGAGGCGGTCACCACGGCGGCCCTGGCCCGACGGGTAGCGGAGTGCGTCGCCGGCGGCGGCCTGGCCCTGGTGCTGGACGGCGACGCGCCGGTGGCGCTGGCCGCGCTGGCCCTTCCGGCGCCGATGGACCAGGTGCTGGTGATCGTCGGGCCGGAGGGCGGGATCGCGCCGTCCGAGGTCGAGGTGCTGACGGCGGCGGGTGCGGTGGGCGTGCGCCTCGGGCCCCACGTGCTGCGCACCTCCTCCGCGGGGGCAGCCGCCCTGGCCGTCCTGTCGGTCCGCATCGGCCGCTGGGCCTGACCCACCCCCACGCCACCCCCGCCCTTGAACTCCCGTGATCATGCAATCCGGGTACGCGAGCAGCGGAGCCGCCGGTCGCGTACCCGGATTGCATGATCACGGGAGTTCAAGGGCGGGGTGGGTCAGGCTACGGCTCGGAGGGCCTTGGTGTCGGTCCACGAGCCGACGGCGACCTCGAGGATGTAGGCGCCCGGTTGGGCCAACGGCAGCTCGAGCTGCCACTCCGAGCGACCGCCGGCGGCTGCCGGGGTGCCGTCGGAGGCCGGGGTGGCCAGCCCTGTGGCGACCTCGGCCTCGGTGTCGCCGTCGGTGCGGCGCAGGGTCCAGCGCACCGGGGTGCCGTTGGCGGCGTCGCCGGTGACCTTCGCGGTCCCCACCTTCACCGCCTGCCCGTCGACCAGCGAGCTGATCCAGACGGGCGCCCGCGGATCGCCGTCCGCCAGCGACCGGGAGAAGGCGCTCTGCAGGGGCAGCGTGCCGAACAGCTGAGCCTCGGGGGAGGCGCTGACCACCTGGACCGGCACCATCTGCTGGGTGGTCGCGGTCGCCGTCCACACGAGTTGCTGCATGGCGAGCCGGGCCAGGGAGGGTGTGTTCGCCGTCGTCCCGAGCAGTTCGGGGGCAAGGGTGACCGAGATGGTGGTGTTGCTCTGCTCAGCCCTGACCGCATCGGTGAGCGCCCCGGGCAACGCCGAGGTGAGGTGCTCGTAGCGCCAGACGCTGGTGTAGTCGGCGTCGTCGGCCCGCCCGGACACGGCCAGCCGCAGCGCCGCCTCGAGCCGCTGCCGTGGGTCGGTCAGCGTGGTGGGCTCGAACTCGCGCACGACGGCCCACCGGCCCTCCTGCTCGGCGACGAAGTACACCGGCAGCGGCTCCACCACCGGGGCCGGCGGTGCCTTGGTGCCCTGAGCGACCTGGGCCGGCGCGGCATGGTTCTGCTGCAGCAGGACGGGGGTGAGGACGGCGAACGCCAGTACGGCGGCGGCCGCGGCGAGCGGCACCCAGAGCCGCGGCCAGCGGGAGGGCGCCGGGGCGTGGTCGGCCTCGATCGCCGCCCGGATGCGGGCCAGGCCGTCGGTCGAGGGGTGTACCGACACCGCCTCGTTCGCCAGGGCCCGCCGCAGGCGGGCCTCGATCGGGTCGAGCTCCTCGGGGATCATTGCGGGCCTCCCCCCGGCGTGGCGAGGGCCTGGCGCAGCGCGGCCAGGCCGCGATGGGCATGGCTCTTCACCGCGCCCCGGCTCATGCCCAGGGTGTGGGCGATGTCCTGCTCGGACAGGTCTGCGTAGTAGCGCAGCACCAGAACCTCCTGCTGCCGGCGAGACAGCGTGTGCAGCGCAGCAATCACTTGTGCGTCCTCACTGGCCCGGACGGCCAGCTCTTCGGGCCCGGCCGGGTCGGGTGCACCCGGTTGACGATGACGTTCCTCGACGCCGCGGTGGCGCAATGCCGAGCGGGCGCCGTTGACCACACTGGTGCGCAGGTAGGCGTGGGCGGCGTGACGTTCGGCGAGGGTCGACCAGCGACGGTGCAGGGCGACGAACGCGTCCTGCACGATCTCCTCGGCCACCGAGGCGTCCCGGGTGAGCAGCGTGGCGAGGCGGACCAGCCCGTTCCAGTGCGCGGCGTACAGGACGGCGATCGCCTCGTCGGCGTCCCGCGGCACGCTGGAGTCCCGGACGTCGGACGAGCGGCTGCTCACCCAGTTCTCCCCCACAGTCAGCACGGTCACACCACAACGACGTCGGCCGTCGACACCCGGTTGACGCCAGGCCACCCTAGAACCTGGGTGGCCTAGGGTTCATGCATGGCTGACCGCAGCGAGTGTCTGTTCTGCCGGATCGTGGACGGCGGGATCCCGGCGCAGGTGGTGCATGCCGGGGAGCGGGTGGTCGCCTTCCGGGACATCGACCCGAAGGCGCCCACGCACGTGCTGGTGATCTCGCGGGAGCACCACGAGAACGTGACCGCCCTGGCCGCCGCCGATCCGGCCGGCCTGGCCGAGATGGTGGCCGTGGCCGACCTGATCGCCGGCGCCGAGGGCCACGGCGGGCAGTACCGACTGGTGTTCAACACCGGCGCCTCGGTGGGTCAGAGCGTCTTCCACGTGCACGCCCACGTGCTGGCCGGCCGCGCGTTCACCTGGCCCCCCGGGTGAGCCCAGCCGATAGCATGGGGCCTGCCCATGACTGAACCGACCGAGCCCAGCGCCGTCCATCGCATCGTCGTCCCCCCGCAGGTGCCCATGGTCTCGCTGCTGGGTGCCCGGGACGAGATCCTGACCTGCCTCGAGCGGGCCTTCCCCCGCACCGACATCCATGCCCGCGGCAACGAGATCACGCTGACCGGCGAGCACGGCGACGTGGCGCTGGTCGAACGCCTGGTCGACGAGCTGATCGCAGTGGTCGCCGCCGGGCAGACCCTCACCACGGACGCCGTGGAGCGATCGCTCGGCATGCTGCGCCAGCAGACCAGTGAACGCCCTGCGGACGTGCTGACCCTGAACGTGCTCTCCTCGCGCGGGCGCACGATCCGGCCCAAGACGCTCAACCAGAAGCGCTATGTCGACGCGATCGACGAGCACACCGTGGTGTTCGGCATCGGCCCGGCGGGAACCGGCAAGACCTACCTGGCCATGGCGAAGGCCGTGCAGGCCCTCCAGTCCAAGCAGGTCAACCGGATCATCCTCACCCGCCCCGCGGTCGAGGCCGGCGAGCGGCTGGGGTTCCTGCCCGGAACCCTCACCGAGAAGATCGACCCCTACCTGCGCCCGCTGTACGACGCGCTGCACGACATGGTCGACCCCGAGTCGATCCCTCGCCTGATGGCCGCCGGGACGATCGAGGTCGCGCCGCTGGCCTACATGCGTGGCCGCTCGCTCAATGATGCGTTCATCATTCTGGACGAGGCGCAGAACACCTCGCCCGAGCAGATGAAGATGTTCCTCACCCGGCTCGGCTTCGGCTCCAAGATGGTGGTCACCGGCGACGTGACCCAGGTCGACCTGCCCTCGGGAACCATGTCCGGGCTTCGCGTCGTCCAGGAGATCCTGGAAGGGATCGACGACGTGCGCTTCCACCTGCTGACCAGCGCCGACGTGGTGCGGCACCGGCTGGTCAGCGAGATCGTCGACGCCTACGGCCGGTGGGACGAGATGCAGGCCGCTCCGCACCGGCGCTCACGCCGATGAGCATCGAGGTCAACAACGAGAGTGGCGTGCCGGCTGACGAGCTCGAGATCGTCGCTCTCGCCCGTCACGTGCTGAGCGATCTGCAGGTGCACCCGCAGGCCGAGCTGTCCGTCGTCCTCGTCGACGAGGGCGCGATGAGTGCACTGCACGAGCAGTGGATGGACGAGCCCGGGCCGACCGACGTGCTGTCCTTCCCGATGGACGAGCTGCGCCCGGGCCGCGACGGCGAGGATCCGGTGGCCGGTCTGCTCGGGGACGTGGTGCTCTGCCCACAGGTGGCCGAACGCCAGGCGGAGGCGGCGGGTCATTCCACGCACGAGGAGCTGTTGCTCCTGACCACTCACGGCATCCTGCATCTGCTCGGCTACGACCACGCCGAGCCGACCGAGGAGGCGGAGATGTTCGCGCTGCAGCGGCGTCTGCTGCTGACCTACCTCTCCACCCGGGGGCGTGGGTGAACCTGCCGAGCGGCCGGCTGGTGGTGCTCGCTCTGGTACTGGTGGGCCTCGCCGGGGTGCTGGCTGCCGCCGAGGCGGCGTGCTCGCGGATGTCCCGTGGCCGGGCCCAGGAGCTGGCGGTCGAGCAGCGGCGCGGCAGTACGGCACTGCTCGCCGTCGTCCAGGACCCCGGGCCGACGCTGCTGGTGGCGACCTTTCTCCGCGTGCTGTGCGACATGGGTTCCGCCGTCTGCCTGACCCTGGCCTGTCTGGCCTGGCTGCCGGTCTGGTGGCAGGGCGCCCTGGTGGCCGTGGCACTGACCACCGCCGCGGTGTTCGTCGTGGTCGGGGTCGGCCCGCGCACCTACGGCCGACAGCACGCCGAGGCGGTCGGGCTCATCGCGGCACCGGCCATGCTCATGCTGGCCCGTGTGCTGGGCCCGTTCGCGCGGCTGCTGGTGCTGGTCGGCAACGCGATCACCCCGGGCAAGGGCTACCGCGACGGCCCGTTCGCCTCCGAGGCCGAGCTGCGCGAACTGGTCGACATGGCCGAGGAGAGCCAACTGATCGAGGCCGACGAGCGGGAGATGATCCAGTCCGTGTTCGAGCTCGGCGACACCCTGACCCGTGAGGTGATGGTGCCGCGGACGGACCTGGTGTCGGTGCCGACGACGGCGACGCTGCACCACGCGATGGCGCTCCTGCTGCGCTCCGGTTTCTCCCGGGTCCCGGTGGTGGGCGAGGACCTGGACGACATGCTCGGCGTGCTCTACCTGAAGGACGTCGCCCGCCGCATGCACGAGGACCAGGACTCGCTGACCCGGCTGACCGTGGGTGACCTGTTGCGGCCGGCCTATTTCGTGCCCGACAGCAAGCCCGCCGACGACCTGCTGCGCGAGATGCAGCAGGAGGTGCCACACGTGGCGATCGTGGTGGACGAGTACGGCGGGACGGCGGGCATGGTCACCCTCGAGGATCTGGTCGAGGAGATCGTCGGGGAGATCTCCGACGAGTACGACCCCGACGAGACCGATGTCGAGATCCTCGGCGAGGGGCGGTTCCGGGTCAGCGCCAGGCTGAACATCGAGGACATGGGCGACCTCTTCGAGGTCGAACTGGAGGACGACGACGTGGACACCGTGGGGGGACTGCTGGCCAAGGCTCTGGGTCGGGTCCCGATCGCCAATGCGTCGGCGGTGGTCGGTGCGTTGCGGCTGACCGCGGACCAGTTCGAGGGCCGCCGGCACCGGCTGGCCACAGTGATCGTGGAGCGGGCATGAGTGGGCCGCCGCCGACGGTGCCGGCGCCGTACCGGAGCGGATTCGCCTGCCTGGTCGGGCGGCCCAACGCGGGCAAGTCCACCTTGACCAATGCGCTGGTGGGGGAGAAGGTCGCGATCACCTCCAGCCGGCCGCAGACCACCCGGCACGCGATCCGTGGCATCGTGCATCGGCCGGATGCGCAGCTGGTGCTGGTGGACACCCCCGGGGTGCATCGCCCGCGCACCCTGCTCGGTGAGCGCCTGAACGACCTGGTCCGCACCACCCTGCTCGAGGTGGACGTGATCGGGCTGTGCATCCCGGCGGACGAGCCGGTCGGGGCCGGTGACCGGTTCATCGCCCGAGAGCTGGAGGAACTGGCCAAGGAGGGCCGGCGTCGTCCGCCGGTGGTGGTGATCGTCACCAAGACCGACCGGGTCTCGCGGGAGAGCCTGCCCCCCCAGCTGATCGCCGCCTCGCATCTGCTCGCGGCGGACGACGTGATCCCCGTGTCGGCGGTCGACGGCTTCCAGGTGGACCTGCTGGCCGACCTGTTGTTCGGCCACCTGCCGGTCGGCCCGCCGATGTACCCGGACGGCGAACTGACCGACGAGCCGGAACGGGTGATGATCGCCGAACTGGTCCGCGAGGCGGCGCTGGAGGGCGTGCGCGACGAACTGCCGCACAGCCTGGCCGTGGTGGTGGAGGACATGGAGCCGCGCCCGGGGCGGTCGCCCGAGGATCCGCTGCTCGATCTGCGGGTGTTCGTCTACGTCGAGCGGGACAGCCAGAAGGGGATCGTGATCGGTCGCGGCGGGTCCCGGCTGCGTGAGGTGGGCATCGCGGCCCGGCGCGAGATCGAGGCGATGCTCGGCCAGCGGGTGCACCTGGACCTGCGGGTCAAGGTGGCCAAGGACTGGCAGCGCGACCCCCGCCAACTCCGCAAACTCGGCTTCTAGCCTTCTGCTGCCAGCGCCGCTCAGGGGAGGGCGGCGAGGAGGAGGGGGAGGGTGGGCTGGGCGGCGGTGCCGCCCAGGGCCTGGGTGGCGAGGCGTCCGGCGGCGTCGGCCCAGGCCATCGCGGTGGTGTCGGGGTGGCCCAGCAGTCGGGCCGAGAGGAAGGCGGCGGCGAAGGTGTCGCCGGCGCCGGTGGTGTCCACCGGGGCGACCGCCCGGCCGTCGACCTGCAGCACGCTGCCGTCGGGGCGCACCAGGAGAGCGCCGTCGGCGCTGTTCTTCACCACCACCGTGGGCCCGCAGGCGGCCAGCGCGATGCCCGCCTCGACCAGGTCGGTGGTCGGCCGCCCGACGGCCGTGGCCATGCCCAGCGCCTCGGCAGCGTTCGGGAACGTCAGGTCGACCAGCGCCAGCACGTCGCCGATGCCGGTGAACGCGCCGTCCGGGTCGAGGTTGGTGTCCAGGCTGATCGTCATCCCGGCGCCGCGGGCGAGGCGCAGGAGGCGGGGCAGGGCGGCGGCAAGCCGGCGCTGCAGGTAGTAGGAGGTGACGTGCAGGTGCCGTGCCCGCGGCAGGTCCTCGACCTGGTGCCAGGACGGCGGGTCGGCGTCGATGGCGCCGAGATAGGTCAGGGTGCTGCGGCTCTCGGCGGCCGAGAGCACCACCGACAGCCCGGTGGCCCGCTCGGTCGTGCGCCTGATCAGCTCGGTGCGCACTCCGGCCGCCGCGAGCCGCTCGAGCATCAGCCGGCCGAAGACGTCGTCTCCCACCTCGGAGAGGAGGGCGACGTCGAGCCCGAGCCGGGCCATGCCGTGCGCGGTGATCGCCCCCGAGCCGCCGATCAGCAGGTCGGCGCCGGTCAGCAGCTGCTCGGCCTGGCCGAATCGGGGGACCACGTCGCCGGTGAGCACCAGGTCGGGATTGACGTCGCCGAGCACCAGGACGTCGTGAGCCAGAGGCGCCATGGGCCGATCCTGGCCGAGGCGACCGGCGCTGTCGCGCGAACGCGCCACTCGCGCACTCGAGATGACCGGCTACGCCGAGATGACCGGCTACGCCGAGAGGCGCTCGACCACGGCGATCAGCAGCGCCTCCCGCAGCGCCGCGGGGCAGGCGGCCAGCAGGGCCTGCACCGGCGCCATCCGTTGCGGCAGCGCCACGTCGCCCTCCGCCCCGGCCATCCCGGCGGCGGCCAGCACAGCCGCCATCGTCGCGTCGTCCAGCGTCGCCGGGTCCAGCGTTCCCAGCAGGGCGACGACGTCCGGGTCCACGCCGACCGGGCCGGCCGCCTGCGCCGCGGCGACCGCCTCCCGCAGGGCCTCCAGGAACGCGGGCAGGTGCACCGCTGTGGCGGCGCTGAGGCTCAGGTGCAGCGAGGCCGCGCCGTCGCGGAAGGGCAGTTGTGGCTGGGCGAACCACCCGCGCAGCAACAGCTCGTCGCACACCGTGTAGACATCGCAGGTCTCGTCCGTGGTCAGGGCGACCAGGGTGGAGTCCGGCCTGGCGAGCAGCCGCACCCCGGAGATCCGCGCTGCTGCATCGGCGAGCTCGAGGGCCGCACGGCGTGCAGTGGTGGCGAGCGCGGCATAGCCCTCCGTACCGATCATCGAGACGGTGGCCCAGGCCGCGGCGAGCGGCCCGCCGGAGGTCGTCGACTGCAGGGTCGCGTTCACCACGCCGTATCCCGGCCAGTCGGCCGTCGCCCAGAACTGGCTGTGACGCAACGCCATCGAGCGGTGCACCAGGACTGAGACGCCCTTCGGCGCGTACCCGTACTTGTGCAGGTCGGCGGAGATGCTGGTCACTCCGGGCACGGTGAAGCTCCACTCGGGCGTCGCCGGCTCGGCCTCGCTCAGGAAGGGCAGCACGAAGCCGCCGATGCAGGCGTCGACGTGGCACCGGATGCCGCGATCGGCGGCGGCGGCCGCGATCGGCGCGACCGGGTCCACCACCCCGTGCGCGTAGGACGGCGCGCTGACCACCACCAGCACCGCCCGCTCGGTGAGGGCGGCCGCCATCGCCGCGGGGTCGGCGCGGAAGGTGACCGGGTCGACGTCCACCAGCACCAGGTCGAGCCCGAACAGGTGTGCCGCCTTGTGGAAGGCGGCATGCACGGTGGTCGGCGCCACGACCTGGGGCCGGGCGATCTCGGGGTGGGCCTCGCGCGCCGCCAGTACGGCGAGCAGGCAGGACTCGGTGCCGCCCGAGGTGACCGTTCCGGCGAAGCCCTCGGGCGCACCCAGCAGCCCGGCCGTGACGCCGACCACCTCGCGCGCCATCGCCGCCAGGGAGGGGAAGGCCGTGGGATCGAGGCCGTTGGTACCGCCGAAGGCGGCGAGCGCCTCGGCGGCGGCGGCGTCCACCTCGGGCCGGCCGGAGTCGTAGACGTAGGCGAGGGTCCGACCACCGTGCACGGGCAGGTCGTGAGCCCGCAGGGCGGCCAGCCGGGTGCGGACCTCGTCGGCGCTGAGACTCATGACGGGGGTGCCTCCTGGGGCGACGGGGTGGTGAGCGGGGCGAGACGGTAGCCCCGCAGCAGCGCGAGGGACCCGAGCACGAGCAGGCCGGGCAGCAGCGAGAAGCCGAGCGTGATCGCGGTCAGCGCCGACTCCGGCTGGACCGCAGCCGAATCCCTCGAGGAGACGTACCCACCCAGGGCCAGCACCAGGCCGTAGACGCCCGGGCCGAGTGCCATCCCGAGGGTCTCGCCGGCGGTCCAGACCCCGGTGAAGACGCCGACCCGGTTCGCGCCGGTGCGTGCGGCGTCGGCTGCGGCGACGTCCGGCAGCATCGCCAACGGGAACATCTGCGCGCCGGCGTAGCCGACGCCGACCAGGGCCACCAGGGCGAAGATCGCTGCGGTGGGCAGGACACGCGCCGTGGTGAGTCCCAGGGCGGCCCCGCCGAGCAGCACCGTGGCGACGACGTAGCCGCGCTTCTTGCCCGCCAGCGCGCCCACGCGTTCCCACCCGGGGGTGCAGACGATGGCGGGGGCGACGAAGCAGACGAACAGCAGCGCGCCGGCGCCGTCGTCCCGCAGCACCTGGCGCGCCACGTAGTCGACACCCGCGAGCATCGACCCGATGCCCAGCGCCTGCACCACGAAGGTGAGCAGCAGCGCCCGGTAGTCGCGGTCGGCGGCCACCAGCGCCACCTGGCTGCGCAGGCTGCCCGCGGCGGCCTCGACCCGGTGGATCGGCGCCGTCGCGGTACCCCACCAGGCGCCGAGACTGCCGAGCGCGATCAGGAGGGCGACGAAGGCGCCCATCGCGGCATAGCCGCGCTCGGGCCCGATCCCGTTGCGGATCATCGGTGCCAGACCACCGCTGACCAGGATCGCCACGGCCAGGACGGCGACCCGCCAGGTCATCATCCGGGTGCGCTCGGCGGGGTCGTCGGTGATCTCGGCCGGCATCGCCACGTAGGGCACCTGGAAGAAGGCGTAAGCCGTCGCACAGGCCAGGAAGAGGACGGCGACCCAGCCGGCGGCGAGGGCCCTCGGTGTGGCCGGCCCGGCGAACAGCAGCGCGAACGCCACCGCCAGGGTGAGCCCCGCGCGCAGCAGGAAGGGCCGGCGCGGCCCCTGGGGCGAGCGGCTGTGGTCGCTGATCCGGCCCGCGATCGGGTTCAGCACGACGTCCCAGGCCTTGGGGGCGAACACGATGACCCCGGCGAGGGCGGCCGGCACGCCGAGCCGCTCGGTCAGGTAGGGCAGCAGCATCAGGCCGGGCACGGTGCCGAACGACCCGGTGGCGACCCCGCCCAGGGCGTACCCCGCCCGCACCCGGTTCACCGGCGTCACAGCCCCAGCCGGACGGCGTTGCCGCGGTAGATCTGTGCCAGCTGTTCCTGGGGGAGGGCGGCGCCGGACACGGCCCACCGGCCCTGGGGCGGGATCGGTTCGCCGGGGCAGTAGGCGAAGTGCTCGTCGTCGGTCTCCAGGAACCGGTAGGCGGTGCGCAGGGCCTGGGCGTCGATCGGGAAGGCGTCGCTGCCGAACAGCACCCGGTCCGCGTGGCGGGCCACGAAGGCGGCGAAGGCCCGGGGCTGGCGTCCGAGCTCTCCGACCCGACCGCCCAGGTCGACGTGGAAGTTGGGACGCCGGGTCAGCATCGCCGACACGGAGCCGAGGTCCTCGGCGTGGCAGCCCACGTGGGCGCCGATCACGGTGGTGGTCCCGATCGCCTCCAGGAGGCGGTCCAGCGCCGCCATCAGGCCGTCGAACGAGGGATACCGGGAGCGGTCGCCGTACCACCAGTCGGGGGACTGGCTGAGCTCGTCCAGCCGCTCGTTGGCGGCGTCGAGGGGGTCGAAGAAGGCCACCGGGTCGGCGGTGTGGATCAGCACGGGCAGGCCCAGGTCACCGGCCCGGCGCAGCACCGCGATCACCACCGGGTGATCGGGCAGCACCAGCGCACCGGCGGCATCGCGGTGCTCCAGGCCGAGGTCCTTCCACACCTTCACGCCGCGGGCCCCGCGCCGGGCGGAGTCCTCCAGCTGGGCGATCAGCCCCGGCAGCGGATCGGCGTCGGCGAGCCGTGCCCAGTCGACGTGGCAGAAGGTGGTGAACCGACCGGGGTGGGCTGCGTCGTAGCGGTCGATGTTGGCGCTCAGCTCATCGCCCCACCGGCCGTCCAGGTTGACGATCCGCTCCACGCCGCAGGTGTCCATCAGGGCGAGCAGGTCACCGACGTGCGGCGTCATCCAGCCCTCGCTCAGCCAGCGTCCGAGGTGGTTGTGCGCGTCGATCACCGGCACGGCCGGGGTCTTCACAGGAGTCTCGGGCAGGCGCACCCGGGCCACCGGCCGGTAGTCCCGCAGCAGCATCCGACGCACCCCGTCCCAGTCCGGCGAGGCTGGATGATTCATCCCCCCACTCTGCCGCGTGCGGTACCGTTGTCGGGTGCGCTTCGGGCAGCTTCTGCTTCGTCGCCGCGGCGGGGCCCTCTAGGCCGGACCCCTCGTCGCGGGAGATTCGCGCGTGCCGGCTCAATCCTGTGGCCCAGCACCCCTGAGACCCCCGTGAGGCGAGCGTGAACAACGTCCAGAAACCGTCCAGCATGCCGATCCATCGGTACCAGCCGTTCCAGCAGCAGATCCAGGTCGACCTGCCTGACCGCACCTGGCCCACCAAGACCATCACCCGCGCACCCCAGTGGTGTGCCGTCGACCTGCGTGACGGCAACCAGGCCCTGATCGACCCGATGAGCCCCGAGCGCAAGCGGCGCATGTTCGAGCTGCTGGTGCGCATGGGTTACAAGGAGATCGAGGTCGGCTTCCCCTCGGCCAGCCAGACCGACTTCGACTTCGTCCGGCAATTGATCGAGGACGACGTCATCCCGGACGACGTGGTGATCCAGGTGCTGACCCAGGCCCGCGACCACCTGATCGAGCGCACCTACGAGTCCATCCGGGGTGCCAAGCAGGCCATCGTGCACCTGTACAACTCGACCTCGGTGCTGCAGCGCCGGGTGGTCTTCGGCATGGACATGGACGGCATCGTCGACATCGCCACCGAGGGTGCCCGGCTGTGCATGAAGCTGGGTGACCAGGCGATCTCCGAGGGCACCGACGTGTTCTTCGAGTACTCGCCCGAGTCCTACACCGGCACCGAGCTGGAGTTCGCCGCCCGGGTGAGCAACGCCGTCCTCGACGTGTTCGAGCCGGCACCGGACCGCAAGGTGATCATCAACCTGCCGGCCACGGTCGAGATGGCCACGCCCAACGTGTACGCCGACTCGATCGAGTGGATGCACCGCCACCTGGCCCACCGCGAGAACGTGATGCTCTCCCTGCACCCGCACAACGACCGCGGAACCGCGGTCGCCGCGGCCGAACTGGGCTTCATGGCCGGCGCCGACCGGATCGAGGGCTGCCTGTTCGGCAACGGCGAGCGCACCGGCAACGTCTGCCTGGTCACCCTGGGGCTGAACCTGTTCAGCCAGGGCGTCGACCCGATGATCGACTTCAGTGACATCGACGAGATCCGGCGCACGGTGGAGTACTGCAACCAGCTGAAGGTGCCCGAGCGTCACCCCTACGGCGGCGACCTGGTCTACACCGCCTTCTCCGGCTCGCACCAGGATGCGATCAAGAAGGGCTTCGAGTCCCTGCAGCGCGACGCCGACGCCGCCGCGAAGACCCTGCACGACATGGTGTGGGCGGTGCCCTACCTGCCGATCGACCCCAAGGACGTCGGACGCAGCTACGAGGCCGTGATCCGGGTGAACAGCCAGTCCGGCAAGGGCGGCGTGGCCTATCTGATGAAGCACGAGTACAACCTCGACCTGCCCCGCCGGCTGCAGATCGAGTTCAGCCAGGTGATTCAGCAGCACACCGACGACGCGGGCGGCGAGGTGTCCCCGGCGCAGATGTGGGACGTGTTCGCCGACGAGTACCTCCCCTCGGACACCGACCCGTGGGGCCGGTTCCGGGTCCGCGGCATGCGGGTGACCAGTGCGGACGACGGTCGCGACCACCTCGCGGTCGACGTCGAGGACCGCACCCGGCCGGACGGCGATCAGCTGGTGCACCTGGAGGGCGACGGCAACGGACCGATCGCCGCCTTCGTCAAGGTGGTCGGCCAACTGGACATCGACGTGCGGGTGCTCGACTACACCGAGCACGCGATGAGTGCCGGCGGCGACGCCACGGCCGCAGCGTTCGTCGAGTGCGCCGTGGGCGAGCGGGTGCTCTGGGGCGTCGGGATCGACCCGAACATCGTGCGAGCTTCGCTCAAGGCGATCGTGTCGGCGGTCAACCGCTCAATCGGCCGGTAGCCCGACTCGGCGTCATGTGGAACGCGCTGTCACGCGCGTTCCGCATGACGCCGAGCGAGTCTCGACACCTCCGGCGCTCAGAGTTGTCCACAGGCTGCTCTCCCCCCTGTCCCGACGCTCCTCCGCTCTGTCAGGCTGGCCCCATGAGCGAGCTGGAGGAGATCCGGGGCGAGGTGTCGCAGCTGCGAGCGGACATGGACGACCTCCGGGAGCAAGTGGCGGACACCCGAGTACTGGCGGCGCTCGCAGACCGCGAGGTGGCTGGTGTCCGTGGTGCCCTTCGGGGTATCACCGCGACCCAGAACGCGCTGCGGGAGACCCAGCTCGAGCAGGGCCGGGTCCTCGAGTCTCAGGGGCGGGTGCTGGCGAGTCACGGGTTGATGCTCGTGCACCAGGGGGAGATCCTCGACCGGCACACCGAGACGTTGGATCGGCACACCGAGATGCTCGAGAGTCAGGGCGGCCTGCTCCAGGAGATCCTCCGCAGGCTTCCGCCGACCGGGACCTGATCGGAAGCCGCGGGGCGAGCGCGCAAACGCGGTGGGGGCGGTGCACCCGTGTCGGATCCGGATCAGTGTGACTGGTACGACTGCGAGGCCGGCGATGCTGGACACCGCCGCCTGACTGCAGTGGAGTGTGGAGCGCCGCGAGTGCTCGACTGACTCGTCCGACTGTCGCGGGCACGTGGCGTTGCCTGCCCGGCGGGGGGCTCAGGCGGCGCCGCAGGCGGCACAGTGCCGCGTGCCCACCCGGCGCGGCGCGTTGCAGCTTGTGCACTCGCCGACGACGTCCCGCCCGCAGCCCTCGCAGTAGCCGCTCGGCGCCGTGCCATCGGCAGGCCGGCGCACCGGGTAGCCGCAGAACGGGCAGTCGCCCCGACGCACGCGTCGCTCCGGGACTCTGCGCACGAGAACCCGTTGCAGCGCAACGAATGCCGCGAACGACAAGGCGATGCCGACGAGGGAGAGCACCAGTGGCCCGAGGTCGGGCAGGTCGATGTAGTCGGTGATGTAGTCCGTGGCCATGATCAGGGCCAGGAGGCTGGTCGCGCCGACCGTGGCGTACAGCAGGGGAGCACGTCGCGCCGCGCGGCGGCGGTACCGGGTGAGTGCCCAGAACGACAGGACCAGGGTGCCGATCACGTAGGCCAGCCGGGCCAGGAAGGTCAGCAGCCGGGCGTGGGTGTAGGTCTGGGACCGTTCGGCCTCGAGGCGCTTCTCGGCTGCCTGCGCGGCCGGCTCCGCGTCAGCCAGACGCTGCTCGGCCTGCGTCAGGGCTGTACTGGCCTCCTCCTGCCGAGTCTGCGCCTGCTGGTAGGCCGTCTGCAGGTTCTCGGTCGGCTGACCGGCCTCCATCGCGGTCCGGTAGGCCTCTCTGGCCAGCTCGAGGTCGGTCCTGGCGGAGTCCTGCGTCATCGCTGCCTTGTCGCGGACGTCCCGGGCGGCGTCTCGCGCGGCGACCGCCGGGTCGGTGACGACCGTCTGCGGCGGCTGGAACGGCTCGTCGAGCTTGGCATAGCCCCAGATCAGGCCGATCACGACGAAGACGGCGAACACGAACGCCAGGAACCTCTCGCCGCGCGTGGACTCGAGATCCTCCTCGGCAACCAGGGTGCTCATGGTGTCGTCCCCTTCCTGATGTTCCTCGTGGTGCGCGGCCGGAGCTCGACGGCGAGTTCGCAGTCGAGAGCACCTGCGATGCGTTGCAGGGTGTCGATGCGCGGTGGGCGTTCGCCGCTCTCCAGTCGTGCGATGGCTGACTGCGTGGTGTCGCACAGCGCGGCCAGCTCGGCCTGGGACAGGCGCAGTTCGATGCGCCGATCGGCGATCTGGGCCGCGATGTGGGTGAACAGCGGGCTTGGTGCGTCGAGGGGACCCTCGGCGATCCGGTCGCGGATGCGCTCGATCGGACGGCGCCGCGGACGACGCCCGTCCCCATCGTGAGTCATCGCAAACATGAGATACTAATATCGCAAGTTTGAGATGAGATCAACCCGTGTGGCTCGGCCGGACCAACCGCCGGGTGCCAGATCCCTGGTCGCCTGTGCCGCATCGGAGGCCGTGTCGCCGGTCCACCGTGCCGTGTGACGGCCGACGACCTGCGACCCTGGAGGGATGCCGCTCTATCGTGACGATGCGGTCGTCCTGCGGACCCAGAAGCTGGGCGAGGCCGACCGCATCGTCACGTTCCTGACCAGGGAGCACGGTCGGGTCCGTGCCGTGGCCAAGGGCGTGCGCAAGACCAGTTCCCGCCTGGGCGGGCGGGTCGAGCCGTTCATGCTGGTGGACGTCCAGTTCTACGAGGGCCGCAGCCTTGACATCGTCACCCAGGCCGAGACCATCGGGGCCTACGGGCTGGGTATCGCCGGCGACTACGGCCGCTACACCGCGGGGACGGCGATGCTGGAGACCGCCGAACGGCTCACCGAGACCGATCAGGAGCCGGCGCTGCAGTTGTTCCTGCTGCTCGCCGGGGGGCTGCGCAGCCTGGCTGAGGGAGAGCATGATCCGGGGCTGATCCTGGACGCCTTCCTCCTGCGCGCACTCGCCGTCTCGGGCTGGGCACCCTCATTCACCGACTGCGCCCGGTGCGGCGCGACCGGCCCGCACCGCGCCTTCGCGATGGCCACCGGCGGTTCGGTCTGCCCGCAGTGCCGTCCCTCCGTGGCCACGGCGCCGCACCCGCTCACCCTCGAGCTGCTCGCCGCGTTGCTCAGCGGCGACTGGGAGCGGGCCGACACCAGCGATCCGCGGCACCGACGGGAGGCCAGCGGGATCACCGCCGCCTACCTGCAGTGGCATCTGGAGCGCCAGGTCCGTTCGCTGCGCCTCGTCGAACGCTGAACCCGTCCCGGCAGCCCTGAGGCCCACCGCTCGTCCCGGTGGCCTGACCGCTGATCTGCGTCACACGCCGTCCGTCGTGGGCTGGTGGGGGATCTCGGACCGTTGAGCGATCATGGCCCGATATGCCCGTTCTGCCGGGCTGTGCGAGGGGGAGGGTGGGGAGATAGTGCACGGCCATTCGATGGAAGGTTCCACCATGACGGCAACGACCCTTTCCCCTCCCAACGCTTCCGCTTCGCCTGCTGTAGAACAGGTTCCGTTCACCGCTCGGATCGCTGACCCCGGCCCGCTGGGGCTGGCCTGCTTCGCCCTGACCACGTTCGTGCTGTCCTGCTTCAACGCCGGGCTGCTCCCGGCCACCGTCAAGCCCGTGGTCTTCGGGCTGGCGCTGTTCTACGGAGGCGTCGTCCAGGTGATCGCCGGCGTGGTGGAGTACGTCAAGGGGAACGCCTTCGGCGGCATCGCCTTCTGCTCCTACGGCGCGTTCTGGATGTCGTTCTGGTACCTGAGCACCCATCTCGAGGCGATGAAGGGCGCGCCTAAGGCGGACATCAGCCACGCCATCGGCCTGTTCCTGCTCGGCCTGGACGATCTTCACCGGCTACATGTTCGTCACCTCGTTCAAGACCACCGGCGCGCTGGTGATCACCTTCGGGGTGCTCACCCTTGCACTGATCGCGCTGACGATCGGCGACCTGGCCGAGTCGGTCACGGCTACCCACATCGGCGGCTGGCTCGGCATCATCACCGCGGCCCTCGCCTGGTACACCTCGTTCGCCGGGGTGATGAACGCCACCGCGGGCCGGCCGGTGCTGCCCGTGTACCCGATGAAGAAGTAGTCGGAGGCGTCGGCCGGGGCCGGTCCGTGGAACGCTGAGCGGGTGAGACGTCGCGCCCTGCCTTCTGCGGCCGCCCGCCCGGCCCCGGTCCCGCCGCCCGCCCACCCCTCCGGGGCTCGCCCTCCGGCCATCCCGGCGGAGTTCGTGCCCGCCCACGTGGCGGTGGTGATGGACGGCAACGGCCGCTGGGCCAACGCCCGCGGCTTGCCCCGCACCGAGGGGCACGCGATGGGGGAGGCGGCCCTGCTGGACGTCGTCGCCGGGGCGATCGAGATCGGCGTCAAGCACATCTCGGCCTTCGCCTTCTCCACGGAGAACTGGCGCCGGTCGCCCGACGAGGTCCGGTTCCTGATGGGCTTCAACCGGGACGTGATCCGCCGCCGCCGCGACACCATGCACGCGTGGGGGGTGCGGGTGCGCTGGGCCGGCCGCCGTCCGCGACTGTGGCGCAGCGTGATCACCGAGCTGGAGACGGCCGAGGAGCTGACCCGGCACAACGACGTGCTCACGCTCACCATGTGCGTGAACTACGGAGGCCGGGCCGAGATCGCGGACGCCGCGCGCGCGATCGCGCTCGAGGTCGCCGCCGGCCGGCTCGACCCGAACCGGGTGGACGAGCGCACCGTGGCCCGTTTCCTCGACGAGCCCGACTTGCCCGACGTCGACATGTTCCTGCGCACCTCGGGGGAGCAGCGCACGTCCAACTTCATGCTCTGGCAGGCCGCCTACGCCGAACTGGTCTTCATGAACGTGCTCTGGCCGGACGTCGACCGGCGCACCCTGTGGGAGGCCGTCGCCGAGTACGCCTCCCGGGACCGCCGCTACGGCGGTGCCGTGGACGCCGCGACCTAGGCGTCCGGTCCCCGCACCGTGTCCGCGCACTCCGGGCAGGTGCCGAACACCTCGACCACGTGCTCGACGGCGGCGAAGCCGTGCTGCTCGGCCACCGAGTGCGCCCACCGTTCGACCGCCGCCGAGTCCACCTCCACCGTGCGTCGGCAGCTGCGGCAGGTCAGGTGGTGGTGATGCCCCGTGCTGCACCGGCGGTAGAGCACCTCACCGTCGCCGCTGCGCACGACGTCGAGGGCGCCGTCCTCGGCGAGGGCCTGCAGGGTGCGGTACACCGTGGCCAGGCCGACGCCGTCCCCGCTCTCGCGCAGCCGGGCATGCAACTGCTGGGCGCTGGTGAAGTCAGCGGCGCCCTCCAGCGCGGCCCAGACCGCCGAGCGCTGGCGGGTCTGCAGCCGCTTAGTGGTCGTCATAGTGGGCTCCGTGCGCCGCGTGCCGATGACCGTCGTGCTCGTAGTCGACATGGTCACCGTGGTCGATCGCCGGGTGTTCGCACTCCGGCCCGTGCTCGTGCTGATGGTCCTGATGATGGTGGGCCTGCCTGGCGTGCAGGGCCCGCCGGGCCGCCGCGAGTGCGCTGGCGAGGCCGAACACGACGATCGCCAGCAGCACGATCGTGCCCCCCGACGGGGTGTCGAGGTAGTAGGACGACGTGGTGCCGGCCACGCTGACACCGACCCCGACGGCGAGTGCCGTGAGCAGGCTGCCCCGGAAGCTGGTGGCCGTCACCTGAGCCACCGCGTTCGGCAGGATCATCAGTGCGCTGATCAGCAGCAGGCCGACCACGCGCATCGAGATCACCACGGTCGCGGCGGTGAGCGTGGCCAGCAGCAGGTTCAGGCCGAGCACATTCATCCCGGTGGCTCGGGCGTACTCCTCGTCGTTGCTCACCGCGAACAACCGGGGGGCCAGGCCCACGGCGACCACCATCACCGCAGCGGAGAGCACTGCGAAGACCACCAGGTCCGCCGGCGTGGTGGTGGTGATCGCCCCGAACAGGTAGGAGCTCAGGCTGGCCGGGGTGCCCTGGTTGGACAGGCCGATCAGCACCACACCGCCGGCGATCCCGCCGTAGAACATCACCGCCAGGGCGACGTCGGCGGTGGCCCGTCCCCGGGCCCGGATCACCTCGATCGCCCCGGCGCCGAGCACCGCGCAGATCAGTGCGGTGCCGACCGGGGCGGTGCCGGTCAGGAACCCGAGGGCGACGCCGGTCAGCGCGACGTGCCCGATGCCGTCGCCGATCAGGGCGAGCCGGCGCTGCACCAGGTATATGCCCACCATCGGGGCGGTCAGGCCGACCATGATCGAGGCGAGCAGGGCCCGCACCATGAAGTCGTAACGGAACAGGTCCACGGTCAGCCTCGCAGCCCGAGTCCGCCGAGCCAGCCCTGAGCGGCCGCCTCGTGGTGCTCGTCCGCCCCGGCGCCGAGATCGACGCCGAACGCGACCGAAGCCGGCACGTCGCGGCTGATCCGGCCGTCGTGCACCACCACGGCCCGGGTTAGCACCGGGCGCAGCGGGGCGATGTCATGGGTGATCACGAGGAGCGTCATCCCTTGGGCCACAAGACGTTCCAGGGTCTGGCCGAGCCGAGCCTGGTTCTCGGCGTCCACGCCGGCCGTGGGTTCGTCCATGATCAGGACCTCGGGCTCGGAGGCGAGTGCCCGGGCGATGAGCACCCTCCGCTGCTGCCCGCCGGACAGGGTGGAGACCGCGGCGTCACGGCGCTCGCTGAGCCCCACCAGCTCGATCGCCTCGGTGACGGCCGTCCGGTCTGCGGCGGTGGTGCGGCTGAACAGGCGCTTGCGGGGCAGTCGTCCCGAGCCGACCACCTCGGCCACCGTCGAGGGGATGGCGCCCACCACTGTGTGCCGCTGTGGCACGTAGCCGACCCGCCACCGGTCGTGGACGTCGGCGGCAGGGGTGCCGAAGAGCAGCACCTCGCCGTGCAGGATCTGGGCCAGGCCGAGGATGCCACGCACCACGGTGGTCTTGCCGGAACCGTTGGGTCCGACCAGGGCGACGACCTCGCCCCGGTCGATCCGCAGGTCGAGGCCAGGCACCACCGGGCGATCGCCGTAGCCGATGGCGGCGCCCCGGAGCTCGATCACCGGACCGTCGCCGACCGGAATCAGGTGCACGTCTGGCCCGCGCGCAGGGTCGCCAGGTTGGCTCGCATGACGCCAAGGTAGTCGCGCGCCGCAGAGGAGTCACTCAGACCCTCCAGCGGATCGAGCACTGCCGTGGTGGCTCCGGTGCTCCGGGCGACGGTCTGGGCGACGTCCGGGCTGACCAGGGTCTCGTAGTAGATCGTGGTGACCTTGTTGGCCTTCACGAAGTCGGTGACCTTGGCCAGGGTCCCGGCGTCCGGCTCCGCCTCGGGCGACAGGCCGGCGATCCCGAGCTGGGTCAGGCCGTAGCGCTGCGCGAGGTACCCGAAGGCCTCGTGGCTGGTGACCAGGTTCGTGTTGGTGCAGTTCGCCAGCCCGGCCTTGATCTCGGCGTCGAGCGATTCCAGGTCGGTACGCAGGGCCTTGGCGTTGGCCTGGAAGGTCGCCGCGCGGTTCGGGTCGGCAGTGGACAGGCGGGTGGCGACGGAGTCTGCGACGTCGGCCAGGCGCATCGGGTCCAGCCAGAAGTGCGGGTCGACCGCGCCATGGTCGTGATCCTCCTCCGCGGGGCTCGCGCCGGGGCTCGCCTCGTGCCCCTCCTCGTGGCCCTCCAGGTCGAGGCGCGCCGCCGAGGCCACGTCGAAGGCCTGGGCGCCGGCCTGGTTCTTCGCCGCCTCGTCGACGGCGGGCTGGAACCCGGAGAGGAAGACGACGAGATCGGCGTCGGACAACCTGGCGACGTCCTTGGGGGTGAGCTCGAGGTCGTGCGGCTCGGCGCCCGGCGCGGTCAGGTTGATCACCGAGACGGCGTCGCCGCCCACCCGCTCGGCCACGTACTGCAGCGGGTAGAAGCTCGCGACCACCGAGACCGCGCCTCCGGCCGCGGAGGCGCCCGACCCGGAGGTCGAGGACGACCCGCAACCGGCCAGGGCCAGGCTCGACGCGACGGTGAGGACGGTGAGGGCGAGACCGGCCCGCAGCTGCATCATCATGAGAATCATTCTCAACCAGGGTCGTGGCTCTGTCAAACGAGCCGGCCGCTACGGTGGGGCTGTGCTCGTAGTGACCCGTTACACCGTGCCGCTCGACGAGGCTGCCGCCTTCCACGAGCTGGGCCGGACGGCGTTGGAGACCCTGACGGCACGCGAGGGCTGCACCGGGGGTCACCTGGGCCGCTCGGTCGACGACCCGCAGCTGTGGACCCTGACCACGACCTGGCGCAGCGTCGGCGACTACCGTCGGGCGCTGTCGGCGCACGAGGTGAAGCTGCACGCCGTCCCGCTGATGTACCGGGCGATCGACGAGCCGAGTGCCTACGAGGACCTGATCACCTGGACACCCGATGCGGGTCTGGTGACCACCGCATCGGACCGGTCGGCCGACGACGGTAGCCTGGGACGCTGATCGCCGCAGTTCGCGATCCGTTCCGTTCCCGTTCGTCTCCCGACCCGCCGACACCCAGCCGGATGGAGCTCCTTCCGTGGCCGCCAAGCCGTCCTCCGAAGCCCGCCTCGACGCCGTCGTCAACCTCGCCAAGCGCCGAGGGTTCGTCTTCCCCTGCGGCGAGATCTACGGCGGCACCCGATCCGCCTGGGACTACGGGCCGCTCGGCGTGGAGCTGAAGGAGAACGTCAAGCGCCAGTGGTGGCGCACCATGGTGACCGGTCGCGATGACATCGTCGGGCTGGACTCCTCGATCATCCTGCCCCGCCAGGTGTGGGTCGCCTCCGGTCACGTCGAGGCCTTCGTGGACCCGCTGGTCGAGTGCCAGTCCTGCCATCGCCGCTACCGGGCCGATCACCTGGAGGAGGAGTACGCCGAGCGCAAGGGGCGCCCGGCCACCGCCATGGCGGAGATCCCGTGCCCGAACTGCGGCACGAAGGCGGCCTGGACCGAGCCGAAGATGTTCAACGGCCTGCTGAAGACCTATCTCGGCCCTACCGAGGACGAGTCGGGGCTGCACTACCTGCGCCCGGAGACCGCCCAGGGCATCTTCGTCAACTACAAGAACGTGGAGCAGAGCGCCCGTCGCAAGCCGCCGTTCGGCATCGGCCAGATCGGCAAGTCCTTCCGCAACGAGATCACCCCGGGCAACTTCATCTTCCGCACCCGCGAGTTCGAGCAGATGGAGATGGAGTTCTTCGTCGAGCCCGGTACCGACGAGGAGTGGCACGAGTACTGGATCGCCGAGCGGATGCGCTGGTACACCGGCCTGGGCATCGAGCCCGATCACCTGCGGCTGTTCGAGCACCCCAAGGAGAAGCTCTCCCACTACTCCAAGCGCACGGTCGACATCGAGTACAGCTTCGGCTTCGCCGGGTCGCAGTGGGGCGAGCTCGAGGGCATCGCCAACCGGACCGACTTCGACCTGCGCACGCACGGCGAGGTCTCCGGGGTCGACCTGTCCTACTTCGACCAGGCCAAGGGCGAGCGCTGGATCCCGTACGTGATCGAACCGGCGGCCGGGGTCACCCGGTCGTTGATGGCCTTCCTGATCGAGGCCTACGACGAGGACGAGGCGCCGAACACCAAGGGTGGGGTGGACAAGCGCATCGTGTTGCGCCTGGACCACCGGCTGGCCCCGGTCAAGGCGGCGGTGCTGCCGCTGTCGCGCAACGAGGCGCTCTCGCCGAAGGCACGGGACCTGGCCGCCGAGCTGCGCCAGAACTGGAACGTCGACTTCGACGACGCCCAGGCGATCGGACGCCGCTACCGCCGCCAGGACGAGATCGGCACCCCGTTCTGCATCACCGTCGATTTCGACACCCTCGAGGACCAGGCGGTGACCATCCGCGAGCGCGACTCGATGAAGCAGGAACGGGTTGCGCTGGACCAGGTATCGGCCTGGCTCGCGGTCCGGCTGCTCGGCTGCTGAACGAGCTGCTGGTCCGCGCGGTAGCGGCCCCTGCCGACGGGGGTCGCTCGTTCGCGCACGACGTGCTGCGGCTCGAACTGGCGCGGTGGCTCCGGGCCAGGCCCGACCTGGTCGAGGTGGGGCATGCCTGCGCGCAGTGCGGTGCCGCCGATCACGGGGCGCTGGTGGCGCCGTCCGGGGTGTGGGCGAGCCTGAGTCGGGCCCCCGGCCTGGTGGTGGTCGCGATCAGCGACGCCGGGCCGGTCGGGGTGGACGTCGAGGGCGTCGGCGCCGCCTGCTTCCCCGGCTTCGACGACGTGGCGCTCCACCCCGGCGAGAGTGCCGACACCGCCTGGGAATGCACCCAGGTGTGGGTGCGCAAGGAGGCGGTGCTCAAGGCCCTCGGCCTGGGCCTGCGCGTCGATCCCCGCCGGCTCCGGGTGAGCACGCCGAGAGAACAAGCCGCGGTCCTGGCCTGGGATGACGCGGACGTCGCGCCGTCCGGCAGGGTGCGGCTGGACGACGTCGAGGTGGGCTCGAAGTACCAAGCGGCGGTCGCCGTCATCGCCCCCCTCCCCTCGTGATCATGCAATCCGGGTACGCCGCCACGGCGGCGTACCCGGATTGCATGATCACGAGGGGAGGGGGGGCAGCTTGCGGGCGTGCAGCCACTTGTCCAGGCGTTCGGCGACCCGGGCGTCGGTGAACGCCTGGGCATGGGTGAGGAAGGCGTCGGTGTCGACCAGGCCGTGCGCGCGGGACGCCGTCCAGGCCCGGAGCATGCTGAAGAACGCCTTGTCTCCCAACAGGTTCCGCAGCACGTGCAGGGTCAGTGCGCCGCGCTTGTAGACCCGGTCGTCGAACATCAGGGCCGGCCCCGGGTCGGCCAGCACGAGGTCCTGCGGCTGCTTGGACAGGCGGGCGTGGTGGGTGCGGGCGTGCTTGTCGGCGCTCGGGCCGCCGGAGGACTGCGACCACAGCCACTCGCTGTAGCAGGCGAATCCCTCGTGCAGCCAGATGTCGCGCCAGTGCGCCGCGGTCAGGCTGTTGCCGAACCACTGATGGGCCAGCTCGTGCGCCACCAGGCGCTCGTTCTCCCAGCCCGCCACCACATGGTTGGCGCCGAAGCTCGACAGCCCCTGGGCCTCGAGCGGGATCTCGAGCGGGTCGTCCGTGATCACCGCCCGGTAGCCGGAGAACGGGTAGGGCCCGAACAGGTCGGCGAAGGTGGTCAGCATGGCTGCCTGACGCGCGAAGGCCGTTCCGGTCCCCACCTTCACCCGAGGGGGGTGCACGATCTGCACGCCCACCGTCGCTCCCGCGGCCCTCACCGGGCCGAGGTCGGTGACGGTGTAGCGGCCGATCTGCACGCTGACCAGGTAGCTCGACGTCGGTTCGGGCTGGTCGTAGGTCCAGGTGGCGGTGCCGCCCTTCACCCGGCGGCCGAGCAGGCTGCCGTTGCCGACCACGTGATAGGCCGCGGCCGTGGTCAGCGTGACCCGGTAGCTCGCCTTGTCGTCGGCCCGGTCGTTGCAGGGGAACCAGGACGGCGCGCCGTAGGGCTGTGAGCCGACCAGGACGCCGTCGGTCAGCTCCTCCCAGCCGGCCGCGCCGTGCGCGCCCGGAGCCGGTCTCGGCTTGCCGGAATAGGTGATCCGCAGCGTGAGCTCGGCCCCGGCGGGCAGCTCCTCACGCAGCCGGACGACGAGCTTGGCGCCGCGGTGGGTGACCCGGGCCGGCGGCCTGCCGTCGACGCTGACCTTGCCCACGTGCAGTCCGGCCAGGTCCACAGCCAGCTCGCGCGATGCTGTGCGCGCCTGCACGGTCAGGGTCGCGGTGCCGGCCAGATGGTTGGTCGGGACCTTGTAGTCCAGCTCGAGGTCGTAGTGCCGGACGGCGTAGCCGCGGTCCCCGTGCCCGGGGACATACTCGCGCTGGCTCACAGGCGGGCCAGGGCGCGGCGCAGTTCGCTGAGGTGGGCCAGTTCGCTGTTCACGCTCAGCACGACGTCCTCGTCGATCACCGACGCCACATGCTCGCCCAGCGACTCGTGCGCCGCCCGCCCGCGTCTGCGCGCGCCCACGGCGGTGAGCCGGCGGCCCAGTACCGCGACCAGGGCGCCCACGGCCGCGCCGCCGACCGCGAGCAGGCTGGGCAGCGGGATGTCGCGCCAGGTGGGGGTGGGCGGTTCGGGGAAGCGGAACCACACCAGCCCCCACAGGACCAGCAGCCAGATCAGCCCGGCCGCCAGGGCCGCCGAGGCCGCCCACTGCACCGCGCCGGCGGCCCGCCACCAGCGGGGCGGATCCAGATGCAGGTCGCTCAGCCCGGCCGCCTCGTCCAGCGCGTCCGGCAGGTCGTCGCGGGTGTCGGTGATCACCGATTCCAGGCGCAGCCGGGCCGTCTCGGGCAGGCCGTGGCCGACATCCTGGGACAGGTGCCGTAGCGCCTCGTCGAGCCGGGCCACCGCCAGCGGGTTGGCGGTGATCGCGGTGCGGCGCACCGCCACACCGTCCCGCAGGCCGGCCGTCTCGACCGTGCCGTCCGCGCCGTCCGGCCTCCGCCGGGTGCCCAGCCCCAGCCGGGCCAACGGGTCGGGCTTGGCCTTGCGGATCCAGCGCAGCACCGGCCAGCCGACGGCCAGGGCGCCGCGGTGCCGGTAGGACGCCGCGACGGCGGCCTCGATCTGCGCGCCGCCGGCCGCCTCGGCCGCAGCGACGATCACCTGCCGGCGGGACTCCTCGCTCACCACCCGGTCCGCCAGCCCGGCCAAGGACGACGTGAGATCCGTTGCGAGCCAGTCGATGTCCGCGTCGATCCGGGTGACGATCGCACGCCGCTCGGCGACCCGGGCGGCCAGTTCGCGGCGCAGCGCGTCGACGCCGTCCCCGGTCACCGCCGACACCGGGATCACCCGGACGTCGCTCAGCCCGTCCTCGACCAGCAGCCGCCCGAGGTGGGCGACGGTACCGGCCCGGGCCTCGGCGTCCAGCCGGTCGACCTGGTTGAGCAGCACCATGGTCACCGCGCCGTGGCCGCCGAACTGGCGTAGGTACCCCTCGTGGAGTGCGGCGTCGGCGTACTTCTGCGGGTCGACCACCCAGCAGAAGACGTCGACCACCTTGACCAGCCGGTCGACCTCGGCCCGGTGGGCGGTCACCTTGGAGTCGTGGTCGGGCAGGTCGAGCAGCACCAGACCGGCCAGCTCACCGGCGTCGTGCCGCTGCCGGTTCGGGATCTCCAGCCAGTCCAGCAGCTGCTCGGCGCCGTCCCCGTAGACGGCGGCCAGCGGGGCCGAGGTGGTGGGCCGGCGGATGCCCGTGGTGGCCCACTCGGTGCCCGTGATGGCGTTGAACAACGAGGACTTGCCGCTGCCGGTGGCCCCGGCCAGGGCGACCACGGTGTGGCTGGTGCCGTGGCCGAGCCGCTCGGCGGCGGTCGTGGTGGTGGTGTGGATCCGGGTCAGCACGGCCTCGTCGAGGCGGCCCTCGCCCAGCATGGAGATGTCGCGCAGGGCGCGTAGCCGCAGGCGCAGCTGGTCCACCTCGTCAGTGGGCGAGCTCTCGGGGGAGGTACGCCGGCTCATGCCTCGCCTCCGGGGGACGACGTCGGGACGACTCCGCGGGCCAGGGCCTGGGCGAGGGCGCGCAACCGCGCCGGGGCGGCGGCGTCGATGCCCAGGGAGGCCACCGCCGACCGGTACCGCTCGGCCTCGTCGTGGTAGACCGCGGCGACCCGGGAGTCCAGCGCGTCACGCGCCTGCGCGGCCAGGCTGCGGATCGCCTGGTCGCCGAGCAGCGCCTCGAGCAGGGTGTGGCCGACCGCGCTCGCACCCCCGGCGACGGCGACCTCGGCCCCGGTGACCCCGCCGGTGTGGGCGAAGACCACCATCATCACCACGGCGGCCACGCCGTTGACCCCGAGGGAGAGCACCCGCGCGGTCGACTTGCGGTCACCGCCGACGTTGCGCACCAGCTCGAGCAGCTCGCCCTGCCAGCCGCGGACGGCGGCCGCGGCCCGCACGTCGAGCTGGGCCGAGGACCGGCTCAGGGTTCCGGCGGCGTCCCCGGCGACCAGGCGGTCGCCGCCGGGCCGGGAGCGCCATCGGGAGGCGACGTCGGCCGCCGCCGCATCGCCATGGGTACGGATCAGGGTCTGGACGACGTGCTCGACCGCCTCGGTGAACTCGGCGTGGGCGCGGCGCCGGCCGGTGAACACACTGGCCACCTGGTCGCGCAGCCGGCTCAGCCCGCTGCGAAGCTGGCGGAAGAGCTCACCGGTACCCAGCAGCTCCTCCCAGCGGGAGAGCACCTCGCCGCGCAGCAGGGAACCCTGGGCGATGTCGCGCCGTACGGCGGTCAGGGCGTCGGCATAGGCGGCGTCGACGTCGCCGAGCAAGGCGGCGGTGACCTCGACCTGGCGATCGATCGCGCCGGCGACAGCGCCGGTGCGCGTGCCCAGGTCGGCGATCGAGCCCTGCAGCGAACGTCGGATCGCTGCGGCGCGGGCGCCCTGGTCGGCGCCGAGCCGGTCGAGCCATTCACGCAGCGAGGCCACCGACGCGGCGGGCAGCCGGCCGTCGGCCAGCGGCTGCTCGGCGACGGCCAGCACGGGCGTGTCCGGCAGGCCCTCCTCGGCCAGCATGTGGCCCAGGTGCTCGGTCAGCGCGGTCGCTCCCTCGGGGGGGACCCGGTTCAGAACGATCATCAGCGGGGTCCCACGGCGCTGTGCGGCCCGCAGGAAGTCCCAGGGCACCGCGTCGGCGTACCGGGCGGCAGTGGTCACGAAGATCCACAGGTCGGCGGCGGCCAGCAGGTCGGCGGCCAGGGCGCGGTTCTCCACGGACACGGAGTCGATGTCCGGGCTGTCCAGCAGCGCCACGCCGTCCGGCACCGCGGCGCTGGCGACCAGCTTGAGCTCGCGGTGTCCGTGCGCCTCGCCCTCCAGCACCCGGGCCAGGGTGGGCAGCACGTGTGCGGCCTGGAACCACGCGGCGTCGTCCGGATCGTGCACCAGCACCGGAGCCATGGTGGTCGGGCGCAGGTAGCCGGGCCGCGAGACGTCGGCGCCGAGCACACTGTTGGTGAGCAGGGACTTGCCCGACCCGGTCGAGCCGCCGATCACCACCAGCGCCGGCGCCTCCAGGTTGCCCAGCCGGGGCAGCACATGGTCGTCCAGCTCGCGCACCATGGCTGCGGCGTCCGCAGCGGCCTGGGCCGCCCCGGGAAGCGCCGGGTCCAGGCGGAGCGCGGCGAGCGAGGAGCGAAGCTGGGCGGCGGTGTCCAGCAACGTGGCGACGTCGGTAGTCATGGCGACCTAGACGCTATCCGACCAGGGCTCGATCGGGTCGCCGATCCGGCTCAGGCGGAGGTGGAGAGCTCCCGGGCGATCCGGGAGCTGCGGGAACGACGCCAGGCGGCGATCCCGGCAGCGGCAGCGGCGGCGGCTCCGGCAACGGCGATCCTCTTCACGGTGACTCCTTCGTCAACAGCGGGCGGCCGGGCGGGCACGCCCGGTCTGTTCCTGCAGGGTCGGCAGCCCGCCGCCACCGCTTGACCCCACGGAGGGTCCGGATCGCCGTCCGGCCCTCAGCCCTCGCTCCAGGGGCCGATCGGGTTGCCGATCCAACGGGTCTTGTCCGGCACGGACTCCCCGCGCATGACCAGGGAGACCGGGCCGACCGTGGCGTGCCGGCCGATCGTGGCCGCCGGCAGGATCACCCCGTTCGGGCCGAGGGTCGAACCGGCCCTCATGCTGACCGTGTCCATACTCAGCACCCGGTCGTGGAACAGATGGGTCTGCACCACGCAGCCCCGATTCACCGTCACGCCGTCGCGCAGGTCGATCAGGTCGGCCTCGGGCAGCCAGTACGTCTCGCACCAGACCCCGCGACCAATGGTGGCGCCCATGGTGCGCAACCAGACGTTGAGCACCGGCGTGCCGGTGGCCGCACGGGCGAACCAGGGAGCGGCGAGCACCTCGACGAAGGTGTCGGCCAGTTCGTTGCGCCAGACGAAGCTGCTCCACAGGGGGTGGTCGCGGCGGGTGACGCGTCCGACGAGCAGCCACTTGGCCACCGTGGCCAGGCCCGCCGCCACGGCGCCGGCGGCCATCAGCACCACACCGCTCGCCAGCGCCGCCGCCCACCACCCGGCGCGCTCGGCCAGAGCGAGCAGGACGGCGATCACCGCCACCAGGAGGGCCACGTGCAGCATCAGCGGCACGACCCGGCACAACTCGACCGCCGCCCGGGCCACCCTCATCCGTTGCGCCGGGTGATAGGTGCGGCTCTGGTCGGTGCGGGCGGCGGTGCGCCGCAGCAGCGCCGGCGGGCTGCCGATCCAGGACGTGCCGGCCTTGGCCGCGCTGCGGTGCGGCGCGGCCGAGAGCACGGCGACCAGCCCGCGTTTGGGCACCTTGCGGCCGGGGGCGGCCATACCGGAGTTGCCGACGAAGGCATGCTTGCCCACCGTGACCGGCTCCACCCGCAGCCAGCCGCCGCCCAGTTCGTAGCCGCCGATCAGGGTGTCGTCGGCCAGGAACGCGCCCTCGGCCACCGACGGTGAGCCGGGGGATCAGCAACACCGTCGAGGCCTCGACGTCCGGGCCGATCCGCGCCCCCAGGGCGCGCAGCCAGGTGGGCGTGAGGGTGCTGGAGTACAGCGGGAACAGCCAGGTGCGGGCCTCGTCGAGGACCCGCACGGTCGACCACGCCTGCCAGGCCACGCGACCCTGCACCGGGTGGCCGCCCGGCACCAGGCCGATCGCCAGCAGCCGCACGGCCAGCCAGACGCTCACGGTGAGCACCAGCACCGCGACCACGGTGCCCAGCGGCAGCCAGATCAGGGCGGTGCGGACGGCGTCCGCGCGGGTGGCCGTGCTGCGCAGAGCGGGCCAGGCCACGGCTGCGCCGGCCACCACGGCCAGGATGCGGCAGCAGCGCCACCACCACCGACGACGCGGCATAGGCCACGAGCCATCGCGGCCGGTTGTCGGGCCGGGTGTCGTGGAAGGGGCCGCGGGCCGGGCCGATCCGTTGGGCCGGGGCACCCGACCAGTACTCGCCGTCCGGCACGATGCCGAACACGGCCGATCCGGGAGCGATCTCCGCGGCCGCTCCGACGTGGGCACCGGGGGCCAGCGTGCTGCGGGCGCCGACCCGGGCCCGGGGGCCGACGTGCACCGCGCCGATCTGCAGCCGGCCGCCGTCGACCCAGTAGCCGGTCAGATCGACCTCCGGCTCGATCGCGCAGCCGGCGCCCAGGTGCAGCAGGCCGGTCACCGGGGGAATGGTGTGCAGGTCCACGTCCTTCTCGATGGTCGCGCCGAGAAGTCTTGCGTACCAACGCATCAGCACGGCACCGGACAGGTTTGCGGTGCCCAGCTCGTCGAGGAGTCGCTCGGCCAGCCACATCCGCAGATGCACCCGGCCGCCCCGCGGGTAGGTACCAGGGCCGACGCCGGCCAGGATCAGCCGGGCGCCCAGTGCGCCGGCGACCATCCGGCCGGGCGGGAGGATCAGCACCGCCCAGCCCAGCGCAACCCACCACCAGGAGACGGTGGGCACCCAGGGCGGCCCGATCGGCAGCGCGGCGGCGAGATTGGCGCCGGCGGCCACCCAGGTGAGCCAGCGCAGGCCGCTCAACGTGCGCAGCGGCCAGGTGGCGAGCACCTGCCCGACCTGGGTCTTGAGCGGCACCGGCGCAACGTCCTTGTTCAGCCGGGAGGTGGGCGCGGTCATGTCGTCCAGGTGCCGGGCGAGCGCGGACAGCGTCGGGTGGTCGTAGATGTCGGCGACGGTGATCTCGGGGTGCGTGGTGCGCAGCCGGGAGACCATCTGCGCCGCGGTCAGGCTGCCGCCGCCGAGGTCGAAGAAGTCGTCCTTCGCGCTGGACACCCGGGCCCCGAGCACCTCCGCCCACAGGTCACGGACGCGTGCCTCGGTGCCGGGCAGGTCGAGCTCCGGCCCTGCGTCGTCCGCACCGGCCAGCGGCCAGGGCAGGGCATCCCGGTCGATCTTCCCCGAGGTGCGGGTGGGCAGATCGTCGACCACGGCCAGCCGCGGCACCAGGGCGGCGGGCAGGTCACGGCGCAGGATCGCCAGGCTCGCCGCCGTGTCGAACGGGGTGTCGGAGCGCGGGTCGGGGGCGATGTAGCCGATCAGGATGGCGTTGCCGGAGCCGGTGCGTCGCACCGCGGCCGCGGCGCCGCCGACGCCGGGCAGGGCGAGCAGGGCGCTGTCGATCTCGCCCAGCTCGATCCGCCGGCCGCCGACCTTGACCTGGTCGTCGGCCCGGCCCATGAACAGCAGGCCCGCACCCTCGTAGCGCACCAGATCGCCACTGCGATAGGCCCGGTCCCAGCCGAGGGTGGGCAGCGGGGCGTACTTCTCGGCGTCCTTGGCCGGGTCGAGGTAGCGGGCCAGGCCGACGCCGCCGATCACCAGCTCGCCGACCTCGCCGGCGGCGACGGGGAGGCCGTCGGTGTCGACCACGGCCAGGTCCCAGCCGTCCAGCGGCAGACCGATCCGCACCGGCGGCTCGCCGGTGAGCCGCGCGGCGCAGGCGACGACGGTCGCCTCGGTGGGGCCGTAGGTGTTCCACACCTCGCGGCCCGGAGTGGCCAGGCGGGCGGCCAGCTCGGGCGGGCAGGCCTCGCCGCCGAGGATCAGCAGCCGGACCTCGGCCAGGGCGTCGGCGGGCCAGAGCGCCACCAGGGTGGGCACGGTGGAGACCACGGTGATGTCGTTGGCGACCAGCCAGGGGCCGAGGTCCATGCCGCTGCGCACCAGCGAGCGAGGAGCGGGCACCAGGCATGCGCCGTAGCGCCAGGCCAGCCACATCTCCTCGCAGGAGGCGTCGAAGGCCACCGACAGCCCGGCCATCACCCGGTCGCCGGGCCGATCGGCGCCTGCTGCAGGAACAGCCGGGCCTCGGCGTCCACGAAGGCGGCGGCATTGCGATGGGTGACCGCGACGCCCTTGGGGGTTCCGGTGGAGCCGGAGGTGAAGATCACCCAGGCGTCGTCGTCCAGGCTCGGGTCGGGTTCCAGCAGCGCGGCGTCGAGCCGCCGGGGGGTGATCGCGAGGTCCTCGCCGATCGTCGCCGCGACGCCGGACTCCGTGAACACCGTGCGAGCGCGCTCGTCGGGGTCGTCGTAGTCGACCGGTACGTAGGCCGCGCCGGCCAGCAGGATCCCCATGATCGCCACGTACAGGTCGGTGGTGCCGGAGGAGACCCGGACGCCCACCCGGTCGCCCCGCCCGACCCCGATCTCCGCCAGCCCGTCCGCCACGTCCTGCGCTGCCTCGGCGAACTCCTCGTACGTCATGACCGTGGCGCCGTTGTCGATCGCGGGCTTGTCGCCGAAGCCGGCCACCGTGTCCCGGAAGACGTCGACCAGCGTTCGCGGATCCGGAGCGTACGCACTGCGCAGCAGACTCATGACCGCAGTATCTCGGCCCGTGGGCGTGAACCCCAAAGGCTCTTGACAATTCGTATGGTGCTAATGAAACTAGCATCATGCGATGGGTGATCGACCACGGATCGGCGCAGGGACTGGCGCAACAGATCGCCGGCTGCGTCCGGCGCGGGGTGGCAGAGGGCGAGTTGGCTCCGGGTGAGCAGTTGCCGCCCGCAGGTGAGCTCGGCGAGAGCCTGTCCGTCGATCGCAACACCGTGCTGGCGGCCTACCGGCAACTGCGGGACGACGGCGTGCTCGAGTTCCGCCGCGGGCGGGGTGCCCGCGTCACGGCCGGTGCCCCCGCCCTGCTCGGCCCTGCACCGGTCGCCGAGGCCGCACAGGCGTTGGTCAGTCTCGCGCGCGCCCACGGCCTCGGCCGCACCGATCTGATCCGACTCATCGAGGAGCTGACATGACCATGTCCACCCACGCCCGTCCGGGACCGCACGCCGTCTACACGGGGCGGGTCACCAACTGGCTGATGGTCGCCCTGTCCGCGGTGCTCCTGGTGCCGCTGGTCCTGCTGTCCCGCGCCGACCCCGGCGCTGCCCGGACACAGGACGTCGTGGTGCTGGGACTTGTCGTGGTCGGGGTGCTGCTCGAGGTCCTCACGGCGACGAGTGTGCGGACGGCGGTGGGCCCGAACGGGGTCGCCGTCCGGTGGGGGGTGCTCGGCTGGCCGCGGGTCACCTACCGGGTCGGCGACCTGCGCAGGATCGAGGTGATCGACCTGCCCTGGTGGGCTGTCGCCTTCGGATTCTGGTGGACCCCTCGTCGCACCTGCTGCACCGTCCGGCCCGGACCGACGCTGAAGCTCACCCTGACGAACGGCCGGACCGTGACCGTCACCGTGCCGGACCCGCATGCCGCCGTGACGGCCCTGGCGCAGGCGCGAGGGGAATCAGAGGGCCCCTCCGGGAGTTGAGTGGCGTCGTGACGGCCAACGAGACGAGCGGTACGAGCAGGACGACGAGCCAGACCTCACCGACCGAGACGTTGACCGTCGAGATCTGGTCCGATGTGGTCTGCCCCTGGTGCTACATCGGCAAGCGCCGGTTCGAACGTGCGCTCGCGGGGTTCCCGCACGCCGACGCGGTCGAGATCCGCTGGCGGTCGTTCCAGCTCGATCCGCACGCGGCGGCGTTCGACGCCGGCGCCGCGCCGCGGGACCTGGCCGAGCACCTCGGAGCCAAGTACGGCGGCGGGCGTGCAGCAGGGCTGCAGATGCTGCAGCAGGTGAGCGAGGTCGCCGCCGATGAAGGCCTGACCTACGACCTGGAGCACGCCCGCGGCGGGAACACCGAGGACGCCCACCGGGTGCTCCACGCGGCCGCCGCCCAGGGAGGGACGGCCTTGCAGGGCAAGGTCAAGGAACGGCTCCTGCAGGGCTACTTCTGCGAGCGCGAGAACATCAGCGACCCGCGGACCCTCGTCCGGCTGGGCGTTGAGGCCGGGCTCGGGGCGGCGCAGGCCGAGGCGGCTCTCCAGGGAGACGCGTTCCGGGCGGACGTGGCCGCGGATCAGGCTCAGGCGCGTGCGTTCGGTGCCACCGGGGTGCCGTTCTTCGTGCTCAACCGGACCTACGGCGTCTCCGGCGCGCAGCCGCTCGAGGTGTTCGGCGACGTCCTGACCCGGGCCTGGGCCGACATCGACGCGATCGGGAGCCCGGCGTGACGATCTGCCCCTGAGCAGCGCGGGGCGGGGCACAATGGCGGGCGTGAGCGCGACGTCGGGGCTGGTGATCGGGCCGTTCCGCATCGGCACGCCGGTGGTGCTGGCGCCGATGGCGGGCATCACCAACCAGGCCTACCGGCGGCTCTGCCGCGAGGAGATGGCCCGCGGCGTGGGCAGTGCCGAGGGGCTCGGGCTGTTCGTCAGCGAGATGGTCACCTCGCGGGCCCTGCTGGAGCGCAACGTCGAATCGATGCGCCTGATCGCCCACGACGCGGACGAAGCCCCCCGCTCGGTGCAGCTGTACGGCGTCGACCCCGGCACCGTCGCCGCGGCCGTGCGGCTGCTGGTCGAGGAGGACCGGGCCGACCACATCGACCTCAACTTCGGCTGCCCGGTGCCCAAGGTGACCCGCAAGGGGGGCGGTTCGGCCCTGCCCTGGAAGCTCGGCCTGTTCACCGCGATCGTCGCCCAGGCGGTCCGGGTCGCCGCGCCGGCCGGGGTGCCGGTCACGGTGAAGATGCGGATGGGCATCGACGCCGACCACCTCACGTACCTCGAGGCCGGCCGGATCGCCGAGGCCGAGGGCGTCGCGGCCGTGGCCCTGCACGCCCGTACTGCCGCCCAGTACTACGCGGCCAGCGCCGACTGGAGCGGCGATCGCCCGGCTCAAGGAGGCCGTCACCACCATCCCGGTGCTCGGCAACGGCGACATCTGGTCGGCCGAGGACGCCCTGGAGATGGTCGCCCAGACCGGCTGCGACGGCGTCGTGGTGGGCCGGGGCTGCCTGGGCCGGCCGTGGCTGTTCGCCGACCTCGCCGCCGCGTTCGCCGGCCGCCCCCAGCGCAGCGCACCCTGTCTGGGCACCGTGCTGGCCACGATGCGCCGCCACATCGAGCTGCTCGCCGAGCACTACGCACCGCTCTACCCGGACGACGCGGCCTGGCGCGCCTGCCGCGACATCCGCAAGCACATCGCCTGGTACCTCAAGGGGTACAACGTCGGCCACCAGGCCCGGGACCGGCTCGCCCTGTTGGACGACCTCGGCACCTTCGACCAGATCGCGGCCGGCCTGGACGGCGCGCAGCCCCACCCGGGCGCCCCCGCCGACGGACCGCGCGGCCGCACCCGGGCCGCCCGTCACGTCACGCTGCCCGAGGGCTGGCTGGACTCCCGCGACCTCGATCCGTCGGCGCGGGCCACGATCCGCGAGGCAGAGCTGTCGGTGTCCGGTGGCTGAGCCGAACGACTACACCGCGACGGACGTCGAGCGCTGGGTCCGCGAGGAGCCGAAGGACCCCCGGCGAGGTGCGTTCGCCCGGGACCGGGCCCGCGTCGTCCACTCCTCGGCGCTGCGCCGCCTGGCCGCCAAGACCCAGGTGGTCGGCCCCGACACCGACGACTTCGTGCGCAACCGGCTCACGCACAGCCTGGAGGTGGCCCAGGTCGGCCGCGAGCTCGGCCTGGCCCTGGGCTGCGACCCTGACGTGGTCGACACCGCCTGCCTGTCGCACGACCTCGGCCACCCGCCGTTCGGGCACAACGGCGAGCAGGCCCTCGACGAGCTCGCGACCGATGTCGGTGGGTTCGAGGGCAACGCGCAGACCCTGCGCGTGCTGACCCGCCTGGAGCCCAAGGTGATCGACGCGGCCACCGGCGTCAGCGCCGGTCTGAACCTGACCCGGGCCAGCCTGGACGCCTGCACCAAGTACCCCTGGGCGCGTGGCGCCGGCCCGCTCGGCCAGGACGGCACGCCCACGCCCAAGTTCGGCGCCTACGCCGACGACGCCCCGGTGTTCACCTGGTTGCGCGGCGACGCCGGCCGGCATCGGCGCTGCGTCGAGGCGCAGGTGATGGATCTGGCCGACGACATCGCCTACAGCGTGCACGACGTCGAGGACGCCGTGGTCGGCGGACATCTCGACCCCGCCGATCTCGCCCACCCGGAGGCCGTCGCCCGGGTCGCCGAGCAGGTGCGGCAGTGGTATCTGGCCGACGCCGACGCCGACGAGGTGGCTGAGGCGCTGGCGCGGCTGCGCGCGATGCCGGCCTGGGTCAGCCAGATGGACGGCAGCCGCCGGTCGCTGGCCGCGCTCAAAGACATGACCAGTCAGCTGATCGGCCGGTTCGCCCGCGACGTCGAGCGAGCCACCCGGCAGGCCTTCGGCGACGGTCGGCTGACCCGGTACGCCGCCGATGTGGTGGTGCCTCGGGAGACCCTGTGTGAGATCACCGCGCTGAAGGGTGTGGCCGCGGTCTACGTGATGACGACGGCCGCCCGCCAGCCGCTGTACCTGCGCCAGCGCGAGGTGCTCGCCGAGCTGTACCAGGCGGTGCTCCAGGCCTCGCCGTCCGTGCTCGAGCCGGCCTTCGCCGCCGACTGGCACACCGCGGCTTCGGATGACGCCCGCACCCGGGTGGTGCTCGATCAGATCGCCTCGCTCACCGACGCCAGCGCGGTGCACTGGCACGCCGACCTGACCGGGTGAGCCGGCGGACGCGAGGGGCGAGGTGCCTGGGTCAGCTGGCCATGGCGGTGAGCTCGGCCAGGAAGTCCTCGATCACGATCAGGTCGTCCGGCTGCAGCCCGGTGCGTGACCCCGGGGCGAGCAGCAGCACTGGCACCCCGGCAGCCTGAAGCCGGTCGAGCAGCGGACCGTCGCCGGGGATCGCGTCGTCGTCTGTCCAGATCAGGGGCCGGCGCTCCCGCTCGACCACGTCCAGCGCGGCCCGCACCTTGACCTCGCTCGGGTCGATCTCGTCGGGGTCGAGGCCGAGGAAGGCCGTGGGCAGCTGGGGCAGGCGCAGCAGGCGCTCGACCTGGGTGATGTGGTCGACCCAGGTGGTGGCCCAGCGGATCTCGACCGCACCGCCGTGGTGCAGGGCGGCGATCCGGCGGGTCAGCGGCGGCGCCCAGCGCAGCCGGTAACAGGTGCCACCCACGAAGGCCTTGCCCTGCCCGGGCGACTCGCCCCACCCCGGGCGCGCGGCGTTCAGCACACCGTCGACGTCCAGCAGCCAGACCGGCCGCACCTCTGGGGCGAAAGTCACATCAGCGAGTGTGACGCACGCAGCCCGGTTCTGCAGGGATCTGTGCACAACCTTGAGTGTCGGTTATCGGGCGCGCAGCACGGCCACCGGCGACTGAGCGTGGCGGAGCACGTGTTCGGCCACCGATCCCAGCGCGGCCTCCAGGCGGCTGCCGGCGCCGTGATGACCCACGATCACCACCTCGGCGGTGTGCGAGGCCGCAACCAGCGCATCGCCGGGGTCGGCGTGCACCACGTGCAGGTGAACCTCGAGGTCAGGGCCCCCGGCCTGGGCGATCGCCTGCTCCAGCGCCCGGGCGGTGTCCTCGCGGACGGCCTCGGCGCACTCGTCGAAACTGGGCACCACCCCGAAGGGGGCCTTCACCAGCCGTGCGGAGGTGGTCAGCGACCAGGCCCGCACGACGTGCAGCACGCTCCGGTGCACCGACGCCTCGCGCACGCCCCAGCGCAGCGCCCGGTCGGACGGCGCCGAGCCGTCGTGACCGACCACGATCCCGCCGTTGATCGGGGGGTCGAACACGATCTCGTGGGCGCTCATCCGAGCTCACCTCCGCCTGGTGCCGCCGGCCGGTCACCGCTAACCCATCATGACGGCGGCGGCGTCGTCCACAGCCGGGGCAGAACGTCCCGACGGGGTGCGGGGAGCGACCTAGACTCCGCTCGTGAGGATCCGCCGCGAGGACGTCGAGCACGTCCGTGAGCAGTCGCGGATCGAGGACGTGATCGGCGAGCACGTCACGCTGCGGTCGGCCGGCATCGGCTCGATGAAAGGCCTGTGCCCCTTCCACGACGAGAAGACCCCCTCGTTCAACGTGCGCCCCCAGATCGGGGTGTGGCACTGCTTCGGCTGCGACGAGGGCGGCGACGTGATCGCCTTCACCCAGAAGGTCGATCACCTGGGCTTCGCCGAGGCGGTGGAGCGGCTGGCGGCGAGGCTCGGCTACGAACTGCACTACGAGGACGACGACGGCCGGGCCTCGACGGCCCGGCGCGAGGGCGCCGGGCAGCGGCAGCGCCTGGTGGAGGCGCACCGGGTCGCCGCGCAGTACTACTCCGAGCAGCTCTCGACCTCGCCGGACGGCATGGCCGGCCGGTCGTTCCTGGCCGAACGCGGGTTCGACCGGGCCGCCGCGGAGCACTTCGGGGTCGGTTTCGCGCCCCGCTCCGGTGAGGCGATCCTGCGCTTCCTGCGTGGCAAGGGCTTCACCGAGGAGGAGCTCGTCGCCTCGGGCCTGGCCGGCCGGGGGCAGCGCGGCCTCTACGACCGCTTCCGGGGCAGGCTGTTGTGGCCGATCCGCGACGTGGCCGGAGACGTGGTCGGGTTCGGGGCCCGGCGGCTCTTCGACGACGACCGGATCGAGGCCAAGTACCTGAACACCCCGGAGACCGCGATCTACAAGAAGTCGCAGGTGCTCTACGGGGTGGACCTGGCCAAGCGCGCGATCGCCCGGGACCGCCAGGTGGTGGTGGTGGAGGGCTACACCGACGTGATGGCGTGTCACCTGGCCGGGGTGGAGACCGCCGTCGCCACCTGTGGCACCGCGTTCGGGGCCGATCACATCCGGATCGTGCGTCGGCTGCTGGGTGACGACCGCTCCCTCGGCCAGGGTGGCCAGATCGGCGGCCAGGTGGTGTTCACCTTCGACGGCGACGCCGCCGGGCAGAAGGCGGCGCTGCGCGCCTTCGAGGACGAGCAGCGCTTCGTCGCCCAGACCTACATCGCTGTCGCCGCCGACGGCATGGATCCGTGTGACCTGCGCCAGAAGCGGGGGGACGAGGCCGTGCGCGACCTGCTGGCCCGGCGGGAGCCGCTGTTCCAGTTCGCGATCCGCTCCAGCCTGACCCAGTTCGACCTGGATACGGCCGAGGGCCGGGTGGCGGCGCTGCGGCACGCCGCGCCGCTGGTGTCCAGGATCCGTGACGCCTCCCTCCGCCCGGAGTACGCCCGCCGGCTGGCCGGTTGGCTGGGCATGGAGGTGGAGCCGGTGGCCGCAGCGGTGAGCCGCGCCGGCCGTGCCGCCACTCGCGGGGACGGGCGCGGAGACGGGCGCGGAGAGGGCCGAGGGGACGGGCGGGGCGGCCCCCTCGGGCCCTCGGCGGAGTACGGTCGGCGCGGCCCGGATCCCCGCGATCCGGTGGCCCGGGTCGAGCGGGGGGCGCTGGAGTGCATGCTCCAGCTGCCGCACCTGGTGCCCGCGGACGATGCGGATGCCCTGGGGGACAGCGCGTTCGAGGTGCCCGCACACCGGGCGGTGCACCTCGCGGTGCGCTCGGCCGGCGGCCTGGCCGCAGCGGCCTCGATGACGGTGCAGGCCTGGGTGGAACGGGTGCGGGACGAGGCGCCGGAGGCGGTGCGGTCCTTGGTCACCGAGATGGTGGTCGCCCCGATGCCGGCCGACGGCGAGGAGGCGATCGCCCGGTACGCGACAGACGTCGTCCTGCGGGTGGCCGAGGTCGACGTCAGCCGGGCGATCAGCACCCTGCGCAGCCGGGTGCAGCGGCTGCAGCCGAGCGATCCCGGGGCGCAGGAGGCCTTCGCAGAACTGCTCGCCGCCGAGGCCCGACGACGGGTGCTGCGCGAGCGCATCACCGGTGGCTCCTAGGCTGGCCCGATGAGGCTGATTCCCCGACGTCGTCCGGACCTGCCCGCCGACGCCGCCGAGGCGCTGGGGATCGTGCGGGGCGAGCGGGTGCTGGCCTGGTCCGCGCTGGTCGGAGACGGGTATGCCGTGGCTACCCCGGCCGGCCTGCGCCTCCTCACCCCGTTCGGCAAGCTGATCCGCCGCCCGTGGGTGGAGGTCGACCACCTGGCCTGGGACGCCGACTCGCGCACGCTGGCCGTGTGGTGGGTGGGCAGCCGGCAGGCGACCGGGCTGGAGCTGCCCGAGGACTCCTACCTGCCCGAGGTGGCTCACGAGCGATGGCGCTCCTCGGTGGTGGCCACCCGGGAGGTGCCCCTGCCCGGGCGGCGCAGCGCGATGATCGCCCTGCGCAAGGACATCGACGGCGCCCTCAGCACCCAGGCCAACCTGCCCACCGGGGTGCGCGCCGGCGACCCGGAGGTGGCCGCCGTCCTGGCCGCTGCCCAGGCACAGTTGGCCGGCGAGGCCGGCGTGGGGGCCTCACCGCCGACCATCGATACCGCCGAGCCGTTGTGGGGGAGCCGTGATGAGTGACCAGCAGACGTCGTCCGGGGAGTGCTTCAGCTGCAGCCAGTCCGCCCTGGGGGAGCAGGCGCCGCAGCGCGAACGGATCGTGACCACCTCGCACTGGCGGGTGGGGCACGCGTTCGACAGCTCGCTGCCCGGCTGGCTGATCATCGTGCCGCTGCGGCACGTCCTCTCCTTCGACGAGCTGTCGGTGCAGGCCTGCGTGGAGCTTGGCCCACTGGTGCACGACCTGACCGCGGCGCTGAAGGACTGCCTGGGCGCCACCAAGACCTACCTGATGCAGTTCTCCGAGGCCGAGGGGTACTCCCACCTGCACCTTCACCTGGTGCCCCGGATGCCCGACCAGCCGGCCGAGGCGAAGGGACCGGGGTGCTTCATGTACCTCGGCGTACCGGAGGACCAGGTGGTCCCGACGGCGGAGATGGATCGGCTGAGTGCGGAGCTGAGCGCGAACCTCGCCGCGGGCTAACCGGGTCGGACCACCTGCCGATGCTTGGTAGAGTTCTGCCTCGTCGATCCCGCATAGCTCAATTGGCAGAGCAGCCGGCTGTTAACCGGCAGGTTCTTGGTTCGAGTCCAAGTGCGGGAGCCCCTCCAGCGAAGTGGTTAGGGTGGCCTCTTCCCACCCCTGCTCGCAATGGAGGCGACGATGGCGTCCCCCAGCCCTGGCTACTCGATCACGCTGCGGGTGCAGTCCCCGATCACCCCGCACGCCACCGGTGACCTGACCACGGCGATCGGCAAGGCCGGCGGAGTGGTGACGGCGCTCGACGTGGTCGAGTCGCACTACGACTGGATCGTCGTCGACGTCTCGGTGAACACCTCGGACGGCCCGCACGCCGACGCGATCACCGAGGCGGTCACCGACCTCGACGGGTTCGAGGTGCGCAAGGTCTGCGACCGCACCTTCCTGATGCACCTCGGCGGCAAGATCGAGGTGGCGCCCAAGGTCCCGCTGCGCACACCGCGACGACCTGTCCCGCGCCTACACCCCCGGCGTGGCCCGGGTCTGCCTGGCGATCGCCGCGAACCCGGAGGACGCCCGCCGGCTGACCATCAAGCGCAACACCGTCGCCGTGGTCACCGACGGCTCGGCGGTGCTCGGGCTCGGCAACATCGGCCCGGCGGCGGCGCTGCCGGTGATGGAGGGCAAGGCGGCGCTGTTCAAGCGGTTCGCCGGCGTCGACGCCTGGCCGGTCTGCCTGGACACCCAGGACACCGACGAGATCGTCGGCGATCGTCAAGGCGATCGCGCCCGGTCTACGGCGGCATCAACCTGGAGGACATCGCCGCGCCGCGCTGCTTCGAGATCGAGGCGCCGGCTGCGCGAGCTGCTCGACATCCCGGTCTTCCACGACGACCAGCACGGCACCGCGATCGTCGTGCTCGCCGCGCTGACCAACGCGCTGCGCGTGGTCGGCAAGCGGCTCGCCGACGTCCGGATCGTGGTCTCCGGCGCCGGCGCGGCCGGGCACGGCGATCATCCGGCTGCTGCTCGCGCCGGGCGCCGGCGACATCGTCGGCTGCGACTCGCAGCGGCGCCGTGCCACGCCGGGCGAGCGGACCTCGACCCGTCACCGACGCTGGATCGCCGAGAACACCAACCCGGCCGGCTTCGCCGGCTCGCTGCACGACGCGCTGGCCGGCGCCGACGTCTTCATCGGCGTCTCGCGCCCCGAACCTGCTCGACGCGGCGACGACATCGCGACGATGGCCGACCGGCGCGATCGTGTTCGCGCTGGCCAACCCGGACCCCGAGGTCGACCCGGTCGCGGCGCGCGCCAGCACGCCGCGGTCGTCGCCACCGGGCGCTGCGACTTCCCGAACCAGATCAACAACGTGCTCGCCTTCCCCGGGCTTCTTCCGCGGCCTGCTCGACGCCGGGCGCCACCGACATCACCGACGACATGCTGCTCGCCGCGGCGACCGCGATCGCCGACGTGGTGCAGGACGACCAGCTCAACCCGAGCTACATCGTGCCGAGCGTCTTCGACCCCGCCGTGGCGCCCGCCGTCGCGGCGGCGGTGCGTGCCGTCGCCCGTGGCCGCTGACCCCGCCCTGTGGGCGGACGTCGCGGCACGGTTCGGACTGACCGGACAGGTCCGCACCCTTCCGGCCGAGCGGACGGCGAACGCCGGGCTGCTCTCGCCGCAGGGTGTCCCGCTGGCCGTGCTCAAGCTGCACGCCCTGGCCGACGCCGACGAGATCGTGCTGGAAACCGCTGCGCTGCAGCACCTTGCCGGCTTCCCTGAGCTGACCGGGCGGGTGCCGGCTGTGCTGCCGGCGCTGGACGGTGAGGTCGTCGCGACGATCCGGACCCCGGACGGGGCCCGTCTGGCCCGGGCGCTGAGCTGGATGCCGGGGCAGACCTGGCGGGCGGCGGCGCCCGGGCCGGCGGCATTCCCCGGCCTCGGTGCACTGGTGGCGCGGGTGGACGCCGCCCTGGCCACCTTCGAGCATCCGCGCGCCGACCGGGTGCTGCGCTGGAACCTGATGCAGGCCGGCGAGGCGCTCGACCTGGTCGGGCTGCTGGACGACCCGGCGATGCAGCAGGCGGCACGATCGGTGCTGGAGACCTTCGTGCACCAGGTCGAGCCGGTGCTGGCGGACCTACCCGGTCAGGTGATCCACAACGATGCGAACGACGCGAACATCGTGCTCGACCGGGACGGCGCGGTGCACGGGCTGATCGACTTCGGCGACCTGTGCCGGGCGCCGCGGATCTGCGGCCTGGCCATCGCCGGTGCCTATGCCCTGGCCGAGGTGCCCGCCGGCGCCGATCCAGTGCGAGGTCTGCTGCCCCTGGTGGCCGGGTACCACGCAGTGGCTCCGTTGAGCCCGGTCGAGCTCACCCTGCTCCTGCCCCTGCTGCGCGCCCGGCTGGCGGTGAGCCTGGCGATGGGGGCCTGGCAGCATGCTGCAGACCCGGAGAACGGCTACCTCCTCTCGAGTCGGCCGGCGGTGTGGTCGGCGCTGCAGCGACTGGCCGGGCTCGACGACCACCTGGCCCTGTGCCGGCTGCGCGCGGGTGTGGGTGAGGAGGCGTGTCCCCGAGCGGCGGCCGTGCGTACCGCCGTCGCCTCGACCGACCCGGCCCCGGTGCTCGGCCGACCGCTGGCCGACCTGCCCTACACGATCATGGACTGGAGCGGCACGGAGCCGCAGATCGAGGCAGACGACGACCGGGTGCTGATCGGGCGCTACCTCGAGGATCGGACGATCTACACCACCGACGCGTTCGCCACCGCCGACGGCGAACGGCGCACGGTGCACCTGGGGGTCGACCTGTGTGTGCCGGCCGGCCACGCGATCCACGCCCCGCTGGACGGTGTGGTGGAGGCCTTCGGCGACAACGACGCTCCGCTCGACTACGGGCCGGTGATCATCCTGCGGCACACGATGCCGGACGGCCTCTCGTTCTTCACCCTGTACGGGCACCTGTCCCGCGCCAGCCTGGAGGGTCTTCGACCTGGCGCCCGGGTGGCCGCCGGAGCCCCGTTCGCCACCGTGGGGGCACGGAGCGAGAACGGCGGCTGGGTGCCGCACCTGCACCTGCAGCTGCTCACCGACCTGGTCGGCCTGGGCCTCGACGTGCCTGGGGTGGCGCCGCGGAGCGAGCTGGCGGTGTGGGCGAGCCTGTCGCCGGACCCCAACCTGCTGCTCCGCCTGCCCGAGGCCGTGTCGGCATCAGCGGACGTGGGCGCCGCCGACCGGTGACGCCCCGAATTCACCAGAACCCCCGCCCAGAGCCCGAAAACCGGTCTTCGGGCCAGGTTCTGGTGAATTCGGGGGAGTGAGACGTCTCCGGCGAGGGCCGTAGCCACGGTGGATACGGGTGGGTGTGAGGATGGCGGCATGACGCAGCCCTCGCCCGCGGCGACCGAGACCGTCTTCCAGGCTGCCGCTCCATCCCTGGCCGCCGCCGCCGTGCTCGCGTTGCTGCGCTCGGACTACGGGTTGGCGGCCCCGCGGGTGCGCCCGCTGCCGAGTGAGCGGGACCAGAACCTGCTGGTGGACGACGGAACCCGCGGCCTGGTGCTGAAGATCAGCAATTTCCGGGAGGACCCGGCCGTGATCGAGCTGGAGCTGGCGGCGCTGGCTCACCTCGCGCAGGTCGACCCGGCGCTGCCCGTGCCACGGCTGGTGCGGGCCCGCGACGGCGCGAGCACCACGGCGATCACCGACGGGCAGGGCCAGGTGCACATGGTGCGCCTGATCACTCTGCTGCCCGGCCGGGCTCTGGAGGGTCGGCCGGTCGACGCCGCGCTCGCCGAGACGGTGGGGGGCGCGGCGGCCCGCACCTGCCTGGCGCTGCAGGGGTTCTTCCATCCCGCTGCGGGCCGCGCGCTCGACTGGGACGTGCGTCGCCTGGGTGAGGTGATCACCCGAGTACCGCAGGACGGCCTGCGCAGCACGCTCCAGGGGGTGGTCGATCGGGTGACCCCCGCGCTCCTGGCGACGGCTGCCCTGCCCGGCGGGGCGCAGCACGGCGACGTGACCCTGACCAACGTGCTGACCGACGACACCGGGCGGCTGACCGGCATCGTCGACCTCGGCGACGTGCACCACACGGCCGCGGTCTGCGACCTCGCTGCGACGCTGACCTCGGTGCTGCGCAACACTGCACCCGCGCAGACCACCGAGCTGTGGGCGCTGGCCGCCGCGGTGCTGCGCGGCTACCAACGGCACCGGCCGCTGACCCCCGGGGAGGCCGATGTGCTGGGGGAGCTGGTGATCGCACGGCTCGCCCTCACCCTGGCCGTCTCCGCCACCCGCGCTCCGGCCCACCCGGGCAATACCGACTACATCACCCAGTACGACGCCTCGACGGCCCGGGTGCTGGAGGTCATGTCCGCGCTGGACCCCGCCGATCTGCGGGCCCGGTTCCGGCGGTCGACCGGGTTGGGCGCGCCCGGGCTCAGCGGCGCCGGGAGCGAGGACCTCCTGGCCCGGCGGCGCGCGGTCCAGGGGGGCGCCCTCTCACCGCTGTTCTACGCCGAGCCGCTCGATGTCGTGCGCGGCGAGGGCCCTTGGCTGGTCGCCCGCGACGGCCGGCGCTACCTCGACGGCTACAACAACGTGGCCGTGGTCGGGCACAGCCACCCCAGCGTCGTGCAGGCGATCACCCGGCAGGCGGCGGTGCTGCACACCCACAGCCGCTACCTGCATCCGAACGTGATCGAGCTGGCCGAGCGGCTGGTGGCCTCGATGCCGCCGGGGTCGGGGCTGGACACCTGCCTGTTCGCCACCTCGGGCACCGAGGCGAACGAGCTGGCCTGGCGCCTGGCGGTGGAGTACCACCGGGAAGCCACGACTCCGGGCGCCCGGCCGGGCGCGATCGTGGGGTCGAATGCCTACCACGGCTCCTCCCGGCAGCTCGCCGACCTCTCCTCCAACGAGTGGCCGCCCGGGTACCGGCCGGTCGGGGTGGCAACGGTCGACGGTCCGGTGCAGGAGCCGTCCCGGTTGACCCGCGCCGAGGGACTGGCCCGGGTCGCTGCGGCGGCAGCGGAGTTGCACGACAGCGGGTTCCACCCGGCGATGGTCATCGCCGACACGATGTTCACCAGCGAGGGAGTGCGCACGGTGCCGGCCGAGTTCCTGGCCGCCCTGGTCGACGGTGCCCACGCCGCCGGGGCGCTCTACGTCGCCGACGAGGTGCAGATCGGGTTCGGTCGGACCGGGCCGAAGCTGTGGTGGTTCGCCGAGCGGGGGATCACGCCCGACGTGGTGACCCTGGGCAAGCCGATGGGCGCCGGCTACCCGATCGCCGCCGTGCTCACCCGTCGCGAGATCGCGGACGTGCTGGCGAGCCGATACGAGTTCTTCTCCACCTTCGCCGGCAACCCGGTGGCCACTGCGGCGAGCCTGGCGGTGCTCGACGTGCTCGAGGACGGCGCGATCCCGGCCCGGGCCGTGGAGCTGGGGGAGGAGCTCCGGGCGCGGATCGCCGGCCTGCGCCCGAACCGTCCCGTGATCGGGGACATCCGTGGTGCGGGTCTGATCGCGGGGGTCGACCTGGGCTCGCGGCAGGCGGCCACACAGGTCAAGGAGGGGCTGAAGGAACGCGGGGTGCTGGTGGGTACCACCGGCCGGCACGGCGACGTGTTGAAGGTGCGCCCGCCCCTGGTGTGGGAGCACGAGCACGTCGATCTCTTCGTCTCCACCCTGAACGACGCCCTGCGCGCCGTGCGCCCCGGCTCCCCCTGACCGGCTCGGGGAGTGCGGCACCCGGGGCCGTGGTCACCCTCCGGGGAGGAGGTCCGGAAGATCCCCACTCGCGATCTCGGCGAGCTGACCGCGGATCCGTGCCATCACCAGGTCGGTCGCCGCGCGCAGGTCGTCGCCGTCCGGCCCGGCCGCGGCCCGCAGCTGCTCGGGGGTGATGGGCGCTCCGACAAGCACGGTGACCGTCGGCCGGCGAGGCACGCGACCGGGGCGCAGCCGCCCCAGCCAGCGCAGCGGCCGGGTCAGCGAGGACTGATGCGCCCGGTCGACCAGTCGATGAGCACCCCACTGCGCCACCGGGACCACCGGGCAGCCGGCGGTCAGGGCGAGCCGGACGGCCCCGGTGCGGGCCTGCATCAGGGGCCGGTAGTCGGCCTCGGTGGTCACCCTGCCCTCGGGGTAGAGCGCCACGACACGGCCGCTCGCCAGCGCGCGCAGGGCGGGAGCCATCGCCTCGGCAGCGCTCGCCGAGCCGCGGACGACGGGGATCTGCCCCGTGCGACGCAGGAAGGCGCCGACGACCGGCCACCGGAACGCCTCGGCCATCGCCATGAACGTCGCCCGCCGCCCGGCCCGGCGCAGGGTGCACCCGAGGACCAGCGGATCGCTGATCGAGAGGTGGTTGGAGACCACGATCACCGGCCCCTCGGCGGGGATGTGCTCGACGCCCCGGTGGCTGCGCCGCGTGGCCAGGCCCAACGCCGCGTCGATGAGCGTGATCGTCACCCCGTAGAGGCTCATGCGCAGATCATGCCTGTCGTGGGGCGGGTGGGGCTCGAACCCACGACCGACGGATTATGAGTCCGCTGCTCTAACCGGCTGAGCTACCGCCCCCAGGCCGCGTTCAGCGTAGTGCGCCTGACCAGGAATCTGCGTGCTCCCGTTGCTCAATCGAGGCCTCTCCGGTGACGAGGAGAAGAGATACCGCGCGGGATCGATCGACCGGCCAGCAGCCCGTGTGGGGGAGGAACCCATGGGGAGGCATGTCGCACCGCCGGTTCGGCGTATCCGGTGGACGGCGACCCTGGGTCTGGCCGTCACCTGCGCCGCCGCGAGCGTGATCCCGGCGCAGGCCGAGTCGGGCATCACCAGGCCCGGCGGCGGGGCCACCGCCGGGGGCGTGTCGGTGGGTGCTGCACCCGGCAGCGTCACCCTCGGGCCGGCGCCAGGGACGCTCTCCACCGGGGCGAGGACGGCCGCGAGGGCCGCCGTGACCGTCCCCGGTGCCACGATGCAGACGCACTACGCCGCCCCGCTGCGGTCCGCCGACGGCACCGTCGATGCCGCACGCACCCTGGACGCGATCAGGGCCCGAGGCTCTCGGACCTACTCCTACCTGATCTACCCCAAGGCCGGGTACCACGCGGAGCGGGACTGGGCCACGCTGCCTGCGTTCCTGGTCGCCGCCCGTGCCCGGGGGATCAAGGTGACGGTCACCCTCACGCCGCCCGCGACGACGTCCACCCTGCTGCAGCCCTGTTCGTCGAACCTGCTCAAGCCCTTCGGCGGGCGCTACGACACCTGGATGCTCGAGCTCGGCCGCCTGGCCCGCCGTCACCCGAACCTGGCCGCTGTGGCGATGGACGACTATGCCTACTCCTCCACCAAGCGGGCCTCGACGCCGTGCCCGGTGTTCGCTCCGGGCACCATCACCCGCTGGAACGGCATCCTGACCCGCTTCGCCGGCCGCCCGCTGCGCGTGATTCCCGTGATGTACCTGCGCGACATCCTCGGCGGACGGGCCACCTACTGGTCCATCCAGCATGAGGCGCCCGAGATCATCTGGCCCTACACCGAGAGCGGTGAGGGCCTGATGACCGAGCAGTACGCCAAGATCAAGAAGTACGCGCCGAAGACCCGGGTCCATGTCATGGTCTACGCCACGAAGTTCCGCAACACCGTCCCGACGCCCGCGGCTGTTCGTCAGGAGATCGCCACCGCGCACCGCCTGCGGCCTGCGTCCGTGGTGATCTACCAGCAGCGGCTGGACTGACCCGGGGGTCAGTGGCCGCGGGCCACCCAGTCGTCGTAGTCGACGACCTCGGCGCCGATCGTGGTCTTGTCGCCGTGCCCGGTGTAGACCACGGGTCTCGCCGGCCAGGGCGAGCAGCCGGTCCCGGATCGAGTCCAGGATGGTCGGGAAGTCGGAGAACGACCGCCCGTGGCGCCGGGACCGCCCTGGAACAGGGTGTCCCCGGAGAACAGCACGCCCGACGGCGGGGGCGTACAGGCAGACCGACCCGGGGGAGTGGCCCGGGGTGTGCAGGACGTGCAGTTCCAGCCCGGCGACGCTGATCACCTGGCCGTCGTCGACCAGCGGCTGCGGTGTGCGCCCGGGATGGATCACTCGCCACAGCATCTGGTCGGCCGGGTGCAGCAGGATCGGCGCGTCCTGTCGCGTCGGCCACTGCGGCTGCAGCGTTGATGTGGTCGTTGTGGCCGTGGGTGCAGACCACGGCGACCACGTGGCGCCCGCCGACCGCGGCCACGATGGCCGGCGGCGTCGTGGGCGGCGTCGACGACGACCACCTCGTAGTCGTCGCCGACCAGCCAGATGTTGTTGTCGACGTCCAAGTCCTGCCGTCGAGGGTGAAGATCCCGGAGGTGACCACGCTGTTCGATGCCGGGCCGTGGACGGGCTCACAGCACCACCACCGAGCGCAGCACCTCGCCGTGGTGCATCTTGTGGAAGGCGTCCTCGACGTCGTCCAGCCCGATCGTCTCGGAGACGAACTTCTCCAGCGGCAGCCGGCCCTGCAGGTACAGGTCGATCAGCGTCGGGAAGTCGCGCTCGGGCAGGCAGTCGCCGTACCAGGACGACTTCAGCGAGCCGCCGCGGCCGAAGAAGTCCAGCAGCGGCATCTCCAGCCTCATGTCCGGGGTCGGCACGCCGACCAGCACCACGGTGCCGGCCAGGTCGCGGGCGTAGAAGGCCTGCTTCTAGGTCTCCGGGCGGCCGACGGCGTCGATCACGACGTCGGCGCCGAAGCCGCCGGTGAGCTCCTGGATCGCCTCGACCGGCGTCGGTGTCCGCGGAGTTGACGGTGTGGGTGGCGCCGAACTCGCGGGCCCACTCCAGCTTCCGGTCGTCGATGTCGACGGCGATGATCGTGCGCGCGCCGACCAGCGCGGGCGCCGGCGATCGCGGCGTCACCGACGCCGCCGCAGCCGATCACGGCCACGGTGTCGTCGCGGCCGACGTTGCCGGTGTTGATGGCGGCGCCGAGGCCGGCCATCACGCCGCAGCCGAGCAGGCCGGCCACCGCGGGCCGGCGCGCCGGGGTCGACCTTGGTGCACTGGCCGGCGGCGACCAGGGTCTTCTCGGCGAACGCGCCGATGCCCAGGGCGGGGGACAGTTCGGTGCCGTCGGCCAGGGTCATCTTCTGGGTGGCGTTGTGGGTGTCGAAGCAGTACCAGGGGCGGCCGCGCATGCAGGCCCGGCACTGACCGCAGACCGCGCGCCAGTTCAGGATCACGAAGTCGCCGGCCGCGACGTCGGTGACGCCCGGGCCGACGGCCTCGACGAGCGCCGGCGGCCTCGTGGCCGAGCAGGAACGGGAAGTCGTCGTTGATGCCGCCCTCGCGGTAGTGCAGGTCGGTGTGGCAGACGCCGCAGGCCTGCACGGTCACGGCGACCTCGCCCGGACCCGGGTCGGGCACGATCACCGTCTCCACGGTCACCGGTGCACCCTTGGCGCGTGCCACCACACCCTGAACCCTGCTGGCCATGACCCAACCTCCCGAGACGCATCTGATCGCCGGACGCCGTCGTCGACGACGCTCTGCGCAGACCTTACGGCTCGGCGCGCGGGGTCAGAAGCGGAACGGCCGTGGAGGTGGGGCGAGGGAGGCCTTGGGGCACTGCTCGAGGGTCAGGTCGCCGAAGCCGAGGGCCTCGTTGGACAGCGACTCCACCGTCCAGCCGAGTTCCTGGCCACGGCGGGTGATCGTCACCCGGTAGATGGTGATCTCGTACTTGGTCGGGGTCCCGTACGCCACCTGGATGCTGCCGATCAGCTCCGAGTGGCCGGCGTCGGCGGCGCTGCGCCAGGGGCTGTCATACCGCTTCCACCGGCTCGGCTCGCCCAACCACAACCCGCCGGAGGTCACGCTGTTCAGGGACAGCTCGACCAGGATCGCGCTGGCCGCCTCCTCGGGCACGATGGCGGCGGGGCGGATCACCTGCGAGACGACTTCATTGTCGTAGGCGGCATCCACGGATTCCGTGGAGTCGGTGTTCTGCACGAAGCTGCCCCTTTCTGACCCCAGGCCCGGCCGGCGACGGCGGCGGGCGCAGAAACTCCTGGTGATTCATCGGCGTGCCGTACCCCCCTCCGTACCCCCCGGGCGGGTGATGATGGTGCCTGTGCTGTCCACCGTCGGAGTGAGGATGTGGTGCCCACGTGATCGGTGGTGCACAATGGGCCACGGCAAGCCGCCGCACCGCTGGCACAGCACGATGAACACCGGAGTATCCGGGCCTGTCACACGCCCGTCGAGGTCGTTGGGGAAGACGAACCTCGAGCCGGCAGGAGGACGACATGGCAGGTGCGATCACGCGCGGTGTCTTTTCGTGCACTCTGCGCCCCGCGCGTTGTGCCCGCACGTCGAGTGGGCGGCGGGTAACGTGCTCGGCGTTCGCGCGTCACCCTGGACTGGACGCCGCAGCCGGCCGCGCCCGGGCTTCTGCGCGCCGAGCTCTCGTGGCAGGGCGCCCCGGGTACCGGCGCGCGCCTCGCGTCCGCGCTGCGCGGGTGGGCCCACCTGCGCTACGAGGTGACCGAGGAGCCGAGCCCCGGCGTCGACGGCGGCCGCTGGAGCCACACCCCGGAGCTGGGCATCTTCCACGCCGTCACCGACGCCCACGGCAACGTCGTGGTGCCCGAGGACCGCATCCGCGCGCGCCATGGAGCATGCCGACGAGCCGCGTCCAGCTGGCCGAGCTGGACCTGGCCCTCGGCCAGGCCTGGGACGACGAGCTCGAGCCGTTCCGGTACGCCGGCGACGGCGCCCCGGTCCGCTGGCTGCACCGGGTCGGCTGAACCGCAACGGTCGGCCCGAGATCGACCAGCGCGCTCCCGGCGCGGGTGGCCGGGAGCCGCTCGACGTCTGCCGAGTGCCCGGCGCGCAGGGTCAGACCGTGCGGACGACCAGCGCCACGTTGTGGCCGCCGAAGCCGAAGGAGTTGTTCACCGCCGACGAGCTGCCCGTCAGCCGAGCGGCGCGGGGCTCGTCGCGGACGACGTCGAGCCGCACGCTGCGGGTCGAGGTCGGTCGACGTTGATCGTCGGCGGCGCCTGACGGTCGTGCAGGGCGAGGATCGTGAACACGCTCTCCAGCGCGCCGGCGCCGCCGAGCAGGTGCCCGGTCATCGACTTGGTCGCCGAGACCGCGACGACGTCGATCGCGTCGCCGCCGAGCACGGCGCGGATGGCGTTCGCCTCGATGACGTCGCCGACCGGGGTCGACGTGGCGTGGGCGTTGACGTGGACGACGTCGCTGGGCGCGACGTCCGACGTCCTCGAGCGCGGCGCGCATGGCCCGTGCTGCCCCGCTCCGTCCGGGTCCGGGGCGGCGATGTGGTAGCGCGTCGGCGCGTCAGGCCCGCCGGAGACCCCTCGGCGTAGATCCGTGCGCCGCGGGCCTCGGCGTGCTCCTCGGACTCGAGCACCACCACTGCCGGCGCCCTCGCCCATGACGAAGCCGTCGCGGGCGACGTCGTAGGGACGCGAGGCGCCCGCCGGGTCGTCGTTGCGGGTGGAGAGCGCCTGCATCGCGGCGAACGCCGCGATCGGCAGGGGTGGATCGCGGCCTCGGTCCCGCCGGCGACGACGACGTCGGCGCGGCCGTTGCGGATCATGTCGACGCGCGTAGGCCGATCGCCTCGGCGCCGGAGGCGCAGGCGGAGACCGGGGCGTGCGCACCGGCCCGCGCGCCGAGCTCGAGCGAGACGTACGCCGCGGGGGCGTTCGGCATGAGCATCGGCACGGTCAGCGGGAAGACGCGACGCGGCGCCCTTCTCGCGCAGGGTGTCCCAGGCGTCTGAGCAGGGTCCACACGCCGCCGATGCCGGAGGAGACCACGACGCCGAGACGCTCGCCGTCCACCTCGGGCGATGCCGGCGTCGGCCCACGCCTCGCGCGAGGCGACGATCGCCACTGGCGCCGAGGGGTCGATGCGCTGGGTCTCGTGGACGGGTCGAGCACGTCCTCCGGTCGGGACCGCGAGCGTGGCCGGCGAACGTGACCGGGCAGGTCGTACTCGGCCACCCAGCTCGTTCTCCAGCGTGCGGGCACCGGAGTGCCCGGCGAGGGCGCGCTCCAGGTGCTGGCGACGTCGCCGCCCAGGGGGGTGGTGGCGCCCAGGCCGGTGACGACGACCCGTCGCGGTGTGCCGGTGGTCATTGCGGGTGCTCCTCGGTTCTCGGTGCATCGGACATCTCGCACGTGACTGACGGTGCCGGGGTCCGGACGAGCGCCGGACCCCGGCCGCGGGTCAGGACTGGTGCGAGGTGATGTAGGCGACGGCGTCCTGGACGGTGACGAGGCTTGTTCGCCTCGTCGTCCGGGATCGCGACGCCGAACTTCTCCTCGGCGAGCGTGACGATCGTCATCATCGACAGGGAGTCGATGTCAGGTCGTCGCGTGAAGGACTCTGCGCCGGCGTGACGGTGTCGGCGGGGATCTCCATCTCCTCGCTGACGATCTCGGCAAGGCCGGCGAGGATCTCGCTCGCTGCAGGCCATCGTGTTCCTCATTCGGGGTTGCTCCTTCGGGGTCGTGCTCGGTCCTGGGTCGGGTTGGCGTCAGGGCAGGACGACGACCTGGGCTGGCGTAGACCAGCCCGGCGCCGAAACCGATCTGCAGGGCGAGGTCGCCGGAGTGGGCCTGGCCCTCGCGTGAGCATGCGCTCCGTCGCGAGCGGGATCGAGGCGGCCGAGGTGTTGCCGGTGTCCGCGATGTCGCGGGCGACGACCACGTGAGTCGGGCAGCTGCAGCTGCTTGACCATCTGCGTCGATGATCCGCATGTTCGCCTGGTGCGGGATGAACGACGTCGAGGTCGGCCGCGGCTCGACGCCCGCCGCGTCGAGCGCCTTCTGCGGCCACCGGCGACATCTGCCACACCGCCCACTTGAACACCGTCTGCCCGTCCTGGTCCGCAGGGTCGGGCCTCGTGGTCGCGCGTCGCGTAGGTCGAGCCAGGAGGACTTGTTCACGATGGCGTCCCACTGGCGCGCCGTCCGAGCCCCACACGGTCGGGCCGATGCCCGGGAGTCCGGCTCGGGCCGACCACGACGGCGCCGGCACCGTCGCCGAGGAGGAACGAGATCGCGCGGTCCGTCCGGGTCGGTGAAGTCGGACAGCTTCTCCACGCCGACCACCAGCACGTAGCGGGCCGAGCCCGACGCGCACCAGGGCGTCGGCCTGGGTCGATGCCGTAGCAGTAACCCGGCGCAGGCGGCCGAGATGTCGAGCGCGGCGGCCGGTGCGGCGCCGATCCGGTCGGCGAGCGAGTCGCCGAGGCGACGGGCGTCTGGTAGGGGTAGGTGACGGTGGCGACGATGACGGTGTCGATGTCGCTGCTGGACAGCCCTGCCCGCTCGATGGCGATCCGGGCGGCCTGCTCGGCGAGGTCGATCACCGTCTCGCCGGGGGCGGCGACGCGCCGCGAGATGATCCCGGTGCGCTGCCGGATCCACTCGTCGGAGGAGTCGATCGGGCCGCGATCTCGTCGTTCGTGACGACGCGCTCGGGGCGGTAGGCGCCGACCGACATCAGCCGGGCGTGCGGGGACCCCGTGCTCACATTCAGCTGGGGGGTCATGCGCCGGCTCCGGCGGTGGCCGAGTGGCCGGCGTGCCGGGCGACCAGGTCGCGGGCGGCGTCGAGGTCGTCGGGGGAGCGCAGCGCGAGCAGCTCCACCCCCGGCATGGCCCGTTTGGCCAACCCGGTCAGGGTGCCTGCCGGGGGGAGCTCGATCATCGCGGTCACCCCGAGCTCAGTCATGGTGGCGGTGCACAGGTCCCAGCGCACGGGATGGCTGATCTGGCTGACCAGCCGGGCGAGCACCTGGGCGCCGGAGGTGACCGAGGCGCCGTCCGCGTTGGACAGCACGACGGCCGACGGCGTCCCGGGGGTGACGGCGGCAGCCAGGTCGGCGAGCACGTCGACCGCCGGCGCCATGTGGTGGGTGTGGAAGGCGCCGGCGACCTGGAGCGGGATCACCCGGGCCCGGGCGGGCGGATCGGCGGCGAGGGCGGCGAGCTGCTCCAGAGTGCCGGCAGCCACGACCTGGCCGCGAGCTGTTCACATTGGCCGGAGTCAACCCGTGCCGCCCCAACGCGTCGATGACCTCCTCGGGCACACCGCCGACCACGGCACTCATGCCGGTCGGGGTCACCGCACTCGCGGCGGCCATCGCCCGTCCGCGCTCGCGGACCAGCACGATCGCCTGCTCGGGGCTGAGCACCCCGGCCAGTGCCGCCGCGGCGAACTCCCCGACCGAGTGACCCGCCACGACGGCCTGGGACGGCGTGCGGTCCATGATCGCCGGAGCGATCGCCAGCGCGGCGGCCACGATCAGCGGCTGGGCGATCGCGGTGTCGCGGATGGTGTCGGCGTCGGAGGTGGTGCCGTGGGTCAGCAGGTCGACCCCGGAGACCGCGGAGAGCCAGCTGAGTCGGTCCGCTACGCCCGGAACGTCGAGCCAGGACTGCAGGAATCCCGGGGACTGAGCACCCTGACCGGGGCAGGTGATGGCGAGCACGAGGACAAGACTGCCTCGTCCGGCCCGGGGATGGAGACGCTTTCGTCGACGAACCTAGGACCTAAGACTTAGAGGTTTCCTACAAAACGTCGTCCGCGAGCAGTCCTGCCGCGATGGCGGTCCGCAGGACGAAGGCGTCCCGGGGATCGGTGGGGTCCCATCCGGTCACCTCGCCGACCCGGCGCAACCGGTAGCGCACCGTGTTGGCGTGCACGAACAGACGCCGCGCGGTCGCCTCGATGGATGAGCCCAGGGTCAGGTAGGTCTGGGTGGTCTCCAGCAGGGCGGACGACGAGGCCCCCGCCAGTGGGCGGAAGCCGCGCTCGATCAGATCGGCCCGGGCAGAGTCGTCACCGGCCAGCAGCCGCTCCGGCAGCAGGTCGTCCGCGGCCACCGGCCGCGGGGCGTCCGGCCGGGCCCGCGCGGCCACCAGTCCGGCGATCGCGGCTCGGGCCGACCGGGCTGCGTCGCCGAGGGTGGGCACCACCGGACCGGTCACCACCGGGCCCGGGCCCAGGTGGGCGGCGACGTCGGGCGCCACCACCAGGGGGTCCTCCGAGCGGCCCAGGACGACGATGATCCGCTCACCCTGCACGCCCACGAGCGCGTCGGCGCCGAGCCGCTGGGCCTGACGGCGCACATCGGCCACGACGTCGTCCACCGAGCCGTCAGGGGCGTGCCCGACCATCACCGCCACCCGATCCGCCTCGGCCCAGCCCAGCGCGGCAGCGCGTGAGTGCAGCGCGTCGTCCGGCTCGGCGCGCACCAGGGCATCGACCACCAGGGCCTCGAGCCGGGCGTCCCAGGCGCCGCGTTCCTCCGCGGCCCGGGCGTAGATGTGTGCCGCGGCGAAGGCGACCTCCCGGGAGAAGCGCAGCACGGACTCGCGGACCGCCTGCTGGGCGCCGGGCGCGGCGTGCAGGCTGGCCCGTTCCTCGACCACGTCGACCACGGTGCGCAGCAGATCGAGCGTCTGCTGCAGGGAGATCGACCGGGTGAGCTCACGCGGCGCCGCGCCGAACACGTCGGCCGTGAGCTGCACCGGATCGCTCGGCCGCCGGTACCAGCTGACGAACGCGGCGATCCCGGCCTGGGCGATGAGGCCGACCCAGGACCGGTCCTGAGGGCTGAGCGCGCGGTACCAGTCGAGGCGCTGCTCCATCCGCTGCACCGCGGCCGTGGCGAGCGCGCCGATACCGCGCTCCAGGCGTTGCAGGGTCGGGTCGCCGGCCCGGTCGCCGCGGGCTCCCGCGGGGCGATCGCTCAGTGGCGAGCCTTCTTCTGGGACTTCTCGAAGGCCTGCTCCAGCAACGCCCCGGCGTGATCGGGCACCTGGTGGAAGAGATCACGCGGCGGGCGCTCGTAGTCCTGCGCCGGGGGGCGCGGGGGCAGCGAGAAGGCCGGGGCCTGCACGTGCTCGTAGGGCAGCGTCGACAGCAGATGGGCGATCATGTTCAGCCGTGCGTGCCGCTTGATGTCGGCCTCGATCACGTACCAGGGCGCCTCGGGGATGTCGGTGTGCACGAACATCTCGTCCTTGGCCCGGGAGAAGTCGACCCAGCGGTCACGGGTGAGCAGGTCGTTGGGGGAGAACTTCCAGCGCCGCAACGGGTCCTGGACCCGGGACTGGAAGCGGCGCTCCTGCTCCTCGTCGCTGACCGAGAACCAGTACTTGCGCAGCAGGAAGCCGTCCTCGACGAGCATCCGCTCGAAGGTGGGGCACTGGTGAAGGAAGCGGCGGTACTCGTCCGGGGTGCAGAAGCCCATCACGCGCTCGACGCCGGACCGGTTGTACCAGGAGCGGTCGAACAGCACGATCTCGCCGGCGGCCGGCAGGTGCTCGATGTACTTCTGGAAGTACCACTGTGACTTCTGCCGCTCGGTGGGCATCGGCAGGGCGACGATCCGGGCGACGCGGGGGTTGAGGAACTCGGTCACCCGCTTGATCGTGCTGCCCTTGCCGGCGGCGTCGCGGCCCTCGAAGACCACCACGACGCGCTGCTTGGTGGCCTTGACCCACTCCTGCACGTGGACCAGCTCGCCCTGCAGGCGCAGCAGCTCGGCCTCGTACTTCTCGCGGGAGAGGCGGGACGGCTTGGTCTTGACCTTCTCCTCCTCCACGGTCTCCGTCGGGGCCGGTTCGGTGGGGGGCTCGGCCGCCGCGCGCTTCGCCTTGTCGTGTGCCATGTGCACACCCCACCGTGTCCCTCTCCACTCGCGCAAGTATCTGCGGGTCACTGTTCATCCAATGGACGTTGTGCATGTCACCAACGGCCCATTCGGACCGTTCGCCGCTCGCCGGTTGTCGGTGGAGCGGGTTAGTGTCGGGTGAAGCACCTGGGGTGATTGGGGCGTTATGGGCGTTGTAGACAGAGTGCGCAAGCGGCTGGCGGGGGAATCGCGCCCGCCGGCGCACCCGGAACCCGAGGAGCAGCCGGAGGCCGGCACACCCGGCCGGCGGGCGCCGTCCGCCGCGTCGCTGGTCTCGGCGGCCGACGACGCCGACGAGGCGGCCCTGTGGGCCACCCTGCGGGAGGACCCGAACGACGTCGCCGCGTTCCACCGTCTGGCCACGATCGTGCGTCAGCGCGCGGCCGAGCGGCAGACGGAGGACACCGAGGGCGATCCGCAGCGCGAGGCGGACGACGCCGTCTGGTCCCTCGCCGAGGAGCTCGCCCACTCGCCCAGGGCCTGGTACCCGTTGGTGGAGCTGGGCCGACTGTCGCTGCACGACGACCGGGAGGCGGCGCTGCGCCGCCTCGGCACGGCGGCTGATCGAGACCCGGACGGGTTGGGGCTGGCCACGGCGCTCGGCATGCTGCGTGACGAGCGGATGCCCGGAGACGCGGTGAACCTCGGCGTGGGGCACTGGCGCCCGCGTGAGCACGCTCTCTCGGTGGGTCGCCACCTGGTCGAGGCCTCGATCGAGGCAGGCCGGATCGGCGACGCCCGCCGACACCTGACCGCCCTGCTCACTCATCCGGACACGGGTCAGGCCGAGGCGATCCGCGACGAGCTCAGCCCCCTGATCGAGGCCGCGGAGGCAGCGCTGCCTCCACGGACCCCGGCCGGTGGAATGCCGTTGATCGACCTGCGCGAGCTGCGCGAGGCGCGCCGGCCCTCCTGAAGGTCAGGCATCGCCTCCGGTGGTGCCCGTGGTGCCGGCTGACACGTCGAGCAGTCGGTAGCGTTCGATCGCCTCGGCGGGTGCGCTCGCGGCCACCTCACCGCGGTGGGCGAGCTGACCGAGTGCGCGCGCGACGATCGAGGGTCCGTCCACGGTGAAGAAGCGCCGAGCTGCGGCCCGGGTGTCGGAGAACCCGAATCCGTCGGTGCCGAGGGAGACGAACTCCTGAGGTACCCACTGCTGGATCTGGTCGGGCACCTGCCGCATGTAGTCGGTGACGGCGACCACCGGGCCCGGGGCTCCGGCCAGGGCCCGGGTGACGAACGGGACGGGAGCCTCGGTCTCGGGGTGCAGGAAGGCCTGCTCGTCGCAGCGCAGGCCGTCACGCCGCAGCTCGGCCCAACTGGTGACGCTCCACACGTCGGCCGCCACCCCCCAGTCGTGGGCGAGCAACTGCTGAGCCTCGAGCGCCCACGGGACGGCCACCCCTGAGGCGAGCAACTGGACCCGTGGCCGGCCCTCGGGCTCGGCGGCCGGGGCGAGCAGGTAGATCCCGCGCAGCAGCCCCTCGACGTCCAGCCCCTCCGGCTCTGCGGGCTGCGGGTAGGGCTCGTTGTAGACGGTCATGTAGTAGAAGATGTTCTCCGGCGATTCGCCGTACATCCTGCGGAGGCCGTCGCGCACGATGTGGCCGACCTCGAAGCCGTAGGCCGGGTCGTAGATCACCGCGGCCGGGTTGGTCGCGGCGAGCAGGGGCGAGTGCCCGTCGGCGTGCTGCAGGCCCTCCCCGGTGAGCGTCGTCCGCCCGGCGGTGGCCCCGATCACGAAGCCTCGGGTCATCTGGTCGGCGGCCGCCCACAGGGCGTCCCCGGTGCGCTGGAAGCCGAACATCGAGTAGAAGATGTAGATCGGCACCATGGGCTCGCCGTGCGTGGCGTACGAGGAGCCTGCCGCGGTGAACGCCGCCGCGGAGCCGGCCTCGTTGATCCCCAGGTGCAGGATCTGGCCCGAGGTCGCCTCCTTGTAGGCGAGCATCAGCTCACGGTCCACCGAGGTGTACTGCTGCCCGTGCGGGTTGTAGATCTTCACGGTCGGGAAGAACGAGTCCATTCCGAACGTGCGCGCCTCATCCGGGATGATCGGCACCACCCGGGCGCCGAACTCCTTGTCCCGCATCAGATCCCGCAGCAACCGGACGAACGCCATGGTGGTCGCGACGGCCTGCTTGCCCGACCCTCTGCGGACCACCTCGTAGGCGCTGTCCTCGGGCAGTTTCAGGGCCGGAGCCGTCGACCGCCGCTCGGGCAGCGGGCCACCGAGCCGGCGCCGGACGTCGCGCAGGTGCCGGATCACCTCGTCGCCCTCACCCGGGTTGTAGTACGGCGGCAGGTAGGGGTCGGCCTGCAACTGCTCGTCGCTGATCGGGATCCGCAGCCGGTCACGCAGCATGGTCAGATCGGCCAGGGTGAACTTCTTCATCTGGTGGGTCGCGTTCCGGCCGGCGAAGCTCGGCCCCAAGGCCCAGCCCTTGACCGTCTTGGCCAGGATCACCGTCGGCTGACCGGTGTGCTCGGTGGCGCCGTTGTAGGCCGCATACACCTTGCGGTAGTCGTGCCCGCCGCGGCGTAGGCCCCAGATCTCGTCGTCGGTCATCTTCTCGACCAGCTTGCGGGTGCGCGGGTCGCGGCCGAAGAAGTTCTCCCGGATGTAGGCGCCGTCCTCGGCCCGGAAGGTCTGGTAGTCGCCGTCGCGTGTGCGGTTCATCACGTTGACCAGCGCCTGGTCCCGGTCAGCGGCCAGCAGCGGGTCCCACTCCCGGCCCCAGATCACCTTGATCACGTTCCAGCCGGCCCCGCGGAAGAACGCCTCGAGCTCCTGGATGATCTTGCCGTTGCCCCGCACCGGGCCGTCCAGGCGCTGCAGGTTGCAGTTGACCACGAAGGTCAGATTGTCGAGCTCCTCGTAGGCGGCCAGCTGTAGGGCGCCCCGGCTCTCGGGCTCGTCCATCTCGCCGTCGCCCAGGAAGGCCCAGACCCGCTGCTGCGAGGTGTCCTTGATGCCCCGGCCGTGCAGGTACTTGTTGAACTGCGCCTGGTAGATCGCGTTGATCGGGCCCAGGCCCATCGACACGGTCGGGAACTCCCAGAAGCCCGGGGCCAGCCGTGGGTGCGGGTAGGAGGGCAGGCCGCCGCTGGCGTGGGAGTGCTCCTGGCGGAACCCGTCGAGCTGATCGGCGCTCAGCCGCCCCTCGAGGAAGGCACGGGCGTACACGCCCGGGGAGGCGTGTCCCTGGATGAAGACCTGGTCACCGCCGCCGGGGTGGTCCTTTCCCCGGAAGAAGTGGTTGAAGCCGACCTCGTACAGGGTGGCCGAGGAGGCGTAGGTGGAGATGTGCCCGCCGACGCCGATCCCCGGGCGCTGGGCCCGGTGCACCATCACTGCGGCGTTCCAGCGGATCCACCGACGGTAGGCGCGCTCGGCATCCTCGTCGCCGGGGAACCACGGCTCACGCTCGGGCGGGATCGTGTTGATGTAGTCGGTCTGGGAGAGGCTCGGCACGCCCACGCCGCGCTCCCGCGCGTGCTGCAGCAGGGCCAGCATCAGGTATCGGGCGCGTTCGCGGCCGCGGTCGTCGACCGCGGAGTCGAGCGAGGCCAGCCACTCGCCGGTCTCCTCGGGGTCGATGTCCGGCAGATGGCTGGGCAGTCCGTTGAGGATCGGGCCCTGCTTGTGCGGCACGTCGGCGTCCTTTCGTCGGCGGGTGGACGGGTGGTGGAGCGACGGTTTGCGGCTGTGCCCATCCTGGCGGCAACGCCGCCGGGGTGCACGTTGCCTGCGTGTCCGCTGAGAAGGTTTGCAGTGGCGATCGCTGACGACTCACCGCGGCGATCGGTTGCGCACGGACCCTGGAGTGCAGTGCACTAGCCTCGCGGAGCGCAGCAATGCGCATATGCGGCAGGCGTCGAGTCTGCCACGCGACATCAAGGAGGCAAGGGAGTGGGCGCGACCGCGGAGTCCGCGGCGGACCAGTCGATGGCCGGCCGGCTGGGTTTCAAACCTGGCCAGGTCGTTCAGGAGTTCGGCTACGACGAGGACGTCGACCATGAGCTCCGAACAGCAATCGAGGATCTCACCGGCAATGAACTGGCCGACGAGGACGCCCAGGAGGTGTTCGATGCGGCCATCTACTGGTGGCGTGACGGTGACGGCGACCTGGTGGATGCGCTGGTCGACAGCCTGCCCAACTTGGTCGACGGCGGGGTGATCTGGTTGCTGACGCCCAAGTCCGGGCGCGAGAGCCATGTCGAGCCGTCCGAGATCGAGGAGGCGGCACCGACTGCCGGCCTGCACGCCACGAGCACGATCAGCGCCGGGCCGGATTGGACTGGGACCAGACTGGCCACCCCGCGCAGCGGGAGGCGCTGACCAGCGGCGGTCCGGATCGGGCTGCCGTCGGGGTACGTTCGTGATCGACCGGGCGGGTGTGCCGCGCCGGGGCCTCGTGAACGGCCCCGACGAGGCCACGTCGGATCGGTGCACATCAGGAGGCGATCGCAACCCTGGAGGGGCGAGGATGGTCTCCTGCAGTCGGGGCCTGTAGCTCAGCTGGTAGAGCGCCGCGCTTACACCGCGGGTGTCGTCGGTTCGAGTCCGGCCGGGCCCACCAGCGAATGTCCGCCGGTGCTTGCCGCCGCGCTGCTCGCGGTCGAGTTCCCGCCAGGCGATTCCGGCTGCCCTTGGCGTCGGCGGTGGTGTGGCGGCGGTCGGTGAGCAGGCCTGGGGGCGCGGGACGAGGTGCTCGACGTACCACGGATGGGGGAGGCGGAGCCTCGGCGGTTCGGATGATCTGTGTCAAGTCAGCTACCCTCGGTCACTAGTCGATCCATGAAGTTGCACAAAGTAGTCGTGCGATCGCTTTGGGTTGAGCAAATGACCGTCGGGGGGGCCAGTGAGCACTAATGTGCGTTCCGTGACCGAATCCCGCCCCCCAGTCCTCGCCGAGGTCATCGCCGTCCTCGAGCGCCTCTACGACCCCTCCTGGGCCCGCGACTGGGACCGGGTGGGACTGGTCTGTGGTGATCCGCAGGCCCCGGTGCGCCGGGTGCTCCTCGCGGTCGATCCGGTCGCCTCGGTCGTGGACGAGGCGCTGGACTGGCACGCGGACCTCGTGATCACGCATCATCCGTTGCTGCTCCGTCCCGTGCACAGCGTGGCCGCGACCACCGCCAAGGGGCGCCTCGTGCACCGGCTGGTCCGTTCGGACTGCGCGCTCTACACCGCGCACACCAACGCCGACGCCGCTGCCCCCGGTGTCTCCGACGCGCTCGCCCGGGTGCTGGGGCTGCGCGACCTGCGCCCACTCTCGGCCGATGCGCCGGACCCGATCGACAAGGTGGTCACCTTCGTTCCCGAGGAGCACGTCGACCAGGTGGTCGATGCCATGGCCAAGGCCGGAGCCGGCGACATCGGCGACTACGCCCGCTGCGCCTTCGTCTCGGCGGGCACCGGCACGTTCGTGCCTGGCATGGGGCGCCGTCCGGCCATCGGCCATCCCGGACGGCGTGAGGACGTCGCCGAGCAGCGAGTCGAAATGGTGCTGCCCCGGGCCGCCCGCCGCGCGGTGATCGCCGCGCTGCAGCAGACCCACCCGTATGAGCAGGTCGCCTTCGACCTCTACGAACTGGCCTCGTGGTCGGGCACCCGGGGCATCGGTCGGGTCGGCCGCCTGGCGGCGCCGACCACCTTGCGGGAGTTCACGCTCCTGGTGGCCGAGGCGCTGCCGGCGACCGCTCAGGGTGTGCGGGTCGCCGGTGAGCCGACCGCGTTGATCGAACGGGTGGCCGTCTGCGGAGGCGCCGGCGACTCGCTGCTCGGCGCCGCGCGCGCCGCCGGGGTGGACGCCTACGTCACTGCAGACCTGCGTCACCACCCGACGAGTGAGGCCCGCGAGGATGTCGGGGAGAACCCGCCGTTCCTGGTGGACGTCGCGCACTGGTCGAGCGAGTGGCCCTGGCTGGCCGGGGTGGCCAACCGGCTGGAAGGCCACCTGGAGGCGGCCGGGACCCCGATCGAGGTGCACGTCTCGGCCCGGAGCACCGACCCATGGACGTTCCGGGTACCCAGCCCGGGTGGCGTCGTCCGCTGAGTGGGCGCTGGGCGTGTGCACGGAGTCCGGCCGGGGCTAGGGTGACCCCGTGGTGACGGCAGCGGTACAGGACCAGTGGCGGCTGCTCGACGTCCAGGGGCACGACACCCGCCTGGCGCAGATCGCTCATCGCGAGCGCACGCTGCCCGAGCACGCGGAACTGGCCGCCTGTGCGGAGAAGGCCCGGCGCAACGCCGACCAACTGGTGGGCGCGCGCACCGTGGTGGCCGACCTAGCGCGCGAACTGACCAAGGCCGAGGCGGACGTCGACCTGGTGCGCCAGCGGGCTGCCCGCGACCAGGCACGGCTCGACTCCGGTCAGGGAAGTGCCAAGGATCTGCAGGCGCTGCAGCACGAGGTGGCCTCGCTGGCCCAGCGGCAGTCAGTGCTCGAGGACGAGCAGCTCGAGGTGATGGAGCGGATGGAGACGGCCCAGGCCGAACTCGACCGCGTCCGCGCCGAGGGTGAACAGATCGACGCCGAGACGGCCGAGATCACGGCGCGCCGCGATGCCGCGCTGGCCGCGCTGGCCGCCGAGGCCGAGAGCGAACGCCGTGAGCGCGCGAACGCCGCCGGCGGCGTTCCCGCGGCGTTGCTCGCCCTGTACGAGCGGATCCGGGAGAGCAGCGGTGGCGTCGGCGCGGCCCGGCTGCACCAGCGCCGCTGCGAGGGCTGTCGGCTGGAGATCAACAACACCGACCTGGGCACCCTGCGCACCGCCGCCGAGGACGCCGTGATCCGCTGCGAGGAGTGCGGCCGCATCCTCGTCCGCACCGCCGACTCCGGCCTCTAACCGCGGCTACACCTCCGTGATCATGCAATCCGGGTACGCCGCGACGTACCCGGATTGCATGATCACCGTGGGTCAGCCGGCGGCGAGGGCGTCAGCGAGGATGTCGAGGCCCTCGGCGAGCAGGTGGTCGGCCATCACCAGGGTGGGCAGGAAGCGCAGCACATTGCCGTAGGTGCCGCAGGTCAGCGTGACCAGACCCGCCTGGTGGCAGGCTGAGCTGATCCGCGCGGCCTCGGCGGCGTCCGGCTCGATGGTGCCGGGCCGCACGATCTCGATCGCCAGCATGGCGCCGCGGCCGCGCACGTCTCCGATGCTCGGGTGCGCCTCGGCCAGCGCCCGCAGCCGGGGCAGCATGGTGGCCTCGATCCTCCGGGCCGCCGCGGGCAGGTCCTGGGTCTCCATGATCTGGATCGAGGCCAACGCAGCGGCGCAGGCCACCGGGTTGCCGCCGTAGGTGCCGCCCAGGCCACCGCCGTGCACGGCGTCCATGATGTCGGCCCGCCCGGTCACCGCGGCCAGCGGCAGGCCGCCGGCGATGCCCTTGGCGGTGGTGATCAGGTCGGGCACGATCCCCTCGTGCTCGCAGGCGAACACCGCGCCGGTGCGGGCGAAGCCGGTCTGCACCTCGTCGGCGATGAACAGCACGCCGTTCTCCTTGCACCAGGCCGCCATCGTGGGCAGGAAGCCCTCGGCCGGAACCACGAAGCCGCCCTCGCCCTGGATGGGCTCGATCACGACAGCGGCGGTGCGGTTCACGCCCACCTGCTTGTCGATCGCCGAGATCGCCCGCGCGGCGGCGTCCGCCCCGCTGATCGGGGCCGGCTCGCGGAACGGGTAGGACATCGGCACCCGGTAGACCTCGGAGGCGAACGGGCCGAAGCCGTCCTTGTAGGGCATGTTCTTGGCGGTCATCGCCATCGTCAGGTTCGTGCGGCCGTGGTAGGCGTGGTCGAACACGACCACTGCGTCCCGCCCGGTGAACCGGCGGGCGATCTTGACGGCGTTCTCGACCGCCTCGGCGCCGGAGCTGAACAGCGCCGAGCGCTTGTCGTGATCGCCGGGGGTGAGCCGGTTCAGCGCCTCACAGACCTGCACGTACTGCTCGTACGGCGTGACCATGAAACAGGTGTGGGTCAGTTCGGCGGCCTGGGCGGCGACCGCGGCGGCGACCTCGGGGGCGGCGTGGCCGACGTTGGTGACGGCGATGCCCGAGCCGAAGTCGATCAGTTGGTTGCCGTCGACGTCGACCAGGATCCCGCCGCCGGCGCGCTCGATGTAGATCGGCAGCATGGTGCCCACGCCGGCCGCCACCGCAGCCACCTTGCGCGCGTGGATCCGTTGCGAGGCCGGGCCGGGGATGGCGGTGACCAGGCGGCGCTGCTGCTCGACGCCGGCGGAGGCCGTCGGCGCGGCGGACAGGTCGCGATCCAGGGTGTCGGTCATGGCGGAGGCTCCTCGAAGCGGCGGGCCGGGGTTCGGCGACTGTGACCACGGTAAGGCCCCGAGGACCGTGTTGGCTGCCTGGTCTGGGAGCATGCACCTTGAGTACCCCGACCCAGCGGAGGCAACCGAATGAACTACGCAGGCGACCTGAGCCCCACCGAGACCTACCAACTGCTGACCGACGAGCCGGGTGCGGCGCTGGTCGACGTGCGGACGGCGGCGGAGTGGGCCTACGTCGGGCTGCCGGACCTGGCCGGGCTGGGGCGCGAGGTCGTGCGGGTCGAGTGGGTGCGCTTCCCGGACGGCGCGCTGAACCAGGCCTTCATCGACCAGCTGGCCGAGGCCGGGGTCGCGCCCGAGCGCCCAGTCGCCTTCCTGTGCCGCTCCGGGGTGCGCTCGGTGGCCGCCGCCAGTGCGGCCACCGCCGCCGGGTACTCCCGCGCCTACAACATCTCCGAGGGCTTCGAGGGCCAGTTGGACGCCGCCGGGCACCGCGGGGTCGGTGGCTGGAAGGCGCGTGGGCTGCCCTGGCGCCAGTCGTGACCACGGGAGAGAGCCGGCCGGACGCCGCGGGCTGGCGGCCGGACACGATCGCCGTCCGCGGAGGTCTGGACCGGTCGAACCACGCCGAGACCTCCGAAGCGATCTTCCTGACCCAGGGGTACGTGTACGACGACGCGGCGCAGGCCGAGGCGGCCTTCGCCGGCGAGGTCGATCACTACATGTACTCCCGCTACGGCAACCCGACGGTCTCGATGTTCGAGGAGCGGTTGCGCCTGCTCGAGGGCGCGCCGGCCTGCTTCGCCACCGCCACCGGCATGTCGGCCGTGTTCACCTCGCTGATGGCCTTCCTGAATGCGGGAGACCGGGTGGTGGCCGCCCGGGCGCTGTTCGGATCCTGCTTCGTGATCCTCGACGAGCTGCTGCCGCGGTGGGGGATCAGGTGCGACTTCGTCGACGGCGACGATCTGGCGCAGTGGGAGCAGGCGCTGGCGACCCCGGCCCAGGCGGTGTTCTTCGAGTCGCCGTCGAACCCCATGCAGGACCTGGTCGACATCGCCGCGGTCTGCGAACTGGCCCATGCCGCGGGGGCGAAGGTGGTGGTGGACAACGTGTTCGCCACCCCGCTCCTGCAGCGCCCGCTCGAGCTCGGCGCCGACATCGTCGTCTACTCGGCGACCAAGCACATCGACGGCCAGGGCCGGGTGCTCGGCGGGGCGATCCTCGGCCCGAAGGACTACATCGACGGCGGGGTGCAGACCTTGATGCGGCACACCGGGCCGTCGATGAGTCCGTTCAACGCCTGGGTGCTGCTCAAGGGCCTGGAGACGATGCGCCTGCGGGTCGACGCGCAATGCGTTGCGGCGGAACGGATCGCTCGTTTCCTGGAGGCGCACCCGAGGGTCAACCGCGTGCGTTACCCGTTCCTGGAGTCCCACCCCCAGCACGACCTGGCGAAGCGGCAGATGACCGCCGGCGGCACCGTGGTCACCTTTGAGGTGGACGGCGGCAAGGCCGGGGCGTTCGGCTTCGTGGACGCGCTGCGCGTGGTCGACCTGTCGAACAACCTCGGCGATGCCAAGTCCCTGGCGACGCATCCTGCGACGACGACGCACCGCCGGCTCAGCGCCCAGGCCCGCCAGGACGCCGGGATCACGGATGGCGTGGTACGGATCTCGATCGGGCTGGAGGACGTCGAGGATCTGCTCGAGGACCTCGCCGCAGCTCTGGGCTGAGCGGGGACGATTCGGGAGAATTGCCGTAGTGGGCCGCTGGTGCCGATGACACCCTGCGCCTATGAACGAAGCATCCGTGCGGACGTCGGCGGACTCCGCGCGCCGCCGTCTGATGCGCCGCGGGGCCTATGCCGCCCTGATCGTGGTTCCGGTCGGTATCGCCTGGCTCGGCACCCTGGCCCTGTCCGGTCTCGCCCCGGGCGACTCGGCGGCGGCCGAACAGCAGGGTCTGGTCAACGCCCCCCTGGCCGCAGCCGAGTCGGAGCCCGATGCCTCGCCCGGCACGGGTCCAGCCGCTATGGCAACCTCGGGCGCGCCCGGTGCCTCCTCCGGTGGCGCAGCCTCTGAGGCTTCCTCCGGCGCGCCCGGCGCCAGCGCCTCAAGGTCCCCCGAAGGCCCGCCGGCGGTGTTGTTCGCGCACGGCAGCGTCGGCCTGACCCCGACCGCGCGGACGGCGTTGGACGCCCTGGCCGGCGACCTCAGGACGCGGCCGTCGGCCCGGGTCCGGGTGCAAGGGCACACGGATCCTGGTGGGGAGGACCACGGCCTGGCACTGCGTCGATCACAGGCAACGATGGGCTACCTGGTCGGCAAGGGGCTGCCGCGGACGATGTTCACCGTCGTGGTGGTGGGAGATCGGCCGGTGGCTGCTGTCACGTCGGATGAGTGGAGTCAAGTGGTGGAAATCGTTGTGACGGAGGGCAACTGATGCCGGATCTATCCTGGCCGGTGTTCGCCGTCCTGGCCTCGGTCGCCCTGACGTCCGCGGCGTGCGGCCTGCTCGTCGGGCGCGTCATCTGGTCGGGCCGACTCTCGTCGGCGACGCAGGAGCAGCTCCAGGGTTCCGGCGTCGAGGAGAGGCCCGGAAGCCTGTTCGATCCGGCCAGGCCGTCCAGGCCGTGGATGGCGGACCAGGACACCCGGTCGTACGGTCAGCGCTGAGGAGACTCCGTTCCTGCCGAGGGGTCGTCGCGTCGAATCGGGTCGTGCCGGATCCTCAGTCCGCCGCATCACGCTGCTCGCCCAGGGCCTCGGGCTCGCACTCGTCCACCCAGGTCCAGCCGCCCCAGCCCTGGGGATCGGCAGGAGACAGCCCGAGGTCGGCGTTGAGCCGGTCGAGGTCCTGGTCGGGCAGACCCGAGAGCAGGATGTCGTCCTCGACCAGCCAGGCGATCCGCAGCGGGGCGCCGGCCGCCAGCAGCGCGCGGGCGATCCGGACGTGAAGCACCGTGCTGAGGTACTTGGCGACGCCGAGGTAGTCCAGGTGCAGCGGCTGCCCGCCGACGGTGAGCTCCAGCCGATTCCGCAGGACATTCGTGCCGTCATCGACGAACTCCTGCTGGATCCGGTCGATCTCGACCGGCACGGCTCCGCCCGCCAGTTCGGCGAGATCGGCCACCTGCTCGGTCAGATAGTCCTCCCACTGCTCGACATGGTTCTCGTGCTGGGCCAGGTGGCCGCGGTAGCGGCCCGCATCCACGTCCGGATACCAGTAGCCGACCTCGTTCAGGGAGCGCAGGATCCCGTGGACCGTGACGGGTTCGCCGAGATCAGCCACCGCCGGGTACAGGTACCTGGGGTCGGGTGCGTCCGGGGACAGGATCCCGGCACGGCTGAGGACGGCGACCAGGCGATCGACCTCCGCCGCACCCTGCGGTGACAGCTCGGGAAACGGCGGTTCCGGCCGAGCACTGCCGCCCTCGTTCTCGCGCGACACCGGACGCCGCGCTGGTCTCCAGCCGGCTCGGACGGCGAGCAGCGCGGCCAGGCTCGCCAGCCCCACCCCGATGCTCACCCAGCCCAGCCCGGGGGAGCCGAGGACCAGGAGCACGAGGCCCATCCCGACGAAGAAGACCACCCCCCACCAGGCGGCGCGGTCGATCTCGGGGCCGGCCCCGGCGCTCACCGGCCCCCCTCGCCGTGGTCGCCCGGCGCGCGGTGCACGAAAGCCGCTGACGCTGTCCAGGTCTGGGTGGGAACCAGGGTGACCGGGGTGAGCTGCGCCGGCTCAAGGCAGACGAAGCCGGCCGGGCCGGGAGGCAGGTCGGTGAGCCCGTGCGCGGGGCCAGGGTTCCACACCACCAGATCGGCGAATCCGCTGCGCCGCAGGGTGGTTGTCCCGCTGGCACCGGCCAGGTGCACCTCACCCGGCAGGTTCCGCACCGCCAGATCGCGCCCGGCGGTGGCGGGCAGCGGGTCCGCAGGCAGGGTCACCTCGGCCAACCCCGCGGCGTTGTCCTCGGCGGTGGCATCCTCCAGCCCGAGCAGGGCCGCCGCGCTGTCGGCCGCCAGGTAGGCGTGCAGGGCGGCGGTGAAGGTGAATGCCTCCTGGCCGATGTTCATGACCTGCAGCCGCAGAGCGAGGTGACTGCCGGACGCCGTCATCCGCAGGCTGAGCTCGAACGCGTGTGGCCAGATCGCGCGGGTGGCCGTGTCGTCGGTCAGCCTGGCCTCGAGCACCGCTGTGGGTCGCACCGGCGGCCCTTCGGTCCTTTCCGCCGGCTCAGACGCTTCGGACCCCCGCGGCAGGTCGCCGTCCTGGCCGGCGGTCAGAACCCATGCGCGGTCGCGGGCCAGCCCGTGCTTGGGCAACGGTCCCCGGGCGGCGAACTGCGGGAAGATCACCGGGACGCCGCCCCGGATCGCCTCGCCGGGGCCGCAGCGGGCGAGCGGGCTGAGCCAGAGCAGCTCCGGTCCCGCGCTGCCGGGAGCAACGCCCTGACCGCTGACGGCGGGCTGCCAGCTCAGCAGGTGGCCGCCATGGGCGCAGGCGCTGATCCGGGCGCCGTCCCACCCGACGGCGGTGACCGGAGCGCACTCGGGCAGGTTGCCGATCACCGGGCGGCACGGGCGAGGAACTCCCCGGTCACCTCGCACCAGCGGTCTGCGGCGTCGTACAGCGGTCCGTGGCCGGAGCCCTCGAACATCTCCATCTGCACCGTGCCACCGGCATCGGCGTAGCGGGTCAGGACGTCGCGGATCTGGGTGACCATCGGTTGCGGCGGGTAGACCTCGGCGCCGGGCCAGCCCGGGATCACCCCGGCGGCGCCCAGCGCGCCGAGCTCGAGGGCGGCGTGGTCGGACACAATCAGGTCGACAGTGCCCTGGGTCCACAGGATGGGTGGCTTGGGGTCGAGGTCGACGATGCCGGACCAGGTGGCGTACTTGGGCGACAGGGCGTTCAGCATGCCGGTGGTGCCCGGGGCGAAACCGGGCCAGTTCGCGGACGTCGCGACGTCGCCCGGATAGGTGCCCTCGCCGATGCTGGTCATCAGGATCTCCTCGACGAGCAGGTCCTCGCGCTCGGGAGGCAACCGGAAGTCCGGACGCCAGTACAGCCCGTTGATCACGTTGCGGATGCTGAACGGGGAATCGGCGGAGCTGTCCCCGTCCCGCAGCCGTTGCACCAGTTCGGGGTTGGCGCCGGCCGCGCCCGCGCCGGCGAAGTCGGGCTGACAGGGCTCGCCGTTGCGGCGAACCCCGCCGTAGCCGTAGGGCGAGACCGGGCAGATGTAGGTCAACGAGGCCACCGACCCTCCGCCGTCCGGTAGCCGGCCGTGGTCCATGGCGAAGTGGCTGATCGCGAGCCCACCGGCCGACCAGCCGACCAGGTGCACCGGCTCGTCGATGCCGAGCGCGACGAGCAGCGAATGCACGTCGTCCGACCAGTCACGCAGCCCGCGGGTGGCGTCCACGGGCAGCTTCTCGGTGCGTCCGAAGCCACGCATGTCCGGGGCGATCAGGCGCAGCGGGCGTGAGCCGGGCGGGCGGTGCTCGGCCGCCCGCTGCGACAGGGGCGCCATCACGTGCTCGTAGAACCGACCGGTGCTCAGGTTGCCCTGCACCAGGACGACCGGGATGCCGCCCTCGGGGCCGTACTCCAGCCAGTGCATCGTGAGGCGGTCGGTCGTGGTGGTGTGGGCGCGCACGCCCGGGAGCAGCTCCATGCCCCCATCTCAGCAGCTAGTGATCGGCTCCGTCGATGCGTGCGCGAGCCGAGTCGAGGTCGAGCTCGCCCTTGGCCAGGGCCTGCAGAGCGGCCAGCCGCGGGTCGACGGAGCGATCCCTCGCGGCCTCCGCCTCCGGCTCGGTCGGCGCCGGCGCCGGCTGGTAGCCGAGCTTGCGCACCACGTCGTCGAACCGGGCCCGGGCGGTCGGATAGCTGACGCCCAGGTGGCGTTCCACCTCGCGCATGTTGCCGCGCGAGGTGAGGAAGACCCGCAGCAGCTCGCGGTCGCCGTTGGCCAGGCCGCAGAACTCACAGGCTTGGAAGGCGCCGGTGAGCGCGGTGCCGCACTCGCCGCAGCTCAGCCGCGTGACGTGCAGCTGCTCACTGCAGACCGGGCAGTCGCGCGGGGCGGAGTAGCGCTCGCTCACGCAGCACCTCCGTGGTGAGCGCCGTAGTGGGCGGCGACGTCGTCGTCAGTGGTCAGGATGACCGAGCTCATCACGGCGTCGACGGTCAACTCGCCCCGCCCGGCACCGACGGTGGCCTCGGCGACGTCCGGGTCGACCAGGCCGCCCTTGGAGACCGAGGTCGGCAGCGCCACCTTGCCCATCCGGTTGCGCGCGCGGATGTGCACGTCGCTGCCGTCGCCGAGCAGCAGCTTGACCGAGGAGGACTCGCAGGCGATCCGGGAGATGCCCGTGGGCGCCGCGAAACCCTTGACGGAGGAGGTGAGGGCGTCGATGTCCAGCGGGCCGCGCATCCGTTCGAGCTTGAGTGCCGAGGCGATCAGGCGCAGCTTGGCCCCGGCCTCGAGGCCGCTCACCTTGACGCTGGCGCCCGCTGCATCCAGTTCGACCGGCAGCTCGGGGTTGACCCGGACCACCAGCCGCTGGTCCTTCCAGGACTTGGCCCAGGCCAGGCCGCGGGGGAGATCGGCGAAGGTGAAGCTCGCCCCCTTCTCGCCGTCGCCGGTGAAGGGGGTGTCCTGGCTCTCCACCACCAGCACGGTGCCCTCCCGGCGCACCGTGTGCTGCCCGGAGACGGCGATCTGGGTCACGGTGGCGTCGGCGACGATGTCGACCGCGCGATAGGAGGCGTTGACCCGCACTGCCGTGGTGCCCTCGGTGACGGCGGCGTCGGGGGTGCCCCAGGCCGGGCTTGCTGCCGGAGCCGGTTCGGGCTGTTCGCCGCCGGTCACCGTCGCATCGGCATCGGCATCGGCATCGGCTGCTGCCGGCCGGGCGGTGGCTGACTGCTCCGCTGAGGCCTTCGCGGCGTCGAGCAGGGGGAGGGCGTCGTCTGGGGTGAGCTCGCCGGCCGCGACCCGGCGCAGGATCTCTTCAGTCGTCATGCGATGAAGTTAAGCTCTCTCTTTCTAGATCGCAATGTTTGGTTTCACAATTGAGAAGTTCGACGAATCAGATCCCAGAGCGCAGCCACGTGGTTGCGTTCGGTCGGCTCGGCCCCGATCGAGATCCGCGCCATCCATCGGCCGTCCAACAGGGACGGCGTGAGGAAGGCCTTGCCCGAGGCGTTGACCGCCTCGACCCAGGTCAGGGTGTGCTTGTCGAGTGCTTCCCGGCGCGCGTCGTCCGCGCCGGCCAGGTGCGGGGGTTCGTGCCTCACGCAGACCGTCTGCAGCGTGACCGGGGCCAGAACCCGCCAGTGCGGCTCCGTGGCGACCTGCCCGGCCAGCCACTGAGCGTTCGCCAGGTCGCGGCGCAAGCGGGCGCGGATCGCGTCCAGCCCGTCCAGGCGCAGGTGGAACCACAGCTTGAGGGCGCGGAAGCGCCGCCCGAGCGGGATGCCCCAGTCGCGGTACTGCACCACCTCGCCGTCCACCGCCGAGCGCAGGTACGAGGGGTTCGTCGACATCACCCGGACCAGGTGCTCGACGTCGCGCACGTACAGCAGGGAGCAGTCCAGGATCGTGCCCATCCACTTGTGTGGGTTCCAGGAGAGGGAGTCGGCGCCGTCGACCCCCTCGAACATCGACCGGCACTCGGGCAGCAGCATGGCCGACCCCGCCATTGCCGCATCGACATGCACCCAGACGCCGCGCTCGCCGCCATGACGACGCGCCATCTCGACGATCTCCGCCACCGGGTCGACGGCGGTGGTGCCCGTGGTGCCGACCGCGGCGACCACTGCTGCCGGACGGCGGCCCGCCGCCCTGTCCTCCGCCATCGCCGCGGCGAGGGCCTCGGGGCGCATCGCGTAGGTGACGGGGTCGACCTCGACCTGGCGCAGGTTGTGCTGGCCGAATCCCGCCAGCAGCGCGGCCTTGGCCACCGAGGAATGCGCGTGGGGGGAGGTGTAGACCACCAGTGGTGCGGGTTCGGCCTGCAGCCCACCGCGGGCCTCGCTGTAGCCGGTAGCCCGCTCACGGGCGGCGAGCAGCGCGACCAGGCAGGCGGAGGAGGCCGTGTCGTGGATCGCGCCGTGCCACTCCTCACTCAGCCCCGTCTCGGCCCGCAACCACTCGGTGACCACCTGCTCCACCTCTGTCAGCGCCGGGGCCGACTGCCAGGTGATGCCCAGCGCGCCGAGGCCCGAGGAGGCGATGTCACCGAGGACCGAGGCGAGGGCGGCGTTGGACGGGAACCAGCCGTAGAACTGTGGGCTCTGGGTCTGGGTGACTCCCGGCACGACGACTCGCTCCAGGTCGGCCAGGACGTCGGCGAATGGCTCGGGCTGATCGGGGGCGTGCGCGGTCAGGCCGGCAGCGACCTCGCCGGGGGAGACCATCGACATCACCGGCAGTTCGGGAACCCGGAGCCGGTGGTCGGCGATCCAGTCGATCAGGGCGTGGCCGGCGGTGCGGAACTCCTCGGGGTCCATGTCCACACGGTATTCGCGCGATCCGGGCACCTGGTCGGCCGGGTCGGCGCACCCGGCGGGCCGAAGTCAGGGCGGGCTCTCCTCGTCGGGTGGGGGTTCGGGTTCAGGTGGGCCTGGGTCTGGTGGGTGGAGGTTGAGGGTGAGTTGGTGGGCGAGGTTGGTGGCACCGGTTTCGGCGTGGTGGAGGGTGTTGCGGCGTGGGGTGTGGGTGGGGTCGAGCCAGGGTGGGGCGATGACGTAGGGCACGTTGTTGATCATGGTGATGGTCCAGGTGCCGGCGTGCAGGGCGTCGTGGTGGGGGTCGCAGGCGGCGATCATGGCGTTGACGTCGGTGAGGCCGCCCAGGGCCCAGGGGGTGAGGTGGTGGATGTCGCACCAGTGGGGTGGTGCGGTGCAGTCGGGGATGATGCAGCCGCGGTCGCGGGCGAAGACGGCGCGGCGTTGGGCGGGGGTGGCGAGGCGGATGCCGCGGCCGTGGGCCAGGACGGCGCCGCCGGCGTCGAGCAGGGTGGGGTGGATCAGGGCGTTGCAGAGGAGGCGGGCCAGGGTGGTGGGGTGGAGGGGGCCGCCGCCGGGGCCGAGGTCGGTGGCCAGGCCGGCGCGGGTGTGGGGGTGTTCGGCCAGGGCGGCGGCGGCTTGGTCGAAGGTGGCGATCAGGGAGATGTGGATGCCGGTCCGGGCGGGTGGGGTGCGGTAGAACGCAGCCCCGCCCGTGCGGCCGGGGCCCACAGACTCCCCGCTGTCGGTCGTGTCGCCGGTGTCGGTCGTGTCGCCGGTGTCGGCTCGTTCCCGGTCTCGTCCTGTCCCGGCCTGGTCGTCGCCGGTGTCGGCGTGTCCCCGGTGACGTCCTCGTCGCCGGGGTGGCCGGGGTGTTGTGGGGTGGGGTGGTGGCCGAGGGCGAGGCGGGCGAGGTGGGTCAGGGCGTCGGCGCGGCGTTGTTCGGGGGTGCGGTCATCGCGTAGCGGCAGGGTGGGTTGCCCGTCGGGGCCGGTGCCTCCGGTCCCTGTCTGAGTGGCGGGGGTGGGGGCGGCGAGGGCGTGGATGACGTTGCGGAGCAGGGTGCCGGAGGCGGGGTCGAGGGCGAATCGTCCGATCAGCATGCCGTGCATGTCGGTGGACATGTTCAGGGCCCGGCGTTCGTGGGTGCCGGGGTCTTGGCCGTCGGGGTTGAGGACGGCTTGGAGGTGGCGGGTGATCCGGCGCAGGGCGTGGGGGGTGTGGTGGTGGGCGTGGTCGGTCAGGAACGCCTCGATCCGTTCCAGGCCGCTGATGCCGTCGTCGTCGATGTGGTTCAGCACGTCGCGGGGCAGGCGGGGCAGGGCGGCCAGGATGACGTCGACGTGGTCGCGGCTGACCTCGCCCCGGGCCAGGGCCGCCCCGAGTTCGGGCAGCGCAGTGGTGGCGGTGGTGGTGGTGTCGCTGGCCTCGGGGATGCCGGTGCCGGCGCCGGTGGGGTCCAGGTGGTGGGCGGTGGCCACGTCGCGGGCGGCGGCGCCGGGGTCGCGGTGGGTGGCGTGGATCAGGAACGTGGCGGCGGTCTTCCCGGTGGCGGCGCCGGGGACGGCGTCGGGGCGGGTGTCCAGGGCGGCGACCAGGTGCAGGTAGGCGGCCTGGCTCTGGGCCAGCAGCCCGGCGGCCCGGGCCACCGCGCCGCGTAGTTCGCTGTCGGACAACGTCAACGTGGGCGCACACGCCACTGCGGTCAGGTCGGCGCCGATCTGGTCCAGGGTCGCGGGGACTGCGGACGCGGCGAACCCGGCCCCGGGGCGGGGTCGGTGGGAGAGTTCTCCGGCGTCATGCAGACCACGGTAGAGGCCACCACCGACAGTCCAGCCCGCCCCAGACGCCATGTAACCGGTTGCAGCACAACGGATTTGTGTGGAACGGGTCACGATGCCGACGTGCGGAAGTGACGCGGAAGTCAGGCGTGAATCAAGCGAAAGTCAGCCCTGCGTCAGTGGGTCGGCGGGGCAGTGGGTCGGCGGGCAGTGGGTCAGTGGGTCAGCCCTGGGTCAGTGGGTCAGCACGTCCAGCATCCAGGGGCGACCCGGCCGGGCCGGCGCCACCGGCTCCACGTCCCAGCGCTCACCGAGCGCGGCGGCCAGTTCGGGCACCGTCCGCGCCTCGACGCCGTGCATCAGCAGGTCGCGGGCGATCAGGCCCCGCGTGTGCTTCGCCAGATGGCTGACCACGGTGCGTCCGTCCGGGCCGTCCCGCCAGACCCGCACGGCGGCAGTGCGCTCCGCGGCGTCGCCGCGCGGCGCCCAGGCCTTGGCATAGGCCTCGGAGCGGCAGTCGAGGATCACCCCGGCGTCGGCGGCTGCGGCGTCCAGTACCGGCGTCAGGTGGGGGCGCCACCAGGTGTTGAGCGCTCCGATGCCCGGCATACGCACATTCATCGACAACCGGTACGGCGGCACGGCGTCCGCCGGGCGCAAGGCGCCCCAGAGCGCCGAGATCGTGATCACCCGGGAGGCGGCCCGCCGCTTGGCTCCGACGGAGAGGCCGGGCCAGTCCAGGGCCGCGTAGAGCACCCCGGTGTACAGCGCGGACGCCGCGCGGACCGGCACGTCGTCCAGGTGCGTGTTGCGCCGGACCTCCTCGGCGAGCGAGGCGCCCGCTCCCAGCACGGCGAGGGCATCGTCCCGGGCGCTGACCGCGGCGAGGGAGTCGAGCATCTCCCGGCGTCGGAGGGTGAGCTCGGGGAAGGACAGGGCGGCGAGATCGACCGCCCGGCCGCGGCGGGGCGGGGGCGCCTTGCCCTCCGAGGGCGGCAGCATGATCAGCACAGCGTGTTCCTCGATCCACTGGACACGACCAGTCAGCGTACGGTCGCCCCGGCGGCCCAGCCTCACCGCGACGCGTAGGGTGATCGCTCATGGTTCGGCGCAGCGTTCATGTCACCGGCCGGGACGAGGCGTCGGTCGCGGCGCTCCAGGCCCGGTTCGCACGGATTCGCACCAGCCTGCAAGTGCCGGCGCACTTCCCGGCCGAGGTGCTGGCGGCGGCGGCCGAGGCTGCGTCGTCGGGCGGTGCGGCGGCTCAGGTGGACGCCGACCTCCGCGAGATCCCGTTCGTCACGGTCGACCCGCCCGGCTCGACGGACCTGGACCAGGCCCTGCACCTGAGCAGGCTCGAAGGCCCGGACGGCGGCTACCACGTCGACTACGCGATCGCCGATGTGCCCGCCTTCGTGCTGCCCGGCTCCCCGGTGGACCTCGAGGCGCGCGGGCGTGGCCAGACCCTCTACGCCCCGGACCAGCGCACCCCGCTGCACCCGCCGGTCCTCAGTGAGGACGCCGCCAGCCTGCTCGAGGGGCAGGACCGGCCGGCCTTCGTCTGGCGGTTCGACCTGCTCGCGTCGGGTGAGGTGACCGCGGTGCAGCTGGTCCGGGCACTCGTGCGGAGCCGTCGGCGACTCGACTACGCCACGGTTCAGGCCGCGGCCGATGCGCATCCCGGCCCAGGCGCCGACCCCGAGGATCTGGTGGCGGGTCAGGCGGTGCTGCTGCGCGAGATCGGTCTGGCCCGGCAGGAGCAGGAGCGGGCCCGCGGCGGGGCCAGCCTGCCCCTGCCCGAGCAGCAGATCGACGCCGCGGACGGCCGGTACGCGCTGAGCCTGCGGCCCCTGCTGCCGGCCGAGGACTGGAACGCCCAGCTGTCGCTGATGACCGGGATGGCCGCGGCCCAGATCATGCTCACGGGCCGGGCAGGGATCCTGCGCACGCTGCCGGCGCCCGATGCCCGCGCGCTCGAGCGGTTCCGGCGGCAGGCCGGCGCGCTCGGCGTCCGCTGGCCGCAGGACATGCCCTACGGCGACCTGTTGCGCAGCATGCGCCGGGACGTGCCGCGGGAGCTGGCCCTGATGCATGAGGCCGGAGCGCTGTTCCGCGGCGCCGGCTACAGCCCGCTCGACCCGGCGCCTGGTGCCGCATTGCCCCAGGTGACGACCCACGCCGCCGTCGCCGCGCCGTACGCCCATGTCACGGCCCCGCTGCGCCGGCTGGTCGACCGGTTCGGTCTGCTCACCTGCCACGCACTGGTCGGCGGCAAGCAGGTGCCGGAGTGGGTGCTCGCGGCACTGCCCGAGCTGCCCAAGATCATGGCGATGTCGGACGACCTCGCCGGGCAGCTGGAACGACGGTGCACGGACGTGGTCGAGGCTGCCGTGCTGGCGCACCGGGTGGGGGAGACCTTCGACGCCGTGGTGATCGACGAGAACCGGTCAGGGGTCAAGGTGCAGTTGCTCGAGCCCGCAGTCGTGGCCTCGGCGGCCGGCCAGGTCCGGGTCGGGCAGGCCGTCCGGGTGCGGCTGGCCGAGGTGGACGTCGAGCAGGGTGGCGTCAGGTTCGCCATAGAGGACGCCGGACGCCGCTAGGCTGGACGCGCGGACGAGTCGGACGGGCGGCCGCGTCAGGTGCTCGCACCTGCCGAGGAAAGTCCGGACTCCACAGGGCAAGGTGGTGGGTAACTCCCACCCGGGGCGACCCGCGGGACAGTGCCACAGAAAACAGACCGCCCTCGGCAGGCTTCGGCCGGCCGGGGGTAAGGGTGAAACGGTGGTGTAAGAGACCACCAGCACGCCGGGTGACCGGCGTGGCTCGGTAAACCCCACCTGGAGCAAGGTCAGACAGGAAGCGTTCGAGGGCGGCCCGCCCGAGCTTCCGGGTAGGCCGCTGGAGGGCGCCGGCAACGGCGTTCGTAGATGGATGGCCGCCGCCCGCCGGGCAACCGGCGGGTACAAGATCCGGCTTACAGTCCGGCTCGTCCGCCTCGAGCACCCGCCGGCCCGGTCGAACGTGGTCACCCTGCGTACCGCAAACGGTGGGCGGCCCCGCGCGACTACGGGGGGAAGTCGCGCGAGGCCGTTGGGACCAAAGTACGCCCTAGCGCCCGATGTCGCAGAATTTCCCTGTGTATGGGGCAAAAGAGACGTCACGATCTGATCTCGACCCCCTGTGTAGCCACCGCAGGACCGTACGTAGTTGACGTAACCGTGAGTGTCGAACTTCTGCGCCGGGCGGGTGGCCCCGAGCCGACTCGCTTGCGCGGCCGAGGGGGCCTCTGTTGCGGTGGGGGTCCGGCGCACCCCAAGGAGCAGATCACATGTCGACCCTCGAGCGGCGCCTCGCGGCCAAGGCCAACCAGCGGGCAGCCGCTTTCGTGCGGTTCCAGATGCTCGGCGACGCCGAGGCGATGCACGTGGTCCTGAGCGAGGCCGTGGAGAGCGACCACGCCCGGCTGGCCTTCGTCACGGCGCTCGCCTCGATCGCGTCCTCGGTCTCCACCACGGCCCTGGGCCGTGAGGGCGCGCTGGCCTACCTGCAGAACGTGGCCACGAGCAGTGCCGCGCTCAGCGAGGCCGACGACATCGACCGTTACTTCGACTGATCAGGCGTGCTCGGCGGCGTGCAGCGCCGCGCCGATGATGCCGCCGTCGTTGAGCAGGGTTGCCGGCACGATCGGCGTCCGCAGGTTCAGCAGCGGCAGGTACTTGGCTGACTTCTTGCTCACCCCTCCGCCGACCACGATCAGATCGGGCCAGAGCAGGTTCTCGATCGTGGTGAAGTAGCGCTGCAGCCGCTTGGCCCACTGCTCCCAGGAGAGCTCGTCCCGCTCACGGGCGCTGTCCGCGGCGCGGGTCTCGGCGTCCTTGCCGCCCACCTCGATGTGGCCGAACTCGGTGTTCGGCACCACCTGGCCGTCCACGATCAGCGCGCTGCCGATGCCGGTGCCCAGGGTGGCCATGAACACGACGCCGTTCACGCCCTTGGCCGCCCCGTAGCGGCTCTCGGCGAGCCCGGCGGCATCCGCATCGTTGATCACCGCGACCGGTCGGCCGAGCCGTTCGGTGAGCAGAGAGTCGACGTCGGTGCCGATCCATCGGCTGTCGACATTGGCCGCGGTGCGGGCCACGCCGTGCTGGATCACGGCCGGAAACGTGACCCCGATCGGGCGTGTGCCCGAGCGTCGTCCGAACGGGGTCAGGATGTCCTGCACCACCGCGGCGACAGCCTCCGGCGTGGAGGGCTGTGGGGTGGGGAACCGCAGCCGCTCGGCGCGGAACTCACCCTGCCCCAGATCGACCGGTGCGCCCTTGATCCCGGACCCGCCGATGTCGATCCCGAAACCCACGCCGCTGCTCACCCGGCGCAGCGCAGCCACCGTTGTGGTCGCCATGCGGCACTCCCTCCGTCGCCCCCGAGCAACCCTATGAGACGACCGGTCGCTCAGGACACCACCAGGGCGACCTCGAACCCGGACGCGGTGCGCAGCACCACACGATCGTCGGTCTGCAGCGACGCCGGTTCCACCAGTCCGGTCCCGGGAATGCGCGACCCCGGCCGCGGGTCCATCCGGTGGAAGCCGTGCCGCAGCGCCTCCCGGGCGATCCGCACCATCCGGTCGTACTTGCCGGCGCCGAAGGTGAGCCGTCCCTGCACGCCGACCGGGGTGGTCCAGGGGCGGACGGCGAGGCGGAGCCGGGTTCCCCCCTGCGCCCAGCCCAGCCCGTCGTCGTCCGCGGACGGATGCCAGCCCAGCCGGGCCAGCAACCAGGTCAAGGAGGCCGCGCAGTCGGCGTCCGGAACGGTGACCATCAGTTCCTGCAGGCCGGCGGGGGTGACCGCCGCCGCGGCCGCCGTGGCAGTGGCGCGGGAGGCGGCCGTGAGCATCTCGAGCTCGCTGGTCTGCTGGCTCTCGACGTGGCGGACGGCTTCCTCGATCCGCTGGGCGAACCGGTGGCCGAAGCCGAAGGCGACCATCGCCGCCACGGCGCCGATGATGGCCACGCCGAAGACCATGATCGAGACCGCGACCAGTCGGCCGCCGAGGGTCACCGGGAAGTGCTCGCCGTAGCCGACCGTGGTGAGCGTCGCTGTCGCCCACCACAGGCAGTCGCCCAGCTGCTTGAGATTGGCTCCCGAGGCATCCCCGCTCGAGCCGCCAGACCGCCGAGCCCCCGCGATCACGATCGTCGCTGAGAACAGGGACAGACCCACGGCCCAGCGACCCAGGTGGATCCACGGCGAGGCCTTCTTCACGCGCCGTATTGTGCTGGGTCGCGGCCGGTAGCGATAGAGACCGCGCGGGGGAGGCTTCGTCTGCTGCCGGACACCGGCCGGTCAGGGCTTGTTCACCGATCGGTCAGGGCAGGGTCAGGATCTCGGCCCCGGTGTCGGTGACCAGCAGCGTGTGCTCGAACTGGGCGGTGCGCCTGCGGTCCTTGGTCAGGATGGTCCAGCCGTCGTCCCAGGAGTCCCATTCATGGGTTCCCAGGGTGAGCATCGGCTCGACGGTGAACGTCATCCCGGGCTCGATCGGGGTGTCGAACATCGGCGCCGAGTCGTAGTGCGGGATCACCAGGCCGGAGTGGAACGCCGTGCCGATGCCGTGGCCGGTGAAGTCGCGCACGACGCCGTAGCCGAAGCGTCTGGCGTAGGACTCGATCACCTTGCCGATGACGTTGATCTGCCGTCCGGGCATGACCGCCTTGATCCCGCGCATCATCGCCTCGTGGGTGCGCTCGACCAGGAGGCGGGACTCCTCGTCGACCTCGCCGACCAGGTAGGTGGCGTCGGTGTCCCCGTGCACACCGAGGCCGTCGACCACGAGGTAGGCGGTGATGTCGATGTTCACGATGTCGCCGTCCTGCAGCACCGTGGAGTCCGGGATGCCGTGGCAGATTACCTCGTTCACGCTGGTGCACAACGACTTCGGGTACGGCGGGGCCGTGCCGTTGCCGGGGTAGCCGAGGGTGGAGGGGTAGGCGCCGTGGTCGAGCAGGAACTCGTGCCCGATCCGGTCGAGTTCGTCGGTGGTGACGCCCGGAGCGATGTGTGCCGCGGCCGCGGCCATCGCCTGTGCGGCGACCCTGCCCGCTACGCGCATGGCCGCGATGGTCTCGGCATCCTTCACCTCAGACCCGGTGAAGCGCTCGGCATGTTTCTCGCCGACATAGGGCGGGCGGGTGATCGATGCCGGGACGGCGCGCAGCGGGCTGATCGCCCCTGGCGTGAGCAGGGGACGAGGGGCGCCGGTAGCAACGGTCATGCCGGAGATTCTAGGCTGCGGTCTGGGGGGCGTCGTGGCGACAGCTCACTGCCGGTGATCACCACAACGCTTGGAGGATCTCGGCTTCGGCGTTCAGGTAGTCCACTGCACCCCGCCGGTCCTGGTCGGTGACGATCGGCTGCGGATCGCTGGCCATCAGGTCGCGCCCGGCCACCGCGTAGACCACGGACCCGTCCGGCACCAGTTCTCCATGAACCACACCGGTGCCCACCGGAGGCAGATCGGCTGCCGCTGCCGGGACGAGATCGAGCTGCGCGATCGGGGGCCGCCCGCCGTCATGGGTTGGGCCGTCGGCGAAGAGAAATGCCCGAATCTGCCCGGTGTCGGTGACGACGAGGGCATGGCGCACTGTGGCAGCCGGCCCGGACCGACGTGCCCGCCGTGCTGCTCGGCGTGTGCGGAGCCAGCCGCGCGACCCGAGCCCCATCCCGCCGAGAGTCAGCATGAGCAATGTCGCGAGCGACGCCGTTCCCTGCCGGTGGCCTGCGTAGGGGGGCGTGGCCCGAACCCACCGCGGCTGCGCCACGGCATAGTTGACAACCATGCTCGCTGGGGGTTCCTGCGTCCATCCATGGAGGAAGACGTTGGTAGCGACTTCCTCGCCGGCCTCAGTGGTGAAGCTGATCCGGACTTCTTCGAGTTCCCAGGGGTAGTCAGTGATCACCGATGTCACGGTGGCTTCGGCGCGACGGGTCGTCAGCATCTCGGTCGCCGCCCCGGTGAGGGCGGGGAGACCGGCGAGGAGCAGGACGGTCGGGATCAGCAGGACAGTGATCGTGAGCCACGGCCTGCGACAGCGGCGCAGACGGTCACCGACGCGTGGTGCGCAGCGCACCATGCGGTCGCTTGTCGCCCAGGCGGAGATCGCGTTCCAGGTGAGATCGCCCGGTTCCCACGGACGCGGTGGGACGGCAGGCCTAGCTGAAGGCGTAGGCATTGTCGGAGCACCGATCGGAAGCTCTGCTGTCCGCAGCGTGTCCTCATGTCGCCACGACCAGATACGCCATGGCACCGCCATCAGAGCCAGGAGCAGTCCGAGGCCCAGGACCACTCCCGCGAAGCGCAGGTTCTCGATGTGGAGCGGCAGGTCCGGCAACCCCCGCGCCGGGGTCACCACCTTCGTGTGTGTCAGGCCACCGAAGCACCCGGATTCCTGACGGCGTTCGATGCCCTGATAGGGATCGGACCAGACCAAGGTGCAGCCTTCGTCCCCCGGCACGATCCGCGCCGGGACTGTCGTGCCGGTCAGCAGCAGTCCGGCCAGGACGGCGAGCGGCACTGCCATCAGGATCGTCAGGACCGCCGGCCAGGTGCGCCACGGCCGAGGCCGACCGGTCGTCACCGTGACCTGGCCGTAGCATGCCGGTGAGGTGCGCTGCGTCACGAGATTGTGCAGCAGGGAACCGTCCGCTTCGCTCACGGCCAGCGCCAGTGGCCTGTCGTTACCGTCCTCGAAGAGAAACATCCGGTTCAGGAACACGTCACCGGTCTCGACCTCGTCGGCGAGCCGGACCCTCGTCAACCGCAGCCCCACGTCGGTCAGGTCGATGGTCGTCCCAGAGCGCAGAACGAAACTGATCCGGTCGTGGCCGAAGGTGAGTCGACCTCCTTGTGCGCGGACCGGGTATGGGGCGCTCATGCCGCGTAGCGCGGCGTCACAGCTGAGAGTCCCGGTGTCGATGACTGCGCGTCGTCGCCTCGTCGCGAACAGGTGGACCGAGCCCAGGATGAGCGCGACGGGGGCAACTGCCCAGGCCAGCGCGACCAACCACTCTTGCATCCGTCGCCCCGATTCCTTGCCTCAGATCATTGCCGATCATCGCCAAGAAGGATCTCACTGCTTGCGCGCAGCGTCGGGCCTGTCCAGATCTACCCGGTGTCGAGAACGATGAGTGGGCGTCCTCGGGAACGTAGAACCAGCCGTCGCCGATCGAGCGGATTCCCTCGGCGCGAGCCCGCTCGTTGGGGCAGGCGGGCGCCGGAGCCTGCCGAAGGATGGCGGCCGGCAACGACCAGCGCGGACGTTTCTACAGGTCATCGCCAGGTCTGGCGGCGTCCGGCGAGGTCGCCTAGCGTTCGGGGCATGCAGCAGTACTGGTACAACACCGCCACCGGCCAGGTCGAGACCGACGCCGACAAGTCCAGGGGCGAGGTGCTGATGGGCCCCTACCCGACCTTCGACGAGGCCGCCCGGGCCCTGCAGACCGCCCGCGAGCGCACCGAGAAGTGGGACGACGAGGACCGGCGCTGGAACCAGGGCTCCGGCCCGGACGACGACGCCTGACGGCTCACCCCTGGGCGCCGCGGGCGGCGCGAAGGTCACGTTCGCGGACGGCGTGCTCGTCGGTCCGGGCGTCGTAGTGCCACATCGCGGGCAGCGAGGCGGCCGCGACGCCGACCCCGCCGACGCAGAGCAGCCCACCTCCCACGATGGCCCGCCGCACGCCGAGGGCGTCGGCCATCAGCCCTGCCCGCACCTGGCCGCCGAGCGGGCCGATCGAGTACGACAGCATCTCGATCCCGGCCAGGCGGCCGCGCATCCCGTCCGGGATGGTCTGGTTCCAGATCGTCGCCCGGAACAGGCCGCTGATCATGTCACAGGCTCCCGCGAGCACCAGCGCCGGCAGGACCAGCCATGCCGTGGGCGCCGCGCCGGCCGCCGCCACACAGGCTCCCCATGCCGCCGCGGCCAGGATCACCGCGCGGCCGTGATGGTGCACCCGCCGGGTCCATCCGCTGGTCGCCGTGGCGAGCAGACTGCCGACCGTGCCGGCGGTGTAGAGCAGGCCGAGCAGGTCGGGCCGGTGCAGCACCGTGGAGGCGAACGCGGGGTAGATCACCTCGGGCATCGCCATGAACATCGCCACGATGTCGACCACGTAGGTGCCCATCAGCACCGGACGACCGGTGGCGTAGCGCAGCCCCTCAGCGATCCGGGACAGGCTGGGCGGCTCGGTGTCGTCGCTGATCCGCACCGGGCGCAGCGCGGCGAACAGCCCGGTCGCGATCACCAGCCCGGCGACGTCCACGCCGTAGGCCCAGCCCAGCCCGGCGTGAGCGACCAGCAGCCCGCCGATCGCCGGTCCGGCCAGCAGCCCGACCTGGATGCCGAACGAGGACAACGCGACGGCCGCGGGCAGCTCGTCGTGCCTGACCACGCGGGGCAGCAGGGCCTCCCGGCTCGGCCGCTGCAGCGACTGTGCCGCGGAGAGCGCCGCCCCGATGACGTACAGCACCCAGACCCGGGGCCGGTCGAGCAGGGCGTTGCCGAGCAGCCCCGCGGTGAGCAGTACCTGGACCACGCCGGTGGACACCAGGACCCGTCGCCGGTCGTAGTGATCGGCGACCGCTCCGCCGTAGAGGCCGAAGAGCACCAGGGGCACCAGCTCGACCGCCCCCATCAGCCCGACCGCGAGGTTGGAACCGGTCTGCCGGTACAGCTGGTAGGGCAGCGCCACGTAGGTGACCATGCCGCCGAGGTAGAACACCGTGCCGGCCAGCACGAGCAGCCGGAAATCGCGCGATCCGCGCCACGGGGTCAGGTCCACGACGGGCCAGCCTGGCACCAGCGAGGAAAGCCTGTCACCGCGCTGTCCGCGGTCGGGTCAGCTCTCGAAGGAGTGCTCGGCGGCCGGGAACGTGCCGCCGCGCACGTCGTCCGCATAGGCCTTCGCGGCATCGAGCATCACGGTGTGCAGGTCGGCGTACCGCTTGACGAAGCGCGGTGCCTTGCCGGTGCGCAGGCCCATCATGTCCTGCCAGACCAGCACCTGGGCGTCGCACTCGGGGCCGGCGCCGATGCCGACGGTGGGGATGCTCGAGCGCCTTGGTCACTGGCCGCTGCCGCGGCCACGGGCACCATCTCCAGCACGATGGCGAACGCCCCGGCCTCCTGCAGCGCCAGCGCGTCGGCCACCATCTCCTCGACCGCCTCGTCGCCGCGGCCCTGCACCCGGTAGCCGCCGAGGCCGTGCTCGGACTGCGGGGTGAACCCGATGTGGCACATCACCGGGATGCCGGCGCCGACGATCGCCTCGCACGCTCGGCGCGACCCGCCGTCCGCCCTCGAGCTTGACCGCGTGGCGCCAGGCCCTCCTTCATGAACCGCATCGACGTGGCCAGCGCCTGGTCGGGGCCGGCCTGGTAGGAGCCGAAGGGCAGGTCGGCGACGACCAGGCAGTGCCGGGCGCTGCGGATGACCGCGCGCACCAGCGGGATCAGCTCGTCGACGGTGATCGGCACCGTGGTCTCGTAGCCGTAGACGTTGTTCGCCGCCGAGTCGCCGACCAGCAGCACGGGGATGCCGGCCTGCTCGAACACCGCCGCCGTGTACTGGTCGTAGGCGGTGAGCATCGCCCAGCGCTCGCCGCGCTGCTTCATCTCGCGCAGGTGGTGGATCCGCACCCGGCGCGGCGGCCGTGTGGCTCCCGGGGCGGAGGCGTCAGGGACGACGACGCGCCCGCCGTAGGGATTCGGCTGCTCGCTCTGGTCGTTCATGGTTCCTCCGACGCCGGGGGGTGCGTTCAAGCCGCCTGCCCGCGACCCGTCGTCGCGGCAGCCCGGTCACATTGTCACGGCTGGCCACAGAGGACCGCACCCTCAGGCGTGATCGCCGTCGCACCCTGCCCCCAGCTCCACCCGGGTGATCATCGTTTGTCATGGGTTCTCACCCACTTGCTGGGGTGAGAACCCATGACAGACGCCGATCACCCGGGTGGGTCGGGTAGGGGGCAGGGGGTGGGGGGTCAGGACTCGTCTTCACGCCAACGGCTGGTGATCGGCAGGCGACGGTCGCGGCCGAACGCCACCGGGGAGATCTTGGGGCCGGGGGCGGACTGGCGCCGCTTCCACTCCGCCCGGTCGACCATGGTGACGACGCCGTCGATGGTGGCTGCCTCGAATCCGTCGGCGAGCAGCTCCGACCGGCCGTGCGCGCCCTCCACGTAGCGCTCGAGCACCGCGTCCAACAGGTCGTACGGCGGCAGAGAGTCCTGATCGGTCTGCCCGGGTCGCAGTTCGGCCGAGGGGGCCTTGACGATGCTGGCCTCCGGGATGGGCGGCTTCTCGCCGCGCCGCGCCGCGTCAGCATTGCGCCAGCGGGAGAGGGCCCAGACATCGGTCTTGGGCACATCCTTGATCGGGTTGAACCCGCCCACCGAGTCGCCGTAGATCGTGGTGTACCCGACCGCCAGCTCGGACTTGTTCCCGGTGGTCAGGGTGAGATGACCCTCGGCGTTCGACAACCCCATCAGGACGACGCCGCGCACCCGGGCCTGCAGGTTCTCCTCCGCGAGTCCGGTCAGGCCGAGGGAGTCCAGGAACGAGGCCACCATCGGCGCGATCGGGACCACTCGGTAGTCCAGCCCGGTGCGGGCGGCCAGATCAGCCGCGTCGTCCTTGGAATGATCGCTCGAGTACTTGCTGGGCATCGACACCCCGACCACGTTCTCCGGACCGAGCGCGTCACAGGCGATGGCGGCCACCAGCGTCGAGTCGATGCCGCCGGACAGGCCGAGCACCACCGAGCGGAAGCCGTTCTTGCGCACGTAGTCCCGCAGCCCGACCACCAGCGCCCGGTATACCTCGGCCTCGCCGTCCCGCGGTTCGGCGATCGTCGCCGGCGCCTGCAGGGCAGGCTCGGGGGAGTAGGCCGGAACCGGTGTCGGCGCTGATCGTCACGTGCCGCACGCCGTCCACCGCGGCCGGCGCGGCGTGCCGGGCGTCGACGCGGCAGGTCGAGGTCGACCACGAGCAGGGTCTCGTCGAACTGGGGCGCCCGGGCCAGCACCTCCCCGGCCGCGGAGACCACGATCGAGTCGCCGTCGAAGACCAGGTCGTCCTGCCCGCCGACCATGTTCACGTAGGCCAGGGCGCAGCCGGCCTGCGCGGCCCGGCGGGTGACCAGCTCGCGGCGGACGTCGTCCTTCTCGCGTTCGTAGGGCGAGCCGTTGAGCACCAGCAGCAGTTCGGCCCCCGCCGCGCGGGTCAGCGCGACCGGGCCGCCCTCCTGCCACAGGTCCTCGCAGATGGCGATCGCGACGTCGACGCCACGCACCCGCACCACAGTCAGGTCGCGCCCGGGCACGAAGATCCGGAACTCGTCGAAGACGCCGTAGTTGGGCAGGTGGTGCTTGGCATAGCGGGCCACCACCTGACCGCCCACCAGCACCGCGGCGCAGTTCTGCGGCTCACCCTTGGGCACCCCGACCCGGACGGCAGGTGCCACGTTGTCGCCGTGCCCGTCGCCGTCGCGGTCCACCCGGTCGAGGTAGCCCACCACCACCGGCAGGTCGCCCAGCCCGTCGGCGGCCAGGTCGGCGGCGAGCGCCTCCAGGGCGTGCCGGCTGGCGTCGACGAAGGAGGTGCGCAGAGCGAGGTCCTCGACCGGGTAGCCGGTGAGCACCATCTCGGGGAAGGCGGCCAGGTGCGCGCCGGCGTCGGCGGCCGCGCGAGCCCACCGCCGGACCAGCGCGGCGTTGCCGGCCAGGTCGCCGACGGTCGGGTTCACCTGGGCCAGGGCCAGGCGCAGCTGAGTCATGCCGCGGAGCCTAGGAGACGAGCCGCGGGGTCAGCGGCGGGTTCCAGGTCTCGCCGTTGCTGGCCTTGATCGCACCGACGATGTGCACGATGCTCGCGAACAGCAGCACAGCGCCGTAGGTGAGGAACCCGATCCCGATGAACATGAGCGGCACCGAGATGATCAGGCCGATCCCGGTGATGATCTGCACGTTCAGCGAGTTGGCGCAGTGCTGGCGTACGAACGTGCCGCGGTCCTTGTAGAGCAGGTAGAGCACGAGTGAGGCGACGAATCCCAGGGTGCCTGCGCTGAGCACCATGGCCGCCAGCGGCACCGCATGGGAGAGCATGCCCCACTGCCGCTCCTCCGCAGGGGAGAGCGGCTGGGCCGGAGGGCCGTACTGGGGCTGGTTCTCGGTCATGGTCTCTTCTCGTCCCTCGCTGGGCCATCGGTACGGAGTCACTCTAAAGGTGGCTGTCCGGCCGGCCGATGCGAGGTTGTCGAACGTTGTCCGATACCCTGGACCTCAGCGGGCCCGCCCAGTTCTGCCTCGGGCCCACTTCTCGCACCGTCGAAGCCCTTGCGCCGCGACCCAGTAGAGAGTCGCGCCGGGCAGAACGCCCCGCTATCGACCGTCGCGGTCGATCACTCATCGGAGTCACCCCTTCACCATGTCAGACACCACCTTCCGCGCCCTTGGCGTGCCCGCAGTACTGGCCGACATCCTCGCCGGTCAGCAGATCACCGTCCCGACCCCGATCCAGGCGGTCACCCTGCCGGACTCCCTGGCCGGCCGGGACGTGCTGGGCCGTGGCCGCACCGGCTCCGGCAAGACCTACGCCTTCGTGCTCCCGCTGCTCGCCCGGCTCGCCGCGAGCGGCGCCCCGCGCCGTCCGCACCTGCCGCGCGCCCTGATCCTGGCCCCCACCCGTGAGCTCGCCGTGCAGATCGAGGCGGCGATGGCTCCGCTGGCCAAGCCGCTCGGGCTCACCTCGCGCACCATCTTCGGCGGCATCCGTCAGCAGCCCCAGGTGAACGCGCTGCGCGCCGGCGTCGACATCCTGGTCGCCTGCCCCGGCCGCCTGGAGGACCTGCTGCGCCAGCGGCACCTGCGCCTGGACGCGGTCGAGGTGACCGTGATCGACGAGGCCGACCACATGTCCGACCTGGGCTTCCTGCCCGGTGTGCGCCGGATCCTCGACCTGACCCCCGACAGCGGCCAGCGGATGCTCTTCTCGGCCACCCTGGACGCCGCTGTCGACGTGCTGGTGAAGGCCTACCTGCACAAGCCGGTGACCCACCAGGCCGACTCGGCCATGTCGCCGATCTCGACCATGAGCCACCACGTGCTGCATGTCAGCCCGGAGGGGCACCTGCCGGTGCTGGTCGACCTGGCCGCCGCGCCCGGCCGCACCGTGATCTTCACCCGGACCAAGCACCGGGCCAAGCGCCTGGCCAAGCAGCTCAACGCCTCGGGCGTGCCCGCGGTCGAGCTGCACGGCGACCTGAGCCAGGGCGCGCGCACCCGCACCATGGAGGCCTTCCACTCCGGCGCCGCCCGCACCCTGGTGGCCACCGACATCGCGGCCCGCGGCATCCACGTGGACGACGTGGGCCTGGTCGTGCACGCCGACCCGCCGGGGGAGGCCAAGGCCTACCTGCACCGCTCCGGCCGTACCGCCCGCGCCGGGGCCAGTGGCACCGTGATCACGCTGATGACGGATGCGCAGGTGCGTGAGGTGCGCGACCTGACCCGCCGGGCCGGGGTCTCCGCGACCACCACCCGGGTCACCTCGAGCCACCCGTTGCTGCGCGAGCTCGCCCCGGGCGAGCGGCTGCTCACCGGCGGGTTCGTCAGCTCGGTCCCCGAGCAGCGCCCGTCGAACCGGCCGCGACGCGCCCCCGGCGGCGCGCCTGCCGCAGGGTCTGGCCGTCCGGCGGCGGCGCCGCGCGGCGTCCGGCGCCGGTCCAACGGTGCGGCGGCGTTCTCGGCCGGCGCACGCAGCGGATCACGCCGCAGCCGGTAGCGCGGACGGCGCGGCAGCAGGACTTCGCGTCCTGACACAGCAGCGTCACATCGGCCGACTAGCCTGGGGCCGGCAACGGTGACGGGCGAGCTGGGAGTTGACGTGGACAGACAGCAGGAGTTCGTGCTCCGTACCCTGGAGGAGCGCGACATCCGGTTCGTACGGCTGTGGTTCACCGACGTGCTGGGTTCACTCAAGTCGGTCGCGGTGGCTCCTGCCGAGTTGGAGGGCGCCTTCGCCGAGGGCATCGGCTTCGACGGCTCGGCGATCCAGGGCCTGGCCCGGGTCTACGAGGCCGACATGCTGGTCCGGCCCGACCCGTCGACGTTCTCGGTGCTGCCCTGGCGTGGGGACCATCAGGGCACCGGGCGCATGTTCTGCGACATCCTCACCCCGGACGGCGAGCCCACCCTGGCCGACCCCCGGCACGTGCTCAAGCGTGCGCTGGAGAAGGCGGCCGGGCACGGGCTGACCTTCTACACCCACCCCGAGATCGAGTTCTACCTGCTCAAGGACGAGCCGGTGCGCGGGCGTGCCCCGGAGCCGGTCGACCAGGCCGGGTACTTCGACCATGTCGCGCGGGGCACCACGCACGACTTCCGGCGCGCCGCGATCGGCCTGCTGGAGTCGATGGGCATCTCGGTGGAGTTCAGCCACCACGAGGGCGGCCCCGGGCAGAACGAGATCGACCTGCGCTATGCCGACGCGCTGAGCACTGCCGACAACATCATGACCTTCCGCACGGTGATCAAGGAGGTCGCGCTCGAGCAGGGCATCTACGCCACGTTCATGCCGAGGCCGTTCGCCGATCACCCCGGCTCGGGCATGCACACCCACCTGTCGCTGTTCGAGGGCGATCGCAACGCCTTCCACGAGGCCGGCGCCGAGTACCAGCTGAGCGCGGTGGCCCGGCACTTCATCGCCGGTCTGATCACCCATGCCGCCGAGATCACGGCGGTGACCAACCAGTGGGTGAACTCCTACAAGCGGCTCTGGGGCGGCGGGGAGGCACCGGCCTACGTCTGCTGGGGCCACAACAACCGTTCAGCCCTGATCCGGGTGCCGATGTACAAGCCGGGCAAGCCCAACTCCACCCGGATCGAGTACCGCTCGCTCGACTCGGCCTGCAATCCCTATCTGGCCTACGCGGTGATCCTGGCCGCGGGGCTGAAGGGGATCGAGGAGGGCTACGAGCTCCCCGACGGCGCCGAGGACGACGTCTGGGCGCTGACCGACGCCGAGCGTCGGGCCCTGGGGATCAAGCCGCTGCCGAGCAACCTCGAGGCGGCGATCGAGATCATGCAGGAGTCCGAACTGGTCGCGGAGACCCTGGGCGAGGGGCTGTTCGACTTCTTCCTGCGGAACAAGCGCCAGGAGTGGTGGGACTACCGGCATCAGATCACCGCCTTCGAGCTGGACCGCTACCTTCCTGTGTTGTGAGCCCACACCTCCTGGTTGTCGTCCACGAGTCGTACGCCGGCCTCGGCCGGTTGGGCGACCTCGGCGGGTCCCGCCTCGACGAGCGTCGGCCTGACCAGGGCCAGGACCTGCCGCACGACCTGTCGGGGTACGACGGGCTGGTCGTGCTCGGCGGGTCGATGGCGGCCTGGGAGGACGACGTCGCCCCGTGGCTGCCCGCCACCCGGCGGCTGATGGCGCACGCGGTGGAGCGGTCGCTGCCGACCCTGGGGATCTGCCTGGGCGCCCAGTTGCTCGCCATGGCCACTGGAGGCCAGGTCGGCCGGGGCGAGGCGGGGCTGGAGGTAGGACTGGTGGAGGTCACGGCCACCGCGGCCGCCGCCGGCGGACCCGCTGCTCGGCCCGGTCACGGCCCGGCTCGGCGACCGCTTCGCCGTGCCGCACTGGCACCAGGACGCGATCACTCGGCTGCCCGCCGGTGCGACGCTCCTGGTGACTGCACCGCGCTACCCGCACCAGGCGTTCCGGATCGGTGAGGCGGCGTGGGGGCTGCAGTACCACCCCGAGGTCACCGCCGTGGACTGGCGCGACTGGATGGACGACGGGCACGGGGCCATCCGCACCGAAGGTCTGCACCCCCATGAGCTCTCCGCCGAGATGGCCGGTGCGGAGCCGCACCTGGTCGCCCTGGCGGAGGTGCACGCCGCCGCCTTCGCCCAGGTTCTCGCCACGCGATGACGGGCTGGGCGAGGTGGCGATAAGCCGGGAGCGCTCGAGCACGCCCGGTGCCCGCCTGGCCCGGCTGGGCTTCGGCGATCCCGACCGCGCGGCAACGCTCCTCGCCGACCCCGCGATCGCCGGGCTGGTCGACCCGCTGGAGGACCTGTTCGACGACGGTGTGCTCAGCGCCCTGGGGGAGGCGCCGGACCCCGATCGGGCCCTGCTCGCCCTGGTCCGGATCCTGGAGGAGCTCAACGGGCGCCGCGCAGCCCACGTCGATGCCAAGCCGGCCCGCCTGCTGGCCATGCTGCGGGCGGGCGGCTCGGCGCGATCCCGGCTGCTCGCCGTCCTGGGTGCCTCGGCGGCGCTCGGCGACCACTTGATCCGCCATCCCGAGCACTGGACCGTGCTCACCGACGACGGTCTGGGAGCCGTGGACGCCGAGCTGCTCACGGCGGTCGGCGCCGACCCGGCGGCGCTGGTGCCGGTCGCCTCGCTGTCGGTGGCGGCGGCCACCGATGCGTTGCGGGTGGCCTACCGGCGCCGGCTGCTCTCGATCGCCGGCCGTGACCTGGTCTCCGCTGACCCGGCGCAGGACCTGCCGTCCGTGGCCAGGGACTTGGCCGACCTGGCCTCGGCGGCGCTGGAGGCGGCCCTCGCGATAGCCCGTTCCGAGCTGCCCAAGAAGGCTGCGCCGTGCCGGATCGCGGTGATCGGCATGGGCAAGTGCGGTGGTCGGGAACTGAACTACGTCAGCGACGTCGACGTGATCTACGTGGTGGAACCGGTCGAGGGCGGCGACGAGACCGCGGCCCTGGCCAGCGGCGCCAAGATCGCGGCCGCCTTGGCCCGGGCCTGTTCGGTCTCCACGGCTGAGGGCACGCTCTGGCCGGTGGACGCCGCCCTGCGGCCGGAGGGCAAGGCGGGCCCGCTGGCCCGGACCCTGCGCAGTCATGTGAGCTACTACGAGCGCTGGGCGCAGACCTGGGAGTTCCAGGCCCTGCTCAAGGCGCGGGTGGTGGCCGGCGACCGTGAGCTGGGCGAGGCGTATCTGGAGGCCATCGCACCGATGGTCTGGCGCGCCGCGGAGCGGGAGAACTTCGTCGAGGACGTGCAGGCCATGCGCCGGCGGGTGGAGCAGCACGTGCCGGCCCGGGAGGCGGCCCGCCAGCTCAAGCTCGGGCCGGGCGGTCTGCGTGATGTCGAGTTCAGCGTGCAGTTGCTGCAGCTGGTGCATGGCCGGATCGACCCGCGGTTGCGTACCGGGAACACCCTGGAGGGGCTGGAGGCGCTGAGCGCGTACGGCTATGTCGGCCGCGACGATGCCGCCGAGCTCGACCGGGCCTACCGGTTCCTGCGCACGCTCGAGCACCGGATCCAGCTGCACCGCCTGCTGCGCACCCACGTGGTGCCGGACGGGCGCGACGACCTGCGCTGGATCGGGCGCTCCTTCGGCATGCGGCGCTCGCCGGCGGAGGAGCTGGAGGACCTGTGGCGCCGGCATGCCCTCGAGGTGCGCCGGCTGCACGAGAAGCTGTTCTACCGCCCACTGCTCGCCGCCGCGGCGCGGCTCACCACCGACGAGGTGCGGCTGACCCCGGAGGCGGCGAACGCCCGGCTCGCCGCCCTCGGCTACCGCGACCCGGAAGGCGCGATGCGTCACCTGGCGGCGCTCACCGCGGGGGTCAGCCGTCGTGCCGCCATCCAGCGCCAGTTGTTGCCGGTGATGCTCGGCTGGTTCGCGGACGGCGCCGACCCGGACGCCGGGCTGCTCGCCTTCCGCCGGGTCAGTGACGACCTGGGCACCACGCACTGGTACCTGAAGATGCTGCGCGACTCCGGCGCTGCGGCCGAGCGGATGGCCCGGGTGCTGGCGGCCAGTCAGCTCGTGGCCCAGCTGCTCCAGCGTGGGCCGGAGGCGGTCACCATGTTCGGCGAGGACGCCGAGCTGGCCCCGCGCTCGCGGGAGGAGTCCGTGGCAGCGGTGCACCGGGCGGTCGACCGATACCCCGACGACGCCGCCGCAGCCGCGGGGGCCGCCCGCGCCGTCCGCCGTCGGGAGATCCTGCGCACGGCGATCGGCGACATCGCCGGGCGGCTCTCCCTGGATCAGGTCGGGCGGGCGCTGTCCGACGTGGCGGTGGCGACGTTGGACGGCGTGCTGCGCGCGGCGTCCGCGCAGGTGGCCCGCCAGCACGGCGGGGTGCTGCCGACCCGGATGCTGGTGGTGGGCATGGGCCGGCTCGGCGGCGGCGAGCTCGGCTACGGCAGTGACGCCGACGTGCTGTTCGTGCACGATCCCCTCGAGGGCGCCGATGAGCGGGCTGCACATGACGCGGCGATGGCGGTGGCCGGTGAGCTGCGCCGGCTGCTCGGAGCGCCGGGGCCCGACCCGGCGCTGGAGGTGGACGCCGACCTGCGCCCCGAGGGCCGCAACGGGCCGCTCGTGCGCACCCTGGACTCCTACGCGAGCTACTACGAACGGTGGTCGCTGACCTGGGAGTCGCAGGCGTTGACCCGGGCGATCCCGGTGGCCGGGGACGCCGGGCTGGCCGAACGCTTCCTCGCCCTGGTCGATCCGTTGCGGTGGCCGGCCGGGGGACTGGACGACAGTGCGGTCCGGGAGATCCGCCGGATCAAGGCCCGGGTGGAGGCCGAGCGGCTGCCCCGAGGCGCCGACCCGCACCGCCACCTCAAGCTGGGCCGCGGAGGGCTCTCCGACGTCGAGTGGACCCTGCAACTGCTCCAACTGCAGCACGCGGGGCGGGTGCCGGCCCTGCGTACGCCGTCCACAGTTGCCGGCCTGATCGCGGCGACCGAGGCGGGCCTGCTGGCGGCCGAGGACGGCGCGGAGCTGCTGGCGGCCTGGCGGCTGGCCTCGCGCGTGCGCAACGCCACCGTGCTCTGGCGTGGGCGGCCCTCGGATGCGCTGCCGACGAAACGGATGGAGCTGGAGGGCGTGGCCCGGATCGTCGGGTACCCGCCGGGGTCGGCGGCCCAGCTCGACGAGGACTATCAACGGACCACTCGCCGGGCCCGGGCGGTCGTCGAACGCGTCTTCTACGGATGACCTGCCCGAACCCGGTGGGAGGGATCAGACTGGACGTATGCCCTCCCGCCTCTCCGACCTCGATCCGTTGTGGCTGAACGAACCTCGCCGGTGGCGGCGCTCGGGTGACGAACTGCTGCTGACCACCGACCCGGACACGGACTTCTGGCGCCAGACCCACTACGGCTTCATCCGCGACAGCGGCCACCACCTGGGGGTTCGGGTGCCCGGGGAGTTCGTCGCCGAAGTGGCGCTGCACGGGGCGTTCCGCGACCAGTTCGACCAGGCCGGGCTGATGGTGCGGATGGATGCCGAGCGCTGGGTCAAGTGCGGCATCGAGTTCGTGGACGGCGGCGCGACCGTGGGTGCCGTGGTCACCCACGCGGTCTCGGACTGGAGTGTCACCCCGCTGGACGCCGTGCCGGAATGGCTCGGTCTGCGGCTGACCCGGAGCGGGGACGCACTCACGGTCGAGTACTGCCTGGACGGCCTCTCGGCGGACGCCGAGGCGTGGGCGATGCACCGGATGGCGTTCCTGCCGCCCGCGCTGCCGGTCTCAGTGGGCCCGATGGCGGCCTCGCCGAAGGGTGAGGGCTTCGACGTACGCTTCCGCGACTTCGCCGTCCGCCCCGCCTGATCCTTGAGCTCAGGGGCGGCCGCGCAGCGCGCGGTAGCGGCGGATCAGGTCGTTGGTCGAGGAGTCGTGGGCCAGCTCGGGCGCGGCCGACGCGGTCAGTTCGGGAGCGATCCGGCCGGCCAGCACCTTGCCCAGCTGCACGCCCCACTGGTCGAAGGAGTTGATCCCCCACACGATGCCTTGGGTGAACACCTTGTGCTCGTAGATCGCGATCAGTGCACCGAGCGCGAAGGGGGTCAGCTTCTCGCCCAGGATGGTCGTGGTCGGCCGGTTGCCCTCGAAGGTCTTGTGCGCGATCAGCGCGCCCGTGGCACCCTCGGCAGCCACCTCCTCGCCGGTCTTGCCGAAGGCCAGCGCCTCGGTCTGGGCGAAGAAGTTGGCCATCAACAGGTCGTGGTGCTCGCCGATCTCGTGCCCCGGGTGGGCGAAGCCGATGAAGTCGGCCGGGATCAGCCGGGTGCCCTGGTGCAGCAGCTGGTAGTAGGCATGCTGGCCATTGGTGCCCGGGGTGCCCCAGACCACCGGGCCGGTGTGGTAGTCGACCCGGCTGCCGTCGATGGTGACCGACTTGCCGTTGCTCTCCATGTCGAGCTGCTGCAGGTAGTCGGCGAACTGGTCGAGGTACTGGGTGTAGGGCAGCACCACGTGGCTGTCGGCGCCCAGGAAGTCCGTGTACCAGATGCCGAGCAGGCCCATCAGCGCGGGCACGTTCTGGTGATACGGAGCGGTCCGGAAATGCTCGTCGACGGCGCGGAAGCCGGCCAGCAGCTGCTCGAAGCCCTCGGGGCCGATGGCGAGCATGAGCGACAGGCCGACCGCGGAGTCCATCGAGTAGCGCCCGCCGACCCAGTCCCAGAAGCCGAACATGTTGGCGGTGTCGATGCCGAAGGCGGCCACTTCTGCCGCCGTCGGTGGAGACCGCCACGAAGTGCTTGGCCACGGCCTCGGGCGCGCCCAGCCGCTCGAGCAGCCAACTACGTGCGGTGGCCGCGTTGGTCATCGTCTCCTGGGTGGTGAAGGTCTTGCTGGCGACGATGAACAGGTGGCCTCGGCGTCCAGGCCTGCGGTCTTCTCGGCCATGTCGTCGCCGTCGACGTTGGAGACGAACCGCACGTCGAGGCCCTCGAGCGCGTAGGGACGCAGGGCGAGGGTGGCCATCGCCGGGCCGAGGTCTGAGCCGCCGATCCCGATGTTCACCACGGTGCGGATCGCCTTGCCGGTGTGTCCCTTCCAGCCCCCGCCACGCACCTGCTCGGCGAAGGTCGCCATCCGGGTGAGCACCTCGTGCACCCCGGGGACGACGTTCGCGCCGTCCACCTGCACGTCGGCGTCCGCCGGCGCCCGCAGGGCGGTGTGCAGGACGGCGCGGTCCTCGGTGACGTTGATCTTCTCGCCGGTGAACATCCGCTCGGTGGCCCCGCGCAGGTCGACCGCCTCGGCCAGGTCGACCAGCAGGTCGAGGGTCTGGGCGGTGATCCGGTGCTTGGCGTAGTCGACGTGCAGGCCGGCGACGTCGAGGCTGAACCGCTCGGCCCGGTCCGGGTCGTCGGCGAACAGGGCGCGCAGGTGAGTGCCGCGGACGGCATCGGCGTGCGCGGCGAGGGCGTGCCAGGCGGGCAAGGTGCTGACGAGAGGAGTGGTCACGGCCCTACCCTGCCGCGTTCGGCGCGGCCGGGCCAGGCAGCGCGCAGTGACGTGTGCCCTTCTGTGAGGCTCAGGCCCCCGGAGCCGGTCCGTGCTCCAACCGGTAGTCCCGGGACAGCGTCATCGTCAGCCGGAGGGGGTCACCGTCGGGTTCCTGGGTCACCCCGTAGGTGAGCACCAGACCCGCGTCGGAGTGCACCAGACGGATGTCGGTGTACTTCACGTACTCCAGGCCGCTGGACTGGGCCAGCGTCCGGTAGGCGCGCCAGATCTGCTGGTCGTTCAGGCCGCCGTGCTCGAAGTACCCGTAGTCGCGCATGAACGCGGCGAAGTCCTGCGGGCCGGTCGAGCAGTAGACCTGTTCCGCGCGGACCAGGCAGGCAGCAGTGTCGTGCACCCCGTCGCTCAGCTGCGCGAGCACGAAGACGGTGTCCGGCGGCAGGTCCTCGACGGTCAGCGTTCGCATCGACGACCCGCTGCCCAGCCGCGTGCCGTGCTGTTCGAGGTATCCGGTCACCAGGCCCTCTGCGGTGCGCGGCCGGGGTGGCAGCAGCAACGCGGCAGCCGCGAACCCAGCGGCGAGAAGGGCGATCACCAGTACGCGCCGGGTGGGCCGCCTGAACATCCGAACCTCCGAGACGTCGATGTCCCGGTCAGACTCCGGCGAGGCACCTGCGGTTCCCACAGCCCCCGTCGGGCCTGTCGCCCGGATGGGGGAGCGGGGAACCCTCGCCGCTGCCGACGGGGTACAGGTGATCTTCGCCCGCTCGAGGACGGTGCGCCGGGCCCCCGGCGTGACCGGGCGGCAGCGCGCTCTGGCTGCCTCGCTCGCGGCGACAGTGCTGGCCCTCGGCGGTGGGGCCGTGGCCCGGTCGGAGGTGCTGCCCCCGGAGCCGCCTGTCGCCGGGCTGGGTGAGTACCCCACGGGGCTGGTTCCCGCCGACCCGGGCGTCGCGGCGATCAGCGCCCCCCTTCGGTTCGCCGCCGCACTGGCGGCGACCCCGGCCCTTCCCTCCCGGGTGGATCTGCGCGCCCACACCGTGCCGGTGGGGAACCAGGGGTCGCTCGGCTCGTGCACCTCGTGGGCCCTGGGGTATGCGATCGCCGGGTGGTACGCCACCAAGGACCGCCACTACGGTGTGCCGTTCTCGGCGCCCTACCTGTACGCCCTGGCCCACCGCGATGACGGCAGCGGCCGGATGCGGGGGTCCACCACGCTGGCGAACTACTCGGTGATGGCGGTCGGCGGCATCGCCGAGAAGGCTTCCGGCACGCGCAGCGACACCGACGCGACCTCCCGGATCACCACCGCCGAGCGGATCTCCGCCGTCCAGCACAAGGGCACCACGCCGATCTACCTGTTCACCTCGCGCCGGTCGGCAGTGGCGGCCGCGAGTATCAAGGCCGCGCTGGCGGCCGGGAAGCCCGTGCTGCTCGGGATCGACACCGGCCGCGGCTTCCAGGGCCTGAGCAGCGCCGACTCCGTGATGACCGCGGCGAAGGCGACCGGAGCAGCCGGTGAGCCGCACGCGGTGGCCGCCTTCGGCTACGACGCCACCGGGGTCCAGATCCAGAACTCCTGGGGCACCCGCTGGGGCAGGGCGGGGTGGGCGACGCTCAGCTGGGACTTCGTGGCCGGCCACGTCTTCGAGGCCTCCACCCTGTCCGCCGGCCTGGCCGGGCAGGCAGCCCCGCCCGCCGTGACCACCCTCAGCGCGCACACCGCCTCCACCGCAGGCGGGTCCGCGCTGACCGTCACCGGCACGAATCTCGCCTGGGTGAACGCCGCCGCTGTGGACGCCGTCCGCATGGTCGGCCCCGGCGGCATCACCCGCACCGCTGCGGTGCGCAGCCGGACGTCGTCCACCCTGACCGTTGCCCTGCCGGCCGGCCCCGCCGGACGGTGGCAGGTGCGGGTGCGCGGCCCCGGTGGTGTCAGCGTCGAAGCGGGCAGCGCTGACGACGTGACCTACCTCGCGGCGAACTCCGCGGCGCAGTTGGTCGGGCCGGCTGCCGCAGCAGCGACCGGCGGCACCTGGATGAGCGTGACCGGCTGGAGCTTCGGCGACACCCCGGCGGCCTTCGCGGCCGGGCAGTACGTGGCCAGGGTGGGGTCGACCCGGGTCCCGCTGACCCGGGTCGATCCGGTCACGGTCCGGTTCGTCGTTCCGGCGGGAGTGGCGGGGTCGACCGGGCGGCTTGTCCTCACCTCGGCGCGCACCAACGTCGCGGTGACCGGCAGCTGGCGTTACGCCGCGGCGATCGGCGCCGCGCCATGGGTCACCGACCCGGGGAGCGGGCAGCGCACCGCCAAGATCACCGGTCGTGGGGTGATGGGCAGCACCGGCTGGATGCTGACCGGGCCGGCGGGGCGCTCCGTGCCGATCCTCGACGGCGCGGGTGTCGTTCCGGGAGAGTCCGGCGGGGTGCGCGTCAACGGGGACACCGCGGCCGTGGCCCTGCCCGCGGACGTGCCGGGTGCCGGGTCCTGGACGTTGTCCTTCACCCCCGGTGGCCGCTACACCGGAGTGCCGTACCTGGCCACGGCTGCCGCCGCCGTCATCTACGCACCCCCTCGGGTCAGCGCGACCACGCCACAGCGCGTCTCGCGGGGGATGGCCGGATCCGAGCTGTCGGTGTTCGGCAGCGCCCTCGCCACTGCCACGGTCTCGTTGGTGTCGTCCTCCGGCGAACGGATACCGCTCACCGTGACCAGTCGGTCGATCAGCCGACTCCGGGTCCTGCTGCCCACGGTGCCGGCGGGTACGTACCACCTCGTGGCGCGTACCTCGGCCGGAACGTCGACCTCGGGTCCCCGATCGGATGTGACCGTGACGGCGATCTGACCCGCCGGGCCGCGCCCCACTGCCGGCGGGCAGGGCGAGTCCAGGGTCAGGGGTTGCGAAGTCGGGTCAGCCGGTCGGCAACCAGCGCAGTCACGCGGGGCTCGTCGCTACTCGCCCCGGAAGTGATGGCGGCGGCCAGGCGATCCAGCAGCGAGGCGATGCGATCTGCGACCAGGGCGGCGCCCAAGCCCCACGAGCGCGCCTCCCTCGTGATGTCGTCCACCGTGATGGTCCTCAGGTCGTACCGGTCGTTGATCGACATGGCGGCGTCAGCGCGCAAGGAGGGCCACAGGGCTGTGGGAACCGTGTCGTACATCGGGGCCAGGCGGATCTCGCCCGGCTCGGTGTGCAGCAGGGCGATGTTCTTGCCGTGAACGTCGGCATCGCCGATCGCCACGGTGAAGACGATCCGATCAAGAAGTGCCTGCAGGTCGTGCTCGGGCGACGATCCCCAGGCGGAGAGCAACTCGGCGATCGACCGCAGCGACGGCCCCCCCGTCTGTTGGTACTTGCCCCTGCCCTCGTGACGGTCGGGATTCAGCCCGAGTGCCTGGCAGGTGTCCTCCTGGTGGATGCGGACCACCTGGCTGCCGTCACGGCGTCGGTCGAAGCGTTCGACCACGATGCACTCGGCGTCTCCGACCGCGATCAACTGGCTGGCCGAGGCCGTCAGTCCGGCGGCAGCCGCTAGCCGCAGGCAGGTGTGCTCGGCGCGGACCACCCCGCGCAGCACTGCATTGTCCAGCTTGAGGATGTGCGTGGACGGGAATCCGTTGACGGGTCGCCCCCACGCGGTGCCGGTGTCGACCAGCAGCAGTTTGTCCTGCAGGCCCGCCAGGGACAGCTCCGAGTCAGGGTGCAGTCCGAGTGGGTGCTCCGGTAGGCGGGACACCTCCTCCTCGAGGTCTTGGGCGGTCAGCGGCAGGACATGGGCGGTCCGACTCCGGGCTGGATCGGACGGAGCAGACCTCGGTCCGGGGCCGGGGTGGGCCATGGGTGCCAGGGTCACCGCTCCGGCGATGTCGCGGCCGAAGTGAGCCAGGAGACCGAGGACGTCGGTGGCTGGTCGGCCGGCCTGCGTGGCCATCGCGGCTCGGTGCTGGCCTTCGGGGAGCAGACCGACGACGAAGGCGGTCGCCGGGAACCTCCCGGAGCGCACCGGTAGTGAGCAGGACAGCAGAGGCGTTCCGACGTCGTACTGCTCGACTACTTCGCGGGTGTACGCGCAGGTGATCATCCCGATGCGGGGGCTGTGCACCCACGCGACGTGGCGACCGTTCAACCACACTGCCAGTTCGGTGACCCTGCCCATCAGCGCGACGTCACCGCGTCCTCTCCTCCTCCGTCCGGCGGTACGGGAATCTGCACGATGACCTCGGCGCCGAGTCGACGCAGGACCCGGAGTGCGCGTTCGAGCAGGACGGTGGTGATCCCACTCTCCATGCGCGCCAAGTAGGTGCGGTCGAGGCTCAAGGAATCGGCCAATTCCTGCTGGGTGAGCCGCTGAGCCTTGCGGGCCTCGGCGATGGCCAGCCCCAGATCCTGGGGCCGGCGAACCCGTACACGGACCACGAAGGCCTCCTGGTGTGAATATCAGCACAATAACAGCCGAGCCCCCGTAGTGCCAATATCGGCACAGTCAGGAGACAGCTGGATCTGTGTGGATAATCGCACACCGAGCACCCCTGAGAGAGGCGGGTGGCGCGGTCTCAGAGCGGAGAGAGGCCCCCGATCGCGGCGTCACCGCGGCCGGGGGCCCCTCTCTCCGTCTCCCGGGAGACGGTCACGACGTGGCTCAGATGTCGTAGTACAGCTCGAACTCGTGCGGGTGCGGACGCAGCCGGATCGGGTCGACCTCGAGCGTGCGCTTGATGTCGATCCAGGTCTCGATCAGGTCCTCGGTGAACACGCCGCTGTCGGTCAGGTAGGCGTGGTCGGCCTCCAGCGCGTCGAGCACCTCGGGCAGGGACGCGGGGACCTGCGCGATCGAGGCGTGCTCCTCGGGCGGCAGTTCGTAGAGGTCCTTGTCCACCGGCGCCGGCGGCTCGATCCGGTTCTTGATCCCGTCGAGGCCGGCCAGCAGCATCGCCGAGAAGGCCAGGTAGGGGTTGCAGGACGGGTCGGGCACCCGGAACTCGATCCGCTTCGCCTTCGGGTTGGAACCGGTGACCGGGATCCGCACGCAGGCCGAACGGTTGCGCGCCGAGTAGACCAGGTTGACCGGAGCCTCGTAGCCCGGCACCAGGCGGTGATAGCTGTTCACCGTCGGGTTGGTGAAGGCGAGCAGCGACGGGGCGTGGTGCAGCAGGCCGCCGATGTACCAACGGGCCATGTCGGACAGGCCGCCGTACCCACGCTCGTCGTAGAACAGCGGCACGCCGTCCTTCCACAGCGACTGGTGCACGTGCATGCCGGACCCGTTGTCGCCGAACAGCGGCTTGGGCATGAAGGTGACCGTCTTGCCGTTCTCCCAGGCCACGTTCTTGATGATGTACTTGAACAGCATCACCTGGTCGGCGGCCTTGGCGCAGGGAGTCGAACCGGTAGTTGATCTCGGCCTGGCCGGCGGTGCCCACCTCGTGGTGCGCGCGCTCGACGTTCAGCCCGACGTTCTCCAGGGCCAGGCTCATCTTGTCGCGCAGGTCGGCGTAGTGGTCCACCGGGGGCACGGGGAAGTAGCCGCCCTTGTACCGGGTCTTGTAGCCGCGGTTGCCGCCCTCCTCGACCCGGCCGGTGTTCCAGGCGCCCTCGATCGAGTCGATGTGGTAGAAGCCCTCGTTCTGCTTGGTCTCGAAGCGCACGTCGTCGAAGATGTAGAACTCGGCCTCGGGGGCGAAGAACGCCGTGTCCGCGATGCCGGTCGACTTCAGGTACGCCTCGGCCTTGCGCACGATCTGGCGCGGGTCACGGCTGTAGGGCTCGTCGGTGTAGGGGTCGACGATGCTGAAGTTGACGTTCAGCGTCTTCTCCGCCCGGAACGGGTCGATGACCGCGGTGTCGATGTCGGGGATGAGCTTCATGTCCGACTCGTTGATCGCCTGGAAGCCGCGGATCGAGGATCCGTCGAACATCTGGCCGTCGGTGAAGAACGCCTCGTCCAGGCTCTTGGCCGGAACATTGAAGTGCTGCATGACGCCCGGAAGGTCACAGAACCGGACGTCGACGAACTTCACGTCCTCGTCCGCGATGAACTTCAGGACCTCGTCGGCGTTGCTGAACAATCCAACCTCCAGTGGGCAGCGGGCAGTGGAGCGAGGGGCGGCCGCCGTCGACCCGTCCCTGATCTGGCTCGACGCTAGGCACCGGCGGTTTCCCGAGGGTGTCCCGTCTGTTTCTGTGGTGTTACGTACGCGGACGACGCGTGTCGTCCCGGTCACGATCCTAGGGTGGGGGTGTGGTCGAGCGACGAGAACTGGGTGACTGGCTGTTGGGACCGGGCGCGTCGTCGTCCCGGTCGGATCCCGCGGCGGAGGACGGCGCCTACCCCGGCAGCCGCCTGGGCCGCCCTGCGGAGGGCCCGGGGTCGATCGCAGGGTTCGGGCGGCGGTTGGGCGGACTGGCCATCGACTGGGCCATCTCACTGCTGCTCGGCTACGGCCTGATGCGCCCGCTGGACTGGGGCGGCCTCGCGCCGCTGGCCGCGCTGCTGACCATGAACGTGCTGCTGGTGGGTACCGCCGGATTCACGTTCGGGCACCGGCTGGTCGGGGTGCAGGTCGTGACCCTGGACGGCGCGCTGCCAGGGCCGATCCGGGCGCTGGTCCGCTCGCTCCTGCTCTGTCTGGCGGTACCGCCGCTGATCTCGGACCGCGACCAGCGCGGCCTGCACGACCGTCTGGCCGGAACGGTCGCCGTCCGCCGCTGAGCGGGTGGACGGCGCTCTCCAGGGTCAGCGGCCGCGCATCGCCCGGCGGTCGGGGCGCATCCGGGTGGGGTCGATGCCCTTGGGCACCGGCATCTTCACCCCGCCGAGCGCGCGCAGCCGCTTGGACACCTCGCTGACCTGGTGCTTGGTCAGGAAGGCACGCTTGCGGGTGAGCACGCGGCTGATCTTGAGCAGAGGCACCTGGCCCTCACCGTCTCCGGCGTTGAGCACGATCACCGGCACGCCGTCGCCGAGCACGCGCTTGACGTGTTTGGCCTGCTGGTCGGCGAGCTTGGCGACCCGGGGCAGCGGGCCCTCGGTGACCAGGACGACCCCGGGGCGCCCGACGGCGCGGAAGACCATGTCTTGGGTGCGCGGGTCGACGGCGACCGGCTTCTCCTCCACGTTCCAGCCCCGACGCAGGTTCTGCAGGGCGGCTGCGGTGGCCCCGGGCTGGCCGGCGATCTGGGCGAAGGCCGCCTTCTCGGCGCGGCGGGCCATCACGATCAGGGCGAGCATGAAGCCCAGCGGCGCGAACAGCACACCGAGGTAGATCGGCCCGGCCACCAGGAACCCGAGCAGGACACCGATCAGCACGGTGCCGACGAAGGACAGCAGCATCCACCAGACGAGGGCCTTGTCGACCGCGCGGGTCATCTTGAAGATGGCCAGCAGCTGAGCGACCTTGCCCTGCTTCTTGGGCTGTGCGGGCTTGTCGTTCGAGCCCCGGGAGAAGAAACGCGCCATGCTGCTCAGGATAGGCCTCGCGGGTTGTCCCGGCGTTCCTTCGCCTGGGCCCACAACCGTCCGGCCCTGTAGGAGGAGCGGACCAGCGGGCCGGACATGACGCCGGCGAAGCCGATCTGCTCGGCCTCCTCGCGCAGTTCGACGAACTCATCGGGGTGCACCCAGCGCTGAACGGGGTGGTGGCGGGTGCTCGGGCGCAGGTACTGGGTGATCGTGATCAGGTCGCAGCCGGCCTCGTGCAGATCGCGCAACGCCTCGGAGACCTCCTCGCGGGTCTCGCCGAGGCCGAGGATCAGGTTGGACTTGGTCACCATGCGGGCCTGCCGGGCCTGGGTGATCACATCCAGCGAGCGCTCGTAGCTGAAGGCCGGGCGGATCTGGCGGAACACCCGGGGCACGGTCTCCAGGTTGTGGGCGAAGACCTCGGGGGCGGCGTCGAAGACCTGGCCGAGGAACTCGGCGTTGCCGGAGAAGTCGGGGGTGAGGATCTCCACGCCGGTGCCCGGGCTGATCTCGTGGACGGCGCGCACGGTCTCGGCGTAGAGCCAGGCGCCCTCGTCGGGCAGGTCGTCCCGGGCGACGCCGGTGATCGTGGCGTAGCGCAGGTCCATGGTCTTGATGCTCGTGGCCACGCGGCGCGGCTCGTCGCGGTCGAGGGGCTCGGGCTTGCCGGTGTCGATCTGGCAGAAGTCGCAGCGACGGGTGCAGGCGCTGCCGCCGATCAGGAAGGTGGCCTCGCGGTCTTCCCAGCACTCGAAGATGTTGGGGCAGCCGGCCTCCTGGCACACGGTGTGCAGGCCCTCGCGCTTCACCAGGCCCTGCAGGTCGTGGTACTGCGGCCCCATCTTCGCGGTGATCCGGATCCACTCCGGCTTGCGCTCGATCGGGGTCTCGGCGTTGCGCGCCTCGATCCGCAACAGCCGCCGCCCATCTGGCGTCACAGACACGCTTTCCTCCGCTCAGACACGAGTTCCCAGCCTAGGTGGGTCTCGGCGAGAGGGATGACCTCGTCCACGGTGACCTCTCGGCCCAGTTCGGCGGTCAGGCTGGTGACGTCGGCGTCGGCGATGCCGCAGGGGACGATCCGCGTGAACCATGACATGTCTGGATTGCAGTTGATCGCGAAGCCGTGCATGGTCACGCCCTGGGCCACGCGGATGCCGATCGCGGCGATCTTGCGGTCGCGCCGTCCGGTGGCCTCGTCGGCGGCGATCCACACTCCGGTGCGGCCGGGAACCACCCCCGCGGTCACCCCCAGGTCCGCGCAGATGCCGATCATGGCGGTCTCCAGCCTGCGCACGTACGCGACGACGTCCACCGGGTCGTCGAGTCGCACGATCGGGTAGCCGACCAGCTGTCCCGGCCCATGCCAGGTGATCTTTCCGCCGCGGTCGACGTCGATCACCGGGGTGCCGTCGAAGGGCCGCTCGTGCGGTTCGGTGCGCTTGCCGGCGGTGTACACGGGCGGATGCTCAAGCAGCAGCACGGTGTCCGGAGCCTCACCGGAGACCACCTTGGCGTGCAGCGCGCGCTGCAGATCCCAGGCCTGCTGGTAGTCGACGCGGTCCGCGCCGATCCCGACCACCTCGAATGCCAGATCGCTCATCGACTCAGACTACGTCGCCCCAGCGGTGCTCGGACCGGGCCCGGATGATGGCCAGCAGTCCTTCGCGGAACCCCGACAGGTCGGCCACGGCGGAGAAGTACTCCTCGGCCTTGTGGTGGTCGGTGGCCCGGCGGCAGGTGGCCCGGCCCTTCTCGGTCGAGGAGACGACCAGGCGGCGGCGGTCGGCTCCGTCGCGGTGCCGCTCGATGTATCCCGACCGCTCCAGACGCTCCACGATCCGGCTCATCGTCTGGTCCTCCACCTGCACGGCGAGTGCCAGTTCACGCTGCGTCATCGGCCCGCCGAACAGCACGTGCAACACGCCGAGGCTGGCGTGGTTGAGGTCCCACGTGGACAGATGCTGGTTCCAGTCGTGCTCCACCAGGCGCGCCGCGCTGGAGAGCAGTCGCCCGGTGGCCCAGGACTCCATGTCCTCGGCCCGGTCGTGCGTGTGCGGCTCCACGAACACACGGTAATGTCAGGCGCAACGTTCAGCATGCTGACTGATTCGACAACTCTCTCGAGCGCCCGGAGTGATCTGTGAGCACCGACCGTCGTACCGATCCCACGCCGTCCGACGGGGGCAAGGAGCCCGGCCCGGGCGAGCTGCACAGTTATCTGGCGCCGTCCGGTGCCTCAGGAGGAGACCCGGACGCCGACCTGCCGCAGCGCCAGGGTTGGATCCGCCGGTACCGCTGGGTCTTCGGCGCGGTTCTGGTGCTGGTCTGGCTGGCCATCGCCGGGATCGGTGGACCGTACTCGGGCAAGCTCGCGCAGGTGCAGAAGAACGACACCTCCTCGTTCCTGCCGGCTGACGCGGAGTCCTTCCGGGCCGCCGAGCTGCAGAAGAAGTTCTCCACCTCACAGACGTTCCCGGCCTTTCTGCTGGTCGAGAGCGACACGAAGCTGACCCCGCAGCAGCTGGCGGCCGCGGCCGACTTCGCCGGCAGGATCCCCGAGCTCGAGGTGCCGGTCGCGGGCGGTCCGTCGGTGAAGGTCGGTGACTTCCTGGCCCCCGGCCCGGTCGCGGTGCTGCCCTCCCAGGACGGCAAGGCCGCGCTGGCACTGGTGAACTTCGACCTCGAGGGCCTCGGTGCCACGCTGGCGGACGGCGAGAGCCCGATCCAGCGATCGATCGAGGCGATCCGCGAGGTGGACGACACGCTGGCCACCGACGGCGCCAAGGTCTACGTCGCCGGTCCGGCCGGAACCATCGCCGACCTGGTCAAGGCGTTCGGCGGCATCGACGGCATCCTGCTCGGGGTCGCCCTGCTCACCGTGCTGGTCATCCTGCTCGTCGTCTACCGAAGCCCCGTGGTGCCCTTCTTCGTGCTGGGTTCGGCGCTGTTCGCGCTGACCCTGGCCAGCGTCGTCGTCTACTTCATGGCCAAGAACGAGGTGATCACCCTCGACGGGCAGGCCCAGGGCATCCTGTCGATCCTGGTGATCGGCGCGGCGACCGACTACGCGCTGCTGCTGGTCGCCCGCTACCGGGAGGAACTGCGCCGCCACGACGACCGCTACGAGGCCATGTGGCTGGCGTGGAAGCGGGCGGCCGAGCCGATCGTGGCCTCGGGGGTCACCGTGATCATCGGCCTGTTGTGCCTGCTGCTCAGCGACCTCGGACCGACCAAGGGCCTGGGGCCGGTCGGGGCGATCGGGATCGCCGCCGCGATGCTGTCGGCTCTGACCTTCCTGCCGGCGCTGTTGGTGCTGCCCGGGCGCAACTCGCCCGGCGAGCACGGCCGGTGGGTGTTCTGGCCGGGGATCCCGCACGTGGGCACCGAGGGGCCCGAGACCCGGGGCATCTGGGCCCGGGTGGCGCGCCTGGTGGGGTCCCGCCCGCGCACGGTCTGGGTGCTCACCACCGTGGGGCTGCTGGCGCTGGCCGCCTTCCTGCCGACCCTCAAGGCCGACGGCATCTCCCAGGACGAGACCTTCCTCACCGAGGTGGAGTCCGTCACCGGCGACAAGGCGTTGACCAGGCACTTCCCGGGCGGTTCGGTCAGCCCGGCGCTCGTCGTCGGTCCGGCGGAGCAGGCTGAGGCGCTGCAGGCCACCGCGGCGGCGACCCAGGGAGTGGCCTCGACGCTGTGGACCGTCGACACCCCGGCCGGCGCGCCGCCGGACCCGGCCGCCCCGCCCAAGCAGGTGGACGGCATGGTCCAGCTCCAGGTGACCCTGGCCGACCCGGCCGACTCGCAGGAGGCCTACGAGACGGTGCGTCGGCTGCGTTCGGGCCTGGACGCGGTGAGTCCTGCGGCGCTGGTCGGTGGTGACACCTCGAGCAACCTCGACGTCCTGGACATCTCCGAGGCGGACCGCAACCTGATCATCCCGGTGATCCTGTTGGTGATCTTCCTGGTGCTGGCCCTGCTGCTCCGGGCGCTGCTCGCCCCGGTACTGATCATCTTCGCCAACGTGCTGTCCTTCGCGGCCACCCTGGGCGTCTCGGCGATCGTGTTCAACCACGTCTTCGACTTCCCCGGATCCGACCCGACGGTGACCCTGTACGGCTTCGTCTTCCTGGTCGCCCTGGGCATCGACTACTCGATCTTCCTGATGACCCGGGTCCGTGAGGAGTCGATCGCGCAGGGCACCCGGAGAGGCATCCTGACCGGGCTGGCGGTCACCGGCGGGAGTGATCACCAGTGCCGGGCGTGGTGCTCGCCGCGACGTTCGCCGCGCTGGGCGTGCTGCCCCTGATCCTGTTCCTGGTGCAGATCGCGTTCATCGTGGCCTTCGGTGTGCTGCTGGACACGCTCATCGTGCGCATCGCTGCTGGTGCCCGCCCTCTCGCACGACATCGGCCGCGCCATCTGGTGGCCGAGCAAGCTGGCCCGGAGCGATTCCTGACCGGGTCGGAGCGGCCGATGGCGCGGGTCCTGCTGGCCGGCTACGGCTCGGCCGGTCGAGGCATCCACGCGCCGCTGCTGACGGCGGCGGGCAGCCCGCCGTGCGTCGTGGTCACCGCCGACCCCGAGCGGACGGCGCAGGCCCGCGCCGACCTGCCCGGCGTGGCGGTGGCGGCGACCCTGGACGACGCACTCGCCGACGGACGGATCGAGCTGGCCGTCCTGGCGTCACCGAGTGGGGCGCACGTGGACGGCGCCCTGGCCTGTATCGCGGCCGGGGTGCCGGTGGTGGTCGACAAGCCTCTGGCGGTGGACGCCGCCGGAGCGGCTCGCGTGGCCGGCGCCGCGGCGTCCGCCCAGGTGGGGTTGACGGTGTTCCAGAATCGACGCTGGGATGCCGAGAACCTCACCCTGGCAACGCTTCTCGCCGCAGGCGAGGAAGGGGAGCTGGGCCGGGTGCACCGGTTCGAGCGACGCTGGGAGCGCTGGCGTCCGGTGCCGAAGGATCGCTGGCGGGAGAACGCCCCGCCGCGTGAGGGCGGTGGGATCCTGCTCGACCTCGGGCCGCATCTGGTCGACTCGGCGGTGGCGCTGTTCGGCCGGGTGCGTTCGGTCTACGCCGAACTGTCGGCCTGGACGACGCCGGCCGAGGACGAGGCGTTCCTGGCTGTCGAGCATGTCGGTGGCGTGCGCAGCCATCTGACGGCCAGCTCGGTCGCCGGGGCGCCGGGGCCGCGCACGAGGGTGCTGGGCTCGCGCGCCGCCTATGTGGTGACCGCGTTCGAGACCGAGGCGCACGTGTTCGGCTTCGACGACGTGCCGGGCTGCACCGGCTGGCTGGTCGCCGGCGAGCAGCGCCGTCCAGTGCCGACCGCACCCGGCGGACACGGCGACTTCTACCCGGCGGTGCTCCGTGCCCTGACCGCGCCGGACGCCGCGGCGCGCCAGGCGGCGATGCCGGTCGACCCGTGGGACGCCGTCCACGTGCTGGCCGTGCTGGACGCCGCCCGGCGCAGCGCCGCCGAGCGCTGTGTGATCGAGGTGGCCGGGCTCGGGTAGGGAGCACGGGACGCCGCGTTCGGTCAGCCGACCACGCAGTAGCGCTTGGTGAGCAGCTTCCCGGCACCGGTGAAGGGCACGTAGCCGCCGCTCCAGCGCGCGCCGCCGTCGAAGTAGACCCGGACCACAACCGCACCGTCGTTGAACACGGTGTCCCGCTCCACGATCACGTGACTGATCCCCGCCTTGTCGCCGGTGATCTTCTCCTCGTCGGGCACCTTGGCCGCCGCCATGGACGCCCGGCAGACCTGCTCGGTGCTGCGCAGCATCGCGCCCATCCGCTTCCAGTCCACCTCGGAGAAGCGCCACTGCTCGGCGCGTGCGGTCTGGGCGCCGGCCGGTACCGCCTCCGGCTGCCCGACGACGCCGTCGCGGTAGTCGTACCGATCGGAGAGCGCAGGGTTGCCCGGCTGGGGCAGCGTGGCCGAGCCGGAGACGGCCAGGCCCTCGATGGTGGTCAGATGGAAGGTCATCTCCACCGCAAGCGGGTCCTTGCCGCCGACGGCCTGCCGGTAGGCCTCGACCGCCCGCAGGAACACCGCCGACACAGGCTGGGCGTCCGGCGGCGGTGCGGCGCGACGGTGCTGGGCGCCGACGTCGCGGTCGCCGGGGTGGACCGGTTGGCTGTCGACGTCTGCCCGGCGGCCGAGCGGCCGGCGGACCCGGTGCTGACCGCCGCGGAGGGCGACGGCTGGGTCAGCACACCTGCAGCGGCGTCCTTCTGCCGGGTCAGCCACAGTCCGCCGCCGGCCGCCAGCGCGACGATCACCGCGAGGCTCACGGCGCCGGCCCGCCGTGACGACGTCCGCCCGTGCGCCGTCGCCGCCGGTCGGTCGTACGGGTGGCTGGCGAGCGTAGAGGTCACGTCGGCCTGCCCGTACGGTGCCGCGGGCCACGGATTCGCAGCGCCGGGCGCCGGCTCGGAGGTGGCCACGACGGTGACCCCGCCGGAACCCAACGCCGCGGCGAGCGCCGCCGCGGTCGGGATCCGCCGGGTCGGCTCGGGGTCGGTTGCGGCGAGCAGCACCTGGCGCAGCCACGGCGGGACGTGCGGGGCCACGTACGGCGGCTCGGGCTCGAGCAGGCGTCGCATCAGGAAGGCCTGGTGGGCCTCCTCGGGCCGCGGCGTGAACAGGTCCCGGGCATGCAGGGCGTAGTAGAGGGTCGCGCCCAGCGAGAACACGTCGGCCGCGGCCGTGAACGGTTGTCCCATCAGCAGTTCCGGGGCCATGTAGGCCACCGTGCCGGAGATCATCCCCACGCCGGTGCGGAAGCCGTCGTCGTCGAGGTGGGCGATGCCGAAGTCGGCCAGCCGCGGGGTGCCGAACCGGTCGTAGAGGATGTTGGCCGGCTTGAGGTCGCGGTGCCAGATGCCGTGGTCGTGGGCCACCTGCAGCGCCGAGGCCATGGCCGTCCCGAAGGCCACCACCTCGGGCACCGGCAGGGCGCCGCGGGCGGCCACCCGGTCGCCGAGGCTACCGCCCTCCATGTAGCCCATCACCAGGTACGGCCGGCCGTCGGTGGTCACCCCGCCTCCGAAGACCGGGGCGATCCCGGGGTGGTCCGACACCCGGCCGACTGCGAGCCGCTCCCGTTCGAGACGGCGCGGGTCCAGGTCCGGCGGGAAGATCTTGATCGCCACCCAGCGGCCGAACTCCGGCTGCCAGCCGCGGTAGACCACGGCACTTCCGCCGCGGCCGATCTCCTCGTAGTGCTCGACGCCCGGGACCCCGAAACTCACGACCCCTCCTCCGGCGCCGACCGTGCCAGGGACCCTACCAACCTGCTCACTGGTTCACTCGTGCCTGAGCAGGTGCGGGATCAGGAGCGGAGGTGGCGGACGGGGAGGCGTTCTTCGGCGGCCAGGCAGGCGGCGTCGTCGCGCTCCACCAGGTAGGCGCCCTTGCCTGGCAGTTCCGTGACCGCCTCGACCAGCTCAGTGCCGCGGTAGACCAGGCCGACGCCGTCGTCCGTGCAGTACGTGCGCGGCAGGGTGCCGTCGGCGACCAGGGCATGGATCGCCGGACGCCGCCGCTCCTCGGAGTCGTAGTGCACCCCGTTCCCGTACGGCAGCAACGCCAACCCGTCGGTGACCGGGCGCAACTCGGGGCCGAACGAGTCGGTCACCCCGCCGATGTGCCAGCAGATCGACCCCGCGCTCACGCCACCGAGCACCACCCCGGCCTGCCAGACCCGGCGGAAGATCTCGTCCAGCCCGTGCACCCGCCATACCGCCAGCAGGTTGGCCACCGACCCGCCGCCTACCCAGACCACGTCCTGGGCGAGCAGGTGCCCCGTGACGTCGGCGATGCTCGGCATGCCGAACAGGTGCAGGTGGGTGAGCTCGAAGCCGGCACCCCGACCGGCCTCGTCCAGCTCGGCGGCGAACCAGCGCTGGTCACCGCTCGCCGTGCCCAGCATGCACACCCGCGGGGCCCGGCCGTGCACTCCGGAGAGTTCCACCGCGTGGTGAACCAGGGGCGCGAAGTCGAGCCGCCGCCGGCCCTCCTCGTTCATCCGCATACCGCCGGACGTTGCCAGGATGGTCGGTTCATCGGCCGGCATCAGTTCTCTCCCAGGCGTTTCAGGGTGGTCAGGGCGGCATTCGGACGGCGGGTTCCGAGCAGGGTGTCCATCGCCGGCCGCGGCAGGACGGACATTCCGAGCGACTCCAGGACGGCGTCCGCCGCGCGCCGCCCGGAGACCAGCGCGCCCTGGGCCGACGCGGAGTCGCGGTGATCGCCGGCCACGAACAGCCCGTCGCCCAGCGCCACCGACCGGCGCACGTCGAGCGCGGGAGGCATCGCGGTCAGGGCGTGCGGGATGGCGTGCACCGTCACCAGTTGCCATCGTGTGGTGGGCAGTCGGTAGAGCCGCGCGAGCTCGCGCCGGATGCCGGCCTCGGACGTCGCCTCGCTCACCTGCGTCGAAGGCAGACCGAGCATCGTGGTGGCGACCAGAGTGCGCCGGTCGGGGGAGTAGGCCCGCGCGGTCACGCTGATCGGCACCGTGTTGACCACCGGGCCGCGCCGCTCGCCGTCCAGCCGCAGGGCACCGGGTGCGGCGCCGAAGGCCGTGATCGGCTCGTCGGTCGCGTGCCAGAACGTGGTCAACGGGCGCACGGGGGGCACCGTCAGCCCGGTGAACGCCCCCGCGGCCGCCGGATCGGTGGCCACCACGACGGCGTGGGCCTCGATCGCGCCGCCCTCAGTGTGGACGGCGCGCCGCCCGCCGACCAGGGGCGCAACGGCGTCCACGCCCACGCCCAGCTGCAGGACGCCGTCAGGCAGTGTGGCGGCGAGCTGATCGGGGATCGCCTGCATCCCCTGCCAGGGCACGCTCGGCCGCCCGCGCGCGAACGAGCGGATCAACAGCTCGACGAACCGGCGCGACGTCGCCCCGCCGTCCTCGCCCAGCACCCCCGCCAGGAACGGCTCGAGAACGGCGTGACGCAGTGGCCCGTCGATTCCCGCCCGGGTCAGCGCGGCACCCCACTCCTCGTCGGGGGCGCTGAGCAGATCGGCCGGGGCACGGCGGGTGCAGGCGAGCGCCCAGCGGGCGAAGGCGGCCTTCTCGCGCAGGCTGCCGAGGCGGGTCAGGCCCGCCCGCACCAGGCCCGGGAGCAGCGCGACCGAGCTGTGCCTCGGGTCGCCGAGGAGGACCGGCCCCGCATCGGTGACCACCTCCACGATGGCCGGGAGGGGTTGCAGGGCAAGGGTGTCCAGGTCGAGCACCCGGCGCGCCTCGGGGTAGGCGGGATTGAGCAGCTGGAACCCGCGGTCACAGCGGAACCCGTCGATGACGTCGGTGCCGACCCGGCCGCCGACCCGCTGATCGCGCTCGAGCACGACCACGTGCACACCCGCACCGCACAGCCGCAGGGCAGCGGCCAGCCCGGCGAGGCCGGCGCCGATGATCACGACGTCGGCTCGCGACGGCAGCGAGGTCGGCGTGGCCATGCCAGGACGCTACCGGTGCCCGCCCACCGCCTTCACCCCCTGTGGATAACTTCGGCGCCGTGTCGGCGGTCCTTGGCAGGCTGGCGGCATGACCAGGGACCTGCCCGATGGCTTCACCGATGCTCTGCCCGACGCTCCCGGCCTGCCGGTCGTGCCCGGGTACCGGGTGCTGCGCCGGCTCGGGGTCGGCGCCCATGCCCAGGTCTGGCTGGCCGAGGACCTGGCCGGTGGTGCCCGGGTGGCGCTGAAGCTCGCCCATGACGGGGCGGACGGCGACGGCGCGCACCTGGCAGGCGAGGCAGACCTGCTCGAACGGGTGCGTCACGATCATGTGGTGCGGCTGCAGGCCCGCGTGCCCCTGCCCGGTGGAGGCCTCGCCCTGGTGCTGGAGGATGCGGCGGGCGGCAGCCTCGCCGATGTGATCGCCGCCCGAGGTCGGCTGCGCCCGGGGGAGGTGACCACGGTGGTGATCGCGGTGGCCCGGGCGCTGACCGCCCTGCACGACGCAGGGATCGTGCACGGGGACGTGAGTGCCGGCAACGTGCTCTTCACCGCTGAGGGCCGGCCCATGCTGGCCGACCTCGGCATCGCCGCAGGCCTGGCGGCGGGCGCGCCCGGAGCCGGCGGAACCCCGGGCTGGGCCGACCCACGCAGTGGCCCCGGGCGGGCGGGCGACGTCTGGGCGCTGGGCGCCCTGATCAGGTTCTGCCTCACCGGATCGACCTCCCCGCCGACCGGCGGTGCCGCACAACCCCGACCGGACGACGCCACCCAGGCGCTGCTCCGGCTGGCCCGAACCTGTTGTGTCACATCGGCGGTCGAGCGGCCGAGCCCGACCCGGGTCGCGCACGGGGCCTGGCAGGCCTGTCCGCCACGGCCGGTCGAGCTGGCCGTGGTCCAGGACGCTGCCGGCGGACCGCGCCCGGCCGTCTCGTGCCCGGCCGTCTCGCGCCCGGCACCGACCCGGCGGGTGCGGCCGGTGACGGGTGCAGAGGCCGCGCCGTCGCCGGCACGGCATCGTTCTGTCCGGGCGGGGAAGCTGGCGGTGGGACTAGCGGCGGCGCTGGCTGTCGCCGGTGCCGGAGGGTTCGCGATCCGAGCCGGCGGCGCCACCTCGACGGGGCTCGCGGACTCGCCGGCCACCCCGCCGGCCCCGTCGCCGGCCCCGTCGCCGGTCACCTCGCCAGGCGCGGCATCGGTCACCTCGCCGGCAGCCGCACCGCGACCAACGGGACTCGAGGTACGGGAGTCGGACCTTGCCGCGCTCGTGACCCAGCTGGCCCAGGCTCGGGTGCGGGCCCTGGCCGCCGGTTCGGTCGCCGCCCTGAGTCAGGTGGATGTTCCGGGGTCACCGGCGATGTCCGCCGACGTCGCCGTGGTGCAGCGTCTGACCGCTGCCGGGCTCAGCCTGCGCGGGCTGGTCGTCACGGTCGGCGAGGTGCGGCTGCTGCAGGCGGACACTCCGGCGATGCGCGTCGAGGCGGTGGTCACCGCCTCGGCCCATCGTCAGGTCGACCGGCAGGGCCGGCTGGTCGCCGCGGTGGCTGCGGCACCTCCGCTCCAGATCCAGCTCACCCTGCAGAAGACGGCGGCGGGCTGGCGGGTCCACACCGCTGAAGCCTCTTGAGATCGCTGGTTGTCATGGGTATTCCCCCATCTACTGGGGGCAGACCCATGACAGACGACGATCTTGGAGGTGTCAGCGGCGTTCGGCGAGCCAGCGGGCGGCGCCGTCCAGGTCGGGGTGGCGGAAGCCGAATCCACTGTGCGCCAGCACGTCCGGTGCCATCCGGGTGCTGGAGAGGATCTCGGAGGAGAACTCGCCGACCGCGACGCGGAGCGCGAAGCCGGGCGCCGGCAGCAGGGTCGGCCTGCCGAACGCTCGGCCCAGGGCGGCCACGACCTCACGGTTTCGGGCCGGCTGCGGGGCACACAGGTTGACCGGCCCGGAGACGTCGGCCCGGATCAGGTGCTCGAGTGCGGCCACCTGGTCGGTCATCGTGATCCACGACCACCACTGCCGGCCGTTGCCCAGCGGTCCGCCCAGCCCCAACTTGACCAGTGGCAGCAGCTTGCCGAACGCGCCGCCGTCCGGGGCCATCACCAGTCCGGTGCGCGCCAGGGCCACCCGCACCCCACCGTCCGCCGCGCGGACCGCCTCGGCCTCCCAGGCGCGCACCACATCGGCCAGGAATCCCTCGCCGCCGGGGGAGGCCTCGGTGAGCTCCTCGTCGCCGCGGTCGCCGTAGTAGCCCTGCGCCGAGCCGGAGACCAGCACCTGTGGCGGGGTGTCCATGGCGAGCATCGCGGTGACCAGGGTGCGGGTGCTGTTCACCCGCGACGTCAGAATGGTCTGCTTGTACGCGTCGCTCCAGCGTTTGTCGCCCACCCCGGCCCCGGCCAGGTTCACCGCCGCGTCCACCCCGGCCAGGAGCTTGGGGTCCAGGTCACCGGTCTCCGGATCCCAGCGCACCTCCCCGGCGGACCTCGGGGCGCGGCGGACCAGCCGCAGCACCTCGTGCCCGGAGGCCTGGAGCCGGGTGACCAGTGCGGTACCGATCAACCCCGACGAGCCGGTGATCGCGACCTTCACCATGTCCACCCCTCCCAGGGGTTGTAGTCGATCTCGAGCGGTTCCTGTGCGGGGCGTTCACCCTCGGGCACGTGCTGCAGGTTCACCCGGATCCGGTACCAGATCGAACTGCGTCCCCGCATACCGTCGACGAGAACGTCGGCCGGCGCGAGCTGAACGGCGACGTGCGGGTGGCGGGCCTTCCACGCCTCCAGCGCGGCCATCGCCTCGTGCCTTGGTCTTGGTCCGGGCGATCTCGATCAGCGGCAGTTGAGGCGTGCGCCGTCCCGAGCCGTCCGAGCCCGGTGGAGGCTTCTCGGCCGGGCCGAGCTCGACGGCGCGAGCCAGCAGCGGCTCCAGCGATCCGCCGGCTGTCGTCCATCCCGGCCCACGGGTCGCCGATCTGGGCGAAGCGCTCCGGCACGGTACGCGACGGTGAACATCTCGGGCCGGCAGCCGGCCACCTCGTCCCAGGCCAGCGGCGTCGACACCCGGGCGTCCGACGGTGGCCCGCACCGAGTACGCCGAGGCGACCGTGCGGTCCTTGGCGTTCTGGTTGAAGTCGACGAAGACGCCGTGCCGCTCCTCCTTCCACCATCGGCTGGTGGCCAGCTCGCGGCGCCCGTCGCTCGACCTCGCGGGCCACGGTCTCGCGCGGCCAGGCGCACCTTGGGGTAGGCCCACTGCGGGTCGATGCGCGCGTAGATGTGGAAGCCCGCGGGAGCCGGAGGTCTTCGGCCACGCCGGTCAGACCGTGGTCGTCGAGCACCTCGCGGGCGACGAGCGCGACGTCGACGATCTGCGCCCAGTCCACCCCGGGCATCGGGTCGAGGTCGACCCGCAACTCGTCGGGGTGGTCGAGGTCGTCGGCGCGGACCGGGTGCGGGTTGAGGTCGACGCAGCCGAGGTTGACCGCCCAGACCAGGCCCGCGGCATCCGTCACCACGGCCTCCTTGGCCGAGCGTGCCCCGAGGCGTACTTGCAGCTCGGCGACGTCGACCCAGTCCGGGCGCTTCTCGGGCGCCCGCTTCTGGAAGAACGCCTCCTCGGCGATGCCCTTGACGAAGCGCTTGAGGATCATCGGCCGGCCCGCCACCCCGCGCAGCGCGCCGTCGGCCACCGCGAGGTAGTACTGCACCAGGTCGAGCTTGGTCATCCCGATGCGCCGGGAAGACCACCTTGTCGGGGTTGGTGATGGGAACCTCGCGGCCGGCGACCTGCATGCCACCTCACCCTCGGGGCGGCGGCCCGCCGGCCGGAGGTGATCAGCTCACCCGGACGGTGATCGACGTGCTCGTCGCCTTGGCACCCTTGGCATCGGAGACCGAGAAGGTCACCTTGTACGTGCCGGCCTTGGTGAAGGTCCGGCTCTGCGTGATGCTACCGGGGGACTGCGCGGAGCCCGTGGTGGACCCGTTGCCCCAGGAGAAGGTGTAGGCCCACGGCCCGTGGTCCGGGTCGGAGAAGGTGCCCCTCACGGTGACGCTGCCGCCGACCCGGATCCTCGTGGCGGTGGTGGCCGCCGCCGAGGTGGTCGGGGTGGTGTTGGTCGTGGTCGCCCCTCCGACGGTCCACATCAGGGCGTGCATCGGCCCCGCCGTCGACCAGGTTCCCCTCGCCGACGATCTGACCGGCGTCGTTGATCCCGAAGGCCCGGCTGACTGTGCCGCCGGGGTAGCGACCCAGGTCGATCGCCGTGCCGCCGCGCCAGAGGACCGCGGTGTCCCGCAGGGGACCTGTGGCCTGGGGTGCATAGCCGACGATGTCGCCGCCGTTGTTGAGGTCGGTCACGGTGTGGCCGTAGGCCGTGGCGCCACCGCCGAGGGCGGGCAGGTTCCTGCGCACGGTGCCGGTCCAGGTGGCCGGGATGAGCCCCGGGGCGTAGCCGACGACCAGCCCTGCGGTGTTGATGTCGAGCGCCGAGCCAAGTCCCAGATCGGTGAAGGCTCCGCCCCGCCAGAGGAAGGCATGGCGGTCCATGCCCACCACGGCCTCACCGACGATGTCGCCGGCGTCGTTGATGCCCTGGGCGAAGGTGGCGTTCGACAGCCCTGGTGCCGCCTGGCCGAGGAAGCCGAGGTCGCGCACGAACGTGCCACGGTTCCAGACCACCCCGTGGTACTCGGGTGCGGTGCCGGCCTTGACGTCGCTGCCGACGATGATCCCGGAGTTGTTGATGTCATAGGCCCGGATGCCGACGGTGTCGCTGCCGGGCATCGGCTGCAGGGGGACGCTCACCCCGGCGGAGTTCCAGTACGCCGGGTCGCTGAGCGAGCCGTAGACCCGGCCCCAGCCCACCGCTTCGCCGCTGTCGTTGAGTGCCAAGGGCGCGGCCAGGGACGACCCGCAGCAGGACGAGGCCAGGAGCGTGGCCGCTCCGCCGGCGAACCGGGCCTGCTTGTAGGCACCGGTGCTGTCGGTGACCGTGCCGACCACGCCGCCGCCGGTGTTGATCGCCCGGGCGCTGGCGTAGCTGCCCCCCGGCAGCAGGCCCAGGTCCACCACCGTGGTGGCGGCCGAGGCGGTGGGTGCGACTGACACGAGGCCGGCACCTGCCAGCAGCGTTGCAGTGGCCAGGGCGAACCGGCTGCGGAACCGGGACCGACGCATGGTGACCTCCAGGTAAGCCTGACGTGTCAGCATACCCTCATGATCGCCCGGAGTGGTGGCGGGTTCTGCACCGTCTGCGTGTACGAAACCGCCACAACTCCCCGAAGCGGCGCGCGCGACGAGTGGAAAGCGTCCCCGCGGGGACGCTTTCCACTCGTCGCGGCGTAGTCACGAGCAGGGGCGCTACAGCCCCAGGTCGGCCTCGAAGGCGCCTTCCTCGAGCCGGTCCTTCATCGTCACCAGGAAGCGGGCGGCGTCCGCGCCATCCACGATCCGATGGTCGTAGGAGAGCGCGAGGTAGCACATGGAACGGATGGCCAGCGTCTCACCGTCGGCGTCTTTGACCACGACCGGACGGCGCACCACGGCGCCGGTGCCGAGGATGCCCGTCTGAGGCTGGTTGATGATCGGGGTGTCGAACAGGGCACCCCGGCTGCCGGTGTTGGTCAGCGTGAACGTTCCCCCACCGAGCTCGTCGGGAAGGATCTTGTTGTTCCGGGTGCGGTCGGCCAGATCGGCGATCTTGCGGGCGATGCCGGCGATGTTCATGCCGCCGGCACCGCGGATCACCGGCACCAGCAGGCCCCGGTCGGTGTCCACCGCGACGCCGAGGTTCTCCTCGTCGTAGTAGACGACCTCGTCACCGTTGATGCTGGCGTTGAGCACCGGGAACTGCTTCAGCCCCTCGACCGCGGCCAGGGCGAAGAAGGGCAGGAACGACAGCTTGACGCCCTCGCGGGCGGCGAAGTCGGCCTTGGCGCGGTCGCGCAGGCGTGCGATCCGGGTGACGTCGACCTCGACCACTGTGGTCAGCTGCGCCGAGACCTGCAGCGACTCGACCATCCGCTGAGCGATCACCTTGCGCAGCCGGGACATCTTCACCGTCTGGCCGCGCAGTGCGGACAGGCTCACCGGGGGTCTGGCCGCGGCCGGGGCGGACGCCGGGGCCGCGGCGGGTGTGGCCGTCGAGGCTGCAGCGGCTGCAGCGGCCTCCTTGGCGGCGGCGGCGTCCAGCACGTCCTGCTTGCGCACGCGCCCGCCGACACCGGTTCCGGTGACCGAGCCCAGGTCGATCCCGCGGTCGCTCGCCATCCGGCGGACCAGGGGGGTCACGTACGCGGACACGTCGCCACCCAGGTGGGAGCTGACCGGGGCCGGTGCGGGAGTGGGTGCAGGGGCCGGCGGGGGCGCCGGTGCCGCGGCGGGCGCCGGTGCCGGAGGGGCGGGGCCGGGGCGGGCGCCGGCGCAGCAGGGGCAGGGGCAGGGGCAGCCACCGGGGCGGGGGCAGGAATGGGTGCGGCCACCGGGGCGGGCGCAGCCGGTGCCGGAGCCGGCGCAGAGGCAGAACCACCGATCACAGCCAGGTCGGCACCGACCGGCACGGTCTGGTCCTCGGCGACCAGGATCGAGGTGAGCACACCGGCCACCGGCGAGGGGATCTCGGTGTCGACCTTGTCGGTGGAGACCTCGAGCAGCGGCTCGTCGACCTCGACCGTGTCGCCCTCGGACTTCAGCCAGCGGGTGACCGTGCCCTCGGTGACGCTCTCGCCCAGCGCGGGCATCTGGACCCGGCTGCCGCCGGTGCTCGCCGCGGCCGCGGGTTCGGGCGCCGGGGCGGGCTCGGGTGCGGCAACGGGCTCGGGCGCCGGGGCCGGCTCGGGCTCGGCCGCTGCAACGGGTGCCGGGGCGGGCTCGGGCTCGGCCGCCGGGGCGGCAGCCGGGGCAGAGCCGCTCTCGCCGCTGCCGATCACCGCGAGCTGGGTGCCCACCGCGACGGTCTCGTCCTCGGCGACCAGGATCTGCTCCACCACGCCGGCCACCGGCGAGGGGATCTCGGTGTCGACCTTGTCGGTGGAGACCTCGAGCAGCGGCTCGTCGACCTCCACCCGCTCGCCGACCTGCTTGAGCCAACGCGTCACGGTGCCCTCGGTGACGCTCTCACCCAGGGCCGGCATCTGCACGGAGTCGGACATCGCTTGGTGCTCTCCTTCGTGGAGGTTCGGGCCTTCGAGAGTGGTCAGGCGTGGGCGTGCAGGGGTTTGCCGGCCAGCGCGAGGTGGGCCTCGCCGAGGGCCTCGTTCTGGGTGGGGTGAGCGTGCACGAGCTGGGCCACCTCGTCGGGGAAGGCCTCCCAGTTGACGATCAGCTGGGCCTCGCCGATCTGCTCGCCCATCCGCGCGCCGACCATGTGGACGCCGACCACAGGCCCGTCCTTCACACTGACGAGCTTCACGAAGCCGGCCGTGCCCAGGATCTGGCTCTTGCCGTTGCCGCCGAGGTTGTACTCGTACTTGTGGACGGCGTCGGCACCGTACTTCTCCCTGGCCTGGGCCTCGGTCAGCCCCACCGAGGCGATCTCCGGGTCGCAGTAGGTCACCCGCGGAATGCCGGACTCGACGATCGGCGCCGGCGCCAGCCCGGCGACGTCCTCGGCGACGAAGATGCCCTGCTGGAAGCCGCGGTGCGCCAGTTGCAGGCCGGGCACGATGTCGCCGACCGCGTACACCCCGGGCACGTTGGTCTTCAGCCGCTCGTCGGTGAGCACGAAGCCGCGGTCCATCGCGACCCCGTTCTCCTCGAAGCCGAACCCGGTCGCGTTGGGCCCGCGGCCGACGGCGACCAGCAGCAGATCGGCCTCGATCGTCTCGCCGGTCTCCAGGGAGACCACCACGCCGCTGTCGTCCTGGGTGACGCCGGAGAAGCGCACGCCCGTCTTGAAGCTGATCTTCCGCTTCCGGAAGGCACGTTCCAGGGCTTTGGAGCAGGCCTCGTCCTCGGCCGGGACCAGCCGCGGCAGTGCCTCGACGATGGTCACCTCGGAGCCGAAGGAGCGCCAGACGCTGGCGAACTCGACGCCGATCACGCCGCCGCCGAGCACGATCACCCGTTGCGGGATGACGTCCAGGGTGAGCGCCTGGTCGCTGGTCATCACGCGGCCGGCGATCTCGAGCCCCGGCAGCGACCGTGCGTAGGACCCGGTGGCCAGGACCACGTGGCGCCCGGTCAGGCGCCGTCCGCCTGCCTCGACGACGTTCGGTGCGACCAGCCGACCCTCGGCCTCGACGTAGGTGATCGCCTTGTCCTTGACCAGGCCCTGCAGCCCCTTGTAGAGCCGCGCGATCACGCCGTCCTTGTAGGCGTTGACCTTGCCGATGTCGATCGACTCGAGCGTGGTGTTGACCCCGACGTGCGAGCCCTCGCGGGCGACGTCGGCCACCTCCGCCGCGTGCAGCAGCGCCTTCGTCGGGATGCAGCCGCGGTGCAGGCAGGTGCCGCCCAGCTTGTCGCGCTCGACCAGCGCCACGCTCAGACCCAGCTCGGCGCCGCGCAGGGCCGCGGCGTACCCGCCACTGCCACCACCCAGGATCACCAGGTCGAAGACCGAACCGTCGGCAGTGTCAGTCACAGGGGCACTCCTCGCGTCTCATCGCGTCGAACAGGCGTCGTGTGTGCGTCCATCAGGCCTATCACCATCCTGTCATCACCGGCCTCGCCGGGTCACCCCGTGCCGTTCGCCGTGCCGTGCCCTGCGCCGTGCGCGGCGATGTCCTCGACCAGAGTGACCAGGGTGCGCACTGACACCCCGGTTCCGCCGACCGGGGTGTAGCCGTAGGCCGTGCCGGTGTTGAACGCGGGGGTGGCGATGTCGAGGTGCGCCCACGGAATCGGGCCCTCCGCTCCCTTCCTGGTACCCACGAACTCGGAGAGGAACACCCCGGCGACCAGCATCGAGCCGGCCGCCTCGCCCATGTTGGCGATGTCGGCGACGGGCGAGTCCATGCTCGGGCGCAGCTCTGCCGGCAACGGCATCGGCCAGAACTGTTCTCCGGCCACCTCGGACAGGGCGTGCATCCGGGCGCGCAGGTCGTCGTCGTTGGCCATGATCGCCGAGACCCGGTTGCCCAGGGCCACCCGCTGCGCCCCGGTCAGGGTGGCGACGTCCACGATCAGATCGGGGTCGCCGGCGCTGGCCTCGACCAGCGCGTCGGCCAGTACCAGTCGCCCCTCGGCGTCGGTGTTGAGCACCTCGACCGTCCGCCCGCCGCGGATCGTGATCACGTCGGAGGGGCGCTGGGCCGTGCCCGAGGGCATGTTCTCGGCCAGCGCGAGCCACCCGGTGACCCGTACCGCAAGCCCGAGCCTGGCCACCGCCAGCACCGTCTGGAGCACCGCCGCGGCGCCGGCCATGTCGCTCTTCATCGCCTCCATGCCGGCCGGCGGCTTCAACGAGATGCCGCCGGTGTCGAAGGTGATCCCCTTGCCCACGAGCGCCAGGTGCGCCGTCGCGCCGGCCGGTGAATAGTCGAGCGTGACCAGGCGGGGCGGGCGACTCGACCCCTTGCCCACGCCGATCAGCCCGCCGTATCCGCCGCGGGCGAGCCGCTTCTCGTCGAGCACGGTGACCGTGATCGGCAGCTTCTCGGCAGAGGTGACGGCCTGCTCGGCGAAGACCTGTGGGTACAGGTCGGACGGTGGGGTGTTCACCAGGTCGCGGGTCGCTGTGACCGCATCCGCCACGACCTGGGCGCGCTTGGCCACCGCTCGGGTGGTCCGGCTGCGGGCCTGGTCGGTGAGCACCACCACCGTGCGCACGGGCTGCTTCGCGGTGCCCGTGGCCGCCGCGCCACCGGTCGTCGTCCGGTAACGGGTGAAGCTGTAAGCGCCGAGCAGAGCGCCCTCGGCGACGGCGGCCAGATGGGCGTCGTCCGGGGTCGGCAGGGCGAGCGCGACGGTCGGGGTGCCGGCCAACGAACGGGTGGCTGCACCGGCAGCCCGGCGCAGCGCCTCGGGGGCGGGACGGCTCCGGGCCCCGGCCAGCGACCCGACCCCGGTCAGCACGATGATCGGGGCCGAGAGGCTGCCGTCCGTCGTCACCCGGTGCACGTCGTCCGCTGCCCCGGTCACCCCGAGCGGGCGCAGCGCGGCACGCAGTCGCCGGCGCAGGGTGGCCGGCAGGGCGTCGCCGAGCAGTCGGGGGCCGTCGGGCCCCGCGGCGACGGCGACCACGACGACGTCGGCGGGAACGGTCGCGGGGTCCTTGGCGGAGAGGGTCAGGGTTGCCACGTGCCGGACTCTAGCCAGAGCGGCCGCGGAAGCTGTGGAGGTGGGGCACCCGGGCGAGTAGGTTGCGCCACATGACCGATGCCTCCGCCTCCACCGCGCCGGCCGATCCGCCGGAGTTGAAGCACACCGCCCTCTTCGACCGGCACGTCGCGCTCGGCGCGAAGACCGCCGACTTCGGCGGCTGGGAGATGCCGATCGAGTACGCCGGCGGGGGAGTGCTGCGCGAGCATCAGGCCGTGCGCGAGCGGGTGGGCCTGTTCGACGTCTCCCACCTGGGCAAGGTCGACGTGCGCGGACCCGGGGCGGCGGCCTTCGTCGACCGCTGCCTGACCAATGCGCTGGAGCGGATCGGGCCAGGTCAGGCGCAGTACACCCTGTGCTGCGACGACGCCACCGGCGGGGTGGTGGACGACCTCATCGTCTACCTGCGCGCCGAGGACGATGTGCTGCTGGTGCCCAACGCCGCCAACGCCGCCGAGGTCACCCGGCGGATGGCCGCGCAGGCCCCGCCAGGGGTCACCCTGACCGACCGCCACCACGACGTGGCGGTGCTCGCGGTGCAGGGTCCGCTCAGTGACGAGGTGCTGGACGCGCTGGGCCTGCCGACCGGCCACGACTACATGCGTTTCGCCGACGCCACCTGGCAGGGCCACCCGGTCGTGGTCTGCCGCACCGGCTACACCGGTGAGCGCGGCTACGAGCTGCTGCCGGCCGCACCGGCCGCACCGGCGCTGTGGGATGCCCTGCTCGAGCAGGTGCGCGCCCATGACGGGCTGCCGGCCGGGCTGGGCGCCCGGGACACGCTGCGCACCGAGATGGGCTACCCGTTGCACGGCCACGAGCTGTCGCTGGAGATCACCCCGGTGCAGGCCAAGGTCGGCTGGGCGGTGGGCTGGCGCAAGCCGGAGTTCTGGGGCCGCGAGGTGCTGCAGGCCGAGCGTGAGCGGGGCCCGGCCCGGATCGCGCGTGGCCTGCTCGCCCTGGGCAAGGGCATCCCGCGGGCGGAGATGAACGTGGTCGCCGGCGACGGCGCGGTCCTCGGCCGGACGACGTCCGGCACGTTCTCGCCCACCCTCGGCCAGGGCATCGCCCTGGCCCTGATCGACTCCTCGGTGGAGCTCGGCGCCGAGGTGGCGGTCGACGTCCGCGGCCGGGCGCTGGCCTGTCGGGTGGTCGCTCCGCCGTTCGTCCAGGTGCAGACCCGCCAGAGCTGAGGGCTGGCGGTGGTCAGGCCGATCCGGCCACCGCGGCCAGCGTCAGCAGCGCCGCAGCCAGGGCGAGTTCCACACCGGCGCCGAGCACGTCGCCGGTGATGCCGCCGAAGCGCCGCACGGCGACTCCGGCTGTCGCTGCCGCAGCGCCCGCCGATGCGGCAGTCATCGCCGACCCGGTCCACCAGGGAGCCCCGGCCACCGACAGCACGGCAGTGGTGAACCCGAGGACGAGCACCAGATCCAGCACTGCGGGCGCCGTCGGCACGGAGCCGGCCATGGCCGCTCCCAGACCGTCGGGGCGTGCCGCGGTCGACGCCGTGCCGGCAGAGCAGCGGCAGGGCCAGCCGTGAGGCGGCGAGGGCGGCGATCACCGGTGTCGGCCCCCAGGCCGTGAAGACCTGGGCCAGCGCGCTCGCCTGCACGGCCAGCACCAGGACCACGGTGCTCACCCCGAACGGGCCGATGTCGCTGCGCCGCATCACCTCGAGCGCCCGCTCGGCGCTCCCCCCGGAGCCCAGTCCGTCCGCGGTGTCGGCCAGGCCGTCCAGGTGCAGCCCGCGGGTGGCGTAGGCCACCGCCGCCACCGCCAGCACCGCAACCACGGAGACCGACAGCCCGGCCCACGCCGCGAGCCAGGCCGCCGCAGCGACCACCGTGCCCAGCGCCACGCCCACCCACGGGGCCAGCAGCATGGCGCCCCGGGCCACCGGCCGATCGACCCGGGTGGGGGCGGGCACCGGCCAACGGGTCAGGGTGCCGGTGGTCAGCCGGACGGCGTCACGCAGCGAGGTCACGCGGCGGGCCTCACGCGTCGGCGTCGTCGGAGGGCCGGCCGAGCAGGGCTGCGGCCTCGGTGAGGACGGCCAGACCGAGCCGGGCGCCGGTGCCGTCCTGCACCCGCAGCCCGAGCGAGAGCAACGGTTCGAGCTGGATGGTCGACACCACGGCGTCGGTCAACGCCGAGGAGCGCACGTGCGCCAGCTGCCACCACTGGGTGGCCACGAAGGTCGTCCGCCGCGCCAGCATGGCCACCGCGAGCGCGCCCTCGCCGTCGAGCAGGATCGGGGTGCGTCGCACGGCGGCCTGGACGGCGAGGGCCGTCGCCGCGGCCAGTGCCGGGCTGCCCACCGCCTCCATCAGCACCGGGAGGTCCCCGCGGGTGCCCCGGGTGCGGCGCAACCCGTCCCGCAGTTCGATGACGTCGTCCATCCACGTCTCGTCGTCCAGCCCCTGCGGCAGCGGCCACCCGCTGGCCTCGACCGGGTCCAGGTCGAGCAGTTCGGCGCAGGTCAGGTGCGCCCGGCGGCCGTCGTCCACCGCCAGCAGCAGCAGGTCGACGCCGGAGTCTGCCGCCCGGTCGGCCGCTGCGACGCCCCAGGAGATCGCCTGGTCGATGCTCAGACCGGGCTGCAGCGGGGTGTCGCCGGCATCCAGGACGGCGAGGGTGCGTGAGGGCGGGGCCGGGGTCGCGCTGCCGCGGACGCCGGCCCACCAGGCGGCGAGCTCGGCGAGGCGGCCCATCGAGACGTCCAGCCCGGCCTGCTCCAACCGGTCGCGGGCAGTGGCGTGGGCGTTCAGGTCGGGCTCGGACACGCTGCGACCCAACAGATCCAGGTCGTACGTGGTCTCGCTCATCGCGTCTCCTCGTCGAGGTCGAGCACCCGGCCGGCCACGACCAGTACGGCCCGGTCGGCGTCCTCGGCCAGCCGTTGGGTGAGGCTGCCCAGCGCGTCGCGGAACAACCGTCCGGAGGCCGTCGCCGGCACCACGCCCCAGCCGGTCTCCTCGCCGACCGCGACCACGCGCCGCGCGGCGCCGCGCCAGGCCGCGACGAAGGCGTCGGCCTCGGCGTCCCAGCGGTCGGCCCAGCCGGGGGCGTCGTCCCAGGCCCCGCAGCGGGCCAGCGCCGCCCCGGCCCAACCGCCCAGGGAGTCCAGCAGCACAGGCGGGCCCGGTGTGGTGAGCAGGCGGCGCAGCGTGGCGTCATCGTCCTCGACCGTCGACCAGCCCTCGGGTCGGCGCTCCCGGTGCCGGGCGACCCGCTCGGCCCAATCGGGGTCCGAGCCGTCGGGCCGGGTTCCGGTCGCCAGGTAGATCACCTCGGGCTCGGCGGCCAGCAGGTCCTCGGCGTGCGCGGACTTGCCCGAGGAGGCGGCTCCGAGCACCAGCGTGCGCGGGGGCGGTGCGGGCCACGGGTCGGCGTCGCCGGCCAGCGCGGTGCCGGGGTCGATGAGGCGCATCCGCCAGGCGGAGAGCCGGCGGGCGAGCCGGCGCCGTCTGACCCCGCTCAGGTCGGACGGGCCGGGGGCGAGCGCAGCCAGGTCGGCGTCCGGGGCGAGGGCCTCTGCCCGGCGCAGCCGGGCCACCTCGTGGGCCAGCGTGGTGGGGTCGATCATGTGTCCGGCGCCCAGGGGAGTGCGCAGATCGAGCACCGCCCCGGCCAGGCCCGCTCCGGCCAGGGCGGCGCGGGCGTCGGCGGCGAGCCGGGGGACACCGTCGGGGCCGGCCGGAGCCCAGAGCAGGGCCTGCCCGCGGCAGCCGGCGACCAGGGCCGCAGTGGCGCCGTCCGCACCGGGCAGGGCGAGCACCCGGACGGCGTCGCTCTCCAGGGTCTCCCCGGGGGCGGGATGCCGGGTCGCGCCGTCCGCCATGATCACGCTCAGGCCGGACAGGCGCAGGGTGCCGCCGACCTCGAGGTCGGCGGTCTCGGTGACCACGAACACGGGTGCGACCCTAGCTCGGACGCCGTGGACGCGCTGCGGGTGGCAGCATGGGCCCATGAACGCGTGGACCTGGCGGTACGAGAGCATCGACGGGACGACGATGAGCGGGCCGGAGTTGTCCGAGACCGCCTTCCCCAGCCAGGCCGACGCCGAGTCGTGGGTGGGCGAGAGTTGGCACGAGCTGCACGACGCCGGGGTGGAGGCGGTCTCGTTGCTGCGCGACGGCGAGGTCGTCTACGGCCCGATGAGCCTGCGCCCCGCCGAGTAGGCCGCGCGTCAGGACAGCGCCGAGCGCGCCGTCCACGTCGACCACGGCAGGTTCCAGTCGTAGAGCCCGGGGTCCTGGGTGGCGATCCGCTCCTGCGGTCCGCGGCCGCTGTTGCTGACGATCACGACGTCCCCGACGACGGCGTGGTTGTAGAAGTCCTCGGCGTCGGCGTCCGTCAGGTGCACGCAGCCGTGCGAGACGTTGGCCCGGCCGAGCACCCCGTCCCAGCTCGCGGCGTGCAGGAAGGTGCCGGACGCCGTGATCCGGGTGGCCCAGTACTCCTTCTCGTCGTAGTAATCCGGGTCCTTCTTGTCGCAGGTGATCCGGGCGCTGCACGAGTCCATCTGCACGACCTTGGCCTTGCCGAGCACGATGTAGGTGCCGCTGTAGGTCTCGAGCCCCCGGCGGCCGGTGCCCGAGGGCCAGGTGTCGACCACCGCGCCGTCCCGCAGGACGGTCGTGCGGTAGGTCGAGGCGTCGACCCGGGTGATGTGCGAGGCGCCGATCGCTGAAGGTCTGTCGGTAGTCCTTGCGGCCGTAGCGGTTCGGTGCCGCCTGCACGCCGGCGATCCTCATGTCGAGCGTGACGGTGCTGCCCGGCGTCCAGAACTCCTTCGGCCGCCAATGCACCTCCTGGCTGTTCAGCCACGACCAGCTGCCGGTCACCGTGACGCCGGCCGGGGTGCGTGCGTCGACCGTCATCACCTTCTCGATGGCGGCCCGCTGCGCGATCGGGGTCAGGAAGCGCACGACGACGGGCTGGCCGATGCCCACGGTGGTGCCGTCGTCAGGGGTGACGGTGAACAGCACCTTCTGGTCGTCGGGCACCGCGGCGACCGTGAACGTCACGGTCCTGCTGCTCACCTCGCCCGACGGATCCTTGACGGTGGCGGCCGCGGTGTAGGACACCGCCGGCTTGGGCGGCAGCACGGACTGCCAGGCCAGGCCGTCGGCCGACACGGTCCCCTCCAGGGCCGCTCCGCCGCCGTCCGCAGTGACCTGCACCGAGGTGAGCGAGCCGTGGGCGGCCACCAGACGAACCGGGGTGAGGTAGGAGGCCGCGGTCGCGCTGCCGTCGACCGTCACCGTGGGCGCCGTCACCGACGGTGAGGCGCCGCCTGCCTCCGCGCCGGACGGCGACGATGCGGTGCATCCCGCGAGGGCGAACGCCACCGTCAGGACGATCGCGGCGACCCCCGTGCGAGCGAGGAGGAGCGATCGGCCGTCGACCCGGGCACCGTCAACGAGGGTAGGCCCCCCGGGCGACCTGAGCGCGGGGCAGGCGGAACCGGCGGTACTGCAGGGCGCGGATCATGCCGTACCCGGCTGCGCCGTGGGCCTTGTCGCCGAAGCGGGACTCGAGCTCCCGCTTCAGCCTGCGCCGCAGGAACACGCTGTCGACGATCACCGCGAGCATCACCGAGTAGAGCACCGCCATCGAGGCGAGCTGCATCACCCGGTTCGGCACCACGCTCATGCCGAGGACGAGCAGTGCCATCGGCAGAAAGAACTCGCCGACGCTGCGCCGGGCGTCGACGTAGTCGCGCGCCCACCGCCGGGCGGGCCCCCGGTCGCGCGCGGGCAGATGCGCCTCGTCGCCGGTGAGCATGGCCTGGCGCTGCTGCAGCCGCTCGGCATCGGCGACGGCCCGCCGCGCCGCGCGGGCGGCCTTCTTCTCCGCCTTGGTGGCGTTCGACGGCAGCGCCGAGCCGGCCACGATCGGGTGCCGATTGCGCTGCTCGGCCTCACGGCGGGTCGGCGTGGGGCGGCCCTTGCCGCCGGTCTTGACCTCCGCCGGGGAGGGGGTCGGGTGCGCCTGGGCGGTCTGCTGGGTCTTGCCTCGTCCGAACACGCTTCCCAGCGTACGGGCGCACCTGGCGTTAGGTTGCAGCTATGCCTGCAGGAAGTGTCGACGTCACCGCTCTGACCGAACGCGTCGCCGCGGTTCTGCCCGGGGTCCGGGCCGATCTGGAACGCCTGGTCAGGATTCCGAGCGTGTCCGCCCCGGCCTTCGACCCGGCTCCGCTGGAGGCCAGCGCCGAGGCCGTGGCCGAGTTGTTGCGGCGGGCCGGGATGAATCAGGTCGACATCCTGCGGGTTCCGGTACCGGGCACCGGTCAGCCGGGCGCCCCGGCGGTGGTCGCGCACCGGCCCGGGCCGCCCGGATCGCGCACCGTGCTGCTCTACGCCCATCACGACGTGCAGCCGCCCGGCGACACCGAGGGCTGGGTCAGCGCGCCGTTCGAGCCCACCGAGCGGGACGGCCGTCTCTACGCCCGCGGTGCCGCCGACGACAAGGCCGGGATCTGCGTGCACGTGGCGGCCCTGCGTGCTCTGGGCGAGGCGCTCGGCGTCGGGGTGACGGTGTTCGTCGAGGGCGAGGAGGAGATCGGCTCGCCCACCTTCGAGGACTTCCTCGCCGCCCACCGTGACCGGCTGGCCGCCGACGTGATCGTGGTCGCCGACTCGGGCAACTGGCGGGTCGGCGAGCCGGCCCTGACCACCAGCCTGCGCGGCCTCGTCGACGGGGTGGTCGAGGTCGCCACGCTCGATCATGCGTTGCACTCGGGCATGTTCGGCGGCGCCGTGCCGGACGCCGTCACCGTGCTGATCCGCCTGCTGAACACCCTGTGGGACGACGCCGGCACCGTGGCGGTGCCGGGGTTGGTGGCGGGGGAGGCCGACGACCTCGCCTACCCCGAGGAGATGCTGCGCGCCGACGCCGGAGTGCTGGAGGGGGTTGAGCTGATCGGCACCGGCCGGCTCACCTCCCGGCTGTGGACCCGCCCGGCGCTGACCGTGATCGGCATGGACGTGCCGCCGATCGCGACGTCGTCCAACACGCTGCAGCCGGTGGCCCGGGCCAAGTTCTCACTGCGGATCGCGCCCGGGCAGGACGCGCAGGAGGCGTTCGAGGCGCTGGCGGCGCACCTGCGGCGCAACGTGCCCTGGGGCGCGCAGGTCGACGTGCGGGTGGGGGAGGTCGGCCGGGCCTGGGGTGCGCCCAGTGAGGGCCCGGTGGTCGACGTCGCCCGCTGGGCGCTGGCCGAGGCATGGGGCACCAAGCCGGTGAACATGGGCGTCGGCGGCTCCATCCCGTTCATCGCCGCGCTGCAACAGGTCTACCCGGACGCCGTGGTGCTGGTCACCGGGGTCGAGGACCCCGACACGAGGGCACACGGCGCCAACGAGTCCCTCCACTTGGACGAGTTCGCCCGGGCCTGCCTCGCCGAGACCCTCCTCCTCGCCGCCCTGGCCTGACGCCCCAACCCCGCTCATGCTCCGCGGGTGTCCACGTGGAAACGTTTACGGACGCTCGGGCAGGTACCCCTGCGGAGCATGACCGGGTTCGGTGGGGGTGCGTTGCAGGGGGACCGGTGCCATCCGGCCGCCCCGGCGCATGATCTCGGTGATCTGTTCGGCGCTCATCGCCGGCGCCCACAGATGGCCCTGACCCAGATGACACCCGCAGGCCCTCATCTGCTCGGCCTGGTTCGTGAACTCGATGCCCTCGGCGATGATCTGCATCCCCTGGCCCACCCCGAGCTCCACGATGCTGCTCAGCAGGGCGCGCCCCTCGACCGTGTCGTCACCGACGAACGACTTGTCGATCTTGAGGATGGTGGCCGGCAGCCGGCGCAGGTAGCTGAGCGAGGAGTACCCGGTGCCGAAGTCGTCCAGCGCGATCTTGAGCCCGAGGGCGGACAGCTGCCCGAGCCGGCGCAACGCGGTGTCGATGTCGCGCACCAACGCCGACTCGGTGATCTCCAGCACCAGAGCCGTGGCGTCGATCCCGGTGGACTGGATGGTGGAGAGCACGTCGGCGACCAGGTTCGGCGTCCGCCAGCTGCTCGGTGGCCAGGTTCACCTCCATGGCCAGCGGGTAGCCGTCGGGGAAGTCACGCTGCCACCCGGCCAGCTGCTCGCAGGCCTGCTGCAGCACCCACCGCCCGATCGGGGTGATCAACCCGGTGGCCTCCGCGAGCGGAACGAACACCGCGGGGGAGATCGGTCCCCGGGTGGGGTGCTCCCAGCGAAGCAGCGCCTCGACCCCGTAGAGGGTGCCGGTCTGCAGGTCGACGATGGGCTGGTAGACCACCCGCATCTCGTTCCGGTCGATCGCGGCGACCAGGCCGGCCGACAGCTCGGTCCGCTCCTTGGTGCAGTCGTGCATCGCGCGGCTCGAACGCCGTGCTGTGCCCCTTGCCCCGGTCCTTGGCGTAGCTCAGGGCGACGTCGGCGTTGCGGATCAGCTCCAGGGCGGTGGCCTGGCTGCCGGCCTCGGCCAGGGCGAAGCCGATCCCGGCCTGCACCCGCATCCGCCGTCCGTCCAGGTCGACCGGCTGGTTGAGCGCCTCCTCGAGCCGGCCCACCAGGTCCTGCGGTTCACGGGTGTAGCGCGGGTCGGCGACCAGGACGGCGAACTCGTCACTGCCCAGACGCGCGACGACGCTGCGCCGAGGCACGCTGCGGTGGATCCGGGCCCCGACCATCCTCAGCAACCGGTCGCCCAGGTCGTGGCCGAAGCTGTCGTTGACGTCCTTGAACCCGTCGAGGTCGATCAGCAGGACGGCGATCGTCGCGCCGCCGGGGGCGGCCAGGGCCTCCTCCACCTTGTCGGTGAACAGGGTCCGGTTGGCCAGCGCGGTCAACTCGTCGTGGGTGGCCTGGTACTTCAGCGCCCCGACCAGCGCGGTCAGCCGGTCCCGGGCGTAGATCACCGCCTTGCTCATCTGCGCGAACTCGTCCGATCCGGTCAGCGCGGTGGTCTGGTTGACCGCGCCGTTGGTCACCGTGCTGATGTCCTCCAGGACCGCGCGCACATCCCGCGTGGTGGCCCGGAACAGGGCGGTCAGCAGGTAGAACACGATCCCCATGGTGAGCAGGGTGAGCAGCAGCGGCTGGGTCCGGTCGCGCATCAGCTGGTCCTGGCGCTGGGCCAGCAGCTGGTCGGTCGCCCCGGTGAGCACCACGGCCAGCGCGGCGGCCGAGGTCGACAGGGTCAGCGTGTCGGCACTCGTCGGGGGCGTGACCTTCGCCGAGGGGTCGGCGGCGGCGGCGAGGGCGGCCGAGTACTGCGACACCGCTGTGCTCAAGGCCCACGCCTCGGTACCCACCTGCTGGCGCAGGCCGCGCCAGGTGGTGGCGGTCACCGCGGTGGTGAGGTCCATCGAGAGCTGGCGCGCGGCGTCCGCGAAGTCCTTCGCCGTGACCTGAAGTGCCAGAGGGTCGGCGACCGTGTCCGGCTCGCCCGAGCGCAGCGTCTGCGCGTCGGCGGCGGCCAGCACCAGACGGGGGAGCCGGTCGACCAGCATCATCACCAGGTAGTGGCTGTCCAACTGGGGGTCGAGCACCAGGTTGGAGGAGTCCGCCACCTTCTTGATCAGCTGTTGCACCTTGCGGGCGGTCAGCTCGGCCTTGCGGGCCACCTCGGCGGACGGGGTGTCCGCGGCGTAGACGCTCTGCACCTGCGAGCGGAGCTGGGTCCAGTCGCCGCGCACCGCGAGCTCGTCCCCGTAGACCGCGGTCACGTCGTCCAGCTCGCGGACCAGGCTGATCCAGGTGTCGCCCGGGTCGTGGCCGTGCTCAGCGAGGTTGCGGCTCTGGGCCAGCTCGATCACCAGGTTGACCAGGGGCTTGACGTACTGCAGCCCGTCGCGCTCGCGGTTGGCGAAGGAGATCTGGCCGGTGGACTCGCGGAAGGAGGCCGCCATGCTGGTGCACATCGGAAGCAGGAGCAGGACGGCGATCAGACCGAACTTGCCCGCCACCCCGAGCCGCCGCATCAAGCGCATGCCGGGTCGCAGCGCGAACTCCATCGCCGACCTCCCAGGTGGGCCCGCGGTGACGGGGACGCAGGCCACTCCTACGTCTTCTCGGCTCCGGCCGGGTCGCGCTTGATCCGCCGTCCGGTCGACGCCCGCGTGTCAGGCTGGACGGATGCGCGTGCTGATCGCCCCCGACTGCTTCACCGGCACCCTCACCGCCGCGCAGGCGGCCGCGGCGATCGCGGAGGGCTGGGCCCGGCAGTCCCCGCTCGACGAGATCACGCTCTGCCCGCTCTCGGACGGCGGCCCCGGCTTCGTGGAGGTGCTGCATTCCGTGCTCGGCGGGCAACTGGTCCCGGCCACGGTGACCGGCCCGCTCGGTGCAGCCCGTCCCGGCGGCGTTCCTGCTCGCCGGGACCACCGCGTACCTCGAGAGTGCTCAGGCCTGCGGACTGCACCTGGTTCCCGAGCACCGGCGCGACCCGCAGGTGACCACCACGGCCGGCGTCGGTGAGCTGGTGCTGCGCGCCCGCGAGCTCGGGGCCACCCGGATCGTCGTCGGGCTGGGCGGCTCGGCCACCAACGACGCCGGGGCCGGCCTGCTCGCGGCGATGGCCGGGCTGGACGGCGCGAGCGCGGCGACCGGGGCCCGGTGGCGCTCGGGGGGCGGGGCGCTGCGCGGTGCGGACGCCGCCGGGCTGGCTTGGCTGCCGGGGCTGCGGGACGCCTGGGAGGACGTCGAGCTGATCCTGGCCAGCGACGTCGACTCCCCCTGCTCGGCTTCCACGGGGCCAGCGCCGGGTTCGCCGCCCAGAAGGGGGCCACCGCCGAGCAGGCCCAGGAGCTGGAGCGGTGCCTGGGCGACTTCGCCGCCGCGGCGACCCGGGCGCTGGACCTGCCCGGCAAGCCCGGCGCCGAGCCCGGTGCCGGGGCGGCCGGCGGGCTCGGCTTCGCCCTGCTCCTGCTCGGGGGCCGCCGGATCTCCGGGGTGCAGGCGGTGCTGGACGCCGTCGGGTTCGCCGCGCGGGTGGCCGCGGCCGATCTGGTGGTCACCGGGGAGGGCCGCTTCGACTGGCAGTCGCTGCGCGGCAAGGTGGTCGCCGGGGTGGCTGCGGCCGGTCTGGACACCGGGACCCCCGTGGTCGTGGTGGCCGGGCAGGTGCTGGTCGGACGCCGTGAGGCCCAGGTGATCGGCGTCGAGTCGGCGTACCCGGTGGCCCGGACCCCGCGGGAGATCGAGGCCGCCCTCGCCGACCCGTACGCCACCCTGGCCGCGCGCGCGCAACGGGTCGCCCGCACCTGGTCGCCCCGGTCACCTGGACGGGACAGATCCGGCGGTTATCCTGGGTGAGCCGGGAATGAACCCGCCGTCGCCGCCGCTGTCCCCAGGGCAGACGCCCGTCCACCCAGCCACGAAAGAGATGCAGATGACCGTCGAAGCCCAGACCGACTCCAGCGCCGCACAGACCGCTGAGCAGGCGGCCGAGTTCGCGCACAAGGTTCTGCTCACCCCCGCCGCTGTCGAGATGGCCAAGTCCCTGCGTCTCAAGGAGGGCCGGGACGATCTTCGGCTGCGGGTCGAGGTGGCCCCGGGCGGGTGCCGCGGCCTGTCCTACCAGCTCACCTTCGACGACCAGCTGATGGACGGCGACCGGGTGCGCGACTTCGACGGGGTCGAGCTCGTGGTCGACGAGTTCAGCAGCGACAAGCTGGTCGGCGCCACGATCGACTACGTGGAGACGCTGCAGAAGCAGGGCTTCACCATCGACAACCCCAGCGCCCAGGCCAGCTGTGCCTGCGGCGACAGCTTCTGCTGAGCCCGATCGCGGTGACCCGCCGGCCCGGCGGCCGTGCGCTGAGCGTGTGCGCCGCCGGGTAGGGTCGCGCCGTGCGTATCGCTGTCACCGGATCCATCGCCACCGACCATCTGATGTCGTTCGGGGGCCGCTTCGGCGACAGCCTGATCGCCGAGCGACTCGACCGGGTGGCACTGTCGTTCCTGGTCGACAACCTGCAGATCCGCCGGGGCGGGGTGGCGGCGAACATCGCCTTCGGCCTGGCCAGCCTGGGCCTGCACCCGTTGCTGGTGGGGGCCGTCGGCGAGGACTTCGTCGACTACCGCTCCTGGCTGGAGCGGCACGGCGTGGACTGCTCGGCGATCCACATCAGCGAACTGCTGCACACCGCGCGCTTCGTCTGCACCACCGACACCGACCAGGCCCAGATCGCCTCCTTCTACGCGGGGGCGATGAGCGAGGCGCGCGAGATCGAGCTGGGCCCGCTGCACGCGACGACGCCGATCGACCTGGTGATGGTCAGCCCCAACGATCCGCAGGCGATGCTCCGGCACACCAGGGAATGCCGTCAGCGCGGGCTGCCGTTCGCCGCCGACCCGTCCCAGCAGCTGGCCTGGTCGGACGGGCCGATGGTGCGTGACCTGATCGAGGGCGCGGCCTATCTGTTCACCAACGACTACGAGGCCGCGCTCATCCACAACAAGACCGGCTGGGAGGCCGACGAGGTGGCCGCCCGGGTCGGCGTCCGGATCACCACCCACGGCAAGGACGGCGTGGTGATCGACGGCGCCTGGGCAGGAGCCGATCACCGTCGGGGTCGTTCCCGCACAGCACATCGCCGACCCGACCGGGGTGGGGGACGCGTTCCGGGCCGGGTTCCTCTCCGCGCTGGCCTGGGGACTGCCGCTGGAGCGTTGCGCCCAGGTCGGCTGCCTGCTGGCCACGCACGTGATCGAGACCGTCGGCACCCAGGAGTACGTCCTGCGCCGCGGCCCCGCCCTGGAACGCTTCGCCGACGCCTACGGCCAGGTGGCGGCCGACGAGATCTCCGCCCACCTGGGCGCACTGCGCGGCTGAGCCCGGACGGCGGAAGCGCATGCATCCGCACGAGTCGGCTCCGAGCGGGTACCGGTTCCTCGAGGCCGTGGCGGGGGCTGACGCGGGGGAGGACCTCGTCGCCGTCGGCGCGGATCTCGCCCCGGGCACGCTGCTGTCCGCCTATCGCGCCGGCCTGTTCCCGATGGGGCTGGGGGAGCGGGGCGGGGAGCCGATCGGTTGGTGGTCGCCTGATCCGCGCGGGGTGCTGCCCCTGACCGGGCTGCACGTGTCCCGGTCGCTGCGCGCGGCATGCCGACGGTTCGAGGTCACCGTCGACGAGGACTTCGACGGCGTCGTCCGGGGGTGTGCCGATCCGTCCCGACCCGGGGCGTGGATCACCGACGAGGTGGCGGCGGCATACCGCCGGCTGTTCGACCTCGGCTGGGCCCATTCGGTCGAGTGCCGCCGCGGCGGTCGCCTGGTCGGGGGGGTGTACGGGGTGTCAATCGGGGGCTCTTCGCCGGGGAATCGATGTTCCATACCGACCGGGATGCCTCGAAGGTCGCGCTTGTCGCTCTGGTCGAGAGGCTGAAGGCGGACGGCGATCCACGCCGCCTGTTCGACGTGCAGTGGTCTACGCCACACCTGGCCGGACTCGGTGTGGTCGAGATCTCACGAAAGGCCTATCTCCGCCGTCTCTCCGAGGCGATTCCGGCGCCCGCGCCGGGCTGGGAATGACCGCTCGGCGCCACTGCTGGGCTGTGCGGCGCGCCACGTCGGATTTCCGGCTCGGGGCACCTCCGCCGTAGAGGATCCAAGCGGTACTGTGCTCCTCGCAGGGACCATGTACCCGGTGATGGCCCCGAGGGGTCTGCCGGGCCCAGCTTCCGTGGAAAGGCCGACGTTGTTCCCGCACAAGGAAAGCCGCGCCCGACGCGGCCCCAGTCGACGACTGGCGCTGCTCATGCTCCCGCTCCTGGTTCTCCTGGCGGGATGTTCGACCAACCAGCCCGGTGAGCTGTGGCTCCCGGGCGCCCGTGACATGACCGACCAGACCGGTGGCATCACCGACTCTGGGTCGGCTCGTGGTACGCGGCGATGGCGGTCGGCGTCCTGGTCGTGGGGCCTGATCCTGTGGTGCGTCGTCGCCTATCGGCGCCGGCGTGACGACACGGGTCTGCCCGAGCAGATCCGCTATCACATCCCGCTGGAGATCATGTACACCGTGATCCCGCTGATGATGATCGGCGTGCTCTTCTTCTACACGGCGCAGGTCCAGTCCGACATCACCGACACCTCCAAGCCGGCCGACGTGCACATCAACGTGGTCGGCAAGCAGTGGTCGTGGGACTTCAACTACCTCGACTCCAACGTCTACGAGGTCGGTCTGCAGACCGAGCTCACCCTCGATGGCGCGCCCGGGGCGGAGAAGCAGAACCCCACCCTCTACCTGCCGGTGAACAAGCGGGTCGAGTTCACCCTCGAGGCGCGCGACGTCCTGCACTCGTTCTGGATCCCGGCGATGCTCTACAAGCTCGACGCGATCCCCGGCGTGACCAACACGTTCCAGGTCGTGCCGCAGAAGGTCGGCGACTTCCGGGGCAAGTGCACCGAGCTGTGCGGGGAGTACCACTCCGAGATGCTGTTCAACGTCAAGGTGGTCCCGCAGGCCGAGTACGACGCCCACATGGCCCAGCTCAAGGCCGAGGGCAAGGTGGGCACGCTCGACACCAACCTCGGTGCGGTGAAGACGCGGCCCGGTGGCGGCGCTGTCCCCTTCAACACGCAGACCCTCGAGCCTGAGACCGGGAGCAACTGATGACGGCGATCGCTGAACCGACGACGACGCTCGTGCCCGGCGCGGCCGGGCAAGGGCACGATGGTCGTGCGGTGGATGACCACCACCGACCACAAGGTGATCGGCAACCTCTACCTCGCCACCGTCGATGTTCTTCTTCGCCATCGGCGGCGTGCTGGCGCTGTTCATGCGGGCCGAGCTGTTCCAGCCCGGCATGCAGGTCATGCAGAGCAAGGAGCAGTACAACCAGTTCTTCACCATGCACGGCCTGATCATGCTGCTGCTGTTCGCCACCCCGGCGTTCAGCGGCTGGGCCAACGCGATCATGCCGCTGCAGATCGGCGCGCCCGACGTGGCGTTCCCGCGGCTGAACATGCTGGCGTACTGGTTCTACCTGTTCGGTGGTCTGGTGGCCGCGTCGAGCTTCCTGGTGCCGAAAGGCCCAGCGGGGTTCGGCTGGTTCCTCTACCCGCCACTGTCGAACGCCACCTACACGCCGGGGATCGGGGCCGACCTCGGCATCTTCGGGCTGGCGCTCGGTGGTGTTCGGCACGATCCTCGGTGCGGTCAACTTCATCACCACGATCGTCTGCATGCGGGCACCCGGGCATGACCATGTTCCGGATGCCGATCTTCACCTGGAACATCCTGATCACCAGCGTGCTGGTGCTGATGGTCTTCCCGCCGCTGGCCGCCGCGCTGCTCGGGCTTGGGTGCGGACCGAAGATTCGGCACACAACTATTCCAACCCGAGAACGGGGGGCCGATGCTCTGGCAACACCTGTTCTGGTTCTTCGGCCACCCTGAGGTGTATGTGCTCGCGCTGCCGTTCTTCGGCATCGTCTCGGAGATCATCCCCGCCTTCAGCCGTAAGCCGATCTTCGGCTACAAGGGCCTGGTCTTCGCCACGATCGCGATCGCCGCCCTGTCGATGGCGGTCTGGGCGCACCACATGTACGTGACCGGCCAGGTCAACCTGCCGTTCTTCGCGTTCATGACCATGCTGATCGGTGTGCCCGACCGGGGTGAAGTTCTTCAACTGGATCGGCACGATGTGGCGAGGCTCGATCACCTTCGAGACACCCGATGCTGTGGACGCTCGGCTTCCTGGCCACCTTCCTCTTCGGTGGCCTCACCGGCATCATGCTGGCCGCTCCACCGGTGGACTTCCACGTCAGTGACACCTACTTCGTCGTCGCCCACTTCCACTACACGATCTTCGGCACCGTCGTGTTCGCGATGTACGCGGGCTTCTACTTCTGGTGGCCGAAGATGACCGGGCGGATGCTCGGGCGAGACCCTCGGCAAGTGGCACTTCTGGCTGACCTTCTTCGGCTTCCACATCACCTTCCTGATCCAGCACTGGATCGGCGTGGAGGGCATGCCCCGCCGGTACGCCGACTACCTGCCCGAGGACGGGTTCACCCTCTACAACCAGATCTCCACCGTCGGCGCCGCGATCCTGGCGCGTCAGCTTCCTGCCGTTCATGTGGAACATCTACAAGACGATGACTGTGGGGCCGCGGGTCATGGTCGACGACCCCTGGGGCTACGGGGCATCGCTCGAGTGGGCGACCTCCTGCCCGCCGCCGCGGCACAACTTCCACAGCCTGCCCCGGATCCGCAGCGAGCGCCCCGCGTTCGACCTGCACCACCCGGAGGCAGCGGCGGCCGCGGTCACCGCGCCCGACTCCAACATCCTGACCGGGGTGCTCGGCCCGGCGGATGTGGAAGCACCTGACAGCACCGACCGTGAAGGTGGCCGTTCGTGAAGGTAGCGACCCGTCTCTTCGTCTTCCTGGGGCTGTTCTACATCCCGGTGGGGACCGTGTACGGCCTCATGACGGACTGGAAGGAGCCGCTGGGGTACCTGGCGCTCTTCCTCACCTCACTCATGGCGCTGATGATCGCTGCGTACCTGCGGTACACCGCGGGGCACATCGACGCTCTTCCCGAGGACGACCACCTGGGCGAGATCGCCACGGGCGCCGGCGAGTACGGGCAGTTCCCGCCCTATTCGTGGTGGCCGCTGGCTCTCGGCTTCGGCGCGGCGCTGCTCGCTGCGGGGCTGGCGGCCGGATGGTGGCTGTTCTTCATCGGCCTGCCGGTCACCCTGCTCGCCATCGTGGGCTGGGTGTTCGAGTACCACCGGGGTGAGTACGCGCACTGAGTACTACACGCCGAGGTGTCATCCTTGGCGTCGATGAACGACCGCGTCGCGTAGGCTTAAGCCTGCGCGACGCAGTCTTGAGACAACCTTGATGGCCGGCCGCGCGTCGTGTGGACATGAGAAGCGACGTCCCGAACCGGACCGAGTCAAGGGGAGACGCAGTAGTGCGCAAGAAGGCCTTCCTGCCCGTCCTTGCTGTGGTGACCGGGCTGGTGCTGGCGGGTTGCCAGGCGGCTTCTGCCGGCTCCTCTGCGGCGACCCCCTCGGGCAGCGCCGGGTCCGCCGGCGTCGCCGCCGTGGGGGCCCCGTCGTCACCGGCTGCAGCTCCGGCCTCCGCCGCGCTGATGAGTTTCGCTCCGTCAGGCGGCAGCAGCAACGTTCGCCCGGACCGGCCGGTGACCGTGAGCATCGTCGGCGGCACCCTGGACACGGTCACGGCCGCCGACGCCAAGGGCAAGAAGCTGGCCGGCGAGATCGACAGCACCGGCACCTGGCGGGTGACCGATGCGCTGGCGGCAGGGACGCGCTACACGGTGACGGCCAGGGCCACCGACGCCAACGGTGCCGCGCTCACCAAGACCTCGACCTTCAGCACGATGAAGGTCTCGCGATTCGCCTCCACGACGATCATCCCCGGAGATGACTGGACGGTCGGGGTAGGGATGCCGGTGATCGTCGTCTTCTCGTCGCCGGTCAAGAACAAGCAGGCGGCGGTGTCGGCGCTGACCGTGAAGAGCACCCCTGAGGTGGAGGGGGCCTGGCGCTGGTTCTCCGCGACCGAGGTGCATTGGCGGCCCAAGGAGTACTGGCCCACCGGGACCAAGGTGCTGGTCACGGCGGCGACCTCCAAGGTCGAGCTGGCGAGCGGAGTCTGGGGCAAGCGCACCGTCACCAGCTCGTTCAGCATCGGCAGGTCTCAGATCATGACGGTCGACGTGGCCAAGCACAGGCTCACCGTCGAACGGGACGGCGCCGTGGTCAAGACGATCCCGGTGACCACCGGCAAGTCCGGGTTCCGCACCCGCAACGGCATCAAGGTCGTGATGAGCCGGGAGTCCCAGGTACGGATGGACGCCTCGACCCTGGGCACCGACAAGAACGACCCTGATTACTACAACCTGCTGGTGAACTGGGCGCTGCGGGTGACCTACAGCGGTGAGTTCCTGCACGCTGCCCCGTGGTCGGTGGGGTCGCAGGGCCGGGCGAACGTCAGTCATGGCTGCACCGGCATGAACACCGCGAACGCGCGCTGGCTCTACGACAACAGTCAGGTCGGCGACCTGGTCGTGTACACCGGAAGCCCGAGATCCCTGGAATGGGCCAACGGATACACCGAGTGGAACAAGTCCTTCGAGGACTACGCCGCGGGCGTCTGAGGACCGTACACGGCCGCTGAGCGGCCTTTCCGGGTGAGCGACTGGTATGGGCGCCGGGCGCGGCCGGCCGGTAGCCGGCCTCAGCGGCCACGCCGGCTGCACCGCGGCCGCGCGTGCGCACCGGCCGAGCCGCGTCCGCGGCCGCGCGTCCGCACCGGCCGACCCGCAGCGTGGCGAGCCGCGACGATGGAGATCACGATGCGTGGAAGTGGCTGTGATGGCAGCCGGATCTCTTCAACGTGATCTCCATCGTCACCTGACCGGCGGCTTCGCGACGGTGGACTGCGGGCACACGGAGAAGGGCGACGGGGGTGTCGCATGGAGAAGGGGCGCTTCGGATCCGGAGACCGGATCCGAAGCGCCCCTTCGAGGCGTTCGGTGGTTCCTAGTGCGTGCTGCTACCGATCGCGGGGGAGTCGGACTCGGACGCGATCGCCTCGTGGTCGTGGTGGTCGTGGTGCGCCGCAGCCAGCTCGGCCGGGGTCACCGGAGCCACTCGCTCCTCGAAGTAGAAGCTGGACAGCTTGCGGCGCCAGCCGGAGGAGCCACCCGGGCGACGGACGCCGTTCTCGTCCTCGGCCGGAAGCTCCGCCAACGGGGTGTTCGTCTCGTGCTGCACCAGCTCCCACCGGCTGTACTCGTCGAGAGCCTCGTGCACCTCGAAGTACTCGCCGTTCTCGGTCCGCACGATGGTGCCGGTCTCCCGGCCGTGCAGCACCTTCTCGCGGTCCTTGCGCTGCAGGCCGAGGCAGGTGCGCTTGACCAGCCAGTAGACCAGTGGCGGAAGGATGAGGACCAACACTCTCAGCGTGAGCGTGATGTCGTTGATCGACAGCTGCAGCAGCTTGGCCATGATGTCGTTGCCGCCGCCGAGCCAGAGCAGCAGGTAGAAGGTGATCGCCATCGCTCCGAGCCCGGTGCGGGTCGGGGCATTGCGCGGCCGGTCGAGCAGGTGGTGCTCGCGACGGTCGCCGGTGGCCCACTGCTCGATCCAGGGGTACAGGATCATCGGCACAGTCATCAGGCCGGGCACGATCAGCGCCGGGATCAGGATGTTCATCGAGAGGGTGAATCCACCGATCTCGAACTCCGTCCAGCCCGGCGTGAGCCGGACGGCGCCGTCCAGGAAGCCCATGTACCAGTCGGGCTGGGTTCCGGCGACGACCGGGGATGGGTCATACGGCCCGAACAACCAGACCGGGTTGATCGTGACCAGCGCCGACATCAGCGTGGTGATGCCGAAGACGATGAAGAAGAAGCCGCCGGCCTTCGCCACGTAGATCGGGAAGAGCGGGAAGCCCACCACGTTGGTGTTGGTGCGGCCCGGGCCCGGGTACTGGGTGTGCTTCTGGATGACCAGCATCACCAGGTGAGCGCCGATCAGGGCCAGGAAGATCGCCGGCAGCAGCAGCACGTGAACCGTGTACAGCCGCGGGATCAGCGCCTCGCCGGGGAACTCGCCGCCGAACATGAAGAAGCTCAGGTAGGAGCCGACCACCGGGATCGCCAGCACGATGCTGGAGGCGATCCGCAGGCCGGTGCCCGAGAGCAGGTCGTCGGGGAGCGAGTAGCCGGCGAAGCCTTCGATGATGCCCAGCAGCAGCAGGACGCTGCCGATCACCCAGTTGAGTTCGCGCGGCTTGCGGAACGCCCCGGTGAAGAACACCCGGAACATGTGCACGGTCATCGCCGCGACGAAGATCAGCGCCGCCCAGTGGTGGATCTGCCGCATCAGCAGGCCACCGCGGACGTCGAAGGACAGCCGCAGCGTCGAGGCGTACGCCTCGGACACGTGCTGGTTCACCAGCGGGGCGTAGACGCCCGTCGTAGGTGGTCGGCGCCGCGCTGGGCACGAAGAAGAACGTCAGGAAGGTACCGGTCAGCAGCAGGATGATGAAGCTGTAGAGCGCGACCTCACCCAGCATGAACGACCAGTGGTCGGGGAAGATCTTGCGGGCGAGGAACTTGACGCCCTTGCTGGCGCCCAGCCGCTCGTCGGCCCAGTTGCCGAGTTTCGCCGTGCGTGGTCTCGGTGCTCATCCGCGCTCCCAGAAGCTCGGGCCGACGGCCTCGTTGAAGTCGCCCTTGGCGATCAGGTAACCCTCGGCGTCCACCGTCGATCGGCAGCTGCGGCAGGGGCCGCTTCGCCGGGCCGAAGATGACCTTGCAGTTCTGCGACACGTCGAACGTCGACTGGTGGCACGGGCAGAGCAGGTGGTGGGTCTGCTGCTCGTACAGGGCCACCGGGCAGCCCATGTGGGTGCAGATCTTGGAGTAGGCGACGATGCCCGTCGTACGCAGCCGGGCAGCGACGGCCGGGTCGAGGTCGGCCGGGTCGAGCCGGATCAGGAGACGCGCGGCCTTGGCCTGCTCGTCCAGCGGGTGCTCGATCTCGTCGATGCCCTCGGGCATGACGTGCACGACGGTGCCGATTGACAGGTCGGAGGCCTTGAGTTGTGCCGCCCTCCGGGTCGCGGACCAGAGCGTCCCCGGCCTTCCAGAGCGTCTCGGAGAGCTTGGACTCCGGGCAGCGGTCCGAGGTCGCGCGAAGAGCACGACGGCCGGCAGCGGGGCCAGTGCCATCGCGCCGATCAGGGAGTTGCGGATCAGCGGACGGCGGGCGATGCCCGATTCCGTCGGCGCCCTGGTCGATGATGCCGACCGCGGCTGCGCGATCCTCGTCGGAGCCGCGCAGCACGTGCCGCTCCTCGATGCTGCTCGTCGTCGGGCATCAGGGTCTTGGCCCAGTGCACCGCCCCGGCGCCGATGCCGAACAGGGCGAGGAACATGCCCAGCCCGACGAACAGGTTGGAGAGCTGCACCTTGCCCAGGTACTCCTGGTAGGGCAGGGAGGCGTCGTACGGAATCGCGAAGTAGGCGATCAGCGCGATGATCGTGCCCAGCCCGGAGACGGCGAACAGCACCGCCACCTGCCGCTCGGCCCGCTTGGCGGCGGCCGGGTCGACGTCGGTCATCCGGTGCCGGTGCGGCGGCAGTCCCGGGTCGTCGAACCGGTCGGGCACCGCCACACCTGCCCCCGTGCTGCCCTGGGGCTGCGGAAGGTTCTGGGTTTCGCTCACGATGCTTTCGCTCCCAACCACACGGCGCATCCGATCAGCAGTCCGAGGCCGAGCACCCAACCGATAAGCCCCTCGGTGACCGGGCCCAGAGAGCCCAGGGCCAGTCCACCGGCAGACGGTGTCTCCTCGACCGACTTGAGGTAGGCGATGATGTCGCGCTTGTTCTCCATCGAGATGGTCTTGTCAGTGAAGACCGGCATCTGCTGCGGGCCGGTGACCATCGCGGCGTAGATGTGCTCCGGGCTGACCCCACCGAGGTTCGGTGCGTACTTGCCGCGGGTGAGTGCACCGCCCGATCCGAGGGCGCCGTGACACACCGAGCAGTTGGTGCGGAAGATCAGCTTCCCCTCGGAGACGTCGCCCTTGGCCGGGTCGAGCTCCTCGGGGGAGGGGATCGACGGCCCGGGCCCGAGCGAGGCCACGTACGCGGCCATCTGCTTGATCTCCTCCGGGCTGTACCGGACGGCATTCACCTTGGGGGCCTGCGGGCCGTTGCCGGCCATCGGCATCCGTCCGGTGGCCACCTGGAAGTCGACAGCGGCGGCGCCGACACCGACCAGCGACGGAGCGTTGCGCCGCCCTTCGGCGTCCGCGCCGTGGCAGGTGGCGCAGTTGGCCAGGAACAGCAACTTGCCGGCTGCGGCGTCGTCCGCCGCGGTGGCTGCGGCGTTGGCTCGCCCGGGGGTGGCCGCGGCGTACAGCAGGCCGATGATGAACAGTCCGATCATCACCAGTGCTGCCGTCGCCAACGGGTGTCGCCGCCGGGCTGCGAGTGCGGTCACGGTGTCTCTCCTGGTCGAGCGGGTGATCCGAACAGTCAGCGAGCTGGCCTGGGCGTATCAGGCCGGGGTGTCTACTGCAGGACGTAGATGACGAGGAACAGGCCGATCCAGACCACGTCGACGAAGTGCCAGTAGTACGACGTGACGATGGCGGCGGTGGCCTCGGCGTGGCCGTAGCGACGGGTCAGGAAGCTGCGGCCGATGATCAGCAGGAAGGCGACCAGGCCGCCGGTGACGTGCAGACCGTGGAAGCCCGTGGTCATGTAGAACACCGAGCTGTACGCGCTCGCCCCCAGGGTCAGACCCTCGTGGACGAGGTTGGCGTACTCGTACACCTGGCCGGCGACGAAGATCGCGCCGGCGATGTAGGTGAGCGTGTACCACTCACGCATGCCCCAGTTCTTCCAGCCGTCCTGGCGGGTCCACGGCGTGTACCAGGGGCCGCGTGCCGACGGCTGGAACCGCTCGGCCGCGAACACCCCCATCTGGCACCAGACCGAGCTCAGCACCAGGTTGATGGTGTTGGCGGTGGAGAACGGGATGTTCAGCAGGGCCGTGTCGACCGCCCAGACTTCGGGTCGGACGGCGCGGAGCGTGAAGTACATCGCGAAGAGCCCCGCGAAGAACATCAGCTCGCTGGCCAGCCAGACGATGGTTCCGACCTGGACCATGTTCGGTCGGTTGACCGTCACATGACCGGGTGCCTTGTCTACGAGGGATGCAGTCGCCACGGCGCTCATTATTGCCCTATCGGAGCCCTAAGCCGAAGGGGGATGGCTGCCCGGCGTGCCGAAGTTGCTCACTTCGGCTTCGACCTGCGCCGAACGGTCATCCACCAGCGCCCGATGACGGGTGAATTGCCCGAGGTGATCTGGCTGGAGCGCGCCCCCGGCCGGTCACACGCCTCACCCGTCGGCGAGATGAGTAGCATTCGAGCGCACCCCTATCCCGGCTCGTTCCACCCCCGGTGCCGGGTCCCCGAAGCTACGGAGATCGCACGATGAACTCGACGTCCGCGAGCGGGCAGGCAGCGCCGTCCACGTTGTCGGTGCTGCTCTACAGCGACGATGCGGATACCCGCAGCGCGGTCCGGCTCGCCGTCGGCCGCCGCGCCGCCGCCGACCTCCCGCTGATCGCCTGGACGGAGTGCGCGACCGCCGCCGCGGTGCTCGAGAACGTCGACGCCGGGGGGCTCGATCTGATCGTGCTGGACGGCGAGGCGACCCCGGCCGGGGGGATGGGGCTGTGCAAGCAGCTCAAGGACGAGATCTACCAGTGTCCTCCGGTGCTGGTGCTGACCGGCCGGGCCCAGGACGCCTGGCTGGCCACGTGGTCGCGCGCCGACCAGGTGGTGCCGCATCCGCTCGACCCGGCTGCCGTCGCCTCGGCCGTGGGTGAGCTGGCCCGCCAGGTCGTCGGGAACGCCCGTTGAGGCAGGGAGCCACCACAGGTGCGCCGACCTGGTCGCATCTGATCTCGGCCCTGCTCGCGGGCGAGCACCTGTCCCGCGACGAGTCGGCCTGGGCGATGGACCGCATGATGTCCGCCGAGGCGACCGACGTGCAGCTGGCCGGATTCCTGGTCGCCCTGCGCGCCAAGGGGGAGAGCGTCGAGGAGTTGGCCGGGCTGGTGCAGGCCATGCTGAGCCACGCCGTCCGGATCGAGGTGCCTGGCCCCTGCGTCGACGTGGTCGGCACCGGAGGTGACCGACGTCACACCGTGAACATCTCCACCATGGCCGCTCTGGTGGTGGCCGGCACCGGGCGGCGCGTGGTCAAGCACGGCAACCGGGCGGCCTCCTCGGCCTCGGGTGCGGCCGACGTGCTGGAGGCGCTCGGGGTGCGGCTGGATCTCCCTCCGACCCGGGTGGCCGAACTGGCCACGGAGGTCGGCATCACCTTCTGCTTCGCCCAGGTGTTCCATCCGGCTATGCGTCACGCCGCCACGGTGCGCCGCGAGCTCGGGGTTGCCACGGCGTTCAACTTCCTCGGCCCGCTCACCAATCCGGCGCAGCCCTCGGCAGCGGCGGTGGGGGTGGCCGACCTGCGGATGGCGCCGATCGTCGCCGGAGTGCTGGCCGGGCGGGGGGCCTCGGCGCTGGTCTTCCGTGGCGAGGACGGGCTGGACGAGCTGTCCACCGCCTCGCCCTCGCAGGTCTGGGTGGTCGCGGACGGCGCAGTGCGTGAGCAGCGCCTGGACGCCACCGAGCTCGGACTGCCGTCGATCGACCTGTCGGCCCTGGTCGGCGGGGATCCGGCGCACAACGCCGCCGTGGTGCGCTCAATGCTTGCCGGCGAGCGCGGACCGATCCGGGACGCGGTACTGCTGAACGCCGCAGCGGCGGTGGTCGCCGCGGACGGCGCCGGCCGGGGCGACCTGGTCACGCTGCTCCGGCCCGCCCTCGAGGAGGTCTCGCAGGCCGTCGACAGCGGCCGGGCGGGCGAGGTCCTCGAGCGCTGGGTGAGCGCCAGCGCCGCCTGAACGCCGGGTTACTCGCCGTCCAGGCCGAGCGAGAACGCGGCCTCCAGGTCGTGCGTGGAATAGGCGCGGAAGGCCAGGTAGGTCTGGGTTCGGGTGACGCCCTCGACCTTGCTCAACCGGTCCGCGATCACCTCGGCCAGCTGGTCGTGCTCCGCCACCCGCACCACGGCCACCAGGTCGACGTCGCCGGTCACGGAGTAGACCTCGCTCACCCCGTCCAGCGCCGCGATCTCGGCAGCCGCCTCGGGGATCCGGGTGATGTCGGTGTGCACCAGCACGATCGCGGTGATCATGCACTCTCCCTGGTCGTGAGGTCGGGTCGGTCGGAGCGTAGCGCGGGGGCCAGCCGGGCGAGCTCGCCGGCCGCACCCCGGCTCGGGCAGCTCCACTCGCCGTCCAGCTCGACCAGACGCACCCCGGGCTGTTCCAGCCAGCGCAGCACCTGCTCGGTCTCCTCGGGGTGGGCTGCCGGCAGCGGGGCCGGCGGCGGGGTGCAGACCTGCTCGCCGGTGCTGCACAGCGCCCTGATCGAGGGCCAGGGGTCGGCCTGGGGCGGGCTGATCGCGGCTCCGGCCAGGCGCCCGTAGCGGACCAGGATCAGTTCCCAGCCGGCCTCGGTGTCCTTGGCCGCCACCAGCTCCCGGATGGCGGCCAGCGGTGCCAGCCGCTGCGTGCGTGCCGCGGCCCGCACCACGGCGAGCAACCGGTCCCGGTGCCGCGCGGCCTCCTCGAACCGGTCCTGCGCGGCCAGCGCACCCGCGCGGTCGAGCAGGGCCGAGACCACGGCGCCGGCGTCGCGGGTCAGAGCGGTGCGCGCGGCCTCGGCCACGTGCCGGTAGGACTCCACATCCTGGCCGCCGACACACGGCGCGCCGCAGCGACCGATCTCGGCCAGCATGCAGGCCCGGGCCGAGGCCGAGGGCCGACGGGGGAGCCGGGAGGTGCACTGGCGTAACGGGATCGCCTCGTGCAGTCCGGCCACGGCCAGTTCTGCCTGACGCCGGGAGCCGAACGGCCCGAGGTAGGTCGCGCCGTCCGGCAGCACGGCCCGGACGACGGACAGCCGCGGGAAGGGCTCGACGGTGAGTTTGACCCAGGGCGCGCGCTCGGGGAAGCGCGAGCGACGGTTGTAGGGCGGATTGTGCTCGGCGATCAGGCGCAGCTCACGCACCCTGGCCTCCAGCGCCGTCGCGCAGACCACGGCCGTGACCGATTCGGCGATGGCGACCATCTCACCCATCCGGGTACGGCGCTCGGTGGCGGTGAAGTACGTGCGCACCCGGGTCTTGAGGTCGCCCGAGGTGCCGACGTACAGCGGGCGACCCCTGCCGTCGACGAAGACGTAGACCCCCGGGGCATGCGGCAGATCGGCCGCGAGGTGGCGCTTGCGCCGGGTGGTCTCCGGAACCCGGGAGCTGTACCCGGCCAGTTCCTCCAGGCTGGTCACCCCGAGCGGGCCGATCCGCTCCAGCAGGGCATGCAGCACGTCGACGGTGGCCCGGGCGTCGGTCAGTGCGCGGTGGTCGGGAGTGACCGGGGAGCGGAACAGGCGCGCCAGGGTGGCCAGCTTGTGGTTGCGGGCCTCGTCGCGGGTGACCACCGCCCGGGCCAGCCCGACCGTGTCGATCACCGTGGGTGCGGGCCACGCCCGGCCGGTCACCGCGCAGGCGGCCTTGAGGAAGGACATGTCGAAGCCGGCGTTGTGCGCGACCAGGACCGCCCCGCGGGCGAATTCGAGGAATGCTGTCAGCGCCGCTCCGAGGGGCGGGGCGGTGGCGACCATCCGATCGGTGATGCCGGTCAGCACCGAGATGAACGCCGGGATCGGGGCGCCGGGATTGACCAGGGTCTGGAACTCCCCGAGCACCTCTCCGGCCCGCACCTTGACCGCGCCGATCTCGGTGATCTGGGCGTCCTGCGGACTGCCGCCGGTGGTCTCCAGGTCGACCACCACGAAGGTCACCTCGCTCAGCGGGGTGCCCAGATCCTCCAGCGTGATCTGGACCGCGGTGGCCGGCGATGTGCTCATACCGGCGACCGTAGGACGAGGGTCCGACAGTCCCCCATTAGGCTCGCCCTGTGTCTGTTGCTCTGCCCGACCCGACCACCCGCTGGCGCTGCGGTGCCTGCGGGAACCTGACCCGGTTCGACGTCACCCGCAGTTCCCGGGTGGTCGAGTACGTGCACCTCGACCTGGCCGGGGTGCCGCGGGTCGAGGAACGCCGGGTGCTCGAGGAGACCGTGGAGCAGGTGCGGTGCCGCTGGTGCGATCGCGACGACCGGATCGAGCTGGTCCCGCGAACCGACAGCGCCGTCAGTGCCGACGGTGCCGACGGTGCCGAGGTCGTCGATGCCGGCGGAGACTGACCGCCCGGAGCTTCCCGAGGGCGCCCAGCGGGCGGTGCTCGCCCTGGCTGCCACGGTGCTCGGCGAGATGACGCAGGCCGACATCCCCGCCGCACTGGTCCGGGTGCGGGCCTTCGCGCCGGCGCGCCGGGCCCGGGCCGGGGCCGTCCCGCTCGCCGCGGCGCTGGAGCGGGAGATCGCCTTCCGGCAGCTGGTCGGCGCGGCCTGGCGGGCCGAGCACCCCGAACTGGCCGAGGAGATCGCGGACGGCCGGGTGAACGAGGTCGCCGAGCCGGACGACGTGCTGGTCGGCCTGTACCTGCTGCGGCCTCCCGAGTGGGTGGCGGTGGGGCAGCGGGCCCGGGATCTGCTCGCGCAGCGCCAGCTGCTGCGCGAGCAGGAGCTGGCCCAGGCCCTGGCCCAGGCGGAGACCACCACCGGGCGGGTCGAGCTCGATCGGCTGAGCGCCGAGCTCGACGCCCGCGAGCGTGAGGTCCAGGCGCTGCAGCAGGAGATCGCCGCGGTGCGCCGTGAGCTGCGCCGGCATCGCTCGGACGCGGACCGGGCGCGTGCCGAGGCGCGCGCCGCGCTGGCCGAGGCGGCCGAGGAGCGGCTGCGCGCCGTCGAGGCGGTGCAGGAGGCCGCCGAGCAGTCCCGGGATGCCCAGGAGCGGCTGGCGGAGGCCGAGGAGCGCGCCGAGGCGCTGCGCCAGGCGACCCGGGCCAGCCGGTCGCTGGACGACGCCCGGGTCCGGCTGCTGCTGGATGCGGTGGTGGACGCCGCGGGCGGGCTGCGCCGCGAGCTCGCCCTTCCGCCGGTCGTGCTGCGCCCGGCCGATCTGATCGCCGGCCTCGACGGCGCCGGGTCCGAGGTGACCGGAGCCGAGGGGGTGGCGCAGGGCGCGGTGCGCGGCCGCACGGCCGACGATCCCGGGCTGCTCGCCGACCTGCTGGCCGTGCCGCAGACCCACCTGGTGGTGGACGGCTACAACGTGACCAAGTCGGGGTATCCGGCGCTGCCGCTGGTCGAGCAGCGGCGACGGCTGGTGGAGGCGCTCGCGGCGCTGGCCACGCGCACCGGTGCCGAGGTCACCTGCTGCTTCGACTCCGGCGAGCCCGAGGCCGGATCGGCGGGGGTCAGCGGGGCGAGTCTGATCCGTGGGGTCCGCGTGATGTTCTCGGCGGCCGGTACCCAGGCGGACGAGCTGATCCGGCGTCTCGTCCGGGCCGAGCCGCCCGGACGCCCGCTGGTGGTGGTGAGCAGCGACGGCGAGGTGGCCTCCGGCGTACGCCGGGCCGGGGCCCGGGCGGTCGACGCCCTGGCCCTGCTCCGGCTGCTCGGTCGCGGCTGAGCGCGTCGGGACGGCTCGCGCCGAGGTCGTTGTCGGTGGCTCCACCTAGCGTTCTGGACCACCGGGAGAACAGCTCCCGGGACGGCGGAACGGAGGAACCACGGTGCTCATCGACTGCGACACCTGTCAGGTGCGGGGGCCGGCGTGCGGCGGCTGTGTGGTGACGGTCCTCCTCGGGCCGCCCGCCGAACTCGGCCTTGAACTGGACGGCGACGAGCGCGCGGCGATCGCCGTCCTGGCCCAGTCGGGGCTGGTTCCGCCCCTGCGTCTGGTCCCCGGAAGCTCAACGCACAGTGATGACAATCTCAAGAGACACGCAACCGGCTAGCAGACCCCTGCAGACCGGGACGTTTTGTGGGTACCGTCCGTCACATCTCCCGCAGTCGTCTTTGCGGGCCTCAGCCGAACGGCTAGGGTCGCGGCGAAGATGTCACGACGTGGTCACGATGACCGCTCGGGGCTCGGTTGCCGGGGGGCCTGTTCGACGAACGGAGCGATGGCCCAGTGTCCCTGCACCCTCACGGGGATGGCACGGCTGGCACGGTCCTGCACAGGGCTGTGCGGCGGGGGACGGCGGCGGTGATCATCGCCCTGCTTGCTCTCGCGGCCGGCATCGTCGGTGCGTCGGCCGCACCCGCTCCGGACCTCGACACAGTCCGCAAGCAGGTCGAGACCCTGCAGGAACAGGCCGAGGAAGCGACCGAGAAGTACAACGCCACGCGCGAGAAGCTGAAGAGCGTCACTGTTCTTCTACAGGCCTCCACCGCGCGGGTTCAGCAGCAGCAGAAGCGGGTGGACGAGGCCCGGGCCGCCCTGGGCCGCCTCGCCGCGGAGACCTACAAGGCCGGCGATCTGCAGGCCCTGAGCATCTTCCTGGACGACGACCCCCAGACCATGCTCGCCGCCACCGGGCTGCGCGCCACCTTGAGCGATCGCCAGGCCGAGGCCGTGGCCGCCCTGGTCGCCGCGCAGAAGCAGCTCGCCGACGATCAGGCCGAGCTCGCCGCGCAGCGCAAGCAGCTCACCACCGAGACCGCTGCGCTGGCCACGCTGAAGAAGCAGGTCGAGGCCAAGCTCTCCCAGGCCCGGCAGCTGCTCTCCCGCCTGGACGGCACCCAGCGAGCAGCGATCACCCGGGTCAGCCGGACCCTTGACCGCGACGCCCTGGAGAAGCTGGGTATCACGGTGCCGGCCAACGGCATGCTCGACTGCAAGGACGTCGGGGTCGCCGCCCCCAATGCCCGTGCTCAGACCGCGATCGACTACGCCTGCGCCCAGCTCGGCAAGCCGTACCGGTGGGGCGGCGACGGCCCGGGCAGCTTCGACTGCAGCGGGCTGACCATGGCGGCCTGGGCCAAGGCGGGGGTGTCCCTGCCGCACAACGCCGCGATGCAGGCCCGCCGCGGTGCCAAGGTCTCCGCCGAGTCCCTGAAGCCGGGGGACCTGTTGTTCTTCAACGGGTACAACCACATGGGCATGTACCTGGGCAAGGGTCTGATGATCCACGCGCCGCACACCGGGGACGTGATCCGGGTGGCGCCGGCCCGCCTGGGTCAGCTCATCTCCGCAGTGCGGGTCTGAGGCTGCTCAGAACGCGTCGCCCCGGGGCCCGCCGCGGCCGCCAGAGCGAGCAGCACGAGCGCTCCCACCAGCCAGTACTGGTTGTAGAACGCCTGCTTGTTGACCAGATTGGCCACCAGGAGCACCAGTGCGGCCCACCCGAGCAGTTCGGCCGGGGCCGGGTCGCGCCGGCGGATCACGAGGCACACAGCGGCCACGGTGGCCACGGTGATCGCCCCGGTGAGCCAGAACGGCGGGGTCCAGCCGGTCTCGTTGATCGCGAGCAGGTAGAGGCTGTCCGCGAACCGCATCGGGGGGTAGCGGACCAGCAGCAGTACCGTGTCGTCGATCATGGCCCGAGGGTCGGCGATCAGCCAGGGTGACACGGCGACTCCTGCGGTCAGAGCCGTGAACACCGTGCGCCTCACCCCGAACCGGGGCCAGGCGGCGAGCAGGGGCAGCACCAGGGCAAGGTGCTGCTTGCAGGCCAGACCCGCGGCCAGCAGGACGACGGCGGTGGCGTACCGCTTCCGGGTCAGGGCGAGGGCAGCCCCGGCCAGGCAGGTGAACAGCATCGGTTCGGTCCAGGCCTGCTCGACCTGGGTGGCCGTTCCGGGCAGCAGCACCAGCAGGGCAGCGACCCCGGCCGTGACCCGTGCCGGCTCGGTTCCGCTGCTGTCGCGGCCGGCCAGGGCGCGCACCGCCAGCGCAGCCAGGATCGTCAGGATCACCAGACCCACCCGGACGTCCCCGGTGAGCCAGCGCGCCGGAGCGAGCAGCAGCGCCGTCCAGGGCAGGTAGGTGAACGCTGCCATCACCCCGGGCGGGCCCGCCCACACGTCGCGATAGATGTTGCGACCCTCGCCGAGGGAGTCCGCGGCACCCTGCAGGGTGTACCAGACGTCGATCGCCGGGGCAGGGTCGCCCAGGATCAGCAGGGCTGACGCGGTCAGGTACCCGACCAGAGCCACCACCAGCGCGGCGTCCCCACCGCGGCGCCACGGCAGGAGCACCAGGACGGCGGCACCGATCGTGGCGACCACGAGGACCAGGCGCACCCGGGCGGCGTCCGCCGGGGTGAGGTAGGTGAAGGTGGGAACGGCCCAGGTCGCCGCGGCCGCGGCGATCAGTCCGACGGCCGGCGTCCAGCGGTCCAGGACGACCCGCGGGGTCCTCCTGGACAGTGCGACGGCGAGCAGCAGCGCCAGCACCGTGTAGGCGAGCACGATGCTGGGCCGGTAGCGCACCACGCTGTAGGTCGCAGCGCCCAGCCCTGCGACGACGGCGCAGGCCGCCAGGGGAGCACCGCGTCGCTCGAGCACCCGGTCAGGGTAACGAGGCCACGACCAGGGTGCTCAGCCCGATCACGACACCGATCACGACCGCGGCGATCGCGGCCACCATCAGCCCGTACTCGACCGCGGAGGCGCCACGGTCCTGTGACGGGCGGGCAAGCGTTCGGAGGAGGGATCCGATCACGAGGGGTCCTATTCGCTCTGGCCTTTGACCAGTCCCAGCCGTACAGCAGCCATCACGGCCTGGGCCCGGTTACCGGCACCGAGTTTCTCGTAGATGTTCGCGACGTGGGTCTTGGCGGTCGACTCGCTGATGTAGAGCCGGCGGGCGATCTGGGAGATCGCCAGTCCGTCGACCAGCAGATCCAGCACCTCACGTTCGCGGGGGGACAGTTTGGGCCCGGCCGGGGCGTTCATCCGGCGCTGCATGGCATCCGCCAGATCGCGGGCGGTGAAGGCGCGCGGGTTGGCCGCCGCATGCCTGGCGGCTGCGACCACCTCCTCGGCAGGTGCGTCCTTGCCCACGAAGGCCGAGGCCCCGGCGTCCAGGGCGGCGAACAGTTTGTCGTCACCGGCGTACATGGTCAGCACCACCACACCCAGCGCGGGGGTGGACTTGCGGGCCTTCTCGGCGAGGGCGATCCCGTCGCCGTCCGGCAGTCGTACGTCGGTGACCAGGACATCCGGGCTGAGCCGATGCAGAGCGTCCACGGCCTCGGCGACGGTGGCGGCCTCGCCGACCACCTCGACGTCGCCGGCCCGGTCGAAGGCTCGCCGCAGACCCTCGCGGATCAGCTGGTGGTCGTCGACGAGGAGCACAGTGATCTGATCCTGCACGCTCGTCACGATGTGCCTCCTGGGTGCCGGGATCCCGTGGATCCCGTACCGCCCGGCGAGTCTGCCATGACCTCACTACCTCTCGAATCTGTGATCGACGCACTGCTGCGAGGAGATGTCGGGTTGGGTTCCAGCAGGATCTCGACGACGGTTCCGCGGGCCTCGGTGCGGTTGCGCACCGACAGGTTCGCCCCGATCCGGGTCGCGCGTTCCTTCATGCCGGTGATGCCCATGCTGTCGGGGCGAGGTGCGGAGAGCCCTCGGCCGTCGTCGGCGACCACCACGTGGGCCCGGGGCGGATCGACCGCCACGGTGAGCCAGAGGTTGCTCGCCCCGGCATGCCGGCGCACGTTCGTCACCGCCTCCTGCACGATCCGCAGCAGCTCGACCTCGGTGGCCAGGGGGAGCCGGTGCGGTGACTCGTCGGTGGAGACGTGCACGATGAACCCGGACTGCTTGCCCACGCGCTGCACGTAGTCGCCCAGGGTGCGGGCCAGGCCGATCGTCTCGTCCACGCCTGCCCGCAGGTCGAAGATGCTCAGCCTCAGCTCGGTGACCAGGGTGGTCAGGTGCTCGCGCAGCGAGTGCAGCCGGTCGGCCACCACGTCGGGCGCATCGCTGGCGATGTCGTCGATCTGATACCCGACCGAGGCCATGTCCTGGGCGATCCCGTCGTGGATCTCGCGTGCCAGCCGGTGCCGTTCGTCCACCGTGGCCAGCCGGCGCACGTCGTCGAAGAGCAGCGCCGAGGCCAGGCGGGGGCCGGCCTGGGCGATCGCTGCCCGGCAGGCCTGGACCGATTCGTCGTCCAGCGAGCGGGCCCCGGTGGTGTCGGCGAGGACGACGACGCCGACCACGCGCTCGCCCATCAGCACGGGCAGCGCCAGCACGGTGACTCCGCTGCGGCCCCGGCGCACCAGGTCGGCCGCGACCCAGGCGTCGAGCACGACCGACTCGGTCAGCGGGTTGGGGGAGTCGCCGACCACCGGCACGAACCGCCCGGCGGCCGACCGCACCAGCACCGTGGCCCGGGCCCCCTCGGCGATGCCCTGCAGCTCCTCGACCAGGGCCATCGCCAGGGTGTGCGGGTCGAGTCCGAGGCTGAGCTGGCGGGCGACCAGATTGAGTTCGGACAGCAGCCGGTGGGCGTCGGCGTAGGCGGGTTCGACCAGCGGTCGCTCCACCCGCGCCATCCGCTGGGCCCAGCCCGAGACCAGGGCTGCCGCAGCCAACAGGGGCAGCCAGTACAGCGGGTGGGTCAGCGGTGTGGTGGCCGGTCGGACGCCGGACGGCGGTACCAGCAGCGTCGTGGCGCCCAGCACCACCGCGGCGACGGCGAAGGCGGTGAGTGCGGCGCGGATCCCGTGGTTCGTTCCGGCGCAGATCACCGGCAGCAGCAGGTAGGGCACGAACGCGGCCCCGGACGGCGCGAGCGCGCCGACGACGAGGGACGCGGCCAGGGTCTCAGTGACCGGAAGCCACCAGTCGGGAGCCGTGCGGGGGCGCCAGGCGCACCCGATCGCCGCGACCAGGACGAGCAGGACGGCGATCAGAAGAGCCGCGAACGGCTCCCCGTGCACTGCGGTCAGACCGGCGCCGAGCGCGATCGCCAGGGCACGGGCGAGGAGAGCCCAGTACCTGGTGTCCCAGCGTCGGCGGAATGCGCGCACGTGGGTAATCTGCCACACCCGAGACCCCGAACGGGCCAGAGTTGAATACTCAGTGCGACGGATCGACTTCACGCAGTGGTGCAAGCAGGCGTGCCAGGTGCCGGGTCTGAAGAGCCGACTGGAGCAGGACGGCACCCTCGCGCACCGGTTCCACGACGGCTCCGAGGTCACGCTCGCTGAACGGACCGGCTTCGAAGCCGCGGGCCAGGACAACGGCGGCGCGAACCTCGGGGATCGGGACGGCGAGGAGATGGCGCCAGGCGGCCAGGGGCGCGCCGGCAAGCTTGCTCCGCACCACGTCGGTGTCCTCGACCAGAAGGGCCCGGCCGCCGATGGCGATCTCGGAGACCAGCCAGTGGCTGCCGTCGAGCACGAGGCGGCGCTCCAGCGGCCGTAGACCCACGCCGCCGCTGACCCGCCAGACCCCACCATCGGGCACGAGGACGGCGGCGGCGTCGGCGTCGGCCCGCTCGACGATCTCGTCGGCCAGGGCCTGCGCGGTGTCGGCCACGCCGAAGAGGTCACCGATCCGCTCGGTCAATCCGTTCACCAGGGGGATCAGAGTCGTGGCGGCCGATCCGGGGGAGTCGGGCTCGGTCGCGGCGGCGGGCTCCGCCGGCCGGTCGTCGTGGTGCGTGATCGGCTGGGGAAGCGGGGGTGGCTGGAGCGGGGCCGGGGGCTCGGGAAGCGCGGGGAGCGCGGGAAGCTGGAGCAGGGCCGGGGGCCCGGGAAGGGGTGGGGGTTCGGGAAGGGCCGGGGGTGAGGGGAGGGGATCCCACCCGGACTCATTCCAGCGCGGCGCCTCGACCACGCTCTCCTCGGGCACCTCGTCAACGGGAGTCTCGGCCGAGGCCGTCTGGACGTCGTCGGGCTCCCCGGCGGGGGAGATGCCGTCCGACACGTCGTCCGGCACGTCGTCCGCGATCGGGGGATCCGGCTCGTCGCGGATCACATCGTCATGGTCGGGCTCCACCTCGACGGCGTCCTCAGCGACCGGTTCCTCGTCGAGGAGTTCCTCGTCGACTGGCTCTTCGGCGGCCGGTTCGTCCACAACGGGCGTGGGCTGGTCGCTCTCGGGTGCCGGCTGCGCAGCCGCCGGCACCGACAGGCCGGCGGCGAGCCCGCTCCACCAGTCGAAGTTCTGCCCGGCCCAGCCGTTCTCGGGTGCCGAGGCCGGCTCTTCCCGCGGAGGGGTGAAGGGCAGGATCAGCGAACGGGTGTCCACTGCGCCCAGGCTCATCGCCGGCGCCGAGGAATCCCGACGGGCCAGCGCGGGGGCCTCGACGGCCGAGCTCTCCTCGACCGGGGACGCCTCGGGCTCCTGCATCGGCGGGGCCGGGAGCGGCGGCGGCTGGATCACCGGCGGTTCGAACAGGGTGCTGGCCGCGGCGATCGGCGGCGGCAAAGGCAGCGGTGGGGGCAGGAGCGACGGCAGCGGCGGAGGCACGGGCTGAGGGCCCTGCTGCGGCAGAGGAGGCGGCTGAGGCGCCGCGGTCGGCGGCTCGAGCTTCACCTCGGCCGCGGGTTCCGCCCACGGGGAGTCGGACCCGAGCCACGGTGCCGGCGCCAGCACCGTGTCCGGGGTGGCAGCCGCGGGCTCCTCGGCTCGGTTCGTGTCCTGTTCCGATCGCCCAGGCAGGGCAGGGGTGCGCAGATGAGGACGACGGAGCCACGGCGGGCTCCACAGGGCACCACCACCGCGACGGCGGTGCTCGGCCGGCGCGTCGTCCTGCTCCACGGGCATGGGGGCCTCGACGGCAGCCGGGGCAAAGACCGCGGTGTCCGCTGCTGCGGTGTCCACCACTGGGGCCTCAGCCACCGGGGCCTCAGCCACCGGGGCCTCTGCCACCGTGGGCGGGGTCACCGGGAACCATCGCTCGGCGGCCGTTTCCACGTCGGACAGGACCGCTGAGTCCTGCGCGATCGGCTCGACAGTCGGTGCGGGCACAGCAGACGGTTCTGCCCGCACCTGTCCGGGCGGGGAGATCAGCCGTTCCCAGCCCCCGCGGTCCAGCGTGGGCAGAGGCGGGGGTGAGGAGCCCGAGGGGGCCACGTCCGCGCCGCTGCGCGCCTCGACCACGGCGTCGCCGGCGTCCAGTGCGTCGTCGGTGTCGTGATCGGTGTCGTGATCAGTGTCGTGATCAGTGTCGTCGACCTCGATCACCGGAGAGGCGGGAGCCGAGCGCACCGCCCACGCGGCCGGTTCGCCACGCCCCGCTGGAGCCGCGAACGGGGCCATCCAGCCGGCGACGGCCTGCTCCTGCTCCGCCGGCAGATCGACCTGCGCCGGTGATGCCGGCGCCGACTCGGGGGAACGGGCGTCCCAGTCGGGGAAGGCCAGCTCGAGGAAGGCCAGCCGCGAGGGGGCGGGCTCAGGCGGCAGGACCACCACCTCAGGACGGGACCGGGTGGCTGCGAGATCGGAGACCCCGTCCAGCAGGGCGGCCCGGGTGATCGGCAGCGGTACCACCACGACGTCGGGCAGATCGACCGCCACCAGGCCGGCCCAGGCCGGCTGATAGCCGGAGACGATGAGCACCGGCGTGGTGTCACCGGTCGCGCGCAGCCGGTCCAGGGCATAGATCGCGGCGGCTGGCTCTCCGACGTCGAGCACCACGACGTCGACATCGGGGCCCGGTGAGACCTGGTCGATCGCCTCGACCGGGTGTTCGATCACCTCGTGCACATCGGCGAGTCGCATTGCCAACGCCATCGACCGGGAGACGACGAGCAGACGTGCCACGGGTCACTACCCCTTCCCGGAGACGCGCTGCGCGGTCACGGCCATCTCCTCGGCCCCCGCTGACTACGCCCGATCCTCGACGTCTGGGCGGCGGACGCGCAACACCCCGCCGGGTGGAATGCCGAACGTCTCGGACCGAATCATTGCATTGATGCCGCCGTGGGGTCCCGCCCTCCCGCGGCTGACACCTCAGGCGTAGAGGTCCTCTATGCGGTCGGCGAACTCCTTGGACAGCACGTCCCGGCGCAGGCTCAGCTTGGGGGTCAGCTGACCGGCGGACTCGGTGAAATCGACATCGAGGATGCGAAACCGGCGGATCGACTCGGCCGCGCTGACGATCTCGTTGGCATGATCGACGGCGCGTTGCACCTCCGCCGTGACCAGCGGGTCCCGGGCTGCGGCGGAGACATCCAGGTCCGGCTTCCCGTGCTGGGCGAGCCAGGCCGGGAGCATCTCGGCGTCCAAGGTGACGAGCGCGGCGACGAACGGGCGCTGGTCGCCGACCACCATGCACTGCGAGACCAGAGGGTGGGCGCGCAGCCGGTCCTCCAGCACGGCGGGCGCCACGTTCTTGCCCGCCGCAGTGACGATGATCTCCTTCCTCCGCCCGGTGATCTGCACGTACCCGTCGACGTCGATGTGCCCCAGGTCGCCGGTGTGCAGCCATCCGTCCACCAGGACGGCGTCGGTCGCCGCGGGATTGCCGTGGTAGCCCCGCATCACGTTGATCCCACGCACGAGCAGCTCCCCGTCCTCGGCCACCCGCACGCAGACCCCCGGCAGCGGACGGCCGACCGACCCGACCCGGAGCTCCTCCGGGGTGTTCACGGTGGCCGGCGCAGTGGTCTCGGTCAGCCCCCACCCCTCCAGGACGGGAACCCCGATCCCGCGGAAGAAGTGACCGAGGCGTTCCCCGAGTGGCGCTCCGCCGGAGACGGCGTAGGCGACCTGTCCGCCCAGGCTCTGCCGGATCCGCTGATAGACGAGCCGGTCGAACATGGTGTGCCGCAGCCGGAGGGGAAGCCCGATCCGGCCGGAGTCCACGGCACGGCTCCAGTCGACGGCGGCGTCCGCAGCGGCGAGGAACAGCCGACCCTTGCCCGCCGCCTCGGCTCTGGCCTCCGCCGAGTTGAAGATCTTCTCGAAGACGCGGGGGACGGCGAGCACGAACGTGGGCCGGAACTCGCCGAGCTCGGTCACCAGGTTCTTCATATCGCTGGTATGCCCGATCCGTACCCCTGCGGCGACCGCCAGTACCTGGATCAATCGGGCGAAGACGTGCGCCAGGGGGAGGAACAACAGAGTGCTGGCGCCCTCGGCCTGCACCACGTCGGCCAGGTGCTCACGCGTGTTGCGGGCCAGCTCCAGGAAGTTGGCGTGGGTCAGCTCGCACCCTCTCGGCCGGCCTGTGGTACCCGAGGTGTAGATGATCGTGGCCAGGCTGGCGCCGTCCAGCCGCGAACGGCGGGCCTCCAGCTCGGCATCGGCCACGGCCGCGCCGTCGGTCCCCAGCTCGGCGACGGCCCCGTCGTCGAGGCACCACACATGCCGCAGGCCCGGCAACCGTTCGCGAACCTGGCCCAGGGTGACCGTGTGCGCCACCGTCTCGACCACCGCGGCGACGGCGCCCGAATCCTGCAGGATCCAGGCGACCTGTTCGGCGGAGGAGGTCTCGTAGACCGGCACGGTGACGCCGCCGGCGAACCAGATCGCGAAGTCGGTCAGGGTCCACTCGTAGCGGGTCTTCGACATCAGGGCGACCCGGTCGCCCTGGCCCACTCCGGAGGCGACCAGCCCCTTGGCCAGCGCGATCACCTGATCCGCGAACTCGGCGTTGGTGATGTCGGTCCAGTCCCGCGCGCCCCGGGTGCTGAACGCGACGGCATCCGGAGCGCGGTCGAGGTTGGCCAGAACCAGATCGGTCAGGTTGCCGGACGGATCCGGCTCGACGACCGCCGGGACGCTGATCTCGCGCACTCGCGGCTCCTCGGGTGGGCTGTGGCCACGGATACCTGCACCTAACCAGGAACCCGGGCCGCCGAGGCGGGCCGTCGGTCTCAAGGAGAGCGTCTCCGGAGCCGATCGAGGGCTGGTGAGTGCTCGCTGTCCTTCCTGCGGTGCCAGGAACGCCCCGGACGCCGCCTGGTGCGCGTTGTGCCACGGCTCCCTGGGCGAGCCGGCTCCGGCACCGGTTCCTGTCGCCGCACCGCCGCCGGATCCCGCTGCGGCCAGGTCTGCGCCCGTTGTCGCCGGCCTGACCGGTGGCCATCTGCCGGAGGAGGTTGTCGAGGAACTCGTCGGCCGGCTGGCGGCGACGGAGTCCGGCAGTGCCCTTCCGGGGCCCCTGCGCGGCCCGAACGGCACCCGCGCCCTCGGCCGGCAGGCGGTTCTGGCGGCGGGAGGACTGGTCGCCGGTCTCGTCACCCTGCTGCTGCTGATGTGGATCGCGGGCCGTCTGCTCTGAACGGTGCCTGTCGGGGCCGAGTTCGATCGTCCGGCTGTGCTTTGCCCCCGCAGGTGGGGCAAAGCACAGCCGGACGATAGGGCAAGGGGTGGGCCCGTCCGCTGCCCCCCGGCCCAGGCGCTCCGGTGTGTGGTCAGACCAGCGGGGTGCGTTGCCCGCCGTCCGGGTCGAAGTTCTCCGGGTCGAGCCACGCCTGGTAGCGCGCCCTCAACGCCGGCCAGTCCTGGTCCACGATCGCGAACCACGCCGTGTCCCTGCTGTCGCCCTTGATCACCATGTGCTGGCGGAACAGACCCTCGGAGGCGAACCCGAAGCGCTGCGCGGCCCGCCGTGACGGGGCATTGCGGGCGTCGCACTTCCACTCCAGCCGTCGATAGCCGAGCACGTCGAAGACGTACGTCGCGAACAGGTACAGCGCCTCGGTGGCGACCCGGGTGCGGGCGATCGGCGGACCCCACAGGATCGACCCGATCTCGGTCACTCCATGGGTGGGGTCGGTGCGCATCAGCGCCTGCCGCCCCGCGCAGCGCCTGGTCGTGGCGTCCAGCACCGCGAAGAACAGCGGGTCCTCGCTCTGCGACACCTCGTCCACCCAGTCCGCGAGTGCGGACGCCGAACCGGGGGGTTCCTCCCTCAGATACCGGAACCGGGCGGCCACCTGCTCGGGAGAGCCCGTCGTGGACGCCGCGAACAGGCTCGTCACGTGCTGTGGGCCGATCGGTTCCAGCCGGCACCAGCGGCCGGTGAGCGGGATCCGCTCCGGGCGGGGCCGCGCCGTCCAGCTGCTCAGGTCTCTCGTGTCCTCGGGCACACCCATGGTCAGGATCATGCCGGACCACCCACGTGCGGCAGCGTCCGGGTAGCCTGCGCACAGCCGGGTCTGTGCCCGGGCCGGCAGCGCGTCAGAGAGGCATGCCCATGGCGGACCGCACCGAATCGAGCATCGTCGTCGCGGCCCAGCCGGCGCAGGTCCTCGATGTGATCGCAGACTTCGAGGCCTACCCGGAGTGGACCGGAGCCGTACGCAGCGCCGATGTGCTCACCGAGGACGACGGTGGGTGGGCGGACCAGGTCCAGTTCACCCTCGACGCCGGGGCGCTCAAGGACACCTACACGTTGGCCTATGACTGGGACGTCGCTGAGGACGGTACCGGTGCCGTCTCGTGGACCCTGGTCGAGGCGACCATCCTCAAGGCCATGGATGGCGCCTATCGGCTGCGCGCGATCGAGGGCGGCACCGAGGTGACCTATCAGCTCGCCGTCGAGGTCCGGATGCCCATGCTCGGCATGCTCCGCCGCAAGGCCGAGAAAACGATCATCGACACCGCCCTGACCGAGCTCAAGAAACGGGTCGAGGGATAGCCGTTGCGCCTGCTCCTGTTCACCGGCAAGGGGGGTGCCGGAACCACCACGCTGGCCGCGGCCGGCGCGGTTCACGCTGCCCGGTGCGGGATCAAGACGCTGCTGCTGGGCGTGGACGACGACGGTGCCCTGGCCGAGGTGCTGACCGAGGAAGCGGCGGCCGAGAGCGCGCTGACCGTTCAGAGCACGCCCGGCTTCCCTGCGGCGCAGGCGCAGGACGCCGTGCGTGCAGTGCTGGACCAGGCCGGAGTCGACCCGGTGCCCGCCGACCTCATCGGAGTGCTGCCCGGGGCCGAGGAGGTGTCTGTTCTGCTGGCCGTGCGCGATGCCGTGGTGCAGGGGCCGTGGGACCTGGTGATCTGCGACCTGGGCCCTACACGCTCCGCGCTGCGCCTGCTGGCCCTGCCCGAGGCCCTGGACCACTACCTGGAACGCATGCTCGGCGTCGGGCGCCGGGTGCAGCGGGCCATGAGCCTGCCCGTCGATCCGTTGGTGGCAGGGGCCGATCGGCTCGCTGCCGAGCTGGCCGGGGTCCGCGAGCTGTTCGCGGCGCCGTCCACCTCGGTCCGCCTCGTCACCGCGCCCGGCGCGGTCGGGCTCGCGCACGCTCGGCGCGCCCTGCCTCGGCTCGCCCTGTACGGACTGGTGGTCGACGCCGTGCTGGTCAACGGCGTCCGCCGGGCCGGCCCCGAACCCGCTCGGCCGGCTGAGCAGGTCGAGTTGGCTGAGCTGGCCGGGGTGGTGCCGGTGCTGACCCTGCCGCACCTGGACACCGAACCGGCCGGACCCCAGGCGCTGCCCGCGCTGGAGGCGCTCGGCGCGCTCCTGCAGGACCCGGCCACGCTGCTCGACCCGGTGGGAGCCTCGGCCGTGGGCGGTGCCGCGGTGATCAGCCGGCACGGCGAGGAGTTCGAGTTGGAACTGAGTCTGCCGCTGGCCCGGCGGGAGGAGCTGGACCTGCACCGGCTCGGGGACGACCTGGTGATCCGGCTGGGGCGGGACCGGCGCGTGCTCACCCTGCGCAGCGGGCTGCGTCGCTGCCGGGTGATCGGCGCCCGGCTGGACGGCCCCGTGCTGCGGGTCCGGTTCGAGCCCGACCCCGCCCTGTGGCGGTCCTGATGAGCCAGACCCCGCGGGAGTCGGCCGAGGCGCTCGCCGAAGAGGCGGCCAAGCTGGTCCAGTCGCTGCGCGAATCCCTCGAGGCCACCCAGGTCGCGGCCGAGCACTCCGGCCCTGCCTGCCGGGCCTGTCCGGTCTGCCAGCTGCTCGAGGTCGTGCGCCAGGTGCGGCCCGAGGTGGTCGAGCACCTGGCCACGGCGATGTCCGAGCTGGCCCTGGCGGCGAGAGAATTGCTCACCCCGCCTGCGGCGCAGGCAGCGCCTCCTGCCGAACCGGAACGCCAGGCCGAGCCGGAGCAGACGGCGGAGCGGATCGAGATCGCGTGAGAGGACGGACGTGGAACTGACGATCGGTGTCGATGTCGGCGGCACCAAGATCGCGGCAGGAGTGGTCGACCGCGCGGGCCAGGTCCTCGACCAGGTGCGTGTGCAGACTCCCGCGTCCACCGCCGCGGCCGTCGAGGCCGGGATCTGTGACGCCGTGACCCAGCTCGCCGCCAGGCACGAGGTGTCGGCAGTGGGTCTGGCAGTGGCCGGGTTCGTCGACCAGTCACGCTCGGTGCTGCGCTTCGCGCCGAACCTGCCGATGGCCGACCGACCGCTGCGCCAGGTGGTCGGCGACTGCACGGGCCTGCCGGTGGTGGTGGAGAACGATGCGAACGCGGCTGCCTGGGGAGAGCATCGGTTCGGCGGAGGCCGCGGGGCGGACGAGGTGGTGATGATCACCGTCGGTACCGGGTTGGGCGGCGGGATCGTGCTCGGCGGGCGACTGTTCCGCGGAGCCTTCGGTGCGGCGGCGGAACTCGGCCACACCCGGATGGTGCCGGGTGGGCTGCTCTGCGGATGCGGCAACCACGGCTGCTGGGAGCAGTACTCCTCGGGCCGGGCCCTGGTCCGTGAGGCGAGGGCGCTGGCCAGGACCGATCCCGGCGCGGCGGCGCGGCTGCTCGAACTCGCCGGCGGCGACGCCGAGGCGATCGGCGGGCGGATGGTGACCCGGGCCGCTGCGGAGGGCGACCCCGCCGCCCAGGGCCTGCTGGCCGTCCTGGGAAGGTGGCTGGGGGAGGGCATCGCCGATCTGGCCAGTGTGCTCGACCCGGCTGTCGTGGTGATCGGTGGCGGCGTGAGCGAGGCCGGTGACCTGTTGCTCGGCCCGGCCCGCGTGGCCTACGAGGCCACGCTCTCGGCAGCCGCGTATCGGCCGCACCTGGCGATCGTGGCGGCCGAACTGGGCAACGGCGCGGGCCTGGTCGGTGCCGCAGACCTGGCGCGGCACCCGTGAGCCCGCTGCGGGACGCGCTGACCGTCGGCGTCGACATCGGTGGCACCAAGGTGGCGGCCGGGGTGGTCGACTCGCAGGGCAAGGTACTGGCGCGAGCACGCCGGCTCACCCCGTCGCGGGATCCGCAGGCGGTCGAGGACACCATCGTCGAGGTGGTCACGCAGTTGCGGGCGGAACACTCGATCGGCGCGGTCGGCATCGGAGCCGCCGGCTTCGTGGACGCCGAACGCTCCCGGGTGCTCTTCGCCCCTCACCTGGCCTGGCGCAACGAGCCGCTGCGCGATGCGGTGGCCGCCGCCGTCCAGTTGCCCGTGGTCGTCGAGAACGACGCGAACGCGGCGGCCTGGGCCGAGTGGCGGTTCGGCGCGGGCCGTGGCGAGACCCGGCTGGTGTGCGTGACGCTGGGCACCGGCATCGGCGGCGGGATCGTGATCGACGGGCAGGTGCAGCGCGGCAAGCACGGCATGGCCGGCGAGTTCGGGCACATGATCGTGGTGCCGGACGGGCAGCGCTGCGAGTGCGGCAACCGCGGCTGCCTGGAGCAGTACGCCTCGGGCAACGTGCTCGGCCGCGAGGCCCGCGAGCTGGCCCGAGCCTCCTCCCCGGTGACGGTGCCGCTGCTGCAGCGGGTCGGGGGAGACGTGGACGCCCTGGTCGGCCCGGTGATCACCGAGGCGGCGCGGGACGGCGACCCGCTGGCGATCGAGCTGTTCGAGGAGGTCGGTCGCTGGCTGGGGATCGGTCTGGCCAACCTGGCAGCAGCCCTGGACCCCGGCATGTTCGTGATCGGCGGAGGGGTGTCCGACGCCGGCGAGCTGCTGCTGCGGCCCGCGCGGGACTCCTTCCGCAGGATCCTCACCGGTCGCGGCTTCCGGCCCGAGCCGAGGATCATCAAGGCCGCGCTGGGGCCTGAAGCAGGCCTGGTCGGTGCCGCCGACCTCGCCCGCGTCGGCTGATCGGCCGCAGCGCATGCGGCTCGTCTCCTGGAACATCCGTGATCTCTCCGGTGACCCGCTCGCGGTGTCGTCGGTGCTGCGTGACCTGGCGCCCGACGTGCTCTGCCTGCAGGAGGCTCCCCGGCGGCCCGGCTCGTCGTTGCGGATCGCCGCCCTGGCCCGCGCCTGCGGCCTGAGCCATGTCGCCGGCGGGCGGGGCAGCGGCGGGACGGCACTTCTGGTCGCCTCGGGCGTCCAGGTGAGCACCGCGCGAGCCGTGCGGTTGCCGGTGCCGCGCTGGTACGCCCGCACCCGCGGTGCGGTGCTGGCCGAGGTGTCGATGTCCGGGACGACGCTGGCTCTGGCCTGCGTGCACCTGCCGCTCACCCCCGAGCAGCGGCTCGACCATGCGCGATCGGTCCGCGCGGCGATGGACGGCCTGCTGCCCGGGGCCGGGACCGCCGTCGTGGCAGGCGATTTCAATGAGCCGGCCGGGTCGCCGTCCTGGCAGGTGTTCACCGATCTGGCCCGGGACCCCTCGCCCGAGGCGGCACCGACCTTCCCCGCTCGCCGGCCCAGTGGCCGGATCGATGCGGTTCTGGTCGGTGACGCCCTGGACGTGCTCGAGTACGGCGACGGTGGTGTGGACCACGCCGCGGTGCACCGGGCCAGCGACCACCTGCCCGTGCTCGCCGTCCTGATGCGCCGGAGGACCGAGCCGCCGGCGTGACCGGGCTCCTTCGCCGCTCTGCCGTTGCGCACTTCAGGGTGGAATCACCGCCGAATACCACCCGAGAATGCACAACGGCGCCCAGGAGGGTGCGGCGGAGTCAGACGACGGCGCCGTCGTCCTCGTCGTCCGAGCGCTCGCCGGGCATCCGGGCCACCAGGGTGACGAAGCCGGCCACGAAGGCGACCAGGGCCGTCACGATCATCATCGACGGCAGGTCGCCGCCGATGATCGCGGCGATCAGCAGGAACAGCGGTCCGCCGATCACGCCCGCCCAGGCCAGTCGTGAGTAGAGATCGCCGCGCGGAATCGGCGGCGGCTCCGGCGGCTCGAAGTGCTCGTCCAGCTCGGCCGGGTAGGGCCGCTCCGGGGCGGCGGCCTCCCGCGACGGCGGCTCCTGCTGCTCGGCGGGCCGGATCGGCGACCGGGGGAGCTCGATGTCGGGTGCCGAGAACTGGGCCACCAGGGCGGCGAAGGCCGCGTCGTAGTCCAGATCGGGGTCAATGCCGCGCTCCGGCTCGACCCCCAGATCCTGGCCGTGCTCGAGGTCGTCGTGCTCGGCGTCGCCGGCCGTCATCGCGCACTCGTGGCAGGTTTGGACAGCCGGTCGATGAACGCCAGGCTGCCCTCGAAGATCCGCTCGGCGTCGTTGTCGAGGGTGGCCACGTGGTAGCTGTCCTCACAGAGCACCTCGGCGACATCGACCGACCCCACCGTGTCGAGGATGAGCTGGCTGCTCGAACCGGGCACCACGTGGTCCTCCGGCGAGCGGAACAGCAGCAGGGGCTGGTTCACCGAGGGCAGATCCTCGGCCACGGCGGCGTACATCGCCACCATCGAGTGCAGCGCCTGCAACGGCGTGCGTTCGTACGCCAGCTCGGTCGCCCCCGGCTTCTTGATGTCGCCGCCGATCGCCGGCAGCGAGGGCAGAAGGAACCTGAGCAGCGGCAGCACCCGTAGGCGGGGATCCTCGATCTTTACCGCAGGGTTCACCAGAACCAGGCCGGCGACGTCCGCCCCGCGCTGTTCGGCCAGACGCAGGGCCAGCGCCCCGCCCATCGACAGCCCGGCCACCACCACCGTCTCGCACCGGCTGCGCAGCTGGGACAGGGCGACATCGACCGTCGCGTACCACTCCGGCCACCGGCTGCGGTTCATGTCCTGCCAGGTGGTGCCGTGGCCAGGCAGGAGGGGCAGGCTCACCGAGTAGCCGGCCTCGGCCAGCCGGTGCGCCCAGGGCCTCAGACTCTGCGGGCTGCCGGTGAAACCGTGGCAGAGCAGGACGCCGACGGGACCGCCTTCGTGATGGAACGGCTCGGCTCCTGGCAGCACCGCCACGTCGGCCTCCTCGCACGCGTCGACCGGCACCCGGGTGCCGATGCCGCCATCGTGACACGCGTGCCCTCATCTGCGCGAGGGGATGGTCGGGGCGGGCAAGGACCGGAGCGCGGCTCGCCGGCCGCCCAGAAGTCTCTACAGTTGCCTACCGAGGGTCGCAGCGTGGGGAGGTGGGAACGGTGTTCTACTGGTTGCTCAAGCGCATCATCCTGGGCCCGATCCTGTTCACCCTGTTCCGTCCCTGGGTCAAGGGCGAGGAGAACGTGCCCGCCGAGGGCGGGGCGATCCTGGCCAGCAACCACCTGTCGTTCTCCGACTCGATCTTCCTGCCGCTGGTGGTCAAGCGCCGGGTCACCTTCCTGGCCAAGGCGGACTACTTCACGGGACATGGGGTCAAGGGCCGGTCCACGGCCGCGTTCTTCAAGCTGGTCGGCCAGCTCCCGGTGGACCGCTCGGGAGGCAAGGCCTCCGAGGCTGCCCTGAACACCGGGCTGAAGGTGCTCCGCCGCGGAGACCTGCTCGGCATCTACCCCGAGGGCACCCGGTCCCTCGACGGCAGGCTCTACCGGGGGAAGACCGGGGTGGCCCGGATGGCGCTCGAGGGCAAGGTTCCCGTGATCCCGGTGGCGATGATCGGCACCGACAAGGTGCAGCCGATCGGCCGCACGATCCCGCACCTGGGCCGGGTCGGCATCGTGCTCGGCGAGCCGCTGGACTTCTCCCGCTACGAGGGCATGGAGGGCGACCGGTTCGTGCTCCGCTCCATCACCGACGAGATCATGTACGCGCTGATGGAGCTCTCCGGCCAGGAGTACGTCGATGTGTACGCGGCGACCATGAAGGAACGTCTCGCCTCGGCCAAGCGCACCAAGCCCCGCCCGGTGGCCACCGCGGTCGCCGCGGCCAGCGCGATGACGGCCGCTGCCTCAGAACGGGTCAAAGCCGTCACCGATGCCCACGCCCACGGCCACGCCGAGGCCGAGCGCACCGGGCACGACGACGCGGACCAGGTCGACGCAGGTCAGGACGATGCGGGTCAGGACGATGCAGAGGGAGGCCCGGCTCAGGTCGGGCGCAGCGCCTAGGTGGTCCGGCGCCTGCCCACTCCGCTGGTGGCCGTCACCGCTGCGGTGGCCTGGCTGGCGAACCTGCCGATCCTCCATGCGGTGCTCGACGGGGCGGACCGTGGGCTGGACGCGATGGACGAGAGCCACTACCTGATGGCGGCTCAGCCGTGGGCGGCGGACAAGGCCTTCAACGGCGTCTTCGGCTGGTACTCCGGGCCCTTGCTGCGACTGGTCGGCGGCGATCTGGGCCGGTTGCGGATCCTGGCCGCATTGCTGCTGGTGGCGGCCGCGCTGGTCCTGGCCGGCGCCGTCCGCCGCGCGGGTGAGTGGCTGGGCGGGCGGGCCTGGCCCGTCTGGCTGTGCGCGGTCTGGCCACCGGGCTGCGTCGCGGCGGCGCTGTGCTACTACACCGTCTTCGTGCGCACCCCGAGCTACAACTGGTTCGCCGCCCTGGGGCTGATGGTGCTCGCTGCCGGGCTGCTCGAGGTGCTCACCCTCGCCGGGCCCGGGCGTCGTGCCGTGCTGGCCGGTGCCCTGGTGGCCGTCGGCGCCTTCGTCACCGCCATCGGGAAGGCGACCACCGCCGTCGGCGCCGTCCTCGTCCTGCTGCTAGCCGCGGGTATACACGCCGCCACCGCGGGGCGCCGCCGGGTGGTGCTGCGCGGGCTGGGCACGGCCGTGGCCTCGGCCGCGGTCGGCGGTGGCCTGCTCGCCCTGTTGCACTCCACGCTGGTGCACTCGCCGTCGTTCACCCTGGCCACCTACCGCCGGGTCAGCGGCATGCTCTCGGCGGTCGACCCGGGTCACTACGCGCCCGGGGTGGCCGTGGCCAGCGCCAAGCTGGGGCTGCGCAACGAACTGGTGGACCGGCCGTGGAGCTATCTGCCGCTCCTCGTGCTGCCGGTGCTGGCGGCGCTCGCGCTGACCCTGCTTGCCGTCGTCCGGCACCGCGGGGTCTGGCTGGGCGCCGCGCACGGGGTGGTCTGGTGGGTGACCCTGGTGCTCGTCCTGCGCGCCTACCCGGGCGGTGTGCCCGGTCTGGGCATGTCCGTGTCCCCGCTGGTGATGGCCGCCGAGGCGGCGCTGCTGGTCGCCGTCCTGGTCTGGATCTGGCCGGAGCCCGCCCACGCCGGCCCGGGGCGCCAGGGTCCCGCCCGGCGGGGCACCGCGGCACTGGCCTGCCTGGCCCTGCTCGCGATGGGCGCCGCGTACCCGCTCGGCACCAATGTCGAGTACGCGACCCAGTTGCACGGCGGTTTCCCGGTGCTGCTGGCCGCAGCGGCGATCGGGGTGAGCACCCTGCCGGACGCCGGCAGCCCGGTCGCGCTCGGATCCCTGGCCGCCGGGGCGGTCCTGCTCGGGGCGGTCCTGGTGCCGACCACCCGGGAGGTCGCTCCCTATCGGATTGCGCCGCTGCCGGTCCAGGTGCTGCCCCGGACCATCGCCGCCGGCGCGCCGCAGGTGCTGGTCGATCCGCAGACCGCGCAGTGGGTGGACGGGCTGCGGGTGGCCGGGGAGCGGGGCGGGTTCGCGCCCGGGACGCCGATGCTCGACCTCACCTGGCACCCCGCCTCGGTGGTGGTGCTCGACGGCCGGGCGCCGTCCGTGCTGCTGCCGGCCTTCCCAGGCTGGCCCGACCCGGCCGGCTCGGCCGCCTTCGCGCTGCGCCAGGAGGATCCGGCGGTGTGGAACCGGGCCTGGCTGCTGGTGCCCGAGGGGCAGGACGATGCGCTCACCGACGGGGCGACGGTGGTGGTGGGACGGCGTTTCCCGGCCGACTACGAGCGGATGGGCGTGGTGATCGCCCCCTACGACCAGCAGTCGCAGGGTCTGTGGCGGCCTCGATGACCGTGCCGCGCCCCGGTTCACCTACGCTTGCCCGGTGAGTACCAGCCTGGAGCACCTGAGCACGCCGACCGCCCAGCCGACCGAGGCCGCCCTGCTGGCGAGCCTGGACAGCTGGCGTGACCTGCCGGCCGCGCAGCAGCCGGAGTGGCCCGACCCGGTCGCTCTGGCCGAGGTCGCGGCCGAGCTCAGCGCCTACCCGCCGCTGGTGTTCGCCGGCGAGTGCGACGAGCTCAAGGCCAGCCTGGCCGCCTGCGCCCGCGGTGAGGCGTTCCTCCTGCAGGGCGGGGACTGCGCCGAGACCTTCGCCGAGGCCACGGCCGACCGGATCCGCAACAAGATCAAGACGATGCTCCAGATGGCGGTGGTGCTCACCTACGGGGCGAGCATGCCCGTGGTCAAGGTGGGCCGGATGGCCGGGCAGTACGCCAAGCCGCGCAGCAAGCCGACCGAGATCCGCGGCGACGTCGAGCTGCCCGCCTACCGCGGCGACTCGGTGAACGACTACGTCTTCGAGCTGGCCCACCGCACCCCCGACCCGAAGCGGTTGCTGCGGGCCTACCACACGGCGAGTGCGACGCTGAATCTGATCCGCGCCTTCACCAAGGGCGGGTTCGCCGATCTGCGACATGTGCACGAGTGGAACCGCGGCTTCGTCTCCAACCAGGCCAACGCCCGGTACGAGGACATGGCCCGCGACATCGACCGGGCGATGCGGTTCATGGCCGCCTGCGGCGGCGACTTCGACGCCCTGCGCACGGTGGACTTCTACTCCAGCCACGAGGCGCTGCTGCTGGACTACGAGCGCCCGCTGACCCGGATCGACTCCCGCACGGGCGCTCCGTACAACGTGTCGGCCCACTTCGTCTGGATCGGGGAGCGGACTCGCCAGCTGGACGGCGCGCACGTCGACCTGCTCTCCAAGGTGCGCAACCCGATCGGGGTCAAGCTGGGCCCGACCACCACCCCGGCCCAGGCCATGGAGCTGGCGGAGCGGCTCGACCCCGAGCGCGAGCCGGGCCGGCTGACCTTCATCACCCGGATGGGTGCCTCCAGGATCCGCGACGTGCTGCCCGGACTGATCGAGGGCGTTGGCGAGGTCGGGTCGCATGTGCTCTGGGTCTGTGACCCCATGCACGGCAACACGTTCGAAGCGGCGTCGGGGTACAAGACGCGCCGGTTCGACGACGTGATGAACGAGGTGCGGGGCTTCTTCGAGGTGCACAACGCGCTGGGCACCATCCCGGGGGGAATGCACATCGAGCTGACCGGGGACGACGTCACCGAATGCCTGGGCGGGGCCGAGCACATCGACGAGGATCACCTGTCCAGCCGCTACGAGACGCTGTGCGACCCGCGACTCAACCACCAGCAGGCCCTGGAGATGGCCTTCCTGGTGGCTGAGGGGCTGACCGAGCGCTGAGCGGCGACGCTGTCCTGAGCGGCCCTCGCGAAGTGCAAGGATGGCAGCTGTGACCGACGCTGGCCCGCAGTCCGAGCCCGGGCTGCCCCCCGGGCAGAGGCTCGCCGAGGACATGCCGGTCACCCACTACGGGCCGGTTCCGAAGTATCGCCCGGAGACCTGGCGACTGGTGGTCAACGGAGCCACTGCGGACGGCGTCGAGCACCACCTCAGCCCGCAGGACCTGGCCGCGCTGGCCCGCGACGAGGTCGTGGCCGACATGCACTGCGTCAAGCGCTGGACGAACCGCGCCAACCGCTGGGGCGGCGTGCTCGGCTCCACCCTTTTGACGGCCGTCCCCCCGGCAGACGACGTCACGCACGTGATGACCTGGGCCGAGTACGGCTACTCGGCGACGGTGCGGCTGGAGGACCTGGCTGATCCGCAGACGGTGCTGGCCACGCATCTGGACGGCGAGCCGCTCACCCCCGAGCGTGGTTTCCCGCTGCGCCTGGTGCTGCCGCACCTGTACGCCTGGAAGGGCCCGAAGTGGCTGCGCGGGCTGGAGTACCTGCGTGAGCCCCGGCGCGGCTTCTGGGAGGAGCGCGGCTACCACGTGCACGGAGACCCCTGGCAGGAGCAGCGCTACTCCTACCAGGAATAGCAGCTCCCGCGCCGCGCGCCCATCGCCCACCCCCGGGCTGTGTCTTCCCAGCCGCCTCCGTCCGCTACCCGGGCCGATCCCTTCGGGGTGAGCTGTGTACTGCTCCATATATGGAGCAGTACACAGCCGCGCAAACTCATGTGCCGCCGGCACTGGTTGTCCACAGAATCGCGGCGGAGCCACACCAGGGGTGAAGGGCGGCCACGATGTCACCTATGTCCGAGCCGCCTATGTCCGAGCCGCCCATGTCCGAGCCGACGCTTGGGCACTGCATCGCTCTGGCGCTGCGGGCGGGGAGGCGTGATCTTGGCATCAGCCAGCGGGTCCTGGCCGCGCGTGCAGGAGTGTCCGTGAGCACCCTTGCCCGGCTGGAGCGTGCGCATCCTGGGGCTACGCTCCAGCACGCAGCCGCCGCCCTGGGCGCCGTCGGCATGGCGCTGGTTGTGATCGACAACGACGGAACGGCGTGGGAGGAGGACCACGGACTGGGGATCGACCTCGACGATGTCACCGACGATGGCGGACGACGCTTTCCTGCTCACCTGTACGCCCGAGTCCGTGATCATGAGCCGGGATGGCGGGCCTACAGGCGTGAGATGCGGGGCCTCGCGCGCGGCACCGTTCCCGTCTACCAGCGTACGTGGCTGAGCTACATGCGCCCGGCGACCCAACGCCACATCGACCTCGTCCTCGGCATCGACCCCGATCACCGCTCGAGGAGGTGACGTGGCCGGTACCACCCGTGACGTTCAGACCACGATCACGAGCACTTCGCTGCCCCGGGGGAGCACGGTGCCCGGGTCGGGGCGCTGAGCGCGCACGGTGTTCAGGAAGCCGCCGAGGGCGTCCTCCCGCTTCACCGTGAAGCCCTGCTGCTCGAGGAGCTGCTTGGCCTCGTCGAACGTCTTGTTGATCACGTCGGGGACCGCGACCTCGGTGGCCTGAGCGACCACCAGGTTCACCTCGGTGCCCCGGGGCACGCTGCTGCCGCCGGAGGGGTCGTGACGGATCACCCGTCCCGGTTCGACGCCCTCGACGTACTCCTCGGTCACCGCCACCTTCAACCCGGCGTTGGTGAGCTCGGTCCTGGCCTCGTCGACAGTGCGCCCGGTCAGGTCGGGCACGTCCACCGGTTGCGGGCCCTGGCTGATCGTCAGCGAGACGCTCGCACCGGCCTTGAGCTTGTTGCCGGAGCCGGGGCTGGTCGAGATCACCTTCCCCTTGGCGATCGTGTCGTGATACCCCTCGGCGAGCGTGCCGACCTTGAGCCCCACCGCCTGGAGGGCGTCCGTGGCATCCCCCCGGGTCTTGCCGACCAGTTTCGGGCACCGTGCGGACGGCGGTGCCCAACGAGAGGTACAGGCGCACGGTCCCGTTCTTGCGCACCCGGTCACCGGTCGCCGGGTCGGTGCGGACCACCAGACCCTTGGCGATCGTCTCGCTGTACTCGCCCTTCTCGGTCTTCGCGGCCAGCCCGTCCTTGACCAGGCGAGCCTTCGCCTCGTTCTCGGTGAGGTTGGCCAGGGCCGGCGTCGAGGTGAAGGCGCCTGGTCCGGCCACGATCCACCAGCCGCCCAGGCTGAGCACCGCGGTGATCGAGAGCACGATGGCCAGGCCGATCAGCCCTCGCCTGCGTCGCTGCTGGGCCAGATCGCTCAGCGCGACGTCCTCGGCTGCCTGGGGGATCGCGGGCAGCCGGGAGTCGCCGGTGTTCTCGCGGGCCTCCCGCTTGCTGCGCTCGCGCAGGGTCCGCAGCCCACGCAGCTGCGGCAGGGTCTGGGTGTGGTTGGTCGCCCGGTGCCCGGCGGAGGAGCGGCTCACCACCTCGGTGTGGTCCCCGCTCTCCTCCGCGGCGTCCTCCGCCACGGGCAGCGGGGCGACGTCGGGGCGGGTGTCCAGCACCTCGTCGGTGAGCTCGGCGTGCACCCGGCGGACGGCGGGCAGCCAGTTCGCGGCGTCCGCGGGGCGCTCGTCGGGGTCTCGGGCCACCGCGGCCAGCACCACGTCGTCCAGCTCGGTGGGCAGGACCGGCACCAGGGTGGACGGCTTCGGCACGTCCTCGTGGACGTGCCGATAGGCCACCTGCATGGGCACCTCGCCCGAGAAGGGCTGGCGGCCGGTGAGCATCTCGAACAGCATGATCCCGGCGGCGTAGACATCGCTGCGGGCGTCGGCGATGCCGCGGGAGACGATCTCCGGCGCCAGATAGGCCACAGTGCCGATCAGGGCCCCGGTCTGGGTGGGCCCGCCGGTGACCGCCTTGGCCAGGCCGAAGTCGGCCACCTTGACCCGACCCTCGTCGGTGAGGATCACGTTCTCGGGCTTGATGTCGCGGTGCACGATGCCCGCCCGGTGTGCCGCCCCGAGGGCGTCGAGCACACCTTCAGTGATGGTCAGTGCCTCGCGAGGGGTCAACGCGCCACGCTCGGCGATCACGTCGCGCAGGGTGCGCCCCGGCAGCAGCTCCATCGCCAGGTAGAGCACGTCGCCGGCGTCGCCGGTCTTGTCGGCCCCCTGGTCGAACACCTGGACCACGTTCGGGTGGGACAGCCGGGCGGCGGAGCGGGCCTCGCGCACGAACCGGGCGACGAACTCGGCGTCGTCGGCCAGGTGCGGATGCATCACCTTCAGGGCGACCAGACGATCAAGCCGACGGTCCATCGCCTGGTACACCGTGGCCATGCCGCCGCGGGCGATCCGGGACTCCACCTGGTAGCGCCCGTCGAGCAGCCGCCCGACCAGGGGGTCCCGAACTGTGGTGTCCACACCCGGGAGTGTACGTTTCGTGGCCGCATTGCACGGTGTTCCCGGGCAGCTGACCGTCTCCGGCGGGTTGCGGGTCAGCCCCCGGCGAGCTCCTTGGCGAAGCGGGCGCGGTGGGCCTTGACGCTGGCCACGTAGGACTTGGTGTCCTCGTACATGCCGCGCGACCGCACCGATCCGAGCCCCTGGTAGTACCCCGCGATGGCCTGATCCTCCTTGGCCTGGGCGAGCAGGGCGGCCAGCACGGCGACGCCGGCGGTGGCGTTGTCCTTGGGCACCAGCAGGTCGAGCTTGCGCCCGACCAGGTCGGAGGCCCACCGGCCCGTGCCGGGGATCACCTGCATGGTGCCGATGGCGTTGGCGGGGGAGACCACCCGCGGGTTGAATCCGGACTCCTGCCAGGCGACGGCCAGCGCCAACGCCGGATCCACCCCCATCGAGCGGGCGGTGTCGGCGACCAGCTTCTTCATCTGGGCGCGGGTGGGCAGATCACGCTTGGCCAGGGTGGCCCGGTTCATCGCGGCGGCCTGCGCCACGGCGTCGGGGTAGCGCCGGCCCAGGAAGGTGTTCGGCACCGACGACTTCGGCGCGCCGGGAAGGAGCAGTTTCTGCCCGGGGTGGATCAGTCCAGCGTTCTTGATCTTGTTGAGGTTGAGCACCGTGGCCAGGCTGACCTTCTCCCTGGCGCAGATGTCGTTCAGCGTGTCGCCCGCCTTGACCGTGTACGGGTGCGTCGGCACGGCGGCGGGCTTCGGCGTGGCGGGCCTGACCCCGGGCAGGCGCAGTTTCTGGCCGGGGTGGATGAGGCCCTGGGCACCCAGCTGGTTCGCCTGCAGGATGGCCGCGACCGAGATCCTGTACCGGGTGGAGATGGCGCTGACCGTGTCGCCCGGCTTGACCACGTGCACCACGACCGGGGCGGGCTTCGGCGCGGGCCGGGCGGCCGGTTTCGGGGTCGCCTTGGCCTTGGCCGGCGCAGCGGGTGCTGAAGCCTTCGCGCCGGGCAGGACCAGTGTCTGGCCGGGGTGGATCAGGCCGCTCGCGGGCAGGTGGTTGGCCTCGAGGATGGTGCGCACGGCGATTCCGGTGCGGGCCGAGATGGCCGCCACCGTGTCGCCCTCCTTGACCGTGTAGGTCACCTGGGCGTGCGCGACCCGGGGTGAGGACTGGCTCGGCGACCCTGGGGCGGAACCGGTCGAGGGCGCAGGGGTCGTGGTGGCTGCGTTCGCCGCGCCGGACCCGGTGGCCACCAGCGCCGCGGCGACCAGGGGGACGCTCGCCGCCCGCAGCACCTGGGGGGCACTCGCGTCGGGCACGGTGGGCAGCTTGACCCGGCGCGCCAGCGTGGCGAACACGTCGTCGGGGCTGGTGGCATGGCGTGCCGGCCGGGCGGTGGGCGCCTCGGGCGTCCTGCTGGCGTCGCTCACGGAGCGTCCTCCACTGCGTCCTCGGCCGTCGCGCAGCCGATCGGTGGCAGTCCGGTCGGGGGAAGTCGATCGGACCTGGTCGTGCGTTTGGGGCCAAAGTGACCTGTGTGACTAGTGAGCACTTCTGTGGTCGTTGGGACGCTATCGCAGAGTTGCCCCGAATCGGGGGAGGTGACGCGACGCAGCGTGATGCCGAGTGGCCCCGCGAGCAGAAATGCGACGCAGAGTGGTGATCTCGCCAACGACCGTGACCCTGCCCGCCCTGCCTGCCTGTGACTGCGCTGACCACCTCCGCCCTGCGCGATCTGACGGCGATCACGGGAGGTCGCGGCCACGCAGAGTGGTGACCCTCTGGGTGCGACACGCCGAGCGAGTCGGCCGCGGAGTCACCACCCGTGCCAAGGGGCGTCGGATCGGTCATGCTTGTCGGGTGGACGACCTCGACGAACTGGTCACCGAGTGGCTGACCCTGCCGGACGTCGCCGAGCGGCTCGGCGTCGACGTGACCCGGGTGCGCCGGCTGATCCAGGATCGCTTCCTGATCGCCGTCAGACATGGGGAGCGCGGAGTGTGGAGCATTCCCGCCGCGATGCTGCGCGACAACGCGGTGATGGATGAGATGCCCGGCACCCTGAACGTGCTGGTGGATGCGGGGTTCACCCCCGAGGAGTCGCTGCGCTGGCTGCTCAGCCCGGACGATTCTCTCTCCGGCTCCCCGCTGGAGGCCCTTCGGGCCGGGCACAAGACTGAGATCCGCAGACGGGCCCAGGCCCTGGCCTTCTGAGCCGCTCGGCGATCACTCGGCGATCACTCGCCAGGCAGCAGGTCGATCGCCAGTTCGGGGTCGATCGCCTGCAGCGCCGCCGGGTCCGCCGTGAGCACCGGCCAGCCGCGCTCGCGTGAGACCAGGGCGGCGTGCGCTGCGGAGGCGTTCCAGGCCACCGGGTTCCGCTGCACTCCTGCGCCGGCGGCGGTCCCCGACCTGGCCGCAGCCTCGCCGTCCAAGGGCTCGACCACACTCAGGGGCAGCGCCAGCAGCAGCTCGACGAAGGGGTAGTCGGCCTCGCCCGCCCGGGCCCAGGCCTCATGCAGGGCGGCGGCCGGCAGTGCCAGGGCGATGCCCAGGTCGTTGGCCGCCGCCAGGAACGCGGCGGCGTAGATGCTGCGCCCGATCGCGAGGTCGGTGATCGCCGTCGTGTCGAGCACCCGGCCGCCGATCACGGGACCGGCTGCTCCAGCTCCACCCCTGCCCGGGCCTCGTCCCGGGTCAGCCGCTGCACCCAGTGGGCGTAGGCGGCGGGGTCGGGTTCGCCATAGGCCTGCCGGATCCGCCGGGCGGCGACGTCACGATCGATCCTGGCCCGGACGGCGTCCGCCACGTAGGCCGAGGCGTTGCCGCCGGCCACCTGGTCGAGCAGGGCGGAGACGTCGTCCGGCAGGCTGAAGGTCCGCTTGCGAGTCATACCGGTGAGAGTAGTCGGTCATACCCATCTCCGGTCAACCCCGGAGCCGACCCGGGATGCGCGGGGGCCGGGTCAGGCCGCGTGCCAGCGCTGCTGCTCCCGGCGGGTCGCAGTCGCCCGCCACCAGGCGGGAGCAGCCACCTGCACCCGTCGGCGGACCGGCACACTCACCCGCCGGCTGAGCACCTGGTAGTGGGCCGCCTCGACCTCGTCCAGGATCCCCTGGTAGAGCAGGAAAGCCGTGCGCAGACAGTCCCGACTGGTCGGGTGCAGCATCGCGATGCCCGGCTCGGCGAAGGCGTACAGGGCCCGGGTCCGCTCGATCTCGAACCTCAGCAGTGCCCGAACCGGGGCGGTGACCACGCCCGCGGCCAGGATCTCGCGGGTCACCCCGAACACGTCGAGGTCCTCCTGCGGCAGATACACCCGCCCGCGCTGCAGGTCCTCGCCGACGTCCCGGATGAAGTTGGTCATCTGGAACGCCTCGCCCAGCGCCCGGGCGCGGGCACCGGCCTCGGGAGCCATCGGCTCCAGAATGGGCAGCATCTGCAGCCCGATCACCGCCGCCGAGCCGTACATGTACTGCTCGAGATCGGCGTACGTCGGGTATCCGCTGACCGTGATGTCCATCTGCATGGACTCCAGGAAGGCCTCGACGTGCGCCCGCGGAATGGTCCACTGCCGCATCGTGTGCGCCATCGCCCGGGCCACCGGATCGGCCGGCCGGCCGTTGCTGTAGCTCAGGGAGTCCAGGAAGTTCTGGCCCCAGTCGAGCAACTGCTGGGGGTCCGGGGCGGTGAGGGAGTCGACGAACTCGTCGGCCTGGCGGGCGAATCCGTACAGGGCCCAGACGAACGGGCGCTTGACCGGGGGCAGCAGCAGCGTGGACAGGTAATAGGTGCGGCCGTACTCCTGGTTCAGCCGCCGGCAGGTCTCATAGGCGGAGCGCAGGTCGGGATCGTCGATCCCGGCTGCGGTCAGGATGCGTGAGCTCACCGGGCCATCCTGCCGGATCTAGCGCCAGGCCCGGGAGCGGTAGCCCGGGTCAGGGCCGAGGATCCGCTCGGCGGCCAGCCGTCCGGAGATCAGCACCATCGGCACGCCGACCCCGGGCTGGGTTCCGGACCCGGTGAACACCACGTTCTCGCCCCACCGGTTGTGCGGGCGGAACGGGCCGGTCTGGGTGAACGTGTGCGCGGAGGCGAAGGGGGCCCCGGCCTCCATGCCCCGGGCCTCCCAATCCGCCGGGGTGGTCACGTGCTCGACCTCGATCGAATCGGCCAGGCCCGGGTAGCCACGCTTCTCCAGGGTGCCCAGCACGTGCTCGCGGTAGGCCGGCCCGACGGTGGCCCAGTCGATCGGTGCCCGGGTGTTCGGCGTGGGGGCCAAGACGTAGTAGATCTGTCTGCCCGCCGGGGCCAGCGTGGGGTCGGAGTGGGTGGGGTTGGAGACCAGGATCGAGGGATCGGTCATCAGCCGGCCCGAGGCGAGTTCCTCGAACACCTCGCGCCAGGCGGCTCCGAAGTGGATGTTGTGGTGGGCCAGCTGGTCGTACTGGGCGGTCGACCCGGCCAGCAGCAGGTAGCAGGAGGGGGAGTAGGTCAGCCGCCTCACCGTGCGCGGCGTGTGCCCGAGCAGGTCGCGGTAGGCCACCGGCAGGTCGGGGTTGAGCACCACCACGTCGGCGGCGATCCGCTCGCCGTCGGCGGTGCGGACGGCGCTCGCCCGGCCACCGCTGTGCTCGACCGCGGTGACTGTGGTGCCGTAGCGGAACTCGACGCCGTGCTTGGCCGCCGCGTCCGCCATCGCCCGGGGCAGGGCGTGCATGCCGCCGGCCAGGGTGTAGACCCCGGCCACGGCATCCATGTACGAGATGACGGCGTAGATCGCCAGCGCCTCGTACGGCGAGACCCCGGCGTACATGGCCTGGAAGGAGTAGAGCCGCTGGAGGCGCTCGTCCTTGAGGTAGCGGGCCACGAACGGGGCCAGCCGGCGGAACCCGCCGATGCCGACCAGCCGGGCCAGGTTCATCGAGACCAGGTCCAGCGGGGAGTCGATCACCCGGTCGATGAAGTCGCGCATCTCGTAGCGGTACATCTTCGAGACCACGGCGACGAAGCGCTCGAACCCGGCGGCCTCCTCGGGCCCGCAGACCCGGGCGATCTCCTCCCGCATGGCGTCGGTGTCGGCGTGCACGTCCATCCGGGAGCCGTCGGCGAAGGTCGCCCGATAGGCCGGGTCGAGCGGGCGCAGGTCCAGCCAGTCCGACATGGTCTCGCCGAGGGCGTCGAAGCAGTCCTCGATCAGGTCGGGCATGGTGAGCACGGTGGGGCCGTTGTCGAAGCGGTACTCCCCGCCCCCGGGCGCACCCGCGACCACGAGGCCGGCCCGGCCGCCGGGCACCGGCTCGCGCTCGAGAACGGTCACCTTCCGGCCCGCCCCGGCCAGCCGCATCGCGGCCGACAGCCCCGCCAGCCCGGCCCCGACCACCACCACATGGTCGGTCGGGCCGGTCACGCTCTTACCCCGGAGCAAGGCCATCGTTCGTCCCTCAGCTGACCCGCGCGGTGGCGGCGTCGACCAGGCCGTCGAGCACGGCCCGGGCATCCTCGGCGACGCCCAGCCCGGCCAGGGCCGCCCGGGCGGAGCTGACCAGATCGTCGACCAGGGTCTCGACGGCGTCCAGCGCACCGGTCTCGATCAGGATCTCGCGCAAGGTGTCCACGCCGTGCCCGTCCAGCCCGGGGTCGCCGAGCAGCCGGCGCACCTCCTGGGCCTGGGCCGGGGAGGCGTGCTCGAGTGCCTGGGCGATCAGCACCGTGCGCTTGCCCTCACGCAGGTCGTCGCCGGCGGGCTTGCCGGTGGCCGCCGGGTCGCCGAACACCCCGAGCACGTCGTCGCGCAACTGGAAGGCCTCACCGAGCGGCAGGCCGAAGGCGGAGTACCCGGCCAGCAGGGCGTCGTCCGCCCCGGCCAGCGCGCCGCCGATCAGCAGCGGCTGCTCGATCGTGTACTTGGCGCTCTTGTAGCGGATCACCTGGCGGGCGCGCTCGGTGGCGCCCCGGGTGCGCTGGGCGCCGACCGCCTGCTCCAGCATGTCCAGGTACTGACCGCCCATCAGCTCGGTGCGCATCTGGTCGAAGACGCCCCGCCCGGCGACCAGTGACGCCGGGGGCAACCCGCTGCCGGTGAACAGCTCGTCGCACCAGACCAGGCACAGGTCGCCGGCCAGCACCGCCCCGGCGAGGCCGAACCGTTCGCCGTCCCCGGTCCAGCCGGAGCCGCGATGCAGGGTGGCGAACCGGCGGTGCACGGCGGGCATACCGCGGCGGGTGTCGGAGTCGTCCATCACGTCGTCGTGGATCAGGGCAGCGGCCTGGAAGAACTCCAGTGCGGTGGCCGCGTGCACGATCGCCTCGCCGCGGGTGCCCTCGCCGGTGCCGCCGGCACCGCGCCAGCCCCAGTAGCAGAACGCCGGGCGCAGCCGCTTGCCGCCGCGCATCAGGTCCCCGACGTACTCCACCATCGCGGTGCAGTCTGGCGAGACGGCCTCGAGGAGGGCGAGCTGGCGGGCGAGGAAGTCCTCGAGCACCTTGTGCACTCGTACCCGGAGGTCCTCGACGTCGAAGGGGCTGGTCGGCACACGCCGAGCCTAGGCCTACCCTGGAGAGATGGCGACCGGCGACCGATCCACGCTCACGCTGGCGCAACGGCTGGCCTCCGGCGACCGCACCTTCTCGGTGGAGTTCTTCCCGCCGAAGGACGACGCGGGGGAAGCCGTGCTGTGGCAGGCGATCCGGCGGCTCGAGCCGCTGGCGCCCACGTTCGTCTCGGTCACCTACGGCGCCGGCGGCTCCACCCGCGACCGCACCACCCGGGTCACCGCGGCGATCGCCGAGACCACCACCCTCACCCCGGCCGCCCACCTGACCTGCGTGGGTGCCTCGCGGGCCGAGCTGCGCCAGGTGATCGGCGCCTATGCCGACGCCGGGGTGCGCACCGTGATGGCGCTGCGCGGCGACCCGCCAGGTGGGCCCGGACAGCGGTGGACCGCCCACCCCGAGGGCCTGGACCACGCGGAGGACCTGGTTCGGCTGATCCGCGAGCTCGGGGCGTTCACGGTGGGCGTGGCAGCCTTCCCGGACGGGCACCCGGAGAGCCCCGGTCTGGATCAGGACGCCCGGGTGCTGGCCGCGAAGGCGGACGCCGGCGCCGACTTCGCGATCACTCAGTTCTTCTTCGACCCGGCCTCCTATTTCCGGCTGCGGGAGCGCCTGGACCGGCTCGGCTGCACCATGCCGGTCATCCCGGGGATCATGCCGGTGACCAACTTCGGCCAGGTGCGCCGGTTCGCCGAGCTGTCGGGCACCCCGATGCCGGACGGCGTGCTCGCCCGGCTGGATGCAGTACGCGAGGACCCGGCCGCGGTGCGCCGGGTGGGGGTCGAGCTGGCCACCGAGCTGTCCGCGGCCCTGCTCGACGGGGGCGCCCCCGGCCTGCACTTCTATACCCTCAACCGGTCCACGGCGACGCTCGAGGTGTTCGCCGCCCTAGGCACTCTGACGAGGTGAGCGGCGCGATGATCAGCGTGACCGGGACGGGGCGGGCGAGTGCCGCGCCCGACGTGATGCGGGTGCGTCTCGCGGCGACGGCGCTGCGGCCGAGCGTGGCCACCGCGCTGGCGGCGTCCGAGCAGGCGGTGAGCGGGATCCGGGCGGCGCTGAGCGCGGCCGGGGTGGCGGCTGCCGATGCCAGCACCCTGGCCCTGGCGATCACCGCCGAGCAGGTCTGGACCGAGCAGCAGGGTCCGAAGACCGTCGGCTATCGCAGCGAGCACCAGCTGGCGATCAGCCTGCGCGATCTGGCGGCCGCCGGGCGGGTGCTCGGGGAGGCACTCGCGGCCGGGGGCGACGACGTCCGGCTCGACGGGGTGAGCTTCGAGGTGGACGACGACACTCCGCTGCGCGAACGTGCCCGGGCCGCGGCCTGGGCGGACGCCGTGGCGCGGGCGGAGCAGCTGGCCTCCCTGGCCGGGCGGGGGCTCGGAGCGGTCGGCGAGATCACCGAGCAGTCCGGGTACTCGCCGGGCCCACCGATGCCGATGATGATGGGCAAGCGCGACGCCATGGCCGCGGTGGAGGTCGGGGTGCAGCCGGGCTCGGTCGGGGTCGAGGTCACGCTGGCCGTGCAGTGGGCGCTCGCCTGAGCGTCGGCGTGGGGACCAGGCTGGTCGGGCGCTCGTGCTGACCCGCCAGGAGTATCTGCGCGCCTGGTCCTCCGGGCACGGCGATTCCCCGACCGGCGGAGTGATCGGCGTCTGGCTCAGCGTCGTCCACACGCTGGCTTCTCCCTTGGTGCGCATGGGGTTCGGGCCGAACCTGGTCACCGCCCTCGCGCTGGCGGCGGCGCTCGGTGCCACCATGGGGGTCGCCGTCGGCGGTGGCTGGGTGGCGCTCTCGGTGCTGTTGGTGGTGGGCTCCGGCCTGCTCGACGGACTGGACGGCGCGGTGGCCGTGCTCTCGGGGCGGACCACCCGATGGGGGGCGGTGCTCGACGCCGTGGGGGACCGGTTGGCCGAGGGGGCGTTCGTCGCGGCGCTCTGGCTGGCCGGGGCACAGGGGTGGGTGTGCGTGGTGGCCGGCGGGCTCGCCTGGCTGCACGAGTACCTGCGGGCCCGGGCGGGTCAGCTCGGCATGGCCGAGGTAGGGGTGATCTCGGTGGCGGAGAAGCCCACCCGGGTGATCGTCACCGCGATGTTCCTGCTGGCCGGCCTCGCCCAGCCCGACCGGGCGAGCCTCTGGGCGAACGCCGGCGCCGCGGCCTGGGCCACCCTCGGCGCCGTCGGCCTCATCCAGCTCGCCCGCGCCACCCACCGCGCCCTGCGCTGACCCCACCGACCACCCCGCCGAACCCGACAGGTTCTAGGCGTTCTCCTTGCGGAAGGTCGTGGTGCCCCACCAGACGGCGCGGCCGTGAGCAGCACCGCCCAGACCGAGCCCCAGAGCACGGTGGACGACGCGAGGTCGCCGGCGAAGGAGGCGCGGACGCCGTCCACCACGTGCTTGATCGGCATGAAGTCGCTGACCTGACTGCAGCCACGTCGGCCCCAGCGTCATCGGCAGCAGGATGCCGGAGAGCAGCAGCACCGGCATCATCACCGAGTTGATGACCGGAGCCATCACGTCCTCGCTCTTGGTGGTCAGCGCCAGCGGCGTAGGACGCCGCGACGCAGGCCGCCGCCGACGAGCAGCGTGAGCAGCACGCCGACCACCACGCCCGGTCGGCCGAGCGCCCGCATGCCCATCACGTAGCCGAGGCCGCAGACCAGGATCAGGGCCTGCACGAAGAGCTGCAGCACGTCGCGGCGCCAGCCGGCCCACCAGCAGCGCCGTCCGGCTGGCCGGGGTGACCCGCTCGGCCTCGACCACGCCCTCGCGCCACTCGCCGATCAGGCCGAACCCGGCGAAGAAGGCGCCGAACACGCCGAGCTGCACCAGCAGGCCGGGCACGAAGAACGTGTAGGCGTTGTCGTGCGCCGAACTGGGCGGTCACGATCGGCTTGAGCAGCGGCCCGAACAGCAGCAGGTAGAGCACCGGCTGGATCAGACCGATGATCACCCAGGCGGGGTTGCGCAGGTTCATCCGGAGCTGGCGGCGGAAGACGATGGAGGACTCTCGCAGGAAACGCATCGGGACCTTTCAGGCCTCGGCCTCTGCGCAGCGATCGGCCGGTCAGGGTGAGGAAGACGTCGTCGAGGGTCGGACGGCGGACCTCGATCGAGTCGACAGGGCGATTCCCGTCGGCCTCGAGGTCGCGCAGGAGGCCCGGCACCACCGTGCCGGCACGGGGCAGCCGGGTCGCGTACGTGCCGTCCGTCGGTCTCGCACGGTGCCGCGTGCGTCGAGCGAGCTTCGCCGCGAGCGGCGCCTGGTCGACGTCCGCCAGCCTCGAGGTCGACCAGGTCGCCGGAGACCTGCTGCCTTGAGGCTGTCGGGGGTGTCCGCCGCGATGATCCGGCCGTGGTCGATGACGACGATCCGGTCGCTCAGCGCGTCGGCCTCGTCGAGGTAGTGCGTGGTCAGGAAGACCGTCGCGCCCCGCCGGTCGCGCAGGTCGGCGATGTGCTCCCACAGGTTGGCCCGGGCCTGCGGGTCGAGCCCGGTGGTCGGCTCGTCGAGGAAGATCAGCGTCGGGTCGTGGACCAGGCCCATCGCGATGTCGAGCCGGCGCCGCTGCCCGCCGGACATCGACTTCGGCTGCCGGTCCCACAGCCCGTCGAGCTCGAGCTGCTCGAACAGCTCCTGGCCGCGCCGCGTCGGCCTGCGGCCCGGTCGATGCCGTAGAGCATTCCGTGGTCGATCGACCTCCTCGCCGGCCCGGGCCACCGAGCTGGTCGAGCCGGACTGCGAGACGTAGCCGATGCTGCGCCGGACGCCGACCGGGTCGGTCGTCACGTCGTGCCCGGCCACCGTGGCGGTGCCGGACGTGGGGCGGAGCAGGGTGGTGAGCATGCGCAGGGTCGTGGTCTTCCCGGCCCCGTTCGGGCCCAGGAAGGCGACGATCTCGCCCTCGGCGACGTCGAGATCGACTCCCTTCACCGCCTCGACGTCGACCTTCTGCCGGCCCTGGCGGGTGTGGAACGTCTGCACGAGTGCACGAGCAGTGATCAACGTGCGCCCCTTTCGGTGGACTCATATTCAAACTTGAACATGAAGCGGCGACTTTAACACGCATCGCCGCGAACGTCGCGCGGAGTCAGCCGCTCAGCAGTCGTCGGTAGTGCTCACGCTCGGCCGCCATCTGCCGGCCGGGGTCGTCGTCCGACGGCTGCCAGGATGGGGACTCCCCGGCGAAGGCGAAGTCGCCCCGCTGCACCCGGGCCAGGTGCTCGATCAGCCAGGCCTCGTCGGTGGCCACCAGCCGGAGGCTGAGATCGACCACGTCGTGCACGTGCGGCGGGCTGGTGTTGTCCTGCTGCATCACGTCCAGCTTGAGCTGCAGGTCGCGCGACATCAGGCGCAGGGCGTCGAGACGTCTGGTCAGGCAGGTCACGACGTCCGCCCGGGGAAGCAGCGAGTCGAGCATCACCGCCACGTGGAACGGCAACGGGGACAGGGGTTCCACCTCGCTCAGGGCCTGGCAGAGCAACTGCCGCAACCGGGTCTGGCCGGCCGGGCTGGTGGTGTACACGGCGACCTCGCGCCCGTCGTCCACGATGTCGTGCCGCACCACATAGCCGTCGCGGGTGAGGGTGCTCAGCATCGAGTAGATCGAGCCGGGCTTGATCTGCGCCCACTGATCCATCTGCCAGCTCAACAGCTCCCGGCGCACCTGGTAGCCGTTCACCGGCTCGAACAGGGCGACCGCCCCGAGCACGGTGATCGTGGTGGCCAACGCTGCCATACCCGCGACCCTAAACCTGCTCATGCTCCGTGGGTGTACACGTTCGGGGTCTCTTGGGCGCCCGAACGTGTACCCCCGCGGAGCATGAGCAGGTTAGGGGTGGTGCGGTCCTGACCCCGCCGGAGGGGGCGGGGTCAGGACCAGTCCGCCGAGGTCAGCAGCTCGACTTGTAGATGTACTTCGCGACGTCCGGGTCGGCCATGTTGTCCTTGGTGACCACCAGGGACTCGGTCTCGATCTTCGCGGTGACCGAGCCACCGGAGAGCGAGGCGATGGCCTGCTCGACACCCTGCACCCCGATGTCGTACGGCTTCTGGGCGACCAGGGCCTGCACGTCGCCGGCCTCCAGCTGCTTGATCTGGTCGGGGCCGGCGTCGAAGCCGACGACCTTGACCGTGCTGGACTTGCCGGCCTGCTTCACACCGGTCGCCACACCCTGCGCGGTGAACAGGTTGGTGGCGAACACGCCCGCGAGGTCGGCGTCCTTGGCCAGTGCGGCCGAGACCACCTTGGCGCCCTCAGCGGCCTGGTTGTGCGAGTACTGGGTGTCCGAGACGAGCACGTAGCCCAGCTCGGCGGCCTTCTTCTTGAAGCCCGCCACCCGCAGGTCGACGCTGGACACGCCCGGGTCGGTCGAGATGACGAGCACCTTGGCGCCCTTGGCCACGCCCAGGGTGCTGCAGTGCCTCGGCCGCCTTCTCGCCACCGAGGGAGTTGTCGGTCGCGATCCGGCTGACGCCGATCGTGGCGTCGTCCACCACGGTGTCGACCAGCACGACCTTGGCGCCGCCGTCCTGGATCCGCTTCAGCGGCACTGCGGAGGCCTTGACGTCGTTGGGGGCGACGAGCAGGGCGTCCGGCTTGGCCGAGGACACGGCGTCCAGCATGGGGTTCTGCAGGGTGGCGTCGAACTTGTCCGGGCCCTGCACGTCCAGGGTGGCGCCGGCCTTGGCCGCCGCCTCCTTGGCGCCGCACTCCATGGAGACGTAGAACGGGTCGCCCTTGACGCCCACCATGAGGGTGATCTTCTTGCCACTCCCGCCGGCGGCAGCCGACGAGGCGCCACCTGCAGCGGCCGAGGAGGCCGCCGGGGTGGTTTCGCTCGACGAGCCACAGGCAGTCAGCGCGAGTGCGCCGATGGCCAACGCCGACGCGCCGATGAGCCGGTTGGTCTTCACTGGTACTCCTTCTCTGGGTTGGTTACTTCCGGGGAGCGGGCGCTCAGCGCCGGTTCTGGGAGCGGCGTCGCAGTTGGTCGATCCAGACGGCGAGGATCAGGACCACGCCGACGGCGACCATCTGCCAATAGGGGTTGACGCCGATGATGATGAAGCCGTTCTGCAGCACTGCAGGGATCCAGACGCCGATCAGCGTGCCGAGGATGGTGGCCACGCCGCCGAACAGGCTGGTTCCGCCCAGGGCGACCGCGGTGATCGCCTGGAGGTTGTCGGTGGTGTGCCCGCCGACCGAGGTGGTGGAGAAGTAGGCCAGGGAGAGGAATCCCGCGAACCCGTTGGCCACGCCACCGACGATGTAGACCTTGAGCAGGTGACGTTCCACCTTCAGCCCGACCCGACGGGCCGCCTCCTCGCTGGAGCCGATCGCCAGGGTGTGCCGGCCGAACACCGAGTAGTGCAGCCCGACGTAGCCGAGCACCACCACCACCAGGGCGATCACCACCAGGTTGGTCACCCCGGGGATGACGTGCCCGTTGGTCACCGGGTTCGAGTGCGTACGGTGGCGACGTTGACGCCCTTGCGCAGCAGCAGGGCAACGCCCAGCCCGGCGCCGAGGGTGCCCAGGGTGGCCAGCATCGGCGGGATCCGCATGTAGCCGACCAGGACGCCGTTGATCGCCCCGATCAGGAGCCCGCCGACCAGGGCCGCGGCCAGGGCCGCCAGGATGTAGGTGGCCGTGGTCTCCTCGGACGGGACGTCGATCGCCGTCCCGCCGCCCGGCACCGAGATCTTGGACAGCATCTGGGCCGCGAACACCTCGCCCAGGATGATCCCGCTCGGGATCGACAGGTCGATCCCGGCCGTGGCGATCACGAACGTGGTGCCGATACTGACCACGGTCAGGATGGCCACGTTCTGGGCCAGCAGGGTCAGGTTGGACGTCGTGCCGAACTTGCCCGGCGCCAGGATCGAGAACGCGACGATCAGGACCAGCAGGAACAGCGTCGTGATCATGATCGGCGTGGTGGCCAGGGTCCGCAGCCGGGACGGAGCTTCGGCCTCCTCGACAGCCACGACGTCGGCCGCGACCTCCTTGCTCGAGAAGCTTCTCGGTCGGGTCGCTCATCGCGGGCCCCCTCGGTCCCTCGTTGCTGTAGCGCGCCCGGAGATCGAGGCGATCAGCCGTTCCACCTCGGCCTCGCCGCGCGGAACCGTGCCACCCGGGCGCCGAGGCGCATCACCTCGATCCGGTCGGCGACCTCGATCACCTGGGGCAGGTTGTGCGAGATGAAGACCACGGCCAGGCCGCGCTCGCGCACGCTGTGGATCAGCTCCAGCACCTTGGCGGTCTGGATCACGCCGAGCGCCGCCGTGGGCTCGTCCATGATGATCACGTGCTCGGCCCACATCGCGGCCCGGGCGATCGCCACCGACTGACGCTGCCCGCCGGAGAAGGAGGCCACCGGCACCCGCAGGTCCTGCACCATCCCGACGCCGAGTTCGGCGAAGCTCGTCGCCGTGCGCCGGCGCATCTCGCCCTGGTCGTGCAGCACCTTGAACCGGCGCAGCTCACGGCCCAGGAAGACGTTCGCCGCGGCGTCCAGGTCGGGGGCCAGCGCCAGGTCCTGGTAGACGGTCTCGATGCCGAGCTGCGAGGCCGCCTGAGGGCTGGAGATCTGCCACCTCGTTGCCGTCCACCAGGACCGTGCCGCTCGTCGGGCGCGTAGACCCCGGAGAGCACCTTGATCAGAGTCGACTTGCCCGCCCCGTTGTCACCGACCAGCGCGGTGACCTCGCCGGGGTAGGCCTGGAACGAGACCCCGCGCAATGCCCGCACCGTGCCGAAGGACTTGACCACCTGGCGGGCCTCGAGCGCCGGAATCCGCGGCGCCTCCGCGGTCATGCCGTCGCCTCCTGCCAGCCCCGGCCGTGGTCGGCGAGGAGGGCGGTCAGGCCACGCAGGCGCGGGACGGCGACCTCGGCCAGCCAGGTGCGGCGCTCGTCGCCGACCATGGTGACCGCCTCGCCCCAGATGGCGCGGCCGGCGATGAAGCCGCTGGCGCCGTTGTCCAGGGCGATGATGGTGCGCTCGACGAACTGCTCGTAGGCCACCCCGGCCGACAGCAGCGCCCACGGCATCGAGCCGAGATTCTTGCTGATCGTCGCGCAGGCCTCGGCGTCACCGGGCCACTCCAGCTTGAGCAAGGACATGCCGCAGGTCGCCAGGCGGGTGGCCGAGCGGACGACGGAGGCCTCCTTCTCGCTCGTGGTCAGCTCGACGCCGGGGGCGAAGGAGACCAGGGGCTCGATCACGCTGGGGATCCCGGCGGCGGCGCAGTCGGCCACGATGCCGGTGACGACGTCGAGCGTGATCTGGGCCAGGTCCACTCCGCCCTCGGCCGGCTCGCGGTCCGGGTTCCAGTAGACGAGGAACTTCATCGCGTCGCCGGTGTTGGCCTTCACCCAGGCGGCGTCACGCTCGGGGTCGGTGGCGGTGAGGTACTCGCCCTCCGCCTTCTGCTTCTCGGCCGGCTCGGCCGCGATCAGCAGGCCGACCCCCTCGGCCAGGGCACCCGACTCGCGCACCGGGCCGACGCCGTACTCGGTGTCGGTGAGCACGCCGGAGGACAGGGGGGACAGAGCCCCGATCACGTCGACCTTGAAGGAACGCATGTCCTCGTCGCTGGCCGGCTGGCCGGCGGCAGTGAGCATCCGACGCAGCGTGGCGCGCTGGTCCATGGCCAGGACGGCGAACTTGCCGTGCTGGTCGGCGATGGCGTCAAGGGTGGTGCCGGTCATGAGAGTGCCTCTCTGGTCGGGGTCGGGTCCGGCCACGGGGGGCCGTCGAGCGTCTCAGGGGGAGGAAGCAGGCCGGCTGCGACGCCGGCCAGATAGGCCGCGCCGGCGGCGCCGGCCTCGGCGATCGAGGTGGTGACCAGCCCGGGAAGCTGGCGACGCTTGGTCGCCAGCACCACCGGGTCGTTGAACCAGCCACCAGCGGCGAGCACGGCGGTGTGCTCACCGACAGCAGAACGGACCCGGTCGATCATCGACTGGGCTTCGTCGACCAGCTGGGCCACGCCTGCGGCCCAGTCGGGATTCGTGGCCAGTGCAAGGCGCTGCTCGCGGGTGGGCGCCCCCAGCGAGGCGGCGAGCTGCTCCAGGGCGATGCCGGTGCGCAGCCCGGCCAGCACGCAGAACTGACCGGCCACCACGGTCCTCCCGACGGTGACCCCCTCGGCGGCGAGCGTTCCGATCACCGAGGGATCGATGCCGTCGGCGGTGAACCGCAGCAACGCCTCCGCGGTGCCCAGGGAGTCGAACAGGGTGCCGTGCCGAGCGCCGCCGGCGGCCAGAGCCGCGCACTGGTGGTCGTGTCCGCCGATCGCCAGTACGGCTCCGGCGACCTGGGGCGCGCCGTCCAGGGGGCCGGCCTGGCCGGACGGCGTGCCCGCCGGTTCCGGTCGGCCGAGCAGGTCGACGCCGAGCAGCTCGACCGCGGCGGGCCAGGCGGCAGCGGTGGTGACGTCGAACATGCCGGTCCGGCTGGCCAGGGAGAGCTCGCTGCCGGGCTCGCCGCCGAGCACCCGGGCCGCCCACTCGGGCACCGACCAGAAGCGGGTCGCCCGGGCCGAGTCCGGGTGGTCGACGCGCAGCTGCAGGATCTTGGGCAGTGAGGGCTGGGGGTCGAGCCTCATCCCGGTGCGGCTCTGGAACATCTCGGCCCCGACCGCGCGCCGGATCGCCTCGACGTCGCCGCGTCCGTCGTGCCAGGCCCGGATCGGGGCCAGTGGGGTGTGGCCGTCGGCGGTCAGTACCCCGGCCTCGCCCATCCCGGTGATGCCGATCCCGGCCACCGTCGCCAACCCGGAACACGCTTGGGCGACAACGGATCTCACGATCTCGGTGAGATCCTCGGAATCCATCTCCACCCCGGCCGGACTGCGCTGCCAGGGGGTGGGCCGCTCGGCGGTGGCCAGGCTGCGACCCTGCAGGTCGAAGGCGACCGCCTTGATCCGGGTGGTGCCCACATCGAGCCCGATCAGATGGGTCATCGCGTCACCATCGCCGGTTCGTCGAACAGCGGCTCGAGCACGACCGACCGCGGCGGCTCGGCCAGCCCGTCGAGTCGCTCCATGGCCATGGTCGCGCCCAGTGCACCGAGCCGGTCCGGGCCCGAGGCGACGACGACGATCGGCGGAGCGATGAGCAGGTCGGTGTCGACCATCTCGTCGAAGATGGCCAGATCGAGCTGGACCCCCGCTCGGCGCATCGCGCGGATCGTGCCTCGGCCGGCCATGTGCTGGGCGGCGAAGAGGGCCGTCGGCGGGTCGGGCAGGGCGAGCAGTTCGGCCACCACGCGCTCGGCCGCCGACGGGTCGTCGCAGTTCAGTTCGACCAGCGCCGGGTCGAAGGCCAGCCCCCGGGCGGCGAGCCCGGTGCAGTAGCCGTCGTAGCGCCGTTGCAGCGTCCACAGCCGCTCGTCGTTGCCGAGCAGGGCGATCCGGTGGTGACCGCGGCCGGCCAGCATGTCCACGGCCTTGGCCGACCCAGCCTGGTTGTCCACCACGACGGTGTCGACCTGCACGCCCTCCAGGGGGCGGTCGAGGGCCACCACGACGAGTCCGTGATCGATCTCCGGCTGCAGGTACCCGGCGTCGCCCGGGGCAGCGATCATGATCAGCGCATCCACCCGGCGCTCGACCAGGGTGCGCACGATCCTGCGCTGGCGATCGGCGTCGTCGTGGTGGCTGGCGGTGATCAGCTGGAGGTCGCGCGGGGCGAGCACTCCCTCGACCGCCCCCACCAGGGCGGCGATGAAGGGGTCGGAGACGCTGGAGATGACCAGCCCGACGGCTGCACTGGCGCCGCCGGCGGCCAACGAGCGGGCCAGCTGGTTGGGCCGGAAGCCCAGGGCTCGCGCCGCGTCGAGCACCCGGGCCGCCGTGGCCTCGGCCACCCCGTACTCGCCGTTCATCGCCCGGGAGGCGGTCTTCAGGCTCACACCGGCGCGGCGGGCGACGTCGGCCAGGGTGGGCCGGGAGGGGGGAGTCATCGTGGCCCCCCGTCGAGCAGGGTGGTCAGCAACCGATTCATCAGCGTGACGTCGACCCGCCCGGCGAGATCGGTCGCCACCGATGCCGCACCGGTGGCTGTGGCGAGGGCGGCGGCCTCGCGCAGGGCGAGCCCGCGTTCGAGGCCCACCCCGAGCCCGGCGGCGAAGGAGTCGCCGGCGCCGATCGGGTTCACCTGCTGCACGGACGGAGCGTCGATCCAGAACGTGCCGGTCGCTCCGGCGCCGGCCACGCCGTGCCGGCCCACGGTCACCAGGGCCGCCTTCGCCCCGCGGGCGCGCAACTCCTGGGCGGCGTCGATCGCCGTGGGGCGCAGGTCGGGGCCGTCGGCCTCGACACTCTCGGCGGCCGGGTGCCCGGTGATCACGGCGAGCGCCTCGGACAGGTTCGGGGTCACCACGTCGGGCTCGGCCGGCAGCGCGGTGAGCAGGTCCTCGCGGGCGGCGTCCAGCACGATCTGCAGGCCCTGTCGGTGCGCGCGGGCGACCACCTCGGCGTACAGGCCGACCGATGCGGGACCGGGGGGCAGGCTGCCGCTCGCCACCGCGACGGCGTGCCCGGAACACTCGGCCTCGAAGGCCTCGAGCAGCTCGGCGCGGTCGGTCGGGGTGAGCGGGGGACCGGGCTCGTTGAGCACGGTGGTGCGCAGATCGGACTCCAGGATCACGATCGCGCTGCGGATCTCGCCGCTGGTGGGGACCCGACGGACGTCGTGGCCCTCCGCGTCGAGCAGGTCGCCGACCACGTTGCCCATCCGGCCCGGGAGGTTGGCGACCAGGCGTGGCCGGACGCCGTGGGCGGTGGCGGCGCGGCAGACGTTGACTGCTTTGCCGCCGGCGGTGGCCAGGGCGCGGGAGGGCCGGATGACGTGGCCCGGCACCAGCCGATCGAGGTAGAGGGTGCGGTCGGTGGTCAGGTTCGCGCCGAGAACGATCACGCCCGCCTCCTCTCCAAGACCCTTTTCGACAGCGCTGTCAGACAGCGCTGTCGCATACTCTAGGAATGAGTCGCGGAGATCACAACAATCCGGCGCCGATGGATACCCAGTCGTTACCTGGCTGTGCTCCAGCCGCGATCAGCGGCGACCGGTCATGATCTGCGGATGGACAAGGGACGCTGGGCGGCGACGACGGTGTTCGTCGCCACGGTCGGCCAACTCGCGGTGGCGGCGTTCGTCCCCGGGCTGGAGCAGTTCGAGGGCAAGGCGTTCGGGGCGCGGCTGATCGCCTACCCGGTGATGATGCTGGCGATTCCCGTGTCGTGGTGGCTGACCCGGCGACATCGCTCTGCGCCGGTGCCATGGGCTGCCTTCGCGCTGGTGATGGCTCCGTTCCTGATCGACGTCACCGGCAACACGCTGGATCTGTACGACCGGGTCTGGTGGTGGGACGACGCGAACCACTTCGTGAACTGGGCCCTGCTCTGCGGGGGCATCGGGCTGCTGATCACCGGCCGGATCACCCAGCGCTGGGCCGTCGTGGCGTTGGTCACCGGGGTTGGTGCGCTGCTGGCGATCGGCTGGGAACTGGGGGAGTGGTACACGTTCATCCGGCACGGCACCGAACTGGGGACGGCGTACTCCGACACCCTGGGCGACGAGGCCCTGGGCAGCCTGGGCGCCCTGCTGGCCGGCGTCCTCCTCGCCCGCCGCCACCCCCCGAGTGAGCTCCCCGGTCAGCCGGGTCAGCCGGCCCAGTAGGTGCAGTGGCTGTGGTGCAGCCACGAGTCCACCCAGCGCTGATCGGGCTCGCGTGGCACGTGCGGACTCTCCCGGAGGGCCAGCAGCCGTCGTTCGGCCGCCTCCACCTCGGCCACCACGTCGGCGAGCGGGATCTCGCCGCGCCGGATGGCCCGCAGGTGCTCGCGCTCCGGCAGGGGGATCGGCAGCGTGATCCGCCCGGTGGTGAGCAGCTCCACGCCCTGCAGACCGAGCCGGAGCGCGTGCATGGCGAACTTGGTGTCGTACCCGTGCGCCGCCACGAGCTCGGGCCGGTTGGTGTGGGCTCCGGACGCACCCGTCATCGCTGCCTTCTGCGACTGCAGGTAGCCGAGGAAGCGGTCGGCGACCCGCTGCGAGACGAAACGGTCGGCGTGGTCGACCAGGTCCGCCCCGCAGGCGTTGCGGAACACCACCTCGGCATCGGGCACGAAGAGCGGGAGCAGCACCGTCGGGTTCCCGGCCAGGGCCAGTCTCGCCCACTTGCGCGCGGAGTAGACGATGACGTCGAGATCACCTGCGCCCGAACGGTTGTCCAGGCCGCCATCCCGGTCCCAGGCGGTGTGCCGCTCGTACTGCTCGAAGGGCAGCGACGCTCCCTCGCCGTGCAGGCCGTTGGGCACCCGGGCCACCCCGGTGACGAACTCCGGCGGCTCCAGGCAGATGCCCATCTCGTCCCGGTCGTCCTGACCGCTGATCGAGGTGCCGTGCACACCTGAGCCGACCTGGACCCGCAGGATCATTCCGCGTTCGGCGATCCGCCGCGCCTGCTCGGAGGCGTGCGGGTGCGCGAACCCGGGCGGTAGAGCCGTCGGGCCGTCGATCAGGGCGGAGGCGGACACGTCGCCACGGTACCGATGCCTCCAGCCGGGGCCCTGCTGCAGGTCCGGTCATGCCGGACGCGTCGCCGGCAACGCGTTGCGCATGACCGGGACTGCCCGGACGTCGGTGGAGGGGTGCATGCTGGAGGCATGCCCGAACCGCCGCTGCTGCTCGCCGTGGACGGCGACTCGCTGGTGCACCGGGCCTACCACGCGATGGGCGACAGTGAGCACCGCGATTCCGCAGGGGGAGCGGTCTGGGCGTTGCGCGGGTTGGTCACCTTCATCGCCGGCGCGGCAGCCCGGCTGCGCCCGGACGGCGTCCTGGTCGGGTTCGACTCACGCGCCACCCTGCGCCGCAAGCTGGACTTCCCCGGCTACAAGGCGCAGCGTCCGGAGAAGACGGCCGACCTGCTCGGGCAGCTCGAGCAGGCCCCTGGTCTGCTGGCGGCCGCCGGGGTGCCGGTCGTGGTGGCCGACGGGGCCGAGGCGGACGACGTGCTCGCGTCGGCGGCCGGGCTGGCCCGGGCCGGCGGCTGGCGCTCGATGCTGATGACCAGCGACCGGGACTCCTTCGCCCTGCTGGACGAGACCACCTCGGTGCTGTGGCTGCGCGGCGGCGGGGTGGCGGGGTCGCCGGTGGTCACCGCCGCGTCGTTGCCGCAGGTGTGCGGCGTCCGCCCTGGGCAGTACCGCGACTTCGCCGCCCTGCGGGGAGACGTCTCGGACAACCTGCCCGGCGCCCTCGGGATCGGGGCGATCACCGCCGCCAGGCTGCTCGACGCCTTCGGCGATCTCGATGCGGTGCTGACGGCGCTCGACGCAGGCCAGGGCGAGCGGATCGAGGCGGTGATCGGCGTCGGCGCCACCGCACGGCTGGCGGCTGCGGCGTCACGGGCCAATCTCGAACGCAATCGCCGACTGATGCTGATGGACGCGACGCTCGACCTGCCCGAGCTGGCAGCCGTGCGGCTGCCGTTGGACGGCGAGCGGGTGCGCGCTGCGTTGCGCGACCGGGACATCCGGCTGGGCCCGTCGTTGTGGGCCCTGGTCGGTGAGCCGATGCCGCCGTGGTTCGAGGTGGACGGCGGGTTGCGGGGCTGGCGGGACGTGGCGGCCGTCCACACCGTGGTGCTGGAGCCCCGCTGGCGTCCGGTCTCCCGGTGGCGCCCGGTACCGCTCGCCACCGATCAGCTGGCGCTGTTCTGAGACGGGGCGCTCTGAGGACCTCAACGCGTCTTGGTCTCAGTTATTTAATAAGTGAGAATATGCCGAGACTGTGTCCTCAGATCGTCTCTCCTGGCCGGCGGTGACCTTCGAGTCCTTGCCCTGGGTCCGCACCCTCGAACCCGGCCTGGCGTCGCGGACCCAGCTGCGTCGTCATGCCAGCCCTTACCGGGCGGCGATGCTGCCGGAGATCGCCGCGCTGACGGTGGCCCTACCGCACGCAGTGGCGGCGGACGCCGAACACGCATCCCTGGAGATATCCCGGTTCGATGCCGAGCTGGTGGCGAGATCGCGCCCTTCGGTGCGGTCCTGCTGCGCACGGAATCGGCGGCGAGCTCGCAGATCGAGAACCTCACCGCCTCGGCCCGGGCCATCGCCGAGGCCGAGCTGCATGCCACCGGCCGGCGCAACGCCGACCAGATCGTGGCCAACGTCCGCGCGATGGATGCCGCGGTCACCCTGTCCGAACAGCTGGGCGGCGAGGCGATCCTGGCCATGCACCGGGCGCTGACCGAGCACATCGATCCCGCGATCGCCGGGCGGTGGCGCCAGGAACAGGTCTGGATCGGGGGCGGCGCACTCGGCCCGCACGACGCCTCCTTCGTGCCGCCCCACCATGATCGGGTGCAGCCGGCGATCGCCGACCTGGTCGCCTTCATGCACCGCGACGATCTGCCGGTCCTGGTGCAGGCGGCGGTGCTCGCACGCCCAATTCGAGACCATCCATCCGTTCCCGACGGCCACGGCCGCACCGGCCGCGCCCTGCTGCATGCCCTGCTGCGCAACAAGTCCCTGACCCGGAACGTGACCGTGCCGGTCTCGGCCGGGCTGCTGGTGGACACCGACGGCTACATCGCCGCGCTCGAGGACTACCGCCGGGGCGATCCCGCTCCGATCGTCGACCGGATGGCCGCGGCGTCGTTCGCCGCGGTGGCCAACGGCCGGGCGCTGGTCACCGAGCTTCGCCAGATCCACGACGGCTGGCACCACCGGGTCCGTGCCCGCCGGGACTCCGCGGTCTGGCGGCTCACCGACCTGCTGATCCGTCATCCGGTGGTCGACTCGGCGTTCGTCGCCGAACGACTGCAGATCGCGCCGCGCAACGTGCACCGCTACGTCGAGGTACTGGTGGCCGCGGGGGTGCTGATCGAGTTCACCGACCGCGCCCGCAATCGGGTCTGGCACGCTCCGGAGATCCTGGACGCCCTGGACGCTCAGATGGCGGGGTTGGCCTCGGCGCCCTCGGTGCTGAGCAGGACGACGACGCTGTCCCCGCCCACGACGAGCGCCTCACGCCGCTCGTCAGCCCCGGGCCCGGTCAGCGCGGCGCGGGCGCCGGCCAGGGAGGCGGCGCCGCAGGGGCCGGCCGCAACCCCGAGGGCGGCCAGGTCGGTCGCGGCCGCAGCGCCGGCGGCGTCCGGCACGCAGACCGCGGCGTCCAGCCCGTCCCGCAGGTGAGGCCAGGCCAGGCTGGACGGCGTCCCGCAGTTCAGCCCGGCCATGATCGTGCGGTCGGTCTCCACCGAGACCAGCCGGCCGGCGAGCAGGCTGGCCAGGACGCCGGCCGCGGTGTCCGGCTCCACCGAGAGCAGCGCGGGCGCGACGCCGTCCGGGCGGCTCCGGTAGTGCGCGACCACGGCGTGTGCGAGCGATCCGACGCCGACCGGCACCACGACCAGGTCCGGCGTGCCGAGGCCGGCGGCGGCGAGCTGGTCGTCCACCTCGCGGGCCAGGGTGGAGTAGCCCTCGACGATCCACCCGGGCACCGTCTCGTAGCCGGGCCATGCGGTGTCCTGGATCAGCAGCGCGCCGGGCTCGCGCTCGGCCCGCGCGGACGCCGCGGCGACAGCCTGGTCGTAGTCGCCGTCGATCTCGGTCACCGCGGCGCCCTCGTCGGCGATGGCCTGCACGGCGCGCGGGTGCACCCCGCGCGGCATCACGATTGCGGCCCGGTGACCGAGCCGACGGGCCTCCCGGGCCACCGCCCGGCCGTGGTTGCCGTCGGTCGCGGTGACCAGCAGCGCCGGCCCGTCGTGGTCGCGAGCGGCCAGTGCCCGGTGGATCGCCCACGAGGCACCCAGCGCCTTGAATGCGGGCAGGCCGAGGCGGCGGGACTCGTCCTTGACCAGCAGCCGGCCCACCCCGAGCGCGATGGCCAGCGGGGGCAGGTCTGACCAGCGGGGTGGGGCAGTAGCCGGGCAGGCCCTGGTGGAAGGCCAGGACCTCATCGGGCACGGCGGAGCAGCGGTAGCCGCGGGACTCGGGCCGGGCGTACCAGGTGGAGGCGGGCGAGGTCATGTGCAGAACTCCCGGATGGTGGCCTCGAGGATGTCGGTGGCCTGGGTGAGGGAGGTGAGGTCGACCCATTCGGTGGCGGCGTGGGCGCCTCCGCCGGCCACCCCGAACAGCAGACAGGGAATGCCTGCCGCTGCGAGCAGTGCGCAGTCGGTCCAGAACGGCTCGGCGCGGATCACCGGGTCGCGCCCGAGCACCCGCGTCGCCTGGGTGTGCAGGGCCCTGACCACCGGGTGGTCGGGATCGGCCTCGAACGGCTCCCGGACCAGACCCGGGATCACGCGGTAGCGGACGTCGGGGACCCGTCCGGCGATCTCCTCCAGGATCGCCGTCAGCTCGGCCCGGATCGAGGCGGGGCTCTCGCCGGGCACGCTGCGGTACTCCAGAGTGATCCGGCACCGGGCGGGGTAGCTGGAGGCCTCCTCGCCGCCGCTGATCATCGAGGCGTGCACGCTGGGCGAGCCGAGCCGCGAATGCCTGGGGGCGGCGCTCAGCCGCTGCTGCCACTCCTCCAGCGCCACCAGCACGTGGCCGGCCTTGGCGATCGCGTCGACACCGAGCTCGGGCCGGGATCCGTGCGCGGCGACCCCGTCGATCTCGACGTCGAACCAGGCGAACCCCTTGTGTGCGAGGGTGAGTTCGAGATCACTGGGCTCGCTGACGATGCCGCCGTCCGCCGTGAACCTCTCGAGCACCTCCTCGGTGCCGGTGCTGGCGAACTCCTCATCGGCGACGCAGGCGACGAGGACGTCGCCGCGCAGGGTGCCGTCGGCGGCGGCCGCCGCAGCGGCGACCATCATCGCCGCGAGGCCGCTCTTCATGTCGTAGGCGCCGCGCCCGTGCAACGAGCCGTCACGGATCCGTGGATCCAGCGGATCACCGTCGTACCCGGCCAGGGTCACCGTGTCGAGGTGGCCGTTGAGCATCAGCGATCGGCCGCCGCCGCTGCCGCGGGCGATGCCGACGATCGACGGCCGGCCCGGGCGACGCTCCAGGCGGTGCACCTCGAAGCCGCGCCGGTCGAGCCAGCCGGCACACAGGTCGGCGATGGCCCGCCTCGCCGGCGCCGCCGGGAACCAGATCCGGGTTGACCGAGTTCACCTGCACCAGGTCGGTCAGCAGCTCGATCACGTCGTCCACCGGCACAGTCTGGCCGACGGCCGGTGCGGGAGGTTCGGGTCCCTCCGCGGAGCAGTCGCACGTCGTGCCGTGGAAGCGGGCAGCGGGCCTGTCGTCCAGGGCGGCCGTGATCCGAACGGTCATGTCGGGGGCATCGGGGGCAGCCGTCCACCCCGAACCAGCGGGCGTCGCTGTTCTCGCCGTCGGCCGGGTGCGGGGTGCCGCGAGCCCAGCGCATCCGGAACACCAGGTCGAGGTAGCGCGCCTGGTCGCCGTTGGCGTAGACCACCGGTTCGGTGACGTGAACCATCACCAGCCGCTCGGGGACCGCCTCGACATCGGTCTCCTCGTGCACCTCGCGGACGGCGGCGTCGGCAGGCTGCTCGCCCGGGTCGATGATGCCGGTGACCGGCGTCCAGACGCCGGTGTCGGCGCGGCGGACCAGCAGGACCTGGTCCTCGCGGCACACCACCGCCGTCACTCCGCTGAGCCACAGCGGATCCGTTCCGATCTTGTGCCGCAGGGCCAGGATGAAATCGGGGATCGCCACGCCGTCAGCCTAGACTCGGGCCCCGGCCGCTTCGGCCTTGCTGCGCAGGATGCAGAACTCGTTGCCCTCCGGATCGGCCAGGACCACCCAGCCGCCGCCGTCGGGCCGACGCAGGTCGGCGACCTCGCGGGCGCCCAGGTCGAGCAGCCGCTCCAGCTCCTGGTCGCGGGTGCCCTCGCTGCGGGCGCAGGTCGAAGTGGATCCGGTTCTTGACCTGCTTGGCGTCGGGGACCTCGATGAACAGCAGCTGGTGGCGCGCCGTCGGGGGAGAAGATCATGCACTCCTCGTGCCCGGGAAGGTTGGGATCTTCGGGGTCCTCGGCGTAGCCGAGCAGCCGGCACCACCACACCGAGAGCGTGTAGGCGTCGGCGCAGTCGATGGTCGTGTGCGCGATGTAGGCGGCCATCGGCACATTCTGTCAGCCGGCGAGGTGGCCCCAACGGTCCTCGAGCTCGGCCCAGGTGCCCTGGTCTGCGGGCGAGCCGCCGATCAGGACCAGCACCCGGTCGGCCTGAACCAGTGCCGCCCGCTTCGACGTCGACCCGATCACCGTGACGCCCCGCCCGCGCAGCGCCCGCCACAGGTCGAGCTCGGTGGTCACGTCCAGCGCCGAGGAGACGTCGTCCGCGACCAGCAGCTCGGTGCGCGGGGCCAGCGCTCGGGCCAGGGCCAGCCGCTGCAGCTGCCCGCCGGACAGCCGGGTTCCCTTGTGCCCGATCACGAGCCCGAGCCCGCCGCCGGCCCTGGCCAGGTCGTGGTCGAGCTGGGCGGTGGAGACCGCCCCCGCCGGGTCGACCTCGTGCCCGAGACGGATGTTGTCGGCCACCGTGCCGGAGAGCACGCGGGGCAGCTGCGCCACGTAACCCACCTGGTTCGGGCGCAGGAACTCCTCGGGCTCGATCACCTGTTCGCCGTTCCAGCGCAGCTCTCCGGTGTGGTGCACGATCCCGGCCAGCGCCCGCAGCAGCGAGGACTTGCCCGACCCCACCGGGCCCGACGACGAGCACCAGCTGGCCTCGGTGCACGCTCAGGTCGACCCCGTGGACGCCGACCGTGCCGTCCTCGTGCACGGCGCTGAACCCGGCCAGGTCGAGCCGGTGCAGCGGCCGCCGCGGCGCGGGTGCGGGCGCCGGCGCCAAGCCGGTGGAGATGTCCACTCCCGCAACAGGTGCCGAGTACGCGGCCACCCCGCACATGGAGACCGTGCGCGTGGTCCACACCCGGGCCGAGGGCAGCTGGGAGACCAGCGAGGCCGTCGTCCAGGCGAACCAGCGCGCCGAGGCGAGGGTGGCGACGGCGACCAGGGTCGCCGCGGAGCTCAGGTCGTCCGAGCAGGTAGAGCACCCAGACGGCGATCGGCAGCAGCCCACTGACCATCGACGGGGTGGAGCGGGCCCAGACCTGGATCGCGATCTCGCGGCGCTGGCGGTCGCTGCGGTCCGCGGTCGAGCCGGGCCAGGTGGGCCAGCACGCCGGAGGTGGCACCGGCCAGCTTCACCGTGCGGGCCGCGGACAACGAGGACACCAATGCGGTGGCGAACGCCGCCCGGGCAGCCACCGTGTGCCGGGCGGCCCGCTCCAGGAAGCGGCCCGAACCCACTGGCGGCGACCGCCGAGACGGCCATCGTGCCGGCGAAGAACAGGGCGGGCACGATGCTGCCCGAGACCAGGGTCATCGAGATCAGCAGGAACAAGCAGATCACCTGGTCGATCACGTTGTCGGCCAGGAGCACGACCCGCTCGGTGTCCCCACCCTGAGCGACCACCTCGGCCGGGGTGTGACCGCTGACCCGGCGCGGGCCGGTCTGCCCGTGCACGAGGCGCAACCCGATGCGCAGCATCTGCCGCACCCACCACTCGGGGAACCAGCGACCGGTGAAGTAGGGCAGCGGCGCGGTGAGCACCAGGCCGGCGACGATTCCGACGGCGGGCCACAGGACGTCGTCCGGATTGTCGACCAGCCCCGCCCACAGCGCGGGCAGCACCGCCCCGTCGAGCCCGAACAGCACCATCAGCAGGAACACCGCGACCGAGCCCAGCCCGAAGCGGGGGTCGTTCGTGGCCAGCCGGGCGATCTCGCGCAGGGTGCGGGTGGGCGGGGGCTCCGGCAGCGGGGGCGGCTCGGCCTTGCGTGGCGCCGGAACCAGACCTGTCGGCGCCGCGGGTGGTGCGCTCGCGTCGTCCGGCTGCCGGAAGGAGGCGGTGTCGGGGGTGTCAGCAACTCCGGTGGATCTGCCCCGGCCGCCCGAGCTGGAGCCGACCAGGGCCGGCGTGTCCGTGTGTGCCAGGCTTGCCGCCAGCAGTGTGGCGAACCGTTCCGATGCCTGCAGCGGGCCGGCCTCCACGACCACGCCGTCCGCCAGCACGACCACCTCGTCGCAGCGCTGCACGGAGGTCAGCCGGTGCGCGATGACGATGCCGATCCGGCCCTCCAGCAGCCGTTCCGTGGCCCGCTGCACCTGTGACTCGGTCTGCGGATCGAGCCGCGCCGTCGCTTCGTCCAGGATCACCACCTGGGGATCGCGGACCAGGATCCGGGCGAAGGCGATCAGCTGCTCCTGGCCGGCCGAGAGCACGTGGGCGCCGTCGCCCAACCGAGTGTCCAGGCCTTCGGGCAGGCCGGCGACCCAGTCGTCCAGGCCGAGCTCGTGCAGTGCCGGGCCGACGGCAGCCCGCAGGTCCGGTTCGAACAGCGCGATGTTCTCGGCGAGGGTTCCGGCGATCACGTCGGTGCGTTGCGGCACCACGGCGATCCACCGCCGCAGGGCCTCGAGGTCGAGGTCGAGCAGGTCCGTGCCACCGAGGAAGACGGTGCTGCGAGGCAGTTCGACGGCGCGGGCGAGCGCCTTGGCCAGGGTCGACTTGCCCGAGCCGCTACGGCCGATCAGGGCGTAGGAGCGGCCCCGGGCGAAGGTGAGGCGGACGTCGCTCAGCGCCGCGCGATGGCGGGTGTCCGACTCACGCAGCGGGTAGCGGAAGGTCAGCCCGCGGACCACGAGATCGCCGTCCGCCGGGGCGGTGCCACCGCGGGGCTCCTGCGGGGAGGCCGCGAGCAACTGCACCCGGCCCCAGGCGCCGAGGGCGTACTGCAGCTCGGGGATCATGCGGGAGACGTGCTCGACGGTGGCGCCGTAGGCGACGGCGAGCAGCCAGACCGAGGTCAGCCGGGCACCGTCGATCCGGCCGGTGGCCAGGCCCCAGGCGCCGCCGGCAACCAGCCCGGCGATGCCGATCCGGGTGACCACCGAGCCGACCGTGGTGACCTGGGCCGACATGGCCCACACCCGTCGTCCGCGGGAGAGCACCTCGCGGGAGCGCCGGGCGTAGCCGGCGAGCACGTAGGGGCGGGCCAGGGTCGTCCGCACGTCGTCCTGGCCGTGGACGGACTCCTCCATCACGGCGGCCAGGTCGGACCAGGCCTCCTCCTCGGCCATCCGGGCGGTGCCGATGGCGCCGATCCGCCGGCGCAGACCGACGCCCAGGGCGACCGTCATCACGAGCATGCACAGCCCGGCCGGCCACCACACGGCGAACGCGGTGGCGATGGACAGCACGGCCAGGCTGGTCGATTGCGCGATCCGCACTCCCGCGCCGCGCAACTCGGAGCCGACCTGGTAGACGTCGCCGTCGATCCGATCGAGCAGCTCACCGACCGGGGTGGCGTCCAGGGTCGGCAGGTCCTGGCCGAAGGCGACCCGGCACAGCCGGCCGCGCACGTCGGCCGTCCAGTCGGCGGTCAGTCGGGCGGCGATCAGGCCGACGGCCAGTTCGGAGGCGACGGAGAGCATGAGCGTGGCGGCGAGCAGCACGAGCACCGTGGCCGAGCGGTGCACGAGCACCGGTCCGGCCAGCGCGGCGGAGGCTGCCTGGCCGGCGGCCCAGAGCACGACGAGCAGGGCCACGGCCGCGGTTCGGCGCGGCGATGTGGCCCACAGATCGCGCAGCAGGCGCACGTGGGCGTCCCTTCACGAGGTGATGGCGGTGACCCACCCTCCCGCGCCCGGCCGGCATCTTCAACCGAGTAAACCCTGAGCATGAGCAGGTGTGCCTTGGTGCTCTGGCGAGGGGCCGTGTCCGGGTGGAGGGTGGAGGCATGGGGGACAGTGAGGCATGAGGAGGAGTTGTTGTGAACGTGGAACAGTTCGACAAGATCAAGAACGCGCGAGGGTTCATCGCGGCGCTGGACCAGAGTGGTGGCAGCACGCCGAAAGCCTTGCGGCTGTATGGGATCGATGAGTCGGGCTACTCCGACGAGGCCGAGATGTACGACCGCATCCACGAGATGCGCAGTCGGATCGTGACCAGCCCGGCGTTCACCGGTGAGCGGATCCTGGGCGCGATCCTGTTCGAGATGACCATGGACCGGACGATCGAGGGCAAGGGCTCGGCCGAATACCTGTGGCAGGACAAGCACGTCGTGCCCTTCGTGAAGGTGGACAAGGGCCTTGCCCCGCTGGCCGACGGCGTGCAGCTGATGAAGCCGATGCCCGACCTCGACGCTCTGCTGGCCCGCGCGGTCGGTCATGGCGTGTTCGGCACCAAGATGCGGTCGGTGATCGCAACGGCCGATCCGGTGGGCGTGGCGGCCGTGGTGGGTCAGCAGTTCGAGATCGGACGGCAGATCCTGGCCACCGGCCTGGTGCCGATCATCGAGCCTGAGGTCGACATCCACAGCCCGAGCAAGCGGGCCGCCGAGGACCTGTTGCTGCGCGAGCTGATGACCGAGATCGATCGGCTCGGTGACGACCAGCACATCATGCTGAAGCTGACCCTGCCCGACCAGGACGACTTCTACGCAGACCTGGTCAAGCACCCGCGGGTGCTGCGGGTGGTGGCCCTGTCCGGTGGCTACACCCGGGCCGACGCCGATGCCCTGCTGGCGCGCAACCACGGGGTGGTCGCCAGCTTCTCCCGTGCCCTGACCGAGGGTCTGACCGCTCAGCAGAGCGAGCCCGAGTTCGACGCAGCCCTCGACGCCTCCATCGCCGCCATCTACGCCGCCTCCATCACCTGACCGCAGGTTTCGCGAGGTTCAGGCGGGGCCGATGAGGTCGGTGACGATGGCCGCCGAGAGTCCGACCAGGGGGATGCCGCCGCCGGGGTGGCTGGACCCGCCGACCAGGAACAGCCCGGGCACGGGCGAGCGGTTGGCTGGGCGCAGGAACGCAGCCCGGGTGGTGTTGCTGCTGGTGCCGTAGATCGACCCGCCCACGCTGCGGGTGCGCCACTCGATGTCGGCCGGGGTGCGGATCTCGCGCCAGAGCAGGCGGTCGCGCACCTCCAGCCCGCGCGAGGCCATCACCCCGAGGACACGATCGGCATAGGAGTCGGCGAGACCGTCGGCCGCCCAGTCGATTCCGCGTGGGCGGCCGAGCAGGCGGCTGGCCGCCGGGTCCTCGGCCCCGGCGGCCACGTGCCGTGGCGCATTGACCAGCACGAACCAGGCCTCGCTGTTCTCGTCCGGGCGCAGCGTGGCATCGTCCGGGGCACTGATGTACACCGTCGGGTCAGGCACAGCACGCGGGCCGGTGAGCCGGTGGGGACCGGTGCCGAACACCGAGTCGAACTCGTCGTCGTAGTCGGCCGGGAAGAGCACCGTGTGGTGGCGCAGTCCCGGCGTGCGCCCGCGCAGGGCGAGCAGCATCACGAAGCCCGACAAGGACGGCGTCACCCGCCGCAGCGCCGTCCGCCCGGTCTCGGCATCGGGCCCGGCGACCAGGTCCCGGTACAGGTGTGTGGCGTCGGTGTTGGACACCACCAGGTCGGCCTCCAGGCGTTCCCCGTCGCCCAGGCGCACCCCGCGCGCCCGGCCCGTGCCGTCCAGCTCCACCTGCACGACGTCGGCCCCGGTCCGGACCTGCACGCCGCGCTCGGCCGCCCGCTCGGCGAGGGCATCGACCAGCCCGCGCAGCCCTCCGGTGATGTACCAGGCCCCGAAGGACTGCTCGACGAACGCTGCAGTGGCCAGCGCTGCGGGGGCCCGGCGCGGGTCGGAGCCGGCATAGGTCGCGTAACGGTCCAGCACCATCCGCTGGTGCGGGTGACGCAGGTACTGCCTGCCCAGCCCGCGCAGCGAGCGCCACGGCGCGATGGTGCGCAGATCGGCCATCCGTCGGGCCTGCTGGGCCAGGGCCAGCGGCCCCTCCTGGGCCTGCTCCAGGAACGGCCCGCGGGCGGCGTCCCAGATCCGCGCGGCGCGCTCCATGAACGAGGCCCAGTCGGCGCCGGCCCCGTCGCCGAGCGCGGCGTCCCACGCGGCGGCGATCTGCGAGCGGGACACGTTGGGCATGTCCATCTCGAGGCCGTCGGGGAAGCGGTAGTGGCAGGCAGGGTCGACCGGCTGCAGGTCGAGCACGTCGTCGAGCGGGGCCCCGGTGCTGGCGAAGAGGTCACGGTAGACCGCGGGCAGGGTGAACAGGTGGGGCCCGGTGTCGAAGGAGAAGCCGTCCCGGCTGAACCAGCCCAGCTTGCCGCCCACCCGGTCGGACTGCTCGCACACCACGACCTGGTGTCCTCGAGCAGCGAGCCGGACGGCGACCGACAGGCCGCCGAGCCCAGCTCCGATCACAACGATGCGGGCCATGGTCAGACATCGTGCCCTTCGACACCGACAGGCACCACCGCGCGACCCTTCCAGGCGAGTCCACCGCGCCGGCGACGCCACCAGGACAGCCCCGCCAGGTAGCCGAACACACCCACCGATACGGGGTGCGCCAGCGCATCGGGCAGCTGCCGGCCGCCCGTGCCCCGGGCCACCAGGTAGCGCCCGGCGACGGCGGCGCCGTACCCGGCCCACCCGATCCGGGAGCCCCGGAGCGCGGCGGCCGGCGGCACCAGGTAGGCCAGGGCCAGCCAGCCGAGCACCCCAGCGGTCCCGGCCGGCGAGCCGAAGGCCGACCACAGCGATTTGGCGTAGCCCTCGCGCACCTCCGGCCAGTCCCGGTACATCCGGCAGCGGGCGAGTTCGGAGGCGTCGACGAGACTCGCCCTGCCCCCGCCCCGCTTCACTGCCCGGGCCAGCGCGATGTCGTCGAGCACCTCGGCCCGGATCCCGGCATGACCGCCGCAGCGCCGGTACGCCTCGGCGTCGACGACCAGGAACTGCCCGTTCGCGGCGGTCATCGAGGACCACTGCAGCGCGTCGGCGAGCCCGAGCGGCAGTGTGGTCGCCCAGGACCACTGCTGCAGCGGCTGCACCAGTCGCTCGGCGGGGCTGCCCGCCAGCTGGGCCGGCCAGGCACTGACCAGGTCGAGATCGCGGTGGCGCAGCTCGGCCACGCCGGCGGCGAGGGCGGACGGCGCCAGGCGCACGTCGGCGTCCAGGAAGACCAGCACCGACCCGGTGGCTGCCGCGGCCAGCTGATGGCAGGCGTGCGGTTTGCCCAGCCACCCGGGCGGCAGCTCGGCCCCGGTCAGCAGGCGCACCCGCGGGTCGCCGCCGGCGGCGGAGCGGGCCTGATCCACCGTGGCGTCGCTCGAACCGTCGTCCAGCACCAGGATCTCCAGGTCCGCGACGCCGCGCTGAGCCCGCAGCGCTGCCAGGGCGGGCCCGATCTGTCCGGCCTCGTCACGCGCGGGCAGCAGCACGCTGACCCGTTCGGAGGTGGGTGACGGGGCCGGGTCGAGGTGGCGCAGCCGGCGCAGGTTCAGCGCGGTGTGCACCGTGCCGGCCACGGCCAGTGCGCTGCCGGCCCGGGTCACCTGTCGCCAGGTGCTCACCGGATCTGCCCCGCCGGCCGCTTCGACCCCTGGCCGTTCGTGCGGGTCGGGCGGGTGTGCGGGCCGGGGTGCGGGAGCGCCGTCAGCAGGTAGGGAGTGACCGTCAGGGCCATCGCCAGCCCGCCGTAGACGGCCACCCAGGGCCGGTCGAAGAAGGCCAGATTGGCCAGTGTGGAGCCGAGCCAGGTCCACGCCAGCAGCGCCCCCGGCACGGCGTGCGAGACCGGCAGCGCGGCGTCGTCCGCCCGGGGGTCCTGCGGCAGCAGCCGGTCGGTCACGGCCACGATCACCAGCGAGACCACCAGCCAGCCGGCGTAGTTCGTCAGCGGGATCTGCGGCACCCCCGGCAGGTGCGGGTCCGGGGAGCGCCACACCCAGTAACCGGCGGCGACCATCTGCGGGTCCAGGAACAGATCCCAGGCGGCGAGCGTCCACCCGCCCAGCGCGATCCTCAGCCACCGTGCGGACGGCGCCGGGGCGAGCCGCCGTCCGAGCAGCAGGCACGGGTAGGTCATCATCAGCCAGGCCAGCGGCACCACGGCGGGCACGCCGAGCAGTTGCGGGCGAAGCGCACCCGTGTAGCCGTAGTCGCCGAACGGGATCCCGGTGCGCACGCCGACCGCCTCGACCAGCAGACCGAGGCCACCGGCGCCGACCAGGAGCGCGACCGGGCCGCGACGACCGTAGCCGGCGGCGCTGTGCGCCAGCACGGCAAGGGCGAACAGCACGACGGCGAGCAGCGTGGCCGCTCTCAGCGCGCCACCGGCCAGCAGCGGGTGGGCGATCTGCACCAGGACGGCAGCCACGGCACACCCGGCGGCGCTCGCGTTCACCCGGCTCCTCACACGCCGGAGTCTAGGCGGGGGTTGCGCGACCTTCGCGGCGTTCCCGGCGCCGGCGGCGGAATCGGCGGATGCGTTGGATCAGCAGCGCCACCGCGACCAGGCCGATCACCAGCAGAGTGCCGGCGACCCCGGCGGCGGCCCACGGGTGCTGGATGCCCAGGGTGACCACCCCTGCCACGGCGAGGTCCTCGGCGGTGCTGACGGCAAGGTTGCTGACCGGCTCGGGGGAGGTGTTCACGGCGGCCCGCAGGCCCGCCTTCACCGAGTGGCTGGCGAGTGCGGTCAGGGCGGCGATCCCGGCGCCGGCGGCCTCGCTCAGGGTGCCGGCCTGGCCGGCCATCAGCGCGCCGACTGCGGCGGCGATCCCCGGCCGGATCACCGTATGCACGCTGTCCCAGGTGGAGTCCAGATAGGGGATCTTGTCGGCGACCAGATCGATCGCGGTGAGCACCGCGGCGGCGATCAGCACGTCGGTGCGCATCAGCGCCGGCGGGATGCCGTCGGCCCCGCCGAAACGGCCGAACAGGCCCAGCAGCAGTACCACGGCGTAGCCGTTCAGCCCACTCGCCCAGCCGCTGCTGAAGATCCAGGACAGGACCTCCATCAGGCACCGTCCCCTTCCGCCTCGCGCACGGTCTCGGCGACCAGCTGCAGGGTCTGCTCAGGGGCGTCCCACATCGGGGCGTGCCCGCAGCGGGGGATGACCAGCCAGGTGCAGTGGTCCGGCGCCAGCTCACGGCGCTGGTTGGGTGCCGGCAGGATCCAGTCACGATCGCCGAACACCACCGTGGTGGGCACCCTCACCTGATGCTTGCGCTCGAACCGGGTGTGGGCCGTGGTGGCCAGCATCACCTCGTACGCGCTGCACGAGGCCAGGGCCGCCACCATGCCCCGGGCCAGCCCGGGGTCCAGCGCGACCGGGTCGGCGCTACCGGTGGCGAACACCGCTCGGCGGACCGTGGGCCGGTCCAGGAGTGCGTCGGCGAGCCGGACGGTGCGACGGGCCAGCAGCCGGTTGATCCGCAGGATCGGGCTGGGCGGCACGGGGCGGATCCGCAGGCCCGCGGGAGCCAGTGCCACCAGGCTGGCGGCGGCGCCGTCGGCCGCCATCTCCAGGCCGATCCAGCCGCCCAGGGAGTTGCCGACCACATGCGGGCGGACGACGCCCAGCTCGGCGCAGGCCCTGGTCAGCCGGCGGGCGACGGCGGCGCACCCCGGGTTCTCCCCGGCGGCCAGGGGCACTGAGTCGCCGTGCCCGGGCAGATCGACCACCAACACGTCGTAGTGCTCGGCCAAGCCGGTCAGCACCGGGGCCCAGACCAGGCGTGCCGCCCCGACCCCGTGCACCAGCAGCACGGTGGGGGCGCTGCCGGGCGGTCGTCCGAGGCGGGTGAAGGACAACCCGTCGGCGACGTCGGACGGCGCCCCGGTGAGCAGGTCCAGGGGCCTCACGCCACCTCGACCGGGGTGCCGCCGGTGATCCGGACCAGTTCGTCGTAGTCGGTGGGGAAGACGGTGCGGGCATGCCCCGCGGCGGCCCAGACCTGGCGGTGATCGGCCAGCGCCCGGTCGATCAGGGTCTGCAGCGGCTGGGTGTGGCCCACAGGAGCGACCCCGCCGATCACGAACCCGGTCTGCTCACGAACGAAGTCGGCGTCGGCGCGGTCCAGGCGGGGTGCGCCGATGCCCGCGGCCACCTTGGCCGTGTCCACCCGGTGGGCCCCGGAGGTGAGCACGAGCAGTGGACGACGCCCGCCTGGCGCGGCGTCGTCCGGGACGGCGAAGACGAGGGAGTTGGCGATCTGGGCCACCTCGACCCCGAGTTGGGCCGCGGCGGCGGCCGCTGTGCGCGCGTGCTCGTCGAGCACCACCACCGCGCCGTCCACCCCTGCCTCGGCCAGCGTCGCGCGGACCCGGCTCACCGCGGGGTGATCCAGGACGGGGTCTGTGGTCTCCTCGGGAGCGGTCATGACAGCGAAGCGTAGGCGAGCTCGGCCGCGCTGCCCTGATGCACGCCGAAGGGGACCGGCCCGCGATGTCGGCGGGCCGGCCCCCTTCGGGAGGGTGGATCAGCTGTTCGGGATCTTGAAGACCTGGCCGGGGTGGATCAGGTCGGGGTTGGCGATGTTGTTCAGCTTGGCGATGTCGCGCCAGTCGACGCCGAACTTCTGGCCGATCTCGCTGAGCGTGTCGCCGCTGACCACCTTGTGGGTGCGCAGCTGCGGCGCAGTGGGCTTGGGCGCTGCGGCCTTCTGGGTGTGCGCGACATGCGCGACGTGGGCGGCGTGCGCCGCGGAGGCGGCAGCGGCGGCGGCCGCGGCCTCCTCCGCAGTGGCCTTGGCCGCGACGGCGTCGTCCAGCTGCTTCTGGGTCTCCAGGGCGAGCTCGGTCGCGCGCGCCGAGGCCGCGTCGGCCTGGCGCTGGGTCTCGGCGTCGGCGTCCACCCCGGAGGCCTTCGCCGCCCACTCGTCGGCGGACTTCTTGGCCTCGTCCGCAGCGGCCTTGGCCTCGTCGGCCGCCGCCTGAGCCTTGTCGGCTATCTCCTTGGCCTTGGCGGCGTTCTCGTCGTCGTCGGTGGTGAACGCGTCCTTGATCTGGTCGAACAGGCCCATGGCTCGGGCTTCCTCTCGGTCTGCGGTCCGGGCGCGTGGTCGCGGCGGCTGGGTCGAACCTAGACGACCGGGGGAGCGTGTGCGCGGTGGATCGCCCTACGCTCGGGGCCCGTACACACCCTGTAGTCGATCATCGAGGTGTCCACTGTGGCCGAATCCTCGCCCGCTGCCCGTTGGGACCCGGACGGCGAGGTCGACGGTGCCCGCCTGCACGGAATCACCCTGACCGGGGTGGACGCCCCGGGGATCCGGGTGATCGACACCGAGCTGCAGGCCGTCACCCTGGCCGCCCCGGAGCTGGAGCGCTCGACCTGGCGGGACTGCAGGCTCGGGTCGGTGCGGTTCGTCGGCGGTCAGCTGGCACGCAGTCGCTGGGTCGGGGTGCGCATCGGTGAGTCCTCCCTGGCCGGCTGCGAGCTGCTGGGGGCCTCCTTCACCCGGGTGGACCTCGAGGGCTGCGTGCTCGACGGGGTGAACCTGCGCGGGGTGCGCTGGGGTGAGGTGCGCCTGGTCGACTGCGTGCTGCGCGACGTCGATCTGGCCGGGGCCCGGCTGAGCGGGGTGCGGTTCGAACGGTGCACGCTCGAGCGGGTCGACCTCACCCAGGCGGTTCTGGAGGAGGTCGACCTGCGTACCTGCACGCTGGGGATCGCCCGGGGATGGGACCGGCTGCGGGGTGCGGTGATCGACCACGGCCAGCTGATCGAGATCGCCACCGCCCTGGCCGGGGAGCTCGGGATCAGGGTCGAGGACTCAGGGGCGCGCCCGCCCGGGCGGTGATCCGGCGCAGGTCGTGGCCCCGTCGCCCGAGCTGGGCCTCCAGCCGTTCGAGCAGCTCCAGCACCCCCAGCGCGGCCCAGACCCGGTTGCGCCCTGCTCCGGACAGCTCGGTGAGCACGCCGGTGGTCTCCAGGCGGCCGATCGCGGCGTAGATGTTCTTGTCCGCCACCCCGGAGGTCAGGGAACGCAGGGTCTCGATGTCGACCACCGGCTGGCGCAGGAGCGATTCCAGCAGGCCGGCCGCCGCCGATCCCCGTCGAGCGGCCACCACGCTGCGCCACTGCTCCCGCAGCGCCGCCAGGTCGGTGGCCAGCCGCAGCCCGGCCGAGGCGGCCTGGGAGGTGGCTGCGGCGAAGCGGGACAGCCACGGCTCGAGCCGGCCCGCACGGTAGTCGTTGAGCCCGGCGAAGTACCCCTCGACGTCCGCCAGCAGCACGGTGGACACGGGGACGACGGTGCGCCTGGTCAGGCCCCGGCGGCGCAGCACGACATGCACCAGGGCCCGGCCGGTGCGGCCGTTGCCGTCGGTGAAGGGATGGATGGTCTCGAACTGGGCGTGGGCCACTGCGGCCTGGGCGATCGGGTCGATGTCGCTGCGGTTGCAGAACCGGATCAGGTCCTCCACCAGGCCAGGGACCCGTTCGGGGGCCGGAGGGACGAACAGGGCCCCGTGCGGGGAGACCTCGCCTCCGCCGACCCAGTTCTGCATGGTGCGCAGGCGTCCGGCCCATCCGCCCTCGTAGGGGTCGGCCTCCATCAGCAGGCGGTGCACATGCAGCAGGTCGACCACGTGATAGGGCAGCGCGCCCTGGTGGCCTGACACCGCGGCGGTCATCGCGCGCACGTTGGCGGCCACATGGGCCGCGGCGGTGTGCACCGGCACGCCGCGCAGCATGGCCAGCCCGAGGTCGCGCTGGCTGGCGTCCAGGTGCTCGATCTTGGACGACGCCACGGACTCCGAGCGCAGCAGCGCCCCGGCCAGGGCGGTGAGGTCGACGGTGGCCGTCTCGTCCAGCACCCGCACCGCCTCGGCCGCCGCGGTGAGCACGGGGGAGGAGGTACCGGTGGGCAGCGGCCGGGCGGCGATCGGGGGCACCACGCAGACCTCGATGGGGTCCGCCTCCGGGTCGTCCCGCCAGGGGGACTCCCAGGGGCGCAGCTCGCGACCGAGCGCGGGCCAGCCTGGCGGGTCGGCGCCAACCGTCATGAGCGGACTCCCATGCTTACGTTTGTCTGCAGCAAACGTAACTATACGCCTGGCGAAGTGACATCTATGACCCTCGAAGAGGGCAGTGTCCCTGCGTGTGAGGGCGTCCCGGGGCACGTGGAACTCGGCCGTTCGGTCCCGTTGACACCAGGCGGGCACGGTGTACAGTCGAACTGTTCGAACACGTGTTCGAGTCACGTGTCGAATCGGGCTCGTGCCGGGGCGACTCGACCCCGCCCCGGCACGAGCCCGGTCACCTGACGGGTCCGGCGGAGCGTGGGGAACGCTCCGCCCGGGCTCGGGGTGATCGGCAGTACGCCCTGCTTCCCCTCGGGGCGCCACCGTACGTCATCCGGCTCGTCGCCAACGGGTCCGTGAACAAGGGGAGGCAAGCGATGGTCCGACGGTTCGCCGAGGTGGTCCATGTCGGTGTGGAGGATGTGCGGCCGACGGCCTTCCGATGGCGGGGCAACCGCTACGTGGTCCGGGAGGTGCTCGGGCACTGGCAGGAACGCCGGGCCTGGTGGGCCGGTGCTGTGGGGCAGCCCCTGCACACGGGTGGGGTTCCCGAGCAACGGCTGTGGAACACCGAGCTCGGTGAGGAGTACGAGGTCTGGCGGGTCGAGGCCGGCCGGGCCGGGGCAGAGGGGCCGGGCGGTGTCTACGACCTCTGCCACGACACCTGCGCCCGCCCCGACATCGGGGGATGGCGTCTGTTGCGCGTCGCGGACTGACCGGTCATGCCGGTCCCCGATGCGCCGAAGGACCCGAACCACACGAACGACCGCACCGACCCGGACGACGAGATCGATCTCACCACGAAAGGACCCGACATGACGGCGACCACCTTGAGCAGGCCCGGCAGTCACACCTACACCGATGTCTCGGCACCGGTCTCCCACGCCGCGCTGACGCTCATCGATCGCTCGTCGGCGGGTCTGCTGCAGGCGTGTGCTGCACATAGCGCGGGAGAGCGTTATGTCGCTGCTCACCTCGCTGCTCTCCGGGCGGCTGCCGCGGTGCTCGCGGTCCGTGGGCGAGGCAGCCGCAGTGGCCCGCGCAGCGTGTGGGACCTGCTGCCACGGGTGGCTCCCGAGCTGACCGAGTGGGCCTCGTTCTTCGCCGCGACGGCGGGCCGGCGGGCGGCCATCGAGTCCGGCCGGGCGCATGCCGTCACGGTCCGGGAGGCCGACGACCTGCTGCGAGACGCCGAGTCGTTCCAGCACGCCGTCGAGGCGGTCCTCGGTCTGCCGCAGCACCCGGTGCTGCCCGAGGCCCTCCCGTCCTGCACCTGAGCGACGCGTTCGCATCGGTCGCGTCAGGTCTCGTCATGGCCTCCTTCACCCATCTGCACGTGGCATCCGGGTACTCCCTGCGCTACGGGGCGTCTCCTCCTGCAGCCCTGGTCGCCCTGGCCGCCGACCAGGGGATGCAGGCCCTCGCCCTGACCGATCGGGACGGTCTGTACGGCGCGGTGAAGTTCGCCCAGGAATGCCGCCGGTACGGCCTGGCCCCGCTGATCGGGGTGGACCTGGCGGTCGAGCCGAGTGGGTTGGTGCACGGTCTGCCGAGCTGGGCCGACCCCTCGGCGCCGGCCGCGCAGGCCCGTCCCACCCGGCGCAGCCCTGCACGGGGCGGTGCCCGGGTGGACCCGCGCCGGCCACGGGTGACCATGCTGGCGCTGGGGGAGGACCTCGTGCACGGGCGACTGCCCGGCGAGGGCTGGGGCCGGTTGTGTCGGCTCGTGTCTGCCACACATCTGCGCGGAGAGCGCGGGACCCCGGTCGCCACGCTCGATCTGGTTGCCGGTCACGCCGTCCTCGACGATCACCAGGTTCCGGCGCTCGCCATCCTGCTCGGGCCGTCCTCCGAGGTGGGCCGGGCAGTGCTGGCTCGCCGGCCCGACCTGGCGCGCACAGTCCTGGAGCGCTGGAGGGCCGCCCTGCCCGTGGGTGCCCTGGCCGTCGAGGTGGTCTGCCACGACGGGCCGCCGGGCACCACGGCCAGCCTCGGCCACGCCGTCCGGATGCTGGCCCTGGCCCGTGCGGCGGGCGTGCCGGCGGTGCTGACCAACGCCGTCCGGCACGCCACCCCCGACGGCGCGGTGACCGTCGACGTGCTGGACGCCGCCCGGCGGCTGGTGCCGCTCGACGTCCGCCACCTCGACCGGACCAGCGCCCAGGGCCACCTGGCCCCGCCCGGACAGATGGTCGCGATCGCCGCCCGGGTGTCCGAGGCCGCAGGCGAGGGAGACGGCGGCGCCCGGCTGCTCGCCGACACCGAGGCCCTGGCCCGGAGGTGCCGGCTGGACCCGCAGGCCGACCTGGGCATCGGGTCGGTGCACTTCCCCGAGCAGCATCTGCTCGGGCTGGGTCCCGCCGAGGACCCCCTGGCCGCCCTGCACAAGAAGTGCGAGGCGGGGATCTCCCGCTGCTACCCCGGGGCCGGTCAGGCCCTGCTGCGGCAGGTGGGCGATCGGCTCGAGGCCGAACTGGCCACGATCGCCACCCTCGGCTACGCCGCGTACTTCCTCACGGTGGGCCTGGTCTGCGACGACATCCGGGGGATCGGGGTACGGGTCGCGGCGCGCGGATCAGGTGCCGGCAGTCTGGTCAACCACCTGGTGGGCATCTCCGGGGTCGACCCGATCCGCCATCACCTGCTGATGGAACGGTTCCTGTCGCCGTTGCGCGCGCAGTTGCCCGACATCGACATCGACGTCGAGTCCGCCCGCCGGAGCGAGGTGTACGCCGAGATCCTGGACCGCTTCGGGGCCGAGCGGGTGACCTGCGTGTCGATGATGGACACCTACCGGGTGCGGCACGCGATCCGGGACGTCGGGGCCGCCCTGAGCATGCCGCCGGAGGAGATCTCCGCCATCGCCTCGGCGTTCCCGCACATTCGCGCCCGGGACGTGCGGGACGCCCTGGTCGAGCTGCCCGAGCTGCGGGCGCGAGGGCTCGACACTCCCCGGCTCGATCTGCTCTACGACCTGGTCGAACGGCTCGACGGGCTGCCCCGGCACGTCGCCCTGCACCCGTGCGGGGTGCTGCTCTCCGACGCCGGCCTGCTGGACCGCACCCCGGTCGAGGCCAGCTGGGAAGGGCTGCCGATGAGCCAGTTCGACAAGGACGACGTCGAGGACCTCGGCCTGCTCAAGCTCGACGTGCTGGGCATCCGGATGCAGTCGGCGATGGCCTACACCATCACCGAGATCGAGCGGGTGGACGGGCAGCAGGTGGAGCTGGACGCCGTCCCGCTGGACGACGAGACCACCTTCCGGATGATCCGCACCGCGCACACCCTGGGCTGCTTCCAGATCGAGTCGCCCGGGCAACGTGAGCTGATCGGCCGGTTCGGCCCGGAGACGTTCACCGACCTGGTGATCGACATCTCCCTGTTCCGGCCGGGGCCGGTGAAGTCCGACATGATCAACCCCTTCCTGCGTGCCCGGCAGGGGTGGGAGGAGGTCGAGTACCTGCACCCCACCCTGGAGGACGCGCTGCGCGACACCAGCGGTGTGGTGGTCTTCCACGAGCAGGTGCTGCAGATCGTCGCCGTCACCACCGGTGCCTCTCTGGCCGAGGCCGACGAGGTCCGCCGGGCGATGGGCTCGCGCGACGGCCAGGCCGAGGTCAAGGCCTGGTTCGGGCCGCGCGCCCGCTCCCGTGGCTACGACGATGCCTCGGTGGAGCGGATCTGGCAGGTGCTGGAGGCCTTCGCCTCGTTCGGGTTCTGTCGGGCCCATGCCGCCGCGTTCGCCCTGCCCACCTACCAGTCGGCCTGGTTGAAGGCCCACCATCCGGCGGCCTTCCTGGCCGCCGTGCTCACCCACGACCCCGGGATGTACCCCAAACGCCTGATCCTGGACGACGCCCGCAACCTGGGGATCACGGTTCTCGGGCTGGACGTCAACGCCTCCGAGGCCACCTACCGGGTGGAGCGGGTGGCGGACGTCGGCGAGCTGCCGCACCCCGGGCCGGACCTGCCGGACGGTCGGGGGTACGGGATCCGGCTGTCCCTGGCCGAGGTCAAGGGGATCGCCGAGGCCGAGGTGGCCCGGATCGTGGCCGCCCGGCCGTTCCGGACCCTGGCCGACTTCTGGCATCGCGCCGGGGTCAGCCGGCCAGTGGCGGAGCGGTTGGTGCTGGCCGGGGCCTTCGACTCCATCTACGGCCTGGAGACCGCACTGCCGGTGCGCCGGCGTGACCGGGTGACCCGGCGTGACCTGCTGCTGCAGCTGGCCGAGCTGGAGCGCTGGACCCGGGCCACCACGGCTCGCCCCGTCAGGTCCCGGGCGAAGGCCGGGCGGCGTCCGCTCGACCGGCGGCCCGACCCGGTGCGGGACGCCGCGGCGGGGCAGTCCCGCGCGCCGCAGTCGGTCGCCGCCGTCGCCGACCACTGCGTCCAGCTCAGCCTTGATCTGGACGACGCCCCGAACGAGACGATGCCCACCGGTCTGCCGGAGATGACCGGGGCCGAACGGACCCGGGCCGAGCTGGAGATCCTCGGTCTGGACGTGAGCCGGCACGTGCTGGACTTCTACCTCCCGTTGTTGGAGGAGCTCTCCGTCACCCGCTCCCGCGAACTGCTGGGCCGGCGCAGCCGGCGCGAACTGCTGGTCGCCGGGGTCAAGGTGGCCACCCAGACCCCGCCGGTGCGGTCGGGTCGACGGGTGGTCTTCCTCACCCTGGACGACGCCACCGGGCCGGTCGATGCCACCTTCTTCGAGGACGCCCAGGGACCCTATGCCGCCACGGTCTTCCACTCCTGGTTGCTGGTGGTGCGGGGAGTGCTGCGCCGGACCGGTCCGCGCGGGGTGTCCCTGCGGGCGACCGGCGCCTGGGAGCTGCCCCTGCTCTGGGACGCCTGGACCGAGGGCGGCCTGGCCGCGGTGGAGCAGGTGATGGCCGGCGCCGAGGGCGTGAGCGTGCACCGGTCTGCCTCCGCCGTGCCGGCCCGGCCACCGGTCGCGGCGTTCGGCGGAGGCTTCGTGCGTACTCCCGAGCAGGAGGCCGAGGTGGCAGCGGCCGCGGCTGCCGCGACCGGCCTGCCCGTGGGGGACCGGGAGCGGGCCGGCGGGATGGGTGGGGGAGCGATGCACCTGCGCCGGGTCCTGGTGCATGCCAGCGGGTACGTCCAGTCGCCCTACGCCGACCTGCTGCCACCGGGCGGGGACACCCGTGACACCCGGCGGATGGCGGCCGGGGAGGACGTCCCCGAGGCCCCGACGACACCGACCCGCAAGCTGTGGCATTCCAGCCCTGGAAGCAGCGGGCGGTGAGCGAGCGGTGCGTGCAGCAGTGAGCCGACCGGCGAGCACTCTAGGGTTGGCCTCGTGCCCGATGATCCCCTCCGCTCCCGTCGCTGGAGCCTGCGCACCGACCCGCGTTCCGCCGTCCGCACCGCCGTGGTCTGGGACCTGCTCGACGTCCTGGTGGTGGAGCGGGCCGCCGCCCTCGACCGCCCCCTCGATGTGGTCGACGTGGGGGGAGGCACCGGTGGGTTCGCGGTACCTCTGGCCGGTCTCGGCCACCGGATCACCGTGGTCGACCCCAGCCCGGACGCCCTGGCTGCGCTGCAGCGCCGCGCCGCCGACGCCGGGGTGGCCGAACGCGTCCGGCCCCTGCAGGGTGACGCCGGGGCGCTGGTCGACCTGGTCGGCCCCGGCAGCGCCGACCTGGTGCTCTGTCACGGTGTGCTGGAGTACACCGACGACCCGGCCGCGGCCGTGGCCGATGCCGTGGCCACACTGCGTGAGGACGGCCTGCTCAGCCTGCTGGTGCTGCAGCGGCTCGGCGCCGTGCTGGCCAAGGCCCTGGCCGGTCGGTTCCAGGATGCCCACCGGCTGCTCGACGACCCGCAGGGACGGAGTGCGGACAACGATCCGGTGCCGCGGCGTTTCGACCGGGCCGGCGTCCTCGCCCTGCTCGAGGGCGCGGGCGAGCTGCAGATCCGCGGGGTGCACGGGGTCCGCCTGTTCGCCGACCTGCTTCCCGGCGCGCTGGTGGACGGCGACCCGGACGCCGCGCAGGCCCTGCTCGACCTGGAGCGTGCGGCCGGTAACCACGCCGGTCTGCCCGAGCTCTCCGCGATCGCGGCCCAGTTGCACGTGGTGGCCCAGGTCGGCCCGGCCGGGCACGCGGCGTCCTGACCGGGGGCGGCCGTGAGCCGGCGCCAGCTCGACCACACCCGCAGTCAGGACGACGGCCTGGGTGATGACGACACCGGCTGCACGGTGCTGCACGTCGACATGGACGCCTTCTACGCCTCGGTGGAGCTGATCGACCGGCCGCAGTTGCGTGGCCGGCCCGTGATCGTCGGTGGGGGCGGCCGCAGTGTGGTGCTGTCGGCCACCTACGAGGCCCGCCGGCTGGGGATCCACTCGGCCATGCCGATGAGCCGGGCCCGGCGGCTCTGCCCGCAGGGCATCGTGATCGAACCCGACCATGCCCGGTACAGCCAGGTATCACATGGCGTGATGGAGATCTTCCGGACCATCACGCCCATCGTCGAGCCACTCAGCCTGGACGAGGCCTTCCTGGATGTCTCCGGGGCGCTGCGCCGGTTGGGTCCTCCGGCCAGGATCGGCCAGTTGATCCGGGACCGGGTGGCCGACGAGCAGCGGATCCCGTGCTCGGTCGGCGTCGCCTCGACGAAGTTCGTCGCCAAGCTGGCCTCCGGAAGGGCCAAGCCCGACGGCATGCTGGTGGTGCCGACCGCGCAGACGGTGGCCTTCCTGCACCGGTTGCCGGTCGGCGCGCTGTGGGGGGTCGGGGAGCGCACCGAGGAGGCCCTGACCCGGCTCGGCCTGCACACCGTGGCCGACATCGCGCACACCCCGGTCGCCACCCTGGAACGGGCCCTGGGCGCCTCGGGCGCCCACCTGCACGAACTGGCCTGGGGCCGCGATCCGCGCAGCGTGGTGCCCGAGCAGGTGGAGAAGAGCGTCGGCGCCGAAGAGACCTTCGGTCGCGACGTCGATGACCCGCAGGTGGTGCTGCGCGAACTGCTCCGGCTCTCCGAGCGGGTGGCTGCCCGGCTGCGTGCGGCGGACATGATCGGACGCACGGTGGTGCTCAAGGTGCGCTTCGCCGACTTCGCCACCATCACCCGCTCGCGCACCCTGCCCGAGCGCACCGACGTGGCCAGGGTGATCTACGCAACCGTGAGCTCCCTGTACGAGGCGCTGGGACTGGACCGGGCGCGGCTGCGTCTGGTCGGGGTCCGGGTGGAGGGCCTGGCCGAGGCTGCTGAGGGGCATCACCAGCTCGCCTTCGACGAGCGCGAGCGCGGATGGCGCGAGGCCGAGCAGGCGGTCGATCGGGCCGACGCCCGATTCGGCGCCGGCGCCGTCCGTCCCGCGACTCTGGTCGATCCGTCGATAGCGGGACGAAATACCCCGACGGTGCGCTGTGAGTCCAGATCACGGTCAAGTCGAGCACCAGTTCGACCGACAGAGCGCGAGTCCGGGTTTCGCGCGGGCCCGCGCCGACTTATCCTGGTGTTCGCCGCGTGTAGTGCCCCTGGGAGGTCGTCGTGCCGCTCTCTGACAACGAGCAGCGTCTGCTCGAGCAGATGGAGCGCGCCCTGTACGCCGAAGACCCGAAGTTCGCCTCGGCCATGCGGGGTGCTGCTCGGCGTTCCGGGTCACTGCCCCGGATGGCGCTCGGGATCGCCGCGATCGTGGCCGGCCTGGTGGTTCTGGTGCTGGGCGTGGCCAACGGGAACGTCCTGATCGGTGTCCTCGGCTTCCTCGGCATGCTGGCCGGCACGGCCTATGCCTTCTCCGGGCGCCGCCGCCCGGGCCCCACCGGCGTGGTGACCTCCGGCGGCACCGTGCGCCCTGCAGCAGCCGGCAGCCGCCAGGCCAAGCCCGCCAAGGGGTCGTTCATGCAGCGCATGGAAGACCGCTGGGAACGCCGTCGCGGCCAGAACTGACCCTCCTCCTCCCGGTACACGTCCTCCAGAACAGCCGACGCGGTAGCGCGCTGATCTTCCAGGGGGCAGGGGGCTAGCGGGTCTTGGTGGGGACGGTCAGCTGGGGGGTGGACTGATCCGCCTCCTCCTGCTGGGCGGTGCGTGACCTGAGGGACAGGCCGGAGGTGGCCCGCCGCCGTTGCCCGGTCAGCACGGCGACGCCCGAGCGCGGGAACAGGCGCGCCCGCCGACGTGCGCGAGCATCCAGCCTCGTCGCCACGGCGCCCACCACGAGATCGCTGTCCGCCCGGGTCTGCGTGCGCATCTGCTCGAGGTCGCGTGAGTCGTCGTCCTCGGGTGGGGCGTACCAGGCGCTCTCCACTCCCGTGGTCAGCCGGGTCAATGCCTCCCGCTGCTCGCCGTCCAGGTCGTGTTCGGCGGACAGTCGGCTCAGCACCGCACGAGGCGTCCAGGAGCGGGCCCAGACGACGCCGAGGTCGCCGAGCCGGTCCCGCAGGTCGTCCCAGCCGGCCGCGGCCACCGCCTCCGCACTGTGCGCGCCGGACCAGCGCCGTCGTCGGCTCAACCAGGCAGCGATGGCAGGTGCGGCGGCGAACAGCAGCAGACCGGCCAGCCCCGCGAGCCGTCGCCAGGGGATGGACTGCCAGAACGGGGTCGAGGCCGCCTCGGCCGTGGCGGCCTCCTCCGGGGCGGCGCGGCGGGTGGGCTGGGCTCCCGTTCCGCTCGACGAGGCGGAGGCGCTGGCCGAGGCGCCCGGGCTGGCCGGTGCCGGAGCCGACTCCTCCTCCGCGGCGGTCCGGGCGTACCCGGGCACGGAGGGCACCCGGGTGGCCGGCGTCGGCTCGAACCGCACCCATCCGGTGCCCTCGAAGTACAGCTCGGGCCAGGCGTGGGCGTCCTGCAGGCTGATCGTGTACTCGCCGGTGGCTCCCTTGACCCCGGGCAGGAATCCCACCGCGACCCGCGAGGGGATGCCCAACGTGCGGGCCATCACGGCCATCGTGGAGGCGAACTGCACGCAGTAGCCCCGCTTGTCGAGCAGGAACGCCAGCACGGCGTCCTTGCCGCTGTCGTCCGGGGCTGCACCGGAGGCCTTCTCGTCGTAGGTGAACTCACCGGAGGAGCGGAAGTAGTCCTGCAGCCTCAGCGCCTGGTCGTAGTCGGAGTCCTTGCCGGCCACCTGGGTCGCGATCTGGCGGATCCGGGGGTCGAGCTGCGCCGGCAGCCGGGTGTAGGTGGAGACCACGTTCTCGGGCGGCGGGGCGGCGGCGGCCAGCTGCTCGGGCGTGGCCAGAACCTCGTTATGCAGCGCGGTGTACTCGGTGCGCTCGGTGGTCTGCCCGTCGCCGACCACGTTCAGCGACGTGCTCTCGTACAGCCAGTTGCCCTCGATCACCACCTGCGTCGTCGGGTAGGGCAGCGGAAGGTAGGTCTCCTGCAACTCGAAGATCTTGATCTTCGTCTGATGACTTCGCACGGCCACCGCGCTGCTCAGCCCGGGCGCCTGCGGCAGCCCTTCCTGCACCTTCTGCTTGCGGCTGATCGGGCCGGTGGATGGCGCCCAGCGTTCCCCGTCGAAGGTGTCGTCGGTGGCGATCCGCAGCGGGTCCGGGGTCTGCATCGAGGTGGTGTAGGTGATCACCGGGACATCGCTGCGTGAGGACAGGTTGCGGCGCAGGGTGAGGATCGGGTTGACCACGCTGATCTGACCGCGGCCGCGACCCTCGCCGTCGCCGTTGCCGTTGGTCAGCAGTTGCTCGCCGACCCCCGGGGTGACCAGCGGCAGCAGGACCGCCACCGCAAGGGACACCGTGGCCACGCGGCGCCCTCCGCTGAGCGGCCCGCCCAGTGAGGCCCGGCTTCCTTCTGGACCGCTGCCCAAGATGCGCCCCCAGGCCCGGATCCGGTCCACCGAGTCCACCGCCACCAGGCCGAGGAAGCCGGCGGCACCAAGAACGAAGTAGGGCCAGCGCACACCCTGCGGCAGCACCGCGGCCGGCACGCAGTACACCGCGAGCAGGGGCAGCCCGGCCACGGCGGGGCGCTCCAGCGATGCGGCGATGAGATCGACGGAGAACGCGATCACGGCGATGCCGACCGTGGCCAGGAGCACGATCCCGGGCCCGACCGGCACCGGGGCGCCTGACTCCCTGATGGTGGTCGTGCCCTCGGTCAACAGCTCGCCCAGGCGGCTCAGCGCATCGGGGGTGGGGATCAGCCCCAGGAACGACTCCTCGCGGGCGAACAGAGTGCTGACGGTCACGGTGATCAGCGCCAGCTGCACCAGGGCGGTCAAGGGCCAGATCGTGGTGATCTGGCGCAGGCCGACTCCGGCGAGGGCGGTGACGGCGGTGACCGTGAGCACCGGCACCACCCACCCGAGGTCGGCGAACAGGGGCCGCAGGCTGAGTGCTGAGAGCAGGGTGGCGATCACAGCCGCGAGGGACAGCCGCACCTGCACAGAGTTGATCATCGACCCGCTCCGGCCCAGGAGGCCGCGGTGGCCGCGGTGGCAGGCGGGGCATCGGTGGAGGCGACGGCGCGCTGCCACGCCGCCGGCACGGCGTCCTGCGGGCCGACATCGGTGACCGTCCAGCCGGCGGTGCGCAGGATGGCGGCCGACCGCTGTCGCTGGGCCTCCATCTCCTCCGCCACGGCTGGGGGCAACAGGGTCCACTGCGGGATCCGCAGCAGCAGCGCGACCGCGCTGGTGCCCGGACGGCGTCCGCCGGCGAGTGCCTTGGCCACGTCGTCGTCGACATCGCCGAGCACCGCCACCACGAGCCCGTCCCCCTGCGACCGCTGCAGCGCGGCCGTGGCCGCGGACAGGCCGGTCCCGTCCTCGAGTCGCGCCATGGCGAGCCGGTCCAGCAGGGCGCCGATGCCCGAGGTGCCCGACGGCGAGGTCCAGGCGGCGGGGGTGTCGTCGACCAGCAGCCGGACGGCGTAGCGCAGCCCGGACAGGTGCACGGCCGCCGAGGCCGCGGCCGAGACCGCCCACTCGTAGCTGGACGCCGGCCCCTCGCCGCGGTGGGCCTCGCGTCGGGAGTCCAGGATCACGGTGGCCCGCATCTGACGCGGCTGTTCGTCGCGGCGCACCATCAGCTCACCGCGCCGGGCGGTGGAGCGCCAGTGCACCCGGCGCAGGTCGTCGCCGTAGCGATACTCGCGCGTGGCGATGTCGTGTTCGCCGCTGGCCGCCGCGGTGCCGTGCACCGCCTCACCGCTGCCGCCCCACTGCCCGCCGGTCGGGGCACCGGTCAGCGGCCAGGTCTGCGGCACCACGATCAGCGGGTCGGTGGCGGTGAAGGCCCGGGTGACCTCGCACAGCCCGAACGGGTCCGACAGCTGCAGCCGCAACGGTCCGACGTCGTAGCGCCCACGCAGCTGCGGCCGCAGGGCGTAGGTGACCGCGGCGCGCCGTCCGCCCGGGAGCCTGGCCAGCACGAACCGCGGTGAGGGGCCCAGCGTGTACGGCACCCGGTCCTCGGCCAGCAGCACCTGGGTGACCAGCCGGGTGAGGTTCTCCAGCTCGAGCCGCACCCGGGCCACCGTGCCGGCCACGACCCGCGGCGGGGTGATCGTGCGCACCAGCGAGAGCCGGAACTGGGCCCGCCCCACCATCAGCGCCGCACCCAGTGGCAGGGCGATCAGCAGCACGCCGACCCGCAGCAGGTCGCGCTGGCCGAGGGCGAACGCACAGACTCCGGCGGCGACTCCAGCGGCGAGGAACGAGCGGCCCCGGGTGGTCAGGCCGCTCACCGAGGCGCGCAGCCACCCGGGCGGCCGATCGCTGCCCCTCGACGGCAGCCGCAGCGCCGGCATCAGGCGCCGGCCCTCGACCGGGGTACGGGGACCTGGCTCAGCAGCAGGCTCAATGCCTCCTCGGGCGTGCGCTGGTTGATCGCCGCGTCGGCGCTGGGCAGCAGCCGGTGGGCCAGCACGGGATGCACCAGGGTCTGCACGTCGTCGGGGAGCACGTGGTTGCGGCCCTCGAGCAGCGCGTGGGCCTTGGCGGCGCGCAGCAGGTGCAGGGCGGAACGCGGGGAGGCGCCCAGGCGCAGGTCGGAGGACGTGCGGGTGGCCCGGACCAGGGACACCACGTACTCCTTCACCGGGTCGGCGGCGTAGACGCTGCGGGTGGCCGCGATCAGCTGGCGGATGGTCTCCGCGTCGCACACCGGCGCCAGCGTGGACAGCGGATCGTGCTCGCCGTGCCGGTCGAGCATCTCCAGCTCGGCGGCGCCGGAGGGGTAGCCCATCGAGATCCGAGCCATGAAACGGTCCCGCTGGGCCTCGGGCAGCGGGTAGGTGCCCTCCATCTCGATCGGGTTCTGGGTGGCGATCACGATGAACGGCGGCTGCAGCCGGTACGTGGTGCCGTCGACCGTGACCTGGCGCTCCTCCATGCACTCCAGCAGTGCCGACTGGGTCTTCGGGCTGGCCCGGTTGATCTCGTCGCCGACGACCACGTTGGCGAACACCGCGCCGGGCTTGAACTCGAAGTCCCCGCGCTCCTGGTTGTAACACGCTGACCCCGGTGATGTCGCTGGGGAGCAGGTCGGGGGTGAACTGGATCCGGCGCACCGTGCAGTCGATCGAGCGGGCCAGCGACTTGGCGAGCATGGTCTTGCCCACCCCGGGCACGTCCTCGAGCAGGAGGTGGCCCTCGGCGAGCAACACCGTGACGGCCAGGCGGACGACGTCCGGCTTGCCGTCGATCACCCGCTCGACGGCCTGGCGGATCATGCCGGTGGCATGCAGCAAGCCGTCCATCGACATCGGCGGGCTGGTCGTGGTCACCATGTCCTCCTTCGGCCGCGGACCCCTCCGCGACACCTGCGAACCGCCAGTCTCTCAGGCTCCGCCCCCGATGGGCACAACGTCACAGGACGCCCGTCCTGCGGGCGCAGCGTGACTTTGTGCGGCAGGGAGGGGGCCACCACACAGTCCTTCGAAGGCGATCACATCAGGTAAACGCGGGTGGCGCCGCTCGAACAGGTCCCGCCGGGAGTCCGATCAGCGCCGCCGGATGTTCGCGAGGGTCTTCTCGAGGCCCCCACTTCGCCCCACCGCGCGATCCTGGACGCACTCGGTCGCCCATTTGCGCCCGGTATGCCCAGGAATCAGCACCCTCGACACCGACTCCTCGTGCCGTCCGTCGACCCAGGGCGCCCGATCTCCCCCACCTCGGCATCGTGCCGCTGACCTGCGGAATCAGGTCTTCGGCCCAGCGGTGTGTGCGGAACTCATCGTTGACGGTGGAGGGAAGTGGAGTAGAGTGGGGGCATCTGGACGGGCAGGGGTCGGAGGTGGGGGCGTGTTCCTGGGCACCCATACCCCCCGCCTGGACGACAAGGGCCGGCTGATCCTGCCGGCGAAGTTCCGCGAGCAGCTGGAGGACGGCGTGGTGGTGACCCGGGGGCAGGAGCACTGCCTCTACGTCTTCCCCGTCGCCGAGTTCCAGCGCATCGCGGGGCAGCTGCGCGAGGCGCCCGTCACCAGCAAGCAGGCGCGCGACTACCTGCGCGTGTTCCTGTCCGGCGCCAGCGACGAGGTGCTCGACCGCCAGGGGCGGATCACCCTGCCGGCCACGTTGCGCACCTACGCGGGCCTCGACCGCGAGTGCGCCGTGATCGGCGCCGGCCAGCGGGTCGAGATCTGGGACGCCGGCAAGTGGGACTCCTACCTGAGCGAGCAGGAGAGCGCGTTCGCCGGAGCAGGCAGAGGAGGTCATCCCCGGCATCTTCTGAGGCATTTCCGAGGCAGTTCCGAGCAATACAAGCGTTCCAGTCACGTCAGCGGCGGTGAGGTCTCCAGCCGCCCGGGGTGTCCTGATGCACCTTCCCCGGTGTCAGGCCGCCCGGTCGGTGCGGATGGAGACCTGACCGCCGCTCCATGTCGCGTCAGGCAGGTCGAAGGGTCGAGAGGGTCGAGATGACGGCGAACGGTGCGCCCGCGCAGGACCGGCATGTGCCGGTCCTGCTGGAGCGTTGCGTCGCCCTGCTCGCCCCGGCCCTCGAACGCCCGGGCAGCGTGGTCGTCGACGCCACCCTGGGCATGGGCGGTCACAGTGAGGCCCTGCTCGAACGGTGTCCGCACGCCGTCCTGGTCGGCATCGACCGCGATCCTCAGGCGCTCGGCCCTGGCCGCCGACCGGTTGGCCGCACATCGCCGACCGGGTGCACCTGGTGCACGCGGTCTACGACGAGCTTCCCGAGGTGCTGACCCGGCTCGGGTTCGCCGAGGTCCAGGGCGTGCTGCTCGACCTCGGTGTCTCGTCGCTGCAGCTGGACGACGTGCCGAGCGCGGCTTCGCCTACGCCGTCGACGCCCCGCTCGACATGCGGATGGACCCCGGCGCCCCGCTGACCGCCGCCGAGGTGCTGAACACGTACCCGGTCGCCGACCTCGCCCGCATCCTGCGTGAGTACGGCGAGGAGCGGTTCGCCCGCCGGATCGCCGAGGCCGTCGTCCGCGAGCGGGCGACGCAGCCGTTCACCACCAGTGCCCGCCTGGTCGACCTGGTGCGGGCCTGCATCCCCGCGGCCACCCGGCGGACCGGCGGCAACCCCGCCAAGCGCACCTTCCAGGCCCTGCGGATCGAGGTGAACGGCGAGCTCGAGGTGCTGGAGCGCACCGTGCCCGCCGCCGTCGACCGCCCTCGCCGTGGGCGGGCGGATCGTGGTCATGGCGTACCACTCGCTGGAGGACCGGATCGTCAAGCAGGTTCTCGCCCAGGGCGCACGAAGCACCACCCCGCCGGGGCTTCCGGTCGAACTGCCCGAGCACGCACCGACCCTGCGCCTGCTCACCCGTGGCGCCGAGACCGCGGACGACGCCGAGGTGGCCCGGAACCCGAGGGCAGCCTCGGTGCGCCTGCGGGCCGCCGAACGCATCCGCCACGCCCACCGGGTGGCCCCGAAGGGGAATGCCGCATGAGCACCGCAGGAGCAGTCCGGACGGCGCGCACCACGGCGCGTGCCGGGATCAGCCGGCCGGCGCCGGCGCCCCGACCGGGGTTGAGGATCGTCTCCGCCCCGGAGCACCTGCGCTCGCGGGCCTCGCTGGTCGCGGCCTGCATCGCGCTGCTGGGGGTGGGCCTGGTCGGCCTGCTCCTGCTGACCGTGAGCCTGGGCAGGGGTGCGTACGAGATGGGTGAGCTGCGCCGGACCACCACCCAGCTGGCCGAGCAGCGTCAGGCGCTGGAGGAGCAGATCGCGGCGGAGCAGGCGCCACAGGCCCTGGCCGCGCGGGCGCGGGCGCTGGGCATGGTGCCGGCGCCGAACGTCGCGATGATCCGCGGCAGTGACGGTGCGGTGCTGGGCACGCCCAAGGCTGCGGCCGCTGCCGTGGTGCCGGCCGCTCCGCCGGTCGCCAAGCCCTCGGTGAACCCCTCGGTCAAGCCGTCGGTCACGCCGTCGGCGGGGGCCAAACCCGTTGCGTCCGTTGCTGTCTCACCGGCCCCGAAGACGACCAAGAAGGCCGCCACCACCACGACCGCCAAGACCACGACCCGACCACGGCGACCAAGCCGCCCGCGGCGAAGCCGTCGCCCGCGCGCTGAAGGGGGAGCGGATGGACCGCGAGGCGACACCGCGTGCGCCCCGGCGTGCACCGGGGGCCCCGGCGCAGCGCACGTCGCCGAAGCGCGCTGCCCAGCCGCGCAGCCCGCAGCCACGCCCGGCCACCCCGCAGAAGCGCGCAGCCACCCCGCAGAAGCGGGCGGCCACCCCGCAGAAGCGCGCAGCCACCCCGCAGAAGCGGGCGGCCACCCCGCAGAAGCGCCCGGCGACCCCGCAGAAGCGGACGCCGCAGCCGCGCAGCGCCTCGTCGCGGGCCGCCCAGCAGCGGTCCGTCGACGCCCGGCTGCTCGCACCGGCCGAGCCCGAACGCCGCGCTCCACGTACCAGTGACCGACCCCGAGCCGCCCAGGGCCGGACGGCGCAGCGGGCGCCGAACCGTCGTCCGCCCAGCCCGCCCCGCCCGCCGAGGGCCCGCCGCCCACCGCGTCCCCCGCGGCCTCCGGCGGATCCGCACCGCCGGATGACCGTCGGCCTGGTGCTCATGCTGTTCGTGCTCAGCATGTTCGCCGGCCGGCTGGTGCAGCTGCAGGGGCTGGACGCCTCGGCCCTGGCCAGCGCCGCGCTGGACAAGCGCCAGGTGCGGGTGGACCTGCCCGCGCGGCGCGGTGCCATCACCGACGCCGGAGGCGCGGTGCTGGCCGAGACCGTCGACCGGCGCGACCTGCGGATCGACCAGACGCTCGTGCCCACGTACAAGAAGGGCGGCCTGCCGGGGGCCGCCGCCGCTCTGGCGCCGTTGCTGCAGATGACGGTCCCCGCCGTCACCGAGAAGCTCACCGGGTCCTCCCGGGGGTCCTACCTGGCGCGCAACGTCGAGCCCGAGGTGGCCCGCGCGGTGATGCGCCTCGGTATCCCGGCGCTGGACGCCCCGCAGGCGAGCCGCAGGATCTACCGCAACGGAGACCTCGCGGCGAACGTGCTCGGTTTCGTCGCGGCCGACGGCACGGCCTACGGCGGCGTCGAGGGGAAGTTCGGCTCCATCCTGTCCGGCGTGGCCGGCTCGATCACCTACGAGCAGGGCGCCGACGGCACCCGCATCCCCACCGGGGCGATCAGCCAGGTCGAGCCGCGCGACGGCGGCAGCGTGCGGCTGACCATCGATCGTGACCTGCAGTGGAAGGCGCAGCAGTTGCTGTGCACCAAGGTTGCGGCGGTGCAGGCCGAGTCCGGCTCGATCGCGGTGATGGATCCCACGACCGGCCAGGTGCTGGCCCTGGCCACCTGCCCGACCTTCGACCCGAACGCCCCGAACAAGGCGCCCGAGTCGGCCCGGGGCAACAAGGCGCTGCTCGACGTCTTCGAGCCCGGCTCGACCTCGAAGGTGATCACCATCGCGGCGGCCCTGGAGGAGAAGGTCGCGCAGCCGCTCACCGAGCTGACCATCCCCAACCGGCTGAAGAGGGCCGACCGCACCTTCCGGGACGCAGAGGAGCACGGCGTCGAGAAGCTCACTGCCGCAGGGGTTCTGGCCAAGTCGAGCAACATCGGCACGATCATGCTGGGCGAGAAGGTCCCCGCCGCGACGATGGAGCGCTACATGCGCCAGTTCGGGCTCGGCGCCGAGACCGGGGTCGGTCTGCCCGAGTCGCCCGGCATCCTGGCCCCGGCCGCCACCTGGAACGGGTCGCAGCGCTACACGGTGCTGTTCGGGCAGGGGCTGTCGTTGAACACCCTGCAGGCGGCCCAGGTCTTCGCCACCATCGCCAACGACGGGGTGCGGGTGCCGCCGTCCGTCGTCTCCGGCTACACCGCCCCCGACGGCACCTACCACGCCACCCCGGCCGGGGCGCCGGTCCAGGTGGTCAGCGCCGAGACCGCCCGGACGGTGCGCCAGATGATGGAGGGTGTCGTGATCGAGGGCGGTACCGCGGTGAAGGCGGCCGTGCCGGGCTACCGGGTGGCCGGTAAGACCGGTACAGCTCAGCGTGCGGTCAAGGGCGGATACAGCGGCTACACGGCGAGCTTCATCGGGATGGCCCCGGCCGAGGACCCGGACCTGGTGATCGCCGTGATCCTGCAGGACCCGGTGAAGGGCCACTACGGCGGGGAGGTGGCCGCCCCGGTGTTCAGCGAGCTGATGACCTACGCCCTCGCCCACCGCAAGGTGCCGCCGAGCACGACGAAGAGCCCCGAGATCCCGTCCACCTGGCAGTGACGGGTAGCCTCGCCCCGTGCCGATTCCCGGCGGACCACGCCCGTCACACCTGCCCGCACGGCGCCTGCCCGAGGTGGCCGAACAGGTCCAGGGGGCGATCCATGCCCCCGGTGACACCTCCGAGGTGATGGTGAGCGGGGTCAGCCTCAGCTCGCGCACCGTGCACCCCGGCGACCTGTACGCCGCGCTGCCCGGCCAGCGCGCGCACGGCGCCGACTACGCCCAGGACGCCCTCGCCGCGGGCGCCGTGGCCGTGCTGACCGACCCTGCGGGGGCCGAGCGCGCCGCCGGCACCGGGCTTCCGGTGATCCTCGTCGAGGAGCCGCGGGCCCGGCTCGGCGCGCTCGCCGCCTGGCTCTACGGCCGCCCGGCCGAGCGGCTGCTCACCCTGGGGGTGACCGGCACCAACGGCAAGACCACCACCACCTTCCTGCTGGACGGCGCGCTGCGCCGGCTCGGCCGGCACACCGGACTGGTCGGCACGATCGAGGTGCGGGTGGGCGCCGAGGCCGTTCCCTCCACCGGCACCACGCCGGAGGCGCCCGACCTGCACGCCCTGTTCGCGGTGATGGTCGAGCACCGGGTGGACGTCTGCTCGATGGAGATCTCCAGCCACGCCCTGGCCCAGCACCGGGTGGACGGGCTGACCGTCGACGTGGCCGGGTTCACCAATCTCTCCCAGGACCACCTCGACTACCACCACTCGATGGAGGAGTACTTCGAGGCCAAGGCGGTGCTGTTCACCCCGCCCTTCGCCCACCGGGCCGTGGTCTGCGTGGACGATGCGTGGGGCCGCCGGCTCGCCGAGCGACTGGCGGGCAGCGACGTGCCGCTGGTCACCGTCGCCTCCCGGCCCCCAGCCAGTTCGGCCGCGACCATCCCCGCTGACTGGCAGGTCACCTCCACCACCGTGCGCGACGGCGTCACCGTGGTGACCGCTGCGCACGCCGGCCGGCGAGCCGCTGTCGCTGTCGCTGCCTCTGCCCGGTGACTTCAACGTGGCGAACGGGGTGCTCGCCCTGGCCATGCTGGTCGAGGCCGGCTTCGGCGCCCGAGGCGCGGCGATCGCCCTCGCCGGCGCCGGGTCGGTGCCCGGCCGGATGGAACGGGTCGGCACCGACGACCCGGACCGCCGAGCCGGCGAGCCACTGGCCGTGGTCGACTACGCGCACAGCCCCGACGCCGTGTCCGCCGCCCTGAATGCGTTGCGGCAGAACGCGAAACCACTCGTCGTGGTGCTCGGCGCCGGGGGCGACCGGGATCGTGACAAGCGCCCGATGATGGGTGCGGCTGCGGCGGCCGTGGCGGACGTCGTCGTGGTCACCGACGACAACCCGCGCTCGGAGGACCCGGCCGCGATCCGGGCGGCGGTGCTCACCGGTGCCCGGGAGGCCGCCCGGGCCAGCGGTGCCCTGGTGATCGAGGTGGCCGGCCGCCGGGCGGCCATCGTCGAGGGCCTGGCCCGCGCCTGGTCGAGCGACGGCGCCGGCGTGGTGCTCGTGGCCGGTAAGGGCCATGAGCAGGGCCAGGACGTGGCCGGCACGGTGCATCCCTTCGACGACCGCGCGGTGCTGCGCGCGGCCCTGGCCGAGCAGAGGAGCTCCTCGTGATCAGGTTGCGCCTGGACGAGGTGGCCCGGGCCACCGGGGGGCGCCTTGCCGGAGGGGCCTCACCCGAGGACGTGGTCGAGGGAAACGTCGTGATCGATTCCCGCGAGGCGGGCCCGGGCGCGCTGTTCGTCGCCCTGCCGGGGGAGCGGGTCGACGGCCACGACTACGCGGCACGCGCCGTCCGGGCGGGTGCGGTCGCCGTCCTCGCCGGGCGAGAGATCACCGGGCCGGACGGCGCCGCCGTGCCCACGGTGGTGGTCGCCGACCCGCAGGCCGCGCTCGGCCGGCTGGCCCGCGCCGTCCGCGACCGGCTCACCGGCCTGACCGTGATCGCGGTCACCGGCTCCAGCGGCAAGACCAGCACCAAGGACCTGCTCGCCGAGGTGCTGGCCGGGGCCGGCCCGACCGTGGCTCCGCGCAACTCCTTCAACAACGAGATCGGCGTGCCGCTGACCGCTCTCGGCTGCGACGAGCGGACCCGGTTCCTGGTCAGTGAGATGGGGGCCCGCGAGCCGGGCAACATCACCTACCTGTGCGACATTGTGGCGCCGCAGATCGGCGTGGTGCTGAACGTCGGCGCCGCCCACGCCGGGGTGTTCGGCAGCCGGGAGGTCACCGCGGCGACCAAGGGCGAACTGGTCGAGGCGCTGCCCGCCGACGGCCTCGCCGTGCTGAACGCCGACGACCCCGCGGTGGCCGCGATGGCGGCCCGCACCACGGCCCGCGTGCTGCGCACCAGCGTCGAGCGTGCCGACGGTGCTGACCGTGTCGACGGTGCTGACCGTGCCGCCGACCTGCGGGCTCTCGACATCGCCCTGGACGAGGAGGCCCGCCCTTCCTTCACCCTGCAGACCGCGGACGGCACCGCCCGGGTGAGCCTGCAGCTGCACGGACGTCACCACGTGGCCAACGCGCTGGCCGCGGCCGCGGTGGCGCTCGGCCTGGGAATGGACCTGCCGGTCGTGGCGCAACGCCTCTCGGCTGCCCCGGCCCGCAGCGCGGGGCGGATGAGCGTGCACCCGCGCGCCGACGGGGTGACCGTCGTCGACGACGCCTACAACGCCAACCCCGACTCGGTCGCCGCCGCCCTGGCCGCGCTGGCCGCGATGACCGGCTCCGGCGAGCGGGGACGCGGCTGGGCGGTGTTGGGGGAGATGCTCGAACTCGGGCCGGACTCGGCGGCCGAGCACGCCCGGCTCGGTCGGCTCGCCGCGGAGCTCGGCATCCACCGGCTGGTCGCGGTCGGCCCGGGGGCCCGCGCGTTCTGCGGCGGCGCCGCCGCCATGGGCCCGGGCGGCGCGGTCGCGGTGGCCGATGTCGCCGCGGCCGAGGAGCTGCTGAACGACCGCCTGCGCCCCGGCGACGTGGTGCTGATCAAGGCCTCCCGGGCGATCGGGCTGGACCGGTTGGCGGCTGCCCTGGTCGCCGACCCGACGTCCGATTCGGGCGATCAGCACAAAGAAACGCCGGGACGGGCGGTTATCCCGCTCCCGGACGGCTCGGCGGGGCAGGATGACGCTGGCGCGAGCGGACTCGCCGCGGCAGGCGGGCCTCGGGAGGTCGGGTCGTGAAGGCAGTGGTCATCGCGGCCGCGGTCGCCATGGTGTCCTCGCTGTTCGGCACCCCGCTGTTCATCCGCTTCCTGGTCAGGAAGGGCTACGGCCAGTTCATCCGCGACGACGGACCCACCTCGCACCACACCAAGCGCGGCACCCCGACCATGGGCGGGGCCGTGATCATCGCGGCGGTGCTCCTCGGGTACGGGATCGCCCACCTGTTCACCATGTGGACGCCGACCCTGTCCGGGCTACTGGTGCTGTTCCTGATGGTCGGGCTGGGGTTCGTCGGCTGGCTGGACGACTACATCAAGATCTCCAAGCAGCGCAGCCTGGGCCTGCGCGCCGGGCCGAAGCTGATCGGGCAGTCCCTGGTCGCGATCGTGTTCGCCGTGGTCGCCCTGACCCAGGACAACGGGGAGAAGCTCACCCCCGCCTCGACCAGGATCTCCTTCATCCGGGACCTGCCGATCGACCTGGCCTTCGCCGGGCCCGCGGTCGGACTGGTCCTGTTCGTGGGCTGGGCCCTGATCATGATCGCCGGCACCAGCAACGGGGTGAACCTCACCGACGGTCTGGACGGCCTGGCCAGCGGCGCCACGGTGGCCGTGGCCGGGTCCTACCTGCTGATCGGCACCTGGCAGTCCAACCAGTCCTGCGAGCGCACGATCAGCACGCAGTGCTACCCGGTCCGCGACCCGCTCGACCTGGCGGTGGTCGCCGCCTGCCTGCTCGGGGCCACGTTCGGGTTCCTGTGGTGGAACGCCTCCCCGGCCAAGATCTTCATGGGCGACACCGGCTCGCTGGCACTCGGTGCGGCGCGCTCGCCGGGCTCGCCATCCTGACCCGCACCGAGCTGCTGCTGGTGATCCTCGGCGGGCTGTTCGTGCTGATCCTGCTCTCGGTCGTGATCCAGGTCGGCTACTTCAAGATGACCCGGCAAACGGGTGTTCCGGATGGCCCCGCTGCAGCACCACTTCGAGCTGGCCGGCTGGAACGAGGTCACCATCGTGATCCGGTTCTGGATCATCGCCGGCCTGTTCTGCGGCCTCGGCCTGGGCGTGTTCTACGCCGAGTGGGTGGTGGGCACCCAGTGAGCGCCCGCTCGCTGGACGGCCTGACCCACGCCGGGGCGGACTGGGCCGGGCTGGACGTCGTGGTGGCCGGGATCGGGGTGAGCGGGTTCGCCGCGGCCGACGCCCTGGTCGAGCGTGGCGCCCGCGTGCTGGTGGTCGACGAGCGTGACGGGGACGGCGAGAGGGCACGCGGCGCAGGTGCTCGACACCCTCGGTGCCACCGTGCGGCTCGGGCCCGGCAGTACGTCGTCCGCCGCCGTCGCCGAGGGCGCGCCGCCCGATCTGGTGATCACCTCGCCCGGGTGGCGCCCCGACCAGCCCCTGCTGGCCGCCGCCGCGGCCGGCCGGCGTCACCGATCTGGGGCGAGGTGGAGCTGGCCTGGCGGATGCGCCGGGCCGACGGCGCGGCGCCCTGGCTGACCCTGACCGGCACCAACGGCAAGACCACCACGGTGAAGATGCTCGCCGCCATGCTCGGCGCCGCCGGGCTGCGCGCCACCGCGGCCGGCAACGTCGGCACCCCGATCCTGGAGGCGGTGCTGCACCCGCAGCCCTACGACGTGATCGCGGTCGAGCTGTCCAGCTTCCAGCTGCACTGGTCGCACTCGCTGCAGCCGCTGGCCAGCGCCTGCCTGAACGTGGCCCCCGACCACCTCGACTGGCACGGATCGCTCGAGGCCTACGCCGCCGACAAGGGCCGGGTGTACGCCAACACCGAGGTCGCCTGCGTCTACAACGTGGCCGACCCGCGTACCGAGCAACTGGTCCGCGACGCCGAGGTGATCGAGGGCTGCCGCGCGGTGGGGTTCACCCTCGGCGTGCCGGCGGTGTCGATGTTGGGGGTGGTCGACGACATCCTCTGCGACCGGGCCTTCGTCGCCGAGCGTCGCACCAGCGCCGCCGAACTGGGCACGCTGGACGACGTCCGCCTCGCCTCGGGGGGCACCCTGGCTCCGCACTCGGTGGCGAACGCCCTGGCGGCGGCCGGCCTGGCCCGCGCCTACGGCGTTCCACCGGTCGCCGTCCGCAACGGCCTGCGCGCCTTCACCCCGGACGCGCACCGGATCGCCCGGGTGGCCGAGGCAGCCGGCGTGGTCTGGATCGACGACTCCAAGGCGACCAACGCGCATGCGGCGGACGCCGCGCTGCGGGCCTTCGAGTCGGTGGTCTGGGTGGCCGGTGGGCTGGCCAAGGGGGCGGAGTTCGACGACCTCGTGGCCGCGCACGCCTCGCGGCTGAAGGCGGCGGTGCTGATCGGCGCCGATCGCGCCCTGATCGCGCAGGCGCTGGCGCGACACGCGCCGCAGGTCGTGGTGGTCGAGGTGGACCTCGATGACACTGATCCCGTGCGCCTCATGGATGCGGTCGTCGACCGGGCCGCCGCGCTGGCGGGCCCGGGTGACGTCGTGCTGCTCGCGCCGGCCTGCGCCTCGATGGACCAGTTCGTCTCCTACGCCCACCGGGGCGAGATGTTCGCCGACGCCGTGCGGCGCCGGGTCGGCGCGGCTGCGGAACAGGACGGCTGAGCATGGTCGCCGGGTCTGTGCCGGCGGGCTCCCGCACCGCGGCGCGCGGCGCGAGCCGGGGCAGCGTGTGGCTGGCCCGCCTCGAATCCCCGCTGGCGGCCTACTACCTGGTGCTCGGCTCGGTGATCGCCCTGGTGGCGATCGGGCTGGTGATGGTGCTCTCCAGCTCCAACATCTTCGCCCTGCGCAGTGAGGCGGAGAGCTCGTACGCGATCTTCTCCAAGCAGGCGATCTTCGCGGCGATCGGACTTCCCCTGGCCTGGGTCGCCTCCCGCACGCCGATCGTGGCCTGGAAGCGCGTCGCCTGGCCGGCCCTGGCCGTCGCGGCGGTGTCGCTGCTGGCCGTCGCCGCCGTCGGCAACACGGTGAACGGCAACAAGAACTGGATCGCGATCGGACCGGCCACCCTGCAGCCCTCGGAGGCGGCGAAGCTGGCGCTGGTGGTCTGGGCCGCCGCGGTGCTCTCCCGCAAGCACACCCTGCTCAGCCGGGTCCCGCACGTGCTGGTGCCGGTCGTGCCCGGGGCGGTGCTGCTGATCGGCCTGGTGATGCTCGGCCACGACCTGGGCACCTCACTGGTGCTGATCGGGATCACCGCCGGTCTGTTGTTCACCGCCGGCGCCCCGCTGCGGGTGTTCGCGGTCGGCGGTGGGCTGATCGGGGGCCTGGTCGCGATCGCGGTGATGACCAGCCCCAACCGGATGCAGCGCCTGGGCGCCTGGTCGGGCAGCGGCACCTGCGACCCGACCGGGAGCTGCTGGCAGCCCACCCACGGGCTGTGGGGACTGGCCACCGGAGGCTGGTGGGGAGTCGGCCTGGGTGCCGGACGGGAGAAGTGGCTGTGGCTGCCGGAGGCGCACAACGACTACATCTTCGCCACCATCGGTGAGGAGCTCGGCCTGGCCGGCACCCTCGCCGTCCTGGTCCTCTTCGCGGCGCTGGGGGTCGGCCTGTTCCGGCTGGCCATCACCAGCGAGGACCTGTTCGTCACCATCGCCACCGGGGGAGTGCTGGCCTGGGTGCTCGGCCAGGCGATCATCAACATCGGCACCGTGATCGGGGTGCTGCCGGTGATCGGGCTGCCCCTGCCCCTGGTCTCCAGCGGAGGATCGGCCCTGGTGATGACCCTGGTCGCGCTCGGCATGGTGCTGGGCTTCGCCCGTCAGGTGCCCGGGGCGCCCGAGGCGCTGGCTGCCCGGCCGAAGATGGTGCAGCGGTCCTTCGCGGTGCTGCCCCGGCGCGCCGCGGGCCGGGCGGCCGGCCGCGCAGCCGGCCGCGGGCAGCAGAGCAGCAGGCGACGGTGAGCCTGTCCGTGCTGCTCGCCGGCGGCGGCACGGCCGGCCACGTGGCGCCGCTGCTGGCCCTGGCCGACTGCCTGCGTCGGCGTGATCCGGGGGTGCGGATCACCGTTCTGGGCACCGCCGAGGGTCTGGAGGCACGTCTGGTGCCCGAGGCCGGCTACCCGCTGGCGTTCATCCCCCGGGTGCCGATGCCGCGTCGTCCGACCGCCGATCTGGGCCGGCTGCCGGTGCGGCTGCGGGCGGCCAACCTGGCCGCCGCCGCCGCGATCACACAGAGCCAGGCGGACGTCGTGGTCGGCTTCGGCGGCTATGTCTCCGCCCCCGCCTACATCGCCGCCCGCCGGCTCGGGGTGCCGATCGTGGTCCACGAGGCGAACTCCCGCCCCGGGCTGGCCAACCGGGTGGGGGCGAGGTTCACCCCGTTCGTGGCCTGCGCCTTCCCGGGCACGCCGCTGCGGGGCGCCCAGGTGATGGGGATGCCGCTGCGCCGTCAGATCACCACCCTCGATCGGCCTGGGCTGCGGGCCGAGGGGCTGGCCGCCTTCGGCCTGTCGCCGGACCGGCCCACGCTGCTGGTCACCGGTGGATCGCTGGGCGCCCAGCGGCTGAACGAGACGCTGGGCTCCGCCGCCCCCGACCTGCTCGCCGCCGGCGTCCAGGTGCTGCATCTGTCCGGGCGGGGCAAGCGGGTCGACCTGCCCGAGGCGTCCCGCCATGCCGGGGCCCCGGGGGACCGGCGCTACGTCGTCGCCGAGTACCTGGACCGGATGGACCTCGCCTTCGCGGTCGCCGACCTGGTGCTCTGCCGGGCCGGGGCCGGCACGGTCAGCGAGATCACCGCGATCGGCCTGCCGGCCGCCTACGTACCGCTGCCGGTCGGCAACGGCGAGCAGCGGCTGAACGCTCAGCCGGTGGTCGACGCCGGGGGAGGGTTGCTGGTGGCCGACTCCGCGTGCACCCCGGAGTGGGTGCGCCAGGAGCTCGTGCCGCTGCTGGCCGACCGCGCCGCGCTCGTGGCCATGGCCGCCGCGGCCCAGGCCTTCGGGATCCGCGACGGCGACGAGCGGCTGGCCGACCTGGTCGAGCTCGCCGCGACGCAGCGGCCCCGTCCCGTCGACGAGGAGACGATCTGATGCTTGATCAGCAGCGCGAGGACCCGGTGCCGGTGCGCGACCTCGGCGCGGTGCACTTCATCGGCATGGGCGGGGTCGGCATGTCCGGCCTGGCCCGGATCCTGCTCGCCCGCGGCGTCGTGGTCTCCGGCAGCGACGCCAAGGACAGCCCCGTGCTGGCCGACCTGCGGGCGCAGGGCGCCGTCGCGCATGTGGGCCACCGGGCGGAGAACCTGGCCGGTGCCGACACGGTGGTCGTCTCCACCGCGATCCGCGAGTCCAATCCCGAGCTGTCCCTGGCCCGGCAGCAGGGGGTACGCATCCTGCACCGCTCGCAGGTGCTGGCCTCCCTGATGGCCGGGCGACGCGCGGTCGCCGTGGCGGGCACCCACGGCAAGACCACCACCACCTCCATGCTCACGGTCGCGCTCACCCACTGCGGGGCGGATCCCTCGTTCGCGATCGGCGGCGAGCTCACCGAGGGCTCGCGGGACGCGGCGAGCGCCCGCGAGGGCGGCGGCGACATCTTCGTGGCCGAGGCGGACGAGTCCGACGCGTCGTTCCTGCGCTACAGCCCCACCGTGGCGATCATCACCAACGTCGAGGCCGATCACCTCGACCACTACGGCACCGCCGAGGCGGTGGAGGACGCCTTCGACGCGTTCACCGACCGGATCGTGCCCGGCGGGGCGCTGGTGGTGTGCGTGGACGACGACGGCGCGGCGCGGGTGGCCCAGCGGGCCCGCCAGCGCCGGGGCGAGGAGCTCGCGGTGATCACCTACGGGCAGCGGGCCGGGGTCGACGTCCGCCTCGTCGCCCTGGCCCCGGCGGACGGCGGGGTGGCGGTCACCTTCCAGCCGCGACCCGGCCTGGCCTTCGCCGCCCGGGAGGTGCCGGTGGTGCTGCGGGTCCCCGGTCGGCACAACGCGGCCAACGCCGCGGCGGCGTGGACGGCGGGTGTCTGGCTCGGGGTGGACGCCGGCTGCCTGGCCGAGGGGCTGGCAGGATTCGGCGGCACCCGGCGCCGGTTCGAGCTCAAGGGTGAGGCGGCCGGGGTCCAGGTCCGCGACGACTACTCGCACCACCCGACCGAGGTGGCGGCCGCGCTGCGGGCCGCCCGCGGGGTCACCCCCGGCCGGGTGGTCGTGGTGTTCCAGCCGCACCTGTTCAGCCGCACCCGGATCTTCGCCGCCGAGTTCGGCCGGGCACTGGGGCTGGCCGACGAGGTCGTGGTGCTCGACGTCTACGCCGCGCGGGAGGACCCCGAGCCCGGAGTGACCGGGGAACTGGTGTCCCGGGCGGTGCCGCTGCCCTCCGAGCGGGTCACCTTCGCGGCCACCCTGGACGACGCCGAGCGGGTGCTGCTGTCCCGGCTCCGCCCCGGCGACGTGGTGCTGACCATGGGGGCTGGTGACGTCACCGGCCTCGGGCCCCGGCTGCTGGAGGCGCTCGCGGCCCGGGTTCCGCGATGATCTGGGCCGGCCGCGGTACGACGGCGACCGCGCCGCCGCGGCGCGCCGCCTCCTCCGGCACGGCCGAGCGCTTCGCCGCCAAGGTGCGCTCGCGCCGCCGTCGCCGGGTGGCCTCTGCGGTGGCGGCGGTGCTGCTGGCCGTCGGGCTGGGCTGGCTTGCGCTGTTCTCCCCGTGGCTCGTGGTGGAGCAGGTGCGCCTCGAGGGCCTCGACCGGGTACCGGAGGCCTCCGTGCACCAGGTGGTGGACGCCGAGGTGGGCCGGCCGATGGTGCTGCTCGACCCACAGGCGGTGGGCCGGCGGGTCGCCGCCCTGCCGCTCGTGCGCGAGGTCGAGGTGAGCCGGCGCTGGCCCGCCACCGTGGTGGTCTCGGTGCACGAGCGGGTTGCGGTGGCCGTGGTGCCGGCGCCGGCAGGGGGCAGCGGCTACCGGCTGGTGGACCGTGACGGCGTCGATGTCGAGTCGGCGTCCAGGCGCCCGGGCGGCCTGCCGTACCTGGACGTGAACGTCGCTCAAGCGGGCCCCGCAGCGCTGGTGGCCGCACTCGAGGTGCAGGCGCAACTGCCCCTGGCGCTGCAGACGCAACTGCGCGAGATCGGCGCCACCTCGCCGGACGGGGTCTGGTTCTCCGTGCGCAACGGCGCGAAGGTGACCTGGGGCGACGCGACCCGCTCCGAGGAGAAGCTGGCGGCGCTGACCGCCGCCGTCGCCGCCAGCCCCACCGCCGCCACCTATGACGTCAGCGCCCCCAGCGCCCCAGCCGTCGCCACCCGCACCGTCCGCGACCCCCTCACCCTCACCTGACCACTCCGTGCGAGAACGCAGCTGGTTCCTGCAGCTCTGCACCGACCGCCGGTGAGGATGGAGATCACGATGCGGGGAAACGGCTGTGACAGCAGCCGCTCTGCGTCAACGTGATCTCCATCGTCGAGGGTGCGGCGGAGCCGCGGGGCACCGCGTGGCGGGGCCTGGAGGGCAACACGCCAAGCGCGGTCGTTGAATCGGCCTAGGGCCCCCCGTACGGTCACTGATCAGGACGAGGTTGACATAACTATAACCCTCTACCTGAGGGTGAGGGTTTGACGGGGGACCACGGGTTCCACGATCTGCGAGCGAGAGGCACCCGACGTGGCAGCACCTCAGAACTACCTTGCCGTGATCAAGGTCGTCGGCATCGGCGGGGGCGGCGTGAACGCCGTCAATCGCATGATCGAGGTCGGGCTCAAGGGCGTCGAGTTCATTGCGATCAACACCGATGCCCAGGCCCTGCTGATGAGCGACGCCGACGTCAAGCTCGACGTCGGCCGTGAGCTCACCCGCGGGCTCGGCGCCGGCGCCGACCCCGAGGTGGGCCGCAAGGCCGCCGAGGACCACGGCGAGGAGATCGAGGAGGTCCTCAAGGGGGCCGACATGGTCTTCGTCACCGCTGGTGAGGGCGGCGGCACCGGCACCGGGGGCGCCCCGGTCGTGGCCAGGATCGCGCGCTCGCTCGGCGCGCTGACCATTGGCGTGGTCACCCGTCCGTTCACCTTCGAGGGCCGCCGCCGTGCGACCCAGGCCGACTCTGGCATCACCTCGTTGCGCGAAGAGGTCGACACCCTGATCACCATCCCCAACGACCGGCTGCTGTCGATCAGCGACCGCAGCGTGAGCGTGCTCGACGCGTTCCGCTCGGCCGACCAGGTCCTGCTCTCCGGCGTCCAGGGCATCACCGACCTGATCACCACCCCGGGTCTGATCAACCTCGACTTCGCCGACGTGAAGTCGGTGATGCAGGGGGCCGGCAGCGCCCTGATGGGCATCGGTTCGGCCCGCGGCGAGGACCGGGCCATCCAGGCCGCCGAAACCGCGATCTCCTCACCGCTGCTCGAGGCGAGCGTGGACGGCGCCCACGGCGTCCTGCTCTCGATTCAGGGCGGCTCCGACCTCGGACTGTTCGAGATCAACGAGGCTGCCCGCCTGGTGCAGGAGGCCGCCCACCCCGAGGCCAACATCATCTTCGGTGCGGTGATCGACGACGCCCTCGGGGACGAGGTGCGGGTGACCGTCATCGCCGCCGGGTTCGACGGCGGAGCGCCGGTTCGCCGGCGCGACGACCGTGCGCTGGGGCAGATCTCCGGCCGGTCGGTCGGCGCCCCGGCCGGCAACGGGAACGGCTACGGCTCCTCGTCCACCTCCGGATCGGCACCGTCCCAGCCGGATCGCCAGACGCCGCAACCGGTTTCGCAGTCGGCGGGCAGCTCCGCCCGGCCGCAGCCACTGGACGCCGAGCCGCTGGAGCGTTCCTACGGCGGTCAGTACTACACCGAGCGCCCGGTGGGTGCGCCGACAGTGGCCGAGCCGGTGCACTCCTCGCCGATCCTGCCCACCGCCGCTCCGACGACGCCGGCACCGGCGGCGCCCGCGCCCGCTGCCCCTGCTCCCGAGCCGGCCCCCGTGGCCGCGGCTCCGGCGTCCGCTCAGGGCGGCACCACTGGCCACGCCAACGGTGCCTCCACCGAGGCCCCGCGGTCGGTCGATGTCTCCGCCGAGCGGGTCGAGCGACCCGTCCGTACCCCGGCCCGGCCTGTGGTGCTGGACGACGACCTCGACGTGCCCGACTTCCTCAAGTAGGCGTGCCCCTGCTGGAGGTCGACCTCGGCCCGGGCATCCGGGCCGGATTCACCCGTCGCGGCGGAGGGAGGTCACGCCCGCCCTACGAGGGGTTCAACCTGGCCCTGCACGTGGGCGACGCCGTCGAGGCGGTGGCCGCCAACCGCACCGCGCTGAGCGCCGAGCTCGGCGTTCCGGTGGTCTTCGGGCGTCAGGTGCACGGTGTTCGCGCGCTGGCGATCACCGCCGAGGACGGCGTGCCCGCCGACCCCCCGCATCAGGACGTCGCTGAGGACGACGGGTGTGACGCCCTGGTGACCACCGACCCGGGCCTGGCACTCGGTGTGCTGGTGGCCGACTGTGTCCCGGTGCTGCTCGCCGATGCGCAGGCACGCGTGGTCGGGGTGGCCCATGCCGGGCGGGTGGGCCTGCTCACCGGAGTCCTCCAGCAGGTCCTGGCCCAGATGTCCGGCCACGGGGCCCGCATCGAGCGGATCCGGGTCGCGCTCGGTCCGGCCGCCGGGCCGTGCTGCTACGAGGTCCCCGAGGAGATGCGCGCCGCGGCCGCCGCGCAGATCGAGGCCCTGTTCGCGGCCACCTCCCGGGGAACACCCGCCCTCGACCTGCGTGCCGGCTGTCACGACGTGCTGCGGTCGTCCGGCGTCACCGAGGTGCAGAACATCGGTGGCTGCACCCTTGAGGATCCGCAGTCCTTCTCCTACCGGCGCGGCTCGCCCACCGGGCGGTTCGCCGGCGTGGTACGACTCCAGGCATGACCGAGCAGGTTCCTCCCGCGACCGGTCCGGCTCGGCTCGAGCAGGTGCGCACCTCATTGGCCCGCGTCGAGCAGCGCATCGTGGCTGCCTGCCATGCCAGCGGGCGTCAGCGTGGCGAGGTCCGGCTGGTCGTGGTGACCAAGACCTATCCGACCTCCGACATCGTGCTGCTGGCCCAGCTCGGCGTGCGTGACGTGGGGGAGAGCCGAGACCAGGAGGCCGCGGCAAAGCACGCGGAGCTGGCCGCAGCCCTCGGCGGGCAGCTCGTCTGGCACTTCATCGGACGGCTGCAGTCGAACAAGGCCCGCCACGTGGCCGCCTACGCCGACCTGGTGCACTCGGTCGACCGGATCGGGCTGGTCGCACCGCTGGATCGGGGGGCGGAGGCGGCCGGTCGCCGCCTCGGCTGCCTGATCCAGGTCAGCCTGGACGCCGACCCGGGGCGCGGCGGGGTCGGCATCGACGACCTCGCCCCGCTGGCGGAGGCGATCTCCGCCACTGACAACCTCGATCTGCGCGGGCTGATGGCCGTGGCGCCGCTCGGCGTCGAACCGGCGGCCGCCTTCGGTCTCCTGCCGCCCCTGAGCGCTGCTCTGCGGGTCGACCACCCGGGCGCGGTGATCGTGTCCGCGGGCATGAGTGGGGACCTCGAGGCGGCCGTCGGCGCAGGCGCGACACACCTGCGTGTCGGTACCGCGGTCCTCGGCGTGCGCCCACCCCTCGGGTAACGTCGCAACTCAGGGTGGCCGCAGCGGTGCACCGCGGTGACGGGGAACGTCAAGTCAGATGCAGGGAGTAGCGATGGGCGGCGCATTGCGCAAGACCATGGTCTACCTCGGATTGGCCGAGGACGAGGAGCGCTACGACGCCTACGACGTCGACGACGACTTCCCGGACGACCACGACGACGAGTTCGAGCCCGAGTCGGCCCGCCAGGACGGCGCCGAGAAGCGGGAGCCGCGACGTGAAATCGATCACGTCGACAGCACGCACCGCGCGCCCGTGACTCCGATCACGCGAGGCCGAGTGGTCTCGTCCATGCCGGCCAAGCAGGACCTGCACCGCATCTCCACCATCCACCCGCGCACCTACAACGAGGCCAAGACCATCGGCGAGGCCTTCCGTTCGGGAACGCCGGTGATCATGAACCTGGGCGACATGGACGACGCCGACGCCAAGCGTCTGGTCGACTTCGCCGCGGGCCTCGTGTTCGGTCTGCACGGCGCCATCGAGCGGGTGACCAGCAAAGTCTTCCTGCTGTCCCCGGCGAACGTCGAAGTCGCTCCGGCGGAGAAGGTCAAGGTGCCTGAGCGCACCTTCTTCAACCAGAGCTGACCGGCACCGGAGGCGGGGCCCTTCCGCTGGCCCACCGGCGCTGATTCGCGCTCCGGCGGGCGATCACGCAAGATGTGAGAGTCACCTCACCCCGTCCGAACGGATGTCCCTGTGGACCTGATCATCGGCCTGCCCCGGTTGATCGTCTTCTTGTTCCTGCTCACCCTGATCGGCAGGATGGTCCTGGACTGGATCCAGGTCTTCGCCCGCGACTGGCGCCCGGCAGGGCCCGTCCTGGTCGTGGCCGAGGGCATCTACACGGCCACCGACCCGCCGCTGAAGGCTCTCCGCCGCGTCATCCCGCCGCTGCGGCTAGGCTCGGTCCAGGTGGATCTGGCGTTCACCGTGCTGTTCGTTCTGGTGCTCGTTCTGATGAACGTGTTGCCTGGGTGACAGGAGATGTACGATCTGCGCTCGTCCCTTCACCGTGCGTCATCTACCAGCGGCTGGCCACGGAGTTCGTTGTCTGCCGGTGCCATCCGATACGGTGACACGGCGATGCCGCACCGCCCGAGTCTCTCCCGCGAGGTGACCACATGGCTCTGACCCCTGAAGATGTTGTCAACAAGCGCTTTCAGGCGACCAAGTTCCGAGAGGGATACGACCAAGACGAGGTCGACGACTTCCTCGATGAAGTGGTGAACGAGCTTCGCCGCCTCAACGAGGAGAACGAGGATCTCCGCAACAAGCTCGGATCCTGCGAACGCCGGGTCGGCGAGCTGTCCCGGGCCTCCGTGGCCCGCGAGAGCATGCCCGAGCCCGAGGCGCCGGCGACCATTGCCGCCGCCGTGATGCCGCCGCCGCCCGCGCCGGCACCGATGCCGATGCCGGTGCCTCAGCCGGCGATGGTCGCCGAGCCGATGCGCCCGGCTGCCCAGCTCGAGGCCGCCGCACAGGGCGGGCAGGGCCCCGAGGCCGCTGCCGGCATGCTGGCGCTGGCGCAGAAGCTGCACGACGAGTACGTGCGCAACGGCGAGCAGCAGCGCGACCGGATCGTGAACGAGGCGCGCGAGCACGCCCAGCGTCTGGTCAGAGAGGCCGAGGAGAAGCAGCGTCAGACTCTCGGCTCGCTGGAGCAGGAGCGGTCGCTGCTGGAGCGCAAGATCGATGAACTGCGCGCCTTCGAGCGTGAGTACCGCAGCCGCCTCAAGTCCTACCTGGAGGGGCAGCTGCGCGAGCTGGAGCAGAAGGCGGCTGTGGTGCCGAACCGTGGCCCGCAGAACACCCTGCCGCCGGCGGCCGGGAACGGTGGGGCGCCCTCCTACAACGGGCCGCTGCCGAGCCGGGGCACCTACTCGAGCGAGCAGACGCCCGAGCCGGCGCAGAGCTTCCCGTTCGGTGACCGCAGCTAGTCGAAGAGCACCAGCCAACGCAGGACGGCGATGAGCGACCTCGAGCGGGAGAGCGAGGTCGGCTCATCGCCGTCCCTGCGTTTGGCCGGCCGCCGTCGCGCTGCGCGGGCCGGCGGGTGAGGGTGACGATCCGGGTCAGACCCGGGGCCTCCCGGGTTCTGGTGGGCGGTGACCTGGACGGGGCACTCCGGGTCGCGGTGACGGCGCGAGCGGTGGACGGCGGGGCCACCGAGGCTGCCCTGGCCGCGCTGGCCGAGGCGTTCGACGTCCGCAGAAGGGCCGTGAGCCTGGTCTCAGGGCCGCGCAGCCGGACGAAGATCGTGGCGATCACGGGGGACGAGCCGACGTTGGCGGCGCGGCTGGCCGAGCTGCGCGAGCCAGGACGATGATCCCCGAGTTGCACGAGGCGTCAGGGCCAGGATGATCGGGTCACTCTCCTCACGTGGCGTGGTGCATTGAGGACCGAGTGGTTCGCGCCTATTCTTCCGTGACCGTCGATACCCGCGGCGCGGGTCGAGGAGGATCCGATGGCAGAGCGCAGGACCCTGGCCGGTGCTGCCCGGCGAGCAGTGTCGGCGGTGCGTTCCACGGTGGCCTCGACGGGCAAGAAGCCGGCGGCGACCTCATCGACCGCACAGCCCGCACCGGCGAAGAAGCCCACCTCGGCGAAGAAGGCTGCACCGGTGAGGAAAGCGGCCTCGGTGAAGAAGGTCGCGGCCAAGGAGTCCCCGGTGGCCGAGGCCGCGGCGAAGCGCGCTCCGGTCAAGAAGGCACCGGCGGTGAAGAAGGCACCGGCGGTGAAGAAGGCTGTGGCGGTGAAGAAGGCTGTGGCGGTGAAGAAGGCGCCCGCGGTGAAGAAGGCCCCAGCGGCCAAGACGGCCCCAGCGGCCAAGACGGCACCAGCCCTGAAGAAGGCTGTGCCGGCCAGGAAGGCCCCGGCGAAGCGTGCCCCGGCAAAGGGGGCGTCCACCGCCGCGGCGCCGGCCTCGCGGCTGGCGGTGCGCGAGGACGAGTCTCCGTGGACGACCAGCGAGCTGGCCGAGGTGCGCACCGAGCTCGAGACCGAGATGAGCCGGCTGGAGAGCGATCTGGCGACCATCGAGAGCAACATCGCGGACGTGCTGCGCGACAGCGGTGACGGCGCGGGGGACGACCAGGCCGACTCCGGCTCCAAGGCGTTCGAGCGCGAGCAGGGCATGACCCTGCTGGCGAACACCCGCCAGGCCCTGTTCCAGACCCGCCACGCCCTGGACCGGATCGACGACGGAAGCTACGGCATCTGCGAGTCCTGCGGTCACCCGGTGGGCAAACTGCGGCTGCAGGCGTTCCCGAGGGCCACCCTCTGCGTGTCCTGCAAGCAGCAGCAGGAGCGCCGCTAGTTCTGAGCTAGGCCGTGCACAGTGGGACCCACCCCTGGCGGCATGGCAGGCTGGCCCCACCATGGATTCCCCACCCGACCTCACCGCCGTCGCCCGGCCCTCCCGATCCCGTCTCGTCGTCCTGCTCGCGATCGTCGCCGTGACCGTGCTCGTGCTGGACCAGACCGCCAAGTCCCTGGTCGTGGCGCGCCTCAGCGAGGCCGAGCCGGTGTGGGTGATCGAGGGGTGGCTGCAGCTGCACCTGGTGCGCAATCCCGGTGCCGCCTTCTCGCTGAGCACCGGCACGACCTGGCTGTTCACCCTGATCGCCAGCGCCGTGGTGGTGGTGATCATCAGAACGTCACGGAGGATCGGCAGTCTGGCCTGGGCGCTGGCGCTGGGGCTGCTGCTCGGCGGGGCACTGGGCAACCTGACCGACCGGCTGCTGCGTGAGCCGGGGTTCGCCCGGGGCCACGTGGTCGACTTCATCGAGTTCCGGCAGTTCCCGTTCACGGCGTTCCAGGTCTTCAACGTGGCCGACATCGCCATCGTGACTGCCGCGTGCCTGATCGCTCTGCTGGCCGTGCGCGAGGTCCCGCTGGAGGGGCGACATGGCTGAACGCCGTGCACTGCCCGTCCCGGCCGGCCTGGCCGGGGAGCGGGTGGACGCCGGGCTGGCCCGCCTGCTCGGCCTCTCCCGGACGGCAGCGGCCGAGCTCGCCTCGACGGGTGCGATCACCCTGGACGGTCGGGTGGCGTCGAAGTCGGATCGGCTGATCGCCCAGGCCTGGCTCGAGGTCGACCTGCCCGACCCCCGGGCCGGCGTGGACGTGGTTCCCGAGGTGGTCGAGGGACTGCTGATCGTGCACGACGACGACGACATCGTGGTGATCGACAAACCGGTCGGAGTGGCCGCGCATCCCAGCCCTGGCTGGTCCGGCCCGACCGTGGTCGGGGCCCTGGCCGGGACCGGGTACCGGATCGCCACCTCCGGGGCCGCAGAACGCCAGGGGATCGTCCATCGACTCGATGTGGGCACCAGCGGACTGATGGTGGTGGCCAAGAGCGAGAGCGCCTACTCCCGGCTCAAGCAGGCCTTCCGGGAGCGCACGGTCGAGAAGATCTATCACGCAGTGGTGCAGGGCCACCCCGATCCTCTGACGGGCACCATCGACGCGCCGATCGGGCGGCACCCGACTCAGGACTACCGCTGGGCCGTGGTTGCCGGAGGCAAGGAGAGCGTCACCCACTACGAGGTGATCGAGGCCTTCCCCGCGGCGTCCCTGGCCGAGGTGCACCTGGAGACCGGACGCACCCATCAGATCAGGGTGCACTTCTCTGCGCTGCGTCATCCGTGCGTGGGCGACCTCACCTACGGCGCGGACCCGTCCCTGGCCCGCAGGCTCGGCCTGGAGCGGCAGTGGCTGCACGCCGTCCGCCTGGCCTTCGAGCACCCCGGCACCGGTGAACCGGTGGGGTTCACCAGTGCCTACCCGGCCGACCTGGCTGCGGTCCTGGACCTCCTCCGCGCCGCCTGAGCGGTGTCGCGCGGACCAGAGCTGCGCAGGGGTCACCAGCCGGGCGGTACCCCGGCGTAGGCCACGTTGCTGCCCTGCTGCTGGCTGAACAGGTAGACCAGGACGGCCACCACGATCAGACCGGCCACCACCGCTGCTGCAATCTTGGGAATGCTGTAGGGGCGGTCACCGATCACCTGGCCGGTGTAGGCGTTCACGAACACCTGGTACGACTTGCCGCCGTACAGGTAGGCGGCCACCCAGACCGGCAGCAGCATCAGCTTGAACATCAGGTCCCCGTAGCGGGTGTCCATCGAGTGCACCTGCTGCTCGTCGCCGCCGATGTCGGCCCGGCAGTCGTCGAGGATCACCGTGCGCATCTGCTGCTTGGCCGCCTCCAGCCCCTGGTCGGGCTGGACGTCGTAGCGCAGGGTCTGGTAGCCCGCGAGGTAGTCGGGCTGGTACGGGGTGGCGTTCGACAGTGCCCAGGGCGCCAGCTGGGCGATCTGATCCGGTTCCAGTCGGCTGGTGGCCACCACGACCACGTCGTCGAACCCCCGGGCGACGTGTCCCGAGGCCGGCCACCAACGGGTCTTCATCACGGTGCGGGTCTGGCTCTGCGGCCGGCCGTCGACCATGACCGTGTAGTGCTCGGTCTCGAAGTAGTGCTCGCCACGCAGCCCCGCGTAGTGCGTCTCGGTGGAGGCGTCGAAGGTCCAGTGCGGCAGGTAGGTGCCCTTGAGCGTCTCGGTGGTACTGACCTTCTTCAGCCTGTTCGGCGCGAACATCCGCGACCCCACCCAGCTCCGGACGGCGTCCTGAGCACCTCGGCGGTCGACCGTGAACGGCACGATCCCCTCCGGCACGATCTGCTCGCTCGGATTCACGTCCGCCACGATCGGCGTGCCGCAGAACTGGCACAGCGTGGACAGATCCTCGGTCTCCAACTGGGCCGCGCACTTGGGGCAGGTCAGCACATGTGCAGCCAGGCGCCCGGTGGGCTTGATCGGCGAGGACTGCCAGGAGATGAAGTCGTGCTCGTCGATCACCTCGTCGACCTTGACCACGTCCTGCTCGACACCGCAGTAGGGGCACTTCAACGCCCCTGCCCCGGCGGAGTACTCCAGCCGGGCACCGCAGTTCACGCACGGAAACGTGCGCACTCCCGCCGGCGCGGAGCCGCCCTCGCTCACCCTCGTCCGTCCGGCGTCAGAGGGGCGGATCCTGGCGCGGGGCCAGCGGGTCCGCGGCCTCGGGAGTCGGTGTGGGCTCGGCCTGAGCCGGAGCAGCAGTAGCGGCCGGCGCTGCCGCGGGTGCGGACGGCGGCAGGGGGGGCGGTGCGATCGAGAGCACGGGGGCCAGCGCGGCGATCTCCTTGGCCGGCTGCCACTGCTCCATGCCCGCGGTCCAGACCAGGGTGTCCGGGGTGAGCAGGCCGGCGGTGACCTTGTCGGGCAGCTGCGGGCCCTCGAAGGGCCCGTGCTGCTGGCCGTCCACCCCGAGGAACCACTGGGTGACCGGCATCGGCGGGGGAGCGGCGGCAGCCGGGGCCGGAGCAGCAGCCGGCTCCGGGGCCGGTGCCGGCGTGCCGCGCAGCTGCTCGGCCATCCGCTGTCCGACCGCGATGCCCACGCCCATCCCGATCCCCTCGGCGCCGCCGCCGCCCGGGTTCTTGGCGGCGTCCTCGATCGCCTCGGCGGTCTGGAACTTCGTGTACTGGTCCAGGTCCCCGACCACACCCATCTGGGTGCGCTTGTCCAGCGCGGCCTCGACCTCCGGCGGCACGGAGATGTTCTCGATGATGAAGGTGGGAATGGTGATACCGACGTTGGCCAGGTCCTCGGAGAGGATGCCGGCGATCCGTTGCCCGATCACCTGCTGCTGCGCCGACAGATCGAGCATCGACACCCCGGCCGTGGCCAGCGCGGTGCCCAGCTTGCCGACGATCATCTGGCGCAGGTAGTCGGAGACCTCTTCGGTGCGGAACTGCTGGTCGGTGCCGGCCAGCTCCTTGAGCAGCTTGCCGCCGTCGATGATCCGCATCGAGTAGGCGCCGAAGGCGCGCAGGCGCACCATGCCGAACTCGGGATCGCGCACGATCACCGGGTTCTGGGTGCCCCACTTGAGGTCGGTGAACTGGCGGGTGTTGATGAAGTACACCTCGGCCTTGAACGGCGACTCGAAGCCGTACTTCCAGCCCTTGAGAGTGGTCAGGATGGGCAGGTTCTGTGTCTCCAGCGTGTGCGTGCCGGGGGTGAAGACGTCGGCGATCTGGCCCTCGTTCACGAACACCGCGGTCTGCGACTCCCGCACGACCAGCTGGGCGCCCATCTTGATCTCGTTGTCGTGCCGGGGGAACCGCCACACGATGGTGTCGCGCGAGTCGTCCAGCCACTCGATGATGTCGATGAACTCGCCGCGGACCATGTCGAACAATCCCATGGTCAACCTCCCAGATGCCGGTCACCTCCCGCGTCGCGGGCTCGCAGAGATGCTAGTCCGTGATCAGCGCGTTGGCGTGCCCGGCCTCTGCCGGTCGGTCCACGACACGCCCTGGGGCCTGCGCGCGGCCCGTGTCTCCACCCGGCTGTCGGTGGCCCGACTTAGACTTGCCCCGCACGTCGGCCACCCGCCCCGTCCCGAGCGCCAGCTGCGCTCGAGAAGGACGCGGCTTCCCCGGGTCAACGGCGCACGGCCGAGCTGTCCCCTGCCCGGGTGAGGGAGTGCACACGTATGTCGACGGGCCCGTCGAGCACCGACTCCTTCGTGCACCTGCACAACCACACCGAGTACTCGATGTTGGACGGCGCCGCGAAGATCGACGACCTGTTCATCGAGGCCAAGCGGATGGGGATGCCCGCGGCGGCAACCACGGACCACGGCTTCCTGTTCGGCGCCTACGAGTTCTGGAAGAAGGGCACCAAGCACGGCGTCAAGCCGATCATCGGGCTCGAGGCCTACGTGACGCCGGGCACCAGCCGCTTCGACCGCACCAGGGTGCGCTGGGGCGACGGCAGCCGGGACGACGTCTCCGGTGGTGGTGCCTACACCCACATGACGATGTGGGCCGAGACCACCCAGGGCATGCACAACCTGTTCCGGATGGGCTCGCTGGCCAGTCTCGAGGGCCACTTCTACAAGCCGCGTATGGACCGCGACCTTTTGCAGACCTACGGCACGGGGCTGATCGCGACCACCGGTTGCCCCTCTGGGGAGGTCCAGACCAGGTTGCGGCTGGGGCAGTACCGCGAGGCGGTGGAGGCCGCCGCCGAGTTCCGGGACATCTTCGGGGCAGGCAACTTCTACTGCGAACTGATGGACCACGGCCTCGCCATCGAGCGGGTCGTCCAGCAGGACCTGTTGCGTCTGGCCAAGGAACTCGGCCTGCCGCTGGTCGCCTCCAACGACCTGCACTACACCAAGGCCGAGGACGCCCAGGCGCACGCCGTCCTGCTGTGTGTGCAGTCGGGCTCCAATCTGGCCGATCCGAAGCGGTTCAAGTTCGACGCCGACGACTTCTACCTCAAGAGCCCCGAGGAGATGCGCCACCTGTGGCGCGAGCTGCCCCAGGCCTGCGATGCCACCCTCGAGATCGCCGAGCGGTGCAACGTCACGTTCACCGAGGGCGCCAACCTGATGCCCCGCTTCCCGGTGCCCGAGGGTGAGAGCGAGCAGTCCTGGTTCGTCCAGGAGGTCGAACGCGGCCTGCACCGGCGCTACCCCCGCGGCATCCCGGACGACGCGCGCAAGCAGGCCGACTTCGAGGTCGACGTCATCTGCCAGATGGGCTTCCCGGGCTACTTCCTGGTCGTGGCCGACTTCATCAACTGGGCCAAGGAGCAGGGCATCCGGGTCGGCCCCGGGCGTGGCTCGGCGGCCGGGTCGTTGGCCGCCTACGCCACCGGCATCACCGACCTCGACCCGCTGCAGCACGGCCTGATCTTCGAGCGGTTCCTCAACCCCGAGCGCGTCTCGATGCCCGACGTCGACGTCGACTTCGACGAGCGTCGTCGCGGCGAGGTGATCCGCTACGTCACCGAGCGCTACGGCGAGGAGCGGGTCGCGCAGATCGTCACCTACGGCACCATCAAGGCCAAGCAGGCCCTGAAGGACGCCTCGCGGGTGCTGGGCTACCCGTTCTCGATGGGGGAGCGGCTCACCAAGGCGATGCCGCAGGCGGTGATGGGCAAGGACATCCCGCTCACCGGCATCTTCGACCCCGCGCACCCGCGGTACGGCGAGGCGGGGGAGTTCCGCGAGCTGCACGCCTCGGACCCCGAGGTGCAGAAGGTGGTCGAGACCGCCCGCGGCCTCGAAGGACTCAAGCGGCAGTGGGGGGTGCACGCCGCCGGTGTGATCATGTCCAGCGAGCCGCTGATCGACCACGTGCCGATCATGCGTCGGGAGCAGGACGGCGCGATGATCACGCAGTTCGACTACCCGACCTGCGAGACGCTCGGCCTGCTGAAGATGGACTTCCTCGGCCTGCGCAACCTCACCGTCATCGACGACGCGCTGAAGAACGTGATCGCCAACGGCAAGCCGGCGGTCGACCTGGACGAGCTGTCGCTCACCCTCGACGACAAGGCCACCTACGAGCTGCTCGCCGCGGGAGACACCCTCGGCGTGTTCCAGCTCGACGGCGGGCCGATGCGCTCCCTGCTGCGGATGATGCGCCCGGACCACTTCGAGGACATCTCCGCCGTGCTGGCCCTCTACCGCCCGGGGCCGATGGGGGCGAACTCGCACACCAATTACGCGCTGCGCAAGAACGGGCAGCAACCGAACACCCCGATCCATCCGGAGCTCGCCGAGTCCCTGTCCGAGATCCTCGACTCCACCTACGGCCTGATCGTCTATCAGGAACAGGTGATGGCGATCGCCCAGAAGGTCGCCGGGTACAGCCTGGGCAAGGCCGACCTGCTCCGCCGGGCGATGGGCAAGAAGAAGCGCTCGGTGCTGGATGCCGAGTACGTGGGCTTCAGCGAGGGCATGAAGGCCAACGGATACTCCGACGCGGCGATCAAGACGTTGTGGGACATCCTGGTCCCGTTCTCCGACTATGCCTTCAACAAGGCTCACACCGCCGGCTACGGGCTGGTCTCGTACTGGACCGGCTATCTGAAGGCCAACTTCCCGGCCGAGTACATGGCCGCGCTGCTGACCAGCGTGCGCGACGACAAGGACAAGTCCGCGCTGTACCTGAACGAGTGCCGCCGGATGGGCATCAAGGTGCTCCCGCCGGACGTGAACTCCTCCGCCGCCGACTTCACCCCGGTGGGGGAGGACATCCGGTTCGGGCTGACCGCCATCCGCAACGTCGGGGCGAACGTCGTCGACGCCGTCGTCGCCGCGCGCCGGGAGCAGGGCGCTTACCTCTCGTTCGAGGACTTCCTGCGCAAGGTGCCGATCGTCGTCTGCAACAAGCGCACCATCGAGTCGCTGATCAAGGGCGGCGCCTTCGACTCCCTCGGTCAGCCGAGGCGTGGCCTGGTGGCGGTGCACGAGACGGCGGTCGAGGCCGTGGTCAGTGACAAGCGGCAGGAGGCCGTGGGGCAGTTCTCGCTGTTCGGCGGCCTGGATGCCGACGGGCCGACGCTGTCCGTCGTCCCGCCGGTGCCGGAGGGGGAGTGGGACAAGCAGACCCTGCTCGCCAGCGAGCGCGAGATGCTCGGGCTGTACGTGTCCGACCACCCGCTGTTCGGGCTGGAGCACATCCTGTCCCGCGAGGCCGACTGCTCGATCTCGGTGCTCAACGCCGATGAGAACCGCCCGGACGGCGCCCCGGTCACCATCGCCGGAATGATCAGCTCACTGCAGCGCAAGATGACCAAGAACGGCAACCCCTGGGCGATCGCCACCGTCGAGGACCTGGACGGCGCGATCGAGGTCCTGTTCTTCCCGCAGAGCTACCAGACGGTCTCCCACGTGCTCGCCGAGGACCTGGTGGTGGTGGTGAAGGGCCGGCTCAACCGGCGGGACGACGTGCCGACCGTGTTCGCCCAAGAGTTGCGCCTGCCCGATCTCGACCAGGGCGAGCACGGGCCGGTGGTGGTCTCGATGGCACTCACCCGGTGCACGCCTCCGGTGGTGGAGCGGCTCAAGGATGTCCTGGCCACGCATCCCGGCCCCACCGAGGTACACCTCAAGCTCGTCAACACCGGCAAGGCGACGCTGATGCGCCTGGACGACGGGCTGCGCGTGACGCCCTCGCCGGCTCTGTTCGGCGACCTGAAGGCGCTGCTCGGGCCGCAGTGCCTGCTCTGAACGCCCTCGGAGCGCTGGGGCTGAATCGGCCCGGTGGAGGCGGCGTGGAGGTTCTTCACGTTGTTCCTGCAGATGCCGATACCGAATGGGCGAAAGCCGGTGCCGGTGAGCCACGGATGCCAGGATGTGCCCTCGGCGGTGGTTTGGGCGGTGATGGCCGAACCGTGCCGATGGTCCGTTACTACTCGAGGGAATGAGATGTCGACCGATCCGAATCAGCCCTATCCGGGCGGCCAGTACCCGAACGCCGGGCAGTATCCCAACCCGCCGCAGTACCCGAACCAGCCGCAGTACCCGGCTGCGCCGCAGTACCCGGGTCAGCCGCAGTACCCGGCTGCGCCGCAGTACCCGGGGCAGCCGGCCTATCCGGGTCAGTACCCGGCGGGTCAGGGTGAGGTCCTCGGCGGCACCTACCTGCCGGAGGCCCCACGCGGTCGCCGCAAGGGCCCGGTCGCCGCGGTGGCGGCCGCCGTCGGGGTGGCCACACTCGGCGCCGGCGGGTACTTCGCCTACGGGCTGGTCGGCGGCACCGGGGAGCGGGCAGACGCGATGCTGCCGGCGAACGCCGTCGCGGTCCTCACGGTCGACCTCGACCCCTCGGTGTCGCAGAAGGCGGGCGCGATCCAGTTCGCCCGCAAGTTCCCGCGGAGCAAGGATCTGGACTGGGACGCCGCAGACAAGGACCCCCGCAAGTGGGTCTACGAGCAGATCGCCAAGGACGAGCCGACGGCCCCGGCGTGGAGCGAGGTCCAGCAGTGGCTGGGCAAGCGCGCCGGCGTCGCGGTGCTCGAGCCGGCCGCCGGCGCGACGGAGCCGACCGTGGTCATCGCGCTGCAGGTGACCGACCAGGCGAAGGCGAAGGCGTCACTGTCAAAGATCGACGGTGCCGAGGGCAAGAAGGCCGGCATCGCCGGTGAGGGCGAGTGGATCCTGGTCACCGAGACCCAGGCCTCGGCGGACGCCGCACTGGCCTCGGCCAAGGCCTCCCCGATCTCGGACGCCCCGGTCTACAGCGCTGACATGAAGTCGCTCGGCGGCGAGGGCATCGCCAACGTCTGGGTGGACTACGCGGGCCTGTCCACGATGGGCGAGACGCTGAACGACTCCGGCGACACCTTCTCCTCGGGAGCGGCGTCGCTGGCCGGCATGCCGGGTATGAAGGGCCACGGGGCCACCACGTTGCGCTTCGACGGCGCTGCCCTGGAACTGGTCGGTTCCTTCCACGACCTCAACCAGGCGACGATGCCGTTCGCTGGATCCAGCACGGTCGAGGTCTCTGCACCGGCCGAGGCGATCGGAACGTTCAGCGTCGGCGGCCTCGGCGAGCAGCTGGCGGCCCAATGGCAGCCGATCCTCGACCAGCTCAACGAGTCGGGGGTCGCCGGCGCGAAGACGACCTCGGCCGAGCTCGAGGAGCAGACCGGCCTGAAGCTGCCGGGCGACCTCAAGGCCCTCTTCGGGGAGCAGTTCTCCCTGGTGGTGGCCGGTGACGAGGCCGACCCGAGCGTCGGCCTGAAGGTGAAGAGCGCCGACCCCGACCTGCAGGGTGCGCTCGACCGGCTCAGCGCCTTCACCGCGGATCAGATGGGCAGCGACATCGCCCCCGCCGCGATCCCCGGCGGCTATGTGCTGAACTTCGGCACGGCCGTCCCTGGCCTCGAGGGGGAGGGCACTCTGAGCTCGGCGGCCGCGTTCACCGACGCGGTTCCCGAGGCGGGCAAGGCCTCGGCTGTCGGCTACGTCGACATCGCCAAGGCGCTGAAGGCCTTCGGCACGAGCATGTCGGAGGAGGATCGCGCCAACGTGGCGCCGCTTCAGTCGTTCGGCTTCTCGGCCTCGCGGGACGGCGACACCGGCTCCAGCTTCACCATGCGGCTGACCACGAAGTAGCGGCTGGCGCCTCCACAGCGTCACCGACTGGCCCCGCCCGGTCCGTCCGCCCCGTTCTGGGGCCCGGACTAGGGTGGGGCCATGTCGCTCTCGGGGATGTCCGCGGCCGGGGTCAGCGTCTCCCCCCGCCTCGGGCATCCGCTGCGCACGCCGGCGCTGTGGGTGTTGACGGGCGGAGTCCTGCTCGGGGTGATCGGGCGGCTGGTGCTGCCGGCAGCCCGGGCGATCAGTGACCGCGGCGAGGTCGAGGTGGCGGCCGACGCCTCGTTCTTCCTGCTCGCGGCGGCCGCCGGGCTGATCACCGCGATCGTCCTGGTGGCTCGCCCGGGGATCCCCCCCGCTCTCCGACTCGGGGTGGTCCTGGTGGCGTCCCTGGTCGCGTCCGTGCTCGCAGCGGGGTTGTGCTGGATGCTCGGCGGCCCCCTGCCGGCCGCCTGGGGGAACCTCTTGGTCTGGCCGGCGTCCACCGCGTTCTGGGTTGCGACCACGACGATCGCGCGACTGCTGTTCCGATCGCCGTAGAGGATCGTGTCGAGCGGAATGCTCGTCTATCTGTAGGTATTCAATCTGATCGAACGCGTTGCCCTATCCAGTCCGGCCGAGACGATCTAGCATGCATCGCATGCCGGCCACCACCTCCGCCCCCTCCGCCGTCGTCGATCGTGAGCGCCTCGGTGTGCTCCTCGCCGCCGAACGGGCCGCCTACCTCGCGGCGCATCCTCGCTCCCGCGAGCTGTTCGAGGCCGCCGACCACCTCTTCGGCCGGGTGCCGATGACCTGGATGAACAAATGGAGCGGCGGATTCCCGCTCTACCTCGACCGGGCCGCCGGCAACCGGGTGAGCGACGTCGACGGGCACACCTACGTCGACTTCGCCCTCGGCGACACCGGGGCGATGGCCGGTCACAGTCCCCGGGCCACCGTCGAGGCGGTCACCCACCGCCTCGGAGACCTGGGCGGGATCACCACCATGCTGCCGACGGCGGACGCCGAATGGGTCGGCGCGGAACTGGCCCGCAGGTTCGGGCTGCCGCTGTGGTCGTTCACCCTCACCGCCACCGACGCCAATCGCTGGGCGATCCGCCTGGCCCGCCTGGCCACCGGTCGTCCCAAGATCCTGGTCTTCTCCTACTGCTACCACGGTTCGGTGGACGAGATCTTCGCCGTGCCGGGCCCGGACGGGCGGGCCGTCTCCCGCCCGGGCAACGCCGGGGCTCCGGTCCCGCTGGAGACGACCACCCGGGTGGTGGAGTTCAACGACGTCGAGGCGCTGCGCCGGGAGCTGGCCCACGGGGACGTGGCTGCCGTTCTGATGGAGCCCGCGCTGACCAACATCGGCATCGTGCTTCCCGAGGAGGGGTACCTGGCTCAGGTGCGCCGGGCCTGTGACGACGCGGGCGCCCTGCTCATGATCGATGAGACGCACACCTTCTCGGCCGGACCGGGCGGTGCCACGGCGGCCTGGCAGTTGCAGCCCGACGTCCTCGTGATCGGCAAGAGCATCGGCGGTGGGATCCCGTCCGGCGCCTACGGCATCACCGAGGAGGTGGCTCGCCGGATCGGTGCCCACCCTGAGGCCGATCTGGTCGACGTCGGGGGTGTCGGCGGCACCCTGGCCGGCAACGCCCTGAGCATCACCGCCATGCGGGCCACCCTCGAGCACGTGCTGACCGACCGTGCCTTCGAGCACATGATCGGCCTGGCCACGCGCTTCACCGAGGGCGTCCGCGCGACCCTGGAGGCTGCGGCGCTGCCCTGGTCGATCAGTCAGCTGGGTGCCCGCGCGGAGTATCGCTTCGCGGCGCCCGCCCCCCGCAACGGAACCGCCTCGGCCGCGGCGGCCGACGATGATCTGGACGAGTACCTGCACCTGTTCATGATCAACCGCGGGGTGCTGATCACGCCGTTCCACAACATGGCCCTGATGTGTGCGCAGACCAGCGCCGAGGACGTCGACCTGCACACCCGGCTCTTCCGCGAGGCGGTCACGGCCTTGCTCGGCGACGAGCACCGTGACGACGAGCACCGTGACGGGGAGAGATGACCCGTCACGCCCACCCGGGGGCTCCGGACTGCCTGGACGACGTGGACCGACGGCTGCTCTCACTCCTGGCCTCGGACGGACGAACCTCGTACGCGGCGCTCGCCCCCCAGGTCGAGCTCTCGGCGCCTGCGGTCCGGCTCCGGGTGCAGCGGCTGATCGACCTCGGGGTGCTGCAGGTGGTGGGGGTCAGCGACCCGGCCTCGCTCGGCTACCCCGTGCAGGCGATGGTCGCGGTGAGCACCCAGGGCGACGTGCGACGCGTGGCCGACGCGCTGGGGGAGATTGAGAACGTGATCTACCTCGTCCTCACCTCTGGGGAGCACGACCTGCTGGTCGAGGTGGTCTGCCGCACTCCCGAGGAGCTGCTCGGCGTGGTCAACGACCGGATCCGGGCTGTCGCAGGCGTGACCTCGACCCGGGTCTGGCAGTACTACGCGATCCACACCCACCGGTTCACCGTCGATACCGCCGGGTCCGCCGTCGCAGGCATGCCGTCCTAGTCCCAGCGTTATGTGAGGGTCAAGACTTCGGCTCCCGGCTTGGTGCGGCGGGCCGCCCATGCGACGCTCGGCATGCCAGGGTGGTGATCAGGGGGTGAATGCACGTGCCCGTAGCCCTGCGGTCGCCGGGCCGGCGCTCGCCGGCGCTCGCTGTCGCCGTCACCGCTGTTCTGGCGATGACGGCCCTGTCCGCCTGCTCCGGGGACGACCCCACCTACGTCGGAGCCGGAGCCGGCAGCACGCGGATCACCAAGTCCGTGCTTCCGAAGCCGCCGCGCACAGCCGCCAAGGGCGGCACCTGGCTGTCCGGCGCGTCCAGTACCAAGGCGGCCGACGGCAGCTTCGGTCGTTGGCGCAACAACCAGCCCGTGCAGTTCGGCGGCACCTGGGACAACGGCAACGCCGAGCAGGTCAGCCTGACGTCCATCTGCCCCGGAGGTACCTGGGCCTCCTGGAACAAGCCGCTGGACCTGGCCGTCGGAGGGATCGACCGGACCAAGGGTGAGAGCTGGGCGGCCGCCGCGCAGGGTGCCTACGACGCGCGGTGGAAGCGCAGTTTCGCCCGGATGAAGACCTGCTGGGGCTCCCGGGATCCGGGCAACCTGTACATCCGCTTCGCCCACGAGTTGAACCTGCTGGACATGCCCTGGCACGTCAAGGGCGGCGAGGAGGCGGCCTTCGTCGCGGCGTTCGTCCGCTACTCGAACCTGCGCTACGCCTACCTTCCCAAGGCCAAGCTCGTGCTCTGCCTGAATGACGGCACCAACGGCCAGATCGGGATCGACATCGCCAAGGTCTGGCCGGGCAAGGACGCGAAGGGCCGGCCGGTGGTCGATGTCTACTCCGTCGACACCTACAACAGCTTCCTGGTGGTCACGACGGCGGCGGCGTTCCAGCGCAAGCTGACCGCCATGCAGGCCGACATGCCGTACGGCCTGGATCTGCATCGGGAGATCGCCGCAGCGCACGGGGTGCCGTTCGCGGTGAGCGAGTGGAGCAACAACGGTGATCCCAAGGACGTCGGCAAGGGTGGCGAGGCGCCGGAGTACGTGCGACTGATGAACGCGTGGTTCCGCCAGCACGCCGGCGACCCGAAGCACCCTGCGCCCGGCAAGCTGCTGTACGAGATCCACTTCAACCTGCAGGACCAGTTCGAGTTCCTGCCCACGCAGTTCCAGCCCGAGACGGCGAAGGCCTACCGCACGCTGGTCTGGGGTCGCTGAGCGGCGATCGGCGCCAGTCGGCCGGCGGTGGCAGCGAGCAGATCCCGCGGGGCCAGTTCCACGTCCAGGCCCCGGCGCCCGGCGCTGACCAGCACGGTGGCCAGGCCGTCGGCGGAGCTGTCCAGCACCGTCGTCAGCCGTCTGCGCTGCCCCAGCGGACTGATCCCCCCGATCACGTAGCCGGTGGTGCGCTCGGCCAGTGCCGGGTCGGCCATCGCCGCCCGCTTGCCGCCCACCGCACCGGCCAGCGCCTTCAGGTCGAGCTGGAGGGCCACCGGCAGCACCGCCACGGTGAGCACGCCGTCCACCTCGGCGAGCAGCGTCTTGAACACTTGGGCCGGGTCCTTGCCCAGCGCTGCGGCCGCCTCCAGGCCGTAGGGCAGGCCCCGGGCGTGAGCCGTGGCGTCGTGGTCGTAGCTGTGCAGGGTGTGGGCCATCCCGGCGCGCAGCAGCACGGCGATCGCCGGGGTGGCGGCAGCCTGCTTGGCCATGCGGTGGGCTCCTGCTCAGTTCGGGCTGGTCGCGGTGCGGGAGAGGTCGACCGCAGGCAGGGCGTCGAAGGCCCCGACCAGTGCGCGTTCGCGGCGCAGCAGGTCGGCCTCGGCACGCAGCCGCAGGGCGGTGGTGGGCTGCTCGAGCAGGTCCTGTCGCTCGGGCAGGTCCAGCACCATCGCCGCGGCCACCAGATAGGAGACCACGCGCGCGTCCTCGGGCAGTTCGGTGACCTCCACCCGAAGCCGTCGACGGTAGTCGGCGAACTGGCCCACCACGTTGCGGCGCAACGCCTCCACGTCCTGCACGCCGTCCGGCTCGGGGAGGAAATCGACCAGCCCGGTCAGGTAGGGGGTGCCCGCCTCCTCGTCGATGCCGACCAGGCGGAAGCGGGTCTCGCCGACCGTGACGATGTCGAACCGCCCGTCCGAGTAGGGGGTGACCTCGCGCAGCTCGGCCGTGCACCCGACCTCGTACACCTCTGGGCGTGCCTGCCCGGCCTCGCCCCCGGCCCGGATCGAGATCACCCCGAACTGGCGGACGGCGCTGTCCGGCAGTGCGAGCAGGGCCTCGACCAGGACCCGGTAGCGCTCCTCGAAGATGTGCAGCGGCAGTACCAGCCCCGGGACCAGGACGGTCCCGAGCGGGAACAGGGGTAGGCGTACCGGCACGCCGTCCAGGCTATTCGACCGCGCGCCTGCGTGCTGCGTGGCTCATCCGGGCTGTGTCGCCTCGATCGCGGCGCGGGCCAGGGACAGGGCCTGCGCGCGGTCCAGGCCGAGCCTGCGCGCGACGTCGGCGAAGGTTGCCGCGGCACGCGCGGCCTCCTGCTGCGCGGCGTCGCCGGTGGCGGCGACCACGGTGCCCCGACGACCCGCCGTGATCACCAGACCTGCGGACTCGAGCTCCCGGTACGCCCGCGCCACGGTGTTCGGGGCAAGGGCCAGATCGGTGGCGAGCTGTCGGACCGTCGGCAGCCGGGTGCCCGGGGGCAGCTGCCCGGAGTGGATCTGGCCGGCCACCGACAACCGGATCTGTTCGAACGGGGGAACCTGCGAGGCGTGGTCGACGGTGATCATCGTCTGCCCGCCGCACGCAGAGCCAGCACCAGGTAGCAGGCGGTGCCCGCCAGCGTGGAGATGGCCGCGATCCTGGTGACCGAGGGTTCACCCAGTCCGCCGAGCGTGCGCGAGGGCATCATGGCCCCAGACTAGCCTGCATCAATACAACAGGCAGTACAAAATCTGCTCGTGCTCCGCGGGGGGTACACGTTCTGGGTGATGAAGACGTTCTCAGCTGTACCCCTGCGGAGCATGAGCAGGTTGGGGGGTTGCCTACACTCGAGCTGTGATCCGGCGAATCGATCTGCGCGGCCAGACCCTGCGAGCGCGCGAGCTGGGGGGCGTGGTGCCCCGCGCCGCTTTCGACGTCAGCCATGCCCTGGACGTCGTCCGCCCGATCTGCGAGGACGTGCGGGTGCGGGGGGTCGAGGCGCTGCTCGATCTGACCGAGCGGTTCGACGGCGTCCGCCCCGCCGGGATCGCCGTCCCGGCCGAGGCGCTGCAGCGTGCCCTCGCGGCCCTCGACCCGGCGGTGCGTACCGCGCTGGAGACCTCGATCGATCGGGCCCGCGCCGTCCACGCCGCCCAACTGCCGGCCGAACACCGGACCCAGGTGGTGCCCGGGGGCAGCGTGACCCACCGCTGGCTGCCGGTCGGCCGGGTCGGGCTCTACGTGCCCGGGGGCCTGGCGGTCTACCCGAGCAGCGTGGTGATGAACGTGGTGCCGGCGCAGGAGGCCGGTGTGGGGCAGATCGCCGTGACCAGCCCCGCGCAGCGCGACAACCCGCAGGGCTTCGAGGGGCTGCCGCACCCGACCATCCTGGCTGCCTGCGCACTGCTCGGCGTCGAGGAGGTCTACGCCGTCGGCGGGGCCCAGGCGATCGCCATGTTCGCCCACGGCGCCCGCGACGGCGCAGGCGACGGCGTCGCCACCGGTGCGCTGGTCTGCGCCCCGGTCGACGTGGTCACCGGCCCCGGCAACATCTACGTGGTCGCCGCCAAGCGACTGCTGCAGGGGCTGATCGGCATCGACTCCGAGGCCGGGCCGACCGAGATCGCCGTGCTGGCCGACGACAGCGCCGATCCGGCGCATGTGGCAGCGGACCTGATCAGCCAGGCCGAGCACGACCCCCTGGCGGCCTCGGTGCTGGTCACCGACTCTCCGGCGCTGGCGGAGGCGGTCCGGGCCGAGCTGGAGCGACAGGTGGCGGCCACCAAGCACGTCGAACGGGTGCGCACGGCGCTCGGGGGTGAGCAGTCGGCGATCGTGCTGGTCGACGACCTCGACGCCGGTCTGGAGGTGGTCGACGCCTACGGCGCCGAGCACCTGGAGATCCAGACCCGGGACGCCGCGGCGCGCGCCGAGCGGGTGCGCAATGCGGGCGCCATCTTCGTCGGGCCCTGGGCCCCGGTCAGCCTCGGCGACTACTGCGCGGGCTCGAACCACGTGCTGCCCACCGGCGGCTCCTCCCGCTACTCCAGCGGGCTGTCGGTGTACGCCTTCCTGCGTGGGGTGCAGGTGATCGACTACGACCGGGCGGCCCTGGACGGCGTCGCCGGGCACGTGTTCGCCCTGTCGGCGGCCGAGGACCTGCCGGCCCACGGGGAGGCGATCCGGGTGCGGACGACGGGGGCGGGCGCGTGAGCGGGCCGCTCAGCCCGGACGACCTGCCGATCCGCGAGGAACTGCGCGGCGGCGTCCCCTACGGTGCGCCGCAGCTCGACGTTCCGGTGCGGCTGAACACCAACGAGAACAGCTACCCGCTGCCCGACGTCGTGTCGGAGGCGATCGTGGCCGCCGTCGAGGCCGAGGCGGCCGGGCTGAACCGGTACCCGGACCGGGAGTTCACCCCGCTGCGCACCGACCTGGCCGGCTACCTCACCGCCGCCTCGGGCCTGGGGATCACCGCCGGGCAGATCTGGGCCGGCAACGGCAGCAACGAGGTGCTGCAGCACCTGTTCCAGGCCTTCGGAGGCCCCGGCCGCACCGCGCTCGGATTCACCCCGGCCTACTCCATGCACCCGCTGATCGCGCACGTCCAGGCCACGGCCTGGATCGACGGGCTGCGCGGCGTCGGCGCCGTGCCGGGTCCGGGGGCGGAGTTCGACCTCACGGTCGACTCCGCCGTGGCCCAGGTGCGCGCCCACGACCCCGACCTGGTGTTCCTGGTCTCGCCGAACAACCCCACCGGCACGGCGTTGTCCCTGGACGTCGTCGCCGCGGTGCTCGAGGTGGCGCGCGGCATGGTGGTGGTCGACGAGGCCTACGCCGAGTTCGCCCGGCCCGGCACGCCGAGCGCGCTCACCCTGCTGCCCGGGCACCCGCGGCTGGTGGTCACCCGCACGATGAGCAAGGCGTTCGCCCTGGCCGGAGCCCGGCTCGGCTACCTGGCCGCCGATCCGGCGGTGTGCGACAGCTTCCGCCTGGTCCGGCTGCCCTATCACCTCTCAGCGCTGACCCAGGCCGCCGCCCGCGCCGCGCTGGCGCACTCCGCCGTCCTGCTCTCGACCGTCGAGGCGATCAAGGTCCAACGTGATCGGATCGTCACCACCCTTCCCACCTTGGGCCTGAGCCCGGTGCCCAGCGACGCCAACTTCGTGCTCTTCGGCGGGCTGGGCGAGGAGAAGGCGACCTGGCAGGCGCTGCTGGAGCGTGGCGTCCTGATCCGTGACGTCGGGATCGCGCATCATCTACGCGTGACCGCGGGGACCGAACCGGAGACCAGTGCGTTCCTCGACGCGCTGGCCGAGAGCACCAAGGAGAGCCAGTGACAGCCGAACCGGGCGCCGGGGCGAGCGTGCCCCGCGGGCGCCGTGCCCGCGTCGAGCGGGCCACCGCCGAGTCCAAGGTCACCGTCGAGCTCGACCTCGACGGCACCGGACGGGCGGCGGTGTCCACCGGGGTGGGCTTCTACGACCACATGCTGACCAGCCTGGCCAAGCACGCCCTGCTCGACCTGACCGTCGCGGCCAGCGGTGACGTCGAGGTCGACGCCCACCACACGGTGGAGGACGTCGCGATCGTGCTCGGCCAGGCGCTGCGTGAGGCCCTCGGCGACAAGGCAGGCATCCGCCGGTTCGGTGACGCGCTGGTGCCGCTGGACGAGGCCCTGGTGCAGGCGGTGGTCGACGTCTCCGGGCGGCCCTACTGCGTGCACACCGGTGAGCCGGAGGGTCAGCAGTACGTGCTGATCGGCGGCGGTTTCGTCGGCTCGTTGACCCGGCACGTCTTCGAGACCCTCGCCCTGACCGCGGGGATCGCCCTGCACGTACGGGTGCTGGCCGGTCGTGATCCGCACCACATCGTCGAGGCGCAGTTCAAGGCGGTGGCCCGCGCGCTGCGGGCGGCGATCGAGCCGGATCCCCGGGTGGCCGGGGTGCCCAGCACGAAAGGCACCCTGTGACGGCGAGAGTCGTCGTCCTCGACTACGGCTCGGGAAACGTGCGGTCCGCCGTCCGGGCGCTGGAACGGGTGGGCGCCGCGGTGGAGCTGACCGCCGATCGAGCAGCCGCCGAGTCCTGCGACGGGCTGGTGGTGCCCGGCGTCGGGGCCTTCGCCGCCGTCGCTGCACGGGCTGCGCGCCGTCCGCGGTGATCAGATCGTCGACCGGCGCCTGTCCGGGGGCCGTCCGGTGCTCGGCATCTGCGTCGGGCTGCAGGTGATGTTCGACGGCTCCACCGAGCCTCACACCGGCACGGGCTGGACGTCGCAGGCCTGGGGGAGTGGCCGGGAACCGTCGAACGCCTTCCCGCGCAAGTGCGTTCCGCACATGGGGTGGAACACGGTTGCAGCCTCCGGCGGACACGGTGCTGTTCGCCGGCGTGGCCGGTGAGCGGTTCTACTTCGTGCACTCCTACGCCGTGCAGCGCTGGGAGCTGGGCGAGCGTCCGGCCGACGCGAGCCGGCTGGCGCGCCGTCGGTGACCTGGGCCGAGCATGGCGTGCCCTTCGTGGCCGCGGTGGAGAACGGCGCGCTCGCGGCCACCCAGTTCCACCCGGAGAAGTCCGGCGACGCCGGCGCCACCCTGCTCGAGAACTGGGTCCGCTCCCTGTAACCGAGCATGAGTCGGGTTGGGGCGGCTAGCGTTCGGGGTGTGGCGACCCGTAGACGCACCAGCACCCGGCGCCGGACGACGACCCGCCGCCGCACCACCACCCGCCGGACGACGACCGCCCGCCGCCGGCGGCCGAAACTGGCCACCTCGCTGGGCAGCGTCGCGGCGCTGGCGCTGATCGCCGGCTTCAGCCGGCTGACGCTGTGGTGGCGGGTGGGCATGGTCGCCGTGCTGGTGGCCCTGATCACGGTGTACTTCCTGTGGAGCCGGCGCGGCGACATCTACGACGAGATGCAGGCCGACCGTGACGCCGCCGCTGAGGAACCCCAGTGACCCCACCCGACCTGAGCGCCCCCGTTGACCCGAGCAGCCCCGTTGATCCGAGGAGACCCGTGAGCGCACGACTCGAACTGCTGCCCGCCGTCGACGTCGCCGGCGGGCAGGCCGTGCGGCTGGTCCAGGGCGAGGCCGGCAGTGAGACCTCCTACGGCGACCCGTTGGAGGCCGCGCTGGCCTGGCAGTCGGCCGGCGCGGAGTGGATCCACCTGGTCGACCTCGACGCCGCGTTCGGCCGCGGCTCCAACCGCGACCTGCTCGCCTCCGTGGTCGGCGCGCTCGACGTGGCGGTCGAGATGAGCGGCGGCATCCGGGACGACGAGAGCCTGGCCGCCGCGATGGCCACCGGGTGCGCCCGGGTCAATCTCGGGACGGCGGCCCTGGAGGACCCCGAGTGGACCCGGACCGCGATCGACCGCTACGGCGACCGGGTCGCCGTCGGGCTCGACGTGCGGGGCACCACCCTGGCCGCGCGCGGCTGGACCCGCGAGGGCGGAGACCTGTGGGAGACCCTGGCCCGCCTCGACGCCGACGGCTGCGCCCGCTACGTGGTCACCGACGTCACGAAGGACGGCACCCTGCGCGGCCCCAACGTCGACCTGTTGCGCGAGGTGTGCACCCGCACCGACCGGCCCGTGGTGGCCAGCGGCGGCATCGCCACCCTGGCGGACCTGGTCACCCTGCGCACCCTGGTGCCCGAAGGCGTGGAGGGCGCCATCGTCGGCAAGGCCCTCTACGCGCAGGCGTTCACCCTGGCCGAGGCGCTCGACGTCGCCGGCCGGCCGTGACCCACCAGCACATCGGCCCGCGCCCGGGCTCCCCCGAGGAGGGCCCGACCGACTCCTTCGGCGTCCCCTGGTCGGGTCGGGACCTCAACCCACAGCCCTTCGCCGGCGACCCGGGGGAGGCCGACCCGGAGCTGTTGGCCGTCCTGACCGCCTGCGCAGCCGGCACGGCGACCGAGCAGGCGGTGATCGACGCCCTCGCCCCGGCCCGGCTCCTGGTGCCGGTGGTGGCGGTGGTGGGGCAGGGCCACCCGATGCCGGACCACATCCGCGGCGACGCCGGCGCCGAGATGTCGATCCCGCTCCTGGCCGGGCCCGCAGGGGTGCGTGCGCTGCCCGCCTTCACCAGCGTCGCAGCCTTGGCCGGCTGGAACGCCGACGCCCGGCCGAGCCCGGTCGAGGCCCGGCGGGCGGCCCTGTCCGCGGTGGACGAGGGCTGCGACGTCCTGCTGCTCGACCCGGGCTCACAGCACGCGTTCGTGGTGCGTCGTCCGCCGCTGTGGGCGATCGCCCAGGGCCGCGACTGGACCCCGCCCGCGCAGGACGCCGAACTCGCCGAGGCGGTCCGCGCCGCCCTGACCCCGCTCGCCCCGGTCCGCGCCGTGCCGGCTCGAACCCGGACGGCGCGCCGAGCTCGCCGTCGTGCTCGGACTGGCCCGGGCCTGGACGCCGATGCCCTGCAGGCGGTGCTGGCCCAGGTGAGTGAGCACCTCGCGACCGTGGCCCTCCTGGCCGAGCGGGCCGAGTCGCTCGAGGTCCGCGCCACCGCCGCAGCCGCCGCAGCCGACGTCGAGTGACTCCCCGCCCCGGCGACTGACCACCCGCTGACCGTCGGGCTCCCCTCACCGATGCGCAGAACCGGGACGTGCCAGACTCGCCGCGTGGGCGAGCAGCGGACGGCCCGTGGGCAGGGGGCGTGGTCGGCGCCGGTCACCGCGACGGCGTCGATGCCGATCTCCTGGTTGCGTGACCTGGCAGCGCTGTCCTGGTCACTGCTCACCACCACGGCGGCGGTCGGGCTGGGCGTGGCAGCGGTGGACGGCGTCGAAGCCAGTCATCTGGGTCCGTTGGCCGGGGCACTGGCCGCGGTCACCGTGCTGGACGCGCTGGCCCAGCCGGTGCTGCGCCGGTTGGCGGCGTTCGGCAGCGTCATCCTCGCCCTGCTGATCGGGTTCGGCTTCCAGGTGCTGCTGGTGGTGGCTGCGCTGCGGTTCACCCCGGGCCTGTCCAGCGCGGGCTGGCGGGACAACGTGGCGGTGCTGCTGATCGCCGCCGCCGTGCTGGCGGGCTCCCGCTGGGTGCTCGGGGTCCTCCGACACCTCCTACGTGGTCGGGCACGCGCTGCGCCGTGGTGGGGCCCGAGGCGTGCGCCGGCGGCGTCCCGACCCTGAGGGGGTCGCCGGGTCTGCCCCCGCGTCGTGGCCTGCTCGTCGTCCAGCTGGACGGCGTCTCACCGGGCGTGCTGCGCACCTGCCTGGCTGCCGGGCTGGCCCCCAACCTCGCCCGTTGGCTCGACGAGGGCAGCCACCGGATGGCCAGCTGGTGGTCGCCGGTGCCCTGCACCACCCCCGCGGCGATGGCGGGCATCATGCACGGCGACCGCGAGCAGATCCCCGCCTTCCGCTGGTGCGGACCGCGAGCTCGGCCGGCTGCTGGTGACCAACCGGCCGGCCGACGCGGCCGTCGTCGAGCGGCGGCTGCCGCAGGGCCAGGGCCTGCTGCGCGGGGGCGGCGTGGCCGTGTCCACCATGTTCTCCGGCGAGGCGGACGACGCCCTGCTGGTGATGAGCAAGGCCGCCCAGTCGCGGGGGCTGGGATCGGGCAGTGCCTTCGTGCCGTTCTTCGCCAGCCTCAGCCTGGTACCGGCGTCGGTGCTGCTCTCCCTCGGAGAGGTGGTCAAGGAGCTGCACCAGGCCCGCCGGCAGCGGGTGCGCGGGGTCGCTCCGCGGGTGCGCCGGCGGGCCGCGTTCGTGCTGGCCCGGGGGATCAGCAACGTGTTGCTGCGGCGGATGAACCTCACCCTGGTGGTCGAGCAGATGACCCGGGGCGCGCCGGTGATCTACGTCGACATGGTCGACTACGACGAGATCGCCCACCACGCCGGCCCGCTGCGGCCCGAGTCGTTGCGCGCCCTGGAGGGCCTCGACGCCGTCCTCGGCCGGCTGCAGCAGGTGGCTCGCATGGTCGACACCGCCTACGAGCTGGTCGTGGTCTCCGACCACGGGCAGTCCCTCGGCCCCACCTTCGAGCAGGTCAGCGGCCGCACCCTGACCGACGTCGTCCGCCGCCTGATGCGTGAGGACGCGCTCGCCGTGGTGCAGGCCGAGGCGGGCGAGGAGTGGGGACCGCTGAACACCCTGATCGCCTCCGTGGTGGCCGGCCGGGCCCGCCAGGAGCGGCTGCTGCTCGGCCCGGACCGCCCTCCGCGCCCGCCACGCCGCGCGGCGTCCGTGGCTCCTCCTGATCTCGCCGTGATCGGGTCGGGGAACCTGGGCATGGTCTGGTTCCCCCAGGCCGCTGAACGTCTGCCGTTGGAGGAGATCGAGTCCCGCTGGCCGGGCCTGGTCGCCGGGTTGCTGCTCACCCCCGGGATCGGGCTGGTGGCGGCGCGTACGGCGTCCGGTGGTGGGTTCGTGCTCGGGCCGGTCGGAGCCCGCCATCTGGAGACCGACGCCGTCGAGGGCACCGATCCGCTGGCGGCCTACCCGGCGCGGGCCGCGGCCGACCTGCGCCGGCTCACGTCGCTGGAGACCTGCGGAGACCTGGTGCTGATCTCCTCCGTGCAGCCCGACGGCCAGGTGCACGCCTTCGAGTCGCTGGTCGGCTCGCACGGGGGCCTCGGCGGCGAGCAGAACGAGGCGCTGCTGGTGCATCCGGCCGCCTGGTCGATCGACGAGGACCTGCTGGAGCCGGTCGGCGACCACAGGCTGCTGGTCGGGGGCTGGGCCGTGCACGCCCAGCTGCTGCGCTGGCGCGCCCGCCTGAGCACGCCGGACGGCGGGGGCCCGCCGTGATCACGCTCACCTGGATCGGCCACGCCAGCGTGGTGATCGACGTGGACGGCGTCCGACTGCTCACGGATCCGTTGCTGCGCAACCATTCCGGGCTGCTTCGGCGCAACAGCCCGTTGCCGGGCGAGGAGACCTGGCAGGGCGCCGACGCGGTGCTCGTCTCGCATCTGCACCACGACCACGCCGAACCCGCGTCGCTGCATCTGGCCGATGCGCCTCAGGTGCTGGCCAGTACCGCCAATGCTGCCTGGTTGCGCCGGGTCGGCGTGCACGGTGAGGGGCTGCCGGCCCGGGGGTGGCACACCGTGCGCGGGGTGAACCGGATGCAGCCGGGCGGCAACGAGGTGGAGGTCGCGTTGGTGCGCGCCGACCACCACAACCGGCCGATGCCGCACCGGCCGAACGACGCGCACGGTCATCTGGTGCGCAGCGCCGCCGGGGTGATCTGGTTCGCCGGCGACACGAGTGTGTTCGAGGAGATGCAGGACCTGCCCGAGCGTGCCGGTGCCGAGATCGACCTGGCGCTGATCCCCATCGGTGGTTGGGGGCCGCGGCTCTCCCCGGGCCACATGGGCCCGCACGAGGCGGCCGAGGCGTGCGCCCTGGTCGGCGCGCGCGCGGTGCTGCCGATCCACTTCGGCACCTTCCACCCGGCGGGGTTCCACCTCACCTCGCTCAGCTGGATGCACCGGCCGCTGGAGACCTTCGCCCGCGACCTCGCCGAGCACTCGCCCGGCACCCGCCTGATCGCCCTCACCCCCGGGGGCACCACCAGCCTCGGGTGAGCTCGGCGGACCGGCGAGCCGCCCGGGCGTCACTATCCTGGCCGACCAGGCGTAACCAAGGAGGCACAGACCGGTGAGCATCCAGCCCGACGACGCGGTGGCCGTCTCGATCGCACGACGGATCGCCGAGGAACTCGCCGTGCGGGGAGCGGCAGGTCGACGCCGCGGTCGACCTGCTCGACGGCGGCGCGACCGTGCCGTTCATCGCCCGGTACCGCAAGGAGGTCACCGGCACGCCTCGACGACGCCCAGCTGCGCACGCTCGAGGAGCGGCTGCGCTACCTGCGCGAGCTCGAGGAGCGCCGCGACGGCGATCCTCGAGTCGATCGCGCGAGCAGGGCAAGCTCGACGACGCGCTGGCGGCGCAGATCATCGGCGCGCCGACACCAAGGCCCGGCTCGAGGACATCTACCTGCCGTACAAGCCGAAGCGCCGCACCAAGGCGCAGATCGCCCGCGAGGCCGGGCTGGAGCCGCTCGCCGACGCGCTGCTCGCCGACCCGGCGCTCGACCCGACGGCGGCCGCCGCCGCGTTCGTCGACGCCGAGAAGGGCGTCGCCGACGTCGCCGCGGCGCTGGACGGCGCGCGGGCGATCCTCGTCGAGCGCTTCGCCGAGGACGCCGACCTGATCGGCGACGCTGCGCGAGCGGATGTGGACGCGCGGGCCGGCTCGGTCGCGACGGTCCGCGAGGGCAAGGAGGACGGCGGGCGCCGAAGTTCGCCGACTACTTCGACTTCTCCGAGCCGCTCGCCAAGCTGCCCTCGCACCGCATCCTCGCGCTGTTCCGCGGCGAGAAGGAGGAGGTGCTCGACGCTCGAGCGCTGGACGCCGGAGCGCCGACGCCGACGGCCCGCGCCGGCCGTCCCGACCGGCTACGAGCGCCGCATCGCCGCCGCGTTCGGCATCGCCGACCGCGGCCGGCCCGGCCGACCGCTGGCTGCCGGACACCGTGCGCTGGGCGTGGCGCACCCGGATCCTGGTCGCACCTCGGCATCGACCTGCGCGATGCGGCTGCGGCAGGCGGCCGAGGACGAGGCGCGTGCGGGTCTTCGCCGCCAACCTGCGCGGACCTGCTGCTCGCCGCGCCGGCCGGCACCCGCGCCACGATGGGCCTCGACCCGGGCTTCCGCACCGGCGTCAAGGTCGCCGTCGTCGACGCGCACCGGCAAGGTCGTCGCCACCGACACGATCTACCCGCACGAGCCGCAGCAGCCAGTGGGACGCAGTCGCTCGCGACGCTGGCCGCGCTGGTCGCCGCGGCACGGGGTCGAGCTGATCGCGATCGGCAACGGCACCGCCTCGCGCGAGACCGACAAGCTCGCCGCCGAGCTGATCAGCCGCATCCCGGAGCTGAAGCTCGACCAAGGTCGATGGTCGTCCGAGGCCGGCGCGTCGGTGTACTCGGCGTCCGCCTACGCCTCGCACGAGCTGCCCGACCTCGACGTGTCGCTGCGCGGCGCGGTGTCGATCGCGCGCCGCCTGCAGGACCCGCTGGCCGAGCTGGTCAAGATCGACCCGAAGTCGATCGGCGTCGGCCAGTACCAGCACGACGTCGCCGAGGCGACGCTGTCGCGCTCGCTCGACGCCGTGGTCGAGGACTGCGTGAACGCCGTCGGCGTCGACGTCAACACCGCCTCGGCGCCGCTGCTGCGCCGGGTGTCCGGGCATCAGCCGAGTCGCTGGCCGAGAGCGATCGTCGCGCACCGCGACGCGAACGGCCCGTTCCGCACCCGCACGGCGCTGCAGGACGTGCCGCGGCTGGGCCCGAAGGCGTTCGAGCAGTGCGCCGGCTTCCTGCGGATCCGCGACGGCGACGACCCGCTCGACGCGCTCCGGCGTGCACCCCGAGGCCTACCCGGTGGTCCGCGCGCATCCTGGACCGCGACCGGCGGCGACGTCGCCGACGCTGATCGGCAACGCGCGCGCTGCTGCGGGCGCTGCGGCCGGCCGAGTTCGCCGACGACGCGCTTCGGCCTGCCGACGGTCACCGACATCCTCGCCGAGCTGGAGAAGCCGGGCCGCGACCCGCGCCCGGCGTTCACGACCGCGACCTTCGCCGACGGGCGTCGAGAAGATCGCCGACCTGCGAGCCGGGCATGATGCTCGAGGGCGTGGTCACCAACGTGGCCGCCTTCGGCGCGTTCGTCGACGTCGGCGTGCACCAGGACGGTCTGGTGCACGTCTCGGCGATGTCGCACGACCTTCGTCAAGGACCCGCGCGAGGTGGTCAAGTCCGGCGACGTCGTGCGGGTGAAGGTGCTGGAGGTCGACGTCGCCGCGCAAGCGGATCGGCGCTGACCCTGCGCCTGGACGACGACCACCTCGCGGGTGCCTCCCCCTCGGTGCGCCCCGAGGCGCCAGGCCGTCCGCGGGTCGGCCCGGTGCCCAACCCCGGCCCGATCCTCAGCCCCGCTCCGGCGCCCAGCCGCGCTCGGGTGGTCAGCCCCGGCCCGCGCCCAGCCCCGCTCGGCGCGGCCAGCCCCGGCCCGGCGCCCAGCCCCGCTCGGGTGGTCAGCCCCGGCCCGGCGCCCAGCCCCGCTCCAGCGGCGGAGGTGGCGCGGGCCGGGGCGAGCGGCCGCGCACCCCGCCCACGCCGCCGGCCCCGCCGCCCTCGGGTGCCATCGCCGACGCCTTCCGCCGAGCCGGCTTCCCCGTAGACGACCCCAGCTGACCCCACCCCAGCCCCAGCCAGCCCCCGGGTGACCCCAGCCCTCCGGGGGGTCCCAGCCTTCCGGGAGTGTGGACACTTCTCGGGCAAATCGAGGCCTTTTAGCCCGAGAAGCGTCCACACCAGCCCGAGAAGTGTCCACATTGCCCGAGATGTGTCCACGCGAGGTGGGGCTGGGGCTGGCTGGGAGGCCGCGCCGGCTTCACCGTGGACGACGCCGGCTAACGCCCCCTGCCCTCCGCCCACAGCCCTCCGGTGAGCCGTCCCGTGAGCCCAGCCCTCGCCCGAGCCCTGCCGCCCTCGCCCGAGCCCTCGCTCCAGCCCTCGCCCGAGCCCTCGCCCAGCCCTCGCTCCAGCCCTGGCTCCAGCCCTGGCTCCAGCCCTCCGGGTGACGTGGACACTTCTCGGGCGAATTGAGCCCTTTCAGCCCGAGAAGTGTCCACATCAGCCCGAGAAGTGTCCACATTGCCCGAGATGTGTCCACCGGGGTGGGGGTGGGGCTGGCGGGGCAGGAATTGGGACAGGCGGGACACGGCTGGTAGTCTCAACGATTGACCGACCGGGCCCCTGTGGTTCGGTGCGCAAAGTGGAGAACTCTCCCACCTGCTGGCGGCCTCGCAGAGGAACGGCAGCGGGTTCCGGTCCTGGATCCACCGCGTGCGGTGGATCGGCACGACGTCGCAAGGCGTCGTTCGTCCAGGGCCGATCCAGAGGCTTCCCGGCGCGCTCGCGACGGGGAGCCTTTCCTGTTGTCGGCGGTGAACCCGACGGCAGTGAAGGAGCAGCACATCAGCGAGCCCCGGATCAACGACCGCATCCGCGTCCCCGAGGTGCGGCTGGTCGGCCCCAACGGGGAGCAGGTCGGCATCGTGCGCATCGAGCAGGCGCTGACCCTGGCCGCCGAATCGGACCTCGACCTGGTCGAGGTTGCCCCGCAGGCGCGGCCCCCGGTCTGCAAACTCATGGACTTCGGCAAGTACAAGTACGAAGCCGACATGAAGGCACGTGAAGCGCGCCGCAACCAGACGCACACGGTGCTCAAGGAGATCCGTCTCCGGTTGAAGATCGACCCGCACGACTACGGCACCAAGAAGGGCCATGTCGAGCGGTTCCTCAAGGCCGGCGACAAGGTCAAGGTCATGATCATGTTCCGTGGTCGTGAGCAGTCCCGCCCCGAGATGGGCGAGCGTCTGCTGCAGCGCATGGCGGCCGACGTGGCCGAGTACGGCTACGTCGAGTCGATGCCGATGCGTGACGGTCGCAACATGATCATGGTGATCGGTCCACACAAGAAGAAGGCCGAGGCAAAGGCTGAGGCTCGGGCCGACCGTCCCGAGGGACGCCGTCGGCGCGACGAGGGTGCGGACGCCATGTCCATGCCCGAGCCGACTACTCAGATCGACGAGGCCACAGCGGGTTAGGTTTCCCGCCCACCGACCCGCAACCAGTACGACGAGGAGAGACGGCTGTCATGCCGAAGATGAAGACGCACAGTGGTGCGAAGAAGCGGTTCCGGGTCACCGGGGCCGGCAAGCTGATGCGCGAGCAGGCCAACCGCCGCCATCTGCTGGAAGGCAAGTCCACCACCCGCACCCGCCGGCTCGCGCAGGACGTCGAGGTGTCGGCCACCGACACCAAGGCGATCAAGCGGCTCCTCGGTCGCTGAAAGGAGACACCACGTGGCACGCGTCAAGCGGGCGGTAAACGCCCAGAAGAAGCGCCGGGAGACCCTCGAACTGGCCAGCGGCTACCGCGGGCAGCGCTCGCGGTTGTACCGCAAGGCCAAGGAGCAGGTCACTCACTCCCTCGGTTACGCCTACCGTGACCGCCGGGCCCGCAAGGGTGATTTCCGCCGGCTCTGGATCCAGCGGGTCAACGCCGCTGCCCGGGCCAACGGCATGACCTACAACCGGTTCATCCAGGGCCTCAAGGCCGCAGGGGTCGAGGTCGACCGGCGCATGCTGGCCGAGCTCGCGGTCAACGACGCGGCGGCCTTCACGGCCCTGGTCGCGGTGGCGAAGGCGGCTCTGCCGGCTGAGCCCGCCGCGAAGGCGAGCGCCGCCTGACCCGCACCACTCCGCAGCGCCCGGTGGGCGACGCACCGACCAGCACCCGGTCCGACCGGGTGAAGGCGGTGCGTCGCCTGGCCGGGCGCTCGGCACGTCTGCGCGCGCGCGAGTTCGCGGCCGAGGGTCCGCAAGCGGTGCGTGAAGCGGTGACGGCACACGCGCAGGCCCCGGTGGTGCGCGCCCTGTACGCCACGGCTCAGGCGCTGGACCGGCACCGTGACATCGCCGAGGTCGCAGCCGCCGCCGGGCTGTCCGCCCAACTGGTGGACGATGCGGTACTGGCGGCCATGAGCGACACCGTGCACCCGCAGGGATTGATCGCGGTCTGCGGTTTCGTCGACGTTCCGCTGCAGCGGGTGATCGAGGCCCGCCCGCGGCTGGTCGCCGTCCTGGCCCGGGTGCGCGACCCGGGCAACGCCGGAACGGTGCTCCGGGCCGCGGACGCCGCGGGCGCCGACGCGGTGGTCCTCACCGACTCGAGCGTCGACGTGCACAACCCCAAGTGCGTGCGCGCCACCGCCGGCAGCCTGTTCCACCTGCCCGTGGTGACCGGCGTAGGCCTGGCCGAGGCGGTCGAGGCCCTGCGCCGCGCCGGTCTGACGGTCCTGGCGGCGGACGGCGCGGGCGAGCTCGATCTCGACGACCTGCAGGACCAGGGCGACGGCGGGCGTCTCGGCGGCCCGGTGGCCTGGGTCTTCGGCAACGAGGCGTGGGGCCTGCCCGAGGAGGACCGGGCCCTGGCGGACGCCGTGGTGCGGGTGCCCGTGCACGGCCGCGCTGAGAGCCTCAACCTGGCCACCGCCGCCACGGTCTGTCTCTACGCCTCCGCCCGCGCCCACCGCTGATGGAGCAGGTTTCTAGAGGGTGATCCAGTAGCGGCGCATGCCGTCTCGAACGTCCTCCAGCTCGCCGCCGGCGCCTTCGATGGTGCGCCGGGATCCCTCGTTGTCCTCCACACACGTGACCAGCACCCGAGCCAGACCCAGGCCGCGGGCGACGTCGAGCGAGCGCCGCAGTGCCCCGGTGGCCAGGCCGCGCCGTCGGGCCGAGGGGCGCACGCTGTAGCCGATGTGTCCGCCCACCGCGAGCAGGAAGTCATTCAGCTCGTGCCGCACCGACACTGCGCCGAGGTAGGTCTCGCCCGAGGTGATCCACAGCTTGGTGTCGGGCACCATGCCGAGCGGGCGGACGACGTCCTCCCGGTCGAGCCCGCGCAGGTGGGCGACGAAGGCGGCGAACCGCTCCGGGTCGGCCAGCTCGGCCGGGCGCCAGGCGGTGCCGCCGAAGCGCGGCGCCTCGCCGTCCGGAGTGAGCCCCGAGCCGTGCTGGAACTCACCCAGCGCGGCGAACTCCGACGCCGCCTCGAGCCAGCTCGCCTGCAGCGACACGGCGGGCGCGGTGAGATCGAACCGGAGTGTGGCGGGAAGGGGCGCGGCCATGCCACCACGGTAGGCCGCGCCGACCCAACCGCGCTCATGTTCCGCGGCGGTACCCGACAGGGCCCTTCCGAAGGCCGTTCCGTGTACACCCGCGGAGCATGAGCAGGGTTGGGCACGTAGATTTCGGGTGTGTCCGACCTCCAGTGCCCGGTGACCCTGCTCGTCGCGCGCCACGGCGACGCCACCTACCCCGTACCGGGCGTGCTCACCGACGACGGCGGTCGGCTGACCGAGAAGGGCACCGCGCAGGCGACGGCGCTGGCCGAGCAGGTGCAGCCCCGCCGGGTGGCCGCCGTCTTCACCAGCACCATGAACCGGGCCGTGCAGACCGGCACCATCATGGCCGAGCAGCTCGGCGCACCGCTCCGAGTGATCGAGGGGTTGCAGGAGTTCTCGGTCGGCGACCTGGCCGGGGTTCCCTACCGCGACCCCCGGCCGCAGCAGGTCTTCGAGGCGTGGGTCGACGGTGACCTGTCCGTCGGCTGCCCGGGCGCCGAGACCGGCCTGGACGTCGTCCGCCGCTACGAGGAGGCGCTGGCGGGGATCGCGGACGCCTTCCGCGGCGAGACGGTGGCGGTGATCAGTCATGGGGGAGTGATGTCCCTGGTGCTGCCCCGGCTGGCCGACAACACCCCGAACGACCTTGCCCGGCAACGGTTCCTGCCGAACTGCGCGCCGGCCGAGCTGGCCGCGGACGGCGACGGCTGGCAGTTGATCACCTGGCCGGGAAGTACCGACCGCTCGGTGGTCTGATCCCAGCCACTCGTGCCGGGTGAAACCCGTGCGCGAGCCCCGCCCGCGATCTGGGAGACTCACAGACGTTCCGCATCGACCCTGGATGGACATGTCTGCTCCCAACAAGAACTTCGACCCGGTGGAGGTGGCCGTGCTGAGCGAGGCCGAACTGGCCGCTCAGGTCGACGCCGCGCTCGCCGCCATCGCCGCCGCCGCCGACCTCGACGCCCTCAAGCAGGTGCGCCTGGCCGTGGCCGGCGACCGCAGTCCGCTCGCCCTGGCCAACCGCGAGATCGGCGCACTGCCACCCGCCGCCCGCAAGGACGCCGGCCAGCGCATCGGCACCGCCCGCGGGGCGGTCAGCCGGGCCCTCGCCGCCCGTCAGGTGGAGCTCGAGGCCGAGCGTGACGCGCGTGTCCTGGTCGAGGAGGCGGTCGACGTCACGCTGCCGGTCGAGCGCACCCCCCGCGGCGCCCGGCACCCGATCGAGGCCATCTCGGAGCGGATCGCCGACGTGTTCGTGGCCATGGGCTGGGAGGTGGCCGAGGGCCCCGAGGTCGAGGCCGAATGGTTCAACTTCGATGCGCTCAACTTCGACCCCGACCACCCCGCGCGCCAGATGCAGGACACCTTCTTCGTCGACCCGCCCGACTCGGGTCTGGTGCTGCGCACCCACACGTCACCGGTGCAGGCCCGCTCCCTGCTCGAGCGTGAGCTGCCGGTCTACGTCTGCGTGCCCGGCAAGACCTTCCGCACCGACGAGCTCGACGCCACGCACACCCCGGTCTTCCACCAGGTCGAGGGCTCGCCGTCGACGAGGGCCTGACCATGGCCAACCTGCGCGGCACCCTCGACCACTTCTCCCGGGCGATGTTCGGCCCGGACGCCGTCACCCGCTGGCGCCCGGCGTTCTTCCCGTTCACCGAGCCGTCGGCCGAGTTCGACCTCGGCTGCTTCGTCTGCCGAGGCAAGGACACCGGCTGCCGCACCTGCGGGGGCACCGGCTGGATCGAGTGGGGAGGCTGCGGCATGGTCAACCCGAACGTGCTGCTGGCCTGCGGCGTCGATCCCGAGCGATACACCGGGTTCGCGTTCGGCATGGGCCTGGAGCGCACGCTGATGTTCCGGCACGGGATCGAGGACATGCGCGACATGGTCGAGGGCGACGTCCGGTTCAGCCTGCACTACGGAATGGGTGTCTGATGCTGGTTCCCCTGCCCTGGCTGGGCGAGTACGTCGCGCTGCCCGCCGGCACCACCGGCGCCGAGGTGGCGGCCGCCCTGGTGGCCGTCGGGCTCGAGGAGGAAGGCATCCACGGCGGCGGCGTCACCGGCCCGCTCGTGGTCGGCCGGGTGCTCGAGTTCGCCGACGAGCCGCAGAAGAACGGCAAGACGATCCGCTGGTGCAGCGTCGACGTGGGTGAGCACAACCTGGACGGCGCCCCGCGCGGCATCGTCTGCGGAGCACACAACTTCCTCGCCGGCGACGCCGTCGTGGTCGTGCTGCCCGGCGCCGTCCTGCCCGGCGGGTTCGAGATCACTGCGCGCAAGACCTACGGCCACGTCTCCGACGGCATGATCTGCTCGGCGCGCGAGCTCGGTCTGGGCGAGGACCACGACGGCATCATCCGGCTGGTCGAGCTGGGACTGGGCGAGGCACCCATCGGATCGGACGCGATCGCGCTGCTCGGTCTCGCCGAGGAGACGGTCGAGGTGAACGTCACGCCCGACCGCGGCTACGCCCTGAGCGTGCGCGGAGTCGCCCGCGAGTACGCGCACAGCACGGGCGCCCCCTTCACCGACCCCGCCCGGCTCGACCTGCCCACCCCCGGCCCGGACGGGTTCGCGGTCCGGTTGGCGGACGACGCCCCGGTCCGCGGCCAGGCGGGCTGCGACCGCTACGTGGCCCGGATCGTGCGCGGCGTCGATTCCTCGGCCCCGTCGCCGGCCTGGATGCAGCGCCGCCTCGAGCAGTCCGGCATGCGCTCGATCTCCCTGGCCGTCGACGTCACGAACTACGTGATGCTCGCCCTGGGCCAGCCCCTGCACGCCTTCGACCTGCACAAGCTCACGGCGCCGATCGTGGTCCGGCGGGCCCGGGCGGGGGAGCGCCTGACCACGCTGGACGACGTCGACCGGGCGCTGGACGCCGAGGACCTGCTGATCACCGACACCGGCGGCGAGCGGGTGCTCGCCCTGGCCGGGGTGATGGGCGGGGCCAGCAGCGAGGTGAGCGACACCACCACCGACCTGCTGATCGAGGCCGCGCACTTCGACCCGATCACGATCGCCCGCAGCGCACGCCGGCACAGGCTCTCCACCGAGGCGAGCAAGCGGTTCGAGCGCGGCGTCGACCACGACCTGGCCGGTGCCGCTGCCGAACTGGCCGTCCGGCTGCTGGTCGAGCACGGCGGCGGCACCGCCGATGCGGTCACCGACGCCGACCAGCGCACCCCGGCGGCCCCGATCGTGATCGACGCCGGCCTGCCCACCCGGATCGTGGGCGTCGACTACTCCGTGGCGGACGTCGTCGAGTGCCTGGAGACGATCGGCTGCCGGGTCGAGACGGCCGCCTCCGGGCCCGGGGCCGACACCACCCTGACGGTCCACCCGCCGAGCTGGCGGCCCGACCTGCGGGTCGGCGTCGACCTGGTCGAGGAGGTGGCCCGGCTGCGCGGCTACGACGCCATCCCGTCGGTGCTGCCGATCGCCCCGCCGGGCCGGGGTCTCACCCACGGCCAGCGGGCCCGCCGCTCGGTGGCCCGGGCCCTGGCCGAGCACGGCCTGGTCGAGGTGCTCACCTACCCGTTCACCTCGCCCTCCGTGCACGACACCTTCGGGCTGGACGCCGCAGACCCGCGTCGCACTGCCGTGAGGCTGGCCAACCCGCTCTCCGACGAGCAGCCGGAGATGCGCACCTCGTTGCTGGCCACCCTGCTGGAAGCATTGCGCCGCAACGTTTCCCGGGGCAGCACCGACGTCGGGCTGTTCGAGCTCGGGCTGGTCACCCGGCCCGGGTCCCAGGGCAGCGTCGCCCCGCGGCTGCCCCTGGCCCAGCGCCCCAGCGACGCCGACCTGGACGCCCTGCGCAACGCCGTCCCAGCCCAGCCGCGGCGGGTGGCGCTGGCCCTGACCGGCAAGCGGGTGCTTCCCGGGTGGGACGGCCCGGGCCGCGATGCCGACTGGACCGATGCCGTGGAGGCGGCCCTCCTGATCGCTCGCACCCTGGGGCTCGACCCCCAGGTGGACGCCGACGTGCACGCGCCGTGGCACCCCGGCCGCTGCGCTCGGATCAGCCTGGACGGCGTGCTGGTGGGTCACGCCGGTGAGCTGCACCCCGCCGTGGTCGCCGCGATGGGCCTGCCGCCGCGCACCTGTGTGGCCGAGGTCGACCTGGACGTGCTGATCGCCGCCTCCGACCGGATCGTCGGTGCCGCCGCCGTGTCGACCTTCCCGCTGGCCAAGGAGGATGTCGCCCTCGTGGTGGACGCCGATGTGCCGGCCGGCCGGGTCGAGTCCGCGCTGCGGACCGGAGGTGGCGACCTGTTGGAGTCGGTGCGGCTGTTCGACGTCTACGTGGGTCCGCAGGCGGGCGAGGGCAAGAAGTCGCTGGCCTTCTCGTTGCGGATGCGCGCAGCAGACCGCACCCTCACCGCGGCCGAGACCGCCCGCGTGCGGGACGCCGCCGTGGCCCAGGCCACGCAACGGTGCGGCGCAGTGCTCCGTTCCTGACCGGCTCGGGCAGGGCGGGGTGGATGGCGTCGGCGGCGTCGTGCAGGACCGCCGCCGCGCGCGCCCGTTCCTGCGCACCTGGCTCGTGCGCGTCGTACCGCGATCGGCTCAGCACGCTCAGGCCGTCCCGGGCCCTCGGCACGCGGCAGGCGAGCTCGGTCAGGGTCTCGGTGGGCGCCCTGGGCAGTGAGGTTCGTGCGAGCGACTGGTCCAGGCGGTCGTAGGCCCGTTCCAGGTCAGGGTGGCCCGCGGCCAGCAGTCGGGATGCAGCCGTCGGATCCGGGGTACCAGCGCGTCGGCGGCGGCGCAGGAGAAGCCGGCGTCGCGCCGTCCAGACGGCAGCCGCCAGGAGCAGCGCCACGCCCAGGGCTCCGACCAGCATTCCGATCTGTGCTCGCGTCAGCACCGCTCGCCAGCCGGCGATCCAGGGGTGGCGGGCGGCCTCCGCGTCGAGTGCGCCGGCCGGGGTGGCGTCACTGCGCACCCAGCCGACCTCGGGCAGGAACGCCTCGGTCCAGGCGTGGCCGCGATCTGCGGTGATCACCCGGTCCCCGGGGTTGAGCGGGTCCGCAGCCCCACCCAGATACCCGGTGATCACCCGCGCCGGAATGCCGACGGCCCGCAACAGCACCAGCTCGGCCGCCGCGAAGTGCACGCAGTAGCCGCGGCGGGACTCGAACAGCAGGAAATCGACGCTGTCCTGGCCCTCGGGCGGCACCGGTGCCTGCAGGTCGTACGTGTACCGGCTGGTCAGGTAGGCCCTGATCGCCGCCACGGCCTGCGCCCGGTCCGAGGTGCCGGCGGTGATCTGACGGGCCAGGTCGCGGGTTCGAGGGCTCACCGTCTCCGGCAGCGCGAGCCAGAGGTCGGCAGCGGCGAGCCGTGCAGCGGCCCCCGAGGGCGCGGGGAGCGCCGGGGTCAGCTCGTCGAGGGCGACCGTGACGACGGCGGTGACCTGGTAGGGGGTCGAGGAGGACAGGACCGCGAGACGGTCGCTGTAGAGCAGCCGCTCGGCGGTGGCCGGGGTCACCGCGCTCAGGGTTCCCGGCGCGATCACGGCGCCGCCGCCGCTGTCGCCGCCCCATGGCCGCACCAGGTAGCTCACCTCCGGCCCCTGGGGATCGGCCTCGATGCGGCGGGCCGTGTCGGGGATGGCGATCGTGCGGCCGTCCGACGTGTTCGGTTCCAGCACCTGGGGCCCCTCAGGAGCGCCGTCCGGTGCCGTGCCCATGGTGAGCATCCGGCCGTCGTAGCCGGTCAGCAGGCCACTGCGCCAGTACTCCGGACTGTCGGTGGGCACCACCGCGATCGGGTCGGTGAACAGCCGGCCTCGCCGGGCGAGGTCGACGTCCCCACCACCGGTGAGGTCGATCCGCTCCTGGTCCGAGCCGTCGCCGGGCTCGTCGACCGACCACTCACTCGACGCCGTCAACGGCCGTGGCGGGCCGAGCGGGATCACCGCCGCCGCCAGCAGCCCACCGGCCACGGCCCAGATCAGGGGACGGCGCACCATACGTGCGGTGGACGGCCACCGCCGCGGCCCCTGGTGGGCCGCGTACCCCGCCGCCGGCGTCCGGAGCCGGCCCGAGGCCCGCGTCACCGCAGTGAGCAGCACCAGCGCCCAGACGCCCAGGTATGCCGCGCCGACAGCCGGGGTGGCCGGCTGGAACGGGTCCGTCAGCGGAACAGCCACCAGCGCACCCCCGACCAGCACCAGCAGCGACTCCGTTCCGAGCATCGGCGCGATCCCCAGGGCGAACAGGCTGGCCAGGGCGAGCGAGCGGTTCGTGAGCAGGGTGACCAGCAGCGCGAGAACGATGGCCAGGGTCACCGCACGCAGCAGCACCAGCGCGATCCGAGAACCGCCGGCGGGGCGGTCCGACGCGCGGGCCAGCGCACCGCCGAGGATCAGCAGGGCCATCGTGGCGACCCACCAGGCCGGCGTGACCAGGTGCCCGGCGAGGCCGAGCGTCGCGGTCGAGGCGGCCGTCGCCCAGCCGGCCACCCGCTCCCGATCATTCATGACTGCTGCGCCTCCAGCCACACCGCAGCCCTACCCGGCGCGGCCGGTCGCGAGGTCATCAGCTCTCGCCAGGCCGTGGGGGTCTGGCTGCTGGCGGCGATGGTGAGGCACGCGGCGTCCTGGGCCTGGGCGAGCACCGCCTCGACGGTCGGCACGCTCGGCTCGGCGAGGCCGGCGAACCAGTCCGCCAGCGCGATCACCGATCCGGTGGGGGCCGTCAGGCGCCGGTTCCGGTGCCAGGCGAGCACCCGCACCGGCTCGCCGCGGGTGATCCGTTGCCGACCGATCGCGGCGGCCAGGGCCAGGAGCTGCTCGTCGTCGTCGGTGACGGGCCGGCCGATCACCAGCACCAGCTCCGGCGGTGGCTCCTCCGCCCCTCGCTCGGCCACGATCAACCCGCCGTGGCGGGCACTGGCCCGCCAGTGGATGTCCCGGGGGGAGTCACCGCTGCGGAAGGCGCGCGCCCCGAGCAGTTCGCCCCCGGGGCCCGCCGCCCGCGGCCGAGCCGGCGGCGGCGGAGCGGTGAGGCGTCGCGGGTGCACGATCAACGGCGCGGGACAGGTGAGGTTCTGCTGGAGGTCGACCTGGTTGAGGTCGGTGCCGACGGTGACGACGAGTTGCGCTGCGGAGGTGACGGCCCGTCGTTCGGCCGTGCGCGTGATCGGGATGGTGACCACCCCCCGCGCCGGGATGCCCGGGATGCCGACCACCACCGAGGTCAGTCCGGGCTGGAGGATCCCGACCCTGAGCCGACCGACCTCGCGGCCCACCCCGCGCAGGACGAGCTCGTGCTGCACGGTGTCGCCGACGGCGGTGCGCGCCGGCCCGTGGAGCTCGACCTCGAACCGAGGACGCCGCCCAGATCGCCCTGGCCATACGGCCGACACGGCGACGGCGATCAGCGCGCCCGCCACCCCGGCGAGCCAACGGTTGCCCACCCGGGTCGCCGCGGTCACGATCACGACCGCGGCGAGACCGAGCGCGATCGGCACCCGCCAGACGCGGCGCAGCAGCCAGGTCTCGGCCCGGACCGTCGCCGCCGGTTCACTCATGGCACCGCGGTGCGGGCCAAGGCCTCTCGGACCAGCTGCCGGGGGTCGGTGGCGAAGCCGTCGTCCGCCTCGAGCACGCCGAGTCGATGGGCGAGCGCGTCGGGGGCGACGGCCTTGACGTCGTCCGGCGTGACGTGATCGCGACCCCTGAGCAGGGCGTGCGCCTGCGCGACCCGCAGCAGCGAGATGGCTGCCCGGGTGCCGGCGCCCTGGGCCCGGTGCCGCTCCCCACGGGTGGCCGCAGCCAGCCGCGCGCCGTAGTCGAGCACGCCGTCCGCAACGTGCACCTGCCGCACCGCCTGCTGGATCCGACCCAGACCCGCGTGGTCGATCACGGGGGCGAGCCGGGTGACGCTGGGGCCGGCGAGCTGCTCACGGATGACGCCGAGCTCGGTCTGCCCGGACAACGGCGCCAGCCGCACCGCCACGGCGAACCGGTCGAGTTGTGCCTGCGGCACGGCGTAGGTGCCGTGATGCTCTGCGGGGTTCTGCGTGGCGATCAGGAAGAACGGTTCGGGCAGGGCGTGTCGCACCCCGTCGACCGTGACGGCGCCCTCGTCCATGGCCTCCAGGAAGGCGGACTGGGTGCGCGGCGGCATCCGGTTCAGTTCGTCGACCAGCACCACCGTGGCGAACAACGGGCCGGGGACGAAGACGAAGCGTCCGCCGGAGACGTCGTGGCCCTGCCAGATCGAGGAGCCACTGATGTCGGAGGGAAGCAGGTCCGCAGTGGACTGGATGCGGGCGAAATCCGCGCCCACCGTGGCCGCGAACGCCTTCGCCATCGTGGTCTTGCCGCTGCCGGGTCGGTCCTCGATGAGCGCGTGGCCGCCGCTGAACAACGCGCAGCCGATCAGGGTCAGGGCCTCGTCCTGACCGCGCACCACGCTCGCGACGCTGCGCAACACCGCCACCATGTCGGCCTGTGCGGGTCGCGGGGACGGCCGCGGCGAGGCGGTGGCCGTGAGTGTGGACACGGTGGTGTGTCGACACTCCGCCGCCCGCACTTGAGTCGAGGAGTACTGCATGCTCATGCAGGACTATGTATGCTCATGCGTCATGTCGGTGCGCGTAGCGGTAGCGGGGGCGAGTGGGTATGCGGGCGGTGAGCTGCTCCGGCTGCTCCTGGGGCATCCCGGTATGGAGATCGGCGCGCTGACCGCCTCGACCAGTGCGGGCAGCACGCTCGGGGAGCATCAGCCGCATCTGCCGGCGCTGGCCGACCGTCTGATCGAGCCCACCACGGCAGCGACCCTGGCCGGGCATGACGTCGTCTTCCTGGCCCTGCCGCACGGGGCCAGTGCCGAGATCGCGGCCCAGCTGCCGACCGGCACCCTCGTCGTCGACTGCGGCGCCGATCACCGGCTGATGGACGCCTCGGCCTGGGCCGAGTTCTACGGCGGCACCCACGCCGGGTCGTGGCCCTACGGTCTGCCCGAACTGGTCATGCCCGACGGCAGCCGGCAGCGCGAGCAGCTGCGCGGCGCCCGCCGGATCGCCGTGCCTGGCTGCTACCCGACCGCCGTGAGTCTCGCGCTGGCTCCCGGGTTCGCCGCCGGCCTGCTCGAGCCCGACGTCGTCGTGGTCGCCGCCTCGGGCACCTCGGGGGCGGGGAAGGCACTGCGGGCCCACCTGCTAGGCAGCGAGGTGATGGGCTCGATGTCCCCCTACGGGGTGGGCGGAATGCACCGGCACACCCCCGAGATGGAGCAGAACCTGGGCCTGGCGGCCGGGGAGCCCGTGCAGGTGTCGTTCACCCCGACCCTGGCACCGATGGCCCGCGGCATCCTGGCCACCTGCACGGCCCGCCTCGCGCCGGGGGCGGGCGCCGTCGACTCGGAGATCGTGCGCGCGGTCTGGCAGAAGGCCTACGCCGACGAGCCGTTCGTCACCGTGCTCGCCCCGGGCCGATGGCCGCGCACCGCGGACACTCTGGGCGCGAACACCGCGCAGCTCCAGGTGGCCCTCGACCCGCGGACCCAGCGGGTGGTGGTCACCGCGGCGATCGACAACCTGACCAAAGGCACTGCCGGAGGGGCGATCCAGTCCGCCAACCTTGCGCTCGACCTGCCCGAGACCATGGGTCTGCCCCGGTCCGGGTTGGCTCCCTGATCCACGACCCGCGGTTCGCCGCATCCGAAGGGAGAGCCATGCGGCTCTTGGTTCACGCGCAGTCGGTTGCGCTGGTCCGCCTGGAACCTGACATCCCCGATCCCGTATGGGCCACCGGCGAACCGCTGAGCAGTATCACCCGCACCGCCGGCGAGACCAGCGTGATCTGCCCGACCACCTCACTGCCCGACGACCTGCCCGGACCGGTGCAGGGTCCGTTCGTGGCGGTGGTGGTCGACCAGGTGCTCGAGTTCGCCCTGGTCGGGATCCTGGTGGCGTTGCTGCGCCCGCTTGCCGACGCCGGGATCCCGGTGCTCACCGTCTCCACGTACGACACCGACTGGGTGCTGCTGGACGCCGCGAGTGTGCCCACCGCGGCGGCGGTGTGGCGGGCGGCCGGCTACGAGGTGGTCGAGCCTGCGGCCGCGGTCTACCCGGGCCGGGGGGACGACGAGTGAGCGTCACCGCAGCGGCGGGCTTCCGGGCCTCCGGCGTCGCCGCCGGGCTGAAGTCCACCGGCGCCGAGGATCTCGCCCTGGTGGTCAGCGAGGGACCCCGCCATGTGGCGGCCGCGGTGTTCACCGCCAACCGGGTCCAGGCGGCCCCCGTCGTCTGGTCACGCCAGGTGGTCGCCGACTCCAGGGTGGACGCCGTGGTGCTGAACTCCGGTGGCGCCAACGCCTGCACCGGCCCCGAGGGCTTCGCCGACACCCATCACACCGCCGAGCACGTGGCCTCCCGGCTCGGGATCGCCCCCGGCCACGTGGTGGTCTGCTCCACCGGCCTGATCGGTGAGCGGCTGCCGATGCCGGCCCTGCTGGCCGGGGTGGACGCCGCCGTGGCCGGCCTGGACCCCACCGGAGGGGAGGCCGCGGCACGGGCCATCATGACCACCGACACGGTGCCCAAGACCGCGGCCCGCAGCGTCACCTCCCCGGCGGGGACCTGGACCGTCGGCGGCATGGCCAAGGGTGCGGGCATGCTCGCCCCTGCGCTGGCCACCATGCTGGTCGTGATCACCACTGACGCCGACGTGGACGACGCCGCGGCCTCGACGGCGCTGCGCGAGGCCACCCGCACCACCTTCGACCGGATCGACTCCGACGGCTGCATGTCCACCAACGACACCGTGCTGCTGATGGCCAACGGCGCCGCAGGGGTGCGGCCGGGGGCCGCGGAGTTCACCGACGCGCTGCGCGCCGTCTGCGCCGACCTGGCCCGGGCGCTGATCGCGGACGCCGAGGGCGCCGCCCACGACATCGCGATCGAGGTCACCCACGCGGCGTCCGAGGACGACGCGGTCGAGGTGGCCCGGGCCGTCGCCCGCAGCAACCTGTTCAAGGCTGCGGTGTTCGGCAACGACCCGAACTGGGGCCGGGTGCTCGCCGCCGTCGGCACCACCCGGGCCACGTTCGACCCGCTGGCGCTCGACGTGAGCATCAACGGCGTCCAGGTCTGCCGCGCCTGTGGGGTGGGCGAGGGCCGCGCCGGGGTCGACCTCACCCCCCGCGAGGTGCACGTCGTCGTCGATCTGCACGCCGGCGAGGCCGGCGCCACGGTCTGGACCAACGACCTCACCCACGACTACGTCCACGAGAACAGCGCGTACTCCTCATGAGCCCCTTGACATCTCTGAGCGCCCAGGACAAGGCGCATGTGCTGATCGAGGCGCTGCCCTGGCTGCAGCGCTTCGCCGGGGCGATCGTCGTGGTCAAGTACGGCGGCAACGCGATGGTGGACGACGAGCTGAAGCGGGCCTTCGCGCAGGACATGGTGTTCCTGCGGGCCGCAGGACTGAAGCCGGTGGTGGTGCACGGAGGAGGCCCGCAGATCTCCTCCATGCTCGGCCGGCTCGGTATTCACAGCGAGTTCCGCGGTGGGCTGCGGGTGACCACCCCCGAGGCCATGGACGTCGTCCGGATGGTCCTGGTCGGGCAGGTCGGCCGTGAACTGGTCGGGCTGGTCAACGGCGCCGGGGGGCGTGGGGTGGGCCTGTCCGGGGAGGACGCCGGGCTGTTCACCGCCGAGCGCCGCTCCGCCGTGGTCGACGGAGCTGAGGTCGACGTCGGTCTGGTCGGGGACGTGGTGGGCGTCGACCCGGCCGCCGTGCTGGACCTGATCGAGGCCGGCCGGGTCCCCGTGGTCTCCACCGTGGCCCCGGACGAGGACGGCCAGGTGCTCAACGTCAATGCCGACACCGCGGCCGCGGCACTGGCGATCGCCTTGAAGGCCGAGAAGCTGGTGGTGCTGACCGACGTCGAGGGGCTCTACGCCCGCTGGCCCGATCGCGACTCGCTGCTCTCGGAGATCACCGCCGACGAGCTGGAGCCGCTGCTGCCCGGGCTGCAGTCGGGCATGGTGCCCAAGATGGAGGCCTGCCTGCGCGCCGTCCGCGGTGGGGTGCCGAGGGCCAGCGTGATCGACGGACGGGTGGCGCACAGCGTGCTGCTCGAGGTGTTCACCCCCGAAGGAGTCGGAACGATGGTGCACCCATGACCGCCCCGTCCACGTCCCGCCACCTCGGCCGTCGGGCCGGTCAGCGCCGCCTGGACCCGCCGCTACGGCACCGCGGTGATGAACACCTTCGGCACCCCGCTGCGGGTGTTGGTCCGCGGGCAGGGCTGCCAGGTCTGGGACGCCGACGGCAACTCCTACCTGGATCTGCTGGGCGGGATCGCGGTCAACGTCCTGGGCCACGCCCACCCGATGCTCCTGTCGGCGGTCACCGATCAGCTCTCCACCCTGGGCCATGTGTCGAACTTCTTCACCACACCGCCGCAGGTGACCCTCGCCGAGCGGCTGCTGGAGCTGCTGCACGCCCCCGAGGGATCGCGGGTCTTCTTCACCAACTCCGGCACCGAGGCACTCGAGGCGGCGGTCAAGCTGTCCCGCCGGCTGGCCCCGCCGGGGGAGCGCACCGGTCTGGTGGCCGCCGAGGGCGCCTTCCACGGGCGCAGCATGGGTGCGCTGGCGCTCACCCACAAGAGCGCCTACCGGGAACCGTTCGAGCCGCTGCCGCCCGGCGTCGTCCACGTGCCGTTCGGGGACGTCGAGGCGCTGCGCCGCGCCGTGACCCCGGACGTCGCCGCCGTGGTGCTCGAGCCGGTGCAGGGTGAGGCCGGGGTGCGGATGCCCCCGGCCGGCTATCTCGCCGCGGCCCGGGCGATCACCGCCGAGGCGGGTGCGCTGCTGATCCTGGACGAGGTGCAGACCGGCGTCGGGCGCACCGGTACCTGGTTCGCCCACCAGAATCCGCTGGTGCTCGGCGAGGGGAGTGACGAGGTCCGGCCGGACGCCGTGACCCTGGCCAAGGGGCTCGGCGGCGGCGTGCCGATCGGCGCCCTGATCGCCCTGGGCGAGGCGGCGTCGCTGCTCGGCCCGGGCCAGCACGGCACCACCTTCGGCGGCAACCCGGTCGCCGCGGCGGCCGCGCTGGCCACTCTGCACGTGATCGAGCGGGAAGGCCTGCTGCACAACGCCTCCGAGGTGGGTGCGCGCATCCGGCGGGGGGTGGGTGAGCTCGGCCATGCACTGGTCGAGGGCACCCGCGGCGAGGGACTGCTGATCGCCGTCCAGCTCACCGCTCCGGTCGCCGGTGCCGTCGCTGCGGCGCTGCTGGAGCGTGGCGTGATCGTGAATCCGGTCACCCCGGACGCCTTGCGGCTCGCCCCGCCGCTGATCCTCACCGCCGAGCAGGCCGACGGCTTCGTGCAGGCCCTCGGCCCTGCCCTCGACGCCGCACTCGCCACCGCTGAAGGGATCTGAGATGTCCACCACTGCCGCAGGCCCGCGGCACTTCCTGCGCGACGACGACCTGAGCCCGGAGGAGCTCGTCGAGGTGCTCGACCTCGCCGATGAGCTCAAGCGTGACCGGTTCGGCGCCCGCCCGCTGGCCGGTCCCCGCAGCGTCGCCGTGCTGTTCGACAAGGCCTCCACCCGCACCCGGCTCTCGTTCAGCGTCGGGATCAGCGAGCTCGGCGGGTACCCGCTGGTGCTCGACGGCCAGACCAGCCAGATGGGGCGCGGGGAATCGATCGAGGACACCGCCCGCGTCCTGGACCGGCAGTGCGAGGCGATCGTCTGGCGCACCCACGGCCAGGAGCGGGTCGAGGCGATGGCCTCGGCCAGCCGGGTCCCGGTGGTGAACGCGCTGACCGACACCTTCCATCCCTGCCAGATCCTTGCCGACCTGCAGACCGTCCGGGAACGGCACGGGCGCCTGCACGGGGTGACCCTGGCCTACCTGGGTGACGGCGGCAACAACATGGCCCACTCCTACCTGCTCGGCGGGGCCAACGCCGGCCTGCACGTGCGGGTGGCAGCACCTCCCGGCTACCTGCCTGACGCCGACGTGATCGAGGCGGCCGCGCGGCTGGCGGGCCGGACCGGGGGATCGGTCACCGTCACCCACGACCCGGGGGAGGCAGTGACCGGGGCCGACGTGCTGGCCACCGACACCTGGGTGTCGATGGGCCAGGAGGAGCAGGCCGACGAGCGGGCCCGGGTGTTCGGGCCGTACATCCTCGACGAGGCGGCCCTGGCCCGCGCGGCGCGAGGCGCGATCGTGCTGCACTGCCTGCCCGCCTACCGCGGCAAGGAGATCGCCGCGGCGGTGATCGACGGCCCGGCGTCCGCGGTGTGGGACGAGGCGGAGAACCGCCTGCACGCGCAGAAGGCGCTGCTGGTCTGGCTGCTGGCGCACTCGGGCGGTCCGGCGAGCGTCGTCGAGGAGTCCTGATGGCGCTCGAGACCCCCTCCGCAGTAAGTACTTTCGGCCGAAGTACGGCGACCAAGACGGCCCGGCACCGCCGGATCGTCGACCTGCTGCGCCGGCACCCGGTGCGCTCCCAGGTCGAGCTGGCCGAGCTGCTGGCGGCGCACGGGGTGGTCGCCACCCAGGCCACCCTCTCGCGCGACCTGGTCGAGCTGGGCGCGGTCAAGGTGCGCTATCCCGGGGGCGGTCTGGTCTACGCGGTGCCCGGGGAGGGCGGGGACCGGACGCCGTTCGCGGGGGTGCATCAGGAGGTGCTCGACGCCCGGCTGGCCCGGCTCTGTGAGGAGGTCCTGGTCACCGCCGAGGCGTCGGCCAACCTGGTGGTGCTGCGCACCCCACCCGGTGCCGCCCAGTTCCTCGCCTCGGCGATCGACAACTCGCATCTGCCCGCCGTGCTCGGAACCATCGCCGGAGATGACACCATCTTGGTGGTGACTCGCGAACCGCTGGGGGGCGACGCGGTCGCGGCGCGCTTCCTCGACCTGGCCCGGACCGGTCAGGCTCGAGAGCGACGTCGTTCCCGAGGCCTGACCAGCCATCGTTCGAGCACGACCAGGAGGAGATGTGACCCAGGCCCCGACCCTGCCGACGCAGGAGACCGTGAAGCTGTGGGGGGGACGGTTCGACAGCGGGCCGGCGGAGGCGATGGCGGCGCTGTCCGCCTCGACGCACTTCGACTGGGTGCTGGCCCGGTACGACCTGGCCGGATCCCGGGCCCACGCCCGGGTGCTGCGCGCCGCCGGGCTGCTCGCCGACGAGGACCTGACCGCGATGATCGCCGGACTGGACGCGCTCGAGGCGGACGTCGTCTCCGGGGTCTTCACGCCGACCCCGGCGGATGAGGACGTGCACACCGCGCTGGAACGTGGGCTGATCGAGCGGGTCGGCGCCGACCTGGGCGGGCGGCTGCGGGCGGGGCGTTCCCGCAACGACCAGGTGGCCACCCTCTACCGGATGTACCTGCGCGACCAGGCCCGTGCCGTGGCCACGGCCACGATCGACCTGGCCGATGCCCTGCTGGCCCAGGCCGGCGCGCATCCAGAGGCGCCGATGCCCGGGCGCACCCACTTCCAGCACGCCCAGCCGGTGCTGCTGGCCCACCACCTGCAGGCGCACGCCCACGCCCTGGCCCGCGACGTCGAGCGGCTGGTCGACTGGGACCGGCGGGCCGACGAGTCCCCCTACGGTGGGGGAGCCCTGGCCGGCTCCTCGCTCGGGCTGGACCCGAAGGCCGTGGCGCGCGAGCTCGGCTTCTCCCACGCCAGCGACAACTCGATCGACGGCACCGCCTCCCGGGACGTGGTCGCGGAACTGGCGTTCGTGCTGGCCATGCTGGGGGTGGACATCTCCCGGCTGGCCGAGGAGGTGGTGATCTGGTCGACCGCCGAGTTCGCCTTCGTGGCGCTGGACGACGCCTACGCCACCGGGTCCTCGATCATGCCGCAGAAGAAGAACCCGGACGTCGCCGAGCTCGCCCGGGGCAAGGCGGGGCGACTGGTCGGCAACCTGGCCGGGCTGATGACGACGTTGAAGGCGCTGCCGCTGGCCTACAACCGGGACCTGCAGGAGGACAAGGAGCCGGTGATCGACTCCCTGACCCAGCTGCAGCTGCTGATGCCGGCGTTCACCGGCATGGTCGCCACCCTGCGGTTCGATGTGGCCAGGTTGGCGGAGCTGGCTCCGGCCGGGTTCTCCCTGGCCACCGACATCGCCGAGTGGCTGGTCCGTCAGGGGGTCGCGTTCCGGGAGGCGCACGAGATCGCCGGCGCCTGCGTGCGGGCCTGCGAGCAGCGCGGGATCGAGCTGCACGAGCTGGACGACGCCACGCTGGCCGGCATCTCGACGCACCTGTCGCCCGCCGTCCGCGAGGTGCTGAACGTCACCGGCTCACTGGCCTCCCGCGACGCCCACGGCGGCACCGCCCCGGTGCGGGTCACCGAGCAGCGCGAGCGCCTGTCCGGCCGCCTCGCCGCCCTCCGCGGCTGGGCCGCCCGCCCCGCCACTCCCGTGGCCCGCCGCTGACCAACCTGCTCCTGGACGTGGTCAGGGGGTGATCCGCACGCGGAGGCGGCGGAAGCCCTTGCCCTTGTTCTCGATCTTGACGATCTCGAGCGACCCGATCTGAGCGGTAGAGGCGACGTGCGTTCCGGCGTCCGCCTGGGTGTCCAGGCCGGCGATGTCGACGATCCGCACCACCTCGAGCTCCTCGGGCAGCAGGTTGGTCGCGGTCCGGATCAGATCGGGGTAGTCGGCGAACGCCTGGTCGCGGGGCAGCGTGGTGGTGGTGATCGCCCGGTCGGCGGCCACCTCGGCCGCACAGGCCGCGGCGACGGCGTCGCGGAACCCCGGCGGCACCTCGGGCAGGTTGAAGTCCATCCGGGCCTCCAACGGCTCCATGTTGCCGCCGGTGACCAGCGCGCCGAAGTCGCGGAAGACGACGCCGGAGAGCAGGTGCAGTCCCGAGTGGGTGCGCATCAACGCACTGCGCCGCTCGTCCTCCACCCCGCCGCGGACGACGGTGCCTGCCACCGGGATCGGGTCGCCCTCGGCGGGCAGCAGGTACAGGTCCTCGCCCTTGCGCGCGCCGACGATCCTGGTCTGCACTCCGCCCCAGAGCAGCACGCCGTGGTCAGGCGGCTGACCGCCTCCGCCCGGGTAGAACGCGCTCCGGTCGAGCACGATCCCCTCGGCGTCGGCCTGGAGCACGGTGGCATCCCAGTGCCGCAGCGTCTGGTCGCCCAGCTCGAGTCGATGGGTCCTGCCGTGCCGTTCCGCGTCCACGATCGATGCGTCCACGAGAGCGCACCCTACGCGGGCGTGGTCCGCAGCAGGGCCACCACCTCGGCGAGGGTCTCGATGCTCGCCGGCACGATCGGGTCGAGCACCAGCTGTACGTGGTCCGCGCCCGCGTCGGCGAAGCCCCGTAGCTGCTCGGCCAACTCGTCCGCCGGCCCCCGCAGCGGCTGCACCTGGTCACCGGGGTAGTCGCCCATCGTCCGTCCGCGACCGTCCGGCAACTGCACCAGGACGGCGCACGTCGCCTGCACCTGACCGGCGCGCCCGAGGGCAGTGATCCGTTGGTCCACAACGGCTTTGCGCTGAGCGAACCCCGCCGCGGTGTTGCCGTAGTCGCTCCACCAGACATTCCACGCGGCCACGTGCGGCAGGGTGATCGCCTGCATCCGTTCGCCGACCGAGCCGACCATCAGCGGCGGCCCCCCGGGCCGTGGTGAGCGTGGGTGCAGCACGGCGTCGGCCACCTGGTAGTACTTCCCGTGCAGGTCGATCGACCCGTCGGCGAGCAGTGTCCGGATGATGGTGAACGCCTCGGCGAACCGGCTCACCCGGTAGTCGTAGGGAAAGCCGAACGCGGTGTACTCGCGCTGGTTCCAGCCCGCGCCGAGGCCCAGGATCAGCCGCCCGCCCGAGATCGCGTCCACCGTGGCGGCCATCTTGGCCAGCATCGCCGGCGCGTGGAAGCTGGTCGAGGCGACCAGGGGCCCGAGCTCCACCCGCTCGGTCACGGCGGCCAGGGCCGCCAGCGACGTCCACACCTCCCACGGACCGCGCGGCCCGTCGGGCAGGTCGTACAGCAGATGATCGCCCAACCAGATCGAGTCGAACCCCGCGTCCTCGGCCAACCGGGCCATCGTGATCAGCTCGGCGAACGAGAGCTCGTACTCGACCTCCGGCAGTTGCACTCCGACCTTCACGGTGCGGATTGTGTCAGGCTCGGCGCCGTGAGCCTGTCGCGGGCCGAACTCGGCGCCACCCCGCTCGACGTCGCCCCCCGCCTGCTCGGAGGGGTGCTCCGGGCGGAGAGCACGGACGGGCCGGTCGCCGTCCGGCTCACCGAGGTCGAGGCGTATCAGGGCAGTGACGACCCGGGCTCGCACGCCTACCGCGGACGCACCCCACGTACCGCGGTGATGTTCGGTCCGCCCGGCCACCTCTACGTCTACTTCACCTACGGCATGCACTGGTGCGCGAACGTGGTCTGCGGTCCGGCCGGCGCCGCCGGCGCGGTGCTACTACGGGCGGGGGAGGTGGTCGAGGGGCTCGACCTGGCCCGCGCTCGTCGCCCGGCGGCGCGGCGGGACGTCGACCTGGCCCGAGGCCCGGCCCGGTTGACCACGGCCCTGGCGCTGGACGGCGCGCACAACGGCGCCGACCTGTGTGTGCCGCGCGCGCGGTGCCGGCTCGAGTTGCCGACGGAGCCGATCCGGCAGGATGTGCTGCGCACCGGTCCCCGGGTGGGGGTCTCCGGCCCCGGCGGAGACGCCGGGGCGTTCCCCTGGCGGTTCTGGCTGCACGGTGAACCGACCGTGTCGCCCTATCGCCCGGGGAAACCGCGTGCATCGACCAGGCCGTAGAGAGGAACGTTGCCCCCGTGACCGAGATCCAGCTGGCTCAGGCGTTCGAGGAGCTGCAGTGGCGAGGACTGGTGGCGCTGTCCACCGACGAGACCGCCCTGCGCGAGAGGCTTGCGGCGGGGCCGGTCACCTATTACTGCGGCTTCGACCCCACGGCACCGAGCCTGCACATCGGCAACCTGGTGCAGATCCTCACCCTGCGCCGGCTGCAGCTGGCCGGCCATCGTCCGCTGGCGCTGGTCGGCGGCGCCACCGGGCTGATCGGTGACCCGAAGCCGACCGCCGAGCGCCGCCTCAATGAACGTGACGTGGTGGAGGAATGGGTGGGCAGGATCCGCCGTCAGATCGAGCCGCTGCTCGACTTCGAGGGGCCGGCCGCCGCGCGGATGGTGAACAACCTCGACTGGACGGCGCCGCTGTCGGCGATCGACTTCCTGCGCGAGGTGGGCAAGCACTTCCGGGTCAACCGCATGCTGGCCAAGGAGGCGGTGAGCGCCCGGCTCAACTCCGACGCAGGGATCAGCTACACCGAGTTCAGCTACCAGATCCTGCAGGGGATGGACTTCCTCGAGCTGTACCGCCGCTTCGGCTGCACGCTGCAGATCGGCGGGTCCGACCAGTGGGGCAACCTGACCGCCGGCACCGACCTGATCCATCGCGCGGAGGGGGTCTCGGTGCATGCCCTGGCCACCCCCTTGATCACCAAGGCCGACGGCACGAAGTTCGGCAAGACCGAGTCGGGCACGGTCTGGCTGGACGCCACGATGACCAGCCCGTACGCCTTCTACCAGTTCTGGCTCAACGCCGAGGACGCCACCGTGGGCACCTACCTGAAGGTGTTCACCTTCCGCTCCCGGGAGGAGATCGCCGACCTCGAGCGGGCCACCGAGGAGCGCCCCCATGAGCGGGCCGCGCAGCGAGCCCTGGCGCAGGAGGTGACCACTCTGGTGCACGGGGCGGAGGCGACCACCCGAGTCGAACAGGCCAGCCGGGCCCTGTTCGGTCGTGGGGAGTTGAGGGGTCTCGACGAGATCACCCTGGGCGACGCCGTGCGGGAACTGCCTGGAGTCACGGTGCCGGCGGGGGAGCACAGCGTCGTGGATCTGTTCGTCCGGACGGGCCTGGTGGCCAGCAAGTCCGCCGCCCGCCGGGCGATCAGCGACGGGGGGGCCTACCTGAACAACACCAAGGTCGACGCGGACGACGCACTGCTGGGCGCAGGGGACCTGCTCCACGGGCGGTGGGGACTGCTGCGACGCGGCAGGAAGTCGCTGGCGGTAGTCGCGGTGGAGGGTGGAAACCCATGATCCACCGCCACGCTACGGACGGTGACGACGCCTACGCTCCGGAATAGACGCAGGTCAGGGGCGCAGCGAGGGGCCGATTTGACTCTGCGATCGCGGCTACGTAATGTTCAACCCGTTGCAGAGAGCAGGGAGCAACGGACACCCACGGTGGCCGGTCCCGAACTGCGACTCCCAGAACAACTAGCCGCTTGCTTCGGTGAGCGTCGAGTCTGCATGGGATCGGCCCTCCAAGCCCAAATGATCTTCCGCTCAGCGGATTTGACCGGGCGGGCGCGGAGAGTCTAGGTTAGAAGGGTTGCCCCGAAAACAGACCGAAAGGTCCTGCTCGGTGCGCGTCCGCTCCTTGAGAACTCAACAGCGTGCCAAAAGTCGATGCCAAACAACCTCGTCACGAGGTGGTGTCGAGCGGCCCTTCGGGTCACTTGATCCTAACTCGTGAACGATTCCTTTGGTAGAGATAGATGAAGCTAGAGTTCATCTGCTCAGCCAGATCACGGTCCTTCGGGACCAACTTCGAGATGTCGGCGACATGCTTCGGCATGGCGTCGAGAAAAACATCAACGGAGAGTTTGATCCTGGCTCAGGACGAACGCTGGCGGCGTGCTTAACACATGCAAGTCGAACGGTGAACCCTCTTCGGAGGGGGATCAGTGGCGAACGGGTGAGTAACACGTGAGCAACCTGCCCCCAACTCTGGGATAACTCCGGGAAACCGGAGCTAATACCGGATACGAGACACTCGGGCATCCGATGTGTCTGGAAAGATTTATCGGTTGGGGATGGGCTCGCGGCCTATCAGCTTGTTGGTGGGGTAATGGCCCACCAAGGCGACGACGGGTAGCCGGCCTGAGAGGGCGACCGGCCACACTGGGACTGAGACACGGCCCAGACTCCTACGGGAGGCAGCAGTGGGGAATATTGCGCAATGGGCGAAAGCCTGACGCAGCGACGCCGCGTGAGGGACGAAGGCCTTCGGGTTGTAAACCTCTTTCAGCAGGGAAGAAGCGAAAGTGACGGTACCTGCAGAAGAAGCACCGGCTAACTACGTGCCAGCAGCCGCGGTAATACGTAGGGTGCAAGCGTTGTCCGGAATTATTGGGCGTAAAGAGCTCGTAGGCGGTTTGTCGCGTCTGCTGTGAAAACTCGGGGCTTAACCCCGGGCCTGCAGTGGGTACGGGCAGACTAGAGTGCGGTAGGGGAGACTGGAATTCCTGGTGTAGCGGTGAAATGCGCAGATATCAGGAGGAACACCGGTGGCGAAGGCGGGTCTCTGGGCCGTAACTGACGCTGAGGAGCGAAAGCATGGGGAGCGAACAGGATTAGATACCCTGGTAGTCCATGCCGTAAACGTTGGGCGCTAGGTGTGGGGCTCTTTCCACGAGTTCCGTGCCGCAGCAAACGCATTAAGCGCCCCGCCTGGGGAGTACGGCCGCAAGGCTAAAACTCAAAGGAATTGACGGGGGCCCGCACAAGCGGCGGAGCATGCGGATTAATTCGATGCAACGCGAAGAACCTTACCAAGGCTTGACATGAACGGTAATCCGGCAGAGATGTCGGGTCCGTAAGGGCCGTTCACAGGTGGTGCATGGTTGTCGTCAGCTCGTGTCGTGAGATGTTGGGTTAAGTCCCGCAACGAGCGCAACCCTCGTTCTATGTTGCCAGCACGTAATGGTGGGGACTCATAGGAGACTGCCGGGGTCAACTCGGAGGAAGGTGGGGATGACGTCAAATCATCATGCCCCTTATGTCTTGGGCTTCACGCATGCTACAATGGCCAGTACAAAGGGCTGCGAGACCGTAAGGTGGAGCGAATCCCAAAAAGCTGGTCTCAGTTCGGATCGGGGTCTGCAACTCGACCCCGTGAAGTCGGAGTCGCTAGTAATCGCAGATCAGCAACGCTGCGGTGAATACGTTCCCGGGCCTTGTACACACCGCCCGTCACGTCACGAAAGTCGGTAACACCCGAAGCCGGTGGCCCAACCCTTGTGGAGGGAGCCGTCGAAGGTGGGACTGGCGATTGGGACGAAGTCGTAACAAGGTAGCCGTACCGGAAGGTGCGGCTGGATCACCTCCTTTCTAAGGAGCACTTGGCACTCTTCGGAGTGTCCAGAAACCATTTCTCGGGCGTACGTCCCGAGGTGGTTGCTCAAGGGTGGAACATCGACTAGTTGGCGATCGGATCACGATCACGAGTCAGTACGTTCGCTTCGGCGAATCGGAACCTCTCCAGATGGTGAACCGATCGCTTGGCGCGCTGTTGGGTCCTGAGGGAACGGGCGACAGTCCTTTCACCTCTGCCGCCGGCTGATCTGGCCGGCGAGTGCGGACCGGCCTTCGGACGAACCACTCACCACGAGGTGAGCAGGCGCCGATCACGGGGCCAGGTAACCGCCCGTAGCTTGAGAACTGCACAGTGGACGCGAGCATCTTATATCTGTGGTCAAGTTTTTAAGGGCACACGGTGGATGCCTTGGCACCAGGAGCCGAAGAAGGACGTAGGAGCCTGCGATAAGCCTCGAGGAGCTGGCAACCGAGCTGTGATTCGAGGATTTCCGAATGGGGAAACCCGGCTGGGCGCAATCCCAGTCACCCATGCCTGAACACATAGGGCATGTGGAGGGAACGAGGGGAAGTGAAACATCTCAGTACCCTCAGGAAGAGAAAGCAACCGCGATTCCGTGAGTAGTGGCGAGCGAAAGCGGAAGAGGCTAAACCGATCGCGCGTGATAGCCGGCAGGCGTTGCGCGATCGGGGTCGTGGGACCGTTCAGTTCGAACTGCCGTTCGAGCAGGGAGTCAAAAATTCGCGTCATAGTCGAAGGGTCTTGAAAGTCCCGGCATAGAGGGTGTTACCCCCGTAGACGAAATGGCGTGAACTCCCGAGCGTGTTCCCAAGTAGCACGGGGCCCGAGAAATCCCGTGCGAATCTGGGGGGACCACCCCCTAAGCCTAAATACTCCCTGGTGACCGATAGCGGACAAGTACCGTGAGGGAAAGGTGAAAAGTACCCCGGGAGGGGAGTGAAATAGTACCTGAAACCGTGTGCCTACAATCCGTCGGAGCCTCCTAGCGGGGTGACGGCGTGCCTTTTGAAGAATGAGCCTGCGAGTTAGTGGTATGTGGCGAGGTTAACCCGTGTGGGGAAGCCGTAGCGAAAGCGAGTCCGAATAGGGCGCATCAGTCGCATGCTCTAGACCCGAAGCGGAGTGATCTACCCATGGCCAGGTTGAAGCGCGGGTAAGACCGCGTGGAGGACCGAACCCACCAGGGTTGAAAACCTGGGGGATGAGCTGTGGGTAGGGGTGAAAGGCCAATCAAACTCCGTGATAGCTGGTTCTCCCCGAAATGCATTTAGGTGCAGCGTCACGTGTTTCTTGCCGGAGGTAGAGCTACTGGATGGCCAATGGGCCCTAAAAGGTTACTGACGTCAGCCAAACTCCGAATGCCGGTAAGTTAGAGCGTGGCAGTGAGACTGCGGGGGATAAGCTCCGTAGTCGAGAGGGAAACAGCCCAGAACACCAGCTAAGGCCCCAAAGCGTGTGCTAAGTGGGAAAGGATGTGGAGTTGCACAGACAACCAGGAGGTTGGCTTAGAAGCAGCCACCCTTTAAAGAGTGCGTAATAGCTCACTGGTCAAGTGATTCCGCGCCGACAATGTAGCGGGGCTCAAGCACACCGCCGAAGCTGTGTCATTCACGCAATAGCCAGGTCTTCGGATCCAGGCGTGTGGATGGGTAGGGGAGCGTCGTGTGGCGAGTGAAGCGGCGGGGTGACCCAGCCGTGGACGCCACACGAGTGAGAATGCAGGCATGAGTAGCGAATGACGGGTGAGAAACCCGTCCGCCGAATGACCAAGGGTTCCAGGGCCAGGCTAATCCGCCCTGGGTAAGTCGGGACCTAAGGCGAGGCCGACAGGCGTAGTCGATGGACAACGGGTTGATATTCCCGTACCGGCAAAGAACCGCCCATATTGAACCCGGCGATGCTAAACGCATGAAACTCAACTAGCCTTCGGGCCGGTTGAGCGGAGCGCGTGACCCGAACCGGTACTAGATAAGCGATGGGGTGACGCAGGAAGGTAGCCACCGCGTGGCGATGGTAGTCCACGTCTAAGGGTGTAGGGCGAGGTGTAGGCAAATCCGCACCTCATATAGCCTGAGACCTGATAGTGACCGCGAATGCGGGAAGCAGGGTGATCCTATGCTGCCAAGAAAAGCCTCTAGCGAGGTTCGAGCCGCCCGTACCCCAAACCGACTCAGGTGGTCAGGTAGAGAATACCAAGGCGATCGAGCGAATCGTGGTTAAGGAACTCGGCAAAATGCCCCCGTAACTTCGGGAGAAGGGGGGCCTGAGGGGTGAAGCCGCTAGCCGGCTAGCCCTTGAAGGCCGCAGAGACCAGGGAGAAGCGACTGTTTACTAAAAACACAGGTCCGTGCTAAGTCGCAAGACGATGTATACGGACTGACGCCTGCCCGGTGCTGGAACGTTAAGGGGACGGGTTAGCCTCACGGCAAAGCTCAGAACTTAAGCGCCAGTAAACGGCGGTGGTAACTATAACCATCCTAAGGTAGCGAAATTCCTTGTCGGGTAAGTTCCGACCTGCACGAATGGCGTAACGACTTCTCCGCTGTCTCAACCGCGAACTCGGCGAAATTGCACTACGAGTAAAGATGCTCGTTACGCGCAGCAGGACGGAAAGACCCCGGGACCTTTACTACAGCTTGGTATTGGTGTTCGGAACGGCTTGTGTAGGATAGGTGGGAGACTGTGAAATCGGGACGCCAGTTCCGGTGGAGTCAACGTTGAAATACCACTCTGGTCGTTCTGGATGTCTAACTTCGGTCCGTGATCCGGATCAGGGACAGTGCCTGGTGGGTAGTTTAACTGGGGCGGTTGCCTCCCAAAATGTAACGGAGGCGCCCAAAGGTTCCCTCAGCCTGGTTGGCAATCAGGTGTCGAGTGTAAGTGCACAAGGGAGCTTGACTGCGAGACAGACATGTCGAGCAGGGACGAAAGTCGGGACTAGTGATCCGGCCGTGGTAAGTGGAAACGCGGTCGCTCAACGGATAAAAGGTACCCCGGGGATAACAGGCTGATCTTGCCCAAGAGTCCATATCGACGGCATGGTTTGGCACCTCGATGTCGGCTCGTCGCATCCTGGGGCTGGAGTCGGTCCCAAGGGTTGGGCTGTTCGCCCATTAAAGCGGTACGCGAGCTGGGTTTAGAACGTCGTGAGACAGTTCGGTCCCTATCCGCTGCGCGCGCAGGAAACTTGAGAAGGGCTGTCCTTAGTACGAGAGGACCGGGACGGACGAACCTCTGGTGTGTCAGTTGTTCCGCCAGGAGCATCGCTGATTAGCTACGTTCGGAAGGGATAACCGCTGAAGGCATCTAAGCGGGAAGCTCGCTTCAAGATGAGGTTTCCATGGGGTTTACCCCGAGAGGCTCCCAGCTAGACTACTGGGTTGATAGGCCGGATGTGGAAGTGCGGACATAAGACGCATGAAGCTGACCGGTACTAATAAGCCGATAACTTGTCTAACAGATTTGCTACGCGTCCACTGTGCGGTTCCCGAGGTGCGGTCGGTTTACCGACGACATCTCCATAGTGTTTCGGCGGCCATAGCGATGGGGAAACGCCCGGCTCCATTCCGAACCCGGAAGCTAAGCCCGTCTGCGCCGATGGTACTGCCCGGGGGACTGGGTGGGAGAGTAGGACGCCGCCGGACATCTTTCACGATGGCGGTCACCCCGTGTGGGTGACCGCCATCGTTGTTTTGTCTCGTCAGAGAAGGGGACGGCCATGGCCGAGAACGACTCGCAGGGCAGAGGTGACCGCCCCGCGCGGCGAGAAGGCTCGGCGCCTCGCACCGGGGGGTCTTCACGATCCTCCGGCACTCCGCGTTCGGGCGGCGCTCCCCGCGCCGGTGGAGGTCCCCGGACCGGTGGAGGTCCCCGATCAGGCGGGCCCGTCAGTTCAGGTGGCGGACCGCGCTTCCGTGGCGGCCCTGGATCCGGAGGACCGTCGAGTACCGACGGAGCGCCGCGCTCGGGTGGGGCAGGAGGCTCGAACTGGTCTGAGCGCCCTCGCGGGGCCGGCGCGGGGGGCACCCGCGGCGGTTCGCAAGGCGGACCTGCTGCTGGTGGAGGTGCTGGGCGCGGTCGTTGGTCGGGTCGGCCGGAGAGTTCGGATCGGTCTGGCCGTCCTGAGGCTTCTGGGGGAACTGAGAACCCTCGGCGCGCGGGCGGTACCGGCTGGTCCGGTGCGCCTCAGCGATCCACCGGTGGGCCTCAGCGATCCGGTGGCCCCTCCAGGGGTGGACCACGTGCGGCCGGACAGGGACGCTCCGGGTTCGCCGGGGCGGGTGGAACCGGGGGTCGTGGTGGTCCGAGGACTGGCGACGGTCGTCCGGATCGCCCGCGTGGGGCAGAGGGACCAGGATCGGGGCCCCGGAGCTCGGACACCCGCGGCGGCGGCGCCGGCCGGTCGGTCGGAGGCGACTGGTCGAATCGGCCGCCGACCGCGGACCGGACTCCGCGCGGGGATCGGCCGCAGCGTTCCGAGGGCGGGTATCGCTGGGATCGGCCGCAGCGTTCCGAGGGCGGTTATCGCGGGGATCGGCCGCAGCGTTCCGAGGGCGGTTTCCGCCCGGATCGCCCGCAGCGCAGTGATCGTGCACCTGGCACATCCGGGGGTCAGCGCTCCGACGGACCACCTCGATCTGGCGGCGCACCTCGCTCGGGTGGCGCTCCGCGATCGACTGGGGCTCCGCGATCGACCGGGGCCTCAGGCTCGGGTGGGCCTCAGCGTTCCGGCGGCGCTCCGCGAACGGGCGGTTTCCGTTCTGCTGGAACGGGATCGTCGGGTCCGCGAGGGCAAGGACGTCCGTCCGGCGATCGGCCGCAGCGTGACGGCGGACGGCCGTGGGCTCCGCGGGCCGACGGCCCAGAGCGTGGGGATCGGGCGGCGCGGCCGGACCGTGGAGATCGGCCGGACCGGCCGAGGATCCCGGACGGGCCAGAGGTTCCCGAGGAGATCACCGGCAAGGAACTCGACCGGGACATCCGGGCCGAGCTGAGCGGCCTGGGTGCCTACGGCGCCAAGGCCGTGGCCCGTCATCTGGTGATGACCGGCCGGTTGCTGGACGAGGACCCTGAAGCGGCATGGCAGCACGCCCTGGCCGCTCGGGCCCGTGGCGCCCGAATCGGTGCCGTGCGCGAGGCGACAGGACTGGCCGCGTATCGCACCGGGCGCTATGCACAGGCTCTGGCCGAGCTGCGCACCCTGCGCCGGCTCACCGGATCCTCCGACCATCTGCCGATCATGGCCGACTGCGAGCGCGGACTCGGCCGTCCGGAACGAGCCCTGGCCCTGGCTGCCTCGGCCGAGGCAGGACGTCTGGCCACCCCGGAGCGGGTGGAGCTGCTGATCGTGGCCTCGGGCGCCCGGGCGGACCTCGGCCAGCACGATGCCGCGGTCCTGGCGCTCCAGGTACCCGAGCTCGAGTCGTCTGCCGCAGAGGACTGGGTGTCGCGGCTGCGGGTCGCCTACGCGAACGCGCTGGCCGCCGTGGGCCGGGACGAGGAGGCGGCCGCCTGGTCGGAGCGGGCCGGACTGATCGAGGACCAGGACCAGGACGAGGACGACGAGATCGTGGACATGGGCGATCTGGAGGGGGTCGACCTCGGGGACCTCGAACTCGGCATCGCCGAGGTGGTTCGGCCCGAGCACGGCACCGGCGAGCCCAGCGAGCCCAGCGAGCCTGAGCATGCCGACGCCGACCTGGGGGAGCCTGAGGCATGACCGCGACCCGCCGGGAGTCCACTGTGCAGCAAGGGGTTTCGAGTAACGGGCTGCATGCGAGTGACCAGCCCCTGGCGGCGTTGTACGACCTGGCGATCCTCGACCTGGACGGTGTGGTCTATGTCGGCGCGGACGCCGTGCCGGGCGCCGCATCGGCCATCGCTCAGGCGAGTGACGCCGGGCTGCGCAGTTGCTTCCTGACCAACAACGCCAGCCGTCCGCCCGACGTGGTGGCCGAGCACCTGCGCAGCCTGGCGGTGCCGGCGGAGGTCAGCGACGTGCTCACCTCAGCCCAGGTGGGGGCGGCGCTGCTCGCCGACAGGCTGCCCCCGGGGTCCCGGGTGCTGCTGATCGGCGGCGAGGGCCTTCAGGTGGCGCTGACCGAGGCGGGCCTGCTGCCGGTCGGCAGTATGGACGAGGACCCGGTGGCCGCCGTCCAGGGCTTCAGCCCGGACCTCACCTGGCGGCTGCTCGCCGAGAGCACCCGCGCCGTCCGGGCCGGGTTGTACTGGGTGGCAACGAATCTCGACCTGACCGTGCCCACTCCCTTCGGTCCGGCGCCTGGCAACGGCTCGCTGGTGGAGATCGTGGCTCGCGCCGCAGGCAGGGGGCCGGACGCCGTCGCCGGCAAGCCCCAGCCCGCCCCGTTCCTGGACGCCGTGCGCCGCTACGGCGCGCAGGCTCCGATGGCCGTCGGCGACCGGCTGGACACCGACATCCAGGGCGCGGTCGCCGCAGGCATGCCGGCGCTGGCGGTGATGACCGGGGTGAGCGGCGTTAACGACCTGGTGCACGCCGCAGCCGACCGCCGCCCGACCTACCTGTCGGTGGACCTGTTCGGGCTGATGGAGACCCACCCCGAGGTCCACGTGACCTCGGGGGAGACGACCACAGCCACCTGCCGGGACGCGCAGGTCGAGGTGGCGTCCGGGTCGGACGGCGCGATCGTGCGGGTGGGCGCCGCCGGGTCGGACCCGATGGACCTGCTCCGGGCTGCGTGTGCGGCCTCCTGGGCCTGGACCGATCGCACCTCCGGGGTGGCGTCGACACGAGAGTTGCTCGAGGCGCTCGACCGGTTCCCGGCCACGGCGACCTGGGCGCGATAGCGTGGCCCGGGCAGCCGGAAGGAGCAGGGGATGAGCATCGAGGACGGTTACGACGGCCAGGACGGCCCGCAGGACGCCGGAGGCGGCGAGCCGGACGAGACGGCTCTGGCGCACGCTCCGCAGACCGGTGACCCCGGCCTGGATGAGGTGCTGCGTGAGCTCGCGCGCGCCTCGGCGATCTCGCTGGAGGACCAGCTGCCCGTGATCGAAGCGGTGCATCGCACCCTGCAGGACCGGCTCGCCGACGTCGAGGGTTGATCCATGGCGCCCCGGCGTCGCCTTGACGCCGAGTTGGTGCGGCGTGGCCTGGCCCGCTCCCGCGCCCATGCCGGGGAGCTGCTGGCGGCGGGCCGGGTACTCCTGGCGGGCCAGGAGGCGACCAAGGCCGCGACCCAGGTCGACCCCGCGGTGGCGATCCTGGTGCGCGAGCTGCCCGGTGAGCCCGACTACGTCAGCCGCGGCGGCCACAAGCTGGCCGGAGCCCTGGATGCGTTCGCGGCCAACGGATTGGCCGTGCCGGGGAGACACTGCCTGGACGCCGGCGCGAGCACCGGCGGCTTCACCGACGTGCTGCTGCGCCGCGGTGCGGCCCACGTGGTGGCCGTCGACGTCGGGTACGGGCAGCTCGCCTGGAGCGTGCGCCAGGACGAGCGGGTCACCGTGCTGGACCGGACGAACGTGCGTGAGCTCACCGCCGAGGCACTGCCCTACCGCCCCGACCTCGTGGTCGGGGATCTCTCCTTCATCTCGCTGCGCCTGGTGCTCGCTCCCCTGGTCGCGGTCAGCGCCGCCGACGTCGATCTGGTGCTCATGGTCAAGCCCCAGTTCGAGGTGGGCCGGGAGCGGCTCGGTCACGGCGGCGTCGTCCGCGATCCGCAGCTGCGCACGGGCGCCGTCCGCGACATCGCCGCGGCGGCGGCCGCCGAGGGGCTGGGCGCCCGCGGCGTGTGTGCGAGCCCCCTGCCCGGGCCGAGTGGCAATGTCGAGTACTTCCTGTGGCTGCGGGCCGGTGCGCCCGCGCTGGAGGAGAACGCCCTGCAGCGCGCCGTCGAGGAAGGACCTCAGTGAGCCCGGACGGTACCCCGAAGCATGAATCACCTCGACGCGTGCTGGTGCTCGCCCACACCGGGCGCCAGTCGGCGGTGCGGGCGGCGGAGGAACTGGTCACCCTGCTGGACCGGGCCGGGTTGCGCGCGGTGCTGCCGCCGACCGAGGCGTCAGCACTCGGCGCGCAGGCCCGCGCCCTGATCGAGGTGGCCGACCCCGCCCAGCCGCTGGACGGTGCCGAGCTGGTGGTGGTGCTCGGCGGCGACGGCACTATCTTGCGCGCGGCCGACGTCGTGCGCGGCAGCGAGGTGCCCCTGCTCGGGGTCAACCTCGGGCACGTCGGATTCCTGGCCGAGGCGGAGCGGGACGACCTGCAGGAGACGGTGCTGCGGATCGCCGAGCGCCGCTACGAGGTCGAGGAGCGGATGACCCTCGACGTCGAGGTCACCCTGGGCGACGAGCTGCTGGGTCGTACCTGGGCCGTGAACGAGGCCAGCGTGGAGAAGGCCGACCGGGAACGCATGATCGAGGTCGTGCTCGAGGTCGACGGCCGCCCGGTCACCGAGTTCGGGTGTGACGGAGTGGTGCTGGCGACGCCGACCGGCTCCACCGCCTACGCCTTCTCCGCCGGGGGACCCGTGGTCTGGCCGGAGGTGGAGGCACTGCTGCTGGTGCCGATCAGCGCGCACGCCCTGTTCGCCCGCCCGCTGGTGGTCGCCCCCACCTCGGTGCCCGCCGTCGAGATCATCTCCCCGGGCAGCGCGGTGCTGTGGTGCGACGGGCGGCGCAGCATCGACCTGCCGACGGGCGCCCGGGTGGAGGTGCGTCGCTCCGCATTGCCGGTGCGGCTGGCCCGGCTGGCCCGGCCGCCGTTCACCGACCGGCTGGTGGCCAAGTTCCAGCTGCCGGTGCGCGGCTGGCGGGGCCGGGCCCACCACGATCCGCAGTAACCCCCGCCACGACGGCAGCACCACGCAGCACGATGGCAGCACGACGCACTGCGACTTCGGCCATTCGGACACCAGTTCGACCTCTGGGCGCTCCGGGGCGCCTACGCTGTCCCCGTGCTGCTGGAGATGCGACTGCGCGGGCTCGGGGTGATCCGTGACGCCGTGCTGGAGCTGGGTCCCGGTCTCACCGTCGTGACCGGCGAGACCGGCGCCGGCAAGACCATGGTGGTGACCGGGCTCGGCCTCCTGCTCGGAGGGCGGTCCGACCCCGGCGCCGTCCGCAGTGGGCAGAGCAGTGCGCTGGTCGAGGGGCGCCTCGCCGTGGATCCGGTCGGTCGGGTCGCCGAGCGGGCCCGGGAGGCCGGCGCGGAGCTGGACGAGCTGGCCGACCTCGGCGCCGTCGAACTGATCCTCTCCCGCACGGTCAGCGCCGAGGGGCGCAGTCGCAGCCACGTCGGCGGCCGGTCGGCGCCGGTGGCCCTGCTGGCCGAGCTCGCCGAGGACCTGGTCGCCGTGCACGGGCAGAGCGAGCAGCTGAGGCTGCGCTCCACCACCCGCCAGCGCCAGGCCCTGGACCGGTACGCCGGCCCGGAGGCGGCGAAGCTGCTGGCCTCCTACCGCGAGCACTGGCATCGGCTGCGAGCGGTGGACGCTGAGCTGGAGCTGATCGTCACCCGGGCGAGGGAACGATCCCAGGAGGCCGAACTGCTGCGCCTCGGCCTGGCCGAGGTGGAGCGCCTCGACCCCCAGCCCGGCGAGGACGACGAGCTGCGGATCGAGGCCCAACGGCTGGCCCACGCCGAGGAGCTGCGGACGGCGGCGCTGACCGCCCAGGCGGCGCTGACCGGCGACGACGACGCCCCGCCCGGCGAGGCGGACGCCCTGATCCAGGTGACCCGGGCCCGCCAGGCGTTGGACCTGGTGCGCGACCACGACCCCCGGCTGGCCGCACTGGCCGACCGGCTGCACGAGGTCTCGGCGCTGCTCGGCGACGTCGCCGCCGACTGTGCCTCCTACACCCAGGAGGTCGAGTCCGACCCGGTGCGCCTGGCCAGGGTCGAGGAGCGGCGTGCGGCGCTGACCGGGCTGGCCCGCGGCTACGGCGACAGCGTCGACGCCGTGCTCGAGTGGGCCGGCGCCGCCGGACTGCGCCTGCTCGAGCTGGACGGCGACGAGGACCGCTCCGCGGCACTGCGCGCCGAACGGGACCGGTTGCGCTCCGACCTGGGTGCGGACGCCGCTCGGCTGAGCCTGGCCCGGCGGGCCGCCGCCGCCGAACTCGCCGAAGCGGTCAGCGCCGAGCTGACCGAGCTCGCCATGCCACATGCCCGACTGCTGGTCGAGGTGAACCAGCGCCCGGACGAGGACGGGCTGCCGGTCGACCTCGGCACGGGCCCGCAGCTGCTGGCGGCCGGGCCGGACGGCGTCGACGAGGTCGAGCTGCTGCTCGCGCCGCACGCCGGCGCCCCGCCCCGGCCGCTGGCCAAGGGCGCCTCCGGCGGGGAGCTCTCCCGGGTGATGCTCGGGCTGGAGGTGGTGCTCGCCGCCGCCGACCCGGTGCCCACCTTCGTCTTCGACGAGGTGGACGCCGGGGTGGGCGGCCAGGCCGCACTCGGCATCGGCCGCCGCCTGGCCCGCCTCGCCCGCACGGCCCAGGTCCTGGTGGTCACCCACCTTCCCCAGGTGGCCGCCTACGCCGACCGGCACCTGCTGGTGACCAAGGCCAGTGACGGCGAGGTCACCGAGAGCGGGGTGAGGACCCTCGACGACGCCGGGCGGGTGCGCGAGCTGGCCCGGATGCTGGGCGGGATGGCTGATTCCGGCAGTGCCCAGGCTCACGCCGAGGAGCTGCTGGGCACCGCACTCACAGAACGTGGCACGATCGTGGGGTGAGGATGCCGTTGGCACGCAGGACTCCGGGGCCGCAGTCCGGCCCGGGTGTCTGCGGCCCGGCCCGGGTGGACCGGCGCACGAAGGACCTCACCAAGCGGCTGAACCCCGGCGACATCGCTGTGATCGACCACACCGACATCGACAAGGTCTCCGCCGACGCCCTCGTCGGCTGCCGGCCTGCGGCGGTGGTGAACGCCTCGCCGAGCATCTCCGGGCGCTATCCCAACATCGGCCCGGAAGCGTTGCTGGCCGCGGGGATCCTGCTCCTCGACGACGTCGGCGCCGACGTGATGGACGCCGTCCGCGAGGGCGACCAGGTACGCATCCACGAGGGTGCGGTGTACGTCGACGACCGGGTGGTGGCCAAGGGGCTGGTGCAGGACGAGGCCAGCGTGGCCGCAGCGATGGAGGAGGCGCGGGCCGGGCTGGCGGTGCAGCTGGAGTCGTTCGTGGCCAACACGATGGACTACCTGCAGCGTGAGCGGGGCCTGCTGCTGGACCGGGTCGGGGTTCCGGACATCCGCACCCGGATCGACGGTCGCCCGGCACTGATGGTGGTGCGGGGCTACCACTACAAGGAGGACCTGGCCGCGCTGCGCCCCTACATCCGGGAGAACCGCCCGGTGCTGATCGGGGTGGACGGCGGCGCCGACGCGATCCTGGAGGCCGGCTACCGCCCGGACCTGGTGGTCGGCGACATGGACTCCGTGACCGACCGGGCGCTGACCTGCGGCGCCGAGATCGTGGTGCACGCCTACCGGGACGGTCGCGCCCCCGGGCTGGACCGGGTCCGTGGGCTGGGCGTGGAGCCGGTGGTCTTCCCGGCGACCGGCACCAGCGAGGACGTCGCCATGCTGCTCGCCGACGACAAGGGCGCCTCGGTGATCGTGGCCGTGGGCACGCACAACACCCTGGTCGAGTTCCTGGACAAGGGCCGCTCAGGCATGGCCAGCACGTGGCTGACCCGGCTCCGGGTGGGCGGCAAGCTGGTGGACGCCAAGGGCGTCTCGCGGCTCTACCGGCAGCGGATCAGCAACGGCCAGCTGACCGTGCTGCTGCTGGCCGGTCTGCTCGCCCTGGGGGTGGCGCTGGCCGCCACACCCGGTGGCCAGACGCTGTTCTCGTTGCTGGGCGCCCGGCTGGACGACCTGTGGTCGTTCCTCGCCTCCTTCGTCACCGACGCGCCGCCGGAGGCGCTGTCCCGGACAGACTGGATCGCATGATCGACTTTCGATACCACCTGGTTTCGCTGGTCTCGGTCTTCCTGGCCCTGGCCGTCGGCGTGGTCCTGGGCGCCGGGCCGTTGCGGGGGGAGATCGCCGACTCGCTGAACAGCTCGGTGGAACAGCTGCGGACCGAGAAGAACGCCCTGCGCTCGGACCTGACCGTGGCCGAGGCCGGGGTGAAGAACCGCGACGCCTTCACCACGCAGCTGGTGCCGGCGATGGTCGCCAACCGGCTGCCCGGGCGCACCGTCGTGCTGGTGACCATGCCCGACTCCGACGGCGACACGATCGACCCGCTCACCCGGGCCCTGGAGGCCGCCGGCGCCGTGGTCACCGGCCGGGTGGACCTCAAAGCGGCCTGGGTGGACCCGGCCAAGGCCGCCGATCGGCGTGAGCTGGCCCAGAAGTGGGGCAGCACGCTCACCACGGCCGCGCCGTCGTCGCCCGCACCGTCTTCGCCGTCCGGCTCGCGTTCCCCGACCGTGCAGCCGGAGGCCGCCGTGGCCGCCCCGGCCGTGGGCACACCGGATGCGGTGCTCGCCGCCCTGCTCGCCCGCACCGTGGTCACGCTCAACCCGCTCGAGGTGAGCCGGCCCGACCCGGTCGGACGTCAGGTGCTCGAGGCCCTGGCGAAGAAGGGGATGGTCTCGCTGCACGGCGACCTGAACCGGCGGGCCAGCCAGGTGGTGCTGCTCGCCCCGGGGGTCGACCAGGCGCTGGCCGGTGCCCCGACGCCGACCCCCACGCCGTCCGCCGATCGTTCGCCGGCCTGGGCCGATCTGACCGTCACCCTGGACTCGGCCAGCGACGGCGCGGTGCTGCTCGGGCCGGCGTCCGCGGCGACCTCGGGCGGGGTGCTGGCCGCCGTCCGCGGGGACAACGCCACCGCCCGACAGGTCACGACCGTCGACACCGGGGGCAGCCCGATGGGCGACCTGACCGTGGTGCTCGCGCTGCGGGAGCAGAGCAGGGGGACGGCAGGGGCCTACGGCTTCGGAAAGGGCGCCTCGGGTCCGTTCCCGGCGGCGGAGGCGACCGCCCAGGCCCTGGGCGCGGCCGCCGGCTCGGCGTCGTGACCGCCGTTTCAGCCGGTGTCGCGCGCCTGGTCACGGTGGCGGCCGGTGCCGGTGTCGCCCGCCTGCTGTGGCAGCGGCTCAGTGCTGCCCCGCCCGGTGGTGTGGGCCGCTGGACCCGCACGAATCACCGGGGTGAGCCGATCAGTCTGCTCGAGGGCCCGGCGGCGACGCTGGCGGCGGCGGGGGCGGTCGCGGTCGCGCCCGGGCTGCCCGGAAGGGTCCGTGCCGCCGGAGTCGTCGCAGTGCTCGGCGCAGGGTCGTTCGGCCTGCTCGACGATCTCGGGGAACGTGGTTCTGCCAAGGGTTTCCGGGGCCATCTGGGTGCCTTGCGCCGCGGGGAGCTGACCACCGGGCTGGTCAAGATCGCCGGGATCGGGGCCACCGGTCTGGCCGCCGGGGCGCTCGCGCTGCCGCGGGCTGGCGGGGCCGAGCGGCCAGGGCTGGTCGACGTGGTCACCTCAGGGATGCTGGTGGCCGGCGGGGCGAACCTGGCCAACCTGTTCGACCTGCGCCCCGGCCGGGCGCTGAAGGTGGTGCTGCTGCACGCCCCCGCGCTCGCGGCGTCCGGCCCGGGCGGCACGCTGGTCGCGGCGACGGTGGGGCCGGCGGTGGCGCTGCTGCCCGAGGACCTCGGTGAGCGGGCGATGCTCGGCGACTGCGGTGCGAACGCCCTCGGCGCCCTGCTCGGCACCGCCGCGGTGGCCCAGGCTCCACGGCCGGTGCGGCTCGGCCTGCTCGCCGCGGTCGCGGGGCTGATCCTGGCCAGCGAGAAGGTGAGCTTCACGAAGGTGATCGAGTCGACTCCCGTTCTGCGCGAGCTGGACGGGCTCGGCCGCCGTCCCCGGTGACGACAGGGTGATCAGACGGTGACCAGACGTGCTGTGGGCGGGGTGCTCGCCTCCGCGGCGCTGATCTCGGTGCTGACCGTCGCGGCGCGGATCACCGGGTTCGGTCGCTGGCTGGCCCTGTCCGGAACGGTGGGCGCGACCTGCGTCGGCAACGCCTACGCCAGTGTGAACCTGCTGCCGAACCTGCTGTTCGAGGTGATGGCCGGCGGGGCGCTGGCGGCCGCGGTGATCCCGGTGCTGCGCGGCTTCGCCGGCCCGGGCGCCGACCGGGTGGCCTCGGCGCTGCTCACCTGGACCCTGCTCGTGCTGGCCCCGGTGAGCCTGGGCCTCGCCGTGTTCGCCGGGCCGTTGGCCCGCGCCGTGATCGGGGTGGAGGACTGCGCCGGGCAGCACGCGATGGCGGCGCGGATGCTCGTGGTGTTCGCACCGCAGGTGCTGCTCTACGGCGTCGGAGTGGTGCTCACCGGGGTGCTGCAGGCCCGGCACCGGTTCGCCGGCCCAGCCGTGGCTCCGCTGCTGTCCAGTCTGGTGGTGATCGTCGCCTACCTCGGTTACGGGGCGGCGGTGGGCGGCCGCGGGGGTGAGGTGACCGGCGTGAGCCTGCCGGCACCGGCGTTCGCGTGGCTGGCCTGGGGCACCACGATCGGGGTGGTCGTGCTGACCCTGCCGCTGCTGATCCCGGTGGGCCGGGCCGGCATCCGGCTGCGGCCGGAGCTCGGCTTCCCGGACGGCGTGGCCCGCCGGGTGCTCCGGCTGACCGCGTCCGGGGTGGCCGCGGTGGTGGCCCAGCAGCTCTTCCTGCTGGTGGTGATGCTGCTGGCCAACCGCCGTGGCCTGGTCGGGGCCTATCTGGTCTACGGCTACACCCAGGCGGTGGCGCTGCTGCCGCACGCGGTGCTCGTGGTGCCGCTGGTCACCGCGGTGTTCCCACGGCTGGTGGCGCGCGCCGGGCCGGGGGAGTCCTTCGCTGCCCCGACCGCTCGGTACGCCCGCGCCGTGCTGGTGGCCGGCGCGACCGGTGCCGCTCTTCTGGCGGCCACCGCCCCCGGGGTGGCGGCGCTGTTCGCCGCCCTGGACCAGGGGTCCGTCGCCGACATGGGCGCCGCCCTGCTCGCCGCCGCGCCGGGCGTGGCCGGGCTGGCCCTGCTCACCTACGGCGGCCGGGTGCTGTTCGCGCTCGAGGCGAGCCGGGCGGCCGCCGTGGCCACCGGGGTCGGCTGGGGCACCGCGATCGTGGCCGCCCCGATCGCGGTGACCCTGACCCCGGGGGAGCACACGGTGGTCGCCCTGTCCGGGGCCGGCAGCGTGGGCATGCTCGCCGGCGCCGTCGCCCTGCTGGTCGCCGTGCGCCGGGCCGCAGGGCGGACGGCGCTCGCCGGTCTGGCCCGGACCGCCGCGGTCGCGCTGCCGGCGGCCGTGCTGGCCGGTGGCGTCGGCTGGTTGGTGGCGCGCCGTCTGGTCGCCGAGGCGCCGTCCGGCTCGGTGGGGGGCGCCCTCGGCGCGGGGGTGATCGCCGCGGTGGCGGCGCTGGCGGTGTTCGCCGTCCCGGTGGTGGTGTTCGACCGCGGGGCGATCCGGCTCGACCCCGCGGGCAGGCCTGCCGACAGAGCGTCCGGGCCCGGCCCCGGACCGGTGCTGCTGGTGCTGGGCAGCAGCGGCGGCGGGATCGGCCGGCACGTGCGGTCGGTGGCCGAAGGGCTGGCCGGGCGCGGCGTGCCGGTGACCGTGGCAGCGCCCGCGAGCACGCTGGGCACCTTCGCCCTGGCCGCGGTGGACGGCGTGCAGGCGGCGCCGGTGCCGATCGGCGAGCGCCCGCACCCGCTGCACGACCTGGCGACGATCCGGCGGTTGCGAGCGCTCGCCGCCGAGGCCGCGGTGCTGCACGCGCACGGGCTGCGGGCCGGTGCCCTGGCCGTGCTGGCCTGCACCGGCAGGGCCACCCCGGTCGTGGTCACCCTGCACAACGCACTCGTCGCCTCCGGACCGACCGCCGTCGTCTACCGGGGGCTGGAACGGATCGTGGCCCGCCGGGCCGCGCAGGTGCTGGTGGTCTCCGCCGACCTGGGCGAGCGGATGCGCGACCTCGGCGCGGCTGCCGTACAACGCGCCCTGGTGCCCGCCCCGCCGCGGGCCGCGACGTCCGCCGACCGCGGCGTCGTTCGTGCGGGGCTGGGTGTCGCTGAGGGGGAGGTGCTGCTGGTCACGGTGGCCCGGCTGGCCGAGCAGAAGGGGCTCCCGACGCTGCTGGACGCCGTGGCGCAGTTGACCGACCTGCCGATCCGGGCCGTGGTGGCCGGGGACGGCCCGCTCCGGGCCGGGCTGGAGAGCGATATCGCCGGCCGCGCCCTGCCGGTGCACCTGCTGGGGCGGCGCGACGACATCGCCGACCTGCTCGCCGCGGCCGACGTCGTGGTGGTGCCCAGCCTGTGGGAGGGGCAGCCGTTGATCGTGCAGGAGGCGCTGGCCGCCGGAGCGGCCATCGTGGCCACGGACGCGGGCGGTACCGGCGAGGTGGCCGGCGACGCCGCCGTGCTGGTGCCGGCCCAGGACCCCGTGGCGCTGGCGGTCGCCGTCCGGGGGCTGATCGAGGACCCGCACGGCGCGCCGTGCTGCAGGATCGGGCGCGGCGCCGCGCTGTCGGCCTGCCCACCGACGCCGACGCGCTGGAACAGGTGATCGCCGTCTACCGGGGTCTGAAGGCTGATAGCCTCGAATCCCGTGGCGCAGCGGATATCTGACCCCTCGGCGGGACCGACCAAGCACATCTTCGTCACCGGCGGCGTGGCGTCGTCCCTGGGCAAGGGACTGACTGCTTCAAGCCTCGGTCATCTCCTGCGCGGGCGCGGGCTCAGGGTGGTGCTGCAGAAGCTCGATCCGTACATCAACGTCGACCCCGGCACGATGAACCCGTTCCAGCACGGTGAGGTCTTCGTCACCGACGACGGCACCGAGACCGACCTGGACATCGGGCACTACGAGCGGTTCCTCGACGTCGAGCTCGACGGTTCCGCGAACGTGACCACCGGTCAGGTCTACTCGACGGTGATCGCCAAGGAGCGACGCGGGGAGTACCTCGGCGACACCGTGCAGGTGATCCCGCACATCACCAACGAGATCAAGGCCCGGATGCGCGCCCAGGCCACCCACGTGGGGGCCGAGGGTGCGCCGGACGTGATCATCACCGAGGTCGGTGGGACCGTCGGCGACATCGAGTCGCTGCCGTTCCTGGAGGCCGCCCGCCAGGTGCGCCACGACCTGGGCCGGGACAACGTGTTCTTCGTGCACGTCTCGCTGGTGCCCTACCTGGCACCGAGCGGGGAGCTGAAGACCAAGCCGACCCAGCACTCGGTGGCCGCCCTGCGCAGCATCGGCATCCAGCCCGACGCGATCGTCTGCCGCGCCGACCGGGAGATCCCGGCCGGGGTCAAGCGCAAGATCGCGCTGATGTGCGACGTGGACAACGAGGCCGTGGTGGCCGCGGTCGACGCGCCGAGCATCTACGACATTCCCAAGGTGCTGCACCGCGAGGGCCTGGACGCCTACGTCGTCCGCCGGCTCGGGCTGGCCTTCCGCGACGTCGACTGGCGGGCCTGGGACGAGCTGCTGCGCCGGGTGCACCGCCCCGCGCACCGGGTCGAGGTGGCCCTGGTGGGCAAGTACGTGGACCTGCCCGACGCCTACCTCTCGGTCACCGAGGCGCTGCGTGCCGGCGGGTTCGACCGGGACGCGAAGGTGGACATCCGCTGGATCGCCTCCGACACCTGCGAGACGCCCGAGGGCGCGCGCCGGATGCTGGACGGCGTGGACGCGGTGTGCGTGCCCGGCGGCTTCGGGGTGCGCGGCATCGAGGGCAAGCTCGGCGCGCTGCGCTGGGCCCGGGAGAACGAGGTGCCCACGCTCGGGCTGTGCCTGGGCCTGCAGTGCATGGTGATCGAGTACGCCCGGAACAAGGCGGGCCTGGAGGGGGCGAGCAGCAGCGAGTTCGACCCCGACGCCCCACACCCGGTGATCGCCACCATGGAGGAGCAGAAGGAGATCGTGGCCGGAGGCGGCGACCTCGGCGGCACGATGCGCCTGGGCGCCTACCCGGCCGTGCTGGTGCCGGGGTCGCTGGTGGCGCAGGCCTACGGCGCCGAGCGGGTGACCGAGCGGCACCGGCACCGCTACGAGGTGAACAACTCCTACCGGGCGCGGCTGGTGGAGGCCGGGCTGGTGATCTCGGGGGAGTCTCCGGACCGCGAGCTTGTCGAGTTCGTCGAGCTGCCGCGCGACGTCCACCCGTACTACGTGGCGACCCAGGCGCACCCGGAGTTCCGCTCCCGCCCCGACCGGGCGCACCCGCTGTTCGCCGGGCTGATCGGCGCGGCGCTGGCGAGGCAGTCCGCCGGCCGGCTGCTGGACGTCGAGGTCGACCTGACCGCGCCCCTGTGAGCGCGGACGCGGGGCCCCTGCACGACATACCGGTCGACCTGCCGGTGCACGGACAGGAGCTGATCCACCGCGGCATGGTCTGGGACCTCGTCCGGGACACGCTCGACCTCGGGGCGGGCGGCGTCGTGCGCCGCGAGTACCTGCGCCACCCGGGAGCGGTCTGCATCCTGGCGCTGGACGACGCCGAACGCGTGCTGCTGCTGCGCCAGTACCGCCACCCGGTACGGATGGCGTTGTGGGAGCTGCCGGCCGGGCTGCTCGACGTCGACGGCGAGCCGCCGCAGCTCGCGGCCGCCCGCGAACTCGCCGAGGAGGCGGACCTGCAGGCCGCGCGGTGGGATGTGCTGATCGACTGGTTCAACTCACCTGGCGGCATGAACGAGGCGCTGCGCTGCTACCTCGCCCGCGACGTCTCGGCCGTGCCCGAGGAGCTGCGGCACACCCGCACGGCCGAGGAGATCGACATGCCGCTGCGCTGGGTGCCGCTCGACGAGGCCCGCGAGGCAGTGCTGACCGGCGAGCTGCACAACCCCGGCGCGGTGGTCGGCATCCTGGCCGCGTGCGCCGCCCGCGACGCGGGCTGGACGACGCTGCGCCCGGCCGACGCTCCCTGGCCTGAGCACCCCGTCCTCGGGGCGACACCGGCCTGATCGGGAGCGGCGGCTGTTGATCCGTCCGTGGCCTGCGCAGTGGCCGTGGTTCAGACCGAACGCGCTTCCACGTCATAGCGCAGGAGTTGGGTGTCTCGGGTCAGCAGGGTCAGGTCCTCGCAGCGGGCCTGCGCGACGAGCATGCGGTCGACGGGGTCGCGGTGCAGTGGAGGCAGGTCTCCTGCCTCCACCGCGTGGCGCGACCGGATCGGCAGCTCGTTGAGTCCGGATCGGTCCAGCGCGCTGTACACGTCCGAGGTCACAGTGAGCTTGCCCAGAGCCTGCTTGATCGCGATCTCCCAGACCGACGCCGCACTGATGAACACATGGGTCTCGGTGTCGATGAGCTCCTTGACGTCCGGCGCCAGCGCCTCGTCGTCCGCCAGCCACCACAGGACGACGTGGGTGTCGAGCAGGAACCTCATGCGTCCGACTCGAAGTCGTCAGTGATGGCTTCGTTCACGGCGGAGGTGTCCCAATCGGGGGAGAGGGTGATCTGGCCGCGGAGACTCCCGCGGCCGCGGCGCCTGACGCTCCGGGGCAGATGAGTTTTCGCGTCGTGGATGGTGTACCCGTCGGACGATTCGTTCAGGTCGATCACCTCCGTAGCCATGAGGTTAGTCCGGCACCTCGTGCGCCGGCGCCCGGAGACCCCTCGTCTCCTGGCGTTCCGCGTGGCGCCCGGCATGTCAGACTTCGGCTGCGATGAGCATCGAGGAGATCGCCCTGCCGGCCGCCCCGGGACGTCCCGTCGCGGACCCCCGGCCGCCCTCACCGCTGCGCCGCGCCGTCCAGGGCTACCTCGAGCACCTGCAGGTCGAGCGTGGGCTGGCCACGAACACCCTCGCCGCCTATCGCCGCGACCTCGATCGCTACCTGGCCCACCTCGCCGGCCTCGGCCTCACCGCGCCCGACCAGGTGCGCGAGGAGCACGTCAGCGCCTTCCTGGTGGCGATCAGAACCGGGTCGGACGGCGGGGCCGTGCTCACCGCCACGTCCGCTGCCCGGGCCGTGGTCGCCGTCCGCGGCCTGCACAAGTTCCTGGTGCTGGAGGGCACCGTGGCCACGGACCCGGCCGGCGACGTCCGCCCGCCGCCCGCGCCGCGGCGGCTGCCGAAGGCGATCGCGCTGGAGGACGTCGAGCGGCTGCTGGACTCGGCGTCGGTCGGCGGAACGCCGAGCACCTTCCGCGACCGGGCGGTGCTCGAACTGCTCTACGGCAGCGGCGCGCGGATCAGCGAGGCGGTCGGGCTGGACGTCGACGACCTCGACCTCGCCGACGGGCTGGTGCGGCTTCGGGGCAAGGGCTCCAAGGAGCGGATCGTGCCGGTGGGCAGCTACGCCGTCGCCGCGTTGGAGGCCTACCTGGTGCGGGTGCGGCCCGACCTGGCCCGGCGCGGGCGGGGAACGCCGGCGGTGTTCCTGAACCTGCGCGGTGGACGGCTGTCCCGGCAGAGCGTGTGGACCGTGCTGCAGGCCGCGGCGGCACGGGCCGGGCTGGTGGCGGCGGTCTCCCCGCACACCCTGCGCCACTCGTTCGCGACCCACCTGCTGGAGGGCGGGGCCGACGTCCGGGTGGTTCAGGAACTGCTCGGGCACGCCTCGGTGGCCACGACGCAGATCTATACCCAGGTGACCGCCGACACCCTGCGCGAGGTCTACGCCTCCGCCCATCCCCGGGCCTTGAGCTGAATTCGACGTTACGCAAGTGACGGATGGGGCTGATGTGACGCGTGTGGATCTTGTGCTTGAGCGGTCAGCGACGCGCCGGTTAACCTCGCGAGGTCCGAGCCTGGCACGGGGGAGGATTGTGATATCCGCACCCGGCGCCGTCCGGGCACCCGCGAGGCACCTCGATTTCCGGGGGAGAATGGACAGGTCGTGATCAACCAGACGCAGGACGGACTCTCTGTGGTCCTCGACGTCGCGGACGGTCTCGACGGCCTCGCCGCCGGCGGAATCGGCCCGACCGGGCGCCCGATGCCGAAGTTCCCCGAGCCGCCGCCGCTGATCGGCCACGGCCCGGCGCGGATCATCGCCATGTGCAACCAGAAGGGCGGCGTCGGCAAGACCACGTCCACGATCAACCTGGGCGCCGCGCTCGCCGAGTACGGACGGCGCAGGTGCTGCTGGTCGACTTCGACCCGCAGGGTGCGCTGTCGGTCGGGCTCGGGCATCAACCCGCACGAGCTGGACAAGACCGTCTACAACCTGCTGATGGACCGGCGCACCGAGCGTGCGCGAGGTGATCCGCCGACCTCGAACGTGCCGGACATCGACCTGCTGCCGGCGAACATCGACCTGTCGGCGGCCGAGGTGCAGCTGGTCAACGAGGTCGCCCGCGAGCAGATGCTCGCCCGCGTGCTGCGCCCGGTGATCGACGACTACGACGTGATCCTGATCGACTGCCAGCCCTCGCTCGGCCTGCTCACCGTGAACGCGCTCACCGCCGCGCACGGCGTGGTGATCCCGCTGGAGTGCGAGTTCTTCGCGCTGCGCGGCGTCGCGCTGCTGATCGAGACGATCGACAAGGTGCAGCGACCGGCTCAACCCGGGCCTCGAGATCGACGGCATCCTCGCCACCATGTACGACCCGCGCACCCTGCACTCGCCGCGAGGTGGTGGCCCGCGTGGTCGAGGCGTTCGGCGACCAGGTCTTCGACACCGTGATCGGGCGCACCGTGAAGTTCCCCGACGCCTCGGTCGCCGCCGAGCCGATCACCACCTACGCGGCCTCGCACGCGGGCGCCTACGCCTACCGCCTGCTGGCCCGTGAGCTGATCGCCCGCGGTGACGCCGCCTAGCGTGACCGCACCCGGGGACACCACCACCGAGGAAGCACCGCAGACGCCGGGAGGCGTGCTGCCCGGGCGCTCGGCGTCCTTCGAGGTCCACCTGGACAACTTCGAGGGCCCGTTCGACCTGCTGCTGGGGCTGATCTCCAAGCACAAGCTCGACGTCACCGAGATCGCCCTGGCCCAGGTGACGGACGAGTTCATCGGCTGGATCCGCAGGCGCGGCTCGGACTGGGACCTGGGCGAGACCAGTGAGTTCCTCGTGGTCGCGGCCACCCTGCTCGACCTCAAGGCGGCCCGGCTGCTGCCCGCGGCCGAGGTCGAGGACGACGAGGACCTGGCCCTGCTCGAGGCCCGCGACCTGCTCTTCGCCCGGCTGCTGCAGTACCGGGCGTTCAAGGACGTCGCCGCGACGCTGTCGCAGCGGATGGCGGACGAGGCGCTGCGGATCCCGCGGTCGGCCGGGATCGAGCCCCAGTTCGCCCAGCTGTTGCCCGAGCTGGTGCTCGGCATCACCCCGGAGCAGCTGGCGATGATCGCCGCCCGGACGCTGCAGCCCAAGGCCGAGCCCACGGTGGGCCTGGAACACCTGCATGCGCCGGCGGTCAGTGTGCGCGAGCAGGCCGCGCTGATCGTCGACCGCCTGCGCCGTCACCCCTCGACCAGTTTCCGCACCCTCACGGCGGACGCGGGGAGCACCCTGGTGGTGGTGGCCCGCTTCCTGGCCCTGCTGGAACTGTTCCGCGAAGGCGTGGTGGCCTTCGACCAGGCCGCGGCGCTGGGCGAGCTGACCATCCGCTGGACCGGCAGCGACGAGGGCGACATCGATCTCGAGCGCGACTTCGACGACTACGAGGACGGCACCGATGACCCCACAGACGACTGACACCGCCGAAACCGCTCCCCCCGACACCGCGGAGCATGAGCAGGTCGGGTTGGATCTGGAGGTGCTGCCCTCGGGTGGGCGTGGGGCGGTCGAGGCGGTGCTGATGGTGGTCGACGAGCCGGTCAGTGAGGTCGCGCTGGCGTCGGCGCTGGGCCTGACCACGGACACCGTCGGGGTGATCCTGACCGACCTGGCCGCCGACTACGACGCGGCCGGGCGTGGGTTCGAGCTGCGCCAGGTCGCCGGCGGGTGGCGGTTCTTCAGCCGCAGCGAGTACGCCGGGGTGGTCGAGCGGTTCATGCTCGACGGCCAGACCGCCAAGCTCACCCAGGCCGCTCTGGAGACGCTGGCCATCGTCGCCTACCGGCAGCCGGTCAGCCGGGCCCGCGTGGGCGCCGTCCGCGGGGTCAACGTCGACGCCGTGATGCGCACGCTGCTCAGCCGCGGCCTGGTCGAGGAGGCCGGACACGACAGCGAGACCGGCGCCGTGCTCTACCGCACGACGACGTATTTCCTGCAGCGGATCGGGCTGGCCTCACTCGAGGAACTGCCCGCACTGGCGCCCTTCCTGCCCGAGGTGGACGCGCTCGACGAACTCGGTGTCGGAGGCACAGCATGACCCCCCCAGACCGGCGCCGTGGCGCCCCCCAGCGCGGCGCGCAGCGTGCGCCCCAACGCGCGCCGCGCAAGACCAAGCCGGTGGTGCCACCGCCGCCCCCGAAGGACGTGCACGATCCGGACGGCGTGCGCCTGCAGAAGGTGCTCGCCCAGGCCGGACTCGGCTCGCGTCGCGCGTGCGAGGAGCTGATCGCCGCCGGGCGGGTTCAGGTGGACGGGCAGCTGGTCACCGAGCTGGGGGTGCGGGTGGATCCGCGCCGTGCGGCGATCCACGTCGACGGGCTGCGGGTGCAGCTCGACGAGACCCTGGTCACCCTGGCGCTGAACAAGCCGCTCGGCGTGCTGTCGGCGATGAGCGACCCGCAGGGCCGGCCCACGGTGGGTGACCTGGTGGTCGGGCGCGAGGAGCGGCTGTTCCACGTCGGGCGGCTCGACATCGACACCGAGGGCCTGATCCTGTTGACCAACGACGGTGAGTTGGCCAACCGGCTGGCGCACCCCCGCTACGAGGTGCCCAAGGTCTACCTGGCCGAGATCGCCGGTCCGGTGCCGCGCGATCTCGGACGGCGGCTGCTGGCCGGCATCGAGCTGGACGACGGGCCGGCGCAGGTCGACTCGTTCCGGGTGGTCGATGCCCGCCCCGGCAAGGCCCTGATCGAGGTCGTGCTCCACGACGGCCGCAACCGGATCGTGCGCCGCCTGCTGGAGGAGGCCGGCCACCCGGTGCTGCAGCTGGTGCGTACCCAGGTCGGTCCGATCCGGCTCGGCGATCTACGTTCGGGCCGCACCCGGGTGATCGGCGGGGCCGAGCTGGGCTCCCTGATGACCTCGGTCGAGATGTAGGGCGCGACGCTGGATCAGGGCCCGGGCGCCGACCCAGAGCAGGACCGAGGGCCAGGCCAGTTCGAGCACCAACGCGTCCGGGGCGGCGAGCCAGCCGAAGTGCACCGCGTTGCCCACCGTTCCGGTCTGCTGGACCGCCGGCAGGGTGAACAGCAGGGCGAGCCCCACGGCACCCACCAGGCAGGCCACGGCCGCCCACAGCCGGGGCCGGCGCCCCACTCGCCGGCGGGTCCGAGCGCGATGCACCGAGGCGGCGACCGTGAGCAGCAGGGTGGCCAGCGCTGCCCACAGCACGACGGTCGCCGTGCGGTAGAGCATGCTGACCTCCGGCGGCCTGCCGAGCAGCACCGCGGTGGCGCCGTCCGCCGTGGACCGGGCGTTCGAGAGCCATTGCCCGGCAACGAGATCGACGACGGCGCGCCGGTCGCTCGGCACCATCACGATGTCGGCGTGGTAGCGGTCGGTCGTGCCGCTGTGCGTGACGACGCGGCGCCCGTCGACGATGCCGGTGAACCAGCCCATGGCGTAGGAGGCGAGGATCGTGCCCTCCTGGTCCGGGACCGCGGCAGCGCCCTGGTGCATGGCCCGCATCAGTTCTGTGGGCAGGATCCGGGTGCCGTCGGCGGCAGTGCCGTCGCCCATCTGGAACCGGGCGTAGGTGGCCAGGTCACGTGCCGTGGACATCACGTAGCCGTCGGCGAGGGCGGCCTCGAAGTCGTTCTCGGGCCGCACCAGCGGGAGGCCCATGACGGTGGTACGTCCTTCGATCAGCCCCGCAGCCCTGGCCCCTGCGGCGTCGGTGTGAGTGCCGGCCAGCCCCAAGGGCTGCAGGACGGTGCTGCGCAACACCTCTGGATACGGGCGGCCGGCGGTGACCTCGAGGGTTCGGGCGAGGACGGCGAACCCGACGTTGCAGTAGGCGAACCGCACTCCCGGGTCAGCTGCCGGCCGCACCGACCGCAGCTCCGTCACCCGTTGGGACAGGCTGCCCGAGGGGCGGTTCAGATCGAGGTTGCAGTCCGTGCCCTCGATCCCCGACGTGTGGGTGAGCAGGTGGCGCAGGTGGATCCGTCGCGTCGCCGCCGGATCGGCCAACTGGAACTCGGGCAGGTAGGTGGAGACCGGGGCGTCGAGGTCGAGCTCACCGCGCGAGACCGCCACCAACGTGGCGAGTGCGGTGAACGACTTGCTCACCGACCCGATCACGAACGGGCTGTCCGGGCCGGCTCCCTCGCGCCCGCCGAAGACCGTCCGGTCGCCGTCGAGGACGGCGTAGGCGGCGGGTAGCGGTGCACCCGCCTGAAGTTGGGCCTCCAGCGCCTGGACGACGGGGTCCTCGGTTTGCCCGGTCAGACCGGCTGCCGGCCCGATGACCAGAGCGAGGACGGCGGTCAGGACGGTGCCGAGGCCGAGCCCGAGCCGGGCCGCACGGTGAGGAGGTCTCATCGCTTGAGCCTCGCCGTCGAACGCTACGTGATCCAGGGTGCCTTCCCCCCGGCCGACTCGGGGGACAGCCCCCGGATCGATGCCTGCGGAGCCCGGACGCCACAAGGGCCTAACGCAACGCCACGTGAGGAGCGATCACGCTAGGTGGTCTTGGGCGATTGACTTTCCTTCCGGTGGAACTTCGCGGATCCAGTCATTGGCGTATCCGTGAACTTCCGATCTCGACGGTTCCACCCGGCGCCGGTGACGGCGTGTCGCCGCAGCTTGCGCTGGGCGACGGATGGTGGCGGATGGAGGTGGGCGGCGGAGGGAGCGGCGGAGGGAGCGGGCGGATTGGAGCGGGAGCGGATTGCGGCGCCGGGGTCTGCGACCCGGCCCGACTAGGCTTGCGTGTGTGAACACGGTGCGCGTGGTCGGTACCGGTCTGCTCGGCACCAGCATCGCGCTGGGCCTGCGTGCGGCCGGGGTGCGAGTGGTGCTCGCCGATCCCTCGCCGACGGCGCTGGCCCTGGCCCGCGACCTGGGCGCCGGCGAGATCGACACCGGGTCGGTGGAGCCGGATCTGGTCGTCGTCGCCTGCCCGCCCGACGTCACCGCCGAGGTGGTGCTGGCCGAACTGACCCGCCACCCGCGCGCGACCGTCACCGATGTAGCCAGCGTGAAGGCCGGGGTGCTGGACGCCGTGGCGGCCGGCGGCGGGGACGTGTCCCGGTACGTCGGTGGGCACCCGATGGCCGGGCGGGAACGCTCGGGCGCCGTGGCCGCTCGGGGCGACCTGTTCCTGGGCCGGCCCTGGGTGATCTGCGCGACGCCGAAGAACGACACCGACCGGCTGGACGTCGTCCGCGATCTGGTGGTTCGGCTCGGCGCGACGGCGGTGAACCTCGACCCGCGCGAGCACGACGACGCGGTGGCCCTGGTCTCGCATGTGCCTCAGGTGATGGCCTCGCTGGTGGCCGGGCGACTGGCCGGCGCCACCGAGGACGCGGTGGCGGTCGCCGGTCAGGGGCTGCGCGACGTCACCCGGATCGCCGGCAGCGACCCGAGCCTGTGGGCGCAGATCCTCTCCGCCAACGCCGCCCCGGTGGCCGCCGTGCTGCGGGCGCTGCGTGCGGACCTGGACGGCGTGCTGGCCGCACTCGAGGCCCTGGCCGCCGAGGAGCCGGGGGCGCCGGCCCGGGGGGCGCGGGGCGACATCGCCCGTGCGGTCGCTGCAGGCAATGCGGGCCGGGACCGGTTGCCGGGCAAGCACGGGGCCCGGCCGACCGTGTATGCCGTGATCACGGTGGCGATCCCGGACGAGCCCGGCTCGCTGGGCAGGCTCTTCGCCGACATCGGCGACTTCGGCGTCAACATCGAAGAGCTTGCGCTGGAACACGTTCCGGGCCGCGCAGTCGGCCTGGTGGAGCTGTCGGTGCTGCCCTCCGCCCGCGACCATCTGGAGCACTCGCTGACCGCGCACGGCTGGCACGTCGTCGCCTGATGCCTGTGGGGGAGTTCCGGCTGCGGTCGGTGGCGGTGTCGGCGTTCGGGCCGACGGTGCTGGCCGCGGTGGGGCACGGAGCGGTGCTGCCGGTGCTCGTGCTGCGGGCCCGCGACCTCGGGGCGAGCGTGCAGACGGCGGCGTTCGTGGTCGGCCTGCTCGGGGTGGGCGCCCTGCTCTCCTCACTGCCGGCCGGCTCGCTGGTCGACCGGGTCGGTGAACGGACCGCGCTGATGCTCGCCGGTGTGGTGGACGCCGCAGCGATGGCTGCGTCCGCCGTCGCGGGCACGGTGGCCGCGCTCTCGGTGGCCGTCTTCGTCAGCGGCGCCGCCTGGACGGTGTTCCTGCTCGCCCGTCAGGCCTACATGATCGACGCCGTGCCGGAGCGGATGCGGGCGCGGGCCCTGTCCTCCCTGGGCGGCAGCCACCGGATCGGCCTGTTCGTCGGCCCGCTGATCGGTGCCGCAGTGATCGCCCGGTGGGGGATCGGTGGCCCGTTCGTGCTGGCCTGCGTGGCGGCGCTCGGTGCCGCCGGGCTGGCGCTGACCATCCCGGACGTCGGCGCGCAGCACCGGGCTCAGCGCTCCGAGCGGCTCTCCGTGCTGGCAGTGCTGGCCGCCCACCGCCACGTGCTGCTCACCCTGGGCACCTCGGTGATGGTGATCTCGGCCACCCGGGGCATCCGGGGGACCCTGCTGCCGCTGTGGGCCGACCACGTGGGCCTGTCCGCCCAGGACACGTCCCTGATCTTCGGCATCGCCGCGGCGGTGGACATGGCCCTGTTCTACCCGGCGGGCTGGGTGATGGACCGCTTCGGCCGGGTCTGGATCGCGGTGCCCTGCGTGGCGGTGATGGCGATCGGTTTCACCCTGCTGCCCTCGGCCACCGGCTTCGCCGCGGTGACCGCTGTCGCCGTCCTGATCGCCGTCGGCAACGGGATCGGTTCGGGGATCGTGATGACCCTGGCCGCCGACAGTGCCCCGGTGCAGGGCCGGGCCCAGTTCCTGGGCGCCTGGCGGCTGTGCGGCGACGTCGGCAACACCGCCGGACCGTTCCTGGTCAGCGCCCTGGCCGCGCTGGCCACGCTCGGCGCCGCGTGCGTGCTCACGGGTGGCATCAGCCTGGCCGGGGCGGCCTGGTCCGGATACTGGGTGGCGCGGCTGGACCGCCGCCGCCGACGTCCGGTCCGGGCCTAGACCAGGCCGGGCGGGGCCGCCGACAGATGCGCCCCCTTGGCCTCCAGCGCCCGTGCGGCCTGGGCGGCCACGTCGGGCAGCGATGCCCCGGTGGCGGCCAGCACCACCGCGATCACCAGGCCCTCCACCAGCGGTGCGCCGGAGATCCTCACCCGCGCGGCGACGTCCCGGTCGAGCAGTTCGCAGGCGAGCTCGGCGCTGAGCACCGCGGAGCCGAGATCGAGCAGCACCAGGACGCCGTCGGGGGAGTCCGCGGCGAGGATCGCCTCCGCCACCGCCGCGGCGTCCGTCCCGAACCCGCCGGACCCGCCGGATGCTGCCGGGCCGATCCCGGCGGCGATCGCGATCGTCGGGCGCGCCTCGGCTGCGACCATCTGACCGGCCAGTTCCACGGCGGCCACGGCCAGCGCCCGGCTGTGCGAGACCACCACGATGCCGATCACCCAGGCACCCCGGGCACCCCGGGCACCCCTGGCAGCGTTCCGGCCGCCGCCGCGAGCAGCAGCGCCGTCGACGCCGCCCCCGGATCGATGTGTCCGATGCTGCGCTCGCCGAGATAGCTGGCCCGCCCCTTGCGGGCCACGAGGTCTTCCGTGGCGTCGCGTCCCGCGGCGGCAGCGGCCGCCATGGCGGCCAGGGCATCGCCCAGTTGCGCCCCGCCGGCCAGTGCCTCCTCGTAGGCGGCGCACGCCGGCGCCCAGGCATCGACCATGGTCTTCTCACCCGGCTCGGCCTTGCCGCGGGCGAGCACACCGCCGAACCCCGCCCGCCAGGCCGCCCCGAGTTGCTCCGCGGTGAGCTCCACGGCCCCCGGGACGGCGCCGGCGAAGCGCAGGAAGAACGTGCCGTAGAGCGGGCCGCTGGCGCCGCCGACCGTGCTGACCAGGGTCATCCCCACCTTCTTCGCCAGCGCCTCGACGTCGGCGAACCCGCCCGAGGCGGCGGTGGCGTCCAGGACGGCGACCACCGCGCTCATCCCGCGATCCAGGTTGATCCCGTGGTCGGCGTCCCCGATCGCGGCGTCCAGCTCGGTCAGGTACGGCGCCGCGTCGTGGACGGCGACCGCCGCGGAACGCAGCCAGGCCTGCACCTCCGCCACCCCGACCGTCCCCGTAGCCACCTCGGCCATCACCGGCCCCAGCGCAGTCCGGCGGTGTCGACCGGGGCGTCCCACCAGCGCACCAGCTCGTCGTCCGCGCGCAGCAGGGTGACCGAGCAGCCGGCCATCTCGAGCGAGGTGATGTAGTCGCCGACCAGGCAGCGCGCGACGCTCAGGCCGGCGCCGGCCAGGATCGCGGCCACCTCCGCGTACATCAGGTAGAGCTCGATCAGCGGGGTGCCGCCCATACCGTTGACCATGACGATCACGCCGTCACCGCGGGCGTGCGGCAGGTCCTCCAGGAGGGGGGTCAGCAGCTGCTCGGCGATCTGGCGGGCCGAGCCCAGCGGCACCCGGGCCCGGCCCGGCTCGCCGTGGATGCCGATCCCGAGCTCCATCTCGCTCTCGCCCAACGTGAAGGTCGCCTTCCCGACCGCCGGCACCGTGCACGAGGTGAGCGCCATGCCCATGCTGCGCCCGGCGGCGTCCACCCGCTGCGCGAGCGCCGCCAGCTCGGCCAGCGACAGCCCCTCCTCGGCGGCCGCGCCGACGATCTTCTCCAGCAGCACGGTCACCCCGACGCCGCGCCGTCCGGCCGTGTAGAGCGAGTCCTGCACCGCGACGTCGTCGTCGACCAGCACCGAGGCCACCTCGAGGCCGTCGGCGGCGGCCAGTTCGGCGGCCATCTCGAAGTTCATCACGTCGCCGGTGTAGTTCTTCACGATGTGCAGGACGCCGGCTCCGCCGTCGACCCCGGAGGTGGCGGCCAGGATCTGATCCGGCACGGGTGAGGTGAAGATCTCACCCGCGCACGCGGCGTCCAACATGCCGACGCCGACGAACCCGGCGTGCAGCGGCTCGTGCCCCGAGCCGCCGCCCGAGACCAGGCCGACCTTGCCCGGGCGGGGAGGCTGCCGGCGGAACACCACCCGGTGCTCGTGGTCCACCCTGACCCGGTCGGCGTGCGCGGCGGCGAACCCCCGCAGGGCGTCGGCGACGACGTCGGCGGGGTCGTTGACCAGCTTCTTCATGGGCTCATCCTGCGCCGCCTGAGCTCCGGCGCACCAGGGCCGAGGCGGGGTGTGAGGCGCCGACCGGCTAGGCTGGCGGCTTCCCCGCGCTGATCGACACGCTGATCGATGCAGAGTGACGCTTTGCGAAGCAGCGCGCGCCAGACAACGTACCCAGAGTCCCGGAGGTCGCACGTGCCCATCGTGGTGGCCATCGACGGCCCGTCCGGCTCGGGCAAGTCCAGCGTCTCCCGCGAGGTGGCCAGCCGGCTCGGCCTGTACTACCTCGACACCGGCGCCATGTACCGCGCCGCCTGCTGGTCCGCCCTGGACGCCGGCCTGGACCTGGCCGACTCCGACGCCGTGGCCGCGCACGTCCGTGAGCTGCACCTCGACGTCTCGACCGATGCCCAGTCCCAGCGCATCCTGGCCGGCGGCGTCGACGTCACCGCGGCGATCCGCGAGCAGCGGATCTCGGCCGCGGTGAGCACGGTGGCGACCAATCTCGAGGTACGCGCGGAACTGCGTCGCCGGCAGCGGGCGATCATCGACGCCGCCCGCCGTGACGGCGGCATCGTGGCCGAGGGCCGGGACATCACCACCGTGGTGGCCCCCGAGGCGCAGGTGCGGATCCTGCTCACCGCGAGCGAGCAGGCGCGGCTGGAGCGGCGGGCGCGTGAGGTGCACGGGCACGCCGATGCGGCCGCGGTCGAGGCGATGCACGACGTGGTGGTGCGCCGTGACGCGGACGACGCGACGGTGTCCACCTTCCACGTCGCCGCCGACGGCGTGGTCGAGATCGATTCATCCGGGCTGGACTTCGAGGAGACCGTGGAGGCCGTCCTGGCCGTCTGCCGGGCCTCGGTCACGGGGAGCGTGCCGGCATGACCGAACCGGATGTCGCCCGGACCCTGCTGGCCGGGCTGGACGAGTACGAGCTCTCCGAGGAGGACCGCGCCCTCCTGGCCGCCGACGGCGAGGGCGGCGTGGACGACGGCACGACCGGCCCGCTGCCGGTGCTGGCCGTGGTGGGCCGGCCGAACGTCGGCAAGTCGACCCTGGTCAACCGGATCCTCGGCCGGCGTGAGGCCGTGGTCGAGGACGTGCCGGGGGTCACCCGGGACCGGGTGGGCTACGAGGCCGACTGGGCCGGGCGCCGCTTCATGGTGGTCGACACCGGTGGGTGGGAGCGCGACGTGCGCGGCATGGCCGCGCGGGTGGCCGAGCAGGCCGAGATCGCGGTCGAGCTGGCCGACGCGGTGATGTTCGTGGTGGATGCGACGGTCGGCGCGACCGACACCGACGAAGCGGTGGTCAAGCTGCTGCGCCGCTCCGGCAAGCCGGTGGTGCTGGCCGCGAACAAGGTGGACGACGCCCGCGGCGAGGCCGACGCGGCCATGCTGTGGAGCCTGGGCCTGGGGGAGCCGTTCCCGGTCTCGGCGGTGCACGGTCGGGGCAGCGGTGACCTGCTGGACGCCGTGCTGGCCGCGCTGCCCGAGGTCTCGCAGGTGGGCCCCGACCCGCAGTCGGGGCTGCGCCGGGTGGCCCTGCTGGGCCGGCCGAACGTCGGCAAGTCCAGCCTGCTGAACGCGCTGGCCGGGTCCGAGCGGGTGGTGGTCGACTCCGTCGCCGGAACCACACGCGACCCGGTGGACGAGGTGGTGGAGATCGGCGGCACCCCGTGGCGCCTGGTCGACACCGCGGGCATCCGGCGCAAGGTGCACCAGAGCCACGGCGCCGACTTCTACGCCTCGCTGCGCACCCGGGCGGCCCTGGAGAAGGCCGAGGTGGCCGTGGTGCTGCTCGACTCCTCCGAGCCGCTGACCGAGCAGGACACCCGCGTGGTGCAGATGGTGGTCGACTCCGGCCGCGCCCTGGTGCTCGCGTACAACAAGTGGGACCTGGTCGATGAGGAGCGCCGCCGCTACCTGGAGCGCGAGTTCGAGCGTGACCTGGTGCAGGTGCAGTGGGCTCCTCGGATCAACGTCTCGGCGAAGACCCGCTGGCACGTCGACCGGCTGCAGCGCGCCCTGGAGACGTCGCTGGCCTCCTGGGAGCAGCGGATCCCGACCTCGCGGCTCAACGCCCTGCTCGCGGAGATCGTGGCTGCGCATCCGCATCCGCTGCGCGGAGGCAAGCAGCCGCGGATCCTGTTCGGCACCCAGGCCGCCACCCGGCCGCCCCGGTTCGTGCTGTTCACCACCGGCTTCATCGAGGCCGGGTACCGCCGGTTCGTCGAGCGGAAGCTGCGCGAGGCGTTCGGGTTCGAGGGCACCCCGATCGAGGTCTCGGTGCGCCCGCGGGAGAAGCGCCGCCGTTAGCCGACGTCCGCGGGCATGACCTCGTCCTGCGGACGGCGTGGCGCGGGCAGCAGGGGGAGGGCCAGCGGGCTGTCGGCCAGGGCGGCCCGCCAGCGGTCGAACTCGGCGATCGGCAGCGGGCGGGACAGGTGATACCCCTGCACGACGTCGCAGCCGTACCCGGTCAGTGCTGTCAGCGCCTCGGCGGTCTCGACGCCCTCGGCCACCGTGCTCAGGCCCAGGTTGTGCCCCAGGTCGACCACACTGCGCACGATCATGTCGTTGTTGTGGTCCTCGGTCATGGTCATCACGAACGACCGGTCCACCTTGAGCTCGTGCAGCGGCAGGTGGTTGAGCTGGCCCAGGCTGGTGTAGCCGGCCCCGAAGTCGTCGATCGAGATGGCGATCCCCAGGTCGTGCAACCGGTGCAGCACCTCCGCGGCGCGCACCGGTTCGCTCATGATGGCCGACTCGGTCACCTCGAGCAGCAGCAGCCCGGCCGGGACGGCGTGCCGGAGCAGCAGGTCGGCCACCCGGGTGTCCAGGGCGTCGTCCAGCAGGTTGCGGGAGGAGAGGTTGACCGAGACCCGGATCGGGAGGCCCGCGTCCAGCCAGCGCCGCGCCTGGCCCAGAGCCAGGTCGAGCACGTGATACGTGAGCGGCCCGATCAGACCGGTGTGCTCGGCGAGGGGGATGAACTCGTCCGGCGCCAGCAGGCCGCGCTCGGGGTGGTTCCAGCGCACCAGGGCCTCGGCGCCGCAGACCTCGCGGCTGCTGAGCGAGACCTGGGGCTGGAAGTACAGCACCAGTTCGTCGCTGACCAGGGCGCGGCGCAGGTCGCCGAGCAGGGCCAGCCGGTCCGGGTGGTGGTCGTCGGCCTCCGGGTCGTAGGCGAACACCCCGATCCCGCGGGACTTGGCCACGTACATGGCGATGTCGGCCCGCTGCAGCAGGGTGGCCGCGTCGTCGCCGTGCAGTCCGGAGACGACCACGCCGATGCTCGCCTCCACCTGCAGTTCGACCTCGTCGACCAGGAAGACCTCGGCCAGCGCCGTCCGGATGGTCTCGGCCACGTCGATCGCGCAGTCCAGCGAGGCGACCGCGGGCAGCAGCACGGCGAACTCGTCGCCGCCGAGGCGGGCCACGGTGTGACCGGTCTCCACCGCCGAGTCCAGCCGGGGGCCGATCAGGGTGAGCAGGGCGTCGCCCATGTGGTGGCCCAGGGTGTCGTTGATCTCCTTGAACCGGTCGAGATCGATCAGCAGCAGGCCGGCGCCGCCCTCGGGTGACGCAGCCAGGGCGTGGGTGAACCGCTCGGCCAGCAGCACCCGGTTGGGCAGCCCGGTGAGGGCGTCGTGCACGGCCTGGTGGGTCAGCTCGTACTGCAGCGCCTGGCGCTCGGTGATGTCGTGAGCGGTGATCACCACGCCGCCCACGTAGGGGTCCTCGCTCAGATCCCGCACCAGCAGCTCGAAATGGCGCCAGGTGTCGCCGCGGCCGAGCCGGGCCGTGACCAGGGTGGCGGTGGTGGCGCCGGAGGCGGCGATCACCGTGGCCCGAGCCGCGCCGAGATCCTGCGGATGCACCAGACCGGCCAGGGAGGGGCAGCCGGGCAGCCCCAGGTCGTGGGAGATGAACCGTTCGGCCGAGGGGCTCAGGTAGGTCAGCTGCCCGGCGGAGTCGGTGACCATGACCAGGTCCGAGGACTGGTCGACCAGGGCCCGGTAGCGCGCGCCGATCCGCTGCTCCGTGCGATGGCGGACGTCGGTGCGCAGCCGGCGGGTCAGCACGACGGCGCCGAGGCCCAGCGAGCCCAGGATGGTGAGCAGGATGCCGGCGTCACCGTAGGCGCGGCGCTGCCTGGCCCGGGCGCTCAGCTCCGCAGTCTGCTCTGAGATCAGCTCCAGCGCGGCCTCGAAGCGCGGGTCCACTTCGGACTCGTCGTACTCGGCGGCCTCGGCCCGCTCGCCGGCGGTGAGCAGATCCAGTTCGTGGTCCACCGCCTCGTGGTAGGCGATGACCCGCTGGGCGAGGCTGTCGGCGGCCTGCGGGGACCAGCCCTCGGTGGTGGCGTCCTCGAGGCGGAAGTGGATGGCGTCCACGACGCGGTGGACCTCGGCCTGCACCTGCCCCGGGGGATGGGCGCCGCTGATCGCCCGCCACTCCCAGCCGTCCAGCTCACGCAGCAGGGTTGCGGCCTCCTGAAGGTCGCTCTGGGCCTCGATCAGGTTCTCGCCGGAGTGCTTCAGGGTCAGCGTGGACCATCCGGCGCCGGCCGCCAGGGCGAGCAGCAACGCCAGGGTGACCAGGGAGCGCACACGCGACGTCAGCGGCGCCGGCGGTCGTGGACGGCGCGTGCTGGTCACCGGGTTCTCGGAGGCCACGTCTACCTGTCGTCGCGCGGCGGCCGATCCTGAAGGGATTGCGGGGCGGCGGGCAGGCGGACCACGAACCGCGCCCCGCCGGCGTCCGCCGGTTCCACCGAGACGCTGCCGTCGTGGGCCTGGATCACCTCGCGGACCAGGCTGAGGCCCAGGCCGTGCCGGCCGTTCTCGCCCCGGGCGAACCGGGCGAACAGCTCCTCCGTCTCGCCGGGCTCGACGCCGGGGCCGTCGTCGCTGACGGTCAGCAGCACGCCGTCCGCGTCATCGGACCTGACTTGGCTCATTCGCTTAGTGCGTGAGTTGGTGGGCGCCGCAGAGCGTCCATGATCGCTTGCTGTTCGGTGGTGATGGCGGGCTGGATGGTCTGGGTGGCGCCGTTGATTGAGATGGTCGCTGAGCGCAAGGGACGGAGCTGACGCACCAGGTTGCGGATGGACAGGCCGGTGCGGTTCTGGGCCTCACGGGCCAGGGCCAGGGCGGTGAACACGATCGTCAGGTGGGCCTCGATCGCGTCCTTGGTGTGCTTGAACATGGGCCGGGCGCGCAGGTCGGTCTTGGACATCCGGAACGAGGCCTCGACGTGCCACAGGTCGTGGTAGGAACTGATCACCTCGGCGGCCGGCATCAGCGTCGCGGGGATGTTGCTGACGTAGCCCTTCAGCCCGACCAGCGCCCGCGCCCGGGTCAGGGACGCCTCATCGAGGCTGGTCGTCCCATCGGTGGTCTTGACGAACCGGGGGGTGCGCGCGGACTTCTCCCCGGCGACCACGGCCCGGGCCTTGTTCTCCTGAGCGGTCAGGGTCTTGCCGTCGCGGGCGGCGCGCTTGGCCGAGTACGCCCACACCGCCCGCCACGACCCGGTGTGCTTGCCCGGGTCCCAGACCGGTTCGGCGCGCACCGCGGGGTCGTTCTCGCGTGTGCTGCCGGCGCGCGGGGCGACCCGCGGGGTGATCGTGTCGATGACCTGCCCGTCGGTGAACGCGTCACCGTGCCAACGGAAATGCGACGCCAGGTCCATCGGCGCCTTGGTCACCTTGGAGCCGACGATGAACCTCAGGTCCTCCTGGTCGAGCTCGCTCAGGTTCTTCGCCGAGAGCATCCCGGCGTCGGCGACCACGACCATGTCGGCGACCTGGTGACGCCCAGCGAACGCCTTGACGATCGGCACGATCGTGGTCGTCTCGGCCCGGTTGCCCTCGAAACAGCCCACCTCCAACGGGAAACCGGCCCGGTCGACCAGCAGCCCGACCACGACCTGGGGGTCGACGCGGCGTTCCTTGGAGTAGCCGACCTTGCGCAGGTCGTCCTCGTACTCGGCCTCGAAATACAACGTCGTGGTGTCGTAGAGCACCAGCGAGACATCACCACTGGACACCGCGTGCGCGAAACACAACGCAGCGATCTGCTCGCGGTAGCCCACGCCGCGCGTGCCGGCCTTGGCGCCGGATGTCTTGCCGACGGCCCGTGCCAGGGTCCGCTTCATCGTCGAATAGGAGGCCGGACGCCGACCCAGATCGGTCAGCACCCTGGCGGTGTCCAGCAGCGACGTCGGCTCAACCACCCGGGCGATCACCAGGTCCCGGAACACCTCATCCCCGACAGCATCGAACCCCAGCCCGGCATACACCTCGGCCAGCACCTCGAACAGCACCCGGGCATCGGTTCGCAGCACCCGAGCGGCGCTGGCCCGCTCCGGGCCTGGCCGCCCGGACCCCGCTGCCGCGAACAACACCGGCTGCCCAACGGGCGCCGCCAGCGACGCCGCCGCCGGTCTGGACTCCACACCCAGATCGAGCGCCTCCTGGCCCGGCGGCTCCAACAGAGCCCGCGCCCTGGCCAGCAGCACACCCAGCTCGGCCTGAGAGTGCGCCGAACCGACATGCGTCACGATCCGCTGACGCCCACCGACATACTCGGCGATCTGCACCGCCGTCGCTCCCGACGCCGTCCGCACCCGCCGGATGAACACCACCCCGAGAGCCTAGAACCCGGCCCTTAGTGCGTGAAACCCGCTCCCACCCACAGCATCACCGCAGGTCAGCGGCCCGCAGCCCCGCCGGACCACCCGACCTGAGCCAAGTCGGGTCGGGGTGGACCTCGACCTCGACCTGCCCACCCGCAACGCGCTGACCAGCACCGATGCCCTACGAAGCCCCATCACCTGTGAGAGTCAGGACTCGCGTCGAGCACCTCCAGGCCGATGATGCGACCGTCGCTGTCAACGTCGAGGTTGACCATCCACGGGTCGTCACCACCATCGACCGGGACGGTGCGGGCGACGTCGCCCCACTTTCGATCTCCGGGACGAGGTAGAAGCCTGTCGGCGCTGCTGCTCATCCCGGCGAGCGCGTGAACCTTGAGGCTGCGCACCAGTCGGGCGAGCTGGCTCATGCCGGCACACAATTCCTCGATGGTGATTCACGGTGTCCGTGGTCCGTTCGATGGCGTCGAGGCGCAAGCCATGGGCCGGTCGTCGGCACGACGATCATGACGTACAGCAGGGTGATAGGATGCCCGAGGTAAACAGTCGCTGCGACCCAGACAACGCTTCCGTTAGCGGCAGCGTGGCGTTATCCGTATTTATCGGGATGGCACGCCGCGAAAACGGGATTCGCGAGCCAGCGACGGACTCCGCAGGACGAATAGTTGACCGTGTTTGACGCGGTCTGCAGACACTGGGTATTGAGTTGCCATTCCCTGACGCGGTGAAGCAGGGTACCCCCCAATCTCTGAGTCAACCAAGACGGAAGTGGGTTTCGTGGGCACGATCTCGTGGCGGTTGACCGAGAACGGTCCGGCGATCGAACACCTCCCGGCCCGGCCGACAATGGGCCTTTTGAATGCCAATCCGTTCGCCGAGGGAATCGCCAACCTCGGCGCCCAGGTGATCGCCCGAAGCGTACTGGCCGCCGGTTGGAATGTGGACTTCGGGTTCGCCGACACCTGCACCCCGGCCGCCCCCTTCGTGGCCAACCTGGTCGCTCCCAGGAGGACTGCGCGGTGTTGCGCGATACGGTCCCGTTCGAGGATACCTACCACCACGTACCCCGGATGCTGCGTGCCTGCGGGGTGCCGATGCTCGCCGGCGAACGGGAGGACGCCGACCCCATCGTCGTCGGCGGCGGTCTGGCGCTGATCAACCCGATGCCACTGTCGCCGTTCTTCGACGTCATGGTGATCGGCGAAGGCCGCGAGGCCATCGTGGCACTCAACGCAGCGGTGGCCGACGGCCGCGCGCTTGGGCTGGACCGGGAGAGCATGCTCCGCAGCCTTGCCAATATCCCACACGTGTATGTCCCGTCACTCTACCGGCTGACCTTCGCCCCAGACGGGATGGTCGAGGAGTTCGAGTCGGCCGACGGGGTACCGGCCGAGGTCCGTCCCGGCCGGCCGCTGGACATGGACGCCAACCCGATCGACTCGGTCTGGACCACCGCCCGCGCATGCTACAAGTACGACGATTATTACAGCGTTATGGTGGCCATGGGCTGCCATTTGAAGTGCCCGTTCTGTGCGGTCGGGAACGTGCAGGGCGCCGAAGGGGGCCGAGCGGTCAACATTGGCCGCGACAGGATTACCGAACTCGCCCTCATGAGGCGCGGGGAATACGGTACGAATCTCATCAAGCTTTTCTTCGCGTCGTCCTTTTCGAAGCCGTATTCGCCCATCGACCCGTTGAGCCTCAAGAACCTTCTCGACGAGATGCTGCGACATGATTTCAAGTGCCGCGTCGGGTCACTCAACGTGCGTCAGGCCGACGACGAGCTGCTAGCCCTGGTTCGGCGCGCAGGTCAGGACCGGGTCACCTTCGCCCCGGAGACCGGCGCGACCCTGCGCCAGTCGATCGGCAAGCCCTACAGCCGGGACGACAAACTGATGTCCATCGCCGAGAAGGCTCGCCGGCGCGAAGCTCGGTTCGACCTATATACCATGCTGGGGGTGCCCGGCGAAGAGCCCCGACACGTGCGCGAACTCGCCGACCTGATCCACAACGTGCGGGAGGCGCTGCCACCCGAGCGGACGCTGGAGGTGTCGATCAACCCGGCGTTTTCCAAGGCGCAGACCCCCTACGAGCGCTATGCCACGCTGCGCCCGGAGGAGACCCGCCGCCGCTTCGGCTACTTGCGCCTCCCAGGTCGGCGATGAGACCGGCATCGCCTGGGTCTCGGTCATTGGAGACGCGATGGCCTACTACCAGCCGATCCTGTCCCTAGGTGGACCGGAGTTGGCGCCGGTGCTGGTCGAGAGCTTTCGACGACATTCAGCCCGACCGAGCAGCAGTGGAGGGCAGCGATCGACCGGCTGGTGCCCGGCGGCGACCAGCGCTACTTCGCGGACCGCGACAGCACTGCCCGGCTGCCCTGGCAGCACATCGTCTTCAACGACCACCGCAAACTTGACCTGCGGCTGGGTGCGCACAAGGAGCGGGCGGCCCGTGGCTGAGACGACCGATGATTCGATCCTGCCACTGCCGGCGGTGACTTGGGCGGATGTACCTGCCGCCGACGGCGTGGTGCAGGCGTACCCGGCGCCTCGCCGGGTGACCGATGGGCTAATCGCCTCGACGCTGGCCCGACCGGTGTGGAGCCTGGCCCTAGACCGGCTGGACGCGGCCGACGTCGAACGGATCGTGGCTGTCGCCGCGCTGGCTGGCCGGCGCTGCGTGGCCGTTGCTTGGCCCGCCGGCTCCGCGTCCGGTGTCCAGAAGCTGCCCGTCAACGGGCTGGGCGACCTCCCCGCGGCCTGTGGCGTCGCCCCGGCCGACGTGCTGCACATCGGCACCGACGCCGATCTCGACGGGCTGGCCGCCCGGGGGTCCGGCATCCGGCCGTTGCTGATCGGCACCTCCTCCGGGATGCGGCACGTGCTCAGCGTGCGCGATGCGAACGAGCTCGTCGCGCTGGTCCGAGGCGACGGTGCGATCGCGTCGGTGAGCACCTACCACGAGGTGTGAGGGGAAGGGCCGATGTCCCGCTTGCTGGTGGTCAACTCGCTAGCTTCCCGACCGTGGCTGCTGCGCCAGATGCTCCGCCGGCGGCACCGGGTCGATCTTCTCACCCTGCCCGGCCAGCCGGTGACGCCCGGGATCGGCAGGATCGAGATACCCGACTTCCGGCGGAACACCCTGCTTGCCACCCTGGGGGAATCCGCACCGAGCGGCGGCCGCGCGGTGGCAAGCTCGTCTGGCTCGGTTCAGCTCGACCGACCGGACGCCGTAATCTGCTGGAATCAGTTCTCCGCGCCCGCCGCCACGCTGCTGGCCGACCACTGGAGTCTACCCAAGAGTTGGGATCCTGCCTTCGGCAACCTGGCCGAGAAGATCGACGTGCACCGGTTGTGGCAGGCGGCCGGGCTGGCCGTACCGCCATTGACGGTGATCGCATCGGATGACGACGAAGTGCCCGAGTTGCCGGTCGTAGTCAAGCCGAGCGCACTGGGCGGTGGGGTCGGCGTGGTGCTATGTCGCACGGCCGAGGAATACCGGGCGCACGTCACCTCGATGCGCGCCGCGCTGGCCGGTACCGGGCCGGGGCGCTGGATGCGACAAGTCCTCGACCGGCACGCCCTGTCTCACACCCTGCTGCGCCAGCCATACCTGCCAGCAGAGCCGGTGTGCGGTACCGACTACCGCGAGTTCTCCGCCGAGTTCGTCGTCCGGGCCGGCCAACCCACCCTTCTCGGCATGTTCGCCAAGGCACACGTGGGTGCCCCCTACTTCGCCGAGACGGTGCTGATGACACCGCCACCAGGTGATGTTGCCGACGTGCTCGCCGCGCTGGCCCCGCGGCTGGATCCGCTCCTGCGCGCGACCGGGCTGCAGTGGGCCGTCGCCCACCTGGAGTTCTGCGTGGTCGACGGCGAGGTAGTCCCGTTCGAGCTTAACCCTCGGCTGATCGGCGACCCCGCCGCGGTACAGCTCGCCGATGCGTACGCCATCGACCTGGACCAGTTGCTGGTCGCCACAGCGCTGGGCCAAGGCGGCCGGCGCGTTTCCGCCGCCTCCGCCAGCGGCGGTGGGTACTACGCGATGGTGGACCTGCGCGCCCCGCTGGCGGCCAGTGGCAGGCGCCTGGCCGGGCTGGACCTGGCCGACCCGCCGGGTGACCCGGCACCGACCGTGCATGTGGAAGCCGACCTGACCGCCGGCGATCCGATCGACGTGTCGCCGCTGCGCGGACCGAAACGCGTGGCCACGGTAGTGCTCACCTGCGCCAGTGAAGCTGACCGCGAGCGGGTGGTCGATTGGGCCGCGCACCCGGACCGGGTCCGGCTGGGTGCCGCTCCCGTGGCGCGCCAGGGACGGCTGCGCGCGCAGCTCCTCGACGACCTGCCCGACCCGGCCGGCTGGGATGGACTGGCCAGTGGGGCGGACGTGTTCAGCAGCCGAGCCTGGCTTGCCGCGGTGGAGCGGATGCCAGGCGGCGGGCCGACCCGGTACGCAGCCGTGCTGGACGACGCCGGCCTGGTCGCCGTCACCCCGCTGTGGGTGGCCGACCAGGGGTTGAGTTCCAGTCACCGGCCGCCCGGCTATCCCACTCGAGCCGACGTGCCTCGCAGGCCACTACTGCTGGCCGGCTCCCGTGCCGGCTACACGGCTACCTGGCTGGTGGATCCGGCGTTGGCCGAGCCCGACCGGGTCGCCGCCACCCGGCTGCTGCTGGACCTGGTGGCGGAACAGGCTCAGCGCAGCCGGTGCGAGCAGGCGTGGCTGCCGTATGCCGGACCGGACACCAGCCGACTGCTCGGGCTCGCCGGGCTGGCCACCCCCGGCCCAGCCGCCCCGCCGACCGCCGAAGTGAACCTTGCGGGCCTGAGCTACCCGCAGTGGTGCGAGGCGCAACCGGCACACCGGCGTAGCATCCTGAGTCGGGAGCGACGGCTATTCGACCGTTCTCCTCTGACCGTCCGACGGGTCAGGCTCGCCGGGCAAGTACCCTTTGCGGCCGGACTGCTGGCCCGGCAGCAAGCTAAGTTTGGCGGGGGACTCACCAAGGCCGCCGCCGCCAACTACCTTGACGCGCTGGCCGTCGAATTCGGTGCCGCCGCCGTTCTGATCTTGCTGTGCGACGCTGACCGGGCCCGCGGGTTCTGCCTCGTGCTCGAAGCCGGTGGCGCGTTGGATGCCCGGGTGTACGGGGGCGACCCGCTGCCGGCCGCCGCACAGGCGTACTTCCGGCTCGGCTTGCACGAACCGGTACGGCTCGCCCTGGCCCGGGGACTCGGCCAGCTAACCCTGGGCCCGGGCAGCTACGGCGTCAAGGTCCGGCACGGCGCACGGCTAGTCGGCCGGCGCACAGTGCCGCTGTACGGCCCCCCGACGGAAGCCATCGGCGGCGCCGACCGGCAGTCCGGTAGCCGACGTGCCGCCGACCGAACCGACCAGCCGACCCGGACGGACGAGCACATGCAGGCCACCGCGCGGTACGAACAGGCGACCGCCGATGAGTTGGCCGCCGATGGGCTGCCGAACGCATTCGCCGAGTTGTACGGCCCCGGCGCGCCAGCGGCCAGGCAGTCCTGAGCGGTCCCGACCGATGCGCCCACCTGACTCACGCCGCCGGGCCGTCGACCGGCCCAATCCCGGTCGACAGGCGTACCTGGCGATTGCGGCCATCGACGCGCTCGGCACCGGCATGTTCCTGCCCGTATCGGTGCTGTTCTTCGTCCAGTCCCGACACCTCTCCCCGGTCGCGGTAGGCACCGCGCTCACCGTCGCCAGCATTCTTGCCTTGCTGCTGGCCCCAGTCGGGGCGTACCTAATCGAACGGTGGGGCGCCGGCCGGACCACCGTGCTGGAATACCTGGGCAAGGCGGCCGGCTTCATGGCGTACCTGTTCGTCGCCACTGCCGGTCAGTTCTTCGTGGCCGCGCTCGTCACTCGGCTGGTCAGCCAGTGGTCACAGCCGGGCCGATTAATGATGGCCTCAGCGGTCGCCCGCGACGGGCAGCGGATCGGCCTGCTGGCCACCAGTCGGGCCTTGCGCAACGTGTGCATGTCGGTCGGCTCCGGGCTGGCCGCGCTGGCGCTCCTGGTCGGCCCCAAATGGGCCGGTCCGGTACTGGTCGGCGCCAACGCCGCCAGCTACCTGCTGGTAGCTGGGCTGGCCGCCCGCTGGCTACCGGCACGCACAGCACCGGCATCGACACTGGCACGAACCGACCGGCGGGCGGCCGGTCCCGGGTGGAACGACGTGCTGTTGCGCGACCCGAGCTACTTGCTGGCCACCCTGGTTGCGTTCCTGCTTACCCTGCAGACGCCGCTGCTAATGGTCGCCTTTCCTTTGACCGCCGACCAGGTCGGCGGGTATGGCGGTGCCTTTACCGCGGCGGCGATCACGGTGAACACGGTGGCGATCGCGGCATTGCAGGTTCGGTTTAGCCGGGATGCGGAGAGTACCGTCGGCGCGGTCCGTTCACTGCGCCGGGGCTGCTGGGCGCTAGCCGGGTGCTGCCTGCCGATGGCGCTCGCCGTGCCGGGCACTCCGACGGCAGTGTTCTGCCTGCTGGCGATGGCGTTCGTGGCGCTCAACACGATTGCTGAACTGTGGATCTCGGCGGGCTCGTGGGGTGTGGCCCTGGGCCTGGCACCGGAGGACTCAGCCCGGCATCTGACGATCTACACCTCGGCGGAGAGCTTCGGGACGGCGTTGGGCACCGGGGTCGCCGTCTGGGTGCTGGGCTCTCTGGGCGCCTCCGGCTGGTGGGCGTTCGCCACGGTCGCCGTACTTGCGGCGGCGCTGAGCTGGACACTGCGCCGCCGGGTGACGGGGGCGGTAGACACGATGATGGGAGTTGCACCATGACCGAGTATCTGTTCACATCCGAGTCGGCCTTCGAGGGCCATCCGGACAAGGTCTGCGACCTGGTCGCGGACACCGTGCTGGACGCCCACCTGGCACAGGACCCGGACGCCCGGGTCGGCTGCGAGGTGCTGTACAAGGGCGACCTGATGGTGATCGCCGGCGAGTTCACCTCCGCCGCCCAGGTGGATGTGGAAGGACTGGCCCGCGGGGTGCTCGCGGAGGTCGGCTATGTGGCGGGCCGAAGCCGGCACACCGACCAGACGGTACAGATCACCACGCTGATCACCGAGCAGTCCCTGGAGATCCGGGCGGCGGCCGATCGGGCGTCCGACGCGCCGGGCAAGAAGGGCGCCTCCGACCAGGGCATCATGTTCGGCATGGCCTGCACCGAAACACCGGAGCTGATGCCATTGCCGATCACCCTGGCGCACCGGCTCAGCCAGGAGATCTCCCTTCACCGGCACCTCGGCGAGCCGGATTGGCTGCGCCCGGACGGCAAGACCGCCGTGACCGTCCGGTACGTTCACGAGCGGCCGGCCGAGGTGACCAATGTGCTGGTCGCCTCGCAGCACGCGGCAGAGGTTGACCATGGCACGGTCACCGCCTGGGTGCGCGAGCAAATCCTCCCATCGGCCCTGGGGCACTACCTCACCCCCGCCACGGTGATCAACGTTAACCCGCTGGGCACGTTCACGCTGGGCGGGCCTGAGATCGACTGCGGGATGACCGGCCGGAAGCTGGTGGTGGACACCTACGGCGGCATGGGTCGGATCGGCGGTGGCGCGCTCAGCGGCAAGGATCCGTCCAAGTTAGACCGCACCGGGGCCTACTATTGCCGATGGGTGGCCCGGCAGTTGATCCGGGCCGAGCTGGCCGAAAAGGCAGAGATCCAGGTCTCCTACGGGTTCGGCCTATCCCGGCCGTTGTCCGTCCGCGTGGACACCTTCGGCACCGGGGACGTTGCTGCGGCGGCCAAGTTCGTCGCGGATTTCGACTTCTCCCCGGGCGGCATGCTTGAGCAGCTCGACCTCCGTCGCCCGATCTTCCGGGCCACCGTCAACTACGGTCACTTCGGCAAGCCGGATCTGCCGTGGGAGCAAGACGTGCCGGCACTGCCGCACCGGCGCCTGATGCGCCCATGAGGTCGCGCGGTGTGAGTGTGCCAGCCTGAGGTGGCCCCACTTGGAGCTCTTTCGCTGGGGCGGGTTCCAGTGGTCGTCGCAACACCTGAGGTTGCCTTCCACGGCGAGGTCCTGGACCTGGCCCGCCAACGCGACCTGCTGCGCCGTTGGACCATCCGCGCCGACCAGCTCAACCCCAACGAGGCCGCCGTCGGGCTGCTCGCCCTCCTGCACGGCGCCTCCGTCGCCGAACTGCTCGGCGCCCAAGCCTCCGATTTCGACCTCACCGCGGCCACCATCCGCCTCGGCCGCCGCCCGCAACCCACCCCGCTGGACCCGCACACCACCACCGCGCTGCGCCGCGTCCTGGTCCACCGCCAGGCCAGCGGCGCCGGCAACCCGCATCTGCTGGTCAACCAGAAGACCAAGACGATCGCCGGTCCCGTCTCGGCCAGCTACCTGGAGAAACTCCTCGCCCCCGCCGAGGTCACACCGCTGCGGCTGGGGGTCACCCGCCTGGCCGATCTGGTCACCACCATGGACCCGATCCTCGTCGCGCACGCCTTCGGCATCCGCTACAACGCCGCCACCCACTACCTCGCCGACACCGTGGACCCCACCCGGCTCGACCCCGCGAGCACGGGGAACCTGTAACAAGTAGGCGCCACCGTGCATACGTTCACGCGAACCTGTGCGCTAACGACAACGGCTCGGCCATGATCGACAAGCAGCTGGCGCGGGCCTGCGCCGTGCTGGGTATCCGCCTGGTGCACTCACGGCCCGGGCAACCGGCGGGCCGGGGGAAGATCGAACGGTTCTTCCGGACCGTGCGTGAACAGTTCCTCGTCGAGATCGGCTCGGGCCGCGAACTGGACGACATGACCCACCTGAACACCCTGTTCACCGCGTGGGTCGAGACCGTTACCACCGCCGCCAGCACACCGAGACCGGGCAGGCACCGATCCAGCGGTGGGAACACGGATGGGCGGCCAGCTCGGTCGGCAGCGGGGCGATCAGCCCGCGGATGCCGTTGACCGCTCAGCTGCGCGAGGCGCACGAAGCTCAGCGGCAGCAGGGTCTCGCCCAACTCGGCGTGGGTCTCGACCAGGGCGGTCTCCTCGACCATGTGCTCGAGGCCCTCCCCGGTGCTCGTCGACAGCGGCGCGAGAACCATCGCGGCCAGGGCCGTCGCGGGCGTCAGAATTCCTGACCAGGCACGGAAGCGCGGAACGAACGCGTACAGCAGCACGGCGAGCGCAGCCAGGGGGACGATCACGACGGTGGCGTGAACGATGAGGGGGTGCAGGGGCAGGCCCCCAATGGTCTCGGGCACAACAAGCTCCTCGGATGGCGTGTTCATCGTGTGTCGGCACGCTTGTGCTGTCACGCAAGCGTTGCCATCAGCCTTGTCCACGATTCTCAGAGGCAGATCAGCGCGCGATGGGGCAGGCCTCGGATGCGCTAGCATCAACGGGCCCGCCACGCACGGTGGGCACGACCGGGACGTAGCGCAGCTTGGTAGCGCACTTGACTGGGGGTCAAGGGGTCGTGGGTTCGAATCCCGCCGTCCCGACCAGAGAACCGCAGGTCAGAGGCCTGATCAACAGATATGCCCCTCCAGGGTATGAAGATCATGTGCTGTCCGTGTGTTGTCTGCGGTCGCAGGCTCGTCGGCTACGCACTCGCCTTTCGGGCAAGGCAGCGCAGCTCGCAGGCATGATCAGTATTCACGCCCAAGCGGGCGCGAAGATCATCGGCGGGGCGTGGGCTCATTGGGTGAGGGTCGTTGGTTCTAACCCGGCCGCGCTGACTCAGTGAACGAACATCGTTTGTCGCGCTGTCGCCGGAGCCCCGGATGGGTAAGGCCGGCCCCCGTGGCAGCGACTGCGCGGCCACGGCGGAGTCGTGTGACTGGCTTGGTGCGAGGGCGGATCTTTCGACGGCCCTGACAGAGTGGACGTTGATGCCCTCGTCGCGCATTGCTCTTGTCGGTCAGCAGACGACGTTCGTTAGGGATCTTGCCTGTGCGAATGTGGGGCGGGCCACCTGGCCGCTGTGACGACACACGACCAGACAGAACATGCGCGCCACCGACGGCAACGGGATGGTCTGCAGCTCGATCCCCTC
>CAVQCD010000010.1:0-105375 GCA_963710915.1 uncultured Actinomycetota bacterium | reverse complement strand
CATCGCCTCGGTCAGATCGGGCAGCCAGTCGTCGGACATGCCCATCCGGAAGCCGGGCTCCTCGGCGGTGTAGGACATGCCGATCAGCATCCCGCGCCCCTCCGGGTGCAGGTAGAACGTCGAGGAGGCGTCGATGGTCATCGGCATCGTCGGCGGCACCAGCGCACGCAGGGTCGGCGGCAGTGGTTCGGTGACCACGATCTGACGCCGCAGCGGGGTCACCGGTAGCTCCACCCCGGCCATGGCCCCGACCAGCCCGGCCCACGGCCCGGCGCAGTTGATCACCACGGAGGTGGCCACCGGGCCGGCACTCGTCTGCACCCCGGTGATCTGTGCGCCGTCCGCTCCGGTGGCGACGTCGATGCCGGTCACCTCGACGCCGGTCACCACCGTGGCGCCGTGCGTGCGCGCCCCGGAGGCATACCCCTGCACCACCGACTCCGGGCTGCAGTACCCGTCCCGGCCGTGGAACGCCGCGGCCAGCACGCCGTCCATCGAGACGATCGGGTTCAGCTCGGCGGCCTCGGCGGGGGTCAGCATGCGCGACGGGACGCCGAGCGAGTTCTGCAGCGCCACGGAGGCCTCGTAGGTGGCCACGTCCTCGGGGGTGGTGAGCAGGAAGAGGTACCCGACCTGGTGCAGGTCGATCTCGTTGCCCGGACGCTCGCCGAACTGCTCGAAGGCCTCCAGGCTGCGCGCTCCCAGGATCACGTTCAGCGCGTCCGAGAACTGGGCCCGGACGCCGCCGGCGGCCTTCGACGTCGACCCGCTGGCCAGGGCGTCGCGCTCGAGCAGCAGCACGTCGGGCACCCCCGCCTCGGCGAGGTGGAAGGCGATGCTCGCCCCCATCACCCCGCCGCCGACGACGACGACCTCGGCCCGTGCAGGCACGGGCTCACTGGCGAACCGGGGCACGGTCAGCGCGCTCACGCCGCTCACCGTAGCGGGCGAGGTCAGCCGATGGCGGACAGAGCCCCGTCGTAGTCGGGCTCCTGGCCGATCTCGGGCACCTGCTCGACGTAGCCCACGGTGCCGTCGGGGCGGACGACGACCACCGCCCGCGAGAGCAGGCCGGCCATCGGGCCGTCAGTGATCGTCACCCCGTAGGCGCTGCCGAAGTCGCTGCGGAACGCCGAGGCCGACTCGACGTTCTCGATGCCCTCGGCGCCGCAGAACCGGGCCTGGGCGAAGGGGAGGTCCTGCGAGACGTTGAGCACGGTGACGCCGTCCAGTCCGGCAGCGCGCTGGTTGAACGTGCGCACGCTGGCGGCGCACACGCCGGTGTCGATGCTCGGGAAGATGTTGAGCACGAGGGTGCGCCCGGCGTACGCGCCTGAGGCCACCTCGCCCAGGCCAGTGCCGACCAGGGAGAACGGCGGCGCTGCGCTGCCGACCGCGGGTAGCTCGCCGACAGTGTGAATGGGGTTCCCCCGAAGGGTGATCTCAGCCATGGGGCGATCCTTGCAGACAGATGAGCAACCAGCGCGGCCCGGCAGCGCCGCAGTCCAGCGGCAGGCGGGCCCGCAGCCCGCGATCGGCAGTGACCACGAGCACGCGAGCCGGATCGCCGGCGGCCGCCACGAGGGTCGTCGCCTCGGCGACCATGGCCGTGTCCCCGTCCTGCTCGGCGCGCAGGACCCGCAGCCCCGCGACGTCCGGGTCGATCACGGCGCGCGCCCGCCCCTCGACCACGGCGATCACCTGCTGCACCGTGAGCGCGGTTCCCGCAGGCCCGGTCAGCTCGCGACCGGGCAGGCCGGCGAGCCCGCCGAGCAGTCGCTGCGCCGCCCCCACCCGATCGCGCCACCACCCGTTGGGCTGTGAGCCCATCACGTTGGCGACGTCGACCACGACGCTCACCGCGATCCCCGTCATCAGAGGCGGAATCCCGTGTCGGCAGCAGGGATCTCGATGTCCATCTGGGCCTTCTGCAGCCGGCCGCTGTAGTCCCAGTTCATCGACTGCCAGCGGGTGAACTGGTCCAGCACCCAGACCCCGGACTGCCGAGATCCGTTGCCGCTCTTGCCGTTCCCGCCGAACGGCAGATGCGCCTCGGCCCCCGACGTCGAGTTGTTCACGCTGACCATGCCCGCGCCGATGCCGGTGCGGAACCGGAACACCTCGGTCGGGTCGGTGGTGTAGATGGAGCAGGACAGCCCGTATCCGGGGGCGTTGGCCAGGGCGAGCCCCTCGTCGAAGTCGTCGTAGGTGGTCACCCCGACCAGCGGGCCGAAGGTCTCGGTGCGGAACAGCTCGTCGTCGCTGCGCACGCCGTCCACGATCACGGGGTGGTAGTACAGGCCGGTTCCGGGATCGCCCTGGAAGCCCTCGCGCGGGTTGGCGGCGGTGATCCGGCCGGCGCCGGTGGAGCCGAGAACCGTGTGGTGCTCGCCGATCCAGTCCAGGTACTCCTCGTAGCGGGTGGCGAAGTGGGGTGCCAGCAGCGGGCCCATCAGCACCTCACCGGCCGGGTCGCCGACGGTGGCGGCGCGGGTCGCCGCATCGAACCGGCGCACGAACTCGTCGTGCACCGAGCTGTGGGCGATCACCGTGCCCAGGCTGGTGCAGCGCTGACCCGCAGTGCCGAACCCGCCGAACAGGGCGCCCTCCACGGCCAGGTCGAGATCGGCGGACGGCGTCACCAGCATGGGGTTCTTTCCGCCCAGCTCCAGACAGGGCGACTGCAGGTGGCGTCCGCACAGCTCGCCGATCCGGCGGCCCACCTCGGTCGACCCGGTGAAGCCGACCTTGTGCACCACGCCCGCCTCGAGCGCGGCCTCCAGACCGGCGGAGGTCGCGGCGCCGTCCGCGTGGACCACGGTGAGCAGGCCCTCGGGCAGGCCACCGGCGATGAAGATCTGCGCCATCGCGTCGGCGCAGGCGGCCGCGTACTCGGCCGGCTTCCAGACCACGGCGTTGCCGGCCAGCAGGGCGGGCACCAGGTACCACGACGGGACGGCGACCGGGAAGTTCCCGGCGGTGATCACGGCGGCGGTGCCCACCGGCACCCGGAAGGTGAAGAGCTGCTTGTCGGGCATCTCGCTGGGCACCGTCTGCCCATAGAGGCGCCGACCCTCCCCGAGGAAGAAGTCGCAGGTGTCGACGATCTCCTGCACCTCGCCGCGCGACTCGGCGATCGGCTTGCCCACCTCGCGCGTGACCAGCTGGGACAGGGCCTCGGCGTTGGCCTCGACCAGGCGGCCGATGGCGGCGATCACCCGACCCCGGATCGGGGCCGGGACGCCGGCCCAGGCGCGCTGCGCCTGATTGCCGGCCCGGGCAGCGGCGACGAAGGCGTCGGGCCCCACGAGTTCGACGGCGGCGACCGTGTCGGAGAGGTCGGCCGGGTTGACCGACTCGATGGTGTGGACGACGGCGGAGGGCGTCAGGCCCGGGATCCGGGAGCGCAGGGTGTGCATGGCGCCACGCTACCGGCGAGCCCGAGAACGACGGGGCCCCGCCACGATCTCGTGGATCGCGGCGGGGCCGGGTCGGTGGGTCAGGCGGTGCCCGACGTCAGCGCGGGCTGGTCGATGTCGGCGACACCGTGCGGGTGGTGCTCGCCTTGGCGCCACGGTTGTCGGTCACGGTGAGCTTCACGCGCTGGGTCTTCCCGCGAGGCACGGTGATGGTCGTGGCCTTGGTCGTGGCCACGATCTTGCCGTTCACCGTCCAGGCGTAGCGGGTGACGGTGCCGTCGGGGTCCTTGGAGGCGGCGGCGTTGAGTACCACCCGGCTGGTGCTACCGGTCTGGCGCTTGTACGTGAACCAGGGCACCGGGGCGAGGTTGGGCGCGGCCGGGTACTGGGTCAGGTAGGCGGCCACGCGGGTGGCCATCACCTGCTGGCCCAGCTCCGTCGGGTAACCGGACCGTGGTGCCAGGGCACCGTCGGTCACGACCACCGGGTTCACCAGCGGCGACGTGGTGCACAGCTCGCGGCCCTGGAACGCGTCCAGCATCGACACATACTCGGCGCCTGCTGCCTTGGCGGCTGCGGCCATCGTGGCGTCGAGGTCCCTGGCGTAGGCCTGGAGCTCGGTGAGCTGGTGCGAGGTCATCCCCACACACTGGCCGAGGGCGTTCGTGGACGGCGGGGCGTAGAGCTGCGGGTAGCCCACCACGATCAGTCGCGCCTTGGTAGCCGCCTTGACCTGGGCGAAGACGCCGGCCAGACGGTTCGGCAGCTTGCCGCGCACCAGGGTCCGGGCGGAGCTGACGTCGGCGTCGCAGGAGACGCCGGTCTTGCAGGACAGCGTCAGCGCACGCATCCGGGCGTCGTTGGCCCCGACGGTGAGCGTGACCAGCGTGGGCCTCGGGCTCATCGTGCTGACCCGCGCCAGCTGGGAGGTCGGACCGGTGATCACGCTCGAGGTGTTGGCGTCGGTGCAGGCGAGGTGCCCCGCCACCGAGGAGGTGGCTCCGGCGACGGTGGCATCCATGCTGAGCCCCTTGACGCCGGCGAGCAGCCTCGGCCACGCCAGTGCGGTGCGGTGACAGGCACCGGAGCTTTCGTCGAACCCGGTCAGGAACTCCGGGGCGCCCTCGCCGCCGGCGAACTGGTCGCCCAGGGCGGCGTACTTCGTGCTGGCGGTGGCTGCGCCGGCGGAGGTCGCGGCGACGGTGCCGGAGGCGACCCCGGCCAGGCCGAGGACCGCGGCGATCGGAAGGGACAGGCGTGGAAGCGAGGTGCGACGCATGGGGATGGCTCCGCCAATCGGTGAGACGTCAGGGCTGGGAGGCGCTTCGACCAGTGGCCGACTGCCGCCGCCGGACGCAGGCCCCCGCCGCGCCGTGAGGTCCTTCCTAGCACAAGGTGGCACTGAAAGTAACGGTTCAATCACAGAGCGTGGCGTAGTTTCTGTCGATTCGCGTCACACGGGTGTCGGCCTGCGATCCGGTCCGGGGCTCCGGGCCGCGGGTAGGCTGGATCCTCGTGACCGCCCCACCCACCGGCCCGCTCAGTCTGGACCGTGCTCGCATCGCCTATCAGGGCGAGCCTGGCGCGAACTCGGACGCCGCCTGCCGCCAGGTCTACCCCGATCTCGCGCCCCTGCCCTGCCCGACCTTCGAGGACGCGTTCGAGGCGGTCGACTCAGGCCTGGCCGAGCTGGCGATGATCCCGATCGAGAACTCGATCGCCGGGCGGGTGGCCGACATCCACCATCTGCTGCCCGAGTCGGGCCTCTACATCATCGGTGAGCACTTCCTGCCGATCCACTTCCAGCTGCTGGCCGTGCCCGGGGCGACGCTGGACGGGATCAACAGCGTCCGCAGCCACATCCACGGCCTGGGCCAGTGCCGCCGCATCGTGCGTCAGCACGGCTGGACGGCGCACGTCGCCGACGACACCGCCGGCGCGGCCCGGGAGGTGGCCGAGCTGGGGGACCCGAGCGTGGCCGCCCTGTCGCCGCGGCTGGCGGCATCGCTGTACGGGCTGGACATCCTGGCTGAGGACGTCGAGGACGAGCACCGCAACACCACCCGCTTCCTGGTGCTGGCCCGCGAGCCCCGCGAGTACCCGCAGGACGACGGGCCGATGATCACGACGTTCGTGTTCCGGGTGCGCAACGTGCCGGCCGCGCTCTACAAGGCGATGGGTGGCTTCGCCACCAATGGGGTCAACATGACCAAGCTGGAGAGCTACCAGCTCGGCGGCACCTTCTTCGCCACCCAGTTCTATGCCGACGTCGAGGGACACCCCAAGGACGCCTCGCTCACCCTGGCCCTGGAGGAGCTGGCCTTCTTCTCGGTGCAGACGCGCATCCTGGGCACGTATCCGGCCAGCCCGTTCCGGGCCGAGATCGCCGAGCCGGCCGAGAACCGTACGTTGCGCCCGCAGCCGCCGGCGCCTGATGCCGCTGTATGAGCATTTCTAGCGCAGAAGCTAGATAGCGATAGATAGGCCGAGAGGCCGAAAGCGGTAGATTCCACCCGCCTGACCGATCCGTCTCGCGACCGTCGTCGGAGGTCGGCGTCGCCGGGAGGGCTGACATCCATGAAGCAGGTCATACGCGTTGCCGCTGTAGGGGTGGCCCTGGCACTGGCCGTGGCCACGGTGCCGGCGGCCGCAGCGCAGGCCGGCGCCACGCCGTCCGCCGTGACGGCGCCCCCCTCGGCCGTCGCTGCCGGGGTGGCCGCGCCAGGGGCGATGGTCGACGCGCTCGCCGCCACGGCTCCCGCCGCCGACCTCGACGACTTCCGGTCCAACCGGCGCTACGCCAAGTACTTCGGTCAGCGGATCCGCTGGTCGGCCAAGACCTGTCCCAAGGGCGGCTTCTTCAACGGGATCATGGAGTGCGCCCGGATCAAGGTGCCCAAGGACTGGTACCACCTGTCCGCCGGCGACATCTACGTCGGGCTGAGCCGGCTCGGCGGGGACGCCAAGCAGCCACGGCGGTCGCGGCTGCTGCTGACCAACCCGGGTGGCCCCGGCGCCGACGGCCTGGAGTTCGGGGTGATCAGCGCGCTCTTCCTCGGGGTCAACAAGACCCACACCACGATCGGCATCGACCCGCGGGGGGTCGGGCTGAGCACCCAGCTGCGCTGTTCCAACGAGCGGCTGGCGGCGGGGTCCTACCGTGCCGACGGCGACTCGCGCAGCTACACCCCCGAGCAGGTGGCGGCCGACGCCAAGGGGCGGGCGGCTTATGTGAGCGCCTGTGCGAGGACGACCAAGAGCTTCCTGCCCTACGTCAACTCCGACCAGACGGCCCGCGACTTCAACCTGGTCCGGCACCTGATGGGTTACAAGACGCTGGACTACTACGGCGTCTCCTACGGCACCTGGCTGGGATCGCTGCTGGAGAAGATGTTCCCGAACAAGGTCGCCCGGGTCGTCCTCGACGCCAACACGGACTGGGCCGGCGGCTCGGTCGACAAGGTCTTCTCCTACCAGCCCATGGCGTTCCAGGCCCAGTTCGACCGGGTCTTCCTGCCCTGGCTGGGCCGGCATGACGCCGCCTACCACCTGGGCGGTTCGGCGCAGGCGGTGAACGACACCTACGAGCGGATCCGCGAGGCGGCCCGGGCCGGCAGGTTCGGGCGGATCGGCACCCCCGACATCCTTGACGCCTACCTGGTCCAGGCCCAGTACTCGACCTTCGCCTGGGACGACGCGGGCGTGATGATGGGGAAGATGCTGGCGGCGATGGACGGTGACGCCGCGGCGCTGACGGACGTGCAGGACGTGTTCACCGAGACGGCCAAGGACGACGTGGACGTGCGCAGCGTCTACATCGCGGTGCGCTGCAACGACACCGCTGCGGAGCGCTCGACCAGCCGGTGGTTCGCCGCGACGCGAGCCCCTGGCGAAGGCCTACCCGTTGACGGGAGCCACCGAGCTGGCCAACCCGTGTGCCTCCTGGCCCTACCGCCCCGCGCTCAGCCGCGCCGTGCTGGCCCGGCCGGTGCGCGGGGTGCTGATGCTGCAGACCGAGGCCGACCCGGCCACCGGCTACCTGGGTGCGCTGAACACCCGGATGAAGGCCAAGGGTCAGCTGCGCATGGTGACCGTGGACGATGCGCCCGGGCACGGTTCGGGGCTGCTGGTCTCCGAGTGCGCCGGCAAGGCCGTGGTGTCCTATCTCAGCAAGGGCGTCTACCCCAAGGGCAACGTCTACTGTGCCTCGACGCCGATCCAGTCCGGGGAGGTCAGCGACACCCGGGTGTACGAGTTCTTCAACCGGGCCTCGACGTCCCGGCCGCTGCCGGCGCCCTACGCCTACCCCCAGCGCGACCTGCGTGAGCCTGCCGTCGACCCCACGGTCACCGCCCGGGCCGGCGCGCCGACCCCCACCCTGCCGTTCGGCGCCACCGGCCTGGCCTGGCCCTGGACCGAGCGCCGGCCGCTCAACCCCTGGGCCGAACCCTTCGCCGCCCTCCTGGCCGCCGCCGCCACGCCATAGCCCGCCCGGCGCGGGCGGATTGCTCACGAATAGGCACCGTGTGACCGGATTGCGACACGCGATCGGGGAGTATCGCGACGTCTTAGGTTCACGCTAGACAGCCGGATACCGTTCCAGAATGGACCCGGTACGCAACCCCTACGCCCCTGGCGCCGGTCAGCGTCCGCCCGAGCTGGCCGGTCGCGACACCGAGCTGGAGACCTTCGACATCGTCCTGGAGCGGGTGGCCAAGCGGCGGCCCGAGCGCAGCGTCGTCCTGACCGGACTGCGCGGGGTCGGCAAGACGGTGCTGCTCAACACGTTGCGCTCGGCCGCCGTCCGTCGCGGCTGGGGCACCGGCAAGCTCGAGGCCCGCCCCGACCAGTCGCTGCGCCGTCCGCTGGCTGCCGCCCTGCACCTCGCCGTCCGCGAACTGGCGGCTCCCAGGTCCGAGTCCGATCACGTGCTGGGCGTGCTGAAGTCGTTCGCGCTCAAGGAGAATCGGGTCGGCACCAAGCTGCGCGAGCGCTGGCAGCCCGGCATCGACGTCCCCACGGTCACCGGCCGCGCCGACTCCGGCGACGTCGAGATCGACCTGGTCGAGCTGCTGGTGGACGTCGGCGGGCTCGCCGGCGACTGCGGGCGCGGCGTCGCGGTGTTCATCGACGAGATGCAGGACCTGGGCCCGGACGACGTCTCCGCCCTCTGCGCGGCGGCGCACGAGATCAGCCAGACCGGGTTGCCGTTCGTCGTCGTCGGGGCGGGCCTGCCGCACCTTCCCGCCGTCCTCTCGGCCAGCAAGTCGTACAGCGAGAGGCTGTTCCGCTACGCCCGCATCGATCGGCTGGACCGTCCGGCCGCCGATCGGGCGCTCAGCGCGCCGGCCAAGGAGGAGGACGCCGAGTTCACCGCCGACGCCCTCGAGGCGATGTACGAGGCGACGGCCGGCTACCCCTACTTCGTGCAGGCGTACGGAAAGGTGGCCTGGGACGTCGCCCCGCGCAGCCCGATCACGGCGGACGACGTGCGGATGGCGGCGCCGGAGGCCGAGGCCGAGCTGGCGGTCGGCTTCTTCGGGTCGCGGTTCGAACGGGCCACCCCGGCCGAGCGCGAGTATCTGCGGGCGATGGCCGATGTGATGGACGACGGCGACCCCGACGCCACGGCCACCACCTCCTCGATCGCGGAGGCCCTGGGCCGAAAGCCGCAGTCGCTCTCCCCGGCTCGCGACGCCCTGATCAAGAAGGGGCTGGTCTACAGCGGCGAGCGCGGCCGGATCGCCTTCACCGTGCCCCACTTCGGGCGATACCTTCGCCGCCATGGCGACTGAGCAGCTGAGGATCAGGACATGAGGAACCGTCTGGCGCCCCAGGGCGAGGCGGACGGCGCTGATGCCGAGGGCACCGACGTCGCCCGGTCCCTCGACGAGCCGGTCATGGCCGCCTCGATCGAGGCCTACGCCGCCGCGCACGGCCAGTCGGTGGGTGCGGTGCGGGACGAGGCGGCGAAGTACCTGCGGGAGATGCTCGCCTCGCACTCCGAACGTGCCACCCGGACCTGGAACCGGTTCGGGGCATGGATGCTTCGCGCGCACGACGTGCTGGTGGACGAGGACGAGCTGGTACGGCTGCGTGAGCTCGACCGTGGGCACAGCCTGGCGCTGGTCTTCTCCCACCGGTCCTATCTCGACGGCTGGGTGCTGCCCCAGGCCCTGGCCCAGCGCGGGTTCTCTCCCACCTACACCTTCGGCGGCGCGAACCTGGACCTGCCCCTGCTCGGGGCGATGGCCAGCCGCACCGGGATCATCTTCATCCGGCGGGCGACCCGGGAGCTGCCCGTCTACCGGCTCGCCCTGCGCGGGTACATCGCCCAGCTCGTCGGACGGCGCAGCAACCTGGCCTGGTCGATCGAGGGCGGCCGCACCCGCACCGGCAAGCTGCGGCCCCCCGTCCTGGGCCTCCTGCACTACCTGTGCGAGGCCGCCGAGGCCGCTGAGATCGCCCGGGCCGCCCACGTGACACCGTCGCCGGCTGCGGCGTCCGGCGATTCGCCCGACGTCATGGTGGTTCCGGTCTCGATCGTCTACGACCAGTTGCACGAGGTCGCCGGCATGACCGCCGAGGCGCTCGGCAGCCGGAAGCGACCGGAGGACCTCGCCTCACTGATCCGCTTCGCCCGCTCCCAGCGGAACCGGCTCGGACGGGTCTACCTCTCGATCGGTGAACCGCTGCCGCTGCGTGCGCGCCTGGCCGAGCTGCGCGCCCAGGGCACCGAGGAGTCGAAGATCGTCGAACGGCTGGCCCTGGACGTGAGTCACCGGATCAACCGGGCGACGCCGGTGACCACCACGGCCATCGTCTGTCTGGCCCTGCTCGGCGCCGACCGGGCGCTGACCTTCGACCGGGTGCTGGCGACCGTGCACCCGCTGGCCGACTACATCTCCGCCCGGCGGTGGCCGGTCGCCGGCGCCGCCTCGCTCACCGATCGGTCGACGATCCGCCGGGCGCTGCAGGAGCTCGTCGCCTCCGGCGTGCTGACCTGCTACGACGCGGGGACGGAGCCGGTCTGGCGAATCGCCGAGCATCAGCATCTGGTGGCCGCCTTCTACCGCAACACCACGATCCACATCCTGGTCGGGCGCGCGATCGGCGAGGTGGCCCTGTTGGCGGCGGAGGAGGCGCCCGACACCCTGCCCGACCGGGCCGACGAGCAGCGCGCCGGACGACGCGTCGCGGGTCGAGCTCGCCAGTCGCCTGGCCTGGGAGCAGGCGCTCCGGCTGCGCGAGTTGTTCAAGTTCGAGTTCTTCTTCCCCTCCCGTGGGGCGTTCCAGCAGGAGCTGCGTGACGAGTTGGCCCTGCTCACGCCCGCGGACGGGAGCGGCCTCTCGTCGTCCACCGCGCGGAGCCTGCTCGAGGGGACGAACCTGCATCTGGCGCACGTGGTGCTGAGGCCCTTCCTGGACGCCTACCTCGTGCTCGCCGACCGGATCGCGGCCGCGGGTCAGGCCGGCATCGTCGATGAGGAGGGGCTGCTCCAAGAGGCCCTGCGGGTGGGCCAGCAGTGGGAGCTGGAGCGTCGGATCGTGAGTGCGGAGTCGGTCTCGCTCGAGCTCTTCCGCACGGGGCTGCGGGTGGCGGCCCACCGCGGTCTGCTGCGGGCCGACGAGGAGCCTGCGCCGGACAGGCCGTCGCTGGCCGCGCGCCGCCAGGAGTTCGTCGCCGAGCTGCAGACCCTCGCGCACCAGCTGGACCTGATCGCCGCGCTGGCCCGCGCCGGCGCCGGCGCCGACGACGCCCGCCGCTGACCCCCAAACCCGAGCATGAGCCGGGTTGGGCTCGCGCTAGGGTGCGACGGGTGAGCCAGACGCATCGGTATCAGATGTCGCTGTCGTGGACCGGAAATCAGGGCAGTGGCACCAGCGGGTACCGCGCCTATTCGCGCGACCACGAGCTCAGTGGCGCGGGCAAGCCGACCATTGCGGCGTCGTCCGACCCTGCGTTCCGGGGTGACCCGGCGCGCTGGAACCCCGAGGAGCTCCTGGTCGCCTCGCTCTCCCAGTGCCACCTGCTCTGGTACCTGCACCTGGCGAGCGCGGCAGGCGTCGTCGTCACCGACTACCGCGACGAGCCGGTCGGGTTCATGGTCACCGAGCCGGACGGCGCCGGGCAGTTCGAGCGCGTCGTCCTGCGCCCGGTGGTGTCGGTGGCGGAGGCGGCGATGGTCGAGCGGGCGCAGCACCTCCACGCCGAGGTCGGTGCCTACTGCTTCATCGCCCGCTCGGTGAACTTCCCGGTCGAGCACGAACCGACCACCCGACCACCCGCTGATGCTCCGCAGGAGTACAGCTGACAGTGTTGTCTGGGCCTCGAACATGTACCCCCGCGGAGCATCAGCAGGTTTCGGGGGTCGCTAGGGGCGGCGTCCGGGGTTGGATGGGGTCATGGCATCCACCCGGCCGGTCCGCATCGGCATCCAGTTGCAGCCCCAGCACGCCGACTACGGCGACATCCGCCGCGCCCTCACCGAGGCCGAGGCCACCGGCGCCGACATCGTCACCACCTGGGACCACTTCTACCCGCTGTTCGGCGACCCGGAGGGCAAGCACTTCGAGTGCTGGACGACGCTGGGCGCCTGGGCGGAGCAGACCAGCCGGGTGGAGATCGGCCCCCTGGTCACCTGCAACTCCTACCGCAACCCCGAACTGCTCGCCGACATGGCGCGCACGGTCGACCACATCAGCGGCGGTCGGCTGATCCTGGGCATCGGATCGGGCTGGTTCGAGAAGGACTACCTCGCCTACGGCTACGACTTCGGCACCCCGGGCAGTCGCCTCGACGACCTCGCCGCCGCGCTGCCCCGGATCCGCCGTCGTCTCGGCGCGCTGAACCCGCCGCCCACCCGGCGGATCCCGATCATGATCGGGGGAGGGGGCGAGAAGAAGACGCTGCGCCTGGTCGCCGAGCACGCCGACATCTGGCACTCCTTCGGCGATCCCGACACCTACGCCCGCAAGATCGAGATCCTGCGCGGGCACTGCGCCGACGTCGGCCGTGACCCGGGCGAGATCGAGATCTCGGTGGGCAAGCCGGACGCCGGCCCGGAGGAGCTCGGCCAGGCCTACCTCGATCTCGGCGTCACCCTGTTCACGCTCAGCGCCGGCGGCCCCGACTACGACCTCACCGAGGCCCGGCGCTGGATCGCCTGGCGCGACACCCTCCCCTCGACCCCGCGGCGCCCGGCCCCGTGATCGCCAGTTGTCATGGGTTCACCCCCATTGAGTGGGGGGAAGCCTCATGACAGACAGCGATCATGGGGCGGTGGGGCGCTGGGGCGGTGGGGCGGTGGGGCGGTGGGGGTGACAGGTCGGTGACAGGGGCGCGGCAGGGCGGGTGGGCAGGGTCTGGGCATCGCCTAGCGGATGCCAGAGGTCCACCATGTTCGACGCCATCAGCCATGCCGTGCTCACCCGAGCCCGGACCATCCTCGCCCTCACCCTGATCACCCTGATCCTGGCCGGTGCACTCGGGGCCGGAGCCTTCGCCCGGCTGCGCGCCGGCGGCTTCGACGACGCCGCCGCCGAGGCCTCACGCGCGGCGGCCAGCCTGCACGACGACCTCGGCCAGGACGGCGCCAACCTGGTGCTCCTGGTCACCGCCCCGCCGGGCGTCCCGGTCGACGACCCCGCGGTCGAGCGGGCGGGGCGCGAAGCCTCGACGCGGCTCGACGCCCAGGCCGATGTCACGGTGCTCACCGACTACTGGAGTGCCCCGCAGGCCGCGGCGGCCGGGTTGCGCAGCACCGACTCCCGCTCGGCCCTCGTGGTCGCCCACCTGGACGGCGACGAGGACGCCTACGCCGACCGGATCGCCGTGCTGCAGCCCGCGTTCACCACCACCACGTCGGCCGGGGTCCGGATCGAGACCGGCGGCTTCGCGCAGAACATCGTCGACATGACGGGCCAGGTGAAGAAGGACCTGGCCCGCGCGGAGGCGATCGCCATTCCGCTCACGCTGATCCTGCTGGTCGCGGTGTTCGGCTCGCTGATCGCGGGCCTGCTGCCGCTGATGGTCGGCGTGCTGGCCATGATCGGCACCTTCGCGGTGCTCCGCCTCCTGACCGCCGTCACCGACGTGAGCGTGTTCTCGCTCAACCTGACCATCGCGCTCGGGCTGGGCCTGGGCATCGACTACGCCTTGCTCGTGGTCAATCGGTTCCGTGAGGAGCTGCAGGCCGGGCACGACGTCGAACCCGCACTGCGGACGACGGTGCGCACCGCGGGCCGGACGGTGCTGTTCTCCGCCGCGACCATCGCGATCGCTCTGGCCGCCCTGCTGGCCTTCCCGATGTACTTCCTGCGCTCCTTCGCCTACGCAGGGATCGCCGTCGTGGTGATCACGGCGACGGCCGCGGTGGTCGTGCTGCCTGCGGTGCTGCGGCTCCTCGGTCACCGGGCCAACCGCCGGCGGTTCGGGCACCGCACCGCCGCGGCCGGCGACGGCGTCTGGGGCCGGATCGCTGCCGCCGTCATGCGCCGTCCGGTCGTCGCCGCCGTTCCGGTGCTCGCCCTGCTCGCCCTGATGGCCCTGCCGATGGCCTCCGTCTCCTTCGGTCTGCCCGACGATCGGGCGCTGCCCGCGGAGAACTCCCAGGCCCGCCGGGTCGGTGACGTGCTGCGGCAGGACTTCAGCAGCCGGGAGAGCGATGCCCTCGTGGTCACCCTGCCGAGCACGCCGTCCGGTCCGGACGTGGCCGACTACGCGAGGGCACTCTCCCGCCTGCCGCACGTGAGCCGGGTCGATGCGGCCACCGGGACGTTCGCGGACGGCGCCGCCGTCGCGCCCGGCCGCGCCGACCTGCAGCGCGGTGACGCGTCGGCCGTGCGTGTGCTGCCGGAGGTCGACGTCTACAGCGACGAGGCGCAGGCCCTGGTGCGGGCCGTGCGCGACCTGCCCGCCCCGGGCGAGCGCCTGGTCGGCGGACCGACCGCCCGCTTCGCCGACGTGAACGCAACCATCGGCGCCCGGCTCCCGCTGGTGGCGGCGCTGATGGCGCTGAGCACCCTGTTGCTGATCTTCGCCTTCACCGGGTCGGTGGTCCTGGCCGCAAAGGCGCTGGCGCTCAACGTGATCACCATCGGGGCGGTGCTGGGCGCGATGGTCTGGATCTTCCAGGAGGGCCACGGCGCCGGGCTGCTCGGGTTCACCGCCACCCCGTTGTCGGTGAACATCCCACCCCTGATGTTCTGCCTCGCCTTCGGCCTGTCGATGGACTACGAGGTGTTCCTGCTCGGCCGGATCGCCGAGTACCACGCTGCGGGGATGGACACGACCGAGGCGGTGACCGCCGGCCTGGCCCGCACGGGGCGGATCATCACTGCCGCAGCGGCCCTGATGGCGGTCACCTTCGCCGCCTTCGCCACCAGCGCAGTGAGTTTCATCCAGATGCTCGGTGTGGGCTGTGCCCTGGCGGTGCTGCTCGACGCCACCCTGGTGCGCGGCGTGCTGGTTCCGGCGCTGATGCGGCTGATGGGGCAGTGGAACTGGTGGTCACCGGCGCCGCTGCGCCACCTGCACGACCGGTTCGGCGTGGCCGAGTCCGGCGACCCGGTCGACGTGGTGCACCTGGCCGACCGTCGTCCGGTCACCTCCGGCGTGGGAGGTCAGGCCGGATGACGGGTACGGACGATCGCAGCGAGACCATGTTCGCCGTCGCACTCCACCGACATGGCGGCCCGGAGGTGCTCCGGGGAGTGCGGTTGCCGGTCCCGGTGCCGCAGGCGGGCGAGGCGCTGGTGCGCAACGCCTGGATCGGGGTCAACTACGTCGACCTGCAGCACCGGGCCGGAACGCCCTACCCCGTCCCCCTGCCGCTGATCCCGGGCACCGAGGCGAGTGGCACCGTCCGCAGCGTCGGCCCGGGCGTGCCGGCCGAGCTGGTCGGGCGACGGGTGGTCCACCTGGGCCACCTGGCCGGGGTCTACGCCGAGTACACGGCGGTGCCGGTGGCCCACCTGGTGCCGCTGGACGACGACACCCCGCAGGAGATCGCCGCCGCGGTCGCGATGGCCGGCAGCACGGCGCACGTGCTGACCCGTGAGGCGACCTCCGTGTCCGGTGCCGTGGTGGTGGTGCACGCCGCCGCCGGGTCGACCGGGGGAGCGGTGGTGCAGCTCGCCGCGGCGGAGGGCGCGCACGTGGTGGCGATCACCTCGACCCGGGCCAAGGCCGGCCAGGCCCTGCGCCTGGGCGCGCACGACGCGATCGCCCGCAGCGACGAGGTCGATCTGGTCGGTGCCGTGCGCCGGTTGACCGGTGGTGGGGCGCACCTGGTCTTCGACGCCACCGGCCGGGAGACCTTCACGGCGAGCCTGGACATGCTGGCCTCCGGCGGCACCCTCGTGCTCTACGGCGCCGTCACGGGGCATCCGGAACCGTTTGCCCCGCAACAGCTCTCGGGACTCGACGGCACCGCGGGCCGGAACGGCTCGCTGGGCGTGCGCTGGGTGGCGGCCACCGACTACCTGACCGGTGCGGCCCGCTCGCGCGCCGTCCGGGCCGTGCTGGACGACGTGCGCAAGGGCCGCCTCGAGCCGCGGATCGAGGCCCGGCTCCCGCTCGCGGAGGCCGCGCAGGCGCACCGGCTGCTGGCCGGGCGCACGGTGAGCGGCAAGCTGCTGCTGCACACCGGAGGGTAGGCCCGGGGGCGGGCGACGTGATGTCATGAATCCGTGCATATCGGCATCCTCGGTCCGCTCCTGGTGCAGCGGGACGGGCGAGCGGTGACCCCGAGCGGTCAGCGGCCCCGCGACGTCCTCGCCGTGCTGCTGCAGCGGAGGGGCCAGTACGTGCCGCCCGAGGTGATCCTCGACCTGGTCTGGGCCCAGCAGGCGGCCTCGCTCAGCGTCGCCGCAGTGCACACCGTGGTGGCCCGGCTGCGCCGTGGGCTCGGCCCCGACGCCGTGGAGACGCATGAGACCGGCTACCGGCTGAGCCCGGCGGCCACCACCGACGCCGAGGCGTTCGGCGAGCAGGTGCGCCGGGCCCGGGACGTCGCGGCCGGGCGGGGGCGGGAGCAGGCGATCGGGCTCTTCCGCGAGGCGATCGGCCTGTGGCGCAGCCCGACCGCCTACGAAGGGGTGAGCGACGAACTCGTCCTCGCGGAGCGGGCCCGGCTCGACGAGCTGCGCTCGACCGCCGTGGAGGATCTGGCCGCCGCGCTGCTCGATCAGCACACCGTCGGCTCGGCCGAGGAGGCCCTCGAGCTGTGCACCGGCCTGGCCCGGCGGCATCCGTTGCGGGAGCGGCCGCACGGTCTGGCCATGGTGGCGGCCTACCGGTGTGGCCGGCAGGCCGAGGCCCTGGAGATCTACCGCTCGCTGCGCCGCCGGCTGCGCGCTGAACTGGGCATCGACCCGAGCCCGGCCCTGGCGGCGGTCCACGCCCAGGTGCTGGCCCAGGACTCCGCCCTCGACGGGTCGGCGCCGCCGGCCCCGGCCGTGCGCGGGCGGCCGGTGCTGCGCGCACGCTGCGTGCCCGTGCCGGCCAACCCCACGGTGGGCCGCGAGGCCGACATCGCCGCCGTGGTCGACGCGGTGAACGCCGGGCGGCGCCTGATCACCGTGGTCGGGCCGGGCGGGGTGGGCAAGAGCCGGGTGCTGGCCGAGGTGGCCGCCGCACTGGCGGGGACGCGCGAGGTCGGCTACCTCGACCTGTCCGGGCTGAGCGGGCTCGACATGGACGGGCTCGCCGAGGCCGCTGCGCTCGCGTTCGGGCACGCGGTGCCGGCGGACGACGCCGTGGCCGGCCTGGTGTCGATCCTGACGCCGTTGTCCCTGGTGATGCTGGTCGACGAGGCCGAATGGGTGCTGGACGCCGTGGCCGGTGTGCTCCGCCGGGTGCTCGACGCCTGCCCCGGAGTGTCGTTCGTGGTCACCTCCCGGGTGCCGCTGGAGATCGTCGGTGAGCGGCGCGCCGTCCTCGAACCGCTGTCCTGCCCACCCGCGGGCGCCGACGTGGACACCGTGACCCGTTCTGCCGCAGTACAACTGCTCACGGACCGGCTGCTCGACCAGGTTCCCGACCTGGCGCCGGACGACGCAGAGCTGCAGCTGCTGGCGCGGATCGCCCGGCGGCTCGACGGGCTGCCGCTGGCGCTGGAGCTGGTGGCCGGCCACGCGGCCACCCGGACCCTCGACGAGCTGGCCGACCTGATCGAGTCACCCCTCGACGTCGCCGCGGGCGACCGGGACCGCGCCCCCCGCCACCGCTCCCTGCGCGAGACGCTGCGCTGGAGCGTCGACCGGCTCGACCCGGCGCACCAGCGGGCCCTCCGCCGGCTGGGGGTGTTCGCAGGCGCCTTCGACCTGGCCGCAGCCGTCGCCGTGATCGGCCGACTGCCCGGCCCGCTTCCCGGGTCCCGGGGGGCTGCCGGCCTCGACGTCGAGGCCGTCGTGCGCCGTCTGGTCCGCGACGCCCACATCGCGGTGGACCGCCGCGGGCCGGTGCTCCGGCTGCGGCTGCTGCGCACCGTGCGTGACCTCGCCCTCGACGAGCTCACCGCCCACGACGAGTGGGACGCCGTCCGCCGCCGGCACCGCGAGTGGTTCGCCGCCCGGTGGCGCGGGGTACCGCTGCAGGACGACCTGATCGAGGACGTACGCGCCGGCTACGAGGACTACCTCGAGGCGCTGCGCAGCGCCCTCGAGGCCCGCGACGGCGCCATCACCGCAGATCTGATGGCCACTCTGGGGCGGTTGTGGTTGTTCACCGAGGCGTTCGGCCCGGGGCTGCGCTGGACGACCCTCGCGCTGGACAGCGGCCTGCTCGCCCCTGCCTGCCGGGCGAAGGTGCTGGTGACCCACGCTGCGCTGCTGCAGCAGAGCGCGGGCCCGTCGGTCGGCGAGCTGGTGGAGGAGGCGGTGCAGGAGCTGGCGCTGGCCGGCGACGACGTCGGCCTGGCCGAGGCGTTGGCCCTGTGGGTGGTCGAGCAGTACCTGAACGGCGAGCTGGAGGAGGCCGCCCGCACCGCGGCCCGGCTGATCGACCTCGCCCGGGACGCCGCGCCGCAGCACCTGCCCGAGGCGCTGTCGTCCTTCGCGGTGACCCAGGCGGCCCTCGGCCGGCTCGAGGAGGCCAACGCGGCTGCGCAGGAGGCCTGGGAGCTCGTGACCGCGGCGCCCTCGGCGACCTACTTCGTCGCCGTGGTCAGCAAGATCGCCCTGGCGCACACCGAGTCGGGCCAGGCCCGGCGGGCGCTGGAGGTGCTCGAGGACGCGATGGCCGACAGCGGCCGGATCCTGGGCATCGAACCCACCGACACCATGGTGATCAACGCGGGCTGGGCGGCGCTGGGCTGCGACCGGCCCGAGACGGCCCTGCCGTACTTCAGCCGGGCCTTCCGGGACGCCCCGCGCTCCTCGGTCACCATCGGCATGGCCGAGGCGCTGCTCGGTGCGGCGTGCGCCGCCGCCACGCTCGGGGACGGGCGGGCCGGTGCCGCGCTGGCGTCGTCCGAGGTCCTGGTGGCCGAGCTGGGGGTGGCGATCTCCCCGTGGCAGCGCGAGCAGGTGGCCGTGGCGCGCGCCCGCCTGGCCACCCCGCGCCCGGCCGACCCGAGCCCGGGCGCCTCCCCCAGGGCACGGGCCGAGGCGATCAGGGCCCTGCTGTCCACGGCCGTACGCTGAGAGACCGGCCGCCCCGGTCCGGATCCGCGGAACCAGGCCGAGGAGGTGCCCCATGCGGCCGACCCGCCCCGCCGCACCGCGCCCCAACCTCGAGCAGGTCGCCGCCCTGGCCGGCGTGTCGCGGTCCACCGTCTCCCGGGTCGTCAACGGCTTCGCGTCGGTCGATCCTGCGCTGCGCGCGCGGGTCGAGCACGCCGTCGCCGAGCTCGGCTACGTGCCGAACCAGGCTGCCCGTTCCCTGGTGACCCGGCGCACCGACACGATCGCCCTCGTCGCCTCCGAGCCGGACCAGCGCGTCTTCGGCGACCCGTTCTTCGGTGACGTCGTCCGGGGCGTGAGCCAGGAGGCCATGGCGTTCGGTCTGCAGATCACGCTCCTCATGGCCCAGTCCCACCGCGACCTCGACCGGATCGCGGGGTACCTCACGACCGCCCCCGTGGACGGCGTCCTGCTCGTCTCCGGTCACGCCGGCCCCGACCCGCTCCCGGCGGCGATGGTCGCGGCCGGGATCCCGGTCGTGATCGGCGGCCGGCCGCTGCAGGCCGGGCTCGACGTCCCCTCGGTCGACAACGACAACGTCGGCGGCGGGACGGCGGCCGCGCAGCACCTCGCCGGCCTGGGGCGCCGCACCGTCGGCACCGTCGCCGGCCCGGCCGACATGGCCGCGGGAATCGACCGGCTGGCCGGCTTCCGGGCCGGGCTCGGGCGGGCCTACCGCAGCGCCCGTGTCGAGCGCGGTGACTTCACCGTGGACGGCGGGGAGGCCGCGACAGCCCGGCTCCTGGAGCGCCTGCCCCAGCTCGATGGTCTCTTCGCCGCGAACGACCTGATGGCGATGGGGGCGCTCAAGGCGTTGCGCCGGGCGGGTCGCCAGGTGCCGGACGACGTCGCGCTGGTCGGCTTCGACGACATCCGGATGGCGACGCTCACCGAGCCGCCGCTCACGACGGTGCGGCAGCGCTCCGTCACGCAGGGCCGGGCCATGGTCCGGATGCTCCTGACCCTGACCCGGCCCGGACTCGTCCTGCCGACCGACGCCGACCTGCCGGACGACGACGGCACCGGCCGGATCGTCCTACCGGTGACGCTCGTCGTCCGCGAATCCGCCTGACGACAGCACCTGTCCGCATCTGCCCCTTGTGCCCGATACGCCCCTGTGGTTCTCTCTGTCGGGAGAGCGCTCTCTCAGCACGCAGCAGCCTCCGAGGAAGCAGGTTCGCCGCAATGGGTCACACGCCTCCGTCGTCCGACTCCCGCCCCCGCCGCCTTCGCCGCCGCCTTCGCCCTCGGGCCGGAGTCCTGGCCCTCGCTGCAGCCCTGGTCGTGCCGGGCCTCGCGCTCGGCGGCGGGTTCGCCCCGGCCGCCGCAGCCACCGGTGATCCCGACCTGGGCCCGAACGTCGTCGTCTTCGACCCGTCGATGGCCACCAGCGCCATCCAGGCGAAGATCGACGAGATCGCGACGAAGCAGATCGACAACGAGATGGGCAGCAACCGGTTCGCCCTGCTCTTCAAGCCCGGCACGTACGGCAGCACCGAGGCGCCGCTCAACGTCAGGGTGGGCTACTACACCGAGGTCGCCGGGCTCGGGCTCAACCCGACCGACGTGACGATCAAGGGGCACGTCGACGTCGTCAACCGTTGCTTCCCCGACGGCAACGGCGGGCAGAGCTGCTTCGCGCTGAACAACTTCTGGCGTTCGCTGTCCAACCTCACGATCGACGTCACGGCGATCGGGCAGGACGGCTGCCGTGACACCGCCACGTTCTGGGCCGTGTCGCAGGCCGCCCCGATGCGCCGCGTCAACGTCACCGGCGGGACCCTCTCGCTGATGGACTACTGCAGCGGGCCGTCGTTCGCCAGCGGCGGTTTCATCTCCGACTCCAGGGCCGGCCAGGTCGTCAACGGGTCCCAGCAGCAGTGGTACACCCGGGACAGCACGGTCGGCACCTGGTCGAACGGCGTGTGGAACCAGGTCTTCTCCGGTGTGAACGGTGCGCCGGCGACGTGCTTCCCGGCCGACTCCGCGACCTGCGGCGGGCCCTACACGACGGTGGCGACGACCCCCGTGAGCAAGGAGAAGCCGTACCTCTACGTCGACTCGGCGGGCCGATGGAACGTCTTCGTCCCGGCCGTGCGGCGGAACTCCTCGGGCACGACGTGGGAGAACGGCGCGACTCCGGGCACCTCCGTCCCGCTGTCGAGGTTCTTCGTGGCCAAGCCGTCGACGTCGGTGCGCACGATCAACGAGCAGCTCGACCGCGGCAAGCACCTGCTGCTCACGCCCGGTGTCTACGACGTCGCCCGCACGATCGAGGTGGAGCGCGCGAACACGGTCGTCCTCGGCCTCGGACTGCCGTCCCTGTCCGCGCAGCGCGGGGCGCTCGTGCTGGACGTCGCGGACGTCCGCGGCGTGGACGTCGCCGGCCTCATGGTCGACGCGGGCCCGGTCAACTCCAAGCTGCTCGTGCGGATCGGCTCACGCGACGGCGACGGCGACGGCCGACGCCGCTCGGGTGACCCCGTCGCCCTGCAGGACGTGTTCGTCAGGATCGGCGGCCCGCAGATCGGCAAGGCGACCGTGACGATGGAGGTGAACAGCGACGACGTCCTGCTCGACAACCTCTGGCTCTGGCGTGCCGACCACGGCAACCCCGGCACCGTCGGCTGGACCGTGAACACCGCCGACACCGGGCTCGTGGTCAACGGTGACGACGTCACGGCGACCGGCCTGTTCGTGGAGCACTACCAGAAGACCGAGGTCATCTGGAACGGCCAGCGCGGCAACGTCGTCTTCTTCCAGAACGAGCTGCCGTACGACCCGCCGAGCCAGGCCGCCTGGAGCCGTCCGGGAGGCATCAAGGGCTACCCGGCCCTCGCGGTCTCGAACCGGGTCAAGGCGTTCAGGATGACCGGCGCGGGTAGCTACAGCTTCTTCAACCAGGGCCTGGACATCTTCGCAGCCAACGCGTTCGAGGTGCCGAAGACCCTGCCGAAGGGCAGTCTGACCAACCTGTTGACGATCTTCCTCGATCCGGCCAACGGCAAGGGCGGGATCGAGAACGTCGTCAACGGGGTCGGTGGCTCGTCGACGATCGCCAACCCGGACGTCCCGGTGACGGTGGTCAGCTACCCCTGAGCAACGACGACCGGCCCGCCCCCTCGGGGGCCGGGCCGGTCCGTTCTCAGAACGGGACGCCGCAGCGCAGGACGACGTTGGCGTAGGGAGTCTGCTCCCCGGTACGGATGGCGAAGGCGGCCCGGGGCAGGACCGCCTTGAGGTCCTCGTGGCTGAGCACCTCACGTCGTCCGAGGAGGTCGGCGCGCTCGTCGAGCCAGCCGGTCACCTGGCCGCGCTCGGCCTCGGTGGCCACCAGGTGGGCCTCGGCCACGAGCTCGGCCAGCACGGCGTCCAGCACGGTGCGGAAGTCGACCACTCCCGGCACCAGCGCGAGATCCACGACCGGCACGGTGGGTGGCAGCGGCAGTCCGCGGTCGCCGATCACGACCAGGTCGGTGTGCCCCAGCCGGGCGATCAGCCGGCTCAGCTCGGCATGCACGATCCCGGTCCGCTTCATCGAGTCGGCCGTTCGCAGGCGACACCGGGGAATCTCTCGAAGTCCCTGTCGTAGGAGACGATCTCGGCCCGGTGTTCGCGCGCGAGCGCAGCCAGGTGGGCATCGCTCACCAGGTTCCCGCCGGTTCCGACGTGACTGATCAGCTCGGCCAGGATCTGGGGGTGACGGGCCGTCGGCGCGACGATCTGGGCTCCCGGTGCGGCGAGCCAGTCCTCGACCTGGGCCATGGCCTGCGCCGGGGACAGCGGTCGGGGGAACAGCCCGGGCTTGGTGGTCAGTCTCACGAAGGCGAGCAGGGCGATCCAGGCGAACCCGACCCGGGCCCCGCCGGTGAGCGCGGAGTCCAGCCAGCCGCGAGCCGCCGCGTGCTCCTCGCTCTCGGTGTTGACCGCGTAGATCAACACGTTCGCGTCGACGATCTTCATGCGCGCCGGCGCATCTTGCGCACCAGCTCCTCGTCCTCCAGCTCGGAGGCGAGCTGGAGGGCCTTGTCGATGCTGACCGTCGGCACACCCAGTGAGACGGTGCGCGTCGGCGGGGCGATCGGGTCTCTCTGTGCGGGAACACCCTCCCGGATGGCGTCGTTGAGGGCCTGCTTGAACGAGACGCCGCGCTCGGCCATTCGAGCTCGGACGATCTGCTCGGTGTCCGGGTCCAGAGTCACTGTGGTGCGCATGGTGACAGCATAGCGTCAGTCAGAATGATGCCTAGGCATCAGGGGCGGCGGGTGGCTCAGCCGAGGTGGCGGCTCAGGAAGGTGGTCGGCGCCAGTGGGCCGCTGGGCAGGGCGGCGTGGTCGCGGACGACGCCGATGACCTCCCAGCCCAGACGGCGGTAGAGGCCCTCGGCGGAGCTGCCGGTCTCGGTGTCGAGCAGCAGCAGGGTCAGGCCCTCGGCGCGTGCGGTCTCCTCCAGGGTGGCCATCAGCGCCCGGGCCACGCCTCGCCCCCGGGCCCGGCGGTGCACCAGCAGCTTGCCCACCTCGGCCCGGTGCCGGCCGTTGGCCTCCTGGGCCCGGCGCAGCTGCACGCATCCGTCGATCAGCCCGGTCTCGCCGCGGGCCACCCACGTGGTGCGCCCCGGCCCGGTCAGCGCCCCGGCCCAGAACTCCTCGGCGTCCGTCACCGGCAGCGGGTGCAGGAAGCCGACGCTGGCGCCGCCCTCCGTGCAGTCGATCAGCACCTCGGCCAGCCCGGGCACGGCAGCGGCGACGTCGGCCTCGGTGAGTCGGTCGATCAGCATCCGCCGAAGGGTACCGGCGGCGGCCCGTGGCAGGCTTCCCCCGGGTGGTCTCACGTTTCGGCGTCCGGGTGCGTCTACCCGGTGACAGCGTCAGCCCTCTGGAGGCCCGGTGACTCCCCGCGTTCCGTTCGAGCAGGTCGTCGTCGCACATGGTGCGACGGTGCTGCGCGTGTGCCGGGCGGTACTCGGTCCGGTCGAGGCGGACGACGCCTGGTCGGAGACCTTCCTCGCCGCTCTCGCCGCCTATCCCGCGCTGCCTGCCGGGTCCAACGTCGAGGCCTGGTTGGTGACCATCGCGCACCGCAAGGCGATCGACGTCGTCCGCCGGGCCGCCCGGCAGGCCGTGCCGGTGGCCGACCTGCCCGACCGACCGGCTCCTGCTGCGCCGGAGGGCGATCCGCAGGTGTGGCAGGCGGTCGCCGGGCTGCCCGACAAGCAGCGGCAGGCGATCGCCTATCACTACCTGGGTGGGCTGGCCTTCGCCGAGGTCGCCCAGATCCTCGGCGGCAGCACCGACGCCGCCCGCCGTGCCGCTCACGACGGCATCCGCACCCTGCGCCTGACCTTCCCCGCCCCCGAAGGAGCCCCCCGATGACCCCCGATGTCTCTGCCGCGGACGCCGTGACGCTGCCTGCCCGGGTGTTGGACGCCGTTCGCGCCGAACCTGCCGGTCTGGCAGCACTCCAGGCGCGGCTGGTGGCGGACGCCGAGCGGGCGGGAGTGCTCGACGTCGCCTACACCACCCTGGAGTCACCGATCGGGGTGCTGCTGCTCGCCGCGACGCCGGCCGGGCTGGTCCGGGTGGCCTTCAGCGCGCAGGATCACGAGGCGGTGCTGGAGGACCTGGCGGCCAGGGTGAGCCCTCGGGTGCTGCGGGCCCCCGACCGGCTGGCGGGCGTCGTCCGCCAGTTGGAGGAGTACTTCGCCGGCACCCGGCGGGCCTTCGACCTGCCGTTGGACTGGCGGCTGTCCCGTGGGTTCCGCCGATCGGTGCTGGCCCATCTCAGCGAGATCGGTTACGGCACAACGGAGTCCTATGCCCAGGTGGCTTCGGCGGCGGGCAACCCCAAGGCGGTCCGGGCGGTCGGCACCGCCTGCGCGACCAACCCACTGCCCATCGTCGTCCCCTGCCACCGCGTCATCCGCTCCGACGGTGCCGCCGGCGCCTACGCCGGCGGCCCTCACGCCAAGCACACCCTCCTGGCATTGGAGTCGGCCGCCTAGCGGGTTCGTCAGGGGAGGTCGGCGTCGTGCACGCGGATGGCGATCTGGACTCGGTTGTCGGCCCCCAGCTTGGTCAGCAGGTGGGTCACGTGGGACTTCACCGTGGCCACCGAGAGGTAGAGCCGGCCGGCGATCTCGGCGTTGGTCAGGCCCTGGCCGATGGCGACGGCGATCTGGCGCTCCCGGTCGGTCAGCCCGGCCAGTTGCGCCCGGGCCGCGGCGACCTTGGGGTCGGGGCCGGCGGCGACGGCCGCGGTCATCACCTGCCGGGTGACGGACGGCGACAGGATCGGCTCTCCGGCGAACACCCGGTGTACGGCGGCCAGGATCAGCTCCGGTGCGGTGTCCTTGAGCAGGAATCCGCTCGCCCCGGCCCGCACGGCGGCGAGCACCATGTCGTCGGCGTCGAACGTGGTCAGCACGATCACCTGCGGCGGATCGGGTTCCTCCCTGACCTGCGCCGTGGTCACCAGACCGTCCTGCCGCGGCATCCGGATGTCCATCAGCACCACGTCGGGCCGCAACGACCGGACGGCGTCCCGCGCCTGAACCCCGTCCCCGGCCTCCCCGACCAGCAGCACGTCCGGGTCGCCGCCGAGCACCAGCCGCAGCGCCGAGCGCACCAGAGGGTCGTCGTCCACCACGAGCACCCGGATCGGCGCCGCAGCGCCGAGCTCACTCATCGAGCTCACTCATCAGGCTCTCTCCTGCGGTCCGCCGGCCGGCCAGGGCAGCTGAACCTGCACGGCGTAGCCGCCCTCGGGGGTGACCCCGTGCGTCAAGGTGCCGCCGGTGGCCGCCGCCCGCTCGGCCAGCCCGATCAGCCCCAGCCCGGCTCCGGTGACCGCCGGTGTCCGCTGCCGAGGAACACCGTTGCGCACTTCGATCGTCGCCTGCCCGCCGGCGCGACCGCCCAGCGTGACCACCACGGGCGCACCCGGTGCGTGCTTGCGGGCGTTGGTCAGGCACTCCTGGACCACCCGGTACATGTGGCGGCCCAGCCACGGCGCGGGCGCCGGGCCGGTCAGCTCCGATCGCAGCTCGACCTCGCCGGCGCCGCGGGCCTCCTCGATCAACGACTCCAGGTCGGACAGGCTGGGCTGCGGTGCGTCGGGCCCGCCGCTGGGGGAGCGCAGCAGACCGAGCACGCCGCGCAGTTCCCCGAGGGCCTCGTTCGCCGTCTGCTGGATCAGCCGAGCCTCGGCGCGCACCTGGTCGGGCGGCAGGTCCTCGCGGAAGGCCAGCGCCCCGGCATGCATGGACAGCAGCGAGATCCGATGCGCGAGAACGTCGTGCATCTCCCGGGCGATCCTGGTGCGTTCGCCGGACTGGGCCTGGGCGATGCGCAGCGACTGCTCCCGCTCGGCCGCCTCGGCGCGCAGCCGCAGGGAGTGGATCAGCTCCCGGCGCGCGCCGATGTACATCCCGAGCGCGATGGAGATCGCCACCACCAGCGAGACGAAGACGATCTCGAACCACAGCGACCAGTCGGAGGTGCTGGGGTAGAGGTGCTCGAAGGCCACTCCGGTGACCACCGCCAGTCCGCCGATCCCGACGATCTCCAGGGTCCGGCGTCGGGCTGCGATCGAGACCAGGCAGATCAGCCCGGCCCCGGCGGCCATCGCCGAGCCTGCGGTGAGGGCCGTGACGGCTACCGCCACCGGAAGGGGGAATCGGCGGTGATAGGCCAGGAGGACCAGCGCGATCGGTCCCACGACCAGCCAGTCGACCAACGCCGCGGTGACCATCCACGACGGTCTCGGCGAGGGAGCGCCTGCCAGGGTGGTGACCAGGAGCACCAGGCCCACCACCAGGCTGATGGCGATCCGCCAGGTGTGGCCCCAGCGGCTCAGCGGTGGCTGGGCGGGCGCAGGAACAGCTGCAACGGAGCTCACCTGTGCAGCCTAGGAGTCGGAGGGCGCCGGTTGGCAGCCGCCGGATGGCCAGTACCGCCTCCGACTTTGGTCGCACCGGGTGTAGAGCCCCGGCCGATGCCTCGCCCCCCGTCGTAGGACCAGGCTGGACGGCATGATCACTGTGGAACGACTGACCAAGAGGTACGGCGCCTTCACCGCCGTCGACGACATCTCCTTCACCGCCCGCCCGGGCCTGGTGACGGGCTTCCTCGGCCCCAACGGTGCCGGCAAGTCCACCGCCATGCGCATGATCTGTGGCCTCACCCCGCCGACCTCGGGAGAGGCGCACGTGCTGGGCCGCCCCTATCGCGACCTGCCCAACCCCGCGGCCGTCGTCGGCACCCTGCTCGATGCCTCCGCCCAGCACGCCGGCCGGACCGGCCGGGAGGTGCTCACCCTGTCCGCCATCGCGTTGGGCCGTCCCCGGTCCCGAGTCGAGGAGATGCTCGAGCGTGTGGGGCTGAGCGGGCAGGAGTCACGGCGCCGGCTGCGCAACTACTCCCTCGGCATGCGCCAGCGGCTGGGCATCGCCCAGGCCCTGCTCGGCGATCCGCAGGTGCTCGTGCTGGACGAGCCGGCCAACGGCCTCGACCCACAGGGCATTCACTGGATGCGAGGGCTGCTGGCGGACTTCGCCGGTGAGGGCCGCACGGTGCTGCTCTCCTCCCACCTGCTGCACGAGGTGGAGCTGATCGCCGACGACCTGGTGCTGATCGGCCACGGCCGGATCGTCGCCCAGGGGGCGAAGGAGAGCCTGCTGGCCGGCACGCGGCATGACCGTGACCAGCCTCGACCCGGTGCGACTCGGCTCCGCACTGGTGCAGGCGGGGTACCTCGTCCACGCCGTCGAGGGGGCACAGATCACCGTCGAGGCGGACGCCGAACAGGTGGGTCGGGCGGCCCTTGCCGCCGGCGTCGTGCTCACCGACCTCCGCCCGGCCCAGGGTGCCGGACTGGAACAGATGTTCCTCGAACTGACCTCGGGCACCGACCGATCGGAGGTGGCGGCATGACCGCCGTGAGCCAGGCACCAGAACTGCGTCACCCTGTCCTGTCCGCCGGTCCACCGGCGGGGCATCCCGGTATCCCCTTCCTCCGGCTGGTCCGGGTGGAGTCCCGCAAGATCGTCGACACCCGGTCGGGGCGGTGGCTGTTGATCGTGATCGGCGTGCTCACCGCCGCCGCACTGGGAGTGATCATCGGCGTCGTCGACGACCCGGAGGCGCTGGCATTCGGCCCCCTGGTGGAGGTGACCAGCCTGGTGCAGCTGCTGTTGTATCCGGTGCTGGGCATCCTGGCCACCACGGCCGAGTTCGCCCAGCGCACCGGCCTGGTCACCTTCACCGTCGAACCGCGCCGCACCCGGGTCGTGCTCGCCAAGCTCCTGGCCGCTGCCGGCTGGGCGATCGCGGGCCTGCTGGTGGCGATCGCCCTGGCCGCGGTGGCGCACCTGCTGGCCGTGGGGCTGCGCGACGTCCCGCTGGACTGGTCGATGAGGTGGGCCATGCTCGGTGGATTCACTCTGGCGCAACTGATCTCCGTCGCCCAAGGGGTCGCCTTCGGGCTCCTGCTGACCAGTCCGGCGGCAGCCATCGTCGCCTACTTCGTGCTGCCCACCATCCTGCAGGTCCTCAGCGGTCTGGTCCGCAGCATCGAGCGCTGGGCACCCTGGGTCGACATCGGCACCGGCACCGAGGAGCTCACCAGCGGCGCCATGTCCGGGGGTGACTGGGCGCACCTGTCCAGCGCGACGGCCGTGTGGGTCCTGGCGCCGCTGGTGATCGGAGCAGTGATCCTGACCCGTCGGGAGATCAAGTGACCGGAGCGGTCCGCTAGGCTCGCGCTCTCGACGGGCAGCCGCTGCCCGGTCCCGTCCGAAGGGGGTCCGGCCTCATGGACGGCGTCCGTCTCACCACGCTGGGGCCGCGCGACGTGAACGCGCTGCTCGCGGCGTCCGGCCTGTTCGACCGGCCGGTGCGCCCCGAGTGGGCTCAGCGCTTCCTCAGCACCGACGGGCATCACCTGCTGCTCGCCCAGGACGAGCTCGGTCGCCCCGTCGGCTTCATCACCGGGATCGAGATGACCCACCCCGACAAGGGCACCGAGATGTTCGTCTACGAACTGTCGGTCAAGGAGTCGGCGCAGCACCAGGGCGTGGGCTCCCGTCTGCTCGAGGCACTGCGTGAGATCGCTGTGGAGCAGGGCTGCTACGGCATGCGGGTGGCCACCGGCCAGGACAACAAGGCGGCACGGCGCACGTACGTCAGCGGGGGTGCGACCGAGGAGGAGAACCAGGTGGTCGCGGTCTGGGACTGGCGTGAGGGCGCCGCCGGCTGACGCAGCAGGGGTTCAGCCGACGAGCGGGGCCTCCTCGGCGAGCCGGTAGAACCGGCGTCGCCGGTTCAGAGCCAGCGCCGTGGCCGCGGTGATCGGTCCCAGCCGGCCGACGAACATCAGCACCATCAGCACGACCTGCCCGTAGGCGTCGAACGAGGCCGTGATGCCCGCGGACAGACCGGTGGTGCCGAAGGCGGACGCCGCCTCGAAGGCCACCCGTTCCAGCGGCTGGTCGGAGTCGGCCAGCAGGAACGCCGTGCCGAGCACGACCGCGGCCACCCCGAGCAGGGCCACGGTGAGCGCCTCCCGGATGGTGGCGGTGGGGATCGCCCTCCGGCCGATCACCACCTGGGGCTCGCCGCGCACCTCGGCCCAGATCACGAAGGCCAGGATCAGGAAGGTGCCGACCTTGATGCCACCGGCCGTGCCCGCGCTGCCGCCGCCGATGAACATCATGATCGTGTCGAGCAGCATGGTCTCCGGCGTCACCTGCGCGTAGTCGATGGAGTTGAAGCCCGCCGTCCGCGGTGTCACCCCGCCCATCAGTGCGCCCAGGATCTTGCCGTCGGTGCCCAGCCCGCCGAGGGTGCTCGCGTTGTTCCACTCGACCACGGCGAAGGAGAGCGTGGAGAGGGCGGCGAAGGCGAAGTAGCCGATCACGGTGATCCGCGCGTGCACCGACCAGTGCTTGGGGCGGCTGCGGCGCCGGATGAGCTCGTAGTAGACCGGGAAGCCGATCCCGCCGGCGATGATCGCGACACAGAGCGGCACGATGAACCACGGGTCGGCGACGAATCCCATGATGTTGTCGCTGTACAGCGCGAAACCGGCGTTGTTGAAGGCGCTCACGGCATGGAAGGAGCCGTGCCACAGCGCCGTCGGCAGGGACTCGCCCAGCCCGAAGAAGAAGCGGGCGGTGAGCACCAGGGTGATGGTCACCTCGATCGCCACCGTGGACAGGGCGATCGTCTTCAGGGCCCCGCGGACGTCGCCCAGCGCCGTGGTGTGCGAATCAGTCTGGGCGACCAGCGAGCCGTGAACCCCGATCTTCCCGAAGACCAGCAGGGCCAGCAGCGTGGCCATGGACATGACGCCGAAGCCGCCGACCTGGATCAGGCCGAGGATCACCGTCTGGCCGAAGGGGCTCCAGTACGTGGCGGTGTCCACCACGGTCAGGCCGGTGACGCAGGTTGCCGACACCGAGGTGAAGGCCGCGACGAGCAGGTCCGCCCCGGCCTCCCCGTTCCGCGAGACCGGCAGCATCAGCAACACCGTGCCGACGGCGATGACGGTCACGAACGCCAGGGGAACCAGGCGCACCGGGTGCCGCCACCGAGACTTCACGGCCCGAGTGTAGGTAGTCCCCGATCACCAGGTGGCGGCCTGGTCGTTCGGCTCGGCCGTCGCCAGGGCGATCGGGCTCGAGGCCTTGATCACCACGGTCTGGGAGAGGAGGTCGCCGAAGGTCTGCCGGCGCTGGGTCCACAGGGGTGCCAGGTACCCGATACCCAGGCTGAGACTGTCCAGGATCTGGGCGAGCCTGCGCAGGAAGGCCGTGGCGGGCCCGGGCGCCACCAGGTGCTCGGTGCCGGGGTGGCGGCGCACCTTGCGCACCAGCTGGGTGCCGACCACCCGCTTGCCGAGGGTCTGGCCGGTCGTGCCCTGCAGGTAGATCGCGTTCCACACCGCGAACGCCACCCAGGCGATGTTGCCCGCTGCGTCGCCCAGCAGCGAGGCCACCCCGCTGACCAGCCCGAGGAGCAGCCCGTCGAGGATCGACGAGCCGACCCGCAGGCCCCAGGAGGCGCACTCGTAGGACGCGCCGGCCACGATCACCGCTCCCTTGCGCGGCGTCGCCACGGGCCCCCAGGCCGGCCCGCCCTGGGCCGGGATGGCGGGGGTTCCCCATGCGGGGAGGAGCGGCCGGAGCGGCGGCAGCGGCGGGCATCCGCCAGGCCGCCTCGGCCTGCGCCTCCCACGGGGGCGGGCCGACCGGCTGCCCGGCCGGAGGTGACCCGGCCGGGGCCTGTCCGGGCGCGGGAGCGACGTACCCGGCCCCCGGGGCGGGGCCGGTGGTACCGATCGGGATCCCGAAACGGTTGTACTGCACGCCGTCCTCGCCGTAGGCGGGTGGCGTGCGGTACGGGTTGTTGTCGTAGCTCATCGGTCCCTCCGGTCCACGGGTCCACGTCCCGAGCGCGGGTGCTCGCCCCCCAGGTCGGTCGCCGGGCGCCGGATATGAGCCAACGGGCCCTGGCTTCGCAGAGTGACCGGGTTGACGTGTCAGGAGAACTGATTTACAGTTCAACTATTCAGTCCAGCCCCCCGAAGGAGAACCCCACAGATGAGCGCCTTTCCCGCCGAGCTGACCGGTACCTGGGACATCGACGCCGACCACAGCACGATCGGCTTCGCCGCCAAGCACGCCGTTGTCGCCACCACGCGGGGGCACTTCACCTCCTACACCGGTGGTGCGACGATCGACGCCGCCGACCCCGAGAGCTCGACCCTGTGGGTCGACATCGACGCCGCGTCAGTCACCACCGGCAACGAGCAGCGTGACGGCCACCTGAAGAGCCCCGACTTCTTCGACGTGGAGAACCACCCGAAGATCAGCTTCAAGAGCACCTCCGTCGTGGTGAAGGGTGACGACATCGTCACCATCGGCGACCTGACCGTGGCCGGCGCGACCCACCCGGTCGAGCTGGTCTGGGAGTTCGGCGGCGTCGTCAAGGACCCGTTCGGCAACGTCAAGACCGGGTTCGAGTCAGCGGTCACCATCAACCGCAAGGACTGGGGCCTGCAGTGGAACGCCGCCCTGGAGACCGGCGGCCTGCTGGTGTCCGAGAAGGTCAAGCTGACCCTCGAGATCGAGGCCACCAAGCGCGCCTGACCCACCCTGCGAAACCTGCTCATGCTCCGCAGGGGTACGACAATTCGGTCATCAGAAGGCCGGAACGTGTACCCCCGCGGAGCATGAGCGGTGTTTGTGCCAGCATCTTTGCCGTGGGTACGACGCCAGCCGCCGGTGTTCCGCTCGTCATCGCCCATCGCGGAGCCAGCGACGCCCTGCCCGAGCACACTCCGGCCGCCTTCCACCGGGCCATCGCGGACGGCGCCGACGGGCTGGAGTGCGACGTCCGGCTGAGCGCGGACCGGCACCTGGTCTGCCTGCACGACGCCCGGGTCGACCGCACGTCCTCGGGCCGTGGTTCGGTCGCCTCGATGACCCTGGCCGAGCTGGAGGCGCTCGACTGGGGCTCCTGGAAGGCCGGCTCGCCCGGGCCGGACGGTATGGCTGGGCACAGTGCCCTGCTCACCCTGGAGATGCTGCTCGACATGGTCCGTGGGTGCGGCCGACGGGTCGATCTCGCGATCGAGACCAAGCACCCGAACCGGTTCGGCGGCCAGGTCGAGGAGGAGCTCGCCGCCGTGCTGGCCCGGTTCGACAAGGAGACGGCAGCGGACGCCGTGCGCTGCGGCGTCCGGATGATGAGCTTCTCGGGCCTCGCCCTGCGCCGGATGCACCGGCTGTGCCCGGAACTGCCGTTGGTCTACCTGATGGAGCGGGTGCCATGGGTCTACCGCGACGGCAGCCTGCCGGAGGGGGTGGGCATCGCCGGGATCGCCGTCGAGATCCTTCGGGAGAACCCCGACTATGTGCGGCTCGCGCAGGAGGCGGGGCACGCCGTCCACGTCTGGACCGTCGACGAGCCGGACGACGTGCAGCGCTGTCTCGACGCCGGGGTCGAGGCGATCATCACCAATCGGCCCCGGCAGGTGCTCGAGCAGGTGGCCGGGCCGGGCCGTTGAGCCTGCCGCCTCACCCGGCGCTTCTCCTAGCCTGGACGTACATTCGAAGCAATACCCCGCACCGTCCGACGGCCGGTGGTTGGATCTCTCCGCGGGAGCGGGGCGACCGCCGACTGAACGTCCCGGCACGAGGCAACGGCGAGGAGGGCATCACGGTGAGTTCCGCTCAGGCGTTGTCTCCGCCGCCGATCCAGGTGCTCCGCTTGCCGCACCGTGCCGACGCCGTCGCCGGCGCCCGCCGCCAGATCCGGGCGGCGATGGCCGACGCGGGGCTGAGTCAAGCAGTGGTCGACGACGCCGAGGTGGTGATCTCGGAGCTGCTCGGCAATGCCGTGCGGCACGGACGGGCGATCGCCGGCGGCGTCCTGGTGCTCGGCTGGCAGGTCCGTGCGACCGAGCTGGCGCTGCGGGTGACCGACGGCGGCTCCTGCCTGCCGGTCGAGGCTCGCGAGGCTCCCCCGACCGCGGTGTCAGGCCGTGGCCTGCGCATTGTGGAGCGGCTCTCCTCCACCTGGGGGGTCACCGACCATGTCGGAGGGCTGCGCACGGTGTGGGCGCTGCTTCCCCTGGAGACTCCACCGACACTGCGCCTGGTGAGATAGCCCTAGGCGACGGGGGTCGGGGGAACGGTGGCAGAACTGGTGACGACCTTCGTGGTGGCCCTGGTCTCCGCGGTCATCCCGCTGGTGAACCTCGAGGCCTACCTGGTGGGGGTCAGTGTCACCCTGCAGGTCCCTGCCCTGGCCACGGCGCTCGTGGCCGCCACCGGCCAGATGCTGGGAAAGATCATCTTCTGGGTGGCCGGCGCCGGGCTGCTGCAGCTCGAGCGGTTCGCCCGGCACGGCACCGCACGTGGCCGGTGGCAGCAGCGGATCGAGCGCATCCTCGAGTGGTGCCGTCAGCACACCTGGGGTCCGAGCCTGGTCACCGTGGCGAGCGCCCTGTCCGGCCTGCCGCCGTTCGCCGTCTGGAGCGTGCTGGCCGGCACGATCCGGATGCGGCTGTGGCTGTTCCTCGCTCTCGGCCTGGTCGGCCGGTTCGTCCGGTTCTACCTGGTGCTGCTCGCGCCCGGGCTGGTGCCCGGGGTGGGGAACCTACACTGGGACGGCTTCTGAGCCGTCCCGTCTGTCAAGGAGTCCGATCCCATGGGCAAGTCCTCGCGCCGCGCCGCTGTCCGTCAGGGGTCCGCGCCCATTGAAATGCCTGCGGGTGAGGCGGTGCCGGTGGTCGGGATGCGCGAGCCCTGTCCGTGCGGCTCGGGCAAGCGCTACAAGGCCTGCCACGGTCGGGCGGCCCGCTTCGACGGGGCCACCCTGGTCACCCGCCCCTTCGAGGGGCTGGCCGGGGAGTGCGACTGGGTGGCCATGCGCGAGATCGTGCCGTCGGCCACCGCCCGGGTGCGCACTGTCGCCGCCCACGGCGCCCGCGAGGTCACCGTGAGCACCGTGCTGCCCCTGGCCTGGCCCGCCCTGCACCGGGCGGACGGCGAGGTCTTCGTCGGCCTGCAGACCGGTGCGGGATCGGGTGATGCCGGCCGGGACGTCGCCCACGCGCTGCTCGCGGCGCTCGAGGTCGCGCCGGGCACGCCCGTGACGGAGGGCGTGGCTCCCGCCGGAACCCCCCGCCTGCAGGATGTGCTGGACGTCGACGTGCCCTTCGCGGTGACCGTGCACGACGGGTTCGACTTCTGGCTGGCCGACGACGTCCAGGTGACCGGCGACGTCCGGGACTCGCTGGAGCGGGCCAATGCCGCCGTCGTGCCCACCCGCCGGCTGACCTCGGTCGAGGCCGCCTACTGGTGCGCGGTCGGCGAGCGCCGCCACCTGCGCTGGGTGATGCCGCACGCCGAGGACGCCCTGCTCGACGGCCTGGCCCGGCTGCACGCCGCCGGCAGCTCGGCGGTGGCGGACGGCGCCCGGTACGTGGGGGCGTTCCGGGCCGACGGGCTGATGGTGCCGGTGTGGGACCTCCCGGTGGAGACCGACGCCGAGGCGCTGGAGAAGCCGGCCGCGCTGTTCGTCGAACGCCTCGCCGAGGCGATCGCGGCGACCGCCCCGCTGACCCCGCTCGAGCGGGGTGCCCGGGCCGGCGTCGTCTCCCGCCAGCTCACCCTGCGCTGACCCCGGCACCGCGTGAGTCGTCGTTGACTAGGCTCACCGGCATGACCGCGCGCGCAGAGGGTCGACTCGCGGGGCTGGCTGCCGTCATCCCGGCCTACAACGAGGCGGAGCGGATCGCGAGCACGGTGACCGCCGTGCTGTCCCTCCCCGGGGTGCGTCACGTGGTCGTGGTCGACGACGGCTCCACCGACGCGACGCTGCGCAAGGCCGGCAACGCCGGGGCGATCGCAGTGCGGATGCCGCACAACCGGGGCAAGGGCGCCGCCCTGGAGCGCGGGGTGGCCCGGGTCTCCCGCTTCGCGGACTCCGGCGAGCTGGCCCTGCTCTTCGTGGACGCCGATCTCGGGCCGAGCGCGGCCGGGCTGGCCCCCCTGGCCGCGCCGGTGCTGGCCCGCGAGGCCGAGATGACCATCGCGATCCTGCCGCCGCAGGACACCGCGGGGGGCGGGCACGGCTTCGTGGTGCGCCTGGCCCGCAAGGGCATCCACGACGCCACCGGGTGGACCGCTACCCAGCCGCTGTCCGGCATGCGCTGCCTGACCTTGGAGGCCTTCGAGGCCGGCCGACCGCTCGCCCACGGCTGGGGGGTGGAGACCGCGCTCACCATCGACGTGCTCACCGCCGGCTTCCGGGTGCTCGAGGTGCCCTGCGAGCTGCAGCACCGGGTGACCGGCGCGGACTGGCGTGGTCAGCTGCACCGGGCCGACCAGTACCGCGACGTCGCCCGCGCACTCGCCGCGCGTCGGGCCCGTCGCGCGACCCCGCTCCGGGTGCTGGCCCGGCTGCCGCGGCTGCGGCGGGGGTCGTGAGCCGGTGAGCCCCGGACGGCGGGCGGCCGGCCTGTGCGCGGCGGCCCTGGTGCTGCTCGTGGTGCTTGCGGCGCTCGGCGACTCGGCCGCCGTTCCCGGGCTCGGGCCACGCACACCGCACCCGCCGTGGGATCTCGCCGCCGGGGCGTCGTCCGCCCTGGTCACGGTGCTGGGGGTGCTCGCCTACGCCACCGGGGGGCTCGGAGTCTGGTTCGGGCTGCGGGCGATCCGGGACGGCGCCAGGCCGGACCCGCGCCGGCTGCTGGTGGCCGGGATCGGCGTGGCGTTCGCGCTCACGCTGGTGCCGCCGGCCGGCTCGGCCGACCATCTCTCCTACCTCGCCTACGGGCGGATCGCGGCAGCGGGACAGGACGCCTACAGCGTGGCGCCGGGGGACTGGCTCGGCGGAAGCGACCCGGTGGCCGGTGCCGTCCAGCCGCCCTGGCGGGACACCCCCAGCGTCTACGGGCCGGTGGCCACGGCCGCCTTCGCCGGAGTGGCCCGGCTCGGCGACGGATCGCTGAGGCTGACCACCTGGATCTGGTCACTGCTCTGCGCCTCCGCCTTCGCCGCTGTCGCCCTGCTGCTGCACCGACTGCTCGCGGCGGACGACGCAGCACGCCGCCGCGCCGCCGTGCTGTGGACGGTCAACCCTCTGCTGCTCGGCCAGCTCGTGCTGGGCGCCCACCTCGACGTCCTGGCCGCCGCGGCGTCGATGCTCGCCCTGGCCCTCGCCGTCCGGCACCCCGCACCGGCCGGCGCCCTGCTCGGAGCGGCGGTCGCGATCAAGGCCCCCTATGCGCTGTTCGGCCTGGCGCTGCTGTGGGGGGCCAGGCGGCTTCCGGAGTCCCACCGCTGGCGCACCCTGTCGACGGGGGTCTTCGGAGCGGCGCTTGTGCTGGTGCCGGCCCATGTCCTGGCCGGGCCGCATGTGTTCGACCAGCTGCGCACGGCGAGCGGGTTCACCTCGATCGCCTCGCCCTGGCGGGCGGTGGTGAACCTGATCGAACTGGGCACCGGCAGCGGTTCGCTGCGACCGGTCGTGGTACCGCTGGCCCTGCTGGTGGCGGGCGGCCTGGCCTGGCTGCTCCGTCGCCGGGTCATGCCTGCGGACGAGCCCGACGTCGATTCGGCAAGGGATTCTGTTCTCGCGGACGCCGCCCGGGCCGCCCTGGTGCTGACGGCGGCCTGGGTCCTCTGCGCGCCGTATGCCCTGCCCTGGTACGACGCCATGGTCTGGGCCCCGCTGGCTCTGGTCGCCGCTCCGGTGGAGCTCGCGGGGTTGGAGGCGGCGCTGCTCGCCCGGCTGGTCGTGCTGTCGTTGGCCTACCTGCCCGGACGGGTGATCGGGCTGTCGCCGGCGGTGGAGACGACCACCCTGGGCTTCCGCCGCTATGTCGCACCGGTGCTGGTGCTCAGCGCCGTCCTGTCCGCCGTGCGATGGGCCCGGGCGGAGCGTCGTCGGCCATCGCCCGTGCCGTGACGGCGACCAGCAGGGGCAGGGCGATCAACGCGGCCGAGGGGGGGATCGAGGTACCGGAGTCGTTGGCGGCGAACGAGATCGCGAGCAGGATGCCGAGCGTGACCAACCCGTCGGGCAGCAACGGGAGGCGCCGATAGGCCACCTCCAGCCAGCCGAGGCGGAACCTGGCCGGGCGTGCCAGCGCCCACACCAGCAGGGCCGCCACCACCGGCAGGGCCATCGTCGCCGGTGAGGAGGTCAGGATCTCCCAGTTCTGCAACGCCTTGCGGCGCACCACATCCCAGGCGCCGCCGTCCAGTGCAGTCTGCACGAACCTGCCGAGGTGGGTTCGAGCGGCCGGGGCGCGCAGCCAGTCGGCGATCGCCACCAGCACGACCAGGCCGACGGTGCCCACCACGATCCCGAGGCCACGACGCCAGGTCAGCCGCAGCCCGGCGATGCGCAGGGCCAGCACCCCGAACGCCGGCAGCAGCGCCGGGGCACCCCCGACGTCGGCCCCGAGGCCGGGCAGCACGTCGATCGCTGCCGCCACCACGCCCAGGGTGAGGACGGCGACAGCGGCGGTCCGCGGTCGGCCGGCAGCGAGCAACGGGTCGGCCAACGCCAGCGCGACGAAGACCGCGGCGGCGCCGAAGACGGCGAACAGGGGATTGCCGAGGCCGTAGAACCGCCCGGCGATCAACGGCTGACCACCCATCAAGGTGGTCAGCGACAGCGTCGAGCCGGTCGCCACGTCGGCGGTCAGCACCCCCATGGTGAGCGCCCCCGCTGCTCCGGCCGCCCCGAACGGGCCCCGCCGCCACGGGCCGACGAGGGCGATCGCGGCGAGCAGCACGGCACCGCCCAGGACCGTGACGGCGAGGAGCGCCCCGGCCTGATCGCTGCGCCACCAGGGCACGACGCCGGCCAGCACACTGGCCGCCGGGATCATCCCGCCGAGGATCGCCGTCCCGTGCAGGATCCGGAACCGGCGCAGGCGGGCCATCCCGCCGAGCAGCACCACCTGCCCGAGCACGACCGCAGCCATGAACGGGCCGAACAACGGCTGGACGGCCACCGCCGCCTGGTCCAGGTCGATCACCTGCTCCAGCCGATCGGCCTGGGTGCCGCCGGCGTCCACCGGCACCATGGGTGCACCGTCCACCTGGTCGGGCACGCTCACCCCGAGCAGGCTCAGCACCGTGACCGGCAGGTCGGTGGTCAGCACCAGACCGTCCTGCTGGGCGCTGCCCGACCGGAGCAGCGCCGGCGGGTGCATCGTTCCGCCGGGCTGGGGCCCGACCAGGGCAGCGAACTGCATCCGCGGTGGCGGACCCCCGTCGGCGAGGGAGGCGACGATCACGGTGGCCGACGGGGGTAGGGCGTTGAGGAGAGCCACCAGACGGGCATCCACCGCGCTCACCCGTGCGGCGCGGTCCTCGGGGCCGTCGGCTGCTGCCGCAAGGGTGGTGACAACAGCCCCCAGATCGATCGCCAGCACGTCCGGGGTGGTTGCCAGCGCGTCCGCCAGCGCGGTGTCGGAGTCCGCGGGCCAGCTCCGCTCGATCGTGCCGGCTCGGCCGGCCAGGGCGACGGCCGCGCCGGGCCCGATCGCCGCGGTGCGCCGTCCGGCCGCGGCCAGGGCGTCGCCCAGGGTGCCGGGAACGGCTGCGAAGCCCTGGGCAGCGGCGCGGTCGGTGTACTCGCGCCAGTCGGCCAGGGACGGCGCCCGGCAGCCGCCGTCCGCCGTGCGGGCGGCGTCGGCTCGCCGTCCGGCCGAGACGGCCAGCCAGCCGTCCACCGGGCAGGCGTCCAGCTCGACGCTGCGTGGCACCAGGGCGGCGATCGATCCGTTGGCCAGCAGTGCGGCGAGGGCCGGGGTCTGGTCGGACACGTCGTCCCAGCGCAGACCGGCCGTGCCGAGCAGCACCACCGGTCCGGGAACCGTCGGGCCGGCGGCGGTCCGGTGACCGACCGACACCGCGGAGGCGCCGGGCGGGCCCACGAACAGCGCCCCGAGCGCCACCAGCACGGTGATCAGCAGTCGGCGGAGGCTGGCGGGCACCGGCTCAGCCTAGGGTGGGCAGGTGTTCGCCGTGCGCCCGATCAGCCGCCGGGGCTGGACCGTGGCCGGCTGGGCGCTGCTGGCCGCCTCGGCCGGTCAGGTCTTCGGCCGCTACCTGGTCGGTTACCCCGGTGAGCTCTGGCAGCTGGATCTCGAGGTCTATCGGGACGGCGCCGCGAACCTGCTCGCCGGCTACCCGGTCTACGACTGGCTGACCGGAGCCCCGCAGTTCCTGCCCTTCACCTACCCGCCGTTCTCCGCACTGGGCGCGATTCCGCTGGCGCTGGTGCCGTTCACCGTCGCCGGCTGGGCCTGGTCGGTGCTGCAGGTGCTGCTGCTGTGGTGGGGCACCGGGATCGCGTTCCGGCCGCTGGTGCAACGGTTCGCGGCTCGGGGGCCACTTGTGCAGGGAGCGGTGGCGGCCGTGTTGATGCAGCTGTTGCCGGTCTCCGACGGCATCCGGTTCGGGCAGGTCAACGCGATCATGGTGACCCTCGCCTCGCCGATGCCGCCCGCCCTGTCCGGGAGCAGAAGCGCTGGTGGCCGACGGGTTCCCTGGTCGGAGTCGCGGCCGCGATCAAGCTCACCCCGGCGGTGTTCGTGGTGCACTTCCTGGTCGCCCGGCGGTGGAAGGAGCTGATCGCCTCCATCGGTGCGGCGGTCGCGATGACGTTGCGGCCGTGGCGGCTGCGCCGCCGCCGGCATCGCCTTCTGGACCGGCGCGCTGCAGGACCCGGGCCGGCTCGGACCCAATGCGGCACGTCGAACCAGTCGATCCGCGGCTTCCTGATGCGGATCGGCCCGCAGGACCCCACGGCGGCGAGCGCGGTCTGGCTGCTCGCGGTGCTGGTGGTGGCCGGTCTGGGCTTCGCCCTGTCGGCCCGTCTGGACCGGCTGGGCCAGCCGATCGCCGTGGTGGCGGCGGTGGGCATGGTGGCCGTGCTGGTCTCCCCGGTGTCCTGGATCCACCACTGGCACTGGGGGATCGTCGTGATCGGCGCAGTGCTCGGCGACGACCGGGTGCGTGCCCGGGTCCTGGCGGCACTTGGAGTCACCACGGTCCTGCTGCTGCCGCTGCCGTGGTGGGGCATTGCCTGGCCCGGACTGGCCCGCTGGTCAGCGGCCTGGGCCGGGTGGTGGAACAGTCGTACACCCTGCTGGCCGTGCTGGCCCTGGTGGCGCTGTGGCGGCTGGTCGCGATCCCGGCGGCGCAGCGACAGGAGGATCGGCGCTCAGATGGGCGTGGGGACGCCCGCGGCCCCGAGCAGGGTGAGCACAGCGAGGACGGCGCAGACGCCGGCGCCGATCCGGCGCAGCGTGGACAGCCTCACGTGTCGAGCAGCGTGCGGCCGGCGCCGCGCCGAGCCCGGAGACCACGGCCAGGGCGAGGAACGCGCCGACGAACACCGACACCGGGTCGTCGTAGCGGACCACCAGCGAGGCGGTGAGGATCTGCGACAGGTCGCCCCACTCGGCGAGGAACAGCACGGTGAAGCTCAGGGTCGACGACCCGCCAGCCGACGACCTGCCTGGCCGCCTTGGCCCCGAACTCCGCCTCGGTCTCGGCCTCCTCCTCGTCGGCCTGGCCGGCGCCGCGCAGCAGCAGGATGCCGCCGACGAGGAACATCGCCGGCGGCGCAGACCTCGACCGGGGTGCGCGGCAGCCGCGCGAGCAGGCCACCGGCGAGCACGGCGATCGCGGTCTGCACGAAGAACGCCAGGCCGACGCCGATCCACACGGCAGCGGCCGGAACCGGGTCGACATGCACCAGCGTCGCGATGAAGGTCTTGTCCGGCAGCTCGACCGGCGCGATCAGCAGGAACGAGGCGAGGACGACGGCGAGATCCATTGCCGCCAGGCTATCGGGCCTCCCGGGCGCGGCGCCCGGAGCACGGCCTACTGCCGCTGTTCAGGCACCTGCGGGTTGTGCCGCCTGATCGCTGCCCGCAACGCCACTGAGCGATCATTGATGCCCGAGGCGGACAGTGCACCCTCGTAGCACTCCAGGGCATCCTCGGCCTCGCCGCTCTCGCGCAGCCGATCGCCCAGCTCACGCCACAGCCGTGCCGTGGCACGGCTCGGGGCTACCTGACCGAGGCGCGATCGTGCGTCCCGATAGTGAGCCCGTGCCGCCGTCGATCGCCCGCCGGCCACGGCGACATCGCCTCGTGAGATCAACAACTCCGTTGCCAGAGAGTGGTCGTCCGCGCCCACTCGTCTCCACGCGCGGGCCGACAGCTCCTCGGCCTCGGCGATCTCGCCGCGGTGGATCTGGGCTACCGCTGCAGCGTTCTCCCATTGGGCGCGATCCGCCTGACTGCCGAGATCGGCGATGGTCTCGCGGGCACCCTGCAGGGTGTGCCATGCCTCGGTCACCTGCGGCGGTTCCGTGCTGAGCATGAGGACGGCAGTCGCCACGCGCAGGCGAGCCAGGTCGCGGGAGTTCGTCCCTTCGCCCATCCGGGCGAGGGCACGCTGCGAGAGGTGAAGTGCCTGGTCCAGGCGCCCCAGGCCTTCGGCGATCAGAGCCGCGTTCCAGAAGATCGCACCCTGGCCCTCGGCTGGGCCGGAGGTCTCGACCTCAGCGATCAACGACTGTGCCCAGGTGGCAGCGTGGAGCAGATCCCCGGCCTCGTGATACGACCACATCAGAGTGGCGGCGAGCCGGTAGTAGTCCTCCGTCCCGGCAAGGCCCTGGGCGACCGCGGAGTCGAACGCCAGTTGACCGACCTCGACCGAACGGTGATGGTCTCCGGCATCGCGGTAGCAGCTGCAGAGGTCGATCCCGACCAGGCAGATGGGCAGATGGGACTGACCGCGACGGGCGCGGTCGAACACCGGCAGCAGGTTGGCGATCGCGGCGGGCAGGTCGCCGAGCGCCTCGTGAGACCGGCCCAGGTACAGCAGCGCGTCGTCCTCCTGCTGGCGCCCCAGCGACTCCTCGGCCAGCAGCGTGGACAGCCGATCGCGGGCGTCCTTGGCCTCGCCGTGTGCGAGCGCGAGCCGGCTGTAGGCGATCTCCAGCTCGATCCGTCTCTCGCGCTCGCTGGGACGTCCGTCCTGCAGTGCGTTGAGGGAGCAGCCGAGCCTGCGTGCAAGGCGCTCCACGACGTCTGCGCTGGGGGATCGTTTGCCCGACTCGAGGAGCGAGATGTAGCTCGGGGAGAGGTCCTCTCCGGCGAGGGCCGTCTGGGACAGGCCGGCGGCCACGCGCAGGCGCACCAGGCGAGCCGCGAAACCCGATGGTCCTGTCTCAACCGCGGGCGCGGGGGCAGGACGACCCGATGTCATGACTGCGTCGGCGAAGGCAACACTGCCCTCGCCGACCGTTATGTCCCCATTCTTCGCCATGCGCCACTACTCCCTGCGGTTGCCTATGCCACATAGGGTGACGATAGGTGCGCAACGGACACAGGTCTGTCACGATGCCTATGACACCCAGTCAAGACGCATCGTGACAACTCCGAGGAGTCCCCATGTCCCGCACCCGTCGTACCCTGATTGCCCTCGTTTCTGCGTTCGCCGTGACGCTCTCCGGAGCCGCACTGACCGCTGCCGGCGCGGGCTCGGTAACTGCCATCCCTGCATGCTGCAAGAACTGATCTCACTGATCTGAGTGTGTCTTCAGCACGCTCGGATCAGGTAACCCCTGTAGTGCGACGGGGGGTGAAGAGCCGATGGCCCGTACGGCTCTTTCACCCCCCGTCGTTGTGCGTTGCCGCGGGATGACACCGCGGCCAGGGCGGTGCCTCACGCAGCGGCACACTGGAAGAGTAGTCACAAAATCCGTGACTGACCAGTCAAAGCCGTCATGACAAGCGAAACCTGCTTTTGTCATGCCGTTGGTCGGGTTGTCTGACCGCGCGTCATTCACGTCCAGGAGGAGCCGCGGGGGAGCGGTTTCGTACGCCGCCCGCGGGCCCGGTGGAAGGCGCGCGCTCGCGGGTCAGCGGCAGAGGACGGTCAGTGCCCCGGGATCGACGCGCACGCGCAGGGCGCGCGCCGTGCCGACGGTGTCGCCGTCCAGCTGCACGTGCAGTGGCTGCTCGGTCCGGATCTCCACACTGCGGCAGCGCAGGTGCTGCACCACAGGATGCCCTCGACGGCTGCGGGTGAGCACCGTGGCGACCACTGCACCCCAGCCGACCACGCCGCGCGGAGCAACCACGGCGATGTCCAGCCACCCGTCGTCCACCTCGGCCTCGGGCATCAGCGGTACTCCGCCGACCAGCTCACCGCAGTTGCCGACCAGCACCGAGCGCACCCAACGGTGCACCGGCGGACCGTCGTCCAGGCGCAGGCTGACCCGGCTCCGGCGCCCGTTCAGACGCCGGGTGCCCGCGGCGATATAGGCCCACCAGCCCATTCGCTGCTTCATCTCGTGCCCGACCAGGGCCATCACCTCGGCGTCGAAGCCGATCCCGGCCATCACGCAGAACGCACTGCGCGCAGGGTCGTGGTCCTCCCCGGAGACGTCGATCTCCACCCGGCCCACGTCGACCTGGCGCACGCGTTCGCCCAGCGCGACCTCCAGGGCGTCGTCCAGATCGGCCAGAGGCAGGGACAGGTTGCGCGCCAACAGGTTCCCGGTCCCTGCGGGAAGGATGCCGAGCGGGGTGGACGTGCCGGCGAGGGCCTCGGACACGGCCCGCACCGTGCCGTCGCCGCCGTAGGCGAGCACCGCGACCGGTTCGCCGGCGAGGGCCGCGCGGGCCTGTCCGTACCCCGGGTCCTCGGCCGTGGTGTGCCACCAGGTCGGCGGGTCGAGGCCCTTCTCGGCGCAGCGGCGGGCGAGCCAGGCGGTCTCGGCGTCCATCTTCTGGATCTTGGTCGGGTTGACCACCACCGCGACATGCGGTCGCTTCTGCGGCGGCTCGCCGCCCGAGGCGGCGGCCACGGCGGGGACCGCGCCGCGGCGGTGGGCGCGGCGGACGACGATGAGCAGGGCGGCAGCCACCGCCACGGCCACCAGCAGCACGGCGGCCTGGACGGCGTCGCCCCTCGACATGCGCAGACGGTATCGCTCGGACGGACATGTCTCCGTTCCGGGACGTTCGCCCGCCCGCCACGCAAATGACTGGCCGTGGCGGTCCAGGTCGATACCGTAAGGAGGGTGATCGACCTCCGCATGTTGCGTGACGACCCAGACACCGTCCGAGCCAGCCAGCGCGCCCGAGGCGCCGACGAGGGGATCGTCGATGCGATCCTCGGCGCCGACGAGCGTCGGCGGGCCGGCCTGGCCGACTTCGAGCGTGCCCGGGCGGAGCAGAACGCCCTCGGCAAGCAGGTGGCCAAGGCCTCCGGTGACGAGAAGGCGGCGCTGCTCGCCCATACCCGTACGCTCGCCGAACGGGTCAAGGCGCTCAAGGCCGACTCCGACGCCGCCGCGCTCGAGCTGGACACCCTGACCCAGCAGGTCGACAACGTGGTCGAGCCCGGCGCGCCGCCCGGGGGCGAGGCGGACTTCGTGGTGCTGCGTGAGGTCGGCGACCGCCGGGACTTCACCGCGGAGGCGTTCACCCCCCGCGACCACCTCGAGCTCGGCGAGCTGCTCGGCGCGATCGACATGGAGCGCGGCGCGAAGGTCTCCGGGGCGCGGTTCTACTTCCTGACCGGCGTCGGGGCGCGGCTCGAGCTCGCGCTGCTGAACCTGGCCCTCGACCGGCCCTGGCGGCCGGCTTCACCCCGATGATCCCGCCGACCCTGGTGCGCCCGAGGTCATGCGCGGCACCGGTTTCCTCGGTGCGCACGCCGACGAGATCTACCACCTCGAGGAGGACGACCTCTACCTGGTCGGCACCTCCGAGGTCGCCGCTGGCCGGCTACCACACCGACGAGATCCTCGACCTGTCCGCGGGCCCGAAGCGCTACGCGGGCTGGTCGACCTGCTACCGGCGCGAGGCGGGCTCGCTACGGCAAGGACACCCGCGGCATCATCCGCGTGCACCAGTTCAACAAGGTCGAGATGTTCGTCTACTGCCGGCCCGAGGACGCCGAGGCCGAGCACCTGCGCCTGCTCGGCGTGGCAGGAGGAGATGCTCGCCAAGCGTCGAGCTGCCCTACCGGGTGATCGACGTCGCCGCCGGCGACCTCGGCTCGAGCGCGGCCCGCAAGTACGACTGCGAGGCGTGGGTGCCCACGCAGGGCGCCTACCGCGAGCTGACCTCGACCTCGAACTGCACGACGCTACCAGGCGCGCCGGCTCGACATCCGCGACCGCGATCCGCAGGCGGACGGCGCGCAGACCGGCCGGTCGCCACGCTCAACGGCACCCTGGCGACCACCCGCTGGATCGTCGCGATCCTCGAGAACCACCAGCAGCCCGACGGCTCGGTGGTCGTGCCCGAGGTGCTGCGGCCCTACCTCGGCGGCCTCGACCTGCTGACCCCGGCGGGTGCGCGCACCTGATGCTGATCGCCCTCGACATCGACGGCACCATCGTCGACTGGGACGAGAACCTCTCCCCGCGCGTGCACGAGGCGATCCGCGCCGTGGCCGCCCGCGGGCACCATGTGGTGCTGGCGACCGGCCGCTCGCTACCCGGAACCACCGCGGTGCTCGACCGGCTGGGCATCGAGCGCGGTTGGGCGGTGTGCAGCAACGGCTCGGTCACGCTGCGCCTGGATCCGGCGTTCCCCGGGGGCTACCGGATCGGCGACGTGGTCTCCTTCGACCCCGCCCCGGCACTGAAGCTGCTCCGCGAGTACCTGCCCGACGCGCTCTACTTCGTCGAGGGCACCGACGTGGAGCGCACCCGGCTGGTCAGTGCGCCCTTCCCGGACGGCGAGCTGACCGGCACCGTCCAGGTGGTGCCGTTCGAGGAGCTGCTGCACCACCCGGCGACCCGAGTGGTGGTGCGCAGCGTCGACCACACCAGCGAGGAGTTCGGTGAGCTGGTCGCGGCCAGCGGGCTGCACGGCGTGAGTTACGCCGTCGGCTGGACCGCCTGGCTGGACCTCGCCCCCGAAGGGGTGAGCAAGGCCAGCGCGCTGGAGGTGGTGCGGGCCCGGCTCGGGGTGGCGCCGGAGGCGACCCTGGCCGTCGGCGACGGCAACAACGACCTGGAGATGTTCGCCTGGGCCCACCGCGCGGTGGCGATGGGGCAGGCCCGGGACGACGTGCGGTCCGCCGCCGACGAGGTCACGGCCAGCGTGGCGGACGACGGGCTGGCGCTGGTTCTGGAAGGCCTGCTCTGACCTGGACTCCTGGGTTACGATCACCCGTCGCAGACAGAAGGAGTCCGGCCGGGGATGGCGCTCACCGAGTTCGTCCGCAACGTCGAGGACATCAGCGACGACGGCGGCTACAAGTTCCGCTTCCATTGCGACCACTGCTCCGACGGCGTGGAGAGTCAGTACATCCGGTCGTCGGCCAATCTGATCAAGACCGGCCTGGAGATCTTCCAGAGCATCAGCTACCACGGCTGGGGCTCCTCGGCGGCGAACGGCATCGACCGGGGCTTGCGGGGCAAGGAGCGGGACGCCGCCTACGAACAGGCGGTGAACGAGGCCCGCGTGCACTTCGACAAGTGCACGCGCTGCGGTCTGCGGGTCTGCCTGCACTGCTGGAACGAGCAGGCCGGGCTGTGCGAGAGCTGCGCGCCGGCGGACACAGAGCAGGCCGCCTCCGCGGCCGCCAACCTCGCCGCGGAGCGCGCCGTCGAGGAGGTGCGCCAGGGTGAGCCGGCTCCTGGGCAGGCCACCTGCCCGCTCTGCCGGCACCCCTCCGGCGGGGGCCGGTTCTGCCAGAGCTGCGGCACCTCACTGGCCCCGACCCGGGCCTGTTCCGGATGCGGCCGGACGTTGAGTGTGACGGCCAAGTTCTGCGGCGACTGCGGGGCCGCTGCCTCGTCGGCCGCCCCAGTCGTCGGACCGGGCACATGACCTGCCCCGTGTGTCTGGCCACCCGGCCCCCCGAGGCGGGCACGGTGTGCCGGCTGTGTGGATGGGACGACCGGGACGGGCGGTCCCAGGACTCCTCCGCCGTCCTGGCTGCCCGAGACGCCTTTCGGGCGCGGACCACCGCCTACGCCCCGCAGACCAGGGTGACCGCGGCCGATCGTCGCCTGCCCTGGATGGGCCTGGTCCTCGGGCTGGCCCTTGTCGTCGTCGTGCTGTTCATCTACCGGGTGGTCTTCTGACGGGTGTGATTGGTGTGACGGGAGGGGCGGACGCGACACGCGAAACTTATGAGCCGAGAGTAATCAATTGAACACTCTCAGTACGCAAGAATCCGCTCGTGGCTCTGCGCGAAATCCTTCCCCCACCGCACGACACTGAGCCGACCACCCGACGGCAGGCGCGAGAGCGCCGACGCCGACGGAACGGTCCGCTGGCTGCTGGAATCGTGGTCGTCGCTGCGGCGGCCACCGGCTCCGTGGCCGCGCTGATGAGCGCTTCCGACGACCGACCCGTGGTGGCCGGCTACCCGTCCGGCTCGGCCTCGGCGGACCGGTCCGCCAGGACCAGCCCGGGCAAGGACGATGTGGACGCCGTCCCGCTGGCCGAGGCCGAGGGTGACCCGGTCGAGGGTGCGCCGTCCGCGGGAACGGCGACCCGCCCGAGCAGGATCAGCCAGGTCCCCGGCCGGCCGTCGCATGCCGGGGCGAGCTGGCCCGCGCTGACCTACACGCTGGAGGCCGCGCTCGGCGCGGCCGAGCCGCCCACGTTCCCCGGTGCGCTGCAGGGGTTCTCCCTCCAGGCAGGGGGGCGGAGCACGGTCACGGTCTCGCAGAGCCGGTACTTCACGGCCGTGGGCCACCTGCCGGTGCGGACGGCGAGCTACGCCGAGTGCCGAGCGCAACGCTTCTACGTGCGCTGGATGGCGGTGGATCCGCGGGCCGTCGTCGAGGCCACCTTCGTGGACGAGGGTGTGCACACGGTGCAGAACCGTCCGGTCAGCGGCGCGGCGGGCTGGATGTCGAGCTACGGCTGCGTGCAGCCGGCGCTGCGGATCCGCCCCCCGGCCGGCGCGAACCCGGCCAGGGCACAGGTGATCGTCGAGACGCAGGTGTGGCGGCGGCGCTGACCGCGCGGCGACCCCGTCAGGCGTGCAGCAGGCCGCCCTCATGGGTGTGCGCGTCCGCGTCGGGGTCGTCGAACCACTGCCCGCCCTCGGCGAGGTAGCGGAAACGGTGCACTGAACCGCTCGGCACGGTCACCGAGACGCTGCGGGTGCCGTTCGTGCGCTTGATCAGTGCGTGGGTCCCGGGCGTCCATCCGTTGAAGTCACCCACCACCGAGACCCGGTCGGCGGTGTGCGCAGTCGGCAGCGCGAAGGTCACCTTGACCTCGGTGCCCTTGGTCTGGCGTCGAATCATGAGATACCTCCGTGCCCGGTCGCGCCGAAGCCGACGGGCAGAGTGTCTGTGGGATGAGGGGGCTGACCACGTCGTGGACGGACGCTGCGGCGTTGAAGCGGCTCACGAGCCAGGCCCTGCAGTCAATGATGCCGCATCTGCTGGGCTTCGCCGGGGAGCGAGGCCGCCGTGACGAGGACGTGTCGCGGGTCGGTGACGACCGCCAGAGCGACCGTCAGCGGGGCGCCGGCACCGGCGGAGGGGCGGCGGCCGGGGAGCCGACTCTGGCCGGGGTGCGCACAGGCAGCGGAGGCGGCGCGGGGACCGGGGCCAATGCCGGGGCCAATGCCGGGGCCGGCTCGGAGCCGACGGGTTCGGTGCTCACGGTCTCCGGCAGCGTGATCCTGACCGGGGAAATGGTGTCGGGCACGGTGAACGCCTGCGGAGCGGCTTCTGCCGGGGCGACCCCGGCCACCTCGGGCAACCGGTCGACGTAGCGGTGCCAGGCGAAGCGCTCGGCGTTGACGCAGGCCCGGTCCGCCACCAACGAGGCGGTGAGGTCCTCCGCGATCGACACCCAGGTCGACGCGTCGAAACGACCCACGCCCTCCACCGGGAGGTACACGCACCCGGCCCCGCCGATCTCGCCGAAGACCTCGTGGTCGGTGGCGAGCACCGGCCGGCCCGCCTGGTGCGCCTCGGCGATCGGCCAGACGAACCCGCGGGGGCGGCCCAGGGCCAGCACGGCACGGCTGCGGCCGTACAGCGCTCCCAGCTGCGCGTCGCTGATGTCGGTGAGGACCGAGACATGTCCACCGCAGGCGGTGACCAGACCATCCTCGTGAGCGTCCAGCGGCGGCCCGACCACGACCAGCGAGGCACCGTCCAGGTTCGGCGTGCGCCGCAGGTTGGTCCAGGCCTGGATCGCCGTGGCGCGCCGGTCGTGCTCGTCATGGCCGCCGACGATGAGCAGGTAGGGCCACGCCGGGGGCTTCCACGCATCGATCCTGGCCGGACGCTCGGCCAGCGTCGGGTCGACCGGGGGGTGCAGCACCTGGGCGGTGCGCCCGGTCAGGTGCTCGAGCTCGCTCGCCGCGAAGTGGCTGCTCGCGATCAGCTGGTCGGCCTTGGTCAGGGCCCGCTGGATGGCCCGGGCCCGGGCACGCCGCATCGGGTGCCCTCGCCGGCCGGGCTCCTCGCCCGCGGGGAGGGCGGACAGGTCGTGGCAGGTCACCGTGACCGGGATCCGGCCGCGCAGGGAGGCGGAGTAGACGGCGTCACGAGGATCGATCACGTGCACCAGATCGATGTCGGACCCGGTGCGCCGGAGCAGGGTGGTCAGCCAGGCCGCGCTCTCCGCGGCCGCCAGACCGTCACCGGCGCCGCCCCACGGCAGCCGGCGGGACAGGGTGTCGGGCGCCGTGGCCACACTGACCTCAGCTCCGGCCTCCTGCCACGCGGCAGCGGTGAGCCGAGACAGGCGTCGAAGCCCGTGGCCGCGGGACGGGTGAGCGCCGAGCAGCATCACTCGGGTTGGCATGGGGTCCCCTTGTCGGAGGTCTCCGCACAGAAGATGTCACCTGGTCGTGATCAACCAGATGCTCAGAGTAGTCCGTGGTTCTACGGGCCGTGAGCGATTCATACGCATGGGTGACCAATAATCATCTGTTCGGTGGAGGAAACGGACGGTGAACTCCCTCCCGCCCGACATCGGGCGTTTGCCGCAGTGCGGGGCCCCGCCGGCACCGGGGCGTCGATGCCCACGGTGACCGGCGCTGGATGTCTGGACCCTCTGCTGGCAAGTGCTCAGCACAGAGTGACGGCCGAGAGCTGTGGGTCTACGTGTTCACCCGGTCGCTCCGTGTGCCGAGAACGAGACCGTGTCCCCAACCTCGCCCGGGACGGGCATAGTGGTACCGGCCATGACTTGCGAGGCACGGTCTGAGAACGCCACAGTCACCTGTCAGGCGCTGCACGGAAGGACGTCGAAGTGACCCAGGATCACGCCAGCCCGACATCGGGGGACTCCTCGATCGACAGCCTGTTCGAGACCACGATGCGCGGCTACAACAAGCGCCAGGTGGACGAGTACATCGGCTGGCTTCGGGCGGAGCTCGGATCGTCCCAGGAGGACGCCCGCACGGCGCGCGAGCAGGCCGAGGAGCAGGCACGCGACCTGCAGCGGACCAAGGACGATCTGTCCGCGGTCCGGTCGGAGAGCTCGCACGCCGCGAAGCCGCAGCACGAGGAGGTCAGCGAGCGGCTGGCCCAGATCCTGCGGCTGGCCGACGAGGAGGCCGACCAGAAGCGGGCCCGTGCCGCCGAGGAGGCGGACAGCGCCCTCGAGGCCGCCCGTGACCAGTCGGCGAAGGTGCTCGAGGCCGCCCGGTCGGCCGCCGAGGGCATCATCTCCGCCGCGCGCGAGCGTGCCGAGAAGGAAGCCGCCGCGGCCAAGGCCGAGGCTGAGACACTGCTCGCCAACGCGGCGTCGTCCTCGCAGGCCACCCTCGAGGACGCCGAGCAGCGGGCCTCGCACGTGCTGTCCGACTCCGATCGGCGCACTTTGCAGATCACTGCCCTGCAGGACGAGCGGCTCGCCGCGCTGCGCGAGGTGCACACGGACACGCTGCGCCGCCTCGAAGTGGTGCGGGGCGCCCTGGAGAAGGTGCTCACCGCCGAGATCGACGCCGGTCCCCCGGACAGCGGCATCGACGCGGCACCCCTGCCCGCAGCCGGCGCGGCGATGACTGCCGCCGAGGTCGATCTGCCCGCTTCGGCCGGGACGGCGATGGCTGCTCCGGCGCTCGCGTTCGAGGCCGAGCCGGTGGTCGAGGAGGCGCTGGTCTACGAGGACCTGCCCATGCAGGAGGACGAGCCGTTGCTGGCGTCGGAGTACGCCGACGGCTCGGTCGACGAGGAGGCCGCCGCAGCCACGGGTGCGCTCTCCCGCGAGGCGCTCGCCGACGCCGTCCAGGAGCACGTGCTGGACGAGAGCGAGGGCACCGGGCACACGCTGGGGGTCGGCCGCATCTGACCCTCGGTCGCTCTCGGCCACCCGTAACGATCCGACTCAGCGCACTGGCAGCGTGCCCCGGCACATCGCCAGTGCGCTGAGCCGTCTCTGGTGCCGGATCAGGACCTGCGCCCCCACAGCGTGCGGTACAGGGCCGCCGACTTGGGGTTCTGCGAGGTCTGGTACAGGTCTCCGCGGATCGACGCGTCAGCTTCGTTGAAGTAGCTCTCGTACACCAGCACGTCGCGGCTCTCGGTGAACAGGTCGAACATCTTCTGCATGAAGTACGGGCTGTCGCCGGGTCCCTGGACGCCGTCGAGCCCCCATTCGGGCACGGCGAAGCCCTTCCTGTGCAGCCGGGCGAAGTCGATCCCGTCCTTCAGACCGGGTGCCCAACTGGGGGCGATCGCCCGCTTCCAGCTCGCCTCGTCGGCGGCGAGCAGCTTGAACCGGTTGTAGTGGTCCATCGAGATGCCGTCGACCACGTCGTCGCCCGGGTACATCTGGTAGAGCGGCGCGAGCCGGTCCGAGGACCCGGTCAGGACGGTTCCGGCGTTCAGGTCCACCCAGAAGGTGAACTTCGACGACTCCGCCGACATGATCTTCTCGATCCGCCGGAACGAGGCCTTGTACTCGTCCACCGTGTCCACGGTCACCGACCAGGGGAACCAGTAGCCGTTCGCCTCAACGCCCACCCTGATCGCGGCGTCCTCATGGCCCTTGCGCACCAGCAGCCGGGCGATGTCGCGGAAGACCTGATCGTGCGAGCCGTCGAGAATGTCGTTCCACTTGCCCTTGCGGTTCTTCGGCAGCAGTGGGAGCCCGTAGGACAACCGTCCCTTGTAGCCGACGAACATCTCCACGGTCCAGTCGCTGTTCTGGATCTCCGCCCAGGTGGCGTAGGCCGGATACACGGTCGCGAAGTCCATCACCGTGCCGCGCCAGACGCCTGCCTGCTTGACCCGGGCTCCGGTGACTTGTCCTCCGGTCCAGATGCCGCTGTGCCAGGGCAGCCCCGAACTCGGCCGGCCGTACATCGACACGGCCTGCGAGGCGGTGGCCGGCGCCGCCGGCGTCGCGCCGGACGGGGCGCCCGAGGGCTGGGCCGAGGGGGTGCCGGCCCGGGAGGGGGTCGCGCCGCTCGGGGTGGCGCGCGGAAGAGCTGGCGGTTACAGAGGGTGTCGATGCCGTGACCGCAGCGATATCGCCGCCCGAGGACCTGCTCTTGATCACGAACGCGAGCGAGCCGGACAGCACGGCGAGCACGGCGAGGATCGCGGCATGTTGCCGGCGCCGCATCTTGCGCTCCCACTTGCGGTCCTGGCGTGCCTGGCGTGCGTGCTGAGCCATCAGGTCGAGCACCCGGTCGGACGAGCGCAGCGGCGTGCTCTGCTCCTCGCCCAGGGTCATGAGATGCACAGTAGGTGGGCGTTCACCACCGCGACAACCGAACGTGCCAAGCCGCGGTCAGTGGAAGACCGTCACCGACTGCTCCAGATGCCGGGAGACCTCGGCCAGGGAACGGATACTCGCCGTGAGGTCGTCCAGCTCGGCCCGGGTCCGACCGGCCTCCTGAGCCACCGCAGCGATCGACGCCCCCGCCCCTGCCCCGGCCTGACTGGACGCGCTCACGTTGCGTGAGACCTGGGCCGTGGTGCTGGTCTGCTGGGTCACGGCGGCCGCGATGCTCTCCTGCAGATCGTTGATCTGGGTGATCACCTGACCGATCGTGGTGATCGCTGCGGCGGACTCCTGGGCGTCCGCCTGCAGGGTCTCGATCGTGCGGCCGATGTTCTCGGTCGCGCGGGCGGTCTCCTGGGCGAGCTCCTTCACCTCCGTGGCCACGACGGCGAAGCCCTTGCCGGCCTCACCGGCCCGAGCGGCCTCGATGGTGGCGTTCAGCGCCAACAGGTTGGTCTGCTCGGCAATGGTGGCGATGGTGCGCAGTACCTCGCCGATCTCGGCGCTGGAGTGGCCCAGCTTGGTCACGATCTGCTGCGTGGCCTCGGTGGCCCGGACGGCGTCGCCCGCGACGGCGCTGACCTGCTGCACGTTCTGGGCGATCGACATGATCGACTGATCGATCTCAGCGACGGCGTCAGCGACGCTGTCGTAGCCCGCAACCACCCGGGCGGAGGCGCCGGCCGCGTCGTCGGCCTGCTCGGCCGTCCGCTGGGCCTGCTGCTCGATGGCCAGGGCGTTGTCGTTCAGGTGCTGCACATGCCCGGTGATCGAGGTGGTGTCGGCGACCACCTTCGCCACGACCGACGCCATCCGGTCGAGGCTGGCGTTGACGGCGCGCGCGAGCTGGTCGAGCTCGGTACGGCCGCTGCCCCCGTCCAGCCGGTGGCTCAGCTGACCGTCCATCAGCAGAGCGCTCATCCCTGCCAGGGGCCGGACGGTGCTCCGCCAGGCGAGCAGCACCATGCCGCAGATCAGGAGGGTGACCAGCAGCGTCTGCAGCCCCGCCGTGCGCAGATCGCCCAGGGCGGCCGCGCTCACGTCGTCCACATAGATGCCGGAGCCGACCACCCACCCCCAGGGCTGGTAGCCCGTCACGTAGCTGATCTTGGGCTGTGGCTGTTCGGCACCTGCCTTGGGCCACTCGTAGGCGACGAACCCCGACCCCTGGGTCTGCACCACCTGGACGAAGCGGGCGAACAGCGGCACCCCGTCGGGGTCCTTCAACCCGCCCACATCGGTGCCCTCGAGCTCCGGCTTCGCCGGGTGCATCAGCATCGTGAGCTCGGTGTCGTTCACCCAGACGTAGTCCTGGTGGCCGTAGCGCATCGAGCGCAGGACGGCGAGCGACTGCTGCTGCGCGGCCTGGCGGCTGAGGGCGCCGCTGGCCTCCTGCGCGCCGAAGTGCTGGATCACGCCGAGGGCGACCTCGACGATGTGTCGGGTGCCCTCCTCGCGGTCGTCGAACCGGGACTCGCGCAGTTGGTGCGCCGTCATCACGCCGGCGATGCCTGTGCTCAGGGCGGCCACCAGGGCAACGCCGATGAGCTTGACCCGGATCGACACCCGGCTGGGTCTGCGCATCGTGACACCCCTGAGCGACGTGGAAGCCTACCTGTGGGGTATCGGGGGAGCAGGACCGGGTCTTGACCCCTCGACACCCCTCGACCCCCTCACGCGGGCGCGTGGCCGTCAGGATGGGGGCATGCGGCTGGTGGCGTGCGACCTCGACGGAACAGTGGTGCGCGAGGACGGCTCGATGTCGGCCCGCACCGTGGCGGCGTTCGCCGCCTGTGTGGACGAAGGGGTCGACGTGGTCTTCGTGACCGGCCGGCCGCCGCGGTGGATGCGCCCGGTCGCGGTGGCGACCGGCCACCGCGGGATCGCGATCTGTGGCAACGGTGCCGTGGTCTACGACCTGGGGACCGAGTCGATGGTGGCCACCCGGCCGCTGACGCCGGCCGCCGTGCGCGCGACGGCCACCGCGCTCCGCGGCGTGCTGCACGACGCGGCCTTCGCCCTGGAGACGGTGACCGGGTTCCGCCGGGAGTCCCGCTACACGATGCGGCACGAGAACGCCCAGCAGTCCCCGGTGGGCACTCTCGAGGAGCTGCTGGCCGACGACCCGGCGGTGCTGAAAGTGTTGTGCCGCAGCGACTCACGCCTGGCCGATGTGATTCTGGGGCTGGCCCGGCCGGCCCTCGCCGGGATCGCCGAACCGGTGCACTCCAATCCCGCGGACAGCCTGCTCGAGGTGAGCGCGCTCGGCGTGAGCAAGGCCTCGGCCCTCGCCGAGCTGGCTGCCGCCCGAGGGGTCACGCCGGAGCAGGTGGTCGCCTTCGGCGACATGCCCAACGACCTGCCGATGCTGCGCTGGGCAGGGACCGGCTATGCGATGGCCGACGGACACCCCGAGGTGATCGCGGTCGCCGACGCGGTGGCCCCGCCGTGCGGCGAGGACGGCGTGGCCCAGGTGCTCGAACGCCTCCTGGCGAGGTAGCAGCTCAGAGGTACTGGCCGGTGGACCCTTCGCGCCCGCCCTCGGCGGGGCCGGTCGCCGCTCCGGGCATGCCGGGCATTCCGGGAGCCATTCCGGGCACGCCGCCGCCGGGGAGCGCCCTGCGCATCTGCTCCAGCTGGGCGCGGGCGGCCATCTGCTGGGCGAACAGTGCGGTCTGGATGCCGTGGAACAGCCCCTCCAGCCAGCCGACCAGCTGCGCCTGGGTGATCCGCAGCTCGGCGTCCGAGGGGGTGGAGTTCTCCGCGAACGGCAGGGTGATCCGGTGCAGCTCCTCGACCAGCTCGGGGGCCAGTCCCTGCTCGAGCTCCTTCAGTGACCGGGCGTGGATCTCGGCCAGGCGGGTACGGCCGGCCTCGTCCAGGGGGGCGCTGCGCACCTCCTCCAGCAACTGCTTGATCATGCTGCCGATGCGCATCACCTTGGCCGGCTCCTCGATCAGCTCGGCGGGGCCGCGCTCGCCGTCCTCGGCAGCATCGCTGACGGCCATGCCCTCGGGGGTGACCACGACGATCCGCTGCCCTCCACCACTCCGCTCCCCCTCGGGGGCCTGCTGCTCTTCGTTCGGTTCGGTCATGAACGCCATCCTGCCTGAGTCGGCGGGGCAGCGCCGTCCGTAGGCTGCGCCCCATGACCACTGCGATCCTCGACGTCGCCGCCCTGCGTGCGGCCTACCCCGCCCTCGCCGACGGCTGGGCGTACCTGGACGGTGCCGCCGGGACCCAGGTTCCGGACGCCGTCATCTCGGCGGAGTCCGCCGCCTACCGGGCCGGGATCGGCAACCACGGCGGCCTGTTCGCGGCGTCGCGGCGTTCCGACGCGCACACGGCGGCGGCCCGAGAGGCGATCGTCGACCTGCTCGGCGCCGCCGGGCCGGCCGGGGTCGCCCTCGGCCCGAGCACCACGGCCCTCACCTTCCGGTTCGCCGGGGCCCTGGCCAAGACCTGGCAGCCGGGAGACGAGATCGTGCTCACCCGGCTCGACCACGACGCCAATGTGCGCCCCTGGGTGCTCGCCGCCGCACGCACCGGGGCCGTCGTCCGCTGGGCAGACCCTTTGCTGCCCACCCTCGACCTGCCCACCGAGGTGGTGACCGCCCAGCTGAGTGAGCGGACCCGCCTGGTCGCGGTCACCGCGGCGTCCAACGTGGTCGGCACCCGGCCCGACGTCCGCGCGATCGCCGACGCCGCGCACGCCGCGACCGACGGGCAGGCCGTGGTCTACGTGGACGGTGTGCACGCCACGCCGCACGGCCCGGTCGACCTGGCCACGCTCGGGGCCGACCTGTTCGCCACCAGTGCCTACAAGTGGTCCGGCCCGCACCTGGCCGCGGTGACCGGGCACCCCGACCTCCTCGCGTCGCTGCACCCGGACAAGCTGGACTCCGTGGCGGACGTGGCGCCGGACCGGTTCGAGCGTGGCACCGCGCCGTTCGCCCAGCACGCCGGCCTGGCCGCCGCCGTCGACCACCTGGCCGCGCTGGTGCCGGGTGAGGGTAGCCGTCGGCAGCGGATCCTGGCCTCGATGGCCGCGGTCGAGGCGCACGAGGCCCGGCTGCTGGCCCGGCTGCTGGCCGGGATCGCCCCGATGGCGCATGTGCAGCGGATCGGAGCGCCCGCCCGCCAGGCCCCGACGGTCTGGTTCCGGGTGGCCGGGATGACCCCGGACGCCGTCGCGCAGGCCTGCGCCGACGCCCAGGTGAACGTGTGGTCGGGGCACAACTACGCCTGGGAGCTGGCCGGCTTCCTCGGCATCCGGGACAGCGGCTCGGCGGTGCGGGCGGGGATGTCCTGCTATACCAGCGACGAGGACGTCGACCGCCTGCTCGCCGTCCTGGCGACGCTGGGCTGAGCCGGCTGACGACGGCGTCGGGAGGGAACCCGGATGAGCATCGAGGTCGAACTGCCGCAACTGCTCGAGGTGGCCGGAGGGTTCGGCACCACGCCGATGCTGCTCAGCACCGACGCCGACGGCCGGCCCCGGGCGAGTGTCACCTCGCTCACCTGGGCCGGCACGGTGGCGACGGCGCGGGCCGGACGGCGCTCGTTGGCCAACGCCGGGGTGCGGCCCCTGGTCAGCCTGCTCTGGCCGGCCCCGCCCGGGGAGCGGTTCGCCCTGCTGGTCGACGGCACCGCGACCGGCACCATGCCGGACGCCGACCCCCGCGAGGGCGGCTACGTCACCGTCGAGGTGACCCGGGCGATCCTGCACGTGGTGGAGCGCGCAGTACCCCCCGAGCACGGCTGACCGCGGCGACACGCCGATGACGCCGCGCGCTGTTACCAGTGTCACGGTGTCGGTCGGACGTTCGCGAGGATCGTCGGGGGTGCTTCGTGATTGGATTGGTTCCAGTCAACGCAGCACCGTTCCCGTCCCTTCGCAACCCGAGGTGTCCCCGCATGTCGCTCATCAACACCGAGATCAAGCCCTTCTCCGCCACCGCCTTCCACAACGGCGAGTTCGTCCAGGTCAGCGAGGCCGACCTGCAGGGCAAGTGGTCGATCGTGTTCTTCTACCCGGCCGACTTCACCTTCGTCTGCCCCACCGAGCTCGGCGACCTGGCCGACAACTACGCCGACCTTCCAGGCCCTCGGCGTCGAGATCTACTCGGTGTCCACCGACACCCACTTCACCCACAAGGCGTGGCACGACACCTCCGACACCATCGGCAAGATCCAGTACGTGATGGTCGGCGACCCCACCGGCGAGATCAGCCGCAACTTCGACGTGCTGATCCCCGAGGCCGGTCTGGCCGACCGCGGCACCTTCGTGGTCGACCCCGAGGGCAGGATCCAGATCATCGAGATCACCGCCGGCGGCGTCGGCCGCAACGCCGACCGAGCTGCTCCGCAAGGTCAAGGCCGCCCAGTACGTCGCCGCCCACCCCGGCGAGGTCTGCCCGGCCAAGTGGGAAGAGGGCGACGAGACCCTGGCCCCGTCGCTCGACCTCGTCGGCAAGATCTGACCTGCCCGATCTGGCAGGCCTGACCGCCCGCACCCGCACGTCGTCGCACGCACTCCGGGAGTCCCGATGCTCGACCCCGCCCTGTCCGACCAGCTCGCCGGCTACCTGACGAAGATCGTCGAGCCGGTCGTGCTGTCGCCTCCCTCGACGAGGCGGCCGAAGTCGGCCGAGCTGCGCGAGCTGCTCGACCGAGATCGCCGGGCTGTCCGACAAGGTCACCGTGGTGCGTGCGGACGACGACGTGCGGCGTGCCGTCGTTCGCCATCGCGCCGTACCGGGACCGCCGATCTCGGTGCGGTTCGCCGGCATCCCGCTCGGCCACGAGTTCACCTCGCTGGTGCTGGCGCTGCTGCAGGTCGGCGGGCACCCCTCCAAGGTCGCGCCCGACCTGCTGGAGCAGGTGCGCGGGCTGAGTGGTGAGCACCACTTCGAGACCTACTTCTCCCTCTCCTGCCAGAACTGCCCCGACGTGGTGCAGGCGCTCAACCTGATGAGCGTGCTCAACCCGTCGATCACCCACGTGGCGATCGACGGCGCGCTGTTCCAGGGCGAGATCGAGGAGCGTCAGGTGCTCGCCGTGCCGACCGTGTTCCTCAACGGCCGAGCTGTTCGGGCAGGGCCGGATGAGCCTGGAGGAGATCGTCGCCAAGCTCGACACCGGCGCGGCGGCGCGGGAGACGGAGCGACTCGAACGGCCTGCCGCCGTTCGACGTCCTGGTGGTCGGCGGCGGCCCGGCCGGCGCGGCGGCAGCGATCTACGCCGCCCGCAAGGGGATCCGCACCGGTCTGGTCGCCGAGCGGTTCGGCGGCCAGGTGCTCGACACGATGACGATCGAGAACTTCATCTCCGTGCCCCACACCGAGGGGCCGAAGCTCGCCGCGGCGCTCGAGGCGCACGTCGCCGAGTACGACGTCGACGTGATGACGGATGCAGCGTGCGGCCGAGTTGATCCCGGCGGACGTCGAGGGCGGGCTGATCCGGGTGCGCCTGGACGGCGGGGCCACCCTGTCGGCGCGCACGCGTGATCCTGGCCACCGGTGCCCGCTGGCGCAGCATGGGCGTGCCGGGCGAGACCGACTACCGCAACAAGGGCGTCACCTACTGCCCGCACTGCGACGGGCCGCTGTTCAAGGGCAAGCGCGGTGGCGGTGATCGGCGGCGGCAACTCCGGCGTCGAGGCCGCGATCGACCTGGCCGGGGTGGTCGCGCACGTGACCCTGCTCGAGTTCGACGACCGGCTGCGCGCCGACGAGGTGCTGCAGCGCAAGCTGCGCAGCCTGCCCAACGTCGACGTTCGGGCTGAGCGCGATGACCACCGAGGTCCACGGCGACGGCACCCGGGTCACCGGGCTGGTCTACGACGACCGCGCCGGGGGCGGGCAGCACGAGGTGCCGACTCGACGGCGTCTTCGTGCAGATCGGCCTGCTCCCGAACACCGAGTGGCTCGCCGGCAGCCCTGGAGCTGTCACCGCGCGGCGAGATCGTGATCGACGCCGCGGGGCACACCTCGGTGCCGGGCGTGTTCGCCGCCGGCGACTGCACCACGGTGCCGTTCAAGCAGATCGTGATCGCCCTGGGTGCCGGAGCGACTGCGGCGCTGAGCGCGTTCGACCACCTGATCCGCACCAGCCTTCCCGCCCAGCCGGTGACGGCGGGCACCGGTGTCGGGGTGCAGACCGCCTCCGTGTGAGGCGTGAGCCTGCGTGATCGAATTGTGATGTTCTGGGCGGTCGTTGCCTGCAACCTTCCGCCGCGTCGACGCGTCTGTCGGTACGCAGGGGGCAGCCAAGAGGAGTGAGCGGATGACGACGATCGTGCCCGACGGACTCTGGGACCTACGCGAGAGCGTGCGGGTCGCCGAGGCCGCCGCCACGTCGGCCCGTCGGAGCCGCTCCGCGGCGCAGGAGTCCGCCCGCTTGGCTGGAGCACTCGCGGACCGGCGGGCTGCGACCGACACTCAGGTGTCGGAGGCGGCTCGCCGGTTGCGCGCCGTGCGGGGCCTGCGCCCGACCCGCCTGGCCTACCTGGTGCGGGGCCGGCGTGAGGCCGAACAGGCTGCCCGGGTGGTGCAGCTGCACTCTGCCCTGCAGGCACGGGACGACGTCGTGGCCCAGGTGCGTGCCTACCTGGACGACGCAGAGCGGTTCACCACGGACGCCGAGGTGTCCTCTGGCCAGGCCGCGGCGCTGCCGAGATTGCTGGACGAGCTCGCCGAGCACGTCCGTCTCGTCGGAGGGGACAGCGCCGCGCGCCTGAGCGAGACCGATCCGGACCTGCCCCGCCTCACCCATGAGCTGGAGCTGACCCAGGCCCTGCAGGCCGTGCATCACGCCGACCGGTTGATCCGCGAAGGGCTGGACCGTCTCGTCTCCGCCTATGCCTGGGGCCGTTACGACGGCGACTGCGGCGATCGGCGGGGGCCCGCCCTGCCGCCGGCCCGGGTGGCCGAGGCCCGGGAGGCGGTCGAACTGGTGACCGGCGCCGTCCTCGCGGTACGCCGTGCGGTGTCCCCGGCACGACCGCGCCTGGTCAGCGCCACCGATGCCTGGCTCGGCTGGGCGGCGGGCCCGGACGGCGTGCGTCGCCTCGACGGCGCCGATGTGGCCCTGCAGGCCGCCCTGGAGCAGGCCCGCCTGCTGGCGGCGCGGGTGGAGTCCGTGGCCTCTGCGCTGCAGAGCGAACTGTTCGCCGTCCGCAGCCGACTCACACGGTGAGCAGCACCTTGCCGATGTGCACCGAGCTCTCGACCAGCTCATGGGCCTGCGCGGCCTGATCCAGCGGCAGCCGGGTGTGGATGATCGGGCGCACCGCGCCGTCGGCGATCAGGGGCCAGACATGCTCGACCACGCTGGCCACGATCGCCGCCTTCTCGGCCTCGGGGCGCGACCGCAGGGAGGTCGCCAGGACGGCGGCGCGCTTGGCCAGCAGCTGTCCCAGGTCCAGCTCGGCGCGGCGTCCGCCCTGCAGCCCGATCACCACCAGGCGGCCGTTGGTCGCCAGCACATCCACGTTGCGGGACAGGTACTTCGCGCCCATGTTGTCCAGCACCACGTCGGCGCCGCGCCCGTCGGTGGCGGCGCGGACGACGTCGACGAAGTCCTGCTCCCGGTAGTTCACCATGATGTCGGCGCCCAGCTCGGCGCACCGGGCGAGCTTGTCCGCCGAGCCGGCGGTGACCGCGACCCGGGCGCCGATCTGGCGGGCCAGCTGGATCGCCATGGTGCCGATCCCGCTCGAACCCCCGTGCACCAGAAGCACTTCCGCAGGGCGCAGCCGGGCCAGCATGAACACGTTGCTCCATACCGTGCAGGTCACCTCGGGCAGCGCCGCGGCGTCCACCAGGTCGACGCCCGGCGGGATCGGCAGCAGCTGCCCGGTGGGCACGGCGACCTGCTCGGCGTAGCCGCCACCGGTGAGCAGCGCACACGCCTGGTCGCCCACGCTCCAGCCCTCCACCCCCGGGCCGAGCGCGATCACGGTGCCACTGCACTCCAGGCCGGGCAGCTGGGAGGCGCCCTGCGGGGGCGGGTAGTGCCCCATCCGCTGCATGATGTCGGCGCGGTTGACCGCGCTCGCGGCGACCTGCAGCACCACCTGTCCCTCACCGGCGACCGGGTCGGCCACCTCGCGCAGTACCAGTTGGTCGGGTCCACCGGGCGAATCGATCACGACGGCCTTCATGACCCGAATCTACCCGCCGGGTGCTCCGCGCGATCGGTACGAGCGGGGTAGCAGGCGCGCACGGTCGCGTGCAGCGCCTCCGGCACCCCGCCGCGGTCGAAGCCGAGCGCCATCCGGCTCGGCTCGGGGTCGTAGGTGAACATCCGGGCGACGATGTCCGGCACCAACCGGATCGGGTCCAGGCCCGATTCCGTCCCGGCCCGCTCCTGGGCGCGGCGCTCCGCGCGCATCGCGGGCCCGGTCAGCGCCGCGGGGACGGTGACCACGATCGGCCGACGGCCGACAGCGATGAGGACCCGGGGAATCAGTTCGGTCCAGCGCAGGGTGGCGTCGCCGATCGGGTAGCGCCGTCCGTGCTCGCCGCGCAGCAGGGCCCCGCGCACGGCCTGGGCCACCTGATCGACGGTGGCCGCGATCGTGCCGCCGCGGGGGTAGGTGACCACCGGCATGGCCAGCAACCGGTCGAACAGGGCCGTCTTCCAGAACGGCACCCGCCCCGGGGTGACCCCGAAGACATAGGGCAGCTCGAGGACCATCACCGCGGTCGGCGGTGTGCCCGCACCGATGGTCTCCTCGCCGGCCTCGATCGCGGCCCGCGCCTGGGCGATCCGGGCCCCGATGTAGACGTGCCGCCCGGCCAGGTCCCACTCCGGGTGCTCGCGGTGCATGGTGGTGAAGTAGGAGCCGAGGACCACCACCCGGCGGACGCCGGCCCGCCGCGCTGCACGCACGATCCTGCGGGTCTGGTCCACCAGCAGCGCGGTGAAGTGGGCCTCCGCAGGGGCCGCAACGCGTTCCCGGTCGTCGGGCCCGAGGGCGTAGACCACCGCGTCGAGGCCGCGCATCAGCGCCACCAACTGCTGGTCCGGAGCGGCGAACAGGTCGACGGCGCGCTGGGTCACTCCGCTGTCGAATCCCGGCGAGATCGTGACCGGGTGCCGGGCGGTGACGTGCACCTCGTCGCCGCAGGCCAGGAGATGCATCGCGGTCGCGTAGCCGAGGCTGCCGGTACCGCCGAGGATCATGACCTTCACGAGCCGTCCGGGCCTGACACTGCTGCCACCTCGGTCACCCTCCGTCGCTCCGGGCATCGAGTGTAGGGACGCCGGGGCGGCCGGCTGTGCTGATCCCATGCTGACGCTGTGAGAACGACCCCCACCTAGCGTCGTCTCGGTGCGACCGGACGGTCCGGCCCGCCGCGAGGAGGTCACCATGCGCATCCGCGCTCTGCGGGCCGCCGCCCTGCTGGTGGCGCTCACCCCCGCCGCGACTCTCACCCCCGCGGCGGCCCTCACCCCGTCAGCGCCGTATGCGGCAGCCGTCGTGACGCCCGACACCCAACTGGTCGTGGCCACCAGCGCCTCCAACGGATCGAGCAAGTCGGTGACCGCCACCTGCCCCAAGGGGACCCAGGTGATCGGCACCGGTGGCAAGATCACCGACACCGGCTACGGGGACGCATCCGGCGGGGACGGTCAGGTGAGCGTCACCGACATCGTCCCGACCGCCGACCTCAGCGCGGTCGTGGTGACCGCCGGCGTCCGCGACCCCCTCAACTGGGACGGCTCCGTCGACACCTTCACCGTCACGGCCCAGGCGCTCTGCGCCCGCACCCTGACCGTGCCCTACGTGACCGGCCTCGAGCGGGTCAGCGCGACGTCCCTGGAGAGCGGCACCAACCTGCCGCTCAAGATGGTCTGGGCGTACTGCTCACCGGGAAAGCACATCCTCGGCACCGGGTTCCAGCTGAACCGGGCCAACGGCAAGGTGTTCGTCAACCGGGTATGGCCGACCGGCACCATGGAAGGCGTGGAGGTCCACGCCTACGCCGACGTGCTCAACTACACGGGTCAGGTGGCCGAGGGCGACCTCAACGCGCCGCCACCGTGGTCCGGGGTCTGGGACCTGAAGGCGTTCGCGATCTGCGCGGACGTGAACTCGGGCACGATGATCGGCAACGCGGGCATCGGCAACGTCGAGAGCGCCACGGAGACCCTGACCTGCCCCCTGGGCACGGTGCCGACCACGGTGTTCGTGGACCTGCTGGGCGACTACCAGGTGGACTACAGACTGAGCACGATGGCCCTGGAGGCACTGTCGCTCGACCCGGCCAAGCCCGGCCCGGGCTCCGTGTACACCACGACCACCCGGGTGAGTATCGATCAGGCCTCGGACTGGGTCATGTTCGTCTACCCCCACTGCTTCTGAGCGGTTTCCGGGCTCGACATCGCCGCCGCGGCGAGGCGCAGGTGCTCGGGGGTGTCCAGGTCGAAGGCCTCGCGCACCGTGATCGCCACCTCGGTCACCCTCAGGTGCTCCAGCACCGACCGCATCGACGCCCCGGCCGCCGGCAGCAGCGCCAGGGCCGTCGTCAGCGGCGCCGTCCGGTAGAGGGCCAGCAGGGGCTGGCGGACGCCGTCCGGATCCTTGCCCACCGCGGCATCGGCCGTGTCGCCGGCCGTGTCGTCGGCCTCGGCGAGTGCGGCGAGCAGCCGCGGGATCGCCGTCCGGGCGAACGGCATGTCGGCGGCCAGCACGACCACCTGGGCCGGCGGCGCGCCGTCCTCGGATTGCATGATCAGCCGGAGTCCGGCGGCCAAGCCGGCTGCGGGTCCACCGCCGGCAGGGTGCTCCACCGTCCAGCCCAGGCCGGGGCACAGGGCCTGAGCGGCCGGCCGGGCCGGGTGGTCGGGGCGGGCGACGACAACGGCAGGCACGCTCAGCCCGTCCGCGGCGGCATCGCCCTCGAGCAGGCCGTCGATCCCGGCCGACAGTGTGTGCAGCAGCACCGGACGGTCGGCCAGCAGCTGAGCGGTCTTGTCCACCCCGCCCCAGCGACGTGAGCGGCCGCCGGCCACGACGATCAGACCGCAGCCCTGCGCCGCGTGGGTGCTCACCGGCGCAGTCTCTCCTGCCCGGCGTGGCGGCGGCGACCCGTCCGGCCCGATTGCTCCGCCTCCGCCGTTCCGGTGACAGCAGGCTGCCCAGGATGCGGCGAACAGGTGAGATCACCCGGGCAGGGTGCACCCGGTCGCCGCAGTGGCCGACACACAGAACGCGTCAGGGACGGCCATGTCGGCAGGCCCCGTCAGCGCAGCGGCAGATGAAGCGAAAGGGCCTCGATGCGTCGTCAGCTCGGCATTCGATGGAAGGTGCTCGCCGTCCTCGCGCTGCCCGTGCTCGTGCTGGCGCTCGCGGCCGGCGCGGTCACCTTCGAGGCGCTGCGTGATGCGCGGCTCGGGCGACAGGTCGGCGCCTTCGCGGGCGCACAGAACGAGGTCACCAAGGTCGTTGCGGCCCTGCAGAACGAGCGGTTGCTCTCCACCGCTGCCGGCAGGGCACCGTCCACCGCCCTGCGTGCGGCCCGTGCGGTCAGCGACCGCGAGATCGTCGCCCTGCGCACGGCGCTGGAGCAGACGGAGATCACCTCGGGCCTGCCGTCCGCCTCCGCTCTGATCGAGAACGTCGACCGGGCCAACCGCCGGGTGGTCGACCAGCGCCGGGCACTGGACCAGGGTGAGGACCTGGCCGCGGTCCGAGCCGGCTACTCCTCGATCATCGCCGTCGACGTCGAGCTTCCGGGAGCGGTCGGCGATGTGCTCGACGACCGCGTGCTGGCCCGCCGGTTCGCCGCCACCACCGTGCTCGGCCGGGCGATCGAGGCCTCGGACCAGATGCACCTGGTCGGGCTGGACATGGTGGCCGCCGCCCGGGCCACCACCACCCAGCAGAGCACCCTCGCGGTCTCCCTGACCGACCACAGCCGGGCCATCGCCCAGTTCAAGACCGGTGGCAGCGTGGTCGACCCGGCCATCCAGCAGCAGGTCACCTCCGCCACGCAGGCCTTCGCCGGACTCGCCACGCAGCTGCAGCGCGGGGGCACCGCCCCGATCACGCTGACCGCGGCCGCCTGGACCGCGGCTGCTCATGCCCAGGCCGACGCCCTGCGCCGGCTGGCCCAGGGAGTGGCCGAGGACGCCGCCGTCCAGGCCGAGTCCTCGGCGGAGACCACCCAGCAGCGCGCAGCGCTGGTCTCCGGTGCCGCGGTGGCCCTGGTCGGTCTGATGATCCTGCTCGCCCTGATGCAGTCGCGGCAGATCACCGCCCCGCTGCGCCGGCTCGCCGAGGCCACCACGCGCACCCGCGAGGAACTGCCGGGCGCCGTCGAGGCGATCACCGTGCGCGGCGCCGAGTCGGCCGAGCTGCCCGCCGTCGAGGTCGGCGCGAACGACGAGGTCGGCGCTGTGGCCGCGGCGTTCCGCGACGTGCAGGACACCGTGATCGAGATCGCCCACGAACAGGCCGAGCTGCGTGGGGCCCTGGCCGAGACCTTCGTCAACGTGGCCCGGCGCAACCAGGTGCTGCTCGCCCGCCAGCTGTCGTTCATCGACCGGCTGGAGCGGATCGAGGAGGATCCGGACGCGCTGGAGAACCTGTTCCGGCTCGACCACCTGGCCACCCGGATGCGCCGGAACGCCGAGAGCCTGCTGGTGCTGGCCGGGATCGACTCCGGACGGCGTGCGCGGGCCCCGATGACCCTGTCCGACGTGGTGCGCACCGCGATCAGCGAGGTGGAGCACTACGAGCGGGTGCAGCTGTCGAGCGCGGTGAACCCGCTGGTCGTGGCCCACCTGAGCCTGCCGGCGGCGCACCTGGTCGCCGAACTGATCGAGAACGCGACCACGTTCTCCGACCCGGCCGCCACGGTCATCGTGCAGACCGCGGGATCGAGCACCGGGGTGCAGATCCGCGTGATCGACCGCGGCCTGGGTATGACCGAGGAGGAGCTGGCCGACGCCAACCGCCGGGTCGGTGATGCCGAGGTCTCCACGCTGGTGCCGGTGCACACCTCGGGCGCCCAGCGCCTCGGCCTCTACGTGGTCGCCCGCCTGGCGGCGCGGCTCGGGGCCCGGGTGTCCCTGGCGAACGGCCCGGACGGCGGCACCGTCGCCACCGTCGAGCTGCCCACCGTGGTCTTCGTCGAGGGTTCCTCGCCCAGCTCGACCGGTCAGGTGCGCCGGATCGACATGTCGGCCGCCGAGGCGGCAGCGCCGGCCTCGCCTCCGCCCGCCGCGCAGGCACCTCCGATGGTGCCGCAGGCACCCCCCGCTCTGCCGATCCCGCCGCCCATCCCCGGGCCGTTCGCGCCGGAGGTCGCGGAGGTCGCGGAGGTGCAGCCGGCTCCGGCCGAGCCGATCGCCCCGGCCTTCGAGGACCTGCTGTCGGCGTCGAACTGGACCACGTCGTCCTCGTGGTCGGGCGCAGACGCCGCCCCCGCTGTCTCGGCCGCCCCCGCCGCCCCGGCCGCTGAGGTGGGTGCTGCTGCTGCCGCGCCGGCCGGTCCGGCGCCGCTGCCCCGGCGTCGCAAGGTGTCGACGCCAGAGGCCGCACCTGGTGCCTACGTCCCCCTTCAGGGCCCGACTGAGCCGCCTGCCCTGCCGGGTTGGCAGACGGTTCCGGCGCCCGACGCGATGGGCCTGGGGCTGCTGCACGAGCAGCTGGCCGGACCGTCCGCAGAACCCGTGGCCCAGACGCAGGTGTCGCCGCCGTCGGCCTACCCGGCGCCCGCCGAGGCCTACCCGGCGTCGGCGGAGACCCACCCGGCTCAGGCCTCGGCCTACCCGGCTCAGGCCTCGGCCTACGCGCCTCCGCCCGAGGCGTATCTGCCGCCCTCGCCACCGCCTGCGCCGGCCCCTGTCTCCGGACCGGCCCCGAGCATGGCGCCCCTGCTCGCTCCGATGATGGACGTGCTGCCGCAGCATCACGGGCGGGGAGGGTTCTCCCTCGGCAAGCTGGGCCGCCGCGGCAAGGGCGGCCGAGGCGAGCGGGGCGCCGTCCCCGCGCCGCCGGAACCGCTGCTGCCGGCGGCGTCACAGCCTCCGAACCCCTACGACGTCGCCGCCCAGACGGCGGTCACGGAACCCGCGCCTGCCGCCGTCCCCGACGGTGCCTGGCTGGCTCCGAGCCCGCAGGACGACGGCACCAAGTGGGGCTGGGCCCGCCAGGACGAGGCCGGTGCCGCCTCGGCGGCGCAGGAGGTGGCGTCCCGCTCGGACCTGACCTCCACGGCGCTGTCGGAGCTGAGCATGCTCGCCTCCTACCGGCCCGAGGTGGGCGGCGGCTCGCCGGCCACCCTCACCCGGCGCACTCCGGCGGCCACCCCGGCCGCCGTGGTGCCACCTCCGCCGGCGGATCCGGCCCCGGCCCGCTCGCCGCGTGACGCCGACGTCGTCCGGGCCACCATGTCCGGCTTCCTGGCCGGTGCCAGCCGCGGCCGCGGCCAGGGTGGCATCCCGAGCGCCCGCCAGCCGTCCGATCTGCAGCCCAGTCCGCAGCCCAGTCCGATCCCCGCCCCGACCCCGGAGGAGTACCGGTGAATCCGATGAACGACGAGGGCGCCGATTTCGCCTGGCTGCTCAACAACTTCGTCCGCAACGTGCCCGGGGCGCGACATGCGCTCGCGGTGTCCGCCGACGGGCTGCTGATGGCGATGTCCACCGAGCTCGACCGGACCAGCGGCGACCAGATGGCGGCCATCGTGGCCGGGCTGTCCAGCCTCACCCGTGGCGCCTCGCGGCAGCTGCGGGCCGGCGAGGTGCGCCAGGCCGTGGTCGAGATGGACACGCTGTTCCTGGTGCTGATGAGCGTCTCGGACGGCTCGGTGCTCGCCGTCGTGGCCGACGGCGACTGCGAGATCGGGCTGATCGGCTACGAGATGGCGATGCTGGTCACCCGGGCCGAGGCCACGCTGACGCCACAACTGGTCTCCCAGTTGCGGTCCCAGCTGCCGATCGCCGGTCCGATCCGGACCGTGGTGGGGTGATCGAGGGATGACGTTCACACCGCGCGAGCCTCTGGGCGGGCCTTCGGGCGCCGAGCACCACACCTCTGAGGTGCGCCCCTACACGGTGACCGGGGGACGCACCCGGTCCGCGTGCGGCGACCTGCCGATGGAGACCCTGGTCGAGTCGGTGGCTCCGACCAGCGGCGGGCGCACCACCGAGGAGCGGGACATCCTCGCCCTCGCCACCGACGGGTACCTGTCCATCGCCGAGCTGTCCGCGCACATGCGGTTGCCGCTCGGCGTCGTCCGCGTGCTGGTCGGTGACCTGGAAGCGGCCGGGCTGCTGTACGTGCACGGTCTGTCCGCCGCGACCGAGGCTCCGTCATCGGTCACCCCGTTCAGCGTTTTGGAGAGTGTCCTCGATGGCATCTGCGCACTCTGACCTCACGAGCTCCGGCAGCGAGCTGTACGGGGTGCCCCCCGGGGGAGCCCCGGTGGTCGTGCCTCCCGGCTCGCCGATCCCGGCGCCTCGGCACTCCGCATCGCTGATGCCGGCCGCGCCGACAGTGGTGAAGATCGTCATCGCCGGTGGCTTCGCCGTCGGCAAGACCACGTTCATCGGTTCGATCTCCGACATCGACCCGCTGACCACCGAGGCGGCGATGACCGAGCACTCGCTCGGGGTCGACGACGCCGGTGACGCCGGTGCCACCAAGACCACCACCACGGTGGCGATGGACTTCGGCCGGATCGCGCTGCCGGGCAACCTGTGGCTGTACCTGTTCGGCACCCCCGGGCAGGACCGGTTCCTGTTCATGTGGGACGACCTGATGCGCGGGCGCCATCGGCTGCGGTGGTGCTGGTCGACACCGACCGGCTCGACCAGTGCTTCCCGGCGGTGGACTACGTCGAGTCGCGGGGAATCCCGTTCGTGGTGGCGGTCAACTGCTTCAACGGCGTCGCCAAGCACACCCTCGACGACGTCCGCGACGCCCTGTCGATCAGCCCCGACGTGCCGATGATGTACACGGATGCCCGCACCCGGGCGGCGACCAAGCAGGCCCTGGTCGCCCTCGTCCAGCACGCCATGCGCCGCACCCCCCGCTAGCAGGCGCTGGGGTCATAGCCTGGGGGCGTGGAGCACCTCGAGGTGGCGATCCGGACCGGGCGTGACCTGGTCACCGACCTGACCGGGGATGTGACCGCATTCTGCCGCGGCCGGGGTGACGGTCTCGTGCACGTGTTCGTGCCGCACGCCACCGCCGGAGTGGCCCTGATCGAGACCGGGTCCGGCACCGAGAGCGACCTCGCCGACGCGCTGGCCCGGCTGCTGCCCCGTGACGATGTCTACCGGCACCGGCACGGCTCGCGAGGGCACGGCGGTGACCACGTGATGCCGGCCTTCGTCGCGCCGTCCCTGACCCTGCCGGTGGACGCCGGGATCCCGGCCCTGGGCATCTGGCAGAGCGTGGTGCTGGTCGACCCCAACCTCGACAACCCCGTCCGGACGGTGCGGCTGTCGTTCCTGGCGGGCTGAGCCGCCACTCGCCTGCCGGCTCCAGGTCGGCGGGGTATGTCCGGTGTGCCCCGGGGCCGACCGGGTGAGGGCTGGGGCCGAGGCTCAAGCGAGGGCTGGTGGGCAACGAGAGCCACCAGCATGGGCGACGCACACCCCCTGACCGGACGACGCACGGGCAGGGCAGCAGCTCTGCTCAGACTCTGCGCACTGACCGGGTTGAGCGCGACGCTGAGCACCGCGGTGGTCCTCCCGCTGGGCGTCGTCCCGGCTGCGGCCGACTCCTTCGGCAACCGCTCCACGGTGGGTTCGGCGTCCGCTGCCGACGCCCGAGGCCCGTTCTCGGCCCCGACCGAGGCCCTCGCCGCGGACGCCGCGCGCCGGGCCAGTCCCGCCGCCACAGCGATCGGCTACGCGCTGGCCATGCTCGGCCGGCCCTATCGCTACGGCGGCGCTGCCCCGGAGAGCGGCTTCGACTGCTCGGGCCTGGTGATGCGGGCCTACTCCTATGCCGGAGTGAAGCTGCCGCGGACGGCGGCCCAGCAGTTCGCGGCCCTGCCGCCCCTGCCGATCGAGCAGGCCCGCCCCGGTGACCTGGTGTTCTGGGCGCGTGACGCCGCCAAGCCCGAGTCGATCTACCACGTGTCCCTCTACGCCGGCGGTGGCATGGTGATCTCGGCTCCCTCCACCGGCAGCACGGTGCGACTCAAGCCGGTGGGTCGGCGCAACCTGCTGCCGTTCGTCGTCCGCCCCGCTGGGGAGGCTGCAGCCGGGGTGCTGCCGCTGACCTCCACCAGCCCGGGCTGGGCGATCGCCAGTCTGCAGCACCGGCTGCGCAACAACGGGCAGCCGGTGCCGGTCACCGGGGTGTTCGACGCCGAGACCCGGACGGCGTTGAGCCGGCTGCCGCTCGGGTCCGCGGCGCTGAACGCCCCCGGCGCCGAGGTGGACGCCCGCGCCTGGGAGTGGCTGGTCTCCCACGGAGAGCTCACCCACGCCCTGTAGACCCCGAGCCCCTCCTGCCCTTGAGGGTGCCGCGCGGTGGGGGGAGTGCGATATGACGGCGATCACGGGGGGCGAGACCGGCGCGCTGATACTCTTCAAGACGCTGGCTGCCTTCGGGCGACCGGCGGCACAGACTGCAGCGAAGCCGGTGGGATTCCGGCGCTGTCCCGCAACTGTGAGCCACGCCCGGTCCCCGGGCTGAGCGTGGTGAGCCAGGTCGCCTGCCCTGTGTCGACGTCCTCGACCCCGAGGTGAGGGTCGTGCGTCGGGCGAGGAACCCGCGTGCGAACCCGCCCCCTGGCAGTGCGGAGATTCCATGTCCTCGAGCACGCGTCGGCCCACCCGCCGACTCGGCCTCGCCCTGATCGCCCCCCTGATGGTCGCCCTGGCGGCCTGCGGGGGCTCGTCAACCTCGACGGCCACGCCGTCCGCGATCGGCTCGGCCGCAGGATCGCCGAGCGCCACGTTGCCGGACGCATTCCCGGTCACGGTGACCGGCGCCAACGGCGACGTCACCCTCCCCAAGGCCCCCGAGAAGATCGTCTCGATGGGACCGACCACCACCGAGATCCTGTTCGCGATCGGCGCCGGCACCCAGGTGGAGGCCGTCGACGACAACTCGACCTACCCGCCCGAGGCCCCGAAGACCAAGCTCTCGGCGTTCCAGCCGAACGCGGAGGCGGTGGCCGGCTACGCCCCCGACCTCGTCGTGATCACCAACGACGCCAACGGGCTGGTCGCCTCGTTGGACAAGCTGAAGATCCCGACCCTGGTGCTGCCCGCCGCGAAGACCCTCGACGAGGCCTACGCCCAGATGATCACTCTCGGCAAGGCGACCGGCCACGAGGACGACGCCGAGAAGGTGGTCACCACCACCAAGGACCGGGTCGCCAAGGCGGTCGCCTCGGTGCCGGCGGCGGCGAAGGGCAAGAAGGTCTATCACGAGCTGGATCCGACGTTCTACAGCGTCACCAGCGAGACCTTCCTGGGCAGCGTCTACACCCTCTTCGGGCTGACCAACATCGCGGACGCCGCCAAGGGCGCGGCAGCCGCCGGCGGGTACCCGCAGCTCTCGGCCGAGTACGTGGTCACCGCTGCCCCGGACCTGATCGTGCTGGCCGACACCAAGTGCTGCCAGCAGGACGCCGCGGCGCTGGCCAAGCGTCCCGGTTTCGCTGCGATCCCGGCGGTGAAGAATGGGGTGGTCCTTGCCGCGGACGACGACATCGCCTCCCGGTGGGGGCCGCGCGTGGCCGATTTCGCCGAGGCGGTCGCGGCCGAGCTGGCCACATTGAAGTAACCGACTGCGCGGAAAGGACACCACGGATGGACGTCGCCCAGCAGCGGCGCGCGATCGCTCTCGCAGCGACCGGCGTGCTGCTGGGCGTCGCCGTCCTGGCCGGGGTGAGCATCGGCGCGGTGGGCCTGTCGCCCACCGGCATCCTCTCCTCGATCCTGCATCGGGCAGGCCTGCACGTGGGCAACCCGTTGTCGGCCATGGACGCCGGGATCCTGTTCGACCTCCGCCTGCCCCGGGTGGTGCTGGCCGCGCTGGTCGGCGGCATGCTGGCGATCGCCGGTGCCTCCTACCAGGGCGTGTTCCGCAACCCGCTGGCCGACCCCTACCTGCTGGGCGCCGCGGCCGGCGCCGGGTTGGGGGCCACCGTGGTGATCGCCTACTCCCCCAAGGGGATCGGTCCCGTCGCCGCGTTACCGATGGCCGCCTTCGTGGGCGCTCTGGTCGGGGTCGGACTCTCCTACACCCTCGGCAGCGTCGCCGCGCGGCAGGGCGGCGGCAGTGCGACCCTGTTGCTCGCCGGGGTCGCCGTGACGGCGTTCCTGACCGCCATCCAGACCGTGGTGCAGCAGGCGAACTCCGAGAGCCTGCGCCAGGTCTACTCCTGGATCCTGGGCCAACTGGGCACCGGGCACTGGGACGAGGTGTGGCTGGTACTGCCCTACATGGGCGCCTCCACCGCCGTGCTGCTGTTCGCCGGGCGTGCGCTCGACGTGCTGTCGGTCGGCGACGACGAGGCCTCCACCCTGGGCGTGCACCCTCGCCGGGTGCGGTTCGTGGTGCTGCTCGCCGCTTCGCTGGGCACGGCGTCGGCCGTGGCGGTGAGCGGACTCATCGGGTTCGTCGGCCTGGTCATCCCGCACGTGGTGCGCCGCCTGGCCGGCGGCTCCTACCGCACGGTGCTGCCGGTGTCGCTGCTGGCGGGCGGCGCGTTCCTGGTGCTCGCCGACCTGGTCGCCCGCACCCTGGTCGCGCCGGGCGAACTGCCGATCGGCGTGGTCACCGCCTTCGTCGGGGCGCCGTTCTTCGCCGCCCTGCTGCGCCTGGGGGGCGGCGGGTCGTCGTGACCCTGCTGGAGGTGAGCGGGCTGCACGTGTCCCTGGGCCGGGCCCAGGTGCTGGACGACGTGAGCCTGAGTGTGGAGACCGGCGGCTGGACCGCTGTGGTCGGCCCGAACGGAGCCGGCAAGTCGACCCTGCTGCGCGCGGTGGCCGGCCTGGTCGGGTACCGCGGCACGGTGCGGGTGGCCGGGGCGGACGCCGCGGCGCTGCCCGCGCGTGCCCGCGCCCAGCAGATCGGCTACGCCCCGCAGGTGCCGTTGATCCCCGAGGGGATGGTCGTGCGTGACTACGTGATGCTCGGCCGCACGCCCTACCGAGCCCTGCTGGCCTCTCCGCGCGGGGCCGACCGGGAGGCCGTCGAACGAGCCCTGCAACGGCTCGATCTGACCGCCCTGGCCGATCGCAGCATGCGCACCCTCTCCGGCGGAGAGCGGCAGCGCGCCGTCCTGGCTCGGGTCCTGGCCCAGGAGCCCCGGCTGCTGCTGCTGGACGAACCGACCGCGGCGCTGGACCTGGGCCACGCCCAGCAGTTGCTCGAGCTGGTCGATCGGCTGCGGCGGGAGGAGGGCCTGACCGTGCTCAGCACCCTGCACGACCTGGTGCTCGCCGGGCAGTACGCCGATCGGCTGGTGCTGCTCACCCGGGGCCGCGCGGTGGCCGCGGGCGCGCCGGCCGAGGTGCTGACGGCGCAGGCCCTGGCCGAGCACTACGGGGTCAGTGCCGAGGTCGAGGTGGGCGCCACCGGGGTGCGGGTGCACCCGGTGCGGCCGGCCGGCTGATGCTCACCACCTGGGCGGACGACGGCACGCGCCGTCCCGTTCTGGTGCACCGGTTCCCGCCGGGCTGGCGGGCGCTGTCGAGCGCCGTCGTGGGTGGCGGGCTGGGCCCGAGTGCGTGGTGGCTGAACGCGCAGGTGTCCAAGAACTACTCCCACCCGGACCCGGTCGCCCACGCCCGCGCGATCGCCGCGTCGTTCGAGCTGACCGGGGACGGCGTGGCAATGCTCACCGCCGCCGACGTCACCCGGTTCACCGCGGCGTCCGACGCCGGGGTCCGGGCCGTGACCACGGTCGGGCTCGGCTACCCGGTTCAGGCCGCAGCGCCCGAGACCGTTGTGGCGCAGCACAATTCACCGGGGACGATCAACATTCTGGTCCTGGTGCCGGTCCCGCTCGGGGACGCGGCACTGGTGAACGCGGTGCTGACGGCGACCGAGGCCAAGACCCAGGCCCTGTACGAGGCGGGGGTCCCGGGTACCGGCACGTCCTCGGATGCGATCTGCATCGCCTGTCCCGCACCGGATCCCACCGCGCCTGCGGAGCCTTATGCGGGCCCGCGCTCCACCTGGGGAGCCCGGGTCGCCCGAGCCGTGCACGCGGCGGTCGCGACCGGCACCCAGGACTGGCTCACCCGGAACCCGCCGGGCGACCCTCACCGCTTCGGAGGCTGGGTGGCGATCCGGTCCGACAGCTCGGCCCACAGCGCTCGGTAGGCCGCGGTCGCCACGCTGCGCGGCGCGTACACGGGCAGCGGCGCTCGGTGCACGGACATCTGCTCCACCGCCGAGAGTGCCGGGATCGACACCGTGCCAAGGGATCCCGCCCCTGATGCCACCTTCCGGCGGACCGGGGCGGGAGCGTCGATGATGTCGCGGTGCAGGCGCTTGCGCCGGTCCACCATCGAGAAGAAGGTGTGCACCTGGGTGCGGGTCTTGCCCAGTGAGGCCAGGAACTCCAGCAGCTGGTCGTAGGTGCGCATGGCCAGCACGGTGGGGATCAGCGGCACCAGCACCACGTCGGCGGCGTGCAGCACGTTCTCGCTGACCAGGGAGGCCCCGGGTGGGGTGTCCAGGAACGCGACGTCGTAGTCCTCGGCCAGCTCGTCCAGCAGCGTCGACAGGGTGCGTCCGGCGCGCTTCGCCTTGGACTGGGCCCCGGCCAGGTCGAGGTCCATCGCGCGGTAGCTGAAGTCGGCGGGCAGCAGATCCAGCCAGGGATAGCTGGTGCTCTTCACCGCCATCTCCAGCGGGCGCTTGCCGCGCACCAGGCGGCTGCTGCCGCCCTTGACCCGCGGGATCACCCGGAACATGTAGGTGGCCGCGCCCTGCGGGTCGAGGTCCCACAGCAGGGTGCGTCGGCCCTGCTCCGCCGCGAGATAGGCGAGGTTCACCGCGGCGGTGGTCTTGCCCACGCCGCCCTTGATGCTGTACGACGCGATCACCTTCATGGCAACGCTCCTGGTCGTGGCGAGGTCCGCGATGCGCAGAGTACGCGCTCGACGACCCCGCCGAGGCCATCGACAGGAGGCATCTGGCCGGGGCAACTGGCAGGGGCATCTGGCAGGGGGTCAGCCCGCCGCCAACCAGGCGCGGACCCGCTCGTAGACCTCCGGGCGGGTCAACAGGCCCTGGTGACCCACTCTGCCCAGACGGTGCCCGCGCCCGGCGACCAGCGCGCTTGCCGGACGGACCATTCCGTCGCCGATCAGCCACCCGAGGGGGTGATGCGGGTCGCGGGTCAGGGTGGCCGCCACCACGCGATACGAGATGTGTCTGGGCAGCAGGGGGTCCGGGAGCGCTCCGCGGTGCAGGTCCCGGATCCCGGCGCTGCGCCCGGCGAGTACTCGGGCCAGAGGGGCGCTCACCGGACGACGGGTGAGCAGCCACTCCGCGGGCGGCACGCTCTTGGCCAGTGGGGCGCCCAGGTGCGGTGCGCCGAGGGCGATCACCGTGCGGACGGCGTCGACCCAGGGTCGGCCCTCCTGCGCTCCGAGATGGCAGGCCCGATGGGAGATCAGGCCACCCATCGAGTGCCCGACCAGGTCGATCCGGTGCACTGGCACCGGCCAGGCCGTGTGCAGCTCGTCCAGCAGCCGGGCCAGGGCCCGGGCGTTCTCCTCCAGGGCCAGCCCGGAGGTGTAGCGCAGGTAGACCGGGGTGAGAGCGAGCTCCTCGGCCAGCCGGTGGCCGAACGAGGTCGGCGGCCCGGAGGGCTGCGCGGCGGTCCACCAGGAGCGCTCGCTCTCGACGAGGCCGTGCACGAACACCGCGACCCGCCGGGCGGCGCCCGGGAAGGCGGCGGCCAGTCCCTCGACGTCCGGTGCCACGGTGCGCCCGCCGGCGTGCACCGCCATGGGCGCGGCCAGGGCCGGGCGGCGCGCCGTCACGATGTCGCCCCACATGCCGTTCACGACCGGCTGGACGGCGCGACCCAGGGGCGTCTGGGAGGGCACCGCGCCGGCGCGGCCCGCGGCGAGGTGGGCACCCGCCCGCAGGGCGAGCCCGGCGATCCGGTCCACGGCGGTGTAGGTCGCGGCCACGGCGGCGGCGTGCAGCCGGGCAGGGGAGCGGAGGGGGCGGGGCAGGCGGCGCGTCGTCCCGCCGATGATCGCCTGATGCATGTCGCCGACCACGGCGACGCCCGCACTCATCGCCTCGGCCGCCAGCGCACCCGCGGCCCGGATCTCCGCTGCCCGTTGCATTCATCCCCCCGCATCGTGCCCGTGGTGCCCGTCGTGGTGGTGCTCGTGGTCGTAGCGGGGCGTCTGGACCGCCGGCAGCACCGCGACCGCTTCGTCCACGTTAAGCCCGCTCACCTGCAACAGGTCCACGATGATGGAACGGACCTGCGCCAGCACCACCTCGGTGGAGAGCTGACCGGTGCGTTCCAGGGCTCCGGTGGTCGCGGCGAGGGCGAGCAGCGGGGGCCGAGCGATCTCGGTGGCCCCGTTGTCGGAGAGCACATGGGAGGTCACGTCGAGCGCGGAGGCCAGGTCCTCGAGCACCTGCACGTAGGACGCCGGCACCCGCTCCTTGTCGGAGGTCGCCACCACGATCCGGCGGGCCAGCACCCGGGTGCCGCGCAGGGCCCGGTCCAGCGGCTCGATCAGATCGGCCACCCGCCGCACGTCCGGGGTCCGGTGGCGGCGGAACGGGGAGGACGCGATCACGTCCATCCCCTCCTCGGCCGCGGCCTCCAGCTCGCGCACCAGGTAGTCGGTCGACCGGGCCTGGCCCAGCACCGTGGCGGCGAGCTGCACGTCCTCGGTCCGGGCCGCGGCGGCCGTGCCGCGCAACAGCTCGGCCGTGGTCTGCGCCACGACGGCGGCCTGTGCCCGCGGGCGGCGCAGCGGGGCCGAGGGCACCACGGCGGCGGCGAGCAGGGCCACCGCCCCGCCGATCACGGCGTCCAGCCAGCGGGTGAAGGTCTGCCCGGGTGCGGGGGCGAGGGCGGCCACGAAGATGCTCTGCACCGCGGACTGCATGACCAGCAGGTCGCCGGCGTCCATCAGCAGGGCGATCGACATCGACACCGCGACCACCAGGCTGATCTGCCAGGCGCCGTACCCGGCCACGGCGACGAACACATCGGCCACCAGTACGCCGATCGCCACCCCGACCGTCACCTCGGCCACCCGCCGCAGCCGCTGCCCGTAGCTCATGCCCAGGCAGACCACGGCCACGATCGGCGCGAACACCGGTGAGGCGTGCCCCACCAGGTGCCGGGCGATGAACCAGGCCAGCCCGGCGGCGATCGCCGCCTGCCCGATGTGCCAGGACTTGGCGCCCAGCCGCTTGCGCCGGGCCCGCAACGAACGGCGTCCGCGCCGCCGGGCCCGTTCGATCAGCTCGTCGAGGTGGTACTCGGTGGTGAGGTGTTCGGTGAAGCGGGAGGTGGCCACGCCCCAAGACTCCCAAACCCCGTGCCGGGTCGCGCCGTCCGGGTGATAGAGATACCGGGTGAGCGGCGTCTGGTGCATCATCGACAGCCCGGTCGGGGAGCTGCTCCTCACCGGTGACTCCTCAGCCCTGTCCGGGATCTACTTCCGCGACCACCGGGGAGGGGCCGACAGCCGCGCCGACGTCTCCCGGGCCGGGCGCCAGGCCGAGGACGACCCGCTGCTCGAGCTCGCGGCGTCCCAGCTGGGTGAGTACTTCGCCGGCACCCGGTACGCCTTCGACCTCCCGCTCGCCCCGCACGGCACCGCCTTCCAGCACCGGGTGTGGACGGCGCTGCGCACCGTGCCGTACGGCCAGACGGTGTCCTACGGCGACATCGCGCGCCGGCTCGATCTCGGTCCGGGCGCCTCGCGGGCGGTCGGGCTGGCCAACGGGGCGAACCCGCTGTCGATCGTGGTGCCCTGTCACCGGGTGATCGGGGCCGACGGCTCGCTCACCGGGTACGGCGGCGGGCTGGAACGCAAGCGCTTCCTGCTCGACCTGGAGAGCGACCAGCTGTTCTGAGCCTGCGCCGACGGCGTCAAGCGCGGGGCCCCGTCGGCCGATGTTCCTGGGTATGACCCAGCCGACGGCACCGGGCACGCGTACCGGGCTGCCCGTGCAGCGTTCGGCGGTTCCCCCTGCCTCCCGCCCGGCGCCGGCGGTCACCGCCGAGCTGCTCGCCGACGCCGAGGTGGTGGTGATCGGCGCCGGGCCGCACCCGGGGCCTGACGCGGTGGCGGTGGCCCGCGAGGTGGCGAATCGGCTCGATTCCCCGCGACCCGGCCGGGTGGTGCTGCTCGCCCAGAGCGCCGATCCGGACGCCGTGGCGCGCACGTCGCTGCCGGTGCCGTTGCACTGGGTGGGCGGGTTGCTGCGGTCGTGGGCCGAGCGGGAGCTGGACTGGGCCCAGGCGCAGGAGGAACTGCGCACGGTGCGCGAGCGCCTCGATCAGACGTGCGGCGCGGGGGCGCTGCGGGCGAGCGGGGCGGTGCTGGCCGAGGGCAGGATCACCGTGCTGCCCAAGGGTCGGGTGGCCTTCGACACCCTGGGGCCCCAGGCCGAGACGCACGTGCTGACCCCGCAACGCATCGTCCTGGCCACCGGGTCTCGCCCAGTGCTGCCCGATGTGCCGGGGATGACCGAGACCACCGTGCACACCGCGGACACCCTGCTGGACCTGGCCGAGCTGCCGGGGTCCGCGGTGGTGCTGGGCGGCGGCTCCCACGGGTGCGAGATCGCGCAGGGGCTGGCCCGGCTCGGCGTGACGGTGACCGTGATCGAGGCACAGGCCCGGCTGCTGCCACGCCTGCCCGAGGCCGCCGCGGAGCCGGTGATCCGTGCCCTGGCCGCGGACGGCGTCCGGATGATCTGTGGTGCGGAGGTGGTCAAGGTCGCCCCCACGCTGGACGGCGGGGCCTGGATCGGTACCGATCGTGGCGGTGACGTGGCGGCCGAGGCGTTCGTGCTCGCCTCCGGACGGCGCCCGCGCAGTTCGGGTCTGGACCTGGCCACGGCGGGGATCCCGGTCGGGGCGAACGGTGCGGTGGGCATCGACGACCGGATGCGGACCGTGGTGCCGACGGTGCTGGCCTGTGGAGAGGTCACCGGAGTACAGGTGTACGGCGCGGCGCCGGGCCCGATGGCCCGGATGGTCGCAGCGAACGTGGTCGGACGGCGACCGGGGCTGCGTTGGAGCGCCCCGGTGTCGGCCCGGGTGACCCGCACCGATCCCGAGGTCGTCGTCCTCGGCGATGCCGAGACGCTGCCCGAGGGGGCCTCTGCGGGGCGGGGCGACGGACCGGCCCCGGGGACCTCGGTGACGGTCGTCGTCGGTCCGGCCGGCGGGCGGGGCCTGCTCGGCCTGCCCGGCTTCGGCTCCCACCCGTCGCGCGGCCTGCTCGGGGCGATGCTGATCGGCCCCGGTGCCGCCGAGGCGGCGGGCCAGTTGGTGCTGGCCCTGAACGCAGGTCTGCCGGCAGCTGCCCTGATCGACATCGTCGCCCCCGACGCCACGTGGGCCGCCGCCACCCAGACCGCCGTGGCCCGCGCCCTCGCCACGTAGTCCTTCGCAATGGTGGTGAGTTCACCACCGTCTCAGGTGGTCAACTCACCACCACCTCGGCCGGGGCTACTCGACGGGGGAGATGCGCAGGTCCGGATCGACGGGGGGAGCGCCGTAGTCGGTGTCCCAGTCCAGCACGCCGCCGGCGGACAGGGCGCGCAGGTGGGTCACGGCGGCGGCGGCGTCCGGCCAGGCGGGGTCGGTGGTGCCGGGGGCCAGCGGCGGGGTGAACCATGAACTCAGCGCGCCGGGCACCCGGTAGGAGGCGGCCAGATCGCTGTACAGCGGCAGCCGGGCGCTGATGTCCAGGCTCAGCTCGCGGTACTCCCGCAGGGCCATCCGCAGCCGGATCCAGCGGTAGCGATCGGTCTGGGTCTGCCCGGCCACCTCGCCGTCGCCGCCGGTGAACCGTTCCCGCAGAGCCAGTCCCGCGTGGTAGCCGCGCAGGCCCAGTGCGAGGACGGCCGGCTGGGTCATGAACAGGTTGGCCCCACCCTCGCCCGCCCCCTGGCGCACCACGGCGATCCGGCCCCGGAAGCCGGGCAGGTCGGACTGCATCGCATCGCGCCAGCCCAGGCCGGTCGAGAGCAGGGCGCCGGCGAAGCTGCCCACCCCCGACACCCGTCGCCACGAGCGGGCCCGCGGCGCGGCGTCCTGCTCGGGCACGGTGAGCCACTCGGCCAGGCGGTGGCCGGCCGAGGTGGCGGGTGCGGTCTGCACCTGGTCGAGGGTGAGCCCGAACGTCGGCCACCGCGGCAGCAGGGTGTCGAAGAAGTGGATCGGGAAGTTGCTGGTCAGCCCCCCGTCGGAGAACCACTGCACCCGCGGCACGAACACGCGCGGCAGCGGCGGGGGCGGCGCCAGCACCCGCCCGTAGGCGTCCTGCAGCGGGCCCGGCGACTCGACGTCCAGGGTGTACAGCGGCACCGCGCGCATCAGGCCGGGCAGCGACAGGCTCATCCGGGCCGCGGCCGCGACCGGGAAGTCCCAGGGGTCGGGCACCTCCTGCAGCACCTCGCCGTCGTGGCGCGGGCAGGTCGACTCCCGCGCCTGCGCCGGGGAGGAGAGGATCATCTGAGTGACCACCCGCACCGGCAGCACGGCCGTCAAACACGTGCGGCAGAACAGGAATCGGCTCGCCCCCTCCCGCTCGGCGCGCTCAGCGGTGAGGAACGGCAGCGTGTAGGGGCGGCTCTGCGAGGCGTTGGTGGTGACGATCGCCAGGTCGATCACGCGCAGCTGAGGGTCGTCGGCCGCGCGGCGCAGCGTGTCCAGTTCGGTGGCGGACGGCGTGCCGAGCCGGCCGAGCCACAGCTCGCCGAACGTCAACGCGGGTCGCCCGGTCCCCAGGTCGGACCCGGCCGTCGCATCGGCGCCGGCCGGGATGCCGGCCAGGTCGTCGATCCGGTCGGCCAGCCAGGTGACCAGCGCCGGGACGTCGCCCGCGACCGGCACCCCGACCAGTCGGTCCAGCCGGGCGGAGAGGCCGCGGGAGCGAGAACCCATGTCCGGCAGGGCGATTCCGGGCACCAGGCCGTAGTACTCCGGGTCGGCGCGTTCGCTGAGGAAGGTGCGCAGGGCCAGCAGGTAGGTGATCGCGGTCGCAGCGAACGCCGCCAGGGCGAAGGTGGCCAACAGGGCGATGGAGGCCAGCACCGCGACGGCGAGGTCCAGCCCCGGCGTCCGCACGAACGTGACGGTGAATCCGATCCAGGCCAGCAGCGCGCCGAGCCAGACGGCAGCGGTCACGGCCCGCGAGGCCCGTCCGAGCGCGGCGAACAGGCTGGCGAGCAACGGCACGGCGTGCCCGCGGAAGCCCGAACGGGTGGGCATCCGCAACACGGCCACCAGGGCCCGGTAGGCGTCGCGGGTGGAGCGGGCCGGCTGGAACAGGCGGGCCAGGCGATGCTGCTCAGGCCAGTCCGGCATGGCGGCGCCGTCGGCCTGGTCCGACGCTGCCGCGCCGGCGAGGTCCTGGCCGGCCAGCCAGCCGAGCATCTGGGCCAGCCCTGCGAAGCCCGGCTCGACCGAGGGCAGGTGCGGCGAGCCGGGGCCGTCCGGCACCGGCGGCGGCGTGGTGCGGCCGAGCTCCGCCGCGGCGGCCGCGGCGGCGGCGACCGCACCGGTCGAGGCGCCGCCGACCCGGCGGAACACGTAGTGCTCGGCCAGGGCGCAGGTGGCCAGCGGGTAGATCACGCCGGACGTCGTGCCGCCCCGCATCGTCGCGTCCGCCGAGTGGGCGAGGTAGTCGAGCACCTGCGCAGGGTCGGGGAAGTTGGTGGCGGTGCGGGTCATCGCGGCCGGGGAACGCAGCAGATGGTGCTCCGCCCGTGCCATCGGCGCGTCCAGGTCGAGGGCGGACGGCGCGTCGCGGCCCTCGTCGGGGTTGCCGGTCCGGTCCGAGGCGGAGGTGGGCCCGGGGTCGGGTTCGAGGATGCGCAGGTACCGGTGGCGGTCCTGCATCCGCAGCAGGATCCGCCAGGGGTTCTCGGTGACCTGGGTGGCGACCGGCGCGGGGCGCACCGGGGGTTCGGCGTCCGCCGCGATGGGCAGGCGTGCCCGGGTGTCGGCCATGGCACCTCCCTCCGGGTCATGTCGCTGCGCTGGGATTCTGCCGGGTCGCGGCGCAGACCCCAACTCCCGCGGCCTCCGCCCGCCCGCCTCGTCGCTCCTGGTCCCGCGGCGAGCACGCACGGCGACGGTCTGGCCTGGTCACAGGTACGGATTGACATCATCGACGCACCGACGGAACCTGCCGGTATGAGCTGGGTCGATCTGGACGGGCCGGTGCACTACCTCGACTTCGGTGGCCCGGCGCAGGGCCCGACGCTGGTCGCCGTCCATGGTCTGGGCGGTTCGCACGCCAACTGGCTGGCCCTGGGGCCGCTGCTTGCCCCGACCTGCCGCGTGCTCGCGCCGGACCTGCCCGGGTTCGGCCTGACCCGGGCGCACGGCCGGTCCACCTCCATCTCTGCGAACGGCGCCCTGCTGCGGCGGTTCGTCGCCGAGGTGGCCGGAGGCCCGGCGATCTGGGTGGGCAACTCGATGGGCGCCCTGATCACCGTGCTCGAGGCGGTCGACCACCCTGAGCTGGTGGCCGGGGCGGTGCTGATCGACCCGGCGCTGTTCCCGCTGCCGCGCCACCGGCCGGACCCGCTGGTCAGCGCCCTGTTCGCCGCCTACTTCACCCCCGGGTTGGGGGCTGCGGCGGTCGCCGGACGGCGCCGGGTGCGCTCGCCCGAGCAGATGGCCATGGACAGCCTCGAACTGTGCAGTGTCGACGCCCGCCGGATCCCCGAGCCGGTGGCCGCCGCCCACCGGGCGCTGGGTCGGGCCCGGGCCGATTTCCCCGACGTACCCCGGGACTTCGTGGTGGCCGCCCGCTCGATGCTGCCGGTGCTGCGCCGCCGGCGTCGGCTGGGCCGGCTGCTGGCGCGGATCCAGGTGCCGGTGCTGCTGCTGCACGGCGAGCGCGACCGCCTGGTGCCCATCCGGGCCTCGGTGGAACTGGCCGCGGAGCACCCGCACTGGCAGTTCGCCATGGCCCGAGACGTGGGCCACCTGCCCCAGCTCGAAGCGTCGGAGTGGACGGCGACCCAGATCCTCACCTGGCTGGACGGCGCCGGGGCGCCCGCGGCGCGGACGGCGCGTTACACCTCTCCCGCTCTCACGAGTGTGTACGCTCAGCGATCAAGCGATCACTGAATGTTGATTTTGTACGTGAGCGAGGGGAACACCATGTCTCACCGGACTGCACACCGCCGCCTGCGTGGGCTCGCCGCCGCAGTACTGACCGTCGGTCTGGCCGTGTCGGTTCCGGCGGCCGCCGAGGCCACGGCCACCCCTCCGTCGCCGGTGGGCGGTTCCACCTCCCGGACGGCGCCGCGCACCTACGCCGTGACCGCCCAGGCGCTCGCCGCGGTGACCTGCCGCGCCGCCGAGGGATTCACCCGGGTCAACAGCGGTGCCCTCTACCGGCTGAGCGACAGCGCCCCGATCGGGGCCGCGAACACGATGAGCGAGCTGGGTCAGGTGGGCAGCGGCTGGACCGGCACCGCCTTCGCCTGGGTGGCTGCCGGTGGCGACGGGGTGGTCTACGGGCTGACCTGGGCGGGGGACCTGAGGTGGTACCGGTACAGCACCGCCTCCTCCGGGTGGGTGTCCGGCAGCGGCAGGGTGGTGGGCCGAGGGTTCACCCCGCGGACCAAGATGATCAACATCGCGCTGGGTGGCGATGGCCGGTTCTACATGGTGAAGACCGACGGCAAGCTGGTCATGTACAAGCACACCGGCCGGCTGACCGGCGCCGCGACCTGGGCCAACCCGACCGGCTGGACGATCGGCAGCGGCTGGACCGGCAACGAGATCATCATCCCGAACGGAGACGGCACCATCTATCGCCAGTACCAGTCGGCCCTGTACTGGTACCGGCACACCGACCCCGCAGCGGGCGCCGTCAGGTGGAGCGCACGCCGGACCATCGGCTCGGGCTGGAAGTTCTATGACGTGCTCCCGGCCGGCGGCGGCGTGCTCTACGCGACCCAGGGCGGCAGCGGCACAGTCGTCGTCTATCGCCACGGCGACCCGGTCGGTGGCAGCAACGGCTGGGCAGCGGCCACCGGCGTGGTCAAGATGACCGCGCGCCCCGACTCCTTCGGCATCTCGGTCGACCCCCTGGCCTGCAGCCTCACCTGAGCCGCGCCCCGTCCCTGCACCCGTGCACCACAGATCGGAGATCCCCTGTGTTCCAATGCTTCTCCCGCATGCCCCGGCGCGGTCTGCGGGCCCTGCTGGCGTCGTCCGCCGCGCTGGGTCTGACCCTCGGCGTTGCCCCCGGCGCGCTCGCTGCCGCACCGGCGCCCGCGCGGGCGGCGAACCGGCCGGCGATCGCCCCGGCCGTCGCCGGGCCGGTGTGCACCACGGTCGAGGGGTACCTGGCCGACCTGGGTGGGCGGCTGTACCGCACGGCCGACGCCCAGCCGCTGACCGGGACGAGCACCCTGACCCATGGTGCGGCCATCGGCCGTGGCTGGACCAGCGACGACTTCGCCTGGGTGGGCAGTGGCGGTGGCGGGGTGGTCTACGGCATCACCTGGACCGGGCTGCTGAAGTGGTTCAAGTACGACTCGGGGACGTCGAGCTGGGGCGCCGGGGGCGGCACGGTGGTCGGCAGCGGCTTCACCCCGGGCAAGTCGATGATCAACATCGGGTTGGGCGAGGGTGGGCGGTTCTACGTGGTGCGCCCGAACGGGGACCTCTACGAGTACGAGCACACCGGGTGGGCCACCGGCGCCCGCACCTGGGGCTCGCCCCGGGGCGACAAGGTGGGCACCGGCTGGACGGACGAGGAGATCCTGGTCCCGGTCGGCGACGGCTCGCTGTACCGGCAGGTCGCCGGCAAGCTGCTCTGGTACCGGCACACCGACCCGGCGTCCGGCCCGGTGACCTGGACCCGGAGGACCGTGGGCACGGGGTTCCGGTTCTACGACATCCGATCGGCCGGAGGTGGGGTGCTCTACGCCACCAGCGCCCGTGACGGCTCGGTGCGCATGTTCGCCCACCTCGACCCGACCGGCGGGACGGCGAGCTGGGCGAACCCCCTCGGCCTGCTCAAGGGCGAGATCGACGACCCCGACTCGCACGGCCTGAGCGTCGACCCGGACAGCTGCTCGGCGCCGGTCTGACCGCGGTTCGGGCGCGGGCGGAACAAATCCCGGGTCGCGATAGGTTGCCGCCTGCGATGGCCCGTGCTCTGTGTGCGGGCGCCCGGAGACGACCCGACTGACGAGGCGGTGAGCTGCACCCCATGCAGATCTACGACGACGTGACCCAACTGGTCGGCCGCACCCCGCTGGTGCGACTGAACCGGATCATGGACGGCGCGGGCGCCACCGTGGTGGCGAAGCTGGAGTTCTACAACCCGGCGAACAGCGTCAAGGACCGGATCGGCGTCTCCATGATCGAGGCTGCCGAGGCCTCCGGGGAGCTCAAGCAGGGCGGCACCATCGTCGAGGCCACCTCGGGCAACACCGGGATCGCCCTGGCCATGGTCGGAGCCGCCCGCGGGTACAAGGTCATCCTGACCATGCCCGAGTCGATGAGCAAGGAGCGCCGGGCGCTGCTGCGCGCCTACGGCGCCGAGCTCGTGCTCACCCCGGCCGCCGAGGGTATGAAGGGTGCGGTGGCCAAGGCCGAGGAGATCGGGCGGGACGCCGGTGCCGTGCTGGTGCGCCAGTTCGCCAACGAGGCCAACCCCGAGGTGCACCGCCGCACGACGTTCGAGGAGATCTGGGCCGACACCGACGGCACCGTCGGCGCCCTGGTGGCCGGTATCGGCACCGGTGGCACGATCACCGGCGTCGGCCAGGAGCTGAAGAAGCGCAACAGCGAGATCAAGGTGATCGCGGTCGAGCCGGCAGCCTCACCGATCCTCAACGGCGGCGCGCCGTCCGGGCACCCGATCCAGGGCATCGGCGCCAACTTCGTGCCCGAGATCCTCGACCGCGGCGTTTACGACGAGGTGCTCGACGCGCCCACCGACGAGGCCGTGAGCTATGCCCGTCGCGCGGCGACGGAGGAGGGCCTGCTGGTCGGCATCTCCTCCGGCGCGGCGCTGTGGGGTGCGGCCCAGGTGGCCAAGCGACCCGAGATGGCCGGGAAGCTGATCGTGGTCATCATCCCGAGCTTCGGCGAGCGCTACCTGTCGACCATCCTCTACTCCGACCTGATGGACTGACGCCGCGATGTTCCGGGCACGGCAGGACGGCGCGGGGGTAGCGGTGAGCGAGCGGCTCGGCTGGCGGGCACGCCTGCGCGAGGACGTCGACGCAGCCATCGCCCGCGATCCTGCCGTGCGCAGCCGGGCCGAGGTGATCCTGGGCTACCCGGGGCTGCACAGCATCTGGGTGCACCGCCTCAACCACCGGCTGTGGCTGGGCGGCCACCGGTTGGCGGCGCGGCTGATCTCGCAGTGGATCCGCGGCCGGACCGGCATCGAGATCCACCCCGGGGCCACCATCGGTCGGCGGTTCTTCATCGACCACGGCAACGGGGTGGTGATCGGGGAGACGGCCGAGATCGGGGACGACGTGATGATCTATCACGACGTCACGCTCGGTGGGCGCAGCCTGGCCAAGGTCAAGCGGCACCCCACGGTCGAGGACGGCGTGGTGATCGGGGCCGGGGCCCGGGTGCTCGGCCCGGTGGTGGTCGGCAAGGGTGCCCAGATCGGGGCGAACGCCGTGGTGGTGCGCGACGTGCCGGCCGGCGCAGTGGTGGTGGGCATTCCGGGCAAGGCCCGGATGCCGGGCGGCCAGGCGCTGCCCGAGCCGCCGGTGCAGCTGCCCGCGCCCGGCGAGGACGCGATCGACCCCGCCATCTGGATCTGACCGGCTGGATCTGACCGGTTGGCCGGTTGGCCCTGACCGGGTCGCCGTTCGCCGCAGCGCAGGGTGTTCCCTGCTGCACATCCGGTCGAACCAGGTGACCATGAGCGGTATGGGCAGTTATGTGCTGGCCTACCTGGACGGGGGCCCGGCGAACGGCAGGGTGGTGGAGGTCGACGAGCCGCACTGGGCGCCGTTGGGCGCGCTGCGGATCGAGGTCGGCGGTCGCGAGTACGTCTACGTGCGGGTCGACCAGCCCCGACCGCCGGAGGGTCAGCCCTGGCGCTACGTGCTGGAGGAGCAGGTGCGGTGGACCCCGCCGGGCAGCCAGGCCGCCAACGACGACCCCCACGACGACTGAGCGGGCCGCCCGATAGCCTGCCGCGGTGCAGCTGCGAGCCAGGGACGTCGTCGCCGCGTGGCTGGCGAGCCGGGTGGCTCTGGTCGGCTTCGTGGCGCTCACGGCCTACCTGATCGGGTTCGACCTCACCCAGCGGCGGCAGTCGCCGGTGGCCTGGCTGGCCGGCCGGTTCACCTGGGCCGACTCCTTCCACTACCTGCGGATCGCCGAGAAGGGCTACCTGCCACCGGGGCTGGACTGCTGCGACCAGGCGTTCTTCCCCGGCTACCCGCTGGCGATCCGCGCCGCGGCACCACTGACCGGAGGGGACCTGGCCGTGGCTGGGCTGCTGGTGGCGCACCTGGCCGCGCTCGCCGCCGCCGTCCTGCTCTGGCGTCTGGCGCTCCAGCTCACCGGGGACCGGCGGATCGCGGCGGTGGCGGTTCTGCTGCTGGCCGTGTCGCCGTACGGGGTGTTCCTCACCGCGGTGTTCACCGAGTCGCTGTTCCTGGCGCTGGCCCTGGCGGCCTGGCTGGCGGCGTCGCGCCGGCAGTGGTGGTGGGCCGGGGCGCTGGCCGGCCTGGCGACGGGGGTACGGGTGAACGGGCTGTTCCTGGCCGCCGGGCTGGGGGTGCTCTACCTGGTGCAGCTGCGGGCGGACGGCGCGTGGCGGCGTCCGCGGCTGGACGTCGTGGCGCTGCTGGCGCCTCTGGCCGCAGTCGGGGCGTACGTGACGTTCCTGCACGCCCGGACCGGGTCGTGGACGGCGTGGACGGATGCGCAGGTGCGGGGGTGGGACCGGCGCACGGCGTGGCCCTGGGAGGGGTTCAAGGCCGGCTGGCAGGCGATCGTCGTCGCGGACGCGCCGGACCTGCTGGTGGCCCGGGTCGCTGATCTGGTGGTGGTGCTGGCCGGGGTGGCGCTGGTGGTGGTCTTCGTGGCGCTGCGCCGGTGGCCGGAGACGGTGTATCTGGCCCTGAACGTCGCGGTGCTGATCTGCTCCACGACGGTGCAGTCCTCACCCCGGTATGCGCTCACCTGGTTCCCGGTCTACCTGCTCCTGGCCGAGGCCGCCGTCCGGCTGGTCGACCGGCGCGGGTGGCGCTGGCCGGTGCCGCTGGTGGTGGCGCTCGCCGTGCCCCTGGAGGCCGCGCTCGCCGTCGCGCTGTCGGCCCACCTGTGGGTGGCCTGAGGTACCGGACGTCACACGCAGGGTCCCGGGTGCCCGGTCGGTGGGCCGACCTAGCCTTGGTCAGTAGGTGGCCCGATGGCCTCTGCGACGGGGAAGGAACCTCGTGAACACCCTCGGGGGACCGGTCCTGAGCGACCGGGTCGTGCAGCTGAGCCCGATCTCGGTGGCGGACGCCGAGGAGCACTTCGGCGGGCCGGACCATACGTGGCAGCGCTGGCTGGGTCCCGGGCAGGGCTGCAGCAGCATGGCGGCCACGGTCAGCTGGCTGTGCCGGTGCGAGGAGCGTTGGCGCAGGGGCGGCCCCGTGTTCGTGTTCGGGGTCCGAGCGGTCAGCCGGCCGGGCCTGCTCGGCACGGTCGAACTGCAGCTGGACGAGCGCGCGTCGGCGCCGCGACGGGCCAGTCTCAGCTGCGGCCTCTACCCGAAAGCGCGTGGCCGGGGCACAGGGGTGCGCGCCTGCCGGCTCGCCTCGGACTTCGCGCTCCACGAGCTGGCCGACCGACCCTGGGGGGTGACCGAGGTGGTGGCGGAGATCGACCCGCGCAACGTCGCCTCGGTGCAGATGGTCGAGCGAGCGGGCTTCGTGTACGCCGACTCCTGCACCGCGGTCGGCGAGGCGTGGGACGTGTTCACGATCGATCCGGTGCGGCTGGAACACGTTTCGGCAGCTCGGCTCTGAGCCCGGCCACCCAGGCCTCGACCTCGCGGGCCGGCATCGGGCGGGCCAGGTGGAAGCCCTGCGCGACGTCGACCCCGATCTCGCGCAGGATGTCGTACACCTGCTGGGTCTCCACCCCTTCGGCGACGATCCGCAGGCCCAGGGCATGGGCGAGCTCGGCCGTGGTGGAGACGATGGCCCGGCCACGCGGGTCCTGGTCGACCTGGGAGACGAAGGCCCGGTCGATCTTGAGCTCGCGCAGGGGGAGGTCGCGCAGGTAGGCCAGGGAGGAGAACCCGGAGCCGTAGTCGTCGATCGAGACCTCGATGCCGGCGGCGTGCAGCTGCTCGATCACGATCTGGGCGCGGCGGCGGTCGGCGAGGAAGGAGTCCTCGGTGACCTCGACCATGATCGCTTCCCCGGTGAGGCCGAACGCCGGCACGAGCTCGAGCAGCAGGTCCATCAGCGGTCCGGCGAGCAGCTCGGCGGGGGCCACGTTGATCGCCACCGTGAGCGGCATGCCGAAGGCGTGCCAGCGGGCGGCATCGGCGACGGCGAGGCGGATGGTGCTCTCGGTGAGGGCGGGCATCAGGCCGACCCGCCGGGCGACGTCGAGGAAGTCCCCGGGCGGCACCAGGCCGCGCTCGGGGTGGCGCCAGCGGACCAGGGCCTCGACACCGGCCACCTCGCCGGTGGCCAGGGCGATCTGTGGCTGGTACCAGAGCTCGAGCTGGTCCCGGGCGATGCCGTGGCGCAGCTCCTCACCGAGCTGGAGGCGCTCGCGGGAGAAGGTGTCCCGTTCGGGGTCGTAGAGCACGCAACCCAGGTGCTCGGACTTGGCCTGGTACATGGCGACGTCGGCCTGGCGGAGCAGGTCGCCGCTGTCGGCCAGGTCGCCGCTCGACACGGAGACGCCGATCGAGGAGTCCAGGCACAGCTCGATGCCGTCCACCACGGCCGGTCGGCGGATCACGGTGCGCAGCTCGTGGGCCCGTTCCAGGAGGTCCTCGGGCCTGCCGACGGGGTGGATCACGGCGAACTCGTCGCCGCCGAGCCGAGCGACGATCGCGGTGGTGCAGCTGCTCTGCTGGAGCCGGGCCGCCACGATCTGCAGCACGGCGTCACCGGCGGCGTGCCCGAGGGTGTCGTTGACCTCCTTGAAGCCGTTCAGATCGATCAGCATCAGGGCGACGTCCTCGCCGTTCGCGAGTGCGGCGTCGAGGGTGGCGACGACGGAACGCCGGTTGGGCAGGGCTGTCAGATCGTCGGTGAGGGTGAGCCGGAAGGCCTCGGCGGTGCCCCGGGCGTCGCGCAGTGCCAACAGCAGGCGCAGGGCTGCCGCGCCGAGTGAGAGCAGGGCTGGAGCGAGGGCGATGGTGCGGGTCGGGCCGGGGGGCACGAACGCGAGCAGCAGGACGGTGACGACGAGGGTGACCAGGGTGAGTCCGCCAGAGCCGAGCCGTGCGGTGGCGGTCCGCTCCGAGGGCGGGCAGGGGCGGCAGGCGGCGGTGACGAGCAACAGAACGGCCAGCACCCAGGCGTAGTCCAGGGCGAGACCGTAACTGGTGCGCCCCTCCGCGACGACCCTGGCCAGGCGGTGTCAGCCAGCGCCATGACGGCGAAGCTGCCGATGAACAGGGCCCCGCTGCGCCGCAGTCGCCGGGTGCCTCGCAGCAGCTGGGCGACCACGATGCTGATCAGGCCCAGGTAGAACACGGGGAAGAGGGGCATCGCAGGAGACATGTCGCCGAGGGCGCGGTGGACAGCACCAGCGAGGAGACCGAGACCACACCGCCGCAGGCGATCATGGCGTCGAGCCAGGCCGCGCTGGGGATCGCTGAGGTGCGTCCAAGGTCGATCACCAGGAAGACCGCGATGCTGACCACGCCGGCAACGAAGAGGGTGTCGCCGGGGGTGGGGAAGGAGGTCGACTGCGGAACCCCGGTGGAGGCCACGGAGAGCAGGGAGACAGAACCCCAGAGGACGAGGCCGAAGGCGAGCAGGGACAGGGCGACCCGGCGGCGGGGGGTGGTCACTGCGTGCAGCACGAGTCGGGCGAGGTTCAGGAGGAAGAAGATCGGGGACGCAAGATCGAAGGCGAGCCTGTCGTGACGGCTGATCCCGTGCAGGAAGGCGTGGGCCGGGTGATCGACCGTGAGTGCGACGAACGCCGCGATGGTCACGGGGGCCAACCAGGCGCACCATGCCAGCGCAACGTCCGGCCGAGGACGTCGCGTGGCCGCCCACGGTGGCTGCACGGTGGTCGTACCCCCAGACTTCACGGCAGACAATTGACTCCTTTCACAGGTCGGCGCGAGCCGGGCTGTCCTTGGGCGCTGGGGGGCCCGGTGACCCGTTCGGCGTAGCGATTCGACAGTGCTTGCCCACCGGGGTGAGGATCGGCGGTATGGGTGGACGTGTAGTGGTGACGGGCGCGGCCGGCAAGCTCGGTCGGGCGGTGGTGGCCGATCTGGCTGCGGCCGGGTGGAGCGTGCTGGCGGTCGACCGGGTGCGCGGGGCCGACCCGGCGGCCGAGTGGCTCGTGGTGGATCTGACCGACTACGGGCAGGTGCTCGAGGTGATCGGCGGACACGTCGACGAGCGCGGCACGCCGGGTGGAGGCGCGGTGGACGCCGTGGTGCACCTGGCGGCGATCCCGGCACCGGGGCTGGTGACCAACTCGGCGACGTTCTCCAACAACGCCACGGCGACCTGGAACGTGTTCAACGCGGCCCGGGCGGCGGGGGTGGGGCACGTGGTGTGGGCCTCCAGCGAGACGGTGCTGGGGCTTCCGTTCGACGTGCCGCCGCCGTACGCGCCGGTGGACGAGGAGTACCGGCCGCTGCCGCAGTCGACGTACTCGCTGACCAAGGTGCTCGAGGAGGAGATGGCCCACCACCTCTGTCGGTGGGACCCCGAGCTCACCATGATCGGGCTGCGGTTCTCCAACGTGATGGATGTCGCCGACTACGCGGCGTTCCCCGGGTATGACGCGGATCCGTTGGCGCGCAAGTGGAATCTGTGGGGCTACATCGACGCCCGGGACGGCGCGCAGGCGGTGCGACGGGCGCTGGAGTACCTGCAGCCGGGCTGCGAGGTCTTCGTGATCGCGAACGCCGACACCGTGATGTCACGGTCGAGCGCGTCGTTGATGGCCGAGGTGTTCCCCGGGGTGGAGGTGCGGGGAGAGTTGGGCGAGCACGACACGCTGCTCTCGATCGCCAAGGCGCGCCGGGTACTGGGGTACGAGCCGGTGCACTCCTGGCGGCACCACGTCTGAGGCTCCTTACCGGTGCAGGGTGAGGTGGGCCTCGAGCCCGAGTGAGTCACCGAAACGGTGGACGGCGGCGTCGAGTGCCGCACGCTGCGGCGTGGTGAGGTCGGCGAACAGGGTGGCCTCGACGGTGACCGTGCGGGTGGTGAGCCGGCGCTTCCAGGTGCCGTGGGTGCGGCCGTCGATCACGATGGCGCGCTCGAGCAGGTCGGGTCGCGGCGCCGGGTGGGCCAGGACGACGCGCAGGTCCTGGTAGGCGACGATCGTCTCGTCGTACATCGGGATCAGGTAGGCGCCGCCGGCCGTCCGGGTGCCCTCTCGGGCGCCGGGTGCTGGGTGCTCGGTGCTGCTCGGTGGTGATGCGTACCAGGGGGTTCCGTCGCGGGTCTGCACCTCGAGCTGGTCGCCCAGGCGGTCCAGGGCGGTTCTGGTGTCGGCAACGGTCAGGCTCGACCAGTGGGTGAAGTCGTTGACGGTGGCCGGGCCGTGACTGCGGAAGTAGCGCAGCACGAGTTCGGTCACCGCGGCCTCACGCGGGCGCCCGTCGAGCGCATGGGTGGGCACTCGGTGGTCGAGGAGGGCGTAGGTGTGCTGCTTGCCGCGCCGGGGGCCGCTACAGATCACCTCCTCGAGCTCAGCGTGCATGAGCAGGAGGGCGAGCCGCATGCCGGTGGCGTCGACGCCTGCTGTGCCGAGGTGCTCGGCGACCTCGGTGCGCGTTCGGGGGCGGCCGTCGTCCAGCGCCCGGGCAAGCGCGGCGTGGCCGCGGGTGAAGTCCTCAGCGGTGAGGCCGACCTTGCTGTACCAGTAGCGGTTGAGGGCGTGCACCCGTGGTCGGGTCAGGCGCAGGAGCCAGCGGACGTCGTCCCGGGCGACGAAGTGCCAGGTGGGGCGGAGCAGGTGGGTGCGGATGATGTCGCCCTCGGCGAAGGCGGTCTCAACGGTGGCGTCGGTGGCGTTGTGGGTGCGCTCGGCCAGGGACCACTTGGCCTCGGCGAACTCCTGGGCCTGCACCGCACCGAGCCAGCGGACAGCCTCGGCCGGGTCGGCGGCGGGCTCGCCGGCGAGACGTTGGGTGACCAGGCGGCTCCGAACGATGTCGAGGTCGGTCACGGGTCTCTCACGGGGTGCTGGGCGATGGGAGGTTCGGGGGCAGGCTAGCTGCCTGTGTCATCGCTCGCGCTGGAGCGCTTCGTGGCCGATGGTTGAGGCTTCACCAACGTCGAGTGGAGGTTGCCGTGCCGAGTGAGGACGAGTTGAAGGTGCTGGAGGCAAGGCGCCTGGAGCTGCGGGAGCGCTATCTGCAGCCGACGGCCGACCGGCCGCCCTCGCCGGGGCGTGGGATCCACCACGCGGCGCTGATCTGCTCGGATGTGCAGCGGACGATCGACTTCTACCAGGGAGTGCTCGGCTTCCCGCTGGTCGAGCTGGTCGAGAACCGTGACTACCCCGGGTCCTCGCACCTGTTCTTCGACCTGGGCAATCGCACCCTGCTCGGCTTCTTCGACTTCCCGGGGCTGGGGCTGCAACCTGGCGTGGAGTCGATCGGGGCCGTGCAGCACATCGCGATCTCGATGCCGCGCGACGCCTGGGAGCAGGCGCAGAGTCGGCTGGAGGCGGCGGGGGTGGCCTATGTGGGGCCGGACCGAGGGATCGAGGAGTCGATGTACCTGAAGGACCCGGACGGGATCCAGATCGAGCTGCTCAGCGACCCGCTGATGTTCTTCGGGGGGCAACAGCTCGACGAGTGAGGTGCCTGGTCCGGGGCGAGTGGACAGCGTGTGGGCGGCTGGCGGCACAATGGAGGCGCACCAAGGAGGGCTGACCGAGAGGCCTATGGTGGCGGTCTTGAAAACCGTTGGGCGGTACCCAATCCTGCCCCGGGGGTTCGAATCCCTCGCCCTCCGCTGACCTGCGGTTTCGCCGCAAACTCCCAGTTCAAGTGGCATGACAGCGGTCTGCACGCCGCTCTCGTGGCGGTTACTCAGAGTGCAGCCATCGACAGCTATCACCGGCCGTGTATGGCCATCCTTGGTCTATTCCTGGTCTGATCATGGAAATTGTGAGATACCCGGGGGAGGTATATCCGCAAGGGAGTCTCCGAACGTCACGGTGATGCGCGGGTCGCCGGGAGCGCCGGGTGGATACCCCGACCGAGGCGGATCCTCGGGGCACCGCTCTGGGCGGGATCAAGGCCGGCGAACAGGCCGCTGGGGCTTCGACACACCACCCAGTGACGCACGTGGGTGGTGTGGCTAGACGATCGCGCGTGCGGCCAGCAAGGCCCGTGGTGGCTACGAGCTCCTCGCCGTACGGAAGACCGCGGCGAAGGCATGACGGAACGTGGGAGCAATACGAGAGGCCAATCCATCATCGACGGCAACTGTCGCAATTATCCGTCTCAAGGCAGTTTAGGGGATTTCATATACGGCACCCCGTATATGACACACGCCCACGGCGGCGAAGTTGACCTGGTCGAGAGCGTGAACGCCGAGTACCCTAAGGGTGTGTTAAACCTCCGCGTCCCCGAGCTCGTGCCCTTCGTGGGTGTTGGCGCGCCGCGACTCATGGATGGTCCATGAGCTCTCGGCCCGGAGGCGATCATGAAGGGAACACCGGACAACGAGGGATCCCAAGAAAGGACCGATCGAAGACTGCGATGGGGTCTCAGCCGAGAAGCGAACGAGGTCTTTCCTCGCTCGTGCACTCGTGACAGGGGCGACAAGTGGCATCGTTCACTGGCTGCTGACAGCGACAATTCCTTCAAGTGCCACGGAAGGTGCTCTGCAAGAAATCCGCGAGTGGATCAAGGCGATTTGGACCTTGATCGAGTCATTCGTCTGAACTCTGCGAAACAATTTCATAAATCACTCGGCAACACCGAGATTCTGCCCGTGAAGAAGCCGGGCGTTATTGTTGGCACCGACGCCAAGATAGATTGTCGGAAAGCCGGTCAGATACCGGCCAGGACTCATTCTCTACGCGCGTCTTGGAATTCCGCAACACCCCGGGAAGATCGAGCGATACTCTGAAAATGGTAAACCGGCACACAGTCTGACTCAGATGGTCGGCCGACCGTCATAAGAGAAGCCCCCGGGGAGCGCTCCCCGGGGGCTTCTCTTGCGTCATCTCATTGTCACTGTCAGGGCGCCTTCTGGCACATGAAGTCTGAATAGTCAGGCTCGCTGCTTGCCTGGGCCAGCCGAGCGATCAAGGATGTTGGAGGCGCAGCGCTACGCCGCGCAGATCGCTACCGCGCAGCGCATCTGGCTGAACTTCTGCCGCCGTCCCCGAGCGCCGCTACGTTGGGCTTTCGACTGACAGCATGAGAAGTCCCCGGCTTGCTCAGGTGACGGGATGCCGGTGCCGATACCTGAGCAGCGAAGGCGACGGCGAGGGTGGGCGTCTGGTGCGTGAATGGCAGGGTCTGGGCGGGGAGCTGGCGCGCGTAAGTTGAGCAGCAGAACTCTCGACTGATCACGACGTACCGGGGGATCCGGCGAGGCTTGAGGAGGACGCGAACACCGAGCGCTCCATCTTCGAAGGCGCCTATGCGAAGCGTCAGGTCTTCGAGCTGCTCCAGAAACGCGGCCGACGCGAGCCGGTCCGGTCGGGGGCGCTGCAAGGTCCTCCTAACCGAAGCCGCACTGTATGTGGCGAACACCGGTGAGCCGCTGTCTGTTCACGGCGTTGAGACGCTGATGGCCGCTCACTTGTCCGCGAAACGAGACGAGCAAATCGGTCGGTTTGGGCTCGGCTTCAAGTCAGTGCTGGCGGTGACTGACAGCCCGTCCGTTGTGAGCAGGTCCGGGTCGCTGGTCTTTGACAAGGACTGGTCACGTCCCTGCTTGAGCGTGAGCTGCCCGGGCAGCCTCACTACCCAGTCACACGGTTGGCACGTCCAGTCGACCCCGATGATCTGCGCAGGCAAGACCGCGCGTTGGACGAATTGATGACCTGGGCGAGCACGGTCGTCGCTCTCCCATTGCGCGCCCATCGGGAGGCTCTCGCGCACAGCATGCAGACCTTCCCGCTGAGTTCCTCCTGTTCTCGCAACACGTTGAGCGGCTCGACGTTGAGGACCGCCGGACTGGGACCGCGCGACGAATCACCTTGGCCCGACAGCACGACGGGTTGCTTGAGCTGGACGACGCCGGACGGAAATCGACGTGGGTAGTCCAGTCGGCGGTCCACACGCCGTCCAAGGAGGCTCTCCGGACGGCGCGACCAGGCAGCCAGAGAGTCAGTAGAGATCTCCTGGGCAGCCCCTCTCCAAGGTGCGCCCCGAGGTGTTGGGACATTCTGGGCCTACTTCCCCACCACCGAGCTGACGACTCTGTCGGGCATCGTCAACGGAGCCTGGAAGTTGGCCGACGACCGCGAGTCACTGCTTGCGGGCGCCTTCAACGACGAGATCCTCACTCAGGTCCTCCCTTCCTTGGTGGTCTCTGCGTTGCCGCGTCTGTGTCAACCGGATCGGCCAGCGGCGGCAATCGATGTCCTGCCCGCTCGCGGTCGGGAGGCCCGCGGATATGCCGATGACATGATCAACCAGCCCCTGATGAAGGCTGTTTCGGAGTCGCAGTGCATCCCGAACATGCGGGGAGAATTGCGTCACCCGCGCAGGGTGAACCTGCACCCAGAGGTCGCAGACGCCGACGAGCTCGCGTTGTGGGCGAACGCATGTACCGATCCGCAGAACTGGACCCATCAGACATTGAGCAGCCCGGAGCGCCGATCCAAGGTCGCGCGGCTCCTGGGATTGCACGATCGATCGGCCAAGACGCCCAAGGAGTGGGTGGAGCACCTCGTCAAGGACGCCACGGTGGAGGGTTCTTCAACCGCGGTTCGCCTGGTGGCCAGTCTCGTGAAACGCCTCCCGGCGCTGCGAGAGGAGTTGGGGGCGGCTCGCGTGCTACTCCTTGATGACGGCACGCTCCACGCATGTCGCCGGGGTCAGGTGTTCCTACCCGGCAGCGATCCTCAACCAGGGCGGCTGATCATCGATCCGGTCTTGGCAGCCGACCCGGCGGTTGAGTCAGCGTTACGCAGCCTCGGCATTGAGATCTTCGACAACGCTGGAGAACTTAGAAGCGAATTGTCCAGCGTGGAGATCCGATGGGATCGAGTTTGGCCCAGTGCTCGGAAGAACTCGACGGCCGAGGCTGAAGCGATCTTCAGAGAGGTCCTCGGAGACGGTCTGCTGCAGGGGCTTCGCGTGCGGACCTATTCGGGCCGATGGAAGGGCGCAGGAGAGGTGTTCCTCCCTGGCCCGATCATCCTCGGCGACGGCAGTCGGGACGGGGACTTTGTCGTTGATCACCGCTTTCACGGTCAGGACCTGGAACTACTTGAGCGTTTGGGTCTGGTCGCTCAGCCTCGGCGGATCTCCTCCCCTCCCTCGGAGGCGTGGCGTCGAGCACGTGAGGACGACGCTCGTGGGCAGTTCCGCGGACGCGTCGGGCAACCACGCTTGTCCGATGAGTCAATCGACATTGACACCGGCCGGGTGCTGTGGCCGCTGGACTTCATGAGCCGGCTCTCGCCCGCTGGACGCGCCGCCATCCTTGAGGGCGCACTCCGCCAACTGTCAGGCGATGAGCACTGGTCGATCAGTCGTCGGACCGGCGGAAGTCGCGTAACCGTCCAGGACCCCGTCTGGCTTCACCTGAGGGCCCACGGATACCTGCCGACAGCCGTCGGTCTGCAGCCGGTGACCAGGTGTCTGATCAGTGCAGAGGACGTCACGGTTGACGGTGTGGAACAGCCTCTTCCATTCACTACGGCCCTGTTGAGCGATGACCAGGGGCGGGCGCTGGGACTCAAGGACGACGTTCAAGCCCTCAAGGCCGAGGACTGGGCTGCTCTCGTGGACCAGGCAAGCGGGTGGGATCCAGAGCGGAGATTCTTGCTGTACGCGTGGGCCGCCTACTGCGGACACCCCGCTCCCGCAGCCATCAAGGTCCGGCGAGGACCGGGGCATGCGACCGTCGCGCCATGCGAGGTGGCGGTGACTTCACGTGCGGACGTCTTCGACTCCCTCGTTGCGGCGAATGTCCCGGCTGTGCTCGCCGGGGTCAATGACAGCCGTGTTCTTCGGGAGATGTGGGGTCTCGCAGATGGCGAGACACTGTTGGTCGAGACGTTGGAGGCCGACCCGTCTGGGGAAGCGACGCGAGCCGTCGATCGCTTCCCACCATTGCGCAACTCGCTTGACCAGGATTGGCATGACCTTGACGTCCAGCCCTGTAGTCGTCTAGAGCTGCTCACCTCGACTCCGGCGGGACAGCTGGCGCGTGCCCTGACCTCACGTCTGGAAGGCAAGACCCTCTATACGACGGCCACACGAGATCGCGACGTGTTACAGGAGATCAGTCGGCTGCTCCGCCTCAGCGTCAAACCTGAGACGGCGCCGCGGCGGATGGAGGAGCAGCGCCTCGACAGAGTGCGGGTGGAGATCAGGCGCACTCCTGACCTGTTCGACAAACTCCTGCTGGCCATCGGCTCAAATTCGCTGCGCGCCGCCGTCCCATCATCCGCATTGGATGCACTTCAGGATGCCGGGCGCGACTTAGAGGACCGAGACATCGCACGGCTCGCCCTTGCGGTCGACGGCTATGGCGTCCTCCAACGCCACGTCGCCGACCTCCAGAGAGCAGGACTCGACCCGCCCGGGCAGTGGTCCGGTCGTCGGCCGGCGAGAGAGTGGGTGCGCCGGCTCGGGTTCCCAGTCGAGTTCGCGGGGTTCTCCGGTGTGCAACGTGCGGCCGAGACAGAGGTCGACGGTCCCCCGGTCCTCGGTGAACTGCACGACTATCAGGCGGCGATCGCCGAGCGGATTCGCGCCCTGCTGCACCCAGATGCTGACCGGCAACGCGGGCTTGTGGCACTCCGCCACCGGAGCAGGGAAGACTCGCGTAGCGGTTCAAGCCCTCATCGAGCACATATTGATGGGCCGGCAGGATATGCGCGTACCGTCTGGGTCGCCGAGACCGATGAGTTGTGCGAACAGGCGATTCAGACTTGGTCGCAGGTATGGCGTGCCAAAGGTATTCCCGGAACACCCTTGATGTTGAGCCGACTGTGGGCGAGCAATGAGGCGAACGAACGCGACGGGGCGCAGGTCGTCGTCGCGTCAATCAGCAAACTCGACTCAATCATGAAGCGAGACGGGGGCAGCTGGGAGGCGGGCTACGGTTGGCTGCGACACCCGGAGATCATCGTCGTCGATGAGGCGCACCGGTCCATCGGTACCCAGTACACCCAAGTCCTCAGTGGTCTCGGTGGTGCCGGACGCGTCGCCGACATCACCACCCCACTGCTGGGGCTGACAGCGACCCCCTTCCGGGGCTTCAACACCAAGGAGACCGAGACGCTCGCTGGCAGGTACCACCGGAATCTCCTTGACGAAGGGATCTTTCCGAACGACGACGTGTACGGATTCCTTCAGGCCGAAGGGGTCTTGGCAAGGGTCCGCCACGAACAGCTTGAAGGCGCAGAGCTGACGCTTACCGACAGGGAACTGCAGGAGGCGGCGGACTCGGGTCGCGTGCCCGAAAGCGTCGAGAAGCGACTCGGGCGGGACGAGAGGCGCAACAACGCCATCATCCGCTCACTGATGGAGCTTGATTCAGGCGAGACTGCGCTGTTGTTCGCGACCTCAGTCGAAAACGCGCGCGTTCTCGCGCTGCTCTCCTACCACGGAATCGAATCCCGCGCCGTCTCCGGAGATACTGACCCCTCGGCGCGGCGCCGATACGTCGAGGATTTCAAGGCCAAAAGAGTTCGAGTGCTGACGAACTACAATGTATTCACCGAGGGATTCGATGTTCCCAGCGTAGACGCCGTCTACATCGCGCGCCCGACTTTCAGCCCTAACGTATACCAGCAGATGGTTGGGCGCGGCCTTCGCGGGCCGCGCAATGGGGGCAAGGAAACGGTTCATATCGTGAATGTTGCCGACAACCTGACCAACTACGGCGAGAGGCTCGCATTCCATCACTTTGATCACCTATGGAAGTGAAGGGTCAGTTGTGAGTGGTCGGTTGGACGCCTCCCCAGGCGGTGGTCGCCTCGGTGAGTCCCGAGGGACGGCAGATCGTGCTCGCCGGCCCGGGCGCGGGAAGTCCCACGTCGTCGGCCTTTGGCCGAACGCCTGGTGGAAAGCGGCGTCTATCCGGAGGAGATCCTAGTCGTCTCCTTCTCGCGAGCCGCCGTGGACGTCGTCCGAGCCAGGACTGGGCACATTTTGGATCAAGGACTCGGGGTGGCCGTGTCTACCCTTGATTCGCTCGCCGCCCGGATCCGAGCGGAGCTTGAGGGCAGCGAACCCGATTTCCGCGGGTACGAGGCAAGCATTCGGCGCGCCGCCGAATTGCTATCGGCGACCCAAGACCCAATTCTCGGTGATCTTAGGCATCTGATTGTTGACGAGGTACAGGACGTCGTCGGGGTCAGAGCCCGGTTCGTGCTAGCTCTCCTCGCGAGGGCTTGCCGCCGACTGCGGGTTTACCCTGCTCGGTGATCCGCTGCAGAGTCTGTACGACTTCCAGGTCAATGGGCGAGACCGCGTCGACAGCGCTGAGTTTCTCGACGAGGTGCGTTCGGAGTTCGCCCCGATCGAGCGAGAGCTCGCGGGTGTCTATCGATTCCGCAGCCCCGAAGCGGCCATTGCCGCCTCATTTCGTTCGTCCCTTGCCGTGTCGGCGCCTGAGGAGCGGCTCGACCGGCTTCAAGGCATGATCGCCGACCTGCCGACGCTTGGCTTCCCGACCAAGACGCCCTTGACGACATCGGCGCCTGGTCAGGGAGAACGGCACTGCTGTGCGACACCAACGTCCGGGCTTCCCTGATAGCCGATGCAGCGGCCAAGGGAGGACTGCGGCTGGAGCTCGGTTCTGACGCAACCGACCCGTCACTGCCCTCATGGATCGCCGACCTCTTGGCGAACGTACCGAGCTCTCGCCTGGACCGCGACGCGTTCCTTGATCTCGCCGTTTCTCACGGGACAATCGACCCGGACGAGAAGTGGCGTCTCCTCACGACGATCACTCGGGCAAAGAGCGACCTCGACCTCGTGGGGCTCGCCGGCTCGCTGGCGTCCCAAAGGGGTGATCAGCGACTGCGGCGCCTGGCGTCGGCGCCGGTGGTCGCGACTACCACGCATCGGGCTAAGGGTGCCGAGTTCGACAATGTCGTTCTCATCCACACCGACGACTGGTTTCAGGGCGAGAACGACGAGGACGCCGCCTCCCGTCGGCTATTCGTCGCTTTGACGCGGAGTTGCTCACGTCTCACGCGCGCGCGCGGAATGCGAGTCCGAAGCTGGTATAAGTGCAAGGACTCGGCAGGTAAGTCATTCTGGCTGAAACGTCCGCGCGGCCCTCGAGGAGGAACGGTCGGACTGATACTGGAGGCGGGCCACGCGCGCGCTCTCGGTCCAGTGGTCCATGACCTAAGCCGCCACACGGGCGCGGCGGTGGCCTGGTCGCGCGACGAGGATCATGCAGACGTCGATGGACAGAGCGTGCCGTCCTGGACAGCATCAGTGAACGGGGTGTCCGTCGCCAAGACAACTGAAGACTTCGGGAAGCTGATCTTCCGTCTCGCCTTCGATAAGTCTCTGATGCCCGAGCTAAACGGCGGACGCGTTGAGGGGGTGGAGACGGTCCCTGGGTCAAGCACGACCTGACGGGCCTGGCCACCACGGTATCTGGCAGGGCGCACGCGTCGTCGGTCCATTGAGTCTCGATTGGAAGGGAAACGCCGGATGAAACCCTTGGAGGGCGCCTACTCAGCGCGGGACACCGTTCTGCTGCGGCTGGAGGAGGACCTGCTCGGAGGGAATCTTGACGACGAGCTCACCGAGGCGCCGCTCTCACGGTTCATTGTCGGAGTCCTCTACCCGGCTGCCGCCGAGTCCCAGCATGAGGCGCCCGACTCGGTGGATCAGTACTCCGAAGAAGGCTATGAAAAGGAAGACCGATCCTCCGCACTCGACGGCGCAGCCGACCCCGGAGTATCCCTGTCGCACGTTCGACACCCCAGGTCCATGGGATTGACCTTCGCCATAGCGACTGATGGCGACGCAGCCGTGAACGTCTCCGTAAGCGCGCGACGCTATGAGCCGGCCAACGACGGCCGATGGCGACGGGTACAGATGCCTGCTTGGGAGCTCGATCTGGACGGCTCGATCGAATGCTGCGACGGTCGCGCCCTCGCAGAAGGCCTGAGTCTGAGATGGGTCGTCCGCGAGTCTCGCGATGGGGTCGCCTCAGTGACTCTGTCCCTGGTCAACACTGCTGAGGCTCCCCACGGTCATCGCGACGACCGATGCTGGGGTTCGATCCGAAGATCGTAGTGACCGCGGCCGCCGGTCGCCTCCGGGAGCGTCCACCATTGGTGGTTGCCGGATCCGACGAGAGTGACGTTCTCACCCAACGTCTCCTCTACCGCGGTGTGAAGGCCTATGCGGTCGGGCACGGCTGTGCGGTCTATTGGCACTCGGGCGACGACGGGTCCGTTACCTCGCTGGCAACAACCTTCGTTCCGCGGCACGAGCTACTCCTCAGCGACCCAGGTGGTGGTGACGGTGTCGATCTGTCGATGGACGCCCTTGGCCTCGCTGAGGACTTCAGCGTTCTCGATGCCCTCGTCGCTGGATACGAGACGTGGATTGACGGCCTGAGCGAGCCCTCTACAACGCTCACCAGCGAGCAAATGGCTACGCTTGACCGACACGTCCTCGAGGCTCGCGAAGCCGCGCAGCGCATGCGTACCGGAATCGATCTCCTCCGCACCGACGCGGCCGTACGACAAGCCTTCCAGCTCATGAACCAGGCGATGTCGGAGCAACGCCGTCGACAGGAGCACCACCGCAGCGGCGGATTGGGCGATCCGCCCATTGACGCCAGCCCGGGGATGTGGCGCCCCTTCCAGATGGCGTTCATCCTGGTCAATCTGTGTGGCTTGGCCGATCCCGAGCACAGGGATCGGCAGATCGCCGACCTCCTCGGTTCCCCACCGGGAGGCAAGACCGAGGCTTACCTCGGCATCATCGGTGTTGCCATCATGCTTCGACGTATCCGTAGCCCACGCGCGGGCGGTGTATCGGTCCTCATGCGATACACCCTTCGGCTGCTGACTCTGCAGCAGTACCAGCGAGCCGCTGGCCTCGTCTGTGCGCTGGAGATGCTTCGACAGCGGGAGCTCCCTGAGTCCAAGGTGGTTTCGATCGGTCTATGGGGTCGGGCAAGCCTCGACTCCGAACAGCGTCGATGACGCCCGACGTTTCCTCGCAAAGGCTAGGAGGGGCATCGATCAGGCGGGTGATACCGAGGACACCAGTGACCCTGTGCAATTGCGCCAGTGTCCTTGGTGCGGAACGTCACTCGATCACACCAACTACGAAATTGTGAATCGGTCCTCGATGAGAGTGGCATGTGGAGTGCCGTCCTGCGCCTACCGGAACGGCCTTCCCGTCCACATTATCGACGAGGACGTCTATCAAG
>CAVQCD010000009.1:0-95542 GCA_963710915.1 uncultured Actinomycetota bacterium | reverse complement strand
GCTTCGGCCGTGGAGGGCAGAGCCGATGCCACGGCAGCGCGAAGGACCTCCTGGCTGACCCCACTGTCCGCGGTGAGCGAGAAGGAGGGAACCAGGCCGTCAGCAGCGAAGGCGGACCTGGCGGTGGCCTCGTCGACGAGCACGGCGGTGGCCCCGAACAGGGATCCGAAGGCGACCTCGCCGGTGATGGTGACCTGGCGGGTCTGGTCGCCGACGACCGCGGTGGTGACGTCCCCCACGGCCAGCCCCGACACGGTCAGGGTGGCCGTCTCGACGGCGACCTCGGCCGGGCCGGTCGGTCCTCGGCCGTCGACCAGCCTGAACGACGGGCTGTCGGCGCGGAAGGCGAATCCCAGACGCGGAGCTCCGCTGCCACCACCGACGGCGATGCCTTCCTTGCCGGCGATCATCGCTGTGCCCTGGACGTTCGGGACGACGCGAGCGACACCGTCGACCGCGGCCAGGGCCGGCTCCAGGGTCAGGGGGAGCGAGGCTCTCGATCCACCCGCCGTGGCCTCCACGCCGCGGACTTCGACATCCTCGCCCTGAACGGCTCGGGAGAGCAGTCCGGTCAGGGTGTCGTCGATGGTGTCGCTGAGAACGAAGGTGCCCGTGACGAACGAGACACCGAGCATGACCGAGAAGGCGGTCAGCAGGAAGCGGACAACGTGCCCGCGGGCGCTGGCCAGGCTCAGGCGCAGCATGTCAGGCCCGCACAGCAGTGAGGTCGAACGTCTTCATCCGGTCGAGCACGGCCTCGGCCGTCGGGTCATCGAGCTCGTCGACGATCCGGCCGTCGACCAGGAACAGCACCCGGTCGGCATAGGCGGCGGCAGCCGGGTCGTGGGTGACCATGACGATGCTCTGGCCGAACTCGTCGACCGAGCGGCGCAGGAAGCGGAGGATCTCGGCGCTCGCCCGTGAATCGAGGTTGCCGGTGGGCTCGTCCGCGAAGATGATCGCCGGACGGCTGACCAGGGCACGCGCACACGCCACTCGCTGCTGCTGACCGCCGGACAACTCGTTCGGCCTGTGGGACAGGCGGTCTCGAATGCCCAGGGTGTCGATCACCGTGTCGAACCAGGCCTGGTCGAGCGTCGCGCCGGCGATGTCCACCGGCAGCGTGATGTTCTCCCGGGCCGACAGGGTCGGGACCAGGTTGTAGGCCTGGAAGACGAATCCCAGCCGGTCACGCCGCAGTTCGGTCAGAGCCCTGTCCTTCAGCCCGCCGATGTCCACTCCATCGACGACGATCCGCCCCGAGGTCGGGGAGTCCAGTGCGGCCAGGCAGTGCATGAGCGTCGACTTGCCCGAGCCGGAGGGCCCCATGATCGCCGTCAGCCTGCCCCTGCCCAGATCGACGGACACGTCGTCCAGCGCAGTGACACTGGCCTGACCGGTCCCGTAGACCTTGCTGAGTCCGATTGCCCGGGCGACGAAACCGCTTCCTGCATCACGCTTCTCGTCGGTGGATGTTCCCGGGGACGCATGATGGGTTTGCCCGAACATGAAAGACCTTCCTGGTTGTGACGACCGCAGCCGGCCGGAGGTTTCATCACCAGGGTCTGGGGCAACGACTTCACGGTACACCTCGGTCCTTCCGGACCTTCGTGACCATCCGCCGTTCAACCGGAAATACCCTGCCGCGCAATCGATAGGCGCCCTCGTGCGCAACCTGGGCGGACCCTTGACCGGAGCGGCGGTCCTGCTGATGATCACTCCACCGCTCGCCGTGCAGTTCGTGAGCGGGGGACGGAGACCCTTCGCGGGGTCCCCGTCCCCCGCTGTGTCACATCGCCTCGACGATCTCGTACACCTGGATGGAGCCGCCACTGGGCAGGCATCCGGGCAGCCCTTCGCCAGGTCGGCCGCGGCGGCGAGGCTGTCGGCCGCCAGGATGGAGTACCCCGTGATCCCGGCAGCGCCTCCCGTGCTGCTGGTGCCGTCGGGGGCGAGGCTCTGACCGCAGCACCGACCGGGTTGCCGCCGTCCACGACGGCCCCACCGAGAGCTCCGAAGTCAGGCGCCCCAAGCGGCCATCGCCGCGGCCTGCTCCTCAGGGGTCGCCATCTGTGAGCCGCCGGTGTATGCCAGAAGGTAGTTCGACATGTCGTGCTCCTTCGCTTGAATGGTCGGATCGCGTACCCGACACCTCTATGACGCACGACACGGGCCGCAATCGACGCCTCCGATCATCGACATCGAGCCGAGGGCCGAAGCGATCCGCGGCATCGCGCTTGTGACGGCCAGCCCGTCAGCCCGCGGAACCCCAACCCGCACGCCGAAAAGACCGATCAGGCTTCAGGCCGTTCGACACCATCGCCGTCACCATCGGCTCGGGCGACGAGGACAGAGCAGGCTGCGTGGTGAGTCACAGCCGCCGCAAGGGATCCCCTCAGGACGGAGTGCGCAAAACCGCGCACCCCCAATGCCACCAGGTCGACACGTTCCTGATCGACGACTCCCAGGATCGTGGACCGGACGTTGAAGGCCAGAGAGTGGCTCAACGACTCGCGAGTCCTCCTCGGTCACCGCCCCGGCGGCGACGAGCAGCAGCTGGGCGGCCTCGATGGCCGCACGGGGCCGGGTTGGTACCCCGTCGTCAACGCTCAGCACCACCACCTCGACACCCGCGATCCAGGGGAGCGCGGCAAGCCCGGGCAGCCTCGAGGGCATCGTCGGACCCGTCGACGCAAACGTACCCTGCGGGTGGGCCGGGCGGACCGGATCACGACCATGGGAGCCGGCGGGCTCTTCAGAGCCAACTCCAGCGGTGCGCCGCCCAGCCAGACGGCCTTGAGCAGCCCATGGCCCCGGTGCCCGATCACCATCAGGTGGGCGAATCCGAGGCGGTTCAGGACGGCACGCGGATCACCCTCGCAGGTCAGGTGCGCGACCTCCGTGCGGCCCTGCGCCGCGAGAAGCATCCGCGGCGAGGGCGGAGACCAGGGGTGCGAGCTCGGTGCGCTCCGACCTGAGTGCGCCACGGACGGGCGCCTCACTGTCGACGGTGACAACCTCGATCTGCGAGTCGGGCCAAGTGTGCTCGTTCACCCACAGCCACGCCACATCCGCGGCCTCGGACCCGTCATCACCGAACACGAGCGTCCGTCTGCTCATGGCTTCCGTCCTCGGCTCAGATCACCGCTCGGAGCGCGGCGTGACTCAAGCATCTCTCCGAGGCCGTCCCGTCGAACCGGGCGATGGTCCTCCCCCGGCCGTCCGCGGGTCACCGCCAGGTGACGAACGCCGTCCACCCGGGCTGCGAGATACCCGACCACGGCGCCGCAACTCGCGACGGCCAAGTCGGCGACCCCGAGTTCCACGGTGCCGAGCACGTCAGGGAAGGGGGGCACGTACAACGCTCCCACCTGCAGGGCGAAGGCCATCAGAACGGCCCACAGCAGGAAGGGATTCGCCCAGGTGCCGGGCCGTGCTCGCACCCCGACGGCGATGCCGAGCTGCGTGGCACCCAGAGCGACGAAGAGCATGCTCTGCCATGGTCGGCCCGTCGCGTCAGCCCATGCGCCGACCCCGAGAGTCAACGTCGCCACGATGGCGCCCAGGACGCCGACCCTCTGCCACAGCCGATCCCCGAGGATGCTCTGCTCCGGCGGGCGAGGAGGGCGCGTCATCGCTCCCGGCTGAACGGGCTCGCTGCCCATCGCCACCCCGGGAAGACCGTGGGTCAGCAGGTTCACCCACAGGATCTGCGCCGGCAGCAGCGGCAGCGCCAGCCCGATGGCCGGGCCGATCAGCATGACCACGATCTCCGCCAGCCCTCCGGCCAGCCCGTAGAGCAGGAACCTGCGGATGTTGTCGTAGACCCGCCGTCCCTCCTCCACGGCACCGACGAGCGTGGCGAGATCGTCGTCCGCGAGCACCAGGTCCGCCGCCTGACGAGCGACCTCGGTGCCGCGCATCCCCATCGCCACTCCGATGTCGGCCCTGCGCAGCGCCGGCCCGTCGTTGACGCCATCCCCGGTCATCGCCACAACATGGCCTGCGCTGCGCCATGCCTGCACAATGTCGAGCTTCTGGCTCGGCGTCGTCCGCGCGAAGACCCGCACGCCGGTCGGGTCCGGCGCGGTCACGGGCAGCTCCTCCCCGCTGACTGCCGTGTCACCAGAGGTGACGATCCCCACCCGAGTGGCAATGGCGAGGGCGGTCGCGACATGATCCCCGGTGATCAGGACGGGGATGATCCCCGCTTCACGCAGGCGCTGAATCGTCCGGGCCGCCGCCTCGCGTGGTGGATCGGCGATGGCGACAAGCCCCGACAGGGACAGGTCACGCTCCAGGTCCTCGGACAGGGCCGCGGCGTCGTCGCGGAATCGCGCCTGAGCAAGGTCCGCGTGGATCGCACCGGCCACCGCGAGAACGCGGTAGCCCTCAGCGGACAACACGTCCGCCCATTCGGCGGCGCGGGTCACGGTGGCGTCCGCATCCTTCAGCACCGGTCGAACCAGGACGGACTCCGGTGCACCCTTGCAGATCACCAGACATCGTCCGTCGGCGAGCCGGTGAACGGTGGTCATCCGTCGCCGGTCGCTGTCGAAGGGCACCTCCAACTCCCGCGGCGCCCCAGCACGCAGCTCCTCGGGATCCAGGCCCAACTTCTGCGCCGCCACAAGGAGCGCGGCCTCCGAGGGATCACCGACAGCAGACCAGCCCTCGGATCCGTCGCTCTGGTCAGGCGGAGGGTGCACCGAGGCGTCGTTGCACAACACTCCCCCCCGGAGGAGCGTAGCCAGATCGGGCCGGCTGGGCGGCCGTGACCCGGCCCGCATCGGTGAGCACCCATCCGGTCGGGCCGTAGCCAGAGCCGGTGACGGAGGCCTCGCCGTGCGGGGTCCACAATCGCTCGGCGACCATCCGACCCTCGGTCAGCGTCCCCGTCTTATCGGTGGCGATCACCGTGACCGCGCCCAGGGTCTCGATGGCGGGCAGACGTCGCACGATTGCATGCCGAACTGACATTCGTCGGGCGCCGATGGCCAGACTCAGCGTCACGACGGCGGGCAACGACTCAGGCACGGCCGCCACCACGAGGCTGATCGCCATGACCAGCATCAGCTCGAGTGGCTGGCCACGCAGCAACCCGAGCAACGCGACCACGACGGCCAGCGCGGTCGCCAGGCCGGCGAGCACTCTGCCCAACCCCATCATGCGGCGCTGGAGAGGCGTAACGCCGGGCCCGTCGGACATCAGGGCGGCGATCCCGCCCGTGGCGCTCGCCGCTCCAGTCGCGGTGACGACGGCGGAACCACGCCCGTGCACCACGACGGTGCCCGCCAGCAGTGTCTGCTCGGGGGCCACGCTCGACACCGGGGCCTGGAGTCGCGGGGCGGACTTGTCCACGGGAACGGACTCGCCCGTCAACACCGACTCGTCGACCATCAGGGCAGCCGCGTCCACCAACTGTCCATCGGCAGGGACGATGTCCCCCTCACCGAGCAGGATGGAGATCCCCTGGCACGACCTGCTCGGAGCTGATCGTCACGGCGATTCCCTCTCGGACGACCCGCGCGCTCGGCGCGGACATGGCCGACAAGGCCGCGATGGCCTCGTCCGCCCGCACCTCCTGCAGTACGCCGACGGTGGTGTTCGCGATCACCACCACACAGATGATCGCAGCGTCCGCCCAGTCGCCGGTGACAACGGTGAGCACGACGGCTGCCTGCAGCACCACGATCAGCGGGTCACGCAGTTGGCCCACAACCCGCCGCCACAGCGGCGTTCGGCGAGCAGGGGCCACCACATTCGGGCCGAACTCCTGCAATCGCTGCGCAGCCTGCTCAGCCGTGAGCCCGACGACCACTCGTTTCGTCTGTCGCCATGGCGGGTTCCGAATCTCCTCCTGCCCATCTTGCTCAGCAACCGGCCGTGCCGGGGCAGGACCTGAGGCCGTAGTGCTCTCGCTCGGGCCCCCCGAGCAGGACGAGGCTGGAGGTAGCCCGCGAGGAGGGCGCCATGACTGCCTCGACGCCGGTGCGCATCACTCCGCCACCCGTTCCCGGTCGATCACATCCCTGGCGCTGGACGGCGATGGCGGCCCTGGTCGTGCTCGCCCTGGTGGCCGGCGGCATCATGCTGCTCCGCGGCGACGCCGCCGACCCCGCACCCGGTGCCGCGCCGTCCGACGTGCCGTCGTCACTACCGTGACGGCGCGGTCTCGGTCGCTGACGAGTTCGGTGAGCACCCCGAGCACCGCCTTCCCGTTCCAGCCGCTGTGGCCGTTCGCCTCCGTGGGCGACGCTGCGTCCTGGCAGGCCGAGGGATCGACCGACGGCAGTCAGGCGTGGCGCCGCGACCCCGCCCGGACCGCGCTCAGGTTCGCCGCGACGCACCTCGGGTACCGCGAGATGAACCGGGTGACCAGCCGAGAGATCACCGGCGAGGAGGCCTGGATCGGTGTGGCCGGAACGCCGCCCGAGGGCAGGACCGTGAGCGCGGCGGTGCTGCACCTGGCTCGGATCGGGGTCGGCCCGCTGGACGAACGCCCTTGGGAGGTCGTGGGCAGCCGGGACACCCTGCTCACCCTCACCACCCCGCGCTACGGATCCGTGGTCGGGCGCACCATCGTGGTCGGCGGACGGATCAGCGGCGTGGACGAGTCGCTCGTCGTCCAGGTGCTCGACCGCGCCGGCACCGTGCTGACGCGCAAGGACCGCATCCCGGCCGGTGGCGTCGAGACGCCCTGGCAGGTCACCCTCGTCGTGCCCTCGAGCGCGGCCGGATTGGTCACGATCGCCGTCTCCACCGGGGGACACATCGCCGACGTGGAGAAGTTCGCGATCACCGCGGTCACAATCCGGGCCGATGCCACCGCAGCGACCAGCTACCCGACGGCGGAGGCGGCGCTGGCCGCAGCCACGACGAACGGCAGCTACCAGGGCGACTGTGACAACCTCGGATCCCTTGCCGGAGTGAGCGATCCGGTGTGCTCGCGGTTCGTGACCTCGGCTGCCGGCCGATCCCTCTACCGCCTCGGCTTCGTGAACACCGACGCCGGCTGCTTCGTCATCCTCGGCCGGGCGGCGGCGCGCTGGACGATCGTCGACCCCTGGGTCGCCGGCCCCGACGTCCCCTCCGACCTCGGCGGCCCCATCCCCGAGGCCTGACCCCCAGGCCCTGATTGTGTGCGGTCGAACGCGCGGAAGTAGGCCACCTTCGACCGCACACAATCACCGGGCTGCGTCAGCGCTCGAGGTGGTGGTCGCCGGGGGGCAGGGTGACGGCGTCGCCGGAGGCGTTGACATAGTCGACGGGGACGGGGCTGGTGATCGTGACGTGGCCCGCGTCGACCCGCACCTGCACCGGGCCGTGCGGCGTGGGTGCGCTGCCCTCGGCCCAGGCGAGGCCGCCCAGGGCTGGGGCGACCCGCGCCACGGTGAAGCCGGGGGCGCCCGGGGTGATGCCGAGGACGGCGGTGACCAGGTCCCGGGTCGGGGTACTGCTCCAGCCGTGAACGGGCGTCCCCCAGCCCCAGCACTCGCCGAAGGTGTCGTAGCCGTCGACCAGGAACCGGGACCAGTCCCGCATGAGGTCGAGCAGCTCAACCGCACGCCCCGCCGCCACGATCGCGTCGTGGACGACGTAGGAGAAGAACGGCTGGGCGCGCACGACCTCCTCCACCGCGTCCCAGTCGACCCGCTGGACGCCCCGGCTCTGCTCGATCATCTTCTCGATGTCGTAGCCGCCGTCGACGCCCCCGATCCAGGACCGGATGACGACCCGGCCAGGGTCGGTGATCCGGTCGATGATCCGGCCCCAGCGCTCCCGTGGGGCCAGCCCGGAGACGATCGCCGCCGCACCGGCGTGCTGGCTGGTGGCCGGCTGGGGCTCTCCGTGCAACCAGTGGTCGAGGTAGGTGCCGCGCGCCTCGTCCCAGAAGTCCTCGAAGCCCACCCGGGCGGCCTCCCAGTGCCGCTCGGCCCAGCCCGCGGCACCCTCGTTGCCGACGAAACGGCTCAACTCGGCGAACTCGCGCAGGCCCCGCGCCCACAGCGCGGTGAGGATGGACGAGCGGCCGGTGGTGAACACGCTCGACCAGTCGACCAGGTTCCACTCCGCGACGTCGCTGATCGTGCCGCGGTCGTCGAGGTAGGGCAGGTACCAGCGCAGCACCCGTTCCACTGTGGGCAGCAGGCCACGGATCTCCTCGACGTCGCCGAGGTAGCGATAGAGGTTGTGCACGCCGTGCACCCAGTGCAGGGCCCAGTCCGGAATGGTCACGCTGGCGCCGTACTCGATCTCGCCGACCACAGACATCGGCAGGATGCCGTCGTAGCGTGGGGAGTTGCCCAGTTCAGTGGCCTGACGGACCAACCGCCAGTCGGCGTTCGTCGTCAGATGGACCATCTGGTGGACGACGCTGTCACCGACCCAGGCCCGCTGCTCCCTCGTCGGGCAGTCGGTGAAGGCGTCGAAGGAGTTCATCGCCACGGTGCGGATGCCCGCGCGGTACAGCGCATCGATCTCGGCGTCGCTGCTGCGGAAGTCCGCCTGCCCGCTCCACGGGTAGTGGTGCTCGCGCACCCGCAGACTGGTGATCACGACGTCTGCCGCATCCGGCCCGTGCACCAGGAGGTGGACGTAGCGGATCCCGTTGATCTCCAACGCCCGGAACGCGTCGTCGTGGCCCCGCGCGGTGTAGCGGGCACCCGTGCGCGGGGTGGACAGCGGGCTGGGCACGCTCGGATCGTGCCGGATCTCCCGGTAGAACAGATCGACCACGGTGCCGGACGGCGCCTCGAGATCGAGCTCGACATGGCCGGACACGATCCGCCCGAAGTCGTAGCTGACCAGCCGGACCATGTCTGCGCCGTCCGTGGCATCGGCGGCATCGGCGGCCACCGGCGACTCCAACAGTTGCAGCACCCGGTCGGCCGGATGGTCACCGGCCCACGACGGGGCCGGCCGCACCACGTCCTCGATCAGCGTCTCCGCATCCACGAGGTCGCCGCCGAGCGCACCGATGGTTCGCGGGAGAAGCGCACCGTAGGGGTCGGTCGGTGGTTGCGAGATGGCGAACCCACCGATGTGCGAGACGGGCACCACCGTGGCCGGCACCCAGGCCGCATCGTCGAACCCCCTCGTGGACCAGGCACTCGGCAGCTCACGGGCATCCAGCCCCTCCACAGGCACCCCGTCGATCCCGGACGCCTCAAACGAGGACCAGGCCGTCGACCGCGTCGTGCGCCAGGTGTCGTCCGAGACGAGCAGCCCGTCGGCCAGCCGCGCCTCGAAGACCAGCAGCGCGTCGGTGCCGGCGGGCCCGTTGCCGACCGCGGGCTGCCAGAACGAGTTCGCCCGGCCGTAGTAGGTGACCAGCACCGCGACGACGTTCTCCCCGACGCTCAGGTAGGGGGCGAGGTCGTAGGCGTCGTAGTGCAGTCGCCGCGGCTGGGAGCGGATCGGCCCCCGCCCGACCTCGACCCCGTTGACCAGCAGGACGTATCGGGAGTCCGCGGTGAGCCTGGCCGGTACCCGCTCGGGCACGGCGTCCAGGGTGACGATGCGCCGGAAGAGGTTGCGCGAGAACGGTGCCGGCGGGACGTCGGCGCCGAAGCTGATCGGCGTCGGCGCGCCGGCCGGTGGCTCGGGGGCGATCCAGTGCCCGCTCCAACGGACTCCGGGGAAGTCCCCGGCGGCGAGGTCGATCAAGGTCATGTCAGCTCCCGTGGGTGAAGATGCTCTGCCGGACGTCGAAAGCGGCACAGACGCTGCGCACCTCGTCCACCGACAGCCCCTGCCCGTGTCCCCCGGCCGCCAGGTCGAGGTACTCGTACTTGGCAGCGGTCTCGGCATACTCGATCCGGTCGGCGGCGTTCTTCACCGAGATGTCCGAGCGCGCCATCACCCCGTGCTTGGCCCACACCACCACCCGATGCTCACGCAGGGCCTCCACCGTTCCGCCCATCAGCGCCGCCGAGCCGGGCACCGCGAAGGGCAGGAAGGCGATCCCCTCGGGGAGCTGGACGATCAGCTCGGGCTGCCAACGCAGCAGCCGGAGGTTGAGCCGCCGGGTGTTCTGGTAGTCGCTGACGTGGCTGAGGTAGGTCAGCCGCATGGGCTGGGCATGGATCACCGCGTGGAACTCGGCCCCGGTGCGCGAGGCCTGGTCGGCGTGGACGGCGACGTGAGAGTTGAACTCGCTGGTCACCCGCTCGAACCGGCGCGTCCCCGACGTGTAGAGGACGGCCCCGGTTCCCGTGTCGTCGAACACCACGCACCCGACCCCGGCCAGCGGGTTGTCGGCCAGTTCGCGCAGCCGCCGGCCCGAGCCGCTGACGACGATCGTGGCCCCGGCCAGCTCGGGTGCCGCCTGAGGCAGGTCGAACGGCGTGGCGATCGGGAACAGATTGCGCACCTCGACCGGCCAGCGCAGGCAGATCGAGATGTTCCCGGCGGCGCCCTCGCTGGCCTCGATCGCCGACAGCCGGGCCCCGGCCTCCCCGATCGCCTCGAGGAGCTGCGGCAGGTCCGGGTGCGGCTCGGTGCTCACGCTCACTCGCCGCCGATCCGGGAGGAGAACTCGTGCCGGCCGGGACCGGCAGCCATCCGGGTGCCGTCGGGCAGCACCACCGTGGCGCCCACCCCGTCGGGCACTTCGGCCACCAGGACGAACCTTCCGTCGTCACGCAGGTGCCACTCGGTGGCGATGCGGCCGTGTGGCGTCTGCAACGCCCCGCGGGCCCAGGTGAGCCCGCCTCCAGGGACCGGCGCGATCAGCACCTCCGTGTAGCCGGGCGAGAGCGGCGCGATGCCGGCGATCACACGGTGCATCCAGTCCGCCACCGCACCGAGGGCGTAGTGGTTGAAGCTGGTCATCTCGCCGGGGTTGATCGAGCCGTCGGGCAGCATGGAGTCCCACCGCTCCCAGACCGTGGTGGCGCCCATCGTGACCGGGTACAGCCAGACGGGGCACTCGCGTCTCCAGCAGCAGTCCGGTACGCGGTGTCGAGATGACCGGTCCGGCTGAGTGCGTCGAGCACGAACGGAGTGCCGGCGAACCCGGTAGCCATCCGGTAGCCGTTGGCCTCAGCACAGTTCCGCGAGCCGGTCGCCCGCGCGCGCGGCGATGGTCGTCGTCGAGCAGGCCGAAGACGATCGCCAGGGAGTAGACCGTCGGGCAGTCGCTGAACACGATGCCCTCGGCCGTCACGTAGTGCTCGAGGAACGCCGCACGCACACGGTCCGCGCAGTGCGGCGAAATGGGCGGCGTCCTCCTCGCGGCCGAGAGCGTGGCCGTGGCGGCCACGATGCTCCAGCGGTGCGCAGGTAGCAGGCCGTTGCCACTACGCCGTTGTCCGCCTTCGCCTGGAAGGGGCTCTCCGGCGGCGCCTGCGGGTCGAGCCAGTCACCGAACTGGAACCCCGTGTCCCACAGGCCGGTCGGCGACAGCAGGCGCTCCGACCCGACGACTGTGCGCCGCCATGGCCGGGTACTGCCGACGCAACGCCTCGAGATCGCCGTAGGCCTGCCAGAGCGCCCACGGCACCCAGACCGCGGCGTCGCTCCACAACGCAGTGCTCTCCGGCGCCGGGAAGTCCGTGGGGTGGTCCTGGTACTTCAGTGACATCCGGCACCACGAACGGCACCAGGCCGTCGGCGGCGCGCCTGCTCGCAGTCGAGGTCGACCAGCCAGTCGCCGAGGAAGCCCGACACGTCGTAGAGGTAGGCGGCAGTGGGCGCGAAGACGGCGATGTCGCCGGTCCAGCCGAGTCGCTCGTCGCGCTGCGGGCAGTCGGTCGGCACGTCGAGGAAGTTGCCCTTCAGACCCCAGACCACGTTGCGGTGCAACTGGTTCAGCAACGGGTCGGAGCAGGCGAACTTGCCGGTGCGCTGCAGATCCGAGTGCACGACGACGGCGACCAGAGCGTCCTGGGTCGAGCTCGCCCGGCCAGCCGTCCAGCTCCGCGTAGCGGAAGCCGTGGAAGGTCTTCGTCGGCTCGAACGTGTCCGCCCCGCCACTGAGCACGAACCGGTCGGTGGCCCGCGCCGTCCGCAGCGGGCGAACGCCCAGCTCGCCGTCCTCGAGAACCTCCGCGTAGCGGATCGTGATCGTGGCACCGGCGTCGCCGGTCACCGTGAACCGCACCCATCCGACCAGGTTCTGGCCGAAGTCGACCAACTGCGCACCGGCTGGTGAGGTCCAGACCGTCACCGGCCGCAGTACCTCGTGGCGGGTGACGACAGGGCTGGTGTAGGGAGTCAGACGCCCCAGGTCGTAGGCGATCGGGTGCACACCGGTCCACCCCGCCAGCTGCGCCCCCGGCTGGAGCCAGGTATCACTCGCCAGACGGGCGTCGACGGTCTGACCGTCGTAGAGGTCGTTCTCCAGCGTTGCCGACGGGCCCGCCTGCCAGGTGGAGTCGGTACCCACCCGCTGTACGTGGCCGTCGGCGAAGGTGATCTCGAGCTCGGCGAGCCCGGCCAGTTCGACGCCGTAGAGCGCGCGCCGGCCACCCCAGCCGAGACGCCCCCGGAACCAGCCGTTGCCCAGGGCCAGACCCACCACGAACTGATCGCGGACCAGCGCTGTGACGTCATGGCTGCGGTAGCGCATCCGCCACTCGTAGCTCGACCAGCCCGGCGAGAACAGCTCCTCGCTCACCGGTCGGCCACCGACGAACGCGTCGTGGATCCCGCAGCTGGTGACGTGCAGGGTGGCCGCCGTGACGTCACCGTGTCCGGGGTCGAGGGTGACCTCGCGACGCAGCAGGGGGGCGCCGGCGAAGTCGGCGTCCGGGGCGATCATCGTGGCGCTCCACTGGCGAGTCATGACGACCTTTCTGAGTGGTCCGAGCGATCTGAACGGTCTGAATGGTCTGAGTGGTCCGGGTCGTAGCGGAGAAGGGACCGATCGCGGTTGAGCGCCCGCAACGCCGTCAGGTCGCCCTGCACCACGCCGAGGGATCGGGCCTGCACCAGAACGTTTCCCAGCGCGGTCGCCTCGACCGGCCCGGCCACGACAGTGCGACCCGTGGCCCGAGCGGTCAGCCGGCACAGCAACGCGTTGAGCGACCCGCCCCCGACCAGGTGGACGACGTCGACCTGGCGTCCGGACAGCCGCACGGCGTCGTCGACAGCGCGGGCATAGGCGGCGGCGAGGCTGTCCAGGATGCAGCGCACCAGCGCCGGCCGCCCGGCCGGAACCGGCTGGCCGCTCACCCGACAGGCTGCCTCGATCCGGGTGGGCATGTCGCCCGGGGGCAGGAACACCTCGTCGTCGGGATCGATCACCGGGCCGCCGTCGGGCACCTCGGCTGCTGCCAACAGGATCCGCTCCAGATCGGTCGGTGAACCGCTGCGCTCCCACCCGCGCAGCGACTCGCTGAGCAGCCACAGGCCCATCACGTTGCGCAGATATCGGACGGTGCCGTCGACCCCGCCCTCGTTGGTGAAGTTGGCCGCCCGGCTGGCCTCGGTCAGCACTGGCTCGTCGAGCTCCAGCCCCACCAACGACCAGGTTCCGCAGGCGATGTAGGCGAACCCGGCAGTCTGTGCAGGTACGCCCACGACCGCCGAGGCGGTGTCGTGGGAGCCGACTGCGGTCACTACTGTCGTCGGGGGCAGCCCGGTGGCGTCCGCCACCTGCCGAAGGATCGCGCCGATGGCCTCACCGGGCTGGCGCAGGGGCGGCAGGAGTGAGGGCTTGACCCCTAGCCGTTCGGCCAGGCCGGCGGCCCACTGCCGCGACCGGACGTCCAGCAGCCCGGTGGTCGAGGCATTCGTCACCTCGGCGCCGATCACTCCGGTGAGCCAGTAGGCCAGCAGATCGGGCAGCAGCAGCAGGGTGCGTGCCTGTGCCCAGGCGGCGCACGCCTGGTCGGCCGCGAGCTGATAGAGGGTGTTGAACGGCAGGTACTGCAGTCCGTTGACCGGATAGAGCTCCGCGAACGGCAGCACGGCGTGCACCCGCTGGACGCCGTCCGCCGTCCGCCCGTCGCGGTAGCAGTACGGCACCCCGATCAGGCGACCGTCGGCGTCGAGCAGCCCGTAGTCGACCGCCCAGGAATCGATGCCGATGCTGGACGGCGCGGGCAGACCACGCCGGGCCGCCTCCTGCCCGGCAGCGCGCAGTCCGGTGAGCACGTCGCGGTAGATGCCGACGACGTCCCAGTGCAACCCGTCCGGAAGCTGCACCGGTTCGTTGGCGAACCGGTGAACCTCGTGCAGCGCCACCGGCTCCGGCCCACCGGCATCGAGGACGCCGAGCATGACCCGGCCGCTGGACGCGCCGAGGTCGACGGCGGCGACGGTGATCCGGCTCGTCATCGGGCGCCTTCTGCCCGTCAGCGCAGGAAGGCGGCGGCGACGCCGGCGTCGACGGGGATGTGCAGGCCGGTGGTGTGGGTCAGTTCGCCGCCGGTGAGGGCGAACACCGCGTTGGCCACGTGCTCGGGCAGCACTTCCCGCTTGAGCAGGGTGCGCTGGGCGTAGTACTCGCCCAGCTTGTCCTCGGAGACCCCGTACACGGCAGCGCGTTGCGCGCCCCAGCCCTTGGCGAAGATGCCCGACCCGCGGACGACGCCGTCCGGGTTGATGCCGTTGACCCTGATCCCGTGGGCACCCAGCTCGGCCGCGAGCAGGCGCACCTGGTGGGCCTGGTCGGCCTTCGCCGCGCCGTAGGCGACGTTGTTCGGCCCGGCGAAGAAGGCGTTCTTGCTCGAGATGTAGACGATGTCGCCGCCCATCCCCTGCGCGATCATCATCCGGGCGCGCCTCGCGGGAGACCAGGAAGGAGCCCTTGGCCATCACGTCGTGCTGCAGGTCCCAGTCGCGCTCGGTGGTCTCCAGCAGCGGCTTGGTGATCGAGAGACCGGCGTTGTTGACCACCAGGTCCACCCCGCCGAAGGCGAGAGCACCGGCGGCGAAGGCGGCAGCGACCTGATCGGCAGCGGTGACGTCAGCGACCACCGCGATCGCGACGTCCGCCGCGGTGAGGGCCTTGGACGCCGCGGCGATCTCGTCCACGACGGTCTGGGCCGACGCGCCGTCGAGATCGGCGACGACGACGCAGGCACCCTCGGCGGCCAGGCGGTGCGCGATCGCCCGGCCGATGCCCGATCCGGCTCCGGTGACCAGGGCCACTCGGGCGGCCAGCGGCTTGGGCCTGGGCAGCCGGGCCAGCTTGGCCTCCTCCAGCGCCCAGTACTCGATCCGGAACTTCTCGACTCTCACTGATCGGGGCGTAGCTGGAGATCGCCTCCGCCCCGCGCATCACGTTGATCGCGTTGATGTAGAACTCCCCGGCCACGCGCGCGGTCTGGGCGTTGGCGCCGAAGGAGAACATGCCCACTCCGGGCACCAGCACGATCGCCGGGTCGGCGCCGCGCATGGCGGGGGAGGTCGGTGTGGCGTGCCGGTCGTAGTAGGCGGCGTAGTCCTCGCGGTAGATCGCGTGCAGCTCCGTCAGCCGGGCGGTGACCTCCTCGATCGGCGCCGTCGGCGGCAGGTCGAGGACCATCGGGCTGACCTTGGTGCGCAGGAAGTGGTCCGGGCAGGAGGTGCCGAGCGCCGCCAGCGGCGCGAGCTTGTCCCGCGAGCAGGAAGTCGAGCACCACGTCGGTGTCGGTGTAGTGCCCGACCTGCGGGCGCGTCGGTGGAGGCCAGGCCCGCGGATCACCGGGGCCAGCGCGGCCGCGCGCGCATGCCGCTCGGCCGTCGGGCAGGGCTCGTAGCCGGGCACGACGGCGCCGAACGGCTCGGCCGTGCCACGCTCCTCGATGAAGCGCTGCCGCCGCGGCGATGATCTCCAGGCGGTTCGCCTCGCACTCGTCGCTGGTCTGCGCCCCACGCGGTGATGCCGTGCCCGCCCAGGATGGCGCCGATCGCCTGCGGGTTCGCCGCGTGCACCGCGCGCGATGTCGAGGCCGAGCTGGAACCCGGGCCGCCGCCACGGAACCCACGCCACCCGGTCGCCGAAGCACTCCCGGGTCAGTGCCTCACCGTCGGCGGCAGTCGCCAGCGCGATCCCGGAGTCGGGGTGCAGGTGATCGACGTGCGGTGCGTCGACCAGGGCGTGCATGGCGGTGTCGATGGACGGCGCGGCGCCTCCCCGGCCGTGCAGGCAGTAGTCGAACGCGGCGACCATCTCGTCCTCGCGCTCGACGCCCGGGTAGACGCCGACCAGGGCCCGCAGCCGGTCCAGGCGCAGCACCGCCAGCCCGGCCTCGGTCAGGGTGCCCAGATCGCCGCCGGACCCCTTGACCCACAGCAGCTCCACGTCGCCGTCGGTCACCGGGTCGGTCTGCGCGCCCTTCGCCGAGGTGTTGCCCCCGGCGTAGTTGGTGTTGCGCGGGTCGGCCCCCAGCCGGTTGGAGCGGTCGATCAGGTCCTGCACGGGCGTGGTCACGGTCGGTCCTTCGGGGTCGAGATGGTGGATGGCGCACGGTGGGCACGAGGGCCGTACCTGAATTGCATGATCACGGGCTAGGCGCCCCAGCCGGCCTGGGTGCCGCCGACCCGGTCGGCGACGATCTTCTCGGCGTAGCCGCTGCGCGCGTAGGCGGCCATCGGGTCGGGGTCCAGCCCCGCCTCCGCGCGCACCTCGGCCAGCAGCGCCGCGGACGTCGGTGTTGTAGGCGTCCATCAGCACCCCGTTGGCGCCGAGCACATCACCAGCTGCGCTGTGCGGCGGCCAGCGCCTCGCCGTCCACCAGCAGTGCCTTGGCGGTGGCCTCCTGCACGTTCATCACCGACCGGATCTGGCCGGGGATCTTGGGCTCGATGTTGTGGCACTGGTCGAGCATGAACGAGACGCCCGGCCGTGCCGTCCGGGTCGCACGGCGCGCCTGCGCCGCAGTGACCACCTCGTGCATGATCCGGAACAGCTGGAACGGGTCCGCGGAGCCGACCATCAGGTCGTCGTCCGCGTAGAAGCGGGAGTTGAAGTCGAACCCGCCGAGCTTGCCGGCGCGCAGCAGCATCGCGACGATGAACTCGATGTTGGTGCCCGGAGCGTGGTGGCCGGTGTCGACCACCACCATCGCCTTCGGTCCCAGCGCGATGCAGTGCGCGAAGGCGGTGCCCCAGTCCGGCACGTCCATGGTGTAGAAGGCACGGCTCGAAGAGCTTGTACTCCAACAGCAACCGCTGGTCGGCGCCGAGCCGGGCGTAGACCTCGCGCCAGTGCCTCGGCGAGTCGGTCCTGCCGGGCACGGATGTCGTCCTGGCCCGGGTAGTTGGTGCCGTCGGCGAACCAGAGCTTGAGCTCCTTCGACCCGGTCGCGTCCATGACGTCGACGCACTCGAGCAGGTGGTCGGTCGCCTTGCGCCGCACCCTGGGATCGGGATGGGTCACCGAGCCGAGCATGTAGTCGTCGTCCTGGAACACGTTCGCATTGATCGCCCCGATGGCCACCCCCAGGTCGGCCGCGTGCGAGGCGAGCTTGCCGTAGTCCTCGACCGTGTCCCACGGGATGTGCAACGACACCTTCGTCACCGCACCCGTGTACCGAGACACCTGGCCGGCGTCCGCGAGCTTCTCGAAGGGGTCGCGCGGCACACCCTGCTGGGCGAACACCTTGAACCGGGTCCCCGAGTTGCCGAACGCCCACGACGGCAACTCGATCTGCTGGGCCGCCAGAGCCGCCTTCACGGTATTCAGGTCGGACATGTCACTGCTCCGTCTCGGTTCGGGTGCTGGCTGAGGTCGGGTGGGCGTGGATCAGCCCTTCACCGCTCCGGCGGTCATGCCCTCGACGATCTTGCGGTTGAAGAAGATGAACAGGATCAGCGGCGGGATCGTGATCAGCACGATGTTGGTGAACAGCAGGTTGTACTCGGTGTTGTACTGGCTCAGGAAGTTGTAGAGGGTGAGCTGCACGGTCGCGTTCTCGTCACCCGGCAGGAAGTACAGCGGGTTGACGAAGTCGTTGAAGATGAACACCGAATTGGTGAGGATCGTGGTGATCGTCACCGGCCGCAGCAGCGGGAAGATCACCCGGAAGAAGAGCGTGAAGCCCGAGCACCCGTCGATGATCGCCGCCTCGTCCAGCTCCTTGGGAATGGCTGCGATGAAGGCCCGGTAGAGCAGCACCGTGAAGGACATGCCGAAGGCGACCTCGACCAGCACCAGGCCGGGCAATGTCTTGAACAGCCCGACCGACTGCAGCACCCAGATCGTGGGCACGATCGCCGGCGGAATGATCAGCCCGGAGAGCACCAACATGTTCACCAGGTTGGCGACCCGGCCGGGGCGGCGTTGCAGCACGAAGGCAACCATCGAACAGAGCACCACCAGCAGGGCGACCGACACCACCGTCAGGATGGTGGAGTTCTTGAACGCCGTCACCAACATGTTGTCGCGCTCGGTGAACACTGCCTTGACGTTCTCCATCAGGTGCCACGAGGTGGGCCAGGAGAACTCGAGCAGAAGCGCCTCGAACTGGTCCTTGACCGCCGTCAGCCCGATGAAGACGAACGGAATGACGAAGACCACCAGCGCGATGGCGAGCGCGAGGAACTCGAACGTGAGGCGGCGCACGGATCTCACAGGTCCACCTCCCGGGAATTGAAGTACCGCGCGAGCGGGAAGATGATCGCCGACACCAGCACGAACAGGACGACGTTGCCCGCCGTGGACAGGCCGTAGAAGCCGGCCTGGTACTGCTTGTAGATCACCGAGGCGATGGTGTCGCTGGCGAAGCCGGGGCCACCGCCGGTCATGGTCCAGATCAGGTCGAAGGACCTCAGGCCCCCGATGAACGACAGCAGAATGACGGTGAATGTGGCGGGCCGGGCCAGCGGCAGGGTGACGTTGCGGAACTTTGTCCACGCGCCACCGCCGTCACAGTCGACGGCCTCGTAGTAGTCCCGCGAGATCGACATGATGCCGGCGATGTAGATCACCGTGGCCAGGCCGACGCCCTTCCAGACGTCGATCAGTGCCACGGACAGCAATGCGGTCTTGGGGTCTCCGAGCCAGTCCGGTCCTTCGATGCCGACCCAGGACAGCACGATGTTGATGATCCCCGTCTCTGGGGCGAGCAGGACACTGAAGGTGATGCCCACCGCCACCGTGCTCACGAGCACAGGGAAGAAGACCAGGGAGCGCAGCAGTCCGCGGATCCGGATGTTCGCGGTGAGCGCGACCGCGAGCATCATGCCGAGCACGACCTTGAGGCCGCTGGTGACCACCGCGTAGAACAGGGTGTTGCGCAGACTGGAACGCAGTTGCTGCTCCGAGAAGAACTGGCGGAAGTTGTCCAGCCCGATCCACTCGGACTCGAAGAGCGTCCACCGGGTGAACGCGAAGTAGAACGCGATCACCGTGGGCACGATGAAGATCACGGTGTAGATGAGTCCGGCCGGCAGGTAGAACCAATACGCGTACGTGCTCAACGTCGTGCGGCGAGGTCCATTGGTCCGCGCTTGTTTCGGGGCGGACCGGTCGGGCCCCGCGTCACCGCGGGACCCGACCGCCCGAGCATCGCTCGGCCGTGACTCCATCACCAACCGGGCAACCCGAGCTGCTTGGCCTGCTTGACCACGTCGGCGTCGTACTGCGCGGCGCCGTCCTTGGCCGAGGTCTGCCCAGAGCCCACGGCGACCGTGATCTGCTCCAGGGCCGGGCCCTTCACCGGGGAGAGGAACTCCAGCGCCGGGGCGTTGTTTCCACCCTCGATGAAGGACTGGATGTCCTTGACCACCGGCAGCACATCGGCCGGCAGTCCTCCACCCTTGATCAGGTAGGGACCGGTCGGTGCGACGGCGGCGCTGGCGGCGCTGGCGCCCTCGGCGGAGGCGACGAACGCGATGAACTTCTTGGCAGCGTCGACGTTCTTGGTCGTCTTCGGAATGTACTGGCCGCCCGGCATCCAGATGGTGGCGCCAGCGGTCGCAGCGTCGTCACCGGGGATGCCGAAGAAGCCGATCTTGGCCGCCTGCTCCTTGGGCAACGTGCCCACCGGGAAGGTCAGCATGGGGTAGTGCGCGCCCTTGCCCGCGACCAGGTAGGCCATGCCCTGGTCGAACGTCATCGAGCCGAAGCCCTTGTTCATCCAGTCCTTCGCCTTGGTCTCGGCCAGCTTCTCGAACCCGCGGATGGCTGCGGCGTCCGTCGCATACTTGATCTTGTTGGCCGTGTAGTCGGTGGCGAAGTTCGGGTTCTTCTTCTGCACGTTGTAGAAGTCGCCCAGCACGTAGAGCTGCGAGGTCCAGGTGTCCTTGAACGAGCTGACCACCGGGGTGATCCCGGCAGCCTTGATCTTGTCGTTGTTGGCCGAGAACTCCGCCCACGACTTGGGCACCGTCAGGCCGAGCTTGGTGTAGACCTCCTTGTTGTAGAGGATGCCACCGCCCATGGCCGTGCCCTGGGGAGCGCCGTACACCTTGCCGTTCTGGGTCACCGACGGCAGGAACGACTCGTCGGTGTTCGCGAGCACCGCGTCACCGGTCAGGTCCACGAGGTTCTTGTCCGGACTCAGCGCCTGCAGCAGGGAACCGGAGTTGTACCAGAACACGTCCTGCATGTCCCCGGTGGCGAGCTTGGTCTTGACCAGGTTGTCGCCGTCGGCGCCGCCGGGGCGGGTGGCCGTCTTGACGGTGATGTCCGAGTTGGTCTTCTGGAAGGCGGCGATCACGGCATCGGCGTACTGGCGCGCCGAGTCCGAGTCGTCGATGAGCAGGGAGAGCTCCACCTTCGTGCCGGCCGAAGAGCCTCCGGAGGCAGCCGACGAGGCGGTGCCCGACCCCGAGGAGTCGGACCCGCACGCAGCGAGTGTCACGAGGGCGGTCGCGGCGATCGCCGTGATCGCGAGCCTCGAACCAGCGGTCTTCATGGAGCCTCCAGAACGTGGGTTGACGCGCGGGCAGTACTCGGACGGCCGAATTGGAACGTTTCATTTGCCGTTCAGAGGAACGTAATGCCGGTCACACGATCGCGTCAAGAATCTCCCACGTAACATTCCCGTAACAGGTACCTGAGCACGGCGTCTCCCTGAGCGACGACGTCAGGCTATGATTGGAACGCTTCAGAAGAGCGCTGCTACGCGGGTCGGTCAGCGACGATGAGGGCATCGCCCGAGCTGACGGAGGACTGAGTGACCGGTTCGACGCCGTACCGGGACGCCTCGCGGTCGCTCGAGGAGCGCGTGGAGGACCTGCTCGCCCGGATGACGCTGCCGGAGAAGGTCGGGCAGATGCTGCAGCTCGACGCCCGGGGCGATGTGCGCGACATCGTCTCGACGCGCCTGGCCGGTTCGATCCTGCACGCCTCGCCGGAGCGCATGCTCATCGCGATGGAGCTCGCCGCCACCACCCGGCTGGGCATCCCACTGCTCACCGCAGATGACTGCATCCACGGCCACTCGTTCTGGCCCGGCGCCACGATCTTCCCCACCCAGCTGGGCATGGCCTGCTCCTGGGACACCGACCTGGTCGAACGCGCTGCCCGGGCCACGGCCGTGGAGGTCGCAGCGACAGGCATCCACTGGACCTTCTCACCCGTGCTGTGCATCGCCCGGGATCTGCGCTGGGGCCGGGTGAACGAGACCTTCGGCGAGGACCCGTTCCTGATCGGTGAGCTCGGCGCAGCGATGGTACGCGGCTACCAGGGCACCGGGCTGGACGACCCGACGGCGATCCTGGCCTGCGCCAAGCACTTCGCGGGGTACTCCGAGACCCAGGGCGGCCGCGACGCGAGCGAATCGAACCTCAGCCGGCGCACCCTGCGCTCGTGGTTCCTGCCGCCGTTCGAGCGCGCCGTTCGCGAAGGGTGCCGGACGGTCATGCTCGGCTACCAGGCGACGGACGGCGTGCCGGTCACCGCCAATACCTGGCTGCTGCACGAGGTGTTGAAGCAGGAGTGGGGCTTCACCGGGATGCTCGTGACCGATTGGGACAACGTCGGCCGGATGGTGTGGGAGCAGAGGGTGTGTGCCGACCTCACCGAGGCGGCGACCGTCGCCGTCCGGGCCGGCAACGACCTGGTGATGACCACGCCCGGCTTCTTCGAGGGCGCCCAGCAGGCCGTGGCGCAGGGCCGGCTGAGCGAGGCCGAGATCGACGCCGCGGTACGGCGGATCCTGCGGGTCAAGTTCGAACTCGGCCTGTTCGAGAACCCCCGCCCACCCGACCCCGACCGCCAGCGCACCGTGATCGGCTGCACCGCGCACGCGGACCTCAACCTCGAGATGGCCCGACGCACTCTGGTTCTGCTCCGCAACGACGGCACCCTTCCGCTGGACGCCGACGAGGCCACGCGGACGATCGCCGTCATCGGCCCGAACGCGGACGACCCGCAGGCGATGCTGGGTGACTGGGCGGGCGCCTCAGGCCAGGTGGACTGGATGCCGGACGGTCACCCGCGCGCGCTCGTGACCACGGTCCTGGACGGGTTCCGCGCCATGGTGCCCACCGGCTGGTCGGTCACCCATGCCCGCGGCGCGGACATCGAGCGGCTGGTGCCCGACCCGGACGGGCCGCTGTACCCGGACGGCCAGCCCCGTCCTGCGGTGTTCAGCCCCGCGCCGGTGGACGACGCCCTGGTCGCCGAGGCGGTCTCAGCAGCTCGCGCGGCGGACTGCGCCGTGGTCGTGCTCGGGGACACGATCGCGCTGACCGGTGAAGGGCGGTCCACCGCGACCCTGGAACTGCAGGGCGGACAGGTCGATCTGCTCGAGCGGCTGGTGTCCACCGGCACTCCGGTCGTGGTGGTCCTGGTGCACAGCAAGCCGGCCGTCCTGCCCGACGCGGTGCTCCGGGCGGCGGCGTTGATCGAGGCCTTCAACCCTGGCATGCGCGGCGGGCAGGCGGTGGCCGAGCTGGTGCTCGGCCTGGTCGAGCCGTCCGGGCGGCTGCCGATCTCCGTACCCCGGCACGTCGGCCAGCAGCCCACCTACTACAACCAGGTGCGCGGCCAGCACGGCCACCGCTACGCGGATCTGACGCAGGACCCACTGTTCGTGTTCGGCGAGGGGCTCTCCTACAGCACAGTCGAGTACCGCGACCTCGTGCTGCTGGACGACGCAGTCGCCCTGGACGGCCTCGTACGCGCCGACGTGACAGTGACCAACACCGGCTCCCGCCCGGTACGGGAGACGGTGCAGGCCTACGTCAGTGACCTGGTGACCAGCGTGACCTGGGCACAGCGCGAACTGGTTGCCTGGCAACAGGTCTCGATCCCCCCGGGAGAGAGCGTCCAGGTGCGGCTGGAGATCCCTGGCGCCTCGTGTTCGCTGGTCGACGCCGAGGGACACCGCGTCATCGAGCCCGGCGACTTCGAGCTGCTGGTGGGCCCGAGTTCACGGACCGCCGACCTGCTCCGGGCGCGATTCGCGCTGGGGGGCGAGCAATGAGCCCGCCCGGCATCAAAGACGTAGCGCTCCGCGCCGGGGTCTCGATCGGCACCGTCAGCAACGTGCTCAACCGCCCCGACGTGGTCAGCGAGCGCACGAGAACTCGCGTGCTGGAGGCGATCACAGAACTCGGCTTCGTGCGCAACGAGTCAGCCCGGCAACTGCGCAACGGGCTCAGCCGGACTCTCGCCTACGTGCTGCTCGACCCCGGCAACCCCTTCTTCACCGACGTCGCCCGCGGCGCCGAAGAGGCCGCGCGCAGCGCGGGACTGGCACTCTTCCTGTGCAACAGCGAGGAGGACGCGGCCCGCGAGGCGGAATACCTCGACATCCTGCTCGAGCAGCGAGTGCGCGGCGTCCTGATCACCCCGGTCGACCATGACGCCGAACGCCTGCGCACCATGCCCCGGGCCGGTGTGCCGGTGGTGCTGCTCGACCGCGCGTCCCATGACGCGGCGGCATGGTGCAGCGTCGCGGTCGACGACGTCGAGGGAGGCGATCTCGCCGTCTCCCACCTGTTGGAGCTGGGCCACACCCGGATCGGTTTCGTCGGCGGGCCGCCCACCCTGGTGCAGGTCACCGATCGGCACCAGGGGGCGCTCCGCGCGTTCGAGCGAGCAGCCGTCTCCCCGGACGGCCTGGTCCTCCTGGAGACCACGGCACTGACCGTGGCCGAGGGCCGCCGCGCAGGACAGCGGGTGATCGGGCTGCCCGCGCGGCGTCGTCCGACGGCGGTGTTCTGCGCCAACGATCTTGTCGCCCTGGGCTTCCTGCAGCAGATGACCCAGCACGGCATCGCGGTGCCCGAGGAGATGGCCATCGTCGGCTACGACGACATCGACTTCGCCGCGGCCGCCGCGGTGCCGCTCACCTCGGTGCGACAGCCGCGACACGAGCTGGGCCGGCGAGCCTGCGAGCTGCTGCTCGCGGAGGCCGAGGCCCAGGCGGGCGGGCCGGACACCGCGTCGGCCCACGTGCACCGGCAGGTGGAGTTCACCCCCGAACTGGTCGTCCGTTCCTCGTCCGGACGCGCCAAGCCGGGGTGATGACCGCCCGGGTCAGGGGCGGCGTCCGCTGAGGTCCAGCAGTCGGTCCTGGGCGGTGGCGTCGGCGGCAAGCGCTCCACTGCTGCCCTGGCCGAAGGCACCCGACCCGCCAAGGGCATCGGCCACCGGCTCCATCAGGGTGAGCATGTCCGCCACGAGCTCCGCGGGCAGCGCCTCGTCGCCTCCGGTGGCCCGGGCCAGGTCCCAGGTGTGCACCAGCAGGTCGAACGTGCGCATGCCCGCGAAGCGCTTGCCGCTCACTGTGCCCATCGGGTGGTTGACCCGCACCTCCAGCGCGCCGGGGGCGGCGAACGCCGTCCGCTGCTCGGCCACGCTCCCTCGATAGCTGTCCACCGGGTCACCGCTGAAGTCACCACTCCGGGCGACGCCCAGGGCCTCCGCGGCCGTACCGCCGGCCAGCAGGACGGGGCTGAACCGGTTGCCGCCGAGCACGTGATCGGCCAGGTCCTTCACCGTCCAGCCCTCACAGGGTGTGGGCAGACCCCACTGATCGGGGCGGACGGCGAGCAGCCGCGCCTCGAAAGCGGCAGTGGCGGCGTCCAGGGCGTCGAGAGGTTTCACACGGTGAAGGCTAGCGACCCACGGCAGTGGCCCGGGGGCGCGCACCGGGTGCCTGCGCCATCAACTGCTCGATCGCCTCGGCCAGGGTGGCCCCGCGCAGCTGGTCCAGCCGGCGCTCGAGGATGCGCAACTCCTTGGCGGCGGAGGCCGCCCGGGGGTGCGCCTGCACGCGTCTGAGCAGCTCCAGGGCCCGGTCCACGTCGTCGTCCGCCACGGTTCCGGCACCCGCCTTCCTCGACAGCGTGGCGGCCCGCTTCAGCACGGCCGCCGCGTCGGTGGCCAGGTCCTTGTCGCTGAGCAACGCCCCCAGGACCGGCAGCTGGATCCGCTCGTACAGCTCGATCCAGGACCGCCCGGCCTTCGTGGTCGCCAGCAGGTCGTCCCGGACGGCGCGCAGCGCCTCGATCTCGGTGCCCCGGCGGAAGAACTGGGCACCGATCAGTTCGATCGCGCAGATGCTCTGCTGCATCAGGGCGATCAGTCCCGACTTGGTGTCGCGCTTGATCAGGGTCGGGTCGGCCGGGTGGAAGGAGTCGGGCGAGTTGCCGACGAAGGGCCCGGTCTCGAACGTGAACCCGTAGGTCTTGCGCAGCGCCGGGTCAGCGATGTGACGCGAGTAGGCGTAGTCCGCCTGAGCGCCGGTGACCGGGTAGAGGGTGACGCTGGCCTCGTTGGTGTAGGTGCGCCCCCGCACGTCCCGGATCGCCTCCACCACGCGGGCGCCGACGGTGGAGAACCGCTCCAGATCGCGCGCCGGCATGTACTCCCGGTACCCCGGGACAGGGATCGGCGCGCAGGTCCCCGTGGCCAGCGTCGTGAATCGCTGCGACGGATCGGTGGTCTGCGTGGGCGCATGACCCCAGGGCCAGAGGACCAGTTCGGAGTAGGAGTGGACGTCGACGAAGGTGTCCACCCGGCGAGAATCCAGCAGGTGCTTGACGTTGCGGGTCTCCGGTTCGCTGAAGGCACTCGTGCCGACGTAGACGTCACTGCACGGCGAGCAGGAGGTCTGACCCTGCGTCACTCCCCACAGGATGTCCGCGTTCCGGTTGAGATCGACTCCGTCGCAGGGGGTTCCCAGATTGTCGCGACGGTTCTTGCGCCACATGTTGTCGACCGTCATCACATGCTCGCGCCCGTCGGGGTTGATGCAGGGCACCAGCCACAGGTCCAGGCTCTCCAGGATGGTGGCGATCTCGTTCGCCGGCCAGGTGCGTCCGCCGTAGACGATGTCCGTGCCGTTGCCGTGGCTGACCATCAGGTCGACGGCGAGCTCGATGATCGCGTCCGGGTTCATCAGCTCGCGGGCATGGGTGCCGCCGACGACCAGCACCCCGCGCCGCTCGCCGCCGCCCCCGGCCCGCAGGCGCAGAGCGAGCACCGGGCGGCCTCCGACCGAGGCCTCCGGCAGCGGGATCAGGGTGAAGTACGCCGGGAACCACGAGGCGAGCAGCCTGATCAACGAGTCGAGTTGCGCAACGGTCCGGTACATCACGATCCCTCCGCCCGCGGAATGCCCGCCACCTGGTCCTCCAGCCACCGGACGACCTCGGCGTCGTCGGCGATGAGTTCTGCGGCGAGCGGCACCGACCGGAACCACCGCGTGCAGCCGCACCTCGTAGCCCCGGCCGAGCAGCTCGGCGATCTCCTCGGCGTTCACCAGCAACCTCACCTCGCCCCGCGGATCGGGCAGCCGGTCCAGGGACAGCTCCGCGGCCCTCGCCAATGGTGTGTCACCCGCACCGGGATGGATCGTCGCCTCGAACCGGGGTTGCGGGGCCTGGGATCGGCTCTTCCTCGCTGCCACGACGTCTCCTCACCTGGGTCGCTCTGCTACCGAAGGAGAGTCGCTCACAGCCCGGTGGATACATGCCGCCATCGACGACCAGACCGGCCCCACGGCGCCAGGTGAGGACGTTCGTCGCGGCACCGGGCTGTCGGCTCCGGTCCACGGTGGACTGACCAGCACGGGAGGGGTAGGCCCGATGGCGCGAGATGCCTTGTCCCTCACGGTGGCGCAGAGCGAACGGGCGGGGCTCACCAGCGAGCAGGCCCGTGACCGCCTCGCCTCCGACGGCCCCAACGCCCTGCCGGCGCCGACCCGCACCCCGGCCTGGCGACGACTGGTGCGCCAGCTGACGGACGTCTTCGCCCTCCTGCTCTGGGCCGCAGCGGTGCTCGCCTGGATCGCCGGCCTGATCCAGCTGACCATCGCGATCAGCCTGGTCGTCGTGGTCAACGCCGCATTCGCCTTCGCTCAGGAACGGCGCGCCGACCACGCCGCCGAACGGCTGCGGTCGCTGCTGCCCACCCGGGTGACCGTGCGCCGGGACCGGATCCTGCGGCAGATCGACGCGAGCCAGGTGGTCGACCGGCGACGTCCTCGTGCTCGAGGCCGGCGACCGCGTCCCGGCCGATGCCCGGATCCTGCTCGCGGACGCGCTCCTGATCGACACCTCCACCCTGACCGGCGAGAGCGAACCGGCCGCGCTCGAGGACGAGGACGCCGCCTTCGCCGGGACATTCGTCGTGGAGGGCACCGCGGACGCCCTGGTCACCGCCACCGGAGCCTCGACCCGGCTGGCGGGCATCGCCCGGGCGACCACACAGACGGAGGCGCACGCCACCCCGCTGACGAAGGAGCTGCACCGCGTCGTCCGGGTGATCGGTGCGATAGCGGTCGGCACCGGGGTGGGGTTCTTCGCGCTCACCCTGGCCATCGGCCGCCCGCCCACCGAGGGCTTCCTGCTGGCGATCGGGGTCACCGTCGCCCTGGTCCCCGAGGCCCTGCTGCCCACGGTCACCCTGGCCCTGGCCTGGGGCGCCGAGCAGATGGCTCACCGCAACGTGCTGGTGCGCTCGCTCGACGCCGTGGAGACCCTCGGGTCCACCACGTTCGTCTGCACCGACAAGACCGGCACGCTGACCCGCAACGAGATGACCGTGGTGGAGGCCTGGACCCCGTCTGCCGTCGCGCATGTGACCACGCCCGGGTACGGCCCGCAGGCCGACGTCGAGATCGAGCCCGCGGACGGGGGTGCCCGCGCCGCCCTGGTGCACCTGGCCACCGCGGCCGCCCGCTGCTCGCGCGGCTACGCGCAGCAGGACCCGGCAGCGACCGGCGGGCAGTGGCACGCGCACGGCGATCCGATGGAGGCGGCCATCGACACCTTCGCCCGCCGGCTCGGGGTGGACACCGACGGCCCCCGTGCGCTGGGCCACGCTGACGTCGCGTTCGGATTCGACCCGCACCGCCGGCGGATGTCGGTGCTGGCCGACGGCATGGTGCTGACCAAGGGCGCCCCCGACGGCATCCTGCGGCTGTGCACGGCGGACGGTGGCGCCAGGGGCCGCGCGCGGGCCGAGCAGGCGGTCGCCGATCTGTCCGCCAAGGGCCTCCGGGTGCTCGCCGTCGCGGGGCGTCCGGTGGGGGACACGCCCCCCACGAGCGCGGCCGAGGCGGAGCGTGACCTGAGCCTGCTCGGGCTGGTGGGGCTGCACGACCCACCACGATCCGACGTGGCCGACGCCCTCGCGGCCTGCCGCACGGCCGGGGTCTGCGTTGCCATGATCACCGGGGATCACCCGGTCACGGCCTCGGCGATCGCCCTCCAGGTGGGCCTGCGCCGCCCGGACGACCCGGTGATGCTCGGCACCGACCTGCCGGCGGACGACGCCGCGCTCGGCGCCCTGCTCGACCACGACGGCGTCGTCGTCGCCCGGGTCTCGCCTGAGGACAAGCTGCGGATCGCGCACGCCCTGCGCCTGCGCGGTCACGTGGTGGCGATGACCGGCGACGGGGTGAACGACGGCCCGGCGCTGCGGGAGGCCGACATCGGTATCGCGATGGGCCGTTCAGGCACCGACGTCGCCCGGGAGGCCTGCGACCTCGTGCTGCTGGACGACAACTTCGCCTCCGTCGTCGCCGGGATCGAACAGGGGCGGGCGACCTACGTCAACGTGCGCCGCTTCCTCACGTACCACCTCAGCGACAACGTGGCGGAGCTGGCCCCGTTCGCCGTCTGGGGCCTGTCCGGGGGCAGCATCCCGCTGGCCCTCGGCGTGCTGCAGATCCTCGCCCTCGACATCGGCACCGACACCCTCTCGGCCGTCGCCCTGGGCGCCGAGCCCCCCGCGGCCCACCTGCTGGAACGGCCGCCCGTGCGCGGCCGACTGCTCAACCGCTCGGTGCTCCGGCGCGCCTTCGGCCTGCTCGGCCCCGCTGAGGCCCTGATGGGCCTGGCCGCCTTCGGCGCCACCTTCCTCGCCGCGGGCTGGCGGCCCGGCCAGCCGTTCCCCACCGGCTCGACCCTGGCGGCCGCCTCGGGAGCGACCTTCCTGACCGTGGTGCTCGCCCAGGCCGCCAACGCCTTCGCCTGCCGCAGTTCCACGCGCACCCCCGCGGCGCTGGGTTGGCTGACCAACCGGCTGCTGCCACCGAGCGTCGGCGTCGCGCTGGTGTTCTGCGTGCTCTCACTCCTGGTCCCACCGGTCGCCCGGGCCCTCGGCCAGCAGTGGCCCACCCCGGTCGGCCTGCTGTTCGCCGTGGCCTCGATCGGCGTGCTGCTCGGGGTGGACGCCGCCGACAAGCGGCTGCGGGCGCGGCGGGGGGCCCGTTCAAGCCCGGAGCGGCAGATGCCGATCACCTGACGGTGGCGGGCAGGCACCGGATCAGGCGGCGCGCCAGGGGCCGGATCACCGTGGCCCTCGTCGGTACCGCATCGCTGGGCCTGGCTGCGCTGACCCTGCATGTCGGCGACGCCGCTTTCACCGCGACCACGAGCGGCCCCTCCTCCGTGCTGACCGCTGCCCAGTTGAACGCCTTCCTCCCCACCCCGGTCACGGCCACCCGGACCGCATCGACCACGTGCCTGGTGAGCTGGACACCCGCCGCCTCACCGCCGTCCGGGCTGACCTATGACGTCACGGACGGCGCCGGCAACACGGTGGCGACCGACGTGTCGGGCACCTCGGCGTCGATCACCGTTCCGGCGAGCGCCGTCAGCCCGACGGTCAGGGCCCGGCGCGGGGCGTGGGTGTCGACGTCCGCCACCGCCGCCTCGTCACCCTGCAACGGCTTCCCGTCCGCCCCGGGCGGGCTCACCCTGACCCCCGGCGACTCCCAGATCACGGTGGCCTGGACGGCGCCCGCCGCCAACGGCGGCACGCTCTCCTCCTACCTGGCCACGGCCACGCCGTCCGACGGCACCCTGGCCACCCGCACCTGTTCGGCGACGGCGCCGACGACGACCTGCACCGTGACCGGACTGACCAACGGCGCCACCTACACCGTGTCGGTGACCGCCACCTCGAACGTGGGCACCGGGCCGGCGTCGAGCACCGCCACCGCCATCCCCTATCCGGCCGGGATCCTGAGCGGAGCGAGCCTGAAGCTCTGGCTGGACGGCGCCGACGCCGCCACGATGTTCGCCTCCTCGAGCTGCTCCGGCGGCGCGCCCACGACGGCGGTGGGCTGCTGGAAGGACAAGTCGAGCACGGCGAACAACGCGACGCAGGCGACGCCGGCGAGCCAGCCGTCGTTGTCCACCTGGTCGGGGCGCCAGGTGCCGACGTTCGACGGCACCGACGATCAGCTCACGCTCAACGGAGCCCTGCTGCCGACCGGTGCCGCGAGCAGCACCCAGGCCGTGGCCGCCACCCTGACCGACCCCACCCCGGCGTCCGGGAACTGGCGCCCGGTCTACTCGTGGGGTGATGCCGCCGGTGGCCAGTCCCGCCAGGTGATGAAGGACGGGTACGACCGAGCGGTCCGCCTGGACACCCATTCCGGCACCGCGGTGTCCGCGACCGGTGGGGTGTGGTCCGCGACCACCGGGACGGTCGTGCTGGCCGACTTCTCCGCCGGCACCACAGTGCGCCTGTTCACCTCCGGAGCACCCGCCGTGACCGGCACCGGCTGGTACTCGACGACGGGGACCGGCGCCGCCGTCGGGCACAAGAGCACCGTCGGGGACTCGTCCTGGTACGGCCCGATCCAGGAAGTGATCGTCACCTCGACTGTGCTGTCGGCCACCGAACGCCGCTCGGTGGAGGAGTACCTGGCCCGCAAGTGGGCCGGGCAGCTCACCCCGCAGGCACCCGCCTCGGTGACCCTGACCCCCGGCGACGGCCAGCTCGCCGTCGCGTGGACGGCCCCGGTCTGGAACGGCGGGGCCGCGGTCACCGGCTACACGGCCACCGCGACGCCGTCGGACCCCTCGTTCAGCACGGTCAGCCAGGCCTGCGCCTCCTCCCCGTGCACCCTGACCGGGCTGACCAACGGCGTCAGCTACTCGGTGTCCGTGACCGCCACGAACAGCCTCGGCGCCGGCCCTGCCGTGACCGCGGTCGGCATCCCCTACCCGGCGGGCATCATGACCTCGACCAGGTTGAAATTGTGGCTGGACGCCGCCGACACCTCGACCCTGTTCGCCGGGTCGACCTGCAGCGGCCTCGCCGCGACCACCGCCGTGGGCTGCTGGAAGGACAAGTCCACCAGCGCCAACAACGCCTCCCAGTCGACGGCCGGCTATCGCCCGGCGCGGACCACGGTGAACGGGCGCACCGTGCCCGTGTTCGACGGCGTCGACGACTACCTGCTGGCGGGCATCTCCACCCTGCCGGTGGGTTCGGCGAGCAGCAGCACCCTCGTGGCGGCGACCCCGACCACCGCCTCCGGCTACCGCAACCTGTTCTCCTGGGGCGGGGCGGCCGACGGGCAGGCCCGGGCGTTCTATCTCGACGGCGCGACCATCAACGCGGACACCTATCGCAACGCGCCGTCCGTTGCCAGCGGGTCGATCAGTGCGGGTGTCCCGTTCCAGAGCCGGTCGACGTTCACCTCCACCGGCGCAGCCATCTCGACCAACGGGCTTCAACCGGAGGCGACCGCCACCGCCGCGGTCAGCACCGGGGCCGCGATGGCCGTCATGTCCGGCATGCCGGGGACCTCGTACTGGTGGCACGGCCCGATGTCCGAGGTGATCGTGCTGAACACGACACTGTCGGCCACCGAGCAACGCACGATGGACGAATACCTGGCCCGCAAGTGGGCCACCACGATCACCCCGCGCGCGCCGACCGGCCTGGCCGTGACCGGCGTCGGAGACGGCCAGGCGAGCCTGAGCTGGACCGCGCCGACCTGGAACGGCGGGGCGGCGGTGTCCTCCTACGCACTCACCGCCACGCCCACGGACGCCACACTGTCGACGGTCACCGGAACCTGCGCCTCCTCGCCGTGCACCCTCAGCGGGCTGACCAACGGGGGCACCTACGCCGTGGCCGTCGCCGCGGTGAACAGCGTCGGCGCCGGGCCGAGGTCGGCGACCGTGTCGGCGACCCCCTACCCGGCGGCCGTGATGACCTCCTCCGCGGTGAAGCTCTGGCTGGACGCCGCGGACACCTCGACCCTGTTCGCCGGGTCCACCTGCAGCGGCACCGCCGCCTCCAGCTCCCTCGGCTGCTGGAAGGACAAGTCCACCAGCGCCAACGACGTCAGCCAGGTCACGGCCGGCTCACGGCCCGCCTTCACCACGGTGAAGGGCCGGCCGGTGCCGCTGTTCACCGGGAGCCAGTACCTGTCCGGCAACGCCGCCCTGCTGCCGAACGGCACTGCCACCAGCACCGTCGCGGTCGCCGGTGCGGTCAACCCCGCGGTGGCCATGAACGGGATCAGCGTGATCGCCTACGGGGGGACGGCGAACGCCACGCAGCGCCGGATCACCAGCTGGGTGCAGGCGGGGGTGGACGTGCTGAGCAATCCGATGGCCTTCAGCACCGCCTGGCCGGGCTCGACGGCGCAGGGCGTGGTGATCGGTCAGTTCACCTCCGGCACGTCGGTCTCGGTGTTCACCGGCAGCGACGCGGGCGCCACCACCGCCGGCGCCTTCACCACCGGCACACATCACCTCTGGGTCGGCGCGAGCGGCGCCAGCACGCCGTCCGGCTCGTGGATGGGCAACACGTCGGAGATCATCGTGTTCAACACCAGTCTGACGACAACCTCGCGACGCAGCGTCGAGGAGTACCTGGGGCGCAAGTGGGGCGGCGTGATCACCCCGCGGGCGCCGTCCGGCGTCGCCGCCACCCCGGGAGCCGCGCAGGCGACCGTGTCCTGGACGGTTCCGAGCTGGGACGGCGGCGGGGCCCTCACCTCCACCACCGTCACAGCATCCCCGGGCGGCGCCACCTGCGTAGCGAGCCCACCTGCCACCTCCTGCACGGTCACCGGGCTGACCACCGGCACGCCGTACACGTTCACGGTCAAGGCCACGAACAGCGCCGGCGCCGGCGCGGCGTCCACCGCCTCGTCGCCGGTAACCCCCACGTAGCGCCTACCGGGCGAGCGTGCGGCGGCCTAGGCTCGCTCTCGTGCCGGAGGACTTCCTCATCGCCCGCAACCCGGAACCGGACTCCACCCTGCCGTTCCTGATCCGGGTGCCGCTGGGCCCTGCGGGGATCGTGCTCAAGGCCCGCGAGACCTGGCCGCGGACCAGCAAGGTCTACTGCCACGAGGCGACCGCCTGGCCGGAGGACGTCGAGGTCATCGAGCGGGTGCCGACGCGCTCCTGCGTACGACGCGGCGCTGCCATCGACCTGGTGCTGGACCGGGGCAGGGAGAACCGGTCACAACTGGTGCTCACCTATGTGCGGGGCCGCCGGGCGATCTTCTGGCAGACGGCGCGGACCAGCAAGCAGGCCCGCCCCGCGGTGCGACCGCCCACGGCCCGGGCCTTCGGGCACGGGGACGTCGAGATCCTCGTCGACGTGCACGAACGCTATGCCTGGACGTTCACCGACCAACAGGTCAGCACCTCCAAACGGCCTCTTTCCGTGGGCGACTACGCGATCGAGCTGAACGGCGTGGTGGCCTCGGCGGTGGAGCGCAAATCGCTGCAGGACCTGGTCGCCACGTTGACCTCGGGGAAGCTGCGCTACGCCCTGGCCGAACTGGCTGCACTGCCGCGGGCCGCCGTGGTGGTCGAGGACCGCTACTCGAAAGTCTTTGCCCTGGAACGCGTTCGCCCCTCGGTGGTGGCGGACGGGCTCGCCGAGTGCGCCGCCCGTTTCCCCTCGGTGCCGATCATCTTCGCGGAGACGCGCGCCCTGGCCCAGCAGTGGACCTATCGGTTCCTGGTCGCCTGCCTGGAGGAGCTCGAGGCCGAGGACCACGCCGCAGGGCGTCTCGCCGAGCTGCCCACCGCCGGCCCGCTCGCCCCCGGCCCGGCCCGCCGTCGGAGCACGCCCAAGGACCCCGACGCCCCGGCGGCGTCCACCGTGCGGGCCTGGGCTCAGGCCCAGGGGCTGGCGGTCGCCGACCGCGGCCGCCTGCACGCCGACGTGATCGCCGCCTACCGCAAGTCCAACCCCGCCTAGACGGTGAAGTGGCCGATCTGGGTGGCTACCTGGGTGGCCACGGCAGACAGGGTCACGGCGGAGGCCTGGGTGGCGTCGGCGCTGGCCGAGGTCGCCTCGATCGAGCCGGCGATCCCGGCCACGGTGTCGGCGATCCGCTCCGCCCCGCGGGAGACCTCACCGACGCTGCGGTTGATCTCGGCCGTGGTCACCGACTGCTCCTCGACCGCGGCCGCGATCATCGAGGCGTTCTCGTTGATCCGATCGATCACGGCGACGATCCCCTCGATCGAGCTCGAGGCCTCACCGGTGATCGCCTGGATCGTGGCGATCTTGGCCGTGATGTCGGTGGTCGCCCGCCCGGTCTCCTGAGCGAGTTCCTTCACCTCGGTGGCGACCACGGCGAACCCCTTGCCGGCCTCGCCGGCGCGGGCCGCCTCGATGGTCGCATTGAGCGCCAACAGGTTCGTCTGCTCGGCGATGGTCGTGATCGCCTTCACGATCTCCCCGATCTCCTCACTGGCCTGCGTCAGCTGGGCCACCGTCACCCGGGTCTGCGAGGCCGAGCGGGTCGCCTCCGAGGCCACCTCGGCGGCGATCGCTGCCTGCCCGGCGATCTCCCCGATCGCCACGTCCATCTGCCCTGTGGCGGTCGACATCGCGTCCACATGCGTCGAGACCTCCCGGGCGGACGCCGCGACCTGGCTCGCCTGCGACGCCGTCCGGCCGGCGGTCTCGCCCAGGTCCGCGGACACCGTGGTCAGTCCGGTGCACTCCCCCGACAGCGCTCTCGCCGCCCGGCCTGCCTCGGACACCGTGGCGCCGATCGCGCTCAGCGCGGTGTTCAGCGCACGCGACATCTGACCGAACTCGTCGTCACCGGGCTCGGCGATCCGCACCCCCAGGTCGCCCTCGGCCACCCGGTCCAGCGCCTGCACCATCCCGCGCAGCGGGCGCACCATGCCCCGCCCCACGAACCAACTGGTGGCGGCGAAGCCGACCAGGGCGAGCAGGCCGACCAGCCAGGTCAGCCGGCTCACCGTGGCGGCCGTCGCCGCGCCCTCCCGCTCCTGCGCGTGGACGGCGTCCAGCATCGCCGCGTCCAACTCGCCCAGGTCTGTCTCCAGCTGTTCGAACAGCTCCAGGAAGGCGGGGATCTGGGCGCGGGACCTGGCTTTGTCGGTGGCGGCGACGGCCACGACGTCGGTCGCGGTGGTGCCGTAGATCGTGGCCACGGGCCGGACGTCGGCGAAGCGGGCCCGCAGCTCCGGTGGCGCCGCGGCGGCCGCGGCGTCCAGGTGCTCGAGCATGTCGCTCGCCTTGACCGACACGTTGGGCACCTCGTACTCCACCCGACGCTCCCGGGTCAGGGCGTCCAGCGATCCCAGGACGTCGCCACGGATGCCGTCATGCATCATGTCGGCGTTCCACTGCCGGGACATCCCCGTACTGATCTCGACCATGGCCGTGGCAGTGCGAGCCTGAGCCTGGCTCCCCCACCAGGACACCCCGGCCATGGCTGCCACCGCGCCGACGCCGACAGCGGCGATCAGCGCCAATCGAGCCGCTACGGTCAATCTCACCGGGGACCCCCTTCGAGTGCACTTATCGATGCACACCTAGAGGAGGACCATCGGCCCGTACATCACCCGCCTTGACGGTTCCGGTCAGCGGGGAGGGAGTCTGATCGCGCCGTCCAGCCGGATGACTTCGCCGTTCAGCATGGCGTTCGACACGATGTGCAGCACGAGATCGGCGTACTCGCCAGGCTTTCCGAGCCGCGCCGGGTGAGGGGTTTGATTGCCGAGCGACACGCGCACGTCCTCGGGAAGCCCGGCCACCATCGGCGTGTCGAACGTCCCCGGCGCGATGGTCACCACCCGGATCAGGGAGCGTGCGAGATCCCGGGCCGCAGGCAGGGTGAGTCCGACGATCCCACCCTTGGACGCAGCGTAGGCAGCCTGTCCGATCTGCCCGTCATAGGCCGCTACCGAGGCGGTGTTCACGATCACGCCGCGCTCGCCGTCCACCGGCTCGGCGGCAGCGATCCGCTCGGCGGCCAGGCGGAGCACGTTGAAGGTCCCGATCAGGTTGACGTTCACCACGCGGGCGAAGGCCTCCAGTGGGTGGACGCCCTGGCGACCGAGCAACCGCACCGGCGGCGCGATCCCGGCACAGTTCACCGCTACCCGTAGCGTGCCCAGGCCGGCCGCCACGTCCAGCGCCGCGGCGACGTCCGGCTCACTGGTCACGTCGGTGGGGCTGAAGGCGGCGCGCTCCCCGAGGGAGGCGGCCAGCCCGGCCCCCGCCGACGACGGCAGGTCCATGACCACCACTGCCAGGCCGGCCCGGTGCAGGGCCTGCACCGTGGCCGCTCCGAGCCCCGAGGCGCCACCGGCGACGACGGCGACCGCGCCGTTCAGGGTGTCCAGCTGCATGTTGGGCATCCTGCCACTCCCGGGTGTTGCCGACAGAGTGGTGCTACCTGAATCATGAACGAAATGGAGCAGGCGCGGCTCACCCTGCCTGCCCGGCCGGAGTCGGTCGGGCAGGCACGGCAATGGGTCGCCGAGGTGCTCGACGCCAACGGACTGATCCATCTGGCGGACACCGCTGCCCTGCTGGTCTCCGAACTGGTCACCAATGCCCTGCGCCACTCCAGCGGGCCGTACCAGGTGCGAGTGAGCCTCAACCCGGCCTGCGCCACGATCTCGGTCAGCGACGGCGCCGGTGGACGACCGCACCGTCAGGGTCTGGCCGCCTCCACCCGCCCGGCCGACGAGGGCGAGCTGCCCGAGACCGGCCGCGGGCTGCTCCTGGTCGGCGCCCTGTCCGACGGCTGGGGCTGGCAGGTCACCGCGAGCGGCAAACGCGTCTGGTTCCGGCTGGAGATCGACTGACCCGCCCGGTCAGTGCATCGCCCGCAGCCGGGAGATCTCGGCCAGGGAGCGCACGGTCTGCTGCTCGCGCGCCTCCAGCCGGGTCACCAGGGCGAGCAGCACCTCGGCGGTGGTCAGGGCGTCGCCCAGGGCGTGGTGGGGGGTGTGCACCGGCAGCCGGAGGTCCAGGGCCAGGCGCTCCAGGCTCGGTTCGGTGTCCTCCGAGCCGGACGGCGCGAGGCCGGTCTCCCGGGCCAGCGCCGCCGTGTCCAGGATCGGGCCGTCCAGCCGCAGGTCCCTGGTCTTGAACGCCCGATTCAGGAAGGCCCGCTCGACCCAGGCCGCGTGGGCCACCAGAGCCCGACCGCGCATCATCTCGGACAGCGCCTCGGCGCACTGTGACAGCGGGGGCGCATCGACCAGCTCGGCTGAGGTCAGGGCGTGCACCGTCAGCGCGCCCTCGCTGACCGGCCGGATCGGTTTGACCAGTCCGTACAAACAGCTGCGGGCCACGATCCTGCCGCTGCGGACCAACACCGCTCCGTAGGAGACGATGTCGTCGTGGCGCAGGTCCATGCCGGTCGCCTCCAGGTCGACCACGCAGAACTCGGCCTCCCGCCACGGCTGCTCCAGAGCCGCCCAGCCCGGCACCGAGGTCTTGCCGGATCGGCCCATCAGCCGGCCCAGCAGACTCATCGACCCATGCCCGGGATGTGACCCTGCCAGTGCGACTCCAACCGGCCCTGAACGCTCGCAATGGCCCGGAAGGACTCCCTCAGGTGCCGCCGGGTCAGCGAGTCCAGACGTCCGGGTGAGATGTAGGTCGAGACCTGGGCTCCGGCCCGGATGGCCTCCACCTCCATCTCCAGCAGCAGCCCGTAGATCTGCTCGTGCGCCCCGATCAGGGTCTCGCTCTCGTCCTCGCTGAGCAGCTCGACCTCAGCGGCCCGACGCAGCCGCTCGGGCGTCGTCCCCCGGGTGTCACCGGTCACCACCGCCGACCACCGCCCCAACGAGGTGACCGGCCGGAGCCCGCCCCGTTTCAGGTTGAGCTGGCCGCGGTGCTCCCCCGAGTGCTCGACCACAAAATCGCGGACGAAGCCCGTCGGTGGCCTCGACGAGAGCGTGTAGTCCAGCAGCGCCTTGAGGAACTGCGGCGTCCGGGTGGTGGACATCATCCGGTCGGTGACCCCCGACCCCAGCCCGCTGACGGTGACCGGGCGACTGTCGGCCAGCATGGTGGAGAGCAGCAGGGCGCTGTCCTGCCCGGCGTCGCGGATCCAGCCCGTGGTGGCGGCGTTCCAGTCGGCCAGGGACCGGCCGAACCGCACGGTGTCGGCATTCGCGCCGTCCGGGCAGCGGCGAAGGCCCGCCTTCTCCATGTCGTCCAGCACGACGGACGCCGCCCGCCGGACCACGGCGCTGATGTCGTGCCAGTCCTCCGGCGGGTCGGCCCAGACCAGGGCGGTGTCGACGTCGGAGGTCGGCAGGACCTCTCGCCGAGCCAGTGACCCGAGCACCAGCCACGAGCAGTCCACCCCGACGTCCATCGGGCTGAGCACCAGCAGCCGGCGCATCACCGAATCCAGCACCGCCGACAGCAGGCCGCCGATCCGCACCGGCGGCACACCAGCGTCGAACAGTTCGACCGCCGTGCCGGGCAGCAGGGCGACCGCCTGGGCCAGGTCGGCGAGACTGCCGGCCGAGTCGATCGCCGCCCGGACCACCAGTGGGTCGCGCACCTCGGCCGAGGCCAGATCGACCACCCTGACGACGCCGGAGGGGCGTTCCGCCGAGTCGGTCAGGATCAGGTGGTGCACGCCGCGCTCGACCATCACCAGGAAGGCCGTCGCCAGCGGGGTGTCCTCAGGCACGGTGAGGGCGGGCCGGGTGGCGAGCCGCCCGACGTCGTCCTGCGGCGACACCGTTCCGGTGCCGACGGCCGACCGGAAATCGGCGTCGGTGACCACGCCGAACCCGTCCGGAAAGGTCACCACGGCGCAGGACTGGCGCTCCTGCCCGATCCGGGTCGCTGCCTCGGCGATCGTCGTGGTGGCGGGGCACACCACCAACGAGCGGGCGTAGCGGCTGACCGGCACCAGCGCGCGGTCCCGCAGGCCGGTGGGGTGCGCCGACACCCGGGGCCGGGTCACCAGCGCCCCGTAGGCGGCGAAGCGCAACCGGTCGGGCCGCTGCAGCACCCCGCGCGGGTCGTCCAGCCGGTACAGCAGGCAGTCCTCGGACGCCGTCACCGACAGTGTGGGTTTCTCGCCGCTGAACAGCGAGACCTGCCCGAAGGTGTCCCCGACGTGCAGCTGATCGACCAGGCGACCCCGGTCGAGCACCTCGACCGACCCGGTGCGCACCACCCAGAGGTGGTTCAGCGGATCGTCTCCGGCGGAGACGACGGCCGCACCTGCCGGGAAGTACTCCGCCTCGATCGACTCGGCGAGCCGCTCCAGGTCGTCCAGGTCGAGGGCGTCGTACGGGGGCTGCCCGCCGAGGAAGTCGACGAACTCCTTCACGCCCGCCATTGGGCCAGGCCCGGCGGAGCCGGGTCAAGCGGGAGCGCCGGACGGTGCCCTCAGCGCGCCGGGCGGGCGAACCACAGGGCACACGCAGCAATGCCGCCTCCCCGGAGGGAAGCGGCACTGCGTTCAACCGCGGGGCGTCCTGGCCGGTCGCCCCGCGGATCAGCCTTCGTCGACCCGCTGCTGGGGGATTCCTGCGAGCAGCGCGCGGACTTCGGATTCCCGGTAGCGGCGGTGACCACCGAGGGTGCGGATCGAGGACAGCTTGCCTGCCTTGGCCCAGCGAGTGACCGTCTTCGGGTCCACGCGGAACAGAGCTGCGACCTCGGCCGGCGTGAGCAACGGCTCGGCGTCGGGCGAACGGGTGGTCATGTGATCCTCCAGGAACAGGGGCGGGTAACCCCCGATGAGTTACATCCTGCACTTTGACATGGGCGCCGCGTACCACTTCCGCTAGATATCAGCCGTTCGACGGAAGGAACGCCCATTTGGAGTACTTCGGGTAGTTGTGGGACGACAGAACGTCGCAGATCAGACATGCGCCACCCCCGCCGACAACGTTGCCGATCGGAACAAGACTGATGTTAGCGGCGCGGAGGACCTTTCCGGGCGATGTGCGGCTTTGACGAACAATCTCCACCCTATGGGGGATACCCCGAGTAGGCCGATCCGCCGGGTCTCCCCCCGGTCTCCCCCTCGACCGCCCACCCCCGCAGCCGACTGCGGGCGCCGAGTGGTCGATTCACCCCGGTTCTCGCGGGCTGGACGGGGCCGAACGGGCCACTCGGCGGCAGCAGTCGGGGCGTCCCCGCGGGCCGGGATGCCAGCGGGGTGGGTAACGATGTACCGTTACGGACACGAGACGATGCTGACCAACATCCGGGGCCCCGCCATGGGCGCCTGCCCCGGATCGATGTATGAGGGGGTCGACGCCATGGGGCGCGGCCGTCAGAAGGCCAAGCAGACGAAGGTTGCTCGGCAGCTGAAGTACTTCAGCCCGAACACCGACTACACGGCCCTCCAGCGGGAGCTCGCGGGCTCCCCCGGCCACGCCGACGGCCACTCTGCGGAATCGGACGACGAGTTCGAGCAGGACGACTCGTTCGATGACGAGTTGGGCGACGACGAGGACGACGACGGCGACGAGGACGACGAGTACGCCGGCTGGACGGCCGGCGGAAGTCACTGAGTCGACGACACCTCCGACATCAATCGGTCTGACCCGTGGCTGCCGCCGCGGGTTCAGCGGGGGTGCTCACCCACCAGCTGCACGGAACCGCCGTCCACACCTTTGGCACCCTGGACGGTCGGGCCCTGCGGCGACGGGCCGGGATCGTGCACCTCGCCCAGGACCCAGGCGGGCACACCGCGCTCGGCCAACCGGGTGAGAGCCTGATCGGCCGATTCCGGCGCCACCACCGCGGCCATGCCGACGCCCATGTTGAGCGTGCGTTCCAGGTCCGCAGCGGGTACCCGGCCGAGCCGCTGCACCAGATCGAAGATCGGGGCCGGGGTCCAGCTCGCCCGGTGCACGGTGCCCAGCAGCCCGCGGGGCAGAACCCGGGCCAGGTTCGCGGCCAGCCCGCCTCCGGTGACGTGCGTGAGCGCGTGCAGGCCGGCACCGAGATGCGCGGCCAGGTCCACCATGTCGGCGGCATAGACCCGGGTCGGCTCCAGCAGCTCCTCGCCGACCGTTCGGCCCAGATCCGCGACCTGACGCTGATAGTCCCAGCCCGAGGCGGCGAAGACGCGGCGGACCAAGGAGTAGCCGTTGGCATGCAGTCCGGAGGAGGCCATGGCCAGGATCACATCGCCCGAGGCGACCCGGTGCGGGCCGAGCAGCGCATCGGCCTCGACCACCCCGACAGCCGCCCCCGCCAGGTCGTACTCGGTCGGCTCGAGCAGCCCCGGGTGCTCCGCCGTCTCCCCGCCCACGAGCGCGCAGCCGGCGCGCTCGCACGCCGCGGCGATCCCGCCGACGATGGCCGCGATCCGCTCCGGCACCACCCGGCCGCAGGCGATGTAGTCGGTCATGAACAGCGGCCTGGCACCACTGACCACGATGTCGTCGACCACCATGGCGACCAGGTCGATCCCGACCGTGTCGTGCCGGTCGAGAGCCTGGGCCACGGCGACCTTGGTGCCCACTCCGTCGGTGCTGGTGGCCAGGAGCGGACGGCGGTACTCACGCAGCACACTCGCGTCGACCAGCCCGGCGAAGCCGCCGATCCCACCCAGCACCGGGGTGAGCGCGGCCACGTGGGTGCGGGCCACCGCCGCCTTCATCAGTTCGACGGCCCGGTCACCGGCCTCGACGTCGACCCCGGCACCGGCGTAGGTGATCGGCTCGCTCACGAGGCCGGCACCACCGGCGGGATCAGGGTCAGCGGAAGCTCGGGCTGCTCCAGCGCGTGCTTGCCCAGCGCCGCCTCGTCGGACAGCGGCACCGGGTACTCGCCGGTGAAGCACGCCGTGCACAGGCGCTCGCGAGGCTGGCCGGTGGCCCCGACCATGGCATCCAGCGAGATGTAGCCCAGAGTGTCGGCGCCGATGCTGGTACGCACCTCGTCGACGGTCAGATCACTGGCCACCAGTTCGGCACGGGTGGCGAAGTCGATGCCGTAGAAGCAGGGCCAGCTCACCGGCGCGCTGGAGATCCGCACATGCACCTCGGCGGCGCCGGCCTCGTGCAGCATCCTGATCAGGGCCCGCTGGGTGTTGCCGCGCACGATCGAGTCGTCCACCACCACCAGCCGCTTGCCCGCGATCACCTCGCGCAGCGGGTTGAGCTTGAGCCGGATCCCGAGCTGGCGAATGGTCTGGCTGGGCTGGATGAAGGTGCGCCCGACGTAGGCGTTCTTGACCAGCCCCTGCCCGTAGGGGATGCCGGACTCCTGGGCGTAGCCCACGGCCGCGGGGGTTCCCGACTCGGGCACCGGGATCACCAGGTCGGCCTCGACGGGGTGCTCGCGGGCCAGCCGTCGGCCCATCTCGACCCGGGCCGCGTGCACCGCCCGACCGACGATGGTCGTGTCCGGTCGGGCCAGGTACACGTACTCGAAGACACAGCCGGTGGGCGTCGCCGGGGCGAACCGGCTCGAGCGCAGACCGTCGGCGTCGATCGCGATCAGCTCGCCCGGTTCCACCTCACGCACGAAGGAGGCGCCCACGATGTCCAGGCCGGCGGTCTCGCTGGCCACCACCCACCCGCGGTCCAGCCGTCCCAGCACCAGCGGGTGGATGCCGTTGGCGTCGCGGGCTGCGTAGAGGGTCTGCTCGTCCATGAAGACCAGGCTGAACGCCCCACGCAGGTGCGGCAGCACCTCGAGGGCGGTGGCCTGCAGGCTCTGTCCCCCGGCGCCGGCCAGCAGCGCGGTGATCAGCGCGGTGTCCGTGGTGTTGCCGCGGGCCAGCTCGCCTCCGGCGTCACCGTCCGGGGTGTCCCCGTCGAGCCGCATCGCCCATTCGCGCAGCTCGAAGGTGTTGACCAGGTTCCCGTTGTGGGCCAGGGCGACCGTGCCGGCGCTGGTGGCGCCGAGTGTGGGCTGGGCGTTCTCCCAGGTGGACCCGCCGGTGGTCGAGTAGCGACAGTGCCCGACGGCCATCTGGCCGGTCAGGGAGCGCAGCGCCGTCTCGTCGAAGACCTGGGCGACCAGTCCGATGTCCTTGTAGACCAGGATCTGACTGCCGTTGCTCACCGCGATGCCGGCGGCCTCCTGGCCCCGGTGCTGCAGCGCGTACAGGCCGTAGTAGGCAAGCTTGGCGACCTCTTCACCCGGGGCCCAGACCCCGAAGACACCGCACACGTGAGGAAGTCTCCCACACCTGTCCGGGGGTCAGCCGCGCTGGTGGCTGCGTCGATCCGCCAGCAGCGCCAGTCCCGCGCCGAGCAGCCCGCCGATCATCCCCGCGACGACGGCCAGGTAGCCGACCGCTGCCACCGTGCTGATCTTGAGCCCCTCGGACCCGCGCAGCAGCACGAAGACCGCACCGATCACCAGCCCGAGCAGGGCGCCGGTGAGGGCGAAGCGGCCGAAGCGCGGCGCCGTCCGCAGGTGCACCCGGACCGGGGCGGGCGGCCCCTCCGCCGGGGCCGGCGGCGACACCGGGGTCGCGCCGTCCGGATCGCTGGTCGGGGAGGTCTGCTCGGTCACGGTGCCCACCCTATTTCCCGCCGGCCCAGCAGCGGCAGCAGGCTGGACAGGTCCGAGCGTTCACCACTGGCCAGCACCCGGCCCTGGGCGACAGCCTCGGTCCACGACGTCCGGCCGGTGGCCAGTTCGAGCCAGCAGGCGGCGTCCGTCTGCACGACGTTCGGCGGCGTGCCCCGGGTGTGCCGGGGTCCGGCCAGGCACTGAACCACTCCGAACGGCGGCACCCGGACCTCGCAGGTGCCACCCGGGTGGCGCGCCGAGAGTTCCTCAAGGGTGTAGCGGACGGCGACACCCAGCGTCGCGCGCTCGGCGCCCGACGGGTCGGCGGCCCAGGACCGGACGGCGTCGCGGCCGGCGTCGACCGGGGTACGACGGCGGGGTGGCATGTGCCCAGCCTCGCATCCCCGGGCCTTCCGCCGGTCTGCTCGGACCGGTTAGGTCTGGAGGATGGCCGCTCGGCTCGGCGCGCTCGATCTGCTCTCCGGAGTCCTCGACTCCGGCTCGTTCCTCCGGTGGGACGCCCCGGCGGTCCACGGCCCGATCGATCACGCCTACGCCGCGGAGCTCGACCAGGCCCGCCAGCGCAGCGGTCTCGACGAGTCGGTGGTCACCGGCGAGGGCCGACTGCGCGGACGTCGGGTCGCGGTCGCCGCCTGCGAGTTCGACTTCCTCGCCGGCTCGATCGGGGTGGCCTCCGCAGAACGCCTGGTGTCGGCGGTGGAGCGGGCGACCGCCGAGGGCCTGCCACTGCTCGCGGCGCCGGTCTCGGCCGGAACAAGGATGCAGGAGGGAACCGTCGCCTTCCTGCAGATGGTCAAGATCTCCGCGGCGATCGCCGCGCACAAGTCAGCGGGCCTGCCCTACCTGGTCTACCTGCGCCACCCGACCACCGGCGGCGTGCTGGCGTCGTGGGGCTCCCTCGGCCATGTCACCGTGGCCGAGCCCGGCGCCCTGATCGGCTTCCTCGGGCCGCGGGTCTACCGGGCCCTGTCCGGTCGGGAGTTCCCGGCCGGGGTGCAGGTCGCCGAGAACCTCTACGCCCGCGGCCTGATCGACGCCGTGCTGGCCCCCGAGGAGCTGGCCCCGATGGCCGATCGGACGCTGACCGTGCTGATGTCCCCCCGCGAGGGCCATCCGCCCGCCGTCCCGATCCCGGTCGAGGACCTCCCCGACATCCCGGCCTGGGAGTCGATCACCCGCTCCCGCCGGCCGGATCGACCGGGCCTGCGCCGGCTGTTGCGCTACGCCGCAACCCATGTGGTGCCGCTGAACGGAACCGGCGAGGGCGAGAACGACCCCGGCATGCTGCTCGCCCTGGCGCGCTTCGGCGGGGCCGGGTGCGTGCTGCTGGGCCAGGACCGCCGGGGGCAGACCACCGAATCGCCCCTCGGACCCGCAGCCCTGCGCGAGGCGCGTCGCGGCATGCGGCTGGCCCGTGACCTCGGCCTGCCCCTGGTCACCGTCATCGACACCCCGGGTGCGGCGCTGTCCCGTGAGGCCGAGGAGGGCGGCATGGCCGGCGAGATCGCGCGGAGCCTCGCGGAGATGGTCACCCTGTCCGCGCCGATCGTGTCCGTGCTGATGGGCCAGGGCACCGGCGGGGGCGCGCTGGCCCTGATCCCGGCGGACCGGGTGATCGCCGCCCAGCACGCCTGGCTCTCGCCGCTTCCCCCCGAGGGGGCGAGCGCGATCATCCACCGGGACCTCGACCACGCCGCCGAGATGGCCGCCGCCCAGGGGGTGCGATCGGCGGACCTGCTTCGGAACGGGATCGTCGACCGGGTGGTGCCGGAGCACCCGGACGCCGCCGACGAGCCCGAGGCCTTCTGCCGCCGCCTCGGCTCCGTCCTGCAGCACGAGCTGGTCGAGCTGCTCGACCAGGACCCGGACCAGCGGTACGCGTTGCGGCTGAAGCGTTTCCGCTCGATCGGGGTCCCGACGGTCAGGCCTTGACCCGCACCACGCCGAGCGGAGTGCCGCGCAGCCCGGGGAAGACCGTGCCGAGCGAGGGCACCAGGCACCGCTTCTGCACGATCTCGCCCAGCACGAGCCGGTAGTCGACGGTGGCCGCGAGGTCGCCGTCCACCAGGTCGGCGGGGGCGAGGCCGGGCCAGACGCCGTGCACCGTCCCTCCGACGACGCCCCCACCGAGCATCAGGACGGCGTTGCCGAGCCCGTGATCGGTTCCACCGCTGCCGTTCTCGGCCACCCGGCGGCCGAACTCGGACAGGGTGACCACGGTGACTCCGGCCATCGACGCCGCGCCCAGGTCGGTGGCGAAGGCGGCCAGCGCCGAGGCGAGCTCGCTCAGTCGAGTGGTGAGCAGGCCGTCGTCCACGGTGCCCATGCCCTGGTGCAGATCCCACTCGCCGTAGTCGATGCAGGCGACGCGCAGTCCCGTGCCGGCCTTGATCAGGCGGGCGACGTCGCGCATCGCGGTGCCCAGATCGCCCGCAGGGTAGGCCGCCCCGTTCGCCGGGGTGTAGCCGGCCTTCTTCAGCCGGGTGGTGGTGGCCATGGCGACCAGGGCGCTGCGCGCCGGGGTGGCGATGGCAGCCGGCGACCCCCGGTGCATCGCCGACAGGGCGGTGCTCCACCGCTTCTCCTCGACGCTGTCCCAGGCCGAGTGCAGCCTGAAGTCGTCGACCGTCGACACCACGAGCTCGGGATTGGGCCCGGTCAGTGATCCGAGCAGGCCCACCCCGCCCAACTGGGTGGCGCGGAACATGGTGGTCGCCGGGGTCGCCCCGAGCAGTCGGTCGATCCAGCCGGTGCGCAGGGCGGAGCCGGGCGCTGCACGCTCCATCTCGGCCATCGCCGAGAAGTGCGAGCGGGTCGGTGCGGTCTGCCCCACGGCGTGCACCGCGCCGAAGGTGCCGTTCTGCCAGAACGGGTACAACGGGGCCAGAGCCGGATGCAGCCCGAACCGGTCGGTCCCGGCCAGCAGCCGAGAGGCGGGCACGGCGACGTTCGGGCGCCGCCGCGCGTACTCCGGGTCCGCAGCAGGAACGATGGCGCTCAGCCCGTCGAAGCCGCCGCGCAGGGAGAGCACCACCAGCACGTCGGCGGCTGGAGGAGTCACCGCCGCCGTCTCGGCGAAGGCGACCCGGGTGACCGCGGACGGGCCGGCCAGGGCGCCGACCGCACCCAGCGCCGCCCCGGCACCGGCTGCCTGCAGCAGCGAGCGGCGGGAGACGCCGTCCGCCCCGTGGTCCTCACAGGTCGTGCAGGTGGTGTCCGGCATCGCTGTCCTCACCGTCGGATCTGGGTCGGGGTGTCCAGGAGCAGGGCGATGACCTGCTCCAGGCGCCAGGTCACCACCTCGCTGTCCTTGCGCACCGGCGTGGTCGCGCGCACCCCGAGGAAGCCGCAGATGGCGTCCCGTTCGACCCCGGTCACCGGGCGCTGACGGAGCCGCAGCGCCATCGCCTCGATCAGGGCACCGTGGGTCTTCGGGCGGGGCGAGGGAAGGAAGCTGCTCAGAGCAGGACGGCGGTAACCCTTGGGCCACCAGTTCCCCACCAGGGAGGAGTTCATGTTCCAGCGGGCCAGGGCCCCCGCGGCCGACTGCCAGGCGCTCGCCACGTCGGGATAGCCGTCCGGCTGAGGCCAGGCGAACGGCTGCTGGCCCGCGGAGCCGAACGCCCAGTACATCTCGCGCAGGGGGCCGGTGCCGGAGGTCGGCGGCTGCAGGCCCAGGGCACGGATGCTGGCCAGCATCGCCTCGTAGGGGGTCCGCACCTTGGCGTCGGCCGAGGCGGCGAACTCGCGGGAGGCGAACAGATGCGCCAGAACCGGTGCGATCGTCGTGCCCTTGGCCAGGTAGATCCGGGCCATCCGGTCGATCAGCGCCTTCGGCGGGTCGTCCCGGACGAAATGAACGGCAAGGCGGCGGCAGATCCGCCGCGCCGTGGCGGGGCGGGTGGCGAGGTAGCGCAGGTAGGCGTCGACCACCGCCCGGCCGTCGGAGGAGGTGTTCGGGTGGACGAACCCCATCACCTGGACCCTGCCCACGTGGTGGTGCTCGCGCCGGTAGGCGAAGGCTCCCGTCTGCCAGTCGACCGACAGGCCGGTCAGGATCAGCGCCGACACCTTGACGTCGCGCTCGGTGTAGCCGCCGCCCACCCCGACGCTGTGCAGTTCGAGCACCTCGCGGCCGAGGTTCTCGTTCGGGTTGGTCCGGGTCGAGCTGGCGTTGTTCAGGTACATCAGCATCGCCGGGTGCTTGATCGCGGCGACCAGCATGTCGGAGTAGCGGCCGAAGGCGTACTTGCGGATCACGTCAGCGTCGAACCGGTGCCTGCTGTCCCAGACCTCGCTCGACGGGCAGGTGATGTTCAGGTGGTTCGACCACAGCTCGACCATGACCTCGAGCAGTTGCCGCTTGCTCCAGGTGGCGCGGGCGATGGTGGCCACACACAGATCGGTCATCACGTCCCAGGAGTCGAACTTCCCGGCATTCGCCTGGGCGTGCACCGTCGGGATCGAGTAGCTCAACCGGGGGAAGCGACGCATCACCGCGTCACAGGCCGGGTCCTTGATCGTCCAGGGCCTCAGCTGCGCGCTGAGCCAGGCCGCCCGCCTGGCCGGAGTGACCGTGCGCGTCAGTTCGGGAGTGAGCCCGTACGTGGTGCGCAGCAGGAGATGCCTCAGAGATCGTGCAGCCGCTGCGGACCCCGACGTCGCCATAGGGTCATGCCTCGGCGCCCACGCGGCCACGATTGATAGCCCGGCCGGGCGACACACCACCAGTGATGTCGGGTTTGTGCCTAGTCGGGCCCTTTGCAGCCGCTTCACCTGGGCTTAAAGAAGGCTCGCCAGGGTAGAGGGACACGTGTGCACGTCGTCCGTCGTTCCGACCCGATCGGGGAGTCAGTGGTCCTGCAGGAGCCACCCGTACGCCGTGCGCGTCCGGCGGAGCCCGGCCCCGAGCGTCGGCACGGGCGGCGCGCCGCAGCCCCCCGGACGCCGACGCTGGCCTCGAGCTTCGACGCCGGACGCAACGCCATGGGCGATCTGCGCCTGGCCCTGGCCCTGCTGGTGGTCGCTCACCCACTCCCTGGCGGTGGGCTTCGGCCATCAGCCGTCGCTCGGCGGCACCGCGGTCGGCAGCCTGGCGGTCGACGGCTTCTTCGTGCTCAGCGGCTTCCTGGTGGCCCGCAGCTACCAGCGGCTGGCCTCCCCGCTCCGCTTCGCCTGGCACCGGGCGCTGCGGATCCTGCCCGCGTTCTGGGCCTGCCTGCTGATCACCGCCGTGGTGCTGGCCCCCGTGTTCGCCCTGATCGAGGGCCGTTCGCCGTGGTCGGTGTTCACCGGCCCGGAGAGCTCCCTCGGGTACGTGACCGGCAACGCGTTCCTCTACATCGGCCAGTACGGGATCGACGGGCTGCCGCTGACCGAGCACACCCCGGCCGTGCTCAACGGCTCGATGTGGACGCTGGTCTACGAGGGCCTGTGCTACGTCATGGTGGGCGCCCTCGGCGTGCTGGGCATCCTGCGCCGGCGCCCGGTGCTCGTCGCCGCGCTGGCCGGCCTGCTCTGGCTGGTGATCGTCGCCCAGGGTCTCGGTGTGAGCGCCGGCGGGTCGGAGATGCTGCACATCGCTCCGCGCCTGGGCCTGCTGTTCCTGCTCGGCGTGCTCGCCCTCCTCTTCGACCGGCACGTACCGGTTCACGACGCTGCTGCAGCAGCGGCCGGCGCCGTCCTGGTGGCCTCGTGCCTCCTGCTGGACGACTACCGTTCCGTCGGCTCGATCGCCCTGGCCTACCTGTGCCTGTGGGCGACGGTACGGCTTCCCGCCCGACGGACGCACCGGGACCTCTCCTACGGCGCCTACATCTGGCACTGGCCGGTGATTCAGCTGATGACGGCACTGGGGCTGGCCGAGATGGGGCAGTTGAGCTTCGTGCCGCTGGCCACCGCAGTGACGCTGCTGATCGCCTGGGGATCGTGGACCTGGGTCGAGGCGCCCGCCCTCAGCCTGAAGGGCCTACGCAGCGGGCGCCCGGGTCAACGCTCGGACGCGATGTTCAGCCGTTCACCGGTGCCCAGGCCGGCAACGGGAACGCATCGGTGATCTTGGCCTGCTCCTCGCGGAGCCGGTCCACCAACCGCCCCTCGGGCAGCCGCACGTCGGCATAGGTGAGTACCTCGTCCTTCGCCACGTCACGCAGCAGGACGCAGCCTTCGGCCACCCCCATCGGCAGCAGCCCCTCGGACGCCGTCACGTCGGCGCGCTCGGCCACACCGTAGGTGTCGTAACCACCCAGTCCGTCGATCGTCTGCCCGGCCGCCAGGTCCCGCTTGGCCGTGGTGATCACTTCGACCGTGGGCGGTCCGGCAGGCTGCAGCGCCGCGTCGCCGAACAGCACCGCCCGGGCGACCGTGCTCGGAACCTCGAAGTGGCACAGGTGGTAGGGCGTGTAGAAGCTGTAGAGCGGGCCCTCGCCCAGCTTGTACAGGTTGAGATAGTGCCGTTGCTTGGGGTCGTCGTGGGTGGCCAACACGTACACGCCCGGGCCGGGCTTGGCTCCCACCACGTAGTCGACCACACCGCCGACGGCGCGCAGCGCGTCGACGTCGAACTGGGTGGTCAGCTCGTCGACATGGCCGGAGTGGTCGGAGCCACGCATGCCTCGACGCTCGATGGTCATGCCGGTGGCGTTGGCGACGATCGCCTGCTCGAAGGAGATCTTCGTGCCGTCGGCGAAGCTGGTCACCATGTGCGGGTCCTGGCCCCACTGCTTCGCGAACCCCTCCTGGGTGGTGGGGTTGCGGTAGGGATCCTGCAGGCCCTTGATGTTGCCGCAGACGAGCGGCGTCAGTCCGATCCCCCGCACGAAGCGGTACAGGTTCACCTCGACGCCCGGCTGGTCCCCGTCGCATCCGGAGACGATCACGCCCGCGGCCTCGGCCCGCTGCCTGAGCACAGCGCCCACGGTGGCGTCGACCTCGGCGTTGAGCAGCACGACGTGCTTGCCACCCTCGATCGCGGAGACGACGACATGCGCGCCGAACTCGACCGCGCCGGTCGCCTCGACGATGGCGTCGATCGCCTTCGGCGCCGCACAGGGCTCGATAGTCGTCGGTGATGACCGGGACGCCGCGGCGCACGGCGTCCTGAACGCCCGCCGCATCGGCCGCGACCTCGAAGTCCTCCACCCCGGCCTCGCGGTAGGCCCGCTCGGCATTGGCGAGGGTGCGGTTGCAGATGGCCGCAAGGTCCATCCCCTGCACCGAGTTGACCACCTGGTTGACGAAACCCCGCCCCATGAAGCCGGCTCCGACCAGGGCGACCCGGACCGGGTTGCCGGCGGCGGCCCGCTGCTGCAGGGCTCGGTCAACGATGATCATCAGTTCTCCTCGTCGGTGCGGCCCTCGCGGGCCATGGCGATGGCAAGGTCCGCCCGGGCCACCGCCAGCAAGGGCCACGCGGCGTCCTTGGGCGAGATGCTCGAGACCTCGAGCGGCCATGCGATGCCCAGCTCGGGGTCGTCGTGGCGCACCCCACCCTCGGCCTGGGGTGCGTAGAACTGGCTCACCTGGTAGCTGACCTCGACGTCGGCGACGAGCGTCTGGTACCCGTGGGCGAAGCGCTCGGGGACGTACAGCGCTCGGCGATTCGCCGCCGACAGCTCATAGGCCACATGCTGACCGAACGTGGGGCTCTCAGGCCGCAGATCGACGATGACGTCCACGATGGCACCCTGGGTGCATCGCACGAGCTTCACCTCGGCGTGCGGCGGCCTCTGGAAGTGCATCCCGCGCAGCGTGCCGGCCTCATAGTTGAACGAGACGTTTCCCTGCGCCACCGTCGGGTTGAGCCCCAGCGCCTCGAACTCACGGGCGCAGAAAGTGCGCGCGAACTGACCACGCTCGTCCTGGCGCAGTTCGGGCTCGACCAGGAACGCTCCGGAGAGGGCGGTCTCCGTGAAGATCATTTCGCCCACCGCTGGTCTGCCTCGACGGCCGAATCCTGATACCTCGCGATATCCGCCCGGGTGAGCGCCAGCGGGTCGGCTCCTTCGTGCACCTGCCGGTACCACTGGGTGGTCACGCCGACCGCGGTCTCGAAGTCCCACGTCGGCCGCCACCCGAGCAGATTGACCGCCTTGTCGATCACCAGCCCCAGCAACGTGGCCTCGTGCAGCGCCGACGACGACTCCTGGGCCGACCACTCCCCCGGCCAGTGCTGCAGCACGTGGTGGACAAGGTCTCGCACCGGACGGTTGGAGTCGGCCCAGGGCCCGAAGTTGAAGGCGCCGGCGTCGGTTCCCCGCCCGGGGCTCAGGGTCGTCTCCGTGGCACCGGCCGCCACGGCCGCCAACCACAGGTACCCGCTCAACGGCTCAAGGACGTGCTGCCACGGGCGCGTCGCCTGGGGGTTGCGGACGGCGATCGGCGACTCGCTGGCCAGGGCGCGCATGCAGTCGGGCACGATCCGGTCGACGGAGAAGTCGCCGCCGCCGATCACGTTGCCGGCCCGACCCGTGACCAGGCGGACGGGCGAGTCCGACGCGGCGAAGAACGAGTGCAGGTAGGAGTGGGCCACGATCTCGGTAGCGCCCTTGCTGGCGCTGTAAGGGTCGTGCCCGCCGAGGGCGTCGTCCTCGCGGTAGCCGTAGGGGACCTCACGGTTCTGGTAGGCCTTGTCCGAGGTGACCACGACGCAGGTGGTGGGGCGAGCCGCCCGACGCAGGGCCTCCAGCACGTGGACGGTGCCCATCACGTTCGTCGCGAACGTTCCGACCGGCTCACGGTAGGACTCCCGCACCAGCGGCTGCGCCGCCAGATGGAAGACGAAATCCGCGCGGGCCTGCGCCACCACGTGCTCGACCGCCCCCAGATCGCGGACGTCGGCGAACACGCTGTCCGTCCGGTCGGCCAGCCCGAGCTGCCCGAACAACAGCTGCTGCTCGGACGGAGCCAGGGACAGGCCGGTCACCTCGGCACCCAGTGCGAGCAGCCACTCGACCAGCCAGCCGCCCTTGAACCCGGTGTGACCGGTGACCAGAACTCGCTTGCCCGCGAACGCCCCGGCGAACATCCCGCGGCTCACCACACCTTCCACGGCGCCGTCCCGGCGGCCCAGAGGTTCTCCAACACGTTGCGGTCCTGGAGGGTGTCCATCGGGTGCCAGAACCCGGAGTGCCGGTAGGCGTTGAGCTCGCCCGCATGGGCAAGCCGTCGCAGCGGCTCCCGCTCCCAGACGGTGGTGTCGTCATCGATCTGATCGATCACCGAGGGTTCGCACACGAAGTAGCCGCCGTTGACCCAGGCGCCGTCCCCGGCCGGCTTCTCCATGAAGCTGGTCACCTCGTTGCGCCCGTCGGCGAGCACCAGCGCACCGAAGCGACCCGTGGGCTGCACTGCCGTCAGCGTGGCGGCGCGCCCCTGCTCCCGGTGGAAGGCGACGGCTGCGGTCACGTCGACGTCGGCGACTCCGTCGCCGTAGGTGAAGCAGAACGTGTCGTCGATGTGGTCGCGCACTCGACGGAGACGGCCCCCGGTCATGGTCGTCTCACCGGTGTCCACGAGGGTCACCCGCCAGTTCTCGGCGCGGCCTCCGTGGTACTCCATCGTGTTCTTGCCCAGGTCGAAGGTGACGTCCGAGTTGCGCAGGAAGTAGGCGGCGAAGTACTCCTTGATCACGTAACCCTTGTAGCCACAACAGATGATGAAGTCCTCGATGCCGTGGGCGGCATAGGACTTCATGATGTGCCACAGGATCGGCTGGCCGCCGATCTCCACCATGGGCTTGGGGCGGACGGTCGTCTCCTCGCTCAACCGCGTGCCCAGCCCACCCGCCAGAATGACGGCCTTCACGACGACTGCCTCCCCGAACGTGCGACGACGTGTGTGCGATGGAGCGGATACGTGGCGGCCTCAGCCACCGTCACCGCGAATGACCGATCCCACGGTGCGCAACATGATCTTCACGTCGAGCCAGAGGGACCAGTTCTCGATGTAGTAGTTGTCGAACCGGGCCCGGTCGGCGATCGAGGTGTCACCGCGCAGACCGTGGATCTGCGCCCACCCGGTCAGCCCGGACGGAACCCGGTGCCGGGCGACGTAGCGGGGGTAGGCCTCGCAGAACTGGTCGACGAAGTGCGGCCGCTCGGGCCGGGGCCCGACCAGGCTCATCTCACCCTTGAGGATGTTGATCAGCTGCGGGCAGTTCGTCGATCGAGGACTTGCGCAGGAACTTGCCCACCGGCCCGAGCCGGTCGTCGTGCGAGATGTTCCAGTTGGTCTGGGACTCGGTGTCGTCGACCGGCTTGAGCGAGCGGAACTTCATCACCTGGAAACGGCGACCGTCCACGCCCACCCGTTCCTGGCGGAAGATGATGCCGGGCCCGCCCTCCAGGCGGACCGCCAGCGCGGTGAGCAGCATGATCGGCGAGAGCAGGATCAGCGCCACCGAGGAGACGAGGACGTCGAAGACCCGCTTGACCTGCCAGCCGCGGCTGCGACGAGCAGCCCGGCGCAGGCGCACCAGGGGCATGCCCCAGACCGTGTCCATGTCCTCGCTGACGTGGTGCAGCTCGAACAGCCGGGGCACGATGAAGATCTCGGTGTCCAGGCGGTCGCAGGTACGGATCACGTCGACCAGGGCCGACTCACGCATGGAGCCGAACGCCACGACGACGTTGTTCACGCCGTGGTCGGTGAGCACGTGGTAGAGCGCGTCGGTACCGCCCAGGATCGGCAGCGGCAGCTCCTTCGGCCCCAACCACGGGTCGGAGTCGAGGAAGCCGATCGGGTGCAGTCCGTACTCGGGGTGGTCGAGCAGCACGTCGGCCACCTGGGCGCCGACCCGGCCGGCTCCCAGGATCAAGGTGCGGTGCACCACCCTGCGCTGCCGGCGCAGCGACCGGACCACTCCGTAGCCGATGGACCGGAAGAGGAGCAGCAGGACAAGCGTCGTCGCCGAGGCGGCGACCACCTCCCACTTGACCGCGACCAGATCCCAGCGCAGCTGGGTGAACGCGGCTTGCACCAGGATGGTGAGCGCGACGGCGGCCAGCCAGCGACCGACGATCTGCGGGACGTCGTCCAGCAGGGACATGGACAGGCGCGAGCGGTACAGGTGCGCCAGGGTGAACAGCGAGACCAGGACGACCGCGAAGACCAGGTGGACCCGCCCCACGCCGTTGCCGGTCAGTGCCCCCGTGAGCACACCTCCTGCCAACGCGGCAGCCAGGTCGCAGGCCACGAGGAGGGGCTGGACCCCGTAGCTCGCGAGCCAGTCCTCACGGCGGCGGGACCGGGCGCTGTGCGAGGGGACAGGAACCGGCGCCGCACCGGGTTCCGGCAGGGTTGGAGCCGAGGGCCTGGGCGCGGCGGAGCCCGCGGGGTCGACCGCGACACCAGTGGCAGCTGAGGACAGCGCCACGGATGGCGCACCGTGCACCTGGTTCCGATGGGTGGACGACTGCACTGCCGCTTCCTTCGGCACCAGACCGCTGTCCGTGAGGTCGATCGTCAACGGGCGATCCGACCGGGCCAGGGCCGGCCAGCCGTCGGTGTGTCCGACATTGCTGTCGGTGTCTCCCACGATGTTCTCCTCGGCCCTTTCATGTGCTGACACCACTCGTGACGTCACGCCTCCCGGCTCGCCCGTCGTGACGTCCTGAACGCCTTAGAGCCTATCCGGCGGCCCGGGTGGTGTCCCGACATCACATCAATACCCAGGAAGAGCAGCGGATCGTGACGGCCACGTCGGTGCGGATGCCGCGGCGAGGCCGCAACCGTCCACCCATGGGCAATCAGTCGCTCTGTGTCACCGACTCGCCGCTGGTGTCGGCCCTCTCGATACCGAGAGTCGCCGAGGTGGAGTTGGCCCGATAGGCCCGCCGATAGCCCCGATGCCAGCCGAACTGCCACACCAGGCGCCCCAGACTGGGCCGGGGACCCAGCCAGGCGGTCACCAGCGCCCATGGACCCTTGCCGGTCGACGGCGAGACCAGGTGAGCGACCTCCTCACTGATCTGCTCCCCGAGGACTCCGTGTCGACGCTGCAGCTCTGCGTGGGCGGCGCCGTAGTCCCGCCCCTGACGGAGCATGCCGTACAAGGTCGAGCGCAGCCGGACGTGGACCACGACGTCGGGGTGGTACTGCAGCGGGACGCCGAGCTGCTGCACGCGCCAGCTCAGGTCGGTGTCCTCCAGACAGCGCATGGTGGAGTCGAACCCACCCACCTGGGCGAACAGGTCGAGATGGATTCCCATGTTGCCCGCCCCCGCGTGCGACAGCTGGGCGCCCATCGTGGCCGCCTGGAGCCCGTCCTGCTGCTCCAGGGGCCGCGAGCGCAGGGTGCGTGCGTCGTTGAGCAGCCGGCCCTCGAACCGTCCGGCGACGAACGCATGGCACTCGAGGGCGGCGCACATGCGGCTCAGCCAGTCTCTCGCCACCACGTCGTCGGCGTCGCAGAAGGCCAGCCACCGCCCTCGCGCCCGGCCGGCGCCCACGTTGCGGGCGGCCCCGGCCCCCCGGTGGGCGCTGGCGTCGACCACGGTGAGGGGCAGCCGATCGCGGAAGGCCTCACAGATGGCAACGGTGCCGTCCGTCGAACCGTTGTCGCACACCAACAGCTCCCAGGACACCGGGCACTTCTGACCCGCGAGCGCCTCGAGCTGCTGACGGATCGTCGCGGCCGCGTTCAAGCAGGCCACCACCACGGTGAGCTGCACCGTGCCCGAGCCCTGAGGCGCACGTCGCCCAGCCTCTTCCTCGAAGGAAGGCCCGGAACCAGTCGTGACTGTGGCGTCGATGAGTACTACCCCGAACCGGCGTTGAAACGAATCTCTGAGTGTTGGCGATGTAGCTGGGTTGCACTGTACGCCTGCATGGCGGAATGGAACCACACCCCCGCCCGGGACACGAATCGCCCGAAAGGGGACCTGTCCATGGTGTACACCTGTCGGGATGGGTACACGGCTACGGCCCTCTCGGCCCCCGGGCGCCTCGGGCGCCGTTCTGGTGCGTGAGAGCGACCTCGGTGCGCACGAGGACCCCGGCCCCCGCTCCCTGCCGGCTCCGTCCGGCATCCTGCGCTGGGGGCGCTCCGCTCTGCTGCCGCTCAGCTCGGCCATGCGCGTGCTCACGGACGAGCGAGAGATGGGCCTCAGCTACGACGACGGCCCGCACCCGGAGCACACCCGCGAGGTGTTGGCGGAGCTGGCCGCCCGCGACGTGCGAGCCACCTTCTTCGTTCTGGCTCAGGCGGCGGAGCGCCACCCTGACGTGGTCCGGGAGATGCTCGACGCCGGGCACGAGATCGGCCTGCACGGCGTCGACCACACCCGACTGACGGAGCTCTCCTGGACCGCCGCCGCCGGCGCCGTCCGCCGTGGCAAGCACCGGCTGGAAGCGGTGACGGGACAACCGGTCCGGCTCTACCGGCCGACCTACGGGGCGCAGGGCCTGGCCCAGTTCGTCACCGCCCGGCTGCTCGGCATGGACGTCGTCTACTGGACGGCCTGGGCCACGGACTGGATCGACGACGACGCCGACGTGGTGGCGGCGCGCGCCCTGGCGGCGCGGCATCCCGGGGGAATCCTCCTGCTCCACGACGTCACCGAGGACACCGAGGAGGAGGACCTGCCCCGGCCGACGTTCTCCCGGGGAGAGGTCACGGCGGCGATCCTGGACGGCCTGGCCGGTGCCGGCTATCGAGTCATGCCGGCCGGGGACCTGCTCGCGCAGTATCCGGTGGTGCGCGCGGTGACGACCCAGCGCCCCTGGGTCAGCGCTCGACGGCGACTGGCACGTGCTCGGCGTCCCGCACCGCAGCTCTGAGGGTCGAGTACCAGACCGGCACCAGCAGAGCCTGGTCCAGGAACATGCCCCACGCGGCTCCCACAGCGCCGCCGACCAGGGCGCCGCCGATCATCAGGGTGAACACCAGCGGAGCCTCGATCGCCATCACCCGGAACGTGCGCCGGGCCATCCCCATGGAGTAGATCACCACGGCGCAGCCCTCGGACAGCGCCCTGGCGGTCACCCCCAGCGAGAGCGGGAGCAATACCGCCCGAGCACCTGCCCAGCTGTCCGAGAACAGCGCCTCGCCCCAGGCGTCAGGCATGACCAGGAGGGCAAGGGCGTACCCCAGGGCCACGGTTCCGAGCCCGCTGCTCAACGCCGCCGCGGCCATCGTCCGCTGGCGTCGGGTGAGCCACGTTCTCTTGGACAGCTCCGGCAGGGCGAACGTCTGCTGGGCCGTCGCCAGCATGTTCAGCGGCCCGAGCACCACCTGCGCGGCGCGGAAGGCGCCCACGATCGCCAGGCCGTCATCTCCCCCGACCAGGGCACCGACGCCGACGATGCCGCCCTGGAACGCCCCCGTTCCGAGCAGGTACTCGGCCACCAGGTACCCAGAGATGTCCTTGTGCTCGCGCAGCCATGCAGCGGCGCCCAGCGGATTCGGCAGCACGCTCAACTGGACCAGGGCCAGCACGGCGCTGACCGCCGCGGCCCCGCCCCAGATCAGGACCAGCAGCGGAACCGTGGGCCGGGTCAGGAGGGGCAGCACCGCCACGCCCGACAGTTGCAGAACCGCCCAGACGGCGTCGTTGGCGGCGGCGGAGCGTGCGCGGGAGGCGGCGAAGAAGATCAGGCGGCAGGCGTCCTGGACCAGGAGGAAGGGCAGCACCACACCGGTGGCGACCAGGGTGTCGCCGAGCAGACCGGACAGGTTCGTACCGACCACGATGCAGCCGAGTCCTCCGACGGTTCCGACGACGAGGGCCGTACCGGTGGCGCGGGCACGTCCGACCGCAAGGGTCGACCCCTCGGCTCCGCTGTAGCGGATGCTCATCGGCTGGCCGACCAGGGCCCGCTCGATCCCGATGCAGATGCCGAAGACCAGGAACGCGACGGAGAAGACCCCGAAGCCGACGCGGTTCACGTGGTTGGACACCAGGATCGCGAGCACCGTGTTGGTGAGCGCCGAGAGCACCTGGTCGGTCACGGTCCAGCCGGCGGCCCCGGCGAGTCGAAGGTGTCTGCGCCTGATCGGCCCACGCCCCGCAGACTCGCTCACCGGTCGACTCTAACCGGCGTTCGAGGTGTCGTCTCCACCGGACGCGGCGCGGCGGCCCCCGGGGATCCGGAGGCCGCCGCGCCGGACGATCAGAACCAGCGGCGATACGCGGCCGAGGACTTCGGCATCTGCACAGGTGAGAAGAGCGCGTTGCGGATGTAGGGATCCGGCTCGTTGAAGTAGCACTCGAACACCAGCACGTCGCGGTTGGCCATGAAGAAGTTGTACATCTTCTGGATGAAGTACGGATTGTCGCCGCCGCCGATGCCGGCGCCTCCGTGCACGCCCCACTCCGGAACCGCGAAGCCCTTCCTGTGGGCGCGGGCGAAGGCGACCGCATCCGCCAGGCCGGGGCCCTTGACCGGCTTGACCGCACGGGCCCAGGTCGCGGCGTTCACGGCCCTCAGCTCGTAGAAGTCGTAGTGGTCCATCGAGATGCCGTCGACGTAACGATCACCGGGGTAGAGCAGGGTGAGCGCGTCCAAGCGGTTCTTCTGGCCGCGCAGCCCGTAGCCGGCCGAGACGTCGAACCAGAAGGTCAACGCCGGCGACTCGGCGTTCATGATGCTCACCACCCGCCGGAAGGCGGCACGGAACTCGTCCGCGGTGTCGGCGGTGACGCCCCAGGCGAACCAGTCGCCGTTGGCCTCCAGCCCGACCCGGATCGCCGCATCTCCGCGACCACCGGCACGCAGCTCACGCGCGATCTTCCGGAACACGTAGTCGTGCTGCCCGGACAGGATGTCGTTCCACTGCCCACGGCGGTTGTTCGGCAGTAGCGGCAGTCCGTAGGCGAACCGGCCCTTGTAGCCGCGCAGGAGCGTCGAGGTCCACCCGCTGTCCGCCATCTCCTGCCACGAGCCGTAGCCCGGGTACATGGTGACGAAATCGAACGGGCGGCCCGCCCAGCTCTCCGCCATGGCCATCCGCGAGGCGGACATGACGACCCCGGTCCAGACCCCACTGTGCCACGGCAGCCCCGAGCGCGGCTTGCCGTACATGGACACTGCCTTGCTGGGGATCGGAGCCGCACTCACCGGCGCGGTGACAGCGGCCGCCTGGGAAGCCACGGTCGGCGCGCCCGCTGCAGAGTTCCTGAAGCCGGACACCTCCGCCTGTGCCTGGCCGGGCACGAGCAGGGCCCCGGCAGTGAGTGCCAGGGCAGCCACACCGGAAACAGTGGCCAGCCTGGTCGGAACGGTGACACGCATCGTGGCCCCCATCTAGCGACGAATTGACGTCATGGGGTTCGGCGCATGGGGACACCCATCTGAAGGTGCTCGTCCGGGGTTCACCCCCGGACCGACGGGACCTCGACACACAGCGTGAGGGCTCAGACCCCCACGAACCGGTCAGCAGCGCTACGCCGACCGGTTGAAGACGGCACCTGCTGATGTCGGGGACGACGGAGCAGCCGACGGGACCGGATCACCCCGGCGGAGGCGCCAGGCGGCTCAGCGGCTGCGGTCGTCCCGCCCCGGGGCCGCCCCGGGGCCACCCGCCTTGGCCTGCTGCTTTGCCATCTCGATCCGGTCCGTCGGGCGGCCCGCCGAGGCAGGCAGCCGGGCGCTCGAGGTGGCCGGCTTCAGGCGCAGCACGAACCCCTCCAGGAAGCCCAGGCCCCAGCCGAGGTGCATGGCCATGAAACTGATCAGCAGGCGGGCAGGGCCGGGTCGGCGCCCGGCGACGTCACCCGTCCGGGCGCCGTCCGTCCAGGTGAGCCGAGCAGCGCCCGCGGCGGGCTCCCGGTCCCCCTCAGCGGTGCCTGTACCCGGCTCCGGAGGAGCCTGGACGGGAGCGCTGCTGCGCAGCGTGGCAACCGTGGCGGCGACCAGGGCAAGGCAGTACGGCCCGGACAGCACGGCGGCCACCGGCCACAGACCGGCCACCGCACAGGCCGCCGCCGCGGCCAGGGCCACGACGAGTGCGGGCGGCGCGAGATGCCGGATGCGGACGGCGCGGCGCCCGTTCTTGCGCACCATCGCCGCCTTGCCACGCCCGTAGCGCCGGTACTGGCGGCCGAGCTCGGGAATGGTCTCGCGGACCTTCCAGTAGATGCTCATCGCCGGGTCGAATCTGATCCGGAAGCCGAGGCCGAGGATCCGGTGGTCCAGATCGACGTCCTCGTTGACCAGGAGGTTCTCGTCCCAGCCACCGATCTCGCGCAGCACGTCGACCCGGAACACGCCGAATGAGGCGTGATCGGTGTCCTGTGCGCTGTCGGCGTAGTGGTTGATCGAGTCGCCGACCCCGAACCGGCTCGACAGCGCGGTGGCGACGGCCACCCCGGAATCGGTGCGGGCGACGCCGATCCGACGGCCGCCGACCGCGGCCACCTGGGGATCCACGGCCAGGGTGGCGACCGCGCGCTCGAGGTAGGTGTCGCTGACCGAGGCGTGTCCGTCCACCCGGGCGATGAACCGTCCCTGCGCCTCGCGCAGACCGATGTTCAGGGCGCTCGGGATCGTCCGCGCAGGGTTGTGCAGCAGACGCACCCGGGGCTCCCGCTCGGCGATGGCCCGCACCGTCGCCGCCGTCGCGTCGGTGGACTCGCCGTCCACCACGAGCAGCTCCACATCCGTGAACGTCTGCCCCAGCACCGACTGGACGGCGTCAGCCACGCACCGCTCCTCGTTGAGGACGGGCATCACCACCGTTACCGCCGTCATGGCTCGATCATCGCATCGACGCCTTCCCCGCGCGCCGGGTGCGGCCGAGCCGCACGGTTCCGACGGTCTGGAAGGGGCGCCACCGGCCCGCCCGCTGCAGCCAGCTTCGGGCCGCGGCGTAGGTGGCGACGTCGCTCTCCAGCACCGGATCGACCCGCGGGGCCCACCAGGTGGTGGTCACGAACAACGGCAGCACCGCAGCGATCGTGGTGGTTCCGGGTTGCAGCATCCACAGCGACACCAGCAGGGTCACCGACAACGAGCGGCTCGGTCCGCCCACGTAGGCGAACAGGAGACAGCCCGCGACCAGTAGCCCGACCACGATGCCGTACTCGACGAAGATCTTCACTGGACTCGGGGTGAGCAGTCCCTGGATCCCCGACTCGTTCACGATCGTCTGTGACGAACTGGGCCCCCGCCCGAGCAGGACGGCCATCGGGTCGTACACCCAGCGGGGCCAGACGTAGGAGTAGGGCAGGATCCCGCGCAGGCTGGTGGAGGACTGCTGATCGCCGGCCTCGGTGAGACGGCTCAGGATCGAGGCGCCGAACGGAGTCACCACCAGGGCGATCACGGCCGGCACGGCGAGCGGAAGGTAGCGCACCAGGTTGTTGCGCACCGGGTAACCGAACATCACCAGGAAGGCGACCGCGACGATGGCCAGCCCCGAACCGGCCGTCGTGGTCACCAGCCCGAGGCCGATCACGAGCAGGACGCGCAGCCGGGTACCGGTCAGGAAGGCGGCGACCAGACCGATCCCCAGCTGCATCGATACGAACGAGGGCTCCAGACCGATCCAGGCGTTGGCCCGGTACAGCGTGGACCCGTAGGAGACCGGATAGGAGATCGTGAAGAACTGCAGCAGGAGGGACGACGGAACGACCTGGGCCAGGTAGTCCGTGTACGGCACACCTACGAGCTGGCTCCCGGTGAAGGCCAGGCAGCCCAGCGCGAGCACCAGGGCGGTGCGGGCGATGTGTCTCATCGCCATCAGGAAGGTCTCTCGCCGCCGGTCCTTCATCCGCACCACCGTCGGCAGCCACACCGCGAAGAACAGGCCCCAGGACGTGACGCTGATGATCGGCGACTGCACGAAGAACTGCTGGAACGGGATGACGAGAGCGCCGGCACCGGTGGCACCCAACCAGAGCAGCAGACGCTGCCGGTCGAGCTCGACGACCCCACGCAAGACCCCCCAGAGGAGCCAGACGGGCAGCAGCGGCACCAGGATGGACAGCTCCGGTTGCCCCGGTGTGGCGAACCGCTGGAGCAGCACCAGGGCCAGGAAGGCTCCCGCCGCGTAACGCGCCGAGGCGCGTTGAAGGGCGGCGGCGCCGAGCGGGTCGGCATCCGGGTCGGGGGCCGGCCCGCGCCAGGGCGCCAGGAGAGTGACCCGGCGGGGGCGCTGGACTCCGTCACCGAAGACCGTCTCACCGCCGACGACGCCGACGGTGAGCGGGGCGCGGACCCCGGCACTCACGGAGCGAGCACGACGATCGGGTCAGCGGTCTCCACGGCACCGACGGTGTCCCAGATCTGCTGCAGGGTGGAGCGGCCCTCCTTGGCCACCACGACGGCCATCAGGTCGGACTGGCCCGAGATCAGACCCACCGCCTCCGGTTCGGCCGTGCACGCCACGACCAGCACGTCGGTCGAGAAGTACGCCTTCACGTCCTGACGGATGTCGCGCCGCAGCACCCACACCTCGTCCGGCAGGGCCATCGAGGCGGCGTCTCCCGACTCCAGCGCGATCGCGTTGACCAGCGTGACGCTGGAGCCGTGCGTGCGCAGGTGGTTGGCCACGGCGGCCGCGAACCGCGAGGCCGACGAGGGCGTCGACGGCAGAGAGAGCACGACCAGGGTGGAATGCCCGGACTCCAGCAGGCGACCGGCCACCTCTCCCGCCTGGGTGGTGGCCTTCAGGGTGAGCTCGGGGGCGAGCGAACGGAGCTCGTTGGGCGTGCGCACGCGGCGCCGCCCAGCGCCGGCGACCAGGGCCGCCAGGGCGCCCAGCATCAGGCCTCCGACCCCGCCCAGCCCAGCGGAGACCTGCGGGGAGGCGCCGGCGGAGATGTAGGACGCTGCCCGGTTCCCCACCGTGACGGAGGAGGCCTCGACGATCGCCTGCATCTCCTGGTCGGCCAGCAACTGGCCGAGCTTGTCCCGCCGGGCTGCTTCCGCGGCCGTCGCGTCCCCGGTGAGCCTGTTCCTGATGTTCGCCTCGATCTGGGCCTTGAAATACTTGAGCTGGGCGGCACCGCGCTCCGCCGCGTCCGCGACGACTGCAGCCACGATGGCGTTCGCCTCGGCCACGGCGTACTCGCCGCTGCTGTTGCGCACGGTGATGTCGACCAGTTCGGTGTCGATCCCCCACACCGCTCTGACCCGGCCGCCCAGGTCCTCGGGCGTGGTCGCCGCCCCGCCCTTGGCCTGCGCAAGTTCGGGCGACTTGGCGGCCCGCGCGATCACCGGCGGCGAAACCGCTGTCAGCGCGTAGCTCTGGCCGACCTGCTTGGTGCGGTTGGGGTCGTTCATACCGCTCAGTTTCAGCGACGCCGTGGCCTGCGAGGTCTGCGAGGCCCCGAGCAGCAGCCCGAGCACCGTTCCGAGCAGGCCGGCGACGACCAGCCACGGCCAGCGCGCACGCAACAGGGCCAGCACCGGGGCGGGCCGGGAGACCGCGCGCGGCAGGCGTCTGGTCTCCGAGGGCAGCGGCTCCGCCGGAACGACCCCGTGCGAGGCACCGTTCGACGGCGGCAGCTTGGGCGCACTCTGCACGCTCAGCGCGCGATCCTCATCCGAGGTCGTCATAGCCGACATACTAAGTGACTCACTGTGCGGGATCTCCCATTCATGACGTGCGGTGGCCGGACGGACAGCTCAGGGACGGGGTCGGAGTGCAGGGTCAGCGTTGGATCGTGGTCGCGGACTCCCCGTTCCTCCCACCGACCGGAGGTGGCGAGCAGGAGCACCTGGGTTTCGTGCGTTCCGCCGTCCGGGAGGGGGTACTGGCCATGCTGGTGCTTCCGGACGGCGACACGGTCGACCTGGAACAGTACCGTCGCCTCCTTCCGGGCGTACCCATCCTGACCACACCGCGGCGAACGAGCCCGCTGCTGCTCGTCCATCCACACCTGCCGTACGTGGTCGCCTCACGGCCTGCTCCCGCCTGGCTGGCCGACCGCGCTCGCGCGCTGGCGCCCGACGCCACGGGCATCGTCGTGTTCTCCTACAAGTCGCACACCATCGGCGAGGCCCTGGCCCGGGGCCTGGGACTGCCGGCGGTGATCCGCCAGCACAACCGCGAGGGCGCCTATCACCGAAGCCTGGCGGCCCAGACACCTGGGCCCCGCGGCTGGGTGCTGCGCTGGGAGTCGATGCGCATCGAGCGGGACGAACGCCGGTTGGGCAAGGCCGACTGGGTCAACGGAACCGCCGACATCTCCCTCGCCGACGCGGCCTGGCGGCGCAGCACCGGCGCCACGCACGTCGTCCACGTGCCGCCGTTCGCGCTCTCCCTGGACGGCGGGATCCCGCCGGAGCCCGACAACGCCGCGCGGACGCCGGCCCAGCCGCCGCGGGTGCTCTTCCTCGGCACGCTGGACACGGCGACCAACACCGGCGCCCTGGACTGGTTCCTGTCCAGGGTCTGGCCACGCGTGCTCGCCGCGCACCCCCAGGTGGTGCTGGACGTGGTCGGCCGGGCTCCCTCCGCCGCGCTGCGCGAGCGCCTGTCCCGGATCGAGCGGGTCGACCTCGCCGCCGACGTCCCCGACGTGGCGCCCTACCTCCAGCGCGCCACGGTGGCGGTGAACCCGGTGGTCTCCGGTTCCGGGGTGAACATCAAACTGGTCGAGTATCTGGCGGCGTCGCTCCCGCTGGTCTCCACCTCGCTGGCCACCGAGGGCCTCCCGCTGCGCTCAGGGATCGACCTCGCTGTGCACGACGACCCGACGCAGTTCGCACAGGCCGTGCTCGACCTGCTCGCCGACCCGCGGACCGCTGCGGAGATGGCCCGCGCCGGGCGCGACCACCTGGCCACCCTGCTCGACGCCCGGGCCAATCTGGCGCTGATCGCCGATCTGCTCAGCCCGAAGGGCTCGCCGCTGCCGAGGGCGAGGTAGTCCCCCAAAGCCTGCGGTACACGGCGGCCGCCGCAGGGTTCTGCGACGGCTCCCAGATCGCCGACCCGAGATCGCCGCCCTCCGGCTCGCTGAAGTAGTTCTCGAAGGCGATGTCCTTGGCGTTGGCGCTGAACCACATGTACATCGCATGCATGAAGTAGGTGTTGTCCCCGCCGCCGTGGGCGGCCTCCGCCGTCAGGCCCCATTCGGGCACACCGAACTTCTTGCCGTGCGCCCTGGCGAAGTCGAGCGTGTCCTGCAGGCCCGCCGCCTTCTTCGGCGTCAGCGCCTGGCGGAACTGCTTGCTGGTGTGGCTGATCACGGTGTAGTGGTCGTAGTGGTCGCAGCCCACGATGTCGACCACGTCGTCGCCCGGGTAGAGCGCGGTCAGCGGGTCCATCCGGTCCTTCTGGCCGCGCAGTTCCGCCCCGCAGCTGATGTCGAACATCATCTCGGCCTTCGGCATCCGCGCCTGGAGCAGCCGGGAGACGTGCGCGAAGGCGGCCTTGAAGTCCTCCGGCGTATTGGCGCCGTTGCCCGCACCCCACGGGAACCAGGCGCCCTGGGCCTCCAGACCGATCCGGACCACGGAGTCACCGCGCCCGTGCTTCAGCAGCACGTCGGCCACGGAGTTGAACACGTCGTCGTGCTGGCCGGCCGCCACGGCGGCCAGAGCGCCGGCCTTGCCCGCCTCGTCCTTCGGGAGCAGAGGCAGGCCGTAGACCAGCCGCCCGGCGAATCCGTTGAAGACCTGCACGTGCCAGTCCGATTCAGCCAGCTCCGCCCAGGTCGCGTACGCCGGGTAGGTGACCACGAAGTCGGCGGGCGACCCGCGCCAGGCGCCGAACCGATCCACCCGGTCGACCCCCCAGGTGCCCCCCACCCAGATGCCGCTCGGCCAGGCCCGGGGTGCCACCTGGACATCGGTCGGGATCGCCTCGATCGGCGGCAGTCCGCGGACCTTGCGGAGCACCAGCACACCGGCCGCCGCAACGACGGCGAGGACCAGGGCTGCGACCAGGACGATCACCAGGGGGCGACGCCCGCCGCCCGGCGCGGATCCGGCCCTCCCACGTCGCGGAGCCTGGTTCAGCGTGGCCACGCCGCGCCGCCGTGCTTTGGTGACGATGGGTAGGACCACGGGTTCATCGGGCTATGCTACGCGTACGGATTTGCCCGCGATCGCGGGATTGTGAACGGCGCGCGACGCCGGTGAGGAACAGGTGAGGCGTACGTGACGGCGCAGGTCCCTGGGCTGCACATCGTCTACCGATCGTACGGCGGGGAGAACACGAAGCCGCGCCCCCCCTTCTACAGCAAGGGGCTGGCGCTCTCCTCCCTGTTGCGCGCCACCGCCGCGATGTCGACCCCGTTCAGCATCTCGTTCGCGAACGACGGCACCATCCCCGCACAACGCATCGCCATGATGGAGAAGGTCGGCGAGGTCGTTCCGATCGCCGGAGGGAGCACCCGCCGCTCCTATCGCGCGGCGCTGGCCTGGGCGGCCGCCCAGAAGTGGCCCGCGGACGATCTGGTCTGGTTCGCCGAGGACGACTACCTCTACGTCGAGGATGCCCTGCAGCATCTCGTGGGGGCCGCCCATCGGATCGCCGACGCCGACTACCTCTCGCTGTGGGGCCACCTGGCCGTCGACACCTCAGCGCCACGGCGCCACCCGCGCCTGCGTGCGGAGGAGATGTCGGCCGCGGACCCGGACGCGGTCGAGCTCGACGGAATCCGCTGGTACCACCAGATGAGCACCACCAGCACCTTCGCCGTCCGCGTGGCCGCCCTGCATCACGACCTCCACCTGCTGCGCCTGGTCCCGTTCACGGGCGGGGCGTGGGACCACGCCACCTGCCAGTCCCTGCAGGGCCTGCAGCCCTTCACCTGGGCCCAGGTGTCCGACCTCGCCAAACAGGCGATCATCGGCGGTCCTCCAGGGTCGGACGGGCGGATGCTGACGGCCAGCCGAATGGCGATGTACGCGGCAGTGAACCTGCGCTCGAGGCGTCGACCCGAGGCGTGCCGTTCGCTCTACGCCAGCGACCCACAGTTGATTTACCACATGGAGTACCCCTCCCAGGCCCGCGGAAACCGGTCCTGGGAGACGGTGGCCCAGGACAGCGCAGCCTGGGCCCTGGCCCACGGAATCCCGGCAGACGACCGGGTCGGCACGTAGCCGGTCGGACCACCGTTCAGGTCATGTCGGGCGCGCCCCGCCACAGGCCCTTCAGGTAGGCGCCGTGTGCCCGCGCCAGATCGGACCGCCGGGTCACACGTGCCTGCGTAGCCCGGATCACGGTGGACAGCGTCAGCGCAGCGCGCATGAGAAGGGTTTCGCCTCGGCCGTGGTGCTCACTCAGGTACTTCGTCATCGAGGCCCCCCTCATCTGGAACATGCGGGGCTTGGCCTCTCCTGAGCCGCCGCCGAGATGCGGTACCAGCATGTCCGTGCGCAACCGGAGCCCGCGGCCCGCGGCCCGGGCACGGCGACCGAACGCCATGTCCTCGTTGTAGACGAAGTAGCGCTCGTCGAAGCCGCCCAGGTCGAGGAAGTCCTGACGGGGCACGGCCATGCAGGCGCCGCTGAGCCAGTCCAGCTCCAGAGGCACGCCCGGTTCCGGCCGGGCATAGACCCCGGCAGTACGCCAGTGGGAGTGCAGGCCCAGCGCGTGCACCAGGCACCGCCACGGAGTGGGTTCCCATCCGCCGACCCCGATCTCGACCCTTCCGTCCGGCTGCACGGTGGTCGCACCGACCGCCACCAGGTGGGCGTCGGACGCCAGGTCGTCCACCAGAGTCTCGAGCTGGTCGATCGTCGGTGCGCTGTCCGGATTCACGAAGATCACATACTCCGCGGAGGACGTTCGCGCGCCGAGATTGGCGCCCCGGGCGAACCCTTCTCCCGGCCCCTCGAGGTACCTGGTGTGCGGCCGACCGGCCACCAGGTCCTGCACGCCGTCGACTCCCTTGGCGTTGTCCACCAGGACGACAGGGGTCTGCGCCGGCAACCGCTCCAACAGCGCCTCGGCCAGCGCTCTGCTCCGATAGGTGACCAGAACCACCTCGAACCGCTGCCCCATCACGTCTTCCCCTGCTCCCCTGTTCGCCTTCTGTCATCGTGGCATCGGCGGGCCTCCGGGCGGGGGGCTTACGGAGAACTGGCTCAGCCGAGGAACGCCCGTGCGTTCCGGAACATCCTCAGCCAGCCGCTGTGCGCGGCCGGGTCGCCGTCGGTCCAGCTCAGCTGGACGTTGCGCAGGACCCGTTCGGGATGCGGCATGAGCGCGGTGAACCGGCCGTCGGGAGTGGTCACGGCGGTCAGCCCGCCCGGGCTCCCATTGGGGTTGAAGGGATAGGACGTCGTGGGACTGCCGAGATGATCGACGAACCGCATGGCCGCAACGACGGCGTCGGCGTCGCCGCGACGGGCGAAGTCGGCGTAGCCCTCACCGTGCGCGACAGCGATCGGGAGCCGGCTGCCGGCCATGCCCGAGAAGAAGATCGACGGGCTGTCCAGGATCTCGACCAGGGACAGCCGGGCCTCGAACTGCTCGCTCCGGTTGCGGGTGAACTGCGGCCAGGCGGCTGCTCCAGGGATCAGGTCCGCCAGCGCGGCCATCATCTGACAGCCGTTGCAGATACCCAGCGCGAACGTGTCGGGTCGGGTGAAGAACGACGAGAACTGTTCTGCCAGAACTGGATTGAACAGCACGGACCGTGCCCAACCCTCACCGGCACCGAGCGTGTCGCCGTAGCTGAAGCCGCCGCAGGCGACGAATCCCTGCACCTCGGCCAGGCTGATCCGCCCCGACTGCAGGTCGGTCATGTGCACGTCGAGGGTGTCGAAGCCGGCCAGGTCGAGCGCGAAGCTGGTCTCCACGTGGGAGTTCACGCCCTGCTCGCGCAGCACGGCCACCGTCGGCCGTGCTCGATGCAGGAACGGCGCCGCGACGTCGACCGTGGGGTCGAAGGTGAGCGCAACGTGCAGGCCGGGGTCCTCCCGCCCGGCGGCCGCATGCTCCTCGTCGGCGCAGGCCGGGTTGTCCCGCAGGGCGGCGATCCGCCAGCTCACCTCGTCCCACGCCTGGTGCAGGTCGCCCAGCGCGGCGTCGATGATCTGCTCGCCGCCCACCGTGACCTCCACCCGCCGGACGTCGTTCGGCCGGCCGATCACCCGCACCTGCGCCCCCAGCCCGTGGCCGTCCAACGTGGCCAGCACCTGCTCGAGGTGACCGGACGACACCTGGATCACGGCGCCGAGCTCCTCGGTGAACAGCGCCCGGACCGGCTCCCCGTCGCCGCAGAGGGCGGTGAGATCCAGACTGACCCCGACCTGGCCGGCGAAGGCCATCTCGCACACCGTCGCCCACAGCCCGCCGTCGCTGCGGTCGTGATAGGCGAGCACCTGCCCCGCCGAGCGAAGCGCTCCGATCGCGGCCACGAAGGCCTTCAGCGACCCGGGGTCCTCCAGGTCGGGCACCGGGCCGCCGAAGCCGCCGAGCACCTGGGCCAGCATCGACCCGCCGAGCCGGGCCCGGCCGCCACCCAGATCGATCAGCACGAGGGCGGTCTGGCCGGCGTCGCTGCGCAGCTGCGGGGTGAACGAGCCGCGGACGTCGGGCAGCACCGCGAACGCCGACACCACCAGGCTGACCGGCGCCGTCACCTGCCGAAGCTCGCCGTCCTGGGTCCACCGGGTGCGCATGGACAGGCTGTCCTTGCCCACCGGCACACCGATCCCGAGCGCCGGGCACAGGTCCAGGCCGACGGCGCGCACCGTGTCGTAGAGCGCGGCGTCCTCGCCCGGTTCCCCGCAGGCGGCCATCCAGTTGCAGCTGAGTTTGACCGCATCGAGGGTGATCGGCGCGGCGACCAGATTGGTGATCGCCTCCCCGACCGCCATCCGGCCCGACGCCGGCGCGTCGACGGCGGCCAGCGGCGCCCGTTCACCCATGCTCATCGCCTCCCCGGCGAAGCCGGTGAAGTCGGCCAGGGTCACCGCACAGTCGGCCACCGGCACCTGCCACGGGCCGACCATCTGGTCGCGGTGGCTCAGACCGCCCACGGTGCGGTCACCGATGGTGACCAGGAACCGCTTGCCGGCCACGGTCGGGTGACGCAGCACGTCCAGCCCGACCCGCGCCAGGTCGAGGCCGGCCAGCTCGACGTCGTCCGCCCTGCGTGCGACCCGGCTCACCTCGCGCACCAGTTTCGGCGGCTTGCCGAGCAGCACCTCCATCGGGATGTCGATCGCCCGCTCACCCCCGGGGCCGTCCTCGAGCACCAGCGTCGCGTCGGCGGCGGCGACGCCGACCACGGAGAACGGGCACCGCTCCCGCGCACACAGGGCGGCGAACGCCTCCACCGACCCCGGCGCGACGGCCAGCACGTACCGCTCCTGGCTCTCGTTGCACCAGATCTCCTTGGGCGCCAGCCCGCTCTCCTCGAGCGGGATGGCGCTCAGGTCGAACCTGGCACCCAGCCCGGCGCCGTCCACCAGCTCGGGGAAGGCGTTGGACAGCCCGCCCGCCCCGACATCGTGGATGGCCAGGATCGGGTTGTCCTCGCCGAGGGAGACGCAGTGGTTGATCACTTCCTGGGCCCGGCGCTCGATCTCCGGGTTGCCCCGCTGCACTGAGTCGAAGTCGAGCTCGGCGGCGTTCACACCGGCCGCCATCGAACTGGCCGCCCCGCCGCCCATCCCGATCCGCATTCCCGGGCCGCCGAGCTGCACCAGTGCGGTGCCGGCCGGGAACACCACCTTGTGCGTCTGGCCGGCCACGATCGTGCCCAGCCCTCCGGCACTCATGATCGGTTTGTGGTAACCCCGGCGGACGCCGTCCACGGTCTGCTCGTAGACCCGGAAGTACCCGCCCAGGCCCGGGCGACCGAACTCGTTGTTGAACGAGGCGGCCCCGATCGGCCCCTCGATCATGATCTCCAGAGGGCCAGCGATGTGGTCCGGGCGGCCGTACGGGTCGCGTTCCCACGGCTCGTCCGTGCCGGGCAGGTGCAGGTTCGAGACCGAGAACCCGGTCAGGCCCGCCTTGGGCCGCGAGCCACGCCCGGTGGCGCCCTCGTCGCGGATCTCGCCGCCGGCGCCGGTGGCCGCGCCCGGGAACGGGGAGATCGCCGTCGGATGGTTGTGCGTCTCGACCTTCATCAGCACGTGCACCGGCTCGGACCGGGCGGCGTACCGGCCGGCGCCAGTGACCGTCAGCGGCAGCCACCGCTGCACCAGGCCGCCCTCCATCACCGAGGCGTTGTCCGAGTAGGCGACCACGGTGCGCTGCGGACTGACCAGCTCGGTGTGCCGGATCATGGCGAACATCGAGTGCGCCTGGGGCTCACCGTCGATCACGAAATCGGCGTTGAAGATCTTGTGCCGGCAGTGCTCGCTGTTCGCCTGGGCGAACATCATCAGTTCGACGTCGGTCGGGTTGCGGGCCAGGGAGTCGAAGGCCGCGACCAGGTAGTCGATCTCGTCCTCGGACAGGGCCAGGCCATAGGTGAGGTTCGCCTCGGCGAGCGCCTCGCGGCCCCCGCCGAGCACGTCGACGTGCTCCAGGGGCTCGCCCCGGCGCTCCTCGAACAGCGCTGCGGCCCCCTCCCGGGTGGTCAGCACGCTCTCGGTCATCCGGTCGTGCAGCAGGTCGGCACACGCGGACCACTCGGCGCCGGACACCGCACCGCCGGTGAGGCGGTACTCGGTGACCCGTTCCACCCGGCGGATGCCGACCCCACAGTTGTGCACGATGTCGGTGGCCTTGGAGGCCCAGGGCGACACGGTGCCCAGACGCGGGGCGACCACGATCAGGGCAGAGGTGCCCGGATCGGCGTCCGGGCCGGTGTAGGGCTCGCCGTAGGTGAGCAGGCTGACGAGGGTCTGTGCAGCCAACGGCGCGAGCGGCGCATCACTGGCCACCCAGTGCACGTGGCGGGCGGACAACCCGGTGATCTGCGGCACCTCCGCCTGCAGGGCGGTCAACAGGGCGCGGGACCGGAAGTCCGAGAGGGCCTGACCCCCTTCGACCACGTTCAGCACTGCGCCATCGGTCCCGGGGGTCTCGGCGAGCGCCGCGTGATCCATGCCCGCCATCGTAGTTCGGGCCAGGCGAACCCCTCCTCGGAGCACGGCCGCTGCGCCGTTCGGGTGGTGCGATCCTCCGCTCGGATGGTCGTCCCCGAAAGGCTGCACCTGCAGCGGGCAGCGACCGATGAGACAGACAGCGGGTTCATCCGGACGGACCGGGACCCCCAGGAGGTCTCTGCCATGACCGAGCACACGCAGCGCCGCCAGCGCCCCGGGATCGCCGTGCTGATCCCGCTGGCCCTGCTGGCCAGCAGCGCCGTCGTCTACCAGGCCTCCAACGCCGCGTTCACCGCGACCACCGCGAACCCTGCGAACAGCTGGGCGTCGGGCACTGTTGCGCTGACCGACAACGACTCCGGCGCGGCACTGTTCACCGCCACCGGCCTCAAGCCGGGAAGCACGGGCACCAAGTGCATGGTGGTCACCTACAGCGGCACCCTGGCCGCGGCGGTGAAGCTGTACGCCACGTCGTACACGGACAACGGGCTGGCCCAGTACCTGACCTTCAGCGTGGACGAGGGCACCGGGGCCGCGGCGGACTGCAGCGACTTCGGCGCGGGCTCCAACCTGTACACAGGCACCCTGGACGGCTTCTCGACGACGAAGACCGGCTACGCCAACGGGGTGTCCAGCTGGGCCCCGGCCGGCAGCTCGGGTGCGACCAAGACCTACCGCTTCAGCTGGACCCTCCAGGACAACGACGGGGCGCAGGGCAAGACCTCCGCCGCCACGTTCACCTGGGAAGCCCAGAACACCTGACCGGCAGCGCTGCCGCTGATGACCGCCGCCGGCGGTAGATCGGTCCTGTCCGTCCTGGGCACCGTGGCCACCAGTTGGCTGCTCGTGGTCTGCTCCCTCGTGGTGTGGTCGCTGGCTCCCGTGGTCCTGGGCTGGAAGCCCTCGCTGGTGCTCACGGGGTCGATGTGGCCGCGGATCAAACCCGGCGACGTCGTCCTGGTCGAACCGGGGCGGGTCCCGCAGCGCGGCCAGGTGGTGCTGCTGCGCGATGTGGACGCCCCCACGGGTCGGGTCCTGCACCGCGTGCTGCGGGTGGAGGCCGACGGCACCTTCATCACCAAGGGCGACGCGAACCCGACCCCGGACACCTCGGTGCGCAGCACCGACGACGTGATCGGGGTGGCCCGGCTGATGGTGCCGGGAGCAGGCCGGGTGGCGCTGCTGAGCAGTGGCCACGGATCGCCGGCCGATCGAACCTGGGGCGGGCTCACCCTGGCCGCCGCCGTCGTGGTGATCCTCGCCCGGCCGACGTCCCGGCGCTGAGCCTCGACGCCTCAGGAGATCTGGGCGGCGGGTGCGGGGGCCGCGACGACCACCCGGTCCCGCCCCTGCGCCTTGGCGGTGAGCAGCGCCGCGTCCGCAGCGCGGATCACGGTGTCCACGTCCTCGGCGTCCTCCGGCACCGCGGCCACGCCGAAGCTGGCCGAGACCTGGACCGGGCGGTCGAGGGCGTGCAGGGTCTGCCGCATCCGTTCGGCGATCTGTGCCGCCTCGGCGGTGCTGGTGGAGGGCAGCACGAGCGCGAACTCCTCGCCGCCGTAGCGGGCTGCCAGGGCCTCGGCTGGGGCGCAGCCGGCGAGCGCGGCGGCCACCGCCTGCAACACCTGGTCCCCGACCTGGTGGCCGAACCGGTCGTTGACCGACTTGAAGTAGTCCACGTCGACCAGCACCAGGGCGAACGGCTGGCTGCGTTCGCGCCAGGCCCGCTCGAGGGTGGTCATCGCTGCGTCGAAGGCGCGCCGGTTCGCCAGCTGGGTGAGCCCGTCGGTGACCGCCGCCGCATGCGCCTGGGCGACGAGCTCGGCCCGGGAGAGGGCGAGGGCGGCGACGGCCGCGGCCTGGGTGCACGCGGTGAGCACGCGCCGTTCCACCCGACCGCCGCGCCAGGTGCCGGGGCCGAACTCGACCAGCAGGTAGCGCTGGGTGCCTGTGGCCCTGGCCGGTCCCAGCGGGATCACCGCGAGCCGGCGCGCGTCCGGCAGCGCGGCGGCGAGCAGCGGGTCACGGCGCGGGTCCAGGCGCAGCGCGAGGACGGGTTCCCGACTGGAGGCGGCCAGGGTGAGCAGGGCCGATCCGGACGGCGCGACCGAGGCCGCGGCCGCCGTCGCCGCCGCCGAGGCGCTGGCCGCCAGCAGCCGCACCACGGCGGAGCCGCCGTCCTGCGTGTGGGAGAGCACCAGAGCACGCGCCGCTCCGAACTCGTCCGTGACGAAGTGCAGCAGACGCTCGCTCACCGCAGTGGGCCGGTCGTCGGAGAGCAGCGCCGCGGCGAGGGCCTGCAGCTCCTCGGCGTCGTAGCGCCGGCGACGCAGCTCACGCTCGTTGATCGAGGAGGCGACCGAGGTGGTGAACACGGTCAGCCAGAGCAGGGCCATGTCGGTGGCGGCCATCGCCGGCCGATCGGCGTGGGCCATGGCCTCGGCGAGCGGCGCCACCCCGGCCTCCTCCATCCGCCAGGCGACCACCATCAGCAGGGACTGCCACACAGCGAGCTTCAGCCCGGTCCGGAACGAGGCCAGCAGGCAGACCGCGACCACGAAGGCGGCGATCGCGGCATCGACGGCGGGTCCGTGACCCAGGCGCTCATGGGCGTACTGCAGGAACACCCCGTCGACCAGTAGCCCGGCGCCGAAGGCCTTGACCGCCAACGTCTTGCGGTGAAGGAACAGGGTCGCCGCCAGGGCGGCGGACAGTCCCAGGTAGATCAGTGCGACATTGCGGTCGGCAGTGCTGAACTCCGAGTGGAGGGCGGTCAGCAGGCCGAGGACTCCGATCAGCACCACGCGGAAGGCGGACATCGCGCTGACCCGGTAGGACAGCGGGGCGACCTCGAGCGCGCCGGCCGCCGTACCCCTGCCGCTGCCGCTGCGGGCCGCCATCAGGCGCTCACCCTCTGGTGGAAGCGGTCGGGGAACTCGATCTCGTTCTCCCGCTGGCGGCGCTTGGCGACGGCCAGTTTCGGGTCCCGTCGATCGATCAGGTCCTGGATCAGCAGGAATCCGAGGGCCAGGAAGATGGCGGCCAGCGGGTACTGGGGCGAGGTGACCACGGCGGAAGCGGCCTGCTGGGCCCGGCGGACCACGGTGCCGAGTTGGGCCAGGGTGCCCCCGATGGTGATGTCGGGCGCTCCGGACCGGCCGCCGGAGGTCTGCCTGCCCCCGTCCGGTTCAGCACCCCCGCCAGGCCCCGCGGCCGTCGCCCGGGCGGACGGCGAGGGCTCGGCGGGGGTGGGCGTCGGGGTGCCGGTCGGGCTCGCCTCCGGTGCGGAGGGCGACGGCGAAGGGTCGCCCGGCACGGTGACGCTCGGAGTGGGGGTCGGAGCGATCGTGCGGGTGGGGGTGGGACTTCCGGTCGGGATCGGCTGCCCGCTGCCGCTCACGCCGGCCAGGCGCCACACGAAGCTGCCCTGGGCGGTCAGTCCCTGGTCGCGCATCCCGCTGTCCAGGGATGCGGTGATCCGGAACGAGCGGTCAGGGGTCGTGGCGGGGTGCCAGTCGGTCGCGACACCCTCGCCCCCGCCTGCGGCCGCGAGCTGCGCGAGGGTGCCGGAGAACAGGGGGGTGCCGACGAAGGCGGCGCAGTCGCCGTAGCGGCCGCCGTCCCCGATGTCGATCGTGAGCCACAGGGCGGAGGCCAGGTCACCGGAGACCTCGCTCGCGCCCACCCGCACCATGTCCCCGCCATCGGCACTGGTGGCACCGACCTGGAGGCACTGGGTGTAGCTGCGGCCCGGGGCCATGGTCAGCGGCCCGTCGAACAGGGCACGGTCACCGTCGTCGTCGAAGATCGCCAGACTGGCCTGAGTCGCTCCGGCGGCGGGGTCGGCGAAGGCGGAGAGGAACCCCAGCGCCATCACGGCGACCGAGACGATCAGGCTGTGCCGGCGCGCGGGGGTGCGGACGCCCATCACCGCTGCCCTCCCTGCGCCGCACGATCGACTCTTCATGCATCGGCAGTTCAGGGCGGGGACTTGACGCCCGGCGGGTCAGGCCCAGCGGCGTCCGGTCAGCCGTTCGTAGGCCTCGACGTAGCGGTCCCGGGTGCGCTCGACGACGTCGTCCGGCAGCGGGGGCGGCGGCGCATCGCCGGTGCGGTCCCAGCCCGAGGCCGGGGAGGTGAGCCAGTCCCGCACGTACTGCTTGTCGAAGCTCGGCTGCGGTCCGCCCGGCTGCCAGGTGTCACCCGGCCAGAACCGGGAGGAGTCCGGCGTCAGCACCTCGTCACCGAGCACGATCCGGCCACCGGGGGCCCGGCCGAACTCGAACTTGGTGTCCGCCAGCACGATCCCGCGCTCGCGGGCGATCTGCTCGGCCCGCCGGTACACGGCCAGGGTGAGCGCGCGCACCTGTTCGGCCGTCTCGATCCCCACCCGCGCGACGACTCCCTCGAACGGCACGTTCTCGTCGTGCTCGCCCAGCGGGGCCTTGGTGGCCGGGGTGAAGATCGGTTCGGCGAGCCGGGACCCCTCGACCAGCCCGGCCGGCAGCGCGATCCCGCACACCGTGCCCGACTGCCGGTACTCGGCCAGGCCGGAGCCGGCCAGATAGCCGCGGGCGACGCACTCCACCGGGATCATCTCCAGCCGGCGGCAGAGCATCGCCCGGCCGGCGACCTCCTCGGGCACATCGGTGGAGAGCACGTGGTTGTCCACCACGTCGGCCAGGCGCTCGAACCACCACAGGCTGAGCGCGGTCAGGATCCGCCCCTTGTCCGGGATGGGGCTGGCCAGCACGTGGTCGTAGGCCGAGATCCGGTCGCTGGCGACCACCAGGACGACGTCCGCTGGCTCGCTCGCCTTGCCAGCGACGGTCGGCTCGGGCAGGTAGAGGTCGCGCACCTTGCCCGAGTACACGTGTCGCCACCCGGGCAGTACCGAGGTCATCTCAGCCCGCCGTCGCGCCGGACACGGCCGCGGCGATGTCGCTGCGGTAGTGCGACCCCGGCAGCACGATCTTCGAGATCGCCTGGTAGGCAACGGATCGGGCGGCGGTCAGGTCCTCGGCCAGCCCGACCACGGACAGCACCCGGCCGCCGGCGCTGACGATCGCCCCGGCGTCGTCGCGAGCGGTCCCGGCGTGCAGCACCGTGGCCCCGGGAACGGACTCGGCGTCGTCCAGGCCGGTGATCACGTCACCGGTGCGCGGCGTCGAGGGGTAGTTCTCGGCGGCCAGCACCACAGTGACGGCCGCGGCCTCGCGCCAGCGCAGCGGAGGGAAGCCGGCCAGCTCACCGGTGGCCGCCGCGAGCAGCAGGCCGCCCAGCGGGGTGGCCAACCGGGCCAGCACCGACTGGGTCTCCGGGTCGCCGAAGCGCACGTTGAACTCGATCACCCGCAGACCCCGGGAGGTGAGCGCCAGACCGCAGTAGAGGACGCCGGTGAACGGCGTGCCGCGCCGGGCCATCTCGGCCACCACGGGCAGGGCGACCCGCTCCATGACCTCCTCGACCAGGTGCGGCGGTGCCCAGGGCAGCGGCGAGTAGGCGCCCATGCCGCCGGTGTTCGGCCCCGCGTCGCCGTCGCCGACCCGCTTGAAGTCCTGCGCCGGGGCCAGCGGCACCGCGCTCGTGCCGTCGCACAGCACGAACAGGGAGACCTCGGGGCCGTCCAGGAACTCCTCCACCACGACCTGGCCGCCCGGTTTGTCCAGGCAGGAGGCGGCGTGGGCCAGCGCGGCGTCCCGGTCGTCGGTGACCACCACGCCCTTGCCGGCGGCGAGCCCGTCGTCCTTGACCACGTGCGGTGGGCCGAAGGCGTCGAGCGCGTCGGCCACCTCCTCGAGCCCGGTGCAGAGGTGGGCCATCGCGGTCGGCACCCCGGCCTCGGCCATGATCTCCTTGGCGAAGGCCTTGCTGCCCTCGAGCCGGGCGGCCTCGCCGGAGGGGCCGAAGCAGGCCACCCCGGCCTGCCGCACGGCGTCCGCCACGCCGTTGACCAGCGGCAGCTCGGGGCCGACCACGACCAGGTCGTAGCCGGCGGCCAGCGCCGCGACGGCCACCGGATCGGCGGCGTCGACCGGCAGGCAGGGCACCCCCATGCCGGGATTGCCGGGTGCCGCCACGATCGAGGTCACCGAGGGATCGGCGGCCAGAGCGAGGACCAGAGCGTGTTCGCGGGCACCGGAGCCCAGCACGAGAACCTTCACGGCCGTCAGCCTAGTTGCCGCCCCGGGTGGGTCCGGCCCCGACCGGTCGCCCTAGTGGCGCAGATGCTCCGCCAGCTTGCCCAGGTCGATCTCGGCGGTGTCGTTCTTGCTGCCGAACATCTCGGCCAGCCCGGAGACGAACCCCACCGGATCGGCTGTGAACACCAGCTTGATCCGGGTGTGCCGGTCGTCGACCGCGGTCAGTCGGAGCTCACCGTCGTACCGGGGGCCGCCCAGGGACTTCCAGGAGAACCTGTTCTCCTTCGGGTGCTCGAGGACTGCGGCGTGGACCTCTCGCGTCGTCCGACCACTGCGCACCACCATGCGGTAGCGCTGGTGCGCGGTCTTGGTGATCAGTTCGAGGCCCTCGATGAACAATGGCCAGGTCTCCACGTCACGCAGACGCTCTTCGACCTCGTCGAGCGGGAGCGGGACGACGGAGGTGGCTTCCTGATGCGACATTCTCAACACCTCCACGGCTCACGCTACGCCGGTCGGCGAGCAGCGAGAAGGGGCCGGTCGGTGCGAGTTGACTCTCACCGTGCGTGAGGCCGCACAGTGGTCGGCATGGACTACTCCGTGGGGCAGGTGGGCGAGCTGCTCGGGATCACCGTGCGCACGCTGCACCACTACGACGAGATCGGGCTGCTGGTGCCGAGCTCACGATCCGCGGCGGGGTACCGGCTCTATTCGCACGCCGATCTGACCCGGCTGCAGCACATCGTCGTCTACCGCCGGCTGGCCTTCTCCCTGGAGGAGATCAAGACCCTGCTGGACGCCGACCCGGGCGACATCGAGGACCACCTACGCCGCCAGCGTGCGGCGGTATCCGGGCGGCTGGACGAGCTGCACGCCCTCGTCACCGCCCTCGACCGAGCATTGGAGACCGTGATGAACGACCGACCGATGAGCACCGCTGAGATGAAGGAACTGTTCGGCGACGGCTTCAGCGACGACTACCAGGCCGAGGCCGAGCAGCGCTGGGGCGACACCGACGCCTGGAAGCAGTCGCAGGGGCGCACCGCCCGGTACACCAAGGCCGACTGGGAGGCGATCAAGGCCGAGCAGGACGCCGTCAACGCGGCCTTCGTCGCGGCACTGGAGGCCGGGCTGCCGGCGACCGGCGAGGCGGCGATGGACGCAGCGGAGAGACACCGCCGGCAGATCCACGACCGGTTCTACGACCTCGGGTACGAGATGCACCGCGGCCTGGCCGACATGTACCTGGCCGACCCGCGTTTCACCGCCACCTACGAGAACGTGCACGAGGGCCTGGCGCAGTACGTCCACGACGCCATCCACGCCAACGCCGCCCGCCACACCCCCTGAAACCTGCTCAGGTTCAGGTCGCCAGGTAGAGGGTGTTGGTCGACTCGCCGCGGGTGAGGGGGTTGGCGAAGGTGACCACCTGCGCGCGGCTGCGGGTGAAGACCTCGTCCAGAACCTGCTGAAAGCCGGGGTCGGGCGGGTCGTCGGACCAGAGCGCGAACACGCCGCCGGGGTGAAGCCGGCCGGCCAGGCGGCGCAGCCCGTCGGCGGTGTAGAAGGACGCGTGGCTGGGGTGCAGGACATGGCCCGGTGTGTGATCGATGTCGACCAGGACGGCGTGGAACCTCCGGTCCGGCGTCCCCGGGTCGTACCCGGCGCCGGACGCCGTCAGCGCGAAGAAGTCACCGTGGACCAGGGCGCACCGCGGATCCGTGGCCAGGCCCGTCACGTCCGGGAGCAACTCGCGCTCGTGCCACGAGATCACCTCGGCGAGCGCCTCCACCACGACCAGCGAGCGGACCCGGCCGTCCTCCAGGACCGCACGCGCCGTGTAGCCGAGGCCGAGCCCCCCGACCACGACGTCGAGGTCACTGCCGGTCAGCTCCGCGAGCCCGAGCCGGGCCAGCTCGACCTCCGCGACGGTGAACAGGCTCGACATCAGGTACTCGTCGCCGAGCTTGACCTCGAACACCTCGACCTGCAGCGTCGGCTCGAGCCGTCGTCGCAGGCTGATCTCACCCATCGGCGTGTCGGCCCAGGCGAGCTCCGCGAACCGGGCGCTCACGTCTGCATCGCCGCGTCCTCGATCAGGACTCCGGCAGGGTGCTCGCAACCTCGGCCAGAGCCTCCTCGAGCAGGGCCAGGCCGTACCGTGCCTCGTCGTCGGTGATGTTCAGCGCCGGCACGACGTGGGTGCGGTTGCCGGCCACGAACGGCAGCAGCCCGCGCTCCTTGCACGCTCCGGTCAGCCGGACCATGGGCGCGTTGGCGTCGCCGGCCGCGTTGTAGGGCACCAGGGGCTCGCGGGTGTCCTTGTCCCGCACCAGCTCCAGGGCCCAGAACGCGCCGACACCGCGCACCTCGCCGATGATCGGGCTGCGTTCGGCCATCGCCGTCAACTCGGGACCGAACACCTCGCGGCCGAGCCGGTCGGCGTTCTCCACGATGCCCTCCTCCTGCATCGCCGTGATGGTGGCGACGGCGGCGGCACAGGCCAGCGGATGCCCGGAGTAGGTCAGGCCGCCGGGGAAGGGCCGGGTGGCGAAGGTGTCGTAGACCTCGCCGGAGACGATCACGCCGCCCAGCGGCACGTAGCCGGAGTTGACCCCCTTGGCGATCGTGATCAGGTCGGGGGTCACCCCGGGCCCGGCCAGCTCGCAGGCGAACCAGTTGCCGGCGCGGCCGAAGCCCGACATCACCTCGTCGGCGATCCAGAGGATGTCGTAGCGGTCGCAGAGTTCGCGCACCCCGGCGAGGTACCCGGGCGGCGGGATCATGATGCCCGCGGTGCCGGGGATCGACTCGAGCACGATCGCGGCGATCGTGCCGGGGCCCTCCAGCTGGATGGTCTGCTCCAGGTGGGCCAGGGCCCGCTCGCACTCCTCGGCCTCGGTGGTCGCGTGGAAGGCGGAGCGGTAGAGGTAGGGGCCGAAGAAGTGCACGATCCCCTCGGCGCCGTAGTCGTTGGGCCAGCGCCGCGGGTCACCGGTGAGGTTGATCGCCGTCGTGGTGTTGCCGTGGTAGCTGCGGTAGCGGGCCAGCACCTTGCGCCGCCCGGTGTGCAGACGGGCCATCCGGACGGCGTTCTCGATCGCGTCCGCGCCGCCGTTGGTGAAGAACACGTGGGTGAAGTCGTCACCGGGCGCCCGCTCGACGATCAGGCGGGCCGCCTCCGAGCGCGCCGCATTGGCGTGCTGCGGGGCCACGGTGGCCAACTGTGCCGCCTGGGCCTGGATCGCCTCGACGACCTTCGGGTGGCCGAAGCCGACATTGGTGAAGACGAGCTGGCTGGAGAAGTCCAGGAACGGGGTGCCGGCGCCGTCCCAGACCCAGGACCCCTGCCCGCCCGCGATCACCATCGGGTTGAGCGTGGCCTGCGCCGACCAGGAGTGGAACACGTGGGCGCGGTCGAGCTCGAGCGCGCGAGCCGCGCCGGCCGGGTCAGGGGCCGGGGTCGGCCGGGTCGACGGGACGGCGGGGCGCGACGGCGTGGTGCCGGAGGCCGAGGTGGAGGGCAGCGTGCTGGTCATGCCGCACAGCGTAGGTCAGAGCATCACCGGCAGGGGAGCACTGTGAGGGTGGCGGACGCCGAGGCGGAGCCACCGTCCTGGTCGACCACCGTCACCCCCACGGTCGCCGGACCGGAACTGCCGAACGGTCCGATCTGCCCGATCAGGCCGACGCCGCTGGGTTTCGAGACCCGTGGTCGCCGTGCGACCGGCCACCGGCTGCCAGGAGACCGTGCCGGTCACCGCCGTCTGGGACCGCACGGCCACCGTGACCGTGGTGGTCAGTGAGGTGCAGCCCTTGCCGCCGTTCTGCTGCACCACGGACGGGCTGAGCGCGAGCCGCAGGATCACCGGCGGATCCGGGTCCGGGGTCGGGGTGGGTGTCGGGGTGGGCGTGGGGGAGGGGGAGGGGACGCCGAGGGTCGGCGTCGGCGTCGGGCTGGGGGTCGGGGTGGGAGTCGGCCGCGCACTCGGCGTCCGGGCGGGCGAGCGGCTGGGACTTGGCGAGGCGTCGGAGGGTGAGCCGGCCGGCCTGCTCGGCGCGCGGGTCGACGACACGCCCGGACTGTCCGTGCCCTCGCCCGAGACCGACACCGGTGCCGTCACCGTCGGCGAGCCCGCGGGAGGTGCCGTCTCCCCCGGGGCCGACGACGCTGCTGCCGATCCCTCGGGCAGGCCGGCCACCGTGGTCACCTCTGCCGGCGACCGGCCGCGGACCACGGCGGTCACCACCCCGACGCCGAGCAGCATCAGCACCACGGCCGCCGCGAGCGCGGCGCGCCGTGCTCGCGGCCCCGGCATCAGCCGGATCGCACCCGCTGCGGCGTCGTCCGCGGTGTCGAAGGCCATGACGGCCTCGCCGTCGTCGGCCGGCCACGGGAAGCCGTCGTCGCGCCAGGCCCATTCCTGCCCGCGCGGGTCCATCGCGGCAGCCGCCGACGGCAGGTCCATCAGATCCGTCACCAGCCGGGCCCGCAGGTCCTCGGGCAGCACCACCAGCGGTGGCACCAGCACTGGGGCGAGGTGCTCGAGCGAGACCAGGGCGCCCCGGCGCCGGCCGCAGGCCGGGCAGCCCTCGATGTGCCGGGTCACCCTCCCCCGCACATCGAGCGAGAACCGACCGTCCCAGTCGGTGAGCAGACGATCGAGGTCCAGGCAGTCGGCGCGCCCCGACCGGGCGATCAGCAGGGCACCGAGGCAGCGCTCCAGCCGGTCCCGCATCCGGGAGAGCAGCACCGCCGCGTGGCCCGCCGTCACTCCCATCGCCATCGCCAGGTCGCCGGCCTCCAGCCCGCCGCGCAGATGCAGTTCGAGCACCTCGCGGTCCCGGTGCTGCAGGCCGTCTGCGGCCGTCCAGACCAGATCGGCCAGCTCCCGCGTGACACCTCGACGTCCGGCGCGGCGGCGGTGTCGGCGAGCCACTCGCTCACCGGAGCCGGCCCGTCGTCCAGCCCGCCGCCGCTGCGCGACCGGCCCCGGTGCACCGACACCGCCTCGTTGCGCAGGATGGCGAACAACCAGGCCCGCAGTCGGGCCGGATCACGCAGCCCGCCCACCCTGGTCGCCGCGCGCAGGAACGTGTCGTGGACGACGTCTGCCGCGGCCGTGCGATCACCGACCAGGCCGACCGCCGTGCCGAACAGCACCGGGGCGAAGCGTCGGTAGGCCTCGTCGAAGGCGCGGACGTCGCCGGCCTGCCAGGCGCGCGCGAGTGCGGCGTCCGATCCGTCACCCAGCTGCATCCCCGACCTCCTGGTGTGGGCCCCATCTTCATGCCATCAGGACGTGTCGGCGCAAGAACCCTGACACCCCGGTTCAAAGAAACCTCCGGATGGGGTGTCAGGACCTGGGCGGCTGTCCGTCCTGGTCCCGAGCGCCCGCACGGCGGGCCCGAGTCGGGAGGCAACCCGTGTCCGAGAACCTGATGTTCACCGTCCACCCCAGCCTGATCCGCCCCGAGGACCTGGACCCGTTCGGCGAGGACCCGCGCCCGGCACCGGCCCGGCACGAGCGGGTCATGTTCGTGATCGCGTTCGCCGCGATCCTCGGCGTGGGCGCCGGCGCGCTGACCACCCTGTTCCTGCCGCGCAGCCCGGTCGGGCAGGCCGAGCCCGGTGCCCGGCCGACGACGTCCGCGGTGGCGCGCCCGACCGCCTCGACCACGGTGGCCGGGGTGCGCGCCGAACGGGTCGCCGTGGTGGGAGCAGCCGGCGGCCCCGCCCAGAAGGACGGCGGATCGCGCGGCGCCTCGAGTGGTTCCAGCGGGTCGAAGGGGTCCAGCGGGTCCAGCGGTGGATCCGGCGGCGGCGCCGTCCCGCCGACGCCGCCCGTGGCGTTGATCGCGAAGCTGCAGATCACCTCACCGTCGGGCGGTGCGGGGCACACGGCCGGCAAGCCGCTGACCCTGAAGGTGGTCGCCACGCACCCGACCACCGGGGCTGCCATTCCCGGCTACCGGCTGCACTGGACGGTCACCCGCAGCGGGCAGGTGGTGCGCACCGCCACCGGCACCAGCTCGATCGTGCACGGATCACTGATCACGCCCGGCAGCTACCGGGTACACGTCGAGGTGAAGGCCACCGGCCTCGCCGGCTCGGACGACGTCAGCCTGTACGTCCCGCTCGACCTCGAGCCCGTGCCCGACCCGGCGCCCCCGAGCCCGACGCCGACGCCGCAGGTGAGCGCCGCGGACGACGTCACGGTGCCGCTGCCCGACCCGCACGAGTGAACCCGCCACCGGCTCGTGATCATCGCAGCACAAGCCCGGTGATCCAGTAGGGGGCGGTTGCCGGGTCGGCCACGCCGAAGCGCGCGTTGACCGCCCAGAGCCGGCCACCCGAGAGCACCGCCGTCGAGGGCACGTCGAGCGAGGCGTCGGTCAGGTCGCGGACCCAGCGCGCCGTGGCCCTGCCGTGATGGACGTCGAGGCGCAGCTCGCTGACCGACCTCTGCCCGGTACCGCGCACGATCCACAGCCGATGCCCGTCCAGCTCCAGGCCGTCGCCGCCGATGATCGCCGGCCCGCCGGTCACCGGGACCGGCGTGACCCGGCCGTCCGACGGCGAGACCGCCCACAGCCCGCCCGCGCTCGAGTGGTCGAGCAGCAGTCTGCCGTCAGGCAGCGCCCTGATGCCGTTGGCCCGGATGGCGGCCGGGTCGGGTACCGGCCAGGCCCCGACCAGCGGCAACAGGCTCGGGTCGCCGGCCTGCGGGTGCCCGCCCCGGCCGAGCGGGATGCGCAGCAGCCGGTCCACCCGGGAGTCGGTCACCCAGACGGCCTTCTTGGTGATCACCAGGTCGTTCAGGAAGCCTGCCCCGGGCACGGTCCACTCCCGCACGATGTGCCCGGTGCGGTGGTCGAGGGCCAGCACGACGGCAGTGGCGCCCCGGTTGCCCGCCGCGTACAGCAGGCCGGTGCGCCCGTCGATCTGCATGCCTCGCAGCGCTCTGCCGGTCTGCCCGGGCAGTAGCACCCGGGTGTGGCCGCTGCGCCGGTCGACCGCCAGGATCCGGCCGTCGGCGAGGGAGGAGACATACAGCGTGTCGTGTCGCGCAGTGATCCCCTCGGGCCGCAGGCCCGCGGGGAGGTCCAGCACGCGCGCGTCGTGGTGTCTCGACGACGCCGTGACCGGCGCTGACGTGGCGGCGACGGCGACGCCCGGGAGCAGGGGCACGCTCAGGCCCGAGGCGATGACCAGCGCGGCGAGCGAGACCGAGCGCCTGACCCGTGGAGATGGCTGATTTGTCATGTATCGAGGGTCACATCAGGTCGCCGGTCGTGCATGTCGGCATGGCTCAGCGCACCAGGGCACGTGCCAGGTCGAGCTCCTCCGGGGTGGTCACGTGCACGTTGAACGGGTCGCCGGGGACGATGACCACCCGTGCCGCCCTCCCGCTCACCGTCATCGCCGCCACCATGGCCGAGTCCTCGACCCCCTCGGCGGCCCGCGCATGGACGGCCCGCAGCACCTCGGCCCGGAACGCCTGCGGCGTCTGGACCAGAACCCGCCCCAGGCGCGACAGCTCCCCACCGCGGGTGCCGTCGGGCAAGACCTCGGCGATCGCCTCCGTCATCGCCAGGCCGGGGAAGGCGCCCTCGGCGCCGTCGCGGACCTCCTTCACCACCGCGGAGAACAGGTCCGGAGACGCGAGCGGGTGTGCGGCGTCGGCGACCACGATCACCTCGGCCGCCTCGGGCACCGCAGCGAGCCCGGCCCGCAGCGAGCCGGTCCGGGTCGCTCCGCCGGCCACCACGTGGTCCGCCGTCCCGCGCGCCACCGCAGTCGGGTCGGGAACCACGGCGACCACCCCGTCGCACGCCGTCCGCGCCGCCCTGATACTGCGCTCGAGCAGCGTCACCCCGCCCAGCTCGGCGAACTGCTTGGCGCCACCGAAGCGGGCCCCCGACCCTCCACCGAGCACGATCGCCCAGACGCTCATCGCCGTCCACTCCCCAGATCGGCCAGCAGGTCGCCGTCCGCCGCGAGCCGCGCAGTGACCTCGGCATGGTCGAGCTGGGTCAGGCCGCCGGCCTCCAGCTCGGCCCAGGCTCGCGGCGCCGCCACGTGCGGGTGGTCCCGGCCGCGCAGCGAGTACGGCGCGATCGTGGTCTTGGCGGCGTTGTTCTGGCTCCAGTCCAGCAGCACCTTGCCCGGGCGCAGGGACTTGGTCATCCGGCTCACCACCAGGGTCGGCATCGCCTTCTCCAGGGACTCGGCCAGGGCCTTGGCATAGCCGGTCACCGCCTCGGCGTCACGGCCGCCGGGCACCCCGTCGGGCAGCGCCGCGTAGAGCTGCATGCCCTTGCTCCCGCTGGTCACCGGGAAGCAGTCCAGGCCATCGGCGGCCAGCCGGTCCCGGACGGCGAACGCCGCCTCGGTGCACTCGCTCAGCCCGGCCGGCGGCCCGGGGTCGAGGTCGATCACCAGCCGGTCGGGGGCTGCACCGCTCCGTCGTCGTCCACGGCCCACTGCGGCACGTGGATCTCCAGGGCGGCGAGGTTGGCCACCCAGACCAGGGTCGCGAGGTCGTCGATCAGCGGGTAGAGGATCGTCTCCCGGTCCCTGGTCGAGCCGGGCACCGGCAGGCGCACCCGCCGCACCCAGTCCGGGGTGCCGTTCGGCAGGTTCTTCTCGAAGAACGAGGGCCCGGCGACGCCGTCCGGCCAGCGTTTGCGGGTGACCGGACGGTCGGCGACGTGGGCAAGCATGGCCGCGGCGACCCCGGAGTAGTAGGCCAGCACCTCGCCCTTGGTGGTGCCGGTCGCCGGGTAGAGCACCTTGTCGAGGTTGCGCAGCATCAGCCGCCGGTCGCCGATCTGCACGGCCTGCTCCTGCGCAGCCTGCTCGCTCACGGTGCCTCCCAGCGCACGTCGTCCGGCCCCAGATCGGTCCGGATGCCCCGGAACACCGGCTGGCGCAATCGCCCGCCGTCGTTGCGCCCCAGGTAACGGACGTCGACCACGACGCGCGGCGTCGTCCAGATCGTGCCCTGGGAATCGACCGGCGGCACCTCGGTCGTGAACGGCGAGGCGGCGGCGGCGCGGCCTCGAGCACCCGGCGCAGCTCGGTCGCCGTCGTGGCGGTGATCCCGCTGCCGACCCGGCCCGCGAAGGTCAGCGCCGCCGGCGCCGTCCGGCACACCGACCAGCAGCGCGCCGAGCCGGTCACGCCCGCCGGTCTCCTAGCGCCACCCGCCGACGAGCGTCGACTGCACCCGCTTGTGGGCGAGCTTGACCCAGTCGCCCGTGCGGGCGCCGGGGTGTAGCGGGAGGAGCGGCGCTTGGCCACGACACCCTCCAGCCCCTGCTCCATCGTGGCCTCGATCAGGGAGTCCCGGTCGTCGTAGACCGGGGAGGCCTGCCAGTCGCGGGCCCGACGGCGAGCTGCTCGAGCAGGGCGCGGCGCTGGGTCCACGGCAGCGCAGTGAGGTCGGCGCCGTCCAGGCGGAGCAGGTCGAAGACGATGTAGGTGGCGGGGGCCCTGGCCGCCAGCGCCCGGGCCCGGGCGGCGTCACGCACGTGCATCCGCTCGGCCAGCGCGGTGAAGCTGGGGACGCCGTGGCGCAGGACCACGACCTCGCCGTCCAGCAGGGCGTCCGGGTGCACCTCGGCCAGGCCGGTGAGCTCGGGGTACGCCGCGGTGACGTCGTTGCCCGTCCGACTGGTCAGCCGCACCCGGCCCTGCTCGACCTCGGCCAGCACCCGCACGCCGTCCCACTTGACCTCGTACGCCCAGGCCCCGCCGTCAGCGGGGACGGCGGGCGCGGAGTCGGCGGCCGTGGTCAGCATGGGTGGCCCGGGGCGCGACGACATGCGCCCATGCTGCCGCATGGGTCATGCTGGACCATGCGTGCGATCTGGAAGGGTGCCGTCTCGTTCGGCCTGGTCAACGTGCCCGTGCGGCTGTTCGCCGCCACCCAGGAGCACGACATCCGCTTCCACCAGGTGCACCGCGCCGACGGCGGGCGGATCAAGATGAAGCGCACCTGCACCGTCTGCGGCGAGGAGGTGCCCTGGGACCAGCTGGCCAAGGGGTACGAGTCCGCCGGACGGTCGCCAGGTGATGCTCGAGGACGAGGACTTCGCCGGGCTGCCGATGCAGACCGGCCGCGAGATCGACGTGATGGAGTTCGTGCCGGCCGACCAGGTCGACCCGATCCTGTTCGACAAGACCTACTTCCTGGAGCCCGAGGCCCGCACGGTGAAGCCGTACGTGCTGCTGCGCGAGGCCCTGGCCAAGACCGACCGGATGGCCGTGGTCAAGGTGGCCATGCGGCAGCGGGAGACCCTGGCCGTGCTGCGGGTGCGGGGCGACGTCATCCTGCTGCAGACCATGCTCTGGCCGGACGAGGTACGGGCCGCGGACTTCGACGTGCTCGACGGCGAGGTGGAGCTGAAGGACGCCGAGGTGGCCATGGCGATGTCGCTGGTGGAGAGCCTGGCCGCCGACTTCGAGCCCGATCAGTACGAGGACGCCTACGCCAAGGCGGTGGCCGAACTGGTCGACGCCAAACTGGCCGGGGCGGCGCCGGCGCCGGTCTCCACGCCCGACGAGGTCGGCAGCGCCGAGGTGGTCGACCTGCTGACGGCGTTGCAGCGCAGCGTCGAGCGGGCCAAGGCCGCCCGCGGCGAGCCCGCGGCCGATGCCGAGCCCACCGAGTCGAAGGCCGCCGCGGCCAAGAAGCCCGCAGCCAAGAAGCCCAAGTCCGCCTGAACGCGGCCCCAACCCTTGGTGATCATGCAATCCAGGTACATCGTCGCGGCGGTGTACTTGGATTGCATGATCACCAGGGGTTGGGTTGAGGCTTAGCCGAGGAGGTCGTGGCGGACTACGGTGGCGTCGCGGTCGGGGCCGACGCCGACGGCGCTGATCCGCACCCCGGCCATCTCCTCCAGGGCCAGCACGTAGCGCTGGGCGTTCTTGGGCAGGTCCTCGAACGAGCGTCGCCGCGGTGATGTCCTCGTCCCAGCCGTCGAAGTACTCGTACACCGGCTGGGCGTGATGGAACTCGGTCTGGGTCAACGGCACCTCGGCCGTACGGACGCCGTCGACGTCGTAGGCCACGCAGACCGGCAGCCGCTCGACGCCGGTCAGCACGTCCAGCTTGGTCAGGACCAGGTCGGTCAGCCCGTTGATCCGGGTGGCGTAGCGGATGATCGGCGCGTCGTACCAGCCGCAGCGGCGCGGCCGGCCGGTGGTGGTGCCGTACTCCCCGCCCACCGCACGCAGCCGCTCGCCGTCAGCATCGTTCAGCTCGGTCGGGAACGGGCCCTCCCCCACCCGAGTGGCGTAGGCCTTGGCCACCGCGACCACCCGGTCGATCCGGGTCGGCGGCACCCCGGTGCCGGTGCAGGCCCCGCCCGCGGTGGCGTTGGACGACGTCACGAACGGGTAGTTGCCGTGGTCGACGTCGAGCTGGGTCGCCTGACCAGCCTCGAACAGCACCGTCTTGTCGGCGTCCAGCGCCTCGACCAGCACCCGCGCCGTGTCGGCCACCATGGGGCGCAGCCGCTCGGCGTAGGAGAGCAGGTCGTCGACCGTCTCGGTGACCGAGATCGCCCGCCGGTTGTAGACCTTGACCAGCAGGTGGTTCTTCTGGGCCAGGGCGCCCTCGATCTTCTGGGTCAGGATGTGCTCGTCGAACAGGTCCTGCACCCGGATGCCGATCCGGTTCATCTTGTCCGCGTAGGTCGGCCCGATGCCGCGGCCGGTGGTGCCGATCCGGCGCGAGCCGAGGAACCGCTCGGTCACCTTGTCCAGCGTGCGGTTGTAGCCGGGGATGATGTGCGCGTTGGCCGAGACCAGCAGCCGCGAGCAGTCCACTCCCCGGCTGGCCATCGCGTCGAGCTCGGCGAACAGCACGGTCAGGTCGATCACCACGCCGTTGCCGATCACCGGGACCACGCCGGGCGACAGGATCCCCGAGGGCAGCAGATGCAGCGCGTACTTCTCCCCGCCGACCACCACGGTGTGCCCGGCGTTGTTGCCGCCGTTGAACTTGACCACGTAGTCGACCCGGTGGCCGAGCGCGTCGGTGGCCTTGCCCTTGCCCTCGTCGCCCCACTGGGCGCCGATGATGACTACTGCAGGCACGAGACCGCCTCCGGGTCGCAGTCGTTCAGGAAGGTGGCGCAGCGCCGGCGCTCGGCGTCCTCGCCGATCGCCTCGGCCGCCTTGCCGAGCGCGGCCAGCGCGCGCAGGAACCCACGGTTGGGCTCGTGCGACCACAGCACCGGACCGCTTCCCCGCCAGCCGGAGGCGCGCAACGCGTCCAGCCCGCGGTGGTAGCCGACCCGGGCGTAGGCGTAGGCCTGCACCGGCTCACCCGCAGCGAGGGCCGCCTCGGCGAGCACCGCCCAGGGCAGGCTGCGGGCCGGGTGCGCGGCCGCCACCGCGGACGGCGCGGTACCCGCCTCGAGCGGTACGCGCACGTCGGCGTCGTCCGGCATCTCCGAACCGCGCCCGGGCAGCCGGGGTTCGCCAAGCAGGTTGTGGGACAAGGGATTACCGCCGAGTCGTCAGAGTGGTGAGGTCTACATGGACAGGTGCCGGGTGGAGCAGGTCGAACTCCCCCGGGCCGTCGGCGACGACCTCGTAGTCGCCGTCGATGAGGGTGTAGGCCGTGATCGTGGTCGCCGGAGGATCGAGGTCGATCACCCAGTAGCCGCCGATCCCGGCATCGGCGTACTCGGCCAGCGAGAGCAGGTGGTCGGGCCACGGCGCGGTACTCACGCAGTGAGTCTACGAGTCGGAGGCCGCGTCCAGCGCGTCGTCGTAGGCGTTGTAGGCGGCCAGCACCTGCAGGATCGCCGTCACTGCGGCGTCGTCGTCCTCGGGCAGCAGGTCCTGCCAGTCCCGAAGCTGCCGGGGCTTGCCGATCCGGGAGCGGATCAGGCGGGAGTCGCCGGCGTTGAGCTCGTAGTCGTGATCCATCACTTCCAGGCAGAGCCGGACGGCGTCCCTGCCGTGTCCAGTGGCCTGCTCCTCGACCTGCAGCGCCGCGTCGAGCCAGGCCTGGTCGCCCGGACCGTCCTCGGCCTCGTCGGTGATCGCCATGAACACCATGAAGTAGGCCTGCCACCAGGCGGGAGTGCACTCCTCATACACGTCGAACGGGATCCGCAGGGCCCGGCGGACCATCGCCTCGGCCCGGTCGGGCTGCTCGTTCGCCAAGGCGTCCAACGCCTTGGTCAAGAGGTTCTCGGCCCCCTGGTGCAACGCGCTGCTCTGCGCCAGCTGCACGTGACCACTCATCCGCCCACCCCACACGACGAGTGGTCACTTCCCGGGCAGCACGCACGGCGTGTCGCCCGAGAAGTGACCACTCGCGGGGTGTGGCAGGGTGCGAGTCAGCTGACCTTGGTGCCGGCCGAGCGCAGGTGCTGGCAGGCCTCGACGACGCGGGCGGCCATGCCGGCCTCGGCGGCCTTGCCCCAGGCGCGCGGGTCGTACGCCTTCTTGTTGCCGACCTCGCCGTCGACCTTCAGCACGCCGTCGTAGTTGCGTGAACATGTGGTCGGCGACCGGGCGGGTGAAGGCGTACTGGGTGTCGGTGTCGATGTTCATCTTGATCACGCCGTAGTCGACCGCGGCCGCGGATCTCCTCCAGCAGTCGAGCCGGAGCCGCCGTGGAAGACCAGGTCGAACGGCTTGTCCTTGCCGATACTTGGCGCCGACCGCTCCTGGATCTCCTTGAGGATCTCCGGGCGCAGCTTGACGTTGCCCGGCTTGTAGACGCCGTGCACGTTGCCGAAGGTGAGGGCGGTGATGTAGCGGCCCTTCTCGCCCAGGCCCGAGCGCCTCGACGGTGGCCAGGCCGTCCTCGACGGTGGTGTACAGCTTGTCGTTGATCTCGTCGACGACGCCGTCCTCCTCGCCGCCGACGACGCCGATCTCGACCTCGAGGATGATCTTGGCGGCCGCTGGTCAGGGCCAGCAGCTCCGTCGGCGATCGCCAGGTTCTCGTCCAGCGGCACGGCCGAGCCGTCCCACATGTGCGACTGGAACAGCGGGTTCTCGCCGCGCTTGACCCGCTCGGCGGAGATCGCGAGCAGCGGCCGGACGAAGCCGTCCAGCTTGTCCTTGGGGCAGTGGTCGGTGTGCAGCGCGATGTTGATCGGCGTACTTCTTGGCGACCTCGTGCGCGTACGCGGCGAGCGCGACCGCGCCGGTGACCATGTCCTTGACCGTGGGGCCGGACAGGTACTCGGCGCCGCCGGTGGAGACCTGGACGATGCCGTCGCTGCTCGGCCTCGGCGAAGCCGCGCAGCGCGGCGTTGAGGGTCTGCGAGGAGCGTGACGTTGATCGCCGGGTAGGCGAAGCGCCCGGCCTTGGCCCGGTCGAGCATCTCGGCGTAGACCTCGGGGGTTGCGATGGGCATGACGTGTTTCTCCCTGACTCGACGGGGTACGGGCGTCCGGGTTCGATCCTTCCACGCTTTCGTGAACGCCTGAGTGCCGGAAGTCCCACGTTGTCCTGCGGTCGCCCGACCGGCGGACGGCGTCCCGACCGCCGATCGGATCAGCCGATCGGGATCGGCTTCGGCCCCTGGTTCGAGAACACGAACCACTCCGCCGCGGTGAAACGACGGACGTCGACCGTGGCCACGGTCTCGCCGGCAGCGTCCAGGAACCGGGCCCTCGCCGCGGCCGGCGCACTCACCCTGCCGAGGCCGCCGGTGAGCTGGACACTCGCCACGACCGTGCCCCGGCTGTCCACCAGCTGAGCCCGGGCCGCCGTCGCCGGACCGGCCAGCCCGACCTCTGGCCCCTGCACCGGCTGGTAGCTCGGGTCCGCGATCGGCGGGTCCCATGGCTGTGGGCGCAGCCTCCACGCGAGCGCAGACGGCGCCCCGGCGGGCTGGACGAAGGCGTCGTCGATCCACACCGTGTCGGGCTCTCCCGCGTTGGTGGTGCCGAGCGCCACCAGGGTGGCGCCGCTCGGCACCCGGTAGCGCAGCAGGACCGGATGTTCAGCACCGCCGATCACCACCGCCGACCCGGTGGCGGTCTCGGGATCGATCCCGAACCGGTCCACGGCCTGGGCGGCGAAGGCGGTCACGGCCGCATCGGGGATCACCCGCGCCTGGGTGCCGCGCAGGGCCGCCCCCAGGCGGCGGGTCGGTCTCCCGAGGCGTCGGCGGGATGTGGTGCACGAAGCCGGCCGGACCGACGAGCCAGGCGGAGGCGAGGCGGGCGGCCGCGGGCCGCACCAGATAGACGCCGGCCTCCAACGCAGCCACCCGTTGAGTGGTCTGTGCGGGCGTGCCGTCGGCGGCGTAGTCCACCTGCCCGGTGAGGGTCACCGGGTCGGTCGCGCTGGTGACCAGCAGCACCGTGCGCTCGTCCGCGCCGGTATGCACCATCACCTCGCCGGCGTTGCTCGGCGACCCCGTCACCTCGGCGGCATCTCCGACCCATCCCGTGCTCTGCAGCTCGGTCGCCGCAGCCCCCCGCGCGCCGACCAGCCACGCCTGCACACGAGCGACGTCCCCGCCTGATCGATAGGTCGCCTCGATCGCGGCGAGTCGCTCGTCGGCGACGTCCCCGGCGTAGACCACGTCGATGTCACCGGGGTCGGCCGACCAGCGCCTGCCGTCCTCGTCGACGACGGGCCGATCCGCCACCGCCTGCCGCAGCGCGTCCAGCCACACGCCGTCAGAGGCCAGCGGCCCCTTGGTCGGCCCCTGGGACAGACGTGACGGACGCTCCTTGTCGGCTGGGGTGACCGCGCCGACCTCGGCCGACGACCGGGCTGCCTGGCTCAGCTGAGCGAGCAGTCCGGGGTGGATCGCGGTGATCGCCCCGACCAGGCCGGCCGCCACGGCCAGAGCGCCGCCCACCCGGCGCGACCGACGTCGCCTGGCTGCACGGCGCAGACCGCTGTGCACCTGCGGCCACTGCGGAGCCGGACCGACCGCGACGTCGTCCGCCATCAGCCGCAGACGCCGGCCGAGTTCCTCCTCGCTCGTGCTCACGACCGCACCCCCGTCACGTCGTCCTGGTTGGCATTCAGGGCTTCTCGGAGGCGCGCCAAGGCCCTGGAGGACTGGCTCTTCACGGTGCCCACCGAGCAACCGAGCAGCCGCGCAGTCTCGGCCTCGGAGAGGTCCTCGGCGTAGCGCAGGACCACGACCGCCCGCATCCTGGGGGTGAGCCCCTGCAGCAGCCGCCAGAGCTCATCCCTCGAGGCCTGCTGGTCGGCAGGCCCCGCCCCGCTCAGGCGGGCATCGTGCGGAGGGCCGAGCGGCACCTCGCGGAAGCGCCGTCGGCGCCAGCGCGAGCTGGCCAGGTTGGCCATGGCGGCCTTCACGTACCGCTCGTGCGCAGCGTCGCCGATCTGCGACCAGCGCGGCCAGCACTTCTCCAACGCCGACTGCACCAGGTCCTCGGCGTGGCCGCGGTCACCGGTGAGCAGCACGCCGAATCGCACCAGCACCGCCCACCGTGCGGCCACGAAGGTGCTGACGTCGTCCTCGCTCTGGGTTCCCCTCACGCCCGCTCAGACGTCACTCGAGCCCGCCGAGGTTGGCGCTCGGACGAAGAATCCCTGACGGCGACCATCCGCAGTCATCGCCGCAGCACCGGGCG
>CAVQCD010000008.1:0-409039 GCA_963710915.1 uncultured Actinomycetota bacterium | reverse complement strand
GCGGTGCGGCCCCGTCCGGCAACTCGCCGTCCAGCAGCTCACCAGCCAGCACCGCGCCCAGGTGCAGCCCGGCCTGGGTGCCGGCCGAGGACGAGGCATGCACCACGGCGGTCGGCGTCAGCCCGTACTCGGCGCTCTGCACCATGAGCTCGGTAGGCGGCCACGAACGCGGCCGACCCGTGCGGCACCGAACCCCCGACCGGCATGGTGAACACCCGCCGTCCGATCCGCTGCAGCTGGGCCGTGACGTCGTCGGTGGCGACGGCGAGCTCGGCCCAGTCGTGCGTGCCCGCCCAGTGCAGGGTGGCACCCATCAGGGCATCGAGCAGCAGGTTGCCGGACGGCGCGGCCGGAGCCTGCCCGGCCAGCACCAGGTGGCAGTCCAGCCGGAGCATCGCCGCCACCGTGGCCACGGTGCGAGCGTGGTTCGACTGCGGTGCCCCCACGCTGACCAGGGTGTCTGCTCCGGCGGCCCGGGCCTGGGCGGCGAGCAGCTCGAGCTTGCGGATCTCTTTGCCGCCCAGCCCGGTGCCGGTCAGATCGTCGCGCTTGAGCCAGATCTCCTTGCCCAGCGAGGACGACAGCCGTGGTGCGTGGTGCAGCGGAGTGGGCAGCACCGCCAGCCGCTCCCGGCCGGCCATCAGCGCGGCCAGCGGCTGCAAGCCGGGTGCGAGGCCGCCAGGTCGGCACCGATCCATTGGCTGGATGATCTCGTCACGGGCCCCTCCGTCGCTCGCCGGAGATCCAGCGTCGCATCAGATCCAGCTGGGCAGCCACATCCGATCGACCCAGTCGGCACGGGAGATCAGTTGGTCCGAGAGCACGGGGTAGAACCAGGCGAAGGTCACCACCGCGAGCAGAACCACCGAACCGGCCAGGGCGGCCCCGGTCAGCCGTCGATCGGAGGAGGCGGTGCGCGGCCCCAGGATCAGCCCGAGACTGAAGGTGAGGGCGAGCACGACGTAGGGCACGAACGCCACCGCGTAGAAGGTGTAGATGGTGCGCTCGGCGTAGATGAACCAGGGCAGGTAGCCCCCGGCCAGGCCGGCCAGGATCGCCCCGGCCCGCCAGTCGCGGCCGAGCAGCCAGACCACGATCAGCACGACGATGGCGATCGTGCCGCCCCACCAGATCACCGGGTTACCGAGGTCGGTGACCGCTCGGGAGCACTCCGTGAAACGGCATCCGCGCTCGCCCTGGGTGTAGCCGCGGTAGTCGAACGCGGTCGGGCGGCCGACCACCAGCCACGACCACGGGTGGGACTGGTAGGAGTGCGGCGTGCGCAGGGAGGTGTTGAAGTTCCACATCTGCTGGTGGTAGTTCCACAACGAGCGGAGGGCGCCGGGCACCAGCCCGGCCACCCCGTCGGCCGGGTTCTGGTTCGCCCAGGTGCGGTTGAACCCGTCGGTGCTGCGGAACCAGCCCGTCCACGCGCTCAGATACACGATCAGCATCACCGGCACGATGTGCAGGAAGCCGCTGGCGCCGTCGCGCAGCAGGCCGGTGGTCAGCCAGTGCCGGGTGCCGCCGGCGCGGCGGGCCGCGACGTCCCACATGACACTGGCCAGGCCGAAGGCGGCGGCGAAGAACAGTCCGGACCACTTGGTGCCGGCGCACAGGCCCAGCGTGATGCCGGCGACGATCCGCCACCAGCGGATGCCCAGCCCCGGGCCGAAGCCGCTCGCCCCGCGCGAGGCGACCCGGGCGGCCAGCCGGGAGCGGGCCTGGTCGCGGTCGAGCAGGACGGCGCCGAAGGAGGCCAGGGCCCAGAACATGACGAACACGTCGAGCAGGCCGGTACGGCTGTGCACGAAGTGCTGGCCGTGGACGGCCAGCAGCAGGGCTGCGGTGGTGCCGAGCAGGGTGGACCTGAACAGTCGGCGGGCGATCCGGCCGATCATCAGGATCGACAGGGTGCCCACCACGGCGGAGGCGAACCGCCAGCCGATCGGGTCGGTGATGCCGAACAGCCACTCGCCGCCGGCGATCATCCACTTGCCGACCGGGGGGTGCACCACGAAGTCGGGGTTGGACCCCCAGACGTCGGTGTTGCCGGTGTTCCACAGGACGTCCGGCTTCTCCAGGCCCTCCTTGATCGCCCGCTCGTGGCCGTACTTCAGGAACGAGGCGCCCTGCTTGACGTAGTAGGTCTCGTCGAAGACCAGCCACGGCGGGCGGCCGAGGTGCCAGAACCGCAGGAACCCGCCGACGACGGCGACGGCGAGCGGGGCGAGCCAGCCCCACACCCGGTCGTCCAGGCCGGCGCCGTCAACCGGGCGCGCAGGGCCTGACGCCGCGTCGCGTCCGCGGCGGTGGCGGTGGCGCGGGTCGGCTCGGCCGTGATCGTCACCGGGTCATCGTAGGTGTCGGCGCGGCCGGTGTGACTAGGGGCCCACGGACGCTGGCTCAACAACGGGCTGAGCGACGGGCGCAGTGACGGGCTGATCGAGGGGCTGAGCGACGGGCTGAGTGGCGGGCTCGGCGACGGGCTGGAGGCTGGGGTGGAGGACGGATTGGGCTCGGGCCACCACCAGGAGCGCAGCCACATCCGGTCCGACCACTGCGCGTGGTCGACGACCTGGCCGGACAGCAGCGGGTAGAAGAACCAGAACAGCATGAACGCGGTGAACACATAGCTGCCGGCCACCAGCGCACCGGTCCGGCGCCGCCGCTCCGGTGCGCCCCGAGGGCCGAGCACCAGGCCCAGGCAGTAGGTGACGGCGAGCACCACCCAGGGCACGAAGGCGACCGCGTAGAAGGCGTAGATGGTGCGCTCCTGGTAGAGGAACCAGGGCAGGTAGCCGCCGACCAGGCCGGCCAGCACGGCACCGGCGCGCCAGTCGCGGGCCGAGCGCCCAGCAACACCAGCACCCCGACGGCGAGCGTGCCGCCCCACCAGATCGCCGGGTTGCCGAGGTGGCTGATGGCCTGCGAGCACTCCCGCGACGGGCAGTCGGTGAGCCCATCGGCGGAGCCGCGGTAGTCGAACGCGTCGGCCGGCCGAGCACCATCCACGACCACGGGTGGGACGGTAGGGGTGGAAGGCCCGCAGAGTGATGATGGCATGCCACATCTCCGGTGGTAGTGCCACAGGCGCGCGCAGGCATCCGGCACCCAGCGTTCGGCCGGATGAAGCGCTGTCCCGGCCGCCCATTGTCGCCGATCTGCCCGAGCCACCCGATCCAGCCCGGCCAGGTAGCACGGCTACGGCGACCGGCAGCAGCAGGGCAGCAGAGCGCCGCCGCCGTCGCGCAGCGGCCCGGTCAGCAGCCAGTGCCGACCCGCCTGCGCGGCCGCCGGGCGGCGAGATCCCACAGCACCGACATCCCGAACACCGCGGCGAAGAAGCAGCCCCGACCACTTGGTGGAGATGCCCAGGCCCAGACACCCCGCCAGCCGCCACCCGATCCACCAGCCACGGCCGCGCCGCCCACCCGCGAGCGTGCGCGTCGCGGGCCTGGCCCGTCGCGATCGATCAGCAGGCAGCCGAAGGCGGTCAGCGCCCAGAACATGACGAACACGTCGAGCAGGCCGATGCGGCTGTGCACGAAGTCCTGGCCGTCGATCGCCAGCAGCAGTGCCGCGGTGACCCCGAGCAGGGTGGAGCCGAACAGCCGCCGTGCGATCCGGCCGATCATGAGGATGGACAGCGTGCCGACCACCGCAGGCCGAAGCGCCACCCGCACGGGCTGGTGGTGCCGAACAGCAGTTCGCCGAGCGATCATCCATTTGCCGAGCGGCGGATGGACGACGAAGTCCGGTGCGGTGGCGCAGACGTCGGCTGGCCCCGCGCTCCGAGCCGGTCGGCCTCGGACCCGGTCAGAACGGGCCGCAGCGACAGCTCGTGGCCGCGCCGAGGTAGGCGACGGCGTCCTTGACGTAGTAGATCTCGTCGAACACCAGCCGGTCGGGGCGGTCCAACCGCCAGAACCGCAGTACGCCGCCGATCAGGGCCACGAGTCAGCGGGTGCGAGCCAGCTCCAGACCCGCTCGTCCGCGCCGCGGGGCGCGGATAGCGCGGGCGGGCGCTCGGCGATCGGTGCGGTCGCCGTCTGCGTCACGCCACCCATCGTAGCGACCATCGCTCCCCGTCCCTCCACCCGCCGTGATCAAGCAATCCGCGGTGATCAAGCGATCTGCCCGCACGTGGGTTGCCGGTGCAGGGGCTGCCCGGAGCAGGGGGCGTCACGGATCGCCGTCACCGGGTGGGCGCGTGATCGGGCGATGACTCCTGGCGGGATCCGTGGAGGCGCCGGCCGGCTCGTGCTGGCGGCGACCCCGATCGGCGACCGTCGAGGACGCCTCGGCGCGGCTGCGTCGACTGCTCGCGGAGGCCGACGTGGTCGCCGCGGAGGACACCCGGCGGCTGCGGGCGGCTCGCCGCCGGGCTCGGTGTCGACATCGGCGGTCGGGTGGTGAGCTACCACGAGCACAACGAGGCCGAGCGGGTCGCGGACCTGGTCGAGGTCGTCGCGGGCGGCGCGCACGGTTGCTGGTCGTGACCGACGCCGGGATGCCGGCGTCTCCGACCCGGGCTTCCGGGTCGTCCGCGCCGCGGTCGCCGCCGGGCTGCCGGTGACGGCCTGCCCGGGCCGTCCGCGGTGCTGACGGCGCTCGCGCTGTCCGGCCTGCCCACCGACCGGTTCTGCTTCGAGGGGTTCCTCCCGCGCAAGCGCGGGGGAGCGGCCGCGGGCTCTGGCCGACGCTGGCGGACGAGCGGCGCACGATGATCTTCTTCGAGGCCCCGCACCGGCTGGCTGACCCGCTCGCCGCGATGGTCGACGCGTTCGGGGCCGACCGGCCCGCCGCCGTGTGCCGGGAGCTGACCAAGACGTACGAGGAGGTCCGCCGTGGCCCGCTGCGGCGGCTCGCGGCCTGGGCGACGCGGGCAGGTGCGCGGCGAGATCGACTCGTCGTGGTCGCGGGGCGCCCCGAGCCGCGGCGCGGGGCCGACGATCGACGACCTGGTCGCGGAGGTGCTCGCGCGGGCGGACGCCGGGGAGCGGCTCAAGGACGCCGTGGCGGACGTCGCGGTGAGTGCGGGGGTCGTCAAGCGCGACCTGTACGCGGCGGCGCTGTCCGCTCGCAAGGGCGAGCCGCCCTACGGCGCGGGTCGAGCCGACCCCGCCCTCGTGCGCGGTCGGCCGGCGGGTGCGCCCTCGGACCGCCCGCTCACCTAGGATCGGCGGCATGTCCCGCATCCTGTCCGCCGTCGCCTGGCCCTACGCGAACGGCCCCCGGCACATCGGCCACGTCGCCGGCTTCGGCGTCCCCTCCGACGTCTTCAGCCGGTACATGCGCATGGCGGGTCACGACGTGCTGATGGTCTCCGGCACCGACGAGCACGGCACGCCGATCCTGGTCCAGGCCGAGCAGGAGGGCGTCGGCCCGCAGGAGCTGGCCGACCGCTACAACCGCGTCATCGTCGAGGACCTGCACGCGCCTGGGCCTGTCCTACGACCTGTTCACCCGCACCACCACGCGCAACCACTACGCGGTCATCCAGGAGACTGTTCCGGGCGCTGCACGAGAACGGCTACATGGTCGAGCAGACGACCACGGGCGCGATCTCGCCGTCCACCGGGCGGACGCTGCCCGACCGCTACATCGAGGGCACGTGCCCGATCTGCGGCTACGACGGCGCCCGCGGCGACCAGTGCGACAACTGCGGCAACCAGCTCGACCCGGCCGACCTGATCGAACCCGCGCAGCCGGATCAACGGCGAGACCCCGGTCTTCATCGAGACCGAGCACTTCTTCCTCGACCTGCCGGCGTTCGCCGAGGCGCTCGGCTGCGTGGCTGCAGGCAAGCGACCGACTGGCGGCCGAACGTCCTGAAGTTCTCGCTGAACCTGCTCGACGACCTGCAGCCGCGGGCGATGACGCGCGACATCGACTGGGGCATCCCGGTGCCGCTCGCCGGCTGGCGAGGACGGACCCGACAAGCGGATCTACGTCTGGTTCGACGCGGTCATCGGCTACCTGTCGGCGTCCATCGAGTGGGCCCGGCGCGACGCGGCGACCCGGACGCCTGGCGCGGCCTGGTGGAACGACCGAGAGCCGCGCGCTCGTACTACTTCATGGGCAAGGACAACATCACCTTCCACTCCCAGATCTGGCCGGCCGAGCTGCTCGGCTACGCGGGCGCGGCGCGCGCGGCGGGACGCCGGGCGCTGTACGGCAAGCTGAACCTGCCGACCGAGGTGGTCTCGCAGCGAGTTACCTGACCATGGAGGGCACAGCAGTTCTCCTCCTCGCCGCGGCGTGGTCATCTACGTGCGGGACTTCCTGCGCCCGCTACCAGCCGGACGCGCTGCGCTACTTCATCGCCGTCGCCGGGCCGGAGACCCAGGACACCGACTTCACCTGGACCGAGTTCGTGCGGCGCACCAACGACGAGCTGGTCGCCGGCTGGGGCAACCTGGTCAACCGCACGGCCTCGATCGTCGACAAGAACCTCGGGTCGATCCCGGCCGCCGGTGAGCTGGCCGACGCCGACCGGGCGCTGCTCGCCACGACGTCCGCCGGGTTCGGCTCGGTCGGCGCCCTGCTCGGCCGCACCGGCAGAAGCACGCCATCAACGAGGCGATGCGGATCGTCGGCGAGGCGAACAAGTACATCTCCGACCAGGCGCCGTGGAAGCTGAAGACGAGGACCCGGAGCGGATGCGGACCGTGCTTCATGTGGCGGCACAGGCTATCTCCGACTGCCGTACCCTGCTGTCGCCGTTCCTGCCGCTCAGCGCCCAGGTCGTGCACGAGACGTTCGGCGGCACCGGTACGGTCTCGCCGCTGCCCGGAGATCGAGGAGGTCAACGACCTGGACGGCGGCCCGGGCTACCCGGTGATGACCGGCGACTACCGGCGCGGCGAGACGGTCGCCGCGTGGGAGTCCGCCCCGATCGTGCCCGGCACGCCGGTGGCCGCGCCGACGCCGATCTTCCCCAAGCTGGACGACTCGGTGGTGGCCGAGGAGCTCGCCCGGCTGACCGGGGAGACCGGGGAGACCGGGGAATAGGACGGTTGCGGTGAGCTCGCCCCGGGACGCCACCTTCCCGCCGGCCCCCGAGGCGCTGGCCTCGCCGGTGGTGGACAACCACACCCATCTCGACCATGCCCGCCGCGGCGAGGAGCCGTTCGGTGTCGACGAGGCGATCGCGGCGGCGGCGTCGGTGAACGTGACCCGGATGGTGCAGATCGGCTGCGACCTGGCCTCGGCGCGCTGGACCGTCGACGTCGTCGACCGGCACCCGCAGCTCCTCGCCGGCGTGGCTCTGCACCCGACTGAGGCGACCGGAATCGTTGCGGCGCAGGGGGATTCGGGGCTGGCTGAGGCGCTGGCCGAGATCGAGCGGCTGGCGGCCCACCCCCGGGTGCGGGTGATCGGAGAGACCGGGCTCGACCACCACTGGGTGCCCGCGGACGACGAGGCGGGCCGGGCGGCCCAGGTGGCCTCGTTCCGCGCGCACATCGATCTGGCCAAGCGGCTGGGCAAGGTGCTGCAGATCCACGACCGGGATGCGCACAGCGACGTGCTGCGCGTGCTGGCCGAGGAGGGGGCGCCGGAGCACACGGTGTTCCACTGCTTCTCCGGCGACGAGGCGATGGCCCGGTTCTGCGCCGATCAGGGGTGGTACCTCTCCTTCGCCGGACCGGTCACCTTCGCCAGTGCGGGCGAGCTGCGGGCCGCGCTGCGCGCCGTCCCCGTCTCGCAGGTGTTGGTCGAGACCGACGCCCCCTACCTGGCCCCGCACCCCCACCGCGGACGCCGCAACGCGGGCTACCTGATCCCCGTCACCGTCCGCCGCATGGCCGCCGAACTGGCGATGGAGGAGGCCCACCTCTGCGCCGCGCTGGACGCGACGTCGTCGCGCCTCTACGGCCCCTGGTGAGCATGAGCAGGTCTGGATGTTGTGACATGCGCTACAGCTGGCGCGAAGCGGTGAGCTGGAGGGACTACCTCGGGTAATCGGGCGACTACAGATGTTGTCCGATGTGTCCGTTGGTCCATCGTTGCCGAACCGTTACGGTATTCACGGAACCGCCGGGGTCGGAGATCCCGGGACAACGCAGCCAGAGCACGACCTTCCGCCAACGAACGGTCGCAGCAGGCCGCGGGGCAAGGACGTCCCGCTCGGGGGTAAGTCGTCGTCCCGCGTCGCCGTGCCCGGACCCATCAAGGTCTGGAGCGAAGTGCTCAGCTTCCTCGCCAGCCGTTCGGGCCGCCTGCTGGCCCAGGGCACCGTCCTGTCCGCCGTCGTGGGCGCCACCCTCGCCTACGCCGACTCAGGAACCACCCTCAACCTCTCCGTCGACGGGAAGTCCCGTCAGGTGCAGGCCGGGGCGACCACCGTGCGCGAGCTGCTCGCCGCTGAGGCGATCACGCTCGGCCAGTACGACCTGGTCGCCCCCACGCTGGACACCCCCCTGGCTGACGGCCAGGACGTGATCGTGCGCTACGCCCGTCCGCTGTCGGTCACCGTGGACGGGGTCCCGAAGATCTACCAGACCACCGAACTCACCGTGGACGGCGCGCTCGCCGCCCTCGGCATCCGGGCGGACGGCGCGAAGCTGTCCGTCTCGCGGTCGCAGCCCCTGGGCCGCACCGGCCTGGCCGTGGCCCTCACCACCCCCAAGACCATCACCGTGGCCGCCGACGGTGCCACCCGCACCGTGACCACGACTGCCGCCACGGTGTCGGAGCTGCTCGGGGAGCAGAAGCTCGCCCTCGGCTCGCTGGACCGGCTCAGCGTCAAGCCCGCCGCACCCCTGGCCAAGGGCATGACGGTGAAGGTGGTGCGGGTGGTCAAGCGCGAGACCGTGAAGGTCGAGCCGCTGAAGTTCTCCACCACCAAGAAGCAGGACAAGACCCTCGCGGTCGGCACCACCAAGGTGGTCACCAAGGGCGTAGCCGGCGTGCAGCGCGTGACCTACACGATCACCGTTGCCGACGGGAAGCCGATCTCCAGCGTGCGCACCGCAGCCGTGGTCACCAAGCCCGCGGTGAGTGCCGTGGTGAAGGTCGGGACGAAGCCGGCGGCGAGTTCCTCCTCGTCCGACACCTCGAGCGCGACCGGCACCAAGGCGGACAGCCTGAACTGGGCTGCGCTGGCCAAGTGCGAGTCGAGCGGCAACCCCCGGGCGGTCAACCCGGCGGGGTACTACGGCCTCTACCAGTTCAGCAAGACCACCTGGCGGTCCGTGGGCGGCAGCGGCAGCCCGGCGGACGCCTCGCCGGCCGAGCAGACCAAGCGCGCCAAGATCCTCTACAACAAGGCCGGTGCCGGGCAGTGGCCGGTCTGCGGTCGCAAGCTGTTCACGTAACCCCCGGGGTGGCGTGCGAGGAGGGGAGCGCGCCGGCCCTCATCCCCATCACCGCTGAAGATCGCCGTCTGTCATGGACTTCCCCCCACTGGCTGGGGTGGGATCTCATGACAGACGGCGATCTTCGTGTTCAGGACGTCGTGTTGCCGCTGACCTTGGAACTGCTCTGGTAGGTGGAGACCGCCGGGCCGGCGTTGCCGGTCAGGGTGTTGCCGGTGCACACCGTGCCGGTGTCCTTCTCCAGGTGGATCGCCGCGCCGGCCTCCGCGTACTGGCCGGCCTTCAGCGTTCCGGAGACCCGGTTGCCGCGCACGATGGTGCCCTTGGCGTACTGCACGCTGATGCCGGCGCCGTGGCTTCTGGTGACGGTGTTGTTCTCGACGACGACGCCGGAGGCGTTGGAGACCAGCAGTCCGAAGCGCATCCGGGTGGGTGTGGCGTCCAGGCCGTTGTCGTCGAGGGTGTTGCCCGACACCGTGATGTCGCTGATCGTCGAGCTGGACAGGAACTCGTCGGACATGCCGATCGAGATCCCCTGAATCGTGTTCTTCGTGATCCGGTTGCCGATCACCCGGACGTCCTTCACGTGCTCGTTCCCGTTGGGCTCGAGGTCGATCCCCGACCCGGCACCGCCGGGCTCGCTCACGGTGCGGGTGAAGACGGAGTCCCGGATGGTCATCGTCGTGACGTTGGTGACCGAGATCCCCTGCCGGCGGTTGTGGTCGGCGGTGACCCGGCACAGGGTGATGTTCCTGGTGCCGGCATTCCCGACGTAGAAGCCGTCGCCCCAGGCCTCCTTCGCGGTCACGCCGTCCACGACCACGTTGGTGGAGGCGTTGATCGACAGGCCGTGCCCCCACTGCCCGGCGCTGCCCTGGTGCCGGCCGAGGTCGCCCTCGAGGGTTCCGCCGACGACGTTGACGTTGGAGGCGGAGTCGACCCGGACCACGTTGTAGTTCCCGGAGCTGGTGGCCTTGGCCCGCAGGACGGCGCCGTCCGCCATCTTCAGGGTCATCCTGCTCTTCAGCCGGACGCCGCGGGTGGCGTCGACCCAGTAGACGCCGGCGGGCACGGTGACCGTGCCGCCGCTGCCGGCGACGGCCTCGACGGCAGCCTGGAGGGCGGCGGTGTCGTCGCTGCTGTCGCCGGGGGTGGCGCCCTTGCTGCGCACGTCCACCACGAGGGCGGAGGTGGGCGCCGGTGCGCAGGCGGCTCCGGAGACCGGGACCGCGGCGGTGGTCCTGGCCGGCGTCGTGATCTTCGCCGTGCTGGTGCTGGTCGTGCTGGTCTTGGTCGGGGTGGGGGTCGTCGGCGTCGTGGTGGCCGACGTCGTGTTCCCGGTCGCCGGGGACGTCGTGCCGGCGCCGTCCGGGGTGGTCGTCGTGGCGGTGCTGGCGCCGGTGGGCGTGGGCTCGACCGAGGCCTCCGCCGACGGCTCTGCCGGGGGTTCGACCGAAACCTCCGGCAGGGTGACCACGGGGGCCTCAACCGGCGCCGAGGCGGCCGCCGGTTGCTCGGCCACGGCCACCTGCTTGGGCGGCTTGTTCGGGTAGCAGGCGGTCAGGCAGAGAGCGGCGGACAGGACGACGACGGTGCCGGCGGGCACACGGGCGAGGCGCATGACGAGGCGAGGCCTTTCGAGGGACGGGTGAGGCGGACCCCCCGAGGGCCCACCCGTGACGAGCATCCTGCTCGGAGAGGATCATGCGGAGATCAAGAAGGGCTGAAATCCGCTGCTGTCCACGGTTCTGGCAGGGTGGCCCTGTGTCAGACCCGTTGTCGCCCCTGCTGGGGGCCGTGGAGATCCGACGTCTGGCCGCTGAGCTCGACCTCCGCCCGACCAAGGTGCTCGGCCAGAACTTCGTGGTCGACGCGAACACGGTGCGCCGGATCGTGCGCACCTCCGGGGTCGACGCCGACGACGTCGTGCTCGAGGTGGGCCCCGGCCTCGGCTCGCTGACCCTGGCCCTGCTCGACGTCGCCGGTTCGGTGGTGGCGGTCGAGATCGACCCGGTCCTCGCCGGGCGGCTTCCCGATACCGTCGCCCGGCTGCGCCCCGACGCAGCCGCGCGGCTGCAGGTGGTGGAGGCGGACGCCGTCCGGCTCCCCGGTGCCCTTCCCGGCCCCCCGCCCACCGCCCTGGTGGCGAACCTGCCCTACAACGTGGCGGTGCCGGTGCTGCTGGTGGCGCTGGAACGCCTGCCCGGCCTGCGTCGCGGGCTGGTGATGGTGCAGGCCGAGGTCGGTGACCGCCTCGCCGCCGGCCCGAGCCAGAAGGCCTACGGTGCGCCGTCCGTCAAAGCGGCCTGGTACGCCGAGGTGCGCCGCGCCGGGTCGGTGCCGCGCACCGTCTTCTGGCCGGTGCCGAACGTCGACTCGGCGCTGGTCGCCTTCACCCGGCGGCCGGCCCCGGTCACCCCGGCCACCCGCGAGCAGGTGTTCGCCTGCGTCGACGCCGCCTTCGCCCAGCGGCGCAAGACCCTGCGCGCGGCCCTGGCCGAGTGGGCCGGGTCGCCGTCCCGGGCGGAGTCGGTGCTGCGCGCGGCGGGCGTCGATCCGCGGGCGCGGGGTGAGCAGCTGTCGGTGGCCGAATTCGCGGCGGTGGCCGCGGCCGCCCGGGACTAGGCTGAGCAGATATGACCAGGCCCGGCTCGGTGACCGTTCGCGCACCCGCGAAGATCAACCTTGAGCTGCGCGTGGGCAGCCCTCGCCCGGACGGCTTCCACGAACTGGCCACCGTGTTCCAGGCGGTCTCGCTGGCCGACGACGTCACCGTGAGCGCGACCGGCGGCTCGATCGACGACGGCGTCGAGGTCACCCTCGACGGCCCCCAGACCGACGGTGTGCCGCGGGACGGGCGCAACCTCGCCGTCCGCGCCGTGCTCCTGCTGGCCGAACGGGCCGGGGTGAGCGACGGCGTCCGCCTGCACCTGCGCAAGCAGATCCCGGTCGCGGGCGGCATGGCGGGCGGTTCGGCCGACGCGGCGGCGGCCCTGCTCGCGGCGGATGTGTTGTGGCAGACCGGGTTCAGCCGCGAGCAGCTGCGGGCCCTGGCCGCCGAGCTCGGGTCGGACGTGCCGTTCCCGCTGCTCGGCGGCACGGCGATCGGCACCGGTCGGGGCGAGCAGCTCACCGCCGCGATGTGCCGCGGCACCTACCACTGGGTGATCGCGCTGTCCGGGCAGGGCCTGTCCACCCCGGCGGTGTTCGCCGAGATCGACCGGCTGCGCGCGGGCCGGATCCTGCCCGAGCCGCGGGTGTCCGAGCGGCTGATGTCCGCCCTGCGCTCGGGCAACGCCGAGGCGCTCGGCACCCACCTGGTCAACGACCTGCAGCCGGCCGCCTGTTCACTGCGCCCGGACCTGCTGCAGACCCTCGAGGTCGGCGACGAGTGCGCCACCCTGGGTTCGTTGATCTCCGGCAGTGGGCCCACGGTGGCGTTCCTGGCCGCCGACTCCGAGCAGGCCCTCGACATCGCCATGGCGCTGGAGAGCGCGGGGGTGGCCGACCAGGTGCTGCGGGTGACCGGCCCGGCGCACGGAGCCCGGGTGGTCGAGGGCGCATGGCCCACCTCCTGAACGTCGAGTCGGTCGCGGTGGCGCACGCCGCCCGCACCGTGCTCGGCTCGGTCTCGCTCGGCCTGGACGACGGGATGCGGGTCGGCGTGGTCGGCCGCAACGGCGACGGCAAGTCGACCCTGTTGCGGATCCTCGCCCGCACCCAGGAACCCGACGCCGGCCGGGTGACGCACACCCGGGGCGTACGGCTGGCCATGCTCGCGCAGAGCGATGCGGTGAGCGCCTCCGACGTGCGGCACGCGGTGCTCGGCGAGCTGGCCGACGATCACACCTGGGCCTCCAACTCGCTCGCCCGCGACGTCGTGGCCGGTCTGCTGGGCGGGCTGGACGCCGCCGAGGTGGGCGGGCTGGACGCGCCGCTGTCCACCCTGTCCGGCGGCCAGCGTCGCCGGGTGGCTCTGGCCGCGCTGCTCGCAGCGCCGCACGACGTGCTCCTGCTCGACGAGCCGACCAACCACCTGGACGTCGAGGGTGTGGCCTGGCTCGCCGCGCACCTGCGCACGCGCTGGCCGGCCGGCCGCGGGGCGCTGGTGGTGGTCACCCACGACCGGTGGTTCCTGGACGCGGTCTGCGAGCGCACCTGGGAGGTGCACGACGGGATGGTCGAGGCGTTCGACGGCGGGTACGCGGCGTACGTGCTGGCCCGGGCCGAGCGGTCGCGGATCGCCGCGGTCACCGAGGAACGGCGGCAGAACCTGCTGCGCAAGGAGCTGGCCTGGCTGCGCCGGGGCCCGCCGGCGCGGACCAGCAAGCCCCGGTTCCGGATCGACGCCGCGACCGCGCTGATCGCCGACGAGCCGCCGCCGCGGGACAGCCTGGAGCTGGCCCGGATGGCGACCACCCGGCTGGGCAAGGACGTGATCGACGTCGAGGACGTCACGGTCGCGTTCGGCTCGGGGGACTCGCGGCGGGTCCTGCTGGACGGCGTCACCTGGCGGCTGGCGCCGGGGGAACGGGTCGGCCTGGTCGGCGTCAACGGTGCCGGGAAGACCACCCTCATGCGGCTGCTGCTCGGTGAGGTGACGGCAGAGTCGGGCCGGGTGAAGCGGGGCAAGACGGTCGTGCCGGCGATGCTCACCCAGGACGTGCGCGAGCTGGACGACGTCGCTGACCTGCGCGTCGGCGAGGCCGTGGAGAAGGTGCGCGGCACGGTGCGGATCGGCGACCGCGACGTCACCGCGGGGCAGATGCTGGAGCGGCTGGGGTTCGCCAAGGAGCGGATCTGGACCCCGGTGGCCGAGCTCTCGGGTGGGGAGCGGCGCCGGCTGCAGCTGCTGCGGCTGCTGATGGGTGAGCCGAACGTGCTGATGCTGGACGAACCCACGAACGACCTGGACACCGACACGCTGGCCGCGATCGAGGACACGCTGGACTCCTGGCCGGGCACGCTGGTGGTGGTCTCGCACGACCGGTACCTGCTGGAGCGGGTGACCGATCATCAGCTGGCCCTGCTCGGCGACGGGGCGCTGCGCGACCTGCCCGGCGGGGTGGAGCAGTACCTCGAGCTGAGGGCCGCCTCGCTCGCCGCCGGCGGCGCGACGTCCGCCGCTGTGGCGGGTGCGTCGTCCGCCGGAGCAGTGGGTGGGGGAGCCGCCGGGGTGCCGGATGCGGCGGCGCAGCGCCAGGCGCGCAAGGAGATGTCCCGGCTGGAGCGGCAGCTGTCGCGCCTGGACGGCCAGGAGGAGAAGCTGCACGCGCAGATGGCCGAGCAGGCCGGGGACCACGGCGCGCTGATGGCGCTCGACGTGACCCTGCGCGCCCTGCACGCCGAGCGCGCCGCCCTCGAGGAGGAGTGGCTCACCGCCGCCGAACTCTCCGGGTGACAGCAGGTTTGCGGCTGCGGCGGCTGGGGGTGGCGGTAGTCCTGCCGGTCTCCTGCCGGTGATTTCGTCGGTGGTGTGTGCAGGGCGGGTGCGCGTTGCATGGAGGCGCGCACCCGGACCGAAGGGACCACCGATGAGCTTCCCGCAGGTATCCCCCTACTCGTTGCCCCCCGAGGAGCAGCCGGTGCAGCCGGTGCCGCCGGTGCCGCCGTCTCCGGTCGCCGAGGCGGCGCCGGTCGGCCGGGTCGGGCCGGGTACCAACGGGACGGCGATCGCGTCCTTGGTGCTCGCGCTGTGCGGGCTGGCGATCCTCCCGGTCGTTCTCGGTCATGTGGCCCTGGGGCAGATCCGGCGGAGCGGGCAGGACGGGACGGCGCTGGCTGTGGCCGGCCTGGTGCTCGGCTATCTCGAGCTGGTCGCCTACACCCTGCTCATCGTGCTGCCGTTCCTGCTCTTCGGCGGCGCCGTCCTCTTCGGCACCTGACCTCCGCAGGTTCGGGGGTGAGTCAGAGGCGGAGGGCCAGGCGGCGGAGGAGAGCGGCCAGGGCGGCGCGGGCATCGGCATCGAGCCCGGCCAGCAGGTCCCGCTCGAGCTGGAGCAGGGTGGTCAGCGCCGCGTCCACCGCGGCGCGCCCGGCGTCGGTGAGGGTCACCAGGACGCCGCGCCCGTCGCCCGGGTGCGGAGCCCGCAGCACCAGCCGGCGGGCCTGCAGCCGGTCGATCCGGTTGGTCATCGTGCCGCTGGTCACCATGGTCTCTGCGGCCAACTGGCCGGGGGAGAGCAGATAGGGCTCGCCCGAGCGCCTCAGCGCTGCCAGGACGTCGAACTCCCAGGTCTCCAGGCCGTGCTCGGCGAAGGCTGCGGCGCGGTGCCGGTCCATGTGCCGGGCCAGCCGGGTCACCCGGGAGAGCACCTCGAGGGGATCGATGTCCAGGTCGGGCCGTTCGCGGCGCCAGGCGGCGACGATCCGGTCCACCTCGTCCTTGGCCGGCTGGGTGTCCGGCGCCTCGGCAGGAATCGTCTTCTCGCTCACGAGGCGGCCACCGGGCCTCCGAGGGCGGGCTTCCGCTCCAGCCCGGACAGTCCGTTCCAGGCCAGATTGACCAGGTGCGCGGCGACGTCCGCCTTCTTCGCCTTACGGTGCGTCGAGCCAGTACTGCCCGGTCAGCGCGACCATGCCGACCAGCATCTGGGCGTACAGCGGGGCGGCCTTGGCGTCGAGGCCGCGGCGGGAGAACTCGTCGGCCAGCAGGTGCTCGACCTGTCCGGCGACGTCGCTGATCAGGCTGGCGAAGGTGCCGGTGGACTGGGTGACCGGGGAGTCACGGACCAGGATCCGGAACCCGTCGGCAGAGCTCTCGATGTACCCGAGCAGGGCCAGTGCGGCGTTCTCGAGCAGGACTCGTGGATGGCCGTCGGCGGACAGGGACGCGGTGATCGCGGCCAGCAGGGCCTGGATCTCGCGGTCGACGACGACCGCGTACAGACCCTCCTTGCCGCCGAAGTGCTCGTAGCACCACCGGTTTGGAGACCTGTGCGGTCGCGGCGATCTCCTCGACGCTGGTGCCTTCGAAACCCTTCTTGGCGAAGAGCTTGCGACGCCACGTCGAGCAGCTGCTCACGCCGCTGCTTTCCGGTCATCCGGGCGCGGCGGCCGGAGTAGCCGTCTCGGACGGCGTGCCACGTCCGCTGTCTCGGGGTCGAGGTCACCGGCCCATCATGCACGGTCACCGGCGCGCCGATCGGGCCTTGGCCGGCCTGCCCGGTGGTGACGGCTCGACGACGACGCGTCTGAGCGCACGGCGGGCGGCTCGGAGTGCGCACGACGACCCGGGAGGCGGCACACTGGTATGCCGACGCGGCACCCTGGTCCGCGCGGTCCGCCTTGGTGTAACGGCAGCACGCAGGCCTTTGGAGCCTTGCAGTCCTGTTCGAATCAGGGAGGCGGAGCCGGAACCGCGCCGTCATGCCCCGTGAATCCGCCGTTCTCCTCGTGTCGAGGGGCCGGAACGACGGCGCGGCGGAGCGTGGGGCGGGGCGAGGATCACGTCGAGGGGGACGGCAGGGCGTGGCGCGGTTAGGATCGCTCCTGCCGACCCTGACCCGGGTGCCGAGGAGGCAGTCCGCGTGAGCCAGCCGTGAGCCAGCCCGTGAATCAGTCCGCCGTCCGCCCGTACCACCCGTATCACCTGTCCCCCGGACCCGCGCTTCGTCCGTCCGCGGTCGTCGTCCTGGCCGCGGGGGAGGGCACGCGGATGAAGTCGGCCACCCCCAAGGTGCTGCACCGCATCGGTGGTCGGTCCCTGCTCGGCCACGCGCTGGCCGCGGCGCGCACGCTTGATCCCGACCATCTGGTGGTCGTCGTCCGGCACGAGCGTGACCTCGTCGCCGCGCACGTCGAGGCACGTCGACCCGGGCGTCGTCGTCGCCGATCAGGACGAGATCCCGGGCACCGGCCGCGCCGTCGCCTGCGGGCTCGAGGCCCTGGCCGGGCGGCGAGCGGGCCGCTCACCGGCACCGTGGTGGTCACCTACGGGGACGTGCCGCTGCTCGACCGGCGCCACGCTGGCCGACCTGGTCGCCGGCACGCGCGACCGGCAACGCGGTCACCGTGCTGACCGCCGAGGTCGCCGACCCGACCGGCTACGGCCGGGTCGCTGCGCGACGCCGAGGGCAGCGTGCTCGGCATCGTCGAGCACAAGGACGCCGACGAGGCCCAGCGCGCCGATCCGCGAGATCAACTCCGGCGATCTACGCGTTCGACGCCGCGCGTGCTGCGCGACGCGCTCGGCCGGCTCGACGACCGACAACGCCCAGGGCGAGATGTACCTGACCGACGTGCTCGGCATCGCCCGCGCCGACGGCGCGCCGGGTCGCGGCGCCGCGCACCGACGACCCGTGGCAGGTCGAGGGCGTCAACGACCGGGTGCAGCTCGCCGCCCTGGGCGCCGAGCTGAACCGCCGGATCGCTCGAGGGCTGGATGCGCGCCGGCGTCACCGTCGATCGACCCGGCCACCACCTGGGTCGACGTCGACGGTCGCCCTCGACCGCGACGTCACGCTCCTGCCCGGCACCCAGCTGCACGGCGCGACCGAGGTCGGCCACGGGCGCCACGATCGGGCCCGGACACCACGCTGACCGACGTGCACGATCGGCGCGGGCGCCACCGTGGTCCGCACGCCACGGCAGCGGCGCGGTGATCGGCGCGGGCGCGAGCGTCGGCCCGTTCGCCTACCTGCGGCCGGGCACCGCGCTCGGCGAGCGGCGGCAAGATCGGCGCCTTCGTCGAGACGAAGAACGCGCACGATCGGCGCGGGCTCGAAGGTGCCGCACCTGTCCTACGTCGGCGACGCGACGATCGGCGAGGGCACCAACATCGGTGCGGCCACGGTCTTCGTCAACTACGACGGCGTGGCCAAGCACCGCACGACGGTCGGCTGACGCACGTGCGGGTCGGCGCGACAACATGTTCGTCGCCCCGGTCACGATCGGCGACGGCGCCTACACCGCCGCCGGCTCGGTGATCGCCGAAGACGTCCCGCCGGGGGCGCTGGCGGTGGCGCGTGGCCGGCAGCGCACCATCGAGGGCTGGGTCGCCGCGGCGCCGCGCCGGCACGGCGGCCGCTGCTGCCGCCGAGGCCGCGCAGCGGCGCTGTCCACGCACGACGGGGGGAACTGATCATGATCAGTGCGGCTGACGGCTCCGAACGAGAAGCGCCTGGTGCTCGTCTGCGGGCGGGCCCACCCGGAGCTGGCCGAGGAGGTGGCCGTGGAGCTCGACATCGAGCTGCTGCCCACCATCGGCCTACGACTTCGCCAACGGCGAGATCTACGTCCGCTTCGGCGAGAGCGTGCGCGGCTGCGACGCCTTCGTCATCCAGAGCCACAGCCGCGCCGATCAACCAGTGGCTCATGGAGCAGCTGATCATGGTCGACGCGCTCAAGCGGGCCTCGGCCAAGCGGATCACCGTGGTCGCGCCGTTCTACCCGCTACGCCCGCCAGGACAAGAAGCACCGCGGCCGCGAGCCGATCTCGGCCCGGCTGATCGCCGACCTGTTCAAGACCGCCGGCGCCGACCGGATCATGATCGGTGGACCTGCACACCGCGCAGATCCAGGGCTTCTTCGACGGCCCGGTCGACCACCTGTGGGCCCTGCCGCTGCTGGCCGACTACGTGCGCAGGCGGGTCGACCGGAGCAAGCTCACCGTCGTGTCGCCCGGACGCCGGCCGGGTGCGCGTCGCCGAGCAGTGGGTCGGACCGGCTCGGCGGCGCGCCGCTGGCCTTCATCCACAAGAGCCGCGACCCGAGCGTGCCCAACCAGTCCAAGGTCGCACGAGGTCGTCGGTGAGGTCGAGGGCCGGACCTGCGTGCTGGTCGACGACATGATCGACACCGGCGGGCACGATCGTGCAGGCGGCCGAGGCGCTGAAGGAGGACGGCGCCAGCCACGTGATCGTCGCCGCGACCCACGGCGTCCTGTCCGAGCCGGCCGCCGAGCGGCTGAAGAACAGCTGCATCAGCGAGGTGATCGTCACCAACACGCTGCCGATCCCCGACGACAAGCGCTTCCCCAAGCTGACGGTGCTGTCCATCGCCCCGCTGATCGCCCGCGCCGATCCGCGAGGTCTTCGACGACGGCTCGGTCACCTGCCTGTTCGACGGCAACGCCTAACCGCGTGATCATGCGATCCAGGTACGCAGGTACCCGGATCGCATGATCACGGGGGGTGGGTGGCGATTTCGGTTGGGGGGTCTGCGCGGTTAGGATGGCGCGGTTGCCTCGGCGAGGGCGTCCGCACCTGCGGGAGCCGTGATCGACGTGGTGCGCCTCGGGGCGCACATGTCGCTCCCGGTCAGTGCGCCCCTTCGCTCGCAGGTGATGTGCCATCCCACGCGAGCCATTCGCACCAAAGACGCCCGAGGCTTCGGCCTCATCGATGAGGAGTGAACGTGTCCGAGGTCAAGCTCACCGCCGAGAAGCGCACCGAGTTCGGCAAGGGCGCAGCCCGTCGGTCGCGCCGTGACCACAAGGTTCCGGCGGTGCTCTACGGTCACGGCACCGACCCCGTCCACCTGGCCCTGCCGGGCCACGCGACCATGCTCGCGCTGAAGCACTCCAACACCCTGCTCACCCTCGACCTGGGTGGCAGCACCGAACTGGCTCTGCCCAAGGACATCCAGCGGCACGCCATCAAGGGTGCGATCGAGCACGTCGACCTGCTGCTGGTCCGCCGCGGTGAGAAGGTCACCGTCGACGTGCCGCTGCACGTGGTCGGTGAGCCGATGAGCGGCACCCTGGTCACCTCCGAGCTGAACACGCTCGAGGTCGAGGTCGAGGCCACCAACATCCCCTCCTCGATCGAGGTCAGCGTCGAGGGCCTGGCCGCGCGGCGCCCGCATCCTGGCCGGCGAGATCGCCCTGCCGGCCGGTACCGTCCTGATCACCGACGCCGACGCGCTCGCCCTGCAGGTCACCTCGCCCACCGACGAGGCCCCGGCCGACGAGGCGGCGGCTGACGAGGCCGCGGCCGAGCCGGCCAAGGACGCCGCCGAGGAGTGAGCGCCGAGCTCACCCCCGACGACCGGCCCTGGCTGGTCGTCGGGCTCGGGAACCCTGGGCCGTCGTACGCCGGGAACCGGCACAACGCGGGGGCGATGGCCCTCGACGTGCTGGCGGGCGAACTGGGTTCCCGGCTGTCGGCCCACAAGGCCCGGGCCCAGGTGGCCGAGGTCCGGCTGCCCCCGGCGGGAGGCCGGCCGGGACCCCGCCTGATCCTGGCCAGGCCGAGCTGCTACATGAACGAGTCCGGCGGCCCGGTGTCCGGGCTGGTCCGGTTCTACTCGATCGAGCTGGACCGGCTGCTGGTGCTGCACGACGAGCTGGACCTGCCGTTCAGCCAGATCCGGCTGAAGCGGGACGGCGGCGAGGGCGGCCACAACGGCCTGCGCTCGATCTCCCGTTCCCTGGGCAGCAAGGACTACTGCCGGTTGCGGATGGGGGTCGGCCGTCCGCCCGGGCGGATGGACGCCGCAGACTACGTGCTGCGCGACTTCTCGGGGGCCGAGCGTGCGGACGCCGCGGTGATGGTCGGCGAGGCGGCGGACGCCGTCCGCGACGTGCTGCTGCTCGGCTGGGAGCGGGCCCAGGCCGAGATCAACACCCGCGCCCACTCGCTCTAGTCCGGTCGCAGTAGGCGGGCCTCCACCGTTCGGTGGGTTCGGGGCCACGATGTGCGGGACGCGCCGTCACAGAACGGCATACAACGTCAACGGCTTCGTACAGTCGTGCCCGACAGGCCGCGCCACAGCCCCGGGGAGCGCACGACCATGCCGATCGACATCGCAGCGAGCGCACGCCTTCGCGTACCCGCGACCGGGCCCGGCCGCGTCGCCAGATTCCGGCTCACCCTGCTGCCGCGGCCCGAACTGACCGGGGCGGACGACGGCACTCGGCAGGAGCGGCTACGGCGCACCGTGCTGGTCGGCGACGCGGCGGTGGCCCTGTCCGTCGGGCTGGGCCTGAGCGCCTGGGCGACTACCCCGGCGCTGAGCGGACACCCCGGCTCGCCGTCGCCCTGGTGGGCCCTGGCAGCCATGGGCCTTCCGGCGGTCTGGCTGGCGCTGCTCGCGGTGCGCGGCTGTTACGAGCAGCAGGTCCTGTCCACGACAGACGGACGCCGTGGCGTCGTGGTCACCGGTGCGGTGCTGGTGGTCGTGCTCGCCGCCCTGGCCCACCTGCTGGCCGCGCCGCTGCCCCGCGCGCTGCTGCCTGCCCTGGCCCTGCCGCTGGTGGCCGGCTCGATCCTGGTCCGACGGACCACCCGCTGCCGGCTGCACCGTGAGCGCCGCCGCGGTCACGGGCTGCGCCGGGTGCTCGTGGTGGGACATCCGGAACCGGCGGCCGTGCTGATCGAGGCCCTCGACGCCGTCCCGGAGTGCGGGCTGGTGGCGGTCGGCGCCTGCCTGCCGTTCGACGGCACGCCCGGCACCCCCGGCTACGGTCTGCCGATGACCGCCGACGTGACGGAGGTGCTGGCCATGGCCGACGAGCTCGAGGTGGCGGCCGTCGCCCTGGGCAGCGACCTCGACCTGTCCGGGCTGGCCGGCCGCCGGCTGCTCGACGCCCTGGCCGAGCGCGGGACCGACCTGCTCGCCGTCCCCGGGATCGACACCGCGCAGTGGGCGCCCCAGGTGGCGCCGGTGCCGGGGGCCCCGGTCCTGGTGCTCTCGCGGCGTCCGCCGGGGTAGGGCCGTTCGGGTGTCGCTGCCACGCTGCGCTCACAGGCGGTACGGGGCGCTGCGGTACCGTCGGTAACGTAGCGGAGCAGCGCGGCTCCTCATTCCACCCTGGATTGACCCGAAAGGGATCCACGTGTCACGTGCTCGACCTCCCCGGACCGACGGGGGCCCTGCTCCGTCCGCCGCGGATGCGGCGCTTGCCCGCAGCCTGGCGGTCGAGGCGGGCGAGGTGCTTCTGCAGATCCGCCGCAGCGGTTTCGCGGGTGAGGCCCTGCGCTCGGCCGGAGACGCCGGCGCGCAGGCCGTGCTCGCCCGCCGCCTGGACGACGACCGCCCGGACGACGCGGTGCTCTCCGAGGAGGCACCGGACGATCCCGCCCGGCTGACCGCCTCCCGGGTGTGGATCATCGACCCGCTGGACGGCACCCGGGAGTTCTCCGAGCCGGGCCGGATCGACTGGGCGGTGCACGTCGCGCTGTGGCAGGACGGCGCGCTGGTCGCGGGCGCGGTGGCGATGCCGGCCGACAACGTCTGTTACGGCACCGACGACCCGCCCGTGCTGCCCCGGCGGGCCAAGGGCCCGTTGCGCCTGGCGGTGAGCCGGACCCGGCCGCCGGCCTTCGTCGCCGAGCTTGCCGAGCGGCTCGACGCCGTGCTGGTGCCGATGGGCTCGGCCGGGGTGAAGTGCGCCTCGGTGTGGCGGGGCGAGGCGGATGCCTATGTGCACGCCGGCGGGCAGTTCGAGTGGGACTCCGCCGCGCCGGTGGCGGTGGCCCGTGCGGTCGGTCTGCACACCAGCCGGGTGGACGGTTCACCGCTGGTCTACAACCGGGCCGATCCTCGTCTGCCGGATCTGGTCGTGTGCCGGCCCCAATATGCCGATCAGATCGTGAGTATGACTGCTGCCCTGGCCGCCGACGGGTGAGGCCGATGCGAGAGGTGCGCGAGAGGTGACCGTGACCCAGATGGCCCATGAGTACCGGCTCTCCGAGCTGTCCACGCTGGAGGCCGAGTCGATCCACATCATTCGTGAGGTCGTCGGCCGAGCTCGAGCGTCCGGTGCTGCTGTTCTCCGGCGGCAAGGACTCGATCGTGATGCTCCGGCTGGCCGAGAAGGCGTTCTGCGCCGGCCCGGATCCCGTTCCCGGTGCTGCACGTGGACACCGGGCACAACTTCGCCGAGGTGCTGGAGTTCCGTGACCGGCGGGTGGCCGAGCTCGGCGTCCAGCTGATCGTGGGCAGCGTGCCGGAGGCGATCGACGGCCGGAACCGTGCACGAACTCCCCGACGGCACCCGCAACCGGATCCAGACCCCGGTGCTGCTGGAGACGCTGGAGAAACACGGCTTCACCGCGGCCTTCGGCGGCGCCCGGCGCGACGAGGACAAGGCGCGCGCCAAGGAGCGGGTGTTCTCCTTCCGCGACGAGTTCGGCCAGTGGGACCCGAAGAACCAGCGGCCCGAGCTGTGGTCGACTCTACAACGGGCGGATCCACCTGGGCGAGTCGCATCCGGGTGTTCCCGCTGTCGAACTGGACCGAGCTGGACATCTGGCAGTACGTCGAGCGGGAGCAGATCGCGCTGCCCAGCATCTACTTCGCCCACGAGCGCGAGGTGTTCGAGCGCGAACGGGATGCTGTTCGCCGTCCACGAGTTCTGCCGGCCCCGCGAGGGGGAGGAGCTGGTCACCCGAGCGGGTGCGCTACCGCACCGTGGGCGACGCCACGCTGCACCGCGGCGGTCGCTCAGCGACGCCGACACCGTCGAGAAGATCATCGACGAGGTCGCCGCGACCCGGATCACCGAGCGCGGCGCCACCCGCGGCGACGACAAGTTCAGCGAGGCCGCCATGGAGGACCGCAAGCGGGAGGGCTACTTCTGATGCGTCACGGCATGGACATGCTGCGGTTCGCCACCGCCGGTTCGGTGGACGACGGCAAGAGCACGCTGATCGGGCGGCTGCTGTACGACTCGAAGTCGATCTTCGCCGACCAGCTGGACGCCGTCGAGCAGGCGAGCGCCCGGATCGCGGCGACGACTACGTCGAACCTGGCGCTGCTCACCGACGGCCTGCGGGCCGAGCGCGAGCAGGGCATCACGATCGACGTGGCCTACCGCTACTTCGCCACCCCGCGGCGCAAGTTCATCATCGCCGACACCCCCGGGCACATCCAGTACACCCGGAACATGGTCACCGGCGCCTCGACGGCCGACCTGGCGATCATCCTGGTCGACGCCCGCAAGGGGCTGGTCGAGCAGAGCCGCCGGCACGCCTTCCTCGCCACCCTGCTGCGGGTGCCGCACCTGGTGCTCGGCGGTGAACAAGATGGACCTGGTCGACTACTCCCAGGAGGTCTACGAGGCGATCAACGACGAGTTCGCCGACTTCGCCACCAAGCTGGACGTGCCCGACCTGACCGTCGATCCCGATCTCGGCCCTGAACGGCGACAACATCGTCACCCGGTCGCGAGACCATGCCCTGGTACGACGGGCCGTCGCTGCTGCACCACCTCGAGCACGTGCACGTCGTCCAGCGACCGCAACCTGATCGACGTCCGGTTCCCGGTGCAGTACGTGATCCGCCCGCAGTCCTCGGCCTACCCCGACTACCGCGGGCTACGCCGGCACGATCGCCAGCGGCGTGTTCAAGCCGGGCGACGAGGTCGATCGTCCTGCCCTCGGGGTTCTCCAGCACGATCGCCGCGATCGAGACCACGGACGGGCCGGTCGACGAGGCCTTCCCGCCGATGGCGGTGACGATCCGGCTCGCCGACGAGATCGACGTCTCGCCGGGGCGACATGATCTGCCGGCCGCACAACCAGCCGATGGTCACCCAGGACATCGAGGCCATGGTGTGCTGGATGAGCGACGAAGCCGCTGCGCCAGGGGCAGAAGCTGGCCCTCAAGCACACCACCAAATCGGTGCGCGCCATGGTCAAGGCGCTGCGCTACTCGCCTCGACGTGAACACCCTGCACCGCGACGAGGGCAGCTACCGAGCTGGGCCTGAACGAGATCGGCCGGGTCCGGCTGCGCACCACCGCACCGCTGTTCGCCGACGAGTACCGGCGCAACCGGCACACCGGCGGCTTCGTCCTGATCGACGAGGCCACCAACGTCACCGTCGGCGCCGGGATGATCCTCGAAGGCTGACTCCGCTTCGGCTCAGGTCGAGCGGCCGATCCGCCGATCAGGTCTGTAAGGACCTGACGTGGATGGGAGTTCGGCGTGGAGGGGACACAGTCCGGCGAGGCGCTCGACGTGCTTCTGGTGTGTTCCAGCGGTGGGCACCTGGCTCAACTGACGGCGCTCGAGCCGTGGAGCCGCAACCACCGGCGGCACTGGGTGTGTTTCGACACCCCGGACGCTGTGAGCATCCTGCGGGACGAGGACGTCACCTGGGCCTATCACCCGACCACCCGCAACGTGCTGAACCTGGTGCGCAACGTCGGTCTGGCCTGGCGCGTGCTCAGGCGCCGCCGTCCGGACGTGGTGATCTCCACCGGGGCCGGCGTCGCCGTGCCGTTCTTCGTCGTGGCCAAGCTGTTGCGGGTGCCCACGGTCTATCTCGAGGTCTACGACCGGATGGACAGCCCGACCCTGACCGGGCGGCTGTGCCGGCCGTTCACCGACGCGATGCTCGTGCAGTGGGACGAACAGCGGAACCTGTACCGCGGGGCCGACGTCGTGGGGTGTGTGCTGTGACCCGGCGGATGTTCGTGACTGTCGGCACGGATCACCACCCCTTCGACCGGCTGGTCACCTGGGCCGAGAACTGGGCGGGCCGGGTGGAGGACTGGGATGTGCAGATCCAGTACGGCCGCAGCCGGGCCCCGGTGCAGGGCACGGGGTTCGCCTTCTGCAGCCACGACCGGCTGCAGGAGCTGTTCGAGATCAGCGACGTGATCGTCACCCATGGTGGTCCCGCCACAATCACCGAGGCGCGTCGGCTGGGACACCGGCCGATCGTCGTGCCCCGGGACCCGACCCGCGGTGAGCATGTGGACAACCACCAGCAGCTGTTCTCGCGCCGGCTGGGAGCGGCTGGGGTGGTCGAGCTGGTGGAGAACGAGGACGACTTCCTGGCCGCTGTGGTGGCTGTCTCCTACCTTCCGCGGCAGCGGCAGTCCTCCGAGGACATCCCGCCGGGGGTCTTCAAGGTGGGGGCCGTGGCGGAGCAGCTCGCCTCCCTGCGACACCGAGACTCTCGCAACAGATAGCTACTAGCGTTCTACGGAAAGTGATATACCGCTGGTAGTCTCGGGATGTGCGTCGACCCTCCCCACGACTCGGTGACCGTTTCGCGCGTGCTGTCGACACCGACCAGATCGACATCCGGGACATCCGCAGGGCGGCTCCTCCGCGCCCGCCGCTGGTGCACCAGCCGTTCGCCGGCGGGCACCGTCCCGACCTGGTCCCGGCCCAGGTGCGGCTGACGGTGATCGGCGCCCCGATCCCCGATGCCCACGTCGCCGATCCGGAACCCCCCCGGCACCACTGGACGCCACGCCGCCGCCGGCGGGCGATGGCGGTGGCCCTCGCCGTGCTGGCCGTGGGTGCGGTGCTGGTGGTCGTGCTCGCCGCCACCAGCTTCCTGCGCGACGGCCCTACCTTCGTCGGCTGAACCCACACCCGCGCTTTGCTTGGGGCGGCTAGGGGATGACCAGTTCGACTCTGCGGTTGAGTTGGCGGCCGCCGGGGTTGTCCTTGCCGCCCTTGGCGTTCGGGGCCACCGGCTGGGTCTCGCCGAAGCCCTGGGGCGTCATCGGCGCCTTCAGGCCGTCGGCCTTCAGTGCGGCGACGACGGCGGCGGCCCGGCGCTCGGAGAGGTCCTGGTTGTAGGCGTCCTCACCCTTGCTGTCGGTGTGCCCGTTCACCTGGATCCTGGCCGTGGTGGCGGCCAGAGCCTTGGCCACGTTCTTGAGCACCGGACCAGCCTCCGGTCGCAGCGTGGCCTTGTCGAAGTCGAAGAGCACCGAGGCGTCGATCCGGATCAGGGTGCCGCACTTCTTGCCGATCGGCGCCAGCTTGTTCAGCTTCGGCAGCTTGCCCAGCAGGGCGAACTTCGGCATCGCCGCGATGGTGATCGGCGCGCCGTTGAGGGTGCCCGTGCCGTCACCGTTCACGATCACCGCGCCGTCCGGGCCGGTCCAGGTGCCGGTGCCGTCCCCGCCGTTCTGCACCGATCCTCCGCCGAAGGTCCACTGGCCGGAGCCGTCCTTGCTCACCTGGTACGTCTCGTCGCCGATGGTGTACTGCCCGGTGCCGTCGGCGTCGACCTGGTAGGTCATCCGGCCGTCGGTGTACTGCCCGGAACCGTCGGCGTCCACCTGCAGCGTGGCGCCGGCCATCGTGACCTGCCCAGAGCCGTCCTCGTCGACCTGCCAGACGCCGTCGCTGCCGACGACCTGGCCCGACCCGTTCGGGTCGACCTGGCTGGTCCCCCCGCCGGTGACCACCTGGCTGCCGTCGTCGGCGTCGCTCACCGCGACCCCGGTGCGGTTGACCACCACGCCCTTGGCGTTGCAGCGGGCCCCGGTGACCTCGAGGCCGACCGGGAGGTCGCCCGCCGCGGCGATCTTCTTCTGGACGGCGGCGGACCCCTTGGTCATCGCGCCCACGTCGGGGACCCGAGGCACTGGGAACTCCGGCAGGCTGATCGCGCCGCCGGCGGCGCCCGGGGAGGCAGCCGCGGTGGTCTGGCCGTCGACGGTCACGCCGTTCTCGTCGACGGTGACCCCGCCGGCCTTCACACCGTCGCCGTCGACGGTGGCGCCGGACGCGGCCACCTCACCGACGGAGACCGTCTTCTCCTCGGCGCCGCAGGCGGCCAGGGCGAGAGGCAGGGCGAGGATCAGGGCGGGCAGGACGAGGGTACGGGTCAAGCGGTTCACGCGGGACTCCCCGAGTCGGTGAGGGTTGTGGGATGCAGTGCCGGGGTCGGTGGCCGGCCGGGGTCGCGCTACGGGATGGTGACGCCGGGAGCCGTGACGCCGCCGTCGGCGTCGACGGTCACGCCGGGGGCGGTGACGCCGTCCTCGTTCACGGTGACGCCGGGGGCGGTGACAGAGCCGTCGGCGTCGACGGTCACGCCGGGGGCGGTGACGCCGTCCTCGTTCACGGTGACGCCGGGGGCGGTGACGCCGTCCTCGTTCACGGTGACGCCGGGGGCGGTGACGCCGTTGGAGTCCACGGTGACGCCGCCGGCCTTGACCCCGGTCGGGGCGACGGTGGCGCCGGCGCCGGCAGCGCCCGGGGAGGAGCTGCTGAAGCTGACGGTCTTCTTCTCGCTGTCGCAGGCAGCCAGGCCCAGCGGCAGGGCCAGGGCGAGAGCGGGAACGACGACGATGCGGGCCAAGCGGTTCACTGATGACTCCCCGAGTCGGTGGTGGGTGGGTCGTGCCATGTCAGGTGAGAGTGTCCTGGCGCCGGATGAGTTCACGACGAGGCGCAGAATTAGTTCACGATGAGAGTTCGAGGCTGTCCAGAACCGTCGCCAGGTCGGGTTCGCCGCCCTGCGACCGCACCTCGAGCCAGACCGTCCACTCGTCGTTGCCGTCGTCGTTTCCCAGGACCACCTCGTCACGTGAGGTGCCGCCCGGGCAGTCGTCCGCGTGCCAGGTCATGCCGGACCAGGGGCCCAGCGTGACCGAGCGTGAGGTGGGGTCGTCGCAGCCGCTGAGGTCGAGCTCGGCGATCACCTCGTCCGGCGGGACGTAGCTCGACTCGAAGGCGATGGCCACCGACCGGGCGCCGGCGCCTGCGCGTGCCCCGGCGTCCGGGTCGCTGGATCCTGGGAACGGCACATCGGCAGTGTCCTGCCAGCTCCGCGGAACCTGCACGGCAGTTCTGCCGTCCGCGGGCGTCAGGGTGCGGGTCGCGGCTCCGATCCCGCTCTGCCACCAGATGCCGGCGCCGGACAGCAGCAGGGCCAGCCCGCCCAGGATCCGCCGGCGCGCGGGCCCGCTGTGCAGGACGGCGGTGGCCTCGGGCGGTGGGGCGGCCGGAAGGGGTGCGGCGGGCCGGCCGGGGAGCGCAGCCAGGGAGCCAGGGCCTGCCGCAGGTCGCGGGCGAACACCGCCGCGGACGACGTCCGCTCGCCGGGGTGGTCCTTGGTCGCCCGGTCCAGCACCTGGCCCAGCGGGGTGGGTGGCCAGGGCCGGTCCAGGCCGAGCATCCGGGCGGTGGTCAGGGCGAGGGCGTAGACGTCGCTGGTCGGGCCGATGTCGGCGGAGAAACCGCGCTGCTCGGGTGGCATGTACCCGTTGGACCCGGCGGGCATGGTCACCCCGGGGGCCCAGTGCAGGTCCTTGGCGATACCGAGGTCGCCGAGCAGGGGGCGCATCACGCCGCTGGGGGTGCTGCGCAGCAGCACATTGCGGGGCTTGATGTCGCGGTGGATCACGTTGTGTTGATGGAGCACGGTCAGGCCCTCGGCCAGTGCGTCGACCAGGTCGGCCACCGTGTGCGCCGGCCAGGGGGCAGGGCTGGTCTCGAGGCGCTCGGCCAGGCTGCCGCCGTCGGCGTAGGTCATCACGAAGTACGGGCGGCCGTCGGCCAGGGCGCCGATGTCGTACACCCGCACCAGGTGGTCGCTGTCCACTCGGCGCAGCAGGCGGGCCTCGTCGAGGAAGCGGCGGCGGATGTCCTCGTGGGCGCCCCAGTTCTCAGCGAGGATCTTGACCGCCACCAGGGAGTCCAGCTCGGTGTCCCGGGCCAGCCACACGGTGGCGAACCCGCCGGACCCCAGTTGTCGCTCCACCTGCAGACGCCCGATGGTGGGTGGGGCGGTCATCGCGTCATCATGCCTCACCATGGATGCTTGTGAGCACCCTTGATCAGCTGGCCGCCCGGGCCGCCGCCGGTGACGGCGCGGCCCTCGACGCCCTGCTGCACGCCGTCCGCCCCGATGTCCTGCGCCGGTGCCTGCGGGTGCTGCCCCACCAGGCGGACGCCGAGGACGCCTGCCAGGAGGCCCTGATCGCGGTGGCGAAGGGGATCCATACCTTCGCCGGGCGGAGCCGGTTCACCACCTGGCTGTACCCGGTGGTGGCGAACAGCGCCTTCGCGACCTACCGGCGGATGCGGCGCACGGCCGGCGACCTCGGGCTCGACCAGGCACCCGAGCCGACAGACCCGGCCCGGGTGAGTGTGCTCGCGGGAACCCGGATCGACGTGATCGAGGCGTTCGAGCGGTTGCGGATCGAGCAGGGGCACGTGGTCGAGGCCGTGGTGCTGCGTGACCTGATGGGCCTGGAGTACAGCGAGATCGCCGAGCGGCTCGAGGTGCCGGTGGGCACCGTGAAGTCGCGGATCAACCACGGCCGCACGACACTGCGCCGCTACCTGACCCCCAACGCCTGACCCAGGTCGGTCAGCGGCTCTGGAGGGCGTCGAGGGCGACGGCCATGGCTGCGGCGACCCGCCAGTCCAGCTGCCAGCCGTTGACCGAGGGCACCTCGATCTCGTAGACGTCGCGCAGCGCCGGCTTGCGGGTGCTCGACAGTACGACCGAGCCGTCCGCCGCGGTGAAGTCGAAGTGGAACATCCACGGCACGGGGATGTCGCCCAGGAACGGCACCATGTCCCAGAAGCGGCGCAGGACGGCGACCGTCTGGTTGCGCTCCTGACCCATGCCCTGGAAGCCGTCCGGAGTGCCGATGTGCCAGGTGGAGCGCAGCAGCGACTTGCCGAAGTCCTTGCGGAACCAGCCGATCGCCGTCCCCTGCGGGTCGGTGACGTCGTAGGTGGCGCCGAGGTCCATCCGGGAGCGGGCCTTGAAGCCGAACACCGGCCGGGTCTTGGCCTCGTCGGCGAAGAAGGTGACCTGTTCCTTGAACGCCATCCGCTTCTGCTGGGCGAGGGCGATCAGGCCGGTCTCGTTGCCCGCGGCGTCCACGGCCAGGATCTCGTAGCGGTTGACCATCATGGTCAGCTTCTGGCGAACCCGGAACCGCTGCCCGGCCGCCGGCTGTGGCGCCGTGGGTGGCGAGGCCGGTGGGTAGGGCTGCGCCGGATAGGCCTGGTGCGATGCCGGCTGCTGGGCCGCCGGAGGCTCCGGCTCGTACCCGTACGTCATGGTCGTTCCCCTCGAGTGGTGGCGCCCTCTGTCAGATCGTCAACCTACGCCCGCCGCGCCTAGTTCCCGCCCGACCCGCTCATGCTCCGCGGGGGTACACGAATGGGGCCATCGTGGCGCCGAAACAGGTACCCCCCGTGGAGCATGAGCGGGTTTGGGGCGGGTTAGGACCAGGGGAGGTCGCGGTCGAGGAGGGTGGCCAGGGCGGCGTTGTGGGGGGAGTAGAACTCGCGCAGCTCGGCCTCCACCTCGGGTGCCATGGGCTCGGCGGGGCGATAGTTGTGCCGCTCGAACGCAGGGATCGGCGTGGGCTCGATGCCCAGGAAGCGGGCCATCTCGTCCATCGCCGGCTGCGGCGTCCGGTACATGTCCTCGCTGATCATGACCATCACCCGCTCGCGCCCGACAGCGTCGAACCAGCGCTCGAGCTGCGGCGCGTAGACGCCGCGCTCGCGGTAGGTGTACCAGTCGTGCCGGCGGCTGTAGTAATAGGGGTCGGCCGCCATCTTCTCCAGCTCACCGGACACCCGGGCCGGCTCGGCGGCCAGCGCCTGGGCGAAGGTCAGCGGCTCGACCTCGTTGTCCACCCGCTCCCAGTAGTGGCTGTACGCGCGCTTGACCGGGTCGCGCAGCAGCACGATGAACCGGGCCTCGGGCAGGTCGCGGGCCACGCGGGCGGGCACCCGGGGGTCGAACAGGTAGTACGGGCTGGACTCCCCGGTGATCATCCGTCGGCCGAGCCGCCGCTGCGCGGCATGGCGTGCGGCCACGCTGGGGAAGTGCCCGCGGTACCAGTCCAGGCCGCGGTCGTAGTGCCAGTAGAAGTAGTGCGGGCTCTTCAGGTGTTCCCAACGGGTGACCATCGGCATCACCTGGGGGTGCTGGATCAGGTACCGCCAGGCGGACGTCGACCCGCCCCGCTTGGTGCCCAGCACCAGGAAGTCCGGCAGCGGCCGCCAGGTGGCGGTGAGCGAGCCGTAGCCGCGGATCGCGCCCTTGGCTGCGCCCTTGGCCTGCGCCGGCACCAGGTTCTTGAGGGACTTCTCCAGCGTCGTCATGCCGACCTTCCTGAGGTGGGGGATAGCGGGACGGGGGGTTCGGGGTCGCCCGGCGGAGTGGCAGCCGCCCCCCGGGCGGGCCGGCGTACGGCGGCCAGCAGTTCGTCGATGCCGAGCGGAACGCGTTGCGCCGCAAGGGCGGCAAGGTAGGTGAGTGCGGCCAGCACGCCGCCGCCCAGCAGGACGGCCATCGGTGGTACCGAGGGGCCGAGCACGGTGTCGGCGCCCACCCGCACCAGCAGGGCGGGCAGCCCGAAGGCCAGCAGCACGGTGAGCGCCGCCCGCACCGCGGGGCCGTCGAAGGAGTGCAGCCCCAGGCCCACCCGGACCTCGAGCGAACCGAGCACGGCATCGGTGAGCATCGCCGCGGACCAGCCGACCGCCGCCCCCATGATCCCCAGCCGGGGCACCAGGAGCAGGTCGGTGGCCAGCATCACCGCGGTGGCGGTGCCGGTGTTCGCCGCGGCCCAGTGGCTGTGGTGGGCCATGTTCAGCACGGTGTTGGCGTTGCCGGTCGCGACCACCCCGAGCATGGCCAGGCAGAGCAGGGTGAGCGTCGGTGCCGCCTCGGCGAAGTTGGGCCCCAGCACGGCCAGCACCCCGGGGGCGAAGGCGGCCATCGCCAGGTAGACCGGCCAGGTGGACAGCACCGCCCACCGCACGCTGAGCCGGTGCACGTGCTCCGCCTCGGCCCGGTCCTTCCGCGCGAAGGCCGCGGCGAGCAGGGGGCCGACGGACAGCCGCACCGCCTGCAGCGCGAAGGTGCCGCTGGTCACGAAACGGCTTGCGGCAGCGTAGATCGCCCCCTTCGAGGCCCCCAGCAGTGCGGTGACCAGGACCACGTCCGACCAGACGATGAGCACCTCGAACGTCGCCGCCACCGCGCGGGGAGCGGTCGCCGTCCAGAACGCGCGGGCCGAGTACGGACCCACCAGGACGCCGCCGCCCGCGGCCGGGGGGAGCAGCCGGTGCACCTCGCGGACGGCGATCGCGCAGGCGAGCAGGAGCGGCGCGGCCCAGGCGATCAGCGCCACAGTGGCGATCAGGGAGGAGTCGTCGGACGGCACCGGGCGCCAGACCTGGGCGCCGAGCACCGCCACCGCGATCAGCAATGGACGCGCCGCCGGCAGGAAGACCTGCTGGACGGTCGTGAAGGTGCGCAGCGACCCCATGCCCCGGCTGGCGCCGTTCAGCAGCGCCATCGACAGCGTGGACACCACCAGGAACGGGGCGAGCAGGCGCAGGGCCACCGTCATCGACTCGGCGGTCTCGTGCGGGAACAGCCGGTGGGCGAGTGGGCCAGCGGCCAGCGCCAGCACCAGCGCCGCGGCCCCGGTGACCGCCAGCACGGGTCGCAGGGCGATGAGCACGGTGGGACGGAGCAGCTCGGGGCGCCCGGCGGCGCGCAGCCCGGACAGGGCCCGGACAAGCCCGGTGTCGGTGCCCAGCATGAGCACACTGGTGGCGATCGTGAAGATGGCGACGGCGGTGAAGTAGACACCGGCGTCGTGGGCCGGCATCAGCCGTCCCACGGTGACGGTCAGGGCGAGGCCGCCGGCGCCCGCCGTGACCGCGCCGATCAGCCCGAGGGCGCCCTGACGGGCCGCCGTCCGGGTGACGGCCGCGGCCGCCTGCGGAGTCTGCGCGCTCACAACCCTCTGCCGCGCCGGTGCAGATAGCGCTGCACACCCTCGACGCTGACCACACCGCTGGCCACCACCGCCGCCAGGTAGGCGCGCGGCTCGGTGTGACTCAGCCGAGCCGTGTCCAGGGCGGTGGTCAGAGCCTCCCGGCGCCGGCCCATGGCGGCCAGGGCGATCGCCTGCTGGCCACGGATCCGGGCCCGGCCCCGGGGCACGCTGGCGAACTGGGGGTGCTTGACCAGCAGCGCGTCGAGGCTGTCGTAGATCATCTGCCACTTCGAGAAGTAGTACGAGGATCCGTGCCAGTGCACCCGGACCAACGGTCGAGGCACCGAGAGCACCGGGCCGACGGCCGCGGCCCGCAGCAGCAGGTCGTAGTCCTCGGCGTAGCCGCCGGGCAGCTCCTCGTCGACCAGCCCGATCGCGCCGAGCAGGTCCTCACGGCGGATCAGGAAGGTCGAGGGGTGCAGCTCCATGATCCGGCGGGTGATCAGGTCCTCCAGCGTGGTCGGGCGCAGCGGGCCCGGCCGGGCGGTCTCCACACCGTGGGTCACCACGGCGACCCCGGTGGCCACCAGCGACGCCGACGGGGTCCGGATGAGTACCGGGACCTGCGCCGACAGCTTGGCCGGCAGCCACTCGTCGTCGTCGTCGCAGAAGGCGACCAGGGTGTGCGACGCGGCCTGGATACCGCTGTTGCGCGCCCCCGGCAGCCCCTTGCTGCGGATGTTGGGCACCTGACGCAGCGACACCGACGCCGGCAGCTCCGCGGCCATGGTCTGTTCCAGCGCGGCGGTGTCGTCGGCGGACGGCGAGCCGTCCCGGACCACGACGATCTCGATCGGGCCGAGGTAGTCCTGGGCGACCACGCTGCGGATGGCGCGCAGCAGCAGCTTCTCCCGGTCCACCGTGGGAATGATCACGCTGACTGCGGGGGCGTCGTCGGCGCCGGCGCGGGGGGCTGGAGGCAGGGTCGAGGCCATAGCTGCCCATCGACGTCCGCCGCCAGGTGCTTGAGCCGGCCGGGTGCGCGAGTCGGTCAGGGACGGCGCTGCGCCGGCGGCGCCGGCGGGCCCTCCAGGGCTCGCATCACCTCGACGGCGTCCGGGTCGAGTCCGTGCGGCAGCCCGCGCCCGCCGGCCAGCAGACCGAGGGCGGTCGCCATCGTCTCGATCACGTGCAGCCGGACCAGGGTCGTGGTCAAGGTGGTCGCCACCCCCAGCGCCGGCAGCAGCCGCGGGGCTGCGGCCGTCATCGCGGCCACCGCGTCGGTGAAGGTCGCGCCGCCGGTGACGTGCTGGGTCTGGAACACCCAGCGCAGGGCGTCCAGCCCCTGGGGCCCCTGGGGGCTGCCGTACTCCAGGTCCCAGGCCCAGAGCACCGAGCCCGACCAGCCCATGTTCCAGGGCACCCAGTCGCCGTGGTAGCAGCCGACCGGCACCAGCATGGCGGCGTCCAGTCGCTGCGCGGTGGCGAGCAGCCGGTCCAGCCCGGCCACCAGGTCCGGCCGGTCGGCCGCAGCCGCCCGGCCGGCGGCCGCCCGGGTCATCACGTCGGCCCACAAGGAGGTCTGCGCCAGCGGCATCTGCCGGCGTGGCCCGAGGGAGTCACCGAAGGCGGCGAGGGCCCGCAGCACCCGGGCGTCCTGGTCGTCGCCGACCCGGCGGGCGTCGTCCGGCAGGGGCTCGACCACCGAGTAGGCGAACGGGCCGCACCGCCCGACGTCCAGCACCCGGGGCAGGCGGATCGGCGAGCCCTCGACGTCCAGCCCGGTGCCGAGCTGGTCGAGCAGCGCAGCCTCGGTGAGCACCCGCTCCCCGGTGGCCGGATCGGAGGCCACCTTGGCGAAGGCGACCACGGTGCCGCGCTCGTCCAGCAGCTGCACGGTCGGTTTGGCCCGGGGATGGAAGTCACGCAGGCTCACCGCGGTGGCCACGGCCCCGGGAACCCGGCGGAGCAGGTGCCGCGTGATCACGGCGTCGTCCACGGCGGCGTCACCGGTGCCCGCCGGGACGCTCAGCCGCAGAATGGTCCGCTCCCGCTGTACCAGCGCCATCGGCCCCATCGCCAGGGCGGCGAGGCGGCGGGTGGCGGCGACCTTCGTCGTCCGCAAACCGTTGTGGGAGAGCACCATCCGGCGGGCAGCGGCCGCTCGTACCGGGACCAGGAAGCGCGGTGCGGTTCGGTTCGGGATCACCCGCCAGGCCTCCACCTCGCGGTAGCCGGCCGGGATCGGGCCGTACCCTAGGTGCAGCGGGAAGGGGGCCGCCGGGAACAGGTGCCCGAGCTGGGCGCGGACGGCGTCCATCCGGTCGGTGTCGTGCGCACCGCTGGGGCCCAGGTCGAACTCGACCGGCTGATCGGCGCTGCGCTCGGACGTGCTCATGGTGACGTTGCCTCTCTGACCCGGACGGGTGCGTTCCAGGGCTCTGGTCGCATCAGCAGGACGCCGCAGGTGAGGGCGATCACCAGGTGGATGCCGTCGATCCCGTAGAAGAGCAGCATCACCCCGATCACCACCACCACGGTGTGCATCAGGATCGACTCCGGGTCGCGCACCCGCCGGGTGACCAGGGCCAGGCCCCAGATCGTGCCGACGAACAGCCCGAGCCCCACGAACCCGTGCGAGAACATCAGGTACCAGAAGTGGCCCTGGGTGCCGACTGAGACCTCCAGGGTCAGTGAGGGCCGCGGTGCACCCCAGCCCAGGAAGGGCGAGTCGAGGGTGCGCTGGAACGCCTCCCGGTAGAGAGCGGCCCGGTCCTCGGTGGTGGAGCTGGTGCTGGTGCGCTCGCCGACCCGGTCCAGTGCCCCGCTGGCCAGCACGGCCACGGCCACCACGGCGCCTGCGCCGAGGATCTGCAGCACCCGCTTCAGGCTGGCGTGCCGGGCGTAGCGCAGGGCGAGATAGCCCAGGGCCACGGCCACGCCCACCCCGATGCCGCGGTTGAGCGTGGCCAGTGCGGGGGGCACGGCGGCGGCCACCAGCGCGGCCAGCAGCCACCGGGTGCGCCGGGAGGCGCGGACGGCGAGCGCGGCGACCACCGGCAGCAGCAGCACGAAGGCGTGGCCCCAGGCATTGGTGTAGGGAAAGGGGGCCGAGGGGCGGATGAAGTCCGAGGTGGCGCCGTAGGGGTGCTGCACCTCGGCGAACCTCGGGCTGAGCAGGTTCACCACGTACTCGTTGTTGGCCAGGGTGCGTGGCGCCAGAGCCATGGCCGGGGTGGACATCCGGAAGTGCGGGAAGAGCATGCCGAGGTAGCCGCCGACCGTCATCCAGCCCAGGAAGGTGGCCATGGCGGCGAGCACCCGGCGTCGGGGCAGGGTCTCCCGGGCGTTGAACACGTACAGCACCAGCAGGCTCGCCCCGAGCACGCCGGCCAGCCGCTGGGCGAAGCCGACCAGGCGCCCGCCGCTGTCGATCATGACGACGGACGCCGCCATCCAGATCAGGAAGGCGGCCCACCACAGCCACATCCGGGGCATCCGGATCCAGCCGCGCAGGGCCATCAGGAACAGGCAGATCGCACCCAGGGCGGGCAGCAGGACGACCGTGATGCCCAGGCTCCACCAGAGCGGGTAGAGCACGAAGAGGCTGAGGAACGGCCAGGCCGGCAGGGCCCGGGTGCGCAGCGCTCCCCGGCCACGGGCCGGGACGGCGGGGGAGTTCTGCCGTGCGTCATCGGCCTCGTCGTCGGTTGCGACGGCGTCTGCGAGCACAGGGTCGAGTGTGGCAGGGGATTACTCCAAGGCACAGCACATACACTCAATGTCACCAATTGACTCCAGATCGGCCCAGGACTGCCGACCGTCTCCACGTGGACCCACGTATGCAGCCCATCGCGACCCAGCCGCTGACCGTCGCCGACATCCTGACCCGCGTGCGTGAGCGGTGGGTGCTGGCGCTGACCCCGGTGGTGCTCGGGCTCGCAGCCTCGACGGCTTACACCCTGCTGGCGCCGCCGGTCTACGTCTCCACCGCCTCGGTGGTGGTGCAGCCGTTGCTGGCCGAGCAGTTCGGCAACATCAACCTGTCGAGTGTGATCAACATGTCGACGGAGTCGCAGTTGGCCGGCTCCTCAGCCGTGGCGGCGAAGGCCGGGGAGAAGCTGGCGCTGACCGCGGACGCCGTGCGCAGCTCGCTGAGCATCGACTCGCCGCAGGGCACCCAGGTGCTGAACATCCGCTACCGTGCCACCACGCCGGCCGGTGCCGCTGCGGGGGCTCAGACGGTGGCCGAGAGCTACCTGGCCTATCGGGAGGGGTCGGCCCAGGCCGACGCCGACCGCCGGCTGGTCTCGATCGCCGACCAGATCGACACCGTGAACGCCCGGATCGCCGACGGCGGCGGGCAGACCTCTGCGTACCAGGAAGCCCTGCGCGCCCTGTTGACCGACCAGCGTGAGCTCACCTCGATCAAGGCCACCGCGGGCGGTCGGGTGATCACCAGTGCGGTGCCGCCACTGGCCCGGTCGGCGCCGCGCCCGGTGGTCGACGTGGCCATCGGCCTGGCCGGCGGCGGCATCGTCGGCCTGGTGCTCTCGGTGCTGTGGCCGCGACGTCGTCAGCAGGTGTCACCGGCCGAGCTCGCCCGCCTCGTGTCCCCGGTCGACGGCGGTCCCCCCGCGGAGGGCGACGACGAGCGGCCAGGTGCCGGCGCGGCGACCTCGACGACGGACCCGGCCGAGGACGGCTCCTCGGACGACGCGAACGCCCCTGCGGCGTCGCCCCGGCAGGGTGAGCCCCGCCGGACGGCGTCGGTGGGCCGTTCCGCCCGTGCGGCGCGCGGCGTCCCGGCGGTGCGGGCTCGCCCGTCGTCGCCGGCGCCCGGCCCGGTCGCCGGGCGGCAGAACGGGTTCGCCTCCGGCCGGGGCGGCGGCTCCTCGTCGTCCGGCAGATCCGGAGGCAACTCCGGTGGGTCGGGCATCATCAGCCGTTCGGTGGCCTGGTTCCAGAACTGATCCCCGCCCACCTCTCGCCCGCCCACCTCGCGATCATGCAATCCAGGTACGCAGGTGGCTGAGGCGCTGCAGCCCCCCCATCAACCTAGGTACCTGAATTGCATGATCACGACCATCGACCTAAGTACCTGAATCGCATGATCACGAGGGGGGAGTCGGGAGCCGGCGCGGTGTCGCCCGCCGTGGTCCGAGGCGTCCCGGTTAGGAACAGGTCGTACCCACGGGTTAGAACTACTGCATGACCCTGACCGGCCTGCTCGACGCCGTCCGTGCCGACCCCGGGCTCGGCGCGGTGCTCGACGCGGCCCGAACCGGCGGGGTCGGCCTGCTCGACATCGTCGCCCCGCCCGGCGTCCGCCCCCTGGTGCTGGCGGCGATCGCCGGCGCAGACCCGCACGGCGCCGACCGCCCGGTGCTGGTGGTCACGGCCACCGGCCGGGAGAGCGAGGACGTCGCCGCGGCGCTGCGCAGCTTCCTGCCCGCCGAGGACGTCGCGGAACTGCCGGCCTGGGAGACGCTGCCGCACGAACGGCTGAGCCCGCGCTCGGACACCGTCGGACGGCGCCTGGCCGTGTTCCGCCGCCTGGCCCACCCCAGCCCGAGCGACCCGGCGGCCGGGCCGATCCGGGTGCTGGTCGCGCCGGTGCGCGCCGTGCTGCAACCGGTGGTGGCCGGGCTCGGGGAGCTCGAGCCGGTCACCCTGGTCGCCGGCGACGAGCAGGCGCTGGACGACGTGGTGACGGCTCTGGTCGACGCCGCCTACACCCGCACCGACATGGTCGAGCGACGGGGCGAGTTCGCCGTCCGCGGCGGGATCCTCGACGTGTTCCCGCCCACCCAGGACCACCCGCTGCGGGTGGAGTTCTGGGGCGACACCGTCGAGGAGGTGCGCTGGTTCTCGGTGGCGGACCAGCGCTCGCTCGAGGTCGCCCCGGCGGGGGTCTGGGCGCCACCGTGCCGGGAGATCCTGCTCACCGACGCCGTGCGGGAGCGGGCCCGGGCGCTCACCGAGTCGCTGCCCGGGGTGGCCGACATGCTCGGCCGGCTCGCCGAGGGCATCGTGGTCGAAGGCATGGAGTCGCTCGCCCCGGTGCTGGTGGAGCGGATGGAACCCCTGCTGGACCTGCTGCCCAAGCGCACCCACGTGGTGCTGATCGACCCGGAGAAGGTGCGCCGCCGGGCGCACGACCTGGTCGCCACCAGTGAGGAGTTCCTGGCCGCCTCCTGGGCGAACGCCTCGGCGGGCAACGCGATCCCGGTGGACCTGTCCGCGCTCGACCTGCAGGCGGGCAGCTACACCGGGCTGGCCGAGGTGCGCGAGCATGCGATCACCTCTGGCATCCCCTGGTGGTCGCTGACCTCGCTGTCCCGCGACGCCGAGCTGGACGAGCCGGCGGACGACGCCGGCGCCGGCTGGGGGGACGACGCCGACCCGAGCGTGATCACCATCGGGGCGCGCGAAGTGCTGGGCTACCGCGGCGAGATCGAGCGGGCCCTGGCGGATCTGCGCGCGATGGTGCGCGACGGCTGGAGCGTGGTCGCCACCACGGAGGGCAGCGGCCCGGCCAAGCGGCTGGTCGAGGTGCTCAGCGGCGCCGACGTCGCGGCCCGGCTGGTGACCGCCCTGGACCAGGCTCCGCAGTCGGCGCTGGTGCAGGTGACCACCTCCCCGATCGAGCACGGCTTCGTCGCCGACGACCTGAAGATCGCCCTGCTCACCGAGTCGGACATCTCCGGAACCCGTTCCGGCACCAAGGACATGCGCCGCCTGCCCAGCCGGCGGCGGAGCATCGTCGACCCGCTGCAGCTGCGCCCGGGGGACTACGTGGTGCACGAGCAGCACGGCGTGGGCCGTTACGTCGAGATGATCCAGCGCACCATCGGCGGGTCCACCCGCGAGTACCTGGTGATCGAGTACGCGCCGAGCAAGCGCGGCCAGCCGGGCGACCGCCTGTTCGTGCCCAGCGACTCCCTCGACCAGGTGACCCGCTACGTCGGTGGCGAGGCGCCGCAGCTGAACCGGATGGGCGGGGGTGACTGGGCCAAGACCAAGGGCCGGGCCCGCAAGGCGGTCCGCCAGATCGCCGGTGAGCTGATCCAGCTGTACTCGGCCCGGATGGCCAGCTCAGGACACGCCTTCGGCCCGGACACCCCGTGGCAGCGCGAGCTGGAGGACGCGTTCGGCTACATCGAGACGCCCGACCAGTTGGCGTGCATCGACGAGGTCAAGGCGGACATGGAGAAGTCGATCCCGATGGATCGGCTGATCTGCGGCGACGTCGGCTACGGCAAGACCGAGATCGCCGTCCGGGCGGCGTTCAAGGCGGTGCAGGACGGCAAGCAGGTCGCCGTGCTGGTGCCGACCACACTGTTGGTGCAGCAGCACTACGAGACCTTCACCGAGCGGTACCAGAACTTCCCCGTGGTGGTCCGGGGACTCTCCCGGTTCCAGTCCGACGCGCACGCCAAGGAGACCCTGGAAGGGCTGGCCGACGGCTCGGTGGACATCGTGATCGGCACCCATCGGCTGCTCTCGGCCGGGGTGCGGTTCAAGGACCTGGGCCTGGTGGTGGTGGACGAGGAGCAGCGGTTCGGCGTCGAGCACAAGGAGAAGCTGAAGCAGCTGCGCACCGACGTCGACGTGCTGGCGATGTCGGCCACCCCGATCCCGCGGACCCTGGAGATGGCGGTGACCGGCATCCGGGAGATGTCGACCCTGGCCACCCCGCCGGAGGAACGGCACCCGGTGCTGACCTTCGTGGGTGCCTACGACGAGAAGCAGATCACCGCGGCCGTGCGGCGCGAGCTGCTGCGCGAGGGCCAGGTCTTCTTCGTGCACAACAAGGTCGACTCGATCGAGAAGGCCGCGGCCCGGCTGCGCGAGCTGGTGCCCGAGGCCCGGATCGCCACCGCCCACGGCAAGATGGGCGAGCACCTGCTGGAGCAGGTGATCGTCGACTTCTGGGAGAAGCGGTTCGACGTGCTGGTCTGCACCACGATCGTGGAGACCGGCCTCGACATCTCGAACGCGAACACGTTGATCCTGGAGCGGGCCGACGTGCTGGGCCTGTCCCAGCTGCACCAGCTGCGCGGCCGGGTCGGTCGTGGACGGGAACGCGCGTACGCGTACTTCCTCTACCCGCCCGAGCGGCCGCTGACCGAGACCGCTCACGACCGGCTGACCACGATCGCCCAGCACACCGACCTCGGCGCCGGCATGCACGTGGCGATGAAGGACCTGGAGATCCGCGGCGCGGGAAACCTGTTGGGCGGCGAGCAGTCCGGGCACATCGCCGGGGTCGGCTTCGACCTCTACGTGCGGCTGGTCGGCGAGGCGGTGGCCGAGTTCCGCGGCGACGTCGAGCAGGCCGAGCACGTGGAGATGAAGGTCGAGCTGCCGATCGATGCACACCTGCCGCATGCCTACGTACCGGGGGAGCGGCTGCGGTTGGAGGCCTACCGCAAGATCGCCGAGGTGGCCACGGAGGAGGCGTTGGAGGCGGTGCGGGCCGAGCTGATCGACCGGTACGGGCCTTTGCCCGAGCCGGCCGACCGGCTGCTCGAGGTGGCGCGGTTCCGGCTGCTGGCCCGACGGGCCGGGCTGACCGAGGTGGCCCTGCAGGGCAACCAGGTGCGGTTCGGTCCCGTGGAACTGCCCGACTCGGGGCAGATGCGCCTGCAGCGGCTCTACCGGGGGGCCACCGTCAAGCAGGCCACCCGGACCATCCTGGTGCCGCGGCCCACGACGGCGCGGGTCGGTGGCCAACCGGTGCGTGACGTGGCACTGCTGGCGTGGGCGCGGGAGCTGATCGAGGCGGTGCTGCTCTCCTCGGTCTCCGCCGCCGCCACCGTGGCCACCCGCTGAGGCCTCAGTCCGGCGGCGGGGTGAGCAGCCAGGTGTTCGGCGGGGAAGGGGTGCGGTCGGCGCCGAGCCAGGTGCTGTAGGGCGCCTGCCCGGGAATGTCCTGGGGCAGCGGCAGGGGGTGCTTGCCGCCGTTCAGAACGCCCCCGGACCACCCCTCCTTGGTCACCATCCACTGCTCGGCCAGGGTGTCCATACGCGTGAAGACCCCGTTGATCTGCTTGTGGCTGAGTTGCAGGTCCTGCAGGGTCTGGGTGAGCGCCTGGCGATCCACCTTGAGCAGGTTCTCGAGGTGCTGGGGCTGCAACTGGTCGTACCAGACCTCCTTCAGGAACACCGAGTTCAGCGGGTGCTTGGAGGCCTTGGGGAACGCGTTGTCGTTGTCGATCAGTGCCGGCTCCGCCCGCCAGATCTGCCCTGAGTCGGCGGCCGGCGCGTTCGGGTGCGGGTTGACCCGGCCGGAGGTGTCGGTCTCCTGATGCCAGGTCCAACCCGCGTTGAAGTCGTGCCGGTCGCGCTGCCCGGTGATGAAGTCGACCATGCCGGCTCCCTGCCGGGGCAGCGGCGAGAAGTGCGGCCGCGGTGACCGGTCCCCGGCGACGACCTCCTGCTGCAACGAGGCCTCGCCCCATTGTGTCTCGACCAGCCGGGTGGCCGGGGTGACGTTCAGCTGCAGCGCCTGATCGATCTCGTACGCGGCCACCGACTGGCGTGCCCGGACGTTGGGGTGCGAGGCGTCCGACGGCTTCAGCCACGCGTACTGCTCAGTGCCGTCGGCCGCGAGCTCGTGCAGCCGGACCCGGTAGGCGGGGTTGCGGTGGGTAGGGGTGGAGCCCTCGGGCGGGGCGAAGTCGTACCCGATCTCGCGGCCGTTGAACCGCAGCACACGCTCCTCGAGCGGGACGTCGGGATACCCCGCCACCGGGAGCTTGGCCAGCGCGGGTGATGCCGGTGTGGCGTTCTCCACGACGGCCGCCCCCTTGGCGGCGACGGTGCTCTCCGCGGCGATCGTGCTCTCCGCGGCCACAGTGCTCTCCGCGGTGGCCAGGGCCCCAGGGATGCGAGGGCTGGGCTTGAACAGCGCGCGGGCGCCGAGCAGCGAAGGGGCGACGTGACCGACCCAGCGGGCGGGTGACTCGTCCAGGGTGTCCAGGTCGAGCAGGGTGCGTAGCGCGCGGGTGGGGCTGGAGAAGGCGTGGGTCAGCGCGGCGAGGTCCTCGAGCGCGTCGGCCAGGTAGCCCGAGGGGTCCAGCGCCAGCCGGAGGAGGCTGGTGGAGGCGGCTGCCGTGAACAGGCCGGTGGCCAGATCGCGCAGGCCGGAGCCGAACTGGCGCAGGTGGTGGCCGATGTCGTCGAAGAACCCTGGCTCCGCGGGCAGCATCGCGGTGAGTTCGGTGATGATCTCGGCGGCGCGCTGCGCCTGGGCGTGCCAGAAGGCCTCCGCCCGCTCGGCCATGGTCTGGGCCGCCAGGTGGAGTTGCATGGCGTTGCCCGCCGTATATCGGTTCGAGGCCGCCTTCACCGCCTCCAGCTGCACCACTTCCGCCACGGCGGCCTGCAGCTGGGCCTGGCGCAGGGCCGCAGCCGTCTCTCGGATCACGGCGGCGCAGCCGGTGAAGACATAGTGCGACGTGTCGATCACGGCCAGGTCGCTGTCCAGCCGGGTCCGCAGCGCGTCGCCCGACGCGCCGAGCCAGGCACGTTCGGAGCGTTCGCGAGCCTGTTCGAGCCGGTGCCGCAGCGGGGTCAGCCCGGCGTCGGCCAGCGCTTGGAGTTCGGCGGCCAATCTGTCCAGGTCCCCCGGGTCGCCGGCGATCAGGGACTGTTCGACCTGATCGGCCATCAGGTCTCGTCCTCGAGATCGCCCGACAGCGAGGCCAGACGGGTGGCCGTCGCGGCGTCCTGGGCGGCGAAGGCGTCCATCGCGTCGTCCACCTGGTCGGACAGCTCCTCCAGCTCGTCGATGATCAGGGGGATGGCCTCGTGCGTGGCTGCGACCAACCGGTCGAGTGCCTCCCGCAGGGCCCGTTCGGTGCCTGGGCCCTCACCCACCCGCTCGATCGCCCGGGCCTGGCCGCCGAGGGCGTCGAGCGGGGCCCGGCTGCCGATCAGGGCGGCCACGTGGTGGCCGTCCCAGAAGAGGGTGCGCACCACCTCTCCCGCGGCTTCGCGATAGCTCAGGTCAGGGGTGACGTCGGGGAACAGCTCCCGCCACAGGCCGGCCACGACCGAACCACCCCTCTCCCGGCAGACAGTTCCCAGCAGTCGACCAGGAGCGGAACCGGCCGGGCCAGGGTCGTCCTGCCGCGCCGGCCCCGGTACTCCTACCGGTGCCCAGCCTCGTGGCGGTGGCGGTGGCGGTGGCGGTGGCGGTGGCGTCAGTCGGGCCAGGTCGAGCGCGGCGGGAGAGTCCGGTCGGCGCCGAGCCAGGTGGAGTACGGGGGGCGGGTCAGGGTCACCGGCTCGGGGTTCTTGAACCGGTCGTCGGCGTTGGCGATCACTCCGCCCCAGCTCTCGCCGGTGATCTGCCCGCGGTCGACGATCTCGTCCATGCGGCGGTACATCGCGTCGATCTGGGACTGGCCGATGTCCAGGTCGAGCAGGGTGGAGGTCAGGGTGGGGCGGTCGAGTCGGGCCATGCTCTCGGTGATCCGGGGATCGAGGAAGCGCAGCCGCTCCTCGGCCAGGAAGTCCGAACGGATGAACTGGAACTTCTCGGTGCCGACCGGGAACGTCATGTCGTTGTCGATCGCGGAGATCCGCGAGATGTCGCCCACTCCGGACAGGTGCGGGCTCAGGGTCCGGCCCAGGTTGTCCAGGCTCCGGTCGCCGTTGGCCAGCACGTAGTCGAAGGCGGCGATCATCTGCCGGTCCTGGTGGTGATAGCGCGGCTGGTGCTCCCAGCGGAGCAGCTCGTCGTAGATCACCTCCTTCTGCAGCGACGCCGGCCCCCACTCGGTGTGCACCCGCCGGGTGGGGGGCACGATGTCGAAGCCGAGCGCCTGGGCCACCTCGAAGGCGGCCACCCCGCGGGTGGTCGAGGTCCACAGCGGGATGCCGCGGCCGGTGTCGTTCCGTTCCCAGGCCTGGGGTTTCAGCCAGCCGAGCTCCTCGCCCTCGTCGAAGTGGAGCAGCCGGATCCGTTGCGCGCTGCGCCGCTCGTAGCCGTTGCCCGAGGGCACGGCCACGAACTCCAGGGGGCGCCCGTCGTAGTGCAGCACGCGGCGCCGGGCACGGTCGATGGTGGTGGGCAGGGCGAAACCGAGGTGGCCCAGCCATTGCGCGGTGGAGGTGTTGAGGGTGGGGATGTCGAGCAGGGTCTCGACGAGTTCGCCGGGGTGGGTCAGCAGGTGGAGCAGGCCGGTGCCGGCGGCGGCGGCGTCCTGCTGGTAGTCCTCGGGATTGCTGTTCAGCCGGGCGGGGTTGAACGTGACCAGCCCGGCGAGCCCGCCCGTGACGTTGTCCAGGAGTCCCTGGCCGAAGTGGCGGAGGTGGTCGAGGAGCCCGGGGTGCGGGAAGCGGGCGGCGAGCTCCCGCAGCAGGCGGGCGGCGCCGTCCGCCTCGTGGTGCCAGCGGGCGCGGGCCCGGTCGAGCAGCGCGACGGCGTCGTGCTGGAGCTGCAGGCCGGCGCCGCGGGTGGCGGGGTACTGGGTCAGGCTCTCGCCCTGGGTGTAGTAGGCGGCCGCGTAGTGGGCGTCGGCGCGGGTCTGCTGCAGCACGTCGCGGGTGCGGCGCAGGGCGGCGGCTGCCGTGGTGTAGGTCTCGTGCCAGGCGCGTAGGGAATCGATGGTCTCGGTGAGGCGCTGCCGGACGGCGTCGGCGGCGGCGCCGGCCCAGGTGGAGGCCGCGTGGTCCTGTGCCGTGAGCAGTCCGTGGGTGATCGGCGGCAGGTAGTGGTCGGCGACACCGTCGAGCGCCCGGGCCAGGGCGTCCAGCTCCGAGGGCGAGCCGGGCACCAGCAGGCGGACGTCGCGGGTCACCGACAACGGCAGCGCCACCGTGCGCATCGGGTCCGGGAACACCGGCTACCCGTGCCGGTCGAGACGGCGCTGCACCGTGTCCAGCGCGGCAGCGGCCGCCCCGTCCTGGGCGCGGTAGGCCTCCATCGCCTCGGCCACGCCGTCGGACAGCGCCTCGATGTGCTCGATCATCAACGGTGCGGCGGCCCTCGCGGCCGAGACGAACTCCTCGATCGCCGATCCCAGCTCGTGCTCGACCCCGGCCGCCTCGGGTGTCGCATCGAGGGTGCTCACCGCTCCGGCCAGATCGTCCAACGGCACCCGGGAACCGATCAGCTCCGCCACCCGATGCCCGTCGCCGAGCAGCACACGCATCATCTGATGGGCGGCCTGGGGGAAGGTCATGTCGGGGGTGACCTCGGCGTTGAGACGATGCGCGAAGTCCATCCGATCCCCTCCCGTCGCGGTGCCGCTCCGCCCCTGCGCGGGGGGTCGGCGTCGGCCCAGGGCAGTGCATCACGCCCCGGATGCAGATCGTCAGGGTCATTGAGACGTGCGCGGCCCCGGCAGGATTGCGGTCCTCGCGCGTTCCTGGCGTGCAGGCTGGACGGCGGAGGCGGCGCTAGCATGCACGTGGGTTGCACGAGCAACGCCTGCACGCACGAAGGGACCGTTGTGATCTCCATTCGTACCGCCGTTCGCCGGATCGCCCTGGGCGGGGCGGCGCTGACGCTGGCCGCCGGCGTCACCGGGTGCGGCTCCTCCGAGGCCGGCGCGGCCGCGGTGGTCGACGGGCAGCGGATCTCGGTGGCCGACGTGCAGAAGGCCACGGCTGACATCCAGGTGTTCACCGGTCAGCCGGTCTCGCAGCGCCAGGTGCTCTACTTCCTGATCATCGGGCCGCGGGTGGTCGACGCGGCGTCCACGGCAGGGGTCGGCGTCTCCGACTCCGACGCGCGCACCATGCTGGTGCAGAAGGTGGCCGAGCCGAGCGAATCGGCGGTGACGGCGATCCGGGCGAACGAAGCGGTGAACCGGCTCAGCCAGCTCGCCGAGGACAAGAGCAAGCCGATCATGGATGCCTTGATCGCCGAGCTCAAGGTGGCCAAGATCGACGTCAGCCCGCGCTACGGCACCTTCGACCGGGAGACGGTGACCATGGCGAACTCGGAGCAGAACTGGCTGGTCCCCTCGGCGACTCCTGCCGGTTCCTGACCCGGTGACCCTGCCCGGCCCGGGTCGCATCGTCCTGCTCGTCACCAGCCCGCGGACGGCGCCCGGCCAGCTCACCTGGCCGGCCTGGGACCAGTTGCGCGCGGCCGGCGCGGTGCTGGCCGCCGACCCCGATCCGCAGTGGGTCGTCGCCCTCGCCGAGGCCGGCATCACGATCGAGGACGTCGTCGACGTTCCGGTCGCCCAGCGCGCCGGGATGCTGCTGGACGCCGTGACCCCGCCGTCCGGTGGTACGTCGCCGGAGGGCCCCGGGGCGCTGGTGGTGTGGTTCGGCTCCGCGGACGGCGACCCGGGCCTGACCGACGCCCTCGCCGAGCACCTGGCCCGGCGGGCCGTCGCGGCGGCCCCGCCCGAGGTCGAGCTGGTGATGGGCTCGCACGACCTTCCCGGCGCCCGCCTGCTCGACCTGGTGGCGGTGATGGACCGGCTGCGCTCGCCCGGCGGCTGCCCCTGGGACGCCGAGCAGACCCACCTCAGCCTGGTGCCCTACCTGCTCGAGGAGACCCACGAGCTGATCGAGGCGATCGAGGCCCTGCGGAGTGGAACCGATCGGGCCCATCTCACCGAGGAGCTCGGGGACCTGCTGCTGCAGGTGATCTTCCACGCGCGGATGGCGCAGGACGACGCCGAGGCGCCCTTCACCATCGACGACGTGGCCGCCGGCATCGTGGCCAAACTGGTCCGCCGGCATCCGCACGTCTTCGGTGACGTCAGCGTGAGCGGTCCTGGTGAGGTGATCGCCAACTGGGAGCAGATCAAGGCCGAGGAGAAGCAGCGGGAGGGGGTCTTCGACGGCATCCCGGCCAGCCTGCCCGCGCTGGCCCGGGCCCAGAAGATGCTCGGCCGCCTGGGCGGGAATGCCGACCCGGCCGGATGGGAGGCGGCGGCCGACGGTGATCCGATCGCGCAGACCCTGCTCGGCGCCGTCCGGCAGGCCCAGGCAGCAGGAGTCGACGCCGAGTCGGTGCTGCGGCTGGCCCTGGCCCGGCTGACCGGCTGAGCCGGCTCGTCGAGCGGGCTCATCGAGTAGGACTGTCGTCCGGCGGTGGTGCCGCGCGTGCTGGATAGGGTGGAGGCGGTCGACAAGCCGAACCGACACACAGCTCAAGGAGCACATCCGTGGCAAGCATCGAAGCTGTAGGCGCCCGCGAGATCCTCGACTCGCGGGGCAACCCCACCGTCGAGGTCGAGGTCGCTCTGGACGACGGCACCATCGCGCGAGCGGCGGTCCCCTCCGGCGCCTCCACCGGTGCCTTCGAGGCGGTCGAACGTCGTGACGGCGACAAGGGTCGTTACGGCGGCAAGGGTGTCGAGCAGGCGGTGACCGCCGTGCTCGATCAGCTCGGCCCGGAACTGCTCGGCTTCGACGCCGCCGATCAGCGCATGATCGACCAGGCGATGATCGACCTCGACGGCACCGACAACAAGGGCTCGATCGGCGCGAACGCGATCCTCGGCGTCTCGCTGGCCGTGGCCAAGGCCGCCGCCGACTCCGCCGGCCTGCCGCTGTTCCGCTACCTCGGCGGCCCGAACGCGCACGTGCTGCCGGTGCCGATGATGAACATCCTCAACGGTGGTGCGCACGCCGACGGCGGCGTCGACATCCAGGAGTTCATGGTCGCTCCGATCGGTGCGCCCACCTTCCGCGAGGCGGTTCGCTGGGGCGCCGAGGTCTACCACTCGCTCAAGTCGGTGCTCAAGGGCAAGGGCTACGCCACCGGCCTGGGCGACGAGGGCGGCTTCGCGCCGTCCCTGCCGACCAACCGTGAGGCGCTGGACCTGATCGCGGTCGCGATCGGCCAGGCCGGGTTCACCTTGGGCAAGGACGTGGCGCTCGCGCTCGACGTCGCCGCCACGGAGTTCTTCTCCGACGGCAGCTACAGCTTCGAGGGCAAGAAGCTCTCGGCCGCGGAGATGACCGACTACTACACGTCGCTGGTCAACGACTTCCCACTGGTCTCGATCGAGGACCCGCTGTCCGAGGACGACTGGGACGGCTGGGTGGCGATCACCTCGGCGCTCGGCTCGCGGGTGCAGCTGGTCGGTGACGACCTGTTCGTGACCAACCCGGTGCGACTGCGCAAGGGCATCGAGCTGGGCGCGGCCAACTCCATGCTGGTCAAGGTGAACCAGATCGGCTCGCTGACCGAGACCCTGGACGCCGTCTCCCTGGCCCACCGCAGTGGGTACAGCTGCATGATGAGCCACCGCAGCGGCGAGACCGAGGACACCACCATCGCCGACCTCGCGGTGGCCACCGACTGCGGCCAGATCAAGACGGGTGCACCGGCCCGGTCCGAGCGGGTGGCGAAGTACAACCAGCTGCTGCGGATCGAGGAGGAGCTGGACGACGCCGCGGTCTACGCCGCCGCCTCGGCCTTCCCCCGCTACACCCCCCGCTGAGGCTCCCGGTCTCGTCAAGATCGCTGGTTGTCATGGGCTCCCACCCACTGGGTGGGGGGAAGGCCCATGACAATCAGCGATCTTGCTGCGGCTACGGCCGATCAGATGCGCAAAGTTAACATTCAGCGTTAAAAGGTATGTAACTCGCATCTCTGGAGTAACAGCAGTAACACCCGTCTCTCCTGCGACACGCGACGGTGCTGACGGCGACCTGCCGTGGATCACGGCACCTGGCGTGCGAAGGTCGATGCCGACACGTCTTTGTCGCGCTGCCGTACGGAGGGGGGAACCGGTGACCACGCGTCGTCCGACAGCCCCCCGCGCCCCGGCCAAGCGCACTCCGCAGCTTCCCGCCCAGGCGGCGCAGACCCGTGGGTCGACCTCGGCGCGCACCCCTGCCGCGTCCTCCGCCACCTCTGCGGCCAGGCCGGCGACTCGGTCCACGGCCAAGCCGGCCGCCAAGCCTGCCGCGAAGCCCGCCGCGAAGCCGGGGGCACGCGCCCGGGCGGCGGCGGACGGTCGCCGGGCCGATCGGCCTCCCGGCCGGGTGCCACCCGGGCCAGCGTCGGGCCGGGTCGCTCGGCACGCAGCCCGCGGGCCGGGCGCGCCAGGCCGCCGGTGGTCCGCCCGGTGACCGCCCTGGCCGGGGTGCTCGTGGTGCTCACCCTGCTGATCGCCCCCTACGTTCGGCCGTGGGTGTCCCAGCGCTCGCAGATCGCCGCCGCCGAGCAGGACGTGGTCTCGCTGCAGAACGACGTGGCGCGGCTGACCGCAGAGCGTGCGCGCTGGAACGACCCGGCCTACGTCGAGGCCCAGGCCCGGGAGCGGCTGAAGTACGTCAAGCCGGGGGAGATCGCCTACGGCCTGCTCGACGACGGGGCCGGCGACGTGTCTGCCGATCCCCGCGAGGCTGCCGTGGCCGTGCCCCGGCAGGACGCGGCCCGCCCGTGGTACTCCACCCTGTGGGGGTCGGTCGAGGCGGCCGGGGATCCGACCACACAACTGCGCGAGAGGCCCTGACCTCACGTACGCTGCCCGACTGTGACTGGCCCGACCCAACGCATGGTGGACGCCCGCGACCTGGCCGCCGTGCGCGCCCAGCTCGGCCGGGTGCCGCGGGGCGTGGTCGAGGTGGCCCATCGATGCGGCTGCGGTCTGCCCGACGTGGTGCGCACTGCCCCCCGGCTGGACGACGGCACCCCGTTCCCGACGTCGTACTACCTGACCTGCCCCCGGGCGGCCTCGGCGGTCGGCACGCTGGAGGCGGGCGGGACCATGCGGCAGATGGCCCAGCGGCTGGCCGAGGACGCCGGACTCGCGGCCGGCTACCGCGCCGCGCACGAGGACTACCTGCGCCGGCGCGCCGAGCTGGGCATGGTGCCTGAGATCGAGGGGGTCTCGGCCGGGGGGATGCCCGACCGGGTCAAGTGTCTGCACGTGCTCCTCGCTCATGCCCTGGCCGCGGGTCCGGGAGTGAACCCGCTCGGTGACGAGACCCTGGCCGCGGTGGCCGGCTGGGAACGGCGGGGCGCGTGCGTCACGGTCGAGGCCGACGCGTGTGCCGGTGCCGATCGGAGGGCGGACGCGTGAGCCGGGTCGCCGCGATCGACTGTGGTACCAACTCGCTGCGCCTGTTGATCGCCGAGATCGACTCTGCCGCAGGCACTCTGGTCGACGTGGAGCGTCGGATGGAGATCGTGCGGCTCGGTCAAGGGGTGGATCGCACCGGGCGCTTCCACCCCGAGGCGCTGCAGCGCACCCTCGACGTCACCGCCGCGTACGCCGACGCCTGCGCCGCGCATCAGGTCGGTGCGGTGCGGTTCGTGGCCACCTCGGCGAGCCGGGACGCCGCCGACCGAGATGCGTTCATCGACGGCGTCCACGAGCGTCTCGGCGTCTCACCGGAAGTGATCACCGGCGAGGAGGAGGCTCACCTGTCCTTCCTCGGCGCCACCCGTGGCCTGGCCGCGGTGCCGCCCGGCGAGGTGCTGGTGGTCGACATCGGCGGCGGTTCCACCGAGGCTGTGCTGGGCGTGGCCGGGGGCGAGGTGCTGGCCGCCCTATCGGTCGACATCGGGTGTGTGCGGCTGCTCGAACGCCACGGTGACGACGCGGCCGGCGTTGCGGCAGCCCGCCGTGACATCGAGGCGGCGCTGGACGACGTCGCCCGCGTGGTGCCGATCGAGCGCGCCCAGGGGCTGGTCGGTCTGGCCGGCACGGTCACCACCGTGACGGCGCACGCGCTGCGGCTCGCGGCCTACGACGCTGCTCGGGTCCATGGCGCCGTGCTGAGTGTGGAGCAGGCCGTCGGCGCCTGCGACGAACTGATCGCGATGACCCGGGACCAGCGGGCGGCCCTGCCGTATCTGCATCCCGGCCGGGTCGATGTGATCGGCGCCGGCGCCCTGGTCTGGCGCTGCGTGGTGCAGCGGGTGGGTGAGGCCTCGGGGATCGCCGACGTCACCACCAGCGAACACGACATCCTGGACGGCATCGCGTGGTCGATCGCCTGACTGCCCGACCCTCGTCGCCCCCGGAGGTATCCGTGTCGCCTCGTGCGAGGTCACCGCTCGCCGTCCTCGCCCTGCTGCTGCTGACCGGATGCTCGTCGGGTGGATCGGCCCCTGTCGCCGAGGGCGCTGCGCTCCCGACGGACTCGTCGTCGTCCGCAGTGGTCTCCAGTGCGCCCAAGGCCGCGACGCCGGGGCCCACGCCGTCCGGCAGCGTGGTGCTCAAGGCGCCGGCCCTCCCGGTGGTGCCCGGTTACACCTACGCGGCCGCGCCCAAGGCTGTGGCCGACGCGTTCGCGGCGGAGCCGGTGGCGCCGCCGCTCAGCGCCCCGACGGTGCGCGCCGTGGTGCGCGACAAGGTGGGCATCGGTTCCGTCGCCGCGCGGACGCTGGACCCCGCGCACGTGGGTGACCGCGAACTGGAGGGATCGCTGGTCGCCGGGCTGGTCGCGGGGATGAGCGGCCAGGGCTACACGGTGCGCACCCGCCGGGTGTCCGGGGCGTCGGTGACCGTGGCGCTGCGCAAGGACTCGACCATCCTCGTGTGGTACGACCGGGGGCTCGTCTATCAGTTGATCACCTCCGAGGACGAGGCGACCGGGCTCGGCTACGTGACGGCATCCCTGAAGCGCTGACCGCTGAGCCGCTGCCGCTGCCGCTGACCGCTGAGCCGCTGCCGCTGACCGGTCGCTGCCGCCTCGACACGCGGACCACCACGTCCCTTCGCGTTGGCACAGTAGTGCGCAATATGTAGTAGCGTGGCTCTCGCATCAGCAGGAGACTTCGGAGGTGGGGGCGTGGATACGACGCAGTTGCTCAAGGGGGTGCTCGATCTCGCGGTGCTCGCGGTGGTCTCGCACGAGGACGGCTACGGCTACGACGTGCTGCGCAGGCTCCGGTCGGCCGGGCTGGACGACGTCGGCGACGCCTCGGTCTACGGCACCCTGCGCCGGCTCTACAGTGCCGGCGCCCTGACCTCCTACGTGGTCCCCTCCGACGAGGGCCCGCACCGCAAGTACTACGGGATCAACGCCCACGGCCGCACGCTGCTCGCCGAACAGTCGCGCACGTGGGCCGACTTCGCCGACACCATGGGCGGCCTGCTGGCCACGGCCGGGCATGATCACCGCCCCACCACTGCGCTGCCGGTCCGGGTCCCGGCATCGACCGGCACCAGCACCATGACGAGGGAGAACGTGTGATGAGCGCCTCCGTGACCAGCCCAGACGTGGTGGCCTTCGTCGCCGCGGTGCGCCGAGCGCTCGGCGACCTCGGGGCCGAGGAGATCGACGAGCTCACCGGCGGGCTCGAGGCCGATCTGGACGACGCGCTCGCCGACGGCGCCTCCGACGCCGGGATGGAGCGGTTCGGCTCGGCGGAGGACTACGCGGCCGAGTTGCGGTCCGCGGCGGGGCTGCCACCCCGCGCCGAACGAGGGGGACGGCGCGGGGTGGCCGGGGCAGGGGAGCGGCTGCGCGGCGTCCGGGATCGCCGCCTGGCCTGGTTGGGTCGGCAGCGCTGGTGGGCGCCGATGCGCGACTTCTTCGTCGTCGTCCGCCCCGCCTGGTGGGTGGCCCGGGCGGGGGCGCTCGCGGTGCTGATCTTCGGCGGGGGCGGGCTGACCGCTGGATGGTTGCTGCTGCTGATCGCCCTGGTGGTGGCGAGCGTGCAGATCGGGCGCCGCCGGCTCGCCGAGCGCAACGCGTGGCTGCGCGCCGCGGTGCTGCTGCTGAACGTGATCGCGGTGCTCGCCGTGCCCAACGTGATCGACCGGGTGCTGACTCCCAACAACTACTTCAGCCAGGTGGAAGTGCCTCCCGCGCAAGGCATCTGGCTGGACGGCCGGGAGGTGCGCAACATCATCGCCTACGACGCGCAGGGACGCCCGCTGACCGATGTGCAGTTGTTCGACGAGAACGGCGCGCCGCTCGCCGTCGGTGAGTCGGCCCGCACGCCGCTGTGGAACGGTGATACCGGCTCCGGCTCCTATTCCGAAGGCATGCCGCCGGTGACCGGCACAGCACAGGTGCCGATGGTCACCGACCAGGGTCGCGTGGTCTGGAACGTCTTCCCGCTGCGCCAGCAGCAACTCGAATGGCGGGGTCTGTGGTCCGACAACGGGATGATCGTCGGGTCCCCGGTGAGCCCGCCGTCGATCCCGGAGCCGCCGCAGATCCTGGTGCCCAGACTGGTCGGGCCGAGTACCGCTCCGACACCGTCCGCCGCGCCGTCCCTCGCGCCGTCGCCCGTCGGATCGGCGGCGCCCAACGCGTCCGCCGCGAGCGGTGCGCCGAGCGCTTCGCCGGCACTGACCGCCTCGGCGGCGCCGTCCGCTCGCTGACCACGTCCGCTGCTACTCCGCGGGGCATGACGGGTGACTAGGGTGGGCGACCATGAGCGGGATGGTGTCGTTCGCGAGCAATGGCGGTCTGGCCGAGGGGTACCTGGCGGTGACGGCGGGTGGGTCCGGCCCGGGCGTGATCGTGATCCAGGAGTGGTGGGGGCTGGTCGGCCACATCAAGGCGGTGGCCGACCGGTTCGCCGACGCGGGGTATGTCGCGCTGGCGCCCGACCTCTATCACGGCGTCGCCACCGACGAGCCGGACGAGGCCATGCGGCTGCTGATGGGCCTGGCCATGGATCAGGCGGCCAAGGACATCGCCGGCGCCGCGACGTACCTCACCGACCTGGAGGCGGTATCGGGCACGGGGATCGGGGCGGTCGGATTCTGCATGGGCGGCTCGCTCGCCCTGTGGAGCGCCACGGTGGCCGCGCCGATCGTGGCCACGGTCGGGTTCTATCCGGCGGTGCCCTGGGAGCGGATGAACCCGCGCTGGCCCAGCTACGCCGGCAAGGCGGCGATGATCCACTGCTCGCAGGCCGACGGCACCTCTGCGGCGCCCGGGATCCAGGCCGCGGTGGCGGCCATCGAGGCGGCCGACGGGCAGGTGACGGTGTACGACTACCCCGGCACCGAGCATGCCTTCGTCAACGACGACCGCCCAGAGGTGTACGACGCGGAGGCCGCCGCCACCGCACTGGAGCGGACCCTCGCCTTCTTCGGCGAGCGGCTGCGCTGACGCTGGAGTGGTTGCGCCACAAGGGTTTCCTCACCCTGCAACGGGCGGGTCGTTCGCCTCCCCGGTGCCGGCCGGCACCGGCTGGCCAGGCGATCCGGCCACGGTGGCGACTCCGGTGGCCACCGGGGCGGACGACGTGCGCCGGCTCGCGTCGTCCGCGGTCGAGCTGGGGGCAGTGGATGCCGGGGTGAGCGTCTGCCGGGCCTGCCCGCGGCTGGTCACCTGGCGTGAGGAGGTGGCGATCGGCAAGCGCCGCGCGTTCGCCGGTGAGCCGTACTGGGGGCGTGGTGTGCCCGGCTGGGGCGACCCGGAGGCCTGGCTGCTGGTGGTCGGCCTGGCACCGGCCGCGCACGGCGGCAACCGCACCGGGCGGGTGTTCACCGGCGACCGTTCCGGCGACTGGATCTTCGCCGCGCTGCACCGCGCCGGGCTTGCCACGCAGACATACAGCCTGCACGCCGCCGATGGGCAGCGGCTGGTCGGCGCGCGGATCGCGGCAGCGGTGCGCTGTGCCCCGCCCGGCAACGCCCCGACGCCGGCCGAGCGCGACACGTGTGCCCCCTGGCTCGACCGGGAGGTGACGTTGCTCGAGCCCGGCCTGCGCGCCGTCCTCGCGCTGGGGGCCTTCGCCTGGCAGGCGGCGCTCGCCTGCGCCGGGCGGCTCGGGTGGGCGGTGCCGGTGCCGCGGCCCCGTTTCGGGCACGGCGCCGAGGTGCTGCTGGAGCGGCCGGGAGCCGGCCGGGTGCGCCTGGTGGGCAGCTTCCACGTCAGCCAGCAGAACACCTTCACCGGGCGACTGACCGAACCCATGCTGGACGCCGCACTGGCCGCCGCCGCCCGGCCGGTGCTGTGACGTCACTACCCTGAATGCCGTACGCCCCCGTAGCCCAATGGCAGAGGCAGGCGCCTTAAAAGCGCTCCAGTGCGGGTTCGAGTCCCGCCGGGGGTACTACCCGCCGTCGCCACCATCCGGCGTCCACACCACGCCTCGCCTCACCGGCCGCATTCATGATCGGCGTCAGATCGCTCAGGGGGCGGGTGGGGTGATGGTGGGGCGGGCGGCGTAGTCGAAGGTGTAGTCGGTGGCCCCGACGGCGGTGGTCAGCTGCAGCCGCCGCAGTTGGGGCTTGTCCGTCCAGACCTCGGCGGTCGCCCGGAGTGCCTCGTCGTGCCAGGTGCCGGTGAGGGAGTAGGTGCGATACGTGCGCCCGCCGGCCGTCCCCTGGCCCGACCGGGTGACCTGGGCGATGTCGGTCACGGTGAGCCGGGGCGCCGTCTGGGTCATCCCGTCGGTCGGGGTCCAACGCCCGTCGGCGCCGCGGATCCACACGGCCCCGTCGATCTCGATCTCCTCACCGACGGTCGTGCCGGGCGTGACGTAGTAGTGCGCGCTGCCTGGAGGCACGACGTCCAGGAAGGCCCGTGCGGCGCCGGTGGTCATGGTGATCCGGTAGGGGCCGTGCGAGTCCATGGCGTCGAACGCGTCCAGCACCGCCTGGATCCCCGGGTCTGCCGGGGTCGGCGTCGGACGGTGCCGTGGTGTGTCGACCCCGGTCTGCGAGGCCGGCACCGGGGTGCGGGACGGCACCACGGTGCCGGTGGCCGGATCGGTGCTGCCCGGGCCGCTGCCCGTCACACCTGCGCCGCCGGCGGACGACGAGGCGCCGGAGGAGGGCCCGGTGCTCACCGGATCGTCCGAGCAGGCGCTGAGGCCGGCCACCAGCAGCGCCGAGGCCAGGGCGAGCGAGATCGGGCCGGTCGGGAATCTCTCGGGCAGCGTTCTACTCGGCACGTGATTCAGGTTCCTCGAGGGGGAGAAAACGGGTGAGTTGATGCGATAAGCGTGGCACAGATCGGGGCGTGGAGTCTGTGCGGTGCACGCAGGGTGAGTGCATTTCGAGGGCGTTCAGCCGTCCGTCACCAGGGGTTGATCCGACTGGGCGAATTCCGTGCTCCGCATCTTCGCTGGCCGCTGAATCGTCGTTACTTTGAGTTGTGCCGGCACACCTTCGGAGTCCGGCCGAACGGTTGTTCCTGCGGACGAGGCGAAGGGCTGGTAGCGACCACATGCGGTTCACGCGGGCTGTGGCAGCGGTAGGAAGCGCAGGGCTCATCGCCGCTGCGCTCACTCTCGGGCAGGTGTCCTCGGCCTCGGCCGCCGACCAGGTGGTGCGCGACGGGTCGACCTCGACCCGCGCCGCGGCGTCCTGCTGGGAGATCGTGCAGTCCACGCCCGGCGTGCCCTCCGGCGTCTACTGGCTGCAGACCCCGGCCCTGATCGCCCCGCAGCAGTTCTACTGCGACATGACCACCGACGGCGGCGGTTGGGTGCTGGTGGGCCGTGGCCGCGAGGGCTGGAACTGGGCCCACAATGGGCAGGGCCAGCCCAGCGACATCTGGGGAACGCCTTCCGGAACAGCGGCTTTCGCCCCCGCGACGTTGCCGGCCGAGACGATCGACGCCCTGATGGGGTCCTCTCGCCTGGACGGCCTGGCCGAGGGGGTCCGCGTGGTCCGCGCCAAGGACACCGCCGGAACCACGTGGCAGGAGCTGCGCCTCGCCCTCGCCTCCCGTGACCACTGGACCTGGTCCTTCGGTGGCGGGATCCGGTTGTCGTCCCTGACGGCCGACGGCGTCACCTATCCGGCGGTGAGCACCCAGAGCTGGGCCTCGGGCACCAACCAGGGCTATCTGCGGATGAGCACCACCGACGTCGCGGCCCGGAACTACCAGCGCGGCTTCGGGTACGGGAACCAGATCAGTGGGTTCAACAACGCCACCAGTTATCTCTGGGAGTACTCGACCGAGAACATGGCCCTTCCGTTCGCGCAGATCTTCATCCGTCCGCGTGTGACCACTCCGGCATATCCGGCCATTCCGACCGGAGGAACCGCCGCGAGCACCGTGCGTGCATTGATGAAGAACACCACGGAAGACCTTTCCTGGGGCGTTTCCGGCGTCGTCGGGGGCGGCACCGGCGAATTGAACATGGAAGTCGAGGACATCGCATTCGTCGGCGGCCGCGCCTTTGTGGGCGGGAAATTCCAGTATGTGCAGAAGGGGGCCAACCCCGCGCCGTCCGAGAAGGTCGAACAGTCCTATCTCGCGGCCTTCGACCTGGCCACCGGTGAGTGGATCCCCAGCTTCCGGCCCGTGCTGAACGGCATGGTGTGGGCCCTGACCACGACCCCGGACGGCAAGCTGATCGTCGGCGGGCAGTTCACCAGCGTCAACGGCGCGGCGAACACCAGCGCGCTGGCCGCGCTCGACCCGCTGACCGGGGATCTGGTGCCCGGCTGGCGGGCCCCGGTGACCTACCCGAGCACCGGTGCGCCGATCGTGCGTGGTCTCGACGTCCAGGGGAACTGGATCTACGTCGGTGGCCGCTTCACCCAGATCGCGGGTGGCTCACCGCTGGGGGCAACCGTCACGCTGAGCGGCGGCTCGCGGGTCTCGGTGGCCACCGGTGCGCCCGATGCGGGCTGGAAGCCGCACTTCGACGGCGGCGTCTACGAGCTCGACGCCGGCGATCGGGGCGACCGGGTCTACTTCGTGGGGCAGTTCGCGAACGCCAACTTCACCCCCTCGCCCAAGCAGGCGGTCGTCTCGACCGCCGCCGGCGCACCCCTGGTGGCCGGCCTCGCCCCCTGGATCCCCTCGGTCGGCTCGGGCACCAAGACCTACCAGCAGACCATCCTCGAGGTCGGCGACGACGTCTGGCAGGGCGGGTCCGAACACATCCTGACCCGCTACTCGCGGGACTCCTACGCCGCCCGCAACAGCAACATCACCCGCAACGGCGGCGACTTCCAGGCGCTCGCGGTGATCGACGGCGTGGTCTACGCCTCCTGTCACTGCCTGCACTACGACTACGCCGAGACCACCAACTGGACGTCGCCGATCCCGTCCGCCGCGGACGTGAACAACATCCGGTTCATCGGCGCCTGGGATGCTCAGACCGGTGCCTACCTGCCGAACTTCCTGATCTCCGGGCTGAACGGCCGCAACGACATGGGCCCCTGGGCGTTGCGCAAGGACCCCAACGGCTGCCTGTGGTTCGGCGGCGACATGGTGCGCGGTTCGTGGAAGGGCACCGAGTACCAGTGGCTCGGCGGCTTCGGCAAGGTGTGCCCGCGCGACACCACCGCCCCGACCACCCCCTCCGCGCTGACCGCCACCCGGCAGGGCAGCGCCGTCGCTCTGGCCTGGGGCGCCGCGAGCGACGCCTCGGCGGTGCGCTACGAGGTGCTGCGCGGCGATCGGGTGGTGGCCACCACCACCTCACGGAGCTGGACCGACACCGAACCGGTGCTTCCCGCCCGCTACTGGGTGCGCGCCGTCGACGGCACCGGCAACCGTTCGGCGTCCACGCCGATGACCCTGGTCGCCGCGCCCGACGCCGTCGCCCCGACCTCAACCGTCACCTCGCCGGCCGCCGGAGCCCAGGTCTGGGGCCAGGTCCCGGTGACGGTCGAGGCTGCGGACGACGTCGCGGTCGCCTCGGTCGACCTGCTGGTAGACGGCAACGTGGTCGCCACCTCGGCCCAGGCCCCCTACGCCTTCACCTGGACCGCGACGTCGGTGGGCACCCACACGCTGACTGCTCGGGCCCGGGACGCCGCCGGCAACACCGGCACCTCGGCGCCGGTGTCCGTCGTGGTGCCGGCCGACGCCGTGGCGCCCTCGGCGGTCACCGGGCTGAGCGTGACCGGGACCACCGCCAGCACGGTGAGCCTGTCCTGGGCGGCGGCCACCGACGACCGGGCGGTCGCCGGGTACGTGGTGAGCCGGGACGGCGTCGCGATCGGCCCGGCGGTGCCCGGGCTCAGCGTCACCGACCCGAACCGGGCGCCGGCGACGACCTACTCCTACGCCGTGCACGCGGTGGACGCCGCGGGCAACGCCGGCCCGGCCAGCGCCGCGGTGACGGCCACCACGTCACCTGACGCGTCGGTGCTGTTCGGCGACACCTTCTCCGCCGCCGACGGCTCCGCCTGGGCGGCGCCGTGGGTCACCACGGCCGCCAACGGCTCGGCGACCGTCGCCGGCGGGGCGGGCCATCTGGCGATCGGCGACGTCAGCGGGGCCTCGGCCCGGGCGCAGCTGAACGTGGCCGCGCAGACGGACGCGGACCTGCTGCTCTCCTACCGCTGGTCGGCGGCCACCCCGGGCGCCTACCTCAACGTGTACCTGCGCGGGTCGGGCGGCTGGCAGAACACCTACCGGCCCCGCAACGGGTACGGGGTGCAGCTGACCTCCTCGTCGTCCACGGCGACCGTGCAGAAGAACGTCAACGGCACCGTGAGCACGCTGCGCACGGTGACCGGCGCCCAGTCGGTCAGTACGGCCACGCAGTGGCTGCGGCTGCGGGTGGCGGGGTCGAGCATCCAGTTCCGGATCTGGACCGAGGGCCAGCCCGAGCCCACGACCTGGCGCTCGACAGACACCGACACCGCGGTCACGACCGCCGGGCAGGCCTTCATCTCGGTCAACCGGGCCGGGGCGAACGTCGGCGCCAAGGACCTGTCGCTGGATGACCTCGTGCTCCGTGGGGTGACCGGGTAGGTGTCAAGGAACTAAATGTCGGCACCCGGCATTACGGTAAGTACCACCAACCACGTTTCGATCCCTGGAGGGACCGATGGAGAGCCGCAACCCTGTCTTCGGCCGCACGGAGGGGTTCCAGCGCGGCGGGTATGCGACCTTCGATACCCGCACGCCGTCCGCCTCTGAGCTCGAGCAGCAGTACTACGCGCCGTCCGCCACCTCGGTGGACACCAACCGGATGACGCTGGACGACGTGGTCATGCGCACCGCGATGCTGTTCGGCGCGCTGCTGCTGACCGCTGCACCCACCTACCTGCTGGTCAAGCCCGAGCAGTTCATGCTCGTCATCGGGGCCGGCCTGGTCGGGTTCGTGGTGGCGATGGTCGCCCAGTTCAAGAAGATGCCCAGCCCGCCGCTCATGCTCGGCTACGCCCTGATCGAGGGCGTGTTCGTCGGCGGTATCAGCAAGGTCTACGTCTGGGCCACCGGCGGCAGCGACATCGTCATCCACGCCATCGTCGGCACCCTGTGCGCCTTCGGCGCGATGCTCGCGCTGTACAAGACCGGCGTGATCCGCAACTCGCCGAAGTTCCAGAAGACGCTGATGATCGCCGGTGTCGGCTACATGCTCTTCGGCCTGGTGCACTTCCTCGGCGTGATGTTCAACTGGTGGAGCAGCGTCTACAGCGGCGGCGGTCTGCTGCCGATCGCGCTGAGCGTCTTCGGCGTCCTGCTGGCCTCGTTCTTCCTGGTCCTCGACTTCGACTTCGTCGAGCAGGGCATCCGCAACGGCATCCCGAAGATCTACGCCTGGACCGCGGCCTTCGGCCTCGTGGTCACCCTGGTGTGGCTCTACCTGGAGATCCTGCGCCTGCTGTCCATCCTGCGGGGCGGCGACTGATCCGGAGTCTGTAGCCGGCTGAATCGACGACCGCGCCGCCCCCTGGTTCACCAGGAAGGGCGGCGCGGTTGCGCTTTGTGACACCATTCCGCCCATGTCTGAACCGGAGGCGTCAGCACGTCCGGACGCCGAGTACGCCGACTGGCCCACCTGGCACCCCCCGCTCGCCGTGCTCGAGCTGGCAGAGCTGGCGGCCACCACCGCCCTGCCCGCCCTCCCCGCCCCCCAACCCTGCTCATGCTCCGCAGGCGCAGACGGCGACGCCTCTGACAGCGATGTCATCTGCACCCACGCGGAGCATGAGGAGGTTCGGCGGGGTGGGTGGGTCCTTGAGGACTCGGAGGGGACGGGGGTGGTGGCGGTTGCCGAGGGCGGGGTCGTCAGGCAGCTCCGGGCATTTGCGCAGGGGCCGCTGAGGGGGCATCGGCGGACGCCGGCGCAGGTGCGTGAGGCGCTCAGCGGCGGCTCCGGCGAGGTGGTCGCGGTGGCCGTGGCCGGTGCGTTGAGCGTCGGGCAGGTCGAGCAGCTGGGCAAGGAGGCCGCCGCGGGCGCACGCCTGCTGTGGCTGCCCCTGATCGGCGCCGACCGGCCGGGCCCCCAGGACGGCGCGCTGGCGCCGGAAGCGCTCTGGCGTGCGGTCCGGGCGATGGCCGGTGAGGTCGGCGGGATCGCCGTGCCGTTGGCCCTGCCTGCGGGGTACGACGACCTGGTGCCCGAGATCGCGCGTGCCTACGGAGCCGACCGGGTCGCCGAGCTGTCGCCGGCGGCGGAGGAGCCGCACCCGGTGTTCGCCCGCGAGTTGGCCCGCGCCGTCCGCCCGGTCGCGCAGCGCGGGCTGGTCGTGTTCTTCACCGGCCTGTCCGGGTCGGGCAAGTCCACGGTGGCCAAGGCCCTCGCCGACCGGCTGCTCGAGGACGGCCGGCGCAGTCTCACCCTGCTCGACGGTGACGAGGTGCGCCGCATGCTCTCGGCCGGCCTCGGCTTCTCGGCCGCCGACCGGGACGCGAACATCGCCCGGATCGGCTACGTGGCCGCCGAGGTGGCCCGGCACGGCGGGACGGCGATCTGCGCGCCGATCGCCCCCTTCGCGGCCGTGCGGGCCCAGGTGCGCGAGCTGGTGCACCGGGCCGGGGGAGACCTGGTGCTGGTGCACGTGGCAACCCCGCTGGCCGAGTGCGAGCGCCGCGACCGCAAGGGCCTCTACGCCAAAGCCCGAGCCGGCGAGATCCCCGAGTTCACCGGGATCAGCTCGCCGTACGAGGCGCCGACGGACGCCGACCTGGTTCTGGACACCACCGAGATCTCGGTCGAGGACGGCGTGACGCGGGTCTGGGGCCTGCTTCAGGAGCGCGGCTACCTGGTCGATGAGGCCCAGTAGCGCCGTTGCCGGCGCCGTCGTGGCACGGGTGAAGAGGGGCGAGGCGTGGACGTCGCGGTAGTGCTGGCCGGGCTGATCGTCGGCTTCGTCGTCGGGCTGACCGGTATGGGCGGTGGTGCCCTGATGACGCCGGTGCTGGTCCTCTTCTTCGGGATCACCCCGCTCGCCGCCGTCTCCAGCGACCTGGTCGCCGCCGCGGTGATGAAGCCGGTGGGCAGTTGGGTGCACATGCGCCGCGGCACGATCCACTGGGGGCTGGTGCGCTGGCTGATGGTCGGCTCGGTGCCCAGCGCGTTCTGCGGGGTGCTGGTGCTGCGCAGCCTGGGGGACTCGGCCGACGTGCAGGCGGTGGTCAAGACCTCGCTCGGCATCGCGCTGCTCGTGGCCGCCTCGGCCATGGTCTACAAGGCGTACATGACCATGGTGGCCCGGGTGCACCGGGAAGCGGCCCAGGCCCGGGGCGAGGCCGTCGCGGCGGCGCCCGAGGGACCGATCGTCGTCCGGCCGGTGCCCACGATGCTTATCGGCGCCGCCGGCGGCCTGATCGTCGGCATGACGTCGGTCGGCTCCGGGTCGCTGATCATCATCGCGCTCATCGCGCTGTACCCCTCGCTGACCGCCAACCGGCTGGTCGGCACCGACCTGGTGCAGGCGGTGCCCCTGGTGGCCAGCGCCGCGCTGGGCCACCTGCTGTTCGGCGATTTCAAGCTCGACCTGACCGCCTCCCTACTGCTCGGGTCCATCCCGGGGGTGTACTTCGGGGCACAGCTGTCCTCCCGGGCACCCGGCTGGCTGATCCGCCGGGCGCTGGCCATCGTGCTGCTCGCCTCGGGGCTCAAGTTGCTGAACGTGCCGACCGTGCCGCTGGGCGTGATCGTGTTCCTGACCATCGCGCTCGGCCCGGTCGTGTGGGCCGGGGTGCGCCGGCACGAGGGCCAGCGCGCCGCCGTCCGCCAGCTCGTCTCCTGACGCCCGAGAACTCACCATTCGTGCCGGGTTGGCGGGGTGGAACTCATCCGGTGACCCGGCGGATCGGATGACGGCGCGGGCACTCATGGTGGAGCATGGCGCTCGCCACCCGCGTGCACCCGCACGTGGGGGTCGGCACGAGCGCAGGCACGACAGAGGGAGCCAGCAATGACCGCAGACTCCGCACCGATGTCCCTGGACAAGCTGAAGGACGCCGTCGCGTCCGGGCATGTCGACACCGTGCTGGTCGTGTTCACCGATGTGCAGGGTCGCCTGCAGGGCAAGCGGATCCACGGCCGCTTCTTCGTCGACGAGGTGCTGGCCCACGGCACCGAGGGCTGCAACTACCTGCTCGCGGTGGACATCGACATGAACACCGTCGACGGCTACGAGATGTCCTCGTGGGAGAAGGGGTACGGCGACTTCGTGCTGCGCCCCGACCTGTCCACCCTGCGCCCGGCCTCATGGCTGCCGGCCACGGCCATGGTGCAGTGCGACGTGCTGTGGCTCGACGGCAAGCCGGTGCGCCAGTCCCCGCGGCAGATCCTGATGGCCCAGGCCGACCGGGCAGCCGACATGGGGTTCGTGGCCTACGCCGGTACCGAGCTCGAGTTCATCGTCTTCGACGACACCTACGAGCAGGCCTGGGACAGCGGCTACCGCAACCTGACCCCGTCCAACCGGTACAACGTCGACTACTCGATCATGGGCGGCACCAAGGTCGAGCCTCTGCTGCGCGACATCCGCAACCACATGGACCGGGCCGGGCTGATCGTCGAGTCGGCCAAGGGAGAGTGCAACCCCGGTCAGCACGAGATCGCGTTCAAGTTCGCCGACGTGATCACCACGGCCGACCAGCACGTGGTCTACAAGACCGCGGCCAAGGAGATCGCCGCCGAGCACCACAAGTCGCTCACCTTCATGTCCAAGTTCAACGAGCGCGAGGGCAACTCCTGTCACATCCACCTGAGCCTGCGCGGGCTGGGCGGCGAGCTGGTGTTCGCCCGCGAGGCCGACGGCTCACCCTCGCCGGGCGGGCGCAGCGCCACCTTCAACTCCTTCGTCGCCGGGGTGCTCTCCACGATGCGCGAGTTCAGCCTGCTCTACGCCCCGAACATCAACTCCTACAAGCGGTTCCAGCCCGGGTCGTTCGCCCCGACCGCCGTCGCCTGGGGCGAGGACAACCGCACCTGCGCCGTCCGCGTGGTCGGCAAGGGGCCCGCGCTGCGGATGGAGAACCGGGTGCCCGGCGGCGACGTCAACCCCTACCTGGCCGTCGCAGGCATGCTGGCCGGCGGCCTGTGGGGGATCGAGGTCGAGCTGCCGCTGGAGCCGGCCCTGGCCGGCAACGCCTACACGGCCGAGCGGCCCCGGGTGCCCACCACCCTGCGCGAGGCCCGCGACCTGTTCGCAACCTCCGTGCTGGCCCGCAACGCCTTCGGGGACGACGTGGTCGACCACTACGTCAATGCGGCGGACGTCGAGCTGGCCGCCTTCGAGTCGGCCGTGACCGACTGGGAGCGCGTGCGCTGCTTCGAGCGGTTCTGACCCACCCGACGCGAGACCTGACGAGGAGAACACGTTCCGCGATGAGCACGTACCAGGTGATCGACCCGTCCACCGAGCAGGTCGTGACCACGATCGAGCAGCTCGACGCCGAGGCGACCGACGCCGCGATCGCCCGGGCCCACGCCGCCCTGCCGGCCTGGCGGGCCGTGGCTCCGGCGGACCGGGCCCGGTTGCTGCGCCGCTTCGCCGAGGCGGTGGACGGCGCGATCGAGGAGCTCGCTCAGCTCGAGGTGCGCGGTGCGGGGCACACCATCGGCAACGCCCGCTGGGAGGCGGGCAACGTCCGCGACGTCCTGAACTACTACTCGGGTGCGCCGGAAAGGTTGTTCGGCCGTCAGATCCCGGTGGCCGGCGGGCTCGACGTCACCTTCGCCGAGCCGGTGGGCGTGGTCGGGGTGATCGTGCCCTGGAACTTCCCGATGCCCATCGCGGGCTGGGGGTTCGCGCCGGCCCTGGCGGCGGGCTGCACCGTCGTGCTCAAGCCGGCCGAGCTGACCCCGCTCACCGCGATCCGCCTCGGCGAGCTCGCTCTGGCGGCGGGCATCCCGCCCGAGGTGTTCCAGGTGCTCGCCGGCAAGGGCAGCGTGGTGGGGCAGCGGTTCGTGGACAACCCCCTGGTTCGCAAGATCGTGTTCACCGGCTCCACCGAGGTCGGCACCCGGGTCGCCGCCCAGGCCGCAGCGCAGGTCAAGCGGCTCACCCTGGAACTCGGCGGCAAGAGCGCCAACATCGTCTTCGCCGACAGCGACCTGGAGAAGGCCGCCGCCACCGCGCCCTACGGCGTGTTCGACAACGCCGGGCAGGACTGCTGCGCCCGCTCGCGGATCCTGGTCGAGCGCACGGTCTTCGACCGCTTCCTGGAGCTGCTCGAGCCGGCGGTCAAGGGCGTGAAGGTGACCTCCCCGGGCGAGGACGGCGCCGAGATGGGCCCGCTGATCTCCGCCGGCCAGCGCACCGCCGTCCGCTCGTTCGTCGAGGACGCCGACGAGCCGGTCGACGTGGCCTTCCGCGGCGAGGCGCCGTCCGGCCCGGGGTTCTGGTACCCGGCCACGGTGGTGCTGCCCCGCGCGGCAAGCGACCGGGTCTGGCGCGAGGAGGTGTTCGGCCCCGTGGTGGCGGTGATGCCGTTCGCCGACGAGGCCGAGGCGGTCGCCATGGCCAACGACACCGAGTACGGCCTGTCCGGCTCGATCTGGACCCGTGACGTCGGCCGGGCGCTGCGGGTGGCCCGCGGCGTGGAGGCCGGCAACCTGTCGGTGAACTCGCACTCCTCGGTGCGCTACGCCACGCCGTTCGGCGGGTTCAAGCGCTCCGGCCTCGGCCGTGAACTGGGGCCCGACGCACTGGCCTCGTTCACCGAGGTCAAGAACGTCTTCATCGCCACCGACTGAGCCCGACCCGACCGGAAATCCCTGCAGGAGAAGGAGTCCCGTGAACCGCTTCGACAACCGCGTCGCTCTGATCACCGGCGGCGGGAGCGGCATCGGTGCCGCCACAGCGCGTCGGCTCGCCGCCGAGGGCGCGACGGTGGTCATCGCCGACGTGAACGCCGAGACCGGCGAGGCGCTCGCCACGGAGCTGGACGGCCTGTTCGTGCAGGTCGACGTGACCAGCCCGGAGGACAACGAGCGGATGTACGCGCTCACGGTGAAGACCTACGGGCAGATCGACGTCGCCTTCCACAACGCAGGCATCTCACCCCCGGACGACGACTCCATCCTGACCACCGGGCTCGACGCCTGGCGCCGGGTGCAGGACGTCAACCTGACCTCGGTCTACCTGGGCTGCAAGGCGGTGCTGCCGCACATGCTCGCCCGCAAGAAGGGCTCGATCATCAACACGGCCTCGTTCGTCGCGACGCTGGCCGCGGCCACCTCGCAGATCAGCTACACGGCGAGCAAGGGCGGCGTGCTGGCGATGACCCGCGAGCTCGGCGTGCAGTTCGCCCGGGAGGGCGTGCGGGTGAATGCGCTCTCGCCCGGGCCGGTGGCCACCCCGCTGCTGATGGAGCTGTTCGCCAAGGACGAGGAGCGGGCCCAGCGCCGGCTGGTGCACGTGCCGATGGGTCGGTTCGGCCAGCCCGAGGAGATGGCCGCCGCGGTGGCCTTCCTGGCCAGCGACGACGCCAGCTTCATCACGGCGAGCAACTTCCTGGTGGACGGCGGCATCACCGGCGCGTATGTCACGCCGCTCTGACGGGCCGCCCGTCATCGGGCTGAGCGCCTATGCGGTGCCGGCCCGGTGGGGCGTGTGGGACACCGACGCCGTCCTGCTGCCCCGGGCCTATGTCGACGCGGTGGCGGCGGCGGGGGGCATCCCGGTGCTGCTGCCCCCGCTGCCGGGGCTGATCGCCGGGGCCCTGGACCGACTCGACGGGCTGCTGCTCGCCGGTGGCCCGGACGTCGAGCCGGCCCGCTACGGGCAGGCCTCGGGGCCGAACACCCAGCCGGCCCGAACCGCTGCGTGACGCCGCCGAGCTGGAGCTTCTCGCGGAGGCGGTGACCTCCGCCAGGCCGGTGCTGGCGATCTGCCGCGGCATGCAGCTGCTCAACGTGGCCCGGGGCGGCACCCTGCACCAGCACCTGCCCGACGTGCTGGGCACCCACGACGGTTCTCCTGGTCCGGGCGTCTACGGCACGCACCCGATCACGGTGGCCGACGGCAGCGCTCTGGCGAAGGCCCTGGGCCGCACCGCGGTGGAGGGTGTGCCCGCCTATCACCACCAGGGCGTGGATCGGCTCGGACTGGGGCTCACCGCCTCGGCCTGGACCCCCGACGGCCTGGTCGAGGCGGTGGAGGACCCGGAGCTGCCGTTCTGCCTCGGCGTGCAGTGGCACCCCGAGGTCGGCGTCGACGCCTCGCTGTTCCAGGCCCTGGTGGCGGCGGCCCGTGAGCGACGCGGCTGAGCTGATCCGCGTGGCCCGGCGGGTGGCCGACCGGCTGGGTGTGGTCGGCCCGCGCATGGCCGCCCGGTCCTCGGCGTCCGCCCATGCGGTGCTGGACGACGTCCGGGGCGTGCTGCAGGAGCTGGCCGATCTCGGGGCGGACGCCGAGGCTCGTGAGCATCGGCCGGTCCCGGTGCTCGGCGCGCACGCGCTGGGTGACCAGATGCTGGTGCTGGCGCACGACATCGCGGGCACGGCGGACTCCGCCGGGCCGGCGGTGGTCGAGCGCGCGACGGCGCTGCTGCGCGCCCTGTCCGCCCGGATCTGACGCGGTCGCCGTCAGCGGCGGGCGGCGGTTCGTGCCGCTGTGCATTGCCCCAGAGCGTGGGGCAATGCACAGTCGGAGAAGGGTGGGTTCGGGTGGCCCGGACTCGCCAGCGGACGGCGCGTATCTGACAACGGCTGTAGGCGCTCTGGAGGGTCAGGATGATGCGGCTCCTCGAACGCGACCAGCAGCTGTCGGCGGTAGGCGACTACCTCGCCGAGGCCGCGACCGGCCACGGCCGGATGGTCTTCGTCGCGGGGGAGGCCGGGGTCGGCAAGACCACGCTCGCGGGCCAGGTGCTCGCCGACGCCGCCGGGTCGGCGCAGGTCGCGTCCGGCGGGTGTGACGGATCGTCGACGCCGGCGCCGCTCGGGCCCCTGGTGGAGATGCTGCCGAGCCTGCCCGCCGACGTGTGGCCACGCGAGGCGACCCGGCACGAGGTGTTCACCCGTCTGGTCGCCGCCCTGACCCCGCGGGGGTCCGCACGGCCGTACCTGTTGGTCGTGGAGGATGCGCATTGGGCCGACGAGGCCACCCTCGACCTGATCCGTCATCTGGCTCGCCGGATCCATCAGTGCAGGGCGCTGGTGCTGGTCACCTACCGCCCGGAGGACCTGCTGGTAGGGCATCCGCTGCGGGTCGTGCTCGGCGACGTCGCCACCGCGCCGGGGGTGCGGCGCCTGGACCTTCCCGGGCTGTCCCGCGCGGCGGTCCAGGTCCTGGCGGCGGACTACGCCGAGGGCCATCCGGACGCCGCGGCGGCCGATGTCGCTCGCCTGCACCAGGTGACGGGCGGCAACGCCTTCTTCGTCACCGAGGTGCTCTCGGCCGGAACCGGCGACGTGCCGGCCACCGTGCGCGACGCCGTGCAGGCCCGGGTCGCCCGGCTGTCCGCACCTGCCCGCGCCGCCCTCGACGTGGTGGCGCTGTGCGGGGCGCGGGCCGAGGTCACCCTGCTGGACGCCGTCGTCGACGGGGGGCTGGAGGTGCTCGACGAACCGGTGCAGCGGGGCTTGCTGAACGTCGGAGCCGGTGAGGTCACCTTCCGGCACGAGCTGGCCCGGCTGGCGGTCGCCGACCCGATCCCGTCGTTCCGGCGGTTCGCGATCCACCGGCGGATCCTCGGCGCGCTGCTCGACCGGATGGCGGGTGGGGCAGTGGACCCGGCCCGGGTGGCACACCATGCGGACGCCGCTGGGGTGGCTGACGCGGTGCTGGCGCACGCCCCGGACGCCGCGACGCGGGCCGCCGAACTCGGCGCGCACCGGGAGGCGGTGCGCCAGTACCAGCGCACCCTGCGCTTCGCCGACCGGCTCGAGGATGGACACCGTGCGAATCTGTTGTGGGCCTTGGGCTATGAGTGCTACCTCACCGACCAGGTTCCGGACGCGGTGGCCGCGGTGCAGGCGGCGCTGGAGATCTGGCAGGCCGCAGACGATCGGGTCCGGGTGGGGGACGCCTACCGGTGCCTGTCCCGGCTGAACTGGTTCGCCGGGTGCAACGAGGTGGCCGAACGGCAGGCGGTCCAGGCCGTCGACGTGCTGCAGGGCTCCGACACGGTCGAACTGGCCATGGCCTACAGCAACATCGCCCAACTGCGCATGCTCTCCTCGGACACCGACGGCACCCGGCTCTGGGCGGGTCGCGCCCTGGCGACGCTGGAGACGCTGCCCGAGGGGCCCAAGCGCGACGAGGTGGCGGTGCACGCGCTGAACAACCTCGGCACCGCCGAGACGGTCTCGGGAGACCGCGACGCCGGCATCCGGATGCTGACCAGCAGCCTGGAGAGGTCCCGGGCCGCCGACCTGCACGAGCACGCGGCGCGGGCCTACTGCAACCTGGTGTCCTGCGCTGTGCTGCAGCGCCGCCACGCGGACGCCGAGCGCCTGCTGGACGCCGGGCTGGAGTACTGCATCGATCGTGACCTCGATGCCTGGACGTTGTACCTGCGCGGCTGGCAGGCCCACCTGACGCTCAACCGTGGGGAGATCTCGGCGGCCCGGCGACGGGCCGAGTCGGTGCTCCTGCGCACCGAGGCGGCACCGAGCAGCCAGGTCGAGCCCCTGGTCGTGGTGGCGCTCGCAGCGGCCCGCGCCGGCGACCCGGCCTGGGTGGAACCGATGGCTCGGGCGGCGCGGCTGGCCGAGGGAACGGGTGAGATCCAGCGGCTCGGCCCCGTCGTCGCCGCCCAGTCTGAGATCGCTTGGCTGACAGGGGATCACGACACGCCGGCTCGGCTCGCCGCGCAGACCTGGCCGAAGGCGACCGCCGCCGACTGCCCCTGGAACCGGGGGTCGATCGCCACCTGGCTGGCGGAACCGCCGGCTGAAGACGGCCCTCCGCTCGCTCCGCCGTACGCGCTCCAGGTGCAGGGGGCGTGGATCGAGGCCGCCGCCAGCTGGCAGCACCTGGGCTCCCCGTACGACCACGCGCTGGCCCTGGCCCGCAGCGCCGACCGGGCGGCGATGGCCGAGGCGGTGCAGCGCTTCGACGCCCTGGGGGCCTCGGGTGCGGCGGCCCGGACCCGCGCGCTGATGCGGGCCCGGGGGTGGTCGGTGCCCCGCGCGCCCCGGGTGAGCGCCAGCGAGCATCCGGACGGGCTGACCCCGCGTGAGGCGCAGGTGCTCGCCCTGCTCGCCGACGGTCTGACCGACGCCGCGATCGCGGAGCGGCTGGTCCTGTCCCGGCGCACCGTCGAGCACCACGTCGCCGCGGTGCTGACCAAGCTCGGCGTCAGGTCACGCCGCGACGCCGTCGCGCGAACGCTGGGTACTGCGGTCGCTCAGGATGGGTAGCCCTCACCGATGTGGCGCCGTCCGCGCCGTCGGTAGACCGGAGGCACCCGACCGAAGGCTCAGGGCCACGGTCACTCCGGAAGGACACGTCAATGCCTCTGTACATGGACATCCACCACCTCGGGAACGGCGTCACGATGGATGACGTCGCCAAGGCCCACCAGGCCGACCTCGCCACCCAGGGCGAGGACGTCAGGTACCTGCGGTACTGGGTCGACGAGGGCAAGGGCGAGGTCTTCTGCCTCGTCGAGGCGCCGAATGCGGAGGCCGCGCACGACGTCCATCGCCGGGCCCACGGACTGGTCGCCGACGACATCTTCCAGGTGCAGGAAGGGGTCTGACCATCGGGCGCCGCTCACGAGGGGGTGGGGCCGGGCGGGGTGGCAGGCGCGGGCTGGCGGCGGCGCAGCAGCACGGCCCAGCGCCCGCGCGGACCGCGTGCCGCGCCGTCGATCTCGGCCCCGGAGACCTCGGTGCCACCGGACGCGGCGGCCCGCACCGCGGCGTGCGCCACGTCGTCCACGCCTTCACCGCGCCGCACGTCGGGCCGCTGCGCCGCGCCGTCGGGGAGCAGACCCATCGCTGCGCAGATGCTCGGCAGGAGCACCGCGGCCATCCGGGCGTACCCGGCCTCGGAGGGGTGGAACCGATCGGCGGCGAACATCTCGTGCGGCCGCTCGGCCAGGTCGCGGGCCATCAGGTCGGCCATGGACACCGAACGGCCGCCCGCCTCGACCACCACGATGGTCTGCGCGGCGGCCAGGTGCCGGCTCCAGCGCCGCGCGACGTAGCGCAGCGGCTGCGCCATCGGCTTGATCGTGCCCAGGTCGGGGCAGGTACCCACCACCACCTCGGCGCCCAGCGCGCGCAGCCGGCGCACCGCGCCGTCCAGGAAACGCACCGAGACCGCCGGCGCCAGCCGATGGGTGACGTCGTTGGCGCCCACCATGATCAGGGCGAGATCGGGGACGGCGACCTCGAGCAGGCGGTCGATCTGGGAGTCCAGCTGGCGTGACTCGGCCCCGACCACGCCGACCACGGTGAGCCGCACGGGCCGCCCGGCCAGCGCCGCCAGCCCCGTGGCGATCACCGCACCGGGGGACGCCGCCACGTCGGTGACCCCCATACCCACCGATGTGGAGTCACCCAGCAGAGCCAGGTCGATCGGCCGCCCGGGGCCGGCTCCGTACAACCCGCTGGCATCGGGGCCCACGGTCCCGTACGGCGTGCCGATCCAGCGCCGGGCCAGTTTGGCCTCGGCCAGCAGCACACCGACGCCCGCGGCGCCCAACCCGGCCAGGCCGCCACCGCCGAACGCCGCCGCGGCGGCGATCCGCCGCGCGTGCCGGATGCGGCTCATCGGACCCGCTCCTCCAGGGTGTGATCTTGCCTGTCTCTCACCGTAACGTCCTCATGTCGGCCATTGGTGCCCGCCACTCGAGAGGCCAGGCTCACCTGCTCTGTCAGGATGTGCGCCATGCCGAGCGAGATGAAGTTCGCCGACTCCGTCGTCGACCTGATGGGTGACACGCCGTTGGTCCGGTTGAACCGGGTGACCGAGGGCATCGCAGCGACCGTGCTGGCCAAGGTCGAGTACCTCAACCCGGGCGGCTCGGTGAAGGACCGGATCGCCGTGAAGATGATCGAGGCCGCCGAGGCCGACGGTCGGCTGCGGCCCGGCGGCACCATCGTCGAGCCCACCTCCGGCAACACCGGTGTCGGCCTGGCCCTGGTCGCCCAGCAACGCGGCTACCGCTGCATCTTCGTCTGCCCGGACAAGGTCAGCGAGGACAAGCGCAACGTGCTGCGCGCCTACGGCGCCGAGGTGGTGGTCTGCCCGACCGCGGTGGCGCCCGAGCACCCCGACTCCTACTACTCGGTCTCCGACCGGCTGGTCCGTGAGATCGACGGCGCCTGGAAGCCCGACCAGTACTCCAACCCGGAGGGCCCGGCCAGCCACTACGAGACGACCGGTCCGGAGATCTGGCGCGGACACCGACGGGCAGGTCACCCACTTCGTGGCCGGCGTCGGCACCGGCGGCACGATCACCGGCACCGGCCGCTACCTCAAGGAGGTCTCCGCCAGCCGCGCCTCCGGCGCCGTCCAGGTGATCGGCGCCGACCCGGAGGGCTCGGTCTACTCCGGCGGCACCGGCCGCCCGTACCTGGTCGAGGGCGTCGGCGAGGACTTCTGGCCGAGCGCCTACGACCCGGCGGTGCCCGACGAGATCATCGCGGTCTCCGACGCCGACTCGTTCGCGATGACCCGACGGCTGGCCCGCGAGGAGGGCCTGCTGGTCGGCGGCTCGTGCGGGATGGCGGTGGTCGCGGCGCTGCAGGTGGCGCGGACCGCCGGCCCGGACGACGTGGTCGTCGTGCTGCTGCCCGACGGCGGCCGCGGCTACCTGTCGAAGATCTTCAACGACGAGTGGATGGCCTCCTACGGGTTCCTCCCGGTGGACGGCGCGGCCACGGTCGGCGACGTGCTGCGGGGCAAGGCGGGCGACCTGCCCGCCCTGGTGCACACCCACCCCGGCGAGACCGTGCGCGACGCGATCGAGATCCTGCGCGAGTACGGCGTCTCGCAGATGCCCGTGGTCAAGGCCGAGCCGCCGGTGATGGCCGGCGAGGTGGCCGGATCGGTGAGCGAGCGCGACCTGCTGGACGTCGTGTTCACCGGCCGCGGCGGCCCTGGCCGACCGGGTCGAGCAGCACATGGCTCAGCCGCTGCCGCTGGTCGGTTCCGGCGAACCGGTGGAGGTCGCGCGCAAGGCCCTGCAGGAGGCCGACGCCCTGATGGTCGTCGACGACGGCAAGCCGATCGGCGTGCTGACCAGGCACGACCTGCTCGGCTTCGTTGCCCGCTGAGCCGGGGTTAGGCTCGTTGCGTGGGTATTCGCGCGGTCATCTTCGACGTCGGTAGCGTGCTCGTGCACGAGGAGCCGGTGGAGCAGCTGCTCGAGAGCTGGCACCGGCGCAGCGGGGTCGACCTGGACCGCCTGTACGAGGCGGTGGCGGCGATCGACCCTGTCGCCTCGGCCACGGGTGCCCTGAGCGAGCAGGACGTCGAGGACGGTCTGGTGCGGGCCTTCGACCTGGCTCCTGAGCAGGTGGCGGGGTGGATGTCGGACCTGTGGGACTGGTACTGCGGCACCTCGAACGAGGTGGTGCGCGACTACGCCCGCAGCCTGCGTCCGGGCCTGGTCACCGCCATCCTGAGCAACTCCTTCGACGGGGCCCGTCGCGAGGAGCAGCGGCGGCTGCGCTTCGCTGACGACTTCGACCCGATCGTGTACTCGCACGAGGCCGGCATGGCCAAGCCGGACCCCAAGGTGTTCCTGTTCACCCTGGAGGCCATCGGGTGCGCGCCGACCGAGGCGGCCTTCGTCGACGACCGGATGGAGAACGTCGAGGCGGCGGCCGCCCTGGGCATCCGCGCGGTGCATCACGTGGACACCTTCAGCACGCTGGCCGCGCTCGATCGGCTGCTCGACCGGGGCTGACCCGATTAAGACCGCCCCCGATAGTGCCGAACAGCAAACGTGACCAAGACGGCGTCGCCCGGCCCTCGCGATGGTGGTCGTGATTTCACGATCACGGGGCCGATGCTGGGCCCGCTGTGGCTGTCGGCCGGCCTGACCTTCGTGCTCGGAGGCCTGCTGCTGTCCACCCGCGGCACTGCCTGGTGGATCGGTGGTGGCTTGGCGGCGATGGTCTTCGGCCTCGCCGTGCGCCGGGTCGACTGGGCACGGGTGCCCCTCGCACTGCCGCGCAGCATGCCCTACGTGGCCGGCACGGTCCTGGTGCCGCTGGCTCTGGTGAGCCGCGGCGTCGAGATGATCATCTGCATCACGGCGACCCTGCTCTTCATCTGGACCGGTGTCGCTGCCGAGTGGCTCGACATCGCCCTCGTCGCCGTCCTCGGTTCGGGGGTGATCGCCATCGCGATGGTGAACGCCCAGGGTTGGCAGACCGGGTTGTGGACCGGTCTCGCCGCGCTGCCGCTGCTGGGCGGCCTGGCCTGCCTGATGCACGGACTGCGCGCCCGGTTGGACCACGCCGTGCTGGACGCCGTCGGCGCGCACGAGGCGGCGGCACGGATCGAGGATCGCACCCGTCAGGAGCGCGAGGACGCCGAGCACGCGCAGGCGGTCGAGATGGAGGCCACGCTGGCCGACCGGGAGCGGCGTCAGCGCGAGGTGGCGGCGCAGTCCGCCGAACTGACCCTGGCCGCCACCGGGGTGAGCGAGCAGACCGCCGCGCTGGCCACTGCCGTCGATGAGATGGCGGGCTCCCTGGCCGAGGTGACCGAGACCGCGCAGCGCACCGACGGCATCACCGGGCACGTGGCGGCTCTGGCTCAGGCTGCCAGCGGGGTGATGACCCGGTTGTCCGCAGCCAGCGAGCAGATCATGGCCGCGTCCGGGGTGATTCAGGGGCTGGCCGAGCAGACCAACCTGCTGGCTCTCAACGCGACCATCGAGTCGGCGCGGGCGGGGGAGGCCGGCAAGGGGTTCGCGGTGGTGGCCGAGGAGGTCAAGGGGCTGGCCAAGCAGTCCGGCCAGCACGCCGACACGATCGGCCGCACCCTGGCAGATGTGCGGCGCGAGGTGGACGAGGCGGTGGCGCGGGTGGCCGAGATCTCGGCGAGCATGGACCAGTTGCAGTCTGAGAACAGTGCGCTGGCGGCCACCGTCGCCGAGCAGTCGTCCACGGTGACGTCGGTGTCGAGCAGTATCAACGAGGCGGCGCTGGCGGCCGACCGGATCGCCAGCGGCGTGCGTGCGCTGGAGCAGATGTCGCGCTGCTGAACGGGTCCGGGCGGCGGGTCAGGCCCGGCGGGCCACCAGCACCGGGATCAGCCGGTCGGTGCGCTCCTGGTACTCGGCGTAGGGCGGGTAGACCGCGACCGAGCGCTCCCACCACGCCTCACGCTCGGCGCCGTCCACCTCGCGGACCTCGACGTCGAACGGCTCGGGGCCGTCCTGGATCATCACCTGATCCGGCGCCGCGACCAGATTGTGGTACCAGACCGGATGTTCGGCGGCACCGCCCTTGGAGGCGATCAGGGCGTACTCGCCCTCGTGCTCGACCCGCATCAGGGCGAACGTGCGCAGCTTGCCGGAGCGCCGTCCGCGGGCGGTGATCAGGATGATCGGGATCCCGGTGTCGCGCAACGTGTTCGCCTCGGTGCCCCCCGACGCCTGGTAGGCCTCGACCTGCTCACGCACCCAGTCCACAGGGTTCGGCTCGTACTCACCAGTCAGCGGCATACCCCAAACCCTACGTGCCGCCACCCCCTCCCGCTCGCACCCTCCCGCTCGCCCGCTCGCTCGCGAGAGTCGAGTAACTGCTTTCATCCGTCCCGATTGGGGTCGGTTACTCGACTCTCGCGTGGAGGGTCTCCCTCTTGGGGTCGGTTACTCGACTCTGGGGGGGCTGTGGATAACTTCGACGGGTGCCGGGGGTTTCCCGGCAGGGTGAGCAGCTATGTCCCGATCACCTGAGTCATTGCCACCAGAACTGGGCGTGATCTTCACCGTGGCACGCGCCACTGCGGTCGGCGTCGGGGAGGGGCGGCTGCGAGGCCGGGACCTGGCGCAGGTCCACCCGAGGGGTCCGAACGCAGGGCAGCCCCGAGACGCTGCGCGATCACCTGCGCGCGCTCGCGCTCGTTCTCCCGCCGAGCGCCGTGTTCAGCCACACCACGGCGGCCCGGATGCTTCGTCTGCCGCTGCCCCGTGGCGTCCGCGCGGTGGTGCATGTCACCACCCCTCCCGGAAGCCCGCGCGTGGTCCGTCGCGGAGTGGTCGGTCATCGTGGCAACCCGGACACACACCTCGTGCAAGGAGTCCAGGTCAGCGATCCGCTCTCGACCTGGGCGGACCTCGCGGCCGCACTGTCGCTCGACGATCTCGTGGTGATGGGTGACGGGATTCTCCGGCGGCGGTTCTGCACTCTGGAGGAGTTGCGGGTCGATCTCGTGCGACGTGCCGGCGCCCGGGGGATCCGTCACCTGCGCGAGGCGTCCGAGCTCGTCCGCGCGGACGCGAAGTCGGTGATGGAGACCAGGGCGCGGCTGGTCATGCATCGTGCAGGATTGCCTGAACCGGTGCTGAACCAGGACATCTACGACGACAACGGCGACTGGCTCGGATGCCCCGACTTCGCCTGGCCGGAGCGCAAGGTGTTGGTCGAGTACGACGGCGACCATCACCGCACCGACCGAGTGCAATGGCAACGCGATGTCGCGCGACGTCGGCTCATGCAGGAGGCCGGGTGGCGGGTGATCGTCATCACGGCGGACGACGTCCTGCGCCATCCGTTCGCGCTGGTGGAGCTCATCCGCTCGGTGCTGGGGTGAGCACAGAGATCACTAGTGGCGCGAGAGTCGAGTAACCGCTGCTATCAGGCGCGGTTGGTGTCGGTTACTCGACTCTCGGGGTGGCGCGCGCCGGGAGGGGAGAGAGCGGGAGGGGTTAGGGGCGGGGGTTAGGGGCGGCCGCGGCGGGCTTTGAGGTAGTCGTCGACGACGTAGCCGCCGAGGCGGTCCAGCGTGGGGGTGAAGACGCGGCCGCCGTTGCGGCGGGCGACGGCGTCCATGAACCGGGCCAGACCCGGGTCCTCGCCGAGCATGAACACGTTGATCGCGGCGCCGTACCGGGTGAGCGCGTCCACCTCGGCCACGGTCGCCCTGACCGTCTCCCGGGTCGGCGGCCAGGAGAACTCGGCCCGCGCGCCCTCGCCCAGGTGCGCTGTCGGTTCCCCGTCGGTGACCACCAGCACCACGGGTTCGCCGTCCGGGTGCCGGCGCAGATGCCGCCCGGCCAGCTGCAGGGCGTGGTGCAGGTTGGTGCCCTGGATGTAGTCGGGTTCGATCGCCGCCAGCTGCTCCGCGGTGAGCGTCGAGGCGTAGCGGCCGAACCCGATGATCTGCAGCGCGTCCTGCGGGAACCGGGTCGCCACCAGGTGCGCCAGGGCGAGCGCGGTGAGCTTCATCGGGCCCCACCGGCCCTCGGCGATCATGGAGTAGGACAGGTCCACGCAGAGCGCCACCGACGCGCTCGCCCGCCGCTCGGTCTCGATCACCTCGAAGTCCTCGACCTCGAGCGTGAGACCACCACCACCCCCACCACCGCGGCGGACGGCGTTGCCCACCGTGCGGACGACGTCCAGCGGCTGGGCGTCGCCGAACTGCCAGCCGCGGGAGGCGCCGGTCGGCTCACCGGCGCCGCCGGCGTCCGGAAGGTCGTGCTCCCCACGCCCGCCCCGGCCCAGATGGGCGAACACCTTCCGCAGGGCGGTCTGGCCCAACCGGCGCAGCGCCTTCGGAGACAGGGTCAGCGCGTCGCCGGCCTCCGGTGAGCGGGTCACCCACCCCTGACGGGAGAGCTCGCGCTCCAGCTCCTGCAGCGCCCGGACGTCCTGCGCCGCACCACTTCCCAGTGCCCGCTCGACGCCCTCGACGTCGATGTCGTCGAGGGTGGCCCCGGGGTGCTCCTGGCCGAGCGCATCGATCAGGTCGTCGAGGTCGGCCAGCTCACCCAGCGCGTCGGCCGCATCGCCGTAGCCGAGCGGGTTCTGCCCCCGCATCGACTCCCCACGCTGCCAGTTCAGATCGGGCCGCAGCGCCTGCAGGGCATCGCTCATCGCCGCCATCTGCGCGGCCAGCTCCGGGTCTCCGAACGCCTGGCCCATCAACGAGGACAGCTCCTCGCGCTGGGCCGGGGTGAGGGAGTTCATCAGTCGCTGGGCGGCTGCCGCGCGGCGGGCCAGGGCGTCGATCAACTCCTCGATGGTCTCCGGGTCCTCCTCGAACAGCTCCCCGTGCTTGGCCATGAACTCGGCGAAGGCCTGATCGGTGTCCTCGCCGCGGGCGTGCTTGTCGAGCAGGGCGTTGAGGTCGCGCAGCATCTCGGTCAGAGCCTGGTCGGCCTGGCCCTGCGACATGCCCCGCAGGGCGTCGCGCAGGCCGCGGAACTGCTGGTCGAGCACGTCGCTGCGCAACTCGTCCAGGATCTGCCGGTAGATCTGCTCGGCCTCGGGCGAGGTCCACCGATAGTCGGCGAGCTCGCGCACCGCGGCCGCTGCCGAGCGGGGCAGGGCGTCGAGCCGGGCCTGGGCGAACCGGGCGTCCATCGACCGGGGATCCTCGGGCGAGATCGCCGCCAGCGCCTCGTTCTCGGCGGCCAGCGCCTGGTCGAGCCGGGCCTGAGTGCGCGTCACCGCGCCGTCGAGCCGGCCCCGGCGGGCCACCTCCCGGCGCATCCGCTGGGCCCGGGCGCGCAGATCGTCCAACCCGGGGGTGCGGCGTCCGGTCTCGTCAGGCAGCCCGCCGCGCAACAGGTCGCGCAGCGCCTCGCGCAGGCTGTCGCCGGCCAGCACCCGCTCGCCCACGGCGTCCAGCGCCTGGCGGACGTCGTAGGGCGGCGCCAGCGGATCAGGGCCGCCGCGCCACGGCCCGTAGCGGTGGCCGCGGGAGCGGCGGTGCGGTCCGGGCGCCGGCACGGGTCAGCCCTCCTCGGACCCGCCGTAGACGATCCGACCGTCGTCCAGCACGTCCTTGGCCAGGCGCCGGGTGAGGTGGAGCCCTTCGAGGGCGAACTCGACCGCGCTCGCGGCGTGGGCCGGCGTGGGCACCTCGGGCAGGCCCAGGCGGGTGAGCAGCGCGGCGAGCCCGGGAACCCGCTCGAACTGGCTCAGCAGCTGCGCCGAGGCGACCCCGTCCCCGGCCACCACACCGGCCTCGGCGGTGGCGACGGCGAGCAGCTCGGACAGGTCCAGCCCGCCCAGACGCCGGCGCCAGGTCTCGGCGGTGGCCCGCCGCAGCAGGTGGTCGAGGATCTCGATCTCGCGGCCCTCGCCGTCCGCCTCGAACTCGACCTTGCCGCGCAGGGTGGCGGTGATCGCCTCGGTGTCCCCGACCCGGGCCACCGTGGCATCCTCGCCGAGCAGCGCCGTCCGGCGCAGGGCGGCGGCGGCCACCGTCTCGGCGCCGGCGATGGCGAACCGGGCGGAGACCCCCGACCGCGCATCGACCGACGGCGACTCCCGGACCGACTGGGTGAACCGGGCCAGCAGCTCCAGCAGGTACTCGGGCACCTCGGCGACGAGCGCCGCCTCCTGGCGGACCAGCTCGACCTCGAGCTCGACGTCGAGCGGGTAGTGGGTGCGGATCTCGGCGCCGAACCGGTCCTTGAGCGGGGTGATGATCCTGCCCCGGTTGGTGTAGTCCTCGGGGTTGGCGCTGGCCACCAGCAACAGGTCCAGCGGCAGCCGCAGCACGTAGCCGCGCACCTGGACGTCGCGCTCCTCCAGCACGTTGAGCAGGCCGACCTGGATCCGCTCGGCGAGGTCGGGCAGCTCGTTCACGGCGAAGATGCCGCGGTGCATGCGCGGCACCAGGCCGAAGTGGATCGTCTCCGGGTCGCCCAGGGTGCGGCCCTGGGCGACCTTGATCGGGTCGACGTCGCCGATCAGGTCGCCGACGCTGGTGTCGGGGGTGGCCAGCTTCTCGGCATAGCGGTCGTCACGATGCACCCAGGCGACACCCAGCTCCTCGCCCAGCTCCGCAGCGCGCCGGCGCGACCCCGGGGTGATCGGGTCGTACGGGTGCTCGTGCAGCTCGGCGCCGGCGATCACCGGGGTCCACTCGTCGAGCAGCCCGACCAGCGAGCGGATCAGCCGGGTCTTGCCCTGGCCGCGCTCACCGAGCAGCACCAGGTCGTGCCCGGCGAGCAGGGCCCGCTCCAGATCGGGCAGCACCGTCTCGTCGAAGCCCACCACGCCCGGGAAGCGGGGTACCCCGGCCCGCATCTGGGCCAGCAGGTTCTCGCGGATCTCGGCCTTCACGCTGCGCTGCACGTGGCCCGCAGACCGTAGAGCGCCGAGGGTGGCCGGCAGACCCGGCGGGGGAGTGGCTGTCACTGCATGACCGTACGACGGTGGAGCCCCCAGGGCGACTCCTGCGGCGGGGTTGGCTCCGCGGGCGGAGTCCTCGCGCACCTCGCCCCGCCACGGCAGTTCTGCCCGGCCGCTCCAGGTAGTTGCACCCTGTCGGGTTCGTGCGGATACCGCTGAGATGCTCGCATGGGTGAGACAGAACGGTGAGCGGGCCATCCGGGTCGCCAGCGCCAGTCGGAGTTCGCCCAGGGTACCCACCGGTTCGTCCAGGCCCTGTTCGGCCGGCTCGATCACACGGCAGACCTGCTGGGTGAGCCCGGGCTGCTGGACGGGCTGCGCGATCGGGGCCGGGCGGTCGACGTGGCCCCGAGCGCCTGGGGTGACCAACCTGACCTGCGGGCCGCGGCCCAGGAGCTGCTCGACGCCGTGCACCAGGGTGTGCCGCTGCTGGCCGGCGATCTCGACGATCTCGTCGACCTGGTCCGGGACGCCGGGCAGAGCTACCAGGCGGTGGACCAGGCGGCAGCCCAGGACCTCTCGACGGTTCAGGCGTCTCTGGAGCGGGTCGACTAGTGGCTCTGTTCGAGATCGGGACCTACGGACTGGGTACCGCGGCGGCGGTCGAGGAGTTCGCACGGTTGCTGCACGAGCTCGGCTCGCCCGGGATGTCGAGGGTGGCCGAGCGGACCGAGGCCGCCGCCGAGGTGTCCCGGGAGGGCTGGTCCGGAGCGGCTGCTGAGGCGTTCCGGGAGCGGGCGGGCAAGTCCGCGCTCTACCTGGACCGGGTGGCGCAGCTGACCACCACGACGGCACAGGCGGTGGCGGGGTTCGCGGTGATGCAGCGGTGGGCGACGGGCGAGCTGATGTTCGCCGAGCAGCTGCGCGACCGGGCCGACCGGGTGCCCAGGACGCCGGCCTACATGGCGGCGGCGGCGAACTGGGTGGAGGTGGCGCGGCAGCGGGAGGCGGCCGCGCGGGCGGCGGTGGATCGGGCCGCGACCGAGCTGGCGGCGCACCTGCGCGACCTGGCGGCCTGGTTCCCGAGGAACCCAGGACTGCTGGAGGACCCGGGCTGGCACCTGAACGCCTTCGGTCGCAACGTGTCCACGGTGGTGTCGGCACTGGTGGATCTGGGCCTGACCTACGGGCCCTGGCGGATGCCGTTCGACTCGTGGTGGAACGACACGTCGGCCGGTGCGGAACGGCTGGTGTCGGCTCTGGCCGACCTGGACAGCCCACGGCAGGTGCTGCGCACCTTGGGGATGGCCTCGGCCTTCGAGGAGTCGGCTGCCGGGTGGGCAGGGCAGCTGCTGGCAGGCTCGGGCCTCGGGATGCCTCTGCTGACCCGGGCCCGCACCGCGGTGGCTGAACTCCGGCCCCGCTGGGTGCCGGATCCGGCCGATGTGCGGATCCAGCCCGGCAATCCCCCGATGGTCTCGCTGTTCCGCCACGGCACACAGCTGGTGGCCGACATCATCGAGCAGCAGCTCGGGCAGGGGAACGGGATGGTGTGGCTGACCGGCCAGTCGGGCGCGGGCAAGGGCTACCTGACCGAGCATCTGGTGGACTCCTTCCCGGGTCGGGTGGTCCATCTGGAACAGGACTGGTTCCAGCACCCCGAGGCGGTGCGCAAGCTGGAGGTGGCCGCCCAGCGGGCCAAGGACCCTCAGCTCGGGTCGTCGTCGTGGACCGGTCAGCCGGCGGAGTGGGCGGGCAGCGCCGACAGCGTCTGGAACCACGCCGAGGTGAACCGCACCCTGAACGACGTGCGCCGGGCCCTCGACTCCGGGCAGGAGACCACGGTGGTGATCGAGAAGGCCTGGGACCGCGTTCAGGGTGCCTTCGTCCGCAAGGAGCTGACCATCTCGCCGGACTCGATCGTCATCTTCGACGCCAAGTACGACCTCTACGGCTCGCCGAAGGGTCGACTGGACGACCTACGGTTCGAGGTCGCCAACTCGGACGAGAACATCCGCAACGGCTACATCGGCCGGACCGCGAAGAACAACCCCGATCCTGCCGTCCAGGCCGACAAGCTGGCGAACTTCGACTCGGTGTACGAGCCTAGCTACAAGCGTTTCCGGGCGCTGCAGGAGGAGTACCGGGCCGGGATCGGTCGGGACGGCTCGATCAAGCGGCCTCCCCAGCCGTCGATGATCGACCTGGTGCTGAACAACGACCCTGCCTACGACTACCCCATGTCCACCCACTGAGCGGTGACGCCTCCCCGGCCTTGTGGGCCGTGCTCAGCCCGTCGAGTGCGAGGACGAACGGCAGCACCTCGTCGGCCCCGGCCTCGCACAGGGCGCTCGCCGCCACGGTGAGGGTCCACCGGGACGAGGCCAGATCGTCCACCAGCAGGACCGGCCCGTCGAGCTCGCGGACGGCGTCCGCCAGCGCGGCACCGACCACCAGACGCCCCCACACCCCGGCCAGCCGGAACGCACTGTTCCCTCCTGGCTCGCCGGTCGGTCCTCCACCGGCGAGGGTCAGCGCGCCCAGGAGCGGCAGCCGGCCGACGGTGGCCAGCCCCTCGGCCACCGACGCGACCAGCTGCGGGTGTCGCCGGGAGGGTAGCGACACCACCGCCACCGGACGACGTTCCCACCGCCAGCTCGCGCAGCACCTCGACCGTAGGCGCGGGCCAGCCAGTCGGGCGCTGCGCCGTCCGGGCCGTCGAGCACCGCGCGCAGCCGCTGGCCCCAGCCCAGATCGGTCAGCCGGGCCAGCGCCCGGCCCGGCTGCAGGCGGCTCGCCGGCCGGGATCTTGCCCTTGACCGGGACGCCGAGCCGGTCCATGCCGGTCGGCCACTGGCCCCGCGGCTCGAGCTCGACCCCGACCCGAGCGAGCCGGCCCGCGGCGAATCGACGGCAGCGAGTCGGGATCTCGGCGGTGAACCAGACGCCGGCGCAGCTGTCGCAGCGCCCGCAGGTCGCCGGCGGTGTCGTCGTCGAGCGCGCGCTGGAGGAACTGCCATGCGGCACGCGTCGGTCGCCTCGTAGTCGAGCATCAGCTGCTGCTCGCGCTGCGCGGGCCGCGGCGATCCGCTCGTAGCGCTCGGCGTCGTAGCTCCAGGGCTCGCCCGGTGGCGACCCAGCCGCCGCGAGACCCGGCGCACGGCGCCGTCGACGTCGAGCACCTTGAGCAGCAGCTCGAGCCGGGTGCGCCGGATGTCGACGAGCGGCCTCCAGCGCGGGCGTCGACAGGGCCGGTCGCTCGGGCCAGCGCGCCGATCACCGCGTCGGCCTGCTCCTGGCGTGGGCATCGAGGCGGTGGCGAAGTAGTGCCAGATGTCGCGGTCCTCGCGGCCCGGGCAGCAGCAGCACGTCGGCGCTGCTCGGTGGCGCGGCCGGCGCGGCCGACCTGCTGGTAGTAGGCGACGGGCGAGCGACGGCGCGCCGAGGTGCACGACGAAGCCGAGGTCGGGCTTGTCGAAGCCCATGCCGAGCGCGCTGGTCGCGACGAGCGCCTTGACCTCGTTGCGCTGCAGCGGCTGCTCCAGCGCTCGCGCGCTCGGCGGCGTCGGTGCGCCCGGTGTAGGCGCGCGACGTCGTGCCCGGCCTCGCGCAGGGCGGCGGCGACGTCCTCGGCGCCGCGACACGGTGAGCGTGTAGATGATGCCGCTGCCCGGGCAGGTCGCCGAGGTGGGCGACGCAGCCAGGCCGAGCCGCTGCGCGGGCGTCGGCGCAGCGGCAGCACGCCGAGCCGCAGCGAGGCGCGGGCGAGCGCGCCGCGCATCGTGAGCACCGTCGCGGCCGCCGGCGCCCGAGCTGCTCGACGACGTCGGTCGACCACCCGGGCGTTCGCGGTCGCGGTGGTGGCGAGCACCGGCGTGCCGGCGGGCAGCGCGGCGAGCAGGTCGCGGATGCGCCGGTAGTCGGGGCGGAAGTCGTGGCCCCAGTCGCTGATGCAGTGCGCCTCGTCGACCACCAGCAGCCCGCAGCGTCGGCGCGAGGTCGGGCAGCTGCTCGTCGCGGAAGCGCGGGTTGTTCAGGCGCTCCGGGCTGACCAGCAGCACGTCGACCTCGTCGGCGGCGAGCGCGCCGCGCACCTCGGCCCCACTCGTGCGGCGTTGGCCGAGTTGATCGCCACGGCCCGGACGCCGGCGCGCTCGGCCGCGGCGATCTGGTCGCGCATCAGCGCCAGCAGCGGGCGAGACGAGCACGGTCGGCCCGGCGCCCGGCGCGCGCAGCAGCGCGGTCGCGACGAAGTAGACCGCCGACTTGCCCCAGCCGGTGCGCTGCACGACGAGCACGCGCCGGCGGTCGCCGACCAGGGCCTCGATCGCCTCGAGCTGGCCGTCACGGAAATCCACCCCTGCGGCGGTGGGGCCGGCGCCGACCAGCGCGCGCAGGGCGGTGCGGGCGTCGTCCTCGAGGTGGTCGGTCATCTGTCCACCGTAGGCGACCCCTCCGACAGGGCCTGACCAGCGGGAGACTGTCACCGTGTCCGGTAGGAGCCCTGAGTCGGCGTCCCGCAGCAGACCCCTCCTCCTGGTGCTGGCGGGGCCGCCGGGCACCGGCAAGACCACGCTGGCGCGCCTGCTGGCGACCGCGCTCGGCGCCGCCCACCTGCGGGTGGACGCCATCGAGGCCGCCATCGTGCGCAGCGGCGTGGCCGAGCATCCGGTGGGCGTCGTGGGCTACGCCGTGATGTCCGAGGTGGCCGCCTGCTGTCTTCAGACCGGGGTGTCCGTGCTGATCGACGCCGTGAACCCCGTGCCGCAGGCCCGGGCGTGGTGGGTGGGGCTGGCCGCCGAGCGGGACGCGCGGCTGGTCGTGGTCGAGCTGCAGTTGGCTGATGTGCGCGAGCACCGTCGGCGGGTCGAGGGGCGGGTCAGCGACGTCGTCGGCCTGGAGGTGCCGAGCTGGCAGGCCGTCTCCCAGGGGGAGTACGTGCCGTGGGACGAGGTCCGGGACGGCCCGCGCCTGCTGGTGGCGGCGGAGCGGCCGCCGCAGGAGCTGTGCGCCGTCGTGCTGCGACTAGTCAGTCGGTCTCGGCCGACGGGGTGATCACGGCGGAGAGGCGCCCGGCGACCCGGGCCGTCCGCGGGTCGGAGGCGAGCTGCGCCATCTTCAGATGGTGGGTGAGGGTCTCGCGGCCGGCGCGATCGGCGACATAGGTCAACGCGGCGGACTCGATCTCCTCGCGGGCGTCGGCGCCGGCGTTCTCCAGCCCGCTGAGCAGGAACACCACACCCAACGGGTCTCCACGCTGCAACAGGGCCTCCGCGGCCTCTCCCGAGGTCTGCACGTCCAGCAGCAGCCGCATCGTGGTCACTGCGGCGGTGTCGTTCTCCAGGTTGCCGACCGCGTCGCTCACCGTGCTCATGCCGACAGCACCTCGAGCAGACGAGCGTCGGTGGTCGGCACGAGGCGCTCGATGCGAGAGTCGAACGTCACCAGGCTGCCGCCGTGTCGCGAGGCCACGGCCACGAGGTGCGCATCCGTGACGTCGCGGTAGGAGCTGAGGCGCGCGGCATCGCTCGCTTCGCCGGTGACGCCTCGCACGTCGTCCGGCCAGAACGCGTGATCCCCGACGGAGGTCAGTCTGGTCAGGAGTGCCAGGGCCACCGACGGTGTGGTCGCTGTCGGGATGGCTGCCTTGTTGCTGGAGACGCGCACGAAGCCTGCTTCCGTGATCGGAGTGGTCGCCCAACCGCTGTGGCGATGATCGGTGAACCACGTTCTGGCGGCCTGATGATGGGAGTGGTTCGGCCAGGCCAGGGCGACGAGCACATTCACGTCGAGCAGGGCCACCCGGCGCTGCGGTGCGCCGGTCATCAGTCGTCGTCCATGGCTCGGGCTACGTCGTCGGCAGTGATCGACGGCGCATCGGGGGGGACATCGAAGACCGGGATGCCGCCCTCGTCGCGGATGCTGACCGGTTGCAGAGCGCGCCGGGCCAGCTCGGATATCACCGCGCCGACAGTACGTCCTTGGGCACTGGCCATGCGGCGAGCGTCCTCGAGAACGTCGTCATCGATCTGCAGTGTGGTGCGCATGACATCACTGTATCACCGCATCAGTCGACGGCTGAGTAGCCTGCTCCGCATGGACTGGCCGGCGACCGCGATCTGGTGGCACGTGTTCCCCTTACGGTTCGTCGGCGCCGAGGACGGCCGGGTCGGTGTGGTCCGGCACCGGCTGGGCCACCTGACCGCCTGGTTCGACTACCTGATCGGCCTGGGCTGCAACGGACTGCTGCTCGCTCCGGTGTTCTCCTCGGTCTCGCACGGCTACGACACCCTCGACCACTTCCGCATCGATCCCCGGCTCGGCGACGACGCCGACATCGACGCGCTGATCGACGCGGCTCGCGGACGCGGCATCCGGGTGCTGTTCGACGGGGTGTTCAACCACCTGAGCGCCGACCACGAGATCGTGCGGCGCGCGGTCGCCGCCGGGCCGGGCACGGACGACGGACGGTGGCTGCGCTGGGAGGGCGAGCATCCGCGGGTGTTCGAGGGCAACTTCGATCTGGTCGAGCTCGACCTGACCCACCCGCCGGTGGCCGACTACGTGGTCTCGGTGATGACGCACTGGCTCGGCCGGGGGATCGACGGCTGGCGCCTGGACGCCGCCTACTCCCCGGGAGCGGCGGCCTGGCGACCGATCGTCGACCGGGTGAGAGCGGCGTTCGGTGACTGCTGGATCCTGGCTGAGGTGATCCACGGTGACTACCCGGAGTTCGTCGCCACCTCCGGGGTGGACTCGGTGACCCAGTACGAGCTGTGGCATGCGGTCTGGAGCTCGCTGAACACCGCGAACTTCTTCGAGCTCGACTGGACCCTGCGCCGGCACCGGGAGTTCTGCGCGGCCTACCGGCCGCAGACGTTCGTCGGCAACCACGACGTCACCCGGGTCGCCACCCAGCTCGACGACCCCCGGCACCTGCCTCTGGCCGTCGCGCTGCTGATGCTGCTGCCCGGCATCCCCTCGATCTACGCCGGCGACGAGCAGGCCTTCACCGCGGAGAAGCTGCAGCAGCCCTACGGCGACCACGCCGTCCGCCCGCCGTTCCCGGCGACGCCGGAGGACCTGCTGCCCTACGGTGCGCCGACCTTCGAGCTCTACCAGCGACTGATCGCCGTCCGCCGCCGCCACCCCTGGCTGGTCGACGCCGTGCTCGACGTCCGCGAACTCGCCAACGAGCACATCGTGATCGATCTGACCAGTGGTGACCGGCGACTCTCGCTGGCGCTCAACATCAGCGACGAGCCGGTCGCCGTGGACGACCGGAGCGTGCCGGCGCACGACTGGCTCCTGGTTGATCCACTGATGCCCTCCACCTGAGGCCACAGGCCTCGTCGAGGTCCTACGCTCGACGGCCATGAGCTCGCCCCGGCTGCTGCTCGGCCCCCTGCTGCGCTACGTCGACTCCCGGCGCGCCACCCTGTGGGTGGAGACCGACCGGGCCTGCCGGGTGGAGATCCTCGGGCAGGCCGAGAACACCTGGTCGGTGCACGGTCATCACTACGCACTGGTCGTGGTCGAGGGCCTGCAGCCAGGCCAGGTCTACCCCTATCAGGTGCACCTGGACGGCGTGCGGGCCTGGCCGGAGGACGACCCGGCGATGCCGCCGAGCGTGGTGCGGACGACGTCTCCCGGGCGGGCCACTCGGCTGACGTTCGGCAGCTGCCGGAGGGCGGCCCCGCTCGACGCGGCCAACACGGCCCGGTACGGGGCCGATGCCCTGGTCGGCCTGGCCCGCCGCACGGCCGAGGCGCCGCACGCGCAGTGGCCGGACACCCTCTTCCTCGCCGGTGATCAGGTGTACGCCGATGAGCCGTCGGATGCGTTGCGGCGCAGGCTCTCCGGGCGTCACGAGGATCCTGAGGTGGCCGAGGAGATCGGCACCTTCGAGGAGTACACCTGGCTGTACCACGAGACGTGGTCAGAGCCGCAGGTGCGCTGGCTGCTCTCCAGCGTGCCGACGCTGATGCTGCTCGACGACCACGATCTGCGCGACGACTGGAACACCTCGCTGACCTGGCGGCAGTGGATCACCGCCCAGCCGTGGTGGCGCGACCGGGTGGTCGGCGCCTTCGCCTCCTACTGGGTCTACCAGCACTTGGGCAACCTCTCCCCGGACGCGCTGGCCGCCGACCCTCTGTACGCCATGGTGCGGACCGAGCCGGACGACGTCACCCGGGACGGGTTGCTCGACGAGTACGCGTGGCGGGCCGACGCCGACCCCGCCAGCGCACGCTGGAGCGTTGTGCGCGATCTCGCGACCGAGGGTGGCGCCGTCCGGCTGATCCTGCTCGACACCCGCTGCTCGCGAGCGTTGGACCCAGGCCGGCGTGCCATCGTGGACGACGTGGAGTGGGCCTGGTTCCTCGACCAGGTGGCCCAGGCGAACCCGGTGGATCACCTGCTCATCGGCTCCACGTTGCCGGTCCTGCTGGCGCCGGGCATCCACCACCTCGAGGGGTGGGACGAGGCGGTCGCCGCCGGTGCCTGGGGTCCTCGCGCCGCGAGGATCGCCGAGCGCCTGCGGCAGGCCCTGGACCTGGAGCACTGGGCCTCGTTCCGAGCGAGTCTGCACCGGTTGTGCGGGGTGCTGGCCGACCTCGGTCGGCGCGAGCACCCGCCCGCGAGCGTGCTGCTGCTCTCCGGCGACGTGCACAGTTCCTCGATCGCCTCAGCGGCGCTGGACGGCGTCCGGGCCGGCCGCACGGCGATCTTCCAGCTGACGATGTCTCCCTTCCGCAACCCCCTGGGCCGCACCCTCCGGGTGGTGGTGCGGGCGCTGTCCAGTCGCCCGCTCGGTGCCGTGGCGCACTGGTTCGCCCGTCGGGCAGGGGTCGTCGACGTCCCGATCCGCTGGAAGGTCGAGCAGGGGACCTGGTTCGACAACGGTCTGATGACGATCGTGATCGAGGGTCGCTCGGCCCAGGTGGAGGTCGATCATGCGTTCGCGGTCGACGGTGACCACGTACTGCGGCGCACCCACACCACCCCACTCACCAGATGAGACTCGCCGCATGCTCGCACGCCTCGAGAGTCGAGTATCCGTGATCATCACCGCACAATGATCACGGATACTCGACTCTGATCATGGAACGGTAGCGATGCGGCGGCGATGCGGCGGCGCGGCGGCGGCGCGGCGGCGCGGCGGTGGGGCGGGGTGGTCAGCCGCAGCTGAGGCCGGTGGAGTGGATGGGGCAGTAGCCGGCGGGGTTCTTGTGCAGGTACTGCTGGTGATAGGCCTCCGCGTAGTAGAACGGGCCCGCCTCGGCCGACGAGCGCGCGTCGGTGGTGATCTCGCCGTAGCCGGCCGACGCCAGCGTGGCGGCGAAGTCCGCCCGGGTGGCGGCGTAGACCGCGGCCTGGTCCTGCGTCGTCCAGTAGAACGCGGACCGGTACTGGGTGCCGACGTCGTTGCCCTGCCGGTTGAGCTGCGTCGGGTCGTGCGACTCCCAGAACAGCTGCAGCAGGGCTCGGGTGGTCACCTGTTCGGGGTCGTAGGCCACCAGCACGGTCTCGGTGTGGCCGGTCCGCCCGGTGCAGGTCTCCTCGTAGCTGGGGTGCGGGGTGAACCCGCCCATGTAGCCGGCCGCCGTCGTGACCACACCCGGCAGCTGCCAGTACTCCTTCTCGGCACCCCAGAAACACCCCAGGCCGAGGTGGACCACCTGGGTGCCCTCCGGCCACGGCCCCTCGAGTGGTGTGCCGAGGACGGCGTGCAGCCGCGGCACGGCGAACGGCCGCTCCGCCCGCCCCGGCAGGGCCTCCTCGGCGGTCACCATCGCCGCCTTCGCCCCGAACCTGAATCCGAACGGCATGGATCCTCCCGTCGCTCGCCTTCGACCGATGGTGTCAGACGGGTGGGGGAGCCGGCGCGTCGATCATGTCCGGTGCGCCCTCGAGCACCGGGCGGACGGCGCGGGCGAGTGCGTGCACGGCAGCGTCCAGCATGGGCTCGGGGGCACTGAAGGTGAGCCTGAGCCGGCTGGCCCAGCCGCCGCTCACCCCGAACCGCGGCCCGGGAGCCAGAGTCAGCCCGGCGGAGCGCGCCGCCTGCGCGACGGCGGTGCTGATCGGGCCGGGCAGGCGGCACCACAGGAAGAGCCCACCCTGGGGAGTCGGCGCCGCCCAGTCGGGCAGCTCCCGGGCCAGGGCCGCCTGCAGTGCGCGGCAACGGGCCGCCATCTCGGCCCGCCGCCGGTGCAGGAGCGGCTCGATGCCCGCCAGCAGGTGGGTGGTGACCAGCTGCTCCAGGGGCGGGCCGCCCAGGTCCTCGGCGATCCGGGCCGTGGTCAGCCGATCGATCACGGACCGCTCTGCGCGCACCCAGCCCACGCGCAGGCCACCCCAGAACACCTTGCTGGCCGAACCGATGTGCACCACTGTGCCGGGCCGCCCGCCGGCGCCGAACGGCGGCGGGGTGAGCGCCCCAGGCTCGTCCAGGTGCGCGCGCAGATCGAGCTCGGCGTGGGTCTCGTCCACCACGGTGATGCAGCCGGAGTCGGCCAGCGCGGTGGCCAGGTGCACCCTGTCCGGGCCGTCGAGCAGCCGCCCGGTCGGGTTCTGACCGTCGGGCATCAGGTAGGCCAGCGTGGCGCCGGTCCGACGGACCAACGCCGTGACCGCGTCGGGGTGCCACCCGTCCTCCACGGGCAGCGCGATCGGCCGGGCGCGGGTGGCGCGCGCGGCGTCCAGGGCGAGCGGCCAGGTCGGGTCCTCGCTGATCACGCGTGCGCCGGGGCGGGTCAGCGTCGCCAGGGTGAGCCGGATGCCCTGACCGGCGCCGGAGGTGACCACGACCTCCTCGGGCCGGGTCGGCAGACCGCGCCGGGTGTAGCGCTCGGCGATCGCGGCGCGCAACTCCGGCAGCCCGGCAGAGGTGTAGCCGTGGCCGGGCAGCAGGCGCGGCAGTTCCTCGACCGCGGCGAGCAGCGCGTGGTGCAGCTCAGGGGGAGCCTCGGGTGCTGCAGTCGACAGATCACCGGTGCCCACGGACGTCGCGGTGGCCGGCCAGACCTGGTCGTCGCCGTGCCGCGGCAGCGTGGTCCAGGTGCCCGAGCCCTGCCTGCCCTCGGCGAAGCCCTCCTCGCGCAGGTGCCGGTAGGCGGCCGTGGTGAGGGTCCGGCTGGCGCCGGTCAGGGTGGCCAGGGCGCGTTCGGACGGGAGGACCGTACGCACCGGCAGCCGTCCGTCCAGTACCAGGGTGCGCAGCCGACCGGCCAGGGCCAGGTAGCCGGGGGCCTCGGGGCGATCGCGGCGCCACCCGTCGAGCAGCGTCTCCAGGTGGCCGGCCCCGATCCGCCCGGCCGGCAAGTGGTCACGGACCATCAGGCCACTATCCCTAGATTGGATATGGAAGACAAGGCCACTGAGCGTGGATGATGGCGACCATGTCTGCCCCTCGGTTCGATCGTCCCGTGCGCCGTCTGGTCCAGCTCTACGTGGGCCTGGTGCTCTTCGGCATCTCGATGGCCTTCTTCGTGCAGGCCCGGCTCGGCGTGATGCCCTGGGACGTTCTGCACCAGGGCATCGTGCGCACGCTGGCGCGCGCCGGGATCGAGACCACGATCGGGCAGATCACCATCGTGGTCGGGGTGGCCGTCCTGCTGGCCTGGATCCCGCTGCGCCAGATGCCGGGCATCGGCACGATCAGCAACGCGATCGTGATCGGCCTGGTGGTGGACGCCGCGCTGCCGCTGCTTCCCCAGCCCGACGCCCTCGCCGTCCGGATCGGGTATGTCGTGTTCGCGCTGGGCCTGAACGCGGTCGCCTCGGGCGCCTACATCGGGGCCCGGCTCGGTCCTGGCCCGCGGGACGGGCTGATGACCGGTGTCTGCGGGCGCACCGGGTGGCCGGTGCGCTGGGTCCGGATGGCGATCGAGATCGTCGTGGTGGCGGCCGGCTGGCTGCTCGGCGGCAACTTCGGCCCCGGCACCATCCTCTACGCGCTGGGCATCGGGCCGCTGGTGCACCCGTTGCTGCCCCGGATGACCGTGCCGGTGACGCCGGAGCCGGAGCCGGAGCCGGAGCCCGCAGTCAGCCCGCAGCCGCGGCGGTGAGGGCGCGGGCCAGGTCGGCGTTCTCGGCGAGCAGGGCCAGGTGGGCGTTGGTCTGCTCGGCGGTGGTCAGGTCACGCCAGTGGCCGAACATCGCCGCCGCCTCGTCGTCCAGCCCGAGCCGGCCGAAGCCCTGATGAATCTCCAGCGTGAGCGAGGCCCGCTCCCCGATCCTGGCCGCCGCAGCCAGGATCGCCTGCAGCCCGGCCGGCCCGTACAGGTTCGGCAGCGACCGGCGTCCGGCGACGTCGAACGGCACCGGCTGGCGGCCGAGGAAGCCGAAATGATCGGCCAGCCCGTCCACCAGCGGGTGACCGTCGTGCAGGTGCAGATGAACCCGACGACCCGCTGCCGCAACCGCCTCGATCAGGTCGAGGACGGCGGGCAGCGCAGCGGCCGCGGCGGCGTGGACGTCGTCCACCAGGGCCGGCAGGCGCGGATCGGCCGCGGTCAGGGCCGCGAGGTCGACCGGCACCTCTGGACGGCGCGCGGCGAAGGCCCAGCGCGCGGCACGGATGCCGACGTGCCCGGTGTCGATGCAGACGCCGACCCGCTCACTGCCCTCCAGCAGCCGGGAGAGCTCGACGAACTCCTCGAGCCGCAGGCCGGCGGCGTACTCCACGAACAACCACCCGCCGCCGGCTGACACCAGGTCGGCGGAGAGCTCCTCGGCGACCCGGGCCACGGAGTCCAGCTGCCCGGGGAAGTGCCGGCGGTCGTGCACGACGAAGCCCGCCACCCGGTCGCCGGCATGCCGCACGAGCTCGCGGACGGCGTGCTGCCCAGCCGGTTCGAGCAGATCGATGCGCCGCGACAGGTGCACCATCGGCGGCGTCGACGTCGGCGTCGGCGGCACGAAGGCCAGCACGTGGTCGAGCTCGGCGGGTGAACCGGCGTAGAGCTCGGCCGCGAGTCCGCTCTGTGCGAACCGCAGCCGGCACAGCTCCAGCAGCGCGTCGTCCCCGGGCACCCGTTTGCCGAACAGACCTCGCAGCGGCGGCGCCGCCCCAGGAGGCACTACGGAAGCCGGAACACGTGCACCGACTCCTGCTTCGCCCGCATCCAGTCCGGCTGGTCGCGCCGGGCCCGGTCCGAGACGATCGCCACCGTGTTCTCGTCCAGCCACGTGACCCCCTCGGCGGTGCCGTAGACGGTGCGGCCCTGGGGGTCCAGGGGCAACCGGTAGGTCCTGCCGCCGTCCATGATGTCCCAAGAGCTGGGATGCAGCCGCCCCACCCACAGCAGCGCCGAGACCTGGGACAGCACGGCGAGCTGGTCCCCGCGCACGCTGAGGGCGCTGTAGTCGCCGGCGTCCAGGGTCGCCGGCAGCGCCACGGTGGCGACCTCGGCCCAGCTCTGACCGTCGCGTTCGGCGAAGACGTGCACCCGCCCGCCCCCGCCCTGGCGGCCCGCGCCCCCGGCGGCGTCGAAGTTCCCCTCGGACAGGGCCAGCAGGTACTCCGCCCCGCCGCGGCGGAGATACCCCAGGCCCTCGATGCCCTTGTTGCCGCTGGGCAGTGGCCGGTCAAGCCAGCGGCTGCGCAGGGGCTGCAACTGCGCGTCGAACTCCCACACCCGGGCCGTCCAGGTCTCGTCGGGGTGGCGCAGTTCGGCCTCGATCACCGCGAACAACCGACCGGTCTCGGGGTCGTGCGCCACATCCTCGAAGCCGGCCACCTCGTCCGGATGCCGGACGAGGGTCGCACCGGGGTCGGGGACGAGGAGTCGCGGATCGATCCGCACCAGGTGGGGAACGTTGTCGAAGACCACCCAGAGTCCCTCGTCGCACGCCACCACCCCGCTGGCCTCCAGCCGGCGGGTGCCCAGCCGGTCGAGCAGCAGCGGCCCGAGCAGCTCCGCCAAGCGGGCCTCGCGGAGCAGGATCAGCGTGCCGGCGGCGCCGGGATCTGCCGCCGCGTCGTGCCGGGTGCGTCGTGCAGGTGCCATGCGGTCAGAGGTCCTTCAGCTGGTCCCGGGCCCGGTCGTAGCGCATCCGCACATAGTGCCTGATCCCGTGGGCGAAGGTGTCGCCGCGGCGAATCTCCCACTGCAGGAAGGCGTTCCGGTACACCTCGTCGTTGGTGTACTGCCGGTGGGTGAACGGTGCGCCGTGCGGGGTGTCCGACTCCAGGTAGGCGGACGTCGCGACGCGCGGCCAGAGGCCGGCCAGGGCGGCGTCGACGGCACTCGGCTGGAACACCGTGTCGAGCAGACCTGTCACCTGCTCGAGGTAGTAGGTGCGGAACTCGGTGTTCTGCAACAGGTTCTGCAGCAGCGGAAGCCGGGTGCGCTTCGACTGGCCGGAGTTGAACCGCCAATAGGCCTCGGTGTTGGCCGGCCAGTCCAGCAGGTCGGTGTCCTGCCAGCGGGCGCCGAAGTAGTCCATGCCGAAGGAGTTGTCGTAGTCCCACGGGATGAGGGTGAAGAAGGGCTCACCCACCACGTCCCGCGAGCCGGGGGTGCGGGTGGAGTTGTACAGGTAGTAGTTGCCCGGAGTGGCGAAGTAGTTGTCCCAGCCCCCGATCAGCACGTTCACCGCCGCCCAGCGCAGGAACGGCTCCACCGCGAAGATCGAGCGGATCCGGTCGGCGAACGCCACGGTGTCGAACCGCTCGGAGCCCCCGGACAGGCCGATCCCGTTGATCGCCCGCACCAGCGCCGCCAGGTCGTCGAAGCTCTCGGCGTCCGGGGCCTTGGAGTAGGAGCGCAACCGGTAGGTGGCATCGGTCTCCAGCCCCGAGCCGGGGCCGGCCTCCGGCGGGTTCCTGTACTGCCGGCCGCTGTCGTCGCCGTCCGGTGCCACCCGGTACTCGAGCGTTCCGCACCCCAGCCGCCCGCAGCCGACCTTGTACAGGTTGCCACGGGGCCTGCCCGGGAAGTGCCGCGCGAGGAACGCCCTGTCGACCTGCTCGATCACCGAGTACAGCCCCAGGTAGCGGCCGTTGATGCCGAGCCGGGCGTAGCTGTGACCGGACGACGGCACGCCGGCCGCCGCGAAGAGCTGCCAGGCCAGAGACTCGCGCAGCTGGGAGGGGTCGTTCCACATCGACTTCAGGTTCAGGCAGGTCATCCCGGCGATCTCACCGTCCGGGCCCGGGCCCTGGTCGAGCTCGACCTTCCAGGACCGCTTGGGCGCGGCCAGCGTCCGGTTGCCGCTGTTGCGCAGGGTGAACGTGGAGGTCTGGAGAGCCACCGCGGCCGGCGCCGGAAGCGGCACGGCGCCGGCCGGGTCGATCGGCCCGACGGTGAGCTGGGCACCCGCAGGAGCCGCCTTGGGGTCTTCGAACGGCTCCTGCGGGTGGATCAGGTGGTCGGGCCAGCCGCGCACGTCGACCATGTACAGGGCTTTGGCGAAGAACTGCGCCTGCGCGCCCTGTTCCCCTCCGGTCGTCGTGGTCATCTGTCGAGCCCCCTGCCGTGGATGGCCGCCGGTGAGGCGGCCGTACCAGCCTGTACCCGTGATGAGCCTGTCCGCGGCCGGTTGATACCTCGAGGATGACGGAGGTTCGTAGACTGATGCGGTGAGCGCTACTCCGGGGTGGTACCCCGATCCCCAGGGCGGGTACGGACAGTTGCGGTACTGGGACGGTCAGTCCTGGACGGCGCACACGACGTTGGCCCCGACCGGGCAGTACGGCGTGCCGTCGGCGCAGGCGACGACCCCGGAACAGGCCACCGCGGCTGCGCCGGCCTACCTGGGCGCAAGCACCGGCGCGCCGGGCGCTCCCGTGCCCGGGGTCCCGGGCTACCCCGGCGTGACCCCGCCGCGCCGCAAGGGACCGATCATCGGCGGTGTGGTCGGGGTGCTGGCGCTGGTCCTGGGGGTCGCTTACGTCTTCGGCCGGCCCTCGGCCTCGACGGCGGCTCCGTCGCCGACGGCCAGTGCTCCGGCTGCCAGTGCACCGGCCGCCCCGGCGATCCCGGCCCCGTCGGTGGACGGCGTCTCCTGCAAGGCATTGGATCTGCAGACCGAGGCCGCCCAGACCGACCCCGCCTGGGTCAGCGCCGGCGGGCTGAGCTACCCGACGCCGCCCGATCCGTGGCCGGCGCCGATCACCAAGGAGTTCGCCACGCCGATGGTGGCCTCCGGCGCCGTGCAGAGCGTGACGGTGGCCGACTTCCGGGACAGCCAGTGGGTCGCCGGACTGATGGTGGGGGAACTGCGCAAGGACCTGGGGTTCAGCTCGGTGGAGCAGGCGGCCAAGGTCACCGCCGGCTGCCTGCTGGCGACCCAGTACACGGTCGAGAAGTTCTCGCACAAGGAGACCCTCAACAAGGCCACCACCCTCGACGGCCGCCCCGCCTGGGTGATCGAGGCGATGGTGTCCCTCGACGATCCCGAGCTGAAGGTGTCCAAGGAGCTGTTCCTGCTCAACGTCGTCGAGACCGCGGACGGCCGCTACGCGATGTTCTGGGCCTCGATCCCCGAGGTGGAGCCCGATTTCACCAGCATCGCCCGGGCCTGTCAGAAAGGGTTGAAGGTCGGTTAGAGACAACGGCCCCTGTCAGGGGCTATCTTCCCGGGAAGCACGTGTGCAGCAGGACCGGGTACCGCCACTCGGCGCACATGACGCATCGTCGCGTCCGAGGAGAGTTGACATGACCGATCTGCTCAGCACGTCCCAGGCGGAGGCTCTCCGGGCACGTCTGGACGACCCGGCCGTGGCCGCGGCCCTCAACTCCCTGCTCGACAACATCGACGTGCTGGCCCTGGCCGCCGAGTCGATCAGCGGCCTGCTGCAGCGCGGCGACACGATCACCGACAGCCTGGCCTCCGGGCTGCGGGAGCTCGGCGGCGTCCGCAGCACGGCGTCCTTCCTGGCCGAGCCCACCAAGCGGCTGGTGAACGAGGCTCCCGAGATCGCCGATGCGGCCACCGCCCTGCTCGACTCGGGCATGTTGCGCCGCGAGGTGGTCGAGCAGCTCGGGCGGTTCGCCGGGGCCGCCGTGGAAGGCGTGCAGAACGCCGAGCGGAACGGGACCCAGCTGAAAGGCATCCGGTCCACCCTGCACGTGCTGAAGGATCCCGACGTGGCCAAGGGCATGGGGCTGCTGATCGAAGTGGCCCGGTCCATCGGCAAGACGCTCTGAGGCGCAGCACGTGCACGAGCTGTCCATCGCCGCCTCGGTGGTGCGTACCGTGATCGACGCGGTACCCGACCGCAGGGTCGTCGCCGTCCAGTTGCAGATCGGAGTGCTCTCCGGAGTGGTGCCGGCGGCGCTCGAGTTCGCCTGGGACGTCGCCTCGGCCGGCACTGCCGCTGGCCGGCGCCCGGCTCGAGGTGACTCGCGCCCCGGTGCGCACGTCCTGTCGGGAGTGCGCCGCCGTCGCCGACCTGCCCGAGCCGCTCCCGGTGCGCTGCCCCGGTTGCGGCGGCCGTGAGGTGGACGTCGTCGGCGGGCAGCAACTGGAGCTCACCAGCGTCGAGGTCGAGGATCCCTCCACCGCGGACGACGCCGGCCAGATCACGCACACCGCGGCCGGTGCGGCATGAGCCTGGTCGAGCTGCGGACCGCCGTCCTGGCCAAGAACGACCACCTGGCCTCGGCGCTGCGCGAGGACCTGCGCGCCGCCGGAACGGTGGCGGTGAATCTGCTCTCCAGCCCCGGCAGCGGCAAGACCGCGCTGCTCGAACTGCTGCTCACCCGCTGCGTCGAGCGGGGCATCGCGGTGGCCGCCCTCACGGGCGACCTGGCCACCGAGAACGACGCCAAGCGGCTGGCCCGCTCCGGAGCTCCGGTGCGTCAGGTGGTCACCGACGGGTTGTGCCACCTCGAGGCCGACATGGTGCGCGACCATCTCACCGGCTGGCTGCCGACCGGTACCCGGCTGCTGCTGGTGGAGAACGTCGGCAACCTGGTCTGCCCGGCGTCCTACGACCTGGGCGAGTCGCTGCGCGTCGTGCTGGCCAGCGTGACCGAGGGCGAGGACAAGCCGGTCAAGTACCCCACCGCCTACCGCTGGGCCGACCTGGTCGTGCTGACCAAGATCGACCTGGCTGAGCCCTGTGGTTTCGACGACGGTGCCTTCCGTGAGGCGCTGCGCGACGTGGCCCCCGACCTTCCGGTGGTGCGCACCAGCGCCCGCACCGGGGACGGCGTCGAGGAGCTGCTCACCCGGCTCCTCGCGCTGACCGAAGAACCAGCCGTGATCGCACGACCTGATGTGACCGGACAACCCTCCAGGAGGAACTGATGGCCACACTGCTCTGGCTCGAAGGCGGGGCGTGCAGCGGCAACACGATGTCGTTCCTCAACGCCGAGGAGCCGACCGCCGTCGACCTGGTGACCGACTTCGGGATCGACGTGATCTGGCACCCGTCGCTCGGCATGGAACTGGGCGACGCGGTGCAGCAGATCATGCGCGAGTGCGCCTCCGGCGAGCGCCAGCTCGACATCTTCGTCTTCGAGGGCACGGTGCTCATCGGCCCCGACGGCTCGGGCCGGTTCGACATGTTCGCCGACCGCCCGATGAAGGACTGGGTGGCCGAGCTCGCGCCCAAGGCCGGCGTCGTGGTCGCGGTCGGCGACTGCGCCTCCTGGGGCGGCATCCCGGCCACCGCGCCGAACCCGACCGACGCGATCGGCCTGCAGTACCTCAAGCGCGAGCAGGGCGGCTTCCTCGGCACGGACTTCACCTCCAAGATGGGCCTGCCGGTCGTCAACATCCCCGGCTGCCCCGCGCACCCGGACTGGATCACCCAGATCCTGGTGGCCCTGGCCGCCGGCCGGGTCGGCGACATCACGCTCGACGAGCTGCAGCGGCCGAAGACCTTCTTCAAGACCTTCACCCAGACCGGGTGCACCCGGGTGCAGTTCTTCGAGTACAAGCAGTCGACGATGGACTTCGGCCAGGGCACCCGCACCGGCTGCCTGTTCTACGAGTTCGGCTGCCGTGGCCCGATGACGCACTCCCCGTGCAACCGGATCCTGTGGAACCGGCAGTCCTCCAAGACCCGGGCCGGTCACCCGTGCACCGGGTGCACCGAGCCGGAGTTTCCGCACGGCGACCTGATGCCGGGAACCGTGTTCAAGACGCAGAAGGTCTCCGGCACGATGCCGCGCGAGGTGCCGACCGGTACCGACCACCTGACCTACATGGCCCATGCCGCCGCGGCCCGGATCGCCGCTCCGCAGTGGTCCAAGGAAGACATGTTCGTCGTCTGACCCGAGCTGGCAACAGCCCGGAACCGGCCCCGACTTCGGCACATACGGACCACACAGGAGTAGCCCGTGACCAGCACCATGGACCTGAATGTCAGCCCGCTCGGGCGGGTCGAGGGTGACCTCGACCTCCAGGTCACCCTGACCGACGGCGTCGTCACCAACGCCTGGACGACGGCCGGCATGTTCCGCGGCTTCGAGATCATCCTCCAGGGCAAGGATCCGCAGGCCGGGCTGATCGTCACCCCGCGGATCTGCGGGATCTGCGGCGGCAGCCACCTGTACAAGGCCGTCTACGCCCTCGACACCGCGTGGCGGACCCACGTGCCCGAGAACGCCACCCGGGTGCGCAACATCGCTCAGGCCTGCGAGACGCTGCAGAGCATCCCGCGCTGGTTCTACGCGATCTTCGCGATCGACCTGACCAACAAGAACTACGCGAAGACGCCGTCCTACGCCGAGGCGGTACGCCGGTTCGCACCGTTCGTCGGCACCACCTACGAGAAGGGCGTGACGCTGTCGGACAAGCCGGTCGAGATCTACGCGATCTTCGGCGGGCAATGGCCGCACTCCTCCTTCATGATCCCGGGCGGGGTGATGTGCGCACCGACGCTCTCCGACGTCACCCGGTCGATCGCGATCCTCGACTACTGGAAGAACGAGTGGCTGGAGAAGGAGTGGCTCGGCTGCTCCGTCGAGCGCTGGATGGAGAACAAGACCTGGCAGGACGTGCTGGACTGGGTGGACGAGAACGAGTCCCAGCGCAACTCCGACTGCGGCTTCTTCATCCGGTACGCGCTCGAGATCGGTCTGGACAACTACGGGCAGGGCTGGGGCAACTACCTGTCCACCGGCACCTACTTCGCCCCGGAGCTCTACACCGACCCGACCATCGAGGGCCGCAACGCGGCGCTGATCTCCCGCGGGTCCGTCTATGCCAACGGTGAGTTCTCGGCCTTCGACCAGGCCCGCGTCACCGAGGACCTCACCCACTCGTTCTACCGGGGGACCGGCTCGCACCACCCGTTCGACGGGGTGACCGACCCGATCGACCCCCTCGTGGGCGAGAAGCAGGACAAGTACTCCTGGGCCAAGTCCCCGCGCTACGACGTGCCCGGGCACGGCTTCCTGCCCCTGGAGGCCGGGCCGCTGTCGCGGCAGGTCGTCGCCGGCGAGGCGGCGAGCGCCGGCCACCAGGACCACGACCCCCTGTTCCTGGACGCGATCCGGACCGTCGGGCCGAGCGTGCTGGTGCGCGTGCATGGCGCGGATGCACGAGGCCACCAAGTACTACACCTGGGTCAAGGCGTGGCTGGACGAGCTCGACCTGCACGACAGGTTCTACACCAAGCCGATCGAGCACGCCTCGGGCAAGGGCTTCGGCTCCACCGAGGCTGCGCGCGGTGCGCTGTCGGACTGGATCGTGCTGGAGAACGGCAAGATCGAGAACTATCAGGTCGTGACACCCACGGCCTGGAACATCGGCCCGCGGGACGGCAGTCAGACCCTCGGTCCGATCGAGAAGGCCTTCATCGGCACCACGGTGCAGAACACCGTGGATCCGGTCGAACTCGGTCACGTGGCCCGCTCGTTCGACTCCTGCCTGGTCTGCACCGTGCACACCTACGACGGCAGGACCGGCAAGCAGCTGTCGAAGTTCGTCCTGGGCGGCATGTGAGCGAGGCTCGCCTCGATCGTCCGACGACGCCCGAGCCGCCGTCGCCGCCGGTCGTGCCCGTGCTGGTGATCGGGTGCGGCAACCTGCTGCGTGGCGACGACGCCGTCGGCCCGACCCTGGTCCGTGAGCTGTGGGACCGGGGCGTGCCGGAGGACGTCGAGCTCGTCGACGGCGGCACGGCGGGCATGGACGTGGCGTTCAAGATGCGCGGACGCCGCAAGGTGGTGATCGTGGACGCCGCCAGCACCGGCGTGGAGCCGGGCACTGTCTACCGGGTGCCCGGCGAGGAGCTGGAGGATCTGCCCCCGGTGACCGGGCTGAACCAGCACGCCTTCCGCTGGGACCACGCGCTGGCCGTCGGCCGGTGGCTGCTCAAGGACGCCTACCCGCCCGAGGTGGTGGTCTACCTGATCGAGGCCGCGAGCACCCTCCACGGGGCGGAGCTGTCCGACCCGGTGCGCGCGGGCATGGAGCGCACGATCGACCTGGTGCTCGACGAGGTGGCGAGGTGATTCGAGGATGCCCGAGCGACTCCCGTCCGAGCCGCCGGACGACGCCTCGACCGTGCTGGGCTGCGAGGTCACGAACGACCGGGGCGGCTGGTGGGTGGAGCTGGTGGTCGGCTTCGACGCCGACCTGGTGCGCCGCCGGATCGGGCCCTACCTCACCCAGCAGCAGGCCGACGTCGCGGCCCGCTACATTCGCCGGGCCGCGGAGCGCGACAGTCCACCGCCCACAGGGTTCTGAGGGAGAGCGATGACATTCACCCGGCCGCAACCCATCGGCGTGCTGCCCCTGCCGGCGGGATGGCTGGTGCTGCCCGAGGCGGTGCTGGCCGACCCGGCCGGGGCCGCCGCCCGGGACGGGCTGCTGGCCGGAACGACGCCGCAGGACTGGCCGCCCGCGCTGGAGCCGCTGAGGCTGGCCGCGGCGGGTCAGATCGCCGAGGCGGCTGCCCTGGTCGACCCGGCGGCCTCGCCGGCCGACGCCTACAACCACTTCGTGCTCACCGGCGAGCCGGCCTCGCTCGCAGGCAGCCCGCGCGGGAGCCCAGGTGGACGGCGACCTGGCCGCGTTGGTCGAGGTGGCGGCCTACTCCCTGGGCCACCCGGCCCAGCTGCCCGACGTCGCGGCGCAGGGCCTGACCGGGGAGATCGCCGCGCATGCCCTCTCCGCCCGGGCCGCCGCCCGCCTGGAGGCCGGCGACCCGCAGGGTGCCCTGGACGCGCTGGTGGCGGCCGAGTCGGCGGCCCGCGAGGTCAGCGCGGTGCTCGGCGCCCTGCTGCTCGGCCAGCAGGCAGCCCTGCTGCAGCAGGTGAACGGCGCCGATGCCGACGTGCTGAACGGTTACGCCGAGGCGGTCGACGCGCTGCGCGGGCTGGACGCCGTGGAGCCCGCGATGGCCGAGCTCGCGCTGGGCCAGGCCACCGCCTACCAGGAACTGGCCTCGACGAGAGGGGACGGCTCCGGCACGCCCCTGCTGCTGGAGGCGGTGCGCACCTACCACCTGGCGCTTCGGCTGCTGCGCAAGGAGTCCCAGCCGCAGCGCTATGCCTTCGCGCACTCCAACCTCGCGCTGGCCTATCTGGCCATGCCGATGGGCGACGAGCGGGACAAGCTGCGCCGCGGGGTCGCCGTCCAGTCGCTGCGCGAGGCGCTGAAGTACTACACCCGCGAGGAGTACCCGGCCGAGTGGGCGGCGGTGACCCTGAACCTGGCCAACGCGATGCAGCACCTGCCCACCACGCACCCGGTGGAGAACCTGATCGAGGCCGTCGGCATGTACGACGAGCTGCTCACCGTGCGCACCCGTGAGTCCGACCCGCTCGGGCACGCACGGGTACTGGCCAACCAGGGCACGGCGCTGGCCCACCTGGGCATCCACGACCAGGCCCGGGCCAAGCTGGAGTCCGCGGGGGAGATCTTCGGCGAGTTCGGGGAGTCCGGCGCCGTGGCGACGGTGCAGGCGGCGCTGGCCGACGTCACGGCCGCCGAGCACCCGGTGCCGGTCGGGGAGGGCTGAGGCGTGGAGCTGCACGAACGGGCGCAGTTCGACTTCCTGATCAACACCGCCGCGGAGCGGTTCGTGGAGCGGCTGGTGCAGCGCACCGGGGGCCTCGAGGAGGGTCTCGCCGCCCTGCGCGCCGACCCGCAGGGGCCCGGCGTCTGGCTGGACGAGTTCGTGCGGGCCGTGCTGCGCGACTTCCTGCTGGACAACACCGCGGGTGCCGCGTTCGTGCTGGGCAACTGCGAGAAGCGCACCCTGACGGGGGAGCACAGCGGCACCGTGGAGACGGTGCTGCGCGAGCTCGCCGTCCGTGCTTTCGCCGATGTGCTCGCACTCAAGGTCGACCAGGGCATCGAGCTGGCACTGTCCGGCCACCAATGAGAGGACCGGCATGACCACCCAGACCCCCGCCCAGACCCCCACCGGAGCCCCCGCGGGAACCCCTTCTGCGGCAGGTGATCTGGACGCCGTTGCGCGTCGGGTCGACACCGCGGTGGAGCGGGCCGACCTGCTCGACGCCGCCTCACGCACCGTCGCCCACGACCTCAAGGCCGCGGTGGAGGAGTTCCACCGCGAGGGCCTGCTGCGCGTCGTCCGCCGGCTCAAGGACGACCCTCGCGGCAAGGAGCTGCTGTTCGAGCTGGTCGACGACCCGGTGGTCTACGCCCTGCTGGTGATGCACGGCATCGTGCGTGCCGACCCGGCCACGCTGGCCCAGCGCGCGCTGGACGACGTGCGGCCCTACCTCACCTCGCACAGCGGCGACGTGGAGCTGGTCTCGGTGGAGCTGCCGGTGGCCCGGGTGCGCCTGTCCGGGGCGTGCAGCGGCTGCTCGCAGTCGGCGACCACCCTGCGCGAGGTGGTCGAACGCGCCCTGGTGGCCGGGGTCCCCGGCCTGCACCAGGTGGAGGTGGTGCCGGCCGAGCCCGAGCAGGTGGTGATCCCGCTCGGATCGCTCGGCCTGCGCTGGACCCCGGGCCCGCAGCTCGAGGACCTGGCCGACGGCGCGGTGACCCTGTGGCACCCGGGCGGCCCGCCGGAGCCGGGCCGGGCGGTGGACGACGCCCACGCCGTGGCCCTGGTGCGCGTCGGTGACGCGGTGGCGGCCTATCGCAACGCCTGTGCCCACATGGGGTTCTCGCTGGAGAAGGCGATGGTCGACGGCGAGGGCGGGGTCCTCACCTGCCCGTGGCACGGCTACAAGTACCAGGCGCTGACGGGGGAGTGTGTCTCGGCGATGGACAAGCGGCTCGAGGCCTACCCGGCCCGGGTGGACGGCGGGCGGGTATGGCTGCGCCTGTCGAGCTGAGCACCGGCTCGGCCGGTGGCCCGGCCGGCCGGCCTGCGGGCGGCTGGCAGCCGCTGCGGGTGCTCGGCGCCGCCTCGGACCTGAGCCTGGCCCTGCCTGCTGCCGAACCCACGCCGTCCCAGCTCTACGCCCCCCGCGGGGTGCTGCTGGACGCCCTCGACGGGCGCACCCGGGTGATCGCCGCAGACACCGGCAACCACCGGCTGATGGTCTGGAACGACCTGCCCTCGCAGGACGGCGCAGACTGCGACCTGGTGATCGGCCAGCCCGACCCGCGCAGCGAGGGCCCGCAGGCCGGCGGGCGGGGGCCCGAGCGCGGGCTGCACCTGCCCACCGGTCTGGCGTTCGCCGAGGCGCCCGAGGGCCGGCTGCTGCTGGTGGCCGACGGCTGGAACCACCGCCTGCTCGGCTACGACGCCGCGCTGGCGCGGGACGACGCAGCGCCGGTGTGGTGGTTCGGCCAGGACTCGCTGTCGGCGGTCACGGAGAACGCCGGCGGTGATCCGGACGGGGCCTGCTTCTACTGGCCGTTCGGGGTGACCTGGCACGACGGCTGGCTCTGGGTCAGCGACACCGGCAACCGGCGGGTGCTGGGCTGGCAGGGGCTGCCGCAGCGGGGCCGGGCCGCCGACGTCGTGCTCGGGCAGGACGGCGCCGCCCGGCGGGACGAGAACCGGGGCGGCGACGTCGCAGGCGACTCCTTCCGCTGGCCGCACGCGATCGCCGTGCTGCACGGGGTGCTCTGGGTGGCGGACGCCGGCAACCACCGGCTGCTCGGCTGGCGGCTGCCACTGGACGGCGATCGGCCGGCCGACCTGGTGCTCGGCCAGACCTCGTTCACCACCGCCGCCGAGATGCCGCACGTGCCGCAGGGCCCGGCCCGGCTGCGGTTCCCCTACGCAGCCGCCGCGATCGGCGACTCCCTCGTGGTCGGGGACACCGCCAACAACCGGGTGCTGGTCTGGGACGGCCCCGCGGACAGCGGCGCCGCGGCGTCCGCCGTGCTCGGGCAGGACACCTTCGACGCCGCCGGGGAGAACCGCTGGACCGCGGTCACCGGCGACAGCCTGTGCTGGCCCTACGGCGTCTCCGCGGCGGCCGACCCGCGGTACGGCGCGGTGCTCGCCGTCGCCGACTCCGGCAACAACCGGGTCGTGCTGTGGAACCGGCCGTGACCGTGGCCCCCGGGCAGATCGCCGGGCTCACCCGGCGACGCCGGGTGCGGGTGCGCGGGGTGGTGCAGGGCGTCGGGTTCCGGCCGTTCGTCTACGCCCTGGCCGCGCGGCTGGGCCTGTCCGGCGAGGTGAGCAACGACGCCGACGGCGTGCTGGCCGAGGTGCAGGGCGCGGCCGCGGACGTCGAGGAGTTCTGCCGGGCGGTGGCCGACCAGGCGCCGCCGCTGGCCGTGGTCGAGTCGGTCACCTGGGAGGTGATGCCGCCGCGGCCGGGCAGCGGGTTCGTGATCGCCGCCTCGGGCACCGGCGCCGGCGGCACCGGCCGGCGGACCCTCGTTCCTCCGGATGTGGCCACCTGCGCCGACTGCCTGGCCGAGTGCACCGACCCTGCCGACCGCCGCTACCGGCACCCGTTCATCACCTGCACCGCCTGCGGGCCCCGGTTCACCATCGTCACCGGGCTGCCCTACGACCGGCCGATGACCACCATGGCCTCCTTCCCGCTCTGCCCCGACTGCGCCCGCGAGTATGCCGATCCCGCCGACCGGCGCTTCCATGCCCAGCCGGTGGCCTGCCACGCCTGCGGCCCGGTGCTCGAGCTGCTCGCTCCCGGGCACGACCCGCTCACCCGGGAGGCGGCACTGCAGCAGGCCCGCCGCCTGCTGGCCGACGGCGGCATCGTGGCGGTCAAGGGGATCGGTGGGTACCACCTGGCCTGCGACGCAGGTGACCCGGTGGCGGTGGCCCGGCTACGGGCGCGGAAGCGCCGCGGGGACAAGCCGTTCGCGGTGCTGGTGGCCGATCTCGAGGCGGCCCGGCGGATCGCCCGGGTGGACGACGCCGAGGCGGCGCTGCTGGTCTCGGCCCGCCGCCCGATCGTGCTGCTGCGCCGGATCGCCGGGCTCGGTTCACCCGCCGGGCCGGTGGTGGCAGAGGAGGTCGCCCCGCGCAGCGACCGGCTCGGGGTGATGCTGCCGCCGAGTGCGCTGCACCAGTTGCTGCTCGGCCTGCCCGGCGACCCCGCCGGGCCCGGGTCGCTGGTGCTGACCAGCGGCAACCTGGCCGGCGAGCCGATCGTGACCGACGACGCCGAGGCGCTGACCCGGCTGGACGGGATCGCCGACGCCTGGCTGCGCCACGACCGGCCGATCCACGTGCCCTGCGACGACTCGGTGCTGGCCGTGGTCGACGGGCAGGAGCTGCCGATCCGCCGCTCCCGCGGGTACGCCCCCATGCCGGTGGCGCTGCCGGTCGAGGTGGTGCCCGCCCTGGCCGCCGGAGGCGACCTGAAGAACACCTTCTGCGTGGCGCAGGGCCGTTACGCGTGGCTGTCCGGGCACATCGGCGACATGGACGACCTGGCCACCCAGCAGGCCTTCGACGGCGCGGTCACCCAGCTGACGGCGTTGGTCGAGGTGCATCCCACCCGGCTCGTCGCCGACTGCCACCCCGGCTACCGCAGCGCCGGCTGGGCGCGGCGCCGCGCCGTCCAGCTGGGCCTGGACCCGCCCGCGACGGTGCAGCACCACCATGCGCACCTCGCCTCGGTGCTGGCCGAACACGGTCAGGACGGCGCCACAGCGGTGCTCGGGATCGCCTTCGACGGCACCGGGTACGGCGACGACGGCGCGGTCTGGGGCGGGGAGGTGATGCTCGCCGACTACACGACGTACCACCGGGTGGCCCACCTCGACTACGTGCCGCTGGCCGGTGGGGACGCCTCGGTGCGCCGTCCGTACCGGATGGCGCTGGCCCACCTGCGGCATGCCGGGATCGCGTGGGACGACGCGCTGCCGGCGGTCGCCGCCTGCCCGGCGCAGGAGCGGGCCGTGCTGGCCCGTCAGCTCGACGTCGGGCTGGCCTGCGTGCCGACCTCGAGCATGGGCCGGCTCTTCGACGCGGTGTCCTCGCTCCTCGGGATCTGCCACACGGCCGGCTACGAGGCGCAGGCGGCGATGGAACTGCAGTCCGCAGCCGAACAGGCCCGCACGACGCGACGGACGACGGCGCGGACGACGGCGCTGGGTACACGCTGCCGCTGCTCACCCAGGGCGAGGGTCCGTGGCGCTGGGACTGCGGGGCACTGGTCCGCCAGGTGGTCGACGACGTGCGCGCCGGGAGCCCACCGGCGGTGTCGGCGCTCAGGTTCCATCGCGCCGTGGCCACGGCGGTGGCCGAGGTGGCCGACGCTGCGGTGGCCCGTGGCGGGTTCACCGATCCGCAGCGGCGGGTGGCCCTGTCCGGAGGGGTGTTCGCCAACGGCCTTCTGCTCTCGCTCACCGCCGATGCCTTGCGCGCGAGGCGGTATACGGTGCTCAGACACCGTACGGTCCCTCCGAACGACGGTGGTCTGGCGCTCGGCCAGATCGTCGTGGGTGCGCGCGCCCGCTGCTGAGTTCCACCACGCATCGACGAAAGGAGCCCACCATGTGTCTCGCGGTGCCTGGCAAGGTCCTCGAGGTGGAGGACCGCGACCTGACCCGGATGGCCAAGGTCGACTTCGGTGGCGTGGTGAAGGACGTCTGTCTGGCCTACCTGCCCGACATCGCGGTGGGCGACTACACGATCGTCCACGTCGGGTTCGCGATCCAGAAGCTGGACGAGAAGTCGGCCCTGGAGACGCTCGAGCTCTTCCACAGCCTCGGGTCTGCTCGACGAGGAGCTCGGGGCGTGAAGTACCTCGACGAGTTCAACGACCCGGCGCTGGCCCGGCGGCTGCTGGACGACATCGCCGCGACGGTGACCCGGCCGTGGGCGATCATGGAGGTGTGCGGCGGGCAGACGCACTCGATCATCCGGCACGGGATCGACCAGTTGCTGCCCGAGCAGATCGAGCTGATCCACGGCCCCGGCTGCCCGGTCTGCGTCACGCCGCTGGAGACCATCGACAAGGCGCTGGAGATCGCCTCCCGGCCAGGGGTGATCTTCTGCTCCTTCGGCGACATGCTGCGGGTGCCGGGCAGCGGCCGGGACCTGTTCCGGGTGAAGAGCGGTGGGGCCGACGTGCGGGTGGTGTACTCCCCGCTGGACGCCCTGGAGCTCGCGCGGGACAACCCGGATCGCCAGGTCGTCTTCTTCGGGATCGGGTTCGAGACCACCGCGCCACCGAACGCGATGACCGTCTACCAGGCCAAGCGGCTGGGGATCGAGAACTTCTCGCTGCTGGTCTCCCATGTGCGGGTGCCGCCGGCCATCTCGGCGATCATGGAGTCGCCGACCTGCCGGGTGCAGGGCTTCCTCGCCGCCGGGCACGTCTGCTCGGTGATGGGCACCGGGGAGTACCCCGAGCTGGCGCAGCGCTACCGGGTGCCGATCGTGGTCACCGGGTTCGAACCGCTGGATGTGCTGGAGGGGATCCGGCGCACGGTGCGTCAGTTGGAGTCGGGCCGGCACGAGCTGGAGAACGCCTACCCGAGAGCTGTTCCGGAGGAAGGGAATCCGGCGGCCCGGGCGATGCTCGCCGACGTGTTCGAGGTGACCGATCGGGCCTGGCGCGGGATCGGGGTGATCCCCGGATCGGGCTGGCGGCTGAGCGAGGCCTACCGCGACTACGACGCCGAGGCCCGGTTCGACGTCGCCGGGATCCAGACCGAGGAGTCCTCCGACTGTCGCAGCGGCGAGGTGCTGCAGGGCCTGATCAAGCCGCACGAGTGCGCGGCGTTCGGCACCCTGTGCACCCCGCGCAACGCCGCTCGGCGCCACCATGGTCAGCAACGAGGGTGCCTGCGCCGCCTACTACGCCTACCGCCGACTCGGCGGTACCGCACCCAGGGAGACCGAACCCGTTGGCTGAGTTGGACTTCGACAGCTGGACCTGCCCGATGCCGCTGCGCGACTCACCCGTGGTGGTGCTCGGCCACGGCGGTGGCGGGGCGATGTCCGCCGAGCTGGTGCAGCACCTGTTCCTGCCGGCCCTGGCCAGCGACCAGGACGCCGGACCGATCGGCATGAGCGGGCCGGCCGGGGTGAGCGACTCCGCCGTCCTGACGCTCGGTGGAACCCGGCTGGCCTTCTCCACCGACTCCTACGTCGTCCGCCCGATGTTCTTCCCGGGCGGGTCGATCGGCGACCTGGCGGTCAACGGCACGGTCAACGACCTGGCCATGAGCGGCGCCCAACCGGCCCACCTGTCCTGCGGGTTCATCCTCGAGGAGGGCACCGCGCTGGACGTCGTCGGGCGGATCGCCCAGGCGATGGGCCGGGCGGCCCGGGCGGCCGGGGTGAGCATCGTCACCGGCGACACCAAGGTGGTCGACGCCGGACACGGCGACGGCGTCTACGTGAACACCTCGGGGATCGGGCTGATCCCCGACGGGGTGGACATCCGCCCGCAGCGGGCCCGGCCCGGTGACGTGGTGATGGTCAGCGGCGACATCGGGGTGCACGGGATCGCGGTGATGAGCGTGCGGGAGGGGCTGGAGTTCGGCACCGAGATCGTCACCGATTCCGCACCGCTGCACGGCCTGGTCGCGGCGATGCTCGCCGTCTGTCCGGACCTGCACGTGCTGCGCGACCCCACCCGCGGCGGGCTGGCCGCCTCGCTGAACGAGATCGCCGCCGTGGCCGGGGTCGGGGTCGAGTTCGCCGAACGAGCGGTTCCGGTGCCGGAGGCTGTGGCCAACGCCTGCGGCTTCCTCGGCCTGGACCCGTTCTATGTGGCCAACGAGGGGAAGCTGGTCGCGTTCGTGCCCCGGGACGCGGCGGACGCCGTGCTGGCCGCCATGCGCGAGCACCCCTTCGGGCGTGACGCGACGGTGATCGGCGAGGTGGTCGAGCAGCACCCGGGCATGGTGGTGGCCCGTACCGGGCTCGGTGGTACCCGCGTGGTCGACCTGCCGCTGGGAGAGCTGCTGCCCCGGATCTGCTGACCCCTCGGGGAGCCGGGCCCGGATCGGCTCAGTTCGGGTTGGGGTCGGGCGAGGGCGGCGTGGTGGTGCTCGTCGTGGCCGTCGTGGTGCTCGTCGTGCTGGTGGAGGTCGTGGTGGTGGGGGGATCCGTGGCCGTGGTCGACGTGGTCGGATCCGTGCTGGGGCCCGGGACCGAACTGATCACGGAGGGCGAGGTGGGCGCGGAGGTCGGAGTGGTCGACGGTTTCGTCGACGCCTTCACGCTCGGCGCGGAGGTCGAGGCGGTGGTGACCCGCCGCGGCACCGTGGTGCGGATGCCGCCCTTGCCCCCGTTGGTCAGATCGGGCCGGAACCCACCGGCCGCGGCGCTGGCGGACCGGGAGGGCAGGGGCGAGCCGAGCGAGGGAGCCGTCAGCCCCTGGTTGTTCAACGCACCGCCGTCGGTGCTCGCCGTGGAGTCACTCGTCACCACGGGCACCGCCGGCCCCCGGCCGGCGAAGATCGTGGGCAGTGTCCAGGCTCCCAGCAGCACGACCACGACGGCGCCGGCCGCCAGCCCCGCGGTGCGTGCGGGGGTGGACCGGATCAGCCGGGTGGCCTTCTCGGGCCAGCTGCCGGGCGGGGCGTCATCGGCCTCCGGCACGGTGCGCAGGCCCACGGTGGAGATGGTTCCGGTCGCGGCGGGCGGGCGGAACGCGGCGGGTGAGATCGCGGTCGGTGCGGTGTCCGGGTCGGTCCGGGTGCGCTGGAGGGGCACGGCCCCCTCCTCGCGGCCACCGCGCGCGAGGGAGCGCAGCCAGCTGGCCGCCGCAGCGGCGTCCGGGCGGCCCTCCGGCTCGATCGCGGTCATCGCGGTGAGCAGCTCCGCCCAGGCCGGGCCGAGCCGAGCCGGCACCTGCGGGGCGCGGGACAACCGGGCCACCGCGGATTCGATCGGCGCCCCGGGGAACTCACGCGTGCCGGTCAGGGTCTCCAGCAGGACGAGTGCCAGGGCGTACACATCGACCGCCGCGGTGGCGTGCCGCCCGAGCACCTGCTCGGGGGACAGGTACGCGGCGGTACCGAGCAGGGCGCCGGTGGCGGTCATCCGGGTGGCGTCGACCATCTGGGCCACGCCGAAGTCGGACAGGTAGGCGTCGCCGTCGGAGTCCAGGAGCACGTTGCTCGGCTTCACGTCGCGGTGCACGATGCCGCGGTCGTGGATGTAGGCGAGCCCGTCGGCGATCTGCGCGCCGATGGTGGCCACCCGGGCCGGATCGGCGGTTCCGTCATCGGCGCCCTCGAGGTCGGCGAGGGTGCCGCCCTCCATCATCTGCATGACGCACCAGGGCTGGGCCTCGTCCTGGCCACCGTCGTACAGCGCCACCAGGTTCGGGTGGGCCAGCGAGGCCAGGGTGCGGATCTCGGCCAGGAAGCGCAGCCGGTCGGCGTTGCGGTCGGTGCCCGGGCGGAACACCTTGACCGCGACCGAGCGGCGCAGCACCTGGTCGTCGGCGCGGTAGACGTCGGCCATGCCACCGCGACCGATCAGACCGGTGAGCCGGTAGCGGCGGCTGAGCACCGAGCCCACGCCGATCCCCGTGCCGGCCGTCGTGCTGGCGGCACCGTTCGAGGCCGAGCCGCCCGCGCCGTTCTCGGTCGTCGAGGTCGTGGAGACCACGGAGGCTGTCACCGCGCGCGGCACAGGATTCGTCCGGGGTTCGGAGACGTCGTCGGGCTCGTCGCCGGTCGAGGAGCTGATCGACACGGAGAGGCGATCCGGGGCGATGCCGAGCACTCCGCTCGTGCGCGAGTCATCATGATGCTGACTCATTCGCCCCCCACTCTCCCCGCGTGCACAGTCCCCACCGCCGGGGGCGCGACAAGCGGGCCCCCGTCTTCCAACGTACCGTGAGGCCGGGTGTTCCCGAACGGGCGGGGCCCGGCTTTTGGATTGCGATCACGTTACGACGAGCCGATGTACCCCCGGGGATTCTCCGGACGCAGCGTAGCTGACCAACTACGCGCTGGTCAGCCCGTTGTTCTCCCGTACCTTTGCCGGGTGACCAGCGGAACAACCCCCGACCCCCGGCCCGACCACCTGCAGTGGCTCGGCCGCGGCTTCTCGACCCGAGCCATTCACGCCGGCAGCGAGCCCGACCCCTCCACCGGCGCGGTGGTGACCCCGATCTACCAGGTCAGCACCTACAAGCAGGACGGCGTCGGTGGTCTGCGCACCGGGCTCGGCACCGGGTACGAGTACAGCCGCAGCGGCAACCCCACCCGGACGGCGCTGGAGGAGTGCCTGGGCGCGCTCGAGGCGCCGTCCAGCGGTCGCCTGGTGCGCGCCTTCGCCTTCGCCTCGGGCCTGGCCGCGGAGGACACGCTGATCCGCGCGGTCACCGGCCCGGGCGACCACATGGTGATCCCGGACGACGCCTACGGCGGGACCTACCGGTTGATCGCGCGGGTGGCCGGCCCCTGGGGCGTGCAACACACGCCCGTGCACCTGGCGGACGTCGACGCGGTCGCCCGGGCCGTCCGGCCCGGCCAGACCCGGGTGGTGTGGGTGGAGACGCCTACCAACCCGCTGCTGTCGATCGCCGACATCGCCGCGCTGGCGCAGGTTGCCCACGAGGCGGGGGCCCTGCTGGTGGTCGACAACACCTTCGCCACCCCGTATCTGCAGAACCCCCTCGGACTGGGCGCCGACGTGGTGGTGCACTCCACGACCAAGTACGCCGGCGGACACAGCGATGTGGTCGGTGGTGCCCTGGTGGTCGGGGATGCCCAGGTGCCCTGGCTGGACGGCATCGGCGACGTCGGGCCCGCGCTGGCCGAACGGGTCGCCTTCCACCAGAACGCCATGGGTGCCGTCGCCGGGCCGTTCGACTCCTGGCTGGTGCAGCGGGGCCTGAAGACCCTGGCCGTCCGCATGGAGCGGCACTGCGACAACGCCGAACGGATCGTGGAGTATCTGCTCGGCCACCGCCGGGTGCGCGAGGTGCTCTACCCCGGGTTGCCCGACCACCCCGGCCACGACGTGGCGCAGAAGCAGATGCGCCGCTTCGGCGGCATGGTCAGCCTGCGCCTGGTCGGCGGTGAGGAGGACGCCCTGACCGTGTGCAAGCGCACCGAGGTGTTCACCCTCGGCGAGAGCCTGGGCGGGGTCGAGTCGTTGATCGAGCACCCGGGCCGGATGACGCACGCCTCGGTCGCCGGGTCGGCGCTCGAGGTCCCGGGTGACCTGGTGCGGCTCTCGGTGGGTCTCGAGGACGCCGACGACCTGATCGCCGACCTCGACCGCGCCCTGAGCTGAGGCGCTCGGAGTGAGCACGCAGCCGGTGCTGTGCGTGGACGTCGGGTCGACCTTCACCAAAGGCGTGCTGGTCGACGCCGCCGGCGGGGCGCTGCTCGCGACCGCCTCGGCCCCGACCACGCTTGCGCCCTCCGGCGATGTGCTGGACGGCGTGGCCGCGGTCCGGGATCAGGTGGCGCGGGCCGCGGGCGTACCGGTGCGCACCCTGCGCGGGGAGGGACTGCTGGTCTGCTCCAGCGCCGGCGGCGGGCTGCGCCTGGCCGTGGTCGGTTACGAACGGCTGGTCACCGCGCAGGCCGGCCGGAGGGTCGCCCTGTCGGCCGGCGGCAAGGTGGTGCATGTGCACGCCGGCCCGCTGGACGGCGCCGGGCTGGCCGCACTGCGCGCCGCCGCGCCCGACGTCCTGCTGCTGGTCGGCGGCACCGACGGTGGTAACGCAGACGTGTTGCTGCACAACGCCTCCCGGCTCGGCATCGCCCGCCTTCCGGTGCCGGTGGTGCTGGCCGGCAACGCGGACGCCGCGCAGGACGCCCGGGCCGAGCTGGCCGGCCGTGGCCGCACCGTGCGGGTGGCGGCCAACGTGCTGCCGCGGATCGGGGAGCTGGCCCCGGGGCCGGCCCGAGCGGCGATCCGGGCGATGTTCCTGGAGCACGTGATCGGTGGGAAGGGCTTGTCCCGCAAGGCTCTGGACGGCGTGCGGTTCTCCCGGCTGGTGCAGGCCCCGACGCCGGACGCCGTCCTGGCCGGGGTCGAGGTGCTGGCCGAGGTGGCCGGCGACGTGTTGGTGGTGGACGTCGGCGGAGCGACCACCGACGTCTACTCGGTGATCACCCCCAGCGAGGAGGAGGCCCACCGCCGGGCCGACGTCGCCGGTCTGGCGTGGCAGGCACGCACGGTGGAGGGCGACCTGGGCATGCGTTGGAGCGCTCCCGGCGTCCTCGACGCGGCGCAGTCGGAACACCTGCTGGACGCTCCCGGCCTGCCCGGGGCGGACCGACTGACCGACTACGCCCGACTGGTCGCCGCCGACCCCGCACACCTGCCGGAGGGCGCCGGTCAACGGGCGTGCGAACAGGCACTCGCTGCGCTCGCCGTGCGGGTCGCGGTGCGCCGGCACGGGCGTCCGGGCACGCCCGGCGCCGACCCCCGGCCGTTGCGTGACGTGACCCTGGTGGTCGGCAGCGGAGGGGTGCTGCGGCACGGTGATGCCGCCCTGCGACGTGCCGTCCTCGAGCCGCTCACCGACGACCACGCCGGCGGGTGGAGGGTGCCCGACCGCGCCCGGGTCGCGGTCGACGAGCGCTACGTGCTGTTCGCCGCCGGGCTGCTCGCCGAACATCACCCGGCCACGGCCGCCGCCCTGACCGGCGGGACCCTGGCCGGGCTCGTCCTCTGACTACCCGGCTGACGGCGGGGCGCCGGAACCTGGGGCGTCCTCCGCCAGCATCCGGCGCAGGAAGGTGCGGGTCCGCTCGTGCTGCGGGTTCGTGATCACCTGGCTGGGCGGACCCTTCTCCACCACCCGTCCGTCGGCCATGAAGACGACCTGGTCGGCCACCTCCCGGGCGAAGGACATCTCGTGGGTCACCACGATCATCGTCATCCCGCCGGTGGCGAGGTCGCGCATCACGTTCAGCACGTCACCGACCAGTTCGGGGTCCAGCGCGGAGGTGGGCTCGTCGAAGAGCATCAGCTTGGGACGCATCGCCAGGGCCCGGGCGATGGCCACCCGCTGCTGCTGCCCACCGGAGAGCTGACCGGGGTAGGCGGCCGGCTTGTCCTTCAGACCGACCTGTTCCAGCAGCGCCATCGCCCGTTCCCTGGCCTGGCCCGGGTTCTCACCCTTGACCTGGACCGGGCCCTCCATGATGTTCTCCAGGGCCGTCCGGTGCGGGAACAGGTTGAACCGCTGGAACACCATGCCGATGTCGCGGCGCTGGGCGGCGATCTGTTTGTCGGTCAGCCGGTGCAGCCGTCCGCCCTTGTCCCGGTAGCCCATCAGGTCGCCGTCCACCCAGATCCGGCCGCCGTCCATGGTCTCCAGCTGGTTGATGCAGCGCAGGAACGTCGTCTTGCCCGATCCCGACGGGCCGAGCAGGCAGACCACCTGCCCGGTCTCGACGTCCATGTCGATGCCCTTGAGCACCTCGGTGCCGTGGAAGGCCTTGGTGACGTTGACCGCGTGCACCAGCGGCACCTTCGCGGCGGTGCTGCTCGTGGTGGCCATCAGGCGCCGCCCATCCCGCCGGGGCGGGCGAACCGTTTGTTCCTGGGCCGGGGCTCGCCGAAGCCGCGTCCGAAGTAGCGCTCCAGGTAGGTCTGGACCACCATCATCAGCGAGCAGACCACGAGGTACCAGACGGTTGCGGCGACGAAGGCGGGCATGATCTTGAAGGCCCGCTGGCCGAACTGGTACGCCTGGAAGTACAGCTCGGTGTTGATCGGGATGGCGATCAGCAGCGAGGTGTCCTTCACCATGGCGATCGTCTCGTTGCCGGTCGGGGGAACGATCACCCGCATCGCCTGGGGGAGCACGATCCGCCACATGGTGCGGGTGCTGCTCATCCCCAGTGCCTGGGCCGCCTCACGCTGACCCGGGTCGACCGACAGGATTCCTGCCCGGGCGATCTCGGCCATGTAGGCCGCCTCGGACAGGCCCAGCCCGAGGATCCCGACCCAGATCGTGCTGGAGAGCCGGTTCCAGTTCAGGCCGACGACGGTGAGGTCCGTGTCCAGCCCGAGCAGTGACCCGATCTCCTGCCCGAACGGCACCCCGAGCCGGATCTGGGGGTAGAGGAACGCCACCCCGATGCCCAGGATGGCGAGCAGCACGTAGCGCGGCATGGCCCGGAAGAACCAGGTGTAGACGAAGGAGACCCCGCGCAGGATCGGGTTCTCCGACAGTCGCATGATCGCGATCACGACGCCCAGACCGACGCCGAGGATCATGGAGGCGGCGGTGCCGAAGATGGTGCCGATCCACAGGCCCTCGATCACCGGCCGCTGCTGCATGATCTGGAAGGCGAACGCGAAGTCCCACCGCGGGTTGGTCACGAATGAGTTGATCATCATGGCCACCAGCACCGCGATCCCGGCGATGGCGACCCAACGCCACGGATGCCGGACCGGCCGGGCGTCGATGGCGCCCGGCCGGTCCAGCTCGGTCACCGTGGTCACGGGTTGACCGCGAAGTCGGTGATCGCGCCGGACTCGTTGCCCCACGCTGCGAGGGCCTTCAGGTAGGTGCCGTCGGTGTTCAGCTTCGTGAGGGCGTCGGCGAGGGCCTGGGCGAAGTCGGTCTGGTCCTTGGCCACCACGTAGCCGTACGGAGCCGCGTCGTAGATGTCACCCACGGCCTCGAGCTGGCCGCCGGTCTGCTGGATGGCGTACAGGCCGACGGGGGAGTCGGCGAGCATGGCGTCGGCCTTGCCGGCGATCACCGTGGTGGTGACCTTGCCCTGGTCGGCGTCGATCAGCGGGTTGATCGCCGGCTTGCCGGCGTCGGTGCACTTCTTGCTCCGGGCGGGGATGTCGTCGTCGGCCTGCACGGTGCCCTGCTGGACGGCGATGTTCAGGCCGCAGGCGTTGTCCGGGTCGACCTTCTTCGGGTTGCCCTTGGCGACCACCCACTGGGTGCCGGCGTTGAAGTAGCTCACCATGGTGACTTCCTGCTTGCGCTTGTCGTTGATGGTGAAGCTGGAGACGCCCACGTCGAACTTGCCGCTGCCGACGCCGAGGATGATCGAGTCGAACTTGGCCGGGACCCACTCCACGGTGACCCCCAACGTCTGTGCGACCGCGTTGAACAGGTCGACGTCCATCCCCTTCACCGTCTTGCCGTCGGCGTCCAGGAACTCGTTCGGCGCGTAGGTGGCGTCGGTGCCGACCACGATCTTCCCCGCCGCCCTGATCTTCTCCGGCAGCTTGGCGGCCAGGGCGTCGTCCTTGGCCTGGGCACTGGCCGAGGGGGCTGCGCTGCCGGAGGAGGCGGTGGACAGGGAGTCCGAACCGCAGCCGCCGAGGGCGAGCGAGGCGGCGAGGAGGCCGAAGGTGAGCGTGAGGACGGGACGGCGAGCCATGGTGTTCCCCTTGGTCGGTGACAGGTCCTCACGACGTTGCCCTAGTCCGGGCACGGTCGCTAGGGACGTCGGCCGCTCGACGTGCCACGATGCCCGCCATGCCCAGTGCCCAGATCCCGGCAGAGCGCCCTCCGGTGACCCTCGCCGACATCGAGGCGGCGGCGCTCGCCCTGCGCGGCGTCGTCCGGCGCACCCCGGTCGAACCGTGCCGTGCGCTGGCCGAGCGGATCGGCGGCGAGGTGCACCTGAAGTACGAGAACCGGCAGCGCACGGGCTCGTTCAAGCTGCGCGGCGCCTACACCCGGCTTTCTCGGCTCGGGCCCGACGAGCGCGCTCGGGGCGTGGTGGCGGCCAGCGCCGGCAACCACGCCCAGGGCGTGGCCCTGGCGGCGCGGCTGCTCGGCATCCGTGCCCAGGTCTTCATGCCCCAGGGTGCTCCGCTGCCCAAGCTCGAGGCCACCCGCGGCTACGGGGCCGAGGTGACGCTGGCCGGGACCACGGTCGACGAGGCGCTGGTGGCCGCGGCCGAGCAGGCGCGGCGTACCGGCGCCGTCCTGGTCCATCCGTTCGACCACCCGGATGTGATCGCCGGGCAGGGCACGCTCGGGCTCGAACTGCTCGAGCAGTGCCCGCAGGTGCGCACGGTGCTGGTGGCCGTCGGCGGAGGAGGACTGGTCAGCGGTGTGGCTGCCGCCGTCCGCGCGCTGCGCCCCGACGTGCGCGTGGTGGGCGTCCAGGCGGCCGGGGCCGCCGCGTTCCCGCCGTCCCTGCAGGCCGGACACCCGGTACGGCTGGAGGCGATGGCGACGATGGCCGACGGGATCGCGGTGGCCCGCCCCGGTGAGCTCACCTTCCCGCTGGTCCGCGACCTGGTCGACGAGGTGGTGACGGTCGGGGAGGAACAGATCTCCCGGGCCCTGCTGCTGCTGCTGGAACGGGCCAAGAGCGTGGTCGAACCGGCCGGCGCCGTGGGGGTGGCCGCCCTGATGGACGAGGCGATCGGGCCCCGGCTCGCGGCGCCGGTGGTGGCGGTGCTCTCCGGGGGGAACATCGATCCGCTGCTGATGCTGCGGGTGATCCGGCACGGGATGGCCTCGGCCGGGCGGTATCTGCAGCTGCGGCTACGGCTGCCGGACCGGCCGGGAGCGCTCGCTGCGCTGCTTGCCCTGCTGGCGGCGCAGGGCGCGAACGTGCTGGAGGTGGAGCACGTGCGCAACGGTCCGCAGATGTCGGTGGACGAGGTGGAGCTCGGACTACGCCTGGAGACCCTCGGCCACGCCCACTCCGCCCAGGTTCTCGCCGCCCTGGACCACGCCCCCTACCCCCGCCTCCCGGCCTGAACCCAACCTCCGAAGACCTGAGCGGGTTTGGTCAGCCGGTGAAGGGGGTGGCGGAGACGACCTTCACCGAGATCTGCTTGCCGTTGGGGGCGGTGTAGCTGCCGGTCTCGCCCACCTTGCGGCCGAGGATCGCCGAGCCCAGCGGGCTCTTCTCGCTGTAGACGTCCAGGTCGGTGTCGCCGCCGACCTCGCGGTGGCCGAGCAGGAAGGTCATCTCGTCACCGGCCATGTCCACCGTGACCACCATCCCGGGAGTGACGCTGCCGTCGGTGCTGGTCGGCGCGTCGCCCACCTGGGCGTTCTGCAGAAGCTGACGCAGCTGGCGGATCCGGGCCTCCCGCTTGCCCTGCTCCTCCTTGGCCGCGTGGTACCCGCCGTTCTCGCGCAGGTCGCCCTCCTGGCGCGCCTCCTCGATCTTCTTGGCGATCTCGGTGCGCCCCGGCCCGCTGAGGTGCTCCAGCTCAGTGTTCAGGCGGTCGAAGGCCTCCTGGGTCAGCCAGGTCACGGCGCTGGTCTCGGTCACGGGAACTCCATACGTCGGGGAAGCGAGCAGAGGGGAAGCGGTCGAGGTTAGCAAGCGTCAGCTGAGCACGCAGGCCTTGATCCCGCCACCGGCGGCGAGTTCGACGGTGCGCACGGTGACGTTGGTGATCAGCCGGCCGCTGTCGGTGGGCCCGAGCACGACGTCCTTGCGGCCCACCTCGGTCATCCGGTCGTTGACCGCGCGCACGGTGCACGTGGCCTGGCGCCCGGGCGGAAGGGAGAGCTGGAACTCGAACGTCGCGGAGCCCGGGGTGAGTGAGGCATTGTCCATGCCGAGCTCGGTCCACTCGACGTTGCCCCGGCTGCGCCCGGCCGCGGCCCAGGCCATGAAGGCCACGGCGACCACGACGAACACCACGAAGACGGCCGTCAACCGGCGCCGGTTCGCCAGCGGGTCGGTGGACCGGCCGTAGCGCTCGGCCAGCAGTTCGGGCGTTGTCATCGGGCGGGTGCCCCTCTCGGCGGTGATCGCCTGGGTGCCGGTCTGCATCCGCTGTGCATCGGCAGGACCAGCATCGGCCATGATGGGTGGTCTGAGGATTGTCTCGCGATCTGGTTCCACCTGACCAGGAGGTGACGGTGTCGGACCGGCTACGGCTGATGGCGGTGCATGCGCACCCGGACGACGAGTCCAGCAAGGGCGCGGCCACGCTGGCGCGCTACGCCGCCGAGGGCGCCGACGTCATGGTGGTCACCTGCACCGGGGGCGAGCGCGGCGACGTGCTCAACCCGGCGCTGAAGGAGGACCCCGACCTGCTGCGGGACATCGCCGAGTTCCGCCGGCACGAGATGGCCCGCGCGGTCGCCGTGCTCGGCGTCCGGCACGAGTGGCTGGGCTTCGTCGACTCCGGTCTGCCCGAGGGCGACCCACCTCCGCCCCTGCCGGCCGGGTGTTTCGCGCTGGAACCGGTCGAGGTCGCCGCGGCGCCGCTGGTGCGCCTGATCCGCGACTTCAAGCCCCACGTGATCACGACCTACGACGAGCAGGGCGGGTACCCGCACCCCGATCACATCATGTGCCACACGGTCTCCGTCGAGGCCTTCGACGCCGCGGCCGACCCCGACCGTTACCCGCACGCGGGCCCGGCCTGGCAGCCGCTGAAGCTGTACTACGACCGGGTGTTCTCCTGGGCGAAGACCATGGCCATGCACACGGCCATCCTGGAGGCCGGGCTGGTCTCGCCGTTCGCCGACTGGGTGGAGAAGCGGACCACAGATCCCGAGTGGAGCGAGCCGGACCAGCCGATCACCACCCGGATCAACTGCGGGGACTACTTCGAGGTGCGCGACCGGGCGCTGCTGGCCCACGCCACCCAGATCGACCCGGACGGATGGTTCTTCTCCATCCCACTGGAGCTGCAGCAGCAGGTCTGGCCCACCGAGGACTACCAGCTGGTGCGCTCGCTGGTGGATGCGCCGACCCCCGAGGACGACCTGTTCGCGGGGGTACGAGAACGAGTGAGGGTGTGACGGCAATGCTGTCGGCTCTAGCGGCTTCGATCATGGCTGCGGACGCGGACGACCCGCGGGGGTTCGGCCCCGGCTGGTTGGGCTTCCTGGTCCTGTTCCTGATGGCGGTGGCCACCTACCTGCTGATCCGGAGCATGACCGGGCACCTGCGCAAGGTGCGGTACAGCCCCGAACCCGAGGCACCGCCCGCGGACGACGCCCAGCCGCCGGCCTGACGTAGGTCGGACGTCGGGCGGACGTCGCGACGGTCAGCTGTGGCGGGCGCGCTGGTGCTCGGCGGCCACGGCACGCACGAAGTCCACCTGGTCCAGGGTGTCGGGCACCGGCAGGCCCCGCGCGGCCGTGATCCGCTGCCAGGCCTCGTCCGCCGTCACGCCTTCCTGCACCAGGATGGTGGCCGCCAGGGTGGAGGCGCGGCCGATGCCCATCCGGCAGTGCACGGCCACCTCGCGTCCGGCGGCCAGGTCGGCTGCCAGTTCCGAGGCCAGAGCCAGCGTGGCCACCCGGGAAGGCACGGACAGATCGGCGGTGGGCAGCCGGCGGAAGTCCAGGCCCGCCGCACGGGCCAGCCGCTGCTCGTCGTCCAGATGCAGTTCGTGCTCCTCGGCCTCGGTCAGCAGGCTGACCAGCACGTCGACCCCGGCCCGGGAGAGCCCGCCCATCTCGTCGGCCAGCCAGTCCCCGCCGCGCGGGTGCGCCATGGTGGACAGGCGGCCGGGGTGGCCTCGCTCGATGGTGAACAGCGTGGGCAGCATGGCCGCATCATGGCAGCCGCGGCGGCGGTCCACCTCGGGCCGTCCGGTCCTGCGGGTGCCAGACTGAGCCGATGAGCAACCGGCTGGCCGACGCGACGAGTCCGTATCTGCTGCAGCACAAGGACAACCCGGTGCACTGGTGGCCGTGGAGCGACGAGGCCTTCGCCGAGGCCGCACAGCGCGACGTCCCGGTGCTGCTCTCGATCGGCTACGCGGCGTGCCACTGGTGCCACGTGATGGCCCACGAGAGCTTCGAGGATCCCGCGACCGCGGCGCTGATGAACGAGCACTTCGTCAACATCAAGGTCGACCGCGAGGAGCGCCCCGACGTCGACGCGGTCTACATGGCGGCCACCCAGTCGCTGATCGGGCACGGCGGCTGGCCGATGACCGTCTTCCTGACCCCGGCGGGCCGTCCGTTCTACGCGGGCACCTACTTCCCGCCCACCGCGCGGCACCAGATGCCGGCGTTCACCGAGGTGCTCGGCGCGATCCAGCAGACCTGGACCACCCGTCGCTCCGAGGTGGACGACGCGAGCCTGCGGATCTCGGAGGTCGTTGCCCGCCAGGCGATCCCGTCGGTCTCCGGAGTGCCCGACGCGGCGCTGGTCGAGCGCGCCGCGCGCTCGCTGCTCGGCACCGAGGACCACGTCGACGGCGGGTTCGGGGGAGCCCCGAAGTTCCCGCCGTCGATGGACCTGGAGTTCCTGCTCCGGCATGCCGCGCGGCGGCGGCTCGAGCGGGCGGCCCGGCCCGGCGACGAGGCTGCTCAGGCTGGTGGGGGATTGACGGTCGAGGACGACGACAGCGGTGACCTCGCACTGGCCGCGGCCGGGCGCACCCTGCGGACCATGGCCGGCAGCGGCCTGTACGACCAGCTGGCCGGCGGGTTCGCCCGGTACGCCGTCGACGCCGCGTGGGTGGTGCCGCACTTCGAGAAGATGCTCTACGACAACGCGCTGCTGGCCCGGGTCTACCTGCACTGGTGGCGGCTCACCGGAGAGCCGACCGGGGCCCGGATCGCGCTGGAGACCTGCGACTGGATGCTCGCCGCGCTGCGCACCCCCGAAGGTGGCCTGGCCTCCTCCTTGGACGCCGACACCCCGATCCGGGGTGCGGACGGCGCCCTGCACGGCGTCGAGGGCTACACCTACGTGTGGACGCCCGGACAGCTGCGTGACGTGCTCGGTGCGGACGACGCCGCCTGGGCGGCCGGGCTGCTGCGGGTCACCGAGCACGGCACCTTCGAGCGCGGCGCCTCGACCCTGCAACTGGACCACGACGTCTGGGCGGACCCGGGGGAGGCGGCCCGGTGGACGGCACTGCGCGCGACGCTGCTGTCGGCGCGGGCAGCCCGCCCCCAACCGGCGCGGGACGACAAGGTGGTCGCGGCCTGGAACGGCCTGGCCATCGCGGCGCTGGCCGAGACGGGCGCATTGCTGGACCGACCCGATCTGGTCGCCGCCGCCGAGGCGGCGGCCGACCTGCTGCTGGCGGTGCACCTGGTGGGCATCGGGGGGCGCGCGCGCCTGCGCCGGGTCAGTCGGGACGGCGTGGCCGGCGAGCCGGTGGGCGTGCTCGAGGACTACGCCGACCTGGCCGAGGGACTGCTTGCTCTGCACGCCGTCACCGGCGAGCAGACCTGGCTGCAGGTGGCCGGGCTCCTGCTCGACACCGTGCTGGACCACTTCGCCGACCCGGGCGGCGGCTTCTTCGACACCCCCGACGACGCGGCGGACGCCGCGCTGGCCGCGGTGCGCCGTCCGCAGGACCCGACCGACAACGCCTACCCGTCGGGCTGGAACGCCGCCGCCGGGGCCCTGCTCTCCTATGCCGCGCTCACCGGCTCGGAGCGGCATCGTGAGGCCGCGGAGCGGGGTCTGGGCGTGGTGGCCGGTTCGGGGGCCTCGGCGCCCCGGGCCTTCGGGTGGGGGCTGGCGGTGGCCGAGGCCCTGCTCGACGGCCCGCGCGAGGTTGCGGTGGTCGGGCCGGACGGCGACCCGGCGCGCCAGGTGCTGCACCGGCTGGCCCTGGCCGGGACCGCTCCTGGCCTGGTGGTGGCGTGCGGACACCCGGACGCGGAGGGGGAGCCGCTCCTGGCCGGTCGCCCGCTGCCGGACGACGCGGCCGCCGCCTATGTCTGCCGCCACTTCGCCTGTGACGCCCCGACGTCGGACCCCGCCACCCTGGCCCGCACCCTCGGCGCCCGCCACCCCTGACCCCCCGCACTCCCTCACCCACTCCCGCCAGCACCGTCCACTCCCGCCCGTACCCGTTCAAGATCAGAGTCGAGTAACAGTGATCAAACCCTGCTGATGATCACGGTTACTCGACTCTGATCTTCGTCTGGGCAGGGAGGGCTGTCGGTTCGGGTTGCGAAAGCGTGTAATCGAGTAATCATTGATACATGAGCAAACAGGAAAGCACTCGAGACACCATCGCCGCGTGGTTCGGGCAGCGGCTCCCCGAGGAGTGGGTGGCCCGGCCCAGTGAGATCACCGTCGACCGGGAGGAGATCACCGTCGTCCTCGCCCTTGCCGGTCCGGAGCACGACGCCGAGGCGAGCGACGCGGCCCGCGCTGAGGCCCTTGCCGGCTACCTGGCCCGCTGGCGGGCCGACACCCGGGCCCGGCGGATCTCGATCGCGCGTGAGGCCGAGCACCGGTTCGAGCGCAAGGTCGCCTGGGGCGTGCAGGTCGGCGAGCATCGTGAACTGTTCACCCACCTTGCCGTGCCGGTGATGACCCGGCTGCGTCAGGGCGAACGGCAGGTGCTCGACACCCTGGTGGACGCCGGCGTGGCCCGCTCGCGCGCGCACGCCCTCGCCTGGTGCGTGCGGCTGGTGGGGGAGAACACCGAGACCTGGCTGCGTGACCTGCGCGAGGCCATGGAGTCGGTGGCCAAGGTCCGGCAGGCAGGGCCCGCCCGGTCAGGCGATCTGTAGCGCCGGGCGCAGCCCTTCAAGACGTCGCTCGGTGCGGTGGACGGCGGCGATCAGAGGTTCGCGCCGAGCGGCCCGGGCCTTGATCATGGCGGGGCCGTCCCCGGCGTGGATCAGTTCCAGGTCGTCGAGCCGGGCGCGCAGGCTGGGACGCCGGCCGTCGTGCCCGGCCGCCAGGTCGGCGTAGACCAGGGCATCGGCGACGGCGCCGTTCTCGCGGGTGAACCCCTCGAGCAGGTGGGCCTTGCCGCAGGCCGCGGCCATCATCTGGGCCTCGGAGTGGTGGGCGACCAGCGCGGCAAGCCGCTCCGGCCAGCCGAGTTCCCGCAGCATCAGGGCACCGTCCACCGGGTGGAAGGCCGCCTGCTGAGCCGGGGCGGCATAGCCGATGTCGTGCAGCCAGGCCGCACAGATCAGCAACTCACGGTCGAGCGGGCCGGCCACGGTGGCGATCTCCTCGGCATGCCGGGCGGTCGCCTGGACGTGCAGCCAGAGGTCCCCCAGGGGGGCCAGATGCAGGTGGGCAAGCGATCGAGCGGCTGCGACGTCGTGCAGCACCTCGGGTCCTTTCCTGGTCGTTCACTGAGATGCACGTCGTCGGGCAATCTCCACGCCTACGTTCTATCTCGACGCTAGACCCGTCACGGTCAAGTCCCCAAGTCCCAACACGCATTCGGGTGACGGCGGCCAGGAGAACTTCTGGTGACATGAGCGCAAGTTGAGGACGGGGCCGGCTAGGCCGGGAGGGTGCGCACCGCGATGCCGACCCCGACGCAGTGAGCGGCGAACGCGGCCACGGTCAGGGCGTGGAACAGCTCGTGGAAGCCGAACCAGCGGGGGGAGAAGTTGGGTCGGCGCAGCCCGTAGATGATGCCGCCTGCGGTGTAGAGGAGTCCTCCGGTCAGGGCCAGGGCGAGCACCGCCGGCCGACCGCCGGCCAGGAAGTCGGGCAGGAAGGCGACCGCAGCCCAGCCGAGCAGGATGTAGGTGGGGGTGTAGAGCCAGCGCGGGGCCTTCAGCCAGAACACCCGGAACAGCACTCCGGCGATGGCTCCACTCCAGACCAGGGCGAGCAGGGTGCGGGCGGGCCCCGGGGGCAGCAGCAGCACACTGAACGGGGTGTAGCTGCCGGCGATCACCAGGAAGATGCTGGCGTGATCCAGCCGACGCAGGACGGCGTGTGCGCGCGGACCCCAGTTGCCGCGGTGGAAGGTGGCGCTGACCCCGAACAGCAGCGCCGCCGAGCCGGCGAAGATGGCCACCGCGATCCTGGTGGAGGTGTCGCGGGCCAGGAACATGAGCACGATGCCGAACGCGACCGCAGCCGGGAAGGTGGCCGCGTGCAGCCACCCCCGCAGGTGGGGCCGGTCGGGCCGGGTCATGTCCCGCATGGCGAGGATCCTACCTTACGGTTGCGTAGGTTACCGATGGGTACCGCGTAGCTGAACCGGTCAGGTACGCACCTGGTCGAAGCCGAGTCCCGGCGCTCGGCGGGGTGGTGCGACGGTCTTGCGGCGACCCATCCAGCACACCACGGAACCGTCGGGCGCGCGCGCGACCTGCCAGCTGCGGGTGATCCGGACCCCGCCGACCGGGATCTCCTCGTCGTGCACGAGCAGGCGCCTGCCGGCCTCCAGCACCTGGCCGAGAGCGCCCGTGCTCACCACGTCGGAGTCCTCGACGGCACGGGCGAGCCGGCCGCGTTGCAGGAAGCAGGTGCCATCCTCCGCGCGCACCGGGACCAGAGGGATCTGGTGATCGAGGACGGACGTCGTGAGGTCGTACCTCCAGTCGTCCACCACCGGCGCTGGTGCCGGCGGCCGGTTCGCCCGGGCCAGGGCCGCACGGTCCACCGGACGGCCGCTGGCGCCCTCGATCCGCACCTCCACCCCCCAGGCCAGGTTCGCCACCTCGTCGCGGATCATCAGCACGTCCTCCACCGGGCGGCTCTCCAGCACCCCTGCCACCACCGGGGGCAGCAGCAGCCAGGGCGCCGTGCGGTCCTGCAGCTCGGCCGCGTCGGCCGACGGGTCACCGGACAGCTCGAACCACCGCCAGGTGCGGTCCGGGCCGTCCAGCTCCGCGCACGAGCGGATGCGTGTCGTCCGGCCGAAGGTGTCGTGCACCGTCAACCGGGTCACCCGGAGCAGGCCGCCCGCGGGCACCCGGACCGGTGTCAGGTAGAAGTCGTCGCCGAAGGTCATGCCGTAGCCGGCGACGACTGCCTTGGCGACATCGGTCGGGCCCAGATGGAGGTCGCCGAAGGACACCTCGGCGTCCTCCAGCTGCCAGAACCGCGAGGCCGCCTGCCCGGGGTAGCGCGCCCGGGCGGCGATCAGCCGGGCGGTGATCGTCCGGCCCGCTGGTTCGGTGCCCCATCGGCCGGCACCGAGGTCGAAGGCGTCCCAGTCCAGCCGCCCACCGGTGTACTCCGGCGCCTCGAGCACCAGCTCGGCCCCCGAGCGCGGGTGGGCCGCCATGGCCAGGGCGTACTCCATCCGCTGGGGCGACCAGGCGCTCTGCCCGCGTTCCGGCTCCACGAACGCCGCGCCGTGCCAGCGCGCCCACGCCTCGACCCGCTCGGCCACCTCGACCGGGGCCAGCTCGGCCGGCCCGGCGTCCGCGTCGTCCTCGATCCGCCGGTAGAGCGCTGCGGCGTCGAAGGACCGCCGGGCCAGGAGTTCCAGTTCCGCCCGGCCGAGCAGCTCCAGACCGTCGTCCCGGGGCGCCCGCAACGGGAACTCCCGGCGCACCGCGTCGGCGGCGGCTGCTGCCATAGCTCCCGGCAGGCCGACCAGGGAGCGCAGGAACTGCAGGCCGCTCTCGGCCGACAGCCGGACGCCGGCCGGCCCCCGCCAGAGCGGCTCGGCCTCGACCACGGCCTCCACCGGCGCGTCCAGCGCCCCGAGCCGGTGCAGCGGAGCCTTGCGCCCCCCTGGCCGGAGCAGCGTGATCGGTGCGTACTCGAGCTCGAGGTCGACGATCAGCGGTGAGGCGGCGTCGTCCCCGGTCAGTTCCCCGGTCTGCCACTGCCGCCCGATCATCCAGTATGGGTCGGCGACGGCGGCCTGCTGGCTCTCCATCAGCTCGGCGTCGATCGTCGTGCTCTCCAGCCGCTGCCAGGTCATGACTCGCCTCCGCTGGTGACCAGATCGCCTGGCAGATGTCCCATGGGCAGGAACTGGCCCACGCTGAGCAGGTCCTGCGGGCCGACCATCCGCCGGGTGGCCGTGTCCAGGGTCTGGAAGACCAGCTCCTGCACCAGGTCGAAGGACCAGCCCGGGTCGTCCAGGGCGGTCGCCAGCAGGACGGCCTGTGGGGCACGTGCGCTGGCGCCGTCGTAGTGGAAGGCCACGGCGGCAGTCGATTCGCGCAGCGGGACCTGCTCCGACCACCCGCCGAGGGCGACCCCTACCCAGCGCTCCGTGCCGACCACCGCGGGGACTCCGGTGAACAGCAGACACTGGCGGCCGCGCCGGTCAGCGGCCGGCGGCGTCCTCGCCGCCCAGGGCTCCGCCAGGTCGGGGAACTGCGCCACCGCGAAGCGGGCCAACGGGCCGCCGGCGACAGCCTCCGTCAGGTCGACCGCCACCCTGAGCCGCCGTGCCGACGGATCGGCGCGCCCGACCTGCCCCAGCCAGGCCATGGCCTGCGCCTCTCCGCCCAGTCGGTTCCGGGCCAGGCTCGTCGCCAGGTCTGCGGCATTCGTGGGGGTGCACACGGTCCCCCAGGGGAACGAGCGTCCGACCAGGAGAGCCAGCCGCTCCGTCAGCGCGGAGTACCGATCGAGGTCGTTCAGGGTGGACCAGGCCGCCTCCTGCTCGGTGACCAGCTCCTGATACGCGGCGAGGCGGGTCGCCCATCGCCGGTGCACCGCAGCAGCGTGGGCCTGCAGTGCGGCCTCGTCGAAGGCGGTCGGGATCAGTCCGGCCAGCTCGAACCCGATCCCCGCCAGCAGCGCCGTCAGCAGTGTCTCCCGCGCCGACCCCAGGGCCGCCTCCAGGCTGTCGCTCACCTCCGCCAGGGCGGACTGCACGGTCCGCGCCCGAAGGTCCAGCTCCGCCAGGTCCAGGCCCGGCGCGACGTCAGCGCTCCCCGACTCGGCGAGATCGCGGGCATCCAGGTCACGTCCGGCGGCGAGCAGCCGGCGGACGGCGCGGGCGGCCACAGCGAGATCCGCGAGAGGCAGCGGCCCGCGATGGGGGTCGATCTCGATCTGCGCCGGAACCGGCGCCCCCGCAGGAAGCCGAGCCACGGCAGCCGCGCGGATCAGCGTCTCCAGGCGCCCCAGGCCAGGGTCGTCACCGGGGGGCAGCAGATCGAGCAGGTCGAGGGCACCGATGCCGAGGTCGGCCAGGGTGATCGTGAACCCGCCCGGGTTCACCGCGACCGTGACCTCGGACGGCGCCCCGAGCTGGCTCTGCACCCAGCGTTCCACGGCCGGTGCGGCCAGGGCACGCCCGGATCGGAGCGGGCCCGGCCACGGCCCGGTGCCGCTCACCGGCAGGGCCAGGATGAGCTGGTGGGTGATCGTCACGGCCTCGCGGGGGGTGTCGGGAACCGTGACAGCGGGCAGGTCCACCTCGCCTCCGGCCGCGGCGGTCAGGTTCGCGGTGGCCCGCGCGGTCCGACCCCGGGTGACGTCGTGCACCGACTGGGCGGTGACCAGGTCGGCGACGGCGTCGAGATCGGCGGTCAGATCCGTCAGGACGGCGGAGGGATCGCCCGGCGGCCGGTCGGGGTCGGCCAGCAGCTCGGCGAGCAGCCGGGCGCACTCGGTCTCGATCTCGTCGAGGTCGGACGCGTCAGAGGCGGCGCGGGCCACCAGCAACCCGTCCATGATCGCGGTGGGCGCGGCACTGCTGCCCACCGCGCCCAGGGCGACACCACGCAGCGGCTCGACCCAGACGGGCAGACCGGCCTCGACCAGGCGGCGTTCGCACCGTGACCCCAGCAGCAGGCGCAGGTCCTGCCCCCGCCGCACCCCCTCGATCAGCCACCGGCCGCGGCGGACCCGTCCCGAGGCCAGGTTCACGGCCAGAGCGGCCGCCTCCTCGGCGCCGCCCAGTGCCGACCAGCCGGCGCGGACGACCGCCCCGGTGGTGGCCTGGGCGATCGAGGGGGCGGCGATGAATCCCTGAGAGGAGCGCGCCGCGCGTGGCCGCACGTCGGTGAGCAGTCCGTAGGCGCCGAGCTGGAGGCCGCGCGGCCTCTTGCTGCGCCGGTTCTCCAAGCGCCACGCGGCCACCGCGGTGTGCCACGCGTCGAGTCGGTAGGAGCTGACCCCGATCGCCTCGCGGAGCAGGCGTTCCAGCTCGGCCACCGGATCGGGGGCGACGTCGGTGAGCTCGAGCAGGGTGCGCAGACCGGCGACCACGTCGGGCAGGTCGTCGGTGCCGACGGCGCGGTCGAGGGAGATCACCGCCAGCCGGCGGAGCAACGGCAGCGGGCCGGTCTCCGTCGGCCCGGGGTCACCCGCCGATGCCAGATCGAGGAGTTCGGCGAGCCAGGACCGGACCTCGGAGACCGCGTCGGCGGAGTGGTCGCCCGCGACCAGGTCCAGGGCCCAGTCCTGCTCGGTGCCCTCCGCGCCGTGGAAGGAGTAGAACGCCTCCGGCGCCTCCGGGTCGCCCATGTCGAGGTGTTCGCGGGGGATCTGCGCGAACGGGAAGACCGAGATGGCCGGGGCGGTCCGTGCCCTGTGGGCCTCGACCAGCGGGACGAGCTTCTCCCGGATGTAGGCAGCGATCTCGTCGTAGCGCTCCAACTGCGCCGGGGTCAGCACGACCCCGTGGTCCACCGACAGAGAGGCGTACATCTCGGCGGCGTCGACGAACGCCGAGAGCTGGAACAGGTACCCCTTCGCCAGCTCTGTCTCCAGCTCCTCGAACCGGATCACGGCCGGGTTGTCCTCCGGGTCGTAGGGGTTGCCCTGCGGGTCGGGCAGGAAGAGGCAGAGCAGCTTGAGGCCTCCCATCCGCCCCGCATACGAGTCGACGTACTCCGCACGCATCTCCTCCACCGGCCGCACCCGGAGCCCGGCGGGGTTCGGCAGATGGCCGAGGACCTTGGAGACGGTGGCGGCGAGATCGCCCTCGGTGCCCTCCGGCGCCTGGTCGGTCGCATCCGCGTCCAGGACGGCGACCGAGGCGAGGGACTGTCGCCAGACGTCGATGAGGGTCGCGATCACCTGCTCCACCTGCTGCACGTTGGTGCCCGGTTCGCTCTCCTCCTCGGCGATGAGTGACACGGGAAGGACCCCGTAGGGCTGCGTGCCGATCAGTAGCGGTGGCAGGACGCCCCCTCCTCGGGCGAACGAGGTCGAGAAGCCCCGCAGCCAGGCACGACCCTCGGCGTCGACCACGGTGTCCATCACCTGGTCGAGGTAGTGGCCGATCAGCGCCGGCCAGAGCACCCTGTTCATGCCCTCCGCCCAGGCGGGGTGCTGGGCCACGGCATGCTCGGCGCGGTCCAGCGCGCTGCCCGCGGCCAGTCCCAGGCCGAGTCCGAGCGCATCGCTCGCCCCGGCCCGGTAGAGGTCGCCGTCGGCGTCGATGGCCGGGCGGGCAGCGGTGTCACCGGTCAGGAGTTCGCTGGTGCGCAGGGCCGCCAGGTCGGGGTGCGCCGGATGCACGGTGGGTCGGGCGACGTCGGTGACGTTGGTCGGCTCGCCCACCGGGATCAGGTCGAGGCCGTTCGTGTACCGATGCGCCTCGAGCAGGGCGTTCAGCGCCTGGCTCTCATCCCCCGCGCGGATGCCGAAGGCCACCAGGGCATCGAAACCGTGTCGGGCCTGGGCCGGGGTGAGATCGATCCGCAGCGCCATCCCGACGGCGACGGCGGCGTCGACGTCGTGCGTCCAGTCCAGTCCCTGCCCCCGCAGCAAGGCGGTGGCGTCCGACGCGTCGGCATCGCTCAGGGACAGCGCCATCGCCAGGTCCTCGGGCACGGGGGCGCCGAACCAGGTGCCCTCCACGTGGAGCTCGTTGCGTGCCACCACCACGAAGCGCAGGGGCAGCAGGCGCGCCGTGGGAACGGCCGGTGCGGTGCGGGCGGCGAGCTTCGGGAAGTCCGGCGGCGGCACCAGGGGGAGGCCTTCGGCGACGGGGCGCCGTGGGGCGTCCTCCTGGTTCTTCGGGGTCAGCTGCCGGGCGACCCAGGCGGCCCGCCACGGGCCGACCTGCCCCGCCAGCCAGTCGAAGGCGGACTGCGCCGCCGCCGGGTCCGGCCCCGCGCGCCAGGTGCGCTGCCAGAACGCCCGGCCGAGGTCGATCTCGGCCGCGCTCAGCTCGGGGGCGTGGGCGTCGGCATGGATCACGTCGGGGTAGAAGCGCACGGTCAGCGTGTCCGGATCCCGGGCGGGGGTGAACAGCGTCTCCATCCGGATCGGCAGCAGCGCCAGCGGCAGATCGGGATCGAGCCCGGCGAACATCGCCTGGTAGAGCACGATCGGATCGACATTCGTGATCATGGCATGCCCCTAGATCAGGCTGTCGGCGCGGATGAGCATGCGGAAGGGGCGTTGCCAGGTGGCCCGGGCCTGGTGCGCCGCGTTGCGGCCCCAGCGCGCGTCGTCCAGTTCGAGCCCGTCGATCCGGGCGGCCTCGATCGGCGCGTGGGTCAGGGCGTCGAGCGCCGCCTGGCCGTCGACCAGATGACCCCAGCTCACGTCGTCCCAGCTGGTCGGGGTGGCGATGAACGACGCCGGGCTCTCCACGTCGAGCCCGAACCGAGGACCACTCGGTGGCTCCTCCACCGCGACGAAGTAGCCGGGATCGGTGCCGGAGCCGCGCACGGTCTCCGGCGCGAGGTCGAACCCGAGCACCAGGGTGTCGGCGTCGAGCAGTCCGAGGAAGGCCACCTCCTCGATCGCCCCGGCCTCGGCCTCGCCGGCCGGCACCCACTCGCCGCGGGAACCCGTCTCCGCACGGTGCAGGTACCAGTGGGCGTCGGGGTAGCGCGACACGATGTCGCCGCGGATCACGACCGCGGTCATCGCGTCGGTGGTCACGCCGAGGTTCTCGGCCAGGGAGCGTCTGCGGTCCCACTGCGTGCGCACGTCACCCAGATCCGTGCGCGAGGGGTCCACGTAGTCCCAGAACCGGTGGAAGAACGTCGCCCCGGGGTCGACCGGGTAGCCGCGCCACATCAGCTCCCGGGCGAGTTCGTGATTGGCGCCGAGCAGGCAGGAGGCGACGAAGTCGGGGTTCACCTCCACCAGACGCACCCGGTTGGCGGCGAGCGCGCCGAGCCCCGGCACCAGCCAGTGGTTGCCCAGGGCGAGTACGTCCCAGTAGAGGGCGTCGTCGAACACCGGGGCCACGGCCAGCGCCCCGAGCGAGGCTCCGGTCAGCTCCTGCGCCAGGCCCGACACCGTCGCGAGCAGCGTCGTGGTCAGGGCGGGCGCCGGATCGAGCCTGGTCCGCAGCTCAGCGACCACCCGGGTGGAGGTGACGGGGATGCCCGGCAGGGTCGGTCCGCCCGGTGCCGTCCGGCCGCCCGGTGCCGTCCGGCCGGCCGGCCGGGACAGCGGTTCGACGCCGCTCCCGGTCAGCGTCGGGTCGCCGACCTGCGCGCCGTCGGGCAGGCCGAAGGCGGCGAACTCGCGCACCGCGAGGACTCCCGGTGCGGGGTCGGCGACCGTGGCCGCAAGGGTGGTCGTGACCAGCGCACCGCCGAGGCGACCACCGGCCACTGCCGCGCCGGCCACGGTGAAGTCGCGGGCCAACGGGGTCCCTGGCCGGAGGCTGCGCACCGCGCTCGGCCAGGACAACCCGCTCGGGATCGGTGAGGAGCGCACCAGTTCGGCCACCGTGCTCCCGCTGCCGGGCAGGACGGCGTGCAGCCGCGAGGTGAGCCGCAGCAGGTCGCCGTCCGGCAGGGTGGCCGCCCGCGCGGTCAGGGACCGGGAGACCTCCAGGGCGAGCCGGGCCCGGTTGACGATCGCCGCTGCCGCCTGCAGCTCCCCGGCCTGGGCCCAGGCGGCAGCCACGTAGGCCTCCTGGCCGGCGCGGACGACGCCCGCTCCGATGCCGGCGGCAGCCCGGTTCACCGGGTCGAGGTTGAGCTCGGGCAGCCACCCGGCACGCGGCAGGTCGGCGACACCGGCCGGCAGCGAGCCGTAGCCCGGCGGTGCCACCACCGGGTCGTCGACCAGCGGGTCGTAGTCGGGGCCGGCCGGTCCACTCACCTCGCCGCGGCTGATCCCGGCGTCGACGACCGGGCGCAGGGCCTCCTGGAAGGGCTCCCGGTCACGGGCCCGCCACGGCGCCGGCTGGGCATCGAGGGTGAGCAGGGCACCCCGCATGTCCACCACGACCGGGCGTTCGGCCGGCGGCACGATGCCGGGGGCGGTGATGTCCATCGGGTGCAGCCCGAGGTCGGCGCCGCCGGTGTCGGGCAGCAGTCGCCGACAGAGCGCCTCGAAGTCGGCGCCCTCGCCGGTGGTGAACGACCACGAGTGGTAGACGGGCAGGCTGATCGCCGGCGCGATCGTGCCCAGGTCCCAGGCCGGCTCCAGCCCGTCCGGGCCGGGCACGAACGCCGGCACGACGGCCGCGGTGTAGCGCCGTCCGGGCAGCATCCGGCGGGGGCAGATCAGCCGGGCGACCACCTGGCCGGTCCGGCCGGCGACCGCGTCCTCCACCTGGTCCGCCGGGACGCCGGACTGCACGTGGGCCCAGGCCCACGACTCCTCGAGATCGGGCAGCTCGGCCGCCGGTGAGGCCGGGTCGCTGATGGTGAGCACGGACGCCGCAGTCGTCGTCGCGGGGGTCAGGGTGACGCCGTCCTGCTCCTCGACCACGACCAGCGCCAGCCACGGCCGCAGCCGGTCGCGCGAGGCGGGAGCGGCGGGGGTGAGCAGCCAGGGCGTGCCCGCCCCGCCCAGTTCGGCGACGGCGAAGTAGTTCGGCTCGACGTCCACCGCGTTCGGGCTCGGGTCGGTCCGGGTCACCTCGCCCGGGGCCAGACCGGTGGCGGCGCCGGCGTCGATCAGGCGGACGGCATGCTCCACCCGGGTTCCGGCCACCTCGACGTAGGCCGTCACGGTGGCCCCGCCCGGCAGCCCGCCGGTGAGGGGGTCGGCCTGGTCCAGGCCCAGCGCGAGGCCCGTGCGCAGGTGCGGCAGGAAGAGGATCTCGCTCATGTCGTCCTCCGGGCACCCGGGTCGGGGGTGATCCTGGCCGCCGGATCGACCAGCCGTCGTCGCCTCAGGGCGGACAGGGCGTCGTGATAGGCGGTGGGGGGTGACTCGGCGACCCCGGACTCGGGGTCGATCTGGGCCCAGCCGGGAGAGTTCACCGTGAACCGGGTGGCGCTGACCGTGGGTGCGGGGCGTGGGCCGGTGAGCCGGGTCGCGGTGCGGGAGAACAGGTCTGTGACCGTGGAGTTCAGCGCCGCGCCGAGGCCCAGGGCGCGGGTGCGGGCGGTGAGCACGAACACCTCGGGCTCCGGCGTCACTGCGGCGGTCATGCTGCCGATCGAGATCCCCGGAACGCTCAGGGCCACCCCGGCGGTCATCAGCTCGTAGGAGGGACTGGACAGCTTCTCGGCGTCGGTCATCTCGTCGAACATCGCGGGGGCGAAGTAGTCCAGCACCGGTGACCAGGTGGCGGAATCCACCCCGTCGATGCCGGCGTCGTCCACCGACAGCAGATCGGGCCCCTCGACGCCGCACTGGCCGAACACCTCGATCCGGCGGTCCAGCGGCGCCACCGTCTGCACGATCCGCAGGCTGCCGTCGGGCCGGACGGCCACCCCGTCCTGCGGGTCGCCTGATCCGGCCAGGACTCCGTTGTCCGCTGTCGCGACGCGCTCGCAGGCGCGGTCGTCGCTGAGCGCGGTGGTGACCTGCTCGTGCACGGGCTCGCGCGGGGGAGCGGTCACGGACGGCATGCCGCCGACGCTGAAGTCGAACCGCACGTCGATGCCGAGGAACTCGAACTCGCCGAAACCCGTTGCCAGCCAAGGCTTCGGCCCCGACAGGTGCACCCTCAGCTCGGCGTGGATCAGGTCCGCACCACCGGCGGTGACCGAGACCAGCACGTGCGCGTCGGCGATGAAGCTGAACGGCTTGACCGTGAGCAGGACGTCGAACCCGACCTCCCCGCGCGCGGTGTAGGTGGTGAGCAGGAACTTCGTACTGGCCTCGAGGACCGCCAGGGAGCCGAACTGGAACGCGTTGGAGGCGATCGCGACGTAGCTCTCCAACCGGAACCAGACGTCGTCCGCCAGGGCCACCTCGAAACCGAACGGGCGAAGGTCGGCCACCGCTGGGGGCAGGGGCACCGGCGGGCAGAAGCCGGGGTGGTACCCGCCCACGGACATCAGGAAGTAGGGCTGCCCGGAGAACACGGCGTAGGTGGCCATGTCCCCGGACAGCATGATCGTGCCGAGCAGCGAGGAGTCGTACAGGCTGGCCACGACCATCACCGAGGCGGTGCTCGGGTCGATCAGGCCGAGGGTGTCCATGTGCAGCGAGAGCAGCGGGTCGGACTCGGGCAGCGCCATCGAGACCGAGCCCAGGACGGCGATCTCGCCCTCCGGAAGCGACACCACGATGCCGAGCTCGCCGGTGATGATCGGCTCCGGAGTGCCCCAGTCGATGGCCGCGGCGAGGCCGATGGCCGTCGAACCGGGCGCGATCGGGAACCAGTTGTCCAGCTGGCCCAGGATGAACGTCGCATCCTCCAGCACGTTCTCCGGGAACAGCAGGGCGTCGATCGCGCCGTCGTGCAGCCCGGCGGCGATCGCTTCGCCGTCCATGCCGCGGTTCAGGCAGAGCAGGCCACCGACGCCGGACAGGAAGAAGCCGAAACCCAGGGGGAGGGAGGGGAACTCGGCGAAGATGCTGGCGAACAGGGCGTAACCGTCGGGGTCGCCGGGCAGCCGGGTGTCGACCACCACCATGGCCGACAGCCCGACGGCGACGACGTCGAGGGAGATCACCCCGAAGTAGCGGCCGATCAGGGGGTCGTACCCGATCACCCCGCCCCCGTTGACGGCGGGGGAGGTGATCGAGAACCCGGCGGCGGTCGGAGGTTTGACGACCACCTCCAGGTCGAACGGGCCGATTGCGCCGGCGCCGTCAGAGCGGGCGATGGCCCGTAGTCGCAGCCCGATCCCCTGCACCCAGGCCTGGAACGGGCCGAGGGTGAACAGGGCGGTCAGTCCCAAGGTCGAGGCCGAGCTCGCCGCCGCCGATCGTGGCGGCGTACTCCACCGACTCCAGGGTGACGATCCCGAGCAGCTCCTTGCCGATCAGCAGCCGGCCGGTCAACGCCGCCTGCCCGGACAGGCGCAACCCGTCCCGCAGGCTCCAGAGCAGGCCCAGGTCCAGCACGGCGTCGAGTTCGGGGATCGGCAGGACGGAGGCGATGAAGGAGTCGCCGTCGCCGGGACCGGCGACCAGCCGGACCGCGCGGAAGAGGATCTCGACCTCGACGTCGGGCTCCTCCACCAACGACAGTGACAGGCCGAGCTCAGGCGCCGGCAGCTCGAGCCGGGTCCCGTTCTCGGCTCCCAGCCGCAGCGGCTCCATCGGTAGATGGACCACGCGCAGCGCGGCCTCGAGCCCGGCGTCGAGCTCCGCGGTCACGCCGCCCGGCCCGGCGAACACGGTGCCGGCCCCCGCCGCGACGTCCAGGGAGAGTTCCCACTCTCCGGCGGTCGCCGACGTCGTGGCCAGCCCGACCGGAGTGATCTCCACGCCGGGGCCGGGCCGATCGAGCACCCCACGATCCGCCGAGGAGAGCATCGTGGTGGTCACCTCGATCCGGGACCGGATCGGCGACCCGTCGGCAGAGGGCATCAGCAGCTGAATCACCGCCGTGCGCCCGGCGGAGTCCCGCTCGGCGGCGGGCAGCCCGGGTATGTCCGCCCAGGGGGGCAGGTAGAGCAGGTCGCCGCCGAGCCGGGAGGCCAGGGGGCGCAGGCTGCGGGCGAGCAGCAGGTGCAGCACCTGCGCCTGCACGCTGTCGTCCAGCGCGCCGTCGACATACAGGTCCCGCAGCGTGGAGACCGGGTCGCCGAGCAGGTCGATCAGGGCCTGGGGGTCGAGGCGGAGTCGGGTCCCCGCACGGCGCAGCGGCGGAGCCCCGGCGGATGCCGGACGCTCGGCCACCTCGCGCAGGGCGATCACCCCGACGGCGCGCAGGACGGCGAACCCGCGCGGCAGCCGTCGCCGCAGGTACCGCAGCACGAGTTCGGCGAACAGGTCCTCGGCCAGGTCGGCCAGGACGTCTCCGACCGGTCCCTGGCTCGCCGTGGTCACGGCTGCCTCGAGAGGTGCGCCGAGGTCGCGGACCGCGCCGACGCCGTCCCGGACTGCCTCGAGCAGGGGCACGACCTCGCTCAGCTGGTCCGCGCTCAGAGCCCCGGGCAGGGCGTCCACGACCTCGAGCACGGCCGCCCACGCCGCCGTGACGTCGTCCAGGTCGATCTCCGTGAGCGGCAGCGACCAGCCGGCCGCGCGCAGCAGCAGCGCGAGCTCGTGCGGAGGGTCGGGGTCGGCGATCACCCGGCGCAGCGGGTCGACCATCACGGTCAGCTCGCGGCCGAGCAGCACCAGCGCGTTGCGCTCCTCCACCCTCACCACCCCCGCAGGGCGGTGCCGGGCAGGAAGGTCTCGTCCCGCCGATCGAGGGTCACAGCGGCACCCCGAAGATCGCGCCGTCCGCCGGGGTGGTGCGGGTCAGCCCGGCGACGTGCCGGGTGATGATCCAGTCGCCACGGGCCTGGGCCCCCTCGGACAGCAGGTCGATCTGCTGTTCCAGGTCGGGGTAGGGCATCCAGTGCAGGTCGTGGACGACGAACCGGCCCAGTGTCGTGTCCTCGGTCCGGACCACCCCGATGTTGTGCTGGGCCACGGTGGTCCGCTCGCGCAGTAGGGTCGCGGTGCGGGCCTGCAGCAGGCCGAGCCGCCCCTCCAGCTCCGGAGAGTCCGCGGCGCGATCCTTGAGCCGTGGATCACGCAGCACCGTGGTGCGCAGGTCGACCAGCCGCTCGGGGTCCACCCCCAGGGAGTGCAGCAGGAGCAGGGTCTCCTCCTGCAGCACCGGTGCGTCGAGCAGCCGGTCGCCGACGAACGCGTAGGCGGCGTCGTCCAGCGTCTCCAGCAGGGACTGACCCACCAGCTCCTGGATCGGCCGCCAGGCCGACTGCAGCTCGTACCACTCCTCCTGCTGCTCGCGGCGGAGGGCCTCGACCAGCGCCTCCTTGGTCCATCCCTCCCAGAACCAGTCGTCGGTGCTCATATCGGCCCGGATCGCCCCGATCCGGGCGAGGTGATCGGTGACCGCCTCGGTCCACTTCTCCTGGGAGAGCTGCCAGACGTCGGCCGGCAGCTCGCGCAGGTCCTGCGCGGTGGGCAGTACCTCGGCCAGGTCGAACTGGAGCCAGACGAGCTGGTTGGCCTCGGCCAGTGCCTCCTCGAACTGGGCCAGGGTCACACTCATCGCGACCAGGTTCTTGGTGGGGGAGGAGGTGAGCTGCACGAATCGCGCTCCGGCCCCGTCGGCCCGGCGCCGGTGGTCCGCGGCCACGCTGTAGGCGTAGTGCACGTCGCCGGAGAGGAACACGACCGACCCGAGGTCGGTGAGGGCGTCGAGCAGACGGGCCCAGGCGATCTCGTTGCCCGACCACGGCTCGCTGTCCCACTCCTCGGGGGCGTTCGGCGATCCGGCCAGAGCGGTCTCCAGCAGCTTCGCCCGCTGGATGAACTCGACCAGGGCATGGCCGATCACCGGGGCCGAGGCGACGACGAAGGTGAGGTCGCGCGCGTTCGCCGGCTGCGCCACCCGGTCGACCACCTGCAGCTGCAGGGCGTCCTCGCCGATCAGCTCCGCGTTCACCCGTGAGGCGCGGTTGCCGGCCACCAGTTCCCAGACCGGGTCCACGGACGAGGCGTACTCGGCCCGGGCCGCCTGGTAGGCCGCCTCGAGCGAGGCCGCCGAACCCGCCGCCCTCGACAGGGCACCCGCCGCCGCGGTGCCGAGCGATCCGGCCAGGGTGGTCGCGCCGTCGACGGCGATCGCGCTCCAGGCGAGTGATCAGGTCCTGGGTGGCGCGGCTGGCCCGCCCGAGCGAGACCGCCGCGCCCTGCAGGAAGGCGGCTGCGGCGTCCAACAGATCGCCGGTGGCCCGCAGGGTGCGCCACAGCGCCAACTCGGCCTCGAGCATGGCCGCCAGCCCGGTGTCGGCCACCCAGCGATCCAGCCCGGCGGCCAGAACGTGCACCCCGGCACCCAGCGAGGTGGACATCGCCAGGGCCCAGCTCACGGCCTCCTGGGAGGGAGCGGCGGGGGTGTCCTCGATCGCCTCGATCGCCTCGGTCAGAGCCAGGGTCGCCCAGTCCGCCCCGATGACCACCGGCGTGAGCAGCAGGGCCCGCAGGAGGGTGGCGGCCGCACCGGCGACGTCGTGCGAGAGGTCACTGCCTCCGGTGGCCGTGACCCCTTCGCCGGCCAGGGCCAGGGTGTCCATCAGCAGCCCGCCGGCGTCGAGCACCTCGGCGAAGGCCTGTAGTCGCGCGCCCGCCCCGGCCCCGGCGGCGTCCAGGAGGTCCGCCGCGGCCCGGCTCCACAGGCTGCCCAGCGCGGCCAGTGTGTCGGTACCCCACTCGGCGGTGATCTCGACCCGGTCGGCCGCGGCCTGCAGCAGGGCGTCGGGGTCCAGGGGCGGCGGTGCCCCGGGGAAGGTGCGCCAGGTGCGCGAGTCCAGCACGATCACGCGATGGCTGTCGAAGACCAGTTCGTAGTCCCAGCGCATCCGTTCCGCGGCCCGGGCGATGCCGAGCGGCTGCGCCCCGACGTCCAGCACGATGTCGGCGGCTGCTGACAACCCGGGCTGGCCGATCTGCGGCGTCCCGCCGGTGGCCGTCGGAAGGCGGAACAGCGTGAGCAGGGTCGACCCCGGCGTGCCGGGGGCGAACTGTTCCGGCGCATTGCCCCAGTGCTGGAACACGGCGTAGGCGGCGAGGGCGTTGCGCATCAGCCGGCGACCCCCGGGGCCCGGGTCCTCCCCCCGGCCGCGCAGCTGGGCGTCCACCTTGCCGTTCAGGAACCAGTCGTCGGTGACGTCGTGGTCGTCGAAGATCATGTAGGTGGCCACATTGGCCAGCGCGCGCCGCACGAACGGCAGGGTCTGCGCGTAGACCAGGGCAGCGGTGGTCGTGTCGGGCGGCTTGTCGACGTCCGAGAGCACGTCCTTGGTCTCGTTGAGCACGAACCAGGAGCGCGAGGGGTGGGCCTCGGCGTCGTCGGGGTCGACCAGGACCCGCATCTGCCACAGGGCCGGTGACCAGGCCAGCAGGTACATCGCGCACCATTCGCCGAAGAACAGCAGATGGCTGGCGGCGTAGTCGCACAGGCCCTCGACCCCGGGCGGCCGGTCCTTGACCCCCTGGGCGTCGAGGAAGACGCTCCGGTCCCCCGGGTCCAGGCCGACGTGGTCGTCGGGGTAGGTGGTGACCCCGTTCCGGTCGGGGAAGGTCTCGGGGATGCTCCAGCCGAGCAGCAGCCTGCCCAGGCGGGTCGTGGCGTCGAGCACCGCCGCAGGCACGTCGTCGGCGTAGATCTGGTCGCCGGTGAGGAACAGCTGTTGAGGTCGGGCCCGTGGGTCGGTGCCTGCGTCCTGGATCAGCCGGTCGAGCACGTGCAGCATGTCCGGCTCGATGCCCTGGCCCTCGACGCCGCCGTGCATCTTGCGGCAGGAGGAGTGCACGATGCGCAGATCGTCGGCCGACCCCGGCAGCAGGAAGGCGGGAAGGTCGCCCTGGAGGTAGCCGAGCGGGACCGATCCCTGGAGCTCGCCGAGGTCGGCCAGGGTGAAGGTCCCCGAGGTGGCCGCGAACGAGAGGTCGTACCCGTACAGCTGCCCGGGTGTCAGGGTCAGGCCGGTCGCCTCGACCACGCACACGTGCAGGCGCAGGCCCAGAGGCACGGTGGGCGCCGTCGCGGACCCCACAGCACGACTGCTCGCGGAGGTGCCCTCGTGCAGGGTGAGCGTGACCGAACAAGCCTCTCGAGTGGCCACGAAGACCGCGGCCGAGCCGCGGGCGACCCGGCGCACGATCGGGCCGGCGAGCAGGAAGGGCCAGGCGTCGACGTCACGATGCGCCCAGGCCTCGTCGTAGAACGCGCTGACCATGCCTGGCACCACCTCACCCGAGCGAGTCGTTGCGACTGGGGCGTCATGGAGAGCAACTGGCGGTCATCCTGATACCAAACGGGCGAATCGGCCTGTCGAGCGGGCGCCGTGCCCCATCGGGCAGCGGTACCGTGAAGACCTGGATATCCCGGCGCCGCGTGATGCCCGGGCGCCGGTTGCGAGGGGTGGGCAGATGGGTCTGCGCGCGCTGATCTACGGCGTGTACGAGCGCCGCCTCGCCGCTGCCCTCACCCCGGAATCGATCCCCAAGCACGTCGGCGTTCTGGTCGACGGCAACCGACGCTGGGCCCGCGCCTACGGCACCGACACGAGTGCGGGACACCGGGCCGGCGCGGCGAACGTGTTGGAGTTCCTCGGCTGGTGCGAGGAGGTCGGCGTCGAGCGGGTGACCCTGTGGCTGCTCTCCACCGACAACCTGTCCCGACCCTCGGGTGAGCTGACCGCCCTGCTGGAGATCATCGAGGACCTGGTCGGCCGGATCGCCGCCACGGGGCGCTGGCGGGTGCACCCGGTCGGCTCGCTCGACCTGCTCCCGGCGCATCTGGCCCACGTGCTCAAGGAGCACGAGGACGCCACCCGCGACGTGGCCGGGCTGCACGTCAACGTGGCGGTCGGGTACGGCGGACGGCGCGAGATCGCCGACGCCGTGCGCTCGCTGCTGCACCAGCACGCCGCCGAGGGGACCTCGATCGAGCAGGTCGCCGAGTTCCTCGACGTGGAGCACATCGCCGCGCACCTCTACACCCGGGGTCAGCCCGACCCCGACCTGGTGATCCGCACCTCGGGGGAGCAGCGCCTGTCCGGGTTCCTGCTCTGGCAGAGCGCCCACAGCGAGTTCTACTTCTGCGAGGCCCTGTGGCCGGATTTCCGCAAGGTCGACTTCCTGCGGGCGCTGCGCTCCTACGCCCTGCGTGAGAGACGTTTCGGCGCCTGAATCGCCTGCGGCTTTACGGCATGGGTGTCCTCGACGCACCCCCGACTCGTGTGATCTGGGTCGTAGCGTTCTGCCCCGAGCGATGTCACTCTCGTTGCTGGGACGTGACGACGAGGTGCCTCGGCGCCTCGGAGGGGAGTCGCAATGGACAGCACCCGGCGTTCCACCCGACCGGCGGTGCGCACCGGTCCGCAACGCACCTTCGTTCTGGACACCTCCGTGCTCCTGGCCGACCCGCGGGCGCTGACCCGGTTCGCCGAGCACGAAGTGGTGCTCCCGGTGGTGGTGATCATCGAGCTGGAGGCCAAGCGGAACCACCCCGAGCTCGGCTACTTCGCCCGTCAGGCGCTGCGCATGCTGGACGACATGCGGGTGCAGTACGGGCGCCTGGATGCGCCGATCCCGATCGGCACCACGGGCGGGCAACTGCGGGTGGAGCTCAACCACGCCGATCCTGCGGTGCTGCCGGCGGGATTCCGGATGGGGGACAACGACAGCCGGATCCTGGCCGTCGCCCGCAGCCTGGCTGCCGACGGACGCCACGTCACCCTGGTCAGCAAGGACCTGCCGATGCGGGTCAAGGCCTCGGCGGTGGGCCTGGAGGCCGAGGAGTACGAGCCGGAGAACCCGGTCGAGAGCGGCTGGACCGGCATCGCCGAGCTGGAGATCTCGGCCGAGGAGATGGCCTCGCTGTATGCCGAGCAGGGCCTGGAGGTGGCGGCTGCCCAGGACCTGCCCTGCCACACCGGACTGGTGCTGCTCTCCCCGCGCGGTTCGGCCCTGGGCCGGGTCACGGCGGACAAGCAGGTCCGCCTGGTGCGCGGTGACCGGGACGTGTTCGGGGTGCACGGGCGCAGCGCGGAGCAGCGGATCGCGGTCGAGCTGCTCCTCGACTCGGAGATCGGCATCGTGTCGCTCGGCGGGCGCGCCGGCACCGGCAAGTCGGCCCTGGCGCTGTGCGCCGGTCTGGAATCGGTGATGGAGCGCCGCCAGCACCGCAAGGTGATGGTGTTCCGCCCGTTGTACGCCGTCGGCGGCCAGGACCTCGGCTACCTGCCCGGCACCGAGGCGGAGAAGATGGGCCCCTGGGGGCAGGCGGTGTTCGACACCCTCGGAGCCCTGGTCTCCCAGGAGGTCGTCGAGGAGGTCATCGACCGCGGCATGCTCGAGGTGCTGCCGCTGACCCACATCCGCGGACGCTCACTGCACGACGCGTACGTCGTGGTCGACGAGGCGCAGTCGCTGGAGCGCAACGTGCTGCTCACCGTGCTGTCCCGGGTGGGGCAGAACAGCCGGGTGGTGCTCACCCACGACGTCGCCCAGCGGGACAACCTGCGGGTGGGCCGGCACGACGGTGTCGCGGCGGTGATCGAGGCGCTCAAGGGTCACCCGCTGTTCGCCCACGTCACCCTGACCCGATCCGAGCGTTCGCCGGTCGCCGCGCTGGTCACAGAGATGCTGGAGGGGCTGGAGCCCTGACCCTGAGCAGCCCAATGCGCTACTCACTGTAATGTCACGATCGCGCATCGCCGTCCTCCACGGGAGGTGCGCCGCACTGCCCAGGGAGCGTCCGAGGCCCGGTCCCGGTCTCGGGTCCGGTCAGGTTCGTCCACCATTCGGCCGATCATGACGTGGTCACAATGTTCCTTTTGTTCCGATTACTGACAGTGTTCGGGGAGATGGAACCTCGCGCACGGTCGGTTGCTATGACTACGTCATGAAACGGTTAAGAACCGTTGAGCTTGCCAAAACTGGTTACCAACAGTGTTGTGGCCTTTGTCACATTGGTATACGCAGAGTCACCTCACGCAAGACTCAACTACCAAGAGCCATCGCCCGGCGAACTGGGCATGGACCTATTCGCGTCAGCTCGACATCGTTGCCATGTCAGCTCGCCCGGTTCACCTCACGGGCACCCCGCGGACGCCGGCGCCCTGCCTGCGATGTCGAAAGGACGACGTGGCTCGTCACGGCGGAACATCAGACCGGGTACGGCCCTCTGGTTCGCTGGGCATCTCGTCCGCTCCTGCCACGCCGCACGGCGGTCTGGCTGTGCTCGACCGTCTCGGCGCGGCGCATCGTCCGACCTCGCCCGTCGGCCTGCAGCAGGTCGAGCACGAGGAGCTCTTCGTGCCCGTGGTGGAGCCGACCGCCCCGCTGACCCCTGGCCTCGGGTACGCCCTCGGCGCCGGTCGCCGCCTGCGCCAGCGGCAACTGCGTGAGGCGGAGGGCACGCTCGGTCCCCGTTGGTGGGAGTCGCAGCAGTTCGCCGAGCTCGAGCAAGCGGTCGAGGAGGCCTTCGCCGGGCCCATGCTCGGTGACGACCCGTACCCGACCGGTGAGCTGGTCCGCCCCTTCGTCGGTCACGTCGACGGCCCCAATCGCGCCCACGCCCCGGTCTGGGCCGGGGTCGGGGTGGTGCCGCCTCCCACGCCGGTCTTCGGCGTGGGCACCGTGGCGGAGCCGCAGGCCCTGGAGCGCCCGCTGGCGCTTCCGATGCCCACGCGCCGGGCCCTGCGTGAGCAGCGCAAGGCGGAGACGTCGGCGCGCACCGTGGCGGCCCGCAAGCTGGCCAAGGGCAGCGTGCTGGCGATGACGATCTTCGGTGTGGTGGCGTCGAACGCCCCCCAGGCCCTGCATGAGCGGCTGTTCGGTGAGGACGCGATCAGCACCGCGCTCACGCCGGTACCCGGCGTCGATTCGCTGACCGCCGCCCTGGGCGCCAGCGTCGGGAAGCGCGACAGCGTGGACGACGCCCTGCGGTCGGCCCTGATCAAGAAGCAGCAGGTGCAGAGCGTCAGCGAGGCCGGGCAGGACGCCGGTGGCGTGGTCGTGGCCGCAGCCAAGGCGCAGGCGGCGGCCGACGCCGCGGCCGCGCGGGCGGCGCTGGACAAGGCCACCCGCGAGGCGCAGCGCAACCCCCGCGCGCTGGCCCGGCTGATGCTGGCCGACTACGGCTGGTCGCAGACCCAGTTCACCTGCCTGGACAAGCTCTGGATGCGCGAGAGTGGCTGGCGCTGGAACGCCCGCAACCGCAGCTCGGGGGCCTACGGAATCGTTCAGGCGCTGCCCGCCTCCAAGATGGCCTCGGCCGGATCGGACTGGCGGACCAACCCGGCCACCCAGATCGAGTGGGGTCTGGACTACATCGACGACCGTTACGGCACACCCTGCGCCGCCTGGGCCCACAGCGAGCGGGTCAACTGGTACTGATCGCGCTTCTGCGCACCACCGTCCCCGCTGCTGCTCTGGCCGGGGTGGTGGCTGTGACGGCTGCCCTGTACCCGTACCCGTCGCGCGATCCGTCGTCGGAGCCGCTGATCGTCGCCGTGGCCGAACCGCCGGCGCCGCCGGTTCCTGCCCCGAGCGCGAGTCCGCGGTCGAGCGTGAACGTCGCGTCGTCTCGGGCCGCCCGGGTCCGGGTGGCGCCCAGCACGGCCACCTCCCGGGCATCGCGGGGCGACTCGCGCGACGCCCGTTCGATCGCCCGCCGGATGGCGTCCGAGCGTGGCTGGGGCGAGGGCCAGTTCGCCTGCCTGGACAGGCTCTGGATGCGCGAGAGCGGCTGGCGCTGGAACGCCCGCAACCCGAGTTCAGGCGCCTATGGCATTCCGCAGGCTCTCGCCGCCTCGAAGATGGCCTCGGCCGGCTCCGACTGGCGGACCAACCCGGCCACTCAGATCGAGTGGGGTCTGGGCTACATCGCGGACCGCTACGGAACCCCCTGTGCCGCCTGGGGTCACAGCCAGCAGGTCAACTGGTACTGAGGTTCCCGCTTCGGGGCCTGTCACGTGTCACGCTGAGGCCATGCGCCGGATGCAGCCCACCGATTCGCTGGTCGCCGCCCAGGCGCTGGCCGCTGCCGCTCTGCTCTGGCCGGGGCGGGCCCGCTGGTCGTTGCCGCGCGTCGTCCGCCTGAGCGCTGGTGCAGCGGTGCTGGGAGGCGCGGCACTGAGCCTCGCCGGGGTCCGTGCGGTCGGTGCCGATCTGACGCCGTTCGTCGACCCCCGCCGGGGCGCCCCGCTGCGCACCCACGGGGTCTACGCGCTGAGCCGCAATCCGATCTACGCCGGGTTGGCCGTCGCTGCAACGGGATTCGCGGTGCTGCGACGCCGTCCGGAGACGCTGGCGGCGGCCGCAGCGCTGGGCGCAGTCCTGCACGTGAAGGCAGGTGTCGAGGAGAGCCGACTTCTCGGGCGGTTCGGCGCCGACTACGCCGACTACTCCGCCCGCACGCCGCGCTTGATCGGTCTGCCGGTGAGGCGATCAGGGCGAGGTGTATCAGGCGGCGGGTGAGCCGGCTCTGATGGCCATGCTGATCCGCTTTCCTGAGGCTTGGCCGGCGTGGTTGAACGCGCTCGCCGCCATGTGCGCGCTGGCCGCGCTCGATCTCGGCGGCACCTTCGCGGCCAAGGAGGCGGTCGAGCGCAGATCGTTGCTGTTCGCAGGGTTCGGCGTCACCGCGTTCGTCCTGCTGTTCTGGGTCTTCGCCTCCAGCCTGCAGTACGCCGAACTGACTCCGGTCACCTTCGGCTGGATCGTCATCCTGCAGGTGGGTGTGGTGCTGCTCGACCGCTACCGCTACGGCACCGAGATGCCGCAGGGACACTGGGTGGCGATCGGCATCATGATCGCGGCCCAGGCCTACCTGATGCTGGGCCTGCCGGGCGCCCCGTCTCTGCCGGGGTCGTCCTCGACCCCGCCGCCCGGGTCTGCGTCGACGGCCCAGGGCCCGGCATCGCCTCACGCATGAAGGCGCCGCAGCTCGCCGCATCCGGGTGGGTGCAGACGGCGACGTGTTCCAGCACGGTCACGGCCGCCGTCAGGGACTGGATCCTGGCCCGCACCAGGGGCAGGGTGCGCGCGGCGAACGCAGCGCGCTGACCCTGGTCGCCAGAGGTGAGCACGAGCTTCGTCTCCTCGATCGTGGCACCGAGGGCCTGGCACATCTGCACCATCTCCAGGGCCGGCAGGTGCCCCTCGTGGTAGCGGCGGTGGCCGTTGGGCTGACGCTCCGCGCAGAGCAGCCCCTCGTCGTCCCAGTACCGCAGGGTCGACGACGGGATACCGGTGCGGCGGGAGAACTCGGCGACGGTCCAGGGGGCGGGTCTGCCGCCGGCTGCTCCGGTCACGTCTCCTCCTCGCCTTGACTTCGAGCGTACTCGAAGGTGTCCGGTAGGTCCTGGGCCCGCACCCGGTGGGCCGGGAGAGAGGTGATCAAGGTGGACGACAGGCGGCTGTGTGTTCTGGGGGCGACCGGCAAGGTGGGTTCGCGGGTGATCCGTGCGGCGCTGGCCGACGGATGGCGGGTGAGTGTGCTGGTCCGTGATCGTGCGGGTCTGGCCTCCGATCTGGTGCCGGATCCGCGGCTGCGGATCGTCGTCGGCGAGCTCGACGACACCGACCGGATGCGCGAGGCCCTGCGTGACGCCGCTGCGGTGGTGATCACCGCGGGGGTGCGGTACCGGTGGGGTATGCCCTGGGCCGGGGTCCAGGGGCGTGCCGACGTCGTTCCGGCGGCGGTGCAGTCCCTCGGAGCCACCGGGTTCCGCGGTCGGGTGGTTCTGCTCAGCGCGTTCGGCGTGGGTGACTCCTGGGCGGGGTTGCCCGGCGCCGCCCGCGCCGTGATCTCCTCCAGCGCGCTGCGGACCGGGTTCGCCCAGCTCGGCCGGGGCGAGGACCTGGTGCGGGCGAGCGGCCTGCCGGCCAGTCTGGTGCGGGCTGTCACGCTGACCGACCGGCCGGGAACGGGTCTGGACGCGGACGCCACGGGCCGGGCGCTGCGCGGCAACCCCCGGGTCAGCCGGGACGACGTCGCGATCCTCCTGCTACGCGAGGCCTCCCGCATCGACCCCAGGGTCCGGATCCGTGTGGCTGCCTGAGCGCCCTACGGTAGGCGGTGTGACGGATTCTGACCGGGTCGAGGTCTCACCCGACGACGCGCCGCTCTACCCGTGGCTGAACTGCCTGATCGCGCCTCGCCCGATCGCCTGGGTGAGCACGATCGACACCGACGGAGTGGTCAACCTGGCACCGCACTCCTACTTCACCATCGCCTCGGTGGAGCCACCCGTCGTGCAGTTCACCTCGGTGGGCCGCAAGGACAGCCTGCGCAACGTCGAGGCCACCGGGGAGTTCGTGGTGAACGTGGTGCCCTGGCGGCTGCGTGAGGCGGCAAACCTGACCTCGACCGACGCCCCGCCCGGCCAGGACGAGTTCGCCCTGGCCGGGCTGACCGCGCACGCTGCGCGCGTCGTCCGCCCGCCTCGGGTCGCAGCCTCGCCGGCGGCGATCGAGTGCCGGCTGGTCGAGGTGCGATCCTTCGGCGAGGGCCCGCGCAGCGGTCACGTGGTCTTCGGTCAGGTGCTGCACGTGGCCGTCGACCGCGCGGTGCTGGCGGACGACGGGCTGCCCGACCTGACGCTGCTGGACAGCGCCGCCCGGGCAGACCGCGACCACTGGATGCGCCTGGGCGAGCTCGCGAAGCTCCGCCGGCCACGGTGGACGGCCGTGCAGGGTCAGGAGGGCCCCGCTCCGGAGTGATCCGCCGTGCGGCCGGTGCCAGGCCGGGGCGTCACGGCAGATTCGGGAAGCCGCCGTGGTGGATGCTGCAGACGATGTAGTCCGCAGCGTTGCCGTCGGCTGTCCCGTCATAGGCCTCGGAACAGGACTCGAAGATCACCTGGATCTGACCTCCTGCCACGACGAGCCCCTCCGACATGTTGGGCGCGGTGAGCCAGTTCCCGATGGAGGTGCTGCCGTTGTACGTGGTGCCCCTCGGCCAGAAGATGAGCTGGCTGTCGTTGTCCCGCCCGAAGGACTGGCTCCAGACGATGCGGGTCGGGGTGACGACCACACCTTGCACCCTCGACGGGGTGTAGACCCGTTGGCTCCAGCTGGAGGAGAGGTTGCCGGAGCTGTCCACGGTGTAGCGGTACATGTACTCCCGCGAGGTCTCGTCGAACTGGCCGACCCACAGGTAGTTGCCCTCGGCGAACGCGTACGAGGCGGCTGCGACGGTCCGCGAGTAGCTCGTCGTCATGGTGGTGCCGCCGGTGCGGGTCAACTGCGAGCGGGGATAGCGCCGCACCGTGTCTCCGTAGGTGACCCAGAGGTGACCCGAGGTCGCGGCGATCCCCCCGACATGTCCCTTGATGTCGAGCGGGTAGGTCCGGAGCCAGTTTCCCGTTGACCGGTCCACGAGGGCCACGATGGAGTTCAGCGACTCGAACCGGTCGTAGTAGGAGATGACCAGGGTGTTCTCGCTCAGCTTGGTCAGCCCCTGAGGCACCCACCGGGAGTGCGCGTAGATCTGCCACTTCGGGCCCACGTCGAAGTAGCGGTAGTACTCGTCGAATTGGGCGGGTGCCGCGACCGCGGCGGTGGGAAAGAGCACAGTGGCCAGCGTCATCAACGCTGCCGAGGCTGCGGTGACCAGGCGACGTCCCAGCGTCATGTGTCCTCCGGGGATCCAGAATCGTGTGATGTCGGGTCGGTCCGAACGGCTCCGCGGCACTGTACTGCCGGAACGGGCGGTTTGTGCAGAACCGTTGCCCTGTCGCATTCGCTCCGGTTCAGACGGTCAACGGCCCCGGCTGCCCAGGTACAACGCGTACTCGAAGCGGTGCCCGTCCCGGGCGACCGGTAGGAGCACCTCCTGGCAGCGACCGCACACCTGCTCGATCAGCAGCGCGAGGTCGGGCGACGGGTCGGCCGACCAGATCGCCAGCACGCCGTCCGGGCGCAGGGCCCGGACCGCCGCGGCCAGGAACGGGCGGGCGTAGACCCCGACGTTTCCCGGGTGCACCAGGAAGGCGGGCCCGTTGTCGACGTCCAGCAGCACGGCGTCCACATGGTGCGGTGGCAGCGCCGGGACGGCGTCCAGGACGTCGGCGATGTCGAGCTCGACCCGTGGATCGTCCAGCAGACCGCGAGCCGCCGGGACCAGGCCGGCGCGGATCCAGTCCGCCAGGGCGCGGTGCAGCTCGATCACCGTCAGCCGGCGCACCCGGGGATCCCTGAGTACGGCGAGGCCGGTGTAACCCAGTCCCAGCCCTCCGATCACGAGGTCGAGCGGACGGTGCGGCAGACGTGCCAGGGCCTCGGTGGCCAGTGCCTCCTCGGTCGCGGTGTGGGCGCTGTCCATCGCGAACACGCCGTCCACGATCAGTTCCAGCACGTCGCCGCGGCGGCGCAGGCAGAGTTCCCCGTGCTCGCCGACGTGGCGGGCGAGCTCGATCAGAGCGGCACCACTGAGCCGAGGTCGCCCTCCGAGTCCAGCAGTTGCACCCGGCCCTCGGCCAACCGGTAGTCGGCGCCGACGATGGCGCACCGGCCGTCGGCCACGCGCTCGGCGATGGCCGCGGAGCGCTCGGCGATGAGATGCACCGTGTGCCGGACGTGCTCCTCCATGACCTCCATCGCGTCCACGTCCGCCATCGCCCGGCCGCCCTGGCGGGTGGTGACCAGGCTGGAGGTGAGCCGCTCCACGATCTCGCGGAGGTAGCCACGCGGCATCGCGCCGTCGGTGTGGGCCTCCATCGCCGCGGCGATGGCTCCGCAGCTGTCGTGACCCAGCACCACGACCAGCGGGATGCCCAGGGCGACCACTCCGAACTCGAGCGAGCCGAGCACACTGCCGTCGACCACATGACCGGCAGTGCGCACCACGGCCAGGTCGCCGAGGCCTCGATCGAAGATGATCTCGGCCGCGACGCGTGAGTCCATGCAGCCGAACACCACCGCGAACGGGGTCTGCTTGGTCGAGGCGGTGTGGGTGCGCCGGGAGAGGTCCTGGTTGGGATGTTCGGGCTTCCCGGCGACGAACCGTTCATTCCCCCTGGCCAGGGCCTGCCATGCCTGGGCGGGGGAGAGATCGGTGGTCATGGCGTCATCCTTCCAGCCGATCGCGAGGGTGCGCGCGAGCGGCGGTGCGGGATGGGACACAGCGGGTGGCTGCATAGACTCACCGCGTGTCGATGAGCCTGCCGTGGACAGTGGCCAGATCGCTGGCCCCCGGGGCCGCCGATCCGGTGGAGTCGGTGGTGCTGCCGCTGGCTGCGGCGGCGGGCACGGTGCTCGCCGCAGACGCCCGGGCCCGAAGCGACCTTCCCGCGGCGGACACCTCGGCGATGGACGGCTGGGCCGTGGCGGGGCCGCCGCCGTGGCGAGTGATCGGAGAGGTGCTGGCCGGCGGGGCGTCCGTGCTGCTGTCGCCGGGCGAGGCGGTAGGGATCGCGACCGGGGCCGCGATGCCGGACGGCGCCACCGCGGTGCTGCGCCGCGAGCACGGGGACGGCGCGAACCCGTTGCGGCCGTTGGGCTCTGCGCCGGTGGCCGGCACTGACATACGCCTGGCGGGGCAGGAGAGCCGGCAGGGTGACGTGGTGCTGACCGCGGGGAGTGAGATCGGTCCGGTGGCGATCGGGCTGCTTGCGGCGGCGGGCCTGGATCAGGTGGAGGTGCGCCGGGTCCGTGCCGATGTGCTCGTGCTGGGCGACGAGCTGCTCACCTCCGGGCCGGCGCGTGGCGGTCGGCTGCGGGATGCGCTCGGGCCCCTGCTGTCCGCCTGGCTGCCCGCGCGAGGGGTCGAGGTGGCCACGCGGCGGCACGTGCCGGACTCGGCGTCCGCCTTGCGGATGGCCCTGGGAGCGTGCACCTCTGACGTCGTGGTGAGCACCGGCTCGACCGCGCGGGGGCCCGTCGACCACCTGCACGCGGTGCTGGCCGAGGTGGGCGCGCGTGTGGTGGTGGACGGCGTCGCCGTCCGGCCGGGGCACCCGCAACTGCTCGCGGTGCTGCCCGACGGACGCGTGTGGGTGGGCCTGCCCGGCAACCCGCTGGCGGCCGTCTCGGGGCTGCTCACCCTGTTCGACCCGTTGTCCCGGCGCCTGCGCGGGCTGCAGGCTGCTGCCCGGGGATTCGGCCGGCTCGCCGTCGACGTCGCCGCAGGCGGCGAGGCCACCCGGTTGCTGCCGGTCCGCGACGGCCGCCCGGTGCTGTTCGCCGGCCCGGCGATGCTCCGCGGCCTGGCCACCGCCGACGCCGTCGCCGTCATCCCGCCCGGCGGCGCCCCCGCAGGCACGCAGGTGGAACTCCTCCCCCTCCCCTGACGGCCCGTGCGGGGAGGGGTTACTTGCGGGTGATGGTGAGGGTGGGCTTGGTGACCTCGGAGAAGAAGTCGTTGCCCTTGTCGTCGACCACGATGAAGGCGGGGAAGTCCTCGACCTCGATCTTCCAGACCGCCTCCATGCCGAGCTCGGCGTACTCCAGCACCTCCACGTGACGGATGCAGTCCTGGGCCAGCCGGGCGGCGGGGCCGCCGATGGAGCCGAGGTAGAAGCCGCCGTGGGCCTGGCAGGCCTGGGTGACCGCGGTCGAGCGGTTGCCCTTGGCCAGCATCACCAGGGAGCCGCCCGCCGCCTGGAACTGATCGACGTAGGAGTCCATCCGGCCGGCCGTCGTCGGGCCGAAGGAGCCCGAGGCCATCCCGACCGGGGTCTTGGCCGGCCCGGCGTAGTAGACGGGGTGATCGCGCAGGTAGGCCGGCATCGGCTCGCCCGCGTCCAGCCGCTCCTTGATCTTGGCGTGCGCGATGTCCCGCGCCACCACCAGCGGCCCGGTCAGCGACAGCCGGGTCTTCACCGGGTACCGGGTCAGCTGCGCCCGGATCTCGCTCATCGGCCGGTTCAGGTCGACCCGGACGACGTCGTCCGCCGCCTCGGCGGAGGACCCGGCGAGGTGCTCGTCGGTCACCTCGGGCAGGAAGTGCGCCGGCTCGGTCTCCAGCTGCTCCAGGAACACGCCGTCTGCGGTGATCTTGCCGAGCGCCTGCCGGTCTGCCGAGCAGGACACCGCGATCGCCACCGGGCACGACGCACCGTGCCGCGGCAGCCTGACCACCCGGACGTCGTGGCAGAAGTACTTGCCGCCGAACTGGGCCCCGATGCCGAACCTCTGGGTCAGCTCCAGCACCTGTGCCTCGAGCTCCAGGTCACGGAAGGCGTGCCCGGACGGCGAGCCGGAGGTGGGCAGCCCGTCCAGGTACTTCGCCGAGGCGTACTTCGCGGTCTTCAGGGCGTACTCGGCGCTGGTGCCGCCGACCACGATCGCCAGGTGGTACGGCGGGCACGCCGCGGTGCCCAGGCCGCGCAGCTTCTCGTCCAGGAAGCGCATCATGCCGTCCGGGTTGAGCACGGCCTTGGTCTCCTGGAACAGGTAGGACTTGTTCGCCGACCCGCCGCCCTTGGCCATGAACAGGAACTTGTAGGCGTTCTCGGCGCCCGGCGTGGTGTCGGCGTAGAGCTCGATCTGGGCGGGCAGGTTCGAGCCGGTGTTCTTCTCCTCCCACATGGTCAGCGGGGCCATCTGCGAGTAGCGCAGGTTCAGCCGTGTGTAGGCGTCGAACACCCCGCGGGAGATGGCCTCCTCGTCGCGCACCCCGGTGCTCAGCACCTGGGTGCCGCGCTTGCCCATCACGATCGCAGTGCCGGTGTCCTGACACATCGGCAGCACCCCGCCGGCCGCGACGTTGGCGTTGCGCAGCAGGTCCAGGGCGACGAAGCGGTCGTTCGCCGAGGCCTCGGGGTCTTCCAGGATCTTGGCCAGTTGGCCGAGGTGTGCTGGGCGCAGGTAGTGCGCGATGTCGTGCATGGCGGTCTCGGTGAGCAGCCTCAGCGCCTCGGCGTCCACCTCGAGGAAGGTCCGCTCCCCGGCCTGCACGGTGCGCACCCCGTCGGTGGTCAACAACCGGTAGGGAGTGTCCTGGTGGCCCAGCGGGGTCAGATCGGTGTACACGAACTCGGGACCGGCGGACATCTGCGTTCTCCTCGTTCACACGGGCGACTCGGGGCAGCTCAGGCGATGCTGCTGAGCCTAGTCCGCGCGGTGAGGGCTGCACCCGGGCGCCCGACGTGCACCAGATCACGAACGAGGGTCTACGGCGAGACGGTGTCCGCCGGCACCGCCACCCGGGCCTGGGGCACGCTGGATGCAGCCTCGGGGTCGACGCTGTCCTCGGAGGCAGAGGCACCCGGGGTGACCGGTGTCGCGGCCCGCAGGGTTCCGTCGCTGTTGTAGAGGTCGGCGATGTTGTCCTGCGCAGGGATCCGCGCGCCGGCCCGCGGCTGAGCCATCTCGCGCAGCACCCGTTCGGTGACGGCGGTGACCACGGTGCGGGTGGTGCGGTCGGCGCTGGTCATCGACTCGATCCAGCGCAGCGTGCCGGCAGCGAACACCCCGGCACCGCTGTCGTGGCTGTACCAGACCATGTCGGCAGCGTCGGGCTGGCCGCGACAGGGCAGGGGGGAGTGGGCCAGCACCTGCAGCGGTCGCGGGGTGGCGACCGAGATGTTCACCCGGTCGAACTCGGGACCGATCACGTTCAGCAGTCTGGTGCCGGCGGCCATGCCCAGTCCGGCGAAGGGCCAGGCGCCCGGGTCACTGATCACCAGGTCACCGTCGGCGTGCGCGCAGCGGAACATCGAGCCGACCAAGGAGGACTGCGGCTGCGGGAAGGGCTTGGCACCCCAGTCGGCCGTGGTGTCCTCGGTCTTGACCGGGTCGTCCATGCCGAGCTTGTAGTTCACCATCAGCCGCCCGGCCCCCAGCGGTGAGGACTCCAACCGGATCCTCCGGTGCACGTCGTTGGCGCCCAGGAAGGCCAGGTTGACCCCCCGGTCGCGGGCGGCGGTCAGGTTGGCCCGCATCCCGCGCGACCAGTACTCGGAGTGCCCCAGGAGAACCACGGCCACCGCGCCGTCCAGCACCTCGGGGTGCAGCTCCAGGTCGAGGTCGGCGGCGTAGTTCAGATGCAGCCCCAGCCGCTCGGCCGCAGCGACGGCAGGCAGTTCGTTGGTCAGGAAGGTCCCCGCGCCGAAGCCCCGCGCGTAGGGCCGGTCGAAGGACGCCACCCGCGAGCGGAGCAGGAAGTCCTTGGCCTTGTCCGACTCCTCGTAGCCCCGGTACGTGCTCGGCCCACCCCACTGGTTGTAGGCCTGCCAGGTGGCCATGCTGTGCACCAGCAGCACGGCGCCGGTGCTCTGCCTGTTCCTGATCACGAACGGCACGAAGGACATCGCGCCGTCCGCCCCGATCAGCTTGGCCAGGTAGGCCCCGGGCGGCCAGTCGGTAGTCCTCAGGGTCGCCGAGCGCGGCCAGCCGGCGCTGACCATCCGGGTGCCCGCGGCGAGCGTGCCGGCCGGGCGGACGCCGCCCGGCATGCTGCCGCTGCTCCACACCTTGCGGGCCCATCGGCCCTCGTAGTTCCCGGTGCGCAGCACCTCGACCGTGTACGTCGGGGCGGTCGAGCTGACGTGCAGGCCCACCGGCTCGCCGGGGAGCACGCTGAGGACATCGGCGTACCCCTCGATCCGGACGCCGGCGGGCTGGTCGGCGATCATCCAGCCGGAGGTCCCGGGGTTGCGGTTCTCGGCCAGGGCGTCGATGCCGACGTCGGCCAGAGGGTCGTCGACAGGCTCCTCGGAGGTGATCGTCCGGCCTCGGCCCGGCAGGGCCGAGACGTGCAGGCCGGCTCGGCTGGCACCCACGAAGGCCGGCGCCCCGGCCTGGGCGTCACCGTCCAGCCCGGGTACGTCGGTTGCGTCCTCGGCCCCGGCGACCGTCGCAGCGGCCGCGGACGACGCAGGTCCTGCCGAGGTGATCGGTGCCTGGCTGCAGGCGCTCGACAGCGCGACCGCGAGCACGCCGGAGGCGAGCGTGATGGCCGAGCGGGACAGGTGTAGCCGGATCATGACGAAGCACAGTCAACGCCATGAGCATGCCTCCGCGGGGCGCGACGCGCGAGAATCACGCTCCGTCGAGCGAGATTTCACGCATCGTCAGATCCCAGCCACCAGGCCGCGTAGGGCGGGAGGGCATAGATCCACGTGCCGTCCATCGGCTCCGCCTGCGGCGAGAAGCCCGAGATGTGCTCCCAGGCCGTCGCGAGCCCCGCCGCGCGGACCCGTTCGGCCGGCAGGTGCTGCCAGCGGTCGGTGACGTTGTAGATCTGCAGCAGCGCACCGGCCGGGTGCCTGCGGCGCAGCGCCAGGAGGCCGGGTACCCCGACGTCCACCGGCTCGCTCTCCACCGCCGCGTGCAGGGCGTCGAGCCGGGCCCGAAGCCGGGCCAGATGGGCCAGCCCGCCGAAGATCCGTGCCGGCAGCGTGCCCTGGACGAGGCGCTGCTCGGCGACGTCCCAAGGCATCCGCGGGCGGTGCAGCCACCGGTTGTCGGCGGCCAGGCGTTCCTCGGTGAGATAGCTGCGGTCGTTCAGCAGGCCCAATTCGTCGCCCATGTAGAGCAGCGGGATGCCCCCGTAGCCGTAGACCACCGCATGCAGCAGGAAGATCCGACCCAGGGCCAGGTCGACCTGGTGGGTGTCACCGGTGCGGGCCTGGCGCTCCAGCGCGGCCTCGAGGCCGGCCAGACTGGCCAGCGTGCCGCTGGTGCGGATGTCGCCGGTCTCGGGATTGACCTGGAACGGTTCGCCGCGGGCGAAGGAGCCGGTGAAGTCCCCGTCGTACCAGGCGGCCAGGAAGCCCCGGTGGGCGTAGCCGGACAGGCCCACCGCCGCCGCGTCGCTGTCGGAAATCGCCCAGCCGATGTCGTCGTGGCAGCGCACGTAGGTGGTCCAGGCCGTGGTCACCGGCTTGGGCGGGGGCACGGCGAGCGCGCGGCGGGCCAGGTCGGCCGATCCTGTGGCCAGTGCTGACCAGAGCTGCACCATCAGGCTGTTGTGATACGCCAGGTCGCAGACCTTGCCGGCGTGCCGACCTGTGCCCAGGTAGGCCGGCAGGTCCTCCGGGGCCACGATCGCCTCGGCCTTGAAGATCACTCCAGGGGCGGCGATCCGGACCGCAGCGCGCAGCGCCTGCACGATGTCGTGCACCTCGGGCTGGTTCTGGCAGTTGGTGCCCATCCGCTTCCACAGGAACGCGATCGCGTCCAGGCGCAGGCAGTCCACCCCGACGTTTGCCAGGAAGAGGATCACGTCGAGGAGTTCGCAGAACACGTCCGGATTGGTCCAGTCCAGGTCCCACTGGAAGTCGTTGAACGTCGTCCAGACCCAGGCCCCGGTGGTGCCGTCGTCGTTCACCACCTCCTCGGACCAGGTGAACGAGCCGGGGGCGAAATCGGGGAACACCTCGGGCAGGGTGCGCTCATAGGCGTCGGGCATCGTGCGGTCGCGGAAGAACATGAAGTAGTCGCGGTAGGGCTGCTCGCCGCGGACGGCGGCGCGCGCCCAGGCGTGCTCGCGGGCGACGTGGTTGAGCACCAGGTCCAGGGTGAGCGCGATCCCGGCCTCGTGCAGGTCGTCGGCGAGCTTCTCGAGATCGTCCATCGTGCCCAGGTCCGCCCGGACCTGGCGGTAGTCCTGCACGGCGTACCCGCCGTCGTCCGGCCCGGGGCGGGGGTCCAGCAACGGCATCAGGTGCAGGTACGTCACTCCGAGCTCGCGCAGGTAGCCGATCCGGTCCCGCACACCGTTCAGGCTGCCCGCGAAGCGGTCGGGGTAGCAGACATAGCCGACCTGGTCCGGCTGGGAGAACCAGTCCGGGCGCAGCGTGCGCCGACGATCCAGCGCGCGCAGGGCGGGCCGGCGGCGGTTGTGCGCCTCGACCACCAGGTCGAGCACCCGCTCGAGCGGTGGCTCGGCGAAGACGGACAGGCCGGCGACGAGATCCTCGCCCCACCGCTCCAGGCGCTCACCGAAGGCCTCTGACTCGGTGGTCACCCGGGCGCGGGCCCGTTCGGCCAGAGTGGTGATCTGCGCGGTCACGGGTCCTCCTTGGTGCCTTTGTCGTCGTCTGTTCCGGGTCACTGTAGGGATGAAAGCGTTTGCGCTGTCACGCCATCCTGCACTCCGAGCGTCGGAAGGGCTAGGCCGTGCCGCCAGCCGCTTGTCACCCAGGGGTGTGTCGTGTCACGTTTGCAGCGCCGAGGCATGGTGCGGCTGCGCACTCCTGCTCGCGGTCGGGAGGTTGACGTGCACGCAGTACCGGCAGAGCCGGCAGGTCGATCACTGGGTCGGGTGCCCAACGGGTCCCTGTCGCGAGCCAGCATCGTCGACGTGGCGGCTCGGGCGGGAGTCTCGGTGGCCACCGTCTCCCGGGCCCTGCGCGACATGCCGAACGTCTCCCCGGTCACCCGTGACCGGGTGCTGCGGGCCGCTGCCGACCTGGACTACACGGTCTCCCCGCTGGCTTCCGGGCTGGTCACCGGGCGCATCCGGGCCGTCGGGGTGGTGCTTCCCTACGCCGGTCGGTGGTTCTTCGCCGAGGCGCTGCGGGGCATCGAGGAGGTGCTGCGTGGCCGCGGCTACGACCTGATCCTGCACGTGCTGTCCGACAGTCGGCGCCGTGAGGAGTTCTTCTCCACGTTGCCGCTGCGCCGGCGGGTGGACGGCGTCCTGGTGGTCGCCCTGCCGCTGGACTCCCGCGAGATCACCTCGATGCGCTCGCTCGGCGTGCCCATGGTCGGTGTCGCCGAACCGCTGATGGGCGTGCACGGTGAGCGGATCGACAACGTTGCCGCGGCCCGGCTCGCGGTCCAGCACCTGATCAACCTCGGTCACCGCCGGATCGGCTGCATCGGCGGCGACGCCAACGGCCCGCAGCACTTCAACGTGCCGGCGTGGCGCAGCCAGGGCTACCGGGAGGCGCTGGCCGCGGCCGGCATCGAGGGTCGCTCCATCTGGGAGCGGGACGGCGCGTTCACCGCCGCGGGCGGGGAGCTGGCGATGACCGCTCTGCTCTCGCAGCCGGGCGGGGCACCCACCGCGGTGTTCTGCCAGTCCGACGAGATGGCGTTCGGTGCGCTGAGAGCCTTGCGGCACAGCGGGTTGCGCTGCCCGGAGGACATCTCGGTGGTCGGTCTGGACGACCACGAGCTGGCCTACACCTTCGACCTGACGACGGTGGCGCAGCCGGTCGCCGAGCAGGGCGCTGCGGCCGCCCGATGGCTGCTCGAGCAGCTCGACCCGGGTCAGGAGCGGGACGACCCGGGCGAGGTCGCCTTCCACGAGGTTCGGCTGGTGCTGCGCGGCTCGACCGGGCCGCCGCCCTCCTGACGGTCCGGCGGCTCGCCCGTCGGCTCAGGCGTCGAGCTCGTCGCGGGTGGGCGGGTCGGCTCCGGCGCGCTGGCAGGTGATCCCGGAGATCAGCACCGCGTGATTCAGCATCGCGGCGAGTTCGCGCACGCTGATCTCGCGCAGGGCCTGAGCGCGGTCGCCGCCGAGCAGATCCGCTCCGGCGAGGTGGTCGAGCAGGCCGGACATGAACGAGTCGCCGGCGCCGACGGTGTCGACCACCGTGATCGGCGCGGAGGAGACGTCGGCCCGGCCGGCCCGGCACAGGCCGAGGGCGCCGGCGCCGCCACGGGTGAGCACGACGACGGACGGACCGCGCTCCAGCCACTGCTCGGCCACCTCGGCGGGCTCCTCGCCGGGGCAGAGCCAGGCCAGGTCCTCGTCGCTGACCTTGACCAGGTCGCACGCGGCCACGAACTGCTCCACCCGGGCCCGGGCCGCAGAGGCCTCGCCCATCAGGCGCGGTCGGGCATTGGGGTCGTAGCTGACGGTCATCCGGCCGGCGGCCGACTGCACCAGATCGAGGACGACGTCGCCGCCTGGCTGCAGGAACGCGGCGATCGATCCGGTGTGCAGCGCCTTGGCCGGCAGATCGCCGTCACCCAGGCGCTCGAGGGAGCTGACGGATTCGGGGAGCCGCCAGTCGATCTCGAAGTCGTACGTGGCCACACCTGCCGGATCCAGGATGGCGGTGGCGGTCGACGTCGCGTCGGCGGTCTGGGACGCCTCGAGCACGCGGACCCGGGAGGCCTCCAGACGGGCCCGGATCGTGTCGCCGCGCGCGTCGTGACCGAACCGGGTGAGCAGGGCCACCTGGCGGCCGAGACGGCCCAGGCCCAGGGCGACGTTCGCCGGGCTCCCGCCGGGGTGCTCGGCCACCTGCCCGTCCTGCTGACGCACGATATCGACCAGAGCCTCGCCCACGACCAGCACGTCGTCCATGGTGGGCGATCGTAGTCGTCATCCGGTTGGCGTCGGGAGGTCATGCCACGACACGATGGGGTGGTGAGCGTGCCCAGCGGAGTCGATGCCCCCCCGGCGACCACACCGCGTCGGCGGACCACGACGGCCAATCTGCTGCTCGCGATGGGCGTGGTCTCCGCTCTCGTGGCGCTGATGTGGTTCCTCGTGCCGCGACCGACCTCGGTGCCGCGCCCCTCGGTCGACCTGGCCTCGGCGGCGGCCGCGGCGCGCCCGCAGGTGGGTTTCCCACCGGCCGCGGTGATCCCCTCCGGGTGGACGGTGACCAGTGCCGACGTCCGCGTGGACAGCGGCAACCTGGCCACCTGGACGGTGAACTACCTCACCGACGCCGGCCGGTATGTGGGCCTGATGCAGGCGCCCGGCTGGAACGCCAAATGGCAGAGCTCACTCACCCACGGCGGCACCCCGGACGGCGACCTCGTGGTCGGCGGCCGGACCTGGCAGGTGCTGGTGAAGCCGGAGAAGGAGATCACCACGCTGATGCTGCGCGAGTCGGAGCGCACCACCCTGGTCCTGGCCAAGTCCGGGGGAACCGCCGACGCCCGTGTCCTGGTCGAGAGCCTGCGGTCCGGCACGTGAGCCGGCGCGAGCGCTGGTGGCTCGCCGCCGTCGTCCTGATCAGCTTCGTCACGTACACGACCTACGCCTGGGTGCGTCACCTGCGCTTCGTCACCACCGGCTTCGACCTTGGCATCTTCGACCAGGCGGTGCGGGCCTATTCCCGTTTCGAGGCCCCGATCGTGCCGCTGAAGGCGCCCGGCTATCACCTGCTCGGCGATCACTTCCACCCGATCCTGGCGCTGTGGGCGCCGCTGTACTGGGTGTGGGACGACCCGAGGATGCTGCTGCTGGCCCAGGCTGCCCTGGTCGCCGCCTCGATCGTGCCGGTCGCCCGCTTCGCCGCTCGCCGCCTCGGTGGCCGCCCGGCAGTGGTGGTGGGTGCGCTGTACGCCCTCAGCTGGCCGCTGCAGCGCATGATCCAGTTCGATGTGCACGAGATCGCCTTCGCGATCCCGCTGATCGCGGTGGTGGTCGACGCGATCGACCGCAGGGCCTACCGGACGACGCTGGCCGCCTGCGCGCTGCTGCTGCTGGTCCGGGAGGACATGGGGGCGTTCGTGCTGGTGGCCGGGATGCTGGTCGCGCTGCGCTCGGGACGGCTGTGGGGCCCGCGTTCTCGCCCGCTGCGGGGGGAGCTGTTGTGGGGAGCGGGCCTCGTGGTGCTCGGCGCCGCGGGGTACAAGGTGGCCACCGGGGTGGTGATCCCGCACTTCGCCGGGGGGGCGGGCTTCGTCTACTGGACCTTCCCGGAGCTCGGGCCGGACCTGGCCAGCGCCGCGAGGTTCGCGCTCACCCAGCCGTGGAGCGTGGTGGCGCTGATGGTGTCGCCGTGGCGGAAGACGCAGACCCTGCTGGCGCTCGGGCTGCCCACCCTCTACCTCTGTCTCGGCTCACGGTACGTGTGGCTCACCCTGCCCTTCCTGGCCCAGCGGATGCTCAACTCGCGAGAACTGTTGTGGTCGACCAACTTCCACTACTCGAGCGTGCTGGCGCCGATCCTGGTGATGGCGGCGGTGGACACCCTCGGAAGGGTGCTGGCCTGGCGGCGGGTGCAGGCCCGGCCGCGGCTGGCCCGAGGGCTGCGTACCGGGTGGCTGGCCGGAGCCGCCGCGGTGGTCGCGATCGGCATGCTGGTGCAGGCGGGGGACTACCCGCTGAGCCGGCTGTGGACCGAGCGGTTCTGGGCGCGCGACCTGAGGGTGCAGGCGATCGAGGCCGTGCTGCCCGAGATCCCGCCCGACGTCTGCGTGGAGGCGGACAACACGATCGCGCCCCAGTTGACCCGTCGTGACTACGTCACCCGGGTCGGCCGCTCGCGCGGGCTGGCCACCTGGATGGTGCTCGACTACAGCCGCGCCGACACCGGCTGGGAGGGCGGGACGCCGTCCGACGCCTACACCGAGGCGCTGGCGCGCGGGTTCGTGCCGGTGCTCGACCAGAACGTGATCGTGCTGCTGCACCGTCCGGGCGTCGCGGTGGACCCCCTCTGCCGCATCCACTGAACCCGCAGCCCCGACGATGGAGATCACGTTGAAGGAAATCGGCTGCCATCACAGCCATTTCCTCGCATCGTGATCTCCATCGTCAGGCGCGGGACTAGCCCTGGGTGTCGCGGGCGGCGACAGCGGCATCGAGGCGTGCTCGGGCGCCGTCCAGCCATTGCTCGCAGCGGGTGGCCAGGGCCTCGCCGCGCTCCCACAGCTCGAGCGACTCCTCCAACGTCGCCCCTCCGGCCTCGAGCCGGCGGACGATGTCGACCAGGGCGTCGCGCGCCTGCTCGTAGCCGAACTCGGCGACGTCGGCATGGGCCGTGGACGGGGAGGCGGCCGCTTTCTTGGTCACCCGGGTCACTGTAGGACCTCCGCCACCGCGGTCAGCTCGCCCTCGGCCAGGCGCACCCGAAGCCTCGCCCCGGCCTCGACCTGGGCGGGCGCACGCACCACGGCACCGGCCTGCGGGCCCGCGGCCAGTTGGACCACGGCGTAGCCCCGGGCCAACGTCGCCGCAGGCGACAGGGAGGTGACCCGCGACCGCAGGTGCTGCACGTCGTCCGCGCCGCGGTCGAGCCGGGCGCGCAGGGCCGTTCGCGCCCGGGCCAGGTCGGCGGCCAGCTCCTCGTGGTGGCGCCCGAGCAGCCGCTGGGGTTCGGCCAGCACCGGCCGTGCCCGCAGCTCGGCGAGGGCGTGGCGTTCCCGGTCGAGTCGTGCGCGGACCGCGCCGAGCGTGCGGGAGCGTGCCTGGACGACGGCCGCGCGCTCGGCGGCGACGTCGGGCACGACCCGGCGCGCCGCGTCGGTGGGGGTGGAGGCGCGGACATCGGCCACGAGATCGAGCAGCGGGGCATCGACCTCGTGCCCGATCGCCGAGACCACCGGGGTGCGGCAGGCCGCCACGGCGCGCAGCAGGGTCTCGTTGCTGAACGGCAGCAGATCCTCCAGCGAACCGCCGCCCCTGGCGATCACGATCACCTCGACGGCCGGCTCGGCGTCGAGCGCAGCGAGGGCGGCCACCACGTCCGTGACCGCGTTCGTGCCCTGCACGGCGACCGGGCGGATGTCGAACGTCACCTCGGGCCAGCGTCGTCGGGCGTTGTCGACCACGTCCTTCTCCGCGGCGCTGGCCCGACCGCAGATCAGGCCGACGACGTCGGGCAGGAACGGCAGCCGCTGCTTGCGCTCGGCGGCGAACAGGCCCTCGGCGGCCAGCACCCGGCGCAGGTGCTCGAGCCGGGCCAGCAGCTCACCCACACCGACCGGCCGCAGGTCGTCGGCGGCCAGACTCAGGCTGCCCCGGCGTGGGAACAGCTGCGGCCGGGCGTGCACCACCACATGGCTGCCGTCGCTCAGCGGCCCCGGCAGGGCGTCGAGGACCCGGGCGGAGACGGTGAGCGAGAACGACAGGTCGACGTCGGTGTCGCGCAGGGTGAGATACACCGTGCCCTGGCCCGGACGGCGGGTGATCTGCACGACCTGGCCCTCCAGCCAGACCGCGGGCGCCTTGGCCACGTACTCGGTCAGTTTGGCGGTGAGCAGCCGCACCGGCCAGGGCCGCTCGGGTGTCGTGGCTCCGGCGGTGGCCGGGATGTCGCGCATGCTCACCGGGCCACCCTATGCAGCCGAACGGGGCGCGAGCTGCCGACTGCTGTCGGGCTACGTACGATGAGCCGGTGACCGAACCCCTGACCGAACCCCTGACCACTGCGCAGACCCCGCCCAGCCAGCCCGCTCCGCAGCGCCGGGTGCTGCTTGCGGCCCCTCGTGGCTACTGCGCCGGAGTCGACCGGGCCGTGGTGGCGGTGGAGAAGGCTCTCGACCTGTACGGGGCACCGGTGTATGTGCGCAAGCAGATCGTGCACAACCGGCATGTGGTCTCCACGCTCGAGCAGAGCGGCGCCGTGTTCGTGGACGAGACCGACGAGGTGCCCGAGGGCGCCTTGGTGGTTTTCTCCGCGCACGGTGTGGCCCCGGTGGTGCACCAGCAGGCCGAGCAGCGTGGCCTGCGCACCATCGACGCGACCTGCCCGCTGGTGACCAAGGTGCACAAGGAAGCGGTCCGGTTCGCCGAGGCCGACTACGACATCCTCCTGGTCGGCCACGAGGGGCACGAAGAGGTCGAGGGCACGGCGGGGGAGGCCCCCGAGCACATCCAGATCGTCAACGGGCCGGACGACGTCGATCGGGTCGTGGTCCGCGACCCGGAGCGTGTGATCTGGCTGTCGCAGACCACGCTGTCGGTGGACGAGACGATGGAGACGGTGCGCCGGCTTCGGCTGCGTTTCCCGAAGCTGGCCGACCCGCCGAGCGACGACATCTGCTACGCGACGCAGAACCGCCAGGTCGCCGTGAAGAAGATCGCGCCCTCGTGCGACCTGCTGGTGGTGGTCGGGTCGAGCAACTCCTCCAACTCGGTGCGGCTGGTCGAGGTGGCGCTGGAGCACGGTGCGCGGGCTGCCCACCGCGTGGACTGGGCCGCCGAGATCGACCCCGCCTGGCTCGACGGAGCGATCACGGTCGGCGTCACGTCGGGTGCCTCCGTGCCCGAGGTACTGGTCCGTGGAGTGCTCGACCTCCTGGCTGAGCACGGCTTCACCGCCGTGGAGGAGGTCGTCACGGCCGAGGAGGACCTGCTGTTCTCGCTGCCCAAGGAACTGCGCCGCGACCTCAAGGCCGCCGCCGCTCACTGACCTCAGACGCATCAACCGACCTCCCGGGCGGCCAGACCGGAGGCGGACGACTCGACAGCAGTCAGCTCGGGCGCGGTGAGTGGGCGACGGGCCACGACCAGGGGCTCCACCTCGGCCAGGTCGGTGTCGGTCAGGTCGAGGTCGTGCAGCCGCCGCGCGGTGACCAGGACCCGGCGCTCCAGGGTGCCGACGAGTGCGTTGTAGTCCTCGACCGCGCGCTCCAGGGTCTTTCCGAGCCGGGAGGTGTGCCCGCCGAGGGTGCCCAGCCGGGCGTAGAGCTCCCGCCCGGTGGTGAAGATCTCGCGGGCGCTGCCGGTCAGCGCGTCGGTCTGCCAGGTCAGCGCGACCGTGCGTAGCAGGGCGAGCAGCGTGGTCGGGGTGGCCAGAACCACCCGCCGGGCCATCGCATGCTCGAGCAGGCTGGGGTCGGCCGAGCAGGCCGAGGCCAGGAAGGCCTCTCCGGGCACGAAGCAGATGACCAGCTCCGGGCTCGGGTCGAAGGCGAGCCAGTACTCCTTGGCGGCCAGCGCGTCGACATGGCTGCGCAGGGCCCGGGCATGCGCACCCGCAGCCTCGCGCTGTCTCCCTGCGGCGCCCGGATCGTCCGCGCCCTCGCTCGCTTCGAGGAAGGCGGCCAGCGGCGCCTTGGCATCGACCACCACATGCTTGCCACCCGGCAGGTGCACGACCAGATCCGGGCGGACGCTCGCGCCGTCCGGTCGGGTGCCGTGCGCCTGGGTGGTGAAATCGACCCGGGCCAGCATGCCCGCGTGCTCGACCACCCGACGCAGCTGCACCTCCCCCCAGGCCCCCCGCGCGGTGGGGGCCCGCAGGGCCCCGGCCAGGGCCGAGGTCTGCACCCGCAACGCCTCGCCGGACACCCGCACGGCCTCGATCTGCTCCCCGAGCCGCGAGTACTGCGCCACCCGGTCACGCTCCAGCCCGGCCACCTGCTGCTCCACCCGGGCCAGCGCCCCGGCCAGGGGGGACAGGGTCGCCGCCAGCTCGCGGTCCTGCGAGGCGGCGCCCTCGAGGTCGGTCACCCGCTCACGCAGCAGGTCGCTCTCGCCGGCGGCACGGGCCAGGCGCTCACGCAGACCGGCCACCACGGTGAACCAGGTCAGTGCCGCCCCGACCAGCACGCCGAACGCACCTGCGGCCAGCGGGGAGGTCAACCAATCGCTCATGCCGTCAGGGTGGCACCGACCACCGACAACGGCCCTGAGCCGGGCGCGGAGGATCCGTTCAGGCCGGCTCGGTGAGCCGCCCGGACGTCTCCGACCAGATCACCAGGAAGGCGATCGGGGCGAGCAGGCCGATCGCGCACAGCGACAGCACGCCGTAGCTCGTGGTGGCGAGAATCGGTCCGGCCAGGGCTCCGGCCAGCGCTGCCGACAGTCCCATCACCAGGTCGCCGGTGCCCTGGACCCGGGTCCGGGTCTCCACAGGAACGCTGCCCGACAGCAGCGCCGACCCGGCCACCATGCACGCCGACCACCCCAGGCCGAGCAGGGTCAGTCCCACGGCGACCCGGGTGTGCTGGGTGTCCGCGGCGCCGGAGGTGGTCATCAGGGACACCAGCAGCAGGACGACGCCGAGCATGATCGTGCGCTGGGGTCCCCACCGGTCGGTCAGCCAGCCGGAGACCGGGCTGAGGGCATACATGCCGGCGACGTGCAGGCTGATCACCAGCCCCACGACCTGCAGGCTGGCGCCTCCGTGGCCCAGATGCACGGGGGTCATCACCATCACCGCGACCATGGCCGCATGCGCGCCGGCCATGGCAGTGAGTCCGGCGAGCGCCGGTGGCCTGGCGGCCACCACGCGCAGCGCATCCACGATCCGGCCGCCGCCGGCGTGATGGGCCAGGGGCTCCCGGCCGCCCGGGAGCGACCCGGCCGCCACGGCCGCCAGGCCGAACGCGGCCATCGAGAACAGGAACGGCCCGGCCAGGGAGGGTAGCCCGAGGAGTTCGCCGACCCGCCCGCCTGCCCCGGAGAGGTTGGGACCCAGCACGGCGCCGATCGTGGTCGCCCAGACCACGGTGGAGAGCAGCGTGCCCCGGTGCTCGGCCGGCACCCCGTCGATCGCCGCGTACCGGGCCTGAAGGCCGACCGTCGAGCTGGAGCCGAACAGCGCCATGCCGGCCAGCAGCAGCACGACCTGATCCATCGCTGCTCCGGCGATCACGCCGAGCGCACCGACCGAGGCGATCAGGTAGCCCGCCGACAGGGCCGGAGCCCGGCCGCGGCGCTCGGCAGCGGTGGCCAGCGGAACGGCGAGCAGCGAGCCGCCGAGCACGGAGGCGGTCTGTGCGAGCCCGGCGAACGACGTGGATCCGGAGATCTCCTCGGCCAGCAGTCCGCCGACGGCGAAGCCGCTGCCCACCCCCACCCCGCCAAGGATCTGGCTGGTCACCAGGTAGGGAAGCCGCCGTCGTGAGGTCACAAGGACCCAGTGTGCGTCATCGTCCGATCGTCGTGAGCACCGCGGGGGAGACGGCGCCGGGGTTGCCGATCACGCGGACCGGCGTCCGGGGGTGGTTCTTCAGCCAGGCCGCGCTCGACGCCGGCAGCACCAGGCGCTGGGTGAGCAGGATCGGCCGGCCGAGCACCCCGGCGGCGAGCAGATCGGCGCCCCGGCCCGCGGCGACCACCACGACCGGTCCCGAGCCGACCGAGCCCGCGTAGGCAGCGGTCAACGCGGCAGCCGTCCTGACGTCGTCCGTGCCGCTGATCCGGCGCACACTGCGCGCCCGGCGGCCCAGCGCGCTCGTCACCTCGCTCGACACCGCGGACGTCGGGCCGACCACCGTGACCTGCGCCGAGGCCGAGCCGAGCCGGCCGAGCGCGGTCAGGGTCGCAGCGGGCAGCGCCGTCCGCCTCGTGAGCAGGATCGGGATGCCCAGCCCGGCCGCGGGCCCACCGGCGAGCAGCGCGGAGGTGATCCTCCCGTCCTCACCGGAGGCCACGATGATCTTCTTCTTGGCGCCGCCGATCCGGGTCGCGACCAGGGCTGCCGTGGCGTAGCGGTCGGCTCCGGAGACCCGGCTCACCGTGATTCCCAGGGCGCGGACGGCGTCCGCCACGCCCTGGCTCACCGCGGCCGTGCCGCCGACGATGATCACGGACGCCGCACCCCGCCGGCGCAGGTCGTCGGCGACCGAGGCCGGCAGGGAGGCGGACGGCGTGAGCAGCAGCGGAGCGCGCAGCACCCGCGCGTAGGGGGCCGCGGTCGCGGCGTCCACCAGGTGGGCGCTCTCGCCCGGGGCGAGCACGACGGTGCGGGCGGCCGGGAAGGCTGCCCGGCCGGTGGCCACGGCCGTGGTGTAGAGGTCGCTGCCGGAGATGCGCGTGGTGCGGCAGCCGCCGACCCTGGCCACCCCGTCGGTGTAGACCTCGTGCACGGCGCTGAATGCCGGGCCGGTCGGCGGGGTGCGGGTTCCCGTGCGCAGGGTCACCCGGTAGAGGCCGGGCCCGGCCGCGGAACCGGTGCCGCGAGCGCCGTTCCAGCGGGCGACGATCTTGTCGGAGGTGACGCCGCTGGTGCTGCCGACCCAGGCGCCGGTGCAGGCATCCCGCACGCTGAGCTGCCAGGTCTGGCGGCGTGACGGCCCGGCCGAGACGACGGCGGAGGTCGAGCCCAGCCGGCTGTAGGCGGGGGAGGCCGCCGGCCAGGAGAGCGTGACCGCCGGGGAGGCCAGCGCGTACCCCGGGCAGGTGACGTTCCAGTCCACGGCCGGGTTCGTCGTCCACCACTGCGCCAGGTGCACCGGGCCGCCGTTGAGACCCTTGGTCAGGCAGCGGTTGGCGGCAGCGGTGCGGCCTCGCGTTCCGACGGTGGCCCAGAACGGTAGGTCCGGGCGCTGCCAGTCGTCGGTGATCGCCGTCCAGCCGTCGGCGTTGGAGTAGATACCGGCCGGGATCCCGGCCCGCCGGTAGGCCGAGAGCATGCCCTCGAGCACGGCCCGGTTGCCGGCCGCGGCGGTGGCGTCGCCGGCGGCCTCGGGCCAGGGCTGGCCGACCCGCTTCTCGACGTCGATCCAGATCCGTGGCGGGCGCAACCCGATGCTGCGCAACGTGTTCAGGCTGTAGATCGCTTCGGCGTAGCCGACGTTGCGCAGCCGGCCGACCAGTGAGTCGGTGGCGAAAGGGCCGCCGGCGGCGTACTGGGTGAGCTGCGCCGAGGTGGGGTAGGCGGCCATCGTGTAGGCGTGGAAGGGGCGGGCATGGTCCCGGATCCAGCGGGCCTGGTCGGCGACACAGGGATTGGTGGTGAAGGCGACGCCCGCGGTCAGCCCGAGGACGACGAAGCCGACGTTCGTGGCGGGCATCGGGTTGCCGTAGCCGGCCGGGGGCGCGCACTGCGGCCACGAGATGTCGTTGCCGATCTGTGTCGCCGCCGAGGCCGGCGCGGCCAGGGCGACCAGCCCGGAGCCGAGCAGCCCCGCCGTGACCGTGCCGATCAGGACACGGCGCAGGAATCCAGCCACCATGGTCTCCCCCCACAGGTGAACCGACGCCGAGCGTGGTGACGCTCCGCTGACGATCAGCACCGTACGCCACCGGACCGTGGTGTCGTGCCACGCCGGTAGACTCCCGTCCTCGTGGCGCTCACTATCGGCATCGTCGGCCTGCCCAATGTCGGCAAATCAACGCTCTTCAACGCTCTGACCAAGGCGGACGTGCTCGCGGCGAACTACCCGTTCGCGACCATCGAGCCCAACGTCGGCGTCGTCGCGCTGCCCGACGAGCGCCTCGGCGTCCTGGCCGGGATCTTCGGCAGCGAGCGGCTGGTGCCGGCGGTGGTGTCGTTCGTCGACATCGCCGGCATCGTCAAGGGGGCCAGCGAGGGGGAGGGGCTGGGCAACAAGTTCCTGGCCAACATCCGCGAGGCGGATGCGATCTGCCAGGTGGTGCGGGCCTTCGCCGACGACGACGTGGTGCATGTGGCCGGGCGGGTGGACCCGGCCGACGACATCGAGGTGGTGCACACCGAGCTGATCCTGGCCGATCTGCAGACGCTGGAGAAGGCGATCCCGCGGCTGGAGAAGGAGGTCAAGGGCAAGAAGACCGATCGGTCGGTGCTCGACACGGCGCTCGAGGCGCAGGAGACCCTGAACGGCGGAACCCCGCTGCATGCGGCCCGCGGGCTGGACCTGGCGCCGATCCGCGAGTTGTCCCTGATGACCGCCAAGCCGTTCCTCTACGTGTTCAACGTCGACGAGACCGGTCTGAGCGATGCCGGCCTGCAGGACAAGATGCGCGCGCTGGTGGCGCCGGCCGACGCCATCTTCCTGGACGCGAAGCTGGAGTCGGAGCTGGTCGAGCTCGAGCCCGAGGAGGCCGCCGAGTTGCTGGCCAGTGTCGGCCAGGACGTCTCGGGGCTGGACCAGCTGGCCCGGATCGGCTTCCACACCCTGGGGCTGCAGACCTACCTGACCGCGGGGCCCAAGGAGGCCAGGGCCTGGACCATCCATCAGGGCTGGACGGCGCCGCAGGCCGCCGGGGTGATCCACACCGACTTCCAGCGCGGCTTCATCAAGGCCGAGGTGGTCGGTTTCGCCGATCTGGTCGACGCCGGGTCGATGGCCGAGGCCAAGGCCCGCGGCAAGGTGCGGATCGAGGGCAAGGACTACGTGATGGCGGACGGCGACGTGGTCGAATTCAGGTTCAATGTGTAGTTCTCCTTCAGGATGTCGGTCGGCCGGGGGAAAGTAGCGGCGTCTCCCATCGGGTGAGCTGGTCTGGTAGGTGTAGGACATGCCTGTGACCAACCCGTGGCTGGCAGGCCCGAGCCCCACGCGTGCCCTGCCGCGGGAGGTGCTCGAGGAGCGCATCCTCAACCTGCTGAGCAGCCAGAACATGTGCGTGCTGGCGACAGCAGGTGACGACGGTCCGTTGGCCACGCCGGTCCGGTACTCCTCGCTGGGCATGGAGCTGATGTTCACGGCCGCTCCGGGGTCGCCGAAGATGCGCAACCTGGCTGCGGATCCGCGGGTGTCGGTCGGGGTCTTCGCGCCCCTGGTCGGTCAGGCCAGCAGTCGGGGTCTGCAGATCATCGGGACGGCCCGGACGCTCCTGCGGGGCGATCCGGGCGCCGACGGCTACTGGGAGGCGTTCCGCTGGCAGTCCGACCACGTGGAGCGGTCGAGGTCGCTCGACGAGCCACCGACCGACCCGCTGACGATCGTGACCCCGCAGCGGATCGTCTACACCGAGCACTGGCTGCGCCGGGACGGCTACGCACCCCGCCAGTTCTGGACGGCGCCATGACCTCCGAGACCACCTCCGTGCGTCGCTACGAACCGATGACGCTCGTGCGGCTCGCCGCGCTGCTCGCCGATGCGCAGGGTCGGCTCCGCTGGCGCCTGCTCGCCGAGTTCCTGGAGGAGTTCTCCTGGGAGCCTCCCGTGGAGCGCTTGCGGCTGCTGGCGGATGCGCCGTCCACGACGGGGGACGAACGCTGGGACGCGCTACTCGCGGCGCTCGCCGAGCACCTGGCCGCCCGCGACGGTCGTGGCGCGCCCGAGTGGGTAGGGTTCCGCCCGCTGAAGCGGCTGTGGTTCCCCTTCAACACGCCCGCGGCACGGGCTGACGCCATGGTCCACGCACCCGCTGCCTTCCGCAGCCGTGGCGTCTACCTGTCAGCGCACGAGCTGGACGTGGCATGACAGGGCCGGGGCCCCTTCTCGACCGCGCCGACATCGAGCACGCCTTCCGCCGCCTCGGTGAACGGCTGTCCCGCCGCGGGCTGACCGCCGACGTCTACGTGGTCGGCGGTGCCGCGCTGGCCATGGCCTACGACGCCCGACGCGTCACACGAGACATCGATGCCGTGTTCCACCCGCACGGCGCCGTGCTGGAGGAGGCGTGGAAGGTCGCCGAAGAACTGGGGCTGCCGCGGTGGTGGCTCAACGACCAGGCCAGCGTCTACGTCGCCCGAGGCGGCGATCCGACTGCTGCGCGGGTCTTCGAGCACCCAGGTCTTCGGGTTTCAGCGGCGTCAGCAGAACACCTGTTGGCCATGAAGGTCCTCGCCGCGCGTCGGCGTGACGTCGAGGACATCCGTTTTCTCATGGGTCGGCTCGGGCTCACGACCCTGGACCAGGTCCTCGCCGTCTGCTCCGAGGTCTTCCCCGAGGAGCCGGTGCCGGACCGTGCGCGACTCGTCCTGGAGGACGCTCTGGCGCCGGAGGACGACGTCCCCGGGTGATGTCGATCTGCTCCGCAACGCGGTGGAGTTCCGGTTTAACGTGTGACGTTATTGACGTCCTGCGTTATGCTCTTGAGGTGATCAAGTCCTTCGGGGACCCGGCCACGGAGCGGCTCTGGCGGCGCGAGCGCGTCAAGTCCTTCGATGCCAGGACCCTGCGGACTGCGCTTCGGAAGTTGGCGATCCTTGATGCAGTGGTGACGCTCGATGACCTGCGAGTGCCGCCCGGCAACCGGCTGGAGGCGCTCAAGGGCGATCGTCGCGGGCAGCACAGCATCCGGATCAACGACCAGTGGCGGATCTGCTTCACCTGGACCGACGTCGGCCCTGAGGGCGTCGAGATCGTGGACTACCACTGAGGAGGTGATCGAGATGGACAAGTTGGCGCCGATCCACCCCGGCGAGGTGCTCCTCGAGGATTTCATCCTGGCGCACGACATCACCCAGCACAGAGTGGCCGTGGCGATCGGTGTTCCGCCGCGACGCATCAACGAGATCGTGCATGGCAAGCGGCGGATCACCGCGGATACGGCGCTGAGGCTGTCGCGCTACTTCGGCACCACGGATCTCTTCTGGGTCAACCTGCAGAACCGCTACGACCTCGAGATCGAGCGCGACGTGATCGCGTCCGAGCTGGAGGGCATTCACCCACTGGCCTCCGCCTGACGTGGCACGGCGACAACACCCCTACGACCTTCAACGCGCTCGAAGAGGCATGGCGGGCCGGCGTCAGGACGGCGGTGCTGGCCTCGAGCAGCTCGGGTGAGGTCCGCGCACCAGCTGGTGCCGGAATTGACTCGGTCCTGATGCACACGTCGCTGGACGCGACGGAAGGACTTCGACCTCATCGCCCACGTCACTGGACAGCCCGTCGAACGGCTCAATCAACCCTTTCGATCATGGCCCGGACCCTCGAGGAGGGCGAAGACGCGTGACTGTTGAGGAGTACCTGGCAGGACTCGAGCACCCGAGGATCCGTGACATCGAGGCGCTCAGGGCGGCGATCCTGGACGCCGAGCCCTCCGCGGTGGAGAGCGTGAAGTGGAACGCGCCGAACTTCGCGATGGGCGGACAGGACCGGGTCACCTTCAGGCTTCAGCCTGCCGGCCGGTTCCAGGTCGTCCTGCATCGAGGGGCCGCGGTGAAGGACTCCAGCGGCTTCACCTTCGAGGACCCCGACAACCTGGTGACCTGGGCGAGCGCCGACCGGGGAGTGATCGACGTGCCCGAAGGGCTGGCATCCTCCGCCGAGCTGGCGAGGCTGCTGGGGGTCATCTCCCGTTGGCTGAGAGTCGGCTGAGGCCGTTCACGTCAACATCCCGGGCCGACGTGTAGCCCGGCGCGGGTCGACGTCAACTGCCGAGGTCGGTGCGCAGGCGGGCATGCAGGTGCATGTCGTGCCAGCCGTCGGCGTGCTGCACCGAGGCCCGCAGCGTGCCCTCGGGCGGAAGCCGCTCGCTGCAGCGACCCTGCAGGACGGGGCGTTCTGCACCGAGTGCATCAGCTCCAGGCGCTGGAGGCCGACGTCGTCGAACGCCCAGCGGGTGAGCACCTTCACCGCGGCCGTCGCCACCCCGCGGCCTCGGGCTGCCGGGAGCACCCAGTAGCTGACCTCCGCGACGCCGTTCCGCAGGTGCATGACGCGGAACCCGACGCGCCCGAGCACCCGCGACCGGCGATCGGTCACGGCCCAGGACGCGCCGCTCTCGGCGTCCCAGGCGTCGCGCCAGCCGAGGACCAGCGAGACTGCCTCGTCGGCGTCCAGCGATCTGCAGTGCCACCGCTGGACGTCCGGGTCGCTGTAGGCCGTGATCAGCGTTGGCACATCCTGCTCGCCCCAGGGCCGAAGGTCGAGGTCAGGCCCGGTGAGGTGCGGTTGTGGTCGTGCGCAGAGCACCCCGGCGGGGAGGAACGGCTCGACGAGAGCGGGCACCCCCTCATGATGACCGCTTCGGTCCCGCCCGTGGTGGCGGCGACTACCGTGGCGAGGTGCTCATTCGGGTGGCGGTTCGAGGTGATCTTGAGGCGATCGTGGGTCTGCTCGCGGACGACGTGCTGGGGAAGGCGCGCGATCACGCTGTCGTCGACGACGCCTACCTGCGGGCATTCGACGCCATCGAGGCTGACGCCCGGAACACCCTCGCCGTTGCCGAGGACGACGGCCTCGTCGTGGCCGGCATGCAGGTCACGTACATCCCCGGGCTGGGTCGGCACGGTGCGGAACGCGCTCTGCTGGAGGCGGTCAGGGTGCGCTCCGACCGCCGGGGCGAAGGGATCGGACAGGCACTCATCACCTGGGCGATCGACCAGGCGCGGTCCCGGGGGTGCGGGCTGGTGCAGTTGACCACCGACAAGTCCCGCACCGATGCGCATCGCTTCTACGAGCGGCTGGGATTCGTCGCCAGTCACGAGGGCATGAAACTCGTACTGTAGACCGGGCCGATGCTCATCGGTCGAACCGGAGGAGGGACTCTCACATGACGGAACCGGTCAAGGGGCCGCGTTCGTACTTCCCGTCGATCGAGAAGACGTACGGGCAGCCGATCGACCACTGGCTGGCTCAGCTCGATGCCGTCAAGGACGCCAAGCACATGGAACAGGTGGCCTACCTCAAGGATCAGCACGGCATGGGACACGGGCATGCGAACGCCCTCGTCGCCGTGTACCGGAGTGAGCACGGCCTCTGAGCCCTAGCGCGGCGGGCTCAAGCCGACGATCGGGTTGTGGCGGGTTGATACACGCAGACGGTGCAGAACCCGCCACCGCCCAAGTGCGCGAGGAGCGGTGAGGCGGGTCAGCGGCGCGCCACGGGGGGCTCGGCCGACCAGGGGAAGTCGATCCAGGCGTCGGTGCGCTTCCACACGTAGTCGGGCTTGACCGACGACGCGGGCTTCTCGTAGATCACCGCGACCCTGGCCTCCGCGACGTGCGCCGCGCAGAAGTCGTGCACGATCTCCAGCGTGCGGCCGGTGTCGGCGACGTCATCGGCGATCAGGATCTTCAGGCCGGACAGGTCCACCGCCGCCGGGGTCGGCGGCAGCATGATCGGGACCTCGAGGCGCTGGTCGATGCCGGTGTAGAACTCCACGTTGATCACCGACAGGTTCTTCACCGACAGGGCGTAGCCCAGGCCCATCCCCAGCCCCAGGCCGCCGCGCGCGATGGACAGGATCAGGTCAGGCTCGTACCCGTCGTCCGCCACCGCCTGCGCCAGCACCCGGCAGGCGACGCCGAAGCCCTCGTAGGTCAGGATCTCGTGCTCGGTCGTCACGGTGCCGTCCTCATCTCGCCAGGCCACAGATTCGCCGACATTCTGTCGGGCGGGAGGGATCCGCCGCAGCCGGACGGTCAGGGGCGGCGCCAGACCAGCCACTTGGCGGCGACGGCCGAGCCCAGGTCGATGTCGTGGTGGCGGGCCAGGAGGAGCACGTGGCAGAGCACATCGGCCACCTCGCGGGTGAAGGCGTCATCCAGTTCCCCGGGCGTGAGGCCCTTGGCGCGCGCCTGGCCCTGGCGCATCAGGTGGGCCTGGGTCAGCTCGCCGATCTCCTCGTGCAGTTTGAGCAGGTGCCAGTCGTCGTCCCGCACGATGCCGAACCGCTCGGCGTAGGCGACCGAGATGGCCTCCAGCTCGTCGGTCAGCTCGGTCAGCTCGGTCAGGGCGCTCACCGCGGTCGGCTCCATAGTCACCATCCTGGCGCCGATCGGGTTTGATGGGTCCATGCGCAAGGCCGTGGTTCTCGGTGGGGTGGGGGTCCTGGTCGCTGCCGTGGGGACGGGCGGCTACCTCTTCTGGCGGGGCGAGTCGGCTCAGGACCGGGCCGCCGTCGCGGTGATCCAGCAGTTCGCCGGCGCCTGGCAGGCCAGGGACGTGACCCCCGTGCCCTTCGCCCAGGCGGACGCCGCTGCGTCGTTCACGCCGACGGTGAAGGGGCTGTCGGCCAGCGCGGTGACGGTCACCGCGGGTGAGGTGCGCCGCGACGGCGACAGCGCCACCGCCGACCTGAGCGTCACCTGGACCCTGCCCGGCGACGTGACGTGGGCCTACACCGTCCCGGTGCGGGCTGCGGCATCCGGCTCCCGCTGGGTGATCGCGGCCCCCGCCTCGGGCAGCTACTGGCACCCCGGGATCGCCATCGGCGACACCCTCACCGCGACCCGGGAGACCGCCGCGCGGGGCGATCTGCTCGACCGCGACGGAGAGCCGCTGATGCCGCTGGGCACCGTCTACCCGGTGCAGCTCGACCCCGCCCGCGCCAGCGCCGCCGTGGCCGCCCAGCTCGAGACCCTGGTCGAGGCCAAGGCCGGCAGCCTGGTCGCCAAGCTGGCCGCTGCGAAGAAGGCCGGCAGCAGGGCGCCGATCCCGGTGATCACCTATCGGGAGGACGACTTCGCGGAGCGGCGACCGGCCCTGGACGCGCTCACCGGGGTGATCTACCCCAAGACGGTGCAGCCGCTGGCGCCCAGCCGTGAGTTCGGCCAGCCGCTGCTCGGCTCCTACGGCGAGGTGACCGCCGAGATCGTCGACGCGTCGGCCGGCCGCTACACCACGGGCGACCGGGCCGGGGTGAGCGGCCTGCAGCGTGCCTATGACGAGACGCTCGCCGGCACCCCGGGCCTCACCGTCACCTCCTCGGCGGCGACCGAGCTGTTCACCCAGGAGCCCACCCCGGGCACCGACGTCAGGCTCACCCTCGACCCGACGGTGCAGCGCGCGGCCGAGACGGCCCTGGGCGCCGCCCAGGACGTGCCCGCCGCCCTGGTCGCCATCGACATCCCGACCGGACAGGTGCTGGCCTCGGCGAACCGGCCGTGGTTCGGCTTCGACCGGGCGCTCACCGGGAGATACCCGCCGGGGTCCACGTTCAAGGTGGCCTCCACCTACGCCCTGCTCGCCGGCAACAAGGTCGAGCTCACCGAAACGGTCTCCTGCCCGCAGTCGTTCACGGTGAACGGCAAGAGGTTCCGCAACTTCGAGGGCGAGACCCTCGGCTCACCGAGGTTCGCCGACGACGTGGTGCACTCCTGCAACACCGCCTTCGTGCAGCTGGCCGAACGGCTCGGCGACACCGACCTGACCGAGGCCGCGAAGAGCCTGGGTATCGGCGCCGGGTGGGCGGCCACCCTCGGGGTGGCCGGGGCCGTCGACGGTTCGGTGCCGACTGTCGCCGGCGCGGTGGACAAGGCCGCCGCCACCATCGGGCAGGGCAAGGTGATCGTCTCGCCGATGGCGCTGGCCGTGATGAGCGCCTCGGTCGCCCGCGGTGCCTACCTCCCACCGGCGCTGATCACCGACCCCGCACCCACGGGCCAGCGCACCGCGGCAGCGGCCGCTCCGCTGGACCCCGAGGCCATCGCCGACCTGCGCACCGTGCTGCGCCAGGTGGTCACCCGGGGGACCGCGACGGCGCTCGCCTCGGCTCCGGGCAGGCCGGTCTCGGGCAAGACCGGCACCGCCGAGTACGGCAACGAGTCACCGCCCAAGACGCATGCCTGGTTCACCGGCTACGCCGGGGACGTCGCCTTCGCCGTCCTGGTCGAGGACGGCCGCAGCGGAGGGTCGGTGGCCGCCCCGATCGCCGAGCTCTTCCTCACCCAGCTCGCCGAGGGATGAGGCGAACGATCGCTCAGGGACGGAGGAGTCGCTGCAGGGCGAGCCGTGCCACCGGGGCGTAGCCGGCGACGAGGGGCGCCGCGAGCGGCGACCCGGCGATGGTGAGCGAGGTCTCTGATCCGCCGGGCCGGGCGCGGACGACGTGATCCAGGGTGAGGGTGATGGGCACGGTGACCAGGCTGCTGAGGCCGGGGCGCACCTGCCAGCTCCAGGTCCAGGCGTCCTCGTCCACGGCGGTCACCGCGAACCGTGCGGCGAGACCGGCGGGCCCGTGCACCAGCCCTTCCAGCCCGGCGCTGAGCCGTGCGCCCTCCGGTTCCACGCGGCGGACCTGGGGTGACCACGTCGGCCACAGTTCGAGCCGGGCGTAGCGCTCCCACACCAGGGCGGGGTCGGCGCCGCCGCGGGCGCGCAGGGTCACCCGCACGTTCACGCGGTTCAGACGTGGCCGCTGAGCTGGGCCATCCGGGCCTCGAGCGCGGCGAGATAGGCGTCGCGCTGCTTGGCCGAGACCGCCGAGGCCCTGCCTCCTTCGGCGCAGACCGGCAGCACATCCACCGACAGCTTCGCGGCACCGGCGAGGGCCCGCAGCTCGTCGAGCTTGACGGCGAACGGCGTCCCCGCGCCGGGGGAGTAGGCCCGCACCACCGCCTCGACCTCCTCGGGGTAGAGGTCCGCCTTGGTCACCGCGACGATCAGCCAGGTGGGCTGGTCTCGGCGCACGGCCATGGCGGCGATCCGGTGCGCGGTGATCGTCCAGTCCTCGACCTCGCGGGCGAGCTGCCGCTCCCGGTCGACGGCCGCCGACCCGGTGATGCCGGCCACGCGCCGTCCCGTGGCATAGCCGTTGGCCACCACGTGCAGCACGCCGTCCACCGCCTCGTCGTGGAAGACGTGGTCCAGCGCGCCCAGCCGGGTGGCGGCGTTCTCCCCCGGAACCACCCGGAAGCGGAAGCCGCGCAACCTGCCGGCGTTGCGGGTGCGCCGCTCCATCACCGCCGAGCCCACGTCGGTCGTGCTCTGCGCCGCCGTGTGCCGGGTGAGCCGATCCACCAGCGCGCTCTTGCCGACGCCGGTCATGCCGGTCACCGCGACCGTGGGGTAGCGCTCGCGCAAGGTGCGATGCGCCCGCTGCCGGCCGCCCGCCAGGGCGCCCACCGCGGTGGCCAGGACCATGCCGCGGTCACGCCCGGAGGCGGCCATGCGGCGGCCGACCCTGATCACCCGCGCGGACGGCGCCCTCATCGTCATCCCTTCCCCGGTCGAGCAAGGCCTCGAACCTAACCCAGGCCGCCGGACGGCGCGCGCGTGACGCCGGCGACCCCTGGGCCTATCCCTGGGCGAGGGCGTCCATCAGGTCGATCATGAACTGGGTGTCGTCCAGGGTCATCGCCTGCCACCCCTGGGGCGCGCCGAGACCGGCGAGCAGAGCCTCGTCAGCGTCCGTCACCGGCATCGCCAGCAGCCCGGTCAGGATCGGTTCGATCAGGTGAGTGATCGACGGTGCTGCGAGCAGGCAGTGCCGGACGACGTAGATCTGACTCGCGATGAGGGGCCGCAGGCGCGAGCGGACTCCGCCGGACAGTTCGTCGAAGGCAGCCTGGAGGAAGAACCCGGCGTCTGCCTCGCCGGTGATCAGTGCCTTGGCCACCAGGACGTAGTTGCGCTTGAGGGTGAGAGTGATCTGGTCCGGCCCCACATCGGCCGGTTCGAGCAGGATGCGGCAGATCCGCTCCACGTCCGGCGCGTCGGTCGCTGCCACGGTGAGGCCGCCCCGGGCGTCCTCGAGGACCTGCAACCGGCTGTCCTCGGACACCACGACGGCCGCCTCGTCGCCCACCCCGGCCGGCCCGGCGATCGGCAGGTATCCGTGGTCGCGCACCAGCGTCGCGGTGTCGGCGGCGTTGGCGAAGACGAGGTCCACCTCACCGGCGGCGTAGGCGGCGTGGAGGTCGGCGAAGTCGTCATAGGTGGTGGCGCGGAACGGCTCTGAGGTGAGGCGCTGAATGCGGGTGTTCAGCAGGAACCAGTCGGTGATGTCGCGGGCGTGCACGTCCGGACTGATCGCGAAGTGGCGAGTCATGGTCTCTCCCACCAGGTGAACTCGTCCCGCAGCAGTCCCGTGTACTGGCCGGCGGCGGCCTCGACCTTGGCGCGTGAGGGCTGACGCCGCACCGAGGTATGCCCCACGATCACTCCGTCTCGCACCATCGGGATCACCGTGGCGTAGACCCAGTAGAAGCCGCCGTCCTTGCGCAGGTTCTTCACGTACCCGCTCCAGCGCCGGCCGGCGTTCACCGTCGCCCACAGGTCGGCGAAGGCTGCCTTGGGCATGTCCGGGTGGCGCAGGATGGAGTGTGGGGCGCCGAGGAGATCCTCCCGGGCGAAGCCTGACATCCGCACGAACGCCTCGTTGCACATGATGATCGTCCCGACCGCGTCGGTCTGCGACACGATCAGCTCACCGGTCGGAAAGAGGGTCTCCCGATCGGTGAAGAGCACTGTCCGCGAGCTGCCGTCGTAGTAGGTGAGGGTGCGTTCCGTGCCTTCACCGACGACGTCCTGCGGCGTCATGTCGCGCATCGGACTCATGCCAGCGTGGCGAGTTCCTTGGCGGCCAGCTTCATCTCGTACAGCAGCAGGCCCAGGCGGGCGTCGGAGCTGGAGATGGTCTCCAGCACGGTCTCCGCGCCGGCGTGCATCAGGACGACGTAGCCGGCGTTTCCCTTGACATAGACCTGTTCGAGGGTGCCCCTCTTCAGCTCGGCTGCAGTGCGGGCGCCCATCGAGAGCGCGGCGGCGGCCATGGCCGAGACCCGGTCCTCGTCGGTCCCCGAGGGCAGTGCGGAGGCGAGGGCCAGGCCGTCCAGGGTGACCAGTGCCGCGCCCTCGACGTCAGGAGAGCTGTTCACCAGCGCATGCAGGACGCGGTGGATCTCGTCGCCGCGGTTGGGCCGGGGGCTGCGGTCGGACATGGTGGCTCCTTCGCCGAGGCTCTCCGGCGGCGGAGGTTCCGGGCCAGATGCCTGTTTGGACACCCTAACCACGACCGTGGCAGTCGGTGATCGGTATCGCCGGAAGCTCACTCACCCGGGTGCACGAGCACCGCCGCGTGCCGGCGCTGCGGGAGGTACGGTCTGGCGCTAACCGAGAGGGACGGGAGACGATGCGCGCTCCAGCGGTCGATGGTGTGACGGTCCGGTCAGGCCTGCAGTACGCCTACCTCGTCGTGGTGCTGGTGGTGGTCTCGAGCGGGGTGTCGCTGCTGGCCAAGGCGGAGATCCTGATCCCGGCGGCGGCACCGTTCGGCCTGATTCTGATCGCGGCGCTGTTCTGGCTCGCGCCCCGCCCGCAGCTGGTCGGCTGGGGTCTGTTCACCCTCTGGCTGAGCACCACGTACCTGACGCTGGGCGGCATCGAGATCGCAGCGACCCTGGTGGTCGCCGGGCTGGCGGTGCTCGGTGTGCTGCGGTCGAGCTGGTTCCTGGTGGCGGCGTGGGTGATCCACCCCGTGTGGGACCTGGTGCCTCGTCAGCTGCCCGATCTGCTGCACGACCTGCCGGTCGCCTGCCTGATCTACGACCTGCTGATCGCCGGCTACCTGGCGTGGCGCAGCCGGCGGGGCGCCTTCGTCGGTGCTGTCATGGGGCGTCGCGCGCGGACGTGAACACCAGCATCTGGTTGCCGCCGCGCTGGAACTCGTACTCGACGGCGCGGACCTCCACGGCGAACCCCTGGCGGTGCAGGTGGTGGACCAGGTCGTCGAGGAAGGGCGTGGCCGAGCCGTCGCCGGCCCGCACCAGCGGGAAGACCCGCACCTCGGTGGCCACCCTGGCCAGCTCGACCAAGGCCTCGGTGTGCCAGGCCTGGTCGAAGCGGCGCGCCCAGGTGAACAACAGGTGCGAGCACACGGCGAGGTCGAAACTCTTGTCGCGGAACGGGAGCCGTGGCAGCTCCGCACCGATGTAGCGACCGGGGGTGCGGCGGGAGTGGGCCAGGAAGAGCTCGGCGGCCCGGTCCCGAAGGCGGTCACGCCGATCTCGGGTGCCGTACCACGTCCAGACGAACTGCTCCTCGTTGTCGTCCACCAGCTGCTGCCCGCCGGCGAGGCTCTCGCGGACGGCAGCCTCGACCCGGGGCAGGCCGAGCGCGAACACCGGGTCGACGGCCACGATCTGGCCGCCCGAGGACGACACCTCGGCGGTCAGGCTCGCCGCACCGGCGCAGCAGTCGAGGATCCGGCCGAGCAGGTCCTCGTCGGAGAGGGCGAACATCGCCCGGTACTCGGTCAGGCTGCGCGAGGTCACCAGCACATCGCCAAGTATCGCGTGGAGATCCGCGGGCGGTCTCCTGGAGACGGTGTGAAGACAGGCGGCGGCACGCTCCTTCGTGTCTAGCCTCGATCAGGTGCCCTTCACCGTGAGCCACATCGCCGCCGTCCTTCCGTTGCGCCGCAGCGGCTTGCCCTTCGCCGCCCTGGCCGCCGGGAGCATCGCCCCGGATCTGCCGTACTTCCTGCCCCTGCTCAGCCGGCTCGGCGCCCACTCGGGGGTCACGCATTCACGCGTGGGTGTCCTGACCGCGGACGTCGCGCTGGGCCTAGCCGCCTGGATGGTGTGGCGCGCCATGGCGCTCCCGCTGCACGACCTGGCGCCGCACGCGGTCCGCACCCGCTGGCAACCGTGGGCACGTCCGGCCGCCCACGCTCCACAGGTGCTTCTGGCCGTCGCCGTGGGGGCCGCCACCCATGTCGGCTGGGACGAGTTCACCCATCAGGGTCGGTTCGGCGCCCGGCACATCGCCGCCCTGGCCGAGCTCCACCCGGCGCTTCCGGGCGACCTGCCCGGGTATCAGTACGCACAGTTCGTGAGCAGCATCGTGGGGCTGGCGCTCCTGGCCTGGATCGCCTCCCGCCGGTCGGTCGTCGCCTGCCCACCCCGTCTGGCGCCGACCCTGGCCACGGCCCTGCCCTGGCTGCTCGGGGCCGGGGCGGCGATCGGTGCCCTGATCCGATCCGCTGATCTCACCGGGTCGCCCTCGGTGCGCACGGTGGCGTTCTACATGATCACTTCGACGATGAGCGGCGCCGCCGCGGCAGGCGGGCTGACCTGCGCGGTGTGGTGGGCCCGCACCCGGACGCGGCGACGGCCTCAGAAGGAGCCGACCACGGTGCCCACCCCGAAGGTCACGGCCATGCCCACCGCGCCCACCAGCACGTTGCGCAGCACCGCTCGCAACGGCGGCGCCTGACCCATGCGCGCACTGACGAAGCCGGTCAGCGCGAGCGCAGCCACCACCGAGACGAAGCACACCGCGACCCGGGTACCGGCCGGAGGGAGCAGGATCGCGAGCAGGGGCAGCAGGGCACCGACGCTGAAGGCCACGAACGAGGCCCACGCCGCCTGCCACGGGCTGGTGAACGCCTCCGGGTCGATCTTGAGCTCCACATCGGCGTGCGCGGCGAGGGCGTCGTGGTCGGTGAGCTCCCGTGCCACCTCATGCGCGAGCGTCTCGCTGATCCCCTTGCTCCGGTAGATCGCGGTGAGCTCCTCGAGCTCGTGCTCGGGCAGGTTCTCCAGCTCCCAGCGCTCGAGCTCGATCATCGCCTTCTCGGTGTCCCGCTGGGTGCTCACCGACACGTACTCGCCACCGGCCATCGACAGTGCCCCGGCCACCACGCCCGCCACCCCGGCGGTGAGGATCGCCGACCGGTCCTGGGTGGCGCCGGCCACGCCGACCACCAGCCCGGCGACCGACACGATGCCGTCGTTGGCTCCGAGCACTCCGGCCCGCAGCCAGTTCAACCTGGCGGCGAGGCCGGAGTCGTGCGCTTCCTGGCCGTGGGGGGCGAGCTCCATGCCCGTCACCGTAGTCGCGTTCACCCCAGCGGGTCGGGCGCCCGGGTGCAGATGCAGGCCTCGTTGCCCTCGGCGTCGGCGACCACCCACCAGGACGGCGCGTGCCCGTCGTCCACCAGCCGCCCACCGGCGGCGAGGCAGGCCTGCAGCCGCGCCGGCGCCTCGTCGTCCGGCACGTAGACGTCGAGGTGGAAACGCCCCCGACCCGGCCGTGGCGGGCTCATCTGCTGGAACCAGAGCACCGGTCCGCGCCCGTCCGGGGCGGCCAGCTCCGGGCCGCCTGCGCCGAGCCGGTGCTGCTCGGCGTAGCCCAGGGCGGCCCGCCAGAACGGGCGCACCGCCTCGGCGTCCCGCACGTCCAGGGCGATCCCGACCCGTTCCGGGGGCGGCAGCGTCGTGGCACCCACCGAGGCCGCGGCCTGCACGATCTGGTGCGCCAGCTCGACGTCCAGCTGGGTCAGCCCGCCGGAGGAGTGGGTGGACAGGGTGAACGTGACCGTGCACCAGCGCAGGTCGATGTCCGGATGGTGGTCCATCAGCTCGGCGTCCTCGGCGACGATCCGCACCAGCTGGACCGCATCCTCGAAGGAGGGGGCCCGGACGGCGAGGACCAGGGTGCCCGGCGCGCCGCGGTGCACTCCGGGCAGGTCGGCCAGCTGCCGGGCGATCTCGTCGTCGTCGAGCAGGCGGGGAGTCGGGTACGCCATCAGCCCACTGTGCCAGGGCGGCGAGGTGGACGAGGTGATCTGGGTCGTCGCGGCGGAAAGGTGGTACGCCACGCGACTGGTCAATTCAGCCCCGTTCGAGCCTCGAAAACGGGGCTCAATCGACCACTCGCCACGGTAAGCGATGTGGATCGTCCCCACAGGCTTCTGGGCCATCGGCCCACTGTGTCACGCTGGATCCGTGACCGAGATCCGGTGGGTGGTGGCTGCGGCGGTGGTCGACGACCTGGACCGGCCGAGTCTGCTGCTCGCCGCTCGCCGCACCGAACCGGAGTGGGCCGCTGGACTGTGGGAGCTGCCCGGTGGCGGTGTCGAGCCGGGGGAGGAGCACGAGCTGGCGCTGCACCGCGAGCTGGCCGAGGAGCTCGGCATTCACGTCGATCTCGGGCAGGAGCTGACGGCCGGGGTCGCGGAGGACCAGGATGGGTGGCCGATCCGGCCCGGCTATCGGCTGCGCGTGTGGTGGGCGCAGGTGCGCGAAGGTGACCCCGCCGCGATCGAGGACCACGATGCCATCGCGTGGCTGGCCCATGGGACGTGGCACGAGCTGGACTGGTTGCCCTCCAACGCGCCCGTCGTGCAGGAGCTTCAGCGTCGCTCGAGAGCGGCAGAGATCAGATGACCGCCCGGTCGGGCGCGACGAACTCGTTGACCGACGTGGCCGGGATCCGGGTCGGCCATGCCGGACGGCGCGAGGACGGATGGCTGACCGGAACCACCGTGGTGCTGCCGCCGCCTGAGGGCGCCGTGGCCGGGGTGGACGTGCGCGGCGGCGGCCCGGGCACCCGGGAGACCGACGTGCTGGACCCGCGCAACCTGGTGGAGCTCGTCCATGCCGTGGTGCTCACCGGCGGGAGCGCGTTCGGCCTGGCCGCCGCGGACGGCGTGATGGGCCGGTTGCGGGAGGACGGCATCGGCTATCCGGTTCCGGTGGCCGGCGGCACCGCCGTGGTGCCGATCGTTCCGGCGGCGGTGATCTTCGACCTCGGGCGCGGCGGCGACCCCGGCAACCACCCCGGCCCCGGCTTCGGCGAGGCGGCCTACGACGCCGCCTCCGCGGGACCGGTGGTTCAAGGCGTGGTGGGTGCCGGCACGGGTGCCAGGGCCGGTGAGCTCAAGGGCGGCGTCGGCTCGGCCAGCGTGGTGCTGGGGGACGGCACCACCGTGGCGGCCCTGGTGGTGGTGAACGCGGTCGGCTCGTGCGTGGACCCCGCCACCGGTGAGCTGTACGCCGTCCGGTTCGGGCTGTCCGGGGAGTTCGAGCCGGGCCGCGTCGCGGACCATTGGGCGGCGCTGCCGCCGCCGGACGGCGAGGCGGGGATGTCCCAGGCCACCACGCTCGGGGTGATCGCGACCGACGCCACGCTGACCAAGGCCCAGTGCGCGAAGGTGTCCGGGATCGGTCACGACGGCCTGGCCCGCGCGATCCGCCCGGTGCACACGATGTTCGACGGGGACACGGTGTTCACCCTGGCCACCGGGCGTGGATCCCGTCCCGACCCAGCGGCCTTCCACGCCCTGCTCAGTGCCGCTGCGGACTGCGTCACCCGGGCGGTCGGGCACGCGATGCTGACCGCCGAACCGGTGGACACCGCTGAGGGGCCGCTGCCCAGTTTCAGCCGTCTGGCCGCGGGCGGCGTGGACGGCGCCGCGGGGGCCGACGGTCCGCGCACCTAGGATGGGGGCTGGCCGCCCTCCGCTCCGGACGGCGCCACCCGATGATCCCCGACCCGGAACGAGTGCTCCCGCATGCCTCTCTGTACCCGCGACGACCTGCGCAACATCGCGATCGTCGCCCACGTCGACCACGGCAAGACCACGCTGGTCGACGCCATGCTCTGGCAGACCGGCTCCTTCGGTGAGCACCAGCACGTCGACGTGCGGGCGATGGACTCCGGCGACCTGGAGCGGGAGAAGGGCATCACCATCCTGGCCAAGAACACCGCGGTGCGCTGGGACGGCAAGGGTGCCCCGGCCGGCGGCGTGACCTTCAACATCATCGACACGCCGGGCCACGCCGACTTCGGCGGCGAGGTGGAGCGCGGGCTGTCCATGGTCGACGCGATCGCCCTGCTGGTCGACGCCTCCGAGGGCCCGTTGCCGCAGACCCGGTTCGTGCTGCGCAAGGCGCTTGCCGCGCACCTGCCGGTGATCCTGGTGGTGAACAAGGTCGACCGGCCGGACGCACGGATCGCCGAGGTCGTCGACGAGACCTACGAGCTGTTCATGGACCTGATCGACGGCACCGGGGTCGACCCCGACAAGGCGCTGAACTTCCCGATCGTCTACGCCTCGGCGAAGACCGGTCGGGCCAGCCTGGAGCGTCCGGCGGACGGCACCCAGCCGGACAGCCCCGACCTGCAGCCTCTGTTCGAGACCATCCTGGCCTCCGTTCCGGCGCCGTCCTACGACGACGAGGTGCCGCTGCAGGCCCACGTCACCAACCTCGACGCCTCGCCGTTCCTGGGCCGGCTCGCGCTCTGCCGGGTGCGCTCGGGCACCATTCGCAAGGGGCAGCAGGTGGCCTGGTGCCGCCACGACGGCGGCATCCAGAAGGTCAAGGTCACCGAGCTGCTGCTGACCGAGGCGCTGGAGCGGGTCACCGCCGATGAGCGCGGGCCCGGGCGACATCATCGCCGTGGCGGGCATTCCCGAGATCACCATCGGGGAGACGCTGGCCGACCCCGACGATCCCCGCCCGCTGCCGCTGATCACGGTCGACGAGCCCGCGATCTCGATGACGATCGGCACCAACACCTCGCCGATGGCCGGGAAGACCAAGGGCAACAAGGTGACCGCCCGTCTGGTCAAGGACCGCCTCGACCGGGAGCTGGTCGGAAACGTCTCGATCCGGGTGCTGCCCACCGAGCGGCCGGACACCTGGGAGGTGCAGGGCCGCGGCGAGCTCGCCCTGGCCATCCTGGTCGAGACCATGCGTCGTGAGGGGTTCGAACTGACCGTCGGCAAGCCGCAGGTGGTCACCCGGCTGGTCGACGGCAAGGTGCACGAGCCGTTCGAGCGCCTGACCATCGACGCGCCGGAGGAGTACCTCGGCGCGATCACCCAGCTGCTCGCCGTCCGCAAGGGCCGGATGGAGCAGATGACCAACCACGGCACCGGATGGGTACGGATGGAGTTCACCGTCCCCTCGCGCGGCCTGATCGGCTTCCGCACCGAGTTCCTCACCGACACCCGGGGCACCGGTATCGCCCACCACGTGTTCGAGGGCTATCGAGCCGTGGGTGGGGGAGCTGCGCACCCGGCCCAGCGGCTCGCTGGTCGCCGACCGGTCCGGCGCCGCCACCGCGTTCGCGATCAACAACCTGCAGGAGCGGGGCACGCTCTTCGTCGAGCCGACCACCGAGGTGTACGAGGGCATGATCGTCGGCGAGAACTCCCGGGCCGACGACCTCGACGTGAACATCACCAAGGAGAAGAAGCTCAGCAACATGCGGTCCTCGACCGCGGACGAGTTCGAGCGCCTGGTGCCGGCCCGCAAGCTGTCGCTCGAGCAGTGCCTGGAGTTCTGCCGCGACGTCGGAGTGCGTCGAGGTGACCCCGACCGCGGTCCGGATCCGCAAGGTGGAGCTCTCCGCGGTGGACCGGGAGAAGAACCGGGCTCGCAGCCGGAAGGGCTGAGGCCGCTCCGCGGCGGGGTCGGCAGGTCACTCGAAGGGCTACCGCCCAGTAGCTTGGCCAAATCGTTACAGATGATCCTGTCGGCGTCGGTCGATGCCAAAATGACGCGCAGTCAGCGAAAGATCTCGTCCAGTAGCCGATTCAGGCGGAAAATCCGCCACTCAAGGCCACAATCGACGCGAGAATTGCTTGACTACTGCGCTGGGGTTGTGATCGGCGACGCGCCGCGCGACACGACGGTGATGATCGCGGGGAGCAGACCTCTGGACGGCGCCGACTTGTCGGCTAACCTGCCGTTGCTGTGCCGCTGTGACTACCGCGAGCCATGTCAAGCGGTTTCTCGACGTGATGCGACGTGGCACACGATCAGGCCGACATCGAGTGGAGGTGGCAGGTGACCGCGGAGCTGACCCTGCAGGGTGAACCGATCGCCGACCCCCCGGGCGCCCCCACCGACCCTGGCACCGAGGGTCTCTCCCCGGGCAAGCTCGCCTGGCGCAGGTTGAAGCGGAACAAGACCGCCATGGGCAGCCTGAGCATCGTGATCGGGATCATTGCGCTGGCGGTGTTTGCTCCGCTCGTCACGCGGTTGGTCGGAGTCACCATCGAGGGCGACTCGAACCTGATCGGCGAGTCCGGGGCGCTCCCGATCACCGGACCGACGCTCGCCCACCCGTTCGGGATCGAGCCCGGCACGGGACGCGACCTGCTCGCCCTGCTCCTCTACGGCGCGCGGGTCACCCTTTTCGTGGCGGTCTCGGCCACTGTGCTCACCATCACCATCGGAGTGCTGGTCGGCACCGTCGCCGCGGCCTCCCGAGGCCGGCTGGACCGGATCCTCTCCTGGATCATGGACCTGACCCTGACCTTCCCCCAGCTGCTGCTGCTGCTGGCGATGAGCAACGTGATCACTCAGCGGCTGACCTCGTTCGGGATCCCGGAGGGGAACCCGAGCCGGATCGCCTACCTGATCCTCTTCTTCGCCGTGTTCGGCTGGCCTTACATCGCCCGGGTGGTGCGCGGTCAGGTGATCAGCCTGCGGGAGCGGGAGTTCGTCGAGGCTGCCGTCGCCATGGGCGCCTCCCGGCGCCGGATCGTGCTCACCGAGCTGATCCCGAACCTGTGGGCGCCGGTGCTGGTGTACGCCTCGATCACGCTGCCCGCCTACATCAGCGCCGAGGCCACCCTTGCCTTCCTCAACGTCGGTACCGATGCCTCGATGCCCACCTGGGGCAAGCTGTTGCAGGACTCGATCAACTACTTCCAGTCCTACCCGGCGTACCTGCTCTTCCCCGCGCTGGCACTGGTGCTCACGGTGCTGTCGTTCAACCTCCTGGGTGACGCCGTGCGCGACGCTCTCGACCCCAGGGCCGGCCGCGTGTGATTCCCGCGGACGGCGCCCCCACAATCTCTCGCATTCGCGGGAGCCGACCGGTCCCCCGACCGGCGGCAGCAGGTCCGGCCCTCTCGGCCGACTCCTCTTCCTTCCGGAGGAAACACATGGTGAACCGCAAGCCCGGCACGCTCGGTGCCCTGATCGCTGGGGCAGCCGCGCTCAGCCTTGCCGCATGCGGCGGAGGCAGCAGCACGCCGGCGGCCAGTAGCGCTGCGGGTGGCGGCGCCAGTGCCGCCGCTGGTGAGAACAAGGGCGGCACGCTGTTCGTCCTGGCCGGGGGGGACAAGTTCTCCCACCTCGACCCCCAGCGCAACTACACCGGCGTGGACCTGAACTTTGCGGGTGCCTTCATCCACCGCAGCCTGACCACCTACAAGATCGCCGAGGGTACGGCCGGCACCGAGATCGTGCCCGACCTGGCCACCGACATCGGCAAGGTCGAGAACGACGCCAAGAAGTGGACCTTCACCCTGCGCGACGGGGTCACCTTCGAGGACGGCTCGCCGATCACCTGCGCCGACGTCAAGTACGGCGTCTCGCGCACCTTCGCCCAGGACGTCATCACCGACGGTCCGACGTACGCGATCTCGATGCTCGACATCCCGAAGACGGATGGCAAGAGCATCTTCACCGGTCCGTACAAGAACACCCCCGAGGGCGTGGCCGCGTTCGACAAGGCCGTGACCTGCTCGGAGGACGGCAAGACGATCACGTTCAACCTGGGCAAGCCGGTGCCGGACTTCAACGGGGCGCTGACCCTGCTGTCGTTCTCCCCGGTGCCCAAGGCCAAGGACACGGGCGAGAAGTACGACATGGCTCCGGTCTCCTCCGGCCCGTACAAGATCGAGTCGTACGTGGAGAAGAAGTCCCTGGTCCTGGTGCGCAACGACAAGTGGACCCAGGACAGTGACCCGGTGCGCAAGGCGTACCCGGACAAGGTCGTCGTGCAGTTCAGCCTGAACCCGCAGGTGGTCGACTCCCGCCTGACCAAGGCCTCCGGTGACGACGCGTTCGCCGTGTCCAACGACCAGATCGACCCGGCCGACGTCGGCGCCATCTTCGCCAACGCCCAGCTCAAGGACCGGCTCAGCGACCAGCTGGACCCGTTCGTGCGCTACTACGCGATCAACACCAAGAAGGTGCCGAACGTCAAGCACCGCCAGGCCCTGATGGCCGCCCTCGACCGTGAAGCTCTGCGCAAGCTGGCCGGTGGCACCTACGCCGGTGACTTCGCGGACGGTGCGCTGAAGCCGAACATCGGTCAGGACTACGCACCGACCGGCATCTGGGAGGGGGGCCTCGGCGCCGCCGTTCCGGCCACCGGAAACATCGACCTGGCCAAGAAGCTGATCGCCGACTCGGGGGCCACCCCGCCGGAGATCGTCTTCGACTACGGCAAGGCCAAGGACGACCAGACGGCCGACAAGGCTGCCGCGATCGCGAAGGCGTCGTGGGAGAAGGCCGGGTTCAAGGTCAAGCTGAACCCGATCGAGCAGTCGGCCTACTACCCGACGGTGCAGGACCCGGCCAAGCAGAACTCGGTCTCCGGCGCAGGCTGGGGCCCGGACTGGCTGAACGCCTCCACCGTTCTGCCCGAGCTGTTCACGCCCGAGGGCGGGTTCAAGCTCTCGCAGTGGGACGACAAGGCGTTCGTGGCCAAGGTGGAAGACGCCAAGACCACGATCGACCGTGCCGAGCAGGCCAAGAAGTGGCAGGCCATCAACAAGGAGGCCGTCGAGCTGGGTCTGATCATCCCGACCCGGTTCGGCAAGGAGCAGCTGATCTTCGGGACCAAGGTGAAGACCGCCACCTTCGGCGGCAAGCCGTACACCAACCCGGCGTTCGGTGGCCCCTCGTTCGGTGATCTCTACCTGGAGAAGTGACCCGATGAGTTGTGCCCGGCCGGTCCTCGGACCGGCCGGGCACACCCATAGGTCTGTGGCATAGCAGCTCGTCGGGAGGCGTCGTCGTGCTCGGTTACGTGGTCAAGCGGTTCGGTTCGATGATCGTCATGCTGGCCGGTCTGAGTGTTCTGGTCTTCTTGTTGTTCTCCGTGCTGCCGACCGACCCGGCGCGGCTGACCTGTGGCAAGTCCTGTACCGACGACGTGATCGCGGCCAACCGGGTGCGGCTCGGCCTGGACAAGCCGGTGGCTGAGCAGTACGCCATCTGGGTCAAGGGCATCGTGGCCGGGCGCACCTACAACGAGGGACAGGGTGCGGCCGAGATCGACTGCCCCGCCCCCTGCCTGGGCTACTCCTTCTCCCAGCAGCGCAATGTCACCGACCTGGTCAAGGAGACCGTGCCGGTCACCATGTGGCTGGCCCTGGGAGCCTTCATCCTCTGGATGTCGTTCGGGCTGACCACCGGAGTGCTGGCCGCCCTGAATCGAGGACGATGGCCGGATGCCGTGCTGCAAGGCATCTCGTTGGTGGCTTACTCCTTACCCAGCTTCTTCGTCGGCCTTTCTCTGCTCATCCTGCTGATCGTGCAGTTGAGCCTGCTGCCCTATCCGGACTACTACCCGCTGAGCGAGGATCCAGGGAAGTTCTTCAGCACCATGCTGCTGCCCTGGGTCACCGTCGCCTTCACCAGCGCCGCCTTCTACACCCGCCTGACCCGAACCCAGATGGTGGAGACCCTCGGCGAGGACTTCATCCGCACCGCCCGTGCCAAGGGACTGCCCGAACGGGTGGTGACGATCAAGCACGCCCTGCGTGCCGGGTTGACCCCGATCGTCACCGCGGCCGGTCTTGACCTGGGCATCCTGCTCGGCGGAGCGATCATCACCGAGCAGATCTTCAACCTTCCCGGGCTCGGCCGGCTGGCGGTCGGCGCGGTGGTCGATTCCGACCTCCCGGTGATCACCGGGGTGACCCTGGTGGCCGCCACGTTCATCATCGTGGCCAACTTCATCGTGGACATGCTCTACATGGTGATCGACCCGAGGGTGAGGCTCGCATGAGCGCGACGACCGAGGCCCCCAAGGCCTATCTGGAGTTGCGTGACCTGAAGGTCAGCTTCGCCACCGAGGACGGCGTGGTCCGAGCGGCGGACGGGGTCTCGTTCAGCCTGGAGCGGGGCAAGACCCTCGCCATCGTGGGTGAGTCCGGGTCGGGCAAGAGCGTCACCAGCCAGGCGATCATGGGGCTGCACCCGAAACGCTCCGCGACGATCTCCGGCCAGGTGTTCGTGGACGGCACCGACATCGTCTCCGCCCCCGACGAGACCGTGCGCTCGATGCGCGGGCGCAACATGGCCATGATCTTCCAAGACCCGTTGAGCTCCCTGCACCCCTTCTACGCGATCGGCAAACAGCTGGTCGAAGCGGTGCTGGTGCACGAGGACGTCAGCAAGAGTGAGGCCACCCGGCGGGCGGTGGCGATGCTCGACCGGGTCGGCATCCCCAACGCCAAGCAGCGAGTGAAGGACTACCCGCACCAGTTCTCCGGCGGTATGCGCCAGCGCGTGATGATCGCCATGGCGCTGATCAACAACCCTGACCTGGTGATCGCCGACGAGCCGACCACCGCGCTCGACGTCACCGTTCAGGCACAGATCCTGGACGTGCTGCGCGACCTGCAGCAGGAGTACCAGATGGCCATCCTGCTGATCACCCACGACCTGGGCGTGGTGGCCGAGGTGGCCGACGACGTGGTCGTGATGTATGGCGGGCGCGTGGTCGAGCGAGGGCCCGTCACGACGGTGTTCGCCCATGCCGGAATGCCCTACACCTGGGGCCTGCTGTCGTCGGTGCCGAACCTGACCGACCCCCGCGGCACCCGGCTGACCCCGATCCCCGGCCAGCCGCCGTCCCTGATCAGGCTGCCCCAGGGGTGCGTGTTCCGGCCCCGGTGCACCTTCGCCTCGCACGTCGAGAACGGCTGGTGCGACACCAAGCGGCCCGACCTGACGCCGGTCGGGCCCAACCATGACGTGCGCTGCCTGCTCTCCAAGGGGCAGATGGAGGCCCTGGCCCCGGCCAAGGCGGGCGGGGAGGAGGTCGCGTGAGCACGTCAGCCGAACAGGTGACCAGCACGAGCACGTCGGGCGACGGTGGTGCCGAACCCGTGCTGCGGGTCACCGGTCTGCGTAAGCACTTCCCGATCCAGAGCAGCTTCCTGCGCCGGACCATCGGGCAGGTCAAGGCTGTCGACGGGATCGACCTCTCCGTGTACCCCAGCGAGACGCTCGGGATCGTGGGGGAGAGCGGTTGCGGCAAGTCGACCGCGGGCCGCACGATGCTGAAGCTGCTCGAGCCGACCGCGGGCACGATCGAGCTTGCCGGGCGCGACATCACCGGGCTCAGCCGGCGCGAGATGGTGCCGATGCGGCGGGCGGCGTCCATGATCTTCCAGGACCCCTACTCCTCGCTGAACCCCCGGCACACGGTGGGCAAGATCGTCGCGGCGCCGTACGACGTCCAGGGGATCGAGCCTCCCGGCGGGGTGAAGAAGGCGGTCCAGGATCTGCTCGACCGGGTGGGTCTGAACCCCGAGCACTACAACCGCTTCCCGGCGGAGTTCTCCGGTGGCCAGCGGCAGCGGATCGGGATCGCCCGGGCCCTGGCCCTCAAGCCGAAGCTGATCGTGTGCGACGAGCCGGTCTCGGCGCTCGACGTCTCGATCCAGGCGCAGGTGGTCAACCTGCTCGAGGACCTGCAGAACGAGTTCGGTCTGGCCTACATCGTGATCGCCCATGACCTGTCCGTGGTGCGCCACATCAGCGACCGGATCGCCGTGATGTACCTCGGCAAGATCATGGAGCTGTCCGGCAGCGACGCGCTCTATGCCGCGCCGCGTCACCCCTACACCAAGGCCCTGCTCTCGGCCGTGCCGGTGCCTGATCCGGCGCTTCGCGAGCAGCGGGACCGGATCGTCCTGAAGGGGGACCTGCCCTCGCCGGCCGACCCGCCCAGCGGCTGCGTGTTCCGCACCCGGTGCTGGAAGGCGCAGGACCGGTGCGCCAGTGAGGTGCCGCAGCTCACCACGTACGAATCCGGCCACCAGGTGGCCTGCCACTTCCCGGAGCCGGCCGCGGATGCCGTCTGAGGTCCGGCGACTACTTCTGGTCCATGCCCATCCGGACGACGAGAGCATCGCCACCGGCGCCACCATGGCCCGCTACGCGGCGCTGGGAGCCCGGGTCACCCTGGTCACCTGCACCCGGGGTGAGCAGGGCGAGGTGATCCCCCCGGCTCCTGCCCGGCTGGCCGCCGATCAGGACGACACGCTGGGCACCCACCGCGAAGGTGAGCTGGCGGCGGCGATGGCTGCCCTCGGAGTCGAGGATCATCGGTTCCTGGACGCCGGCACGCCGCGCCACTACCGCGACTCGGGCATGGACGTCGACGCCCGCGGCATGGTCGTGCTGCCGGACGACGTGCGGCCCGAGGCGTTCGCGCTGGCCCCGGTCGAGACGGCTGCCGCCGACCTGGCCGCGGTGCTCGTCGAGGTCCGCCCGCACGTGCTGGTCACCTACGACCCGGGGGGCGGCTACGGTCACCCGGATCATGTGCAGGCACACCGGGTGAGCATGCGCGCCGTCACGCTGGCGGCCGAGGCGCCGGGCGGCTGGGCGGTGCCGAAGACCTATTGGATGGTCGTTCCCGAGACGGTGGTGCGCGGCCAGGCGGCTCTGCTGGCCGGCTCCGACAATCCCTACCGGCCCACTCCCGACGGGCCGCCGCCGAGCATGGTGGTGCCGGACGCCGTGGTCACCACCGCGGTCGACGGCACGGAATTCCTGGCCGCCAAGGCGGCTGCGCTGCGGGCGCACGCCACCCAGGTGATGGTCCAGCCGCCCTTCTACGCGCTGAGCAATGAGATCGGCCAGGTGATCGCACCGGTCGAGTACTTCCAGCTCGTCGCCGGCCCGCGCGACGCGCCGTCCGACCGAGAGACAGACCTCTTCGCCGGCCTCTGACCACCCCACCCCACCCCACCTCCCACCCCCACCCCCACCTCCACCATGATCGTCGTCTGTCATGGCTTTCCCCCCACTTGGTGGGGTGCATGGCCATGACAGACGGTGATCTCTGTCGGTGAGATGACGGGTGTGGCGTGAAAATGTCACTCATGGTGACCCTTCTGGGTGACATCGTGACGGCAGACGGATGAGATCCGTCGCGCACCGTGGTCAACCCCCCGGCGAACGAGTCATCGTCAGCAGATACCGGTGACAGCCGGTCTCGGCCTGACGAGGAGTGACGTGGGTAGACACATCATGGAAGAGGCGTCGGCCCGTGAGACCACGGCCTTGGTCGAGACCCCTGCTCCGGTGGGCACGGCCGGCCCGGGACAGGGCGGCGTCGGGGCCCTGACCGCGGCCGGCGGTGCCGGGGCGACGATGACCTCCGACGTGGCCCAGCAGCGCGAGCGCCGCCGTCGGGTCCGCGTGCTGCGCCTGGTCGGCTCCATCGCGGTGGTGGCCGGGTGGATCGCCTGGCGGATGGCCAGCGGCCACACCGCGGTGCCGCGATTCCCCACGGTCGACCCGATCTACCTGATGACCGGGATCTTCTTCTTCGTCATGATCCTCACCACGGCGGGCAGCTTCCTGGTCGCCGGGCGCTCGCCGCACATCGTGTACCGGCCCGAGCAGATCGACGTCCGGTTCGAGGACGTCAAGGGGCTGGCTGCGGTGAGTGAGGACGTGCGGCGCTCGCTGGACCTGTTCCTGTCCGCACGCACCTTCCGCCGGTCCATGGGCGGCACTCCGCGTCGCGGTCTGCTCTTCGAGGGTCCGCCCGGAACGGGTAAGACGCACATGGCCAAGGCGATGGCGGCCGAGGCGGGTGTGCCGTTCCTGTTCGTCTCGGCGACCTCGTTCCAGTCGATGTTCTACGGAGCCACCTCTCGCAAGATCCGCTCCTACTTCGCGGCGCTGCGCAAGGCGGCCCGGGCCGAGGGCGGCGCGATCGGCTTCATCGAGGAGATCGACGCGATCGCGATGGTGCGCGGGGGCATGCCCTCCGTGGCCCACCAACCGGTGCACGCGATGCAGGCGATGGACTGCGGAGGTCTGGTCGGGCTGCCCTCGGTGTACGCGGCCGGTGCTGCCTCGGGCGGCATCGTCCACCGCTCGATGACCAGCGAGGGCGTCGGGGGAGTGGTCAACGAATTGCTGGTGCAGATGCAGTCCTTCGACACCCCCACCCTGGGCGAGCGGATCCGCTCCCAGGTGGTGGACGCCGTCAACCTTCTGCTGCCGGCCTCCTGGTGCATCCCGCGGCCCCGGACCGAGACCCCGGAGGTGCTGGTGATCGCGGCCACGAACCGGGCCGACGGGCTCGACCCGGCTCTGCTGCGGCCCGGACGGTTCGACCGACGGCTCGTGTTCTCGGTGCCCGACCACGCTGGACGCCGCGAGCTGGTCGACCACTTCCTGGAGCGCAAGGCCTACGAGTCGGAGATGGCCGACTCGGAGCGGCGCGACGCCCTGGCCGGGATCACCCAGGGATACTCCCCGGTGATGATCGAGCACCTGCTGGACGAGGCGCTGGTCAACGCGATCCGGCGCGGCGGTGACGGCATGTCCTGGGCGGACATCGAGCAGGCCCGACTGGTGACCGAGGTCGGTCTGGGGCAACCGGTCTCGTACACCCCGTACGAGAAGGAGCTGATCGCCACGCACGAGGCGGGGCACGCCACCCTGGCCTGGCTGGTGGCGCCGCAGCGCCGGCTCGAGGTGCTCACGATCATCAAGAGGGCAGAGGCGCTCGGGCTGCTGGCGCACGGTGACCGTGAGGACGTCTACACCCGCTCGCGCAGCGAGCTCGAGGCGCTGATGTGCATCGCGTTCGGCGGTCAGGTGGCTGAGGAGCTGTTCTTCGACGACATCTCCACCGGCCCCGCCGGCGACCTCACCTACGCCACGAACGTGGCCGCGCAGATGGTCGGCCAGGCGGGTATGTCAGACACGCTGATCTCCTTCGGCGCGGTCCAGGGCTCGGCGTTCGGCGACCAGGGTCTGGTCGGGCGGGTGCTCGGCGACGGCGAGGGTCGGCGCATGGTCGAGGGGCTGCTCATCGCCCAGAAGGACCGGGCGCGCGACCTGCTGGAGGCCAACCAGCACCTCGTGGTGGCCCTGCGGGACGCGTTGCTCGAGCGGCACGAGCTGATCGGGCGCGAGATCACCGACGTGCTCGAACGGGCGGACGCCGAACGACCCGAGCCTCGCGCCCTGCCCGGTGCCGACGCTGCCGACGAGGACGTGGCAGCCAAGGACGTGGTGGACGACGAGGTCGACAACGCCCCGACGGTGAATCTGCGTCGTCCGGCGAACTGGTGGGCCCCGGCTCAGCGCGAGAAGCCGGCGGCGACCGCGTAGTCTCCACGCGTGCACACCGCATCCCCCGATCGACCGCCCACGGCGGAGGACGTCGCCCTCTTCCGTCGGGCGGTCGGTCGGTTTGCCACCGGTGTCTGTGTGGTGACCGCGGTGGACGGCGGTATCGACCATGCGATGACGGCGAACGCCTTCACGTCGGTGTCGCTGGAGCCGCTGCTGGTGCTGGTCTGCGTCGAGACGGAGGCGCGGTTCCACGACGCGATCGTGGCGTCAGGAGCGTGGGGGGTGAGCATCCTCGACGCGTCGGCCCGTTCGGCCTCGGACTGGCTGGCCACGCGGGGTCGTCCGCTGCACGGCCAGCTCGATCAGGTGCCCCACCGGCGCGGACCGGTGACCGGAGCTGCCCTGCTCGAGCAGTCGCAGGCCTGGTTGGAGTGCCGGACGCAGCAGATCGTGCCCGCCGGTGATCACAGCATCGTGATCGGTGAGGTGGTCTCTTCGCGGCTCGGCCGGGACGATGCCGGGGCCCTGCTGTACTACCGCAGCGGCTACCGGCAAATCGACACATAAGCCACAATAATGACCCACTCACCCCTCCGTCAGTGCTCGCCGACCTCTTCCGGCCCGCAGACAGTGGCGGGTTCTGCACCGTCTGCGTGTATCAACCCGCCACCACTCCCTGGGTGAGTGGTCCGCGACAGCCAGCACCACTAGGTGGTGATTGCGGTCAGCGCCTCTGCGTGATGGCACGGGGACGCGACCGGGGACTCTACGATGCCGATGTGAGCGACACCGCTAGTGATCACGACGAGGGGCCCGGCGCCGAGGACAAGCCGGAGGCCGTCGAGGCGCCCGAGGCCGCCGCTGCCGAGGCACCTGGTCGTGACGTTGCCGCGTCAGGTCCCGCGTGGGCCTCGCCCGCGGACCTGCTGGAGTGGCTCAACTCATCTCGTAAGGCGGAGCCCGAATCTGAGCCTGCGCCGGAAACCGAGCCTGAACTCAAGCCGGAACCGGAGCCCGAACCCGGGCCGGAGCCCGAACCGGAACCGGAGCCCCAGCCGGAACCGGAGCGTGAACTCACGGCGCAACCCGAACCGGAGCCGGAACCGGAGCCGGGACCGGAGCCCGAGCCGGAGCCCGAGCCGGAACCGGAGCCCGAGCCTGAGCCCGAGCCCGAGCCGGAACCGGAGCCCGAGCCGGAACCCGAGCCCGAGCCGGAACCGGAGCTCGAGCCAGAGCCTGAGCCGGAACCCGAGCCGGAACCCGAGCCCGAAGCGGAACCCCAGCCCGAGCCGGAACCCGAGCCCGAGCCGGAACCGGAGTCTGAACTCACGGCGGAAAGCGAACCGGAACCCGAACCGGAGCCGAAGCTCGAAACGGAGCCGAAGCTCGAAACGGAGCCGAAGCTCGAAACGGAGCCGGAACCGGCCGAACCGGTTGCTGCCGTTGCGCTGGAGCCGGAGCCGCTACCGACAGTCGTGCTCGACCCGGAGCCCGCTCCGGAGCGGGTGGTCGAGGTGGAGACGTCACCGTTTCCGGAGCCGGCCATGGCACCGGACACGGCGGCCATCCCGATGCCGGTCCAGCTGCAGGTCGAGAACGAGCAACCGGCCGGTCCTCCGTTACCCGCCGAGACATTGCCCGCCGAGACCTTCCCCGTCCAGGCGCAGTCCCGTCCCAATACCCCGCCACCGGTGTTCGCGCCCTCGCACCGCCGGTGGCCGCGTCGGGTCGGGCTCGTCGCGCTCGGCACCGGATTGTTGGGTCTGCTCGGCGTCGGCGGAGCCGTCGGCCTCGCCGGTGACGTCGTGCCGCGGGGTACCACCGTGGGGGGAGTCGACGTCGGCGGCCTGCGCCGCGACGCGGCGGTCGAGGCTCTGGCGGCGAAGGCGCCGTCCGCCGCCGCCCCCATCCAGGTGCAGGTGAGCGGTCGCCAGGCCAGCCTCGACCCGGCGCGCGCCGGGCTGCGACTCGATGCCGAACGCAGCATCGACGCCGTCCTGGGTGGCCGGCTCGACCTGGGTCGGGTGTGGCACCAGGTGATCGGTGGCCCGGCGGCCCCGGCCCTGCCGGAGGCCGACCGCACCCAGCTGCGTACCGTGCTGGGAACCATCGCCACCGATACCGCGCAGGAAGCGGTCGACGGCGCGATCGCCTTCGGTTCCGACGGACCGCGTGTCACCGCGGCAGTGACCGGGTCCTCGCTCGACGTCGAGGCGGCGACCGAGGCCGTGGCCCGCGGCTGGCTGGCTCGCTCGGGCGCACTCGAGCTGCCCGTGAAACAGACTCCGCCGGCCATCGACCAGGCCGAGGTGGACCGGGCGCTGGCCGCCACGGCCAAGCCGGCGGCGTCCGGGCCGCTCACCGTGGTGATCGGCGACACGACCGTCACGGTGACGCAGGCGGCCCTGCTGCCCACCCTGGACATGGCGCCGAGCGCGACGGCGCCGGACACCCTCGACCTTGTCGTGGACGGCGCGGCGCTGCGCAGCGCCGTGCTGGCCGGGAGCGAGGATCTGGAGCAGGAGCCCAAGGACGCTCAGATCGTGCTGAAGGACGGCAAGCCGACAGTCATCCCCTCCGCAGACGGGGTGACCATCGATCCGGCGGCCCTGGCCACGGCGGCCAAGGCGGCCCTGCTCACCCCAGAGCGCAAGGCGGTGCTGACGACGGCCGTCGCCAAGCCCAAGCTGACCACCGAGCAGGCCACGGCGCTGGGGGTGAAGGAGGAGGTCTCGAAGTTCTCCACCCGGCTCACCTCGAACGCCCCGCGGACGAACAATCTGCGGATCGCCGCCCGCACGGTGAACGGCACCCTCGTGATGCCCGGAAAGACGTTCAGCCTGAACGCCGTCCTGGGCAGGCGGACGCCGGAGAAGGGGTATGCGGAGGCGCCGACCATCATGAACGGACGCCTGGTGATGGGCCACGGCGGCGGCGTCTCGCAGATGGCGACGACCATCTACAACAACGTCTTCTTCGCCGGGCTGGAGGACGTGCGTCACATGCCGCACTCCTTCTACATCTCGCGCTACCCGGTCGGTCGAGAGGCGACGGTCAACTATCCCGACGTCGACCTGGTGTGGCGCAACGACTCCAAGTACGCGGTGCTGGTGGAGGCCAGCGTCACCAACACCGTGAACGTGCGCTTCTGGAGCACGAAGCAGTACGACAGAGTGGTCTCCGAGACCGGCGCGCGCACCAATCCACGTCAGCCGAAGACGGTGTATGACACCCGCGACCAGTGCGTCCCGCAGGAGGCGAACCCCGGCTTCGACATCGTCGTCCGCCGGAAGGTCTACCAGGGCGGGAAGATCGTCAAGGACCAGTCCTGGCGCACGGTGTACATCGCCGAGGACAAGGTGGTCTGCGGCCCCAAGCCTGCCGAGACGCCCGACGGGCCAAGGGGTTAGCCGGAGCAGGTCAGGTAGTCGTAGCGGTGGTGCACGCCGAACCCGGCGGACAGGTACAGCGCGTGCGCCGGCCCGTTGGCGGCGGCCGTCTGCAGGAAGGCCGACGCCGCACCGCGATCGGCCGCCCACCGGGCGATCTCGGCGAGCAGCAGGCGGGCCAGGCCCTGTCGCCGGTGGTCCTCGGCCACCTCCACGGCGGTCACTCCCGCCCAGCCACCGGACAGCGATCCCCGGGCCACGGCCACCGTCCGGTCCGCCACCCTCAGGGAGAGGAACACCTGCTCGGGCGCCGAGACGAACAGTTCGTGCCCGACCCGGGGAAGGTCCTGACCCCGGTAGCGGTAGACGGCGAGCCAGTCGGGGCCGGGCTCCGTCGCGTGGTGCAGACGTACCCCGGGCGGCGGGCGACTCGGCCCCCCGCGCAGGGCCTGGACGGGTGCGGTCAGGGTGTACGCGCTGGTGCCGCCACCGGGATGCCACCCGCAGCCCTCCACCGCGGCGCGCAGCGCCAGCTGGGCGTCCTCGTCGCCGTGGCGTGAGGCACGGACGGCGCTCGCGGCAGGCAGGGCACTCGGCGGTCCAGCGACGTCCACCCCGGCATCGGCAGGCACCGGCAGGGCCATCAGCGGGGGCAGACCGCGCCCGGCGTAGAAGGCCCGCACGGTGTCGAGCACCGCGGCCAGGGGTCGGTTCAGCGCCGGCGCCGGATCACCGAGCGCGAGCACCGAGTTGGCCCGGCCGGTGAAGCCGTGGTGGGCGCGCAACACCCACGGCCCGAGTGGTTCACAGGTCGAGGGCAGCCAGTGTCCGAGCTCGATCCGCTCCAGCGCGGCGATGGTCGGCGGCGCGGTCACGGCGTCCGCGCCCAGAGCGCCAGATCTGCCTCGGAGCCGAGGAAGACGTTGCGGTCCATCGATTCCCTCACCCCGTACTGCCAGGCCGTGGCGCGCTCCCAACCCGGTGGGAGCGGGCCCAGCGGGCCGTCGTGGTCGTAGAGCCACAGCGGGTTGGCCGCGGCGAAGGACTGATTGCCGCCGGTGCACTCGCGCCACCAGCCGGCCTGGACGTAGATCACCGCGTCGCGGCCGGTGAGGCGGCGGTACTCGGTGGTGAAGTCGCGGATCCACCCCACCATGGCGCGCGTGGAGAGCCCGTAGCAGGCCGCGCCGCTGGGGTTCTTCTCCAGGTCGAGCGCACCGGGCAGGGTACGGCCGTCCGCCGTCCACCCGCCGCCGTTCCGGACGAAGAACCGGGCCTGGAGGCGCCGGTCGAGCTCTTCGGGCGGGCGTAGTGATAGGCCCCCTGCAGCAGTCCGGCGGCTCGGGCGCCCGTGCGCTGGGCGGCGAAGGTGGGGCTGCGCCAGGTGGCCCCCTCGGTCGCCTTGATCCAGGCGAACCGGATCCCCTGCCGCTTCCACCGGGCCCAGTCCACCCGAGGCTGGTAGGCCGAGACATCGATCCCCTGCACCGATGCTGTCGCCGACGAGGTGGTGGGCGGCGTCCGGGTCGACCCGGCGGACGGTGAAGGGGCCGCGGTGGCGGACGGCGTGGCGGATGGTGAGGCGGACGGCGTGGCGGATGGTGAGGGCGACGAAGAGGCGGGAGAGGCCGCTGGAGCCGCGGGCCCGGAGGCGCACGAGGTGAGCAGCACCACGCCGACAGACACCCAGAACGGAGGCCTGGACACGCGACCACCCCCCGACACGCGATACTGGGTCCGGCCAGAGATACTAGGTGCCAACCGACCGAGCCCGGAGGACACACCGTGACCTACGTCATCGCCCTGCCCTGCGTCGACGTCAAGGACAACGCCTGCATCGAGGAATGCCCGGTCGACTGCATCTACGAGGGCGAGCGGATCGCTGTACATCCACCCCGACGAGTGCGTCGACTGTGGCGCCTGCGAGCCGGTCTGCCCGGTCGAGGCGATCTTCTACGAGGACGACCTCCCGGAACAGTGGAAGGACTTCTACAAGGCCAACGTCGAGTTCTTCGACGACCTCGGCTCGCCCGGCGGCGCGGCCAAGCTGGGCGTGATCCACAAGGACCACCCGATTATCGCCGCGCTCCCGCCGCAGGGCGAAGGGCACTGAGACCGCAGCTGCCGGACTTCCCCTGGGACCGGCTCGCCCCGTTCGGCGAGCTGGCCGGCCGGCACCCTGACGGCATCATCGACGCCTCGATCGGCACGCCGGTCGACCCGACGCCCGAGGTCGCCCGCGCGGCGCTGGCGGGGGCAGCCGACGCGCCCGGCTATCCCCAGACGTACGGAACGCCCGCCCTGCGCGAGGCGGTCGCGGCCTGGTTCGCCCGGCGCCGCGGCGTCCCGGACGTCGACCCGGCCGGGGTGCTGCCCACGATCGGTTCCAAGGAGCTGGTGGCCTGGCTGCCCACCCTGCTGGGTCTGGGCGCGGGAGACCTGGTGGTGCACCCGGAGCGGGCCTACCCGAGCTACGACGTCGGGGCCCGGCTGGCCGGGGCGACGCCGGTGCCGGCCGACGGCACGCTGCAGCTCGGCCCGGACCGCACGAATGTGAAGCTGGTCTGGGTGAACTCCCCGTCCAACCCGACCGGCAAGGTGCTTCCGGTCGAGCACCTGGCCAAGGTGGTCGCCTGGGCGCGGTCGGTGGGCGCGGTGGTGGCCAGCGACGAGTGCTATGCCGAGCTCGGCTGGGACGTCGAGGAGGTGCCGAGCATCCTCGACCCGCGGGTCTGCGGGGGGTCGCACGAGGGGCTGCTCGCGGTCTACTCGACGTCCAAGCAGTCGAACCTGGCCGGGTACCGGGCCGCCTTCGTGGCCGGCGACGTCGCGCTGGTGACGCAGTTGCTCGAGGTGCGCAAGCACGCCGGCATGATGATGCCCGCGCCGGTGCAGGCGGCGCTGACCGCGGTGCTGGGCGACGACGCGCACGTCGCCGAGCAGCGCGAGCGCTACCGCGCACGGCGGGTGCTGGCGATGAAGGCGTTCAGCGCAGCGGGACTGCGGATCGAGGAGTCGGCCGCCGGGCTGTACCTGTGGGCCACCCGCGACGAGCCCTGCTGGGACACGGTGGCCTGGCTGGCCGAGCGCGGCGTGCTGGTGGCTCCTGGCGAGTTCTACGGCGCCGCCGGCGCCCACCACGTCCGCATCGCCCTCACGGTGACCGACGACCGACGCCGCCCGTCTGGCCGCCCGCCTCGCCGACTGACCAACTCCGTGATCATGCAATCCAGGCTCCCTGTGCCCGGATTGCATGATCACGGGCAGAGGGAGCCCGGATTGCATGATCACGGCGGGTTGAGGGGCTACTTGACGGCGCCGGCGGTGAGGCCGCCGACGAGGTGCTTCTCGATCAGCATGAACAGGGCCACCACCGGGACGACGGCGATCACCGAGGCGGCGAACAACTGGTCCCAGTGCTGCTCGTAGCCGGTGACATAGGTCCGGATGCCCACCGTCAGCGGCTTCTTGTCGTCGTCGATGATCAGGGTCAGCGCCACCACGTACTCGTTCCAGGCCGCGATGAAGGTGAAGATCGTCGCGGTGACCAGGCCCGGCCGGGTCAGCGGCAGCATGATCCGGCTCAGCCGGGCGAACTGGCCGCAGCCGTCCAGCTCGGCGGCCTCCTCGACCTCCTTGGGGATGGAGGAGAAGAACGAGTGCAGGATCCAGATCGCGAAGGCCAGGTTGAACGCCGCGTTGGTGAGCATCAGCGCCATGTACGTGTTGACCAGGTTGAGCTCGAAGAACTCCCGGTAGATGCCGACCACCAGCGAGGTCGGTGAGAACATCTGGGTCACCAGGACCAGGAACAGGAAGGCGGCGCGTCCGGGGAAGCGGAACCGGGCGGTGAAGTAGGCGGCCGGCACCGCGATCAGGACGACGATCACGGTGGAGGAGAGCGAGACCAGCAGCGAGGTCTTCAGCCAGTTCAGGAACCGCTCGTCGCCGAGCACCTGGTTGTAGGTCGACCACTGCCACTCGCGCGGGAACAGCGACGGGGGAGTGGTCTTCACGTCGGTGCTGGTGCGCAACGAGTCCAGCACCATGATCAGATAGGGCGCGAGGAAGGCCAGGGCGATCACGGCTCCGGCCAGGGCCATCACCGAGGGGCGAAGGCGGCGCCAGGTGGCGGGCGACATCACGCCTCCTCCTCCCGCCAGCTGGTGACCTTCAGGTACACCGCGACCACGACCAGGATCAACGCCACGTTGAGAATGCCTGCGGCGGCCGACATCCCCACGTCGCGCTCCTGACTCTTGAACGCCAGCTTGTACATGAACGTGATCGTGGTGTCGTGGGTGAACCCGGGGTTGCGGTCGTTCAAGGTGTAGACGATGGGGAAGGAGTTGAACACGTAGATGGTGTTCAGCACCGTGGCCACGAGCATCGCCGGGCGCAGCAGCGGCAGGGTGATCAGCCGCCAGGCCTGCCACGGAGTGGCGCTGTCGATCTTCGCGGCCTCGTGCAGATCCTCCGGGATGGCGTTCAGGCCGGCCACGAACACGAAGGTGGTGAACGGGATCGATACGAACACCCCGACCAGGATCATCGAGGCCAGGGTCCAGGAGTCGTCACCGAGGAAGTCGATCGAGGTCTCGATCACGCCCAGCTTCTTGAGCGCCGCGTTCAGCAGCCCGTAGTTGAAGTCGTAGAGCAGCACGAACAGCTGCGAGGTGATCAACAGGGACGCCGCCCAGGGCACGATCAGCGCGACCCGCACCAGGCGTCGTCCGGGGAACTCCTTGCTCAGGAACTGGGCCAGGGCGAGCGAGAGCACGATGGTCAGGGCCACCACGAGCACCACCCAGAGCACGGTGTTCTTCAGCACCGTGCCCAGGGCGGGGTGCTCCAGCACCGCGGTGTAGTTGCGCCCGCCGGCACTGCCCAGACGCAGCCCGGTGATCGAGAACCGGTCCATCGAGGCCTGCACCAGCTTGACCGCCGGGAACAGCACCACCCCGACGATCAGCGCCAGCGCCGGGCCGAGCCAGAGGAGCGCCTGCAACGGACCCGCCTCACCGCGACGACGTCGCGAGGCGGTGAGACGGGTCCGTGTCATCTGCAGGCTCCCCGGTCAGCGGTGCGTGGCGTCAGCTGGTGGTCTCGGCGGTCTTCTGGAGCGCGTCCAGCACCGCCTTCGGGTCGCCGTCCGCCGCCGTGGCGGCACCGATGTTCTGCTGCACCGCGATCTTGACCTTGTCCCAGGTCGGGTCGTCGGTCGGGGTGAGGTGCACGTTCGGCAGCGTGTCCAGGTAGACCTTGAGCTTGGGGTCGGAGGCGAAGACCTCGAGCCCGCTCTTGGTCACCGGGAGGAAGCCCTCCTTCTTGATGAAGGTGTTGACCTGGTCCTTCTGGTAGTACAGGTCGTAGAAGGCCTTGATCGCCTCCTGGTTGCCCGGCTTCTTGAACGCCATCAGGTAGTCGGTGACGCCGAAGGTCTGCGGCGCGCCGCCGTCCTTGGTGGGCATCGGGGCGACGCCGTAGTTCACCTTCTTGTCGGTGTCGAGCGCTCCGGCCAGCGGCGAGAAGCCGACCACCATGCCGGCCTTGCCGGACTTGAACAGGTCGAAGGCGTCGGCCCGGTTGGTCTTGCCGGGGTTGTTCTGGGTGACCTTGTCATCCACGGCCAGCTTCTTCATGAAGGCCAGCGTCTCGACGTTCTTCTCCGAGTTGATGGTCCACTTGCCGTCGGCCTTCCAGTCACCGCCGTTGTTGAAGGCCCAGATCGAGAACTCGCCCTGTGCCTCCTCCGGCCCGAGCGGCATCGCGTAGCCGACGGTGCCGTCGCCCAGTGCGGTGATCTTCTTGGCGGCGTCCTCGAACTCCGCCCAGGTCTTCGGGGGAGCGGCGATGCCGGCCTTGGTGAACAGGTCCTTGTTGTAGAAGAAGGCCCGGGCCGACGACAGGTCGGGCATGCCGTAGAGCTTGCCCTGGTAGGTGCCGGACTTCACGAAGGCGTCGAGCAGGTCGCCCTTGGCGGTCTCGGACAGCACGTCGTCGGCCGACCAGAGCAGGCCGTCCTTGGCGTAGCTGGCGTAGACGTTGAGGTTGAGGATGTCGGGCGCCTGGTTGTTCTGGATCATCGTCGAGGACTGCTGGTCGATGGTGTCCCAGCTGACCACCTGGACCTCGAGCGTGGTGCCGGTCTTCGCCTTGTAGGCGGTGGCGAAGGAGTCCCAGAACGCCTTGGTGTTGTCCTTGGAGTACTCCGCGGCCACGATCTTGATCGAACTGACCTTCGCGGCGTCGCCACTGGCGGCGCTGCTCGCTCCGCCGGCGGACGATGCCCCGGTGCCGCCGCCGCACGCGGTCAGCCCGAACGCCGCTGCGGTGCCCAGAGCAAGCAGGGCCGTTCTGCGTGTCGTCATCGCTTGGTGCCTCCTACGTCGTGTGACTCGATCGTTAGGGACCGAATGTCGAAGTGCCAAGCAACATAGCGCCCACATCCACCAGGACGAGTCGGCGAAACCATGCCGTTACCGTCAGGGGGCACCGACCTGCGAGAACGGTCAGGAAGTGAGCAACTCGCGTGCGCGTTCTGCGCCCACGGCCAGCAGCAGGGTGGGTAGCCGCGGGCCGGTGTCCCGCCCGACCAGCAGGCGGTAGAGCAGCGCGAAGAAGCTGCGCTGGGCCACCTTGAGCTCGGGGGTCGGCCTGACGTCGGGGGCGAGCCCGAGCTGCTGCTTGGGCACCCCGTAGACCAGGGTGGTCAACCCGTCCAGCGACCAGTGCGTGGCCAGACCGTCGAGCAGCAGCCGCAGCGACTCCCGCTGCTCCTCGCTCAGCGCGGACAGGGCCTCACGGTCGGGCGTCGTCCGCACCTGGGTGCGCTGCTCGGCCGGCACCTGCGTGGTGATCCAGCGCTCGGCGCAGTCCAGCCGCGGCCGGGCCTCGTCCAGCGTCGCGATCGGGTGCTCGGGGTCGAGGTCGCGCAGGATGCGCAGGGTCTGCGCGTCGTCCCCGGTGGTGACGTCGACGATCGAGGCCAGGGTCCGGTAGGCCAGCGGCCGTGGGGTCTGTGGCAGCAGTCCGGCGCTCTGGGTGGTCGTCGCACGGTGGTGCGCGGCAGTGTCCGCAGGGGCCGCGGTACCGGCAGACACCTTGCGGCCCAGGGCATCCCACTCGTCGTACAGTCGCTGGATCTCGGCGTCGAAGGCGACCTTGAAGCCCTGGTTCGGGCGTCGGCGGGCGTAGAGCCAGCGCAACAGGGAGGGCTCCATGATGGCCAGGGCGTCCATCGCGGTGGGCACCCCGCCCTTGGAGCTGCTCATCTTGGCCATGCCGCTGATCCCGACGAAGGCGTACATCGGCCCGATCGGCGCCGGCGCCCCGAAGATCTCCGTGACCAGCTGGGTGCCGACCACGAAGGAGGACCCGGGGGAGGAGTGGTCGACGCCCGAGGGCTCGAAGGCCACCCCTTCGTAGGCCCAGCGCATCGGCCAGTCGACCTTCCAGACCAGCTTGCCGTGGGTGTGCTCGGACAGCTTCACAGTCTCGGCGTGGCCACAGGCGTCGCAGGAGTAGCTCAGTTCGGTGGTCTCGTCGTCGTAGGCGGTGACCGTGGTGAGGTCCTTGTCGCACGCCGAGCAGTACGGCTTGTACGGGAAGTACCCGGAGTCGGAGGCGCCGTCGTCCTCCGCGGCGGCGCCCGAGCCCTCGGCGGCGGCGCGGGTGTCCTCGTCCTCCTCGTCTGCGCCTCCCTCGCCGGCCGCGGTCGCCTTCTTGGTGCGGTAGCGACCCAGGACGGCGTCGATCCGGCCCCGCTCGCGCATCGCCAGCAGGATCTGGTCGCGGTAGTCGCCCGCCTGGTACTTCTCGGTCTGGCTCAGCTGGTGCACCTCGATGCCCATCCGGGCCATCGCCTCGATCATGGGCGCCTTGAAGTGCTCGGCCCAGCTCGAGTACGGGCTGCCGGGCGGCGCGGGGATCGCGGTGAGCGGGCGGCCGATGTGCTCGTTCCAGCTCGGGTCGACCCCAGGAATGCCGAACGGCACCTTGCGGAACCGGTCGTAGTCGTCCCACGAGAGCAGGTGCACGACGGCCCGGCCGCGGCGACGGATCTCGTCGGCCACCAGATGCGGGGTCATGATCTCGCGCAGGTTGCCCAGGTGGATCGGACCGGACGGGCTGACGCCGGAGGCACAGATGATCGGCCGGTCCGCCGCCGACGGGTCGGCGGCGATGCGCCGGTCCGCCTCGGCGATCACATCGTCCGCGAATCGGGCGACCCAGTCAGTGGTCATGACATCGGTGTTCTCGCTCACGAGGAGCGATTCTCGCATCAGCGGGGCGCCGGCCACGGCGCGGGCTCAATCCGCGGACTGCCTGGACCGGTAAACCGGTGGACTGCGCGCCTCAGCCGCCGGCGGCGACCCGGACGACGACGGTGCCGGCGGGCGGACCGCCGCTGAACGCCGTCCAGCCGTCGTCGGGTGCGCTGCGCCGCCAGCGCTGCCCGTCGACCTCGACGGCGACGATCTGCAGCCCGTCGGCCCGGGCCACCGCCCACTGGGCCAGCGCCCAGCTCAGCCGGGTGCCCTCGCGCCCGGCGAGCACGAACCGGACCGAGGTGCCGTCGGCGCTGCCCCCGGAGGCGCCGGCGCGGCCGGTCTCGTTCGCCGCCGCGGTCACCACCGCGGACGCCCGCGGCGTCATCCCGCTGGACCCGACGGCCTGCACGGCCAGGTCCTTCGGGGCACGCAGCCGGCAGGTCAGTGCGGCCTCGGAGTACCCGGACAGCGCCGAGGCGAAGATCCGGGCCTCGGCCTCGTGCTCGGCATAGGCCGATGGGAAGGCCGAGCGCTGCACCTTCTGGGCCGCCTTGGTGATCGGCAGGCTCTGGTAGCCCTCGATCTTGACCAGCACGTCGTAGAACGCGTTGGCGGCGTAGACCGGGTCCATGATCTGTTCCTCGGTGCCCCAGCCCTGGGACGGCCGCTGCTGGAACAGCCCGAGGGAGTCCCGGTCGCCGTAGTCGATGTTGTGCAGTTTCGACTCCTGCATCGCGGTGGCGATGCCGATCGTGGCCGCCCTCCCGGGCAGGCCACGGCGGACCGCGACCGCGGCGATGGTGGCCGCGTTCGCCGCCTGGTCGGGGTCGAGTCCGGTCGTGCTGTCCAGCGCCGTCGCCGAGCAGCCGGGGATCAGGGTCACCCGGTCCAGGACCCCGCGCAGCCAGACGAAGCCGGCGCCCAGGGCCAGCGCCGTCACGGTGAGTACCGTGAGCGCGCGCAGGCCCCGCCGGCGTCGCCGCGGCTCGGGCAGGGTCGGCAGGGGCTGCGTCATTTGCGTCATCGACGGGCAGGGCTCAGCGGGGCCGGCGCTCAGGCGTTGGCGTGCAGGGCGGCGTTCAGCTCCACGGTCTTCCCTGCGCGGGGAACGGCTTCCACGCCCCCGCTGAGGGAATTGCGCCGGAACAGCAGCCCCGAGGCGCCGGACAGCTCGACCGCTTTCACTGCGCCGCCCTCAGGGAGCAGCGTGAGCTTGGTGCCTGCGGTCACGTACAGTCCCGCCTCCACGACGCAGTCGTCACCCAGGCTGATCCCGATCCCGGCGTTGGCGCCCAGCAGACAGCGCTGCCCGATCGAGATCACCTGCGTGCCCCCACCGGACAGGGTGCCCATGATCGAGGCACCTCCGCCAATGTCGGAGCCGTCACCCACCACGACCCCGGCCGAGATCCGCCCCTCGACCATCGACGTGCCGAGCGTTCCGGCGTTGAAGTTGACGAAGCCCTCGTGCATCACCGTGGTGCCGGACGCCAGGTGCGCGCCCAGGCGCACCCGGTCGGCGTTCGCGACCCGAACCCCGGACGGCACCACGTAGTCCGTCATCCGTGGGAACTTGTCGATCCCGAACACCTCGACCGGACCCCGGGCCCGCAGGCGCAGCCGGGTGACCTCGAAGCCCTCGACGGCGCACGGTCCGTGATTGGTCCAGACCACATTCGTGAGGACGCCGAACACCCCGGTCATCACGCAGCCGTGCGGGGCGATCAGCCGGTGCGAGAGCAGGTGCAGGCGCAGGTAGGCGTCCGAGGGATCCGCCGGGGCGGCGTCCAGATCGATCACCGTGCGGACGCCGCGCACGCGCACCCCGCGCGCGGCGTCGTCGGTCTCCAGCGCGCGCAGCTCCGGCGGCACCTCGGCGTCCGCGGGCGGCTCACCGAGGTGGGGCTCGGGGTACCAGGTGTCCAGGACGGCACCGCCGTCGGTGGACGTTGCCAGGCCGTACGCCCATGCGGCGCGGGTCTCGGTCATGGGCCAAGCCTATGCGTCGGCGGGACGAAACCGCCGCTAGCCTGCGCGGCATGGACCTTTCTGCCGACGTCGTGCAGCTGACCCGACAGATCTGTGACGTGCCGTCGGTCAGCGGCAACGAGAAGGAACTGGCTGACACGGTGGAGGCTGCGCTGCGTGACCTCGACCACCTGGAGGTGCTGCGCGACGGGGACGCGATCGTGGCGCGCACCCACCTCGGCCGGGCCGAGCGGGTGGTGCTCGCCGGGCACCTCGACACGGTGCCGCTGGCCCACGACGCGGCCGGAGTGGCCAACCTGCCGGTGCGGGTGATCGGTGAGGGTGCGGACGCCGTGCTGCACGGTCGGGGCACGGTGGACATGAAGGGCGGAGTCGCCGTCCAGCTTCACCTCGCCGCCACGGTGCGTGAGCCGAATCGCGACGTCACGTATGTGTTCTACGACAACGAGGAGGTCGAGGCCGACCGCAACGGTCTCGGCCGCCTCGCCGCGCACCACCCCGACTGGATCGCCGGCGACTTCGCGGTGCTGCTGGAACCGACCGACGGCACGGTCGAGGGCGGCTGCCAGGGCACCATGCGGGTGGAGGTGACCACGACCGGCGTGGCGGCGCACTCGGCCCGGTCCTGGATGGGGCACAACGCGATCCACGACGCCGGACGCGTGCTGTCGCGCCTGGCCTCCTACCTGCCGCGCGAGGTCGACGTCGACGGACTGACCTACCGCGAGGGGCTGAACGCGGTGGCGATCCACGGCGGCATCGCGGGCAACGTGATCCCCGACCGGTGCCTGGTCACCCTGAACTACCGCTTCGCTCCCGACCGCTCGGTGGCCGACGCCGAGCGGCATCTGCGGGAGGTCTTCGCCCCCTTCGACCTGGCGGTGGTCGACTCCGCCGGCGGCGCGCGGCCGGGTCTCGATCACCCGGCCGCGGCCGCCTTCGTCGCCGCCATCGGTCAGCAGCCCAAGCCCAAGTACGGCTGGACCGACGTCGCCCGGTTCAGCGGGCTGGGCGTACCCGCGGTGAACTTCGGCCCCGGTGACCCCCTCCTGGCCCACCGGGACGACGAGCAGTGCCCGGCCGCCCAGATCACGGCCTGCGCACGCGCCCTGCGGAGCTGGCTCGGCGCCGGCTGAGCCGCAGCGTCAGCGGGCCGGATTGCACGCCGAGCCCCACTCGCCGAGCTCCGGCGGCAGCTGCTGCAGGCCCGGTGTGGCCGAGGAGAAGCTGGGATCGCCGGTACCCCGCAAGGCGCGGGGCACCTGCGGCCACTCCTTGGTCAGCACGTAGTAGTAGGTGCCGCCCGGGTACTCCCTGGTCCTGCCGAAACGTCCGTTCGCTTGGTCCAGCCGGCCGCGGCCACCGACGTACTCGTAGTCCTGCACGAAGCTGCCGTCGTAGGTTCCTCCGAGCGGGTGCCCGCCCACACTGGCCGGTCTGGCGCCCTGCTTCAGCCGGTAGCCCGAGCGCATCCGGACCAGCGGGCTGTTCAGGTCGGTCGGGTCCGAGTGCGCGTAGGTGCTGTAGATCGGGAATCCGTCGGCCGCGTAGCCGAGCAGGGTCATCGCGGCGCGCTCGCCGCCGTTGCGCTTGGTCAGCGTGCGGTACAGCGCCGTCGGGACCCCGTGATAGTGATAGCGGCCCGGCGCCGGCGGGCCCATCGCCGGTGGTGCCCCGGCACCTGCGCCAGGGGTCCCGGGCGGCGCGGCGGGCGGCTGACCGCCCGGCTGGGGGCCCCCGTCCGGCCCTTCGCCCTGAGTGTGCGCGTTGTTGGCGTCGACGCCCAGGTACCTGCCCACGGTGGCGACCTTCAGCGGCTCGAACTGCCAGCCGGTGCTCGGGTCGCCGCCGAGGAAGGGGCCTCCGGGATCGAAGATCACCCCGTCCAGCGCGACCCCGAACTTGTTCGAGACCAGCGGTGTCACCTGGGCGTTCGCCACCGGGGTCGTGGTGATCGAGAAGCGCTGGGGCGTCGGCGCCATGGCGAAGGGGTCGTGAGCGTTCGGGAAGGTGCCGTGCTTCGCGGGCACGCCGTTCGACGTGATCACACGCCGGTCTCCCACGATCTGGAGGTCGACTGCGGTGGTGACCGGTCGTCCCGTGCTCAGGTCGAACATGAAGACGTCGATCCTGGCGAGTTCTGCCGCCCGGCGCCAGATCGCCGTCTCCGGCCCGAGGATCTGCCCGCCGAGCGCGGCCAGTCGCCGGGAGTACGCGCTGCGCAGCGTGGCCGCGTCGCGCACCCCGGCCAGCACGGGCTCGGTCCGCGCGTAGACCGCCAGTGCGGCGTCGGAGTCGGCCGGGGTCGCGCCCGGGATCTGCTGACCCGTGGTCAGGTCGATCGTCGAGACGTCGATCCCAGCCAGGCCGGCGGCGTGCCGCCACTTCGCCGCCTCCTCCAGCGAGATCCTGCCGCCGGCGCCCCTGACCCGCTGCACGTAGGCATCGATCAGCTGGGCCGGCGTGGAGACGTTCAGGCAGAACATGCGCGCGTAGTCGGCCAGGTCGGCGTTCGGTGTGTTCGGATCCGAGCTGCCGGTCGTGCGCGGTCTGGGCAGCGAGGCGCTGGTCGTGGCCGAGGCGACGGTGCCCCCACTGGCAAGGGTCGCCACCAGGACGACCGGCGCGAGGTGTCGTATGCGTGGTCTCATGGCCGACGACAGTAGGTCCGTCGCGGGCCCAAACTGGCTGTGCAGGATGAGAATTGGCGAAGAATGGAGGAGCGCCGACGGTGAATGCCCTCCCTCCGGGGCCGAGGGGCCGCACTATGGTCGAATGTTGCTGCTCGTCGTCGAGGACGACCCCGCCGTCCGGTCCAGCCTCGAACGCAGCCTGACCTTCGAGGGCTACGACGTGGTGACCGCCTGCGACGGCGCCGCCGGCCTGGCGGCGGTGACGGCGCACCGGCCTGACGCCGTCCTGCTCGACCTGGGCCTGCCGGTGATCGACGGGCTCGAGGTCTGCCGCCGCCTGCGGGCGGAGGGCAACGCCACCCCGGTGCTGATGCTCACCGCGCGCGGTGAGACCCGCGACCTGGTCACCGGGCTGGACGCCGGGGCGGACGACTACCTGCCCAAGCCGTTCGCGCTCGCCGAGCTGCTGGCCCGGGTACGGGTGATCCGCCGCCGTGTGCCGGACTCGCCGTCGTTGCTGGTGTTCGGGGACCTGAGCCTGGACTGCACCACCCGCGACGTGGTGCGCGACGGGCAGGACGTGGTGCTCACCCGCACCGAGTTCGACCTGCTCGAGCTCTTCATGCGCCATCCCCGGCAGGTGCTTCACCGCGGGCATCTGCTCCGGGAGGTGTGGGGCTTCGCCTTCGACCCGGGCTCGAACACCCTCGAGGTGTACATCGGTTATCTGCGCCGCAAGCTCGAGTCCGGAGGCGGGACGCGGCTGCTGCACACGGTGCGCGGGGTGGGGTACGTACTGCGCGCCCCGACGCCGGCCCACCCGTGAGGCGGACGGCGCGCACGCTGGCGTCGTGGGCACGCGGCCGCACCCTGCATGCCCGCCTGGCCAGGATCACCGCGCTGGCCGTGTTCGGCGCCGTCACGCTGGCCGGGGCCGCCGTCTTCGCCGTGACCTTCGCCCTGCTGATCGGGCAGGTCGACGACCAGCTGCGGGCCGGGCCGGCGGCGCTGGCCGGTCCAGGGGCGCAGGCCGACTCCCTGAGGCAGGCGGGCACGATGTCGGCGGACACCCTGGCGTCGACCTGTGCCTCGTTGCGCGGCACCCGGCCGGTCGCCGTCCCACAGGGGCAATCGGCCGACGAGCGGTTCGGCACCCTGGTCGAGCTGGCCGATCCGGCCGGTGAGCCGTGCCTGCCGGACGGCGTCCGGCGCACCGGAGTGGGCGCCCAGGCCCGGCTCCAGGTGGCCCGCGACCGCCAGGAGGCGTTCTCGACCGTGCGCGCCACGGGCGGGGCGCCGATCCGGGCGCGGGTGATGCCGCTGGCGCAGGGTTGGACGCTCACCGTGGCGCGGGACGTCTCCGGGCCGCTCCAGGTGATCGGCCGGTTGCGGGCGACCCTGCTCGGACTGGGCCTGCTGGGTGCGCTGGCGGCGCTGATCGCCGGGTCATGGGTGGCGCGGGCCGGGCTGCGACCGATCGGTGTGCTCGCCGACACCGCCGAGCACATCGCCCGCACGCAGGATCTTTCGGTACGGATCGGTGTCGCGCAGAGCGGAGGCGCCGACGACGAGGTGACCCGGCTGGCCGACGCCTTCGAACGGATGGTCGCTGCGCTGGCCGCCTCGCGGCAGCGGCAGCGCCGGCTGGTGGCCGACGCGGGGCACGAGCTGCGGACCCCGTTGACCAGTCTGCGCACGAACATCGACCTGCTGCTGCGCAGCGGCGATGTCGGGCGCCCGTTGCCGCCCGAGGCGCGCACGGCGCTGATGCGGGACGTGCGCACCCAGCTCGAGGAGCTGACCCATCTGGTGGACGAGGTGGTGGTGTTGGCGCACGACGACCTGCCGGAGGTGCGCAGCGCGGTACGGCTGGACGCCCTGGTGCGGCGGGCGGTCGCCCGCGTCCGGCCCCGCACCGGCGATCACCTGGTGGAGACCGAGCTCGCCGCCTGGACGGTCGACGGCGCGGACGCCGCGGGCCTGGAGCGCGCCGTGGTCAACCTGCTGGACAACGCGGTCAAGTTCTCCCCGGCCGGCAGCAGGATCCGCGTCCAGCTGGCCGAGGGCCGGCTGACCGTGGACGACGAGGGGCCCGGGGTCGCGGTGTCGGACCGGGACCTGGTCTTCGAGCGCTTCTGGCGCTCCGCGCAGGCGCGCGGCGTGCGCGGCAGCGGGTTGGGGCTGGCGATCGTGGCGGACACGGTGGCCGCCCACGGCGGCACGGTCAGCATGGGCGAGGCTCCCGGAGGGGGCGCCAGGGTCACCGTGACCGTTCCCGGCGCCGCCGGCTGACCACGGCGATCAGCCCGGCGATCACTGCAGGCGTCAACGCGGTGAGCGCGGTGAGCACGAACCCGCCCTGCCACCCGGCACGATCGATCGCGACGCCGGCCACCGGGGCACCGAGCGCCGAACCACCCGTCAGCGCCGACCCGTGCCAGCCCATCGCCTCGCCCCGGTTGGCCACCGGCACCGTTCGGCTCAGCGCGTCGACGGTGGCGGTGATGGTGGGCGCGCAGAACAGGCCGGCGACGAACAGCAGGACGGCGAACGGCACCGGGCCCGGGGCCGCCGCCACCGGCAGGGTGGTCACGGCCATCGCCGCCAGCAGCCAGTACGGATCGATCGCACGCTGCGCCGCTCCGTAGATCAGGCCTCCCACGGCCGAACCGGCAGCCCACACGATCAGCACCCAGCCGATGGAGCTCGCATGGTCCATCGCACGCAGGGCGGCGACGATGCCCACGTCGGTGCCGGTGAGCACGATGGTGGCCGCGGCGGTGGCCACCAGCACCGCCAGAGCAGCCGGATCCACCCAGCCGAAGCGTCCGGCGCCCGTTAGCGGGTCTGGAACGCTCGACCGCTCGTGGTCCGGCTCGTGGTCCGGCTCGGTGCCCGCAGGGCGGCGGTGCCCGAGGGGTGGATTGATCACCCAGAGCAGCAGTCCGGTGGCGGCGCCGGTCAGTTGGCAGCCGAGCAAGGCCAGCGGGGTGCCCCACCAGGTGGCGGTCAGCACGCCCAGCGCGGGCCCGATCATGAAGGAGACCTCGAGCCCGATCGAGTCCAGGGCCAGCGCGGTGGTGCGCTGTTCGACCGGCACGGACTCGACCACGAGCTGGCGGATGATCGCGAAGCTCGGCACCACGTAGAGCGCGGCGACCGCTGCGAGCGGCAGCAGCACCGGGTAGCCGACGAACGGGGCGATGCTCCAGCAGAGGACCTGGACAACGATGCCGGGCAGCACGGTGCGGCGCAGGCCGAGCCGGTCGAGCAGCCGGCCCCGCCAGGGACCGTTCACCGCCAGCGCCACGGTGGACACGGTGGTGAGCAGGCCGGCCGCGGTGTAGCTGTGCTCGAGGTGGCCGACCACGTGCAGGGTGAGGATCACGCCCGCCGCCCAGACCGGGCTGCGCAGGAGCAGGCCGAGCAGCAGCGCGCTACGGACTGCGGGCAGGGCGAGGACCGGGCGGTAGGCCGAGAACTTCACTCCCGTGCGGGGGTGCGTTCCTGCACGGTGGTCAGGTCGATCAGCGCGGCGCGGCGACCTGACCGCCCTCCCGGACGACGCGCGGGCAGCACTTCACCGGTGTCCAGGTCCTCGGGCCCTCCGACGGCGTGCCGGGCCAGGGGCGGGTCCCCCAGCTGCGCCGTGAGCCGAGCGACCTCGCGCAGATCGAGCACATCGGTGGCCGGCTGCTTCGCCGTCTCCGCTGTGGCCGAGGAGTCCGCGGGGTCAGCGGAGTCCGAGACGTCGGCCGAGGCCGTGACGTCCGCGGGGGGCAACGTCCGGGACCGGCGCTTGGCGTCGAGCAGGGACTCGTCGGCCCGACGGAAGAGGCGTTCTGCGTCCACGGCCGGGCGGCGTCCGGTCAGTGCGTACAGGGCGGCACACCCGGTGGTGACCCGCACGCGTAGCCCGGCGGCGACCGCGTCCCACGGGAGGGTGTGGATGGCGGCGGACATCCGCTCGGCGGCCAGGCGCGCCTCGTGGTCGCCGGCACCCTGCAGCAGTACCACGAACTCGTCGCCGCCGTAACGCACCAGACGGTCGGTGGGGCCGAGCTGGTCGCCCACGCAGAGAGCCACTTCGCGCAGCACGGCGTCGCCGATCAGGTGGGTGTACTCGTCGTTGATCCGTTTGAAGTCGTCGAGGTCCAGCAGCACCATGGCCACCGGCAGTTGGGTGAACCGCAGCATCGCGTGCAGCTCCTCGTCGAGCGCGCGCCGGTTGCCGACCCCGGTCAGCGCGTCGGTGCGGCTCTCGGTGTGCAGCACCTGGTGCTCCATGGCCTGGCGTGCAGTCTCCGACACCAGTTCCATGCTCTGCCAGGCCAACCGGACCAGCAGGTCGTTCAACCGCTGGGAGACCCGGGTCGTGTCGCTGCCGGCCTCGGTCTCCAGCCAGAGCCGCTCCCGCGCCCGGCAGACCTCGAGCACGATGCTCGGCAGGGCACCCAGCGACCGGCCGATGCTGTCGTCCAGGCTGCGTGCCGTCGCATGCGACCCGACCAGCGTGTGCGCGTGCAGCGCCGCGACCACGAGCAGCTGGGCCTCGGGCGGCTGCAGCCCGCTGGGCTCGCCGAACGCGTCGGACCCCAGCAGCCGCAACGCCTCGGTGGGCTGCCCCCGGTAGCCGGCCGACAGGGCGCGGACGCCGTCGGCGACCCGCCGCAGGGGCTCCGGGACCGGGCTCACCCCGAGGGCCAGCACCCGGTCGGCCAGTTCGACGGCACGGTCGAGCAGCCGCGGCTCGGGTTCGGCCGAACCGCGGGCCACCGGCTCCATCGCCCGCGCGGCCAGTTCGGCGGCCCAGGTGGACCAGTGGGTGGCCTGGTCGATCGGCTCGCGGTTGCCGATCGACTCCTCGAGCAGCGCCCGGGCGTGATCGGCGCGGTCGTTCACCCGGATCCGGGAGAACGCGGTCGCGGTGGCGTCGAGCAGGCGGAACCCGGTGACCGAGTCGAACTCCTCGGACAGGGCCTCGAGGTCGATCCGGGCCAGGTCCCCCATTGCGGCCGCGGGTTCACCGGTCTCCAACCGGGTGCGGGCACGCATCGCGCAGGCGATGGCCACCCAGGCCGGCAGGTGGCGTTCGGCGGCGGCGCTCTCCAGCCGGGTCCAGGCGGCCACCACGTCCACCCGGGGCGCACCTGCCCAGCGCATCAGGCAGGCGCGTGCGTACAGCCCGATCGGCCAGGCCTCGGGCTCGAGCGAATGCTCCAGTGGTGGCAGGTGCAGGGCGAGCTCACGCAGAGCCATCGAGGCATTGCCGAAACGGCCATGCACGATCAACCTCTCGACGTCGACCACAGCCGAGGGTGCACCGTCCTCCCGCCAGTCCTGCACGGACGAACAGTAGCGCGCTGTGACGGTTCGCCGTAGTTGCGTGGTTGCGTCTACCACCCACTCGGCGGAGGTGCAGATCGTCGGAATCGCTGCCTCGTCATGTCAAGGTGGGGCATGACCGAACGACGGACCGGATCGCGTGACGGTGCCGCCCCGAACGGGGCCTATCACCGAGGGCCGGTCACTCTGCGTAGATCACAAGTGCCGGCGACAACGGCCGATCAGCGCCTGCTCGACCAGCGCGGGCCGACCTCGTGGCTGCACCAGGATCCCTGGCGGGTGATGCGGATCCAGGCCGAGTTCGTCGAGGGCTTCGGGGCTCTCGCAGAGCTCGGTCCGGCGATCAGCGTCTTCGGATCGGCCCGTACCAGCCGCGACCACCCCTTCTACGCCTGGGGCGAGCAGGTCGGGCGGCTCCTGGCCGAGAGCGGGTTCGCCGTGATCACCGGCGGCGGCCCGGGGGCGATGGAGGCGGCCAACAAGGGCGCCTGCGAGGCCGGTGGCATCTCGGTCGGCCTGGGCATCGAGCTGCCGCACGAGCAGGGCATGAACGAGTGGGTCGACCTGGGCGTCTACTTCCGCTACTTCTTCGCCCGCAAGACGATGTTCGTCAAGTACGCCACGGGATTCATCGTGCTGCCGGGGGGCTTCGGCACCTTCGACGAGCTGTTCGAGGCGCTCACCCTGGTCCAGACCCAGAAGGTCACCTCGTTCCCGATCGTGCTGCTCGGCCGGGACTACTGGGGCGGGCTGCTGGACTGGGTGCGCAGCTCGGTGCTGCCGAACGGCATGGTCTCGCCGGGCGACATCGACCTGCTGACCCTCACCGACGACGTCGAGGAGGCGATCGCCGTCATCCGCCGCTTCGCCGATCCCGCGGACTAGGTCTGGACGGCGGAGATCATCGCGCGCAGACTGGCGGGATGAGGGCGAACCCGCTCCCGCAGCGTGGCGACATCGTGGTGGGTCGCGATGTGCGTGGTCGCGTGCTGCGGATCGGCTCTCATCCCGAGCACAACCGGGTGGTTCTGAGCATTTGGCAGGACGAGGCCTGCGTGGCCACCGTTCGCCTGGCCGGCGCCGACCTGGCCGAGGTGCTCCGCTCGCTCAGCCAGGCCCTGGTCGACCTCGACGAGGCCTCCCGGCGCGACCTGGGCCGTGCCGCCGGCTGACCGTCTCCACCGACAGAGGTCGTGGTGAGTTGACCACCGTCTCAGGTGGTCAACTCACCACGACCCTGTACCGAGCCCGGGTTATCCGCCGGTCACCACCAGGTCGTCGATGTCGACTGCCCGGGCCGCGGTGGCGGTGCTGGAGCGGACGTAGGACAGGTACACCTGGCCGGCGGCGGTCACCGTCGCATCGGTGATCGAGGTGCGCCAGGCGGTGGGCTCGGCCTGGCCGTCCGGCCAGGTCTTGACCTGGATCGTCGACCCGCTGACCCGCAGCCGCACCCACTGCTTGGCCGTGGTCATCGCCTGGGCATTGGCCAGCGTGGCCAGCGTGCTGGTGGTGCCGCCGACCACCTCCTTCACCGTGACCGAGGTCGTGGTGGAGGTGAACTCCAGGCCGTAGCCCGAGGCCGGGCGGTACGCCCCGGCCCAGCCGCCCGATCCGCGCAGGGTCAGGTTCAGGTAGCCCTTGGCCGCCGGGTCGCGCCAGCGGTAGGAGAAGGTGATGTCGCTGTCGGCGCGCGCGGCCAGCCCGGTGAGCTGCGCCCGGGCGAAGGACCCGGAGCTGTTCGAGAAGGCCAACTGACCGGCATTGCTGCGTAGCGACGCCGTGCCGCCCGCAGCCGTGGCCGTGGTCCAGCCGGCCGGCCAGGCGGCACCGTCCGCGCCGGTGAACGTCGTGGCGTACAGCTCGCCCGAGGCCGCCGTGGTGGTCACGGTGACGGCGTTCGAGGCGGGGCCGAGGTTGCCCGCAGCGTCCACCGCACGGACCGTGTAGGTGTAGGTGCCCGCGGGCGCCAGGCCCGTGTCGGTGTAGGCGGTGCCGCTCGGGGTGCCCACCAGGAAGCCGTCGCGCAGCACCTGGTAGCCGGCCACTCCGACGTCGTCGGTGGCTGCGGTCCAGGCCAGCCCCACCTGGGTCTGCCCGACCGAGGTCGCGGTCAGCCCAGTCGGTGCGGACGGCGGGAGGAGGTCAGCGGTTCCGGTCGTGGAGGAGACCACGACGTCGTCCACGTGCACCGACCGGGCGACCGTGGCCGCGTTGCCGCGGGCCACCGCCAGGTGAAGCTGGCCGGGGGTGGTGACGGTGGTGTCGGTGATCGTCGTCCGCCAGGCGGTGGGCTCGGCCTGGCCGTCCAGCCAGGTCTTGACCTGGATCGTGGAGCCGGCGAGCCGGATCCGCAGCCGCTGGGTGGCGGTGCTGGTGGCCTGCGCTCCCGTGAGAGTGGCCACCGTGGTCACCACGCCGGCGCTCACCTTCTTCACCGTCACGCTGGTCGAGCCGGAGGAGAACTCCAGGCCGTAACCGAACCGCGGCCGGTAGGCGTTGGCCCACCCGCCCGATCCGCGGGTGAACACGTTGAAGTAGCTGCCGCTGCCGGTGGTGCTCCACCGGTAGGAGAGCGTGACGTCGCTGTCGGTCCGGGCGCTCAGGCTGGACAGGATCGCCCGGGCCTGGGCCCCGCTGGTGTTGTTCGTGGTCAGCCGCCCGGTTCCGCCGGACAGGGTGACCGAGCCGGCGGTGGCCGACGTGGTCCAGCGGGACGGCCAGGCCGAGCCGTCCGTGCCGGTGAACGGTTCGGTGAGCAGCGATACGGCGGCCGGCGTGGTCACCTCGGCCGGGTCGCTGTCCGGGCCGACGTTGCCGGCCAGGTCCACGGCGCGCACCCGGTAGGAGTGCGTCGTCGACGGCTGCGGCGCATCGTCGGTGAACGCGAGCACGTTGCCGAGCGCCGCGATCTGGACGCCGTCCCGGATCACCCGATAGCTGGTCACGGCCCGGTCGTCCGTGGCTGCCGTCCAGGCCAGCTGGACGCCGTCGGTGGCCAGGGTCGCGGTGAGACCCGTTGGGGCAGTGGGGGGCTCGGTGTCTGCGGGAGGAGTGGCGGTGTTCGGCAGGCCCGGGGTGCCGATGCCTGCGCCCACGCCCCAGTTGCCGGGCAGCGCGTTGTCCGTGCCGGCGTCGAACAGCTCCAGCGAGGGGCCGGTGCCGGCGGCCGCGGCGGGCCACGGGTCGCTCGCCGCGTAGGTCACCTCGTCGACCACCCGGGCACCCTGCAGCAGCCGGACGGTCTGGCCGTCGGAGAGCCGGCCCGGGTACTGACCGGCCACCAGCACGCCGGCCTGCGGGTAGGTGGCACGGAACGTGGTGTCCTTGGCCACGAACACCAGCTGCTTGCCGGGCAGCAGCACGGTGCCTGGAGGAATCGTCAGGCCGACACCGTCCAGCACCCAGCCGGACAGGTCGATCGACTCGGTGGTCGGGTTGGTCAGCTCGATGAACTCGGCGTCGTCGCCGGCGGCCGGCCGGTAGGCGATCTCGTTGATCACCACGGTCGGGTTCGCCGTCTGGGAGAGCGGATACGCCTTGCCCGGCCCGCTGTTCGCCGCGATCGTCGTCCGCCGCTCGGTCACCCCGGTGATGAACTTGGCCCGCGCGCTGGCCGCGGAGCCGGTGCCCCACAGGGAGTTCTCCAGCGCCCAGTCGGCGGCGTAGGGGGTGGCGATGGCGTCCCAGCGGGCCTCGAAGCCGCCCGCCGGCAGGTAGGTGTCGGCCAGTGTGCGCACCCGGCGGGCGTACATCGCCTTGATGTCGGGCTGGGCGAGCAGGGCCTGGAGCAACTGGTTGGACCCCTCAGGGCTGAGGTAGTCGCCCTTGCCGTCGTCGACGTTCGTGGTGAAGATCCAGTTCAGGTCCCAGTGCCACAGCTGCCAGCGGCCGGTGCCCGGGGTGTCGCGGCTGATGAACCAGTTGTGCCAGCCCGAGTCCTGGTGCCGGATCAGGGTGTTGATCGCCATGTAGTTGACCAGGGTGGGGATGTCGACGTTCTGCTCCAGCCAGGCCCGCTGGGCCGGCGTCACCGAGGCGTCGACCGCCTGGGTGAGAGCCCAGACGTCGGAGAAGTCCTCCTCCTCGCGGGCCTTCTTGTCCAGATCGAGCGAGGCGGCGAGGGCCGCCGGGTTCGCCGCCGTGCGCAGGCCGCCGGCGTCGCCCTTGTAGATGCCCCAGTCCTTGACCCCCTCGGCCTCGCGCCAGGTGCCGTCCTCCAGCTCCATGAACCGCCCGACGCTCCAGAACGCGCCGTTGCGCTGACTGCGCACGGCCTTCAGCGCCAGGTCGCGGGCGCCGGTCTCGCCGACGATCGGCCAGGCGATGTCGGTCAGCGGGTCGGGGTCGCGCTGCAGGGCCCACTCGTCGAGCAGGTAGGGCATGTACGGCCGGAAGTCCATGTCGTGGCCCGGCGCCATCTCGACCTTCCAGCTCGGCTTGGGCCGGGTGCAGGTGGACTGGCCGCGGATCTTCATCTTCGCGCCGTCGTAGACGGTGCCGTTGTAGGCGATCACGGCGTCGCCGGTGACGTCGTCGCAGCGGTGATTGGCCAGCAGGTCGTTGTAGACCGCGTCGGGCATGAACCACTCGATCACCGGCAGGTTGGAGGTGACCGCGGGGTTGGTGACCACCACACCCTGGTAGCGGATCGAGTCGTCGGCGGCCGGGGCGGAGAACGCGACGCCGCCCGCGGTGGCGTCGACGCGGTAGCGGATCAGCCGGCCGGCGGTCTGGCCGGGGACGGTGGCGGCGTAGGTGCCGTCGCCGGCCCCGCCCGGGCTCGCGGCGTCGTCCAGGAAGGGGATCTGGACGTCGGCGCCGAACATGACCTTGTAGGTCAGGGTCGCGGTGGTGCTCTCGGGCAACCGGGCGGAGACGGTGACCGCCTCGCTGGGGGCGGGGCGCTGCGGCGTGGCGGTGAGGGCCTCGACCACGGGCGGGGGTGCGGTGCCGTCGAGGGAGTTGACGGCGCGCGGGGTGCCGCCGGCGACGGTGGAGGGGCCCCAGTTCTCGGGCCGGGAGTTGTCGGCGGCCAGGCTGCGCAGCTCGAGCGACGGGCCGGTGCCGTCAGGGGTACTGGGCCAGGGGGCGACGTCGGCGTAGGTCACCGTGTCCACCACGACGGCGGTGCTGTCGGCCAGGGTGAGCGCCTCGCCGCCGTTGCTCAGCTTGCCGGTGTAGACCGCGTCGGGGGCGAAGCCGTACAGGGTGGTGAACCGGGTGGCGTCGGGGGCGAGCACGTAGCGCTCGCCGGCCGGGATCACCGCCGCCGGGGGGAGTGTCGCGGTGACGCCGGCGGTGAAGGTCCACCCGGCGACGTCCACAGGGTCGGCCGAGGTGTTGGTCAGCTCGAGGAAGTCGTCGGTGTCCAGGTCAGTGCCGGGGTGGTAGTGGATCTCCGAGATCACCACCCCGGTGCCTGCGGCGTGAGCCGGAGAGACCGGCAGCCCCAGGACGGTGATCAGTGACAGGCCGATCGTGCCCGTGCTCAGCCCGGCGACTACCTTGCGGATCCTTGACGCGGCCATGGGGCCACCTCCCTCACGCTTGTCGTCACCGTAGGTAGTTGTCCACCTGTAAGTCCCTAGTGGGTGCGCAGAAAGGCCCGATCGGCGTAACCGTGAGTCACGGCTCGCCGGGAGTGCTGTGGCCGCCAAACAGGCGGTGAGGGCGGGCCGCGTCAGTAGGGTGGCCGGCATGGCGCTCAGTGACTTTCCCCGGCACCCATTGACGTTCGGGCCCAGCCCGGTGCACCCGCTCGACCGGCTCACCGCGCATCTCGGCGGGGCGCGGATCTGGGCCAAGCGGGAGGACTGCAACAGCGGCCTCGCCTATGGCGGCAACAAGGTGCGCAAGCTCGAGTACCTGGTGCCGGACGCGATCGCCCAGGGGGCGGACACGCTGGTCTCGATCGGCGGCTACCAGTCCAACCACACTCGCCAGGTCGCGGCCGTGGCCGCCCACCTCGGCATGAAATGTGTTCTGGTGCAGGAGAAGTGGGTCGACTGGCCGGACTGCGTGAACGACCGGGTGGGCAACATCATGCTGTCCCGGATCATGGGCGCCGAGGTGCGGCTGGACCCCTCCGGCTTCGGCATCGGGTTCAAGGACAGCTGGAACCAGGCGCTGGACGACGTCCGCGCGCGGGGCGGGGTGCCGTACGGCATCCCGGCGGGGGCCTCGGACCACCGACTCGGCGGGCTCGGCTTCGCCAACTGGGCCGACGAGGTGGCGGAGCAGGAGCAGCAGCTCGGCGTCTTCTTCGACACGATCATCGTCTGCTCGGTGACCGGATCCACGCACGCAGGCATGATCGCCGGCTTCGCCGGCCAGGACCGCCCGCGCCGGGTGATCGGAATCGATGCGTCGGCCACCCTGGAGGAGACCCGGGATCAGGTGTCCCGGATCGCGCGCAACACCGCGGAGCTGATCGGCCTGGGCCGTGACCTGCGCGACGACGAGATCACCGTGCTCGAGGGCTGGGCCGGCGATCTGTACGGCATCCCGGTGGCTTCCACGCTGGACGCGATCCGCCTGGTCGGCAGCCTGGAGGGCATGATCATCGACACCGTGTACGAGGGGAAGTCGATGGCCGGCCTGATCGACCTGGTCCGCACCGGCGAGATCGCCCCGACGTCCAACGTGCTCTACGCCCATCTCGGCGGCCAGCCTGCCCTCAACGCCTACAGCGCCCTGTTCACCGCCTGAGGGCCTGGTGCGGCTCGACTCAGCCGGCCGCGTCGATAGCGTCCAGTGCACTGAACGCCGGTGTCATCGTCGAGATCTCGGACTCGGTGATCCCGTGCCGGGCGGCCACCGTGCGCCAGTTGCTGACGGCTCCGGCCACCTTCCGGATCACCGCTTCGGCCCCGTCAGGGTGGAGTCGAAAGTAGTCGGCCACTGATCGTGCGTGGTCGAGGGTGGCCTGGTCGTCGGCGTCGCTGATGGCTGTGCTGGAGAATCGCGGCCCCGGTGTCGGGTTCGGGTTGAGGTCGAATGCTGGGGACAGCCGCCAGGAGTCGTTACGCACGTGCAGGAAACCGTGGTTGCGGAGGTGATCGTCGGTGTTGGAGATCAAGACGCTGAAGACGACCCGACGCCACAGTTCGTGCAGTTCCTGGGTCGCGCGTCGGGAGTGGTTCTCGATCACCTCTGCGATCTCCACATAGGTGCGCTGGTCGCCGTCGCGGGCCTCCAGCATGGTCATCGCGCTGACGTAGCCGATACGCCCACCCGTGGTGGTGCGGTCGAACCGGTCGACCACCAGGACATGACGTCCGGCCAGGTTCAGCAGGCGGGATGGCGGGACGTCGATTCCGCCGGCCGCGGCCAGGTCGAGAGCGACCTTCTCCCACGCCATCACATTCCAGGTGTCGTGGTCGGCACTCGGGAACTTGGCGATGGCGATCTTCCCGTCCTCGGTACGAACGTGTGCCTTCGGGCGGGCACCGCCGAGCGAGCCGCCGACACGGATCAGCCGCTGGAGGTCGGGAAGATCGGCAGTGTCCCGCTCGGCCCGAGCGGCGAGATCCAGCAGGGCCGGCAGATCCGTCAGTGCGGGGACGCCGGCGTCGACCTCCGCCAGAAAGGTGCCCGCGGCTGAGGCGAACCGAAGGGCCCCGTGCCGGAGGTCGTCCCGAACGCCCAGCAGATGGTCAGCCTCGCCGAGTGCTTGCGCCGTACGACCTTCCACCCGGGCGAGCCGTGCCTCTCGGCGGATGAGCAGGGTGCGACCCCATCGGTCGGGGGAGCTGTCGGTGAACGCTCCGAACAGCGCCTGACCGACGGGCGTCTGCAGCGCGCCGCTGGTCAGCGGCAGTGCGGGATCCAGGGAGTAGGCGTCGGGCCGGGCGAGATACTGCGACGCATAGCTGAAGGTGGCGGACTCGGTGCCGCGGCGCCGGTGGAAGAACAGCGTTCCCGCGTGCACGTCGGCCCGGTCGATGACGACGTACACCTCGATCGTGCTCATGTGGTTCCCCGGTGCCGGACCCGTGCGGGCAGGGCCTCGTCGGCGCGTGCCCGGCCCAGATCAGTGGAGTAGGGGTCCAGTGCGGTCGTCAGGCTCTCCAGGACGCCGAGCGCACGGGAGATGCGCAGCACGTTCTCGAGGGTCGCCCCCCTGCCGCTCTCGACCCGGAGCACGGTGTTGACCCCGATCCCTGCGCGGTCGGCGACTTCGCCGGCGGTCAGGTGCCTCAACTTGCGCCAGGTCGCAAGATCATCGCCGAGTGTGCGCATCGCGCGGGATACAGCAGCCGGTGCTCTCGTCGTCGCCATCACTTCTCCTCGCTCATTAAGATGCCAGAATTAGCGTTCTAAACCATTTAGAAGCCCGATTATAGTATCTATCGACCTGCCACGAGGAAGGTGTAGCGACAGTGTCCGAGCTCGGGCAGCCCGCTCATGGGAGGGCTGCCAGTCCCTAGGATCGGCGGCAGGCACGAGGCGAGGGGTGGACGATGACTGAACGTCCTGCGGGGCACACGGCCGACGTCGAGGTGCTCGACGAGATCGCCCGGCGGGTGCTGTGGCTGAGCACGCGGATCGTCGACACCGCCAACCACGACCGGCCGAACACCGAGGGCATCAAGATCGGTGGTCACCAGGCCTCCAGCGCGAGCCTGGTCTGCGTGCTGACCGCGCTCTACTTCGCGCACCTGGACGCCGCGGACCGGGTCAGCGTCAAGCCGCACGCCTCGCCGGCCTTCCACGCCGTCCAGTACCTGCTCGGCCGGCTTGACCGCTCCTACCTGACCCGGTTGCGGGCCTTCGGTGGGCTGCAGTCCTACCCCTCGCGGGCGAAGGATCCCGACCCGGTCGACTTCTCCACCGGGTCCGTGGGTCTGGGCGCCGCCGCGCCGCTGTTCGCCGCGGTGACCCGGCGCTACGTCGATGCGCACTTCGGTACGCGGACGCCGTCCCGGTTCATCGCCCTGATCGGTGACGCCGAGCTCGACGAGGGCAACATCTGGGAGGCGGTCGCCGACCACGCCACGCAGGGCCTGGGCAGCGTGACCTGGGTGGTCGACTTCAACCGGCAGTCGCTGGACCGGGTGATCCCCGGGGTGCGGATCGGCCAGTGGCGGGCCCAGTTCGCGGCGGCCGGCTGGCACGTGGTCGAGGTGAAGTACGGGCCGCGGCTGGCGCGGGCCTTCGCCGGGGAGGGCGGCCCGGCGCTCGAGGCCTGGATCGACGAGATGCCGAACGAGCGCTACCAGTCGCTGTTCGGGCTGACGCCGGCCGAGGTGCGCACCGCCTTCCTGGACGGCGCCCCGCCGCAGGTGCACCAGATCTGTGCCGGGCTGGACGACGAGGCGCTGGTCGCGCTGGTGACCGACCTCGGCGGGCACGACATGGCTGCGCTGCTGGAGGCGTTCGCGGCCTGCGACGCGGTGACCGACCGGCCCAGCGTGGTGTTCGCGTACACCGTCAAGGGATGGGGCCTGCCGATCGCCGGCAACCCGCGCAACCACTCGGCACTCCTTGCGCCGGAACAGGTCTCAGCGCTGCGTGAGGCATTCGGGCTCACCGCGGAGACCGAGTGGGACCGGCTCGACCCGACCTCGCCCGCGGGGCAGTGGGCGGGGGTTCGGGCCGAGCACCTGGTCCGTCCGGCCTCCGCCGGGCACCCGCCCATCGTCGTCCCGAGCGGTACCGAGCTGAGCCCGGCCAAGCCGATCTCGACCCAGGAGGCGTTCGGCCGGATCCTGGTCAACCTCTCCCGCGATCCCGCCGTCGCGCCCTACCTGGTGACCACCGCGCCGGACGTCGCGACGTCCACCAACCTGGCCGGGTTCATCAACCGGACCGGGGTGTTCAGCCCGACGGCGCGGCCCAGCTACTCGGCCGACCCGCTGGTGAAGTGGAGCGAGGGGCCGACCGGGCAGCACATCGAGCTGGGGATCAGCGAGATGAACCTGTTCTCCCTGCTCGGCCAGCTCGGCCTGTCCTGGGACCTCTCCGACCAGCCGCTCCTTCCGGTCGGCACGCTGTACGACCCGTTCGTGCTGCGCGGCCTGGACGCGCTGGTCTACGCCACCTACAACGGGGCGCGGTTCGTGGTGGCGGGCACGCCGTCCGGGGTCACCCTGGCCCCCGAGGGCGGGGCGCACCAGTCGACGATCACCGCCTCGGTCGGGCTGGAGCTGCCCGGGCTGACCCTGATCGAGCCCGCCTACGCGACCAGCCTGGACTGGCTGCTCTGCGCAGCCCTGGCCTCGGTGGCCTCGGCCGGGGTCGAGGACGGCGGCGCCTACTACATGCGGCTGTCCACCCGCCCGCTGGACCAGGCGCCGTTCGAGGCCGCGCGGGCCCGGCTCGGCGACGCGATCCTGCGCCGTCAGGTGCTGGCCGGGGCCTACCGCTTGGTCGACGCCGGCGCGGCGCCGGGGGTGCCTCGGGTGCAGATCGCCGCCAGCGGCGCCGTCCTGCCCGAGGCCCTGGAGGCCGCGGCCGAGCTCGCCGAGGAGGGCGTGCTGGCGCACGTGATCGACGTGACCTCGGTGGATCGGCTGTATGCGGCGTGGCAGCGCACCCTGCGCCAGGGCATCCGCACGGCGACCACGCCGTCCGAGCCCGGGGCGCTGCGGGCGGCGTTCGACCGATCGGCGCCGCTGGTCACCGTGCACGACGCCTCCTCGCACACGATGGCCTGGTTCGGCTCGGCGCTGGGCGTGCCGGCGGTGAGTCTGGGGGTGGACTCCTTCGGCCAGTCCGGCACGGTCGCAGACCTCTACGCCGCCCACGACCTGACGGCGGGTTCGGTCGTCAACGCCGCCCTGGCCGCCCTCGCCCTGCGCTGAGCAGGTTCGGGTCAGGCGGCGGGGCGCTGACCCTTGGCGCCGGGCTCGTGGATGGCCTCGGCGGTGCCGGCGCCCTCGGCCGTCCGGGCGCCGGTGACGTGCACCGTGTCGCCGACCGCGACGTCGGTCAGGGTGCCCTTGGTGGTCGAGCTCACGGCCCAGGTCACGGTGAACCCGTCGGTGCTCTTCACGGTGACCGAGGTGGCGGACTTCGCGGTCACCGCGCCGGTCTGCACCAGCACCTTCTTGGTGGCCGAGCCGGTGCCGTCCTTCACCACGAGCTCGCCGTGCAGCACCTCGCCGCCCATCATGCGGCCCATGCCGCCACCATGCCGGTGGCCCATGCCCTGCTTCTGCCCCTGGCCCTGGGCCTTGCCGGTGGTCTTGCCGGTGGCCGTGGCGGTGGGCGTGGGGGTGGAGTCGGCGAAGGCGCCGCTGCCCAGGGCGACGGCGGCGCCGCCGACCCCGAGGGTCAGCGCCGCGCCCGAGGCCATGGCGACGAGGGTCGCACGGGTAGGACGAGTGGGACGAGTCATGGCTGCTCCTGCTCGGTGGGGTCCAGTCAGGCGAGCATCGGCGCTGCACCTGGCAAAACCCTGAGAACCCCCGGTGACCTCGCCCCGAATCGCGGCCCCGGCCCAACCCGAGCCGGTTGGCGCGTTTTCGGGCGGTCGGGGCGGCATGCGAACATCACTGCTGTGACGCTCGTCTTCACCCTGCTCGCCCTGGCGGTTCTCGGCCTCGTCGTCGCGGTCGCCCTGGGCTGGATCGGCGGCGGCTTGGACGCCCCGGTGTCCTCGCTGCCCGACATCGGTCTGCCCGAGGGAGAGGTGGCCCCGCCCGATCTGGACCGGCTGCGCTTCGCCCCGGCGCTGCGCGGCTACCGGATGGACCAGGTCGACCAGACCCTCGACCGGCTGGCCGAGGAGCTGGCCCGGCGGGATGCGGAGATCGACCGCCTGCGCGGACTGACCGGCGCCGAGGACCGGGACCAGGACCAGGCCGAGGCCCAGGCCGAGTCGTTCGCCCCGCCGGAGGCCTGAGCCGATGCCCCGGTTCAGCCGATCCGTCGACGTGGCTGCGCCGGTCGATCGGGTGTGGGCCGCGCTGGTCGACTGGCCCCGGCACAGCGCCTGGGTCCCGCTGACCACCGTTCGCACGCTGACCCCCTCGCCGTCGGGCGTCGGTGCCCGGTTCGTCGGGCGGACGGCGCTGGGCCCGCTCGGCTTCGACGACGTCATGAAGGTGACCAGTTGGTCGCCGCCGGACGGCGTCCGGCCCGGATTCTGCGAGGTCGCCAAAGTGGGTCGGCTGCTGCAGGGCACCGCCTCGTTCGAGGTGGCCGCGATCGACGACGGGCACAGCCGGGTGAGCTGGGTCGAGGACGTCGTGGTGGCGCCGGAGCGGCTGACCCGCCCGTTCGGTGCCCTGATCGCGCTGATCAGCGCCGTCGGGCTGCGCCGGGTGCTCGCGGCGATGGTCGCCGACGTGGAGGGTGAAGCCGGGCGTGGCTGACCTGGTGCGCGGTGAGGACGGCCTGGCCCGCTGCGGCTGGGGGGTCAGCGCCGCTGAGTACATCGGCTACCACGACACCGAGTGGGGCCGGGTGGTGCACGGCGAGCAGGCCCTGTTCGAGCGGTTCACCCTGGAGGCCTTCCAGTCGGGCCTGTCCTGGTTGACCATCCTGCGCAAGCGGGAGGGCTTCCGGCAGGCCTTCGCGGGCTTCGACCCCGAGCAGGTGGCCCGCTTCAGGGACGCCGACCGGGCCCGGCTGCTCGCCGACACCGGGATCGTGCGCAACCGCGCCAAGATCGACGCTGCGATCGCCAACGCCGCCGCCGTCCTGGCCATCCGTGACGTCGGCGGGCTGGACGCGCTGGTCTGGTCCTTCGCCCCGGCCGGACGCCGCGCGGCCCCCCGCGTGATGAGCGACGTGCCGGCCAGCACCCCCGAGTCGAAGGCCCTGGCCAAGGAGCTCAAGCGCCACGGGGTGAGCTTCGTCGGCCCGACCACCGCCTACGCCGCCATGCAGGCCTGCGGGCTGGTGGACGACCACCTGGCCGGCTGTCACGCCCGAGGCGGCCGGTGAGCGTGCTGCAGAGTCAGACCCAGCAGCCGACCGTCGCGTCGGAGGTGGTCCCGAATCATCGATGGGTGGCCCTGACGGCCCGGCTCGCCCGGTTACCGGGCTGGGCTCAGGCACTCCTGGTCATGATGGCCTGCCAGCTGCTCACCGCGCTGCTGCTCGATCGGGCCGCCCGGTTCACACTGCTCGACCACGAGGGCCACACCAGCCGCTGGTCCTACCTGGCGTTCGTGGCCCGTTGGGACAGCGCCTGGTACCGGAAGATCGCCGAGGGCGGCTACCCCTCCGTGCTGCCGATCGACGCTGCCGGACAGGTGCAGCAGAACGAATGGGCGTTCTACCCGGTGTTCCCGATGCTGGCCCGGGGGCTGATGGCGCTCCCCGGGGTGGGCTGGGCGCGTGCCGGGTGGCTGGTCTCGGTCCTGTCCGCCCTGGTGGCGGCAGTGCTGCTGCGAATGCTGGTGGACCGGCTCGCCGGGCCGTCGCCGGCTCTGTGGTCGGTGGCCCTGCTCGGATCCTTCACCAGCGCCGCAGTCCTGCAGTTCCCCTACAGCGATGCGCTCGGGCTGGCCCTGCTGCTCGCCGTCCTCTGCTGCCTGCAGCGCGGCCGGTACGCCCTGGCGATGCCGTTGCTGGTGCTGATCGGCCTGGCCCGGCCGATCGCCGTGCCGCTCGCCGTCGTCGTGGTGGTGCACGCCGTCCGCCGGCTGCGGCACCGGCCCACGACCGCCCTGCTGCTGGTCGCTGCGGCCGGCGTCGGCGCCGTGGTCTGGCCGGTCACCGTCGCCGTGGCGACCGGGCGCCAGTCGGCCTACACCGACACCATGGCTGCCTGGCGCTACGGGCGCGGCCTGGTCCCGGTCGATCCCTGGCTCGACGCCTCGGCGCGCTACCTGGGGCCGTTCTTCGGGAGGGTGATGCTCATCGCCGTGCCGCTGGCGCTGCTGTGGTGGCTGACCCGGCCCGCAGCCCGGTTCCTCGGCGCCGACCTGCGGGTGTGGTGCGTGGCCTACGGCGGCTACCTCCTCGCCGTCCTCGACCCGACCACCAGCCTGGCCCGATACCTGCTGCTGTTCTTCCCGCTCGGACTCCTCCTCGCGGCGGCATCGCCGTCCACGGCCTTCCGGCGGGTGCTGGTGGTGTTCGGATTCGTCACCCAGCTGGTCTGGATCGTCACGATCTGGCGCCTCAACGGCTTCCCTCCGTGACCACGACGTCCGTGGCTTCGGTGCGGCGGAGCAGCGGCGTTAACTTAGCGCGGCGGAACCGGGCGGCGACGGCCTAGGCTGCGGCTGTGCCCGAGGCTGCAGGCCCGTCGGCGCCTGTTCACGTGCCCCTGCCCGACCTGATCGCGGTCGGGCTGCTGCTGCGGGCCTTCCCCGAGGACGTCGTCGACGCGGTGCTCGGGGATCTCGAACTGCGTGAGGGCCGTCGCCGGCTGCTGCCGGCGCGCCTGGTGGTCTACGACGTGATGGCGATGGGGCTGTTCCCGGACGAGCCCTACCAGCAGGTGATGCGATCGGTCTCCGCCGGCGCGGCCTGGGCGGTCGGCGCGACGGCGGAGAGCGGGTTCCCCAGCAAGGTGGCCCTGGCCAAGGCACGACGGCGCCTGGGTCACGAACCGCTGCGGGCCCTGTTCGAACGGGCGGCGCGGACGCCGTTCGGCCCTGTCGTCGCGCCGGACGCCGTGGGCAGCCGAGTGGTCGTGACCCTCACGACGCACTGCCTCGGCCTGGCCGACACGGCTGCCAACGCGGCGGCCTTCGGGCGAGCAGGCGCCGTCCACGGTTCGGGCAGCCCTCGGCTGCGCATCGTCGGGCTGGTCGAGTCTGGATCCCAGACCGTGCTCGACGTCGCCCTCGGGTCGACCTTCGTCGGCGTCCGCGCGCTGGCCGCCACGCTGGGCCGCGCGCTGCGGCCCGGCGACCTGGTCGTCCTCGACCGCGGCTGTGTCTCCCCCCGGTTGCTGGCCGACGCGCTGTCGGTGGGGGCCGACCTGCTCTGGCCCGCCGACCCGTCGGCAGTCCTGATGCAGGGCAAGGGGTTCGAGGACGGGTCCTATCTGAGCGCGCTGCACGCCAAGGCCTCCGCCGGCCGGGCGGTGGAGACCGCCCTGCCGGTACGGGTCCTCGACGGCATCGTCGGGACCCCCACCGGAACGGATGGCTCGGCGAGCCGACTGATGACCTCCGTCCTGAACCCCGACGACGTTCCGGCGGAGGCGCTCAGAGGGCTGTCGGTGCACCGTCACGGGCTGGACGGCGTCTTCGAGGCGCTGACCGGCCACCGGGACGGCGAGCGCCTGGTCATCCGGTCCAAGACGCCGGACGGGGTGCTGCAGGAGGTCTACGGCCTGCTCTGCCTCTACCACGCACTCCGGTACCTGGTGGTCGGCCGGAGCGACGCCACAAAGTGAACAGCGGCTCGGGGGGAACTAGGTCCCCACGGCCGGCCGGTGACCCAGGACGAGGCTCGGGCTGTCACCCGAATGCGTTGCCGCCCAGGAGGATCGTCATGATCCACCCACCCGTCGCCCGACCCGACACCACGCCGTCCACCACCTCCGGCCCGGACAAGCTGCCGCTGGCCGCCCTGACCGCCCTCGTCGTCGGCTCGATGATCGGCAGCGGCATCTTCGCGCTGCCCTCCCAGATGGCGGGCAGCGCCGCGCCCGGGCCGCTCGCTCATCGGCTGGGCTGATCACCGGTGTCGGCATGCTGATGCTGGCCTTCGTCTTCCAGACGCTGGCCGACACGCAAGCCCGACGTCGACGGCGGCGTCTACGGCTACGCCCGCGCCGGGTTCGGCAACTACATCGGCTTCACGTCGGCCTTCGGCTACTGGGTGTCGGCCTGGGTCGGCAACGTCGGCCTACCTGGTGCTGCTGTTCTCGACGCTGGGCTACTTCTTCCCGGCGTTCGAGGGCGGCGCAACACGTTCGCCGCGATCATCGGCGCGTCGGTCGCTGCTGTGGATCGTGCACGCCCTGATGCTGCGCGGCGTCCAGACGGCCGCGTTCGTCAACATCGTGGTCACCATCGCCAAGGTCGTCCCGATCCTGACCTTCATCGCCATCGCCGCCGTCGGGTTCAAGGCCGGCCTGTTCACCGCCGACATCTGGGGCAAGGCCACCCAGATCGACGGCGCCCCGCTCGGCGACACGATCGACCAGGTCAAGAACATGATGCTGGTGACCGTCTGGGTGTTCATCGGCATCGAGGGCGCGGCGGTCTACTCCCAGCGCGCCGCCGAGCCGCCGAGGACGTCGGCCGGGCCACCGTGCTCGGCTTCGTCGGCGTGCTGGCCCTGCTGCTGCTGGTCAACCTGCTGTCCTACGGCCTGATGGCCCAGGCCGAGCTCGCCGGCGCTGCGCCGATCCGTCGATGGCGGGCGTGCTGGAGCACGCAGGTCGGCAGCTGGGGCGCGGCCTTCATCTCGATCGGCCTGGTCATCTCGCTGCTCGGCGCGCTGATCGCCTGGGTGCTGCTGTGCGTCGAGATCCTGCGCCTGCCCGCCCTCGAACGACGTGATGCCGAAGGCGCTGGCCGCGCGAGAACGCCCACGGGGCTCCCGCGAACGCGCTGTGGCTGACCAACGGCTGCGTCCAGGTGATGCTGATGTGGACGCTGCTCAACGAGAGCACCTACACCAACCTGGTCTACCTGGCGACATCCCTGATCCTGCTGCCCTACCTGTGGTCGGCGGCCTACCAGGTGCTGCTGGCCGTGCGCGGCGAGACCTACGAGTACGGCCACGGCCGCGCCCGCGACCTGGTCATCGGCGTGCGTCGCCCTGGTGTACGCCGTGTGGCTGGTCTACGCCGGCGGTCTGGCAGTACCTGCTGATCGCGGCGCTGTTCTACCTCGTCGGCACCGCGCTGTTCGTCTGGGCCCGCCGGGAGAGCGCGACCTGCCGCGCGTTCACCAGCGCCGGAATGGGCCGTCGTCGCGGTCGTGGTCGTCGCTGACCGTCCGTCGGCTGGCCGCATCGTCGCTGACTGGCCACCGGCAACCTGCGCACGTCCTGTGAGACGGTCCGACCGACGTGACCCGGCTCGGCGTCTGGTCGGAGGCGGGCCGAGCTGCGACGCGTCATGGTCTGCGCGCCCGGCCTGGCCCACCAGCGGCTCACCCCGGAGAACTGCCACGAGCTGCTGTTCGACGACGTCATCTGGGTGCAGCAGGCCCGCCGCGACCACTTCGACTTCGTCGCCAAGATGGTGCGACCGCGGCGTCGAGGTGCTCGAACTCCAGGACCTGCTCGCCGACGTCGTGGCCGATGCCCGAGGCCCGCGCCTGGGTGCTGGACCGCAAGGTGACCGACGATCTGGTCGGCGCCGGGACTGACCCGCGAGATCCGGGCCTGGCTGACGAGCTGCCGCCGGACCGGTTGGCGGAGTTCCTCATTGGCGGCGTCGCCTACCAGGACGTGCCCGAGGAGGTGGACGGCGCGTTCCTGTCGCTGTTCAGCGCAACCTGGACCCCGCCGGGTTCGTCATCCGACCGCTGCCCAACACGCAGTTCATGCGCGACAACTCGTCGTGGATCTTCGGCGGGCGTCACGCTGAACCCGATGTACTGGCCGGCCCGGCGCCAGGAGACCCTGCTGACCACCGCGGTCTACAAGTTCCACCCCGCCTTCGCCGACGAGAAGTACGACGTCTGGCTCGGCGACCCCGACGGACGCCCGCCGACCACGGGCTGGCCACCCTCGAGGGCGGCGACGTGATGCCGATCGGCAAGGGCGTCGTGGTGATCGGCATGGGCGAGCGGTCCTCGCATCAGGCCATCACCCAGGTGGCGCGCAACCTGTTCGCCGCCGGGGCCGCCGAGCGGGTGATCATCGCCAGCCTGCCGAAGACCCGCTCGGCCATGCACCTGGACACCGTGTTCACCTTCTGCGACCGCGACCTGGTGACGGCGTTCGCGCCGGTCGTCGACGGCATCGTGCCGATCAGCCTGCGCCCCGACGACAGCGCGCCGTCCGGGCTGGACGTCCGGCGCGAGCCGAAGGGCCTCGTCGAGACGATCGGCGACGCGGTCGGCGTGAACTTCCGGGTCGTCACCACCGCCGGCGACGTCTACGGCATCCAGCGCGAGCAGTGGGACGACGGCAACAACGTGGTCGCGCTCGAGCCGGGCGTCGTCATCGGCTACGACCGCAACACCCTGACCAACACCGCGCTGCGCAAGGCGGGCGTCGAGGTCATCACCATCGACGCCAGCGAGCTGGGCCGCGGCCGCGGCGGCGGCCGCTGCATGACCTGCCCGATCCTGCGCGACCCGCTCTACGACCTGATCGCGTCACCGAAGGAGACAACCATGGCGTTCAACAATCGCAACCGCAGTCTGCTCAGCCTGGTCCACCACACCGAGCGCGACCTGCACTACCTGCTCGACCTGTCCCGCGACCTCAAGCGGGCCAAGTACTCCGGCGCCGCGCGGCACAGCCTGGCGGGCAAGAACATCGCCCTGATCTTCGAGAAGACCTCGACCCGCACCCGCTGCGCCTTCGAGGTGGCGGCCTACGACGAGGGCGCGCACGTCACCTACATCGACCCGACGTCGTCGCAGATCGGGCACAAGGAGTCGATGAAGGACACCGCGCGGGTGCTCGGCCGGATGTACGACGCGATCGAGTACCGCGGCGCCGGCCAGGAGATCGTCGAGGAGCTGGCCGAGTACGCCGGCGTGCCGGTCTTCAACGGGCTCACCGACGAGTTCCATCCCGACCCAGATGCTCGCCGACGTGCTGACGATGACCGAGCACTGCCCGAAACCGTTGCACGACATCGCCTACGCCTTCGTCGGCGACGGCCGCAACAACATGGCCAACTCGCTGCTGCTGGTGGGCGCCAAGCTCGGCATGGACGTGCGGATCGGCGCGCCGCAGGACCTGTGGCCCAGCGACGAGCACGTCGCGATGTGCCGAGGGCTTCGCCGACGGACGTCGGGCGCCCGGATCACCGATCACCGACGACCCGGTGAAGGCGGTGAACGGCGTCGACTTCATCCACACCGACGTCTGGGTGTCGATGGGTGAGCCGATCGAGACCTGGGGCGAGCGGATCGACGTGCTGCTGCCGTTCCAGGTCAACGCCGACGCTGATGGCGGCCGCGCGGCAACCCGCGGGTGAAGTTCATGCACTGCCTGCCGGCCTTCCACAACTGCGAGACCGAGGTCGGCAGCGCAGATCGCCGCGCAGTACCCGTACCTCGCCAACGGCATCGAGGTCACCGAGGACGTCTTCGAGAGCCCGGCGAACATCGCCTTCGAACAGGCCGAGAACCGGATGCACACGATCAAGGCGGTCCTCGTGGCCGCGCTGGGCTGAGCGGCCGCATGCGGATCGTGATCGCCCTGGGCGGCAACGCGCTGCTGCAGCGCGGGCAGCCGATGACCGCGGACAACCAGCGGGCCAACATCCGGATGGCGGCCGAGCGCATCGCCGCGGTCGCCGCCCGGCAACGAGATCGTCATCGCCCACGGCAACGGCCCGCAGGTGGGTCTGCTGGCGCTGCAGGCGGCGGCCTACGCACGACGTGGCGCCCTACCCGCTCGACGTGCTCGGCGCCCAGACCGAGGCGATGATCGGCTACGTCATCGAGCAGGAGCTGGGCAACCTGCTGCCGGTCGAGCAGTCGCTCGCCACCCTGCTGACGATGATCGAGGTCGACCGCGACGACCCGGCGTTCGCCCACCCGACCAAGCCGATCGGGCCGATCTACGACCGGGAGACCGCGGAGCGGCTGGCGGCCGAGCGGGCTGGACGATCGCCCCCGACGGAGACCACGTTCCGCCGGGTGGTCGCCAGCCCGAAGCCGCGAGCGGATCTTCGAGATCCGGCCGATCCGCAGCCTGCGTCGAGCAGGGCACGATCGTGATCTGCGCCGGCGGTGGCGGCATCCCCACGATGTACGACGAGCACGGGGACAGCTGCACGGCGTGGAGGCGGTGATCGACAAGGACCTCGCCTCGGCCCTGCTGGCCGAGCAGCTCGACGCCGACCTGCTGGTCATCGCCACCGACGTCGACGGCGTCTACACCGACTGGGGCACCCCGGAGCAGCGCCGCGTGGTCTCGGTCACCCGCGAGCGCTGAGCTGGGCGGCCTGGACCTGCCCGCGGGATCGATGGGGCCCAAGGTCCAGGCCGCCTGCCGCTTCGCGCGCAACAGCGGCGGTGCGGCCGTGATCGGCTCGCTGGCGGACATCGACGAGATCGTCGCCGGCCGGGCGGGGACGCGGATCTGTTCCGACGTCACGGGGCTGACCACCACCTGAACGGGAATTCGGTTACCCAGATGGGATGGATCGTGACTATCCGGCGTCAAGACGGGTTCTCTGCGTGACGTCCGCAGGTGTTCGTTTCGCCTTGACCAGGGCAACGGGAGATAATGGCCGCCACTGACTGTGCGAACGCACCCCAGGGCGGCGCACCACGAAAGAAAGGGGATGCCGCATGGCGGCCATGAAGCCGAGGACCGGCGACGGCCCGCTCGAAGTGACCAAGGAGGGCCGCGGCATCGTGATGCGCGTTCCTCTCCAGGGCGGAGGCCGGTTGGTCGTCGAGCTGACTCCCGCAGAAGCCGGCGATCTCGGCGATGCGCTCAAGGCCGTACTCGGCTGACGTACCACAACCCCACTCAGGGCCCCGGACGATCGTGTCCGGGGCCCTGTGGCATCCCCCGGCCCGTAGGTTGGGCCAGATGAGCGAGCTGGCACCGGGCACCCTCGACGATCTCCTGGACGGCACGGCGGCCGAGGTGGTGGCCAGCGCGATCGGTGATTCCACGTCGGCCCGGCTCGCCGCGCTCTTCGGGGTCGACCTGGAGGCCTATCTGGCGGCCGAGAAGGTGTCCGACCGGGCCGGGGACGTGACCCGGGTCCCCGTTCTCGCGCCGTCCGGCCGGTCGGGCCTTCCCGCCCGATGGCTGTTGGCCGGCGTCGGTGCCGGTCGCCCGCAGGACCTGCGCCGGGCCGGGGCCTCCGTGGCCAGGGCCGCCCGGGGCCGGGCCGCCGTGGCCACCTCGCTGGGAGACCGCCGGCCGGTGGAGGTCGTGCGGGCCCTGGCCGAGGGGCTGTTGCTCGGCGGGTACACCCCACCTGCCACCGGGACCAGGCGCCGGGACGACGCGGCACCGGTGGAGCGGATCACGCTGCTCGGTCGGCTGCCGGCGGGGGCGCTGGAGGCGGGCGCGGCGCACGCGCGGGCCACGATCGCCGCCCGCGACCTGGCTGCCACGCCGTCGTCGGTGAAGACCCCCGGCTGGATGGTCGAGGCGGCCCGGGAGGCGGCCGCGGTGAGCGGGCTGCAGGTACAGGTCTGGGACGCCGCACAGCTGGCCGTCGAGGGGTTCGGCGGCCTGCTCGCGGTGGGCGGTGCGTCGGCCTCGCCGCCGGCGCTGGTCCGGCTCGACTACCGCCCGCCCGGCCCGGCGCGCACGGCCGGTGGGCGGGTGGTACTGGTGGGCAAGGGGATCACCTTCGACACCGGGGGCATCTCGCTCAAGCCCCGTGCCTCGATGGTGCCGATGAAGACCGACATGTCCGGCGCGGCGGCCGTGCTGAGCGTGCTCGCCGCCTGTCGCGCCGCGGGGGTGCGCCGTCCGGTCACCGGGCTGCTGCCGCTGGCCGAGAACACGATCGGCGCCGATGCCTACCGGCCGAGCGACGTGGTGCGGATCTACGGCGGGCGCACCGTGGAGATCGCCAACACCGACGCCGAGGGCCGGATCGTGCTCGCGGACGCCCTCGCCTACGCCGACGCGCGGCTGGACCCCGACGTGCTGATCGACGTCGCCACCCTGACCGGTGCCGCCACGCTCGGCCTGGGCAAGCGGCACGCGGCGCTGTTCACCGCCGACGACGCCCTTGCCCGGGCCCTGACCGTGGCCTCGACCGCCAGCGGCGAGCGGATCTGGCGGATGCCGCTGATCGAGGACTACACCCCGGCGCTGCGGTCGACGGTCGCCGATCTGCGGCACGTGCCGCTGGACGCCGCCATCGGCGGCGGGGCGATCACGGCGGCCCTGTTCCTGCGCACCTTCGCCGGCGGACGACGCTGGGCCCACCTGGACATCGCCGGCCCGGCCCGGGCGGACTCGGCCGAGCACGAGGTGTCCAAGGGAGCGACCGGGTACGGAGCCCGGGTGCTGCTGCGCTGGCTGGAGTCCCTACGCTGAGGCCCATGTCGATGTACGGGTTGTCGGTGCGCTGGTCGTTGGAGTCTGCTCCGGAGACGATCACCCAGGAGTTGCGGGACTACGTCGTCGGGCCGTCACTGGCCCGGTTCACCGGGCTGGCGGGTCTGCGGTTCAAGACGTGGCGGATGGTGCCGGGGGAGTGGTTCGAGGGCACCTACGTGTTCGGTTCGTCCGCCGCCCGGGACGGGTTCGCCGCCTCGTTCGCCGAGGCCGCGCCGACCGCTCCGGTGAGCGCGATGATCGGGGCCCCACCGTTGTTCATCACCCCGTTCGAGGTGGTCGCCGTGGCCGAGGGCGGGTCCGGCTTCGGCGCAGGGCCCGGTCCCGGGGCCTGATCAGCTCGGAAGGTGATCAGCTCGGAACCTGGACGTCCCAGACCGTGAGGTAGTCGGGGTCCACGACGGTCTGGCCCGAGCTCTGCAGCACGTACCGGCCCGGCTGGGCGGTCTCGTAGGCGCCGGCGTCGGCAGGCAGCACGGCCTGGTCGTCGCCGCGCTCGACCACCACCACGCCGTCGCCGACCTCGATCACCCGGCCGCAGAACTGCTCGGCCCGCACCACGGTGCCGGCCGGGTCGCGGAAGGTGATCCCGACCAGCAGCCGGGCGCCCACCAGGTGGGCGAGCTGCTCGGCGCCGCGCAGCAATCGCCGCGGCGGCCTCGGGGACCCGGCCTGCACGGGCAGCGGCTGGGTGGTGTACGGCTCGGGCTCGGGAGAGTCCGGGGACCAGGGTGTCAGTGGGTTCTCACCTCACAACCCCCGTGACCCCCGAACCGTTCGCCGGCATCGCAGCGACCAGCAGCCCGCCACCCACCGGCAGCAGCGCCGCCACCATGCGGTCGTCGTCCCGCAGCCGTTTGGCGGCCTCGCGCATCGACGTGGTGGCCGCGTCGCGCTGCGCCGGGTCGGCCACCCGGCCGTGCCACAGCGCAGAGTTCACCGCGAGCACCCCGCCCGGGCGCAGCAGCCGCAGCCCCTGCTCGACGTAGGCCTCGCACTGCTGCGGCTCGGCGTCGATCAGCACCAGGTCGTACGCGCCGTCCGCGAGCCGGGGCAGCACGTCCGCGGCCCGACCGGAGATCACCCGCGCCCGGTTCGCCCGGGCACCCACCTCGGCGAAGGCCTCCCGCGCGGCGCGCTGGTTCTCCACCTCGACGTCGATGGTGGTCAGCACGCCGTCCGCCGGCATACCCCGCAGCAGGTAGATGCCCGAGACGCCGGCGCCGGTGCCCACCTCGACCACCGCCCGCGCCTGCAGGGCGGTGGCCAGCAGCCCGAGGACAGCGCCGGCACCCGGGGTCACCGCTTCGCAACCGAGCTCGCGCGCACGAGCCCGGGCCCGGTCGACCACGTCGTCCTCGGGCACGAAGTTCTCGGTGTAGGCCCAGGTGGCTGGGCTGGGGGCGCTGATGGCGGTCTCCTTCGGCTGTGACCTCCGGCGGGGCGTTCACCGGTAGGTGGTGGGGATCAGACTAGTTCGCCCGCGGCCCACCGTGGGTCGTGCCGTGCCGGGAACCGACGTGGTGTCCGCCCCGTTGGCTGGGCAGGACGGTGTCACGTGGGCGAGGATAGGAGGAGTCGGTGTCGGGCTATGCGATGCCGCTGCAGCTGACGGGGGCGCGAGCGTGGTCTGCGCCGCGGGCACACCGGGAGAGGAAGACCGTGACGCACGACGCCGGTAACGAGGCGGCACCGCTCGAGGTGTCCGCCCCTGCCGACGCGGCTCCGGCCTGGACCCCGCCCACCTGGGAAGAGGTGGTCACCCAGCACTCGGCCCGGGTGTTCCGCCTCGCCTACCGGCTGACCGGCAACCGGCACGACGCGGAGGACCTCACCCAGGAGGTCTTCGTCCGGGTCTTCCGGTCGCTGTCCTCGTACACGCCGGGCACCTTCGAGGGCTGGCTGCACCGGATCACCACGAACCTGTTCCTGGACCAGGTCCGCCGCAAGGCGCGGATCCGGTTCGACGCCCTGCCCGAGGACGCCGGCGACCGGATGCCCGGCACCGATGTCGGCCCGGAGCGGATGTGGGAGTTCAACAACCTCGACCACGACGTCCAGGCGGCGCTCGACACCCTGCCGCCGGAGTTCCGTGCCGCGGTGGTGCTGTGTGACATCGAAGGCCTCTCGTACGAGGAGATCGCGGACACCTTGAACATCAAGCTCGGCACCGTGCGTTCGAGGATCCACCGCGGCCGGGCGCAGCTGCGTCAGGCCCTGGCTCACCGGCGTCCGGATCGCCCGCGCTCGCAGAGCGAGGCGTCCACGCCCAAGGCGACGCCGCTCGGCCCCGTCGTCTTCACCGCCACCGGGCAGGTGCAGCCGTGAGCCACCTCGCCGAGCGGATCAGTGAACTGGTCGACGGGCGGCTCGGGCCGCAGGCGAGCGACGAGGCGCACGCCCACCTGGCCCGCTGCCTGGTCTGCCGGGAGATGGTCGAGGCGGAGCGCCTCACCAAGGCCCGGCTGAGCGCGCTGGAGGTGCCGGACGTCTCCGCCGACCTGCTCGGGCGGCTGCTCGCCGTCGGCGGTGCCCCGGGTGTGGCGGCGGAGGCAGCCGCCTCCGATGTGGCGCGTGACGCGGGCCTGCGCCCGCTGGATGCCGGTCCCTCCGGATCGCGCCGCCCGGGTGGGGCCGGCGCGGTGATGCGTCCGGGATCTCGGTCCTCCGGCCGGCTGAGCCGTCGCCCGGGCCGTGCCCGGCTGGCTGCGGCGATGGCCGGTTCGTTCGGTGTACTCGGCGCCGGGGTGTTCGCTCTGAGTCTCGCCTCGCCGACGGCGAACACGGCGATCACGCCGAGCGCCAACCTGGTGGCGGCCCGTCATGTGGTAACTATGAGCGGGCTACCGATCCTCACCCTTCTGCCCGGCTGGCGGCTTCCTCAGGACACTCCCGGCCGCTGAAACCCCGACGGACGACGAAAGCGGCTTCGCCATGACGCACCAGCCGGGCGAGGGGTGGGCCACGCCCGCCGCGAGCACCAGTGACGGCCAGACGACCACGCCGTTGCCCCAGACCCAGCCGCCAGTGCTGCCTCCTCCTCCGAGTCTGTTCCAGCCCGCCTGGTCGGCGCCGGAGCAGAACCCCACCCTGCCCCTGCCGCAGGATGCCGCCACCGTTGCGCTGCCGCAGGATGCGGCCGCGGCTGCGCTGCCGCAGGACGGCACGGTCCCTCCGCCGCTGCCGATCCCTCCAGCGCAGCTGCCGCCCCCGCCGGGGTACTCCTCCTCCGCCCCGTTCCCGGCGGACCAGCCGGCCACCTCGGCGAGCCGCCGGGGAATGGGCGCGATGCTCGCGATGGCGACCAGTGCAGCGCTGGTCGCCGGGCTCCTCGGCGGGATCTCCGGCTACTGGCTGATGGACCGGGGTGACGCAGATCGCGAGGTGACCTCGGGCGCTCTGCCGGCCGGTTCGGCGCCCTCGTCGGCGTCCATGCCGTCGGCGACGTTGCCACCGATCACCCGGTCGGCCGGCAGCGTGGCCGAGATCGCCGCCCGGGTGCTGCCCAGCGTCGTCCAGATCGAGGTCAAGGGCGCCGACGGCGAGGGCACCGGCTCCGGATTCGTGATCGATGACAAGGGCCACATCCTCACCAACAACCACGTCGTCTCGGCGACCGAGAACCCCACGATCACGGTGGTCTTCGACGACGGCACCCAGAAGCCGGCGACACTGGTCGGCAAGGACGTGTCCTACGACCTGGCCGTGCTCAAGGCGGACGTCGGCTCCCGGCCCCCGCTCGTGCTGGGCAACTCCGAGCAGGTCGTGGTCGGTGACCTGGTGATTGCGATCGGGGCTCCGCTCGGGCTGCAGGGCACGGTGACCACGGGCATCGTCAGCGCCAAGAATCGACCGGTCAGCGCGGGTGACGGCACCGGGAACGACTCGTACATGAATGCGATCCAGACCGACGCCGCGATCAACCCCGGCAACTCCGGCGGTCCGCTGGTCGATGCCCGCGGGCAGGTGATCGGGGTGAACTCGGCGATCGCCCGCTCTCCCGGGGCGAACGGAACGAGCAGCTCGGGCAACATCGGCCTCGGCTTCGCCATCCCCTCCAACCAGGCCAAGCGCACCGCTGAGCTGCTGATCACCAAGGGGGTCGCCGAGCACCCGGTGATCGGCGTCCAGCTGGACGAGCGCTACGCCGGTGAAGGGGTCAAGGTCACCGAGGAGGCCGTCTCCGGGGAGCCGGTGACCCCTGGCGGCCCCGCGGATCAGGCCGGGATCGAGCCCGGAGACATCATCGTGGCCATCGACGGGCGCCCGGTGATCACCCCGGTGGAGCTGGTGGTGGCCGTGCGTTCGCGGGCCGTGGGTGACGTGGTCAAGCTCACCGTGCGCCGCGGTGGGAAGGAATTGACCCTCACGGTCAAGCTCGCCGCCGCCCCGAGCAGCTAGGGTTCGCTGGTGTTCGGCATCAGTGCACCCGAGTTCATCGTGCTCCTGGCGGTGGCCGCCGTCGTGCTGGGCCCCGAGCGGCTGCCGCAGTACACCCAGCAACTGGCCCGGCTGGTCCGCGAGCTGCGCCGGATGGCGCAGGGTGCGAGCGAGCAGGTGCGCTCCGAGCTCGGCCCGGAGTTCGACGACGTCGACTGGCGCAAGCTCGACCCCCGTCAGTACGACCCGCGGCGGATCGTGCGTGAGGCGCTGGCCGACACCTTCGACCCCGACGACCCGCTGGGCCTGAACAGCGCTCCGGTCGCGTCGGACCGCCCGGGCAGGGCTCCTGCCGGCGAGCGGCGTCCGGCCGAGGTCGCTGAGAGTGCCGAGGGCGCCGAGGAGCCGGCGGCGCCCGGCCCTCGCTTCGACCCGGACGCCACCTGACCCGTCGGGTCGATCAGCGGCCGGCGGGGCTCAGGCCCAGAGAACGCCCGACCAGGGTGCGCCCGCGGGCGGAGAGGGTGCGTGCCACCGTGCGCAGCGCCTCAGCGGCGGGCGAGGCCGGGGCGGAGATCACCACCGGGACGCCGTCGTCCCCGCCGGTGCGCAGGGCGACGTCGATGGGCACCTGACCCAGCAACGGCACCGGGGCCCCGACCGAGGTGCTCAGGGAATCGGCGACCACCTGTCCGCCGCCGGAGCCGAACACGTCCATCCGGGTGCCGTCCGGCAGTTCCAGCCAGGACATGTTCTCGACCACGCCGACGATCTGCTGCTTGGTCTGCAGAGCGATGGCTCCGGCCCGCTCGGCCACCTCGGCGGCGGCGGTCTGCGGGGTGGTCACCACGATCAGCTCGGCCGAGGGCAGCAGCTGTGCGGTGGAGATGGCGACGTCGCCGGTACCCGGGGGCAGGTCGAGCAGCAGCACGTCGAGCTCGCCCCAGTAGACGTCGGCGAGGAACTGCTCCAGCGCCCGGTGCAGCATCGGCCCGCGCCAGATCACCGGCTGGTTGCCGGGCACGAACATGCCGATGGAGATCACTTTCACGCCGTGCGACGTCGGCGGCATGATCATGTCGTCGACCTTGGTCGGCTGGTCCTGCACGCCGAGCATCCTGGGCACGGAGAAGCCGTAGACGTCGGCGTCGAGCACGCCCACCGAGAGGCCCTCGGCGGCCAGGGCCGCGGCCAGGTTGACGGTGACGGTCGACTTGCCGACGCCGCCCTTGCCCGAGGCCACCGCGTAGATGCGGGTGGTCGAGCCGGGGCGGTTGAACACGATGTCGCGGCCGTTCTCCGCGCCGCCGCGCAGCCGGGTCTTCAGTGCCTGGCGCTGCTCATCGGTCATCACCCCGAGCTGCACGCGGACGTCGTCCACGCCCGGCACCGCGCCGACGGCGGCGGTGACGTCACGGATGATCCGGTCCTTCATCGGGCAGCCCGGCACGGTGAGCAGGACGTCGACGGTGACGGTGCCGCCGTCGATCACGACCGAGCGGACCATCTCCAGTTCGGTGATCGGCTTGTGGATCTCGGGGTCGTTGACAGTGGCCAGCGCGGCGTTGACGGCATCGAGGGAGACAGTGGACATGTCCCGATCGTAAGCGCCGCCGGGCCCTGACGACGCCCCGGGCGCCGCCCGGCTCGAGCGTGGTGATCGCCGCGAGATCGCGGTCCTCCCTCAGTTGGTGGGGGAGAAGTGCGATCTGGGCGCGATCACGCGGGTCCGGCGGGGCGGCGGGGGGCGGCTTCGGGGGAGGTGCGGGGGGTCGGTGGGGACGCCGTCGTCGGTGGCGTCGCGGAGCCGGGATCCCGCGCAGAGGTGGGCGCAGGCGCTGCCGCGGGCCGTTGTGCGGGTGGGCGCTGGGCCGGCTGCGTGGCCTGCTGGGCCGGCTGCTGTCCCGCCTGCTGGGGGCGTTGGGCAGGAGCAGCGTGCTGACCGGGCGCGGCAGCGGGCCGGGATGCCGGTTGCGCCTGGGGTGCCCGCTGCGCCGACGGTTGCTGAGCGGGCTGCTGTGCGGCCGCCGGGGCCGCGGCGCGCCCCGGTACGGGTTGCTGGTTGGCGGGCTGCTGCTGGGGGGCGGACTGCTGACGGACAGGCGGACGAGGGGAGGCGGCGGAGTCCTGGGCGAGGGTGCGGCACCAGGGGCAGATCTTCCAGTCCGGGTCGAGTTGCTTGGCGCAGTTGCGGCAGTGTCCCCGGTCCAGGTGCACCGCGCACCAGGGGCAGACCACCATGCCGGTCTCCACGGGGCGCTCGCAGGCCGGGCAGGCCGACCCGCCGGAGTGGTCGGAGTGGGTCACCCGGACCGCCTCCTCGAAGGTGGTCTGACCCTTCATCGCCTTGTCCAGCGCCGCCGCGCGCAGCGTCGCCATGCCGGCCGAGCGGGCCTGGGCGGCGATCGCCTGCTCGCTCGCGTCGGTGAGCAGCACCTGGCGCATGGCGGCGTCCACCTCGAGCACCTCGTAGACCGCCGTCCGGCCCCGGTAACCGGTGTCGCCGCACTCGGGGCACCCGGAGCCGCGCATCGGCCGCGACCCGGCCAGGTCGGCACGGGTCAGGCCGAGCATCGCCAGGGTCAGCTCGTCGGGGGTGTAGGGCTCCAGGCAGGACTCGCACGGCTTGCGCACCAGGCGCTGGGCGATGGCACAGGTCAGCGAGGAGGCGACCATGAACGGCTCGACGCCCATGTCGACCAGCCGGGTCAGGGCCGCAACCGCCGAATTCGTATGCAAAGTGGTCAGAACCAAATGGCCGGTCATCGCGGCCTTGATCGCCAGCTCGGCCGTCTCGTGGTCGCGGACCTCACCGACCAGGATGATGTCCGGGTCCTGGCGCAGGATGGATCGCAGGCCCGCGGCGAAGGTCATGCCGGCCTTCACGTTCACCCCGACCTGGGTGATCCCCGGCAGCTGGACCTCGATCGGGTCCTCCAGGGTCACGATGTTCTTCTCCGGCGAGCGGATCTCGGCGATCGCCGAGTACAGCGTGTTGGTCTTGCCCGAGCCGGTCGGCCCGGTGATCAGCACCAGCCCCTGCGGCACCGCCAGCGAGGCCTGGAACCGCTGCAGCTGCTTGGCCTCGAACCCCAAGCCCCGACAGCTTGGGGATCGCCTCGCCCCGGGAGAGCAGGCGGATCACGACCTTCTCCCCGTGCAGGCTGGGCAGCGTGGAGATGCGGGCGTCGATCGCGTTGCCCTCCACCACGAATCGGGTACGGCCGTCCTGCGGCACCCGGCGCTCGGCGATGTCCAGACCAGAAATGATCTTGATGCGGCTGATCACGGAGGTGGCGATCCGCTTCGGCGCGTTCATCATGTCGCGCAGCAGGCCGTCCACCCGGTAGCGCACTCGCAGGGAGTCCCGCTGCACCTCGATGTGGATGTCCGAGGCCCGCATCCGGACGGCGTCCGCCAGCACCTGGTTGACCAGCTTGACGATCGGTGCGCCGTCGTCGTCGGAGGCGCCGGCACTGTCGCCGCCGGCGTCATCCTCGCCCTCCTCCTCGACCAGCGCCGCCACCTGGGCGCTGTCCTGGCCGAGCGCCCACGCGCGGTTGATCTGGTCGCGGATCTGCGACTCGGTGGCCACCAGCACGGTCAGTTCGGACGATCGGGTGTGCAGCCGCACGTCGTCCAGGGCCAGCACGTTGGTCGGGTCGGCGGCGGCCACGACCAGACCGGTGGCGTTGCGGTCGAGCACCAGGACCCGGGTACGTTCGGCGATCTGGCGCGGCAGCATGCGGACGACGTCCGGCGCTGGCACGGTGCGGGACAGATCGACCATCTTCAGCCCGAGCAGGTTCGCCAGGCACTCGGCGACGTCCCTCTCGGAGGCCAGGCCGAGGTCGGCGACGACCTGTCCGAGGCGCCGCCGCTCACCGCTTGCCGATCGCTGACTCTCCAGGGCGAGGTCGAGCTGTTCGGGGGTGAGCAGACCGGAGTCCACCAGCACGTCGCCGAGCCGTCGCCGGCCGGCCAGGCCGGACAGGGGAGTCTGGTCGGGGGTCACCCCTGATCTCTCGGCAGCCCTAGGCCCCGGGTTGACCCGGACGGGTGGTCTTCGCTGGACCGGCCCCGTCCAAGGGCTCGTCCCGGCGGCTGAGCTCGGTCATCTCGGCCAGCAGGTCGCGCAGCTCGGAGCGGACGAAGTCGCGGGTGGCCACGTCACGCAGGGCGATCCGCAGCGCGGCGACCTCCCGGGCCAGGTACTCGGTGTCGGCCAGCGCCCGCTCGGCGCGCTGGCGGTCCTGCTCGAAGGAGACCCGGTCCCGGTCGGCCTGCCGGTTCTGGGCGAGCAGGATCAGCGGCGCCGCGTAGGAGGCCTGCAGGCTGAGGATCAGGGTGAGCAGGGTGTAGTTCAGCGTGCGCGGGTCGAACTGCCACTGCTCGGGGCCCCAGGTGTTCCAGATCAACCAGGCCGCCACGAACACCGTCATGCGCCACGATGAACCGGGCGGTGCCCATGAACCGGGCGAATCGCTCCGACCATCGACCGAACACCTCCGGGTCCACCTGGGGGGTGGGCAGGGCGCGGCGGCTCTCCATCGGCACGTCGAGGCCGGTGCGCCGGCGTCCGCTCGTGGGCTCAGTCATCGTGATCGCGCCAGTCCTCGGGCAGCAGGTGATCGAGCACGTCGTCCACGCTGACCACCCCGAGCAGGCTGCCCGTGTCGTCGATCACCGGGGCGGCGACCAGGTCGTAGGTGGCCAGGTGCCGGGTGATCGCCTCGAGCGGGTCGGAGGGGTCGAGCGGTTCGACGTCCTTGTCCAGGATCGTCCCGACCGCGGTGTGCGGGGGTTCGCGCAGCATCCGCTGCAGGTGGGCCAGACCCAGGTAGCGCCCGGTCGGGGTCTCCAACGGCGGGCGGCAGACGAACACGGCGATCGCCAGCGCGGGGGAGAGCTCGGCCCGGCGAACGTGGGCCAGCGCCTCGGCGACCGAGGCGTCCGGCGGCAGGATCACCGGTTCGGTGGTCATCATCCCGCCGGCCGTGTTCTCGTCGTAGGCGAGCAGACGGCGCATGCCCTCCGCCTCGCCGGGGTCCATCAGCGCGAGCAGCTTCTCGGCCAGGTCGTCGGAGAGCTCCGCGAGCAGGTCGGCGGCGTCGTCCGGCTGCATCGCCTCGAGCACCTCGACCGCACGGTCGTCGCCCAGGGAGCTGACGATCTCGACCTGGTCGTCCTCGGGCAGCTGTTCGAGCAGGTCGGCCAGCCGCTCGATGTCCAGCGCGGCGGCCACCTCCACCCGGCGCCGGGGCGGCAGCTCGTGCACCACGTCGGCCAGGTCGGCCGGCTTGAGGTCCTCCAGGGTGGCCAGCAGCGAGACGGCGCCCTGATGGGCGCGTTCGGCCGGGCCGAGGTCGACCAGGTCCTCGACGTCGACCAGCCGGGTCTCGCCGCGGCGGCGCAACCGCCTCAACGTGGACGGCCGTCCGGCCCGCACGAAGACCTTGCCGATCCGCCACTGGCGGGTGCGGGTGGGGGCGATCGCGACGTCCTCGATGGTCACCTCGGCCTCGCCGTCGCGCAGCTGCACCACCCGGTCGAGCATCTCGGCGATCACCAGCGTCTCGGTCGCCCGCTGCTCGAACCGGCGCAGGTTGACCAGCCCGGTGGTGATCACCTGCCCGGCGTCCATGCTGGTCACCCGGGTCATCGGCAGGAACACCCGACGCCGTCCTGGCACCTCGACCACGAGCCCGACCGCGCGCGGGTGCTTCCCGCTGGCGCCGAACACCACCACCACGTCGCGGATCCGGCCGACCTGGTCCCCGAGCGGGTCGAAGACCGCCAGGCCCGCCAACCGGGCGACGAACACCCGCGAGGACGGCGTCACGTCTGGCCATGGGCGGCTCAGGGGGTGCGGCGGCGGCGCCCGCCCAGATGCCACGGAAGGCGCACGGTGGTGGTGCCGGGGTTGCCGGCCGGGGGCTCGGCCTGGTCGGCCGCGCCGCGCTGCCCGGCGCCGATCGCCAGCACGTGCACGGGCTCCAACCGGCTGACCAGGCAGCCGGACGCCCACCGCTCGCGCTGGCCCTCCGGCTCCTGTGCGTTCAGCCGGGCCGCGCTCAGCGCCGTCACCGCAACGTCCCACGGCGGGGAGTGCGGTGCCAGCACCTGGGCCGCAGCCAGGAACACCACCAGGGCCGAGCGGTCCTCCTTGCTGGGCACGGTGACCTCGGCGTGCCCGGAGAGCATCGGCAGCATCTGCTCGCCCACCCCGTAGACCAGGTGGACGGCGTCGGCGTGCCAGACCTGCCAGGCCAGGTGCTTGCGCGCGTCCTCGAGCGGACGCACCCAGACCACCCCGCTCTTGGAGCAGGCCTCGGCGATCAGGGCCTGCTGCTGCGGGGTGACATCGGGCCGCGCCGGGACGGCCGGCCCCGGATCGGGGCGGCGGTCACCGAAGAAGCTGACGAGGGTCTCCACCCGGCTCACCCGTGCAGCGTGCCACAGTGCGGGGGTGACGTCAGCGCGCCGGGCCTGGTTCCTGGTCGGGATCGGGGTCGCCGGCGTCAGCCTGTCCGGGCCGATGGTCACCGCGATCGCTGCTCCGACGCTGGTGGTCGCCTTCTGGCGCAACGCCTTCGGCTCGGCGGCGACGGCCCCGCTTGCCCTGTCGCGGCCCGCGGAGTGGCGCGCCCTGGACGGGGCCACCTGGCGGGCCGGCGTGTTCGCCGGCGCGCTGCTCGCCGTCCACTTCGGGCTGTGGATCCCGAGCCTGCGGATGACCAGTGTCACGGTGTCCACGGCGTTGGTGGCGACCGCCCCGTTGTGGACCGTGGTGCTGCACGGACTGGCCGGTCGCCGGCCGGGCCGGGGGGTGTTGGCGGGGGTGAGTCTGGCGCTGGCCGGCATCCTGGTGATCACCGGGGTCGATGCGACCGGCTCCGGCCGGGCACTGCTGGGCGACCTGCTCGCCCTCGGCGGTGGGATCGCCGGCGCCGGGTACACAGTGGTCGGCGAACACGTGCGGCGGACGGCGTCCACGCCCGTCTACACGCTGCTCGCGTACACCGTGTGCGCCCTGCTGCTCGGGCTGGTGTGCGTCGCCGCCGGGCTGCCGTTGACCGGGTACCCGCCGTCCGTCTGGGGGTGGCTGGTGGCGCTCACGGTGGCGGCGCAGCTGCTCGGGCACACCTGCTTCAACCAGGCGCTGCCCACGCTGGGCGCCACGCCGGTGTCGCTGGCCATCCTGCTGGAGGTGCCGGGGGCGGCGTTGGTGGCCTGGGCCTGGTTGGGTCAGGTGCCCCCGATCGCCGTGCTGCCGGGGGCGATCCTGGTGCTGGCCGGGCTGGTCGTCGTGGTCCGCGACTCCTGACAGCGCGCAGCGCGATGGGTCAGCCGATCGCGCCGAAGGACACCTCGGAGACGGCCAGATCGAGGTACTTGGTGCCGGGGTAGACCGAGATCACCTCGAGGCGCACGCTGGAGGTCCGCCCGAAGGCCTTGGTCAGGGTCTGCGGCGCCTTGTCGTCGGCCAGGTCCCAGGTCCAACTCCCGGTGTCCGTGGTCACCCGCACGGTGTGCACCCGTCCGTTCTGGGTGAACAGGTCGACTGCCGGCTTCCCGGCGGTCAGGGTGGTCTTCTGGTAGCCGTTGAGGACGGTCACGGTGGTCAGGTCGACCGGGTCGGCGAACCGGTAGGTCAGGACCATGCCCGGGCCCTTGCCGTCGGCCCGCCCGTCGCTGTTCCACGCCGTCTCCGGACGACCGTCGATGGTGTTCTCGGCGCTGTAGGTGATGCCTCCCTCAGGGTCCTGGGTGCTGGAGGCGCTGGCCGAGATCGTGCCCGCCGACACCGCGCTCGGGGTGCCGGTGGGGGCCTGGGCGGTCTGCGGGTCGTCCTCGCCGCCGCGCAGGTTCATCGCGAGGAGGCCCAGCACCAGCAGCAGCAGGCCGAGCCCGACCCCGGCCCCGATCAGGATCAGCGGACTGCGCTCGGCTCCCGGCTCGGGGTAGGGCTTCGCCTGGACCTCCACGGCCGGCGCCGGCGGATACTGCGGCGCGGGAGGGTACTGCGGCGGTGGGGGGCGGGGCGGCGGACCCGTGCGCGGTGTGGCGGGCTCGCGGGGTCGGGGGCCGGGGGTGCGGCGGGCTGGGGCGCGGCCGGCGGGGGCGGTGCGGGGATCACCTCGCGTGTCCCGGACCAGGCCGGCGATCAGGTCAGCGGCGCTGGGCGGATCGGGTGCGGGTCGGCTCGGGGGGCTCCGCCGGGCCGGGGGGAGCGCGGCCTCGATCTCGATCGTGGGCATCGGCGCTGTCGGCATGTCGACGAGATCCTCGTCGCGCAGGTCGATCTCGATCGACTCGCCGTCGGAGGGGCCGGGCGATGAAGGGGCGGACTCGGGCATTCCTCGTCTCCTCGTCGGAGGTGGCGACACCGCGTCCCCCGGACAGCTGCGACGGTATCCGACGGTACCCGTCGCTGCGGCGCGGATGGCAACTCCACCCATCCCGACGATGGAGATCACGATGAAGACATCCGGCTGCCATCCCAGCCGTTTCCACGCATCGTGATCTCCATCGTGCGGCGTGAGTGGCGTGGCGGCGTGGGCGGCGGCGTCCCGAGGCGGCCCCGGGGATTGGTTCAGATCTGGTAGTGGATGCCGCACTCGGTCTTGGCCCGGCCGGCCCATCGCCCGGCGCGGGCGTCCTCGCCCTCTGCCACCGGCTGGGTGCACGGCCAGCAGCCGATCGAGGGGTAACCCATCTGGAGCAGCGGGTTGCCGATCAGGTCGGGGAAGTCGGCCAGGTAGCGGTCGAGGTCGTCCTCGGTCCAGGCGGCGATCGGGGCCAGTTTGAGCAGGTTGCGCCGGGCGTCCCACTGCACGGTGGGGGTCATCGACCGCGCCGGCGAATCCGTGCGCCGCAGTCCGGTCGCCCAGGCCCGGTAGCCGCGCAGCGCGCCGTCCAGCGGAGCGACCTTGCGCAGCGCGCAGCACGCGTCGGGGTCGCTCGCGTGCAGGCGGCCGCGGGCCTTCTCGTGCGCCACCACGGTCTCGCCGGGCCGCACCGTGATCAGGCGTACCGGGTAGGCGGCCTGGACGGCGTCCGCGGTGCCCAGGGTCTCCCCGAAGTGGTAGCCGGTGTCGACGAAGAGCACGTGCACCCCGGGGACGGCGCGCGAGGCCAGGTGCGCGAGCACGGTGTCGCCCATCGCGGCGGTCACCGCCAGGCCGCGGCCGAACACCCGCCCGGCCCAGGCCAGCACGGTCAGCGGATCGGCTCCCTCGAGCAGCTGGTCGGCCTGCTTGGCGAAGGCCACCGGGTCCTCGGCGAGGGCGGCCTCGACGTCCTGCGGGTTCACGGGGACACCTCGCCGGCCTGCGCCGGGATGCGCTGCAGGCCGTGGAAGGTGACCGAGAACAGCCGCAGGCAGGACCGGCAGTGCCAGCCGCCGGACTCCTGCGGGCGCAGGTCCTCCTCACCGCAGTAGGGGCAGACGTTCACCGGGGCCCGCGAGTTCGTGGCCTCGGTCATGACAGGTCGGCCTCATCGGCGCGGACCACCCAGTCGGCGAACGGCTCGCCGCCCTGGCGCTGCTCGAGCCAGCGCCGGACCACCCGCTCGACATAGTCGGGCAGGTCGGCGCTGGTGGTCTTCAGGCCCCGCAGCTTGCGCCCGAACCCCGAGCCGGCGCTCAGCCCGAGCCCGCCGCCGAGGTGGATCTGAAAACCCTCCACCGTCGGCCCGGCGGGATCGGCCGGGTTCGGCACCTGGATCCCCTTCAGGCCGATGTCGGCCAGTTGCGTTCTGGCGCAAGCGTTCGGGCAGCCGTTGATGTTGATGGACACGGCCGGTGCATCCGGTGCGAACAGCTCCGGCACGTCGTCGAAACGACGCTCCAGCTCCGCGATCAGCGCGATCGCGGTGGCCTTGGTCTCGACGATGGCCAGCTTGCAGTACTCGATCCCGGTGCACGCCATGGTGCCCCGCCGGAAGGTGGACGTGCGCGCCTGCAGGCCGACGGCGTCCAGCGTGTCGACCAGGTCGGCGACGGCCGGTGCGGGCACGTCCAGCACCACCAGCTTCTGCTCGACGGTGAATCGCACCCGGTCCGACCCGGCCGCCTCCACGGCGTCCGCCAGGGTGGCCAGGGTGGCTCCGTTGAGCCGCCCGACAGCGGGAGCGAGGCCGACGGCGAACCGGCCCCGGCCCTGGGAGTGCACGCCGACGTGGTCGCGTCGTCCGCGCGGGGGTGGCGGCGGGGGCGGCCCGTCGAGCAGCGGCCGGCCCAGGTAGTCGCGCTCGAGCACCTCGCGGAACCTCTCCGCACCCCAGTCGGCCACCAGGTACTTCAGCCGGGCGCGGTTGCGCAGCCGGCGGTACCCGTAGTCCCGGAAGACCTGGATCACGCCGTGCCAGACGTCGGCAACCTCCTCCAGCGGCACCCAGGCGCCCAGCCGCTGGGCCAGCATCGGCGCGGTGGACAGGCCACCGCCGACCCAGACGTCGAAGCCGGGGCCGTGCTCGGGGTGCACGACGCCGACGAAGGCCACGTCCTGGATCTCGTGCGTGACGTCCTGGTGCGGGCTGCCGGAGACGGCGGTCTTGAACTTGCGCGGCAGGTTGGACAGCTCCGGGTCGCCGATGAAACGGCGGGTGATCTCCGCGATGGCCGGTGTGCCGTCGATGATCTCGTCCTCGGCGACCCCGGCCAGGGGCGAGCCGAGGATCACCCGAGGCGTGTCGCCGCAGGCCTCGGTGGTCTGCAGGCCGACCGCGTCCAGGGCCGCCCAGATGGCGGGCACGTCCTCGATCCGGATCCAGTGGAACTGCACGTTCTGCCGGTCGGTCAGGTCGGCGGTGCCTCGGGCGTAGCGGGTGGAGATCTCGGCCAGCGCCCGCACCTGGGCCACGGTCACCGCGCCGCCGTCGATCCGCACCCGGAGCATGAAGTACTCGTCATCCAGCTCGTGCGGTTCCAGGGTGGCGGTGCGGCCGCCGTCGATGCCGGGGCGGCGCTGGGTGTACAGCCCCACCAGCGCAGCCGGCCGCGCAGGTCGCTGGGGTCGATCGAGGAGAAGCCCTGTCGGGAGTAGATCTCCTCGACCCGTTGCCGGACGTTGAGTCCGTTGTCCTCGGCCTTGAACGCCTCGTTGGCGTTCAGGGGCTCGGTGAAGCCGAGGGCCCACTGGCCCTCGGGTCGGGAGGGGCGGGAACTGCTTCGGGTGGTCACGGGCGTGCTCACGTGGGACGTCCACTCTGCGCCGGTGCGGCGCGACTAGCCGGGGGGAGCAGGACGAGGTGGTGCGCTCAGCCCTGACAGGTGGCGCTGGCGGTGCGCAGCAGGTCGACGTGGTGGCGCCGGACCAGGACGGTCGGCGTCGGTCGGCTCTCGAGCGGCGGGTGCATGGAGTCCTCCATCGTTCCTGGCGGTAGCACCGTCCCGTCATCGGGTGGTTGCTGCGGCGTCGACGAGCCAGGTCTCTCGGCCGCTCTGGATGGGCGTGCAGTGACTTTACGTAGCCGAGGGGGGTGGGTCAACGGCGCGTCCATCATGTGGGACGCCGGTCCCGCCTGTCGGAAGCCCGCGTTCGGCCCGGGCAGGGGCGCGGTCGCCGCGCAGCACCGCCACCATGTCCAGCACCCGCCGGGTGGCGCGCACGTCGTGGGTGCGGAACACCGTCGCGCCCAACCAAGCGGCCACAGCGGTCGCTGCGAGACTGCCCTCGAGCCGGTCGTCGGCCGGCAGCCCGAGGCTCTCCCCGACGAAGTCCTTGCGTGAGATCGCTTGCAGCACAGGGAATCCGAGGCTCACGACGGCCTCGGTCCGGCGCAGCACGGTGAGCGAGTGGGCGGTGGTCTTGCCGAAGTCGAGGGTGGGGTCGACCAGCACCCGCGAGGCGGGGATGCCGGCCGCCACGGCGCGCGCCGCGCCGTCCGCCAGGGTGGTCAGCACATCCTGGACGACGCCGAGCGGCTCGGGCGGATACGTGACGTCGACCGGGTCGGTGCGTGGAGGCAGGCCGCCGGTGTGCGAGCAGACGATCCCGGCCCCGATCCGCGCGGCGACCGGGGTCAGCGCGGGGTCGTGGCCGGCCCAGGTGTCGTTGACCAGGTCGAGGCCCGCCTCCTCCGCGGCCAGGGCGACCTCGGAGCGCCAGGTGTCCAGGCTCAGCACGAGCGCGGGGTAGGTGGTGCGGGCGTGCAGCAGGAAGGGCAGCACCCGGTCGATCTCCTCCTGGGCGCCGACCGGTGGGCCCTCCTGGCCGGCCCGCACCCCGCCCACGTCGACGATGTCCGCCCCCTCGGCCACTGCTGCGTCCAGGGCCCTCCTCGCCGAGTCGAGGTCGTCGTGCCGGTTGCCGGCGAAGAAGGAGTCCGGCGTCCGGTTCAGGATCGCCATCACCGCCGGGCGGGCGGCGTCGAAGCTGAGCCCGCGCAGCCGCAAGGCCACCGCCCCCGCCGGAACCACCCCCAAGAACCTGCTCATGCTCCGCCGGGGTACATGATCAGGCCCCTGCGGGGCGTTGCGGATGTCCACCCGCGGAGTATGACCGGGTTGGCAGTTCGGGGTCGGAGTCGGGGTCGGAGTCGGGGTCGGGTCGGCTGGGGGTCAGCGGGGGACGGGGCGGGGAACGCCACGAGGGCGCCCGTCGCGCTGGGCCCGGCGGGAGACGACGTCGCGCATCTGCTGGGTGGAGGCGTCCGGGTAACGGTCGAAGGCGGCGAGCAGGTCCGCGCAGTCAGCCCACGACGTGTGCTGGGCCAGGTCGTGGCGCAACTGGCGGCGGGCTCGGCGCGAGGCCCTCCACAGGACGAACTCGGCGCGCTGCAGGAGGAGCCTCTCGGTCAGCTTCATGGCCACCTCCGACGGGCGTGCAGCCTCCTCGCTGCCACCCGCTGTCCTTGCCAGCGTATGTCGCAGAGGTGTTCTGAGCCACACTCGCAGGTCCCGATGTGGCAAGTGGCCGGGTAGCGTGACCGGATGGACGACGTGGTGCGCGACATCAAGGCGCTGGAGGCGATCTACGGGTCGTTCCCCGAGGGCGGCAGGCTCAAGGAGACGGCCGTGATCACGCCGTTGCAGCAGCGGTGGATCGAGGCCTCGCCGTTCCTGCTGCTGGCCACGGCCGGCCCGGAGGGCCTGGACTGCTCGCCCCGGGGCGATCCGGCCCCGCTGGCCCGGGTGGTCGATCCGCAGACCCTGCAGATCCCGGACCGCCGGGGCAACAAGCGGGTGGACTCGTTGCGCAACATCGTGGTCGATCCCCGGGTCGGGCTGCTGTTCCTGGTACCCGGGCTGGGCACGACGCTACGGGTGAACGGACACGCGGTGCTGCGGACCAACCCTTCGCTGTGCGCGGGCTTCGCCATGGGCGACAAGCTGCCGGCCACGGTGATCGAGGTGAGCGTGCAGAGCGTCTACACCCAGTGCCCCAAGGCGCTGATCCGCTCGGACCTGTGGAATCCGGACACCTTCCGTCGTCCGCAGGAACTGCCCACGGTCGGCGCGATCATGGCCGAGATCACCGCCGGTGCGTTCGACGGCGAGGCCTACGACCGTAGCTACCCGCAACGTGTCGCCGACACCATCTACTGACCGACCCTCGACGCCCGACCCCGACCCCCGACCCGCGCTGCCGGCCGATCGGGCTCGATCTCTGCAGGCTCCATCTCGGCCCCGCACGTGCCGATGGGAGCAGGTGGTGGAATCGCGTACCCCGTTCGGCGTCCGGCGGCAGTTGCGCCTGCTCACCCCGCTGCTGGGCACCTGGACCGCGGCGGGGCTGGTACTCGTGCTCGCCGGGACGCAGCAGTGGGCGCCGCTGCGCCAGCTCTTCCTCGACGCCTCGTACCTGGGTGGTCAGCCCTGGTACAGCGGCATCCTCAACGAGGCAGGGCTGATCAGTTGGGCGGTGGCGGCGACCGCGGCCGGCCTCGGCAGCTGGGTCGCGGCCCTGAGCGGACGACGTTCCGCCGCCGGGTTCCTGGGCGTGGGTGCGGTCGTGGTCTCGCTGATGCTCCTCGACATCTGGGTGCAGTTCCACTCCGCGGTCGCGCCCCGGCTCGGCATCGCCAGCGGCCTGGCGCAGGGCGTCATCGCGGCGGCCGGCCTCGCGTGGTTCATCGGCTTCTGGCCGGAGATCGTCCGCACGCGCTGGCTGATCCTGGCCGCCTCGTTCGCCGTCCTCGGCTTCTCGGCCGGGATCGACCTGGTGATCGATCCGGTCGGAGCAGTCGGTCTGTGGCTGGAGGACGCCGCACGACTCGTCGGCATCCTGACCTTCACCCACTACCTGGTGCTGACCACGGTTGACGTGATCCGCTCGGTGACCCGTCCCCATGCCCCGTTGAACCCACCCCGCGAAACCCCTCTCATGCTCCGCGGGGGTACATCCGCGGCGCCCTGACATCGATGTCAGACGGTCATCCGCGGAGTATGAGCAGGGTTGGTGGCGTGGTTCACATCTGGGCGGCGGACGACGTGGCGGGGCGGTGGCGATACTCGGACCTAGCCGCGACGAAGGGGTGGGGATCCGCCATGGGACGACTGCAGCACACCGAGGGCCTGACCGCCGACCAGCGTGAACTGCTGGGGTTGGTCCGGGAGTTCGTCGACGAGCAGATCATCCCGGTGGCGACCGAGCTCGAGCACAAGGACGAATACCCCACCGAGATCGTCGAGGGCATGAAGGAGATGGGCGTCTTCGGCCTGATGATCCCGGAGGAGTACGGCGGTCTCGGTGAGTCGCTGCTCACCTACGCCCTGGTGGTCGAGGAGATCGCCCGCGGCTGGATGAGTGTGTCCGGCATCATCAACACCCACTTCATCGTGGCCTACATGCTGATCCAGCACGGCACGCCGGAGCAGAAGGCGCACTACCTGCCCAAGATGGCCACGGGGGAGATCCGCGGCGGGTTCTCGATGAGTGAGCCGCACTGCGGGTCCGACGTCGCCGCGATCCGCACCAAGAGCGTCCCGGACGGCGCCGGAGGGTGGACGATCAACGGCCAGAAGATGTGGCTGACGAACGGCGGCTCGTGCAACCTGGTCGCGGTGCTGACCAAGACCGACCTCGGCGCGAACTCGGTGTACAAGAACATGACCACGTTCCTGGTGGACAAGACCGCCGGGTTCGGCGAGACCGCGCCGGGGCTGCTGGTGCCGGGCAAGATCGAGAAGATGGGCTACAAGGGCGTCGACACCACCGAGCTGGTCTTCGACGGCTACAAGACCACCGACGCCCAGATCCTCGGAGGGGAGCCGGGCAAGGGCTTCTACCAGATGATGGACGGCGTCGAGGTGGGCCGGGTGAACGTGGCGGCCCGCGCGTGCGGTCTGTCGATGCGGGCGTTCGAGCTCGGCATCACCTACGCCCAGCAGCGGGAGACCTTCGGCAAGAAGATCGCCGAGCACCAGGCGGTGCAGTTCCGCCTCGCCGAGATGGCGACCAAGGTCGAGGCTGCGCACCAGATGATGGTGCTGGCTGCCCGCAAGAAGGACGCCGGGGAGCGCAACGACCTCGAGGCCGGGATGGCCAAGTACCTGGCGAGCGAGTACTGCCGCGACGTCGTCGAGGACTCCTTCCGGATCCACGGCGGCTACGGCTACTCCAAGGAGTACGAGATCGAGCGGCTCTACCGCGAGGCCCCGATGCTGCTGATCGGTGAGGGTACCGCCGACATCCAGCGCATGATCATCGGACGTCGCCTGCTCGAGGACTACGCCCTGAAGGGCTGAGGCGGCTCGGCCTCCGTCGGCGGTCTCGGGACGGGGGCCTCGGATTCCGGGTCGAGCGCCGGTGCGAGGGCCAGAGCCGTGCGGGCTCCCTCGTCTCGGGCGTGCCGACCTCGCGGAGTCGGTCTGCCGGGTGGGTTCAGCACCGAGCGAAGCTGCAGGAACCACAGCGGCAGCAGCAGCGACTGGTTCAGCGCGAGCCCCCAGGCCGCACCGACCACGCCGCCGGCCAGTGCGCCGCCGATCAGCAGTGTGAGCACCAAAGGTGCCTCGATCGTCATCAACCGGAACGTCTTCCGGGCCAGCCCCATCGCGTAGATGGTCACCGCAGGGCCGAGGCAGGCCCCGGCCGATGCCATCCCCAGCGCCACCGGCACCAGCACCGACTCGGGCCCGTCCCAGTGGGTGCGGAAGATGGCCCGCCCGATGCTGTCCGGCATCAGCCACAACAGTGTGGTGTAGGTCAGGGCCATCGTCAGCATGACCACGCTCGCCCCGCCGGCGATGGTCCAGCGCGCGCGGGCCCCGAGCCAGGCCCGCCGGGACAGTTCGGGCAGGATGAACGTGAACATGGCCGACTGCACCGTCTGCATCGGACCGAGCAGCACTTGGGCGCCGCGGATCGCCGACACCGCGCCCTCGCCGGCGATGGCGCCGACCACCAGGAAGCCGCCGTTGAAGGCGCCTGCGGTGAGCAGGTTCTCCGCCACGAAGAACTTCGACAGGTCCCAGGTGCGGTTCAGCCACGCCCGTGCCTGCCGGGGGTCGGGGGCGACGTGCAGCTGGGTCAGGGCGATCAGCACGCAGACCGCGGCCGAACCTCCCCAGGCCAGGATCAGGTAGGGCACCCGGCCGAGGCCCTGCTGGGCCAGGAGCCAGATCCCGGAGAACTGCAGTGTCGCCCACAGGGCGTCGTTGACGGTGGCCTCGCGGGCGCGGGACTGGGCGAAGAACGCCATCCGGCAGGCATCCTGCAGCACCAGGGCGGGCAGGACGACGGCGAGGGCGAGCAGCGCGTTGCCCAGCGTGGGCCGATCCAGCATGGCGCGGGCGACCAGCCCCACCGAGGCCACCACCGCCGAGGCCGCCAGCGCCAGGGCGAGCAGGAAGCCGAGCGCCTCGCGCAGCGCCGTCCGCCACTCGCCTCCCTCGACCTCGCTGAATCGCACGCCCAGCACCTGCCCGACCGAGGCGCGTTCCAGTCCGATCAGCAGCGCGAACACGTAGAAGGCGTTGGTGAAGGCGTCGAGCTCGCCGGTGCGCTGCACCGTGCGGGCCAGCACGATGAACAGCAGGGCGTTGGTGACCGCCGTGATCACCTGGTCGGTCAGGTTCCAGCCCGCCTTACCGAGCAGGCGGGCGTACCTACTGCGCGCGCCGGACGGCGCCGCGCCGGTCTCGCCCGCGCCGCCCGGTTCCGGGTGCTCGAGAATCGGGTTCCCGGCGTCGTCGAAGCGGGGCAGACTGATCGTGCCGGTGATCGCCGGACGGCCGTCGGGACCCAGGTCGAGCGGGCCGTGCCCGCCGACGCGGGACCGGGGCGCATCACTCACCCGGTCAGTCTCCCAGGTCAGCGACGAGCGCGGGCTGCCGGTGGGCCATTGAGCCATCAGCCCGGGCCTCCGGTGGGACTGCGCGCCCGGGTAGGCCAGGATGGGGGTATGTCGAAACTCGGACCGATGGGCAGTCAACGCCAGCCCGGGCTGCCGACGCCGCCGAAGGGTGAGCCGATCGCCCGCTACGCCACCTACCTGGAGGCCCAGCGGGCGGTCGACTATCTCTCCGACAACCAGTTCCCGGTGCAGTCCGTGACCATCGTGGGCAGCGGCCTGCGGATGGTGGAACGGGTGACCGGACGGCTGACCTATGGGCGGGTGGCACTCGCCGGGGCCGCATCCGGAGCCTGGTTCGGTCTGTTCGTCGGGCTGCTGATGTCCCTGTTCGGGTCGTCGTTCCCGGCCGGCGCCGTGGTGGCCGCGATGGCGATCGGTTCTGCCTTCGGCATGCTGTTCGGTGTCATCTCCTACGCCCTGACCGGCGGACGGCGTGACTTCACCTCGACCAGCCAGATCGTGGCGGGGGAGTACGAGGTGCTCTGCATGCCCGATCATGCCCGTGCCGCTGTGGACCTGCTGCAGCGGCTACCGGGAGGCACCGGCTCCGCGGGCGCGCGCGGAGCCTGGCCGACGGTCGGCGTGGCCGAGCCGGGTGCGGCGCAGCCCCGCGGCTACGCGGCGCCTCACGGCACGCCCTATGGACCGCCGCCCACCGGTAGGCCGTCACCGGGGCCCGGGCCCGGCCAACCCGGAGGCCCACCCCTGCCGTCCGGCTGGAACCCTGCAGCCCCGGCGGGCCCGTACCCGGCGTCCGGGGGCCAGGGCACCGGCGCGTCGACCGAGGCCGAACCGGCCGCCGTCACCGGCCCCACCTACGGGGAGATGATGGAGAAGCGGCGGCAGGAGCAGCGCGAACAGCGCGAGCAGGCCGAACGCGAGCGACTGGACCGGGAGCGTCAGCGCCAGGAGGCACTGGCCCGCGAGGCTGAGCGCCCCGCGGGCTCACCCCCCGAGGAGTTCCGCCCCGAGTAACCCAGCCCCCTCCACCCCCCACCACCCACCCCACCCACCCCGGCCCCCCGGCCCCCCGGCCCTCATGATCGCTGTCTGTCATGACTTCCACCCCAGTCGGTGGGGGGATCTGCCATGAGAGTCGGCGATCTTGTGCAGGGCAGGTGGTGAGTCAGGCATCGGCCAGGGCCTGGCGGATCTCGGCGATCACCTGCTCGGGGCGCTCGACCAGGTCCCACCAGGTGAAGCGCAGGACGCGGTACCCGGCATGCACCAGGCGGTTCTGACGTCGCCGATCCCTGACGAACGCCGTTCGGCCTGAGTGGGCAGCGCGCCCGTCGATCTCCACCACCAGCTTCGCCGCCTCGAACAGGATGTCCACCACACCGATCACGCCTGCCCTGTCGCTCACCTCGGCACCGGCCCGCCACCCGGTGATGCAGGCGCTCCTGAGCAGCCCGTGGGTGCGGTGCTCGGCTGCGCTGACCGCGCCGGTCCGGGTGAGCTGCAGGAGCCGGATGAGCTGAGGGGTGCCGTGGCGCCCCAGCCGGGACCTGGTCTGGGCCTGCAACTCGGCGCGCGACAGTACCTGGCGGGTGGTCAGCCAGGCGTACAGATCGAGGGCCTCCTCGACGTCCACGGCGGCCAGACAATCCACCGCGGTGCGCGTGCGCGAGGTCAACGGCAGGCCGGCGTGAACCGTGATCTCGTTGCGCTGCAACGGCACCCAGTGGGGGCGGAGGCCGGACACGACGGTGCGGCCCCGGCGGGCGTACACCTCGACATCACCGTGCAGCTCGATCGGGAAACCGTGCAGGCGGGCTGCGGTCCTGAAGCCGACCACGGCCTCGGGCCAGGTCAGTGTGGCTGCCCAGGCGAGCCGTGCAGCGTCGTCCGGCGCCGGCTCTGCGGTCAGGCCGCGGCCGACGACGCGGCGCCACCGCCGGGCCTCCCCGCGCCGCTGCACCTGGCGAGGGGACCAGCCCTCGGCCAGTGCCTGGGCCACCGTGAAGGCCCCAGCCTGTCGTGCGGCCACCTGGGGAGCACCTTCGCGGAATGTCGACACCCCGCCACCGTCGACCGACACCACCGCACGTCGCATCCACACGCCGTCCGGCTGTGGACGACGGGGCCTCGGGTGCCTCCTGTGGACGGATCGACCCGCTCGACCCGTGCTGAGCCGCTCGCTCAAGATCGCCGTCTGTCACGCCCTTTCCCCTCACCTGGTGGGGCAATCCCCATGACAATCGGTGATCTTGTGCGGGGAGGAGGGAGGTGGGAGGAGGGAGGCGGGAGGAGGGGGCGCGGGGAGGTGGGGTCAGAGCCAGCCGTTGCGCTTGAAGCCGCGGAACATGGTGGCGCACACGGTGAGCATCAGGGTCAGCACGGCCGGGTAGCCCCACTCGCTCTGCAGCTCGGGCATGTGCTCGAAGTTCATCCCGTAGACCCCGGCGATCATCGTGGGCACCGCGGCCATGGCCACCCAGGCAGAGATCTTGCGCATGTCCTCGTTCTCGCTGACCGTCAGCCGCGCCAGCCCCGCCTGCAGGATCGAGCCGAGGAGCTCGTCGTAGCTCTGCACCTGCTCACGCACCCGGATCAAGTGGTCCTCGACGTCACGGAAGTACTCCCGGATGTCCGGGTGCACCAGCCTCTGCGCCCGGTGGGCCAGCTCGTGCAGCGGTGTGGCCAGCGGGCTCGCCGTCCGCTTCATCTCGATGATGTCGCGCTTGAGCTGGTAGATCCGCTCGACGTCGTCGATCCGACGGCTGCTGAACACCGAGGTCTCGATCTCCTCGATGTCCTCGTTCACCTGGTCCACCACCGCCAGGTAGTCGTCCACCACCTTGTCGCAGACCGCGTGCAGCACGGCGGAGGGCCCGAGGCCGAGCTGGGCGGGGTTGGCCTCCAGTCGACGGCGGAGCCCGCTCATCGAGGCGTGACGCCCGTGCCGGACGGTGACGGCGAAGTGCTCGCCGACGAAGACCATGATCGCGCCGGTCTCGACGATGTCACCACCGTCCATGTCCTCCCCGCACCGGTCGTCGCGATCGATGTAGGCCAGGGTGCGCAGGGCGAGGAAGAAGACGTCGTCGTAGCGCTCCATCTTCGGGCGCTGCCGGTTGTTCGAGGCGTCCTCCAGGGCCAGCTCGTGCAGGTCGAAGACCTCGCCGAGCTGAGCCAACTGGTTCATGGTCGGCTCGTGCAGTCCCAGCCAGATGAATCCCTCACCACCACGGGCGAGCCTGCAGGCGGCGTCGAAGTCCTGGTGCTCCTGGCGGACGCCGTCGATGTAGTGGGCCCAGTCGACGGCGGCATCGAGCAGCAGGCGGTTGTTGGCCGACGGCGGCGGCTCGGTGGTCAGCGCGGCAGGGCGGCGTCCGGCGGCCGAGGAGCGCAGCGGGATGGTTCGCGCGGCCAGCGGCAGGGTACGGACCAGGGGTCGGGACGGACGGGCCATGCGGTCACCTCCGGGGGAAGCGACTCCGGGAATCCTGCCCGGGCCCGACCTAGTGCCTGCCCCCGAGGGGCAGCCGGTCGAGCGGGTGAAGGATGCGGAGTGCGCAGCGGTGCGGGTTGCGGGTTTCGGCCAGGTGGCTGGCCCCGGGACTATCGCCAGATGGCATGCCGCCCACCTCCTCGCAGTCGCATCGCACTCGTCCAGCAGGTCTGCGTCGCGCCGCAATCTCCGACCTGACATCGGATGATTGACAGCACAACTTCACTCAGGTTAACCCGTAGTGACGAGTATCGGTGGCTTTTGGTCCTGCGACTCGACCGTCAGCACGACCAGCGCGGCCGTCCAGGCCAGCGGCGCAACGGCCGCCGGCTGTCCGTTGGCCTGCACTTTCTCCGACAGCGACCCCGCTGCCGTGCGATGCATGTCGAGCCATCCGAGCCAGCCGGCAGCCACGTCGGACTCGCCGATCCCCGCTGCGGTGAGTGCGAAGAGTGCCGTCTCCGGAGTCCAGGACACCCCGTCCCGACGCCAGTCGCCTCCCGGGGCCAGACCCCCGGCCGGACGACGCAACTCGACCTGCGCCGTATGCCAGGCGGACAGCAGACCCGGACTCGGCGAAGCGGTCCGGAACGGCGGCATCAGAAAGGTCAGCGCGGCGTCGTGGGCCCGTCCGCCGAGGCGGCGGGGATAGCCGTCGTCGCCGAAGCGTTGGGTGATCGTGCGGTCCAGCGCCGCCGCGGCCGCCTGCGCCTCGGCGGCCAGCGCCGGTTCACCGATCTCGCGCAGCAGGGCGGGCGCTGCCTCCAGCCCGGCCAGGATCGGCGCGGCCAGCCCGAGCGTCGGGGCGTCCTGGGGGATCTCCCAGTAGTCCAGCCCGGGCAGCGGCAGACCGTCGCCCTCGGCCAGCACCTCCAGGCAGGCCCGGGTCGATCGGGTCAGCAGCGGGCGCAACCGGTCCAGCGTCGCCTGTCGCTGCGCCGGTCCGTCCAGGGCCGATGCCACCTGACCCGCACTCCAGAGCACCCAGCCGGCGCCGTCCGGCTCTTCCCCCCGGTCGTCAGGCGTCGCGCCGGACCCGTCCGGGGTGTAGCGCGCCTGGAACCGGCCCGAGGCCGGCTGAACCCGCTGCAGGAAGGCGAGCACCTGCTCGGCGTCCCGGGTGTGCCCGGTGCGGGCGAACGCCGCCGCTACGAACGCGCCGTCGCGGGGCCAGACGTAGCGCCAGCGGGTCGACCAGCCGGCGGTGGCGGCGCCGTCCGGACCGGTCAGCACGTGCAGGTCGAGCAGCGCGGTGCGGGCCATGCCCTCCCACGGCCCCCCGGACCCGGGCACCCGGCCTTGGGCCAGCCAGGCGCGCTGGGCGGCCGCAGCCGCTGCGTCCACCGCCCGGGTTCCCGGGATCAGCCGGTGCAGGTCCGTGGCGCCCAGGAACACCCGCTCACCGGTCGCAGTCGTCGCCACGGTCTGCGAGTGCAGGGTCGACGTGCCGTGATCGCGCTCGGGCGCCGTCGCCCAGGAGGTGGTCGCCGCCCCGGCGGCCAGCGCTGCGCCGAGCACCGCCGCGACAGCCCCGCGACGACCCGGCCCCATGGTCCCCGGACGCTAGCACCGCGTCAGGCCTACAGTTCGCGACCATGGACAGACGCTCGTTCCTGCGCACCGGTGCCGTGGTCGGGTCTACCGCCGCGATCACCGGAGTCGCGTCGTCCGCCGTCGCCGGTTCCCGTACCCGGGAGGCGGACGCCGTCGCGTTCGCCGACTCGATGGCTCAGCGGTGCCAGCACGGCAGCGCCCAGGTGTGGTGGTCGGGCCCGCCGACGGCCGACCGGGCCGCGATCACCTTCGACGACGGGCCCACCGAGCAGTTCACCGCCCGGGTGCTCGACGTGCTGCGCCGCGCCGCGGTGGTGGCCACGTTCTTCGTGGTGGGGGAGTTGGTGAACCGGCACCCTGAGCTGGTGCGCCGGGCCCGCGACGAGGGGCACGAGATCGCCAACCACGGCTACGACCACCTCAGCGCCGTGCGTCTGACTGCGGGCCAGGTGCGTGAGGCGATGGCACGCGGCGCCGACACGGTGCAGCGCGTGGCGGGCACGCGGCCGCGCTGGTACCGGCCCCCGCGTGGGGAGATCACCTCGGCGACGCTGCTCGCCGCTCACGAGCTGAACCAGGACGTCGCGCTCTGGTCGGTGGTGCGCAACGACGGCGACCTCGGTGCGGCGGACGACGACCAGGACGGCGTGCGCCGGCACCTGACCGGCGCGCTGCACCCGGGGGCGGTGGTCGACCTGCACGACGGGATCGGCCGCTCCGCCTGGGTAGGTCTGCCCAGCGGCTCCCTGCTGCTGCGCCGGCGCACCGAGATCGCCGTTCTGCCCGACGTGCTGGCCGCCTGGAAGGACCAGGGCTACCGGTTCACGACCCTGTCGGACCTGATTCCGCCCGGATGAGCCCCCGGGGTCGGCCCGGCAGGGTCAGCCGCGCCACAATCCGGCCATCCAGGCCTCGACCTCGTCGGGCGTGCGGGGAAGGGCCGCCGACAGGTTCTCGCAGCCGGTCTCGGTGACCAGCACGTCGTCCTCGATGCGCACGCCGATGCCGCGGTAGCTCCTCCGGGACGAGCTCGTCCTCGGGCTGGAAGTACAGCCCGGGCTCGATCGTGAAGACCATGCCCGGCTCGAGGACACCGTCGAGGTACATCTCGCGAGCGGGCCTGGGCGCAGTCGTGCACGTCGATGCCGAGGTGGTGGCTGGTGCCGTGCACCATCCAGCGGCGGTGGCTGGCCCTCGGGGTCGAGCGCCTCCTCGGCGGTGCCGGGCAGCAGCCCCCACTCGTGCGGCGCGCGGGCGATCACCACCATCGCGGCCTCGTTCACGTCACCGAACCGGATGCCGGGCCTGGCGATCGCGAACGCCGCGTCCGCCGCCTCGCGCACCGCCTCGTAGACCCGCCGCTGCGGCTCGGTGAACGTCCCGACACCGGCAGGGTGCGGGTGACGTCGGCGGTGTACAGGCTGTCGACCTCCACCCCGGCGTCGATCAGCACCAGCTCGCCGGTGCGCACCGGCCCGTCGTTGCGGATCCAGTGCAGCGTGCACGCGTGTCGGGCCGGAGGCGGCGATCGTGTCGTAGCCCAGCCCGTTGCCCTCCTCCCGGGCGCGGGCGAAGAAGACGCCCTCGATCGACGCGCTCGCCCCGGTCGCTCGCCACGGCCCGCGGCAGTGCACGCACGATGTCGTCGAAGCCGCGCACGCTGGAGGCGACCGCGAGCCGCATCTGCTCGATCTCGTAGGCGTCCTTCACCAGGCGCAGCTCGGAGGCGGCCCGGGCCAGCTCGCCGTCCGCATTCTCGGGACCGGTCTCGGCGGACCCGGCCCGGGCCTGGTCGAGGTGGGCGGTGAGCGCGGCATCGGCCTCGCGGATGATGCGGACGGAGACCCCGCCCTCACCGGTGTCCTTGGCCACCGAGTCGCGCAGTTCGTCCAGGTGGCGGGTGGCCAGGCCGGTCAGTGCGGTGATCTCGGCCAGGCTCGGCCGCACCCCCACCCAGAGCTCGCCGTACGTGGCGTCGGAGTAGAACTCCTCGGTGTCGCGCTCGGCCCGCGGCCGGAAGTACAGCACCGCCGCGTGCGCCTGGCCCACCGGTTCGAGCACCAGCACGGCATCCGGCTCCTGGTCGGTGCCGAGGCCGGTGAGGTGGGCGAACGCCGAGTGCGGCCGGAACCGGTAGTCGCAGTCGTTGCTGCGCACAGACAGCCCTCCTGCGGGGAGGACCAGGCGTTCGCCGGGGAAGGCGGCGCTGAGTCGCTCACGGCGGGCCGCTGCGTAGGGCGCGGACGGCAACTGCGCAGGCAGGGCGCCTGAGCGGGGCGACCAACTCTGGGCGATGTAGGCGCGGAAGGCAGCCGAACGCGGAGTGTTGCGGTGCTCGCTCTTCTCGCCCGCGGCAGGGGATTCAGCGTCCATGGGTCCATGGTGACATCCGGCACCGACACCTGGCGGTCGACGCGTCGGTGCGGCCACGTAGCCTGGCTGGCAACCCCGGTGGCCCGGGGCGGGGGCAGGCGTCGAAGGAGAATCCGTGGGGCAGCGGCAGGTCGTCGTGGTCGGTGGGGGCGTCAGTGGTCTGGCGACCGCGCACTACCTGACCCGGGGCGACAACCCGCCCGCGGTGACCGTGCTGGAAGCCGGGCCGATGCTGGGCGGGAAGGTGCGCACGGTGGATCTGGCCGGGCGGGCCGTCGACACCGGCCCGGACGCGCTGCTGGTGCGCTCCCCGGTGGTGAACGCCCTGCTGGAGGTCCTCGGGCTCGACCCGTTGCGGCGGGCGCCCGACCCGTCCGGCGCCTACATCTGGGCCCGAGGCGGGCTGCGGCGGCTCCCGCAGGGCTCGATCTTCGGGGTGCCGAACCGCCTGCTGCCGCTGCTGCGTTCCGGGCTGGTCGGCCCGTTCGGGTTCCTTCGGGCCGGAGCCGATCTGGTGCTGCCCCGCCGCGAGGAGGCGGCCGACCCGACGATCGAGGAACTGCTGCGTCCCCGGTTCGGTCGGCAGGTGTACCAGAACCTGATCGAGCCGATGCTCGGCGGCGTGCATGCCGGCCGCGCGGACCGGCTCTCGGCCCGCAGCGCGGTGCCTGAGGTGGCGGCGATGGTGCGCGGCCACCGCAGCCTGTTCCTGGCCCTGCGCGGCAAGGAACCACGCACCGGCGGTGGCCCCGCGCTGATCACTCTCGACGGTGGGCTGACCCGTCTGATCGAGGCGCTGACCGACTCGGCGCGGTCCGCGGGCGTGCAGATCCGCACCGAGTCCGCCGCCACCGCGCTGGCCCGCACCCCGGCCGGCTACCGCGTCGAGGTCGCGGGTCACGACCCGGTCGAGGCGGACGACGTCGTGCTGGCCGTGCCTGCGTGGGCAGCGGTCCCCCTGCTGGAACCGCTGACCGCCATGGCAGCCGGCGCCGCGGCGGAGATCCGCTACGCCGGGGTGGCCACCGTGACCTTCGCCTACCCCCGCAGCGTGCTGACTCGACCCGGCACCGGGTTCCTGGTGCCGCCGGCCGAGGGCCGGTTGCTGGTCGGCTGCACCTGGTTGAGCTCCAAGTGGCCGAACCTGGCCGATTCCGAGACGGCGTTGATCCGGTGCATGGTCGGGCGGGACGGAGACGACGCCTGGGCCGCGCTGGACGACGAGGCGCTGATCGCGGCGATCCGCGCCGAACTGGCTGAGGCGATGGGCGTGACGGCCGAGCCGGAGCGGGCCTACGTCCGCCGGATGCCGCAGGCGATGCCGCAGTACGCGGTCGGCCATGCCGATCGGCTGTCCGTGATCGAAGCGGCACTGGCCGAGCTGCCCGGGCTGAGGGTGACCGGTGCCGGGTACCGCGGTGTCGGGCTGGCCTCGTGCATCGCGGGGGCCGAGGCGACTGCCGAGGCCGTGCTGGCCCGGCCGGCGCTGGCGTCGACGCGATGAGCGTGGACTTCGCCCAGCGCCCGATGCTGGTGTTCTGGGAGACCACCCGGGCCTGCGGCCTGGCCTGCCGGCACTGCCGGGCCAGCGCCACCCCGCAGGCGCTGCCGGGGGAGCTGACCCACGCCGAGGGACTCGACCTGATCGATCAGGTGGCCGCCCTCGGGCGGCCCTACCCGATCCTGGTCCTCACCGGGGGCGACTGCCTGCTGCGCGAAGGGCTGTTCGACCTGGTCGCCCACGCGACCTCGCTCGGCATCCCGACCGCGCTGTCGCCGTCCGTCACCCCGTCGCTGACCCGGGAGGCGATCGCCCGGATCGCCGCCAGCGGGGTGAAGGCGGTCTCGATCAGCCTGGACGGCGCCACGGCCGCCACCCACGAGGCGGTGCGCGGCATTCCGGGTCTGTTCGAGCCCACGGTGGCGGCGTTGCGGGACCTGGTCGCCGCCGGGCTCACCGTGCAGGTGAACACCACCGTGATGCGCTCCACGGTCGAGGAACTGGCCGACGTGGCCGGGATCCTGGCCGAGGTGGGCGCGCACATCTGGGAGGTGTTCTTCCTGGTGCAGACCGGCCGGGGGGCCGCCGAGGGCGAGCTCACGCCGTCCGAGAACGAGCAGGTCTGTCATCTGCTCTACGACGCCTCGCACCACGGGTTCGTCGTGCGCACGGTCGAGGCGCCGTTCTTCCGCCGGGTGGTCACCCAGCGCCGGGCTGGTGGTGCACCGCCCCAAGGTGCGGACGCCGCTCTCTACCAACGGCTCTCGGCTCAGCTGCGGGAGCGGCTGGGGGAGCCGGCGCCCGGCCGGCCGGGCAGTGCTCACACCGCCGCCACGCGGGACGGCAAGGGCATCGTGTTCGTCGCGCACGACGGCGAGGTGTACCCGGCGGGCTTCCTGCCGCTCGGGCTGGGCTCGGTGCGTGAGGCCTCGCTGGGGTCGATCTACCGTGACGACGAACGGCTGCTGGCGATCCGGCAGGCCCGGTTCGGTGGCCGATGCGGCGTCTGCGAGTACGCCGATCTGTGCGGCGGATCGCGGGCCCGGGCCTTCGCCGCGACCGGCGACCTGCTGGCCGAGGACCCCGCCTGCGCGTACCGGCCGGGACTGACCGCCGGCGCCCTCGGCGGGGCTGCTCGATAGCCCTCGCCAGGTTGTCGATCCGGGTGCACGCTGTCCGTCGGGGTGCTGTGGGGCGGACGGACCGCCTCGCCTGGAGGGAGACACCACATGCCGCAGTACACGATCCTCATCTACGGCGACCAGAGCTACTACGAAGGGCTCAGCCCGGAGGCGATCCAGGCGGTGATGGATGCGCACGATGCGTTCTCCAAGGCCGTCGGTGACCTCGGCGGTCAGCTGCTCGGCGGCAGCGAGCTGGAGGGGCCCGAGACGGCGACGTCGATCCGCGGCGGCACCGTGACCGACGGGCCGTTCGTCGAGACGAAGGAGACCCTGGGCGGCTTCTACCTCGTGGAGGCCCGCGACCTCGACCACGCCGTCGAGATCGCGAAGCTGTGTCCCGCGGAGGCCGGCGGGGTCGAGGTCCGCCCTGTCGTCGACCACGGCTGACGGGTAGCGCGACCGGCCGTGACGCAGGACGTCGCAGGGGCCGTCGAGGACGCGCACCGTCGCGAGTGGGCCTTCGTGCTCGCCGCGACGGTGCGCGTGACCAGGGACATCGACCTGGCCGAGGAGTGTGCCCAGGAGGCGTACGTCAGCGCGCTCGCGGCCTGGCGGCGCGACGGCGTCCCGCGCAGTCCTGGTGCCTGGCTGACCACCACGGCCCGGAACAAGGCGATCGATGCGCTGCGTCGCGAGGGAACGCTGCGACGCAAACTCCCGCTCCTCGTCGAACCGATCGAGGCGGACGCCGTGGGCCGGGCCGCGGGCGACGCCGCTGATGCAGCCGACGCCGCCGACACGACCGGGCCGCACGTGCCGGACGACCGACTCCGACTCGTCTTCACCTGCTGCCACCCGGCGCTCGCCCCCGAGGCGCAGGTGGCGCTCACCCTGCGGCTGGTGTGCGGCGTACCCACCCCGGATGTCGCCCGCGCCTTCCTCGTCTCGGAGTCCACGATGGCCGCCCGGATCACGCGGGCCAAGAAGAAGATCCAGTCCGCCGGAATCCCGTACCGGGTGCCGGATCGCGCCGAGCGTCCCGAGCGACTCGACAGCGTCTTGACCACGGTGCACCTGCTCTACAGCACCGGACATGCAGCGCCGTCTGGCGACAGCCTGATCCGCGAGGACCTCTGCCGGCGGGCGATCGACCTCGCGAGCACCCTCGTTGCGCTGCTCCCGGACCAACCGGAGGCCCGCGGGCTGTTCGGGCTGCTCATGCTCAGCCACGCCCGTCGCGGGGCGCGGACGGACGGCGCCGGTCGGCTCGTGCTGCTGGAGGACCAGGACCGGACGCAGTGGGACTCGACCCAGGTCGCGCTCGGCCTCAAGCTCACGGCCGAGGCGCTGACCCTCGGCCGGGAGCCGGGTCGGTTCGCGCTGCAGGCGGCGATCGCCGGCGTGCATGCGGCGGCCCCGGACTTCGCGAGCACCGACTGGCCGCGGGTGGTCGCGCTCTACGAGCGGCTTCTCACCGTCTGGGAGTCGCCGGTCGTCGCCCTGAACCGGGCCGCCGCGCGCTCCTTCCTGCCCGGGCCGGACGGCGGCCCGCGCCCCGCGCTCGAGGAGATCGACGCGCTCGCCGCGGATCCGCGCCTCGCCGGTTACCCCTACCTGCCGGCTGCGCGGGCCGATCTGCTGCGGCGGCTCGACCGGCCGCGGGAGGCCGCCGAGGCCTACCGCGAGGCGATCCGGCTGACCCTCAACGTCGCCGAGCGCGCCTTCCTCGAGCGCCGGCTCGCCGAGATCACCAGACTGGACCGATGACCTCGGGCCACGACGACCTGCCCCTGCGTCTGCGCGAGCAGGCCGAGTTCTGCGCGGGCAGCGGGGCACCGCTCTACGCGCATCTCCTGCAGGCGATGGCCGACGACGCCGAGGCAGGCGGTCCGACCGCACGCCTGCTGGCGGGTCCGTGGCGGCGGGGCAGCGTCGTCCAGCTGCGCCTGCTGGCGGCCGTGCACCGCAGGGTGCTGGCCGGCGAGCTCGAGGATCTGGCTCCGTTCTATCGCTCGGCCGGCGGACAGCGCCCGCCCGAGGGTGTGTGGCCGGTGTTCCGTGAGGTGCTCGACGGGCTCAGCGCGGTGCTGCGGGCCGAGCTGGAGGTGCCGCCGCAGACCAATGAGCCGGGCCGGGCCCTACCGCTCGCCCACGGCCTGGCGGTGGCGGTCGACCGCTTCGGGACACGGCCGGTGCGGCTGCTCGAGATCGGGGCCAGCGCCGGGCTGAACCTGCTGGTCGACCGGCTGCCCTGGTCGGGCCCCGCGCTGGGCGCCGCCCAGATCGTCGAGCGGCGCGGCTGCGACCTCGCCCCGATCGATCCGCTGACGCCGGCCGGCCGGCTGCGGCTGGAGTCCTACGTCTGGCCGGACAACGTCGAGCGGTTCTCCCGTCTGGTGCAGGCGCTGGACGCCGCTCACCGGGCCGGCCCCGGCGCGGCGCCGGTGGACCGGGCCCCGGCCGACGCCTGGCTCACCGAGCAGCTTGGCCGGGACGCGGACGACGGCGTCCTCACGGTGGTCTGGCACTCGGTGATGTGGCAGTACCTGGACGGGACGACCGCCGCCGGCGTCCTCGCCGCCGTCGACGGGGCCCGCGCCCACCTGCCGCTGGTGCACCTGGGGTTCGAGCCGCCGCCGGTGGCGGCCGACCGCTTCGACCTGAGCCTGGACGGCGAGGTGCTGGGCCACGGTCACCCGCACGGCATCCCGTTCTCCCGGCGACCGGGGCGCGGCGGCAGGTGATCGCCCCGTAGAGTGGCCCGCGCGCTGGGGCAGGCGCTGGGGCGGGCGCGGGAGGGCGATACCAGGAGGAACAGGACCATGTCGGGCAGCACGTTCCAGGTGGACCTGCGCGGCATCGTCGATCTGCTCAGCCACCACATCTACTCCAGCCCGCGGGTCTACCTGCGCGAGCTGGTGCAGAACGGGGTCGACGCCCTCACCGCCCGCGGCGTCACCCCGGACTCTCTGGGTGACACCCGCACCGGCATCCTGATCCTGCCGGCCGACGTGGCCGCCGACGGTCGGCTGCACACGTTCGACTCCGGGATCGGGCTCGACGCCGACGACATCCGCACCTTCCTGGCCACGATCGGGCGGTCCAGCAAGCGGGACGAGATGGGCTTCACCCGCTCGGACCTGCTCGGCCAGTTCGGGATCGGGCTGCTGTCGGCGTTCATGGTGACCGACGAGATCGAGGTGCTCACCCGCAAGGGCGACGCCCCGTTGGTGCGCTGGCGGGGCCGCTCCGACGGGTCCTACGCACTGGAGGAGAACCCCGCCGATGCCTCCGACGCGCCGGCAGAGGGCGATGAACGCCTGCTCTGGCTCGCCGAGGGCCCGGGCACCTGCGTGAGTCTGAAGCCGCGCCGCGGGGCTGAGGCCTGGCTGCAGGCGAGCACCGTGCTCGAGCTGGCCCGGCACTTCGCCTCCCTTCTGCCGCAACGACTCAACGTGCGCACCGCGGCCGGAGAGGTGCGGGTCGCGCCGACGACGGCGCCCTGGCGGCAGACCGATCCGGCCGAGCGGCTCGCCGCCTGCCGCGACTTCGCCCTCACCCACCTCGGCGGAGAGCCCTTCCAGGTGCTACCGGTCCGGGTTCCGCGGGCCGAGCTGGACGGCATCGTGGTGATCGCCGGTGCCCCGTCGTCCACTGCCCGGCGCACCGCCCACCGGGTCTACGTCAAGGGCATGCTCGTCTCGGACCGGAACGGAGACCTGCTGCCGGACTGGGCGTTCTTCGCCCGGGCCGTGGTCGACGGCGCCCAGCTCACCCCGACCGCCAGCCGCGAGGACCTCTACCAGGACGACGTGCTGGCCGAGGTGCGGACGGCGCTCGGTGACCAGATCCGGGCCTGGCTGGTGCGGATGGCCACCTCCGACCCGGACCGGATGACCGCGTTCCTACGGCTGCATCACCTCGCGGCCAAGGCGATGGCGCTGCACGACGACGAGATGCTGGCGATCCTTCTGCCGGTGCTGCCGTTCGAGACCAACCAGGGCACCACCACCATGCCTGCCCTGCTGGCCGGCACGGACGTGGTGCGCGTGACCGAGACGGTGGAGGAGTTCCGCCAGGTCGCCTCAGTGGCGGCCGCGCAGGGCGTCGCCGTGGTCAACGGGGGCTACACGTTCGAGTTCGAGCTGCTCCGGCGCCTGCCCGAGATCTTCGCCGATGCGCAGGTGGAGGCGATCAGCGCCCGCGACATCGACGCCCACATCCGCACTGTGCCGGACGCACGGCTGCTCGCCGTCCGCCCGGCTCTGGACCGCGCCCGCGCCGTGCTGGACCGGCTGGACGTCGACCTCGAGCTGCGCGCGTTCGCGCCGTCCTCGTTGCCTGCCCTGTACCTGGACGACGCGCAGGCGCGCCGCCGACGGCAGAGCCGTGAGGCCGCGGCCACCGCCGACGACACCTGGAGCGCGATCCTGGGTTCGCTGGACGACGGCGGGGTCGACCGGCCGCGGCTGCTGCTGAACGACGACAACCCACTGGTGCAACGGATCCTGGCGATGAACGACGCCGGGCTGTCCGGGCTGGCGGTGGAGTCGTTGTACTGCCGGGCGCTGCTCAGCGGTCAGCACCCGATGCGCCCGGCCGACACCGCAGCCATGGACCGCTCGTTCCTCGGGCTGCTCGACCGGGCCCTGGCGGCGTCAGGCGGGGAATCGGGCGGGGACTCGGGTGGGGACTCGGGCGGCGACCCGGGCGGAGAAGGAGGCCACCGTGCCGGCGACTCGTGAGACGGTGCTCGAACTGCTGGAGCGGATCGACGAGACGGCCGTCGGGCATCGGGTCTCACTCGCTGAGCAGGCGGTGGCGCTGGCCGACGAGCTCGGCGACGGCGCCCTGTGCGGCCAGGCCCGGATCTACCTGGTGCAGGCCTACAACTACACCAACGACCGCACCCGGATGTTCGCGCCGTTCACCTGGATGCTGCAGCGGTACGACGATCCGCCGGACTGGTTCGGGGACTCCGAGCGCGAGTTCGTGCTGTGGACCTACAAGTGGATGGTCGGCGGTCTGATCGCCCATCCGGACGTCCCGCTGGCTCAGTTGCACAGCTCGCTGGACGGCATGCGCCGCCGGTACACCGAGGCCGGCGAGGGCCTGCAGCCGGTGCTCGGCTGCACCTACGAACTGGCCGCCCACCTGCACGGGCCCCAGGCGGCGACGGCCGAGTTCACCGCCTGGGTGAGCGCCCCGCGTACCGAGTACTCCGACTGCGCCGGGTGCGAGCCGACCGCCATCGCCCAGCACCACGCCGCGGTCGGCGCGCACGACCTGGCGGTGGAGGCGGTCGAGCCGGTGCTGTCGGGGCGGAACGAGTGCCTGGAGCAGCCGCAGGCGGCGATCTCCGCCGTGCTGCCGTCCCTGCTGCTCACCGGTCAGGCCGAGGCCGCGGCGTCGCTGCACCTGCACGGGTCACGGGTGAGCCGGCAGAACGCCGACGAGACCGACCGGGTGGCGCGGCATGTGCTGCTGCTGGCCCGCACCGGCAACCTCGGCCGCGGGCTCGACCTGCTCGCCGAACGCCTCGCCGACGTCGACCGCCCGCCCACGCCCTGGGACGGGATGGAGCTGGCCGCGGCCGGTGCCCGCCTGCTGCACGCCGTGGTCGCCGAGGGCCATGGCGACACCCCGGTCCGGGGTCGGGGGGCGGCCGAGCCGGTGAGCGCCCTCGAGCTGGCCGCGCGGCTCGAGCGACACGCGACCGAGCTGGCCGCCCGGTTCGACGCCCGCAACGGCACACCGAGGATCGGGCAGCTGGTCCGGTCCTGGCTCGAGGCCGATCCGCTTCCGCCGATGCCATTGGGTGCCACGTCGCGATCGCTGCGCGCCCTCGCGGCCGGGGCGGCCGGGGTGGCCGACACCGGTGGCACTCCACTGGCGACCAGCCGCGATCTGCCCCAGGTGTCGACGCATCCGCGGGCGCCGCGGATTGACGATCTGGACTCGCTCGATCTGGCCACCGCGGAGGGCCTCGCGGAGTTCGTCGAGCGCACCGAGCTCGCCGCGCGGTTCGCGCACCTCGGCACCGCGCAGGTGCTGCGGCGGCACTGGATCGCCCACCGTGGCGCGGCGCTGGACGGCGGGCCGCCCGACCTGGTGGCCCGGCTGGAGTACTTCCTGGGCTGGTCGGCGCGCTCAGGTCTGGACGCGGCGGCCCGCGAAGGGCTCGCGAACGCGATGCGCCTCTTCCGGGCGCTCGGTGAGACGGCGCAGGCGCTGCTGGTGGAGCAGTTCCTCGCCGTCGAGAACGGCGAGGCCGACCGGGCTCGGGCGCTGGTGGCCGAGGTCGATGCGATCGGCACTGCGGTGCAGCGGGCCAGGGCGCGTGCCAGGGCCCTGGTCGGCTATCGGGACAAGGACGGCGAACCTGCCCGCCAGGCGCTCGCCGCCGAGGGTCTGGCCCTTCTGGGGCCGGTGAGCCTCGCCGACGAGCACGAGCGACGGGCGGTCGCGGCCCGGCTCGGCGTCGACCGGTTCGGCGGGCCGGCGGAGGATGGCGCCGCCGAGGCGGCGCGCCAGGTGCTGGACCTGCTCGAGGAGGGCGAGTACCCGGACATCGCCGTCCAGGCCCTGATCCGTCAGGCCAGGGTCGCCCAGCTGACCCAGGAGTCGGACGATGACGGCGCTGCCGCGGAGCTGCTGGCCCGCGCCGAACGGCTGACCCAGGTGGCTGGAGCGGCCGACGCCTGGTGCTACGTGCTGATCACTCAGGCCCGGGAGTGCCTGAGCCGGGATGACGCCGAACGCGCGGAGGGACTGCTCGTGCAGGCCATGGCGGGCTTCGAGCAGATCCCGTTCCTGGTCGGCGTCGCCGAGGCCCGCGCCGAGCTGGCCTCGCTGATGCACCGCCAGGGGCGGCTGCTCGAGGCGATCGAGGTGGTCGAGGCCGGGCTGGTCGTGCTTGAGGCGCCCGAGGTGTTCGCGGCGATCGCGCCCTACCAGCAGTCCGCGTTCACGTATCAGCTGGCCGAGTTGCGCCAGACCGGATCGCGGATCTGCGCCGAGCTCGGCGAGGGCTCCCGGGCGATCGAGCTGGTTCGCCGGGCGGTGAACGGCCTGTCGACCCTGCCCGACCGGGACGGCCTGGCCCAGGCCCGGTTCGCGCTGGCTGAGCTGCTCACCGCCGACCAGCCGCTGGAGGCCACCTCGACCTACGAGCAGGCACTGTTCGACGCCCAGCTCGACGGCGACCTCTTCCTCGAGCTGGTGATCCGCCGCGAACGGGCGTGGGCGCGCAAGTCCAGCGACGGGGTGGACGCCGCGCTCGCCGACATCGATGACGCCCGGGCGGCCGGGGAGCGCCTGCACGCCCTGGCTCTGGCCGACCCGCAGGTGCGTGAGCGGCTGGGGCACTGGGACTTCGAGTGGGAGCCGCTGGCCCTGGCCGAGCTGCGGGTCCGCCTGCTCGGCGCGGACGAGCAGGCGGAGCGGGCCCTGGCCGAGCTGGACGGCGTGCCGGGCGGGCTGGCCGAGCAGATGCGGGCGCAGGACGCCGAGCTGGCGGCGCTACAGGTCGAGGTGCTGCGCGGCCACCTCCTGCTCGACGTCGGCCGCGGCGACGAGGGCCTGGCGGCGCTGGAGGCGGCGGCCCTGGCGGCACGCGAGATCGGGCACGAGGGGCTGCAGCACCGTGCGGCGTCCGGTATGGCCCGGTGGCTCGACGATCGGGGTCGTCCCGACGAGGCCCAGGCGGTCTGGGACCGGCTGATCGGTGAGGACGCGTGAGGTAACCCACCACCGGCCCCGGTGACGCGCTGCGGCAGGGGCGGCACGATGGGCCCGACCGGTCGGAGTGGGTACTGCGAGGAGGGTCTCGATGCAGTTCGGGCGCTACCTACGAGGAGTTCGAGGTCGGCGCGGTGTACAAGCACTGGCCGGCGCAAGACGATCACCGAGTCCGACGACCACCTGTTCTGCCTGATCACGATGAACCACCACCCGCTGCACCTCAACGACAACTACGCCGAGAAGACCACGCAGTTCCAGCGCAACGTCGTGGTCGGCAACCTGATCTACTCGCTGCTGCTCGGCATGTCGGTACCCGACGTCTCCGGCAAGGCGATCGCCAACCTGGCGATCGAGTCGCTGCGACACATCGCTCCGACCTTCCACGGCGACACGATCTACGGCGAGACCGTGGTGCTGGACAAGTGGCCCTCCACGTCCAAGGACGACCGCGGTGTGGTCTACGTGGAGACCCGCGGCTACAACCAGGACGGCACCGTGGTGTGCATCTTCCGGCGCAAGGTCATGGTGCCCAAGGACAGCTATCTGCAGGCCCGCGGCGGCGAGCAGCCGGGCCGGCCCACTCCGATCGACCCGCCGGTGAAGGGCTGACCGGGCTCGGCGCGACCGGTGGTGCTCCCCGAATTCACCAGAACCACGTCGGAGCACTCCAAGAATCACCACATATCAGACATCGTGCGAGCTTGTGGTGAACTCGGGGGGTGCAGGCGGCTCGGGTGACGGTCGAGGCGTGGGTGCGCGCGCTGCTTGCCGGATTCGATCCCGCAGGAGGCGAGGTGTCGGTCAGGCAGACCTCGTCGGATGCCGTGATCGCGCGCTGCGGTGAGGCCGTGGTCAAGCTGCACAGGCCGCAGACCGACCCGGCGGCGTTGACCGCGCGACTGCAGCTGGCGAGTGACCAGCGGCTTGCCGCCGTGATGGTGGCGCCCCTCACCGCGAAGGTGATCCCGGTGCCGCCCGACATCGACCCGGTGCGGCGGCTGGCCAGCGTGTGGCCGCGGTGCGAGGTGCTCCACGCGACGACGCAGGATCCGGAACTGATCCCGTGGGCGCGGGCAGGGGCTCTGCTGGCGGCGCTGCACCGGGTGCCGATCCCGATCGGAAGTCCGCTCCACGGGGGCCGGGCCCGGCTCAGCCGGGCGATGCACCGGCTCGAGGAGATCAGGTCCCCGGATCTGGCCGCAGCGGTGGCAGCAGTGCGCGCAGCCGGCGTCAGGGCGGCGGCCGCCGCCGGTGCCGCGTGCGCAGCGGGCGCGGCCGAGACGCTGGTGCACGGCGACTGGCACCTGGGGCAGCTGGCCCGCCTGCCGGGCCGGGGAGAGTGGCTGCTGATCGACATCGACGATCTCGGAACCGGCTGCCCGGCAAGCGATCTCGGCCGCCCGGCGGGGTTCTGGGCGGCCGGGCTGCTGGACGATCCGGCCTGGTCGTCGTTCCTGGCCGCCTACCGCGAGGGCGGCGGCCCGGGGGTGCCCCGGATCGGCGACCCCTGGCCGGCGCTGGATGCGCATGCACGCGCGGCGGTCGCTGTGGCGGCGGTCCGGGCGCTGATCGATGCCCGGGGCGCTCTGGACCTGGAGGGCACAGCTCTGGTCGAGGCGTGTCACAGGATGGGCACAGCCGGACCGTAGACAGTGGGAACTCCTGACGGCGTCATGCGTCGTCATAGACAAGACCGCACTCAGGGAGGACACACCCCGATGAGCCAGGAACCGCCCGCCTACGGAACCCCGCCCGCCTACGGCACTGCGCCGGGCGGTCCACCCGCGGCGCTGACCTGCCCCAAGTGCCGGGGCACCATGCGCACCTACGAGCGCAACGGTGTCCACATCGACCAGTGCGAGACCTGTCGCGGCATCTTCCTGGACTTCGGGGAGCTCGAGTCGCTGACCCGGCTCGAGGCGCAGCTGGCCCCACCGCCGCAGCAGCAGGCCGCTCCGCCGCCGCAGCAGTACCCGCAGCAGCAGTATGCCCAGCAACCACCCCCGGGCTACTACGGCCCGGGCTGGGGCAGCCACGGCGGTCAGCACTACCGCAAGGGCGGGTTCTCGCGGCTGTTCTTCTCCTCGTGAGGCTCAGGCGACGTCGCTGAGCCGGCGGGCCGGCCAGACGCGGGTGGGCAGCGGCTCGAAACCGTTGAATCCGACCGTGGAGTAGCAACTGGTGTAGGCCCCGGCGGAGAGCAGCCGTACCTGATCACCCTCGGCCAGAGCGAGCGGCAGCTGCACCGGGGTCCTCTGGTACAGCACGTCGACGCTGTCGCAGGTCGGCCCGGCCAGCACCACCGGCCCGGCCGGCCCGCCGTCGGCCGAGGTGACGATGCGATAGCGGATCGCCTCGTCCAGGGTCTCCACCAGCCCGCTGAACACTCCCGCGTCCAGGTAGACCCAGCGCACGCCGTCCCGCCACACCACGGACAGCACGGAGGTGACCAGGATGCCGGCATCACCGGCGATGCCCCGGCCCGGCTCGATCACGGTGCGCGGGCGGCGTGCGCCGAAGGCGTCCGTGAGGGCCTGCTCGATCGCCTCGCCGTAGCAGGCGAGGGGCGGCTGCCTGCCCTCGTGCCGGGCCGGGAAACCGCCGCCGAGGTCGAGCAGCCACGGCGGGGAGCCGCTCTCGCGCAGGGCGTCGAACACGGTCGCCGCCGCGGTGATCGGCGCCGTCCAGGCCTGCGGATCGCGTTGCTGCGAGCCGACGTGGAACGCCACCCCCGCCGGATCCAGGCCCATTCGGGCCGCTGCCAGCAGGACGCCGACGCAGTCACGGGTGCTGCAGCCGAACTTGCCCGACAACGACCAGTCAGAGCCCACGCCCGTGGTGGACAGCCGCGCCAGCACGGAGGCTCCCGGCGCGGCGTCGGCCACCTTGGCGGTCTCGTCGATCGAGTCGACCACGAACAGACGCACCCCTTGGGTATGGGCCGCCGCGACGTCCGCCCGGCGCTTGACCGGGTTGGAGTAGAGCAGCTCGCCCGGTCGTGCGCCGGCGCCCAGGGCGGCGGCGACCTCGGCGGGGCTCGCCACGTCGAACCGGGAGCCGGCGTGGTGCAGCCGGTGCAGTAGGGCCGGGTGCGGGTTGGCCTTCACGGCGTAGTGGATGTCGGTGCCGGGCAGGGCGGCCTGCAGTTCCTCGAGGCGCCGGGCCGCGATGTCGAGGTCCAGGTCGAGCCAAGGTGTCGTCGTCACGCACAACCAGAGTCGCCGCGACCCGATCGAATACCTGATCATGCACCGCGGGTACGCATGACACTCGCTGAAGAACTACAAAACGGGCGTCGTGCTGTTCACCCGCTGAACAGGGTGGGGCTGTGTCGGGGGCGGTCAGCGGGGGAGGGCGGACCAGGCGGTGAGGGTGTCGAGGAGGCCGGGGGCGAAGGACCCGGGGTCGGCGGCGGCGAGGTCGGCGGCGCTGAACCAGCGGGCGTCGTCCGCGTCGTCGCCGGGCCGCAGCGCCCCGCCGGTGACCTCGCAGACGTAGTCCTCGATCACGAAGGTTCCGCCTCCGGGGGCGGCCCGGTGCACCACCCCCGCCAGCCTCCCGGGCATCACCTCGAGTCCGGTCTCCTCGCGCAGTTCCCGGGCCACCGCGGCGGCGGCGTCCTCGCCCGGCTCGACCCTCCCGCCGGGAACGGACCAGGTGCCCCGGGCAGGTTCGTGCGCCCGCAGCACGAGGAGCAGCCGTCCCTGGGGGTCGTAGACCAGCCCACCGACGCAGGGGATGGGGCGCATGCGAGCAGTGTCTCAGCGCGCCACGCGACAAGCGCTTGACCCCGGGCGGGCGGCGGAGGAATGTCACTGCTGTGAGCGCGACGCTGACCTGCCCGCGGTGTGGCCAGGCCGTGCGGCCCCCGGGGTTGTGGTCGGACGCCTGGACCTGTGCCGAGCACGGCGCTGTGGCGCCGCTGCACCCGCCGATGGTCGGTTCGGACGAGGCGCTGATCCAGACCGCCGCCCGGTCACAGGTGCCGATCTGGCTGCCCTGGCCGCTGCCGGCCGGTTGGCTGGTCTCCGGCCTGCGTTACGCCGGCGACGAGCACTCCGGCCCGGTGGCCACGGTGCTCGCCCTGTCCGGCCCGAATCCCATCGTGCTCGATGCGGACGACGTGCTCTCCGGTGATCTGCTGCTGGTCGCCGAGCAGCCCGGGGTCGGGCTGGCCGCGCACCTGGCCGGGCTGCAGGGGATCGATCCGGGGGCGGCGCTGGCGGCCAAGGCCTCGGACGCCCACCTGGTCGTCGCCGGCCATGCCACCCCGATGTGGTCGTTCGCCATCGGCCCGCAGGAGGTGGATGCCCCGGACGCCGGGGTCGCCTACGTCGGCGAGGCGCTGGGGGAGTGGCTCTGGGTGCTGGCCTGGCCGAGGCCGGCGTCCGCGGTGCTGCTGCAGCAGTTCTCGCTGCTCGACCTGCGCGACCCGGAGCATGCGTACCCGCTGCCCTTCGGGGCGCTCACCCCGCGCCTGAGCTGACCCGTCCGTCCGGGCGCCGAGCCGGCTGTCGGACCGCCCGCTTAGGGTGACAGTGTGCGGATCGACCTGCATCTCCACTCCGACGCCTCGGACGGCACTCAAGCGCCGTCCGAGGTGATGGTCGTCGCGGCCGCTGCGGGGCTGGACGTGGTGGCGCTGACCGACCACGACACCACGGCCGGGTGGGCGGAGGCATCCGAGGCGGCGCGCCGGGTGGGCATCGTGCTGGTGCCGGGAGCGGAGATCTCCTGTCAGGCCGGCGGGATCGGCGTCCACCTGCTGGCCTACCTGCCACGACCCGGACGACGCCGCGCTGCTGGCCGAGATCACCCGCACCCGGCACGACCGGGTCGCGCGGGCTCGGCGGATGGTGGAACGGATCGGCGCCGACTACCCCCTGGAGTGGGAGGACGTGGTGGCGCACACCCCCGACGGCGCCACCGTGGGCCGACCGCACATCGCCGATGCGATGGTCACCCGCGGGCACGTCTCCTCGCGGGACGAGGCCTTCGCCGAGGTACTGCGCTCGGGTTCGCCCTACTACGTCAGGCACTACGCCCCCGACGCGGTCGAGGCGGTGGCCCTGGTGGTGGCCGCAGGCGGGGTGGCGGTGATGGCGCACCCGCGGGCCGCACGGCGCGGGCGCGTGGTCTCCTCCGAGGTGATCGCCGCGATGGCCGCGCGCGGGCTGGCCGGGCTGGAGGTGGACCATCGCGATCACCTGCCCGAGGAGCGGGCCGAACTGCGTTCTCTGGCAGCCGATCTCGGATTGTTCGTGACCGGGTCCAGTGACTACCACGGCGCCGGGAAGCAGAACCGGATCGGTGAGCACCTGAGCGCGCCCGAGGTCCTCGAGGCGATCGAGGCGGCCGGGCGCGGTGCCGAGGTGGTGCGGCCATGACCTCGATCGGCACCGCAGGCCAGGGTCGCCAGGTCCAGGGGCAGCAGGTGCTGCCCGGCATGCCGGCCCGGCTCTACCCGTGCACCCCGAGCCGGCTGACCACCTGGCTGGACTGCCCGCGCCGATATCGGTTCACCTACCTCGACCGGCCGCAGCCGGCCAAGGGCCCCGCCGTGGGCGCACCTCAGCCTGGGTGCGGCGGTGCACACTGCCCTGGCCCGCTGGTGGAGCCTGCCCTTCCCCCGCCGTCAGCCCGATCGCGGGCCTGAGCTGGTGCGTGAGCACTGGTTGCGGGACGGCTTCCGTGACGACACCCAGTCGGCGCAGACGCGTGAGCGGGCCGGGCACTGGGTCGAGGAGTACCTGCTTCGGGTCGACCCGGCGGCAGAGCCGATCGGGGTCGAGCGGACGGTCTCGGCGCCCACCGAGACCCTGGTGGTCAGCGGTCGGGTGGACCGGATCGACGAGCGGGGCGGTGCGCTGGTCGTGGTCGACTACAAGACCGGACGACGTGTGCCCACGGACGACGAGGCACGCTCCAGCCTGCAACTCGCCATGTATGCGGTGGCTGCGGCGCGCACCCTGCGCCGTCCGGCCGGGCGGGTGGAACTGCACCACCTGCCCACCGGAGCGGTAGCGGTAGCCGAGCACGACGAGGCCGCCCTGGCCCGCAAGATCGACGAGGCTGCCTCGATCGCTCGCGATGCGGCCCGCGCCGACCGTGCCTACGCCGCAGGGGAGGAGACCGACGACGCCGGGGCCGAGCTGTTCGCCCCTGCACCGTCGAACGGCTGCTCATGGTGCGACTTCCGCCGGCACTGCCGCGCCGGCCAGGCGGCAGCGCCGGAGGTGGAGCCGTGGGCGGCCCTGCCGACCTGAGTCGGGCGGCGCCGATGCGGCTCACGGGAGCGGCGGCGACCCTGGACCGTGCCCTGAGCGATGCCGTGGCTGCGGCCGGCGAGCGTCCGGCGTCCCGGCTGGACGGTGCGCTGGACCGGCTCTCCGGAGCCGACCCGCACCACGTGCAGCGGCTGCTCGCGGCCGCCGTGCGCCCCGCGCTCGAGAGGCATCACCCCGACGGCGTGGACGGCGACGACCTGGCCGATCTGCTCGAGCAGGTGGTCACGGCCTACGCTCGGGAGCTGGACGTCGACCCGCTGGCTCTGGCCGTGGTGCTCACCGGGGCCTTCGGGATCGCCCTGGGTGATCCGGACAGCCCTGCGCCACAGGTTGTTCCGGGCAGTGTGGTGCGCCACGCCGTCCTGCTGCTGGCGCACCTGGAGCCGGACCGTCACCGGGTGCGCGCCCTCCTGGACGCCGCCTGGCTCGAGATCGCCCGCGCCGACCACCAAGACTGAAACCTAGGTTTCGGGTGGGTCAGCGGCCGAGGCGCTCGCGGGCGGCCTTGCGGTGCGGGCCCTCACGCAGCGGCGGCACGGCGGCCTGCACCCCGCGCAGGGTGGTCCGCAGCGCCTTCAGCCCGAGGGTGGTCGCCGCATCCGTCAGGCCGGCGGCCCCGGGCAGGTCGTGCAGCGCGTACAGTCGCCGCCCCCACGGGGGCAGGGCGGCGAAGGCGAGCCCGGCGAACGCCGTCCAGGCCGGGCGTGCGGGGGTGCCCAGCTCCACCCGCAGCGGCATCGGCATGCCCACCACGACGCCGGCCGCCCGGCGGGCCGCGGGGGTGCACTCCAGCACCGGGCGGATGGCCGAGAAGTAGTCGCGCAGCTGGGCCCGGTCGTGCGCCACCTGGTCGGGCTCGAGCCCGACCAGCATCGCCGCGGCCACCTGCTCGCCGATGTAGGCGTCCTGCTCGGCTCCGGTCAGCCGGAGCCCACCTCGGGTGACCACCTCGAGGTAGGAGGCGACCAGGCAGCAGTGCACCCAGGCCAGCAGTTGTGGTCGTCGGCGGCGTACGGCACGCCGTCGGGGGTGACCCCGGTGACCTTCGCGTGCGTTGCGCGGACCCGGGACCCGGCCAGCATCGCCTCCTGGGTGGTGCCGAAGGTGGTCAGGCCCACGAACTCCGCGGTGCGGGTGAGCCGGCCCCACGGGTCCTCGCTGTAGCTGGAGTGATCGTCGATCGCCGCCATCGCCGCCGGGTGCAGCGCCTGCAGCAGCAGGGCCCGGAGGCCGGCCACCCCCATCAGCGGCTCGGAGTGCACCCGCCAGGTGACGCTGTCCGGCCCGAACAGGCCGGCCGAGGCCCGCAGGGCTTCCGGCGGCTCGACCCCAGGGTCACCTGACGTGTCCATTGCCTACAGCGTGGCCTGACCGGGCGAAGATCGCACGGCCAACACCACAGTGCGCCGGGATCCACCCGCCGCCGATGAGTGCAGAATGAGGCCATGGGTCGTACCGTGGCAGTCGCCAACCAGAAGGGCGGCGTGGCCAAGACCACCACGGTCGCCTCGCTCGGGGCCGCTTTCGCCGAGCAGGGGCTGCGGGTGCTGCTGGTCGATCTCGATGCCCAGGCGTGCCTGACCTTCTCCCTCGGCGTGGATCCCGACGAGCTCGAGATGAGCATCAACGAGGTGCTGCTCGGCAAGATCGACGCGGCGTCGGCGTTGATCAGCGTGGCCGACGGCGTCGATCTGCTGCCGTCGGCGATCGACGTGGCCGGGCTGGAGGCGAACCTGCTCTCCCGGCCGGGCCGCGAATTCGTTCTCCGCACGGCGATCGAGCCCCTGGTCGACACCTATGACGTCGTGCTGCTCGACTGCTCGCCCTCGCTCGGGGTGCTCACGCTGGCTGCACTCACCGCCGCCGACGAGGTGGTGATCCCGCTGCAGTGCGAGATGCTCAGCCACCGCGGCGTGGGGCAACTGCTGGACACCATCGCGGACGTGCAGCGGCTGCTGAACAAGAACCTGCTCGTGCGCGGCATCCTGCCGACCATGTTCGACGGGCGGACCACGCATGCGCGGGCCGTGCTGGCCGACGTGGCCGAACGCTACGAGCTGCCCGTGCTGGAGCCGCCGATCCCACGGTCGGTGCGCTTCGCCGAGGCGCCGGCGGTGGGTCGTTCGATCCTGGTCACTGCGGCCGGATCGCGCGGCGCCGCCGCCTACCGCGAGGTGGCGCTGTCCCTGTTGCGTTCCTGGAAGATCGGCCCCGGCCGCCGCCCCACCGGCCGCCGCGCCAAGCCCACCCGCTGACCCGCAGCCACCCCAAACCTGCTCATGCTCCGCGGGTGTTCACCCGCGGAGCATGAGTAGGTTTCGCGGGTTACTCGGGGTTTGGGGTGGGGCGGCGGCCGCTGCGGCGACGGCGACGGCGGGGAGCGGAGGTACCCGCGCCGTCGGTGGTGTCGCCGGCGGGCGCAGCCTCGGTTGCGGAATCCGCCGGGGCCGTCGCGTCGACCGGGTGGCCGGCGCGGGTGCGACGGCGCTCCCGGGTGCGCGGCGGCCGTGCGGTGTCGCCCTCGGTGCGCTCGGCGCGGTCGGACCGGTCCGAGCGGTCGGGACGGTCCCCACGATCGGAGGCGCCCTCGCGGCGTGGCCCGCGCCCGCGGTCGCGATCCCGGTCACCGCCCTTGCCGCCGGTCTTGCCGCCGCGCGGGGTGCGCTGACGCTGGCCGGTCTCGCCGAGGTCCTCGAGCTCCTCGGCGTCCAGGCCCGCGCGGGTCCGCTGGCGCGCGGGGCAGGCGGCCCTTGGTGCCCTCGGGGATGTCGAGGTCGGTGTAGAGGTGCGGCGAGGTGGAGTAGGTCTCCGACCGGCTCGGGGATGCCGAGGTCGAGCGCCTTGTCGATCAGCGTCCAGCGGGGCAGGTCGTCCCAGTCGACGAAGGTGACCGCGATGCCGGTGTTGCCGGCGCGGCCGGTGCGGCCGATGCGGTGCACGTAGGTCTTCTCGTCCTCGGGGCACTGGTAGTTGATGACGTGCGTGACGTCGTCGACGTCGATGCCGCGGGCGGCGACGTCGGTGGCGACCAGCACGTCGACCTTGCCGTTGCGGAACGCGCGCAGCGCCTGCTCGCGGGCGCCCTGGCCGAGGTCGCCGTGGACGGCGCGCGGCGGCGAAGCCGCGCTCGGCGAGCTCGTCGGCGACCTTCGCGGCGGTGCGCTTGGTGCGGCGTGAAGATCATCGTCAGGCCGCGGCTCGCGGGCCTGCAGGATGCGGGCGAGCATCTCGACCTTGTCCAGCGCGTGCGCGCGGTAGACGAACTGCTCGATGGCCTTGACCGTGTGCGCCGTGTCGTCCTGGCGTCGCCCTCGGCCCGGATGTGCGTCGGCTGGGTCATGAAGCGGCGGGCCAGCGCGACGACGGCGCCGGGCATCGTCGCCGAGAACAGCATCGTCTGCCGCGACGGCCGGGGTCAGCGCGAGCATCCGCTCGATGTCGGGCAGGAAGCCCAGGTCGAGCATCTCGTCGGCCTCGTCGAGCACGACGATGCGGGCGTGGCCGAGGTCGAGGTGGCCCTGCTGGGCCAGGTCGAGCAGCCGGCCCGGGGTGCCGACGACGACGTCGACGCCGCTGCTGCAGCGCCTCGATCTGCGGCTCGTAGGCGCGGCCGCCGTAGACGGTGAGCACGCGCACGCCGCGCTGCTTGCGCGGCCCGCTCGAGGTCGCCGGCCACCTGCACGGCGAGCTCGCGGGTCGGCACGACGACCAGGGCCTGCGGCTTGCCGGCGGCGGCAGCGTCGTCGAAGCCCTCGTCGCCGGGGGCGATGACCCGGTGCAGCAGCGGGACGCCGAAGCCGAGGGTCTTGCCGGTGCCGGTCTTGGCCTGGCCGATGATGTCGTGGCCGGCCAGCGCGACCGGGCAGGGTCAGCGCCTGGATGGCGAAGGAGCGGGTGATCCCCACGGCCTCCAGCGCGGCGACGATCTCGGGGCGGACGCCGAGCTCGAGGAAGGTCGGCAGCTCCACCGGGGTGGGCGCGGCCTCGGACTCGGGGGTGAATTCGGGGGAGTTGTCGAGCGCGGAGGCCTCGGCGCCCGTCCCCGTCATGCTGTTGTTGTCGTCGTCGTTCGACACACGTATGCCTTCTGTTGTGCGGGGGCCGCACGCCGCCCCAGGAAGGACGGCGGGCCTGCTCCGCGATGGTCGGAGCCGCTCGTCATCCGACCGGTCATCCGCGTACCTGATTGATGCTACCTGCTGACCTGGCGTATCGGCTGGATACGCTCGGCACATGAGCGAGAGCGACGAGGGCTATCAGACGGCCGTGGTGGACCTTCTCGGGGCTCTGGCCTACGGCGAGCTCACGGGGTTCTCCCAGCTCGCCGCCGACGCCGACCTCGCCCCGACGCTGACCGCCAAGGCCGCGCTGGCCCGGCTCGCGGTGGGGGAGTTCACCCGGTTCGAGGTGCTGCACCGCCGGCTCGAGGCGATCGGGGTCGCGCCGGAGACCGCCATGGAGCCGTTCGTGGCGGCGGTCGACGCCTTCCATGAGCGCACCGCCCCCTCGACCTGGCTGGAGGGGCTGGTCAAGGCCTACGTGGGGGAGGGGATCGCCGCGGACTTCTACCGCGAGGTCAGCGCCTTCCTGGACGAGGACGTGCACGCGCTGGTCAGCGGCGTGCTCAGCGACAGCGGCCAGGCGGCGTTCGTGGTGCGGGAGGTGCGTGCGGCGATCGAGACCGATCCGCGCGTGTCCGGCCGGCTCGCGCTGTACGGACGCCGCATGGTCGGCGAGGCGCTCAGCCAGGCCCAGCGGGTGGCCGCGGACCGGGACGCGCTGGCCGCCCTGCTGGTCGGCTCGCGCCCCGGCGCCGACATCGCCGAGCTGGTGCGGATGTTCGGCCGGCTCACCGAGGCGCACAGCCGGCGGATGGCCCAGCTGGGCCTGTCCGCCTGAGCGGCCGCCGGACGGGAAACCGCAGGTCAGACGTTGCCGAAGCCCACCCGGCGCGACTCGGGGGCGCCGATCTCGACGTAGCCGATCTGGCCGCCGGGAACCAGGACCACGCGGCCCTTCTCGTCGGTCAGCGACAGCATGCTGGCGCCGTCCACCGCCTTCGCCACGGCCTTGGCCACATCCTCGGGCGACAGCTCGGACTCCAGCACGACCTCGCGGGCGACGTCGCGGACGCCGATCTTGACCTCCACCGTGGTGCCTTCCTGCTCGACCTCGTTGACCGCGTCAGGCTAACCGACCGCGGAGGTCCGCTCCGCCCGGGCCACGCCGTCCTCGTTCTTCGGGAACCCCCGGATGCCCCGCCAGGAGAGCTGGGCGATCAGCCGATCGGCCGCCTCGCGGGGCACGGCGCGCCCCGTCTGCAGCCAGTACCGGGCCGAGACCTGGGCCATCCCCGCCAGCGCCACGGCCAGCAGTTCGGCCTCCTCCCGGGCCAGGCCGGTGTCCTCACCGATCACGTCCGCGAACATCGCACTGCACTCGCTGGACACCCGGTCGACCAGCGCCCGCACCTCGCCGTCATTGGTCAGGTCGCTCTCGAAGATGAGCAGGAACGCCTCGCTCTCGGAGTCGATGAACGTGAAGTAGGCGGCCAGGGTCGCAGCCACCCGCTGCTTGTTCTCGGCGGTCGAGGTCAGGGCGAACCGGACGGCGTCGATCAACTGCTGGGTGTGCTCGGCGAGTAGGGCGAGATACAGGTCTCGTTTGCCCGGAAAGTGTTGATAGAGGACGGGTTTACTCACCCCGGCCCGTTCAGCGATCTCGTCCATCGCGGCGGCGTGATAGCCGTTGGCGACGAAGACCTCGCGGGCTGCGCCCAGGAGTTGCGTGCGGCGGGCGCTGCGTGGCAGCCGGCCGCCTCGGGAGCGGGTGTCCTGCGTCGTCACGGGAACGTGCCTTTCCTGGGGCGCCTGGTCGGGCCGTGTGCGTGGCTGGCCACGATCTTACCCGTGGGTAACCGTGCGCTGGTCGCTTCCGCGGTTCGCGGGCGCAAAGCCGCGCCCGGCGGCGGGGCCGTGGGATGATCCCTCGGTGCCGTCCCAGCCCGCCGACTCGTCGCAGCCCGTGAGCATCGTCGCCACCGACCGCGGGTCGGCGGCTCATGCCGGCGGCCGGAACCGGGCCGGCGCGGTCAAGCGCGGCGCGACGTCGGTGCTGGTCCTCGGCCTGGTGATGATGACGACGGCCGCGGTGTGGGGCATGGTGCGACCGCAGGGCGCTCCGTCGCAGACCGTGACCGACGTCGCGCTGGCCGCGCCGCCGGAACCGGAGCAGATCGCCTCCTCGGCGGCAGCGCCCTCGTCGGCCGTCTCACCCGAACCCGAACCCTCGCCCGCAGCCACCGCAGCCACGGCGATCGCGTCGGCCATGGGTGAGATGGAGGAGGGTGAGGAGGTGGCCCCCGCCCCGGCATCCACCCTGGTCACCGCCGCCGACCGGGGGGCCGGGCTGCGCACCCTCGAGGTGCTGTCGACCGGCAAGAAGACGCTCGTGGTCGTGCCGGGGAACGTGAAGGCGCCCGGCAAGGGTCGTGTCTACCGGGTGCGGGTCGAGGTCGAGTCGGGCCTGAACGTCGACGGAACGGTCTTCGCCGGCTTCGTGATGGCCACCCTCAACGACGGCCGCAGCTGGGGTCACGGCGGCACCATGACGTTCGCCCGCACCGCCGGTAAGGCCGACATCCGGGTGGTGCTGGCCAGCCCGACGACGTCCGCCGCGATGTGTCGGCCGCTGATCACCAAGGGCACCCTGTCCTGCGCGAACGGCAGCACCGCCGTCCTCACGGTCTACCGCTGGATCCGCGGCACCGCCGACTACGGCAAGGACATCACCGGCTATCGCCAGTACCTGGTCAACCACGAGGTCGGCCACGTGCTCGGCCACGGCCACCAGACCTGCCCGGGCAAGGGCAAGCGGGCGCCGGTCATGCTGCAGCAGACCAAGGGCCTCAAGGGCTGCGCCAAGAACCCGTGGCCCTTCCCCTGAGCGCGTGCCGCTCCTGAGCCGTTCCGCCGTGCCCGATCGCCGCGCCTGCCCGACACTGGGCCGATGAGCCTGCCGCCGCTGGTCGAGCCGGGGCCGCGCGCTGGACCGTCGAGGAGATCGACCCGCTACTGCGCGACACCTAATCTGCCCGACATCGGCGTCACCGGCCAGCGCCGGCTGCGAACGCGCAGGTGCTGTGGTCGGCGCCGGCGGGCTGGGCTCACCGGCCCTGCTGTACCTGGCCGCCGCGGGCGTCGGGCACGCTCGGCCGTCATCGACGACGACGTGGTCGAGGCGTCCAACCTGCAGCGCCAGGTGCTGCACGCGCCGAGTCGACCTCGGTCGGCCGAAGGTCGACAGTCCGCCCGCGAGGCGATCGCCGCGCTGAACCCGGCTCGTGCAGGTGAGCTCCGCACGTCGTCCGCCTGACCGCCGCAACGCGCTCGACCTGTTCGGCGGGGCTACGATCTGGTGCTCGACGGCACCGACAACTTCGCCACCCGGTACCTGCGTCAGCGACGCCGCGAGCTGCTCGGCCGCCGCGGTGTGGGGATCGATGCTATCGGTTCGACAGGGCCAGGTCAGCGTGTTCTGGCCGGGGCGACGGACCGGTGCTACGCGACCTGTTCCCCACCGCCGCCGCCACGGGATCGTGCCCTCCTGCGCCGAGGGCGGCGTGCTCGGCGTGATCTGGGCGCATCGGGTCGATGATGGCCACCGAGGCGATCAAGCTGATCTGCGGCGATCGGCGACCCGCTGGTCGGGCGGCTGACCGTCTTCGACGCCCTCGGCATGACCTGGCGCACCGTACGGGTACGGCCCGATCCCGATCGGCCGCCGGTGACCGAGCTCGTCGAGGACGCCGCGGCCTGCGCGATCACCGAACCCGTTCTCCCCGCAGGGGAGACGGTGGGGGCGCGGGAGCTGGAGCGGATGCTCGCCGAGCGGGACGGCGGCCTGCGCGCCTTCGCGCTGGTCGACGTCCGGGAGGCGCACGAGCGGGACATCGTCGCCATCCCGGGATCGGTCCTGGTGCCGGTCGCCGAGATCGCGGACGGCGACGGCGCGGCCCGGCTGCCCATCGACCGTCCCGTGGTGCTCTACTGCAAGTCGGGTGCCCGCTCGGCGCGGGCGCTGGCCGTGTTGCGCGCGTCAGGTCGCACCGACGTCAGCCATCTGGAGGGTGGGGTGCTCGCCTGGGTGCGGGAGGTCGCCCCCGGGCTTCCGGTCTACTGACACCCCGTCATTGGCCTGCGACGAAGGGTCGCGACTACGATTCGTCCGTGACGCCGCAGGTCAGGTCTCTCCGGCGCCGGATGGCAACGATCGTTGCCACCGGTGCGGTGCTGCTCGCGGCCTCTCCCACGGCGCGGGCCGAACCCTCGCAGCCCCCGGTCGAGTCGGCCTCCGCCGGGCTCGCCGAGAGCGTGCGCTCGGCGCTCGTCACGGCCGGGTTCGACTCCCTGGTCGACTTCGGGCCGGAGGAGGCCGGGTGCCCCGGGGCACCCGGGTGTCCCGATCCCGCTCCGCCGGCGGCGCTGCCCTCGGTCGACGTCGCCGTGATCGAGCTGGACGCCGAGGGCCGGGCGATCCGGGCCGCCGACGTGCTGCTCGACCGTGACCATCCGACCGGTCTGCCGCTGGCCGTCGACGCCGGCCTCGCTCCGGCGCCGGTGCGCTGGTTCCGGTGGGACCCGGCCCGGACCGACGCGACCGACCCCGCGCGCAGCTCGATGCCCTGGGACGGGATCAGGATCCCGGCGGACGATGTGGTGCCCGGCCGGGAGGGGGCGGCGACCGGCTTCATGAGCCCCTACCCGGGGTCGGCCTTCCGGCTGCTGGCGGCGGTCTACACGTTGCGGCTGGCCGACGACGGCGTGATCGACCTCGACGCTCCGTACCGCTATCTGCAGGCTCCCGGCTCCACCTGCCTGGGGGAGCGCTTCGAGCTCACCGAGCCCACCCGTGCCCTGTTGGAACGCTCGCTCACCGAGTCCGACACCCGGGCCACCTGCGTGCTGATGCACCAGCTGCATGCCCTCGGCCGGGTCGAGGCGATGAACGCCTGGTACGCCGGGCTCGGGCTGCCCACGCTGCAGGTGAACGGCACCGACTCCGGCAGCGGCGGCCGCTGGCGCCCCGGAGCGATCACGATGACGGCGTTCGACACCGCGAAGCTGCTGGTCGCGCTGAACGCCGCCGACCCCCGGGTGCTGAGCCCGGGCGCGGCGGGTCTGCTCACCGGGTGGCTGGCCGAGCAGGGTTTCGCCGAGATGCTCTCCACCGCCAACTGGTGCGGCCGCCTCTACCCGGCGACGGGGATCCCGCAGTCGGTGCCGTCGCGCTGGATCGACTCCGGCCACGGCACGGTGACCGTCGGGCGGATCCCGTACGGGCAGGACGTGCGCCCGTGCGCGGCGACCGCCCAGGTCTCCTTCGCCCACCTGACCGGGCTCAGCCGCACCTCGGCCGCCGACGCCGGGATCGTGCACTCCCTGCCCTCCGCGGCAGGCGCGGCAGGAGTGCGCGAGCGGCACTACGTCGTCGTGGTGATCTCCGACGCCGGATCGCGCTACGCCGACGCCCGCTGGGCGTCGTCCGCCACCCTGCCCTGCAGCACCGACGTCTGCTACACCGAGGCGTTCGCCCGGCTGGGCGCCGCCATCGACGCGGCGATCGGCGGCTGACCCCACCGACCCGGCCTGCGCCGCTGGGCGCCGGAGGTCAGTTCAGCTCCGTGAACCCCTTGGCCTGCAACGTCTTCTGGTCGTAGGAGCTCACGCTGGCGACCCCGACCGCCCAGATCACGCCGTCGGCCACGACGGTGCGCACCGGCACGTCGGCGCCCTGCCGAGGGTGCAGCAGGGTCGGGCCGCTCAGCCGGGTGCCGTCGATCCGGACGGCGGCCAGTCCGCCGTCCGCCGATCCGTCCAGGCTGTTGCTCCGGTAGGGCATCAGGGCCAGACCGCCGGCCAGGGTGAAGGCGTGGTGGTCGCCCTCGGCGTCCGAGTAGGTCTGCGGCAGAGTGATCTGCGAGATGCGTTGCGGCACCGCCAGGTCGGAGACGTCGAAGAGGGACATCTGCAGCCCCTTCACCCGGCCCTCGCTGGTGGCGTCCTGCCCCACGCCCAGCATCAGGCCCTCGCCGGCGGGCTGCAGATAGGCCGAGTAGCCACGGATCTTCAGCTCCCCGACCATCCTCGGCTTCGCCGGGTCAGCCAGGTCGAGGGTGTACAGCGGGTCGGTCTGACGGAAGGTCACCACGTAGCCGACGGGCCCGGTGAACCGGACGGCGTAGATCCGCTCGCCCTTGCCCAGCCCGTCCACGGCTGCCGGTGACGAGGAGTCGCTTCCCCTGCTCGCGCAGCACGGTGACCCGGCTCTGGGTCTCGTCGGTGCTGGCCACGCGCAGGGCGCCGTCGTAGTAGTCCATCGAGAACTGGTTGAGCAGCGTGCCGGCCACCTCGCCGCCGGCCAGGTAGCGGGCCGTGCCGCGCCCCGAGGTGTCGAAGGCGTGCAGCTGGGTGGCCACGGTGCCGCGCTTGCCCGCGATCGCGAACGGGTTGGCCGGGGTGGCCACCACCGTGCGGTCGGCGGTGGCGTAGACCGTGCTGCCGGAGGCCACGACGGCCGAGGAGTGCCAGTCGGTCAACCCGCCCCCGCGCAGGTCGATGCCGAGCAGGGTCAGCGTGCTGACGCCGGACGGTGTGGTGGGCGCGGCGACGTCCTCGCACTGCAGCAGCCGGCCCGAGCTCTGGGTGCCGTCGGACTCGGTGAGGTCGTAGCGGGGCAGCCAGTCGTCGATGGTCGAGGAGCGCACCACCGACTTGTTGCGCTCGGTCAGTTCGGACTCCGTCAGCTCGGGCTCGGCGCTGGGGCCCGAGCTCGGGCCGGGCTTGCCCGGCACGGTCACGGTGGGCTGACCGGCCTCGGGAACGATCGGCATCGGCCCGCCGCCCCAGACCGGACGGGTGGTGAAGGCCAGACGCGGCCAGCTGGTCAGGGCCACCCGCACCACGCCGTCCACCATCCGGGCGCCGGCAGCCGACCCGTCGAGCATCATCGACCGCACCCGCCGGGGCCGGGTCGGGTCGGAGAGGTCGATCTGGTCGATCCGGGTGCGCTCGATCCCGATCGGCATCATCATCCGGTCGGCGGCGCCGCCCATCGGGTAGGCCATGCCGGTGGTGCCCAGTAGCAGCACGGTCTGGCCGTCCACCAGCATGCTGCTGGGCCACCAGTCGGTGGCCAGCCGGCCGATCGGGGTGGCCCGGCCGTCGGCGGAGGTGCGCACGATCTGCAGGCTCTGCCCGCCGGCCCGGTCCTGGGCCAGCACGAGCAGGAGGTCGCCGACCCGCTTGACGATGTCGGCCTCGTCGACCCCCGCCACCTGCACGTTGGTGCCCGCGGCGGACGTCGTGCCGTCGGCGGCAGTGCGTTCAGGTGCCTGGGTGGCCATCGGCGCGTCGGGCGCCGCCGCGGCCGCCGAGCCCGCCGCGCTGTCGCCGCCGATGCCGACCCCGCGCGCCCTGATCGGGCTCGGCCCGCCGAGGCCCCACGGCCCGACGTCGGGCAGGGCGGTGGACCGGTAGTGGTCGAGCAGGGCGGCGCAGTCGTCGAAGGTGTTCAGCGAGACCGGGGCCGCGTCGTCCAGCTCGGTCGGGGTGCCGGTGGCGCCTGCCGGTCGGGAGGGACTGCCGCCGGGAAGGGCGAGGCCGCCGCCCCCGCCGGTCAGGCTGGCGGCGACCGCCACCGCCAGCGCGGCGCCGAGGCCGGTCGGAGCCAGGGTGCGCCAACCGAAGCGTCGCGTGGTGCGGTGAGAGGGCGTCATCGTGATCTCCCGAGGCCGAGTGCGTACCCCTGGGACGCAGCCTCCCGCCGCCCGGTTCCCGCGTTCTCAGGCGTCGGCGGCCGGTGCGGCGGCGGGCCCTGGGTCGGTGAAGCCGATCCGCTTGTGGCTGCCGTCGCAGAACGGCTTGTTCTCGCTCGCGCCGCAGCGGCACAGGGCGACCCGGCCCGCGGTCTTGACCAGGTCACCGGCCTGGTTCCGGATCTCCACCGGGCCGACCAGCATGTTCGGGCCGTCGGCGCCGACAGTGATCACGACGGGGGTCGGGGTGGCGCTGGTTTCGCTCATGGGCCTCAGCGTAGGCGCCTGCCGTCGGCGGCCGAGCGTTCACAATGGCCCGGTGGGGCGCGCCGAGGAGATCGACGACTACGCCGAGGCCGTGCTGGGCGTCGTCGAGGCGATCCCGGCGGGCGCGGTGATGACCTACGGCGACATCGCCGAGTACCTCGGGGCGGGCGGCCCGCGGCAGGTGGGAGCGGTGATGTCGCGCTGGGGCGGCGCCGTGGCCTGGTGGCGGGTGCTCAAGGCCGACGGCTCGCCCCCGCCCGGGCACGAGCGTGAGGCGCTGCGGCATTACCGGCGCGAGCGGACGCCGCTGCGCCCGGGCGGCACGAAGGTGGACCTGCGCCGGGCCCGCTGGGACGGCACGGTCGGCTGACCGAGGCGCGTGCCCGGCGCCTTCTCGCGTGGGTCGTCGGCGGGTGTCGGCGGCGTGTGATGGGATCGGTCTGTGAGGGCAGGCACGCGCGATCGGGTCCGGCTGGTGGCCGCGCCCGCCGTCGGCGAGGCCGGCTCCGCGTCCCTGGACGAGGCGCAGGCCGAGGCGGTCGCCGTCCGCCAGGGGAGTGGGCCGGTGGTGGTGCTCGGTGCGCCGGGCACCGGGAAGACCACGACCCTGGTCGAGGCAGTGCTGGCCCGGGTCGAGCGGGACGGGCTCGATGCGGACGGCGTGCTGGTGCTCGCCCCCACCCGCACCGCCGCCGCCGCCCTGCGCGAGCGGATCACCGGCCGGCTCGCCCGCACCGTGCGCGAGCCGCTGGCCCGCACGCCGCACTCCTATGCCTTCGGCCTGCTGCGGCGCTCACTCGTGCTGGACGGCGACGTGCCGCCGCGGCTGATCTCCGGCCCGGAGCAGGACCGGGTGCTGGCCGACCTGCTGGCCGGTCACGCCGACGGCGTCGGCTACGCGCCCACCTGGCCACCGGCGATCGACGAGCAGGTACGCGCGCTGCGCGCCTTCCGCGACGAGCTGCGCGACCTGCTGATGCGCGCCGTCGAACGCGGCGTCTCGCCGTCCGACCTCGCCCGGTTCGGGCACCGGCATCGCCGACCCGACTGGGTGGCCGCCTCCGACGTCTACGCCGAGTACCTCGACGTCACCTCGCTGGCCACCCCGGGGGCGTTCGACCCGGCCGGCATCGTCGATGCCGCCTCGGCGCTGCTCGGCGACGACGGTGCGCTGCTGGCCGCCGAACGCGCCCGCTGGCAGCTGGTCGTGGTCGACGACGCGCAGGAGCTGACCACGGCCGGGGCCCGACTGGTGCGCCTGCTCGGTGGAGAGGGCCGCGACCTGCTGCTGTTCGGCGATCCGGACGTCGCCACGCAGGGCTTCCGCGGCGCCCGCCCCCGGCTGCTCACCGAGGCCGCCCAGCGGCTGCGCGCCGCCGACGGCACCCCGGCCCGCCAGGTCGTGCTGCGCACGGTGCGTCGCCACGGCCCGGCGCTGCGCGCCGTCGCGACCCGGGTCACCGCCCGCATCTCCTCCTCCGGCCTGATCGCCCACCGCCAGACCCCAGCAGGTTCCGCCTGATCAGGGTTGGGTGGGGGTGCACCTGCTTGGGGTCGCCGGCCCAGGAGGGAGCGTTCGTCGCGCAGCTGCTGCGACGGCAGCACCTCGACGGCGGGGTGCCCTGGCGACAGATGGCGGTGCTGGTCCGCTCGGTGGCCGCGACGGCGCCGATGCGGCGGGCCCTGGCCGCGGCCGGCGTCCCGGTCACCGTGCCGGGCACCGAGCTGCCGGTGCGTGACGAGCCGGCTGTGGTGCCGCTGCGCCTGGTGCTGCACTGCGCACTCGACCCGGCGCGGCTGACCACGGAGGTGGCCCTGGAGCTGCTCGGCGGCCCGATCGGCGGCGCCGATGTGCTCGCCCTGCGCCGGCTGCGCCAGGAGCTGCGCGCCGCCGAGCTGGCCGACGGCGGCGGCCGGGCCAGCGACGACCTGCTGGTCGAGCTGCTCGAGCACCCCGGAAACACCGCCCTGCTGGACGACGCCGTGGCGGGGCCGGCATTGCGCGTCGCCACCGCCCTCGCCGCCGCCCGCACCGCGCTGGCCGAACCCGGCGCCAGCGCCGAGACGGTGCTCTGGGCGGTCTGGCAGGCCACCCAGCTCGGCCCGGCATGGCGCCGGATCGCCCTGTCCGGCGGAGTGTCCGGCGCCCGGGCCGACCGCGACCTGGACGCCGTGGTGGCGCTGTTCGAGGCCGCCGGTCGCTTCGTCGACCGCTTGCCGCATGCCGGCCCGGCCCAGTTCCTGGAGTACCTCGACGGCCAGGATCTGCCGGCTGACACCCTCGCCGAGCGGGCGCCCGCGGGGGAGGCGGTCACCCTGCTCACGGCGACCGGCGCGGCCGGCCGGGAATGGGACGTGGTCGCGGTATCCGGTGTACAGGAAGGGGTTTGGCCCGACCTGCGGCTGCGCAGCTCGCTGCTCGGTGCGCAGGAGCTGGCCGACCTGGTCGACCGCGGGATCGACCCCGGTGCCTCGGCGGCCCAGGACGACGGCCAGCGGCGCGCCGTTCTGGACGAGGAGCTGCGGCTGTTCCTGGTCGCAGTCACCCGGGCCCGCCGCCACCTCGTGGTCACCGCTGTCCGTTCCGAGGATCTGCTCCCCTCGCCTCTGCTCGACCTGGTCGAGCCGCCAGAGGCGTCCGAGACGGCCGAGGAGGTGCGCCCGCTCACCGACGTCCCGCGCTCGATGACCCTGCCCGCCGTGGTCGCCGAGCTGCGCGCTGTCGTGGTGGACACCGAGGCGGCGCTGACGCCGTCCGGTGCGGCCCGGCGTCGCCGCGCCGCGGCCCACCTGGCCCGGCTCGCCGAGGCCGGGGTCGGCGGCGCCCACCCGCAGGACTGGTACGGCCTGGCGGAGGTCTCCAGCGACGAGCCCCTCCGCGGTGCGGGGGAGAGCGTGCGGGTCTCGCCGTCGCGGGTGGAGGCTTTCGACCGGTGCCCGCTGCGCTGGCTGCTCGAACAGGCCGGCGGCCGGCGCCCGGTGCCGACCGGGGTCAGCCTGGGCACGCTGGTGCACGAGCTGGCCGAGGCGGTGCCGGACGGCGACGTGCTGCTGCTGCGCGAACTGCTGGAGCGCCGGTTCGGCCGGCTCGGTCTGCACGACGGATGGGTCGGCGACGTCGAGCGGGCCAAGGCGGAACGGATGCTGGACAAGCTCGCCGCCTACGTTCGCGAGAGCCGCGCGGCGGGGCGGGAGCTGGTGGCCACCGAGCACGAGGTGAGCGCGACGGTCGGGCGGGCCGAGATCCGCGGCACCGTCGACCGGCTCGAGCGCGACGCCGAGGGCCGCGTGGTGGTGGTCGACCTGAAGACCGGCACCAGCCAGCCCCGCGCGGCCGAGCTGGACCGGCACGCCCAGCTCGGGGTCTACCAGCTGGCCGTCGAGGCCGCGGGGCAGACCAGCGGCGGAGCGGAGCTGGTGCAGCTCGGCGCGAAGACCAAGCGGGTCACCGTGCAGCAGCAGCCGCCGCTGGCCCAGGACGACGATCCGGCCTGGGCGCACGACCTGGTGCAGGGCGTCGCCGAGGGTATGGCCGCCGCCGAGTTCTCGGCGACGGTCAACCCGCGCTGCCGGATGTGTGACCTGCGCCGATGCTGCCCTGCCCAGCTCGAGGGCCGACAGGTGGGCTCGTGACCCCCCGCGCGCCGTCCGGCCGATCCCGGCTGCCCGACGGCCAGGAGCAGCTCAGTTTCGACTTCGCCGACCTGCTGACGGTGCAGGACGACGCGGCGCGCTCCAGTCCCTCGCGGGCGGTGCCGTCCGAGACCGAGCGGACGCCGCCGGCGCGCCCGCCCGAGCAGCAGCACCGGTTCGTCGCCGGGGAGCGGATCTCTGCGGAGCGGATCGCCGAGCTGCTCGGCCGCGACCGCCCCACCGCGGAACAGATCGCCGTGATCGAGGCGGGGAGCTCCCCGCTGCTGGTGGTGGCCGGCGCCGGCTCGGGCAAGACCGAGACGATGGCCGCACGCGTGGTCTGGCTGGTCGCGAACGGCCTGGTCGCGCCGGAGCAGGTGCTCGGACTCACGTTCACCCGCAAGGCGGCGGGCGAGCTCGCCGACCGGGTCCGGCTTCGGCTGGCGGCGTTGCGCAGGATCGGATTCCGGGCTCCGGGGGAGCAGCCCGGTGAGGACCCGCAACCGGTGACCGTGTCGACCTACCACGCCTACGCCGCCTCGATCCTGACCGACCACGGCCTGCGGCTCGGCCTGGAGACCGGCAACCGGCTGCTCGGCGAGGCCGGCGCCTGGCAGATCGTCGACGAACTGGTCGAGCGCTGGGACGGCGACATGACCGGGGTCGACGCCGCCCGCTCGACGGTCGTCGACGCGGTGCTGTCCCTGGCCGGGGAGTGCGCCGAGCACCTGGTCGACCACCCGCGACATCGACGCCGTGCTCGAGGGGGTGCTCGACCGGGTGGCCGCCCTGCCGGCGAGGATCACCGAGGTGGCGCCCGGCAAGCCGGCGGCGCCGGTGCGTGCCGTGCTGGAGAGGCTGGCCGCGCGCCGGCAGATCCTGCCCATCGTCGAGGCGTATCTGCGGCGCAAGCGCGAGCTCGAGGTGCTCGACTTCGGTGACCAGGTGGCCCTGGCCGCCCGCGTGGCCCAGGAGGTGCCCGAGGTCGGCGCGGGGCGAGCGAACCCGGTTCCAGGTGGTGCTGCTCGACGAGTACCAGGACACCAGCCACGCCCAGCTGGCCCTGCTGCGCTCGCTGTTCGGCGGCGGTCACCCGGTGACCGCGGTGGGCGACCCGCACCAGTCGATCTACGGCTGGCGCGGAGCGCTCGGCGAGCAACCTGCAGCGGTTCCCGATCGACTTCCCCGACGCCGGCGGAGCCGCCGCACCGCCGGCCCACCTCTCGACCAGCTGGCGCAACGACGCCGCCGTGCTCGAGGTGGCCAACCAGGTGTCCGGCTCCCTGCGGGCCGGCATCCCCTGGGCGCCGCACGCGCCCACCGTCTCCGTGCCGCCGCTGCGGGCCCGCCCCGGCGCCGGGGCCGGGCAGGTGCAGGTGCAGTGGCCGCCACCGTCGAGGACGAGGCCGCGGCGATCGCCGAGCTGGCCGACAGGCTTGGGGCGCAGGCGATGCGGTGGCGGTCCTGTGCCGCGCCCGGTCCCAGTTCCCGCTGCTGGAGGCGGCTCTGCGGGTGCGCGGCCTGCCGGTCGAGGTCGTCGGCCTCGGTGGTCTGCTGCACGTGCCCGAGGTGGCCGACCTGCGGGCGGCGCTGGAGGTGCTGCACGACGCCTCCCGCGGCGACGCCCTGATGCGCCTGCTCACCGGGCGCGGCCTGGCGGCTCGGCCCGCGCGACCTGGACGCGCTCGGCGCCTGGGCCCGCACGGTGCTGCGCCGGTGGTGGCCCGGCGGCCGGCCGAGGGGCCCGGTGAGGCGGCCGTGCTCGACGACGTCGACGAGCTGTCCCTCGTCGAGGCCCTGGACGGGCTGCCCGCGGAGGGCTGGAGTGGCCCGTCGGGCGAGCAGCTGTCGCCGTCCGGGCGCCGCCGGCTGAGCCGGTTGGCCGGCTGTGCTTCGCCACCTGCGCAGCCGCACCGCGCTGGCGCTGCCCGAGCTGGTCGCCGAGGTGGAACGTGCCCTGCTGCTCGACATCGAGGTGGCGGCGGTGCCCGGGCGCCGCCCCGCCGCGGCGCGCGCCAACCTGGACGCGTTCCTGGACGTCGCGGCCGCCTTCGCCGACGCCGCGCAGGCCCGCTCCCGGCCCACCCTCGGGGCCTTCCTGGCCTGGCTGGACGCCGCCGAGTCGGAGGAGCGCGGTCTGGAGGCCCGGTCGGGCAGGTGCAGGCGGGCGCCGTGCAGCTCCTCACCGTGCACGCCGCCAAGGGGCTGGAGTGGGACGTCGTCGCCGTGCCGGGCCTGGTCGAGGGCACCTTCCCGAACGGTCATGCCGGGCGGTCCCCGACCACCGGGAACGGCTGGCTGAACGACCACGGCGCGCTGCCCTACCCGATCCGCGGCGACGTGGACGGGCTGCCGCACTGGCGGGTCGAATCGGCCGGCTCGCAGCAGGAACTGGCCCGTGCGCTGGAGGCCTTCCGCGACGACTGCGGTGCCTACGACGTCGCCGAGGAACGCCGGCTCGCCTACGTCGCGATGACCCGGGCCCGTCGCTCGCTGCTGCTCACCGGCGCGGTCTGGGGCGACGGCACCCTGCCGCGCACCCCGTCCAGGTTCCTGCTCGAGGTCGCCGACCTGGCCCAGGACAGCCTGCCCGGCGACCCGATCTGGGTGCAGACCTGGCAGGAGAACGCGGACGACAGCGCGGCCAACCCGCGGGAGAGCCTGGCCCGCGCCGTACCCTGGCCGATCGACCCCCTGGCCGGACGGCGCGAGGCGCTGGAGTCGGGTGCGGCCCTGGTCCGCGCCGCGATGGCGGACTCGCCGACCGTGCCGGACGACGGGGCGCACGCGGGGCCGGACGACGGGGCGGACGACGAGTGGGCCGGCGAGATCGACGCGCTGCTCGCCGAGCGGGACGCCGGCCGGAGGGCCCGGCGAGAGGTGGTGCTGCCGCTGCACCTGAGCGCTTCGCAGATGGTCGCCCTGGCCGCCGATCCCGATCGTCTGGCCGACCGGCTGCGCCGGCCGATGCCGCAGCAGCCCAACCCCCAGACCCGGCGTGGTTCGACCTTCCACGCCTGGCTCGAGCAGCGCTTCGCCGCCGGGGCCCTGGTCGACGTCGACGAGCTGCCCGGGGCTGCCGACGACGCCAGCTCCGATGAGGATCTTGCCGCACTGCAGCAGCGGTTCCTGGCCTCGACCTGGGCCGAGCAGGTGCCCGAGGCGGTCGAGGTGGCTGTGGAGACCCCGGTGGCGGGGCGGATGCTGCGGGGCAGGATCGACGCGGTGTTCCGGCGCGCGGACGGCGGGTGGGACGTCGTGGACTGGAAGACGGGTGCGCCGCCGTCGGGGCCGAGCGAGTCGGCTGCGCGCGCCGTCCAGCTGGCCGTGTACCGGCTGGCCTGGTCGGCGCTGGCGGGGGTCGACCTGGACCGGGTCGGCGCCGCGTTCTTCTACGCCGCCACCGGGGAGACGGTGCGCCCGGTCGACCTGCTCGACGCGGCCGGACTCGCGCAGGTGATCGAGTCTGCGCTGGCGGCGGTGGACTAGCCGGGAGACCATGCCTGCGTGACCGTTCCGGCGTGGGTGTGGGGCCTGACGATCGCAGGCATCGTTGCGTTGCTGCTCTTCGACTTCTTCTTCCACGTCCGCAAGGCGCACGCCCCGACCCTGCGGGAGGCGGCGGTCTGGTCGGCCATCTACGTCGGCATCGCGATCCTGTTCGGCGTCGGCGTGTGGGCGATCGGCGGCACCGAGCCGGGGCTGGAGTACTTCGCCGGCTACGTCACCGAGAAGGCGCTGTAGCGTCGACAACCTGTTCGTCTTCCTGATCATCATGTCCAGCTTCCGGGTGCCGCGGGCCGACCAGCAGAAGGTGCTGCTGTTCGGCATCGTGTTCGTCGCTGATCGCCCGCACCGGGTTCATCTTCCTCGGCGCCGCGCTGATCAACAGCTTCGCCTGGGTGTTCTACATCTTCGGCCTGATCCTGCTGCTCACCGCGGGCAACCTGCTCAAGCCCGGACGGCGAGGACGAGCAGCACGCCGACAACCTCGTCATCCGGCTGGCCCGCAGGGTGCTGCACACCACCGAGCACTACGACGGCGACAAGCTGTTCACCGTCGTCGACGGCCGGCGGGCGATGACCCCGATGCTGCTGGTGATGGTCGCGATCGGCGGCACCGACATCCTGTTCGCGCTCGACTCGATCCCGGCGATCTTCGGCCTCACCCAGAACGCCTACATCGTGTTCACCGCGACCGCGTTCTCGCTGATGGGCCTGCGCCAGCTGTACTTCCTGATCGACGGCCTGCTGGACCGGCTGATCTACCTCTCCTACGGCCTGGCCGTGATCCTCGGCTTCATCGGCGTCAAGCTGATCCTGCACGCCCTGCACGAGAACAACCTGCCGTTCATCAACGACGGCGAGCCGGTCGAGGTCGTCGAGATCAGCACCGGGCTGTCGCTGTCGGTGATCGTCGGCGTCCTGCTCGTCACCGTCGTGGCCTCGCTGTTCTCGGCCAGGGGCCGGGCCCGCACGACGATCAACAACGCGCGGCGGCACGCCAACGAGTACCTCGATCTGGACTTCGAGGCCGACCCGAGGATCCGCGAGCGGAACTACCTGCGGCTGCTCACCGAGGAGGCCCAGCTCGGCACGATCGCGCCGAAGTACCGCTCGTTGATCCGCGACGAGCCGGGCCTCCTGGAGCTGTTCCGGCGCTCGCACGCCACGCACGACGCCTACATCGAGGCCAATCCCCAGCTGGCTGATCACGCCGCGGCGGTGATCGAGGAGCACCGGGCCCAGCTGCCCTGATCCGTCAGGACAGGTGCAGGTCCACCACCAGGGCGCAGTGGTCGCTCACCGCGAGCCGCACAGCCTGGCCCGCGTGCCGGGCACCGTCGGGCAGGTCGTGGGCGAGCACGTGGTCGAGCTGCACCTTGGGGGCCATGGACGGGAAGGTCTCCCCGCGCGCCAGGGAGGTCCATCCGGTGAGCCGGCCGGGAAGTCCGCCGGGCAGGTTGAGGTCGCCGAGCAGCACGCGTGGGCCGGGCAGCCCGGTCAGCCAGCGTCGCGCCCGGCGCAGCTGACGCAGGTTCGAGCCGGGTACGAACGACAGGTGGGTGCAGGCCACGGTCATCGCCGGGCGGCCCGGTCCCGCCTCGAGCACTGCGGCGAGGACGGCGCGCGGTTCGTCCCGCAGCCAGACCAGGCCCGGCCGCCCCCCGGGCTCGGTCGGCGGCAGCGGCAGCGGCCATCGGCCCGGAGCCGGCGGCAGCGTCAGCACGTGCCACGAGGTGACCGGGAACCGTGAGGCGAGGGCGATCCCGAACGCCGGCCCGGCCGGAGCAGCGACGCCGTCGGCGTGGGACTGCGGATCGCCGGGGTGCCACCCGGAGTCCCCCGGGGTGCCGTGCACGGTGATCGCCATCCGGTGAGCGGCCGCACCGATCGCCTCGGCCGCCAGCGCTGCCTGGTCGACGCCGTCGCTGCGCGGCTGCGCCTGGTCCACCTCCTGCACGGCCAGGACGTCGGCCCCGGTGCCGGCCAGCGCCGTCCGCAGGGCGGCATTGTCGATCAGGCCGTCGCTCATCGAGCGGCCCGAGCAGAGGTTGGCCGAGATCAGCCTCACCGGGCGGCCGCACTCACCAGGCGGCCGCGTCGTCCAGGGAGGAATCGAGTACGGCGAGCATCGCCACGGCGTCGTCGACCACGGCCGAGTCGTCGGCGCTGGTGCCGTGCAGCAGCCAGCGGACCAGTGCCAGCTCACCGGCGAGCCGGGCCCGGCGGGCCAGGTCGGGATCGGGGTTGGCCCGTCGCTTGGCGGCGTAGGCGGCGAGCACGCCGTCGAACACCTCCGGCTCGGCGGCGTTGGCCAGCCACCCGAAGTCGTCGGCCGGGTCGGCCACCCGGGCCTGCGCCCACTCGACCATGCCGGTCACCTCGGTGCTGCTGGTGCGCACGCTGTCGCCGTCGAGCTCGCCGTGTACCACCGACGGCACGAAGCGCCAGGCGCCCGCCTCCTCCAGCGCCCGCTCCCAACGGCTGAGCAGGGCCGACGGCACGTGCCCGGTGGCGGCGGCGCGGTCGACCTCGGCGAGACGGCGCTGGCGGTACTCGTCGGCCTCGTAGACGGGCAGCCCGGCGTCGGCGACCAGGCGGGTGGGCAGGTCATGCACCGTGGCCAGGGCGCGACCGGTCGAGGCGAGCAGGGCCGGCGACGCGCTCATCCGGGCGGGGTCCAGAGCCGACCCGGGCACCGCGCGGTGCACCAGGGCCCGGCCGCCCTCGGGCAGCGCGGAATGTCCGGTGACCCGGGGGACGGCGAAGGACACCCAGCCGTACAGACCCTCGACCAGGCGTTCCTCGGCGTCCATCCGAGCCCCTGCGGCGGCGGTGCGAGGGGCTCGGACCACCCATTCCCGGCCCAGCGTGTCCTCCACGAAGGCGGCGTCCACATCGGGGTCGTGCTGGCTGTGGGCACGCACGGAGACCGGCTCCAGGCCCTTGACCGCGGCGCAGGCAAGGGCAGCAAGAGCAAGCGGAGTGCGCGGGGCGCGCGGGCTGGCCACACACCCACGGTACGTCGAGTCGCCCTCGGACCCCGGCTGCCACACCCGAGCACTACCCGGCGTAGTCATTTGCCCGCCCCGGCCCCAGGCCGCTCAGCCGCCACTGACGCCCAGCCGCCCTTGCCGCCGCGCCGCCCCGTGCCCCGCCCTTGCCGCCGCGCCGCCCCGTTCGACGATGGAGATCACGATGCGAGGAAATGGCTGTGATGGCAGCCGTTCTTCTCCATCGTGATCTCCATCGTCGAGCCGCGGACGGGGAGAGCCCTCCGTGGCGCAGCCCGTAGGGTGGGCCGGTGACTCTGGAGCGCCTCGCCCTGTCCCGCTCCACCCTCGACCGGGCGGCCCACCGGCGCAGTGAGCCCGATCTGCTGCCCACGCTGCTCGCTGACCCGAGCGCGCGCGTGCTGGTGCTCGCCGGCGACCAGGCCGAGGTCTCCGACGGTGACGGCGACGGCGACGGCGGTGGGCCGCGGCTGGTGCTTCGACCGGCCACAGCGCTCTGGGACACGCTCATGCCGGACACCCTCATCGCCTATCTGGGCACCGGCGCGGACGGCGTCGACTACCTCGCGGCGGCCCTGCCCGACCCTCCGGCCGAGGCTTCGGTGGACTCCGCCGGAGCGCTCCGCTGGGCCGGACTGCGCGAGCTGGGCAGCGTGCTCGACGACACCGGCACCGGACTGCTCACCGCCGCCGTCGCCCTGGCCCACTGGCACCGCACGCACCCACGGTGCAGCCGTTGCGGGGAGCCCACGACGGCGATCCAGGCAGGTTGGGCACGCTCGTGCCCGGTCTGCGCGGCGGAGCACTACCCGCGGACCGACCCCGCCGTGATCATGTCCGTGGTGGACGACGACGGGCGCATCCTGCTCGGGCGCCAGGCGGTCTGGCCGGAGAAGCGCTTCTCCACCCTGGCCGGCTTCGTCGAGCCCGGGGAGTCGCTCGAGGCGGCGGTGCGCCGTGAGGTGTTCGAGGAGTCGGCGGTGCAGGTCGGCGAGGTCGGCTACCAGGGCAGCCAACCGTGGCCGTTCCCGTCCTCCCTGATGCTCGCCTTCCGGGCACGGGCCCTGACCACCCAGACCCGGGTGGACGGCGTCGAGCTGGCCCAGGCGCGCTGGTGGAGCCGTGAGGAGCTCGCCCTCGACGTCGCCACCGAGGAGCTCCTGCTGCCGCCACCGCTGTCGATCGCCCGCCGGCTGATCGAGGAGTGGTTCGGCGCCCCGATCCGGGACGGCGGCGGCGCCTGGCGCTGACCGTCGGCTGTTCGACGGGCCCTGCTCAGGACTCGGGGTCGGCGTCCTCGCTCCGCTGACTCTCCGCCGGGGTGGCCTCGGCGGGCTGGACCGGCTGTGCGGCGTCGTCGGTGGCGGCCTCCCGTGCGGCGGGCTGGGCATGCCTGCCCGTGGACCGCACCGGGCCGGGTACGTGCGCCGTGCGCAGCCCGGCGGTGTACACGTGCGACTCCCCGGGCGGGCCTGTTCCGGAGGTCTGCCCGGACAGGTCGGTGGAGGAGTCGGCGAAGGCCACGTGACGCCCCCACGTGGAGATGGCCACCCCGGTGGACTCGCCGTCCGCCGGGGTGCGCTCGCGCGTCGCGCTGACCAGCGCGGTGCCGGCGCCGGACAGGTCCCGCACGTAGGCGTGGGCCGGTGCCACCTCGTCGTCAGCCTCCTCGCTGCGGCCGGCGGCGGGGACCGCGCCGCCCGGGGTCAGGTCGGGCGCAGCGGACAGGAACGCCACCCGGCCGCCGTCGCCGGAGACCGAGGCCGAGTGCGAGTCGTCGCCTGCGGCCCTCCCCTCAGGGGTGGTGCTGACCATTCGCGTGGTGCCGGTGGGGCGGTGGTGCACGAAGACGTCGCTGGCCTCGTTGTCGTCGTCCTCGACCAGGTTGGTGGCCTCGGAGGTGAAGGCCACGGTGGCGCCGTCCGCCGAGAGCGCCGGGCCGTGGGACCCGGCGTCGCCGGCCTGTCCGTCCGAGGACTTGCTGATCAGCTCGTTCTCGCCGGTGTCCATGTCGTGCACGTAGATGTCGGTGACGTCGTTGCCGTCCTCCGGGGCGAAGTGGGCAGCGGAGGTGAAGGCCACCAGCCGGCCGTTCGCGGACACCGAGGGCTGCCCGGACGGGCCGTCCCCGGACTGGCCGTCGGCCCCGGCGCTGACCAGGGTGGTGCGACCGGTGACCCGGTCGTGCATGTACACGTCCGGAGCGGCGTTGGTGTCGCGGGCGTCGAGGTTGGAGGCCAGTGAGGAGAAGGCGACGAAGCGGCCGTCGGCCGACAGCGACGGCGAGAACGAGTCGTTGTCGGCGAGCTCGCCGTTGCTGCCCCGGCTGATCAGCGTGGTCACCTCCGTGCGCAGGTCGTGCACGAAGACGTCGAGCGAGCCGTTGCTGTCGTCCTCGACCAGGTCGGGTGCAGAGGACGTGAACGCGACGAACCGGCCGTCCGCCGAGATGGCCGGCTGCAGGGAGCTGCCGGCCGCGGAGCCGCCGTGCAGGGCCCTGCTGACCAGCACCGTGCGGTTGGACACCAGGTCACGCACGAACACGTCCGCGGCGTCGTTGACGTCGCCGGGAACCAGGTCGCCGGACTCGGACACGAAGGCCACCCAGCGCCCGTCCGAGGAGATCGCCGGCGCACCCGCCGACATCGCGCGCTGAGCCGCGGCGGAACCGACCGCGCGCGGTCCGTCCGCGGAGGAGTCCGGGGGTGCCTCCTCAGAGACGCTGGCCAGCTCAGCGCGGCCCACCACCAGCACCGGGAGTCCGCCGGGCGGTGCCGGCGCAGCGGCCGGAGTCGATTCCGGATCGTCAGGGCGTGCCATGTCGCACCTCGCGTGATTCGTGCTGATTCATGCTGATTCGTACCGATCCGTGGCGCTGGTCGGGTCAGTGCTGCAGGCGGGCCTCGACATCGCGCAGCGAGGGATTCGTGGCCGCGGAGCCGTCGGGAAACAGCACCGTCGGCACGGTCTGGTTACCGCCGTTCACGCTCATCACGAACGACGCTGCATTCGGGACGTGCTCGATGTTGACCTCGCTGTAGCCGATCCCGGCCCGGTCGAGCTGGCGCTTGAGCCGCACGCAGTACCCGCACCAGGTGGTCGTGAACATGGTCACGGTGCCGGGCGCGGGAGTGTGTGGACCTTCGGAGGGAGCCTGCATCAGGCCATTGTCGCCCATGGCTGCAAGGATGCGGGGGCGATGAGCCGTTCCGACCTGACCCGCGCCGACGCGATCCTGGAGGCGCTCGACCCCGAGCAGCGTGAGGTGGCCACCGTCACCTCCGGGCCCGGTCTGCGTGCTCGCCGGCGCCGGCACGGGCAAGACCCGGGCGATCACCCACCGGATCGCCTACGGCGTGCACAGCGGCGTCTACGTGCCGCAGCAGGTGCTCGCGGTCACCTTCACCGCCCGGGCCGCCGGGGAGATGCGCACCCGGCTGCGCGACCTCGGAGTCGGCGGCGTGCAGGCGCGCACCTTCCATGCCGCGGCCCTGCGTCAGCTCGCGCTACTTCTGGCCGCAGGCCATCGGCGGCGCCCCTCCGGCCCTCCTGGAGCACAAGGCCTCCCTCGTGGCGGACGCCGCCGCCCGGCTCCGGATCACCGTCGACCGCCCGGCGGTGCGTGACCTGTCCGCCGAGATCGAGTGGGCCAAGGTCAGCCTGCTCACCCCGGAGACCTACGCAGGCTGCGGCGGCGCGGGCCGGCCGGGGGGAGCCGGGCGGGTTCGACCTGGCCACCATGGCCCGACTGCTCGAGGTCTACGAGCAGGCCAAGACCGACCGTGGCGTGATCGACTTCGAGGACGTGCTGCTGCTGACCGGCGGCATCCTGGCCGAGTACCCGGACGTCGCAGCCGCCGTTCGCGCGCAGTACCGCCACTTCGTGGTCGACGAGTACCAGGACGTCAACGCCCTGCAGCAGCGGCTGCTCGACGCTCTGGCTCGGCGACCGGGACGACATCTGCGTGGTCGGCGACCCGACCCAGACCATCTACTCCTTCACCGGCGCGTCCCCGCAGTACCTGCTCGACTTCCGGGTGCGTCACCCGAGCGCCCGGCTGGTCCGCCTGGTGCGCGACTACCGCTCCACTCCGCAGGTGGTCGCGCTCGCCAATGCGCTGGCCGACCGGCCCCGTGGCGGCGGCGAGGCGATGCGCCTGCTGGCCCAGCGCATGGCCGGCCCACTGCCCACCCTGACCTCCTACGAGGACGACGTGGCCGAGGCGGAGGGAATCGCCCGCAGTGCGGCATCCCTTGTCGAACAAGGGGTTCCGGCCGGCGAGATCGCCGTGCTCTATCGCACCAACGCCCAGTCGGAGGCGCTCGAACAGGCCCTGACCGAGGCCGGGCTGCCGTACCTGGTGCGTGGCGGCGAACGGTTCTTCGCGCGCAAGGAGGTGCGCGACGCGCTGCTGTTGCTGCGCGGTGCCGCGGTCTCGGCGGCCGCGACCACGACGGACGCCGCCATGCCCACCCAGGCCCGCGACGTCCTCGCCTCGGCCGGCTGGACGGCTCAGCCGCCGTCCGGCGGGGGAGCGGTGCGCGAGCGCTGGGAGTCGCTGCAGGCGCTCGCCGCGCTGTCCGACGACCTGGCCACGGCGACCCGGCGGCGACCCTGCGCGACCTGGTCACCGAGCTCGAGGAGCGCGCCGCGGCCCAGCACGCGCCCACCGTGCAGGGGGTCACCCTGGCCTCGCTGCACGCCGCGAAGGGCCTGGAGTGGGATGCGGTGTTCCTGATCGGCCTGTCCGAGGGGCTGTTGCCGATCTCCTTCGCCACCGGGTGGGAGGACATCGCCGAGGAGCGCCGCCTGCTCTACGTGGGGGTGACCCGGGCCCGCGAACATCTGGCCCTGTCCTGGGCCCGGTCCCGGACCCCGGGCGGGCGCGCCTCACGCAACCCGTCGCGGTTCCTCGACGGCGCTGGGGTGAGAACTGCGCTGGCCGGTGCCGGTGCCGGGCCGAGCGAGCGCCGGTCGGCCGGTGGCCGACGACGGTGGGCGGCGGGAGGCGACCCGCTCCCGGAAGAAGGCCGAGCTGCCCACGGCGTGCCGCACCTGCGCCCGTGCGCTGGACACTGCCGCCGAGCGCAAGGTGGGCCGCTGCGCGAGCTGCCCACCGACGTACGACGTGGGCCTGTTCGACCGGCTGCATGCCTGGCGCTCGACGCGGGCGGCGGAGGCGAAGGTGCCCGCCTACGCGGTGTTCACGGATGCCACCCTGGTCGCGATCGCCGAGTCGGCGCCCGCGGGGATGGACCAGCTGGCTCGGGTTCCAGGCGTCGGCCCCACCAAACTGGACCGGTACGGGGCCGAGATCCTGGCCGTGATGCACGGCGGTCCGGCTGTGCGGCAGCGGTCGTCGACCGACCCGTCGGCCGGACCGCCGTGACCCCGGCGGCGTTTCTGCCGTACCCCGCAGGGGCGCCGGACTGGTGGACTGGCGCGTCGCGGGCCGTCTGCGCCTGACCGGGCCGGGCGGAAGGAGGGGACCATGCCGCAGTCGCCGTCAGCGTTCACCCGGACCGTGAACCGCACGGTGCGAGCGGTCTTCGGCGACCTCCACGACACCGCCGAACTGCTCGGCTCGGACCGGGTGCTCGACGAGTTGCGGGCCTGCGGCCGCGCGGTCCGGGCCCGGGAGTCGGCGTTCGGCGCCGATGAGCGGCTGCGACGGGCCGTGTCCGAGGTCCAGACCGCGATACACCACGGGATGCCGCTGATCGCCGATCGGGTGGCCGAGCTCTCCGACGAGGTGGTGAACGCTGCTCGGGCCTACCGGGAGTGCGACGGATCCGCGGCCGAGCAGCTCTCCCTCGTGCAGCGCCGGCTGGACGGCTGACGTGGCCGAACTGGGCCAGACCGGCGACGCCACGGAGCTGGTGCCGGGCAGCCCGGAGGAGATCGAGGAGTTCGCTGCCGCGCTGCGGGCCCTGGCCCGTGACGGGTTGCGGCCGTTGGCGCAGGGGCTGGACGACGGGTGCGCGACGTCCGCCGGCTGGCAGGGTGAGGCCGCGACGACGTTCCGATCCTCGGCGGCCGTCATGCGGCAGGAGGCCATGCACCTGGCGGGAGCCCTGCACGGGGCTGCATGGCTCGCCGAGCGGTACGCCGCTCAGCTGCGCTGGGCCCAGAGCGAGGCGGCGTGGGCGATCTCCGTGGACGGCCAGGGCCGCATGCTGGCGGCGTCCGGGCAGCTGCAGGGCGGCCAGTGGGTAGCCCTGGCGCAGTCCCGGCTGAGCGCTGCCCGTGGCCGGGTGCAGGTCGTGGCCCGCGTGCTGGCCGAGGCCCTTGAGGCGCTCGCCCGGGCCATTCCTGAGCTGCCCTCCCTCACGAGCGCACCCTCCTGGTACGTGTCCGAGCTCGGCCGCGGGGTGATCGATCTGGTGACCGGCCTGGTCACCGGGGCCCTCTCCCTGTCGTCCTGGCACTACCTGGTCGATCCGCAGGGCTACCAGCAGGATGTCGACCTCGCCGTCGCGGGGCTGGCCGAGCAGTACGGCTCCCTTGACGCCGCAGTGAGCACTCTGACCGATCAGGAGACCTGGCGGGAGTCGCCCGCCCGGGCGCTGGGGCACCTGGCACCCCTGCTGGCCGGGCCGGTGTTCCGGGTCGGTGAGACCGGTACGGCGACCGGTACGGCGACCGGTACGGCGGAGGCCGCTCTGCCGGTGGTGATCGAGGGTGAGACCGTGGTGCGGGCCTCCACCCGGACCACCTCCGCCGAGGCCGTCTCCTATCGGGACCTGGTCCGGGACGAGCCGCCGCCGACCCTGTCCAACCCGCTGGAGACGGCCACCCTGGACGAGATGGACGGCGTCCGCACCTATGCCAACGACTACGGGGCACCGCCGTCCGGTATCACGATGATGCGTCGTGAGGACGGCACGGTGGTCTACTCCGTGCTGGCCGAGAAGGGGGTCACCCCCACGGGGACCCAGATGTTCCGAGAGGCCTGGGCGCACTTCCCCGACGCCCAGGGGATCTCGGCGACCTGGGCCACCAACATGCCGTCCAATCTGGCCGCCTTCAACGCGGCGCTGCGGGCAGGAATCCCACCCGAGCAGGCGGTCTGGCTCACCTTCTCGGGAAAGATGGCCGCCGAGGTCGGCATGCAGGAGGTGACCATCCTCAACCGCTCCGGAAAGGTCGGCCGCCACACGATGGTGGAACTCGACTACAGCCGCGGCTCTGCGCCGTGAACGGCAGTTCTGCCCTGTGCTGGCTGGTGATTGCGCCGTGGTGACGCCTCGCGGCTGCTGATCGACTGTGCCCCGGGGCCCACAGGTCCCACAGGACTCAGGCCCGGGGCCTACAGGCTCCCGTACGTCACGCAAGGAGAACCGGTGGGTGAGCACGGTCACGGAGCGGCGCTGGCTGCGGATGAATCGGTACGTCAGGCCCTGCATCAGGGAGTGTTCGAGGACCTGTCCCTGAGCGCAGAACTGCTCGGATCCGCCCATGTCCTGGAGGATCTTCGGGCGCGCGGGCGCGCGCTGCAGGAGGACCCCGAGGGCCAGGTGGACAACGCCGAACTGGCCCGCGCCGTCGAGGATCTGCTGACCTCGATCTACGACGGCGTGCCGCTGATCATCTCGCGGATGGGGGTCCCGGTGCTGCTGGGCCGGGCGGCCGGTGAGGACGCGGCATGACCCCGCCGGGTTCCCCCGGTGCCGGGCAGCTGTCGGCCCGGGGCACCGAATCCGTGCTGCGGCTCCAGGTGCAGTACGGGGACCTGGAGCGGATCGCGGATCTGCTGGGTACACCGACGCTGCTCGAGGACCTGCGTGCAGCTGGACGTGCCGTCGAGGTCGACCCGGACGCCTTCGGTGATGACACGGATCTGCTGGCGGCGGTGGCCGAGTTCTGCGACGCCGTGCACGAGGGCATTCCGGTGATGGCGATCGGCACCGACGACCTGGCCACCGACGTGGCCCGCGCACGTGCCGCGCTGCACCGGCAGGACCAACAGGCGGCGGTCGGGTTCGACGCCGTCGGCTCGGCGTTGTGGGGTCTCGGACTTCGGTGAGCAGGGCTGTTGCGCGTGGCGGTGACGCGAGCGGTGTCCGGCCGTGACGAGGTCGGTGACCCGGACGCCGTGGAGCGGTTCGCCGTCCGCCTGGTCGACCTCGCCGACACCGGGCTGAGGCCCCTGGAACGGGCGCTCGGGGAGGCCGGCGACCACGGCCGGGAATGGGCCGGCGCGGGGGGCGAGGCCTTCGCCCAAGTGGTCAGCGCGCAGCGGGTGGCGGCAGCCGTGCTGGCGGACGTGTTCCGGGAGCTGGCCCTGCTGACGCAGCGGTATGCGGCGCAACTGCGGTGGGCCCAGGGGGTCGACGCCACGGCGCGGTGGTACGAGGCCCAGTTCGTCGTCGGGGTTCGGGTCGATGCCGTGACGCTCGGACGGTGGCAGGTGAATCGCGAACTGGCGCGCAATCGGGTGCGTGCCGTCGGCGCCGAGCTCGCCTCAGCCCTGCGCCGTGTTGCCGCGGCGTTGCCCCGCACGCCCGCACTGTGGGCTGATCCCGGCTGGCACGTCGCCCAGGTCGGTCGCGGGCTGAGCGACCTCCTGCTCAGCATGCACTCACTGGTCGAGCTGCTCGGACCGTGGCGTGCCCTCGACGATTCCGATGGGCTGCGTCAGGACGCCGGCGTGGTGGGCGACGCGGCGGTGGACGCCCTGAGCACCCCGGGCCGGGCCTGGCGCACCCTCACCGGGGCCACGCTCCACGAGGAGTCATGGGCGCGCTGGGCGGGGGCGATGGGGCCGGGGCTGACGCCCGTGGTCACGGCCCTCGGTCGGCGGGCCGCGACCGCGCTGATCGCGCAGGCGGAGACGGTCGGGCAGGAGACCGCTACCGCCATCGCGGTGGACACCGCGGGGCAGGCGCGGGTTGTCGGGGTACTGGCCGAACCGAAACCTGTTCCGGTGGAACCAGTTACACCGAGGGTCGGTGCCGTCGGGTACGGCAGTCTGACGGTCGCCGAACCGTCACCGTCGCCCTGGATCGGAGGGTCGCCGGTCGACGTTCTGCGGCCGAGGGGCCAGCGCCTCTACACGAACTACGGAAGCGCCATCGCGATGGAGCAGGATCACCGTGGCGTGGTCACCTACATCGTGCAGGCAGAGCCTGGGGTGACGCCGCCGGGCGGGCAGATGACCGCTGAGGCCCTGGCCCGGTTCCGCGACATCACGGCCGTCGAGGACTTCTGGGGCACCCGGCTGCCCGACAACCTGCGCACGTTCAACCAGGCCCTGCAGGCCGGGATTGCGCCCGAGCAGGCGGCCTGGCTCACGTTCACCGGCAAGATGGCGGCGCGGATCGGTCTGCAGGAGGTCGTGATCGGCGACACGGTGGGTACACCGGGCCTCTACACCGACGTCTCGGTGCAGTATCTGCCGCCCCGGGGCGTGTTCAGCGTGCACGGAAGCCGGACCGGTGGATCCGCCGATTAATCGATTGTGCTCGGCCCGCGCATCCTTTACCGTCGAACTCAACGCGCTCGCGTGTGCGAGCCGATCATTGCTGCGAGGAGGTGCTTCCGATGTCGAACCTGACGTTCATCACTCAGATCGAGACGGTGCGTGCCCTCTCGGCCTGCGTCGCCCCGCAGCACGGTCAGGGTCCACGGGAGCGCTCTGTCATCGATGGCATCCCGATGTCCGGCAAGACCAGCGCCACCGGTGCGTTCGCGTACCGCACGTTCGACCCGGGTTCTCCAACCTGTAGACCACCGGCCTAGCTCCCAGAGCAGCCGGCACCTCACAGGCCGCGGAACCCGAAAGGGTCCGCGGCCTTCGTGTTTCCTCGCCGCGGACGACGCACAACGCCGGACTTCCGGCACCGCACACGGCGAGCCGGACGACCCGGCCCGCCGGACACGAGGAGGTGAAGGGCATGCAGCTCACGGCCCTGCTGGACGCCGTCGGACCGGAGGAGGGGGTGCAGTTCGACCTCGCAATGCCCTGCCGGGTGTTCGACGCCGAACTCTGGTTCGCCGAGTCCCCGGCCGACGTCGAGCGGGCCAAGGCGCTCTGCCTCGACTGCCCGGTGCGTCAGGCCTGCCTGGCCGGCGCACTCGAGCGTCGGGAGCCGTGGGGCGTCTGGGGTGGGGAGCTGTTCCTCGCCGGCGTCGTGGTGCCGCGCAAGCGGCCCCGTGGCCGGCCCCGCAAGTGCGACGTCGCAGCCTGACCGCGGCGCATCAGATCGACCGGACGACACACACAAGGAGTACGTGATGGACAGCCATTGGAGTCACGCGGTGGCGCAGGAGCGCCTCCACGAGGCTCGGCGTGAGACCGAGGCGTATCGGCTCCGGCGTGCGGTGCGCGCCACACGGCGAGCCGCACGCGCCGATCGCAGGGCAGAGGTCGCCGTCCAGCGGCTGACCGTGGCCCTGGCGCGCTGAGCCGCACCATCGGGGGGAACACGAGGGGGATACCAGGGGGACGGGGAGTCGCCGCCACAGCGCCGGGGCGCGGGCGGCGACTCCCCGGGCGACCGGGCGGATCGGGCGGGGTCAGGCGCCCCGGACGCGGGGGTGGTCACGCCACGCCGGCATGGTGGCCATATAGGCCAGGGTCTCGGTCTCCAGCTGGATCCGCGGAGCAGTCGGCGCCTGCTGCTCCTGCCAGCCGACCATCCGGGCGAAACGCTCGTCGAAGCTCTGCAGCCGGCCGTTCTCGTCCGTGCAGTAGTCGCAGTAGTCACCGCCGTGGATCGGCATGCCGCAGCTGTCGCAGCTCATGTTCACCGGGTGTCCCCCTTCGAGATCGGGTCTGGCGGGTCGGGTCAGGGCTGGTCAGGGCTGGTCAGGGCTGCAGGAGGACCTTGCCGGTGGTCTGTCGTCCCTCGAGCAAGGTATGAGCTCGTGCGGCGTCCTTCATCTCCAGTTGCAGGCCGATCCGCACGTCCAGCGTGCCGGCGGCCACCCAGGCCAGCACCGCCTCACCGCGCCGGCGCAGCTCCCCGGTGGTGGTCACATGGTGGGACAGCATGGGCCGGGTCAGGTACAGGGACCCCTTCTGGGACAACGTCAAGGGTGAGACCGGGGGCACCGGGCCGGAGGCGTTGCCGAAACTGACCATCATTCCGCGCGGGCGCAGCACGTCCAGGCTCGCGTCGAACGTCGCGGCGCCCACGCCGTCGTAGACCACGTCCACCGCATGCGGCCCGGCCAGGCTCTCCACGGCCTCGACCACGTCGACGTCGCGGTAGAGCACGACCTCGTCGGCCCCTGCGGCGCGGGCCAGGTCGGCCTTCTCGGGTGACCCGGCCGTGGCCAGCACCCGGGCGCCGGCGGCCCGGGCCAACTGCACCAGGAGCAGGCCGACACCACCGGCAGCGGCATGGATCAGGGCGGTCTGGCCGGCGCGGAGCGGGTAGGTGTCGGTGATCAGATAGTGCGCGGTGACGCCCTGCAGCATCGCTGCGGCGGCCCGTTCGAGGTCGACGCCGTCGGGCACACGCACGGTGCGGGCTGCGGGCAGCACGATCCGGCCGGCGTAGGAACCGAGCACGTCGAGCCAGGCCACCCGGTCGCCGACAGCCAGGTCGCTCACCCCGGGGCCGACGGCACTGACCGTCCCGGAACCCTCCATGCCGAGCACCGCCGGGAACGCCACCGGATAGAGGCCGCTGCGTTGATAGGTGTCGATGAAGTTCACCCCGGCCGCGGCGACGTCCACCACGACCTCGCCCTCCCCGGGCAGACGCAGGTCGACGGGTCCCCAGATCAGCGCCTCGGGCCCGCCGGGGGCGGAGACACGCGCGCCGTAGGTGGTCTGCACGCCCCCAGTCTGCACCGGGTTCAGCCCCCGTGTGCGTGGCGTCCCACACCGCGGACGCTCACTCGTCGTCCACCCACTGCACGTAGTCGAGCGCCTCCACATCGAATCCGGGCAGCCACTGGGCCAGCACCTCGAGCACCTCGACCTCGCCCTCGATCTGGCAGAGCACCGCCGATACCGCCGAGCCAGACCCGGTGGATCAGCAGGTACTCCGGCGGCAGGTTGAGCTTGAGCCCGATCGACGACTGCGGACGGCGAGGGTCCTTGATGTGCCGCGAACGCTCGCGCATCCAGTCCCGGGAGAAGGTCCGAACGTCGTGCCGGGCCGGCTCGACGAACGGGGTCAGGTAGGCGAGCAGCGCCTCGGGGTCGATGTCGACGCGGGACTTGATGAACCCCTCCTCGCGCAGCCCGTCGACCACGCCGGCGGCGTCGCCGGCCAGGGCCTCGGTGAGCAGCCGACCCGATCTGCGGCGGCAGCCCGTCCGGCAGGCGGTTGACGGCCCCGAAGTCGAGCACGCCGAGCCGGCCGTCCTCGATCAGCCGGAAGTTGCCCGGGTGCGGGTCGGCGTGCAGCAGCCCGGCCCGGGTCGGGCCGGCGCAGCAGGAACTCGAGGTAGCGGCGGGCGCCGTGGTCGCGCTCGGCCTGTGTCGCCGCCGGCGATCAGCCGGGACAGCGGGGTGCCGTCGACCCACTCGGTGACCAGCACGTGCTCGCGGAGTCGACAGCACGTGCGGGACGACGAACACCTCGTCGTCGTCGCGGAAGGCGGTGGCGAACTGCCGCTGGGGCGGGCCTCGAGGTGGTAGTCGAGCTCCTCCGCGATCCGGGCCCGCAGCTCGTCCATGATCGGCTTGACGTCGATGCCCGGGATCCAGCCGGCGGCCATCCGCGCGACCCGGCGAGATCTGGTTCAGGTCGGAGATCAGGGCCTCGCCGGCCCGGGGTACTGCACCTTGACGGCGACCTCGCGGCCGTCGCGCCAGACCGCCCGGTGCACCTGGCCGATGGAGGCCGCGGCGGCCGGCACGTCGTCGAACTCGACGAACTGTGCGGCGCCAGCGCGGCCCGAGCTCGCGGGCGAGGACCTTGTGCACCCGGTCGGCTGCCGGCATCGGCGGAGCGGAGTCCTGCAGCTTGGTGAGCGTCGCCCGGTACGGGCCGGCGAGCTCCTCGGGCATCGCGGCCTCGATGACCGACAGGGCCTGGCCGAACTTCATCGCCCCGCCCTTGAGCTCGCCGAGCACCGAGAACAGCTGCTCGGCCGTGCGGGCCTGCAGCTCGGCGGCGACGGCCTCGGCCGGGCGGCCGCCGACCCGCTTCCCGACTCCGAGGGCCGCCCGGCCGGCGTGCCCAGCGGCAGGCCGGCGAGCTTGGCGGTGCGGGTCACGGCCGCCGTGGGAGGTCGGTCACCGGGTCATTGTCTCCCGCCCGGTCCCCGGCCGCGTCCGCCGCTCTCCGGCAGGGGGCCAATGGCACCCGCAGGAGGCATGCACCGGCCACTCCCGCCGGGAGATCAGGCCGTCGGGAAGCTCCACCTCCAGCGTCGCCGAGAGGGACGCAGGGCGATGGACGCCGTCCAGGTGGGCCAGCACCTGCAGGGCTGCCAGGGAGGCGGCCAGCTGCGCGGACGCCGTCTCCTCGGCCACCTGATCGGGCTCGCCCTCCACCCGGCGCCGAGCGGTCAGCAGCTGGGCCAGGACCCGTGGCCACGCGGGATCCCGATCGGCGCGGTGCAGATCGAGGCAGCGCAGACAGGAGCCCTGCCCCGGCAGTACCAGCGGTCCGACGGCGATCGTGGCCTCGCCGATCACGACGGACAGGTGCGCGACGTCAGCGGCGACCAGAGCCTGGGCCGCCGAGGCATCGGCGACGTCGGACTCCACCAGCACCACCAGGTCGGCCGGGGTCGCTCCGGTCTCGGGGGCGGCCCCCGGCCCGTCGGCCGCGCCGACCGGGCGGGGCCGGCCGACCAGGCGGGTCACGGCGTCCTGGGCGGCGTCCTGGCGGGGCCGGCCGACGTCCTGCGGGCGGGCCCCGGCCGGCGCCACGTCGGCCGACTGCACCGGGGTGGGGTCACGGACGTCCACGGTGCCGACGCCCGCGCAGGCCAGGGTGGTGGCGAGCGTCGTGCCGGTCCGCCCGGCGCCCGTGATCCGCACCGTGCGCCTCGCCCGGGCGGCCAGGTGTTCCCAGCCGTCGGCGTCCGGGTGCACCAGGGCCCAGGCGGCGGCGTCCGGGGCCAGACGTGCGCGGGCGGGCCCGAGCGCGGCGAGCCGCCCGCGGCCCGCCCGGGCGCGCAGCAGCACCCCGGCCTCGTCCAGCAGGCGCACCAGGGTGCGCTCGCGGGCGCCGGGGGTGCCGCGCCGGGTGGCGCCCACGCCGCTGAACAGTGCGGCGATCAGCGGCCGGTCGGCCTCGGTCAGGCCGTCCAGGACGGTGCCGATCCGCGGGTCCAGCCCGATCTGCAGCGTCGAGGGGCTGCGCCAGGCGTGGCGCAGCCCGGGCTTGATCTGAAGGTGCACCCGCCCAGCCTGGCAGTCGTACCGACTCGGCCGCCCGCGTCGTCCACAGGCAGCGGTAACGTCCGGTGCATGGCGCGGTTCTGGTGGGCTCGGCACGGTCAGTGCGATGCGAACGTCACCCACACGTTCTCCCACCGCCGCTACGACCCGCCGCTGACCGCCCTCGGTCGGCAGCAGGCCGGCGAGCTGGCTGAACGGGTCGCCGGCTTCGGTCTGGCCCAGGTGTTCTGCTCCCCTTTGCTGCGGGCGCGGGAGACCGCGCAGGCCGTGACCGAGCGGCTCGGACTACCGGGGCCCCGGGTGCTGGACGGGCTGTGCGAACTCGACATCGGGTCGCTGGAGGGCCGCTCGGACGCCGCGGCGTGGCAGATCCACGACGACGTGCATGCGGCCTGGGCGGCCGGCGACCTCGAGGCGCGCTTCCCGGACGGCGAGAGCCGGCTGTCGTTGCTGGCCCGGCTGACCGAGGCGTTGAGCGAGGTCGCACAGTCGGCGGCGGAGACGTCCGGAGGGGTGCTCCTGGTCGCCCACGGCGGCAACGTGCGGGCAGCGCTGCCCGGGTGGGGCGTGCCCGAGCCTGAGCACGGCCTGCCCAACACCGGCCTGGCCGAGCTGGGCCTGGCCCTCGGCTCGGACGGGGTGCTGGAGGTGGCGCTGCTCAGCTGGGAGGGCTGAGGTCCGGCGGCAGCGGTGCCAGCGCCGGGCGCTTGGGGCCCCGACCGTCGCCGGAGGACTCTCCGCGAAGGCGGCGCTGCACCCAGGGCGCGACGTACTCGCGGGCCCACCGGGCATCGGCGCGGGCCCGGTCGAGCCGGGTGACCGGACCGACCGGCGGCAGCGGGGTCGCCCAGTCGGCGTCCTCGGCGTGGCCGTGCAGGGTGGCGTGGGCAGCCCGAGCCACTCGGCGGTGTCCCTCAGGGGTGAGGTGGATCCGGTCGTCGGCCCACATCCGCCAGTCCTGGAGGGCGACCAGGCCCCACAGGTCCAGCACGTGGGCGCCGTGCCGGCGGGCGATGGTGTGGATGTGGGCGATGTAGACGCCCACCCGGCCGCGGGTGCGCTGCACGATCGGGGCGCCGCGCGGATCGGTGGGGGTGGCCATCAGCACGTCCGCCCCGGTGGCACGGATCCGGCCCACGGCGGCGTCCAGCGAGTCGGCCAGGGCGTCGATGTCGGCCCGCGGCCGCAGGATGTCGTTGCCTCCACCGACGATCGACACCAGGTCGGGGCCGAGGGCGAGCGCGCCGTCCAGCTGGCGGGTGACGATGTCGTGCAGCAGCCTGCCCCGCACCGCCAGGTTGGCGTACTCGAAGCCGGCGTCGGCGGCATCGGCGGCATCGGCGGCATCGGCGGCGAGGTGTCCGGCCAGCCGGTCGGCCCAGCCCCGGAAGCTGCCCGGCGCGGCGGGATCAGGGTCGCTCATCCCCTCGCTGAACGAGTCCCCCACCGCCACGTACCGCAGCCAAACCCCATTCATCGAAACCTGCCCATGCTCCGCAGGTGTACACGTTGAGGGCCGTCTCAGCCCAATTTCATGTACCCCTGCGGAGCATGAGCGGGTTTCGGGGGGTGGTGACACGCAGCGGCGGGCGGTCCCGGGTGTGGGACCGCCCGCCGCCGGCGAGAGGGTGGATCAGGCCTTGCCGAGAATGCGGTTCAGGTTGGTGCCGCAGACGGGGCACTTGCCCTTGGCCATGCGACGGCCGTTCGTCTCCACGATGTTGCCCTCGGCCTGGCGCTTCTCCTTGCACTTCACGCAGTAGAACTCGCCGCTGTAGGTCGTCGGCCATGCTGGCTCCTTGTTCGCTGGTGCACTGTCCGGGGATGGTCCGACGGCAACTGGTCTGCCGTCGCCGGGCGCGCCGGCGCCGTTCGAGGCGCTCGGCCCCCTGCCTCGAGGACCGTGCGCCACACTAGCCGACCACGCAGCGTGCTTTGCACACGATGGCCACGGTGGCGCGTCATCCACAGGGCGGCGCCAAGTTGTCCACAGGTGGAGCCGAATGCCGTGCGGCGTCGTGCGGAGCCGTGCTGGTCGTGATCCGGGTGGCCTTGACCACAGCAGACCGCCCTGCGCCGTGAGCGGCTCCCGGATAGCGTTCGATGTTGACTCAGCGTAATCATCACGACCGGGGAGCGACTCATGGACAGCTCGACCGATTGGGCCGGCGTGGCCTACCAGGATCTCCGGGTGCGCCGGGTCGAGGACACGATCGCCGTGCTCACCCTCGACCTGCCCGAGCGCCGCAACATGATGTCCGAGCCGATGACGGCGTCCTGGCAGCGGGTCATGACGGCGCTCGCCGCCGACCCGGAGCTGCGAGCGGTCGTGGTCACCGGAACACCGCCCGCATTCTGCTCCGGCGGGGACACCTCCTGGATCGGGGCCGAGTCGCATCTGGGCATCGAGGGCCTGCGGGAACGGATGGCACGCTTCTACCGGGTCTGGATGGCGGTCACCGAGCTGAGGGTCCCCACGATCGCCGCTGTCGACGGGCCGGCGATCGGCGCCGGGCTGGCGCTGGCGATGGCTTGCGACATCAGGTACGTCGGCCTCGACTCGAGCCTGGCGGCACCGTTCACCCGGCTCGGCATGCACCCCGGGATGCTCACCACCTGGTCGCTGACCAGGGCTTCCTCGCTCGCGGTGGCCCGCGATCTGCTGCTCACCGGGCGCACCGTCCGGGGCGAGGAGGCGGTGCAGCTGGGCCTGGCCAGCCGGGCTGTGCCCGGGGGAGAGGTGCTGGACGCCGCGATGCAGGCGGCCCGGGCGATCGCGGCGGCGGCGCCCCTGGCCACCCGGCTGACCAAGCAGGCACTGGCCGGCGACGGTCCAGTCTCCTACGCCTCGGCGCTGCAGTGGGAGGCGCTCGCCCAGGCGGTGACGCTGACCTCCGCCGACCTGCAGGAGGGCCTCGCGGCGCAACGTGAACGCCGTCCGCCCCACTTCACCGGCCGGTGATCGACCGATCCCGGAGTCGTCCCGGAGCACCTCCGGGACGACGAAGAGCCCCGGCCGGTGACGGCGCACCTTCCCCAGCGCGTCGTTCCCCGAGCCGGGGCCGAGCAGGACGCTAGGCCCCGCTGATGGTGGAGTCAACCGCAGCGGCCGGATGCGCGCGCGGACCTGTGGACGAGGGTGTGGACGGCGTGGGGAGGCCGCGGCGTGTCGCTGTGGGCAACCTGCGGACGCCGTGTGGACGGTTCCTCGAGCACCGGCCGGATCGGTTCGTTGAGCAGCGCACGGGGTTGTCCAGAGCCTGTGGATAGAAAAAGACGGCTGTCGCAGGGGGCAGGTAGCGTCGATTCCATGCCCATCACCCCACCCCAGGCAGGGTCCGAGCTCGAGGTCGAGCCGGAGGTCGAGGTCCGCCGCAGCGCGCGCCGGCGCCGCACGGTGTCGGCCTATCAGGACGGCGACCGGGTCGTCGTCCTGATCCCGGCCGGGTTCACCCGCGCCCAGGAGCGGGAATGGGTGGACACCATGGTCACCCGGATCACGCGGCAGATGCGTCGGCGTCGGCCCAGCGACGCCGACCTGTCCAGCCGCGCTGCGGAGTTGTCCGCGCGCTACCTCGACGGGCGGGCGTGCCCTTCGTCCGTGGCCTGGGTGGAGAACCAGAACAGCAGGTGGGGGTCCTGCAGCACCGCCCAGGGCACCATCCGATTGAGCAGCCGGCTCCGGGGCATGCCGCAGTGGGTGATCGACTACGTGCTGCTGCACGAACTCGCGCATCTGATCGAGAGCAACCACTCAGCGCGGTTCTGGGCCCTGCTGGCGGCGTACCCCCGCACTGAACGGGCCCGGGGCTACCTGGAGGGGCACGTCGCCGGTGCCCGTTCCGGCTCGGGTGATCAGGGCCTGCCGGACGACGACGCGGACGACGCGGACTGCGAGGCGGACGAAGCCGCCATCGCCTGACGCTCCTGCACCACCTGCACCGCCCGCTCGACTCCGTGCCGGGTGCCGCTGGCGAGGTCTGCCGGAAGGGCATCCACCGGGAACCACCTGACATCCAGCGACTCCTCGCTGACCACGGGCGCGGTCGGGTCGCAGAGCAGCGCGAACTCGACGTCGAGGTGCCAGTCGACGACATCCGGCCGGCAGGGCGCACTGTGCCGGGAGAGCACGACCGGGTCGGGCAGCACCACCCCGGCCAGTCCCGTCTCCTCCTCCGCCTCGCGGGCCGCGGCCGCCGCCATCGTGGTGTCGCCCGGCTCGAGGTGGCCGCCCGGCTGCACCCACTTGCGGATCTTGTTGTGCAGCACCAGGCAGGTCTGACGCAGATCGGTGGACAGGATGATCGCCGAGGCGGTGATGTGCGCCGGTGCGGCGTCCCGGGTGAGCACGGCGGCGCCGTCCTCGTCGAGCAGCGCGCGCCAGGCCCAGGCCTCGAACCGGTCCGGCGCCGTCGTCCGTGGCGCCCGGGCCAGGCAGTGCCGCAGGTCGTCGACGAGTTCGTCGGTGGGTTGCCAGCTGGTCACCGGGGCCTCACGCGTCGCCGTCATCGCTGTCCCGGGCCTCCTCGTCGAGCAGGTCGCGCAACGCGGCGTCCATGGCGTCGCCCTCTGTGGCCGTGCTCTCCGAGCGGGCGAACCCGGCCGGGTCGGCGAAGGCGTCTGCGGTGGGCACCAGGTCGGGGTGGCGCCACAGCTCGTCACGGCCGCCGGCGCCCCGGGCCTGGGTGAGGGCCTCCCACACCGCGGCCGCCTCACGCAGCCGGCGGGGGCGCAGCTCGAGGCCGACCAGGGAGGCGAAGGTGTGCTCGGCCGGTCCACCGGCCGCACGACGGCGCCGCACGGTCTCCCGCAGGGCCTGCGCGTGCGGCAACGAGCCCGCGGCGGCGGCGTTCACGACCTCGTCCACCCAGCCCTCGACCAGAGCCAGGGCGGTCTCCAACCGGTCCAGCGCCGCCTGCTGCTCGGGCGTGCGCTCGGGCTCGAACAGCCCGCCCGACAGGGCCTTCTGCATCGCCTCGGGGTCGGTCGGGTCGATCTCGCGGACGGCGGCCTCGATGCGTTCGGTGTCGATCTGGATGCCACGCGCGTAGTCGGCCACCGTGGCCAGGATGTGCGCACGCAGCCACGGCACGCCGGCGACCAGCCGGGCGTAGGCGGCCTCACGCAACGCGAGGTAGAGGCGCACCTCGTCGGCCGGCAGCTCCAGGCCCTCGCTGAACGCCGCGATGTTCACCGGCAGCAGCGCGGCGCGGCCGGCGTCCATCAGCGGCAGCCCGGTGTCGCCGCCGCCGACCACCTCACGGGCCAGTGCCCCGATCGCCTGACCGAGCTGCATGCCGAAGAAGGTGCCGCCCATCGAGCGCATCATCGGCAGCGCCTCACTCACGGCGCCCCGCATCTCCTCGGGCGCCTGGGCGGCCAGGGCCCGGGCCAGAGCGTCCCCGACGCTCTCGGCGATCGGCTCCACCACTCCGCGCCAGGTGGGCAGGGTGGCCTCCACCCACTCCGCGCGGCTCCAGGCCTCGGTGCGAGCGGTGGCCGAGGCCAGGTCGGTGACCCGGTCCAGCCACAGGTCGGCCGTGCGCAGGGCCTCGGCCACCTGACGTTCCTGGCCCTCACCGACGCTGGGGTCGCCGCCCTCGGCGGCGACCTGGCGGGCCAGGTCGTGGGCGAGCTGCCAGTTGACCGGCCCGTCGTCGGAGGCCGCCATCAGCCGCTGCACCTGGCCGAGCATGGCCTGCAGCGAGGCGGCGTCGGTGGGCATGCCGGGAATGCCGGCGAGCATGTCGCGCAGCTCCGCCGGGATCTCGCCCGGTTCGCCGCCGGGGCCGCCCCCGCCGAACATGGCGCGCAGCATGTCTCCCAGCGGGTCCTCGTCGCCGTCCCGCCCGGGCCGGTCCGGGACGTTGCCGCCGCTCATCGTTCGCTCCCTCGTCAGGCCGGTGCCTGGTCACGTCATGCGTTGCCCTCCACCGTAGCTGTCGATGCCTCGACCGGCAGCGGGCCGTAACCTGTCCCGGTGAGCGACGAGGTGGTGATCAGCGACGGCGCCGCGCCGCCGCCGTCCCCCGCCGGTTACCCGGTCGGCCAGATGCACGAGTTGACCGCACAGCTGATGGTGGCCGTCTTCTCGATCGTGCTGCTGGTCTCGGCCTTGATGCTGCTGCCGGTGCCCTACGCCGTCCTGGTCGACGGGCCGACCACGGACACCCTCGGCGAGGACGAGGGCGTCGCGCTGATCTCGATCACCGGGCAGAAGACCTACCCCACGACGGGGTCGTTGGAGCTGACCACGGTGCGGGTCTACGGCGGGTCCTCGGCCCGGGTGAACCCCTGGCAGATGGTGCACGGCTGGCTGGACGACGGCGAGCTCATCGTTCCCGAGGAGCAGCTGTTCCCACCGGGGCAGACGGCCGAGCAGACCAAGGAGGCCAACCAGGTTCAGATGGCAAGCTCCCAGGAGAGCGCCACGGCCGCGGCGCTGCGCACCCTGGGCTACCCGGTGCCCGAGCACATGAAGGTGGTCGACTTCGCTGCGGAGTCGCCGTCCAAGGGCACCCTGCAGGTCGGGGACGTGATCCGGTCGGTGAGCGGGGTGGCCATCGTCGGCGGGGACGACCTGCGCGCCGAACTGCAGAAGGTGACTCCGGGGGCTGCGGCGACGATGGTGGTTCACCGGGCCGGCAAGGACCTCACCGTGCGGCCTCTGACCAGGCGCAGCAGTGAAGGTGGCACGGTGCTCGGCGTTGTCGTCGCTCCGGCCTTCGACTTCCCGTTCGAGGTGAAGATCCAGATCGAGAACGTCGGCGGGCCGAGTGCCGGAACGATGTTCGCCCTGGGCATCATCGACAAGCTGACCCCGGGCTCGCTGACCGGCGGCGCGCGGATCGCCGGCACCGGGACGATCGATCCGGACGGCCTGATCGGCCCGATCGGGGGCATCCAGCAGAAGCTGATCGGCGCCCGGAAATCCGGCGCCACGGTGTTCCTGGCGCCGGCCGAGAACTGCCCGTCCGTGGTGGGCCGGATCCCCGACGGTCTGTCGGTGATCAAGGTGGCCACACTCACCGAGGCGCGGGCGGCGCTGGAGCAGATCAGCTCCGGCAAGGGCGAGGCCGGCCTGCCCCGCTGCACCTGACCCCCGATTGGTCCCCACCGTTGTGCAACTTCTGGCGGATTGATCGAGCCATTCCGCCAGAAGTTGCACAACCGCGGGCTGGTAGGACCGTCGTGCCGGCGGACCGGGTTGGGCTGTGGCTAGGGGGCGGGTTGCCAGGGGGTGACGAAGGGGTTGGCCGGGCGGCCCTCCACCGCGGCGGCCAGCGACGCGGCGTCCGCACCGTCGATCTGCTCGCGGATGATGTCGGCATGCCCCGCGTGCCGGGCCAACTCCTCGACGTGGTGCAGCAGGGCGTACCGATCGGCGGTCGGCACGGGCTCCATCCGGCCGAACCACGGCGCCGGCGGCTCCATCACCGTCGCCTCGGGATCGGTGTCGCGCAGGCCGTCCAGATAGCGCTGCCGTGCGGCGTCGAACGCCTCCAGGACCCCGGCCAGGGTCTCGGACCCGGTCAGGGCGAAGCTGCCCATGAACGCGGTGATCGGGTCGCCGAAATCCTGCTCGGTCGCGCGCCCGGCGGCGATCGCCTGCCGCCGGGCGCGCCCCTCACAGACATAGGTGGTGTGCTTGAGCAGGCCCCCGATCGACAGCGCGCTGCGGCAGGGCGTCAGGCGTGCCTGGTCCTCGCTCAGCCCGTACGCGGAGTTGCGCAGGGCCTGGAACTGCAGCTCGAGGTAGCCGGCGATCTCCTCGATCTCGGTATGCATGCCTGGTGCGAACATCAGTGGGTCTCCTTCTCGTGCAACGGATTCAGGGTGTCGGGCAGATCAGTGCTGGGCGCGGTACAGGTCCCGGAGCAGAGCGATCTCGGCCCCGTGGTGCAGCAACTCCCGGGTGATGTGCAGCACGAGGGTCGCCATGGAGGCCTCCGCCCACGGGCCCTCAGCAGGCCCGCAGGGCCGATCCAGCCCGTCCGTGCCCAGGCCGCGGACGCCGTCCAGCCAGGTGCCGTACTCGTGATCCAGCTGGGCCAGGGCCTCCGCGGCCGTGGGAGCGTAGGCGAAGCCCATGTAGTCGGCCGGCGGTCCGGCGAAATGGGAGTGGTTGCGCATGGCCAGAACTCCGACGATCACGTGGCCGAGCCGCCAGGCGATGGTGGTCACCGGGGGCGGTTCAGGCGGCGGGAACGCGAACTCGATGACGTGGGAGCCCGATCCGCCCGTGACGGCGGCGGTGGAGGTGCCGCGCGGACGCACGCTCCAGCAGCCCTCGACGGGTTCCCAGACGTACTCGGCATCGGTCAGTTCGTCGAGGCGGGGGCGAAGTTGTGTGCGCCAGTGGTAGTCGATCTGCTCGACGAGGGCTGAGTTCCAATCGATGGTCATGAGGTGAGCGTGGCACCTGATACGGACAGTTTCGGTCCGCAATGCGTGAGAGTCTCCAGGTGTGGCCGAAACGACGCATCGGGTGCTGCGCCTGCTCAGCCTGCTCGAGTCCCGCCCGTTGTGGACCGGGCCGGAGCTGGCCGAGCGGCTGGCTGTCACCACGCGCACCGTGCGCCGCGACGTCGAGCGGCTACGCGGTCTGGGCTACCCGGTGGCAGCCGAGCCGGGGGTGACCGGCGGATACCGGCTCGGGGCCGGCGGCAAGCTGCCGCCGCTGCTGCTGGACGACGAGGAGGCGGTGGCCGTCGCCGTCTGCCTGCGCCTGGGGGCGGGGGAGAGCGTCGAAGGAGTGGCCGAGGCGGCGATGCGCACCCTGGCCAAACTCGACCAGGTGCTGCCGGCCCGCCTCCGCGGGGAGGTCGAGGCGGTGCGTGCGGTCACCGTGACCCTGCCCGGAGGTGGGCCGGCGGTCGATCCGCAGGCGTTGGTGACGCTGGCCCGGGCCGCGAGGGACGGCGTCCGGGCCCGGTTCGGGTACGCCTCACGCGACGGCGCCGCGAGCGCGCGCGACGTGGAGCCGTACCGCTTGGTCGCCACCGGACGGCGCTGGTACCTGCTGGCGTGGGACCTGGACCGGGAGGACTGGCGCACCTTCCGGCTGGACCGGATGAGCGAGGTCACTGCGAGCACTCTGCGGTTCCGGTCTTGCGATGCGCCTGACGCCGCCGATTACGTGCAGCAGTCGTTGACCAGGGGCGGCTACCGGGTGCTGGGGCGGGTGCGGATCGGGGCGCCGGCGGACGCCGTGCGCGCCCGGGTGCCGGCGACGGTGGGCACGGTGCACCCGATCGACGAGGGCTCCTGCGAGCTGGCGGCGGGTGCTGACCACGTGGAGGCGCTGGCCCAGCACCTGGCCTGGGTGGCGCTGGGGCTGAAGGCCGATCTGGAGGTGATCGAGCCCGAGGCACTGGCCACGGCGATGCGCCGGGTGGGGTCGCAGATGCGCCGGTTCGGCGGCGCCAGGGGCTGAGCCGCGCTCAGCCGGCCAGGGTGGCCGAGAGCGACTGGATCAGCTGCGGCACCAGGTCGACCCCCACCGCCACCTCGGCGTCGCTGTCGTGGTCGCGAGCCCGGATCGCGCTGCCGCTGGTGCCGTCGCGCAGCACGGCCGCGGCCAGGCGCAGGTCGCGCCGGCCAGGGTGGGCGGCCACCCACTCCTGGCTCGCCGCGGCGTCCGCGGGCAGGTCGTCCTCGGCGCCCGGGGGCAGCACGATCCGCTCGACGACCAGCGCGGCGCCGTCCACCGTCTCGGGCCACAGGATGCTGCCGAGCAGTTCCTCGATGGTCTCGGTCGGCGGCAGGTCGTCCTGCTCCACGGCGGTCAGGTGCTCGCCGTCCGCGCGGGCGGCGGCGACCACCTCAGCGGGCAGCCGCTCGGCCAGACCGGCGTCGCGGTCGAGGGCATCGGCGGTGCGGACCAGGGCGAAGAGCCGGATCGGACCGTCCCAGCCGCCCGACGAGACGTGGTGCTCGAGCTCGCGGACGAGGGTCAGCACGGCCAACTGGCGAGGACTGTGCGGCGCCTGCATGGCGGCGATCCTGTCACGGTCGTGCCACTGGAGCGGAACTGTCCGGGGGGTTGAGTAAGTTGAGCCCTTGTGAGCCCTGACGCAGACAGCCCGACCGGCCCCGATCGCCCGCGAACCGTGACTGCCGGACGACGTAGGGGTGCCCTCGCGCCCACCCTCGCCGTCCTCGGTGTGCTGGTGGTGCTCGTGCTGGGCCTGGCCTCCATGTGGACCGATGTCCTGTGGTACTCCCAGCTCGGCTTCACCGAGGTGTTCCGTACCCGGCTGCTGACCGAGGCCCTGCTGTTCGTCGTCGCCGGGCTGCTCACCGCCGGCGCGGTCTTCGCCAGCATGCTGCTGGCCTTCCGCTCGCGCCCCGTCTACGCACCGGTCGCCCTGGACCAGGCGAGCCTGGAGCGCTACCGGGAGACGATCGAGCCGTTGCGCAAGCTGGTGGTGATCGCACTGCCGACCGCGCTGGGCCTGTTCGCGGGGTCGGCGGCGAGCCAGCGCTGGCAGACCTTCCTGCTCTGGTGGAACGGGGTCGAGTTCGGCACCAAGGACGAGCAGTTCGGGCTCGACGTCGGCTTCTTCGTGTTCACCCTGCCCTGGCTGCAGTTCGTGGTGGGACTGCTCACCGTGATCACCTTCCTGGCCGGTGTGGTCGCCGTGATCACCCACTACCTCTACGGCGGGTTCCGGCTCCAGGGGCCGAGCCCGCGGTTCACCCCGGTCGCACGGATGCACCTGTCCTCGATCGCGGCGATGTTCCTGCTGCTGCGGGCGGTGGACTACTGGCTCGGCCGGTATGCGTTGACCACCAAGCAGTCCCGGCTGATCACCGGCCTGAGCTACACCGATGCCAATGCCACGCTGAGCGCCCGCGGGGTGCTGGCGGCGATCGCGGCGGTGATCGCCGTGCTGTTCATCGTCGCCGCGTTCGTCGACCGCTGGCGGATGCTGCCGCTGTACGGCCTGGCGCTGCTGGTGATCTCGGCGATCCTGGTCGGTGGCATCTACCCTGCGGTGATCCAGCGGTTCCGGGTGACGCCGAGCCCGCAGTCGTTCGAGCTCGAGTACATCCAACGAAACATCGATGCCACCCGAGCGGCGTACGGGCTCGATCAGGTGAAGACCCAGCCGTACAAGGCCGCGGTCGAGGCCTCTCCGCAGGACCTGCGTGACGACGCCGACAGCATCCCGGGGATCCGGCTGCTCGACCCCGCCCTGGTGGTCGGACACCTACAAGCAGCTCGAGCAGAACAAGCCCTACTACCAGTTCGCCGATGCGCTGGACGTCGACCGGTACGTCGTCGACGGCAAGCTGCGCGACACCGTGGTCGCCGTCCGCGAACTGAACCTGGCGGGTGTGCCGGCGGACAAGCGCAACTGGTACAACGATCACTTCGTCTACACCCACGGCTTCGGGCTCGTCGCGGCCTACGGCAACGAGCTCTCCGCGGAAGGGGCCCCGAAGTTCTTCCAGTCCGGCATCCCGGTGCGGGGCGCGCTGGGCACCTATGAGCCACGGATCTACTTCGGCGAGTTCTCGCCGTCCTACTCGATCGTCGGCGGCCCGGCCAACGGGCCGAAGCTCGAGCTCGACTACCCGGACGACGCCAGCGCGACCCAGCAGGCGAACACCACCTACGCCGGCGAGGGTGGGGTCGAGATGGGGTCCTTCCTGAAGCGGGCGCTGTTCGCCCTGAAGTTCCGCGAGCAGAACATCCTGCTCTCCAACGGGGTCTCGGCCCAGTCGCAGATCCTGTACGACCGCAGCCCCCGCGAGCGCGTGGAGAAGGTGGCGCCGTACCTGACCCTGGACGGCGACCCCTACCCGTCGGTGGTCGACGGCAAGGTGGTGTGGATCATCGACGCCTACACCACGTCGAACCGCTACCCCTACTCCTCGCTGCGGTTCCTGGACGAGGCGACGAGTGACTCGTTGACCGCCAACTCACAGTCCGTGGTGGCGTTGGGGCAGAACCAGGTCAACTACATCCGCAACTCGGTCAAGGCGACCGTGGACGCGTACGACGGCTCGGTGACGCTGTACGCCTGGGACGAGAAGGACCCGGTGCTCGCCGCGTGGCGGAAGGTCTTCCCGACGTCGGTGCAGCCGCTGTCGGCGATCGACGGCGACCTGATGACGCACCTGCGCTACCCCGAGGACCTGTTCAAGGTGCAGCGGACCCTGATGGCCCGCTACCACGTGACCGACCCGGCGGCGTTCTTCTCCGGCGGCGACTTCTGGCAGGTCTCGCCGGAGCCGAACCCGCAGACCACGGCCACGGCCGGCGGGGTGAGCACCGGGACGCCGCCGCGCCAGCCCCCGTTCTACCTGAGCATCCAGATGCCGGGGCAGGACGCGCCGCGGTACTCGCTGACCTCGACCTTCATCCCCTCGCAGGGTGGTCGGAACACACTCAAGGGCTTCCTGGCGGTGGACGCCGACGCCGGCACCGAGACCGGCAAGAAGAGAACCGACTACGGGCAGATGAGGCTGCTGCAACTGCCCACGGACTCGATCAAGGGTCCCGGGCAGATGCAGAACGACTTCAACGCCAACTCCACGGTGACCAGCTTCCTCACCCTGTTGCGCAGTGGTTCCTCGACGGTGGAGAACGGCAACCTGCTCACCCTGCCGATGGCCGACGGGCTGCTCTACGTGCAACCGGTGTACGTGCGCAGCAAGGGCGAGACCTCCTACCCGCTGCTGCAACGGGTACTCGTCGGCTACGGCAACAAGATCGGTTTCGCGCCGACGCTGGACGGCGCGCTGACGCAGGTGTTCGGCGCCGGATTGACCGGTACGCCGAGCACCGGGGGAACCGGTGGCACCGGCGGCACCGGCACGCCGAGCCCCACGCCGGGGACGGCGCCGGCGGGAAGTGCGGCGGCAGCCCTGCAGCAGGCGCTCACCGATGCCCAGCAGGCCGTCAAGGACAGTGAGGCCGCCTTGGCCGCCCAGGACTTCGCCAAGTACGGCGAGGCCCAGAAGCGGCTGAAGGATGCCGTGACCCGCGCCATCGAGGCTCAGGCCCGGCTGGGCACCACAACTTCCGGTGCCACCGCCACTCCGACCCCGACCCCGTCCGTCTCCCCGTCCCCGACCAACTGATTCGCTCGTGCTCCGAGGGGCCGCCGTCTCCGGGCGCGGCCAGGGCCCGAAACGGCGGCCCCGCGGAGCAAGTCGGGCGGTCAGGCTCGGCTGACCGGGTGGGCCAGCGGGGCTCGATTTGGTGGTCAGGGCTCGCTCACGTAAGCTGAGGGAACCGACGCGGGGTGGAGCAGCTCGGTAGCTCGCTGGGCTCATAACCCAGAGGTCGCAGGTTCAAATCCTGCCCCCGCTACCACGAAGTAGCAGGTCAGAGGCCGGTTCCCAGATCAAGGGAACCGGCCTCACGATCGTTTGTTGATGAAATGTTAGTGAGATTCTCCTGCGGACTCCCGCGTACGTGCCTGGACGCGCCGCGACGTCAGGAGGCGTTGGTCAGCCGAACGCCAAACGGCCGACCAGGTCAGGTCACGTGTTCTGAACCGGCTCGCCGAGAGTCGAGAAACTGCTGCTATTCATCGGGTTTGGCGACGGTTTCTCGACTCTCGGAGCGCTGCGGGTCCGACCGGCAGTTGAGCCGTGGGAGGTGCGAGGGGTCAGAAGCCGGGGAAGACCCGGCGCAGGGTGTCCAGTGACAGGTCGCCGGTGAGGGACACACTCGCCGGGGTGTACTGGGGTGCGAGTCGGCCGCCGACCAGGCGCAGCCAGGCCTCGGAGCCGGCGGTCAGCACGGCGTCCGGCGCTGTCGGCACCTCGCCGATGCTGCACGACTCGCCCAGGACCAGCCCGAAGCTGCTCGCCGGCGCGGTCAGGTCGATCCGCAGGGCGACCGTGCGGCCGTCCAGCGGAGCAGGCTTGGCCAACCAGCCGAGCATGAACCCGACCAGGTCGAGCAGCAGCGGCGGGGCGTCGGGGTGGACGACGGCAGCCGGGTCGAGCGCGACGCGCACGTCCCAGGAGTGCAGCGCGAACTCGTTCAGCCGGAACCTCGCCGCGGACGCGAGATCCACCGGCGCAGGCAGGAAGCCGAGGTCGATCAACAGGCTCGCGCGCGTGGCGGCGTCGAGCGAGTCGTAGCGGGCCAGCAGAGCCGTGTCGGCCTCGAGGAACCCCGCGGCCTGCTCCTGCGGCGACATCGCATTCCAGCGGGCCCATACCTGTTGGTTGGCCTCGTTCCCCGGGTTCGCCGCGCCGGCGAGCGCCGCCTCCAGCCCGGCGAGAGTGATCTGGGCCCCGCTTCCGAGGTGACTGAGCACCTGCGCGACGGTCCACTCGGCGGCGGCCGACGGCCCCGTCAGCTGGGCATCGGTCAGCCCGCTCACCACCGCTGCCAGCTCGTCGTGGCCCGAGTGAAGGGCCTGCACCACGCGGTCTGCCTCGGTTGCCATCGTCATGCCTCTCCTCGGGTCAGGCGCAGACTACATAGTCACGGCGCGGCCACGTGCTGACACGTCAGAAAACGGGGGGATGCGCCGGACATCCGGGTGAGTTCGCGCGGAACTGTCGGGTTGTGGCCCACGGTCTGTTCCGTTGTCGGGAACGGGATCAACAGCCATGGCGGGGCGCCCCTATCTTCCGTCCACCGCGCGGCCCCTGGGTCAACGTGGCCCGCCTTTCTCGTTTGACCCGAAATGGAGCACCCATGAGATTCGCGCGCATCAAGCCCGTCGTGGCCCTGGCCGGGGCATCGGTCCTCCTTGCCACAGCCTGCAGCTCGCTGGACTCCCCCTCGACCGGGGCCTCCTCCGCCGCGGGCTCGGCGGCGTCGGGTGGCACCATCAAGATCGGCTACGTGACGCCACTCACCGGGCCTCTGGCCGCGTTCGGCGAGGGGGACCAGTGGGTCGTCGACCAGATGACCGCGTACTTCAAGGAGCACCCGATCTCGGCAGGCGGCACCACCTACTCGGTCGAGATCCTGCTCAAGGACTCCCAGAGCGACCCCAAACGCGCGGGGGAGGTGGCCGGTGAGCTGATCAACTCCTCCGGGGTCGACATCCTGATGGCGCACGCGACGCCGGAGACGACCGTTCCGGTGGCGGCGCAGTGCGAGGCCAACGCCACCCCCTGCATCACGGCTGACACCCCGTGGCAGCCGTGGGTGGCCGGCCTGGGCGGCAACCCGGGAGACCCCTCCAAACCGTTCGCCTGGAGCTACCACTTCTTCTGGGGCCTCGAGGACATGGCCGCCGTGTTCATGGACATGTGGGGTCAGGTCGACAGCAACAAGAAGGTCGCGGCGCTCTACGCGAACGACGCCGACGGTCAGGCGTTCACCGACAAGGCGCAGGGCTTCCCGGCCATCATCGGCCCGGCCGGGTTCACGTTCGACAACCCCGGCCTGTACGCGAGCGGTACGCAGGACTTCTCGTCCCAGATCTCGGCCTTCAAGAAGAACGACGACCAGTTGCTGAACGGCATCACCGTCCCGCCGGACTTCGTCAACTTCTGGAAGCAGGCCAAGCAGCAGGGGTACTCGCCGAAGCTGGTCACCGTCGGAAAGGCGATCGAGTTCCCGGCCGCTGTCGGCGCGCTGGGCGACCTGGCGCAGAACCTGGGCACTGAGGTGTGGTGGGCTCCCAGCTACCCGACGACGTCCAGCCTGACCGGGGTGTCCTCGGCAGACTTCGCCAAGAACTACACGGCAGCGACGAAGAAGCAGTGGAACGTCACCCTCGGTTTCTCCGAGTCGCTGTTCGAGGTCGCTGCGGCAGCCGTGACGGCAGCCGGGGGCAAGGACAAGCAGAAGGTCGCCGCGGCGATGAAGTCCATGAAGGTGAACAGCCTTGTCGGCACGCTCGACTGGACAAAGGGTCCGTTCCCGAACATCGCCAAGACCCCGCTCACCGGCGGACAGTGGCGCAAGACCTCCGGTGGCGAGTTCCCCTACGAGCTGACCATCGTGTCCAACGCCCACGCCAAGGAACTCGGGCTGGACGTGCCGCTCGCCGGCAAGGTCGAGCCGCTGAGCTGAGGGAGGCGGGCCCGGCCAACGGCAGAGGAGATCCGATGAGCAGCATCCTCGAGGTGCAGGGCCTGTCGAAGCGATTCGGAAAGGTGGTCACGGCCGACGACGTGACGTTCGCGCTCACGCGCGGCAAGGCGCTCGGCATCGTAGGGCCGAACGGTGCCGGGAAGTCGACCTTGTTCTCCCTCATCGGCGGGGTTCTGCCGCCGGATGCGGGGACGATCACGTTCGACGGCACCGACGTCACCGGGATGTCGGCGGGTGCGCGAAGCGTGCTGGGAGTGGCGCGCACCTTTCAGATCCCCCGGCCGTTCGTCGACATGACCGTCTTCGAGAATGTCTACGTCGGAGCGGCTTTCGGCGGCCGTGGCCAGGGGCAGGCCGGCTACGACTCAGCGGCCGAGGCGATGGAGGTGGCCGGCCTGACCCACCTGGCCAATGTTCCGGCGGGCCGGCTGAGGCTCCTGGACCGCAAGCGGCTCGAGCTGGCCCGTGCCCTGGCCACCCAGCCGAAGCTCGTGCTGCTCGACGAGATCGCCGGCGGCCTCACCGAGAAGGAACTCCCACCGCTGATCGAGATGATCGGCCGGCTGCGTGATTCCGGGGTCACCGTCATCTGGATCGAGCACATCGTGCACGCCCTGCTCGCCGTGGTGGACGACCTGATGTGCCTGGCCTTCGGGCGGATCCTCGCCCTGGGGGAGCCACAAGAGGTCATGCGCAGCCCTGAAGTGATCGACGTCTACCTCGGCTCGACCTTCGACGTCGGGGAGGCCTTGTGACGCTGCTGCAGCTGTCCGGTGTGGACGTCCACTACGGGGACTTCCAGGCCGTCTACGAGATCGACCTGACCGTCAGCGCCGGTGAGACCCTCGCCGTCATCGGCGCCAACGGTGCCGGCAAGTCGACGCTGCTCAAGGCGATCGCCGGCCAGGTGAGGTCGTCCGCAGGCAGCGTCGTCTTCGACGGCACCGAGATCTCCTCCATGCCGGCTCACCGGAGGGTTTCCCTCGGGATCGCTCTGACCCCCGAGGGCCGTCGCATCTTCCCGAGCCTCACCGTCGAGGAGAACCTCCTGATGGGAGCGCACAGCCGGCGCGCGGGGCCGTGGGACCTGACGGCGGTCTGCGCGATGTTCCCGCTGGTCGCCGAGTTGCGGGATCGCCTGGGCGCCAACCTCTCCGGTGGCGAGCAGCAGGCCACCGCCATCGGCCGTGCCCTGATGAGCAATCCACGACTGCTGCTGCTCGACGAGGTCTCGCTCGGGCTCGCGCCGGTGGTCGTGGAACAGATCTACTCCGCTCTGCCGTCGATCACCGGTCACGGCACGACGGTGCTGCTGGTCGAGCAGGACGTCAACCAGGCCACTCGGGTCGCCGACCGGGTGCAATGCCTCCTCGAGGGGCGCACGGTGCTGGAAGGGGTTCCCCGGGAGCTCAGCCGTGAACAGATCGCCTCCGCCTACTTCGGCATCTAGGACCAGACATGCAGTGGTTCAATGCGATTGTCCAGGGAGTGCTCCTCGGCGGGCTGTACGCCCTCCTTGCCGCGGGGCTCTCCCTGATGTTCGGCGTGATGCGCATCGTCAACCTCGCACACGGCGCGCTGGCGGTGGGTGCTGCCTACCTCGGCCTGGTCCTGGTCGAGAGCACCGGCATCTCGCCCTTCCTCGCCATGGTGGTCGTGGTCCCGGTCATGGCGGCGCTGGGTTACCTCCTGCAGTGGGGAATCCTGAACCGCGCACTCTCCATGAGCGGCCTCGCCCCGCTGCTCGCGGCCTTCGGCCTGGCGGTGGTGCTGACTCAATTGATGCAGTTGGGGTTCACCTCGGACAGCCGGAGCCTGCCCACCGGGAGGCTGTCGATCGCCAGCATCCAGATCTCCTCGGAGCTCTCGATCGGGGTCCTGCCACTGATCACCTTCGGCGTCGCCGTCGTGGTCATCCTGGGGTTGCAGATGTTCATCTCGAAGGCTCCGCTGGGTCGGGCCATGCGGGCGGCCAGTGACGATCCCGACACGGTGAACCTGATGGGGATCGACAACCGCCACGTCTACTCCCTCGCCACGGCGATCGCCCTCGGCACGGTCGGCCTCGCGGGGATGTTCCTCGGCGTCCGAGGGAACTTCGACCCCAACTACGGACAGGCGATGCTGATCTTCGCGTTCGAGGCGGTCATCATCGGCGGTCTCGGATCCTTGTGGGGCACCCTCGTCGGGGGAGTCGTCCTCGGCGTGGCGCAGTCGCTCGGCTCGCAGGTCAACCCGTCCTACGGGGTGCTGGTCGGGCACCTGGTGTTCCTGGCCCTGCTGGCCTTCCGACCGACGGGCCTGCTCTCCAAAGGGGTGACGACGTGACCCAGGCGGTGATCCATCCGCACACGAGGGTCCGACGTGCCACCCGATCCTCATGGGCCGCACTGATCGTCGGTGCGGTGATCCTGCTGGTGGCTCCGGCCGCCCCCTACCTCCTGGACAAGGGCATTCAGGGCAGCCTGGTCACCCTGTTCTCCCTGATCGTGATGGCCACGATGTGGAACCTGCTCGCCGGGTACGGCGGCATGTTGTCGGTGGGGCAGCAGGCCTACATCGGGGTCGGGGCCTACGCCCTGGTGTACCTGGCGGTCACGATCGGTCTGGACCCCTTCATGGCCGTCCCGATCGCCGTGGTGGTCGCCGGGGTCGTCTCCTACCCGATCTCCTTCCTGGCCTTCCGCCTCAGCGGTGGATACTTCGCCATCGGCACCTGGGTCATCGCCGAGGTGATCAAGCTTGTCACGCAGCAGATCCCTGCGCTGGGCGGCGGGATCGGGGTCACCTTCACCGCCTTCAGCGGGCTCTCGCCGGGGCGGCGGATCGCCTACGTGTACTGGCTGTCGCTCGCGGGGCTCATCCTGGCCGTGGGGGCCACTTACCTGATCATGCGGTCACGGGTGGGGCTGGGCTTCACCGCGATCCGGGACGACGCCACCGCTGCGGCGTCGCTCGGAGTGCGGGTCACCCAGTCGAAGCGGTTCGTGTTCGTCGTCGCGGCCCTGGGCAACGGGCTGGCCGGTGCGATGATCGCCGCCAACACGCTGCGGGTGCAGCCGGAGTCCATCTTCTCGGTGAACTACTCGGTGTTCATGATCTTCATGGTGGTGATCGGAGGTCTGGGGACGATCGAAGGGCCGATCCTGGGAGCGATCGTCTTCTTCGTCCTGCAGCAATGGCTCTCCGACCTCGGCGCCTGGTACCTGGTGATCCTGGGCGTCATCGCCGTGCTGGTGACGCTCTTCCTGCCCCGCGGTCTGTGGGGCCTGATCTCCCGGTCCGGCGGCATCCAGCTGTTCCCCGTCGGTTACCGCCTGCAGAGTGACTCGCCGGTCAGGCCGGTCAGAACGGATACGTCGGAGGGTCGCGGCGCAGGGTGACCCATTGCGTCTCGGTGAACGCCTCGACGTTGGCGGCTGCACCGCCGAACCGGGAGCCGGTGCCCGAGGCCCCGACGCCGCCGAACGGGACGTTCGCCTCGTCGTTGACGGTCTGGTCGTTGATGTGCACGATCCCGGTCGGGATCTTCTCGGCGAGGGCGAGTCCTCGCATCACGTCAGGTGTGACGATCCCCAGGCTCAGGCCGTACGGGGTCCGGGTCGCGACAGACACGACCTCGTCCTCGCTGGTGTACGGGGAGACCGGAGCGATCGGGCCGAAGACCTCCTCAGCGAAAGCAGGGGCGTCGGCTGCCAGGTCGGCCAGCACCGTCGGTCGGTAGAAGAGCCGGTCGTACTCACCGCCGGCGGCGACCCGGCCTCCGCCGCTGCGGCTCACCTCCACCAGCCGGTGGATCTTGTCACGCTGCCCCTCGTCGATGACCGGACCGAGCGCGACCTGTTCGCGGTACGGGTCGCCGACCGGCAGGTGCGCCGCCTTCGCCGCGAGCTTGTCCACGAACTCGTCGTAGATCGCCGCGTGCACCAGGTGGCGACCGGTGGTCATGCAGATCTGGCCCTGGTGGAAGAACGAGCCGAAGGCCGCCAGGGTGACCGCCTGATCGACATCCGCATCCGCCAGGACGATGAGCGCCGAGTTGCCGCCGAGCTCCAGGTGTGCGCGCTTGAGGTGCCTGCCCGCCAGTTCGCCGACGTGCCGACCGACCGCGGTCGAACCGGTGAAGGAGATCACCCGCACCTCCTCGGCCGTGATCAGCGCCTCTCCCACGTCCGCGCCGCCGGGAAGCACTTGGAGCACGCCGGGCGGCAGGCCGGCCTCCTCGAAGATCCGGGCGATCGCCACCCCGCCGACCACCGCCGTTCGCGGGTCGGGCTTGAGCAGGACGGCGTTGCCCAGGGCGAGTGCCGGCGCCACCGACCGGATGCCCAGGATGATCGGAACGTTGAACGGGGAGATGACCCCGACGACGCCGACCGGCAGCCGTCGGGCGATGGACAGCCGGGGCTGCTCGCTCGGGATGAGCTCCCCGTACGGTCTGGACGGCAGCGCCGAGGCCTCGTAGCACTCCTGAGTGGCGACCGAGACGGCGAACTGGGCCATCGGGGGGATTGCGCCCACCTCACGCACGTTCCACTCGCCGATCTCCTCGGCGTGGCGCTGGAACAGGTCGCCGGCGGCACGCAGCACGGCGGCCCGTTCGGCGTGCGGGCGCGCCGCCCAATCCCGCTGGGCGGCAACCGCCGACCGTGCCGCGGCGCGGACGTCGTCAGGTGCGGCCATGCCGATCCGGCACAGCTCGCCACCGGTGGCGGGCTCGATCACGGCGGCCGTGCCGGCGGAGCCCCCGGCCCACCGCCCGTCGACGAAGATCTTGCCTGCCCACTCGGTCCCGTCCAGCAGTGCCATGAAGACTCCCTCGTCTGCGAGCAGCCGCCATCTTCGGCTGGCCAAGGGTAGGCCTCGCGCCGTGTCACTACCACCCCGTGGATTCCGCCAGGGTGACGCTGGGCGCCTGGCCTGCCATCAGCGCGGGCCGGGTGGTTGACTCACCCCGTGACCACCGTTCCCGACGTGACGCAGCGGCAGCTGCGAGCCTTCGTGGTGCTCGCCGAGGAGCTGCACTTCGGGCACGCCGCCGCGCGGCTGCACATGTCGCAACCGTCGCTGTCGCTCACCATCCAGCACCTGGAGCGGCTGCTCGGGGTGGTCCTGCTGACCCGCTCCACCCGCAGCGTGGCGCTCACCCCGGCGGGGGAGGACTTCCGGGCCAGGATCACGCCTGCCCTGCAGGCCGTCGACAGCGCCCTCGAGTCCGCGGGCCGGTGGGCCGAGGGGACCCGCGGCGTCCTGCGGCTGGGATACCTGATCGGCGCCGGGCTCGAGCGGCTTCCGCGGCTGCTGCGCGAGTTCGCCGATGCCTACCCGGAGATCAGGGTCGAGACAGCGGAGTACGACTTCGCCGACCCCTCAGCGGGATTGGCGGCCGGTGAGGTCGACATCGCGCTGATCCGTCCCCCGCTGGAGGTGCCCGGGCTGCGCTACCTGAAGGTGAGCGAGGAGGGCTGGGTCGCCTGCCTGCCCAGGGACCACCGTCTGGCGGGCCGGAAGAGGTTGCGGCTCAAGGACATTCTGGACGAGCCGATCATCGCGGCACCGAAGAGCGCCGGGGTGTGGCGGGACTACTGGGTCGCGTCGGAGTACCGGGACGCCAAGCCGGCCAGGATCGTCGGCGAGGCGGCCACCTTCGAGGCCGAGTTCACCACGGTGGCCCAGGGCAGGGCGATCAGCATCACCGGGGAGACGGCTGCTCGCTACTATCAACGGCCCGGGGTGGTCTTCGTGCCGATCAGCGATGCGCCGCCCTGCTCGATCTCACTAGCCTGGCCGGCCAAGGGCGCGGGACCCACCGTGCGTCGGCTGGTCCGGATCGCCGCTGACGGCCTGCAGTCATAAGTTCTGACTATCAATCCATCCGAACTATCGAATTCACTTTCACACAACCCCGCTCCTAGCGTGTGGCCCGCAAGCACGCCCACCAGCGTCGCCAAGGAGCGATCGATGCCCTTCATCTCCTATTCCGACCACGAACTGGACACCGGCCGACACGCGATGTTGGGAGGCTGGTCCGAGGACCAGGCCGACAACCCGCTGTTCGTGCGGGCCAAGGGGTCGAGCATCTGGGACGCCGAGGGGCGCGAATTCCTCGACCTCACCTCGCAGGCATGGTCCAACAACGTCGGTGCCTCCGACCCTCGCGTGGTCGAGGCAGCCTCGGCCCAGGCCGGCGACCTGACCCACCTGCGGTCCAACTACGACTCGATCCCCCTGCTGGTGCTCGCGTCTCGCCTCACCGCCACCGCGCCGGGCAGTCTGAAGAAGGTGTCGTTCTGCCTGCACGGCAGCCTCGCGGTGGAATCGGCGGTCAAGCTGGCACTCAAGAACAGTCGGCCCAACGGGCAGATCATTGCCCTGAACGACGGCTATCACGGTCGCTCCCTGGCCACCATGGCGCTGAGCTGGCCGCACTACGAACGCTCCTTCGACGCCATGACGCCCGCGGTGCTCAGGGTGGCCCAGCCGTATGCCTACCGAGCGCCGGACGGCGTGACGCCGGCGGAGGTGGCCGCGCGAGCCGCCGAGGCGCTGCGCAGCACGATCAAGGGCTCCGCCTTCCGCAAACCCGCCGCGTTCCTCATGGAACCGGTGCAGGGCAACGGAACTCAGCTCGACTTCCCGCCCGAGTACTATCGCTATGTCCGTGAGATCTGCGACGAGTTCGACGTCCTGCTGATCTTCGACGAGATCCAGACCGGGTACGGGCGGATCGGCGACATGTGGGCGGCCGACCACTACGGCGTGACCCCGGACATCATCGTGTTCGGCAAGGGCGCCGGCGGCGGCTACCCGCTGGCCGGCATCCTGGCCCGCGACGATCTGACCGGCTTCGCACCCGGCGACGACGCCCTCACCTTCGGGCAGTTCCCGGTCAGCCTCGCTGCCGGTCTGAAGACGTTGGAGATCCTCGAGTCCGACCGGATGATCGAGAACGCCGCTGAACTGGGCCGCTACGCCACTGCCGCGCTGAAGGGCATGCAGTCCCGCCACGAGATCATCGGCGACGTCCGCTGCCCGGGGCTGCTGATCGGGGTCGAGCTGGTCAAGGACCGCCAGACCAAGGAGCCGGCACCCAAGGAGACGGCGCAGGTCGTGGAGCTGGGCATGGAACGCGGCGTGATCTTCGGATCTACGAAGTACGCCGGCCTGGGCAATGTCGTGAAGTTCAAACCTCCGCTCTGCATCACCCGGGAGGAGATGGACCGGGCGCTCAACGTGTTCGACGAGATCCTGACTGAGCTGTCCTGATTCCCTCGATCGGTCCGTAAACCCTTCGGAACACACAGGAGTGACATGTACCGGAACCCTCGTCAGGTGGTGGCGGCCCTCGGGGTCGCCGTCCTGACCACCGCGCTCGCCGCCTGCTCCGGCAGCTCGAGCACCTCCGCCGACACCAGCGGCAGTGCGGCGGCCCCGGCCGGCAGCGCCGCGGCGGGCAGTTGGACCCGCGACTACGAGGGGGTCAACCTCAACGTCATCGGCGAGGCGACAGCCAACACCCAGATCCTGGAGAAGCTCCTACCGGACTTCGAGTCCAAGACCGGGATCACGGTCACCATCGAGCAGGCGCCCTACGACAGCCTGGTGCAGAAGGCGGTGCTGGACTTCAGCACCAAGAAGGGCAATTACGACGTCCTGTCGATCCCCTACGAGTACCTCGGTGCCTTCGCGGAGAAGGAGTACCTGGCCACGCAGGACGACTTCGTGGCCAAGCCGCCGTCCGGGCTCGGGGCCGACTTCTCCGGCAGCGACCTCATCCCGTCACTGTGGAAGGCCTCCTCGAACTGGAAGGACCACTGGTACGGCATGCCGTCCAACAGTGCGGTGATGATGATGTTCTACCGCAAGGACCTGATGGAGGATGCCGGCGAGAAGGCAGCGTTCAAGGCCAAGTACGGCTACGACCTCGCTCCGGCCAAGACCTGGACGCAGTACCAGGACATCGCTGCCTTCTTCACCCGCCCGGCAGGGGCCAAGCTGGCCGGCCAGGCCTTGGCCGACCCGTTCTACGGCACCACCATGGCCGGTAAGCGGCACGTGGCCACGGTGCTGGAGTGGATGAACTACAGCTGGACCAACGGTGGCGACCTGTTCGACGCCTCTGGTCAGCCGGCGATCAACTCCGCGGCGAACGTCACCGCGCTCACCTACGAGAAGGCTCTGACCGCCTTCGCCCCGCCGGGCTTCAGTTCGGCCACGTGGGACGAGGTCACCGCCCAGATGCAGCAGGGCACGGCCGCACAGGCGATCACGTGGGGCGACACTGCAGGCGCCATGGAGGACAAGACGGCCTCCAAGGTGCTCGGAAAGATGGGCTACGCAGACATCCCGGTGAAGGCCGAGGGTGACAAGGCCACCGCGCACCTGGGCAGCTGGACCTACTCCATCAATGCCGCCTCGAAGAACCAGGAGGCCGGCCAGGTGTTCATGGCCTGGGCGCTGTCCAAGACGGTGCAGACGGAACTGGCCAAGCAGGGTGGCCTGCCGGCGCTGACCTCGACGTTCGAGGACGCCGGGCTCGTCTCCACCCTGCCGTACTGGAAGCAGGAGCTGACCAGCCTGAACCAGGCCAAGTCGCGGCCGCGGATCCCCCAGTGGAGCGGGATCTCCGACGCCATGGCGCTCAACCTGTCCAAGGCGCTCAGCGGGCAGGCCACGCCCCAGCAGGCACTGGACGACGCACAGGCCAAGGTGAGTTCGCTGATGGCGGGCGCCCTGCCCGTGACCTACCAGTAGCCGGACGCGCTGATGGTCGGAACGGAACGCACTGGTCCCCGTCGGCGTCGCCGATGGGGACCGGTGTTGGCCCAGGGCCCCAGCCTGCTGGTGCTCGGGCTCGTCGTCCTGCTGCCGCTGCTCTACAGCATCAACCTCAGCTTCCGCTCATACAGCCTGGTCACGCCTGACCACACCGGGCAGTGGGTCGGGCTGGCGAATTACCGGCGGCTGGTGCGGGACAGCGAGTTCGGGCATGCCCTGGTGGTGACCGGGGTCTTCGTGGTGTCCGCCGTCGTCCTGGAGACGGTGCTCGGTGTGGTGGTGGGGATCTTCGTGGACCGGCTGCGCCGCCTGCGTCGTCCGGTCATCTCCTTGCTGCTGCTGCCCATGATCCTCACCCCGCTCGTCGTCGGGCTGATCTTCAACTTCGCGTTGAACGCCCAGTTCGGCTACCTGACCTGGGTGCTGGAGTCCGTGGGGTTCGGGCAGGGGGTCGGTGTGCTCAACAGTGGGCCGGGCGCGCTGGCCGCGCTGGTGCTGATCGACGTCTGGGAATGGTTCCCGTTCATCGCCCTGATGGTGGTGGCCGGGCTGCAGACCATTCCGAAGGAGCCCTTGGAGGCGGCGAGTATCGACGGCGCCTCCACCCTCCAGCAGTACCGGTACGTGACGCTGCCGATGCTGGTGCCGATCGTGGGCGTGGCCATCCTGTTCCGCACCACCGAGGCGATCCGAGAGTTCGACAAGGTGTTCGTGCTCACCAGCGGCGGCCCGGGATCGGCGACCACCGTCAACGACCTCTATCAGTACCGGGTGAGCTTCCTGGACTGGGATCTCAGCTACGGGGCCACGCTCGGGCTGGTCAGCTTCGCCGCAGTGCTGGCGATGAGCGCACTGGTGTTCCGCACCCTGCGCGGGAAGGAGAACCAGAGGTGAGCTCTCGCCGGACGATGTCCCGAGGAGTGCAGGTGGCCGTCGCCGCATTGATCTCGGTGCTCATGCTCGCGTATCTGTCACCCCTGGTCTGGCTGGTGCTCAGCTCGTTCAAGAACCGCGTGGACATCTTCTCCACCACGCCGAAGCTGTTCTTCACGCCGACGCTGAGGAACTACGCGGTGGCCTTCGGGGACAAGGGGTTCGCAACGAACCTCGGCAGCTCGGTGATCGTCGCGCTGGCCTCCACCGCGGTGGCGCTGGTGGTGGGCATCCCCGCCGCGTACCACCTGACCCGGCATCGCAGCCGATTCCAAGGGGCGTTCCTGCTCTCGCTGCTGGCCGCCCGCCTGCTTCCCGCCATGGTGCTGTCCGTGCCGTTGTTCGTGATCGCGAACAAGATCGGACTGTCCGGCACCTACACCGCGGTGGTCGCTGCGCACCTGACCTTCTCCATCCCGTTCACGGTCTGGATGATGCGGGGGTTCTTCATGGCCATCCCGGTCTCGCTCGACGAGGCGGCCCGATTGGACGGGTGCAGCCAACTGGCCGCCTTCTTCCGGATCGTGCTGCCTCTGACGAAGGGAGGGATCGCGGCCACCGCCATCTTCCTGATCATCAACTCCTGGAACGAGTTCCTGTTCGCGCTGATCCTGACCGGGCGGAGCACCGCGACCCTGCCGGTGGCCATCCCCAATCTGCTCACCCCGATCGGTACGTTCTGGGGGCAGATCGCCGCGGTGGCCACGGTCACCGTGGTGCCGGTGTGCCTGTTCGCCTTCGCGGTGCAGAAGTACATGGTCACCGGACTGACCGGGGGAGCCCTCGCTGGGGAGTGATTCCGGCAGGATGGGGCGATGAGCGACGCCGAGGTAGGCCCGGACGACATCGAGCGCGCAGCCCGGCGGATCGACGGCCTGGTCCGGCGGACGCCGATCATCGAGTCCGGCCCCCTCATCCTCAAGCTGGAGCTGCTTCAGCATGCAGGGTCGTTCAAGCCCCGCGGGGCCGCGAACCGTCTGCTGGCTGAGCGCGAGCGGGGGGCGTTGCCGGCTGCCGGGGTGGTGGCGGCGAGCGGTGGCAACCATGGCGCCGCCGTCGCCTACGTCAGCCAGGCCCTGGGGGTGGCCGCGGAGGTGTTCGTGCCCTCGACCTCACCGGCGATGAAGCGGGCGAACATCGAGCGGTTCGGGGCGAGGGTGCACGTGGTCGAGGGCTACTACGACGATGCCCAGGCCGCGGCCGACGCGCGTCAGCGAGCCGGCGGCGCGCTGCTGATGCACCCGTTCGACCATGTCGACACCGTGGCCGGTCAGGGCACCCTGGCCCGTGAGCTCGAGCACCAGCTGGGCGGGTACGACACGCTGATCGTGGCCACCGGAGGGGGTGGTTTCACCGCGGGGCAGGCCGCCTGGGTCCGCGATCGGGTGCGGGTGGTCAGCGTCGAGCCCGAGACCTCGCAGTGTCTTCGGGCAGCGCTGGCGGCGGGGGAGCCCGTCGACGTTCCGGTGAGCGGCGTGGCCGCCGACTCCCTCGGCGCCCGCCGGCTGGGGGCGGTGCCCTGGAGCGTCGTCCGTCACTACGTGGACGACGCGGTGACGGTGACCGACGAGGCGATCCGGGCCGCCCAGCGCGAGCTGTGGGCCCAGCTGCGGCTGATCGTCGAACCTGGTGGGGCCGCCGCGCTCGCCGCCATCCGTTCCGGTGCCTACACGCCGGGCGCAGCTGAGCGGGTCGTGGTCGTGGTGTGCGGAGCCAACTGCGACCCGGCCACGGTGACCGGCTGAGTCACCTCTCGTTCGGGGCGGCATCCCGCCTCGGGCGCACGGCCCCGGCGATCAGGAGCGAGAGGGCGAACGGCGCGGCCACCACGGCCACCGCGCGAAGCACGGTCACCTGATCGCCCAGGAAGCCGATCAGGGGTGGGCCGGCCAGGAAGGCGGTGTAGCCGATGGAGGAGATCACGCTGACCCGCCCGGCGGCTCTGGCGGGGTCGTCCGCGCCGGCGCTCACCCCGACCGGGAAGCCGAGCGAGGCGCCCAGCCCCCAGAGCGCCGCGCCGACGAAGGCAACCGGAATGCCGGGGGCGGCCACGAACAGGACCGTGCCAGCGATGCCTGCCACGGCGAGGGCCCGGACGACGGCCGCGCGGCCGTAGCGGTCCAGCGCCGTGGGGCCGAACCAGCGGCCGGCGGTCATCGCGGCGAGGAAGGTGGCGAAGGCCAGAGCGGCCGTGGCCGGTGAGCCGCCGTGTCCGTCGATGATCGCCACGGTGATCCAGTCGCTGCCGACCCCTTCGGCGAAGGTGAAGGCGAGCACGAACACCCCGATCAGCAGGGTGCGCGGCTCGCGCCACGCGGCGAAGGAGCTCTCCGGCCCGGTCCCCGAGGATGCCGCGAACTCCGTCTGGTCGATCAGGAACGACCGCGAGGCGCCGACCACTGCCACGCACACGATCACGGCGACCGCCCCGAGGTGGACGACGACCGGCACACCGAGGGCGACCATTCCCGACCCGATCACGGCGCCGGCCACGGCGCCCACGCTGAAGATCGCGTGGTATCGGGACATGATCGAGCGTTCCAGCCGCTGCTCGACCATGGCGCCGTGCACGTTCATCGCCACGTCCCAGGCCCCCATGCTGACCCCGAGGACGAACAGTGCCGCCACCACGGGCACCACACCGACTAGCTGCCCTCCGGCCACGCCGGCCAGCGCCGCCGCTGCGAGCGCTCCAGCGACCCCGACCACCCGGCGGGATCCGACCCGAGCGATCACCGGACCGGCCAGCGGCAGGGCCAGGAGCGAGCCGGCCGCCACCGCGAACAGCACCAGCCCGAGCGCGAACGGGTCGAGCCGGAGCTGGTCGCGCAGCTGAGGGATCCGAGACAGCCAGCTGGACAGGGCCAGGCCCGATCCGGTGAACGCGACGAAGGTCGCAATGCTTGCCCGGTTCAGTGGATCGGAGCGTTGCGGGGCCGACGGCGGCGCCGATGCGGTCATGAACCGAACCGGGCCACCACAGCGTCCAGGTCGTTCTCGGTCACCGGGAATCCGGGGAACCGGGCGATCCGCTGCAGGGGGATCGCCCGCATCATCGCCCCGTTCACCGGGTCGTGGAACAGGGTGACGAACTCGTTGTCGCCGAGCACCTCCCGCAGCCATGGGCCGGCCTGCGGGTGGTCGAGCCAGGCCTGCACGGTCGAATCCACCTGCAGCGTGACGCTCAGATCGTCACCGGCGAGGTCGATCTGTGTGTGCGCCCGGATGTCCCGCGAGGAGGCGCCCACCCGGATCTCGAACGCTCCGCCCTCAACCGTCCACCCTCGGTTCACGGTGTGCCAGTAGGCGAAGGCGCGTCGGTCGAGGTCGAGGGAGACGGTGCCGCTCTCGCCGGGCTCCAGGGTGATCCGGGCGAACGCGCGCAGCTCCTGCTCGGGGCGGTGCACGCTGGCGGCGGGGTCGGCCACGTAGACCTGCACCGTCTCGGTGCCGGGGCGATCACCGGTGTTGGTCACCGTCACGCTGACCTGCACCCGCGGCTGTTCGCCGTCCGCGACGGTCACGCGTAGGTCCGAGTACGCGAAGGCGGTGTAGCTCAGCCCGTGCCCGAAGGGGTAGGCGACGGGCAGCCGATGGGTGTCGTACCAGCGGTAACCGACGAGGAGACCCTCGCCGTAGCGCACCTGGCCGTGCTCGCCGGGGAAGTCCCCCGTCGTCGGATTGTGTTCCAGCAGAACGGGAATCGTCTCGGCCAGTCGACCCGACGGATTCACCCTGCCGAGCAGCAGGTCCGCCGTGGCCGACCCGCCGGCCTGGCCGAGCAGCCAGCCCTCGAGCAGGGCCTGGGCCCGATCGGCCCACGGGCTGACGGTCACCACTGAGCCGTTGGACAGCACCACGACCACGTGAGGGTTCACGTCGGCGATCGCGCAGAGCAGGTCGACCTGGTGGGCGGGCAGGTCGATGTGCTTGCGGTCGTAGCCCTCGGACTCGTGCGAGGGGGGCAGTCCGAGGAACAGCACGACGACCTCCGCCGCGGATGCCGCGGTGACCGCCTCCTGCACCAGTGCCGGGTCCGCGACATCCGACTCGATCGCGAACCCGGGCGCGAAGGTCACCTCGCGCCGTCCGTCGAGGGCGGTGCGCAGGGCTTCGAGCGCGTTGTCGACCTGGGTCGGGTTGACCTGGGAGGACCCGGCGCCCTGGTACCGCGGCGTGCGGGCGAACTCGCCGATCACGGCGACGGTGCCGCCGCTGGTCGCGTCGAGCGGCAGCAGATCGCCGTCGTTCTTCAGCAGCACGGCGGACGCCGCCGCCGCCTCGCGGGCCAGGGCGTGGTGCGCGTCGACGTCGAACGTCTCGTCTGCGCTCGCGGCGTCCCGGCCCAGGTCGACCAGGGCCAGGACCCGCGCGACAGCGCGGTCGACGTCCGCCTCGCTGAGCCTGCCCTCGGCCAGCGGCGGCGAGGATCTTGGCCGTCCGTTGCCGCCGGAGGAGGGCATCTCCAGGTCGAGCCCGGCGGCCACCGCGGCCTCACGGCGCGTTGACGGCACCCCAGTCCGAGACGACCAGACCGTCGAAGCCCCACTCGTCGCGCAGCACCTCGGTCAGCAGCCACGGGTCCTCGGAGGCGTAGACGCCGTTGATCCTGTTGTACGAGCACATCACCGTCCACGGCTGCGGCCTGGGTGACCACGCGCTCGAAGGCGCGCAGGTAGATCTCGCGCAGCGTGCGCTCGTCGACGTCGGCCGAGACGCGTCATCCGGTCGGTCTCCTGGTTGTTCGCCGCGAAGTGCTTGAGCGAGGTGCCGACGCCCTCGGACTGGATGCCCGGCGACCAGGCCGGCGGCGAGGACGCCGGCGAGGATGCGGGTCCTCGGAGAAGTACTCGAAGTTGCGCCCGCACAGCGGCGACCGCTTGATGTTCACGCCGGGGCCGAGCAGCACCGCGACGTCCCGATGCGCGGCACTCGCGGCCGAGCGCCTGCCCGACCCGGGCGCAGGAGCGCGACGTCCCAGCTGGAGGCCAGCCCGGCGGCCGGGCGGGAAGCAGGTGGCCGGCACGCTGGGTCGCAGCCCGAGGTGATCGGCGCCCTCGGCCTGCTTGCGCAGACCGTGCGGGCCGTCGGTCACCATGATCGCCGGGATGCCGAGCCGCTCGACGGGCTTGGTGTGCCAGAAGTCGGAGCCGTCGAGCAGCGACGCCTTCTCCTCGAGGGTCAGGGCGGCGAGCAGGGCGGGGAGGTCGAGGCGGCCGGCGCCGTCGGCGGCTGGTGTCATCAGAGGCTCCTGGGTCCACGCGACCCCAGACGGCCGCGAACGCGTCCAGCGTAGAACAGAAACAAACCACATGGTAGGTATTGACCGTCGATCCTCGACCGCTCGGTGCCACCCGGCGCCGAGAGTCGAGTAACCGTCGCGATCTGGCAGGTTTGGGGACCGCTACTCGACTCTCGGCGCGAGGGCGGGGCGGGAAGCGGCGCGACGCACAGGAACGCGAGCGGGGAGGAGGCGGCGGGGGTGAGTGAACGCGGGTATGCGAAGGGGCGGGCGAAGCGGCGCGAGATCATCGAGCAGGCGATGGCGATGTTCGGCGAGGTCGGCTACCGCGGCGCCTCGTTGCGCGAGGTGGCGGCGCGCTGCGGTATCTCGCACCCCGGCCTGATGCATCACTTCGCCACGAAGGAGGCGCTGCTGCAGGCGGTGTTGGAACACCGCGATCGTGAGGACGCGGCCTGGATGGCGGACGGCGCGCACGGCGGCGGCGCGGACGGCCCCGGTGGCGCCGACGGCCCGGGTGACGCGGAGGGGGTCGGCGCCCTGCGACGGATGGCGGATCTGATGGCGCTCAACGCCACCCGCCGAGGCATCATCGAGCTGTTCTCAGTGCTGGCGGCCGAGGCCACGTGGAACGAGCACCCCGCTCACGACTACTTCGTGCGGCGCTACCAGCACTCGCTGGCCACCATCGGCCGGGCCTTCGCCCAGGCAGGTGAGGCCGGCTCCCTACGTCCGCACGTCGACCCGATCCTGGCCGCTCGTCAACTGATCGCCCTGATGGACGGGCTGCAGCTGCAGTGGCTGTACGACGACGGAGCCACGGACATGGAGGCCGGCGTCCGGGCCTTCCTGCAGGCACAGCTCTCGGTGCCGCTCTGAACGAGGCCGTGCTCTGATCGCGGCACTGCGCCAGTCCCCGTTTACAGTGACGCCATGGCGCGCACCGGGCGAGCGTGGTGGTCGCGGATCGAGGTGGTGCGCTTCCTCGAGGCGGCGCTGTTCCGTGCCGTGCCGCGGGATCACGTGGAGACCGACCGCGCCTTCCGCCGGCGCCGCGTGGTGGTCGCGATCACGGCGGCGGCCGGCGCCGTCCTGCTCGGGGTCTCCTTCCGTCTGGCCCCGGGAGACCCGCGCTTCTTCCTGAGCACCGGCGCGCTGGCCCTGGTCTGGACCATCGGTTCGCTGCTCTCCGGCCCGCTGCATCTGGGCTGGGCACACACCCGGTCCGGGTCGCGGCTGGCGCGGCCGGTGGTGCAGCCGCTGGCGCTGGGCGTGCTCTCGGTCGCCGTGTTCAGCGCCGGCGCGGTGCTGGTGGCCCAGGTGCCGGCACTGCGGGACAGCCTCAACGAGGTCCTCGACCATGCCCGCTTCGCCTGGCTGCCCGTCGTCGCCCTGGTCACGCTGGTGAACGGGCTGGCCGAGGAAGTGTTCTTCCGCGGCGCGCTCTACGCCGCGATCGGACGGCGTCACGCAGTGGCGATCTCCACCGGTCTGTACGCGCTGACCACCGTGGCCAGCGGCAACCCGATGCTGGTGTTCGCGGCCGTCGTGCTGGGCCTGCTGGTCGGTCTGCAGCGGCGGGTCACCGGAGGCATTCTCGGCCCGATGATCACCCATGTCATCTGGTCGATGAGCATGCTGCTCATCCTGCCGCCGATGCTCACCGCGCTCGCCCCGGCCTAGCGTGACAGCATGGGGCGATGACCCACGGCGCAGGCCGGATCGCGCTCGTCACGGGTGTCACCGGCTACATCGGTTCCCGTCTCGTTCCCGAGCTGCTCACCGCAGGCTGGAAGGTCCGCGTGCTGACCCGGTCGCCGGACGGCGTCGCGACGCAGGCCTGGGCCGACCAGGTCGAGGTGGTCACCGGGGACGCGAACGACCCCGCGGTGCTGGACGAGGCGCTGGACGGCGCGTTCGTCGCGTACTACCTGCTGCACTCGATGGACGGGAAGCCCCAGTTCGAGCGTCGCGACCGCGCGCTGGCCAGAGGGTTCGCGGCGGCGGCGCGTCGTGCCGCCCTGTCCCGGATCGTCTATCTGAGCGGCCTGCACCCCGCGGGTGAGGAGCTGTCGGCGCACCTGGACTCCCGCGTCGAGGTGGGCGAGATCCTGCTCGACAGCGACGTCCCCACGGTGGTGCTGCAGGCCGCGGTCATCATCGGTGCTGGCTCGGCGTCCTTCGAGATGCTTCGTCACCTCACCCGCCGCCTGCCGGCCATGATCGCCCCCAAGTGGCTGCACAACCGGATCCAGCCGATCGCCGTCCGCGATGTGATGGCCTACCTGGTGGCCGTCGCCGACCTCCCCTCGGAGACGAACCGGGCCTTCGACATCGGCGGGCCGGACGTGCTGACCTACAAGGAGATGATCGAGCGCTTCGCCCGGGTGGACGGGCTACTGCCGCGCCTGATCGTCACCGTCCCGGTGCTGACCCCGTGGCTGGCCGGGCACTGGGTGGGCGTGGTGACCCCGGTGCCCTCCTCGATCGCCAAGCCGCTGGTCGGCAGCCTGGTGCACGAGGTGGTCTGCGGCGAGAACGATCTGATCGACCTGGTGCCGATGCCGCCCGGGGGCCTGCTCGGGTTCGAGGAGGCCGTCCGCGAGGCGCTGGACGACGGGCCGAGCTGACCTGGTCCGGTGTGAAAGTCGTTCAGATCCAGTCGAACTGGCCGTAGCCGACGTCCAGCGGGTCGTGCCGGTGCGCGCTGTCGTGGAAGGCCAGGGTCGCGCTGACCACGGTCCACGGCGGCAGCCCCGCCGGCGCGGCGTCCAGGTACACCCGGCACGGGTCGCAACCGGCGACGTGCGGGTAGTCGGTCAGCGCAGGTCGGGTGATGGCGCCGGGTGCCGACGTGGCCTTGTCGCAAGGTCGCATCTCACCTGGCGATTCGGCGAGCAGGGACATGCCGTGGGTATCGGCCGGCACGCCCGCCGGGTTGACCGGATCGGGGCCGGGAAGCGACGGGCCACCCTCAGAGCAGGCGCATACCGAGGAGTCTCGCCGCACGGCGGTCGAAGGTCACCGTCTCGGAGCACCCGAAGGTCTCCGCGGTGTCCGCCACGATGGCGTCGGCCAGGTCGGCGCCGGAGCGTGCCTGGGCCAGGGCGCGCCACACGGTCTCGCCGTCCTCGAACTCCAGCTCGGCCGAGGCGAGCAGGTCTTCCACGTGGTCGAGCACCTGCTCGGGGGATCGCCGGTAGCCGCGGGCAAGGACCCAGGCGAACTCGACCAGGGTGACCAGGCTGATGAAGCCGGGCTCCTTCGGGGTCAGCCCGGCCATCACCGTGCGGGCGGCCCGCGCCTGCTCCGGGTCGTCCCCCACGACGAATCGGAGCAGCACGTTGCTGTCCAGGCCGATCACGATCGGTACGCCTCGACGGCGGCCTCGGCGGCGGCGGCGTGCATGTCCTCCACGGACAGAGCCGGGCCGTCGTAGGGAACGCTGCCCTCCAGGCGCATCAGGTCGTGTGTCGCGGCCTTGAGGAGATAGCCGGCGGGGGTGGGAACGAAGATCAACCGGGCTCCGGTGCGCAGCCCGAGAGCCTGGCGGACCTCCTTGGGGACGGTCACCTGGCCCTTGGTAGTAAGGATGGATGATGGCATTCCTTACTCCTCGCTCTCTCGCCTTACGCTCGAGTATAGGCCCGCCAGACGGCGGGTGCGCTTTCTGCGCTGCGGAACGCGGAGGCCGTCCGCTGCGGCGAGCGGGCTAGCGTGCGGACATGGAGCCCACCATGATCGATGTTGCCGGCGTGCCCACCGCGGTGATCGACACCGGCGTCGCCGAGGGTCACGACGGCGTGCTGCCGCTGCTGCTGCTGCACGGATCCGGCCCAGGCGTCACCGCGACCGCGAACTGGCGGGCGGTGATGCCCGAGTTCGCGCGGACCCGGCGCGTCATCGCCCCCGACCAGCTCGGCTTCGGCCAGACCGCCACCGGCGAGGCGCGTCAGTTCGGGCGGGCCGCCTGGACGGCGCATGCGATCGCCGTGCTGGACACGCTCGGCGTCGATCGGGTCGACGTGGTGGGCAACTCGATGGGCGGGGCGGTCGCGCTGTCGCTGGCAGCCGCGGTGCCCGACCGGGTGCGCCGGGTCGTGGCCATGGGTTCGGTCGGCATCGCGATGCCGCTGTCACCCGGTCTGGACGAGGTGTGGGGATACACCCCGTCGCTGGAGGGGATGGAGCGGATCGTCCGGCTGTTCACCGACGACGAGAAGCTGATCACCGGTGACCTGATCCGGATGCGCTACGAGGCGAGCACGAATCCCCAGGTGCGCGGCTCCTGGGAGGCCATGTTCCCTGCGCCGCGGCAGCGCTGGGTCGACGACCTGGCGCTGAGCCACGCCGAGCTGGCCGCGCTCCGCCAGCCGGTGTTGCTGATCCACGGTCGCGACGACCGGATCATCCCGCTCGCGACGTCCGCCCTGCCGTTGCTGAACGTGCTCTCCGACGTGGAACTGCACGTCTTCAGCGGGTGCGGGCACTGGACGATGATCGAGCGCACGCCGCAGTTCCTCTCCCAGGTCAGCGACTTCCTGGGCCACTGAGCACCGGTCAGTCCTCGCGCACGTACCGGCCGGGGGCGTCGTCCAGCACCGGCAGGCCGGCGTCGGGCGCACCCGTCTGCGGCGGCGCCACCGGCTCACCGGAGCGCTGCGTCAACCAGTCCTGCCACGCGGGCCACCAGGAGCCCTGGTGGGTCGGCGTCCGTTGCTGCCAGACGTCGGCGTCCACGTAACGCTCGCCCTCGGTGTGCGTGGCCAGCTGGTAGCTGCGCCGACCGGGCGGCCCGGGTGGGCTGACGATCCCGGCGTTGTGGCCACCGCTGGCCAGCAGGAAGGTGAGTTCGGCGTCCGCCAGCATGTGCAGCTTGTACACCGAGTGCCACGGCGCGACGTGGTCGCGCACGGCGCCCACCGCGAAGATCGGCGCCCGGATGTCGGACAGGGCGACCGGCTCGCCGCCGGCGACCAGCCGACCCTGGGCCAGGTCGTTGTGCAGGAACAGACCGCGCAGATACTCCGAGTGCATCCGGAACGGCAGCCGGGTGGTGTCGGCGTTCCACGCCATGAGATCGCTCATCGGCTCGCGCTTCCCGAGCAGGTACTGCCGCACGATCCGCGACCAGACCAGGTCGTTGGACCGCAGCACCTGGAACGCCCCCGCCATCTGCCGGCCGTCCAGGTAGCCCTGCTCGGACATGAAGTCCTCGAGGAAGCTCACCTCGTCCTCGTCGATGAAGAGGTTGAGCTCCCCAGGTTCGGTGAAGTCGGTCTGCGCGGCCAGCAGGGTGAGGCTCGCCAACGGGTCCGCCTCCTTGCGCCGGGCGAGGACCGCCGCCTCGATCGTGAGCAGCGTGCCGCCCAGGCAGTACCCCACCGCATGGATCCGGCGGCCCGGCACGATCGTGCGGACCGCCTCGATGGCGGCGTCCAGCCCCAGCAGCCGGTAGTCCTCCATACCCAGATCCCGGTCCTGCGCCGTGGGGTTGTGCCACGACATGGCGAACACGGTGTGCCCCTGATCGACCAGGTAGCGCACCAGCGAGTTCGTCGCCGAGAGATCGAGGATGTAGTACTTCATGATCCACGCCGGAACGATCAGGATCGGCTCGGGGTGGACCGTTGCCGTCGTCGGGCTGTACTGGATCAGCTCGACCAACCGGTTGCGGAAGACGACCTTCCCTGACGTGGCGGCCACGGTCTCGCCGACGACGAACGCCTCGGCACCGACCGGTGGTCTGCGGTCGATCGAGCGGACGGCGTCCTGAACCAGGTTCACCCCGCCGCGGAGGAGGTTGGCGCCCCCCTCGCGGAGGGTCGCCTCCAGCACCTCGGGATTGGCCCAGGGCAGGTTCGACGGCGCGATCATGTCGAGCGCCTGCCGGGCGCCGAAGGCTGTGGCTGCCTCGTGGTGCGGGGTGACCCCCTCGACGCCAGTGGTGGCGTTGTGCCACCACTGCTGCAGGAGCAGGAAGGCCTGGTAGTTCACCGAGTACGGCCAGCTCTGCCAGCCCGGGTGATCGAACCGGTGATCGCCGGGCAGCGGTTCGATGCACGGCGGGGTGGTCGGATCGAACGGCCGGCGGGCCGCGTAGGCGAGCAGCCGGAACGTCTTGCGGGCCGCCTTGTCGGCGAGCTCGACCTGCTTGCCGGGGGAGTTGGCGAGGTGCACATACCAGTCGAGGTAGGCCAGGGCCAGCGTCGTCGGCGATTGCCCGGAGGTGAATCTGCCCTGCCAGCCGTGCACCAGCCGGTCGACCCTGTTGACCACCGTGGTCGTACTCACGCTCCCCATGCTCCCCGCGTCGGGACCGAACTGTTCCGGGCCGAACGGCCCAGCGTGATCAGGCGCACACGCGCGCACGATGGATGCTCGGGCGAGGTGGTGAGCCCCATGCGCAGACCCGTGGTCCCGGGCGGCCGGCTGGCGGCCTATGCCGACGATGCAGAGCACTACGACGAGCGGACGTCGGCCTTCCAGCGCTGGCGTGAGCTCGCTGTCGACGTGCTGCCGTTGGTCAGGGGAGATCGGGTGGTCGATGTCGGGTGCGGCACGGGACTGTGCTTCGCCCGGATCGAGCAGGTCGTGGGGGCCGGGGGAGCGATCATCGGGATCGACGCGTCGGAGGAGATGCTGGCTCTGGCCCGCCGACGGGTACAGCAGCACGGCTGGCACAACGTCGAGCTGATCGCCGCGCCGGCGCATCTGGCCCAGGTTCCCGGTGGGGCCGACGCGGCGATCTTCTGTGCGGTGCACGACGTGCTGCAGGATCCGGGTGCCGTGGCAGGCGTGTTGCGTGCGCTGCTGCCCGGATCGTGGGTGAGCGCCGTGGGCGGGCGGTGGACCCACCCCTGCCTGGTCGCGGTCAACCTGATGATCCACGCCCTGCATGCGCCGTACATCAGCGATTTCCGGGGGTTCGACCGACCGTGGGCGCTGCTCGCCGGCGCCCTGGACGACGTGAGGGTGGACGACGTGGCCGGTGGCGGCGGCTACTGCCTGCTCGGCCGCACGCCGGTGCCCGACTCCCCGATCAGCACCCGGTAGCCCCAGCCGGGCAGGGTCATCCGGGTCGTGGGCTCCACCTGGACGACGTCGGTGCCGAGCGCGTCGGTGTAGCGCCCCGCGTGCAGCGGTCCCGTGCAGGTGACATCGACCGGGTCGGCGGACAGGTTCAGCACGGCCAGCACCCGTTGTGTGCCGTCGTCCCGGACGAAGCTGAGCACCCGGGTCGGGGCGTCGTTGGGCACCCAGTGCATCCGGGCTCCCCAGGGCGCGTTCCACAGGGTGGGGCAGCCTCGGCGCAACGCGATCAATCGTCGGTAGAAGTCGGCCATCGGGTGCGGCTGCCAGGTGATCGGGTCCCGGTCGAAGAACGCCAGCCGCCGGGTGTTGCCGGCCTCCTGCCCGCAGTAGATCATCGGCAGTCCTTCGCCGACCATGGACAACACGACCGCCGCCTCGAGTGCGTCCCCGAACTGCTCGAACTCCGTTCCCTCCCAGGCGTTCTTGTCGTGGTTGCTGACGAAGGTCATCCGCATCGCCTCGGGCGGGTAGGCCTTCTCGTTCCAGGAGTAGTAGGTGTGCAGGGCCTGCACGTCGGCCCGGCCGAAGGCGATGTGGTGCATCGTCTCGTTCCAGGTCCAGGCGTACGTGGCGTCGAAGGAGGCGTGGTGCAGGTCGCGCGCTTCCCACTCGGCGAGCATGAACACCGGCTTGATCGCGTCCAGCTCCTCGCGCACCGTCTCCCAGAAGTCGGTGGGCACGAAGCCGGCCACGTCACAGCGGTAGCCGTCGATGTCGGCCTCCCGCACCCAGTAGGCCATCGCCTCGGTCATGTAGCGGCGCAGGGAGGCGTCGGAGTAGTCGAGGTCGATCACGTCGTCCCAGTCCCACCAGGGGGTGGGCCGCAGGTTGCCCACCGGGTCCCGGTCGTACCACTCGGGGTGCTCGGTCACCAGAGCGTTGTCCCAGGCCGTGTGATTGGCCACCCAGTCCAGGATCACCTTCAGACCCAGGTCATGAGCGGTGCGGACGACGTGACGCAGGTCCTCGAGGTCGCCCAGTTCGGGCCGAACGCTGTAGTAGTCACGCACCGCGTAGGGGCTGCCGAGCACGCCCTTGCGGTTGATCACCCCGATGTCATGGATGGGCATCAACCACAGGATGCCCACCCCGAGCTCGGCCAGCCGCGCGAACTGCTCAGCCGCGGCACGCAGGGTGCCCTCCGGGGTGAACTGACGGGTGTTGATCTGGTAGATCACTGCATCTCGTGACCATTCTGGATGGACCAGACGGACCGGGTTCTTCGGCTGGTAGCGGTCTGCCTCGACAGACATGGGCACTCCTCCCGGGTTGATGCAGCGAGGGCGACCCCACTCACGACACTACGGAGCGTAGTAGCGGGGGTGGAGGTAGGCCGATGACTTGCACGAAACTTGCGTCGCAAGATGCGGATCAGTTTGCTCTGACCTGACGATTTCCGCGTGTGCCTTTCGGCTCCGGCGGAGGTGCGGTGGAGCCGCGCACCACGAGCTCGGGACGAAACATGTACTCCGCCCGGGGAGCCGGCTGTCCGGAGATCTCGTCCAGCAGCGCCCGCGCAGCGCCGTCCGCGATCTCCTCGATCGGAGATCGCAACGTGGTGAGCGGCGGGTCGAAGAACTCGGCGTAGGGGATTCCGTCGCTGCCGACCACGGAGAGTTCCTCGGGAAGCCGAAGTCCACGGGCGCGGCCGGCGCGCAGGGCGCCGAGCGCCATCACGTCGGAGCCGCAGATCACCGCAGTCACCCCACGATCGAGCAGCGCTGCCGTGGCCTCCTCGCCGCCGTCGACCGAGAAGACGGCGTGCTCGACCAGGGTCGCCACCTCGGCCGGGCCGAGCGACGGGTCGACATGCCGGCGCATCGCGGCGTCGAAGGCGGTGACCTTGCGGCGGACCGGGATGTAGCGCTCCGGGCCCATGGCCAGGCCGATCCGGCGGTGGCCGAGCGCTGCGAGATGAGCCACCGACAAATCCACAGTAACCACGTCGTCATTGGACAGGAAGGGCGCGTCGATGCCCGGAATGTACCCGTTCACCAGGACGATCGGCAGACCCTGTTCGCGCAGGCGGACGTAGCGCTGCGGGTCGGTGTCGACGTTGGCGTGGATGCCGGAGACGAACACGATCCCGGCCACCTTGCGGTCCAGCAGCATCTGCACGTACTCGTCCTCGTGCACCCCGCCCTGGGTCTGGGTACACAGCACCGGGGTGTAGCCCTGCTTGGCCAGCGCGGTCTCGATCACCTGCGCGAACGCGGGGAAGACCGGGTTGACCAGCTCGGGAACGATCAGCCCGACCAGGCCGGCCTTCCTCGTCCGCATCCGGCTGGGTCGTTCGTAGCCGAGCCGCTCCATGGTGACCAGCACCGAACGACGGTTCTCCGGGGACACCCCCGGCTTGTCGTTCAGCACGCGGCTGACCGTCGCCTCGCTCACTCCGGCGCGAGCGGCGATGTCTGCCAGGCGGACGCGCACGGGGCGAAGCTTACGGGCGAGACCATGCTGTTGGAACAGGCGTGTTACAGGATCGTTGCGAACGAGTGCACTGCAAGGGCTACCCCTCCCCTTGCAGCACTTGCTAGCGTCCAAAGCAGTCCCGTCCACCCAGGTATCACGCTACGTGGTCACGTGGCGCCCATCGAGACGAGGGAGCACCATGCGTATGTCCCCCCGGGTGCTGGCCGTTCTGGCCGGTACCGCACTTCTCACCACAGCTTGCGGCGGGGGCGGCACGACAACGCCGTCCGCGTCGACGTCAGGGAGCGCCTCGGCGTCGGCCTCGGCCGAGGCCGCAGCCAGCCCGTCCGGCAGCGCCGCACCCGTGCGGAGCAACGCCGACCTGGTCATCTGGACCGACGAGCTGAAGGCCCCTGGAGTGAAGCCGGCGGCCGAGAAGTTCGCCGCTGACAACGGCATCTCCGTGGATGTGCAGGTGATCTCCGGTGACCTGCAGGCCAACTTCGTCACCGCGAACGCCGCCGGAAACGGCCCCGACGTCGTCACCGGCGCCCACGACTGGATCGGCAACCTGGTGCAGAACGGTGCCATCGCGCCGCTGCAGATCACCGCTGACAAGCTCTCCGGCTACGCCGACATCGCCGTGAAGGCGACCACCTACCAGAGCAAGCTCTACGCCCTGCCCTACGGCTTCGAGGCCCTGGCGCTCTACCGCAACACCGCGGTCGCCCCGGACGCTCCGAAGACCCTGGACGAGGCCATCACCGTCGGCCAGGCAGCGGTCAAGGCCGGCAAGGTCGAGTCCGCGCTCAACCTGCAGCAGGGAGACCTCGGCGACGCCTACCACATGGAGCCGGTGCTGACCTCGATGGGCGGCTACCTGTTCGGCACCACGGCGAGCGGCGACTACGACCCGAAGGACCTGGGCATCGGCAAGCCGGGCTCGCTGGCCGCGGCCAAGAAGATCTACGACCTGGGTGAGAAGGGCAGCAAGGTGCTGCGCCGCTCGGTGAGTGGTGACAACTCGATCGCCCTGTTCGCCAGCGGCAAGGCCGCCTACCTGGTCTCCGGCCCCTGGGCGTTGGCCGACATCAAGAAGGCGGGCCTGAAGTACGCGATCTCGCCGGTCCCGGGCTTCGCCGGGCAGAAGCCCGCGCAGCCGTTCGCCGGGGTGCAGGGCTTCTTCGTGGCGTCCAAGGGCAAGAACCAGGCGTTCGCCCAGGAGTTCGTGGCCAACGCCATGAACACCGAGACCGCCATGCAGTCCATGTACGACGGCGCCAAGCTGCCGCCGGCGATGACCGCCGTGGCCACCAAGGTCGGGGCGGACAACCCCGACGTCAAGGTCTTCGTCGAGGCGGCCAAGGCCGGAAACCCGATGCCCGCCATCCCGGCGATGCAGGAGGTCTGGGCACCGCTCGGCAAGGCGTACGCAGCGATCATCGGCGGGGCCGACCCGACCACGACCATGACCGCGACCGGAAAGACGATCGCCGCGGCGATCGGGTAGCACTCGTACGACTCCGGTCCGGAGGGTTCGTTCGATCGAGCCCTCCGGGCCGGGCCCCACGTCCGGCCGGGCTCGTCCCGGGCCGGACGCCCGGCTTCACCCTTCCGTCCTCGACGTCCGGGAGCTCCAGGTGGCCACAACAACTCCGACTCGCCCCGCATCGACCGGTCCCGACCCCGCCCCGACCCCGCCCCGTCGCGCAGGAACGACGACAGCGCTGCTCGCCAAGGTGATCGGGCTCGGGCTCACCCTGGGCATCGCCGGCACCCTCACCCCGATCCTGCTCGGGCAGAACCGCTGGTGGTTCCTGGCGATCGTGTGGGTGATCGCGGCGCTAGCGGTGTTCGCCTACCTCGGCAGGACCAAGCGACTGCCGGCCAAGTACATCCTCCCCGGCACGTTGCTGCTGGCCCTGTTCGTCGTCTACCCGGTCGTGATGACGGCCAAGACGTCGACCACGAACTTCGGTGACGGTACCCGGCAGTCGAAGGAGGAGACGATCACCCAGATCATCGCCTCCTCGGTGACCCAGACCCCCGACTCGCCGCGGTACACGATGACGGTGGCCACCGAGGGCTCGGTGACCGAGGGCCCGTTCACCCTCTTCCTGGTCAACCAGGCCGATCAGAGCATCTTCAAGGGCACCTCCGAGGGCCTGGAGCCGGTGGCCGCAGGCGATGTCACGGTGACCAACAACGCGGTGACGGCGGCCGGCGGCTACACGATCCTCACCCCACAGCAGGTGAACGCCGCCAACGCGGTGATCAAGGAGATCGCCGTGCCGACCGAGAAGGGCGCCATTCGCGCCCTGGGCATCCGGCAGGCGTTCGAGGGAATCACCGCCCTGAAGTACGACGAGGCCGCGGACACGATCACCGACACCCAGACCGGGAAGGTCTACACCCCGAAGAAACAGGGTGACCGCGAGTTCTTCACCGCCGAGGACGGTACCCGGGTCTCCGACCAGTCGTGGCTGGAGAACGTCGGGATGGCGAACTTCACGAAGGCCCTGACGGACGACCGGATCAGCCGTGACTTCCTCAAGATCTTCCTCTGGACCCTGTTCTTCGCCGTGGGCTCGGTGGCCTCGACCTTCCTGCTCGGACTGGTTCTGGCCACCGTGCTCAACGACGATCGGATGAAGGGCCAGCGGATCTACCGCTCGGTGCTGCTGCTGCCCTACGCCGTCCCCGGCTTCATCTCGTTGCTGGTCTGGTCGGGGTTCTTCAACCGAGACTTCGGGCTGATCAACAATCTGACCGGCCTCGACATCGGCTGGTTCACCTCGGTGCCGGCCGCCCGTACCGCCGTCCTGCTGACCAACCTCTGGATGGGCTTCCCCTACATGTTCCTGGTCTGCACCGGGGCCCTGCAGGCGATCCCGTCGGACCTGAAGGAGGCGGCGGCGATCGACGGGGCAAGCGGGTTCACCCAGTTCCGGAAGATCACCTTCCCGCTGCTGCTGGTGACTGTGGCGCCACTGCTGGTCTCCTCGTTCGCGTTCAACTTCAACAACTACAACGCGATCGCGCTGCTCACCGAGGGTGGGCCGTTCACCCCCGAGAACCCGACCGCGGGCGGTACCGACATCCTGATCAGCTACACGATGCGGCTCGCCTTCGGCGCCGGGGGAGCCCAGCTCGGCTTCGCCTCGGCGATCTCGGTGCTGCTGTTCGTGCTCACCGGCGTGATCGCCGCGATCCAGTTCCGTGCCACCCGGACTCTCGAGGATGTGAACTGAGATGAGCGACGTCCAGAAGAAGGCTCCCCTGTCGGTGAGCCGGGCTGCGACGGCGAGCACCGAGCTGGCGCCCGAGGTGAAGCTCAGAGGCGCCCGCTGGTGGCGCGAGGTGGGCTGGCGGCACATCGTCGGCGTCCTCGCCGTGCTGTTCGCGGTGTTCCCGATCGTCTACATCGTCTCGGCGGCGGTCAATCCGCTCGGGTCGGTGGTGGCCACCGGGCTGATCCCCACCTCGTTCAGCGGGGAGAACTTCGTCAAGCTGCTGAACGACGACAGCCGCCCGTTCCTGCGCTGGCTGGGCAACACGCTGCTGGTGGCCTTCGTGGTCACCTTCGTGCAGGTGTTCTGCAGCGCATTGGCCGCGTACGCCTTCTCCCGGTTCCGGTTCAAGGGCCGCCGGGGCGGGCTGCTCACCCTGCTGCTGATCCAGATGTTCCCGCAGTTCCTGGCCGCCATCGCGATCTTCTCGATGTTCACCACCATCGGTGAGGTGATCCCGCGGCTGGGTCTGAACACCCTGCTCGGGTACATGCTGGTGCTCTTCGGTGGGGCGCTGGGGCAGGTGTGGCTGATCAAGGGCTTCTTCGACTCGGTGCCGAAGGACCTCGACGAAGCGGCCACCGTGGACGGCGCGGGCCACGCCACGGTGTTCTTCCGGATCATCCTGCCGCTGGTGCGGCCGGTGCTCGCGGTGACGGGGCTGCTGGCCTTCGTCGGCGCGATCAACGAGTTCCTGATGGCCTCGATCTTCCTGCGGGACGAGCGGGCGAAGACGGTGGCGGTCGGGCTGTACGGCCTGATCGACCAGGACCGGTCGAACAACCTGGGGGTGTTCGCCGCCGGGGCGCTGATCACGGCGCTGCCCGTCGTCCTGCTGTTCCAGTACCTGCAGCGGTTCATCGTCGGCGGCATCACCGCCGGCTCAGTCAAGGGCTGACCCCCTCCACACCTCCCCGTGATCATGCACTTTCCCGGTACCGGAAGTGCATGATCACGGGGAAGAGGGCCAGGTGACTAGAGGGTGGGGACGATGGCGACCTTCATCGACTCGGGGCTCATGCTGGTGCGCATCGCCAGGTCGGCGTCGGCCAGGCCGAAGGTGTGGGTCACCATCTCCTCGAACGGATACCGGTCGGCGTAGCGCTCCAGCAGACGCAGGGCCGGTCCGTAGCCGGTGCTCGGATGGTTGGTCAGCCCGATCAGGCGGATGTTCTTGCTGCACACATGTCGGTGCACGTTGAGCGCCACCTCGCCGGTGTCGGCGAAGTTGCCCATCTCCAGCATCATTCCGCCGCGCTTGAGCATCTCGATGCCCTCGACGAACGAGGCGGGAGAGTTGGCCATGTGCAGCACCACGTCGGCTCCCCGGCCGCCGGTCAGCTCGCGCACCCGCTCGATTCGTTCGGCGGACGACGTGGCCGTGACGTCGAGGGTGTGCTCGGCGCCGCAGCGTCGGGCCCAGTCCAGCCGGTAGGACGACAGGTCGCTGGCGATGATCTGGCCGGCGCCCATCATGTCGGCCTTGGCGATGTGCAGCAGGCCGAGGGGTCCGGACCCGATCACCACCACGGTGTCGCCGGAGTTGAACCCCTCGATGGCGTAGGAGCTGAACTCCTTCAGCTTGTCCAGGCTCGCCGCGCAGGCCATCAGCTCGGCCAGCACGGCCACCCGCGGCGACAGGCCCGAGGGCACCTTGTAGACGAAGGTGTCCGGGCGCAGGTACATGTACTCGGCCCATCCGCCGAGGAGGTGCGGGGGCTCGGCGCTGGTGAAGGAGTTGCCGTAGCACTCCGAGTGGTCGCACCAGACGTACCCCATCACGTGGGTGCACGGGTAGCAGCGCCCGCACACGACGTCCGGGCACATGGTGATCCGGTCTCCGACCGCGAGCGGGCGCCCGTAGAACTCGATTCGCTCCGCGGCCGTCGGCGTGATCTCGGCCACGAGACCCACGTTCTCGTGTCCCTGGATGATCGGGAACGGGGTGTCGGTCTCGGCCGGAGTCCCCGCGTACTGCTTGGTCTCCCCTTGATAGGTGTGCTTGTCGGTGCCGCAGATGCCCGAGAACTCCACCTGCATGAGCAGGGCACCGTCCGGCAGCACCGGCCTCGGGAACTCCTGCACCTCGTACCGCCCCGGCGCCACCAGCACCGCTGCCCGCACTGCGTCCGACATGGTCGTCTCCTCCCGCTCACCCTGAACGCTACGGCTGTCCCACCTTCGACGAGATACCCCCAGGGGTATCTGTTAGGCTCCCGGCATGCGACGACGAACCACCTTCCTCGCGGCCGCCGCGGCGGCCGCCCTGCTGGTCTCGGGCTGTGGCTCCTCCAGCGATACCCCGGCCCCGGCCGCCTCGAGTGCCGCCTACGCGGCGATCATCGATGTGCGTACCCCGGCGGAGTATGCGGCCAGCCACGTCACCGGAGCCCAGAACATCGACGTGGAGTCGCCCGGGTTCGCCGCGGCGATCACGGCGCTGCCCAAGAGCGGCTCGTATCTTGTGTACTGCCGCAGCGGCAACCGTTCGGCGCAGGCCGCCAAGACCATGCGTGAGGCCGGCCTGACCGTGGCGGACGGCGGCGGTCTCGCCGACATGGAGAAGCTCGGCTACCCGTTCGGTCAGTGACCCGGACGGCGCACTCGTTCCACCCGACGACCCACCCCACGACGTCCTGAACCGATCCCCGAGGAGTCACCTGATGTGTAGCCCCGCCACCTGCCGCACCTGTGGCAAGGCCACCTACTCCGGCTGTGGCCAGCATGTCGAGCAGGTGCTGCGCGGCGTCCCGAAGAAGGACCGCTGCGCCTGCCCGCCCGAGCTGCGCAAGACCGGAGGGTTCCTGTCCAAGCTGTTCGGCCGCTGAGCCCGCACGAGAGGGCTGTCCCACCCAGTCCGGGGGTCGGACAGCCCTCTCGTCATGATTCACTCGGACAGCCGCTGACCCATTGGGCTCAATGACGGGCGGATTCGGGCCGAACACTCTTTCAGTCGAACCTGAAGGAGCATTCCCATGGCCACCATCCTGGTCGTTGACGACGATCCCGACATCTGCGCCCTGCTCGAGTTCAAGCTCACCAGCGGCGGCCATGTGGTGTCGGTCGAGAACGACGGCGAAGCCGCCCTGGCCGCGCTCGAACAGCGACCGGTCGATCTGGTGCTGCTCGACTGGATGATGCCGCGGATGGGCGGGCTGGAGGTCTGCCTGGCGATGCGCGCCGACGAGCGCTTCACCGCAATCCCGGTGCTGATGCTGACCGCGAAGGCCCAGGAGGCCGACGTGCAGCGCGGTCTGGCCGCCGGGGCCGACGACTACATCCTCAAGCCGTTCAGCCCGCGCGAGGTGGCCGCACGCGTGGATGCCTCCCTGGCCAGGACGTCGCGCTGATGGTCGACGCCAACGCCCGTCTCGTCCTCTACCTCACCCTGGCGCTCACCGCCGCGGTGATCCTCATGGTGGCGCTCACCACGTTCGCGCGCGCCTGGCGCCGCCGCACCGAACGGCGACAGCGTGCTGCCGAGCTGATCGCCCGCCCGCTGATCCTTGCCGCCCTGGACGGTGACGAACCGCATTCCGCGGTGCAGGTCAGCACCGAGGTCGGTCGCTACCTCGACTCCATGGCCGTCGGCATGGCCGGCAAGCTGCGTGGCGCCGACCGGGCCGCGTTGGTCGACCTGCTCGGCCGTCGCGGCACCGTGGCCAAAGCTCGGCGGCGCACCCGCTCCCAGTTCGCCGGCCGCCGTCTGCGTGCGGTCGAGCTGCTGGGCAGCCTCGGTGTCGCCGAGGCGCTCCCGGACCTGGTCGCCCGCCTGGCCGATCCGGACGAAGAGGTCCGTCGCGGCGCCGTCCGCGCCCTGGGCCGCACGGCAGCTCCGGACGCCGTGCCCGCGCTGCTCGCGCTGCTCGACGCTCCGCGGCGTCCCGAGTCGGCTCACTACATCACCCTGGCCCTGCTGCGGATCGGCCCGGCCGCCACCGAGCGGCTGGCCGACGCGGTGCGCACCCACGGACCGCGCGGCCGTGAGGCCGCTGCCCAGGTGCTCGGCTGGCTGGGCGAGACCTCCTCCGTCGGCGCCCTGACCACGGCTCTGCAGGACGAGGACGAGCGGGTGCGCGCGGCTGCCGTCGACGCCTTGGGCAGGATCGGGTTGCCGACCGCGGCACCGGCCATGCGGCTGCTGCTGGGCACCGAACAGCCTGAGCTCGTTCGGGTCACCGCCGCGAAGGCCCTCGGGCGGCTCGGCGACCCCGACAGCATCGGGCTGCTGCACGGACTGCTGGGCGAGTCACATGTGCTGGCCCGGACCGCCGCCGTCGCCCTGTCCCAGCTCGGCCCGCGGGGCATCGCGGTGCTGCGGCAGGAGTCCCTGGTCCCGGAGGCCGACGAAGTGCTGGCCGCTCTGCCGCAGGAGGTTCTGGCGTGAAGTCCACCATCGCCACCATCGTGATCGCGTTCAACTGGGTCGTGCTCGGCTACGCCCTGGCCGTCGCGCTGACCCAGCTGATGCTGGTCGTCGGTGCGGCCGCCAACCTGCGCCGCGAGCTGCGGCACAACCTGGGCAGCCGCAAGGAAGACCTGTTCGTGCACCCGAACACCCCGGGTCTGTCGGTGCTGGTGCCGGCCTTCAACGAGTCGCCGATGATCGCCGAGTGCCTGCGTTCCGTGGTCGACCAGCGCTACCCCGAGTTCGAGGTGATCGTGGTGGACGACGGATCCACCGACGACACCTTCGAGCTGCTGCGGGAGGCCTTCGACCTGGTGCCGACCACTCGGGTGATCCCTCAGGACGTCCCCACCGTGGGCCCGGTCGAGGCGGTCTTCGCCCCTCGGGCCGGAGGCTCCCTGCTGGTGATCCGCAAGCAGAACGCCGGTCGCTGCGCCGACGCGCTGAACACCGCGCTGAACGCCGCCCGCTACCCCTTGGTCTGCACCCTGGACGGCGACTCGGTGCTGGAGCCCGACGCGCTGCTGCACATCGTGCGACCGATGGTGGAGGACCCCGAGCATGTAGTGGCCTCCGGGGGAGTGGTGCGGCCCTCGAACGGGATCCACCTCCGCCGCGGCACGGTGGAGTCGGTCACGATGCCGCGCCGGCTGATCGTGCGTGCCCAGATCGTGGAGTACCTGCGCGCGTTCATGCTCGGCCGGATCGGCTGGAGCTGGCTGAACAGCGTGCTGATCATCTCCGGCGCCTTCGGCGCCTTCCGTCGCGCCGACGTGGTCGGTCTGGGCGGCCTGCACCCGCAGAGCCTGGGCCAGGACGCCGACCTGGTCGCCTCACTGCACCGCCTGCTGCGGCACGAGGGCCGCAAGGACTACCGGGTGGTGATCGTGCCGCAGGCGGTCTGCTGGAGCGAGGCTCCCGAGCATCGTCGTGACCTGCGCCGTCAACGCCGCCGCTGGGCGCACGGGCTGGGACAGGTGCTCTGGCGGCAGCGTGGAGCCTTCGGCCGCCCGAAGTACGGCCGGTTCGGCATGTTCGTGCTGCCCTATCACGTGCTGTTCGAGATGCTCGGCCCTGTGGTCGAGGTGCTCGGACTGCCGGCAGTGCTCGCCGCCTGGTGGCTGGGCCTGCTCAACCCCTGGTACGCCATCGGTGTCTTCGCGATGGCGGTCGGGTTCGGAATGATGGTCTCCGTGGCCGCCGTCCTCGCCGATGAACTGAGCGAGCACGAGTACGAGCGGTGGCGGGACATCGCCTCCCTGGTCCTGGCGGCGCTGTGGGAGACCACCGGCCTGCGCGTGATGATGTCGTGGTGGCGGGTGCAGGGACTGGCCGACGCCCTGCGGCGCCGTCGTTCGGTCTGGGCGTCCATCCCCCGGGTGGGCTTCTCCCGCGCCGGCTGAACCCGAGCCGCGGCGAACGGGTGATTCCCGGCGCCGTCACCCATCAGCTGATCACGACCGTCGCGGAGGTGCCGACGGGGAGTGCAGGGCGCGGACGGATCCGCGCTTCGAGCTAGCGATACCCGTGCGGCAGGTCCTCGGACGAGCCGATGCGGGCCTCGCGGTTCCACGGACGGATCGCCGGTGCATGCCGGTAGTGGCTCGAGGGGTGGCTGATGAGCGCGTGTCGCAGCGGTCAGGAGGAGACCTCCCGCTGCGCCCCCGACGGGCAGTTGTTGGCGGCGCTGGTCGAGCAGGCCCCTGCCGCGATCTGTGCCTTCGACGCCGACGGCACCGCCCTGGTCACCAACGCCCGCTACCGGGACCTGCTCGACCGCGGGCTGGTCGCGGGCCCGGCCGGTGCCGAACGGCCCTCCGCCCCGGCGACGCCCGAGCGCGAGGTCTGCCTGGACGACGGCGCATACCTGGCCCTGCAGTTCCCGATCCAGGGAGCCGGCTCACCACTCGGCTACGGCGAGGTCCTGCTGGACGTCACCCAGCGCCGACTGCGCGCGGTGAGTACCGCGATGCTGGAGCTGGAGCAGCTCAAGAGCGACCTGGTCAGCACGGTCAGCCACGAGCTCCGCACCCCGCTGAGCAGCATCCTGGGCTACTGCGAACTGCTCACCGACGGTGAGTTCGGCGAGCTCGACCCGCAGGCCAAGGCCATGATCGAGGTCATCGGCCGGAACAGTCGACGGCTGTCGGGGCTGCTGAAGGACCTCTTGCTGCTGGCCCAGCTCGACGCCCCCTGCCCGACCGAGTCCTCCTGGGCCTGGGTCGACCTGGGCCCGCTGGTCTCCATGGTCGCGGCGCTGGTCGCCCGGCAGGCGGAGGCCGCCGGCCTTCGGGTCGAGGTGCAGTCCCTGGGGCCGGGCGAGGCCTGGGTGCAGGGTGACCAGGCGCAGTTGCGCCATGCGGTGATGAATCTGGCCACGAACGCGGTGAAGTTCGCCGCGGTCTCCGGCACGGTGACGTTCCGCCTCAGCGTGGAAGGCACGGACGCCATCCTGGAGGTGATCGACGATGGCATGGGAATCGACCCCGAGGATCTGCCGAGACTGGCAGATCGCTTCTACCGGGCGAGCTCCGCGCGCAGCCGGCAGGTTCAGGGCGCGGGGATCGGCCTGTCTGTCGTGGCGTCGGTGGTCCACCGGCACAGCGGGGACCTCGAGTTCCGCTCGCCCCCTGGCGAGGGAACGACGGCGCGGCTGCGGCTACCACTCGTGAGGGAGCGTCAAGAGCAGGCTGATCAGGGCCGATGACCCTACGGTGAGGTCCGCCGTCCCAGCCCCCCCGCGCCGGCGGATGCTCGGCTACCTGGTGGCGTTCGGCCTCGGCTACGCGTTCCTGCGCGGTCTCGGCGGGGCGTTGGCCCTGCCGGTCACCGGCCTGGTGGCCTACGGCGCGTCCTCGGGCCTGGCCATGGGGGTTCTGCGTCGGGTGCCCCGGCGGCAGGTGCCGGCCTACCTGGGCGCCCTGGCCGCGGCCGAGCTGGTGGTCGGATCGGTGATCGGCGAGCACGCCCTCGGCACCCTGCTCGGGCTGGCCGCCGCCCACGCCGTGGAGGCCTGGCTGGGCGCGCTGCTGCTGCGTCGCTTCCTGGGCCGCCATCTCGATTCCGGGTCGCCGCAATGGGTCTTCCGCGGGCTGGTGCCCGCGGCGGTGGCCGCGGCGGCGGTGAGCGCCGTCCTCGGGGCCGGCGCCCTGGTCCTGCTCTCCGGTGTCCCGTACTCCTTCGCCGAGCTCTACTGGCCCTGGTTCACCGGTGACGCCTTCGGCATCGTGCTGCTGGTGCCCGCGGTCGAGGCCGGCTACGCCTGGCACCTCAGCCGAGCCGTGCCCTCCCGCAACGACCTGGCCGCGGGGACAGCGCTGGTGTGTGTCCAGGTGCTCCTCGCCGGGCTGATCCTGGGGCTGCCGCCGGGCGCCGTGGCGCTGCTGGACCAGCCCTACCTGATGCTGCCGCCCGCCTTCTGGGCTGTGGTCCGGTTCGGTCCGCGATGGACGGCGCTGCACCTGTTCGCGCTCACCACGGCCACCGTGTGGGCCACCTCTCGCGGGCTGGGGCCGTTCGCCCACATGGAGGGTGACCGGCTGCAGCTGGTCTCGGTGCAGGTGTTCGGCGCGTTCGCCCAGATCACCTGTCTGGTGATGGCCGACATCATCGCCAGTCGGGAAGCCGCCCGGGTGGCCGCCGGCCGGCGCTCCTGGGCGCTGGAGAACGCCGTCGAGGGGATCGCCTTCCTGGACGCACAGGGCCGGTTCACCCGGGTCAACGCCGCCTACGCCGCCGTCCTGCGCACCGAGGCCGCGGCCCTGGTCGGCACCAGCTGGGAGCACACCGTGCACCCCGAGGACCGCGCGGTGCTGCGCCGCAGCACGCAGGGACTGGCCGGTGACGGTAAGGCCCACGTCGTCGTCCGGGGCCTGCGGTCGGACGGCTCGACCTTCAGCCAGGAGATCACGGTGATCGCCGAGCGGGGCAGCGGGCCGGAGCCGGCGGGCTACCACTGCTTCAGCCGGGACATCAGCGAGCGGCAGGCCGCGATCGACCACCTGGATCAGCTGTTCACCCTCTCCCCGGAACTGCTGTGCGTGCTCGACGGGGACCGGCGGTTCGCCCGGCTCAACCCGGCGTGGACCCAACAGCTCGGCTACCGCTTGGAGGACCTGCTCGGCCGGCACCTGGTCGACCTGGTGCATCCCGAGGATCGTCAGCGCACGGTGCTGGAGGTCAACCGGATCCTGGCCGGGGCCGAGTCGGGCGGCTACCAGAACCGCTACCTGGCCGCGGACGGCACCTATCGCTGGCTGCACTGGAACCATGCGGTCGACGGTGAGGCGAGCCTGACCTACGCCGTCGCCCACGACATCACGGCCACGAAGCTCACCGAGCAGGCTCTCGGCCACGCCCGGGACCAGGCGCTGGAGGCGTCTCGGCTGAAGTCGCAGTTCCTGGCCACGATGAGCCACGAGATCCGTACCCCGATGAACGGGGTGATCGGTCTGTCCGAGCTGCTGACCGACACCCCGCTCGATGCCACCCAGAAGCGTTACGTCGACGGCATCCGGGTGGCCGGCAAGGCGCTGCTCAGCGTGATCAACGACATCCTCGACTTCTCCAAGATCGAGGCCGGGCGGTTCGTGCTGGACGAGGTCGACTTCGACCTGGCCGACCTGGTCGAGGAGGTGGTCGGCCTCACCGGTCAGTCGGCGGCGAGCAAGGGTCTCGAGCTGGTGGTCGACCAGGACCCGGAGCTGCCGCACGGGCTGCGCGGCGATCCGAGCCGGCTGCGGCAGGTGCTGCTGAACCTGGTCGGCAACGCGGTCAAGTTCACCCACGAGGGTGCGGTCACCATCCGTCTGGACCTGATGGACGCCGCCGAGGCAGGGCTCCCGGCCGTGGTGGAGGCGGTGGACTCCGGGCAGCCGGGGCCGATCGCCGTCCGGTTCGAGGTCGCCGACACCGGCCCGGGGATGGACGCGGCGACCGTGGCCCGACTGTTCCAGCCGTTCACCCAGGCCGACGCCTCGACCACCCGGATGTACGGGGGGACCGGGCTGGGCCTGGCGATCAGCCGCCAGTTGGTGGAGGCAATGGGCGGCTGGATCTCGGTGCAGAGCGAGCCCGGCGTCGGCACCACCTTCCGCGCGGCCGTGCCGCTGGCCCTGGCCTCGCCGCCGGCCGAGACGCCGTCCGGGCGGTTGCGGGTCCTGGTGGTGGACGACGCCGCCGGGGGTCTGCAGGGGCTCGTCGAGCAGCTCACGGCGATGCACGTGGAGGTCACCACCGACCCCGAGCATGCGCTGGACCTGCTGCGCCAGGCGGCGGTTCACCGGCGGGCCTTCGACGTCCTCGCCCTAGGACCTGCCCTGCCCGGCACGACGGGCCTCGCCCTGGCCGGGGAGATCGCGGGTCATCCGGCGATCCCGTCGCTGCCGGTGGTGCTGCTCACCTCCGGTGAGGAGATCCTGGCCGGTCAGGCCCGGCAGGCGGGGATCCACCAGGTGCTCGCCGCGCCGGTGGACGGGGAGACCCTACGGGCCGCGCTGGTCTCGGCGGCGGGGGAGCAGGCTGCGGCCCGCACCCTGGTGCGTGGCCGGCTGCTGGTGGTGGAGGACAACGAGATCAACCAGACCGTGGCGGTGGGCATCCTCCAGCGCCTCGGTTACACCGTCGACCTGGCGGCGGACGGCGTGGAGGCGCTGGAGATGGCGGGGGACCACCCCTATCAAGCGATCCTGATGGACTGCCACATGCCCCGGATGGACGGCTACACGGCGACCACGGCGCTGCGCCGACGCCCCGACGTGGGCCATATCCCGATCATCGCGATGACCGCCAACGCGATGAAGGAGGACCGTGAGCGATGCCTGGAGATCGGGATGGACGACTACCTGTCCAAGCCGATCCGGGCCCACGACGTCGACGCCACGCTGGCCCGCTGGATCGACCGTGTGCATGAGCCCCGACCGGCCGCAACGCCTCACGGCGGGCCCGGCCCGGCCGTGCCGCTGCCGGTGCCGGTCGCCGGTGCCGTACCCGCGGGCGTCCTCCGTGCACGAGCGCCTGGAGGAGCTCTCGGGCGACCGTTCGCCCGAAGAGGTCGAGCTGGTGCACCGGATCGCCCGTTCGTTCCTCGACCGCGCACCCGGGATCGTCGATGGGCTGGACGCCGCGCTGGCGGCGCAGGACTGCGAGCTGGGTCAGCGCTTCGCGCACAGTCTGAAGGGCGCGGCCGCCAACCTCGGCGCCGACCAGCTCGCCCGGGTCTGCCAGCAGATCGAGAGCCTCACCGAACAGGGCCACGCCGAGGCGGCGCGGGCGGCCAGGGAGGGACTGGAGGACGTGCTGGACGAGGCCTGTTCGCAGATCGGGCGCTACGTCAGCGGGGGGTAGCGGTGCGCAGCTCGATCGCCCGCTCGACGCGGCGGAGCAGGTCACGGGTGAGGAAGGGCTTGACCACGTAGTCGTCCGCCCCGCAGGCGTACCCCCACTCCAGGTCGTTCTCCTGGTCGCGGGCGGTCACCATGATCACGGCGGTGTGGGCCAGGTGGGGCTCCTCGCGCATCGCGCGGCAGACCTCCACGCCCGAGCGCAGCGGCAGCAGCCAGTCGAGCAGGGCGATGTCGGGCTTGAGCTTGATCGCGGCGGTCAGCCCGGCCTCCCCGTCGGGCTCGGTCCAGACGTCGTAGCCGGCCCGATCGAGCACAGTGACCATGAGCGAGCGGAGATCAGGGTCGTCGTCCACGACCAGAGCGATCGGCATAGCGTCCTCCCCGTGGGCCGGAGTGCCCCGCGCAGGGGTGCGTCAGGGCGGCCGGCCCCCCACCGACCACAGGAGTATCGGCCGGAACGGGGGCGGAGATAAGCCGGAGGACCCGGTCAGGTCATCGCGTCGTAGGCCGCGCTCATCGTGGCCGTGCGCAGGCCCGAGTTCTTCACCGCGGCCATGTGCGAGGCGAACTGGGCCGGCGTGACCGAGTAGACCCCGCCGCCCTCCTCGACCCCGTGGTAGACCAGGATGGTCCAGCCGCCGGAGCTGGCCGCCTCGTTCATCCAGCTGGTCACGGTGGCCGCGTCGGTGGTGTTGGTCACGTACTTCATGGTGAGCTGGCCGCGGTTGATCGCGCCGCGCATGTTCACGCCACCATTGGTGGTCCGCGCCGTCTGGTAGATCTTCGTCGCCTCGGCCACGACGGTGCTGTTGTGGGCGCCGAAGGGGTAGGCGAGGCTGCGGATGGTGCCGAACTGCGCTTCCAGGGTGGCCTTGCTCCCCGCCAGTTCGGCGCTCAGCTGATCGGCGGAGATCTGGGTGAGGTTGGCGTGCGTGGCACTGTGTGACCCGAGCTCATGCCCGGCGCTCTGCATCGCCTTGGCCTGCGCGACGTTCATGTAGCCGTTCCAGGTCAAGGCGGTCGAGATCAGGTAGAAGGTGGCCGGGAAGCCGTTCTGGGCGAGCACGGGGCGGGCATTGTTGTACTGGTTGAGCAACCCGTCGTCGAAGGTGATCGAGACCAGGGCGCCGGTGGCGGGAACGGGGGCCGGCGCCGGGGTGGTGGGCGCGGGCACCGGTGCCGGTGCCGGGTTCGGCGGGGCGGGTACCGGCGCCGGCTTGGAGGCCGGACGGCGCAGCACCAGGCTCGCGGTGTCGACGTCCAGCACCCCGGGGGAGGTGAGCAGGCGCTCCAGGCTCAGCTTCACCGTGTCCTTGGGCAGGGTGAAGGTCACCCCGGCCGTCTTCCAGGACGACGTGCGGGGCGCAGCGGCGAAGGTGCGGTAGCTCACCGCTCCGGTACGGCTGACCATGCGGGCACGCAGCGTGGTGGAGGTGTTGGACCGCAGCGCGTCCGCGTAGGCGTAGGTGGCGCCGGGGGAGACCGCCACCGGCGCGAACGACCATCCCGCGTACCCCGAGGAGCGCTTGGTGATCGAGGTCCGCACGAAGTAACGGCCCGACTTGGCGCCGCCGCGCACGTGCGCGAACTTGCGGTCGTTGCTGCCGGAGGCGATCTGAAGCCAGGAGGTGGGCTTGGACCCCGAACGCTGCTCGACGGAGCTGTTGGGCACCAGGTTGCGTGCCGTGGCGGCCTGGGCCATGGTCACCGGGACGAGAGCACCGGCGAGGACGGCGGCGCCGGCGAGGCCGACGGCCACCTGTCGGGTGCGACTCCGAAGCCAACGCATGATCTCTTCCCCCTGGACCGTGGATGGTGCTGAAACCGCCTCTGGTGCAGCGTTGTCAGGTCATCGGGTCAGGGAGAGACAGAGCAGCCGGTGGCGGCGGCGCAGGTCCACCCGACCCTCACTACCTGATTGCCACACTAGGACACCCAACAGACACATGTGGTCAGAATCATTGGATTGTGCGGGGCTTTGTCCAGGACTTCCTGATGCCCTCCTGATGACTGCCTGACGGCTTCGCCCCAGGCTTCATGCGCCGTGTGACGACGTCGGACCCCGAGGCGCGGCCTCGGGCGACGGCGTGGCCCGCAACAGGTCGTAAGGTGGTCGGCGACCCCGGGCTCGACGTGTGTGTGACCGAGCCCTGAACGAGGTTCCACGAGGACGGTGCAGTGGCTGAGAAGTGGCGGCGATGCGACAGGTGCCGCAAGGTCAAACCGATCGACGACTTCACGGAGGCCGAACCGAGCTGCCAGGTCTGCCTGGCACCGGCGGCGGCGGGAACCGGACCGGCGCGGAGCACCGCCCGGGCCTCGGCCGTGACGACTACCCGGGCACCTGCCACATCGGTTGCCGGAGTAGGGCTTCTGTCAGGTACTCCGATGCGCGACCTGCGCGGACGAGGCGACCCGGAGGTGCGCGCCCGGCGGGCACGGGTGCGGGCCCTGGACCGGCTGGCCGAGCGCCACGCCGAGGACTTCGAGCTGATGCTGTCGGAGGAGCGCCGGGCCGAGGGCCTGTAGCTCCTGGTCGCCGAGGCGCTGTCGGGGGTACCCGCTAGCGTCCGTGTCATGCAGCTGGTGGACGGCGAACTCGTGGTCAGTGCCACAGACCTGACCCGGTTCGCTGCCTGCCGCCACTCCAGCACCCTCGACCGCGAGCTGGCATCGGGCCTGCGCCCGGCGCCCGCTGCCGCAACCGCGGAGCTGGAGCTGCTCTGGCGCCGCGGGCGTGAGCACGAGGCGGCCTACCTGCAGAAGCTGCGCGACCGAGGCCTGGGTGTGCACGAGATCCCGTCAGGCCCACGGGTCCAGGGGAGCGAGGCGCTCCAGGATCTGGAACGGCAGACGGTCGAGGCCATGGCCGGCGGCGCCGAGGTGATCTACCAGGCCGCCTTCTTCGACGGCCGCTGGCGCGGCCACGCCGACTTCCTGCTCCGCCGCGACGATCTGCCCGGCCGGTGGGGCTGGGGCTATGACGTCGCCGACACCAAACTCGCCCGCCGGCTCAAGGTTCCGGCCGTGCTGCAGATGGCCGTCTACGCCGAACGGCTCACCGCACTGCAGGGCACGCCCCCACGCACTCTGGTCGTGGTCACCGGTGACGGCGCCGAGCGCGACTATCCGTTCCAGGACTGCGCCGCCTACGCGCGCCGCCTCGCTGCCGAACTGCTCGACTTCCTCGACCATGAGCAGCCGACCTCCGCCGAGCCGGTGCGCCACTGCGGGCAGTGCCGCTGGCAGCCTCAGTGCCGAGCGGAGTGGGCCGAGCAGGACCACCTCTCCCTGGTCGCGGGCATGCGCACGACGCACGCCTCGGCCCTGCGCGACGCAGGCCTGCACACCGTGGCCGACGTCGCCGCCTCCCGCGCGGAAGGCCTGCCTGCTGCGCTGAGCGGGCCCGTGGGGCAGCGCCTGCTGCGCCAGGCGCGCCTCCAGGTGAGGGCCCGGGCCGAGGCTGCGCTTCCGTACGAGGTCCTCGATCCCGAGCCGGGGCGAGGCCTGGCCCTGCTGCCCGAGCCGTCGCCCGGCGACCTCTTCTTCGACATCGAGGGCGACCCGTTCGTCGGGGACCACGGCCTGGAGTACCTCTTCGGCGTCCTCGGCCGGGGAGGGTTCACCGCCCACTGGGCCACCTCGCCGGCGCAGGAGCGGGCGGCCTTCGAGAGCCTGGTCGACCATCTGATGTCGGCGTGGGCCGAGGACCCGGGGATGCACGTCTACCACTACGCACCCTACGAACGACTACGACTGCAGGCGTTGTCGGGCCGCCACGGCACCCGTGGCGCACAGGTCGACCGGCTGCTGCGCGGCGGCCGACTGATCGACCTGTACGCCGTGGTTCGCCAGGGCCTGCGGATCGGCAGCCGCGTCGTACTCGTTGAAGAAGCTCGAGGCCGCTGTACTGGGGGGTGGACCGCGACCACCGGGGTGAGGCGGCGGTGAACGATGCCATGGGGTCCGTGGTGGCCTTCGAGACCTGGCTGTCCCAACCGTCCGCCGAGAGTCGTGCCGATCGTCGAAGACCCTCTGCTGGAAGGCATCCGGGTCTACAACGAGGAGGATTGCCGCTCCACCCAGGCCCTGCGGGACTGGCTCGAGGGGGTCCGGCTCTGCAGCCGGCGGTGACGAGGCGTTCCTTCGACCGGTGCCGGTCGACGGCGAACCGTCGGCCGCGCTCGCCGCGGCGACGAGCCGGACCGAGCAGCTGCGCGGTGACCTTCTCGGCCTGATTCCCGCTGGGGCCCGGGCCGAGGGCGCTGAGCGCACGCTGCGAGCAGCAGGCGATCTGGCTGCTGGCCATGCTGCTCGACTGGCACCGCCGGGAGGCGCTGCCGGACTGGTGGGACCACTTCCAGCGGTTGACCCTGACCGATGACCAGTTGATCGACGACCCGACCGCCCTGGGTGGGCTCGGCGCGGCCGAACCGATGGCGAGCGGCGCACGCTCGACGACCTGGCGCCTGACGTTCCCGCCGCAGGAGACCAAGCTCGGCAGCGGCGAGCAACGGTGGACCGACCCGCGCACGGGTGCGGTCGCGGGAACAGTCCTCGACGTCCGGCCGGACGAGGGCTGGTTGACCCTGCACCGGCGGCAGGCGGCCGGTCCGCCGCAGTTCACGGCGATGGTCCCGGGGACTCCGCCTCAGGCCGCGCCGCTCGAGCAGCGTTTGGCCGAGCTGGCGGGCTGGGTCCTGCGGCACGGCATCGGCTCCCCGCTGCCCGCCTGGCGGCCGGCGCGGGATCTGCTGCTGCGCCGTCCACCGGGAGCAGGCCAGAGTCCGTTGCGGCGCGGAGACGAGTCGGCGACCGACGCCGTCGTCCGCTGCGGCAGCGGGTTGCGTGGCGGTCTGCTCGCCGTGCAGGGGCCGCCGGGCACCGGCAAGACGTTCGCCGCCACGGCGCTGGTGCTCAACCTGCTCGCGCAGGGCCGCCGGGTCGGGGTCACCGCCTTCAGCCATACGGCGATCGGCAACCTGCTGAGCGCCGTGGCCGCCGAGGCCGACCGGCGCGGCGTCGTGCTGCGGGCGGTGCAGAAGGCCGAGGACCACCAGGCCTGCGCCGCCCGACTCGATCGCGCAGGTGACCCAGAACAGCCGGATCGCCGATCTGCTCGACGCCGGTGCGGTGGATCTGGTGGCGGGCACGCCATGGCTGTTCGCCCGCCCGGAGCTTTCCGAGCGGCTGGATGCCGTAGTGGTCGACGAGGCCGGGCAGCTGTCCCTGGCCAACGTGCTCGCGCTCTCCCACGCCGCGCCGAACCTGGTGCTCTTCGGCGATCCCCGCCAGCTCTCCCAGCCGGTCAAGGGCACCCACCCGCGCGGCGCCGAGGCCTCGGCGCTCGGCCATCTGCTCGGCGACCACGCCACGATCGCGCCCGAGACCGGTCTGCTGCTCGACACCACCTTCCGGATGCACCCGCTGATCGCCGACTTCCTGTCCGGCATGTCCTACGACGGGCGGCTGCACGGTGTGCCCGGCCTGGAGCGCCAGGAGGTCCTGGCGACGGGCGTGGAGGGTGATCTGAGCGGGTCCGGGTTGCGCTGGATCCCGGTGCGGCACAGGGGGAACGGGACGGTCTGCGGGCCGGAGGCGGAGCGGGTGGCTGCCCTGGTCGCGGGTCTGCTCGCCGGCGGCACGTGGCGCGACCGGCACGACCGGGTGGCCCGGCTCACCCCGGCGGATGTCCTGGTGATCGCTCCCTACAACCAGCAGGTGCACCGCGTGCGGCACGAGATCCGCAGACGCCTGCCCGGCCCGGCCGGGGAGGCGGTGCAGGTCGGCACCGTCGATGCCTTCCAGGGCCGTCAGGCACCGGTGGTGATCTACTCCCTGACCTCGTCCAGTGCCGCCGACGCTCCACGAGGGGTGGAGTTCCTGCTCGACCCGCACCGGTTCACCGTGGCCGTCTCCCGCGCGCGGGCACTGGTGGCCGTCGTCGGCTCGCCGGAGCTGCTGCGGGCGCCGGTCGTCCGGCCGGAACAGCTGCGCCGGGTGAATGCCCTCTGCTCCTACGTCGAGCTGTCCGGGCCGTCTGCCGCCTCCGCACTGGACGGCTCCCAGGTCACGGTCAGCTCCTGACGCTCGCCGAACCGCACCAGGTGGCGGGCCAGCACGTCCTGCACCTCGGCCAGCCCGGCAGCGGTGGCCGAGGACGCCTGGAGGAGGAGTACGCCCTCGCCGCTGCTCACAGTGCCGGTGCCCGAACCGAAGGTCAGCTGCGCCACGTCACCGTCCACGGTGACTGGCACCCGGTGCCCCAGGTGGCTGACCAACTGCTTGGCGAACCGCTGCGGGGTCGGCGTGCTCACCTGGGCGATGCTGCGGACCATCGGCCCTCCTCGGGTGGCAGGTGTTCTGTCTCACCACCAGCACCATCCCGGCGATGGGCGGCTCAGGTTACCGTCCTGACATGGCCAGTCCCACCGCCAGAGGCGACCTGGATATCCAGGCCTCAGAGGTTCGGCAGCGGATCGCCGCAGCCGGGCGGGAGCTGTTCGCCGCGCAGGGATACGAGCGCACCACGGTCGAGGCGATCGCCGAGCGGGCCGGGATCGCCCGGCGCACGTTCTTCCGGCACTTCCGGGCCAAGGACGACGTCATCTTCCCCGACCACGACCGGGTGGCCCAGGCGGTCGGGGTCCACCTCGAGGCACTCGGTGACGTCCCGCCGCTGCGTGCGGTGTGTAGCGGTGTCCGCCTGGTCTTCGGCAGCTATGTGGACGACGCCGTGGTCTCGGTGCAGCGCTACCGGCTGGTGCGCTCGGTGCCTGCCCTGCGGGACCGTGAGATCGCGTGGGTCTCTACCTACATCCGCCTCTTCGGGCGCTACCTGCATCGCCGGATGGGTGGCACCCCTGAGTCGGCACTCGGTGCAGAGGTGGCTGCGGCGGCGCTCGTGGCCGCACACAACCATGTGCTGCGGGACTGGCTGCGCAACGGCGGAGCGGGTGATCCCTTCCCCGCGCTGGAGCAGGCGTTCGACTGGGTGGTGGCACGGCTGAGCGGCGGTCTGGAGGCCGAGGGCACAGGCGAGAGCGAGGACGTGGTGGTCGCCGTGTTCCGGGCCGGTGACTCGATGGACGACGTGGTGGAGCGGATCTCCCGGTCGCTGTGAGCCTGGGTCGCCGTCCGTGGTCGACCAGAGGTCGTAAGGCGCAGATGCCGGACAGATCGGGCAGCTGGTGCCCATAGGGCCCTTGCGCCGAGGCATTGAGTGCCGTAAGGATGGCACTGAGTGCCACCGGGACGCGGGCTTCGACGGCGAAGCCCGGGGACGGCACAGGAGTGGAGGACGCTCGTGACGACGCCCACCCTGATCCTTGACAGGCAATCGGACGGCTCCCACACCGAGCTGTTCGTCGTCTCGACGCACAAGGTCCGCGATCGCTCGGCCTCGGCCCCCAACCAGTGGGTTCCGTACGGCACCGAGCATGCGTGGCAGCCGGGCACCCGGCGCACGCTGTGCGGCGAGTACACCGCCGGCTGGACGGTCTTCTGGGAGCGGCGTTTCTCCGCCCGCCCGGCAGCGGCCTGCCCGGCGTGTGTGGAGATGACGCTGCCTGAGGCATCGCGCAGCCGGCTCGACCACATCGAGCACCCCGCCGCCTCCTGATCGGCGCCCCGGGGCGCGGGAACGGTTGCGCGGCTGGCACTCTGGGGGCGTGAACTCCCACACCTTCCAGGTAGGAAGTCAGTGCTGCCTTCTGCGCCGTGGGGAAACACCGCTCGTGTGGCTGAAGCACGCGGGGTGACGGGGTGTTGAGCAAGGAGTTCAGACTCCTGTGGCTGGCCTGGGGTGTCTCAAACCTCGGAGATGGGGTCCGCGCGGTTGCTCTCCCACTACTGGCGACAACGTTGACCATGGATCCCCGCGTCGTTGCTGGTGTCGCGGTTGCCCAGCGCTTGACGTGGCTGCTCGCCGTACTTCCGGGAGGAGATTGGGCGGATCGCTGGGATCGCCGCAAGATCCGGGTGTCTGTTGATGCCACTCGCGCCATTGCGGTGGGGTGTCTAGCGATGGCGATAGCTCTCGGCCAGTTGGGTATCCCGCTGTTGTTCGTGGTCGTAGTGGTGCTTTCCGCTGCCGAGGCTGTGGTCGATTCCGCATCCATTGCACTCGTGCCGGCGACAGTGGATCCGGATGCTCTGGAGGGCGCCGGTGCGCGTCTGATGGGCACGGAACTGGTCGCGGACGGAATCGTGGGCTCGGCACTCGGGGGTGCCTTGTTTGCGATGGCTGCCTCCGCACCCTTTGGATTCGATGCCGCAACTTTCGCGGTGGCGGCGTTGATCATGGGCTTCAACCGGGGCGCTTCGGCGCCCGGGGTGCGGAACGTCGACACAGACTCAATATGGGCGCGGATCCGCAAAGGCCTGGTCTGGTTGTGGCGAGACGCCTTGCTCCGCCGACTTGCCTTGATCTCCATGGTTCTTGGCGCGGCAACGATGATGTGGTCAGCCGTGTTCGTGCTGTACGCCACTCAAGACCTGAATGTCTCGGCGACGGGCTTCGGCTTCTTGGCCGTATTCGCCTCGATTGGTGGATTGCTCGGGTCTGTTTCAGCGTCGAAGCTGGCCAAGCGCCCGCTTGGAGTGACTCTGCTGGGCGCTGTGATGACGTCCGGCATCGCGCTGACGGGGATGGCTGTCGCGACGTCGACCCTGCTCGTGTCGCTCCTGCTGATGGTCGGTACTGCGGGGGTTCTGGTCTGGAACGTTCTCACGATGGCTCTGCGGCAGCGGCTGATACCCACCGACATGCTCGGTCGTGTGTCTGCCGGGTACCGCTTCTTCGTCCAGCTGGCGATGCCGATAGGAGCCGCCGCTGGCGGGCTGCTCGCTTATGCCCTCGGCCCGAGGGCAACCTTGATGGCTGCGGGGGGCTTGCTGATACTCACGTCGTTGGCCATCCCCGGTGCAACGCGGTCGCCCACGAGGTCGCTGTGACGCCCACGTCTCGGGCATGGCGTGGCGGCTGGCACTCTGGGGGCGTGAACGTCCTGCGGAGCCCGCTGCGTGGTGACCTCGGTCCGGTTGTGGTCGTGGTGTGCTGGATCGGCCTGATCCTGCTCGTCGACGCGGTTGTCGTGGAGCGCGGGTCGAGATCGGTCCGCCAGGTCGTGCTGGGAGTGACCACCTGGGGGCTGCTGCTCGTCCTGGCTGCTCGGCAGAGTCCACTCGTGCGCGCGCAGACGGCGGTGGTCGTGGTGCTGGCCACGCTGGTCGAGTACACCTTCTCGCCGCTGCTCGAGGCCTACGTCTACCGGGTCGGGACGGTGCCGCTGTTCGTGCCTCCGGGGCACGGGCTGGTCTACCTGGCGGCGCTGTGCCTGGGCCGATCCGCGCCGCTCACCCGCCACCCGCGGGTCGCCGTGGCCGCGACGCTGCTCATCGGTGGGAGCTGGGCCGGCTACGCGCTGATCGCCCACGACGACCAGCTCGGTGCGTTCTGGTTCCTCTGCCTGGTCGGCTTCCTGCGCTGGGGCCGCAGCCGGATGCTCTACGTCGGTGCCTTCGTCGTGGTGAGCTATCTGGAGCTGCTCGGCACGGCGCTGGGCACCTGGGCCTGGGCACCGGTCGATCCCGTGCTCGGCGTGGTCGGGCAGGGGAACCCGCCGTCCGGGGCGGCCGGCGGCTACGGATGGTTCGATCTCTACGCGTTGCTGCTGGCACCGCGCGTGCTGTCCTGGACCGCGAGCATCCGGCGGACCTGGTCGTGCAACAACCCGTTGGTGGCCAAGGCGTTCCCGCCGAAACAGCCGTCCTCGCCGTCCAGCGAGGTGAACCGTCCGCCGGCCTCGGTGACCAGCGGCACCAGCGCCGCCATGTCGTACAGCGCGAGCTCGGGCTCGGTGGCGATGTCCACCGCGCCCTCGGCCACGAGCATGTACGACCAGAAGTCACCGTAGGCCCGGCTGCGCCACACCGCCCGGGTCAGCGAACGGAACTGCTTGCCGCGCCCCAGGTCCTCCCACGATTCGTAGGAGGAGTAGGACAACGAGGCGTCGGAGAGTGCGCCCACCCGGGACACCCCGAGTCGTCGGGCCGACGACAGGCTGCGCCCGGTCCAGGCCCCGGTGCCCTCGGCGGCCCACCAGCGCCGGTTCAGGGCCGGTGCCGAGACCACCCCGATCACCGGTCTGCCCTCGTCGACCAGGGCGATCAGAGTGGCCCAGACCGGCACGCCGCGGACGAAGTTCTTGGTGCCGTCGATCGGGTCGACGATCCACTGCCGGGCGCCGTGCCCGGTGGGGGAGAACTCCTCGCCGATCACCGCGTCGCGCGGGCGGCTGCGCTTGAGCTGTCCTCGGATGATCTCCTCGGCGGCCTTGTCGGCGTCCGAGACCGGGGTCAGGTCCGGCTTGGTCTCCACCTGCAGGTCGAGGGCCTGGAACCGGGACGTCGTGTGCGCGTCGACCATGTCGGCCATCACCAGGGCGAGCCGTAGGTCGTCCTGATAGCCGGCCACGTCGCTCCTCGGTCGTTCGCAGGGTTCCGGATGCGCGCCGACGCTACCGCCCCCAGGGTGTGTAGCGACGGGGAATGACCTGCTCACGTTCCTGATGCATCAGCTATCGTGACCGTGCCGACTACTGGACCACGGAGAAACCTGAGGTGATGGGCGTGTTCGACACGATCGCCGGCCTGCCGATCCACCCCCTCGTCGTACACGCTGTCGTGGTGCTGCTGCCCCTCGCCTGCCTGGCCACCATCGCGGTGGCCGTGCGCCCGTCGTGGCGCCGGTTCGCCCCGGCGCTGGCAGTGCTCAACGCTGCCGTGATGGTCGCGGCGTTCGTCGCCGTGCAGTCGGGGGAGTCGCTCGAGCACCGGGTCGAGCAGTTCAGCGAGCCGGCGGGCCTGCACGATCATGCCGAGTGGGGCGAGCGCCTGATGTTCCTGGCGGCGGCCCTGTTCATCGGCGCCCTGGTCATCTGGGTCGACCCGCACGCGGACGGCGCTGGCCTCGGTGGTCGCGATCGTGGCCGTGGTCGGCGCGGTCGCCACCATGGGCCTGACCGCAGTGGTCGGGCACAGCGGCGCCACCATGGTCTGGAAGGACATCGTCTCCAACACCAAGGCCCCGTGACACCGGGTCGTGCCGCCCCCTAGACGGCACGACCCGGCGTTCTCACAGGTCGGTGCTCAGACGGTGCTGAACCGTTTCGTGAGCGCCGGGACGCGGCGGATCACGAACCGGTCGAGCAGCAGCACCACCAACAGGGACGCCCCGAACAGGGGCAGGAAGATCCCCAGCAGGACCACCACCACGGCCAGCGCTGGCGTCGCGCGCAGCGGCATCCGACCCCGCGGGGCGGCGAGCCCGCCGTCCTTCGGCCGGCGCTTCCACCACATCAGCGGGCCGCTGACACACAGGAAGATCACGCCGAGGCAGAACGCCGTCGAAGCGACCAGGTTGAACGACCCCAGCCGACGGCCCTCGTGCAGTGCGATGCCCTGGGTGACCACCTTCGCCGCCACGGAGTACTCGCTGTAGCCGTACCGACCGATCACCTGGCCGCTGTACTGGTCCACATGGGCCACCCGCTCCTTGGAGACGTCGGTGGCGGCCGGGTTGGCCTTGTCGTTCCACTGGTCGGCCAGGACCGAGAAGACGCCCTCCTCACCGTCGGGATAGACGATGTGGTACGGCTCGGGCAGCCCGTCGGCGCGTGCCGCCGTCATCACGGCGTCGATGTTCACCGACCCCGCGCCCGCCGAGCCGGTGGACATGGTGTGGCCTGCGTGCCCGTCGCCGGCGGCCGGCACGGTGGAGTCCGGAAGGGTGGCCGCACCCTCCGCCCAGGGGGCGGGGTTGGAGTTCGAGCCGACCTTCTCCAGCTGCTCACCCAGGGTCGAGGTGGCGCCCGGGTCGTCGCCCCACAGGCTGGAGCCCTGCCCGGTGGCCAGCTTCTGAACGCCGCTGCCCCAGAACCCGGTCCAGGGCAGACCGGACAGGACCAGCAGCAGGAACCCGACACCGAGGATCGCCCCGTAGCGGGCGTGGTTGTTGCGCAGGCCCGCGGCCTTCGCCTTGGCGGACAGCCGCTTCAATCGAGCCCCCCGCCCCCGCAGGTAGAGGTAGTACCCGGTGATCGTCATCACGATCGCCCAGCAGACGGCGAGTTCGATGATCCGGTCGCCGACGGCTCCGGAGGTCAGGTCAGCGCCGTCTGCCGGGTCCCCGGTCAGGCCGGTGGCCAGGGCAGGGTCCTTGCCGACGACGACTTCGGAGACGGAACCGAAGATGATCTTTCCGTGGATCTCGGTGGCGATGTTCGAGAGCAGGTCACCGGGGTCGATCGCCCCGGTCACCGCGGCCGTGTAGGGGTTGACGTAGACGTTGAGCGTCTCCTCACCCTGGGACACAGTGAAGTAGCTGGCCCGGTTCTCGAACCCCTGCTGGACGGCGGTCACCGTGCCGCCGGGGTAGGCCGCCTTCACCGCGGACTCCTGGGCCGACAGCGGCGTCGCCGCCCCTCGGGCGGGCACGTCCACGGTGAGGACGCCGCGGTGCAGCGCCGGGTCGATCTGCCACTTGTAGAGGATGGTCAGTCCGGTCACGGCGAGCATGAACATGATCGGGACGACCAGGATCGAGGCGTAGAAGTGCCAGCGCCAGAAGGCGCGGAACAGCCCGCCGGTGGGCTTGGTCTGGCGGACGGCGACGTCCGGCGTCTGGTCGACGTCCGGCTCGGCGGTCTCCAGGTCGGGCGCCGGGGGCGGCGCAGAGGTCTGAGTCATGGAAGGGCTCCGTTCAGGCATGACAGGGGCGCGGGCAGGGCCCAGCGCACGAAGGACCCCGGTGCGAGGACCGGGGGAGGTGACAGGACAGCGGTGCCGGGAGTCGGGACTCAGCCGGCTCGGCACACCTGCGGGGGCCCGCGCCGGATCTGTCCGGCGGTCCAGAGCAACTGCTGACGGCGAAGAGGCCGCCGGTCCGCGTGCGGGGCGGGACACCCGGCCAGGCAGGCGGCAGAGGGGCGGCACCGGGCGGCGGCGCGGCAGGCCCGGCGCCAGCAGGCGACAGCAGCCCAGGTGAGTCGCCGTGCGGCGGACCACAGAAGGACCTCGCCGTGCCGCAGCAGCCACGCCAGCAGGGCCGCAGCGACGACGTGACCGGCCAGCATGCCGGGGCCGTAGTGGCCGCCGTGCGTCGCGGTGAGGTCCGCGCCGGCGGTCACCGCGAACGAGGAGGACAGCCCGTGCGCGTGATGCGCGGCGGTGACCAGCGCCGGACCGTCGGCCGGGGCGTCCTCGGTCAGCCAGAGCAGGGTGTGCACCACGACCTGGGCGAGCCCCAGGCCGGCGAACAGGCTCGCCCAGGACCGCTCCTGGCGCACCAGGAGGCCGCGGTGCAGCAGGAACGAGAACGCGAGCCCGGCCAGGACGGCGATCGATGCCGGCCGCTCGCCCCCGCCCAGCACGTGGGCCGTGGCGCTGAGCGGCAGGGCGAGGAACGCGAACATCGCCGAGCGCAGCAGCGGGCGGCTCGCGGCGAGAAGGGGATCGCCGCCACGGCGATCCCCTTCTCGAACGAGGTGTGTGCCGACCAGGATGCGAGCCGTCCTCATGCGCAGGGTCAGGGTGGGCGAGAACTTAGCAGGATGCCATCGGGTGATCACAACCGGCGAATGACCCGACGGGTCAGAACGCCGTCAGGTGCTCCCTCGCCCACAGCGCGGCCGACGTGCGGTCGGCCACCCCGAGCTGGCGGAAGACGCTGTTCAGATGCACCTTGACCGTGCGCTCACTGATCCCCAGCGCCCGGGCGATCTGCTTGTTGGCCATACCCTCGCCGACCAGCGCCAGCACCTCGCGCTCGCGCGGGCTCAGCCGCACGCCGGGCGGCTGGCCCGTGTTCGGCATCAGGGCGCGGGTCACCCGCGGATCCAGTGGGGCCTCGCCGCGGGCGGCGGCACGTACCCCGGCCACCAGGTCACCCGGCTCGCTGTCCTTGAGCAGGTAGCCGATCGCTCCGGCGTCGATCGCTCCGCGTACCCGTGCGTGCTCGGAGAACGAGCTCAACACGACCACGGCGGTTCCCGGCCGGCGGGCGAGCAGCTCGCGGGTGGCCGTGACGCCGTCCATCACGGGCATCGACAGGTCCATCAGGACGACGGTCGGCTCGAGCTCGTCCGCCGCCTGCAGCGCCTCGGCGCCGTCCGCGGCCTGACCGACCACCGACATTCCCTCGGCGGCGTCCAGCAGGGCGGCCAGACCGGCCCGGACCAGGGCATGGTCGTCCACGAGCAGTACCCGGATCATTGCTGCGTCCTCACTCGGGGTCGTGCTCATCGTGGCGGAACCTCCAGCTGCCAGCGTGTGCCGTGCCCCGGCGTGCTGGCCATCCGCAGGGTGGCTCCATGGTCGCGGGCGAGGTCGGCCAGCAGGCGCAGACCCAGGTGCCCGTCCTCCGCTGCGGCGGCGGCCGCGGCGGCCGAGAGCCCGACGCCGTCGTCCGAGATCTCGAGCACGGTCAGGGAGCCGTCGCGGCGCAGGGTCACCTGCGCGTGCCGGGCGGCGGCGTGCTTGGCGACGTTGCGCAGGCACTCGCTGGTCATCCGGTAGACGAGCCGCTGGTCCTCGTCGTTGAGTGAGGCGGCCGCCTGCTGCTCGACGTCCACGCTCACCTCGATACCGCGGCTGCGCAGCCCTCCGGTCAGGTCCTCGAGCGCGGCGCCCAGCCCGGCCGAGGTCAGGTTCTGCGGGTAGATGTCCACCAGCAGGGTGCGCAGGGTGCCGATCGAGGAGCGGACGGCGGTGGCGGCCGACCGCAGGTGGCTGACCTGTTCCAGGTCCTCCCCGGCGGTCGAGGCGCGCTCGGCCGCCCCGGCGACGATCAGGGAGGCCGCCACCAGTTCCTGCACCACGCCGTCGTGCAGGTCTGCGGCGATCCGCCGGCGTTCGTCCTCAGAGGCGTCGATCGCGTGCTGCAGCAACAGTTCTCGTTGGTCCCGGCCGCGGCGCAGCCGGTCGAGCAGGGTCCAGAGCACGGGCATCAGGAGGACGCCGAAGAGCAGCAGGCTGGAGACCACGATCCCGCTGAACGCACGCCACAGGTCGCCCGAACGGGCGGTCACCGCGGCGTACTCGGTGTAGGTCTCGAACAGCATCGGGCGCCCGGACGGCGTCCAGACCGGGCGGTACACCTCGACCAGGCGGCCCTGTCCCCGCTCCAGCTCGTTCTCGGCCGGGGTCAGGTCGCTCACCTCGGCCACCGTGGCCGGCTCGGCGAGCACGGCCAGCTGGTCCTCGCCGAGCGGGAACTGGCCCCCGATCTGCTCGGGGGCGTCGGAGTAGAGCACCCGGCCGTCAGTCGACCAGACCTTGACCCGGACGAACATGCCGGTCAGCACCCGGGAGCGGACCACCGCGTCGAACCGGGCCCGGGCCTCGGGGTCGTCGGTGAGCAGGCCGTCCTCGAGCGCCGGCATGACCACCGTGCGGGCGAGCAGGTCGGTCAGCTGCGAGGCGTCGTTCATCGCCTCGCGCTCCGCGATCCGTCGCACCACGACCACGCCGAGGGCTCCGACCAGGAGCAGGACGGCCACCGTGGCCGCGAGGACCTGCAGCACCACCCGGCGTCCGGAGACCGGCCCGACGGCGCGGCGCGACGATTCCCCGGCCGTCAGCGTGGTCCACGTGACCGGGGAGTCGTCGGAGGGCAGGTCCTTGGGCATCAGTCGTCCGATCCCTTGCCCGAGCCGTCCGAGCCGCTGCCGGAGTTGCCGGAGCCGCTGCCGGAGTTGCCCGAACCCTTGCCCGAGTTGCCGGAACCGGAGGTGGAGCCGCCGCCGTGGCCGCCGGAGTCGTCACCGGTCTCGGTGCCGCTGCCGTGGTCGTCGGTGGTGGCGCTGCGCGAGGTGGAGGAGGTCCGGGAGCCGGTGGAGGTGCGCGAACCGGTCGAGGTGGAGGTCGACCGGGCGGCCGAGGTGGTGGAGGTGGTGGAGGTGTCGCCGTCGTCGGATCCGTGACCGCCGCCGGTGGCCCCACGCCGTCCCTTGTCGTCCGAGGAGCTGGCCGAGGGGGCGCTGGTGGGGTCCGAGGTGGGGTCGGAGGTGGGGCTGTCGTCGGAGGAGGTGGCGGTGGTGACCACCGACGCTCCGGCCGGCACGATCGCCGGGACGCTCTGGCTGAACGTGGCGTTGCCGGCCACGCCCAGGATGGCGGGGACGACGGCGATGGCGGCCGCGGCGGCCAGCAGGGCGGTGCGCTTCATGGTGTGCTCCTTCAGTAGGTGTTCCTCTGACACCTACATTTCTCCCGTGCCTGCGGGCGCACCCGCCATCAGACCATGGTTCTAGTACCCGACCCCAAAACCCGCTCATGCTCCGCCGGTGAACATCTGACAACGTGGTCAGTGGGCGAACGTGTTCACCTGCGGAGCATGAGCGGGTTTCGAGCGGGTTCGGGTGGGATTCAGGTGGTCTCGGGGTGCATCTCGATGGCGCCGCAGGGGCATTCGTGCATGCACAGGCTGCAGCCCTTGCAGTAGTCCAGATCGATCGCGTACGTGGCGTTCTCGGATACCTTGATCACGGCGTTGTCCGGGCAGACCCCGTAACAGTTGTCGCAACCGAAGCAGTTGCCGCACGACATGCACCGGCGGGCCTCGAACAGGGCACTGCCGGCGTCCAGCCCGCCCACCACCTCGTCGAAGGTGTCGCGGCGCCGTGCCGAGTTGAGCACCGGGCGCACCGTCTTGGGAGCGTCGGCGTAGTACCAGGTGTTCAGCCGCTCGGCGGTGGCCAGCGGCTTGCGCGGCCCCCGGTCGTAGGTGGTGCCGCGCAGGTAGGCGTCGATGTGCCGGGCGGCCTTCTTGCCGTGGCCCACCGCCACCGTCACCGTGCGCTCCGACGGCACCATGTCGCCGCCGGCGAACACCCCGGCTGCGCCGGTCATCAGGTCCGGCCCGACCTGCACCACGCCGTCGGTGAACTCCAGACCGGGCAGGTTGTCCAGCAGGCCCAGATCGACGTCCTGGCCCAGGGCCAGCACCAGGGTGTCGGCCTCCAGTTCCTCGGTCTCACCGGTCGGCTGCGGGAAGCCGGAGGCGTCCAGCTCCATCTTCTCCACGACCAGCTTGCCCTCTTCGGCCCGCTTGACCGTGGAGAGCCAGCGCATCAGCACACCCTCCTGCAGCGCCTCCTCGACCTCGATGTCGTGGGCCGGCATCCGGTCGCGGGTGCGCCGGTAGACGACGATCGCGTCCGTGGCGCCGAGCCGCTTGGCGGTGCGCGCGGCGTCCATCGCGGTGTTGCCGCCGCCGTAGATCACCACGCGCCGGCCGAGGTAGGGCTTGTCCTCGCCCTCCATCGACCGCAGCAGCGAGACGGCGTCCATGATGTGCGCGCTCTCGCCGGCCGGGATGTAGGCCCGCTTGCCGATGTGCGCGCCGACGGCCAGGAAGGCCGCGTCGAAGCCGTCCTCGGCCATGGTGGCCCGCAGGTCCTCCACCTTGGTGTTCAGGGTGAGGACGACGCCCATGCCGGTGATCCGGCCCACCTCGGCGTCCAGGACGGCGCGCGGCAGCCGGTACTGCGGGATGCCGAACCGCATCATGCCGCCGGGCAGCGGCCCGGCCTCCCGGATCTCGACGTCGTGCCCGAGCCGGCGCAGGTGATAGGCGGCGGAGAGCCCCGAGGGACCGGCACCCACCACCAGCACCCGCTTGCCGCTGGTCTCCTTCGGCGGCTCGATCGTCCAGCCGCGCTCGATCGCCAGGTCGCCGAGGAACCGTTCGACGGCGTTGATCCCGACCGCCTCGTCCACCTCGACCCGGTTGCAGGCGGTCTCGCACGGGTGGTAGCAGACCCGGCCCATCACGCCGGGCAGCGGGTTGTCCTGCATGATCTGGCGCCAGGCGGCCTCGTAGCCGTTGCCGCCCTTGGCGTCGTCCGGGTTGTCGGCCACGTCGCCGGACTCGGCGGCGTAGAGCCACTTCTGGATGTTCTCCCCGGCCGGGCACCCGTTGTTGCACGGGGGCATCCGATCGACGTAGACCGGCCGCTCGGTGCGCCAGGAGCCGGTGCGGTTGGCGAGGCTGGAACCGATGTCCAGGGTGATCGCGAAGGGCTTGTCCATCAGTTCACACGTCCCTCGTCGGAATAGAGATCATCGGACTCGGTATCGGATGGCCCCATCAGGCCGTAGCGGGCGATGTTGCGGTCGGCCTCGGCCTGCAGGCGTTCGATGATGTCCTCGCGCACCACGGGGGAGAACAGGTGGGCGTAGCGCTTCTGCATCCGCAGGTAGTCCACCACCGGGCTGCGCCGGCGGATCTGACTCACCCCGGTGACCTCGCCGCCCTCGGCCTCGTAGACCGGGAACAGGCCGCTCTGGGTGGCGGCGCGCGCCACCTGCACGGTCAGCCCGGACGCGCTGCCCCAGCCGAGCGGGCAGGGCACGAGCACGTGGATGTAGCGGGCGCCGTGCATGCCCATCGCCTTGGTCACCTTGTACTCGAGGTCACGCAGGTCGGCGACCGTGGCGGTGGCCACGTAGGGGATGTCGTGCGCCATCGCGATTCTCGGCAGGTTCTTGCCCTGGCCGAACGGTGCGCCCGGGTGCGCGCCGACCGCCTGGGTGGTCATCGTGCGGGCCGCAGGCGGGGTGGCGCCGGAGCGCTGCACCCCGGTGTTCATGTAGGCCTCGTTGTCGTAGCAGATGTAGAGCACGTCGTCGTTGCGCTCGAACATGCCCGACAGGCAGCCGAAGCCGATGTCGACGGTGCCGCCGTCACCGCCCTGGGCGACCACGCGGGTCTGCGGATGGCCGTCACCGATACCGCGGGCCAGGTCCTTGGCCGCCCGCACCTTCAGTGCCGCCGCCACGCCGGTGGCCACGGCCGGGGCGTTGCCGAACAGCGAGTGCAGCCACGGCAGCTGCCAGGAGGTCTCGGGGTAGGGGGTGGAGAACACCTCGAGGCACCCGGTGGCGTTGACCGCCACCAGGTTGTTGTCGGTCGCCGCCATCGCCGCGTCCATGGCGTAGCGGGCGCCCAGGGCCTCGCCGCAGCCCTGGCAGGCACGGTGGCCCGAGGTCAGCGCGTTGGTGCGGTTCTCGTCGGACTGCACCGACCGCTGCTCGGCGTCCACCAGCCGGTTGCCGATGGCGAAACTGCCCACTTGGTAGAACTTGACCTGCGATGCGGTCATGAGTCGATCTCCTCGTCAGGGGGTCGGGGTGGGCGGCTCAGACCGGTCCGGACGCCACAGTGCCGATGTCGCGCAGGATGTTCTCCGCCTCCGGGCCCGAGCGGCGTCGCTCCTGGCGCCGTCCGAGCTCGCGGTTGACCACGTCCCAGTTCATGTCCAGGAAGGTCAGCGGTTCGAGTTCGTCGTCCCGGGCCAGTTCGAGCATGTCGTGCAGCGACTGGCGGGTGATCGGCCGTCCGCCGAGGCCGGCGATCACCGTGTAGGTGGTGACGTCGAGCCCGGCCAGCGCCGTCCGCACGTTCGCCGAGACCGGCCCGCCGATGCCCACCGACAGTGCCTTCTCCAGCACCACGACCCGCTTGGCGTGACCCACCGCCTCACGCAGCGCCTCGAGCGGGAACGGCCGGAAGGAGCCGATGCCGACGGCGCCGATCTTGCGGCCCATGTCCCGGCGGGCGTCGACGACGTCCTCGATCGTGCCGAGCACCGAGCCCAGCGCGACCACGATCGTGCGGGCGTCCTCGGTGCGGTAGGAGTGCACCAGACCGCCGCTGTCCCGGCCGAACCGGTCCCGGAACTCGGCCGCGATCTGCGGGATCAGCTCCAGGGCCTGCATCTGCTTGGCGTGGGCGAGGTAGCGCACCTCGGTGAACGCCTCCGGCCCGACCATGGCGCCGATCGAGACCGGGTCGGCGGGGTCGAGCACCTGACGCGGCTCGAACGGCGGCAGGAAGGCGTCGACGTCGGCCTGCTCGGGGATGTCCACCCGCTCCACGGCGTGGGTCAGGATGAAGCCGTCCATGCAGACCATGATCGGCAGGGACAGCTCCTCGGCCAGCCGGAAGGCCTGCACGTGCAGGTCGGCGGCCTCCTGGTTGGTGCGGGCGTAGAGCTGCATCCAGCCCGAGTCGCGCTGGGACATCGAGTCACTGTGGTCGTTCCAGATGTTGATCGGGGCGCCGATCGCCCGGTTGGCGACCGTCATCACGATCGGCAGGCCCAGGCCCGAGGCGTTGTAGACCGCCTCGACCATGAACAGCAGGCCCTGGCTGGCGGTGGCGGTGTAGGTGCGGGCCCCGGCCGCGCTGGAGCCGATCGCCACCGACATCGCGGCGAACTCGCTCTCCACGTTCACGTACTCGCACGGGCTCAACTGCCCGGACTTCACCAGCTGGGACAGGGCTTCGACGATGTGGGTCTGCGGGGAGATCGGGTAGGCGCAGATCACGTCCGGGCGGCACGCGGCCACCGTCTCGGCGACGGCGCGGGATCCTTCAACCTGCCGGAACATCGGACAGCTCCTTCGCTTCGGCGCGGACGTGGTCGTAGGCCAGCTGGGCGGCCTCGACATTGCGTTCGCCCACCGAACCGGGGAAGGTCTCCCGGATCGCATCGGCGACGGCCTGGAACGAGATCAGCTCGACCATGGCCGAGAACCCGCCGAGCAGGGCGGCGTTCGGCATCGGACGGCCGACCGTGCGCCGGGCGAACTCGCCGGCCGGCACGGTCAGCAGCCGGGAGTGGTCGTGCCGGGCCCACAGCTCGGACAGCCCGAGGTCGGCGAAGGCACGGTGGGTGTTGATCAGCACGTAGCCGTCGGGGGCGAGACCGCTGAACACGTCGACCTGGTAGAGCAGGGTCGGGTCCTGCACGATCAGGGCGTCCGGCTGCATGACGGGTTCGCGGACCCTGATCTCACGGTCGTCGATCCGGCAGAAGCTGACCACCGGGGCCCCGGTGCGTTCGGAGCCGAAGCTCGGGAAGGCCTGCGCGTGCCGGCCCTCGCCGAACGCGGCCAGTGAGAGCAGCTCGGCGGCGGTGACCACGCCTTGGCCTCCACGGCCGTGAATCCGCACCTGAAACATCAATCGGAGTCCTTCCTGCAGGGGAGGGAGCGCATACGAACCTGCCCGAACGTGCCCGATCGCCTCGTTCGGCGGTGGCTCGGCGGACCTGGTCCCTCTCCGGACGGTATGGGCGTTGCCTGACAGAGGTGTGGGTCGTTCGTCCCCCTACGCGACAAAACGGTCTGCTCAGCGCTCGGAGACATCCTCGGAGGTGCCCGAGCGTGAGCGCAACAACCGGCGCAGCGACTCCAGCCGGCCGGCACCCGCCGGGCCCGCCCCGCCGTCGGCGACGAAGGCGTCCAGCCCGCACTCGTCCTCGTCGTGGGTGCACCCGCGCGGGCACTGGGCGGTGCCCCGGTCCAGGTCGGGGAAGGCCCGCAGGATCCGGGACGGATCGATGTGGGCCAGGCCGAACGAGCGCACGCCGGGGGTGTCGAACACCCAGCCGCCGTCCGGCAGCGGCAGGGCCAGGGCCGAGGACGACGTGTGCCTGCCCCGGCCGGTCACGTCGTTGACCCGGCCCACCGCCCGGTGGGCCCCGGGCACCAGTGCGTTCACCAGCGTCGACTTTCCGACCCCCGAATGCCCGATCAGGACCGTGACCCGCCCGTGCAGTGCGGCGCGGACGGCGTCCAGCCCGATCAGTTCGTAGGTGCCGTCCGCGTCCTGGGCGGGCCCGCGCCGGGTGACCACGGAGCGGACGTCGAGCGGGGCGTAGTCGGCCAGGAACGGCGCGGCCGGCGTCAGGTCGGCCTTGGTCAGCACCAGCAGCGGCTCCAGCCCGGCGTCGTAGGCGGCGACCAGGCAGCGGTCGACCATGCGCGGGCGGGGCGACGGGTCGGCGAGCGCGGTGACCACGGCCAGCTGATCGGCATTGGCCACCACGACCCGCTCGATCGGGTCGACGTCGTCCGCGCTGCGGCGCAGGGCCGAGGTACGGGGCTCGACCCGCACCACCCGGGCCAGGCTGCCCTCGGCCCCCGAGGTGTCGCCGACCAGACCCACCCGGTCGCCCACGACGATCGCGGCCCGGCCGAGCTCGCGGGCCTTCATGGCGGTGACCGGGCGTCCCTCCCCGTTGCTCGCCGGGCCCTGCATCAGGCAGCTGTAGCGGCCGCGGTCGACCGTGATCACCCTGGCGGCCTCGGCGTCGGAGTGCAGCGGGCGGTCCTTGCTGCGCGGTCGGGTGCCGCGCGGGTTCGGCCGGATCCGGATGTCGGTCTCGTCCAGCTCCCGGCGCCGCCGCGGTGGGTCATCGGGTACCGGCGAGCATCGCGGACCAGAGCTCGGTGAAGCCGGGCAGCGTCTTGCCCGTGGTCTCGATGTCCTCCACCAGAACCCCGGGCACCCGAAGGCCGATCAGCGTTGCGGCAGTGGCGATCCGGTGGTCGGCGTAGGTGGCGAAGACGCCGCCGTGCAGTGGCCGGGGGTGATCACCAGGCCGTCCTCGGTCTCCCGCACGTCACCGCCGAGGGCGTTCAGCTCGGTGGCGAGCGCGGCGAGCCGGTCGGTCTCGTGGCCCCGGAGGTGGGCGACGCCGCGCAGCTCGGACGGCGAGTCGGCCAGCGCGGCCAGCGCGGCCACGACCGGGGTCAGCTCGCCCACGCTGTGCAGGTCGGCGTCGACGCCGTGCAGCTCGCCGCTGCCGCGCACGGTGAGCCCGCTGCGGTCCAGGCCGCACCTCGACCGCCCATCGCGTCGAGCAGGTCGCGCAGCGCGTCACCGGCCTGGGTGGTGGACGGGCCAGCCGGGGATGGTGCACCTCGCCGCCGGTGACCGGGCTGCGGCCAGGAACGGCGCGGCGTTGGACAGGTCGGGCTCCACCGCCTGACGTCCAGGGCGCCCACGGCCCGGGCTCGACCCGCCAGGTCGCCTCCTCGGAGTCGTCGACGACCACGCCGACGTCGCGCAGTGCCTCCACCGTCATCGTGATGTGCGGCTGGCTGGGGACCGGTGGGCCGACATGGCGGACGGTCAGCCCGTGCTCGAACCGGGCCGCGGCGAGCAGCAGGGCCGAGACGAACTGGCTGGACGCCGAGGCGTCGATCTGCACCGTGCCGCCGCGCACCGCACCGGCGCCGCGGATGCGCAGCGGGAGCCGCCCGCCCGGGGCCGCGTCGAGGTCCACCCCGAGGTCGCTCAGCGCGCTCACCACGGCGGCCATCGGGCGCTCACGGGCCCGCGGGTCGCCGTCCAGCTCGACCTCCCCGGTGGCCAGTGCGGCCACCGGTGGCAGGAAGCGCATCACGGTGCCGGCCAGCCCGCAGTCGATCCGGGCCGGGCCGCGCAGGGCGGCCGGGGTGATCAGCCAGTCCGCCCCGAAGGCCGTGGCCGCCCCCGGACCCGGGTCGACGTCGTCCACCCAGGTTCCCAGCGCGGCCAGCGCGGCCGCCATCAGCACCGTGTCCCGCGAGCGCAGCGGCGCCCGCAGGCGGGACGGTTCGCCGGCGAGCGCGGCCAGCACGAGGTAGCGGTTGGTCAGCGATTTCGAGCCGGGCAGACTGACCGAAGCACGGACCGGCCCGGAAGCTGTGGGCGCGGCCCAGGTGGGCACGCTCATGGTGAACGAGCCTATCGGGCTGGTCAGCCGGGCACGGCGGACTGCACGGTACGCAGCGCCTCGCGGGCCTCCAGCCGGGCCTGACGACGTGCCACCCGCCCGGCCAGGCGGGCCTGGCGGCCGGCGCGGTGGGCGCTCTTCTCGGCCCGGGCCACGGCGGTCCGCCCCCGCCAGGCCAGGCCGGGCTGACCCTGGGTGTCGACCGCGGCGAGCAGCACCCCGCCGAGCAGCCCGAGGTTGCGCAGCAGGATGGCCCGCTCGTCGCGACGGCGCTCGGGGTCCTTCTGCTGCCAGAACGGCTGGTCCAACAGGGTGGCCGGCACGGCGGTGGCGGCGAGGGCGGCCGCCGAGAGGCGGGGGGCCCGGCCGGTGGCGAGCAGCACGCCGGCGCCGGCCATCAGCGCGCCGTTGCCCCGGACCAGCAACTCGGGATCCCGGGGCAGACCGAGGGCCGGGGAGACCCGGTCCATCAGCGGGCGAGCCCGTTCCGCGCGGTTCATCGGGTGCAGGACGGCGTCGATGCCGCTGCCGATGAACGAGGCAGCGAGCAGGGGGCGGGCGATGCGGCGCACGAGGCTCATACCCCCTCCCTACCCGGCTGGGAGGCTGAGCGCCACTAGAGCGGCGGTGCGTGTCCCGCGTCACGCCGGGATCACCCGTGGCAGGCTGGACCGGGTGTGCGGACGCTACGCCTCCAGCCGGCGGCCTGAGGATCTGGTCGAGGAGTTCGAGATCGAGTTCCTGACCGGGCCCGGGCCCGGCACGGATCCCTCGGACGCCGAGCCCGACTACAACGTCGCGCCCACCAAGACTGCCCCGGTGGTGCTGGAGCGCCGTCCCCGGCCGGAACCGACCGACGACGACGCGGGGGAGACCGACGCGGGGGAGACCGACCCGTGGCGACCCGACCCGGTGGAGGCCGACCCGGTGCGCTGGCTGCGGCTGCTCACCTGGGGCCTGGTGCCGTCCTGGGCGAAGGACCGCAGCGTGGGCAGCCGCATGATCAACGCCCGGATGGAGACCGTGCGCGAGAAGCCGGCTTCCGCCGGGCGTTCGCGCCCGGCGCTGCCTGCTGCCGGCCGACGGCTACTACGAGTGGTAGGCCAGCCCCACCGAGCGCGAGCCAAGGGCAAGCCGCGCAAGCAGCCGTTCTTCATCCACCCGGCGCGACGGGGGCCCGCTCGCGATGGCCGGGCTCTACGAGTTCTGGCGCGACCCGCGCCGCCGACGACGACCCGGCGGCCTGGTTGACCACCTGCACGGTCGCTCACGACCGCGGCCGAGGCGGCGGCTCGGCCAGCATCCACGACCGGATGCCGCTGGTGCTTCCCGCCGAGCTGGCGCGACTGGCTCGACCCCGCGCGGACGACGAGGACCGCGTGCGGGCCTGCTCGACCCCGCCCGTCGCCGGCCGGTCCTCGCGCCGACCCGGTGTCGACCCTGGTCAACGCCGTGCGCAACAACGGCCCGGAGCTGGTCGAGGAGGCCCCGCCGGGCACCCTGCACGGCGTGATCGACCCGATCACGGGTGAGGTGATCGGCGGTGGCGACGCGCTCTTCTGATCCGGCGCGGGAACAGGCCGAGGTCGAGACCCCGGTGGGGCACGGCGCGGCTCACCGTGCCGACGCCGGCTGGACGGGCCCGAGGCGACGCTCGCCCTCGGGCCACGGCGCCGGGCGGAGGGATCGACACCCCCGACCTGGTCGCGCTGGCCGGCGGCGGCCGCGGAGGCCGGCTGGCGGCGTGGCGCTGGTGGAGCAGCCGTGGCGCGTGCTGGGCCGCAAGGTGGCCGCGCCGCCCGCCCGGCTCGACCTCGCCTGGCTGGCGGCCCTGGCCGCGCTGCCGCCCGCTGCCCGGCGCGGCCGGTCGCCGCTGGTGGTCGGCGGCCGCAGCGCCGGCGCCCGGGTGGCCTGCCGCACCGCGCCGAGCTCGGGCGCCGTCGGCGTCGTCTGCGCTGGCCTTCCCGCTGCACCCGCCGGGGCGTCCCGAGACGCAGCCGGGCCGAGGAGCTCGCCGGCGCCGGGGTGCCGGTGCTCGTCGTCCAGGGCGCGCGCGACGCGTTCGGGACCCCCGAGCAGGTGCGGGCGGCCGCGCCGTCCGGCGCCGAGGTCGTCGCCGTGGACGGCGATCACGGCCTGAAGCGCCGACCCGGAGGCGGTCGCCGTCGCCGTGGTCACCTGGCTCGCCGTCCGGCAGTAGTCGCCGCGCTCGAGATCTCGCCGCGATCATGGTGCTCGGAATGCTGTGGCGACGCATCCCGTTGCCAGCGGCAGAAGCGCCGGATCGAGCGGCGCGCCGTCCCCGAAACGCGAGGTGTCACGCACAGTGCTGGTGGCAGTGACCGACGACGCCCCCTACGTGCTCGACCGGTCGGGTGCCTCGGCGGGGGCCCGCTAGGCTCGTCGCTGATGACTGACGACGGCACCACCCAGGACGAGCAAGCGTTCGGGGCGTGCCCCGACGCCGGCGAGACCGCCGACGAGCGGGCCGCACGCGCTTCGAGCGCGACGCCCTGCCCTACCTCGACCAGCTCTACGCCGCCGCGCTGCGGATGACGCGCAACCCGGCCGACGCCGAGGACCTGGTGCAGGAGACGTTCGCCGAAGGCGTTCGCCGCCTTCCACCAGTACCGGCCGGGCACGAACCTCAAGGCGTGGCTGTACCGGATCCTGACCAACACCTTCATCAACACCTACCGCAAGAAGCAGCGCGAGCCGCAGCAGTCCGACGTCCGAGGACGATCGAGGACTGGCAGCTGGCCCGGGCCGAGTCGCACACCTCGACCGGGCTGCGCTCCGCCGAGGCCGAGGCGCTCGACCACCTGCCCGACTCCGACGTGAAGGACGCGCTGCAGCGCGATCCCCGAGGACTTCCGCATCGCGGTCTACCTCGCCGACGTCGAGGGCTTCGCCTACAAGGAGATCGCCGAGATCATGGGCACGCCGATCGGCACCGTGATGTCCCGCCTGCACCGTGGCCGGCGGCAGCTGCGCGAGCTGCTCGAGGACTACGCGCGCGAGCGCGGGCTCGTGCCCGCGGCCCCGTCGACCGGAGGGGTCGGCCGTCATGAGCTGCGGCAACCACCACGACACCGCCGTGCGGCGAGGTGCTCGACGCGGTGTCGGCGTACCTCGACGGCGAGATGACCGCGCACGACCAGGACGTGGTCTCCGCGCACCTGTCGCACTGCACGGGCTGCCTCGAGGAGCACGAGGTCGAGCGGGTCATGAAGGCGGTCGTGCGGCGCGGCTGCCAGGAGGTCGCCCCGGACGAGCTGCGGGTGAAGATCCACGAGCGGATCACGGTGCTGCGCGTGCGTGGGGTCCTGCCCGAGTAGCTACGGCGACCCCGAGCGGCTGCGGCGGCGAGAAGAACGGCGAAGGGCCCGGATGCGCGATGCGCACCGGGCCCTTCGCGCCGTGACGAACGCTACTCAGGCGTTCGGACGGTTGCCGTGGTTGGCGGCGTTGCCCTTGCGGGAACGGCGCTTGCGACCGCGCTTGCTCATCGTGTCTCCTCGGGTTTCGGCGCCCGTGCGATGCGCCGGACTCGCTCCCATGGTCCCACATGCGCGGCCACCCGACGTCCGTGGTGGGCTCGCGGGCTCAAGTCCGGCGCGCGCCGACCCGATATCTGCCAGGTGAGCGAGCCGAGCCTGTCCGTCATCCCGTTCCTGCACGCCCTGGCGAGCACGGGTGGTTCCGACCTGCACGTGAAGGTCGGGTCGGCTCCGCGCGTGCGGGTCGACGGTCGCCTGCGCAAGCTGCAGGTGCCCGAGCTGCGGCCCATGGACACCGAGCGGATGCTCGAGGAGGTGCTTCCCGACGACCTCGTGGAGGAGTTCCGGCTGACGCACGAGGCCGACTTCGCCTACTCGGTCCCCGGTGTCGGGCGGTTCCGGGTGAACGCGTACCAGGCGCGCGGCACGTACGGCATGGTCTTCCGGCGGGTGGCGGTCGGTGCGCAGTCGCTGGCCGAGCTGGGTCTGCCGGAGGTCGTCGGCGAGCTCGCGCTCGAGCCGCGCGGCCTGGTGCTGGTCACGGGTCCGACCGGGTCGGGCAAGACGACGACGCTGGCCTCGATGGTCGACCTGGTGAACTCCTACCGCGAGGTCAACATCGTCACGATCGAGGACCCGATCGAGATCCTGCACCACGACAAGAAGGCGATCGTGTCCCAGCGCGAGGTGCGTCAGGACACGGCGGACTTCACGGTCGCGCTGCGGGCCGCGCTGCGTCAGGACCCGGACGTGATCCTGGTCGGCGAGATGCGTGACGTGGAGACCGTGCGGGCGGCGCTCTCGGCGGCCGAGACCGGGCACCTGGTGCTCTCGACGCTGCACACGATCGACGCCCCGGAGACGGTCAACCGCATCGTCGACTTCTTCCCGCCGCACGAGCAGAAGCAGGTCCGCGTGTGGCGCTGGCGCAGGCCCTGAAGGGGATCGTCTCGCAGCGCCTGGCGCGCAAGTCGGACGGGACGGGTCGTCGCGCGGTGATCGAGGTGATGGTGAACACCGGCCGCACCGCCGAGGTGATCCTGGACCCGCACAAGAACCGCGCCGCTCGTCGACCTCATCGCCGACGGCGAGTACTACAGATGCAGACCT
>CAVQCD010000007.1:0-222464 GCA_963710915.1 uncultured Actinomycetota bacterium | reverse complement strand
TGCTCATATTGCTAGGCGAGTACTCGGTCACACAGGATGCAAGAGCATTGCCGGCCAGGGGCTGGCCGGCCTTGCCTGCGGGCACCGTGCCCGCGGCAGTGGGCCACGCGATGTCCGGTTCTCGTGCGGGTGTCTGGAACGTCACCGCCAGGGCCAGCACAGTCGCCAGGACACCCACGGCAGCTCCACCTCCCCAGGCTGTTCGCACGCGCCGGCGGCGCACTCTTCGCAGCGTGCCGTCGAGAAGGCGGTCCGCGGACGGCGCCGCGGCCGCGTCCGCTGCGAACAGGTCGCGCAGTTGCTGCTCGATGGTCATCGGGCCCCCTGAGGCTCGTCGCTACCTGCGTGACGCAAGGCGCTCAGCGCCCGAGACGCGGTCGCCCGAACGGAACTCACGCTGACACCCATCGCCTCGGCGATAGCGGCGTCGTCGAGTTCGGCGTAGAAACGGAGCACCAGCACGGTCCGTGCTCGCGGCGCGAGGAGGGCCAGCGTGGCCCGCATCGCCTCACGATCCGCGACCCTGTCAGCGATGTCGGGAACAGTCGCGGCCTCTCGCTCCGTCACCTCGATGGGTTGCTCGGTCGTCCACCGTCGTCGCCGCCACGAGAGGTGCGCGTTCACCAGCATGCGCCGCGTGTAGGCCGCCGGGTCGCGGGCATCCGACACCTTCCGCCAGTGTCTGTACACATCGGCCAGCACTGTCTGGGCCAGGTCCTCGGCCAGGGAACGGTCCCCTGTGAGCACGAAAGCCAGCCGCAACAGGGCAGCGCCCTGCTGCTGCACGAACTCCTCGTAGGTCATGCCCAGCCTCTCGTGGACTCTCCACCCACGTAGACGCATCGAACTGCTCCACACGCTGCACCGAGATTCACCAGATCGGCCACAATCAGGTGAAGTCGCCGGCGTCGCGGCGCAGGTCGGTGAGCACCTCGACCAGGCGGTCCACGCCGTCCGCACCCAGCCCCGGCGCCTCGAACACGGCTGCGTTCAGATCAGCCGTCGCGGCCAGGGCGAGCGCGCGGCCCGCGGCGGTGAGCTCGGCCAGGGTGGCCCGCCGATCGCTGGGATGCGGCACCCGCACGATGAGGCCCTGGGCCACCAGCCGGTCGACCACGTTGGTCACGCTCGCCGGGTGCACCTGCAGCCGCTCCCCCAGCCGGGACAGCGGCAGCGCGCCAGTGCGGCTGAACGAGAGCAGCATCAGCACCTCGTACCGGGCGAAGGTCAGCCGGTGCGGGCGCAGCACGTCCTGCACCCGGGCCAGCACGATCTGCTGGGCCCGCATCAACGAGGTGACGGCGGCCATGCCCGGAGCCGCGTCGGACCAGCCGGCCTTCTCCCAGTGTCCGCGCGCCTCGACCACCGGGTCGAACGGCAACGGCCGGTGGTTCACCACAACCCGCTCACACGTTGCGGCGGTACTGGCCGCCGACCTCGAAGAAGGCCTCGGTGATCTGACCCAGCGAACACACCCGCACCGTGTCCATCAGCTCGGCGAACGTGTTGCCCCCCGCGGCCGCCACCTGCTTGAGCCGGTCCAGCGCGGCCGGCGCCTCGACGGCGTGCCGGGCGTGGAAGTCCTCCAGCCGCGTGAGCTGGGACTTCTTCTCCTCCTCGGTTCCCCGGGCCAGGGCCAGCGCCCCGGACGACGTCGCGCCGCCGTCCGCATCCGGCGCCAGGAAGGTGTTGACACCGACGATCGGCAGACTGCCGTCGTGCTTGCGCTGCTCGTAGAGCATCGACTCGTCCTGGATCCGGCCTCGCTGGTAGCCGCTCTCCATCGCGCCGAGCACCCCGCCGCGCTCGCTGATCCGCTCGAACTCCACCAGCACCGCCTCCTCGACCAGGTCGGTCAGCTCGCTCACCACGTACGAGCCCTGTAGCGCGTTCTCGCACCCGGCCAGCCCCCACTCCGCGTCGATGATCATTTGGATGGCCAGGGCCCGGCGCACCGAGTGCTCACTCGGCGTGGTGACCGCCTCGTCATAGGCGTTGGTGTGCAACGAGTTCGCGTTGTCGTAGATCGCGCACAGAGCCTGCAGGGTGGTCCGGATGTCGTTGAAGTCCATCTCCTGCGCGTGCAACGACCGGCCCGAGGTCTGCACGTGGTACTTCATCTTCTGCGACCGCTCCGAGGCGCCGTAGCGCTCACGCATCGCTACCGCCCAGATCCGGCGGGCCACCCGGCCCAGCACGGTGTACTCGGCGTCCATGCCGTTGCTGAAGAAGAACGACATGTTCGGGGCGAAGTCGTCGATCGTCATCCCTCGGGCCAGATACGCCTCGACGTAGGTGAACCCGTTGGCCAGGGTGAACGCAAGCTGCGAGATGGGGTTCGCCCCCGCTTCAGCGATGTGGTATCCGCTCACGGAGACCGAGTAGAAGTTGCGGATGCCGTTGGCCACGAAGAACTCCTGCACATCCCCCATGCAGCGCAGGGCGAACTCGGTGGAGAAGATGCAGGTGTTCTGCCCCTGGTCCTCCTTGAGGATGTCGGCCTGCACGGTGCCTCGCACGCTCGACAGCGTCATCGCGCGCAGCTGCGCCAGCTCGGCGGCGTCCGGCTCGCGCCCGTGGGCAGCGGCGAAACCCTCCGCCTGGGTCTGCACCGCAGCCACGAAGAACATCGCCAGGATCGCCGGCGCCGGCCCGTTGATGGTCATCGAGACCGAGGTGGTGGGCGCGCACAGGTCGAAGCCGCGGAACAGCTCCCGCATGTCCTCGACCGTGGCGATGGACACCCCCGAGGTGCCGACCTTGCCGTAGATGTCCGGCCGCGGCCCCGGGTCGCGCCCGTAGAGGGTGACCGAGTCGAACGCGGTCGAGAGCCGGGTCGCCGCCCGGCCGGCGGAGAGCAGGTGGAAGCGCCGGTTGGTGCGGAAGGCGTCGCCCTCGCCGGCGAACATCCGGGTCGGCGCCTCGGCGTCGCGCTTGAGCGGGAAGACCCCTGCGGTGAACGGGTAGGCGCCGGGCAGGTTCTCACTGCGCCAGAACGTGACCAGCTCGCCGTCGTCCTGGGTGCGCGGCAGGGCGACCCTCGGCACCTGGGAACCCGACAGCGTCTCCCGGCGCAAGGGGGTGCGCACCTGCGACCCACGCACCGTGTAGACCAGCTCTGCACCGCGGTAGGCCTCGACCAGCGCGGGCCAGCCGGCCAGCGCGGCGCGCGTCTCGTCGTCCAGTTCCGACTCCGTGGCGGTGACCATCGTCTCCAAGGCAGCGCTCGGCGCCCCCGCCGCCTCCAGCGCGGCCACCGCCGTCCGCAGGTGCTGACGTCGGCGAGCGGCGTCGGCGAGGGTGCGGGTGCGCTCGTGATGGGTGCGGACGACGCCGGCCACCTCGGCCAGGTAGCGCACCCGCGCCGACGGCACCACGGTCGAGACGCCGGTGGACACCTTCCCCGCGACCGCGGGCAGCGCGGGGTCGAACTCGGCCAGTCCCTTGGCCCACAACGCATCCCGCAGGAACTGGTACAGCGCGGTGACCCCGTCGTCGCCGAATCGGGCCGCGCTGGTGCCGAAGACCGGCAGGTCACGCCAGTCCACGCCGAACGCCTCGCGGTTGCGCACCAACTGCCGCGCCACGTCGCGTCGGGCATCCTCGCCGCCGGCGGTGAGCTGGCGCTCCACCTTGTTCACCGCCACCGCATCGGCGACGTCCAGCATGTCGATCTTCTCCAGTTGAGTGGCCGCACCGAACTCCGGGGTCATCACGTACAGCGAGACGTCGGCCAGGTCGGCGATCGCAGCGTCGCCCTGCCCGATGCCGGGCGTCTCCACGATCACCAGGTCGAACCCTGCCCGACAGGCCGCGATCACGTCGGTCAGGTGGTCGGGCAGTTCGGTGCGCGCCCCCCGGGTGGCCAGGGAGCGGAAGAACGTGCGCCCGGAGGCCAGCGAGTTCATCCGGATCCGGTCCCCGAGCAGGGCCCCGCCGCCGCGGCGTCGGGTCGGGTCGACAGCCAGGACGGCGATCCGCAGCGTGTCCTGCCCGTCCTGGCGCAGACGGCGGAGGAGTTCGTCGGTCAGTGAGCTCTTGCCCGACCCGCCAGTGCCGGTGACCCCGAGCACCGGGACAGCCGATCTCGCCGCGGCGTCCCGGACGGCCGCCAGCAGGCCCGGCTCGGCCCGACCCGTCTCGATCTGGGTGATCGCCCGGGCCAGTGCCCCCTCGTGGCCGTCCAGGACCGCGGCGACCCCGGGTGATCCTGGCCCGCCCGCATGGGCCAGGTCGACGTCGCACTCGGCCACGATCTCGTTGATCATGCCCGGCAGGCCCAGCGTCTGACCGTCCTGCGGGGAGAAGATACGCACCCCACGCTCGGCCAGGGCGGCGATCTCCTCGGGCACGATCACCCCGCCACCACCGCCGTAGACCCGCACGTGCCCGGCGCCGCGCTCACGCAGCGAGTCGACCAGATAGCCGAAGTACTCGACATGCCCGCCCTGGTAGGAGCTGACCGCGACCGCCTGCACGTCCTCCTGGATCGCGGCCTCGACCACATCCAGCACGGACCGGTCGTGACCGAGGTGGATCACCTCGCACCCCTGCGCCTGCATGATCCGGCGCATCACGTTGATCGCTGCGTCGTGGCCGTCGAACAGGCTGGCTGCGGTGACGATCCGCACCGGGTGGGTCGGCACGTGCAGAGTCATCGGACACCTCGGGCTCGGCGGATTACTATGAAGTCAAAGTATCTGATCGACTGGATAGGGTCGACCCCCATGAGTGGGGAATCGCCGGTCGTGATGGAACTTCTCGAGGCCCTGCTGGACGACGCCGGCCCCCTGGCCACCCACCGGGCCCACCGTGGCGCCTGGTACGCCGACCTGCTCTCGACGCTGCTGGTGCCTGCCGCGGCGATCGACGACGTCGTGGCCGGCCTCGAGCCGTCCGACCACGCCCGACCGGTCCTGCTGACCGCGGGCGACGACCCGGCGGTACCGGCCGAGGTGTCCAGGCAGCACGTGCGGGCCGCCCGCGACCTGCTCGCCGAGGACGATCGGGTCGAGGTGGTCGGGGTGCGGCTCGCGGTGCCGATCGGCCCCCGCGTGGAGGCGACCAGCCACCTGCTGCACGCGCTCGACTTCAGCGTGCCGGCCTGGATCGAGGTGAGCCCGCTCTCGGGCTGGCAGGACGTGCTGCGCGTGATCGCGGCCGACGGCGCGGAGAACCTGACCCTGCTGCTGGACGGCGCCTCGGCCGAGGCTGCGGCCGGCGTGCTGCACACCGCCGTCGACGAGGGGCTGAGCTTCCGGCTCGGAGGCTCGGCACTGCCCGCCGTGACGGGGGCGGAAGGCGCCGGCTACGGCTGGCTGAACGTGCTGTGCGCCGTCCGCGCCGCCCTGGACGGTGCCGGACCTGCGGCACTGGCCCAGATCCTGCTTACCACGCAGGCCGCGCCGATCACTGCCGAGCTGCGCCGGATGGGCATCGCGCAGGCAGCAGCCGCCCGGGAACTCCTGGTGGCCGTCGAGATCGCCGACGTCGCCGAGGCCGCGGGTGAGCTGGAACGGCTCGGCCTGCTCACCCGCGACTGACGGTCAGCGCGAGCGGACCACGATGGTCTTGGGCAGCTTGTCGTGCAGGCACTGCTTGCGCCCGTCCCACAGGCACCACAGCGAGTCGAGCAGGCTGTACAGGCCTCCGACGTTGGGGATCAGGCCAGGCAGGTCGGTGGTCGCCCAGCGGGTGGCCGCCTGCGCCCACGACGGGTTGCCGTCACCGTCGATCGGCTTCACCCGGATCCCGAGGAGGGACTTACCCAAGGTCGCTCCACGCAGCGCGATCAGCACGATGTGGTAGACAGCGCCGACCACCGCCGCCACGATCGTGAGCCTCAGGATGGCTCCGGCGACGGCGCCGTCAGTCAGCAGCCCTGTGGGGTCGGGAGCCGCGCTGCCGTCGGTCGGCAGCGATTCGAAGTACTCGGTGAAGGCGTCGATCACCTCGCGCAGGAACGGGAGCCCGAGGATCGTGGAGACGATGCCGGTGAGGATGCCGTCGACGATCCGGGCGAACAGCCGCGCCCACCGGCTGGCCAGGTTGTCGGTGCCGTTGGGGTAGGCGTACGGCGTCGCGTAGGCGCCACCTCCCTGCGGGTACTGGGGGTAGGCGGGGTAGCCACCGGGCGGCGGAGCGGGTTGGCCGCCCGGCACCGCGCCGTACGGGGTTCCGGCGGCGTACTCCGGCGGAGCGACCGGGGAACCGCCGGGTGCGCCGTAGGGCGAGGCCGGCTGCTGCCCGTAAGGCGAGCCGGGCGGCTGCCCGTACACGGGTGCCTGGTCGAACGGCGTCGCGGGCTGCTGGCCGTAGGGCGAGGCCGGCGCCGCCCGCCGGCTGCACGGGAGCTGCGGGCTCGCCCGGCGATCCCCACGACGGCGCGGACGGCTCGGACGGCGCGCCCCACGACTGCGCGGCCGGGGCCTGCTGCTCGGGCTGCCCGTAGGAGGGGGCTGCCGTCGGGGCGGAGTAGCCGCCGGGCCGCCCCTGGTCGGAGTCACCGACCAGGGCTGAGGGCGCCTCGGGTGCGGCCGGGGCCGTGGGGCCGGGGCACCGAGGTCGCCGATCGGGCGCGTGACCGGGCTCCAGGCGCCGCCGTCCCACCAGCGCTCATAGCCGGGCAGCGTGGCGTCGGGGTACCAGCCAGGGGGCTGCGAGGAAGTCATGGCACAAGAGTGCACCATCTCGGCGATCTCTCCGCGGAAACGCGGCGTCCGCATCTCAGGATCGACGTAGCGGCTACCGAACGCAGGCGTGCCAGTTCATCCCGTGACGACCCGGTTCCGCCCGGCTCGCTTGGCCTCGTACAGCGCGGCGTCCGCCCGGCGCAGCACGGTACCCATCTCCCCGGCCGGGCCGCAGGCCACACCGGCGCTCAGTGTCAGCGCCAGCCCTTCGACGATACTGCGCCAGTCGTGCGCCTCGACCCGGCGGCGCACCCGGGAGGCCGCCTCGGCGCCGAGCTCGCCCGACCCGGCCGGCAGCGCGATGAGGAACTCCTCGCCACCCCAGCGGGCGACCCGGTCCACCGAGCGCACCGAGGCGCTGAGCACGGCAGCGACTTCACGCAGCGCTGCATCGCCGGCCGCGTGCCCGAATCGGTCGTTCACGTCCTTGAAGTGGTCGATGTCGACCATCACGAGGCAGACCGGATCGGACGGCGCCATCGCGGCACAGAACCGCTCCACCCCGCGTCGGTTCTCCAAGCCGGTCAGGGGATCCTGCTCCGCGGTGCGGATCAGGTCCTGCTCGCGGGCCTCCAGGTCACGACGGCGGCCCTCGGCGCCGGCCCTGCCCCAGACCTGGTCCATGAAGCCGCCGATCTGGCGCTGGTGGCGCACCCAGACCTGCTCGGCGAGGGAGCGCATGTCCGCCAGCGCACCCGCCAGGTCACCGGCCTGCTCGAGCACCACGGCGCGCAGCCGCAGGGCCTGGATGTGGTCGGCCAGGTCACGGTCGTCGTCCAGGGCCGTGAGAGCGCCGTCCAGCTCGGTGAGGGCCTGCTCGGGGTGGTCGAGCAGGTGCAGGCAGCGGCCGCGGCCCAGCTGCAGGGCCACCAGCTGCCGGCGCGCCGAGGCCTGCCCGGCCAGGTGGAAGCCGGCCGCCGCCCCGGCCGCGAGTTCGAGCAGGGACCAGGCGTCCTGGGCGTGACCCCGCTCGCACAGCACGTCGGCCAGGAGACGGGGCCCGGTGACCGCACGCACCTCCTGCGGTTCGGCGTAGGCCATCAGGCGGCGCGCCACATGCTCGGCCCGATCCAGCAGCGCGGCCCGGCCCTCGCCGTGGGCCAGCTCCCGGGCCCGGACCAGGGCGACCTCCGCGAGCAGGCTCGCCGCCGCCGTCCAGCGCCTGGGCTGGCCCGCCGGCGTGAGCTCGCCGACCGCGATCTCGGCGAACCGCAACGCCCGCTCGTAGTCGAAGAACTCGCAGCACAGCTGACCGAGCGTGTAGGCCATCCGCGACTCGACCAGAGGGTCCTGCGCGTCGGGGGGCAACGACTCGAACGCGACCAGCCCGCGGACGGCGAGATCCAGCGCCTCCGACACCTCGTCGCTGCGCAGGGCAGCGATCGCTGCGGCGGTGTACCCGGTGGCCGCCTGCGCCGTCTCGCCCAACTGGTCGCAGACGACGGCACAGGCGCGCAACAGCCGCGCCCGGTCGAAGTCGCCGGCCAGCGCGAGCAGGTTCTCGGCGTCGTCGAGCCAGATCCGGGCGGTCGCCGGGTCACTCTCGTCCGGCATCGTCGCGAGCAGCGTCTCCACCCGCGCGATGGAGCGTTCGAGCAGGTCAAGGCGGAGATGTCGCCCTTGCACCACCCGAAGGGCAGGAGCGCCCTCGGGAGCCGCCACCCCTGACGCAGCCCGGTTCATGCACTCAGAGTGCCATGCAGGTCGCTCTGAGTGCCCATTTCGCCACGAACTTTCTTGTCGGAGCGTTGCGGACGATGTGCGCTAAGTAGCCTTTCCGGGCGCCATGTCCCCCTGCGGAGGGATATCTCCGCACACCTGGGGGTGATCGTCGTCTGTCATGGGTCTACCCCCACCACGTGGGGCAACAGCCATGACGGACGGCGATCATGAAGCTGACGGCCGATGTCCTCAGAGCTCGAAGACCTTGCCGGGGTTGAGGATGCCTGCCGGGTCGAGGGCCCGTTTGAGGTCCCGGTGCACCCGCAGCGAGACCTCGCCCACCTCGCGCGCCAGCCACTCCCGCTTGAGCACACCGACCCCGTGCTCACCGGTGATCGTGCCCCCCAACGCCAGTCCTAGGTCCATCACCTCGCCGTAGGAGGCGCGGGCGTGCGCAGTGGACACCGGGTCCTCGGCGTCGAAGACCACCGTCGGGTGCATGTTGCCGTCACCGGCATGACCCAGCACACCGATCACCAAGCCGTGCGCGGCGGCGATCCGCTCCACTCCCTCGAACAGCTCCCCCAACCGGGTGCGCGGCACGCAGACGTCATCGATCAGCGTGGTGCCCAGGGCGTCCAGCGCCACCAGCACACTGCGCCGGGCGGACATCAGCAGCTCCGCCTCGGCCGGGTCGTCGGCGACCATCACCTCGCCGCGATGCGCGGCGGCGACCTCGCCCAGTGCCGCGATCTCCGCCCGGCCTGCGTCAGCGCCCAGATCGGACTGCCACAGCAGCAGGGCCGCGCAGTCCTCCGGCAGGTCGGCCCGCAGGTAGTCACTCGCCGCCCGCAGCGTCGTGGAGTCCATGATCTCCAGCAGGCTGGGCACCAGGCCGGCGGCCACGACGGCGGCGACGGTGTCCGCGGCGTCGCGGGCCGAGCCGAACAGCGCCGCCGCCGTGTGCGGACGCTGAGCCGCCGGCCGCAGCGCCAACGTCGCCTCGGTGATCACCCCGAGGGTGCCCTCGCTGCCCACGAACAGCCGGGTCAGGTCGTAGCCGGCCACCCCCTTGACCGTGCGCCGCCCGGTGCGCATCACCTCGCCGGAGGCGAGCACCACCTCCAGGCCCAGCACGTAGTCGGAGGTGACGCCGTACTTCACGCAGCACAGGCCGCCCGAGTTGGTGGCGATGTTGCCGCCGATCGAGCAGAACTCCCAGCTGGAGGGGTCCGGCGGGTAGAACAGCCCGTACTGCTCGACGTGCCGGGAGAGGTCGGCGTTGAAGATGCCGGGCTGGGTGACCACCAAGCGGTTGCCCGGATCGACCTCGAGCACCGCCGTCATCTTCTCGGTGCTCACCACCAGGCCGCCCTCGATCGCGTTCGCCGCACCCGACAGACCGCTGCGCGCCCCCTGCGGCACCACCGGCAGGCCGAAGCGGCCGGCCACGGCCAGGGCATGCTGCACGTGCGCGGTCTCCCGGGCCAGGACGACGGCGAGCGGCATACCGGCGGGGCAGAACATCGCCCGATCGGTGCGGTAGCTCAGCAGCAGATCCGGGTCGGTCACCAGCGCGTGATCAGGCAGGCCCGCTGCCAGGGCTCGCAGGACGTCGGCGCGGTCGCCCGCTCGACCGGTGTCTCGATCGCCCGCTCGATCGCCCATCGCACCAGCGTAATCACCCGGCCGGCTCAAGCTCCGGCCGGCGACGGCCGACATGTTCCCGACACCACTTGCTCGGACCCGTCAGGGAGGGCCGCCATGGTCGCTGCCACCGCGGTGGCCTCCGCGCGCGACGACAGCCGGCGGCTGCGACGTCCGCGACTGCGCCCACCCGAGACCCTCGCCTGCGTCGGCGCCGCGATGGCCGCCTTCTGGCCGGGCACGGTGCTCTCCTCGACCCACCTGGTCATGGTCAGCGCCTGCCTGGTGCCTCTGGGGGTGCGCACCCTGCTCCGGCTGGAGGACCTCGCCGGGATCCCGGCGCCGGCCGAGGCCGCTGCCGAGGCCGCCCGAGCCACCGAGGCCTACCGCACCTGTTACGAGCACGCCCGCTCCGGGCTGGCCCTGCTGGACCTGGTGACCCTGCCCGGCATCGGGGCCGACGCAGTGATCACCCACGCCAACCGGGCCCTGGCCGGCATCACCGGCTCGAACCGGGCCGAGTCGGCCGATCTGATCGGCGTCTCGCTGGTCACCCTGCTGGGCGACGGCCCCCTGCGCACGGCGGTGCGGCGGCTGGCCGGCGGTGAGCTGAGCACCTGGACCGGCGAGGTCGCACTGAACGACCACGACCACGACGCTGCGGACGTCGGCGTCGCGCTGCATCTGGTGCTGCTGCCCGGAGCCGAGCAGAACCGGGCACGGCTCAGCCTGACGGCGACCCGGCTCGACCGGCCGGCGCGCACCGCCACCGCGCCCGCGCCCGCTCCCGCCGTCCCCGGGTCGGCCCCCGAGCCGTTCCCCCTGGCCGGCTGACGCCACCCTTGCCCGCCCGGGTTCCGCCCTCACCCGCCCGCCCCGCCCCCGCACCTCCGCGTGATCGCCGTCTGTCAGGGCATTCCACCCAGCAGCTGGGGTAACTCCCATGACAGACGGCGATCACGCGGGGGTGAGGGGGTACGGGGGTGAGGGGTGAGGCGGGCCTGGGGCGTTTGTGGCTGGGCCGCGGCGGTGATTGAGTGCTGCATGTGACTCAGCTCTCACTGGAGGCCGATGCCTCCGCGGACCTGCCCGATCCCCGCGATCCGCTCGGCCTGGCCGCGGACGCTCCCCTGCTGGCCGCCTGGCTGACCGCCGACCAACAGGTGCGCGACGGTGTCCTCACCCCGTTCGTGGTGCCCGGGCACAAGCAGCGCACCGACCTCGTCGGAGACGTCGTGCGGGGCGACCTGCCGCTGTACGGCGGCCTGGCGCCGATCAAGGACGCCGACGATCTGCTGGACGACGCCGAGCAGCGCGCCGCGGCCCACTTCGGCGCCGACTGGTGCCGGTTCTCGGTCGGCGGCTCCACGCATGGCAACCAGACCCTCGCCCTGGCCGCCGGCCGGCCCGGGCAGGAGATCGTCGTGGCGCGCACCCTGCACCGCTCGCTGCTGCTCGGGCTGATGCTGGCCGGTCTGATCCCGGTGTGGGTGCGGCCTCGGCTGCACCCGGCGACCGGCCTGCCGCTCGGCATCGAGGCAAGCGCCGTCACCGCCGCCCTGGCGGCCCACCCCGACGCGTGTGCCGTCCTGCTCACCGACCCCTCCTACGTGGGTACCTGCGGTGACATCCCTGCGCTGGCCGACGCCGCGCACACCGCCGGCGTGCCGCTGCTGATCGACGCCGCCTGGGGCGCCCACTTCGGCAGCCATCCCGCGCTGCCGCCGCACCCGCTGGCAGCCGGCGCCGACGCCGTGGTGACCAGCGCCCACAAGGCGCTCCCGGCGGCCAATCAGGCGGCCTTCGTGGTGGCGCGGACCACCCGTAGCGGCGGTCTGCTCGACCCGGACCGGCTGGAGCGGGCCTTCGACATCGGCCACACCACCTCGCCCTCGGGATCGATCCTGGCCAGCCTGGACGCGGCCCGGGCACTGCTCGCCGGGCACGGCCGCGACCTGGTGGCCCAACTGCTGGTGCTGGTCGCCGACGCCCGGCGACGGCTGCTGGAGGTGCCGGGGCTCGGCGTCCTCGATCCGCACACCCTGGCCCGGCTCGACCCGACCAAGCTGGTGCTGCTGCTGGCCGGCACCGGGGCCCACGGCCACGCCGTCGAGGCGGATCTGGTCGCTGCCGGGCTGCCGGTGGAGATGGCCGACCGGGACACGGTGGTGGCCATGGTCACCCTGGCGGACGACGAGAGCACCGTGACACGTCTGGTGGACGCGGTGATCGTCGCCGTGGAGCGGCACCGCGGCCCGGCCCGTGGAGCGGTCACGCATGCCGCCTGGACGGTCGAGGCCGACCAGGTCCTCTCCCCCCGGGACGCCTTCTTCGCCGACCACGAGAGCGTGCCGTGGGCGCAGGCCGCCGGTCGGGTCTGCGCCGAGGTGATCGCGCCGTACCCGCCCGGAGTGCCCGTGCTGGCCCCCGGCGAGCGGATCACCACCGCGGCGCTGGACGCGCTGGCCGAGGTCAAGGCCGAGGGCGGACGGATCGCCTACGCCGCAGATCCGAGCCTGGGTACGGTGGCGGTGGTGCGTGAGCCTCCATCGGCGTGAGTGAGTTGCCGGTGAGCCCGGAGCCACCCTGACGGGAACCGTCCATCCGATTCGAGCCGGAGGCATCGTGAAGCTTCTTCTCACCTCCGCGGGCGTCAAGAACGCCAGCATCCGCAGCGCCCTGGTCGACCTGCTCGGCAAGCCGATCGCGGACTCGAGCGCGCTGTGCATCCCCACCGCGGCAGTACGGCCATCCCATGGTCGGCCCTGGCGTCATGGCCTGGCAGTTCATCAGCGGCACCTCCGAGACTGCCGATGGTCGACCTGGGCTGGAAGTCCGTCGGCGTGCTGGAACTCACCGCCCTGCCCAGCATCGATCGGGAGCGCTGGGTGCCGCTGGTCCAGGAGGCAGACGTCCTGCTGGTGGCCGGCGGCGACGCCCTCTACCTGAGCCACTGGATGCGGGAGTCCGGGACTGGCGGACCTGCTGCCGTCGCTGGACGAGACGGTCTGGGTGGGCCTGAGCGCCGGAAGCATGGTGATGACCCCCGCGGATCGGACAGGACTTCGTGCAGTGGACACCGCCGACCGGCGACGACAGCACGCTGGGCCTCGTCGACTTCTCGATCTGTCCGCACCTGGCTCCTGATGGCATGCCGGGCAACTCCATGGCCGAGGCGGAGGAGTGGGCGGCCGGCATCGCCGGCCCGGCGTACGCCATCGACGACGAGACCGGCCATCGAGGTGATCGAGGGCACGGTCAGGGTCGTGTCCGAAGGACGATGGAGGCATTTCCCCTACCCGGTCGGTGCGTGAGATAAGCCGCGAGGACGACGCATCACCGCAGGTCATCGCCGTGCATCCGGAGAATCCCGGCACCCTGGGCGAAGTCGAGAGCCTGGTGCGAGATAGTGGAGCGACAGGTTGCGTCGTCGTTCGGAGGAGAGCCCGTGTCCACTACTCGGTCGAGCGACCGGATGGGTGTGATCGGGGCCGGCATCGTCGGTCTCGCGGTGGCTCGTCGGCTCTCCCAGCTGATGCCCGGGGCCGAGGTGACCGTGCTGGACAAGGAGAACCGGGTCGCCGCCCACCAGACCGGTCACAACAGCGGTGTGGTGCACGCCGGCCTCTACTACGCCCCTGGCTCACTGAAGGCGACCCTGTGCCGTCGCGGCATGGCGCTGCTGAAGGAGTACTGCGCCGAGAAGGACCTGCCCTACACCGAGTGCGGCAAGCTCGTGGTGGCCGTCGACGACACCGAGCGTGCCGCGCTGGACGCGGATCCGCCAGCGGGCGACCGAGAACGGCGTCATCGGGCTGATCTCGGTGGACGCCGCGGGCATCCGCGAGCTGGAGCCGCACGCGGCCGGGGTCGAGGCGCTGCACTCCCCGCACACGGCGATCACCGACTTCGTGGCGGTCACCCAGGCCTACGCGGACGACGTGGGCAAGGCTGGTGGGCACGGTGCGCCTCGAGCACCCCGGTCACCCGGATCGTGCAGCGGGCGGGCGTGGTGCGACGTGCACACCCCGCGAGAGCTGTTCACCTTCGACCGGCTGGTGATCTGCGCCGGGCTGCAGTCCGACGTCGTCGCCCGGTGGGCCGGGGATGACGCCGAGCCGGCGATCGTGCCCTTCCGCGGCGAGTACTACACCCTCACCCCGGAGACGCACCCCGCTGGTGAACGGGCTGATCTACCCCGTGCCCGACCCCAACTACCCCTTCCTCGGGGTGCACTTCACCAAGCGGGTGGACGGGCGGGTCGACGTCGGCCCGAACGCCGTGCTCGCCCTGGCCCGTGAGGGGTACGAGCGCAAGAGCCTGTCCCTCGGCGAGCTCAAGGACACCCTGGCCTGGCCGGGCTTCCGCACACTCGCCCGCAAGCACTGGCGGATGGGCGTGGAGGAGATGGCCGGCTCCGCCTCGCGCAAGCTCTACATGGCTCGGGCCCGCAAGTACGTTCCCGAGGTCGGGCCGGACGACGTGGTGCCGGCTCCGGCCGGGGTGCGGGCTCAGGCGGTGGACCGGGACGGGTCGCTGGTCGACGACTTCCGGATCAACCACCTCGGCGCGGTCACCGCGGTGCGCAACGCGCCCTCCCCCGCGGCGACGTCCTCGCTGGCGATCGCCGAGTTCGTCGGCGACCAGGTGATGGAGCACATCCGGTCGAGGTCGACCTGATCATGCCCGAGACCCCGATCGCCGTGGTGGGCGAGCGCCTTCCCACCGATCCGATCGCGCGCCGGCCCGCGGTGCACGTGTTCGGCCCGGCCCGGGCGCTGCACCTGGGCGACTATCTGGGGCCGGTGCGAGGGCTGCGCGCCCTGGCCGCGGACCCGGGGGTGGACCTCACCGTGGTGATCGACGGCGAGGCCGCCGAGGCCGCGCACCTGGCGGCGGCGCTGGTGGCCTGCGGGCTGGGCTCGGTCGCGTTCCAGCGCGCCGGTGGCCCAGTCCGTCCCGACGAGACGGTGGACGTCGTCCCTGGTCCGGTGATCTACGACCTGCGCGAGCCACGGGTGCCGATGGGCTCGGCGCCCGGGGACGGGCGCGGCGTCGTCCGGCTGCTGGACGGGCCGCTACTGGTGGCCGCGGCGATCCGCAAGGCGAACACCGACCTCGACCCGCTGCTCGGCTACGACCCTCAACTGCGCCCCGGAGTGGCCAACCTGGCCGCCATCCTGGGGGCGCTGACCGACCGCACCCCGATCGCCGCCCTCTACGGGCTGCACGGGGCGGGCCAGCTCAAGCGGGCCGTGACCGAGATCCTGATCGAGACGCTCCGCCCCGTCCGCGAGCTCTACCGTGACCTGGCCGGCGACCCCGACACCCTGCACCGCCTCGTCCGCCCCGCCTGAACCGCTCACGCGGGACCGGCTCTCGCGGGGGTTAACGGCGGCCGACGAACCAGTTGCGGATCGTGGTGATCCGCCCCGTCAGCTCCTCGGCGCTCGCCTTCGCCACCTCGGGGCCACCGCAGGCCCGCCTCAGGTCGGCATGCACCACCCCGTGCGGAGCCCCGGTGCGGCGGGCCCAGGCGCCGACCAGGGTGTGCAACTCCTTGCGCAACGCCGTGACCTCTCGGTGAGTGGCCACCTCGACCACCGTCGCGCCCCGCTTCTGCCCGGCCAGCTGACGGGCCTGGCGCTGGCGCAGGGCCGAAGTGACCTCCTCCGGCTCCAGCAGGCCGGGCAGCTCCAGGAAGCCCTGCTCATGCTCGCTGCCCACCTCGGCCGCGGTGCCGAACTCCTGGGAGTCGAACAGCACCCGATCAAAGGTCGCCTGGGCCTCCAGCGCCTCGAAGGCCTTGCCCTCCAACGCGTCCGACGCCTTCTCGGCCCGGTTCGCGGCCGCCAGCTCGGCCTCCTCCGGCGACCACTCGCCGTCCCGCGAGGGCACGTCGAGGGCGTGGTCACGCTCGACCTCGAGCTCGCCGGCCAGCCCGAGCAGCACCGGCACGCTGGGCAGGAAGATCGACGCCGTCTCCCCGCGCCGCCGGGCCCGCACGAACCGCCCCACGGCCTGGGCGAAGAACAGCGGGGTGGACGTCGACGTGGCGTAGACCCCGACGGCGAGCCGGGGCACGTCCACGCCTTCGGAGACCATCCGGACGGCGACCATCCACCGCGCGTCGGAGGTGGTGAACTCCTCGATCCGCTGCGACGACGTCGCGTCGTCGGAGACCACCACCACCGGCTCCTCGCCGCTGATCTCCGACAGCAGCGCGGCGTAGGCGCGGGCCGTGGTCTGGTCGGTGGCGATCACCAGTCCCCCGGCGTCCGGCACCGTGCGGCGCACCTGGGTCAGCCGCTGGTCGGCCGCGGCCAGCACTGCCGGGATCCACTGCCCGGTCGGGTCCAGCGCGGTGCGCCAGGCATGGGCGGTCACATCCCGGGTGAGCGGCTCCCCCAGACGGGCACTCAACTCGTCACCGGCCCGGGTGCGCCAACGCATCTCACCCGAGTAGGACAGGAAGATCACCGGGCGGACGACGCCGTCGCTGAGCGCCTCGGCGTACCCGTAGCTGTGGTCGGCCCGCGAGCGACGCACCCCGGCGGCATCCTCGCTGTAGGTGACGAACGGGATCGGGGAGGTGTCGGAACGGAACGGGGTGCCGGTCAGGGCCAGCCGTCGGGTGGCCGGCTCGAAGGCCTCCCGGATGGCATCGCCCCAGGACAGGGCGTCTCCGCCGTGGTGGATCTCGTCCAGGATCACCAGGGTGCGGGCGGCCTCGGTGCGAGCCCGGTGCAGGGCCGGCCGGGTGGCGATCTGGGCGTAGGTGACGGCGACCCCGTCGTAGGAGCGGGCGTGGGCGCCCTGGTTGTTGCGAAAGGTCGGGTCGATCCGGATCCCGACCCGGTGCGCGGCGTCGGCCCACTGACTCTTCAGGTGCTCGGTCGGGCAGACCACGGTGATCCGTTGCACCACACCGCGTTCCAGCAGGTCGCAGGCGACCTGCAGGGCGAAGGTGGTCTTGCCGGCACCCGGGGTGGCCACCGCGAGGAAGTCCTGCGGCCCCGCCTCGCGGTAGGCGGTCAGCGCACGCTCCTGCCAGGCCCTCAGCTTGGCCGCCGTACCCCAGGAGGCACGGGCGGGGAAGGCGGGTGAGAGGTGTCCCGTACTGCGCTGCTGCCCACGGACACTCACGAGCAGTAGACCCTAGCCAAGCCCACGGAACGACTCACCGAGCCCTCGGCGGTGCGGGCGAGCCGAAGCCCGATGTGCTATTCCACTGGACGCTCCACGACATCCCACGGGAATCGACCACTCGCTCACGGGAGGCGGCAGGGGGTGTAGTATGCAAATACCCCGGGGGGTATATTGAAGACTCAACGAGGAGTCACGGAGGAACGCATGGCCCGGATCGTCGTCCTCGGAGCAGGTGTGTCCGGCCACACTGCTGCCCTGCATCTACGCCGCAAGCTCGGCAAGGCCCACGAGGTGATCGTCGTCTCGCCGAACTCGCAGTGGAACTGGATCCCGTCGAACATCTGGGTCGGGGTCGGCCGGATGGGCGCCGACAAAGTGGTCTTCCCGCTGGCGCCGATCTACAAGCGCAAGGGCATCACCTACCACCAGGCCAAGGCCGTCGCCGTCCGCCCCGAGGGCGACGCCGCCGACCCGACCGGCGCGGTGGACATCGTCTACACCAGCCCCGAGAAGGCCGGCCAGGAGGCGCAGCTGCGCTACGACTACCTGGTCAACGCCACCGGCCCGCGGTTGAACTTCGCCGCCACCCCGGGCCTGGGCCCGGACGGCAACTCATGGTCGGTGTGCACCGCCGGGCACGCGGTGGAGGCTGCCAAGGCCCTCGCCGAGACCATCGAGCGGGCCAGGCAGGGCACCCGGCAGACCCTCGTCGTCGGCATGGGGCACGGCACCTGCACCTGTGAGGGCGCTGCGTTCGAGTACGTGTTCAACGTCGACCACGAGCTGCGCCAGGCAGGGGTGCGCGACCTGACCGAGGTCGTCTACCTGACCAACGAGTTCGAGCTCGGCGACTTCGGCGTCGACGGCATGACGTTCGCGCAGAGCGGTTTCCGCACCACGAGCAAGCTGTGGACCGAGTCCCTGTTCCGCGAGCGCGGCGTCCGGGCGATCCTGGGCGCGCACGTGGAGAAGGTCGAGCCCGGCGTGGTGCACTACGAGCAGCTCGACGGCACCCGGCACGAACTGGCGTTCGACTTCGCGATGCTGCTGCCGCCGTTCCGGGGCGCCGACCTGGTCGCCTACGACCGCGACGGCGCGGAGATCACCGAGAAGGTGTTCGCGCCGAGCGGGTTCATGAAGGTCGACGCCGACTACACCGCCAAGGGCTACGACGACTGGCGGGCCGAGGACTGGCCGAACACCTACGAGAGCCCGGCCTACCCGGGGGTCTTCGCCGTGGGCATCGCCTTCGCGCCGCCGCACCAGATCTCCCGGCCGCGCAAGAGCCCGAACGGCACCATGGTGGCGCCGTCGCCGCCCCGCACCGGTATGCCCTCGGGCGTGATGGGCAAGACGGTGGCGCTGACCATCGTCGAGCGGATCACCAAGGGCACCACGGCGCACACGCACGAGGCCTCGATGGCCGGCATGGGCGCGGCCTGCGTGGCCTCGGCCGGCACCGGGCTGCGGCACGGATCGGCCGCGGCGATGACCATGTACCCGGTGGTGCCCGACTACCAGAAGTACCCCGGGCACGGTCGCAGCCTCGACGACACCATCGGCGAGATCGGCCTGGCCGGGCACTGGCTCAAGCTCATGCTCCACTACCTGTTCATCTACAAGGCCAAGGCCCGCCCGGGCTGGCACTTCATTCCGGAGTGAATCGATGACCCTTCCCACGCCCTCGCCGGCCCCCTCACCGACTCCCCGGGACGACGCCGCCCTGCTGGAGTCCGACCGCGCCATCGCCGCCGCGCCACTGCCGACCGACCGCACGCTCAAGGCCCGCAAGAACCTGCTGATCCAGACCGGCCGGTTCATCATCCTGAACGCCCGGATCATGCGCATGGTGCTCAAGGGCAACCACTGACCCGGCGGGCAGCCGAGGCCGGATACGCTCGACCTCTCCAGCCCCCCGACTCCAAGGAGTTCGTGATGAGTTTTCTCGACAAGGCCAAGGACCTCGCCGCGGAGCACGCCGACAAGGTCGAGGCGGCGGTCGACAAGGCCGCCGACCTCGTCGACGACAAGACCGGCGGGAAGTTCACCGGCCAGGTCGACCAGGCCCAGGAGTTCGTGAAGGACAAGCTTCAGGAGAACTGACCCGCCGCAGACGCCGCGCGCGGCGGATCAGGCCGGCGACGGCTGCGGGGCAGGGCGCCTGATCCGCACCGCGGCCAGCGCCGAGAGCAGGCCGATCACCCCGAGCACCAGCCAGATCAGCATGAACACGCCGGTGTCGTCGCCCGCGGGGTCGTGCCCCGCGGCGAACACGGCGCCGGCGATGCCGATCCCGAGCACGCCGCCCAGGGAGTCGCCGATCTGCATCGCCGAGGCGTTGCGGCCTTGTTCCCCAGGAGCCGACAGTCGCAGCAGCAGAACGCTCGAGCTGGCCATGGACAACCCCATGCCCAGCCCGGCGACCGCCCAGAACGCGGCCGCCAACGGCACCGGGACCTGCGCCAGCGGGGCGGCGGTCAGGGCCAGGATGCCCACCCCGAGGGTCACGCCGCCGATCCGGACCAGTGTGGTGCGCTCGAGCTGCAGTCCGGGCCGGCCCTGGGCCCACGATCCGCTGAACCACCCGATGGCGCCGGCGGTCAGCACCAGGCCGGACGGCGCCGGAGCCAGACCGCGCTGCTGGACCAGCATCAGCGGCACGAACACCTCGGCGCCGAAGAACGCCGCGGTGATCATCGTACGGAAGACCACCAGCGCCGGCAGGCCCCTGCGCACCCGGAACACCCCGGCCGGCAGCAGGACCGGTAGCACGGCCAGCACCACGACCGCTCCTCCAGCGGCCACCAGAGGCCCGGGCAGCCGGCCCGCGCCGTGCAGGCCCCATTGCAGCGCTGCCGCCGCCGTGGCCAGCAGGGTGCCGCGCACCACGAGGGATCGCGCGCTCGCGGCGTCCGGCGGTGGTTCGACCGGGCGAAGCGCGCGCAGCCGAGCGCTCAGGACCGGCATCGGCAGGGCGACCAGCGGCGGCACGGCCAGGAAGACCGCACGCCAGGAGACCTGGGTGGCGAGGAAGCCGGCGATCGGCGGGCCGATCAGGCTCGGCAGCACCCAGCTCGCCGAGATCACCCCGAACACCCGCGGCTGCATCGGTTCGGGATAGGCGCCGGCCACCAGCACGTACAGCGAGACCATCTCCAGCCCGGCACCCAGCCCGGAGATCGCCCGGCCGGCGAGGAGGACGGCGAAGCTCCCGGCCGAACCGCACACGAGGAGGCCGACGGCGAACGTGACCAGACCGAGCAGCATCGGCCCAGCCGGCCCGTGCCGGTCGTTCCACCCGCCGGCCAGCACGATGCCCAGCAACGACGTGGTCATGAACAGGGAGAAGGCCAGCCCGTAGTCGCGCACCCCGCCCAGAGCCTGCGCAGCGACCGGCATCGCCGTGACCACCGCATAGGCCTCGAAGGCCACCAGGAGCACGACGGCGACGATCGCCGTCGTGGTGGTGCGGTACCCCGCGGCCCAGAGGGAGCCGGCCGGCGGGTCAGTCGCCAGAGCCGCCCGACCCTCCCGAGCCCGACCCTCCCGAGCCGGACCCGTCGCCGCCGTCGTTGGGCTTGCGCAGGCCGTCGAAGACCTCCTTGCACACCGGGCAGACCGGGAACTTCTTCGGGTCGCGCCCGGGCACCCAGACCTTGCCGCACAGCGCGATCACCGGGATGCCGGTCACCGCGGACTCGACGATCTTCTCCTTGCGCACATAGTGCGCGAAGCGCTCGTGATCGCCGGGCTCGACCGGCTGGTCGACCAGCTCACGGTCCAGCAGCGCCGTCCCGCCCACGTCGGGCGAGGACAGTGGCGACGACAGCGGCGCGGGGTCGGGAGGCATCGTGCTCATGGACGCCGAGTCTAGGTCAGTTCCAGGCCGGGTCCTCGGGATAGGTGGAGAGGAAGGCGAGCTCGCCCCGCTGACGACGCAGGACGGCGCCCCACAGGCTGCTGGGGGTGTCGCTGAACGCGTCCCGGGCCTCGGCGTCCACCACGTACCAGGCACCCTCGGCGATCTCGTCCTCGAGCTGCCCGGCGCCCCAGCCGGAGTGCCCGGCGAAGATCCGCAGACCGGCCACTCCCCCGGCCACGATCTGCGGCGGGGTGTCCAGGTCGACCAGGCCGAGCGAGCCCAGGATCCGGCGGACGCCGACCGGCTCGTCGTCGTCCCCGGGCACCGCGACCACGCCGAGGGCTCCGTCCAGCCCGACCGGTCCGCCCTGGAACAGGCGGCCGGGAGCGGTCAGGTACGGCTGCCAGGCGGGCAGCACGGTGGCGACGTCGACCTCGAGCGGCCGATTGACCACGATGCCCATCGCGCCCTCGTCGTTGTGGTCGAGCATCAGCACCACGGTGCGGCGGAAGTTGGGGTCGTCCAGGCGCGGCGTGGCCACCAGCAGCCGGCCGGTGAGCGCCTCCGGCTCACTCATGCGGCCTCTTGCACAGGCGAGGGGCGGAACGGGCCAGCGGTGCAGCGCCAGGTAGGCCAGTCCGACGCCGATCGCGTCGGCGACGGCGTCCCACACGTCGCCCGAGCGACGGGCCAGGAACAGGTACTGGGCGAGCTCGCTGATCACGGCGTTCGCCAGCAGCGCCACCACCATCGGGCGGACGGCGACACCCGCCCACGCCCCGGCGTAGAGCACCAGGGCGAACAGGGCCATGTGCACCAGCTTGTCGGTGCCGAACACCGGCGAGGGCAGCGAGCCGGTCTTCGGGGTGTAGAGCGCAACCAGGTGCACCACCAGGGCGGCGGCGAACACCCCCCTGCGAACCATGCCACGAGCCTATCCCGTGCGGCCCGGCGGGGAGGTTCGCTGCGCGCGTGCCTCGCCACCTCGAAGCGACCACCGAGGTCGATGCCGTCGGCGGATCAGGATCACCCGCGCAGCGCGGGCGCGATCACCGATTCGGCGAGCGAGGCCACCAGCGTCGACGTCGACGCCGTGGTCGGCGGCGTCGTCGTAGTCCACGTCCACGGCGGTGACCACGACGAGTCGCAGGGCGGGCACCACCGCGATCATCTGGCCTCCGAAGCCCAGGGCGGCGAAGGCAGGATCGCTTCCGGCCGAACGGATCCACCAGCCGAAGCCGTACCCGCCGACCGGTCCTGGCCCGGTGACCGACAGGCTGCTCTGGTTGCTGGTGGCCTGTCGGATCCACCCGTCGGGCACGAGCCGGCGACCCTGCCACCAGCCCTGGTCGAGGTACAGCTGCCCGATCTTCGCCAGGTCCCGTCGGGCGCAGCCTGAGCCACCGGTGGCCGACCGCATGGCCCTGAGGATCCACCGGCCAGGCGAACCCGGCGGTGCGGTGGACGGCGAGCCGATCTGGGGCGAACACGGTGGTGTGCGCCGGCTCGGTGCGGATGTCCAGGGGGTCGAACAGGCGGGAGCGGGCGTACGTGCAGCACGGGCTCACCCGTCGCCTGCTGCAGGATCGCCGAGATCAGGTGAGCGCCGTCGTCGGAGTAGAGGAAGCGGCTGCCCGCCGGCCTGTCGGCCGAGGTCAGGATGTCGCCGAATCCAGTCGGGCGAGGTTTCGAAGTCCGAGCGGACCCGATGCAGACGCTCGCTGAACCCTGCAGCTCATGGTGAGGATCTGCCGCAACGTCACCCGAGCGATCTGTGGTGACATCGCCGAGGCGTAGCGCGGCAGAAGGGTCGCGAGCCGTCGTCCAGGTCGAGCCTGCCCTCCGCCACAGCGATCCCGACCAAGGTCGACATCACGCTCGTCGTCACCGACGGACGTCGTGGGCGTCCGTCGGGTGACGTCGCGGAGTAGCGCTCGAACACCATCGCGCCGTCCACCATCACGACGACGGCCCGCAGTCCCGCGTAGTCGACGCCGATCTCCGGGCCCAGCCTCACCTGATCGGCGAGCCCGCGATCGATCCGGGCTGAGACGTCGACGGTGGTGACGACGTCCGTCTCCGGCGCCGTCGCCGGGCCGCCCGTCGACCGTCGAGCAGCCCAGCAGCCCGGCGGCACACCCGAGGACGAGGAGTCCCGCTCCTCGCTCGCGTCGCATCCCGTCGCCGACAGGCACCCTCCCACTGTCACCCCGCGCTGCTCGGCCCGCCACCCTGATCGCGGTCCGACACCCGACGACCTGGGGGCTCCGAGCATCGGTGGCCCCCAGGTGATCCTGACTCAGGACGCCGCGCCGACCCAGGCCGGCGACCCGGCGGGAAGGGCCGCCGGCGCCGACGCCCTCACCCTGCTGGGTCAGCGGGGTCTCGCGGCGGTGGGGTGAGGGTTCGGTGCGCGGTGGAAAGGTGCCGTCCGAGGCGGTCCAGCTCGGTGTGCACATGCTCGACGAAGGGTCCCTGCATGCGATAGCCCGACTCGGCGTGCCCGCGCACGGGTGGCCGTGCGTCCCCGCGCGGGTACCAGGGCGCCGGAGGGTCGGGCAGGTAGAGCTCGTGCGGCGAGCCGTCGACCGCACCGAGGTCGAGCGGCAGCCCTCCGATCGGGTCGGTGTCGCGCCAGAAGTTGCGCCATCCCGGATCGGGCGGCGCGCCGGGCTCCCCGGTCGGGTCGTCGTCCGCGAGCAGTCGGCGCAGGTCCGCGATGAGCGCATCGTCGATGTAGGCAGGGAAGTTGCGCGCGTAGAGCCGGGTCAGCGGGCACCCGTAGGTGATCAGGGCGAGCCGGTGCCCGATCGCCACCTCGCCGACCTCTGGTGTACGGCTGAGGTACCCGGCCAGGGCGGCGGTGGTGAGGATCGACCCTTGGCTGTGACCGAGGAGCAGGACGGCACCCCGGGCGTCCTCGCCGTCGCCGGCGAACAGCCGTTCCAGACGACCCTGCAACTCGGGCACCGCCCGCTCGGCGTAGGACGGCGGCGCGAGCGGATGGAACGACCGCGGCCAGAACGTGGCGACGTCCCAGGCGGTGGCAGCCATCCGGCGCACGCCCGGCTTGGTCAGCGCCTGACGCAGCACGAACACCGCAGCCACCGGCAGCGCTGTCAGGAGCCAGAGCGAGATGCAGACCGGTGTCCACACGCACGCGAGTGGTCGATTCTGCCCCGTTCATCTCGCGGAAACGGTGCGAAATCGACCACTCGCGGAAGGCTCGGGGCCTGGTGCACCCGTCCGCCACGAACGAGGGGCCACCGACGGTGTCGGTGGCCCCTCGTGGGTCGGGCTTCTCGTGGAGGTGGCGGGAATCGAACCCGCGTCCGCCGGCGGTGAGCCAGTACTTCTCCGGGCGCAGCCTGCTGTGGCATTTCTCAGCCCCGGCGATCCCACAGGCAGGTCGCCGAGCCGGGCTCAGTCACTGTTTGTGTCGCATCAGCTCCGTGACCGGGCTTTCAGCCAGTGGCCTTCTAGCGACGCCAGATCCCGGGGCGAAGGCATCCTCGGGCTGACGGCGTCACACTCGCTTAGGCAGCGAGGGCGAACGCGGACTGCGACTTGTTGGCAGTTATTGATTTGCGACGAGGTTTACGAGATCACGTCACCTTCTCGGCCCGCTTCTCCTGGGTCGTCGAACGACGTCGAAGCCTGTCACCCCCTGGTCCTGCGATCAGCTGGAGATCCCAGCCTACAAGCGCAACGCCGTCCGCGGCACCTCTGTTCCCCCGGACGGCGGGTCACGCGGCCAGAGCGTGGTTCGCCGCCCGGGCGATGGCCTCGATCCGCCGGATCCCGGTGGCCATGCTCGGGTTGCGGTCGGACAGGACCACCACCGCGTAGTGCCTCGTCGGTGTGCGGATGTCCGCGATGCTGTTGATCCGCCACCCGGCCGTGCGCCGGGGCAGCCACCCGTTCTTGACCGCGATGGTGGCCCCCGCAGGAGCCCCGGCCGTCGCCCCCCAGCGCTGGCTCGAGATGACGGCCTGCATGAGCCCCAGGACGTAGCCGCGTTGAGCGGACCCGAGCAGCGGCCCGTCGCTGAGCTGGCGCAGGAGCCGGACCTGGTCGGCGGCGCGGATCTGGGTCAGCCCCCAAGCGCCCGTTGGCGAGACCCGGGTCGTGGTCATGCCCGCCGCGGAGAGAAACCGGGCCAGCCCGGGCCCCCGGCCGATGATCGACCACAGCCTCGAGGTGGCGTCGTTGTCGCTGGTCACGATGGCGCCGCGGGCGAGGGCGCGCTCGGTGGCGGTCAGGCTGCGGCCCTGCGCCTGACGCTGCCAGACCAGCGTGGCGACGACGCCGACCTTGATCACGCTCGCCGAGTCGAACCCGCGGGTGGGCCACCAGGTACAGGTGATCCCCGTTCGCCAGTCGTGCACCGACACGGACACTCGGGCCGCCGTGGAGGTCACTGCAGGCGTGACCCTGGCCTCCAGGGTCCGGGCGAGCTGCTCCGCGGCGCTCGACCGGATCCCCACGCAATGGGTGGTCGGCATCGCGGCCTCGGCAGCCGCAGGGATCGCCTCGCCCGAGAACCCTCCGGCGAGGAGGGCGAGAATCGCCAGGGCGGCCGAGGCTGCCCGAGGACGGCGGGTCATGCCTCCACGCTCCCGCTGCACGGTGTGTCCGGACCGGGACCGATGGCGTCCGGTTGCCGCCGCCGGCCCGCCGGCGCCGGCGCCGGGAAAGTAGCCCGATCGGGTGATCGAGACGGCACGATTGCTGGTCGACAGTCACACGGTGAGCACTGGAACCCCCGAGGAGCGGACCTGCACGCAGCGCCCGCTGCGGAGCTCGGGCGCGTTCGTCCCGGCACCACGCCTCGGCCACATGCCCGGGGAAGCGCCCAGGGACCTCGGCGACGTCTTCGCGGCGATCACCGACCTGGTCGACGACAACGGATCGTTCAATGCCAGTCTCCTTCTGGACGCCGCCCAGCGACTCACCGGGCTGGCCCTGTGGTTCTGGGATCTGCGCACCGGTCAACTCACCTGGTCGGACGAGATGTTCGCGCTGCTCGGGCTGAGCCCCGGACGGCAGCCGACGATCGCCCAGTGGCAGCAGATGCTGCACCCCGACGACCGGGAGGAGCTCGGCGACACCGATCTGGCCGCGATCGACGCCGGTGAGGGCTGGCACCTGGTGTTCCGGGCCATGCCTCCGGACGGCGCCCTGCGCTACCTGAAGGCCTGGTGCGAAGTGGTCCGGGACGAGGACGGCACCCCGAGCGCGGTGATCGGCGCCACCATGGACGTCACCGAGCAGGAACAGACCCTGGCTGCGCTGCGCGCCAACCGGGAGGAGTTCCGGCTCGCCTTCGACGAGGCCCCCCACGGAATGGCCATGCTCGAACTCGTCTCCCCCGGCCCCGCCGACCCCCCGGTCACCGCCGAGAGCGTCGCCGACCGGCACGAGCATCCACCACGGGTGAACGTGGTCAGGATCAACCGGGCCATGGCCACCCTCGTCGGGCTGGATTCGCCCGAGCTCGTCGGTCGTACTGGCGCAGAATTCGTGCACCCCGAGGACCGCTACCGGCTGTGGACCGCGCTGATGCGCAGCCTGGACCCCGGATCCGGCGTGCAGGCGGACGAGGTGCGGGTGATCCGCTCCGACGGCACCCTGCGTCACGTCTGGGTGCACGCGGCCTCGGCCGGAAAGCGCGACGAGACGGCGACCCGGGTGCTGCTGCACGTCATCGACATCACGGCGCTGCGGATGACCGAGGCCGAACTGCAGCGCCTCGCCCTGACCGATGCGGTGACCGGCCTGGACAACCGGATGGCCCTGGAGATCAAGACCCAGACCTCGCTGCGTGATGTCGGTCCCGACCGTGGGCTGGGCATGATCCTGCTCGACCTGGACCGGTTCAAGACCGTGAACGACTCCCTCGGTCACGTCGCCGGGGATGCCCTGCTGGTCGAGGTGGCCCGCCGGGTGCGTGGCGCCGTGCCGCACAGCGCCACGGTGGCCCGCCTCGGCGGCGACGAGTTCGCCGTCCTGATCCACCCCTGCCCCTCACCACAGGCACTGGCCGACCAGGCCGACATGGTGCGCCTGCGCCTGTGCCGCCCGTACACCCTGCCCGGCACCTCCTCGCTCACCAACACGGCGAGCTTCGGGGTGACCTGGTGCGACGATCCCTCGCACCGGATGGAGGACCTCTACCGCGAGGCGGACCTGGCGCTGTACGAGGCCAAGGACAACGGCCGCAACGCGGTCGCCCAGTTCGACGACGCGTTGCGCTCTCGGGCCGACTCGCGCATCGAACGCGAACGACGGCTGCGGACGGCGCTGGGCCACGACGGAGTGCGGATCCACCTGCAGCCGGTGGTCGACCTGGCCACGGGTGCCGTCGTCAGCGCCGAGGCCCTGGCCCGGATGGAGCACCCGAGCCTGGGCCTGATGATGCCGGCGGACTTCATCGAGATCGCCGAGGACACCGGCCTGGTGGTGGAGATCGACTGCCGGATCACCGAACTGGCCGTCGCCGCCCTGGGCAGCCCCGGGGGCAGCCCGGCGCCGCGGATCGCGGTCAACGTCTCGCCGCGCACCCTCGACCACCCCGAGTACCGCACCCGGCTGCTCAGCGCGCTGCGCCGGCACGACGTGGACCCGTCACGGCTCCTGATCGAGGTCACCGAGACCAGTCTGCTCGACAGCTCGGGCCATCGCGCCGATGAGCTGCGGGTGCTGCAGAGCCTCGGGTTCCAGGTGGGCATCGACGACTTCGGCACCGGGTACTCCGCGCTGGCCTACCTGGACAACTTCGACCTGGACTTCCTGAAGATCGATCGTTCGTTCGTCTCCCGGCTGGGCACCGGCAAACGCCCCGACGCCGTGGTGTCGGCCATCGTCTCCCTGGCCCATGCCCACGGGATGGCGGTCACCGCCGAGGGCGTGGAGACGCAGGAGCAGGCAGATCTGTTGCGCACCATGGGATGTGACCGCGCCCAGGGCTGGCTGTTCGGCCGCCCGGCCCCGATCTGAGCACGCCTCAGCGGTGTTTGTGGGCCTGCACCGCGCGGTCGGTCTCCCGCCGGTCCTGGCGCTCCTTGAGCGAGTGCCGCTTGTCGTACTCCCGCTTGCCCTTGCCGACCCCGAGCTCGACCTTGGCCCGCCCGTCGGAGAAGTACAGCTGGAGCGGGATCAGCGCCTGCCCCTTCTCGGCCAGGGTCGAGGCCAGCTTGTCGATCTCGTGCCGGTGCATCAGCAGTTTGCGCCGCCGCCGCGGGGCATGGTTGTTCCAGGTGCCCTGGGAGTACTCGGGGATGTGCACGTTCTCGAGATAGGCCTCACCGGCATGGATGGTGACGAACCCGTCGGTCAACGAGGCCCGGCCGGCGCGCAGCGCCTTGACCTCGGTGCCGGTCAGCACCAGCCCGGCCTCGATCGTGGACTCGATCGCATAGTCGTGACGGGCCTTGCGGTTGGAGGCGACGACGGTGCGCGAGGGATCCTTGGCCATCGGGCCAGTGTAGGCAGCTAGAGCCAGCGCATCGGATTGACGTACTCACCGTTGGCGAGGGTCTCGAAGTGCAGGTGGCACCCGGTGGAGAGCCCCGTCGTCCCGGAGTAGCCGATCAGCTGCCCCTGCGAGACCGACCCGCCGTGCCGGGAGATCCGGGACAGGTGGTTGTAGGTGGTCGCCAGCCCGACTCCGCGGACGTAGCCGTGGTCGATCACCACCCGGTTGCCGTACCCACCGGCCCAGCCCGCCGAGATCACCTCGCCGTCGGCCGACGCGTAGACGGGGATTCCACAGGGGGCGGCGAAGTCCGTGCCGGTGTGCAGCCGCGAGATGTGCAGGATCGGGTGATACCGCATGCCGAAGCCCGAGCTGACCGGCGCCGACACCGGGTAGGCGAGGAACCCCCCGGAGGACGCCGGGGGCGCGGCGTTGCGGCCCTGCTGCCGGGCCTTGCGCCGCGCGGCCTCGGCCGCCGCTCTGGCCCGCGCCGCCAGGATCGCCTTCAGCTTCGCCTGCTCGGCGCTGAGCGCGTCGAGACGCTGCTTCTCGGTCTCGATCTTGCCCTTGATGGTGGTCACCGCGACCTGCTGCTGGCCGACCAGCCCGGTCACCTCGGCCTCGGCGGTCGCCGCGGCGCGCTGCGCGGCTGCGCGCTGGGCGACGACGATCGCCGACTGACGCTTGAGCTCCGCGATCTGGGCCCGGACGGCGGCCAACCGGGTGCTGCGGGCCCGCATCTCCGCCTGCTGCACGCTGAGCCGGTCGATGGCTCCGTTCTGCGCGCGCAGTGCCGCACCGGCGTAGGAGAGCCTCGCGGTGAGCTGTTCCGGGCTCTCGGACTGGAGCACGATCGACAGCGCGGTGACCTCGCTGCCGGTGTAGGTCTGCCGGGCGATCTGGCCGAGCACCCGGCGGGTGTCCTGCTCGGCGGCACCCTGGGCGGCGAGATCACGCTCGGCCTTCTTCTCCTCCGCCTCGGCGAAGTCGAGCTGCCCGCTCAGCTTCACGTCCAGGGCCGTGGCGTCGGCCAGTTGCTGCTGCGCGGTGGCCAGGGTGGATCGGGCCACGACCAGTCGTCCTTCGGCCTGCTTGAGCGCCACGGCGGCCTCGACGAAGTCCGCGTTGGCCCCCTCCAGGCTCTCCCGCAACTCCGCGATCTGCTGGTCGAGGTCCTTCTTCCGGTCGTTCACCGAGTCGGCGCTGGCGCTCGGCAGCATCTGCTGCAGCACGAGCGCGGGAGTCCCCAGGAGCAGGCCCGCTGCGGTCAGGACAGACAGCAGGCGGTGCCCTCGCGCAGAGTGCGTCGAACGCCGCATGTCCATGTCCCTCCCCTGCCGTCACACCACGGCAAGCCTCAACCTCGACTGGAGGTCGAGACACCTACACCTTGAGGTACCGGCGCAGGGAGAGGAAGGACGACACGCCAGCGATGAGCATGCCGATCACAAAGATCCACGGAGCGACGACCAGGGCATCGCGCCAACTCACCCAGTCATTGATCACGGTGAGCTGGTCCGCGAGCCAGCCCTGGATCGCCAGCTGGGTGAACAGGACAAGGATCAGCGAGGCGATCAGCGCCCCCGCCATGGCCGCGATCAGGCTCTCCAGGACGAAGGGCAGCTGGATGACCAGGTTCGAGGCCCCGACCAGGCGCATGATCGCGGTCTCCCGGCGCCGGGTGAACGCGGTCAGCCGGATCGTGGTGGCCACCAGCAGCACGCTGGACAGCAAGGTGATGGCCGCCAGCGCCCAGGCCGACCACTTGAGGCCGCCGAGCAGCGCGAACAACTTGTCCAGCACCCGGTTCTGGTCCTCGACCGCGTCCACCCCCGGGCGGTCCCGGAACATCTGCGAGACCACCGCGTACTCCTGCGGGTTCTTCAGCTTCACCCGGAAGGACTCGGGCATCTGGTCCGCGGTGAGGTTCTGCGAGAGCACGCTGTCCTTGTACTCCTCGGTGAACCGCTGGTAGGCCTCCTGCTTGGACTCGTAGAAGACCTGGTCGATGTAGGGCGCCAGCTGGGCGGAGGCGAGGTCCGTGCGGATCTGGTCGCCGCTGGGCCTGGGTCACCTCACCGTTCGCGCAGGTGGCCTTCTCCGAGTCCTTCGGGCACAGGAAGATCGAGACCTGCACCCGGTCGTCCCAGTAGCCCTTCATCAGGCCGACCTGCTTCTGGGTCAGCACGCCGACCCCGAGCAGCAGCAGCGAGACCGCGGTGACGAGGATCAGGGAGACGGTCATGGTGATGTTGCGGCGCAGCCCGATGCCGATCTCGCTGAGGATGAACTGGAACCTCATCGGGTGTACCCGTAGACGCCGCGGTCCTGGTCGCGCACCAGTTTCCCGTCCTCCAACTCGCATGACCCGTTTGCGCATCTGGTCGACGATCTCGTCGTCGTGGGTGGCCATGACGATCGTGGTGCCGGTCCGGTTGATCCGGTCGAGCAGCCGCATGATGCCCACGCTCGTGGTCGGGTCGAGGTTGCCGGTGGGCTCGTCGGCGAGCAGGATCGCCGGCCGGTTCACGAAGGCCCGGGCGATCGCGACCCGCTGCTGCTCGCCACCGGACAGCTCGTGCGGGAAGCGCTGCTCCTTGCCGCCGAGGCCGACCAGCTCGAGCACCTCCGGAACGGTGTGCGCGATCGCGTGCCGCGGCTTGCCGATCACCTGCAGCGCGAACGCGACGTTCTCGAACACCGTCTTGTTCGGCAGCAGCCGGAAGTCCTGGAACACCACACCGATCTGGCGGCGCAGCGCCGGCACCTTCCAACTGGCCAGCCGCGCGACGTCCTTGCCGGCCACGTGCACCAGACCCTTGGTCGCGCGCTCCTCGCGCAGCACCAGGCGCAGGAAGGTCGACTTGCCCGACCCGGACGATCCGACCAGGAAGACGAACTCGCCCTTGGCCACCTCGAGGTTGACGTCGTCCAGCGCCGCCCGGGGTTTGGCATCGACGGAACTCGGACCTCTGGCTCCGCCACGTGCCACCCGCGACCCGGGCCGCGACCCGTCGTAGATCTTGGTGACATGTTCGAAACGGATCACTGGTCGGACGTCCTCGGCGGGTCGGGGGCTGCTGGGCGGAAGCTCGTCGCTGCGGCAGGGCACAGCGATGCCCTCGAGTCTAAGCACGCCCGACGGCCCGGCCCGAACACGCCGCGCGCTGTCCGGCGGAAAACCCGTTGCCTGAGCTGCCCCGACCCAGCAGGCTGGGCAGTCGGTGTATCCGCACGCATGTCGGCTCCGGCTGGGGCCGGGAAGGAGGACCAGATGAGCGTCACGGAGTTCCTCCTGCCCGCACCTGCCCGACACCCCCATTCTGGAGCCAGAGTTGGAACAGCCCGATCCGTACGGCGCCGCGAGACGCCGGCGCCCCCGCTTCGATGACGAGGACGACGCCCTCCCGTTGAGGCGGATCTCCCCGGTCCGCCCCGCCCCGGCCGAGCTTGACAGTGCAGAGCCCTTCGTGGAACCGGACTACTCCACCTGGGGCGACGCCATGCACGGCCCGGACCCGTTGCCAGAGTGGGTGATCACCGCTCTGGGCGCGGTGGACACCGAGCTCGGCGTGCTCAAGACGGGCAAGGAGGCCGACGTCCACCTGGTCGAGCGCACCGACGAGACGGCCGGCCGAACGGTGGTGATGGCCGCCAAGCGCTATCGCAGCGCCGAGCACCGCCTGTTCCATCGCGACGCCGGCTATCTCGAGGGCCGTCGCGTGCGCCGATCCCGGGAGACCCGGGCGATGGCACGACGCACCGATTTCGGCCGTGACCTGATCGCCGGGCAGTGGGCGATGGCCGAGTTCGCGGCTCTGGCCCGGCTGTGGCAGCTGACCCGGGACACCGAGCACCGCCCCCTGGTCCCCTATCCGGTGCAGGTGCGCGGGCGGGAGCTGATGCTGGAGTTCATCGGCGAGGACGACGGCTCGGCCTCACCGCGGCTCGCGCAGGTGCGGGCGGACGGCAAGCAGCTGGTCGCGCTGTGGCACCAGATGCTCGGCGCCCTCGGCACGCTGGCCATGAACGGGCTGGCGCACGGCGACCTCTCGCCGTACAACGTGCTGGTCCAGCGCGGCCGGCTGGTGCTGATCGACCTGCCCCAGATCGTGGACGTGGTGGCCAATCCGCAGGGCGCCGAGTTCCTGTCCCGGGACGTGACGAACGTGGCGCGGTGGTTCCTCGGCCGGGGCCTGCCACCCGAGCTGTGCGACGTCGACCGCCTGGTGAGCGATCTGCTCGCCGACGCCGGGCTGCACGTCTGAGCCCGGTGGCTCAGCCGCCGAGCAGGCCGCCCAGCCCCCCGCCACCGGAGGGCTGGGCCGGCATCGGCTGCCCCTCGCTGGGCTGCACCACGACGAAGCCCTGGCCGTGGAAGGCGTACTGGAAGGCCTCGCCGGACCCGCCGCGCAGCATCGAACGCATGTTCATGCTGTTCACCACCTGAGGCTGCAGGCCGGCCGACCAGGCGACTGCGGCGTCGACGTCCACGTAGGTGGGCTGGCGCGAGCAGTCGAGGATCATCGGCGGGCCGTCGGAGGTGATCGCCACCACGCCCTGGCCCTGGATCAGGGTGTTGAACATGCCGCCGGCCATCATCCCGGCGCCCTGCACCCGGTGCACGTCCCAGCTCAGGGTGGCGTCGAAGGCCAGCAGGCTGGTGCCGTTGATGCTGATCCCGTCGCCCTCGAGCATGATGAAGAAGACGTGCTGGGCGCGGCGGGCGAAGAACACCTCACCCTGCCCGGCCACCCGCATCAGCGGGGTGTCCTCACTGGTCAGCGCGCGGCGCAGGAACTTGCCCACGCTGCCGGAGCCCTCGTGCTGGAAGGTGACCTGGCCCTGGTAGGCGACCATGGCCCCCTTCACCGCCAGCGCGTCCGCGCCGAGGGTGACCTTGACCATCCGGTCGCTCTGCCGGATCCACCGCTCGCCCGAGGTGACCTCGGCATTGGCGGCATTGAAGATCTCGCTGCGCATCAGGCTCCCTCACTCGTTCGGCGCCACCGGATTCCGGCCTCGAGGAACCCGTCGATGTCGCCGTCGAGGACCGCGCTCGGGTTGCCGACCTCGTACTCGGTGCGCAGATCCTTGACCATCTGGTAGGGGTGCAGCACGTAGGAGCGCATCTGGTTGCCCCAGAGCTGACCGCCGTCGCCCTTGAGCGCGTCCATCTCGGCGCGCTCTTCTGACGCGCTTGCGCTCCAGCAGCTTGGCCTGCAGCACCCGCATCGCCGACACCTTGTTCTGCAGCTGCGACTTCTCGTTCTGGCAGGTCACGACGATACCGGTCGGGATGTGGGTGAGTCGCACCGCCGAGTCGGTGGTGTTGACCGACTGCCCGCCGGGCCCGCAGGAGCGGTAGACGTCGACGCGGATGTCGCCCTCGGGGATCTCGATGTGGTCGGTCGTCTCCACCACCGGCAGCACCTCGACCTCGGCGAACGAGGTCTGGCGCCGGCCCTGGTTGTCGAACGGGCTGATCCGCACCAGTCGGTGGGTGCCCTGCTCGACCGACAGGGTGCCGTAGGCGTAGGGCGCGTGCGACCGCGAACGTCGCGCTCTTGATGCCGGCCTCCTCGGCGTAGGAGGTGTCGTAGACCTCGACGGCGTAGTCGTGCTGCTCCGCCCAGCGGATGTACATCCGCATCAGCATCTCGGCCCAGTCGGCGGCGTCCACCCCGCCGGCCCCGGAGCGGATGGTGACCAGCGCCTCGCGCTCGTCGTACTCCCCCGACAGCAGGGTGCGGACCTCGAGCTCGCCGAGGGCCTTGGTCACCTCGGCCAGTTCGACCTCGGCCTCGGCGAGGGTGTCCGCGTCGTCCTCGCCCTCGGCGAGCTCGACCAGCACCTCCAGGTCGTCCAGCCGGCTGGTCATCCGGGTCATCCGGTCGAGCTCGGCCTGCAGGTGGGACAGCGAGCTGGTCACCGCCTGGCCGCGCTCGGGGTCGTCCCACAGGTCGGGTGCGGAGGCGGCGGCGGACAGCTCGGCGATGCGGGTGCGCATTCCCGCCAGATCGCTGACCTCCAGGATCGAGGAGAGGGTCTGGCGGAGCTCACGCAGGCGGACCGGAAAGTCGACAGGCACAGCGCAACCGTACCTGCGCTCAGGCGGCGCCGAGCCAGGCCGGCAGGTCGCGGTAGCCCTGGTCGCGCAAGACCTGCGCGAGCCGCGCGTTGGCCGGGGCGTACAGGTGCTCCAATCGTGCCCGGACCCGGTCCGACTGCCGGGGCACCCGGGAGCGGGTCACCCGGCGCACCAGATCGAAGCCGAGCTCGGCCGGACGGCGCAGCGCCTCACCTGGGTGGGCGAGCGACGGCCAGTGCCGGCGCGACCCGCCGTCCGACCCGAAGCTCTGCAGCCAGGCCGGTTCGTGGGCCTCGGCACCACGGCCGGCCGCCCGCTGGGCGGACAGGGTCACCGAGGGATCCAGCTCCAGCCAGCCGAACAGCGCGTCCAGGGTGGGCCGGGGCGTCCGCTCGAAGTCCTCGGCGAAGACCACCCGGGCGCGGGAGCCGAAGGCCTCCAGCCACCGCGGGAGGTGGTCGGCGTACATGCCCGCCGAGAGGGCCCGGAAGTAGCGGTTGCCCTCGAACCGGTCGGCATCGTTGGCCCGCAGGGCCAGGCTGCGCTCGACATAGGTCTCGTAGGACATCGCCTGCGGCAGGCGGCCCCGCTCCAGCTTGTCCCGGTAACTCGCCCAGAGCCGCTCCACCGGGTCACGCAGCAGCATCAGCACGCGCAGGCCGGGCAGGTCGGCGGCGACGGAGTCGACCAGCGTCTGGCCCCCGTCGAAGTAGACCGGTGACCGCTCCAGTCGGTAGGCCTGACCGGTCCAGGTGGCGAACCGCCGGTCGTAGTCGGCCAGGGTCGCCTGTACCGGCTGATCGAACCGCAACGGGCTGTAGTGGTCGACCCGCTTGACCACCGGAAGCTTCACCTCGGGGTGCCGCGCCAGGGCCCGGGACAGACCGCTGGCCCCGGCATGGGTCACCCCCGCGATCAGCAGATTGGGCAGCAGGTACCCGGCGGAGGCCGGCGGAGGCGCCGGCGCTGGCGCCGGTACGGGCGCGGCCACGAGGGCCGGAGGGTCGGCAAGCGGCAGCACGGTGATGCTGAGGTCGACCGCAGAACGCACGGACATCGTTGTCCTAGCGCCCTTGCCGGCACGGGCGGAGGGTATTGCGGGCGTCATCGTCGAGTCCTGTCCGCGACACGGAGTCCCACACCCCCGGGCCTGCTCGCCCGCGCCGCTACTCTGGCCATCGATCCGCTGATACTCAGCGATAGGTAATGGATACGGATCGTAGCTACGCTGGCGGGGCTGTCCAGGGTGTTCTGCCCGGTTTTCACCCCTGGATCGGCAATATCCCCCAAACCGGTGAGCCCGGGACTCGGCGGTTCGACCCGGGCCGCCCGATTGGTCGATCTTCAGCCGGCTCGGGCCGACCTGTCCGTGCGCCGGGGCGCCGGCACGCGGGCGAGCGGATGTCCGGCGGTGGTCAGCCAGGCGCTCAGCTCGCCGATCGGCATCGGACGTGCGATGTGGAACCCCTGCGCCAGGTCGCAGCCCAGGTCGCGCAGCACGGTGAGCCCGGCATCTCGCTCGACCCCCTCCGCCACCGTCTGCAGGCCGAGGGAGTGCACCAGATCGATCATGCCGCGCAGCACGTCCCGGTCCACGCCGGATCGATCCGCCTCACCGACGAAGGCGCGGTCGATCTTCACCGCATCGACGGGAAGGTGGCGCAGGCGGGCCAGGGAGGAGTGGCCGGTGCCGAAGTCGTCGATCCAGGTGCGGACGCCCAGATCACGCAACCGGCCGATCATGGTCACCGCAGACTCATGGTCCTCCATGATCGTGCTCTCGGTGATCTCCACCACCAGCCGGCTGCCGTCGATCCCGGTCTCGGCCAGGGTGGACTCCAGCCAATCGACCAGATCGCTCTCATGCAGGTTGCGCACCGACAGGTTGACCGAGGCCTCCAACGCGCGCCCGGCCGGACCGAGCCCGGCGAGCTCACCCAGGGCGGTCCGGATCACCCACCGGGTGACCTGCTTGATCTGCCCGGACACCTCGGCGAGTTCGATGAACCGGTCCGGAGGCACCCTGCCCAGTTCGGGGTGGTTCCAGCGCACCAGGGCCTCGCTGCCCACCACGGCACCGGTGACGAGGTCCAGCAGGGGCTGGTGGTGCAGGGTCAGCTGCCCGGCGACGATGGCACCGTCCAGGTCGGCGACCAGCCGTACCCGCTCGGCATCGAAGGAGTCCGAGGAGCGGTCGTAGCGCTTGGTCTCACACTCCTGGCCCTTGGCCTGGTACATCGCGATATCGGCCCGGCGGACCAGCTCGGCGGCGTCCGCCGCGTCGTCCGGGTAGACGGCGATCCCCACGCTGGTCCGCACCCGCAGGCGCACGTCCCGAACCAGCAGCGGCATCTTGATCACTTCGGCGATCTGCTCCCCGATCAGTTCGGCCTCCTCGGCCGAGGAGCCTGGCAGCAGCACCCCGAACTCGTCGCCGCCGAGCCGGGCCACGGGGCTGTCTCCGGCGGCCTCCACGATCCGTTCGGCCAGGCTGCACAGCAGAGCATCCCCGATCGGGTGGCCGAGGGAATCGTTGATCTCCTTGAAGTGGTCCAGGTCGAGGAAGAGCAGGGCGGCCGGCTCGGACGGCGCAGAGGTCAACCGGCGCTCGATCGTCTCGATGAAGGCACGCCGATTGGGCAGCGCGGTGAGGTCGTCCTGGCGGGCCTGCGCGTGCAGCAGCCAGGCCGCCTCCTTCTCGCTCTCGATCTGCTGGGTCCGGTCGATCAGCACGCCCACCCCGAAGACCTGGCGTCCCTTGCGATCCCGGACGGCGGTGGTGCGGTTCTCCACCCAGCGCAGGCTGCCGTCGCTGTGCCAGACCCGGAAGGTCGCCGAACCGTCGACCGCGTGCAGCCGCGAGGCGACGTCCAGATCGTCGATGTGCACCACAGAGCGCCAGAACCCCGGTTCGGCCCACTGGGCCACCGGATAGCCCAGTACCCGCTCGGCACCTGCGGAGGCCTTGATCCCGCCACCGGGCAGCTCCTCCCACACGATGGCGTCGATCCGTTCGGTGACCATCCGCTCCTGCTCCGCCGAGGCGCGGGCGGCGATGTTCAGCCGGATGGTGCGGGTCATGAAGATGCCGGCCAACAGGGTGAAGGCCACGAGGACCTGGCCGACGGTCAGTTGGGCGGCGTCCTGCGCCTGGAGCCGATAGGTCACCGCCACGGTGACCAGCACCACGGCCAGGGAACAGGCAGCCGGCACGGGCCGGAAGGTGGCCGCGGAACCCAGCACCGCCACGGCGAGGACGAGCACCAGGAACGGCGCCATCCCGACACCCGCCAGGACCAGCAGGCAGGCCGAGTCCGCGACCGCCACCAGCCCCGCTCGGGGCGGCCAGACCCGCGAGCAGGCGTGACCGATCAACTGGACGGCGAGCATCACCGCGGCCAGCCGGTCCGCCCGCTCGTACTCCCCGTCCAGGCCGGCGACGACGAGTGCCGCGGTCAGGGCGACGTGCCGCAACCACCACATGTAGCGGCACAGTTCGAGCTGGTTATGGACATCGGCGCTGTCGATCCGCCGCCCGTCGCGTCTGAGGTGGAGCCAGAGGCCCACCATCCGCCCGGCCGGGCTGCCGGATGCCATGGTGTGAGGGTCGGCACCCGGGCGCCTTTCCTTGAGTCGCCGGCCGTCGCCTCGTCACTGCTCGCCGAAACCCACCACGCGCAGCGCACGACGCACGCACTCGCCAGGAGAGGCACCGCCCTCCTGGGTGGCCCACCACTCCAGCCCCGTCAGGGCAGCCATCCACACCGCGGCGGACGCCGCCGCCGGCTCGAGCTCCCCCGGCTCGGCGCCCGTTCGGGCGGCGATGAACGCGGCCAGCGCGTCGAGCACGGGTCGAGCGGTGAGATCGAGGTGGGACCGCAGGGTCGGCTCCTGGGCGATCAGGCGCAACCGCTGACCAGCCAGCTCCAGATCACCGTACGGGAAGGTGAGCGAGGCGAGCAGGGCGTCCACCACCGCGGCCCGCCAGTGCCGGTCCGGCGGCGCGGCCGCCAGGCCGGCGACCACGGCCCGGGTCGAGGGTTCGAGACCCTGCCAGATGACCGCCGCCTTGCTGTCGAAGTAGCGGAAGAGGGTGCGGCGGCTGACCCCGGCGGCCGCGGCGATGTCCTCCATCGACGTCTCCGCGTAGCCCCGGTCGGCGAACATCGTCAGCGCCTGGCGGGCGATGTCCTCTGCCGACATGGCCGGCGGACGGCCACGCCCTCGAGGCGGCTTGTCATCGGAGGTCATGTCGGAATATTTTTGTCACTGAGTGCCATAAATGGCAACGTCCCTGTGGAGGTAGGTCAGCATGTCCGCTGTTCAGTTCACCCCTGGCCGTTTCACGGGCAGGACGGCGATCGTGACCGGCGCCGGGTCCGGCATCGGCCGCGCCACCGCCGTCCGCCTGGCTCACGAGGGGGCGCGGGTGATCGCCGCCGACATCTCCGCGCCTCGGCTGGACGAGCTCGTCGCCGCCTTCCCCGAGCTCGCCCTGGTGCCCGTGGCCGGCGACATCGTCGACGAGGTCGGTGTGCAAGCGATCGTCGCCGCGGCCGGCGGCACGGTGGACGCCCTGGCGAACGTGGCCGGCATCATGGACTCCTTCCTGCCCCCGGCCGAGGTCGACGACGCCACCTGGCAGAGGGTGTTCGACGTCAACGTCAACGCCGTCATGCGGCTGACCCGCGCCGTCCTGCCCCTGATGATCGAGGCCGGTTCGGGGGCGATCGTCAACGTGTCGTCCGAGGCGAGCCTGCGCGGATCGGCCTCCGGCGTGGCCTACGCCTCGTCGAAGCACGCCGTGAACGGGTTCACCAAGAGCGTGGCCGTCTTCTACAAGGGCAAGGGAATTCGGTGCAACGCGGTCGCCCCGGGTGCCGTGCTGACGAACATCGAGGCCCCGATCGGGTCGGAGTACGCCATGTCGGTGATCGGACCGATCATGCACACGACCATCCCTGCCCCGGCGCAGTCCGAGGAACTGGCCGCCACCATCACCTACCTGCTCAGCGACGACGCCAGCAACATGAACGGCGCGATCGTCCCCTGCGACGGCGGCTGGTCGGCCATCTGAGGTGATCGGGGGGATTCCCGGGGCCACAGCGACAGCGAGTCCCACCGATCAGCCCGCCGACGCCTCCGAGCGGGACACCGCGAACGCGGTCACCTCGACCGGGACGGTGGTGTCCGCGCCGGCCACGGCCTGCGGCAGCAACGGCAGTGCCACCCGGGCCGAGAGCGTGACCTGGGCCGTTCGGCCGTCGGGGGTTCCGGTCGGCTGCACGACCTCCAGGAGCGTGAAGCGGTCGGCCTCGGGACTGCGCTCGAGGTAGGCCCAGGCGCGGGACCGGACCTGCGCGGCGTCCAACGGCAGCCCCGGCGCGTCGAGAGCCGCCGCGCCGGCGTAGAACCTGGCCAGGTCGAGGGCCTGGGCGGCGTCGAGAGCGGCGGCGTCGGCCAGGCCCTGCAACCGGTGCCGGGCCAGGTGGACCCGGGCGACCGATCCGACCACGCCGACCAGGGCCAGGGCGATCAGTGCGAACGCCAGCACCAGCAGAAGTGCCTGCCCGCCGTCCTCGCGCCGTACGGGTCGGGTCACGGTGCCTCCCGGAATTCGTCGACCAGGGCGACGTGGCTCGCACCGACCTCGATCCCCTCCACCTCGAGCCGCACCCGTACCGTGACCGCGGCGCGGGGGGTCAGGCAGGGCTGGGCAGAGCACTCCACCGACACCACATCGCCGCCCCCGGAGGCCCCGGTACCCGGCAACGCGAAGCCCTGGTCGCGCAGGGAGACCCGTACCGCGGTCAGCGCACGCCGGGCCGCCTCGGACTCGTCGGGGGCCGCGGTGAAGACCCGGGCCGCCGAACGGGCGGCGGTGTCGACGGCGTAGGCGGCCGCCTGCAGCCGACCGATCAGAAGCACCAACTGCACCAGGACGACCATCAGCAGCACGCCGAGACCGACGAACTCGACCATGGCGCTCCCGGTCTCGGCACGGCCCTGCGCCGAGACCCGACCGGCGGGCGTCGCGCTCACGGCCTGACTCCCCCGGAGGCGCCCGGCCCCTCGACCGCCGCGTGTCCCTCCACCACGATCACCCGCCCGCCGCCCAGGAGACCGATCACCGGCATCGGCGCACGCACCCGCACCACGGCGGTGTCGACGCCGTCCACGACCTGCCACCCTGCGGAGACGTCGCCGGCATAGGCGGGGCTCAGATCTGCACTGATCAACTCCTGGGTGCGGCGTACCCCCGAAGCACCGGAGCCCCCGGTCAGGGCCGCAGCGCGCGCTCCTTCGGCCGCACAGTCCACCAGGGTGGCCCGCACGTGGACCACCAGAGCGAGCTGCGCGACCGTGACGAAGAGCAGCGTGATCAGCGGTGCCACCAGGACGAACTCGATCACCGCCGACCCCTGGTCCGCGCCTCTGAGCCTCACCTCAGCCGCCCATCACCGAGGTGATGGCGTGGTCGAACACCTCAGCCAGGCGACCCCGGGCCACCGTCCACAGAGCCATCACCAGCCCGGCCGTCATCACGGTGACGAGCACATACCCGTTCACATCACCCCGGTCCCCGCGCGCCCGACTGCGCGCGAGCGCTCCGGCGATCAGTCTGTGCACCACGACGAACACCTCTCCTCCTCGAGCTCAGACCCGCACATCGAGCATCGTCAGCACCGGGAACAGGGCGAACAGCACGGTCAGCGGAAGCACGAGGAAGACCACTGGGACCATCATCAGCACCTCGCGGCGCCCTCCCGACTCCATCAGCCGACGCCGGGAGGACTCCCGGACGTCGTGCGCCTGGGCCCGCAGCACCTCGCCCAGCGGAGTGCCCCGTTCCACCGCCACCGCCAGACCGTCGACGAACCGGGCCACCGCGGGCAGGTCACTGCGCCGAGCCATGCCTTCCAGGGCCGCCACCAGGCCAACTCCGGAGTGGGCCTGGGCCAGGACCCGGCGCAACTCCTCGGCCAGAGCGCCCTGGCAGGTTCCGGCCACCCGGGCCAGCGCACCGGCGGCTCCCTCCCCGGCACCGACCGACAGCGCCAGCAGGTCGGCCACCGTGGGCAGTTCCGCGAGGACACGGTCCTCACGACGACGGACTGCCGCTGCCAGCCATTGTTCGCGTCCCAGCACCCCGGCGGCGGCACCCAGGACCACCAGCAGCACCGACAGGGGCACCGGCATCACGGCGTGGGCGAGGGCACTCGTCAACGCTCCGCCGACCGCCCCGGCCGCCCCCCAGAGGAGTTGCTCCACCCGGAACTGCTCGACGCTCAGCCCACACCCGGCCCGTTCCAGTCGACGCGCCAGGGTGCCCCGACCTCCGCGCAGGTACCCCAGCACGAGTGCCGCACGGGTCAGCAGGCGGGCGGCCGACGGTGCCGCCGATCCCCGCGACGAGAGGACCACCGGGCGCACATACGGAGCCAGCCGCTGCTGGAGGGCAGGCCGGTGCAGAGGGGGCAGCCGGTCCACCACGAGCGCCAGGCCGAGGCCGAGCAGCAGTCCTACAACCATCGGCTCGACCTCCGCTCACCAGGCATCCCACGGCACCGGCGGGTGACGTGAGCGAGACAGCGACGGCGTCGATGCCTCTACCTGAAGAAAGTGCGGATCAGCCCGCCTCTGTGACACCGGCCGGGCGACGGTTCTCGCGCCGATGCAGCATCACCAGATCGATCAGGGCGACGGCGCTCAGCACGATGCCCCACCAGGAGTGACCGGCCCACGCCAACGTCGCCCCGGCCAGAACGAAGATCGCGGCCTTGGCCAGGAGCAACGGCACCCCGGTGAGCCGGCGACCGGCGGTCGGCGCCAGCCACAGCGCCCAGACCACGGCCACCGGGCCCGGGGCCACGACGGCGGCCACGACGCGCCACGGCGCAGAGGTACCCAGCGCCCACCCGGCGACGGCCAGCGCTACCAGCATGGCCAGTTCGCAGACGAACGCGAGCACCTCCCAGAACCCGATGTCCTGGGCCTGGTGCTGAGGTGCCGTCCGCTGCGCCATGGCAGCAGTGTGGCCGACATCGACGCACCCGCGGACGGAATTCAGGCCGCGGAGGTCCGCCCCCGCGCGGGCCGGCCGAGCACCCGGCGATCCTGGGGCAGCCGCCCGATCCGCAGCATCACCCGATACGCCACCACGCTGATCACTGCCCCTGCGCCGAGCACCAGGCCGCCCGCCGGCGAGCGGTAGGCGAGCAGGGACTCCGGGCGGGTACCGAGCATCGACAGCACCAGCCATGGAGCACCGACCGCGAGCCGCGCCGCATTCACGGTCCAGCCCTGCCGGGCGGCCAGCTCCGAGCGGGTGCGCAGATCCTCCCGCAGGAAGGCCGACAGGCTGCGCAGCACCTGCCCGAGGTCGCACCCACCCACCTCCCGCGCGATCCGCAGCGCGACACAGATCCGGTCCGCCACCGGGTCGGCGATCCGGTCCGCGAGACCGTCCAGCGCCTCCCCGAACCTGCCCGTGACCGACACCTCGGCGGCGAAGGCCGCGAAGTGCGGCCGCAGGGGCAGCGGACCACGGTCGGCGAGCTGCGACACCGCCTCGGGCAGGGACAGACCGGCCCGGACCGCCGAGATCAGGTTGTCCACCACATCCGGCCACAGCTCACGCAGCTCCTCCCGCCGCCGCCGGGCCCGGGCGCGCACCAGCCCGGCCGGCGCCGAGCCGCCCAGGACGGCGAACAGGGTTGCCGCCACCGGGCTCCCGGTGATCGAGAGGGCGACGAGCCCACCGCCGGCCGCCAGGAGCAGGCTCATGCCCAGGACCACCAGTGGATGCACCCCTGGCATCCCGGCCTGAGCGAGCTCCTGCCGCACCTGGGCCGGCAGCGTGAGCGGGCGGGCGATCCGGTCACGCGGTGCCGCCGGTCGTGCCCAGCAGGCCGTCCAGATCGTGAAGACCCCGGAGCCGAGCAGCAGGCCGACCACCGTGCCCATCACGCGGCCAGCAGCGCTGCGAGGTCGTACCCCGCGCGGGCGAACCGGTCCGCATGCGGCGGAAGGCCGCCGGCGCGGACCAGGGCCTCCCCCTCGCGCCCGAACACGTCGGTGACCTCGATCGTCCCGGCCTCGGCGCGCCCCGGCACGGCGGCGATCTCCCGGACGCGTCGTCGCCCGTCGCCGTCCAGCCCGATCTGGACCACCAGATCGACGCTCGCCGCCACCGTGGGGACCACGAAGGCGGTGCCGATGTTCTCCCCGGCGAGCAGCGGCAGGGTGCACATCTTGGTGATCGCCTCCCGCGCCGAGTTGGCGTGCAGGGTGCACATCCCCGGCACTCCGCTGTTCAGCGCGATCAGCAGGTCGAGGCTCTCGGCCTGACGCACCTCGCCGACCACGAGCCGGTCGGGCCGCATCCGCAGTGCCTCGGTGACCAGCCGGCGCAGGCTCACCGCGCCGGTCCCCTCCAGCCCCGGCTGGCGGCACTGCAGGCCGACGACGTCGCGAAGCGGCAGGTCGAGCTCGAACACCTCCTCACAGGTGATCACGCGTTCCCGGGGCGGGATCGCCGCCGCGAGGCAGTTCAGCAGCGTGGTCTTGCCTGCCTGGGTGCCCCCGGAGACCAGAATGTTGAGGCCCGCGACGACCGAGGCGTGCAGAAATGCCGCCGCCTGTGACGTGAGTGTTCCCCTTTTCTTCAGATCATTCAGATCGCGCGCCCGGACGACGAATTTGCGAATGTTCACCGCCCAATGCCGGCGCGTGATGTCCGGGATCGCCACGTGCAATCGCGAACCGTCGGGAAGACTGGCGTCCACGAACGGGCTGGACAGGTCGACCCGGCGCCCGGAGTGGGCCAACATGCGCTCGACCAGATCCCGCAGCTCGGCTTCTGCCAGCAGGGTCGTGGTCAGCTCGGCCACTCCGTGGCGAGCGACGAAGACCTTGCCCGGCTCGTTGATCCAGATCTCCTCGACCGTCGGATCGTCCAGGAACGATTGCAGTGCACCGAACCCCGTGACCTGGTCGAACACCTCACGGGCAGGGTCAGCGCCGCCGGACAGTGGCGGAACCGCACCGGTGGCGACCCGCTCGCCGTACTCGGCGAGGACGTCGTCCACCAGTCGTCGCACGGCGTCCGCCTCATGGACGGGGTCGAGAGCACGCTGCCGGACAATTTCGCGCACTTCGGCTGTCACAATGTCGACTGATTTCATACCCATACCCGCCCTACATTCTTGGTGACATCGCACCGTCGGGCGCACAATAGATGGTCTCTGCGGCATTAACCAGAGCCGGAGCATTGTCACGTTCCGAGCAGAATCACCACGCAGGTGCACACCTTTTCGACGACGTTCTCGACGACGAGAGTCGAGTAGCCGCGTCCAAACGCGCCGCTGAGCGTCGGTTACCCGACTCTCGCGAGCGATTCGCCGGGGGCTCCGCTCCGGCGCCCCCGGCGTGGAGAGGTTGCGCTGAGCATCTGGGCATGTACCGTGCGTTATGGCTCGGGGAGGCCCGCGCACGGACATCTAGGGAGAACACCTTTGGCACCGCTGGTCAGCCGCGATCTGGACTCGACGCCCGCCCTCTTCCCCGGGTCGATGCCCGCGCCGGAGATCGGCGCTCCCGCCGTGATCGTGCCGGTCGAGGGCACGGAGCCGGTGGCCGGGGAGGTGACCCTGTGGTCGCCCGGCGGAGGCGGCATCGTGGTGACCAGCCGGGTCCGGGTCGGAGTCGGCCCGGTCGGGGCCCTCAGCGGTGAACGGGTGTGGGTACGGATGCGCGCACCCGAGGCGATGGTCGTCGTTCAGGCCGTCGCCCAGCCGGTGGCCGGGCTGCGCGACGAGCTCGAGCTCACCGGGGTGACCGGCCTCGCGGTCGAGGTGCGCCGCGCCGCGGTGCGCGCCCGGCTGACCCGCCCGATCCTGCTGATGCACGAGGGAACCCCCTCACGTGGCACCGAGACGCTCGACCTGTCCTCCACCGGGTGCCGGGTGCGCCTGCCCGCCGATCAGGTGCTCGCCCCCGGGGACCGGCTGCAGGCCGTGGTCACCGACACCAACGGCGCCACCATGTGCGTGCGCAGCGAGGTGATCCGGGTGGATGTCGAGCGCGACGAGGCGGCCCTGCGGTTCATCGACATCGGCGATGCCGACCGCGACCGGATCGACCGGGACGTCCTGGCCTGGCACGCCCATCGGGCCCGGATCTGACCCTCCCGCAGCCCCCACCGACGGAGCCGACCGGCTAGTCCGCCGCCCCGATCAGCTCGAGCTCCCCGACGTGGGTCACCCGGACCGCCGCTGCGCCGGCCTCGTCGCTGGCGTCCAGGTCGATCACGGCGCTGATCCCCCAGTCGTGGTCCCCGTCGGGATCGTCGAAGATCTGGCGCACCAGCCAGCGCCGTCCGTCCTCGCGGACGACGAGCAGGTGCGGTCCGCGGGCGTCCGAACCGGTGCCCAGGTCCTCGTGCGCAGCGTCGTAGGCGTCCATCGCGTCGGCCCAGGCGTCGGCGTCCCAGCCCGAACCGGCGTCCAGCTCGTCCAGGTCCGTCCAGCGGCGCAGCGCCGCCAGCTCCACCCGACGGAACATGGCGTTGCGCACCAGCACCCGGAACGCCCGGGCATTGGCGGTGACCGGCGGCGGCTCGTCCGAGCGCCCCTGTGAACGCGACCCGGGCTCCTCCCCTGCCCCGGAGCGTGCGGGGTCGACCAGGGCCTGCCACTCCTCCAGCAGACTCGAGTCGGTCTGGCGCACCAGCTCGCCCAACCATTCGGTGATGTCGGTCAGCTCCTCCGTCCGCGCCGCCTCGGGCACGGTCTGCCGCAACGCCTTGTAGGCGTCGGCGAGGTAGCGCAGCACCGACCCCTCCGCCCGGGCCAGCTGGTAGAAGCGCACGTACTCGCTGAACGACATCGCCCGCTCGTACATGTCGCGCACCACGGACTTGGGCGACACCTCGTAGTCGGCCACCCAGGGGTGCCCACCCCGGTAGATCTCGTACACCGCATTCAGCAGCTCGGCCAGCGGCTGGGGGTAGGTCACCGACTCGAGCAGCTCCATCCGCTCCTCGTACTCGATGCCCTCGGCCTTCATCTGCGCCACGGCCTCACCGCGCGCCAGGTGCCGCTGGGCCATCAGGACCTGGCGCGCATTCTCCATCGTCGACTCGATCACCGATACCGCGTCCAACGCGTAGGTCGGCGAGAGCGGGTCGAGCACCTCCAGCGCCGCGAGGGCGAACGGCGACAGCGGCTGGTTGAGCGCGAAGTCGGCCTGCAGATCCACGGTCAGCCGCACCCGCCGCCCTTCGGCGTCCGGCTGGTCGAGCCGCTCGACCACCCCGGCGGCGAGCAGCGCCCGGTAGATGGCCACGGTGGCCAGCACGTGCCTGCGCTGAGCGGGCCGTGGCTCGTGGTTGTCCTCCAACAGATGCCGTGCGGCCGCGACCGGGTCGCCGGGGCGGGCCAGCAGGTTGAGCACCATTGCATGAGAGACCGCGAACGAGGACACCAACGTCTCCGGCGGCGCGGCGACCAGCCGTTCGAAGGTCGCGCGGGTCCAGGAGACGGTGCCCGGCTCCGGCTTCTTGCGCACGATCCGCTTCTTCTTGCGCTCGTCGTCACCGGCCCGGGCCAGCAGCCGCTCGTTCTCGACCTCGTGGTCGGGGGCCTGCACCACCACGGTGCCCGCGGTGTCGTACCCGGCCCGGCCGGCCCGACCCGAGATCTGGTGGAACTCGCGCGCCGACAGCTGGCGCATCCGGCGTCCGTCGTACTTGGTCAGCCCGGTGAGCAGAACGGTCCGGATCGGCACGTTGATGCCCACCCCGAGGGTGTCGGTGCCGCAGATCACCTTGAGCAGACCGGCCTGGGCCAGCTGCTCGACCAGGCGCCGGTAGCGGGGCAGCATGCCGGCGTGGTGCACACCGATCCCGTGCCGGATCAACCGGTTCAGGGTGTGCCCGAACCCTGCGGCGAACCGGAACCCGGCGATCATGCGGCCGATCTCGTCCCGGGTGGCCCGGCTGGCCACGGTGATGCTGGTCAGGGCCTGTGCCCGCTCCAGGGCGGCCGCCTGGGTGAAGTGGACGACGTACACCGGCGCCCGGTCGGTACTCAGCAGTTCCTCGATCGTCTCGTGCACGGGGGTGGTCGCGTAGTCGAAGTGCAGCGGGACGGGCCGCTCCCCCGAGGCCACGACCGCGGTCGGCCGTCCGGTGCGACGGGTCAGGTCCTCGGTGAACCTGCTGACGTCGCCCAGGGTCGCCGACATGAGCAGGAACTGCGCCTGCGGCAGCTCGACGATCGGCACCTGCCAGGCCCAGCCGCGATCCGGGTCGGCGTAGAAGTGGAACTCGTCCATCACCACGGTGGCCACGTCCAGACGGGCGCCCTCGCGCAGGGCCTGGTTGGCCAGGATCTCGGCGGTGCAGCAGATGATCGGCGCATCGGCGTTCACCGCGGCGTCCCCGGTGACCATGCCCACGTACTCGGCGCCGAAGGTGTCGCACAGCGCGAAGAACTTCTCCGAGACCAGGGCCTTGATCGGGGCGGTGTAGACCGAGCGACGCCCGGCGGCCATCGCTGCGAAGTGGGCCCCCGTCGCCACCAGGCTCTTGCCGGAGCCGGTCGGCGTCGCCAGGATCACGTTGGCCCCGGTGACCAGCTCGATCAGCGCCTCCTCCTGCGCCGGGTAGAGCGACAGACCACGCTCACCCGTCCAGCCCACGAAGGCGGCGAACACCGCATCGGGATCGGACTGCGGCAGGAGTGCGGTCAGCGTGGGTGTGGGGCTCACCCGGCCATCCTCCCGCGTCCGGCGTGGCCGGGCCGACCACGCGGTTGTCCACAGGCGCAGGACGCGGCACAGCGGGATGTCGGTGGTGCGGCCCAGACTGACCCCGTGGAACTCCAGCTGATCGCCGGGCCCGGCGCCGGACGGCGGATCACGCTGCCCGCACCCGGCACCGGGGAGTCCCGCTGGATCGTCGGCCGGGACCCCTCGTGCGACGTCGTGCTCGAGGACCCCGACGTCTCCCGCCGGCACCTGGAGATCGACCTGCGCCGCAGGACGGTCCGGGATCTGGGCTCGACCAACGGCGCCAGGATCGACACCTCGGGCGTCGCGCAAGCGGTGCCGGTGGGCGATCGGCCGGTGCCGTGGCCGGACGGCGCGCCGCTCGGGCTCGGCTCGTGCCGGCTGGAGCTGCGCGATCCGCGGACCGGCCCCCGGGCCGCGGTCCATGCGGACGACGCCGGGCACCTGCTGGTCAACCGCGCGCCCAGGCTGAACCCGCCCGCCGACGCGACCACGGTGGACTACCCCTCCCGGCCGACGCCCCCGGTTCCGGCCCGGATGCCGTGGGCGATGGCCCTGCTGCCCCTGCTGGTGGCGGTCCCCATGGCCCTGATCTGGCACCAGCCGACGTTCCTGCTGTTCGCGGTCCTGTCGCCGCTGGCTGCTCTGGCCCAGTACCTGATCGACCGACGCACCCGTGCAGCACAGCACGCCGCCGCCCTGGCCGCCTACGTCCACGGCTGCGCCGAGCTCGACCAGGAGGTGGCCGGACACCTTGCCGCCCAGTCGTTCCGGCGTCATCTCGACCTGCCGGACCTGGCGCAGCTGGCCGGTGACATCGCCGTCGCGGCCCAGCCGGGCGGGCGGCTGTGGGAGCGGGGCCGGGGCGAGGGCCAGCTGCGCGTGAGACTGGGCCTGGCCACCCTGCCGGCCACCCTGTCGGTGCGCCGCGACGGGTGCAGCACACACCCGTCGCTGCCGCAGGTGCCGCTCGGCCTCGACCTCGGCGCGGCCAGGGTGGTCGGCCTGTGCGGCCCGGACGATGCTCGAGATGCCCTGGCGCGCAGTCTGATCGCCCAGATCGCCGTATGGTGCTCACCGCGCGAGGCGCGGCTGACCGTGGTCGATCCCGGCCCGGCCGGCCACAGCCACGACTGGCACTGGATCGCCGCGCTGCCTCACGCTGGCCAGTCACCACCGGATGCCGTCACCGTCGCGCTGGTGGACCACGCGGATGTCCAGCGCCTGAGACCGGAGGTCTCGGCCCTGCTCAGTGCCGACGACACGGTGGCACTGTGCCTGGCCCCGCGTCGCGAACAGTTGCCGCACGAGTGCAGTGCGGTGATCACACTCGGCGTGGACGGCGTTGCGACGCAAGGCATTCTGCATCGCGACGGCCACCAGGAGGTGCCCTTCGCGGCAGACCTGCCGGAGGCCGGCTGGGCCCTCGAGGTCGCCGCGGCCCTGACCGACCTGCGCGACGCGACGCCACCGACCGGTGGCGCCGCCCTGCCGGACGCCGTCCGCCTGCTCGACCTGGTGCCCACGGATCCGGCCCGGATCGCCCGCGGCTGGCTCGAGGGCAGCGACCCGACCCGCCTCGCCGCGACGCTGGGCATGACGGCCGGCGGGCCCTGGACGGTGGACCTGGTCGGCGACGGCCCGCACGTGCTCGTGGCAGGCACCACCGGCGCCGGCAAGTCCGAGCTGCTCACCTCCCTGGTCGCCTCGCTGTCCACGGCCCATTCCCCGGAACGGCTCGCCTTCCTGCTCGTGGACTACAAGGGCGGGACGGCGTTCACCCACCTGGCCGATCTGCCGCACGTCACCGGGGTGATCACCGATCTCGACCAGACCCAGGCGGAGCGGGCGCTCACCTCGCTGCGGGCGGAGCTGCGCCGCCGGGAGCGCCTGCTCGCCGGTGCGCCCGGCGCAGGCGTCCCGCGGCTGGTGATCGTGGTGGACGAGTTCCGGGTGCTGGCCGAGGAGCAGCCCGAGCTGCTGGCCGGGCTGGTGCGCGTGGCCACGGTCGGTCGTGGCCTCGGCGTGCACCTGGTGCTGGCCACCCAGCGTCCGGCGGGGGTGGTGTCGGCCGACATCAGGGCGAACACGAACCTGCGGATCGCCCTGCGACTGCGCGACCGCAGTGACTCCGACGACGTCGTCGACGCTCCCGACGCAGCCCGGATCCCGAGCCGGTGCGTGGGGCGGGCCGTGCTCCGCCGCGCCGGGGACGACCTGGTCACCGTGCAGGTGGCACACCTGCCGACCGACGATCGGACGCAGTGGCTGACCTCGGTCCAGGCAGCGGCGCAGCTGATCGGCGCCGGCACCCCGCCCGCGCCCTGGCTGCCGCCGCTACCGGGCCGGCTGAGCCGCGCGGACCTCACACCGGGCCTGGCTCCCGTCGATGACCCGTCGGCCGGGGCGTTGCTGCTGCCGTACGCGCTGGCCGATCTCCCCGAGCAGCAGCGGCGCGCCGTCCTGGCCTGGGACCTGACCGGTGACGGCCATCTCGCCGTGGCCGGCGGGCCGGGATCGGGGCGCAGCACCCTGCTGGGCACGCTCGCCGCCGCTGCCCGACGCCTCGGCGGAGTGCAGGTGCACGTCATCGACGGCGGGGGCGACCTCGCCGGTCTGGCCGATGCGGCCCGCCATCCCCACGTCGGCACCGTGGTGGCGGCCGGCGACGTGGAGCGGTGCGCCCGGCTGCTGGCGGCGCTCACCGAGCAGGCGCACGAGCGCCGGAGCCGGACCGCCGCCAGGTCAGAGCGCACGAGCGACGATGCCGGCACGCCGCCGCCCGTGCTGCTGCTCGTGGACGGATGGGAATCGGTGACCGACCTGTGGTCGCGCTGCGATCACGGGCGGATTCTCGAGGATCTTCTCCGGCTCGGCCGGGAGGGGCTCTCCACCGGTGTGCGGTTCGCGGTCACGGGCGGCCGTTCCCTGCTCAGCGGCACCGCTGCCGCCGGCTTCTCCACCCGGCTGCTGCTGCCCAGCGCCGACCCCCACCTGGCCCTGCTCGCCGGAGTGCCTGCGGCCCGGCAACCTCGGCACCAGCCACCGGGACGGGTGCTGCGGGTGGGGCGGGGCAGCGACCTGGTCGAGGCCCAGGTGGTCCTCTGCGACGACGATGACGACGACATCGACCGGCCGGCGGGGCCGGGCGTGGTCGCCGCCTCGCCCCCTCCGCTGAGGCTCCTCCCGCTGCCGGACCGGATCGAGCTGACCGCCCTGTGGGACGAACTGTCCCGGACTGACCCCTCGAACCCCTCGAACCCTCACCCTTCGGACGGGGTCGCCGTGATGGGGATCGGCGGCGACCAGGCCCGACCGGTCGGCCTGCCGGTGAACGGATCCGCCGGAATGCTGGTGTGCGGACCGGCAGGATCTGGCCGGTCCGCCGCCCTGACCACCCTGGCCGCCGCGCTGCACCGGGTCGGTCGGCCGGTGCTGCTGGTGGCTCCCGGGCACCTCGAGTGGGAGCCGGCCCCCGGGGTCGTCCTGGCCTCCGGGCAAGGCGACCTCCCGCCCCTGGACCCGGCGGCCGTGCTGCTGCTCGACACCGGCTGGACGGGGGTGCCCGGACTGGAGGAGCTGGCCCTGCGGCACCTGTCCTGCGGCGGCGGGCTGCGGGTTGTCGCCGCGGCCGGCGCAGCCGACGTGGTGGTGGCATATCGGGGCCTGCTCGCCGAGCTGAGGGCGATGCGCACCGGGCTGCTGATCGGTGCCCGCGGGGCGGGCGACGGCGATGCGTTGGGCGTACGGGCGCCCTCCGCCCAGGTGCCGCCCGGGCGTGGGCTGCTGGTGGAGCGAGGCCGCACCCTGCCGATCCAGGTGGCGAGGCCGCCACGCGCATCGTCGATGATTGGCTGTTCTGGCCCTCAGTGAGCGACAATGCACTCTCGGTGTAACGCTCCGCGCCTCTGCCGCGATCATCCGATCGGAGGACGGCGCAGCGGTACGAACGGGGAAGGGCTGATCGATGACGACGATGGCCACTCACGGGGGGACCACGACGTTGGCCGACACTGTGGATCTCCGGGTACCGGCGGATCCGGCCTACTTGGCCGTTATCCGCACCGCGACCGCCGGTCTGGCCGCTCGCCTCAACCTCACCCTCGACGAGATCGAGGACATGAGGATCGCCGTCGACGAGGCATGCGTCCTACTGCTCTCCGATTCCCCCGAGCCGGGGGACGGACTGCACGCCGCCTTCACGATCACTCCGACCGCGCTCGACGTGCAGGTGACCGGCCCGGCCCGGGTGCTGCCCGAGGGCGGCAACTTCGCCTGGTCGGTGCTCGAGGCACTCGTCGGCCGCGTCGAGACCGGAACCACGCCGACCGGCAGCTGGATCCGGCTGACCCACATCGGCGGTCGGCGGGCCTAGGCGTCGGTCAGGACATCGGTCAGGACATCGGGTCCGACGAGCCCATCCGGATCACGCCCACCACGGCACCCACACACAGCACCAGCAGCCCGACGCCGACCGGCCAGCGGGTGGGCAGCGCCGGCACGGCCACCGAGGCCTGAAGGGCCTGCCACACCACCACCGGCGTCCGCGGCCATCGCCTCCCGGCGGCCAGCGCGCGGGCGAACACGACCAAGGTGATGGCCAGCCCGGCACAGAACACAGCCATCACCACCCCGGCGAGGCGCTCCGTGGCCGGAGCGATCACGCTCTCCACCGCCAGATAGACGCCGTACGCACCGATGACGAGGGCCTCGGCCACGACGGCGAGAGCCGCGAGCCCGCCCGTCGGGGTGCCGCTCGAGGGTGCCGCTGGGGAACGTGCAGCAGACATGCGGTCAGCATCCCACCGGAACAGGCGTCCGGGTCACCCCTGCGAGGCACTCTGGGTAATACCCCCACTACCGACGGAACACATCAAACCACTCAGATCGGTACATGCAGTTGCACAGAGTGACGGTCAATGTGACTTAACCGTCACCAGGCGTGCAAGGAGCCAATCGTCCGAAAGGATGATGCAAGCCTGACCAGCGGCTATTACCGTTAGTAGGGAACTGAACACGGGTGACCTTGGGTAACAGATAACGGTTTCATAGGATTCTGTTGATACGCGAATCCCTTGTGAAGCCGGGCACAAGAGTGTGAGGCTGTGCGTTATCGAAACCAGGGGCAGCACGTCCCGCCCTCTGGAATCATCACATCCCTCACCTGAACGACGGAATGCTCGCGTTGCGTCGTACGTTTTCGACCACGGTCACCGAACGACCCACGACAGCCCCCGATGGGGGCGGAGGAGAGAACCACCTCATGGACTGGCGCCATCATGCAGCGTGCCTCGATGAGGACCCCGAGCTGTTCTTCCCGATCGGGAACACGGGTCCTGCATTGCTGCAGATCGACGAAGCGAAGGCGGTGTGCCGACGCTGCGACACGCTCGACACCTGTCTGCAGCTGGGCCCTCGACACCGGCCAGGACGCCGGCGTGTGGGGCGGTCTGTCCGAGGACGAGCGCCGCGCGCTCAAGCGGCGCAACGCTCGGGCTCGCCGCGCGGGCTGAACCGCGTTTCCTGCTTCCCACTGCTCGGTAACACCGCTGCCACAACCGAACTCACATCGCGATCGCCCCGGACCTGCCGCTCGGCAGTCACCCGGGGCGATTGCCGCTCCGGCCTCCCGAGCCTGATGTGCGCCCGCGCAGCGTGACGTCGACCACCACCTCTGTCCCGCCGGTGTGCGGGCTGTGCCAGGTGATCTTCCCCTGCATGTCCCCGCCGACCAGGGCCTGCACGATCTGGGTGCCCAGGCCGTCCCGGCCGGGCAGGAACCCCTCGGGCAGGCCGCATCCGTCGTCACGCACCACCGTGCGCAGCGCCGTGCCCTCGCGCAGGGCAGTGATCGTCACCACACCGCCCTCGGCCGCCAACCCGTGCTCGACGGCGTTGGTCACCAGCTCGGTCAGCACCAGGGCCAGCGGCGTGGCGTCTCGGCCGCGTCCAGCTCGCCGAAGGCACCCGTGCGCGGCGCACCTGGATCCCGGTGCGGCGTCCCGGCCAGCTCGACCGCGAGCGCGATCGTCCGGTCCACCACCTGATCGAAATCCACGGTCTCGTCGAGTCCGGCTGGACAGGGTCTCGTGCACCATCGCGATGGTCGCCACGCGGCGCATCGCCTCGGTCGAGCGCCGCCTCGCGCGTCCTCGGAGGTGCATCCGGCGCGCCTGCAGGCGCAGCAGCGCCGCCACCGTCTGCAGGTTGTTCTTCACCCGGTGGTGGATCTCGCGGATCGTCGCGTCCTTGGTGAGCAGCTCACGCTCGCGGCGGCGCAGCTCGGAGACGTCGCGGCACAGCACCATCGCCGCCGTGCGTTCACCCGGCCAGGTGAGCGGGATCGCGCGCATGCGACAGTGCCGCGCCCCGCGCCTCGATGTCGGTGCGCCACGGCGCCCGGCCCGATGAGCACGAGCGGCAGCGACTCGTCGACCGTGGCCGCTGCTGGTCGAGCAGCGTGGTCACCACCTCGGCCAGCGACCGCGCCGACGAGATCGCCGACGTAGCCGATCCGGTGGAGCGCCGACAGGCGTTCGGGCTCGCGTAGGTGACCGCGGCCCTCGACGTCGAGACGGATCAGACCGTCGCCCACCCGCGGGGCGCCGCGCCGCGGCCCGGTCGGGGCGCCGAGGCGAGGGGAACTCCCCGGCGGACGATCATCCGGACGAGATCGTCGGCGCACTCGCAGATAGGTCAGCTCCAGCCGGCTGGGGGTGCGCGCCGCGGCCGAGGTTGGTGTGGCGGGTGAGCACGCCGAGCGCCCGGCCACGGCGGACGACGGGCACGGCCTCCTGCCGCACCGGCGACCTCGTCGTGCCAGCTGCGGCAACCGGTCTCGGCACGGACGGCGCAGGTCCCAGGCCGGCTGCACCGACGCATTCGCCGTCCGCGAGGTGACCCTGCCGACGAGTCGTCGTAGAACGAGGTCGGGCCGGTGGTCGGGCGGCACTGGGCGACCGCGACGCCAGCCGTCCTGCCCGCCGACGGGCACCCAGAGCACCAGGTCGGCGAAGGACAGGTCGGAGAGCAGCTGCCAGTCCCCGACCAGCAGGTGCAGCCACTCGATGTCGAGCGGAGTGAAGTCGCCGGCCCGGGTGAGGAGATCGCTGAGCGTGGGCACGACGCCATCAGACCACTGTCAGACCGTGCTGCGGACGACGCCACGCAAGGTGCGCAGGGCAACCGACAACGAGGCGAGGTCTCCCTTCTCCAACCGCCGTACCTCCTCGAGCGTCTGTGTGGCCCGGGCCACCGCGGCGCTGTTGGCCCGCTCCCAGGCCTCGATCCGGTCCGTGGGCTGCATCGGGGTGTTCGGCGACGCGGTCACGACGGCGACGGTCAGCGCCTCCAGCGCCGAGTACAGGTCGTAGCGCAACGCTGCCCGGGCCAGCGCCTGCCACCGGTCTCCCCGGCCCAGCTCGCTGATCCGGGTGAGCATCGCGTCGACCGCGTAGCGCTCCGACAAGGTGGTGTAGATGGGAGCCACCTCGGCCGGTTCGGAGTTCACCTGGGCCGAGATCTCGGTGATGTCGAGCAGCTGGAACTCGTTGAGCAGCGAGGCTCCACGCAGGGCCATCGCCTCCGGGATCCCCATCCGGACGAAGGCCGCGGCCTCGTCGTGCAGCTGCTTGTACTCCGCGCCGACGGCGAGTTCGGGCATCCTCGGGCCCAGTTCGGCCACCACCGGGGCGAACCGCGCGATCTCGGCGCCGACCTCGATCGTGCCGGGTCTCGCCTGCAGGAACCATCGCACCGAGCGGTCCAGCAACCGCCGGAAGGCCAGGTACAGCGCGGTCTGGGCGTCGGTGGAGATCTGGTTGTCCAGCGCCTCCACCTCGGCCACGAACTCCCGCAGCCCGAACACCTCGCGACACACCGTGTAGGCGCGCGCCACCTGCTGTGGTGCGGCTCCGGTCTCCTCACTGGCCCGGAAGGCGAAGGTGATCCCGCCCCGGTTCACCATCTCGTTGACCAGGCAGGTGGTGATCAGCTCCCGGCGCAGCGGGTGGTCCCCGAGCACGTCGCCGTAGCGGGAGACCAGCTGCGGCGGGAAGTAGTCGCGCAGGGTGCCCGCGAACCAGGCATCGTCGGGCAGATCGGAGGCGACCACATCCTCGGTCAGAGTGATCTTCGCGTAGGCCACCAGCACCGAGAACTCCGGTGAGGTCAGGCCCAGCGACTGGTCGTCCCGCTCGGCCAGCGCGACGTCGTCGGGGAGGAACTCCAGCGCGCGGTCGAGCAGGCCACGGGTCTCCAGGGACCGCATGAACCGCTGGTGGACGCGCAGCATGCCGTGCGACTGCTTGCGTGCGTTGCCCAGCAGCACGTTCTGCTCGTAGTTGTCCCGCAGGACCATGCGGCCCACGTCGTCGGTCATCTCGGCCAGCAACTGGTTGCGCTGCTTGCCGGTCAGGTCGCCTGCGGCCACGATCCGGTCCAGCAGGATCTTGATGTTCACCTCGTGGTCGGAGCAGTCCACGCCCGCGGAGTTGTCGATCGCGTCGGTGTTGATCCGTACCCCGTGCGAGGCCGCCTCCACCCGGCCGAGCTGGGTGAACCCGAGGTTGCCGCCCTCACCGACCACCCGGCACTGCAGTTCCTGGCCGTTGACCCGGATCGAGTCGTTCGCCTTGTCCCCCACCTCGGAGTGGCTCTCGCCCGCGCTCTTCACGTAGGTGCCGATCCCGCCGTTCCAGAGCAGGTCCACCGGTGCCCGCAGGATGGCGCTGATCAGCTCCGCGGGCGTCATCGAGGTCGTCCCCGAGGGCAGCCCCAGCCGGCTCGCCACCGGTGCCGTGATCGCGATCGACTTGGCCGATCGCGGGTAGACGCCGCCCCCCTCCGAGATCAGGGTCGGGTCGTAGTCCGCCCAGGAGGACCGGGGCAGCGCGAACAGCCGCTGCCGCTCGGCCAGCGAGGGTGCGGCGTCCGGGTCGGGGTCGAGGAAGACGTGCCGGTGGTCGAAGGCGGCGAGCAGGCGGATGTGTGGGGAGAGCAGCATGCCGTTGCCGAACACGTCGCCGCTCATGTCTCCGATGCCGACCACGGTGAAGTCCTCGGCCTGCACGTCGCGGCCGAGTTCGCGGAAGTGCCGCTTGACGCTCTCCCACGCGCCCTTGGCCGTGATCCCCATCGCCTTGTGGTCGTAGCCGACCGACCCACCCGAGGCGAAGGCGTCCCCGAGCCAGAACCCGTAGTCCTTGGCCAGGGCGTTGGCGATGTCGGAGAAGGTGGCGGTTCCCTTGTCCGCAGCCACGACCAGGTAGGTGTCGTCCTCGTCGTGCCGGACCACCCGGGGCGGGGCCACGACCACCTCGGTCAGCGCCCCGCCGTCCGCGTGGGTGATCGACAGGTTGTCGGTCAGATCCAGCAGGCCGCTGATGAACGTGCGGTAGCAGCCGATGCCCTGGGCCAGCCAGCCCTCGCGGTCGACGGCGGGGTCGGGCAGCTTCTTGCCCACGAACCCGCCCTTGGCCCCGGTCGGCACGATCACAGCGTTCTTCACCATCTGGGCCTTGACCAGACCGAGCACCTCGGTGCGGAAGTCCTCCGGGCGATCGCTCCAGCGCAGCCCGCCGCGGGCCACCTTGCCGAAACGCAGGTGGACCCCCTCGACCAGCGGTGAGTACACGAAGATCTCGAACGCCGGGCGCGGCGCGGGCAGGTCCGGCACCGCGGTGGGGTCCATCTTGAACGAGACGTAGTCCTTGGGCAGTCCCTGCGCGTCGACCTGATAGGCGTTGGTGCGCAGGGTGGCCTGGATCAGCCCGAGCAGCGCGCGCAGGATCCGGTCGTGGTCCAGGCTCGCGACGGCGTCCAGCTGCTCGCGCGCTGTGGCCGCCAGGGCCTCGTCCGCGGCCCGACGCCGCGGGTCGGCCGCAGCAGCACCCTCGAACGCCTCCGGGTCGAACCGGGCGGCGAACAGTTCGAGCAGGGTCCGGGTGATCGGCACGTTGAACCGCAGGCAACGCTCGATGTAGTCCTGGCTGAACGTCGTCCCGGTCTGGCGCAGGTACTTCGCGTAGGCGCGCAGGACGACGACCTGGCGCCAGGTCAGACCGGCCAGCAGCACCAGGCGGTCGAACCCGTCGCTCTCCGCGTGCCCGGCCCAGGCAGCCGAGAAGGCCTCACAGAACTGGTCCCGGGCCAGGTCGGGATCGGGCACGTCGTCGCCGTAGCGCAGGCCGAAGTCGTAGACGTAGGCGTGCCCACCGTCGGCGCGGATCAGGGCGTACGGGCGTTCGTCGACGACCTCCACCCCGAGATTGGCCAGATAGGGCAGCACCTCGGTCAGCGACAGCGGGGCCAGCCGATAGAGCTTGAACCGGCGCTCGTTGGGCGCCGCTCCGACCGGCTCGTAGAGGTTCATCGCGATGGCGCGCTCGGCCGCGCCGTCACCGCCGCTGTCCGCGGCCACGGACAGATCCTCGACCCGGCGCAGGTCGGCCACGGCGACCCGGGCGGCGAAGTCCTCCTTGTAGGCCTCCGGGAAGGCTCGGCCCCAGGACCGGTGCAGGGCGGCGGCCTCCTCCTCACCCGCCTCGACGGCGAGCGCCTCTGCGAGGTCCTCGTCCCAGGCCCGGGTGGCCTCGACCAGCTTCGCCTCGAGCTCCTCCCGGTCGACCTCCGGCGCGGGGAGGGCCGGATCGACCCGCAGCACGAAGTGCAGCCGAGCCAGGGCGGACTCGCTGACCCGGGCGGTGTAGTCCAGGGAGGTGGCCTGGAAGGCCCGCTCCAGCACGTCGGCGATCTTGAGCCGGACCGAGGTGGTGTACCGGTCGCGGGGCAGGTAGACCAGGCAGGAGACGTAGCGGCCATAGGCGTCGTGGCGCAGGAAGAGGCGGGTCCGCCGCCGCTGCTGCATGTCCATCACGGCCCGCGAGATCGTGGTCAGGTCCTCGACCGAGATGTCGAACAGCTCGTCACGCGGGTAGGTCTCCAGGATCTGCACCAGGTCCTTGCCCGAGTGGCTCTCCTCGGAGAAGCCCGATCGGGACAGGACCTCGGCCACCTTGCGGTTCACCAACGGGATCCGGCGCACGCTGTCGGTGTAGGCGCTGGAGGCGAACAGTCCAAGGAATCGACGCTCACCGATCACTTCACCGGCGGCGTCGAAGGTCTTCACCCCGATGTAGTCCAGGTAGACCGAGCGGTGCACGGTCGCGCGGGAGTTGGCCTTGGTCACGACGAGCAGGGTCTTCTCCCGCGCCTTGGCACGGGCCCGGGCGTTCAACCGGTCGTAGCTCGAGCTCGCCGTCTGGTCGTAGCGCAGGATGCCCAGGCCGGTGCCGGTCTCGGCGACCAGGGCCTCTTGACCGTCCTGCTCGGCGAGGCGGTACTCGCGGTAGCCGAGGAAGGTGAAGTTGCCCTCGGCCAGCCAGCCCAGCAACCGTCGGGCCTCGGCGACCTCCTTGTGGTCGATGCCCACCGGTGGGGTGTCCAGGATCTGCTGCCCGATCTCGGCGACCCGGGCCTGCATCATGGGCCAGTCCTCGACCGCCACCCGGACGTCCTCCAGGACCCGGCTGACCCCGGCGGTGATCTCCTGCAGGCGGGCCGGCACGGTCTGCCGGTCGATCTCGACATGGATCCAGGACTCGACCAGGCTGTCGTGCGGGTGCTCCCCGGTGCGCCAGGCCACGACGCCGAGGTCCATCACCTCGTGCAGCTCACCGGTCACCGCGCGACGGACCACCATCAGCGGGTGCACGATCAGGTGGATGCCGCAGCCCAGGCGGTTCAGCTCACTGATCACCGAGTCGACCAGGAAGGGCATGTCGTCGGTGACGATCTCGATCACCGTGTGCCCGGTCGACCAGGCGTGCTGCTCGACCGTGGGGGTGAACGTCCGCACGTTGGCGGTGCCCTGCGGTCGCGTGGCCGCGATCTGGCGGTGGGACAGCGCTGCCCCGGCCAGATCGACCGAGTCCCGGGCGCGCATCTCCTCGACCGGCATGTGGCGGTAGTAGCGGGTGAGGAAGTGCTGCAGCTCGAGGAGTTCCTCGCGCGAGCCCTGCCGTTCACCCGCCTCGGCAGCACGAACGACGATCGAGGCCCGCTCGTCCTCGAGCATCCGGTCAGCCTGGGCAGTCATGGGTGTTCCGCCTCCTGCATGCGCGCGCCATTGCGCGCCCGACGACGCCCTCGACTGTACCCATGGCGAGGGCCCGGAACAGGGTTTGGACACCACCGACGCCCCGGCGGCCGACCCGCGGCTAGAGTCGCCGTCATGCGCCTGACCGCCGAGATCCGCTATCCGGGCACGCACCCGGTCGCCGTATTCGCGATGCTGACCGACCGTGGCTTCCAGGAGCGCAAGTGCGCGGCTACCGGGTCGCTGGCCTACGAGGTCGATCTGGAGCTGTTCGACGACGGCGCGGCCAGCATCACCACCCACCGCACCCTGCCCAGCGATCAGGTGCCCGAGTTCTTCCGGCGTTTCGTCGGGGGCACCGTGCGGGTGGTGGAGCGCAACGACTGGCAGGCCGCCGACGACGCGGGCATCCGGGCGGGCACGGTCGTGGTCGAGATCGCCGGCGCCCCGGTGCAGCTCACCGGCGACCTGCGCCTGGTCACCGGGGACGAGGGAACGGTGCATGAGGTTGACGGGGACCTCAAGGCCTCGGTGCCACTGATCGGAGGCAAGATCGAGAAAGCGGTCGAGCCGGCGATCCGGGCCGCGATCCGGGTCGAGGAGCGCACCGGCCGGGCCTGGCTGGCCGGCGAGGAACTGTAGGCCGGCGCCCGCCGGCGCAGGTAGGTCCGCTCCGCTGGTATTTCCGCGCCCTTGCGCGACTCTGAACCTGTCGACAGCAACGACGTGAGTGCGGGTGGAGAGGCAGGTGCGCCGACATGGCGAAGCGACGTGAGGACAGTGGCCCGGAGCGGGTGTGCATCGATCGGGTCCTCCCCCGGGATCTGTTCCGGCCCCAGCGCACCACCGCACCACGCGACGGCCGGGTGAGCGCGGTCGCTCCGATCGGCAAGACGTGGATGAACGGCAGCGTGCTGCACGTACGTTTCCTGGGCGGCACGCCGTCCCAGAAGGCCCAGGTCCGCGAGGAGGCCGGGTGGTGGACAGCGGTGGCCAACCTGCAGTTCGTCTTCGACGACTCCCCGCAGGCGGAGATCCGGATCGCCTTCGACGCCGGCGACGGCGCGTGGTCGTACGTGGGCACCGATGCTCAGGGCATCCCGCAGAGCGAGCCCACGATGAACCTCGGCTTCATGGACGGCGGCACCACGGCCCACGAGTTCGGGCATGCGATCGGGCTGGCCCACGAGCACCAGAACCCGGCCGGTGGCATCGTGTGGAACGAGCCGGTGGTGATCGCAAGGCTGGCCGGTGCGCCCAACTTCTGGGACGAGGCGAAGGTGCGGCACAACGTGCTGAACAAGTACCGCATCGACCAGGTCAAGGGCACGGCGTTCGACCCTGAATCGATCATGCTCTACTTCTTCCCCGCCTCGTGGACCCTGAACGGGGTCGGCACCGACGCCAACGAGGTGCTGTCCACTGTGGACAAGTCCTTCATCGCCGGTGCTGAAATGTACCCGCGGCCCGGTCCTGGGGTGGGCAACGCCGCCCCGCTGATCGTCAACGCACGGACGCGGACCACCGCCTCGATCGGGGCGTTCGGCGAGGAGGATCTGTTCACGTTCACCGTGGACGCCGAGGGCCGTCACGTGATCGACACCCGGGGTCCGACCAACGTGGTGATGAAGCTGTTCGGCCCGGACTCCCCGACCGCGCTGGTCGCCGAGGACGACGACTCCGGGTACGCCGCCAACGCCCGGATCGCCCGGAGTCTGACGGCCGGTCGGTACTGGGCGCAGATCCGCCACGCCGACCCTGCCGGGGGAACCGGCACCTACTCCATGCGCGTCCGCCGCGTCTGACCCCCGACAAACCTGCTCAGGCTCCGCAGGTGTACACGTTGGGCCCCTGCCTGGCCCACAACGTGTACCGCTGCGGAGCATGAGCGGGTTTGGGGTCAGGACATGTGGGGGTAGGTGTGGGTCTTCGGGGGGGCGAAGGTCTCCTTGATGGAACGGGTGGAGGTCCAGCGGAGCAGGTTCTGCGCGGCACCGGCCTTGTCGTTGGTGCCCGAGGCCCGTGCGCCGCCGAAGGGCTGCTGTCCGACGACGGCCCCCGTCGGCTTGTCGTTGATGTAGAAGTTGCCGGCCGCGAAGCGCAGCGTCTCGGTCGCCGCGGCGATCGCCTGCCGGTCCTGGGCGATGATCGCCCCGGTCAGCGCGTAGTCGGCCACCGACTCCATCTGGCGCAGCATCCGGTCGTACTGCGCATCGGGATAGACGTGCACGGCCAGGATCGGCCCGAAGTACTCGGTGCTCAGCATCTCGTCGGTCGGGTCGGAGACCTCGGCCACCGTCGGCCGCACGAACCAGCCCTCGGAGTCGTCGTAGGTACCGCCGGCGATGACCTTGATGCCGGACGTCGCGTGGGCCCGGTCGATCGCCTTGGCATGATCGGCGAACGCCTTGTCGTCGATCACGGCACCCATGAAGTTGCTGAGGTCGGTCACCGGCCCCATCGACAGCCCGTCCACCGTCGAGGCCAGCTCGTCGCGCAGCCGCCTCCAGATCGACCGCGGTACGTACGCCCGTGAGGCTGCCGAGCACTTCTGACCCTGGTACTCGAAGGATCCCCGCACCAGCGCCGTCCGCAGCACATCGATGTCGGCCGAGGGGTGGGCGACGACGAAGTCCTTGCCCCCGGTCTCCCCCACCAGGCGCGGGTAGGTGCGGTAGCGGTCCAGGTTCTGCGCCACGGTGCGCCAGAGCAGGCGGAAGGTGGGGGTCGATCCGGTGAAGTGGATCCCGGCCAGGTCCGGATGGGCCAGGGCGACCTCGGAGACCGCGCGCCCGTCACCGGTGATCAGGTTGATCACCCCGGGGGGCAGCCCCGCCGCCTCGAGGATCGCCATCGTGAAGTGCGCGGCGAACATCTGGGTGTGGGCCGGCTTCCACAGGACGACGTTGCCCATCATCGCCGGAGCCGTGGGCAGGTTGCCGCCGATGGCCGTGAAGTTGAACGGGGTGATCGCGTAGACGAAGCCCTCGAGCGGCCGTGAGTCGGTGCGGTTCCAGACTCCCTTGCTGTTCGCCATCGGCTGCTCCGCCAGCACCTGCTGGGCGAAGTGCACGTTGAACCGCCAGAAGTCGATCAGCTCGCACGCGGCGTCGATCTCGGCCTGGTAGACGGTCTTGCTCTGGCCGAGCATGGTCGCCGCGTTCAGCACCGAGCGCCATGGACCGCTGAGCAGCTCGGCGGCCTTGAGGAACACAGCCGCACGATCGTCGAAGGAGAGCGCCCGCCACCCCGGGGCTGCTGCCCGCGCAGCCTCGATGGCTGCCCGGGCATCGGTCTGGGTGGCCATTTTCATGGTGCCCAGCACCTGGCGGTGCGCGTGCGGCTGCACGACATTCACTCTGCGGCCGCCGCCCATGCGGTGCTCCCCGCCGATCACCATCGGCAGGTCGATCCGGGTCGAGGCGAGGTCCTTCAGCGCGACCTCGATCGAGGCGCGCTCCGGCGATCCTGGGGCGTAGTCGAGCACCGGCTCATTGATCGGGACCGGTACGCGGGTGACGGCGTCCATTGCCGGCTCCTTCTGGGGCGGCTCAGTGCGCTGACTGAGGCTGAGTCTGGGTGGCCGCAGACTATCCGTCCGGCGATGCCGTGCGTCGATCACCCACTCGCCCATGATCGCCGTCTGTCATGGCTTCCACCCGCCCAGGTGGGGCGAAAGCCATGACAGACACTGATCACGCGAGGTTTGGGGCGGGGGCGGGGGCGGGGGCTGGGGCTGGGGCGGGAGGCTCGGAGAGGCCGATCCGGGTGTGCAGGCGGCGCAGGGGCGCGGGGGCCCACCAGTTGAACCGGCCCATCAGGCGCATCAGCGCCGGCACCAGCACACCGCGGACCAGGGTCGCGTCGAGCACGATCGCCAGCCCGGTTCCCAGCCCGAACATCTGGATGAAGCTGACCCGGCTGGAGACGAAGGCGAACATGGTGATCGCCAGCAGGGCGGCCGCGGTGGTGACGATCCGGCCCGTGCGCTCGAGCCCCGCGGCGACCGCGGTCGTGGTGTCCGCCCCGGCATCGTGGTACTCCTTGATCCGGCCGAGCAGGAAGACCTCGTAGTCCATCGACAGGCCGAACGCCACACAGAACATCAGCAGCGGCATGGTGATGTTCAACGGCATCGGGGTGAACCCGAGCAGGTCGGCCGAGGTGGCCGTCCTGGAAGACCCAGACCATCGTGCCGAGCACTCCGACGATGGTGAAGGCATTGACCACCAAGGCTTTCAGCGGCAGCACGACCGACCCGGTGAACAGGAAGAGCAGCCCGAAGGTGGTCAGCCCGATCAGCCCTGCGGCCAGCGGCAGCCGGTCGGCGATCGAGGCCTTGACGTCGACCAGCTCAGCCGAGGGCCCACCGACCAGCACCGGCCCTGCGCCGTCCACCGCGATCGCCCGTGACGCCCGCACCAGCTCCTCCGCCTGAGCCCCGTACAGGTCGACGGACGGCGCCGCCCGCACCACTGCACCCTGGACCTCCACCCGGGCGACCCCCGGCAGTGCCTCCAGCCGTGCCGCGTAGCCGTTCACCGATGCAGGGGTGGCCTGCGGCAGGACGGCGAACAACGCACCCCCGCCGGCGCCGGCGAAGTCCTCACGCATCACGTCGCCGACCTGACGGGCCTGGGAGACCTCGGCCGGGATCACCCGGTCGTCCGGCACTGCGAAGCGGACGCCGAGGAACGGGGCGCCGAGCGCGAGCAGGATGGCGATGACGGGTGCGGCGGCCAGCACCGGACGGCGCATCACGAACCGCGCCAACGTGTTCCAGAACCCGCGCCGGGTGACGTGGACGGCGCCGGCCCCGGCCGGACGACGAGCCCGGCGCCGCAGCCGCAGCGCATCGACCCGCGGGCCCAGCACGGTGAGCAGCGCCGGCAGGGTGACCACCGAGGCGAGCGCGGCGATGGACACCACGGCCATGCCGGCGTAGGCGAAGGAGCGCAGGAAGTACAGCGGGAAGACCAGCAGCGCCGCCAGTGCCACCGCGATGGTGGCGGCCGAGAACACCACCGTGCGACCGGCGGTGGCCATGGTCACCGCCACCGCGCTGCGGACGTCGCGCCCCGCGGCCAGCTCCTCGCGATAGCGGCTCACCACCAGCAGCGAGTAGTCGATGCCGAGCCCCAGCCCGAGGGCCGTGGTCAGGTTGAGCGCGAAGATGCTGACCGAGGTCGCCTCGGCGATCAGGGACAGCGCGGCGAAGGTGGCCGCGATGGCGATTCCGCCCACGAGCAGCGGCAGCAGGCCCGAGACCACCGATCCGAAGGCGACGATCAGCAGGATCAGCGTGAGCGGGACGGCGATCGCTTCGGCCCGGGCCAGGTCGGTGGTGACCTGGCCGGTGATGTCGAGGTTCGCCTGGCCGAAGCCACCGGTCTGGATCCGGGCCACGGAGTCACTGGTGGTGTAAGCACTCTCCAGGTCGGCGGCCCGCTGCATCACCGCGTCCTCGTCGCCCTCGACGTGCGCCACGACGAGGGCCTTGCTGCCGTCGGCGCTGCGCAGCCCGGCGGCAGCGGGGCCGGGCGCGGTCCAGTAGGAACCGAGCACCTCGACCCCGGGTTCGGCGTCCAGCCGACCGGCGGCCGAGCGGCCGGCGGCGGCGACGCTTCGCGTCGTCCACGCTCGCCGCGCCCGGACCACCTCCGGCGGTGACCAGCAGCACCAGGTTGGCCGGACGCTGCCCGAAGGTCTGCTCCGCCATCACCCGGGCCCGAGCCGACTCGGCGGCGGGATCCTCGAACCCGCCGCCACGCAGCTTGCCCACCGCACCCGCCCCGAGCACGGACGCGGCGAGAACACCGATGGCCGACAATGCCAGCACCCATCGAGCCCGGCCGATCACGACGCGTGCGAATCGGCCACCAGGTTCTGAGAACATCTTGAACATGAGAGAACGATGTTCTCCACAGTCCCGCTTGTCAAGAACAGCGTTCACATTTGTTGACGATATTCACGGTTCGTGCTCACTTCGGTGGCTAGAGTGCTCCTCGTGGAGCTCAGCACCGCACCGCTCAGCCGTCGCCAGCGGCTGCGTGACGCCACCACGGAGGAGATCAAGCAGGTCGCGCGGGACCTGATGGCCCGCGAAGGCACCTCGTCGCTGAACCTGCGGGCGATCGCCCGCGCGATGGGGATCACCCCGTCCGCGCTGTACCGCTACTTCCCCAGCCGGGACGCCATCCTGACCGCGTTGATCACGGACGCCTACGACGCCGTCGGTGACAGCGTCGAGGATGCGATCGCCGCGGCGCCGGTCGACCGCACCTCGACCGCGATCCTGGCCGGCGTGCACGCCTTCCGCCGCTGGGCGCTGGACCACCCGCAGGAGTTCTCACTGATCTACGGCGGCCCGGTGCCCGGATACGAGGCACCGCCGGAGGAGACCCTCCCGGCGGCGATGCGCACCGGCACGGCGATGTTCGCACTGCTCGCCCGGGGGATCGACCAGGGCCTACTGGTGGTGCCCGCCGACGAGACCGTGCCCGAGCCCCTGCGCTCGGCGCTGAGCGACTTCAGCAAGGCCGGCTTCACGCTACCTCCGGCTGCGGTCGCACTGGGACTGCAGTTCTGGGTGATCCTGCTGGGCGTACTGTCGGCCGAGGCGTTCTGTCACGTCCCGGACGTGCTGATCGAGCACGGGACCGAGTTCTTCGACTTCACCCTGCGCCAGGCCCTGGTGGCGATGGGCCTGGACCGCGACGCCGTCGCCGCCGGAGTCTCCCCCGGCTCCTGATCACAGGTCAGATCAGGTCGACTAGCTCGGTCGCGTCGAACCAGAGCAGCTCGTGGGAGCGGGCCTCGTCCAGGACGAATGCCGCGTCGTCGTCCCCGTCGTCCGCCGCGGGCAGCGCCCTGATCGCTGCAGCCACCGCAGAGCGCACCGCCGGTGCGTCCTCGTCGATGTGCACGCTCACCACAGCGCTCAGCGGCACGGTGCAGACCAGCCGCACACTCGACCGGGCGATCGCCGCGTCTCCGGCATCCGGCGACACACAGGACTCCTCGACGTCGGCGGCGACCACGACGCGGCAGTTCTCGTAGCGCGCCTCGGCCGCCAGCTCACCGGCGAGCAGACGCAGCGAGGCGTCCGCCGCCTCACTCATCGCGGCGTACTCCAGCTCCTCGTTGTCGCCCTCGACGTACCACTCACGGATGGCCGGGGTGACGGCGTGGGCGGCGTACCCGGATTCGAAACGGCCCGCGACGTATGCGCTGGCCAGCGTGCCCAGCGTCGCGGGCAGATAGACCCGTCTCACCCTGCCTCCGTACTCGATCAGTGCCCGGTGATGCCCGAACCATCCTGGTCCACGCCCGGGTGCACCTTACGGTCCGACACGGCCTCCGTCAGCCGGACCAGCGGCTCCGGGTCGACCAGCGCCTCGGTGGAGGTGCGCAACGCGGTCTCCAGCACCAGCCGCCTCCGCTCGACCGCCATCAGGTTGGCTCCGATCGCCTCCAGGTCCTCCGGCCCCGGCCCGATCACCGTCACCTCGCTTCCCCGGTCATGCACCTTGATCACCTCGTTCAGGCAGCGCCGGGTCACCCGGGCCCGCCAGCTGCGCTCGGCCCTGGTGCGCCAGTGGGCCGGGTGGTCGGTGGCGAAGGAGACCATCGGCGCCAGCACGAACACGTGGTCCAGTCCCAGTCCGGCCAGCAGGTCGACGTTCGTCGCCGACCACGCGCCGCCGTCCACGTAGCGATGCCCACCGATCGTCACCGGCGCGTACCAGCCGGGGATGGAGCAGGACGCGGTGACCGCGTCGGCGAGATCGGCCACCGGTGCCGCGGGGTCACCGAAGGCCACCCGCCGCCCCGATTCGTAGTCCATCGCCACCGCGCGCACACCGGGGTGTGGGCTCCAGCCCGAGGGGACCAGCGCGCGCACCAGCCGGCCGACGGAGTCCAGACTGCCGCGCCCCTGAGGCATCAGCGCCGCCAGGACGGCGGTCGGCGGCATCCGGTGCAACCGGCGCCATGTTGTGGGTCACCATCGAGGCGCCCGCCGGCGAGCAGCGAGAACCTCGGCACCGGCGGGTTCGAGCCGCCGGTCGCGCCGTCGTAGTCCCACTCGATGCCCGCGGCCAGCGGGCCGCTGGTCACCGGTTCACCCAGTTGATGGGTACGCAGCTCCTCCACGCTCACCCCCGACCCGAGCAGGGCGGCGGTCACCGAGCCGGCCGAGGTGCCCACGATCAGCTCGGCCTGCCGCGGGTCGAGGCCGTGCACCTGCTGCACCGCAGTGAGGGCGCCGACCATCCAGGCGCCCCCGAGCACCCCGCCACCGCCCAGCACCAGGCCCCAGCGCTCGATCATGGTGTGTCCGTCACCTCACCTGCTCAGCGCGCGGCGTCCGAGGTCTCGATCAGTGCGTCGAGCAGGCACTGACCGAGGACGTCGAGGTCGGGCATCGCGTCGCGGTCGCCGTAGAGGCCGTAGTAGACGCCGCCGTCGTAGGAGGTCAGGCCGATGCTCAGCGCCTGTCCCCGGGCCAGCGGGATCACCGGGAACGTGGCGAGCATGCGGGAACCGTGCAGGTAGAGCGGGGTCTGCGGACCGGGCACGTTGGTCACCACCAGGTTGAACATGTGCCGCGAGAGGCCGCTGGCCACCCGGGCCCCCAGCGAGTGGAGGGTGGGCGGAGCGAACCCTGCGATGTCGGCGATCGCCTGCGCATCGACCGCCTGCCCGGCCTCGTGGTGGGCCTTGGTCTGGTAGCTCACCTGGTGCAGCCGCATCAGCGGGCTCGGTTCACCGGTCGGCAGATCGATCAGCAGCGAGGAGACCCGACTGCCGATCGCCCCGGCCCGGGCAGCGTCCTCCACCCGCACACTCATCGGAACCAGGGCACGGACGACGCTCGCCGGCGGCACCGGCTCGCCCCGGGCCAGCAGCCACATCCGGAGCGCTCCGGCGACGACCGCGAGCACGACGTCGTTCACGGTGGTGACGACGCCGGTGCGGGGACCGCGACCGTTGCGCGCCGGTGAGGCCTTGGCCGCCCGGGCCGGCATGTGGTTGCGGATGGTGCGGTAGTCGGCCAGGTCGCTGGAGACCATCCGGAACCGGCGGTGCTCGGTGAGGTCGTGGTTGAGCGGGCTGCGCGGCGGCGGGCTGGTGGCCGTCCGAGCGGCGACCGCGAGCCCGCCCACCGCCTCCGCGGTCTTGGCGGCGGTGGCCTGCATGTCGCCCAGCCCGGCGCGCAGGGTCTCGAGCACGCGGGTCGGACGGCGGATCGAGTTCGACCACCGCGCCGGTGACCAGTTCCACGAGGCTGGGCTCCGGAGCCGGGCGCCAGGTCTGCGGCGGGTGCTCGCGCACGTGCTCGTCGTCGTCCAGAACCACCTGACCGAGGTCGACCGCGTTCACGCCGTCGACCAGGGCCTGGTGCACCTTGGTGATCACGGCGAACCGCCCCCCCGCCAGGCCCTCGACGACCGCCATCTCCCACAGCGGGCGCGAACGGTCGAGCCGGCGGGCCTGGATCCGGGCCACGAGCTCCTCGAGCTGCTCGTGGTTCCCCGGCCGCGGCGGCCCAGCCCGACGGATGTGGTCGGCGATGTCGAAGTGCTCGTCGTCCACCCAGACCGGGTTCGCCAACCGCCCGGGTACACCGCGGACACGTTGCCGGTAACGGGGCACGAAGGCGATCCGGGCCTCGACGTGGCGCACGAGACTCGCGTAGTCCAGACCGCCGGGACCGGGGTCGAAGACCATCACGGAGCCGACGTGCATGGCTGTCGTGGGCTCCTCCAGATAGAGGAAGGACGCGTCGAGAGGCGAGAGCCGGTCTGCCATGCGTCCTCCCTGTCGAGCTTGGGCCGGAAACGCCCGATCCTGTCAGATCCGAGCGATCAGCGGGTCAAGTTACTCATCAGTAGCATAGCCCGCCGACCTCAGCCCAGCGGTAGCCCGAACAGGGTCTCCAGCTCAGCGATCGTCTCCTCGGCACTGCGGTGGAGCACGCCCACCATGCCCGCGGCGACCGCGGCCTGGACGTTGCGCGGGATGTCGTCGACCATCACGCACTGGACCGCCGCGAGGCCGAGCTCGCTCACCGTGTGATCGAAGATCGCCCGGTCGGGCTTGCGCATCCCCACCCGCCCCGAGATCACGACGGCGTCGAACAACCCGTCCCAGAGCTGCTCCGGGTAGTGCTCGCCCCAGCTGTTGGACAGCAGCGCGGTGCGGACGCCGGCCGCTCGGGCCCGGCGGATCGCCTCCAGCATCCGCGGGTCGAGCCAGGAGAGACCGCCCAGCAACCGGTTCAGCAGACCCTCGGGCTCGATCACACTCCCCCGGGCGGCCAGCTCCTCGACCAGCAGGCGCTCGAAGTCACCGGTCGTGATCTCGCCCCGCTCCAGCCGGTGCACCGGGGAGTTCCCGGCGGGCCCGTCGTCCCCGGCCTGCTCCACCTGCGCCACCAGCGGACCGTCCTGCGCTGCGCCCACCCAGTGCTGCATCACGTCGACGAAGTGCGCGAAGTCCACCCCGTCCTCGACCGCCCACTGCGCCATCGCACCGTCCAGGGAGGCGGTCAGCACGCCACCCCAGTCCAGCACCAGACCGGTCAGCTCGCTCCGACTCCCGGCTCCCGCCTCACTGTTCTGCACGCCGACCAGCATGACGCCGCCGCCGGGGTGCGGGCGAGCCGGCCAGCTGCCGGGCGAGTTCGGCCACCGCCCGGCGGGCCGGCGAGGACGGCGCCTGCGCGGTCAGCGGGCGGCCGTGCAGCAGGGCCGCGTCACAGGCCCCCCGGTCATCGGGCACCAGCACCACGGTGGCCACCCGGGCGTGCCGGCGGACAGCGTCGCGCACCTGACGCTCGGGCTGCGCCCCCACCGCAGAACGGCGCACCTTGGTCACCACTACGACCGGCGCCCGACCGTGGGGCAGCACCTCGGCCAGGTCGGCGAGCCCGTGCACCAGGCGCTTCAGGCCCACCGGGTCGGCAGCGCCGACCGCCAGCACGACGTCGGCCGCGGCCAGTGCCGAGAGGGTCGCCGCGTTCCGCCGCGGGGCCTCGGTGTCGAAGCTGAGCTCCTCATCCGTCTCCAGCGGAGCGGCGCAGTCCAGAACGGTCCACTCGGCGACGGCCCGGGTGCACTGCCAGACCAGGTCCAGGCTGCCCGGGCGCAGCTCGGGCCACCGGTCGGGACGGGGAAGCCCGGTGAGCACCCGCAGGCGCGGGGCGACCAGGGGCGCATGCCGGGCCAGTTCGGCCGCGTCCAGCGCTCCGCGCCCGGCAGCGCGGACCGCGGCGGCCAGCCCACTGGCCTCCTCCAGCAGGCCGAGGGTCTGGGCCAGGCTCGGGGCATGGGTGTCGGCGTCGGCGATCAGCACCTGCCGGCCCAGCGCGGCCAGTTCGGCGGCGAGGGTGACGGCCAGGGTCGTGCGCCCCGGCGCGCCGGCCGGCCCCCAGACGGCGATCACCTGACCGCAGAGCATCCGGGAGTGCCCAGGCTGGGGCACGTCGGCGGAATCCGTTCGTGCGGAGGGGATCCGGCGGATGGCTCCGTGCACGGCAGCGGCCACCTCGGCGGGGGAGGTGTCGGCGTCGAGCACCTGCCGCACCCCCAGCGCCGTGGCACGCAGCCCGGGGCCGCGGTCAGCGGGGTCGACCAGCGCGACCAGGTCCAGCCCGGCGGCCCGCAGCCGGGCCAGGCTGTCCGCATCCAGGTGGGGCAGGTCGGCCGACACGATGGCTGCCCGCGCCGTGCCGGTCAGCGCGGCGGCGGTCAGCTCGGCAAGGTCGGCGCACCGACGCACCACCGAGAGCTCACACGCGGGGTCGGCCAGCCCGGCGACCAGTGGGGCCTCCCACACACCGGTGACCGCGCACAGGACGGGCACCCTCATCCGGCACCGCCGCTGCCGCCCACGCTCGGGATCACGGTCAGCCGACCGCCGTTGGCCAGCGCGTCGAGGGTGGCGATCAGCTCAGGCTCCTCGAGCATCACCTGCACGGCGACGCCGCGTGCCGAGGTGATCCCGGACCCCTCGGCGGACACGTCATGCACCTCGGCGGCCGAGACCAGCCGACGCGGCGGCAGAAAGGCCGTGGTTCCGGTTGCCGCAGAGGAGGTGTCGCGGGCCGAGGCCCACAGGTCGACCAGGGCACCGGGACGCAGACCGGCCGGCACCGGGGCCTCGACCGGCACCGAGACCGGACGTCGGGTCAGCGCCGCGGCGGCACCGAGGGCCGAGATCGGCACCAACTCGCCACGCTCGACGGTGCGCAGGATCACTGCCCCCGCCGGTGCCGCCGCCGTGGCCGGCAGGTAGGCGGCCACGCCCTGCTCCAACCGCACCCTGACCACGGTGAGATCCCCCGGGCCGAGGGCATGCCCGCCGGGCAGCGTGTGGGTCGCCGCATACACCGGAGCCGTGTCGTCCGCGGCGGCCACCACCGTGCTGCCCAGCGCCAGGGAGGCCAGGATCAGCACCAGGCCCACCAGCAACCGAGCATCACGCCACGACGGGAGGCTCAACCGGTTCGCCCACTCTCGGGGGAGATCGTCCACGATCGGGATCCTGGCAGAGGAGTTCCTGGCGCGCAGCAGGCAGGGATGCGGCTGTGGACGACGCGGGCGGCCCGCGGGGACCGCGTGGCATCCTGAGGGGGTGGCTCCCCGCTTCTACTCCCTGATCGACGTGGCCGAGATGCTCAGCGTCACCGAGGGCCAGGTTCGACGGCTGGTGAACTCCGGCGACCTGCCCGCGATCCAGATCGGTGGGCGCGGGATCTGGCGGGTGGAGCACAGCGAACTGGAGGCCTACATCCAGCGCATGTACGCGCAGACCAAGGCCCGGGTCGACGCCAGGTCGCTCGGCCTGGACGACGACACGGTGGTGGACTCGGGCGCCTGACCCGTTCTGAAGCAATCGGTTTCATCTCAGGAGCAGGTCGCGCGCACCTGCCGGGGCGGGCCCGTGGTCACCAGCCACGGCCGCGACCCGGCGCCCTCCGGTCACGGCGGAGGGAGGTGCCCGGGTCGTCCGGGTGTCCCGGGGTTGCGGGTGGTCCGGCCGAACGCCCTGGTTGCCCTCAGGGCCTTCACCGCCACCTCCGACACCTGGGTCGTGACGCGCCGACGGCTCCCGAGGCAGAGGCCTTCGAGGGCCGGGGCGGCCCGGTACGCGCGCACGGGGGTGGGCTTGCGGGTCGCTGTGTGACAGTGAGCATTCACACAGCGCGCATCCGCTGTCCAGCAACGGTTTCGGCGGTCAGCGCAGGCGCAGGGTCAGCACTGCGCCCAGCCCGACGGTGACGACCCCACGCACCGCCGCCGCCCGCCGCGGCTCACCGGTGGGGTGCTCGGCGACGTCCACGTGATCGGCACCGACCCGGTCCAGGGTGCCCTCGATCACGGCGCCGCCGCGCAACTGCAGCCGCACCGCAGAACGGTCGCGCGCGATCCGGCGCAGCACCACCGTCAGCGGCACCTGCAGGGCCGGCGGACCGGCGTCGCCCGCTCCGGTCGTCGCGAGGCCCGAGACCGCAGCCACGGCCGCCAGCGGCACCAGGACCGGCCCGGCGGAGTCCAGCGCGATCCACGTGGCCCCGACCTGCTCCACCCGGCCCGAGATCGACTCACCACCGGTGAGACGCAGCCCCACCTCGCGACCCCGGGATGCCCGGAGCCGGTCAGCCACGGTGAGGGCGGCGCGCTCGGCCCTGGTGCGCTCGGCGACCTCGGCCTCGAAGGCGGCCCGCCGTTCGGCCTCGCCCGCCGCCTCGAGATCCTCGAACAGCCGGTCCCAGCGCACGCGGCCGAGGCTACCGGTCAGGGCTACCGGTCAGGGCTACCGGTCAGGGCTACCGTCGGCGCGGCAGGTTCGATCCTCTCCCCGCAACGCACGAACCCCCGGGCTTCGTAGTTGGGCAGCGCTGCCGGGGAGTCCAGCGAGCAGGTGTGCACCCAGACGCGGCGCGTCCCCGGCAGCGTCCAGGCGCCGTTCACCACCTGGGTGAGCAGCCAGCCGCCGAGTCCCGCTCCACTCAGGCCCGGCGCCAGGCCGAAGTACGCCAGCTCGACCTCGTGGTCGCGCGGATGCAGTTCGGCGTACCCGGCCGGGGCACCGTCCAGCCAGCAGGTCCACAGCTCGCTGACCTGCGCCCATTCCTGCCACTGCCGGTCCGTCCAGGGCAACCGGTCGACCCAGTGCCACGGGCCGCCGACCAGTTCGTAGAAGAAGCGGCTCAGGTGAGGCGCCGGGCGCTCGGCCCGCATCAGCGTCGGACGCCGCAGCGGGTCTCGCCCGGGGCGCACGGCCGCCGGATCGGTCATCTCGAGCGTCCACACCGTCACCTCGCCTGTCACAGAAGTCAGCGTAATCAGACGCTCTGGACAGCCAGTGCAACCGAAGGTTTTCTTGCGCCAACAAAGGACATCAAACGACATCTAGGACCATGATGAAGCCTTCCGCGCACAGCGTGCCCCGTCCCACCGCGGCCGGGATCACCCTCACCGTCGGTGGCCTGGCGGCCGGGTGGGCCCTCACCGCCGCGCTGGTCGTCGCCGCCCGCTCGACCTGGGCCACGGCGGCCCGGCCGGCCGCCCGGGCCGACGAGGTGATCGCCGCCCTGTCCACCACCGCCGCCACAGCGGTGAGTGGCTGGCTGTGCCTGGGGGCCAGCCTCAGTGCCGCCGTCGCTGTCCAACGCGGTGCCGGCCGCTCCGCCCGCCGCACGGGCCGACTGGCCGAGTCCATCGCGCCGACCAGGCTCCGGCATGCCCTGGCGGTGTCGATCGGGCTGTCCCTGGCCGCCGTCACCATCCCGGCCCAGGCCGCTGTCGAGGGTTCGCCCTCCGCGCCCCCCAGGGCTGCGGTCGATGTCTCCTGGGGACGGGTCCCCGCCCCGCCCACTCCACCCGCCCAGGCGGCGATCCGGGCCCGACCCGCCGGAGCGCCCGCCCGGTCGGTCCTGGTGCGGCCCGGGGACACGCTGTGGGGCCTTGCTGCGCAACAACTTCCGGCCTCGGCCACGAAAGCCGAGGTGGCCGCCGCCTGGCCCGGATGGTTCGCCGCGAACCGCGAGGTGATCGGTCCTGACCCGCACCGGATCCTGCCCGGGCAGCGCCTCACCCCTCCCCCGCTGACGCGCTGACTGGCTGACGCACTGACTGACCGCCCGGCGCCCCCCTCTCGGAGACCACCATGCCCACCCATCTGCTCGACCCGGCACCACCACTGCGCCGCCTGCCCGTGCCCGCCACCGCCCCGCGGTCCGCCGTGCGGGTGATCAGTGATCACCGGGCGGACGGCGTCCCCGGCCAGGGCGCCCTCAGCCTGGACAGCGCCGGCCCGGCTGAGCGGCCCGCCGCGCACCGCGCACCTCGGGGGCAGGCGGCCCTGGCTGCCTTCTGCGCGAGGACACCGACGTCAGGGCAGGCACTGCCCGATCCTCGGCGCTGGGCCGGTCAGTTCGTGCAGGCAGCGGTCGAGGTGTCCGCCGGGTACCGACCGGTCAGTCAGTTGTCCCGCTGGACCAGCGAGGAGGTGTACTCCGGGGTGACCCGGAGAGCGCGCCTGTCCAGCCGCACCGAACCCCGGGTGATCACGCGACGCCTCGCACCACCACCGGCCAGGGTGCAGTCGGTGCGCATCTGCAGCCCGGCCGACGGCGTGGTCGAGGCCTGCGCCGTGGTCCGCGATCGGGAGCGGACCCGCGCCGTCGCCCTGCGTATGGAGGGGCTCGACGGGCGCTGGCGGGTGACCGCGCTGGAGATCGGGTGACTACCGACGGCGCCGCTTGCTCGCCCGCCGCTCGGCCCGGTTCGCCACGGGCTCGTCGTCCGAGGCCCCGGAGCCCTCCTCCTGCTCCAGACTGCCCTGTCCGTGCACCGACACCCCGGCGTCGCCGTCCACCGTGGGGGCGCTGTACTGCAGGTCGGCCGAGCGCTCCGGGGTGACCAGACCCTTGGCCACGAGCACGCCACCGGGGGCGTCGGGAGCGCCGACCTCCGGCTCGGCCTGCACCTGCACCTCGAGGTTGAACAGGTAGCCGACCGACTCCTCCTTGATCGCCTCGGTCATCGCCTGGAAGAGCTGGAAGCCCTCGCGCTGGTACTCGACCAGCGGGTCGCGCTGCGCCATCGCCCGCAGGCCGATGCCCTCCTGCAGGTAGTCCATCTCGTAGAGGTGCTCGCGCCACTTGCGGTCCAGCACCGAGAGCACCACGCGGCGCTCGAGCTCGCGCATGGCTCCGCGCCGATCGCCGCCTCGCGCTGTCGTAGGCGTGCTGGGCGTCGGACGGTCAGCTCGCGCGACGCAGCAGCTCGGGCTGATCGCCTCGCCGGCTGCCCGCCTCCTCGACCACCTCCTCGACCGTGATCGACACCGGGTACAACGGCCGCGAGCGCGGTCCACAGCTTGTCGAGGTCCCACTCCCCGGCGGCAGCCGCTCGCCGGTCGCCGCCGTCGACGTACCCGGTCACCACGTCGTCGAGGAAGTGGCGCGACCTGCTCGTGCAGGTCCTCGCCCTCGAGCACCCGGCGACGCTCGTCGTAGATGACCTTGCGCTGACGGTTCAGCACGTCGTCGTACTTCAGGACGTTCTTGCGGATCTCGAAGTTGCGCGCCTCGACCTGGCTCTGCGCGCTGGCTGGATCGCCCGGGTCACCATCTTGCGACTCGATCGGCACGTCGTCGGGGATGCCGCGCGCGCGTCATGAACGACTCGGCCAGTGCCGGAGTTGAACAGGCGCATGAGGTCGTCCGGTCAGCGACAGGTAGAACCGGGACTCGCCCGGGTCGCCCTGGCGGCCGGAGCGGCCGCGCAGCTGGTTGTCGATGCGGCGCGACTCGTGCCGCTCGGTGCCCAGCACGTACAGGCCGCCGAGCTCGACGACCTCGTCGTGCTCGGCCGACCGCTCGCGGCGCGCTGCTCGAGCGCGGCCGGCCAGGCGGCCTCGTACTCCTCGGGCCTCCTCGGCCGGGTCGAGCCCGGGCCTCGGCCAGGTCCGCGACCGCCATGAACTCGGCGTTGCCGCCGAGCATGATGTCGGTGCCGCGGCCGGCCATGTTGGTGGCCACGGTGACCGCGCCCTTGCGCCCCGCCTGCGCGACGATCGCGGCCTCCCGGGCGTGCTGCTTGGCGTTGAGCACCTCGTGCGGGACGCCCGCTCGCTCAGCGAGCTTGGAGAGGTACTCGCTCTTCTCGACGCTGGTCGTGCCGACCAGCACCGGCTGACCGCGTCGCGTGCCGCTCGACGATGTCCTCGACGACGGCGTCGAACTTCGCCTCCTCGTTCTTGTAGACGAGGTCCGTGCTGGTCGATGCGCATCATCGGCCGGTTCGTCGGGATCGGCACCACGCCGAGCTTGTAGGTGGCCATGAACTCGGCGGCCTCGGTCTGCGGCCGTGCCGGTCATGCCGGAGAGCTTGTCGTACAGGCGGAAGTAGTTCTGCAGCGTGATCGTGGCGAGCGTCTGGTTCTCGCCTTGATCGTGCACGCCCTCCTTGGCCTCGATGGCCTGGTGCATGCCCTCGTTGTAGCGGCGGCCGGCCAGCATGCGGCCGGTGTGCTCGTCGACGATCAGCACCTCGCCGTCCATGACGACGTAGTCCTTGTCGCGCTTGAACAGCTCCTTCGCCTTGATCGCGTTGTTCAGGAACGCCGATCAGCGGGGTGTTGACGCGCTCGTAGAGGTTGTCGATGCCGAGGTAGTCCTCGACCTTCTCGATGCCCGGCTCGAGGACGCCGACGGTGCGCTTCTTCTCGTCGACCTCGTAGTCGACGTCTCGCGGCGTCGCAGGCGCTCGGCGCGATCTTCGCGAACTCCGCGTACCACTTCGCGTCGCCCGGCGGACGGCCCGGAGATGATCAGCGGCGTGCGCGCCTCGTCGATGAGGATCGAGTCGACCTCGTCGACGATCGCGAAGTAGTGGCCGCGCTGCACCAGCTCCTCGGCCGACCAGGCCATGTTGTCGCGCAGGTAGTCGAAGCCGAACTCGTTGTTCGTGCCGTAGGTGATGTCGGCGGCGTACTGCTCGCGCCGCTCCTCCGGCGTCATCTGCGCCAGGATGCAGCCGACGCTCAGGCCGAGGACGCGGTACACGCGGCCCATCAGCTCGGACTGGTAGTCGGCGAGGTAGTCGTTGACCGTGATGACGTGCACGCCCTTGCCGGCGAGCGCGTTGAGGTAGGCCGGCAGCGGTGGCGACCAGGGTCTTGCCCTCACCGGTCTTCATCTCGGCGATGTTGCCGAGGTGCAGCGCCGCGCCGCCCATGATCTGCACGTCGAAGTGCCGCTGGCCGAGGGTGCGCTTGGCGGCCTCGCGGACCGCGGCGAACGCCTCGGGCAGCAGCTCGTCGAGCGGTCTCGCCGTCGGCCAGCCGCGCGCGGAAGCTCGTCGGTCTCGTCGCGCAGCTCCGTCGTCGCTGAGCCGCACGAAGTCGTCCTCGAGCGCGTTCACCTGCATGGCCAGGCCGTTCAGCCGCTTCAGCGTGCGGCCTTCGCCCATCCGCAGCATCCGCTCGACGATCTTCACCACAGCGATACTCCCAAGTCTCTGCCGGCACGGCTCTTCGGGTGCTCGGACCCTGAAGGGCACGACGAACGGAGCAGCCTCACGGTGCCCCCTACCGCCATCGTAGTCTCACCAGGGGTGACGCCCCGCCCGCCGGGGAGGGCACTCCTGGCACGCTGAACGGGTGCGCGTACCTGACTGGGCCCCCGTCCTCACCGACACCGCCACCCCTTCTGCGCTCGTCCTGCGCGGGCACCGGCCGGAGGACGTCGACGCGGTCCTGGACCAGTGCCGCGACCCGGAGTTCGAACGTTGGACCGGGATCCCCTGGCCCTATCGGCGGTCGCACGCCGAGGAGTTCGTGCGCACCCGGGAGGGCGAGTGGACGGCCGGGCGCTACCTGGGCCTGGCCGTGGAGCTGGAGGGCCGGTTCGCCGGCACGGTCGACCTGCGACCGGACGGCGCCGGCTCGGCCGAGCTCGGATACGGCCTGGCCTCCTGGGCGCGCGGCCGGGGGATCGCCGGGCGGGCGCTGCGGCTCCTCCTGCCCTGGGCGTTCGAGGCGCTCGAGTTGGACGTGGTGACGTGGAGCGCCAGGGCCGGCAACTGGGCCAGCCGGCGGGTGGCCTGGGCGGTCGGCTTCCAGGTCAGCGGCCAGACGCCGGCCCTGCTGGCCCACCGAGGACGACGGGTCGACGGCTGGACCGGCCGGCTGCAGCGGGGCAGCCCGCTGGTGGCGGCCCATCCGTGGTTCGACCTGCCCACCCTGCCCGGCGGGGCGGTTGTCCTGCGCCCGCACCGGGACGAGGACGCCGAGGCCATGGCCGTGGCCTGCTCCGATCCACTGACTCACTACTGGCTGCCGCTCCTACCCAGCCCGTACACCGTGACGCGGGCCCAGGAGCATCTGTTCCAGATCGCCGACGACCGGGCGGCCGGACGGGCCCTGCACTGGGCGGTCAGCGCCTCCGGCCCGGAGCCGGGCGACGCCACCCTCCTCGGCGAGATCGGCCTGCAGGTCGATGTCCGTGACGGCACTGCTGAGGTGGGGTACTGGGCCCATCCGCAGGGGCGCGGTCGCGGACTGACCACCGCCGCCGTCCGGCTGGCCGCCCGGCACGCCCTGCTGCCGGTGGAGGACGGCGGGCTCGGGCTGCGCCGGGTGCTGCTGCGGGCGGCGGCGGGCAACACCACCTCGCAACGGGTGGCCCTGGCGGCCGGCTTCACCCGCAGCGGCGTGGACCGGGACGGAGAGCGGCTGCGGGACGGCACGGTGCAGGACATGATCCGGTTCGACCTGCTCGCCGCCGAGTGCCCCTGACGGGCACGCGGGGGGTTCGGCTGGGGGTGTCAGCCGAAGTCGAGGGGGCTCACGCTGACCCGGTCCACGGCGATCCGCAGCTGACCGGCGAAGGCGGCTCGGGCGGCGTCCAACTGGCCCTGGGTGACGCCCTGCCCGACGTAGACCAGGGACACGTCGTCCCCCTCGGCGTAGAAGAAGTCGCCCTGCGGCAGCCGGGCGAGCGCCGCACCGACCGGTTCGCCGCGGCCCTGCTCCAGATCGGTGCTGAAGGTGAACGCGACCACCGGAACCGAGCGCACCCGCACCCGGTACCAGGGCTTCTTCGCCACCAGCGCCGCGGCCGCGCGGCGGGCCTGGGCCACGCCCCCGGCGCACACCGTGTTCACGTGGGTGCGGTAGACACCGCGGCGGAAGGAGGAGTCCGACGGGTCGGGCAGGCACCCGTCCAGGGAGACCAACCGGTCGTCGACGACCTGATCGATCCAGCGCGCCTGCGCGGTGCGGCGCAGGCCCCGGACCACCACGTCGGTGCGGGCGCCGGTGGTGCGCAGCGCGGCGACGGAGACGGAGGCTGCCGCGGGACGGGCGGCGGAGGAGGCTCCACTCGCGGTGAGCGCCCCGGGGGCCACCGAGGCGCCGGCAGGGGCGGCGGTCGGGGCGAGCGCGACCAGAGCAGCGAAAAGGGTTGCAGCGAAACGCATGAAGGACTCCCAGAACGATCGCGGGAGTTCCGGCCGATCGGTCCCCCGCGGCTCGTATCGTACGCGCTCGAACGGGGTGTTCGGTCACACTCCGGCGACAGCGACGGCCAACTCCGCGGAAAGGTCACCGTGGGGATGCACCGAGACCCCGCTCAGCTCAAGCCATGTCGCCATCCGGACCAGATCCGCGGCGAGCGCGGCCGCGATCGTCCCCGGCGTGGCGCGGCCCCGCGCGGCCTCTCCCTCCAGCCAGGCGGCACGCACCGACAGCACCCCGGCGCTGCGATCGGCCTTCAGGTCCACCCGGGCCACCAGCCGGTCACCGAGCAGGTACGGCAGCACGTAGTAGCCGTAGACCCGTTGGGCGGCAGGGGTGTAGATCTCGATCCGGTAGCGCACCCCGAACAACTGCTCGGTGCGCTCCCGGAACCAGACCAGGGAGTCGAAGGGGCTGAGCAGCGCCGACCCCCCACCCGGGCGGGCTGACGGGCCTGCGGGTCGAGGTAGGCCGGACGACGCCAGCCGACGACCTGGACCGGGATCAGCCGGCCCTCCTCCACCAGTTCGGCCACCGCCTGCCGGGACTGTGCCGCGGTGAGCCGGAAGTAGTCGCGCAGGCAGGCCTCCGTGCCCACCCCGTGAGAGCGGGCGGCGATCGCCACCAGCTCTCGACAGGCCTCGGCCTCCTCCACTGCGGTGGCCCGGCTCGCCGCGGCCGGCAGCACCCGCTCCGGCAGGTCGTACCGACGCTCGAACTGGCTGGTCCGGCCCGCGCTGGCCAGCACCCCGCAGCGGAACAGGTACTCGATGGCCATCTTGGCCTCGCTCCAGTTCCAGCCCCATTCGACCCGGTCGGCCCGCTCCCTGGTCCCCAGGACGGCCTCGATCTCGGCCGAGGTCAACGGGCCTCCGCCGGCCACCACCTCCTGCACGTTGTCGAGCAGCCGCGGCCGGTCCTGGGCCAGCCGGCGCAGCCCGGCCCATGCCTCCTGCGCGGCACGCTCCATCCGGAAGGCGAGCAGTCGGTGCGTGGCCGGGGCGGTGAAGGAGGCCTGGTGCCCCCAGTACTCGACCAGACGCCGCGGCGGCCTGGTCGCCGCCCGATCCAGCAGGGCGCGCGGGTAGGGCCCCAGCCGGCTGAACACCGGCAGGTAGTGGCTGCGCACCAGCACGTTGACCGAGTCGATCTGCAGGACGCCGATCTGACCAAGCACCCGGTCGAGGTGTCGCCCCGTGACCGTCCCCCGAGGATGGGCGCGACCCAGCCCCTGCGCAGCAACCGCGATCCGGCGGGCCTGCGCGAGGCTCAGCTGTGCGTTCAGACGGCCGCTTCCACGCTCTCCTGCACGGTCAGCCGGATCACGCCGTAGTTCCAGCCATGACGTCGGTAGACCACGCTCGGCAGGCCGCTCTCGGCGTCCTGGAAGAGGAAGAAGTCGTGCCCGACCATCTCCATCTCGTAGAGCGCCTGGTCGAGCGTCATCGGCAGGGCCACGTGGTCCTTGGTCCGGATCACCACGGGACTGGTCTCGTCGTCGTCGGCTCCGATGCCCTCCGGGTCCGGCACGTCGGCGGCGGCCGAGACGCCGTTGCCGAGCGCACCCGGGGCCCGCACCGTGGCGGGCCGCTGGCGGCCGTGGTGCACCTTGCGCCGGTCGCCCGTGCGGCGCAGCCGCTCGAGCAGCTTGGCCAGGGCCAGGTCGAGCGCTGCGCCGGGCTCCTCAGCACGGGCCTCGGCCCGGATCACCGGGCCCTTGCCCCGCAGCGTGATCTCCACCTTCTCGGCGGTCTGGGTCTGGCGCGGGTTGCGCTCGTGCGAGAGCTCGACGTCCGCCCGCTGGGCCTTCGGTGCCAGCTGCCCCACCTTGACCAGTTTCTCCTCGGCCAGGCGCCGGAAGCGCTCGGAGACCTCGGTGTGCCGGCCGGTGATCACGATTTCCACGGATTCCTCCTGCAGTCGAGGGACTACGCGCGCCACTGCCCACGCTAGTCCAGTCGGACCCGGCCGGACAGCCGGTGTTCGGATGGTCGTCACGCCGCGGTGTTGCACACACGGTAGCCACCCCCGCGACGTCCGCCCCCGCGGCACGCAACGCCCGCACCGCCTCGGCCGCGCTGGCCCCGGTGGTCAGCACGTCGTCGACCACGATGCACACCCCCGCCGGCAGCCCCCGGGCCCGCACCGCGAAGGCACCCTGAACGTTGGCGGCGCGCTCGGCGGCCCCCAGCCCCGCCTGGTCCGCGGTCGTCCTCGCCTGGACGAGCAGCGGGGCGACCCGGTAGGCGACCCCGGCGGCGGCCGCCGCCCGGTGGGCCAGCGTGCGCACGACGTCCTCCCCGCGGCGACGTACCGCGGCGCGGGCGGAGGGCACCGGAACCAGCAGCAGCGGAGCGCTACCGGCACCGAGCGGCCCCAGCCCCACGACCGCCCGCGCCAGACCTGCGGCCAGCTCCGGGCCCAGATCGCGCCGTCCGCCGTCCTTCCAGGCGTGCACCATGCGCGCAGTGGCGCCCTCGTAGCGGGCACAGGACCACACCTCGAGGCCGACCAGCAGCGCCTGCTGGGCCGGCGAGAGCCGGGAACGCACCGCGGGGACGCCGAGCAGTCCGGCGCAGGGGCGGCACAGGGCCACCCCCGCCCGGGCGCACCCGGCGCAGTCCACCGGCAGCACCAGCTCGAGCAGCGGGCGCAGGAGCGACCCGACGGTGGACCGGACAGCAGCCATGGCGCCGAGCGTGGCGCCCCCGGGGGCCCTGCGCCGCGATTGGGTCGGCGGCTGTGGACGACGTGACGTCGCGGAGCGGCTGTGCACGGATCGTCGCCCCCATCGCGATCACCCGGTGGCGATCACCAGGCGGCGATCACCCCGGGACGGCCGGCCAGCGGACTCCGGGCAGACGTGGGAAGTCGGCGCCGGCCTGGTAGGCCGCACCGTCTGCGGTCTGCACCCACAGCTCGTACTGGTTGCTTCCCACCGCGATGGTCAGCGCGTCCGGGGCGGCCACCCCCGCTGCCACCTCGCCGCCGATCTGCACCAGCCAGACCCGTTGCTCGGCAGCCTCGGCCCGGGTGCCCAGGACCGCGATCCGGCGGGCGTCCAGCCAGGCGCCGTCCCGGGCACCGCTGAGGTCGGAGACCAGCCGCAGGGGAGGGTCGGTGAAGCCGGTCGGCCGGCCCGTCTCGTCCCGGACCACTCCGGTCACGAAGGCATAGGAACGGCCGGAGCGGCCGGCCACCACGAGCGCCCGGGCCCCCTCCCGGCTGATCCGCACCGAGCGCACCTGGTAGCCGGCCAGCCACCGCGCCGGCAGCGGGATCCGCTGGGTGCCCCGGACGGCGTAGACGGTGCCGGCCGACTGGGTGGGCGAGGTCCACACCCAGCCCGAGGAGTCGAACGACGGCGCGGTCAGCGTGCCGGCCTTGATCTGCCCTCTGGGGGCCTGCTGCGACGACAGGGTGACCATCGTGGAGTCGCCTGCGGTCAGCACGGCGAAGACGGTGCCGTCGGCGTTGACCGCCGGATGGGTGGCATCGGGCGACAACGCCGGCAGGCCGAGCACCGGCGTCGAGCGCAATCCGTCCAGCCGGGCCAGCCGGTTCTGGGCGTCCAGAACCACCGGACGAGCGTCGAGGCCGAGCTCCTCGGCCGGGCGGGGCATCGCAGCGGTGTTCTGCGGGATCTCGTACCGGGCCTGCTCCACGGTGACGGTGACCTCGCCGACGGCGAAGGACAGCACCCGCGCGGACTCGGCCAGGGTCGCCCTCAACTGGACGAGAAGCACCTGCCGCTGCGTGGGGCTGGCCTCCAGCGCCCGCCGTTTGAGGTCGATCACCGTTGAGCCGCCGGAGTTGCGCACTCCGTTCGCGGTGAGTTCGGTGCCGCTCAGGGCACCCGAGGTGACGGCGTCCTCCAGCCACGCCGACGGGCCCTCCAGCAGGGCGTCGACGACGACGGTCGGCGAGGAGGTGAGCGGGAACCAGCGCACGTCGGGCACCAGCCACCTGCCGGTGAGCTCGGGGTAGTACAGCGGCACGTCCCCGAAGGTGGCCGAGAAGTCGGAGAGCGAGATGAGGACGCCGTCGGCCGGGTCGCGGATCCGCCACTGCCCCTCCACCACGGTCAGGTGGAACGTGGTGACGGCGATGTCACCGGGATCGGAGGCCTGGTAGGCGCCGCCGTCCAGGATCCGGGCCACCACCGGCGTGGTGACGGTCACCGTGACCTGCGCGCCCGGCACGGGCTGCGGCGTCGGCACGATGCGGACGGCCGAGGGCGTGGCAGCGACTGCCGACGCCGACGGCCCGAGGGTGGCGGCGGGCGAGGTCGGCGGCGGGCTGGCGGTGCTCGGCGGTGACAGGGTGGGGGCGGCATTGGCCCCGGCCCAGGCCGCGGTCTGCGCCACGTTCACCGTGCCGGCCGATCCCCGGTAGACGATCACCTCGCTGACCGGGCGCCAGGTCGTGCGCTTGTCGGCGGTGAGGAAGCTGCGGGCCACGTTGTGATCGAGACTGAAGTCGGCCGCCGCGCGCAGGAACCCGCGCACGATGCCGATCGGGCTGTCGCCCTGCGCCGGGCCGAACGCCTGGAACTGCACCCGGGGCGGGCGTTGCGCGTCGACCAGGGTGCGCCCGGGCTCGACGGGACCCTCTCCTGGGATGCTCACGCAGCCGGTCAGCGTTGCCGCCACGACGACAAAGACGGCGCCCCGCGCCAGCCGACGACGCAGCCTCATGCGCGCTCCGGGACGCTGAGCATGCCCGAGCGCATGGCGGCAGGCGCATCGGCGGGCACCAGCGGCAACGGGGAGCCGGCGAGAATGGCACCCCCGTACCGCGGCAGGGTGAGCCGGAAGTGGGCGCCCGCCCCGGGCTCCCCCCAGGCCTGCAGCCAGCCGCCGTGCAGGTGGGCGTCCTCCAGGGCGATCGACAGCCCGAGCCCGGTGCCCCCGGTGCGTGCGCGCGCGGGCCGGGTCGGCGCGCCAGAACCGGTCGAAGACCAGCCGGACCTCGGCCGGCCGCAGGCCGACGCCGTGGTCGCGGACGCCGACCGCGACGGCCTCGTCGTCGCATCGCGACCGTGACCTCGACCGGCCGGCCCTCGCCGTGCTCGATGGCGTTGACGAGCAGGTTGCGCAGGATCCGTTCGACCCGCCGCGGCGTCGACCTCGGCCACGCACGACGCCGCGTGGTCGTGCACGGTGATCCGGCTGCCCTTGCGCTCGGCCAGCGGGCGCAGGTGCTCGACCACCCGGTGCACGACCTCGCGCGAGGTCGACCGGCTCCCCGCTCGAGCACCGCGGCGCCGGCGTCGAACCGGCTGATCTCGAGCAGGTCGGAGAGCAGCGACTCGAAGCGGTCGAGCTGGGTCTGCAGCAGCTCCGAGGTCCGCGCCAGCGCGGGGTCGAACTCGGCCCGGGCCTCGTAGATCACCTCGGCGGCCATCCGGATCGTGGTCAGCGGGGTGCGCAGCTCGTGGGAGACGTCGGAGACGAACCGCCGCTGCACCCGGGACAGCTCCTCCAGCTGGTGGATCTGGCGTTCCAGGCTGGCGGCCATCTCGTTGAAGGACCGACCGAGCCGGGCCAGGTCGTCCTCGCCGCGCACCGGCATCCGCTCGGTCGAGGTGGCCGGCGGCCAGCTGCTCGGCGGCCTGCGCGGCCTGCCGCACCGGGTCGACCACCTGGCGGGTCACCACCCAGGCGACCAGCCCGATCAGCAGCAGCAGCGCCACCGCACCGACCAGGAACGTGCGTTGCACGATGGCGAGGATGGCCACCTCGCGGTCGAGCGGGTAGACGAAGTAGAGCTCGTAGCGCCCGTGCCCCTGCTCGTCGGCGCCGGCGCCGAGCGGCCCCAGATCGAGCGCGCTGCCGACCGCGATCACGCCCTGCTCCGTCATCCCGCCACTGGCGTCGCGGACCGGCAGGGTGAGTACCTGGGTGATCAGCTGGTCGTTGCTGGCGACCACCTTGGAGCGCAGCTCGTTCGGGATCGCGCTCGGCACGACGCCGAGCCCCTGGTCGGTGATCGGACCGGGCGAGGTGCCCAGCGCCTTGAGCAGCGCCACGAAGCGCAGCGGCGCGTCGTCCGGGCCGTGCAGGTCGTTGAGCTTCTGCGCCGTCCAGGTACGGAACTCGATCTCGTCCTCGAACTTCTGCGTCCGGTGGCTGAAGATCGTGTTCTGGGTCTGCTGCGTGGCATCGTTCTGCGCCGCGGTGCGGGCGGAGTCGACCAGGCCGTCGCTGATCGCCTGCAGCAGGAGCTGACCGACGATCAGCAGGACCAGGATCCCCAACGCCAGCGTGGCGGCCACGACCCGCAGCAGCAGGGAGCGACGCCAGCGGCTGCGTGCCGCCCTGGCCAGCCGGCGCAGCACGCGCTGCCCCCGGAGCAGGACGCCGGAGACGGACATCTACGCGGGCCCGGCCTTGTACCCGACGCCGCGCACGGTCACCACGATCTCCGGATGCTCCGGATCGCGCTCGATCTTGGAGCGCAGCCGCTGCACGTGCACGTTGACCAGCCGGGTGTCCGCCGCGTGCCGGTAGCCCCAGACCTGCTCCAGCAGCACCTCACGGGTGAACACCTGCCAGGGCTTGCGGGCCAGCGCCACCAGCAGGTCGAACTCCAGCGGGGTGAGCCCGATCTGCCGCCGTCCCGCGGCGGACCGGCGTGCCCGGCGACGTCGATGGTGAGGTCGCCGATGCTCGAGCAGCTCCGGGGCGGGCTCGTCGCGTGCGGCGCAACCGGGCGCGCACCCGGGCGACCAGCTCCTTGGGCTTGAACGGCTTGACCATGTAGTCGTCGGCGCCCGACTCGAGCCCGAGCACGACGTCGACGGTGTCGGTCTTCGCCGTGAGCATCACGATCGGGACCCCGGACTCGGCGCGGATCTGCCGGCAGACCTCGATCCCGTCCATGCCCGGGCAGCATCACGTCCAGCAGCACCAGGTCGGGTCGGGTGGCCCGGAACACCTCGAGCGCCCCGGAACCGTCGGCGCAGAACACCGGCTCGAAGCCCTCGCCACGCAGCACGATGCCCAGCATCTCGGCCAGTGCGGTGTCGTCGTCGACGACCAGTACGCGTCCTCGCATCTGCTCATGGTGTCACCGCCGACGCACCGACGAGGCCGGGTACCGCCGAACCGGGGAGTTGAGGGCAGAATCTACGGCAGCACTGATCGTCCGCACCGGGAGAGGGGTCCTGCCGTGCCAGACCAGCCCGGTTCGGGTGAATGGGGCGCAACGCCACAGTGGGGCCAGCCCCCGGCCGCCGCCCCTCCCCCGGCTACGGCGCTCCGCCCAGCTACGGCACTCCCCCCGGGTACGGCGCTCCGCCCAGTTACGGCGAGCCCGCCGGGTACGGCGCTCCGGGCGGCTACGGCACTCCCCCGCCGGCCGGCCCACCCCCGATGGGCTCCGGCACGCCCTGGCGCCCACGGCCCGGCATCGTGCCGCTGCGTCCGCTCACCCTGGGCGAGATGTACGACGGCGCGTTCCAGGCGATCCGCGCCAATCCGCGCACCATGCTCGGCGTGTCCGCGGTGGTCATGGTCGTGGTCGCCCTGATCGGATTGTTCCCACAGTTCTACCTGCTGCTCCAGCTGGCCGACTTCGAGCAGCTGACCGCGGAGGCCGAGGAGAGCGGCGAGTTCGGCATCGAGCTGTTCGCCCCCCTGTTCAGCGGGCTGGGCGGGCTGATGGTCACCACGGTGATCAAGGCACTGGCTACGACGGCCCTGACCGCCCTGCTGGTGCTCGCGGTCAGCGAAGCGGTGCTCGGGCGCCGGCTGGCGCCACGCGCGCTGTGGAGCAGGGTCCGCCCCGGCTGTGGCGGGTGATCGGGCTGGCGCTGCTCACCCTGGTCCTCGCCGGAGCCGTCCTGGTCGCCCTGTCGGTCGCCCTCGGCGGGCTGATCGCCGCCGCCGCCGGTCTGGGGGGCGACACCGCAGGCGTGGTCGCCGTCCTGGTCGTGATCGTCGGGTTCCCCCTGGTCATCGCCGGCTTCGTGTTCGTCTGGGTCCGGATCTCCCTGGCCGGCCCCGCCCTGGTGCTGGAGGACCTGCGCCCGGTGGCGGCGCTGAAGCGGTCCTGGCACCTGGCCAAGGGATCCTGGTGGCGCCTGTTCGGCATCCAGATCCTGACCGGGATCGTGGTCACCATCGGATCCGGAATCGTCAGCGCGCCGTTCAGCCAGGTGGGCACGATGCTCATGGACCGGGGCGCCGGATCGACCGGGATGACCTTCGCTGCTGCGGCCCTGTCCGCGGTCGGGGAGATCATCACCGGCACCGTGTTCACCCCCTTCTCCGCCGCAGTGACGTCGCTGCTGTACATCGATCGCCGGATGCGGGCGGAGGGCCTGGACGTCGAGCTGGTCCGGGCCGCCGGCGACCCGGGCCGCGACGGCCAGGAGGGCTGAGCCGGTGCGTGCCGAGGCCCTCGACCCCGGGCGTGAGGAGGCCCGGCGGTGGGCCGCCGAGGAGCTGGCCCGCCGCGAGTACCAGCAGGCTCGCCCGGGCTTCGTCGAACGTGCGCTGACCTGGATCTTCGATCGGCTGGCCGACGCGTTCGACGCGATGCCCGAGGTGCGGAGCCCGAGTGTGGCGCTGGGCCTGGGACTGCTGCTCGCCCTGGTCCTGGGCATCATCGGCTACGCCGTCTGGCGCAGCGGAGGTCCCGGCCGGCTGCGCACCGCGCGGGTCGGCACCGACCTGTTCGGCGAGGAGGGGCCGAGGTCGGCGGCCGAGCACCGCGCCGCCGCGGCAGCGGCCGAGGCCGAGCAGGACTGGGAGCGGGCGGTGACCGAGTGGTTCCGGGCGATCGCCCGCGAGCTGGAGGAGCGCACGGTGCTCGCCCCGCGGCCCGGCCGGACGGCCGGCGAGGTGGCCCGGGAGGCCGGCTCGGCCCTGCCGGGGCTCGGTGAGCTCCTGACCGGCGCGGCCGGGGTGTTCGACCAGGTGCACTACGGCGGACGGCCGGCCACGGCGGACGGCGCCCGCCGGCTGCGCTCCGCCGATGAGGCCGTGCGGGCCGCGCGGGCGGTCCTGGCGTGAGCAGACGGCCGCGGTGGCTGTGGCCTGCGCTGCTGGCGGCCCTGGTGATCCTGGTCGGCGCGCTCTCCGCGCTCGACCTCTCCCGGCCCCGGGGCGATCTCGATCCCGAATCCGTTGCGCCCGAAGGAGCCCGGGCCGTGGTCCAGGTCCTGCGTGAACAGGGGGTACAGGTCGAGGTGGTCCGCAGCTCCGCAGACCTGCGCGCCGTCGCAGGCAGCACGGTGCTGGTGGCCGACCCGTGGTTCGCCCCCCTGGACACCCTGGACACCCTCGCGCAGGCCCCGGCCGATCTGGTGCTGGTGGCGCCGAACGCGGTGGTCCTGGACCAGCTGGGCGTGGCGATCACTCCGCGGGGAACGGCGGAGGGGACCTGGGCGGATCCGGGCTGCGCGGACGCCACGGCGGCCGCCGCCGGACGGGCCCGGTCGGGCGGGAACCTCTACCGCGGAGGCGATCAGGTCTGCTACCGCCCGGCGGGCAGGGCCGCGGACGGATCCCTGGTGACCGCCCTCGTGGACGGGCGCCGGGTCTCCGTCATCGGCCAGCCCGACATCCTGCGCAACGCCTACCTGGCGCAGGAGGGCGACGCCGCCCTGGCCCTGCGCCTGCTCGGCGGGCAGCGCGTACTCGAGTGGTACATCCCGGACCCGCTCGAACTGGCCACCGACGAGGTCCCCTCCCTGGGCGACCTCACCCCGGCCTGGGTGCGCTGGGTGCCGGTGCAGCTGGCCGTGACCGCGTTCGTGGTGATGCTGTGGCGCGGGCGACGGCTCGGCCGGCTGGTCCCCGAACCCCTGCCGGTGGTCGTGCGCGCGGCCGAGACCCAGGAGGGCCGCGCCCGCCTGTACCGGCAGTCGGGGGCCCGCGATCGTGCTGCCTCCACCCTGCGCACGGCAGCCCTGCGCCGGCTCGCCCACCGGTTCCAGGCCGCCGGCACCTCCCCCACCCTGCTGGCCGACCGGATCGCCGCGGCCACCGACCGGGCGGCGCCGTCGGTGCAGCAGACCCTGCTCGGCCCGGCCCCCGCGGACGACGCCGCGCTGGTGCGCCTGGCCGACGAGCTCGATGCGATCGAGCAGGATGTGTCCGGCGTGCCACGCTCCACCACCACTGCCACCACTCGGGACGGACGATGACCCAGGACGACTTCGCCAGCTTCACCCAGGAGACCACCCTGCTCCGGGCCACTGACACGCCGGTCGTCGACGCGGCGGCGGCCCGCGACGCGCTGGCCCGGTGCGCACCGAGGTGGCCAAGGCCGTCGTCGGCCAGGACGCCGCCGTCACCGGCCTGGTGATCGCCCTGCTGTGCCGCGGGCACGTGCTGCTCGAGGGGGTGCCCGGCGTCGCCAAGACGCTGCTGGTGCGCGCCCTGGCCGCCGCGCTCGACCTCGAGACCAAGCGGGTGCAGTTCACCCCCGACCTGATGCCCGGCGACGTCACCGGCTCGCTGGTCTACGACGCCCGCACCGCGCGACTTCGCCTTCCGCGCGGGGCCGGTGTTCACCAACCTGCTGCTCGCCGACGAGATCAACCGCACGCCGCCGAAGACCCAGGCGGCGCTGCTGGAGGCGATGGAGGAGCGGCAGGTCAGCGTCGACGGCGAGCCGCACCCGCTGCCCGAGCCGTTCATGGTCGCCGCCACCCAGAACCCGGTCGAGTACGAGGGCACCTACCCGCTGCCGGAGGCCCAGCTCGACCGCTTCCTGCTCAAGCTCGGCGTGCCGCTGCCGCCGCGCGACGACGAGATCGCAGGTGCTGCGACCGGCACGCCGCACGGGTTCGACCCGCGCGACCTGGCCGCGGCCGGCGTCCGGCCCGTCGCCGACGGTCGGCGGACCTCGCCGCCGGCGTCGCGGCCGTGCGCGAGGTGCGGGATCGCCGACGAGGTGCTCGGCTACATCGTCGACATCGTCCGGGCCACCCGGCGTGTCGCCGTCGCTGTCGCTCGGGGTCTCGCCGCGCGGTGCGACCGCGCTGCTGGCGACCGCCGGGCCTGGGCCTGGCTGTCCGGCCGCGACTTCGTCACCCCCGACGACGTCAAGGCGCTGGCCCACGCCGACGCTGCGCGCACCGGCTCGCGCTGCGCCCCGAGGCCGAGCTCGAGGGCGTCGGCGTCGGCCGCCGTGCTCGACAGCGCCCTGGCCGTCGGTGCCGGTGCCCCGCTGATGTGGCGATCACCGGCCGCGACCGGTCGCTGCTGGCCCTGCTCGGGGCTGGCACCGGTCGCCGTGTGCGCCCGCGCGGTGCCGTGCGACGCTGCTCGGCTGGGCGCTGCTGGTGCTCGCTCGCGGTCGTGGCCCTCGACGTGCCTGCTCGCGCGGCTGGCCCAGGCTGCTCGCCGTGCGAGCGCGAGCCGACGCGCCGGTGCGGCTCGGCGAGACGACGACGAGCAGCGCTGCTGGGTCACCAACACCGGCCGGCGCGGTGTGCGCGGCGTGCTCCGCGACGCGTGGCCGCCCTCGGCGGGCGCGGTGCGATGCCGCGCACCGAGCTGCGCGTGCCGCCGCGGCGAGCGGCGTGCGCGCTGACCACCGCACCTGCGTGCCGACCCGCCGCGGCGACCGGCGTCGCCGACCGGGTCACCGTGCGCATGCGTCGGGCCCGCTGGGGCTGGCCGCCCGGCAGCGGTCGCTCGCCGGTGCCCGGGTCGGTCCGGGTGCTGCCGCCGTTCCCGTCCCGCAAGCACCTGCCCAGCCGGCTGGCCCGGCTGCGCGAGCTCGACGGGCGGGCGGCGGTGCGCAGGTCCGCGGCCAGGGCACCGAGTTCGACTCGCTGCGCGACTACGTCGGTCGGCGACGACGTGCGCTCGATCGACTGGCGCGCCACCGCCCGGCGCCAGCACGTCGTGGTGCGCACCTGGCGGCCCGAGCGGGACCGGCGGGTGGTCATCGTGCTCGACACCTCGCGCACCTCGCGCCGGCCGGGTCGGCGACGCGCCCCGGCTCGACGCCGCGATGGACGCCGCGCTGCTGCTCGCCGCGCTGGCCGTCACGCGCCGGCGACCGGGTCGACCTGCTCGGCGGTCGACCGGGTGGTGCGCGGCCGGGTCGAGCGGGCCACCGGCCGGGCGCGCCTGCTGCACGACCCTGGTCGAACGCGATGGCGCCGCTGGAGTCCGACTGGTCGAGGCCGACTGGGCGGCGCTGGTCGCCGCGGTGCGTCGCGGCTCGACGCCAGCGCGCGCTCGTGGTGCTGCTCACCTCGCTGGAGTCCTCGGCCGTCGAGGAGGGGCTGCTGCCGGTGCTGCCGCAGCTGATCGCGCCACCACCGGGTCGTCGTCGCCTCGGTCGCCGACCCGCGGCTGGCCGAGATGGCCGCCGGGCGGGGCGATGCCTACGCGGTGTACGAGGCGGCGGCGGCCGAGCGCACCCACTTGGACCGCGGCGGGCTGGTGGCGGAACTGCGCCGGCACGGCGTCGAGGTGGTCTACGGCCTGCCCGACCAGCTGCCTCCACGCCTGGCCGACCGCTACCTCGAACTGAAGGCCGCCGGCCGGCTGTAGGCCACCTGGGCTCAGGCGTCGGCTTCGGGCGGCGGGTCGGAGAACCAGAAGGTCAGCGAGGACACCGCGGGGTCGATGGCCGGCGCCGGGTGCCTACGGCATGACCCGGTCGTGGCGTCGCAACTGACCACCCAGGCCGGCCGACTCTGCCGGTAGGAGACGGTGGCGACATGGGTGTCGTCGATCCACCCCGTAGAACTGCCACGTCAGACCCTTGAGCAGGGTATGACCACGCCGCGCCGAGGCCAGGTCGAAGACCTGATTGCCGTGCAGCAGGTAGCGGCCGGTGGGGCTGGGCCACACCTTCTCGGGGCCCTGCGTGCACGCCGTCATCGGCCCGGGTCCGTTGTCGGCCAGGGTCAGCCGCTGCCAGCAATGGCGCACCGCCGCGTCGCCGGTCTGGACCAGGACAGTGGCCGGGTCGCCCGTGACCCGGACCTGGCGGTAGCCGAGCACGGGCCCGAGCGGCTCTCCCGGCACCCACCATCGCCAGTTCGGGCGCTCGGCGGTCGGGTCCAGGCTGAGCAGGACCCCGACGTCGGTCCATCCGGTCACCATCGTCATGGCAGGCGCCGAGGTCGAGACCCGGGTGGCGCCGTGCAGATCCACCACCACGATGCGTGCCGGCTGGTCGCTGTCGGAGGGCCAGAGGGCCACGGCGACCTCGGCGCCGTCGGGTGAGACCGCGTAGCCCCTGATGTCGCCCCGGACGAGTGTGGTCAGGGTGGTTCCTGAGGCCAGGTAGAGCGAACTCGGCGGAGGCGGCCCCAGCGGGTCCTCACCCAGGGTGCCGGCGATGAACGCCACGCCGGCCCCCGTGTGGCGCGGTTCGGTCACGATGGTGACCCACGTCGGCAGGGTGACCGTTCCCCCGGCGCTGCCCAGGACCAGCCGCTCGCCGACGGCGCCGGTCCAGACGGCACCGGACACGGCCGGGCCGGCGGGCAACCCGGCGACCAGGGTGTCCCAGGGCTCGTCCGCGACGTCCGCCCCGGTGGGAGGCACGCTCGCCGGGCCTGGCACCCCCGAAGGCTCGGGGGGCGGCGACGGCGTCTCGGGCGTCGAGGACGTCGGTGCGCTGGTCCCGGCAGGCAGCACCGGAGCGTCGTTCAGCCGCAGCCCGCCCGGCCGCAGTGCGAGCATGCCGGCCACTGCCGTGGCCGCTGCCAGGCCCGCTCCGCACACGACCATGACCCGTCGGCGACGGCGCACCATCCGGCCGCGCTGGACCACCCGTGGCCCCAGCTCGGGCAGCGCACGTGTCGTGGCCGCTCGATGGTGCAACAACCGGACGAGCGCCGCCTCGGTGACCGGATCCCGATCCTGATTCATCGCCCCTCCCCCGCTCTCGCCGATGACTCGCCGGCCGTCGTCTCGCGGTCCGCGAGTCGTTGTCTGAGGCGGCTCAGGCCGCGCGACAACTGGCTCTTCACGGTGCCCGCGGAGCAGCCGAGCACCCGGGCGATGTCGGCCTCGCTGAGGTCCTCGTAGAAGCGCAGGACGACGACCGCACGCTGCCGCGCCCCCAACGTGGCCAGGGCCCGCCAGAGTTCATCGCGGTCGTCGATCCGCGAGTCGGAGCCGGCGCCCGGCGTCAGAGCCGTCTCCCGCACAGCGACCTCGGGCAGGACGGCGACCCTGACCTCCCGGCGCGCGGGCCGACGCCACAGCGAGACCTGGGTGCGCACCAGCACGGTGCGCGCATAGGCCTCGAGCGCGCCGAGGTCACGGATCGCCGGTCCGGCGAGGTAGACCTTCAGCAAGCTGGCCTGGAGCAGGTCCTCGGCGTCGGCGTGGCTGCCGGTCAGCAGGTAGGCGGTGCCGAGCAGAGCCCTCGACCGGGCGGCCACGAAGGCACAGAACGCGTCGTCGTCCAGACCCCCCATCGCCTGCGCTGACCCCCTCGTGGTCTCCCGCACGGACAGCCCCCGGTGGACGTCCCTTCCGTGTGCCTCAGGATCAGGACGCATCCCGGCCCGTCCCAGGTTGCACGACGCGCCGAATTCCTATCCAGCGACGGGGACGGCGTCCTCGATCAGTTCGGCGCGCAGGTCGCCGGTCTCGCCGGCCCGGGCGGCGGGGCGGCCGAAGTGCCACACATAGACCAGGAAGGCCGCCCAGACCACGACGCCGATCCCGATCCGGGCCCAGGTGGGCAACGGCGAGGGCGTGACGAAGGCCTCGACCACGCCGGAGATCAGCAGCACCACGACCAGGCCCATCGCCACGGTCAGCATCGAGCGCCCCTCACGGGCCAGCGACCGGCTGCGCGACAACGGCCCCGGGTCGACCCAGGCCCAGAACAGCTGCAACCCGGCGCCTGCGGCCACGAACACCGCGGTCAGCTCGAGCAGACCGTGCGGGGTGATCAGGCCGAAGAAGACGTCCAGCCGGCCGTGCGCGGCCATCAGCCCGCCCACCACGCCCACGTTCACGGCGTTCTGCAGGATCACCCAGACCACCAGCACCCCGGTGATCCCGAACGCCACGCACTGCGCCGCGACCCAGGCGTTGTTGGTCCACACGCTGGCCGCGAAACTGGTCGCCGGGTGCTCGCTGTAGTAGTTCGCAAAGTCCACCTCGACCAACTGGCGGATCTCCTCGTCGGTGCCCAGCGCCGCCTGCACGTCGCGGTTGCCGGCCACCCAGAACCCGACCAGCAGCGCGATCACGACCGTCGAGGCGGCGCAGGCCGCGCTCCACCAGCGGCTGCGCCAGACCGCGGCCGGGAAGGACACCGTGGCCAGCCGGGCCAGCTCACGACCGAGCGGCTCATGGCCGCCGGTCAGCGCCGTCCGCCCGGTGGCCACGATCCGGGACAGCCGCCCGACGATCAGGGGGTCGGAGGAGGCCGAGCGGACGACGCTCAGATGGGTCGCCGCGCGCTGGTAGAGGTCGACCAGCTCGTCAGCCTCGGCCCCGGTCAGCCGGCGCCGCCGGCCCAGCTCCTCGAGCCGGTCCCACTCGGCCCGATGCACCGCGGCGAAGGCGTCGACGTCCACGGCGATCAGCCTACGGGCAGGGCCCGACGGCGACCGGTAGCCTCGGATCATGTCCGCGTCCGGCCGGCTCCCCGAGGGCGTCTCCGACCTGGTGCTGCCCGAGGAGCTGGTCACCGGCGAGGCGGTGGTGCTCGATCTGCGGCCGGCCTCGTTCGCCACCCGGGCGCTGGCCCTCCTGCTCGATCTCGTGGTGCTGGTGATCCTCGGGGTCGGGGTCCTCTGGCTGGGCGGTCGGACCGGTTCGCTGGATGCGGCGGCCAGCCGGGCCGTCACCCTGACCCTGATCGTCGGCCTGCTGGTGCTGGTCCCCGCCGGCTGGGAGACCCTCAGCCGGGGCCGATCGCTCGGCAAGCTCGCGGCCGGCCTGCGCGTGGTGCGTGACGACGGGGGGCCGATCCGCTGGCGGCAGGCCCTGATGCGCTGGCTGGTCGCCGTCCCGGAGATCTTCCTCTCCGGTGGCAGCGCGGCCCTGATCTGTTCGCTGGCCAACTCCCGGGGCAAGCGGCTGGGCGACCTGCTGGCCGGCACCTTCGTGGTCCGCGAGCGGACGGCGGGCGCTCCCCCGCCGCTGCCGCCGATGCCTCCCGAGCTGGCCGCCTGGGCCGTGGGCGCCGACATCGGACGGCTCCCGGACACCCTCGCGGTGGCGGCCCGCCAGTTGCTCCACCGGGCGCACCGGCTCCACCCGGCGTCCCGGATGCGGCTGGGGACCGACCTGGCGCAACAGATCGCCACCTACGTGGCGCCGGCGCCGCCCGGCGTCGTGCAGCCGGAACGCTTCCTGGCGGCCGTGCTGGCCGAGCGGCACCGCCGATCGTTGGCCCGGCTCACCCTGCTCGAGCAGCGCCGCAGCGAGCGCGCCCGGCGGCGCAGCGAGGCAGATGTGCTCTCGGCGTCCTCGACCCGGTTGATCTGACCCGAGCCTCTTCCCCGGCCACACCCTTCCATGGGCCTGACTCCATAGAGTCACTCTCTGCTACTCAATGCAACCTTGAGTGATCGGCGACTCGCTGCGTGTCACTCGTCACCGCAGTGTTTCCTCGCTGACCAGGTGATTCTTGACGTAGCGTGAGGGACAACTTGCCGGAACGGCCCTCTGGCAGCCGTTGCTCCTGATGCAATGAAGCGAGCACGGGCGACAAGAAAGGCAGGAATGGTTTCCGCGGATTCGCCGGGCCGAGCAGTGATCGTCGGCGGAGGCATGCTGGGTGCAGCCGTGGCCGACCGTCTGGCCCGGTCCGGGCGCGAGGTGGTCCTGCTCGAGGCGGGTCCCTCGCTCGGTGGCCTGGCCTCCGCATGGTCGATCGACACCCCCGCCGGGCCACTGACCTGGGACCGCTTCTACCACGTGGTGCTCGGTCAGGACCGCCGGGTGATCGCCCTGCTGGAGCGCCTCGGACTCGGCTCTGCCCTGCACTTCACCACCGTGCGCTCGGAACTGCTCGCCGGTGGGCGCGTGCTGCCCATGTCCAGCGTGCTCGACCTGCTCCGGCTGCCGGTGCTCGACCCGATCTCCCGGGTCAGGGTGGGCGCCACCATCGGCCTGGGCGCGGTTCTGCCCGTCGCCGGCGGAGACCGCACCACCTCGGCGTCCTGGTTGCGCCGCTACTCCGGGCGGGCGGCCACCGACGCACTCTGGCTGCCGCTGCTGCGGGCCAAACTGGGTGAGGAGGCCGAACGCGCCTCCGCCAGATTCATCCGGTCGACCTTCCGCCGGCTGCTGGTCGCCCGCCTGCGCGGCGGCGACGGAGACCGCTTCGGCTGGGTGGAGGGCGGCTATGCCGCCGTCCTGGAACACCTGGCCAAGGACCTGGTCGCGGCCGGCGTCGACGTCCGCACCGCGACAGCCGCCACCGGCCTGGTGCGCGACGAGCAGAGCGGTACCTGGCGGGTCAGCACCGCCACCGGCGAGCTGGTGGCGGAGGAGGTCGTGCTCGCCACCCCGGGGCCGGTGGCCCGCGCGCTGACCGCCGACCTCCCCGGCCCGGCCGCCGGCGCGTTGCGCGCCGCCCTCGACAGGGTGCCCTACCTCGGCTGCGTCTGCGTGTCCGTGGTGCTGCGCCGGCCGGTCACCGGCGGGTACCTGACCTACGTCACCGACGACACCCCGTACACGGCGGTGGTGGAGATGACCAACCTGGTCGACCCGGCGCAGGTGGGCGGGCGGCACCTGGTCTACCTGCCCCGCTACTGCGCGCCGGACGACGCGGCGTTCGGCACTGCGGACGACGTGATTGCCGACCGCTGCGTCGAGGACCTGCTGCGCCGCTACCCCCACCTCACCACGGACGACGTGATCGCGACCCGGGTGGCCAAGGCGCGGCACGTGATGCCGGTGCCGGTGCCCGGCCGCGGCGCCGACGCCCCTGCCGTCGAGACCGGGCTGCCCGGGCTGTACCTGGCCAGCAGCGCCCAGGTGACCGACGGCACGCTCAACGTGGAGACCACACTCGGCCTGGCGGACGCCGCAGTGGCCGCCATGCTCGACGAGCCGGCACCCGCGTCGTCGACATCGTCGGCATCGTCGGCATCGTCCATGAGGGCACGCGCGCAGCACGTGCTTCGGGAACGTCTCCCGGTCGCTGGGGCGAGCACGCCCGGATCGGGCAAGCCGACGGCGAGCATCAGCCTGGACGCCGACAACCTCTGGTCCTACCTGAAGACGCACGGCAACCCGGCCTGGGAGTCGCGCCCCGGCTACCTGGGCGCCCTCGGCCCCAGGCTGCTCGACGCCTACGGCCGCCACGGCGTGACGGCCACCGTGTTCGTGGTCGGCCACGACGCCGCCACCGACGAGGGTGCTGCGTTCGTGTCCTCGCTGACCGCGGCGGGGCACGAGATCGGCAACCACTCCTTCGAGCACGAGCCGTGGCTGCACCTGTACTCGCGCGACCGGCTGGACGACGAGCTGGCCCGGACCGAGGAGGCGATCGTGGCGGCGGGGGCACCGCGGCCGATCGGCTTCCGGGGCCCCGGCTACAGCCTGTCGCCCACCCTGCTCGAGCTGCTCGAGCTGCGCGGGTACACCTACGACGCCACCACCCTGCCGACCTGGATCGGGCCGTTGGCGCGCGCCTACTACTTCCGCAGCGCCAAGCTCTCGGCCGAGGACCGCAAGCAGCGTGAGGCGCTGTTCGGGTCGGCCAAGGAGGGGCGCCGCCCGGTCGGCCCCTACCGCTGGCGGACCGGGGTGGCGGGTGGTCACGGGCTGGTGGAGCTGCCGGTGACCACGATGCCGGTGGCCAAGGTGCCGATCCACGTCAGCTATGTGCTGCACCTGCACCAGGTGAATCCGGCCCTGGCCCGCGCCTACGTGGCGGCGTCGCTGCGGATGTGCCGCCTGACCGGAGTCGGCCCGAGCATCCTGCTGCACCCGCTCGACATCCTCGACGCCAAGGACGCCCCCGGGCTGGAGTTCTTCCCCGGAATGGCGCTGCCCGCCTCCGAGAAGGCTGTGGTGCTCGACCACGTCCTCGACCGGCTCACCGCACAGTTCGACCTGGTCGGAACCGCCGAGCACGCCCGCCGGGTGGCCGACCGGCCGTTGCGGCTGCACGACGCCGCCACGGCCGGGATCACCGGGCCGCAGACCCCGCAGACCCACGGCCGGGTCAGAGCGGTGATACCAGTGCCTGCGCAACGCATCCTGCACGTGTCCCAACCGGTGACCGAGGGCGTGGCCGTCGTGCTGGCCGATCTGGCCGAGTTCCAGCAGGCCAACGGCTGGGAGGTGCACGTCGGCCTGTCCACCCGGTGGATGGCTGGGCGACCGGTTGGTCGGCACCGGGATCACGGTGCACGCCTGGGAGGCCTCCCGATCGCCGGGGGCAAGCAGTCTGAACGAGGCCCGCGAGCTGATGGCGGTGGTCCGTCGGCTGCGCCCGGACGTCGTGCACCTCCACAGCTCCAAAGCGGGCCTGGCCGGGCGGCTCGCGCTGCGGGGCAAGGTCGCGACGGTGTTCCAGCCGCATTCCTGGTCGTTCCACGCTGTGGGTGGCGTCGTGGCCCTCCTGTCCGCAGGCTGGGAGCGGGCAGCCATGCGCTGGACCGACCTGGTGGTCGCCGTCAGCGGTGAGGAGTTGGACGAGGGTGTGCAGCGCGGCATCGATCCGCGGCGCACCGTGGTCGCCCCGAACGGCGTGGATGTCCTGCGGTTCATGCCGCGGACCGGGCCGCCGCCCGGGCCCGCCTCGGCCTGGGCCCGCAGCCACTGGTGGTCTGCGTCGGACGGCTGGCCCGCCAGAAGGGCCAGGACATGTTGCTCCGAGCGTGGCCCGACGTCCTGGCCGCGGTGCCCGAGGCCCGGCTCGCCCTGGTCGGCGACGGGCCTGAGCATGACCGCCTGGCATCGCTGGCCGAGTCGATGCCATCGGTTCAGCTGTTCGGCGGAACCGGGAGACCTGAGGACTGGTACACCGCAGCAGACGTCGTCGTGGTCCCCTCCCGGTGGGAGGGAATGGCTCTGGTGCCTCTGGAGGCCATGGCCTCGCAGCGCCCAGTGGTCGGGTTCGATGTCGCCGGCCTGACCGAGAGCATCGGGGAGGCCGGAGCCGTGGTCCGCGCCGGCGATCTGCCCGGCCTCGCCCGGGCGCTGGCCGCGCGGCTGACTCGACCACGATCTGGCCGAGCGCGAAGGGCGACTCGGGCGGTTGCGCGCGGTCTCGCAGTACGACCGGCACCAGGCCGTGGTGGTCACCGACGAGGCCATCCGCACCCTGCTGCAGGCCTTGCCTCGCGCCCGGCGGGCGAGCCGTTAACCCGGAGCGTCGGTCGGATCCTGGGGAACCACCCACGGGTGGGCGAACGCGACATCGCCGGGGCGGCCCTGAGTGCGGGCGCCCTGGAAGTACAGCTCCTCGAAGTACCGCTTGGCCTGGAGCATCGCCAGCGACGTGACGGACAGAGACACGGCGAGCACGAGTGAGGTCACGGCAAGACCCTGCCACCCGAGCTTGCCCCAGGCGGCAAGGCCCAGGCCCAGCATGCCGAACAGCAGCGCCGGCACGAGGGGAAACCAGAACGGGCGGAACAGATAGGTCAGGACCAGCGACTTGGCCGTGTTCCACCGGCCACGCCGGGACATGACACTGCCACGAGCTGCCCGATGGGCCATACCCGACCAGTCGAGATGGGCCGGGATCTCGACGATGGTGCCGCGCAGCAGTTGCGTCTTGTACAGGATCTCCACGTTGATGTCGACGTCCACGGCCTTCAGGGACAGGCCCCTGACGAACGGTCCGTCGTAGGCGCGCACCATTCCGGTGAGGGTCTTGATGTCGTCCAGGGCGGCGTTGGAAAGGATCCGGTTGGCAATCCGGGACCGTCGCTCGAGCACCGGCGGCACGCCGGTGCTCCTGCCGCCCTCCATGTACGCCGAGGCGACGACCACGTGGGCACGCGTCTTCTCCCAGGTCGCCAGCAGGGCCGCGATGTGGTCCTCGTGATAGGACAGGTCGCTGTCCAGAACCACTACGACGGTGCCGCGGGTGTTGGCGAAGCCGGTGCGCAAAGCCCCACCGAGGCCCTGGTTGACCACATGTCGCACCAGCCGGACCGGGAGGTCGATCTCCTCCGCGGCCAGCAGCACGTGAGCCGAGGTCTCGTCCGGCGAGCCGTCGTCGACGACCACGATCTCCCAGTCGTAGTGATCCAGCTCCCGCAGAGCCGCAGCGATCCGCCGCAGCGAACCGTGGATGCCCTCTGCCTCCCGGAACGCCGGAACGAGCACTGAGGCAACCGGTCGGCGCTCCCCATCCGTGCTCAGTGCCCTCACCCTCCCGAGAAGACGCCGCACCTGCCCCGCCCTGACACAATGCAGGAGTGACTCCCCGCGACACTATCCGCTGCCGGTGCGTCGATACGGCAGAACGCTGGTGACTCACCCACAGGACCCCGTCCCGGCCCCGATGCCGGCACGTCGGGTGGCCTATGTGCTCACTCAGGACCGTGGCGGCCCCGTCGACGTGGCTGTGGCCCTCGCCGTCCGACTGGACGCCATCCCCGGCTACCAGGTACGCCTTTTCGGCCCCACACCCAGCCGCGGCGCCGACTCGGTGGCGCATCTGCTGGAGGAGACCCGGGTCGAGGGAAAGGGCGCCGCGAGCTCGATCGCCGCCGCGCGCCGCCGAATCATGCGATGGCGCCCAGATGTCATCCATGCCCAGGATCGGCGATCGGGCCTGATATGTGCCCGCCTGGGCGCCTGGCGAGCGCCGTCCGGGCGTCGTCCCAGCCTGGTGCACACCTACCACGGGGTGCCGGACGACGTCACTCAGGAGTGGCTGGACTCCGCTGCCGCGGATCCGCCCTCGCGCTACACCCGCACGGTGCTGGCCGCCGACAGCCTCGTGGCGCGGGCCGTCGACCGGACCGTGGTCGTCGCGCCGATGCTTCGACGGTTCCTGGTGGAGCGGCTACGGGTGCCCCCCGGTCGGGTCGTGCACATCGACAACGGGTTGGCGCTGCCGGCCTCCAGCCCGCCGGCCGGGCCGGTACGGAATCTGCTGTTCGTCGGGCTCCTGGTCGAACGCAAGGGCGTGGACCTCCTGTTGGCAGCGCTGGCCGAGGCGGCCCGCACCGGTCTGCCCGACGACGTACGGCTCACCGTCGTCGGCGACGGCCCAGAGCGGGCCGCGCTCGAGGCCTCGGCGTCGGGGCTGGGGCTGGCATCCCGGGTCGACTTCCTCGGGTTCCGCTCGGACGTGCCGCACCTGATGGCCAACGCGGACGCCTTCGTCCTTCCGGCACGGATGGAACAGCAACCGCTGGTGCTGATCGAGGCGATGGCCAGCGGCCTGCCCGTTCTGGCCACGGACGTCGGCGGGGTTGCCGACATGCTCGGCGGCCAGGGCACCGTGGTCCGACCGGGTGACGTCGCCGGCCTGGCCGAGGGCCTGGTCGCCCTGGCCGGCTGCGACGGTGCCACCGTGGGAACGACACTGGCCGAGGCGGCCCGGCGACGCTTCGGAATCGACGCCAGCGTGCAAAACCACCTGGACCTGTACGCGCGGCTGCAGCGCTGGCCCTCGCCTGGCCCGCACGAGAAGGGGTAGGTACGGTCGAGGGGATGACTGCACCCGTCCCGCGCCTGCGCCCCCGAGCCCGCCCGCCGCGGAAACGGCGCACCGTCGTGCTGGCGGTGGCGGTGGTGCTCGGCGTGGCCGGCGCCACGTCGCTGGCGCTCACCCGCGGCGACGGCACCCGCGAGGCCAGGACCGTCCTGGCCGGGCCGTCCCCGGCCCTCCACGGCCAGCCCTTCCCACCCCTGGGCGCCACGGCGCTTCCCGGCGCCGGGGGCTCGCCGTCCGGGGGCGGGTCGCCCGCGACGGCTGCCGGTACCGCCGCCTCCCCCTCCCACACGTCGACGGCCGGGTCGCCGGCCCCGGCCGGGGGTGCACCGCAGCGCGCGGGTTCCGCCGGCCCGGGTCCGGCGGCGCCCGGCGCGCCGACAGTGGACCAGGAGCCGGCACCCGGCCTGATCAGCGCCGGGTCCGGACGACGCGGCCTGCTCAACTCGATCGGGCGCTCCCCCAGCACGGCTGAGATCGACGCCGCAGCCGGTAGTTACGGTGTGGTCGTGCTCAACCAGTGGGACGGCGCACTGGCGGCACGGATCAAGCAGCGTGACCCCTCGGTCGTCGTTCTGATGTACCAGTGCCTGTCCAGCACCCGTAGCCATGACAGCGTCACCAACCGCTCGGGCGGGGTGCTCCACTCGGCAGCGCCGGCGAGCTGGTTCGCCACCGACTCCTCGGGCAAGCGCATCGTATGGGGCCCCTACCCGGGCCATTTCCAGATGGCGGTCTGGGACCCCGGCTACCAACAGGCGTGGGTGGACAACGTGGTGCGCTCACTGAGCTCGGACAGCTGGGACGGGGTGCTCGCCGACAACGACATGGACTCGCTGCGCTGGTACACCGACGCCCGGTTCACCGGTACGGCGAGCCAGGGGGCCACCGATGCCCGGCTGCGCCAGGGTCTGCAGAGTCTCATCGACCGGGCCGGCGCAGCGCTGAACGCCCGTGGGAAGCTCCTGGTGCCCAACATCTCGGAGGCACGACTCAACCCCGGACGATGGGCCGCGCACACGCGCTACGGCGGCGGCATGGAGGAGAGCTTCGCCCACTTCGGCGAGTCGAGCACTGACGGGTGGGTCGGCGACTGGGGCAGCGACGGCTGGATGGCCCAGACCGACCAGATGCGCTCACCCGGGATCAGCCTGGCGATCACCCGGGCCCAGCCCGGCGACCGTCGCACTTTGCTCTACGGCTTCACCAGCATGCTGGTCCGCGGGGACGGCGACGCCTTCTGGATGCCCTCGACCGAGCCGGACGCCGGCTATCGCACGATGCCGTCCATCCCCGAGCTGAGCTGGAACCTGGGCACGGCCGCCGAGCCCAGGCGTGAGGCCAGCGGGATCTGGACCCGCCGGTTCCAGACCGGCTGGGTGGCCGTGAACCCGACGGCTCGAGCGGCCTCGGTCACACCGCCGGCAGGGGCACGGACGACCGACGGCGTCGCCGCAGGCACGCAGCAGCTCGCTCCGTACACAGGCCTCATCCTGCAGACCTCCTGATCTGGCGCCTCCGGTGACTGTGTGTCATGAGCCACCCCCAGGGGCGGTGGGCTCGGTGGCAGAACGGCACGGTGAACAGCATCCGCCGGTTAATCTGGACCTCCGGGGGCCCAGCCCGCGACTGAGACGACGGAGCAACCGAGCGTGACGTTGACCATGGGGCAGGCGCATCCGCGCCCGCTGCAGCGTCACCCTGCCGAGAAGTCGGCGCTGTTGACCGTCGCCGTCGTTCTCGCCATCAGCTCCGCCCAGATCGAGGGCTACCTGCTGGAGCTCCACCCGGCGCTGGCCAAGCTGGCTCCGGCCGCGCTTCTGGCCGGATGGGTGGCGCACCGGGTCTGGCTGCACCGCCCTGTAGGGGTCGGCCACCCACTGGTGGCCGCGGTGATCGCCTTGGCGGTGGTGGTCCTGATCTCCGCGTCCGTGAACCTCTACAACGGCTACGCGCTGGAGATGACAGCACGGTGGATCCCGTTCCTGTTGCTCACCGTGGCGCTGGTGGACCTGCTCGCCCATGACGTGCACCCGGGAACGGCTCTGTCCGCGCTGCTGGGTGGAGCGGTGATCGCCGCTGCCGGAGCCCTCTTCAGCTTCGTCGTGCTGGACGATCCGCGCGCCACGGGGCCACTCGAGGATCCGAACGATCTGGCCTACGTGCTCACCGCGGCCGCACCGATCGCCCTGGTCCGGCTGGGCGTGGCCCGCGGGCGGCGGGCCTGGGGGCTCGCCGCCGCGCTGGCCCTGTTGCTGGCCGGATCGGCCGCCACCGTCTCCCGGGGCGGGGCCCTCGCCGTGCTGCTGACTCTGAGCTGGATCGCCTGGCGCCGCTTGGTTCCGGTGCGCCTGCTCACCGCGGGGGCGGTGCTGCTCGCCCTGGTCGGCTCCGCCGTGGCCCTGATCGCTTACGACCAGATCGAGACGGCGGTGAACCAGAAGAAGTACATCGCCTCCACGAACATCGAGACCCGAACCCTGCGCTGGCAGGCCGCCCTGCGCATGCTGGGCGACAACCCCGTCTTCGGGGTCGGTCCAGGAGGGGCCCGAACCAGCTACGTCGAGTACTCGGGGTTCGCTGAACTGGCCGAGACCACACCCGTCACCCACCAGATGTACTTCGAGGTCGGCGCCGAACTGGGCGTGTTCGGGCTCGGGCTGTTCCTGGCCGCACTGGTGGGGGCCTTCACAGCGACCGAGTGGGCCGTCCGCCGGCTACGCCGCGCCCACGCTCCACCCACCGACCCCTCCTGCTCGCGGCCCTGGCCTGTCAGGGCAGCCTGATCGCCCTGTGCACCTCGTCGTTCTTCCTCTCCGAGGAGTACTACATGCCTCTGTGGGCAGCGCTTGCCGTGGCCGCCGCCGTCGAGCTGCGCACCCGTGCGCTACCCCGTGGAATGGCGGTGTCCGGCTGATGCGCGTGCTGCACACCATCGGGGAGATGGGCACCGGAGGCGCAGAGTCGCTGGTGGTCGAGCTGGTCGAGCGGGGCGCCGACGTGGGCTGGATCAGCGAGGTGGCCAGTGCCGGTGGCCGGCGTGAGGACCAGTTGGTCGGCGCCGGTCGGGCCCGGGCGCACCGGGTACCGCTGTCGCGTCGTCGCCCGAACGGATTCGCCCGGGCGTTCCGAGCCACGAGGCGAGCCATTCAGTCGGCCGACCCGGACGTCGTCATCGCGCACAACGTCGGCGTCACCGCTGCGACGTGGCTGGCCTTGCGTTCGCTGCGCCACCGCGCCCCCATGATCACGATCTTTCACGGGGTGGCGGCAGAGGACTACCGGCATTCGGCCCGGCTGCTGTCGCGCGCCCCCAACGCCGTGGTGACCGTCAGCGAGACCATTCGCGCCCGCCTGGACGGAGCCGGCATGCGGGCCCGGGAGACCGTGGTGATCCCGAACGCCGTCAGCCCGGTCGCGTTGCCCGAGCGATCCATTGCCCGCGAGGAGCTGGGGCTGCCCGTCGGACATCCCGGTGGCGCTGTGCGTGGCCCGCCTGGTCGACCAGAAGCGGCACGACGTGCTGCTGCGGGCCTGGGCGCAGGTGCGACCGCCCGCCGTCCTGCTGCTGGCCGGAGACGGCCCCAACCGGGCGGCGATCGAGCAGCGTCTGCGCTCCGACCTCGATCTGGCGGACCGCGTCCGTGTGCTCGGCGTGAGATCGGACATTCCCCGCCTCCTCGCTGCGGCGGACCTGACCACCCTCTCCAGCGACTGGGAAGGCCTTCCAGTGGCCGTCCTGGAGTCGATGGCCAGTGGCCGAGCGGTCGTGGCCACTGTCGGTGGACGGCGTCGCAGAGGTCCTGCAGTTCGGCGGTGGACTCCTGGTCCCGCCGCGTGACCCAGCCGCCCTGGCCGCAGGCGCTGAACAGCCTCCTCGGGGATCGCCGGGCAGGCCGCAGCCCTGGGCGTGCGCGCCGCCGAGGTGGTGTCCGTCCATCACAACCCGGTGGACATGATCCATAGCTACGATCGGCTGCTGAGACGGCTGACCAGCCTGAAGGAGACGAGAGCCGAATGACCGGCGCACAGACGCTGGCCGCGTTCCGTCGGGCCATGATCCCGGCGCTGGCTGTGGGCTTCGGAGTCCTTGCCCTGGTCGTCACCATGCTGCTCAGCCGGCCCGCCTCCTACAGCGCCCGGATCGGCCTGGTGGCCTCACCCCGCGTGAGCGACTCGGCTGTGGCGAACGACTACGGGGCGGTGGTCTCGCTGACCATGCAGGCCCTGCCCGAGCTGGCCGTGTCGGACGGCACCATCTCCGCCATCCAGAGGGCCGTTCCGGCAGCGCCGGCTGCCGAGCAACTGCGCAACGCGATCACCGTCGAGTTGGTGCCCGGGTCGAGCGTTGCCCGGATCAGCGTCTCCGCGGACACCGAAGCGACCACCGTGGCGATCCTGAACGCCCTGGTCGCCCAGATCCAGAGGGCGAACCTGCTCGCCCCGGTGGCCGAGCTGAAGCCGATCGGGTCGGGGTCCAGCTCCGCGCAGCTGGTCCAGCGCGACCCCAAGCTGGCCCTCGGGCTGGGCATCGTGGGTGGGCTGATCTCCTCCCTGCTCACCGTCGTCCTGGTGCAGACACTTCGCCCTCGTCTGCTCACCGTGCCGGATGTCGAGCGGGTTGTCGAGGACGTCTTCGCCGGCAGCAACGACGTCCCACCCGTGGTCGCACTGAACGAGGACGTCCAGGGCGTCAACCTCCTGGCGGCGCATCTGCTCGCCCAGAACCCGATCATCACCGAGGTCACCGTGGTACCGGCCGGCCCTGCCCTGCCGGAGGACCTCGTGCCTCGGCTGCGCAACGCGTTGCGCCATGTCCGCGTCGCTCGTGACGTCGGCCTTCCGGCCGATCCGTTCAGCGGCCGCCGCAGCGACGTCTTCGGCAGTACCTCGACCCCGGAGGCCCACCACAAGGCCGATCTCGGCGGCAGTACCGCGACGCCGGCGGTCGAGGTCGCCGCGGGTGGTGGCACACCCCCCGCCCCGCGCCGTCCGGGGCTGTTCGCGCCGATCGGCTCCCCCGGCTCCGGGACGTCGACGGACGACGGCCACGGCGCGCCGATCAGTCACCTGGTGGTGTCCGTTCGGTTGGGAAAGACCACCGCCACGGCGCTGACCACCGCCCTGGTCGCGATGCGCACCCACGGGACGGGTGTAGCCGGTGTCGCAGTCGGCTGACGGCCGGCGAGGACCCACCGGGAATCTGCTCATCGCGATGGGCTGGGTGGCGCTGGCGCTCTCGTCAGCACGGGTGGCCGCCCTCACCCTGACCGACCTGCCGCGCCCCGGCGCCCCGGCCACCGGCCCGATGGAGCGGATGCAGGACTTCCGCGACGCGACCTACTACCCGATCCGTGAGTTCTGGCGCTCCGGCGGGATGCCCTACGACCCTCAGGCGATGTTCGACCACTGGCCGGTGATCCAGGAGTTCGACCTCTATCTGCCCGCCCACCTCCTGATCCACAGCCCGCTGGCCGTCCCGGACTACCCCACGGGCGCAGCGCTGATGCTCGGCCTGAACGCTGCTCTGGTGATCCTCCTGGCGCGCTGGGCCGTGCTCTGGGCGCGCGCGGGGGCAGGGTTGCCTCGGACCTCCTTGGCCTGGGCCTGGCCCTGGTTGGCGGCAGCACTGATGTTCGGCCAGGTCGGCAAGGCCCAGCTGTACCTCGGACAGATCAACCCGCTGGTGGCGGTGGGGACAGCCGGCGCCCTGGGGTGGCGGAACCGGCCGGGCCTCGCGGCCGCCTGTATGGGGCTGGCCTGGTTCAAACCCCAGTTCGGGCTGCCGCTGACCGTGCTGCTGCTCGCCACCGGGCGCAGCCGCACCGCCCTGCTCGGCACGGCCCTCGCCGGCCTGGTCTCGCTGCCGGTGCTCGCCGTCCTGGTCGACCGGGCCGGCGGCGTCGGGGGCTTCCTCGAGGTGATCCGGCGCAACCTGGCCTACGCGACGCAGACCGGCTACGGCGCGGTGGACTCCCCCACCGGCGAACGCATCGATCTGACCGCGCTCGCAGCACGAGCCTTCACCTGGAGCCCGCCGTCCGTCACCGAGGTCGTCGTGGCCGCGGTGGTGCTCGGGCTGGCTGCCGCACTCGTACGGCGTGCCTCCAGGGCTTCGACAGCCTCGACGACGTCGGTCGGGGGCGTCTCCGACGACCCCCTGCAGCGTGGCCTGGCCGATCTGGTGGCCGTGCTCGCCGTCCTGGTCAGCATGGTCCACCAGCCTGGAGACGTGCTCGCCGCCGTGCCGGCGGCCGTGGTCGTCGGCGTCCTCGCCGTCACCGCGCTGCGCCGGACCCGCGCCGAGGGCCAGAGCCTGGGCCAGGGCCTCGGCGGCAGGCGAGCCGGGCTCGCCCTGGCCTCGGTGGTGGTGCTCTGCGTACCGCACCTTCATCTGTACGCAGTGGATCGGGCAGTGACGGCTGGACTCGGCGGCACTGCCGCCGGGCTGCTCGACGCCGTCGCCGTGACCCTCGCCGTCGTGCTGGCCACGGCTGCGGTGCTGCTCGGGGGAGGTCGTCCGGTGCCCGCCAGGCCGGTCGCTGCCGGATGAACGACACGATCGGCCGCCGCGCGGCCCGCGGAACGGCCTGGTTGGGGCTGGTGAACCTGCTCAGCAAAGGGTCCCAGATCCTGGTCACCCTGGCGCTGGGCGCCTACCTGACCCGATCCCAGCTCGGCGCGGTGACGATCGCCGTGGTGCTGGTCAACCTGGGCCAGACGTTGCAGACGATGGGCGTGTACGACGTGATCAGCCGCACCGGGCACGAGGTGCGGGCCTTCACCGGCAGCGTGGCCACGCTCAGTGTGCTGGTGGCGGTGGGCGCGAGCCTGCTGCTCCTGGTCGGCGGCGGCGTGCTTGCCGGCGTGATCGGTGCGCCGAGCGCCGCCTGGCCGATCCGGGTCGCCGGGCTCAGCCTGCCCTTCACCGCCTATGCCGGGGTGCAGATGGCCTATCTGCATCGGCAGCTCGACTTCCGCCGTCGGCTCCTGCCGGACGCCGGCAGCGCTCTCGCCGGGGCGACGGTCACCGTGGTGGGCGCCGCGACAGGGGCCGGGCCGTGGTCACTGGTGGCCGGCATTCTGACCACCGCCCTCCTCGCTCCGGTGCTGGGGCTGGCGGTGGGAGTGCGCATCCCGCTGCGCTGGAACGCGGTCCACGTCCGCGAGGCTCTCCGCTGGGTACGCGTCGTGGGCCCGGCGGCGGTGCTGGGCGTGCTGCTGCTGAACATCGACTACGTGGTCGTGACCCGGGCGCTGGGCGAGGAGGCCAACGGTCTGTACTCCTACGCCTATCGCTTCGCGTTCGTTCCCTACATCATGATCGCCGTCGTGATCAGTGGGGTGGCGTTCCCGGTCTACAGCCGCCTCGTCAAACGCCCCGGCGCCGCCGAACGGCCGGGCGAGACGCTGGAGCCGGCGTTCACCCGCGTGATCCACGGGTTGCTGGCCGCCACCACGGGGCTCTACCTCCTGCTGGCCCTGCTCGCCCCCCGGATCGTGGTGATCGACCAACGGTGGGCGCCCTCGGCCCCTGTCCTGACGGTGCTGTGCGGCTACGGTCTGCTGCTCGGGCTGATCCTCGCCGGATACGACGCCCTGCGCGCGGCCGGGCGGCCGGGTCTGTACCTGCGCGCCCAGGCCGTCCACGTCGTCCTGCTGCTCGCCACCTCGATCGTCCTGGTCCACCGCGCGGGGATCCTCGGCGTGGCGTGGGCTCAGGTGCTCGCCGCCGGGGTGGTCGCCGTGGGTGTCGCGGTGGAGCTGGGCCGGGCCGGCGTGCTGCGGCCCGGGTCGGCCCGCGCCCTGGTGGGGCCGGCCACGGCTGCGACCGCGACGCTGGCCGCCTACGGCGTGGCCGGCCGGGCCGGAGCCCTGCCGCCCACCGACTCGCTGCCGGGACTGTTCGTGCTGGGCGGCGTCCTGGCCGCCTGCTACGGCGGCACCCTGCTGCTCGTCGACCGTGGTGCACTGCGACAACTACGAGAGGTGGCCGGAGGATGACTATCCCGGACAGAGCGCCGACGGCCGGGCAGAATCAGAGGATGTCCCCAGACCGCGTCCTCGTCGTCGTGGGCACCCGGCCGGAGGCGGTGAAACTGCTCGGCCTGGTGAACGCCCTCGGCGATCGGGCAGTGATCGCCCACACCGGTCAGCACTACGACGAGCAGATGTGGGGCGCCGTGCGGCGCGAGGTCGGCCTGCCGGAGGCGGAGATCCGGATCGAGGTCGGCGGCACCCATCGCGGGGTACAGATCGGCACCGCGACCGCGGCCCTGACCGAGGTCCTGCTGGCCACCCCGGTGTGCGCCGTCGTGGTGCAGGGCGACACCAACTCGACGCTGGCCGGGGCCCTGGCCGCGAACGCCACCGGCACCCTGCTGGTGCACGTCGAGGCCGGCCTGCGCAGCGACGACCTGTCGATGCCGGAGGAGAGCAACCGGCTGCTGGTCGACCGGATCGCCGACCTGTGCTGTGCCCCGGCCCCGCACAACGCCGACCGCCTGCTCGCCGAGGGGGTGCGCGCGGACCGGATCGCGGTCACCGGGAACACCCTGTTCGATGCGCTCGACGTCCTGCTGCCCCCGCCGGCGCGCCGCCACGCCGTCCTGGAGCGGCTGGGGGTCTCCGCCGGCGGCTTCGTGCTGGCGACCATGCACCGGGTGTCCAACGTCGACGACCCCTGCCGCCTGCGCTCCGTGTTGGAGGGCCTCGACGCCCTGGCCGGCCGGGTGCCTCTGCTGTTCCCGCTGCATCCCCATACCCGTGCCCAGGCCGAGCGGGCCGGGCTGACCCACCTGTTCGAGCGCCTTCACCTCCTGCCGCCGCTCAACCCCGCCGAGTTCCTGGCTCTGGAGGCCGAGGCGGCGCTGATCGTCTCCGACAGCGGGGGCGTGCAGGAGGAGGCGTGCTTCCTGCGCCGTCCACTGCTGGTCCTGCGGGACACCACCGAGCGGCCCGAACTGCTGGACGGGTGGTGCCGGTTGCTCGGCGACGCCGACCCGACCACGGCGCTGCTGGGGGCCTTCGCCGACGCGCCTGCCTGGCGGGCGGAGCTGAGTACCCGGGCCCTGCCGTATGCCGAGGGCGGGGCGAGCGCCCGGATCGTGGCCGAGCTGGATGCCCGGCTGCACCCCGAGCGTCGGGCTCAGCTCGGTGTGGACGCCTCGACGCTGACCAGGTCGCCCAAGGCGTAGCGCACCCGTACTTTGCCGAAGAGGCGGGCCGCGGCGGCTGCTGCCGGGGCCAGTGGGCGCGGCAGGCGGGGGCCGAGCTGGCCCATCACCAGTCCCGGACTGACCAGTTTCGAGGTCGGCTGCCACGTGTCCAGCGGCACTCCGGCGCGGCCGAAGAGCGCGGTCGCGCTCCCCCGGTCGAAGACCCAGAGCACGGACGGCGGGGACAGCTGCTGCCAGCGGGCGCCGAACAGGCGGGCGATCCTGCTCGCGCCGTCCCAGGTCTCGCAGAGCACCACCCCGCCGGGGCGGAGCAGCCGGGCAGCCGCGGCGAGGGCGGCGTCCGGCTCGGGCAGATGCTCGAGCACCTGGAAGAAGCAGACCGCGTCGACCGTTCCGGCCAGATCCGCCAGCGCCTCCATCGTGGACTCCACCCGAAACCCCCTGGCCCGCGCGCGATCTGCCGCCGCCGGGGAGACCTCGACCCCCACCCCACGCCAGCCGCGTTCGCGGGCTGCATCCAGGGTGTAGCCGCTGGCACAGCCGACGTCGATCAGCAGCGGCGATGCGCTGCCCGAGGGGGTGGACGACGCCAGCCGGGACAGCCGACGGGCCGCGTTCGCGCGGTGCGTCTCGGCGTCCGCGTCGTAGTCGTCGTAACCGCCACGGGCTCCGCCACCGTGGAAGTAGCCGTCGTCGAAGACCTCGGCGAGGGCCTCCGGCGCCGGTACCGGGTCGAGCCGCACCAGGCCACAGCCGGCACAGCGCAGATAGCGCCAGTCACCATTGCGGCGCACGTGATGCCAGGAGCGCCACTGCACCGATCCGCATCCAGGACACGACGTCGGGGCCACACGATCGACCCTAATGCGCAAGGATTCGCCGCGTGCAGCCTTCGGTGACCCTGTCCGCCCTCTGCCTGGTGGCCGCGGTGCTCTGCTACGGCTCGTCCAGCCTGCTGCTGTCCCAGGGGTCGCACGCCGTGCGCGGGCGGGTCTACCTGCTCGGGCTCGGCTTCCAGGCGCTGGCGTTCCTGCTCGCCTTCGTGGCCCGGGTGGAGCTGCCGCTGCTCGTGGTGCAGGCTGCAGTGGCGGCGAGTGTGGCAGTGACCGCCGTCGCCGGGGCGGCACTCGGGCGATGGCGCCTCACCGGCCCGGACGGCGCGGCGCTGGTCGCGGTGATCGCCGGGATCGCGCTGGTCGGCTCCGCCTCACAGGCCGGACGGGTGGAGCTGGGGCGGTCCGGGCCGTTGCTGGCGGCGGCGGCCGTCGCGGTGCTGGCTCTGGTGGGGGTGGTGGCCGGGCTCGGGGCCACACCGCTGGGCGCGCTGGCCGGGCTGGCCTACGGCAGCTCGGCAGTGGCGGCCCGGGCGCTGGCCGGGGACCCGCTGGCCGCCGCCCGCTCGCCGGTCGGCCTGCTGGCCGCAGTGGTGCTGGTGGGGGGATTGCTGGCCGGCCAGGTACTGCTGACCGTGGCCTTCCGCCGCGGCGGAACCGGTGGACCGGACGGCGGCGGGAGCACGGCGGTCACCGGCCCGGTGGCGGCGATGTACGTGGCGGCCACGCTGTGGCCCGCCGCTGCGGGCCTGGCCTGGCTCGGCGACGCACTGCACCCCGGCCGCGAACTGCCCGCGACGGTGGGCGTCGTCCTCGCCCTCGCCGGCACCACCCTCCTCACCCGCCACGACCAATAGCCCGGGCTTCAGCGGGGTGAGACCACGAGGGCGAGGGGCAGGCCCTCGCGGCGGCCCTCGCCGAACAGGTGGCCCAGCAGCTCGGTCTGCCCGCCGTGATCAGCGGTCTCCCAGCGCCCGCAGAAGTCGCGGCGCACCTCGCCGAGGCGGACCGCCTGGCAGGCCACCGGACCGCCGTCCAGGTTCAGCGCGAGCGCGAGATCCAGCGGAGCCGAGCGCAGGAAGTCGGCCAGCCGGGCCAACGAGAAGAAGGCGTCCGTGGTGGTGCCCAGCAGGATGCGGCCCGATCGGTCCTGGGCGAGGAAGGTGCGGTTGGCCAACTGGACGGCGTCGGTGTGCCCGGCCCGGCTCGCGCCGTCCGCACCAATCAGCATCGGGTAGGAGACCATGGCGTCCCGAGCCCCGGTGAACGCCGAGGTCCACGACGTGCCGGTGAGGTCGCTGAGGCGCGCTCCCGTCTCCCCCGCCACGAAGGCACCGTGCGTGGCCGAGTACTGCTGCGGACCGAGCGGGTCGCCGTCACTGAGCACCGGCGTGTCGGGGCGTCCGTCGAGGGCGAAGTAGCTCCCGTTCACCGCGGCCACGGCCCCGGTGTCTGCCATCCAGTCGCCGATGGTGCGATCTCCGGCCGGTCGGCTCACCACGCGGAACCGGTAGCGGGCAGGGTCGATGCGGGAGAGCAGGATCCGGTCCACCTCGGTTCCGTCCACCAGCACCGGCAGCTCGGCGACGTCGAACCCGTCGCCGGCGGCCTGCCAGTCGAGCCTCCCCGACGCCGCCGTCGGCACGGACGGTCCCAGGGCCAGCCGCATCCCCGGAGTCAGCCGCGGATCATCGGCACCGGTGGCGCTCCAGCTGGTCAGCCCGTGCCGGGTCATCACCCCGAACCCGTACGCCCCCAGCCCCTGGAACACCGCCGCCACCGCCAGCAGCACCGCCGTCAACGCCCCGAGCCCCGCCCCCCACAACCTGCTCATGCTCCGCAGGTGTACACGATTCGGCCCGGATCAGGCCAGAAACATGTTCAGCTGCGGAGCATGAGCACGGTTTGTCAGTAGCGGTAGTGGTCGGGCTTGTAGGGGCCCTCGACGTGCACGCCGATGTACTCGGCCTGGGCCTTGGTCAGCTCGGTCAGCCGGACGCCGAGCGCATCCAGGTGCAGCCGGGCCACCTTCTCGTCCAGGTGCTTGGGCAGCACGTAGACCTTGCGGTCGTACTCCTCGGGCTTGGTGAACAGCTCGAGCTGGGCCATCACCTGGTTGGTGAACGAGTTCGACATCACGAAGCTGGGGTGCCCGGTGGCGTTGCCCAGGTTCAGCAGCCGGCCCTCGGAGAGCACGATCACGCTGTGCCCGTCCGGGAAGGCCCACTCGTGCACCTGCGGCTTGATCTCCGTCTTGACGATCCCGGGGATCCGGGCCAGCCCGGCCATGTCGATCTCGTTGTCGAAGTGGCCGACGTTGCCGACGATCGCCTGGTGCTTCATCCGGCTCATCTGCTCGGCGGTGACGACGTCCTTGTTGCCGGTCGCAGTGATCACGAAGTCGGCCTGGTCGATCACGTCGTCCAGCCGCACCACCTCGTAGCCGTCCATCGCGGCCTGCAGGGCGCAGATCGGGTCGACCTCGGTCACGAGCACCCGGGCACCCTGACCGCGCAGCGACTCGGCGCAGCCCTTGCCCACGTCGCCGTAGCCGCAGACCAGCGCGACCTTGCCGCCGATCAGCACGTCGGTGGCCCGGTTGATGCCGTCGATCAGCGAGTGCCGGATGCCGTACTTGTTGTCGAACTTCGACTTGGTCACCGAGTCGTTGACGTTGATCGCCGGGAACAGCAGCAGGCCCGCGTCGGCGAACTCGTAGAGCCGGTGCACGCCGGTGGTGGTCTCCTCGGTCACGCCCTTGATCTGCGCCGCGATCCGCGTCCAGCGCTGCGGGTCCTGCGCCAGCGACCGGCGCAGCGTGTCCAGGACGACCAGCCACTCCTCGGGGTCGTCCTCGGCGGCGGTCGGGACGGCGCCGGCCGCCTCGAACTCGACGCCCTTGTGCACGAGCATGGTGGCGTCGCCACCGTCGTCGAGGATCATGTTCGGGCCGGTGTTGCCGTCGGCGTCGGCCGGCCAGGCGAGCACCTGCTCGGTGCACCACCAGTACTCGGGGAGGGTCTCGCCCTTCCAGGCGAAGACCGGCACGCCCGCGGGGGCGTCCACGGTGCCGTTCGGGCCGACGACGACGGCCGCGGCGGCTGCGTCCTGGGTGGAGAAGATGTTGCAGGAGCCCAGCGCACGTCCGCGCCGAGCTCGACCAGGGTCTCGATCAGCACGGCGGTCTGCACCGTCATGTGCAGCGAACCGGCGATCCGGGCGCCGCGCAGCGGCTTGGCGGCACCGAACTCGGCGCGCAGCGACATCAGGCCGGGCATCTCGTGCTCGGCCAGGCGGATCTCGTGGCGGCCGGCGTCGGCCAGGGAGAGGTCGGCGACCTTGTAGTCGAACGTCATGGCAATACCTCTTCAGATGGGGTCTCGGAATGTGTCGGGACGGGTGAGCGCACACTGAAGGTGCTGGGAAAGGCACTCACCCCGGCGCGGCCCCTCTGGGCCCGCGGCATCACCGACGCCGGACGATGCCTCCACTCTAACCTGTGGAACCGGATCCACCAGGTGGGCCACAATCGGCGGTGTGACCTCGGCTCCGGCGACTGCCCTGCTGAACGGTGTGATCGCCGGCCTGGGCGTCGCCCTCCCGCTCGGCGCGATCTCCGTGCTGCTTCTGCACGAGGCGTTCAGCCACGGGTGGCGGCCCGCCGCGGCCGGGGCCACCGGCGTCGCTCTGGTCGATCTGATCTACGCCTCGGCCGCGGTCACCGCCGGCACGGCGATCACCGCCGCGCTCGCCGGGCACGAGGGCGCCGTGCACTGGCTCGGCGCCGCGATCCTGGTCGCGGTCGCCGTGAACGGGATGCTGGCCCTGCGTCGTCCGGCGGCGCTCACGGCCCCGACGGACGGCGCCCGCGCGCCGTCCGCCGTCCTGGTCCGATTCGTGGGGCTCACGGCCGTGAATCCGCTCACCGCGGTGTACTTCGCCGTCCTCGCCACCGGTCTTGCACTGACCGGCCTGCGGGTAGGAGCGGCGTTCGCCCTGGGGGTCTTCCTGGGCTCGTGGATGTGGCAGCTCGCGCTGGTCGGGGCCGGGGCGCTGGCCGGTGAGCGGCTGCCCCCGAGGGTGCGAACCGGAGTCAGCCTGGTCGGTTACGCGATCGTGCTCGGCTATGCGGTGAGGCTGGCGCTCAGCTGAGTCTCCCCCGGCGGCACGAACCCGCTGAGGACCAATGCCTCGCCGAAGAGAGCTCCTCCCCTCCGGCAGGCATCACGCGCCGCCGGGCACCAAGATCAGCGCCAGCGCCGCACCGACGAGCAGGAGGGGCAGCGCCCAGGCGGCGTAGCCGGCCCAGCGAGGCGCGACGAACGGCTCCCGTCCGGTTCGTGGGTCGATCACCCTGTCGCTGGTCACGCTCCCGGTGAGCCGACGCCCGCCGAGCCACGGCAGCCAGACGCCCGCCAGCACGAGGACACCACCCACGGCCAGAACCGCTCCGGACGCCGAGACCACGGTGCCCGGCACCAGCACCGGAGCCGCCGCAGCGATCCCGACCGCCAACGCGAACACCAGCCCCAATGCCCAACGGCGTTCGCCCCCAAGGAGTCTCTCCAGGTTGCGCACGATCAGCACGGTCCCGCCGGCCACCACAACAGCCACCACGAGCGAGCCGACGGTCAATCTTGCCGGCACCGCGTGGACGGCACCGTCGACGCCGGAGAGCAGTGCCTCGACACCGAGCACCGTGCCTCCCGCGAGCGCTGCGGACTGCCACGCGCGGGTCGGCGTCGATCGCGGCAACAGGTCGACCAGGCTGTCGGCGTAGGCGCCGACCTCGCCGAACGCCTGCTCGGGATCCTCCCCGCTCTCGGCGCAGTGTGCATCCACCTGGGCGAGGGCGTCACCGATGGCGGTTCCGGTGACGTCGTGCAGGCGCAACCGGAGGAGGAACGCATCACGCCACGGGTCCATCAGGGGCCGGGTCTCTCTCATGACGCCTCCAGGGTGCGCGGGAGGCGGACGACGGCCTCCACGGTGGCGGTGAACCGACTCCACCGCTCGGCCCGGCGGGCCAGCTCGGCGCGGCCGTCCGCGGTGATCGAGAAGACCTTGCGGCCGGGGCCGCCGTCACCGGCCTGCCAGGTGGACGCGACCAGGCCCTCCTTCTCGAGCCGGGCGAGCAGCGGATAGAGGGTGCCACCCTTGACCTGGCCGAGACCGGCCGCCGCCAGGTGCTGCGCGATGGCATAGCCGTGAGCCGGCGCCTCGCCCACGACGGCAAGGGCTCCGAGTTCGAGCACACCACGCAGCCATTCGACGGGCCACTGCGGATCATCCATGGCTAGATGGTACGACTGACTAGTCTGATCGTCTATCTATAGCGCTTGCCAGACTAGCGGCAACCCAGCGAGGCGTGCGCTCGAGGCGACGTCAGCTCGAGACGACGGCACTGCGGTCGATGTCGGGCTCGAGGTAGATCACGCGGGCGATCGGGACGGCGGCGCGCACCCGGGACTCGGCGTCGTCGATGATCTGGGCGACATCGGTGGCCATCCGCTGCACCCCCACCGCGATCTTGGCCGCCACCAGCAGCTCGTCGGGGCCGAGGTGCAGCGTCTTCATGTGGATGATCCGGTCCACACCCTCACTGCCCAGCAGCGCGGCCTCGATCGCCTCGACATCCTGGCGGGTACCGCCCTCCCCCACCAGCAGCGAGCTCATCTCGATCGCCAGGATCACCGCCACGACCACCAGCAGGACGCCGATCAGCGCGGTGCCGAACGCATCCCACCGGCCGTCGTCGGTGAGCAGGGTAAGCCCCACACCGAACAGGGCGAAGATCAGTCCGAGCAGCGCGGCCAGGTCCTCCAGCAGCACCACCGGCAGCTCGGGCGCCTTGGCGGTCCGCACGAACTCGACCCAGCCGCGCCCGCCGCGCACGTGATTGGACTCGCGGATGGCGGTCTTGAACGAGAACGACTCCAGGCCGATCGCCACCGTCAGCACCGCCAGCGGCACCCACCACCACCGGCCCTCGATCGGCTCCGGGTGCTGCCACTTGTGGAAGGCCTCGTACAGCGCGAACAGCCCGCCCACGCTGAACAGCACGATCGAGACCACGAAGGCGTAGACGTAGCGCTGGCGGCCGTAGCCGAACGGATGCTCCGGCGTCGCCTGCTTGCTCGCCCGCTTGCCGCCGATCAGCAGCAGGAGCTGGTTGCCCGAGTCGGCCACCGAGTGGATCGACTCGGCCAGCATCGAGCTGGACCGGGTGAGCGCGAAAGCGACGAACTTGGTCGCGGCGATCCCGAGGTTGGCGATCAGTGCAGCGACGATGGCACGAGTGCCGCCTTCGGTGGACATGCAGCTCCTTGGAACGAGGGGTTCAGCGAGTGCGGTCGCGCAGGTCGGCGACGTGCGGAGACGTGAGCGGGTCGAGCCCGGCAGCCAGCGCCAGATAGGTGGCGGCGAAGTCGGTCAGCGAGACCAGGTCGGCGAACCGTTCCAGCGGGTGTCCCGGTTCGGCACTCACCTCGGTGACCTGCACGCCCGCCTCCTGCGCGGTGACCCGGACGGCGTCCGCGGTCCGCGAGGTGACCAGCCAGGTGCCGTCGGGCCGATCAACGCTCGGCTCGGCGTCCCGCAGCAGCAGCAGCCGCAGCGCCGTCCGGCCCGGGCCGGCCAGGAACGGATCGGCGAACACGTCGTCCTCGCTGCGCGCCGCGAAGGGACCGCCGAACGTCGCGACCACGTCACCGGCGTCGTCCGGCAGGGCACCGCGCATCGCGGGAACCCGGGCCGTGCGGGCCAGCATCGCCACCGCACGGCTGGCCGCCACCCCGGTCACGTCACCGTCACCGAGCACCACGGGCACGCAGTCGGCCAGATCCAGGGCCAGCGTCTTGGCCGGGTTGACGAAGGCCTCGGACGCAGGGCGATATGTTGCCGCGCGCGTGTCGAGCCGGTCGGCGACCGCGTCGAGCACAGCGTCGGACACATCGGTGAGGCCCACCGCGTAGGAGGCCGCCAGCACCGGGGTGAGCAGCGACCACATGCCCATCCGGGAGGCCCGGGCAGCCGGGCTCGCCGGGGGCGGCACCGACGTGAACCCCTCCCGTGCGCCGCGCCACCTCCTCCAACGGCGAGCCGGTCATGCCGACGGTGAGCAGCCGCGAGCCACGCCGGGCGGCCTCGGCAGCCAGCCCGAGCGGGCCCGGGGCCCGCCCCGACAGCGACACCGCGACCACCAGGTCGAGCGGGCCGACCCAGCCCGGCAGGGGCAGGCCGCGGCGAATCGTCACCGGCACCGGCGAACCGCGCCGGCCAGCAGGTCGAGCACGTCGCCGACGACGGAGGAGCCCCCCAGACTGGCCACCACGACGGCGCGCGGGCGACCCTCGGCGGTCAGCCGACGCAGGTCGGCCTCCCGGGTCGCGGTCAACGACGTGCGCACCTGCGCCCCGGCAGTGGCCAGCGAACGCAGCGAGTCGCGAGGGATCGAGGGCGCGCAGCGCCCCGGGTCGTCCAGCAGGTGCTCGTCGACCCAGGCATCGTGCGCCTCTCTCGCCGGGTGCCGGTCAGGCCGGCGCCGCGCCTCGTCGACGAGCAGGACCGGCACGCCGTCGTCGATCCGGTAGGCGAGCCCGCACACGGTGCAGACCAGTTCGGGGCCGCCGGTCTGGTCGGTGTCGTCCGCAGACCCGCTGCGCAGGCCGGGCAGCGCAGGATCTCGCGCAGCCACGGCTCGATCGTGGTCAGCGGCTCCATCCTGGCCCATCGTCAGCCGTTCCGGACGAGGCGAGCACCTCGTCGCGCACCTGCGCCATCGTGGCGGGGTCGGCCGCCTCGACGTTGAGCCGCAGCAGCGGCTCGGTGTTGGAGGCGCGCAGGTTGAACCACCACGTCGGGTCGCCCGAGCCACCGCTCAGCGCCGTCGAGGCCGTCGAGTCCGCGACCGCCGGGCCGCCCGGCGAAGGCGGCCTCGACCCGCGCGGTCGGCGGCCGCCGACGTCGGTCGACCGTGGAGTTGATCTCGCCGGAGGCGGCGTACCGCTCGTACTCGGCGGCCAGCTCGGACAGCGGGCGCTCCTGCTCGCCGAGCGCGGCCAGCACGTGCATCGCGGCGAGCATGCCGGTGTCGGCGAACCAGAAGTCGCGGAAGTAGTAGTGCGCGCGAGTGCTCGCCGCCGAAGACGGCGTCGTGTCGCGGCCATCTCGGCCTTGATGAAGGAGTGGCCGACGCGGGTGCGCACGCGGCGGTCCCGCCGGTCTCGGCGATCGACCTCGGGCACCGCGCGCGAGCGTGATCAGGTTGTGGATCACGGTCGCCGTCGCGGCCGGCTCGGCACGCTCCGGCCGACCTCGCGGCGGGCGACCAGCGCCGGTGATCGCGCTCGGGCTGACCGGCTCGCCGCGCTCGTCGACGACGAAGCAGCGGTCGGCGTCGCCGTCGAAGGCCAGGCCGATGTCGGCGCCGTGCTCGCACGACGGCGGCCTGCAGGTCGACGAGGTTCGCCGGGTCGAGCGGGTTGGCCTCGTGGTTGGGGAAGGTGCCGTCGAGCTCGAAGTACAGCGGGACGACGTCCAGCGGCAGTGCGGGCAGGCCGGCCTCGGTGCCGAGCACCGCCGGGACGGTGTGGCCGCCCATGCCGTTGCCGGCGTCGACGACGACCTTCAGCGGGCGGATGCCGGAGAGGTCGACCAGGGCGCGCAGGTAGGCGGCGTAGTCGGCGAGCAGTCCTGGGTCGTGATCGTCGCCGGTGCGGCGAGGGGCTGCCGCGGGCGCGCCGTCCAGCGAGGCTGCTCGGCGCCGCTCGCGGACGTCGCGCCAGGCCCGTGTCCTGGCCGACGGGCGGGCGCCGGCGCGGCACATCTTGATGCCGTTGTAGGCGGCCGGGTTGTGGCTGGCGGTGAACATCGCGCCGGGCAGCCCGAGCGAGCCGCTGGCGTAGTAGAGGCCGTCGGTGCTGCACAGCCCGATCAGGATCACGTCGACCCCGCGCGACGCCGCGCCCTCGGCGAACGCCCGGGAGAGCTCGGGCGAGGAGTCCCGCATGTCGTGGCCGATCACCACCTGGGTCACCGGTGGACCGGGCACCGCATCGCTGCTGACCTCTTCGGCGAACGCCGTGCCGAGAGCGCGGGTCACCGCCGCGTCGATCTGCTCCCCCACCAGCCCGCGGACGTCATAGGCCTTGACCACATCGCTCAGATTGCGCACACCCGCGACCCTACCCAGCGTGCACGTGCGGGGTCAGGGTTTGCGGGTGCGGGTGAGGACGTCGGCAGCGGTGAGCTGGGCGCCGGCGTGCTCCCACATCCGGTGCTCGCAGCGGTGGCAGGAGGTGAAGTCGACCGGGGTGCCGTCGGTCAGGCTCATCGAGAGCCGGGTCACATGCCCCGACCCGCACACCGGGCAGGCGACGGGCAGGCGGTGATCGCGCTGGGTGAGGGAGCCGAGGGGCGCGTGCACGACCTCGGCGCGGCCGCGGCCACGCCGGCCGGAGCGGGCGGTGCGGGGGGAACGGGTCGGGCGAGCAGGGCTGAGCGCCTGGGCACTGACCGGCATGGGGTGAGTCTCCTCAACGTACGGGTGCGCAGGGGGCGCCGTCCGGGTGACCTCATGTGCCTCGACCGATCGGCCGCCGAGGTTGAGCCCTGGGCGTGTCCCGGCGAAACGGGCAGAAGCGCTGCTCCGTGAGGGTGGGCAACCGGGCGACGCGAGCCCGGAGCCCTCAATCGGCCGGACGTCGATCCTCAGTTCGCGGCCGGGTCGCGGAGCACGCGCAGGTGGCCGCGGCGGCCGATCTCCACCGAGGCGTTCTCACGCAGCAGGTCGGCGGTGAGCTCCGGCTCGGGCCGCACCCGGGCCGCCTCACGCACCGCGTCGGCCAGGGCGAGCAGGTCGTCGTGCGAGGGGCCGGACGGTTCGCGCACGTCGGCGGCGAGCCGCACCACCTCCCAGCCCCGAGGCGCGGTCAGCCGCTCGGCGTGCACGGTGCACAGGTCGTAGCAGTGCGGCTCGGCGTAGCTGGCCAGCGGCCCGAGCACGGCCGTGGAGTCGGAGTAGACGTAGGTGAGCGTGGCGACGGCCGGGCGAACACACGCCGTCCGCGAGCACTGCCGCACACCAGCCACGCAGCGGACAGTACCTCCCCGCACCGACAGCCCGGCCTCGGCACGCCGGATAGCCTTGGTGCCATGTCCACCGACCAGCGCGGTCTCCCGGCGGGTCGCCCGGTCTCCCGGCGCCGTGACCGGCGCGGTCGTGGGCCCCGGGGCCCGTTGCTCCCGCGCACGGTGCCCGCCTGGCGCAGCCGCTCCGACCGGTTCGACGAGAGCGTTCTGGACGCCGTGGAGCGGCTGGAGCAGCGCTGGCCGGCCGAGCTCGACGGCATCGAGTTCGCCGTCGAGGACGTGCCGCCGTCCGACCCGGCGCCCTGGGAGCACGGCGAGGTGCCGCTGGGACGCTACTTCCCGGCCCAGGGCGAACTGCCGCACCGGATCGTGGTCTACCGCCGCCCGGTCGAGACCCGGGCCCCGGACGCCGGCGACCTGCCGGCGCTGGTGCACGAGGTAGTGGTCGAGCAGGTGGCCCATCTGCTGGGGCTGACCCCCGAACAGGTGGACCCGCGGTACGGCCGCGAGGGCGGCCCCGGCCGCTGACCCCTCCGCGGCGATGCCCGTCGGCTCGAGGTCAGCCGACGCCCAGGCCCTGATCCTGGACGACGCGCGGCGCCGGACCGGGCTCGGCCGGACCGGGTCGGACCGGCAGCACCGAGAGCATCGGGCCCGCCTCGTCCTGGGTGGACAGGACCACCGCGGCGTAGACCGGCCCACCGGTGCCGGGCTTGCCCGGCGGCCGGATCAGCAGCGCGGCGGTGCCGGCCGAGACCGGGATCACGATCGAGTGGGCCGCCTCCAGGGTGACCTCGCGGGCGGTGCTCACCACGCCGGACGTCGAGACCTCACGGACGGCGAACGACGCCGCATGTGCCGGGGCGGCCACGACCAGCTCGGCGGCGACCGGGCTCACCCCGCTGCCCCGGGGCGTCCGGGGCAGCGCCACGGTCACCGCGCCGCGCAGGGCGAGGGTGGCCGTCGACCAGGCCAGTTCCGAGGGCGGCACCGTCCTGCCGACCGCGAGCGACGTGCCGGCCAGCTCCCCGCCGGCCACGGTCCGCCCGGAGATGGCGCCGGCGACGACGGGCACGTCCGCGGCGACTACCGCGGTGTAGGTGCCGTCGGCCACCCCGGTCAGCGGCACGTCGCGGACGCCGCCGCCCGGGACGCCCAGCACGGCACCGGCGCCGGCCACGCTGCCCTTGGCGTTGAGCAGGGACACCCGCACCACGGCCTCCGCGCTTCCCGGCACCGCGACCCGCACGAAGGCACCGCCGTGGGTCGCCACGACCACCCCGGGCAGCACCTGTCCGCGCGAGGGCGGGGCGGCCGCGGTCACGTCGTCCACGCCGCCGGGGGTGAAGCCGCGCACCCGGGTGTGGTGCAGGGCGGCGACCACCCGTCCACTGCGCGCCGTCACGTGGACCGCGACCTCACTGGCATTGGGGGCCAGCGCATCCACGAAGACCGCGATCTGTCGGCCGGAGGGAACCACGATCCCTTCTCCCGCAGGCGCTTTCAGCCGCCCCTTCGCTCCGTGCACGAACACGTCCACGGACGCCGCAGCCGGGGTCGGGTTGGCCAGCAGCAGCCGGGACCGCTCCCCCTCGGCGGTGCCGCCGCCCACCAGCCACAGGTCGGACGCGGCTGCGGCGCAGCTCGCCGCGGCCAGTCCGCGCAGGTCACCGCTGGTGCCGATGGTGGCCTGCACGGCCGCGGCAGCAGCCGTTCGGGGCGCGCCCCGGCGTCCGGCGTCGAGGCGCACCGCCCCTGCGGCGGAACGGGACACGCCACCCAGGGACACCTCGGCGGATCGGGTGAGGGGCTGGGGGTCGGCCGGCACCGGAGCGGCGCCGGCGGCCGCCGGCACCAGGGTGCCCAGGGTGGCCGCCTCGTCGCTCACCGCGCTGACCACGACCGGGCCGGGCGGATCGATCGGGACCGCCCCCTCGGGCACCACCATCGTCTCCGGCCCCGGGCAGACCTGCACCGGCGTGGCCGCCGACACGGGCAGCGCCGGCCAGGTCCGCTGCGGGATCCCCCGCGGCGGGATGGCTTGGGCGGCAACGGTTCCCCCGGTCACCAGGGCGGCGATGGCCGCGCCGGTGAGACCGGCCCGGAGCAGGGGCCTCATGACGGGTCCTCGAACATCGGAGGCAGCTCGCCCTCCTCGGGATGATCGACGTCGAACACCCGGGGGGCCGGCTGCGGCTCCCGCTGGGCGGCCGGGTCACGCTCCACGGGGTGCGTCGCCCGGGGCGCCGGCGGGGCCCCGATCCGGCGGCGGACGTTGGGCAGGGGCAGGGCGATCAGGAACGCCAGCACCCCGGCCGCCACCCGGGCGCCGTCGACCCAGGGCGCATCCAGCCAGGCCGGTGCGCTGCGGTAGGTGATCTCCAGCCGCCCGGCATGCATCGGCAGCTCCCACGCCTGGGACCATCCGCCGGGCAGGGTGACCGCGGCCAGCTCCACCCCGTCGAAGCGGGCCTGCCAGCGGGGGTCGGCGCGCTCGGCCAGCACCACCCGGCGCCCGGCCGTTCCCTGGGCCACGTCGACGCTCGTCCGCGGCCGGTCGGCCGGGGCGGGCAGCACGGCCCGGGTCGCCCCGGCGGCGTCCACCACCCGCAGTCGGGCCGAGCGGCTGCTGGCCTGGTTGTCCGGGGCCGGGTCCACCCGCCACATCGCCCAGCCGGGGCCGGCGTTGACCCGCACCAGCCCGGGTGCGCCGTCCAGCGCCTGCTCGGCGGTCTCGTTGATCGGGGGCAGTAGCAGCACGGTGCCCACCGCGAGGTCGGCCAGGGCCTTGCGCGTGTCCTGCGCCGTGTCCGAGAGCAGGGCCGAGACCACGGGAACGACCACCGCGGCGTCGTCCGGCGCCACCGCGCGCCGTTCGACCGAATCGGCGCCGAACCGCGGACCGGCCTCGCGCTGCACCGCCCAGCGCACCCGCTGGTCGTCCACCGCGAGGGTCAGGGTGCGGGTGGCGCCCGAGCCGGCAGCCTCGGCGACAGCCACCGCAGGCAGCACGTCGGGTGCGGCGCGGTGCAGCACCGCCCGATCCCCCTGCCCGGCCAGCGCGGTCAGCGCCAGCAACGGGCCGATCAGGGCGGCGACGAGGAGCACGGCGGACGCCGCGCGGCGACGCCCGGTGCTGAGCCTCCGCCGCCGCCGGCCCAGCGCCGGGGCGACCGCCGTCGCGGCGCCGACCAGGCCGAGCAGGAGCAGTGACAGCGTCGGGCCGGGCCAGACCCGGCCGTCACCGGCCACCAGCCGTTCGCCGGCCAGGGCCGCGGCGAGGCCGGTCAGCGCCACCGTCCAGCAGGCCAGCACCGCCAGCCAGGAACGCTTGCGGCGCAGCAGGGCCAGCGTAGCCAGCACCACCGGTGGCGCCATCACCAGCCCGACCAGCACCCCGGTCAACGGCCACCCGGCGGTGCCCTCCGGAAGGCGGTCGAGCAGCCAGGGCGGCGGTGCGAACAACCGGTCGGCGTCCTCCGGCACAGCGGCCAGGCGCCACCAGGCCGGGGTGAGCGGCTCGTCCCAGCCCAGAGCAGGGTCGGCGGCGAGCAACTCAGGACGCTGGACGACCGCCGTCCACCACGGCAGCATCAGCACCGCGGGCACCGCGACCGTGTAGCCGGCCAGCAGCATCCGCCGCCCGCCCCCGGCCACGGCGGCCAGCACCGCGAGCACCAGCAGGACGGCGAGCGCCGGCACCGCGAGCGCCGGCGCCGCGGCGAGCACCACGGTCAGCGCCAGGCCGGCGGCCGAGGCGGCGGTCAGCGACCCGGAGCCGAGCGCGCGCAGCAGCGCCAGCGCCAGCAGGGGCAGGGTCAGGTGCACCAGCACCGCGCCCGGGCGCCCGGTGAGCACCGCCCCGAGCAGCGGCGGGGCCGCCGCCCAGATCAGCGCCGACCAGGCCCGCACCGCCCACGAGGTGCTCAGCGCGGCCGCGGCGACGAAGGCGGTCAGGCCGGCCAACGCCGGGCCGGCCAGCAGGAGCAGCGCGACCAGACGACCGGGGTCGCCGCCGACCGGCCAGGAGAGCACGGAGAGCAACGCCCCCAACGGGTCACCGGCAGCGCCGACACCCAGCCCGATCGGTCGCCAGGCGCTGGTCGCCGACCGCCAGAGATCGAGCGCACCGTCCGGCACCGGAGCCAGGTACGGGCCGACCACGGCTCCATCGGAGGTGAGCACGCGCCTCCCGGCCAGCAGCCCGGCGGTGAGCCCCAGCGTCGTCACCGGGCCGATCACCGACAACCGGCGCCAGAGGCTGCGCCGCGGGGCGAGCTGACCGGCGCGGGCGCGGGCCGAGGGCCGGATCCAGGAGGCCAGCTCGTCGCGGCGCTGGCGCAGCAGCGAGCGGCCGGTGGCCCTCAGCGGTCGCAGGGCGCGCAGCGGAACCGCACGCCCGGAACGGATCCGGCGCCGGGCGCGCAGCCAGCGCAGTGGCCGGGCCAGCAGGTCACCGGCGGCCACCAGTTCGTCCCAGGACAGCTGCGGCTGCTTGAGCACCAGGCGGACGGCGGCCCGCACCACCCCGGCGAGCAGCGACCAGATGAGGGCGAACGGCAGCAGCGTCCAGCCGGTCCAGGCCATCCGCAGGGTCAGCGCGTCCCGGCGGTCGTCGCGGTGCCCGGGCTCGAAGGCCGTGGTCATCACGGCGGCGGGGACGACCACCACCCGGTGTCCGGCCAGGTGCACCCGGCGGCAGAACTCGAGGTCGTCACGGGCACCGGTCAGCGCCGGGTCAGGGCCCCGGAGGCGCTGCCAGACGTCGCGGCGCACCAGCATCCCGGCGGTGCGCACCGCCAGCACGTCGCTGCGGGTGTCGTGCTGACCCTGATCGAGCTCGCCACGGTCCAGGCCGGTGATCACGGCGCCGAGGCGGGACGTGGTGCGGCCGACGTCGAGCAGACGCTGCCCGTCTCCCCACTCGACCTGCTTGCAGCCCGCAACCGCCACGGAGGGAGCGGTTTCCACGGCGATCAGCAGGTGCTCGAGGGCGTCGGGGGCCGGCGCCGCGTCGGCGTGCAGGATCCACAGCCACTCCTCGCGCAGGGCGGCGGCGTCCGGCGGGGGGTCGGGGACGCCGTCGCGGGGGGCGGAGGCGTCGTCGGCGAGGGCGGCCGCGACGGCCGCAGCCAGGCCGGAACCCCGCGGAACCTGGATCACGGCGTCCGGCCGCCGGGTCTGCGCATCGACGGCGGCCAGCACCTCGGGCAGCAGTTCCTGATGGTCCCCCACCACCAAGACGGCTACTACGTGTGCCTGATTCCACACTCTGCGCGATGGGCGATGGCTGACGACGACCGCATCAGCCGCGGTGTCGAGGCTCATCGCCGACGTCAGACGGCGCGCTTCTTGACCCGGCGCCGTTCGCGTTCGGACAGACCGCCCCAGATACCGAAGCGCTCGTCGTTGGCGAGGGCGTACTCGAGGCACTCACCCCGCACGTCGCACGACAGGCAGACGCGCTTGGCCTCGCGGGTGGATCCGCCCTTCTCCGGGAAGAACGCCTCGGGGTCGGTCTGAGCGCACAGCGCCCGTTCCTGCCATTCCAGCTCGGGAGGAAACGCTGCCTGCGCATCGTCACCTACCCCGTGCCCGAACGGCAGTGCCGGCTCAGAGGCGATCCTGAGAGTGATCGCCATCGGCTCGTGCACTGGTGTCCTCCTCGACCCTTGGACGCTCACGACCGGGGTGCCGGCGCGGTAGTCCCCCACTTCGTGTGCCCGCCCAGACACGCAACGTCGCGTGGATGGGAGTGACACTGAAGGAATTACACGCGTGTCGTACCCACCGCGTCAAGCGGGTCGGTGGTACTCCCGCGAACACCTGATGAAAGACCTCCACCGAGCGCGGGCGTGTTCGGGCGTGTCTGGCGACGAAACGGGCGTGTCCCCTTCCCACGGTCGGGCCTGCCGCCCGGGCGGACGAGGCGACTGGGAGGATGGAGACATGCAGATCACAGCCCTGGCCGGGGGAATCGGTGGCGCGCGGTTCCTGCGAGGCCTGCTCGGACACCTGCGTGACCGAGCAGACACACCGTGCAATGTCACGGTGATCGGAAACACGGCGGACGACGTGACCCTGCACGGGCTGCGGGTCTGCCCCGATCTGGACACCGTGATGTACACCCTCGGCGGCGGCATCCACGAGGAGCAGGGATGGGGCCGGTCCGAGGAGACCTTCTCGGTGGCCGCCGACCTGGCCGCCTACGGCGCGCAGCCGCAGTGGTTCACCCTCGGCGACCGCGACCTGGCCACCCACATCGTGCGCACCCGCATGCTCGGCGCGGGAATGACCCTGTCCCAGGCGACGGACGCACTGTGCGAGCGCTGGCAGCCCGGGGTGCGACTGCTGCCGATGAGCGACGACCGGGTGGAGACCCACGTCGTGATCGACGACCCCGAGGCGGGCGACGACGCACGCAGGGCGGTCCACTTCCAGGAATGGTGGGTGCGGCTGCACGCCGCCGTGCCGGCCCGGCAGATCCTGGCCGTGGGGATCGAGACCGCACGTCCGGCACCCGGAGTGCTGGAGGCGATCGCCGGGGCCGACGTGGTACTGCTGCCTCCCAGCAACCCCGTGGTCTCGATCGGCACCATCCTCGGCGTACCCGGGATCCGGGAGGCCCTGCGGGCCACCGCGGCTCCCGTGGTCGGCGTCTCCCCGATCGTCGCCGGAGCACCGGTGCGCGGCATGGCCGACGCCTGTCTGACGGCGATCGGCGTCCCCACGACGGCCGCTGCCGTGGCCGGGCTCTACGCGGACTTCCTGGACGGCTGGCTGGTCGCCGAGTCCGACGGCGCCGAGACCGGCTGGCCCGAGGGCGTCAGCGTGATCTCGCGGCCGCTGCTGATGACCGACCCGGTGGCCACGGCCGAGATCGCCGCCGCGGCTCTGGAACTGGCCGTCAAGCTCAGCACCCGATGAGCGCTCGGGTCGAGCTGATCGCCGTCCCGGGCCTGCCCGAGATCGCCCCCGGCGACGACCTGGCGTCGCTCCTCCTGGCGGCGATCGACCATGCCGCGCTGGACCTGCGCGACGGTGACCTGGTCACGGTCTCCAGCAAGGTGGTGGCCAAGGCGGAGGGTCGCTACGCCGCCGATCGGGAGGCGGCGGTCGGCGCCGAGACGGTGCGCGTGGTGGCCGAGCGCCGGACCGCGCACGGCACGGCCCGGATCGTGCAGTCGCGCTCCGGCCCGGTGCTGGCCGCGGCCGGCGTGGACGCCTCGAACCTGGCGGTCGGCGAGGCGGCGCTGATGCTGCCCCTGGCCCCCGACGTCTCCGCCCGTCGGCTGCGGGCGGCGCTGGCCGGGCGGGCCAGGGTGGGTGTGATCGTCACCGACACCCTGGGCCGGCCGTGGAGGATCGGCCAGACCGATACCGCGATCGGCGCCGCGGGGGTGGCGATCGGTGAGGACCTGTCGGGTCTGCCCGACGCCGGAGGCCGCCTGATGGAGGTCACCCATCGGGCGCTGGCCGACGAGATCGCCGCGGCCGCGGACCTGGTCAAGGGCAAGGTGGACGGCGTGCCGATGGCCCTGGTCCGCGGGCTGTCCCACCTGGTGCTCGACGACGACGGCCCGGGTGCTGCGGCCCTGCTCCGCGGCCCCGGCGAGGACTGGTTCCGCTACGGGCACGCCGAGGCCGCACGTGCCGCCCTGGGCGTGGTCGCGGGGCAGGAGGGGGTGCCCGTGCAGCCGGTGGCCGGCGGCGGCGTCGGAGCGCGCCTGGAGCGAGCCCTCGCGGTGGCCCTGGCCGCGCCGCAGCTCACCGCCGGCGGGCACGCCGTACCTGTCCACCTCGTCGACGAGTCGGTGTCGATCACCCTGCCGATCGACACCGACTCGCCGCAGGCCTGGTTCGAGGCGGGCGCCCTGGCTCAGCGGATCGTGGTCGCCGCGTGGGCCGAGGACCTGCCCGTCGTCGTCCGCCCCTCGCCCGGCGGCGCCACCCTCGTCGTCCGCGCCCTCAGCTCACCCGGGTGAGCGTGCCGTCCCGGCTGATCTGGACCACCACTTCTGTCCCGGCCGAGACGACGGTGAGCGTCCGCCCGGACAGCCGCACCGTCACCTGAGAACTGGCCACCGGCGCCACCACCGTGATCAGTCCGGTGGATCGGCCGGCGCTGGGGAACTGCACGTCGACGTTCTTCTTCAGCACATTGAGCTGCGGCGCCTGGGAGGAGGCCGCCAGCCGGGCCGGGCTGGACCCGGCGCTGAGCGGGATCCGGAGCAGCGTCGTCCGCGCGCTGCCGGCGCTCGCCTGGACCCGGTCCCGGCTCACGATCGCCGCGGTCCAGCCCACCGGCAGGTGCCAGTGCTGCGTCCAGGCCACCGGCTTGGGCGCCCCCCAGGTCGAGTCCAGGGTGACCAGCAGGTCGGGGTCGCGGGCGACCAGGACGGCGCGGCGCTGGGTCGTGTACCGCGGCCCGGCCTTGGTGTAGTAGCCGTAGGTCTGCGCGTCGATCAGGAACGAGTCGGCCGTGGCGGACTGGCTGGAGGAGACCAGCGTGCTCGCCTTCGCCGGGATCGGCGCGGCCCCGGCGATCCGGAATCCGCGGTACTGGCCCGCCGTCATCAGGTTGTGCGCCTCGGGGGCCTTGAGCAGGGTGCGTAGGGCGGTGTTGGAGTAGCCGACGTGGCCCGAGTCGACCAGCCGGTCCTGGCCGTTCACGATCCAGGTGACCGCGGTCCGGTCGTAGTGGCCGTGATTGGTCACCGGAGGACCGAACCGCAGGGAGTAGAACGAGCTGCTGCCGAACGGGTACCACGACGATCGGCCGAAGATGAACCCGGACGGGGAGAAGATCTTCACCCGCTCGGCGGGGGCGGTGCCGGTCGCGCCCAGGCTGGCGGCGTACTCGGATCCGGGCAGGGAGGGGGTGGCCGCAGCGGTGGTGTCCCCGAGCTGGGTCAGCCGCCCGTCCGGCTGCGTGGCGTGGGCGAGGAAGGTCGGGATGGCGGCCATCCGCGTCGAGATGGCTCCGTTGGCCGGCAGGCCACACCCGGCGTACACGCCCAGCACCTTGCCCCACAGGGTGTGCACGTAGGCCGAGTAGCCGGGCGCCTGCTCGAGCGGCACACCGTCGGCGCCGATCGAGGAGTTGACGAGCTTGCCGAGCCGGGCGACGGCGAGGTCGCGATAGCTGCCGGGGCCGACGGCGCAGCCCACCGAGAGCACCCCCAGGTCCTGATCCATCGCCTGGTTGGGGAAGGCGGAGTAGTGCGCGCTCTTCGCCAGGTACGCGGCGTGGGCGCGGGCCGCGGTGGTCAGCCATACCGGGGTGTTGGCCGGGCCGAGGCTCTCGGCCAGGCAGGCCAGGAACTGCGTGCGGTGGGCGAAGGAGCTGATCTGCGCCGCGTTCGGGGCGGTGGCCACCTTCGGGTACGTGGCCAGGTAGTTCTGCGTGGCGCCCAGGGCCAACGCGAGGGCGTCCCAGCGCTCGTCGGTGGTGGGAACCCGGTTTCCGCCGCTGCCGTTCGGGATCGTCCGCCCACCGCCGGTGAGCGGCAGCGCGCCCAGCCACTTGAGGGAGTGCAGCCAGCTCTGCCAGGAGCTGTCCTGGTAGGGGTTCGCCGCCCAGTTGACCTTGACAGCGGCCGCCGTGCCCCAGGCCGTGGTCACTGAGGAAGGCATGCTGGCGACCTTGTACGCCGTCCGGTTGCCGGGGGTGAAGGTGCCGGTCTTGACCGCAGCGTAGGGGTTGACGTTGTTCAGGCCCGAGTAGCCGGCACAGATCGGGGTGGAGAGCACAGGTGGCGGCCCTGTCGGGGCGGCGGCGGCCGGGCCGGAGGTGACCGCGGTGAGCCCGGTCAGGACGACGGCCCCGACCCCCAGCGAGGCCACTGCCCGTGCCCCGACGACCCTCCGCCGACGGCCTGCCCCATGTCGCTCCGCGCCGAATGCCCGCATCATCGCCCCTTCCGGTCCCCCGCGCCCGCGGTCGGGCACAGCTCCGCACTCTGACCATCGGCAGCGCCGAGCGGTTTCCTTGATCCCCTTCCCCTGTTCGGCCCCGCAGCAGGATTCTGTGCGGTGGAACCGGGCGTATATCCCGCGTTCGACCGCACAGAATCCGCCGGTGCCCCTCGGGTGGGGGTCAGCCGGACGGGGGGGTAGCGTGAGTCGGGTGATCATTGACTGCCGGCCGGTCCGGCTGGCGGCAGCGCTGGCCCGGCTCGGCGCCTCCGCGGTGGTGGTGGGCAGTTGTGCACGCTGGCTGACCGCCTACCCGGGCAGCGCGCTCCGCCCGCTCGACCTCGATCTGGCCGTCGAACCGTCCGCGGTCCCCGCGCTGTGCGAGGCCCTGACCGCGCTCGGGGTCAGCGCGGACCCGGCCGCCCTGCTGCGCGCCCGGGTGGCCCGCATCGACTCCGGCTGGGGCCCGCTGGATGTCTTCGTCGGAGCGGTCCCGACGTCGAGACCCGTTGCCGTCCAGGGGGTTCGCCTCGAGGTCGCCGCGTGAGCGCGCGCAGCGGGCTGGGCGAGGTGGAGCGTGGCGTGCTCGCCGCAGTGGCTGCCTGCGGCGCCGGCGCGGACGCACCCCACGTACCGAGCACCCGGGTGCTCGAGGAGGTGGAACGCGCCCTGGGGCTGGGCGCGCGCTATGCGTACCCGATGTTGGTCGACCTGGCCGCTCCGTGGCGGCTGCACCTGCCGCTGATCGACGGCAGAGGCAACTGGGGCAGCCAGCACGACGACTCCTGGGCTGAGGCGTGCTACACCGAGCTGCGCCTGTCCCGGGTCGGTGTACTCGCCCTGGCTGCCGAGCAGGGGGACGTCGGGCCGATCCCGCTGGGCCTGATCGAGGGCACGCTCGCCCGCGACGGCGCGATTCCACCGTTCGCACCGGAGGCGGTCCTCGCTGCGTTGAGCGCCGGCGTGGCGGACGACGCCTCCGCCGGACCTGTGGTGACGCCGTCCGGCGGCACGATCGAGGGCGATCTGGCCGGCCTCCTCGCCGGCGAGCAGGTGACGCTCACCCTCGGCTGCACGATCCTCGAGGAACCGGGCCGGCTGGTGATCACCGAGCTCCCGTTCGGAGTGACCGTCGAGACCGTGCACGAGCACCTGCAGCAATGGATCGCCGGGCGCGAACGGGCCCCGATCCTCGACGTCCGGGACGAGACCAACCAGCGCCTCGGCGTCCGCCTGGTCTGCCCGCTCACGCCTGGCTCCACCCCGGACGCCGCGCGCGCCTGGCTGCGTCAGGTGTGGCCGATCACCCGCGACGTCCGCTGGCGACTGCCGGCGCCGATGGGCGAGCGGCTTCGCGACTGGGACCGCGGCGACGGCTCCGGGCTGGTCGCCCTGGCCGCCCTGCTCTGAGCAGAGGCTTGATCGTCGCTCAGGCCGGGACGAGGGCGAAGGCCCTGACCGGGAAGGTGGCCAGGCCGCGGATCGCCGGCGGCACGGCGCTGAAGAACGCCCCGCTCACCGGCAGCTGGTCAAGACCCTTCAGGTGCTCCACCACCGGGATCCCCGCTCCGAGCAGCACTGTGTGCGCCGGTCGGGCACCGGTGGTGGTGTCGTCGATGTTCACCGAGTCGATGCCGACCAGAGCGGCCCCGCCCTCGGCGAGTGCGTGTGCCCCCTCCCCGGTGAGGTGCGGGTGGACCGGGTCGCCGTACGCGGCGGTGCCCCAGTGACGGCTCCATCCCGTGCGCAGCAACACCGCCCGACCGGCCACGTCGGTTCCGGCGACCTGCTCCGCCCCGATCGGGCCCGTCGCGTCGATCACCACCGTCGGCAGGTGGGCGCAGCGGGACAGCTCGAGGCCGGCCAGGTCGTGTCCGTCGCGGTAGCGGTGGGCAGGCGTGTCCAGGTAAGTGCCGGTGTTGGCCACCATGGTGATCCGCCCGATGGCGAACTCGGTCCCTGCCTCGTAGACCCCCGCGGAGGCGTCGAAGCTCAGATGCTCCGAGATCTCGGGCCCGGGCAGCCCCGGGTAGGTGATCATGCCGTGCTCGATCACCTGGCTCAGGTCGACGAGTCTCATCGCCCAGTCACGTCCCCGGCGTGCCACCGACGGCGTCGGCCGGACGGGTGTAGTCGCGCGGAACCACGATCATCGGCACCGGCAGGGCGCGCAGCATCTTGTTCGCCGACGCGCCGATAAACAGTCTCCTCGGCCCGGCCAGGCGGCTGGAGCCCACCAGAACGACCTCACTCGCCGAGAAGTCCAGCGCCTGAACGCACTCTTCGAGCGAGTGTCCGCGACCGACCACGCTCGTGACCGGGCAGTCGTCGGGAAGTGCCGCCCTCGCCCGCTCGGCGAGCGTGGCGGCATGTCCCTCGGCGGCAGCGATCCGCGGGTGGTCCTCGTCGGCCGGTCCGTCGTCCCCGAGGGCGACCAGCGACATCAGGCGCAGCGGCACGCGTCGCCGGGCAGCAGAGTCGATCGCGACGTCCAGCAGCGCGTCGGCGCCCTCACGGGTGCCGGTCGCACAGGTGATCCGCGTGATGGCCGGATGCCCCTCGTACCCCGAAGGTGCCAAGGCGACGGGCACCGGCGAGGAGTGCAGCAGAGCACCGGCGATGCTGCCGATCGTGAAGCGGCCACGCAGACCCTGGGGCGAAGCACCGATCACGATGAGCCCCGCCTCAGCACCCGGCCCCGGATCGGTGGCCGCGTCGATCAGGCCCTCGGTGATGGTCTCACCCTGCACGAGCCGTCCCGTCGCGGTCACACCCTCTGGAACCTGCCGCAGTGCCTCGTCGAGCCATTCACGCCCCTGCTTCTCGAGCTGGGCGTAGAACGCACGATCCGGCGAGTACATGTCGAACGTGGGTCGCTCGATCGGGACGACGACGACGATGTCCAGCGTCGCTGCCTGCGGCCCGGCGAGTGTCGCGGCCAGATTCACGGCGTCAGTACCGTGGCGATTCGGCACATAGCCAACGACGTATCGCACCTGGGCTCCTCGGGCCGCAACGACGACGCGGGTCTCGGGGCTGCTCACGGAGCCGGCGAGATCACGTCCTTGAGAGAGCACGGTAGGGCCCGGCCGGCGCGTGCACCAGTGGTTGTTCCGGTGTGGAGTCGTCATCCGACGGTGACGTTTCGTGACAGTCGAGAACGCCCAATGACGAGACTGCCCCTACCCGGCACCGAACTGCTACCTTCCGACAAGCCAAGCCGCCGACGATCACCGATGGTGAGCCCCGAGCAGCTCGGCCACGGGCCAGCCCGGCGTCAGCGATGGCCGGTCGTCCCGTGGAAGCCTGGACCAGCCGTAGACCCGGCTGTCGATCCCAGAGGAAGGGGCCTGCCATGTCGCAGGAGACGACCGCGTCGCCCAGCTCCCATCTGTCGAGGTCCTTGGGGCTGTGGGCGATCGTGGCGCTCGGCCTGGGCTACATGACCCCCACCGTCATCTTCGACACCTTCGGCATCGTCTCGGACGAGACGGCCGGTGTCGTACCGACGGCGTATGGGCTGGCACTGCTGGCCATGGTGTTCACGGCGATCAGCTACGGACGGATGACCCGGGTCTTCCCGTCCGCCGGCTCGGCGTACACCTATACGTCCGAGACGATGAGCCCCAACGTCGGGTTCCTCATCGGGTGGGCCTCACTGCTGGACTACCTGCTGCTGCCCCTGGTCAACGCGCTCATCATCCGCAGTTATCTAGAGTCGTTCTTCCCGAGCACACCACCATGGATCTGGGTCGTCGTCTACGTCGCCGCGGTCACGGTGATGGTGATGGTGAGTATGGCCAACACCTCGAGGGTGAACGCCCTGCTGGTGGTCTTCGAAGTGGTCCTGATCGCGGTCTTCCTGTTCCTCGCCGGCCGGGCCCTCGCCGGCGGTGAGGGCAACGGCACGCTGTTCTCCTCGGCCCCTGCCTGGAACAGCAACGTCGAACTCGGCCTGGTGATCACCGGCGCCACGATCGTCTGCTTCTCGTTCATCGGCTTCGATGCGATCACGATGTACACCGAGGAGGCCAAGGACGCGAGCACGGTGCCGAAGGCGATCATCCTGGCGCTGCTCATCGGTGGCGGGATCTTCTTCGTCGCGGCGTGGTTCACCCAGTCGCTGTTCCCGACGCTCGACGGGTTCACCGAGGATGCCCTGGAGAACAGCGCGCTCCCGGAGATCGCCTTCAAGGTCGGCGGGGAGTTCTTCAAGATCCTGCTGACCTCTGCAGCCTTCGCCGCCACTCTTGCCTCGAGTCTTGCCTCGCACGCCTCGGTCGCACGCCTGCTCTATGTCATGGGACGCAACGGCCGCGGCCCTGTCTCACGGTTCTTCGGCTTCGTGCACCCCACGTTCCGCACTCCTGCGTACTCGATCGTCTTCGTGGGCGTGGTGTCCCTGCTCGCGATCCCGTTCAACCTGGACTTCGTGGCGTCACTGATCAACTTCGGCGCCCTGATCGCCTTCTCGTTCGTCAACCTGACCGTGATCGCGTACTTCGCCTACCGCCACAAGCTGGTCAGCACCTCGACCCAGATCGTCACCAACATCGTGCTGCCGCTGATCGGGGTGGCCTTCACGCTCGTGCTCTGGGCCAACCTGTCAGCGGAGTCGCGCAACTACGGCGCGATCTGGTTCGCCGTCGGCGTCGTCGTGCTGTTGTGGATGACCCGGTTCCTGCGCCGGCCGCTGACCATGAAACTGGACGAGGAGCAAGGGATCGTCGAGGCGGCCGACGACTGAGCGGTCGTCAGCGCGGCACCTGCGGCAGGTGGGTGGGCAGGGTCATCCGCGGAGCGCGGCGGGGGCGGGCGGCGCCGTCCAGCTCGAGCAGCCGCTGCACCCGGTACCGCTGACCGCGGTAACGCTCGATCAGCTCGGCGCACCCGGCGTCGTCCAGCACCGTTCCGGACAGGGCCCAGGAGACGTTGCGGGCGACGTGAAAATCGCTCCAGGAGAAGGCATCCGGGTCGCCGTGGGCGCGTTGACGCACCTCGGCCGCCGTCCACACCCCGACCCCCGGGACGACGCGAAGCCGGGCCGCGACCTGCTCGCCGGCGTCCTCACCGGCATCCTCACCGGTCAGGTCGAGGGTCTGCTCGAGCCGGCCGGCCACCCGGGCCGCCGCCACGACCACGCGGCTGCGGGCCTGCTCCACCCCGACCCGCAGCCACTCCCAGGTGGGGATGACCGCCCAGTCCCTCGGGGCCGGCGGCACCCTCATGCCGGTGGCGCCCGTGCCGGGCTCCCCCGCCGGCCCGGGCGCCACCTCGCCGAACCGGTAGAGGATTCCGCGCCAGGCCGCGTGCGCCTCGCCCCCGGTGACCCGTTGCTCCAACGCCGCGGCGGCGAGCGCCTCGAACACGGCTCGGGTGCGCATCACCCGCCAGCCGGGCCGGGCCTGCCACGCCGCGACCAGGCGCGGGTGTGTGGGGTCAGGGGTGAAGGCCGTGGGGTCGTCGCGGTCGCCGAGCAGTTCCGGCACTCCGTCCAGCGCCCAGTCGGCACCACTGCCCCAGGCGTGGGCCTCGATCACGCCGTCCGCGGGCCGGGTGGCCAGGCGCACCAGGACCGGACCGTCGGGGGTGCGGGTGGCCCGCCACACCACGCCGTCCGGCTGCACCCGCAGCGCCGGGTCTCCCCCACCGCGACGCAGGGCGGAGAGGGTGGCCGCGACCGCCACCGGGTAACCGGGCTCCCAGACGCGTTGCCGCCCACCCCTCGCCATCGGGCCAGTGTGCTGCATAGCGTGCGGGGATGAGCCGTGAGTCCGATCTGCACAAGCTGGTCAGCGACGCCCGCGAGGCCCGCCAGCGCGAACAGGAGTTCTTCGTCGTCAAGCTCAAGACCTCGGTCTGGAGCGCCCCGGGGCGCGGGGAGATCGAGCAGTGGTCGGAGGGCCTGGCGGCGGTGGAGAGCGCCGGCTGGACCCTGTCGCACTGGTCCACCGCGGCCGACTCCGGAGGCAACGTCAGCGCCTATCCCGTCTTCCGCCGCCACTCGCCCGGCAACCGACCCCCCGACGCCGACCCCGACGACCCCACCGTCTTCGAGTCCGGCCACGCCTGACCCCACCCCACCCCGCCGAAACCTGCTCATGCTCCGCGGGTTAGCCCTCGATCAGCAGCTTGCGACCTGGGGCTATGCCGTGATCATGCAATCCGGGGCGAGCCGGGATTGCATGATCACGGAGGGGTGGTGGTGCGGCGGCCGACGGTGTAGCCGGCCGCGGCGGCGATCAGGTCCACCGCGGTGAACAGCACCCGCGAGAGCAGCACCACCACGAGCACCGCCCCGCCGTCGAGCACCGAGGCCAGTGCCGCCGCCAGCGCCACCTCGCGCGCGCCCGCTCCGGCGGGGGCGATCACCACGATCAGCCCCACCGCCCAGGCCAGGGCGTACCCGCCCAGGCTCAGCGCATAGGCATGCCCGGTCATCGGCGCGCCGAGCGAGACGGCCAGCAGCCACACCTGGAGCCCGGCCGTCACCCACGCCGCCAGCGCCCACAGGGTTGCCACGACGGTTCCACGCAGCGTCGGCAACGTGTCCAGCGGCTCGCCGCCGATCATGCCCAGCAACCGGTTCAGCCCCGGCCCGAGCACCCGGGGGTGCAGCACCACCAGCAGCGGCACCACCAGCACCAGCGCCCAGCCGAACCCGCTCTCGGCCACCTGCGGCACGAACGGGGTCGACGCCAGCACCACCAGCAGCCCGGTCGCCGTGGACAGAAGGATCATGGTCACCGTCGCCGCGGCCGTCCGCCGCCGGGGTACCCCGTGGTCGCGGGCCAGTTCGGCCTGCACCACCACCGGCCACACGCTGCCCGGCACGTACTTGCCGATCTGGCCGACGAAGAACACCCGCGCCGCCGCCGGAAGCGGCAGCCGCGACCCGAGGTCGATCAGCAGCGCCCGCCAGGCCATGCCGGTCAGCGCCGTGTTCGCCAGCGTCGCCGCCAGCGCCGCCAGCAGATAGCGGACGTCGAGCCGGCCGAGCGCGGCGACCACCGCGTCCCAACGGCTCGTGATCGCCCAGACCGCCAGAACAGTGGCCACCACGGCGAATCCCCACCGGACGGCGGGGGCGCGGCCCAGCGCGAGCGCACGCTTGACCAGACCGGCCACGCCGCCGCCCACCGCCTGGTTGGTCACCCGCCGAACCTACCCCGCACGCCCCGGGTAGGGTCACGCTCCGTGCGGGTGCTCGCCTTCGGCAGCTATGACGTCCGCGCCCACCCCCGGGTCGGCGTGCTGGTCGACGGGCTGCGGGCGCACGGCGCCGAGGTCCGCGAGCTCAACCGGCCGCTCGGGCTGGACACCGCAGCGCGGGTCGCCATCCTGCGCCGTCCCTGGCGGTTGCCGCTGCTGGCCTGGCGGGTGGCCGGATGCTGGGCACGGCTCGCCCTCGATGCCGTGCGGCTGCGCAGGCAATGGCGACCGGACGCCGTCCTGGTCGGCTACCTGGGCCATTTCGACGTGCTGGCCGCCCGCCGGCTGTTCCCGCGGACACCGATCGCCCTCGATCATCTGATCTTCGCCGCAGACACCGCCGCGGATCGCGGCAGTTCGGGCACCCGCACCCAGACCCTGCTGCGCCGGCTCGACCGGGCGGCGATCGACGCCGCCGACGTCGTGGTGCTCGACACCGACGAGCATGCGCGGCTGCTCGCTCACCTGATGCCCGACGCGGTACCCAGAGCCGTCGTCACCCCGGTCGGCGCCGGCCAGGACTGGTTCGCCGCCGGGGAGCAGGCCACCCGAACAGACCCGGCGGACGCCGCCGCGCCGGCCGACGGCACGCTCACGGTGGTCTTCTACGGCCTGTTCACCCCGCTGCAGGGTGCACCGGTGATCGGGCGGGCGCTGGGGCTGCTGGCCGACGACCGGCGGATCCGGGTGACGATGATCGGCTCCGGGCAGGACCTCGAAGCGGCCCGGGCCGCGGCCGCCGGCAACCCGAACGTCACCTGGCACCACTGGGTGGACGCCGCACAGCTGCCCGCGTTGGTGGCCGGGCACCAGGTGAGCCTGGGCATCTTCGGCACCGAGGCGAAGGCCCTGCGGGTGGCGCCGAACAAGGTCTATCAGGGGGCGGCGGCCGGCTGCGCCGTCGTCACCTCGGACACCGAGCCGCAGCGCCGGGCGCTCGGCGACGCCGCGGTGTTCGTCCCCCCGGGTGACGCCGAGGCCCTCGCCCGGGCCCTGCGTGACCTGGCCGGCGACCCGGGCCGGGCCGCCGCGTTGGGCCTCCTGGCCCGCGCCCGGGCCGAGCAGCACTTCACCGCCCGCGCCGTCACCCGGCAGTTCGACGAAAGGCTGCGCTCCATGACCTCCACCGGCTCATCCGCCCAGCTCCCTCCCCTGCCCCCGCTGGCGCCGCGGGCGTGGCTGCGCTACGACCTGGTCTCCCGGATGCTGCGCCGGTTGCGCCCGCAGACGGTGCTCGAGATGGGGTGCGGCCAAGGCTCGTTCGGGGCCCGGCTGGCCGCAGGCGGCAGCTACCTGGGCATCGAACCGGATGAGCAGGCGGCCGCGGTGGCCCGCTCCCGGATCGCCCCGCGCGGCGGCACCGTGGTGCTCGGCGACCAGCACGCCGTCCCCGACGGCTCGACCTACGACCTGGTCTGCGCCTTCGAGGTGCTCGAGCACCTCGAGCACGACGCCGAGATGCTCGCCACCTGGGCCTCGTTCGTGCGTCCGGGTGGGCACCTGATGCTCTCGGTGCCCGCCTGGCCCGATCGGTTCGGCCCGATGGACACCCACGCCGGCCACTACCGCCGCTACACCCCCGACCAGCTGCGGAGCCTGATCACCGACGCCGGGCTGGAGCCGGTGCAGGTCGCGGTCTACGGCTGGCCGCTGGGGTACGCCCTGGAGGCGGTGCGCAACCCGATCGACGCCCGCAAGCTGGATCGCGAGGCTGCGGACCTCTCCATGGACGAGCGGACGGCGTCCACCGGGCGCACCTTCCAGCCGCCGAACCGCGTGATCGGCACCGCGGTGGCGCTCGCCACGACGCCCTTCCGCTACCTGCAGCGGCTGGCCCCCACCCGGGGCACCGGCCTGGTAGCCCTGGCCCGCCGCCCCGCCTGACGCACCCGACCCACCTCGAAGACCCACCTCGAAGATCGTCGTCTCTCATGGGTTTCCCCCCAACGGATGGGGCGACACCCATGACAGACGGCGATCATGAGGGAGCAGGGGGGCGCAGGTGTGCTGCGAAGTCCTCGGCCACGACATCACCGCGGGAACGCACCACGAGGTCGGAGAGCAGCGCCATCGTGGCGATCATGATGCCGCTGACGCATGAGCAGCACGGTGCTCGCCGGGAAGTAGAACGGGTGGCGGACCATGTCGACGACACGCCTTGACCAGCGCCGATCACGATCATCCACAGCGCCGGCGGCATCAGCACCTTGAGCGGGTCGAAGTACATGACCATCCGCAGCACCTGGAGGATGTAGCGGTAGGCGTCGTTGACGAAGTGGAACTTGCTGACCCCGGCCCGCTTGGCGTAGCTCGTCTCGACGTACTTGATGTCGTGCTGGTTGCTGACGGAACGCGATGGTGATGGTCGTGACGCAGGAGAACCCGGCCGGCAGCAGCCGCAGGTAGGGCAGCGAGACGTCGCGGCGGAAGGCGCGCAGGCCGGAGTTGAGGTCGGGGATCCGCTGGTTGGTCAGCCACTCGGCGATCTTGCGGATCAGCCACTTCGCGGGCACGCGGGCCCACTTGTGGGTGCCCTCCTCGGTGGTGCGGGCGCCGACGACCTGGTCGTAGCTGGCGTCGTCGCGCAGCATCCGGACCAGTTCGGGGATCCGCTCGTTCTCGTAGGTCATGTCGGCGTCGGTCCACACCACGATCTCGCCGCGGGCCTGCTGGGTGCCGATCCGGCGGGCCGTGCCCGAGCCGCCGTTGCGCCGGAACGGCAGGACCCGCAGGTGCGGGTACCGCGCCTCGTTCTCGCGCAGCACCTCGAGCGTGTCGTCGGTGCTGGCGTCGTCGATGCGAGCACCTCGTAGGTCAGCTCCGAGGCGTCGAGCGCAGCGGTGATCCGCTCGAGCTCCGCGACCACGTGGGCGCCCTCGTTGAAGCAGGGCAGCACGACGCTGACCTGCGGCGTCGCGGTTCGGGTCTCCAGGTCGGTCTCCATCGCACCGCGAGGCTACCGCGGCGGACAGGCTCCGTCCGGCAAGCCTCAGAGGTTCGACAGGGCGGCCGCGTACACCTTGGGGATGTCCGCCGCCGACGGCGCCTTGTAGGAGGCGCCCTTGGTCACCCGGGCGATCTTCGCCAGGGTCTCGGTGTCGGCCTCCGGGCCGTAGGCGATGGTGATGATCCGCACCTGCTTGCCCTGACCGAAGCTCTCCACCTGGGCGAGCAGCTCGTCCAGGCTCAGGCCACCCTCGGCGTCGTTCTTCCCGTCGGTCAGCACGACCACCGCGTTGATCCGGTCCTCGCGATAGCGGTCGACCACTGCCTGGTAGGCGGCGGCGACGCTGTTGTAGAGGCCGGTGTCGCCCTGCGGTGACAGCTCCTTCACCGCCGTGGCCAGGGCCTGACGCCGGGGCACCCCCTTCACCGCGCCGTCCATCGGGCCGACGTCGATCAGCTGCCGGTAGTCGATCCGGCCGCGCACGCCGCCGGAGAAGGACCACAGACCGACCTCGTCCTGGTCGGTGAACAGGTCCAGCGCGGCGGTGACCGCCTGCTGCGCCGCCGCGAGGCGGGTCTGGCTCGACCCGGGAACCGGCTTGGCCATCGACCCCGACACGTCGATCAGGTTGATCACGTTCGCGGTCTTGCGCAGCTGGGACCAGCTGTCCAGGATGCTCACGGTGACCGCTGCGGACGGCGGCTCGAGCACCTTTTTCGGCTCGGCCGCCAGCACGCCGAGGCTCTCGCCGGTGCGTGGCCCGGCCACGCCCGCCGCGTTCCGGAAGTGGCTGTCCTGCCACCTGGCCTGCACCGGATCGCTCAGCAGATAGGCCAGGAACGCCTCTGCTGCAGCGCGTTTCGGCTCCGTCACCCACCCTCCGCTGAGCACGGCGTAGGGGTGGTCGGCGACGAAGGTGCCCTCCTTCGGGTACACGGCGACCAGCGGGACCTTCGGTGCGGGATGGGTGCCCACCGCCTTCGGGTCGGCCGTCGGGTTGCCCTCGTTGTAGGCGGCGACCAGGTTCTCCTCGGTGACCAGGGCGGAGATGTAGGAGAGCGACTGACCGGCGTCGTCGGCCCGCAGCCAGTCGGTCTGGAAGCTCGCGGTGTTGTCGCCGTAGCGGGCCACCGACTGCTCGACGCCGGCGACGAAGCGCCGGGTGGCCGGCAGGGCGACGTCCGCCTCGGTGAGGTCCGCGACCTTGTTCACCGCGGCGTAGTAGGTGGCGACGGTGCCCTCCAGCCCGGCGTGGGAGAAGTTCGGGTTGGTCTTGCCGAGACTGAACCGGCCCCACTCCGGGTGCCCGTAGGCGCCCCACCCCTCCCGATGGGCGGCCAGGGTGAGCAGGTCCGACCAGCCGATGGGCTTCTCCGGCCAGCCCAGGGCGGTGGCCATCGGCCGGGGCATGGCCACCACCATCGGTGACGCCGCGATGTGCGGCACGCTCCGCGGGGCGGGGATGAGGCTCGACTTCTGCGCCGCGGCCAACCGGGCCTCGAGCAGCGGCAGCCAGATCGACCCGGTCGGTGACCACACGTCCGGCGGCGGGCCGTCGGTCGCCTTCCATCCGGTCTCCAGCGCCGTGGCGCTCGCCCCGGAGGACTTGGCCACGATCGAGACCGACACGCACCGCCCCTGGGCGTCCTTCCCCTCGGCCGAGAAGTCGGCCGCGAATCGGGTCAGCAGAGCGGACTTGTCCACCGAGGACGCCACCACCAGAGGCGTCGGCGGCCCGGTACACGTGCCGGCGGCCTGGGCGGTGGCGTCACGACCCAGGCGTGAGGCGGCGATGCCGCCGGCGGTGCCCAGCAGCAGCACGCCGAGCACCCCGGCCGTGATCCGCCGTCGACGACGCCGACGACGACGCTCCGCGAGCACGTCGGCGAAGTTGGGAGGTACCGGAAAAGACACCATGCCTGCCACCCCGAAAACCGCCTGCACCCCCGAGTGGGCATCGGCGCTGGCCCGCATCATGCCGCTCGTCGCACATCGCCACAACCCGGTGCAATCGCCCTCCGAGCGTTGCGCAGCAGCGACTGTCCGCACCGTGACCTACGGTGAACGGATGCGCGCCGGAATCGACCTCACCCACCTGTCCCCCGACGTCCGCCCCCAGGACGATCTGTTCGGGTACGTCAACGGCGGATGGCTGGCCACCGCCGAGATCCCCGCCGACCGCGGCCGCTACGGCGCGTTCGACATGCTGCGCGAGGCCAGCGAGGCGGCGGTGCGCACCTTGGTCGAGCGGTCCGCCGCGGAATCCGCTCCGGCGGGTGCCGACCACGGCGACGGCTCGGCCGCCTGGCGGGTGGGCGCCCTCTACCGAAGCTTCATGGACACGGCCAGGGTGCACGACCTGGGCTGGGCACCGGTGCTGCCCGACCTGCGCCTGATCGCCGCGGCCGGCGCCCCGTCCGAGGTCGTGCGGACCGCGGCCCGCTTGCAGCGGCACGGCGGGTCGGGCCTGATCGACGTCTGGGCCAGCGCGGACGCCGGGGACCCCGGCCAGGCGATCCTCTACCTGAACCAGGGCGGGCTCGGGCTGCCCGACGAGGAGTACTACCGGGCCGAGCAGCACGCCGACATCCGCCGGGCCTACGTCGCCTATCTGGACCGGATGCTCACCCTGGCCGCCCCGGCGCTGGCCGAGGCGGGGCTGGACCTCGGCGACGATGCGCCCCAGCGGGTGATGGCCCTGGAGACCGCCATCGCCCAGGCCCACTGGGACCGGGTGAAGGCCCGGGACGCAGTGGCCTCTTACACCCGGCTCACCCACGCCGAGCTCCTCGAAGCCACTCCCGGCTGGGACTGGTCGGCCTGGGCTCAAGGGCTCGGACTGCCGCCGGCCGCGCTGGAGCGGGTCGTCGTCCGTCAGCCGGACACCCTGGCGGAGATCGCCCGCCTGCTCGCCGAGCACCCGATCGCCGACTGGCGCGCCTGGCTCACCACGAGTCTGCTGGGGGACGTCGCGCCCTACCTGAGCGACGACGTGGTCGAGACCCGGTTCGACTTCTACGGCCGCACCCTCAGCGGGGTGCCCGAACTGCGTGAGCGCTGGAAGCGGGGGGTCGCGCTGGTGGAGTCCCTGGTCGGGGAGGACGCCGGAGCGATGTACGTCGCCGAGCACTACCCGGCCAGAGCTGCCGAGCGGATGGACGCGTTGGTGGCGCACGTGATCGAGGCGTTCCGGGCGCGGATCGGCGCCCTGGAATGGATGGGTGAGCAGACCCGCGCCCGGGCGCTGGAGAAGCTGGCCGCCTTCCGCCCCAAGATCGGCCGCCCGGTGCGCTGGCGGGACTACTCGGCCTTCACGGTCGACCCCGGCGACCTGCTCGGCAACGTGCGCCGCGGCCACGCGGTGGAGACCGACCACATGATCGCCAAGATCGGGCGGCCGGTGGACCGCGACGAGTGGCTGATGACCCCGCAGACGGTCAACGCCTACTACCACCCGACGATGAACGAGATCGTCTTCCCGGCCGCGATCCTGCAGCCGCCGTTCTTCGACGTCGAGGCGGACGACGCGGTCAACTACGGCGGCATCGGCGCGGTGATCGCGCACGAGATCGGGCACGGGTTCGACGACCAGGGATCGCGCTACGACGGCACCGGCGCGCTGAGCGACTGGTGGACGGAGGCGGACCGGGCGGCGTTCGACGCCCGTTCGCAGCAGTTGATCGCCCAGTTCGACGCTCTGGCGCCGCGAGAGGTGCCGGACGAGAAGGTCAACGGCGCGCTGACCGTGGGCGAGAACATCGGCGACCTGTGCGGGCTGGAGATGGCGCTCGCCGCCTACCGATTGGCCGGAAACGGGTCGCCGCTGGAGGGCTGGAGCGCCGAGCAGCGGTTCTTCCTCGGGTGGGGGCAGGTCTGGGGCACGATCACCAGGGCCGAGGAGGCCCGGCGGCTGCTGGCGATCGACCCGCACTCGCCACCGGACCTGAGGGCGAACCTGGTCCGCAATGTCGACGCCTTCCACACTGCCTTCGGCACCGGCGAGGGCGACGGCATGTGGCTGGCCCCCGAGGACCGGGTGCGCATCTTCTGAGGCGCGGCCCGGCGCGGACCGGGCCGTTCAGCGCGCCCTGGCCGTCCAGACCTCGATCACCAGGCGGGCGCCGTTCGGCGGACGACGGGTGAGCAGCTTGCGGTCCTCGACCGTCTCCAGCCGGACGGCGCGGGACGGCGGGCCGAACCCCGTCGGCTCGGGAGCGCCGGTCGCCACGCCCAGAACCCGTTGCGCCGCAACCCCGTCCTCCTGCGCGGTGAGCAGGACCAGCCGGCCCCCGGCGGCGGCGACCAGCCCGGAGAGCCGGGCCGCGGCGTCCGCCAGTTGCGCCCCGGGGGCGAGCAACGCCGCGCTCGGGTGCCCGCACGTGCCGCGGATCACCTGGACCCATTCGTTCGCCGATCGCTGGCCGTGGCCGTCCTGGGTGGCGTCGACCGCGGCGACCACGTCGCCGGGGCGCAACGTGGCGCACACCTGCGCGACGGCGTCTACCTCTCCGGTCTCGGTGCGCAGGGTCGCCAGCGGGCCGCTCGCCCACAGGACCGGCCCGAGGGTGAGCGCCACGCCGGCGGCGAGCACCGCCGAGGCGGGCACCCGGGCCGGCCGGTGGGTCAGCGCCCAGGCCAGACCGGCGGTCGCCGCGAGCACGGTCAACGGCAGCACCACCGGCACCAGGCGGCGGTCGGCCCACGGGTGGTCCGGGGTGATCCCCGGCCGGTAGAGCACCAGCAGGGCCGATGCGAACCCGGCCGCCGCCGGCAGCAGCCAGGGGGGTGGATCCGTTGCCGCGCAACGCCACCAGGCCACTGCGCGGCCGGCCAACACGGCCAGCACGACCCAGGCCAGCACCACCAGGGGCCAGCCGAGGTACCAGGCGACCCAGGTCAGGGATTGCTCGGCATACATCCGGCCGGGATCGACCGTCAGGTCCTGCCCCCGCTGCAGGGTGGCCACGAACCGGGCTGTCGGGCTGTCCGGGTCCTGCCGCACGACCAGCCAGAGCGGCCGGCTCGCCAGCAGCATCCCGATCGCCGTCACCGCCACCGTGGCCGCGGCGGGCCATCGGCCGGGCGGGCGGGGGACGCTCGGCCGGCGGCCTGCCACGGGCACCGCTACTGCTGCCACCCCGACGATCGCCGCAGTACCGGCCAGCAGGGGCAGCAGCGAGGAGGCGACCGAGTTCAGGTAGGGACGCGACATGCCCAGCCAGACCACGATGCTGACCGCGGTACCGGCCAGGGCTCCCCCGGCCAGCGGCGCTGCGACCCGGTTGCCGCGGATCGCCAGCAGGGCGCAGACCGCGACCAGCAGGGCGACCTCACGCACCGCGTCGATGCGGATCAGCCCGGCCAGCCCCAGCACGGCACCGGCCAGCAGGCCCAGCCGACGGTTGCCCCCCTGGAGGGCATCGACGGCGAGACAGGTGCCGGAGAGCAGCACCAGCAGCGCGGCCGGTTCGGAGTAGGTCGAGCGTGCGGCCAGCACCACCGGCAGAGAACCGCCCAGCAGCAGCACCGCGAGCGGCGCCCACCGGGCGCCGATCAGCCGGGCGGCCAGGGCCGCGAAGGCCATCAGCGCCAGGCCGCCGAGAACCGCGGGCATCAGCTGCAGCCCCAGCCACGGCCGGTCGGCGAGCGCACCCGCCCACCAGCCGAGAGAGAACACCGCAGGGGCCCCGATCAGGAACTGCGGCACCACCTCGGCCTGGATCGCCGTGCCCGCACCGTGCAGCACCTGGTAGTAGGCGGGACTGTCGAGGGTGAACCCCGGCACGCCGTAGGCAGCAGGCCCGCCGAACGCGGCGAGATCGGCCGAGACCGGCAACCCGTGGCGGGTCGTGATCCACTGCGTGTAGAGCGCGTAGGCGCCCGGGTCACGGCGCAGCACCACGTGCTCGGCATGGGTGAGGGCCGCCCACAGGGTGAACGCGGAGGCCAGGCCGGCGCAGATCCACCCTGCGTGTCGCTCGAGCCAGGCCGTTGAGCCCCCCGAATTCACCAGAACCCCGCGCTGCGACCCGATTCCAGCCTCGATGGAGGGGTTCTGGTGAATTCGGGGGAGCCACCACCCGCTCAGCGCGCTGACGGCCAGAGCCAGCGGGACGGCTGTGGCAGGGTGCCACCAGCCCAACGGCACCAGCGCCGAGGCCCCCAGGGCGATCCCGACCACGGCCACGCCGGCAGCAGGGCCCAGCTGCATCGCGCGGTTCGCCACGGGCGTCAGGCTACGGCCTGACCACCCCCGGTCCCTGCCGCAGCGCGGATCAGGCGATCGCCGTGAACAACTGGCGGAACAGCGCGGTCTGGCCGTTGCGCACGTCGGACACCAGCGCCACCGACCCCGGTTTGCGCACCGCCAACCAGGAGGAGGTCGCCCGCGGCAGCCCGGCCGGGTCGGTGAACACCGTGAGCCGGGCCTGCCCGGCACCGACCACGGCCCACAGACCGCCGCTCGAGGGCACCACCACGACCTGGTCTCCCGCCGCGAGTCGGACGAACGCCTTCGACACGGCGACCGCCGTCGAGGCCCGGTCCGGGCCGGTGATCCTCCACCGTCCCGTGACGCCGTAGGCGCCGAGGCGGTTCACCACCGACTGCGGGACCGCCGAGGTGCTGCCGACCACGGCCACCCCGCGCACCCCCAGCGCCTTCAGCGTCGCGCCGGTCACCGCAGGGACACCGGTGCGGGCGACCAGCAGCAGGGGCCGCCCCGCCGCCGCCGCCGGGCCGGCCGCCGCCGCCGCGTCCGCCAGGCTGGCGCCGGAGACCACGACCGCACCCTTGCCCCGGGCCCCCACCTGACGGGCCACGGCCGCCGCCACCGCGTACCGGTCACGGCCGGTCAGCCGCACCACGTTGGTGACGCCCAGCCCACGCAGCTGGGTCTCGACGGCTGCGCTCACCGCGGTGACGCCCCCGACCACGTAGGCGGTGGTGACCCCACGCGAGGAGATGTCCTGCGAGACCACCTGTGGCAGGGCCTTGGCCGGGGTGACCAGCAGCGGCGCTGCCTTGACCGCGGACAGCGGGGCGGAGACGAGCCCGTCCAGCGGCGCGCCCGACCCGGTGAGCACCACGGTGCGGGAGTCCGGGTACCGGGCGCGGCCGGCCATCACCGCCGAGGTGTAGACGTCGCCGGTGGCCAGCCGGGCGACCCGGCACTGACTCGGCGGTGCCTGGAGGGTCGGCAGCACCTCGACGTCCTGTGCGAAGCGCACCGAGCCCACCGGGGAGCTCGAGGTGAGACCGATCCGGTAGACCCCGGGTGCGGCCGGCGCCCCCGAGCCGTCGCGCAGGTTCCAGGTCGCGTTCACCCGGGAGGCGGTGATCCCGTTGGAACTGCCGGCGGGGGTGCGCGAGCAGAGGGATGTGGCCGTGAACCACCACTTCTGGTTCGTCGGCACGGCCGCGGTGAACCCGATCGGCGAGCCCGACCAGTTGACCACCGACGCCGACACCCGGGGCGAGACCAGCGCCGGGGTCATCCGCGCCGCGACCGAGCTGCGGATCGAGGCCAGGCTGGGGTAGAGCCGGTCCCCCGGGCATTCGGTGTACCCCACGTCGCGATGCCCGCTGATCGTGCGCAGCACCACTGACTTCCCGTCCGGGAACTTGGTGGTGCCGCCGCCCTCGGAGACCATTCTGGTGTTGCCCCGCGGGTTCATGAAGTACTGGGACGACTTCCACGAGGCGATGTCCACCACGCCGCGCAGAGCGGCCGAGGTGGGCGCGGTGCTGCTGTAGGTGCCCAGCACCGAGATGCCCATGCTCTCGGTGTTGAAGCCCCCGGTGTGCGCCCCGTGCACGGCCCCGGTGATGCTGCCCCGGCGGCCCTCGAAGACCCGACCGTAGCGGTCGACCAGGAAGTTGTAGCCGATGTCGTTCCACCCGCGGGACTTGGTGTGGAACAGGTACACCGACCGCACCTGGGCGTGGGCCTGGGCGGCCGTGTAGGAGTTGGTGGTCACCGTGTGATGCACGAACAAGGTGCGCACTGTTGCGTCGAAGACCGGCGCCTCCTTGACCAGGCTCTCGTCGGCCCCCCACTGCGCCCGGGTGATGATCTTGGGCATCGGGGTCGCCGCAGCAGCCACGGCTGCCGGGCCGGAGGTCGCATCGGCACCGGAACGACCGCCGTCCACGATCACGGCCCGAAGCCCGCTCGCCGCAGCAGTCCCCTCCACCCGCACCTGGACCCCGTCGGCGCCTGCGGTCAGCAGCGGTTCACTCGCACTCGGAGCGGCCGTGCCGGCCCCCTCGTCCCCCGGGTCGGGCGCATGCTCGGAAGGCTCCAGCTCCTGCCACCCGGTCCACTGGCCGGCCTCGCGCACGCGGACCTGCATCGTGGTCCCGGCGGGCAGCGCGCCGGACCAGGTGAGTGCGACCAGATCGAAGCGCGACGTGCTGCGCTGAGCGGTCAGCACCAGCGGGCGGCGCTCCAACGGGCCCACCGACTGGGTGCGCAGCGCTGCGCCGTCCACGCCGGTCACGGCGAAGCTGGTCACCGAGCCGGACACCGCCGCGGGGCCTGCCGACGGCAGGTCCACCGTCGGCAGGAGAACCAACGCGGGTGCGACAGCCAGTACCGCTGTCGCTGCCGTCCATGGCCGAAGTCGTCCGATCACTGTGTCTTCCCCCGCTTGGGCCGGTCGCCGGCGTCCACCCCACCCCGAAGCGGCCGCTGCGTCAAGGACTCGTCGTACCTCTGGTCACACCAGTCACACACGCTAGCCGATGGAGTGGCGCACACCACTGGGGCGACACAGCGCACCCGGGTAGATTTCGCCCGTGGACAAAGTCGTTTCCAGCGCTGCCGAAGCGGTTGCCGACATTCCGGACGGCGCCTCGCTCGCCGTCGGTGGCTTCGGGATCTGCGGCATCCCCGCAGTCCTGATCCAAGCCATCCTCGCCAAGGGGACCACCGATCTCGAGGTGATCTCGAACAACTGCGGGCTGGACAGCTGGGGCCTCGGCCTCCTGCTGGACGCGCGTCGGATCCGGAGGATGGTCGCCTCCTACGTCGGGGAGAACAAGGAGTTCGCCCGGCAGTACCTGTCCGGCGAGCTCGAGGTCGAGCTCACGCCGCAGGGCACGCTCGCCGAGCGGTTGCGGGCCGGCGGGTCGGGCATCCCGGCCTTCTACACCGCCACCGGTGTGGGCACCCAGGTCGCCGACGGCGGTCTGCCCTGGAAGTACGCCGCCGACGGCTCGATCGCGCTGGCCTCGCCGCCCAAGCAGACGGCCCAGTTCGACGTCGACGGCAGGTCGCGCACCTTCGTGCTGGAGCACGCGATCCGGGCCGACTACGGCATCGTGCGGGCCTGGGCCGGCGACCGGCACGGCAACCTCGTCTTCCGCCACGCGGCGCGCAACTTCAACCCGCTCGCGGGCATGAGCGGCAAGATCACGATCGCCGAGGTCGAGCACCTCGAGGAGCCCGGCGAGCTGGACCCGGACCAGATCCACCTGCCCGGGGTGTTCGTGCAGCGGGTGGTTCCGCTGTCGGTCGAGCAGGCGCACGACAAGCGGATCGAGAAGCGAACCGTCCGGCCGCGCCCGCGTGACCTGTACGGCGCCGGCAGCGAAGGCCTCAGCTGAGCGGGTCATCCCGAAGGAGACAGAACCCATGGCACTGACCCGCGAACAGATGGCCGCGCGCGCTGCGGCCGAACTGCACGACGGCTCCTACATCAACCTGGGGATCGGCCTGCCCACCCTGGTGCCGAACTACGTGCCCCACGACGTGGAACTGGTGCTGCAGTCGGAGAACGGCATCCTCGGCTTCGGGCCCTACCCCTACGAGGGCGACGAGGACCCGGACCTGATCAACGCCGGCAAGGAGACCGTGACCCTGCGGCACGGGGCCTCGTTCTTCGACTCGGCCACCTCCTTCGGCATGATCCGCGGCGGCAAGGTGGACGCGGCGATCCTCGGCGCGATGCAGGTCTCCGCCGGCGGCGACATCGCCAACTGGATGATCCCCGGCAAGATGGTCAAGGGGATGGGCGGGGCGATGGACCTGGTCCACGGCGCCAAGCAGGTGCTGGTGCTGATGGAGCACGTGGCCAAGGACGGCACGCACAAGGTCGTCGCCGAGTGCGACCTGCCGCTGACCGGCCAGGGCGTGGTCGACCGCATCATCACCGACCTGGCCGTCATCGACGTGACCGACGACGGGCTGGTGCTCCGCGAGCGCGCCCCGGGCGTGAGCGTCGAGGAGATCGTCGCCGCCACCGGTGCCCCGCTCATCATCACCGGCGACATCCCCGAGATGACTCTCACCGAGGTCTAGCCCTTCCGAGGCGGTGGAGGGTTCTACACCGTCTGCGTGTATCAACCCTCCACAACCTGGCGCGGGCAACGGGGACAGGGCGTGAAGGCGCCCGGCCAGCCGCGGAGGGTGAGCAACCGGGCGATCTGAGCTGCCGCTGCGCACGGCTCGGCGGCGACGTCGGACCAGCCGAACCGCAGGGTCACCCACCCGTCGAGGGTGTGCACGTTGTCACGGTTCCGATCACGGAACGCACCCTCCTCGACATGGCCCACCCGGCCGTCGAGTTCGACCAGGACGCCGTACTCGGTGAAGGCGGCGTCGGTGATGCGCTTCCCCGAACCGGTGCGATGCTGCAGCCGCACCAGCGGCAGACCGTGCGGGCGGAAGACCTCCTGCAGGGCACGCCGCTCCAGATTGCTGGTCGCCCCCGCCGCAACGTCGTCCAGGATCTGCAGCACCAGGCATCGGCCGCGCAGCGCAATGCGCTCAAGGGTCCTCTCTCGCAGGCGTTTCGGAGTCGTCAGGCGGCGCTGGCAGGCCCGGGTGAGCCACATGACCGCCGCCGTCTCGTCGCCGGCGGCACACAGGTCGAGCACCGTGTCCTCGATCCGCGTGCGTGGCGGCTCGCGGCTCGGGGAGGGCAGGCGCACTCCGGGCCGTTCCCGGACGAAGACGTACCCCGGATGTGGCCCGACCCGCCCGCGGACCAGGATCACGATCTCGCCACCCGATCTCCCCCACCGGCCCGCCCCCTCTTGCTCTGAGGCAAGCCCGTCCAGCACCGCCGCGGTGTGCATCCCGGCCCGGGCCTGGGCACCGCCGAGCAGGACACCCGCCCAGACCCGTGCCGACCACGGCACCTCCCCCGCGGCCGGTCCGATCAGGTACACCCCGCGCGCGAGACGGCGCCACTCCCCGACCAGGCGCTCCTGCGTGCGCCGGGTGATGCCCGTCTCGTGCAACTGCCGTCGGGAGAGCACGCCGCCCTGATTCCGGGCGAGCTCCAGCGCCGAATCAGACAATGACCGCCGCGCATGCATGCCCCCAGCCTGCCCAGAACGACGACTCCGTCGCCGAGCCCCTGTGGACAACCCCCGGCGCCCCGCAGCGGTGGTGGGTTCTGCACCGTCTGCGTGTATCAACCCTCCACAACCCGGTGGGGGTCAGCGTGGTCAGGCGGTTGGGAGGCTGATGGTGCCGACCCAGGAGCTGGGCAGGCCCAGCCGAGCGCGGAAGGTCTCCCCGGTGACGGTGCGCACGACCCCGGCACCGGAGGTCGCGCTGACCTGCGTCGCCGCACCGGAGGCGTCCCGCCCCGTGACCCGGACCGAGGCGAGGTCCTTCAGCCCGAAGAGGGAGGCGAGGCTCGCCACTCCCGCCGTGCGCTTCCAGGCCGCGAACCCTGGATTGACCAGGGTGCTCAGGCTCCACGGGTCGGGCACGCTGCGCAGGTAGGGCACGGATGAGCCCCAGACCACCTTGGGGTCCCGGGTGCTCCCACCGGTGGAGGAGGCGTAGAAGGTCTGCACCACCGTGCCCTGGTAGAGCACGGCGATCCCGGTGGTCGGCGTGGGCGAGGTCGCGGTGACCGCGGCGACCCAGCGCGCACCGTAGTCGACGCCGCCGATCCGCTCGCCCTCCTTCGCCCACCCGACGTACATCTGGCTGCGCTGGTCGTCCCACACCTGACAGCCGCCGCAGCTCGGCCGCGGCGCGGTGCGAGCCGCGACCAGGGCATAGCTCCGGGCGGTGATCGCCTGGGCCTGCAGCGCCGCGGCCGGCCAGGACGAGGGCATCTCGGCCAGCCCGCGCAGGTACCCCGAGTGCAGGTCGACCGTGGTCACCGCCTCGATCCCGCCGTCCAGGGAGAGCAGCCAGAGCCGTCCCCACCGATAGGACCGCTCCTTCACGCCGGTCCCCGCCGAGGTGACCCCGACCCGGGCCGGCGCACCGCGCAGCGCCCGCGTCCCGCTCCAGGTCACCCCCAGACCGGTGGTGGTGAAGCGCGACGTGGCACCCGAGGCCCTGCGGACGGCGACGCTCAGCCCGGTGCCGGACGGCGTGACGCTGGCCTGATCACCGATGGCCAGGCTGACGGCGGTGCCGGACCGGGGGCTCAGCACGAGCCGGCTGCCGGCGAGGGTGCCCGCAGCCAGTGGCCTTAGGACGACGCTGCGACCCCGGTGCACGACGTTGACCCGCAGGTCGACGGCGTCGCTCACCGGAGTGACCCTCACCCCGGTGAAGTAGTGGGAGACGATCTGGGTGGCGGTGGAACCGGCCCGGGCCATGCCGTAGGCCCCGTACTGGGACATTCCCACCCCGTGCCCGAACCCCGACCCGGAGATCCGTGCCGTGCCGGTGGTCACCCCCGCCGAAGCCGTGACCGCTGCGGGACCCGCCGTTCCCGCGGTCACCGGAGCCGCGACCACGGTAGGTGCGGCGGTCAGCGCGGCGGCGCCCAAGGCAGCGAGCACGACCGCTGAGGCACTCGCGCGGCGCAGTGTGGTGGCCATCCGTGGCTCCCCCTCGTGTGACGACTGGGTATCCCGTCGTCAGGTGCAGCACGGATCCGCTCCCCCGAACGGGGCTTGACCTGAGCCGGCCCCGTGTGCGGGCAGGGGTTGTTAGGGTGTCCGGCGTGGCCGCACCGCGTGAGCTGACCCTCGTGCACAACCCCCGCTGCTCGAACTCCCGGGCCGCGTTGGAGGCTGCGCAGGCATCCGGCCGGCACGAGATTCGCGTGCTGGAGTACCTGAAGCAGCCGCTGGACACCGAGGCGCTGACCGACCTGCTGGCCACGCTCGAGGACCCGCCGTCGGCGCTGGTCCGCCGCGACCCGGCGTTCGCCGAGCTGGGTCTGACCGACGCCGACGTGACCACCGCGGCGCAGGTGGTCGCCGTGCTGGCGGCGCATCCGGCGCTGATGCAGCGCCCGGTGCTGATCCGCGGGGACCGCGCGATCATCGGGCGCCCGCGGAAGCGGATGCTCGCGTTCCTCACCGAGCCCTGACCGGCCGGGTCACCGCGCCTCAGCGGCCGGCCTGGACGCCTGGTTGGCCGGCACGCAGCCGGGCCAGCGCGTCCCGGGCCTGCGACTTGACCGTTCCCACCGAGATGCCGAGCAGGTCGGCGGTCTCCCGCTCGGTGAGGTCCTCGTAGTAGCGCAGGACGACGACCGCGCGCTGTCGCGGCGCCAGCGCAGCCAGGGCGCGTCGCAGCTCCACCTCGTCCGAACCGCTGTCGGGCGACCCTGCCTGATCGGGCGGGGAGTCGGTCAGCACCTCGCGGCCGCGGTGCCGGCGCCAACGGGACACGTTCTCGTTCACCATGATCCGGCGCACGTACGGTTCGGGGTTGCCCCGGATGCGCGACCAGGCCGGCACCGCCTTGACCAGGGCGCTCTGCACCAGATCCTCCGCGTCGTGCGGGTTGCCGCCGGTGAGCAGGTACGCCGTGCGCAGCAGCGCCGGCGACCGGGTGGCGACGAAGACCTCGAAGTCCTCAGGCCCGGGCACGGCGTCTCCTCCGCAGCAGGTACCCCGCGCCGGCGAAGGCCGCCAGCAGGGCCGCGCAGGCGAACGGACGCGGGTCGGGCGGCCAGCGGGGCTCCGTCACCGCGACCACCGGCGCCGACCAGGCGTCCGCCGCGACGATCTTGCCGGGCATCCAGTTCGTCCCGCTGAGGACCATGAGCGGCCGGACTGCACCCGTGCCGACGTCGATGCTGTCGATCCGCGGTCCCGTCTGGTTGCCGTAGGTCATCGCGACGACGTGTGTGGCATCACGCCAGCCCAGCACCTCGTGCGCCGTCACCCCCGGCACCGCCCGAAGGTGCACCAGGCCCCGGTCGAAGGCGCCGGTGACCGGCAGAGTCCCTGCCATGATCGGCGGGGCGGTTCCGTCCGACGTGGACGGGTCGGACGTCCCGAGGCCCACGACCGTGCGGCCGTCCGGGGACAGCGCCGGCGCGCCTTCCAGGTCGGCGTCGAGCTGGAAGGCGTGGCTCACGGTGTCCTTCACCACCACCCGGAAGTCCCGCTGGCCGACGCCGACGATGAACCCGCCGGGAGCAGCCCCCGGGGACGACGGTGCGATGCGCTCAGTGCCCGGCAGGAGCTGCGGCTCACCGCTCGCGACCCCGGTCCCCGAGAAGCTCCACCTGAAGGTCCCGCCGCCGCTGCTTCTGCTGAACCCGTCGCCGCGCACCTCGTCGATCTCGAAGTAGTCGAACCACACCGTGGTGCCGGCCCATGCCAGTCCGCGCAGAGACAGCCCGAGGCGGCTCTCCACCCGGTGCGTCGTGATGCGGCCGGTGACCGAGTCGTAGCACAGCCACTCCGCCAACCCGGCCCGGCCCGCCGAGCCGCTGATCATCGAAGCGCTCGTCGGCGATCGCATAGGCGAGCCGTCGTCCGTCAGCCGACAGGGCCAAGGCCGCGGACCCCGCCTCGAACGCCCGCCCGGGAAGGTCGAGGAAGCGGTACTCCCCGGTGCGGGCCGACACTCCGGCCAAGCCGTTGCGCCCGTCGGCATCCCGTGAGAGCGGCCAGCCCCGCCGCTCGCCGCCGATCACCGCGACCAGCGGCCCGAGCGGCCCGTCGACCTCGGCCAGCCACGCGCCCGGCGTGTACAGGTGGTCGGGCAGCCGCATGCCGGTACCCGGCGGGCCGGCCGGCTGAGGCGCCGCCATCCGCGACCAGACGGCGCTTCCGCCCAACCCGGTCAGCAGCGCGAGCAGCACCACGGACACGGCTGCCGAGAGCACCCGGGCCCGATGCCGTCGTCGGCCGCGGGACCACAGGTCCGCCGCGGAGCGCATCTCGTCGCCCGCGACCGGAGCCTCCTCGGCCATCCGGCGCAGCTGCTCCCCCAGGTCGGCGCTCACGCCCTCACCCCTCCTGCACGACATCCTCACCCTGTACTACGCGGTGGGGGCCGCCACGGAGGGGTGGACGGATGAGCGCCGGCCGGTCAGGCCTTGACCACGCCGTCCCAGGCGGTCTCGTACAGCTTCTCGCCCTCGCCGAGGTCCTTCAGGAAGACCAGCGACGACAGCACCGCCTCGGGCGGGTAGACGGCAGGGTCCTCGAGCACGTCCTTGGGCACGAACTCCGCTGCCGCCTGGTTGCCGGTGGCGACCAGGTTGTACGCGGCATTGGCCGCCGAGACCTTCGGCCCCAGGTAGAAGGCGATCAGTTGGTTGGCGCCCTCGGGGTTGGGTGCGCTGGCCGGGATGCAGAGCAGATCCACCCAGCGGGTGCTCCCCGCCTTCGGGATGGTGAAGGCCAGCTTGGGGTTGCGCTTGCGGGCCTGCAGCACGTCGGTGCTGTACCCGTGGGCGGCGACCAGGCTCCCGGTGGCCAAGCCGTCCAGGTAGCCGGCCGAGTCCAGGGCCGCGTTGGCGGTGAACTCCGTCAGCCGCGCCTGGGCGGCCGAGATGTCCGCCGGTGAGGTGGTGTTCGGGTCCTTGCCCAGGGAGAACAGCGCCGCAGCGAACGCCTCGCGCCGCTCCTTCAGCAGCGACATCTTGCCCTTGTGGGTGGCGTCCAGGAACACGTCCCAGGTGGGCGGTTCGCTGAAGACCGTCGTGTCGTAGCCGATGCCGGTGGTGCCGGTCGCCCACGGCACCGAGTACCGGTTGCCCGGGTCGGCATCCAGCTGGCGCTGGGCCGGGGTCGAGGTTGGCGAGCAGCGCCTCGGTGACGACGCCTGAGTCCAGCGGCTGCAGCGCATCGGCCTCACGCAGCCGGCGGAACAGGTCGGTGCTCGGCACGATCAGGTCGAAGCTGGTCGCCCGGCGCCCGCCCTTGCGGATCACGTCGGCCGCCGCGAGCCGTTGCGCCAACGCGTCGTTGCTCTCGTAGGTCTCGTACCCCACAGCCAGGCCGGACGCCGCGGTGAAGTCGGTCAGCAGCGTCGGGTCGACGTAGTCCTGCCAGTTCAAGAAGCTGATCCGCTTGTCCGAGGCCTGGTTCGAGCACCCGGTCAGTCCGGTGCCCAGGAACGCGGCGGCACCGAGCGCAGACCCGCCCAGAAGGAACCGGCGGCGGGACAGTGGGGCGCTCATCACGCCACCACCATGACCGGCACCGCGGCGTGCCGGATCACCTTGTCCGAGACCCCACCCTGCAGCATGTCCCGCACCCGGTCGAGCGCCGACGGCACGCCGCCCACCTCGGCCGACAGGCCGCGCCGCCCGATCACCACGAGGTCGCAGCGCTCGGCGTCCACGGTGTCCAGGATGGCGTGCGGGACGTCGCCCTTGACCACCAGGCCGCGCGCGTTGACACCGCGCGAGAACAGCAGCCGGACCGCCTCGGCGGCGAGTTCCTTGGCCTCCGCCTCCAGTTGCTCGCGGACCTCGTCGATGTAGGTGGCACCGCGCCCGCGCAGGGTGAGCGGCTGCTCGAACCCCACCAGCACGACCACTTCGGCGCCCTCGCGTTCAGACACATGAGCAGCCCAGGCCAGCGCACGTTCGGCGTTGTGTGACCCGTCGAACGGCACTAGGAGGCGCTGCGGGCTGATCACCTCGGGCAGGACGACCGGGTCCTCCCAGTCCTGCGGACGCGTATGGACGTTCATCCGCGCAACTCCCCTGTCTCGAAGTCGACCCGTTTGTCGACACCCCGGCGGCGCTTGCTGCCCTGCAGTACGAAGTAGGCCACCACGCCGGTGGAGAGAGCGATCAGCGCGTAGCCGATGCCACCCATCCACCCGACGTCCAGCACGGTGAAGTACACCGCGATCGCGATCACTGCGGCCGGCAGCGCGATCAGCAGGTACGGCACCGCCTCTCCCCCGGGCACCTTGAACGGGCGGACCAGGTCGGGGTAGCGACGGCGCATCACGATCAGGGTGAGGAACTCGAGCATGATCACGCATCCGCCGACCAGCACCGACAGGCTGGCCAGCAGGCCGAACGACTCCTCGTCGAGGGAGGCCCAGAAGGTCACCGCCGAGCAGATGATCGCCGCGATCACGATGGTGCGCATCGGGCGTGCCCCGGGTCGGGTGCAGCTTGACCAGGGCGGGCGGAAGGTAACCGTCGTTGGCCAGCGCGAAGGGGATCCGCGAGTAGCTGAGCAGCCAGGCCGAGAACAACCCGATCGCCGAGACGATGGCGGCGAAGGAGAGGAACAGGCCGAGCCACCGCCCGCCGACCCCTTCGGCGACCACGGTGAACGCCCCGGCGGTCCACTCCACGTCCTCGGTGCCGACCACCGACAGCGAGATCACGGTCGGGATCAGGTAGATCAGGGTGATCATCGGGATCGAGATGGCCAGCGCCTTGGGGTAGTTCACCCGCGGGTTGTCGATGTCCCCGGCCACCGTGCTCAGGCCGTCCCAGCCGGAGTAGTTCCACATGATCACGAACAGGCCGGCACCGAACGCCTCGATCGGCGAGATCCCCTCGGGCACGAAGGGGACCACCGGGCTGGCGTTCATCTTGAACAGCCCGATCAGCACGATCAGCAGGAACGGCGCGAGCACGATCACCAGGAACAGCTTCGAGGAGTCGCCGACGACCGAGGACCCGGCCATGTTCATCAGGGCGAACGCCCAGATGAAGGCGACCTCGATCAGCCACTTCGCCGACAGCGGACCCACGGTGGCGGTGTCGAGCCAGGGCAGGAAGTACGCGCTGAACTCCACGAACAGCACGGGGTAGATGGCCAGGTCGAACCAGCTCGCCACCCAGGCCCACCACCCGGCCTGAAAGCCCCAGAACGAGCCCAGTCCCTCCTTGACCCACTGGTAGTAGCCACCGGAGACCGGCATCAGCGTGGCCAGTTCGGCCACCATCAGCGCGATCGGCAGGCTGTAGATCAACGGGGTGAGGATGATCAGCAGGATCGCCATGCCGGCGCCTGAGGAGCCGACCACGTCCTCGAGGCCGTACGGGCCGCCCGAGACGGAGAAGAAGATGATCCCGATGATCGCGCCGAGCCCCAGCTTGCGGGTCACGGTGCGGACATCGACCTGCGCGGCAACGTCCCGATCAGCTGACATGGTCACCTTCCGCCACCCGAGACCGACCCCCGAGGGTCAGCGGGCCGCAGGCTAGCAGTGATCACGCGCGTCTGAACAGAGCTGTTCTCCGGCTGAGCACGAACCGCGAGCTGGCCCGAGCCGTTGCCGAGTCTGTGTCGTTGCAGGGCTGTGACGTGCAGGTTTCGTAGCCGGCGGCTCACGCGGGAACGGGCGGACGACGTCCCGCCCGCTCGTAGACCTCGGCCGGGATCTCCCACGCATAGCTGGTCGCCGGGTTGCGCCGGCACAGCTGCCAGGCGACCGGCCAGGACTCGAGCCCGACCAGCAGCACGTGGTCGACCCGATCGACGTCCACCACGTCGAGGTGCCGACGCAAGGCCCGCCAGAGCATCCACGGGCGCACCGCACGGTAGGCACCGGACCTGCTCCACCGCTTCCAGACCAGTGCCGGCCCGTGCCCCGGGTGGCCGGCCAGCCGGCGGGCCAGCCGGATCGGCGAGCGGCTGAGCACGGTGTTCACCCCGACCCTGCGCTCGGTGGCCGCCAGGTCGAGCACCTCCACACCGTCCGGCACCCCGGTCGGCGGCCGACCGTCAGCCGTGACCAGCAGGGCCGACCCGCCTGCGGCCACCACCTCACCGAGCAGCCTCATGGTGGCGGCACGACGTGCCGGGATCACCGCAGCCGCGACCACCCGGGGCCGGCCGGCCTTGGGCTGCAACGACTCAGCCACGGATCATCGCCTCCACCTCGGCGCCGACCGGCTCCATGTTGAGGTCCCAGGTGTGCCGCAACGCCTTCGACCGGCACTCCAGGTACTGCTCGCGGGTCTGCGCCCGCGCCGCGCGCACCGAGGCCACCAGAACATCACGCACCGACTCGGCATCCACCCGAGGGGTGCCGAAGAACAGCGGGTAGTCGGCGAACACCTCGGTGGTGTGGTTGCGCGGGTCGTGGATCCCGATCACCGGCCGGCCGGCGGCCATGTAGTCGTAGCCCTTGCCCGCGGTCATGTACCTCGACGACGGGAGCAGCATGGCCAGCACGTTCAACCGGGAGTAGACCTGCCCGATCTGGGTCTGCGGCACGGGGCCGCGGTAACTCACGCCCTCCACCCCTGCCTCCACCCGGACCCGGATCGGGGCCTCGTTCTGGGTGAAGAAGCCCAGGTAGCCGTAGAAGTCCATCGTGGCCTGATGCAGCTCCGGCTCCTTGCGGGCCAGCGCCCAGCCGTCCAGGAACTCCTCGAGCGGCAGGTCGGAGCGCACCGTGCCGACGAAGCCGACCCGCGCCGGCGCGTCGGGCGCCAGCGGCGCGAAGTCCACCTCCCCCACCACTTCCTCGGCCAACCCGTTCTCCACAACCCGAACTCGTTGAGCAGCAAGGGGATAGCGCTTCCGGTACCACTCACCGAGCGGCTCGTTCACGGTCACGGTCAGGGCGGCGTTCTCGATGATCCGCCGCTCCCAGACGAACGCCGGGTGGTTCGGGGGGAACGCGTCGCTCTCGGTCAACGGGTCCAGCGTCCACGGGTCGTGGTAGTCCACCACGTACGGACGGCGGATCAGCCTGCTCAGGCGGTAGGCGGCGCCGTACTGCGCGTACGGGTTGCCGGTGGCGAACACCACGTCGACCCGATGCCGGGCGTGCACGGCCAGGCCCCTGGCCACGAATGCCGGGATGATCGTCGCGTACACCTCGGGGAAGATCCTTCGCTGCACGATGCCGTGCACGCGCATCCATGCCTTGGGGAAGTTGCCGTGGGCCCACGACATCGCCCGCAGGTCCTGCCGCAGGTGCTCGCGCGGCACCTTGACGTGCACCACCCGCACCCGCGGGTCGATCGTCGTCTCCAGCTCGGGGTCCACCACGCCGGTGCGCTCGTACCAGTACTCCCGATCCGCGGCGAGCACGGTCACGTCGAACCCGCGACGCACGAAGTGGTTGGCCCAGCTACGGATCCGGTAGACCCCGCTGCCCCGGGCCGGTGGGAACTGCATGCCGAGGAGCAGCACGTGCGGGCGGTGGCTCACCGCGTGTCCACCTCCACGGCGGGTGGTTCGACCGAGAGGTCGGGAACGTCCAGGAAGGACGAGAGTACCGAGGCCGAGCGCCGCCCGTCATGCACCCGGCGCACGAAACCCGGTCCGGACGCCGCGGCGGCGCGGCCCCCGTCGCGCTCCTCGAGCAGCTGCCGGATCACCTGGTCCAGGGTGGCCGGCGTGGCCTCGACGACCGGGACCGCCTCCCCCGACTCCTCGTGCACCCGTGCGCGCAGCGTCTCCCCCAGGTGACCGACGACCACCCGGCCGCTGGCCATCCCCTCACAGGCGAGCACCCCGTACAGGCCGAGCAGCAGCTGATCGACCACGACGTCGGCCGAGCGGATCAGTTCCGCCGCCTGGGTCGGGGCCATCCCGGTGACCATCCGCAGCTCGATCAGCCCGCGACCGGCCAGCGGCGAGAGCACCCGCTCGACGTCGGCCGTGCCTTTCAGCGCCGGGTTCGAGGGCGCGTGCACCACCAGTGGACGGGCGCGTTCCAGCGGCACCGGCGCACCGTCGCGGTCCGGGGAGAACTCCTCGGTGTCCACGACCACCGGCAGCCACCGGGCCCGATCGGGCAGGTAGTCCAGCTGGTCGGGGGTGGAGGCGAACAGCGGCCCGTCGAACGCCTCGACCAGGGGCAGCAGGGCGTCGCAGCGGGCCTGCAGCCTGCGGGTCAGCTCGTCCTTGGGGTCGGCGAACGGCGAGAACTCGTGCGTGCGCCGGTGCCGGCGCGGGTCGCGCACCTCCGACCCGTGGAAGACCAGGCCCACCCGGACGCCGGACCGCCGCAGCAGCTCGGCGTCCTCGACGAAGTCCCGCCCGGCCAGACCGCCGAGCAGCGGCCGGCCCGCCTCGAGCAGGGCGTGGGTCCACACCGAGCGGGCCCGGGAGAGCTCGCGCAGCTGCCAGTCTGCGTCGGCGAGGTAGGCCTGCCGGTCGACCAGCTCGTCGGCCGGGTAGTCGTAGCGCTCGTTGCGCAGGGCGACCGTCCAGCCGCTCACCCCGCTCAGGTACCGCTGCGCGCAGCGGGTCCAGGCCCAGGCCTGACCGGCGCTGTTCGCCGGGCCGATCACCAGGGTGCGGGTCTGGTCGTCCAGGGGCATCTCGGGGGGCTCCGCCGCGGCCGACGGCGCCGCCTCGGCGCGCAGGCGGTGCCCGGGCAGCAGCTCCCGGTAGAGCCCCTGCAGCACCTGGGCCTGGGCGTCCCAGGTGTAGCGGGCCAGCAGCCCCGGGTCGGCCATCCTGGCCCGGATCTCCTCGCGCCGCTCCAGAGCGCGGGTCACCGCCGCCGCCAGGTCCGCGCCGTCCCCGGCGAGGTGCACCTCGCCGAGGCCGTGCTCGCGCACGAAGTCGGCCTGGGCCCGGCAGTCGCTGACCACCATCGGCACCCCGGCGTGCAGGTACTCGAACAGTTTGTTCGCCAGCGCCATCTCGTGGCTTCCGTAGTGGCGCAAGGGGATCAGGCCGATGTCGGCCGAGGAGAGGAAGGCCACCACCTGATCCGGCGGTACCCCCGGCACCACGTGCAACCGGTCGTGGACGCCGAGCTGCTCGGCCCGGGCGCGCACGGCGGCCACCGCCGGGCTGTGCACCGACGGCACGGCCACCACCGCCAGGTGGGCCTGCGGCAGCCGGGTCAGCGCCTCGACCGCGGTCTCCACGCCGCGCGCCGCCTGCACCCCGCCGCTGTAGACCAGGAGCGGCACGCCCTCGGCGACGCCGGCCACCTCACGCAGGCTGGCCGCGGCGGTGTCCCGGGCACCGAGCGGGGGCACGTTCAGCACCACGGCCGGCAGCCGCCTGAGGTGATGACGGGACCGCAGCGCCTCGGCCAGCGGCGGCGAGACCGTGATCACCCGGTCTGCGCGAGCGGCCCAGCGGCGCTCCAGAGCAGCCCAGGCGGCGACCACGCGCGTCGTCCGGCCCCCGTAGCGGGACAGGCCCGGCACCCACTCGTGCGCGTCGTACACCCAGGGCACGGTGCGCCCGGCGGCCCGGGCCCGGGCCACAGCCCGACCGACCACGGCCAGGAAGTGCACGTCGTGGGCGTGGATGACGTCCGGGGCCAGATCGTCCAGCACCGGGCCCACCGAGAGCTCGAGGTCGTCGACCTCGGGCACGATCCGTTCCGGGCTGGCGCCCAGCCCGGTGGACTGCACGCCCCGGTCGTAGACCTTGTACGCCAGGGTCGCGGCGGTGGCGGCCCGGCGCCGGCCGAGGCCTCCGGCCCGCACCGTGAACCGTCGGGCGTCGACCCGTCCCTGGGCCACGACGGCGCCCAGGCCCTCGCGCGCGGAGACGTCACGGTCCGCCAGCGCGAGGCGGCGCCGTTCCAGCGCCTCGGCCTCGCGATCGGTGGCCAGCCAACCGATCTCGCCCCGGTGCAGGCGCGCCCGACGGTCGCGCCGGCGGTCGCGCAGCACGAAGTCGACCGGCACCCGCAGGATGGTCACCTCGCCCAGCCGGGCGGCCTCCCGGCGCGGCCCGGAGGTGATGCCGACCACGGTGACCCGTGCCCCGAGCGCGGCCACGGCGAGCGCACTCTTACGCACCCGGGTGTCGGAGGTGACGTCGTTGGCCACCAGCATCACCACGTGCGGCGGCGCTGACGGGGAGTCCTGATTCGGTGGTGCAGTCACGTCTCGTCCTCGCTGTCGACCGGCGGCGCGAGCGCCCCGCTGCGGTCCAACTCGACCACCGGACACAGGCCGGGGTGTGCTGTGAGCATCTGCTGCGCAAGCGGCATCGATTGGCAGTCACCGAGAACGAGGGTCGCGCCGTCCAGGAAGTCGCCGTCCAGGGCGGCGGTTCCGGGCGGGCGGGAGGCGGCGGGGCCGCCCTGCAGCCGGCGCTTCATCCGGCCGGCGGCGCGCCGGGCACGGACGGCGATCGGGTCCAGCAGCGGGGTGGCCCCGGCCAGGTCGACCCCGGACGGCGCGACCACCGGGACGTCGGCGGCCCACGAGATGATCTGCGGGTCGGCGGTGACCACCGCGGTGGGCACTGCGAGCTTGCGGGCGGCGTCCAGTTCGGCGGCCACGTGATAGCGCCGCCAGCCGGAGACGGCCAGCACGACGACCCGCCGCGGGTGCGGCTCCACCGCAGCGGGGGCGCCGCCGGCAGGGGCCACCACGTCCGGCGCAGGGGTGACCAGGCCATAGGCCTCGGCCAGCCGGGCCCGGATCGCGGCCCGCCCGTAGCGGGCGTTCAGGGTGTCCCGCGCCGCATCCAGGTCCAGGGAGTCCAGATCGGCCGAGAGGTCACGCCAGGCCTCGATCAGGGCGTCCGGCGACTCCTCGACGTCGACGAAGCGGCCGACCTGGTGCTCGACCCCCGCGAGCGCCTCCTGCGGCCCGCCGCTGCGGGTGACGATCACCGGCAGACCGGCGGCCACTGCCTCCGGCACGGCCAGATGGAAGGTCTCGTAGGTGCTCGGCGCCAGCAGCAGGTCGTACTCCGGCAATGCCGCGAGCAGTTCCCGGTGCCTCAGCACGCCGGGCAGGTGCAGCCGGTCGCCCACCCCGGCGGACCGCGCCAGCTGGATCAGGTCCTCGGCCAGCGCGCCGGTGCCGTAGAGGGTGAGGCTGACCTCGGCGTCCTCCCGGGCGGCGACGGTGAACGCCCGGACCAGCCGGGTCACGCCCTTGCGCTCGATCAGCCCTCCGACGAAGACCCACCGGGACAGGCGCTCCGGGGGCTGCGAACGGCGTGGCACGCCGGTGAAGTCCACCGGGTTGGGCAGCACTTGCAGCCGGCCCGACGGGTCGGGCACCTGCTCGAGCACCTGGTCGCAGAGCAACTGGCTGACGCAGAACACCGCGTCGGCCCGCTCCAGCACCTCGGCGTAGTGCTCCCGCGCCCCCGGCTCGCTGAGCACCGTGCGCAGCGCCGTCGAATGCTCGGTGGCGAACACCTTGGCGCCCGGCTCGGCCAGCCGCGCGGCCAGCAGACCGCCGAGATAGCCGACATGACCGTGGACGAGCGGCGAGGAGAAGGAGCCGACCGCACGCCGGACGTCGCGCACCGTGGCCTCGGCCCGCTCGGCCCAGGCGGCCCCGCGGACGGCGAACACCGGCACCCGGTCGACCGGGCCGGCCACGCCGGTGATCCGGGTCCCGCCGGTCTCGCGCAGCCGGTCGAGCACGGCGTCGAAGGCCGGGCGCAGGGTGACGGCCCCGGCGGCGGTGGAGCCGGGCCATTCCAGACCCTGCACGACGTGGACTCCCCCGCCGGCGGCGATCCCGGGGATGGTGGCCGACAGTGCCGCGTGCTCGGCCACGAACGAGCCGGCCATCCGGTTGTACGGCGTGGGGTACCACGGGGTGGCCACGGTCAGGGCATACCGCTCGCCCATATCGGTGCGAACCTTCAACCCCGCCCGACGGTGCGCATCACGACGTTGGGCCAGTTCGCCGGATCGAGGGCGCCACGACCGTCGACCACGGTGCGCACCCCGGGCAGCTCGGCCGAGGTGAGCATCCGGTAGGCGGCGTGATCGGTGTGCAGGATCGCGGCGTCCACCGCGGAACCTTCGGGGTAGGCGGTGAGGCCGAGCTTCTCCAGCTCGGCGTCGGAGAACATCGGGTCGTCGACGAACACCTCGGCACCACGCTCGCGCAGCGCGGTCACGGTGGCGAACACCCCGCTGAACGCGGTCTCCTTCACCCCGCCGCGGTAGGAGGCGCCGAGGACGAGCACCCGCTGGCCGCGCAGGTCGCCGTGCGCCCCCTCGAGCACGCCGACGGTGTAGGCGGGCATGCCGGCGTTGGCCTCGCGTGCGGCCCGCACGATCGTGGCGTCGGGGTCGTTGAACAGGTACAGCCGCGGGTAGACCGGGATGCAGTGTCCGCCCACCGCGATCCCGGGACGGTGGATGTGGCTGAACGGCTGGCTGTTGCTCGCCTCGATCACCTGGTAGCACATCGATCCCGTGCTGGGCGGCGAAGCGGGCGAACTGGTTGGCCAGACCGATGTTCACGTCGCGGTAGGTGGTCTCGGCGAGCTTGGCCATCTCCGCGGCCTCGGCGCTGCCCAGGTCCCACACCCCGTTCGGGCGGGTACCGGTCTCGACCAGGTCGGGCCGCTCGTCGAAGGTGAGCACCGCCTCGTAGAACGCCTGGCCGCGCTTGGCGCTCTCCGCGTCGATGCCGCCGACCAGCTTGGGGTACTTGCGCAGGTCGGCGAAGACCCGGCCGGTGAACACCCGCTCCGGGCTGAACACCAGGTGGAAGTCCTTGCCTGCCACCAGCCCGCGGCCCGCCTCGAGCAGGGGCAGGAACCGGGTGCGGGTGGTGCCGACCGGCAGCGTGGTCTCGTAGCTGACCAGCGTGCCCGGCTGCAGCCCGCGCTGCGATCGCCGTGGTGGCCTCGTCCATCCAGCCGAAGTCGGGGCTGCCCTCGGTCGTCGACGAAGAGCGGGACGACGACCACGACGGCCTCGCTGCGCGCCACCGCGGCCGTGGTGTCGGTGGTGGCGGTGAGCCGGCCAGCGGCGACCTGGGTGCCCTCGCCACGACCACCTGGGCCAGGTACTCGCCGAGGTGGGCCTCGCCGGGGAACGGCTCGATGCCGCTGTTGACCTGGTCGACCAGGGAGGCGTTCACGTCGGCACCGATGACCTGGTGCCCTCGCTGCGGCGAACTGGACGGCCAGCGGAAGACCGATCTTTCCGAGGGCGACGACAGTGATGTTCACGTGGACCTTCCATCGACGTGCGCGGGCGTGCCGGGCGAGGGAGCGGGCGTCACCACGGTAGCCGCAGCGGCAGTGACCGCGAGCGAACCGAACGGCTCGGCGGCGATGCCGTCCGGTGTGGGTGGCGTCACCATCGACGCATAGAGGTCGCGGATCGCCGCCTCCTGGCCCTGCCAGGAGTAGCGCCTGCGCAGGTCCTCGTAGGCGGGCGCGGACGGGTCTCGCGGATGGTCCAGCGCAGCGCGGACGGCGCGCGCGCAGTCGGCGGGATCGTCGTCCGCGAACACCTCGCCCAGGTCGTGCTCGCGGACGAACTCGGCGATCAGCCGCGCGTCGCTGGTGACCATGGTCAGACCGGCGTGCAGGTTCTCGAACAGCTTGTTCGGCAGGGCCTGCTCGATGTTGGCCGAGCCGGTGCGCAGCGGCATCACGCCGACGTCCGCCCCGGAGAGGTAGTGCAGCAGGTGATCCTGGTCGACAGGGGGCAGGAAGTGCAGCCGGTCGGCCACCCCGGCGGCGATGGCCCGCTCGGTCAGCTGCGCCATCATCGGGTGCGGGAAGGGCACCGGAACCACCGCGGCGTGCACCCCGGGCAGCAGGGCCAGGGCCTCGATCATGACGTCGAGGCCACGTGCCTGGCTGACGGCGCCGCTGTAGACCAGCAGCGGCACGGCCTGCGCCAGGCCCGCCGCCTCACGCACCGTGGCGCCGGGATGCGCCCCGGGGCGGTTGAGTGCGTCGTCCACCGGGACGTTGAGCACCAGCGCCGGCCGGCGGCCGAGCCGGTACCGCGTGGCCAGGGTCTGGGTGATCGGCTCGGAGACGGTGACCACGGCGTCGGCGTGGCGGATGTAGCGGGCCTCCTCGCGCACCAGCACGCTGTGCCGGCGCCGGTGGCCCTGCTCCTGCTCGGGGATGCCGGGGAAGTCCTCCCGGGCGTCGTAGACGACGAAGCAGCGGTGCCCCGCCGCCCGGCGCCGGCGGGCGGCCCGGACCGCGGTGCCGAGCACCAGCGGGTGGTGCACGTGGATGACGTCCGGCTGCAGCGCGTCGAGCACCGGGGCGAAGGCCGCCGCGTAGTCCTCGATCTCCGGCAGCGTGCCGCGCGTGGTGGCCAGCAGCGGGATGTCCTGGCGCACCGCGTCCCAGCGGCGCCAGGCGAGGCGGTGGCCGACGTTGAGCGCCCACTGGGTGCGCCACCGGGCGATCCGCAGGGCCAGCCGGGTGCGGTGGGAGAGGTAGCGGGCGGTCCACACCCCGAACTCGACGGGGCGCATCGGGCCCGGGTCGGACGCCGGGTCGATCGTCGGGTCGAGCCGCGGACGGCGGGCCACGGCGGCTCGGGTGCGGGAGAACTTCATCGCGGTCTTCAGCTCGCGCACCCGGGTGACGTACTCGTCCTGCGGCGTCCAGTCGACGAACCGGAACTGACGCCGCCGCCGGTGGGCCACCTTGTACAGGTGCAGGTCGCGCTGCAGCCGGCCGACCGGCACCGGGACCACGGTGACCTGCGGGCCGCCGGGGCGGCCCAGCGAGCGGTGCGGGCCGGCCGGGCCGTCGGGCTCGGCGGACAGGGCGTACACGTCGTATCCGAGCCGGGCCAGGGTGAGCGAGAACTTCTTCGCCCGCGAGTCGGAGTCGATCGCGTTGGCACGGAAGAGCACCACGCGTGGGCGCTCGGCGGCGCTCCCGGTCGACACGTGAGCCATCATCGCGGACTCGGCAGCTCCACCCGTAATCGCACCCCTGCGAGCGCGGCCATCCGTTCCGCATCGGGCATGGACTGGCAGTCGCAGACCACCACCGTGGCGCCGATCAGCTCCGGCGCCGGCGGGACGGCGGGAGGCGTGGCCGCCGGGGTGACCGCCGGCTGCCGGCGCAGACGGGCGGCGAGGCGACCGGTCCGGCCGGTGCGTCCGGCGGGAGGGGGCTCGGGCGGAGCGGGCGCGGGCAGCGGGGCGAGGTCCTCGGGCCGACGCACGGGGAGACCGTCGGCGAGGGCCGCGATGCCCGGGTCGTGCGTGGCCACCACCACCGGCACGCCGTGAGCCCGGGCCGAGGCGAGCTCGGCCTCCACGCTGTAGCGCCGCCATCCGGTGACGGAGAGGATCACGATCCGCTCGGGTGTCGCCGGGCGGGCGAGGCCTGCCGCCGCGTCGTCCGGCGTCACGTCGTCCGGGGTCACGTCGTCCGAGGCGAGGCCATAGGCGGCGGCCAGCCGGCGGGCCACGGCGTCCGGGCCGAGCCGCGCGTCGAGGGCGCTGCGGGCGGCGTCCAGGTCGAGGTGCTCCAGGCCGGCCTCGAGATCGCGCCAGGCGTCCAGCAGCAGGTCGGGCGAGTCCTCGACGTCCACGATCCGGCCCACCTGATCGGCGACGCCGGCCAGGGTCTCCTCGGCTCCCCCGCTGCGAGTGGTGATCACCGGCAGACCGGCCGCCACCGCCTCAGGCACGACTAGGTGGAAGGTCTCCTGCACGCTGGGCGCGAACAGCACGTCGTGGTCGGGCATGGCCGCAAGCAGCTGCTCGTGCGGCACGACGCCGGGCAGGTGCAGCCGCTCGGCGACCCCGTGATCGCGGGCGATCTCGACCAGGCGCTCACGCAGGGGGCCCTGGCCGAACATGGTCAGCTCGAGGTCGGGATGCTCGGCGGCCGCCCGGGCGAAGGCCAGCACCAGCCGCTGGACGCCCTTGATCTCGGTCAGGTTGCCGGCGAACAGCCAGCGGCGCAGCGTGTCCGGGCGGCCGCGTCGGGGCACGCCGGTGAAGCGCACGGGGTTCGGCATCACCTCGACCGTCCCGGCGTACTCGGGCAGGGCGTCCACCAGGTGCTCGCGCACGACGGAGCTGACGCAGAACACCCGGCTCGCCCGGTCGAGCACCTCGGCGTAGTGGTCTCGGCCCTGCGGATCGGCGAGCACTCCGGCCAGACCGCTGGAGTGCTCGGTGACGAACACCGACGTCGCCGGATCGGCCAGGCGCACGGCGATCAACCCGCCGAGATAGCCGACGTGGCCGTGCACCACGTCCCCGGTCAGGGTTCCGGCGACGCGACGCACGTCACGGACGGCGGCCTCCGCCCGTTGCGGCATGGTCTGACCCTCGACGATGAGCACCGGCACCCGCAGTACCGGGCCGTGACCCCCGGGCACCTCGAGCGAGCCGTCCCGCGTCGCCCGGTCGAGCACCGCGTCGAAGGATGGCCGCCAGCGCGCGGCGGCGGCCTCGGGACCGGCCGGCCACTCCTGGGCGTGGACGACGCGCACCTGGTCGGCCAGGCGGGCCACCATCGCGGCATGGTCGGCGACGAACGACCCGTTCATCCGGTTGTAGGGCTCCGGGAACCACGGGGTGGTCAGCTGGACCGAGGCGAGCTTGGTCACGGGCCGACCGTAGTGCACCGCAGCGACGGACGAGGGTGCCCGTCGACGATGGAGATCACGATGAAGGAGAACGGCTGCCATCGCAGCCAGGTCCTCGCATCGTGATCTCCATCCTCGATTCTGGCGGCGAACCAGGCGAGGCGGTCCCTTAGAGTGACGCGGGTGAAGGTGCTCAGCGTGGTCGGTGCCCGTCCCCAGTTCGTCAAGCTCGCCCCGGTCGCGGCGGCCTTCGGCCAGGCCGGGATCGAGCACGTCATCGTGCACACCGGCCAGCACTACGACGCGCTGATGTCGGACGTCTTCTTCGACGATCTGCACATCCCCGATCCCGACGTGCATCTCGGGGTCGGCTCGGGCAGCCACGGCGTGCAGACCGGCGCCATGCTGGCCGCGATGGACGAGCGTGCTCACGACGCACCGGCCCGACTGGGTCCTGGTCTACGGCGACACCAACTCGACCCTGGCCGGCGCGGTCGCGGCGGTGAAGCTGCACCTGCCGGTGGCCCACCTCGAGGCGGGGCTGCGCTCGTTCAACCGCGCGATGCCCGAGGAGCACAACCGGGTGCTCACCGACCACGCCGCAGACCTGCTGCTGGCCCCGACCGAGGTGGCGATGGACCACCTGGCGCACGAGGGCCTGGCCGACCGTTCGCGTGCTGGTCGGGGACGTGATGACCGACGTCTGCTTCACCGTGCGGGACGCCGTGCGCGCGCTGCCCGCGGAACTGCCGGACGACGTCGACCCCGCCGCGCCGTACGTGGTGGCGACCATCCACCGCGCGGAGAACACCGACGACCCGCGAGCGGCTCGACGCGGTCGTCGAGGCGCTGGCCGGCGATTCCGGTGCCGGTCGTGCTGCTGGCCCACCCCCGGCTGCGGGCCCGGGCCGCCGAGTTCGGCATCGCCCTGGCCGGGCGCGGGTCGGTGCACACCGCCGATCCGCTGCCCTACCCGCAGATGGTGCGCGCGGTGCTCGGATCGCGCCGGGGTGGTCACCGACTCCGGAGGGCTGCAGAAGGAGGCGTTCCTGCTCGGCGCCCCCTGCACGACGCTGCGCACCGAGACCGAGTGGACCGAGACCCTGCTGGACGGCTGGAACCTGCTCGACCCGACCCTGTCCCAGGTGGCGGCGATGGCAGCGCGCTCCGCGCCCAGCGCCCAGCGCGGAGCCCCCTACGGCGACGGCAAGGCGGCGTTCCGGGTGGCTGAGGAACTCCTCAGCGCGCGCTGACCCCTCCCCGCGCCGCCGCGCCGCTCCCGCCCCCTCCCCACCCGCCCCGCGCCGCACCCGCGCCGCACGGCCCGGCGCCTCGTCCGTTGTGCACTTGAGGGCGGTATACGCGTCGGATTCCGCCCTGAACTGCACAACGGCGATGGCTGGGGCCACCCGCAGGGCCGCCCCGCGCCCGCCGCGCCGGGGGTCAGAGCGGGGTGAGGTGGAGGTCGGGGAAGGTGGGTGGCGGGGCCTCGGGCCCGCCCTGCCCGGCAGGTAGCGGTGCCACGCGGCGGTAGGTCTCCAGCAGCAGCGGCTCCTGGCTCTGCCAGGAGAACCGCCTGGCGAGCTCGTGCCGATCGGCCGGCGGTCGGGGGTCCGCCAGGACCCGGCGGACGGCGGCGGCGAGACCGGCCGCGTCGTTGGTGGCGAAGACCTCGCCCACCCGGTGGGTCCGCACGAAGTCAGCCATCAGCCGGGCGTCGCTGACCACCAGCGGCAGCCCGGCGTGCAGGTACTCGAACAGCTTGTTCGGCAGCGCCTGGTCGTGGTTGGGGCTGCCCCCCGGCAACGGGTGCAGCGCGACATCCGCCGAGGCCAGGAAGGCGATCAGCTCGCCCTGCCCCACCGGCGGCACCAGGTGCAGCCGCTCGGCCGCTCCGAGCTCAGCCGCCCGGGCCCGCAGCGCGGCAGCCATGGGGTGCGGGAAGGGCACCGTCACCAGGGCCAGGTGCACCTCAGGCAGGTGCGCCAAGGCGTCGACCAGCACCTCGATCCCCCGCGCCCGGCTGATCCCGCCGCTGTAGACCAGGAGCGGCGCCGCAGGGTCCAGACCCAGCACGGCACGCAGGGACGGTGTCGTCTGCACCGACGGCTCGGCCACGTAGGGCGGCGCGTTGAGCAGCACGGTGGGTCGTGTGGCCAGGTGGTAGCGCTCCTGCAGCACGTCGGCGATCGGCTCGGAGACGGTGAGCACCGCGGCCACCCCGGCCATCGAGCGCTCCTCCTGGCGCAGCAGGACGGCGTGCCGCCTAGGGTTCCCCTGCTCCTCGGCGGGAATCCCGGCGTAGTTCTCCCGGGCGTCGTAGACCACGATGCACCGCCTGCCCCCGGCCCGGATCCGGCGCGCCGCGCGCAGGGCGACCGGCAGCACGGTCGGGTGATGCGCGTGCAGCACGTCGGGTGCCAGCTCGTCCAGGGCCGGGCCGATGGTGTCGGCGTAGTCGGCGAGCTCGGGCAGGGTGCCCCCGTCGGTGGCGAGCAGTTCGGTGGACAGGCGCGCCCGGTCCCAGGCCCGCCAACTCTCGCGCAGAACGGCGTCCACCGCCGCCTGCGCCTTCCAGCGCCCGCGCCGGGCGACCAGCCGCAGCATCGCCCCAATGTGAATCACCTTGGGCGCCAAGGCCTTCGGGTCGGCCAGCCGCCGCGCCGAGGCGGCGTCCACCGCCCCGCGCAACTCGGCGACCCGGGTCACGTACTCGTCCCGGCCGGTCCAGTCGAGCAGGCGCAGGCGCCTCCGGCGACGACTCGACACCCGCATCCGGTGCGTCGTGCGGTGCCGGTCCGACAGGGCCACGGTGACGATGTCCACCGGCCCTAGGGCCAGCCGGTGCTCCGCCGGATCCTCGCCGGGCAGCACGCAGTTCAGCGAGGTCACGTGGTAGCCGCCGCGGGCCAGCGACAGGGCGATCTTCTTGCCCCTGGTGTCGTGCTCGACCGTGTTCGGGCGGAACAGCACCACCCGCGGCACGCGACCTGCCACCACGGGCAGCAGTTCGGTCGTCGCCTCGGCCCCTTCAGCGAAACCGCCCATCAGCAACCGGCGCCGTCAGCCCACCGGGGCGTCGGCGGCGCCCGGGATCTCCACCACCCGGCCCTCGCGTGCAGAGGTCAGCACCATCTCGGCGACGGCGACGGTGGCCAGGCCCTGACGCAGGGTCACGATGTCGGCGCTCCTTGCCGAGCACGGCGTCGCGGAACGTGCTCGTGCTCGATGCGCAGCGGCTCGGGCTTGGCGATGGCGAAGCGCATCATGTCGCCCTCGGAGACGCCGCGGAACTGCGCGATCGTCGTCCCACGTCGGTGGCGATCGCGCCGTTGGCGTAGAAGGTCAGGTCGGCGGTGAGGGTGTCGGCGACGAACGCGCCCCTGCTCGCCGGTGACGATCGTGACCCGCTCCTTGAGCGGCGAGAGCCAGTTGACCAGGTGGTTGGTGATCGTGCCGTCGGCGAGCTGGCCGACGACCGCCACCAGGTCCTCGTGCTCGCGCCCGCTCGGTGCGCGGTGCGCGCCGACACCGACGCGAAGTGCTGCTGGGTGACCCAGGCGGTGAGGTCGATGTCGTGGGTGGCGAGGTCCTTGACGACGCCGACGTCGGCGATCCGGGCCGGGAACGGGCCCTGGCGGCGGGTGACGACCTGGTAGACGTCGCCGAGCTCGCCGGCCTCGAGCCGGGCGCGCAGCCTGCTGCAGGGCGGGGTTGTAGCGCTCGATGTGCCCGACCGCGCCGACCAGGCCCGCGGCCTCGAACGCCTCGGCGAGCCGCGTGGCCGACGGCGACGTCCTGCGCGAGCGGCTTCTCGATCAGGGCGTGCACGCCGGCCTCGGCGAGCGCGAGGCCGACCTCCTCGTGGTAGATCGGTCGGGACCGCGACCATGCAGTAGTCGATGCCGTGCGCGATGAGCGCCTCGACGTCGGCCTACGACCGGCCGGCCGCCGGCGACGCCGTGCGGCGTCGCCGGCCGGGTCGGCGACGGCGACGAGGTCGACGCCCGCGCAGGCTGCGCGAGCACGCGGGCGTGGTGGCGCCCCATCATGCCGAGGCCGATCAGGCCGGCGCGCAGGTTCGCCATCAGGCACCCGCCCCGGCGAGGGCGTTGACGGCGTCGACGATGCGCTCGAGGTCGGCCTGGCGACAGCGACGGGTGCACCGGCAGCGACAGGCACTCGCGCGCGGCCTGCTCGGTCTCGGGCAGGTCGACCGTCGACCTGGAACGGCGGCAGGCGGTGGTTCGGCACCGGGTAGAACATGCCGCGAGCCGACGTCGTACTCCTCGCGCAGCGCGGCCGCGAACCCGTCGCGGTCGTCGGGCGACCCGGACCGTGTACTGGTGGTAGACGTGCACGGCGCCCGTCGGCGACCGGGGGCGTCGACGACGCCCTCGCAGGTTGGCCGTCGAGGAAGGCCGCGTTCTCCTGGCGCTGCGCGGTCCAGCCGGCGACCTTGGTCAGCTGCACCCGGCCGATGGCGGCGTGGATGTCGGTCATGCGGCTGTTGAAGCCGACGACCTCGTTGTGGTACTGCTGCTCCATGCCCTGGTTGCGGTAGAGCCGCAGTCAGCCGCTCGATCTCGTCGTCGGCGCACGAGACCATGCCGCCCTCGCCCGAGGTCATGTTCTTGGTCGGGTAGAGCGAGAACATCGCGAAGGTCGCCGAAGGCGCCGACCGGGCGTGCCGTGCAGCGAGGCGCCGTGCGCCTGCGCGGCGTCCTCGAAGATCTGCGAGTCCGTGCCTGTCGGCGATCTCGCGCAGCGCGGTCATGTTCGCCGGGTGGCCGTAGAGGTGCACCGGCATGATCGCCCACGGTGCGCTCGGTGATCGCGGCCTCGACCGCGGCCGGGTCGAGGCAGAAGTCGTCGGGCTCGATGTCGGCGAAGACCGGCGTGGCGCCGGTGAGCGCGACCGAGTTGGCGGTCGCGGCGAAGGTGAACGACGGGACGATGACCTCGTCGCCGGCGCCGACGCCCGCACGAGAGCAGGCCGAGGTGCAGGCCGGAGGTGCCGGAGTTGACCGCGACGCAGGCGCGGCCGCAGGCCGAAGTGCTGCGAGAACTCCTCCTCGAACGCCGTGACCTCGGGGCCCTGCGCGAGCATGCCGCTGCGCAGCACGCGGTCGACGGCCGCCCGCTCCTCGTCGCCGATGATCGGCTTGGCTGCGGGGATGAAGTCGTCACTGATCGGGTCCTCCGTGAGGGTGTCGTCGTGCCTCGACGGTAGCGTCTCGCCGCCGGTCTTGCGGGCACACCGCACGGGCAGGTGCTCCGTCGCCGGCGCCTCCAGCGGGACGCCGGCCTGGCCGACCCACCGGATCCGTCGGGCCGGGACGCCGGCGACGAGGGCGAAGTCGGGGACGTCCTTGATCACGACCGAGCCGGCGGCGACGAGCGCCCAGCGGCCGATGGTGACCGGTGCGACGCACACGGCGCGGGCGCCGATCGACGCGCCCTCGCGGCACGGTGACGCCGACCGGCTCCCAGTCGTGCGCCGCTCTTGAGGCGTGCCGTCGGGGTTGATCGCGCGCGGGTAGTGGTCGTTGGTGAAGCACGGCGGCCGGGCCGACGAAGACGCCGTCCTCGAGCACGGCCGGCTCGTAGACCAGCGCGTAGTTCTGCAGCTTGCAGTTGTCGCCGATCGCGCACCCCGGTGCCGACGTAGGCGCCGCGGCCGACGATGCAGTTGGCTCCGAGGACGGCCTTCTCGCGCACCTGGGCGAGGTGCCAGACGGACGAGCCGTCGCCGATCTGGCGCGTCGGCGACGTCGGCGCTGGGCACGATGCCCGCCATGGTGCTCCTTCGTGACGGCGCACGCGGCGTTTCGGGCGCACGCGGCGTTCTACCCTGGCGCGGTCAACGTATCGCACCCACGCAGAGGATCCCCGGTGACCGCACACCCGCCGCACCTGCTCTACGTCGCCTGGGGGTTCCCTCCCTCACGCACCGGCGGGGTGCACCGGGCGCTGGCCACCGCGAACGCGTTCGCCGAGGACGGCTGGTGGGTGAGCGTGCTCACCGCCGACCGCGAGGTGTTCCTCGACGTGACCGGGGCCGACGAGGCGCTGGAGGCGCTGGTCGATCCCCGGGTGGACGTCGTCCGGGTGCCGTTCTCCTGGCCCGCGCAGCAGACCGACCTGCGCGCCTGGCCGGCGCTGCGGGTGCTCGCCCCGCGGCTGTGGACGAAGCAGCGGGTGCGCCGTGACCTGCGCAGCTTCCCCGAGGTGGGCTACGGCCCGTGGCGGGCCCGGATCGAGGACGCCGCGCTGGCCCTGCACGCGCGCTCCCCCGTGGACCTGGTGATGGCCACCACCAATCCGCAGGTCTCCGTCACCGCCGGCACCCGACTGCACGCCGAGCACGGGGTGCCTTACGTGGTCGACTTCCGCGACGCCTGGACCTTCCACACCTACTCCGGCACCCGGCGGCTGACCGCCGACTCCCCCGCCGGGCAGTGGGAGGCCCGGGCCGTGGCCGGGGCCGCCGAGGTGTGGTTCGTGAACGAGCCCTTGCGCCGCTGGCACGCCGGCACCTACCCGGACGCCGCCGACCGGATGCACGTGGTGATGAACGGCTACGACCACGACCTGCCCGCCCCGGTGCTTCCCGCCGACCGGCCGGCGGGCCATCGCCTCACGTTCGGCTACCTGGGCACGATGACCCCGGTGATCCCGCTGCGGGAGCTGGTCGCGGGGTGGTCGCACGGGCACTCCCACGACGACGCCCTGGCCGAGGCGCAGGTCGTGCTGCGCGGGTACCTCGGCTACTACGCCACCCCCGATCCCGCCCTGGCCGCCCTGGTGGACGGCGCCGCCGCGGCCTCGATGCGCTACGACGGTCCGGTCTCCAAGACCGAGGTGGCCGGCGTCTATGCAGGGTTCGACGCGCTGGTGCTGGTGCTCGGCGGCGGCGAGTACGTGACCAGCGGGAAGGTGTTCGAGTACATGTCCACCGGCCTGCCCGTGGTCTCCGTCCTGACCCCGGGCAACGCCGCGGCCGACGTGCTGGCGGGGTACCCGCGCTGGCACCCCGCCGCCGACCTGACGCCGGAGGCGATCGGGGCAGCCTTCTCCGCGGCTGCCCGCGACGCGCGCACCGGTGACGCCGCCCGCGCGGCGGCAGCCCAGGAGGTCGCCCGCGCCTTCCGCCGGGACCGCCAGCTCCAGCCCCGGATCGCCGCCCTGCGCGCCCTGACCACGGCTGGAGCGTGACCCGGTGACCGTGATCCTGGTGGCGATGGGGCCGACCGCCCCCGGCGACGGGCTGATCGCCGGGGTGACCTCGCTTCGCCGGGCCGGCCATCGGGTGCAGCTGGTCACCCGGCACTCCCCGAGCGCCGACCTGGCCACCGTTCTGGACGACGTCACCCCAATGCCCGCGGGCCGGCCGGCGTCCCGCCCGATCAGCGTCGGCAAGCTGAGGCTGGACCTCGACCGGCTGCCGGGCGCCGCCCGGCTCAACCACAGCGAGTGGTTCACCGGGGCCCTCACCGACGGCACCGTGCTGGTCGCTCTGGACCCGGCGGCCGTGCCCGCCGTGTGGTGGGCGGCCCGCCGCCATCGCGGGGTGGCCGCATTCAACGGACTCCCAGCCGCTGTCGCCCGCTACTCGTCCCGCGCCTGACCCAGGAACGGCCCGAGCGCCTGCGCGGAGCGCCGTCCGTCGTGCACCCGGCGCACGAACTGCTGGCCCTGCGTGGCCGTCGCCCGGGCCCAGTCGCGCTCGGCGCAGATCCGTTCCAGCACCTCTTCGAGCGTCTCGACCGTGGCCTCCACCACCGGCACCGGCTCGCCGACATGGGCCCGCACATGGTCGGCGACATGGGCGACCACCACCCGCCCGGCGGCGAGCCCCTCGCAGGCCGCGACCGAGTAGATGCCGAGCACGAACTGGTCCAGCACCACGTCCGCATCGGCGAACAGCGCCGGCATCTGCGCGTTCGGCACGCCGCTGATCCGGCGGTAGTCGATCAGCCCCCGCGCGGCCAGCCGTTCGACGATCGGCTCGATCAGCTCAGTGCCCTTGAACCGCGTGTTCGACGGGGCGTGCACGACCAGGGGACGCTCCCGTTCCAGCGGCACGGTGGCGCACGTCCAGCGGTCGACGTCGACCACGGTGGGAAGCCAGACCGCGCCGGGCACGTCGTCGAGCAGATCCGGGGTGGAGACGAACCGGGGACCCTGGTGCTCGCCGATGATCCTGCCCAGCCGCAGGGCCTGTTCCTCCAGCCGGGGCACCAGGTCCCACTCGGGATCCTTGAACGGGGACCAGGGATAGGACTGAACATGGCGGGAGGGCAGGCGGACATCGGAGCCGTGGGCGACCATGGCGACCGCCAGACCCGCCTCGGCGAAGACCGCGGCCTCCTGCTCGCAGCCCGCCCGGTACAGACCGCCGAGGACCGGGCGCCCGGCCTCGATCAGGACATGGGTGAAGTGCTCGACGACGTAGCGCTCCTGATCACGGCCCCAGACCGGGGAGCGGTACACCGGCAGGGTCACCGAGTAGTCGGTGCGGAAGGCATAGCCCTCGGGTCGCTCGAGTGCGAACACCTGTGCCGCGACCTCGGGGAACTCCCGCTCGGCTGCGCGACCCCACTCCCACCCCTGGCCGGCGAAGTTCGCCGGACCGACCAGGAGCCGTACCGGGGCGTCACGCAGCTCCGGACGGGGCGGCAGCTCGATCGGCGCGGCCGGTGCGGCCGGGCGTGGCGCCGACGGCGCGGATCCCCTGCGCACCAGCCTTCGTGCCCGCCGGAGCAGACCGCGGAGCCGGGGGGGAAGCCGCCGCACGATCCGTGTCCTGAGAGCTGGCAGCACCCGCCGCAGTCTACGCAGGACGGTCCCCGGCTCCGCACGGTCGCCACCGGCACGGCCCCCAGGTGACTGAAAGTGCCTGAATGAGCACAGAGAGTCGGAATCCTGGGCTGGAAGTCGTAATAGGATGTGGGCCGGTGAGCTCGACCACCGACTGCGTCGGGCTCCTGACCGGGCGCCGTCACGATGGGGAGTTGTGCATGTCGGATCGGCGCGGCGCGCGGCACGTGCTTTACGTCGCATGGGGGTTCCCCCCGTGCCGGGCGGGTGGGGTCTATCGGGCTCTGGCCACGGCGAACTCCTTCGCCCGCGCCGGATGCCGGGTGACCGTCCTCACCGCGGAGCGCGAGTCACTCGAGCGCTACACCGGGGTGGACACCTCGCTCGAGGATCACATCGACCCGTCGATCAGGATCGAACGACTTCCGTTCGCCTGGCCCCTGCACGACACGGACATCCGCAACTACTCCTGGCTGCGCGCCCACGCTCCCGCGCGGTGGCGCAAACGCCAGCTGCGGCTGGACATGGCCAGCTTCCCCGAGACCGGGTACGGGCAGTGGCGCAAGGTGCTGGAGAAGGCCGCGCTACGCATCCACGACGCGGACCCGGTCGACCTCGTCGTCGCCACGGCCAACCCCAATGTCGACTTCATGGCCGCCTGGGCCCTCCACCGCCGGCACAAGGTGCCGTTCGTGATGGACTACCGCGACGCATGGCTGCTCGACGTCTTCGACGGCGGCATGCTGCACGAGGAGGGCAGCCGCGCCGCGAAGCTCGAGAAGGGCCTGATCGAGGCCGCCCATGAGGTCTGGTTCGTCAACGAACCGATCCGCGCCTGGCACCAGCGTCGCTACCCCGACAGCGCCGACCGGATGCACGTGGTGGCCAACGGGTTCGACCCTGAGCTCGCCCCGCCGGCGCGCCATCACGCACCCGTGCCCGAGCAGGGCCTGACCTTCGGGTACCTCGGCACGATCAGCCCCAAAGTCCCTCTGGCAGAGCTCATCGAGGGATGGCGCTGGGCTCGCGACCAGGACGAGCTGGTGGCCCGCAGCCGCACCCGCCTGCATGGCTACCTCGGGTACTACGCCACGCCGCGCGCCGACCTGAGCACGATGGTGGAGGAGGCCGAGGAGGTCGACCTGAGCTACGCCGGGCCGGTGGCCAAGGCCGACATCGCCGCGGTGTACGAGACCTTCGACGTCCTGCTGCTGGCCATCGGTGCCGGACTGTACGTCACCAGCGGGAAGGTCTTCGAGTACCTCGCCACCGGGATGCCCATCGTCTCGGTGCACGACCCGCGCAACGCCGCCTCGGACGTGCTTCGGGACTACCCGCTCTGGTTCCCCTGCCGCGACCTGAGCCCGGAGGCGGTCGGCGAGGCGCTGATCGCCGCAGCGCACGCAGCACTGACCGTGGACGACGACATGCGCGACCGGTGTCTGGCCTACGCCGCCCGCTACGCCCGCGACCTGCAGCTGCAGCCCCGGGTACGGGCGCTGACCGGAACCTCGCCGGGTGAGACCCCCGTCGCCGGATCGATCATGGCCCAGCGGGCGGCCGCGCGGGCGGGCAGGGACGAACCGCTCGAGGATGCCGACCTGGCTCCCGTCGCTCCGGGAGAGGGCCGATGAGGGCGCTCGTCCTGGCGGCCGGCCGATCCATGGCCCGCGCCCGGGTGGAGGAGATCACCGAGATCCTGCAGCGCGCCGGTGGCCCCGACCTCGAGATCGATCTGTACAGCTGGGGGCCGGTGGAGACTCCGGTCGCCACGCGCTCGACCACCGTGCTCGGACCGGTGAAGGTGTACACCCCGCCGGCCCCGGCGACGGGCGTCATGGGCCTCGCCCACGCCCCCTCACGATCCACGGCGGGGCCCGGCGCCGACGACGACTCCAGCCCGGACTCCGACGACGACGACTCCGACGACGTGTCGGGGCTGCGCGCGCTCAGCGCCCAGATCACCCCCGCGCGCGTCAACGAACTCGCCCAGTCCCGTATCCGCCGGCAGATCCGCCGGATCCGGCGCAGCGCACGGTACAAGCGGGTGCGCCGGATCGTGCGCGGTGGGCTGAACCGCCAGTTCGCCACCCGGGCCCGCAAGGACCCTGACCTGCTCGACCGCGCCGGCAAGAGTCAGCTCGTGCTGGCTCTGGACGCCGCCGCCGTCCCCGCCGCGTGGCGGATCGCCCGCCGCACTCCGGGGCCGGCCGTGGTGCTGGGCCTGCCGGCCGCCGAGCGCGAACTGCGCACCCTGAACGGCACGTCCTTGCCGACCAGCCACTGACGGCGACCAGGGGTTCCACCTCGACCTCCGGTGACCGGTCGCCCGGCACTGGGCCATTCGTGATCACCGGTTCGGCGGCTTACCGCGACCCACGGTGACGGCTGACAGTAGTGACATCGCAACACACAGTCATCATCTGTCGATCGCCCCCGAGGAGAGCCGTCATGCGCAAGGCCCTGATCACCGCAGCCGCCACCACCGCACTCTGCATCGTCGCCGCCGCCCCGTCCTTCGCCTGCGGCGGCTCGCAGCGCGATGTCCGCTCACCCCAGCCCGCGTCCGGCTGCGCGCAGGCACAGTCCGTGAGCAAGCACGCCGACAAGCACGCGGTCAAGCACGGTCAGACCTCCCGTGGTGGTCACCAGCAGGCGTCGCCCTGCGCCACCCCGACTCCGACCACCACCCCGACTCCGACCACCACCCCCACTCCGGACGTGACCGTGACGCAGGAGCCGACCAGCACCGAGGTGATCAGCTTCAGCTGACCGTCGAGCCGACCCTGCGGCGGGTTGTGGAGGGTTGGTACACGCAGACGGTGCAGAACCCGCCTCGACCCCCGGCCGTCCGGCGCCGAACCTAGGCCCGGGCGGTCGGCGTCGTCCGGGCCCGTCGACCGCGCGTCCCTCGGTCCCGCGGGCGCAGGCCCGGGTCCCCCGACGGTGCCTGCTCGGTGTCGGGGCGCGGGGCCGGGGTGGCGGGCGGTGACCCCTTCCCCCGGGCCAGGACGGCGACCTTGGCCGCCAGCTCGTCCCAGGGGGACACTCCGACCAGGTTCTCGGCTGCCCATCCCAGGGCCGCCTGGCGGGCCGTGGCCAGGGCGACCGGATCGTTGGCCCAGTCCCGCAACTGGCGGGCCGCGGCGTCAGCTGAGTCGACCAGGGCCCCGGCGCCGGTGTCGGTCACGAACGGGGCCACCCGGGGCAGTGGGGTGGCCAGGAGCGCCATCCCGCTGGCCAGGTACTCGTACAGCTTGGTCGGCACGGCGTCCCGGAAGGCCGGGGTCTCCTCGACCAGCAACATGCCGACCGAGGCGCCGGTGGCGATCGTCCAGGCCTGGGCGGGCGGCATCCGACCGTGCAGGTGGATCCGGGCCGTCTCCTCGTCGTCGGCCAGACCGTCGGCCAGCAGCCGCGCAGCCAGCCAGTCCGCCTCGCCGGGCGCCACCGGACCGATGATGTCCAGCTCCCAGCCCGGCGCCTGCGCCACTGCATCGATCATGGTGCGCAGACCACGGCTGGCCCGCACGTCTCCCACATAGACCGCGCGCAGCGGCGGGTGGGCCGGGATCGGCGCCGGAACCGGAAGGGTGGCGGCGTCCGGCAGGTTGCGCACCACGAACCGCTGCCGGCACCGCTCCTGCTGCGGGGGCACGTGGTCGTCGGCCACCACGGTGAGCGAGGCCCGGCCGGACAGACCCACGCACCACCGGGCGAGCCGCTGCAGCAGGCCCCGACCACGGGTGGCCCAGGCGCGGTCGTTCAGCAGCGCCACGTAGTCCTCGTGCACGTCGGCGACCACCCGTCGCCTGCGCAGCCTGCCTGCGAGCAGAGCAGCCGGCACGACGTCGGGATCGAGCACCAGGAACACGCCACCCTGCGCCTGGAAGGGCAGCCGCAACGCACGCACGCCGCGGGTCACCATCCCGCCGCGGGCCCAGGTACGCACGGAGACACCGGCGGGGGCGGAGGCCTCGTCGCCCAGGCCGAGCACCTCGACGGTCAGTCCCGCCCGGTGCAGCGCGGCCACCTCGCGGTGCAGGCGCGCGTCAGCGACGTCATGCCCGCTGGTCAGGACCGAGACCTCCGGCCGATCGGATCGCCCGGTCACGCGAGGCGGGAAGCGGCCGACGTGCTCACAGGTCCTCGAGCGAGAAGGACTCCTCGCCGACCTGGAGGAACTTGGTGTAGGCGGCGATCAACTCCTCGGGCGGGCCGTGCATCATCAGCTTGCCCTTGTGCAGCCAGATCGCGTCGTTGCACAGCTCCTTGACACTGCCCAGGGCGTGGCTGACCAGGAACATCGCCCGGGAGCTCTTCATCAGGTCGGCCATCTTGTCGGCGGCCTTCTTCTTGAAGGCCGCGTCGCCCGCCGAGAGCGCCTCATCGATCATCAGGATGTCGGGCTTCATGTGTACCGCGACCGAGAAGGCCAGCCGGCTGAACATGCCCGAGGAGTAGGTGCGCATCGGCGCGTCCATGAACTCGCCGATGCCGGCGAAGTCGGCCACCTCCTCGGCCCTCTCCTCGACCTCCTTGCGCGTGAGGCCGGAGGCGAGCCCACCGAGGATCACGTTCTCCCGCCCCGACAGCTGGCCGTTGAACCCGACACCGAGGGCGAGCAGGGTGCTCACTCGGCCGTGCACCTCGATCCGGCCCGAGGTGGGCGGCAGGATGCCGGCCATCGCCCGCATCAAGGTCGACTTCCCGGCGCCGTTGGAGCCGATGATGCCGAGCGAGGTACCGACCGGCACGTCGAAGGTGACGTTCTGGACCGCCTTGATCTCCCGGACCGCCCGCTGGCCGCGGCCGAGTCGGACGATGGCGTTCTTGAACGTCGGGACCCGCTCGAACGTGGTCCGGTAGGTGATCGAGACGTCCTGGACGCTGACCGCGACCCCGCCCTCGCCGCGCCGGGCCGCACCGTTGCTCGGAGCCGTGGGCGGCTCGGAGACGGAGGACGCCGTCGCCGCGGAGACCTGCTCAGATGCGGACAGCGAAATCACGCTCCCGGGACATGAAGTACGCCGCGCCGACCACGGCGGTCAGGATGCTCCAGGCCAGAGCGACCAGCCACATGGTCAGCGAGGGCATCTCCGAGCGGACCAGCAGGTCGGTGAACCCGCCCAGCAGGGAGTAGAGCGGGTTGAGGTAGAGCACGCGGGCGTAGCCGCCCGCATGATGGCGCAGCTGCTCGACCGTGAAGATCACCGGAGACAGGTAGAGCCAGATCCGGATGAAGTACGGCAGGAAGCTCGCGGTGTCGCGGAAGTAGACCTGGGCGGTGGCGAAGATCGCGGCCAGTCCGGCCGAGAAGATCACGATCATGGCCAGGAAGACCACCGACAGCAGGGTCTTCCAGGTGTACTGGTCGCTGGGCGAGAGCATGTAGAAAACCGCGAACACCGGCAGCGTGGGCAAGTAGCGGTAGAACGCCGTGCGCACCGCCGACAGAGGCAGCAGCAGCCGGGGGAAGGCGGTGTTCATCAGCAGCCGGCCTCCGCCGACCACCGAGGCCGCACCGGTGCTCATGCATCCGCTGATCAGGTAGAAGGTGAACAGGCCCGCCGTGAGGTGCGCGAAGTACTCCCAGCCCTGGGCCTGCCCCGAGAGCACGTTGACCAGCAGCATGTACACGCCCGCCAGCAGCAGCGGGTTGAGGACCAGCCAGACCTGGCCGAACAGGGTCTGAGTGTTCGCCGCCCGGATCCCCGCCCGCGACATCTCGGCGGCGAACTCCCGGCGGGCCCACAGCTCGCGAATGTACGGCCGGAGTTTGGGAAGTCCCGCCCGGTGCGGCTCGTAGACGTGGTGGGTGCTGTCGAACTCCGAGAAGTCGTCGGTGCGGGCGACGGCAGGCGGAGAACTCATCGCGGGTCCTCTCCGAACGACGTGTCCCTCCCGGCGTGGGACCAGCGCCCAGGGTAGTCCACGCCAGGCGTTTCCCGGTCAGAGACCGGCGTCATCGGTCGGCCGGGGACCGCCGCCAGATCGGCGTAGAGACCGACCAGCACAGCGGCGTCCGCCGACCAGGACAGCGCCGGGGCGGCGGCCCGGACGGCGTCCCGCAGGGTGGCATAGCGCGCCAGGGCCCGGCCGACCGCAGCCACCAGGCCCGAGGCGTCCCCAGGGGGGTAGAGCTCACCCACCCCGTGCTCACGCACCAGGGCACCCAGCTCGCCGACGTCCGTGGCCACCACCGGAACCCCCATCCGGACGGCGTGGAAGAGCTTGTTCGGCATCGCCAGGCGGTGATTGGCCCAGCGGTCGGAGTGGGTGACCAGGGCCAGGCCGGCGGCAGCGAGCAGCCGGTCCACCTCCTCCACCGGGCGGGCCGGGCCCACCGTGGCCCGTCCGGCGTCGAAGGAGGCCAGCCAGGTCTCGTCGGCCGGGCCGATCAGGGACACCGGCAGGTCGAGCCGGGTGCTGGCCGCGGCGATGGTCTCCAGTTCGCGGTAGGGCGCCAGGCGACCCGCGTACACGGCCGCGGTCGGCGCCGGGGGCACGGTCGGGGCCTGCGCCGGATCGAGCAGCGGGAAGGTGTTGCGCACGACGTGCAGGTGAGGCCATGCGTAGGCCTGGCGCAGGGCTCGCGCCACCCCCTCCCCCACGGTGATCACTGCGGCTGCGCGGGACCCGATCTCGGCCTCCACGCGTCGTTCACGCCGCGCCTGCAGAGGCGTCGGCCGGCCGATCCTCGGCCGCCCCGACCACAGCTCGTGGCTGTCGTACACCAGCGGGACGCCGGCTCGTCGGGCCAGCCGGTCACCGGCCACCAGGGCGGTGAAGTCGTGGGCGTGGACGACGTCGTAGTCACGCTGCGCGCCGTCCGCCTCCGCCCCCTGCGCCCAGCGGCCGAAGGCCTGGTTGCGGTGGGTGGGCAGCAGCAGCCAGCGGGCGGCGCGGGCCGGCGGGGCGAGCCGGCGGCGGCTCAGCGAGGGCGCGCCGTCCGGGCGGAAGACCGAGCTCGCCCCGACCGAGGAGACGGTGACGCCGTCCGGCGGGTTCCATCCCTGCGGAACCTGCTTGCCGATCACATGCACCTGGTGCCCGGCCTCGACCAGCGTGGTGGCCTCGCGCAGCACGCGGGTGTCCGAGGCGAGCGAGGTGGCCACCAGCATCAGGATCCGCACGTCGTCGCCCCGTTCAGGGGTGGGCGAGGTCGGCCGGGGCGGGCGCGCGACGGGCGAGCGCCCGGGGGCTGGTCAGGAAGCCGATGCCCCAGGACCAGTGCATCGTGGCGAGGACCACGGGCAGGGCCGCCGCCGAGCGGAGCGGCAGACCGGGCGTGCGGACGGCGGTCAGCCCGGCTGCGCCCAGCACCCCGAGCACATACCCGGCCGGAAGGATCAGTGTCCACGGGGTCAGTGGCGCCAGCGCCACACCGACCAGGCACGCCGCCACCACGGCCGGAGCCGCCAGGTAGCGGGCCGATGCGGTGCCGGAGTGCTGGCGCATGACCACCCGGCGCCACCGCCCGTAGTGGAAGTACTGGCGGGACAGGGCCTTCAGCGACGCACGCGGGCGGTAGGTGACCGCCAGTTCGGGGGTGAACCAGACCAGGCCGCCGGAGCTGCGGATGCGATGGTTGAGCTCCCAGTCCTGGGCCCGCAGGAACGACTCGTCGTACCCGCCGAGCTGTTCGAGCACCTCGCGCCGGAACACCCCCAGATAGACGGTGTCGGCCGGGCCGGCCTCGCCCCCGGTGTGGAACCGGGCACCGCCGACCCCGAACACGCTGGTCATCGCCGTCGCCACGGCCTTCTGGAACGCGGTGACCCCCTCGGCCGCCATCAGCCCGCCGACGTTCGCCGCCCCGGTCTGCTCCAGCAGCCGGACGGCGGTCGCGATGTACCCGGGGGCGAGCAGGCCGTGCCCGTCGACGCGGACCACCACGGGGTGCGTGGAGGCGGCGATCGCCGCGTTCAGGCCGTTCGGCGTCCGCCCGGTCGGGTTGCGCACGGTACGCACCCGGGAGTCTGCCGCCGCCAGAGCGGCCGCCACCTCGTCGGTGCGATCAGCCGAGGGGCCGAGGGCGAGCACCACCTCGAGCTCACCGGGATAGCCCTGGTCCAGGATCCGCCCGACGGCCTCGCCCAGGTGGCGCTCCTCGTTCAGCACCGGGATCACCACGGACACCGGCGGCCACGGCACCGGGTCCGGGCTGCTCTCGGGACCGGCGAGGTCGGGGGCGGGAGTCGAGGCGGACATCAGCTCCGACGGTAGCCCACCCGCCGCCCACCTCGCTGCCACCGGGCCACGCGCCGGATCAGACCGGGCTGCAGGCGGCGTCGACGTCGACCGGCACGTCGGGGGCCGCCGACGGAGCGGGCGAGGCGGCCACGGCCCGCGACGTGGCCGGCGAGGAGGCGCGGCCGCTCGCCGCGGGGGCGGCCGCGCCGGCCGAGGACGGCGTCGGCTTCGGCGCCGGCGGCTTGCGGGAGGCGATCAGGGCCTGGATCACCCGGTCGTGGATGACCGTGAAGTCGGGGTAGGCCGGGTTCACCGCCGGCGGCACGAACCCCACGCTGCTGATCTTCTGGCTCTTGCCCTTGGACCCCAGGTCGATGAAGGTGGCCAGCTCGGAGGCCGGGATGTCGGTGCTCATCACGTCCTGCGCGGCGGCGGCGATGCCCTGGAACTTGGCCAGCAGGGTGGCCGGGTCCATCTGCTTGACCATCGCGTTCATCACGCAGCGCTGGCGCTCCATCCGGGCGTAGTCGCTGGCCCCGTGCCGGGAGCGGGCGAACCACAGCGCGTGGTAGCCGTCCAGGTGCTGGGTGCCGGGCTCGATGTAACCGGAGACCTTCGAGGTGCCGCCGCCGATAGGCACCCGGTCGCGCACGGTGACGTCGATGCCGCCCATGGCGTCGATCAGGCGGCGGAAGCCCTGCAGGTCCACCAGCACGTGGTAGTTCACGGTCAGTCCGGTGACCCCTTCGACCGCCTGCTTCATCGCCTCGGCACCAGGGTCGCGGGCCCCGGGGAAGGCCTCCTTGTGCTCGCTGCCCCAGGTGTAGATGCCGTTCAGCAGGCACTCGTCACCGCAGGTCCAGCCCTCCGGCTTGGCCTTCGCCGCCGAGGAGCCCTCGGGGAAGCGCACGTTCTCGAGGTTGCGCGGCAGCCCGAAGAGGACGGTCCGCCCGGTCTGCACGTCGATGCTGGCCAGGGTGATGCTGTCCGGGCGGGTGCCGGACCGCTCCGGGCCGGCGTCACCGCCGAGCAGCAGCACGTTGTACCGCCCGGCCACCGCCGCCGAGGCGGCGCCGCCGCCGAACACGCCGTCCAGCAGGCCGGCGGCCGACCATACGCGCCGTCCGGCCGCGAGCACCGGCAGGCTGGTGAGCAGCACTGAGGTCAGCAGCAGGGCGGTCATGCCGAGGCGGGCCCGGCGCGGGATCAGGGCCGGCCGGCCCAGCCGCCAGGAGTCGACCACCAGCACCGGCCAGGTGAACGCGACGCCGAAGAGCACCAGCGCGAGCAGGGTGAGCACCAGCGAGTTGGTGACCAGCTGCAGCACCACAGTCCGGTTGACCAGCCACAGCACGGCCATCAGGACCACCAGGCCGGCAGCACCGAGCCAGATCCGCAGCGCAAGGCGGCCGACTCGGCGGTTGCCCGCCGCCAGTTGCGCCGTGCCGGGGGCGACGAGGGTGAGCAGGACGAGGAACACGGCCCGCACGATCCGCATCCGCGGCGTCAGCGCCTCGGGCTTGCGCATCGGCTGCGTGGTCGGCGGCGCCTTGACCGCCGGGCGCCCGCCGGAGGGGACCTTGGCACGCGCGGCGTCGGGGATCACCGCGGTGTCTGGGGTCATAACGGTCAGTATCACCGGGGCTGTCCCGCATCCGGCTCAGCCGCGCCGGGCGTGTTCGCCGCCAACCCCGCTCATGCTCCGCAGGGGTGCACGCGGAAGCGTTCTCATCCCCTCAAACATGTTCACCCGCGGAGCATGAGCACGGTGTGGGTCAGGGGCGCGGTGGGTCAGGCGTAGGGGAACTGGGTCTGGGCGTGGGTGGCGATCCGCTTCATCATGTAGCCGTCCATCCCCGCACCGACCACTCCCCCGGCCAGCGGGATCCCCCGGCCCAGGCGGGAGAGCACCTTCTCGCCCACCCCGCGCAGCAAACGGAACCCGACCGCCTTGTTGATCACCAGCAGCGCCGCGGGCGGCATCCGCCTCAGCGCCAGCGCGGCGATCCGCCCGCCACCGGTGCTCATCCCCGCCCGGGCCAGCACGTCGTCCGCGTTCGAACCGATCAGCGTGAGCAGGACGGCGGTGCGGATCCGCGGCTCCCGCACGTCGTGGCCGCGCAGGGTGGCGATGGCGCCGACCATCCGGGTGGCCTGTACGTAGAACTCGAACACGTTGACCGGCAAGGCGATCGGCATCGTGACGAAGCCGCCCAGACCCGTGACGAAGCCGCCGACGCCGCCGGTGACGACGTGCGAGCGGACCACCGCATCGATCGCCGCCTCGGTGTCGGAGGCCTTCTCCCGGGCCTTCTCGGCCACGGTGCGGGCCGAGTCGATCGGGCCCCTGCCGTCCAGCCCCACGTTCAGCAGGGCCTGGATCAGCGACGTGACCGCGCCACCGTCGTCCGTCTCAGGATCGTTGGCCGCCTCCAGCGCGGTACGCGTGGCCTGCACCGACTCGCGGCGCGGCCTCAGCAGATCGAACATCCCCACGGGACGACTCCCCCCAGTGCTCGGGTGACGCCCCGATCGGACGCCGCGGCCATGCTGCCAGTCCCGGCCGAGGTTCGCCCGGCGAGTCACCTGCGCCTGCCGGTGGGCGTAGCGTCTGATCACCCTCGACGTCGGTGAAGGCCGGCACCAGAAAGGTCGGCAGGCGATGGCATCGGTGCTGCACGTTGCGACAACAGGTTCGGACACCTCCGACGGCTCGCCGAGGCCGCCCGTTCCGGACGATCAACCGGGCGGCGGAGCTGGCCCGGCCGGGCGACACCGTGCTCGTGCACGCGGGCGAGTACCGCGAGTGGGTCCGGCCGCAGCGCGGTGGGCTCAGCGACCTGCGCCGGATCACCTACCAGGCCGCCCCCGGCGAGCACGTCGTGATCAAGGGCTCCGAGCGCGGTGACCGGCTGGCAGCCGGACGGCGGCACGGTGTGGACGGCGTCGGTGCCGAACGAGCTGTTCGGCGTCGTTCAACCCGTTCGCCGAGGAGATCGACGGCGACTGGATCGTCTACCCGGCGAAGGACTCGCCGAAGAAGCACCTCGGCGACGTCTACCTCAACGGGATGAGCTTCTACGAGGTCGACGCCGCGGCCGGAGGTCTCGGACCCGCCGCTGCGCACCGAGGTGCTCGACGACTGGACCGGCGCTGGCGACCGGGTCCGCAACCCCGACCAGACGCGGCTACGTCTGGTACGCCGAGGTCGGCGCCGACGACGACCACGCATCTGGGCGAACTTCCAGGGCGCGGACCCGAACGCCGAGCTGGTCGAGATCAACGTGCGCCGCTCGGTGTTCTACCCGACCGAGCACCACCTCGACTACATCACCGTCCGCGGGTTCGAGCTGGCCCAGGCCGCCTGCCCCTGGACCCCGCCGACCGCCGACCAGCCCGGCCTGATCGGCCCGAACTGGGCCAAGGGCTGGATCATCGAGGACAACGTCATCCACGACGCGAAGTGCTCGGCGGTCTCGCTCGGCAAGGAGGCCTCGACCGGCCACAACTACGCGACCACCCGCGGCGACAAGCCCGGCTACCAGTACCAGCTCGAGTCGGTGTTCTCCGCGCGACAGATCGGCTGGGACGAGGAGCACATCGGCTCGCACGTCGTCCGGCGCAACACGATCTTCGACTGCGGCCAGAACGGCATCGTCGGCCACCTCGGCTGCGTGTTCTCGACCATCGAGGACAACCACATCCACCACATCGCGCTCAAGCGCGAGTTCTACGGCTACGAGATCGCCGGCATCAAGCTGCACGCCGCGATCGACGTCGACGATCCGCCACAACCGCATCCACGACTGCTCGCTCGGCACCTGGCTGGACTGGCAGACCCAGGGCACCCGGATCTCGCGCAACGTCTTCTACGCCAACAACCGCGACCTGTTCGTCGAGGTCAGCCACGGCCCCTACCTGGTCGAGCACAACGTCTTCGCCTCCGCCGGCGTCGCTCGAGCTGTTCAGCCAGGGCGGCGCGTTCGTCAACAACCTGGTCTGCGGCACGCTGCGGCTGCGAGCCGGTGATGGACCGCGCCACGCCCTACCACGTGCCGCACAGCACGCAGGTCGCCGGCTACGCCGTGATCTACGGCGGAGACGACCGATGGGTCGGCAACCTCTTCCTCGGCCCCGCGGCGCAGACACCGGCGCAGACACCGGCGCGGCCTACGGGCCGCTGTGGGACGACCGCGGGCCGGCCGCCACCCACGGCACGGCCGGCTACGACGGTCACCCCGCGTCGTTCGAGGCCTACCTCGCCCGCATCGACGCCCAGCCGCCGGGCGACCACCAGCGGTTCCTCGGCGTAAAGCAGCCCGTCTACGTCCGCGGCAACGTCTACGCCTCCGGAGCGCGGCCGTTCGAGGCCGAGCCGGACGCCGACCGTGCTGGACGGCGCGCCGGCGACGGCCGCGGTCGTCGACGAGGGCGACGCGGTCTACCTCGAGACGGCGCTGCCCGAGGGCTTCGACGCCGCCCGCGTCGCGGTCGTCACCGGCGCGGAGCTGCGAACGCGTGCGCTTCGTCGACGCGCACTTCGAGGAGCACGACGGCAGCCCGGCGGTGATGGACGTCGACCTCGCTCGGCGAGCGCAAGGCCGCAGGGCGCACCTACCCGGCCGGCCCGATCGCCGGCCTCGCCGGCGGGACGGCGCGCCTGCGCGTCTGGTGAGCCCGCCTCAGCGCAGGACCTGGCGCGCCATCACCAGCGCTGGATCTGGTTGGTTCCCTCGTAGATCTGGGTGATCTTGGCGTCCCGCATCATCCGCTCCAGCGGGAAGTCGCTCGTGTAGCCGGCGCCGCCCAGCAGCTGCACGGCGTCCGTGGTGACCTGCATGGCGACGTCGGAGGCGAAGCACTTGGCGGCCGCACCGAAGAACGGCAGGTCGCGCGTCGCCGCGCTCGCTCTTGGCCGCGGCGACGTAGACCAGCTGCCGGGCCGCCTCGAGCTCCATCGCCATGTCGGCGAGCATGAACTGGATGCCCTGGAAGTCGGCGATCGCCTTGCCGAACTGCCGACGCTCCTTGACGTAGGCGATCGCGTTGTCGAGCGCGCCCTGGGCGATCCCGACGGCCTGGGCGCCGATGGTCACCCGGGTGTGGTCGAGGGTGCGCAGCGCGATCTTCAGGCCGTCGCCGACCTCGCCGACCAGGCGGTCGCCGGGGATCACGCAGTCGTCGAACAGCATCTCGCAGGTCGGGCTGCCCTTGATGCCGAGCTTGCGCTCCTTGGCGCCGACGCTGAAGCCGGGGTCGTCCGTCTCGACGACGAAGCAGCTCACGTTGCTGCCGCGCGGGCCGTCGGGATCGGTCACGGCGAGCACCGTGTAGTACTGGCTGATCCCGGCGTTGGTGATCCAGGCCTTGTGCCCGTTCAGCCGCCAGCCGTCACCCTCGCGCCGGGCCTCACAGGTCATGCTCGCGGTGTCGCTGCCGGCCTCCCGCTCGGACAGGGCGTAGGAGAACATCGCCTCGCCGCGGGCCACCGGCGGCAGGTAGCGCTGCTTGACCTCCTCGCTCGCCGCCAGCAGCAGCGGCACGGTGCCGAGCTTGTTCACCGCCGGGATCAGCGAGGACGACGCACACACCCGCGCCACCTCCTCGATCACGATGCAGGTGGCCAGCGCGTCGGCGCCGGCCCCGTCGTAGGCCTCGGGGACGTGCGGGGCGTGCAGGTCGATCGCGCGCAGGGCGTCGTAGGAGGCCTGCGGGAACTCGGCGTTCTCGTCGGCCGCCGCGGCGTTCGGGGCGATCTTCGCCTCGGCCAGCTCGCGAACGACCCTGCGCAGGTCCCCGTGCTCCTCGCTCACGGCGAAGAAGGGGAAGTCCTCCAGTACCGACCCAGGCATGTCAGTCATGAGACGGAGGCTACCCAGACCTCTGCTCCGGGAGCGCGCCCGGCCGTGAGCGTCACATCACACGTCCTCCGGTCAAGGTCCTCGCGATCCGGCCGCGGATTGACCTGGAGTCCAACCGGGGACGAAGGTCGAGCCGTGGACACCCCGCCGCCGCTCCCGGCTGTCAGCATCACCGGTCTGGTCAAGCGGTTCGGCCCCAAGACCGCGGTGGACGGTGTGCGGCTGACCATCCCCCACGGCTCGTTCTACGGGATCGTCGGGCCGAACGGTGCGGGCAAGACCACGTTGATCCGGATGACCTGCGGCCTGCTGCGCCCGGACGCCGGCACGGCGGTCGTCGACGGCCTGGACGTGTGGTCCCACCCGGCGCAGGCCAAGCGGCGGATCGGCATCCTGCCGGACGAGAACCGCATGTTCGAGCGGCTCACCGGTCGGGAGCTCCTGCTGTACAACGGCCTGCTGCGCGACATGGACGAAGACGTCATCCGTCGCCGCACCGAGGACCTGCTCGGTGTGCTCGAACTCGCCGACGACGGCGATGCACTCGTCGTCGACTACTCCTCCGGCATGCACAAGAAGATCGCCCTGGCGGCCGCCCTGCTGCACGACCCCCGGGTGCTCTTCCTCGATGAGCCGCTGGAATCGGTCGACCCGGTGTCGGCGCGCACCATCCGGCACGTCCTGGGCCGGCTGGTGGCCCGTGGCGCCACCGTGATCCTGTCCAGCCATGTGATGGACACGGTGGAACGTCTCTGCGACCACGTCGCGATCATGGCCGACGGCCGGATCGTCACGGCCGGCCCGATGGCGGCGGTGCGGGCCGGACGATCGCTGGAGGACCGCTTCGTCGAGCTGGTGGGCGCCCCGACCACCGACCAGGAGGGGCGGCTGGCATGGCTCGGCGATTCCTCCGACTGAAGTTCGCCCTGGTCAGGAATGGTTTCCGCACCGGAAACACGGCCATGGTGGTCGGCACCGTGCTGGGCCTGGTCGCGGCCGCCGTCGCCGGGCTGATCGGGCTGACGGCCGGGGTGGCGCTGCGCTGGGCGCCGGACGACGTGCGGCGGCTCGGCGTCGAAGCCGGCTTGGCCGGGCTGTTCCTGATCTGGACCATCGGACCGATCACCGTGGCCGGCAGCGACGCCTCGATGGATCCGGTGAAGCTGGTCCTGCTGCCGCTGTCCCGTCGCCAGCTGGCCGCCGGGCTCACCCTGTCGACGATGGTCGGCCCAGGCGGGCTGGCCACCGTGCCGATCGTGCTCGGGGTGGTCATCGGGACGGCGCCACCCGGCCCCGGGGCGATCGCCGTCGTCCTCGGCGGTGCGCTCTTCCTCGTGCTGTGCGCGGTCTCCAGCCGGCTGCTCATCACCCTGGTGGGGCTGGGCCTGCGCCGGCGAGGCCTGCGCGACGTCATCGCCGTGGCCATCCCGGTCGTCGTCGTGGTGCTGAGCCAACTGCCCAACCTGATCAGCCAGCTGGCGGTGCACCAGGACTCCCCGCAGGCCGAGCAGGTGATCGAGCGGATGCGCGGGCTGCTACGGCTCCTGCCCTCCTCCTTCCCGGCCGGAATGATCACGGCCGGTGAGCGCGGGCAGGTGTGGCCCGCGCTGCTCAACGGTGCGGCAGGCCTGCTCACGGTGATCCTGCTCGGAACGCTCTGGGGTGTCCTGCTGCAGCGGGTGATGACCTCCCCGCCCACCACCGGAGCCGTCCGCAGCCGGCGGACCCGCCGTCTGCGCGTGACGCGGCTGACGCCGTGGCTGCCGCGCCGGGCGGCCGCGGTCGCCGACAAGGACATCACCCTGATGCTGCGCGAGCCGGCTCAGCGCGTCCAGCTCATCCTGTCCCTGGCACTCGTCCTGGCAGCCGGCCTGGCTCCGGTGCTGACCGGCTTCCGAGCCCCTGCCGTCGGCTACCTCGGCTGCGCGCTGGCCGCGTTCTTCGGCACGGTCAACTCCAACGTCTACGGCTATGACGGACCATCGATGTGGGTCAATCTCGCCGCCGGCGACGACGCCCGGGCCGATCTGCTCGGCAAGGCCGTGGCCCGTCTGCTCCTGTTCACCCCTGCCGTCGCCGTCGTCACGATCGAGCTCGGCCTCTATGTGCGGCCGGCCCTGCTGCCCGGCTACCTCGGCTGCGCGCTCGGCGCCTGGTGCCTGGCGATCGGGCTCGCGCTGATGCAGTCGGTGGTCGCGCCGTATCCGATCACCTACTCCGAGAACGGAGTGATGGCGCGGAGCAACGGCAGCCTGACCGCCGTGCTCGCCCAGCTGGTGGCATTCCCCGTGCTGGGCCTGGGCATCGCCCCGTTCGTGCTGCTCGGCATCCTGCGACCGGACCGACCGGGCCTGGCCGCCGCCGGCGGTGCGGCGGCCCTGGCGGTCGGGGCCGGCGCCGGCTACGCCCTCTACCGGGCAGCCGTGAGCTACAGCACCCCGCGCCAGCCCGAGCTGCTGGTGTCGATCTCCAAGCGAGCCGCGGCGTAGCGGCCCGGTGCAGCCCGGTGCAGCCCGGTGCAGCCCGGCCCGGCTTCAGCCGGCCAGTGCCGGGATCACCTCGGTGGTGAACAGCTCGATCCCGCTGGTGTCGTACGCGGCCTCGTGGAAGTAGGTGATCGCGTAAGTCATGCCGTCGGCCTCGAGGCCCTGCAGGGTCTCCACGATCTGCTCCGGGGTGCCCACCAGCGGCCCGCTGCTCAGCATCTGCATCGTCGAGTCCACCTGCTCGGCGGAGAGGTGCGGGCGGATCCGCTCCTCGATGCCGGCGAGGCGTTCCTGCACCTCGGACTCGTCGCGCCCGATCACCACGTTGTAGTTCGCCGAGCGCACGATCTCGTCGAAGTCGCGGCCCAGGTCCCGGCAGTGCCCGGCCAGGATCGAGGACTTGCGCCGGAACGTCTCCGGGGTGCCGTCGAAGTTCGTGTACTGCGCGTGCTGGGCCGCGATCCGCAGTGTCTTGCGCTCGCCGCCACCGGCGATCCACAGCGGGATCCCTCCGGCCTGCAGCGGGGTCGGCCGGCAGATCGCGCCGTCCACCTGGTAGTGCTTGCCCGAGAAGGTGGCCATGCCGTCCGCCCAGGCCGCGCGCATGATCTGCACGCCCTCGTCCAGCATCGCCAGCCGCTCGCCCGCGCTCGGGAAGCCGTAGCCGTAGGCGAGCCACTCGTGCTCGTACCAGCCCGCCCCGATGCCCATCTCGGTCCGGCCACCGCTGATCACGTCGACGGTCGCGGCCACCTTGGCCAGGTACATCGGGTTGCGGTAGCTCATGCAGGTGCACATCTGCCCCAGCCGCACCCGGGAGGTGGCCGCCGCGAACGCCGCCATCAGCGTCCACGCCTCATGGGTGGCCTGATCGGTCGGCGCCGGCACGGTGTGGAAGTGGTCGTAGACCCAGATCGACTCCCAGGGCCCGGCCTCGGCCGACTGCGCGACCGCGAGCATCGCCTGCCACTGGTCCGCCGGCGCGATGTCGACCAGGTCGAGCCGCCAGCCCTGGGGTACGAACAGTCCGAAGCGCATGGGCTGACCCTAACCCTCCCCTCGGCCGCAAACTCGGCGCCCCGTCCGGCTACCTGGGCCGTTTCGGGCCCCGGCCGCGCGCAGACGTCGTGTAGGTGGGTGCCGAGGTGGTCGCCGTGGCGGCTGCGGTGCCCCTCTTCGACGACTTGCTCGCCGACTTGCTCGCACTCTTCGACGACTTGCTCGCCGACTTGCTCGCACTCTTCGACGACTTGCTCGCCGACTTGCTCGCGCTCTTCGAGGCCTTGGTCGCGCTCCTGGTCGAGCCGGTGCTCGACCCCGAGGAGCTCTTGCGCCCGGTCGTGGATGCCTCCGTCGACCGGGTCGATGTCGCATCGTCGCCCTTGTCCTCGTCCGTCTCCTGCGCTGCCGGGGGCGGCACCGCACCGGTCGGCTGCGTCACCGGGGCCGCGGACGACGTGGCCTCGCCCGGCGCCGAGCCCTCCGGCGCAGCGGAGGTGCGGGACCGGGCGGGTGCGGCACCCGACGAGGCCTCCCGGACGCCGCCCGACGACGGGTCCTGCGCACCGACGACCTTGGTCTGTCCGAGCCGATCAACAGCGGGCAGGACGGCGTCCAGCGGGCTCAGAGCGGCGGTGCCGGTGAGCGCCACCGCGCCGACCGCCATCCCGGCCTTGCCGGTCAACGCGCTGGCCAAGGCCATCTGCCCCTGCCCCAGGAAGGGCAACCCGGTCAGCCAGGCCGCCGGACCCATCGCCAGCAGCACCCTCTGCTGCGGCACCGTGATCAGGGCCCGGACCACCGCCGGGTCGAACTGCGATCCGCTGCAGGCCACGAGCTCACGCAGAGCCGCCGTCCGCCCGCTCGCCTTCTTGTAGGCGCGGACGGCGGTCATCACGTCGAACGCGTCGGCCACCGCAACGATCCGCGCCCCGAGGCAGATCTGGGCCCCGGACAGTCCGAGCGGGTAGCCGCTGCCGTCCCACTTCTCGTGATGCTGCACGACGACGTCGGCCCAGCCGCCCAGCCATTCCCGCAGGGGCGCAATCATGTCGCCGCCCTGGTGGGGGTGACGCCGCAGCACATCCCACTCGATGGCCGAGGGCTTGGCCGGTTTGTTCAGGATCTCGGTCGGCACCTTCAGCTTGCCGATGTCGTGCAGCAGCGCGGCCCAGCGCAGCCGGTCCCGGTCGAGCTCGGAGACGCCCATCCGGTCGGCGATCAGGTCGCTGAGCACCCGGACCCGTTCGGAATGGCCACGGGTTCCCCGGTCATGCTCCGACAGGGCGCCGACCAGGGCGAGGATCCGCTCTGCCGACTCCTGGGTGCTCTCGTGCAGGTGCGCCGTCCGGCCGGCGAGCAGATCCTCCAGGTCGCGCCGACTGGCCACGCGCCGGGCCAGTTTCAGCCGCGACGGGGCCCGCTCGGGGAAGACCAGCGACATCTCCAGCAGCGCGGCGAGGGGCATCAGCCGCAGCAGCCCCCGATGCGTCACGGCCATCACCAGGAAGCTGACCCCCAGGACCGCGACATACCAGGCGGCACCGGCCAGACCTTCGGCGGCCGGCAGCACCCGGCTGAGGAGAGCGATCGTGACCAGGGACAGGACGAAGGGGACGACGATCGTCGCCCCGCGCAGGCACAGACCTGCCACCTGACGTCGCGACCACCGCTCGGGAGCGGTGACCGGAGGGCGTCGCGCCATGTCGCAAGGACTCCCCGGGTCGGGCCAGGGCCGGCGCCCCGTGACGCAGCCTCGCCAGGGAGTATCGGCATCGGCGGCCGCGAACTTGAGCGACCGCTAGCCTCGACGCGTGCGAATCTCGGTGGTGGGTTGTGGGTACCTGGGCGCGGTGCATGCGGCGTGCATGGCGGATCTGGGCCATGAGGTGGTGGGTCTTGACGTCGACGCGGCCAAGGTCCGTGATCTGGCGGCCGGGCGGCCGCCGTTCTTCGAGCCGGGCCTGCCCGAGCTGTTGACCCGGGCCGGGGCCACCGGGCGGCTGAGGTTCACCACAGACCTCACCGACCTCACCACCGACGCGACCGCCGACACTGCCGATGCCGGGCCGGTGGTGCACTTCGTCTGTGTGGGCACCCCGCAGCGCAGCGGCGAGTTCGCCGCCGACACCAGCTACGTCGACGCCGCCGTCACCGCGCTGCTGCCGGTGCTGCGCCCGGGCGACCTGGTGGTCGGCAAGTCCACCGTGCCCGTGGGCACCGCCGCCCGCCTGGCCGAACTGATCACCGACAAGGCCCCCGGGGCACTGCTGGCCTGGAACCCGGAGTTCCTGCGCGAGGGCCACGCAGTGGCCGACACCCAACGCCCCGACCGGATCGTCTACGGCCTGCCCGCCGACCCCGACGCCGCCGCCACCGCCCGCAGCCTGCTCGACGCCGTCTACGTCTCCGCGATCGGTCACGGCGTCCCGGTGATCACCATGGACTACCAGACCTCCGAACTGGTCAAGACCGCCGCCAACGCCTTCCTGGCCACCAAGATCTCCTTCATCAACGCCATGGCCGAGGTCTGCGAGGCCGCCGGCGCGGACGTGTCTCTGCTCGCCGAGGCGATCGGCCACGACGACCGGATCGGCCCCAAGTTCCTCGGCGCCGGCCTCGGCTTCGGCGGCGGCTGCCTGCCCAAGGACATCCGCGCGTTCATGGCCCGCGCCGGCGAACTCGGCGCCGACCAGGCCCTGACCTTCCTGCGCGAGGTCGACGCGATCAACATGCGCCGCCGCATCCGCATGGTCGAACTGGCCCGCGACGTCGTCGGCGGGTCCTTCCTCGGCCACAAGGTCGCCGTCCTGGGCGCCGCGTTCAAACCGCACAGCGACGACATCCGCGACTCCCCCGCCCTCAACGTCGCCGCCCAGATCCAACTCCAGGGCGCCGAGGTCGTGGTCACCGACCCCGCCGCCGTCGACAACGCCCGCCGCTCCTGGCCCCAACTCCACTACGCCGACACCGTCACCGAAGCCGCCGCCGGCGCCGACGTCGTTCTCCTGCTCACCGAATGGCCCGAGTACCGCGACCTCGACCCCGTCGCCCTCGGCGCCATCGTCGCCACCCGCCAGATCCTCGACGGCCGCAACGCCCTCGACCCCGCCCGCTGGCGCGCCGCCGGCTGGACCTACCGCGCCCTCGGCCGCCCCCGCGCCTGACTCCACGCCCAAGATCGCCGTCTGTCAGGGCCTTCCCCCCAGCACGTGGGGAGATGTCCATGACGGACGGCGATCATCTGGCTCAGGCCGGCGCGGCGCTGACCTTCTGCCAGGCGGCCCAGGCGCTGGCCACCATGTCGTCCAGGGTGTGCCGCATCGTCCAGCCGAGGTCGCGGGCGGCGAGCTCGCCGGTGGCCACGATCCGCGCCGGGTCGCCGGCGCGACGGTCCCGCCGCTCGGGGGTGAACTCGATCCCGGTCACCCGGCGCACGGCGTCCATGATCTGCAGCACGGAGACCCCGTCGCCGCTGCCCAGGTTGTAGACCGGCTCCAGCGGCGTACCGCCCTCCAGTGCCTCGGCCGCAGCGACGTGGGCGAGCGCGAGGTCGTCGACGTGCACGTAGTCGCGCACGCACGACCCGTCGGGCGTCGGGTAGTCGGTGCCGTTCACGCTCGGGATCCGCCCCTCGGTCAGCGCCTTCAGCACCAGCGGGAACAGGTTGTGCGGGCTGGAGTCGTAGATGTCGTCGAAGCCCGACCCCACCACGTTGAAGTAGCGCAGCGAGGTGTGCGTCAGGTCGCTCACCCGGGCCACGTCCCGGATCAGCCACTCCCCGATCAGCTTGCTCTCCCCGTAGGGGGACTCCGGGTTGGTCGGGGTGGTCTCGGTGACCAGGTCGACGTCCGGGGTGCCGAAGGTGGCAGCGCTGGAGGAGAAGACCAGGCGGGAGACCCCGTGCGCGACCAGGCGATCCAGCAGCACCTGCATCCCGGTCACGTTCTGGGTGTAGGTGTGCAGCGGCCGCTGAACGCTCACCCCCGCGTACTTGAACCCGGCCAGGTGGACGACGCCGAGCACCGGAGCACCCGCCGCGGTGATCGCCTCGTCGACCGCCGCCGGATCGACCACCGAGCCCTCGACGAACCGCACGTCGTCCGCCACGAAAGCGCGGTGCCCGCTGGAGAGGTCGTCCAGCACGACCACGTCGCGGCCCGAGGCGCGCAGACGACGGGCGACGTGCGCCCCGATGTATCCGGCGCCGCCGGTGACCAGCCATGTCATGGGGCCACGCTACCCAGAGCCGGCCGGACGGCGCGGTGCGACACTGCTGGGGTGAGTCAGAACGCCACCCCGCACCGCAATGATCCGGACGTCGTCCGGCGCCTGCTCGGCACCCCCGGACGCTGGGCGATCGTCGGACTGTCCCAGAACCGCGCCCGGGTCGCCCACTCGATCGCCGCCTACCTGCAACGACTCGGCATGCCGATCGTGCCGGTGCACCCCAGGGCGGAGTCGGTGCTCGGCGCCACCGGCTACGCCACTCTGGCCGAGGTGCCCGGCCCGATCGACGTGGTCGACGTGTTCGTGCGCAGCGAGCTGGCCGGGGCCATCGTCGACGAGGCGATCGCGGTGGGCGCGCGGGCGGTCTGGCTGCAACTGGGGGTGATCGACGAGGCCGCCGCCGCGCGAGCCCGGGCCGCAGGGCTGGACGTCGTGATGGACACCTGCCCGAAGATCGAGGCGCCCCGGTTCGGGATCGTCTGAGGTACCTCAGACGGCGGCCGGTCCCACCGGGGGCCGAGGACTGGGCATCGTCCCGATGTGGGTGGCCGGGCCTTGGCCGCACGCTCGAGGTATGACACAGATTCCGTTCGAGATGCTGCGCGAACTGCACCATGAGCGGTTCGCCGACCTGCTCGCCGAAGCCGACTCCATCCGCCGCGCGCGTACCGCGAAGCGATTGCGCCGCATCACAAAGAGCCGAAACCACCCCGCGTGACATCATGACCGACGTGGCCGAACACGTCGTGCCCATGGTGGGGCGGGAAGCCGAGCTCGCCCACCTGTACGACGTCTGGGCCCAGGTCGAGGACAGCGGCCGCGCGCGGCTGACCCTGATCGGCGGGGACGCCGGCATGGGCAAGACCACCCTGGTCGAGGCCTACATCGCCGGGCTGGGTGCCCGGGCCCAGATCGTCCGCTGCCAGTGCGTGGAACTGGGCACGGACGGCCTGCCGTACGTGCCTGTGGTGCATTCCCTGCACGAGCTGATCGACCTGCACGGCCCCGACCAGGTGATCGCCTGGGCCGGCGCCGGCGCGGCAGCCCTGACCCGCCTGGTGCCGGGCCTGCTGCCGTCGGCCGACCTGGGCGAGACCACCCGGCTGCACCTCTACGAGGCCGTGGTCGGCGTCTGGGAGAACGCCGCTCGCCGCCAGCCCCTGGTGCTGCTGATCGAGGACCTCCACTGGAGCGACGAGTCGAGCCGGCACCTGCTGCGCTTCGCCCTGGGCGCGCTGCGGCAGGCCCCGGTGCATCTGCTCGGCACCTTCCGCACCGACGAGGTGACCCGCCGCCACCCGCTGCGCCCGTTCCTGGCCGAGGCCCAGCGGCTGCCGATCTGCGACCGGTTCGACGTGCCTCCGCTGGGCCGGGCCCAGACCGCTGCGCTGGTCCGCGCACTGAGCCGGGAGGAGCCGTCGGAGACCGTGATCGACGGGTACGTCGAGCGCACCGACGGCATCCCGTTCTTCGTGGCCGAGCTGGTGGCGGCCCAGGCAGACGGCTGCGGCGAACTGCCCTGGACCCTGCGCGACACCCTGATGGTGCGGATCAGCCGGCTGCCCGAGCCGGTCCAACATGTGCTGCGCGTCGCCTCGATCGGCGGCGTCGTCGTGGAGCACGAGCTGCTGGCCGCGGTGCTGGACCACGACCCGGGGCTGGACGACGTGTTGCGTGCCGCCGTCGACGCCGCGGTCCTCGACGGACGATCCACCGGGTACTGCTTCCGGCACGCCCTGCTGCGCGAGGCTGTGCACGACGACCTGCTGCCGGGCGAGCACGCCCGGCTGCACTCGCGCTATGCCGAGGCGCTGGCCGCCGGCGCTGCCCCGGCCGCACGCTCGGGCACCCGGCTGGTGCACCACCTGCTGCAGGCGCACCGGCTGGACGACGGTTTCCGGGCCGCGCTGAGCCTGGCCGGCTCCGGCGAACTGGCCGCCCACGAGGCCCTGCTGATGTTCGAGAAGGCTCTGGCCGTGTGGGACCAGGTGGACGGCGCAGACTCCGTGCTCGGCCCGCGCGACGAGGTCCTGGCCCGGGCCGCCCGGGCCGCGGCGATCGCCGGGGAGGACGCCCGGGCACTGGCCCTGATCGACGCCTCGCTGGAGGCCGCGCCCTCCGGCACCGATCCGCGGGTGCTCTCCCGGCGGACGGCCCTGAAGGCCAAGTTCCTGGCCTCCCTGATGCGCCCGGAGGCGCAGCGGGCCGCCCACGAGGCAGTCCGCCTGGCCGGCCCGGAGCCCTCGCGGGAGCTGGCACACGCCCTGAACGCGCTCGCGGTCAACCAGATGCTGGACTTCGCCTCCGCCGAGGGGGCCGGGACGGCGCAGCAGGCGATCGACGTCGCGATCCGGGTCGGCGACGCCCGGGCCGAGGCCGAGGCCCGGGTCACCCTGGCCGGGTGCCTGATCGACAGGGGCGAGGAGGACGAAGCGGTCGCGGTCATGGCCGCCGCGATCCGGCAGGCCGAGCCGTACCCGCGCCTGCTCCGCCGGGCCCGGGTCAATCACGCGGACCTGCTGTTCAAGGCCGGCCGGTACGAGCAGGCCGCCGCCGAGGCGCTGGGCGAGCTCGAGGTGGCCCGGCGGCAGGGCCTGGAGCGCACCAGCGGGGCGATCCTGGCCGGCAACGCCGCCGAGCCGCTGCTCGCGCTAGGCCGTTGGCAGCAGGCCGAACAGCTGATCGACCGCGCGATCGAGCTTCGCCCGCCGCCGCAGCACCTGCTGCACCTGGAGCTGATGCGGGCCTGGCTGTCGGTCTGGCAGGGCGATCTGGCCACCGCCGACCGGCTGCTCAACCGGTGGCGTGCAGCCTCGGACGCCGGGCACTTCGGAGCCCAGTTCGCGATCGGGCTGCTGCGGGCGGACGCCGACCTGGCGCTGGCCCTGGGAGACCTGGACGCCGCCGTGCACCGGGTACAGCAGTTCTGGCACCCGGACCGGACCCGGCGGGTGAGCGAGAGCTACTCCGCGCTGTACCTCCTCGCCCGGACCGCCCGGCTGCTGGCCGCGCGCGGTGACGACCGGGCACCGTCCACCCAGGATCTGGCCCGCGCCGAGCTCGACCGCCTCCTGCAGACGCCCCGGCAGACCACCGTGGCCGGGATCTGGCACCCCGCCATCGCCGCCGAGCTCGCCGACGACGCCGCGCACTGGCGCGAGATGTTCTGCTCCGAACGGGTTCGCCAGGGCGAGGCGGTGCTGGCGCCGTATGCCGGGCTGAACCTGGCCCGGACCCTCGCGGCGGGCGGCGAACGGGAGCAGGCCCTCGACGTGCTGGCCCAGGCGACTGCTCTGGCGACAGGCCTCGGGGCGAGGATGGTGCTCGGTTGGCTGACCGGGCTGACCCGACGCCTCGGCGGCGCGCCGGCACCGGGTGGGGTGGACCCGGGCGGGCCGACGCTCACCCCGCGTGAGCGGCAGGTGCTGGCCCTGGTGGCGGAGGGGCGCTCCAACGCCGCGATCGGCCGGGAGCTGTTCATCAGCACCAAGACTGCGAGCGTTCACGTCTCCAACATCCTGGCCAAACTGGGCGTCTCGGGCCGGACCGAGGCCGCGGCGCTCGCGCACCGGTCGGGCCTGATCGGCTGAGGGGTGCACACTGGTCCGGTGAGGTTCCGGTTCGGTCGAGGGCGCGCACCCGACCCGCAGCGCGACGGCACTGTCTACCGGGCCCGACCCGGTTTCCGCCTCCGCGGAGAGTCCGACGAGCAACCCGGCCTCGCCCCCGTCGGCCTCCCGTCCGCCGGCCACGCGCCGTCCGGGCCCGCGCCGTCCGGGCACGCGCCGTCGGCCACCCGGGTCGACGGCCCGCCGATCGGAGGCAGCGCCCCGAACGCGCCGTTCGGCCTGCCGGACAAGGGCAGGAAGCGGCACCGGCCACGGATCCTGCGCTGGGTCGTGCTGTTACTGGTCCTGTACCCGATCGTGCTGGGCAGCCTGGCCTGGTTCAGCCTGGAGAAGGTCGACGCGTTCCCGGCCACCGGCCGGGCCAAGGACACCGCGGGCACGACCTATCTGGTGATCGGCAGCGACAGCCGGGACGACCTCTCCCGTGACGAACGGGCCCGTCTGGGCACCGGGCAGGCCACCGGGGTACGCACCGACACGATCATGCTGCTGCACCTCACCGCGACCGGTCCGGCGGTGCTGGTGAGCATCCCCCGCGACTCCTACGTGGCGATCCCGGGGCACGGCAAGGACAAGATCAATGCTGCCTTCGCCTACGGCGGCCCGAAGCTGCTGGTGCAGACCGTGGAGCAGGCCACCGGGCTGCGGATCGACGACTTCGTGATGACCGGGCTGGGCGGGTTCGCCGGCGTGGTGGACGCGGTCGGCGGGGTCCGGATCTGCCCCAAGGTCGCGATCAAGGACGCCAAGGCGCATCTGGACGTTCCCAAGGGCTGCCAGACCATGGACGGGCCGACCGCCCTGGGCTACGCCCGGGCCCGGTACAGCGACCCGCGCGGCGACCTGGGCCGGGTGGAGCGGCAGCGTGAGGTGCTGGCGGCGATCGCGAGCAAGACCCTGTCGCCGTCGGTGCTCGGCGTGCCGTGGCGGGCGGGACCGGCCGCGGTGGCCGGCGGCAAGGCGCTGACCGTGGACTCCGGTTCCACGCCGTGGGGGGTGGGCCGGTTCGTGCTCGGGATGCGCGCCGTCTCCGGTGGCGACGGGGTGCGGATGACGGTGCCGATCGGCAACGCCTCGCTGCAGACGTCCGCGGGCGAGGCCGTGCAGTGGGACAGGGCGCAGGCCCTGAAACTGTTCGCCGCCATGGCGAAGAACGACATCGACACCATCCGCAGCATCGCGAAGGCCCAAGCCACCTGACCGGCTATGCCCGGGGCTCCACCCGGAAGATCGGAATCTGGTCGGCGACGGCCGCGATCTCATCCGGCGGGGCCTCGCGGTCCACGGGGACATGCGGCCGGGCGCCGGGCGCCGAGTCCAGGAACGCCTTGATCAGGGGGACGCGCCGGTCCACGGGCACCTCAGCCAGGACGACCTGTTCGTGGCGTCGCCCGTGGTGCAGCACGGCGTGACCGCCGGCGGCCCGCACATTGCGCACCCAGTTGGCTCCCTCGCCCAGCATCGACCCGAGATACAGCACGCCGTCCACCCGCGCCGGCATCAGCGGCACCGAGATCGGCCGGCCTGAGGTCCGCCCGATCACCTCGAGCGTCACCAGCCGATCGCCGCCGAGCCCGAGACGCCCCACCCTGGCCCACAACGCATTCAGCCGCTTCGCCCGGGGGCCGGGGCGGCCGCCGGCATACATCGCCCGTGCATCGCCCGCCCACCACCGGCGATACGCCGACCACCACCCCATGCCTTCACCGTAGCGCCGGCGGTCGGCCGGGTATGACCCCCGAATTCACCACAACCCCCACCCCGAGCCCACTTTCGCCCCCTTATCAGGGGTTCTGGTGAATTCGGGGGGGTACTCGCGCTGTTCGATCATGGGTTCGCGGCGGCAACGTGGTCCCGCTCAGGAAATGAAGTGGCGCTCGCGACGGAGGTGCTGGCATTCTCGCTGCGGCGGTGAGGAGCAGCCGAAACCGTTGTGACGGAATGGTTCTGCGTATTCACTCATCGCCGCTGCCGCGGAAGGCACAGGTGGCCCTGACCAGGCCCGAGGTTCGACTCCTCTCATCGGTGCCGCCGGCCGGGCGCCCGGCGTGCGCTCACCCTGCGGCCGGCCGGTGTGGCGGATCGGCCCCGTGACCGCACGCCGCCCGGCCGGCGGTACCACCTGCCCGACCCGCCCCACCGACCAGGACCCGAGAAGGAGGCCCACCGATGTTCACCATGACCGTTCCACCGCGGCATGCGGCGATCCGCTACGTGCACGGCGTCGTCGACCGGGTCCTCCCGGCCGGCCGGCACCGGCTCCGGTTCGGTGCCCGGCACGTCCTGGTCGACCTGCGCGAGCGGCTGCTTCCCCTGGCGCCGCAGGAGGTCCCGGCTGCCGACACGGTTCCGGTCCGGATCTCGGCCACCCTGCGCTGCACAGTGACCGACCCAGTGGCCTTCACCGACGTCGCTCAGGACCCGCAGGCCGTCGTGTACCTCGCGACGCAGCTGGCCCTGAGGGAGGCGCTGTCGGCGCTCACGGCCGAGGAGCTGACCCGGCGCGGAGCCCGGCTGCCCCTGGCCGAGATCACCGCGCAGGTGAACGGCGTGGCCTCCACGGTGGGACTGACCGTGACCGACGTGGTGGTCAAGGACGTGCTGCTCCCGGCCGAGATCCGCACGGCGGCAATGGAGCTGGTCACCTCCCGGCAGCGGGCGGCGATCCAGCTCGAGCAGGCACGGGCCGAGACCGCTGCGCTGCGCTCGATGGCGAATGCGGCAAAGCTGCTCGACGACCACCCGGCCCTGGCCCAGCTGCGCATGATCCAGGCGGCATCGTCCGGCACCACGCTGGTGCTGCATCTGGGCGGCGACCAGCAGGAGCCGCCCCGCGCAGCCGTCCCTTCCTGACCGTGGTCAGGTGTCCGAGCGGGTGACGCCGAAGCCGAGCGTGACGCCGCCGCGGCGTCCGCGCAGGCGCTCGCCCTTGGCCACCGCCTCCAGCCGCAGCCGGTCCTGGAAGTCGAGCATCGCCTCCCGCAGGCGCAGGGCGTCGTCCCCCTCGCCGTCCGCGGCGCTGTACCCGGCGGCCAGGATCCGCACGGCGAGCAGGCCGGCGTTGCGCGCACCGCCGACCGACACGGTGGCCACCGGCACCCCGGCCGGCATCTGCACGATCGAGAGCAGCGAGTCCATGCCGTCCAGGTGGCGCAACGGCACCGGCACCCCGATCACCGGCAGCGGGGTGACCGCGGCGAGCATGCCCGGCAGGTGCGCCGCTCCCCCGGCCCCGGCGATGATCACCCGCAGCCCACGGTCGTGGGCCTGACGTGCCGTAGTCGATCATCTGGTGCGGCATCCGGTGCGCCGAGACGACGTCGACCTCGTAGGGCACGCCGAACTCGTCGAGCACCTTGGCGGCCTCCTCCATCACCGGCCAGTCCGAGTCCGACCCCATCACCACGCCGACGACCGGTTCCGCTGCCATGACCCCATGCCCGCTCATTCGTCGATCGGTTCCGGTGATGAAGTCCGCTGCGTGTCGAGCCCGGGCCACGCGCGTCGTCCAGGTCGTCGCCGCACACGGTCACGTGGCCGATCTTGCGCCCGGGGCGCACGCCCTTGCCGTACATGTGCACCTTGACACCCGGATCGCGCGCCATCACGTGCAGGTAGGAGCGGTAGAGGTCCGGGTGGTCCCCGCCGAGCACGTTGACCATCACGGCCCAGGGCTGGCGAGCCTGCGGGTCGCCGAGCGGCAGGTCGAGCACGGCCCGCAGGTGCTGCTCGAACTGGCTGGTCACCGCCCCGTCGATGCGTCCAGTGCCCGCTGTTGTGCGGGCGCATCGCCAGTTCGTTCGACCAGCACGGCCGGCCTCCCGGCCGCATCCCGGGTCTCGAACATCTCCACGGCGAGCACCCCGACGACCCCGAGCTCGCCGGCGATCCGCAGCGCGATCTCGGTGGCGGACGCCGCGAGCTGCGGATCGAGGCCGGGTGCCGGTGCGATCACCTCGCGGCAGACGCCGTCCACCTGCACGGTCTCGACCACCGGCCAGGCCGCCGCCTGCCCGGACGGGCTGCGCGCCACCAGGGCCGCGAGCTCGCGGGAGAAGGCGACCCGCTCCTCGGCGAGCAGCCAGCCTCAGCCGTGGCGCCAGCCAGTCGGCGCGCCTCGGCCACCGAGGACACCACCAGCACACCCTTGCCGTCGTAGCCGCCGCGCGTGGTCTTCAGCACCACCGGCCAGCCCGGCCCGCCCGGCGCCTCGCGAACGCGGCGAGCTCCGCGGCGTCACGCACCAGCGCCCATCGCGGGCACCGGGACGCCGAGATCGGCCAGCCGGGCCCGCATGGCCACCTTGTCCTGGGCGTGCACCAGCGCGTCGGGCCCCGGGCGGACGGGGACACCGCTGTCCTCGAGGGCGTGCAGCAGCGTCGGTGGGCACGTGCTCGTGGTCGAAGGTGAGCACGTCGCACCCGCGGGCGAACGCGGTGACCGCCTCGGCGTCCAGATGGCTGCCGATCATGGTCGCCGGGATCACCTGGGCGGCGCTGTCGTCGGCCCGCTCGGCCAGCACAGCGAGTCGCACCCCGAGCTCCACGGCCGCGGGCTGGGTCATCCGTGCCAGTTGCCCGCCGCCGACCATGCCCACTCGAGGGAATCCGCCTGTCACGCCCGACAGGGTAGCCAGCGGGTGAGCCCCAGCGTGGCCGGGTACCCTCCTTGGCGTGGGGCCGCGCCGGTTGATCGCGCGTCTGCGCGAGGCCATGAACCTGGTCTACCGCGAGACGCTGAAGTTCGGCGCCGTCGGGGCGATCGCATTCGTGCTCGACGTGGGCCTGTTCAACCTGCTGACCACCGGGCTCTGGCCCGGCGCCGGGTCGCCTCCCCTGGACGGTCACGAGAAGCTGGCCAAGATCTCCTCCGCGTCAGTGGCCATCCTCTGGGCCTGGCTCGGCAACCGCTACTGGACCTTCCGGCACCGCCGTCAGGCCACCCCGGCCCGCGAGCTGTTCCTGTTCGTGGTGATGAACCTGGTCGGCCTGGTGATCTCGGTCGTCTGTCTGACCGTCTCGCACGACGTCCTCGGCTTCACCTCGCCCCTGGCCGACAACATCTCGGGCAACGTGATCGGCATCGGCCTGGGCACCTTGTTCCGGTTCTGGGCCTACCGGCGCTTCGTCTTCAACGAGTTGGTCGAAGCACCCCCAGAGCCGCAGAGCGCCCTCGTCCCACCCTCGCCCTAACCCTCGCCCTGACCCTCCCCCCGGACCTTCTCCCGTGATCGCCGCCAGGCGCAGGGGGCGGGGGGCGGATTCAGTGGATCCCGGGCCACTGGGGTGGGCGCTTCTCCACGAAGGCGCGCACACCCTCGGCCCGGTCGGCGGAGAAGGCGGTGGCTCGCCAGGCGGCGTCCTCGATCTCCAGGCCCGAGGTCACGTCGGTGTCGAAGCCCAGCCGCAGCGCCCGCTTGGCGTTGAGCACCCCGACCGGGGAATGCCCGGCGATGGTGGTCGCCAGCTCGATCGCCAGCTCGCGGGCCCGGCCGGGCGCCGCCAACCGGTCCGCGGCACCCATCGCCACCGCCTCGGCCGCGTCGACCCGGCGGGCGGTGAAGATCAGGTCCCCGGCGCGGGCCAGCCCCACCCGTCGGGACAGGAGCTGGGTGCCGCCGAGCCCCGGCACCACGCCCACCGAGACCTCGGGCAGGGCCAGCACGGCGGTGGGGTCGACCACGATCAGGTCGCAGAGCAGGGCCAGCTCGAACCCGCCGCCCATGGCGAAGCCGGCCACGGCCGCCACCGCCGGCACCGGCAGCTCACGGAACGCCGACACCATCGACCGGTAGACCACCCGCTGGGCGCGCAGGTCGTCGTCGGTGAAGGTGTTCCGCTCGCGCAGATCGGCCCCCACGCAGAACGCCCGCTCCTGGCTGGAGGAGACCACGACCGCCCGCACCGCACCCGACTCGGCCTCACCCCGCAGGTCGCGCAGGGTGTCGCGCAGTTGGCTGACGAACGCGGTGGACAGCGCGTTCAGCGCCTCGGGGCGGTCGAGCACGAGCTCGGCCACATCACGTCGCTCGCCGTGTCGGCTCACCCGCACCTGACCACCCATACCGGGCAGCGTATCGGCGGGGGCCGCCCCGGTGATCAGTCGATGTCGATCAGTTGCTCGGTGGGCCCGGCCCGGGTGACCAGCAGCGGCTGCAGCGGACCGAACCCGCGCACCTGACGCCGCCGCTGCGGCACCAGGACCAACCCCTCGTGCCGGGCGAGCATCGAGGCGGTGTTCGGGTCGGTGACCACGGTGCCCGGCTCGGCGAGTGCGGTCAGCCGGCTGGCCAGGTTCACGATCGAGCCGTACACGTCGCCGAGACTGCGCAGCACCAGGCCGTGGGCGATCCCGACCCGGACGTCGGGCACCACCTCGTCCACAGCCATCCGTTCCGACAGCGACAGACCGATCACGGCCGCCGACAGCGGGTCGTCGGCGGTGAAGAGCACCTCGTCGCCGACGGTCTTGATCACCCGTCCGCCGCCGGCGGTGACCACGTCGGAGGCCAGACCCTCGAACCGCTGGACCAGGACCCCGAGCTCGCGCTGGGTGAGCCGCTGCGAGAGCCGGGTGTAGGAGACCAGGTCGGCGAACCCGACCGTGAGCTTGCCGGACGGCGCGTCCTGGCCGGCCGGGGGGTGCTCCAGCCGCGACACCGCGGCGGCCAGCTTGCGCCGCCAGGCGTACACCAGCAGCGCCTCGAGATCCTCCACGATCCCGGACAGGTGCGCGACCGCCCCGGTGGCGCTGCCGCTGGCACAGTCGGGGTGCGGGCAGCTGACCAGGTGCTCCATCAGGGCCTCGACCTGCCAGCTGACCAGCCGGTCTGTGGTCTGGCCCAGGGCGCGGGCGAAGGCGATCGTGGTGTCCTCGTCGAGCATCTCGTCCCGCACCATCGACACGGTGCGTTCCAGGGCGTCGGCGTCGGCGTCGGTGAACGCCACGTCCTCGTCGTCGACCGAGGCGAAACCCAGTGCGCGCCAGAGCTTCCGCGCCGACAGCAGGGACACTCCGACCGACTTCGCCACCTCTCGGCGACGCCAGCGGCGGGCACCGCCCAGCAACACGTGCTCGAGGTCGGCGGCCGTGGAGGGCTGGTCCGTCGGCTCGTCCGACAGCTCACTCACGGGGCGTCGCGGCCGTGGCGTCGGTCGAGCACCTGGGTCGCGTTGTCATCCGGGTCGACCTCGTCGACCGTCGCACCGCCGGCCGGCGCTCCGGTGGCCGAAGCCCGGATCCCGTCGGAGAGCCGGTACAGCGTCCGCTGCACCTGTTCCACCCGTGGGACGTCGGTCAGCACCAGCTGACCCACCTCGCCCGCGGACTCGACCACCAGCGTGCCGCAGCCGAGCACCCGCTCGACCACGTTGTGCGAGAACTTGACGTCGTTCAGCCGACTCAGCGGCATGTCGTGGCCCGAACGGTTGAACACCCCCTGACGCTGCACCAGCCGCCGGTCGGTGATCGCGTAGATGGTGTTCCACCAGACCAGGAAGGGCCAGATCACCCAGCGCGCGACCACGAGCACCTCGACCGCCACCAGCGCCACCCGCATCCAGAGCTGCGCCGAACCGTCGGGCACCAGCCCGGCGAGGAAGGCCGTGAGCGGCGCGGTGACCAGCAGCACGAGGATCGGAGCGATCAGCGCCTTCGCATGCGGCCGAAGCAGCAGCACCAGGCGCTCATCGGGCCCGAGCAGCTTCGCGGGGAATCCCATACCGCCAGAATGCCCGCTCGATGGGGCGTAGGTCACGCCGGACCGCGCAGGTGAACCACATCGCCGGCGGCGAACGGTCGCGGTTCGTCGCCCACGAGCACCACCAGCCGGCCGTCGTCGTCCACCTCCTGGGCCTGGCCACGATCGATCCTGCCGGCGGGCAGGTGCACCTCGACCTGGCGCCCGAGGGTGGCGCAGGCCTCGCGGTAGGCCGCGCCCAGGCCGCTGGCCCGAGGGTCCCCCTGGGCTGCCACGAAGGCCCGGTAGCGGACGGCGAGCGCGCGCAGGTAGGCACGCAGCACGGTGTCGCGGTCGGTGGTGGCTGCTCCGGCCAGGCGCAGCGAGGTCGCGGTCTCCACCGGCAGCTCGGCCCGGCGCTGGGTCACGTTGATCCCGGCGCCGAGCACCACCGCCCGGGCGGAGTCCGGCCCGGGCACGACCTCGGCCAGGATGCCGCACACCTTGCGCTCGACGTCCTCGTCCTCCACCAGCACGTCGTTCGGCCACTTCAGCCGGGCCGGCAGGCCGCAGCGGCGAGTGAGGGCATCGACCACCGCCACCCCCGCCAGCAGCGGCAGCCAGCCCAGGCGCTCGGCGGGCACGCCGTCCGGGCGCAGCAGCACCGACACCGCGAGCGAGGAGCGGGGCGGGCTGGACCAGCTCCGGGCCAGCCGCCCCCGACCGGCACTCTGGTGATCGGCGACCAGCACCAGCCCCTCGGCCTGTCCCGCGGCAGCGCGCGCCGCGACGTCCGCATTGGTCGATCCGGTCTCGGGCACCACCTCGACCGATCGCCACACGCCGTCCGCGCCGGTGAGCGCCGCAGCCAGGGCCGCCGCGCTCAGCGGCGGGCGGTCCAGGTCGGCGTATCGGCTCTCGCTCACCCCGACGACGCTACGCGCTGACGGCCACCAGCTCGGTGGCAGGGTGTGATGTGCGCCGCTGCGGTGGCCCTGACCTAGGGCCCGGCGCGGAATACGCTGCCGGAATGAGCTCGCAACCGGCTGAAGTGCACGTCCGTGGCGCCGGCGGTACCGAGGTGCCCGACAACATCAACATCCACACCACCGCAGGCAAGCTCGAGGATCTCGAGCGGCGGCACGAGGCCGCGCTGCACGCGGGGTCGCAGACGGCGATCGACAAGCGGCACGCCCAGGGCAAGAAGACCGCGCGGGAGCGGATCGAGGCCCTGATGGACCCGGGCTCCTTCGTCGAGCTCGACCAGTTGGCCCGTCACCGCAGCCGCAACTTCAACCTGCACCAGAACCGGCCCTACGGCGACGGCGTGATCACCGGTCACGGCACCATCGACGGCCGCCAGGTGTGCGTGTTCGCCCAGGACTTCACGGTCTTCGGCGGCAGCCTGGGCGAGGTCTTCGGCGAGAAGATCGTCAAGGTGATGGACCTGGCGATGAAGATCGGCTGCCCGGTGGTCGGCATCAACGACTCCGGCGGCGCCCGGATCCAGGAGGGTGTGGTCTCCCTCGGCCTCTACGGCGAGATCTTCCTGCGCAACGTGCACGCCTCCGGCGTGATCCCGCAGATCTCGCTGATCATGGGCCCGTGCGCGGGCGGCGCGGTCTACTCCCCCGCGATCACCGACTTCACGTCATGGTCGACCAGACCTCGCACATGTTCATCACCGGCCCCGACGTGATCAAGACGGTGACCGGCGAGGAGGTCGGCTTCGAGGAGCTCGGCGGTGCGCGCACGCACAACACGCTCTCCGGGAACGCGCACTACCTCGGCGCCGACGAGGACGACGCGATCGAGTACGTGCGCAGCCTGCTCGGCTTCCTGCCCAGCAACAACCTCTCCGACCCGCCGATCTTCACCCCCGAGGTGGACGACGAGGTCTCGGCGGAGGACCTCGAGCTCGACACCCTGATGCCGGACTCGCCCAACCAGCCCTACGACATGCACACCGTGATCGAGCACGTGCTGGACGACGGCGAGTTCCTCGAGGTGCAGCCGCTGTTCGCGCCGAACATCGTGATCGGCTTCGGCCGGGTCGAGGGCCGCTCGGTCGGCGTGGTGGCCAACCAGCCGATGCAGTTCGCCGGCACGCTCGACATCGACGCCTCGGAGAAGGCGGCCCGGTTCGTGCGCACCTGCGACGCGTTCAACATCCCGGTGCTGACCTTCGTCGACGTGCCCGGCTTCCTGCCCGGCACGGACCAGGAGTGGAACGGCATCATCCGCCGCGGCGCCAAGCTGATCTACGCCTACGCCGAGGCGACCGTGCCCAAGGTCACGATCATCACCCGCAAGGCCTACGGCGGCGCCTACGACGTCATGGGCTCCAAGCATCTGGGCGCCGACGTGAACCTGGCCTGGCCGACCGCGCAGATCGCGGTGATGGGTGCCCAGGGTGCGGTGAACATCCTCTACCGCAGCGAGTTGAAGGCGGTCACCGAGAGCGGCGGCGATCTGGACGGCGCCCGCCGCCAGCTGGTCACCGAGTACGAGGACACCCTGGCCAACCCCTACATCGCGGCCGAGCGGGGCTACGTGGACGCCGTGATCCAGCCCTCGCGGACCCGGGTCGAGGTGGCCCGCTGGCTGCGCACCCTGAGGACCAAGCGGGAGACGCTGCCGCCGAAGAAGCACGGGAACATCCCGCTATGACCGGCCAGACGGCCGACCGGCCGAGCCCGCCGGTGCTCCGCGTGATCAACGGGGACGCCACCCCGGAGGAGGTGGCGGCGATCCTGGCGATCGTCGGCGCCCGCTCCGGCGGTGGCGAGGCGGAGCCGACGTCCGCGACGTCCGCCTGGACCAGGGCCCACTCCCACCGGGTCACCCAGGTGCTCTCCGGCGGCGCCCCGGCCGCCCCGAGCGACCACACCTGGCGCACCTCCTTCTGGCCCAAGTGAGGCAGCCGCCCGCTCAGCGGGCGACGAGGAACCGGCCGGTCTGCTGGCCGAGCTTGGTCAGGCTGGTGTAGCCGGGGACGCCGTCAGCAGCCGCACCGGTGTAGCCGAGTCGGCGTTGCCACGCGGCATACGCGGACTTGAAGCTCGTGCCGAGGCTGCCGTCGACCGGACCGGGGTTCAGCCCGACGTCGACCAGAGCCCGCTCCAACGTCATGGCAGCGTCCCTTCCACCGGCGTAGTGCACTGTGCCCGTGGGGCTACTGGGAGCACTGTCCATGGCCACCGCGGTGATCACCTGACTCAGGACGAGCGTCGGCGGCAGCTGGATCGGGGGCGGCGGCGGCGTGGGGCAGTTGATCACCACCATGCCTGTGCTCTTCTGGTCGGTGACCACGCCATTGAAGGCGAACTGGATCTCCGACCACCAGCCCTTCAGTCCTGTGCCCGTACAGTCGATCGACGCGGCGATCCCTCCCGAGACGTTCTCCGGGCCGGCGAGCACGACTGATTCGGTCTTGACCGAAATGGGTCCGTGCAACGTGATGGTCACGCGCTCTCCGAGCGCGTAGGTGCAGCGCGTATAGGTCGCGAAGGCCGTGACCTGATTGCCGGCGCTCTTGCTGAGCTGGGGGAGGTCCACGCCCTAGGCGCAGGCGCTCGCGCTGGTCGCGGTGACCCCGACCCCGCCGAGGGCGACCACCACCACTGCTGCGAGCGACCCCACAATCCGGGCACGCCTGATTCCGTTGATTCCCACCATGCTTGGACTCCCCTGGTCTGAGTCCGGACGGCGTCCGGACGCCCCTGATGCACGTCACGGTAGATCATCTGCAGGCGCCGGACAGGTCACCACTAATGGCGACAACCGATCGTTCGCGACGGGATCGACCCACTGTGAATCATTGTCCGAGAAGGGGTTCGGTGGACCCGGACCGATCTCGTCATTCCACCCGCAGGAAGCGCAGCTGCAGGGCGTCCTCGTCCCGCTGAACCTCGATGTCGGCAAGCCCGGCGTGCGGTCCTGGCACATCCACCGCCAGCGGCTTCGTCACCGTCGCGGTCGCGAAGCACCGACGGTCCAGGCGCGTCCACCGAATGGTGAGCCGGCTCCCCCGCTGGGCCGCCGAGGCGAGCAACGGCAACGCGGAGCGCACTCGGGCCGCCTCCGCGGGGGCGGTCCCGCCCCCGTTGTCGGTGAGCGAGACGTAGATCCCGTTCTCACGCATCCTCGCCAGGACCTCCTGCACGTCGGCGGTGAGCAGGGCCGGCGCGGCGAGACGGTCACGCAGCGCCGCTTCGGCGACCGTGCACCGACGCGCCAGGCCGGGTGAGATCGACTCCGCACCGCTGAGGTCCTGCAGCACGGGGGTGACCATCGCCGACAGCTCGGCCAGCCTGCGCTGCTCCTCGTCCGCATCCGCCTGCTGCAGGGCCAGCGCACGCTCGATCTCCACGGACCGGTCGGAGGCTTGCCGCAGCCGCAGGAACATCCGCTCGTGGCTGCGCACCAGGAACCAGCTCGCCGCCGCATACATGACCTGTTGCGCCAGCGGGATGACCAGGACCGGCAGGCGTCCGGGCCGCCACAGTGCCAGCGCCACCAGTTGCGCGACGAAGGCAGCGACCGAGAACCACAGGCCCGTGCCCTCTCGGCGGCGGAAGGCGCTGACCCCGAGCAGCAGCCCCGACCCGAAGACGTACCAGGTGCCGTTGCCCCGGCCGTCGACCGCGGGCTGAGCCAGGCACAGCACCGTCTCGGCCAGCAACCACCCCGACCATGCCAGCCAGGTCCACGTCGGCCGGAAGAGCACCACCACGACACACACTGCCAGGCACACTAATCCCGACAGGGCCCACACCGCGGCCTGCCGGCCCTGGTCCGTCACCGAACCGATCGCGCTCGCGGTGACGGCAATGGCGCCCAAGGTGACCAATCGGCGCCCGGACACCCAGCGCTGAGGATCTGCCGGCTGCGCCTGCTCACCCCAGCTGAGCGTCGCCTGGGTGCCGCGGCCCGGGGCCGAGGCGATGGCCGCCCGCCCGCCCACATCCGCCATCCTGGTGACGATCGACGCCCGGATGCCCAGGCAGCGATCAGGCACCCGCTCCGGCTCGAAGCCGCACCCGCCGTCGGTGACGGTCAGGCGCAGCCGCGCCGCGGTGATCTCGCCGGCGACCAGCACCGACCCGGCGCCGGAGTGCCGGGCGGCGTTGCGCACCGCCTCGCCGAGCGCCCGGGCGGTCGCGTCGAGCACCCGGGCCGGCGGCGCGCCGTCCATGTGCACGTCCCAGTCGACCCGCACCGCCAGCCCGGCAACGGCGGACTCGACGGAGGCTCGCAGGCCGCCTGGGGGCGGACCGGCCCGGCGAAGACCCGACTGCAGCAGGTCCCCTGCCTTCACTCCGGCCGCCGGGTTGCTCTGCGAACCCAAGTGCAGCACTACGAGCAACGTGTCGTGGATCCAGGCGTCCCAGGCCTGACGAGCGGCACGTTCGGCGGTGGCCCGGGCCTGGCGGATCGCCGCCGCGGCTGCCCGGTGGTGGGCAGCCTCGACGTCTCCGGTGAACGAGATCGCCGATTGCAGGAAGGACCCGTGCAGGGCGACCGTCGCCCCGTAGACCACCCACAGCAGCAGGTTGTCCAGCGGGCTGACGTCCGACAGGGCTGCGGCGGTCAGGGCCAGGACGCCGTAGCCCACGGCCGCCGCGGGCCGCAGACACACCACGGAGGCAACCATCGCCACGAAGACCACTTGCCCGATCCACGGCACCCCGTCGCGCGTGGCGACGGCGCCGGAGTCGGCGGCGGCAGCCAGGATCGCACCCAGGCCCGCGATCGCCACCCAGCGCAGCATGAGCAATCGTCGAGGCACGACCGCACCGGCGACGGCGAACAGGACCGCCAGGGCGGCGAGGATCCCGGCGAGCACCCGTGAGGGGTGCTCTGCGAGAGACCGTCCACCGGGCGCCCCGGCAAGGTTCAGAGCGGTCAGTTGAGCAGCGTTGACGCCGTAGGCGGCCACCACCAGGGCCAGGATCCGCACGAGTCCCGGTGGAACATCACGCCGCCAGATCGAGGGCAGGCGCCACATCAGGACGTCTCTGGCGGCGGCAGGTGTCCGTCCTCGACGGCGCGGATGTAGTAGTCGGTGCGCGAGGCGACCCCGCGCCCGATCTGGCCGTACTTCGAGCGCACGCGCAGCAGGTACATGCGGGCGGTGTCCTGGGTGATGTTCATCTGCCGGGCGACCGACTTGAGCGGGATCCCGGTGGCATAGAGCTGCAGCGTCTCGAGCTCGCGCGGCGAGAGTTGCGGGGCGTGGAACTGCACCTCGCTCTCCATCGCGGCGGCCCAGTCCGGGCTCAGGTAGGGCTCGCCCAGGACCATGTGCCGGACGGCGTCGGCCAGGTCCTCGATCGGCTGATTCTTGAGGACCACGCCCCCGGCGCCGGCCAGCAGTGCCCGCGCCACCGGCCGGGGCCGGTGCTCCTGGGTGTAGAGCAGCACCGGATACCCCTTCGAGACCAGCGCCTCGACGTTGTCCGCCGGGGCCGAGCCGTCGCCCAGGGAGAGGTCCAGCAGCACCACGTCACAGTGCCGTCGTCGGGCCAGGAACTCGGCGACGGTGGCGGCGCAGACCATGTCCAACGTGTTCTCGGTGAGCACGCCGGCGAGAACAGCAGCCAGTCCCTGCAGCAGCGCGGGATGGTCGTCGATCGCGCCGACGGTGAGCGCGTCTCGCACCGCCTCGTTCATTCGCGTCATCCCTCCGGCTCGCACCTGCCATTCCATCATCTGAAGGTTCCTCCGGGCGCCTCGACCCTGTCCCCACTAACCGTGACAGTGCCCCGCCGGGGCTCGTGACCCGACGACGGCGACACGGCCGACATGTCACCTTTTGCAGTGACACGCCACGGGGGACGTGTGGCGGTCGAGCAGGCCGTTCCGCACCGCCGAACCGGTTGCTCACCAACGTCTTTCAGCCGCAACCGACGATTTGGCGATCAGGCGGGACGAGGCCGCGCCGCACTCCCGGGCCGCCGGGGCGACCGATGCCCTGGCCTACGTTCTGTTCCCGTCAGCGGACGACGATCAAGGGAGAGCTGGACCATGAGGAGACGGCAACGCGTCACGGGCGCCGTGACGGCCGCGCTTGCACTGGCCGCGGGCGTCTGGGCGAGCGGCATCGCACCGGCGCAGGCCGCCGCCAGGGACGGGAACTGCGAGTCCGGGGAGTTCTGCTACTACTACGACACCGGCGGTGCCGGGTCGGCGTCCGACTTCACCGCCTCGCTCGCGAACTACGGCACCGCCCAGCCCAGCTGCTACGAGTTCCGAGGCACGGGCAACGGCCAGGGCCTGTGCATCAAGAACCGTGCCGCCTCGGCGTGGAACCGCTCAGGTCAGACCGTCCGCGTCTACTACAACAGCAACTTCGCGGGCGCCTCGCAGGACATCGCCCCGGGGGCCCGGACCG
>CAVQCD010000006.1:0-3189 GCA_963710915.1 uncultured Actinomycetota bacterium | reverse complement strand
CGGCCGAGGAACTCCGCGGCCTCGACCTGGAGGCTGACGGCGAGCCAACACCCACCGAGGCCGACGAGTACCACGATTCCGACCTGCGGGGGCTGGCCGCGGTCGACCCGGACGGGCTCCCGCTCGGCGAGGTGATCGACGTCCAGCACCATCCCGCGCAAGACCTGCTGGTCGTGCTCACCCCGATCGGCGAACGGCTGGTGCCCTTCGTGGCCGCCCTGGTGCCCGAGGTCGACGTGCCCGGCGGGCGCCTCGTCATCGATCCGATCCCCGGACTGCTGGCGGAGGCTCCCGATGCGGATTGACCTGGTCAGCATCTTCCCCGACTACTTCGCGCCGCTGCAGCTCTCGCTGGTCGGGCAGGGCGTGCGAGACCGGCATCGTTTCGACTGACGGTCCACGACCTGCGCACCTGGACGCACGACCGGCACCGCACCGTCGACGACACCCCCTACGGCGGCGGCGCCGGCATGGTGATGAAGCCCGAGCCGTGGGGCGAGGCCCTGGACGCGCTGGTGCCCGCCGGGCGGCGCGGCTCCGCTTCTGATCGTGCCGACCCCGCCGGGCGTGCCGTTCACCCAGGCGCTGGCCCACGAACTGGCCGGCCGGGAGTGGCTCCTCTTCGCGTGCGGACGCTACGAGGGCATCGACGCCCGGGTGGTCGAGCACGCCGCGTACCCGGATGGAGGTGCTCGAGGTCAGCCTCGGCGACTACGTGCTCAACGGCGGGAGAGGTGGCCGCCCTGGCGATCGTCGAGGCGGTCGTCCGGCTGCTGCCCGGGCGTCCTGGGCAACCCGGAGTCGCTGGTGGAGGAGTCCCACGGCGACGAGCTGGAGGGCCTGCTGGAGTATCCCGGTCTACACGAAGCCGGCACGCTGGCGGGGTCTCGACGTGCCCGCCGGTGCTGCTGTCGGGTCACCACGGGCAGGTCGCTGCCTGGCGGCTGGAACAGTCCCGGCTGCGGACGGCGGATCGTCGTCCCGGACCTGCTGGAGCGGGAGAATTTCGGACACGTCAACCGTTGCTAAAACCGCAGAACTGGACGGATCGTCCAGTGCCTGTCCGCGATTTGAGACCTGCTCCGCCGGAATGCCCGCCAACTGGCGGGACAACGGCCACGATCTCTGACTAGTGTGGGCCCGTGGCGACAACGACTCTTACCCCTCATCAGAGAGCTGTCCGATCCACCGTCGCGATGAAGGCCCTGATGGCCGTCACCGGTTTGGTGCTGATCGGCTTCCTGCTGATGCACATGTACGGCAACCTCAAGATGTTCCTCGGGGAGGACGCCTTCAACCACTACGCGGAGTGGCTGAAGGGCCACGAAGATGCGCATCCTTTACCCGCTGATTCCCGCACGGCTGGTTCATCTGGATCTTCCGCGCGGTGCATGCTGGCGGCGATCGTGCTGCACATGTACTCCGCGTGCGACCTCTGGGGCGCGTGCGACGGCAGCCAACCCGTACGCCTACGAGGCCAAGCAGCAGCTGGCGCAGACCTACTCGGCGCGCACCATGCGCTGGGGTGGCGTCATCCTGGCCGGCGTTCCTGGTCTTCCACCTGCTGCAGTTCACCGTGCACGGCGACCCTGGTCGACGGCGACTACCGCGCGACCTACGCCGACTCGCCCTACAAGATGGTCGTCGGCGAGTTCAGCCTGTGGTGGATGGTGCTCATCTACGCGCGTCTGGATGGTCGCGGTCTGCATGCACATCCGGCACGGCGTCTGGAGCGCCTTCACGACCCTCGGCGCCAACACCAGCGCCAAGGCCCGCGCAGTGCTCAACGGCTGCGCCTGGGTCGTCGCCCTCCTGCTCTTCATCGGCTTCATGATCATGCCGGTGGCCGTTCTCTTCGGATGGATCTCACTGATGACCACGACCAGCTCCGCGACCAGACCGCACTGCCGGGCGCCGACTACTTCACCCGGTCGGCGCCGAGATCGCCGACACCAAGGCGCCTGCCGGCCCGATCGAGCAGAAGTGGGCCGACGCGCAAGTTCGAGGCCAAGCTGGTCAACCCGTCCAACCGCCGCAAGCTGACCGTCATCATCGTCGGCACCGGCCTCGCCGGTGGCGCCGCCGCCGCGTCGCTCGGCGAAGCGGGCTACAACGTCCTGAACTTCTGCTACCAGGACAGCCCCCGCCGGGCGCACTCGATCGCTGCCCAGGGCGGCATCAACGCGGCGAAGAACTACCGCAACGACAACGACTCGACGTTCCGGCTGTTCTACGACACGGTCAAGGGCGGCGACTACCGCGCCCGCGAGACCAACGTGTACCGGCTGGCCGAGGTCAGCGCGAACATCATCGACCAGTGCGTCGCCCAGGGCGTCCCGTTCGCTCGCGAGTACGGCGGCCTGCTCGACAACCGCTCCTTCGGCGGCGTTCAGGTGCAGCGCACCTTCTACGCCCGCGGCCAGACCGGTCAGCAGCTGCTGATCGGCGCCTACCAGGCGCTGGAGCGTCAGGTCGCCGCGGGCACCGTGCAGATGCACACCCGCCACGAGATGCTCGAGCTGATCGTCGTCGACGGTCGGGCGCGCGGCATCGTCACCCGTGACATGGTCACCGGCAGCGATCGAGAGCTGGACGGCCGACGCCGTCGTGCTGGCCACCGGCGGCTACGGCAACGTGTTCTTCCTGTCCACCAACGCCATGGGCTGCAACGTGACCGCCGACTGGCGGGCGCACCGCAAGGGCGCCTACTTCGGCAACCCCTGCTACACGCAGATCCACCCGACCTGCATCCCGGTGCACGGTGAGACCCAGTCGAAGCTGACCCTGATGTCGGAGTCGCTGCGCAACGACGGCCGGATCTGGGTGCCGAAGCGCGCCGAGGACTGCGACAAGGATCCACGGCAGATCGCCGAGGACGACCGCGACTACTACCTGGAGCGGATCTACCCGGCGTTCGGCAACCTGGTGCCCCGCGACATCGCGTCCCGGCAGGCGAAGAACATGTGCGACGAGGGACGCGGCGTCGGCCCGCGGTCAAGGAGTTCGACCACGACGGCAACGAGCGGTTCGTGCGGCGCGGCGTCTACCTCGACTTCGCCGAGGCGATCGGCCGGCTCGGCCAGGAGGGCGTGGCGGCGCGCTACGGCAACCTCTTCGACATGTACGCCCAGATCACCGGCGAGAACCCGTACGAGACCCCGATGCGCATCTACCCGGCCGTGCACTACA
>CAVQCD010000005.1:0-554397 GCA_963710915.1 uncultured Actinomycetota bacterium | reverse complement strand
AAGCCGGATGCCGGCCCCGGACGACGTCGCCGCGATCGCGGTGACGCTTCACGACCATGTCGACGAGGGTCGACACCTGGAGGGTGACCCCGCATGAGCGCACTGATCACCGAAGACCTCGTCGTCCTGGACGCCGTGGTCGCCGACCGAACAGAGATCAACGGGATCCTCGCCGACCGGCTTGTGGCGGCCGGCCGGGTCACCGACCGTGAGGGCTTCCTGGCCGACATCCGCGCCCGGGAGGAGCAGATGCCGACCGGGCTGCCCGGCGGGATCGGCATCCCCCACTGCCGCTCCCCCCACGTGACCGAACCGACCCTCGGGTTCGCCCGGGTTCCCGGTGGCGTCGACTTCGGTGCCGAGGACGGCCCCGCGAACGTGATCTTCATGATCGCCGCGCCGGACGGCGGCGGCTCCGAGCACCTGACCATCCTGGCCAAGCTCGCCCGACGGCTGATCCACCAGTCGTTCCGTGACTCGCTGCTGTCTGCCGCCACCCCGGCCGACGTCGTCGAGCTGATCTCGAAGGAGGTAGGGCTGTGAAACTCGTCGCCGTGACGTCGTGTCCTACGGGCATCGCGCACACCTACATGGCCGCTGAAGCACTTGAGCAGGCGGGAATCGCCGCTGGTCACGAGATCAGCGTGGAGACCCAGGGCGCCGCCGGGGCCGACCCGCTGCCGCCGGAGGTGATCGCCGCCGCCGACGCCGTCATCTTCGGGGTCGACGTCGAGGTCCGCGACCGGTACCGGTTCGAGGGCAAGCCGATCGTCCAGGTGAGCGTCAAGAAGGCCATCTCCGATGCGCCGGCCATCATCGAGCAGGCCGTGCAGGCCGCCAAGAACGCTCCCGCGGTCGCCGCCGGCTCCCCGATCGGCGCCCCCGCCGGACCGGCGCTGGCCACCAAGGTGGCCAGTGACGCCTCGACCGCCACCCGGGTGCGCCAGTGGCTGATGACCGGTGTCAGTTACATGATCCCGTTCGTCGCCGCGGGCGGCATCCTGATCGCTCTGTCGTTCATGCTGGCCCAGGCCGCGGTCGGCGAGCAGGGCGCGATCGACGTCACCAAGGTGAAGCTGACCGACATCGCGCAGAACTTCGACCCCTCGTCCGGGCTGCACTGGGCGGCGCTGCTGTTCCAGATCGGCGTGGCGGCGTTCGGCTTCCTGGTGCCGGCCCTGGCCGGCTTCATCGGCTTCGCCATCGCCGACCGCCCGGGCATCGTGCCCGGCTTCGTCGGCGGCGCGCTCTCGGTCGCCATCGGCGCCGGCTTCCTCGGCGGAATCGCCGCCGGCATGATCGGCGGCCTGATCGCTCTGTGGATCGCCCGGCGCAAGGTGCCCAAGGCGGTGCGCGGCGTGATGCCGGTCGTGGTGATCCCGCTGGTCGCCACCCTGCTCACCGGCGCGATCATGCTGCTCGTCCTCGGCCGCCCGTTGAAGGCCCTCTCCGACGCGCTCACCGACTGGCTGAACGGCATGTCCGGCGCCAACCTGGTGCTGCTCGGCGTGATCCTCGGCCTGATGATGGCCTTCGACATGGGTGGCCCGATCAACAAGGTCGCCTACACCTTCGCCACCACCGGCCTGGCCGCTGCAGGTGCCGCCACCGACGCCACCCAGCTCAAGGTGATGGCGGCCGTGATGGCCGCCGGCATGACCCCGCCACTGGGCATGGCCCTGGCCTCCCGGTTGCGTCCGGCCCTGTTCAGCGAGCCCGAGCGGGAGAATGGCAACGCCGCCTGGCTGCTCGGCGCCTCGTTCATCACCGAGGGCGCGATCCCGTTCGCGGCCGGTGACCCGCTCCGGGTGATCCCGTCCCTGATGGCCGGTTCGGCCGTCACCGGCGGCATGGTGATGGCGGTCGGCAGCACCCTGCGGGCCCCGCACGGCGGCCTCTGGGTGACCCCGCTGATCGGCGGCATCCTGCCGTACCTGCTCGCCGTGGTCGTCGGCACCGTGATCACCGCGGTGTCGGTGATCGCACTCAAGCAACTGAGCGCCTCCAAGGGCGAGACCGCCAAGGTCGCCGTCGCCGCCTGATCCACCCCGGACGAGGAGGTCGGTCGCGGCGTCCACCCCGCGACCGGCCTGCTCACCACCACCACCCCCGCACATCCCGCTCTGCGCGCAGCGCAGCCCGCCAGGAGGTTCTGCCATGCCCACACGCCACGTCGTCGTCGCCTCGAGCGTCGGCCTGCACGCCCGCCCCGCCGCCCTGTTCACCCAGGCCGCCGCCAAGCTGCCGATGCCGGTCACCATCGCCAAGGGCGACGGCGAGCCGGTGGACGCCAAGAGCATCCTGATGGTGCTGACCCTGGCCGTCGCGCACGGCGAGGAGGTGGCGATCAGCGCGGACGGCGACGGAGCCGACGAGGCCCTCGACGGGTTGGTCGCCCTGCTCGAGCAGGACCTCGACGCCCCCGACGCACCGGCCGGAGCCTGAGATGACCAGCCGGCTGGAAGGCCTGGGGGTCAGCCCCGGCTCGGCCTCCGGGCCGACCGCCCGGCTCGGACTGCCGCCCCGGCCCCCCGCGGACGAGCGCCCGGGGGCCGACGCCGAGGCCGAGCTGACCCGGGTCACCGCGGCCCTGGAGCAGGTGGCGATCTCGCTCGAGGAGCGCGCCACGCTGGCTCCGGGAGAGGCGGCGGCGGTGCTCGGCGCAACCGCGCTGATGGCGCGCGACCCCGGTCTGATCAGCGCGATCAAGGCGCAACTGGAGCAGGGCCGCCCCACCGCGCACAGCCTGGACGCCGCGATCGAGGGCTTCTGCGATGTGCTCGCCGCGGCCGGCGGCTACCTGGCCGAGCGGGTGGCCGACCTGCGCGACGTCCGCAACCGGGCTCTGGCCCTACTGCTCGACCAGCCGATGCCCGGCATCCCGCACCCCGGTCACCCGTTCGTGCTGGTCGGTCAGGACCTCTCCCCGGCCGACACGGCGACGCTGGACCCCACCGAGGTGCTCGCCATCGTCACCGAGCTGGGCGGCCCGACCAGCCACACCGCGATCCTGGCCAAGGGCCTGGGGGTGCCGGCCGTCGTGCAGTGCGCCGGCGCCCTGGACCTGGCCGACGGCACCCTGGTCGTGGTCGACGGCTCCTCGGGGGTGATCGTCGTCGACCCCGACCCGACGACGGTGGCCGCCGCCAGTGCCCGGGCCGAGGCCCGGCGCCTGCTCACCTCCGCGGGGTTCGGCCCGGGCACCACCGCGGACGGCACGGCCGTGCAACTGCTGGTCAACATCGCCACGGTCGAGGACGCCCAGCGGGCCAGCACCGTCGACAGCGAGGGCGTCGGCCTGTTCCGCACCGAGGGGCTCTACCTCGGCCGGCAGAGCGCGCCGACGGTCTCCGAGCAGGAGGCCACCTACCGCGAGGTCTTCACCGCGTTCGGCACCCGCAAGATCGTCGTCCGCACGCTGGACGCCGGCGCCGACAAACCCCTGGCGTTCGTCCAGCACGGCATCGAGGAGAACCCTGCCCTCGGCGTCCGCGGGCTGCGGGTCTCGCGGCACCATCCCGAACTGCTGGAGACCCAGTTGGAGGCGCTCGGCCGCGCTGCTGCCGACGCCACCGCCACGGTCTGGGTGATGGCGCCGATGGTCTCCACCCCGGCCGAGGCACGGGCGTTCGTCACCGCGGCCAAGAACCACGGCCTGTCGGTGGCCGGGGCGATGATCGAGGTGCCCGCCGCCGCCCTGCGGGCCAGGGAGCTGCTGCGGGAGGTCGACTTCGTCAGCATCGGCACCAACGACCTGGCGCAGTACACCTTCGCCGCCGACCGGATGCAGGGCGAGCTGGCCGATCTGCTCGACCCCTGGCAGCCTGCCCTGCTCGACCTGATCGCCTCGGTCGGCGCTGCCGGCGCGATCAGCGCGACCCCGGTCGGGGTCTGCGGCGAGGCCGGCGGCGACCCGCTGCTCGCGTGCGTCCTGGTCGGGCTCGGCGTGCGCAGCCTGTCGATGGCGCCGGGGCTGGTCCCCGCCGTCCGGCTGGTGCTCGGGGCGCACAGCCTGGCCCGGTGCACCGAGATGGCGGACGCCGCCCGCGCCGCGAGCGACGCCGTCACCGCACGGGCCGCCGTCCGCGCCCTGGCCGATGAGAAGATCACCGCCCTGCTCTGACCCGTAACCACACCCCTCGCGATCTCGGGCCGATCACCGGGTGGGGCGGGCCTGCCGAGAGGTGCGGTGCGGGCGGCTGGGCGGGCGTGAGCCGGACGGCGACGGCTCGTCCACCCGGGTCAGGCCGATCAGCTTGCCCGAGATCCTGGTCGCGGCGAGCGCCTCGGCGGTGCCCTCGGGCAACGCGGCCGGCAGCTCCACGATGGAGTGATCGGCGCGGATGTCGATGTGCCCGAAGTCGGCCCGGCCCAGGCCGCCCTCGTTGGCGATCGCTCCCACGATCGCCCCGGGCTGCACCTTCTGCCGCCGTCCGACCTCGATCCGGTAGGTGGCCAGGGCGACCTCGCCCCGGGGCCGTTTCGCACCTGCCACCCGGGTCGGTGCCCCGCGCCCGGCCGGCGCGTCCTTGCGCTTGGACCGCGGCGCCGAGGCCGTCGAGCGGGGCGGGTCCGGCGGAAGCAGGAACCGGGAGCCGTCGCGGGACATCACCGCGAGCGCGGCGGCGACGTCCAGCGGGTCTGCATCGTGGTCGGCGATGTAGGTCGAGATCAGGCGCTTGAAGGTCGTCAGTTCGGCGTGCGCCGGGCTGGGCCCGGGTGCCGCTGCGGCCAGGTGCGCGGTGAGGGAGTCGGCGAACTTCGTCACCCGGGTGGTGTTCACGTCGTCCGCGGACGGCAGCGGCATCTCGGTGATCGGCTGCCGGGTCGCCCGCTCGATCGAGGCGAGCAGGTGCTTCTCCCGGTGCGTGACGAACAGCAGCGCGTCGCCCGAGCGGCCCGCCCTCCCGGTACGCCCGATCCGGTGCACGTAGGACTCGCTGTCCTGCGGGATGTCGTAGTTGACGACGTGGGAGATCCGGTCGACGTCGAGCCCGCGGGCGGCGACGTCGGTGGCGACCAGGATGTCGAGCGCACCGCTCTTCAGCTCGCCGATGGTCCGCTCGCGCTGGGCCTGGGCCAGGTCCCCGTTGATCGCGGCGGCGGACAAGCCCCGCGCGCGCAGCCGGTCGGCCAGGTCCTCGGTGGCCGACTTGGTGCGGACGAAGACGATCATCGCTTCGAACGGCTCGACCTCGAGCACCCGGGTCAGGGCGTCCAGCTTCTCGTGATGGTTCACCTGCAGGTAGCGCTGCCGGGTGTTCGCGGCGGTCATCGTCTTGCCGCGGACCGTGATCTCCTGGGCGTTCGTCAGATACTTGCCCGCCATCCGCCGGATCTGCGGCGGCATCGTGGCCGAGAACAGGGCCACCTGCTTGGTCTCCGGAGTGGTCGCCAGGATGGTCTCGACGTCCTCCTGGAAGCCCATCTGCAGCATCTCGTCGGCCTCGTCGAGCACCAGGAAGCGCAGCTCGCGCAGGTCCAGGGTCTTGCGGTTCAGGTGGTCGATGATCCGCCCGGGCGTGCCGACGACGATGTGTGCGCCGCGACGCAGGGCCGCGAGCTGGGCACCGTAGCTCTGGCCGCCGTAGATCGGCAGCACGTTCACGCCGGGCAGGTGGTGGGCGTAGCGGCCGAACGCCTCGCACACCTGCAGGGCCAGCTCGCGGGTGGGCGCCAGCACGAGCGCCTGCGGTGTCCGCTGGGTCGGGTCGAGACGGGAGAGGATCGGCGCGGCGAAGGCGGCGGTCTTGCCCGTGCCGGTCTGGGCCAGGCCGACCACGTGCCGGCCGGAGAGCAGCGCAGGGATGGTCGCGGCCTGGATGCGCGAGGGGCTCTCGTAGCCGACGTCGACCAGGGCGCGCAGCACGCGCTCGTCGAGGCCGAGATCGGCGAAGGTCGTCGGGTCGTCGTCAGGTGCAGTCGTCATGTCGTTCGGTGCAGTCGTCATCGGGCACCAATCTACGGCGAACAGGTGGCCTCCCGGGCCGGTACGACGCCGCCGCCCCCGTAGCGCCCGAAACCAGACAGAGCACTCTACGTAGTTCGCCATACTCATACCGTGACCGTCGCTGGAGAACCCCGCCCGAGCCGCATTCGCGGGTTCGACGGGCTTCGGGCCCTGGCGGCCCTGACGGTGATCGGGATCCACACCGGCGCCTTCCTGGGTCTGGGCCCCCGCAGCGGCCAACTGGTTCAACCGGTGACGCTGTTCTTCGTGCTGTCCGGCTACCTGATCAGCCGCAACCTCCTGATCGAGCAGCACCTGCGCGGCGGCGTCCGGCTGCGCCGGTTCTGGTGGCACCGGGCGCTGCGCCTGATGCCGTGCTACTTCACCTCCCTGGCCGCCGTCGTGCTCCTGGCCTCGGCCGGGGCCATCGGGGCGATCACCCAGCGGCACGCCGTGCTGTCAGCCGCTTACCTGTCCAACGTGATCGACCGGGCGCACTACACGCATCCGCTGGCGGCCACCTGGAGCCTGGCGGTGGAGGAGCACTTCTACCTGCTCTGGCCGCTGGCCCTGGTGTTCGTGCCGAGGCGGCGCCTCGGCCGGGCCCTGGCCGGCGCCCTCCTGCTGTGCGTCGCGACCAGGATCTACCTGACCGCGCACCCTGCACTGGCCGCCGGGTACTTCTGGCCCCGTTGGACGGTGCCCGCCGCCGACGCGCTGATCATCGGCTGCCTGCTCGCCCTGCTGGCGGCGCGGCGCAGCCCGCTGCTGGCGACCCGAGCCAGTGGGGCGGCTCGGATGCGGCTCGCAGGCGCCGTCGCGGTGGGCTACCTGGCGCCGCTCTGGCTCCCGGGCGGGGCGGGGACCGGCTGGAGCGTGATCGGCTACTACCTGCAGGTGCTGGCCATGGCCGGTGGCCTGTGGTTGATCACACAGAACCAGTCGGCGGTGGTGGTGCGCCTGCTCGAGCTGGCCCCCCTGCGCTGGATCGGCCAGATCTCCTACGGCGTCTACGTGTGGCAGGGAGTGGTGCTGGGCACCGGGCCCTCCGACCAGACCTCCACCTGGCAGCAGGATCCGCAGTCGGTGGTGCTGATCCTCGCCGTCGCGACGGCCTCCTGGCTGCTGATCGAGCGGCCGATCGTCCGCTGGGGCAGGGGTCTGCGGCTCGGACGGGGACGGGGACGGGGCAGGCATCTCGCCACCGGCGGGCCGATCGTCCTCCCGGAGCAGGTGGACACCTACCTGGACGGTCCGCGGACGGCGAACGGCTCGAGCACCCGGGCCACCAGGGCGCCCACGGTGTCGAGCCGGTAGCCGCCCTCCTGGACCAGCACGGTGGGCAGGCCCGCTCCGGAGGTCCCGAGGGATCGGGCCAGCTCGGCGAGCACCTCCCCGGCCGCGGAGAACCCGTCCTGGGTCACCTCCAACGGGCTCTCGGGATCGCCGCCCTCGGCGTCGACCCCGAGCGAGATCACCAATGCCTCGACGCCGTGGTCTCCCGCCCGCTCGGCGAGAGCCGCCACGCCGTCCACGAAGGCGTCGTCGCCGGCACCCGGCGGCAGCGGGATGTTCCGGGTGGCGCCCACGCCCTCTCCGACGCCGAGCTCCTCCGCGAACCCCATGAAGTGGGGGAACCAGCCGGCGCCCGGGTCGACATGCACCGAGCCGTACCAGACGTCGTCGCGACCGTAGAAGATCGACTGGGTGCCGTTGCCGTGGTGGGCGTCGATGTCGATCACGGCGACGCGCCCCGCGCCCGCATCCCGGAACGCCTGTGCCGCAACGGCTGCGTTGTTCAGGTAGCACGACCCGCCATAGCCGCCGGCGGTGGCGTGGTGACCGGGCGGGCGGCACAGCGCATAGGCCACTCGTCCGTCGAGGGCGTGCCGGACGGCGGACCGGGCCAGGTCGGCGGCCGCGCGGGCGGCCTGCCAGGTACCCGGCCCGACCAGGGTCATCGTGTCGTAGCAGAACACCCCGGTCAGTGCGTGCGTGGCTGTCGGTACGCGCAGCGGCAGCCCGCCCAGGAACGCCGGCGTGGGGAACACGTAGGGCACCACGCGGGTCTGGCCGACCAGATCTGCGTACTCACCCGCCGCCCACCGCTCAGCAGCCGCCTGCAGGAAGGCGAGCAGCTCAGGGGTGTGCACCGCGGCCAGCACGGTGTCGTCCAGCCCGTCACCCGGCAGCAGTTCGGCTCCACGGGCGGCGAGTTCGTCGCGGATCGCCGCCACCCGGGCGGGCACCTCTGCCGCGGGCGTCGCCACCCCGACCCAGATCTCCGCCCCTGGATCGTGGGCCTGCGTGACCGGGTCGGTGAGGACGACGAGTCCGTCGAGCCGGGGCCGGGGGTCGGGCATGCTGGTCAGCGTGGCACGCCTCACCGATCTCCCGCTGACCATCGGGCTGCTGCCCAGCGGCCCCACCGCCTCGATCCTCGACGTGCCCGGCGTCGGGGTCGGGCACGCCACCGTCTGGCGGGACGAGCCCGATCCACCCGCGGGGCGCGGCATCGCCCGCACCGGGGTCACGGTCGTCCTGCCGGCGGCCGATCCCTACCGCACGCCGCTCCCGGCCGGGGGGGCGGTGCTGAACGGGGCCGGGGAGTGCACCGGGTTCCTGAGCGCCGCCGAGTGGGGGCTGATCGAATCACCGATCTTCCTCACCTCGACCATGCAGCTGGGCCGGGTCTACGACGCCGCCTGCGAGCTGATGCTGGCCGAGAACCCGGCGATCGCCGAGGACGTGGTGATTCCGGTGGTGGCCGAGTGCGACGACTCCCACCTCAACGACACCCGCGTGATGCAGGTGACCCGGGACGACGTGGCCGCGGCGCTCGCCGCCGCCCGGGCCTCGGTCAGTGCCGGGTCGGCGCCGGACCTGGGAGCCGTCGGCGCCGGCACCGGCATGAGCTGCCTGGGGTTCAAGGGCGGGATCGGCACGGCCTCCCGGGTCACCTCGGCGGGGCACACGGTCGGCGTGCTGCTGCTGACCAACTTCGGCAGCCGGGAGAGGCTCACCGTCGGTGGGGTCCCGGTGGGCCGGCTGATGCCCGACGTGCCACCGGCCGAGCCCACCCCGCCGGATGCGGGGTCGTGCATCGGGATCGTGCTCACCGACGCCCCCGTCGATGCCGCGGGGTGCACCCGGCTGGCCCGCCGGGTAGGACTCGGCCTGGCCCGAGCAGGCAGCGTGGCCACGCACGGCAGCGGCGAGATCTTCCTCGCCGCTTCGACGACTCTTGCCGCCCCGCGCGGAACCCGTTCGGCGAGAACGGCTCTGCACGCCGACGAGCTGAACGAGCTGTTCGCCGCGGTAGTGGAGGCAGCCGAGGAGTCGGTGCTGACGAGCATGCTCGGCGCGCCCACGGTCACCGGGCGCAGTGGTCACACGGTGCCCGGGCTGCCGGTCGAGGCCGTCCGGGCCCTGCTGACCACCCCGAATTCACCATAACCCGGCTCTGAGGGCCGCAAATCAGCTCTCCGGAGGGGGTTGTGGTGAATTCGGGGGGGCAACGATCGCGTGACAGGCGGCGGCATGACCGGCGGCAGCCGGCAGCACCGGCAGCGCGTCGTTCTCGCACCGGCTCCGCAACGCGGAGTCGGTGGAGTCGGCGTAGAGCGGGCAGCGGGGACGGAACCGGCACCCGGCGGGGATCCGGGTCGGGTCCGGCGGTTCGCCGGCGAGCACCTGCGGCGTGACCTGGCCGATCTCCGGAACGACCGAGATCAGGGCCTGGGTGTACGGGTGCCGGGGCGCGCTGAGCACCTCCTCGACCGAGCCCACCTCGACGATCCGGCCCAGGTACATCACGGCGATCCGATCGGCGATGTTCCAGGCCAGCCCGAGGTCGTGCGTCACCACGACCACGGTCAGCGCCTGCTCGTCGCGCAGCTGCAGCAACAGCGCCAGGATCTCCCCGCGCACCGAGGCGTCCAGGGCGGAGACCGGCTCGTCGGCCACCAGCACGTCCGGCGCCAACGCAAGCGCCCCGGCGATCACCACGCGTTGCCGCTGGCCGCCGGAGAGCTCGTGCGGGTACCTGAGCAGGAAGCGCTCCGGCGGGCGCAGCCCCGCCGTGGCCAGAGCAGCGGACACCAGCGCCAGCTCGTCACCGGGCACCGCATGGATGCGCAGGCCCTCGGCCACCGCCTCGAACACCGAGTGCCGGGGGTTGAGCGCACCGCTGGGATCCTGCAGCACCATCTGCACCGCGCGGCGGTAGGCCTTGAGCTCCCGCCGCGAGCGCGGCACGGGGGTGCCGTCGTGATCGACGGTCCCCGAGGTCGCCCGGGCCAGCCCCAACAGGGCCCTGGCCAGGGTGGTCTTGCCGCACCCGGACTCTCCCACCAGGGCCAGGATCTCCCCCCGCAACACGTCGAGGTCGACCCCGTCCACGGCCCGCACCACGTCACGGCCCCGGCGGAACTGCACCTGCAGATCGCGCACGCTCATCGCGGCCCCGGTCACGACGCCACCTCGCGGGCCAGCGGGTTCAGGCAGGCGACCCCGTCACGCAGCTCGACCTCGGTGGTCGCGCACTCGGTCAACGCGCGCGGGCACCGCGGGGCGAACGCGCAGCCGGTGATCGCCGTCGTGAGGTCCGGTGGATCTCCGGGCAGACCTCGTGGGGCGTAGCGGGAGCCGGCGTCGCCGATGGTGGGGAAGGCCGCGGACAGTCCCGCGGTGTAGGGATGCGCCGCGTGGTCGAACACGGTGCGGGCGGTCCCCGCTCGACCACTCGCCCGGCGTACATCACGTCCACCCGGTCGCATTCAGTGCCGAGCAGGGAGAGGTCGTGGCTGATGATGATCAGCCCGAGGCCGTGTTCGCGGACCAGGGACTTCAGCAGGGCCATGATCTGCGCCTGCACCATCACGTCCAGCGCGGTCGTCGGCTCGTCGGCGATCAGCAGCGTCGGGTTGCAGGCGAGCGCCAGCGCGATCATCACCCGCTGCCGCTGGCCGCCCGAGAGCTGGTGCGGGTAGGCCGAGGCCCGGGCTGCCGGAATGCCCACGGCCTCCAACAGTTCGCCGGTTCTGGCCCGGGCCACCGACCGATCGACCCGCTCGTGCAGCAGGATCGGTTCGGCGATCTGCGCACCGACCCGTTGCACCGGGTTCAGCGAGTGCAGCGCCCCCTGGAACACCATCGACGCCGTCGCCCAGCGCACCCGGCGCACCTGGCCCCAGGTCATGCCCAGCACGTCGGCACCGTTCAGCAGCACCCGGCCGCGCACCTCGGTGCCCACCGGCAGCAGCCGGAGCACGGCCGCTGCCACGGTCGACTTGCCGCAGCCCGACTCCCCCGCCAGGCCGACCACCTCGCCGGCGTCCACCGCCAGATCCACCCCGCGCACGGCGGGGACCGCACCCGAGCGCGAGGCGTAGGTGACCTCGAGCTCCTCGATCCGCAGCAGCGCGCTCATCGCCCGCCCCCGCTCGGCGCGCCGCCCCGAGGGTCGAGCACGTCCTCGGCCGCCCGGCCGATCAGCATGAAGGCGAGCACCACCAGGACGACGCATACGCCGGGCGGAAGCACATACCACCACTTGCCGCCGGTGATCGCCCCCGAGGCCTGCGCGCCGTCCAGCATGGTGCCCCAGGACGGGCGCAACGGGTCGCCCAGGCCGAGGAAGGAGAGCGTGGTCTCGGCCAGGATCGCCACCGCCACCACCAGCGTGGTCTGCGCCAGCACCAGTGGCATCACGTTGGGCAGCACGTGCCGGGTCATCTGGTGCCAGTCCGAGCCACCGAGCACCCGGGCCCGCTCCAGGTAGGGCCGACCCTCGCACGGCCAGGGTCTGCGCGCGGACCAGGCGCGCCGTCCCCGGCCACGAGGTCAGCCCGATCACCACGATGATGTTGACCAGCGACGCGCCCAGCACGGTGGCCAGCACGATCGCCAACGGCAGGAACGGGATCACCAGGAACCAGTCGGTCAGCCGGTTGAACAGTTCGCCGCGCCAGCCCCGGTAGTGCCCTGCGGCGATCCCCACCAGGGTGCCGATCACCACCGAGATCGCGGTCGCCGCCAGGCCGACCACCAGCGACACCTGCGCGCCCCAGATCAACAGCGTGAGCACGGACCGCCCCCGCTCGTCGGTGCCGAGCAGGAACTCCCCGCTCGGCCCGGCCAGGGCGGCGCCGGTGGCGCGCGTGACGGAGAGCCCGTCCCGGTCGGCCAGCACGGGCGCCAGGACGGCGATCAGCACGAACACAGTCAGGATCGTCACCCCGGCGAGCCCACCGCGATGGCGGCGGAACTCCTGCCAGAACCGGGCCATCCCCAGCCGGCGGCGGCGCCAGACCAGCGCCCGGGCCGACGCGGGCACCGCCGCGCCCGACGAGGACGTGGAGGCGCTCACGAGGCACGCACCCGGGGATCGAGCAGCCCGTACAGCAGGTCGGCGGCCAGGTTGGCCACCACCACGGTGATCGAGAAGACCAGGAACAGCCCTTCCAGCAGGGGCACGTCGGGCCCGGACAGTGCCTCGTAGGTCAGCTGACCCAGCCCGGGCCAGGAGAACACCGTCTCCACGGTGATCGCCCCGGAGATCACGAAGCCCAGGTTCAGGAAGATCAGAGTGATCGTGGGCAGCAGCGCGTTCGGCACGGCATGGCGACGGCGCACCAGTGCGTCCCGCAAACCCTTGGCCCGGGCGGTGATCAGGTAGTCGGCGCCGCGCTCGTCCATCAGCGAGGAGCGCATCACCAGGGCGTACTCGGCCAGGTAGGCCAGGGTCAGGGTGAGGCAGGGCAGAGTCAGGTGGGCGATCAGGTCGTCCAGCCGGGCCCAGACCCCGGCGTCCGCGCCGACCGAGCTCATCTGGCCGCTGGGGAAGATGCCGGGGAACGGGCCGGCGCCCACCGAGAACACGATCAGCAGCAGCATGCCGAGCCAGAACTCCGGCATCGCATAGAGCGCGACGGAGGCGGTGGTGGAGGCCCGGTCGAAGACGCTGCCGGGCCGCCAGGCCCCGCGGATGCCGATCCAGATCCCGAACACGGAGGCCAGCACCGTCGCGGTGCCGACGAGCAGCACGGTCGGCCACAACCGGTCACCGATCACCTCGAACACCGGCTGGCGGAACTTCAGACTCAGCACGTCGGGGTTGAACGGGTTGCGCAGGTAGCCCGCGAACTGTTCCCAGCGCGAACCGTCCAGGTTCAGGCTGCGCCGCAGGGCGGCCAGCTGCTCGGCGTCGACCTGGCGGCCTCGGGTGTAGCTCTTGATCGCGTCCCCGGGCAGCAACCGGAACAGGAAGAAGTTGAACACGATCACGAACAGCAGGGTGAGCAGCGAGGTGACCACCTGACCCAGCGCCCAGCGCCAGGTGCTCACTCGCGCACCTCCTCGAGCAGGCGGTTGCGCCGTCCCAGGGCGTAGCCGCCGCCGAAGGCGCCCAGAACGCCGAACAGCCCGAGAACGACCGCGGAGACCGAGACGCCGGCTCCGCTGCCCGCCCCGCCGGCGGACGGCGCTCCGGCGGCGCCTGCCGGGGCGCTGGCGCTCGCTGCCGCCTTGGCGGCGTCCGCCACGGTCATCACGGCGCGGTAGGAGTGCGATCCCTGCTGGAACAGCAGCATGCCGTCCGGCGCAGGCTGGGGCACGAACCCGGTGAACTTGTCGCTGCGGTAGGCCTGCAGGTCGTCGTAGTAGTACTCCACCAGGTAGCCGACGTCGTCGTAGATCAGCTTCTGGGCGGCCTTGACCGTCTCGGCCCGCTCGGCCGGGTCGACCTGCGTCTTCTGCAGCGCGTACAGCCGGTCGTACTCCGGGTTGCAGTAGAAGCTGTCCGAGAGGCCGGCCAGGATCGAGTCGCCCTCCTTGTACGAGCGCTGGTCGCAGGTGAAGGTGGACAGCTGGTAGTCCGGGTCGGGTTCGACCCCCCAACCCCACTCGAACAGGTCGAAGTCGCCGGTCGCGACGGCCTCGCTGAGCTGGTCCTCGGAGATCGTCTTGACCGTGATCCTGATCCCGATCTGGGCCAGCCACTCGGTGACGAACTGCGCCGAGGCCTGCGACGGCTTGGACTCGCTGCGGGCGAAGAACCGGAAGGCCAGCGGCTTGGCCCCGTCCGGTGTCCGGCGGATCCCGTCCGGGCCACGGGTGTAGCCCGCGGCGTCCAGGATCTGGTTGGCCTTGGCGAGGTCGAACGCGTACCTGCCCTCACCCGGGTCGTAGTGCAGCGCGGCGTACATCGGCGGGATCACCCCGCTGCCGGGGCTGCCGTACCCGCCGACCGCCCGTTTGACCAGGGTGTCCAGATCGACCGCGTGCGCGATGGCCAGGCGCACCTGCCTGTCCTTGAGCGCCGGATGCCCGGTGCCGATCGGGGTGCCGTCGGCGAGAGCCGCGCCGAGGTTGAAGGCGATCTCGTTGAAGGAGGCCGATCTGGCCGACACCGAGGTGATGCCGCTCTGCCCCTGCAACGCGTCGAAGATGTTGGCCTCCAGGCTGTCCGCGAAGTCGATCTCGCCCTTGCGCAGCGCCTGGGACAAGGCGTCAGGGCTGGCGAACGGCCGGAACTCGACCCCGTCGATGTGCGGCGCCCCGGCCCAGTAGTTGGGGTTGGCCACCAGCCGGATGGACTGACCGACCGTGCGCTCGGTGAGCACGAACGGGCCGGACCCCACCGGCTTGATCGCCCCCGACGGGTCGTTGGTGAAGGTGGACACCGCCTTGGCCGAGACCTTCGACCAGATGTGCTCGGGCAGGATCGGCACGGACAGGTGCAGCATCTGCGGGGTGGGCACCTTGGTGGTCAGCACCAGCGTCGTGGCATCGGGCGCCGTGGCGCTGACGATGTTGGCCACATACGAGCCGTAGTTGGTCTGCTCCACCTCGCCGTTGATGATGCGGGTGAAGGTGTACGCGGCGTCCTTGGCGGTGAGCGGTACACCGTCCGACCAGGTGACGCCCGAACGGATCGTGTAGGTCCAGGTCTTGCCGTCGGCCGAGGTGGTCCACGACTCGGCCAGACCCGGTTCGGCCGAGTAGTCCTTCGCCGAGTAGCCGGTGAGGGTGTCGTACATCAGCGCCCACAGCTCGTACGACTCGACCAGCAGCCCGACGAAGGGATTGAGCGAGTCGACGTCGTTCGCGATGCCCACCGTGAGCACCCGGTCCTCGGTGGTGGCCGCCTGTACCGGAGCCGCGCCGACCCCGGCGAGGCCGAGGGCGGCGGCGAACAGCACAGTGACGGCGGTACCGGCGAAGCGGCGCGTGGGGCGGCCCATGGCAGCGCATCATGGCCCCACCGGATCGCCCGTGGCTAGCCTTCAGCCATGGCCGACACCCTGGGACGTCCTCCCGTCGCCGCACGTGAGGAAACGGTCCGCGACCTGCACGGCGAGCAGGTGGTCGACGGCTACGCCTGGATGGGCGACCACGACGACCCCCGGCTGGTCACCTATCTCGAGGCCGAGCGCGCCTTCTACGAGGCGACGACCGCGCCGTTGGCCGCTCGCCGGGCCGGGTTGGGCGAGCGGTTGCGCGCCCGGCTGCCGCGGGTGTCGACGTCCTGCCCGTGGTGGTTCGGTGGTCATCGCTACCAACTGCAGTACCCGGACGGCGCCGACTACCCCCGCCTGGTCCGCCGACCTCAGAGCGGCGGCGGACGACGAGGACCAGGTGCTGCTGGACGTCGCCGCCGAGGTGGGGGATGCCCCCTACGCCGAGCTCGGCCTGACCGAGGTCAGCGACGACGGCCGGTGGCTGGCATACTCCCTCGACCGGACCGGCGACGAGGTCTACGAGCTGCGCTTCCGCGACCTCGACACCGGCGAGGACCTGCCCGACCGGCTGCCCCGCACCTACTACGGCGGAGCGTGGACGGCGGACTCCGCGGCCTTCTACTACTCCGTGCACGACGAGGCCTACCGGCCCCACCAGGTGTGGCGGCACCGGCTCGGCACCCCACCCGAGGCCGACGTCCTGGTCCACGCCGAGGAGGATCGTCGGTTCGAGATCGAGCCCCGCCGCACCCGCAGCGGTGACTACGTGGTGATCAGCGCGGTCAGCCGCACCACCCGGCAGGAGCTGATCCTCGACGCCCGCGACCCCGAGGCGCAGGTGCGCCCGCTGCGCCCGCGCCGGGCGGGGGTGGAGGACACCGTCGAGCACCACCGGACGGCGGACCGCGACCGATGGCTGCTGGTGAGCAACGATGCGGCGAACGAGTTCCGGCTGCTCGAGAAGCCCTGCGCAGCAATCGATGCGGAGTGGACCGAGCTGGTCGCCGAACGGGCGGGACAACGGCTCGAGGGGTGTGCGGCCTTCGCCGGCGGAGTGGTGCTGTGCTGGCGGGCCCAGGCGCAGCCGGTGCTGGAGATGCTGGGTGACGGCGGGCGAGCGAGCCGGGGCGAGCTGCTGCGGGCCGGTTCGCCGGCCGCCACGATCCGGCTCGGACCCAACCACGACTACGACGCGGCCGGGGTGGTCGTGGAGACCACCTCCCTGATCGATCCGTCGGTGTGGTCGCGGGTGCCCTTCGACGGCGGCCCGTGGCAACCGGTGCACCAGGCCGAGGCGCCGGGCCACGACCCGGGTCGGTACGTGACCGCGCGGATCAGCCTGCCCGCGCGGGACGGCACGCCGATCCCGGTCACCCTGGCCTACACGGCGGGCACCCTCCCCGACGGACGGCGCGACGGCACCGCACCCGGCCTGCTCTACGGCTACGGCGCCTACGAGTGCTGCGAATGGCCCGAGTTCACCGAGTCGCTGCCGGTCTGGCTCGACCAGGGCGTCGTGTACGCGGTGGCCCATCTACGCGGCGGGGGCGAGGGCGGGCGCACCTGGTGGCAGCAGGGCCGGATGCGGGCCAAGGCGACCACCTTCACCGACCACCTCGACGTCGCCGACGGCCTGGTCGCCCAGGGCTGGGTCGCCGCGGACCGGCTGGCCACGCGGGGGCTCTCGGCCGGCGGCCTGCTGCAGGGCGCAGTGCTGGCGATGCGCCCCGACCGGTGGGCGGCGGTGGTGGCGGAGGTTCCGTTCGTGGACTGCATCAACTCGATGCTGGACCCGGACCTGCCGCTCACCGTGAACGAGTGGGAGGAGTGGGGCGACCCCCGCGATCCGGGTGACTACGCGGCCATGCGGGCCTACACCCCGTACGAGAACCTGCCCAAGCCGCCCTGGCCCGCGCTGCTGGTCACCGGTGCGCTGCACGACCCACGCGTGCTGGTGCACGAACCGGCCAAGTGGGTGGCGGCGATGAGAGCCGAGCAGGCGGACGGCGCGGTGCCCCTGTTCCGCGCCGAGACCGGCCCGGGGGCGCACAGCGGGCCCTCCGGCCGGTTCGCCGCGATGGACTACGAGGCCGAGGTGATGGCCTTCGTCCTGGACGCCCTCGACGTCCCCCCGGCGTAGCCACCCCTGGTTCGAAGATCTACTCCACAATTGTCGAGATCTACTCCACAATTTGTCGGACGCCGCGGGGCATGCAGCACCCATCACCCGGAGCCCGGGCGGCCCGGCGAGGCATCATGTGCGGATGCGATTCACAGCGGAGTTGGAGAGCCACGGCGGCACCAAGGCCGGGTTCGGCGTCCCGGAGGAGGTCGTCGAGGCGCTCGGCGGCGGACGGCGCCCGAAGGTGACCGTGCAGGTGGGCGGGTTCAGCTACCGCTCGAGCATCGCCTTCATGGGCGGTCGGTACCTGCTCGGCATGAGCACCGACAACCGCGCCGCGGCCGGGGTGTCTCCCGGCAACACCTACGACGTGGACGTCGAGCTGGACACGGCCCCCCGGGTGGTCGAGGTTCCCGACGACCTGGCCGAGGCCCTGGCCGCCGCCCCCGCAGCCCGCGCGGCCTGGGAGGCGCTCTCGTACAGCCACCAGCGGGCGCACGTCGAGCCGATCCTCGCGGCCAAGAAGCCGGAGACCCGCGCCGGCCGGATCGCCAAGACGATCACCACCCTCAGCGGGTAGCCCCGGTCATGCGGAACGCGTTGCCCGCAACGCGTTCGGCATGACCCAGCCGGGGCCATGTCACGCCTACCCGGGGTGCTGGGACAGCCGTCCGCGGCCGGTGGTCTTTGCCTGGTAGAGGCGGCGGTCGGCGTGAGCCACCAGCTCGTCCACGGCGGTGGCCGCCCCGACGGCCACCCCGATGCTCACCGAGACCGACAGCCCGGTGGCGACCTCATGCCACGGGTACTCGGCGACCGCAGCAACCAGTTGCTCCCCCCGGGCGGCCACGTCGAGCCGGGCCCGGCTGAGCAGCAGCACCAGGAACTCGTCGCCGCCGTGCCGCACGGCCAGGTCGGAGGCCCGGGTGGTCTCGATCAGCATCGTGCCGAGCTGGCGCAGCACCTCGTCGCCGACAGGATGGCCGAAGGTGTCGTTGACGGCCTTGAAGTGGTCGACGTCGACCATCATCACGGCCAACTCGTCCTCGGACTCGGCCTGCCGCAGCCGGGTCAGGTGCCGGGCGTAGGCGTGCCGGTTGGCCAGACCCGTGAGCTCGTCCACATAGGCCCGCTGGGAGAGCCGCTGGTTCTCCAGCATCACCCGCTCGGCCTCCAGCTGAGCCCGCGCCGCCCCCAGCACGACCAGTCGCGCCGTCCAGCGGGCCATGGCGCTGTGCCGGGCATACCGCTGCCAGGCCCGGGCGGGCGGGTCGGCCAAGGTGGCGAGGTTCTGCGCCAGGGCCTGCACCCCGGCGGTGAACTCGTCGTCCACATGCAGCAGGGCGATCTCCGCCTGCGCCGCGGCGGTCGCCAGGTCACCGGCGTCCAGGGCCCGGATCGCCTGGGCCAGAACGGCACACGAGCGGTAGCCGACCCGCTGGGTGGGGTGCAGCCGCACCAGCAACGAGGACTGGTCGTCGTGCCGCGGCTCGCCGGCGATGGCAGCCAGCAGCGCGTCGACCGCCTCGGCCTCGACCAGCCACTCCTCGGGAAGGCTCTCCAGGTCCTGAACCGTCAGCCGCGGACGGCGCCGGGCGAGTTCGGCCGCCGCCTCCCGCGCCCCGATCTCGGTCAACGCGCAGGCGAGGGGAACGACGGCGTCGAGCCGGTTGGCGGTGACCACCCGGCGGCACAGGACGGCGATCTCGCCGTACGCCTCGGGCCAGTCGTCCTCGAGCACGTGCGCCGCCCGGTCGTACATCTCCAGGGCGAGTTCCCACAGCCCCCGCCGGTGGTAGGCGGTGCCACAGGCGATGTAGGCCACCGGGGTGTCCACCGGGTCGCCGCCGCCCTCGTCCAGCAGGGCGACGGCGCGCGCCAGATCGCGCTCGCCGGAGGCTCCACTCGGCAGGCCCTGGGCGAGGTCGGGCAGGACGGCCCGGGAGGCCAGCGCGGCGGCCATCAGGGCGGCGTCACCCGTGCGCTCGGCGGCATCGAACATCGCTGTGGCCCAGTGCGACGCGTCGTTGCCGCTCTCGTCCTGCTCGGCGTAGCGCGCGTAGTGCACCATGCACTCAACTTCAGGCCAGCGCCGCTCCACGGCGAGGGCGAGCAGTGCGTCGAGCTCGGGCCCGCAGCTGCGCACCTGCACCAGCTCGAGCAGCTGGTAGGAACGCACGCGGGCCAGCGCACGCTCGTCCGCCGGGGTGAGGGCCACGAGGTTGATCTTCCCACCCTGCCCCGCCGGGTGTGCAGCGACCCGGTCGACGGACAGATCATCGCTGCGCTCGGGGGCAGCCGCCGCGCCGCCGTCACTCATGGCGCAGGTGTCCGGTGAGGTAGTGCTCGAACACGGGGGCCAGCGCATCGGCGAGCTGCTCGGGGGAGGCCTCGACCAGCCGGGGCAGGCCGACGATGTGACGCGCGAAGGTGAGTCCGGCGATCTGGGAACCGAGCAGCGAGGCCCTCAGCTCCGGGTCCTCGCCCCCGAGCCGGCGGGCTATCGGGGTGAGCATGCGTTCCACCAGCAGAGCACGCAGCATGACAGCGGCTTCCTCCTCCGACGCGGCGGCCCGGAGCAGGCCGGTGATGGTCTGCCGGCCCACATGACTGTTGAGCACCCCGATCACGAACGAGGCCAGACGACGGCCGAGGTCGTCGGCGCCGTCGGCGATCAGGCGGTCGAACACCTGCTCCGGGTCGAAGGGCAGCTCCACCACGGTGAGGAACAGCTCCTGCTTCGACCCGAAGTAGTGCGTGACCAGGCGGGTGTTCACTCCTGCTTCGGCGGCGATGGCGCGCAGTGTGGTGCCGGGGTAGCCGAGCTCGGAGAACTGCCGGGCCGCCGCCGCCTGGATGGCCTCACGCGTGCCGCTGCCGACCGGACGCCGCCCCCGGGTCGCTGCCACGCATTCACCTCCGTGACGATTTTCCACGCCCGCCGAATGAATTTCTCGAAAGGCTACCCGTCCGCCCGATCAGCGCGGCGCACGGCTGACCGGGCCTGCCGTGACACCCTCGAAGGGTGGAACCGATCACGGTGGGGAGGCGTCGAACGGACATGCTCAGCCGTCGCGCACTCCTGACCCTCCTCGGGCTGGCCCCGATCGGGGCCCTGTCGCTGTCGTCCTGCGGTTCTTCCGGCTCCGCAGCCGTCGCCCTGGCCCGTTCCGATCTCGCCCGTGCCGCGGCCGACACGGCCGCCGGGCGGGCCGCCGTCCAGGGCGTCTCGGCCTTCACCGGTGACGTCTACCGCGCCGTGGCGGCGTCCGCCCAGGGGAACCTGGTCTGCTCGCCCTACTCGATGGCCGTGGCGTTGGGCATGACCGTGCAGGGCGCCCGCGGCTCCACCGCGCAGGAGATGCTGAGCGTGCTGCACGCGGACGCGGCGCCGGGACTCGCGGCCGGACTGAACGCGATCGACCAGGCGCTGGCGGCCCGGGCCGGCACGTTCCGCAAGCCCGACGGTTCGGACGGCACCGTCGAACTGGGATCGGCGAACAGCCTCTGGGGGCAGCGAGACCTGGTGTGGGTCAAGGAGTTCCTCGACGTGCTGGCCCGCGACTTCGGCACCGGCATGCGGCAGGTGGACTACAAGCAGGCGGCGGAACCGGCCCGCACGGCGATCAACGCCTGGGTCGCTGAGCAGACCAAGGACCGGATTCCCGAACTGCTCGCTCAAGGCACGATCACCCCGGACACCCGGCTGGCACTGGTGAACGCGGTCTACCTGAAGGCGCCGTGGCAGGAGCCGTTCGACAAGGACGCCACCGGGGGCGCGCCGTTCACCCGGCTCGACGGCTCGACGGTCGAGGCGCAGCTGATGCGGGCGCCGCTGGCCGCGGGGTACGCGCGAGGCCCGGGCTGGGCAGCGGTCTCGCTGCCCTACGCCGACGGCCGGCTGGCGATGACCGTGGTCGTGCCCGACCAGGGCCGGTTCGACGAGGTCTCCACAGCCGTGGACGGCGCATGGCTGACGGCACTGCTCGGCGGCCTGACCCCCGCCCAGGTACAGGTCGGGTTGCCGCGGTGGACGACGCGAAGCCAGTTGAGTCTGGCGCAGACCCTCGGCGCGATGGGCATGCCCACGGCGTTCACCGACCAGGCCGACTTCTCCGGCATGACCACCCAGGAGCGGCTGGCCATCGATGCCGTGGTCCACGAGGGGTTCATCGCGGTGGACGAGGCGGGCACCGAGGCGGCCGCGGCCACGGCGGTGCTGATGCGGACGACGAGCGCCCCGGCCGACCCGGTCGCCGTCGTCGCCGACCGGCCGTTCCTGTACGTGATCCATGACAACGCCGACCCTGCTGCGCGGACGCCGCTGTTCATCGGACGGGTGCTGGACCCCACCGCGTGAGCCACACCACGCGGTGGTCTGGCGTGGCCCGGAAAGCGTGCTATGGTCATCCCGGTTGCAGTTGCAGTTCCCGTACATTCCAAATGCCCGCGGAGTTGTTTCCCGCGGGCTTTTGTCGTTGTGGGAGAAACGTCAACCCGGCATCGGTCGCCTGACCGGTTCCGACAGGATGTGCCTCCACACCGGCACAGCAGTTCAAGGAGAACACCAGAAATGACACAGGGAATCGTGAAGTGGTTCAACGGCGAAAAGGGCTTCGGCTTCATCACGCCGGACGGCGGCACTGCCGACGTCTTCGTCCACTTCTCCTCCATCCAGGCCGACGGCTACCGCTCCCTCGAGGAGAACCAGCGCGTCGAGTTCGACGTCACCCCGGGCCAGAAGGGCCCGCAGGCCGCGAACGTTCGCCCCATCTGACCTCGCACGTCACGCCGGCGGGTCGTCCCTCACGGGACGGCCCGCCGGTTGCTTTGCCCGCACTCCTTGACCCGAGGGGATACCGGGTATAGCTTCGCTCGCGTCGACCACATACCGGGTATGTAGCGACGTCGTCGAACGACACGGCTCGGAGGGGATGTCATGTCGATCCGCCAGGGACTGCTGGTGCTGCTGACCGAGCAGCCCGCGTACGGCTCGCAGTTGCGCGCCGAGTTCGAACGGCGCACCGGCGGCGCCTGGCCGCTCAACATCGGGCAGGTCTACACCACGCTCTCCCGCCTCCAGCGGGACGGGCTGGTGGCAGAACTCGCCCGGCGCGACGACGGAACCGTGCTGTACGAGCTGACCCCGAGCGGGCGGGAGACGGCTGCCGCCTGGTGGCTGGCCCCCGTTCAGCGGGGCGAGCCCACGCGCGACGAACTGGCGATCAAGCTCGCCCTCGCGGTCACCACCCCCGGGGTCGACGTGCAGGGGATCGTCCAGCGCCAGCGCACCGAGAGCGTGCGCTCGCTGCAGGAGTACACCCGGCTCAAGGCCCGGGTGCCCGAGCCGCCGGACCGGGCCGATGTGGCCTGGCTGCTCGTGCTCGACTCGCTGGTCTTCGCCGCGGAGGCCGAGGTGCGCTGGCTGGACCACGTGGAGCAGCGGCTCGCCCGCCTGGGCCCGCTGCCGGCGTCCGAGCGCTTCCCGACCGGCGCGGCTGATCACGACCCGGCCGCCGACGTCACCGCCGCTGCTCAGGTGCGCCCATGACCGCCCTCGACACCACCTCCGCTCCCCGCCCCGCCACCGGCGGGCCCGCCCTGCTCTCGCTGCGGGACGTGCACCGGGTGCACGGCACCGGCGCCGTGCAGGTGACGGCGCTCGACGGCGTGAGTCTCGACCTCGCCGTGGGCGAGCTGGTGGCGGTGATGGGCCCGTCCGGATCGGGCAAGTCGACCCTGCTGCACCTGGCCGGCGGGCTGGACAGCCCCACCCGCGGCGACGTCGTCCTCGACGGGGTGACCCTGTCCGGGCTGTCGCAGAAGGCCCGGGCCGCCCTGCGCCGGCGCAGCGTCGGCTACGTGTTCCAGGAGCTCAACCTGGTGCCGGCGCTGACCGCCGCCGAGAACGTGATGCTGCCGCGTGAGCTCGACGGGGTGTCCACCCGGCAGGCGCGGCGCGAGGCCTGGGCCGCCCTGGGCGAGGTCGGGGTGCGCGACGTCGCCGACCGCTTCCCGGACGAGATGTCCGGCGGCCAGCAGCAGCGGGTGGCCATCGCCCGGGCACTGGTCGGGCCGCGGCGGATCGTGCTGGCCGACGAGCCCACCGGCGCGCTGGACTCGGCGACCGGCGAACAGGTGATGCGGGTGCTGCGCGCCCGGGTGGACGCCGGTGCCGCCGGCCTCCTGGTGACGCACGAGGCGCGGTTCGCGGCCTGGGCCGACCGGGTGGTGTTCCTGCGCGACGGTGTGGTGGTCGACTCCGCCGGGCCGGTTCCCGGGCCGGAGAGCCTGCTGCAGCACAGCCGCCACTCGCAGGAGCCGTGATGCTCGCCCCGGCACCGTCGTGGCGGGCGGCTCTGCGGATCGCCCGGCGGGATGCGGTGCGGCATCTGGGCCGCAACCTCCTCGTGGCGATCATGGTCGCGCTCCCGGTGCTGGCGGTGAGCGCCGTCGACGTGCTCTACCGGACCGTCTCCCTGGAGCCCGAGGACCGGATCGCGGTGGAACTGGGCACCCGTGCGCAGGCATTGGTGCGCGCCGCCGGATCGACGGTCGAGCAGTCGCCCGACGGGGAGCAGTCGTCCGGGGTGGACGACGGGACGGCCGCCGCCCTCAACTCTCCCGCCGTGTCGATGGCGGAGGTCGAGCGCAGGCTCACCGCCGTCACCCCGACCGGCGATCGGATCCTGCACACGACGTCGTGGTCCGCCGCCCCGCGGTTGCGGATCGCCGACCGCTCGATCGCGGCGTCGTGGTGGGAGGTCGACCTCGCCGAGCCCGGCCTGGCCGGGCTGTACACCACCACGGCGGGCCGGGTACCCCGCGCCGCCGGAGAGATCGTGGTCAGCGCCGCGCTGGCCGATAGCACCGGGCTGCGCCCCGGCGACTGGATCGACGTGCCCGAGCCGGCCCGGGCTCAGGGCGCCGCCGGGGGCAGAACCCGGGTGAGCGTGGTCGGCGTCGTCCGGGCGACCACGGCTCCCCGCGAGCTGCGGATCGTCGGCCCACCCGGAACCCTGCTGCCCGCCGCCGCGAGCAACGGCGAGTCGGCCACCACCTGGTACGTCGCCGGGTCGGCACCGGTGACCTGGCCGGACGTGTTGCGGTTCAACGCCATCGGCGCCGAGGTGGTCAGCCGCGCGGTGCTGCTCGATCCACCGCCGGCCGACCAGGTGCCGTTCGAGTCCCACCGCGAGCAGTACTCGGAGGACTCGGGCAGCGGCACGGTGGCCGCCGGCATCGCGGTGACGATCGCGTTGGCCCTGCTGCAGATCGCCCTGCTGGCCGGCCCGGCCCTCGCCGTGGGCGCCCGGCGCAATCAGCGGATGCTCGCCGTCGTCATCTCCACCGGCGGGGAGCGGCGCCATGCGCGCCGGATCGTCCTGGCCAACGCCTTCCTGGTGGGGGTCGCCGCGTCGCTGGCCGGAGCTGTGGCCGGTGCGGGCCTGGGCGCCCTGGCCGTGGCCGTGCTGCGCTCCAGCGGTCACCTGGTCTCCCCGAGCATCGACATCAGCCCGCTCGACCTGGCGATCCTGATCGCCGTGGGCGCGCTCACCGCGCTCGCCGCGGCGTTGGTCCCCGCCCGACAGGCAGCCCGCCTGGACGTCGTCGCCGCACTCACCGGACGGCGTCCGGCCGAGACCATCCGGCGGCACATCCCGGTGCTGGGCGCCCTCGTCGCTGTCGCCGGCGTCGCGCTCACCCTGTGGGGGGCCGCCACGCACCGCACGGTGGCGGTGATCCTCGGCATCGGGCTGGGCGAGATCGGCCTGGTCGGAACCACCGGCGCGGCCGTCGCCCTGGCCGCGCGGGCCTCGGGTCGGTTGCCGCTGTCGCTGCGGATGGCGCTGCGCGACGCCGCCCGGCAGCGCGGCCGGACCGCGCCGGCGGTGGCGGCGGTGATGGCCGCCGTCGCCGGCGGGCTGGCCGCCGTGCTCTACGTCAGTGCTCAGGACGAGCACGACCGGGCCGCCTACGGCCAGCAGAGCGCCCTGGGTGTGGTCACCGTGAGCATGTATTCCGGGGACGGCTCGGGGCGGCCCGCTGTGGAGTGGGGCCGGGTCGAGGCTGCGCTGCGCGGCGCATTGCCGATCGAGCGGGCCGCCGTCATGCCGACCCTGCAGAGCTCCTCGGGGTCGCCGAGCATGCTCAACCCGCGCGTGCCGCCGTCGAAGGAGTGCCCGACCCCGCAGGATCGGGCGCCGACGCCGACCGAAGCGGCGGCGCTGGCCACCGACCCGCGGTGTGCGGCATCGACCGTGACGCTGCTCGGAGGCTCCACGCTGGTCGACGGCACCGGCGACGCCCTGGCCATCCAGCTCGGCTCTCTGGCACCGGCGCCGCGGGCCGCACTCGCCGCGGGTCGGGTCCTGGTGAGCGACGACCGGCAGATCTGGCCGGACGGCACGGCGCACCTGGAGGTGCTGGATCCCACGTCCGGCGAGACCGCCAAGACCGTGGTGCTTCCGGGCACCGCCATGACAGGTGCCGTGCGATTCGGGGGGATCGTCGTCCCGCCGAGCGTGGCTGCCACGCTCGGTGGGACGACGGTCACGACGCTGGTGGCCGCCACCAGCCGGATGCCCACCACGGAGGAGATGGACCGCGCCCGGGCGACCCTGGAGGATCTCGACCTGCAGTTCACACCCGATCTGCAGGTGGAGCGCGGCTACGAGAGCAACTTCGGACCCGGGCTGCTGGCCCTGGTGATCGCGGCGCTGGTCGTGGCCCTCGCCGGCTCGCTCACCTCGGTGGGCCTGGCCGCGGCCGAGAGCCGGGCCGACGCCGCCACCCTGGCCGCGGTCGGCGCCGCTCCGGGATTGCGCCGCCGGCTCGCCGCCGCTCAGGCGGGAGTGGTGGTCGTGCTCGGCACCTGTCTGGGAACGATCGGCGGCGTCCTGGCCGGGTACGCCCTGATCCGGTTGCAGATGCCCTCGGCGCCAACCTCGGCCGACTCCAACGGCTGGGAGTTCGTGGTCCGCTGGCCCTACCTGCTGGCCATCACGGTGGGCATCCCTGTGCTGGCCACGCTGTTGGCCTTCGTCGCCACCCGCTCGCGGCTGACGCTGACCCATCGCACGACCTGATGGTCAGCAGGCGGTGACCGTCACCGGGTAGCCGTTCAGGACGGCAGTGCCCGACAACGGGTCCACCTCGGGCGGCGTCAGCAGGTTGACGTTGACACCGCCCGCCGCCTCGGCGACCTGCTGGCCGGTGCCGGCGTGCCCCCAGCCGTGAGGCAGGGAGACCACCCCGGGCCGAATGCGGTCAGTGACCTCGACCGTCACCTCCACGCTGCCGACGGTCGTGGACACCCGGGCCCGGCCGGCGTCGTCCAGGCCGCGTGCCGCGGCGTCGTCCGGGTGGATCTGCAGGGTGCACGTGTTCGAACCACCGGTCAGGCCGGCCACGTTGTGGCCCCAGGAGTTGTTCGAGCGCAGGTGGCGGCGTCCGACCATGACCAGACCGGCCGCGTCGTGGCCCTCGAGGTCGCGGCGCAGCCGGTCCAGGTCGGCGACGAGCGGCGGGGGCGCCAGCTCCACCCGGCCGGTGGGGGTGCGCAGCACCTCGGGCAGCCGCGGCTGAAGCGGTCCCAGGTCGAGGCCGTGCGGGTGCGCCTTGGCCCGATCCAGGGTGAGCCCGTCCGGGTCCGCCCCGAAGCCGTCGCCATAGGGGCCCAGCCGGAGCAGCGCATCGAGCAGGCGCTCCTCGCCGCGGCGCTCCCCGAGCAGAGCGGTGAGCTCGGCCGGGTCCCGCCCGGCCACCCGGCTCGAAGCTGCCGCGGTGTGCGCCGCGAGCAGGGCGTTCAGGGTGAGCTCGTCAGCGGCCTCCGGCGCAATGTCCGGCCCGGCCCCGGCGAGGATTCCGGCGAGCCGGCACAGGGTCTGCCACTCCGGCGGCACGTCGTCGACCAGGGCCGGCCCGCTGAGGTTCGCTACGTTGCGGATCGCGAGCTGGGTGAACGTGGTGTCGAAGTGGGTGCGGGCGAGCGGCCCCGGAACCGGCAGCACGACGTCCGCGTGCCGGGTGGTCTCGTTGCGGTAGAGGTCCACGCTGATCAGCACGTCGAGCCCGGCGAGGGCCTGCTCGAGACGGCCGGCGTCGGGCACGGACAGGGCCGGGTTGCCGGCGATGGTGACCAGGCCCCGGATGTGGCCCCCGAGGATCTCCTCGGCGAGTGCGGCCGAAGGCAGTTCGCCCATGATCTCGGGCAGGCCGCGTTCCCGGGTGGCGAACCGGCCGAACCTGGGCGAGCGGACCGGCGTCGTGGGTGAGGAGTTGGACTGACCGGCCGGAGCCAGTGGGAACATCACGCCGCCGGGGGAGTCCAGATTGCCGGTCAGGGTGTTGACCACGTCGACCAGCCACGAGGCGAGCGTGCCGAAACGCACCGTGCAGGTGCCGATCCGCCCGTAGACGGCTGCGGACCGCGCCGCCGCGAGATCGTGGGCGAGACGGCGGATCTCTGCCGGCTCCAGGCCGGTGGCCTCGGCCACCGCCTCGGGCGTGAACGGCGCGACGGCGGCGGCCACCGCCTCGAGGCCGGTGACGTGGGGTCCGGGATCGGCGGCCAGGCCTTCCGAGGTCAGGACCTGGGCGATCGCCGCCAGCAGGTGGGCGTCGGCGCCGGGCCGGATGGCGAGATGGGTGTCGGCCGCGCGGGCGGTACGCGACGTCCGCGGGTCGATGACCACCAGGCGTCCGCCGCGCTGTCTCAGGGCCCGCAACCGGCCCGGCATGTCGGGCGCGGTCATCAGAGACCCGTTGGAGGTCAACGGATCTGCGCCGAGGACGACGAGCAGGTCGGTGCGATCGACGTCCGGGATCGGCACGGTGAGCCCGCCGCCGAACATCAGCAGACACGCCACCTGCTTGGGCATCTGGTCGCAGGTCGAGGCGGTGAAGACCTGCCGGCTGCCCATCGCCCGGACGACGGCACCGCCGTACAGCGCGCCGGCGAGGTTGTGCACGTTCGGATTCCCGAGGTAGGCGGCCAGACGCTCGCGCCCATGCTGCGCGATCACCCGGCCGAGGCGCTCGTGAACCGTGCGCCAGGCGTGCTCCCACGTGGCGGGCTCGCCGTCCACCAACGGCGTGCGCAACCGGTCCGGGTCGTGGTGCAGGTCCGCGATCAGCAGGCCCTTGGGGCACGCGAACCCGGCGCTGAACACGTCGTCCGGGTCCGGCCGGACGGCGACCGCCCGCCGCCGCTCGTCGTCGACGTCTACCGCCATTCCGCAGGTGGCCTCGCACAACGGGCAGGTCACGAAATGCGTCGTCGCCATCCCCGCAGTCTCCCCCCACCCCGTCATGATCGGCGTCCGTCATGAGTTGTCCCCCCAGCGGCTGGGGGCATACCCATGAGAGACGGTGATCATGGAGAGGTCGGGGAGAGGTCGGGGTCAGCCGGTGAGGGCGGCGAGGGTGAGCGCAGGGACCTCTCGGGCCAGGGAGTAGGCGTCACGCGGCGCCCAGTGGCGGGCGTGCACGTGCCCGACGACGTCCACGTCGTTCTGCTGCAGCAGCAGTTGGGTGCGCGGCACGTGGAAGTACTGGGTGGCCACGACCGCGGAGTGCAGCCCGCGTGCCCTCAGGTACGCGGCGGTGTTCGCCGCGGTCGCCGCGGTGTCCACTCCCCTCGGGTCCTGCACGATCGCCGTCTCGGGAACACCTTCCCCCCGAAGGTAGGCGGCCATCGACGCCGCCTCGTCGAAGCCCTCGACCCCAGTTCCGCCACTGACCATGATCAGTGGTGCAGAGCGGTCGCGGTAGACCTGCACCGCTGCGTCGAGTCGAGCCCGAAGTCGCGGACTGGGCGTGCCGTCGGGGGCGATCGTGTTCCCCGGAACGACGACGATGTCGGCCGCGGCGACCGAGTCGTGCAGGCCGTACCCGGCGATGGCGACGGCTGCCACCAGCCAGAGCCCGATCAGCACCGCCAGCCCCCGGCCCGCGATCTTCAGCAGCCGGCGGATGGAACCGACAACGCGCCCTGCCCCCATGATCAGCAGGCTAGCCGAACCGGCCCGTCCAGCAGAGCGGACGTGCGGTGGGCGTCATCGGGCCCTGACCCGCAGGGCGCCCGCCCACAGCAACGGCCGGCCTGCTCGTGGAAGAGGCAGTCGACTGATCGGGAGAGACGAGGGCGACGAAAAGGCCCCTGCTGCGTTTCCGCAGATCAGGGGCCACTTCGTCTGGTGCGCGAGGGGGGAGTTGAACCCCCATGCCCTTTCGGGCACACGGACCTGAACCGTGCGCGTCTGCCTATTCCGCCACTCGCGCGAGCGGTGCAAAGGCTAGCACGCACCCACCACCCGCTCCGACCGGGTTGCCCACGGCCGGCTCACCCCCACACGGTGCTCATGCTCCGCAGGGGTACATCTCAGCGCCTCGGAATGACCGAAATGTCGTAGCCCTGCGGAGTATGGGCAGATGTTTGAGGGTTCGGCGGGTGGGCGCGGGCGCGGATACGCTGGTCGTTGCACGGATCGGGGGCAGCCAGCCGACACGGCCCCACCGCGGGGACGACCGGGAGGAGGTGTGACCGTGGGTGTTCTCGACAGGTTCGAGAAGGGCATCGAGCGCGCGGTCAACGGTGCCTTCGCGAAGGCCTTCCGCAGCGAGGTGCAGCCGGTCGAGATCGCAAGCGCCCTGCGCCGCGAGTGCGACGAGAAGGCCGCGATCGTCGCCCGCGACCGCACCATCGCCCCGAATGCCTTCGTGGTGGAGCTCGGCCCGGCCGACCACCAGCGTCTCGGCCAGTGGGAAGAGGCGCTCGGCGACGAACTGGGGGCCGTGGTCGCCGAGTACGCCCGCCAGCAGCGCTACAACCTGCCCGGCCCGGTCAGCGTCGCGTTCGAGCAGTCTGAGGATCTCGACACCGGCCTGTTCCGGGTGCGCAGTCGCACCGCCCGCGGCGACGTCCCCTCAGGCCGGCGTGCGGCAGGCCCGCCCGAACCCGTCGCCGACCCGCCCGTCTACCCGGCCGGCTCCGAGACCGGCGGACGCCGCACAGCGCCGCCGCCGCCCGCCCAGCCCGGCTGGTCCCAGCAGCCCCTCCCGCCGGCTCCCGGTGTCGCGCCTCAGCCGGCCTCCTCCACAGCCCGACCGAGCCTGGACCTCAACGGCGAGCGGTTCGAGATCACCCGCCCGGTCACCGTGATCGGCCGTGGCACCGACGCCGACGTGATGCTCGACGACTCCGGGGTGTCCCGCCGGCACGCCGAGATCCACATCACCGACGGCCGGGCCCGGATCATCGACCTCGGCTCGACCAACGGCACCTTCGTGGACAGCGCCAAGCAGCCGGTGGCCACCCTCCGCGAGGGCAGCGTGATCACCATCGGACGCACCCGGATGGTCTTCCACCCCGGCGACCTGACGTCGGTGTCCCCTCAGGGCCACCCCGGTACCCACGGGCCATGGTGACCGCCCGGCGATGAGCGAGCTCACCCTCACCCTGTTGCGCCTCGGCTTCCTGGCCCTGCTGTGGTTCCTGGTCCTGACCGTGGTCGCCGTCCTGCGCCGCGACCTCTTCGGCACCCAGGTCCGCCGCAAGGAGACGCCCACCCGCTCCCGCCTCTCCCGGTCCAGGGTGCGCACGCCGGCTCCTGCCGGTGGCGCACCGTTCGGCGCCGCCGGTGGCCCCGCCCCGTCCCGCACCCCGCCGCACGGCACCCCGGCCGGCGCCCGCCAACTCGTCGTGACCGCAGGATCACTCAAAGGAACGACAATCGCCCTCGGGCAGGCCCCGATTCTGATCGGGCGGGCTCCTGAGTGCACTCTGGTGCTCGAGGACGACTACTCCTCCAACCGCCATGCCCAGTTGTCCCTGCGCGACGGGGTCTGGGTGTTGGAGGATCTTGGCTCGACCAACGGCACGTTCGTCGGTCGGAACAGAGTGAACGCGCCCGTCGCGGTCCCCGCCGGAAGCAGCTTCCGGATCGGCCGCACCACCCTCGAGCTGCGGAGGTAGCCGGATTGGCGATCGCGCTGCGATACGCGGCCCGTTCCGACGTCGGCCTGGTCCGTTCCAACAACCAGGACTCGGCCTACGCAGGGCCCCACCTGCTGGTGGTCGCCGACGGGATGGGCGGTCACGCCGGGGGTGACGTCGCGTCGTCCCTGGCCATCGGCGAGCTCGCCCCGCTGGACGACGAGTCACACGGAGCCGACGCACTCGCCCATCTCTCCGAGGCGGTCCAGGCCGCGCACCAGGAGCTGCTCGAGCGGGTCGACGAGGAGCCGGCGCTCGCCGGCATGGGCACCACCGTCACCGCCCTGCTGCGCACCGGGAACCGACTCGCCCTGGCCCACATCGGTGACTCCCGTGCCTACCTGCTGCGCGAGGGCGGCCTGGTCCAGATCACCAAGGACCACACCTTCGTGCAGACCCTGGTGGACGAGGGCCGGCTCACCCTGACCGAGGCCGAGCACCACCCGCAGCGCTCGGTGCTGATGCGGGTGCTCAGCGACGTGGTGGACGACGTCACCCCGGACCTGTCGATGCGTGAGGCCCGGATCGGCGACCGGTATCTGCTCTGCTCCGACGGTCTGTCCGGCGTGGTCAGCCTGGAGACGCTGCAGGAGACCCTGGCCGAGGTGCCCGACCCGACCTCGACCTGCGAGTCCCTGGTGCAGCTCGCCCTGCGGGCCGGAGCCCCGGACAACGTGACCTGCATCGTGGCCGACGTGATCGACGACGCCGCGCGCGGCGACATCGCACCGTACGTGGTCGGTGCCGCCTCGCTGCACCAGCCGCGTCGCGGACTGCCGGGGGCCCAGGGCTCCGCCGCCGAGCGGGCCGCCGCCCTCACCGCCGCCGCCGGTGACGGCGACGAGGAGGACTCACATCCGGCCCCGGCGAACCATTCCGGACGGCGCCGAGCGATCGGCGGCTCATTCCTCGTCGTCCTGCTGCTGCTGGGCGGTGGCTTCGGCGCCTGGCGCTGGGTGAGCAGCCAGCTCTTCGTCGGCGACTCCGACGGGGCGGTGGCCGTGTTCAAGGGCCTGCCGCAGGACCTGGGGCCCCTCACCCTGTCCCGGGTCGACACCGTGGCAGACGACGTCAAGGTCGCCGATCTGCCCGACTACGCCCAGGCGCAGCTGACCAAAGGGGTGACCGCGGACAGCCAGGCCAAGGCCGCGGAGATCGTGGAGAAGTACCGCACGCTGGCGCGCTGCCAAGCCCTTGCCACCGCCACCCCCACGCCCTCCCCTACTCCCACCGTGACGCCTTCGCCCACGCCGTCCCCCGCCGCCTCACCCACGCCCACGGCGGCGCCGACCGCGAGCGCAGGCGCTGCGGCGCCGAAGCCATCGGTGCTCGCCGCCGCGGCCAGCGGGTCGCCGACCGCGGTGACGCCCAGCCCGTCGGTGTCGACCGTCCCCACCGAGACCCCCAGCCCGACGCCCACACCCTCGGCCAGCCCCGAGCTCGACTGCGCAGGGCTGCTCCAATGAGCCGCCGGCCACCCCCTGGCGGGCGCTAGCCGATGGCCGTCGTCGCCCCGATCACTCCTCGCACCCGACGCAATGTCGAGCTGGCTCTGCTCCTGCTCGCCATCGCCATCGGGCTCGGCGCGTACGCCCTGGTGGGCATCGCCGAGAACGGGTCGGTGCCGGGCGACATGATCAGCTATGGCGGCGGGATGGGTCTGCTGGCGCTCGCCGTGCACGGCGTGCTGCGCTTCCGGGCGGCGTACGCCGACCCGGTGATCCTGCCGATCGCCACGGCGTTGAACGGGCTCGGCCTGGTCATGATCCACCGACTGGACCTGGCCGAGGGCCGCGAGGTCGGGTCCTCGCTGGCGCTGCGCCAGATGACCTGGACCACGGTCGGGGTCGGCGCCGCGATCGGCGTCCTGCTCCTGCTGCGCGACCACCGCGGCCTGTCCCGGTTCACCTACACGGCGATGGCCGGCGCGATCGGCCTGTTGCTGCTGCCGCTGATGCCCTTCATCGGCCGCGAGATCAACGGGGCCAGGATCTGGATCCGGCTGGGTCCGATGTCGTTCCAGCCCGGAGAGATCGCCAAGATCGCCCTCGCCGTGTTCTTCGCCGGCTACCTCGTGCTCGCCCGCGACTCGCTGTCCCTGGTCGGGCGCAAGGTGCTCGGCCTGCAGCTGCCCCGGGCCCGCGACCTCGGCCCGCTGCTCCTGGTGTGGCTGGTCAGCCTGGCCGTGCTCGTCTTCCAGCGTGACCTGGGTACCTCGCTGCTGTTCTTCGGGCTGTTCGTGGCCCTGCTCTATGTGGCCACCGAGCGCACCAGCTGGATCGTGATCGGCCTGCTGCTGTTCGTCGGCGGCGCCTTCCTGGCCTGGACGATGTTCGGGCACGTGCAGGCCCGGGTCGCCATGTGGCTGGACACCTTCGACCCCTCGGTGCCGGCCTACCAGCTGCAGCAGGGCCTGTTCGGCATGGCCAGCGGCGGTCTGCTCGGCACCGGCCTGGGCCTGGGCCGCCCCGACATCGTGCCGTTCGCCGAGAGCGACTTCATCGTCGCCGCGATCGGCGAGGAGCTCGGACTGACCGGGCTGTTCGCCGTCCTGATGCTCTACCTGCTGCTGGTCGAGCGGGGCCTGCGCACCGCGATCGGCGTCCGGGACGGCTTCGGCAAGCTGCTCTCGGCAGGCCTGGCGTTCTCCCTGGCCCTGCAGGTGTTCGTGGTGGTCGGCGGGGTGACCCGGGTGATCCCGCTGACCGGGCTGACGACGCCGTTCCTCGCCTATGGCGGCTCGTCGCTGCTGTCCAACTGGATCATCGTGGCGCTGCTGCTGCGGATCTCCGACTCAGCGCGCCGTCCGCGCCCCGAGGTGCCCTTGTCCCCCCTGTCGCCGACCGCCCCGACCGAGGTGGTGCCGGCATGAACACCCCGCTGCGCCGTCTGGCCGCCGTCGTCATCCTGCTGTTCTCCTCGCTGTTCGCCAGCAGCACCTACGTGCAGTACCTGAGCGCCGCCTCGCTGGACGCCCGCCCGGGCAATGCCCGCACCCTGTACAAGAACTTCGGCCGGGAGCGGCAACCGCTCATCGTCGCCGGACGTCAGATCGCTGTGTCGACCAAGGTGGACGACCCGTACAAGTATCAGCGCAGCTACCCCGACGGCCCGATGTACAGCGCGGTGACCGGCTTCTACTCGATCGTGTACGGCTCGACCGGCATGGAGTCGGCCTCCGGGCCGCTGCTCTCCGGCACCGCGGACCAGCTGTTCTACCGCCGGATCCAGGACCTGCTCACCGGCAAGGCCGCCCAGGGTGCCACAGTCGAGCTGACCATCCAGCCGAAGGTGCAGCAGGCGGCATGGGACGCCCTCGGGGATCAGCGCGGCGCCGTGGTCGCGCTCGATCCCAAGACCGGCGCCATCCTGGCCATGGTCAGCAAGCCCGCCTACGACCCCAACCTGCTGGCTGGCCACGACCAGAAGGCCGTCAAGGACGCCTACACGAAACTGCTCGACGACGACCGCCGCCCGCTGGAGAACCGGGCCATCTCGGGTCGGCTCTACCCACCCGGCTCGGTGTTCAAGCTGGTGACCGCTGCGGCCGCCCTGGAGAGCGGGGATTACGAGCCCGACACCGAGGTCGACGGCCCGGCGAAGCTCACCTTCCCGGGGCAGACGTACACGCTGCCGAACGACTTCTCCGGCGCCTGCTCGCCTAATGGCAAGATCACCCTCATCGACGCCTTGAAGATCTCGTGCAACACCGCCTTCGGGTCGGTGGGAATGGCCGTGGGCGAATCCGCCATGCTGGAGCAGACGGCCAAGTTCGGTTTCGGCGAGAAACTGGGCATTCCGCTCACCGTGACCCCGAGCGTCTTCCCCGCCGGTCTGGGCCAGTCCCAGCTGGCACAGAGCTCGATCGGGCAGTTCGAGGTGCGGGTCAGCCCGCTGCAGATCGCCATGGTCTCCTCGGCGATCGCCAACGACGGTGTGCTGATGAAGCCGCAGCTGGTCAGCCGGGTGCTCGCACCCGACCTGACCGTGATGTCGCGGCCCTCGGCCGAGGAGCTGGGAAGGTCCGTCTCCCGGGGCACCGCAGCCAAGCTGACCACGATGATGCAGGCCGTGGTGGGCCCCGGCGGCACCGGCACCCGGGCACGGATCGACGGGATCGAGGTGGCCGGCAAGACCGGCACCGCCGAGCAGGGCGAGGGCCGGCCGCCGAACGCATGGTTCACCGCGTTCGCGCCGGTGGAGGATCCCCAGGTAGCCATCGCGGTCGTGGTGGAGGACGGTGGTGCCCTTGGCGATGCCGCCTCGGGCGGACGAGTCGCGGCACCGATCGCGAAGAAGGTCATGGAGGCGGTGATCAGCCAATGAGCGTGCGTGCGGGGACGCGACTCGATGGGCGCTACCGGCTCAGTGAACGGATCGCAGTCGGCGGAATGGGTGAGGTCTGGCGCGGCACCGACGAGGTGCTGGGCCGATCGGTCGCGGTCAAGGTGCTGCGCGCCGAGCTCGCCGAGGACGAGGCGTTCCGCAAGCGGTTCCGGGCGGAGGCACGAACCGCCGGCGGGCTGCCGCACAACGGCATCGCCGCGGTCTTCGACTACGGCGAGACCTCGGTCGGGCCGGACGGCGTCTCGCCGTCCTCGACCCCGGTGCAGGGGGACGGGATCGCCTACCTGGTGATGGAACTGGTTCCCGGCGAGGCGCTGTCGGCGATCCTGACCCGGGACGGCGCACTCGGCACCGAGCGCACCCTGGCCCTGGTCGCCCAGGCCGCCCGCGCGCTGCACGCCGCACACTCCCGCGGGGTGATCCACCGCGACGTGAAGCCGGCCAACCTGATGGTGACCCCGGAGGGTCGGATCAAGGTCACCGACTTCGGGATCGCCCGCCCCACCGACCACGAGCCGCTGACCATGACCGGTCAGGTGATGGGCACGGCGCACTACCTCGCGCCCGAGCTGGCGCGCGGTCTGGACGCGAGCCCGTTGTCCGACGTCTACGCGCTCGGTGTGGTGGCCTACGAGTGCCTGGCCGGGCATCGGCCGTTCGAGGGCGACAACCAGGTGCTGGTCGCCACCGCGCACCTGAGCCAGGAGCCACCGCCGCTGCCGGGAACGATCGCGCCCGAGGTGATCCGGGCCGTCGGGGCGGCGATGGAGAAGGAGCCCGCGCACCGGGTGCGCTCGGCCGAGGCGTTCGCGGTGGCCCTGGAGAAGCTGCTCGCCCACGACCCGACGGCGCTCGACGACATCGGCGGCGCGCCGGACACCCGGCTGCACCAGGCCCAGGCCCCGGCCTTCGGTCCGGACGGCGGCATCACCATGCGGGGCAACGGTGGCCGGCACAGTGCGGGGGCGGGCGCCGAGGCCGCCTCGGACGTCGCGGCGACGGTTCACCTCAGCCAGCCGGGGCAGCCCCCGGCCGGGCGGCCGCAGTGGGCCTCCACCCAGACCGCGCCCCAGGGCCTGGCGTTCGGCGATCCGGGCGGCCCCCCGGACGACGGGCCGATCGGCCGGCGTCGCGACGCGCTCGGGCCGACCCCGGCGCGGCGTCGGGAGGACCGTAAGGGCATGTCCCCGGCCACCATGCTGATGCTCGGCCTGATCGGGGTGGTCGTCGTCCTGCTGATCGTGCTGAGCGCCACCCGGAACAACGGGGGCTCGGTCGACATCGGCGAGGACCCGCATCCCCACGCTGAGCGGAGAGTCGGGGCAGGCCTCGCCAACCGGCACCGCGCCGTCCGTCAGCGGCAGCGCAAGCTCCTCGGGGAGCCGCTCGCCGTCCAAGTCGCCGAGCCGGAGCAAGTCGCCCTCGGCCAGCGCCAGTGCGTCGGCGTCGGCATCGACCTCGCCAACGGGCGCGCCGACACCCACTCCGACCCCGACTCCGACGCCGACTCCGTCCCCGACCGCCACCACCAGTTCGCCGCCGCCGAGCACCACGCCGCCGGTGAGCGTGACGCCGAGCGCGAGCGTCTCCATCTCGCCGGCCGGCGCGTTGGTCGACGGGCTCGGAGGATAGACGACCACCATGACCAGAGCAGCAGTCCGTGAGCAGAGACAGGGGCGGAGCGCGTGAGCGACAACCCGCGAGTGCTGGGCAATCGATACGAGGTCGGTGACCTCCTCGGTCGCGGGGGCATGGCGGAGGTCCACATCGGACGCGACACCCGGCTGGGCCGGGTGGTCGCCATCAAGCTGCTGCGCGTGGACCTGGCCCGGGATCCGGTGTTCCAGGCCAGGTTCCGGCGCGAGGCACAGTCGGCCGCGGCCCTGAACCACCCGACGATCGTCGCCGTCTACGACACCGGCGAGGAGCAGGTGGTCGACGCCAGCGGCAATCTGATCGCGCTGCCCTACATCGTGATGGAGTACATCGAGGGCCGTACCCTGCGCGAGCTGCTCGGCAACAACGTGCCGATCGACGTGCCGCTGGCCCTCGACCTGACCGCCGGGGTGCTCTCCGCCCTGGAGTACAGCCACCGGGCCGGGATCGTGCACCGCGACATCAAACCGGCCAACGTGATGCTCACCCCCGCCGGCGACGTCAAGGTGATGGATTTCGGCATCGCCCGGGCCCTGGCGGACGTCTCCGCGACGATGACCCAGACCCAGGCCGTGATCGGCACTGCGCAGTACCTCTCGCCGGAGCAGGCCCGCGGAGAGACGGTCGACCCGCGCAGCGACCTCTACTCGGCCGGCTGCCTGCTCTTCGAACTGGTCACCGGCCGCCCGCCGTTCGTCGCCGACTCCCCGGTGGCCGTCGCCTATCAGCATGTGCGGGAGGCCCCGCCGCTGCCCAGCTCGCTCAATCCGGCGATCAGCGAGGACCTGGACCGGGTGATCCTGCACTCGCTGGCCAAGGACCGCGAGACCCGCTACCAGTCGGCTGCCGAGTTCCGGGCCGATCTGGACAACCTGCGTCAGGGGCGGCCTCCGATCGCGCCGGCCGCGGTGCTGAATGACGCAGCGCCGCGCTCGGGCTACGAGCGGTCGCAGGACCCGACCCGAGCCATGACGTACCCGTCCGGCCCAGCCGGCCCGACCATGCCGCAGCAGCAGCCCGCGCACGGGTACCCGGTCGCCGGCCCCACCGCGATGGACTACGCCGACTACTCCGGCCCCGACCGCCGCCAGTTCGCCACCAGGGAGACCGGGCGGAGCACGGGGCGCAGCATGGGCTACGTGCTGCTGGGCCTGGTGGCGGTGGCCGTGTTCGCCGCCGTCGCCTACCTCGCCTACACCCTGCTGGGCTCGGGCACGAAACAGGTGGCCGTTCCCCGGGTGACCGGACTGACCCAGGCCCAGGCCGTCAGCAGCCTGGGCACCGCCGGGCTGACGGCCACCACGACCCAGAAGGCCAGCGACACCGTTCCCGCCGGCACGGTGATGACCCAGGATCCGCAGCAGGGCGTCCGGGTGGACGAGGGCACGTCGGTCGCACTCACCATCTCGTCAGGGTCGGCGAACGCCCAGGTGCCCGAGGTCAAGAACTTCACCCAGGAGCAGGCCAGGACGGCGATCGAGGAGGCCGGTCTCAAGGTCGGCAGCACCGAAACGGTCGATGCGGCCGGGGTGGAGAAGGGCCGCGTGGTCGGCACCGAGCCCAAGGCGACCAGCAACGTCGCCAAGGGCTCGTCGGTCAAGCTGCTGCTCTCCAGCGGCCAGGTCGCGGTGCCGAACGTGACCGGCAAGAGCTTCACCGAGGCCGACGCGATCCTGAGGAAACTGCTGATCAGCGTGGTCCGGGAGGACGAGCCGAGCGATCAGCCCGAGGGGACCGTGCTCAGCCAGAACCTGCCCGAGGGCACCAAGGTGGACGCCGGGAACCAGTCGATCACCCTGAAGGTCGCCTCGCCGCAGGCGGTGGAGCCGACTCCTACTCCGACCACCGAACCGTCACCGACAGAGGGCATGCCGTCCCCGACGCCGACTCCCTGAACCTCAGCGGCGGACCAGCGGAGCCAGCCCGTGCGAGCGGGCGACGGCGTCCGGTGAACCGCACAGGGCCAGCCAGTTGGCGAGCAGTCGGTGCCCGCCCTCGGTGAGCACCGACTCGGGGTGGAACTGCACCCCGTGCAGGGGCAGCTCGCGGTGCTGCAGCGCCATCACCACGCCCTCGTCGGTCCACCCGGTGAGCTCGAGGCAGTCGGGCACGGTGTCGGCCACGACGGCGAGCGAGTGGTAGCGGGTGGCGGTGAACGGCGAGGGCAGACTCTCCAGCACGCCCTGTCCACGGTGGTGCACCGGGCTGGTCTTGCCGTGCATGAGTTCAGGGGCGTGGGTGACCGTGCCGCCGAACACCTCACCCAGCGCTTGATGCCCGAGGCACACCCCGAGCATCGGCTGGGCCTGCTCGGCGCAGTGCTCGACCATCGCCGGACAGACCCCGGCCTCGGACGGCGTGCCCGGGCCGGGGGAGAGCAGTACCCCGTCGAAGCCGCGCGCGTCGTCCGTGGTCACCGCGTCGTTGCGGCGGACGTCGCAGGTCGCCCCCAGCTGGGCCAGGTAGCCGACGATGGTCCAGACGAAGCTGTCGTAGTTGTCCACGACCAGGATCCGGACCCCGTGCGCGTCCTGCCTGGAACCGTTGGCTGCGTGCGTCTCGTCATCCACACCCGTCATGGTGCCACTGGCACGGTACGGGCGTGCCGCAGCTGGGTGGAGCCGGCGTAGGCGGGCAACACCTGGGTGCCGCCCTCCTCGGCGCTCCAGCCGAGCCCGACCTGGCGCACGTACTCGCGGTAGAGGGCGACATCCGGCGAGGTGTCCAGGGCCCGGGTCAGCGCCGTCGGGTCGCCGATCGCGACCACCACGTAGGGCGGGGAGTAGAGCGTGCCCTGCACGAGCACGGTGTTGCCGACGCAGCGCACCGCGGTGGTCGTCGTGACCCGCTTGCCCATCAGGGTCATCGCCTCGGCCCCGCCGGCCCAGAGAGCGTTCATCACCGCCTGGATGTCCTGCTGGTGCACCACCAGCTCGTCCGGGCGGAACCCCTCGCGGGAGCGTTCCGGCGGGGCGTCGTCCAGGCTGACCACCATGGTCGGGCCGCTCATCGCGGTCAGCCCGGCCGGGACGGCGAGGGACGCGACCTGGCGCTGCAGCCCGGACAGCGTGCCGTTGCCCGTGACGTTGCCCGTGCCCGCGGAGGCGGTGAGCCGGCCGATGTCCTGGGTCAGCTCCGTCACCCGCTGCTCGGCCCGGGTTGCCCGCGCCTGTTCCGCGATCACCAGCGACTGGGTGTCCACGCCGTCGGTGCGCAACGAGGTGCCGTCGGCCTCGTGGGCGCTGGTGGTGAAGAGCAGTCCGGCCAGCACCAGCACCCCGGCCATGCTGAGCGCCCGGCCGCGCGCCGCCGGGGTCCACCGGCCGGGGGCGGCCGCGGACGTTTGCCGCTGACGCCCGTCCGCCAGGTCCTCAGCCAGGTCCTCAGCCGGGTCCTGGGCCAGGTCCTCAACCGGATCCTCAACCGGGTCCTCAGCTGAGGGCTCCGCCGGGTGCGGGTCGATCACGTTCACCTCCGCTGCGCGCGACCGTAGGCCTTCCCCCGCCGCGGGACTTAGGCTAGGACACGGGTGGGCCGCCGGCTCGCCCACCGACAGCCGGATCGCGAGGAGCCGAGAGATGCCCGAGTCCCGGGTGCGCCGCCAGACCCCGTTCACTCCGCCGCCGGCGAAGGCCGCGCCGCCGAAGCCGAATCCACGCTGGTTCGTGCCGGTGATGGTCGGCCTGCTGCTCCTCGGCCTGGCCTACCTCGTCGTCACCTACCTGTCGAACTTCGCGTACCCGATCGGGTCGATCGGCTACTGGAACCTGGTGATCGGCTTCTCGGTGCTGATGGTCGGCTTCGGCATGACCACCCGCTGGCGCTGACCCCCGAGCCTTCACCGCACCAGCCGCACCGCCCGCGCACCCCAGACCGGGGTAACGCCCGCAGCGAGTGGTCGAATTTTGCCCCGTTTCAGACCGCGAAACGGGGCAAAATTGACCACTCGCGCTGGTTTGGGCGAGCTCCGTGAGCAGAGCGCTGGTGAGCCGCTACGGATTGTCCACAGGGTTTGCTCACAGGTGTGGAATTACACAGGTGTGAGTAACCCTGTGGACGACGCCCATCGGGTGAGCCCCGGGGTCAGTTCGGCCAGCGGTAGCCGGTGGGGTCGCCGGCGCCGAGGTCGACGATGGCGGCGACCGGGCCGCCGCCGTCCGGGCCCTGATGGGCGGCCGACACCGAGACGAAGCAGGCCGGGTCACCGGTCACGGAGGCGGTCACCCCACCCACGCACGACTTGATCTGGCGGTGCCAGTGCACGTCCGAGTCGTCGAGCATCGCGTTGCGGCGTCCGTGCACCTGGCCGTCGAGAGAGGCCTCGCACTTGAGGAAGACGTTGACCAGGCGGCCGCCGAGGTCGCTGGAGTGCGCCCGCTCGGGCAGGTCGAGCCCGGCGTCCTTGATCGCCGCCCAGATCCCGTCGGCGTCCAGCGCGTCCTGCATCACCGCGTGGCCGATCCGGTAGCGCCCGCCGATGCCGCGCGCGTTGCCGACCACGACCACCTGCGCCTGGTCGAGCTCGACCCCGGAGGAGCAGGAGGCGACCGAGGAGAACAGCGACCGGTCGTGCATGACGTCGGCGTCGGTCGGCATCTCGATCTCGCCCAGCGCGACGGCGATGCCGAGCGCGGTGCAGCCGTTGGACAGGTCCATCGACTCGTGGGTGTGCTCGGTCCACACGCTCTTGCCGCGCGACTTCGCGTCCCGGATGGTGTGGATGGTCAGCAGCGGGGTCTTGGTCTGCACGTAGTGCACGTCGGCCGGGTCGGTGATGCCGGCCCGCTCCATCGCCACCCGCACCGCGGCCGCCACCTTGGAGATCATCGGCGTGTAGCCGATCTCCTCGGGCAGCAGGTGCTCGCTCATCGCGAAGCCCACGGTGAGCCGCGGCTCGTCGGTCTGTTCCGCCTGGTCGGCCGGCACCGTGGCGAAGATCGTCGCGTGTGGGCTGATCACGCCGTCCGTGCCGCCGGACCACACGATCGGCACCTGGCGCACCTGCTCCTCCGGGGCGCCCTTGGCGATCAGCACCTCACGGAACGCGCGGTCCGCGATGATCCGGGTGTAGTCGTTGACGCCGCCGTTGCCCTCGGTCTTGCCGATGACGGCGATCACCCGGCGCGCGTCCATCACGCCGTCGTCGATGAGCTTGGCCAGCTCGGAGGCGTCGGAGACGGTGTGCAGCGGGACCTTGCGGACTTCGATCGGCTCTGGCACAGCGGGTCACCCTTCTGGTTGTGGATCGGCTGGTCGTTCGATACAGGTTCCGAAGCCGCCGGCGACGCCCTCGGCGATCCGGGACAGGGACGTGATCACGCTGCGGGTTCCGCCGGCCTCGACGAAGCGGACCGCGGCCTCCACCTTGGGCCCCATCGACCCGGCGGCGAAATGCCCGGCGGCGATGAGTTCGCGCATGGCCGGCGCGCCGATCCGCCCCACGGGGCGCGCCGCCGGCGTACCGAAGCCGGTCATCGCCTGCTCCACGTCCGTGGCGATCACCAGGACGTCGAGCTTCAGCGCGCGGGCGAGGACGGCGGCGGTCAGGTCCTTGTCGATCACGGCCTCGACCCCGCGCAGGGACCCGTCCGGGTCGCGCACCACCGGGATGCCCCCACCTCCAGCGGCGATCACCGCGTATCCGGCGGCCAGCAGCGTGCGTACGGTGCCGGCGTCCAGCACCTCGAGCGGCTCGGGCGAGGCCACCACCCGGCGCCAGCCCTTCTCTCCGCGGTCCTGCCAGATCTGGCCGTGGGCGATGAGGGGTTCTGCCTGAGCGTGGGGCAGGTACCGGCCGACGGGTTTGGTGGGATGGGTGAAGCCGCGGTCAGCGCCGTCCACCAGGGTGCGGGTGACGATCGCCGCCACCGGACGGGCACTGCCGCGGGCGGCCAGCGCCGGTTCCAGCGCGTTCAGGATGGTGAAGCCGAGGGTGCCCTGGGTCTGCGCGCCGTTCCAGTCCAGGGGCACCGGCGGGACGACGTGCGCCGCCAGTTCGTTCTTGACCAGCAGGTTGCCCACCTGAGGCCCGTTGCCATGGGTGATCACCACGTCGTGGCCGGCGGCGATCAGATCGGCCACCGAGCCCATCGCCGAGGTGATCGCGGCCCGCTGGGCGGCAGGGGTGGCGGTGCCGTCCGGACCGGTCATCGCGTTGCCGCCCAGGGCGACGAGTACCCGCATCCGTGGCCCCTTTCCGTCGGCGTCCCGGTGCGGGGAGCCTAGCCAGCCTCACGCGGCAGGGGCGTTGGCGACATCTGCCAGGAGGACAGCCCGACTTTGGGCAGCGGGCAATGCCCGACCACGTTCCGCCACCCCTGCCGTGATCATGCGCGCTAGGTACGTGCCGTACCTAGCGCGCATGATCACGGCAGATGGGGGGCGTCAGTGCCAGCAGCGTGACTCCGAACCCGACGAGCGTCAGCACGGCAACGACAACCTGGTAGGCGGGCGGGGTGAGCCCGATGAAGATCCAGCAGAGCACGATGAGCACGGCGAAGAAGCACAGCAGCTTGCCCAGCCAGCGCAGGCGGTAGCCGATGGCCAGGCCGATGGTGACCAGCCCGGTCACCATCGACATCGAGAGCATCACCGGGCGGCCGGCCACGATCGGGCCGAGTGCAGGGATCACCGCGGCGGCGGCCACGGCGCCACCCCAGGCACGCCGTGGCCAGGCCCGGTGTTCCGGGGCGCGGGGCTCGCGCAGAGCATCAGCGGCGTCGGCCAGCGACGCGGATTCGCTCACCGCTGCATTGTCGGGAGTCCGCGGGGACCCCTTGAGCCCTACGACCCCACCCGGCGTGATCATGCAATCCAGGAACGGCCCGGACGCCGACTCGACGTGAGTTATCCACAGGCGCAACATGTTCCGCCCAGGTGTCTGGTCGCACTGGCTACCGTTGGCCGTCATGGGAAAGGCGAATCGACAGCGACGGGCGATGAAGGCCAACTCGCGCACCCGGGCACCCGCCGGGAGGCGGTCCACCCACCCCGGGGCATCGTTCGGTGCGACGCCGGGGGCGCCAGGCCGCTCCGGCCTGCCCGACCCGTCGGGTCTGTTCGGCGTGCCGGACGTGGCCGCCGAGGTACGTGAGCAGGTGCGCCAGGCGCTGGGTCACCTGGCACACGGCAACCCCCGCTTCCTGGACAGTGTCCGCCACCTCGCCGATCCCGAGATGTCGCAGGCCGTCGGCTGGGGACGCGCGGTCGACCGCGAGCTCGGCGCGATCGTCCTGGGCAAGGTGACCGATGTGTGGCGGCGTGGGTGGGAGCCGGCGGACGTCGTCCGCGTGCTGCGTCGTCTGCAGGGTGTGGATCTCGAATCCGTGGGCCGCGATGCGATCGCGGCCGAAATCGCCCGCTACGCGCCGACCACCGTGGCGGCGCGCTGGCACGACCAGCTCGCGGCGCTCGACGCGACCGTGCGCTGGCCGCGTGAGCGCACGTGGATGGACGCCGACGTAGCCCGTCCGCGGGCGGTCACCATCCGCCTGGCGCTGGAGCTGGCCGGCGCCCTGGCGCGGCTTCCCGACCTGGAGCGGCTCGGCCCGGTGCCCGGCCAGGCCACCCATGTGCCGGCGACCGAGCGGCCGGACGTCGACCAGCGGATCCTGGAGAAGGTGCGGGCGCTACTGGCCAAGGCCGAGTCGACGCCGTACCCCGCCGAGGCGGAGACGTTCACCGCGGGCGCGCACGCCATGATGGCGCGCCACCGGATCGATCGCGCGCTGCTCGACTCCACCCGGCCGGCCGTCGGCGGCCCAGAAGGCCGACGGATCGGCATCGACAATCCCTACGAGACACCCAAGGCCATGCTGCTCCATACGATCACCGATGCGAGCCAGTGCCGCATGGTGTGGAGCAAGCCGCTCGGGTTCGCCACCGTCATCGGCCGGGCGGCCGACCTGGACGCGGTCGAGCTGCTGTTCACCTCGTTGCTGGTCCAGGCGACGGCCGCGATGACCCGGCAGGGTTCCCGCCGGTACGCCGACGGCGCCTCCCGCACCCGATCGTTTCGGCGGTCCTTCCTGATGTCCTACGCCCATCGCCTCGGCGAGCGCCTGGCGGAGACCACCGAGGATCAGACCCGGCAGGTCGCCACCGAGACCGGTCGGTCCGATCTGCTGCCGGTGCTCGCCTCTGCCCGGGCCGCCGTCGACGAGGCCACCGCAGCGTTGTTCCCGAGCCTGGTCACCAGGTCCGTCGGCTCGGCCAACGACCCCGAGGGCTGGGCGAGGGGCCGAGCGGCCGCCGACCTGGCCAGCCTGCGGCTGGGCCCGGAGCTCACCGGCGGGTGACATCACGGCTTGGGCTGGGCATTCGATGTGCCGATCTACAGTTGAGGATGTTGGGGGAGGGACCCGTGCCGAGGACCTGTCTGCTGCTGGCCGCGCTGCTGCTCGCCGGCTGCGCCTCCGGCAGCGATGTCGTGACCACGCCGGCGGCGCCGGGGTCTGCGGCCGACCTGCCTGCCACCGCCGCGACCGGAGCGACCGATTGTGATCCGTTCCGGATCGGCCCCGGGAGGCCACTGGCCGCCTCCGATCACCCGACCGCGGTGCTGCGGTGCGATCGGCGTCTGGAACGCGTGGCCGGGGACGGCGAGTGGTTGGTCGTCGTCCACCAGCGCGCGAGTAAGAGGATCGAGGAGTTGGTAAGCCTGCTCCGTCGGCCGCCCTTGAGAGAGCAGCCAGGGATGGCCTGCCGCGCCTACGCGACGATCAACGCGGTGACCCTAGAGCTCGACGGGAGACCCACGGTGATCTCCCTGCCGACGGACGAGTGTCAACACGCGCTGCCCGCGGTGCAGGAGGCGCTCGCGGCCCTGTCCTGGACCAGCGTCGAGCGCACCCCGCTGCGCCGCACGCGATCTGAGGCCGCCGTACTCGCCGGGTGCGAACAGTGGAAGGACATGATCGCCCTGATCGGCGACACAACACGGACCTCCGGGCCCGGGCCGCTGATGGCCGTTCGCGAGTCGATCCGCCTCTGCCGATACACCAGCGCGGACGACGGTGACGGCTCGCCCACCGGCGGGGTGACGCTGACCGGCGCGCGCGCAGCAGCGGTGCGCACCGCCCTGGCGGCCCTCGGCCCCGCCCGGCCCTGCACCCAGGCGCACACCAGGTTCGCGGTGCTCGACCCCGAGGTCTACGTCGAGCTGGACGGGTGCCTGCGCGTGCTCACGCACTCCAGCACTCTGCGGCAGGGGGACGCTGCCCTGGTCGCGCTGCTCGAAGACTGACCACCCGGAGGTGTCACTCATCCAGCCAGGCCCGGACTGAGTCGTTGTGCTCGCCGAGCAGCGGCGGCGGCTGGTGCTCCGCGCGGCCGCCAGAGAACGGTTGGTCGTCGAAGCGCAGCGGCGAGCCGGGCAGCTCGATCGGACCCAGCACCGGATGGTCCACCTCGACCACCAGGTGCTGGGAGCGGGTCTGCTCCCAGGTGTAGACCCGGTCGAGCGTGCGCACCTCGCCGGCCGGAATGCCGATCCGGTCCAGCTCGGCCAGGGTCTCGGCCAGCGTGCGGTCGGCGAGTGCGCCGTCGATCAGCTCGATCAGCCGCGGCCGGTTGCGCACCCGGTCGGCATTGGTCGCCAGGCCCGGTTCGGCCGGGTCGAGGCCGATCCAGCCGGCGAGCTTGACCCACAGGCTCTCGGCGCCACACGCGATCTGCAGCACGCCGTCCGCGCAGTGGAACAGCCCGTAAGGGGCTACCGCCGGGTGGTGGTTGCCCTGGGCCCGCGGCACCTGACCGGCGACGGTGAAGGCGGTGCCCTGGAACGCGTGCACTCCGACCACGCTCGCCAGCAGTGAGGTGCGCACCACCCGACCGCGCCCGGTGTGGGTGCGCTCGTAGAGCGCGGTGAGCACGCCGATGGCCCCGTTGTGCCCGGCGAGCAGATCGGCGATCGGGACGCCGACCCGCTGCGGATCGTCCGGGCCGGAGCCGGTCAGTGACATCAGCCCGGCCTCACCCTGGGCGATCTGGTCGTAGCCCGCCCTGCCGCCCTCGGGCCCGTCCTCGCCGAAGCCGCTGATCTTCAGGATCACCAGGGCGGGGTTGAGCTCGTGCATCCGGGCCACGCTGAACCCGAGCCGGTCCATCACCCCGGGGCGGAAGTTCTCCACCAGCACGTCGGCCCGGGCAATCAGCCGGGCGAGCGTCTCGCGGCCGTCGTCCGCCTTGAGGTCGAGGGTGATCGACTCCTTGTTGCGGTTGGCGGAGAGGAAGTAGGTCGAGATCTCCTCGTCCGGGCCGACGAAGGGCGGCCCCCAGCCCCGGGTGTCGTCGCCCGAGCCGGGCGACTCGACCTTGATCACGCGCGCGCCGAGGTCGCCGAGCACCATCGTCGCGTGCGGGCCGGCCAGGGCGCGGGACAGGTCCACGACGACGATCCCGGCCAGCGGCGCCTGCCCGTCCGGCACGTCGTGCGGTGCCGGCTCCTGCGCTCCCTCGATTGCGCTCACGGACGCCCCTTCCTCGCCGATCGATGCTGCGGGCCACCGAGCCTGCCACGGCCAGGGAGCATGCGTCTCGGCACCCTGTCACGTGCGCACCACCGCTCACTCGGCAACCCTTGCCCGTCGGGCCGGACCAGAGTGTGTAAATTTAACGACTGGTGTTAGATTTGCACGCATGATCGCACGACTCGCCGCTGGTCTGTTGCGAGAACGTCTGACTTCCTCTGCTGCCGTGGTTCTCCTCGGCCCACGACAGATCGGCAAGACGACCTTGGCCCGGGATCTGGTCGACGCCGTTGCTCCCGATGCGGTGTACCTCGACCTGGAACGCCCGGCAGATCAGCGCCGGCTCGAGGACGCCGATGCCTTTCTGCGTGCTCAGGCACCTCGATTGGTGGTGCTCGACGAGGTGCATCGGGTACCCGGACTCTTCGAGACGCTCCGCGGAGTGATCGACGACAACCGTCGTGCGGGCTTCCGCACCGGTCAGTTCCTGCTTCTCGGCTCGGCGTCGCTGAACCTGCTGCAGCTGACCTCGGAGAGCCTCGCGGGTCGTATCGCGCATCTGGACCTGTCGGGGGTGAACCTCGACGAGGCCGCGGACGCAGGCATCGACGCGAGCTCCGTGTGGCTGCGAGGCGGTTTCCCCGACAGCCTCACCCCGTCGGACGACGGCGCCTCCCTCCGCTGGCGACTCGACCTCATCCGGTCGTATCTCGAGCGCGACGTGCCGATGTTCGCTCCCCGAATTCCCGCCGAGACCCTGCGCCGGCTCTGGACGATGCTGGCCCACACCAGCGGTGGGCTGCTCAACGCCAGCCGACTGGCAGAGAGCCTCGGAGTCTCCAGCCCGGCTGTAGCGCGGTATGTCGACCTCCTCTGTGACCTCGCCCTGGTTCGCCGGTTGGCACCCTGGCACGTCAACACCGGCAAGCGAGTGGTGAAGACGCCCAAGGTGTTCGTTCGCGACACGGGACTGTTGCATGCGCTGCTGGAGCTCGAGTCGCTGAACGATGTCCTCGGCCATCCCGCGGCCGGACCGAGTTTTGAGAGCCTGGCCGTGGAGAGTCTGGTCAACGCGGCGGGGAACTCTCTGCAGCCCTACCACTACCGAAGCGCACGTGGAGAAGAGGTCGACCTGGTGCTGGTGCGGGGCGGTCGACCTGTGATCGCCGCCGAGATCAAGCTCTCCTCGGCGCCGTCGATGAGCGCCTCGACTCATCGTGCGATCACAGACGTCGGCGCCGCCAGGAACTACCTGGTCCACCCGGATGCCCATGGCGAGCCCTACCCGCTGCCGGACGGGACCACGGTGATCGGGCTGACCCGGTTGGTGCGTGAACTGCGCTCGGTTCCTTCCGGGTGACCGGCACGGTCAGGCTCCCGCTGAGATCTCCAGGCAGACCGACTCCCCGCGGCGGCGCATCCGCCCGCTGAGCAGCAACACCCGCGCCAGCAGGCCGTACTTCGCGATCAGCAGCGTGTTCAGCCGCTTCTGCCGCGCGGCGTCCTGCACCACCACCGCCGACGCCTCGTGCTCCACCGCACCCTCGGCCACCCGGCCCCGGGCGTCACAGGGAACGAGGAGCACTCGCGGCGTGTGTGCGAGCCGCTTGACCTTGCCGGCGGTGGCGCCCGTGGTGACCAGCAACCGGTCGCCGTCCCGCACCACCCACACCGGCGTCGGGACCCCGGTGCCGTCCCGCCGGAACGTGGTCAGCCGGACGTACTTCGCCGCACCCAGCAGTTCCTCCGCAGCTGAGGTCGCCATGGGAGGACTCTACCCAGGCCCCGAGCAGGGCCGGCGAGCCATCACTCCGTGGGAAACGTCCAGGAGAGGACGGCCGCGGCGTCCTCGAGGGTCTGTTCCAGCTCGGAGTCGGTGGCCCGCCCGGCGACCTGCAGCATGGTCTGTCGGGTGGTCGGGCGAGCCAGCCAGGCGTTGACGTCGTCCCAGCGATCCGTCTCGCGATCAGTGACCGGCCGCCACTGGCCGTCCTGAAGCCTTCCGTCCGTCCAGAGCAGGCTCGCGAGGTGCCTCATGGCCGCGTCCTGGTCGAGCCGATCGAGCCAGTGCGCCAGCCAGGGCTCACGGTCGAGGTTCAGGACACCGGCGGCCGCCAGCAGCTCGTCGATCCGTGGCCCCGCCGGGTACTGCCGCATCATCGCCGCCCAGACGTCGTCCAGGAACCCTGTGACGGCGGCGCGCTCGGACCCGTCGATGACGGCGACTGTCGCGCACACCTGCCGCAGGTCGACGATCGTGATGGCCCTCAGGACGACGTCCGGAAGGATCCGCGGCAGGTAGTGCACAAGGTCCTCGGGTCGGGCGACGGTTCGGGTGGCGACGTTGAAGGCGAACCGGCCAAGGAGGTCGGTCGACAGCGCAGCCAGCGGTGTCGGCCCGCTCAGCTGGGCCAGGTCCGCCGCCGACATGCAGTGATCACAGCCGTCGAGGCTCGTGGGTCGCGGGACGTGTGCCAGGCGCGCAGTCAGCCGTTCGATCGCCTCGGACAGCTGTTCGTCGGGCATCACGGTCGCCATGCTGGCAGGCGCGCCCGCCGGACGGCCAGGGCTGCGACCTCACGCCTGGGCTGCGATGCGACGGGTACGCACGGTGCCCGCCGTCGCCAGTACCGCCCCCACGGCCAACCAGGCGAGCAGCACGGTCAGCGGCCTGCCCGCACCGGCGCCGTCGAAGAAGGCCACCGAGCGCAGCAGCGACCCACTGGCACCGGGTGGGAGGAGTTGCCCGAGTGCACCCCAGCCCTGCGGGAGCATCTCGGGCGCGCTGGTCAGGCCGGACAGCGGGTTGCCGAGTAGCAGCATCACCGCGGCGCCGAGGCCCAGGCCCGGCAGGCCCAGCAGCCACTCCAGCCCGAGCAGGGTGAGCGAGGTCGCTGCCAGCGAGAGCGCGACGACACCGGCGTTGGCCCAGAAGGACCCGGCCAGGGCCCCGAGCCAGCCGTGCAGCACGCCGGTCATGGCCAGAGCGCCCAGCACCCAGACGCCGCAGGCTGCGGCCAGCCGCCGCGAACTGCCGCGCAGGCGGAGCGTGAGCAGGGCGGCAGTGGCGATGCCTCCGATCACGAGAGGGAAGGCCCCGGCGGCCAGCCCGGCACCCCTCGGGTCCTCCGCCGGCAGCGCGACGACGTCACGGACGGTCGGCCCGGCGGCGGATGGTTGCTCAGTCCCCAGCGCCTGCGCGAGTTGGGCCAGCCCCTGGGCGACGGCCGGACTCGCCGCGGACGCCATCAGTACGGTCGGCGCCGGGTTGCCCAGCACGATCGCGCCGTAGACCTCGCGGCCGCGGATGGCGGTCAGCGCGGCGGTCTCGTCCGGTACCGCCCGGATGTCGAAGGCCCCCGGACGGCGCTGCTCCAGCATCGCACTGACCTGGGCCACCGCAGGAGCTGGACCGGCGACCGCGAGCGGGATGTCATGCAGACTCGACCGCGTCGCGGGCCAGGCGAAGGCCACGAGCAACACGGTCAGGACAGCGCTCAGCAGCACGGCGAGCGCGGCCGCAAGGCCCCACGGGGAGGCTGTGGTGGCGGGTTCGACGTCGTGCGTCCCGACAGTCCGGGTCGGATGGCCCGAGGCGAGCGAATCGTCGGACATGGCCTCTCCTTAAGTGAACGGTCATTCGTTTTAGAATGCTCCAGCCCCGGGCTCCCGTCAAGAACGGTTGTTCGTTTTATACTGGCTCATGCCCAGGGTCTCCGAGGAACACCTCACTGCCCGCCGCGAGCAGATCATCCGAGCCGCCACCGAGACCTTCGGCGCCAACGGGTTCCATGCGACGACGATGGCTGACGTCATCGCCGTCTCGGGGCTCTCTGCAGGAGCCGTCTACCGCTACTTCCGCAGCAAGGACGACCTCGTCCGCGAGATCAGTTCACGCGCCATGGGGGCCGGTGGAGCCGCCCTGGCCGAGCTGCTGGAGCGCGAGGCGGCGCCCACCCCGTTGGAGGTGCTGCGCCATCTGGTGCTGGCCACGGAGCGGTTCGCCACCGAGGGGACCCCGCTGGACCTGCGCCGGATCGCCCTGCAGGCCTGGGCCGAGGCGTTGCGCGACGAGCAGCTGATGGTGACCGTCAAGGGTGCCCAGGTGCGCCTCCGGGAGTACTTCGCGGAGGCGGCCCGCCGCTCGCGTAACGCCGGGACGCTGCCGCCGGATGCCGACCCGAGCCTGGTCGCCGCGGTGCTGCACTCGCTGCTGCTCGGCTACGTCGTCCAGCTCCTGCTGATCGGCGATGTCGACGCCGAGAGCTACCTGCGGGGCGTGGCATCCCTCGTGACCGCGCCGCAGGCCGGCTGACCCCGGGGTCAGAGCCAGTCGCAGTCCGCGGACGTGGCTCCTCCCGAGAGGCGGGCGTACCCGGGGCCGCGATCGAAGAACGGCTCGGACGCCGGGCGCTCGGCTCGCGATCGAGGCCCGCAGGGCATCGGACGCCGCGATATCGATCACCGGATCATCGATGGTCCCGGCAGCCACGACCCCGTAGTCGAGCGCGCGCGCCCTGGAACGAGACCTTGCCCCAACGCACGTCGCGCTCGACCTCGGCGTAGGGCCGCTCCAGCGGGTCGCCCCAGCCGCCGCCGCCCGTCGTCCGGATCCGGATCACCTGCCCGGCGCGCACCGGCTCGGCGTCGGCGAGGGCGTCGACCTCGCGCTCGTCGGGTCCGCCGAGGTCGATGGTGACCTGGAACGGCCGGCCGGCCTTGCCGCCCTTGACGCCCCAGCAGGCCAGGATCGAGCGGTCGGCGATCGACATGAAGTGGGCGTCGCGCAGCATCCGGATGTGCTTCTCGTAGCCCAGCCCGCCGCGGTACCGACCCGGCGCCGCCGGAGTCGACGGCCAGGCCGAGCCGCTCGACCAGGAACGGGAATCGCGACTCGGTGAACTCGGTCGGCAGGTTGCGTGAGTCCGGCACCACGTGGATGGTGTCCTCGCCGTCGGCGTAGTAGCGGCCGCCCGAGCCGCCGCCGAGCACCTCGCGCATCAGGTAGTCGTTGCCGTCGAGGTCCGTGCCCGTAGACGCCGGTGTAGCGGATGGTCTCCTGGTCGGCCGGCATCTGGCCGTCGACCGCCTTGGCCACCACCCCGGCCAGCACGCCGAGCAGCCGCAGGATGACGAAGGTGCGGGCGTTCGTCGGCGCCGGGAAGATCGGCGTGAGCAGCGTGCCCTTCTCCGGGAAGCGCATCTCGATGCAGCGGCACGACGCCCTCGTTGACGTCGAGCTCGGCCATCCGCTCCGGGGTGTCGGCCAGGTTGCGCAGGATCGGCGCGAGCCACTTGCTAGGAAGTTGCCGTCGGCGTAGTCGCCGCAGTGGTTGATCGGGCCCTTGGCCTGCGGCGCCGGTGCCGGTGAAGTCGATGATCAGCTTCGGGCCGCCGTCGCCGGGGCCGGGGCCGCCGGTCGACGGCTTGGTCAGCGTGATCCGCTGGGTGTGCAGCTGCGGCTCGTCGACGCCGTCGTGCTCGGCGTAGTCCTCCCAGACGTAGGTGCCGTCCGGGATCTTGCCGAGGATCTCGCGCCGGTAGGTCTCGGTGGTCGCGTCGAGGATCGCGTCGAACGCGGCCTCGACGGCGTCGCGGCCGTAGCGGGCGAACAGCTCGGCGAGCCGCCGGGCGCCCATCAGGCAGGCCGAGCACTCGGCGTCGAGGTCGGCGGCCAGGCGAGTCGGGCATCCGGCGAGTTGCGGGTCATGATCCTCAGCGCCGCCTCGTTGGGCACCCCGGCGTCCCACAGCTTGATCGGGGGCACCATCAGGCCCTCCTCGAACACGCGTGGTGCGCGTCGCTCGGCATCGAGCCCGGGCACGGCGCCGCCGATGTCGTCGTGGTGGCCGAAGGCCTGCACGAACGCGACACCTCGCCGCGTCGTGGAAGACCGGCACGGTGACGCACAGGTCGGGCAGGTGGCCGATGCCGCCCTCGGACTCGTAGACGTCGTTGTGGAAGAAGACGTCGCCCTCGCGCATCGTCGTCCAGCGGGAAGTCGCGGACGACCGGGTGCACCAGAGCGCGAGTACGAGCGCCCGGTCAGCTTGCGCAGCTGGCGGTCGTGGATGCCGGCGCGGAAGTCGTGCGCGTCGCGGATCATCGGCGAGCGCGACGGTGCGCCCGATCGCGGTCTCGACCTCCATCTCGACGCTGGCCAGGGTGCCCTGCACGATCTCGACCAGGATCGGGTCGACCGTGCTGCCCTCGGGCGTGAGCCGGTCTGCCGTGCTCGTAGGCCGTGGGCAGGCCTGCGCTGTTCACTGGGCCTCCCTGGTGACGACGAGGTTGCCGAAGCGCGTCGACCGCGCACGGTGAAGCCCGGGTGCACCGGCACGGTCGAGCCGAACTCCTCGACGATCGCCGGGCCGGTCAGAAGCGTCGCCGGCGCGCAGGTCGGGCCGGCCGTAGACGTCGGTGGTCGACGTACCCGGCCTCGGCCTCGAAGCAGACCGGCGCGGACGGCGGTGCGCGCCCGGGCGGTCAGGTCACCGGTCGCCGGGTCGGCGGTCAGCGTCGCGCAGCTCGGGGCCGGGTGATCGGGCCGATCCCGGTGACGCGCAGGTTCACCCACTCGACCTGCTGGCGCGGGTCGTCGCGGAAGTCGTAGCCGTAGAGCTGCGTGGTGCTCGTCGTGGAACGCGCGGCGACCACGGCGTCGGCGAGCGCGGCGTCGAGCCGGCCGTCGGCCAGCCGGCACCCGCACCTCGAAGGCCTGGCCGAAGTAGCGCAGGTCGGCGGTGCGCGCGTACCGGTGCTGCTCGCGCGGCGAAGCCCTCGGTGTCGAGGGCGGCGGCGGCCCGGCCGGTGAGCTCGTCGAAGATCCGTCTCGCACGTGCGGCGAGGTCGAGCGTCGGCGTGCCTGGCGACCGCGGGTCTGCACGTAGTCGTTCTTCACGTCGACGGTGAGCAGGCCGAAGCGCCGACACGTTGCCCGGGTTCTGCGGCACGACGCACGCCGGCGAGGTCGAGGATGTCGACCAGCCGGCAGGCCAGCAGCGACCCGGAGCCGCCGAACGTGGTCAGCGTGAAGTCGCGCACGTCGAGGCCGCGCTTGACCGAGACCTGGCGCAGCGCGTTGGCCTGGTTCCACGCCGAGATCTCGAGAATGCCGGTGGCGCAGCGCTCCTCGTCGAGGCCCAGCCGCTCGGCCAGCGCGCCGATGCCGGCGCCGGGCGGCCTCGACGTCGAGCGGGATCTCGCCCGCCGAGCAGGTGCGGCGGGATCCGGCCGAGCACCACGTGGGCGTCGGTGATGGTCGGCTCGGTGCCGCCCTTGCCGTAGCAGAGCGGCCCCGGGTCGGCGCCGGCCGAGCTGCGGGCCCGACCTTGAGCGTGCCCTCCGGGGAGATCCAGGCGATCGAGCCGCCGCCGGCGCCGACCGTGACCACGTCGATCATCGGGATCTTGCTCGGGTACGCGCCGACGGTGCCCTCGGTGGTCAGCGTCGGCTCGCCGTCGAGCACCACCGAGACGTCGGTCGAGGTGCCGCCGCCGTCGCAGGTGAGCACCTTGTCGAAGCCGGCCCGCCGGGCGATCAGCGCGGCGCCGAGCGCGCCGGCGGCCGGGCCGGAGAGCACCGTGGTGATCGGCTGGTGCACCACCTCGTCGGCCGACAGCACCCCGCCGTTGGACTTCATCACGTAGAACGGGATCGGCCGGCCGCCGGTGAACGCCGTCGCAGCCGGTCGGCGATGTTGGCGACGTAGCGGCGGACGTTCGGCTTGACCGCGGCGTCGACCAGGGTGGTCATCGACCGCTCGTACTCGCGGTACTCGCGCAGCACCTCGCTGGAGATCGACACCACCGCGTCCGGGTGCTCGCGGCGCAGCACCTCGCGCATCGCCTGCTCGTGCGCGTCGTTGGCGTAGGAGTGCAGGAAGCAGACGCCGATGCGTGGTGATGCCGCGGTCGCGGAACCAGCGGGCGGCGGCCGACGGCGCCGTCGCTCGTCGAACGGGCGCACCTCGCGGCCCGGTCGGAGTCGAGCCGGCCGCCGACGGTGCGTACCAGGTCGGCGGGACGATCCGCGGCGGCTTGACCCAGAAGTAGGAGTTGCCGTAGCCGTCGGGCACGGCCTGGCGGGCGATCTCGAGCATGAACTCGTAGCCCTCGGTGGTGATGAACCCGAGCCGGTCGACCTTGCCCTCGAGCAGCTGGTTGGTGGCCACGGTGGTGCCGTGGCTGACCGCGGTGATGTCGTCGCCGGTGGCCCCGAGCAGGCCGAGCGACCTTGTCGACGCCGGCGATGAACCCGTCGGCGGGGTTGGCCGGGGTGGACGGGGTCTTGGTGGTCGACCAGCTCGCCGGTGTCCTCGTCGAAGCGCCACCACGTCGGTGAACGTGCCCCCGGTGTCGATCCCGATCCGGATCCGTCGGCCGGTGCGCGTGCGTCATGCGCTCGATTCAACCTGCTGGACTCCCCGCCCGCCTTGGCAACACCTGCCAACACCTGCCCCCGACAGGCTCTATACGCAAACATGATCGCGTCGAGTGGTCGATTCCGCCCCGTTCACGATCGCGAAACGGGGCGAAATCGACCACTCGGCAGAGCTCGGGGCGGGAAGGGGCACGGGATGGAGCCGGAGGATCTGAGGACGCTGGTCACCTGGCACATGCCGTTCGGCAAGTACAAGGGGGTGCTGCTGGCCGACCTGCCGGGGCCCTACCTGGGCTGGTTCGCCCAGCACGGCTTCCCCGAGGGTGACCTGGGGCGGCTGCTGGCACTGATGCACGAGATCCACCACAACGGCCTGCGCGACCTGCTCACCCCCCTCCGCCGGCCGCAGTCCCCCGAGTAGTGGTGAGTTCTGCACCGTCTGCGTGTATCAACCCGCCACGACTGCCGGGTCAGCCGGGCGGGAGAGCTCCGGCAGGTAGCGGCGGATCAGGTCGAGGTTGCGGTCGCGCAGGTGGTCGAAGGACTGCGGCACGCTCGACCCGGGGGTCAGCGACGGCCATCGCGTCGTCGCGGGTCGAGGCGGGCCGAGACCCAGCACTCGTGCGAGGAGGCCTTGGCCACGATCTCGGCCGATCGGCGTGACGATGTGCGAGTTGCCGAAGTAGAGCACCCCGGCCGGGTCCATCCCGGTGGCGTTGGCCCCGATCACGAACACGTGGTTGTCGTAGGCGCGCGCCCGGGAGGTGAGCTCCCAGATGTCGGCCGAGCGCAGCAGCGCCGACGGCCGGCAGATCACCTCCGCCCCCAGCACGCGCCTGGATCCGGGACAGCTCGGGGTAGTCGCCGTCGAAGCAGATGATCATGCCGATCCGGCCGAGCTCGGTGTCCACCACGCATGACCGTCGTCGCCGGGGGTCGACCCAGCCGCCGGCCGCAGACCGCTCTCCCGGCAGAACGGGTGGGTCTTGCGGTAGACCCCGAGCACCTGCGCCGTCCGGCTCGATCAGCACCGCGGCGTTGTAGACGATCCCGCGCTCCGGGCCCGCGCTCGTAGGTGCCGACGCACAGGTGGACGCCGAGCTCGGCCGCCACCTCGCTGCAGCGGGCTCGGTGATCGGGCCGGGCAGCTCCGAGACCAGGTCCCACAGCTCCTCGGGCGTGCAGCCGGGGGTGAACCCGGTGGTGGCCGACTCGGGCAGCACGACCAGCTCGGCGCCGGTGGCCACGACGCAGCGCCGGGTGAACTCGACGCAGCGTGTCGAGGTTGGCCGCGACCGACTCGGCGGTCAGCGGCCCCGGCACCGGGGCGAGCTGGACGGCGGCGGCGGTGAAGGCGCGCATCAGCGCCGCCGCGCGATCCGGGCGCCGACGGCCTCCGGCCAAGGCCAGCAGGCCACCGACCGAGCCAGCGGCGAACCAGGCCACCGGCCAGACCCATGCCCCGAGTGCGATGCCCGTGCCGCGCTGTCCAGGTGCGGCAGCCTGGCCTGGGCGTTCGCGGGGTCGGCACCAGCGCCGATCACCGGGGTAACCCCGCCGGCGCCGGGGCCGCCTGCGGTCACGCCACCGCCGGCCACGGCAGGTTGCGGCGGCCCGGCGACGGCAGCGCCGAGGCGATGTCGGCGTCCACCGCGGTGAAGAACTGGCCGGCCATCTTCTTGGCGACCCCGGTCGAGCATCCGCTGGCCGACCCCGCCGATGGTCCCGCCCACCGACGGCGTCGGCGTCGTAGGACAGGTCGGTGCCGCCGCCGGCCGAGGGCAGCAGCCGCACCTTGACGTCGGCGCTCGACCGTGCCCGGCGCCCCGGCACCCGGAGGCCCGCATGGTGCAGGCGAGCTCGGCGGCGTACCTTGTCGAGCAGCGACACCTCGCCGGCGTAGGTGCCCTTGATGGCAGCGACCCCGGCGGTGACGGTCATCGCGTAGTGGTCCTCGCCGACCACGGCCAGCGACTCGCAGCCGGGCAGGTAGCGGGCCAGCACGGCGGGGTCGTGGACGCCGCCCAGACCTTGTCGGACGGGGCACTCGAGGGTCGGAGATGCCGGTGATCTTCATCGCGCTCCTTCCTGCGGGGGGACTCGGGGTGCGGTCGACGGTCGGGATCTGCCCGGCTGCTGGCGGTGGCGCAGGTCCCACAGCTCGTTCGGGCGAGATCGGCATCGCGCGTGATGGGGAACCCCTCGGCGTCCTCGATGGCGGAGGCGATGACCGCGGACACCGGGATGCATGCCGGCCTCGCCGGCGCCCTTGACGCCGAACGGGTTCAGCGGGCGACGGCGTCTCGAGGTGGTCGATCTCGACGTGTGGGATCTCGGAGGCGTAGGGCATCGAGGAAGTCCATGAACGACGCGTTGAGCAGCTGGCCGGACTCGTCGTAGGCCATCCGCTCGTACAGCGCACCGCCGACGCCCTGGGCCACCCCGCCGTGCACCTGGCCCTCGACGATCATCGGGTTGACCATGACGGCCGCAGTCGTGGACCACGCAGTAGCGCAGGATGCGGATCTCGGCGGTGACCGGGTCGGTCTCCACGATCGCCGCGTGCATGCCGTTGGCGAAGGTGGCCTGGGTGGGGGAGTAGAAGTCCCTGCCCTCGAGGCCCGGCTCGTCGTCGTCGGCGACCGGCGGCTTGTCCGGGTCGAACGGTGCCGGCGAACTGGGTTGCCGCCGCGGCCGACTCGTCGAACGCGTAGCGCAGCGGGTTCGACAGCACCGCAACGTGCCGAGAGGGCGATCGACGTGCCGCGGCGCGCCCTTGACCGAGCACGACGCCGTCGACGATCTCGAGGTCGTCGGGTCGACACCTCCAGCGCGTCGGCGGCGATCCGCAGCGCCTTGGCGCGCACCACCCGGGCCGCCAGCGCCACCGCGTTGCCCGACATCACCGCGCCGCGCGAGGCGAACGTGCCCACGGCGTACGGCCATCCGGCGGGTGTCGCCGGTGGTGACGTGCACGTCCTCGATCGGCACGCCGAGCTCGTCGGCGACGATCTGGGCGAAGATCGTCTGGTGGCCCTGGCCCTGCGTGGTCAGGCCGGTGGCGACGTTGACCCGGCCCGCTGGTCTCGACCTGGACGTGCGCCGCCCTCGTACGGGCCGACGCCGGTGCCCTCGACGTAGCAGCCGATGCCGATCCCGACCCGGCGCCCCTCGCGCTCGCGCCTGCGCGCGGTACGCCGCGAAGTCGTCCCAGCCGACCAGCGCCTTGAGCTTGTCCAGCGATGCCGGGAAGTCGCCCGAGTCGTACTTCAGCGGCCGGCCGTCCTGGAACATCAGCCCGTGGTCGTAGGGCATCTCGTCGGGCTGGATGAAGTTGCGCCGAGCGCACCTCGGCCGGTCGAGCCCGAGGTGCGCCGCGATCGCGTCCATCGTGCGCTCCATCGCGAAGCACGCCCTGCGGGCGCCCGGCGCCCCGGTACGGGCGTCACGATCACGGTGTTGGTGTACAGCGACCAGAACTCGACCCGGTAGGCGCCCGGCTTGTAGGGCCCGAGCAGCTGGGTGGAGGTGATGATCGGCACGATGATGCCGTAGGGCGTGTAGGCGCCGTTGTCGTGCCAGAACCTCACGTCGAGGGCGAGCAGGCGGCCCTCGTCGTCGAAGCCGACCGTGCACCTCCTGCAGCTGGCCGCGCTCGTGCGCGCTGGAGATGAAGTGCTCGCGGCGGTCCTCGGTCCACTTGACGTCGCGGCCCAGGCGGCGCGCGGCCCACGGCACCAGCACCTCCTCGGGCCACGGGTGCATGATCTTGACGCCGAAGCCGCCGCCGACGTCGGGGGCGATGCACTCGACCTTGGCCAGCGGCATGCCCGAGCTTGGCGGCGACCGCGGCACGCACGCCGGTGGTGGTCTGGGTGGAGGAGTAGAGGCGCAGCGAGCCCTCGTCGAGGTCCCACTGGGCGAGACGCCCTTGCCCTCCATCGGCATCGACGCGCTGCGCTCGATGTGCCAGGTCGAGGCTCGAGCCGGTTGCGGAGCGGCGGCGATGCGCGGCCTCGAGCGTCGCCGACCTCCTGGAGCAGGTGGGCGCGACGTTGCCGGGCACGTCGTCGTGCACCAGGTGCGGCGGCCCGAGCGCGCGTTTCGATCCCGACGACCGACCGGCAGCTGCTCGTAGGTGACCTCGATGCGCGCGCACGGCGTCCTCGGCGACGTAGCGGTCGCGGGCGACGACCATGACGACGGCCTCGCCGACGTGGTTGACCTCGTCCTTGGCCAGGGCGTAGCCGGTGCGTCGGCGTGGGTCAGCGCCGGGTGCGGGATCAGCAGCGGCAGCGGCTCGGCGACCCGGCCGGGCAGGTCCTCCTAGGTGTAGACGGCCATCGACGCCGTCGACGTCCACCGCGTCGTCGACGTCGATGTCGACGATCCGGGCGTGGGCGTGCGGGCTGCGCACGAACGCCGCGGCCAGCGCGCCGTGGCCGAGGTCGTCGAGGTAGCGGCCGTTGCCGGTGAGCAGCCGGGGGTCCTCGCGGCGCTGCACCGGGTGCACCGAACTGCCGGGTGCTCACTGACTGCCCCGCTCCCGCAGGATCTCGGCGGCGCGACCGACCGCCTCGACGATGTTCTGGTAGCCGGTGCAGCGGCACAGGTTGCCCGAGATCGCCTCCCGGGCCTCCTCGGGCGTGGGGTCGGGGTTGCTCCTCGAGGTAGGCCGTGATCGTCGTGAGGAAGCCCGGGGTGCAGAACCCGCACTGCAGCCCGTGGCACTCGACGAACGCCTGCTGCACCGGGCTCGAGTCGCCTCGGCCGGTCGGTCGGGCGCGCAGGCCCTCGACCGTGGTGATCTCGTGGGCCTGGGCGCTGACCGCGAACATCAGGCACGAGCGCATCGGCTCGGCCGTCGACGCAGCACCGTGCAGGCCCCGCACACGCCGTGCTCGCAGCCGACGTGGGTGCCGGTCAGGCCCAGGTCGTGGCGCAGGAAGTCGGACAGCAACCGCCGCGCCGGCACCTGCGCCGATCCGCACGACACCGTTGACCCGCAGCCGGATGTCGTGCAGCCGCTCGCCGGTGCTGGGGCTCGATCGTCATGCTCGCCTCCTGGCGGTCGTGGCCGTGGACGGCGTGGGAGGCCGCGCGCAGCGAGAGCCCGCTCGGGTCAGCACGCCGGCCAGCATCCGCCGGTAGTCGGCGTGGCGTGGATGTCGCCGTCGGGGTCGACCCGTGCCGGACGCGCGCGGCCGCGCCGCGACCCAGTCGGCGCCGTCGGCCGGCTGACCCGGCGAGCGCCTCGATGAGGTCCAGGACGGCGGGCTCCGGGGTGACCGACACGAACGCTGCCCGGGCGGCGGTGCACCACGCCGTCGGCGACCTCGACCGCGACGGCCACCCCCGCCAGCGCGTAGTCGCCGTGCCGCCGGGCCGATCTCCGTCGAAGGCCGTCCGCGGTGCCCGGCGGCGAAGCGGCGCGAAGCGCACGGCCGTCGACCAGCTCGTCCTGCGGCCAGGGTAGTACTCCAGCGGCGCCGAGGAAGAAGTCCGTGCGCCGGCGATCTCGCGGCGACCGCGCGGCCCGCCGCCTCGACCACAGCCGCCGGTCAGCACCAGCACCGCCGGCATCTCGCCGGTCGGGTCGGCGTGCGCGATCGAGCCCACGGTGGTGCCGCGGTTGCGGATCGCCGGGTGGGCGACGTGTGCGCAGCGCCTGGCGCAGCAACGGGAGCGCCGCCGCAGGCCTGCGTCGTCGCGCTCCAGCCCGGCGTGCCGCACCAGCGCACCACCCGCACCCCGGCGGCGGTGACCTGCACGGCGTCCAGCCCGGCGACGCCGGTTGATGTCGACGAGGTGACCCGGGCGAGGCCAGGCGCATGTTCAGCATCGGGATCAGGCTCTGCCCGCCGGCGAGCACCTTGCCGTCGTGGCCGACCTCGGCCAGCACGGCGACCGCCTCGTCGACGCTGCGTCGGTGCGTGGTAGCACGAACGGTGGGGCTTCACCGTCCGATCCTGCCTGTCGTCGGCGAACTCGGCCTGGGCAGGGACCGCCCCGGCCGAGTGACGGGTCGGGGCCGCCCGGACGGGCAGCCGGTCCGGGTCGGCCGCGCGTCAGCGCGCTGTCGTGCTCGGGGTCAGTCCTGATGGCCGGTGCGGTGCCGGGGTAGTCCCTCCGGTAGAGGTCGTCGACCCTCGCTGTCGCCGTAGACGCTGATCGCCCCGGCGATCGACGGTGCCTCGGCTCCGCTCCGCAGCTCAGCGGGGCGATCGCCGGGCCAGGTGGTAGCCGGCGATGGCGACGATGGTGCCCAGCGCGATGCCCTCCAGCTGAGAAGTCGTCGGTGATGTCCAGCTTGACGTTGCCGATGCCGATGATGATGCCCGCCGCGACCGGGACCAGGTTGATCGGGTTGGCGAAGTCGACCTCGTTCTCCTTCCAGATCTTGGCGCCGAGCAGGCCGATCATGCCGTAGAGCACCACCGTGATCCCGCCGAGCACGCCGCCCGGGGTGGCCGCGACGAGGGCGCCGAACTTCGGGCGAGAGGCCGAACAGGATCGCGACGACCGCGGCCACGTAGTAGGCCGCCGTCGAGTAGACCCGGGTGGCGGCCATGACGCCGATGTTCTCGGCGTAGGTGGTGGTGGGCGAGCCGCCGACCGAGGAGGCGAGCATCGGTGCCGAAGCCGTCGGCCGCGATCGCCCTGCCCATGACGCGGGTCGAGGTCGTGCGCCGGTCATCTCGGCGACCGCCTTGACGTGGCCGGTGTTCTCGGCGATCAGCGCGATCACGGCCGGGCAGCACCAGCAGGATCGGCGGTCACGGTGAAGGTCGGGGCGTGCCAGCCGACGACCTCCTTGCCGTCCGCCACGGACGTCGTCTGCGGCGGGAAGCCGAACCAGGAGGCGGCGTCCACGCCGGCCGCAGTTGACCCAGCGCAGGTGCTCGGTCGCCTCTGGCCCGCGCCGGCGTCGTAGGAGGTGATCTTGCCGAACGGTCTTGTCGAACAGCCAGGACAGCGCGATAGCCGAAGATCAGGGCGAGGAAGATCGCGATCCGGCCGATGAAGCCGCGGAAGCGCCACGGCCGCGACGATCGTGAAGATCATGGTCAGCAGGGCGACCCACTGGTCCTGCGGCCAGTAGATGCCGGCCACCACCGGTGCCAGGTTGAACCCGATCAGCATCACGACGGCGCCGGTGACGACCGGCGGCAGCACCTTGTGCAGCACCGCCGGAGCCGAGGAAGTGGATCAGCACGCCGACCAGCAGCCAGCACCAGGCCGGCGACGCAGGATCGCGCCGGTGACCGTCGGCGGAGTTGCCGCCGCTGCGCGCGGATCGCGGCGACGCCGCCGACGAACGAGGCGCGAGGTGCCGAGGTAGCTGGGCACCTTGCCCTGCACGATGAGCAGGAACGCAGATGGTCGCGATGCCGCTCATCATGATCGCGAGCTGGGGGTTCAGGCCCATGATCAGCGGGAAGACGAAGGTGGCCCCGAACATGGCCACCACGTGCTGGGCACCCAGCCCGATGGTCTTGCCCCAGGAAAGCCGCTCGTCAGGAGCGACGACGTCGTTGGGGCCGACGGTCTTGCCGTCACCGTGGAGTTTCCAACCCAGGGCCATCCGGCTCCTCCTTGTCCCGCCGGTGGTGGTGCCACCGGACGCGGGGGGTGCACACCGGGCACCCCGGATCCACGGTGTGCTGCGTCACATCGGCTGATGCGTCGGGGACACGGTAGCGACGTGACAACGGTTGCCGTTCGGTAAAACCTGACAGGTGATCGAACCGATATTTGGCGATTGTCGTAGCCGCACCGCTACAGACCGCGCATCTGGATCACCTTGAGCGCCAGGGCCAGGGTCAGCCGCAGCTGGGGGTCGGTGGTGAACGGGCCGACCATGCGCTCCAGCTTGGTGATCCGGTAGCGCAGGGTGTTGTAGTGGAAGTGCAGGATCCGTGCGGTCTCGGCCACGTTGAGGTTGGTGTCCAGCAGCACGGTGAGGGTCTGGCGAAGGTCGGCGTTCTCCCGCGCGGCGTCGGTGGCCAGGTCGCCGAGCGCCTCCGTGACGAAGCGGCGCAGGTCGGCGCTGTCGGGCACCAGGGCGAGCAGGCGGAAGATGCCCAGGCCGTCGAAGTGGGTCAGCGCGCCATCGCCGTGCACCTGCCGCCCCACGGCCACCGCCTTGAGCGCCTCCTCGTAGGCCGAGGGCAGCTCCGCCGGGGTGGTGATCGGCCGGGAGACGCCGGTCGAGAAGCTGCGCCGCCCGCCGCCGCCGTCCCCGCGCACCACGCGGACGACGTCCCGCACGGTCTGCATGGTCGCCTCAGCCGCCGGGTCGCGGCCCACCCCGAGCACGGTGACCACCTCGCGGCTGAACCCGACGCACGGGGCGTCGGCGTCGCGGACCTTCACCGCCTGGGCCCAGGCCCGCGCGAACCGGTCCTGGATCGCGCGCACCTCCTCGCGGGGCAGGCCCGCGGCCTCGTCGTCCGCGTCGATCTCGGCGACCACGACCACCGCGGGCCGGCCCAGGTCCCAGCCCAGGGACTCGGCGTGGGCGATCAGCTGTCGGCCGGGTCGCCGGCCCGCCCGGCCAGGGCGTCGCGCAGGAACTCCGCCCGGTACTTGCCCTCGACCGTCGAGACCGCCTGCTGCTTGGTGATCGCCAGCGCTGCGACGGTCGCGGCGCGCTCGAGCAGGTGCACGTCGTCCGCGGTGAGGGCGCGAGCGCTGGAGAAGGCGACCAGCCGCCCGTGGTCGTGCGCGCCGGCGACGATCCGCACCATGGCGCGCCGCGACCGCGCCGAGCGGTCACCGGAGGCACCGTCGGGAGTGCGGATGCCGACCGGTTCGTGCTCGACGATGAACCGGCCGGTGCGGTCGAAGCAGTCCAGGGCCGTCGCGTGGTCGACCTCGCCGGGGGCGCCGGCGCCGGCGAGCACCCGGCCGTCGGTGGAGGTGACCACGGCGGCCCCGTGCAGCAGCCCGACCAGCTGTTCGCACAGATCGCGCAGGTCACCGCCGGTGAGCACCACGTGCAGCAGCGCCCGGTGCACCTCGTCGGTGCGCTCGAGCAACTGCCGCTGGGCGCCGTGGACCCGGGAGATGTAGGTGTTGACCAGCCCGTCCAGGCTGGCGTGGCCGTCGAGCGCGATCAGCGGCAGGCTGCGCGCAGCGGCCGTCGCCAGCACGGAAGCGGGTACCGGACGGGTCGGCGAGCGCTGCACGGCGAGACCCGTGATCTCCGCCGCCGCCAGCTCGGCGACCAGGTCCCGCCCGGTGGCCCCGGCCCCGGCCAGCGCCTCGGTGGTGGTCAGCACCAGGTGCCCGGCCAGGTCCCGCTCGGGCATCGCGGCGTCGGTGAGCAGGGTGACCCGGTGCACCGGCCGGTCCATGCCCACCTCACCGGTGAGCAGCTCGACCGGGCCCTGATCGCTCTGGCCCACCAGATCGGCCAGTGTGGGCGGAGGCGTGACCGCGCCGGGTTCCGGCGGCGACGGCAGGTCGACGATTGGCAGTTCCAGACCGGTGTGCTGCCGATCGTTGGCAACATCGGCCATAAGCGGCACTCTAACTGCGGGATAGCCTCGCTTCCCAGCCCTTCTCCCAGGAGCCGCCTCCGTGACACTGCGCCCGGCAGCCCGCACCGCGGTGTGGCCTGCCGCGTGGTCGCCGTTGACGGCGGGCCTCGTGCACGGCCCGGTCCGGGTGGCCCGGGTGGCGGCGGCGTTCCCGGCCGCCCTGTACCTGCTGGTCGCCCCCGCCGAGCCGAACGACCTGGACGACGCGCTGGCGGCCCTGCTGCCGGTACTGGCCCCAGGGGCGCTGCAGCTGCCCGGCGGCCTGCGCCTGGCCCGACCGGCGGACGGCGGGTGGCAGGTCGCCGTCGGAGACCAGGTGCGGGTGGGCGAGGGTCGGGTCGAGCTGCCCGGGGCGACGGTGCAGGCCGTGCGTGCCTGGCGCCCGCCCCGGGTCGCTCCGGCCCCACCGGGCGCGGCCGGGGCCGCGATCACCGACCTGCTCATCACTGCCGCCCCCTCCCCTCACCTGGTGCGCCGGGCCGGCGAGGTCGCCGCCGCCGTCCTGGCCGGTCGGGCGGACGGCGCCACGTGGGCGCCGCTGGTCGGCGCCGGTCCAGGGCTCACCCCGAGCGGGGACGACGCGCTCTGCGGCGCGCTGCTCGCCCTGCATGCCTGGGGCCGCGGCGTCGAGGCGGCCGCGTTGGCCCCGGCGTATCCGCGGACCACGGCGTTGTCGTCCGCCCTGATCGAGGCCGCCCGGCAGGGGTTCGCCGTGCCCGAGGTGGTCGCCCTGGCCGACGCCGTGCTGACCGGCGACGTCCTGGCCGTTCAGCACCACCTGCCCGCGGCGCTCGCGATCGGGCACAGCTCCGGCCGGGACCTGGTCGCCGGACTGCTCGGCGCCGTCCAGACTCTGACTGTTCGTCTGCCCTACCCGGAGGTGAGCCTTGGCTGACAGCGTGCAGATCCGCCGCGGCGTGTACTACGACTCGGTGAGCCTGATGCAGGTCTCGCGGGACGTCGCCGCCGCCCCGGGGGTGAGCGCGGCGCTGGTCGCGATGGGCACCGAGCTCAACCTGGACCTGCTGGCCGGCATGGGGTTCACCGCCGCCGAGCCGGTGGGGCCGAACGACCTGCTGGTCGCCGTCCGCGGGCAGGACGCCGCCGCGCTGGAGGCCGGGCTGGCCGCGCTGGAGGATGCGCTGGCGGCGCTGAAGGCGGCCGGCTCCGCGGCCGGCGGGGTCGGCGAGGCCGGGCCGGCCCGCACCCTGCGCACCGCGGCACGTGCCGGAGCGGCCACCCTGGCCCTGGTCTCGGTGCCCGGGCCGAACGCCGCGGCCGAGGCCTACGAGGCGCTGGAGGCAGGGCTGAGCGTGATGCTCTTCTCCGACAACGTCTCCGTCGAGGACGAGCTCGCACTCAAGGACGCCGCGGCCGCGGCGGACCTGCTGGTGATGGGGCCGGACTGCGGCACCGCTGTGATCGGCGGGGTTGCCCTCGGCTTCGCCAACGCGGTGCGGGCGGGGTCGGTCGGCCTGGTCGCCGCGTCGGGCACCGGTGCGCAGCAGGTGATGTGCCTGCTGGACGCCGCGGGCGTGGGGATGAGCCACTGCCTGGGCGTGGGCGGGCGGGACCTCTCCGCGGCAGTGCAGGGGCGCTCGACCCGGCAGGCGCTGGCTGCGCTGGCCGCCGATCCGGCCACGACGTCCATCATCGTGGTGTCCAAACCCCCTGCGGCCCAGGTGCTCGAGGCCGTGCAGGCCGAGGCCGCGGGGCTCGGGCTGCCGGTGCACTGGGCGATCCTCGGCCCGGGCCGGCCCGACCTGACCGCCGCCGTGGAGGCCGCGCTGCGGGCCGACGGTCACCCGGTGCCGGTGTGGCCGGCCTGGCCCGCACAGCCGGGGCCCGACCGCGCGCTGCCGGTCGCCGGACACCTGCGCGGGCTGTTCTGCGGCGGCACGCTGGCCGACGAGGCGATGCTGGTGGCGCAGGACCGGTTGGGCGACATCGCCTCCAACATCCCGCTGCGGCCCGAACTGGCCCTGGGCGCGGACCTGCGCGCGCCGGGCCATCTGGTGATCGACTTCGGCGACGACACGCTCACCCGGGGCCGGCCGCACCCGATGATCGACCCGAGCCTGCGCCTGGAACGCATCGCCGCCGAGTCGGCCGACCCGGCGTGCGGGGTGCTGCTGCTCGACCTGGTGCTCGGGCACGGCTCCCACCCCGACCCCGCGGGCGAACTGGCCGACGCCGTCCGCGCCGCGCGGGCCCGGGCGCTGACCCGCCCCGGCGAGGCGGCCCGCGAACTCCCGGTGGTGGTGTCGCTGACCGGGGTGGAGGCAGACCCGCAGGGGCTCACCCGCTGCGCCCGGCTGCTCGCCGACGCCGGGGCGTCCGTGTTCGTGTCCAACGCCCAGGCCGCCCGGCACGCGGTCGGCCTGCTGGCGCCCGCCGCCGCGAAGGAGAGCTGAGATGACGCCACTGCACGGGTTGCTCACCGGTGAGGTGTCCGTGGCCACGGCCGGGGTCGGCCTGTTCGCCGAGGCCCTGCGTGCGCAGGCGGTTCCGGTGACCGAGGTCGACTGGCGCCCGCCGATGCCCGGCACCGAGGCCGACCTGGCCACGGTGATGGCCGACCCGCGCCGTCCGGCCGCCAATGCCGAGGCGCTGCAGCGGATGACCAGCGCGGGTGCCGAACTGGTCGACGTCCGCCCGGCGGCCGAGGTGCTCGGGCTGGAGAAGGGCCGGTTCCTGCACGCCGGGCCGCCGATGACGTGGGCCCAGGCCAGCGGGCCGATGCGTGGGGCGCTGATCGGGGCGATGCTCTTCGAGGGCCTGGCCGAGAGCCGCCGAGCAGGCCGAGGCGGCGCTGGCCGCCGGGTCGGGCATCGTGCCTCGAGCCGTGCCACCACCGCGGTGCGGTGGGCCCGATGGCCGGCGTGGTCAGCCCGTCGATGTGGATGTTCGTGCTGCGCGACGAGGTGCACGACGGCACCGCCTCCTGCTCGCTGAACGAGGGTCTGGGCAAGGTGCTGCGCTACGGCGCCTACGGCCCGGAGGTGATCGAGCGCCTGCACTGGATGTCCGCCGTCCTCGGACCCCTTCTGCAGCAAGCGGTCCGGACGACGGCTGCGCGCCAGCCGATGGACATCAAGGCGATCATCGCGCAGATGCTGCAGATGGGCGACGAGGGCCACAACCGCAATCGGGCCGGCACGCTGATGCTGATGCGCGACCTGCTGCCGGCGCTGATCACGGCCGATGCGCCGTCCACCGACATCGCCGAGGCGGTGCGGTTCATCGGGTCCAACGACCACTTCTTCCTCAACCTCGACATGCCCGCCTGCAAGCTGGCCACCGACGCGGCGTCCGGCATTCCCGGTTCGACCGTGGTCACCACGATGGCCCGCAACGGCACCGACTTCGGCATCCGGGTCTCCGGCACCGGCGAGGAGTGGTTCACCGGCGCCGGCCGACACCCCGCAGGGGCTCTTCCTGGGCGCCTACGGCCCCGACGACGCCAACCCCGACATCGGCGACTCGGCGATCACCGAGACCGGCGGCATCGGCGGGTTCGCGATGGCGGCTGCGCCGGCGATCGTGCGGTTCGTCGGCGGTGACGTGCCGTTCGCGCTGCGCACCACGCGCGCGGATGTACGAGATCACCCCGGCGGAGCACCCGGCCTACCAGGTGCCGATCCTGGAGTTCCGCGGCACCCCGACCGGGATCGACGTGACCAAGGTGGTGCGCACCGGCATCCTGCCGCAGATCAACACCGGCATGGCCGGCCGGGTCGCCGGCACCGGCCAGGTCGGCGCCGGCCTGGTCAACCCACCCGCCGCCTGCTTCCCCGCAGGCGCTGACGGCCCTCGCCGCCCTGTCCCAGCGGGCCTGACCCCCCAACCCTGCTCATGCAGGTTTCGGGGGTGGGAGGCATGATCCACGAAAGGGGCCGCGGATGGGCTCGCGCTGGGGGAGGATTCGGTGTCCCGTTCCCCGGTGAAAGTGGTTCGAGCTGTGCCGATCGTCCTGCGCCGTCCCCAGCGGGCACGCCTGTTCCCCGTGGTGGCCGCCCTGCTCGCCCTGAGCCTCGTCGGCTGCAGCGAGCAGCCTGCTCCGACCCCTGATGCGACCATCTCGCCCTCGGCGGCGGGCGCCTCCCCGACGGCTGCCGCGTCCACCGGGCAGGCGACCCTGACCGGTCTGGTCCAGGACGCCGCCGGCACGCCCGTCGCAGGGTCCACGATCGAGGTGGCGGGGCAGTCGGCCACGACCGGCGATGACGGCCGGTTCACGATCAGCCTCGACCCGGCCGGAGCGACGGTGATCGTCCTGGCCCGCAAGCGCGGCTACTCCACCGTGGCCCGCGAGGTGCCGACAGTCGCCGGAGCCACCGTCGAGGTGCCGATCCGCCAGCTGCGGAGCCAGGTGACGAAGACCTTCGACGCCGGAGCCGGGACGACGATCGTCACCAAGGGCGCGCAGGTGCGGATCCCCTCGGGCACCCTCACCCGGGAGGACGGCACGGTCTACGACGGGCCGGCCACGGCGTCCGTCAGCTACCTGAGCCCGGACACGGTGGACGGCGTCCAGGGCTTCCTCGCCCCGTACCGCGGCATCGACGGCTCGGAGCGCATGATCCGTTCGGTGGGCGTGATCGAGGCTACGCTCAGCGATCCGGCAGGGGCACCGCTGTTGCTGCGCGAGGGGGCGCCGGCCACGCTTCGGTTCCCCCCGAGCTCGGTCGCCCGCGACGTCGCGAGCGTGCCGCTCTGGTACTACGACGAGCAGGCGCAGACCTGGCAGCGGGAGGGGACGGCCCGACGGGCGAGTGACGGGAGCCTGCTGGCCGAGGTGGCCCACTTCAGCGCCTGGAACGCCGATGTGATCATCGACGCACCCGCCACGCTGAAGGGTTGCTTCGTCGACCGGCAGGGCAAGCCGGTGACCCTGTTCTTCGCCGGGGTGCGGGCGATCGGCTGGTTCGGCGTGATGGGGCTGCCCGGAAGGGACGGCCGGTTCGAGACGGCCGTGCCCTCGGGTATCGAGCTCGAGCTCTACTCGCTCTCGGCCGATGCGGTGTTCGCCCCGGTGGCGATCCGCCCACTCAGCCGCGGCGAGGTGCGCACGCTGCCGTGCGTGGTGATCGACCGGCAGCCCACAGTGTCGGCGTTCAGCCTGCCCCTGTTGCGGCTGCCGATCGGGACGGCCACCGCGAGCCCCCGGGTGACGCCCGCCCCTTCCGCGCGGCGGTCTCCGACGGCCGACACCCCTGTCGCGGGGCAGGCGGCCTTCGCCGGCACCTACCGCGGAACGTATGCGGGCGCCGAGATCGGCACCTTCACCGCGCGGATCGACTCCGCAGGCCGGGTGACCGGGCAGACGGTCTCGACGACCTACAACGGGTTCGTCGGCGTGGTCTCCGGCCGGATCACCAGCACCGGCGCGCTCAGCCTCACCACCCGCGGCACCTCGGGGTCGGCCTCGTTCAGCGGGTCGATCACCCGTGCCGGGACGGTGGCGGGCACGTGGACCTATCTGACCGGCACCCTCGACGGCGGCGGCACCTTCACCGGTGAGCGCCGCTGACCGCCACCCCGAACCCGCTCAGGCGCCGGTGGTGTTGGGGTCGCGCCAGGTGCGCTCGAAGGGCAGGCGCCAGGCGAACGGGGCCACCAGTTGGTGGATCTGGTTCGGGCCCCAGCTGCCCGGGCTGTACGGGCGGACCACCGGCGGGTTCTCCAGCAGCGCCGTGGACAGTTCCCACAGCCGCTCGATGCCGTCGGCGGTGGTGAACAGCGTGCGGTCTCCCCGGGACGCGTCGTAGATCAACCGCTCGTAGGCCTCCAGCACCGAGCCGGCCCAGTCGGTGTCCTGCATGGCGAACTGCATCGACAGCTTCTGCAGCTTCATGCCGGGCCCGGGCTTCTTGCCGTAGAACGACAGCGACATCTTGGCGGTGTCGGCCAGGTCGAAGGTCAGGTGGTCCGGCCCGTGGTCGCCGACGCCTGAACCCGGCGGGAACATGGTGCGCGGCGGCTCCTTGAACGCGATCGAGATGATCCGGGCCCCCTCGGCCAGTTTCTTGCCGGTGCGCAGGTAGAACGGCACCCCCGCCCAGCGCCAGTTGTCGATGTAGCACTTCAGGGCGATGAAGGTCTCGGTCTCCGAGTCCGGCGCCACGCCGTCGATGTCGCGATAGCCCACGTACTGGCCGCGGACGACGTCCGCCGGGCCGATCGGCAGCATGGAGCGGAAGACCTTGTTCTTCTCCTCGGTGATCGCCGCCGGCTCGAGCGCGGTGGGCGGCTCCATCGCCGTGAACGCCAGCACCTGGAACAGGTGGGTGACCACCATGTCGCGGTAGGCGCCGGTCGCCTCGTAGAACGAGGCCCGCTGCTCCAGGCCGAGCGCCTCGGGCACGTCGATCTGGATGTGGTCGATGTGGTTGCGGTGCCAGATCGGCTCGAACAGCCCGTTGGCGAACCGGAAGGCCAGGATGTTCTGCGCCGCCTCCTTGCCCAGGAAGTGGTCGATCCGGAAGATCTGGTCCTCGTCGAAGACCTGGTGCAGCTCGCGGTTGAGCGCCCGGGCGGAGGCGAGGTCCGTGCCGAACGGCTTCTCCATGATGATCCGGCTGCCCTCGGCCAGCTTCGCCTCGTCGAGCAGGTGGACGACGGCCAGCGCCGCCACCGGGGGCACGCTCAGGTAGTGCAGCCGCCTGATCGGCCGATCGAGGGGCGCCCCGCGCTCGGCCTGCTCGACGACGGCGCGCAGGCCGGCCGCGCCGTCCTGCCCCGGGGCGAAGTGCAGCCGCGAGGCGAACTCCTGCCACTCGGCGGGTTCGGCACCGGCGCGGCTGAAGTCGAGGATCGACTGCCGGGTGAACTCGACGAAGGAGTCGCGGTCGTGCGGCTCCAGTGAGGTGCCGACGATCTGCACCTCGCGCATCAGGCCGCTCTGGAACAGGTGCAGCAGCCCGGGCAGCAGCTTGCGTCGGGACAGGTCCCCGGTGGCGCCGAACAGGACGACGGTGGTGGGCGAGGTGGGCATAGGACCAGGGTCCCGGATCCCGGCCATCCTGTCGCGGTCTACCACAGCAGGAGAACGGGTGTCACGGTCGGATCGTCCACGGACACCCTGCTCTCTCCAAGGGTCAAGCTCTGCCCTGCCGTGGATTGGCCGGTAGCTCCCTGACCGGCTCCCCCTGAAACAGGCCGACCAGGGGAGCGACCTCCACGGCGCGTCCCTGGTCGGCCTGTCGTGTCCTCGGCGGAAGGCGTGGCGTGCCGTGGCTCCCGGCGCACCGATCGGTCAGGTGCACTCCGCCGGACCGGGTCCGGCGGTGCGCAAGAAGGTCATGGTGGCGACCTGCTGGGCTCCGTCCGGCAGCTGAGGCTCGCTCCAGCCCAGGTCACTCGTCGTGGCTGCGGCCTCGCCCGCGACGATGGCAGCGCGGTCCATCACCAGGACTCTGACTTCGAAGTACTTGCCGACCACTTCGACATCCGGCGAGCCTGAGCCGAAGAACTGCCACCCGCGCCAGGTCGCGCCGGACGCTGCTTCCCAACCCTGAACCGGTTCCAGCCAGAAGACCTTCTCCCGGTCGCTCAGGTTGCGCATGGTCAGCACGATCGACTTCTCTGCCGGCAAGGAGGCCGTTCCGGTGAAGACCTCGCACCGACGCACCAGGCTTCCCGGCGTCGGGTTCCGCACCGTCACGGCTATTCGGTCTGTCGGCCCGGTGGTCGACGTGGAAGGCTCAACAGTGGGTGGCGACGCTGGGCCGGCTCGCCCCGCTTCGGGCACAGCCGAGGCCGATGGTCTGGCCGCCGCCACGATGCCCCAGGTGGCCGCCACGGTTCCGGCGGCGGTCAGGGCGACGAGAGCCGCCGCGTAGCGCCCGGCCCGGCGGCGCGCAGGTGGTCCGTCCACCGTGCGGGACTCGCCCGGCCCGGCGGGCGGACGCCGCCGATGACCCGACCGCGGCCCGGTCGTGGCCGAGACCACCGACCGAGCCCACGACCGGGGCAGCGATGGCCGCGCTGCGGGGTCGGGCGACAGCATGACGAGCACCGCCTCGGTCACCCCCGCGACGTCGGCCACCTGGTGCCGCTCGGCAGCGATGGTCAGCGCCGCCCGCATCTGCTCGGTCCTGCCGAGCTGGCTCGCCGTGGGTGGATCGTCCTCGACCAGGCAGAAGTAGGCCAGCGCGCCGAGGCTGTAGAGGTCGCTCGTCGTGGCCCGGGGGGCCGTGGTGTCGGCGAGCACCTCGGGCGCGGCATAGCGCTCGGTGTGCAACCCGCGCGGATCCGCCCCGTCGTCCACGCCGCGCAGGGCACCGACGTCCACCAGCACGGCCCCCCGTTGGGGGTGCACGATGCAGTTCTCCGGCTTCACGTCCCGGTGCAGCATCGGGTTGCCCGAGGTGCGGCTGTCCGAGTGCAGCGCCTCAAGCGCCTCGGCGATGTCGAGCACCCAGCCCATCCGGTCGCCGACCGGGTCGAGGCGACGCGCGACTCGTTCTGCGACGGTGAGTCCCTCCACCCATTCCATGACCAGGTACGGGGTGGCGAACTCGACGCCCTCCGGCGGCCCGACGACGTCTCCCCGTTGGTGTGGGGGTGGCCCGAGGAAGACGTCGACCAGCCGCACCAGGTGGTCGTTGGTGACCGTCTGCAGCAGGAACCGCTGGTCCAGCCAGCGCCGGACGTCGCTGCTGGTCGGCCACACCGCCGGGGCATCGTTCGCCGGGGGCTGGAGCTGCTTGATCGCATAGGTCACCGGATGGTTGAGCCGGCCTGCGTAGCGACCGCACCAGGTCACGCCCTCACCGCCGGACAGCCCGACCCCGACCAGCTCGAACCGGTCGGAGTCGTCCGCGGGGCCGACGAAAAGACCGTTCGGCTGGCCCGATCCGCCGGCCCGAGCGCGATCGTGGGCAGGGACGACGAGAGTCCGGGCGAGGGTGTGCTGCTCGCCGCCGGTGATGCGGTCCGGGCCGGCCCGGGTCCCGTCGACGCTCACGCGTCGCCCGCTGCGTCGAGCAGATCGAGCGTGTCGTCGGTGACCGCTCCGGAGTGCACCGCCCAGGCGGCGAGCGCAGGCAGGTAGGAGTGGCCCGGATCGTCGGCGTCCTCGTCGCTGCGCAGCCCGGGGATGCCGTCGACGTCGCTGAGCCGGGCCCGCAGTTGGTCGAGGCAGCTCTTCGCGGTGGCCTGCGTGGTGCCCAGTCGCTCGGCGATCTGGCGGTAGGTGGCGGGAGCGGCAGCCGGGCCGGCCAGGGTGAGCACCGGTTCGCACAGGGCCGCGAGGAAGCGCCGCTCACGAGGGGTGATCCGGCCTGCGCCGGCCTTGGTCGGCCGCCCGACAGGGATGGCGGGGGCGGCGACCGGGTCCGGCGGCACCTCCCGGGAAGGGTTCATCCCACGGGTGTCGATGGCGATGACGTATCGCGCGCCGTGCCGCCCCGGGATGACCAGCCGCAGGTAGTCGTGCGGCAGCGTAGCCACCGCCGACTGCGGCGCGACCACCAGTTCGGGGCCGGGAAAGGCCTGCAGCAGCAGCGACTGGGTGTGCGAGGAGTTGCGGATCAGCACCCCGTCGCCGAGGCCGATCAACACTCCCGCCCGCCGGGAGACGTAGTCGTCCTCGGGTTCGCGAGCCAGCCGGATGTCGCGGTCCTGGCCGCGGCCGAAGCTGAGCTGGGCGCCCGGGGCGAGCGACCAGCGCTGGTTGCCCAGCCGGATCAGCGCAGCGCCCGGTGGCGCCGCGACGGTCGGCAGACTCTTCGTCGCGGCGCCGCTCGGCGTAGATCCGTCATCCATGGGTCGGGCCCCCTCATGCCGCGGATACTCCGAACCGAGTATGGACGATGCCGTCATCGGCTGACATTTCGTCACGCTCAGTTGCCGTTCGTGCTCCAGTGCCAGGTCTCGCTCGCCAGGTTGAAGAACCCGAACTTGTACGCCTGACGGCTCAGCCAGGCGAACTGGGAGCTGCTGCGGGTGATGGCGCCGGAGCCGTTGGCGAAGTCGACGGCCAGTCCACGCTCGTGCATCGACCGACCGGGCGGGGCAGTGGGCGGGGAGCACCGAGCCGCGGGCATCGTCCAGATGGCGTACTCGGAGGTGCCGCAGTTCCTCTTCCGCGCCGCGATCTGGGCCGCCTGGTCCCGGTATCCGCCGCCGCCCAGGGAGACACCGTCGGCAGCGGCCGAGTCCTGCATCATGCGCAGGCTGTCGACCAGGCACCAGTGCACGCGGACGCCGTTGCGGGCGAGCGTCGTGCTCTCGAGGCCGACCGGCCCGGTCACCGATCCACACCCGTTTCCGCTCTGCCAGGTCGGGGCGCTGGGACCGTAGATCACGAGCTTCCCGTCGTTCTGCACCTTGAGGAAGGAGTTGCCGGCGTAGCCGGTGTGGCTGTCCCACAGTGCCTGACCAGTGCGGCTGTAGACGACGAGGTTGCCGTCGGTCTGCATCACCGCACGGTTCCCGGCGCCCTGGGTACCGCTGCCCCAGACCGCGCCGGCCCCGGTGTACAGCACCAGGTTGCCGTCGGTCTGCATCTGCAGGACGGCGGCGCCGTTCTGCGAGGATCGGGCGGTCCCGGCGGTGAGCGTGGTGCCGCCGGGCACGATGTCGGACGCCGCCTGCGCGGGCAGTTGGGTGGCCAAAGGCGCCAGAAGCAGCAGGCCTGCGGCCGCGCCGCGCCGGAGGGTGCGACCGGTGGAGGACGACGACCGAGCGACGTGCCTGGACCGAGATCTACGGAGGAGTTGGCGTTTCGTCATGGGCAGAGCCAACGCCGCGGAGGGGGATGGGGCCGCTTCACCCCGGGTCTTGCACTCGGCCCGCAGCGGGTGTAGTCAGCGGATCGTCCACCCTCGCCGGATTCGGTCAGCAACCGCCGGTCAGCTCAAGGCCCGGCACGCCCTCGTGATCATGCAAACCGGGTACGCGAGTCGGTGGGGGCGGGCAGCGAGCCGCGCCCACCCGCGTACCCGGTTTGCATGATCACGAGGGGTTAGAGGAGACCGGCGGGCACGGTGGCGGCCTTGGCCGCCACCAGGGCCACCAGCAGGACGGCGACCGCGGCCAGCCCGGCCGGGTGCAGCACCGCACGCCGGGCCGGAGGGGTGTAGGCGAGGACGGCGCCGCACAGGGCGCCGGTGATCAGGCCGCCCAGGTGGGCCTGCCAGGCGATGTTCAGGCCCGGGACGAAGCCGATCACGGTGTTGACCACCAGCAGGGCGATCATGCCGCCGTTGTCCCGGCCGAGTCGGCGGTGGATCACCATGATCGCGCCCCAGATGCCGAACACGGCCCCAGAGGCGCCGACCGCGCCGGTCCACCAACTGGCCGAGGTCGCGCTCGGGGTGGCCAGCACGAACAGGCCGACCGAGCCGCCCACGGCCGCGAGCAGGTAGAGGGTCACGAACCGGGCCCTGCCGAGCAGGTGCTCCAGGTAGGGCCCGCCCAGCCACAGGGCGTACATGTTGAACACGATGTGCAGCAGGAAGCCCGGGGAGTGCAGGAACGCAGAAGAGAGGAACAGCCACGGCTCGCGCAGCGCGTAGGCCGGCACGAACATGAACCGCTCGGTCACGCGCAGGCCTGGCGCCAGCCACTGCCCGGCGTAGGCCACGCCGCACAGCCCGATGATCACCATCGTGGCGTTGACGCCGCCGCGCTGCACCTGCCCGCCGAACGTCGTCCGGCCGGTACGGATGGTCTTGGCCTGTTCCTTGACGCAGTCCACGCACTGGAAGCCGACCGCTGCCGCGCGCTGGCACTCCGGGCAGACCGGTCGTTCACAGCGCTGGCAGCGCACGTAGGACTCACGGTCCGGGTGACGCGGGCAGACCGGGACGGCGCCGGACGGCGTGGCGCCGCCGGCGGCCGGCCCGGACGGCGGCGAGGCGGGTGGCTGGGTCACCCGCGCTCGATGGTGACGGTGTTGATCACCACCGGGTCGGTGGGCCGGTCGGTGCGGTCGACCGCGGTGGCGGCGATCGCGTCGACGACCTGGCGGCTGGCGGCGTCCGCCACCTCGCCGAAGATGGTGTGCTTGCCCTGCAGGTGCGGGGTGCGGCCGACGGTCACGAAGAACTGGGACCCGTTGGTGCCCTTGCCCATCCGCTTGCCGGCGTTGGCCATGGCCAGGATGTACGGCTTGTTGAACGCGAGCTCGGGGTGGATCTCGTCGTCGAAGTCGTAGCCGGGGCCGCCGGTGCCGTTGCCGATCGGGCAGCCGCCCTGGATCATGAAGCCGGCGATCACGCGGTGGAAGCCGAGACCGTTGTAGAAGGGGTCCTTGCGGGCCTGGCCGGTCTGCGGGTCGGCCCATTCGCGGCCGCCCTCGGCGAGCTCGACGAAGTTCGCCACGGTCTTGGGCGCGTGGTTCGGGAACAGCTCGATCCGGATGTCGCCGCGGTTGGTGTGCAGCGTCGCATGCAGGGTCGAAGGCAGGGCTTCGGTCACCGGTGACACATCCCCAATCAGAGGTGGGTTCGGGCGTTTGATCGAGGGCCATCCTCGCACGGGCCCCCGACACCCCGCCTGGCGTGCCCTCGGCACCGTCTCCCTGACTCGGCGTGATCGCCTCCAGATCGCACTCCTCCCCCACCCGCTGGGGGAAATCATCGATCTCACCGCGATCACTGAGCGGTCGCCAGTGGCGCGACCGCTCGAACGCGAGAGGATGATGGGCAGCAACCGCAAGAGAAGGGGACACCGGTGAGGATCAGGCAGGACAAGCAGACCGCCGCTCGTATTCGTGAGGTCGCGCAGAGCGCGGCAGAACGGATCGGCTCCACTGTGGGCCCTGTGGCCGAGGCTCAGTCGGCGGAACTGCGCGCCCGGCTGGCCCCGGCCGTCGAACAGGCCTCGGCCGTGGCCCGCGACCGGGTGGAGCGTGGCCTGCGGGCAGCGGCACCCCGGGTCGAGTCGGCCTCGCACGCGATGGCCCCGCACGTGGAGAGGGCCCGCGACCGCCTGGTCGACGACATCGTGCCCCGCCTGGCCGAGGCCGTGGCCGCGGCGGCCACCGCCGGTGCTGCCGCCATGCAGTCGGCCGGCGACTCCGCCGGAGACCGGCTGCAGGCCGTGGCCGACAAGGCCGAGGCCGCTGCCCCGCCCGCGAAGAAGAAGCACCGCGGCGGCCGCTTCCTGCTGCTCGCCGTCGTGGCTGCGGCCATCGGCGCCGGGCTCGCGTCGTGGAAGCGCCGGGTCAAGGACTCCGAGGAGTTCTGGCAGGACATCCCCACCGCCGTGCCCTCGGCCACCCCGGCCACCTCGACTCCGCCCGCGCCCGAGACCAGTCACACCGCCGCGAGCAACGGTGCTTCCGGCTCGTTCGGTGACATCGCCGCCGACGCACCCGCGGTGGGTGAGGGCCTGGAGACACCGTCGGTCGAGGAGACCCCCACTCCGATCGACCACGAGGAACTGACCCTGGACGGCGCCGAGGAGGCTCCCGCCGAGAGCGCGACCGAGCCCGCGGCCGAGTCCTCCGACGGGCCGGTGACCCAGACCATCACCACCAAGGCCGCCCGTGCGCGCAAGGCCAAGCCCGAGGCCGCCACGGCACCCGTGACGACCGAGAACGCCGCCGACGAGAAGCCCGCCGACCCGGCCTGATCCCTCCCGTGGCCCTCCCGGCTCCGCTCGACGTCGCCTGGGCTCGCCTGGTCGCGGGAACTGCGACGCCGTCCGAGACCCACGTCGCGCTGTCGTCGCTCGGCTTCGCCGTGCCCGGTTCCCCCGACGTGCGGGTGCGCGACCACGTCGTCAGGTTCGATTTCGGCAACCGGCTCGAGCCCTACCGTGTGCTGCTCGACCGGGTCGCCCCGCTCGGACTCGCCTGTGCGCCGGTGGTTCTCGGGATGATCCCCGGCGTCGAGGGGGCGCTGCTCACCCGGTACCCGGCAGCGGCCGGCGAGGAGCTGGTCCGGGTGGCCGACGACCCGTCCCCGGTTCCGGAGGCCAGACGAGCACGGCTGCGCCAGGACCTCCTATCGCTCCAGGGCGCCGGCCTCTGCCACCCCTACGCGCACCGCGGCGTCTCGCACTGGCTGCGCTCGCGACCCTCGGGCGTGCTGCTGCTCGACGCCTGGAACGCGGCTCGTCCGTGGACCCCGGCGGACGATGAGATCTGGGCCGCCCTTGACCGGGTACTGCGCCACCTCCCCTAGATCTCGCCCCGGCTCGCCCGAGGGCACCGGGTTCCGCAAATTTCCCTGAACGCCCACAATCACCGCAGCTGCGACATATACGGTGGGCCGCGCCTGATGTGATCACACCGAGAGGTCGGAGGGACGGGCGATGCTGCGCGGCGGGAGAGGACCTCGTCGATGACCGCGGGTGCCACCTCCACCCCCGCACCCGCCCCACAGGCCGAGTCGGCGAACGGCCGATCCTCACGCGTGCGTCGCCCAGGCTCGGCATCCGTCGCCAGCGGGGCTGACGCCGTCCCGCCGGGGATCCCACCTCCGCCACGCCTCCGCCGGCGCCCGCTGTATGTGATCGCCGGTCTGCTCGCGGTCACCTTCGGCGCCACCATCGCGGCCTGGCTGTTCACCGCCGTGGGCAACACCCGGCCGGTCCTCGCCGTCCGCACTGCCGTCGATCGTGGTGAGGTGATCACCGCCGCGCATCTGATGACAGTGGACCTGACCCCCGATCCAGCACTCAAGCCCATCCCGGCGGACCAGATCTCTGAGGTGGTCGGCCAGCGGGCCACTGCCGACTTGCCCGCCGGGGGCCTCGTCGTGCAGGGCTCGTTCGCCCGCACCCCGCTGCCGGTGAGCGGCCAGTCCCTGGTCGGCATCTGGTTGACCCAGGGCCAGATGCCCGGCGAACCGCTCCGCTCCGGCGACCGGGTACGGATCGTGGCGACCCCGCGGCAGCAGGAGAACGCTCCCAAGGAGGCGCCGGCCTCCGTTCCGGCCACGGTCGTCTCGACCCGCACCTCGACCGACGGGCACACCCTGGTCACGGTCAGCCTTCCGTCTGCGGTCGCGCCGCAGTTGACGGCGATGGTGGCCACGGCCCGGATCGGCCTGGTGCTGGACTGGCGGCCCGCTGATGACCCTGACCGTGCTCACCTCGGCGTCCGGCTCGCCGGGTGTGAGCACGTCGGCGCTCGGGCTTTCCCTGGCCTGGTCGAAGCCGGTCCTGCTGGTCGAGGCCGACCCGACCGGTGGCTCGGCGATCCTCGCCGGCTGGTTCCACGGCCGGCCGCCGCACGACCGTGGTCTGGTCGATCTGGCCATGGCCCACAGTCGGGGTGATCTGCGCGGAGCCCTTCCCGGCGTGGCGATCCGCATCCCCGACACCGAGGTGGACCTGATCTCCGGGGTCCGCTCACCGGGTCAGGCCGCGGCTCTGGCACCGCTGTGGCCGGTGCTCGCCTCGGTCGTGAGGAGCCTCGACGGCTCGGGGACCGACGTCGTGGTGGACGCCGGTCGGCTCGGGCTGGTGCACACCCCGCTGCCACTGCTCGAGGCGGCGGACGTCGTCCTGCTCACCACCAGGGCCACCCTGCCGGCGATCTCGGCAGCCCGTGGCTGGAGCCGTGACCTGCGCGAGCGCTTCACCGCTATCGGCACAGCGCAGCATCTCGGCTTGCTGCTGATCGGGCCCGGGCACACCTTCGGGGCGGGTGAGGTCAAGGACGTGCTCGGCCTTCCGCTGGTCGCGACCCTGCCCTGGGATCCGAGGACAGCGCAGGCGATCCACCTCGGCGAGAGCTCGCGCCGGCTCACCCGAGGCCCACTGGCCCGCGCGCTGCACGCAGGCGCCGCCGCCGTGGCTCAGCTGGCCCGGGAGAACCGGGCACGCCTCGTGGCGGACAATGCAGCCCCGGTGAAGGTGCACCCGTGACCGATCCCGGTACGTCGCCGACCAACCTGGCCGACCTGCCGCTCTTCGCCGTCGGCGAGGACCCTCCCTCGCTCACCACCACTCCGTCGGCGAGCACACCACCACCCGGCCCCGACCCAGCCGGCCGCCCGGCGACCCTGGACACCAACCCACCGGCCCTCGACTGGTCGGCGGTGAACCTGTTGCGGGTCAAGGCATCCGACCGCCTGACCACTTCAGTGTCCGAACGTCTCACCCCGCTCACCGGCCAGGCGCAGCGGGAACTGGGCCGCACGATCATCCTCGACCTGCTGGACGGCGAGGCCCGCTCGGCCCTGACTGCCGGCCGCACCCCCACCGATCCCGTGCAGCAGCGACGCCTCGCCCAGGCTGTGTACGACGCACTGTTCGGGCTGGGCCGTCTGCAGCCGCTCGTGGACGACGAGCGGGTGGAGAACATCGAGGTCAACGGGTACGACAACGTGACCCTGCAGTTCTCCGACGGGTCACGGGCGCCGGGGCCGGCCGTGGCCGACTCGGATGCCGAGCTGCTCGACTTCCTGGCCTTCATCGCCTCCCGCAGCCAGGGCAACGCCCGCCCGTTCAGCCCCTCCCGGCCGAGTCTGCACATGACCCTGGACGGCGGAGCACGGCTGGCGGCGACGGCCTGGATCACTCCGCGTCCGGTGGTGGTGATCCGGCGGCACCGGTTGCGTCAGGTGCGACTCGCCGAACTCGTTCAGCGCCAGATGCTCTCGCCGCTCGCGGCCGGGTTCCTCGCCGCTGCGATCCGCGCCCGACGCTCGGTGGTCGTCTCCGGTCCACAGGGAGCGGGCAAGACCACGATGGTCCGCGCGCTGGCCGAGGAGCTGCCGGCCTGGGAGAGGATCGGCACCTTCGAGACCGAGTACGAGCTGTTCCTGCACGAACTGCCCGGGCGGTTCGCCTCGGTGGCCGCCTGGGAGGCGCGGCCCGGATCGGGCGAGCGCGGCCCGGACGGGCGGCAGGCCGGGGAGATCACCCTCGACGACTGCCTCTACGACTCCTTCCGGTTCAACCTGGACCGGCAGATCGTCGGCGAGGTTCGCGGCCGCGAAGTGCTGGCCATGTTCAAGGCGATGCAGTCCGGGGCGGGCTCGATCTCCACCACCCACGCCGCAAGTGCCGTCGGCGCGATCCAGAAGCTGATCACCTGTGCCCTCGAGGCCGGGCCGCAGGTGACCGTCGCCTACGCCGAACGCGTGGTCGCCGAACACATCGACCTGATCGTGCAGTTGGGGCTGGACGTGGTCTGCGACACGGCCGGCAATCCGGTTCGGCGGCGATACGTCAGCGAGATCATCGCCGTCCAGCCAGGGGAGAGCGGGCCCGCGCACTCGCATGTGTTCCGGGGGAGTGCCTCCGGCGCCGTCCCCGGCGTCCTGCCCGACGAGTACCGGGCCCTGGCAGCCCACGGGTTCGACCTGGCTGCGTACACGCAGGCGACCACCCGATGAGGGTGCTCCTGGCCGGGCTCGCCGGAGCGCTGGTGGCCGGAGGTCTGGTGCTGACCCTCGTCGGGCTGCGCCGCCGGCCTCCGACGCCCGAGCGGCCTGCGGTCGTGCGGCGACCTCGGCACGGACGACGCCTGTCACGGCGCACTTGGGTATTGGGCGGCCTCGGTGCCGTCGTCGGCCTGGTGATCGCCGTGACGACTGGATGGGTGGTCGCCGCGGTGCTCCTGCCGGTAGCCGTCGTCGGGTTGCCGCTCCTGCTGGCGCCGCCACGCACCGCGCACATCGCCCGGCTGGAGGCGATGGAGGAGTGGACCCGTTCCCTGGCCGGCGTGCTCACCGCCGGGGTGGGCCTGGAGCAGGCACTGATCGTGACGCTGCGAGCGACGCCGCGTCCGATCCAGACGGAGGTGTCGACCCTGGTCAGCCGGCTGCACGCACGGTGGCCGACAGAGCAGGCGCTTCGGGCGTTCGCCGATGACCTGGACGACGCCACCGGCGATCTGATCGCGGCGAAGCTGGTGCTGGCGGCCAACCGCCGAGGGCCCGGTCTGGCGAGCGTGCTGGAGAGCCTGGCTGAGTCGGTGGCGGCGGACGTCCGTGCCCGGCGCCAGATCGAGGCGGACCGGGACAAGCCGCGAGCGACCGTGCGCTGGATCACCGTGATCACGGTGCTGGCACTGGTGATGCTGGCTCTGAACACCACCTACATCGCGCCGTACAAGAGCCCCTTCGGCCAGGTGCTGCTCGCGCTGTTACTGACCACCGACGTCGGCTGCCTGGTCTGGATGCGGGTGATGACCCGGTCCGAGCGAGCGCCGCGCTTCATCGGGCAGAGCCTGGTCCGGAGTGGCCCGGGGGGTGTGGGGTGACTGCGGTGCAGTGGGCCGCCACCGCCGGGGGGCTGATCGGAATGGGCCTGGCGCTGCTCGTGTGGCGGCTCTTGCCCGTGCATCCCGATCTGGCCTCGGCGCTGGACAACCTTGCGCCCGAGCGCAGCCTGGCGCCGCCGGCAGTACAGGCACCCGATCGGCAGGCCCAGGATCGGATCGGGCTCTGGGCGACCCGGCATCTGACGTTGTCGCTGACACCGGTCCCCACCCGTGATCTGGCCCTGCTGCAGATGCCTGTGCACCGCTATCACGGCCAGAAGATCCTCTACGCCTCGTTCGGCCTGTTGTTCCCGGTGGCCCTGACCGTGATGGTGACGCTGATCGGGGTCCATCCGCCGCTGCTGATCCCGGCGGCCGCCTCGGTGGTGACGGCGGCTGCGCTGAGTCTTCTGCCCGACTACAACGTGCGATCGGACGCCACGAAGGCTCGCGAGCAGTTCACCCGGGCCCTGTCGGCCTACATCGACCTGGTGGCCCTGGAGCGTCTGGCCGGGGCGGGGCCGCGCCAGGCGATGGAAGCGGCTGCCGCGATCGGCGATTCCTGGCCGTTCCGGCGGATCGCCGAGGAGCTGGCCCGGTCCAGATGGTCGGGCGTTCCGCCCTGGGATGCCCTGGCACGCCTGGCGTCCGACCTGAATCTCGACGACCTGGCCGACCTGGCCGACATCATGCGCCTGTCCGGCGAGGAGGGCGCGGCGGTGTACCAGACCCTCCGCGCACGCTCGGCCGCGATCCGTTCTGCGATCGTCTCCGAGGACCTGGCCCGGGCCAACCGCGCCGGGGAGCGATTGACCCTTCCCGGCGCCGTCCTCGCCCTGACCTTCGCCGTGCTGCTCACGGCACCGGCCCTCATCCGCCTCGTGCTCGGCCCGGGGTAGCCAGCCCGGTCTGAGGTGGTGGTGAGTTCACCACCTCAGACGGTGGTGAACTCACCACCACCTCGCACGACACGCCCAAAACGTGAAATCTCACTCCGCGTTGTCACAGAATGTCCCCTGCCATCACATTTCCAGGTGAGGACCTAACCGAGAGGAGACAGCGGTGTTGGCTTTCTCTGTCGTCTGCACGCTGGTCGCCACGTTGCGTGACCAATTCGCCAACACGCATCGGGACCGCGGTTCGGTCAGCGTCGAGCAGGTGATCATCACCGCCGGCCTGGTCACCATCACGGTCGCAGCCATCGCCGCCCTGGCAGCCGGGGTGGCCAAGTACGCAGGGAAGATCTGACCGCGTCATGTCATCCCGGGTCGGCGCGCGAGCGAACGATCGCGGGTCGGCGTCCGTCGAACTGACCGTGCTCTTCCCCGCCCTCCTCGCACTGTTGTTCATCGTGGTCCAGGCGGGGCTGCACTACTACGCGCGCAGCGTCGCTCTCGCCGCAGCCCAGGAGGGTGCCCGGGCGGCAGCAGCACAGACCGCCACTGCCGCGGCCGGCCAGGATGCGGCGTCCGCCTTCGTCGCCAAGGCCGGCGCAGAACTGCTCGCCGGTGCCCAGGTCAGCGCCACGCGGACTGCTGACACGGTGACCGTGAACGTCACCGGCACCTCGCTCAGCCTGGTGCCCGGCTATGCCGGCTTCCCGATCGCGCAGCAGGCCAGCGCCCCGGTGGAGAAGGTGACCTGAGGTGCGCGCCCCCACGCATGACCGCGGTTCGGCGACCGTCGAGCTGGTCATCCTCGCCCCCACGCTGTTGCTGTTCCTCCTGTTGGCGATCTACGCGGGGCGAGTCGCCATGGCACGCCAGTCGGTACACGCTGCCGCCGCCGACGCGGCCCGGTCGGCGTCCATCGCCCGTACCGAGGGCGCCGCAGCCGGGAACGCTCGCTCAGCGGCCGAAGCCACCCTGGCAGCAGAGGGGTTGCGTTGCCAGGCGACCCAGGTCGAGGTGGACACCTCGGCCTTCGGTGCTCCGGTCGGGGTTGCGGGCAGCGTCGCCGCCACGGTGTCGTGCACGGTCGACCTGACCGACCTGACCGTTCCCGGTGTGCCTGGCTCACGTCAGCTGACCGCGACAGTGAGCAGCCCGCTCGACACCTACCGGGAGCGGTGAAGCCATGCCCTCGGTGCAGGACGACACCGGTTCGGTCAGCGTGTTCGCGGTGATCGCCGCCACGATCCTGGTGATGTTCGTCGGAGTGGCGGTCGACCTGAGCGGAAAGGTGCACACCCTTCAGCGCGCGCAGGACATCGCCCGCCAGGCGGCGCGAGCCGCGGGGGAGGCTGCCTACGCGCCGTCCGCCATCAAAGGCGAGGCCGCCTCGGTCGACCCGGCCCGAGCAGTGCAGGCCGGTCAGGCCTACCTCTCGGCTGCGGGCATCAGTGGCACGGTCAGCGTCGTCGGCGACACGGTGACCGTGCAGACCACCACCACCTACACCCCGGTGATCCTGAGCCTCGCCGGAGTCGGCACCCAGACCGTGACCGGCGAGTCGACCGCACGCCTGGAACGAGCCCTGCAAGGAGTCCAGCGATGACCGCGAGGGTACGAGCGCTCGGAGCGCTGCTGGTGATCGCGGTCGTTCTGACCGGAGTCCCGTTGCTACTGCTGGCGATCGGGGCAGGGCCGGTGCCGGAGCTGTTCACCTCCTGGGCCCGTACGCGCACCGCGTTGACCAGTCCGGACGACGGAACGCTGCTGCTCGCGCTGGCCAGGGTGATCGCCTGGCTGGCCTGGACCGTGCTGGCTGGGGCGCTCCTGATCGAGATCGGTTCGCAGGTCCGAGGGATCCCGGCGCCGCACCTCCCGGCGCTCGCCCTCCCTCAGGATGCCGCGCGGGTGCTGGTGACCACCGCGGCAGCGTTGTTCCTGGTCGCCCAGCCGGCGGGTGCCGCGATGCGGGTCCCGCCGGCGGCCGTCGTGGTCACCGCGCCGGCGTTGCCGGCAGCGCCGGTACCGGCCGCCCCCATCGTCACCCCTGCGGCGGCGCCGGCGGAGAGGACGCCGGCGAAGGCTCTCCCGTCACGGACCGAGCACGTCGTCCGGTCGGGCGAGACGCTGTGGTCGATCGCCGAGAAGCACCTCGGCGACGGCGCACGCTACGCGGAGATCGCCGAGCTGAACTACGGGCGGATCCAGAGCGACGGCGCCACCCTCACCGATTCGCACTGGATCACCCCTGGCTGGCGCCTTCAGGTGCCTCTGGAGGCGAGTGCGGCGGACCCAGCAGCCACCGAGACCCACGTCGTGTCTGCCGGCGAGACGCTCTGGGACATCTCCGAGAACGCCCTCGGCGACGGCGAGAAGTGGCCCGAGATCTTCGCTGCGTCGCAGCAGGTGGAGCAGGCGGACGGCGGACGGTTGTCCGATCCCGACGACCTGCACACCGGCTGGCGAGTGGTGATCCCAGCGGCCGACGAACTGCCGACTGTCGCTCCACGCCCCGAGTCGGTGCCTCCTGCCGTCACTCCTGCCGTCACTCCTGCGCCGCCTGCCGCCGCTCGGCCCACGCCATCAGCCAATCCCTCGCCAAGCACGTCGCCGTCGCTGTCGCCGACCGTCAGCGGCGCTGAGTCGAGCCCCGAGTCCGATGGGCTTGAAGAGTCCTCGCCGTGGGCGATCCGAACCACCGGTGGTGTCGGCGCCCTGCTTGCTGCCGGAGTCGTGGGCACCCTCGGCAGCCGCCGACGCTTGCAGCAGTTGCGCCGCCGTCCGGGTCAACGCCAGATCGCCCCGCCGCCGCCGGCCATCTCGGCCACCGAACAGAGCCTGCGCACCGTCGCTGATCCGCTCGGGGTGCACACGGTCGATCTCGTTCTGCGCACACTCGCCCGCCATTGTTCGACGGCGGGAACACCGCTTCCCGCGTTGCGCGCCCTGCGGATGACCCGGACACATGTCGAGCTCTATCTGGCCGTCCCCGCCTCGCTGCCGGCGCCGTGGACCACGACCGACGGCTCCCGGGACTCGGCTCGCTGGCGCATCGAGCCGGACGAAGCGCCGATCCTGGACCCGGCCGATCTGGCTGACATACCCGCGCCCTACCCCGCCCTGGTCACCTTGGGCCACGATCTGGACGACGCGCACTTCCTGGTCGACCTGGAGTACCTGGGCGGCCTGGCGGTGACCGGGCCTCCAGACAAGGTCCGTTCGGCGATGGCAGCGATGGCGCTCGAGCTGGCCACCTCCACCTGGGCGGACGACGTGCGGGTCACTGTCGTGGGTGACTTCGCCGCGGTCGAGGACATCCTGGCGACCGGGCGAATCCACTACCTGCCGACTGTCGGCCGTGCACTGGACCGTCTGGCGGCACGAGCCGCCGAGGATCGGACCGCCTTGGCCGCCACCGGTGCGAACAGCCTGAGGGCGGCCCGGGCCGAGGGGATGGCGCCGGCCGCATGGGCGCCGGAGGTCCTCGTTCTGGCCACGTCCTTGAGCGAAGGACAGAAGGCCCAACTGCACGAGATGCTCACTGCGCTCCCTCGGACAGCGTTCGCCGTGGTGACGGCTGACAACGGCGTGGGTTCGTGGACCCTGCAGATCCAGGACGGGGTCGAGCCGGCCACGTTGCTCCCGATCGGGGTGCGACTGCGGGCGCAGCTGTTGGACGACATCACCCGCAGCCATGTGCTCCAGCTCGTCGCGCAGGCCGATCCCGAGTTGCCCGGGGAGGCGAGTGCGAGTGATCTCGAATCGCTGGCCCCGGAACCGATCCTGGACGAACTCCCGGCGTATTCGGCGGTAGCTGATGCAACGGCTTTCGACCCGGTGACGCTCGAGACGGGCGAAGGACCGCTGGTACGGCTCCTCGGTGCGGTGACGATCGACGGTGCCCGGGGGTTGGTGGAGTCGTCGAAACGCGCTCGCCTGACAGAGTTGGTCGCCTTCCTGGCCCTCAATCCCGGAGTGCAGCACCGCCAGATCGACGAGGCCATCTGGCCGGGCCGGCGGCACGAGGACAACTTGAACACCCGGAACACGGCGACGTCGAAGGCGAGATCCTGGCTGGGGGAGGCTGACTCGGGGGAGTTCTTCATTCCCCGGCATGCTGCGGGTGAGGGCTATCGCCTGTCGGAGGAGGTCCGCACCGACTGGGCACTGTGGTGCGAGCAGGTGAGTGGTGGGGCACTTGCGGCATCGACGTCGCAGTTGGAGGCCGCCCTGAGCCTGGTGCGGGGACGCCCCTTCGACGGGGTCCATCCACGCAGGTACACCTGGGCCGAGCCATTGCGGCAGCAGATGATCACGCAGATCGTCGACGTCTCGTACGAGCTGGGCCGGCGCCGGGTGATGGAGGGCCGCTGGCAGGCCGCAGAGGCAGCCGTCGTTGTGGGCCTGATGGTCGAGCCTGCGTGGGAACCGTTGTGGCGCTTGAGGATCATGGCCGCCCACGAGGGCCGCAACCCGGCCGCGGTGCGGGAGGCGGTTGCTCGGTTGCTCGCCGTGACCGACGCGCTGGAGATGGACCTCGACCCCTCGACGCTGGCCCTGTTGGACGCTGTGCGCAGCCCGAACCGAGTCGGTACCGGAGTGCAGGGAACGGAGATCACTCGATGACACGGAGCCGCGGTCGCGCCCAGATCAGCGCGCTCGCTCTGGTGGGCCTACTGGCAACGGCTGGAGCGTCGGCGTGCAGCAGTCCCACGGACGGCGCCGCAGGCCCGAGCTCCACGGCCTCCGGTTCGCTGACCGCTAGTTCATCGGCGAGCGCGTCGACCTCTACGGCGGCGCCGAGCCCGTCCGTGTCGATGCCGGCCTCCCTCACCCCCGCTCAAGCCAAGGCTGCCGCTTCCGCCATCGAGGCCTACCGCCAGTACACCCTGGTCTTGGATCAAGTGCGTCAGAACGGTGGAGAGGGCTCAGACCTGCTGAAGACCGTGGCAATCCACCAAGCCCTGACCAGCGCCCAGCAGGCCGCGCGTATCTACCGCTCCAAGGGCTACCGACTGGTCGGGAGTACCAAGGTGTCCCGAGTGGATGTCAGGTCAGTCAGCTTCAAGACAGATCCCGAGACGTTCACCGTTCCCGAGGTCATCCTGGACTCGTGCGAAGACACGGAGAAGATAGATGTGGTCGATGGTTCGGGGAAGTCGGTTCGCCCCGCGGATGTCCCGCCCCGATGGAAGACCGTGACTTGGGTGCGCTACTACCCAGATCAGTCAGCGGGGATCGACGGTTGGCTTCCTGGCCGCAGTGAGAACGAGGGAGCCCAGACATGCTGATCGCCGGAGCATCATTGCTGAGCGCAACCCTAGTAGCCATCTCATCACCTATGGCACCGCTACCCACTCAGGGTGAGTGCGCACGAAGTGACGGAGGGATCGCTACCTGCACCAGCGATGCCAGCACCGAATCGACACCGCCTTCAGAACGCGCGAATGGCGCGGCTCCCGTTATCGCCAGACGAACAGAGCCCACACCCTCGGCTTGCTCGGTGGTCCCGGGAGTCCCGGCGCCACCGAAGGATGATCCGGCTTGGGCGGGGAACACGGACGGCACTGTTGTGACGTACGTCTGCAAGCTTGATGGGCTGAACGGCACAACCGTGGTCACGCAGCGCTGGGTGCCACCGGCGGCTGCGGCGGTCGACCCAGGAGCCTTGGCGCAGCAGGTGCTCGCCACCATGGGCCTGACTGCTATCGAGATCGGGATGGTGCCCGAAGAGGGAGCCGACCGCCTCGGGGTGGTCGGCATGCCGGTATGGATGTGGGTCAAGGATCCGACGCCGAACACCATCGGGCCGATCACGGCGTCTGACACCGCCGGCGGTATCACCGTCACCCTCGACGCCAACGTCACCTCGATCGAATGGGACTTGGGTGACGGCACGGTCGTGCATTGCGCCGGTGAGGCCGCTCGCGGCACGGAGTACGTCGACTCCTTCGACCTCCAGGAATCCCCAACGTGCGGCCACATCTATGCCAAGCAGGGAGCCCCATACACGATCACCGCGACATCCCATTGGGAGGTGGCCTGGACGGGTGGCGGGGAAGCGGGCGTCATCCCCCTCGACCTCGTGGCCACCACGACACGCGACATCGGGGAGCTCCAGGTCCTCACCACCCAGTAGGACATCTCACGTACCGAGATTTCGGCGTCCCCGCGGGGACGTGTACGCATGTTCGGCTCACGCTGCGGGTGGCGCGACCTGCTGGGCGAGATCGGCGATCGCCCGCTGAAGCGCCGAGATGGGGATAGCCGGTTCACCGCTTTGGCCCATGAGGCCAGCAGCGATGTAGCGGGCTGCCAAGACGGTGTGCCCTGTTCCCGTGCGATCGGACACCTGCATCAGTTGTTCGGCGACCGCCACAGGCAAACGCACCGAGATCACTACGCTGGGGCCGCTCTTGGGCCGAGGCACAACCATGCTGGTCGGATCGGCCAGGCGTTCAAGGTGATCGATCGCGTCAAGATCCATCGGATCGCTGGACTCCGCTGATCCCATCAGACAGCACCTCCCAGTAGCCGCCCCGACCTGCCTGTACAGGCGACGGTCCCTTTCGAGAGCCTGCCAAGCAATGCTGAAGTCGCCTTCCATCAGGCAACTCCCACCGTAACACAACTTGTCCTACGATGATCATGCAAGCCTCCTCGAGGCCCTGGAGCAAGGGCCGCGTTCACGGCAGTGGCCAGGCGTCGCTTGGCCCGATGTGTGCGCTGGCGCAGCGCCGCTGGGTTCACTCCCGTACGTGCCGCGTGTGAGCGATACGCGTCACTGACGTCTCGGAAGGACCCACGTCCCTCCGGCGTCTCCGAGTACACCTCGGCGAGCAGCCGCGCGTCCGCGCTGCTCACAACCTCTCGGCGCACCGCCCAGTCGAGCAGGTCGTCGAGACTCCATTCGTTGCTCACCTCGGACCCCGGGACGGCCTCGGCGTCGGCGACCGCCGGTGCCAGCAGGTTGATCCGATCAGGGTCCATCGGCACCTCGGCAGAGCCACTCACCTCAGTCAGCCGATGCAGCGTGTCCAGAGCCAGATTCGCTGCCACCCGCTCCCGCCGCCGCTCGATCGGGTAGGCCGTGAGCACTTCCCAGAACTCGCAGAGCACCAGCTGAAGGCGCTCATCCCGGCGGTTGTCCACCCGGCTGGTGACACTGCTGCGGAATGCAAAGGCACTCAGCTTGGGCAGCATTGCCTGCAGCAGGATCCGCCCTGCCAGCTGCTGCCCGGCATGGAACAGCTCGATCAGCCCGACCAGAAAGCGGTCCCGGACGTCGGGCTTGCCCTGGTCGATGAGCTTCACGATGTCGGCCGGGCACTCGGCACCCTCGAAGACCTGATGCGACCGCGCCCACCGTCTGATCACGGCGGAGGTGGCCGGGTCGGCGTTGAGCCGGATCCACTCGTGTGCAAGGTCGTACTGCTGCGGGGTGCAGTAGGTATGGATGAGCTGGTCGCGCTCGCGGTAACGGGTGGTGGACACGGTGGCTCTCCCAGAGGCTCGGCAAATGTCTGCCCGCCTCACCCTGCTCAGGGACCCTTGCCCAATCTCTTGCCCAAAGCGGTATCCGCTCGCCTCGCCCAAAGAAACTTCGGGCCAGAGCGCAGGTGCACGTCACAGCGCTCCCTCCCTGCCTGCTTTCTCAGGACAAGGAGGTGCACTGATGAGCGGACGACACTCCAGTGAGGCAGCACCGGACATGTCAGGCCCGATGGATCCAGGCAGGCTGGCCGGGTGTCTCGCGGCAAGTCCGTTGGACAGGCCGGCTGCCGAGGCGATCTGGCGAGTACTGCGCCGGCGCGCGGGGCGGACGACGTGAGCGCGGCCTCCCGAAAGGACGAGCGCCTCCGCGAGTCGGCAGCGCGCTCCGCCAGGTGGCGAACGCGTGTGGCCCGCGCGTTCGCCGCCGGGGTCGTCGTCCTGCTCACCGGAGCTGCGGTGAGCGGGACGGCGTCCGCCGAGGAGGATGCGCACCAGGGCGACCTGGCGTTCTGGACACAGATGGTGACGATCGCGCAGTCCCACGTTCACGAGCTCAGCGGCAGCTACGTGCCGGTACCCACGTCCAGCCCGGAACTCGACGAGGGCGGATCCGACAACACGCCTTCCGCCCCACCATCGACCACGTCGTCAGCTGGGCCCCGGGAGGGATCGGCCGAGGCCAGCACTGCCTCGGTCGGCGGCTGGTATGCCGGGGCGACCGGGGAAGGAGTGGCGGACGGCGACTTCGCCTCCTGGTTGGGGCAGCCGGTGACCATCGTCGGCACCTGGAACGACACGACCGCCGAGATCCAACGGACACAACCATCCCTCACGGGTGAGTTCGCCGACTGGAGCGGAGCCATCGACATTGCGGTGGCGGGGACGGTGCTCGGCTCGGGCGAGTCCTACGCCGAGGCGGCCAAGGGCAGCTACGACGCCCGGTGGACGCAAGCCGCAGCGGTGATCGCCTCGTCGCGACGCAACGCGACTGGGCCGACCTTCGTGAGACCTTGGCACGAAATGAACGGCGACTGGTACGCCGAGTGGGTCGTCAATGCTGACACCGTTGAGGACTACAAGACCGCCTTCCGTCGCTACGCGACCATCCTGAAGAAGGCCCTGCCCAACCTGTACATCGTGTGGTCGCCCAACGACGGCAACCACCAGCAACTGCCCACGGGCCAGATGTACCCCGGGGACGACGTGGTCGACGTGATCGCGCCAGATTCCTACGACTGGACTGGCTCGCCCGATGTGGACGTGGCAGGGGTACAGGCCTACATGAACCGCACGGCGCCGGACGGCGGGCCCGCTGGACTCGAGACCTGGCGCCGGTTCGCTGAGGACCACGGCAAACCCCTGGGCCTGCCCGAATGGGGGCTGTGCGCCGGCCAAGGGTGCGGTGGTGATCATCCGGCCTATCTGGAGGCGATGAACGCATGGATGCGAGAGCACGCCAATTCCGCGACGTGGAGGCTGGGCGCGCCGATTCCCGACGACGCTGCTGGCAAGGTGTTGTACAGCCTCTACTTCAACATCGCTCACGCCGGCAATGACGGGTTCCTGATCCGCGGTGGGCCGAACCCGCAGTCCGAAGCGCTCTTCCCTCGCTTGCGCTGGGGTACGGCAGCGGGCGGGTGAGCGATGCACGGAGGACAATGGCGTCATGGCGAACCGAATCATCACCTGCCCGTCCTGCGCCACGAAGAACCGGGTACCCACCTCGGCGGCGGGAGTTCCACGATGCGCCTCGTGCAAGGCATGGCTGCCGTGGATCGTCGACGCGACGGACGCCACCTTCGACACCGATATCGCGACCAAGGCGCTGGTGCTGGTGGATCTGTGGGCGGCCTGGTGCGGGCCGTGCCGCAAGGTGGCGCCGGTGCTCGAGCAGCTCGCCAGCCACTATGCCGGGCGGCTGAAGGTGGTCAAGGTCGACGTCGACGCCAACCGCCGGCTCAGCGCACGCTTCCAGGCGCAGAGCATCCCGCTCCTGGTCGTGCTGTCGAACGGGAAGGTGGTGGAGCGGATCGTCGGTGCCCAGCCGTTTGCCGCCCTCGATCGCGCGATCACCCCGCACCTGGCTCCAGCGGACTAATCGTCGCGAGGGTCCACCAGGTCCGCGAGCTCGGTGAAGAAGCGATCGATGAAGCCGTCCACGAACCCGACGCCGCTGAGCACGACGAAACCCGGTCCGCACGAGCGCACCGGACAGGTGCCGGCGACCCGGACCTCATCGATCTGATCCGGGCCGAGCCGCGGCAGCGCATTCACCAGGCGCCCGAGGTCGGCGAGTACCCGCTCCCGCTCGGACGCCGGCCGCCATTCGTGCAGGGGCCAGGTGCGTTCGGTGGTCGGCAGCTCTCGCAGCGGGGGCACTCGGCGAGAGGCGGAGCCGCGCGCCCACAGCTCCTCGATCCAGGCGAGGTCCGCCTCGACCGCTGTGACGTCCCGGTAGTAGGCGAGATGGGCGTTGAACGGCAACGGATCACCGTCGTCGGTGTGCAGTCGCACGGACGCTGGGCCGACCGCGTCAACCACGTGCTCCAGCAGACGCAGCAGAAGGTCACGGTTGTCGGCCAGAGCGGCGGCGTGGTCCGACGGGATGTCTCCGCCTGGACTGCGGAACGGCCAGACGGGGTCGAAGGTCAGCCAGGCCGAACCGTCGTCCCGCTCCTCCCCCTGCACGAAGCCCGGGCCCCAGGCAGCGAGGCGCAGCGCGAGCTGTTGCGGCGGCTCGTCGGGATCGACAGGCAGGCCGGGGAACCGCCACCCGCGCAGCTGGGTCGACGCCGCCAGCCGTACGTCGTCGGCGTCGAGGCTCGCGAACTGCGTACGCAGCTGGGCCCCGCTGCCGTCACCGGGTGGGAGGCGCAGCCTGTTGGTCCCGTTGAAGTCCCCGCGGTGCACGGTCGGCGCCGCCCATCGACCAGAGTGCGCGGGCAGTCGTTCGACAGCGTGGGTGAGGGCGGCGAACAACGCGGCGGGAGGACCAGGGCGGTCGACCCGCACCACAGCGGTCAGCGCAACAGACACCTGCACAGGGTGCCCGAGATCCAGGCAGCTCCACAGCGGGTTCAGAGGCATGGCACCGACGAGCGTGTCTCAAGGATTGAGATTTCGAGGTCCCTGCGGGGACGCCCACTCAGAACGGAGCAGCCCCAAGGACGCCCACCACGATCACGGCCTGACCGAGGTGATAGGTGACCATGACTGCCACACCGGCCCACCGGCGGTGGTCGACGAACCGGTCCAGCGCCAGGATCGTGTCGCTGACCACGAACACTGTCGCGCCAATCCCCACCACGACGCGGCCGGTCATCCAGGCGGTCACCAGCATCGCCCCGATCACCGCCATGTACAGCGCGACCGGCGCGGCCAGTCCCAGCCCGCCGTCACGCCAGGCGTTCGGCAGCACAGGCCGGGACGCCGTGAGGCTGGCCAGCAGAAGCAGTCCGCCGATCGCGGCCCAGGCAGGTGCGTTCAGACCGAGGCTGAGGAAGCAGGCGACGTAGCCCAGGTGGCCGACCAGGAACGCCGCAAGACCGGCGAGGAATCGCCACGGCCGGTCGCCGAGCAGCAGCACGTCACCGACCGCGCCGAGCGCCAGCGCGGCCAGCAGCCACCGACCCGCCGCTGTGACACCGGCCGATGTGTCGCCCGCCGTCGCGCCGCCCGCGACCGTGTCACCCGCCGTTGCGTCACCCGCCGTCGCATCACCCGCACCGAGCACGACAGCGAGCGCGATCAGGCCGAGCATGACGGCGGGTTTCGCCCAGTGCTCCAGCTCGCGGCGTCGGGTGGCGACCGCCCACCAGTCGAGGCCGGCCGCCAGCCCGGTGAGCGTCGTCAGGCCGACGAGCAGGCCCACCTGATCAGGGTCAGGCGCGGCGGCTGAGCTGCAGCCGCCAGGCCTCCGGACCGCGGTCGAGATAGCTGACCTCGATCGCCCCGCCCTCACGGTCGGCGATCTGGGCGAGCAGCGGCTTGGGGTCGTGCGGCGCGACGATCACCATCGCTTTGCCGGCGGCGATCGAGCTCAGCGCGCCGAACACGGCGGCGTGCCGGATCGCGTGCGGGATCAGGCGGACGTCGAGCTCGGGCACCTCCTCGTCGTGGTGGCCGCAGGTGCACTGATGTGCCTCGGTTGCCGTCACGGACAGGTTCTCGCTCACGTGGTTCCCCTCATTCGGAGGAGGTTCACGGATGCGCACAGAGGCGGATCCGTGAACTTCCGTTTCACAAAGACAGCCGCCGGTCGCGACTATTTAATACAGTGTCTGCTGTGGAAAATACTCCCCCACGAGGCCCGGCACCAACCAGGCCTCAGTCCGAGCCCGTGCCGACGGTGGCGGCGCCGGCCCGACGGGTGCTCCAGGCCATCGCGGATACCGCCGAGCCGATGACCGTCACCGAGCTGACCGCTCTGCTCGGCGGGCACCCGAACAGCACCCGGAGCCACTTGGCCACGCTGGTGGCCGGAGGGTTGGCCACGTCGACTCCGTTGCCCGTCGCCGGGCGGGGCCGCCCTGCCTCCGGCTACACGGCCACTCCGCGCGGCCGCTCGCTGCTCACCTCGGCCGACGCCCCCACCGCCGACCTGCTCGGCCAGGACTACCTGGGGCTCACCTCCGCCCTGGCCACCCACCTGCGCAGCCGTGGCCCCAAACCTCAGCGCGAGGCTCGCGCCGTCGGGCAGATCTGGGGGAAAGCCCTTGCCGCGCAGGAGATCACGGCACAGGCCGGCACTCGACAGACCGAGCGACCCCAGGCGCGCACCGACGGCGCAGGCCCGGGTTCGGCGCGGCGACGCACGATCCGGCTCCTCGACCGGCTCGGCTTCTCCCCCCTGGCCGCCAAGGACACCGTCGCGCTGCGTACCTGCCCCCTGCTCGAGGCCGCCCGCGCCGACCCCGGCGTGGTCTGCGAGATCCACCTCGGGCTGGTCACCGGAGCCCTGGCCACCTTCGGCGGTTCCGACCGGGGCGCCCGGCTGGTGCCCTTCGCAGAGCCGGGCGCCTGCCGCCTGATCTGGAGGACCTAGCCGCGATGAGCACCACGAGCACCTCCACCCCGCCCCGACGGCGCAGCCCTGGCTGGGTGCCCAACCAGCACGGCGCCTGGGCGATGCTCGCCAGCCCGCTGCTGATCGGCATCCTCGCCGCCCGCCCCGCCTGGACCCACCTCGCGCTGGCCGGGTTCTGGTTCGCCGGCTACTTCGCCTTCTTCGCCACCGGCCTGTGGCTGAAGTCCGCCCGCAAACCCCGCTACCTGCCCCCGGTGCGCGCCTACGCGGCGCTGACCGCCGGTCTCGGCCTGGCCGTGCTCGCCCTCGAACCACACCTGATCCGCTGGGGGCCCCTGTTCGCCGTCCCGCTGGGGGTGGGGCTGTGGTCCTCGGCCACCCGGCACGAACGGTCGCTGCTCAGCGGCCTGGCCACGACCGTCGGCTCGGCGCTGATGACCCTGGTCGCCTACGACGCCGGAGGCGGCGCCGACTGGCGGCGCGCCTGGGTGCTGGCCGCCGTCCAGGCCGCCTACTTCGCCGGCACCGTCTTCTATGTGAAGTCGATGATCCGCGAGCGGGGCGACGCCGCCTTCCTACGGCTGAGCATCGGCTATCACGCCGCCGTCGCCGCCCTCGCCGCAGCCGGCACAGCGTGGCTGGGCCTGGCCGGCGCGGGCCTGTCGTGGTGGGTGGTGGGTGTCTTCGCCGCGCTCGCCGCGAGGGCGGCGCTGGTGCCCCGACTCACCCCCGCTCCCACACCGAAGCAGATCGGCCTGGGCGAGGTCGCCGCCACGGTGGCGGTCGCCGTCAGCTCTCTGCTCGCCTGAACCCGGCGGTCACTCGCGGCCACCTACAGTGGGCGGCGTGGAGCCCAAGGGTGCGTTCGGCATCGCCCGGGACCACCCGCGTGCCGTCGACCTGACCGTCTGCCTCGTGGTGTTCGTCATCTCGGTCTTCGCCCGCCCTCCCGCACCGATGCTCGGCACCCAGCAGCTGCCCGCCATCACCGCCTCCGGCGTCGTGCTCGCCGGGGTGCAGTGCGTGGCTCTGTGGTGGCGACGGTCTCGCCCGGTGCCGGCCTGGCTGGTGGTGCTCGGCTCCGCCGTCATGGCCGCAGCGCTGACCAGCAACGCCAGCCACCACCTCTTCGCCGTGGTCGTCGCCGCCTACACCGTCGCCTCACAGACGAACCGGCGGACCACCCTGCTGGGCGCGCTGGTCACCATCGCCACCGTCGTCCCGCTCACCGCGATCTCGGTGAACGGCCACCTCAACGACCCGGTCAGCTACGCGATCGCCGCCTGGTGCGGCCTCTCGGTCGCCCTGGGTGACGCCGTGCGCAGCAACCGGGAGACCGTCGCCGCGGTCATCGAGCGCGCCCGCCGGGCCGAGGACTCCCGCGAGCAGGAGGCCCGCCGACAGGTGGCCGAGGAACGCCTGCGGATCAGCCGGGAGCTGCACGACGTGGTCGCACACCACCTGGCCGCGGTGAACGTGCACGCCGGAGTGGCCGAGCACCTCGCCGCCTCCGACCCGGCCCGGGCAGCCGAGTCGCTGGTGCAGGTGCGCGCCGCGAGCAGCGCCGCCCTCGACCAGATGCGCTCCATGGTCGGCTTGCTGCGCACCGGCGCCGACGGTGCACCGGCCCTCGACCCGACCCCGCGCATCGCCGACCTGTCGGCCCTGGTGGAGACGATGCGCGGTGGCGACCACCCCGTGCACTGGCACCGCGAGGGACCCGACCCGGTACTCAGCGACGCGGTCGGCCTCCATGTCTACCGGATCGTCCAGGAGGCACTGACCAACGCCGTCAAGCACGGCCACGGCGGCATCGACCTGCGCACCCGGACGGCGGACGGCGCACTCACCGTCGAGGTGCGCAACCGGATCGCCGGGGTGACCGCGCCGATCACGAGTACGGGCGAGACCGGGCACGGGCTGGTGGGCATGCGCGAGCGCGCCGCGCTGATCGGCGGCACCATCGACGTCGGCCCGGCAGGAGCGGGCGAGTTCGGTGTCAGGCTGGTGGTGCCACGATGACCATCCGGGTGCTGCTCGCCGACGACCAGGCCCTGATCCGGGCCGGCTTCTCGGCCCTGATCTCCTCCGACGCCGAGCTCGAGGTGGTCGGAGAGGCCGCGGACGGCGTGGAGGCGGTCGAGGCCGCCCGCCGGCTCACCCCGGACGTGGTGCTGATGGACATCCGGATGCCCCACCTGGACGGGCTCGCCGCGACCGCCCAGATCTGCGCCGACCCGGAGCTGAGCGCCGTCCACGTGATCGTGCTGACCACGTTCGAGGCCGACGAGTACCTGGTCGGCGCCCTGCGCGCGGGCGCCGCCGGGTTCCTGGGCAAGGACGTCGGGCCACGTGAGCTGCTGGAGGCGATCCGGGTCGTGGCCCGCGGCGACTCCCTGCTCTCACCCAAGGCCACCCGCAGCCTGATCGACCGGTTCCTCTCCACCCCGGTCGAGGCGTCCACCGCGATGACCGACGCCCGGCTGGAGTCCCTGACCGAGCGGGAACGGGAGATCGTCAGCCTGGTGGGGCGCGGGATGAGCAATGACCAGATCGCCGCCGAGCTGGTGCTCTCCCCGTTGACGGCCAAGACCCACGTGAACCGGGCGATGGCGAAGCTCGGCGCCCGCGACCGGGCCCAGCTCGTGGTCCTGGCCTACCAGACCGGCCTGGTGCGCAGCGGCGACCCGCTCTGAGTCGTCGTACTGCGATCGCAGTAGGCGGCAGAGCCTGCAGCTGCCAGACGCGGTGGGCGGCCCCGATCCCGCAGTCTCGGAGGTAGTCGCCGGCGTCCCTCGCCGGCCCACCCACCGAGGAGAGCACCCCATGATCGAGGTCGAGGACCTGGTCAAGCGCTACGGAACTGTCACCGCCGTCGACGGCATGACCTTCACGGTCGAGCCGGGCCGGGTGACCGGCTTCCTCGGACCCAACGGCGCCGGCAAGTCCACCACGATGCGCATGATCCTCGGGCTGGACACCCCGACCTCCGGGACGGCCCGGGTGAACGGCCACCCCTACCGGCACGCGCAGGCGCCGATCGCCGAACTCGGCGCACTGCTCGACGGCAAGGCCGTCGACAAGACTCGCAGCGCCCGCAACCACCTGCGCGCGGTCGGCGCCACCGTCGGCATCGGGCGGCACCGCGTGGAGGAGGTGCTCGAACTGGTCGGGCTGAGCACGGTGGCCGACACCTCGGCCGGTCAGTTCTCACTCGGCATGGGCCAGCGGCTCGGCATCGCCACCGCCCTGCTCGCCGACCCCGCCATCCTGATGCTCGACGAGCCGGCGAACGGCCTCGACCCGGACGGCATCCTGTGGATCCGTGAACTGCTGCGCGACCTGGCCGACGAGGGGCGCACCGTGTTCCTCTCCTCGCACCTGATGAGCGAGATGGAGCTGACCGCCGACCACCTGATCGTGGTCGGGCGCGGCCGGGTGCTCGCCGACGAGTCGATGGCGGCGTTCATCGGCCGTGCCTCGGGGGCGAGTGTGCTGGTCGCCTCACCCGAGGCCGCCGAACTGGCCCAGCTGCTGGCCGCGCCCGGGCGTCACGGTGAGCACCACCGATCGCCGCGACCAGTTCCAGGTGACCGGGCTCGACGCCGCGGCCATCGGTTCGCTGGCCGCCCAGCACGCGATCACCCTGCACCAGCTCTCCACCCAGCAGGTGTCACTGGAGGAGGCGTTCATGGAGCTGACCGCGGACTCGGTCGCCTTCCACGGCAGCGCCACCCACACGGCCACGGCGGCCTGAACCCTCGCTCCCCGAGCAGACCCCCTCTCCCCGAAGGACTCACGATGACCACGACACTCACCACCCCGACCGCCCGGGCCGTCCCGCCGTCCACGGCCGGCAGCCATCGGCTCACCCCGCTCCGCGTGCTGCGCAGCGAGTGGATCAAGCTGACCACCACCCGCTCGACCCTGATCACCCTCGGCGGGATCGCCGTCGTCCTGGTCGGGATCGGCCTGATCGCCGCCGCCTCTGCGACGGGTTCGGTCACGCCCTCCGCCGGCCCCGGCCCGGGCAACGGTCCGGGGCCGATGGCGGCCACGGACGACCCCCTGGCGACGGTGCTCGCGGGCCAGGTGCTCGCCGTCCTGGTGACGGGCGTCCTCGGCGTGATCGCGGGGGCCCGCGAGTACGGCTCGGGCCTGATCCGCACCACGTTCACCGCTGCCCCGAACCGACTGCAGGTACTCACCGCCAAGGTGCTCGCCTTCGTCGGGCTCACCCTGCCGGTGATGCTGCTCAGTGTCGCCGCGGCGTTCTTCGCCGGAATGGCCGTGCTGGACTCCGGTGGGGCAGCAACGTTGGCGTGGACCGACGACGGGGTGCTGACCGCGCTGCTCGGCTCGGCCGCCTACCTCGTCGGCATCGGAGTGCTCGGGCTGTGCCTGGGCATCCTCACCCGCAGCATGGGGTCGGGTCTGGGCATCCTGGTGACCGCGATCCTGATCGCCCCCGGCCTGGGCAGCCTGCTGCTGCCCGAGGACTGGACCTCCGCCCTGGACTACCTGCCCTCGCAGGCGGCCTCGGCCTTCACCTCGATCGCGACCGGCTCCGGCGCGATGAGCGCCGGAACCGGCGTCGCCGTGTTCACCGCCTGGCTGGTCGCGGTGTTCGGCGCCGCCTATGCGGGCCTCGCCACCCGGGACGTCTGAGCGGGCGCTACGGGTTGGGGATCGCGGGTGCGGCCGGATCGGCCAGGCCGAGGTACTGCCGGATCGGCTTGACGTTGAACCACAGACCGAACGCCGCGTCCTGACCGATCCCCCGCGGCAGGTTGATCAGGCGGGGCCCCGACGTGTGGTGGCCGGCCCAGGTGAGGTTGGACTCGACCGCAGCGCCGTAGAAGCTGTAGCCGTTCTTGACCAGGCCGACCGGGCCGGCCACCGAGACCCAGCCGGGCATCGTGATCTGATCGACCATCGCTTTGGGCAGCAGCGACGTGTAGTTGTGCGACACCGCCTTGTAGCCCATGTACAGGGCGCCGGCCTGCACCAGACGTGGCACGCCGTCGGACTTCTCCATGCCGGCCACCGCGCCGACGAAGATGCTGGCTCCCTCGTCGAGCCGCTTGGGCATCACCCGCACCGCCACGTTCGCCAGGTTCCAGTCGGCGTCGGTCGAGGCCACCACGTTGAGCGCCGGCACCCATCCGCTGGCCCGGGTGTACCGCTCGATGGCCCAGGCCGCGCCGGCCACCGCCGCCACCGGGGCTGCCACGGCACGCCGCCCCGAGCAGGCCCAGGGCCAAAGCACCTGCCGCCAGCGGGATGTAGATCCCTCGCGGGGTGAGCGTGAACCCGTAGTAGTAACCGGCTGTCGCCGTCCGCCCGGTCTCGTCCTCGAGCCACTTGATCCCCGCAGCGGCGATCTTGTCGACGCTGAAGCCGCCCAGGTAGTTCAGGACGTCGTCCCACGCCTGGGGCACATCGGACGGTGAAGAAGTCCGAGATCGTCTGCTGCGCCTCCTGCCACCAGGTGGGGTCGATCGCGGCAAGGGCCTCGGCCAGGCGTTGCGTGGCCTGGCGGAACGAGAGCACGACGGCATCGGCCGAGCCCTTGGCCTGTGAGAACAGCGACTGCAGAGCCCGCTGGTAGGCGACGACAGGGCCGTTGCCGAGGGAGTACGGCACCTTGGACGCCGACAGCCGCGCCTGCTCGGCAGCCTGCACGAAGGCAATGATGATCTTCTGCATGGTCTGCTGCGACCACTCGAGCACCGGAACATGGGCGAACAGCAGCTCGGCCGTGCGCCGGCTGCGCTTCTCGGCAGCCTCGAGGTCGCGCACCAGCGTGGCGTGACGACGCACGAAGGTGTCCTGGGCGTAGCCCTCCCAGCTCATCACGATCTGCAGGTCGTCATTCAGCTTCTGCCGCGTCAGGGCCATGTCGGCGGCGGCCAGCTCGAACTGCTGCGCCGCCGTCCGCACGTCGACCGGGTCACCGGTGACGGTGACGTACTGGGCGCCGAGGTAACGCAGGTAGGGGCGCAGCGCGGGGGAGAACTTGGCGACCCAGCCCTCGATGTCCTCGAACCTGCGAGGCCAGCTGCTGACTACCGGCTTCTCCTGCACCGGAGCGGGGCGCCGCCGCCGTCCGGTACGCCCTGCCGCGGTGCGCGCGGCGGAGTTGCGCGCGGCGGGCACCTTGGGGGCCCGCCGCGACTGGGTCGGCTCAGCGGTCATGGCACCCCCGATCATCGGCAGTCGAACCCTCAGGGTAGGCAGGCGCGACGGCCGATGACACCGGCGAACAACCGTGGCCGGCACGGTCAAACTGCCCTGCCGGGCGGCCCCTCCACAACGACCTCGTGCACCAGTTCGAGGCCGTCCTCCTCGTCCCACTGGTCGCCCACCTGCACGAACCCGAACTGGGCGATCAGGTTCAGCGACGGGGCGTTGTCGGGGGACACCGACGCCCGGACGACGCGCACCGCGGGGTCCGCTGCGGCCCGGCTCAGCATCGCGGCCAGCGCCGCGCGGGCGTAGCCCTGCCGGCGGTACTCCACGTCGACGGCATACCCCACCTCGACCAGGCCGTCGCCGTCCGGCGGCCCGTGGAAGCCCGCTCGGCCGACGGCGAGGCTGCGCTCGTCGTCCCAGATCACCCCGGTGATCCACTCCTGGCTCGGCGGATCGGTGATCACCTGCGCGCTGCGCATGCGCCACACCCCGCGCCAGTCCTCGCCCACGAACGCCGGGGTCAGGGGAACCGGCGAGGCGAGGTCGGCGGTGGCGAGATCGCCCTCGGCCAGAGCGTGCAGCGCGGCCGGCGGAAGGTGCACGATGCGCACCCGCGGTGGCGCCGTCATCGCAGGAAGAGGTGGTAGGCGGGGTGATCGGTCTCCTCGGCGAATCCGTACCCCACCTGGGCGAGGAAGTCGGCGAAGGCCGCGCGGTCGTCGTCCGGCACCTGCATGCCGACCAGCACCCGGCCGACGTCGCTGCCGTGGTTGCGGTAGTGGAACAGCGAGATGTTCCACTCCGGGGACATCGCCGACAGGAACCGGATCAGCGCGCCCGGCCGCTCCGGGAACTCGAACCGGTAGAGCCGCTCGTCCGCAGCCAACGGCGTCCGGCCGCCGACCAGGTGCCGCAGGTGCAGCTTCGCCAACTCGTCCTCGCTCAGGTCGAGCGCCTGCAGGCCCGCGGCCGCGAAGGCGTCCGCGATCTCCCGGGCCTCGGCGCGGTCGCGTACCTGAAGGCCGACGAAGACGTGCGCGGCGTCGGCGTCGGCGATCCGGTAGTTGAACTCGGTGACCGCCCGGCCCGGTCCGATGGTCTCCAGGAACCGGCGGAAGCTGCCGCGCTGCTCGGGGATCGTCACCGCGAACACCGCCTCGCGCTGCTCGCCGATCTCGGCCCGCTCGGCGACGAAGCGCAGCCGGTCGAAGTTCATGTTGGCGCCACAGGCCACCGCCACGTAGGTCTCGCCCCGAGCGCCGCGCTGGGCCGCGTAGGCCTTCAGGCCCGCAACCGCCAGCGCCCCAGCGGGTTCCAGGATCGCCCGGGTGTCGGTGAAGACGTCCTTGATCGCCGCGCAGACGGCGTCGGTGTCGACCCGCACGAACTCGTCGACCAGTTCACGGGCCAGGCGGAAGGTCTCCTCGCCGACCAGGCGTACGGCCGTGCCGTCGCTGAACAGCCCGACGGAGTCGAGCTCGATGCGGTGCCCGGCCTCGACCGAGCGCGCCATCGCGTCGGAGTCGTCGGTCTGCACGCCGATCACCCGCACGTCGGGCCGCAACGCCTTCAGGTAGGCACTGATCCCACTGATCAGCCCGCCCCCGCCGACGGCGACGAACACGGCGTCGAGCGGGCCGGTGTGCTGGCGCAGGATCTCCATCCCGATGGTGCCCTGCCCGGCGATCACGTCCGGGTCGTCGAAGGGATGCACCAGGGTCAAGCCCCGCTCGTGCATCAGGCGGACGGCGTGGGCCTGGCTGTCGGAGTACGAGAGCCCGTGCAGCACCACCTCGGCGCCGCCGGCACGCACCGCCTCGATCTTCACCTCGGGGGTGGTGGTCGGCATGACGATCACGGCGCTGCAGCCCAGGTGGCGGGCGGCGAGCGCCACACCCTGCGCGTGGTTGCCGGCCGAGGCAGCGATCACGCCCTTGGCCAGCGCCTCCGGCGGCAGGTTGGCCATCTTGTTGTAGGCGCCGCGGATCTTGAACGAGAACACCGGCTGCAGGTCCTCGCGCTTGAGCAGCACGGTGTTGCCGAGCCGCTCCGACAGCACCGGCGCGGCGTCCAGCGGCGTCTCCTCGACCACGTCGTAGACCCGCGCGGTGAGGATGCGCTTGAGGTACACCGTCGCGTCGGGCTCACTGATCCCACGGCGTTCGCCCGGTTCGGCCACGGCCGCCAATCTACCCACTCGCTGCCGGGGTCAAGGCTTCGCCCGACGGCGTGGACCCTCAGCGGGGGGCAGGACGGCGGCTCCGCGACGCTCTTCAGGGTGCCCTGTTTACCTTGTGCACCCTGCAGAGCGTTTCGACGGGCAAACGACCTCAGGGGGTTTCCGTGTCAGACATCACCGAGGATCAGATCCAGCAGTTGATCCGGGCACGCCGAGCGATGCGCCGTCGGGCCCTGGTCCTGACTCCGTGCGCCATCGCCGTCATGGCCCTGCTGGTGGGCCTCGGCGCCCGGCGTAGTGCCACCGCAATCAGCCTCGGGCTGCTGGGGCTGATGGCACCGGTGATCCTGATGCCCTACTCCCGAATCATCTCCACGCTGGGCCTGACCCGGTTCGAGGCGGACGCGATCCTCAACGACGAGCGTTACCAGCGCAGCGCTCTCGCCGCCATGCCGCCGGAGCAGCGTGCCGAACGGCTACGGACCACCTCCCTGGCCTGGTTCCTGGCCGGCCTGGTCAGTGCGGCCGTGTTCGTGGTCTGCGTGGCTGTCGTGATCGCCGAGGGTGGTGACATCGCCGTCGAGGGTGAGTCGTCGGCCCTGCTCGGCACAGGAATCTTCCTCGGCTTCGCCACGTTCGTGACCACGCCGTTGGCGTTCCTCAAGGCCATGCAGAACAGGGCGGGCGAGGCGATCGTTCGGCGCCAGATCGCCGACCAGCCCTGAGATCGCCGCTTGTCATGGGTTTCCCCCCTCTCGCTGGGGTGGAACCCATGACAAGCGGTGATCTTCGGCCGCGGGGGCGGGAGGCAGGGCTACTCGACGGTGACGGACTTGGCGAGGTTGCGGGGCTTGTCGATGTCGTGACCCAGGGCCAGCGCCGCGTGATACGCGAGCAGCTGCAACGGGATCGTCAGCAGGATCGGGTCGAGCTCGGGCTCGTTCTTCGGCACCACGACGGCGCGGCACCCCGAGCGGGCTGAGGTCGACGCCGGGGTGGGTGATCGCGACCAGCGGGCCGCGGCGGGCCAGCACCTGTTCCGCCGCAGCCGAGATTGCGGCTCGGCCAGGTCGTCGTCAGGGACGATCGCGACGGTCGGCATCTCGGGATTGATCAGCGCCAGCGGCCCGTGCTTCAGCTCGCTGGTCGGGTAGGCCTCGGCGTGGATGTAGGTGACCTCCTTCAGCTTCTGCGCCCCCTCGCGCGCCACCGGGAAGCCGCGCACCCGGCCGATGAAGAACATGCTCTGCGCGATCGACGAGCTGCTTGGCGACCTCGGCGATCTCCGCCTCGCCGTCCAGGATCTGCTGGATCTGGGCGGGCAGCCGCTGCAGGCCGTCGATGATCCGCTGGCCGTCGGCTGACCGAGAGGTCGCGCACCCGGCCGAGCATGCAGCGCGAGCAGCGCGAAGCGCGATCGCCCATGGTGGTCAGCGCCTTGGTCGAGGCGACCGCGATCTCCGGGCCCGGCGTGCAGGTAGATGCCGCCGTCGCACCTCGCGGGCGATGGTCGAGCCGACCACGTTGACCACGCCGATCACGCGTGCCGCCCTTGCGCTTGAGCTCCTGCGACGGCGAACGCGGTGTCGGTGGTCTCGCCGGACTGGCTGACCGCGACGTACAGGGTGTCCGGCTCGATGATCGGGTTGCGGTAGCGGAACTCCGACGCGGCCTCGGCGTCGGCGGGCATCCGGGCCAGCTCCTCGATCATCGTGGCGCCCGATCTGGCCCACGTAGTAGGCCGAGCCGCAGCCGAGGATCTTCACCCGGCGGAAGGCGCGCAGCTCGCGCGGCGTCGAGGTTGAGCCCGTCGAGCCGCGCGGTGCCGAACCGCTCGTCGAGCCGGCCGCGCAGCACCGCGCGCGGCGGCGTCCGGCTGCTCGAGGATCTCCTTGTGCATGTAGTGCTCGTGGCCGCCGAGCTCGTAGGTCCTCGGCGGCCAGGTCGATCGTCGACCGGCAGCCCGGCCGGTGTCGGTCGCTGTCGCGTGGTGAAGGTGCGGTAGCCGTTGGCGGTCACCGTGGCCAGCTCGCCGTCGTCGAGGTGCACGACCGGCGTGGTGTGCCGGACAGCGCGGCGACGTCGGAGGCGACGAACATCTCGTGCTCGCCGATGCCCAGGATCAGCGGGCGAGCCGTTGCGGGCCACGACGATCCGATCCGGGTGGCGCGGCGTCGAGGACGGCGATCGCCGTAGGTGCCGGTCACCCGGTCGAGGGCGTCGACGGACGGCGCCCTCCAGCGTGTCGGCGCTCGAGCGGGCGATCAGGTGCGCGAGCACCTCGGTGTCGGTGTCGGAGCGCAGCTCGACGCCGGCCGCCTGAAGCTGGGCGCGGAGCGGCGGAGGCGTTGTCGATGATGCCGTTGTGCACGACCGCTGACCCGGCCGTCGGCGCTCGGCGTGCGGGTGGGCGTTGGCCTCGGTGGCCGGGCCGTGGGTGGCCCAGCGGGTGTGTCCGATGCCGGCGGTGCCGGTCAGCCGCTTGGGCAGCGCGGCCTCCAGTGTCGCGCACCCGGCCGACGGTGCGGCTTGTGCGGATGGCCGGCTCGCCGGAGCCGGTCGAGCACGGCGATGCCGGCCGAGTCGTAGCCGCGGTACTCCAGGCGGCTCAGGCCTTCGATGAGCAGCGGGGCCGCGCTCTGGCCGCCGATGTAGCCGACGATTCCGCACATGGTCGTTCTGTCCTCCCCGGACGGTTGCGACTGTCGGTTCAGCCGGCGACTCAGCCGTAGATCATGCGGCGGAGCTGACGTTCGCTCAGCTCCGGTGGGGCCACCAGCCGCTCGCGCAGCTCCCCGGCGATCAGGCGGAACGCCTCGGGATTGCGCACTCCGTGCAGCTGGAAGTGGGCGTGCCGGCGGCGCACGTACTCCTCCACCGGCTCTCGGTACCAGGCCAGGACGTCGTCCACCACGCGGGCCGCCTCACCCTCGCCGAGCCCGGCGGAGGCGGCGATCCGGTCGACGATCTCCCGGTCCGGCACAGGCCAACCCTGCCCGTCTGACACCGTCATGCCAAGTTCTTGCCCGATTTCGGGCAAGAACTTGGCCCATTCGGGGGTCGGCGGGGCCGGGGGTCCGCAGCTCTACCCTCGACGGGATCCGGGGTGTGAGATCCGGCAGCTACTGGACATCTTGTGGCATGACCGGGGCGACAGCAGGGCAGAGCCAGGTGGTGGTGATGACCGACCGCGGCGACTCCGACGAGCAGGACTTCGACCGGTGGTACGCCGACCACGTCGAGGTGGTGTGGCGCTATGCGCGACGTCGGGTCACCAGCACCGAGGACGCCGACGAGGTCACCGCCGAGACGTTCACGGTGGCCTGGCGCCGCCGTGGGCAGGTTCCCCGTGGAGCGCCCCATGAGGTGCGACTGTGGCTGCTGGGTGTGGCCAGGAACGTCCTGGCCAATCTGCACCGCGCGGAACGCCGGCGGCTCCGGGTGTTCCTCCGGCTGGCCGGGCAGACCCCGGCATCCGTCCCTGGAGTCGACGAGACCGCTGATCCGGGCCTGTGGAAGGCGCTGTCCCACCTGTCCCTCGACGACCGCGACGTGCTGCTGATGCGGGCCTGGGACGAACTGGGCGTCATCGACATCGCCACCCTGCTCGGGACGACCCCGAGCGCGGTCTCGGCGCGGCTTCACCGTGCCCGGGGGCGCCTGCACCAGGCCCTGGCTGACGACCGCTCGCCCGTCGATCAGGGCGAGACCCCCGGAACTGGACGGAGACTGCCATGAACGAGGTCCATGAGCACCCGCGGCTGCGCGCCGCCGACCCGACTCTCGACGACCCGGCACCGGCACCAGAGTCGTTGCGCTACAACGCGATCCGGACGTCGGCCCGTCGGCGCCCGTCCAGGGCCCTGGGCGTGACCAGGATCGCGCTGGGGACGGTGGCGGCCACCCTCGCGATCGGGGTGGCGATCAGCGTCCTACTCCCCGGGCAGCGGCAGTCCGCTGCGGCAGCCGTGGCCGATGCCGTCGCCAGGACCTCGACCGTGCAGACCCTGAGGGTGGACTACCTCGTGGTCGGCCAGGACATCAACATGCGGGCGAGGATGGACAGCTCGGGATCGGACTGGTCCTTCCATGAGGACGAGATCGGGCTCACCGAGACCCGGATCGGCGATCGCATCTGGTTCGAACAGACCGGGGTGGTGCTGGTCCGTCCTGCCGCCGAGGGCAGCCGCGACTACGCCCCGTTCGGCGAGTCGTCGCGGGCGGTGCTGTCCGCCGTCCTCAAGGACGGAATCGTCACCGACCTCGGGGAGGAGGAGGTGCGCGGTGAGCCGGCGCGGCACTACCGGGTGGACACCTCGCCGGCGGGGCTGCGGGAGCTGGCCGCGGTCGACCCCTCCATGCAGCGCTGGTTCGCCTTCGCCGACTCTGCCGGCCCGGACGGCATGCTCCGGCTGCGCGGTCTCGATCTGTGGGTGGCCGACGACGTGGTGAGCCGGGTGAGGATCACCATGCCGCACCCGGCTGCGCAGGCGAAGGACCTCTCGGTCACCTCCGAGTTCTACGACCTGAACGCCCCGATCGTGATCGCCCCGCCCACGGGGGGCTAGGAGAGCGCCGCCGCCAGCACAGCGTTGCGCTGGGCGAAGTCGGCCCAGCCCGGCGGCGTGGCGTCGACCAGGGGCTGAGCCTCCGCCCGGGAGCGGGCCTGGCGGGTCCAGCCGCACAACCGACCCTGCCGGATCTCGAACCTCGTCAGCACACCCTGCGACCACCCGGCAAGGTCGAGGCTGAACGGCTCGAGCGAGGTGACCTTCTGCTCGGAGAGCACCCAGTCCACCGCCTCCAGCTCGGCCTGCAGCGTTCCGGCCCGTTCGTAGGCCAGGGCGTGGGCCGCCTCGTCCCGACGCAGGCACAGCTCCCGCCGCACCTGGGCCACAGCGGCGGGTTCGCGCTCGAGGGTCCGGGTCAGGCGGTCCAGGAGGGCGATGCGATCCAGCGAGCCGACCCCGAACACCCGGCCGAGATCCGCCTGGCTCCCGCGCAGACCCTCGCCCGCGTAGGCGAGGGGGAGCACCCGGTTCAACCCGGCGACCGCCAGCTCGGCCCTCACACTGCCCAGGTAGGGGCCGAAGTGGACGACGCCGCTCGCCGACCGGAGCCGGTGGACGACGCTCAGCCCCGGGGACCTCGGCGAGCCGTCCACCCGGAGGTAGACCGGAACCTCCTCACCGCGGGTGCGGTTCCATCGGGGCAGCGCCTGTTCGAGCAGGTTGCGCTCGAGCCATGCCGCTTCGTGCGCCGAGTCGCAGGCCACGGCCTCCACCTGCTGGATCTGCGGCACCATCCGGCGCAGGTGACGGCGCCCGCGCAGGTCCCCCCAGTACGACGCCACGCGCCGGCGGAGATCGACCGCGCGACCGACGTACAGCACCGCCGTCCCGCTGCCGCGGAAGCGGTAGACCCCCGGCGCATGCGGAAGTCGCTCGACCGCAGGGTGCATGGCTCTCAGCATGCACCCCGCGATGGCGCGGCACACGCACCCGCGCTGGTCAGCGGACGACGGGCTGCTGGAGCTCGGTGACCCAACCGGACTGGTCGTGGTCGGGGGAGGCCTTCAGGTAGACCTCGCGGCACGGGCCGCTCGGCGTCCAACCCTGCGCCTCGATCCAGCTGAACAGCGCCTGCCAGGACGCGCCGATGGTCTCCATCGCCCCCAGGTGAACTGCGCACACTGCCTGCTCCGCCGCCGGCAGGGTGCGCACGTCGAATCCGGAGGCCGGGGGGCCCGCGTAGTCGTAGCCGAGCACGATCCGTACCCCGCCCTCGTGGTCGGACTCGTAGGTGGCCACCCCCGTCTCGGGGCAGCCCCCGGTGGCACTCACCGCCTCGGACACCTCACCGAACAGAGGCTCCACCACGGCGGCGATGTCGGGCTGAGAGCCGGCGGTCGCCTCCCGGGCGGCGAGCCGGCGAGCGGGCAGGGACTTCAGGACATAGTCGATCTGCGACATCAGCTTCTCCCTCTCGATCAGCCGGAGGCGATGCTCGACGCCCGCCAGGCGCGCCTGCGCCTGGGCGTGCTCATCGATCAGCTCCGCTCGCCGCAGCCGAAGCATTCCGCGAAGCTCTTCGGCGGCCAGGTCGTCGTCCAGCATCCGGTGCACCTGGTCGAGGGTGAAGCCGAGATCCTTGAGGGCGACGATCCGGTGCAGCCGGGCGAGCTGGTCGGCGGCGTAGCTGCGGTACCCCGACGGGTTGACCCGATCAGGGACGAGCAGGCCGACCTGGTCGTAGTGGCGCAGCATGCGCACCGTGACCTGACCGAGTCGAGCGAATTCTCCGATGGACACCATGTGACGTTTCTGCCCCCTGACACGGTGTGAGGGTCAAGCCCAGCCGTCTGCCGTTCGGTGCCCGGCTCGACGGTGGCGGCGCCGTGCCGCTCGTGGAACTCGCCAGCGTACGTTCACCGTGGACGGGCTGCCGTCGCCGGTGCCCCCGGCGACGGTCTGTGCTCGAGGTGCTGGTCGCCGGTGCCCGACGTAGTGTCGATGCAGGGGGATCCCGTTCTCAATCACCGAAGGTGGAGCATGAGCCTGCTGGACAGGGCCAAGCAGAAGGCCCAGGAGTACGACCTGCAGACCAAGGCCAAGCACTTGGCCGACGCGGCCGAGACGGCTGCCCGGCAGACCGTGCACAAGGCCGGCGATCTGGCCCATGACAAGCGCGACACGGTGCTGTCGGGTCTGGACACGGTGGCCGCCAAGGTCGACACCAAGACCAACGGCAAGTACGCCGACAAGGTGGCCAAGGCCAAGAGCCAATTGGCCAAGGGGGTGGACAAGCTCGCCGAACAGCGGCACACCGAGAACCCGCCGACGAACCTGCCGACCGACCCGCCGCCGAACGACCCGCCGGCCGATCCCACGCTGTCGGAGCCGCCGGGCCGGTAACGCCGACGTCAGCCGGGGATGCTGTCGCCGCCGACCTCGAAAGGTTGGTCCGACCCTCCGGCGACCTCGTACGACCACAGCTCCGCCGCCACGCCCACAGGCCGTTGGCCACCCGGCTGATCGGCAGGCGGCGCCGAGGCCATCCCCGAGGCATCGGCCGGGCGCCCGCCGTGGCCATCGGCGAAGCTGCGCGAACGCACCCACCCCTGGAACGAGTCCTCGTCGGCCCAGCGGGTGAGGACCAGCCAGACGTGACGGTCGTCGGTGGGTCGCAGCAGCTCGAAGCCCTCGAAGCCCGGCTGCCCGTCGACAGCACCAGCCCGGGCTGCGAACCGGCGCGCCAGTTCGTCACCGCTGTCGGCGGGCACGGTGATGGCATTGATCTTGATGACGGTCATGCACCCATTGTCGGTCGGCCGCGTCGCCCGGACCGCCATTCCCGCCATGCTCCGGTCGACCAGAGTGCCCACACCACGAGCACCGGTTGGAAGAGCAGGCGGGTGGCCCGAGCAGCATCCGAGTCCAGGCCGAAGGCATCACGCCCTTCGGCCCACTGCGCCAGGTTGCCGGGGAACACCGCGACGAAGAAGGCCGCCACCACCCAGCCCACGCGGCCCCGCCACCGCCGAGCCAGGACGAGCGCCAGCCCGAGGGCGATCTCGACGACCCCCGACGCGAGCACCACCAGGTCGGGGTCGAGCGGCAACCACGGAGGCACCTGCGCCTGGAACTGCGCGCGGGCGAAGGTGAGATGCCCGGTGCCGGCGAAGACGAGGAACGCTCCGAGCAGCAACCGGGCGATCGTGCGTAAGGGCTCCACGTCGTCCACCGTATGCCGCGAGCGCGACCGGGCACCCCGATCGAGGTCAGGCCGGCGCGACGTCCGTATGCCCTGGAAGTCCTCGCCGACGAAGAGCAGGCCCATGCGCCATACGCCTGGGCCAAGGCATAGGCGAAGCAGTCACCGAAATTGAGCCGGGCGGGATGGCCGCTGCCCTTGCCGAAGTCCCGGTAGGCGGCACGCGCAGCTCGGGCCTGATCTGCCGTGACCGGAACGGCCTCGATCCCCAGCCGCTTGAGCTGAGCGTCGGAGCGCCGCGCAAGGAGCTCATGCACACTCGCCTCGACCGCCTCGGCGCTGGCCTGGTGATGAGCGCGGCCAGCAGGCACCAGCGCCTCCTCGATCACGCCGGTCTGGGACATGCCGAACCGTTGTGCCGCCTCGCGGGCCAGCTTGTGCACACGGGGATTCTTGATGTTGAGGCTCACCGTGGCGTTCTACCTCGGAACTACACCTTTCTACCCAGGTCGTCGAGGTTCGCCGGAGCAGGGTCGAACGAGAGCGGTCACCCCAGCCGGTGCAGGATCCAGCCGGTCTCGCTGACCCGCTCGAGACGGCCCTCGCCGGCGTCTCGTGAAGGCCGGCCCGACCTGGGCCATCAGCCGTGGGTACTCGCCCAGCGCAGGGCCGGCACACCCCAGCCGACGTGGCGCAGCAGGGCGTCGCGGCACAGACGGCCCGGATTGCGGCGCAACTCGCGCACGATCCTGGTCTGCGGCTCCTCGTCCGCCGGGGCGCGGGTGCCCCCGGCGCTGGATCGGCGCCTGCGCCGGCACCACGATCGGTGTCGGGGCGGGTCGGCGTTCGAGGGTGCTGGTGAAGCTGCTCATTCCTTCAGCATTGGCTCAGATGCCGTGGCGCAGAAGGAACCTGACACCGCGCTAACGACTGGTAGCGGTTCCTTGATGCCGTCTCGCCCGGCGGGACCTCAGCGCGCGAAGTGCGTTCTGAGCAGGGTCGCATCGGCGGCCGAGACCCAGTAGTGCAGCTCGCGGCCGTGCACGGTGCCGCCGCCTCGAACGCTGTGTCCAGGCTCCTGCTCGGGCACGAAGACGACCTCGACCTGGTCGCCCTCGATCCGCACGATCACGTCGAACCTCGTCAGGTCGTACCCCGTCGCCGCGAACTCGGCCATCGCCACGGCGAGCGCGCGGGCCTGGACACCTCCCGGAGCCGCTGCCGAGTCATCCGTCATCCGAGCATGATCGCAGCCCGGCTCAGGGGATGACGTGGCGGGGGGCACGCGGCCGGGGCAGTGACCTCCGGGGCCGGGGGGTCTGGGCGGTGCCGGGCGTGGGTGCGGGCAGCACCACCGTACGTGCCGAGGGCCGGCTGGCCAGGGCAGCCCCGGTCAGCTGGGCGAGCAGGGTCAGCCGCGCGACGTCGTCCGCCGTCACGTCGGACGGATCGGTCGAGTCGAGGGTGAGCATGCCGAAGCACTCCCCACCCGCGCTGACCGGCACGGAGAGGAAGGCGCGGTAGCTGCGACCGGCGGCCGGGTCCCAGCCGGCCGGCGGGGCGGCCTCGACGTCGGTGTGCCGGCGCGGTGTACCGCGATCGAGCGCGGCGAACACCTCGTCCCCGGCGAGGGTGCCCTCCACGAAGACGGTGGTCGGCGGTTCCATCCGGCCCACGTGCCGGCGCGGGTGCAGGCTGCGCTGTCGCTGGGTGCGCTGGCGGCCGGTGATCAGCTCGAACCAGCAGATCCGGGCCCGTTCGCCGTCGATCAGGTGCTCGGCGGCCAGCAGGGCACGATCGATCGTCTCGGCCCGCAGGTCGGTGCGCTGGTCGGTGCGCTGGTCGCCGTCGCCGGAGGCCGCCAGGTCGCCCAGATGCGCCGCCAGGGGGGTGAAGGCCTCGGTCAACGCGGTGCGCAGCCGGGTCTGGGTCGCCGCGATCTCCTGCTCGGCCACGTGCAGCCGGCGACGGTTCGCGACGACGGTGCGCCGGCCGAGGCCGGTCGAGGCCAGCGCCACGGTGCCGCCGGCAGCTGCCCAGGCCCACCACGGCAGACCGAAGCCGGTGGCGGCGGAGGCGTAGAGATCGCTGATCATCGACAGGTCAGGTGTACTCACTCGGTCTATCTCGGAAGAAGGACCACCTCCGGCGCATCGGGAGAACGGTGGATCCGCTGCTTGACGCCAGACATAAGTAGTGACTAATAATAAGCGATGACCGATGCCCACGCGGTGCTCGACGCCCTCGGCGAGCCCTCGCGTCGACGGCTGCTCTCCCTGCTGCGCGGCGGTGAACTCACCGTCCGTGAACTGACCGATGCGTTGCCCGTCTCCCAACCCGCTGTCTCACAACACCTTCGCGTGCTGCGCGAGGCCCGCCTGGTCGCCGTCCGGGCAGACGGCGCCCGCCGGCTCTACCGGATCGATCCCACCGGGCTGGGCGACCTACGGGCCTACGTCGACCAGTTCTGGGACGGCGCCCTGCACGCCTTCGCCGAGTACGCCACTTCTCACCGACCACCTCAGGAGGCCCCTGATGACCCTTCCCCCGGTCCTGCGCGTCGCACACGTGCGCCGCGAACCCGCTGAGACCTTCCGGCTGTTCACCGAGCAGATCGGGGCCTGGTGGCCGTTGAGCACCCACGGCGTGTTCGGCGAGGACTCCGCAGGGATCTCCCTGGTCTCCGGTTGTCTGATCGAGCGCTCACACCGCGGTGACAGCGTCGTCTGGGCAGAGGTCGAGGACTGGCAGCCGCCGTCCCGGCTCACCCTGCACTGGCATCCGGGCCGTGGTGACGGGGTCGGCGGTCTCGTCGAGGTGACCTTCACCGCGGACGGCGAGGGCACCCGGGTCGAGCTCGCCCACCACGGCTGGGAGGCCTTCGGGGAGCTGGCCGAGCAGATGCGCCGCCGCCACGTCGGCCCCAGCGCCTGGGGATTCGTGCTCGACCATTTCGCCGATCTGGCCGATGCCGGGCCCGGCGGGGCCGCACCGCCCGATCAGCTCGAGGCGCTGGCGGAGGCGTACGCGTCCTTCTTCGCCGAGGCGAGCCGGCCCGGCTTCGGCGATCCGCCGTTGGGGGAGTGGACCGCCGAGCAGGTGGTGGCCCACATCGCCGTCAACGACGATCTGATGGCGGCTGTCTGTCGCGGCCTGATCCACGACGCGGCGCCCAGGTTCGACAACGCGGTGCCCAACGACCGGGCCGTGCTGCAGGCGCTGGTCGAGGCGGCCGGGGACCTGCCGTCACTCGTGGAGCTCGGCCGGGCGCGCGCCGAGACGCTGCGCCTCCTGCTCGCCCGGCTGGACGAGGACCAGCTCGCCGCGCCGATCCCCTGTCACCTGATCGACGGGGACCGGGTGATGGTGGACCAGCCCCTGCCGTGGGGCTCGCTCGCACTCGTCACTCAGGCGACCTACCACCTGCCCCTGCACACCCGGCAACTGGCGCAGCTCCGCCCGAGTCCTCGTTGAGGCCCACCTGCAGCTGTTCGGATTTCTGTGTGGCAGAAGTGGTGCTGTCAGGCCATGTTCGACCGCACAGAATCACGCCGCGATCGTGGCGCAGACGAGGGCGACGAAGGCCTGGGCCAGCGGCGGCGGGTTGTCCGCCCACCACGCGATCGTCACCGGCATGGGGGGCGCGTCACGCAGCGGCCGGTACGCCACTCCCGGCCGAAGGTGCTGGCGCGCGGTGGCCTCGGAGGTGATGCCGACCGCGCCGCCGCCGGCGATCAGCGTGAGCCACTCCTCGATGCCGTGGATCGGCCGGGTCGAGGGCGGGGGCGAACCCGGTGGCCACAACTCGTCGGTGGTGGTGCCGGTGAGGGAGTCGACGGCGATCGTGCGCTCGGCCAGGTCGGCCAGCCTGAGCGACCGACGCCGGGCCAGCGGGTCGGCGCCGGCCACGGCCGCGTACCGGGCCTCCACGCCGACCAGCACGGTGTGGAAGCGGGCGTCCTCGATCGGACGCCGCAGCACGGCGAGGTCGGCGAGACCGTCGGCCAGTCCCGCCGTCCGGGTGTTGGACTGCACGAAGACCAGCTCGGACGACGGGTGCTCGGCCGCCCAGCGGCGCTGCACCTCAAGAGTGTGGCGGCCCAGCGCCGCCCACGCGTAGCCGACCCGGAGCTCGCCGGTGCTGGCCGCTGCTGCCTGCTCGAGCAGCACGATCTCGCCCAACACCCGCCGGGCGTGCTCGATCACCCGGGCCCCGACCACCGTGAGGCTGACCTCGCGGGTGGTCCGCCGCAGCAGCCGGACGCCGAGAGTCTGTTCCAGCGTCGCCACCGCCCGCGACACCGAGGCCTGGGAGAGGCCGAGCACGATCGCCGCGTCGGTGAACGTGCCCTCCTCGACCACGGTGACCAGGGCACGCAGCTGGCGTAACTCCACACTCATACGCATAGCGTATGGCTGCTTCACCAGGCGCATTTCTCGTATGAGTCGCGGCTCGGCACTCTGATGGGATGACTGCCGTACCCGCCGTCCAGGACGTCGCCGCAGCGACGGACCCGGCCGCGCGGGCGCCGCGGCGCCGGGTGCTGGCGTCGGCCGGGTTGATGCTCGGCAGCGCCACCAGCGCCCAGGTCGGTGCGGCGCTGGGGGCTCACGCCTTCGGCGCCATCGGCCCGGCCGGTGTGGTCGCCGTCCGCCAGATCGTGGCCGTGGCGCTGCTGGTTCCCACGGCGCGGCCTCCGTTCCGGCAGATGACCTGGGCGCAGTGGTGGCCGACACTGATGCTGGCCTCGGTGTTCGCCTGCATGAACCTCTCGCTCTACACCGCGGTCGACCGGATCGGGCTCGGGCTGGCGGTGACGCTGGAGTTCCTGGGACCGCTGGCGCTCGCACTGTGGGGGTCGCACGGACGCCGCGACCTGGTGATCGCGATCGTCGCGGCGGCCGGGGTCTACGTGCTGGTGCTTCCGGGGCCGACCAGCGACTGGATCGGCGTCGGCCTGGCGCTGTTCGCTGCAGGCCTCTGGGTGATGTACATCCTGCTCAACCGGCTGGTCGGCGGGCGGCTGCCGGGGCTGCAGGCCCCGGCCGCGGCCACCACCGTCTCGGCGGTGATCTACCTGCCGGTGCTGATCACCCTGATCGTGCAGGGCCGGTTCACCGGCATGTCGCTGATCTACGCCGCGAGCGCCGGAGTGCTCTCCTCAGCCGTGCCGTACGCCGGCGACCTGGTGGCGCTGCGACGGGTGTCGCCGCGCTTCTTCGGGGTCTTCATGAGCGTGCACCCGGCGATGGCCGCGCTGGCCGGCCTGGTGCTGCTCGGCCAGGTGCTCAGGCTTCACGAATGGGTCGGCATCGCGATCGTGGTCCTGGCCAACGCCGTAGCCGTGGCGATCTCCCCCGCCCGCGACCACCGCACCTAGCTAGCTCAGCGCCACGCCGAGTGGTCGATTTTGCCCCATTCCGCAGCGCAGAACGGGGCGAAATTGACCAGTCGTGGGGGTCAGGCGATGCGACGGGCCCAGAACTTCCACCAGGGGCGGGAGGTGCCCACCTCGGGAGGGCCACCTCGAGGGCTCGGCCGGGGAGGGTCAGGTCGGGAGGGCTCACCGCGGGCGGGCTTGCTTCGGTGAGGTCCACCTCGAGGGGGCTTGCCTCGGGGGCTGACTGGAGTGCCTCGACGTGGGTCAGGTCGACCACCGAGTCATCGGCGCCGAGGCCGTTCGGCACGTAGTCGTCGGCAGCCCAGTCGTTCTCCCAGCGCTGGCCGTCGATCAGGTAGCGGAAGCGGGACCGCTGGCCGGCCGGCAGGGTCACCTCGGTGTGGAAACGACCGTCGGCGAGCAGGTGCAGCGGGTTGGCCTCCGGCGACCAGTCGTTGAAGTCGCCGACCAGGCTCACCGACGTCGCAGCGACCTCCGCCGGCAACTCGAAGGCGACCAGCACGCTGCCGTCGTCCAACCTGCTCTTGTGCACGTGACTTCTCCTCCAACGATTTCCACGCCAGGCAGACCACGGCGCGACGCTGCGATGGATGTGGTGTGCGGGAGGTCCAACGGTACTCCGCGTTCGCTGATCAACTCTCGCCCTCCTCGAGTTGCGGCCCACAACGACTCCACTGTGTGGCTCAGCCGGAATCACGTAGGCGAAATCGCATCGAGCATGGCGTCGATGGCGGCCACGGTCACCGGCTCGTCAATGAACTCCGCCACCCAGTCCGCGTTGTCCTCGCGCTGGGCATCGGTGGTCGAGGCCAGCCAGCGCCGGCAGCCGACCAGCGCGATGTTCTCCAACTGTGCGATCAGCATCGTGGCATCGGCGCGGGAGGCCACCCGGCCCGGGCCGCCGGCCCCCAGGTAGGCGGCGTACAGCTCGCGCATCCGGCCCGGGTCGCCGCAGCCGAACTCGAACAGCACGACCATCAGCTCCTGGCTGGTCGAGCCCGGGCCGCAGTTCTCCCAGTCCAGAACGGTGAGCGCGCCGCTCGGGGTGCGCAGGATGTTGTCGGCCCACAGGTCCTGGTGACACCACTGGACGTCGTCCGGCTCGGTGAGGAACGCCTCCGCCGCCACCACGTCGGGGACGACGCCGGCCAGCTTCTCGGTGAACGGCGCCCCGGCCGTGGCCAGGCGGGCGAGCATCTCGTCCCAGACGGGGCGGCCGACCGGGGCGTAGTACCAGGGGTCGACCGGGATGGACGCCGGCAGATGCACGGCGTGGATGGCCGCCACCAGCCGGCCCACGGTGGCCGGGTCGAGCATCCGGCTGCGCTCGAGCACGTCGACCCAGGCGTAGACCCGCACCGGCGTTCCGTCCACCTCGGCGAGGACGGCGCCCGTCGGGGTGCGGATGACGGCGGGCATCGGAACGCCCGCGACGCGCACCGCATCCTGATAGGCCGCGTCCTGCTCGACCTCCGACCGCACGGGTGGCGCGTCGGCGCTCTTCACTGCGAAACGACCATGATCGGTGGTCAGCCGCCAGATGCTGCCCATCCGTCCGGCGGCCACCGGGCCGACGAGTACCGCATCGCCCCCGAGCGCGAACGCGGCGGCGACCTCAGCGCCGTGGCTCGCGGTCAGCACCCTGAGGAGTCTAGGCGCCGACGACGGGGGATTCCCCGATGCCCTATCCGAACCAGCCTCGCTATACAGGTCGGGTGAGCGAACCTCCGATCCTCCGCCCCCAGGTGGCGGCACCCTGGAGCGTTGTCTACTGCACGTTGCACGACCTGGACCCCGGCACGCTGGCACCCGACGACCCGATCTGGGGCTGGTTCACCCAGGACCAGCTCGCCGTCCGGCACCCCGACGGGAGAACGATCGACGTCGGGTGGTACCCGGACTGCGACCCCACGGGCCGCTTCCGACTGCTGGTGGTGGCGAGTGACTCCGCACGCGATTGGCTGGAGCCGCTGCACGAGGAGGAACTCGCCACGCCCCGTGCGGTGGAGGAGGCGGTGCTGCGGATCTGCGGCGGCGTGCCGGCCCCGCCTGCCCCGCCCGCCCCACGCATCCCGGAGGAGGTCGGGTACGCCGCCGGCAGCGAGTACGACCCGGGCGACCCGTTCGGCCTGTGCACCCTGACCGTCACCGCGGCAGGCGCCGTCCGGCTGGTGAACCGGCAGCGGGGCCGCGAGCGGGTGTTCGAGGAGACCGCCGCGGACTGGGTGTTCACGACCCTGCGGAAACTGCTCGACGACGCGGGGTTCCCGAGCACGCCGAGGCACCCGATCCCGGCGGGGCCGACCCGGATGCTGTGGACGACGGCCGCGGGGGAGCGGACCTCGACACCGCCGTTGGCCTACCACGAGGCGGCCACCTGGCCGGAGTACCGCGGCCTGTTCTATCTACTGGACTGCCTGGTCGTCGCCGTGAGCGACGGCGCGCTGCCCGTCGTCCGCGTCAGCGATCCGTTCTCGGCCTTCTTCGCCCCGCGGTGACCCGGCGCGGGGCCGTCCGTCGTCCACTCGGCCTCAGGAGGGGGTGAGGGCCACCGCCCAGTGGAACCGGTCGAGGCCGGGGGAGGAGAGAGCCAGCACCACGAGCAGGTCCTCGGACGGGGTCTGGATCGGCAGACTGTCGGCGCCCAGGTAGGCGACGAAGATCAGGGGCCCCGCATCGGCCGCCGGCCAGAGCAACGCCGATCCCGGATCGACCATTGATCCGTGGTCCTGCCGGCTCGACCTCAACGGCTCCAGCCAGGGCTCGGTCCGGCCCAGCTCGTCGTAGCGGCCGTCCCAGCCGCTACTGGCCTGGGCCCCGCCGGCGTGCCCGCCGAACAGCAACGACACCGGGCGCCCGCTCCGCCGGTCGATCACGAAGAGGGAGTACATCGCGTCGGTCGGCGTCCCCGCGGGGACGCCGTACTCCACCCGGCCCACCGCGAACGGCCGGCCGGGATCGGCGACAGTGACCGCACTCAGGTCCAGGCCGGAGTCCGGCGACACCGTGGCCAGCGTCTCGGCCAGGGTCGCACTCGCCGTGGAGGAGTCCGAACCGTTGTGGCCGACCGCCAGGTTCAGGCGCGCCGCCGATTCGGCCGAGCCGAAGGGGGCCCGAGCGCGCCACGCCTGCCAGCCGATCAGCCCAGCGATCAGCCCTGCGATCAGCGCGGTCACGACCAGGACGACGAGCCCGAGATCCCGCCGCCGACTCGATGTTCCCCGGAGCGGGGCCGTGATGCTGCGCGCCGTGCGGATCACGTCGCCACAGTACGGGCGGTCAGCCGGTCAGGTCGATGCGCAGGACGACGCGGCGCAGGGTGGGATGGCTGACCTCGGTGAGGCCGGCCTCCTCGAAGACCTGTCGCGCGCCGACGTGCAGCTCGCCCCAGGTGATCACTTTGCCCGGCTGGGTGATCATCGAATAGGCCTCCAGCGCGGTCGCGCCGCAGGCGCGGGCGTGATCCACGGCGGCGCGGGCGAGGGGATAGGTCAGGCCACGGCCGCGGTACTTCCTGCGGACGACGAAACACGTCACCGCCCACACGCCCTCGTCGGCCTTGTCCTCGGTGCGGCCGGTCCACGGCACCCGGGTGGTGCGGAGCTTGGGGTAGGCGATCCGCGGCTCGACGGCCACCCAGCCGGCCGGGTCGCCGTCGACATAGGCCACCAACCCGCTGGTGGACGCCGCCTCCGGGTCCTCGCACCCGGACTGCGCCCGCAGGCTCGCCGTCCGCTGCTCCTGGGTGGAGTCGCGCCAGATACAGCCCTGGACCTTGAACCGTTGGCACTGGCAGTGGCCCGCGTCGGTGGTGCCGAAGATCGCCTCGAGGTCCTCCCAGGAGGCCTCGTGGGCGGGCACGATCCGCACCTGCTGGTCGGTGAGTGGCGGCTTGCCTGGGCCCGTCATGCGCCCGCACGCTAGCGTCGTTTCCGGACGGTACACGTCCGGATCGGCGAGGACGGCGGAAGGGTCGGCGTGCCAGCTGAGGCGAGCCCCACGGCCCGGGCGCTGCTGGCCCTGGAACTGCTGCAGAGCAGCCCGGGCATCACGGCGGAGCGCTTGGGGGAGTCGCTCGCGGTCTCCGAGCGCGCGGCCCGGCGCTACATCGCGATCCTGCGTGAGGCCGGCATCCCGGTCGAGTCGATGCGCGGGCCCTACGGGGGCTACCGGGTGGGGCGCGGCGTCCGGCTGACGCCCCTGGTGTTCAGTTCCGCCGAGGCCCTCAGCCTGGTGATGGCCGTGCTCGACGGGCACCATGACGCGAGCGACCCCACCGAGCCGGTCGGCAGCGCGTTGGCGAAGATCATGCGCGCGATGCCGGAGTCGCTGGCCGCCCAGGCCGAGGCCGTGCGGCGGACGGCGGCACCGGCCCCCGACCGGGGCGCCGCCCGCCCCGACCCGGGCACCACGAGCACCCTGGTGCGGGCGTGCACGGAGCACCTCGTGGTGCGGATGGGCTACCGCTCGGAGGCCGGCGCGGAGTGGGTCGCGGATGTGGACCCCTGGGCCGTCGTCGTCCGCCACGGTCGGTGGTACCTGCTGTGCCGCTCGCACCGGGCCGACGCGCTGCGGGCCTACCGGATCGATCGGATCGCGGCGGTGGACGTGCTCACCGGCACCTTCGCCCCACCCGCCGACCAGGACCCGGTCGCGCTGCTCGAGGAACACCTCGCCGTGGGCTGGGAGTACTCGGTGGAGGTGATCATCGAGGCCCCGGCCACGACTGTGCAGCGCTGGCTGCCCCGCGCGCTCGGGCGGTGTGAACTGGCCGACTCGGCAAGCACCCGCCTCGTCGCCACCACCAGCAACCCCACCTGGTACGCCGCTCAACTCGCCGCGCTCCCGGTGCCGTTCCGGATCGTGAACGGCCCCGAACTGCAGGCCGCCGCCCGGCTCATCGGGCAACGCCTGCTCACGGCAGCGAACGACACCTGACATCGCCCGGATCACCCCCGGCACCTGTCCGGGTGAGGGGACCTCGGTCGCAGTGCATGCTGTACGACAACTACTACGGTGACGTCGGCTACACACAGACCGACGTCCGCACAGCCGAACCGAGGCGCAGTCATGGTCGCTGAAGTACTCGTCGTGATCGGTGTCGGCGGCATGGGCGAGGCGATCGCCCGACGCCAGGCACCGGGCCGCCAGGTGTTGCTCGCCGACTTCAGCACCGACACCCTCGAGCGGGTCGCCGACACGCTCCGGAGCGAGGGTCACTCCGTGGTCTGCCAGAAAGTGGACGTGTCCGACCACCCGTCGGTGTCGGCGCTGGCCGCCGCAGCGGCCGCACTCGGGCCGGTGACGCAGGTGGTGCACACGGCGGGGCTGTCCCCCGTGCAGGCCTCGGCCGAGGCGATCGTCGCCGTCGACCTGGTCGGCGTCGCCCATTCGCTGGAGGAGTTCGGCCGGATCGTCGCCACGGGAGGCAGCGGCGTTGTGATCGCGAGCATGGCCGGCACGATGGCGCAGGGTCGCCTCCCGGCGGACCTGGAGAAGGCGCTCGCCCTGACCCCGGTGGACGAGCTGCTGTCGCTGCCGTTCCTGCAGCCGGCCGCGCTGACCGACCCGGGTGCGGCCTACGGGATCGCCAAGCGGGCCAACCAGGTACGGGTGCAGGCGGCCAGCCTGCTCTGGGGCAGGCGAGGCGCGCGGGTCAACAGCATCAGTCCGGGCGTCATCTCCACCGCGATGGGGCAGCAGGAGCTCGCCGGAAGATCCGGCGCGATCATGCGGGCGATGGTCGACGCCTCGGGCACCCAGCGGCTGGGAACCGCCGACGACATCGCCGGGGCGGCCGCCTTCCTGCTCGGTCCGGACTCGTCGTTCGTCACCGGTACAGACCTGCTCGTCGACGGCGGAGTCGTCGCGGCTTTGCGCTCCGGCGCGCTCGAGCTGCCGGGCGCGTGACGGGCCCCCGGGATCGCCGCGTCAGTAGCCGACCCGGTAGACCTGTCCGGTCTGGGCGCCGGCGACGGACTTGACGTACGCGCGTGCGGCGTCCGCGACGGGCACCGGTGCGTAGCCCGGGAAGTAGTCGCCGTAGCCGTCCCAGGACTCGGTGAAGACCGTCGGGCTGACCGAGTTGATCCGGAGGCCGCGGGGCAGCTCGATCGCCGACGCGCGGACGAAACCGTTCACGCCACCGTTCACCGTGCCGGCGACCGTGCCGGTGGGGATGGGGTCGTCGGCGAGGATCCCACTGATCAGGGTGAAGCTGCCGCCGTCCGCGACGTGGTCGATGCCGAGCCGCACCAGGGCGATCTGGCCGAGCAGCTTGTCGGTGATCCCTGCGCGGTACTGGTCGAGGCTGAGGTCGCCGATCGCGGCGAACGGCGTGACACCGGCGGTGCAGACGACCGCGTCGAGGAGGCCGAGTCGCTCGTACAACGCGGTGATCGAGGCGTGATCAGTGAGGTCGACCGAGTGCTCGCCCGACCGCGACGCGGCGATGATCTCGTGCTGAGCCGCCAGGGCCTCGGTGACGGCCCGGCCGAGCGTGCCGGAGGCGCCGACGATCAGGATTCGCATGCAGATGATGCTCGCACAGCCGCCCGTGCCTGCTGTCCGTCCAGGGTGGAGACGACCCACCCACGTGACCACGGGGTCCACGCGGGTGAGTCCTGCCGATCTCCGTTCCGGGGCCGTGCAGGCGCCCCTACACTCGGCCCACGCTGGCGCCACCCCGGTGGCGCACATCCCGATGTCGGAGGAATCCGCGTGGACGAGCCGGTCTTCGTCACCTCCCGAGTGCCGAACTCGACCGGCGCGTGCCTGCCGCTGGTCCTGGGCGCACCTTTCGTGGCGTTCGGGCTGTTCTCGCTGCTCATGGCGGCCCTGTCGGCGCACGGCGCAGAACGGGTCTGGTTCGCGGTCTCCGGTGTCGTCGCCCTGGCACTCCCGTTCGTCGTCCGCCGGTTCGTCCGACCGGCTGCTCCACCGACGTTGGCTCTCGCCGCCGACGGCACGGTCACGCTGCACCTGCCGCGCCGGAATGTGGTGATGCCGCCGCACCGGCTGGCCCGCGTCGTCACCGGTTCGGTCACCATGTCCGTCCAGGGGTCACGGACCAGCCGCAGGGTGCTCGCCTTCGTCGACGGCGCCGGCGAGCAGATCGCCCAGGTGAACCGTTCGAACTTCGACGACACCGACCTCGGGGCGTTCTTCGCCGCCCTGCGGGCCGCCCGGCCCGACCTGACGTTCGAGCACCGCTGACGCCCGAGCACCGCTGACCTTCGAGGAGACCGCGTGATCGACCCGACCCCCGACGACCTCGACCGGCTGCTCGCCGACGGCAACGCCCGGATCGCCGCGGGCGACCCTGAGGGCGCTGTGCCGGTGCTGGAGCAGGCACTCGAGGTCTGCCGCGCCCTCGTAGCGGACACCGTGGTCGCCCGCTCGTGGGAGCCCCGGGTGCTGGGCCGGATCGCGATGGCGTTGAGCCTGAGCGGGGAGCCGGCGGAAGCAGTGCGGGTGGGCCGCACGGCGTACCAGCTCACCGGTGAGGTCTACGGACGCGACCACGACTGCACGCTGGTCGACCTCGCGCTCGTGGCCGTGAACTTCAGCCGGTTCCTGGCCGCCGACGGGCACGGCGACGAGGCCCTCGAGTGCGCCCACTACGCGTTGCAGCATCTCGACGACCTGACCCCGGGGGCCCCGGTGACCTACCTGGGTTGGCGGGCCGCCATGCTGCAGTCCGTCGCCGAGGTCGTCCCTGAGTCGGGCGACGAACCGTGGCTCACCGTGCTGGAGGCACGGCGGGATCTGGTCCGGACGTGTCGTCGTCTGGCGGAGCTGGAACCCGGCGAGGAGCAGTACACGACCGATCTCGCCGAAGGGCTGCTGCTGCTCGCCAAGGCTCTGCCGGACCCGGCGTCCGAGGACGGCGACCCGGACGACGGCGAACGTGGCGCGGTCCAGGCGGCGTCCGAGGCGGTCGCGATCCTCGGTGCGCGGGCCCGCCCGCCGGCCGGGCTGAACGCTCTCGCCCGGGCGCTCAGCGTGCTGGCCGGCCTGCTCTCCGACGAGGGCCGGGACGACGACGCCGACGAGGTCGTCGCGCGCGCCGCGGCTGGTCTCGGTGACCCCTGGACAGGCTGGCTGCCCACCCTGGTGCTCACGTGGGAGTGGGCCCTGGCACCGACCTTCTGGGCCGAGCAGGGGGTGCTGGAATTCAACGACATGCTGCAGGACCAGCGCTCGGACGACGTCGTGGAGTTCGCCTTCGCAGACCTCCCCGCGACCGAGGCGACCCGGCTGCGCGCGCTACGCGCCGCCTCGCGCGAGTTGGGCGTCGCGGAGGCGTACAGCCGTCGGGCCGCGGACCCGCTCGGCTTCCTCGTGGCCTACGCGTGAGTTCGGCACCCGACGACACGGCCGCGGTCGACGACCTGATCGAGCGCGCCGAGGATTACCTGCTCGCCGGTGATGCACTGGTCGCCAAGGCCCTGGCCGAAGAGGCGTTCGCCCTCGTCACCGAGGCCACACTGTGGCACCGGGTACCGGAGACGGCCGGTTTGCTCGGTCACACCTGCGCGCTGGCCGGTGAGATCCAGCGTGCCGAGGCGTCCTACTACGCAGCGGGGGAGTGCCAGCGCGGGCTGGCCGAGGCGGACGTGCACCTGTACGGCCGGCCCGGCGCTCGCTGGGGGTGGTACCTGCGGACGACCTACCGCTGGGACGACGCCCGTGAGGTGCTCGAGCGCAGCGCCGCCGTCTGCACCGAGCGGGGAGCGGCGGCCGACGCAGCGCTGGCCCAGGTCGAGCTGGCGGCGCTCGAGCTCGACAAGAAGCTCGCCGGAGCGGCCCGACTGCGGTTGGGGAAGGTTCTGCCCCTGCTTGAGGCCGAGGGACAGATCCCCGACCTGGCGAGGGCAGAGGTGCTGCACGCCCGGGTGCTGCTCGCCAGGGGGAGTCACGACGAGGCGCGGAACACGCTTGAGGGTGTGCTCTCCACGTGTCTCACGCACGGTCTGGTCGCCGTGCGCGGCGCTGCGCTCGTCGTCCGCTCCGGGTGGATCCTCACGACCGGCGGCACGTCGACCGAGGCTGCCGACGACGCGCGGGCGGCGCTCACGCTCGCCCGGGACCGCGGGTTGGTATGGCTCGAGGTCGATGCGCTCTGGGCCATGGCCGAGACCGAGTACGTGGGCCGGAGCCTGTTCGACGACGAGCCGCCGCCGGACGGCCTGCCGCCGCGAGCCGGCAGTTTCGCCGACCAGGCCGGCCGGTTGCGGCAGCGGCTCAACAACCAGTGGTTCGACCTGCACCCGCTGCGGACCGTGGAGCAGCGCGTCGGGCGGTGACGACCAGAGCCCGACCTTGGCCAGGTCAGTGTCGCGCTGTCGTGTGGATCTTGGTGAGGGCGTCGGCCTGGAGCTGAATTGAGCAACCGGTCGTGATCGCGGTGACCATGAACGTCTACGTCGAGGTGTTGTCCAAGGGTGGAGACGACGGGACTCGAACCCGTAACCCCCTGCTTGCAAACAACGAGAGCGATCCCCGCGGACCGTGCTGCGCACGCGCCGTGCTCTGGGGATCGAGCCGGCGCGTTCGCCGGAGGTGTTGCCGTACTTCGCTGCCGTACTTCGGGAGCAGAGGCTCAGGCCTCAAATGCTCGAACTCCGCGTCGCTGAGACTCCCGAGCACTCCCCGCTGTGAGGTCGGTCTTGGCCTCACGGGCACAGGTCGTGGGAATGCCGATCGTCATATCGCGCTTGGCGTCACCGACACGGGTGGCGTGATGTTCGGGGGCGGCGACGGGCGTGTCACGCTCGGGGATGGCGTCGGAGACGCTGTGGAAGGCGCCACGGTTGGGGTTGCCGGGGGCGGCGGCGAGGCTTCGGGTTCCGCCGGGAATGCGCAGACGGCGATATCCCTCCAGACCGGTCCGTAAATGCCTTGGGCGCTCACCCGCACCCGGGTCCATGCAGTGCCGTCCGGGCACGTGGTGGCGGCGCTGCCTGTGCCGTTCTGCACCATCTGCCAACCGCGCCCGCAGTGGCCGTTGCGTGACCAGCGGACCTCTCCCGATCGCTCCTGGGCACAAAGCACGCCCGGCTTGCGATGGCTCAAGGATGATGCTGCGGCACCGGCCGCCCCTGCCAGCCCCAAGGCCAGCACCAGACCACCGACTGCCGGTAGGCGAACGATCTTCATTGCCAGCTCCTATCGGTCGTCAGCCGGTCGCTGGAGATCCGACGGCGCGAATCGCCAAGCAAGTGCCCGCCACTCACATCGGGCTACGTCTCGGACACACCCTGCCACACCGTCTCATCGAGTTGATGTTGAACCGCACGCCTGACCCGCTCCGACAGGTGCGGCGCGCTTCGTCTTCTAGAAGAGCGCGTACTGGATGGCATGGTCGACGTCAGCGGCCTGGCGGTGGTGGTGGCCTTGGTGGTCGGGGTGGGGGCAGGGCGGGAAGTTCTGTGGCTCGTGGCAGGGACAGGGGCAGATCCACTGGTGGCCATCGGTCATGCCGTAGGTGCCGTCTCGGGCGGCCTGATCGCCGTCCTCGGTGCTGAAGTAGCACCGCTCGTGTTGGCGGCGTTGTCCGCACCACCCGGTCATCCCGTACTCGCACGCCGCTTGGTCGGCATGTCCTCGTCGTCGTGGTCGGTGGGGGTCATCGGCGGCCTTTCCGCGCGGTGGGTCTCGGTGATGTGGGCGGTGGGGGCCGGTGTATGCCCCCACCGAGGCCACGGAGGGACCTCGCCCGGGGGAGGCTCGCTGTCCATCCCCCAACACCTCGAACTGGCTATGCGCAGGTGCGGGAGCACCTTCCTGGCCCCGATGGCGTGGCGCTCGGGGATGGATAGGGAGTCCGGGCGTGGTACCGGGAGGTGAGCCCCTCTACCCGTGGCGATCGGCCTCGCGCGTCACCTGAACCGGCCAGACCGCCGGCGGTCGCGCGGGCCGAACGGACTCGGGCACCACGGCGACCGGCTGCACGATCGGTGGCCAAGGACCGAGGCTGCCGCTGACCACCGGCCCGGCGCTGTGCAGCCTCTCGCCTACCGCCCCAGCACCCTCGTTCCCCTACCTACTGCCACTTCTCCCTTCCTTCTCTCACTCCTTCCTCTCTTCTTCGTCTTCCCTTCCATCGCGCCGCGCCGGAGCGGAGCGGGAGGCGGCGGCGCACTTGCGGGGCCGCGCAGCGGCCCCGCCTTGATTCAGTACAGGTAGATTCGGCAGCGCAGCGACTAGGAGGGCAGGCACTCCGAGGATGACCGAGGGCGCCGAGCAGGGCGCAGCCGACGTCGAGGCTCCATCTTGCGATGGACCGAGGCAGCAGCCTGGATAAGGTTGCTGCAAGCGAAGGGAGTTCGACGTTGGTCGCGTACCAGAATCTGCGTCCCACTCAGGTGTATCTAGACCCCGAGAACCCTCGGCTCCCCGATGGGACGTCCAGTGACCGAGAGGCCATCAATAGGCTTCTGGACGAAGGTGCTGAAGCATTGATTAGTCTCGCTCGGAACATGGCTGAGACCGGGCAGAGCAATCCAGCCGAGCTGCCGATCGCGATCAAAGATGGTGCGCGATATCTGATAATCGAGGGAAACCGCAGGTTCGCGGCGTTGAAGCTGCTCAAGGACCCGGGACTTGCTGAGTACGAGGTTCATCAGCGCGCCTTTCAACGCGCCGCAGCCCTGGGAACGCCGCCACGCACGGTGCATACTCTGGTTATTGGCAGTCGAGAGGAAGCGGATCGTTGGATCGTGCTTCGACACACCGGCGAGAACGGCGGCGTGGGGGTCAAGCGATGGAGTGCCCAGCAGGTCGCGACTCATCGTCGACGAGCCAACAAGACGGTTGATTCGGGGACAATCAGATCAATCACCATAGCCGACGACCTAGAAGAAGCATACGCGACCGATCAGGAACTAGTTAATCTAGTACGTCGCGTTCGACGCGAGAAGCTTACAAACATTGGACGATTGTTCTCCAACGATGTCCTGACTCCTCTCCACCTTAGTATTGTTCAGGACGCAGAAGGAATCCGGGATCGAGTCCTGATGGCACGGCACTCCGCAGAACAGCTACACGATTTCTTCCGCTGGGCCTTCGAGTTCTTGTCCGAGAAATCGGTTGACGCCTACAAGAACCCAAAGATCAGGGCAGTGGAGCTGGCTAAGATCCGAGAGCTTCTTCCAGATATCGCACTTGGCTACCCGCAGCCCGTGCGCCTCACGGGACAGCCGTATCGTCCTGGCCACTTCACGTCTGACGAGACGACCCCAGAGGGCACTCCGGAAGAGGAGGACGATAAGGCCCCGAGTAATGGCTCAACTACATTGCGTAGTGGAGGCGATGAGTCGGCGCCCAACTTCGGCTCCACTCCTCCTTCTTCAGAGAGCGGGACTGGCGGTCCGACTGCTGTTGCCACCACCGGGCGCCGATCAACAGAACCACGACCGCCGCAGTACTTGTTTCAGGGTTTGACACTGCCCAATCATCCGCAGCGTGTTCGCGACTTGTTGCGCGAGTGCAAGAAGATCGAGATGACCGTCTTCCCTGGCATTGCGTGCATTCTGGCCCGCGTGCTCGTGGAGCTAAGCGTTTCTCATCCGGATGCCTTGCGGTTGTCCGGAGCGAGAGAGTCTTCTTCACTAAAGGAGAAGATCGTGTCTATGCTCAAGCATCTCGATCCCAACATAGAGCACGCGCGTCGTCGGGATAAGAGTCTCGAACAAGCCTATCTTGAGGTGACCGCCTTGGGTATGGAGTACCTGAACGGGTTCGTACACAACCCACAATTGCACCCAGATGGCGTTCTTGCCTTGCGGTTCATGAATGCATTCAAGCCATTCTTGCTTCGCATCGATGGCGTGATCTAGTGGCCGGCGGGTTCATTTCACCTCTACGCTACCCCGGAGGAAAGGGAAAGTTGGGGCAGTACTTTGCGCGGATTCTTGCCGATCAGCAGGCGCCCATCCGTTCCTACGCCGAGCCGTATGCGGGCGGCGCTGGTGCAGGGCTGTATCTGCTAACCGAGGGCTACATTGATCACCTCTACATCAACGATCTCAATCCGGGCATTGCGGCTTTCTGGCGTTCAGTTCTGCGGAACACAGACGAATTCGTCGATTTAGTCCGACGGGAACCAATAAGTGTGGGGCGGTGGCACGAGCACCGTCAGACATATCTTTCCGGGGAAACCTCGAGCGAATTGGATCTCGGCTTCGCAACCTTCTATCTGAATAGATGCAACCGTTCTGGCATCCTAACTGCGCGGCCGATCGGGGGACTGGATCAGACTGGTCGATGGAAGATCGATGCTCGGTTCAATCGAGAAGAGCTTTGTCGGCGAATTCAGTTGATCGCTGAGTACCGAGACAGCGTCACGGTAACTTCGCTTCAGGCACTAGAGTTCTTGAGGCGAAGAAGTCGTTCGAAGAAGCTAACGTTCTGCTACGTGGACCCGCCATACCTCAACAAGGGCGAGGATCTATACATGAGCATGCAATCATGGAATGACCATGAGGCCCTTTCAAAATGCTTGTCTCGACTTCAACACCCATGGGTTCTCACTTACGATGTCGAAGAGCGAATTCGAGCCCTTTACCCACTGCAACGCTGCCTAAGGTATAGCATCTCGCATACAGCGCAAGAGCGTCGCGTCGGGTCTGAGTTTATGTTCTTCAGTCGCGGCCTTCGAGTGCCTGATTTGAGAGTCGCTTCCAACCGCGAGGCGTCTTGGGTTGCGTAGGGCCTTGCCCACCTCCGCTCTTCTGACGAATGAGCCCTACTCCGAGTAGGACCACCGCCACCCCAACGATTTGCCGCAGGACTAGGTTCTCCTCAAGCAGAAGTCCACCTAGAACGACTGCCACTACGGGCAAGAGGTATGCCACGGTAGATGCGATCAGCGGTCCGTCATCGGAGATGATTCGGTAGTTGAGGACGTAGGCGGCGCCGGTGCCGATGAGTCCGAGGATCATGAGCGCTGTGGTGGCGTCGGCTCGCCAGGCTGTGGGGGTGAGTGGGCCGGTGGGCAGGGTGATGGTGAGTAGTCCCGTGGCGGCGGTGAGCTGGCTGACGGAGAGCACAATGGACGATAGGCCGGTGTCGCTGAGGTAGCGGCCGATGTAGACGTAGCTCGCTCCGTAGCTCGCAGAGGCGACGAGGCAGAGGATCGCGCCGGTGAGCTGAGCCCCGTTCATGCTCTGCCATGGGGCGAGGATGAGCAGGGCTCCGATGAGCCCGAGAACCAGGCCGGTCATGCGGGCCGCGGTCATCTGGCGGTCGACTCGAAACAGTAACCCCAGGAGGAGTGTCCATAGTGGAGTGGTGGCGTTGATGGCGCCGGCCAAGGCGGAGGTGACGTGTTGTTCGGCTACGCCGAAGAGGGTGTAGGGGATGGCGTTGCCGAGCAGGGCCGCGATCGTCAGATGTCCCCATATGCGCCCCCCGGTCGGCAAACGCTTCCCAGTTGCCAGAACGACGGCGAGTAGAACGGCTGCGCCGAGGGCCAGGCGTGCCCAGGTGAGTTGGACCGGCGTGAAGCCGCGCAGGCTGATCTTGATCCAGAGGAAACCGCTGCCCCAGATCAGGGCCAGCGCGGCGACGCGGAGGAGGCCAGCGGGTCGCATCGGTCGAGTGCCTCGTTCCTCAGTCCTCGATCGGGAGCAGGTAGTCCAGGGCGGTGCTGTCGGCGCGCATCACGAACCGGGTGGCCTCGAACGGCCTACCGTCCTGGTCGATACCGGTGTGCAGCACCTCGAGCACCGGCACGCCGGGGGGAATGGCCAGGGTGGTGACTTCTGCCGGGGTGGGCATCCGGGCGGTGATCTCCTCGCGGGCCTGGGTGATCTCGTGGCCGAGTTCGGCGAACCGGGCGTAGATGCTGCCCGTACCGGTCTTGGCGTCGGTCGCCAGGACCGATCCGTCTGCGATGGTCCACGGGATGTAGGTGACGCCGATCTGCACCGGCGCTTCGTCCACGTAGTAGTGGTTCACCCGCTGCACCACTGACTCGGTGGCAACGTCCACGCCCAGGCGCTCGGCGACGTCCGCCGGCGGGATGGTCCGAGAAATGTCGGGGACCTCGACCCGGGCGGCCTTGCCGAGCCGTTGAGCTTCGGCTCGGAACGGGGACAGCCCGGTTTCGTTCCTGACCCGCCGGGAGTAGCGCTGAGCACCCATGCGGAGCATCCGCAGTGGTTCCCGGACAAAGGCTCCGCGGCCGTGCTCAACGGTGACCAGGCCCTCGCGCTGCAACAGGTCGAACGCCTCCCTGGCTGTGTTGCGGGCAGTGCCGTGTTCAGCGGCTAAGACCCGTTCAGAGGGGAGTCGGTCTCCGGGCCGGTAGGTCCCGTCGGTTATGGCCTGGCGCAGCATGTCCGCGATCCGCCGGCTCGGCGGCTGGGCTCGCTCCTGGTCAGCCATCTGCGTCCCTCTCAGGTCGTGGTGCCTATCCATGCATCATCTGTCTCCCCTACTTTCTCACATCTGGCTCAAGCCAGTCTCTTGACCCCGGTCAGAGACATGCGCTACAACTGGCTTAAGCCATTACTGGCTTAAGCCAGTCGACTGTGGCGGGGTGATCGGCACTCCGCAACCGACGTGAGGAGACAAGCGATGGCGCTACAGGGTGGGCACCGGTTCGCGGTGTCGATGGGTGAGGTGTTCCCGTTCGGGGTGTACGCGATGGCGGTGCAGCAGGCCGAGGACTTCGATGAGAAGACCGGTCGTCGGTCCCCGTCCAAGGACAAGCTGACCGGTGAGCTGGTGTGGACGGTGACGGTGATCGACCGTGATCCGGAGGCTCGGGACAAGCAGGTCAAGATCAAGGTGACGGGTGCGCACATGCCGTCTCTGCCGGGTGAGGTGGCCCCGGGCACGGACCTGCACCCGGTGGACTTCACCGGGCTCACGGTGACCCCGTACGTGAACGACGGCAACGGTCGGCGAGCTCGGCTGGCGTTGTCGTTGCGGGCCTCGGGGATGTACGCCCAGGGCAAGGCCCCCACCGGTTCGATCTCGGGTCGTGGCGGTGGGCTGGCGCCCGAGGGCACGTCCTCAGGGTCCGCGGGGAAGGCCGCCTGACCCACTGAGGAGTGGCGGCATGAGGGTGCCCCCGGCTCGGGATTAGGGCCTGGGCCGGGGGCGGTACATCGACGGTTCTCACACTTCTGGAGGGAGTCACGCGATGCGTGACCAGGATAGGCCGCGCCCGAAACCGGGCCACCACACCACCACGACCCGGCCCCGCCGGGCCCCGATCGACGACCTCCGCGGCGTCCTGCCGGAACGGGCTCCGGTGCCGTTGGTGGTGGGGATCGCGACGCTGCTGGGGTCGTGGTCCTGCCCGAGCACCGACGACGCCACCGCCCGCGACGCCTGGCTGACCGCGAAGGCTGACCTGCTCGACCGTGTCGCCCTCGCCGCAGCGACACCCGACCTGGCCGAGGAAGCCCGCGCGTGCGCTGCTGCGGCACGGTGCGCGCTGGGGACCGGAGGCCTCCGATGACCGGAACCACTTCCACGGCCGATGGCTCCCCGCTCGGCCTCGCCCAGGTGGCGGAGGAGGCGGTCCGGGAGCTGATTCACGCGACACAGTCCCCTGGCGACTACACGACCCCGGCGCAGGTCGATGCGGTCCTGGCCGAACTGGCCTTGCTCGTGGACCGGCTGCCGCAAGCGCTCGGGCAGGCGCGGGCGTGGCTGATGACCGCTCACCACACCGGCCAGGTCGGCCATGACGAGTACCGCACCACCGAGGACGTGGAGGGCGTGGTCCTGTCGGCGGCCCGGACGCTGCGGTACGCCGCCGCTCACCTGGATGCGGCATCGGCGTGTCTGAGTGAAGCCCGCCACGACACTAGCCACCTCACCAGCGTCGGGGTTGTGCGGTGAGTCGGCGGCCGAGGGCTCATGCGGGGGTGCGGTATCGGCAGGGCCCGCAGACGGTCTACCTGGAACCGAACCACCTGGTCCGTCACGAGCGGCTGACGGTCCCTTTCGAGATGGCGCTCCTCGGCGACGCTCTCGGCCTGGTGTTGCGGGTGGTGGGCCGCCTGCTCTGGTTCTCGATCCGCCACTGGTGGCTGACCACCTTCGCGCGCACGGGCGCGTGGCTGTGGATCGTCCATGGCCGGCTGCCGTTCCTGATCGCCCTCCTGACGCTCGTCACTCTCGCGACGTCGGCGGGGTGCGTGTGGTCCTACAAGGCTCCGGAGCGGTTCGCGTGGCATGTGACGTCTCGGGTCCGGGGGGCGTGGTGGCGGCTGGTCCGTTACGAACGCCGCTGGCGCGACGTCATGCACGGCTGCGGGTTGCTGTCGTTGCGGGATGGGGCGGAGTACGGGCCGCAGATCTCCCGGGTGCGGTCCTGGCCCGGCCGGGACGTCCTGACCGTCCGCCTGGCGATCGGGCAGACCCCGGACACGGTGACCAAGAAGTGTGAGGCGTTGGCGCACGCGTTCGGGGTGTTCCGGATCGATGCCCGCACCCCGAAACCGGGCTGGGTCACCCTCACCGTCCTGCGCCGCGACATCCTCGCGACGCCGGTCCCGGTGAGCCAGGACGTCTACTCCCGTGACCTGGCCCGCGCTCACGCGGCGGCGGCCGGCTCCCCGGAGGGCGTGACCGAGCTGTTGAACGGCGTCCCGGTCGGGGTGACCGAGATGGCCGGCCCCTACCGGCTGCCGGTGCGGGGGACGCATGTGTTGATCGCGGGCTGCACGGGGTCGGGGAAGTCGGGCCTGGAGTGGGCGCTGCTGCGGGGCCTGGCCCCAGTCATCCGCTCCGGGTACGTCTCGGTGACCGCGTTGGACCCGAAGTGGATGGAACTCGCCGCCGCCCGCGGCCTGGTCGAGGTGATCACCGACGTGCCGACCATGCCCGCCGCCCTGGAGGACCTGGTGACCGAAATGGACGTCCGGTGCCGGGCCCTGGAAGGCACCACCCGCGTCCACGTCCCCTCCCGGCAAGCACCGCACCGGGTGATCGTCGTCGACGAACTCGCCACCCTCACGGCGCTCGCTGACCGGCGCTCCCGGGAACGGGTCGAGGTCGCCCTGGGGTCGTTGACCGTCGCGGGGTCGCGCGGCCGGGTTCACGGTCGTGCTCACGACGATCGAGCCGACGAAGGAAGTCGTGCGGTGGCGGGGCCTGCACGCCCTACGGGTGGGGTTCCGGATGGAAGAGGCCTCCCACACCGACATGGTCCTCGGCGACGGCGCCCGAGACCGTGGCGCCCTCTGCGACCAGATCGACGCCACCACCCCCGGGGTCGCGTTCGTGAAGATCGACGGCGACCCGTCCCCGGTCCGGGTCCGGATCACCAACATCACCGATCACGACATCGCCACCTTCACCACCACCGACCTCGCCACCACCGAGGAGACCGGCCTCGTCGGTGTCCCGAGCGACTGGACCGAGGACACCCGCAGCGACGAGACCGGTGGCGGTGCCCGGTGAGCGCGTACACGGAGACCGGTGGCGTCGGGGTTCGGGCCGTGCTCGCGGTCGGGGGGTTGGGGTGGTTGGGCTGGCACCTGATCAGCCCGTGGGTGATCCTCGGCTCCGCCCTCGCCGCCCTGACCGTCGCCCTGGTCGTGCTCGTGGTCGCCTACCGGCGCTGGCGCTCCGAACTCCCCTGGCGTCACGACGTCCCCCGCGGAGTCCTGGTCGTGCACCGGGAACGAGGCGAACGGACCTGCCTGGGCTGCGGCGGGAAGGCGAAGGCGGTGGTCCAGGTCGCCGGGCACCGGGTCCCCGTCTGCGGCCCCTGCGAAGCGATCGCCCTGTCTCGGATCGTCGCCGGACACGTGAAGGGAGTCCACGCATGACGACCCAGACCAGCACTGTCGGAACGGGTTACGGGTGGGTGTGCCCTGCCTGCCGCGACTCGTCGGGGCCGATGTTCGCCTCGCAGGCGGAAGCCGGCCACCTCGCGGCCGTCCACGACCTCCTCTGGCACGGCGCCCCTTCGGCTGTCGTCACATTCGTCCTCGAGCTCGGAGGCACGCGATGACCACCACTGAGGAGAGCGTGCGGGTGGGGTCGCGGATGGATCGGGCCCGCCAGCCTCGGGCGAAGGACGCGTTGCGGGACATGGCGGTGGAGTTCGGGGTGTGTGTCCGGCCCCGGTTGACGCGGCGGACGGTGGTGGCGACGGGGGAGACCTCGATCGTGGAACAGAACTGCAAGAACACCCGCGCGAAGGTCTGCCCGTCCTGCGCTGCCACCGCCCGCGCGATCCGCGCCACGGACTGCCGTCAAGGCTGGCACCTCACCGAAGAACCCGACCTGACCCCTCGTAAGACGTCCTCGGAGCAGAACCGACTCCTACGGGAACGAGCCGAAGTGACCGCGGCCCGGGAAGAGTTCACCGCGCAGGGCCAGCACGACCTGGCCGCCGCGCTGGATCGGGCTCTGGAAGACCTCGACCAGGCGATCGCTGACGCGAAAGTCCGGGGCACGGTGGAGCCGCCGAAGACACAGCGGCGGACCAAGTCCACGCGGCGCCGTGACGACGTCCCCGACCTGCCCCGCCGGCCCTCCACCGGGTCGACGTCTCGGCCGGGTCTATGAGGACCCGAAGACCGGGGCCACGTTCCGGCCCTCCCTGTTCGTCACCCTCACCCTGCCCTTCGTACGGGCGGGTCGATCGGGAGGACGGGACACCGGTCAACCCGACGACGTATGACTACCGGCGGGCAGCGCGGGACGCGATCCACTTCGGACGGCTCCTGGACCGCTGGACCCAACACCTGCGCCGGGTCGCCGGCTACGACGCCCAATACTTCGCCGTCATCGAACCCCAACGCCGCGCCGCCCCCCACGCCCACTACGCCATCCGCGGAACCCTGCCCCGCGCCGTCGTCAAGGAACTGACTGCGGCGACGTACGCCAACATCTGGTGGCCAAGCACGAGCACGGTCTACTACGCGGGGGCTCGGCTGCCGGTATGGGACGAAGACGCCGGCGGGTTCCGTGACCCCGACACCGAGCAGGCCCTCCCCACCTGGGCCGAGGCCCTGGATGAGATCTCGGACGACCCGGACACGGTCCCGCAGCACACGATCCGGTTCGGCACCCAGATCGACGTTAAAGGCGTCCTCGCCGGCTCCCCCGACGCCGAACGCGCGATCGGGTACCTGGTGAAGTACCTGACCAAAGACCTTGGCGACGACCTGGCCGACGACCTCGATCCAGATGCTGTCGAGCGGGTGCCGGCCGACCGGAAAGCCACTGCCGCGCGGCGGGCGGATCATGTGTCGCGGCTGGTGGAGGCGTTGCGGTACGAACCGTGCGCACCGACGTGTGCGAACTGGCTGCGCTACGGCGTCCAACCGAAGAACGCCCGGGCGGGGATGCGGCCCGGCTGCTGTAAGGGCAAGGCCCACAAGCCCTCCCACCTCGGCTACGGCGGCCGCCGCGTCCTGGTCTCCAGGAAATGGTCCGGCAAAGACCTCACCGACCACCGCCACGACCGCGCCGCGCACGTCCTCGCAGCCCTCGGCAAGACCCCGAGCGATGTTTCAGCAGCCACCGGCCCCGACTCCGGAGTGCTCTGGACCCCCGCCCAACCCAGCGACCCCGACGTCCCCCCACCAGGACGACGCCTGATGGTCCGCATCGCCGAAGCCGTCCGCCGGCGAGCCGAATACCACCATGCCCGCGACAGCACGGCACCCGGGAACGGCATGACATCCGACGGTCCCGATCTTTCAGCAACCAACCCGGCCGCCTCCGCGGCCTGATGGAGGAGCACAGTGTTCATCACCAAGAAGTGGCACACGGTCGCCGAAGTCGCCGAAATGCTCGGCTACGGGGAGACCAAGGTTCGCATGCTCGTGATCTCTGGGGAGCTGCGCTCCCTCAAGGACGGTCGCTCCCGGCGAGTCCTGCCCGAGTGGGTGGATGAGTACGTGGCACGTCGAGCGGCCGAGGCTGACGCTGAACGGCCGTGGCGGGGGTCGGCGGCATGAGTGGCCGGCGGGCGAACGGTGAGGGCAGCATCTACCCCTACCGCAACGGATTCGCCGCCCATGTCTGGGTCACGACGCCCGACGGGCTGCGGAAGCGACGCGTGGTCTACGGCAAGACTCGGGAGGTCGTCCACGAGAAATGGCTGGCCCTGCACCAGCAGGCGAAGCGCGGCCCGGTCGCCTCTCGCGTGCCGACGGTCGCGGAGTACTTCTCGCGGTGGCTGGTGGACGTCGTCAGCCCCGGGCTGGCTCCTGCGACAGCCGCCAACTACGAGATGTTCACCCGGTGCTACATCGTGCCCGGCCTGGGGAAGCGACGCCTGGACAAGCTCACGGTGCGCGAGGTGCAGACCTGGCACAACGAGCTTCAGCGGCGGTGTCAGTGCTGCGCCCAGGGTAAGGACGCTTCTCGCCCGGTCGCTCGGTGCTGTGCCAAGGGTGAGTGCTGTCGGCAGATTCCGGCGGAGTGGACCAGGCGCCAGGCGTGGACGGTGCTCCGGAGCGGTCTCAGCAATGCCGTTCGCGACGAGCTCGTGTCGAGGAATGTGGCGGCCCTGGTGCGGGTGCCGATCCCGCGGCCGAGGAAGACCCGGCCCTGGACGGTGGATGAGGCTCGCCGCTTCCTGGAGTCGGCTCGTGCGGACGGCGATCCCTACTACGTGGCGTACGTGCTGATCCTCACGCTCGGGCTGCGCCGCGGTGAGGTGCTCGGGCTCGCCTGGCAGGAGGTGGACCTGGAGGCGGGGGAGCTGCGCATCGCCTGGCAGGTTCAGCGGGTCGGCCGGGAGTTGCTTCGACGGGAGACCAAGACGGCCGCCTCGGATGCACCGCTACCGCTGCCGGCGCTCTGCGATGTGGCGTTGAGAGCCAGGCGTCAGGAGCAGGAGGAGTGGCGGGATTCAGCGGGGCCGGCCTGGCACGACTCGGGGCTGGTGGTGTCGACGCGCTACGGGTTGCCGGTCGATCCGCGCAACTTCCATCGGGCGTTCAAGGACCGGTGCCGGGCTGCGGGGGTCTCGGTCACGACGGTGCATGCCACACGCCGCGTGTGCGCCTCGCTCCTGGTGGCGCTCGACGTGCACCCGCGGGTGGTCATGCAGATCCTTCGGCACAGTCAGATCGCGGTGACCATGAACGTCTACAGCGAGGTGTCGTCCAAGGAGACCCGCAAAGCTCTCCATCGCTTGGGCGCACGCCTCAGTTCGGATGCGAAGTGAGGGGTAGGGGCGGCCAGGAACACGCGCTTTCCAGCTCAGCGGACCGTCAATCCTGCGCTCTTGCGTCGATTGCAGGGTCCGCAGAGGATCTGCAGGTTCTCCGGTCGGCTGCCACCGCCCATGGCGACCGGAATCACGTGATCGAACTGAAGCTCGACCTGGCTGCCGCAATGACGACACCTGCCGCCGTCACGCATCCACACGAACTGCTTGACGTCATCTTCGATCACATCGCGCCGGCCCGACTGCGGCTGCGGCGTAACCCCCATCGCGACCATTGCCTGAGCGCGTTCAATGCGGCCTTGCTGGCGTTGATTCTTGGTCACGAGCAGGGCATGGACTTGGTCTGCCTGAAGGTCGTCGTTGTCCCAATGAAAGCGATCCTGGAAATGCCAATACGTACGATCCCGATCCGGGCCACAACCACTGGGTACCGGCGCTGCGTCTCCATGCGCTGAGCGAACTCAACCTTGTGGAGCTTTACAGTCCTGTATGTCTGGCGGCCAACTGCAACAGTGATCCAACCTCGGCCGGTGAAGAGGCCGGGCTTGAAGTGCAGGCGGACATTCTCTGCTCGCCTCAGCATCCATCCTCCAAAGCGAAACAACCCTGTGTGGCTGAGCCTATACGAAGGGTAGGTGCGAGCCTCCTGTCTGCGTCCCGCTCTGTGCGGCCCGACACGGGGCCATCGGCGTCTCCCGGGAGGCGCTCCCAACGTCCGTCCTGGCTGTCGAAACCAGGCCCGCAAGTGCGTTGCCGTACTTTGCTGGAGTACGGACGCGTAAGAGGCCCCTCGGACGGTGTCCAAAGGGCCTCTGACCTGGGTGGAGACGACGGGACTCGAACCCGTAACCCCCTGCTTGCAAAGCAGGTGCGCTACCAATTGCGCCACGTCCCCAGAGCGGGGACCAGCGTACGACCTCTACGAGCACTGAGGCGACCCCGTTCCCGACCCGTGCGGTTGAGGGCCTGGGTGACTACGGAGCGGCTCTGGGCAGAGCCCAGAGTGACCGCTATATTCGCAATGTCCCGCTCGTGGTGCCTCGACCAGGTTCCACGGCGCTGACGTATCGGCGGACCCGCCAGCGGCCGATCTACCGCCGCGCGGTTCCTGGAGCGATGTTCACGACGGGGGGCGACATGCCGCTGGCGCCACAACGCAGTGCCGTCCTGGCTCCGGCGCCCCGCCCGACCGCCGAGGTGTCCACCGCCGTCCGGTCTGCGGCGCACCTCCTGCGCCGGGTGGAGACCCGCTTCAGCGAGAGTTATCACGAGTCGCTCGTGCAGCTGGTGCCCACCATCCAGCAGACCACCGCGGACTACGGCCAGGGTGTCGCCGAGGGCATCGCCCACGTGATGCTCTGGGCCGCGACCACGCCCGACCCGCAGGACGTCGTGGAGCAGGCCATCGAGCAGGCCGGTTACGAGTACTACCAGCAGGGCTTCCCCGAGGACGGCTACCTCGGCGCGGGTCACGCGATGCTGCGAGCAGCCCGCGACGTCTACACCGACGACTGGAACTCCCCCCTGAGCTCGGCCTTCGTCGCCTACTTCAGCTGGCTGAGCAACCACCTGGCGCGAGGCGCCCGGCGTGCCCAGCAGGACGGCGTCCAGGCCCCCAGAGTCACGCCCTTCGGCCCCGCCGGCACCGCGCCGATGAACCTGGCCCAGATCCTGGACCGGTTGCGCCGCGGCCCTCTGGGCACCAACGGCCGGGCCCTGGACGGCGTGCTCACCCGGGTCGCCCTGCGCACCGGTGCCGACCTGCGCTCCCCCGGCCCGACCAGCACGCCAACCCCTCCGTGGTCGCCAACGTCACCGCGGTGCTGCAGCGCATGGGGTACCCCGTGGCGGACGAGCCCGCGGCCCTGCCCGCGACGCCGGCGATCGCACCTGCCGGACGGCGTCCGGCCACCTCGGCGCGCTGGTGGAATCGGCGGGTGCCGACTGCTCCGACACGCACCCCGGCGCCCGGCGTCACGGCCGTCGACGAACGTGGCGGGCATTCCCGGCCCGGGCGTTCCGCGCACGCTGACCGACATCCTCGACCAGCTCCGTCACGGCCCGCTCGGACACAACCGGCGGGCCCTCGACGGCGTGCTCACCCGGGTCGCCCTGCGCACCGGCGCCGACCTGCGCTCACCCCGGCCCGACCAGCACGCCAACCCCTCCGTGATCGCCGAGGTGGTCGCCGTGCTGCAGCGTATGGGGTACGCCTTCGCCCACCCCGGCGTGGGCCAGGCCGCCCTGGCCTCGGCTGCCTTTGTGCCCGAATCCTCGCCGCAGACCAGGACACGATGGTGGAATCGACGCAAAGCACGAGTCGACCAGGCACGGGGCCGCCCCAGCGGGGATCCGTTCCGTTGAGGGAGTTCGGGTGACCGCCGCAAGCGCCGCACGTGCCGCACGGGCCGCCGGGGCCGCAACGACGACGGTGGGCCTGACCCGCGCCCACGTCACCGGGCCGGCGCAGGAGGCCGTGCCGAGCCTGGTCTCGCACCTGCGCGACGGCTTGGGTGATACCAGCGCCGGCGCGGTGCTCTACTTCGCCTCCAGCCACTACGACCCCACCCATCTGGTCGGCCCGCTCGCCGCTGCCTTCCCGGACGCCGCCGTGATCGGCTGTTCGACCGCAGGCGAGTTCACCGACGAGATCACCTCGACCGGAGGCATCAGCGCGGTCGCCCTTCCCCACGGCGTGCTCTCGGGCGCCGTCGCCACCCTCGGAGACCTGTCGGGCGACGTCGGTGCCGGGGTGACCGCCGCCATCGGCCAGATCGAGGCCAGCCTGCAGGTGCCGCTGCGCGAGCTCGACCCGGCCGAGCACCTCGGCTTCGTGCTGATGGACGGGATGCATCGCGCCGAGGAGGAGGTCAACGACTACCTCGGCGACCACGCGCCGCTGCTCGACATCGTCGGAGGCTCCGCGGGCGACGACCTCGCCTTCCAGCGCACCTGGGTGTCCGCCGGCTCCGAGTTCAGCTACCAGGGCATGGCGCTGATGATCTGCCGGGTCGAGGTGCCGTTCCGGATCGTGAAGACCTGCTCGTTCACCTCCACCGGCATCACCCTGCGGATCACCGAGGCGGACGTGCCCTCCCGCACGGTGCTGCGGTTCGACGACCGCCCCGCGGTGGAGGCCTACGCCGAGGCCGTCGGCGTGCCCGTGGCCTCGGTGGACACCGCGGTGATGATGCGCCACCCGCTCGGCCAGATGATCAACGGAGAGCCGTGGATCCGCAGCCCCCAGGCCCTGGTCGCGGGCGGCGGGATCCGCTTCTACGCCCAGATCCTGCCCGGCATGGAGGTCGAGGTGATGGAGGCGACCGACCTCGTCGCCGAGACCCGGGCGGCACTCCACGAGGCTCATCGGGCCCTGCGCGGCTACGTCAGCGGCGGCGTGATGTTCAACTGCATCCTGCGCCGCCTCGAGATGGACGCGACCGGGACCGCTCAACCCTTCCTCGAGGCGTTCGGAGGGCTACCGCTGGCCGGCTTCCACACCTACGGCGAGACCTGGATGGCACACGTCAACCAGACCCTGACCGGGGTCGTCTTCGGCTGACGGACTACTTGATCGGGTCGGTGACCTCGGCCCACAGTGCCTGCTCGGCCTTGTCCGCCTCGAGCTTGCGCCACACGGCGAATCCGGCCGCCGCGGCGATGACGGCAGTGAGGATCTTCTTCACGGATGACTCCCTGGCCTGTGCCGATCATGAGGGACGACGGGCCGTCCGACCACGCCGTCACTCCAGACCGTACCTCGGGTATGTCCCTGCCTGCAGGTCACGCGTGGCGGGGGTGGCCGCAGCTGTGCGTCCGCTCGTCGTCGCTCCTGGGGCTGTGCTTCACCACGGGTGCGGCCTTCGTGGAGTGGCCTGCCTTCTTCTCGGGACTGGTCCGCGTGTCGTGGCCGGACTTGGTGTCGTGACCCGACGTGGTGTCGTGGCCCGACTTGGTGTCGTGACCCGACTTGGTGTCGTGGCCGGACTTCTTGGAAGCCTTGTGGTGAGAACCCTTCTGGTCCGAGCAGCTCCCCGTCCGCTCACGGTCGGAGTGACCGCTGGAGTGACCGCTGGAGTGACCGCTGGAGTGACCGCTGGAGTGACCGTGGGAGTGACCCTTGGCGGTGCAGCCCGTCCCCTTCGGGTCCACATGCGGGCCCTTCGGCACCTGGGTCGCGAGCTTCCACACGGCGACATAATCGACCACGAGCGGCTTGCCGGACGCCGTCTCGGGGCCCGGCTGTCCGGGCCAGGAACCGCCGACGGAGACGTTCAGGATGATGAAGAAGCTGCGATCGACGATGAGCTTCCAGCTGGCCTCGTCCATCTTCGGCTGGTCGGCGCGGATCGAGTGGTACACCTTGCCGTCGACGGTCCAGTCCATCCGCTCCGGCGTCACCTCGCGGTGCAGCTCCACCCCGTAGGTGTGGAACCCGCTGAGGCAGCCCGCCGGGGGACACGTGGTCTGCCCGGCCAGGCCGACGTTGTCCGGGATCTCGTTGCAGGGGTCGCCCTTGGGCGGATTGCAGTGAGCGGTGCCGATGACCTCGGGCTTGTCGTTGATGTGCTCCATGATGTCGACGTCACCGGCGCCGCTCGTGTCGCGGTACCCGTTCCGGAAGGTCGAGCCCAGCATCCAGAAGGCCGACCACAGCCCCTTGGCCTGCGCGCCGGACACCTGGGGGAGAGCCATTCGCGCCTCGACGCGCAGCGCTCCACCCTTCTCCGCCCGGAAGTCGGATCGGCGGGTCTCGATCCGCCCGGTGGTCCACTTCTTCGGATCGGCGGGGTCACGCACCGGCGTGAGGAGCAGGTGTCCCTTCCCGTCGAGGGCGACATTGCGGGTGGATGCGGTCGCGACCCCGATCTCACCCGTGCCCCAGTTCGCCGCGGGGCAGCCCGGGTAGCAGGTGCCCACGTCGTGCAGCCACGCGGAGGTGTTGACGGGCGAGCCGGCCCGGCCCTCGAAGTCGTCGCGCCAGACGAGCTGCCAGGCGTACCCGGGGGAGTCGGCGCGCGGGGTCGGCGAGGAGGTGCCCGGCTGGGGTCCGGTATGCCGAGTCGCTGGCGCCACGGGGGCTGCCGACGCCGGCTGACCGATCAGCAGCAGGGCCGCGGCCAGGGGGAGCACGGGCATCAGGCGCCAGGGGGTTCGGATCATGACTCGACCATAGATAGTCATCTGTGTCTCTATGTAGTCATACGACTACTTTCAGCTGTAGAGCCCATGGTCAACGGGGCCACTCGATGAGTGTGCTGCGGCGACACGCCCGAAATCGTCGACCCGTCCCCGCCGCGCCCCGAGCACACCCGGCTCTAGCGACGCAGGGTCAGGGCGACCCGCCTGTGCGCCCGCAGGGAGTCGTCGGCCGCGAACGCCACCCACCCGCCTCGGCGGAGGACCGCTTCGATGAGTTCGTCAACCAGGTCGTCGATCACCTCCGGGGCCTCGACGTCCTCGGGGTCCGGCTCGAGCACGGCGTCCTCGCCCTCGAGCCGCGCCGGCTGGAAGAAGCTCTCCTCGACCACCAGCATCTCGGGTCGTTCGGCCTGCGCCGCCCGCCAGGCGGCCTGGATCCCCGACGCCACACGCCCCTCGCCGGCACGGCGTTCGAGCAGTCCGAGCGCCTCCGCCTGCCGGGACACCAGGTACTGCTCGAGCACGACGCGGATCCTCGGCACCAGGTCGGAGGTGGGCGAGGTGACCAGGCTGCCGGGGACCCACCCGGCCAGTCGCTGAAGGTTGGCGGAGACCTTGCGGAAGTCGGCCACCACGCGCTCGGTGCCGACCAGGACCAGCGGTGCCGGCTGGACCCGCAGATAGGCGCCGAGCGCACGGTCAACCTCACGGAAGAACGCCTTGCGGTCCTCGGTGTCGGTGGGGCGCCGGCTGGATCGGCGCCCGCCCCGGCGTCGGGCGCGGTCGTTCGGCGTCCCGCCGTCGATGGTCTTGGGAAAGGCGCGGCTCTGCGCCGGGTGCAGTTCTGTGCCCAGCCCGTCGAACAGCCGGGCCTCGTGTGCGCTCAGCGCCAGAACGACGTGCCGTGGTGTGCGGTGCAGGGCCCGTACCAGATCCCGGGTGGCGAAGGTGGGGTCGACGGTGACCCGATCGACCACGGGGAGGCTGAGATGGACGACAGTCTGGACGGCCGCCGAGGCGAAGACCGCCAGGGCCTCGGTCGCCGGGCCCCGGCAGGCACCCTCGACCAACTCCTGCAACGGGATCAGCACTGTCGCCCTGACGCCGGGGAGCGCCTCGGACTCGAGCAGACGGCGCTCGGCCTCACGGAGCAGGCCACGCAGGCGGGCCGCGTCGTCGTTGTGCATACGCGACGCCGGCGTCGTGGTGAGCAGCAGAGACACGCAGGGGTGCCCGGTGGCCGACTGCAGGGCGGTGACCAGGCTGGGCGTGGCCAGGTTCGGTGAGGCGGGCCGGTCTCCCAGGGGATCGGTCGTTCCGGTGTCTGTGTCGGTGGCGGTCATGAAGGTCCTCCTGAGGTCGACGGAGCGGATGGGGCGTCGGGCGAAGTGTCGAAATCGATTGACGGAGTGCGGGTTCGGATCAGGCTGGCCGCGACGGACGCCGTGATCACGGTGGCAATCACGGTGAGCGAGAAGAGGATCGGGACCTTGTAGACATCGAGCAGGAGCATCTTCACGCCGACGAAGACCAGGACCACAGCGAGCCCGAGCTTGAGGTAGACGAACCGGTGCATCAGATCGGCGAGGAGGAAGTACATCGCGCGGAGCCCGAGGATCGCGAAAGCGTTGCTGGTGAAAACGAGAAAGGGCTCTCGGGTCACCGCGAAGATGGCGGGGATGGAATCGATGGCGAACACCAGGTCCGTCGTCTCGACCAGGATCAACACGGTGAAGAGCGGCGTGGCCACCCAGCGGCCGTTCTCCCGGACCCAGAACCGGGTGCCGTGCCACGTCTCGGTGCTGGGGAACATCCGTCTGCTGAGGCGGAGCACCGGGTGGTTCGCCGGGTCGCCGTGGTCGTGCCGATGGCGGAACATCTGCACCCCGGTGACCACCAGCAGGACGCCGAAGAGATACAGCACCCAGGCGAAGGCGTCGATCAGCGCAGCTCCTGCCGCGATGAAGCCGGCACGCATCACCAGGGCGCCCAGGACCCCGTAGAACAGCACGCGATGCTGGTATTCACGCGGCACGGCGAAGGCGCTGAAGACCAGGGCGAAGACGAAGACGTTGTCAACGGCGAGACTCTTCTCGATCAGGTACCCGGCGTAGTACTCACCAGCCGCCTGCGCCCCGAACATCGCCCACACCACCGCGCCGAACCCCAGTCCGAGCGCGACCCAGATGCCGCTCCACACCGCTGCTTCGCGCACCGGGACGACGTGCGCCGTCCGATGGGCGATCAGGTCCACCGTGAGCATCGCCATGATGGTCGCGATGACGGTGATCCAGAGCCACAGGGGGACGTCCATGGGTAAACCTTCCGGTCGAGTGGTGTTGCACGACCGAAGGTCTCCCCCGGCGCCGGCGGCGCCCGCCCCGACCGGGCTCACTCGGCGGTGATCTGCCGGTGTGCCGTCCTGACGACCGGGACGTGAGGGGTACTCCCCTTCGCGGACCCGGCTGGTGTCCGGGTCCCGAAGCTGAGCTCGCGCTCATCTTGTGAAGGGAGTTTCAGGTAATCTGTTTCTCATGTCAAGTGCTGGTTGGACCTTCCTGAGCAACCATGCCCATGTCCTGCTCGCGGTCTCGCGTGCACCCGGGATCAGGATCAGGGAACTGGCCGAGCAGGTCGGGGTGACCGAACGCCGCATCCAGATGATCGTGAACGACCTGGAGGACGGCGGGTACCTGATCCGGCACCGGACCGGACGACGGACCCGGTATCAGGTCCTGGCGGACAGGCCGTTCCGGCACTCCTTGGAGACGGGGCGCAGCGTTGACGAACTCCTGGCGATCTTCGACGGGTCTGACCGCCCGCCACGGGCGATCACTGCCGGCTGAGCTGGCCCTGATCACCGGAGTCGGGCCCGTGGCCCACCCGTGGGCTCAGGCGCGGCGGCGCCCGGAGACCCTCGGTGCAGCGGACACCGTCGGTCGACCGGCGGCCACCCGTGGAGGCAGGGGATCGCTCTCCAGGAACAGCGCCCGGCGCGGACAGGCGGTGGCGGCGGCACGGGCCGCCCTCAGGTCGCGCCCGGAGATGGGCTCGACCGGCAGGACCGGGTAGCCCCAGCGGTCCACGGCGATCACCCCGGGTGCCAGGTGCGCACACATCCCGATGCCGTCACACGCGATCGGGTCGACACGCACCTGGTCCAGTGCCGCCGGGCGGCGGCGAGTGCTCAGGAAACCGGCCATCAGATCCTCCCGGGAAGGGGCAGCACACCGCGTCCGTGCTCGAATCCGCACCCGGCGCCGGACAGGTGCCGGTCCAGGTCGTCGCTGAAGACGCGCAGCGCCGTCCGGGTGAGCCCGACCGCGGCGTCCGGCAGGTGGCAGGCACCTCGCCGGGCGACCTCGCCGGCCACGGTGAGCAGCGCGGCGTGGTCGCCCTTGCGTGCCTGGTTGTCGGCGATTCGGCGCCAGCCGTCGGCCAGCGCCCGGGTGCCGAACAGGCACGGGCCGCACTGGCGCGCGCTCGAGGTGGCCAGGTAGTCGATCACCGCGGCAGTCTCGGTGATCCCGCAGGCATTGGTCGGCAGGGCGATCAGGACTCCCGCCCCGAGCGAGGGATAGGACTGCCCCGCCAGCGAGATGCTGCGCTGGCCGTCGAGCCGACCCAGGGGAACGGCAGCGATCTCGTTCCAGCTGAGCCAGTTGCCGCCGTAGCCGCCCACCAGAACCGCTTGCGGCAGAGACGATCTCGGGCCCCAACGGTCGAGAATGGCGTCGGCCACGGTACGCGACGCCGGCAGCTCGCGCACCGTCAGCGCCTGCTCGCCGTGCAGCGACTCCCCGTGCACGGTCACCAGGACTCCCGGCATCGGCGCCTCGGCGCCGACCCGCGCGAGCAGGCCGACCCGGGCCAGGGTCTCCACGTTCTGCACCACCGTGGGCAGACCGTGCACGCCTCGCACGGCAGCCGGCTCCCGCGTGAAGGCGGGTAGGGCCGGGCCGCCGTCCAGCGCGCGGACGACGGCACTCGCCTCCCCGGTCAGGTACCGGTCGGGCCCGGTCACGATCCGGATGACCGGCTCGGCGAACCCTGCGGCCCGGCGCTCGGCGAGAGCCTGCGCCACGGCGCGGTGGGTCTCCACGGCGCCCTCGTGCAGCCAGATCACCGCTTTCGCGGCACCGATCGTCTCGGCGGCACAGACCAGACCGTCGATCACCAGGTGCGGCCGGTGCTGCAGCAACGCGGTGTCCTTCGCGCTGGCCGGCTCACCCTCGGCGCCGTTGGCCACCACCAGTCCGCCGGCACCGGCGGCAAGTGCGGCGCGCCACTTCGTGGCCACCGGGAAGTGCGCGCCCCCGCGCCCGGTCAGGGCCGCGTGGTCGATCGTGCGCAGCAGCGCCTCACCGGCACGACCTGTGGTGACCGGGCGGGTGCCGTAGCGCGACAGGTGTGCATCGAGATCGTCGCCGTCCGGGCCGGCGATCAGGGCCCGATCGTGGGCCGCGTAGCAGAACTCGCTGTCGAGGAGGCCTGGGTGGGAGTGAACGGGCTGGTGCTGACCGGGGACCATCCGCATCGCGGCGGTCTGCGGCACGCTGTGCAGGTGGTTCACCGACGAAACCTTCCCAGGGGGCCGGAGTGTTCGGAACCGGCGATGAAGGCCTCCACCTTGTCGTCAGGGGTGCTGGCGAGGTAGCGGGAGGCGGCGAGGGCGACGAGACCGACGGTGGTCACGACGTACATCCAGGTGAGGCCCTTGGTGTCGACCCCGGCGAAGATGCCGTGCAGCAGGGCCAGGACCAAGCTGAGCGCGGCGACCTTGTGCACCGGCCACCACACCTTGGCGGCCCATCGCCCGGCCATCGCCGCGGTCAGGCCGGCGATCAGCCCGCCGTAGGTGGCGATCACGCCCAGCGTCACCGGCACCGGCCGGTAGTCCGAGGCCATCGGCAGGAGAGCCCCCCACCAGCCGACCTTGGCGTACTTGTCGGTGGCCAGCACCACGATGTGCAGCACCAGGAACGCCAGGGTGAAGGCGGAGAGGCTGACGTGCGCGCGGATGCGCACCACCGCGCTCGGCCGGTTCCAGCGACCGCGCCAGGGGTGGGAGAGCACGAGCCCGAGCGCCACCAGAGCGACCAGCAGCAGGTAGCTGCAGATCCCTGAGGCCCGGCCGAGGATCCAGGGGGCCATCTTGTCCCCGGCGACGGAGGTCGCCGCGCGCCCGGCCAACCACCCGGTCACCCCGGTGGACGCCGCCACCATCAGCGCCGTCCGGATCTTGGGCAGCGCCGAGGGGGCGAACGACTCCGGCTCGAACGGGTCACGGAGCGGCAGACCCATCGGCGGAGTGTCTGCCGTGTGGATGCCGCTGGGGATGCCGTTGGGGTTGGTGAACAGGTCCGGCTCGGGTGTGCCGGACGGCTCATTCATCTCATCCATGATTCTCATCAGTCGTTCAGTCGACATCTTGGGCCGTCCAGATAAGCCAGGGCCGGATCGCCGTACTGGCGCCCAGCCGTCCGTCGTCGCCGACCCACAGCGCCGCAAGGTCACGTTCCGCCGCCCAGCGGGCCACGTCGTCGATACCGGCGATCAGCAGCGACTTGCTCCAGACCTCGGCCTGAGCGGTGTCCGGGTGGATCACCGTCACCGACCGCAGACCGCCGACGGCGCTCCATCCGGTGCGCGGGTCGACCAGGTGGTGCACCGGGCGCCCGTCCAGGTGCCACGCACGCTTGCGCAGCGAGGAGGTGGCACAGCCGCTATCAGTGATCTGGAGCACGGCGACCGGGGTGTCACCGCCGTCGGGGTTCTCGACGCCCACCTTCCAGGCGTCGCCGTCCGGGCCGAGCCCGCCCAGCGCGCAGTCGCCGCCGGCCTCGACCAGGTAGCCGGCGCCGTGCCCGGCCAGCTCCTGAGCCGCCCAGCGCACCGCCAGTCCCTTGCCGATGCCGCCCAGGTCGATCGGACGCGGTCCGATCCGCACCGCCGAGCCCTCCCGATCCAGACCAGGGGTCCAGGTCTGGGTCGGGAGCGGCGGTACGGGGGCGTCCAGCACGGGCAGGTCGGCCGGGCCCCGGCCCGGCGTGAGCCGCCCCGGGGTGAGGGCGACCGGGCCCGATTCGAACGGCAGCGTGCGGTCATAGCCGAGCGCGACCAGCGAGCTGAGCACCCGGGGGTCGAACAGTCCCGCGGTCTCCAGGTGCGCCCGGGCGGCCTCGGAGATGGCCAGGAAGCATTCGGTGGGCACCGGGTACCAGGCGTCGGCGGCCGCGTTGGCCCGCATCAGCGCACTGTCCGGGTCGAACCGGGTGCAGGCCTGCTCGACCCGCCGGAAGACCTCCTCGGCCACGCCGAGCACCCGACCGGCCTCCGGGCCGGGTTCCACGAGTTGCAGCGTGACGTCGGTGTTCATCGCGCGGAAGCGCACGGTCCGGACCTCGGGGGGGAGCCCGGCGCCGTGCGCTTCCGCAGTCTGCTCCTGCGACGTCATCGCAGGGGTCGTCACGACCCGCCAGTGGTCGTGTTCGTGGCCGGCGCAGGGGCCGGAGCCGGAGCCGGAGCGGGCTTCGGAGCCGCCTTCGGGGCCGGGGCCGGAGCCGCCTTCGGCGCCGGGGCGGCGGAGCCGCCGCCGGAGCTGCTGCCACCACTGCTCTTGCGCGTGGTGGTGCCGCCCGAGCTGCGCTTCGTCGTCGCCGTCACCGGTCCGCCCTTGAGCAGGGCGACCTCCTTGCGCAGCGAAGCCACCTGCGTACGCAGGGCCTTGACCTGGGCGATCTGCGCCGCGACCTGCTTGTCGAGCTCCTCGTCGGAGTCGTCGTGGTCGGTGTCGGCGGACTTGGTGGCCGGGGCCAGCGGGGCGCTGACCTTGGCGACGTTGGCCGACGCGGCCGCCGTGGCCGGAGGGTGCGCCGCGCTCCAACTCATGGTGCCGGCGAACACCGCTGCGGTCGCCGGAGCGATCAGCGCGGCCACGGCCCAACGGGAGTGGCGTCCAGCGGTCCGGTCAGTCATCGTCGCCATCCTTCTCGTCGGACTTCTCGTCGGACTTCTTGTCGTCGTCGTCGTCATCGTCATCGTGCTCGGAGCTGCCGGTCGACCCGCTGGCACCGGTGGTGGTGTGCGTGGTCGGGGCGGGCTGCGCGGGCTGCGCGGCCGGAGCCGGGCGCGGCTCCGGGGCCGGCGCCGAGTGCGAGTGCGTGGCCTCCTCGCCGTGCTGTCCGCCACCGTGCGCGTCGGGCGTGGCGGAGGCGGCTGCCGCACCCGCTGCCGCGCGCTCCTGCAGGGCGACCCGGGCGGCGGCGATCTCCTTCTTCAGAGCCTCGCTCTCGGCCTTGAGTTTCGCGGTCTCGGCCTCCAGGGTGACCAGGGCCTGACGAGCAGCGGTGCGGGAGGATGTGGAGGCCGACGTCGAGGCCGTGGTACCGGCGGCACTGGTCGTGGCTGCGAGCGCTACGCCCGCACCTCCGAGCAGTGCTGCGGTAGCCGCGGCGGTCGCGCCGACCCGCTGGGAACGTTTCATCACCATGGCATTGAGACTGCCGCAGCAGAATGAGGGGACCAGGGTGGTGCCGATGAGAGGACTCTCATCGTTCTCCTGGGTCGGTGAGGGAGGAGTGACTCATCTGGGGGAGGCCTACCCTGGAGGGGTGAAGCTGAGGGACCTGCGCAAGAGCTACGAGCGCGGCAGCCTTGACGAGACCGACGCAGGCGCCGTCGCCGCTCGCCCTGTTCCGCCACTGGTTCGACGAGCGCGGTCGCCGCGAAGGTGCCCGAGCCCAGCGCGATGACGGTGGCCTCGGTGGGCGCGGACGGGCGCCCGTCCACCAGGATCGTCCTGCTGAAGGACGTCGACGAGCGTGGCCTGACGTTCTACACCAACTACGCCAGCCGCAAGGGTCGCGAACTGGCAGCGGACCCGCTCGCGGCGTTCCAGTTCCACTGGGTCGAGCTGGAGACGGGTCGTGCGCGTCGAGGGCCGCGTCGAGCGCACGTCGACCGACGAATCCGACGCCTACTTCGCCACCCGGCCGCTCGATTCGCGGATCGGCGCGTGGGCGTCCCCGCAGAGTGAGGTGATCGCGAATCGCGGCGTCCTGCTGGCCAACGCGGCGAAGGCATCGGCCGCGCACGGGCTGAACCCTCCCCGTCCGGACCACTGGGGCGGCTACCGCCTGCACCCCGAGATCTGGGAGTTCTGGCAGGGACGCCAGCAGCCGGCTGCACGACCGGGTGCGATTCCGCCTCGACGACGGACGCTGTGGGTGAAGGAGAGGCTCGCGCCCTGAACGGCTCCCCGACCGGCCGCGAGGCGGCTCACGCGCCGTCGGCGACCAGTTCGCGAAGGCGGTAACCGACGCCACGCAGGGTCTCGATCCGTTCGGCCCCCACCTTGCGGCGCAGGTACCGCACATAGACGTCCACGACGTTCGACCCGGGGTCGAAGTCGTAGCCCCAGACCTGGCTGAGCAACTGCTCCCGGCTGAGCACCTGCCCCGCATGCCGGATCAGGGTCTCCAGCAGCGCGTACTCCCGGGCCGAGAGGTCGACCTGGCGACCCGCTGCGGCCACCCGGCGGGTGGCCGGGTCCAGGGCCAGGTCGCCGTAGCGCAGCACGGTGGGCTCCGGGGGCCGCCCGTCCGAACGCAGCCGCAGCCGGATCCGGGCGATCAGCTCCTCGAACCGGAAGGGCTTGGCCATGTAGTCGTCGGCGCCGCTCTCCAGACCCGCGACGGTGTCGTTCACCCCGGCCCGGGCGGTGAGGATGATCACGGGAAGGGTGCAGCCGGCCCGGCGCAGGCGGCCGAGCACGGCGAACCCGTCGAGCAGCGGGAGTCCGATGTCGAGCACCATCAGATCGTGCTCGCCGGTCATCGCCTGCTCGTAGGCGGCGGGGCCGTCGCCCACCACCGTCACGGAGAACCCGCTGGCGCGCAGGCCCTTGTCGATGAACGAGGCGATCCGCGCCTCGTCCTCCGCCACCAGAATCCTGCTCAACGGAACACTCCCTGACTCGGTGGGGGCATGGGCCCGGGGTCGGGCCACGGTGCCGGGGGCTGGGTGCGGGCGACCACGGTCAGCGGCAGCACGAGGGTGAACCGGGCGCCGGGCGGGCCGGAGGGGTCCAGCTCGACCCGGCCCCCGTGGGCGACGGCGATCCCGGAGACGATGGACAGCCCCAGTCCGGAGCCTCCCACCTCCCGTTTGACCCCGCCGCCACGGTCGAACCGGCTGAAGATGCGCTCGGCGTCCTCGGGGGCGACGCCGGTACCGGTGTCGCGCACCCAGAGCTGGATCTGGCCCCGCGACATCACCCCGCCGACGGCGATCACGTCGTCCTGGGTGGTGTAGCGCACCGCGTTGTCGGTGAGCTGCAGCATCGCCTGGGTGAGCCGGTGGGCATCGGCCTCGACGACCGCGTGCACGGTCGAGTCGAGCACCCAGCAGCGGTCCGCGAGCGCCTGGGCCTTGTCGAACACGTCGCGCAGCAGACGGTCGAGGTCCACCCGTTCGAGGCGGACGAAGTCGGGGCGGCCGGCCTGGGCGAGGACGATCAGGTCGTTCACCAGCCGGGCCATACGGTCGAGCTCGTCCATCACCAGGTCGCGGGTACCCACCACCTCGGCCGGGTCGCGGGGATCGAGGACCTCGAGGTGGCCCCGGACGATCGTGATCGGGGTGCGTAGCTCGTGCCCGGCGTCGTCCAGGAAGCGTTGTTGGGTGTCGAAGGCGTTGTCGAGCCGGTCGAGCATCGCGTTGACGGTGCGGGTCAGTTCGGTGACGTCGTCCCGGCCGGTCACCGGGATACGCCGGGCGAGGTGGTCGTGCGAGATCTGCTCTGCGGCCTCGCGGAGCAGCCGCAGCGGGCGCAGCAGCCGCCCGGCCACGAGCCAGCCGCCGAGCCCGATCAGGACCAGCGCGGCCGCGGAGAGGGCGGCGTACATACGGGCGCTGTCGGCCAGCCGGTCCAGAGCCGGTTGCAGACTGATCCCGACCACGTAGGACCCGACCTGGGGCTTGCCGGCGACCTGCACCTGCACCGCGACGTAGCGGATGGGACCTGCAGTGGCGCTGTCGACCTGGCGGATCCGGGTGGGGGCGTCAGCGGGCAGCGCGGCCACCTGGGCGATCAGCTCGGCTTCCTTCTCGATCGCGAACGGCCGCGACCCGCCGGTGATCAGCGCCGGCCGGCCGTCGATCACCCCGACCAGCACCTCGCCGTCCGCCGGGACGTGCTCGTTGAGGGCGCCGTCGAGGATCGACTCGACGGTGGTCAACCCGGAGGCCGAGGCGAAGGTGTTGAACTGGCGGACGTCGGTCAGCAGCACCGAATCAAGGTGGTCGATCAGCTGGCGGCGCTCGAACAGCGTGAAAGCCGTTCCGGCGATGGACATTCCGAGAGCGGCCAGGACCAGGACGGTGGCCAGGATACGAGCTCGGACGCCGATGGTCAGGCGTCGGTCAGTCGTCATCCTTGTCCGACTCGTGGCTGTCGCTGGTCTCCTTCGACGTGGCGGACTTCGTCTCCACCTCGTCCTCGTCCTCGTCCTCGTGGTCGTCGATCTCGACGACCCGGTTGGGCGTGACCACCCGAGGCGCGCTGGGAGGCGTCGTCCGCGCGGCGCCGGTGGTCAGGGGACCGGTGGTCGGCTGAGCGGCCGGTGCCCGGACGAGCGGGGCCGGCGCATCCGAGGTCGAGGCGGCGGTGGGCTCGGCGGCGCTGGGGGAGATCGTGCCGGAGGGGTCGGTCGGCAACGCGGTGGAGGTGGACGCAGCGGTCGGGTCCAGGGCCGGGCCGGCTGTCGGCCGGCCGGGCGCTGCCGCCGTGACCGGCTGCTCCGGGCCGCCGACCATGATCGGGGCCCCCACGACTCCGGGCCAGGGCTGCGGCGTCACGACCTGTGCCCAGGCGGCCTGGCCGAACAAGGCCATCGCACCCACGACACAGGCACCGACCGCGCCCACCTGCCATCCACGCACCACACCATCCTGCTCGCGCCACCCGGTTCCGGCCATGGCACCACGATGAGAAAGTCCTCATCATCAGCCACTAACGGTACTCGTCTCGGCATCGTGCGTGACTCTCCCGAAGGGGCGCCCCGGCAGCGTCGGAGGTAGCGTCGGTGCATGTCGGTCGTCTCGGGCGCGGCGCGGCGGCGCTGGGCGACGGTGGCAGCTGGTGTGGCCGTCCTGCTCGTGGCGCCGGCGGCGGCCTCGGCCGTCACCGATCGGATCGACGCCGCCCGTGGACAGGGTGTGGTCCCCGCCGACCCCGCCTCCCTGCTCACCGGGGCGCTCGCCTCCGCGGCCGTGCCGCACCAGGGGCTGGCGGAGAGCCGCGGCGGGCTCGCTGTTCCGGATCTCCCCCGCCTCGGTGACGTGGCTGCCCAGCTGGGCGAGACGAGGCGCCTGCGGGTGTGGTGGTCCGGTCCAGGCGTCTGGCGGGTCGATGCCCCGACCCTCACCGGTGAGCGGGACACCTACGGCGGCACCGGGCTCGGGTCCCCGGTGCGCTGGGACTACGAGGACCTGAGGCTGACCGAGGTGGTCGGTGACCCGCCGCTGCGGTTGCCGCGCGACGACGATCTGCTGCCGCCCCAGGTGGCCCGGCGCCTGCTCGCCGGGGTCGGGCCGGCCGACCGGCTCGAACCTGCACCGGCCGATCGGGTGGCGGGGCGGCGCACCGTCGGCCTGAGGGTCGTCCCCGCCGACCCGCGCAGCACGATCGGGGCGATCGACGTGCAGCTCGAGCCCACCAGCCGGCTGCCCCTCGCCGTCACCGTTCGCGACGCGGCCGGCCAGATCGCCCTCGACTCCCGCTTCGTCGACCTCGACCTGGCCTCGCCCGATCCCGCCGTGCTGCAGGTGCCCGCCGCGCCAGGCGCCTCCCGGGAGCAGGAGGGCACGCCCGACCTGGTCTCCCGGGTACTGCGTGACGGCGTCTGGGCCCTGCCCGAGCGGCTCGTCGGGCTGACCGCCTCGCAGGAGATCGTGGGCGGCGCGGCCACCTACGGCGACGGTCTGGTGCGGGTGGTCGTGCTGCCGCTGACGCCTCGCCTGGGCGCGCGGGTGCTGGACGCAACCCGGGCCGGCGCCGTCGTCCGTTCCCTTCCCGGCGGCGACGTGCAGCTGCTGACCAGCGGCCCGATCAGCATCGCCGCGGCCCGCGGCGACGACGGTGAGCACCTCTACCTGATCTCCGGCCTGGTCACCGCCGACCTGCTCGCGGACGTCGCGGGCGCCCTGTTCGCCGACCCCCCGCCGCGGCGAGCCCCATGATCGTCACCCGAGGCCTGACCAAGCGCTACGGCCGCGCGCTGGTGGTCAACGGCGTGGACCTCGACGTGCGCGAGGGCGACCGCTACGGCTTCATCGGGCCGAACGGGTCGGGCAAGACCACCACGGTGCGGATGATGCTCGGGCTGGTCAACGCCACCCGCGGGGAGATCGAGCTGCTCGGGCACGCCGTGCCGCAGCACGTCGGGGCGGCGCTCGGCGAGGTCGGTGCTCTGGTGGAGGCCCCGGCCGCCTATCGGCACCTGTCGGCCCGGGAGAACCTCGACCTGCTGGACGCCGCGGGCCCCCGCGCGCACCGGATGTCCCGGTCGGCGCGGCGCGAGCGGATCGAGGAGGTGCTCGACCTGGTCGGCCTGGGCGGAGTCGGGCGGCGCCCGGTCAAGGCGTACTCGCTCGGCATGGTCCAGCGCCTCGGCATCGCCGCCGCCCTGCTCGGCCGGCCGCGCCTGCTCGTCCTCGACGAGCCCACCAACGGCCTCGACCCGCACGGGATCCAGGAGATCCGTGAGCTGCTCCTGCGGCTGAACCGCGAAGGCACCACGGTCTTCCTGTCCAGCCACCTGCTGGCCGAGGTGGAGCAGTTGTGCACCCGGGTCGGCGTGATGGACGCCGGCCGGCTGGTGACCCAGGTGACCATGGACGACGTCCGCCGCCCCACCGGTCTGGCCCTGGTCACGGTGGACGACGGGGTCGCCGCGCTGGCCGTGCTCGACGGTCGGGTGCAGCGCCGGGACGGCCATCAGCTCGTCGTCGACGCGCCGGTTCCGGAGGTGACCCGGCGCCTGGTCGCCGCCGGGGTGCAGGTGCTCTCCGCGCAGCCGCAGACCCGCAGCCTGGAGGACCTGGTGCTCGAGGTCACCGGCGCCAGCCCGGACCGGGTGCAGCGCGACGATCCTGCAGACGGGGTGAGCTCATGATCGTCGTTGAGCTGCGCAAGCTGGCCCGGCGGCCGCGCACCTGGGTCTCCATCGGTCTGCTCTGCCTGCTGCCGACGATCGTCGCGGTGTTGCTCGCGGTCACCCGGATCGGGCCGCGCCCCGGCCAGGGGCCCGCGCTGCTCTCCGCCGTGCTGGCCAACGGCACCCTGTTCCCCGCGGCGGCTCTCGGCATCGTGCTGCCGATCTTCCTGCCGGCCGCGGTCGCCGTGGTGGCCGGCGACGCCATCGCCGGGGAGGCGAGCGCCGGCACGCTGCGCTACGTGCTGATCCGCCCGGTGGGTCGCACCAGCCTGCTGCTGGCCAAGCTGATCTCGGTCGTCGCCTACACCCTGCTGGCGGTCGTGGCGGTGGCGGGCACCGGATACGTCGTCGGCAGGCTGGTGCTGGGCGGCGGCGACCCGACGCAGGCGACGATCACGGTGTCCGGAACCCCGCTGACCACGGGGCAGCTCCTGCTGCGCACCGCGCTGATGATCGGCTACGTCGGCGTCTCGATGCTCGGCGTGGCCGCGGTGTCGCTGTTCCTGTCCACCCTGACCGACTCCTCGCTCGGGGCGGCGCTGGGCGGGCTGGCCGTGCTGGTCGGCAGCACCGTGCTGGTCGGGCTGGATGCCGCCGACGCGATCCGCGACTGGCTGCCGACGCGCTACTGGCTGGCCTGGGTGGATCTGTTCCGCGACCCCATCCTCTGGCGTGACATCGAGAGAGGCCTTCTGGTGCAGGCGGTCTGGATCGTGGTGCTGCTCGGCATGGCCTGGGCCGCGTTCTCCACCCGCGACGTCCGCAGCTGACCTCAGCCCGCCCGAAGCGCGGCGCAGGCGGACGCCGGTGGGGCCTGCGTGAGCACCGTCCCGGCCAGGGCGTCGAGCACCAGGGCCGTGCTCAGCGGGTCGGTCGGCAGCCGGCCGTGACCCACCCGCGCGTCGGCGCACACCTGCTGCAGCTCGATGTTCACCGCGCCGTCCAGCCGGGACGACGTCGGTGGGAGGACGACGTCGTCGTCGGCGGTCCAGATACTCACCCATCGAGGGCCGGTCGGGGCCTGGGGCAGGGCGTCGAGCAGGTCGCTGCCGGTGGCGAGCTGGCGGCAGGCGAGCGGGCACGAGCCGGCGCCGAGCCCGGCTGCCAGGCGGGCCACCTCGGTGCCTCCGTGCGGAGAACCGAGGGTGACCACCCGCCGGGCGATCGTGTCGCCGTCCAGGTCGGCGACCCAGATCCGGCTCACCACACCGCCGGCCGAGTACCCGACCACGTCGACGGAGGGCGCCCCCGCGGCGATCGCCGCTCGGGCCGCGCGGTCCAGCGCCCGGGCCTGCTCGGTGAGGTCGCCGGTGTTGTCCCCCACGGGCGGAACGACGATCGCCTCGCGCCCGTCCTCGCGCAGTCGGGCCGCCAGCGACTCCAGAGACGACGTGGAGCCCCCGTAGCCGGAGACCAGCAGGACCGGGCCCACCCGGGTCTGGTCGACAGTCACGCCTGCTCGGCCACGCAGGTTGGCAGCGGCGACGATCACCAGCACGATGACCAACGGGGTCAGCCCCAGGGTCCAGGCGAGCAGCAGCCGGCGGCGTCGGGTCACGCCTGTGCAACGTGCGTCGCCTCCCGGCTGTTTCCGGGCGCCCAGGGGAAACAGGGCGCCCTCCATCCCGCCACCCCCGTCCACTCGAAGGGTCCGGCGATGGCCTGACCCTGGATCACCCGGTGGCCCTCGCGTGGGCCCAGGTGATCAGCTCCTCGACGAAGAGGCTCGCGGCAGGGCGGGCGGCGAAGGCCGACCGTGCGCCGGCGCACGCGTCGTCCAGGGCAGCTGAGGGCCCAAGGTCGGCGAGCAGAACCACGAGTGCCTGCCAGTGGCCGACCTGCTTGTCGGCGACCGCCGTCAGCTCCTTCAGGTAGCGGCCCGGAATGAGCAGTTCGGACAGCCGTTCACCGGCGTCGTGCACCTGGTCGAGAAGGTCGGCGCGCAGGGCCTCGACATCGGTGGTCGCGTCGATCCTCCAGGCGGTGAGGGTCCCGTTGGTGTGCGCGAGGTTGGTGGCCGGCACCCGCTGTTCGAGCAGGCGGAGCCCAGAGGATTCCCTGGCCTGCTCGATCGGCGCGGGCGCACTCCGGTGCGTCCAGTCCCACCACACCTGCGGCACGACGGCGGTGTCCAGGGAGAACACCTTCTCCCGCGCCGTGGACGCCCGGGAGGCCTGGCGCTCCACCACCGCGACACCCCACGGCCCCACCAGCCGCCACACCCCGCCCGATCCCTGGAATCCGAGCGGGCGCAGGGTCGCTCCGATGTCGCGGAGGAGACCGGACACGATCTTCGACGGGTCGGCGGGGGTCGCAACCATCCGCCCATGATCCCTGGTGGAATGCCGTATCGCCGCCAGGGGCGCCACGATGGCGCCCACCGCATCCATTTCTTGACCTGGTCTTGACCAAGATCACGGCAGGAGTGCCGCCGTGAAGCACGAGCGCCCGTCAGGTTCGGCGGCGACGGCGTCAATCCCTACCAGGGTCCGCAGGCGAATCCGGTGTACCCACCACTGAATCCGCAGCTCAAGGTCTACCTCGAGTACAGCCGGTGGGGCTTCACCCAGCACGTCGACGAGCTGTCCACCCCGAAACTCGCTGCGATTGACCAGCTGAGCCGCGCGGCGCCTGCAGCGATCACCACCGGTACGGCCACGCCCGGCAGTGCGAAGGGCACGGCTGCCGCGGCCTGCTCCCGGGTCTGGGGCTGCGACCGGGGTGCCCTCGGCGTGGGCGCCGGGGTGTCCTGGCTGTCCTACACCTTCCAGGAGCCGCAGGGCGCCCCGTGGAAGGTCACCGTCGAAGTGAACGGAGCCAAGGACGCGACCATCGCGGTGTAGGTGGACAGCCGACTGGTCGGCGTCCAGGCCGTCCCGGACGGCGCTGGCTCGATCATGACGGCAACGGGGACAGCCCTCACGCCGGGCCTGTACAGCGTGATCGTGCGGACGACGAAGGGGACGACCACGATCAAGGCCGCATCGTCATTCTGCCGCGTGGCATCCCGCATGCGCTCTGGCTACCGTCCGATCCTTTCACGGAGCTGCGTTGCCGACCGGCTGTCCGCTCGTCCAACTCCGACGACCGGTGACACGCGATCTCGCAAACCCCCTCACTCGCTTGAGAGGTGGGGACGTGCAGGGATGCTTCCGATCGCCCGGGCCAGCTTGCTTCTGGTCATGCCCAGGTCGGGCACAATCGGTGAGGTGACGAGTTGTCGATCTTTACTGCTGGCCGTCGGACTGGTGCCGGTCCTGGCTGCGTGTGTGTCGCACGGCTGCAATGCCGTCGGCTGCTCCTCCCTGGTCTCGGTCGACCTGTCGCAGGTCGGAACCCGATTCGGCCGGCTCCCCGCGAACGTGACCCTCTGCGTCAATGGCGAATGCACCACCACCGCCGTCGCTTTCACAGGGGCGGAAGCGCCCCGCCTTGTCAACCACGATCTTCCAGAGTCGCTCACCTCCGATGGGGGGAAGATCGCCACCACGCTGCGCGTGGAACGCGACAGCACCGTCCTGCTGGACACAGCAACCGAGTCGGAACTCACCAAGTTCGTGCCCAACGGCGAGAAGTGCGAACCCACCTGCTACGTGGCGTCGTTCAAGCTCGTCGGCACACAGCTTGAGCGCCTGCGCGAGCCGGCTACCTGACGGAGCGCGGGTTGACGCTCGCCGCTCTCAGGTCCCATCGGTCTGCAGAGCAACCTGTAGGTCACGGCATCACCGGCGGCCAGACGGAGGTGCCTCCCATGCGTGCCAACCACGCGAGCAGTTCGCGTTTCCCGTTCTCGCTCGCACGGTGCCCCTGCCAAGCGACGCCATTCTCAACCGCTGCCAACTGAGAGGGCAGGTCCTGGCGCGGACCTTCCTCAGCGCCGTGCCGCCCTTGAACACCAGGCCTCGGGGTGGCCCTCGGTGATGCGTGTCATGCGCTGCTTCCGACGTCGGCATACGTGTGGAGCAGGGTGTCGTTCACCTGTGTCCGGGTGTCGAAGTGCCCCCCCACCGTGCGTGGCCCCAGCCAGACGGCACCGACGGGCGGATAGGTATCGACGACCGCGCTGGTAGGAGCCGCCTCCCCGCAGAGACTCAGCAGGTACGCCGTCCGCTGCCGGGTTGCGGCGCCCATCGACCGCAAGAGTTCGACGACACGACGGACGTCGACCTCACGGACCTGGGCCAACCATTGGCCGAGGCCCGCGACATCCTTGTAGGCGGACGGACGAGCGGCGATCCCGACGAGGAGGCCTTCGAGGTTCCAGGACGGCAGCCCGTCGACAGTGGTGATCGCCGCCGCGGGAAGCTGAGTGCGCACGTAGCGCCACTGACCGGTCAAGGCCTTGGGGAACGGCTCGTCAGGCGGGAGAGCGACGACCTCTCGCTCCGGGATCCGTTGGGCCAGCCCAAGGACCGAAGCCGCCGACTCCATGGCAAGCACGCCACCCCATTCGCGGTCGACCGCGCGCTGGGCACGGCACTCGATGAAACGGTCGCCTGAGCCGTACGCGCCGCCGCGGGCACCAGGGAGGAACTCCCAGACATGCCGCGACCGGAGCCGACCGAGCCACCCGTCACGCTGGAGCTCATACGCGAGCCGGCGGGCGTCGCCGTGGAGGCCCAGCTCATCCATGACGGCGGCCAGTCGGTCCGTCGTCACCAACACATCGCCATTCAGTTCGAGTTGCTCGACCACGCCCGCAACCGCTCGCGAGATCACACGGCCCACTGTCAATCACCACCGTTTCTTGGTTCAAGATATCAAACTAAGTGTGTAAGTGACAGTGACTGGGAAGGCGGAGCCCAATACCGCTCATGGGCGGACACGTCGACCACTCACGATCGCGAACCCTCGACGGGGTAGCCCATCCGATTCAGGGCGACCAGCACCTCTTCCGACTGATCGGTCCAGAAGATGAACGTTCCGCGGGTGCCAGTGTGAAACTCGAGGCCGGCCAGCATCGGACTCGACCTATGTCGATCAACGACCCTCATGACGTCGGACTTGCTCAGGTGAAACGGGCGGAGGGCGAGACGCCAGAGCATCGAGGCAGTGACATCGATGCCTTCCCGATGGATGGACATCACGATGAAGGGCCTCTGGACGTTCACCGTACCGAGCACCCCACCGCTGTCTCCTCGGTACCCGCCCCGGAAACCAACCTCCTCGCTCATGTTCAGCACCCCTTCTGCCAACGGAGCCGCCTCTGCCACCAGGGTTCGGCAGCTTCCCGGTCCGACCAAAGCGGTCCATCTCGAGCGCCGCGAAGGCACGCGCGGTCCGCCAGCATTCGGGCTCGTCCGCCGAATCCTGACGTCTCAGACTTCTAACATGGCGCTAACACGCGATCTTGAACGGGATTGATCAACTGGCCGAAACTGGCCTCTGACCTGCAGTGATGTGGGTGGGCCTAGGAGGACTTGAACCTCCGACCTCTTCCTTATCAGGGAAGCGCTCTAACCGTCTGAGCTATAGGCCCGCTGCGCCCTGAGGCGCCGTAGGAGACTATCGCAGCCACGCCTGACCGCCCAAACCGGTTGTCACATGGCCAAGGTCGCAGGCACCGTCAGTCGTCGGACAGGGTGACGTGCAGGCCACCGACCAGGCTGCCGGCGATGTTGTAGAGGAACGCGCCCACGCTCGCCAAGGCCATGATGATCACGACGTTGATCACGGCGACGAAGACCGACAGCGAGACCACCCGGCTGAGGCCGACGTAGTCGTACAGGTCGAACTTCGACTGCGAGCCACCGACACCGCGCAGGGTGCCGTTGAGGGTATCGAAGACCCCCATGCCGTTCAGCACCTGCCACAGAATGACGGACGCGACCACCAGGGCGATGCCGAGCGCCACCGACAGCAGGAACGAGAGCTTCATCGCCGACCAGGGATCGACCCGGGCCAGGGTCAGGCGCACGGTGCGGGCAGCTCCCGGAGCAGAGGCTGTGGTCGTCACCGGCGAGGACGGTGCCGCGGGCCGCGGGGGCACCGAGGCGGACGACGCGGAGGAAGTGGACGCAGAGGAGGTTGATCCGTAGTGCGTCGGAACGGGGGCCGAGGGCAGGGTCGCCGCTGCGGATGCGGGTTCAACCGGCGCCGGAGCCGACGGCGCTGCAGCCGTGCGCACGGTGGCCGCGGGTGCTGGGGTGCGCGTGGGTGACGCGGGGGCGGTCTTGGCCGGCTCGGTGCTCTTGGTCGCCGCCGGACGCGGGGAAGGAGCGGGCGTCGACGACCGGGGTGGCGGCGTCGCTTTGGTGGTGGGCATCGGCGCAGTGCTGGCTGCCGCAGTCGGGGACGCGCCTCGGTTGGATGCGCCATTGCCGACGGCCGACGGAACGCCCGAGGACGACGCCTCACCCGTGGCCGGGCCTGGCCGGGAGGTGCCCTTCGGGGCCGATCCAGGGCGGAACACCTGATCGGACGAACTCACCGTTCACCTCCGCGACGCTGACGTGCTCGACGGTACGCCATCGGAGCCCCCGTCGTCGCTGATCACAGTCAGCGGGCATTCACCTGACGCAGACGATGTTATCCGCTACCCGCGGTGCTGCCGACCCTGATCGTCAATCGCCCTGCTCGGGGTCCTCCGATCGGACTGGCTCGGCATCCTCCGAATCGGCTGCCGCAACGGCCTCGACACCCTCGTCGGGGGTGGCGACGGCGTCCTCGGGCTCTGCGGTCGCCTCGCCGTCGACGAGGTCGGCGTCCTCCGCCGACTCGGCGCCCTCCTCGTCGTCGCCGGCCAGGCTGCGCTCGCTGTTGCGCGCGACGGCGATGATCCGGTCGCCGGCATCGGGCTTGGCGAACACCACGCCCATCGTGTCGCGCCCCTTGGCGGGCACCTCGGCGACCGCCGAGCGCACCACCTTGCCGCCCTCCATCACGACCAGCACCTCGTCGTCAGTCCCGACGATCATGGCGCCGACCAGGTCACCGCGCTCCTCGCTGAGCTTGGCCACCTTGATCCCCAGGCCGCCGCGGGACTGCGAGCGGTACTGGTCGACCATGGTGCGCTTGGCGTAACCGTGCTCGGTGACGATGAACACGAAGGCGTCGTCGGCGTCACGCACGACGTCCATCGACAGCAGTTGGTCGTTGCCGCGGAAGCGCATGCCGGTGACGCCGGAGGTCGCCCGGCCCATCGGGCGCAGCGCCGCGTCGTCCGAGGTGAACCGCACCGACATGCCCTTGCGGGAGACCAGCAGCAGCGCCGCGTCGTCCGCCACCAGACGGGCCGAGACCAGCTCGTCGCCGTCCAGCAGGTTGATCGCGATCACCCCGCCGGAGCGGTTGGAGTCGTACTCGCTGAGCCGGGTCTTCTTCACCCGGCCGCCCCGGGTGGCCAGCACCAGGAACGGCGCGCACTCGTAGTCGGGGATGTCGAGCACCTGGGCGATGGTCTCGCCCGGCTGGAAGGCGAGCAGGTTCGCCACGTGCTGACCCTTGGCGTCACGGCCGCCCTCGGGCAGCTCGTAACCCTTGGCGCGGTAGACCCGGCCCAGGTTGGTGAAGAACAGCAACCAGTGGTGAGTGGTGGTGACGAAGAAGTGCTCGACCACGTCGTCGCTGCGCAACTGAGCGCCACGCACGCCCTTGCCACCGCGGCGCTGCGCGCGGTAGTTGTCGCTGCGGGTGCGCTTGGCGTACCCGTCGCGGGTGATCGTGACCACGACCTCCTCGACCGGGATCAGGTCCTCGGCGTCCATGTCGCCCTCGAAGGGAACGATCTTGGTGCGCCGGGCGTCGCCGTGCCGCTCGACGATCTCGGCGAGCTCCTCGGAGATGATCGTGCGCTGGCGCTCCGGCGACCCGAGGATGTCGAGGTAGTCGGCGATCTGGATCTCCAACTCGGACAACCGGTTCGCGATCTCCTGCCGCTCCAGGGCGGCCAGGCGGCGCAGTTGCAGGTTGAGGATGGCGAGCGCCTGCTCGTCGTCGATCTCCAGCAGCGCCATCAGGCCGGTCTTGGCCTGCTCGGCGGACGGCGAACGCCGGATCAGCGCGATCACCTCGTCGAGGGCGTCGAGCGCCTTCACGTACCCGCGGTAGATGTGCGCCTGGCGCTCGGCCTCGGCCAGCAGGTACTGGGTGCGCCGGACGATCACCTCGACCTGGTGGTCGACCCAGTAGCGCACGAACTTGTCCACACTCAGCGTGCGCGGCACCCCGTCGACCAGGGCGAGCATGTTGGCGCCGAAGGTCTCCTGCAGCTGGGTGTGCTTGTAGAGGTTGTTCAGCACCACCTTGGCCACGGCGTCGCGCTTGAGCACGATCACGATCCGCAGGCCACCGGTGCGGCTGGAGGTGTCGTCGCGCAGGTCGGCCACGCCGGCGATCCGGCCGTGGTCGACCAGCTCGGCGATCTTGAGCTTCAGGTTGTCCGGGTTGACCATGTAGGGCAGCTCGGAGACCACCAGGCAGGTGCGGCCCTGGATCTCCTCCACCTCGACCACGGCCCGCATGGTGATCGAACCGCGCCCGGTGCGGTAGGCGTCCTCGACGCCCCGGGTGCCCATGATCAGGCCCGCGGTGGGGAAGTCGGGGCCCTTGATGCTGAGCAGCAACTGGGCCAGCAGCGCGTCGTCGTCCGCCTCGGGGTTGGCGAGCAACCACTGGACGCCGTCGGCCACCTCGCGCAGGTTGTGCGGCGGAATGTTGGTGGCCATACCGACCGCGATCCCGGTCGAGCCGTTGACCAGCAGGTTCGGGAAACGCGACGGCAGGATCACCGGTTCCTGGGTGCGCCCGTCGTAGTTCGGCTTGAAGTCGACGGTGTTCTTGTCGATGTCGCGGACCATCTCCATGGCCAGCGGTGCCATTCGGCACTCGGTGTACCGCATCGCGGCGGCGGGGTCGTTGCCGGGGGAGCCGAAGTTGCCCTGCCCGTCGACCAGGGGGTAGCGCAGCGACCACGGCTGGGCCAGGCGCACCAGGGTGTCGTAGATCGCCGAGTCACCGTGCGGGTGGTACTGGCCCATCACGTCGCCGACCACGCGCGAGCACTTGGAGTAGCCGCGATCGGGGCGGTAGCCGCCGTCGTACATCGCGTACAGCACCCGGCGGTGCACCGGCTTGAGGCCGTCGCGCACCTCGGGCAGCGCCCGGCCGACGATCACGCTCATCGCGTAGTCGAGGTAGGAGCGCTGCATCTCCAACTGCAGGTCGATGGCCTCGACCCGGTTGCCGCCGTCGGCGTCGCTGGTGATGTCACCGATGCCGGTACCGCCAGTGCCGCCGGTACCGCCAGTGCCGGTACCGCCAGCGTACGGGCGGGTTCTGCGGGGGCTGCTCGCTCACGTGATTCCTCTACTCCGGTAAGGAAAACCCGAACTGCGTGGACGTCGCCGGTCTGGTTTCACGGGAAACCGGCGGGCGCCGTCCGGTGTGACAGGGGCTAGATGTCCAGGAAGCGGACATCCTTGGCGTTGCGCTGGATGAAGGAGCGCCGGGACTCGACGTCCTCACCCATCAGGATCGCGAACACCTCGTCGGCGGCCGCGGCGTCGTCGAGGGTGACCTGGCGCAGGATGCGGTGGGCCGGGTCCATCGTGGTCTCCCACAACTCGTCGGCGTTCATCTCGCCCAGACCCTTGTAGCGCTGGATGCCCTCGTCCTTGGGCAGCTTCTTGCCCATGGCCAGACCGGCGGCCACCACCACCTCGCGCTCGCGCTCGGTGTAGACGAACTCCGGCTCGGTCTTGCTCCACTTGATCTTGTAGAGCGGAGGCGCCGCCAGGTAGACGAACCCGCCGTCGACCAGGGGACGCATGAACCGGAACAGCAGGGTCAGCAGCAGGGTGGTGATGTGCTGTCCGTCGACGTCGGCGTCCGCCATCAGAACGATCTTGTGATAGCGCAGCTTCTCGATGTCGAAGTCCTCGCCGACCCCGGTGCCGAAGGCGCTGATCAGCGCCTGCACCTCGGTGTTGGCCATCACCTTGTCGATCCGCGCCTTCTCGACGTTGAGGATCTTTCCCCGGATCGGCAGGATCGCCTGGGTGCGCGGCTCGCGGCCCATCTTGGCCGAGCCGCCGGCCGAGTCGCCCTCGACGATGTAGATCTCGCACTCGTCGGGGTTCGTGGACTGGCAGTCGGACAGCTTGCCCGGCAGGCCACCGCCGCCCAGCAGTCCCTTGCGCCGCGTGGCTTCCCGCGCCTTGCGCGCGGCGACCCGGGCCGCGGAGGCCTGGATCGACTTGGTGATGATGTCGCGGGCGTCGCGCGGGTGGCTGTCCAGCCAGTCGGTGAGCTGGCTGCGGACCACGCGCTGCACGAAGGTCTTCGCCTCGGTGTTGCCGAGCTTGGTCTTGGTCTGGCCCTCGAACTGCGGCTCACCCAGCTTGATCGAGACCACCGCGGTCAGGCCCTCACGGATGTCGTCGCCGGTGAGGTTGTCGTCCTTCTCCTTGAGGATGCCCTTCTCCCGCGCGTACTCGTTGACCAGCGTGGTCAAGGCCGCCCGGAAGCCCTCCTCGTGGGTGCCGCCCTCATGGGTGTTGATCGTGTTGGCGTAGGTGTGCACGCTCTCGGAGTAGGCGGTCGTCCACTGCATGGCGATCTCGACCGAGAGCTTGCGCTCGACGTCCTCGGACTCGAAGTCGATCACGTCGGAGTGGATCGGGTCGGACTTCTTCGAGGAGTTGAGGTGCTTGACGTAGTCGACCAGGCCGCCGTCGTAGCGGAACGAGACCGCCGGGGCGGTGCCGTCCTCGTCAGCGTGGTCGGGCCGCTCGTCGACCAGCGTGATCTGGAGGCCCTTGTTCAGGAACGCCACCTGCTGGAACCGCGAGCGCAGGGTCTCGAAGTCGAAGCGTGGTGGTCTCGAAGATGTCCTCGCTGGCCCAGAAGGTGACCGTGGTGCCCGAGGCTGGGGTCGCCTCCCCCTGCGCGAGGGGGGCCAGCGGCACCCCGAGTTCGTAGGACTGCCGCCAGACCAAGGAGTCGCGGTGCACCTCGACCTCGAGCCGCTGGCTGAGTGCGTTGACCACCGACAGGCCCACGCCGTGCAGGCCGCCGGACACCGAGTACCCGCCGCCCCCGAACTTGCCGCCGGCGTGCAGCACGGTGAGCACGACCTCGACGGCAGGCTTGCCCTCGGAGGCGACGATGTCGACCGGGATGCCCCGGCCGTTGTCGATCACCCGGACCCCACCGTTGGCCAGCAGGGTGATCTCGATCGTGTCGCAGAAACCGGCCAGGGCCTCGTCGACGGAGTTGTCGACCACTTCGTAGACCAAGTGGTGCAGACCGCGCTCACCGGTGGAGCCGATGTACATGCCGGGACGCTTGCGGACCGCTTCGAGCCCCTCGAGCACTGTGATCGCACTGGCGTCGTAGTCGCCGTAGTCGTGCCCGTTCATGCTGTCGGGGGACGGCGGGAGGCCTGGCGACGCGGTGCCCGGGACGGTGGCTGCCTCGGTGGTGCTGATCTGGTCGGTCACAGGTCGTCGGGCTCCTGACGGGGGTCGACGGGGGAGATGCTGACGAGCGACCCCCGGCACGTTTGAGCATCACCATCCTACCCCGGCCAGGGGGGTGGAGCCGTCTGTCCACAGGCCAGGAGCGCCGTTTCTGGCCCGTTCTGACGAGCCAACCGATCCCCGGACGACTCCCTCTACGCACCCCTGCCCCTCGACGCGTCACAGGCGACTACAGGTCCGGACCGATGATCGGATCGCCGCGCATCGCCGGGCTGTCCGCAGAACGGGGTGCGCGCACCCCTGGGGATGGCTCCAGAACGGCCCTGGGTGGTAGCCGGATGTCGGCGTCCGGAGCGGATTCCTAGCCTCGGATCATGACGATGTCGCGCCTGATCCGCCGCACGGCGTCGGCCGTTCCGATCGGTCTGGCGTTGACCTCGAGCGTCCTCGTGCTCGCCGTATCGGCCGGCTACTTCCGGTGCTCCGCTGGGTGCCCAACCTCGCCATCGCCTGGTGGCGCACCCGCCGTCCAAGGCTCACCTGAACCTGCTCAGGTTGGGGGTCAGCCGTAGGTGTCGCGGGGGCCCACCCCACCGTGGGCCGAGCGGGAACCGCGGCGCCAGCTCGGGGCGGTGGGGCCCTGGACCACCAACTTGGTGACCACGCCTTCGCCGACCTCCTCGGTCAGGCGGCGCATCACTGTGGGCAGCAGCAGCCGCAGCTGGGTGGCCCACGCGGTGGAGTCGGCGCGCACGGTGAGCACGCCGTCGGTGAACACCTCGGGCGTGCAGTGCGCAGCGATCTCCTCGCCCACCACTGCCGCCCAGCGCCCGATCACCCCGCCGACGGCCACCGGCGCCGCCCAGCCGCGCTCGGCCACCAACCGGTCGATCGTGGACGAGACCGTCTGCGGGTCGCGGGCATCGGGGTGCGCACCGGAGCGGCGCGCAGCCGCCTCCGCGCGGCGGCGCCAGGACGGGACGGCGGTGCGGCGCACCGGGGCTCCCGGCACCAGGCCGCGTTCGCGCGCCGCGGCCCGCGCCCGATTCAGCGCCGAGCGGACGGCGTCGGCGCCCGGGTCGGCGTCCGGCGCAGGATCGCCGGGGCTGCTCGGAGGGCCGTCCGGCTCATCGGACACGCTGCACCTCCCCGGCCATCACGTCGATCCGGGCCCCCTCCAGCACCTCGGGCACATCGGCCGGCACGGCTGCGGTGACCAGCACCTGCTCGGCCCCGGCCACCATCTCGGCCAGCCGCACCCGGCGTCCGGCGTCGAGCTCGGCGAAGACGTCGTCCAGGATCAGCACCGGCTCGCCGTCGCCGTCCCCGCTGGTGTCGGCGCGCAGCAGTTCGTAGCTGGCCAGGCGCAGCGCCAACGCGAACGACCAGGACTCGCCATGGCTGGCGTAGCCCTTCGCAGGCACCTCGGTGTCGCCGAAGGTCAGGCCCAGCAGCAGGTCGTCGCGGTGCGGGCCGACCAGGCTCACGCCGCGCTCGAGCTCACGCGGACGTGCCTTGGACAGTGCCTCGAGCAGCCGCGCCGCCAGCAGCTCGCGGCCCAGCGGCGCACCGGCGGTGATGTCGTCGCCCAGGCTGGACCGGTAGGTGAGCCGCGCTGCACCCTGACCGCCGGAGACCTCGGCGTAGGCAGTGGCGACCAGCGGCTGCAGCAGGTCGTACCAGGTGCAGCCGGCCGGCCAGCAGCTCCGCGCCCGCCGTGGCCAGGTGGGCGTCCCAGACATCCAGGGTGCGGACGTCGCCGCGCCCGGACTTGATCGTCGCGCCGGCGGTCTTGAGCAGGGCGTTGCGCTGGCGGAGCACCTTGTCCACCTCGGCGCGCACCCCGGCGAACCGCGGCGCCCGGGCCACCAGCAGGTCGTCCATGAACCGGCGCCGCCCGTCCGGGTCTCCCTTGACCAGGGAGAGATCCTCCGGCGCGAACAGCACCGTGCGCAGCAGCCCCAGCACCTCGCGGGGGCGGGAGACCGGTGACCGGTTCACCCGGGCTCGGTTGGCCGACCCGGGCACGATCTCCAGCTCGACCAGCACCTGCCGGCCGGCCCGCGCGATCGCCGTCCGCACCGTGGCCCGTGACGCGCCGATCCGCACCAGGGGTGCGTCGGTGGGCACCCGGTGGCTGGACAGCGCCGCGACGTACCCGATCGCCTCGACCAGGTTGGTCTTGCCCTGTCCGTTCGGACCGATCAGCGCGCTGACCCCGGGCTCGAGCGCGAGCTCCACCGCCGGGTAGGACCGGAAGTCGGTCAGCGAGAGCTGGGTGACGTGCACGCCATGCGCTTACTGGGTGGAGCCGGCGCCGGAGGTCGGCCCCGCCGAGGTCACCGCGTGCCCGCCGAACTGGTTGCGCAGCGCGGCGACGGCCTTCATCGCGGGCGAATCGTCCTGGCGGGAGGCGAACCGGGCGAACAGCGCCGCGGTGATCACCGGCACCGGCACGGCGTTGTCGATCGCCTCCTCGACCGTCCACCGGCCCTCGCCGGAGTCGTTGACGTAGCCCCTGATGCCGGCCAGCTCCGGGTCGTCGGCCAGTGCCTTGACCAGCAGGTCGAGCAGCCACGAGCGGACGACGGTGCCGCGGGTCCAGGCCTGGAAGCCGCCGTGCACGTCGGTGACGATGTCCTTGGCGGCGAGCAGCTCGTACCCCTCGGCGTACGCCTGCATCAGGCCGTACTCGATGCCGTTGTGCACCATCTTCGCGTAGTGACCGGCGCCGACCGAGCCGGCGTGCACGAAGCCCTCCTCGCGCGGACCCTCGGGGCGCAGCGCGTCGAAGACCGGCATCGCCCGCTCGACCATCGCCGGGTCGCCGCCGACCATCAGCCCGTAGCCGTTCTCCAGCCCCCAGACCCCGCCGGAGACCCCGCAGTCGAGGTAGTTGACGCCTGTGACGGCGAGCTTCTCGGCGTTGACCAGGTCGTCGCTGAACCGGGAGTTGCCACCCTCGATCACCAGGTCGTCGGCAGCCAGCAGGCCGGCCAGCTCCTCGACCGTCGACGTGGTCGGCGCCCCGTGCGGAACCATGATCCACACCGTGCGGGGGGCCGGCAGAGCGGCGACCAGATCAGCCAGGGAGGCCACGTCACTGACCTCGGGGTTGCGGTCGTAACCGGTGACCTCGATCCCGGCGTTGCGCAGCCGGGAGCGCATGTTTCCGCCCATCTTGCCCAGGCCCACCAGACCGATGTGCACGCGTTGCCTCCTCGTTGTGGGTGCTGGAAGTCGAGCCGGACGAGCTGAAGCGCTAGCTGTTCAGCCGCACCGGGAGCACCAGGTAGCGGAACCCGGCATCGTGCTCGCCGGCGGCGGAGATCACCACCGGCTTGGTCGGCTGAGTGAAGGTCAACAGCGTGGTCTCGGCGTTCACGCCGGCCAGGCCCTCGAGCAGGTACTGCGGGTTGAACGCGAGTACCACCTCATCACCGGACAGGGTCGCGTCCACGGCCTCGGAGGCCTGGGCGTCCTCGCCCTGGCCGGCCTCCAGCACGATCGCGCCGTCGGTGAAGCGCAGCCGGACGGCGGCATGGCGGCCGGCGACCAGGGACACGCGGCGGGCCGCCTCAGCCAGCGCGGCAGTGGCGACCTCGGCCTCACCCAGGTGCTCGGCCGGGAAGAGCCCGAGCACCTGGGGGTACTCGCCGTCCATCAGCAGCGAGGTGGTGCGGCGTCCGCCGGCCTCGAAGCCGACCAGTTCGCCACCGCCGTCGGCGGGCAGGGCGAGGGTGATGTCACCGACCGCGCCGAGGGCCTTGGAGACCTCGGAGAGCGTGCGGGCGCGGATCAGTGCACCGGCCTGCATGCCGGGGTCGGTCGGGCGCCAGGGCAGGGTGCGCACGGCCAGCCGGTAGCGGTCGGTGGCCATCAGGGTGAGCTTCTCGCCGTCGATCTGGGTCAGCACACCGGTGAGCACGGGTCGGGTGTCGTCCCGGCTCGCAGCCACGGTCACCTGGGCCACGGCCTGGGTGAAGTCGCTGCCGGTCACCACCCCTGAGCTGTCCGGCATCGCAGGCAGGGCGGGGTAGTCGTCGACCGGCATGGTCAGCAGGGTGAACCGGCTCGCCCCGCAGGTGATCTCCACCCGCGACCCGTCCGTGGCGACGTCCACCGGCCAGGCCGGCAACGAGCGGGAGATGTCGGCGAGCAGCCGGCCGGAGACCAGCACGGTGCCGCCGTCGGCGACGTCCGCCGGGATCTCGACCCGGGCCGAGACCTCGTAGTCGAAACTCGACAGCCGCAGCACGCCGTCCGCCGATGCTTCGAGCAGCAGACCGGCCAGGACGGGCACGGGCGGATTGCTCGGCAGGGCACGAGCCACCCAGGTGACGGCCTCGGCCAGGACATCGCGTTCGACCCGGAACTTCACGGAACCCACCTCTCTGCGGTACGGACGACGTGGGCTCGACCTCGGGGCCGGGAACCACCCGGTGCTGCGTCGTCCACCCGATGACTGCTGGAATCTGCGCTCTGGAGGGAAAGCGAACCACCACAGCGTGGCAGGTCCGCGATGGTCAGCGCGCCCCGACAGTACGCGAGTCGGTCGCGACAGGTGAAGCGGACGGCGTGGTGCGGCTGGAGGACCTGGATCTCGTCGTGAGCAGGTGACCGTCGAGGTGTGCACAGACCCAGATCCAGATGTGGGCGGGCCATCCCTCTCCATCTCTCTCTATAGACATCGTCATAGGGGGTGTGGACGGTGTGGGTAAGTGGGCATCGCCGCTGCTCACCACGACGATGTACCTGTCGACGGCAGGTGGACGGCGGGGCGGGTGCCGGTGGACGGCAGGTGGGAAGACGGGCTGCACTCATCGCTACGACGCGCACCGTCCACCGCCGGGTCATGGTCGCTCCACAGGCGGAGGGTAGTCACGAAGCGTTTGTCCACAGGTTGTCCACGGACCGTGGACGAGGGGGACTGGGAGCGTTCTCATCCGTTCGGACGGGTTCTTGTTCACGCACCGTTGATATCCGGCGACGCAGAATCCACAGGGTTGTCCCCATACTGTGCACGAGACGATGTCTACGTCTATTTCGGACAGCGGGTTCGACACCGGCCGATCTCGACTGCTTCTGGGGTGTTTTTATGGTGTTTTCGCCCCATTTGAGACAGCAGTCTGGGGCCTAGTGACTCTGCGCTGACGTCGTGCACCCTCTGAACACGGTGCAGGTGGGGACGAGAGCACACCCCGCGGGTGGCTTTGCCGTGGACAACTGAGCTGGATGCCCGAATCCTGTGGACAACGTAGGGATGGCCGGTAACTCAGGGTTACTCGGCTCTGCCGGGCCGGGCGATCAGGACGTCTGACGACTGGGGTCAGGATCGTGCGGACTGCCGGATCCGGTTGGTCAGCTCGGTGACCTCGGTGTAGGTCTTGCGGCGCTCGGCCATCAGGTGGCGGATCTTGCGCTCGGCGTGGATGACCGTGGTGTGGTCGCGTCCGCCGAACAGCTGGCCGATCTTCGGCAGCGACAGGTCGGTGAGCTCGCGGCACAGGTACATCGCGATCTGGCGGGCGTTGACGAGCACCCGGGAGCGGGAGGAACCGCAGAGGTCCTCCATCGTCATCTCGAAGTAGGCAGACGTCTGGGCCATGATCGTGGCAGCGGTGATCGCCGGGGTGTTGTCCGCAGGGATCAGGTCCTTGAGCACGATCTCGGCCAGGGACAGATCCACCTGCTGCCGGTTGAGGCTGGCGAAGGCGGTGACCCGGATCAGGGCGCCCTCGAGCTCGCGGATGTTCGTCGAAATCTTGCTGGCGATGTACTCCAGCACGTCGTCCCGCGCCTCGAGCCGCTCGCCGATCGCCTTCTTGCGCAGGATCGCGATCCGGGTCTCGAGGTCGGGCGGTTGCACGTCGGTGATCAGGCCCCACTCGAACCGGGACCGCATCCGTTCCTCGAAGCCGGAGAGCTGCTTGGGCGGCAGGTCAGAGGTGATCACGACCTGCTTGTTCGCGTTGTGCAGCGTGTTGAAGGTGTGGAAGAACTCCTCCTGGGTCTGCACCTTCCCCTGCAGGAACTGGATGTCGTCGATCAGCAGGACGTCGACGTCGCGGTAGCGGCGCTGGAAGTTGCCCGCCTTGTCGTCGCGGATGCTGTTGATGAAGTCGTTGGTGAACTCCTCCGAGTTCACGTAGCGGACCCGGACGCCCTGGTAGAGGCTCGCCGCGTAGTGGCCGATCGCGTGCAGGAGGTGGGTCTTGCCCAGACCGGAGTCGCCGTAGATGAACAGCGGGTTGTAGGCCTTCGCCGGCGCCTCCGCCACGGCCACGGCCGCGGCGTGGGCGAACCGGTTGCTGGCGCCGATCACGAAGGTCTCGAAGATGTACTTCGGGTTGAGCCGGGAGGGCTCGCCCGGAGTGGTCCGTCCGGTGCCGCGGCCGGTTCCGGAGCGCAGCAGTTCGGGTCGCGCGCCGTCGTAGTCAGGCGGGTCCCCACCGTCCGCACGGACATCGATCACGCGGTCGCTGTCCAGCCGGAGGTCGTTGCGCTCCTGGGTGGCACGGGTGGAGAGCCCGGGGGAGTGGCTGCGGTCGCCCTGATCAGCCCGGTCGGCACCGACGGTTGACGACGGGACGGCGGACGACGAGGTCTCGCCGCGGTCGTCGTCGGTGTCGTCGTGCTGCTCGGCGAGGGAGGAATCGATGGTGACTGCCAGGCGCACGGGGTGGCCGAGCTCGGCGGACAACGCGCCGGTGATCGCCTCGCGCATCCGGTGCTCGAGCACTTCCTTGGTCAGCTCGTTGGGAGCGGCGAGCAGCGCAGTGCCGTCGAGGAGGCCGACGGGGCGGGTGAGGCGGACGAACGCCCGTTGCTGGGAGCTGACGCCGAGGGTGTCGAGGGCAGCGAGGGCACGGCGCCAGACCGAGGAGAAGTCATCTCCGCTTCCGGTCACGCTGGCGCACCTCCTGCCTGGCTTGGGGACGGCCGACCGCAGTCCACACAGTTATCCACACCCTGTGCACGAGAGTTGGCCGTCCGTTGCCAGTCGGGCGGAGCAACTCCCCACGCTGTGCTCCGGCCGGCCTTCCGGCCTACCCGTCGGGTATCCGAGATCGTCGTTCGGCACTCCATGATCCCTGAGGAAATCCTCGGAGGTTCCACGGCGTGTCGCGCAACGCCTTCGACCAGCACCACAGGACCATAGCCTGTTGGCCTCTCCCACGTTGCCTGGACCGTGAGCATACTCCAAGTAATCTCTTGACTACTCACCGTTGATACTCGCAGGTCGAAACGAGGATCTGGGCTGCCACTGAGCGGTCGAATTGACCCTGCATCGCCGCGCACCGTACCGTGAGAAGGCTTGAGAGCATCGGTCGATCTATGGGCTCCCCGGGGTCTGGATCTCAGCCGGCGTTTCTCTTTCCCGAAGGCTCGTCGCTCATCCCAGCGGCGGCCGTTCACACACCCGGCCTGTCGGCCGCACGAGCGTGGAGTTACTCCTGTGAGCAAGCGGACCTTCCAGCCGAACAACCGGCGTAGGGCGAAGACCCACGGCTTCCGGCTGCGGATGCGCACCCGGGCGGGCCGCGCAATCCTCGCTGCCCGTCGGCGCAAGGGCCGCGAAGAGCTCTCCGCCTGACCAGCCGACGTCAGCGGCGGCCGTCGTGCTTCCTTCCGTCCACCGCATGCGGCGTTCGCCTGACTTCGTCCGGGCCATGCGTACGGGGCGTCGTGCGGGTCGACGAACGCTGGTGGTGCATGTCGCCACGGTCGAAGGGTCGCAGGATCCGGTCCGCGTGGGGTTCATCGTCTCCCGGGCAGTGGGTGGCGCGGTGACCCGGAACCAGGTGAAGCGTCGACTGCGAGCCCACATGGCGCACCGTCTCGAGGATCTCCGCCGGGGAGGACTGGTTGTGGTGCGCGCTCTGCCGCCGGCAAGCCAGGCCTCCTTCGTCGCCCTGGCGGACGATCTCGACGCGGCTCTGAGGTCTGCCCTACGTACGACAGAGGCCCGGTCGTGACCGGCCTGATGCCTCGGGTAGTGCCTCAGACGGTTCCCCAGACGGTTCCTCAGGCCCTCGGTGTCGCTCTCCGCGGCGCGGGACGTGCCCTCTGGAACCTCCCCAAGAACCTTCTGATCGGCCTCATCCGCCTCTGGCGGTTCGCGATCTCGCCGCTGTACGGCCCCACGTGCAAGTACTACCCGTCGTGTTCCGCCTACGGTCTCGAGGCGATCCGTCGTCATGGCGCTGCACGAGGGACTGCGTTGACGGTGTGGCGCATCCTGCGCTGCAACCCGTGGAGCGACGGCGGCATCGATGACGTGCCGGCACGGCATGACGCGAGTGGGGTAGCCCTCGACCATCACCACGAACCAGCGCCGCCGGTCCGGCGCGCAGCCTGACCGGTAAGGGAGTCTCATGGGCCTGATCGATGCCATTCTCAACCCGCTCGAACTCGTCGTGGCGTGGATCATGGTGGCCTGGCACAAGGCCTTCACCCTGATCGGGTTGCCCGCCGCCTCGGGCATCACCTGGGCGCTGTCGATCGTCGGCCTGGTGATCGTGATCCGGATCCTGCTGATCCCCCTGTTCTTCAAGCAGATCAAGGCCTCCCGTGGTCTGCAGCTGCTGCAGCCGGACATGAAGAAGATCCAGAACAAGTACAAGGGCAAGACGGATCAGGCCTCCAAGGAGGCGATGACCCGGGAGATGATGGCCCTCTACAAGCACCACGGCACGAACCCGTTGTCCTCGTGCATGCCGATCCTGCTTCAGTCGCCGATCTTCTTCGCCCTGTTCCGGGTACTCAACGGCATCCCGAACGAGCGCACTGTCGGACCGTTGGATGCCGAGCTGGTCAGGCAGGCCGACGCCGCCACCCTCTTCGGTGCGCCGCTGTCCGACACCTTCCTGAAGGCAGACACGTTCTCGACGCAGCTGCTGACAGTCGTTCTGATCATTCTGATGTCGTTGACCACGTTCACGACGCAGCGCCAGCTGATGCGCAAGAACATGCCGCCGTCGGCCTTGGAGGGCCAGTTCGCCCAGCAGCAGAAGATCCTGCTGTACGTCTTCCCGTTGGTGTTCGCCGTCTCTGGCGTGAACTTCCCGATCGGTGTCCTGCTGTACTGGTTGACCACCAACCTGTGGTCGATGGGTCAGCAGTTCTACACCATCCGGCGGATGCCCGCGCCTGGGTCGATCGCCGAGCAGGCGTTGATGGAGCGTTCGACGCAAGAAGGGTAAGGACCCGCTGCCGCCGGCTGCCAAGGGTGCCGGCTCGGTCTCACAGACGCTGTCGGAGGACGGGTCGGGCGACACCGACACCGACGCCGGCTCGGAGCCGGGCGGGACTCCGCAACGGCGGCAGCCCAAGCGGCAGCCACGGAGCAAGCGGGCCCCGCAACCGCGACCCGGTGCCCGACCCCCGGCCAAAGGGCAGAAACGGCCAGGAGCAGGCCCCGTGGGCGGGGGATGAGGCAGCGGAGGAGTCCCGCAACCGTCGATGACACGCGTTGACGTGATCTCCGGTTCAGCGACTCGTCACCGAGGCCACCACCTGAACGATTCCGGAGAGCCTGAGCGCTCTCGTTGATTGGAAGGAGCATTCGTGAGCGACACCACTTCGATGGAGCAGGAGACGCACGACGCCGTGCAGACCGAGGCGCCCGGAAGCGACGATGTGGCATCGGCGACTCCGGAGGAGCACGGGTCTGGATCCGCAGCCGTTGAAGAGGCTGCCACCGAGCCGGTCGTCAGCAGTGAGGACTCCGACGGTGATGACTCCGACGGTGGGGATCCTGACGGTGAGGACTCCGACGGTGAGTCGGCCGAGGGTGGCGCGAGCGAGGGTGGCGCGAAGGGCGGACGTCGTTCGCGGCCTTCGTTGCGCCGGCTTGAAGAGGAGGGCGAGGTCGCCGCGGACTATCTCGAGGAACTCCTCGACATCGTTGACCTCGACGGCGACATCGATATCGACGTCGAGAACGGACGCGCCTCGGTGGCCATCGTGGCTGAAGAGGGCTCTGAGCGGGACCTGCGCCGACTGGTGGGTTCGCGGGGCGAGGTGCTCGAGGCGCTGCAGGAGCTGTCGAGGCTTGCCGTACAGGCACGGACGGGTGAGCGCAGCCGACTGATGTTGGACGTCGCCGGCTTCAGGGCGGCTCGCCGTCGCAAGCTCGAGGACATCGCGGCTCGAGTGTGCGAAGACGTGAAGAAGACCGGTGAAGCGGTGCGCATGGAGCCGATGACGGCGTTCGAGCGCAAGGTCGTGCACGACGTCGTTGCTGATGCCGGACTGGTCAGTGAGTCGGAGGGCGAAGACCCCGGGCGCCGTGTGGTCGTGCACCCCGCAGGTGTCTGAGCAGGAGATCCCCGCACACCCGGGCACGGCGCACCCTGCTGTGAACGCCCACACGGTTCACATCCCGGTCGAACTCTCAGCGGCTGTACGGGCGCTCTTCGGCGACCGTTCCGCGCTGGCGCAGCGGTTCACCGAGGAACTCGCGGGTTCTGCTGTGGAGCGCGGGTTGATCGGTCCTCGGGAGGTTCCCCGACTGTGGGAGCGGCATGTGCTGAACTGCGCGGCGATTGCCGAGATGGTGCCGATCGGGAGTTCGGTGGCCGACGTGGGTTCGGGCGCGGGTCTGCCAGGGCTCGTCTTGGCCATTGCTCGTCCGGACCTTCGTGTGACCCTGATCGAGCCGTTGCAGCGCCGGGTGATCTGGCTCGAGGAAGTGATTGACCTGCTGGGCCTGCGGGACGCGGTGACGGTGGTGCGAGCCCGCGCTGAGGAGTGCGTGCACCGAGGATTCGACGTGGTGACTGCTCGCGCTGTCGCCTCACTCGAGGTGCTTGCCGGCTGGTGCCTGCCACTGGTGGCCGAGGGGGGCCTCATGATCGCCGTGAAGGGTCAATCGGCTGGGGCTGAGTTGGAGTCGGCCACATCGGCACTCGGCAAGCTGAACGCGCGCGAATGGGCCGTCGGTCAGTGCGGCATAGGCGTTCTCCCCGTACCGACCACAGTGGTCTGGGTTCGCGCTGGCAAGGCGCCAACGGTGCGACGCAGGCGTCGATGACCGTCTTCCATCTCGCTGATTCGGCAGAGTGGACCGCCGCCTGTGAGACCGGGACCTATGTTCGGTTCGACTCGAGGCCTGTCGTTGGCTGAGGTGGGCTTCGTTCATCTGTCAACGGAGGAGCAGTGGCCGCGAGTGCGTGTGGCCTTCTACGGGGATCTCGACCGAGAACTCCTCCTCCTCGAGATCGATGACTCTCTGCTGGGTGACTCCCTGGTCTGGGAGGCGGCTGGGCCTGGCCAGCAGGAGCGGTTCCCGCATCTCTACGGCCCTCTGCCGATTGCTGCGGTGGTCTCGGTCACTCCTCTGGGTCCGCCGCACGGTTCCACGTGAAACACGACAGGAGTCGTCGGCGGCAGCGGTAGTCATACGCCGTGCGAGACTCAGGCCCCAGCCCCTGCCGCATCGTCACCTTCGCCTCGCTTCGGCCCGTTGCTTCGGTTTGCTTCGGCTCGCTTCGGCGTGCTGCGGCGGCGTGCTGCGGCGGCCTGCTGCGGCGGCCTGCTGCGGCGGCGTGCTGTCGCGGTCTCCCGACCCTTGTAGGCAGCGCCGGTAGCCCCCTTGACCGGGCAAGGCCGCGTCCCCAGTGAGGTGGTGCACCGACCAGGGAAGGGCTTGCCAGACCGGGCCGCAGCCGTTTCGGCCGTTGCGCAGTGGATCCGGTCTTCGGCGGATGGGGCCGGCCCAGCCGGTTGAGCTGGGGCCGCCACTCCCTCCCTGGGGGCGAAGTTGCAGCGACCCTCCCGGAGTGGGGGAGTGGGGAGTAGGCCCCCGCAGCCTCTGGTGCCGACTGTGAAGGCGCCCCCCAAAGCTGGTGCTGCGGCGAGTCGGGGCGACAGGAGTACCGCCATGAGCGGGGTGCGAATCGCTCGGCCAGAGGTCGTCGCCCCTCCAAGACTTGTTGGTGGGCAAGAAGAACCGGGCATCACCCACTGTCGCCGCCCCCGTAGTTGCGCCTACCGGCAGCCAGGGGCACCCGCGCTTGAGTCCCACGCGTCGGGCGTGGTTGCTCAAGCCGATCTGGTGGTCTGTCTGCACTACGCCTGAGGGAGACGTGGGCTCGCGTGAGGTCGCCACCGGCGGCTGCTCAGAGTGTGGCCGTCCGCGTTGCGCAGCCGCCACGTCCACGAAGACGAACGTGGTCTCGGTGCTCCTGCCGACTGCGGCTGATCCACTGGCGTTCAACGAGTTCCTCGACCGACGGTTGGTCGGCGCCCGGCAGCAGCACCTCAGGGCTGGGGGTGGCGGTGGCTCAGGGAAGTGGCTTCGCCCCACCAGCCCCTGCGACCCGCGACATCAGGACCAGCGACCGCGATCGTCAGCGGGGCGAGCGCCTGGGGAAGAAGCGTTGTCTTGGCATCAGAGGGCGGGTCGGCTCGCCCTGTGCTCGCCCCGATCGGCCCTGCTCGTGCTGCAGAGGAGTCGGCCTCACTCGTGCTTCTGCGGCGAACCTCGCCTGTGCTGTCGCCATAGGTCACGAGCCCAGCGACTGTCCCTGCTAGAGCGACGCCGTGACCTTCAGCGGACCGACCATGTCTCGCACGGCCCAGGCCAATTCGGACGCGACGTCGTCCAGAGGTGGTCCAGACGGCGCCGGGGAGGGGTGGTGTGACGCGGCTGGTCTCCAGACACTGCCGTGCTCGGCCCGCTCGGGGCTACCCCTCGCGCCGTCGGCGAGGGCTCCAGTCGGGTCGGATGACGACATCTCGCCGCAAGGAGTCTCGGCGCTGTGACCGCACCGCAGCGCAGATGCGTACCTCGTTGAGCGAGCGAGTGCCGAGGTTGCGGCAGAACGCCCCGAGTCTCGGGATCTGCTGCGCAGCGACTCAGCAACACTTGCGCCGCCAACAGCGCGGCAACAAGCAGCCTGAAGGGAGCGGCAAGCAGCAGCGCGCAACACAGCGCGCAACACAACGCGCGAGGAAGCCTCTGCGTCCCGCGCGAGCACGTCCACCAGTGAAGCCGAGGTGCCCTTGAACTCAGCCCGAGTGCGGCTCGTTCTAGATCAACGGAGTTGCCTCGCGTCTCATGGTTGTGCGAGCGGGCACCTGCCGTGGGTGGCGAGCCAAGCAGTCGAGGGGTCCGCCGGTGCATACGGGACCTTCGACAGCTCGATTGCGGCGGGAGGAGGAGGTGGCCTGTCGGTGAGGGCGGGCGACACCCAGGTCGGTCGAAGGCAGCATCTGTGAGACTCCGTCCGTTCCTGGCGCGAGAGCACTGCGGCCTGGCGGCCAGTCGCCGTCGGGCTATGGGTGCTGGGGGTTAGGCCCGATCAAGGCTCCTGCTTCCGTCGGCGCGCGTGGACGACGGCCGCGTGGGCGACGGCTGGGACTCGGCTCGAGGAGTAGTTCTCCACACCTCACGTGAACTGATTGGGCTTTCGGCCCATCGAGGCGATGGCGCAGGTGCTGGGCTCGCAACGCGTTCGTCAATCCGTCACCAGTTGGGACTTATGCACGACTTATCCACACGTTGTGGGTGAGTCGTCGTGCCGTTCCGAACGCCTCCAGTAGCGTCGATTGAGCAGCGCCCAGGATCTGCTGCGAGTCATGGCGAACGATGTGGGAGTGGAGTCAGAGGATGCCTGAGTCATCTGAGGGGAAGGTGTCCGCGAGTCTGGGCATTGCCAAGGCGATCTACCAGTCCTTGCTGCACAGGCGGTCTGACGATGCGAGGGAGCCGATGTTTCACGGGAAACATCGGGAGGGGTCGAGTCATCAACCGTTTGGTCCACAGCCTCGTCTCCGCATGGACAAAAACGAGGTAGCCACTGATCAATGCGGCGCGCCCAGCCGGCCGAGCGGAGAGAGCCTTGTCAGGATGGATGAAGAAGCGGTGAGTGAGAGCGGAGGAATGGTGAGCGGCATCGGCTGGCCCTCGGACGACACGCGCCCTCAGCGCGGTCTGGGCTGGCCGGCGACTGGTCTAGCCGAGGTGCTCAGGACTCCCACCGGTCGAAGCGCCCACACCCAAGAGCAGCCTGGAGGAAATGTCCACGGCTCGTTCGTCGGGCACTGAGGGCAGCGGCACCCTGGAGCTACGATCCGTCGCCGTCGCCGAGGCGATGTCGGCTGCTGAGCCCGAGTCCAGGCTGGAGCCGGTTGAGCTGGCCATGAGGACTCGTGTGCCCGACCGCCTGGCAGAGCCCGGCTCGGCCGCTTCCGGCGAGGCGAGCGGGGAAGCGAGCGGGGAAGCGAGCGGGGAAGCGAGCGGGGAAGCGAGCGAGGCTCAGCTCAGCACCTCTGCCGCCAGTGACGCTGCCCTACCGCGCGAGGCGCCGCCGTCCATTGAGGCAGCGTCCCTCGCCGCCGGCGATGTTTCCCGTGAAACAGCAACCTCCGCACAGCCTGCACAGGAGAGGGACAACGGGAAGCAGCGCACCGACGCCAGTCCAGCCAGTGCCAACGCTCGCGTTCACGACTCCATCGTCGCCGCGGTGTCGGCCGCTGGAGAGCTCTTCTCGGTGGGTGCGAGGACGACCGGAGGACCTCGACGATCCGCTGCCACCCAAGCCACTCATGCCGTGACACCGCTGGGTGTCCGCGGCGGATCAGTGGACATGGGGGAGGAAGGGGGAGTGGGGGAGAGGTCGTCATCCGGCGAGCGGAACCCCTCGGACGGCGAACCTGCCGCCTGGCGCTACGAACCTCATCAGACCTCCAGCGACGGGCTCAAGTCCGAGCCCCCTGGGGCCCCACTGAACCGCGAGGGCTCGTCGACCTCGAGTTCAGACATGAGCCCAGGTGTAGTGGTCACGTCGGCTGAGCAGACTCCCCAGGACGGATCGCCTCCGCACAGCGCCATCGCAGGGGAGGACGCCCAGGGGGCTGTTCTAACGGGTGTAGCTGGTCCATCTGGTCCGCTCGGTCGATCCGACCTTGCAGGAGACTCCACGGCCTTAGATTCCGCTTCACGGTCGCCGCACGAGTTCGCAGGAGATGTCGCCGACAACCCTGCGGCCTACCGGGCGGCCCATCCTGCGGCCTACCCTGCGGCCCACCCTGCGGCCGTCCACTCCGAGAGGAACGGCCCACCGGGGAGTGGGCCAGGCAACCCCGCTGCCGCTGCTGGTGCAGCGCTGGAGGTCAAGGGCATCGCCCTGAGCCCCGCCCTGAGCCCTCCGTCGATCACCACCGCGGGGGGTGCGCAGGAATTGGCCAGCACTACGTCCGCCGCGTCGACGCCTGCCCGCGAAGGGGTGCAGACCGAAGAGCCAACCGAAACGCCGGCGGGACTCGGACTGGAGGACCTGGCGTCAGCGGCATCCTCAATGAAGGGTCGGAGCCTGTCCGAGTGGAGCAGTCAGGCACCCGAGGCATCGCTCGTCCAGCCGTGGGGCCAGACGATTCGCAGCCCTCACGTGGGCGAGCGGTTCGCGGTGGCTCCCGGTCCTGTTTCCCGTGAAACAAGGCAGCAACCTCCCGCGGTACCCGAACTTCCTGCTGTACCGGAACCGCCCGCGGCGCCTGACAGGCCGTCGCTGTCGACGGACACGGTCGCCGCGCCGAACAATAACGATCATGAGCGCTCGGGAGATAGCCTCTCGACGGAGCCGGTGAGATCGCTCGTCGCACACGACGTGGTCGCTGACCCGGTCGAAGGGCCTACGGAAGGGCCACGCGCGCCGGAGCCCGTCCAGACCCGGCCGCCCGACCACACCAAGCCCACCGACTCAGAGCCCGGCGACGACGGACTCCGCCCGAACGGGAGTGCAGCAATGCAGCAGCAAGACAGTCCGGTGGACGCCTCGGCACCGCCGCACGTCGCTGTCGTTGAGGAGGGCCTCGAAGTCACGGTCGCGACAGCGTGGCAACCCCCCGGCGCCCCCTTGGCCCCACCGGTCCCCTTCGATGACTCAGACCGCGTGCAGCTCGTCGCCAGCCTGCCCAGCGTGGACGACTCGACCCCCCTCGCCGCCGAGGTTGCCGAGGACGCGCGCCGTCGCATCTCGCTGACTGGGCGTCCCTTCCCGCGCCCTCCACACACCCGGATCATGACCGTCGCCAACCAGAAGGGTGGCGTCGGCAAGACCACGACGACCGTCAATGTGGCGGCAGCCCTGGCGCAGTCGGGCCTGTCCGTGCTGGTGCTGGACATCGATCCACAGGGCAATGCGTCGACGGCCTTGGGTATCGATCACCACGCGGAGGTGCCGAGCCTGTACGACGTCGTGGTCGAGGACCGCCCCCTCGTCGAAGTCGTCCAACCTTGCCCCGACCTTCCGAACCTCTGGGTCGCTCCGGCCACGATCGACCTGGCCGGCGCTGAGATCGAGTTGGTGTCCTTCGTCGCTCGAGAGGTGCGGCTGAAGAAGGCCTTGGAGACCTATCTCGATCTCCGTCTCCGCCAGGGGCTGGACCAGATCGACTATGTGCTGATCGACTGCCCGCCGAGTCTGAGCCTGCTCACCGTCAACGCGTTCGTCGCAGCGCGCGAGGTGCTCATTCCGATCCAGTGCGAGTACTACGCACTCGAAGGCCTGTCGCAGTTGCTGAAGCACATCGAACTGATTCGTCGCCAGCTCAACCCGACCCTGCACGTCTCCACCATCATGCTCACCATGTACGACGGCCGAACCCGACTGTCTGCCCAGGTGGCCGATGAGGTCCGCAGCCACTTCCCCGAACAGGTGGTGAAGACCAGCGTTCCGCGCTCGGTCCGCATCTCCGAAGCACCGAGTCACGGCCAGACTGTGATGACCTACGATCCAGCGTCCAGCGGTGCGCTCTCCTATCTTGAGGCGGCCCGCGAACTTGCCGAACAGGTACTGACGTGGGAACCGACGATGCGCGAGGAGCAATCGTGAGCGAGAAGCGACGGGGTTTGGGCCGCGGGCTGGGGGCCCTGATTCCGAGTGCCCCGGTCAAGGCCGGCGGCGGCGACCGCCCAGTGGATGACGTGTTCTTCCGGGACAACAGCGACGGGGCGAAGACGCCGGTGGAGTCCGCGACCGCCACGGCGACCGCCACCCTCGAGCGCCCCGTCGAGAGCGCGCTGAGCGAGGATCCGACCGATTCGGAGTCGGCGGCTGGTCATGGGGGCGAGCAGGAACTACTGCCGGTCCCGGGCGCGAGGTTTGCCGAGGTTCCGGTCGGAGCCATTCGACCGAACCCGCGCCAGCCGCGCACGGTGTTCGACGAGGAAGAGCTCTCCGAACTCGTGCACTCGATTCGCGAGATCGGTGTCCTTCAGCCGATCGTCGTCCGCCAGATCACTGACCGCGCGGACGACGGCAGCCTCCAGTACGAGCTGGTCATGGGGGAGCGGCGCTGGCGGGCAACTCAGCAGGCCGGCCTGACCACCGTCCCGGCGATCGTGCGTGACACAGCGGACGACGCCCTGCTGCGCGACGCGCTGCTGGAGAACCTGCACCGCAGCCAGCTGAACCCCCTGGAAGAGGCGGCGGCCTATCAGCAGTTGCTGGACGACTTCGGCTGCACCCATGAGGAGCTCGCCACCAGGATCGGCCGCTCCCGTCCCCAGATCAGCAACACGATCCGCCTGCTCCGTCTGCCGCCCGCGGTCCAGCGTCGCGTTGCGGCAGGCGTCCTGTCGGCCGGCCACGCTCGTGCCCTACTCGGTCTGGACGACAGCGCCAGCATGGAGGCGCTCGCTCAGCGGATCGTCTCGGAGGGCCTCTCGGTCAGGGCCGTCGAAGAGGTCGTCGCGCTGGGCGATGCGAGCTCGCCCGCGGCGGCGCCCAAGAAGCGGCCCCGCGCCGGTGGGCACCACTCCGAGCTCGACGACCTGGCATCCCGGCTGGGCGACAAGCTCGACACTCGGGTGGCCATCGCCTTGGGACAGCGCAAGGGGAGACTCAGCATCGACTTCGCCAGCGTGGAGGATCTCAACCGCATCTTGGGTCTGCTGAGCCCCGACATCCGCGGCATGTTCAGCGACCAGCAGTAGCACCGGCGGAGCCCATCCCGCACCTGTGACCGCGGACGGCCGGCCACCTCATCTCGAGGTGGCCGGCCGTCGCTGTTCGTCCGTGGCCTGGTGTCAGGGTGTGCTGGGAGCGCCGCCCCCGACGGTGGTCCCCTGGGCGCGGGCGGCCGCCGCCTCCACCAGCCGCCGGTACAGGTCGCCGTGGTCCTCGCCGGCAGCCTCGGCCGCCTGAGGCAACAAGGAGGTCTCGGTCATCCCTGGGGCGACGTTCACCTCGAGGAACCACGCGAGACCCTCGCGGTCGACGATCAGATCCGTCCGGGAGAGGTGCCGCAGCCCGAAGGCCCGGTGCGCGGTGAGAGCCATCTCGGCAGCAGCGTCGGCAGCATCCGACGTCAGCCGGGCCGGCGCGAAGAACTCGGTCGCACCAGCCGTGTAGCGGGCGTTGTAGTCGTACACGCCGCCGTCCGCCACGATCTCCACCGCCGGCAGGACGACGGGCCCCGAACCTGTGTCCACCACGCTCACGGCCACCTCGACGCCGTCGACGTACCGCTCGACCAGGGCGACGTCGCCGTAGGCGAAGCAGTCCACCATCGCTCGCGGCAGATGCGAGGCCTCACGCACCACGCTGACCCCCAACGCCGACCCGCCTCGGGCCGGTTTGACCACCAAAGGCAGCCCCAGCCGCTCGACGATTGCGGCGAGCACTGCTTGAGCGCCCAATTCGCGGAAGGTGCCGTGGGGCAGGGCCACCGACTCCGGCGTGCGCAGACCGGCAGCACGGGCGACGGCCTTGGCCACCGGCTTGTCCCAGGCCGAGCGGCACGCCTCCGGTGTCGACCCCACGTAGGGCACACCCACCAGGTCGAGCACGTCGCGGATGGCGCCGTCCTCGCCTGTCACTCCGTGCAGGAGCGGCCAGACCACATCCACCTTCGAGGCCTGCACCGCGTCCAGGAGACCCGCGTCGACATCGCGCTCGACCACCTGGCAACCGGCATCACGCAGCGCCTCGGACACCCGGCGCCCAGAACGCAGGGAGACGTCGCGCTCGTGGGACAGCCCACCGGCCAGGACCAGCACACGCAAGGAGAGGGTCACAGCAGACTCCAGGGAAAGGAAGGCGGATCAGGTGAGATCGGGTCCGGGAGCGGACAGGCCAGGCGGGTCGGCACCAGGATCGTCGGAGCCGGGCCCGAAGGTGCTCAGCACCTCGAGCTCGGCCTCGACCACGCCGGCGAGGCGCCGCACGCCTTCGCGGATCCGCTCCGACGTGGGGTAGCAGTAGGACAGCCGCAGGTTCCGTCGCCCCTGGCCGTCTGCGTAGAACGCCGTGCCCGGAACATAGGCCACGCGTTCGGTGACCGCCCGGGGCAGCATCGCCGTCGCGTCCAGACCTTCGGGGAGCGTCACCCAGACGTAGAAGCCTCCCTTCGGCGTCGTCCATCGGGCCTGGGGGATCAGGTCGGCCAGTGCGCTCAGCGTGGCCTCGCTGCGTTCGCGGTACAGGTCGCGGAAGACCCCGACCTGATGCTTCCAGTCGTGCTGGTCGAGGTAGGTGGCCACCGCCATCTGACTGAACGAACTGGGGCAGAGGATGGCGGCCTCGCTGGCCAGAACCAGCTTCTCCCGGACGGCGTGCGGGGCCACCGCCCAGCCGACCCGGAACCCGGGGGCGAAGGTCTTGGAGAACGACCCGAGGTAGATCACGCCCTCGGGGTTGTGGGAGTGGAGTGAGGGCAGCGGGTCACCGTCGAACCCGAGCAGCCCGTAGGGGTCGTCCTCGAGGATCAGCACTCCGTGGCGGCGGGCGATGTCGACGATCTGGGCGCGCCGTGACTGAGCCAGCGTGACCCCGGCGGGGTTGTGATGGTTGGGCACCGTGTAGAGCAGCTTGACCCGGCGGCCCTCGCGGTCCAGCCGGGACAGGGCGTCCTCGAGTGCCTCCGGGATCAGTCCGTCGTCGTCCAGCGGCACGTGGACGACGTCCGCCTGGTAGGCACGGAACACGCCCAGGGCGCCGACGTAGCTGGGCGCCTCGGCGACCACGACATCGCCCGGATCGAGGAAGATCCTGGTCACCAGGTCGAGTGCCTGTTGCGACCCGGTGGTGACCACCACGTCGTCCGCATGGGCATTCACCTGCTGCGGCGCCATCACGTCGATGATCCGTTCGCGCAGTCCCGGGTCGCCCTGGCCCGAGCCGTACTGCATGGCCACGGTGCCGTGTTCGGCGACAAGCCTGGCGAGAGTGGCGCCCACCACGTCCAGCGGGAGCGCGCTGAGGAAGGGCATGCCGCCGGCGAGGGAGACCACCTCGGGGCGGCTGGCCACGGCGAAGAGGGCGCGGATCTCTGAGGCGGTCATACCCCGGGTGCGGGCCGCGTAGGCGTCAACCCAGCGGTCGAGTCGCGATCCGTGTGGGGCGACGCTGCTGGGCGCGCCCACTCCTACGGCTGCCGTCGTCTCTGGCACGGCTGCCCTCCTCCAGCGCCGGCCTCGTGACCTGGCGCGATAGCCATCAGTAGTTGAACAGTCGCTATGCGTATAGGATGCCCGGCATCCATAGTCCCTTGGTCCTATTGCATACAGCGCCTTCTCTCGGGAACGGCGACTGCGTACCATGGCGCCCGGGGGGACCCTCTCGATCCGCACGTCCACCGCTATTGGGAGTGTCGCATGCGACTGGCCCGACTGGTGGTCGCGGGCCTGCTGTTCGGCGCGGCGGCCGCCTTCGTCGCTGCCCTCCTGCGCCCGCGCACGCCAGATCGCGTGGGCGCTCCTCTTCCGACTCAGTCGCTGTCATGGTGAGGACCGCCTGATGGGACGTCGCGTTGCTGCCCTGACCCTGGACACCCTGGGCGACCTGCCCGACCCGTGCCGCGGGTGCGTGGTCTGGGAGCTCGATCCGGTCGCCGGCCGGCGAGCCAGCGAGGCCGGAGACACTGCCTTCGAGAAGGAGGTCTGGGTCTCCTCCACCTTGTTGGAGTGGGGGTCCTGCGGCCGGATCGCCTACGTCGACGACGTGCCGGCCGGGTTCGTCGTCTACGCCCCGCCGTCCCTGGTTCCGCGATCGATGTCGTTCCCCACCTCCCCGGTGAGCGCGGACGCCGTCCTACTCACCACTGCCCGGGTGCTTCCGGAGTTCACCGGCGGAGGGATGGCCCGGCTGCTCATCCAAGCGGCCGCGAAGGACCTCACCCGCCGAGGCGTCCGCGCGATCGAGGCGTTCGGATTGGCGGCCAACGCCGGGGTGGTCGTGCCGGGTCAACCCGGGCATGGCTGCTTGGTACCGGCAGATCTGCTGCTCGCCGTCGGCTTCAAGACGGTCCGCCCGCATCACCGCTATCCGAGGCTCCGGCTCGAACTCAAGACGGCGCTGTCCTGGCGTGAGGACGTCGAGCAGGCACTGGAGCGAATCCTGGGCAGCGTGCGTCAGCCGGCGCTCACGTCTCAGGCCTCTGACTGATCTGGACGGTGTCGGGTCACCTGCTCAGGAGATCCACTCGGCGAGCTCGCGCAGGATCATCGGCTTCGGCTTCGCCCCGATGATGGTCTTGACCATTTCACCGCCGGAGAAGACCGCGATCGTGGGCAGTGAGGACACCCCATACGCGGCCGACACCTTCGGGTTCTCGTCGGTGTTCATCTTGACGATGGTGATCTTGTCGCTGTGCGTGGCCGAGATCTCGTCCAGGATCGGGGCGATCTGGCGGCACGGGGCGCACCAGGGGGCCCAGAAATCGACGACGACGGGCTTGCTGCTCTTCAGCACGTCGCTGTCGAAACTGGCGTCGGTGACGTTGGTGCTGGTCGACATGGCGACTCCTCAGGGATGGCCGGGGTGTGCGAGTGGGCGGGCGGGGGAGTGGGCGGTCAACCGGCGACCGGGGCTGACGCGGTGACGGGTGCAGCGGGGGCGTCGGTCAGGGCGGCCAGGAAGCGCTCGGCGTCCAGGGCGGCTGCACAGCCCGAGCCGGCCGCGGTGATCGCCTGCCGGTAGGTGTGGTCGACCACATCACCGCAGGCGAACACGCCGTCGATGCTGGTCCGGCTGCTGCGGCCCTCGACCGCGATGTAGCCGGCGTCGTCCAGGTCGAGCTGACCACGCACCAGTTCCACCCGCGGATCGTGACCGATCGCCACGAACAGGCCCGTCACCTCGAGGTCCTGCTCGGCCCCGGTGACGACATCGCGTACCCGCAGACCGCTCAGCTTCTCCGCGCCGAGCACGTCGACGACCTCGCTGTTCCACATGAAACGAAGCTTGGGATCGGCGAAGGCCCGAGCCTGCATGATCTTCGAGGCCCGCAGCTGGTCACGCCGGTGGATCATCGTCACTGACGCCGCGAACCGGCTCAGGAAGGTGGCCTCCTCGACGGCCGAGTCACCACCACCGACGACGGCGATGTGCTGGTCGCGGAAGAAGAACCCGTCGCAGGTGGCGCACCAGCTCACACCGCGTCCGGAGAGCCGCTTCTCGTTCTCCAGCCCGATCTCCCGATAGGCGGACCCGGTGGCCAGGATCACCGCGTGCGCGCGGTGGGTGACGATGCCCACGCCGGAGTCGGCGGGGACATCGACCTCCTTGACCGCTCCGGCGAGCCGGAGGGCGACCACGTCGTTGGCCACGAGCTCCGCGCCGAACCGTTCGGCCTGCTGGCGCAGGCCGTCCATCAGCTCGGGGCCCTGGATGCCGGCGGGGAAACCCGGGAAGTTCTCCACCTCGGTGGTGTTCATCAGCGCACCGCCGGCGGTGACCGAGCCTTCGAACACCAGCGGGTGCAGATCGGCGCGCGCGGCGTAGATGGCCGCGGTGTACCCCGCCGGGCCCGATCCCACGATGATCACGTCACGGACGTCGCTCACTGCTCTCCCTCGTCGACCTGCCTCACCACATCGCGTGGCGAATGCCCTTGGATGCGCCGCGATCGGCAGGCATCTAGCTGCGGTAACCAGATCGTAGGGGCAGCGTGTTCCCGCGACGGGCAACCCGGCCGGTCAGGGTGGTGGAACCGTGGTGTAGCTCATGACGCCGGCGTCGCCCGCGTGGCAGGTGCGGGAGACCGCCCACACCTCGTACCCGCCGTCACGGCCGGCCAGCACGATGACGGCCGCCTCCTGGCCATTGAATCGGGCCAGGTCGACGGCAATCGGGTTCTGCCCCGGCGCCTTGAGCTCGGCGAGGCACTCGGCGAGGCGCTTCGGGTCGGTCAAGGGGGAGTTGCTGGGAACGGTCTGCGGGCGAGCCAGACCGGTGGTCATCGGCGCCTTGGCGGTTCCGGGGACCGGGACGGTGGGCGACGCCGCAGCCCCCGACTCGGCACTCGCGCCAGCGCCACCAGCGCCGGCGGACGCAGCGGCGGAGGCGGAAGCACCGCCACCCGGCGCCGCGGCGACCCGAGCGGAGGACCGGGTCAGGTGGAGGGCCTGCTCAGCGATGTCCGCCGTGGTGTATTCGGTGCCCGTGGCCTGAAAGACCTCAGCGAAGGCTCCCTCGGCATTGCTCTGGTCGGCTGCGGCGGCGGCGGAACCTGCGGCCGTGGTCGCCGATGTGTCCCCGCCCAAAGGCAGTCTCACCACGGCCACACCGGCCAGACCGGCGACGGCGATGATCCCGGCGGCGATGCCCAGGGGTTTGACGTAGCGCACCAGGGCGCTGCTGCGGCTCTCGGTGCGAACGTCACGTCGCGAGCGCAGGGAGCTGGACCGACGCAGGGGGCGTTCGGAGCCCCGCCCGAAGGTCTGCCCGCCGGGCCGGCCGCCGGGCCCGTCCACCCGGACCGGGGCGGCGATCAGCCGGTCGGCATCCGCGGGGCGGTCCTCGACCACGGCGTCGAAGGAGTTGTCCATGAACCGTTCCCACTGCCCGGTGGGCGCGTCCACGACCTGCTCGGGTTCAGGCCCGGGCACCCAGCCGGCGTCGACCGGCCACTCCTGGGTGATCCAGTTCTGCGTGGGCGTAGAGGCGGGTGGAGGTGTGGCGGCTGCAGGGGGTACAGCAGGAGCAGGGGGTGTGGCAGGGGAAGCGGCGGCTGCCGGCCTCGCGGCCTCGGCGGCGAGGGCCCCGGCGATGCGGTCCCAGACATGGGCGGGCATCGGCCCGGGGTCCGTGGTCAGCAGCAGTTGGCGCACCCGCTCGGCGTCGGCCAGCAGATCGGCGCACCGGGCGCACCCGATGACATGTGCCTCGACCACTCGGGCCTCGTGCTCCTCGAGCACCTCGGCAGCAAGATCGGCGAGCACATCCTGCGCCGGATGACGTCCAGGCATGTCGCTCACCACCCCTTCCTGCTCGTGTTGTCGTCCGCCGATGCGACGCGCGGGGAGGCGTGGTGGTTCCCGGTGGGTGGGTTCTCGTCGCCCGATCCGGCGGGCGGGGGAGCGTCCGGCTCCCGCAGGAGCGCCGCCAGCGCCGTCCGCCCCCGCGAGCAGCGTGACTTGATCGTGCCCTCGGGCACGCCGAGCAGCCGGGCGGCCTCGAGCACCGGGAGGTCTTCCATGTCGACCAGCACGAGGGCCTCCCGCTGCTCGAGCGGAAGGGTGGCCAGGGCCGCACGGACGGCGAGGCGGATGTCGACCTGGGCATGCTCGTCGCGACGAGTGGGTGGGTCATGCTCGCCGAGCGGCACCGTGGGCCGGACGGCCCGGCGACGCACCCGGTCCAGGCAGGCGTTGACCACGATCCGATGCAACCAGGTGGTCGCCGCCGCATCACCGCGGAAGGAGCCTGCGTTGCGGAAGGCCGAGATCAGCGCCTCCTGCAGCGCGTCGGCCGCCTCCTCGCGGTCTCCCAGTGTGCGCAGCGCCACAGCCCACAGCCGGTCGCGGTGCCGCTGCACGAGCAGGGTGAAGGCGTCGGGGTCCCCGTGGGTGTGGGCAGCCAGCAGCGCTCGGTCATCAGGTCCGGCCGGCGCGGGAAGTGCGTGGCTGCCGCTCACGGACGGAACCTACCGGACTGACACCTCGAAGACACGCAGCCGGTTCTCCCCGGTGGACTGGCGGGTCACCTTCGTGAACCACAGCACGAGGTACCGCGTGTCGACCGGCTGACTCAGGGTGATCACCAGCCGGTTCCCCTCCATCGGAACGCTGCTGAGCAACGTCGAGCCGTCGAAGGTCGCCTCGGCGGCCGTCCGCAGTTCGAGCGTGCCACCGGTGCCCCGGTGCTCCACGACCACCTGGGTCACGGTCGAGACCTGACCGAGGTCGATCACCAGGCCGAGGCCGGTCTTGCCCAGGCCGCCGAAACTCGGCGTGTCGTAGCGCTCGGACCGCCACTCGGTCGAGCTGTCGCCGTCGATCACGCGCGGCGCCGAGGCGCCGTTCTCGGTCTGGTCGCCCATCGGATCGATGGCCTTGACCCCGGCGATCTCCACCTCACCGGCGGAGACCCCCGGGATGGGTGCACTCGCCGTCACCGAGGGCACCGCGGCGGTACCGGTGACGATGCTGGGCACGGCCTTCGGGGTGAGCGGATTGGCGGTGAACACGCCACGGAGGGCGAACAGGGAGAGCAGGAGGCCGAGCACGACCAGCCCGCCGATGATGCTCAGGACCAGTCGAGCCTGGCTCTCCGGGGGTCGTGCGACCGGCACCGGTGGCATGAACGGCCCCAGCCGGTCATCGCCATGGCCACCTCCCCAGCCACCGAACCCGGCATCGCGGGGCGCGGGACCGTTGAGCGGCGGTGGCGGAGCCGGGTCGAGCCGGCGGACACCCCGTGCAGACGGGTCGCCGAGGATCTCACTGGCCAGGTCACTGGTGCCGCTGGACAGGGGGGTGCCGGGCGGGGTGACCACGGTGGTACGCGTCGCCGGGGCGGGTGTGGGCCAGGCCTGGCCGCCGCGCTCCAGGTCGGAGACCCTCGAGCGGCCGGCGCCGCGCTCGCCGGGGACGGGGAAGGCGGGCGCATGCACCAGCGGTGGCTGGGCCGCGGCACTGCGCACCGGGAAGGGCTCGGAATCGGCCATCGAACGCACGTCGACCGGGGCGTGCAGCTGCCGGTCGGCCGGTTCAGGCTCCCTGGCGAAGGCCGCGGCGGGCAGGCCGAACGGCTGGGTCTGTGGGCCCTCTGCCGGCTGCGCCACAACCGGCTGAGCCGCGGCCGGCGGGTCCTCAGCCTCGTGGAGCTCGGCCTGCTCCGGTGTCTCCTCCTCCGCAGTCTCCGGAAGCGGGACGCCGTCACGTGGGGTGGGTGTTGATCCGGCGGTCGATGCAGGCGAGCTCGGCTGGGGGGCCTCGTCGTCCGAGAGGTCGGCCCGGTCCAGATCGAGGACGACGGGACGCTCGGGGGAGGAGACCTCCAGGCCCCGCGGGTCGGTCAGCGGAGCCGGTTGGGCCCACGGTGACAGCTGCTCCGCCAGCTCGCCCGGAGTCCGCGGACCGTCGTCGTCCTTGGGGCTCAGGGTGACTGTGCACAGGGTGTCCAGGTCACCCGGCACCGCAGCGACCAGCTCGGACGGCGGAACCGCCCGCCCGGTCACTCGTGGCGCAGGGCCGAGGGGCCCGTCGATGACTCCGGGCCAGCGCCCGGTCAGGCCGGCGTACACCAGACTGACCAGGCCGACCGCGTCAGAACGGCTCGCAGCCTCGGCGTTGTCCTGCTCGACGCCACTGGCGGCCGCCTCGATGGCCGTGCCGAGCAGCTTGATCGACCCGTCCGGGATGACGCAGACGCTGGCCGGCGACAGCCGGAGATGGTGCAGGCCCCGGGAGCCGGCGCGATCGAGGGCCTGGGCCGCCTCGCCCACGATCCGCCGGACCGTCTCGGCGGGCAGTGGTCCATGGCGCAGGAAGTCCTCCAGCAGCCGGCCCTGCACGAACTCGGTGACGATGTAGGTGGTGCCCTTGGTCTCGCCGACGTCCAGGACGCGGGCCAGCCGCGGGTCGTCGACCAGGGCTGCCCGGCGAGCGGCGTCGACCACGTCGGCCGCGAAGGGGTGCCCGCGGCGGACGACGCGAACGCTCACCTGGCGCTCCAGCGTCTCGTCGACGGCACGCCAGACCGACCCGTCAGGGCTGGCCTGGAGCCGGTCCTCCAGCCGGTATCGCCCAGCGAGGACGCTGCCGTGACCTACCGCGTCCAGCGTGTACCCCTCCTCCGGCCGATCGTTCGCACCTGTTCCCGCGTACTCAGAAGCCCCCGCGCGGCCTCGGCGTCCATGGTATGCATCTCCAGGGCCGAACGGGCGACAGCAGAGCCGTCAGATCGCAGGAACCCTGTGCAGTTGTCGTCATGATCACATCGCTGCAGCGGCAGGTGTCGTTACCTCCGGTCACCGTCGGCTCAGTCTCGACAGCAGTGGGTCGATCAGGGTGTCGAGTTCGCGCACCCTCAGAGCGCGCAGCGCCAACAGGTAGGTCAGCAGCATCACGCCGCCCGCGGCACCGAGGACGACGTAGGCCGCAGCGCGTCCGTCGCCCACCACGACCAGCGTCCCCTCGCGCACGAGCACGCCGATCGCTGCCGCGATCGCGGCAGCCGCGAGGAGCCGCAGATGGGTGCCCAGGATGCGGGCGCCGTCCATCGACCCGAGCCGGCGCCGGATCAGCGGAACCCACACCAGCACGGTGAGAAGGTTCGAGACGGCCAGGGCGAGCCCCACCCCGGCGGCGATGTGCCGGTCCTCGAGCACAGACGACGCGACGAGTGCCCCCGCGGTCCACAGGCCCGTGCCCACTGCCCCGACCAGGAACGGGGTGCGCGCGTCCTCGTAGGCGTAGAAGACGCGCTGGAACACGTACTGCGCGCTGTAGGGCACCACACCGACCAGCATCGCCATGGCGACGAGCGCGTACTGATCCGTGCTGGGCCGGGGCGTTCCGACGAACATGGCGTAGGTCAACTGCGGCCCGAGGACCGCGAAGGCCGCGGTGGCGAACACCGTCGCCACGGCGACAGCTCGAGTAGCCAGGGACAGGTCCGCCCGGACGGCGTCCGCCCGGCCCTCTGCCGCCTGGCGGGACATCCGGGTGAACATCGCGGTGACCACAGAGACCGCGATCAGCGAGTGCGGCAGCATGAAGATCAGGAAGGCGTTGTCGAAGACCATCCGACCGCCCGTGTGCCCTCCGCGATCGGCGGCGATCCCGGCGGCGTTGACCACTCGGGAGACCACCACGAAGCCGACCTGCGACAGGGCCACGCCGGCGAAGGTCCACGCAGCCACCTCCCCGGCCCTGCCCAGCCCGATCCCACGCCAACCCCAGCGCGGGCGCCAGGTGTAGCCGGAGCGGCGCATCACCGGGATCAGCACCAGCGCCTGCGCGATCACCCCAAGGGTCGCGGTGCCTGCCAGCAAGGCGATGTCACGCGCCGACCAGGCCTCGACCGGTCGGACCCCGCCGCCGGCCATGGCGATGAACAGGCCCATGCCGGCGATCGCGACGATGTTGTTCACCACCGGGGCCCACATGTAGGGGCCGAAGCTGCCCCGGGCGTTCAAGACCTGGCCGTAGAGGGTGTAGAGGCCGTAGAAGAACATCTGCGGCAGGCACCACAGGGCGAAGGCTGTGCCCAACTCGAGCGCGGGGGCCGTCCAGCTGCGGGTGTAGAGCCGGATCAACAGCGGGGCCGCTGCGGTGAGCAGCACGGTCGCCCCGCCCAGCACGAGGATGGCCAGCGTGAGCAGCCGGTCGACGTACTCCTTGCCGCCGTCCGCCCGGCTCGCGGCGCGCACGATCTGAGGCACCAGGACAGCGTTGAGGACCCCGCCCCCGATCAGGATGAACATGCTGTTCGGCAGCGTGTTGGCGGTGTTGAAGGCATCGCCGGACACCGCCGCACCGATCGCCGCCGAGAGGACGATCGCCCGCACCATGCCCAGGATGCGCGACACGAAGGTGCCGGCGGTCATCAGCGCACTGCTGCGCATCAGCGACCGGGTCTCGGCGCTGTCCGTGTTCGCGTCGCCCGCTCCCGCACGAGCCCGGCGTGACGTTGCGCCCTTGCCGGGAGCGGGAGCGGGAGCAGGGGCGGGAGCGCGGGCGCGGAGACGGGTCGTGCCCAGGGCAGGTGTGGTGTGGTCGCCGCCGCCGTAGGTCGGAACCGGAATGGGCAGACCCACGTCGTCGGGGTCGGGCACGCTCTCCAGCGGCACCCGTGCACGGCGTCCGCGGCGCAGGCTTCGGATCAGGCCGATCACCAGCAGGGTGACGAGCAATCCACCGGCGAACCGCAGGCCGCGGTCCTCCCAGTCGTGCTTGATGCGAACCCGGATGGGCTCGCCGGAGGTGAACAGCGGCTCGGCTGCGCCGGGTGCGGAGAGGGTGACGATGACGTCGACGGTGCCGCTCGCCACGGCCGTCACCGGCACCAGCACCTTGGTACCGGCGACGCCGTTGGTGGCCGCGCTGACGGTGACCAGTTGCGGTTCGCCGACCACCAACTGACCGGAACGGGGACGCAACGTCAGGACCAGTCGAAGGGGTTGGGGAACGGTGCTGTTCACCGTGATGGGCAGCTGTGAGCTGCGAGCGATCAGGCGCAGCTCGCTGCCGGTGGCCACCGAGATGCCCGAACTCAGAGCCTCGACCTCGGCGACCAGGGGTGCGCGGGCCTTGGCCAGCACGGTGTCCCGATCGCGGGAGGACATGCCAGGGCTGCGCCAGCCCTGCCCGACCAGGGACAGCGCGGCGCGTCGCGCCGGCACGTAGTGCTCCTGCGGACGCACGAAGGCAGTCCTGAACGTCGTGAGCCCCTCGAACGCCTTCAGCACGCTGCGCACGTGGGCAGCGGGCAGCGCGGCGTCCGCCTTGCCCGGGTCCACCAGGCGCGCGGGGGCCGGGCCGGGCACGCGCTCACGCGCCACGCTGAGCCGTTCCACGTGAATCCAGGGCACCGAGCGGAGCATGGCCAGGCCGGAGACCATCGCCAGGGGTTGCGCCGGATCCCAGTCCCGGGGGAGTGCCGCCAGAACTCCGGGCGGGTTGCCCGCATCGGCACCGACACTGTGCGCGGCCAGCTCGGCGAGCACGCGTTGGGTCCCCAGGAACGGCTGTGCGCCGCCCATCGCCGCCACCGCCGTGCCGAGCGCGTCGTCGGCGACGAGGGCGGTCACGTCCTTGCGCACGCCGGGCAACGAGATACGTCCGGTGGTGACCTCCTCCTCGGAGGTGCCCTTGGGCAGCATGGAGGAGGACATCACGATGGTGCGCCCGGTGGTGCGGCCGAGCATCGCGATCGTGGCGGCGTCCGCCTGACCGCCGAGCGGCAAGGCCACGGTGTGGTCGAGGTCGCGGCCGAACAGCGCCCGACCGGCCAGCACGGCGTCGTCCTGCGCAGCCGAGAGCAGGGGGCCGGCGCCGGCCTGCGCCAGCCCGTCCAGATCGGGGTCCCCCCAGGGCAGCGCGTACACGTCGCGGTCGCGACCCGCAGCGCCCAGCACGGTGAGCCACCGCTGCGCCGTGGCGGCCGTCATCGGGTCGACTGCGGGAGCGGCGGGGCTGCCCGGCTCGTCGCTCGCCGAGGCGCTCGGAGAGACGGGGTTCGAGGCAGTCCCCGCAGCGCTCGCACCCGAGGTCAGAGCCTCGCTCGGGAGCCCCTGCGCGAGCGCGGCCGCGGTGAGCAAGGAGGGGTCGATCGCCCAGCCGACGGCCGGGTCGGCGGTCGCCCTCACGATCCGGGAGAGCCGTCCGTCGACGCCCCACTCATCCATCACCTCGGCGCCGGCCACCCCGGCGTCGGTGCTGGCCGAGGTCGTCGGCGGGGTGATCGGCGCCAGCAGCGCCAATTGGGTCTCGACGATGTCGCCGCCCGGATCCCAGACCGCCAGCGTGCGCACCAGGGCGAGGCGCTGCACACCGTCACCCGTGTCGCCGAGCACCTCGATCGCCAGACCACGAGGCCCGAACCCGTCGAGGACGGGCAGCCCGAGCGCATCGACGGGACCGGACACCGAGAAGGAGACCGCTCCGCCGGGGGCCAGAGGGGTGGGGATCTGGGTGTCGGCCCAGGACACCCCCGCGGGGTCGGTCGTGGACCTCCCGATCCACTCCGCGATCGCGGCGTTGTCCAGTCGCTCCCAGGCCAGTCGCATCCGCACGGTGAGCGAGCGCACCGGCGCCGTCGCGCTGTTGGTCACGGTGCCGGTGATCGCGTATGTCACCCCGGGGCGCAACGAGGGAGCGCTGGCCGCCGACAGGGTCACCGACACCTGATCGGCCGCCGCGTTCGCCGCGTTCGCCGTTGCCGGCGCCCCGAGCAGCATCAACGACGTGAGCGCCGCGACCTGGACGACCAGCGCGAGCGAGCTCAGGGCGGCCGTCACGCGGCGGCGCCCGCGGGCTGCCCGGCCACCGTCGGTCATGCGCTGTCCGCGAGGTAGGCGGTGGCCTCCTGCGCGATCCTCCGCTCGTTCGGGAAGGCCAGGCGGGTGCTCAGCTCGTCCAGCGGTACCCAGGCCGCCTCGATCGCCTCGTGGTCGGGGTCGCCCTCGATGCTGAGCAACCCGCCGGTGGCCTCGAGCAGGTAGTGGTGCACCAGCTTGTGCACCCGGCGCCCCTCGGCGGCGAACCAGAAGTCGATCGTGCCCAGCGCCGTCAGGACCCTTCCCTCGATGCCGGTCTCCTCGGCGATCTCGCGGACGGCGGCCTGTTCCGGGGTCTCGCCCGACTCCAGGTGGCCCTTGGGCAGGCACCACTCGACCCGGCCCGCCCGGTTCAGCCGGGCGATCACCGCGGCCCGCATCGGCGCCCCGGTCATGTCCACCACGAGACCACCGGCCGACGTCTCCTGCACCGTGGGGAGTGGCCTTCGCGCCGGCCGCGGGGTACGCGACGAACGCGACGGACGGGCCATGCCGTTCACTGTAACCAGTGCAGCCCAGCCGGTAGCGGAGCCGAGCGGCCACCGCCGATGTTCTCGGTGGCTCGGTCGGGTCACCCTCTGGCAGGCTTGCCTGTCGTGCCAGACACCCCTGCCGTTGCCGATGTGCGCCGTCGCCTGGCTGCCGGACTGCTCGCGCTCCCCCCGGCCGTCGCCGAGCTCGGCGCCGCCTTCGCCGCGAGCGGCCACCGGCTCGCCCTGGTCGGTGGCCCGGTGCGGGACGCCGCGCTGGGCCGGGTCTCGCCCGACCTCGACTTCGCCACGGACGCCCGACCGGAGGAGACCGAGCGCCTGCTCTCGGCCTGGGGCGACGCCTGTTGGGACATCGGCAAGGCCTTCGGCACCATCGGCGCCCGCAAGGGCGATGTGATCGCCGAGGTCACCACCTACCGCACCGAGCAGTACGACCCCACCAGCCGCAAGCCGGACGTCGTCTACGGCGACACGCTCGAGGGTGACCTGACCCGCCGGGACTTCACCGTCAACGCGATGGCGGTCGAGTTGCCCGACCTCACCTTCGTGGACCCGCACCACGGGTTGGAGGACCTGGCCGCCGGGTGGCTGCGAACCCCCGGCACTGCCGAGCAGTCCTTCGGCGACGACCCGCTGCGCATGATGCGGGCGGCCCGGTTCAGCGCACAGCTCGGGCTGGACGTCGACGCCCCGGTTCAAGCGGCGATGACCGCGATGGCGGAGCGGATCACCATCGTCGCGGCCGAGCGCAGCCGGGCCGAGCTCGAGAAGCTGCTGGTCGCCCGCTACCCGCGCCGCGGGCTGGAGCTGCTGGTCGAGACCGGTGTGATGGACCACGTGCTTCCCGAGCTGCCCGCGCTGAAGCTCGAGATCGACGAGCACCACCGGCACAAGGACGTCTACGAGCACAGCCTGACCGTGCTCGACCAGGCCATCGCGCTGGAGGAGGACGGCCCCGACCTGGTGCTGCGGCTGGCCGCCCTGCTGCACGACGTGGGCAAGCCGGCCACCCGGCGGTTCGAGGCCGGCGGGGGAGTGAGCTTCCATCACCACGAGGTGGTCGGCGCCAAGCTGGCGCGCCGGCGGATGCAGGCCCTGCGCTTCGACAAGGACACGATCGGGCAGGTCACCCGCCTGATCGAACTGCACCTGCGGTTCCACGGGTACGGCGAGGGTGGCTGGACCGACTCGGCGGTGCGCCGCTACGTGGCGGACGCCGGGCCGCACCTGGAGCGGCTGCACAAGCTGACCCGCTCGGACTGCACCACGCGCAACCAGCGCAAGGCGATGCGGCTCTCCGCGGCCTACGACGACCTGGAGGAGCGGATCGCCCGGCTGCGCGAGCAGGAGGAGCTCAACGCCGTCCGCCCCGATCTCGACGGCAACGCGATCATGGAGTTGCTGGGGATCCCGCCGGGCCGCGACGTCGGCCGGGCCTGGGCCCATCTCAAGGAGCTACGGCTGGACCGCGGCCCGTTGAGCCGCGAGGACGCCGAGTCGGAGCTGCTCAGGTGGTGGCACTCCCAGCGTTCACTGTGACTCGGACCCTGGTCACGGCGCGTCCGGTCACCTCGACCACCTCGAACTGTGAGCCGTCCACGTGCACCGTCTCGCCCGGCCTGCGGGGTAGGTGCTGGAGCTGCGCGATGACCAGCCCGGCGACGGTCGTGTAGTCACCCTCGTCGGGCACGGTGAGCCGGATCCCGATGTCCGCCAGGTCGTGGATCGGGAACGAGCCGGGGAGCAGCATCGCCCCGTCGGCCTCGTGCACCACGGCCTGAACGTCGCGGTCGGTCTCGTCGTAGATCTCGCCGACCACCTCCTCCACCAGATCCTCCATGGTCACGATGCCGTCGTTGGACCCGTGCTCATCGACGACGACGGCGAGGTGCTGGCGCTGGAGCCGCATCTGCCGCAGCGCGTCCGAGACGCGCAGCGTCTCGGGCAGGAACAGCGGCTCGTGCGCACGGTCCGCGACCAGCGCGCCGTCGGCCTCGAACAGCCCCCGCAGATGGACGACGCCGACCACGTCGTCCAGCCCCTGCGGCCCGGTCACCGGCACCCGGGAGTGGCCGGCCTCGAGCATCACCTGCAGGGCCTGTGACGCCGGGCTGGCGGCGGGGATGAACACCACGTCCCGCCGCGGGATCAGGATCTCCCGCAGGGTCCGCTCGGCGATCTCGAAGGCTCCGGCGATGATGGTGCGCTGCTCGGTGGAGAACTCCCGCCGGGCAGTGATCATGTCGCGGATCTCCTCCACGGACACCTCGTCCCGCCCGGCACGCGGGTCGGCGCCGGCCAGCCGGACGACGCCGTCGGTGGCCCGGCCGAGCAGCCAGACGGCGGGGCGGGACACCGTGGACAGCGTGTCCAGGGCGCGGGCGACCGCCAGGGCCCAGGGCTCGGCCCGCTGCATGGCGACGCGCTTGGGTGCGAGCTCGCCGACCACCAGGGTGACGAAGGTGAGGACCAGGGTGACCAGCGTGACGGCCAGGGCCTCGGCCGCCGGGCCGGTGAACGAGAGCACCTCGACCAGCGGCTGGGACAGCGAGACGGCCGCGGCGGCCGAGGCGCCGAAACCGGCCAGGGTGATCCCGATCTGGATCGTGGCCAGGAAGCGGTTCGGGTCACGGGCCAGCCGGGCCAGGGTGCGCCCCCGGGGTGACTCGGCCTCCAACCGCTGGAGCTGACCCTCGCGCAGTGTCACCAGGGCCATCTCGCTGCCGGAGAACACCGCGTTGATCAGGATCAGGACGACGACCAGGCCGAGCTCGACACCTATACCGCCCACCCGGGATCAGCCATCCCCCATACATCGACAGTCGGTCCGACCCATCCGGCCAGCATTGCCCACTCAGGGATGCGTGTCGACCTCAGCGCCCCCGCCGGGCCCACCCATAGGCCAGGCCCGAGCCGAGGTAGACCGCGGCGACGCCCACGAACAACCCCGGCGAGTACCCGGACGGCGGCAGCACCAGGGCGCACACTGCGGCCGCCGCCACGAAGGCGATGTTGAACACCATGTCGTAGAACGACATCGCCCGGCCGCGGTACGCGTCGTCCACGCCGCCCTGCACGATGGCGTCCACGCAGATCTTGGTGCCCTGCATGGCGATCCCCACCGCGAACCCTGCCGCCAGTGCCATCGGGTAGGTCAGGGTCACCGCGAACACGGCGGCGATTGCGGTCGCCAGCAGGCAGCAGACCACGATCCAGGTCTGCAGCCGCATCCGGCGGGTGGCAGCCGGAGTGATCACTGCTCCGGCGAAGAAGCCGGCCCCCGAGACGACGAACGCCGTCGCCAGGCGCAGCGCGCCGGCATCCGGGTCGGCCGGGTCGGAGAACGTGGCCCGGCAGAGCAGGAACATGGCCACGGTCACCATGCCGTAGGCGAACCGCTGCCCGCCGATCACGGCCAGGGCGTCGAACGCAGGACGCCGCCGCCACAGATGGACGGTGGCCTCGCCGAGCCCGACCGCTACGCCCCGGAGCGCGGCGGCGACGTCCTGCCAGGGCAGGCGCTCCGCGTCGTCGGGGCCGAGCAGGTCGGGGTGCATCCGCCGGGCCAGGGCCGCGGCCGTGAGGTAGGCGAGCGCTGCCAGCAGCAGGATGCCGGCGTCGGTGTCGTTGCCGCCGCCGAACACCTGCCGCACGGCGACGGCGATGCCGGCACCGCTCAGCGCGACCACGGTGCCCGAGGTGGTGGAGACGGCATTGGCCATCACCAGCTCGTCGCGCACCACCACGTGCGGCAGCCCGGCACCGAGGCCTGCCAGGAAGAACCGGTTCACCGACAGGCAGGCCAGCACCAGGACGTAGAGCGGCAGCCCCACGGCTCCCCGGGACACCATGACGGCAATCACCACGATCAGGACGGCGCGCACCTGGTTCACCCGCACCAGCACCTGCCGCCGGCGCCAGCGATCGAGCAGCACCCCGGCGAACGGGCCGATCACGCTGTACGGCAGGATCGCCACGCTGAACGCCACGGCGATCCCGGTCGCCGTGGCGGCCCGCTGCGGGGAGAAGAAGAACAGGCTGGCCAGGGCCGCCTCGAACACCCCGTCGCCGGCCTGGGAGGCGAGCCGGGTGGCGTACAGCCGGCGGAAGTCCCGTCCGCGCAGCACGGTCCGCAGATCCTGCCCGAATCGTCCGCCGCCTGTCACGAGCGCTCAGGCTACGGGTGCCGCCTATCCTGTGGCGATGGCCATCGGAACGCCGACCCATGTGTCAGCGGTGCAGGGCGTCGCCGATCAGCTGCGCGCGGCGATCCACCGGGGTGATCTGGCGGCCGGAGCCCAGTTGCCGCCCGAGCGCGAACTGGCCACCCAGCTCGGGGTCAGCCGGATCACCCTGCGCGAGTCGCTGCGGATCCTGATCGAGGAGGGCTACCTCGAGGCGCGGCGGGGGTCGCGCGGGGGGACCTTCGTGACCGAGCTGGACGTGCCCTATTCGCGATGGTTGGCCTCCATGCGCGCCGACCTTTCCCAGTTCGAGGACGTGCTGGAGTTCCGGATCGCGGTGGAGCGGGGCGCGGCCAGGTTGGCCGCCCTGCGCCGGGACGCCGCCGACCTGGCACGGATCGACGCGGCGGCGGCACTGATGGAGAAGGTCGACGACCGAGCCAGCTTCCGTAACGCCGACAACGCCTTTCACCGTTCGGTGGCGGACGCCGCGCGCAGCCCGCGACTGGCGGCGGCGATCGAGGCGGCCCGCAGCGAGCTCTTCATCCATACCGACAACCTGGTCTATGTCGAGCTCATCGCCGAGGCGATGGAGGAGCACGCGCAGATCCGCGATGCGATCGTCCGCGGGGACGAGACCGGCGCGGCGTCCGCCGTGGAGGCTCACCTCGAAGCGACCCGGCGAGGGCTGCGCCAGCTGCTCCTGGGCCAGAGCTGACCCCGTGGGGCCGTGCAGGCGAGTCCCCCCCTACTGCAGGAGAGGCCCATGGATGTGCTTCCCCCCGCTGTCGACCTGATCGACGGTCGTCGCCAGACGCCCACCGAGCCACTGCCCGGCACTCTCGACGATCCGAACACGGGTGCTTCGCTGCAGCCCCGCCTGGCCACCTCCGGGGCTGAGGTCGAGCGCGCGATCGCCGTTGCGCACGCCGTCCACGAGCAGCGCAGCTGGGCCGACCTCGGCGTCGAGGGTCGGGCCCAGGCGCTGGAGGCCCTGGCCGGCGAGCTGGCGGTGCGCGCGCCACGGATGGCGCTGGCCGAGTCGATCAACACCGGCACGGTGATCGGCCTGACCACTCCGATCACCGCGGGCTGCGCGGATCAGGTACGAGGCGTCGTCGAGGAGTTGCGGGCTGCGGGTGCAGTTCAGGAGCTGCCCGGCCGCGGCCGGGGTGGCCCGGTCCGATGGCGCCGCGACCCGTGGGGCCCCGCCGTCGTGCTCGCACCCTGGAACGCCCCGGCGCCGGTCGCCGTCGGCCGGGTTGCCGCCGCCCTGGCGGCAGGCTGCCCGGTGATTCTCAAGCCGAGCGAGTGGGCACCCGGCAGCTGCGACCTGCTGGCCGACGCGGCGGCAGCAGCGGGCCTGCCGCGCGGGGTGTTCCAGTTGGTGCACGGCGGCGCCGAGGTGGGCGCTCAGGTGAGTGGGGACGCCCGCGTCCGGGCGATCGCGCTCACCGGGGGGCAGGCGGCGGGGCGGGCCGTCGCCGCTTCGGCCGCGCCCCACTTCACCCGGCTGCAACTCGAACTGGGCGGCAACAACCCGGCGATCGTGCGCGAGGACGCCGACCTGAGCCTGACCGCCCGGGCCCTGGCCCGCGGCATGACGATCCTGAACGGGCAGTGGTGCGAGGGGCCGGGCCGGGTGTTCGTGCCTTCAGGGCTGCACGACGCCCTGGTCGAGGCGCTGCTCGCCGAGCTCGCCGGGGTGGCCATCGGTGCGAGCACGGACCCCGGCAGCGCGATGGGACCGATCGCCTACCGTGCACACCGTGACCACCTGCGGGAGCGGATCGCGTTCCTGACGTCCGCGGGTGCCACCGCCCGTCCGGCGACCACCGACCTGCCCCGGGAGGGCTGGTTCCTGTCCCCGACCGTGGTCACCGGCGCTGATGCCGCCTCCGCGCAGGAGGAGATCTTCGGGCCGGTGGTCACCGTGCACCCGGTGAGCGGCGACGAGCAGGCCCTGACCGCGGCCAATGCCAGCCCGGACGGCCTGGCCGGGTACGTGTTCGGCGCCGACACCGAGACTGCGCTGGCGCTGGGCGCGCGGCTGCGTGGAGGTGAGATCAAGGTCAACGGCACCAGCCTGTTCGACCTCACGGCTGCCTCCCACCAGAGCTTCTGGGGCGCCAGCGGCATGGGTGGTCACGGTGCCGGTGAGGCGCTGGAGTTCTTCCGCGGCAACCGCATCGTCGGGGTCGACGACCCCGACGCCCCCCTGTGACAGGAAGGCACCCGAGCAATGACCATCGATCCACACCTGTCACTGGAGGACCTGGACGCCGCGTTCGACACCGTGGTGGTTGCGGCGCCGGACGTTCAGGGCCGCCTGATCGGGCGGCGGACCACCGTGGCCGGGTTCCGCCAGGCAGCGGCCGGCTCCGGCATCCACGTCTCCACCTGCGTCTTCGGCTGGGACATCGCCCAGGACGCCACCCTGCTCGCCACCGGCGCCCTGGCGTACACGGGGATGCACACGGGGATGGGCGACATCGCCCTGCACCCCGACCTGGCAACCTTGCGCCCCGCCGGCTGGCTGGACCGCACCGCGATCTGCCTGGCCGACGCCGTCGAGGCGGACGGCACGCCGTCCTCGGTCGCTCCGCGGTCGCTGTTGCGCGCGGAACTGGCTGCCTGGGAGTTGCTCGGGCTGGTCCCATCGGTCGGCACCGAGCTGGAGTTCTACCTCTACCGGGGCACGCACCGCCGGGCCCGCAAGGCCGGCTACCGCGGGCTGGAACCGACCACGCTCAGCCCCGCCGACTACTCCCTCTACGAGGGTGAGGCCTACGAGCCGTTCTTCGCCGATCTGCGGAACCGGTTGCAGGCGAGTGGGATCGACCTCGAGGCGGCGCAGGGCGAGTGGGGCCTGGGGCAGTGGGAGACCACGCTGCGGCACAGCGAGCCGCTGGCGATGGCCGACCGGCATTCCCTGTACAAGCTGGCCACCCGGAGTCTGGCGGCCCGGGCGGGGATGGCGGCCACGTTCATGGCCAAGCCGTTCGACGGTGGTCCGGGCTCCTCCTGCCATGTGCACCTGTCGGTCCGTGACGCCCACGGCCGGGCGGTGTTCTGGTCCGACGACGCCGAGCACCACATGGCTGCGCCCCTGCGGTACGCGATCGGCGGGGCGCTCGGTCGGGCCGACGAGTGGATGGCCTGGTATGCCCCGACGGTGAACTCCTACCGTCGGCTGCGCAGCCAGGACGCCGCCGGCTGGGGCAGCACCTGGGGCGTCGATCACCGCTTCTGCTCGGTTCGGGTGGTCGGTCACCACCCCGCCGACCTGCGATTGGAGTTCCGCCTGCCCGGAGCCGACGCCAACCCCTACCTGGTGCTGACCGCGCTGCTGGCGAGCGTGCGCGACGGGTTGGCCCAGGGCAGCGACCCGGGTCCGGCCACCACCGGCAACCCCTACGACCACCCGGCGGGCGGCCCGGCGCATCTGGGTGAGGCGGTGGCGGCGTTCGCATCGTCGGCGCACGCCCGCTCGGTGGTGGGCGCCCCGGTGGTGGAGCACTACGCCACGCTGGGCCGGTTCGAATGGGACTCCTTCCTGGACACGGTCACCGACTGGGAGCGCGAGCGCTACTTCGAGCTGATCTGACCGGGTCGGCCTGCGATGTCGGTCGCGGCACCACCCCGAATTCACCGCAACCCCTGCTGATCGGCCTAGCCATCGTTGTCATCGGAGGTTGTGGTGAATTCGGGGGAGGATGCGGGCGTGCTGAGGGTCGCCACCGTCAACGTCAACGGGGTCCGGGCTGCGGCCCGGCGGGGGATGGGCGGGTGGCTGGCGCAGTGCCGTCCGGATCTGCTCTGCCTGCAGGAGGTGCGTGCCGATGACGATCAGCTCACCGCGGCGGTCGGCCCGGGCTGGCACGGGGTGCACGCCGAGGCGCTGACCCGGGGGCGGGCCGGGGTCGCGGTGCTGAGCAGGACACGGCCGGAGGCAGTGCGGGTGGGGCTGGCCGAGACCGCAGGCGCGTTCGACGGTTCGGGCCGGTGGGTCGAACTCGACCTCCTGCTTGACGCCGCGTCGTCCGGTGCCGGCCTGCTCACGGTGATCTCGGCGTATGTGCACACGGGGCAGGCCGGCACCGCGCGGCAGGAGGAGAAGTACCGCTTCCTGGAGGCCGCCGCGGCACGGTTGGCGGCGCTCGCCGCGGACGGCCGGCATGTGGTCCTGACGGGTGACCTGAACGTGGCGCATCGCGAGGAGGATCTGAAGAACTGGAGGGGCAACCGGGGCAAGGCCGGGTTCCTGCCCCAGGAGCGGGCCTGGTTCGACCGGCTGCTGGACCAGGCGGGCTGGGTGGACGTGCACCGGGTGCAGGCGGGCCCCGGCCCGGGGCCCTACACCTGGTGGTCCTGGCGTGGGAAGGCCTTCGACAACGACTCCGGCTGGCGGATCGACTACCAGTTGGCCAGCCCGGGCCTGGGCGAGCGGGTCGTCGGCTGCCGGGCAGATCGGGCGCCGAGCTACGCCGAGCGCTGGAGTGATCATGCCCCGCTGGTCGCCGAGTACGGGATCGACGTAGGTCGCCCATTGCCGTAGGACATATACGCCTAGATTAGGCGTGCTCACCCTCGCTGCAGGCCCCCGCGAGTTTCGGCAGGAGACGCCCATGGCCCCGTTCCCGGACTTCCGAAACCACCTTCCGGTCAGGATCGACTTCGGATGCGGCGCTCTCGACCGCCTGGGGGAGGTGCTGACCGGGGAGGGTGTTCACGCTCCGTTCCTGATCGTCGACCCCTTCCTGCTGACCTCGCCCCTGGTGTCCGGAATGCTCACCGACCTCGAACGCCGCGCGATGCACGTCATCGTGGCCGAGGTGGCTCCGGGCGAGCCGACCCTCGCTTCGGTGGACGCGCTGGGCTCGCAACTGCGCCACAGCGTCGCCGCCGGACAGGCGGATGTGGTGGTGGCCCTCGGCGGAGGCTCGGCGATGGACACCGCCAAGGGGGCCCGGGCGCTGCTGACCAACCCGGGATCGATCGCGCGGTACACCTGGCCCGGCGAGCCCGAGCCGTTGGCCGGTCCGGACATCCCACTGGTCACCGTACCCACCACGGCGGGCACCGGTAGTGAGGTGACCGGTGGGGTGGTGATGACCGACCCTGCCACCGGGCTGAAGGTGGCCGCGCCCAGCCCGCACAACCGGGCCCAGCACTGCCTCGTCGATCCCAGGCTCACCCTGTCGCTGCCTGCCGGCCCGACCCTCTGGGGCGGGGTCGATGCCCTCGGGCAGGCCATCGGGTCGGTGATCTCTCGCGTGCACACCCCGGTCGGGGACGCGCTCGGTCTGGAGGCGGTGCGACTGGCCACCAGGGCCCTGCCCGCGGCGCTCGCCACCCCCGACGACCTCGACGCCCGCACCGAGATGAGCTGCGCCGCGCTGCTGGCGGGCTTGGCTATGAACGTCGCCGAGGTCGGCACCGAGCACTCGCCTGGCCCACGCCCTCGGCGGGCTGCATCACCTGCCGCACGGGCTGACCGTGGCCCTGGTTCTCGCCGAGTCGATGGAGCACGACCGGCAGTACGTGCCGGAGCGGTTCGAGCGGGTCGCCGATGCGATGGGCGAGCCGGACGACGGCTCGCACGACGGCAGCCGTGCCGTCCGCGCCGTCCGCCGGCTGCTGGCCGAGGTCGGGTGCCCGACGTTGGCCGCCTCCGGCGTCACCGAGGCCGACGTCGAGGCGCTGACCGACGCCGCCCAGGCAGGCTGGATCCCGGTGGAACCGGGCCCGTGGACCCGAGCCGACATCTCCGCCGCCTACCGCCGAGCCCTCGCCGACACCACCCGCTGAACCCGGTCATGCTCCGCAGGGGCACGCGTTCCGGGGCCTCAGGGCGCCGATCCGTGTACCCCCGCGGAGCATGAGCAGGTTCTGGCTCAGGACTCGTTGCGGATGAAGGACTCGAGGGTCTCGCGGGCGGCGCGGTCCTCCATCTGCACGGGCGGGGACTTCATGAAGTACGCGGCCGCGGGAAGCACCGGGCCGCCGACCCCGCGGTCCTTGGCGATCTTGGCGGCGCGCAGCGCGTCGATGATCACACCGGCCGAGTTGGGGGAGTCCCACACCTCGAGCTTGTACTCCAGGTTCAGCGGCACGTCGCCGAACGCCCGGCCCTCGAGCCGCACGTACGCCCACTTGCGGTCGTCGAGCCACTGCACGTAGTCGCTCGGCCCGATGTGCACGTTGCGTGCGCCCAGGTCGTGGTCCAGGTTCGAGGTGACGGCCTGGGTCTTGGAGATCTTCTTGGACTCCAGCCGGTCCCGCTCCAGCATGTTCTTGAAGTCCATGTTGCCGCCGACGTTGAGCTGGTAGGTCCGGTCGAGCACCACCCCGCGGTCCTCGAACAGCCGCGCCATCACCCGGTGCGTGATCGTGGCTCCCACCTGGCGACTTGATGTCGTCACCGACGATCGGCACCCCGGCGTCCTCGAACTTCTTGGCCCACACGGGGTCCGAGGCGATGAACACCGGAAGGGCGTTCACGAAGGCCACCTTCGCGTCGATCGCGCACTGGGCGTAGAACTTGTCGGCGTCCTCGGAGCCCACCGGCAGGTAGGAGATCAGGACGTCGACCTGCGCCTCGCGCAGCGCCGCCACCACGTCGACCGGCGCCTCGTCCGACTCGGTGATCGTCTCGCGGTAGTACTTGCCCAGTCCGTCCAGGGTGTGTCCGCGCTGCACGGTGACGCCCAGCGGCGGAACGTCGCAGATCTTGATCGTGTTGTTCTCGCTGGCGCCGATCGCCTCGGCCAGGTCGAGCCCGACCTTCTTGCCGTCGACGTCGAATGCGGCCACGAACTCGATGTCGCGCACGTGGTAGTCGCCGAACTGCACGTGCATCAGGCCGGGCACCGTGCCCGACGCGTCGGCGTCGCGGTAGTAGTGGACGCCCTGGACCAGCGAGGCGGCGCAGTTGCCGACGCCGACGATGGCGACGCGAATCGAACCCATGTGTATGACCTCCGTCAAATGAAACTGTCGGTGAAAGGGGAGAGAGTCAGTCCGTGGCGGCTACCGGCTTGTCCGGCTTGTCCGGGTCCTGCAGGTGGGTCATGTTGCTGGCCCGCTCGGAGTCGATCAGCTCGTCGAGCCAGCGGACGTCGCGCTCGACGGCCTCCAGCCCGTGCTGCTGCAGTTCGAGCGTGTAGTTGTCACGGCGCTCGCGGGTGCGCACCATGGCGGCGCGGGCTGCCTCGCGGCGCTCCTGCAGCCGCATCCGCCGGCCCTCCAGGATCCGCAGCCGGGTGGCGGCGTCCGTGCGGGCGAAGAAGGCGAAGTGGACGTCGAACGTGCCGTCCTCCCAGGCCTGCGGGCCGGACTCGGCGACGAGGCCCTGGAAGTGCTCCTTGCCCTCGGCCGTGATCTCGTACACGATCCGCGCCCGCTTGCCGCTCAGAGCCCCGCCGAGCGCGCTCACGGGAGGATCGGTCGCCGGGGGAGGGGTGATCTCGCGGATCCAGCCGCGGCCGAGCAGTGCCTTCAGCGCCGGGTAGAGGGTGCCGTAGGAGAGCGACCGGAACACCCCGAGCCGGGTGTTGAGCAGCTGACGCACCTGGTAGCCGTGCATCGGGGCCTCGTGCAGGACGCCGAGGACGGCGAGCTCGAGAACGTCCGCGCGGCGCCCCATGTGCCCTCCTCCATCAATCGTGTTACATCTTGAAGATGTATCGGCCCGATACATCCGAACGCTAGGTGCACCGGCGGCATCGCGCAAGTGTCGTCCGGGATTTCCTGTGAAGGACGGCTTTCGGTGCCGGGCCACTGACCCGGGCGGCGTAGCCTGGGCCGGCGCGACGAACCCCGAGTGGCCCCCAGTGACGACCCCGAGGAACGAACACGTGGCAGGCAGGAACCAGCCGGATCCGATGGACGGGCAGCAGCCCCAGTGGTGGAACGAGCGAGCTCACCCGGGCTCCGGTCAGGCCGCCCCCACCCCGGAGACCTTCTTCAGCCGCCCCGATGATTTCGGCTCCGCCACAGGTGGCGGCCGGCCGGGGAAGCCCGGCCGCACCCCGAAGCAGGCCAGGCCGGCCCGATCGGCAGGGAAGCCGTCGGGCAGGCGCCGTGTGATCGACTACCCCCGCAGCGGACGGCGCGGCGTGCTCCGCTGGCTGCCGTCCTGGAAGCTCGTTCTCGGCAGCGGGAGCCTGACCGCCGCCGCGCTGGTGATCGCGTTCGCCACCTTCTACGCCCTGACCCCGATCCCCAGCGTGCAGGCCTCCGACCTGCCGCAGACCTCGACGGTCGTATATTCCGACGGCAAGACCGCGATCGGCGCAGTTCCGACAGGAGCAACCGAGTGGTGGTCGCTCTGCGCGACGTGCCCGAGCACGTGCAGAAGGCCGTGCTCGCCTCGGAGGACCGCTCCTTCTACAGCAACCGGGGAGTCTCGCCCCGGGGCCTGATCCGGGCGGCCTGGAACAACGCCGCGGAGGCTGGCGCTGCAGGGCGGCTCGACGATCACCCAGCAGTACGTGAAGAACTTCTTCCTGAGCGCCGACCGCAGCGTCAAGCGCAAGGCCAGGGAGATTCGTCATCTCCCTCAAGGTCGACCAGCAGGTGCCCAAGGAGGAGATCCTCGAGGACTACCTGAACACGATCTACTTCGGCCGCGGCGCCTACGGCATCCAGGCCGCGGCGCAGGACCTACTTCCACAAGCGTCGCGGACCAGTTGACCCTGTCCCAGGGTGCCTTCCTGGCCGGCATCATCGACGGCCCGGAGCTGCTACGACCCGTGGGAGGGCGGCAGGGCGGCCGCCACGGTGCGCTGGAAGTCGGTGCTGGTGGCGATGACCGAGGAGGGCTGGCTGGACCCGGACCAGGCGACGCACGATCTGTCGCGGCGGGGCTGCCGGTGGTGGACGAAGGCGGCCACCCAGGTCGATCTGACCGGCCAGCGGGGGTACCTGCTGGAGATGGTGGTCGCCGAGGCCAAAGCCAAGTACGGGCTCACCCGCGAGGAGCTGCAGACCGGCGGGTACCGGATCGACACCACCTTCGACAAGAAGCATGATCGCCAAGGGGATCGAGACGATCGACGACGTGCTCGGCCCCCGCAAGGAGTGGCCCGATGGCACGCAGGCCGGCATGGCCACCGTGCGCCCGTCGGACGGCGCGGTGGTGGCGATCTACGCAGGGGACGACTCCCGCTCGCGGAACGCGGCCACCCAGGACAACGTGCAGGCCGGGTCGACGTTCAAGGTGTTCGGCCTGATCGCCGCCCTGGAGGGGAACAAGGACAAGGAGGGCGCCGAACCGCTCAGCCTGAAGAGCCGGTTCAGCGGGCGCAGCCCCTACCGGCCCAAGGCTTCCCCCGAGCAGATCAAGAACTTCGGCGGGTCGCAGTACGGTCAGATCGACCTGCTCACCGCCACGGCGAACTCGGTCAACACCGTGTACGCGCAGATGAACGAGCGGGTCGATCCGGCGTTCACCAAGGCGACGGCGATCAAGGCCGGTCTCTCGGCGAAGACCACGGGTCTGGACAGCAACGTCGCCAACGTGCTCGGCTCGGCGGCCCCTCACGTGGTGGACATGGCCTCCGCGTACTCGACCATCGCGGCCCAGGGCAAACGTGCCGAGCCCTACACGATCACCAAGATCAGCCGGGTCGAGGACCGCAGCGTGCTGCACCAGTACACCCCCAAGCCGACCCAGGTCTTCGAACCCGATGTCATGGCCGACACGCAGTACGCCATGCAGCAGGTGATCAAGCGGGGCAGCGGCGAGTACGCCCAGAACCTGGGCCGCCCCGCGGCCGGCAAGACGGGCACCTCGAGCAACAACAGGTCGGCCTGGTTCGTCGGCTTCACCCCGCAGTACGCCACGGCGGTCGCGCTTGTTCAACGTGGCCGAGGCCGGCGGCGAGGGTGAGCTCAAGGGCTGGGGCCAGTACAAGGGCCGGGAGATCACCGGCGGCTCGTTCCCGGTGCGGGTGTGGACCAAGTACATGAAGGCCGCCCTGGACGGCGTCGAGGTGGAGCAGTTGCCCGAGCCGGCGTACGGGGGGGAGCTGGTCAACCCGGCACCGCCGCCCAAGCCCACCCCGACCGAGACCCCCTCGGCCTCGGGCATGCCCAGCACCGACCCGAGCGCGACCGACCAGCCCTCTCCCGGCGCCACCGACCAGCCGCAGCCGAGCGACCAGCCGTCGCCGACCATGTCGCCGATGCCGCCGGATCCGAGCCTGCAGCCCAACCCCTCGGCGATGCTGGTGACCCCAGGGTGAGCATCAGCGCGCCCTCGCGCAGCGATCCGGTCGCCCGGGTCGCCAGCGCCATCGCCGGCGGCCCGGCCGGGCGGAGACTGGCGGGCGGCACCGGATTCTGGCGCGCGCTGCCGGTGCTGGTCCTCCTGGCCACCCTGACCATGTCGCTGGCCGTGGTGGGCAAGCAGCACTGCCGGGCCCAGGGCTGGACGACGCCCGACCAGTTCTGGCATGCCTGCTACAGCGACACCCCGGTGCTGTACGGCTCGGAGTCGCTGGGCACGCCCGACCGGCCCTCGCTGATGGAGGCCATCGGCCCCGACGGGCTGGGCCAGCCACCGCTGGCCGGCGCCCTGATGTGGGTGGTCTCGGGCGTCGTCGACTCGGCCTGGGGCGTGGACACCGATCCGGGGGCACCGGTCCAGGAAGCACGGCGCTTCTTCGACGTCTCCGCGGTGCTGCTCGGCGGCCTCCTGATCGCCTCGGTGATCGCCACCGCCCTGGCCGCCGGACGGCGACGGCGCTGGGATGCCGCGCACCTCGCCGTCGCCCCGGTGATCCTCACCGCCGGCCTGCTGAACTACGAGCTGCTCGCGGTCGCGTTCGTGGCCGCGATGTTCTGGGCCTGGTCGCGGTCGAGACCGCTGGCCGCCGGGGTGTTCCTCGGCCTGGCCGTCTGCTCGCGCCCGGTGACCGCGCTGCTGCTGTTCGCGCTGCTCGGCGTGTGCCTGCGGGCCGGGCGGATGCACGCCTGGCTGGTCGGGGCCGGCAGCGCACTCGCGGTGTGGCTCGCCGTCCGGTTGATCCTGTTCAGCGCGCCGATGCAGGCACTGGACAGCAGCTGGCAGGCGTGGAAGGACTCCCCGCCCGGGTACGGCTCGCTCTGGCTGATCCCGTCGCTGCTGCAGCAGAGCAAGCCCAGCTCGGTGAAGTTCTGGTACTCCGCGGGGGCGATCGGGGGGCCGGTCTCCACCACGATCACCCTGCTCGGCCTGGTCGGCGTCGCGCTGGCGACGGTGCTGCTCGCCCTCACCGTGCGGCACCGGCCGAGGACGGCGCACCTGGCCCTGTTCGCGGTGGCCTGCGGACTGCTGGTGGTCAAGTCACTGCCGCCGCAGGCCTCGTTGCTGCTGCTTCCGCTGGTGGCACTGGCCGGTCTGCGCTGGCGCGACCACCTGATCTGGGCCGGCGCCGAGGTGGCGTACTTCGTCGGGGTGTGGCTCTACATCGCCGCGTCCAGCGATGCCAACCGGGGGCTGCCGGCGGGGTTCTACCTGCTGCTGCTGCTGATCCGGTGCGCGGCGATCGGGTGGCTCGCGGTGCAGGCGGTGCGGATGGCCCGCAACCCGCTGCTCGACCCGGTACGGGTGCCGGTGGACGAGGCCGAGGACCCGACCACGGCCGACGACCCGGTCGGAGGCGTGGTCGACAACCGCCCCGACGCCCTGGTGGCCCGGCTCTGGTAGCCGCCCTCCCGCCGTTCCGCCCGTGGACCGGTCGGGTGGTGGCGACGCGCCCTGTGGACGACGATTTCGGGCTCACGCCGTCCGGCGGGTACTGTGCTCGCTGCCGGGTCGGGGAACAGTCCCCGTCATCGGCGGCAGACGCATACCCTCCTGTCACGGAGGGACCGTGACCGCCACAGACCAAAGGAGGTGGGTTTCACGCATGCGTCAGTACGAACTCATGGTCATCCTCGACCCCGAGCTCGACGACCGGACCGTCGCAGCCGTCGCTGGAGCAGTTCCTGAAGGTCGTCCACCAAGGGTGGCGGCCTGTCGACAACGTCGACATCTGGGGCCGGCGTCGTGCTGGCCTACGAGATCAAGAAGAAGTCCGAGGGCATCTACGCCGTCGTCAACATCTCCATCCGAGCCGGCCACGGCCAAGGAGCTCGACCGCCAGCTCGGCCTCAACGAGTCGGTCCTGCGTACCAAGCTCGTCCGTCCCGGCGCCTGAGCTGACCGTCCCGGACCCCGACCGACGGAACGCTGAAGGAGCTGACCCATGGCAGGCGAGACCATCATCACCGTCATCGGCAACCTGACCGCCGACCCCGAGCTGCGGTTCACGCCGTCCGGGGCCGCCGTCGCGAACTTCACCGTCGCCTCCACGCCGCGCACGTTCGACCGTCAGTCGAACGAGTGGAAGGACGGCGAGACCCTCTTCATGCGCTGCTCGGTGTGGCGTGACGCGGCCGAGAACGTCGCCGAGTCGCTCGCAGCGGGGCACCCGCGTGCATCGTGTCAGCGGGCGGCTGCAAGTCGCGCTCGTACGAGACCAAGGAGGGCGAGAAGCGCACCGTCGTCGAGCTCGAGGTCGACGAGGTCGGCCCCTCGCTGCGCTACGCCTCGGCCAAGGTCACCAAGACCGCAGCGCGGCGGAGGCGGCGGCGGCTGGCGGCGGCTTCGGCGGTGGCGGCGGCAGCAGGCGGTACCCGTGGGCCACCGGCGGCCCGACGCCGGCTCGCCAGGGCGGTGGTGGCTACGGCGGGAACCGGGCCCGTGGCCAGCACGGCCGCTGGGCCAGCGGCCCCTCGGCCGGCCAGGGCCGGCCGGCAGGGGTGGCTGGGGCAGGGTCCCAGCTACGACGAGCCCCCGTTCTGAGTCCGACGCGACACCGGTGGCCTCCGCTCCACGGAGACGGCCTGTCACCCACGCATCAGACGACACCATCCCGGGATACCAGGGCTCGTCCGCCGGGACCTCCCGGCAGAAGGAGAGCACCACGATGGCCAAGCCCGCCATTCGCAAGCCCAAGAAGAAGGCGAACCCGCTCAAGGCCGCCGAAGGTCGAGAACATCGACTACAAGGACGCCGCGCTGCTGCGCAAGTTCATCTCCGACCGCGGCAAGATCCGCGCGCGTCGGGTGACCGGTGTGACCGTGCAGGAGCAGCGCCTCATCGCCAAGGCCGTCAAGAACGCCCGTGAGATGGCGCTCCTGCCGTACTCGAGCTCGGCCCGCTGACCGGTCGAGAAGGAGCCAGACACGATGAAGCTCATCCTCACCCACGAGGTCACCGGCCTCGGTACCGCCGGGCGACGTCGTCGACGTCAAGGACGGCTACGGCCGCAACTTCCTGATGCCGCCGCGGTCTCGCCGTCTCCGTGGACCAAGGGCGGCCAGAAGCAGGTCGACGTCGATCGCCGGGCGGCGCGCACCTCGCGTGAGGTGAAGTCCCTCGAGGAGGCGCAGTCGATCAGGGCCACGCTCGAGGCCCGTCCGGTCACGGTCACCGCGCGCGCCGGCGCCAGCGGGCCGCCTGTTCGGTGCGGTCTCCCCGGGCGACATCGCCGAGGCCGCTGTCGCTCGCGGCGGTCCCCAGGTCGACCAGCGCAAGGTCGAGCTGACCGCGCCGATCAAGTCGACCGGCGACTACACGGTCAGGTGCGCCTGCACCCCGACGTGCAGGCGACCGTGTCCGTGCACGTCGTCGCCGCGAAGTAGTTCACCCGCACCACGATCACCGCGAGGGCGCTGTCTCCACCCACCTGATGGGCGAGGGGCAGCGCCCTTGTCGTGCTCGGGCACACCACGCGGCAGGGTGCATCCGGAACGCCCGAACTAGTTGCACGTGAACCATGCCCACAACTCGCCCAGGGGTCACATGTCGGGCGGTGCCGGGGAGTCCAGGGCCGCCAGCGCCTCACGCGCCCACGCGACCTGGGCTGCGGCACCGTGCTCCCCGGCGGAGATCGTGATCAACCAGTAGGGCTGGTCGCGGCCCTCGGCCTCCGCGTCGACCTCGGCGCGCAACGTCCGGTAGCGGACCAGCGCAGCCTCGGCGTCGGTGAGGGCTGCGGTCAGGATCTCCCGGCAGGCCTGCGCGCCCAGGTGCCGGCCGAAGAACAGGCGCAGCAGCAGCCCGTTGCGCGGGGGAGCGGACTCGATGGGCTCGGCCAGCAGGTCATGCAGCCGCTGCAGCCCGGCAGGGGTCAGCTCGAACCGGCTGCCCGAGGTGCGCCCCGACCCGGTACGGCGGACGGCCCCGCTCGCCTCCAGCGCAGCCAGGGTCGGGTAGATCTGGCCGAAGCTCTCGCTCCAGAAGTGGCCGAGCGTCTCGGTGATCGCCTGACGCACGGCGTAGCCGGTCATCGGCTCCACCGAGAGGGCACCGAGCACGGCGAGTTGGGTCTGCGACGTCCGCCCCATGGCTTGACCATATCTGACAGATAGCTCTAACCTCCAGCTATCTAGCAGATAGCTGGAGCCTCCATGTCCGAGCTCACCACGATCCCCCCGACCAGACCCAGCCTCCCTGCCCGGCTGTCCGGCGGCCTGTTCCTCGGCCTCGCCGGGTTCCAGGCGGCCCTGGCCGCCGGGCTGCCCTGGGGCGCTGCGGCCTGGGGAGGCGGGCAGCCCGGTCAGTTGCCCGTCGGCTACCGCCTGGCCAGCGCCGCCTCGGCCGCCGTGTGGCTCGTCGTGGCCACCGGGGTCGGCGGCGCCCGGCTCGGCCCGCGCGGGCGGCACCGGCTGCTGACCGTCCTGCTGGTGCTGATGGCCCTGTCGGCCCTGATGAACGCCGCCTCCCGCTCCCAGCTCGAACGCGTGATCTGGACGCCGTTCGCCGTGCTCCAACTCACCCTGCTCTGGTCGGCCCGGCGCCGTGAGGCCGCACGGTGACCGCCGATCGCCTGGCCACCGCACTCACCCTGCTGGTCGTGGGCCTGTCGGGGCTGGCCTTGCTGTGGATCGCGCGGCGCGCCGGCCGGCGGCGCGCCCGCTACCAGGCCCAGGCGCTCGTCCTGGCTCTCGCCGTGTGGGGGATCGCCCGGCTGATGCCCGGCCAGGGGCGGCCGGTGACCCTGCTCGGTGAGCTGTCGGCCCCGGTGCGCGGCCTCGGCTGGATGGGGGTCGGGGACGGCGAGACCTGGGGCACTCTGCTGCTCACCACCGGCGCGATCATCGTGCTGGTGACCGGCGTGACGCTGTGGCTGCAGGTGGGCCGGGGAAGCGGGCTGGTGGGCCGGGTGCTGCTGGGCGCGCTGCCCGCCGCCGCGCTGCTGTCCCTGGCGAACGCCACCACCGAGGAGCTGATCTTCCGGGTGGCGTTGCTCCAGGGTGTCCCGGACACCGTCCTGGGTGCCGGCGGGCTGGCCCTCGTCTCCGGGATCCTGTTCGGGCTGCCGCACTACGGCGGACGCCCGGGCGGTGCGGTCGGGGTCGTACTGGCCGGCTTCCTGGGCTGGCTGGCCTGCACCGCCACGTTGCAGACCGGCGGCATCGGTTGGGCCTGGGTGCTGCACGTCGTCCTGGATGTGGTGATCCTGGGCGTCGTGATCGCCGCGGAGCGCAGCGCGCCGGGCTCAGCCGCGACTGGCGCCGGTGACCAGCCAGGCGGTGCCGCGCGCGCGTAGGCCGAGGAACACCGCCCTGGCCGCCATGTACACGACGCCGAAGCTCGCCCACAGCCAGGCCAGGCCGACCGCCCCGGACGGCGCGAAGACCGCCACCGCCACCGCTGCGGGGGCGTAGAGCAGCACCTGGACCACCCCGGCGACGGCGAGATAGCGACCGTCCCCAGCGCCGATCAGCACGCCGTCCAGCACGAACACGTATCCGGCCAGCGGCTGCATGAGGGCGGCCACGACCAGGGCCACCCCCATCGCCTGCCACACCTGGGGGTCGTCGACGAACAGCGGTCCCAGCCACCCCCGCACCGCGAGCAGCACCACGCCGAGCCCGACTCCGACCCCCAGGCCCCAGCGCACCATCAGCGCCGTGGCGGCCCGCACCCCGGCCACGTCGGAGGCACCCAGGGCCCGGCCGGTCATCGCCTGGGCGGCGATCGCGATCGCGTCCAGGGTCAGCGCGAGCAGGTTCCAGATCGAGAAGACCACCTGGTGGGCGGCCAGGGCGGCATCGCCCTTCGAGGTGGCCACCCAGGTGGTGAGCAGCAGGGCGAGCCGCAGCGCCAGGGTGCGCACCAGCAGGGGCACTCCCGAGCGGCCCGAGGCGAGGATCCCGGCCAGGTCGGGGCGCAGGGACGCATGCTCGCGGCGGACCCCTCGGACGACGACGACCGTCACGGCGGCGGCCATGCCCAGTTGGGTGATCGCGGTGCCCAGACCCGAGCCGGCGATGCCGAGGCCGAACCCGTGCACCAGCGCCACGTTCAGCGCCGCGTTCACCCCGGCCCCGGTGGCGTAGACGACCAACGGCGTCCGGGTGTCCTGCAGGCCGCGCAGCACGCCGGTGGCGGCGAGCAGCACCAGCATCGCCGGGAGGCCGGGCATCGAGTAGCGCAGGTAGGTGACGGCCTGCGCCGCGACGTCCGCCGACGGGCCGAACAGGCCGACCAGGGTGGGCGCGAGGACCAGACCGAGGACGGCGCTGACCAGGCCGAGGCCCAGGCCGAGCCACATGCCGTCCACGCCCTGGGTCAGCGCGCCGCGCAGGTCGCCGGCGCCGACCCGGCGGGCCACCGAGGCCGTGGTGCCGTAGGCCAGGAACACGAACACGCTGACCGCCGACCCCAGCACCGCCCCGGCCAGCCCGAGCCCGGCCAGGGGCACCGTGCCCAGCCGGCCGACGATCGCGGAGTCGGCGAGCAGGAACAGCGGCTCGGCGACCAGGGCGCCCAGGGCGGGCACGGCGAGGGTCAGCACCTCGCGGGCCAGACCCCGGGGCGCGGCATGGGAGGAGTCGCCGGACGGCGTGCCGGTAAGGCCCCCGGACGGCGTGCCGTCAGAGCCCGCGGACGGGGTGCCGTCAGTCACGGCCGGGCGCCCGGTTGTCCACACCAGCAGTCACACCGGCACCTGGTTTCACTCCCGCGGGGGCTTGACGACGGCGCCGCGAATTGTTTGCAGACAACACGCCGACTTTCTCTCCTCCACACTCGGTGGATCCTGTTTTCGCAGGTCAGAAGGGTGCGAGTGACACGGGTCCCAAAGTTTGTCCCCAGGGTTGTCCACAGCCTGTGGACCTGGAGCGGCGGGTCGTCCACTCCTCGTCCACAGACTCTGCCAGACCACCCACAACCCCGGTTTGCAGGCCCTCCCGAAGCCCCCTAGGTTCGCACCCGCAGGGCAGCACGCGGCACTTGTCAGACCCCCCGGGTACACCTGTCGCATGTACTACCCCACCGTTCGCATGCGATCTCGAGGAGGGCCCTGCCGTGTCGCTCGCTGATCTCGAGCTGCCCCGCGGCGAGGTCCCCAGTGAGGACTTCGGCCGCACCCCGCCGCAGGACGTCGCGGCTGAGCAGAGCGTGCTGGGCGGCATGTTGCTGTCCAAGGATGCGATCGCGGACGTCGTCGAGGTGCTCCGTGGCGCCGACTTCTACCGGCCCGCGCACGAGCTGGTCTACGACTCGATCATCGACCTGTACGGGCGCGGCGAGCCGGCCGACGCGGTCACCGTCTCCGCCGAGCTCACCAAGCGCGGCGAGCTGGGCCGGATCGGCGGCGCGGCGTACCTGCACACGCTGCTGTCCTCGGTGCCGACCGCGGCGAACGCGGGGTACTACGCGCGGATCGTGCACGAGCGGGCGGTGCTGCGCCGGCTGGTGCAGGCCGGCACCAAGATCGTTCAACTGGGCTACGCGACCGACGGCGGTGACGTCGACGATCTGGTCAACGCGGCCCAGGCCGAGGTGTACGCCGTCACCGAGGGCCGCCAGTCCGAGGACTATGTGCCGATCGGTGAGACCATCGAGGCGACGATCGACGAGATCGAGGCCTCCAGCCATCGTGGCGACGGAATGATCGGTGTGCCAACCGGTTTCGCCGATCTCGACCGGCTGACCAACGGTCTGCACCCGGGCCAGATGATCGTCATCGCGGCGAGACCGGCCGTCGGGAAGTCGACGGTGGGACTGGACATCTGTCGTAGTGCATCCATTCACCACAACATGGCCTCGGTGATCTTCAGTCTGGAGATGAGCCGTACCGAGATCACGATGCGCCTGCTCTCCGCCGAGGCGCGGATCCCGTTGCAGAACATGCGCAAAGGCACGATGCGCGAGGAGGACTGGACCCGCCTGGCCCGAACCATGGGTGAGGTCAACAACGCGCCGTTCTTCATCGACGACTCGCCCAACATGACCCTGATGGAGATCCGGGCCAAGTGCCGCCGGCTCAAGCAGCGGCACGGCTTGAAGCTGGTGGTGATCGACTATCTGCAGCTGATGACCTCGGGCAAGAAGGTGGAGAGCCGCCAGCAGGAGGTCTCGGAGTTCTCCCGCGCACTGAAGCTGCTGGCCAAGGAACTCGAAGTGCCGGTGATCGCGATCAGCCAGCTGAACCGTGGCCCGGAGCAACGCACCGACAAGAAGCCGATGATCAGCGACCTTCGCGAGTCGGGCAGCATCGAGCAGGATGCCGACATGGTGATCCTGCTGCACCGGGAAGACATGTACGAGAAGGAGTCTCCGCGTGCGGGCGAGGCGGACTTCATCGTCGCCAAGCACCGCAACGGCCCGACCGACACGATCACCGTCGCCTTCCAGGGTCACTACTCGCGCTTCGTCGACATGGCCAACTGAGGCGTCGTGCCGCACGCTTCCGAGCCCGAACTGCTGGTGCTGCACGGGGTCCGGGTCAAGGGCATGACGGATGCGCCGGCGGTGGCCGCGCGGTTCGGGCTCGCGGTGCCGGTGGTCGAGGAGCTTCTGCTGGACGAGGAGGCATCCGGTCACGTTCAGCGGGTGTCGTTCGCCGACCTCTCGGGGTGGGCGCTCACCGACAGGGGGCGGGTCGAGGACGGCCGTCGGCTGAACGCCGAGCTGGAGCATACGGGGGTGCGCGCGACGGTCGAGGCCGCCAACGATGTCTTCGCACACCTCAACGGCCGGTTCCTGGCAACGCTCACCCGGTGGCAGATCCGTCCGGAGCCGTGGGATCCCATGGCGGCCAACGACCACACCGACCATCGGTGGGACGACCGCGTGCTGGACGATCTGGAGCGCGCCGCACCTCGGCTGCGCCAGGTCTGCGATCAGCTCACTGGCGCGCTGCAACGCTTCGACGGCTACGCCGAGCGTTTCACCGCCGCCCTCGAGCGTGTGCTGCACGGCAACCGGGCCTGGGTCGACCAGACCGGGATCGACTCCTGCCACACGGTATGGATCGAGCTGCACGAGGATCTGCTCTCCACCCTCGGTCTCGAGCGTGGAGACGGCTCTCGCGCCGGCTGACGGCGGCGTGCCGAGGGCCGATCGACACGCCGCCGCACTGCCCCCACGCAACGGGCGTGACAGCCCGTCGGGCTGGTCTACTTCTTGATCGTGAAGCAGACAGTGTCCTGCAGGCTGCCCGACTCGAAGAACGACAGGCAGGCGCGCGTCCCTTGGGGGAACGTCAGATTGACATTGATGGTGCGCGAGGCACGCACGTACGACTTGCCGTAGTGCGTGCTGCTGATGATGGTCGTGCTGGAACCGTTGGGGTAGGTGAACCTGGCTTCAGCGCGATAGTCCTTGATGCTGCCGCCGGGGAACTTCCCGCGACTCACGGTCGCACTGCGAACGTTCAGGCCGCTACCGGTGATGGAACCGCAGACATAGTCGTAGGGAATCGAGATGTAGGTACAGCTGTCGGCATTCGCGCTGGCCGGCGCCAACGACGCCGGCACGAGAAGCCCGGTCGCCGCCAGCCCCAGAGCAGCGAACAGTCGGGTTCCGCGCCGCCGCTGCCGCCGCCGCTGCCGCAGCGAGACTCGGGGGTTCAGGGTTCGAGAGGCGTGAGGGGTCTGAAGCGTGGGCATCAGGTGCCACCATCCTTAGGCAGTCCGTCGCCGATCTGTCGTCGGCACGCCTCGATCTCAGCGGCGCGCAGGCGCCCGGTCCCGTTCACCCCAGATCGGGTCACCAGCCAGGCCCTGTGGTAAGCGAATCCTCGCGTAAGGCCCGTCTCCGGAATCTCGCCATACTCTGGGTCGTCGGTTGGGCCGGTCCGGGTGGTTGTGGGCGGGCGACGGGCGGCCGGGGCGTCAGTCGCCGATGGTGTGCTTCGCGCGTGCGGCGATCTTCGGGTCGGGCGCGTGCACGATGGTCGGGTCCTTGCCCTCGTAGTCGAACTGGTCCAGGAAGGCCCGGATCGCGTTCAGCCGGCCGCGCTTCTTGTCGTTGCTCTTGATGGTCAGCCACGGCGCATGCTTCTTGTCGGTGTGGTCGAACATCGCCTGCTTGGCCGCCGTGTAGTCCTCCCAGCGGTCGAGGCTCTCCAGATCCATCGGCGACAGCTTCCACCGTCGCACCGGGTCGATCTGCCGGATGGCGAAGCGGGTGCGCTGCTCCTGCTGGGTCACCGAGAACCACAGCTTGGTGACCGTCGTCCCGGACTCGACCAGCATCCGCTCGAAGGCCGGGGCCTGGCGCATGAAGGTCGCGTACTGCTCGTCGGTGCAGAACCCCATCACCCGCTCGACCCCGGCCCGGTTGTACCAGGACCGGTCGAACAGCACGATCTCGCCGGCCGTCGGCAGGTGCTGGATGTAGCGCTGGAAGTACCACTGGCCGGCCTCGCTCGAGGTCGGCTTGGTCAGCGCCACCACGCGCGCTGCCCGGGGATTGAGGTGCTCCATGAACCGCTTGATCGTGCCGCCCTTGCCCGCGGCGTCCCGGCCCTCGAAGACGAGCACGTGCTTGGCACCGACGTCCTGTGTCCAGTACTGGAACTGCAGGAGCTGGGTCTGCAGCCGGTACTTGTCCTCCTCGTAGATCTCGCGGTCCAGCAACTCGTCGTAGGGATAGTCCTCGCGCCAGGTCTCCACCGCCCGCCCGTCGGGGGCGATCAGGGTCGGATCCTCACCCTTGCTGCCCTGGACCCTGTAGCCCTCGGCGCGCAGCTGGTCGATGTACTCGCGGAGGCCCATCTTCTGCGTCATGCGCCCATTCCACCGCACCGCACCCCGCCCGCGCTGCCCGACCGACGGCAGCGCGTGCGGCGTGTTCACACCACCGCCGGGTGATCGCTGTCTGTCATGGCTCTGCCCCCAGTCGGCGGGGTGAAGAGCCATGACAAGCGATGATCATGAGTCGTGAGTGGTGCCGACCCGGCCGGGCTCGTAGTGTCGATCACATGGCGCTCACCCTGCCGGAAGAGGTCCTGCTGCTCCTGCTGCACGACGAGCGGGGGAAGTCGATGGTCGACGGCAACGCCCTGAACGCCGCCCTGGCCGGTGCGGCCCTCGTGGAGCTGACCCTGGACGGCGCGCTGCGGCTGACCGTCGGCGACGAGCCCCAGGCGAAGAAGGGTCGGCTGATCGCCACGGGACGCCTGCCCTCGGACCACCGCCTGGCCACGGTGATCGCTGCGATGGACGGCCGGAAACCGAAGGACGCCGTCGCCCGAGCGGTCTCCTCGGGCTGGCGCTCGACCGCCGCCTCCACTCTGCGCCAGAGCCTGCTGAACGACCTGGCCGAGGCCGGGCTGCTGAACGAGGAGAAGGGCAAGGTGCTGGGGTTCATCCCCATCACCCGCTGGCCGCAGGGCCGGCGGCACGACGCCGAGGACGAGCTGTTCGCTCGGGTGCGCGCAGTGGTCGTGCAGGAGGAGACGCCCGATGTCCGGACGGCGGCCGCTGGTGTCGTTGCTCAGTGCCGTCGACGGGTTGCCCAAGATCTTCCCCGGCGAGAACAAGAAGGCGCTGCAACACCGGGGCAAGCAGATCGCCGCGGGCGACTGGGCCGGTGCAGCAGTGCGCGAGGCCGTGCAGCAGATCCAGGCCGCGGTGATCGCGGCGTCGGTGGCGGCGACGACCGCAGCAGTCATCTCCTCCTGAGCGACCGGCCTGAGCGGCCTGAGCGATCGGCGGTCTCGGGCCGGCAGCGGTTCAACCACCCATCAGTTGCTCGACGACCACCCAGCTCGCCCCGGCCGCCACGGCGAGGAACGAGGCGTTCCACACCAGCACGGGCAGGTGGGTCAACTGGGCCAGGACGGCCGGGTCGTCGCCGCGTGACCCGCGGCCGATCACGGCCAGGACATGCCGCCACGCCCCGACCACGAGCACCAGTCCGGCGGCGATCAGCACCTGCTGCTGCACGTCGTCCCGGCGCCACCACCACACCGCGGCCAGTCCGGCGAGTGCGGCGGCCACCACCACCGCCGTGAACACCGACCGGATCCGCACCACGGCCAGCAGGACGACGGCCAGCGCCACGGTCACCGCTGGTGCCGACCAGCCGCGCACCGCCAGCCAGATCACGCCGGCCCCGACCAACGCCGGCGCCGGATAGCCCGCCCAGGTGGTCAGCGCCAGACCGGGGCCGCGGGCCGGTCCGGAGGTGACCGCGTGCCCGGACATGTCGCCGCGCACCACGAAGCCGGTGAACCGCCGGCCGACGGCCATCCCGACGAGCGCGTGACCCAGCTCGTGCACCAGGGTCACCGCGACCCTGGACATGCGCCACAAGGGCTGCGCTACGACCAGCGCCATCGCGACAGCCACGGCCAGGGCCAGTTCACGCGTGCTCAACGCCGCGCCGGCGTCGGCCACCGGAGCCACCCGCTCCCGCACCTCGCCCACCCAGTCCACCCCGTGACCGTAGCCGGGCGGAGTGCCGGAGGGAGTCAGAGTCCGGTCAGCAGATCGTCGAGATCCCCACGCGTGGCCCAGCCGTTGACCGCGACCCGGCCGTCGGCGAGGACCCGGATCTCGACCCGATCGACCTGCGCCGGGAGGTGATCCGCCAGATGGCGGTAGCGCGAGGTCAAGAAGTGCACACCCTGGTTCGTCGAGCCCAGCCATGGCCTGGTGGTGTCGGGGTGCCCCTGCAGGTAGGGACCGTCGACGAGCAGATCCGTGGCGGCCAGCAGGTCGCCCACATCGGGACGGCGTTCTGCGGCGGCCTGCAGCACCTCCAGGGTGTAGCCGGTGAACGTCATCACCGACCGGCCCGCGGCCCGGACCGCGGCGGCGAGGACGGCGAGCGGTGCGGCCTGGTCGAAGGGCTCGCCGCCGAGCAGGGTGACCCCCTGGGTGTCGTTCCCGAGCACCCGACGAGCCAGGTCGGCGGGCGTGGACGACTGCCCACCGTTGACCGCCCACAGGTGCGGGTTGAAGCACCCCGGGCAGCGCACGGTGCAACCCTGCACCCAGACCGCGGTGCGCCGGCCCGGACCCTCGGCGTCGGTGCTGTCCACGACGCGGTCCAGTCGCAGGGTCGCCGGGTCGGCGACGGGGAGGGTTCCGGTCGGGCCGGGCACCCTCCGGTCAGACATCCAGGATCCGGCCCGACGGCCCGGCGGCCGGGGGGACGAACGGAGAGAAACGCACCAGTTCGCGGATCGCGGCCAGTTCGTGCGGGGCCAGCGCAGCCGCGGTCGCGAAGTCGTCGAGCCCCACGAAGCCGCCCCGCTGCTGCCGCGCCTGCATGATCTGTTGCGCCCGGGCCGGGGTCAGCCCCGGCAGTGCGGTGAGGTCGTTCGCTGAGGCCGTGTTGAGGTCAACGACGAGTGGAGTGTACGGCGGCTCGGAGTAGAACCGTTGGGGCTCAACCCCTTCGGCCAGCAGTCCAGGCAATGACGATGCCGGGGAAGGGGGTGGCGGGGGTGGGGGCGGTGGCGCCATCGGCGACCCAGGCGCCATCCACCCGGCCGGCGCCGGCCCAGCCTCGGTGTACCAGGGCCGCGCGGATGCCCGGTGACGCAGCCAGGCCCGGTTCAGGACGAGGGCGTGCACGGTGGCGACCACCCAGGTACCGACGATCAGGCTCGTCCCGAGGTCGGCCTTCCATCCCTGAGTGGTGTCGCCGGGCATGACCACCACACCGGCGATCATGGTGGCGGCGTACACGCCGGCCCAGATCCACCAGCCGCGCCGTCTCGCGCTGACCCCGACGTACAGGAAGCCCGCCCAGGCCAACAGCCCAAGGCTGAGCAGCGGCAGCAGCACCCACCAGCTGTTGATCAACCTCCAGCCGCCGCTGGTCAGCCGCTCATCGGGGCTCTCGGTACCGGACACGGCGGGTCAGAGCTCCTGCTGCCCGGGCTGCTCGCCGACCGTCTGCTCAGCCACCACGTCAGTGGTCACCGTGCTGCGCCACCTGTCCTCGGTGTACTCGCTCGTCGTCGTCTCGGCATCCAGCAGTTGTTCGAGCACGGCGACGTAGTCCAGGCACCGTTCACCCACGACGCCTCGGGTCGCCGCGACGACGGTGCCGTCGGGACGCACGGTGACGACGATCTGCTCGGTCTCGCTCACGCCGTCCCCTCCCGGACCAGCGCCAGCACCAGCGTCACCGACTGGTCCTCCGCGCGCGTCTCGGACTCCAGCCGCATCCCCGCGGACGTCGAGCGCTGCTTGAGCTTCTCGACGACGGCGGCCTGCACTCCCCGTCCGTAGGCGCGGTCCACTGCCTGGACGAGCTCCACTGCTCGACCCTCGTCGATCCGGCCCGAGAAGTGGGCCGACCAGATGCCGTCGGCGCCCCGCGTGAACCGCGCCTCGACGTCGTTCCACCGGGCTGCCAGCCCCTGGTCGTCACCGTGCACAACGGCGCCCGTGTCGGCGAGCGCCTGTCTCAGGATGGCGATGTCCTTCATCCGCGTGGTCACCCGACAGACCTGGACGCCGGTCCCCGGCTGCTCACCCCGAGAGACCTCCCAGGCCGACACCGCAGCGATCGCGAGTGGAACCAGAAGCAGGCTGATGCTCATCGGAACCGTCCTCCCCGAAGGCCTTCCCCGAACGTGCTCAGCGATCACCGTAGCCGGTGCCATCCTCGGCGTCCGGCATGATCGGGCCATCCAGTGCCTCGAGCGACACCCCGTCGAGGTCGTGCGGGGCGGTCGCCCGGACGGCGCGCAGGTTCGCCCAGGCCCTGACCGCCTCGATCTGCTCGAAGTGCACCAGGCTCAGCGGCACCATGGCGCCGGCGGCCTGGAGCAGGTCGTCGCGGCGCAGCGGACGGCGTTCGGCGAAGGCCTCGAACATGCCGTTGACCACGGCCTGCTCGATCTCGGCACCGGAGTAGCCCTCGGTGGCATCCGCCAGCGCCGCGAGCAGGGGGTCGTCGATCGCGAGTGCTGCGCCCACCGCCGGGTTGCGCAGCCGCGCCGTCAGATGCAGCGACCAGATGGTCTTGCGCTCCGCCCGGTTGGGGAGGTCCACGAAGAAGATCTCATCGAAGCGGCCCTTGCGCAGGAACTCGGCGGGAAGCCGGTCGATGGCGTTGGCGGTGGCCATGACGAACACGGGCGCAGCCTTCTCCTGCAGCCAGGTGAGCAAGGTGCCGAACACCCGTGCCGAGGTGCCGCCGTCCCCGGAACTGCCGCTACCGAAGCCCTTCTCGATCTCGTCGATCCACAGGACGCACGGGGCCACGGCCTCGGCCGTGCGGATGGCCGAGCGCATGTTCTGCTCACTGGATCCGACCAGTCCGGCGAAGACGCGGCCGACGTCCAGCCGCAACAGCGGCACCCCCCAGGCCGCGGCGGCGGCCTTGGCGGTGAGGGACTTCCCGCAGCCGGGGACGCCCGTCACCAGTAGGCCCTTCGGCGCCGGCAGGCCGTACTGGGCGGCCTCCTCCAGCCAGGCCCCGTTGCGCCGGCTCAGCCAGCGCTTCAGGTTGTCCAGGCCGCCGACGTCGGCCAGGGTGACCTCACTGTGCAGAAACTCGAGCAGGCCTGACTTGCGGATGATCTGCCGCTTCTCCTCCAGGACGAGCCGGACGTCCTCCTCGGCCAGGGCCCCGTCGGCCATGGCTCGGGCGAAGGCGTTCTCGGCCTCGTGCCGGGTGAGCCCGGTCGCGGCTCCGACCAGCCGCTCGAGGCCGCCGTCGTCGAGGTCCATCGTGATGCGCCCGGACGCCGAGTTGGCAGCGATCAGCCCGAGGAGCAGGTCCCGGATCTCAGCCGCCGCGGGCAGGGCGAAGTCCAGCAGTGTGATCTCCTTGTCCAGCTCCGCGGGCACCGCGAGGACTGGCGAGACGAGAATGATCACCTTGGCGAGGGGGCCGTTCTGAAACGACTGGGCCGCGTCGCGCAGCAGTCTGACGACGCGCGGGTCCGGTGGCCGCCCGGCATGGCCGAGCACATGATGGAGGTCGTGGAACACGAACACCGTCGGCGAGGAGGCGTTCAGGGCAGCCTCGATGGCGCGCGACGGGTCGGTGGTGTCCGGTCGCCGTGAGCCGTCCGGCAGGGTGAGGCCCTGGGTCAGGGACCACGTGGCGACTCCCCGCGGCGTCCGCACCCGGGCTGGGTCGGCCGCGACCGCCCGGATCTCCGCGAGCACGCGCTGCTCCTCGAACGACTCCACGAAGAGCAGGGGGTACCTGGCGCGGAGCAGTCCGGCGAGCCTGTCGCGGAACCCCTCGGACACGACGCGCAGGCTAGCGCACCGGTCTCCTGCCTGTGCCACCCTGACAGACCGACATCGCGGAGGGGGCGGAGGTCCTGTGGGACAGCAGTTCACCGAGATCAGCGACAGGCTGCGGGAGTTCATCGAGGCCCAGCAGATGTTCTTCGTGGCCACGGCGGCGCGCGAGGGCCGGGTCAACGTCTCGCCCAAGGGCATGGACACGCTGCGGGTGCTCTCGCCGCATCGAGTGGTCTGGCTCAACGCCACCGGCAGCGGCAACGAGACCGCCGCGCACCTGCTCGAAACCCCGCGGATGACTCTGATGTTCTGCTCGTTCGAGCGGCAGCCGATGATCCTGCGCCTCTACGGAACCGCGCGAGCGCTGCACGAGACCGACGCCGAGTGGGCCGAGCTGCTCGCCCTGTTCCCACCGATCCCCGGCGCTCGCAACATCCTCGTTCTCGAGGTCGAGACGGTGCAGACCTCGTGCGGCTACGCCGTTCCCTTCTACGACTTCGTCGAGCAGCGAGACGTGCTGGAGAGCTGGGCGGCCAAGAAGGGTCCGGAGGGTTTGCGCGCCTACCAGCAGGAGAAGAACAGAGTGAGCATCGACGGACTGCCCACCGGCCTGCCCACCTGACCGACCTTCGCGATGAGCGCGAGCGCAGTTGTGGTGACTTCACGACCGCAGACGGTGGTGAACTCACCCGGAGTCGGAGGAGCCGCACAACGCGAGGGCGTCCAGGGCCCGCATCAGGTGTGGCTCGAGGAGGCTGGGGTCGGCGTCCTCGACCTCTCGACGGCTCCACCACCGGACACCGGCGAACTCCGCCGCGTCCGGCCGCAGCGCTGCCCCGACCCGGGCTTCGAGCGCGAACCACAGGCTGACATCGACATGGCGGCTCACGGCGTCGCCGACGGTCGGCGTGACGGTGAGGAAGAACGGTTCAGCACCGGTGAGGGCGTCGAACGCCGGGCTCACCCCGAGCTCCTCCATCGCCTCGCGCCGGACGGTGTCTACCGGGTCCTCCCCGGGCTCGACGTGCCCGCCGGTGGGTAGCCACAGCCCGGCCAGCCGGTGGTCGCAGAGCAGCACGCGGTCGGCCCGCCGGTCTACCAGGAGGAAGTACGCCACGAGGTGCGTCGGCGGCGTCGCGGGCCTGACCCGGCGATAGATGTCCTCCGTCGACGCCAGCCACTCGAGCGCCTGCTCTCGATGCCGGGCACCGAGCTCGTCCGTGGCGGCCACGGCCCGCACGGAGAGCGCGACGTGCTGCTGCGGGGTCGTCACACCAGGACCATAGCCAGAGGCCCGGCGGGCTGGAGAGCAAGCGAGATCGTGGTGAGTTCACCACCTGAGACGGTGGTGAACTCACCACGACCTACCGGAGTACGGTTCCCGCGGAACCGAGCCGGACTGGCGCAGGACGACAAAGGGGGCACCGATGGACCGAGAACTGGTCTCGCCTCCCAAGGCGCGCCCCGGCGACACGATCGCGGTGCTGTCACCGTCGTTCGCCGCACCCGGGATGTTCCCGGCCGTGCACGAGCAGGCCATGCGCCGGCTCGCCGAGGTCACCGGCCTGGTGCCTCGGGAGTACCCGACCACCCGCCGGCTCGGTGCCTCGCCGGCCGACCGGGCGGCCGACCTCAACGCGGCGTTCAGCGATCCGTCGGTCCGGGCGATCCTGGCCACGATCGGCGGCGAGGACCAGATCACCGTCATCCCTCATCTGGACGCTTCCGCAGCTCGCCGGGACCCGAAGCCGTTCCTCGGCTACAGCGACAACACCAACCTGCACCACTGGCTGTGGCACCACGGGATCGCCAGCTTCTACGGCGGCTCCAGCCAGGTCCACCTGGGCCCCGGGCCGCGTGTGGACGAGGTGCACGCCCGATCGTTGCGTGCGGCTCTGCTGACCGGTGAGCGGCTCGAGCTCACCGACCCCGGGGAGTCCGAGGACGTGGGGCTCGACTGGAACGACGCGCGGGCGCTGACCGAGTTCGGTGAGCGTGAGCCGACCCCGCCGTGGACCTGGCACGGGCCCGCGCGCGTCGTGGCCGGGCGCACCTGGGGCGGCTGCATCGAGGTGCTGCAGTGGATCCTCACCGCAGGTCGCTTCACGGGGCCGCCCGACGACCTGGCCGGCGGGGTGCTCCTGATCGAGACCTCGGAAGAGCTGATCCCGGCGAACGAGGTCGGCTGGATCCTGCGGTCGCTGGGGGAGCGTGGTCTCCTGGCCGCGGTCGACGGTGTGCTGGTCGCCCGCCCACCGGTGTCCGATCGTGACACCCGTCCCGAGGCTGCCGAACGGGACCGGCGGCGGCAGGCTCAGCGAGACGTCGCGGTCGAGGTGATCGCTCGCTACAACCCGGACGCGGTGGTCTGTGTCGGCATTCCGTTCGGGCATACCCGGCCGCAGTGGATCGTGCCGCACGGTCTCCCGGTCACCCTCGACGGTGCCCAGCGCCGGGTCATTGCGGATTACGCCTGATCGGCCGGGCGGACAGCCTCCTCCTGTGCCACAGTCAGTCGGGTCCGTATCGGTTGCCCTCGGGGGAGACGTAGGCATGGGCGAAGTCGTCGTCATCTTTGCTCTGCTGCTGCTCGGTGGCCTGCATCTCTGGGCAAGCGTGCGGATGTTCGATGACGTCCTCGAGCGGCGGAGAGCTTCCCGCCTCGTCGCCGGGACCCCGGCCGGTCAGCGAGTCAGTGTCACCGGCGTGTGCAGGGCCGGGAGCGAACCGTTGCGGGCTCCGGTCTCCCGGCAGGAGTGCGCCTGGTGGTCGTGGTCGCTGCAGAACAAGAAGGGCGCGATCACCGGCGCCTGGGTCGAGCGCGCCGGTGCATCCTCGGCTGATCCCTTCGTCGTCGACGATGCCACGATCCGGACTCGGGTGGACCCGAGGGGTGCCCGTGGGGATGCCCGGTCCACGACTCTGGATCCGGTAGCCCTCGGCTCGCTCACCCGGGATCAGCTGGAGCGCGGTCCAGAGGTGGACGTGCGGGAGTTGAGCCCGCGCAGCAGGACGACGCACGACGACGGCGTGCCGGGCGACGTCCCCCTGACGAATCTGGCAGGCCGTGGGGCAAGCTGGCGCATCGTGGAGACCGTGGTGCCCGTGGACACCGATGTGTGGGTCTGCGGCACGACCGAAGCCCTTGTGCCGCCCGAGGACGGTGTACTGGTGCGCGGGGTCGAGGGCTTCCCGTTGCTGATCGTCGGCGGTGAGCCCTCACACGGGGTGCGACGGCTCGTCGGGAGGCCTGAGCGATTTGCGGCTAGTGGCGTGGTGTTGTGGGGGCTCGGAGCCTTCTTCGCCGGCGTCCAGGTCGAGTCACCGCGTGTCCTGGCGGCGCTCCTCCTGGCGTTGCTGGTGCCGGCCGGAGTCGCCCTGCTGCGCTGGCGTCGTGCCCCGAGGTCGTGGTGACTTCACCACCTGAGACGGTGGTCTCAGAGCGCGAACGCCAGCCCGGTCAGTTCCTCGCTGCGCTCCCACAGCCGCCGTGCCAGATCGGCGTCGGCCGCCCAGCGGCTGAGCTTCGCCGGGCCCACCGGCCCACGCACCTCGCGGAACCCCTGTGGCCCCGAGTAACTGCCCGGCTCGGCCTCCGTGGCGGCGTACAGGATCGCCTCCGCACCGCCCTCCGCCCCCGGCAGCACGAACCGCATCAGGGCCGGGGCGAGGGTGCGCACGAAACGGTTGGCGCCCATGCCGTCCGGGCTGGAGACCAGGTTGGTGACCGCGACGCCGGGGTGTGCCGCCGTCGAGGTCAGGGTCGACCCCGCGGCCGAGGCCCGACGGTGAAGCTCCAGCGCGAACAGCAGGTTCGCCAGCTTGGACTGCCCGTAGGAGGTGTTCGGGGTATAGCCGGCAGTCGGATTCGCCTCCACCACCTGATCGCTCCCGTTGTGATGGGCGATGGAGGAGACCGTGGTCACGCGAGGAGCCGGCGCTGCCAGGAGGACCGGCAGCAGCAGGGCCGTGAGCGTGAAGTGCCCGAGGTGGTTGGTGCCGAACTGCAGTTCGTGCCCGTCCACGGTGGTCCGGCGCTTCGGCGGCGCCATCACTCCGGCGTTGTTCAGCAATAGGTCGACCGGCGCCTCCACCGTCTCGGCGAAGCGGCGCACCGACTCCTGGGAGGCGAGGTCCAGCTGCGCCACGGAGGTGTCGCCGTCGATCGTGGCGGCGAGCGCTCGCCCCGCCTCGACGTTGCGCACGGCCAGCACGACGTGGGCGCCGTGGTTGGCGAGTACCCGGGCCTGCACAGCTCCGATGCCCGAATTCGCCCCGGTGACGATGGCTCGCCGTCCGCCGAGATAGCCGATCTGCGTGGGCTTCCAGCCCATGAAGGACTCCTGAGGTTCGTCGAAGAGGTTGCGCGCCCGTGAGGCCCCACCGTGTCATGGCTGCCGGGGCGAGGCGACTATCGTGGCATTCCCCCGATCCACGGAGTGCTTCATGACGACCGACCTCGCCCTGCCGCAGACCGCCGTCGTCGACGGCGGGATGGGCACCCTGCTCCAGGAGCGGGGGTTGGAGGGCGGCGCCCCTGGGGAGCTGTGGAACGTGGAGCGGCCGGAGGTGATCCTGGCCGCCCATCGCGAGTACGCCGCTGCGGGCGCAGACGTGCTGACCACCAACACCTTCGGCGGCACCCGGCCCCGGCTGGACATGCACGGCCTGGGTGATCGCCTGCACGAGCTGAACCTGGCGGCGGCCCGGCTGGCGCGCCAGGTGGCGGACGAGGAGGCGGCCTCCGGGCGGCGGGTTCTCGTGGCCGGCGGGCTCGGGCCGACCGGCGAGCTGCTCGAACCGCTCGGCGAGCTGACCGAGGACGCCGCGGTCGGACTGTTCACCGAGCAGGTCGCCGCCCTCGTCGAGGGTGGCATCGACCTGGTGCTGATCGAGACTCTGAGTGACCTGACCGAGCTGCGGGCCGCCGTCCGGGCCGCCCACGAGCAGGCCCCAGGCCTGCCCGTGATCGCGACCATGAGTTTCGACACCAACCTGCGCACGATGATGGGCGTCCGACCCGGTGCCGCGGTGGCCGCGGCAGTTGAGCTCGGGCTGGACGCCGTCGGGGCGAACTGCGGCCGCGGGCCGGGGGAGATGGAACAGATCATGGCCGAGATGGCGCAGGCCAGGAGCGAGGCCGGCGCCTCGGGGCTGCGGCTGCTCGCACAGTCCAATGCCGGCCTGCCCCAGCTGCGCGGAGACCGCTTCGTCTACGACGCCGACCCGACGCAGCTGGCGGCCCACGCCGTCCGGCTGCGTGACCTCGGGGTCGACCTGATCGGCGCCTGCTGCGGCTCGACCCCGGCCCACACCGCCGCCATCGGCACGGCGTTGCAGCAGCCTGCTTGAGGCAGCCCCTTCGAGCCGGTGCCAGCGGCCGGCGCCACTCTGTGAGCCTATCGACACATACAGTAAGCGCTCGATAGCGTGGAGTAGTTGCCGCGGCCCCGCGGCCGTCCCCCGCTGATCGAGGTGCTCAGTCATGGTCCGACGGACGACGCCACTGCGTCGTGCCGCAGCCTTGCTGACGATCGCCCTCGCGGCGCCCCTGGGCGCCGTCACGTTGTCGCTGACCGCCGCCGGCCCGGCCGCCGCGGCCCCGTTGCACACGCTGGTCAACCCCACCTTCGACGGCACCACCGGCTGGTTCGAGTCGACCACGCGCGGCGCCCTGACCAACGGTCCCGGACGGCGCGGAACGGGCGCCCGGCTCACCCACACCGCGACCTCGCGCTACCCGGTGATCCTCAACGACACGCGCAACACGGTCTCCCGCACTGTTGCAGGCGCCAGCTATACGGCCACCGCCTGGGTGCGGGCAACCGTCGCCACCCCGGTGACCATCCGGCTGCAGGAATGGGCGACGACCAAGCGGGGCGAGGTCGTCTCCACAGCGACCGTCGGCACTGGGTGGACCCTGATCGGCGTCAACTACGTTGCCACCACCGCCGGGGCGAGCCTGGACCTGAACGTGCTGGCAGCTGCCCTGCCTGCTGCCGCCGCGGTGGATGTCGACGACGTCAGCTTCCGCTCCCGCACACCTTCCTGGACTGACGACTTCTCGGGCACCACGCTGAACACCGGCGCCTGGACGGCGCTCGACGACTCCACCTTCGGCGACGGCAATCTCGAGCTGGCCTGCCTGACCGAGCGGCCCGACAACCTCACGGTCGGGGGCGGTGCGCTGGCGCTCACCGCCCGGCGCGAGGCTGCACCGTTGACCTGCGGCGGCGCCGACGCACGGTTCCCCGGTGGGCGGGAGTACTCCTCCGCGTTCCTGCAGACCAAGGGCAAGAAGGCCTTCACCTACGGCCGCTTTGCCGTGCGCGCCAAACTGCCCACCGCGCAAGGGGTCTCGAAGGGCCTGTGGCCGGCGTTCTGGATGCGTCCGGTCGACGGTGGCATCGGTGAGCTGGACATCATGGAGGCCGTGGGCAGCGGAGCCGGCGGCGTCGAGCACACCCGGGTGCATCAGAGCCTGCACTACGACTACGTGCCGACCTACCCGATGCAGAAGGGGGTGGCCACCTTCCCGCTCACCAGCACCCCGAGCGCGGCCTTCCACACCTACGCGGTCGAGTGGGACCCGGGCCAGGTCCAGTGGTTCGTGGACGGCCGGCTCACCCAGACCCGGACGACGGCCACCACGCCGTGGCTCAACTCGGCGTTCAGCCGCCCGATGTATCTGCGGCTCAACCTCGCCGTCGGCGGGCGCTGGCCGGGCAGCCCGGACGCCGCCACCGCGTTTCCGGCCAGCTACCTGATCGACTCGGTGAGTGTGCACAGCCCTGCCGTCTGACCCTCTGCCCTGCAGCGGGTGGTTCAGCTGAGGGCGTGCTTCTCCAGGTAGGCCTTGATCTGCTCGGTGTCGGCGGGCATCGCCTCGAAGCGGCGCGGCAGGGACTCGAACCCGGCCACCGAAGGTGGCAGCGGCGGGCGCAGGCCCGTCGCCTGCTCGACCACGTCGGCGAACTTCACCGGCTGGGCGGTCTCCAGCACGACCATGGGCACGCCGTCCTCGACGAAGGGTCGAGCCACGTGCACGCCGTCCGCCGTGTGGGTGTCGATCAGTCGCCCGGTCGCGGTGTGCACCGCGGCGATCGTGGCCAGCCGGTCGGCGTGCGTGCTCACCCCCGCGACGAAGCCGAAGTCCGTCATTCGGGCGCGCTCGGCGTCGCTCAAGGTGAAGCCGCCGCACGACGGCACCAGGTCGGCGAACAGGTGTCGGGTGCGTTCGGCGTCGCGTTGCAGCAGGTCGAAGACGAATCGCTCGACGTTCGACGCCTTGGAGATGTCCATCGACGGGCTCGAGGTCTCGTGCGTGTCGGCGGCCGCGCGTACCCGGTAGGTGCCCGTGCGGAAGAACTCCTCCAGCACGTTGTTCTCGTTGGTGGCCAGCACGAGCCGGCGGATCGGCAGGCCCATCATCCGGGCCACGTGACCGGCGCAGATGTTGCCGAAGTTGCCCGAGGGGACGGCGAAGCTCACCTGCTGGTCGTCGGCCCCGCCCGGGTCGGTGGCCCGCAGCCAGCCGGCCACGTAGTAGACGACCTGGGCCATCATCCGGGCCCAGTTGATCGAGTTGACGGTGCCGATCCGCAGCCGATGCTTGAAGTCCAGGTCTGCCGAGACCGCCTTGACGATGTCCTGGCAGTCGTCGAAGACGCCCTCGACGGCCAGATTGTGGATGTTCGGGTCGTTCAGGGTGAACATCTGCGCCTGCTGAAACGGGCTCATCCGCCCGTGCGGGCTGAGCATGAAGACGGCGATCCCGGTCCGCCCGCGCATGGCGTACTCGGCCGCACTGCCGGTGTCGCCCGACGTGGCCCCAAGGATGTTCAGGTGCTCTCCGCGCCGGCCGAGCTGGTACTCGAACAGGGCGCCGAGCAACTGCATCGCCATGTCCTTGAACGCCAGCGTCGGCCCGTTGGACAGCTCGAGCAACGACAGCCCGTGGTCCAGCACCGTCAGCGGGGTGACCGCCTCGGTGCCGAACACCTCGGCGGTGTACGTGCGACCCACCAGCTCGCGCAGGTCGGCGGCAGGAATGTCGTCGATGAACAGCGCCAACACCTGCTCGGCCAGCTCCGCGTAGCTCAGAGCACGCCACGCCCGCAGGGTCGCAGCGTCCAGGCGTGGGTAGTGCGTCGGCAGGTAGAGCCCGCCGTCCGGTGCCAGTCCCTCCAACAGGATCTCGGTGAACCGCCGGGGTGCGGCGTCGCTTCGGGTGCTGAGGTAGCGCACGGGCTGCTGGGGCTCCACCGGACCAGCGTACTGGGGGCCTACCCGCGGTCGGCCTTGCGCCAGGGCTGCCCCAGACCCGCGAGACCCCCGGCCGCATGCGACCAGTAGCGGCACTGCGACGACCTGCCCGTCGGCCGCGCAGGTCGAGGCGCGCCCAGGCGGACGTGATGGATGGAGGGTTGCCCGTCATGTGCGTCGGGTGAAGGTGATGGTCTTCTTGCCGTTCGTGTCGGTGGTGATCACATGTTCGTATCTCGGATCATGCAATCGTCCGTGGTGGCATTGGCACGCCGGGACCGCGTCCTTCCGGTCGGTCTTCCCGCCGAGTGACCAGGGTGTCTCGTGATGTAGCTCGGTCCAGGCATACGGCCGGTCACACCCCTCGGCCGCGCACGTGTCGTACACGGTCGCCAACGCCACCCGCTGGGCTTCAGTGAACAGGCGGGAGGAGCGTCCCAGGTCCAACGGCAACGACCCCGTCCCGAGCACCGCCGGCACGATCCCCGCCCCACACGCCAACCGGCGCGCCTCACCGGCGGAGAGGTCCATCCCGGTGTCCACCTTCGCCGCACCGAACCCCGCGAGGAGCCGTTCCCAGGACAGGGTGACCACGATCGTCGCGGCGACCTTGCCCGACAAGTGATCCGTCGGCAACCGCTCCAGGAGCTCAGTGAACGCCAGGCCCTTGGCGTGCGCCCAATCCGTCCCGGTCGCCTTACCGTCGACGCCACCGCGCTCGTCGGGGGTCATCCGCCGGGGCGCGGTCATCTGCTCCAGGATCTTCCGCAACATCGCCGCCGCCAACGTCGGGACGGTGAAGTGACCACTGGTGGTCCCGTCCCCGTTGTCATGCATCGAGAACGCCGCCCTCGCCCGGGCCCGCTCCTCCTCATCCCGCAGCGTCGCGTCTTCATGCGCGTCCGCTTCGGCCTCAGACCGGTCCAGGGCATCCAACGCCCGCCGCGCGGCCCGACGCAGCTTCGCCGGGTCGACCTTCTTCGCCTTGGCGACCAGGTCGGCTTCGACCTGGTCCCGCTCATCGGCGGTCACCCCCGCCGGCAGATCCCGGACGGCCTTGGCGATCACCTTCGCGTGCTCACCCGACAGCTCACCCTCCGCCAGCGCCGCCCTCGTCGCGGCCAGCCCACCGTCCAAGGCCCGGGCCAGGCCGACGTCCCGCGCCGCCGCGCCACCATCGGCCTGGGTCGCGTTCGCCCACCACGCCGCCGTCCCACTCATCCCCGAGCCGTCCCCGATCCCCGCGGCATCCACCGCCGCCAGAGCAGCGAAGCGGGCGGCGTCCACCCGCCGCGCCAACCGCTCAATCGCCGCCACATCCGCACCCGACACCACCGACGACGGCACGTCCAGGCACGCCTGCAACGCCACCACCGCATCCACCGCAGCAGTGATCCGCCCGGCCACCGACCACGGCGACTCAGGCGGCGACTCGAACAGCTCCGCGACCATGCACCAATACTATTCGAACACCTGTGCGAATCAAGACCGAGAACTGCCTTGTGGATAACTACGGAACTGGGCCGACGGGAGAGGGCTCGCGATGGTGCCGCACGAGCCGGTCCGGGTCAGATGAGCGAACGACCGGGCGCCGATCGACGCATCCGACGGACGGGGGACAGCGCGGATGAGTGGCGGGGCGATGCACCCCGACGGACGGGGGACAGCGCGGATGAGTGGCGGAGCGATGCACCCCCACGGACGGGGGACAGCGCGGATGAGTGGCGGGGCGATGCACCCCCACGGACGGGGGACAGCGCGGATGAGTGGCGGGGCAATGCATCAGACGGACGTCGGGACTCGAGGTGACATCCGCAGACTCCCGCTCAGCCGATCGTGCCGAACAGGTCGGAGGTCACGAGCGAGTCGTCGTCCAGCGCGTCCAGCACGGTGATCAGGCGACGCTCCTCGTAGCCGAAATGACTCTCCATGATCGCCTCGATCCCGTCGAGGTGGTGCAGCAACTGGTCGGAAGCCACGCCCTCAGCGATCGCGCGCTCCAGGTCCTCGATCAGGTGGGCGATCATGGCGTGGTCCTGCATGAGCGTGGCCAGCACCGGCGCGAGCTCTGGTCTGACTCGCTCGATCACCGGGAAAAGTGCTGCGTCCTCGCTGCGGTGGTGGTCGGTCAGCGTTGCGCAGAATCCATGGCAGAACAGCAGGAGATCGTGCGTCAGAGACTGCACCGGCTCCCCGCCCTCAATCGCGTCCTTGGCCTGCGCCAGAGCAGCCCGCAGCCGACCGTGCACCCGGCGGAGCTCCTGGCCCCAGGCCACTGACCGTTCCGCCCCGACCACGCCGGTCACCCCCTGGTCCTCGTCAGCCGGGCCAGCAGATCGGCCCGGATCGGGGGACGGGTGCCGAAGGTCAGCAGGAACGTGGCCTCCCGGATCAGCCGGGCGGCATGCGAGGTCCGCAGCACCGATCGGGACCCCTCGTGGACGGCGAGGGCCGCTGCCGCGCGCAGGGCGAGTTCCGACGAGGCGGCCCGGGCGGACGGCGCATCGTCGGCTGTCGCGCGCAGCAGGCGTGCACGCACCTGGGCCAGTTGGTCGGCCAGCAGCGCGGCCGGCACCGGAGCCGAGGCCGGAGCCGGAGCCCGGGCTGAGCCCACGCCGTCCGCAGCCATCAGCGCGATCGCCCGCGCGGTGAGCCCCGTAGCCAGGAAGCCGTTGGTGGACAACGACTCCGCATCCCGGGAGAGGTAGTCGGCATGCGGCTGGGTGGACACCACCCGCCGGTCGGGCACCACGAGATCGGTCACCGAGAGCATCACGGTGCCGCTGGCCTGCACCGCGAGCAATGGCAGCGGCTCGGCGCGCAGCGCCGCCGAGCGGGTGTCCACCAGAGCCCACACCACCAGGTCGTCGGCGTCGCGCGCGGCCATCAGCAGCACCTCGACCATGCCCCAGCCGGTGACCCAGGGCGCTGATCCGGTCAACGACCAGCCTCCGTCCACCCTGCGCGCGCGCAGCATCGGGGGGCCGGTTCGCGTGGCCGCCCCGATGGCCAGCCCTGCCCGAAGCCGCCCGGCCCTCAGGTCCGCCACTGACGACTCACGTAACTCGGTGTTGCCTGACGCCGCAACGGCCTTCAGCGCCCCACGGTGCTGCAGCCAGACGAACGCCGCCGACAGGCAACCACCGGCGAACGCCTCGATCACCCCGGCCCGGGCGTCGTCGTCCTCGAGGTCCAGCCCGGACTCCTCGGGGGCGCCGATCGCGTAGAAGCCGCCTGCGGCGATCGCTTCGAACAGCTCAGCAGGCACGCGGTCGGCGGCGTCCACCGTCGCTGCCGCGGGGAAGAGCACCTCGTCGGCGATGCGCCGCGCCTCCCGCACGGCCGGCGGGTCAGAGGGCTGGGGGAGGACGAACACGCCAAAGCCGAAGCCGGCCACCTCGAACGTGTCGCCCTCGGCGAGCATCACGCCGTCCGCCAGCAGCGACCGGGCGCCGCAGGCACCGGGCACCTCGATCGTGGCGGCCTCGCGACGGGGGTTGACCACGACGAGGTGGGTGCCGCCGCGCACGTAGGTGAACGGATACCCCGCGTGGACGACGCGGATGCTCGCCCGCCCGCCGAGAGCGGGCGTCGCCTTGCGCAGAGCGATCAGCCGGCGGGCGAGGTTCAGCGTGGACGCCGGGTCCTCTCGCTGGGCGGCTACCGTCGGACGCCCGGGGTCGGGGTCGATCGGCAGGTACAGGCGTTCCGGGTCAGCGGTGGAGAAGCCCGCGTTCGGACCCGCGTCCCACTGCATCGGGGTGCGGCAGCCGGCCCGGTTGTAGGCCGGATTGCAGATCGCGCCCTCGACGTCCGGCAGGTCCGGCAGGTACCGCATGCCGATCTCGTCGCCGTAGTAGATGCACGGAACGCTGCCCCAGGTGAGCAGGAAGGTCAGCGCTGCGCCCAGCTGTTCGGGGCCGCGAGGGCCGCAGCGCAACCGGTCGAAGTCGTGGTCGGCGGTGCCGATCAGGATCGGCCGGCCGGGATCGTCGGCACGGGCGTCCTCCCAGGCGGCGAGGAAGGTCCGGGTGTCGCCCTGCCCCTCGGCCCCGAAGAACGGTGGCCGCGCCTCGTGCCACGGCAGCCGGCCGGCGAAGTGGTTGTCGAACAGGCTCGAGTGCGCGGCCATGATGACCAGGAAGAAGTCCGCGTGGAAGGCGAACGACCCTCCGGTGCGGGGTTCCAACCCCTCGGGTACCAGGACGGCGTCCGGGTAGCACTCGTCGAACCAGGCCCGCAGGTCCCGCCACAGCGCCACCGTCTGCACATGCCCCGGGTCGTCCTTGACCAGGGAGAACGCCATGTCGACCCGGAAGCCGGCGACCCCTTTGTCCAACCAGAACGCGAGGATCTCCCGCAGCGCCTCCCGGTTGCGGCGAGGGCCGGGTGCATCGACGGCGTCCCGCCACGGCTCGGCGTCCGGCAGGTTCGCCCAGCCGAAGTTGAGCGCGGGCTGCGCGTCGTAGAAGTTCTTCAGGTACCAGCCCGGCCGGGGCCCCGGCGAGCGCACCCAGGCCGCCGTCCCCGGCAGGTCGCGGCTGGTGTCGCGGTAGGGCGGATCGAGGCACCAGACATAGCGGTCGCCGTCCGGGTGCGGGCCGTCGGCCGCCAGTTCCGCCTGGAACCAGGCATGCTCGGTCGAGGTGTGCCCGACGACGAGGTCGAGCAGCACCCGGATCCCGCGCTCGCCGGCCCTCTCGACGAGCTCGACCAGATCGTCGTTCGTGCCGTACCGGGGCGCCACCTGCAGGTAGTCGGCGACGTCGTAGCCGGCGTCCACGAAGGGGCTGGCGAAGCAGGGGTTGAACCAGATCGTGTCGACGCCGAGCCAGGAGAGGTGATCCAGCCGGTCGATGACGCCGCGGAGGTCACCGATGCCGTCGCCGTCCGAGTCCGCGAACGACTGCGGGTAGATCTCGTAGAACACCGCGTCCGCCAGCCAGTCCGCACCCATCAGCCGCCCCTCCCGTTCGTGCCCGCTACGCCGGCGTGACCGTCAGGCCGAGGAGCTCATCGTTCGCCGGGTCGATGGTCAGCGCGAGCTGGAGCGGCACCCGGCCGCCGAGGATGCGGAAGGTCGCCTCGGCGACGCCGTCGCCGGCGACGGCCGCCGCCACCCAGCACCGGCCGGCCCAGGCGGCGGCGACGGACAACTGCCGCTGGGCGCGCTCCCGAACATCAGGCGAGACCGCGACGTCGTCGGGCCAGCGCGGAGCAATCCCTGCCATGACCTCGCAGAGCCGGTCGGCGATCCGGTGCAGGGCCTCCGAGGGGTGGGGGACCGGGGTCACGGTGAGGGTCTGCACCCGGGGCGGCAGCTCGGGGCTCATCCGGATCTCGACCTGCACCCGCCCTCCGGGGCCGCGCAGCCACCAGGCGCAGTGCGCCGGGGAGGTGGAGACCGCCGCTTCGTCGTCGGGGGTGAGCGGGCCGATCGCCGCCACCACTGCGGCCCACTGTTCACGCCGGCGGGTCAGGGGCTCGTCGAGGTCCAGGTTCATCGACAGCAGCCGCTCGGCCACCGCGTCGTCCCAGGCGCTGATCAGGCGGGTGACCTCCTGCCGGGCGCGCCGGGTGGCGGCGAGCATCGAGCCCCCGGTCGGGGAGGGCCACGGCGGCCTCGAGCCCGACTGCGTGGAGGCGCTGTGCTCCACCAGGGCGTCCATCAGGCGCGCCCCCAGCCGCGGCGCCGGGGCGTAGGTGGCGTTCGCCAGCACGACCACTCCCAGCCCGCTCTCCGGGTGCCAGCGCATGTGCGAACCGAAGCCCGGGTAGCCGCCGCTGTGGAAGATCATGGTGCCCAGCTGAGGATCCTGCTCCACCCCGAGCCCGAATCCGTACGCCAGACCACGGACCACCGGCGGCTCGGCCAGCCCGCGCCAGGTCACGCTCGGCGGTTGAGCGAGCCGGGGCAACTGCAGCTCACGTCGCGAGGCCCTGCTCAGAGGCCCGCCGTCCGGATCGTCCCGGGGAGGGAAGGCGTCGGAGAGGAAGCCGACCCAGCGGGCCAGGTCGGCCACGGTGCTGAACAGACCGCCCATCGGTGCGAATGCCCCGTACCCGACGGAAGGCACACGCTCCCAGTCCTCGCCGGTGCGCCGGTAGCCGGTGGCTCGGGACTGTGGCGGTGTGGTCTCCGGCGCGAACCCCGTGGCGGACAGGCCGAGCGGTTCGAGCAGCCGGTGCGCGACGACCTCGGCGTAGGGCTGCCCGGCCGCGGCCGCGATCACCCGGCCCAGCACCGCGTACCCCAGATTGCTGTACTCGAAGGCGGTGTCCGGGGCCCAGGCGTACCCGAGGCCCTCGCGCAGCATCGCCGCGAAGGCGTCCTCCGGCAGGTCCTGCTGCCGATCGCCCCAGGGGTCGTCGGTCGGCCACCCGCCCGCCATGGTGAGCAGGGTCCGCACACTCAGCGGCACGGAGTCGGCGGTCGGCAGGCGCAGTTGCGCCAGCTCGGGCACGTAGTCGCTCACGTGGTCGTCGAGCCGCAGCCGTCCCTCGTCGCGCAGCAGCAGCACCGTGGCGGCGGTGAAACTCTTGGTCATCGAGGCGATGCGGAACCTGGTGTCGGCGTCGGGAGCGTGGGGGAGGGTCCCCTCCGCCTCGCTGACCGCGTCGCTGACCTGCCGGACGCCGCGGCCTCCGCTGTGGATCAACAGGCCCCCGGTGAGGACGCCGTAGGCCAGACCCGGTTGCTCTGCCGCCTCGACGTGCTCATCGACGAGCCGCTCCACAATTGCCAGCACGCCGCGATCCTGCCACCTCCGGACTAGCCCTTCACCGCACGGCTGCCGCTGTCGACAGACCATACCCCCAGGGGTATCCTGCCTTGAGGTATGAAACCGCTCTGCGGGAGGACATCTGATGGACGAGCCGGATGCGGGAGGCCCTGGCTTGTCGCGAGCGGAGAAGACCGCCATCCTCAACCGGCTCCGACGAGCGCAAGGACAGATCGGTGGGGTCCTCAAGATGGTGGACGAGGACCGTGACTGCCGGGACATCGTGATTCAGCTGGCCGCTGCGCGCAAGGCCCTGGATCGGGTCGGGTTCGCCGTGATCAACGGCAGCCTGCGCCAATGCCACACCGGCAACGAGCCTGTCGACGTGGAACGACTCAAGTCGATCGAGCAGCTCTTCGTCCGACTCACCTGACGGCGCGGGGTGGACCTGACCCTGCTCAGGTCAGTCCGGAACGCAGATCTCGTGCCGCACCATCGCTCGAACGGTCAGCCCCGCCACCACGAGCAGAACACCCGTGGTCAGTCCGAGCAGCGCGGCGCCGATGAGGTCGTAGACCCAGCCGGGTCGCAGGTCGGCCATGGCGATCGCCGCCGCCGTTCCGGCGGCCAGGGGAAAGGTGTAGGCCCAGTAGGGAAGGGAGAACGGCACTTGCCGCAACGTCGCTGCCTGCGCCAGGAGCAGGACGACGAACATCATCGCCACCGCGTAGAGGATCCGGACGACCGGAGTGTCCCCAGGGCCGGTGAGGGACTGCCAGGCGAGCATCGCCACGGCAGGAGGGGCGATGAAGATCGCAATGGTCGGGAGCAGCTTGGCCGGCAGGCGCTGCTCGTGCAGCAATACGCGTTGCAGGAGCAGCGGGAGCAGAGCGATCCAGAACACGATTCCCACCCCGAACGCCGCCCAGGCGAGATCCATCGATCCGAGCTCTGGTGCGGCGAGTGGGGTGATCACGTTGCCGACGATCGGGATGAACCAGGCCGGGGTGACGTGGGAGTGCACGATGTCTGCCCGGTTGAACCAGGCGCTGAGCACCACCACGGTCGCGGCCAGATGGCCGACCGCACCGACCCACCAGGCGATCCGAGCGGCCTGAGGGACCAGGTCCTGCCCGGCGGTGGCGAGGACGAGGATCGCGATGGTGAGGGTCGGCGCGAACGACATGCGGATGGGATGGCGGAGCTCGGCACGCGCCGCCGCAGGATGCCGGACCCACTTGCCGAGGTACAGGGTCAGGACGAGGACGAAGACGGCGGCCGCGACCCAGAAGAGCGCGACCGACGGCCATGACGGGACCCCCCAGACCCGCGCTGCGCGCCGCCAGGCCAGGGAGAGCCCACCGATGCCCATCACCGAGGAGAACAGGGTGATCGGGAAGTGCGCCAGGCGAGATTCACTCATCGGTGGGAGCCTCCGAACAGCTCGGGACGTCTCTGCCAGGCATGCCGACCCGCCTGGCGGAACGGTCAGGGGACGCGGATGGCTGCTTCCACCTCGTCAGCCGACACCTGCTTGGTGCAGAAGAACCAGTCCACGCACTCCACGCCCTCGACGTGGCCCTCCATGCGCTCCTTGGCGGTGCCGCAGGAGCCTGCGGGCGGCACGATGACCGGCTCGCCCGGTCGCCAGTCGGCAGGCGTGGCCACCTGGAAGTGGTCGGCCGTCTGCAGGGCCTTGACCACCCTCAGCAACTCGTCGAAGTTGCGCCCCAGCGACAGCGGGTAGTAGATGACGGTCCGGATGACGCCCGCGGGGTCGATCACGAAGACCGCCCGCACCGCCTTGGTGGAGTCCTCACCGGGCATGATCATTCCGTACTTGCGCGCGACGGTCATGGAGATGTCCTCGATCAGGGGGAAGGTCACCTCCACGTCCTTGAGGCCCCGGTAGGTGATCTTGTCCTTGATCGTGCGCAACCAGGCGATGTGGCTGTACAGGCCGTCGACGGACAGCCCCACCAGTTCGGTGTTGTAGGCCTTGAACTCGTCCTGCATCGAGGCGAAGGTCATGAACTCGCTCGTGCAGACCGGGGTGAAGTCTGCAGGGTGGGAGAAGAGGATGACCCACTTGCCGGCGTAGTCGGCGGGGAAGCTGATCTCCCCCTGGGTGGTGATCGCGGTGAATGCCGGTGCGGGATCACCGATGCGCGGCATGCTTCCAGCGGGGACGGCTTCGATCTGGGTGTCGACGGTAGTCATCAGGTGCCTTCCTTCGTCGCGGCGTGACCCCAACCTATCAATACCCCGGGGGGTATGCGAGGGGAGGCGAGGCGAGCGGATGCCGCCGCGTGGGCTGCTGCCGGGTCTCTGCCTCCAGGACCAGTCGGACTCGGCGAGGAAGTGGTGAGTTGACCACCGTCTCAGGTGGTCAACTCACCACCACCTCGCCGGGCGGGCGATCCGCGTCAGCGCAGGCCGAGGTCGGCCAGGGCCTGGGTCAGGGCGACGCCGTCGGGGCCGCGGACCTCGGGGACCTCGTGCAGGAGATGCTCCGGATGGACGACGTCGTCACTCTTCTCGCCGTACTGGGTGGCCGGAATGCCATGCGCCAGAACATGTTCCCCGGCAGTGAGCTGCCGGATCGCTATCGCGCGCACGTGCTCGGGCCGGGCGTGGGCGAACTCCGTGTAGAGGCTCGGGTCGTGCTGCCCGTCGTCCCCGATCAGCAGCCAGCGGATCCGGGGGAAGTCCTCGGCGAGGCGGCGCAGGCATTCCCGCTTGTGGTCCTGCCCGCTGCGGAACCAGCCCGTATTGGTCGGCCCCCAGGCTGTGAGCAGCAGCGGCCCGTCCGGGAAGCGGTGCCGGCTGAGGAAACGGGTCAGCGAGGCGGCCGCGTTCCAGGCCCCGGTGGAGACGTAGACCGTGGGCGCGCCGGGGTGGCTCGCGAGGAGCCGGGTGTACAGCTCGGCCATGCCCTTCACCGGCCGCCGGGCCTCCTCGCGCAGCACGAATGTGGTGTAAGCGGCGATCAGCGGCCGGGGCAGGAAGGTGGTGATCACGGTGTCGTCGATGTCGCTGACGATGCCGAACGTCTCCTCCGGGCCCACCACGAACACCCTCCCGAGCACCGGGTCCCCGCCGCGCGCGGTCAGGGTGATCTCGCACCAGCCGGGATCGAGGCCCGGCGCCGGCAGCCGGACATCGAGCACCCCCAGGGTGTCGGTGCGCACGATGTGCCGGGTCTCGCCAACAGTGATCATTACCTCGGTGTTGGCAACCTCCGCGGAGAGGAAGTTGCGCCAGCCCCGGCGCCGTCCCAGCTCTCCGGTCGGGCTGGGCACGGGCGTCTCGGTCGGCGAGGCCATCACCGCCCGGCCGAGGACCCGCACCCAGCCCACGCCGCCGTACCCGGCGTAGGGCACCACCGTCGCCTGCCAGCCACGTCGGGCCAGCAGCTCGGCGAGGGCGGAGTTACAGGCCTCCTCGACCACGCGTGCGGGATGCGGTCGGGTCATCGCCACATCGTGCCAGCTGGGGCCACCCGGCTCGAACGGGCACCAAGGGCCCGGGCCGTTGCGCCCGCGAAGGGGCAGCATGAGGGTGAGGCGTCCATCCCCCAAGGACGGAACGAGCCGTTCCCGACCCGCTCCGTGAAGCAGCCCAGCTGGAGCGGCGAGCCGGAGGCTCGGTCGCAGGAAGGGGACCGACATGACACGCAAGCCGGATCTGCGAACCGGTGATCCTAAGGTGCACGACCTGATCGCGGAGATCGACGAAGCGATCGATGTCGGCGACGAGCCCACGGTGGAGCGGTTGAGCCTGCTGCTGCACGAGCTCGACCCCAATGCCGGCCCGGGCGGCGACAGCTGACCTTCTGAACGACGAGGGGATCCGCATTACTCAACCGAAAGGTTGACAAGATGCGGGTCCCCTCGTATGTTCTTCCTCAACCATGCGGTTGAGAAGGAGCGCTCGTGACGGACCCGCTGTCCAAGGTCTTCGCCGCCCTGGCCGACCCCACTCGGCGCGACATGGTGGCGCGCCTTGCCCAGGGCGACGCCACTGTCGGTCAGCTGGCCGAGCCCTACGACGTCAGCCTTCAGGCGGTGTCCAAGCACCTGAAGGTGCTCGAGGACGCCGGCCTGGTCAGCCGCACCCGCGAGGCCCAACGTCGGCCGGTGCATCTCGAGGCGGAGGTGTTCGACCTCATGACCAAGTGGATCGAGCGCTACCGCCGCGAGGCCGAGGAGCGCTACCGCCGCCTGGACGCCGTCCTGGCAGCCATGAACGACACCGACCTGAGCACCCCCACCGATCCCGCACCGGAAGCGAGCGCATCATGAACACGATGACCGAGGCCCAGATCGAGGCCGATCCCACCCTGCCCATCATCCGTATGTTCCGCGACTTCTCCGCGACGCCCGCCCAGCTGGTACGGGCCCACACCGACCCCGAGCTGTTCGCCCAGTGGGTCGGCCCGAACGGCATGGACGTCACCATCGAGGCGTGGGACGCCCGCACCGGCGGCAGCTGGCGCTACTCCGCCGGCCGCGGCGAGAACACCTTCGGCTTCCACGGCTGCTTCCACGAGGTGCGTGACGACCGGATCGTGCAGACCTTCACCTTCGACGGCATGCCCGACGGCGTGGCTCTGGAGACACTGACGTTCGAGGACCTGGGCGACGGACGCACCCGGCTGCATGCACAGTCCCTGTGCGACAGCTTCGAGGATCGTGACGCTTGGTTGCGCAGCGGCATGGAAGTGGGCGTCAACGACGGGTACGCCAAGCTCGACGTCCTCCTCGCGGACGGGAAGGTCTGAGCGTGGCCCTGCCCGACCAGCCCGCCGCCCGGCACCGCCAGGTGGCCGATGCGTTCACCGCCCGCGTGCTCTGCGCCGAGCAGACGCAGCAGTGGGACGCGCCGGCCCCCGTCGCCGGGTGGACGGCGCGCGACGTCGTCCGCCATCTGACCGACTGGTTCCCCGGCTTCCTGGCCGGCGGCACCGGAATCGAGCTGCCGCGCGGCCCGGGGGTGGACGACGATCCCGTGGCCACCTGGCAGGTGCACTCCGACGCCGTGCAGGCGCTGCTCGACCACCCGCCCACCGCCGGTCGGGTGCTGTCCAACCCGCACATCGGGGACGTTCCGCTCGACCGGGCGGTCGATCAGTTCTACACGGCCGACGTGTTCATGCATACCTGGGACCTGGCCCGGGCCACCGGCCAGGACGATCGGCTCGATCCGGACTTCTGCGCCGGCATGCTGGCCGGCATGGAGCCGATGGAGGACGTGATGCGTTCCTCCGGTCAGTACGGCGCCCGTGTGCCGGTGCCTGAGGACGCCGACGCACAGACCCGGTTGCTGGGCTTCATCGGACGGAACCCGTTCTGGCCCAACGAGCCCAGCTGACACCGGTCGATACCGTCAGGTGACATCCCGCCGGGTGGTCAGGAAGGCGCCGGCGACGGCGAGCACAGCGGCATAGACGACCAGGACCAGGGCCGCCTGCCACCAGTGCTCGAAGTACTGGGCGGCCAGCGCTGGGTCCACCTGCTGACCCTCGGTGGGATCACTGGTCACCAACATGCTGGCGGTGAGGTTGCCGGGGATCCACTTCATCGCGGAGTACCACTCCTTGATGCTGAAGATGATGTTGACGGCGATCTGCACCACGAACGCCAGGCCGACGCCGATCATCACCGCCGCGATCTGGTTGCGGATCAGCATGCCGATGCCGAACCCGAACAGGGTCCAGGCCACGAACGCGATGATGCCGATGCCGAGGGACTTCCAGATCTCGGCGTTGTCGAGCAGGGTCGGCTGGTGCTTGACCCAGGCCAGGAGCGGTGCCGCGCCGGCAATGCTGGCCGCGGCATGTACCACGGCATACACGGAGCCCACGACCGCCACCGCGACCATCTTGGTCGCCATCACCACCCAGCGGTTCGGGGTGCTGAGGAAGGTCGAGCTGATCGTCTTGTGCCGGTACTCGCTGGTGATCAGCAGGGTGCCCAGGGTGAGCGGGATCAGCGTCGTCAGCTGCTGCACGAGTCCGGCGTTGTAGATCAGCTGAGCAGTGCCGACGGTCATCCGCGCGAACGGGTTGCCCTGAGAGGTGTCACCGCCCGTCATCGCAGAATTGCCGACCAGTGCGGCGAACCCGAGCGAGATCAGGGCCGCGAGAACGGCCATTCCCAGGGCCAGGCCCCACCACAGCCGGGTGGTGAACACCTTGCGGATCTCGGACCTGATCGCGCCGGTCATGACTGCCCGCCCTCGTGGTTGTTCTCGGTCAGGGAGAAGAACATCGCCTCCAGGTCGCCGCCCTCCTGGCGTAGCTCCCACACCGGCAGGCCTGCTCCGAGGGCGATGTCGCCGATCTGCCGCAGGTCGCCCGAGGAGACCAGGAGCTCGCCGTCCGGACCGGGCCGACTGGTCACCTGGCCGGTGGCGTACAGCGCCTGAGCCAGCAGCGTCGGGTCGGAGGTGCGGACGACGGCGGTCGCCTGGCCGTGCAGGCTCTCGATCGGTCCGGCCTTGATCAAGCGGCCCTTGTCGATGATCACAACGTCGTCGACCGTCTGTTCCACCTCCTGCAGCAGGTGGCTGGAGATCAGGATGGTGCGGCCCTGGCTGCTGAGCTCGCGCAGGAAGCCACGCAGCCACCGGATGCCCTCCGGGTCAAGGCCGTTGGTGGGTTCGTCGAGCAGCAGCACGTGGGGGTCGCCGATCATCGCGGCGGCCAGGCCGAGGCGCTGCCGCATACCCATCGAGTAGCCGCCGGCCCGTTTGCCGGCTGCGTCCGCCAGTCCAACCAGGGCCAGCAGCTCGTCGACGCGCGGCGTCGGGATGTCATTGGTTTCGGCCAGCACCCGCAGATGGTCACGCCCGCTCCGCCCGGGGTGGAAGCCTGTCGCCTCCAGCGCGGCCCCGACAACGCGCAGGGGTTGATGGATATGGCCGTAGGCCTGACCCCCGATGGTCGCGGTGCCGCTCGTGGGCCGCACCAGACCGAGGGCCATCCGCAGGGTGGTGGTCTTGCCGGCGCCGTTGGGCCCGAGGAAGCCGGTGATCCGGCCGGGCTCGACGTCGAAGGACAGGTTGTCGACGGCCTTGACGTCGCCGAAGTCCTTGGTCAGGCCTCGGATCTCGATCCGTGCACCGGGTGCACCGGTACTCGCAGATGTCATGAGTCGATCCTGTCAGCCTCCCCCTGGGTGAGGCCACGCGAAATGCCCAGCATAGGATCGTGACCATGACCGATCCGCAGCTCGTGCCCTCGCTCACCCTGCGTACCGCCCGCACCGACAGCATCGGCCTGCCCATCCCGCAGGTCGGCTTCGGAGTGTGGCAGGTGCCGGACGACGAGGTGCAGACAGCGGTCGAGGCTGCGCTGGCGACGGGCTACCGGCACATCGACACCGCACGCATCTACGGCAACGAGAGTGGGGTCGGCCGTGCCCTGGCCGCCACGGACGTCCCCCGTGAGGACATCTTCGTCACCACCAAGCTCTGGAACGACGACCACCGACAGGTGGAGAAGGCGTTCGAGGCCTCGATGGATCGCCTCGGCCTGGAACAGCTCGACCTGTTCCTGATCCACTGGTCCGTACCGGATGCCGGGACGTATGTCGACGCCTGGCGTGGCCTGCTCGAGCTGCGCGAGCAGGGCCGGGTGCGGGCGGTCGGCGTCTGCAACTTCCACATCCCGCACCTGCAGCGGCTCGAGGCCGAGACCGGTGAACTGCCGTCGATCAACCAGATCGAGCTGCACCCCTACCTGCAGCAGACCGAGCTGCGCGCCTTCCACACCGAGCACGGCATCGTCACCGAGTCCTGGAGCCCGCTGGCCTCCGGCAAGAAGGTGCTCGACGACCCGGTGATCGGTGAGATCGCGGCCGCGCACGGCGTCACCCCGGCCCAGGCGATCATCCGCTGGCACCTGCAGCTCGGCCTCGTCGTCCTGCCGAAATCGGTGACGCCGCACCGGATCGCGGAGAACCTGGACGTGTTCGGATTCACCCTGGACGACGCCCAGCTGGCGGCGATCGCGGAGCTGGACCGGGGCATGCGCACCGGCCCCAACCCCGACGAGTTCCACATGGACGCCGTGTCGTAGCTGGTGGCCGAGGATCTCCAGCACGACAGCTACGTCTACGGCTTCGCGCTGTCCGAGGCGGCGCTGCCGATCAACGGACCCGGGACCCGTGGCCGAGGTGGCCGCCGCCACGAGCGACCCGACTACGACTTCGGCGCCAAGTTCCAGTTCGGGCTCGACGTGGTGCTCGACGGCCTCAGCCGGTCGCTGGAGCCATGACCCGGCGTCGCTGCGCTGGGGTCAGGGAAGCAGGGAGAGCAGGTCGCTGAGGACGGGAACCGCCGGGGCCGTCGATTCGATCCGGTGGCGCACCGTACCCAGAGCCTCCGGCGGGACGCCGGCCTCGATCGCCTGCGTGGTCAGCAGCTCGAGGGTGTCCTCGTCCACCTCGCTGACCAGCGCTGCCGGGAACCGCCCCTCGGCCCGCCAGGCCTGCCAGGCGACGTACGCCACCGCTGTCTGCACGGCCAGCCAGGCCAGGCGGAGGCGGGGATCGGTGCACTGCTGCTCCAGCAGCAGCAGGCCCTCCTCGTTCTCGTCCATCAAGAGATTGGTCAGGGTCTCTGCGCTCACCGGATCGCCGGCCAGCCAGCGCTCGCCGACGGCCAGGGCCGCCAGGGCCGCCGCGCCCGCCGTCGGATCGCCGTCCAGGACGGGCAGCACGGCATGGCCGGCAGCCAGGGCGTACAGCGCTGTGAACGGCAACCCCAACGGCTCCAGCATCGATACCTCCGCTCGCCTGCCGATCTAGCCTGGAGGGTATGACGATCCGGGGGCTCGGTGCGGCCGGTCTGAAAGCCTGCGTGAACGGCGCGCGGCTGCCGCGCGAGCACCAGGCTCTGCCGGTCACCCCGAGCCAGTTGGCCCGCGAAGCGCGCGCCGTCCAGCAGTCCGGCGCCGGTGCCGTCCACGTGCACGTCAAGGACGCCGACGGTCGCGACACCTTCGACGCCGACGCGCTGACCGACGTCCTGCTCGCCGTCCGCCGCAGTGCCCCGGGCCTGCCGATCGGGGTGACTACGGGAGCCTGGGCGCTGCCGGACCCCGGGTCGCGGGTCGCGGCGGTCGCGGCGTGGCGGGAGGTGCCCGACTTCGCGTCGGTGAACTGGCACGAGGCGGGCGCCGACGCCGTGGCTGAGGCCCTTCTGGCCCGGGGGATCGGGGTGGAGGCAGGGCTCTGGCACGCGGACGCCGTCCAGGCCTGGGCGGACTCGCCGGTGAGGCGGCAGTGCCTGCGGGTGTTGGTCGAACTGCCGGACGGGCTCGACGACGCGGAATCCGTTGCCATGGCAACGGATCTGGTCGACCGGGTGCAGGGCGTCGGTACCGGGCTGCCGGTGCTGGTGCACGGTGAGGGTTCGAGCACCTGGCCGGCGCTGCGGCTCGCCCGGCGCGAGGGCTGGCCGACCAGGATCGGTCTGGAGGACACCCTGCACCTGCCCGACGGCACCCCGGCGGAGAGCAACGCCCAGCTGGTGCGCACGGCCCTGGCCCTAGTCTGACCGGCATGAGGATCCTGGTGATCGGCGCTACCGGTCAGGTCGGCCACGCGCTGATCCACCCGCTGCACACCGCCGGTCACGACGTGAGCGTGCTGGTCCGCCGCACCACTCCCGGGCGGTTCCCCGCCGGGGTGCGCGTGGTCGTCGAGCCCGAGTTCACCGGCACCACCTTCGCCCGGCTGCTTCCCGAGGCCGATTGTGTGATCTACGGGGTGGGTCTGCCCGAGCAGTTCACCCTCGATGAGACCGTCTTCGAGCGGGTGAACCGCGGGCTGCTGAACACCTTTCTCGCGGCGATGGACGCCTCCCGGGTGCGTCGCCTGGTCTACGTGTCGACCTACGAGGTGTTCGCCCCGCGCGACGGTGTCATCCGGGAGAGCCATCCGGTGGCCTCACTCGATGGCCTGACTCCGTACTTCCGGTCGATGACCCAGGCCTACGGCGACGTCGTCTCCTTCGCCGAGCGGACCGGCACCGACCTCACCACCATCCACCCCGGAGCCCTGTACGGCGGACTGAACACCGGGGACGGATTCACCAACGTGATCGAGAATCTGCTCAACCGTCGGATGTGGCGCCTGCCGGTGGTGCCGCCGGGCCGCTTCCCTCTGGTGCACGCGGACTCCCTGGCTGCGGGCATCGTGCGCTCGCTGGATCACACCGGCGCGTTCATCCTCAGCGACGGCATGACCGACCTGCACACGCTGGCCCAGGCGCTGCGCAGGCACGCCCGCAGCTGGGTGCCTCCCCAGGTGCCGGCCGGCTTCGTTCACGTGGCCACCACGGGGATCGAGCTGGCGGCACGGGCGCTGCGCCGCCGCCCCATCCTGAGCAAGGTGCAGCTCGCCTTCATGGCCGCGGGCAACGAACCCCTGGCCGAGAAGGCCTCGCAGACATGGGGCTTCGCCCCGTGGCCGCTCGACGGAGGGATCCAGCGCTACCTCGCCGATCGCGAACGCCTGCTCGCCGTCAGCCGGGGCCGGTGAGCCGTGGCGCACCCGAAGATGTTCGACGACGACGACCCGTTCCTGGGCCGAGTGCGCACGATCGCTCTGGCCTTCCCGGACGCCGCGGAGAAGATCTCGCACGGCCATCCGGCGTTCTACACCACGAAGGTGTTCGCCTACTACGGCGGATCGATCAAGGTGGACGGCGCGTGGGTGAGCCACCCGCAGTCGGTGGTGGTGCTGCCGGACGCCGAGGATCTGCGTGCCCTGGTCGAGGATCCGCGCTGCTACGTGCCCGCCTACCTCGGGCCCAGCGGCTGGGTCGCCCTTCACCTGGATGCCGCGACCGACTGGGACGAGGTCGCCGAGCTCCTCGACGCCTCCTACCGCCGCACCGCCGGCCCCCGCCGAATCCGGAGACTCCGCGCGAGTGGTCAATAGTGCCCCGTTCCCACGCGCGGAACGGGGCGAAATCGACCACTCGCGAGACGGTGGCGGGGGAGAGAGCGGGGGTGGGTCAGCCGGCGCGGCCGCTGCCGAGCAGGGGGAAAGGGTCGGTGGAGAAGACCACCTCGACCGGCACGTCGAAGTAGCCGGCGATGCGCAGTGCCAGGTGCAGGCTGGGGGAGTACTCGCCCCGCTCCAGGTAGCCGATCGTCTGGTAATGGACGCCGAGCGCCTCGGCCAGGTCGCGCCGCGAGACCCCCCGCTCGGCACGCAGCATGGCGATCCGGTTGTGCACCTGCTCCGACACGGTGGTCAGTACCCCTTCGCCATCACCCGGTCGCGGGCGGCCGCCACCTGCGAGCCCGACTGCCGGCGCGCCATCCGGCGCAGGGCGACCGGGGCCAGCGCCATCCCGACCACCGCCCACAGGCCGAGCACGCCGACGGTCTCCCAGGTGCTCCACGACTGACCGAGCTCCAGAGCCACCGCACCGTCCGGCAGCAGCGCCGAGCGGAGCCCGAGGCCGAGCCAGTACGTCGGCAGGATCTGTCCGATCACCTGTAGCCACCCGGGCAGCGCGGCGAGCGGGTAGAAGATCCCCGAGATCGCCATCGCGCCGTACACGATCAGGCTGGACCAGCCGAGCATCACCGGGCTGCGCATCAACGCCCCCAGCAAGGCCCCCACCGGCAAGGTGGCGAACAACCCCAGCACCGCGACCCAGGTGAAGGTGAACCAGCCTGCGGCGCCCTGCGGCGTCACGCCGTCCACGAAGACCGCCGCGATGGCGAGCAGGGCCGCCATCGGCGCCAGCGACATGGCGGTGAATACGAGCACGTTGGCCATCAAGTGGCTGAGCATGCCGTTCGGCACGGCCTTGGCGCGCAGCAGCGTGCCGTCGTCCCGCTCGGTGATCAGCTGCCCGGCCACGCCCATCACCCCGCTGCTGATCAGGCTCATGGTGAGCAGGCCGGGCACCCCCAGCTGGGCCAGCGAGACCGCGCTGCCCATCACCTCCTGGCCGCGCAGGAAGTACAGGACCAGCAGCCCGATCGCCGGGAACATGATCCAGGACAGGATCATCGGCGAGAACAGCTGGATCCTCAGCTCGATCCGGGCCTGGCGGACGGCGCCGCGCAGCGCTGCCCCGACGCCGCTCACGACTGCTCCCCGGACCGGGCCACGGCCAGGAAGTCCTGCACGGCGTCCGGGGCGGGAGCCCCCGCCTCGACCCGGTTCACCAGGTCCAGGTAGGCGTCCTCGAGGGTGGCTCGACGCACCTCCAGATCGGTGATCGCACCGCCCGGGGTGCCGAGCACCCCGCGCAGGTACTCCGCCGGATCATCGGTGGAGTGCACGTGCGTGGCGCCGTCCCGGGCCCAGCGCACCTCGGCTGTGCTGGAGACGCGCCGGCGCAGGGTGTCGGGGGAGCCGTCGGCCACGATCCGCCCCCCGGCGAGCACCAGGATCCGGTCGGCGAGCCGCTCCGCCTCGTCGAGATCATGCGTGGTCAGCAGGATGGTCACCTCGTCGTCCGCCAGGCTGTGGATCAGGTCGTGGAAGTCGCGGCGGGCCTGCGGGTCGAAGCCCGCCGTCGGCTCGTCGAGGAAGAGCAGCTCAGGCCGGCCCACCAGACCGACGGCGACGTCGAGCCGGCGCCGCTCGCCGCCGGACAGGCCGAGGATCTGCCGGTTCGCCTTGTCGGTCAGTCCGACCCGGGCGAGCAGGTCGTCGGTGTCCCAGGGGCGGGGGCGCGTGGGTGTGGAGTAGGGACGGTAGAACTCCCCGAGATGGGCCAGCAGTTCGCGCACCCGCCAGCGGGCGTGGTCGCGCCAGGACTGCAGCACCACGCCGACCCGCGCCCGCCAGGCCTCGTCGGCACGGATCGGCTCGGCGCCGAGCACTCGGATCTGCCCGGCCGAGGGGGCGCGGAAGCCCTCCAGGATCTCGATGGTGGTGGTCTTGCCGGCGCCGTTCGGCCCGAGCAGCGCGACCACCTCTCCGGGGGCGAGCGTCAGGTCGACGCCGCGCAGCACCTCGGTCTCGCCGTAGTTCATCTGCAGACCGGACACATCCACTACGGGACTGCTCGTAGTGCTCATAGTGGTGAATGTAGTACTCCTACTATATTCCGTCCAGCTCCGACCGACTCGGTCACTGAGTCACAGGTCGGCCAGTTCCAGCGTGATCTCGACGCCGGCACCGGCAGCCAGCCCCTCGGCAGTGCGAACGGACTTCTTCACGGGCAGGACGAAGGTGCCGCTCGTGCTGTCCGGGAAGACCGAGGTGCGCCACGAGGTGCGGCCGACGGTGACCGCCACCCGCACCGATCCGAAGCCGTGGCGCAGGCCCACGGTGAGGTCGCGGATGTCCTCGCTGATCTCCTCGGGAACCGTGACGAAGTACCAGGAGCCGCCCTGGTGCAGCCACAGCGGTGCCGTGAACTCGAACTCCCCGATCCGTGCTGACATGGCGCACACCCTAGGGCGACCCACCGACATCCCGACGGCCCCCGGGAGGCGGGCCCGCGCCCGTCCGGCCTGTGTCAGCATGACCGGATGCCGCCCCGCGCCGACCTTCCCGAGCTGACCTTCGCCGGCCCGGCTGAGCTGGAGGCCTGGCTCGAGGAGCATCACCTCACCCACGCCGGGATCTGGCTGCTGCTGGCCAAGAAGGACACCGGTGTCGTCTCGGTGAGCTACGTCGAGGCGGTGGAGCTGGGGCTCTGCTTCGGCTGGATCGACGGCCAGGCACGGCGCATCGACGAGGTGCACTACGCGGTGAGGTTCACCCCCCGGCGGGCGCGCAGCGTGTGGTCGAAGCGGAACGTCGAGCGGGTCGAACGTCTGACCGCGGCCTCCCGGATGCGCCCGGCGGGCCTGGCGAAGGTGGCGGCGGCGCAGGCCGACGGGCGCTGGGCCGCCGCCTACGACGGGTCTGTGGCGATCGCGGTGCCGCCGGACCTCCAGGTGGCGCTCGACGCGGATCCCGACCGCGCCGCGACCTTCGCCGCCCTGAAGGCCGCCGAGCGGTACGCGATCCTCTACGGCCTGCAGACTGCCGTGAAACCCGAGACCCGAGCCCGCCGGCTGGCCCGGTGCCTCGACGGACTCGCCTCCGAGCCCTAGGGGTCGAGGTGTGCCACCGCCCGGGTCGGGCCAGGATGGTCCGGTGAGCGGCGTCGAACAGGAACAGCACAGCGGACGGCGGCTGCCGCGTGCGCTGACCCCGTTCCGGATCCGTGCCTATCGGCGGCTCGCGCTCGCCATCGTGTTGATCACTTTCGCCTCCGGGGTCTGGATCGTGGCCCTGATCTGGGAGGTGATCCGGCTCGGCGGCGGCCCCGCCCAGCTATCGATCGTCTCCACGGCAGGGGCGGTCGGCACCCTGGTGCCGGCCCTGATCGCCGGTGTGGTGGCCGACCGGGTGCCGCAGAAGTCGATCATGCTGGCGGTGACCGGGATCGAGCTGGCCGGCATGGCCTCGATCGCGTTGCTGTCCCTGGCCGGCCTGACCAGCATCTGGCACCTCACGGTGGTCGCGCTGGTGATCGGCATGGGGCTGTCCTTCTCCTACCCGGCGTACTCCGCCTGGCTCCCGGCGCTGGTCCCGGCGTCCGACCTGTTGGCGGTCAACGGGTTCGAGGGCATGATGCGCCCCACGGTCAATCAGGCCATCGGCCCCGGAGTGGCCGGCCTGGTGGTCGGCGCCGCCTCGCCGGGGGCGGCGTTCGGTGTGGCGGCCGCTGCCTCGCTGGCCGGGCTGGTCGCGCTCTCGGCGGTGCCGAGGACAGCGGTACGACGCGATGTGCAGGAATCCGCAGCGGGGCGCCCGGCGCATCCGGTGGTTACCGCGCTGCGCGACGTCCGCGAAGGTTTCGTCTACATGGTGCGGACGCCGTGGCTGCTGGCCACCCTGCTGTTCGCCTCCCTGCTGGTGCTGACCATCATGGGCCCGTTCGAGGTGCTCATCCCGTTCGTGATCAAGGATCAGCTGGGCGGCGGCCCCGGGGACCACGCCCTGGTCATGGCGGCGTTCGGTGTCGGCGGGGCGGTCGGTGCCCTGGGCATGGCCTCGCGCCCGATGCCGCGGCGGTACCTGACCCTGATGAACCTGATGTGGGGAGTGGGCTGCCTGCCCCTGATCGGGATGGGCCTGGCCACCGAGGTCTGGATGATCGTCGTCCTGGCTCTGCTGCTGGGCGCCCTCTTCTCGGCGCCGATGGTCATCTGGGGCACCCTGCTGCAGCGCCGGGTGCCGCCGGAACTGCTCGGCCGGGTCTCGTCGCTGGACTTCTTCGTCTCGATCTCGTTGATGCCGCTGTCGATGGCCATGGCCGGGCCGGTGTCGGAGCTGATCGGGGTGCGGGCCACGTTCATCGTCGCCGGCATCGTGCCGGGCATCGTCGCCGTGGTCGCGATCGTGTGGGCGAAGCTGCCCCAGGACGAGCTCGCCCACCCACTCGCCGACTGACGACGGCCCGCCGGTGATCAGATCTGGCGGGGCACGGCGCCGGTCATCCGGCAGAAGCCGCGCATGAAGCGGTGACCGAGGTCGGCGTCCGCACCGAACATCAGGGGGCACCCGCCGGGGATGATCCGCATCCCGTGGGACTTGCCGTAGTCGAGGGCCTTGTCGGAGACGCTGCCGGCCCCCAGCGAGCGGTGCAGCCAGACCTGGTGGACGCCGAGCCGCTCGCACTCGCGCACCGTCGCCTCGGCCTGGTCGGGGGCGGTGGCGATCACCACGGCGTCCACGCCGCCGGGGATCTCGGACAGCGAGTGGTAGCAGGTGCCGCCCTCGACCTCGTCGGCGTTCGGATTGACCGGCACCACGTCGAACCCGCGGGCGCGCAACCCTTTCAGGACGACGTTGCCGCCGTGGCCGTCGGTGTGCCGGGACACTCCGGTCACCGCGATCCGTTTCGCCGTCAGGAACTCCTCGGCCGCATCGGCGATCGTCACCATGGTCGTCTCGCTCTCACCCGGGCGGGGCCGCAGTGGTGATGCCCTGGGATGGGCTTGCCCGCCCTCCCCTTGACTCTCAACCCTGCCGGACCGCGCGGGCGGGGCCCAACGTCACGTCGAGGCGGCCTTGAGCACGCAGCAGGCCCGCAGGGTGACCCATTTCGACGGATCGCCCTGCCGTTCGATGGTCACCGTGGTCTTCCCGTTGTAGGCGTAGCGATTGCGCCAGCGGCCCTCGCCGTCCTGCAGGCCCACCAGCCAGTCCAGCGCGGGTGTCAGGTGCGGGTCGCCTGCGCGGCCGAGCTCGGACAGCACCTCCAACACCTGGAGGACGTCGGTCACGTAACCGGACGGGAACCCGAGCCTGAACCACGACGCGGAAGGCCTGGTGTTCCCGTAGCCCATCGGGTAGTCGGCCGTCGACGGGTCTCGGGAGAGCAGGAACGCAACCCCCTGCTCGATCGCGGCGCGCACCAGGGGTGAGCGCCGCCGTGGCGGGATCCGGGCCAGCCCCCGCAGCTCCTTGACCGCACCCCAGGCGCAGGGCTGTCCCTCGTTGGCGGCGCAGCAGAAGCCCGCGGCGTTCGTGCCCGAGGCGTACCAGCGCTCGACGCCTTCCCCGGTGATCCGCGACGCCGCCCAGTCGACGGCGGCCCGGACGCGCGGGTCGTCGAGGCGACCGAACCCGATCAGGGCCCGCAGCAGGTTCCCGTTCAGGCAGTGCAGCACGGCGGACGGCGGCGGAGGTCGCTCGAGGTGCGACCCGGAGCAGCCGAGGCCACCCGAGGCCGTGGGGCACCAGGTGAGCACGTAATCGCACGCGCGGGCGATCCGCTCGTCCCCAGGGTCGGCGCCGAGCTGGTCGAGGAAGATCAGCTGCCAGACGGTCCCGGTGTACTTGGGGCTGTACCCGGGCCCTGGCTTGCTCCACCATCCGGCGGGGTCCTGGGCGGCCAGGATGGCCCGGATCGGGTCGGCGTCCACCGCGGCGGCCCGTGCCTGCACCACGTCGGGATCGTCGGCCGGGCGGGCGCAGAGCCGCTGCAGCGTGCTTGCGCGCACCGCGGGGTTCCCGGCCTCGAGCAGCCAGGGCAACGGGTCGCCGTTGAGACGGTCGGTCCAGCTCACCACCCCAGTCCACCCCTGCCGGCGGCTGTGACCAAGGGCCCTCCGGCCCGACCCGGTCGTAGGCTGCGCGCATGGTGTTCACCGGGTTCCCGCCGGAGGCGATCGCGTTCTACCAGGAGCTGGAGCACAACAACAGCAAGCCCTGGTGGTCGGCCCACGCGCAGGTCTATGCGGACGCCGTCAAGGCACCGCTGCAGGCCCTGCTCGGCGAGCTCGAGGGCGAGTTCGGGGCGCCGGTGTTCTTCCGCCCGCACCGGGACGTGCGCTTCTCGGCGGACAAGTCGCCGTACAAGACCCACCAGGGTGCCTATGTGCCGCTGGCGAGCGGGCTCGGGTGGTACGTGCAGATCGGCCCGGAAGGGCTGTTCGTCGGCGGCGGTCTGTATCAGATGGCCCCCGATCAGCTGGCCCGCTACCGCGTCGCCGTGGACGCAGCGCCATCCGGCCAGGGGTTGGTCACAGTGGTGAATGCCTTGGAGGGCAAGGGGTTTGCGATCGGGGGAGAGCAGCTGAAGTCGCGCCCTCGGGGAGTCGCGGCCGATCACCCACGGCTCGACCTGCTGCGGCACCGGGCGCTGACGGCGGCGCGCGACCACGGTGAGCCGCCGTGGCTCTCCACGTCGCAGGCGCTCACCCACGTCCGTGCGGACTGGCGAGCGGTACGCCCGCTGGTGGCCTGGCTCACCGAGCACGTCGGTGCGAGTGAGAATCCCCGGTGAGGATCTGTCTGCTCGCGTGGGGTTCGCGGGGTGATGTGCAGCCGCTGGTCGCTCTGGGGCGCGGGCTGCGTACGGCCGGGTACGAGGTCAGCGTGGCGGCCGGCCGTGACTTCACCCCGACGATCACCGCGGCCGGTCTCACGGCCGATCCGTTCGACATCGACATCGCCGAGGCCACGCAGTCCGACCTGGGCCGGCGCTGGCTGGAGGGCAGCAGCGGCGGCATCCGTCAGGAGTCACGCCTGATGCGCGAGGTGGTCGAGTCCTTCGCACCGATCGCCGCCGACGGCCTCGCCCGGATGGCCGACTGTTACGACGTCTTCGTCAGCGGCCTGCTCACCATGGATCCCATGCTGTCGATCGCCCGGGCCACCGGCAGACGGCACATCCTGGCCGCTCTCGCACCCAGCGCTCCCACCCGGTCGGGCCGGGCCAGCCTCTACCCGGTGCGTCCCGACGCCGATACCTGGATCAACCTGGCCGCCGGATACCTCGGCGCAGCCGGTGCCCACCGGGTGCTGCGGCCGGTCGGTGACGCCACGCGGGCGCGCCTCGGGCTGCCGCGACAGGGGTTTCGGCGATACGTGCGCGAGGCGCAGCGCACGCCGGTGCTGCACGGCGTCAGCCCGCACGTCGTGCCCCCGGCCACCGACACCGCCGCCCGGGTGACCACCACGGGCTACTGGGTCGACCCGCCCGACCCGGCCTACACCCCGCCCGATCAGCTCGCCGCCTTCCTGGACGACGGCCCCACCCCGGTCTACCTCGGCTTCGGCAGCATGCCCACCCGTGACCCGGACGCGCTGTTCACCACCATGACCGAGGCGCTGGCCCGGATCGGCCGACGGGGCATCGTGCACGGCAACTGGGACGGCTGGCGGCCCGGGCGCACCCCCGACGGCATCCTGATGGTGGACGCCGTGCCGCACGACTGGCTCTTTCCGAGGGCCGCCGCGGTGGTCCACCACGGAGGGTCGGGCACCACCGGCTCCGCAGTCCGGTCCGGGGTGCCGCAGCTGGTGGTGCCGCACATGGGTGACCAGCCCTACTGGGGCCGGCGGGTGGCCGAGCTGGGAGTCGCCGTGCCGCCGATCCGCCGGCACGACCTGAGCACGGACCGGCTGGCGGCGGCGCTCGCGGTGCTGGTCACCGACGACACGATGGCGGCCCGGGCGCGTGACCTGGGCGAGAGGGTGAGGGCCGAGGACGGCGTCGCCCGCGCGGTCGAGGCCACCCAGCGCCTGCTGGCCTGAGCCCGGCCGGTCCACGGTTCAGCGGATGAAGGTCACAGCGGCGATGGCGACGGCGACGGCGAGGCCGGTGGTGACCTCGTGCAGGATGCGCCAGCGGCGTGTGCGCCACGGGAGGCTGCGCCCGGCGTGGGCAGCCAGCAGCATGGCCACAACCGCGACCCCGAGCAGCCCACCCCACAGCCAGCCCGGCAGGTAGCCCCAGGGACCGAGCGCCCGGGTCAGCGCCAGCCCGGTCACGGCGCCGGCGGTCGAGCTGATCAGCTGCACCCGGGAGGTGGCCCGCAGCGCGCGGTGCACCAGGCGACCGATGCCGATCAGTCCCACCGCCCCGAGCACCAGGGCGATGATCGGCGGGACGCCGCCGGTGTCGCCCATGCCTTCGGTCTGCCCGGTCAGCAGCCGCACCGCGATCGGGTCGACCCCGCGGCTGGTGTTGCCGATCACCAGCACCGCGCGTCCGGCGTCCTGGTCGATGGCCAGGATGGTGCGGAACCCCGCCGTGCCGCCGTTGTGCCAGGTGAAGGCGTGTTCGCCGATCGTGGTGGTGAACCAGTGGTAGCCGATCCGGGTGGTTGCCCCGGGCGCCACGGCGTCCGCGTCGAACCGTGGCTGCAGCGCGGCCATCCCCGGTGCTGTTCCCCGCAGGACAGCCTGGGCGTAGCGGACGACGTCCTCGGCGGTGCTCCAGGTGGAGGAGCCGGCCGGACGGAACGCGGGGCTGACCCACTTCGAGGCCGGGCGTCCGTTGTCCGTCCACCCCGGAACCGCCCCGGCCGGGACCTCCGCGACCGTGGGCGCGAACACCGTGTGCGTCATGCTGAGCGGAGACAGCAGGCGCTCGCAGGCGTAGTCGGTCCACTCCTTCTGGCCCGTGGCCTGGGCCAGCGCCCAGCCGAGGAGGGTGGCGCCCAGGTTGGAGTAGACGACCTTGCCGCGCTCACCCATCAGCGGCATGGCCCTCACCTGGGCCAGAACGGTTTCCCTGGTGTCAGACGCATAGGGGTTGCCGTTGGTGAACGACGCCAGCACGGCTCGACCGAGGGTGCTGGGCGGCAGCGGCGGAACGGCGGCGCGGTGGCTGGCCAGCTCCGCCAGGGTCACCGCGCCGATCACCGACCCGCTCAGCTCGGGCAGGTACGTCTGGAGCTGGTCGTCGGGGGAGACCTCGCCCCGGCCGATCGCGTCGGCGAACAGCATCCCGTTGAACGTCTTGGTGATCGAGCCCAGTTCGATCGGGTCGGACGGCGCGAGCGGGCGATCCCACTGCGGCGTCCCGCCCGGACTCATCGCCCCGATCCCGGCGTACCGCACGCCGTCCGCCGTGATCTCGCCGACCAGCAGCGACCGGTAGCCGCGGTCGTCGTCGATCGCTTCGCGTACCCGCCCCGCGAGCTCGGCGTCGCCTGACACCGCCGTGCTCAGCCGCGGGGTGCGCGGGCCGGTGAACTGGGTGAGCAGAGCGCCCAGCAGCACCACCGCGCCGGCGGCCAGCCAGGTCACCACGTGCCGGGTCACCGGTCCTCCGCCGCCATCAGTAGGGCCATCAGCGGGATGATCCGGCTGCCGGGAACCTCGTAGCGGCCGCGGCCGGGGGAACGGAGCCAACCCGCGGCGACCAGGATCCGCAGGTGGTGGTGGAGTTGACCGCTGGTGCCCAGCCCTTCGGCCGCGGTGAGCGCAGCAGTGTCTTGCGTGCCGGTCAGGATCTGGTGCAGCAGGCCCAGGCGCACCGGGCTGCCCAGGGCGGCCAGGGTCGGGGCGAGCTCAGCCCAGTCCCAGCCGAGGATGTCCTCGGTCGCGCGGCCGTACTGCCACTGGACGGGGGTGCTTCCCGCCTCCGGTGCCCAGGTGCCGGTGAACATCACCGCCCCGGAGCCGTCGGTTCCGGCGAGCCGGCGTTGCAGGGCCTTCAGCGCCCACAGGGGTTCGTCCGGGGCGTCCGTGGGTGCTCCCACTCCGGTGTCGGTGCTGCCGCCCGCCCCGCTCAGGCGCTGCTCGAGCGCCGCCAGGCGGCGCTCCATGTCGTCCAGCCGTTGCCCCATAGCGATGATAATACGTAGTTACGTATCACGCGCAAGAGCAGTCACCCGGCGCATGCGCACCATCAGTGCGGCGGACGGCGTCACCGAGCCGGTGCAGTAGGTGGACAGGCGTGACGGCGAGGTGCCGATGGCGGCAGCGAACTCGGTGCGCGAGAGGCCGGATGCGCTGACGAGCTCCCTGTACCTCACGGGCGACGCAGGCGCGCTCGGAATCCTCTGCGGCAGTGCGGGCCCGGGACACCGCTCGCGTCAGCACCGCCAGTCCCCCGGTGGGTTCGGCGTAGCCGGCATAGTCCTCGACCGAGCGGGCCACCCGCCCCCACGGATCCCGCCGGATCGCCGCCGCGATGCGTCGCCATTGGACGAGTCCACCACGCTCGATCGCGGTCACCAGCCCTTCGTACGGCCAGGTCTCGACCGGCGCAGTCGGATCGGTCTCGATGTTGCGGAAGGCCATCGACATCCGCTCAGTCCTTCGGGCCGTCAGGTGCGTCCAGCAGTGCGTCCGCCAGGTCGCGGCAGACCTCGACCACGGCGGACCAGTCCTGCCATCGCTTCGACAATGCCTTGTACGCCGAGAGTTCCTCGATCACTCTGCGGTCCCGAGGGTTCGGGGCGGCGAGTCGCTCGACCAGGGCGGTCGCCACTGACTCCTCCTCGGCGGAGCGGTCGGTGTAGTAGCTGTCGATCTCCCGCAGCACGTCCGCCGCGCGCTCGGCCCCGATCCGGTCGGCCAGGGCGGCGACGTCGAGGTAGTCGCGCACCTGGTTGCGCACGACGACGAGGTAGGCCTTGACGCGCAAGGCCTCTTCCGGCGTGGGCGCCGTGACGACATCGCCGCCAGGAAGGGTGATCTGCATGGTCTCCAGGGGAACGCTGCGCCGCAGTTGGCGCAGCCCGGCCTCGACCCCGCCCAGTGACCCCATGAGAGTGAACGGCGGCTTGCTCGCACGAACACTCGTGGCCCACCCGTCGGTGGCCTCGACGGCCTCGAGCACAGCCTGGTAGCGCTCGATCAGGTCGGGCAGAACGTGATCGTGGTCGAAGGAGACGCGATGGCGCGCGTGATAGGCGGCTGCGCTACCGCCCACGAGCACGGCGTCGGGCACGACGCGCTGAAGCTCGGCCGCTGATCGAAGGACACGCTCGAGATCGGGGTGCAGCGCTTCAGGCATATGAGCATCGTATCAGATCTGATAATTCCAGCTCAGGTGCCCCACAATGACGACGCGCGTGCGGCGAGTACGGCGTGGAGGTCAGCGCTGGGGTGGAAGCCGTCGGCGGCGAAGGGTTCGGCGATGCCGTCGAGCTCGTCGGCGGTCAGCTCCAGCCGGGCGACCGCGCTGAACTCCCCGGCCACGTCGCGTCCGATCCGGTCGAGGCGACGGGCCCGGGCGCCGAGCAGCACCGACAGCGGCCGTGGGAGGGCGGGGAACCGTTCCACCGGCGGCAGCCCCACCAGCATCGCCTCGGCATTCGGGGCCGCCATCGTGACCAGGCCCAGCAACCGGCGCAGTCCGGTGCGCCAGGCGTCGTCCGAGCGCAGGTCCTTCACGTCGTTCACCCCGACCGAGACCACCACCACGTCGGCTCCGGCCAGCCCGGCGCCGTCGCCCAGCAGGTCGGCGACGGCCGAGGCGTCCGCACCGCTGCGGGCCAGCACCGACCAGGTCACCGGGCGATGCGTCCGGGCCTGCAACAGGGCTGCCAGCCGGCCGGCCATCGTGTGCTCGTGATCCTCGACGCCGACACCGGCTGCCACCGAGTCCCCGACCAGGACGACCCGGAGTGCGTCGCCGTGCGCGTCGCCGTAGCGCCCAGTGCGGTGGGCGGCCTCGGGCAGCCGGGGCGTCGTCCGCCGCACCTGCAGGCCCTGGACGGCGATCACAGGCAGGAAGGCGAGAAGCGCTGGGCGGGACAGCTCCCGTGGGGTCGGCGTCACGCGCCCATCGTCCCCCGGGCGGGCCTGCCCTAGGTTGGGCGCGTGCGCATCGTCGTGATCGGGGCCGGCATGGCCGGGCTGACGGCGGCCCGACACCTGGCTGAGACCGAGCCGGCCGCCGAGGTCGTGGTGATCGACAAGGGGCGCGGGGTGGGCGGCCGGGTGGCCACCCGCCGCGTGGGTGAGGCCACCATCGATCACGGCGCACAGTTCCTCACCACACACAGCCCCGAGTTCGCCCAGACCGTCGCCGGCTGGGCGCGGGCGGGCGTGGTGCGGCCGTGGTTCCGCGGCCAGATCGGCCCGCACGGCGTGCTCGCGCCCGACGGGCATGTCCGCTATCGCGGGGCGCCCACGATGAACGCCATCGCCAAGCACCTCGCGGTCGGGCTCGACGTCCGGCTGGCCGCCCGCGTCGCCGCCGTGCAGGTGGACGGCGCGCGTTGGCGGGTGCGCTTCGAGGACGCTGCGGTGCCGGCCCTTGACGCGGACGTGGTCCTGCTGACCCCGCCCGTGCCGCAGAGCCTGGACCTGCTCTCGGCCGGTGGGGTCACCCTCTCCGCCGCCGACCGGGAGGTGCTGACCGGCATCCGCTACGACCCGTGTCTGGCCGTCCTGGCACCCCTGGCCGGTCCGTCCGGGCTGGCCGACCCCGGGGCGATCGACCCGGCGTCCGGCCCGATCGACTGGATGGCCGACGCCCAGCTCAAGGGGGTCTCCCGCGCGCCCGCGGTCACCCTGCACGCCGCCGCCGACTACAGCCGGGCGCGCTGGTCGACCGACGCGGAGGCCGTGGCCACCGAGCTGCTCACCGCCGCCGGGCTCGCCTCGCCGGCGCTCGGCGACCAGGTGCAGGTGCACCGATGGCGATTCGCCCGCCCGACGGTGCTGCACCCCGCTCGGTGCCTGGTCGTCGCGGATCTCCCACCCCTGGTGCTCGCCGGCGATGCCTTCGGGGAGGCCAAGATCGAGGGCGCGGCCCTGTCCGGAACCGCTGCCGCAGAAGCGATCCGGGCCGCCGTCCATCCTGCGTGATCACCGGGCGATCGCCCTCTTCCCCCGTTGAGTGAGGGAAGAGTGCGATCTGGGCGCGATCACGTGGGGTGCGGCGGCGGCGTGAAAATGCGGTGGGGGATCGCGGGCCCGGTGTCTACACTCGCGGGCATGCCTGGTTGACGCCGAGCCGCTCACGCCCCGAACGGGGCCACCGACACCGCTGTTCGCGACGTCGGGCGCTGGTACGCGCTCGTCAGCGCCCTGGACGACGCGATGCCGATCTACCCGCTGTACGCGTTGTTGTTCGCCGATCATGGGGTCTCGGACGCGAGCATTGCTGGGCTGTTCGCCGTCTGGTCCCTCGCCGTCGTCGTCCTCGAGGTGCCGAGTGGCGCCTGGGGCGACGTCATCGCCCGGCACCGGCTGCTCGCCGTGGCCGGCGTGGTGCGGGCGCTCGGGTTCTCGCTCTGGGTCCTGCTGCCCTCCTATCCGGCCTTCCTCGCCGGATTCCTGCTCTGGGCACTCGGCGGCAGCATGACGTCAGGCACCCTCGAGTCCCACGTGCACGACAGCCTCGCCGTGCACGGTGCCCAGCGCGAGTACCGCCGGGTCGCCGGCCGGGCACACGTGGCGTCCATCGCGGGGATGGCCCTCACCACGGCGGTCGCCCCGGTCCTGCTCGCCCTGGGCGGCTACCTGCTCGCCGGAATCCTGAGCAGTGTCGTCTGCCTGCTCTTCTCGGCGGCGGCCCTGCGGCTGCCGGACCCGGCCGCGACCGGGTGGCGTCGGCGTCCGGTCGCGATGCCGGACCGGCCCGACGGTCGCGCCAGGACGACGAGGCCACGACGAGGACGACGACGAGCCGAACCCGTGGCGTGCCTGGTGGAGCATGCTGCGCGACGGGTTGCACGAGGCCGCGACACACCCTCCCGTGCGGCGCGCCGTCCTGCTCGGGGCCGTCGTCTGGGCGGCCCTCGCCCTGGACGAGTTCTTCCCTCTGCTCGCACAGACCTCGGGCTTCTCCGACCGCGCGGTGCCGCTGGTCATGCTCGGGGTCACCCTGGCCCAGGTCGCCGGCGCCTGGGGTGCCACCCGGGCCGGTGCCGAACGCCGGCTGGCCGGCATCTGCCTGTCCGCCTTCGCGCTCCTCGCGGCGGGCTGCCTCTGGGCGAGCATGCCCGCGTGGATCGCGATCAGCCTGGGCTACGGCCTGGGCCAGGCCGCGGTCGTGCTGGTCGAGTCCCGCATCCAGGAGGTGGTGCGTGGTGCCGCCCGGGCCACGGTGACCTCGGTGGCCGGGCTGCTCTCCGAGGTGCTGGCGGTGGGGCTCTATCTCGCCTGGGGCCTCACCGCCGACCCGGTGGGCCGCCCCGCGGCGACCGCGCTCGTCACGCTGCCGCTGCTGCTCGCCGTTCCGCTCGCCCTCCGCCGCGTCGGCGCCGTCCTGGCCCGGTAGCCTCCGTGACCGGCGGACGATCATCGTGGGGAGCGCTCGTGAGCCTGTACATCACCTATGCGACCATCGACCCCGAGCTGATCCGGCGGCAGTTCGTGCCGCGCCTGCTCGGTCGCGACGTGGGCCGGACGCCGTTCGACGCCGATGCCGACGCGGAGGCACTCTGGGATCAGGCCCGCACCGCGCTGAGTGAGCTCCCGATCGAGGCGCCACGTCGCCGTCTCCTGCGCCGGCTCGTCGGTGCGGACGGTCCTTCCGACGCCATCGGCGAGACAACCCAGTTGATCATGCGACTGGCCATCCTGTGGTCGACGGCGCAGTTGCCCTACCTGGGCATCGAGTTCCGGCATGCGGGCGCAGTGGTCGGCCCGCCACCGATCTCCGAGGACCCCCAGCCCCTGTTCGCCCACCTCGTCAGTGCCTTCCCCGCCCTGGACGGTGCGTTCGGGGCCACCCGCCCCATCTACCCCCGGGCCGGGTCGTACGCGCCGCCGGGCCTGATGCCTGACCTCCTCGCCTGGCTGACCCGGCAGTCCGAGGACCTGCCGGCGAGCGACCGGCGGCGCCTGCGACCCGTGGCTGAGCTGTACTCACAGGCCGTCCAGCAGGAGTTGGGCATCTGGGAAAGCCACGAAGTCACGGCTGATGAGGACCTCGAGCAGGACCCATGGGTGGACGACGGCCTCACCTGGGGCGATTGACCGCCGTTGCGGCGTCGCCTCAGCCCATGGTCTTCTGACCGTCGATGCTCTCCCGCAGGATGTCGGCGTGCCCGGCATGCTGCGACGTCTCGGCGATGAGGTGCAGGAACACCCGCCGCGCGGACCAGCGCGCGCCCGGCGGGAACCAGGGCGCCTGGGGGAGCGGCTGGGCGGCGTCCAGGTCGGGTAGGGCCCGCACCAGCTCGTCGGTGCGCGCGGCGACCCGCTCGTAGTCGGCCAGCACCCCGGCCAGGGTTTCGTCGGGCAGCAGCAGGAAGGCGTTCTGCCACGCGCTCCAGTCGGCGTTCGGGTCGTTCGGGTCCGGCCCGGCCATCGCCGAGGGCCCGTCGACGATGAAACTGGCCCAGGAGCTCTCAGCCGCGGCGACGTGCTTGATCAGCCCGCCGAGGCTGAGCTCGCTCACCGTGGGGCGCAGCCGGGCCTGGTCGTCGGTCAGCCCCTGCACCGTGTGGCGCAGGAAGTAGCGGTGCTTGCCCAGGGTCTCCAACAGGTCGGCCCGCTCCCCGCTCAGCGCGGGCTCCGGCACGGTCTCACCCATCACAGGTCCTCTCGTCGACGTCTGCCGGCACGCTACCCATCGGGTACGACAGTCGGGTCACCGACGCCGGCCCTTGACCTGGGCGCTGTCAGGGGACGACGACGACCGGCACCGGGGAGTGCCGGATGATCCGGGCCGCGGTCGAGCCGAGGAACACCCGGGAGACCAGGGACTGAGAGGTGCTCGATCCCAGCACCAGGACGTCGCCGTCCGCCCAGCCGGGCTCCTCCAGGGCCGCACCCCAGGTCGCCGCCTCGGCGACCACCCGCTCGGCGCCGCCGAACGTGCTCTGGTCCAGCCGGGCCACGGCCTCGTCCACCATCTGCCGAGCGTCCTCGTGCCAGGCCTGCACGACCCGGTCCTCGACGTGCAGCCCGACCTCGGGCGGGTACATCGCGCCGTGCCGGACGGCGAAGGTCACCAGGCGCAGCCGCGCCCCGACGTCCACGGCCATGGCCGCCGCCCGCTCGAGCACCGCCTGGGTCGCCTCGGTCCCGTCCACCGCCACCGTGATCCGGTCCACCCGCTGGTCCGGACGCCGCCGGTAGCCGCGCGGGGCCAGCGCCACCGGGATGTGCGAGCTGTGCAGCAACCGGTCGGTGACACTGCCCAGCGCCACGTGCCCCCACGCACCGTCGGCCGAGGAGCCGGCGACGAGCAGGCGGGCGCCGTGGCGCTCGGCGGCGTCCAGCAGGCCGGCGGGGGCGGAGCGGGCGGTCTCCACGTCGAGGCTGACGCCGGCCTCGATCGGCCCGAGGGCCTCGGCGGCGCGGCCGAGCGCGGCGTGGGCCAGGCCGTGCAGGTAGCTGTCGTAGTCCCGGTCCACCTGACGGCCGGGCCCGACCGACTGCCACCGGTCGGGGATCACGCAACACACCACCAGCGGCAGCGACGCGGACAGGCTCAGGGTGCGTGCGAGCTCGAGCCCGCCACGCCCTCGGGCCTCCGGCCCGTACCCGACGAGGATGGTCATTGCTCATCCCCCCGCGGGTAGGGCTCGAGGTTGGAATGACTGATCCCGTAACTGAAGTAGAACACCAGGAAGGCCCCGACCCAGACCGCGAAGGCCAGGAACGTGACGGCGCTCAGACCGGAGATCACCACCAGGCAGGCGATGATCGACAGGATGGGGGTGAGGGGGTAGCCGGGCACCCTGAAGGCGCGGTGCATGTCCGGCTGCCGCCTCCGCAGGATGATCACCGCGAGGGACACGACGCCGAAGGCCGCCAGGGTGCCGATGCTGGTCAGGTCGGCCAGCTTGTCCAGCGGCACGAACCCGGCCAGCAGGGACACCGCGATCGCCACGATGATCGTGTTGGCCACCGGGGTGAGGGTGCGCGGATTCACCCGGCGGAAGATCGGCGGGATCACGCCGTCAGTGCCCATGGTGAACAGGATCCGGGTCTGGCCGTACAGGGTGACCAGGGTGACCGAGAAGATCGAGATGACAGCGCCGGCCGCGACCACCGTGCCGGGCCAGGTCGATCCGGTCACGTCCTGCAGGATCTGGGAGAGGCCGGCGTCCTGGCCCTCGAACTTCTCCCACGGCTGCGCGGCCACCGCGACCAGGGCGACCAGCACGTAGACCGTGGTGACGATGAGCAGTGCCAGCACGATCGCCCGGGGCATGGTCCGGGTGGGGTCCTTCACCTCCTCCCCGGCTGTCGAGACGGCGTCCAACCCGATGAACGAGAAGAAGATCCCGCCGGTGGCCGCCCAGATCCCGGCGGCGCCCAGGGGGGCGAAGTCGGAGAGGTTGTTCGTCGACCAGCCGGTGAGCCCGACCACGACGAACATCAGCAGCACGGCGATCTTGATGATCACCATGACGGCGTTGATGGTGGCCGACTCGCTGGCCCCGCGGATCAGCAGCAGCATGCAGAGCAGGACCAGAATGATCGCCGGGAGGTTGACCAGGCCGTCCTCGGACGGCGCGTAGGACAGGGCGTGCGGCAACTGGAACCCGAACAGGTTGTCGAACAGCTTGTTCAGGTACTGCGACCAGCCGACGGCGACCGCCGCGGCCGAGACCCCGTACTCCAGCAACAGGCAGGCGGCGATGACCATGGCCATCCCCTCGCCCAGGGTCGCGTAGGCGTAGGAGTAGGAGGACCCCGAGACCGGGACGGCGCTGGCCAGCTCCGCGTAGCACAGCGCCGTCAGCCCGGCGACGACGGCGGCGAGCACGAACGAGACCACGATGCCCGGCCCGGCCTTGGGCACATTCGTGGTCAGCACGAAGAAGATGCCGGTGCCGATCGTGGCGCCGACCCCGAACATCGTGAGCTGGAACAGGCCGAGCGAACGAACCAGGCCGGTGTCGTGCGGCCCCGGGGTGAGCGGCTTGCGCCGCATCACTCTCTGGCCCAGACTCTGCGGCGCTCCTGGAGTGAGTCCTGTGGTCATTGCCAGCCTCCCCGCGTCGGCCTGCCGTGCCGTCTACTGTCCTGCCGGGCGCGAGTGAAGGTCAATGGATTCGAGGGTGCGCCCTGCCCTCCGGCCGTACCCTGTCCCAGCCGCACCCGACGTCGCAGCAGGCCGAGTCCACCGTCCTGCGCGGGCGCCGGGCGAATGGCCGAGGAGTGGCATGGACGTCTTCGACGTGCTCGCGTCGGAACGGTTTCGGCTCAGTGTGTGCCCGCACGACACGGCCAAGAACACCTACGGCTGGGCCTTTCTGAACACCTATCTGCAGCGGCACCTGGCCTGTCGGCTCCAGTTCGAGCCGCAGGACAGCTTCCTGTTCGAGCGGGAGGAGGTGTTGCGGGGAGGGGTTCAACTGGTCTACGCCAATCCGTACAGCGCGGTGGTCTTCGCCCGGGAAGCCGGGTTCGTGCCGGTGGCCAAACCCGTCGGCATCCACGACGAGACCTATCTCGTGGTGCGCGCCGACGCGCCCGCCCCTGCCGTCGGGGTTCGCCCGGTGATCGCGAGCGCGACCGACAAGCTGATCGTCCATGCGCTCGGTCTGAGCCTGCTCCCGGAGATCGGCGTGCTGGAGACCGGGGTCGACTTCCTGTTCACCCAGAACCACCTGTCGGCGGCCAAAGCGGTGATCGACGGCGCCGCCCAGTTCGGGTTTGTGTTCAACGAGACCTGGGACGGCATGTCGGACTTCACCCGCGCCCAGCTGCGCATCGTGCAGCGCACGGCCCAGAGCTTGGCCTTCCACTGCTTCATGGCCGGTGGAGCGCTGGCCGACCGGGCCGGGGAGATCGGCGACGTCCTGTGCGGGTTGAGCAGTGACCCCACGGGCGCTGACATCCTCGCCGAGTTGCACCTGCCGCACGGGTTCGAGCCCGTCCTGCCTGCGCGGTTGGTCGCCCTGGCCGGCCTGCTTGCTGCCTGAGGATCACCGCGCCGGAGGCCGCGGCTGGGCGGCGAACCGGCCCGGGGTCATGCCGGTGACGGCGCGGAAGTCGCGGGTGAAGTGGGCCTGGTCGCTGTATCCGAGGTCGGCGGCCAGCCCGGCCAGGTCGAGCGGGTCCGCCCCAGCCCCGGCCATGGTCCCGGCCGCCTCGTGCAGGCGCCGGCGCTGGATCAGCCACTTCGGGCTCAGGCCCACCCGGCGGCGGGTCAGCCGCTGCAGGGCTCGCTCGCCGAGGTCGAACCGCTCGCAGACCTGGTGCACCCGCAGCACCTCGGGGGAGTCCTCGATCCAGGCCACCAACCGATTCACCAGGTCGTCCTCCTCGGTGGGCTCGGGCAGCCCGGCCAGGGCCTGCTCGGTCAGTGCGATGGCCCGCTGGTGGGCGGTGACCGCGTGAGGGTCCGGCGCCATCAGCTCGCGCACCTGGGCTGTCAGCCGGGCGCCGTCGATCACTGCGGCCTCGGCGAGCTCGCGATGGGAGTCGACCAGGCCCGTCACCGGCCCGCCGGCCAGGTGCCAGCCGGCGGCGGGCTGCAGCATCACCCCGAACGCCCAGTTGCGGCCGGCCAGCTCTGTGACGGCCAGGCCACGGGTCGGCCCGCCGAGGCGGGCGTAGGTGGCAGTCACCACGATCAGGCACACCGGGTACTGCAGCACACGTTGCCGCGACACGGCTCCCGGCGGGATCGACCAGACCGGCACCCAGTACCGGCGGACGACGTGCTCCGCGCCCTCCCCGGGCGGGTAGCGGTAGATCGGAGGGGTCCTGCCCGTCTCGTCGCGCAGGTGGGCCCGGTCGATCGGGTCGGTCGGGTCGGTGGGCGACGGCATGTGTCGCATTCTTTCAAGCCCGTTGTCGGAGGCCTCGCCTAGGGTCAGCGGCATGAGCACACTCGAGACCTTCGACGCCCAGGCCGCCGCCCTCACCGAGGTGGTCGACGCGGTATCCGACTGGAGCGCCCCGTCGCCGTGCGAGGGATGGGCCGCCTCCGACGTGATCGACCACATCGTGGACACCCAGCGCGACTTCTTGACCGAGCAGGGAGTTGCTCCCGGAGACCGGCCGACCGGCGACCCGGCGGCGGTGTGGCGGGCGCACAGCGCCGTCGTCGACTCCTTGATGTCCGACCCGGCAGTGGCCGAGACCAAGTACGAGGGCTACTTCGGGCCGACCACGATCGGTGAGACCCTCTCCCTGTTCTACGGTTTCGACCTGATCGTTCACCGTTGGGACATCGCCACCGCCTCCGGGCAGGCTGCCTCCTTCAGCGAGGCCGAGATCGACGCGCTGGAGCTGGCTGTCACCGGGTTCGGCGAGGCGCTCTACGCCGAGGGCATCTGCAAGCCCGCGCTCGAGGTGGCTCCCGGCGCCTCGCGGCAGACCGCGATCCTCGCTCGACTCGGCCGCGCCGCGAGAGTCGGGTAGCCGCTGCGTTCGCAGCGAGAGTCGAGTAACTGCTGCCCGAACCCCGGCTTGGGGGCGGTTACTCGACTCTCGGGGCGCGGAGATCACCGACCATCGCGCCAAGCGTGTGCAGGGCGTCGGCGGGGGTGGCGGCAGTGGCGAGGCTGGACCGCCATCGGGCGGAGACGAATCCTGCCGCCGTGGCGTCGTCCAGCATCTGGATGAGTGGCGCATAGAAGCCGTCGATGCTCAGCAGCACAAGGGGTTTGAACCGCCCGTGCAGGCCGAGCTGATTCCAGGTGGCCGCTTCGAAGAGCTCCTCCAGTGTGCCGAGGCCGCCGGGCAGCACCACGAACGCATCGGCCAGGTCGTACATCAGAGCCTTGCGCGCATGCATGTCCGGAACCTGGTGCAGTTCGGTCAGCCCGGTGTGCGGCACCTCGGCGGAGAACAGCTGATGGGGGATCACCCCGATCACCTCGCCGCCGGCGGCCAGCGCTGCGTCGGCCACGGCGCCCATCAACCCGACCGTCGCACCGCCGTAGACCAGCCCCAGTCCGGCGCCCGCCACCAGGCTGCCGAGCCGGCGGGCCCCGTCGAGGTGGGCCGGGTCCGTGCCGGTCGAGGATCCGCAGAACACGCAGACACGCCGCAACTCGCTCATCAGGGGAGCAGGGTAGCCCTGCGGCCGACGACGTATCACGTCTCTGCGATGACTGCGGTCTCGGCGCCGACGAGCTCGGCGAGGACGGCGTCCACGGTCTGTGCGACGTACGGCGCCGGCCGGGAAGTGAGCGGCCGGAGCTGGCCGAAGACCTCCATGACCGTGACCCCGTGCACCCTGACGAACCCGTCCACGCCGAGGGCGAGCGCCTCGACGGGGAGCGCGTAGCCGCGCCGCCGCGCCAGCACGGAGAGCTCGGCCGCCGTGACCCGGTCCAGGCGGGAGCCTCTGCGCCGCAACGCCTCCGGGTCGAGGCGGCCTGCGAGGTGCAGCTGCTCGACGAGCCCGACGACGAGGTCGCCGACTCGGGCGCCCGGTCCGATCGTCTCCGGCGGGGCGGCGTACCCGGGCACCGGTGCGCCGTAGAGCAGGCCGAAGCGCGCCGGGTTCGTGACCGCCCATGCCCGGTACCCGAGCAGTGCGGCCCGGACAGCGGCGAGCGGGTCCCGGTGCCGGCCGGCGGCCGCCGCGACGGCGTCGGCCTGGGCGTCGAACGCCGCGACGACGAGGTCGGTGAGCAGGTCGTCCCGGCCCGGGAAGTACCGGTAGAGCGCGGACGGCGCGACCCCGACGCGGCGGGCGACCGCGCGCAACGACAGCGCGGCCGCGCCACGCTCCTCGAGCTCGACGCCGGCCGCGGTGCGGATCGCGGCGAGCAGCTCCGCACGGCGGCGGACCCGCAGTGTCGGCGCCTGCTGCGGGGGTGGCGGAACGACTTCGGGCACGTTCCGAGCCTACCCCAGCTCGGGAACAGCGTTCACAACAAGAGCGCTGCTCTTGCTTTGTCGACGGCCTTGTGTGAACACTGTTCGCGACAAGAACACTGCGCACACTCTGGAGGAACGGTGACCACAACGACTGCCGCCCCCACGCCCGCCACCTCGGTTCCTGCCCGCCGCTGGCCTGCCACTGGGCTGCTCCTCGCCGGGTCGGGCGTGCTGGCGACCGTCGGCGCGACGATCCTGTCGGCCGCGTTCGGCTGGCCGGCCGTGCTCGACGAGCCCGGCACAACCGTGCTGCCGCTGTTCTCGGCGTCCGAGACCGCGATCAGGGCCGGCTTCTACCTCATGCTCGTCAGCAGTCTTGTGCTCGTCCCGGCGGCTCTGGGCGTCGAGGCAGCCCTGACCCGGCCGACCCCCGGGACCCGGGCGATGACGGTGTTCGGTGTCGCCGGCGCGCTCTTCCAGATCCTCGGCTGGGTGCGCTGGCCGATCACGGTCCCCTACCTCGCCGACGCCTACGCGGAGGCCGGGGACGCCGCCGGGCGGCAGATCGTCGCTGGGTCGTTCGACGTGCTCAACCGGTATGCCGGCGGGGCGCTCGGTGAGCACCTCGGCTGGCTCTTCCAGGGTGCCTGGGCCGTGTTCGTCGGGGTCGTCGTCCTGCGCGCGGTCGGCGTGCCGCGGTGGTTCGGCGCCCTCGGTCTCGGGCTCGCCGCGAGCTGGGCCGTGCTCGTGCCGGCCTCGGCGGTGCTGCGCGTCGAGGTGCTCAATACCCTCGGGCAGCCGGTCTACACCGCCTGGTATGTCTGGCTGCTCGCGCTCGGCGTGCTCCTCGTCGTCCGCCCGGTCGCCCCGCCGGCGACCGAGTGAACCGGCGTCGTGCGGCCGACGATCCGGAGAGCCGGGGCACCGGCGGCGGCGACGAGCCCGGCAAGAATGCCGACGCAGCGCCAGCACCTCCTCTTCTACCGTGCAGTCATGACGTTGCGTCCGGTAGACCTCCCTGTGCTTGATCAACTGCGCCATCGGTGGGCCGCGGAGTCGGCGGTGATGAACGCCCTGGGCTTCGGCAAGGGCAGCTTCGCGAACGGCCGGCTCTGGCACTACGACGACGGCGGGGGCAACTACGCCGAACTGGTGCTGCTGGACGGCGGTCGGGCAGTCCTCTACGGGCATGACCACGAGTACTCCGAGACCTACTTCCGGGAAGCCGCCGCCTACTTCGAGGAGGAGGAGACCGACCTGCTGGCGGGCGCACCCCCGTGGTGGGGCGAGGTTCTGCCACAGGCCGAGTTCCAGTGGATTGGGTTCGTCTACGGATATGAGGACGGTGCCTGGGCGCGGGCGGCCTACGAGCCGGACGACGGCTTCGCCTCGCTGGCCCTGCCAGCGGCCTCCGAGGAACGGCTGATCGAGCTGGTCAACGAGTTCGTCACCTCGGCGGCCGAGGACCAGGGTTTCGTGCACGTTCCTGATCCGGACGCCGTGCTCGCGCTCGTCGCGGCGGGTCCCGCGCTGACCCGTGAGCAGCTGGCAGCGGTCCTCGGCCCGATTCCCGCCGACCCAGACGCCGGGACGACTGCAGCCCGGGCGTTCGGCACCGGATGAATGAGCCGGCGTCGGGTCCGGGTGGGCTGTCGATCCGCACCGCCGGGCCGGACGACGCTGCCGCCGTCGCCGAGGTGTGGCTGCGCGCCTGGGAGAGCGCCCTGAGTTCCGTGGTGCGTGCCCACAGCGACGACGAGGTGCGCGGGTGGGTGCGCGACACCCTGCTCCCGGGGGAACGGGTCCAGGTGGCCGTGGCCGCCGGGCGGATCGTCGGCCTGCTCGCCACCACACCCGGGTGGGTCGAGCAGCTCTACGTCGACCCGCTGTTCCAGGGCCGTGGTGTCGGCACCGCCCTGCTCGATCTGGCCAAGGCTGCTGCGCCGGAGGGCCTGCAGCTGTGGACCTTCCAGGTCAACGCCGGTGCCCGCCGGTTCTACGAGCGGCACGGGTTCGCCGCCGCCGAGTTCACCGACGGGTCGGCGAACGAGGAGCGGACCCCCGACGTCCGCTACCTCTGGCGGCCCCAGGCCTAGTGGATGACCACCGGGGCCGAGCCCTCGACGTCGTCCAGCAGGTGCGACTCCTCGTGCGACCGCGGCAGGAACATCGCCGGCACCAGAGTCAGCATCACCATGAACGCCGCGACCCAGTAGGTGCTGGCGAACGCCTCAGCCGCCTGGGCCAGCCCCTCGGTCACCTTGGCGGCACCGCCCATCGTGTCCACCAGCGCCGGGTCCCGCCAGGTGCCGATCGCCGGCAGTGCCAGGGGGGAGTCCTTGAGGTGGTTGGTCAGCAGCACCGACATGATCGCCACCCCGACCGAGCTGGCGATCTGCTGCACGATGTTCAGCAGGGTGGATCCCCGAGCGACCTCGTGCGAGGTCAGGGTCTTCATCGCCGACGTCATGATCGGCATCATGGTGGCGCCCATGCCCAGACCCATCACGAACAGGATCGCGATCAGGACGGTGTACGACGTGGTCGAGCTGATCTGGGTCAGGCTGAACATGCCGATGATGATCGTGAGCAGCCCGAACGGCGCGATCCGGCCGACCGGCACCTTGTCCACCAGGGCGCCCGCGATCGGCATGGTGAGCATGGCCCCGATGCCCTGCGGCGCCACCAGCAGACCCGCGTGCAGGGTGGATTCACCACGGATCTGCTGGAAGTAGGTCGGCACCAGCAGCAGACCGCCGAAGAACGCGGCGGCGAACAGGAACATGGTCACGGTGGCCACGGTCAGGTTGCGGTTGCGGAACAGCCGCAGGTCCAGCAACGGGTGCGCCGGGCGGAAGGCATGCCACACGAAGAGCCCGATCAGTGCCGCGCCGAGGGTCATCGTCACGTACACCTTGGGGGCGTTCATGGTGCCCTTCTCCGGGATCGAGGAGATCCCGAACAGGAACAGGGCGAGACCCGGCGACATCAGGACGACGCCGAGCACGTCGAGTGACTCCGAGGGCTCCGGGGTGTCCCGGGGCAGGGCCCACCAGGCGTAGACCAGGGCGACGGCGCCGATCGGCACGTTGATCAGGAAGATCCAGTGCCAGCTGGCGTTCTCGATCAGCCAGCCGCCCAGGATCGGGCCCAGGATCGGCCCGAGCAGCATGGGGACGCCGAGGATCGCCATCAGCCGCCCCATCCGCTGCGGGCCGGCTGCCCGGGTCATGATCGTCATGCCCAGCGGCATCAGCATTCCGCCGCCCAGTCCCTGCAGCACCCGGAAGCCGATCAGCATGTCGATCGAGGTGGCGGTGGCGCACAGCACGGATCCCGCGGTGAACAGGGCCAGCGCCATCAGGTAGAGCCGCTTGGTGCCGAAGCGGTCGGCGGCCCAGCCGGTCAGCGGGATCACGGTGGCCAGCGCCAGGGTGTAGGCGGTGACCGTCCAGGCCACGGTGGAGTAGGCGATCGGTGCATCCGTGCTCGAGCCGAACACCGATTGGAACGTCGGCAGCGCGACGTTGACCACGGTGATGTCGAGAATCGACATGATCGCGCCGAGCACCACCACGCCGGCGATCTTGAGAACGGCGGCGTCGATCTTCTCGGGGTAGACGATCTGGGTGGGACTGGACATGCGGAGAACCTCGTCACATCAGAACAGGGAGTGGAGTGGACACGTCGGATGCCCCGCGGCTCAGACGCCTAGGCAAGCCTAACCTGCGAGATCTGCGGCGCAGCGGGCGGGTCCGGCCCTCGGGCCCGGTGACCGGGCCGCCGGATCACCACAGCCGGCCGAGCCTGCGCTAGCGTCGCCGGGGTGGCAGCCACCGCCCGTGAGTTCGACCTCGTGCTGTTCGGGGCGAGCGGTTTCGCGGGCCGGCTCACCGCCGCGCACCTGGCCGAGCACGCGCCCGACGGCCTGCGGGTGGCTCTGGCCGGCCGCTCGGCAGCTCGGCTCGAGGCGGTGCGCCGTGGGCTCGCCGTCCGCGCCGCCGAATGGCCGGTGCTCACCGCGGACGCCGCCGACGAGCAGGCCATGGCCACCCTGGCTTCGCAGACCCAGGTGCTGGTCACCACGGTGGGGCCGTACGCCCGGTACGGCCTGCCCCTGGTCTCGGCCTGCGCCGCGGCCGGCACCCACTACGCCGACCTGACCGGCGAGCTGCTGTTCGTGCGGCGCAGCATCGACGCCAATCACAAGATCGCCCAGCGCACCCGGGCCCGGATCGTGCACGCCTGCGGCTTCGACGCCGTGCCCTCCGACCTCGGGGTCTGGCTGACCGCGCAGACCGCCGCGGAGGACGGCGCCGGCACGCTCACCGACGTCACCCTGTACGTCAGGGCGTTCTCGGGCGGGGTCAGCGGAGGCACGATCGACTCTGCCCGACAGCAGGCGATCGAGGCTTCGGCCGACCGTGACGCCCGACGTCTGATGACAGATCCCTACGCGCTCAGTCCGTCCCGGGCCGAGGAGCCCCCGGTCGCGGTGACGGCGGGCCGTCTCGACCGGCTTCGCCGCGCCGTCCCGATCGGTCGGGTCACGCCGTCCGGGGAGTTCACCGCCCCGTTCGTGATGGCTCCGTTCAACACCCGTGTCGTGCGCCGCAGCAACGCCCTCTCCGGGTGGTCCTACGGGCGGGACCTGAACTACCGCGAACTGACGGACGCCGGTGCCGGGCTGCGCGGCGCTGTCACCGCGGCGGTGACCACTCTCGGGCTCGGCGCACTGGCCGGCGGGCTGATGTTCGGCCCCACCCGTGCCGTGCTCGACCGGGTGCTGCCCGAGCCCGGGGAGGGACCGAGCGAGCGGACGCTGCGCGCGGGCCGGTTCGCGGTGGAGATCGTCGCGTCCACCACCCTCGGCGCCGGGTACCGGACGTGGTTCGGGGCGGCGCTCGACCCGGGCTACTACGGCACCGCGGTCATGCTCGGTGAGAGCGCGCTGGCCCTGGCCCTGGACGACCTGCCCGACCGCGCCGGGGTGCTCACCCCGGCCACGGCCCTCGGTGCCGCTCTGACCGACAGGTTGCGTTCCCGGGGATTCAGGATCACCTCCGGGCCGGCCGCCGCGGCCGCACAATGAAGGGATGAACGCCGTCCGCACCCTGTCGTCATGGAGCCGGCGCCGCTGGTTGAGCGCCGCTGCGGCGTCGGCGGCCACGGTGCTCGTCGTGGCGATCCCCACGGACCTGATCCCGAACCCCGTGTTCGGTCGCGAGGTCGGCGTGACCTGGTGGTCGTGGCCCGTACTGGTGGTCACCGCAGCGCTCAGCGGCCTGCTCTTCGCCACCTACGTCCGTGAGCCCGGCGCGGACGCCGCCGCAACGGCGGCCGTGGACCGGCGCGGGATGGCCGGTGGTCTGCTGGCGTACTTCGCGGTGGGCTGCCCGGTCTGCAACAAGCTGGTGCTGCTGGCGCTGGGCTACTCCGGGGCGCTCCAGTGGTTCGCCCCGGTCCAGCCCTACCTCGCCGTCGGGGCCGTGGTTCTGCTCGGCTGGGCGCTGCGGGCCCGCCTGTCCGGGGCGATCGCCTGTCCCGTGCCCTGACCGGTCGCCGGTCCCAGCGCCGACGCCCCGGTTACCGGCCGGAGTCCGGCCGGTCGGCGGGAGAGGCCGAGGTGGTTCCGATGAGCTGCCGTGACAAGGCGGCGATCTGCTCGTCGCGCCCGCCCAGGGCCGAGCGCAGACGTTGGTTCAGCAGCCGCTCCGCCTCGAGCACCTCGGCGTGTTCGCGGGCGGCGGCGGTCGCAGCCTCCAACTGGTCCTGCAGGGCGTCGATCTGCTCCCGATGGGTCAGGATCACCGAGTCCAGTGCCCTGATGGCACCGCTCTCCAGACGGCCCATCTCGGCGTCCTTGTGGTCGGCGACCTGAGCGACGGCCATCCGCAGGTCGTCGACCTCGGACTCGGAGGCCCGCAGCCGCTGCTCCAGGCTGGACAGAGCGGGCTCGAGGTCGGACATCGCCGACAGCGGTGGCGGAGGCGGGGTGTGCGGTGTCTCGACGATGTGGCGTGGCCATAGGTAGCGCCCGCACAGCAGCCCCAGCACAGCCGCCCCGAGGGCCAGGAAGGCGACCTCCCCGAGCAGGTAGGCGAAACCGTTAGGCATCAGCGGGCGTCCTCGAGTGTGATGGTCACGCGCCGGTTCTGGGATCGCCCGGCTGCGGTGGCGTTCGACCCGGAGGGCCGGGAATCGGAGAGGCCCTCGACCGTGGTCCGTGCTCGGGCCACTCCGCGCGAGACGATATAGGCCTGTACGACCTCTGCCCGGCGCAGAGAAATGCGTTGCTTCACGTCCGCAGAACCCTGCGAATCCGAATGGCCACGAATAATCACGGCCGCGTCGGGATGAGCCTTCAAATAAATAGCGATGCGATTGAGGCCGAGCATTCCTGTGCGATTCAGAGAGTACGTGCCCGGAGAATAGAGCAGGCGGATCACCGGGAATGCATCGGTGGGCGCCTCAGCGGTGGACGAGGGCCGAGGAGTCGGTGTCGGTGAGGGACTCCCTGACGGCGATGCCTCCTCCGTGCTGCCCGGGGAGGCGATGGTCGCCGAGGCGGTCGGCAGGTCGCCGTCGGCGCTCTCGAGGCCTGGCTCGGCGACGTTCGGAGCTACCCCGCCCTTACTGGTCACGCGGCGCACTCCCGCGACGCGGGCCGCAGCGCCCGCGGCCGCCTCCAGCTCCGGATCGTCGGCCACCGCACCGGCCAGCTCGATGTCCCGTCCGGCGGCGACCACCTGTACCCCGGTCTGCCCGAGAGCAGTGGTGACCCGGCTGTCGATGTCTTTCTCGATCCCGCGCGCCGTTACCCAGGAGCCGGCGAGAACAGCAGCCAGAAGGGAACCGAGAACCATCGGTCGCCTTCGGTGCGTTCTTGCTGGGCCACCTGGGTGTTGCATGTGCATCCCTACCCCGAATCGGCCTCGTGAAGGATTCTGCGCTGTTACTGTCGCGACGTTAGAGTAACGGACCGAACACGGGGGCGGGACGAGAGAACCCCACGTGATCGGACCACCAGTTTTAACTCTGTGTATCTGAATTACTACTCTACGGGATCACTTCGAGAAGGGCCCGGCGAAAGGGGGCGGAGTTGACTGAGACCGATGGCCAGCCGACCCGGCCCGGCGGGCTGTCCCGGCTGGTGGCCAGGTTCTCGGGGCGGGGCGAGGCGGGGGAAACGACCCCGGACCTGTCCGACGAGGACCGCCGTCGCACGCAGGCTCACGACAGTTCCACAGACAGTTCTCCCGACGAGGCCGGCATCGGTGCCGGCCCCGTGGCACGCGACGAAGGAGCGGGGATGACCACGCCCAGTGGCACCAGTCAGAGCAGTCCTGCAGTGGGTAAGCACGAGGAGTTGAACCGGGTCCTGGTCGCCGTCCGGCGCTCCATCCCGGAACTGCACGGGGCGATGATCGCTTCCGTCGACGGTTTGCCGGTGGCCCACGACTTCCCCGACGCCGACGCCGACCGGGTGGCTGCGATGGCCGCGACCGCGCTCGGTCTGGGCAAGCGGATCAGCGAGCGGACCAACCTCGGCGCCTTCCAGGAGGCTGTGGTGCGCGGCGACGGCGGATACATGGTCGCCTACGCCGCGGGGCAGCAGGCGGTGCTCGTGATGTCGGGGCCCAGCGATTCCAACCTGGGTCTGATGCGTATCGAGGCCCGCGCCGCCTCGGTGATGATCAGTCGGCTGCTCGGCTAGGACCGATCATGGATTCAATGCTGGCGATCGCCCGATCGGCGATGAACGATATGCCGCCCGAGGACCGGTTCGACGCGGCGGACGCAGCTGTGATTCTCGCCCACCGAGATCTTCTCCTCTCCTTGCAGGATCAGCTGGTGAAGAACTTCTACGACACGCTGTTCGGTCACCCGACCACCGCCGAGGTATTCCGCGAGGGTGAACGCCCGGCGCGCGAGGCAACGCTGGCTCGTTGGTGGCAGCGCACGGCCAACGGGCCGCTTGACGATCAATACTTCGCCTGGATGGCGATGGTCGGACTGGTTCACGTGATCCGCAATGTCAGCAATCCGATGATGCTGGCCATGACCGATCACACGGTGGCTTTCGTGACAGAGCAGGTCCAACTCTCCGAGCTCGAGCCGATGCGGGGCGCCCAGCTGGTGCAGTCCTTCGGGCGTCTGGCGGGCACGGTCGGCGCGATCATCACCGAGGGCTACGACCACGCCGTGACCTCGGCGCTGTTCACCGTCGCGGGCATGCCTGAGGCGTTGCTGCGCCGGCTTCGAGACCAGGAGGTGGCTGACGCCCTGCGCGTCGCCCACGAGGAGATCGGCACCACCTGATCGGCACGGCGCTCTAGGCTTTCGCTCTCGGCGACCGGCCCGTCAGGAGGCTCACCCATGACCGCTGCCCCGCCCGGTGCTGCCCAGGTCGATGCCTACCTCGCGAGGCTCGCCTCGCCGCAGCGAGAGACCCTCGAAGCGCTGCGTGCCACGCTCCGGCGGCTGCTGCCCCACGCCGAGGAGTGCCTGAAGTACGGCATGCCCACGCTCGCGCTCGACGGCAAGGGAGTGGCCGGCTACGCCGCGTTCACGGACCACTGCGGCTTCTACCCGATGAGCGGGACGGTGACCGAGGCCGCGGGTGACACGGTGGCCCGGTACGCCAAGACCAAGGGCGGGTTCCGGTTCGGTCGTCGACGAGCGCCTCCCGGTGACCGTGCTGCGGCGGCTGATCGCGTTGCGGCTGGCCGAGATCGCGGCGGTCGAGAACGGCAAGCGCTCGGAGTACTACGGCGACGGCCGGCTCAAGGCCGTCGGGCCGATGAAGGACGGACTGCTGCACGGGCGCTGGAAGTGGTACCGGGAGGACGGGTCCCTGATGCGCACGGGGCAGTTCGCCGGGGGCGAGCGGACCGGCGTCTGGACGACGTACGACCGCTCCGGCGCCGCGGTGAAGACCGAGAAGCTCACGTCCTAGCGCCCCGACCGATCCGCGAGGGCTGACCCTGCGGCGAGAGTCGGCGAAGCAGGTGAATACTCGCGTGATTCCCCGTGGTTGCCGACTCTCGCGACGTGTGGTGGACGCGGGTGGGGTGGGGCAAACGGCCGGTGGCCCGGACCGTGAGGTCCGGGCCACCGGGTGGAGCTGTTGTGGTGAAGCAGTGCTCACTGCGCCGATCAGAAGTCGGCGAAGGTGAACGTCGCCGACGAGGAGACCACCGAGGCGCCGGGGGTGGCGGCAGCGTCGTCGCTGTCAGCCAGCACCGTCACGATGTAGGACCCGTCGTCGGTGCCCGCGGCGCCCGATGTCCGGCGTGGTGCAGACCAGCTGCGTGTCCGAGAGGACCTGCACGTTGGTGCACAGATCGGCAGCCGCCGAACCACCCACACCGTGGACGCCCTTGGCGTAGACCCCGGGCACGAACGCCACGGCGCTGGCGCCGGCGAAGTCGAGCGACGTCGAAGCCGGCACCGGTCACGGTGATCACCTCACCGCCGTCGACGATCCCGGTCTTCGGGGAGACGACGACCGCGTTCAGCGAGGTGTAGACGTTGCCGGCGCCGGTGGCGGACTTGCCGCCCTCGGTGGTCACCACGATGTTCGTGGCACCGGCCGTGGTCTTCGGGGTGACGAAGCTCAGCGCGGTGGCCGAGGTGAACTTGACCCCGGTGGCCGCCACGCCGCCGACCGTGACGGTCGACTTGGCCGTGAAGTTGGTGCCGTCGATGGCGACGGCCTGGCCACCCGAGGACGGGCCCTTGGTGAGGGACGCGGTGGTCACCGTGGGCGCCGAGTAGACGGTGTACGCGGCCTGTCCGAGCAGGGCCGGGGTCGTGGTGTACACGCAGAGCACGTAGGCCTTCGGCACGCCGGAGGCCCCGGCGGCGAGGGACGGCGTGGTGATCACCAGAGAGGTCGCCGAGACGACGTTCTTGACCGTGACCGCGGTACCGGTGCCCGAGGTGGAGGCGCAGGCGGTCGTCGGTCTGGAACTCGACCACGCCCACCTTGTTCGCGCCGGCGGCCGAACGGAACCCGGTGCCGGTCACGTTCAGCACCTTGGTGGTGCTGCGTGGCCGGGCCGGTCGCCGAGCTGAGCTTGAGGGCCTGCGTGGCGGCGAGAGCCGAGCTCTGCGCCATCGTGACGGCCGTGGCGGTGACGACGCCGAGGGCGACACCAGCACGGGCAGCGCGCGACTTGGTCAGGTTCTTCAGGATGCTCATGTGGTGCTTCTCCTCCGTGAGACGAGTACGGGCCGATGAGGTGCCGGGGTTGGCGCGGCCCGTTGTGGGTCTTCCTTGCCCCTCGGGAAGGGGAATCGGCCACCGCCTCGCGGAGGTGAGGAGCCCTCGGGGAGTTCACTCCCGCGGAGCCGAGGGCCCTCGGATCCGTGACGCGGCGCCATCGGGCCGTGCTCGCCGGGCACCGCACGCGGACCGACGGCGGCGTGCCATCCGGGTGAGCCTGCGGCGTCCGGCCACCAACGGTGACCGCCGCTGGGCCGAACGGGAGCTACAGGGTGACGCCGAGGACCGGCAGCCCGTCCTCCAGGTAGCAGCACTGCGGCGCGGCGAGGGCTGCCCGCACCCGGCGACCCACGGCAGGGCGGAGCACCTCGAACGCCTCGTCCGGCGGCAGCAGCTGGTAGGCGCTGATCTCGGTCTCGCACAACACGATGCCGGCGAGCAGCGCGTCGTCCAGCACACCGCAGTCGAACAGCAGCCTCAGCTGAACCGCGCGACCGGCCCTGGCCGGGCGGGTGTCGACGGCGGCCAGCCGGCCGGAGGCGACCAGCAGCCCGCACTCCTCGAACACCTCACGCCGGCAGGCCTGCCACGGGGTCTCTCCATTGGCCTCCATCACCCCGCCAGGGATGGTCCAGCCCGTCTTGTACGTGGGTTCGAGCACCAGCAGCCGGCCCAACCGGTCGAAGATCATGGCGCCGGCGGACACCGGGATGGTGCGGGGCCGGTACCAGGACGTCGTCCGTGACCGGTTCGCTCATGGGTCCAGGTTAGGTCTGCGCCTTGCCGGCCTCGACCGCGAGCCGATCCACCAGGTCGTTCATCGGGTCGCCCGGAGTGCCCCTTCACCCAGCGGAACTGCACGTCGCCACGCTCGCGCACCGCGGTCACCAGCGGTTCCCACAGGTCCCGGTTGGCCACCGGCTTCTTGGCGCTGGTGGTCCAGCCGCGGGCCAGCCAGCCCCGCCACCAGCCGTCCCGGAAGCAGTTGACCACGTAGGTGGAGTCGCTGACCACGACCAGCGGCCCGCTCAGCGTGCGCACCGCCTCCAGCGCCGCAGTGATCTCCATCCGCTGGTTCGTGGTGTGCGACTCGCCGCCGCTGCCCTGCCGGCCGTCCCGGGTGGCCCAGGCCCAGCCGCCCGGTCCCGGGTTCCCCGAGCAGGCGCCGTCGGTGTACACCTCGGTGGCGCCGTCCGCGCCGACGTCCAGCAGAGCGTCCGGTGCGGCGTCCGAGACCTGCGTGGTCGATCTGCTCGGCTGCCCGGGACGGCGGGACGGCGCGGGCTCCGCCCCGAGGTCGAGCGCCGGCTGACACCCCTCGTGCGCCCAGGTGCCCTTGCCGCCGCGCCCCAGCGAGCTGATCGGGTCGCCGGGCTGGATCGGTCGCGCGCAGACCCCGCAGGTGGTCGCGTACTTCGCGGTCAGGGCCATGGGCGCAGAGCCTAGTTCAGCCCGATCGCCATCCCGGTGCGTGACGCGGCTGGCCGCACAGCGATGATCAAGGCATCCTGGGCACACACGCTCCACGTCCCGCCGGAGGGGTCATGCCCGAGGAACAGCGCACCGAGGAACTCGCCGCCGAGTTCCTGGACGACGCCCCCGCGGTGCCCGGGGAGACCATCGGGGAGACCTCGGACGCGCCCGTCCCCGCCTGCCGGCCCAGGGCTGCTGGCGCGCATGTCCGGGATGGCGCTCGCCGTGCTGATCGGGATCGCCGGGGCGGTGCTGGTCCTGACGTGGCTGCTCGGGCGTTCGATGGCGTCGCTCAACCCGTTCGAGGAGTCGACGATCGACCGGTCCGGCCAGTCGGTGCTGGTGACGCTGACCGACCTGAAGACGTTCCAGGCGGCGTCCGGGTACTACGAGATCGTGATCGACCAGGAGAAGGACGTGGAGAACGTGCCCGCGATCCTGGCCGGCGAGCGGGTGATCTTCGTGGCTGCGGGCACGGTGGACGCCAGCGTCGACTTCGCCTCGATCGGCGAGGGAAACGTCACCGTCAACGCTGATCGCACCGAGGCCACGATCGAACTTCCCGCGCCCCAGCTCGGCAAGGCCCAGATCGACCTCGACCGCAGCTACGTGGCCGACCACCGGCGTGGCCTGCGGGAGCGGATCCAGGACGCGATCGACAAGTCCGGCGGCGGGGTGAACACCGAACAGCTCTACCGCACGGCCGAGCTGCGCCTGACCGAGGCCGGCACCCGCACCGGGGAGCTCAAGGAGCGCGCCCGCACGAACACCCGCGCGATGCTCACGTCGTTGCTCGGCTCGCTCGGCTTCACCAAGGTCACCGTCACCTTCGCCGACGAGTGACCCGGCGGCTCATCGGTGCGAATCGCTGTTGCCAGGGCCCCGCAATCCCCACCGATGTGTCCGTGTCAGCCTGCTGGGCGAGCCACGTCGAGGCCGGCCTCGATCCGGGCGGTCTCCTCGTCGGTGAACAGGCGGGAGTGCACGATGAACCGCTTCCCGGTCGGCGCCTCGAGGCTGAACCCGGCGCCGCGGCCCGGCACCACGTCGATGGTCAGGTGGGTGTGCGACCAGTACTGGAACTGCGGCGTGCTGATGTAGACCGGGATCGGCTCGAAGCGGTCGACGCTGGTGGAGATGTCCAGCTCACCGAGGAACATGTCCGCCGCCCCGACGATCAGATCCCCGGCCGGGTAGCACATCGGGGCGCTGCCGTCGCAGCAGCCGCCCGACTGGTGGAACATCAGCGGCCCGTGATCGACCCGCAGGTCACGCAGCAGGTCCGCGGCGGCCGGGGTGAGGGCCACCCGTTCGACGGGTTCGTCCATGAGCAGCTCCCAGTGCCTCAAGGGGTGAACAGTTGAACCCGCAGGTCGCGGCGGACGGCGCCAGGGCCGTGGCGCCGTCCGCTGTGCGACCTGCGGGCGCCTGTCAGAAGAAGCCGAGCTTCTTCGGGCTGTAGCTGACCAGCAGGTTCTTGGTCTGCTGGTAGTGGTCGAGCATCATCAGGTGGTTCTCGCGGCCGATGCCCGAGCCCTTGTAGCCACCGAACGCGGCGTGCGCCGGGTAGGCGTGGTAGCAGTTCGTCCACACCCGACCGGCCTGGATGTCGCGACCGGCACGGTAGGCGGTGTTGGCGTCGCGCGACCACACCCCGGCACCGAGGCCGTACAGCGTGTCGTTGGCGATCTTCATGGCGTCGTCGTAGTCGTCGAACCGGGTCACCGAGACCACCGGGCCGAAGATCTCCTCCTGGAAGATCCGCATCGAGTTGTCGCCCTCGAAGATGGTCGGCTGCACGTAGTAGCCGCCCGACAGGTCGCCGCCGAGGTCGACCCGCTCGCCGCCGGTGAGCGACCGTGGCGCCCTCGGCCTTGCCGATCTCGATGTAGGAGAGGATCTTCTCGAGCTGGTCGTTGGTCGCCTGCGCGCCGATCATCGTGTCGGTGTCGAGCGGGTTGCCCTGCTTGACCAGCGCCGTGCGGGCCGACGGCATCGCTCAGGAACGTCGTCGTAGATGCAGCTCTGGATGAGCGCGCGGGACGGGCAGGTGCAGACCTCGCCCTGGTTGAGGGCGAACATCGTGAAGCCCTCGAGCGCCTTGTCGTAGAAGTCGTCCTCGGCGGCGGCGACGTCGTCGAAGAAGATGTTCGGGCTCTTGCCGCCGAGCTCGAGGGTGACCGGGATCAGGTTCTGGCTGGCGTACTGCATGATCAGCCGGCCGGTCGTGGTCTCACCGGTGAAGGCGATCTTGCGGATCCGCTGGCGAGGACGCCAGCGGCTTGCCCGCCTCGACGCCGAAGCCGTTGACGACGTTGAGCACGCCGGCGGGCAGCAGGTCGCCGATCAGCTCGATCAGCAGCAGGATCGAGGCCGGGGTCTGCTCGGCCGGCTTGAGCACGACGCAGTTGCCGGCGGCCAGCGCCGGGGCGAGCTTCCAGACCGCCATCAGGATCGGGAAGTTCCAGGGGATGATCTGGCCGACCACGCCCAGCGGCTCGTGGAAGTGGTAGGCGACGGTGTCGTCGTCGATCTGGCGAGATCGTGCCCTCCTGGGCGCGGATCGCACCGGCGAAGTAGCGGAAGTGGTCGACCGCCAGCGGCATGTCGGCGGCGAGGGTCTCGCGGACCGGCTTGCCGTTGTCCCAGGTCTCGGCGACGGCGAGCATCTCGAGGTTCTGCCTCGATCCGGTCGGCGATCTTGTTGCAGGATGTTCGCGCGCTCGGTGACCGAGGTCTTGCCCCAGCGCCGGGGCGGCGGCGTGCGCGGCGTCCAGGGCGAGCTCGATGTCCTCGGCGGTGCCGCGGGCGATCTCGCATGAACGTCTTGCCGGTCACCGGCGAGACGTTCTCGAAGTACTGGCCCTTCACCGGGGCGACCCACTCGCCGCCGATCCAGTTGTCGTAGCGGCTGGGGTAGGTGGCGGGGCTGCCCGGCTGTCCGGGGGCGGGGTACACAGTCATGGGTGACTCCTCGTCGCGTCGTTGCGGCTGCACTGACCTGGCGCCGGTCTGACCCGGCGATGTGATGTGGCGCACGTTAGGCGGCGCGACGTTGCCCCGACGTTGCACGCCAGGTCAGACCGGCCCCACCCCTCGCGGTGATCATGCAAACCAGGTACGCACCGTCGATCGGACGGGCGGCTCTGCGGGCTCGGCGTACCTGGTTTGCATGATCACCGCGAGGGGTGGGGCCGTCAGCGCAGGTCGTCGTCCAGCTGGCGCACGCGGGCGCTGACCACCGGGAGGCGGCGGGACGAGGCCGGCAGCGCATCCAGGCAGGCCTGCCAGATCTCCAGGTCGTCGACCGCCTCGGGCCGCTGGGCGTAGGCCCAGAGCAGCTCGGCGTCCCCGCCGGCGATCAGGCAGGCGCGCAGCTCGTGGCGCAACCGGTCGCGGGCCGCCTCGACCCCGGGGGCCTGCGACTCGGGCAGCACCGGGCCGGGATAGCTCGACAGGGCCCGGCGGTAGGCCCCGCGGCGCAGCAGCCTCTGCACCTCGGCGACGTCGGTGTCCAGCGGGGCGAGCAGCCGATAGGGCCGCGAGCCCAGCTCGACCGGACCGCTCCGGGCCAGCAGCTCGCGCAACCGGGAGAGCTCCGCGCGCAGGGTGACCGGCGCCGTCGTCCGGTCGTGCAGCTCGATGGCGAGCTGCTCCGCGGTCAGCCCGGCGGGGTTCACCGTGAGCAGGAACAGGATCTCGGCGTGTCTCAACCGCAGCGGGACTGCGTCCTCACCGGTGATCAGCTCGGCGGTGGGCCGGCCGAGCAGCCGCAGCTGCACCGGGCTCGGGCGCGGGGCCGGACGCCGGGAGCGGCGCGGGACGTGGAGCTGGCGCAGCCGGAGCTCGGCCTCGATGGCCGCAGCCGCGGTGCGCACCAGGGTGAGGTTGTGCGGAGCGGCGACCTCGTCGCCGCCGGTCAGGTCGATGGCGCCGAGCAGGCTGCCGTCGGGAGCGTGGATCGGCGCGGCGGAGCAGCTCCACGGGGTGACCTGGTCGGAGAGGTGCTCGGCGGCGAAGATCTGCACCGGCTGGTCCAGGGCCAGCGAGGTGCCCGGGGCGTTCGTGCCGGCGGAGGCCTCGCTCCACGAGGCGCCCTCGACGAAGCCGATCCCCTCGGCCCGGCTGCGCAGCCCGTGGGCACCCTCCACCCAGAGCAGCCGACCCGCGGCGTCGGTCAGGGCCACGATGAAGCCGGCGTCGCGGGCATCCTCGACCAGCAGCCGCCGGATCACCGGCATCGCCGCGGCCAGCGGGTGCGCATCGCGGTAGGCGGCGAGTTCGCCGTCGCTCCAGTCGGGCGAGGCGCCCGCCTGGGGATCGATGCCCTGGTCGAGGCAGCGCTGCCAGGACTCGAGCACCAGCCGGCGCACGGTGGCGTCGACGAGCCCGGTGCTGAGGAATCCTTCGCGCGCGGCATGGACCCGCAGCGCCATCGCCCGGGGATCGGCCCCCGTGGGCAGGGCCGCCCGGCGACTACCCATCCGTGCGGTGGTGTGCCGTCATCGCGCCTCCGACAGAGTCTCTCGGAGGGTACCTCGCCTCCAGTGCCGTCGCGAGGGTCGTCAGCCGGACTTGACGTTGCCCCACTTCAGGTCCGGGAAGACCGCCGAGGACTGCGGGTTCGCCCCGGTGCCGAAGATGGTGAACTGGTCGGTGTTCCCATGCCGCACGTTGAAGTAGTTCGCGTACCACACCTTTCCGGCTGCGGCCTTGGGGATCTCGCCCCCGGCCGGCCAGCTGGCGGTGTTGGCGTGCTTGTTCATCCAGGCATTGACAGCCTTGATCCACTCAGGGTGGTCGGACCCGTCTCCCGCCGGGTTGAGGCCCCACTCGGGGAAGGCGATCGGCTTGCCGTGAGCCAGGGCGAACCTCCGCCAGGCCTCGACACCGAAGGGATTCCCATTGCCGTCGAGGTCGTCGGCCTCCTCGTTCCACGCACTGACGCTCTGCGTGGCGGCGCCGTTGCCGTCGTCGTAGTAGTCGGGGGCGATCACGTCGACCACGTGATCACCGGGGTACCACATGTCGATCGGGAGCCCGGTGTGGTCGCCCCAGTTCGGCGACCACGAGATGCACACCTCGGGCAAGGCCTCACGCAGGATGCCGGCGTAGCGGGCGAACGCCTTCTTGTAGTCGGCCGAGTTCTCCCGAGTGATCATCCACTCCTTGTACCAACTGCCATTGTGCTCGTGCCAGAGCCGGACGCAGGTCGGCCCGAGAGCGTCCTTGCGGGTCCTCGCCAGAACGGAGGCAGCGGCTCGCCAGCGCTCGTCGTAGGCGCCTGAGGCGGCCGCGGCGTAGTTCTCGCTGGTGCCGAGCACGGTGCCCCCGACGGCGATGTCGATGCCGCCCTTCCAGTCCTTGTACTCCGCGGTGAGGGCCCACAGCTGGCGCTGTACCTCGTCAGAGGTGTCTGCCCAGGTGGAGGCCATGGTCACCGGCTGACCGAGCCAGTCCTGGAATTCGCCGTTCGGCACACCGATGCCGGACGCCCCGAAGTAGAAGCCGCCGTAGGTCTCGCTGTTCAGCGCGAGCCGTGCCCGGATCGTGGACTGCGTGGCGTTAGCCGTGGTGGCGGAAGTCTTCGCCTTCGCCTTCGCCGTGGCCTTCGCCGCTGCGGACGGGGAAGCGCTGGGCTCGGGCACCGTCACCGGGGCCGGCGGACGGCGCCGACGCTCCTCCTCGCTGTACGGAGCCATCGCGGCGCTCTCGTCCTGCACCGTGAGCACCTCACTGCTGCCGCCGCTGAACGGGGAGCGAAGATCCTGGGTGGTGATCACTGTGGCGGCGACAGCGGCGACGGCCAGCGTGGAGGCAAGGGCGGAGCGCATCCGGCGGGTGCGGCGGCGGGCTGCGCGCTGCTCGCGGACGCCGGACCTCGGCTTGACGCGCTCGGGCACCGCAGCCGGCGGGACGGCGGCGTGACGGCGCCGCGACTGCGCATGACGGGTGCGGCGAGTCGCCGGGGCGCTGGTGTCGTCGTCCTCGAGAGAAAGGTGGGCGTCTGGCTCGATCCGGTGTCGCACCCGACGAGCCTCGCTCGGCTCGACGTCCCCCAACGTCAGGCCTGTGTTAAGCGTTTCTAACTGTGGACTACGTGACATGGCCGACTGCGGGCTCCACCCACAGTCCCCCCTCCCGATCTGGATGCACAAACCAGGTGCAACCCTAGCGGACCTCGAACCGGTGATGTGTCAGCGGCACGGCGCCCGGCTCTCCGTGCTCGCGTTCGTCGAGGCCCGCGGGTGCTTGTCGTCGCGAGAGTCGAGTAACCGCCGCCATCCGGGCTGAATGATCACGGTTGCTCGACTGTCGGAGCAGGGGGAGCGCCGCCGCGGTGTGGAAGTGTGTGATCGACACGTCGTCGCTGCTGGTGGAGAGGCCGACATGACGGAGGGCACGCAACGGCCACGGCAGGCCTCCGGCGAGGCGGACCGTGCCCCCGGGCCGGTGGATCGCACCGCTCTGGCCGACACCACCCGCTGCCCCAACTGCGGTCAGGCCCTGCCGGGTCCACGCTGCACCCGGTGCGGCGTCGACCTGTCCGGTGTCGACGGCGCGCGGCTGATGCAGGTGTCGCTGCAGGCCGAGGCCCTGCTGGCCGAGCGTGACCTGGTGCTGGCGCGGCTGCGCGCGCAGGCGGCCGCCGCCGCGATGCCGCTGGACCGGCCCCCGGCCGGGGCTCCGGTCGGCGTCCCGGTCCCCCTTCCGCCACCGTCTGCGTCTGCGCACCCGTCTCCGCCTCGGGGGCCGGCACCGGCCCAGCCGCCGATGGCACCGCCGAGGCCGTCGCTGATGGCACGGATCGGCGTCCAGGGGCTCCTGGTCGCGCTCGGCGCGCTGCTGGTGGCCGTGGCCGGGTTGGTGTTCCTGGTCTTCTCCTGGGAGCGGCTCAGTCTCGGCGGGCGCGCGCTGGTGATCGGCGCGATCACGGCCGCCGCCCTCGGCGGTGCCGCCTGGCTGCGACCACGGCTGGCCGAGACCGCCGAGGGGATCGGCGCCATCGCCGCCGTACTGGTCCTGGCCGATGCCTGGGCCGTGCAGGCGACCGGGCTCCTCGGCACCGATCGCTGGCGGGAGTCGGGCTACGCCGCTGCCGCGGGCGCCGTCTGCACAGCCGTGCTGCTCGGGTGGGGGGCCGCCGGGAGGGTCCGGGCCGGCAGCGTCTCGGCGTCGGTGATCGGCCCGGCCGCCGTGGCGCTGGGCGGGGTCTGGCTGGCCCAGCGTGCGGACGACGACCGCGGGTTCTTCGTCGCGGCCGGTCTGCTCGCGGCCTCGGCGAGCGCGTTGGCCAGGCGCTGGGCGCCCCCGGCCTGGCGCGCCGAGCGCTTGGTGCTGCAGTTGGCGGCCGCCGGGACGTGGTGCCTGGCGGTGATGTTCGTGCCCGGTCTGCTGGAGCAACCCGGGCGGGCTGCCGCGGTGCTGGCACTGGCCGCCGTGGTGGCGGCTGGTCAGGTGATCGTCGGTCGGGACCGGACGCGGTGGGGGGCAGCGTGGTCGGCCGCCGCAGGGATCGCCGCTGTGGCCGCCCCTGCAGCGGCGGGGTATCGCCTCGTGCAGCTCGCGGACCTCGACCGTCGCTGGCTGCTGGCGCTCGCGCCGGCCGCCGCCGCCGCGGGTGCACTCGGGGTGAACGCGCTGGGTGGTCCCGGCCGGCCGTTGCCGGCCCTGCATCACCGGGACGCCACCCGTGCGGCTCGGGTCGCTGCCTGCGCGCTGGCCCTACCGGCCGCGCTGGCGGCGGCGACCACGGTGTTCTCGGTGCTGGCCGCGTCGGGGCGGCCCTGGACCTCCGATCCGGGCTCCACGCTGATCGAGGTCCTCCCGCAGTCCCTCACCGGCGGGTCGTCCGGCGGGTCGTCCGGCGGGCAGTCCGTCGGGGTCCTGGTGCTGGCGGCCGGTCTGGGGCTGCTGGGTCTCGGGGTGCTGCTCGCCGCTGCCCGGCCCGCTCGCTGGTCGTGGGTGGCCGCGGCCTCGATGGCGGCGGCCGGGTCAACCCTGCCGTTGGCGCCCCGCCTGCCGATCGGTGCCGTTCTGGTGATGCTGCTCGCGCTGGCGCTCGGCGCCGCGGCGGCCGGCGTCGCGCTGGGCGCGGCCCACCCGCTGGTCGGGCGTACCGGGCTGGTCGTGGCCGCCCTCACCGGAACGCAGGCCGTCCTGCTGTCCTGGACGGTGCGCGAGTTCTCGGTGCCGGTGACCGTGCTGGGTATCGTCGGCCTGATGGTGGCCCGGCGGGTGACGCCGCCGAGTTATCGGCCGATGTTGCTGGGCGGCGCCGTGCTGGCCACGGCGATCGTGGCGGGCGCAGTGACGGGTCTGCTGGGCCATGACCTGGTGGTGCGCACGCAGGCGGCCTCGATCGCCGGGAGCGTGCTGGCCGCGGCGCTCGGTGCCGTGCCCCTGCGCCGGCCGAACCTCGCCGGGCAGGAGCGCCTGGCCGGGGTGGTGGCCGGCGTCCTGGCCGCTGCCGCCGGACTGTCCGGGGTCGCCTCGGAACGGGTGGAGGTCTCCCGCGGCACCACCGGCAGCCTGCTGGTGGTGCTCGCCCTGCTGGGTGCGGCGGCGACCCTGGCCTCCCGCCCGTCGCGGCCGGAGGCCCCCGCCGGGCCTGTGGTGCCGCTGGTCGCAGCAGGTCTGTTGGCACCTCTGATGCTGGTCGCCGCGGACGGCGTGATCCGGCGGTTCGCCGCCGGTGCCGCGCTCGAGGGCGTCGTGATCGCCCAACGCAGCCTGGTCACCCAGGCCGCTGTGCTGGCGCTGGTCGGTCTCGCCCTGGGGGTGATCGGCGTCCGGTGGCCGGGTGACCGGCGCCGCCCCTGGGCAGAGGGCGGCAGCCTCGTCGTGCTGACCCTGCTGGCGTTGGCGGCGCTCGCGCCGGGCCCCGCCGGCGACTGGGAGACCGGGCCGGTCGAGGGGCTCGACCGGTATGGCTGGCTGATGCTGCTGCTGCTCGGGGTGGGCGCCACGGCGGCGTCCGTCCCCGCCGATCGGCGGCGGGTGGGCTGGCTCGGCTGGGCCCTGTTGTCGCTGTCCAGCGCGTACCGCCTGGCCCGCTCGGACGTCGGTGTGGTCGAGGCCTACACCGTGCCGCCGGCCCTGGCGCTGGTCGCTGTCAGCCTCTATCGCCTGCGCCGCGACCGGAGCCGGTACGCCTGGAACACCCTGGTGCCGGGCCTGAGCCTGCTGGTGCTGCCCAGCGTGCTCGCGTCGTCGGGCGGGTCACCTTGGCGTCCCGCACTGCTGATCGGCTTCGGCGCACTCGCCGTCGCGCTCTCCCTTCGGGCAGGACGGCGCCACGAACGGGTCCTGCTGGCCGGGGGTGCTGCCGCCGCCGGTGGCGCCGGCGTGGTCCGGGCACTGCGCGGCATGGCGCAGTCCGGGACACCCGCGTGGCAGGACGTCGAGCTGTGGGCCCTGCCCGCCGCCCTCGTCGTGCTCGCGATCGGCCTGCGCCTGCTGGCGATCCACCCGACGCTGCGCTCGTGGCGACCGCTCACCCCGGGGCTGGCGCTGCTGCTTGTGCCGTCGTTCCTGCTCGCGTTCGACGGGGTGCCGCTGTGGCGGGTGGTCCTGGTGGCGGTGCTGGCCGGGGTCGTGGTGGCGGCCGGCGCCCTCCGGCGGCTGCAGGCCCCGGCCGTCGCGGGCGGTGTGCTGTTGGCGGCACACGCCGTCGCGCAGCTGGGTCCCTGGGTGGTGCGGACCCTGGCCGATCAGCCGCGCTGGCTGAGCCTGGGCATCGTCGGAGCGATCCTGCTCGGGCTGGGCGCCACCTATGAACGGCGGTTGCGTGAGCTCCGCTCGGTGAGGGTGCAGCTGAACCGGTTGCGCTGACGGCGCGGTGGGCGGGGTGCCTCAGCGAGGGTCGCGGCCGGTGGCCCGTCGCACCCGCGCGGCGTAGACGCCGGCGATGTTCTCGCGGGTGCAGCGCCGATACACCTCGAGCTCCGGCCGCCGCCGCAGCAGCCGGACGGCGAGCGGGACACCGAAGTCGTCGGGGACGACGATCCCGTCGAACTCCTCCAGCGGCAGCGCGTCCAGGGTGCCGTCGCGCTCCAGCCGGTGGGCGACGTACCAGGGCCCGAGGTGGCGCCAGAAGGCACCGTACGGGCCGGTGCGCATCCGGCGGGCGAACCCGCGGTGCCTCTCCTGCAGTGCGGCCACCCTCGGCTGCAACCGTGGCCGTCCGGCCCCCGCAGGGCGGGTGACGGCGTCCAGGAGCCCGGCGGCGCGCCCGAGCAGGCGCAGCGCCTGGCCCGGCGCGCGCAGCACCAGGGCCCGTTCCAGCCAGGAGGTCGGGGTGCGGCGCTCGATCGCCGACCGGTCGACGACCTCGATACTCCCCGGCACCGCCGAACGCACCGGCTGCACGGTGAGGTACATGCCCGTGCCACCGAACCCGGCCACCTCACGGAGCACCTGCTCGACCGGGCGGATGTGTGTGGGGAGCAGGGCGAGCCCGAGCACCCGCAGCGGACGGGTGGCTCCGCTGGCCCCGCTGGTCCCGGCGGTCCCGGCGTCTGGCACCCCGGCGGGTGACGGGTCCGTCGCCCCGGTCAGTGCGGCGTGCAGCACCGCCCCGATGGCCGGCGCCCCGTAGCAGCGCTCGAGGTGCACCCGGGAGGCGATCACGTCGTCCGCGGTGGCTTGGGCGACCCCCGCCTGCAGGCGGTGCATGGCCTGGACGACCTCTGCGGTCCGGGTCTCCCCGTCGACCGGGACCAACTGCGCCAGGCCGAGGGCTGCGTGCACGGCGAGGGTCTCCTGCGGACCGCCGCTGGTCGTGGCCAGTACCGGCAGGCCACTGGCCGCTGCCTCGATGCAGGTCAGGCCGAACGTCTCGATCTCGGACAGGTGGACCAGGACGTCGTGGTCGCGGTAGACCTCGGCGATCCGGTGCGGCTCGACCGCCCCGGCGAAATGCACCCGGTCGGCGATCCCCAACTGCTGGGCGAGCACGCCCAGCTCGGCCCGCTGCACCCCCTTGCCGACCACGGTCAGCCGCGCCGCGGCGTCGTCCACCTCGGCCACCCAGGCCGCGAAGGTGCGCAGCAGGCGCGTGACGCCCTTGAGCCGCACCAGGTTGCCGACGAACAGCCACCGGGACAGGGTCACCGGCAGGTCGGGTCGCAGCGGGAAGGTATCCAGCGGAACCGGATTGGGCACCACGGCCACCCGCCCCGCCGGCCCAGGGACGACGGACTCGATGACGGCGGCGGTGCGCTCGCCGACCGCGGTCACCACCTCCGCGCGCTGCACGGCGGCCTGGTACAGCTCGCGGGCCTCCGGCATCCGCAGCACCTGGGGCAGGTAGGAGGCGTGCTCGGTCAGCACCAGCCGGGTGGACGGCGCCAGCAGATCCGCGAGACCCGCACCGGTGGGCGCGCCGACGTGGCAGTGGACGACGCTCGCGGAGCGGATCAGGTCGAGGGCGTGCGTGCGCATCGCCTCGTGCTGCAGCCGCATCATGCCCACGCGGGAGGTCGAGTCCGGCGTCGGAACGCGGACCCGTAGCACGGGGCCCTCCGGGGTGTGCTCCCAGCTCGGCGTCCGGTCGTCGTCGGCGGCCACGTTCTGGACGTGCAGCACCGTGATCTCCGGGTAGTGGGGAGCCAGTGCCCGCACGGTCTGCAGCACGAAGGCACCGGAGTAGGAGTCGCCCGGAGCGGGGTACCAGGGGGTGACCACGAGCAGCGCGTCGGCGCCGAGGAGCGGCTGCTCGATCGGCAGCGTGAGTGCATCGGTCGTCATCGGGTTCCTCCTCCGGTCGCGATCCGGCGCAGCACGCCTTCGAACTCCGGCAGGAGCTGGCTGCGGTCATAGCGGCGCGCGTACTCGACTGCGTCGTCGTAGTCGAGCTTCGTCGCACTCCGGGCCAGCGCGGCCGCCTGGACCAGTGCGTCCCGGACCGCCTCCGGGGTCATGCCGGTCACGGTGACCTTCAGCGGGTAGCCGCTCAGCGGCACCGCGGCTGCGGAGTCGGGCCGGTGCACGGCCACGATCGGCTTGCCGGTGGCCATGTACTCGTAGGTCTTGCCCGAGGTGACGTAGGGGGAGTCGGGCACCAGGAAGAGCAGCACGTCGAGGTCCCGGTACACCTCGCCCAGGTCGGCCTTGGCCACGGGGCCGTGATAGGCCACCCCGGCCGTCGAGGCGTCCGGCAGCCCGTGCCGCGGGGTGACGCCGCCGAAGAACCCGAGGTGTCCGTAGACGTGTGCGGTGGCACCGGCGAGCTCCGGCTCGCGGCGAGCCAGCTCCCAGCCGGCCCAGAACGCGTCGTTGTCGTACTGACCGGTGAGCGTGCCGACGTATCCGAACCGCAGCGGCTGGTCCGGCTCCGGCGATCGGATGGTGTCGCTGAGCAGGCCGGCGTCGTACCCGTTCTCCAGCACGAGCATCCGGTCGGCCCGGCGCGGATGCCGGTCGGCGTACCACCGCCGCATCGGCTCGTTGACCAGGCTGACGGCGCTGGCCCGGCGCAGCAGCCGCGCCTCCCAGGCGTGCGCGTGATGCCCGTCCGGGTAGGCCGGCTCCTGGGTGAACTGGTTCAGCGTCCAGGAGTCGCGGTAGTCGAGCACGTAGCGGACCCCGGTGGTGCGGTGGAGGGCGGCGGCGGCGGCGAACGACGACCACGGGTTCCCCGTGGCCAGCACCACGTCGTGGTGGTGGGTCAACTGGTCCTTGAGGATCGCGGCGAACAGGCGGGGAAGCCACGGGGTGTACCGGTCGAGGTAGCTCATGGTCGGCACCAGCCGCTTGTAGACACCCGGGAAGTGAGCGCGGATCCCGGTCAGCCGACGCATGTCGACCTCCAGATGCATGGTGGGCATCGGCACCCTGAGCACCCGGACGCGCGGGTCCAGCGCGGCGAGCAGGCTGTCGTCGCGGGGAGGGCAGATCCGCTCGAAGAACTCCTCCGGCAGGGTCGCGACGGTGACGTCCCACCCGTTGGCGACCAGGTGGTTGGCGATCGCCAGGGAACGGAAGACGCCACTGGAGCGGGACGGGGGGAAGAAGGCAGCAATGAACAGCAGCCGTGGCCGCCTCTGAGCCGTGCGCCGCATGCAACCCCCCACCAGGTCAACCGTAAGTTATCAGACGATCACCTACGGTGACGCATTCCGGGGTGGTCCACGTCAGCTGTCGAACGACCTCGACAGCTCGTGCAGCTGGGTTGCGGTGATCAGGCCGCGGGAGGTCCCGCGCAGGGTGCAGCACCAGCGGGCGGCGAGCTGACCCCGGCGGACGGCGACCGGCAGGGGCAGGCCCTCGAGCACCAGCGCGGTCAGCAGGCCGACGGCGAGACTGTCCCCCGCCCCGGTGGTGTCGGTGACCGGCGCGGGCAGGTCGACCGGGCCGATCAGCTGCACGCCGTCATCGGTGCCCACGGCGCAGCCGCGAGAGCCCAGGCCGCAGACCACGATCCGGCCCGGTCGGGCCAGCGTCGCGACCGCGGCCTGTGGATCGGGCAGGTGCGTGCCGGACAGGAACACGATGTCGGCTGCAGCGAGGAAGTCGGCCCGGTAGGGGTCGTCGAGGTCGTGCACGTCCTGCAGGTCCACCGAGACCACGGCTCCGGCGTCCCGGGCCGGTGACAGCAGGTGCCTGGCCCAGTTCGGGATGCTGAAATGGACCAGCCGCACCCCGGCCAGCACCGGGTGCCACCGCTCGAGGTCTGGCTGCAGGGTCATGTGGCTCTTGCCGTCGAAGAAGCCGTGCCGGCTGCCGTCGGGATTCATCAGGTTCACGCTGCGGCTGGTGCCCGCCGGATCGGTCTGCACATGGCGCATGTCCACGCCGTCCGCCTCGAGCTCGCGGGTCAGGAAGGCCCCGAGCGGGTCGGCGCCCACGTGGCCGAGGAACGCCGTCCGCCGGCCCAGCCGGGCGAATCCGCGGGCCGAGTACCCGCCCGATTGGCCCACCGTGTCGAGGATCTCGGGGTACTCGGTCTCCTGCCCGAGGTGGATCGGGCCGCGCAGGAAGGCATCGGTGTCGATGCCGGCGGCCCCGACCACGACCACCTCGTAGGGCTGCTGCATCGACCGATTCTAGATCGCCTCTGGATCGACCGGATCAGGTGAGGTTCGGCGGCGCTGCGGTGCGTCCCGGGCTTCGCGGGGAAACGACGATGGAGATCACGTTGCATGAGAATGGCTGCTATCACAGCCGTTTCCTCGCTTCGTGATCTCCATCGTCGGGCATCGCGCCGCAGTGCCCGTCCGTGGCAGTGCCATGCTGACCATGCGGAAGGGCCAGGAGTCGTCCGTGGGAGGTGGGAGCCGTGGCGGGGTGGGTGCAGGCGGCCGGCTGGGGCCTGTTCGGCGGGGCAGCCCTGGTGCTGGGCGCAGGTATCGCCTGGCGCCTGGTGGTTCCGCCGCGGGCGATCGCCACCGTGATGGCCTTCGGCTCCGGGGTCCTGATCTCGGCCCTCGCCTTCGACCTGGTCGAGGAGGCGGCGCTGACCGGGGGAGTGCTCGCCACCACGGTGGGCTTCCTCGCCGGTGCGCTGGCCTACGTGTCCGCGAACGCTGCCCTGGCCCGCCGCGGGGCCCGGCACCGTAAGCGTTCGGGCGGGCAGCAGCCCTCCGAGACCGAGCAGGCGGGCAGCGGCACCGCGATCGCGGTCGGAGCCCTGCTGGACGGCGTCCCGGAGTCTGTCGTGCTCGGGCTGAGCCTGCTCGGCGGCGGGTCGATCAGCGGTTCCGTGGTCGCGGCGGTGTTCATCTCCAACGTTCCCGAGGGCCTGTCCAGCGCAGCCGGGATGAAACAGGCCGGGCGCAGCGCCGGCTACGTGTTCGGGGTCTGGGGAGGCATTGCGCTGCTCAGCGCTCTCGCCGCCGCCGCCGGCTACCTGATGCTCGGCGGCGCGGCCCCGACCACCATCGCGCTGATCACGGCCGTGGCCGCCGGGGCCATCCTCACTATGATCGCGGACACCATGATCCCAGAGGCCTTCGACCAGACGCATCTACTCACCGGCCTCATCGTCGCGCTGGGTTTCGCCACGGCGTTCTCGATCAGCCAGGTCGGAGGATGACCGGGTGCTGCTGAGCATCACCGCCGCGGCGGGCCCAGGGTTGGCCGACGCCACCGACCTGGGCTACCTGCTGCACAAGCACCCCGACCGGGTGCAGCGGTTCGACCTGTCGGTCGGCACCGCGCACGTGTTCTATCCCGAGGCCGGGCCGCAGCGGTGCACGGTGGCGCTGCTGCTCGAGGTCGACCCGATCGCGCCTGGTCCGCGGCAAGCGGTTCGGCGCCGACGGGTTTCACCCTGGGCGCAGTACGTCAACGACCGGCCGTACGCGGCGTCGTCCCTGCTCGCGGTGGCGCTCGGGCGGGTGTTTCGCACCGCCCTGTCCGGGCGCTGCACGGCCCGTCCCGACCTGCGCCGACGCGGCGCTGCCGCTGACGGTCGCAGGTGCCCGCCCTGCCCGCGCGCGGCGGCGTCGACGTTGGTCCGGCGGCTGTTCGAGCCGCTCGGCTGGCAGGTGGAGGCCACGCGTCGCGCTCGACCCGGACGCCCGAGTGGGGCGAGCTCGCGGTACGTCGACCTCACGCCTGACCGGCAGCGTGCGGCTCGCCGACGCGCTGTCACCACCTGTACGTGCTGCTGCCGGTGCTGGACGACGCCAAGCACTACTGGGTCGGCGCCGACGAGGTCGACAAGCTGATCCGCGCCGGCGGGCGGCTGGCTGGCCGGGCACCCCGAGCGGGAGCTGATCACCCGCCGCTACCTGGCCCACCAGCGCTCGCTCGTCGCCGACGCCGTCGACCGGCTGGCCGAGCTCGACGACGCGCCGTCCGACCCGGCGGGCGGTGAGCTCGAGGCGCCGGAGGCGGAGGACGAGGCGGCCGACGCCCCTGGCGCGCCAGCGCCGCGACGCCGTGCTGGCCGCGCTGCGCCGGGCCGGGGCCCGATCGGGTGGTCGACCTCGGCTGCGGCGAGGGTCGCTGCTCGCGCGAGCTGCTGGCCGATCCGGCCTTCACCGCGATCGTCGGCGTCGACGTGTCGGCCCGGTCGCTGGAGCGCGCCGCAGCGCCGGCTGCGGCTCGACCGGATGCCGCGAGCAGCCAGCGCGCCCGGATCACGCTGTTCCAGTCGTCGCTGACCTACCGCGACGAGCGGCTCGCCGGGCTTCGACGCCGTCGTGCTGATGGAGGTCGATCGAGCACCTCGACCCGCCGCGGCTGCGCGGCGCTGGAGCGCAGCCGTGTTCGGCGCCGCCCGCGCCCGGCACGGTCGATCGTGACCACGCCGAACGCCGAGTACAACGTGCGCTACGAGGCGCTGCCGCGACCGGCGCGCTGCGCCACCCCGACCACCGGTTCGAGTGGACCCGGGCGCGAGTTCGCGGCCTGGGCGGACGGCGTCGGCGGCGGCGCACGGCTACCGCGGTGCGAGCTCCGTCGGCGATCGGCGACGCCGACGACCCGCAGCTCGGCTCGCCCGACCCAGATGGCGCGTGTTCACCCGGGACGTGGAGCACAGCGATCGACGGCGATCGCCGGAGCAGACTGGCTGCCGTGCCGCAGCTGTGCCTGGTCGTGCTGGTCGGGCGTCTCCGGCTCGGGCAAGTCGACCTTCGCCGCGCGCGCACTTCGAGCCGACCGAGGTGATCTCCAGCGACTTCTGCCGCGGCCTCGTCGCCGACGACGAGAACGACCAGTCGGCCACCAGCGACGCCTTCGACGTGCTCCACTACATCGTCGGGCAAGCGGCTGGCCGCCGGGCGGCTCACCGTGGTCGACGCCACCAACGTGCAGCCGGAGGCCCGCGCGGCGCTGGTCGCAGCTGGCCCGCGAGCCACGACGTGCTGCCGGTCGCGATCGTGCTCGACGTGCCCGAAGCGGTCTGCGCTCGAGCGCAACCGCGAGCCGCCCGACCGCGACTTCGGCGCCGACGTCGTCCGCGCCAGCACGACCAGCTGCGCCGGTCGCTGCGCGGCCTGCGCCGGGAGGGGTTCCGCAAGGTGCACGTGCTGCGCGGCGTCGACGAGATCGACGCGGCGCAGATCGTGCGCGAGCCGCCTGCTCAACGACCGGCGCGACGAGCACGGCCCGTTCGACGTCATCGGCGACGTGCACGGCTGCCGCGCCGAGCTCGAGCAGCTGCTCGACCGAGCTCGGCTACGACGCTGGTCCGTGACGACGCGGGCCGCGCGGTCGACGCCGCGCACCCCGAGGGGCGCCGGGTGGTCTTCGTCGGCGACCTCGTCGACCGCGGCCCGGACACGCCCGGGGTGCTGCGGCTGGTGATGGGCATGGTCGCGGCCGGGCACGCGCTCTGCGGTGCCCGGCAACCACGAGACCAAGCTGGTCCGGGCGCTGCGCGGGCGCAAGGTCCAGGTCACCCACGGGCTGGCCGAGACGCTGGCGCAGCTCGCCGGCGAGAGCCGAGGAGTTCCGCGCACGAGGCGCGAGCAGTTCGTGCGACGGCCTGGTCTCGCCACCTACGTGCTCGACGACGGCCGGCTCGTCGTCGCGCACGCCGGGCTGAAGGAGGCCTACCACGGGCGCGCCTCGGGCCGGGTGCGCTCGCTTCGCGCTCTACGGCGACACCACCGGCGAGACCGACGAGTACGGCCTGCCGGTGCGCTACCCGTGGGCGCAGGACTACCGCGGCCGGGCGATGGTGCGTCTACGGCCACACGCCGATCCCGACGCCGGAGTGGGTCAACAACACCATCTGCCTCGACACCGGGTGCGTCTTCGGCGGCCGGCTGACCGCGCTGCGCTACCCGGAGCGCGAGACCGTCGTCAGGTCGCCGCGCGAGCAGGTCTGGTACGAGCCGGTCAAGCCGCTCGCGCGCCAGCGCCGCCGGCGGCGCGGGCGAGCCGACGAGCTCGACCTCGACGACGTCGATCGGGCGACCGGGTCGATCGAGACCGCGCCACCATCGGCCGGGTCACCGTCCGCGCGGAGAACGCCGCCGGCGCGCTGGAGGTGATGAGCCGGTTCGCGCTGCGACCCGCGCTGGCTGCCCTACCTGCCGCCGACGATGTCGCCCGGTCGCCACCTCGCGCGCGACGGGCTGCTCGAGCACCCCGACGAGGCCTTCGCCGACTACGCGAACGGCGGCGTCGACCGAGGTGGTGTGCGAGGAGAAGCACATGGGCTCGCGGGCCGTGCTGCTGATCTGCCGGGACGGCGCGGTGGCCGCGCGCGGTTCGGCGTCACCGGCGGCGAGACCGGTGCGGTCTACACCCGCACCGGACGTGCCTTCTTCGACCCCGACGCTCACCGAGGCGCTGCTCGACCGGCTGCGCGACGGCGTCGACGGCGGCCGGGCTGTGGCGACGAGCTGGACACCGACTGGCTGCTGCTCGACGCCGAGCTGCTGCCCTGGTCGGTGAAGGCCGAGGCCCTGCTGCGCGAGCAGTACGCCTCGGTCGGCGCGGCCGCCCACGCCGCGCTGCCGGCGGCGTCGACGGTGCTCGCGCGCGGCGTCGGCCGCGGGCTCGACGTCGGCCGAGCTGCTCGGCCGCACCGGATCGATCCCGGCTGGGCAACGCCGAGGCGTTCACGCGAGCCTACCGCCGGTACTGCTGGCCGACCGACGGGCTGGACGGCGTGCAGCTGGCCGCCGTTCCAGATCCTGGCCGCGGAGGGCGTCGTCCTGCGCAGGAGCGCGACCACCGCTGGCACCTGGCGATCGCCGACCGCCTGGTCGGCCGCCGACCCGCGACCTGTCCGCGCCACCCGCCGGCTGATGGTCGACCTGGCCGACGCCGACGTCGGTGGCCGGCGGGACGCGGTGGTGGGAGGAACTGACCGCCGACGGTGGTGAGGGCATGGTGGTCAAGCCGCGGCCAACCTGACCCGGGCCCGTCGGGTCTGGTGCAGCCCGGGCTCAAGGTGCGCGGGCGCGAGTACCTGCGCATCATCTACGGCCCCGACTACACCGAGCCGGCCAACCTGGCGCGGCTGCGGGAGCGCAACCTCGGGCCGAAGCGGTCCCTCGCGCTGCGCGAGTACGCCCTCGGCCTCGAGGCGCTCGACCGGCTGGCGGCGCGGCGAGCCGCTGTGGCGGGTGCACGAGGTCGTGTTCGCCGTGCTTGCGCTGGAATCCGAACCGGTCGACCCGCGGCTGTGACCTGGCGCCCGGCAGCCGACGCGGTGGCGCGCGCCGCCCTGGGCGAGCTCGCCGCCGACGCGTGGGTCTACGTGCACGGATCGGCCGCACTGGGCGGGTGGCTGCCGGGGCAGAGCGACGTCGACCTGCTCGTCGTGGTGAGGGCCGAACTGCCGGCCGACCGGCTGGAGGCCTTCACCAAGACGGTCTGCGATCTGCCCGGTCCGCCGATCGAGCTGTCGGTCGTCACTGCCGGGCTGACGCGCTCGCCGGAGCCGCCGTGGCCGTTCCTGCTGCACGTGAACCGGTCCCCGGACGCCGTCCGGGTGGTGTTCGGAGCCGGGCACCGCGGTGACCCTGACCTGCTGATGCACTGCGCGGTCACCAGGGCCGCGGGGGTCGCGTTGTGCGGACCGCCGGCTGCCGAGGTGTTCGGCGAGGTGCCGCGCGACGTCGTCCGCCGGTACCTGATCGAGGAACTGGAGTGGGGGCTGCGCGAGGCGAGCGAGCACTACGTGGTGCTCAACGCCTGCCGGGCCCTGGCCTTCGACCAGGAGGGCTGGCTGCTCTCCAAGCAGGACGGCGCGACCTGGGCACGCTACCGCCTGGTCGCGCACGAGGCGCTGATCAGCCAGGTGCTTGTCGAACGCCAGCGAGCGCTGACCGACCCGTCGTTCAGCCCGGGCTGGGTGCGTCGACCAGGTCGCGACGCGCACGCCCTGGTCGCCGACGTGATCCGCTGCCTGTCGGCGGACTCAGCCTGACTTGCGGCGGAAGGTGCGCTGGGGCTTGGCGGGGGAGGTGTGCGGGGCCGACGTGTGAGGGTCGGCGGATCCGCTCGATCCGTGGTGGCTGGCCTTCTTGCGGTCCAGCGCCTCGCGGAACTTCCGGCGGGCGGTGTCAGCGCTCGACTCGTTCCCGTCCGGAGTATCGGTCGCGCTCTGCTCGGCGTCGCTCATGCCGCCCATCCTGTCCCAGCCGAGGGCAGCGGGCCAACCGGCTTTCGTCTCAGTCCGGCGGTTGCGGCGCTCGGGGGGCCGGGGGCTGCGGCGGGGAGGGGTGATCGGCCGGAGGGTAGGCCTGAGCCGGCGGGGCAGCGGGCTGGCCGACAGGCGGCGGTGGGTAGCCGGGGCCGGGCGGCGGGCCGTACGGGGGCGGGGGGTACTGCGGCTGGCCGTACTGGGGTTGCCCGCTGTACTGGGGTTGCCCGCCGTACTGCTGGGCTTGCCCGCCGTACTGGGGCTGCCCGTACGGAGGCTGCCCGTACGGAGGCTGCGCGTAGCCGGGCTGTCCGTACGGCTGCGGCGGGCCGCCTTGGGCCGGCCAGCCCTGGCCCGGCCAGCCCTGCTCGGGCCAGGCCTGAGCCGGTGCGGCGGACAGGCGCGGCGCCCGACGGCGACGCATCAGCAGCGCCGCGCCACCGGCCGCCGCCAGCGCCACGGCCGCCCCGCCGCCGATCACGACCGACGACGGCACTGAGGGCAGAGTGCTCGGGGTCTCGTCCTGGCCGGCGGCGATCGCCGCCTTGGTCTTGGCCACGAACTCGCCGGCGAACGGATGCCCCGGGTAGAGCGTGATGGCCTGCTCGAACAGTGGCAGCGCCTTGCTGTAGTGACGCAGGTAGAACGCGTCCAGGGCCTGGGTGTAGGCGGTGCTGGTGTCGCTGGTGGCCGGGACGACCGAGTGCTTGTCGAGCACCGACCGCACCACACTGATCGGCACGACGAACTCCTGCCCCTCCAGCGCCACGCCCTCAGCGCCGACGGCACCGGCGACCAGGATGCCGATCACGTCGCCGGCCTCCTCCAGCACCGGGCCGCCGGAGTTGCCCGGGCTGGCCGGGGCCTGGGTCTGGAAGACCGGCATACCCGCCTTGGTGCTCTTGATCGCGGTCAGCGGGCCCTGGGTGACGGTCGGCTGCACCTCGGAGTCCTCCGACATGCCCGAGTTGAAGGTCGACGCCGCCGGATAGCCGGCCACGTAGAGGGTCGACCCCGTGGTCACGTCGTCGTCCGTGCCCAGCGGAAGCGTCGGGAGGTGCTGCTCGCCGTCCATCTTGAGCAGGGCGACGTCCTTGCCCGGGTACGCCTCCCCGACGTCGATCACCTTGGCCGGGTGTGCCTTGCGGGTCTTCGCATTCCCCGAGATGACGCCGATCTGAGCGGTCACCGTGGTCTTCAGGTCTCCGACCGTGAGGTAGGTGGCCAGCCACGTGGTCATCGCCGCGCTGAGCCGCTTCATCTGGTCGGAGGTGAACTTGGCGCTGCCCTGGGACAGCCCCTGGACGAACTTGGCGTTCATGTCGCTGAGGGTGCTGAGGGCGAACTCCTTCGCCATCTCCTCGGGCTCGGCCTTGACCACGTGGGCGGCGGTGACGATGTAGCCGTCAGGGGTGATCACCCACCCGGTTCCCACGCCGGTGATGGAGCCGGTGTCGGTGTAGGTCCGCTTGCTCTTGGCGAAGTAGGTGAACGGCGACCTGGCGAACTCGGCGACCACCAGTTCGTTGACGGTCTCCTGGCTCGGGTCGATCGCTCCGCTCTCGGCCTGCTTGAGCAGACGCGCGAACAGGGCGTCGACGGCCTTCTGGTTGATCACCGGCTCCGGCACGGACACCGTGGCGGAGTAGTCGGTCTGCACCAGCTGAACCCCGGGAACCGCTTTCGCCGCCAGTACGGTGGCCGTGGTGACGGGGGCATCGGCGAGCACACTGGCCGACGCAGCGCCGGGGGCGGCCCAGAGGGCCACGATCAGTAGGACTGCTGTCAACGCAGCGTGATGGAAGATGAAGGAGCGGTGCCGTCTGCGGCGCTGCTCGAGCAGTGTGGCCACGACGACTCCCCGGTGGTCGACGATCTCGGCCTTCTGTGTACCACAGGCCACAGACACCGTCCTGGTCTCCGCCGAGGTCCGCAGGCCGTCGCGCCCGCGCTCCGTGAGGCCGGTCTACTCGAACGGCGTAGGGTCGCCGGCCCCGTACCGCAGGATCTGCGGGGTGCCGTCGGAGTAGTCGACCACCGTGGTCGGCTCGGTGCCGCACTCGCCGGAGTCGATCACGGCGTCCACCTGGTGGTCGAGCCTCTCCTTGATCTCCCAGCCGTCGGTCATCGGCTCCTCCTCGTCGGGCAGCAGCAGGCTCGAGGTGAGCATGGGCTCGCCGAGGACGTCGAGCAGGGCGAGTGCCACCGGGTGGTTCGGGATCCGCACGCCGACGGTCTTCTTCCTCTCGTGCAGCAGCCGGCGCGGCACCTCCTTGGTGGCGGGCAGGATGAACGTGTAGCTACCCGGCGTGGCCGACTTGATCGCCCGGAAGACGTGGTTGTCGATCTGCACCAACTGGCCGAGCTGGGCGAAGTCCTTGCACAGCAAGGTGAAATGGTGATGGTCGTCGAGGTGGCGGATGCGCAGGATGCGGGTCTTGCCCTCGGAGTTGCCGAGCGAGCAGCCGAGCGCGAACACGGAGTCGGTGGGGTAGGCGATCAGCCCGCCGTCCCGCACGATCTGCACCGCCTGGGCGATCGCCCGCGGCTGCGGATCGTGCGGATGCACATCGAAGTATCGCGCCACCCGTCGACCCTAGACCTTCGCCCTCATGCTGCGCAGCCCCGTCGTGCGGGCGGAATCGGCGCCCGGATCGACGGCCCGCGGAGCATCACCGGGTGTTGTGTGGTCTGCTCGTGCGCATGCGGATTCTGGTGCTGGGCGGGACGGCGTGGCTGGGCGGTGAGGTGGCCCGGGCGGCGGTGTCGGCGGGACATGAGGTGACGTGCCTGGCTCGAGGAGAGTCGGGGGCGATGCCGGACGGCGTGCGCGCCGTCCGCGCCGATCGGGACCTGCCGAACGGGCTGGACGGCGTGACCGGCGAGGAGTGGGACCTGGCGGTCGACGTCTCTCGGCAGCCGGGTCAGGTGCGCCGGGCGGCCACCGCCCTCGCCGAGCGGTGCGCACACCTCGTGTTCGTCTCCACCGGGAACGTCTATGCCGACCACTCCCGGCCGGGGGCGGACGAGTCGGCCCCGCTGCTCGCGCCGCTGGGCGCGGACACCATGGACTCGATGGAGGACTACGGGCCGGCCAAGGTGGCGTGCGAGCAGCACGTGCTGGCCGCGTTCGGTCCCGACCGATGCCTGCTGGCGCGCGCAGGCCTGATCGGTGGGCCGGGGGACACCTCGGGGCGCTCGGGCTACTGGCCGCTGCGGTTCGCCCACCCTGCAGGCGCGGACGGAGCGGTGCTGGTGCCCGACGACCCCGACCTGGCGACTCAGGTGATCGACGTCCGCGACCTGGCCGGGTGGCTGGTTGCTGCGGGGCTCGGTGGAGTCTCCGGTCCGTTCAACGCGGTGGGTGAGACGGTGCGGCTGGCCGATCATCTGCAGCTGGCTCGGGAGGTGGCGGGCCACACCGGCCCCCTGGTCGCCGCGGGCCAGGACTGGCTGATCGCACACGGGGTCGCGGAGTGGATGGGGGAGCGGTCGCTGCCCCTGTGGCTGTACGACCCCGACTTCGCCGGGTTCACCTCGACCTCCTCGGCCGCGGCGCGAGCGGCCGGGTTGACCCCCCGACCTCTCGCGGACACCCTGGCCGACGTCCTGGCATGGGAAGAGTCTCAGGGCGTCGACCGGCCCCGTCGCGCCGGCCTGACCCGCGACGAGGAGCGTGACCTGCTGGCAGCGTTCAGCGCACCCGGGCGGTGAACAGCAGGTACTCCCAGCCGAGAACCGTTGCGTCGGAGCCGATGTCGAAGCGGCGGCCGAGCTCGGCCAGATCCTCGTCGAGGGCGGTGGTGCGGTCCGGATCCTCGGCCAGGCCGCGGTAGACGGCGATGGTCGGGCCATAGTGGGTCTTGAAGTAGTCCCGGAAGGCCTCGGGGGAGCCGAACTGGTCCACCCGCAGAGTGCGGCGCTGTGCGGTCACCTCGTGCACGCGATCGCCGAGCAACTGCTCGACGTGTGCGCTGCTGCCCCACAACGGCGGTGGCTGCGCCCCGGCCGGGGGCGGCGGCGCGTACGGCTTCATGGTGGCGAACATCTGGCCGATGAAACCCTCCGGCGTCCAGCTGAGCAGCCCGAGGGTGCCGCCGGGCCGGCAGACCCGCACCAGTTCGTCGGCGGTGGTCTGGTGGTGGGGAGCGAACATCACCCCGACGCAGGACATCACGGTGTCGAAGGCGTTGTCGGAGAAGGGGAGGGCCTCGGCGTCGGCGGTGTGCCAGTCGAGCTCGACCCCGTGGGCGGCGGCGCGCTGCCGGCCGGCGTCGAGCAGTTCGGGCGTGAGGTCGGACGCCGTCACTCGGGCCCCGGCGCGGGCGGCAGGGATGGCGGCATTGCCTGAGCCGGCGGCGACGTCGAGAACCTCGTCGCCGGGGCCGACGCCGCAGGCTTGGACCAGGGACGGGCCGAGTGGGTGGATGATCTCGGCGGCGACAGCGGGGTAGTCGCCCATCGCCCACATCGCGCGGTGCTTGGCCTTGAGCGCGCGGTCGGCGTCGACGGTCGTGGTGGTCAGAGTCATGGTTCCTCCTGGTGGACAGGGTGTTTCGCTCGACGTTAAGAGGAGGGTGGGGTCGGGCGCGTCGGTGCTGGCACCCAATCGCGCGGCACCGTCCCCGGGCCGGTTGGCGTGGCGCGCGTAGTCGGCGGCGAGGGGTCAGCCGCGGGTGAGCAGCCGGGCGACAGCGGCCGTGCGCGCCGACTTCCCGCCCACACCGAGCTTGGCGTAGATGTTCTGCAGATGGCGCTCCACGGTGCGAACGCTGAGCACGAGTTCGGCCGCGATGGCGTCGTTGTCCTGCCCGTGAGCAGCCAGCCGCAACACGTGCAGCTCGCGCGGGGACAGCCCCGCGAGCCGGTCGGTCGTCGGCGAGGTGGACCGTTCCGCGCGATCGGGCTCGAGGAACGTGGCGACCTCGTGCCGGAACACGGCCCACGCCGGCTCACCGGCGAGCAGGATGTGATTGCCGCTCTCCAGGGGCACCAGCCGTGCCCGGGGGATCATCGAGGCCATCAGCCGGGCCTCCTCGAACTCGTTCATCCGGTCGCCGCGGGAGTGCAGGATCAGGGTCGGCGCCTCGATGGCCGGCAGCAGGTCGGTGACGTCGACCGCGTTCCGCGCGCGGCGCGAGGCGTAGGCGATCTCGGCGCTGGTGCACACCCGCTGCAGGTCGTCCAGCCAGCGCATCTGGGCCTCGTCGGCGTCCGGGATCATCAACGAGGTGAAGACCCGCCGGAACACCGAATCCGTTCTGGCCCAACCGACCTTGATCATCTGTTCGAAGGTCTCGCTCGAGTTCGAGATCCTCCGGGGTGGGGTCGCGGAACGCGGCGGCGTAGCTGCCGTAGAACAGCAGCCGAGTCACCCGCTCGGGGTGCCGCACGGTGTACGCGACGGAGACCGGACCGCCCTGGGCCATCCCCATCAGCGCGAAGCGATCCACGCCGCTGGCCGTCACCACGGCCTCCAGATCGGCGATCCGGGCGTCCATGCCGTGGTCGTCGACGTCGCGGTCGGACAGGCCGTGCCCGCGCTCGTCGTAGCGGATGATCGTGGCGAACTCGCCCAGGTCGGCGAGGAAGTGCCGCCAGACCGGGCTCTCCCAGTCGAACTGCAGGTGGCTGAGCCAGCAGGTGGACACCACCATCGGCGGCCCGGCGCCGTGCACGGCATACGCGATCCGCACCCCGTCGGAGGATCGGCAGAACCTGATCTCCTGCGGCGGGAGTGCAGCGCGGTGCCCCCGGGCAGCCATCTAGGGATGGTACGCGCGGCTGCAGGCCTGACTCACGCCACGGACGCTCGCAGGCCGGCGGCCCGCGAGCGGGCGGCGTCCGCGCCCGGCTCGTCACCGGCGGCTGCCAGCGAGCGGGCCAGCCACAACCAGTTGTGCGGACTGGACGGCTTCAGCGCGAGCCGCTCGTTCAGCAGCGCGCGGGCGAGCCGGTGGTCGCCCGCCCGGTGCGCCGCCTCCGCGCAGGTCATCTGCAGCAGGTCACGCTGCGCGTGCGAGCCGCCTGCCCGGGCGGCGATGAACCGGATCGGCATCAGCTGCTGCAATGACTCGGCGTAGTCGCCACGACCGAAGGCCCACAACCCACGGGCCTGTGGCAGCCCGACCTCGCGGGCCATCCGGGCGTTCGTGGTGGCTCCGGCAGCTACCTCAGCGAGCGCCACGAGCAGCCGCTCGGCGTCGTCCGCGGCGCCGGTGGCGGCGAAGCCCATCATGGCGTGCAGGTCGTTGAAGGCGTACCAGCGGTCGTCGGCGAACCTCCGCCAGCTGTCGGCCACCTCCACCCAGCGCTCTCCGGTGTCGATCTCGGAGAGGTTCAGCCGCCAGAGCAGCGCCGAGGCGTCGAGCAGGTCGAGCATCGCGGTGCTGGGCTCGCGCCGGATCCGGGTGTCGTAGATGTCCAGCACCTGGCCGGGCTGGTCCGCGTCGAGGTGGTAGAGCGACAGGTGCCACCAGTTGTGCACGGCGAAGAAGTTGTCCCGGGCCCAGTCGTCCTCGCGTTCGGTCAGCCAGCCGATGCCGTCGGTGGTGCGGCCCTGCATCTCGTAGCTGTGGGCAACCGCGTGGATCGCCCAGGCGTCCCGCGGGTTGAGCTCGACCGCGTGCCGGCCGGCCTGTTCGGCCGCGGCGTAGTCGCCCATCTCCTCCAGCCCGAATGCGTGCATGCCGAGCACATACCCGTAGCCCGGGGTGTCGGCGTCCCAGGCGGGCAGGACCCGGGCGATCCGGTCCCGCAGGGACTGGCTGGCGCCGAGGAAGAAGTCGGCCTGGTGCGCGGCGATCAGGGCCAGCGCGTCCCTCGGGGCGATCAGCAGGGCGCGCTCCCAGCAGTCGGCCGCCTGCTCGAACTGCCCGTCGACCCAGGCTCGGACCGCCGCCACGTGCCACTGCTCCCGCTCGGTGCCCGCCGCCGCTAGGGCCTCGGCCTTGTGCAGGCTGTCCACCGCCTCGGGCAGGTACTGCCGGTCGGTGCCCAGCAGCATCAGGTCTGCCCGCAGGCAGTGCGCGAGCAGGAAGGACGGGTCGAGTTCGATCGCCGCCTCGACCGCCCCGATCGGGTCGCCGGAGAACGACAGCAGCAGCTCGAGGGCGGCGTCGAACCCGGCGACCGCGGCGGAGGACGACGCGGTGACGGGCAGCCCTCGGGCATCGGTGAGAGTCATGCCGAGAGTGTGCCCCTCGTGACCCGTGCCCCGCGTCAAGAGGGGCACAACGCCCGACCGTTCACTGCCGAGTGTGGACACTTCTCGGGCAGAATCGGCCCTCTCAGCCCGAGAACTGTCCACACGGCCCCAAGAACTGTCCACACAGCCCGAGAACTGTCCACACCACGACAGCCCACCCCCGTGGCCGGCCGGCTCGCTCCTCGCAACCGCCCACGTAGGGTGAAGCCTCCCGAACTCGGAGGCGGGCAGATGGCTGATCCCTGCGAGCCGTTCGATGCGGCGATGCAGCTGCTGGGGCGGCGCTGGGCGGGCGACGTCGTCCGGGCGATGCTGGCCGGCGAGCACACGTTCGGCGGCATCCAGCGCGCGGTCCCCGGCGCCACCGACCGCATGATCGCGATCCGGTTGCGTGAGCTCACCGATCTCGGCATCCTCACCCGCACCGAGCCGGACGACGGCCCAACCAGGGTGCGCTACGACCTCACTCCGGCGGGGCAGTCCCTGTCCATGGTGCTGCGCGAGATCGAGCGGTGGGGGCGTCGGTACGGACACCTGTTGGGAGCAGCGACATGAGCGCCGTCCAGGTGATCGCCCCCCGTGAGGTACCGCTCGGCGGGCTGCGGGCGATGACGGTGCGGCGCACCCTGCCCTCGCGCGACCGGGCCTTTGTCGGCGCCTGGTGCTTCGCCGACCACTACGGACCGGATGACGTCGCGGCCACCGGTGGCATGGACGTGGCGCCGCATCCGCACGCCGGGCTGGCCACGGTGAGCTGGCTGTTCACCGGGGAGATCGAGCATCGCGACTCGGCCGGGGTGCACGCGATGGTCCGTCCCGGCGAGCTGAACCTGATGACGGCCGGCGCCGGCATCGCGCACAGCGAGGTGTCCACGCCGAGCACGACGCAGCTGCACGGCGTCCAACTGTGGGTGGTGCTGCCCGGCGCCCTCGCCGACGGCCCGCGCGACTTCCAGCACCACGTGCCGGAGCCGATCGAGCGGGACGGCGTCGAACTGCGGGTCTTCATCGGCGCGCTGGCCGGCGCGAGATCGCCGGTGCGCACGGCGACCCCGCTGCTGGGTGCCGAGGCCTCCCTGGCCGGCGGAGTGCGGCAGGTGCTCCCGGTCGAGCCGGGCTTCGAGCATGCGGTCCTGGTCGACAAGCGGCGACGTGACGCTGAACGGGCAGCCGCTGCGCCGCGGCGAGCTCGGCGTGGTCGACGTCGGACTTGCCCAGCTCGAACTGTCCAATCCGGGAGGTGACCCGGCACGAGTGCTGCTGCTGGGCGGCGAGCCGTTCGACGAGCCGATCGTGATGTGGTGGAACTTCATCGGCCGCTCGCACGACGACATCGCCCGCCAACGCGAGCAGTGGGAGGCCGGCGAGGCCAGGTTCGGCGTGGTGGAGGGTTATGCCGGCCTGCCGAGCCGGATCCCGGCGCCGCCGCTGCCCGGCGTCCGACTGCGCCCGCGCACTCGGCACGGAACTCGGCACTGAGCTGAGGCCTGGTGCTGGCGCTGGGGCGCGTCCGGGCCTCGTTGGCCCCCCGAATTCACCACAACCTCCCTGGGGAGGCCGGAATCGGTCCCTGGGAGGGGGTTCTGGTGAATCCCCGGGGCGATCCCTCCACCATCGGAGACTGAGTCTCGGCGGCGACGCCGTGCGACACTCGCCTGGTGGGCGAGGAGAACACGGATCGGCCGGTGTGGCAGTGGGGTGCGCTCGAGGTGGCGACAGCGACCAGGGCTGGGCAGATCAGTTGTGTCGAGGTGGCCCGTTCGGTGGCCGAGCGGGTGGCCGAGGTCAATCCGCGGCTGAATGCGATCACCCTGGACCTGACCGAGCGGGCGCTGGCCGAGGCCGCCGTTCTCGACGACGCGTTCGCCGCCGGTGAGCCGCCGGCGCCGTTGCACGGGGTGCCGGTCACGATCAAGGACAACGTGGACGTCGCCGGTCAGCGCACCCCGAACGGGCTGCCGGGCCTCGCCGAGTGGATCGCCCCCGACGACTCCCCGGTCACCCGCAACCTGCGCGCCGCTGGCTGCGTGGTGATCGGCCGCACCAACACCCCCGAGATCTCGATGCGCCCGACCACGAACAATCCGCTGTACGGGCTGACCCTCAACCCGTGGGACGACGCCACCTCCTGCGGCGGTTCCTCCGGCGGCGCGGGCGCCAGTGTGGCGTCGGGCATGGGCGCGCTGGGACACGGCAACGACATCGGCGGCTCGGTGCGTATCCCCGCCCTGCACTGCGGGGTGCCGGGGATCAAGCCCAGCCAGGGCCGGGTGCCGGCCTACCTGCCCTCGGCGCTCGCCGAGCGGTCGACCGTGGCGGCGCTGATGTCGGTGCAGGGAGTGCTCGGCCGCAGCGTGGCCGATGTCCGGGCCGGTCTGGCCGCGATGTCGGTGCGCGATGTCCGCGACCCCTGGTGGGTGCCGGCGCCCCTGGAGGGTCCGCCGGTGCCGCGCCGTGCGGCCGTGCTGCGTGAGCTCGACGACCAGGTGACCGACCCGAGCGTGCTGCGCGCCCTCGACCGGGCCGCGACGGCGCTGGCCGCGGCCGGGTACGAGGTGGTCGACGTCCGCGAGCAGGACACCCCCGGGCTCACCCAGGTGGCCGACCTCGCCTTCCGGCTGATGATGGCCGAGTTGAACCATCAGCTGGTGCCGGTGCTGGAGCGCCACGGCAGCGAGCAGATGATGGAGTACTGGCGGGTGATCGGTCAGCTGGCCGAGCCCTATGCGAGCCTCGGCGAGCACATCGACGACCTGGCCCGGCGGACGACGTTGATGCGGGCGTGGTTCGGCTACCTGGAGGACCACCCGGTGCTGGTGATCCCCGAGCTGCTCGGCCCCCTGCTCGCAGTCGACGAGGACGTGCGCACCGAGGCCGACTCGATCCGGGTCTGGCACTCGCTGCGCCCGAGCATCGCGATCAACCTGCTCGGCCTGCCCGCCGCCCTCGCGCCGACGGGCCTGGACGCCGAGTCGGCCCTGCCCAGCGGCGTCCAACTGGTCGCTCCCCGCTTCCGCGAGGACGTCGCCCTGCTCGCCGCCGAAGCCGTGGAGGCCACCCACCCCCCGCTAGCCCCCACCCTCTGGTCCCGCTGAACAGGTTTCAGGCGACGACTTCGGGGAGGGCCGTGAAGCGGGACCAGTCCTCGCTCACCAGGCTCGCGGTGCGCAGCAGCAGCGGCAGATGCTCCTCGAGCAGCTGCGACAACGGGGTCTCCGCCGCGTGCACGGTGACGTTCAGTGCGGCGATCACCCGACCGTTGCCGTCGCGCAGCGGCGCTGCCACCGAGCGGATCCCGGGGGCAAGTTGCTCGTCGGTGAGCGCCCAGCCGCGCGCCCGCACCTCGCGCAGCGCGTCGTCCCGCTCCTCCCGGGACGGCTGCCAGCGCGGGATGATCCCTGAGCGGCTGGGCTGTGCGAGAACGGCGTCGAGCTCCTCGGCCGAGAGGTCGGCGAGCAGCACCTTGCCGAGCGAGGTCTGCAGCGCCGGGAACCGGGTGCCGATGGTCACCGCCAGCGTGATGATCTTGGGGACGGCGACCCGCGAGACGTAGACGATGTCCGACCCGTCGAGCTGGCCGATGGACGAGGACTCCCCGGTGTGGGCGACCAGGTCCTCGATGTGTGGCCGCGCGACGTCCCACAGCCCGAGGGCGCGCATGTAGGTCACCCCGAGGTCGAGCACCCGTGGCGTGAGGCAGTAGCCGGCGTCGCTCGCGCGGACGTACCCGAGCTCCTCGAGGGTGAGCAGGATCCGGCGCGCGGTCGGCCGGGCCAGACCGGTCGCGGTGGCGACGGCGGACAGCGACATGCTCGGGCTGCCGGGCCGGAACGCCGTGATCACCTCGAGGCCGCGAGCGAGTGCTTCGATGAAGTCCGGGCCGGTCCGCTCGCGCGCCATGGGGCGAGCGTAACAATGGAGATCGGCCCTGGGATGGCCCCTGGCGGACCAGTGTCCGCATGCACTGGACGGGCCGAATCACGCCTCCCCTTGACACCGCAGCGAACGCCCACGACAGTGACCGAAGCAACTGTGTCCGCACAGCGGACACTCGTCCGCTACGGCGGAACGACCACCCACGCGGTCAGCGTCGACCCCGGGAGACCCGATGGCAGCAACGGATGGCACGCCTCGTCCGATCGTGTTCCGCAACGGCCTCGTCCTGACCATGGACGACGCCCACACCGTTCTGCCGGGCGGCGACGTCCTCGTGGTCGGCGACCGCATCGCCGAGGTCGGGGTCGGGCTCGACGGCTCCCGACGGCGCCCTCGAGATCGACGCCTCGGGCGGCATCGTCATGCCGGGCATGGTCGACACCCACCGGCACCTGTGGCAGACCGCGATGCGCGGCTACGGCGCCGACTGGACCCTGACCCAGTACTTCGTCTGGTACTACCTCGAGTGGGGCAAGATCTTCCGCCCCGAGGACATCCACGCGGGCAACCTGCTGGGCGCCGTCGAGGCCCTCGACGCCGGCGTGACCACGACGGTCGACTGGTCGCACGGGCTGCGCAGCGTCGATCACGCGGACGCCGCGGTCGACGCGCTCGAGGCCACTCCCGGCCGCTTCGTGCTCGGCTACGGCAACATCCAGGACGGCCCGTGGAACTGGTCGACCGCGCCCGGAGTTCATGGACTTCTACCGCCGCCGGATCGACGGCAAGGGCGACCGGCTCGGCTTCCAGCTGGCCTTCGACGTCACCGGCGACCCGGAGTTCCCGGAGCGTGCGGCGTTCGAGGTCGCCCGCGAGCTCGACGTCGCGGTGTCGACGCACTCCGGGGTCTGGGGGGCCACCGGCGACGCGAGCATCCAGCTCATCCACGACAACGGGTTCGCCAACTCCAAGACCATCTACGTGCACTCGACGACGCTGTCGGCCGACTCCTACCATCGGATCGCCGCGAGCGGCGGCTCGGTGTCGGTGTCCACCGAGAGTGAGCAGAGCGCCGGGCAGGGCTACCCACCCACCTGGGTAGTTGCGCAAGCACGGCATTCCGGTGTCCCTCTCGATGGACACCAGCGTCTGGTGGAGCGGGGACCTGTTCTCCGCCATGCGGACGACGCTGTCGGCCGACCGCTCGCGCGAGCACCTGGAGGCGCACGCCACGGGCGAGACGGTGACCCACCACGCACCTGCGCGCGGAGCAGGTCGTCGACTGGGCGACCCGCGGCGGCGCGAAGGCGCTCGGCATGGACGACCTCGTCGGCAGCCTCGAGGCCGGCAAGAAGGCGGACGTCGTCCTGATCAAGAACGACACGTCGCCGGTGATGTTCCCGGTCCTGAACCCCTACGGCCACGTGGTGTTCCAGGCCCAGCGCGGTGACGTGCACACGGTCGTCCTCGACGGTCGGCTGGTGAAGTCCGAGGGCCGCCTGGTCGATGCCGACAGCCTCACCCGGGCCAAACGAGCGGTCGACGGCACGATCGAGTTCCTCCAGTCCACCCTCGGCGAGGCCTGGCGGTCCGGGATGAACCCGGAGATCCCCGAGGCGACATTGCTCGACAACCCTTACCAGTACACGGATTTCGCCACCGGAACGACTCACGGCCAGGAGTAGTGCGTGCCCCATCTGCAGATCGTCATCGCCAGCACCCGGCCCGGGCGGGTCGGTGACCGTTTCGGGCGGTGGTTCGCCGACGAGGCCCGCACGCACGGCGGCTTCGAGGTCGAGGTCGTCGACCTGGCCGAGGTCGCGCTGCCCTTCTTCGACGAGCCGCACCACCCGAAGCTGCAGCGGTACCAGCACGAGCACACCAAGGCCTGGAGCGCCACCGTCACCCGGGCGGACGCCGTCGTGTTCGTCGCGCCCGAGTACAACCACGGCTACAACGCGGTGCTCAAGAACGCCATCGACTTCCTGCACCACGAGTGGGGGGACAAGCCGGCCGGTTTCGTCAGCTACGGCGGCGTGGCCTCGGGCACGCGGATGGTGCAGGCACTCGAAACCGGTGCTCGTCGCACTGCGCATGGTGCCGGTCGTGGAGTCGGTGAACATCCCGTTCGCCCAGCAGTTCCTCACCGACGACGGCGGTGTGGCCCCGAACAGCGTGATGGTCGAGGCGGCCCACGCCATGCTCGACGAGCTGGCCCGGCTGACGAAGCTGTTGCGGCCGTGAGCGCGAACACCGGCCCGCTCGCCGGGCTGCTCGTCGCCGACTTCTCCCGGATCCTCGCCGGGCCGTACGCCACGATGCTGCTCGCCGACCTCGGCGCCGAGGTGGTCAAGGTCGAGGGCCCGGCCGGCGACGACACCCGCACCTGGAGCCGCCGCGCCGCGCGACGGCGTCTCGACCTACTACCTCGGCGTCAACCGCAACAAGCGGTCGGTCGTCCTCGACCTCAAGGACGCCGACGACCTCGCCGCGGCGCACGAGCTGGCCCGCCGCGCCGACGTCCTGATCGAGAACTTCAAGCCCGGCGGGCTGGCCCGCTTCGGCCTCGGACTACGACGAGCGTCAGCGCGACCAACCCGCGCGTCGTCTACGCCTCGATCAGCGGCTTCGGCAGCGGGCCCGGGGGCCGCGACCTGCCCGGCTACGACCTCATCGTGCAGGCGATCTCCGGGCTGATGAGCCTCACCGGCGACCCCGACGGCCCGCCCTACCGCGCCGGCATCTCGGTGTTCGACGTGATGGCCGGGCTGCACGCGACCATCGGCGTCCTCGCCGCGCTGCACGCACCGCGACGGCACCGGACGCGGTCAGCACGTCGAGGTCAACCTGCTGTCCTCCGCGCTGTCCGGGCTGGTCAACCACGCCTCGAGCGCGTATCGTCGCCGGCGGGGTCGTCCCGATCCGGATGGGCAACGCCACCCGAGCCTGTTCCCCTACGAGCCGCTGCCCACGCGCCGACGGCGACCTGATCATCACCGCCGGCAACGACGGCCAGTTCCGCCAGCTCGTGCGAGGTGCTCGGCGTCCCGAGCTCGCCGACGACCCGCGGTTCGCCCGCAACGAGGACCGCACCGCCAACCGCGACGAGCTGCGCCCGCTGCTGGTCGAGCGGCTGGCGACCCGCGGCACGCATGGAGTGGTTCGACGCCCTCATCGCGGCCGGGCGTGCCGTGCGGCCCGATCAACACCGTCGACGGCGGCGTCGCCTTCGCCGAGGCGGCTCGGCCTCGACCCGGTCGTGACCGTCGGGCGAGGGCGACGCGCCGTGCCGCTCGGTCCGCAACCCGATCCGGTTCTCCGCGACCCCGCCCGACTACCGCTGCCGCCGCCCGGCGCTCGACGAGCACGGCGCCGAGATCCGCGCGCTGGCTGGCCGAGCGGACGGCAGGAGGAGCGTGACGCCTCGAACCCGAGCAGCCCGCGCTACCCCACGTCGCTCGGCACCTCGGACGCCGACGACGATCCGCCTGCTCGGCCAGCGACCTCGCCGCCGACCTGATGGGCAAGGTCGGCTTCGGCGAGCTGGCCTTCTGGCTGGTCACCCTGCGCCGCCCGACCCCGGCCGAGACCCGGGTGTTCGAGGCCGTGCTCGTGGCGCTGGCCGACCACGGCTTCACCCCGACCGCGATCGCGGCCCGGCTGACCTACCTGTCCGCGCCCGACTCGCTGCAGGGGGCGCTGGCCGCCGGCCTGCTCGGTGGCGGCTCGCGCTTCCTCGGCGTCACCGAGGACTGCGGCCGCTTCCTGCACGCCGTCCGGTCGCCGACCGCGGTCGGCGACCTGCCCGAGCCGACGACGCCGGCTGGGACGCCGTGGCGCTCGCCGCCGTGCGCCGCGCCCGGGAGGCGGGCCGGTTCGTGCCCGGGCTCGGCCACCCGGTGCACAAGGAGGGCGACCCGCGCACCCCGCGGCTGATCGAGCATCGCCGACGAGGAGGGCCTGCGCGGCCCGCACCTGCGGCTGTTCGAGGCGATCGGCCGGGTGCACGAGCAGGTGCTCGGCCGGACGGCTGCCGCTCAACGGCGCCGGGGTCTGCGGCGCGGCGCTGGCCGACCTCGGGCTGCCCGTCGAGCTGCTGCGCGGCTTCGCGCTGCTCGCCCGGGCCGCCGGCCTGCTCGGCCAGCTCGCCGAGGAGCGGCGCCGCCCGATCGGCATGGACGTCTACCTGCGCCGTCGACCGCAACGCCGAGTACGTCCCGACCCGCACGTCCTGACCCCGGAAGGAGACACCGCATGGCGCAGGTCGTCGCGGTCATCGCCTCGACGCACCACCCGTTCTACTACCGGGCCAGCACCGTCGGCCGGCGAGGAGCGTCCGCCGTTCGCCGACGAGTGGGTGGCCAAGATCGAGCGCTTCCGCGAGACGCTGACCCGGGCCCGGCCCGACGTCCTGCGTGATGGTCGGCAGCGACCACTTCCACCAGCTGTGGCTCGACAACATGCCGCAGTTCCTGGTCGGCAAGGCGCCGGTCTACGACGCCAACTGGTACAACGAGGAGCGCGAGTTCGGGCTGCCGCGGATGCGGCTGCGAGGGCGACGAGGACCTGTCCGCGCACATCCTGCGCGACGGCCTGGACGCCGGCTTCGACCTGGCGTTCAGCAACGAGCTGCGCATCGACCACAGCGATCACCTGCCCGATCATCACGCTGCGGCCCGCAGGCCGACCTGCCGATCGTGCCGATCTACACCAACATCTTCGCGCCGCCGCTGCCGCAGCCGAAGCGGTTCGTCGAGCTGGGCCGGACGCATCCGCGAGCTGGTCGAGTCGTGGCCGAGCGACCAGCGCGTCGCGATCATCGGCACCGGGCACCTCTCGCTCGAGCTCGGCGGCCCGCGCCAGTTCGGCCCGCACGGCCCGGACCCGGAGTTCGACCGCCGGGCGGTGGAGTGGATCGCGAACGGCGACCTCGACGGGCTGCCTGGCCGAGGTGACGCTCGACAGCCTGCACGCGCCCGGCAACGCCACCCACGGCTTCATGGACTTCATGCTGATGATGGGCGTCGCCGGCGAGGGCGTCGAAGGCCGACTACGTCGACAGCCTCGACCTGTTCCACACGATGGAGGCCTACTTCACCTGGTACCCGAGACGGGCCATGCGCCGCAGCAGTGAGCAAGTACCTGCTGGACAAGTTCCTCTACACCGTCGACCGCGACCCCGAGCTGGTCGAGCGCTACCGCGAGGACCCGGCGGGCACCGTCGCCTGGTGGGAGGCAGAACGAGGCCAACCGCATCCTCAACTGCCACGGCGGCGAGCGCTCGCACCTGGCTGGCCTTCACCGACGACGAGCGCGACGGCCCTGGCGCGCCACGACCACGTCGACGCTGTTCGAGATGGGCGCGCACCCGTTCCTCACCCTGACCCTGTTCATCGCCATGTTCGAGCGCGACCACCCCGAGCCGCTCGGCTTCCAACTCGAGTACGCGCGACGCCTGGCCGCCTACCGCCTGCCCTACCCCGACATCGCCACCTGACCCCGCCGGGCCTGGTGGCGGGGGATGGTCAGCGGCAGGACGGCGGCGACGAAGCACAGGGCGGCGGCCAGGAGCCACGCGGCGTGGTAGCTGCCGGTGTCGGTGCGGATCCAGCCCGCCACGCTCGCCCCGATCCCCGCGCCGACCATGTGTGAGGCGAAGACCCAGCCGAATACCACGCCCGACGCCTCCAGCCCGAAGTGCTGGCGGCACAGCGCGACCGTCGGCGGCACCGTGGCCACCCAGTCGAGGCCGTAGAAGACGATGAACATCCACAGGCTCGGCTGCACGGTCGGCGCCAGCATCTGGTGGACGGCGAGCAGCGAGACCCCGCGCAGCCCGTAGTAGGCGGCGAGCAGGATCCGCGAGTCCATCCGATCCGTCAGCCAGCCCGAGGCCAGCGTGCCGATCACGTCGAAGACCCCGACCACGGCGAGCAGCCCGGCCGCGGTGTTGGTGGGCATCCCGTGGTCGTGCGCGGCGGGCACGAAGTGCGTCTGCACCAGGCCGTTCGTCGACCAGCCGCAGACCCAGAAGGTGAGCATCAGGGCCCAGAACGTCCACGAACGTGACGACTGCGCCAGCACCCGCAGGGCGACCCGCGCCGGGTTCTCCTGAGACTGCACCGGCGGCGCCTCGACCGCATAGCCCTCGGCCACCCCGTAGGGCAGCAGCCCGTGGTCGCTCGGCCGCTCGTCGAGGAAGCGCAGCACCAACACCACCATGACGGCCGCGAAGGCCGCTACGGCGCCCGCGGCGTACCGCCAGCCGGGTCCGTCGACCGCCCGCGCCACCAGCGGTAGGAAGACCAGCTGACCGGTGGCATTGGCCGCCGAGAACATCCCGGTGACCAGCCCGCGGTGGCTGACGAACCAGCGGTTGGCCACGATCGCGCCGAACACCAGGGCCATCGCTCCGGTGCCCACCCCGATCACCAGCCCCCAGAGCAGCCACAAGTGCCAGGCGGCCGTCATCAGCAGGGTCAGTGCGCTCGCCCCGCCGACCAGGGTCAGCGCGAGGGCCACCACCCGGCGCACACCCCAGCGCTCCATCAGCGCCGCGGCGAACGGGGCGATCAGTCCGTACAGCACCAGGTTGACCGTCACCGCGCCGGACGTCGTGGCCCGCGACCAGCCGAACTCCTGCTCCAGAGGCTCGATCAGCAGCCCGATCGACGAACGGAACGCCGCCGCCGTGACCAGGGCGCCCAGCGTCACCGCCGCGACGACCCACGCCCGGTGCACCCCTGGTCGAGCCTCCTCCCGCATGGCCGCCACCCTACGATCCTCGGATGACGGCCACCCCCAGCAGCATCCCGGCGATCAGCACAGCCCAGCGGCGGGCTCTGCTGGCCCGCCGGCACCGCCTCCTGCCGGGCACCGGCACGGACGGCATCGCCGAGATCGCCGAGGACCTGCTCGGGCTGCATTCCACCGACCCGGTCAGCGTGTACCTGTCTGCCCTGGCCCGGATGCGCACGCCGTCGCTGGAGGCCGTCGAGACGGCCCTCTACAGCGACCGCACCGTGCTGCGCCACCACGCGATGCGTCGCACGCTCTGGGTGAGCACCCCGGCCACCATGCGCCGGATGCACGTCACCACCACGGCGCGCTACGCCGCGACCGAGCATCGGCGCGTGGTCGGCATGCTCGAGGACAACGGCATCCCGGACGGCGACGCCTGGCTGCTCGCCGCGAAGCGGGACCTGCTGGGCCTGCTGCGCGCCGAGGGCCCGATGACGGCCCGTGCCGTCGGGCAGCGGGTGCCGGCCCTGGCCCACCCGCTGCGACTGGCGGTCGGCAAGAAGTACGAGGGCGTGCAGGCGGCGCACAGCCGGGTGCTGTTGCAGCTGGGCTTCGAAGGCTCGTTGGTGCGCACCCGCCCGGTCGGCAGCTGGATCAGCGGCCAGTACACCTGGGCGGCGATGGACGCCTGGCTGCCCGGCGCCCTCGACGGCCCGGACGGCGCGTCGCTGCCCGAGCGCGAGGCCGCCCGCGACCTGGCCCGGCACTGGCTGCACCGTTTCGGCCCCGGCACCACGACCGACCTGCAGTGGTGGATGGGGTGGACGGCGACGACGACCAGGCAGGCGCTCGCCGACGCCGAGGCGGTCGCCGTCGTCCTCGACTCGGGCCCCGGCTGGGTGGCGCCCGACGACCTCGACGCGGTCGTCGGACGGCAGGCGGCCGACGACGAACCGTGGGTCGCCGTCCTGCCCGGGCTCGACCCGACCACGATGGGCTGGAAGGAGCGGTCCTGGTATCTTCCGCCGTCCGCTGCAGAGGCCTTCGACCGCAACGGGAACGGCGGCCCCACGATCTGGGTGGACGGCGAGGTGGTCGGCGGCTGGGGGCAGGGCCGGGACGGCGTGATCCGGGTGCGCTGGTTCGCCGAGGTGCCGCCGCGGCGGCGGGCCGAGGTGCAGACCCGGATCGAGCAGCTGCGCGAGCAGCTGGGGGAGGTGCGGTTCACCCCCCGCTTCCCGCCCCCCTACGCCAAGACCCTCCACCCCTGAGCACACCCCGCCTGCACACCCCCCACGACCTTCCGGGCGGTGAATTCATGATCGTTGTGCAGTTCGGGGCGGAATGATCGATGGATTCCACCCGGAACTGCACAACGGTGAGGCTGGATCAGCGGGGATCGTCGGGCGGGGTGGATCTGCCCAGCGCAGAACCGCTGGGGGCAGAAGGCGGGGCCGGCGAGCGCGCGGCCACCGCATGCTGGATCCATGACCAGCCCACCGCTACGGCTCCCTCTGGACGACGACCTCGCGCAACGCCTTCTGGCGCAACGCATCATCCTGCTCGGTGACGAGCTCGACCAGGCCACCGGCAACCGCCTCTGCACGCAGCTGCTGCTGCTCTCGGCCGAGGACCCGCACACCGACATCAGCCTGTGGATCAACTCTCCCGGCGGCTCGGTCTCGGCGATGCTGGCGATCCACGACGTGATGCGGCTGATCCCGAACGACGTCGTCGACCCTGGCGATGGGCATGGCGGCCAGCGCGGGTCAGTTCCTGCTGTCGGCCGGCACCCCCGGCAAGCGGTTCGCGCTGCCGCACGCGCGGATCCTGCTGCACCAGGGCTCGGCCGGCATCGGCGGCACGGCGGTCGACATCGAGATCCAGGCCGACGACCTGCGGCACACCCGGGACACGGTGCTGGGCCTGATCGCCGAGCACACCGGGCAGCCGATCGCCGCGGTCGGAGAAGGACTCCCGGCGCGACCGCTGGTTCACCGCCGAGCAGGCCCGCGAGTACGGGTTCGTCGATCAGGTGGTGGCCGAGCTGTCGACGACGTCCGCCCGGCTCGCCGGCCGTCGGATGGCCGGCCTGCGATGAGCGCTACACGATCCCCTACGTCGTCCAGCATCGACGGCCCGCGGCGAGCGCACCGTCGACGTCTACTCGCGGCTGCTGGCCGACCGGATCATCTACCTGGGCACCGAGATCGACGACGGCGTGGCCAACGTGCTGATCGCGCAGCTGCTGCACCTGGAGTCCGAGGCCGAGTCCTCGCCGATCAACCTGTACATCAACTCCCCGGGCGGTCGATCTCGGCCATGCTCGCGGTCTACGACGCCATGCAGTACGTGACCGCACCGGTGCGACACGACCTGCGTCGGCCAGGCGCGTGGCCGGCTCCGCGGTGCTGCTGGCCGGGGCGCGCCGGGCAGCCGGGCGATCCTGCCGCACGGGCGGGTGGTGCTGCACCAGCCGGCGGCGCAGGGCAGGGGCACCATCCCAGACCTGATCCTGGAGGCCGAGGAGATCGCCCGGGTGCGCCGCTGCTGGAGGAGATCCTGGCCGCCGACACCGGGCACACCGCGGAGAAGGTGCGCACCGACACCGAGCGGGATCTCGTGCTCACTGCCGAGCAGGCCCGCGACTACGGGATCGTCGACGTCGTGATCGACACCCGCGGCGCGCAGACCGGCTGAACGCGCCGTCAGGCGGCGAGGCGGACGCCGTACGTCGGTCCCGCGACGCGTTGGTGATCGGCCTCGGCCAGGTGCCCCACCCCGCGAGTGAGGTCGAGCAGGGTCAGGCCGAGGGCGCCGGCGATCGCCGAGATGACCTCCGAGGACGGGTCCTTGAGGCCCCGCTCGACCTCGGAGAGGTACTGCACCGAGACCCCGGCCCGGGTCGACACCTGGACCAGAGTGCGGCCGAGTTCGTGGCGACGCTCGCGCAGCACCAGGCCCAGGAAGGCACGCCACAGCGGCTCGGGGCGGGCCGCCGGACGCGGACGCCCCCCCGGCAAGGGGCGCGGGCGCAGTGGTGTGACCCGGGCGCTGTCGGCGCGACTCGTCGTTGCCATGTGCTGACGGTACGAGGCGACCTCCAGCCGGTCGAGCCGTCGTCCGCCTGTTCTGCCGTGGGCAGAACGCGGCGCCCTCAGGTCGAGTGGACAGCAGGGGTCCTCAGCTCTGCGTCGCGAAGATGCTGCGCGGCAACGTGATCGAGAAGGTGGCGCCGAGCCCGGCGCCGGCGCTCGTAGCCGTCAGCCGCCCGCCGTGCGCCTCGATCAGGGCCCTGCTGATGGTCAGTCCCACCCCGGTTCCAGACGTCGGGCCGGCCCGGTAGAACCGCTCGAAGACATGGGCCAGGTGCTCCTCGGCGATTCCGTCGCCGTCGTCGGCGACCGCCAGCCGCACACCGTCCGGGTCGAGCGTCGCCGACAGGTGGACCGTTCCTCCACGCGGGGTGTGTCGCAGGGCGTTTCCGAGCAGGTTGCCCAGCACCTGGGCCAGGCGCTGCCGGTCGACGTGGGCCGTGAGCGCGGGTACCGGGCCGAGGACCAGTCGAACCCCCTTGCGGCGGTAGGCGTCCTGCGCGGCGGCGGCGGCGTCGTCCAGCAGGTCGGTGAGTGCGGTGTCGGTGCGGTCGAGGGAGAGCACCCCCTCCTCGGCCTGGGACACCTCGCGAAGATCGCCGGCCAGCCGGGCCAATCGCGAGGTCTGACTGCGCAGCAGGGCGGCTGTCTCGGGGTTCCAGGCGACGACGCCGTCCTCGAGGCCCTCCAGGTAGCCGTCCAGGGTGGCGATCGGTGTGCGGAGCTCGTGCGAGAGGTCGGTCAGCAGCCGGCGACGGGTGTCGTCGACGCTGCCCAGCCGGTCGGCCATCGCGGTGAACGCGGCCGCGAGGGTGTCCAGCTCGGCACCGCCACCTGGTGGCACATGCACGGCGTAGTGCCCGGCCTGCACCTGCGCGGCGGCCGCCGTGACCGCGCCGAGGGAGCGCCGGATGCCTCGGGTCAGGTACCAGGTGACGGCGAGGGCGGTGAGCAGGGCGGCCGCCCCGGCGACCGCGAGGGAGATCAGTCCGGCCGACGCGAACGCCTCCTCCAGGTGCATCCGCTCGGCGTCGGTGACGGCGTGCCCGGCCCGCAACAGGTGGTCGTGGAAGATGGCGGGCCCAACCAGGGCGGCGGCCGTCGCCGCCGAGGCGGCACCCGCGATCAGGACCACGACCTGGGCCGCCAGCAGTCGGCCGGCCAGCCCGCGCCCGGGCATCAGCCGTCCCCCATCCGGTAGCCGACGCCGCGCACCGTGCGTACGTAGCGCGGCCGGGCCGGGTCGTCGCCCAGCTTGCGCCGGATGTGCCCGATGTGGACGTCGACCAGGTGCTCGTCCCCGACCCAGTTCTCCCCCCAGACCTCCTCGACCAGGCGGCGGCGACCGAAGGCCCGCCGGGGACGGGCGGCGAGGGTGGCGAGCAGGTCGAACTCGGTGCGGGTCAACGGGATCGGCTCCGCGTCGAGGTGCACCTCGCGGCCCGCGACGTCGATCCGCAGCGCGCCGAATCGCAGGTCCGGCGCCTCGGCCACGGTGCCGTCCGAGGGAGTGCGCGGACGACGGAGCATGGCCTGCACCCGGGCCACGAGCTCGCGCGGGCTGAACGGCTTGGTGATGTAGTCGTCGGCGCCGACGGACAGGCCGACGAGCGTGTCCACCTCGTCGTCGCGGGCGGTGAGCATCACCAGGTAGCAGTCCGAGAAGGTGCGCACCTGGCGGGCGACCTCGATCCCGTCCAGGCCGGGCAGCCCCAGGTCGAGCACGATCACATCGGGGCGGACGGCGCGCGCCTGCTGCACGGCGTCCGGCCCGGTGTGGCACACGGTCACCTCGTGCCCCACCTGCGCCAGGTACCCCCGCACCAGCTCCGCCAGCGCCACCTCGTCGTCCACCACCAGAACCCGGCCCACCACGCCTCCCTCTCGCCGCTGCGCCCTGATGGGCACGGTGTCACACCGTGCCCATCAGGGCGGTCCGCCACCGTGCGCCCGACCGGGGTGGCCGGGCCGTCTTCATCGAATCTTCAGGGTTCCTCGACCGGTGGGCCCCGACGGCGGGCCGAAGGTGAGGCCATGACCACGACGAGTCCGGCGACGTCCGCCGACGCCACGCCCTCCCGCAACCCCGGCCAGCTCGGCCCGGCCCTGGCAGCCGCCGCGTCGGCCCTGGCGGTGGGCGCCCTGTTCCTGCCCGACGTGACCTCGGGCGGGGGCATGGACGGCATGAGCGTGACCCACTACATGGGTCTGCTCGGCGCCAACCAGCCCTGGAACCTGCTGATCTTCATGGCGCTTCCCGTGATCCTGGCCGAGACCCTGGCGATCACCGAGCTGGTGCTGCTGTTCAGCACCAACCCACCGGCCTACGTGCGCCGGCTCAGTCGGTGGGCCGGTCTCGTCGTCGGCCCGCTGATGGTCGGTGTCGGGGTGTACCTGCTGAAGAACGCGGTGATCCCGCTGACCACGGGCTCCGGCTGGCGCGGGACCGCCGACGTGATCGCCGTGTTCGCCTACCTGCTCAGCGCCGTCCCGCTGATCGGCATCACCCTGGTCGAGGTCGGCCTGCTCGGCCGGGGCAGCGCGCGGGAGGCGCGCAAGCTGCACGCCACCTTCGTCGGCGTCTTCCTGGTGGTCGCCCACATCGCCATGATCTTCGGCATGCTCGACCCGTCGGTGCTCGGCTGGAACAGCGAGCACGTCATGCCCGGTGGGGGCACCATGCCCGGCATGAACCACTAGGACCGGCTCACCCGAAGAACACGTCGCCCGGACTGATCGTGCGGAACCTCTGCGCAACGGCGCTCGGCGACGCCTGTTCCAGGGCCGTCCATTCACTCGCCCGAAGGGGTAGGAAGGCCAGGGTGTCACTGCCGTCACTCTCGACGACGAAGCGCATCTCGTAGGCGGGTCCGATGACCTGATTGAGTGTCGAGAGGGTGGTGTCGCGGTCCGCCTCCGGCGCCGGATAGGCGACCTTGACCTGCCGTGCCCCCATGCTGATGAGCAGGTCTTCGGTTTCTTCGTGCGGGACGCACTCGGCGGAGAGCTCCCCGCTCTTGATCAGCCCTTCGCACATGGTCACGATCTCGTCATCGGGCTGGCGCCAGTCCACCCACAAGAGGACGTCGTCGCTCTCCGAGAGTTGCGAGAAGGTCACCTCACCGAGAAGGTAGTGCTGGAGCCATTCCATCTTGCCGTTGAACCGCGCTTTGCGCGCCGCGCGGGCGTCGCGTTCTGCCTGCAATGTGTCGAGCGACTCGGGCAGGCCGAGATGCAGGTACCACTCCTCGAAGACGCCTGCGATCCGCCCGCTCAGCGTGATGGTCGCCGTCCTGGCTTCTGCTGAGTTCTCGCCGGTCCTGGTGTGTCGGAACTCGACACTGTTGTCGACCAGGCGGATATAGGCGAATTCCGGGTTCACGCCGAGAACCAGATGCGCTGGATAGTGGATCTCGTCCCCCACCGCGAAGTTCTTGAAGGCTCTCCTGTAGATGATGGTCTGTGGCTCCCGGTGAATGCTGAGCATCTGGCCGAGCGTGTCCTTGCAGGGCCGGCTGTCGCCGAGCTGGCCCTTGAGTTCGGACCAGCGGAAGACCTGACTCAGCCGTTCTGCGGTGATCGCTGAGGGGTCGGCCCATCTCTTTCCCAGGACCCACTTGCTCAACATCTCGATCATTGGACATTCCCCGAGTTCTGTCTCAGCTTCCGGTGCCGGCTGCACTCCCGGCGACGGCGGTCTTCCCCGGCGTGGTGGCCGGCTGGCCGGAAACCGTAGCGCTGACCCGCTGCGCGAGGGAGGTCAGCATGTCGATCTCCTCGGGTGTGAGCAGGTCGACGAAGTACCGTCGGACCGCTTCCAGATGCCCGGGAGCCGCCTCGTGGATGGCCCGCTGCCCCGACGGGGTGAGGCTCACCAGGGTCCCTCGGCGGTCCTCGGGTGAATCGCTGCGGGTGAGCAGGCCCCGGCTCTCCATCCGCCGAAGGTGGTGGGCCAGCCGGCTGCTCTCCCAGCGGATCTGGGCGGCGAGATCACGCACCCGCATCAGCTGGCCGTCGACCTCGGAGAGCACGACCAGCACCGTGTAGTCGGCGTGGGAGAGGCCGTGCGTGGCCAGCTGGTTCTCGATCGCCCGCTCCAGGTCGCGCCGCATGTAGAAGAACGATCGCCACATCGTGAACTCGCGATCGTCCAACCACTTCGGCTCGGCCATGGCGGCAGTGTAAGGACTCGAGTGGCAGGGCCACCGGCACAGTTGTTAACTGATGCATCAGCATCGTGTCGCAGACGAGGGAGAACCCCGATGAGCCGCCGAGCCGCCGTTCTCGCACTGGCCACCGCCCTGTTCTCGTCCGCCGCGCTCCCGGCGGGGGCGACGACCGGCGGCTACGACCTGCCTGAGGCGGGCGTCTACCTCGAGGGCATCGGGGTGGACCATCGGGCCCGGGCCGTCTACGTGAGCGCCACGAACCGCGACGGCACCATCTACCGCGGCGAGCTCGGCTCGGGGGCCCTCTCGGTCTGGGTCGGCCCCCGAGCGGGCGACAACGGCCGGGGGATCGCGGTGGACGACGCCGGCCGGGTCTACGTTGCCGGCGGGCCGAGCGCCGAGGTCCGGGTGTTCGACCGCCACGGCGGCCTGCTCGCCGAGCTGCCCACGGGGGCGGCCGGCTCCTTCACCAACGACCTCTGGATCGGGCCGGACGGTGCCGCCTACGTCACCGACTCCTCGCTTCCGGTGCTCTGGCGGGTGAGCCGGAGGGCCGGCGCCTGGACGATCGAGCGCTGGCTCGACGTCTCGACGACCATCCCCTACACCGATCCGCTGACCGACTTCGACCTCGGCGGCATCGTGTCCACCGCCGATCGGCGGCACCTGCTCGTCGTCCAGGGCACGACCGGTCGGCTGTGGCGGATCGACCTGTCGACCAAGAGGATCCGCGAGGTGGATGTCGCGGGCGGGCCGCTGGTCAACGCCGACGGCCTCGCCCTGCGCGGCCGCACTCTGGTGGTGATCCAGAACTTCGCCCGCAGAGTGACCACCCTGCACCTGGACCGGCACGCGCTCTCGGCTCGCACCGTCGCCGTCACCGCCACCCCCGCGAACCGGACCCTGACCACCGCCGATTTCGCCCGCGGCACGCTGCTCGCGGTGGACGCGCAGTTCGGCTTCCCGGCGCCACCCGCCGAGGACCGGGTGATCGCCGTCCCGTTCCGATGAGACGGCTGGCACTGGCTGCGGCGGTACTGCTGCTGCTCGCCGGGTGCGCCGCAGCCGCCCCCAGCGAGAGCGCGGATCAGGGCAGCCTCGACGAGGCGCTGCTCACGGCGGCCTACGCCAACGACGTGGACGAGGCCCGGAGGCTGGTCGAGGCCGGGGCGGACGTCAATCACAAGGACACCAGCGAGCAGAGCCCCTACCTGATCGCGACCTCCGAGGTGGGCGACGACCCACGTCTGCTCGAGCTGTTCCTCGCCCACGGCGCCCTGGTGAACGACAAGGACTCCTACAACGGGACCGGAACGATCCGGGCCGCTCACCGGGGCTACCCGGCGATCATCGACCGGCTGGTGAAGGCCGGGATCGACCTCGACCACGTCAACCGGCTCGGGTGGACGGCGCTGCTCGAGGCGGTGATCCTCGGCGACGGCGGACGGTCCCACCAGGACGTGGTGCGCCTGCTGCTGGACGCCGGAGCTGACGCCTCGATCCGCGATCGGGACGGAAGGACGGCGCTCGAGCACGCGCAGACCCGCGGCCAGGAGGCGATCGCGGCCCTGTTGGCCCAGCACACCGGTGGCGTGTGATGGACTCGGACTCCGGGGCCGACGACATCGGCCGGTGAACGAGGGGGTGGCCATGGCCGGCCCCGGCGCTGTCACCTCGCCGAGCCTGCGCCGCTGGTTCGTGGTGGTGGGTGCGATCGCCGTCGCCACGGTTGTGGCTGGGACCGCGGCCGGCGCCGCCCTGCGCGACCGCCTCCCGGCGCAGATCGCCTCCCACTACGGCCCGGACGGGGTGGACGGCACCCAGCCGCTGGACCGCTACCTGACCACGGCCGCTCTGATCCTGGTCGGGACCACCCTGCTGATGGGCGCCCTCGGCGCGGCCATGCCGGGCCAGGCCCGACGCGTGCTCGCCTGCAGCCAGTCCGTGCTCACCGCCGTGCTCGGTTCCGCGCTGTACGGCTCGCTGATCGGCCACCTCGATCTGGACGACGCGCGCGCGGCGCCAGGGCCGGGGCGCTGGCTCGCCGTCGGGCTGGTGGCCGGAGGCCTGGTGGCGGTGCCCGTCTGGCGGCTGCTGACCCCGTCGCCCCTCGAACCACCGCCCCTCGCGCCGTCCGCCCTCGCGCCGTCCGCCCTGGTCTGGACCGGGCGCACCGGGTGGTCGGTCGGGGCTCCGGTGGTGATCGCCCTGCTGGTGGCGCTGGCGGTGGGGTTCACCGTCTGGCTCGGCCTCTGGGCGGGCCTGATCCCGGCAGCAGTGGCGGTGAGCATGGTCGCGATGCTGCAGGGCCGGGTGCGCGTCGACCGCGACGGAGTGCGGGTGGCTCGCTCGGCCGGGCCACCTGGGTGAGCATCCCGCTGGGCGACATCGCCGAGGCCGAGGCGGATGTCGTCTCACCGCTGCGTGACTTCGGCGGTTACGGGGTGCGCTACGGGTTGCGCGGGCGTGGGTTCGTCACCCGCTCCGGGGAGGCGCTGCGGGTGGAGTCGAGCGACGGCACCGCGACCTGGATCACCGTGGACGGCGCCGCCCAGGGGCGGCGACGGTCAATGCCCTGCTGGAGGGCCTGGGCAGGACGACAACGGGCCCGACCCCGTGAGGGATCGGGCCCGCGCCGCGGCGGTGGCACGGCCGGACGTCAGCGGCTGGGGGGAGCCGTCAGGTCCGGTGCGCGCTGGTCACGCCGAGGTCGCCACCACCGTGGAGCCGCTGTTGCGCTGGACGGCGATCTTGCGGGGCTTGGCCTCCTCGGCCACGGGGATGGTGAGAGTGAGCACGCCGTCGGCGTAACCGGCCTCGATCTGGTCGAGGGCGAGCCCGGGGCCGAGGGTCAACTGACGTGCGAGCGCCCCGAAGGGCCGCTCCCGGGTCAGCCACTGCACCTGCTCCTGGGGCTGGGACCGGCGTTCGGCCCGCACGGTCAGCGTGCGGTCCTCGACGTCGACGTCGATCGAGGCCGGGTCGACGCCCGGCAGGTCGATCGCGACCACGAAGTTCTCGCCGGCGCGGTAGAGATCCATGGGCATCGCGCCCGATGCCGGGGCCCGCAACGCGTCGCTGAAGAGACGGTCCAGTTCACGGAACGGGTCGAACCGGGTCTGCATCTAGAACACCTCCGAAGGTCGGCTGGGTTAGCACTCGCTACCCATGAGTGCCAACGCTCCCACCCCGTACGTGTCCGCCGACCTGGGAGCATCAGCCGGTGGAGAGGTCGCGTCGGGCGAAGCGGACGCCGGCCGCGGCGGCCGTGACGACAGCCAGGACCGAGAGCAGGGCGAGGGCTGCGGCGTCCGGAGTGACCAGGGGGACTCGTCCGGATGCGTTCGAGCGGGGAGAGGTCGCGCGCCCAGGCCGGCAGACGCAATGTGTCCCCGAGCATGGCCACGACGCTGGCCCAGCCCACGACGGCCCAGCCCGAGCGCGGCGATCCTCGGGCCCCCGGCATAGGCCGCGGCGGTGATCGCCCCGACCAGCAGCACGGCCGGAAAGTACGCCAGGGTCGACCAGACCCCGCGGGGCACGTACCCGGAGTCGCCCAGGGAGGTCCAGACCCCGACCCCGATCGCCGCGCCACCCGCTGCCAGCACGAGGGCCGCCTGAGTGCTCACCACGGCCGCCAGGCCCGCCCACCAGCGCAGCCGCCCCACGCGTGTCGACAGCACGAGCGCCAGACGGCCCTGACCCTCTTCGGCGGCCGCCCTGCCGACGATCTGGATGCCGAGTGCGGCGGCCATCAGGGCCACCGTCGCCGCCGACAGCGACACCACGCCGTCCACGACCGAACCCTTGCCGGCGCCGACCATCGTCGCCAGGTCGGGGTTGCTCGACACGATCTGCTGCACGTCGCGGGTCAGCAGGCCGAAGGCGACGCCCCAGACCATGCTGCCCATCAGCCAGGCGGCGAGTGCGCCTCGGCCGGTCCGCCAGGTGAGCGCGACCGGGGAAGCCAGCCGCGGTGAGGCCGTCGCCGGCCCGCTGCGGGCTGCGAGCAGGCCCCCGCCCAGGTCCCGATCGGTGCGCACCGCCACCGCCCCGGCCAGCAGCGCCACGCTCAGGGCGGCCATCAGGGCGAACGGCCAGAGCTGCCAGTCCCCGTCGGGCCGGACCTCGGCCAGCCAGCCCATGGGCGTCAGCCAGGCGCCGTCCAGGCTCTGCCCGTCGATCACCCCGCGTACCAGGTAGGTGAGGACGAGCGCGCCGACGGCGAGTGCATACGCACCCCGGGAGCTCGCCCCGACCTGTGCCGCGGCCAGCCCGAGGGCGGCGCAGGCCAGCAGGAACAGGGTGAGGATCAGCGCGTAGCGGCCGGACCCAGCACGGTCGAGACCTGCCCAGACCAGGCCCGCCCACGAGAGCCCGCCGGCCGTCGTCAGCGTCGCGGCCACGACCAGCGCGGCCGCCCCGAGTGGACCAGCCGGCCGACCGGGGCCGCGGTGACCAGATCGGCCCGCCCCAGGTCCTCCTCGGTGCGGCTGAGTCGGACGGCGAGATCGATGGCGATCACCGGGATCAGCAGCAGCGCGAAGAAGCCCAGCTCGTACACCACGATCCCGCCGAGGCCGTCGAGGTCGTACCCGCGGCCGTTGAAGGCCACGGACGCCGGCGAGGCGCCGATCGCGCGTCGATAGACCTCTCGCTTGGCCGGGCTGTCGTAGACCGCAGAGATGCTGCGGGCGGTGGCGGCGATCAGGACGAGGATCACGAGCGGGCCGGCCACGGCTGCGGCCCGGTTCGTCCGTAGCTGGAGGCGGGCCAGACGCCAGGCGCCCGCCCACGGCGATCGATGCGACATCGCGCTCATCCCGTCCGGCTACGGCCGGCAGGACGCCGTCCTGAGGGTCGTCCCGGTAGTGCTCGAGGAACAGCGACTCCAGGTCCGGCGGATGCACCACCAGCGCCGACGGGCGGCCGGCGGCGATCGCGGTGACCACCTCGGGCAGGTAGTCGGGGCTGACCCGCAGCAGGACGTGCGTGCCGGCCAGCTCGGTGTGCTCCTGCACGTCGCTCACCCCCGCCCAGTCGCGTACTCCTGGGAGTGGTTGGGCGGTAACGGCTTCCACCGACGTCGCAACGTGCTCACGGAGTGCGGCGAGGGTTCCGGTGCGCACCGATCGGCCATGGCGCACGATGGTGACCCGGTCGCACAGCGCCTCGACCTCGCCGAGGATGTGGCTGGACAGCAGCACGGTCTGGCCGCGTGCGGTGGCCTCGCGGACACAGGTCTGGAACTCGGCCTCCATCAACGGGTCCAAGCCGGAGGTGGGCTCGTCGAGCAGCAGGAGCTCGACGTCCGCGGACAGTGCCGCGATCAGTGCGACCTTCTGCCGGTTCCCCTTGGAGTAGCCGCGGTCCGTCGGGTGGGATCAAGATCGAACCGATCCACGAGGGCGTGACGCCGCGCGCGGTTCTGATGTCCCTGCAGCCGGCCCAGCAGGTCGATGCACTCCCCGCCGGTCAGGCCCGGCCACAGGGTGGCATCGCCGGGGACGTAGGCCAAGCGGTCGTGGATCGTCACGGCGTCGTCCCAGGGGTCCAGGCCGAGCACATGCACCTCGCCGGCGTTCCGGCGGATCTGCCCGAGCAGGACGCGGATAGCGGTGGTCTTGCCCGCCCCATTCGGCCCCAGGAAGCCGTGAACCTCTCCGCGGTGGACGGTGAGATCCAGCCCGTCGAGGGCCTGCACCCGGCCGAATCGTTTGACCAGTCCGGTCGCCGCGACCACCGATGCTTCACTGGGTGCAGACAGTGCCATGCAAATGAACGTAACATGCAAATGACAGTGACTACCAGATTTGAGGTGGAACGTGCTGCAGGACACCCCGGAATCGACGCCGGCATCGACGCCGGGACCCCCCTCCGGGCTGCGGGCTCGAAAGCGTGCGGCGGCGATGCGACACATTCAGGGGACGGCTCTGGACCTGTTCGACCGCAACGGCTTCGACGGAGTCACCGTGGAGCAGGTGGCCGTCGCCGCTGAGGTCTCGCCCAGCTCCATCTACCGGTACTTCGGTTCGAAGGAGGGGCTGATCGTTCACGACGAGTACGACGAGTGGCTCCTGACGGCCGCCCGGCGACACCTGGCCACGCACGATGTGCTCGACGCCGTCGCCCTCACCTTCGCCGAAGTGGGGCAGAGCCACTTCGTGGACGGCGTGGGCCTCACGCTGCGCCGCCTGCCGTATCTGGTGGTGCCTTCGATCCGTGGGGCCACCCACCTGGCCGTCGAGGAGGTGGTCGACGAGCTGGCCGCCGAGCTCGCCCGCCCGGGACGGGTCCCCGAGCGCACCCTGATCGAGGCCAGAACGGTTGTCTGTGCCGTGCTGTGGGGCCTGTTGGGCGCCATGACCGCGTGGTTCGAGGCGGGCGCCGAGGGCTCGCTCCTCGACGCGGTGACGGAGGGGCTGCACGCCCTGCGCACGATCTGAACCCGCTCACAACCTGCTCGATAAGCATGAGCAGGTTGTGGCGCTTGGGGCGGGGTTCTCAGACGTCGCTGTCGGTGACGATGTCGATCCAGATGTCGGTGCCCTCGAACGTGAGCTCGGTGCTCTCGGTGATGTGGGGCCAGAGCATGACCTGGATCGGCACGCCGTTGAACTCGGTCTCGAACGAGCAGCGCTTGGTGTCCGGCCGGGTCGTGGCGGCGGTCTTGTCCCCGCACCCTGCCGAGGTCACCGGGCCCTGCTTGGCGATCACCTCGGTCAACTGGGTCAGGGTCTCGGGCGGGGTCTCGGTGCTGGTCAGACAACGGTCCACGTTCACCTGGCGGCAGTCGCCACTGGCCGACATGGCCTGCATCGTGGGCGGCAGCGGAAGGTTGTCGATGGTCGCCGCGGCCTCCTGCTGGCGCACCTGCTGGCGGTCCGCGACGGCGGCCGAGGCCACGAGCAGCCCAGCGGTCATCGAGCCGGCGAGTACGGCCGCGCCGAGACCCACCAGGTAGGGCCTCGCGATCGTCTGCCTGCCGAACCTCACCCAGCCAGGATCGGCCGACGGCGCGCCGTTCTTGAGCGGCTCCGGCCCCGATCGGGGAGGATGTCGCCCGAACGACGCCGTGATCATCGGGGAGGGGGTTCGCCGTGTCGGTAGCGCCGCTGTCGCCGGAGGATCCGCCTGAGGTGGGCGGCTACATCCTTGAAGGACGCCTCGGTCGCGGTGGCCAGGCGACGGTCTACCTGGGCCGCACCGCCACCGGCGAGGCGGTGGCGGTCAAGGTCTTCGACGCCGCCTGGATGGCCGATCCGGAGGCCAGGCAACGGCTCGCCGCGGAGATCGACGCCGCCCGCAGTGTCGCGCCGTTCGGCATCGCCCGCCTGCTCGAGGCGAGGCCTGACGCCGATCCGGCCTATCTGGTCAGCGAGTACGTTCCGGGCCCCAATCTGGCCACCGCCGTGGCGACCCGCGGCCCACTGCGTGGGGCGGCGCTCGACCGGTTCGCGCTGGCCACGTTGACCGGCCTGCGGGCCATCCACCAGGCGGGGCTCGTGCATCGGGACCTCAAGCCGGCCAACGTGCTCCTCGGACCGGACGGTCCGCGGATCGTGGACTTCGGGATCGCCGCTCGGCGCGGGCAGATCGAGAGCGCGGCGGACGGCGTGCTCGGCACGCGGGAGTACCTCGCGCCCGAACTGCTGGACGGCGGCGAGGTCAGCCCCGCGGCGGACCTCTACGCCTGGGCGGCGACGGTCGGCTTCGCGGCCTCCGGACACGTCCCCGCCGGGGCGGACGACGAACTGCCGGGAGCCTCGGCCGCCCTGGCGACCGTGCTGCGGCGGTGCCTCGATCCGGACCCGGAGCACCGCCCGGACGCGGTGGAAGCGATGGAGCTGGTGCTGGAGGCCGCCCACCACTCGCGGCACGAACCCGTGCTCGACGCGCCGCGTCCGCTGCCGGCAACCGAGCAGGAGACCCCCGCGGACACCGGCGGCGCTGCGGTACCTGCCTGGGGAACCCCGCCACCGGCAGCCCAGCCGGTCCCCGCTTCCACCGCCCCGGCCGGGCCCAAGGGGTCCGCAGGACGCGGTGCGCCACGTGTGGTCCTGAAGAAGGTGGCGGCACCGGAGACCCCTTCACGGTCTGCCACCCGAGGCATGCTGGCCTGGGTCGCTTTGGCACTGTTAGCCGTCTTCGCCCTGATCAACGTGGACGACGACTCCGGCCCCCCAGGGGCGGAGGTCTTCCCGGGGCCCGACGTCGTCGAGATGGACCCGCTGATCCCCTTCCCCGAGCCGGTCACGCGGGAGGAGGTCGAAGCGGTCGAGTACCCCGCTCCGTCCACGGCCAAACCGGGCGACCACGTCACCCCCGGCCGGACGCTGACCGGAAAGGCGGCCAACCGCCTGGGGTCCTTGCCGCTCGACCCGGCCGGGGCGACGGTGATCACCCAGGAGGGCTGCACCCTCGTAGTGTGGTCCACCGCCCGCCGCGCCGCGGTCTCGCATCAGCCGATCGACGTCGCCGGCAGCGCCTGCAGCGCTGCTGCGATCAGCCCGGACCAGCGCTTCCTGGTCCGCACCATCGGCGAGGCGGATGGTGTGAGGCTGACCGTCACCGATCGATCAGGAGTGCTTCCCGACCGGTCGACCACGCTGGGCGGGGAGGTGGCGCGCTATGAGTTCTCGCCCGACAGCCGGTCGGTGGCGCTCGGCCTGGCCGGTGGCCGGGTGCTGCTGTGGAGCCTGATCGACCACCGCCTGCTGGCCGAGACCGAGGACATCGGCGGTGACTTCGAGACCTCCTGGGCGGGTGGGGCCGACCAGGTGTTCGAGGTGGCGGTGCCGGACGGGCTCGGGGCGCGGTTCTGGAACACCCTGGTCGGGGACTCGCGCACCCTCCCGGTCGGCGCCTGGTCGGGTCAGCAACTGGTGATCAGCCCTGACGGCACCCGCTTCGCGGTGGTCCGGGAGGGCAGGGATGCGGTGGCTGTCTGGGATCTCGCGGCAGCCGAGCCCGTGGCCACGCTGGTGGTGGTGGTGGGGAGGTTGGAGGCGCTCGCGTTCAGCCCCGACGGCCGGTATCTGGCCGGGGTGGGCAACTCGGGCGGCCAGGTGTGGGACGTCGCCACGGGCCGGCCGGTCGGGCGGCTGGGCCCGGCCCCGGCGGGGGGCGCGGACCCGCGGCCGGTCGAGGTGCGGTTCAGCGTCGGCGGCGGGTGGCTGTTCGCCCGCTCGGCGTCCGGCGCGATCACCTCCTGGGCTCTGCCGACGCCATGACCGCGCCGCGCGACCGCACCCAGCGGTTGTCGCCCTGACCTGGCGGTTTGCCCGTCATGTCTGGTCCTGCTGGCCTAGCCTGGGCCCTGATGAACCAGGGAGTGATCGCGCAGCGGGCTCCCCGACGGGCAACAGCCGGGGTGGTGATCGGCGTTGTCGCCGCAGCCCTGACCGTGGCGGTGGCGATCACGGCTAACCCGCCGGGCCCGAGCAGCGACGCCGTGACCGTGCTCAGCGCGCCCCTGGTCACCCCCACGCCGACTCCCCGTCCCACCACGCCGCCTCTTGCCTCGGTGACGCCGTCCACGACTCGCGCCAGCGCCTCGGCGCCGGCGGTGCCACGCGTTCGGGCCCGCGCAGCCTCCCCGGCGGCGGGTCAGTCGGCGGCCGCGGGGGCAGGGGGAGCACCGTCCGACGACCGGGCCCAGGGCGTCGATCAGGCGGTACAGGGACAGGACCCCGCGCCCGACCCCCCCCCGCGCCCCAGCCCCCGCCACCTGTCGCGGCGTCCACCCAACCCGCCCCGGCGCCCGTGACCAGCCCTCCCGGCGCCGGTTCCCTGAGCGTGTCCGATGCGGGCGTCGGCGCCGTCGCTCTTCGGTTGTCCGGGGTGACGGCCAACAGCGGCACCATCGCTTCGGTGAGTGTCTCCTACGACGCCGGTTCCGCCTGGGCCGCGGTGGGTGACGGCCGGTCGTCGTCCTACGACCTCACCGTGGGCGGTCTCACCCCTGGCCGGCGCTACTCGTTCGTGGCCAGGGTGTGCAATTCCGCGGGGCTCTGCGCCGGATCCAACACCGTGTCCATCACCCCGGCGGTTCCTCCGCCGGCGCTGGATCCGGGAACGATCTCGATGCAGGTGTCGGGGAACTTCGTGACGACCCGGTGGACGGCGGTGACCGCCGGTCCGGGCGCCTCTGCGCAGTGCACCGTGACGATCACCGCGTCGCCGTCCTCGCAGCCGCCCTACTCGCGGTCGGTCGGACTCTCCAGCGGCGCCTTCTCGTTCTTCAGCGTCGGGGGCTACAGCTATCAGGCGCAGAAGTCCTGTACCTACGCCGGGGGAACCGTCACTGTGACGAGCGCCTCGGTACGCGTTCGGTGACATTGCTGGTCCAGAGGCGTTGGGTCCCTGGGCCCGACCTTGCCGATCACTGCCTGTGAGGGGCCTTTTCCTCCTAGCCTGGGAATTCACGCTGGGAGTTTGGCCATCGTTTTGGGGGCGAGAGGCTGATGAGCGACACCGATGCGGCTGCAGGTCGGCCGCCGAGCGCGCCGGCGCGCCCGCTGGGGTCCCGCTATCTGTTGGGTGAGGTGATCGGCCGGGGGGCCATGGGTCAGGTTCACCGGGCACAGGTGCGCGGGGGCGGCGAGGTGGCGGTCAAGGTGCTCCGCCCGGATCTGGCCGTGCAGCCCGACGTGGTCACCCGGTTCGTGCAGGAACGGCAGTTGCTGCGCTCGATCAGCCACCCGAACGTGGTGCAGGTGCTCGACCTGGTCGCCGAGGCCGACGACCTGGCGATCGTGATGACCCTGGTCCAGGGCGGCGACCTGCGTCATGCCGTGCGCCCGCCGCTGGAGCCCGCCGAAGCCCTCCGGCTGATGGCCCAGGTCGCTGACGGGCTGGTTGCGGTCCACGCGGCCGGCGTCGTCCACCGTGACCTGAAACCGTCGAACGTCCTGTGCGAGAGGGAGTCCGACGGGCGCCTGCGGCTGCGGCTGACCGACTTCGGCATCTCGCAGCTGGTCGACCGGACCGCGTCCGGGACCACCGGCGTGATCGGCACCCCCGAGTACATGGCTCCTGAGGTGGGGCAGGGCGACATCGCCACGTACGCCTCGGATGTGTACTCGATGGGGGTCATGCTCTTCGAGCTGTGCCACGGGGTGCGCCCGTTCCTCGGCGACAGCCCGCTCGCCATTCTGCTCGCGCATGCGCATCAGCCGTTGCCCCGTCCGGCCGGGATCGGGGATCCGTTGTGGCAGCTGCTCTCCTGGATGCTGGCCAAGGATCCCGCGGCGCGGCCGACAGCCGCTGAGCTGGGCCCGCGGATGCGTGCGCTCGCCTCCCGTCAGAACCAGGGCGGTGCGGCTCGGGTGCCGGCGCCGAGCCCGCCGCCGAATCTGCCGCCGCAATCTGGCCAGGTGACCGGTCCGCCTGGGCAGATGGCCGGACCACCCGCTCCGGGGCGACTGGAGTCGTTCCGGCCGTCGGTCTCCGCCATCGGCCCGTCCGTGCAGAGCCTGAGTGACGGCACACGTCCGGCTCGGCGGCTGCGTCCCCGGCTGGACCTGCTGGCCGGCATCGCCGCCGCGGTGATGGCCGTGGTCGTCGTCCCGGTCGTGGTCTGGATGAACACCGGCGACGACTCCGTCGCCGTGGTGACCGCCGCCCCCGAGGAACCGCCCACCTCGGCAGTCCCCACGGTCGTGGCCTCGACGGGGCCGGTGAGCGTGCCCTCGGTGAGCGCCTCCGCGCCGGTGGTCGTCGAGGCGCCACCTGTGGTGGTGGATCCGCCGCGGAAGAAGTCGGTCCGCGTACAGGCGAAGCCGACCCCGACCCCGTCCCGCAAAGCCAGCCCGACTCCGACGCCCAAGCCCAAGCCCTCCCCGACACCGACCCCCAAGCCGACCCCGACGCCGACCCCGACACCCACCCCGACGCCGACGCCGAAGGCACCCAGCGTGCCGACCCTGTCGGCAGCGGCGACCGGGGAGAGCGGCAAGGTGTCGGTCCGCGTGTCCAACGTGGAGGCCAACACGGGCACGGTGGCGTCGGTCGTGGTCAGCTACGGCGCCGGAGCCAGCTCTTTGCCGGTGACCGGCGGTTCGGTCTACACGACCACGATCGGCGGGTTGACCGACGGGCGTAGCTACACGTTCCAGGCCCGGGTGTGCAATTCCGCGGGCCTGTGCACCAGCTCGCCGGGGGTCTCGGCGACTCCCTACGGCCCGGCCAACCCCGGCACGGTGTCGCTCTCCGCCGCAGGAGCCTCGCTCGTTGTCGCCTGGACCGCTGCCTCGGGGGACACCACCGGGGCCACCTGCAGCGTCCGCGTGAGCGCCACCCCGGCCAGCCGGGCCATCGCGGCGCGGCAGGTCGGCACGACCGGAGGAACGTTCGTGGCGCCGGCCGTCGCCGCGACCAGCTATCGCGCGATCAAGACCTGTCAGTTCACCAGCGGTTCGGTCACGGTGCAGAGCGGACTGGTCACCATCCCGTAACGCGCTGTGCGGGTCACCGGTCTAGCCTGATCCACGGGGGGTCGCACGCCCCCGTTCGGGCTGGGTGGGGACCGAGGGACTGATGCGCGTGGACGCCGCCGTGGTGGCGCGACCGCTCGGCCCGGCTCGGCATGCCGCGCCGGCGGGTCGGGTCCGTGCGGTGATGTGGCCCTCGGTGGCCGTGACGGTCATCGCGCTGCTCTGGTTCGGCTGGCGGGTGGGCACCCCCGGTCCGTGGCGTGACGAGGCGGCCACCATGGCCGCCTGCCGGCGGGGGCTCGGCGACCTGATCGCGATGACCCGGCAGATCGACCTGGTGCACCTGGCCCACTACCTGACCGCCCGGCTCGCCCTGGCGGTCGACGATTCGGTGACCGCGGTCCGCTGGGTCAGCGTGCTGATGGCGGCGCTGGCTGCGGGAACGGTGACGGCCCTGGGCCGCCGTCTGGCCGGAACACCCACGGGCCTCCTCGCCGGGGTGTCATTCGTGGCGATGCCACTGTCCTCCCGCTGGGCACAGGACGCCCGCTCGGTCGCGATGGTCACGGCGCTCGCCGCCCTGGCCACGGCCCTGCTGCTGGCCGCCGCCCGTACGCCGGGCCGTCGCGGGCCGTGGCTGGGGTACGGCCTGGTCGTCATGCTGCTCGGTCTGGTCAACGTGCTCGGGCTGCTGCTGCTGGCGGCGCACGGGGTGTTTCTCCTCCTCACCCACCCGGGTCGCACGGTGCGCCAGGCCCTGCTGGTGGACGCCGTGGTGACCGTGGCGCTGTCGCCGTGGCTGATCGCGACGTTCGCCCAGCGGGGGCAGATCGCCTGGATCGAGCGCCCGCACCTCTACGACCTGACGGCCCTGTACATCCACGCGTTCGGCTCGAAGCTGGTGCCGCCTCTGGTGGTGCTGGGCGGGCTGGCCACCCTGGTGGTGCACCGCGGGCTGCCGGCCGGTGGACTCGGGCAGGCCTTCGCGCTCGGAGCGGCCTGGGCCACCACACCGCCGGTGGTGCTGTGGACCGTGTCCCAGGTGTTTCCCATGTGGGACGCGCACTACATGGTCTACACCGTCCCCGGCCTGGCGCTGCTGGTCGCCGCCGAGGTCGTGGCACTCAGCTCGGGCCCGACCCGACACCGCCGCCGGGTGCCGAGCCCGCGTCGAGCCGACCCTCCGCCCGGGGCCCGCGCCCGGGCCCGGGCCCGGTCTGCTCGCCGTGGATCACCCGTCGGTGCCCTCGTCGGGCTCGCTGTGGTGCTGCTGATCGCGGTGATCGGGCTGCCCGACCAGCGTGCCCTTCGCGCCTCCGACGGGCACGACGAGGACCTGCGCGCCGTGGCCGACTACCTGCGCGAGAACGCCGGCCCCGGTGACGGGGTCCTGTTCGTACCGTTCGACCTCCGCGACATGAGCGCCGCCTACCCCGAGGCGTTCGCCGTTCTGGACGACCTCTCCCTCGCCGAGTCCCCGATCGCCAGCGACACGCTGCACGGGGTGGAGGCCACGGCGTCCGAGCTGCCGGACCGGATCGCCGGGCGGGAGCGGATCTGGTTGATCACCGGCGACTTCGTGGCTCTGTCAGCGGTCGCCGAGGATCAGGACGACGTCAAGCTGGCCGCGCTCGGCGCCGGCTACCGCCAGGTGGGCCAGGCCGACGTGCCGGCGTTCCGGATCCTGCGCTACGAGCCCGTGCCCTGAGCCGCAGCGGCGGGCCCAGGCGGCGGGCTCAGGCGGAGTGCTCAGGCGGAGGGCCGGCCGATCTGACGGTGGATCTCGTCCATCGCCTCCATGATCGCCACCGTCTCGGTCAGCGGCATCACCGGGCTCTCCGTCCGGCGCTCACGCACGCACCGGGCCACCTCGGCGGCCTCGAAGCGCAGGCCCTTGCCGGGGCCGGGCAGGTTGGGGCTGGTGAATCGCTCACTCGTGCCGTCGTCGCGGCGCAGGGTGAACCCGGTGGGGGCGTAGAAGACCGGGTCGACATCGATCGTGCCCGTGCTGCCGCTGATCCAGGCCCGACAGGGGGTGAACGACTCCAGGGTCGTGGTGATCACGGCCTGGGCGCCGTCCGGGTAGCGCAGCACCGCGGAGGTCTGGGCGTCGACGCCGGTCATCGCGGGCTCGCTGGTGGCGACCAGGCTGCTCGGTGTGCCGAGCACCATGAACGCCCAGGAGAGCGGATAGATGCCCAGGTCGAGCATTGCGCCGCCGCCGAGCTCGGGGGCGTAGAGCCGGTGGGCGGGATCGGGCGCGAACCGCTGACCGTGGTCGGCGACGACCGTGCGCACCTGGCCGATCGCGCCGTCCGCCAGCAGGGCCCTGATCCGGACGGTGTGCGGCAGGAAGCGGGTCCACATCGCTTCCATGCAGAACACGCCTGCGGCCTGCGCGGCGTCCGCAACGGCACGGGCCTGCGCGGCCGTCATCGCGAACGGCTTCTCCACCAGCACGTGCTTGCCGGCGGCGATCGCCGCCAGGGCGCCGTCGGCATGGGCGGGGTGCGGTGTCGCCACGTAGACGGCGTCCACGTCGTCGTCACCGACCAGGTCGGCGGCTGAGCCGTGCGCGATCGGCACCCGGTGCTCCCCGGCGAACCGGGCCGCGCTCTCGGTGGTGCGTGATCCGACCGCCACCACCCGGGCGCCGTCCATGGCCGACACCTCGTCCACGAACCTGGCGGCGATCCCGCCGGTGCCCAGCACGCCCCACCGCAGCACATCGGTCATGGGGGGCAGCCTGCCACCTCGCGCTGTGGACACTTCTCGGGCTCCCGCTCGGCGTGTCGGCCCGAGAAGTGTCCACACTCACGGTGCGCTGGGGGAGTGCGGCGGGCAGGCGGGAGACGGACCGGGGTGCGGGCCCTGTTCGTGGTGTTCGTGCTGTTCATCGCGCTGGGGGCAGCCGGGTGGTGGCTGAACCACCGCGCCTCCGCCGTGGCCACGCCCACCCGGCCCAGCCCGACCCGGTCGGCGACCCAGCCCACCTCGGCCCAGACCACGTCCGCCCAGCCCAGCCCCGCGCTGCCGGCGGCCCGGCAGGCAGCCGCGGTGCTGGTCTCGATCGAGGTCGGTCCGCTCGACCCGGCGGCGGGCTACTCCCGGTTGCTGTTCGGCTCGGACTGGCTCGACCCCGACGGCAACGGCTGCGACGCCCGCAACGACATCCTGCGCCGAGACCTGACCCGGGTGGTCCTCCGCCCGAGGACCAACGGCTGCATCGTCGAGCGCGGCTCCCTGCGCGACCCCTACACCGGCGCCGTCCTCGCCTTCGAGCGCGGTCCCGACACCTCGGGCGAGGTGCAGATCGACCACGTGGTCTCCCTCGCCAACGCCTGGCGCACCGGCGCCCAGGCCTGGACGGTGCAGCAGCGGGTGGCCTTCGCCAACGACCCGCTCGAGCTGCTCGCCGTGCTGAAACAGACCAACACCGACAAGGACGGCGCGGACGCCGGGAGCTGGCTGCCGCCGAACGCCGGACTGCGGTGTGCCTTCGTCGCCCGCCAGGTCGCGGTCAAGGCGCGCTACCGCCTGCGGATGACTCCGCGCGAGCACGATGCGGTCGCCGGCGTGCTGGCCACCTGCCCGGCCCAGCTGCTGCCCACCGGTTGAGCGGCTACTCCGCCCGGGAGCGCCGTCGGCGGGCCGCGGTGCCCGACCCGCCGGAGCCGGAGAAGAACGCCGAGACGCCGATCATGAAGCCGAAGTTGTACCAGTTCCCGTTGTTGTGCACCTCGTAGATGCCGACCCCGTCCTTGAACAGTGACACCAGGAACGCGAACGGGCTGATGAAGCCATGCCACAGGCCGGCCCAGAAGCCGTCGAGCTGACCATTCCCGGCGAGGTCGTTGGCCCCGGCGGCACAGGCCGACAGCGAGACGACGAGCGCCAGGACGAGGGCGATGCGAGAGATCCGAGCGATACGGCGAGACATGCAGACCACCTCACCGGCCAGTCAACGCCCCCGACCGGCCGGCAGCAACCTGCCCGAGGTCCCTGCGCCGTTCGGGCGGGAACCGGGCCACGCGGCGTATTCTCCCGCCAGCCCCTCGCTCTGACCTGCAGACTCTGACCCTGACCTGCCCGTCCATCACGATCCGGCCGCTGGGGGTGAACCGATGGCTCCCGGACCGCAACCGCCCGGCAAGGACTGCCTGGTCGTGGCCGCCGCGGGCTACGGCAAGTCCAGCTGGCTCTCCTCGCTCGCCGCCGACGCGGGGGGTCGCTACTGCGCCGCCTCCGAGCTGGCCGCCGACGACTGTGCTGCCGTCGGCGAGCTGCCCTCACGCCTGGGCCTGCTCGCCGTGGACGACCTGGATCGGCTGGGCGCAGGCGCCGAGACCGCGCTGGTGCGGGCGCTGGCCGAACTGCCGGCGGGGGTCCCTGTGGTCCTGGCCGGACGGCGCTCGCTCTCCGCGGAGTCCCGGGCGATCCTGCGCCGGCCGATGGTCGAGCGGGCTGCCGCAGACCTCGCCCTGACCCCCGAGGCCAACGCCCGGGTGCTGCGGGAAGAGCACGGAATCACCGATGTCGACGTCGCCGACCAGGTGCACCAGCTCACCGGCGGCTGGCCGGCGCTGGTGCACCTGATCGGCGACGCCCTGGCCCGCCACGGAGCCGAGGCCCTGCCTGCGGCCCTCTCCGAGGCGTCGACCGAGATCGGGGAGGCTGCCGCCGGATGGCTGACCGCCCAGGTGCTGGCCGATCTGCCCCGCGCCGAGGCGCGGCTGCTCGACGTCGCCCTCGACGTCGGCCCGGTCACCCCGGCCCTGTGCGCCGACCTCGCCGGCCTTGCCGACCTCTCCGACCTTGCCGAGCACGACGGCGCTGACCGCGCGGCGCAGGTGGGCGGCGTCTTCGGCCGGCTCACCCGGGCCGGCCTGCTGGTCCCCGACGTCCGGGCGGGAGGACCGCGCGTGGGCGAGGCCTTCCGCCCGGTCCCGCTGCTCGCCGCCGTCCTGCGCCGGGCCAGATCGGGACCGGCCGGTGCCGACGAGCGGTTGTCGGCCGTGGCCGGCTCCCGTGCTGCTGCCGCGACGGCCTGGTACGAGGAGCACGGGTATCCGCTCGCCGCTGCCGTGCTGCGGCAGCGGCGGGGCGACTCCCCGGGGGCACTGGCGCTGGTCGAGGACCGCGCCGAGGAGATGCTCGCCCGGGGCGGGGCCGCCGAGGTGGTCCGCCTGCTCGAGGCCGAACCGCCCGCTCGGCGCAGTGAGCGGGCTCAGTTGGTGCTCGGCGACGCCCGGCGGATGGCCGGGGACGCCCAGGGCGCCGATCGAGCCTTCGCCGCCCTCACCGCCCGCGCCACCGACGGGGAGGGCTGGACCGCCGCGCTGGCCTGGCGGGTGGCGATGGTGCACTACATGAAGGGGGAGCTCCGTGCGGCGCTCGACGTCTGCGCCGTCGGGCTGCCCGCCGTCACCGCTGACGACCAGGACGGCGACACGGTGCAGCTGTTCGTCGTCCGGTCGGCGGCCCTGTTCATGCTGGGAGAGGTCGAGCAGGCGCGGGCCGTCGCGACCGAGGCGCTGCACCGCGCCGACGCCTCCGGCGACGCGGGCGCCCGGGCGGCCGCCGACCTGGCCGCCGCCCTGTCCGAGACCGGCGCCCGGCGCGAGGCCCACCTGCGGCGTGCCTTCACGGAGGCTGAACGGGCCGGTGACCTGGTCACGCTGACCAGAGTGCTGGTCAATCAGGCCGACAGCCTGCTGGACGACGCCCGGTACGACGGGGCGCTCGACGTCGCCCAGCGAGCCCTGCGCACCGCCGAGCAGGGAGCTCCGCCGGGCCTGGTGGTGACCGCGCTGTACAACGTCGGAGAGGCGCTGCTGCGGCTGGGCCGGTACGACGAGGCCGGCTACGCCTTCGAGCGGTCGACCCGGGTGGCCGGGCGCGCAGGCCTGCACCGCAGGGCGCCCGGGCTCTTGGGCCAGGCCGAGGTGGCCCGCCAGCTCGGCCGCCGCGAGCAGGCCCGGATGGCGTTCGAGGAGGCGATCGAGCACGCCCGGTCCGAGGGCGAGCTGCAGCTGCTGGTGCCGGCCTTGGCTGGGCTCACCCGGCTGCTGCTGGACGGCGCGGAGACCGACCGGCTGGGGGCCCGGGGCACCGCCGAGGAGGCCGAGCGGGTGGCCCCGGCCGGCCTGCTGCCGCCGGCGCTGGTCGCCCGGGGCTGGGTGGCCCTGGCCGAGGGAGACCTGGCCGTCGCCCAGGACCGGGCGGGCCGGGCGATCACCGCGGCCCGGGCCGGCCGCTCCACGCCGGCGCTCGCCGATTCGCTCGAGCTGGCGGCGGCCGTCTGCTCGGACACCGATGTCGCCCGCGGGCTACCTGACCGAGGCGCTGGTGCTGTGGCAGCGGGCCGGCGCGGTGCCGGCCGCCGACCGGATCCTGGTCCTGCTCGGCCGACTGCCCGGCGCTGCCGGACCCGATCGGATGGCCGCCAAGGAGGCAGGCAGCCGGTTGCTGGCGCTCGGCGTCCGCGCCGTGGACGGCGCACCGGTGCTGCCCGCCGAGGGGGTGTCGGCGCCGCTGCACATCCGGGTCCTGGGCGGGTTCGAGGTCCTGGTCGGCGGACGCCCGGTGCCGATGACGGCGTGGCGCTCGCGGCAGGCCCGCACCCTGGTCAAGATGCTGGTCGCCCGCCGTGGCCGACCCATTCCCCGGGCCGAGGTCTGCGAGATCCTCTGGCCGGACGACGACCCGGCGCGGACGGCGCACCGGCTGTCGGTGCTGCTGTCCGTCGTCCGCGGGGTGCTCGACCCGGCCAAAGCCTGGGAGCCCGACCACTATCTGCGCGCCGACCTGACCGGGCTGTCGCTGGACCTCAGCCACGCGACGGTGGACGCGATCGACCTGTTGCGCGACACCGCGCACGCCGACCAGTTGGCCCGTTCCGGCGAGGAGGCCCGGGCCCGGGTCCTGCTGGCCGAGGTGGACGCCGGCTACCCGGGCGACGCCTTCGACGAGGAACCCTACGAGGCCTGGGCCAATGCCTTGCGCGAGGAGACGCGCGCGGTGTGGATGCGGGCGCTGCGCACCGCGGCCGAGCTGGCCCGGCGGGCGGGTGAGCATGATCAGGCGATCACCACCCTGGTCCGGCTCCTCGCCGCCGACCCGCTGGACGAGTCGGCGCACCGGTTGCTGGTGGGTGTGCTGGTGGAGGCCGGACGGCACGGCGAGGCCCGCCGCGCGTTCGACCGCTGGGGCCGGGCGATGCGTTCGATCGACGCCCCCGGGCCGCCCGACTCGGTGCTCCGCGCCGTCTGATCCGAACATGCTGACGCGGTGCTGATGGACACCGGGCATGCTGCGACCGCCCCGACGACGACCTGACGATCACCTGGGAAGGCCCTCCCATGTCGCGATCCACCCTGCGTGCGCTGCTCGCCACCGGCGCCGTGACCGCCCTGCTGCTGGTCGCGCCGGTCCCGGCGTATGCCGCACTGCCCGGAGGCGGCGGGGTCGCCGAAGGACCGTGCAAGACCACGGTCAAGGTCATCACCGGGACGGCGGGCGACGATGTGATCGTCGGCTCCGCCCTGGCCGAGACGATCCTGGGACTGGGCGGCAACGACGTCATCTCCGGCGGTGGCGGGGCGGACATCATCCACGGCGGGTTGGGCGCGGACACCCTGAACGGCCAGAGCGGCAACGACTGCCTGTTCGGCGAGGCCGGTGAGGACGATCTCTTCGGCCACGACGGCGACGACTACCTCGAGCCGGGGCTCGGCTTCGACGGCGTGGTCGGCGGGCAGGGGTACGACACCTACTTCTTCCACGACAACGACGTTGTCGTGGATGTCGAGTCCATCAAGTACTGAACGGGGTAGACGCCATGTCGGGGAACAGATTCCGCGTCGCACTCCGCGTTGCGGCGCTCGGCGCCGGCACGGTCTGCCTGAGCGCTGCCGCTGCCGCGCCGCAGCAGCTCGACGTGCCCGGCTCCGCCGACCCGATCGGAGGCTGTGCAGCCACGGCGGCCGTGATCACAGGGACCGAGGGGCGAGACGTGATCGTCGGCACCCGGCTGCCGGAGACGATCTTCGGCAAGGGCGGCGACGACTGGATCGTCGGCGGCGGCGGGAACGACGTCATCTACGGCGGTCTGGGCGCCGACACCGTCGACGGTGAGGCCGGTGACGACTGCCTCTACGGCGGCCCGGAGGTGGACAACGTCCTCGGTGGTGACGGCGACGACTACCTGGACGGCGGCAGCGGCGTCGACCGGGTCAATGGTGGTTTCGGCAACGACGAGTGGGTCTGGGACCTGAACGAGATGTACCTCGATCCCGACCAGGCCGGCAGCGGACCGTAGCCGCCGTCCTCGGCCCCGGCCAGGGCTGGCACCGCTGAGGTCGGGTGGGGCACGCTGGCCGCGTGATGGGGATCGATCTGAACGCCGACGTGGGGGAGTCCTTCGGTCGCTGGGAGCTGGGCGAGGACGATGCGCTGCTGCCGATCGTCAGCAGTGCCAACGTGGCGTGCGGGTTCCACGCCGGCGACCCCGCCACGTTGCGCCGGACCTGTGCCACGGCCGCACGGCACGGTGTGGTGATCGGCGCCCAGGTGGGCTACCGCGATCTGGCCGGGTTCGGCCGCCGCTTCATCGACGTCGACGTCGACGAGCTGCGGGCCGACGTGCTGTACCAGCTGGGGGCGCTGGAGGCGTTCGCGCGCCTGGCCGGGTCGCGGGTCGGCTACGTCAAGCCGCACGGCGCGCTGTACAACGCCACGGTGCACCACCGCGCCCAGGCCGAGGCCGTGGTCACGGCCGCCGCGGAGTACGCGCAATCGCTTCAGCTGCAGTCGTTCCCGGTCCTGGGGCTGCCCGGATCAGCGCTTCTGGTCGCGGCCGGGGCGGCTGGGCTGCGCGGGGTCGGCGAGGCCTTCGCCGACCGCGGCTACACCGCCGAGGGCACGCTGGTGCCGCGCGGCCGCCCTGGAGCGCTGATCACCGACGCCGCCGAGGTGGCCGATCGTGCCGTGCGCATGGCCACCAGCGGCGAGGTGGTCGCCCACGACGGGACGGCGGTGGAGGTGCAGCCGGAGTCGATCTGCCTGCACGGCGACACCCCTGGCGCCGCCGCCCTGGCCACCCGGGTGCGTCAGGCGCTCGGGCGGGCCGGGGTCGCGGTGCGCGCCTTCGCGGAGGTCGAGTGAGCACCCCGAATTCACCAGAACCCCCCTCTGGAGCGCCGAAACGGCCCGAAGGGGCGGGTTCTGGTGAATTCGGGGTGCCCATCCGGGTCTTGCCGATGGGGGATACCGCGTGGGTGATCGAGCTGGCCGCCACGGAGCAGGTGCTGGCCCTGCACCGGGCACTGCAGGCCGATCGGCTGGTCGGGGTGGTCGATCTGGTGCCGGCGCAGGCGACGCTGCTGGTCGTCTTCGACCCCGGGCTGGTCGGCGCCGCGCCGGTACGGGCCTGGGTGAGCCAGGTTGCCGAGGCTGAGGCGCCTGCCGACCCCGATGCCGACCCGGCGCCCGGGCGGGCCGGCGGGGTGGACGAGGTGGACGAGGTGGTGCGGATCCCGGTCCGCTACACCGGTGAGGATCTGGAGCACGTCGCCCGGCTTGCCGGCCTCGACCCCGCCGCGGTCGTCGCCGCGCACACCGGCAGCTTCTGGACGGTGGCGTTCACCGGGTTCGCGCCGGGCTTCGGCTACCTGGTCGGCGGCGACCCGCGCCTGCAGGTTCCCCGGCGGGAGTCCCCGCGCACCCGGGTCCCGGCCGGAGCGGTGGGCCTGGCCGGGCAGTACACCGGGGTCTACCCGCGATCCTCACCCGGCGGTTGGCAGCTGATCGGCCACACCACGACCCCGATCTGGGACGCCGCGGCCGACCCGCCGGCCCTGTTCCGCCCCGGCGTTCGGGTGCGTTTCGAGGCCATCCCGTGAGCGCCGCCCGGCGGGCGCTGCTGATCGAACGGGTCGGCGGGCTGACCACGGTGCAGGACCTGGGCCGCCCCGGCCTGGCCCACCTGGGAGTCACGCGTTCCGGAGCCGCCGATCGGGGTGCCCTGCGCCTGGCGAACCGGCTGGTCGGCAACCACCAGAGCGCTGCCGCGCTCGAGGTCACCCTGGGCGGCCTCACCCTGGTTCCCCTCGCGGACGTGACCATCGCCGTCACCGGCGCGCTGTGCCCGATCCTGATCGGCACCGCTGCGGCCGCGGCGGCAGCCCCGGGCGCCCTGATCGACGTCCCCGCGGGGACGTCGGTCACTCTCGGCGCCGCGACCGCCGGGCTGCGTGCCTACCTCGCGGTCCGTGGCGGCGTCCAGGCCGACCCGGTGCTCGGCTCCCGCGCGAGTGACACCCTCTCCGGTCTGGGCCCCCGTCCTCTCGCTGTCGGAGACCTGCTCGGCGTCGGCGCGCCCGACGGCCCCGACGTGGCCCGCTGGCCCCGGATCGGGCAGGTGCCCCTCGCCCCGCCCCCGCGCCCCGACCAGCTGGTGCAGCTCGACGCCGTCGACGGCCCCCGCGCCGACTGGCTCGCCGCCGACGGCCTGGCTGCCCTGTGGCAGACCACCTGGAGCGTCTCGCCCCAGTCCGACCGGGTCGGTCTCCGGCTGGACGGCGCACCGCTGGCGCGGGCGCGCGAGGGCGAGCAGGCCAGCGAGGGTCTGGTCCGCGGGGCGATCCAGGCGCCGCCGTCCGGCCCGGTGATCTTCCTGGCCGACCACCCGGTCACCGGGGGTTACCCGGTGGTCGCCGTCCTGCACGAGGAGGACGTCGACCGCGCCGCGCAGCTGCGCCCGGGTCAGCGGCTGCGGCTGCACCGGCGCCCCAAGGACGCCCGCCGAGCCCAGCCGGGCTGACCCCGGGCCTGATCCCCGGCCGAACCTCGGATCCACCGATCGACCGACCCGATGCTCACACGATTGCCGATGGGCACTCATCCGAACATCTCGCTGCGACTCGGCTGGACGGTCAGTGCGCCTGAGCGAGCAAAGATCGCCGCCGTGCTCTAGCGTTTGTCACACAGTGGAGTCAAGTCGCTACTGACGATGACAAGCGAGGCATTTCGTGAGGGGGTGTGCCGTGCAGACCATCAGACGCTCGACCCAGGGCGACGAGCGCTTCCGGGCGTTGTTCGAACATGCTCCGGTGGGCGTCGCATTGTGTGACCCCGACGGATCCTTCTCCGACGTGAACGCGACGTTCCGCGACATCCTCTCCGGCACCGGGATCGATCCGGACGCCGGCAACCTGCTCGACCTGCTCGGCTACGTGCCCGCCGATGCCGACGAGATCGCCCAGTGGCGCGACGGGCTGGACGGCGTCCGCCGCGGTGACCAGCCAGTGGCCCGGGTGCAGCTCTCCCTGGCGCCGCCAGACGGCCCGCCCAGGTTCGTGCAGGTCACGGCGGCGCGGGTCTCGCTCGGGGACCGGGCCTACCTGCTCGCCCACCTCGAGGACGCGACGGGACGCCGGCTCGAGGAACAGCGGCTGATCTACCTGGCCACCCACGACGCGTTGACCACTCTGCCCAACCGGGAACTGGTGCAGCAGCGGCTGGTCGCGGCGCTGGCCCGCTCGGGCGCCAACCAGCTGCCGATCGGCGTGCTCTACATCGATCTGGACCATTTCAAGGAGATCAACGACGACCACGGCCACCAGGTGGGCGACGCCCTGCTGGCCTCGGTGGGGCGGCGGCTGTCCGCGGTGCTCCGCTCGGGCGACAGCGCGGGGCGGCTCAGCGGCGACGAGTTCCTGGTCGTCGCCGGCGATGTGGCCGACGAGACCGCGCTGGCCGAACTGGTCAAGCGGATCGACCGCACGCTGTGCCAGCCCGTCGTGGTGGACGAGCTGGCGGTGCCGTTGACTGTTCCGCTGACCGCGAGCATCGGCGCCGTGCTCAGCCGGGCCGGGGATCAGCCGGCCTCGCTGATCCGGCGGGCCGATGCGGCGATGTACGCCGCCAAGCGGGCGCGCCGGCGCCAGGCGGAGCGGAAGCGCGGCCACGGCCGCGGGCAGGGGCCGACGAACGGTCACGGTTACGGGCGCGGGGTGGGGTTGCTGGTGCAGAAACAGCTCGTCTTCGAGCAGGCCGCCGTCGCGGAGCAGCGCTGAGCGCGCAGGGCGGGTGGGACGCCGACGCCCAGGCGACCGGCCCGAAGCCACAGACCCTCGACGTGCCCGCCCCCGGCATCGAGGTCGCCCTGCCCGGGCAGGAACCGGTCGATCTGCCGAGTGATCTGCCGAGTGATGTGCCGAGCCGGCAGTGGGCACGGCAGTCTGGGGGCGTGCAGGTGGACGTGGCGATCGTGGGAGCGGGAGGGGCCGGGCTGAGCCTGGTCGCCGCCATCGATCGGCAGTTCAACGCCGCGCACCTGCCCAGCGACGTCCGCCCGCCCTCGGTGGTGCTGATCGACCCGGTGCACCATCGGGACGAGGACCGCACCTGGTGCTTCTGGGACCGCGGGCTGAGCCCGGTGGAGCCGGCGGTGCACCGCGCCTGGAACCAGGTGCTCGTGGTCGACCCCCGCGGTGAGGAGCTGCGGCTCGGGCTCGGCTCGATGCGGTACGTGATGGTCCGCTCGGCCGACTTCTACGCCCTCGCGGACGACGCCGCGGCCCGGATCGGCGCGGTCCGGGTGCCGGTAGCGGTGGACGAACTGGTGGACGGCGACGATCGGGTGGTCATTCGCGCCGGCGGTGAGGAGATCAGGGCGCGCTGGGTGTTCGACTCCCGGCCCGCCCCGCCGGTGCGGCCTGGGCGGACGGCGCTGCTGCAGCACTTCCGCGGCTGGCGGGTGCGCTTCCACCACGAGGCGCTGGATCCGACCCTGCCGGTGCTGATGGACTTCTCGGTGCGCCAGCCCGAGCGCGGTACGGCCTTCAGCTACGTGCTGCCCAGCGACACCCACACCGGGCTGGTCGAGTACACCCAGTTCTCCCGTCAGCCCCTCCCGTCGCGCCGCTACGACGAGGCGCTGTCGGCCTACCTGCTCGACCGGTGGGGCAGCGGCGGGGCGCCCGGCACCTACACGGTCGAGGAGGTCGAGGACGGCGTCATCCCGATGACCGACGCGGTGTTCGGCCGCCGGGCCGGGAACCGGGTGTTCCGGATCGGCACGGCCGGCGGGGCGACCCGGGCCTCGACCGGATACACCTTCGCCACCATGCAGCGCCAGGCCGAGGTGATCGCCGCGGCGCTGGTGCGCGGACGTCGTCCGATGCCGCCGGTGCCCTATCGGGCGCGGCACCGCTGGATGGACTCGGTGCTGCTCCGGGCGCTCGACCAGGGCCACGCCGACGGGGCGGAGCTGTTCAGCCGCCTGTTCGAGCGCAACGGCGCCGAGCGGGTGCTGCGTTTCCTGGAGGGCGGCAGCTCACCGTGGGCGGACCTGGCCCTGATGCGCACGAGCCCGCTCGGCGCCATGACCCGCGCCGCCGCCGGTGACCTCACCGCCCGCCTCGCCCGCCGCAGCGGTTCAGCCGAGGGGTAGCCGCACCCGGGCCACCACACCGGCGTGATCGGTGCCCGGCAGGTGGGCGGTGCTCACCGACTCGACCCCCGCCCCGCGTGGCGCCAGCACGTGGTCGATCCGGATCAGCGGCGGCACCCGGCTGGTCAGCGGGCCGTCGGCGATCCCGCCGATCGGCCAGCTCGGCTGCTGCCAGGCCCAAAGCCGGGTCTGGCCGGCGTCGACGAACCCGGCGTCGAGCAGTCGGGCGAACGGCGCGTTGTACTGGGTTGCGTTGAAGTCGCCCGCCACCACCAGGGTCTCGCCGGCGCGCACCCGGGGGCCGAGCCGCGCGACCAGCAGTTCGTGATCCGTGGCCCAGCGGGGACTGTACGGCGTGACCGGATGCACCCCGGCCACCGTGACCGGGTGCCCCTGCACCTGCACCACGGCCTCCACGGCGTTGAACCAGGTGCCCTCGATCGGCCGGGTCCGGCTCAGCGGGGTGGCCGCGTAGAGGCCGGTGCCGGTGGCGCCGCCGTCCGGAGCGAGGTAGCGGTAGGGCAGCGCCGAAGCCAGGCCGGCGGCGTCGAAGGCCGCCACCCCCTGCGGGGTGAGCTCGGTGAGCACCAGGACGTCGGGTCGCGCCGACCGCACCCGGCTCACCAGGGCATCGGGGTCCGCCTCCCCGAAGAGCACGTTCTGAGTCATCACGGTCAGCGCCACCGTGGTGCCCGCCGGGTCCCCGGACCCGTGCGGGAAGGGGCGCTGCCAGGCCAGAACCACCAGCAGGACGGCGCCCGCCACCAGCGCGCTGCGCCACAGCCGGGCGGCGCCGAACACGATCAGGGCGAGGACGGTGACCGGTGCGGCCCAGGCGGTCAGCGCCGCCAGCAGCACGACCAGCATGCTACGGCTCCCGCCGTCCGCCACCGCCGCCAGTGAGGCCAGCGGCCCGGCCAGAACGGCCCAGCCCAGAAGCCGGGCCGCGATCCGGAGCGGCGACCTGGCTGCACGGGAAGGAGCTGTTCCCGCGGCGGTACCGTCTGTCGCCTCCGCCTCCAACACCCCCACTGGTCGAGCCCTTCGTTGACGCCGGCACCGACGTCCAGGCTGCCATACCGAGCTTCGAGCGGTGCCGGCGCAGGTTCGACACCCCCTAGTCTCAGCAGATGAGCAAGGTCGATGCACAACGAGCCATGCGTGAAGCCAAGTACGCCGCCCTGACGGCACGCCCCGCTACTCCCACCCCCACCCCCACCCCCGCCCACCCCCGCCCCCGCCCCTACCCCCGCCCCCGTGGTGACGCCGGGGGCAGATGCTCTGTGCGGCCACCGGAACATCGGCAACAAGAGCTGCAAGCGCCCGGCCGGTCACGCGGAGACCAGTCACCGCTACGCCTGACGCCGGGCTCAACCGGGCACGCACCACGAGAGTCGAGCAACCGTCCCTATCCCGCGTGATTGAGAGCGGTTGCTCGACTCTCGCGCGAGTTCTGCCCCTCCGGGTGGGCACCACGCGCCACCCGGCGCCGAGTGAGTGAAGATGGTCGGATGAGTCCGCGCGGCCTTCCGATCCCTACGGCGACGTCCCGGGCCACTCCGGTGGCCCGGTCGGTGGCCCGCTGGTTGGGGCGGGTGCAGGCCTTCGCCGGGAAGGAACCCGCCTTCGCGCTCACGGTGGTGATCGGCCTCATGGCCGCTGCGGCCATGGCGGCGATGGCGGCCTCCGTCTACGACGCCGTCAGCGAGTCCGAGGGGGTCGCCGGCCTCGACCGGCCCATCCTCGACTGGATGATCAGCCTGCGCACCCCCGGTCTGGACTCGGCCGTCACCGACTTCACCGACCTGGGTGGGCCCGTCGGTGGGCCACTCGTCGCCGGTCTCGGCGCGGGCGGGCTGGCCCTCGCCTGGCGGCGCTGGACGCCCCTGGTGCTGATGGCACTCGCCTCCGTCGGGTCGCTGCTGATGACCGTGGTGGGCAAGGCCGTGGTCGGTCGGATCCGCCCGCCGGAGGCGCTCGCGGTGCCGCCTCTGGAGACGTCGGCGTCCTTCCCCAGCGGCCACTCGCTGAACGCGGTGGTGGTCGTCGGAGTCCTGGTCTATCTCCTGCTCGGCTGGTGCCGGACGACGACGGCACGGGCTGCCCTGGTGGTCGGGGCCGGTGCCTACGCGATGGCGATGGGGCTCTCCCGGGTGTTCCTCGGCCACCACTGGCTCACCGACGTGCTGGTGGCGTGGGCCCTCGGTCTGGCCTGGCTGGCCGTCGTGGTCACCGGGCACCGGGTCTGGCTACTGCGGGCGGCCTGGGCCAGTTGGACGCCGCAGGAGGTCAGCGCAGCAGCAGATTGAGCCCGGCCAGCGCCGTCGTCAGCAGCACGAGTCGTTCGAACAGCTCCTGCTCGATGTGCGGGATCACCGCCCGGCCCAGCCACGTGCCCAGCAGAACCGCCGGCGCCAGCAGCAGATCCAGCGCCAGGGTGGACGGCGTGATCAGCCCCAGACCGGCGCTGAACGGCACCTTGAGCATGTTGATCACGAAGAAGAACCACGACGTGGTGCCGAGGAAACCGAGCACCGAGTAGCGGGCGTTCAACAGGTACAGGTGCATCGCGGGGCCGCCGGCGTTGGCCACGGTGGTGGTGAACCCGGCGAGCGACCCGAATCCCCAGGAGGCCACCGGGTGAGGCGTCGGCCGCTCCGACGGCCCGACCCCTCGGGAGCGCCGGCGCATCGCCAGGTGCAGGGCCACCAGACCGACCAGGACGGCGCCGATCGCCCTGCGCATGAAGGCGTCGTCGACCGTCGCGACGAACAGCGCACCGAAGCCCACCCCGACGGCGACCGCGGGGATGAGGCGCAGCAACGCCCTCCAGTCGGCGTGCGCGTGATAGGTCCGGACGGCGATCACATCGCCGACCAGCAGCAGCGGCAGCACCACCCCGGTCGACACGCGTGACGGCAGGACCGCCGCGAAGATCGCCACGCTGATCAGGCCGACCCCGCCGACGGCCGTCTTGGAGAACCCGAACAGCAGCGCGCCCAGGCCGAGCAGCAGCAGGGTGGCGACCCCCAGGGTGCCGAGATCGCCGAAGGTCATTCGGCGACCGGCCGGAACCGCCTCAGCCGCAACGAGTTCGTCACCACGAACACGCTGCTGAAGGCCATCGCACCGCCGGCGATCATCGGGTCGAGCAGGCCCGCCGCGGCCAGCGGGATCGCGGCCACGTTGTAGGCGAAGGCCCAGAACAGGTTCCCCTTGATCGTGGCCAGAGTCCGCCGGGAGAGCCGGACGGCGTCCACCACCGCCGCGCAGGTCGGCCCGGACCAGGGTCAGGTCGCCGGCCTCGATCGCCACGTCGGTGCCGGTGCCCATCGCCAGCCCGAGGTCGGCCTGCGCGAGAGCGGCGGCGTCGTTCACGCCGTCACCGACCATGGCCACCACGTGACCCTGCGCCTGCAGCCGGGCCACGACGTCCACCTTGCCCTCGGGCAGCACGCCCGCGATCACGTCGTCGGCGGCGATGCCGACCTCTGCGGCGACCGCGACCGCGCTTGCCGCGTTGTCCCCGGTGAGCAGCATCGGCCGCATGCCGAGGTCGCGCAGTTGCGAGATCGCCTGCACCGAGCTGGGTTTCACCGTGTCGGTGACGGCCAGCACGGCCAGGGCCCGGTCGTCGGCGGCGACCACGACGGTGGTGCGGCCGAGGGCCTCGGCGCGGGCGACGGCGTCCAGGATCTCGGGGTCGATCGCGACCCCCTGCTCGCGCAGCCAGGCCGCCCGGCCGACCCGCACCAGGCGGCCCTCCACCTCACCGGTCACGCCGAGGCCCTGGCTGTTCACGAATCCGGTCACCGCGGGCAGCCCGGGGCCGGCCGCCTCGACGACAGCCTTGGCCACCGGGTGCTCGCTGCCCGCCTCGACCGCCGCGGCCAGCCGCAGCGCCGCCTGCGCCGCGGGCGAGGCGGCGGCGTCCACCAGGCTCATCCGGCCCTCGGTGACGGTGCCGGTCTTGTCCAGCACGATCACGTCGGCCCGGCGGGTCTGCTCCAGTATCTCCGGGCCCTTGATCAGCACCCCGAGCTGGGCGCCGCGGCCGGTCCCGACCAGCAGCGCGGTGGGCGTGGCCAGGCCGAGGGCGCACGGGCAGGCGATGATCAGGACGGCGACCGCGGCGGTGAACGCGCGGGTCGCGTCGCCGGTGGTCGCCAGCCAGATCGCGAAGGTGGCCAGCGCGATCACCAGCACGACGGGCACGAAGACGGCCGAGATCCGGTCGGCCAGGCGCTGCACCGGGGCCTTGCCGCTCTGCGCGGCGGTGACCAGCCGTCCGATCTGGGCCAGCCGGGTGGCCTCACCGACCCGGACGGCGCGCAGCACCAGCCGACCGGAGGTGTTCACGGTCGCTCCGGTCACGTCGTCGCCGGGGCCGACCTCGACCGGCACCGGCTCCCCGGTGAGCAGCGAGGCGTCGACGGCGCTGCGGCCCTCGACCACGACGGCGTCGGTGGCCACCTTCTCGCCCGGGCGGACGACGAACTCCTCGCCCACGGCGAGCCGGCCGATCGGGATCCGCTCCTCGACCCGGCCGCCGTCGGGCGCCCGGGCGGAGCACGGCGACGTCCTTGGCGCCCAGGTCGAGCAGGGCGCGCAGCGCGGCGCCGGAGCGCCGCTTGGCGCGGGCCTCGGCGTAGCGACCGGCGAGCAGGAACGTGGTGACCGCGGCGGCGGTCTCCAGGTAGAGGTCGGCGGCGGCCATGCCGTGCCCGCGCATCTCCTCCATGCCGGACATGGTCATGCCGGAATCGCCGGTGGCGGTGAACAGCAACGCGTACAGCGACCACAGATAGGCGGCGCTGATGCCCAGGCTGACCAGGGTGTCCATGGTGGTGGCGGCATGCCGGGCGTTCAGTACTGCGGCGCGGTGGAACGGCCAGGCGCCCCAGATCGCCACCGGCGAGGCCAGCGCGAGGCTGATCCATTGCCAGTTGCGGAACTGCAGCGCCGGAATCATGGCCAGAGCCAGCACCGGCAGGGCCAGCGCGGCGCTGATCAGCAGGCGCCGGCGTAGCGCCGCCGACTCGTCGTCCGCCGCCGCGGGGCCGGCGGGTGCGGCCGAGGCGTCGTCCGTCGGCGGTCTCGGCCGGTGGGGGAGCGGGCAGGCTGGCGTGGTAGCCGGTGCGCTCGACGGTGGCGACCAGCTCGGCCGGGTCGAGGGCGTCGGGGAAGCGCACGTGGGCGGTCTCGGTGGCGTAGTTCACCGAGGCCGTGACGCCGTCCATGCGGTTGAGCTTCTTCTCGATCCGGGCCGCGCACGAGGCGCAGGTCATTCCCTGGACCGGGAGGTCGAGCTCGCGCAGGACCAGGATCGGCTCAGTCGTCGGTGAGCTCATACCCCGCCTCGTCGATGGCCGCCCGCAGGGCGTCGTCCGTCAGCGGGGCGTCGCTGGTCACGGTGACCGTCGAGGCGCCGTCGGCGACCAGTTCGACGTGCACCTCCTGGACGCCGTCCAGGGCGGTGAGCTCCTCGGTGACGGCGGCAACGCAGTGCCCGCAGGTCATTCCCGTGACGTGCACAGTGGTCGTGGTCATCTCTCGCTGTCTCCTTCGGTTCCCGACCCGAGCGGGTTTCGGGGCGGGGTCATCAGCTGCGGACGAGGCGGGCGATGGCCTCGGCGGCCTCGCGGACCTTGGCCGCGGCGGCCTCGTCGGACTCGCGGGCGGCGTTGACGACGCAGTGGCCGACGTGGTCCTCGAGCAGACCGAGGCTGACCGCCTGCAGCGCCTTGGTGACGGCCGCGATCTGGGTCAGCACGTCGATGCAGTAGGTGTCCTCGTCCACCATGCGCTGGACGCCGCGCACCTGGCCCTCGATCCGGCGCAGCCGCTTGAGGTAGTCGTCCTTGCCCCCGGTGTAGCCCGCCATGCTCGCCCTCCTGATGCTGTGGCCTGGCCAACCAGCATACCCCCGGAGGGTATTCCGCACGCACAACGCCGGAGGCGGGCTCAGCTGGCGATCAGTGCCTGGGCCGCGCAGGTCGACGGCGTCGGGGTCCATACCGGCCGCACGCAGCGCACGGCGCTTGCGCAGCGTCGCCCACATCTCGTCGCGCCGGGTGCTCACTTCACTCAGCCGGGACGCCGCGACGTCCGGATCGATGGTGCCCCTGTCCTGTTGGTCGCGAACCCGGTGCTCCTCGGCGACCAGCCCCTGGATCACGTCCAGGATCTCTCGGTCCTCCACGGCGGCCTCCTCATCGCGCACGGGATCGCCGCGCATACGTCAGGTGACGGGCACCTTCCACTGTGGAGGACGGTAGGTGCTGACGGAAGCCCCCTACCCGGGTCAGATGTCCCGAGGTCCCGTCACCCCGGCGGGCGCCTCTCCTGCGTTCTTCGGGCCGTGCGCAGGCCCCGCAGAGCACGAAGACGGGACGGTGCTGACCGCACGCTGACCGTGCCCTGGCACCCTCGGGCAACACATAGGCCGAGGTCACAGGGAGGTCCGGGTGGGTTGGGCACCGGCGCTGGGCCTGACCGCGGGGCTGTTGTCGCTGATCGACCCGCTGCCCTACGTGCGGGACGTGCTGCGCGGAACCACCCGTCCGCATCGCGGTACCTGGTGCGTATGGAGCCTGCTGGGCATCGTGGCGTTCGTCTCACAGTGGGGCAGCGGCGGCGGCTGGAGCCTGCTGATGGTCGGGGTTCAGGCGCTCAGCATGAGCCTGGTCTTCGTCCTCTCGCTGCGGCGCGGAGTCGGCGGCGTGGCCCGGATCGACCGGGCCCTGATCGGGCTGGCCCTGATCGGAGTCGTCGGCTGGCAGATGTCGGACGAGCCCCTGGTGGCGGTGATCTGCGTCGTGGTGGCCGACGCCGCCGGCGTGGTGATGATGCTGCCCAAGACCTGGCGCGACCCCGGGTCGGAGACCCTGTCCACGTTCGTGCTGGCCGCGGCCTCCGGCGCCCTGGCCACGGTCGCCGAGGCCCCCGCCACCCCCGCCCTCCTCATCTACCCCGCCTACTTCGCCGCGATCAACGCCGCCACCGCCGCGGTGATCATCCTCCGCACCCGCCAGCTCCAGCGAGTGGTCGATTTCGCCCCGTCTGCGACGCCGGAACGGGGCAAAATCGACCACTCGCTGGGTTACGCCGGGTCAGGTGAGGTGGGCGACCAGGGAGGAGGCTAGGCCGGTGTACGTGGCCGGGGTGAGGGCGAGGAGGCGGGCCTCGACGTCGGCGGGCAGGCCGAGGCCGTGCACGAACTCGCGCAGCTCGGCCGCGCCGATGCGGCGGCCGCGGGTGAGCTCCTTGAGCCGCTCGTAGGGGTCCTCCATGCCCGGCACGCCGCGGGCGCCGAGCGCCCGCATCGCCGACTGGATCGCCTCGCCGAGCACCTCCCAGTTGGCGTCGAGGTCGCGCGGCCATCGCGGCGGCGCACGGCGTCGAGCCCGGCGAGCCCGCGGCGCGGCGTTGTCGATGGCGAGCAGCGAGTGGCCGAACGCCGAGCCGATGTTGCGCTGCGTCGTGGAGTCGGTGAGGTCGCGCTGCAGGCGGCTCGTGCACGAGGGTCGCGGCGAGCGCGTCGAGCAGCGCGTTGCTCGACCTCGAGGTTGGCCTCGGCGTTCTCGAAGCGGATCGGGTTGACCTTGTGCGGCATCGTCGAGGACCCGACGGTGCCCTGGCCGCGCACCTGGGCGAAGTAGCCCAGCGAGATGTAGGTCCAGACGTCGGTGCACAGGTTGTGCAGCACCCGGTTGAACCGCGCGACGTCGGCGTAGAGCTCGGCCTGCCAGTCGTGGCGACTCGATCTGGGTGGTCAGCGGGTTCCAGGTGAGGCCGAGGCCCTCGACGAACGTCGCGCGACGACGCCCGGCCAGTCGGCGCCCGGGCACGGCGGCGACGTGCGCGCCGTACGTGCCGGTGGCGCCGTTGAGCTTGCCGAGGTACTCGGCGTCCTCGATGCGGCGCGAGCTGGCGCGCAGCCGGTAGGCGAGCACGGCGAGCTCCTTGCCCATCGTCGTCGGCGTGGCCGGCTGGCCGTGCGTGTGGGCGAGCAGCGGCACGTCGCGCAGGTCGCGCGGCCATCGTGGCGAGCTGTCGTCGACGAGCGCGGTGGCGCCGCGGCAGCCACACCTCGTGCACGGCGCCCTTGACCATGAGCGCGTACGACGAGGTTGTTGATGTCCTCGCTGGTGCAGGCGAAGTGGATCAGCTCGGCGAGCCCGGCGGTCCTCGGCGCCGGCGCGATGCGCGGTCAGCCGCTTCTTGAGGAAGTACTCGACGGCCTTGACGTCGTGCGCGGTGACCCGCTCGGTCGCGGCCAGCTCGTCGATCTCGGCGGCGCCGAAGTCGCGCACGACGTCGCGCAGCGCCTCGCTGCTCGGCGGTCGGTGAGGCGGCGCACGCCCGGCACGACCTCGTGCGTCGGTGAGGTGGATCAGCCACTCGACCTCGACGTGCACGCGCGCCCGGTTGAGCGCCGGCCTCGGAGAGGTGGTCGACGAGCGGGGCGACGGCGGCGCGGTAGCGCCCGTCGAGCGGTCCGAGGGGTGCATCCAGCGAGGTCACCCGCCCATGGTTTCACGGGCCGCAGCCCTCCCGTCGACGAGGTCGAGGCGGGTGTCACACCATTGCGCGACCTCGGCGTCGTGCGTCGCGAGCACCACCACGGCGCCGTCGTCGGCGAGCCGGCGCAGGGCCGCGAGGACGACGTCCCGCGAGGCGGTGTCGAGCTCGCTCGTGGGCTCGTCGGCGAGGAGCAGCCGCGGCCGGACCACGAGTGCCCGGGCCACCGCGACGCGTTGCTGCTGCCCGCCCGACAGCTCCTCGGCCAGCCGGTCGGCGGTGAGCTCGTCGGGCCCGAGCCCGGCATCCTCGAGGGCGTCCGACGCCCGCGACCTCAGCTGCGGTCCGTCGACGCGCCGCCCGCCCTCGAGCTGGAGCGCCAGCTCGACGTTCTCGTGCGCGGTGAGCACGGGCAGCAGTCCGTAGCCCTGGAGCACCATCGCGGCGCGGCGAGCAGGCCGGTGGTCGTCCAGCACGACCGGGAGGCCGTCCCAGGCGACCGTGCCGGCGTCCGGTACGACGAGCCCGCCGAGCACGCCGAGCAGGGTGCTCTTGCCCGACCCGGACGGGCCGGTGACCGCGAGCACGCCGCCGGCCTCGGCCGTGACGTCCACGGCATCGAGGACGACGCGGCCTCGGTAGGCGACCGTGACCCCGCGGGCCACCAGCCCGTTCACGGCTGCCTCCGCACCAGGCGCAGGTCGTCGCCGTCCCGGCGGACCTCGACCAGGGTGCCGGCCGGCCATGCCTCCCGCTCGCCGAGCGGCAGGTGCAGCGCACCGTCCGCGCCGACGACGACGAAACGTTCGTCGCCCCGGCCCTCCTCACCGACCCGGCCGGCGCGCATGACGACCTGCCGGCCGAGGCGCGCCCCGACCTCGCGGTCGTGGGTCACGGCCACGACCGTCGTCCCGAACCGCTCGTTGACGCGCTGCAGGGTCGCGATGACGGCCTCCCGGCCCGCCGCGTCGAGCTGGCTCGTCGGCTCGTCGGCGAGGAGCAGCCCGGGCCCGCCCGCGACCGCGGCCGCGATCGCGACCCGCTGCAGCTCGCCGCCGGACAGGGTGCCTAGCGGTGCATCGGCCAGGTGGTCGAGGTCGAGCCCGGCGAGCAGGTCGGAGGCCGACTCGGCCCGGCGCCGGCGGCCGCCGCCACGCTGCGCGAAGGCGACGTTCTGCGCCGGGGTGGCGTAGGGCAGGAGGTTGCGGCCGGCGCCCTGCAGGAGCGTCGCGACCCGGCCGAAGCGCAGCCGCAGGAGCTCCCGCTCGGAGAGGCGACCGATCTCGGCGTCCCCGATCCGGACCGTCCCGGCCGAGGGCCGCACGAGCCCGGACAGCGCCGCCAGCAGCGTCGACTTGCCCGACCCGGAGGGGCCGAACAGCGTCACCGTCTCACCCGCCGCGATGTGCAGGTCCACTCCGCGCAGCGCGACCACCTCGGTGTCGAAGAGCCGGTAGATGTGGACCAGGCCCTCGACCCGGACCTCCAGGCCCGCGCTCATGCCTGCACCTGCCGGAGCAGGCTCGTGTCGGCCGTCGCGACCACGCGCCGGGCGCCGAGCTCGCTGAACGCCGCGGCGACGAGGGCCGCCGTACCGGCCACGGCCAGCAACAGTGGCCAGCGCACCCCGTACTCCCGGATCGCCTCCGACCCGCCGGTGACCGCCGGCAGCGCGTCGAGCACGAGCCAGGTCGCGGCAGCGCCGGTGGCCGCCCCGACGACGACCCCGAGCAGGACGAGCACGAGCTGCTCGACCCGGCCGGCCGCGACCAGCGAGGAGCGCCGGGCCCCGAGCAGCCGTGCCGCTGCGAGCTCATAGGCCCGGCGGCGTCCGCCGAGGTACGTCGAGGCGAGGAGCGCACCGCCCCCGGCGAGGAGCGCCGCGACGGCCGCGACGAGGTAGAGCACCAGGGCCAGTGAGGTTCCGTCCCGGTTGAGCAGTGCCTGACGGTCCGCCAGGCTCTCGACGGTGCCGATCGAGAGGCCTGCGGCCCCGAGCCGGCGGACTGCGTCCGGCGGGGCGGTCGCGGACAGCCACACCTGGGTGTCCGCCTCGGCCCAGCGCCGCTCGGCCGCGGAGTCGACCGCGTTGCGCAGGTCGACCAGCACCCCGGTGCGCCCGACGACGGGCAGCGGGCCACGCGCCCCGGCCTCGGCGACGACGAGTTGGGTCGAGTCGAGCCCCGCGATCCGGAAGGTCGGTGCCACCGACTCGGTGTCGAACGGCGAGTAGGTCGCCCGGTCACCGAACAGCGCGGGCGGGTCCGCGGGGTGGTCGGCCGGCTCGGCGGCCGGACCCGTTCCGTCGCGGACGGTGAGGACCAGCCCGGCAGCGGTCGTGCTCACGTCCTGCGGGAGGGCGCCGGACGGGTTGACGATCAGCGTGGCGGTCCGGGCCAGGCGCCACCTGCCGGGCGAGGACAGGCCCGCGTCGACCGGGCCGTCGGCGTCCGACATCTGCGTCACCGTCACGGAGCCGGTCGGCGGCGTGTCCCCGAACGGGTCGACGTCGAGGGTCAGCCGCAGCAGGCGACAGCCGTCCCCGCACCCGGGCAGCGGCGTCCGGTAGGTGTGCGTCCCCGGGCTCAGCGCGCCGAACGTGACCACCCGGTCCGTGCCGTCGGGAGCGAGCAGCCGGGCGCCCAGGGCGGTCTGCGACGTGCCGGCCGGTAGCGCGTCGGCCACGGTCATCGAGATCGTGCCGCGCACCGTCACCGGCGGGCTGTCGACCGGCGGGCGCAGCGCGCGGGCGAGTCCGGAGGGCGTCGCCCCGACCCACGCCGGGTCCCAGGCCGAGACGGCGGCGAACCGGGGGGAGTCGACGGCGAGCGTTCCCCCGACGTCGACGGCGGCCATCGCCCAGGTGCCCTCCGGGTCGACGGCGCCGACGACCTCGGCGAGCGCCCACGGGGGAACCGCTTCGACGTGGACCACCTGTGCCGCCGGCACCTGGGTACGGGCCAGGTCGTACCGCGCCTCCTCGGCGATCCGCCACTCCTGGACGCCGAAGACGGCCAGCGCGACGGCGACCCCGAGCAGCACGCTGACCCTGCTCCCGGCAGGGCGTCGGGCCAGGTTGCGCGCGGCGAGGAAGAGGGCCGCTCCGGGGCGGCCGCGGGTGCGGGCGACGGCCACCCGCGCCACGAGCGGTAGCAGCCGGACGGCGACCAGCCCGCCCGCGAGCGCGAGCAGCGCGGGCGTCGCGAGCGCCACCGCCCCGGAGACACCGGTGCGCAGCAGGTAGACGCCCTCCGCGGCGAGCGCCACCGCGACGGCGTCCACCGCGACGGCCCGCAGCCGGGCCGCCGGGCCCCCGGAGGTGCGGCGCAGCTGGTCGAGGACCGGTGCGGTGAGCAGCCGGGCCGTCGCGAGGGCCGCCGCGACCAGACCACCGATGACGGCGGCGGCGAGTGAGAGCCAGACCGTGCGGTCGAGGGTCACCGAGGTGCCCGGCTCGAGCACCCCGTCGACGACCCGGCCGACCACCAGCCAGGCCACCGCGAGCCCCACCGGGGCGGCCACGAGCAGCAGGACGATGGGCTCGGCCAGCGCGAGGACCGCCGTCCGCCGCAGGGACAGGCCGCGTAGCTTCGCCAGGGCGACCTCCGCGCTGCGCTCCTCGGTCGTCGTGGCGACCACGAGGAAGAGCACGAACCAGGCCACGGCCGCGAGCTGGAGGGTGATCGCCAGGGCCGCGCCCTGCAGGTCGCGGCGCTGCGGCGCGACCTCCACGAGCAGCTCGGCGATCCCGTTCGTCACCGTCAGGGCAGGCAGGTCCTCCGGCGAGACGCCCGGCAGCGGGCGCGGCGGCCGGTTGTCGGCGGCACGCAGGCCGTGGACCACCGTCCCGACGTCGGCGGCCGCGCGGTCGGCGGTGGAGAGGTCGACGGTGTCCCGGCGCAGCGGCCGGTAGGCGACGGCGGAGCCGACGGAGGTCTCGTCCGCGAGGTCCTCCCGCGAGACGAGCACGGCGTCCACCCGGAGGACGTCGTCCGGCGCGCGCGGTTCCACCCACTGAAGGGGCGAGCGGGCGCCCCAGACGGCGTCGGGGGCGATGACGTCCGTATAGACGCCGGCGACGCGCAGCAGGAGCGGGTCGGCCCCGCTGGGCAGTGCCAGCCGCAGCCGGCGGCCGACCCCGAGGCTGAAGGTCTGCGCCGTCTGTCGGGACACGAGGACCTGCCCCCGGCCGACGGTGCACGTCCCGCTCTCCATCCGCAGCCCTTCGCAGGCCCGGTCGAGCCACAGCGCGTTCGTCGTCCCGAGGGCGGAGCCGAGACCGGACGGGCCCTCAGCGAGCCACACGGGGGTGTTCGGCAGCTCCACGAAGCGGCTCGCAGGCCCGAACCAGCGGTCCAGGCGCGGGTCCACCGCGACCGAGCGGACGGCGTCCGCGACGACCGGGGGTGCCACCTGACCGGCGTCGGGGTCACCGGCGTACCTGCCGGGGCCGCCGAGCTGGGCCTGCACCGTGAGGCCGACCTGAACCGGCGGCGCCTGTCGCACCCGCTGCCGCAGCAGGGAGTCCTCCGCGCTGCGCGCGTGGAGCGGCCCAAGCGTCCCCGCAGCGGTCGCGGCCACCGACGCGGCCAGGACGGCCAGCGACGTCGCCCGGCGCCAGCGCAGCGCACGCCAGAGCAGAGAGAGCACGCCGCCTCCCGTCCGACGTCGGGACGTCCGGTGGCGCCACGGTACCGGTCGTCAGGGACGGCGTCGGGTCAGTCCGATCAGTCCGCCATGGTGACCCGGTTGCGCCCGCCCCGCTTGGCCTCGTAGAGGCCGGCGTCCGCCCGTGCCACGGCGTGCCAGAGTGCCTCGGTGTCAGCTGTCGCCAGCGTGGTCGGCGCCGGCAGGATCTCGACCGCGCCGATGCTCACGGTGACCGGGCTGAGCCGGTCGGCGATCTCCTGGCGCAGACGCTCGGCCAGCAGCTGCCCCTCGCCCGGCTGGATCTGGGCGAGCACGGCGAACTCCTCCCCGCCGAGTCGGGCGACAAGATCACCGGCGCGGACGCCGCCCCTGAGCAGCTCCGCCAGCCGGCGCAGGATCGCGTCCCCAGCGGCGTGTCCCTGCAGGTCGTTCACCAGCTTGAAGTGGTCCAGGTCCAGGATCATCACGGCGATCCACTCCCGTTGGCGGGCCTGCTGGGTCCACAGATCGCGCCCGGCCCGTTCGAAGCCGCGCCGGTTGGGCACCTCGGTGAGTGGATCGGTCAGCTCGCCCACGCGGGCCGTGATCAGCGCAGCCCGGGCCGATTCGCGCAGCGACCGGACGACGACGGCGATCATGCAGAACACGGCCAGCTCGCCGAGCAGCTCGCCCATGGCGTCCGGTTGCCCCGACAGGCGTTGCAGACTGATTGCGTTGGCTCCCGCGACGCAGCCGAGAACGACTGCGGCGGCGTGCCAGCGGGAGCGGCAGAACACGCACCCCGTGATCAGCGGGGCGAGCAGGACCAGCTCCGAACTGCGCAGCGAACCCGCCGGGGTGGTGGACATCAGGAGGGGAACGATCACGGCCAGGGAACCGAGCTGCAGCAGCAGCAGGCCCGTGTCCCCGAGTCGATCGCGGCGTGCGAAGGCAGTGACGACCACCGTCAGGTGAGCCAGCAGCAGGACCAGGTTCACCGGTGCCGTGAACTGACTGGTCCCGACCAGCGGCATGACCAGGGTGAACGGAAGGCCGGACAGGGTCATCCAGGCGATCAGGCGGGCAGCTCTCCGGCGCACGGCCCGGTCGTCGGCCAGGTCGAGGCGATACTCGCCGCCCAGCCGAGCCGGGCCGTCCCGCACCGCACCAGGATCGGCCACGAGCGCCGCGGACCGGCCCCCGCGAGTCCGAGCCGGGTGCATCACCACGACACGCCGAATGCCACCGCGCCGACGCCGTAAGGGCGGCTCACCCAGGCCACCCCGACGATGCCGCCGAGCACGACGACCCCGACGTACGGCGATGGCCGATCGCCGATTGTCGCGGGGTCGACCGCAGGCGTCGTGTGAACTGTCACACCACCTTGCTCGGGTTTCGGCGCCGCCTACTCAAGCCACGAACGGCGGCCGTTGGAGCGAAACAGATATGACCGAGTGTGAGGGAGAGTAGCTTTCCGAGGCTAGGGAAGAGGGCAATCCGAGCATTCGGTGCGCAATGATCGTCGTCGGCGCTCTGGTGAGCGGCGAGCCGCCCGGAGTCCAAGGCGGTCGGCCGGCGGCGGGCGAGGGCCGATGGTCACGATCGAGCTTTCCCGGGCACCGATAGGTTCGGCCCACTGCGGAGTGGGCCGGTCGTAGGGTTGTGCCGCCCTGAGAGACTGTGCCCCGCTTCGACCAGTGCGTCCGGTTCGGCTGGCTTGTCAGAGACGTCGCCATGGAGGCAATCCGTGCGTATCGGTGTACCGCGCGAGTCCCGCGCTGGGGAGTCGTTGGTCGCGGCGACCGCCAAGACCGCCGCTCAGCTCACGGCCCTCGGCTACGAGGTCGTGCTGGAATCAGGAGCCGGCGATCTGGCCGACCAGTACGACGCCGCCTATACCGAGGCCGGGATCTCCGTCGGCACCGCGGACGACGTGTGGTCCAGCGACATCGTGATCAAGGTCAATGCGCCGACCGATGCCGAGATCGCCCGGCTGCGCGCCGGCGCCACCGTCGTCTCGATCATGGCCCCTGGTCGCAGCCCCGAACTCCTGGCCTCGCTGCAGGCCCAGGGGGTGACGGCCCTGGCGATGGACGCCGTCCCGCGCATCTCCCGCGCCCAGTCGATGGACGTGCTGTCCTCGATGGCGAACGTGGCCGGCTATCGCGCCGTGATCGAGGCGGCGCACGAGTTCCACCGCCAGTTCACCGGCCAGGTGACCGCGGCGGGCAAGGTGCCGCCGGCGCGCGTGTTCGTCGTCGGTGCCGGGGTCGCGGGCCTCGCGGCGATCGGTGCCGCCGGATCGATGGGCGCCATCGTGCGGGCCTTCGACGTCCGCCCGGAGGTGGCCGAGCAGGTCGAGTCGATGGGTGCGCAGTTCGTCACGATCGACATGGGGCAGGAGGTCAGCTCCGACGGCTATGCCAAGGAGATGACGTCCGAGCAGGAGCGACTGACCGCCGTGATGTACGACGAGGAGGCCGCGAAGGCCGACATCGTGATCACGACAGCACTGATCCCCGGCCGCCCCGCCCCGAAGCTGATCAAGGCCGACACGGTCGCGAAGATGGCCCACGGCTCGGTGATCGTCGACATGGCTGCGGCGAACGGCGGCAACTGCGAGCTGACCACGACCGACCAGAAGGTGGTCACCGAGAACAAGGTGACCATCCTCGGCTACACCGATCTGGCCAGCCGGCTGCCGGCGCAGACCTCCCAGCTCTACGGCACCAACATCGTCAACCTGTTCAAGCTGCTCACCCCGGAGAAGGACGGCCGGCTCACGCTGGACATGGACGACGTGGTGATGCGTGGCCTGACCGCGGTCAAGGACGGCGCGAGCATGTGGCCGCCGCCCCCTGTCCAGGTCTCCGCCGCCCCGGTCGCCGCCGCGGCGGCCGTGGTGGCCAAGGAACCGCCCAAACCACCGGATCCACGCCGGAAGGTGTACGCCTCGGCGCTCGCCGCCGTCCTGTTCGCGCTGCTGGCGGCCTACTCGCCGGCCGCCTTCCTCGGTCACTTCACGGTGTTCGCGCTCGCCGTCTTCGTCGGCTTCTACGTGATCTCGAACGTGGCGCACGCGCTGCACACGCCCCTGATGTCGGAGACCAATGCGATCTCCGGGATCATCCTGGTCGGCGGCCTGCTGCAGGTGGGCAACGACAACCTGGCGGTGACCGTGCTGGCGGTGATCGCCGTGCTGGTGGCCAGCATCAATATCTTCGGTGGCTTCCTGGTGACCTCCCGGATGCTCCAGATGTTCCGGAAGGACTGACCCGATGGACATCAACGGAGTGGTGACCGCCGCCTACATCGTGGCCGGGGTGCTGTTCATCCTCGCTCTGGGCGGCCTGTCCAAGCACGAGACCGCCGAGCGGGGCAACGCGCTCGGCATGGCCGGCATGACGATCGCGCTGGTCGCGACGATCACGCTCGCCCTGCGTGACTCCCAGCGGCCCACCGCGGTGACGGCGGCGCTGATCGCGGTACCGATGCTGGTCGGTCTGGTGATCGGGGCCTGGCGGGCGAAGACGGTCGAGATGACCGGCATGCCGCAGCTGGTCGCGATGCTGCACAGCTTCGTGGGCATCGCCGCGGTGCTGGTCGGGTACAACTCGTTCCTCGAGGCCGACCACACCGCCAGCGACGCGATGGCCTACATCCACTCGGTGGAGGTCTTCCTCGGGGTGTTCATCGGTGCGGTGACCTTCACCGGATCGGTCGTGGCGTGGGCCAAGCTGAGCGCCCGGATGAAGTCCTCGCCGATGGCCCTGCCCGGGCGGCACCTGCTCAACCTGGTGATCCTGCTCGGGTCGTTGGCCCTGATGATCTGGTTCATGACCGACCACACGTCGCTGTCGGACGACCTGCCGCGGGCCATCGTGCCGCTGTCGGTGATGACGGTGCTGGCGCTGTTCCTCGGGTTCCACCTGGTGGCCGCGATCGGCGGCGGCGACATGCCGGTCGTCGTGTCGATGCTGAACAGCTACTCCGGCTGGGCCGCTGCGGCCGCCGGGTTCATGCTGAACAACGACCTGCTGATCATCACCGGCTCGTTGGTGGGTTCCTCCGGTGCGATCCTGAGCTACATCATGTGCAAGGCGATGAACCGGTCGTTCATCTCGGTGATCGCCGGAGGGTTCGGGTCGGACGGCGCGGTCACGGGTGAGGCGCGCGACTACGGCGAGCACCGCGAGATCACCGCCGAGGGCGCTGCGGAGCTGCTGCTCGAGGCGAAGACAGTGGTGATCACCCCCGGCTACGGGATGGCGGTCGCCCAGGCCCAGTATCCGGTGGCGGAGCTGACCTCCAAACTGCGGGCCAAGGGGATCACAGTCCGGTTCGGCATCCACCCGGTGGCCGGGCGCCTGCCGGGCCACATGAACGTGCTGCTGGCCGAGGCCAAGGTGCCCTACGACATCGTGCTCGAGATGGACGAGATCAACGACGACCTCTCGGACACCGACGTCGTGCTGGTGATCGGCGCGAACGACACGGTGAACCCGGCGGCCCTGGAGGAGCCGGGCAGCCCGATCGCCGGGATGCCCGTGCTCGAGGTCTGGAAGGCCAGGGACGTGATCGTGTTCAAGCGGTCGATGGCCACCGGCTACGCGGGCGTGCAGAACCCGTTGTTCTTCAAGGAGAACGCGCAGATGTTGTTCGGCGATGCCAAGGTGCGGGTGGAGGACATCGTCCGCCACCTGACCACGGCCTGAGTCGAGCCCGTCGTCGTTACTGCGGTTCGCGCACGGTGTGGTCGATCAGGATGAAGGACGCACCCTGGGGATCGGCCACCTGAGCCATCCGGCCGTAGGGGTTGTTCACCGGCGATGCGTGGACGACGCCGCCACCGTCGCGCACCCGCTGCGTCGCGGCGTCCGCGTCGGTGACCGAGAAGTAGACCCGCCAGTGCGCGGGCACCCCCGCAGGGACGGAGGCGTCCAGGGCTCCGACGGCGCAGATCATGCCGGACGGGCTCTCGCCGGCGACGGTGGCGTACTCGTCGATATCGGTGCCCAGAGCGGTGAACCGCCACCCGAACACGGCTCCGTAGAACGCGCGGGCCGCGCCGGGGTCCCGGGTCATCAGGTCGTGCCAGCCCATCGATCCGGGCCGGCGGATGCTGCCCACACCGGCGTTCCGGCCGGCCTGCCAGGCGCCGAAGACCGCCCCCGTCGGATCGGTGGCCAGGGTCAACCGGCCCAGGGCCGCGACCTCGTGCGGCGGGGCGATCAGGGTGCCGCCGTGCGAGGTGATCGCCTCGGCCGTGGCCTCGGTGTCCGAGGTGGCGAAGTAGGTCACCCACCCGGTGGGGGTTGCCGGGGGCGCCTGACCGATCGCCGCCACGGCCGCACCGTCCGACCAGGCGACGCCGTAGTGGTCGGTGCCGGGCCCGGCGTTGACGATCTGCCACCCCATCACGAAGGAGTAGAAGTCCCAGGCCGTGGACCGGTCCCTCGCACCCAGGTCCACCCAGCAGGGGTAACCGTCGGGCCAGGGGCGTTCGCGGATCGACATGGTGGCTCCCGGCAGGTTGAGGGGGAATCACCCAGATGTGCGGCGGTTCCTCCCCACCCTGACACCCACCCGCAGGACTGTCGACGGCACCCGCGCCCCCGGCCCGAGGCCGACGAGGAGCCTGAGGGTGCGCGAGTGGTCAATTCCGCCCCGTTCTCGTCCGCCGAACGGGGCGGAATTGACCACTCGCGCCGCTGTGGATCAGCCGCGGGCGCGGCGCAGCACGAGGTACAGCTCGCAGCCCAGGCAGAGGCCGAACGCGGCGTTGAGGAAGGCGGCGATCAGGGCCAGACCGGCGCCCACCTCGACGGCTGCCCCCAGACCCGCTGCGGCGAGCAGCAGGGCGAGGCCGGTCACCAGGAGACCCACCAGCTGTGCGAATCGGGGTGGGGCCGGGTCCTCGAGCTCGCCGGGCGGTCCGAGCCGGGGACGTACCGCGCGGCGGAACAGCGCGGCGTACGGGGTGCGCTGCACGCCGCCGACGGCTCCGACGGCGAACACCATGGCCTGGGCCAACAGCACCCAGACGTTGCCGGTGAGCAGGGCCAGGGCGAGCACGAGCGTGGTCAGGGCGGCGGCGAACCGCGGCCCGCGCGGGTCGATGCCCGCTGCGGCCGGGGCGCTCAGGGCGCTCACGCGGCCACCTCCGTGGTGGAGTCGGCGAGGTGGAGCGCCTGCATGACCTGGGCCCTGGTCGGTACGCCGCTGGTCCGGGCCACGACCTGTCCGACGCCGTCCAGCACCAGCACGGTCGGCGTGCGGAGGATGCCGAGCCGGCGGGCCAGCGCGAGGTGCTCGCCGGCGTCCAGCTCGACGTGCTTCACCTCGGGAACGCTCTCGGCGACCTCGCCCAGCACGCGCCGGGCCGCCCGGCAGGGGGAGCAGACGGGGGCCGAGAACTGCAGCAGGGTGGCCCGCGCGCCGAGTGGCTGGCCGAGGTCGCCGGCGCCGACCTGCTCTCCGTCGGTCACGGCCCGCGCCCGGCCGTCGCTCCGGCGCCGCCACAGCCCGACGGCGACCGCGACCGCGATCAGCGCGACCAGCAGGGCCGCGCGTGCCCAGAAGGTGTCCATGGAGAGAGGAAACCTCACCAGAACGATAGAGATTCCCCTGTGTCACATCGTGAGACGGAGATCTCGAACGGAGTGGTTCGTCGTTGTGGTGAGCGTGGGGATCAGAGAACTGCGGCAGAACGCCAGCGCACATGTCGCGGCGGCCAGCGGTGGTGAGCGGATCACGATCACTGATCGGGGCCGGCCGGTTGCCGCCCTGGTGCCCCTGTCGGTCGTGGAGCATCACCTGCACCGCCTGCTGACCGCTCACCGGCTCATCGAACCGGCCCGTCCTCGGCGCTCCTTCGCCGCGGACCAGCGCCTCGCCGGGCCGCCCCTCAGCGTCGAGATCGACGTCGCACGCGACGAGGGGGATCCGTGGACGGCGTGATCTACCTCGACACCTCGGCGCTGGCCAAGCTGGTGGTCGAGGAGGCCGAGTCGGTCGCTCTCGCCGGGTGGCTGGACGAGCGCAGCACAGACGCTCTGTGCACGAGCCTGATCAGCAGGGCCGAACTCGTTCGCGCCGCACGGCGGCGCGGCCCCGAGGCGGTGCCCCGCGCGCAGGGCCTGCTGGCCGAGTGCGCGCTGGTACCCCTCGACACGCTCACGCTCGACATCGTCGCTCTGCTCGAGCCGGCCACGCTGTGCACGCTGGACGCCCTCCACCTCGCGGCCGCGCTCTCGCTGGGGGCGGACGTGCGCGCCTTCGTCAGCTACGACGCTCGGCAGTGCGCGGCGGCCGAGGCTCTCGGGCTGCCGGTCGTCGCTCCGGGAGCGTGACGCTCAGGTACTCGGTGCCGGCGCGGGGGCGGATTCGGGCAGGGGAGTCCGAGCGGTCTCGGCGAGCACGATCCCGGCCAGAACGACCAGCGCGCCCACGATCTGCACGGTGGTCAGCACCTCGTTCAGCACCGGCCAGGCCACCAGCCCGGCCAGGGGTGGCTCGGCGGTGGCGATCAGACCCACCCGCGCCGCCCCCACCGCGCGCAGGCCGAGCAGGGTCAACCCGAAGGGCGCCACCGTGCCCAGCACGACCACGAAAGCGACGAACGTCCAGGCGGGCGCGGTCAACCCGGTGACTCCGAGGTCGACCGGCGACCCCAGCCGGGAGAACGGGAAGGTCCACGGCGGCACCACCGCCGCCCAGAACACCCCGGCGATGCCGAAGCTCCACGCAGCAAGCGAGAACGGGTCGCGACGCCCCATGCCCCGCTCGCCCAGGAGGTAGTAGGTCGCCAGCGAAAGTGCGGCGAGGACGGCGGCGAGCAGCCCCACGGCGTCCAGGGTCAGCCCGGCCCACACCCGGGCCACCAGGGCGAGGCCGATCAGGGTGAGGGCGAGCGCGACCCAGATCCGGCCGTGCACCGGCTGCCGGCGAACGAACCGCACCCACAGGGCGATCAGCACCGGTGCCGTGAACTCGATCAGAAGGGTGATGCTCACCGGCATGCGCGAGATAGACACGAAGTAGAGCCACTGCACCATCGCCACCCCGACGATGCCGTACACCGCGACGAAGCCGAGCTCACGTGGCCCGATGCGCAGCGACCGTCGGTCGCGGGCGACCGCGATCAGCGCGAACAGCACCCCGGCCGCCAGGCAGCGCACCTCCACCAGGTGCAGCGAGGAGATCGTGCCGTTCAGCACGGCCTTGCTGACGCTGCCGTTCAACGAGAACAGCGAAGCGGCGGCGAGCACCAGGCCGACGCCTCGCCAGGGATGCGCCCGGTCATCCGATGAATGCACTGCCAAAGCCTAGGGGCTCGGCGGGCAACCGGCTGCAGGTGCCCGTCCGGAGGGAGGGGGCGAGCCGCCGGAGGGGGCCCTTTCCAAGGGCACGAATGCCGCATACCGTGGTGCGATCCCGCCTCAGGGAGGTCTGCATCGTGGCCGGCCAGCCGACACTCATCGCGTCGGTCCAACGCGCCCTGCACCTGCTCGACGCGGTCGGCTCCAGCGACCGCCCGCTCACCGCCAAGGCGCTGGCCCGGGCCACCGGCAAGCCACTGCCGACGACCTACCACCTGCTACGCACCCTGGTGCACGAGGGCTACCTGCGGCGGGCGGACGGCGGCTACGTGCTCGGCGAGCGGGTGAGCGCGCTCGGCGCACGAGTGGCGCAACAGCCTCTGCGAGAACGCATCCGGCCGATGCTGGACGGGCTGCACGAGACGCTGCGGGCCGCTGCCTACCTCGCGGTCTACGACGACGGCGAGATCAGGCTGGTCGACGTGGTCGACTCCCCGGCCGCACCCCGGGTCGACCTCTGGGTCGACCTGGCCGTCTCCGGGCATGCCACCGCGCTCGGCAAGGCGGTGCTCGGGGCTCTGGACGACGAGGGACGGCGCGACTACCTGTCGCGCCACGAACTGGCCGATCTCACCCCCTACACGCAGACCGACCGCCGCACCCTGCTGCGCGGGATCAGCGACGGCACCGACGTCGTCCTGGACCGGCAGGAGTACAGCCTCGGCATCGCCTGCGTGGCGACGCCGGTGCGCACGATCGGGGCGAACGGCGCGGTGGCCGTCGGCGCCGTCGCCGTCTCCGTGCCGGCGACCCGGCTGAGCGGCGCCGTCGGCCGCAGCCCGGCGCTCACCCGCGCGGCCGAGCGGATCGCTCTCGAGCTGGCCCGCTGAACCCGCTCACGCTCCGCTGCGGCACACGTTGTGACCCGTAGATCCGCCCGCGGGGTGGGACAGGGGCGTATCACCATCTGAAAACTCCGCCGGTGACGCGCCGCCGCGCGCGCGCAGGATCAGCGTGAGGGCACGACGACGTGCCCCGCCTCTGCGTGCCGGAAGGAGTACGGATGACCGTCACCTCATCCGCGGCCCAGGTCACCACGCTGGACGCCGCAGCGCGCCATCAGCTCTACCGCCAGATGGTGCTGATCCGCACCTTCGAGGAAGCCATGCTGCGCGACTACCACGCCGACAAGGTCACCGGTCTGCGACATCGGCGCCGGGCTGATCCCCGGCGAGATGCACCTCGTCGGCGGGCCAGGAGCCGGTTGCGGCCGGCGTCTGCGCCCACCTGACGCCCGGACGACGCGGTCACCGCGACGCACCGCCCGCACCACCTCGCGCATCGCCCACGGCATGGACCTGCGCAAGATGGCCGCCGAGATCTTCGGCCGGGAGACCGGCCTCGGCCGCGGCCGCGGCGGCCACATGCACCTGTTCGACCCGGCGACCCACTTCTCGCTGCTCGGGCATCATCGCCGAGGGCTACCCGCCGGCCGTGGGCCACGGCGTTCGCCTTCAAGCGCAGGGGCACGCGACGGCATCGCGGTCGCCGTCACCGGCGAGGGCGCGGCGAACCAGGGCGCCTTCCACGAGTCGCTCAACCTGGCGGCGCTGTGGAAGCTGCCGGTCGTGTTCGTCGTGCGAGGACAACGACTGGGCGCATCTGGTGCCACGCAGCGCGCCACGGCGATCGCCACCAACGCGACCGCGCCGCCGCGTACGGCATGCCGGGCGAGCGGGTCGAGGACAACGACGTCGAGGCGGTCTACGAGGCGGCCGGCGCGGCCGTCGCGCGGGCCCGCGCGCGGCGGCGGACCGATCCTGATCGAGGTGCACACGCTGCGGCTGCTGGGGCCACTTCGAGGGTGACGCCCAGGGCTACCGCACCGCGAGCTGATCGCCGAGCTGGAGCGCCGCGACGCGATCCGCGCCTACGAGGCCGCGCCTGGTCGCCGACGGCGTGCTGGACGACGGCGCGGCGCGCCGAGGTCTGGGCCGCGCGCCGGGCCGAGGTCGACGAGGCGATCGCCTTCGCCAAGGCAGCCCGTCCCGATCCGGCCAGGCCGGTCCGCGCTCGACGCACGTCTTCGCCTGACGCCGGAGGAGCGATGACGATCGACCGACACGCCGACGACCGCAGCCGCCTGCTCACCACGTCGCAAGGCGATCGTCCGAGGCCATCGCCCAGGAGATGGAGCGCGACCGACGCGTCTTCTACCTGGGTGAGGACGTCGGGGTCTACGGCGGCATCTTCGGCTCCACCGACGGGCCTGCTCGACGAAGTTCGGTCCCGAGCGGGTCATCGACACCCCGATCTCGGAGACCGGCGTTCATCGGCGCCGGCCGTGGGCGCCGCCGCGTCGAGGGCATGCGCCCGATCGCCGAGCTGATGTTCGTCGACTTCATGGGCGTCTGCCTGGACCAGATCTACAACCACATGGCGAAGATCCACTACGAGTCCGGCGGCAACGTGAAGGTGCCGATGGTGCTCACCACCGCCGTCGGCGGCGGCTACTCCGACGGCGCCCAGCACTCGCCAGTGCCTGTGGGGCACGTTCGCCCACCTGCCCGGCATGAAGGTCGTGGTGCCCAGCCACCCCGTACGACGCCAAGGGCCTGATGACCGCGGCGATCCGGGACGACAACCCGGTGCGTCTACATGTTCCACAAGGGCGTCATGGGGCTGCGCGTGGATGACGCCAAGAACCCGCGTGCGACCGGCGCACGTGCCCGACGGAGCCCTACGAGGTCCCGATCGGCAAGGCGGCCGGTCGCCCGGGCGGGCACGCGACGTCACCATCGTCACCATCTCGCTGTCGGTGCACCACGCGCTCGACGTCGCCGACGCGCTGGCGGCGGACGGGCGTCGACGTCGAGGTGCATCGACCTGCGCAGCCTGGTGCCGCTCGACCGGGAGGCGATCCTCGACCTCGGTGCGCAAGACCGGCCGGCTGGTCGTCGTCGACGAGGACTACCTGTCCTTCGGCCTGTCCGGCGAGGTGGTCGCGACGGTCACCGACGGCGACCCGTCGATGCTGCAGGCGCCGGTCGCACGGGTGGCGTGCCCGACGTCGCCGATCCCCTACGCCCACGCGCTGGAGTACGCCGTCCTGCCGCGGCACGACCGGATCGAGGCGGCGATCCGGGAGGTGGTGGGCGCATGACGGACGGTCCGGTTCCCCGGCGCTGTCGAAGGACCGGCCGGACGCCGAGGGCGTGGTCGTCGACCTGGTTCGTCAGCCGACGGCCAGCGCGTCGGCGAGGGCCAACTGCTCGCCGAGGTGCAGGTGGACAAGGTGTCGGTCGAGGTGCCCGGCCCCGGTCGGCTGGCGTCGTCCACCTGCTGGTCGAGGAGGAGGCGGTGGTCACCCAGGGGCCGTGATCGCCACGATCGGCTGACCTCGGGCTGGCGGCGGCGATCAGCAGGAGGGCGACCAGGTAGCTGACGCCCGCGGTCGTGCTCAGGGGCAGCCCGAGCCCGGGCGCCAGGTAGGCCGGATAGGCCGCGGCGGCCACGGCCAGCCAGCGGCCGCGCCCGTCCAGCGCCACCAGCGGGATCAGCAGTAGCGCGTACCAGGGGTAGCTGATCCCGGCCATCGCGAAGGCCAGTCCGACCAGCACCATGGCTGCGGTCCACGGCCGTGCCGGGTCGGTGCGACGCGCCGTCCACAGAGCGATCAGCGCCAGGCTCAGCACGCCCGCCGCAGTGGCCCACAGCCCGGGCAGGACCACCTGGAACCAGGGAAAGCGGGTGCGCCCGTCGAAGCCCTCCTCAGGCAGGTACCCGGGCAGGAAGCCGAGCACCCGCGTGCCCACGGCCAGCACGTGCGGCAGGTACACCGCGCCGAGGGCCGCGGCTGCGACCCCGGCCACCACCCCGCCGGCCCCGGCCCAGTTCCGCCACTCCCGCGCGACCCATCGACGGGCAGCGGTCCGGCGAGGGCCACCAGCACCAGGACCGGCAGCAGCTTGGTGCCGATCGCCGCCCCGATCAGGACGCCGCTGCGCACCCGCCGCCCGGCGACGGCCGCTGCCAGGGCGAGCACCACGAGAAGCGAGGCGAGCACATCGACATGCGCGTTGCCGCCGCCCTCCAACACGACGGTGGGACACCAGGCCCACAGCACCGCCTGTCGCGGATCGCCCCGCACCCGCTGCAGCAGCCGGATCAGGGCGAGCGAGGTCACCGTGGCCAGGACCGCGGCCAGCGCCTGCCAGGTGCGTTCCCGGCCACCGTCGGGGCCGAGCGGTCGGGTGAGCAGGTGGACCGCGGTGAACTCCGCCTGAGCCACCGGCGGGTAGATCGTCGGCACGCCCGGATGATTCATCCGGGTGCACACCGGAACCTGTGTGGAACAGTCGGGCGGGAACAGCCAAGGGGTGCGCAACCGAGCCAGGGCAGGGTCGGTGGGCGGGTAGCGGTAGGGGGAGACGCCTGCGGCCTGCACCCGCCCGTCCCACGCGTAGCGGAAGAAGTCGTCGGTCAGCCGGGGCGGCGAACTCATCGCGACCAGTTGCAGGCCCATCCCGCCGATCAGGATCAGCGGGACGGCGACGCGTTGCGGCGTGCGGCGTACCCCCCACACCCCGGTGCAGAAGGCGGCCCAGGCGACCGCGATCCAGATCAGGAGCCGCCACCGACCCTGGCCCGGGTCGCCGGCCACGACCACCATGCGTACGGCGAGCGCGGTTCCCGCCAGACCGCCGAAACTGGCAGCCATGGCCCACCTCGACGACGGTCCGGGGGGCCTCATCCGCCCACCCTGGGGGACGGGCCGCGCGTGTGACCACCCCCGAGGCTGTTGTTCAGAGTTCGGTAACACCTGTCCGGGCGGTCACCGGACGTGCCGGTGTCGAGTGCCACGGCGATGTCGGCCAACAGGTCCACGCCGTCCGGGGAGAGGATCGACTCCAGGTGGAACTGCACCGACACCAGTCCGTCTGCCTCCAGGGCCACCACCTCGCCGTCCGGCCCGTCGGTCCACAGGCGGACCCCCGGCAGGGGCCGGGCCGCGCGGTCGCGGGCGGTGTAGGTGTTGTAGAACCCCACCCGGACGTCGCGGCCCAGGGCGTGCACGCGGCGCTGGGTGCCCTGGTGCGGCTCGGGCAGCGGTTCGAGCGGCAGCCCGAGCTGGGCGGCGACGATCTGATGGCTCAGGCAGACCGCCAGCAGTGGACGGCGCGCGGCCAGGCGGGCGGCCACCACCCCGTGCAGGCCGGCGATCCGCCGGTCGGTCAGGTCGCGGGGGTCGCCGGGACCGGGGCCGGCGATCAGCAGGTCGGCCTGCTCCACCTCGGCCGGCGTGATCTCATCCCAGCGCACCACCCGGGCCGCCATTCCCACGCGGCGCAGCACGTGGGCGAGCATCTCGGTCCAGGCGTCCTCGGCGTCCACCACCAGCGCCGATCGGCCGGTCAGGCGCGGGTCGGGCCGGTCGTGCTGAGGGTCCAGCCAGAACCGGGCCAAGGTGTTGTTGCGAGCAGCCAGCGCTCGGTCGATCGCGGCGTCGTCCGGCAGCGGGGTTCGTCGTGAGACGTCTTCTGCTGCAGCAGGATCCACGGGGGGCGCGCTGAAAGCGGCCAGGATTCCGGCGCTCTTGGCGTAGGTCTCGGCCACCTCGGTCTCCGGCACGCTGTGCCGGACCAGGGTGGCGCCCACCGGAAGGCGCACCGCGCCGTCGGCGCCGAGGTAAGCGGTGCGGATCAGGATCGGCGCGTCGAGCTCGGGCCCCTGCGGCCCCTGCGAGAGCAGGGCCGCCATGCCGGCGTAGTACCCCCGGCCGGTCCGCTCGTGCCGGGCGATCACCCGGCAGGCGTTCTGCACCGGTGAGCCGGTCACGGTGGCGGCGAACATGGTGGCCCGCAACACTTCTCGAGGATCGGCGTCGCTGGTACCGGTGAGCAGGTACTCGGTGTGGGCGAGATGGCCCATCGGTTTGAGGAAGGGTCCGAGCACCCGGCCGCCGCGCTCGCACAGCCCGCTCATCATCTTCAGCTCCTCGTCCACCACCATGAACAGCTCCTCCACCTCCTTGCGATCGCGCAGGAAGTCCAGCAGCCCGGCCCGGGTGGGCCCACCTGGCGGATACCGGAAGGTGCCGCTGATCGGGTTCATCACCACCGTGCCGGCCCGCGCGCTGACGTGCCGCTCCGGGGTGGCGCCGACCATGGTGACGGACGGCGTCCCCGCGAGCGGGGCGTGGACGGCGAAGGTCCAGTAGGCGCCGTCCCCCTGCTCGAGCAGGCGGCGCAGCACGGCCAGGGCTGCCCGGGCCGGCGGCAGCGGCTGGTGGGCCCGTAGATCCCGGCGGACGACGAAGTTCGCCCCCTCGCCGCGCCCGATCTCCTCCGCGATCACCCGCTTGACCACCTCGCCGTAGGCGTCGTCGTCCAGGTCGAACGAGGCGCCGGTCAGCGGGACGTCGTCCGTGGGGAGCACGGTGAGGGCCTCCTCCCGGGTGAGCACCTCGCGTCGACGGGCCTTCAGGCAGCGCAGAGGGGTGGCGTCGTCGTGGTGGGCGTAGCCGAGCTCGCCGATCTGCCGGAAGGGCACCAGGGCCAGGACCGGCGCGTCCCCGGGCCCGGGCAGCGGCAGGTCGGCCAGCCGGGGGACGTCGCTGACGTCGCCGGTGAGCACCTCGACACCGGGGGCGTTCTGGCGCAGCAGGACGGCGAACGGCGGTGGTGCGGGGTCGGCGGCCAGGGCGGCCAGCAGGCCGGCGGCGGAGGTCGTGATGGTGGGCATCGGGGTCTCCTTCGATCGGGGGTCGGCCCGATCGAGGTGATGCCGGCAAACGACGACGGCCGCCTCGATCGAGGCGGCCGCAGGGTGCGCGAGTTGGTCCGCCTAGGAGGCGGGCCACCACTGGGAGCTCAGGCGCACGGACACGTCGTAGAGCATGCCACACCCTGCACGAGCGGTTGTTCAGGGTTTGGTAAGCCGATCGAGGGCTCGCGCCGCCTAGCGTCGGTGCGTGAGTCGAGTCGATGCATTCAGTCGGGCGTTGTCGGAGCGCGGCGTTCTGCACCCCGCCGGTCGTCCCTTCCCGCCCGGGGCCCACGACACCCGCAGCGCGGCGAACCTGGGCCGGCTGCTCGGGGCCACCGTCGTGGTGGCGTTCGTGACGGGCTTGATCAGTCACCTGCATCAGCACCCGGTGGGCTGGTTCGATCTGCCCAGCCGTCCGGTGTGGGGTTATCAGGTCAGCCAGGGTCTGCACGTCGTCGCCGGCATTGCGACCCTTCCGCTGGTGCTGGCCAAGCTGTGGGTGGTGTATCCCCGGCTGTTCGTCTGGCCGCCGGTGCGTGGGCTGGGCCATGGCCTCGAGCGGCTGATGCTCGTTCCCCTGGTGGCCGGCACCTTGTTCGAGATCACCTCGGGCTTGCTGAACATCGCGCAGTGGTACCCCTGGCCCTTCTTCTTCCCGCGGGTGCACTACGCCGTGGCCTGGATGGTGATCGGGGCCCTGCTGCTGCACGTCGTGCTGAAGCTGCACCATCTGCGCGCTCCCGGAACGGGCGACGCTGTCGAGGCAGCCACCGGCTCAGAAGCAGCCACCGACTCAGAGGCAGCCACCGACTCCGAGGCGGACGCCGATCGGCGGGCCGTGCTGGTGGGCGCACTGAGTTCGGTGGCAGCGGCCACCCTGGTCACGGTGGGACAGAGCGTGCCGACACTGCGCGCGATCGCGGTGCTCGCCCCCCGGGACGTGGCATCCGGACCACAGGGGGTAGCCGTCAATCGGACGGCATCGGCCGCTGGAATCCTCGGTGCTGCACGGGATCCCGGATGGAGTCTGAGTGTCGCCGGTCCGAGCCCGAGGCGTTTCAGCCTGGCGGAGCTGGCAGCGATGCCCCAGACCACGGCGCGGCTTCCGATCGCCTGCGTCGAGGGCTGGAGCGTGAGCGCTGACTGGTCCGGCGTTCCTCTGCAGGTGCTGCTCGATCTGGCCGAGGTGCCGCCGGATACGCGGCTCAGAGCGGTCTCGCTGGAGCAGAACTGGCTGTACGCGAGCTCACCCATCGGGCCGTCGGTGGCGCGAGACCCGTTGACGCTGCTGGCCCTCCGGCTCAACGGCGAACCCCTCGACCTCGACCACGGCTACCCGCTGCGGCTGATCGCGCCGAACCGCCCCGGGGTGCACCAGACCAAGTGGCTCGCTCGGATCGAGCCGGCATGAGCCGGGCGGCCCGCGCGGCGATGCTGGCCCTGGGGGCGGGTGCTGTGGCCTACGGGCTGTGGCAGCTGGTCGTGGTCGCGCCCAGTGCCACCCGGCCGCTGGAGGCCTCACTCTGGCTGGCCGGCGTGCTGGTGGCACACGACGCCGTACTCGCTCCGGTCGCCGTCCTGGTGGGTCTTGCGGTGAGCCGGGCGCTGCCGCGCCGGGCCGGCCGTCTCTTCGCCGGGGTCGCGCTGCTCGCCGTCACCCTGATTCTGGTCGCCGCCCCCGTGCACCTCCGTCCATAGCCGCGGTCGACTCAGCAGGGGTGGCGGTGCAGGGGGACGAAGCTGCGGGTCGCGGTGCGCCACGGAACGCCCGGGTGCCATCCTGCGGTGGTGGCGGCTGCGACCAGCGCCCGGGTGCCCATCGCGGCCCAGGGGAAGGCCGGGCCCAGGCTGCCGTCGGGGTACTCCACCCGGCTGATCCCGCGGTGATCGAGTTCGTGCGCGCTCACCTCGACCAGCGCCCGGCCCCCCGGCCCGACCAGCTGGGCCACCCGGCACAGCAGGCGCACCGGGTCGCCCCCGATGCCGATGTTGCCGTCGGCGAGCAGCGCCCAGTGCCACCGGCCCTCACCGGGCACCGGGTCGAACACGTCCCGGCGGAGGGCCGCGGCGCCGCGCAGCCGGGCCTGGCTGACCGCCTCGGCGCAGACGTCGATCCCGAGTGCAGGAGTACCTCGGCGGGCCAGGGCGGCGGTCAACCGGCCCGGTCCGCAGCCGACGTCGAGGGTCGGGCCGGTGCAGGCATCGACCAGTTGCAGGTCCACCGCATCGGCATCACGCGACCAGCGCCGTACGTGATGGCGTTCGACCTGGTCGATGCCGTGGCGTAGGGTCACCCAGCCGTCGTCGTCGCTGGCCTCGGTGAACGTGGCCAGAGCGGCCTCGCTCACCGCCGTCCTACCGCGTCGTCGAGCGGCGTCAGCCGGCGCAGACAGTCAGCGAACCGACCGGCCGGTGCCTCGGAGGCCACGGCGAAGGCATCCGCCGGTTCGTCGACATCGCGCAGCATCGGCAGCGTGATCACCCGTAGGCCCGCGCGCGCCAAGCGCTCTCGCTGCGCAGCCCCGGTGTGCGCCGTGGACATCGGCACCCCCTCGAGCACCCGGCGGGCATCGCGCCGGGGATGGCGCAGGCCGAGCACCCACCAGCCGCCATCCTCGGCCGGCCCCAACCAGGCGTCGGCCGGCGCGGCGAGATCGAGTGCGAGCAGGGAGGGGTCGAGTTGTGGGGTGTCCATCCCGATCACGACTGCCGGGCTGCTCCCCACCAGCTCGAACGCGGCGATGATCCGCTCCGCATGCGAGCCGCCAGCCTGAGGAACGATCCGGAATCCTTGGCAGTGGAGGTCATCCGGCGAACCGTCGAGAACCAGTACCCGGTTCGACACCTCCGCCCGGCGGACGGCGTCCAAGGTGTCAGCGAGGGCAGCCGCCGCCAGACTGGCGGCGCCGTCCGGTCCGAAACCTGGAATCAGGCGGGTCTTGCTGAACCCGGCCCGCGGTGCCTTGGCCAGCACCAGCACGGTCACCTCGCCACCGTGAGCCGGTTCGAGGTCCGAGAACCGGCTCAATGCGGCACCTCGGCAAGCACCCGACGCATGTCGGTCACGGCGCGGGCGGTGCCGCGCACAGTGCCGGTGACCTTCGAGCGGCCGATCCTGGGCCGGTAGGACACGTCGACCTCGGCGAGCGCCCAGCCGGCCTCGGCAGCCCGCAGCACCATCTCCAACGGGTAGCCGGACCGGCGGTCGCGCAGGCCGAGAGCGAGCAGCGCCTCCCGGCGTACCGCACGCATCGGCCCCAGATCGTGCAGCTCGGCGCCGGTCCGCCGGCGCAGCAGTGCCGCCAGCACCCCGTTGGCCACCCGCGCGTGGGCCGGCCAGGCCCCGGCAACCTCGGGCCGTCGCCTCCCCAGCACCAGATCAGCCGTTCCGTGCAGCACCGGGTCGACGACCCGGGGCAGTTCGGTCAGATCGAGGGAGGCGTCGGCGTCGCAGAAGGCCACGATCGGCGCGGTCGCGGCCGCCACCCCGGCGGCGCAGGCGGCGCCGAACCCTCGTGTCGGTTCGTGCACCACCAGAGCACCGTGAGCGCGGGCAATCGCGGCGCTGCCGTCCTGAGAGCCGTTGTCGACCACGATCGCCCGCATCCGCGCAGGCAACCCGGCCAGCACCGTGGGCAGCGCCCCGGCCTCATCGAGACAGGGCAGGACGACATCGACCAGCGGCTCCTCGGGCATGTCGGCGACGTTAGGGCGGCTCGCTCGGAGGAGGCTTACGAAAGTCGAACGATGCGCAGCGACGATCACGAGTCGCAGGGCGGTGCCTGCGCCGGGCCTTGACAAGGCTGTCCGATGTATCCCGCGGATGTCCCGGATCTCCTCTCATTCTCCTTCGACCCGTTCTGTTTGACTTTTCGATTCTCTGGTTAGATGGTTAGTTACATGGGTACTGAACCAACGAGCCAACACGGTCGCCCATGCTGAGCGACGGTAGGCCGATCTTCGAGCAGGTCGCCGAGCAGCTGGAGAACGACATCGTCGACGGCACCCTTGCCGACGACGATCAGGTGCCGTCGACCAACGAACTGGCAGCCTTCCACCGGATCAACCCGGCGACCGCGGCCAAGGGCGTCAACCAGCTCGTCAACGACGGGATCCTCACCAAGCGCCGCGGAATCGGCATGTTCGTCGCACCCGGCGCGCGGGAGAAGCTGCGCGAACGCCGCCGGGCACAGCTATCCGGCCAGTACGTGGCGCCCCTGGTCGCCGAGGCACACAAGCTCGGGATCGCCCTCGACCATCTGCACACCCTGCTCGACACCTGCTGGAAGGAGCGCACGTGACCAGGTCAGAAGAGGTGACTGCAGTGCATGCAGCGGTCACCGCTCGGGGACTGACGAAGAACTACGACGGGGTCAGCGCCCTTGACGGCGTCGACCTCACCCTTCGTGAGGGGGCGATCCACGGCCTGCTCGGCCGCAACGGCGCCGGCAAGACCACCCTGATGCGGGTCCTGGCCGCGCAGGCACTCCCCAATCAGGGCCGGCTGGAGGTCTTCGACCGGCCGCCGTTCGAGAACGCCGACGTCCTGTCCCGGATCTGCCTGGTCCGGGAGGAGCAGCGCTACCCGGACGGCTACAAGGTCCAGCACGTGCTGCAGGCCGCCAGAATGTGCCACCGGCGCTGGGACGAGCGCTACGCCCGGACGCTGATCGATGCCTTCGAGCTGCCCCGTGAGCGGGCGGTGAAGCAGCTCTCGCGCGGCATGCTGTCCGCCGTCGGGATCGTGGTCGGGCTGGCCAGCCGGGCCCCGCTGACACTCTTCGACGAGCCCTACCTCGGGCTCGATCCGGTCGCCCGCTCGCTGTTCTACGACCTGCTGCTGGCTGATGTCGCCGAGCGCCCGCGCACGGTGATCCTCTCGACCCACCTGATCGACGAGGCGGCCGACCTGCTCGAGCACGTGGTCCTGCTCGACCGCGGCAGGGTGTTGCTTGAGGCGGACGCCGAGGCCCTGCGCCAGTTCGCCGTCACGCTGACCGGGCCGGCGGCGGACGTTGAGACCGCCATCGCGCACCTCACCGTGCTGGACCGCGAGCAGGTCGGGCGACGCGCCCGGGCAACGGTCAGCGGCACTCTCGGTCCGAGCCACCCGACCGGCCCGGAGCTCGACCGGCCCCGGGCCCTGGGGCTGGAGATCGAGCCGGTGTCGCTGCAGCAACTCATGGTCCACCTCACTGCGGTGGCGCCGGCCGTCGACCAGACAGCCGTCGCGCTCGCCGTGGACGGGACGGTGCCACGATGATGGCAGGGACGATCTCTGTGGTGCGTCTGCACCTGTCGCTGCGTTGGCGGGTGCTGATCGCGTTCGGCGCTGGGCTCGGCCTGGTCTGGGGCAACGGGCCGCTGTTCGACGTGATGGCGGAGAACGAGGGCCCCGGGTGGTTTCCGCAGTCCGTCGGGATCCTGGTGTGGGCCGTGTACGCCGCCACGGCGATCATGGACGTCGTCCCGTTCGCGCTGGGCCTGGGCATGACCCGGGCCGCCTGCTACGCCGGCACCGTGGTGTTCATGGTGGCTCGCTCGTTCTGCATGGCGATGGTGATGGTCCTCTTCGCGGCCCTCGGAATCCTGTCTACTCCGCCCGGGGAGAGCGCGCAGCCGGCACTTGGCGATCTGCCGGGCCGGCTCGCCGGCTGGTTCTGGCTGCTACTGCTGCTCAGCGCGGTCGGCCTGGTCAGCGGCACCGCGTCGATGCGGGGCCCTCGGCGGCGGTACGTCGTGCCCCGCATCGCGGCCGTCGCCGCCCTGGCAGGAGCCGTCTGGTGGAGTCACGCCCAACTGCCGACCTCGCTGCATACGGCGGCTTCGGTGACCGTGCTGGCCGTGTTGACGGTACTGACCACTGCGAGCGGGTACCTGGTCCTACGGCGGACCGATGTCTGACCGGGCCGAGGTCCTGGTCCGAGATCTTGAGTCACGCTGCCCGTCCCCTGCCGTCCCGGTCGCCGGACCGGACATCCGCACCTCATACCGCAGGAGCCTCTCGACCATGACAGACGTCCTCGCCGCCATGAAGCTGCATCTGATCCCGCGCTCTCAATCGGTGCGCCGATACGCGCAGATTGTTGTCGTGGTGCTCGTCCTGTTCGGCCTCGAGCACGTTGGGCCGCTGGCCGGGAATGGGCAGGGCCAGCCGACATGGGTCAAGGTCACCGCAATGCCAGGTAGCTTCATCGTCCTCCACTACGTCCTGATGGCCACCCGCGGCTACTCGAACGCGATCGGGCTCGGTCTGACCCGTTCCGCGTTCTGCCTCGGTGCCCTGCTCCTGGCCGTGGCGGAGTCGTTGGGGTTCGGGATCGTGCTGACCGCTCTGGAGACCGCGCAACGCACCGCCGGCCTGATCAGCGAGGGGATTCCGGTGACCGGCCAAGCGACCAAGGTGATCGGCTACGCGGGCCCACTGCTGATGTCCGCGGTCATCGGCCTGCTGGCCGGCACGTTGTTCCAGCGCTGGGGTCGTGCCGCCGCACTCGGGTGGATCGGCCTCGGCCTGGTGTGGCTGAGCTGGCTGACAACTCGCCAAGCGCTGGCCGAGGCCCACTACCTGGCCCTGATGGTGGCGTGGCCGCTCCTGGCCGCCGTCGCCGTGGCCGCTGCCTGGTACCCGCTGCTGCGCCGGACGGATGCCTGATCGAGGACCTGTGACCGACCGCGAGGCGCGGCCGCCGCGGCCAGGCGAAGGGCTTACGGAAGTCGAACGGTCGGCAACCACGGCACCACGTGGTGCTGATGGCCGCCTAGGCTTGAGAAATGACCGCTCGGGTACTGGTCGTCGAGGACGACGCCACCGTCGCCGAGGTGGTGCGCGCCTATCTCGAGCATGCCGGGCTCGCGATAGAGCAGGCGGCGGACGGCGTGACCGCCCTCGCGGTGGCCGCCCGGACCCTGCCCGATCTGGTCGTACTGGATCTGATGCTGCCCGGCCTGTCCGGGTTGGAGGTGTGCACCCGGCTCCGCCAGGTACGTCCGGACATCCCGGTGATCATGCTGACTGCCCTCGGTGAGGAGAGCGACCGGCTGCTCGGGCTGGAGACCGGGGCGGACGATTACCTGGTCAAACCGTTCAGCCCTCGCGAGCTGGTGCTGCGGGTGCAGTCGGTACTGCGGCGCAGCGGCAGCGCCGCCACCGGCGGCCAGCACGCGGCGCGTCGTCTGGTCTCGGCCGAGCTCGAAGTCGACCTGGCCGCACGCTCGGTCAGCCGGGGCGCCGCGCCGGTGGCGCTGACCGGGCGGGAGTTCGACCTGCTGGTGCACCTGATGACCCACCCCGGGCAGGCCTTCTCGCGCGAGCGGCTGATGCGCGAGGTGTGGGGCTGGGAGTTCGGCGACACCTCGACCGTGACGGTGCACGTGAGACGCCTGCGGGAGAAGGTCGAGCCCGACCCGGCCACTCCGCGGCGCCTGGTCACGGTCTGGGGAGTGGGCTACCGCTGGGACGGTGCCGCCTGATGACGCGTGCCGACCTCGATGTGGCGCTGATCGCCCTGGCCTATTCCGGGGCAGCCGCCGGGCTGGGGCTGGTCGTGGCCGTGATCTGGCGCCGCCGCTCGGTGCGCGGCACCCTGGTCGCCGCCTCGTTGATCACCGTGGCCTCCGTGGTCGCCGGTGTGATCGGCGCCGCCCGGGCGATGTTCATCTCCGCACACGACCTGGCCGTGGTGCTCCCGGTGACCGCCGTCGCCTCGGCGGTCGCCCTCGGCGTGTCGTGGGTGCTCGGCCGCAGGGTCGTGCGGGATGTTCAGCAGGTCCGGGCCACGGCGCGCTCCGGCAGCTCCTCCGGTGCCGAGGTGACCCTGCGCGAGCTGGCCGACATCGAGGCCGAGGTGGTGCGGGCCCAGGAGCGCCTGGCCGGGGCGCGCTCGCGCGAACAGGCCCTGGAGTCCTCGCGGCGTGAGCTTGTGGCCTGGATCAGCCACGACCTGCGCACCCCGCTGGCCGGGCTGCGGGCGATGGCCGAGGCCCTGGAGGACGGCGTGGCCCCCGATCCGGCCCGCTACCACCGGCAGATGCGCCGCGAGGTCGACCGGCTCGCACGACTGGTGGACGACCTGTTCGAGCTCTCCCGGATCCGCGGCGGAGGGCTCTCGCTCACCCTGGAGCACATCGACCTGCGTGACCTGGTGGCCGACGTGGTCTCCGGTGTGACGGCCATGGCCGAGGCCGGCGGCGTGGCGTTGGGGGCCTCGGCCGACCCTGCCTCCCTCCGGGCGGACGCCGGTGGCCTGGGTCGCGTGCTGACCAACCTGGTGGTCAACGCCATCCGGCACACCCCGTGCGACGGCACGGTGCATGTCGCCGCCCAGCAGCGGGAGGGGGAGGTGGTGCTCTCGGTCAGCGACGCCTGCGGAGGGATTCCAGCGGCTGATCTGGAGCACATCTTCGAACCCGGGTGGCGCGGTGGCGGCGCCGGCCAGGCCCGTACCCCCGGCCCGGACGGCGGGGCGGGCCTGGGCCTGGCCATCGCCCGGGGGATCGTCGAGGCGCATCACGGCCGGATCGTCGCCTACAACGTCGGCGCCGGGTGCTGCTTCGACGTCCGGCTGCCCCTTGCACAGAACGTTGCCTGACCTCTCAGGTTGTCGGGTTACCGTGGGCGGGTGGATGAGAACCGAGCCCGCCGGGTCGTGGACGCTCTGCGCGGGCGCGGCATCGACGCCCACCTGGAGAAGTCCGGCATCTACCAGTTCGGCGTCCGGCTGGCGGTGACTGAGGGACGCACCGCGGTGTGGGACACCGACGGCACCGCAGGGCTGGAGGCCCTGGTCATGCGCAACGGGGTGATGGTGGGCTTCGTCCCGACCATTCCCGGCTCGGAGCACTTCACCGAGGAGCAGGTGGTCGACGCGATCGTGCGGGCCGACTACGACAAGCCGGTGGCCACCCTGCGCACCACGGCTCCGGCGCCCGCCGCGCCGCTGCCACCGACCGGTGGAGTCTTCCGCCGTTTCCTCGACGGCTTCCGCTACCCCCGCTGATCCGCCAGGGCGGCGATGCCGTCGTGGAACGTGGTCTGTGGCGACCAGCCCAGGGCGGCGCGGATCCGAGCGGTGTCGGCGGTCACGTGCCGCACGTCGCCCAGCCGGTACTGCCCGGTGACCCTGGGTCCGGTCCACCCATCACGTCGGCCAACCGACGTGCGAGATCCCCGATCGTCCTCTGCTCCCCGCTGGCCACGTTGTACACCGCCACGCCGGTCGGACGTGTCCTTGCCGGCGCGCACTGCGTCTCCAGGGCCGCCAGATTGGCGCGCGCCACGTCGTCCACGTGCACGAAGTCGCGTCGTTGACCGCCGTCCTCGAACACCTGCGGCGCCTCGCCGCGCGCCAGCGCCGAGCGGAAGATCGCTGCCACCCCGGCATAGGGGGTGTCCCGCGGCATCCCGGGCCCGTAGACGTTGTGATAGCGCAGCACGGTCGCCGCGCCGTCGGTCTCGCGGGCCCAGACCCGGGTGAGCAGTTCCTGGGTCAGCTTGGTCACCGCGTAGGCGTTGCGCGGATCGGGTGCCGCCTCCTCGCCGACCAGTGCGGGCTCGAGCGGCGCGGCGCAACCAGGGCAGGCGGGATCGAACCGCCCCTGGCGCAGGTCGTCCTCGGTGCGTGGCGGTGCGGTCACGTCCCCGTGCTCGGGGCAGCGGTAGCGGCCCTCGCCGTAGACCACCATCGACCCTGCCAGCACCATTCGGCGGACGCCGGCCCGCGCCATCGCGGCAAGCAGCACGGCCGTGCCGACGTCGTTGGCCGAGGCGTAGTCCGGTAGATCGTCGAGATTCACTCCGAGTCCGACCATGGCGGCCTGGTGGCACACGGCGTCCACACCGCGTAACGCCTCCGCCATGGCGGCGCCGTCACGCACGTCACCGTGGATCACGGGCACTCCGGCGACCTCTGAGGGGGCTCCGTTCGGGTGGGCGGCCACCGCGCCGGAGTCGACGATGCGCACGTCGTGCCCCGCTCGCACCGCTGCTCGGACCACGGCCGAACCGATGAAACCGGCGCCGCCGGTGACCAGGATCCGCATCCCGGTCATCCTCCGCAGGTCATGGCCCGGCGAGGCTGAACCGCTCGGCATGCACCTGGCGCCGGGGCACCTTCAGGGCACGCAGGCTGCGCAGCACGGCGGAGGTCATCGCCGGTGGTCCGCAGACGAACACGTCACGCTCGATGATGTCGGGCACGAGGTCGACGAGTGGTTGCGGGTCCAGCGGCGATCCGGACGCCGACCGTCCGGTCAACACGTGCAGCTGTGCTCCCTTGGCTGCGGCCAGGTCCTGCAGCTCCGGCAGCAGCACCGCGTCGGCGGTGGACCGCACCCGGTAGAGCACGACGACGGAACCGGTGGAGGTCTCGAGCAGAGCCCGGATCGGCGTGATCCCGATGCCCCCGGCGATCAGCAGGCTCGCCGAGCGGGTGCGCTGCAGATCCGTGAAGGCGCCGTACGGGCCCTCGGCGAACACCCGGGTCCCCACGGGGAGGGCGCGCAGCCCCGCGCTGGTGGCGCCCACCGCCTTGGCGGTGAGCCGCAGCGAATGGCCGTCGGGCGCCGCCGAGAGTGAGAACGGGTTCGCCTGCCGCCAGCCGTTGTGTGCCGGGAAGCGCCAGATGAAGAACTGCCCGGCCTGCGCCGGCAGCCGGTCGAGGTGCTGCCCGGTGACGTGGACCGAGACCACGTTGTCCGCCTCGGGGACCACAGCCGAGACGCGGAACTGATGATAAGCGTTGCGCCGCAACGGAATGATCACCCGGCCGATCAGGAAGGCAGCGATCACGCTCGCCCAGAGCACGGACCAGTAGGCCAGTGCCCATCCGGACGCGGTGAAGGTCGTGCCCTCGAGGAACTGATGGATGAGTGCCAACGTGATCGCCAGATAGACGGCGATGTGCAGCGCGTGCCAGGTCTCGTAGGAGAGGCGGCGCCGGGCGGCGCGGATCGACACCGCGGCGACGGCGACGATGAGCGCAGCGGCGCACATGCCCAGCAGCGATGCCGGGACTCCCGCCAAGGCCCCGAACGTGCGCACCGGGGACGCGTTGTCGAGGACGGCGTACCCGCTGACGATCAGACTGGCGTGCACCAGCACCGTCCAGAACAGGGTGAAGCCCACCCAGCGGTGCCAGGAGGTCAATCGGTCCATGCCGATCCGGCGGTCGAGCCAGGGCAGACGGGCCACCAGGATCAGCTGGAACATCATGATCAGCGCCGCGTGCAGGCCGAAGAACTTCGCCACCGTCAGCACCGAGTTCTTCCCGGTCCCCTCCGCGGCGAAGAGCAGTTCCACGATCACGAGGTTCGCGATCACGACCGCGAACACGGTCAGCACGGCCCACTGCACCGGTCGCATCGCGGCCATCGCACGAGGCGGAGACGTCGCGGTCATCGGAGCTCTCCTCACTGACCGCGGCACCGGGCCCGTCAGGTGCCGAAAGGCCGACGACGACGGATGGCACGAAGCATGCCCGACCAGGCTCCATGCTGCATCTCAGGGGAGAATGGTCCATCGTGTCTGCCGATCCGAGCGCCGCCGCCCTTCCCTCGCCACGTCTGCACCGGGACGCCGTCACCTTCAGCGCCTACCTCGCCCTCACCGGGTGGGCCTGGTTCCTCTACGGCTTCGGCGCAATGCTGCCGCTCCTGGTCGACGAGCAGGGGATCAGCCGCACTCTGGGCGGGTTGCACGTGACGGCGCAGGCCTGCGGCGGGTTGATCGCGGGGGCCCTCGTGGCTCCGGCGGTCCGCCGGGTGCGCCGCCGGGGCGCGGTGATCATCGCACTGCTGCTGATCGTCGTCGGCATCGCCCTGCTGTCCGTCGGTGCCCCCACCGCGTTGACCCTGTTCGCCGCTCTGGTGCTCGGCACCGGCGGATCGTTGTCGATCACTGTCATCAACCCGATCCTGATCCAGCACCACGCTGATGCAGGCTCGGCGGCGATCAGCGAGGCCAACGCCGTCGCCGCCGGCGTCGGGCTGATCTCACCCCTGGCCGTCGGCGCCGGCATCCAGGCCGGGCTCGGCTGGCGCCCGGCGCTGCTGGTCACCGCCGCCGTGGTGCTGGTGGCGGCCTGGTGGTTCGCTCGCGTCGTCCGCCCCGAACCCGCAGTGGACGCCGGGCTGCCGCCGCGGGGCTCGGGGCCGGGCCGGTTGCCCCGGGAGATCTGGCCGCTGATGACGGTCGTCGTGCTCTGCATCGGGGTCGAGTTCTCGATGACCACCTGGACGGCCGAGCTGTTGCGTCAGGACATCGGGTTGAGTGACTCCTCTGCGGCGAAAGGTGTTTCGGCCATTGTCGCGGGCATGGCCGTGGGTCGACTGCTGCTCTCACGGCTGGCCCTGCGCTGGCCGCCCAGGCCTCTGCTCTACCTGGCGATCGGCGTCGCCGTGGCCGGGTGGCTCCTGCTGTGGACGGCCTCCTCACCCGGCCAGGCAGTGGCCGGGCTGGTGCTGGCGGGGCTGGGCATCGGCGGGCACTTCCCGCTGAGCCTGTCGCTCATGCTCGCGCACGCCCACGGTCAGCAGGACCAGGCCTCGGGGGCGCTGTCGATCGGCGTCTCGGCAGGGATTGGACTGGCTCCGTTCGCCCTGGGTGCGCTCGCCGATGCGACCAGCGTGCACCTGGCGTTCCTGGTGGTGCCCGGTCTGCTCGTGGTGGCGGTCGGGGTACTGGTGGCGGTGCCCTGAGGGCTCGGCCACGCAGGGCTCAGAGCGCGCCCTCGACCACCCGGAACGCTGCCTCGCCGACCTCGACGATGTCGCCCGGGAAGAGCTGCCGCCCGCGCCGGGTCTCCGGCTCCTCGTTGACCTGCACCACCTCGTCGGCCAGGAGCGCCTTGACGTCGGCCCCCGTCGGCACGACGTCCGCCAGTTTCAGGAACTGGCCGAGCCGAATGCCGTCGCCGGTGATCTCCACGTCTCTCACCCCGCCATCATCGCCCGATCAGCCCCCCGAATTCACCACAACCCCCGGCTCAGGCCGAGAATCGGCTCTCTGGAGGGGGTTCTGGTGAACTCGGGGGTCCAACCGTGCCCGGCGCAGCGGGGTCAGCGCCGCTACAGTGCGCCGAATGAGCAGCGCCCGCCGCGGGATCGTCGCGATCTCCGTGACAGGCATGCTGTGGGCCACGATCGGGATCTCGGTCCGGCTGCTGCAGGATCACGCCGACCTGGACTCGGTGGTGATCCTGTTCTGGCGCCTGGTGGTGGCCGGCCTAGCCCTGGTGCTGATCATCGGTGCGGCCGGCGCCCGGTCGCTGCTGGCCGAGGTGCGCCGCCCGGATCGAGGAGCCCGGTTGCTGGTGGTCTCGGTCGGCTCGATCGGCTTCCAGCTCAGTTACTTCTACGCCGTGGCCGATGTCGGCGTGGCCGTGGCCACCCTGGTCACCCTCGGCCTGGCGCCGGTGGCCGCGGTCGTGGTGGAGAGCGCCCGCGCCCGGCAGTGGCCGGCGCCGCTCACGTTCGCCGTACTGATCTGCGCCCTGACCGGGCTGACCCTGGTCTCGCTGTCCCACTCGACCGAGGTCGTGGCGCCGCACCCGACCCGCGGCCTGATCCTGGCTGTCCTCTCGGGTTTGCTCTACGCCGGCTCCACCCTGATCTCGCGGGGGCTCTCCGGCCGGCTCTCCCCGCAGGCCCTGACCGCGGGCACGACGCTGATCGGTCTGGTCCTGCTGCTGCCGCCGGCGCTGATGATCGGGGCTGCGGTGCCGCTCACCGCGCCGGTGCTCGGCGGCCTGGTCTACCTCGGTCTGGTCACCACCGTGATCGCCTACATGCTGTTCTACCTGGGGCTGCGCACCACCCCCGGCGGGGTGGCGATGGTGCTCACCCTGCTCGAGCCGGCGACCGCCGTGGTGCTGGCCGCCGTGCTGCTGGCCGAGCCGATCACGCTGAGCAGCGGCTCGGGAGCGCTGCTGGTGCTGACCGCGGTCGCCGTTCTCTCGCTGGCCCCCAGCGTGTCGTCGGCGCCGTGAGCGGTGACAGGTGTGCGACAGTGCCCTGGGGAATGATCACGAGTCGGGTGGGGCCACGGGGGCTTGACCCACGACGGGCGGAGCGTCCATGACGGTGGGGACCGGCGCGGTCATCGAGGTGACCGGCGTCCACAAGATCTACACGCGGCGGGGCAAGCCGCCCGAGCGGGCGCTCGACGGGCTGGACCTGGCCGTCGGTGAGGGTGGCGTGCACGGCTTCCTGGGCCCCAACGGCTCGGGCAAGACCACCACGATCCGGATGCTGCTCGGCCTGGTCCGCGCGGACGCCGGTGAGATGTCCCTGCTCGGCCACCCGGTGCCGCAGGACCTGCCGGAGGTGATCGGCGCGGTGGGGGCGCTGGTGGAGACGCCGCTGTTCTTCCCCACCTTCTCCGGCCGGCTCAACCTGCAGCTCCTGGCCGACACCGCGCACGTGCCGCACCCGCGGGTCGAGGAGGTGCTCGAGATCGTCGACCTGCGCGAGCGGGCCGAGGACCGGTTCAAGGGGTACTCCCTCGGCATGAAGCAGCGCCTCGGCATCGCCGCCGCCCTGCTCAAGCGGCCCCGCCTGCTGATCCTCGACGAGCCGAGCAACGGGCTCGACCCGGCCGGCATCCGCGACGTCCGCGAACTGATCCGCCGTCTCGGCTCCGACGGGCGCACCACGGTGTTCCTGTCCTCGCACCTGCTGTCGGAGGTGCAGGCGGTGTGCGACGACGTGACCATCCTGGCCAAGGGCAAGTGCGTCGCCTCGGGCACGGTGCGCGAGGTGCTGGCCGGCCGGTCCTCGGCGGATGTGCGGGTGCAGGTCGCCCAGCCGGACCTGGCCAAGGCGATCCTGGAACAGGCCGGCTGGACGGTCACGCCGCACATCCCGGACGGCGCCTCGGCGCCTGACGCCTGGCGGGTGCACGGGGTGAGCGACCCGGCCGCGGTCACCCACGCCCTGGCGCAGCACGGGCATTACGTCAGCGAACTGACCCGGATCAGCGCCGACCTGGAGACCGCGTTCCTCGAGCTCACCAAGGAGCCGTCGTGACCACCGAGTTGCTCCGGCGGGATGCCCGCCCTGGCGGTGGAGTGGCCGGCCTGGCCCGGTCCGAGGTACGCCGGTTCACCTCGCGCCGGTTCATCCGGTGGCTGCTCGGTCTGGCCGTGCTCGGCTACCTGGTGATCGTGCCGCTGATCGCGATCACCCAGTTCGGGCGGACCACGGAGGCGATGCGCGCCGAGGCCCGGGCAGAGGTCGACCGGATCGTGGCCGAGCAGGAGACCTATCGCGCGCAGTGCCTGAAGTCCCCACTGCCGCCTGATGCGCCGCCCGGCATGGCTGTGGAGGACTACTGCGGGCCTCCGGCCACGGCCGAGGACATTCCGGTGGACCAGTTCCTGCCGAGGACGCCCTTCAATCTTGCGTCGGCGCTGGAACCGGGAGCGATAGCGGTCGGCACCGCGGTGGCGGTGCTGTTCTTCGTGGTCGGGGCGACCTGGGTGGGGGCGGAGTGGTCGGCCCGCACGATGATGGCGCTGCTGTTCTGGGAGACCCGCCGGATCCGGGTGCTGCTGACGAAGATCGCCGTGCTGGTCGCCGCTGCTGCGGCCTTCGCCGTCGTGGCCCAGGTGGTGTGGGTCGGCAGCGCCTGGTGGATCGCCGCCACCCGGGGCAGTACCGGAGGTCTGCCCAAGGGCTTCTGGACGGACGCCGCGGCGCTGTCCGGGCGCACGGTGCTGTTCGCCGTCCTCACCTCGTTGATCGGCTTCGCAGTGGCCCAACTGATCCGCGGCACCGGTGCCGCGCTCGGGGTGGGATTCGTGTACTTCGCGATCATCGAGAGTGCCGTCCAGGGCATCCGTCCCGGATGGTCGCAGTGGCTGCTCACCACGAACTCCGCGGCCCTGGTCGCCGACGGTGGCATCCCGATCTACGTGCAGGGCACCACGGTCTCGGCCACCGGGCAGCTCGAGGAGGGCCGGGAGATCGTGATCGGCAACCTGCACGGCGGGCTGGTGCTCGGCGGCGTCACCCTGGCCCTGCTGGCCCTCGGCGCCTACCTCTTCCGCCGCCGCGACCTCACCTGAGGTAAATCGACTTGATGGCGGGGGAGGCAGCGGGGAGGGTGGCCTGTATGGCCGAGAATCCGATCCGTGTGCTGCCCGCGACCGACCCGGCGCGGTACGTCGCCACCGACCGGATCGTCTGGTTCGACGAGGTCACCGGTGAGGCTGCGCAGGACGTGCTGGAAGGCGTCCCCGAGCAGCACCGGTTCGCGGCGGAGATCGACGGCGGTGACCCTGCCTACTACGCCGGGGTGTACGGCGTGCGGCCGTTCGTCCTCGCCGCACCGGGTGGCCTCGAACCCGGAACCCGCCCACTGCCGGTCGCCGGCCTGACCTGGGTGGGGGTCCACCCCGACCAGCGCCGCCGCGGGGTGCTGACCGCCTTGATGCGGCACCACCTGGAGCAGACCCTGGCCGAGGGCGTGGCCGTATCGGCGCTGAACGCGAGCGAGCCCCAGATCTACGGCAGGTTCGGCTACGGCATGGCCAGCACCTCCTCGGTGGTGACGCTCGGCCGCGGCACGACCCTGACCGCTCCGCACCTCGACGCCGCCGCGGGTGAGCTCACGACCCAGCTCGCCACCGTCACCGACGCCGGCATGGCGCAGCGGCTGCGGGCGTGCGACGAGGCGATCGCCGAGACCGAGCCCGGCACGATCGTGTTCGACGACGGCGTCTACCGGCGCTTCGTCCGCCCGAGCGCGGAGAGCCTGCGGGACAAGGAACCGACCCGGGTGCTGTTCGCGCGCCGTGCGGGGGCGGACGTCGGGATGGCGGTGTTCCGCCGTGCCCACAAGTGGGAGCGGGGGCGCCCCGGCGGCGAGCTCGAGGTCAGCTTCCTCGGTGGTGGCCCCGCGGCACGCCTCGCCCTGCTGCGCCGGCTGGTGGACTTCGACCTGATGGGCAGCGTGAAGGTCGCGGTCGGGGCCGACGACCCGTTGTGGCACTGGGTCACCGGGCCCCGTTCGGTCGGCGAGGCCGACGGCCGCGACAACCTCTGGCTGCGGCTGATCGACCTCCCCACGGCCCTGGCCTCCCGCGGCTACGAGGCCGACTGCGACGTCGTCGTCGAGGTGACCGACGCCTGGCTGCCCCGCAACGCCGGGTGCTGGCGACTCACGATCGCCAAGGGCGAGGCGACCGTGCTGCCCACCGACGCCGAGCCCGACACCACCCTCGACATCGCCGTGCTGGGTGCGGCCTGGCTCGGATCCACCAACCTGGTCGCGCGGCATCGCGCCGGCCTGATCAGCGAGGCTCGGCCGGGAGCGATCCGCGAACTGTGGCGGTCCTTCCGCACCGAGGTCGGCCCTGCACACTCGAGCGGCTTCTGACCGATCCCCTCAGCGCCGGGCGAGGTGGATCCCGGCGAGCATGCACCGCACTGAGCCGCCGGCCAGTTCGATCGTCGGCACCGGCAGCGCCACGATCCGGGCGCTGCGTTCGATCACCTCGCGCTGTGCCGGGGCCAGGCTGGCGGCGGCCCGCGCCGACATGGCGAGGATCCGGCCGCCGGAGCCGGTGAGCTCCAGCGCGTTGCCGGCGAACTCGGCGATCTGCTGGGCGTTCAGGGCGATCACCTCCCGGCCCGACTCCTCCAGCCGGGACCACACCTCCGCCCGGCGGCGTGGGTCGCTGATCAGGTCGGCCCCCACCAGGGCGAAATCCGTTGCGACACACATCATCACGTTCGTGTGGTAGATCGGCCGCCCCGCGGCGTCCGCCGTGTCGAAGGCCATCGGCTCGAACGTGAAGTGAGTGCAGAACCGTTCCAGCGCAACGGCGTCCGCCCGATTGGAGCGGGCTGCGTAGGCCACCCGCATGACGTGGTCGAGCACCATCGCGCCGGTGCCCTCGAGGAACAGCCCGTCCGGTTCCAGCCCGGAGTAGTCGATCACGTCCTGCACCCGGTACTCGGCCTTGAGCAGCTCGATCACATCGAAGCGCCGCTCGCGCCGCCGGTTGGCCGAGTGCATCGGGTAGACCGCCACGTGCCCACCGGGGTGGGTGGAGAACCAGTTGTTCGGGAACACCGAGTCCGGGGTGTTGCGCGACCCGTCGTCGTCGAACAGGTGCACCCGGACCCCCTCGGACCGCAGCCGGGACGCCGCGTGCGTGACCTCCTCGAACGCGGCGATCGCCACCTCGTCGGCCGCCAGGTCGGTGCCGACCCGCTGGAAGGCGTTGTCCGCGGCGGTCTGCGGATTCGGGTGGAAATGTGTCGGTCGCACCATGACCACGGCGGACGGCGCCTGGACCGACGGCAGGGTGCGCGGGGGAGGGGTCTGCAGCGACTGAGTCATCGCGATGAGTCTGGCGTCGGGCACGGCCATCCGGAAGCAGCCGAACTGCCTAGAATGCGCCTCGTCCTGACCATACTGCCAGCCCGAGTGAGCAGAATGACCTACCTCGACCCGACCGATACCCGGCTCATCGCCCTGCTGCGTGACGACGGGCGGGCGACGGTCGCGGCCCTCGCCGGAGCGCTCGGCGTGGCGCGCGGCACCGTGCAGAACCGCCTGGCCAGGCTCGAGCGGGACGGCGTGATCGTCGGGTACACGGTGCGGCTCAAGCCGCAGGTGGAGGCAGACCGCATCCGGGCCGTGATGACGATCGCGGTGGAGGGCAACCGCGGCCGGGACGTGCTGCGGACCCTGCGTGGCCACCCGAGCGTGACCGCGATCCACACGACCAACGGCCGGTGGGACGTCGTGGCCGAGCTCCAGGCCGAGACCCTGGAGGACTTCGACCGGGTGCTGGGCGCCATCCGATCGGTCGACGGGATAGCCCACTCCGAGACCTCGATCCTGCTCACCACCCACAAGCTGTAGGCGCCGGCCGGAGCCGATCCGTCGTGCGGACGCTTGAAGCGGGGTTGATCTGGGCATGACGGGCCGTCCAGGACGCGGAGCTAGATTCGCAGAGTGATCTTCCGGGGTTCGCCGCGCCTGGCTGCGGCCGTGCTGGTCGCGCTCACCGTCTCGTGCGGAGCCGGCGAAGCGACCACCGTGACACCGACCCTCGCCGCCACAACCGAGGAGGCCGCCGTCCAGGCAGCCCCCGTGGTGCCCTCGACCACCGCGACCCCTCCGTCTACGAAGGCCACGACGTCCACGAAGGCGACGAAGGCAACGACGTCCACGAAGGCAACGACGTCCACGAAGGCGGCGACGTCCACGAAGGCGGCGTCGGCCGTCGCCACGCCGAGCTTCCGCGGCGACTGGGAGTCCGGCGCGGTGACCGGCCGCGGCGCCGGGAACTGGAGCGACCTGGAAGTTGTCGCCGCGAACCGGTTCACCCTGGTGCACGACGCCGCCCGACCGGGGACCGTGGCCCGGATCGAGGTGCGCCAGGGGGACAACCCACTGGACTTCTGCTGCGAGGGCACCTCGCGGGCCGAGGTGTCGGGCATCCAGGACGCCGCGGGCAACCCCGTCTACGAGAATGCCTCCAGCGGTACGCAGCGGATCACCGTCAGCGTGAAGTTCGACCAGGACTGGAGGCCGATCACCGACACCGGCGACGGCGCCTGGGGCATCTTCGCCCAACTGCACGGGCCCAATGCGAGCAACCCTTTGCTGGCACTGAGCGCCACCGACCGGATCCGGCTCAACGTGCGGGGCGGGAATCAGCAGACCAACCGCGTGGTCGAGTACGCGCTCAGCGACGGCTCGCTCACCCCAGGCCGCTGGATCGACTTCGCGATGACCATCCATTTCGCCACGGACACCACCGGTTCGATCGTCGTCGAGCGGCGCAACCAGGGTGCCGCCGGGTACACCAGGGTGCTCACCCTGGCCGGCATCCCGACGCTGCAGTACGACCCCGCGGTCAACGGCGGAAAGGTCGGCGACCACTACTGGAAGCACGGCTTCTACCGCAACGACCTGCCGTTCACCAGCGTGCTCCACGTCGACGGATTCACGCGCAGCCGAGTGCTTCCCTAGCTGCGATCGCCCGGATCCCGGGGATCGTCGGGTGCGGCGTGGCGCAGGCTCTCGGCCCAGGCCGCGTGCAGCCGGGCGTAGGGCCCGTCGCCGGCGGCCAGGGCGGACGGCGCGCCGTCCTCGACGATCCGGCCGTCACCGATCACCAGCACCCGATCGGCGATCGCCACCGTGGACAGCCGATGGGCGATGATCAGCGCCGTCCGCTCGCGCAGGATCGTGCCGAGCGCCCGCTGGACCAGCCGCTCGCCGGGGATGTCCAGCGAGGAGGTCGCCTCGTCGAGCACCAGCACCGCCGGGTCGGCCAGGAAGGCGCGGGCGAAGGAGACCAGTTGCCGCTGACCCGCCGACAGGCGGCCGCCCCGCTTGCGCACGTCGGTGTCGTAGCCCTCGGGCAGCGCCGCGAACACCTCGTGGGCACCGATCATGCGGGCCGCCTGTTCGACCTCGGCCCGGGTGGCCTCGGGCCGGCCGAAGGAGATGTTGTCCGCGACGCTCCCGGCGAACAGGAAGCTCTCCTGGGTGACGGTGACCACGGCACGATGCAGGTCGTCCTCGGCGATCCGGCGCAGATCGATCCCGTCCAGCAGCACCCGCCCCGAGGTCGGGTCGTAGAACCGCCCGACCAGCCGCGCGATCGTGGTCTTGCCCGCCCCGGTCGCGCCGACCAGCGCCACCGTCTGTCCCGCAGGGATGAGCAGGTCGAGTTCGGGCAGCACGACGGTGCGCCGGTAGCCGAAGGTCACCTTCTCGAACCGCACCTCCCCGCGCGGGCTCGGCAGCGTGACCGGCGAGGTAGCGTCGGCGACCGACAGCGGCTCCTCGAGCACCCCGGAGACCTTCTCCAGTGCGGCACTCGCGGACTGGAACGCGTTGAAGTACTGGGAGAGGTCCTGCAGCGGGTCGAAGAACCGACGCAGGTAGAGCAGGAACGCCGCCAGCACTCCCACCTTCAGGTCACCGTCCAGGACCCGGAGCCCACCGACCAGCAGCACCGCCGCGATCGCGATGTTGGAGACCAGCTTCAGCCCCGGGCCGAACACGGCCATCAACGCGAAGGTGCGCTGCGAGCTCCTCCGGTAGTCCTCCGAGAGGTCTTGGAAGATCGCCTGGTTGCGCGGCTCCCGCCGGAACGCCTGGACGGCGCGGATTCCGTTCAGCGTCTCGACGAACTGCACGATCACCCGGGCCACCGCCTCCCGGCTGGCCCGGTAGGCCTTCGCCGACTCGCGGCGGAACCAGACGGTCAACCCGACCACCGGGATGAACGCCACCAGGCCGACCAACGCCAGGGGGGCGTCCATCAGCAGCATCACCGTCCCGATGCTGGCGATCGACAGCACCGCCATCACCACCGAGTCCAGCCCCTCCTCGAGGAACTCGGAGATGGCATCGATGTCGGAGGTCTGCCGCGAGATCACCCGGCCCGAGGTGTAGTCCTCGTGGAAGGCCATCGAGAGTCGCTGGAAGTGCTCGAACAGCCGCCCACGCAGATCGAGCACGACGTCCTGCCCGACCCTCCCGGTCAGCCGCAGGAACGCGCGCTGGGTCACCACCTGCACGGCGATCGCTCCGGCGAAGACGGCGACGATCTTCAGCAGGGTGGAGTTGCCCTCGCCACGAAGGATCGGTGGGATGCCGCGGTCGATGCCCAGCCCGATCAGGTACGGCCCGGCCAGTGAGGCCAGGTTCTGCACCACCACCAGCACGACCAGCAGCCACAGCGTGCGCCGGTGCGGGCGCAGCAGTTCGCCCAGCAGGTGCCGGCTGCGCGCCTGCAGCAGGGTGGCGACCGTGCCGCGCACGTCCTCCCGCTGCTCGGCGGCGACTCCCCGCCAGTCGTCCTCCACCGTGGTGCTCATCGGGCCACCGTCCCGGCGTGCTCGCCCATCAGGTCGGCGTACACGGGGTGGCTCTCCAGCAGCTCCCGGTGAGTGCCGACGGCGTCGACGCGGCCGTCGTGCAACAGCGCCACCCGGTCTGCCAGTGCCACGGTCGACGGTCGGTGCACCACCAGCAGCGCGGTGGTGGTTGCCAGCACCCGGCGCAGCGCCTCCTCGACCAGGGCCTCGGTCTCCACGTCGAGTGCGGACAACGGGTCGTCGAGCACCAGCACCGCCGGGCGGCCCAGCACCGCCCGGGCCAGGGCCAGCCGTTGCCGCTGCCCGCCCGACAGGGACATGCCCTGCTCGCCGACCCGGGTGTCCAGGCCCCAGGGCAGGTCGTAGGCGAACTGCGCCTGAGCCAGCGCGAGGGCCTCCTCCAGCTCGGCCTCGGTGGCTCCCGGCCGGCCCAGGGTCACGTTCTCCCGCACGCTGGCCGAGAACAGGATCGGCTCCTCGAACGCGGTGGCCACCGTCGTCCGCAGCCGGGGCAGGGGGAGATGGCGGACGTCGTGCCCGTCGATCAGGATTCGCCCCGACGTCGCATCCACCAGGCGGGGCAGCAGCATCGCCAGGGTGGTCTTGCCCGAGCCGCTGGCCCCGACCAGAGCGAGGGTCTCCCCGGCGGCGATCTCCAGGTGGACGTCCTGCAGCACCGGCCGGGTCTCCTCGCCGTAGCTGAACGAGACCGCTTCGAAGCGCACGTTCCCCTGTGCCGGAACGTGTTCTGCGACGACGGCAGCGGCGTGTCCCTCCGCCGGGGACCTGATCTCGGGCTCGGTGTCGAACACCTCGTAGAGTCGCTGCGCGGCGGTGGCGGCCTCCTGCGCGGAGGCGAGGATGAACCCGAGCGCCTCGATCGGCCAGACCAGTTGCAGGGCCAGGGTGACGAACGCGACCAGGGCGCCGACGGTCAACCGGCCCGTGCCGACCGCTCCGGCGCCGAGCAGCAGGATCAGGGCCAGGGTGGCGTTCGGGATCGCGTCCAGCACGGCGATCACGTCGGCCCGCAGCCGCACCAGGTCGAGCCGGACGGCGCGCACGCGCACCGCGTCACGCAGGTAGCGGTCGGCGACCAGCCGGCGTCGTCCGAAGGCCTTGATCACCCGTACGCCGGTGGCCGCCTCCTCGACGGACGTGGCCAGGTCACCCTGCTCGTCCTGCACCCGGCGGGAGACCGTCGAGAACTGGCGGCCGAACCGCACGCAGGCCAGGGCCACCGGAACCAGGGAGGCGGAGACGATCAGGCCGAGCGTCGTGTCCAGGTGCACCAGCAATGAGCAGATGGCCACGAACCATCCGACGTTCACCACCAGGAAGACCAGACCGAAGCTGACGAAGCGGCGGATGGCCGACAGGTCGGAGGTCATCCGCGACAGCAGCTGCCCGGAGTGCCAGCGGTCGTGGAACGAGGGCGGCAACGACTGCAGGTGGGCGTAGAGCGCGTCCCGCACATCGCGCTCCATGTTCAGGGCCATCGTCGACTGCACCCAACGGCGCCAGAACGACAGCCCAGCCTCAGCCACCCCCAGCACCAGCGCCAGCCAGACCAGCGGCGCCAGGCCCGCGCGGTCGCCGTCCGCCAGCGGGCCGTCGATCACCTGCCGGATCACCAGCGGCACCATCACCGCGGTCGCCACACCGACCAGTGCGGTGAGGATCATGACGAGCATCTGCCTGGCGTACGGCCGCACGTACTCGCGCATGCGCCACAGCGAGGCCAACGGCCCAGTGATCGAGGGCAGCGCGACGCGTTGTGAAGGAGTCATGATTCTTCGACCGTACGCGCCACCACCGACAGTCGCCCGTGAATATGCCCACACCTTGATCACGGCGACAGCCCGACCCCGGGCTGCTTCCCGGGGGCGGGCTGTCGACGGGTATTGCCGGTGAGGTCAGTCGTCGTCGTGGTGCGAACGCACCCGCATCAGCTGCAGTTGGCCGCCTTCCACGAGCTCCCCCGAGATCGCATAGTGCGCCTGGGTGGTGAGCAGGTAGGACCCTTCGCCCAGGATCGAGGAGACGTCCAGCACGCCGGAGGACTCCTCGTCGGTGGTCAGGAATCCGGGGGCGCCGGCGGTGAACCGCGCGGGGTCATGGGCAGCGACCTGGGTCAGCCGGTCCTTCCTGATTGAGTACTGCCACACCTTGGCGAGGTACGGCTGGTTGCCCGGGTCCTCCTGCAGGATCAGCGTGCCGTTGCGGCTGATCGTCAGGTTGTCCAGCATCTGCTGACCCTCGGTGCCGTCGAGCACGGCCTCGAGCGTGCCGCCGGCGGCCGGGTCGGAGATGTCAGCGAAGCGCAGCCGCCACAGCCGGCTGTGCCCGTCGAACTTGTCCGTGGTGTTGACGTAGAAGTCGTTCGGGTGCCGGGGGTCCCAGGCGCCGTCCTCGGGTCGCAGAAACTCGGTCACCCCGGCCGCGACGCTCTCCGCCTGCAGCTTCGCCCCGGTCCACGCAGAGACGTCGCCGAAGGAATGCAGGCTGAACGCCGTGCCCTTGGCGAACGGCGCTGCGGACTGCTCCAGCGGGTTGCCGGCGACCTTGACGCCGAACAGGGTGCCGCCGGTCAGCCCGGCCCTGTCGACGGGTGAGCCGCTGGACTTCTTGGCGCCCACGTACACGTAGAGCTGGCCGGGAGTGGTGTCGTCGGTACCGATCACCACCGTCTTGTCTCCGCTCGCCGGGTTCGCCAGTTGGTTCTCGAAGCTGGCCTTGCCCAGGTGTGGCAGCTCGTAGCTGGTGCCGTTCATCAGGTGGGCGAAGGCGCGCCCCTCATTGCCCGTCTCCTCACCGTTCATGAAGATCCGGCCCCTGTAGCCCTTGCCCGTCCTGCTGTTGTAGAACGCGGAGACCGGCGCCAGGTCGGCCGAGCAGAACCGGGCCAGAGTGCTCGTGCCACTGCTGAGCACCAGGTTCTGGATCAGGTCCTGACCGGAGAGGACCTTCAGGTCCCGCTTCCGGACGATCCACTTCGAGACGAACGCCCCGGCGGCGCCGTGGGCCCGGACGACTCCCTTGTCGGCGCCCAGCTCGTGGTTCATCAGCACGGTGAAGGTGCCGTTTCCGTTGTCGTAGGCACCCAGCCCGTCAGGGATGCCGACCATGCGGTAGGGGGTGCCGTTCGGAGCGGTGCCCGCCGCGTCGCCGACCGTGAGGACGGAGGTGATCGATACTCCCCGCGCCGAGGGAACCAGGTAGGGCGACTGTGAGCTGCTCGGCCCGGTCGAGGTCTTCGGTGCATCGGCTGCCGCGTCCGCCACTCCGACCAGGCCGGGGGCCGCCACTCCGATCAGGGCGCTGGCTAGCCACATGGTCCGGCGAGTGCTCATGAGGTGCTCCCTTTCGTCAATGAACACAAGAGCGCGGGCATCGCGCTGCGCTCGAGGCCATGAGAGCGGATGGCAGGGACGCCCCGTGGTGCAGCAGCGGAGGGCGGCGAAAACGGCGGATGAAGATGCGTCACGGCGCCGTTCATACCCACGGCTGCTCGGCTCCGCCTCGCTGCCCCGCTCGGCTCCATGATCAGAGTCGAGTAGGCAGGGGAATCTTCGAGGAATTCACCCGGTTACTCGACTCTGATCATGAACCTAGGGCCGGCGCGGACCCGAGCGGCGTGATCAGGCGTTCGCGACCAGGACCCGCAGAGCCGGGCGGGGTGCAGGCAGACTGGGCGGGTGCCTCGTCTCGCCTCAGCCTGCCGCTGCGACCAATGAGGCGCTATGTGCATGTTCTGAGCCGGCCCGGCGCCCTGGTTCCCTTCCTGGCCTCGTTCGCGGCGCGGCTACCGGTGTCGATGGCCCCGCTGGGCATCGTGCTGCTGGTGCAGTCGGTCCGCGGGGCGTACGCGCCGGCCGGGGTGGTCACGGCGGCCTTCACTCTCGGGGTGGCGGTCTCGGCGCCGGGCTGGGGGGCTCTGATCGACAGGGTGGGACAGCCCGCGGTGATCCTGCCGCTGTCGGCGATGTCCGGCGTCCTGCTGGCCGTGCTGGCGGTCGGTGCGGTGCGCGGCGCCTCCGACCCGGTGCTGGTGGTCGTCGCCACGGCGGTGGGGGCAAGCTTCCCGCCGATCTCTCCGGCCATGCGGGGCGCGTGGCGGATGGTGCTGGAGAGGGAGGAGGACCGTCGGGTCGCCTATGCCCTCGAGGGCGTGGTGATCGAGGTGGTCTTCGTCGGCGGGCCGCTGCTGCTGTCGCTGCTGCTGGTGATCAGCTCGCCGGTGGTGCCCCTGCTGGTCACCGCGGCACTGCTCGGGATCGGCGGGATCGGCTATGCGACAACGCATGCGGCACGCAGCTGGCAGCCGGAACCGCACGACGAGGGGGCCGATCTGAGAGGCCCGTCCCCGCTGCTCGTGCCGGGCGTGGCGGCGGTGCTGACGGTGACCCTGCTGGTGGCGATCGCCTTCGGCCAGCTCGACGTCTCGCTGGCGGCCACCGCTCAGACGGTGCTCGGTGACCAGGCCCGGGTCGGCCTGCTGTTCATGTCGGTGGCGGGCGGCAGCGTCGTCGGTGGTACCTGGTACGGCACCAGGCACTGGCGCGGCGCCGAACATGCCCGGCTGCCGTTCACCCTGACCGGGTTCTGCGTCGGCATGGCCTGCGTCACCGGTCTGATCACGGCGCAGATCTCGGCCTTGTGGGTGCTGATGCCCGTGCTGTTCCTGACCGGCCTCTCGATCGCCCCCGGTTTGATCATGACGGCCAACCTGGTCGACACCTACGCCTCGCGGGACCGGTTGAACGAGGCGCAGTCGTGGCTGACCACCGCCTTCACCGCCGGCGGCGCGGCCGGCACGGCGATCGGCGGCGTGGTGATCGACCGCGGCGGCGTCGCCCGGTCCTTCCTGGGCTCCACCGTCTGCATCGCCGTCGCCGTGGGCCTCGCCGTCGCCGCCCAACGCGTCTGGCGCCGCTCCTGAGCAGGTTGCGCAGGTGGGGGTGGGGTCAGGCGCCCGTGGCACCGTCGAGGCGTTCGCGCAGCAGGTCGGCGTGGCCGTTGTGCCGGGCGTACTCCTCGATCATGTGGAGGTAGATCCAGCGCACCGAGAACAGCCGCCGCTCACCGGTGTTCGGGTTCGGGAAGGCGGTCTCCTCGTCCAGGTCGTGCACCGCGATCGCCTCCCGACAGACCGTCACCTCGGCCCGGTAGGCAGCCACGTCGGCCGAGGCCCGGGCCGGGTCCACCCGGTCGAAGTCGGCGTCCCCGTCCTCGTCGGTGCAATAGACCCAGTCGAGCTCGGCGTTCCACGGTCGGCGCAGCCAGTGCCGCTCGACCTCGGTCAGGTGCCGCACCAGGGCCAGCAGGCTCAGGCCGGACGGCGGGCAGGCGGCCCGCGCCAGCGCCTCGCCGTCCAGCCCGGAGCACTTGCCGAGCAGGGTCTGGCGGTGGAAGTCGAGCCAGCCCTCCAGCATCGAACGCTCTTCGCCGACCCGCGGCGCCTGTTCGCGCTGAACGTCCAGAATCACAGCATTCGGGGTCATGTCGAGGCACCCTAGCGGCACCTGGGAGCATGACGGGCGTGCAGAGCTTCGCCAGTGACAACTACGCCGCCGTCCACCCCGAGGTGATGGCCGCGATCGCCGCCGCCAATACCGGCCACGCCCCCTCCTACGGGGCCGACCCGATCACCGAGCGGGCCGTCGCGGCCATGCGCGCAGAGCTGGGGGCGGACGCCGAGATCGGCTTCGTGTTCAACGGCACCGGGGCCAACGTGGTCGGGCTGCAACTGATGCTTCACCCCTGGCAGCACGTGGTCTGCGCCCGGACGGCGCACATCAACGTCGACGAGTGCGGCGCCCCCGAGCGGCTCACCGGAGCCAAGCTGCTCGACCTGGAGACCGCCGACGGAAAGCTCACCCCGGACGCCGTCCGCGCCGTCCACACGGGGGTCGGGGTCGAGCACCACACCCAGCCGCGAGTGGTCTCGATCAGCCAGTCCACCGAGCTCGGCACGCTGTACACCGCGCAGGAGATCCGCGCGCTCGCCGACACCGCGCACTCCCTCGACATGTACCTGCACCTGGACGGCGCGCGGATCGCCAATGCGGCCGCCGCCCTGGAGGCCTCGCTGGCCGAGATCACCGTGGACGCCGGGGTCGACGTGATGTCGTTCGGGGGTACCAAGAACGGGCTGCTCGGCGGGGAGGCGGTCGTGGTCTTCGCTGACGAGCTGAAGCCGGCGTTCCCCTTCGTGCGCAAGCAGTTGATGCAGCTGGGGTCCAAGGGGCGGTTCATCGCCGCGCAGTTCCACGCCCTGTTCACCGGAGAGCTGTGGCGACGGAATGCGCTGCACGCCAACGCGATGGCGGCTCGGCTGCACGACACGATCGCCGATCTGGACGGGGTCTGGGTCACGCAGCCGCGCCAGGCCAACGTGGTCTTCGCGACGCTGCCGCCCGAGGTGGTCGCCCCGCTTCAGGCCGTGGCCCCGTTCTACCTCTGGAACGAGGAGACCACCGAGGCCCGGCTCATGTGCTCCTGGGACACCACGGCCGAGGACGTCGACGGCTTCGCCAAGGCCCTGCGCGACCTCATCGGCTGAGGAGATCAGGCGTAGCGCTGGGCGATCGCCGCAGCCTGCACGCCGTACCCGGCACCGAACAGCACCGCGTGCACCAGCACGGGGAACAACTGGTGCAGCTCGACCCGATCGCGCCAACCGGGCGCGAGCGGCCGGGCCTCGGTGTAGGCGGAGAGCACCCGCTCGAGGTGCGGCAGGCCGAACAGCGCCAGCATGGCCAGATCGCTCTCCCGGTGGCCGCCGTGCGCCGACGGGTCGATCAGCACCACGCCGGCCTCACCCCACAGCACGTTGCCCGACCACAGATCGCCGTGCAGCCGCGCCGGCGGCTCGGCCGGGCCGCACAGCTCCGGGTCGCCGTCGGCGAGCCGGGAGCAGACCCGCTCGACGGCAGCGGCTCCGGACGACGACAGCGCCTGCCGGTCGCGAGCGGCCCGGGCGAAGGGCTCGAGGCGGTACCGGGCGAAGAACTCCCCCCACTGAATAGACGTCTGAGAGTGGTTGTGCGGCAAGGGGATCGGCCCGATGAAGCCGTCCCGCGCCCAGCCGTCGGGCGGGCACCCGAACCAGTCGGCGCCGGTGGCATGGGTGCGGGCGAGGCCGCGGCCGAACGCCGCGGCCGCCTCCGGGGAGGCCGGCCGTTCGCAGAGGCGGGGCAGCACGATCTGCCGGCTGTCGTCGTCCACCGGTTCACGCGGTGTCAGCACGGCCGCGCCGCCGAGCGGCATCGCCTCGGCCAGCCAGCGCAGACCCGCCGCCTCGGCGGCGAAGAATCCGGGAGCGGCGTCCGGGCGCCGCTTGACCACCACGTCGCCGCGGAGGTCCATCTCAGCCGGTGGCCGATCCCGGGCTCGCGGAGAGCCGGCGGTCGGCCACCACCCAGTCGAGCAGGCCCGCGCAGGCGCTCTCGATCTGGCGGAGCACGTCGTCGAAGGCCTGGGCCCCGTCGTAGTACGGATCGGCCACGTCCAGGTCCGAGCCGAGCGCGTCGTCCTCCAGCGCGGGGTCGAAGCTGCGCAGCAGGTGTACCCGCGCCCGCGCGTTCTCGGTCGGCGCCCAGGAACGCAGGGTCCGTTCGTGCCCTCGGTCCAGGGCGATCACCAGGTCGTGGCTGGTGAACCATGCGGGCTCGAACAGGCGGGCCCGGTGCATGCTGCCGTCGTACCCGTGCTGAGCCAGCGCGCTCACGGCGCGCCGGTCGGCCCGCTCGCCGATGTGCCAGTCACCCGTGCCGGCCGAGTCGACCTCGATCAGGCCGGTGAGTCCCTGGGCGCTCACCAGGGAGCGCAGCACGAACTCGGCCATCGGGGAGCGGCAGATGTTGCCCGAGCAGACGAAGCAGATCCGGACAGGTAGGTGCCGGGTGATCTGGTCGGCCATGGACTCATGGTGAGGCATCACGGGCGCTGACTCGCAATCCGCTGGTCGTTCCGTCCACTGCGGGCTCCGACGGTACCGCTGTCCACAGGCTGCGGACAGGCGGATGAACCGACCCATCCGGGCGCATAGCGTCCGCCGGGTCGGCCCCGACGGGGCCGTGGAGGAGGTGACACCGATGGATCCGCACGCTGACCAGGCAGCACGTCGGCTGGCCGAGGTGGCCGCCTGTGGGCGCGAACTCGCGTCCCGGCTGGCTCACGCCGACTCCGTCGTGTGGCGGTCCCTGGCCGCAGAGGCGTTCCGGGCCGAGCTGGCCGGGGTCGCGGCCACGATCGCGCAGGCGGCGGACGGCGCCGAGCTGGCGAGCGCGGCGGTGCACCGGCATGCCGCAGCCCTCACGTGGGTCAGGCCGGGGCTGCTGTGGCTGGACCAGACGTGACTCAGCGGGATCGCGACCCCGGTGACGGGCTCACCGTGCGCGGCGGGGCCGCCGGCACTGTGGCCCACCTCGACGACCTGGACACCCTGGCTGCTCGGTTGGCCGCTGCCGCCGTGGAGCTGGCCGGGCTCGCCGCTGCGGTCCTGGCCGTGGGCACCGATCCGTTGCTCCTGGGCTCCTATGCCTTGTGCCCGATGACGGGAGTCCCGGCCGAGCTCGCCGTCGCCCGCGCCGTCGCCGGTCCGCACGCGTTGGCCCCCTGCGCCGCCTCAGCGGCCGAGCTCGCTCTGCGGGTGCGCGCGGCGGCGCAGGCCTACCGCAGCTGTGATCAGCTCACCTCCCTCTCCCTGCACCAGCTCTCGCTCACCGTCGGAGCCGCCGCCCGCTGGGCGGTGGTCCCACTCGGGGTCGGTGTCGTGGCCACCGGGAACGGCGAGCGGCTGCTCGGTCTCCTGGGCGAGCGCCCGGGGGTCGGTGACGCCGCGGTGGCCGTGCTCCCCGGGGCGGTCGGCCTGAGCGACGCGCCGGCGGTGGCCGCCGCCCTGGGCCTGCTCGGCCGGGCCACACCCTGGCTGCGCGAGAGCGGCCGGGTGCGCACGGTGGTGGGGTCACCGCGCACCGGCCCCGCGCCGTCCGGGGTGGCCGATCTGCTGGCGCGCACCGCGACCCTGTCGACGGACCGCGGAGCGTCGCCGGGCACGGTACGGGTCGACCGGTTGGTGGATGCCTCGGGACGGCGATCGTGGATCGTGCAGATCCCCGGTACCCAGGACTGGGCGCCTCGCACAGGCAGCAACCCGCTCGACCTCACCTCGGCCGTCACCACCCTGAGTGGGCGACGTGGCGCCTCGGGAGCCGTTGTGCTGCAGGCGCTCCGACGATGCGGGGCCAGGCCGGGGGAGCCGGTGCTGCTGGTCGGTCACTCCCTCGGCGGCATGACAGCGGCTGGGCTCGCCGCCGACCCGCGGCTGCGCGGCGAGCTGACGATCACCCACGTGGTCACGGCCGGTTCGCCGATCGCGGGCAGCGGCCTGCCGGACGACGTCCAGGTGCTCTCCCTCGAACGCCGGCAGGACCCCACCCCCTGGTTGGACGGCGCTCGGAACCCGGATCAGCCGGGCTGGGTGACGGTCGGAGCGCCGTCGCCCGGAGGGTTGCAGGGCAGCCACGACCTCGCCGGCTACCTCGATGCGGCCGCCGCCGTGGACTCCTCGCACGATCCCGGACTGGTGCGCTGGCGTGCCGGGCTGGGGGACTTCCTCGACCGTCCGGGTGTCGTCTCGACCAGCTGGGAGGTGACCGGTGAACGGGTTCCCGACCTCGGCCGATAGGGCCGGCAGGCCCGGATAGGCTGCACCGGTGCGCGAGATGATCGAGGTCGGCGGGGACCGGTTGTGGGCCGAGGACTCCGGGGGCGACGGGCCGCCGGTGGTGCTGCTGCACCCGGGCATCGCCGACCTGCGGGTGTGGGACCTGGTCTGGGGGCCGCTGACCGAGACCCATCGGGTGATCCGGTACGACGTGCGGGGGTACGGCGGTTCGCCCGCCGCCACCCAGCCCTACAGCTGGGTCGCGGACCTGCGCGCGGTGCTCGATCACTACGACCTGGCCGACGCCCACCTGGTGGGGAACAGCAACGGCGGCGCCACCGCGTTGAACCTGGCTGTGGTGGATCCGGCCCGGGTCCGTTCCCTGGTGCTGCTGGCCGCCGGGATCAGCGGGTACCCGTGGCCGGAGGAGCCCGACCTGGACGCGCGCTATGCCGCTCTGCTCGAGGCGGGCGACGGTGACGGGCTGATCGAGTTGATGCTCGAGGTCTGGTGCTCCGCCGGCCGGGAGCCTCTGGTCCGGGAGCTGGTGACCGCGGCGACCGTGGCCGAGACCAGCGGCAATCTGCACTGGCAGGAGCTCGAGCCGGTGTGGGACCGGCTCGGGGAGCTCACCGTGCCCACCGTGGTGATGATCGGCGACCGTGACCCGGCGTCGATGGTCGAGGCGAACAAGGCTGCGGCGCAACGGATCCCGGGCGCCCAGCTGGTCGAGCTGGCCGGGGTCGACCACCTTCCGCAGCTGCGGGTGCCCGACCTGGTGGTGCAGACGATCCGCTCGCACTGCCATCCCTGAGGCCGCGCGGGCGTGAGCGATCAGGGGGACGGTCTGGACCGGGTGTGGATGCTGCTCGAGGCCGGGCGGACCGAGGCGGCGCTGGCCGAGCTGCACCTGCGACTCGGCGCCGATCCGCACGATGCCCAGGCCCTGCAGCTGCTCAGCGAGTGCCACCAGCGCAAGGGTGAGGCTCAGCCGGCCTACGAGGCGGCGATGGCCTCGGTGGCAGCCGCCCCGGACGATCCGGAGAGCCACGCCCAGGCGGGGTGGTCGTTGTTGCTGCTGGGTCGCGCCGACACCGCGCTGAGCGCGTTCACCGAGGCGATCCGGCTCGATCCGTGGGGGGCGCATCACTTCGCGCACCGTGCGCTCGCCCACGCTGCGCGGCTGGACCGCCGCAAGGCCGAGGCCGACATCGCCCGGGCGCGCGAGCTGCGCCCCCACGATGCGCAGATCATCAGCATCCATGGCCAGGTGCTCACCATTCTCGGCCGCACCCGGCAGGCGCGCGCCGTGCACGCGGAGGCGCTGCGGCTGGAACCGGCCCTGGGCCAGGTGCACCGTGCCGATGCCCGGGCGCACCTGGACGGAGGGCGGCTCGACCAGGCGTCCGCCGCCCTGACCCGGGCCCTGGCGGCGAACCCTCAGGACGACGGATCCCAGGCGCAGATCGCCGATCTCGTGCTGAGCGTCTGCCGCCGACTGATGCTGCTCGGCTGGCTCGGGGCCGCGGCAGCCGCCTGGACGGTGCTGGCCGGGGCCTCGGCGGGCGGGCGCGTGGGCCTCGCCGTCGGCGTGGTCGCCCTCGGCGGGGTGGCGGTGTATCTGCCCTGGCGCGAGGCCGGGCGCGGGGTGCGCAGCGTGGCGGTGGGCTCGGTCCGTCGGGACCGTTTCCTGGCCCTGTCGGTGGGCCTGGCGGTGCTGCCGCACCTGGTGGCGCTCTGCCTGCTCGCCCTGCCCGGTGCGGGTGCGACCCTCGCCGTGCAGCTCTCCGTCGTCCTCGCCGTGGTGGTGAACGTGCTGCACCCGTTCCTGGTCTCCCGCTGGCAGTCGGCGCGGGGGGAGTAGCGCGTGGCGCCCACGCCGGGTGCCAGACTCGACCACATGATCACCTCGCGTTCCGTGCCGCCGATGGTCGCCGGCACCCTGGTCGCCGCAGCGCTCGGCATGGTCAGCTCGATCGAGGGGTGGCGCACCACACACGGGCCGTTGGGCGACGCCACGCGGACGGGCAGCCGGGTCGGCGTGCTTCACCTCCAGCCCAACGAGGTGGTCGTCTTCCGGGGGGTGGTGCTGGGCAATGCAGGCAGGGCCCATGCCACCGTGCGAGCCGTGCGCCTGTTCGGCGGTGGCCCCGGAGTGCAGGTCGGTCCGGCCCTGGCCGTTCCGGTGGGCGACTCCATCGCGACGATCGAAGGACCGGACGCGGCCGCCGGACTGCGGGAGGACCCGTCGGTCGTTCCCGCCGAGGGCGCGGTCGTGCCACCGGGAACCGCCAGCGGCGGCGGGGTGAACCTGGTTCTGACGTTGCGGTTCGTCGGGGCCGAGCCGGTGACGTTCCGGGGCGTGCGCGTCGTCTACGACTACGAGGGCCGGACCTACACCTACACCGACGCGACCACCCTGCAGCTCTGCCCTGAGGACTGCCCCGGCTGATCAGGGCGGCGGCGCGGAGCTCCGCCGGACGACGAGCGCCGGGTGCAGCATGTGTCGGGCGGTGCCGACCACCTGGTCGGCGCCCAGCCGCCGCTGCACCAGGTCGACCGCGAGCCGGCCCATCTCCTCGCGCGGCTGGTCCACCGTGGTCAGCGCCACGTGGCGCAGCGCCGACAGATGGGTGTTGTCGTAGCCGATCACCGAGACGTCCTCGGGCACGCGCAGTCCGGCGTCGTCCAGCGCCCCGATCGCACCGATCGCGTTCACGTCGTTGGCGGCGACGACGGCAGTGAACCGTCGTCGTCCGGCCAGCAGCCGGGACACCGACGCGGCACCGGCCGCCTCGGTGTACTCGCTCGGCTCCACCACCGGACTCAGCCCGTGCCGGTGCATCGCCGCGAGGTAGCCACGGCGGCGCACTCCCGACTGCGCCCCCTGCCCGCCGTCCAGATGCACGATCCGTCGATGCCCCAGGCCCACCAGGTGGTCGACCGCCAGCGCCGAGCCCGCGAGGCCGTCGTCCTGGATCGTGTCGACGCCCGGCGTCCGCACCGCGCGCTCGACAGCCACCACGGGCAGCTGCCGTGCCGCCCGGGCCAGGACCGCCGCCCGCACCACCGGGGAGAGCAGGATCAGCGCCGCCGGCCGGAACCCGAGCAGCATGGCCACCGCGCCCTCCTCGCTGGCCGGGGTGCGGCGTCCGCTGCTCAGGATGGTCTGCAGGCCGGCGTCGCCGGCGGCGGCCTCGAGGCCCTCCATGATGTCGCCGAAGTAGGGGTTGCGCAGGTCCGAGACGAGGACCGCGAGCACGGTCGAACTGCGACTGGCCAGCCGGCTGGCCAGGGCGTCGGGGGAGTACCCGAGCTCCTGGGCCGCGGCCAGCACGGCGGCGCGACGCTGAGGGCTGACCCGGGGCGAGCCGCGCATCACCAGGGAGACCAGGGAACGGGAGACCCCGGCGCGCTCGGCGACGTCGACCATCGTCGGACGCCGCACGGCTCACCCCCTGCATGGACCGAACTTCCCCTTGACACCGGCCCGCGCAGAATACATCGTTGGAGCGCTCCAACAAATAGAGCGCTCCAACGAGGGGAACGGCAACCATGCGAATGGGTGTCACCGGCGTCGGCCGGATCGGAGTCATGCACGCCCGCAACATCGTCGCGACCCCTGGTGTGCGTGAGCTCGTGCTGCACGACCCGGCGCCCGGCCGTGCCGCGGAGGTGGCCGCAGAGCTGACCGGCGCCGTCGTCGTCCGCGCCGTGGACAGTCTGGCCGACCTGCTGAGCTGCGTGGACGGCGTCCTGGTCGCCACGCCGACGCCGACGCACGCCGAGGTGGTGCATGCCGCGGTCGACGCGGGGGTGCCCGTGCTGGTGGAGAAGCCGCTGGCGGGTGACCCGGCCACGGTCCGTGAGGTGATCGAGCACGTCGAGCGGTCCGGGGTGGAGGTGCTGGTCGGTTTCCAGCGTCGCTTCGACCCCGCGATCGCCGAGCTCAAGCGACGGATCTCCTCCGGCGAGATCGGCGACCTGTACTACGTGCGTGCGACCGCGTTCGACGCCGAACCGCCTGCGGCGGAATACATCCCGACCTCGGGCGGGATCTTCCGGGACATGTTCGTGCACGACCTGGACTGTGTCCCCTGGCTGGTCGGGCGGGACGTGGTCGAGGTCTTCGCCGGCGGGTCGGTGCTGGTGGACCAGGCCTTTGCCGATGCCGGCGACCTCGACACGGCGGTGGTCACCCTGCGCTTCGACGGCGGCGTGGTGGCCCAGCTCGCGGGCGGACGGCGCGACGGTGGCGGCTACGACAACCGGATCGAGGCGATCGGCAGCGCGCAGGCGCTCACCTCAGGGCTGGATGCGCGGAGTCCGATCGTCAGCCTCGAGCCGGGCGGGCGCGATCCAGGGACCGACGCCTACCCCGGCTTCGCCGAGCGCTACGCCGTGGCCTACGCCAGCGAGGTGGCGACCTTCCTCGACGTGATCGCCGGGAAGGTCGAGAACCCTTCGCCGGTCAGTGACTCGCTGGTCAGCCTGGTGCTGGCCGACGCCTGTGAGGCCTCTCGGCGCCAGGGTGCGCCGGTGAGGATCGACCCGTCCGACCTGCGCGTCGGCTGAGCTGGAGAAGAAGGGGACGACGATGAGCGAGTTGCTCGGCGGGCGTGTTGCTGGAGCTCCGATCAGCTGGGGCGTGTGCGAGGTGCCGGGGTGGGGCCACGTGCTGCCCGTGGACGCCGTGCTGGCGGAGATGGCCTCGCTGGGCCTGAAGGCCACCGAACTCGGCCCGCCCGGGTTCCTGCCGGACGAGCCCGAGGAGCTGCGTGCAGCGCTGGGCCGGCACGGGCTGAGCCTGGTCGGCGGCTTCCTGGCCGTGGTGCTGCACGATGCGGCGCAGGTCGAGGCGACGCTGGCCGAGGCCGAGCGGGCCGCCGCGCAGATGCAGGCGGCCGGCGGCGAGGTGCTGGTGCTTGCGGCGGCGACAGGGCTCGACGGCTACGACGAGCGGCCCGCGCTCAGCGAGAGCGAATGGGCCACATTGGTGTCCACCTGCGCGCAGATCCGCGAGGTGGCGGCCCGTCACGGCCTGCGGCTCACCCTGCACCCGCACGTGGGCACCCATGTGGAGACCAGGGCGGAGGTGGAGGCCTTCCTCCGCGACAGCGATCTGCCGCTGTGCCTGGACACCGGCCACCTGCTGATCGGCGGCACGGACCCGCTGGCCCTGGCCCGCGAGCACGCCGACCGGGTGTCGCACGTGCACCTGAAGGACGTGAACGGTGCCGTGGCCGATCGGGTACGCGCCGGCGAGATCACCTACATGCAGGGCGTGCAGGAGGACATGTACGTGCCGCTCGGGGACGGCGACGTGCCCGTCGCCGACATCGTGGCCACGCTGGAGGGTGCCGGCTACCAGGGCTGGTATGTGCTCGAGCAGGACATGTCCCTGCCCGACGCCGCCCCGAGCCATGCCGCCAAGCCCCACCACGACACCCACCGCGGCCTCTCCCACCTAGCCACCATCTAGCCACCCCCAAAACCCGCTCGTGCTCCGCGGGTGAACATTTCCGCACCCGATATGCCCCGATTCGGGCGGGGCGCTCACCACCTGGGTACCCACGCCGCGGCGCCGGACCGGCAGCCCCTGATCGACCAGCTCCTGGATCGCCCGACGGGCCGTGGGCCGGGAGATGCCCCACCGGGCGGCGAGCTCGAGCTCGCTCGACGGGTAGGAGCCCTTGGGCAGCCGACCGGCGGCGATCGCGGCCGCCAGCTGGCTGGAGACCTGGTGATGGAGCGGCACCGGGCTGCCCTGGTCGACTGCCACGTGCAGGTCGACCACAGCCGCCTCCTTGGTTCGGGATGGCCGTGAGTACCGACGCCCCGAGGTCGATGTTGTTTCGTGGACCCGCAACCGGGAGTGAGGCCAGCCCGGCGTGGATCGGACCTGCCCACCCGCTCGACGCGTCGATCAACAATGTAAGGACAAAGTTACCAAAGGCACGGTTTGCTGGGCGACAGGGGGCGGCTGGTCGGACGGCGGACTCCGGGTCGACCAGCGTCTCGCCTGATCGAGATGGGCTGCCCATAGAACGGCTGATGCCCAGGTGAGCATGGATCTGGGGCCCCCTGCGACCCGCGAGGACTGCCTAGCCGGGACGGGACGACGTCCAGCAGAATGTGTCTTTACATATTGCCTAAGTGGGCTTCGTCTAGCTAACCTGGGTCTGACCACCGGGCGCCTTCTCGAGGCGCAGCCGGCACCCCTCGCGGAGGATCCTGATGACCCAGACCAGCGCCCCGACAGCCTCGTCCACCGGGGCCCAGAGCCCGTTGCTGCACATGACGCAGACCACGCCGACCGTGTTGTGGAACGACTCGGCGGACCCGGCCGAGCTGGGTGAGTCCCTGACCTTCGGCGCCGTCGGCGCCACCTGCAACCCGGTGATCGCACTGGCCTGCATCAAGGCCGACCTGCCCACCTGGCAGGCCCGGATCCGCGAGCTGGCGGCGCAGAACCCCACCGCGACCGAGGACGCGATCGGCTGGATGGTGGTCGAGGAGCTGTCGATCAACGCCGCCAAACTGCTCGAGCCGGCCTTCCATGAGCACAAGGGGCGTAACGGACGGTTGTCCATCCAGACCGACCCTCGGCTGCACCGCAATACCCCCGGATTGGTCGTGCAGGCTGTGAGGTTCGCCACATTGGCGGACAACATCATCGTCAAGATCCCGGCGACTGCGGCCGGAATCGCGGCTATGGAGGAGGTCACCTATCGGGGCGTCAGCATCAACGCCACGGTCTCCTTCACCGTGCCTCAGGCCCTCGCCGTGGGCGAGGCGGTCGAGCGTGGGCTGCGACGCCGAGAGGCCGAGGGGCTGGACGTCGCGGGCATGGGCCCCGTGTGCACGATCATGGGCGGTCGGCTGGACGACTGGATGCGCGTCGCGGGGGAGAAGGCCAAGGTCACCATCGATCCGGGGCACTACGAGTGGGCCGGCGTCGCGGCGTTCAAGAAGGCCTACGCGATCTACCTGGAGCGGGGTTATCGGACCCGGTTGCTGTCCGCGGCCTTCCGCAATCACATGCACTGGAGCGAGTTCATCGGCGGCGACGTGGTGATCTCCCCGCCGTTCGGATGGCAGCAGCGGATCAACACCAGCGGAATCGACGTCATAGCACGGATAGACAACCCTGTCGACCCCACGATAGTGAATTCTCTGTATACACAGCACGAAGACTTCAGGCGCGCGTACGATGTGGATGGCATGACCGCGGAGGAGTTCGACGACTTCGGGGCCACTCGCCGGACCATGCGGCAGTTCCTAGCCGCCAACAACGACCTGGAGGCTCTCGTGCGTGATGTCATGGTGCCCAACCCGGACAAGTGAGCGTGCACGGTCCCGGGTCCTTCCCCAACCCGTCCTTCGACGCCTCTGACCAGAGCCCTGGGCAGTGGTGCCCGCCGGGTTGGGTGAACGGCCCGAAGGGGCTCTACCCGCCCGGTTGGTTCTCAAGTAGCGAGCATGCTGAGCGCGAAGCTGTAGCGGGACGCCGCATAGATGTGCGTGCCGTACTCGACCGCGCGGCCGTGATCGTCGTACGCCGTGCGCTCCATGGTGAGCAGCGCCGAACCGCGTGGCTCGCCGAGCAGGCGCGCCTCCTCGGCGGTCGCGGTACGGGCGCCGATCACCTGATCGGCGGCGTGAAGCTGGACGCCGAGGGTGCGGATGAGCTGATAGAGACCCTGCCCTTCCAGCGCCGCCCGATCGAGCCCCCCGGCGAGCGCGGGGACGGTGTGGGGTAGGTAGTTGCACATCCTGGCGATCGGCAGACCCAACGCCGAGCGCAGGCGGACCAGCACGGTGACCTCTGTCTCCAGCGGCACCGACAGGGCCTCGGCGATCACCGCCGAGGCCGGTTCCGTGGTCAACGAGATCACCGATGTGGTGGGGCGCTGGCCGCTGTTGGCCAGGTCCTCGTAGAGGCTGCTCAGGCCGAGCGGACGGCGCACCTTCGGCTGAACGACGTGCGTGCCCACGCCCCGACGGCGCACCAGCACACCCTTGTCCACCAGGTACTGCATCGCCCGGCGCATGGTCGGCCGGGACAGCCCGAGCGACTGCGCCAACTGCACCTCGTTGTCCAGGCGGGTACCCGGCGGAAGAGTGCCGTCGGCGATGGCGCGCTCGAGTGACTGGGCGACCTGGAAGTACAGGGGCACCGGGCTCGACCGGTCCAGGACCAGCAGGCGGGCCACAGACTCGGTGGGTCGGGGACTCGACATGGCGCACAGTATGAGCGCACTTCACGACAAAGTCACTGTAGCAATGTCAGGACAAAGTCTTGACATGTCATGAGGCCTGAAGGTTGGATGACCGGAGGCGGGTGGGCCGCTCCACTGCCCCGGGCTCCTGGGTTCCGGCTTCACGACAGGAACCATCGGAGGCGCTCGACGTGTCGATGAACCGCGGCGGCCTGGACGGTGCGGTGTGGACCCTGGACGACCGGTTCACCGGCTATTTCGCCGCGAGAACCATGACGACGCGGGGACGGCGCCCACCCTTCAGTCGTGCGCCCAGGCCGTCACCGAACTGGCCCGGCGCCGCCTGATGGCCATGATCGAGCCACTCCCGTACACGCGTGACTCCACCGGGTCACAGGTGCTGCTCAAGGATGCCGAATCCCTCTCCCGGGCGGTTACCGTGGCCTCGGTACTCGGCACCTCGAGTGCCTATACCTGGCTGAAGATGCCTGCGTGTGAGGAGCCCGACGTGGTCTTCGCGGCGACGACGCTTCCGTGCGTCGTTCTCGGCGGCCCGCTCGGACCCGATCTCGAGGCGGACCTCGCGGCGTGGGGGCAGACCCTGCGCTGCAGCGTCGTCCGCGGGCTCGTCGTCGGCCGTTCTCTGCTCTACCCGCCGGACGGCGATGTCGCCGGCGCTGTCGATGCCGCAGCGAGGGTGCTCCGCGCGGCCACCGAGGAGGCCATCGCGCCATGAACCCGTCGACCTTGCACCATTCCTGGCTCACCCTGGCCGGGCCGGGTTCCGGTGATCTGCTCACGCTCACCCCGGAGAAGGCGGGCTGGACCTACTGCGGGCTGCGCATCATCCGGCTCGAGCCGGGCGAGCTGCGCCGGTTCGAGACCGGGGGCGAGGAGATGTTCGTGCTGCCCCTCGTCGGCGGGCTGACCATCGAGGTCGCGGGGACGGCGGCGCCCTCGGTCACCGAGGCCCGGCTGGCCCTGACCGGGCGCGCCTCGGTCTTCGACCGGGTCACCGACTTCGCCTATGTGGGCCGGGACAGCGTGATCACCATGGTCAGTGCCAACGGGGCCGAGGTGGCGCTGCCCTCGGCCCGGTGCGAGAACCGGTTGCCGCCGAAATACGGTGCGGCGGACGACGTCACCGTCGAGATCCGCGGCTCGGGGCCGGCCACCCGGCAGGTGAACGCCTTCGGCGTCCCGGGGATCTGGGACCACGCCGACAAGCTGGTCGCGGTGGAGCTGATCACCCCGCCCGGCAACTGGTCGAGCTACCCGCCGCACAAGCACGACGTGACCGACCCCTGCCCGGTGGTGAACGAGGAGATCTACTTCTACAAGATCGCCGGGCACGACCAGGTCAGCCACAGCCGGGAGGGCTTCGGGCTGCACCGCACCTACACCGGGCACGAGCACGAGGACGCGGGGTTGGCGCCGCTGGACGAGTTCATCGAGGTGCGCGACGGCGACCTGGTGACGATTCCCTACGGCTATCACGGCCCCTGCGTCGCCGCGCCGGGGTACCCGATGTACTACCTGAACGTGATGGCCGGCCCGGCGGAGGACCGCTCGATGCTGTTCTGCGACGACCCGACCCACGGCTGGGTGCGTGACACCTGGGCTGCCACGGCGCCCGACCCCCGCTGCCCAGTGACGACCCACGACGGTCGGGTCGACGGTCTCCGCGCCGATTCGGGTCGCATGTAACCCCACGAGTACCCACGCCGCCGCACAACCTCACGGGAGCTGACCACCCATGACCGAACAGCCCGACCGCACCGTGCGCCTGACCACGGCGCAGGCCCTGGTGCGCTGGATGATCGCCCAGCGCACGGAGCTGCTGGACGGCACCGAGGCGCCGCTGTTCGCCGGTGTCTTCGGCATCTTCGGGCACGGCAACGTGCTCGGGCTGGGTACGGCGCTGCACGAGGCCGGGGACGCCCTGCCCACCTGGCGCGGGCAGAACGAGCAGGGGATGGCTCTCGCCGCGGCCGCCTACGCCCGGGCGACGGATCGGCGTCAGGTGATGGTCGCGACGTCCTCGGTGGGCCCCGGAGCGTTGAACATGGTGACCGCAGCGGGCCTGGCGATGGCGAACCGGCTGCCGCTCCTGCTGCTGCCGGGTGACACCTTCACCGGCCGAGGCCCCGACCCGGTGCTGCAGCAGGTGGAGCACTACGGCGACCCGGGCATGACTGCCAACGACGCCTTCCGTGCGGTGTCGCGCTACTTCGACCGGATCACCCGGCCCGAGCAGCTGCTGTCCACCCTGCCCCAGGTGGCCCGGGTGCTCACCGACCCCGCCGACTGCGGGCCGGTGGTGCTCGCTCTGCCGCAGGACGCCCAGGCCGAGGAGTACGACTTCCCGCTGGCGATGTTCGCCCGCCGCGTGCACCGGGTGCCTCGGCCGCGGCCGGACACCTGGACCCTGGGCGAGGCGGTGGAGATCCTGCGTGCGGCCAAGCGGCCGCTGCTGGTCTGTGGCGGCGGCGTGCGCTACTCCGGCGCGGCCGAGCAGATGCTCGAGTTCGCCACCGTGCACGGCGTGCCGATCGTGGAGACCCCGGCCGGGCGCACCATGGTGCCGCACGACCACCCGCTGCACGGCGGTGCCCTGGGCATCATCGGCTCCTCCTGCGCCAACGCCCTGGCCGGTGAGGCCGACGTGGTGCTCGCGGTCGGCACCCGGCTGCAGGACTTCACCACGGCGTCCTGGACCGTGTTCAACCCTCAGGCACGCCTGGTGCACATCAACGCCTCCCGCTTCGACGCGGTCAAGCACTCCGCCCACGCCGTGGTCGGCGACGCCCGCGAGACCCTGGTCGAGTTGAAGGGCCCGCTCGCCGGCTGGATGGTCGACCCGGCCTGGACGGCGCGCGCTGCGACCGAGCGGGCCGCCTGGGACGCCCACATCGACACCCTGCGTCAGGGGGTCGCCCCGGACGGGTCGCTCACCTACGCCCAGGTCCTCGGCGTGGTGAACGAGGCCAGCACCTACGACGACTACGTGCTGGTCTCCTCGGGCGGGTACCCAGGAGAGATCCACGGCGGCTGGCGCACGGTGAACGACGTCCCCGAGGACAAGGTGCCCGCGCACCCCGGCTCCGGCGCCACGATGGACCTGGAGTACGGCTTCTCCTGCATGGGATACGAGGTGGCCGGGCCCTGGGGCGCTTCGATGGCCCGGGCGATGACCCATCCCGACGGTGTGGTGACCACCCTGCTGGGCGACGGCTCGTACCTGATGCTGAACTCCGAGATCTACTCGGCGGCGTTCGCCGGGCACCCGTTCGTGATGGTGCTGTGCGACAACGGCGGGTACGCGGTGATCCACCGGCTGCAGACCAACCAGGGCGCGCCGGGGTTCAACAACCTGCTGGACGACGCCCGCGGCCCGGGCGCGGCGTCCAAGCTGCGGGTCGACTTCGCGGCGCACGCCCGTTCGCTGGGCGCCGCGGTGGAGGACCTGCCGGATGAGGCCGGGGTGGAGGAGCTGCGTGCCGCCTACCTGTGGGCCAAGGAGACCGCCCAGGCCACACGCCGTCCCGCGGTCGTGGTCTGCCGGACCCACCCCTCGACCTGGACCGAGGCCGGCGCCTGGTGGGAGGTCGGCGTACCCACCTCGCTGTCCGGCCGCGACTCCTACGAGGAGAACAAGTCCACCCAGCTCCGCTGGCTCGCCTGACGCAACCGCACGACCCCTCCGGACGTCGCGAGAGTCGGCAAACCAGGTGTATCGGCGCGGAATTGGCCTGGTTCGCCGACTCTCGGCGTCCGGCTCCGGGGGTGGGGGTTACTTCTTCTTGGGGTCGGGGAGGACGACGTTGAGCACCATGCTCACGAAGGTGACCACCACGGCGGCGCCGATCGTGGACCAGAAGAAGGGGCCGGCGCTGAACCCGATGCCGAGCGGTTCGGAGAGCAGCTCGACCAGCTTGAGCATCAACGCGTTCACCACGAACGCGAACAGGCCGAGGGTGAGGATGTAGAACGGCAGCGAGAACAGCTTCACCACCGGCTTGATGAAGGCGTTGACCACGCCGAACAGCGCGCCCACCACCAGCAGCGTGATCGCCTGGTTGGACGCGACGGTGTCGGTGACCCCGACCTGGGGCACCACCAGGGTGGCCACCCAGATGGCCAGCGCGTTCACCACGACCTTGATCGCGATCGACTTCATGCACCAATCGTCGCACGGCGCCGTGACGGCGCCTGTTGTGCATGGTACGAACACGGATATGACCACGACCCCCCGCGCGCCCGATGTGGTGGTGATCGGTGCCGGCATCGTCGGTGCTGCGTGCGCGCTCGCCGCGGCCCGGGCCGGGCTGCAGGTGGTGGTGGTCGATCGGGGCGCGATCGCCGGCGGCACCAGCAGCGGCGGCGAGGGCAACCTGCTGGTCTCGGACAAGCCGGCCGGGCCGGAGCTCGACCTGGCACTGCACTCCCTGGGCCACTGGGAGGAGATCACCGGCCACCTCGAGCAGCTCACCGGCCGACCGGGCGGAGGAATCGAGTTCGAGCACAAGGGCGGCCTGATGGTCGCCTCCCGGCCGGAGACCCTGCCGGTACTGGCCGAGCTGGCTGCGGGGCAGCGCGCCGCCGGTGTCGAGGCCGTGGCCGTGCCCGCCGACGACCTGCACGATGTCGAGCCTCATCTGGCGCAGGGCCTGGCGGGGGGCATGCTCTACCCGCAGGACGGTCAGCTGCAGCCGGTCCTGGCCACTGCCGCCCTGCTTGCCGCCGCACGCCACCAGGGCGCCGTGGTGCGCACGGGAGTCACGGTCACCGGACTGCTGCGTGACGGCGACGCCGTCACCGGCGTGGTGCTGGACGGCCGGGAGCCGGTGCGGGCTGCGTCCGTGGTCAACGCCGCGGGCCCGTGGGCGGGCGCGATCGCCGAGCTGGCCGGGGTGAACCTGCCGGTCCTGCCCCGGCGCGGGGTGGTGCTGGTCACCCAGCCGTTGCCCCCGCTCATCCGGCGCAAGGTCTACGCGGCCGAGTACGTCTCCGACGTGGCCAGCAGTCACCCGGGCCTGGAGTCGAGCGCCGTGGTCGAGGGGACGCCGTCCGGCACGGTCCTGATCGGAGCCAGCCGGGAGCGGGTCGGCTTCGAGGCCGGGATGCCGTTGCACGTCGTCCGCCGTCTGGCGACCCAGGCCGTGGCCTTGTTCCCGGTGCTCGCCGGGGTGCGGCTGCTGCGCACGTATCACGGGTTCCGGCCGTACTGCCCCGACCATCTGCCGGTGATCGGGGAGGACCCGCGGACGCCAGGGCTGGTGCACGCCTGCGGACATGAGGGGGCGGGGATCGTGCTCGCCGCCGGTACCGGACAGCTGGTCGCCGAGGTACTGGCCGGGGGAACCGGCAGCATGGATCTGTCCCCGTTCCGGCCGGACAGGTTCGAGGGGGAGCGGCATGGGTGAGACCTTCGGCTTCGACGGGCGTGAGATCGTTTACCGGCCAGGGCAGTCCGTGGGGGCGGCGCTCTGGGCGGCCGGCGAGCGGACGGTGCGATCCACCCGGATCGCCGGTGCGCCACGCGGCGTGTTCTGCGGCATCGGGGTCTGCTACGACTGCCTTGTCGTGGTGGACGGCGTGCCCGACCAGCGGGCCTGCGTGACCCCGGCGGCACCGGGGATGCAGGTGAGCACCCAGTCCGGCCAGCCGGTGCCGACGATCTCTGGTGACTCGAGAGTGCCTGCCGCAGAACGGCTTTCGGTCGACGTCGTGGTGATCGGCGGTGGTCCGGCCGGCATGGCGGCGGCGGGTGCTGCGGCCGCGGACGGCGCCCGGGTCGTACTGCTGGACGCCGAGGCGCGTCTGGGCGGGCAGTACTGGCGGCACGGCGTCGCGGGGGTGGGGGCCCAGCACCACGGGCTCGACGCCTGGCACACGTTGTCGGCTGGGGTGTCACGCGCGACGGCCGCGGGCACGCTGGAGGTGCGTTCGCGGCACCGGGTCTGGCGGATCGACCCGGCCGGCGAGCGGGCGATCGCCGTGCATGCGGTGACGGGCGGTCACGAGCTGCCGGACGGCGTCGAGGAGCGGGCGGTGACCCTCACCGCGGCTGCCGTGGTGATCGCCACCGGTGCGCACGACCGGGTGCTGCCCTTCCCCGGCTGGGACCTGCCCGGCGTGCTCACCGCAGGTGGGGCGCAGGCGTTGCTGAAGGAGCACGGCGTGGTGGCCGGCCGCCGGGTGGTCGTCGCCGGGACCGGTCCGTTCCTGCTCTCCCTGGCCGCCGGGCTGGTGCACGCCGGGGCCGAGGTGGTGGGCGTCTATGAGGCCGGCGACGCCCGCGGGTGGGCCCGGCGCTGGCGGTCGGCGACCTCGGTGCCGCAGGCCCTGATCGAGGGCGCCCAGTACGCGGCGACCCTTGCCCGACAACGGGTTCCGGTGCGGGCGCGGCACGCTGTGGTGGCCGCGCGGGGCCGCGAACGGCTGGAGGCCGTGGAGTTGGTCCGGCTGAACGGTCAGGGCCGGGCGGTGCCCGGCTCGGCCCGGTGGGTGCGCTGCGACGCCCTGGCCACCGGCTGGGGGTTCACCCCGCGGCTCGAACTGGCCCAGCAGGCGGGCTGCACGGTCGGGGCCTCGACCGCGGTCGGCCCGGCGGCCGGCCCCGCGGTGATCGCCGACACCGAGGGCCGGACGGCGGTGCCCGGCGTGTTCGTGGCCGGCGAGGTCGGCGGGGTCGGCGGTGCCTCGCTGGCCGAGGTGACCGGTCGGCTGGCGGGGGCTGCGGCCGGGGCCTGGGCCCGCGGGGTGCCGGTGGCGCTGGACGGCGCCGACCTGGCCCGCCGTCGCCGGCTCGCCGGGTTCGCCGCCACCATGCATGTCGCACACCCGATCCCGCCGGGGTGGCTGGACGCACTGACCGAGGACACGGTGGTCTGTCGCTGCGAGGAGGTCAGTGCCGGGCGGCTGCGCGGCGTCGTGCACGACCTGGGGGCGAGCGACCCGCGCACCGCCAAACTGCTCAGCCGCTGCGGCATGGGCTGGTGCCAGGGCCGGGTCTGCGGTGACGGCGTGGCCCGGCTGGTCTCCGACGCCACCGGACGACGCACCGACCACACGATGGACTCACGCCCTGTCGCCTCGGCCGTTCGAATGTCATCATTGGTCGAATCATCCGACGACTCGCTCGACGACTCGCCCGGCGACAACCCCCTGGAGGAACCGTGACCTCGACGACTGCCGCCCCGTGGCGCGGAGTACTGGTGGCCACCGCTGTGCCGCTCCGCCCGTCCGGTGACGACGCGCTCGCCCTGGACCTCGACGGGTACGCCGATCATCTGCGCTGGCTGGCCGCCGGCGGCTGCGACGGCGTGGTGCCGAACGGGTCCCTGGGGGAGTACCAGACCCTGACCGAGTCCGAGCGGACCGCGATCGTGCAGACGGCCTGCGCGGTCGCCGCCGACGTGGGCTCGTTCGTGGTGATGCCCGGGGTGGCCGCCTACGGAGCCCGGGAGTCGCGGCGCTGGGTCGAGCAGGCAGCCGAGGCCGGTGCCCCGTGCGCCATGTTGTTGCCGCCCAACGCCTACCGGGCGGACGAGCGGGCGGTCGTGGAGCACTACCGCGAGGTGGCCAAGGCCGGCCTGCCGCTCGTGGCCTACAACAACCCCTACGACACCAAGGTCGATCTGACGCCGGCGCTGCTCGCCCGGCTGCACGGCGAGGGCCTGATCGTGGCGGTGAAGGAGTTCAGCGGAGACGTGCGCCGCGGCTACGAGCTGGCCGAGCTGGCGCCGGGGCTGGACCTGTTGGTCGGCTCGGACGACGTCACGCTGGAGCTGGTGCAAGCCGGCGCCGTCGGCTGGGTGGCCGGCTACCCGAACGCCTTCCCGGAGGCGAGCATGCGGTTGTGGCGGGCCAGCCGGGACGGCGACCTGGAGACGGCGATGCCGCTCTACCGGTTGCTGCACCCGCTGCTGCGCTGGGACTCCAAGACCGAGTTCGTTCAGGCGATCAAGCTCTCGATGGACATGGCCGGCCGGTACGGCGGCCCGTGCCGCCCGCCGCGGGTGCCGCTGCTGCCGGAGCAGGAGACGGTCGTCCGCGCCGCCACCCAGGCCGCCCTGGACGCCGGCCTCCGCTGACCCCCGTCCCTGATCACCGCGAGATCGCGCTCCTCCCCCAGCAGGTGGGGGAGGAGCGCGATCTGTGCGTGATCTCAGTGGGGGTCGGCCACCCCACCCTGCCCGCCCTCGCATGATCGTCGTCTGTCAGGGGTTCTCCCCTCTTCTTTGGGGGCGAACCCCTGACAGCCGACGATCTTCGGCCTGCGGAGGCCGGGGGCCGGTCACCCCCTGGGCATGACTCCTGGCAGAAACCGGCATAATCGACAGTGATCGAGGGAATCGGTGTGAACGTCGACGACAGGGCAGGGGAACCCATGACGTCTGAGCAGCAGGACGGTCCGCCTGGGGCGGGCTCGGGTCACGCGGCAGTACTGATCGACACCTCCGTGGCCCACCCCGCACGCGTGTACGACTACTGGCTCGGCGGCAAGGACAACTACCCGGCCGATCGCGAGGCCGCCGAAGCGGTGATCAGGGCCAACCCCGGCATCGTCCCCGGCGTGCGGGCCAACCGCGCCTTCCTGGTGCGGGCCGTGCGGCACCTGGTGGGTGAGGCGGGCATCTCCCAGATCCTCGACCTGGGCACCGGCCTGCCCGCCGCCAACAACGTGCACGAGGTGGCGCAGTCGATCGCTCCCGACACCCGCGTGGTCTACGTCGACAACGACCCGATCGTGCTGGTGCACGCCCACGCGCTGCTGGTCGGCAGCCCCGGCACCATCGCCTACCTGGACGCCGATCTGCACCGACCGGCCGACGTGCTCAGCAGGGCCTCGGCGACGCTCGACCTGGACCGCCCGGTCGGCCTGCTGCTGCTGATGACCCTGCAGTTCCTGGTGGACGACGCCCACGACCTGGTGCGTGAACTCGTCGGTGCGCTCGCCCCCGGCAGCTATCTCGTGGTGTCCCACCCGTTGCGGGACGACGAGGTCGGGATCGCCAACGCGGCGACGTCGAAGTACAACGAGAAGGTCGCCACGCCGATGAAGCGGCGCACCCGGGCGGAGATCACCGACTTCTTCGCCGGGCTCGACCTGGTCGAGCCGGGCGTGGTCTCGTTGAACGAGTGGCGTCCCGAGCCCGGCGGTGAGGTCTCGCTGAGCTACTCCCCGGCCCTGTGCGGCGTCGCCCGCAAGCCCTGACCCCAATCCGCCGTGATCATGCAATCCAGGTACGAGACCTGTACCTGGAGTGCATGATCACGGCGGGTTGGGGGCTTCCGCGCGATCGGCCAGAAGCGGCAACGAGGGGTCCCAACGGCTGCCGTCGCGGGCGTCGCGGCGTCGCCGGGCGATCGCCGACAGCGCCTCCAGCACCACCCGGTTGGCCAGTGCCGCGGTGATGTCCGCGTGGTCGTACGGCGGCGACACCTCCACGACGTCCACCCCGACCACGGGCAGCTCCAGGCAGATCCGGCGGACGGCGTCCAGCAGTTCTCGCGCGGAGAGCCCGCCCGGCTCGGGGGTTCCGGTGCCCGGCGCGTGGCCGGGATCGCAGACGTCGATGTCCACCGAGAGGAACACGCCGTCGCACTCGTCCGTGGCGATCGTGAACGCCTCGGTCAGGCACGCGCCCAGACCGCGGTGGCCGATCTCGGTCATCTCGTAGGAGCGCATGTTCTGCTGCGCCATCCAGCCGAGCGTGGCCGGCTCGGGCCAGTACCCGCGCAGTCCCACCTGCAGGAACCGGTCACCGCGCAGGGCTCCCGACTCGATCAGCCGGCGCATCGGCTGCCCGTGTCCCCAGAGCGAGCCGAACGCCACGTCACCGGTGTCCGCGTGGGCATCGAAGTGGATCATCGACACCCGGCCGTGGCCCAGCACGTTGGCCACCCCCTTGGCGTCGGGGTAGGCGATCGAGTGGTCCCCGCCCAGGATCACCGGGATGGCCCCGGCCCGGGCCACCTTCTCCACCGCCGCCTCGACCGCGGCCAGCGAGCGCTCGATGTCGCCCGGCGACATCTCGACGTCGCCGGCGTCCAGCACCCGCAGGTCGGTCAACCCGTCGGTGCGCAGCGCCAGCGAGGGGCGTGAGCCGTCGTGCGGCAGGTAATCGGTCGTCCGGATCGCCAGCGGTCCGAACCGGGCGCCGCCGCGGTAGGAGGCGCCGCCGTCGAACGGGGCGCCCAGGATCACCACATCGGCTCCGGCGTAGGAGTCCGGATCGTCGAGATCGCATCGCTCCACGCCGAGGAAGGTGACGTCCGGCCCGAACTGCGCTCCGTACCTGCTCATGGGCCGGATGCTAACTCGTGGCCGGCAATGAGATGGTGGCGGGCATGAGATCCAGTCGGGTCATCCACACCGTCGAGTCGCACACCGAGGGCATGCCCACCCGAGTCGTCACCGGCGGTGTCGGCGTCATCCCGGGGGACACCATGTTCGACCGCCGCCGCCACTTCATGGCCCATATGGACGGCCTGCGCCGCTTCCTGATGACCGAGCCGCGCGGCCACTCGGCGATGAGCGGCGCCATCCTGCAGCCGCCGACCCGGCCCGACGCCGACTACGGCGTGCTCTACATCGAGGTCTCCGGCTGCCTGCCGATGTGCGGCCACGGCACCATGGGCGTGGCCACCGTGCTGGTCGAGACCGGCATGGTGGAGGTCACCGAGCCGGTCACCACCATCCGCCTGGACACCCCGGCCGGGCTGGTGATCGCCGACGTCCGGGTCGAGGACGGCGCAGCCCGCGCCGTCACCCTGACCAACGTCGCCAGCTTCCTGCTCGAGCAGGACGCCACCGTCGACGTCCCCGGGTTCGGCCAGGTCACCTACGACATGGCCTTCGGTGGCAACTTCTACGCCATCCTGCCGCTGGCCGACCTCGGGATCCCGTTCGAGCGCAGCCACAAGCAGCAGATCCTGGACGCCGGCCTGGCCGTGATGACGGCGATCAACGACCAGCGCCGTCCGGTGCACCCGACCAATCCCGAGATCGCGGTCTGTCACCACGTGCAGTTCCTCGCGCCGGGGGCGAACGCCCAGCACTCCCGGCACGCGATGGCCATCCACCCCGGCTGGTTCGACCGCAGCCCGTGCGGCACCGGCACCAGTGCCCGGGTGGCCCAGCTGCACGCCCGCGGGGAGCTGGCCCTGGACACCGATTTCGTCAACGAGTCGTTCATCGGCACCCACTTCGTCGGCCGCGCCGTCGCCGAGACGACCGTGGGTGAGGGCCCGGCGGCACTGCCCGGGATCGTGCCGACGATCACCGGCCGGGCCTGGGTGACCGGCACCGCTCAGTACCACCTGGACCCGACCGACCCGTTCCCGGAAGGCTTCGAGCTGTAGCGTCACGTCGTCTTCGACCCGGGAGGAGCCCGCGATGAGTCTTGACCGCCCGACCTCACCCAACCCCTACGAGCTGCTGCCCGCGGTGGGCTCGTTCACCCTCGCCAGCCGTGATGTGGTCGAGGGCGCTCCGATGGACCTGCGATTCGTGCACGACTCCGCCGGTGGCGCCAACGTCTCGCCGGCCCTTGCCTGGTCGGGCGCCCCGGAGGGGACCAGGTCCTACTGCGTCACCTGTTTCGACCCCGACGCTCCCACGCCGTCCGGCTTCTGGCATTGGGTGGTGGTCAACCTGCCGGCCGGCATCACCTCGCTGGACGCCGGGGCCGGCGCCGACGACGACCAGGTGCCCGAGGGCGGCTTCCACGTGCGCAACGACTTCGGCAATGCCCGCTACGACGGATGTGCCCCGCCGCCCGGCGACGTCCCGCACCGCTACTACTTCGTGGTGCACGCCGTCGACGTCGAGGCCCTGCCCGTGGACGGCACGGCCAGCCCGGCCGTGGTCTCGTTCAACCTGGCCTTCCACACCCTGGCCCGAGCCGTCGTTCACGGCACCTTCTCCGCACTGACCCGCAGCAGCTCTCGAAAGGACACCGGTGACCACCCACGACGAGGACGTCGTCCGCTCGCTCTCGCCCCAGCAGCCGGCCCACGTGGTGGCCGAGGCGAAGGTCAGCACCCCGCAGGACGTCGTCGCCGCCGCCGGGCGGGCCCGCGCCGCCCAGCGCGCGTGGTGGGCCGGCACGGCGCCGACTCGGGCAGCGTCCCTCACTGCAGCGGCGAACGCATTGCGGGCCAAGGCCGCCGAGGCGGCGCAGCTGATCGTCGACGAGGTCGGCAAGCCGGCCGGTGAGGCCGCCGGCGAGGTGGCCCGGGCGGTGGCGATCCTGGACTACTACGCCCAGGCCGTCTACGCCCCGCTGGGCAGCGTGCTGCCGCCCAGCCTGCCCGGCTTGCTGCTCACCGAGCGTCGTCCGCACGGGGTGGCGGGGTTGATCACGCCCTGGAACTTCCCGCTGGCCATCCCGTTGTGGAAGGCGGCGCCGGCGCTGGCCGCAGGGAACGCGGTGCTGCTCAAGCCCTCTCCGGACGCCGTCGGCTGCGCGCTCTGGATGGCGGAGCTGTTCGCCGATGCCCTGCCGGCCGACCTGTTCCAGGTGGTGGTGGGCGGCCCGCGGGCCGGCGCCGCTCTGGTGGAAGCAGCCGACGTGGTCAGCTTCACCGGCTCGGCCGCGGTCGGGCGTGCGGTGGCGGTGACCGCCACCCAGCGGGGTATTCCGGTGCAGGCGGAGATGGGCGGGCAGAACGCCGCGATCGTGCTGGCCGACGCCGACCCGACCGCAGCCGCCGCGATGATCGCCGGTGCGGCGATGGGGTTCGCCGGCCAGAAGTGCACTGCCACCCGCCGGGTGGTGGTGGTCGGCGACGCCGCGCGGGTGGCCGAGGTGACCGAGGCGTTGACCGCTGCGGTGCGGGCGCTCGAGCCGGGCGACCCGTCGGCGTCCGGGGTGGCGGTCGGCCCGGTGATCACCGAAGTGGCCCGGGACAAGGTGCTGGACGCCGCGGCGGCGGCGACCGCCTCGGGCGCGCGGGTGCTCGCCGGCGGCTCGGCCGTCGAGGGGGACGGCTGGTTCGTCACCCCGACCCTGCTGGACGGCGTCGCGGCCGACCATCCGGTGGCGCAGGAGGAGACGTTCGGTCCGCTCGCCGTCGTCCTGCCGGCGGCCGATGTGGCGCAGGCGGTGCGGCTGGCCGAGGCCGTCCGCTACGGGCTGGTGACCAGTGTGCACGGGCGCGACCTCGCGGCTGTTCTCGCTGTGGCGCAAGGGGTTCAGACCGGGTTGGTGAAGGTGAACGCACCGACCACCGGGGTCGACTTCTGGGCGCCGTTCGGCGGTGAGCGCGACTCCAGCTACGGCCAGCGGGAGCAGGGTCTGGCCGCACTGGACTTCTACGCCTCCACCCGCACCATCACCCTGTCCCCCCACCCCTGAACGGAGCGCTCCGTGACATGCCCGCTGCGCTCAAGGACTCGGTCGATGCCACCGTCGTCGACGAACTGGCCCGCCGCTTCGCCGCGGTCGACGAGCGCTTCGACGCGCAGGGCTTCACGCAACGGACCACCCCGCAGCTCGACGGCCTCGAGCTGAAGGCCCGGATGGAGCTGATCGCCCGCGAGCTGTGGCGGGCGCTCGGCGAACGCGACCCTGCAGCGTCGATGGCGTGTCTGGTCGACGTCGCCCGCGCCGAGCCGCCGGTCGGCGGCTGGGCGGCGTGGCCGTTGGCGACGGTCGTCGAGCTGTTCGGGCTGTCGTGTCCGGCCGACGCGCTCGACGCGATCGAGCACGTCACCCAGCGGATGAGTTGCGAGTTCGCCGTCCGCCCGTTCTTGCGCGACCACTTCGACGAGACGTACGCCCGCCTGCTCGCGTTCACCGAGCACGACGACGAACGTGTCCGCCGCCTGCCGTCGGAGGGCATGCGTCCACGACTCCCGTGGGGAGCCGGAGTGCAGCGTCTGCTCGACGACCCGCTCCCCGGCCTGGCCGTCCTGCACCGCCTCCGTCACGACCCGTCCGAGACCGTGCGTCGGTCGGTGGCCAACCACCTCAACGACATCGCGAAGACCCATCCGCAGCTGGTCGTGGAGACGCTCGCCGCCTGGGTCGACGAGCCGGCGACGGATCGGCGCATGGTCGCCCACGCCCTGCGCACCTTGGTCAAGCGCGGCGAGCCGAGCGCCCTCGAGGTGCTGGGCTTCACGACCGATGCGCACGTGGTGGTGGAACGGTTCGACGTGTCACCGTCGCTCGTCGACCTGGGCACCCACATCGCGCTGACCGCCGAGGTGGGGTCTGCGTCGAGCGCACCGCAGCGGCTCGTGGTCGACTTCGTCGTTCATCACGTCAACGCATCGGGCGCGACGTCGCCGAAGGTGTTCAAGTGGACGACGATCGACCTCGGACCGGGCGAACGGCGCACCCTCACGAAACGGCGGCTCGTCCAGCAGGCGTCCACACGGACCTACCGGGCAGGCACCCACCGCGTCGAACTCCAGATCGCCGGGCGGGTGGCGGCGACGACGTCGTTCGACGTTCGTGTGTGACGTCGATCGACGTGGGCCGACGCCGGTCACAAGCCGTCGCGGAAGACCTCGATGTCGGCGCCGAGGGCGTTGAGGCGCTGGGCCAGGTCCTCGTAGCCACGGTTGATCACGTATACCGAGCGCAGTACCGAGGTGCCCTTGGCCGCCAGCATGGCCAGCAGGATGACCACCGCGGGGCGCAGCGCAGGCGGGCAGACCACCTCGGTGCCCGACCAGCGGGTGGGTCCCTCGATCATCACCCGGTGCGGGTCCATCAGGGTCACCGAGGCGCCGAGGCGGTTCAGCTCGGTCAGGTAGATCGCCCGGTTCTCGTAGACCCAGTCATGGATCAGGGTCTGCCCTGTGGCCGACGCAGCGATCACCGCGAAGAACGGCAGGTTGTCGATGTTCAGCCCCGGGAAGGGCATCGGGTGGATCTTGTCGATCGGCGCATGCAGCACCGACTTCCGGGTGGTCAGGTCGACCAGGCGGGTGCGGCCGTTGGCGGCCAGGTACTCCTCGCTGCGCTCGTAGTCCAGGCCCATGCCCTCGAGCACGGCGAGCTCGATCTCCATGAACTCGATCGGCACCCGGCGGATGGTGATCTCCGAGTCGGTGACGATCGCCGCGGCCAGCAACGACATCGCCTCGATCGGATCCTCCGACGGGGCGTAGTCGACGTCGACGTCGATCGACGTGCGCCCGCGCACGCGAAGCGTGGTGGTGCCGATGCCCTCGACCGTGACTCCGAGGGACTGCAGGAAGAAACAGAGGTCCTGCACCATGTAGTTGGAACTGGCGTTGCGGATCACCGTCTCGCCGTCATGCAGGGCGGCCGCGAGCAGGGCGTTCTCGGTCACCGTGTCCCCGCGCTCGGTGAGCACGATCGGCCGGTGCGGGCTGACCCGGCGGTCGACGACGCACTGGTAGACGCCGTCCGCCGCGGTGACGGTGAGCCCGAACGGCCGAAGCGCCACCAGGTGCGGCTCGACCGTGCGCAGGCCCAGCTGGCAGCCCCCGGCATAGGGCAGGTCGAAGGTGTCCACGATGTGCAGCAGCGGGCCGAGAAGCATGATCACCGACCTGGTGCGCCGCGCCGCATCGGCGTTGATCGCGGTGATGTCGATCGAGCCCGTCGGCACGAGCTCGAGGTCGCCGTCCTCGTTCAGCCAGCGGCTGCGCACCCCGAGGCTCTCCAGCACCTCGAGCAGGCGGTTGACCTCCTCGATCCGGGCCACCCGGCGCAGGGTGGTCCGCCCGCGGTTGAGCAGGGCTGCGCAGAGCAGCACCACTCCGGCGTTCTTCGACGACTTCACGTCGATGGCCCCGGCCAGCTTGGTCGGTCCGTGCACACGCAGGTGAACCGGGCCACCGCCCACCTGGATGAGCTCGGAGTCGAGCGCCTCGCCGATCCTCGCGATCATCTCCACGGTCAGGTTCTGCTGACCGGCCTCGATCCGGTGCACCGCGCTCTGGCTGGTGCCCAGGGCATCGGCCAGCTGGGTCTGGGTGAGGCCGCGATGCGTCCGTGCCCCCCGGATCAGGGTGCCGATCCGGGCCAGCTGAGTCTGCGACATGGTGGCCACCGTATCTCGCATGTGAGATGCCCCTGACCACCTGCGCCAAAGACAGGCCCACGCCCCGTAACCAACCTGCTCATGCTCCGTGGGTGTATACGTGGACGCCGCATTTCGGGCGCCTACGTGTACACCCGCGGAGCCTGAGCAGGTTCTAGGATCGGGCGGGTGGCGAGTCTGCGGGAGGTCGAGGCGCGGGAGCGCGCGCAGAGGATCACTGTGCGCAACTGCCGGGTCGACCTCGATCTGACCGGTGACACCACCACGTTTGTCTCACGCAGTGTCATCCGGTTCGACTCCGACGGGCTCCCGACCTTCGTGGACGTCGCCCCGAAGGCGCTGCGCGCCGTCCGCCTGAACGGTGCGAGCCTGGACGTCGAGGCGCTGCGCGACGCCCGCTTCCCGCTGCACCCCGAGGCCGGCGAGAACGAGCTGGCGGTCGAGGCGGTGATGGGCTACCGCAGCGGACGGCGAGGGGCTGCACCGCGCGGTCGACCCGGCCGACGGGCTGCCCTACCCTACGCGATGTCCTTCCTGGACGCCGGTCCGACGCATCTTCGCCTGCTTCGACCAGCCCGACCTGAAGGCGCCCTACCAGCTCACCGTGACGGCCCCGCCTCGACTGGGTGGTGATCGGCAACGCCCCGGCGGAGCAGGTCGAGCCGGGCCGGTGGGTCTTCGCGGAGACGCCGCCGCTGTCGACCTACTTCGTCACCCTGGTGGCCGGGCCGTACCACGTGCTGCGCGACACCACGAGCCGACGGCGCCGGTATCCGGCTCGGCCTGTCCGCCCGGCGGTCGCTGGCGGCCGATCTCGACCGCGATGCCGACGAGCTGTTCACGGTGACCCGCCAGTGCTTCGACGAGCTACCACCGGCTGTTCGGCATCCGCCTACCCCTTCGGCGACTACCACCAGGCGTTCGTGCCCGAGTTCAACGCCGGGGCGATGGAGAACCCGGGCTGCGTCACCTTCCGCGACCAGTTCGTCTTCCGCCCGCCGGGTGATCCGGTCGCGCCGGACCACGCGAGCGATCACCATCGCGCACGAGATGGCCCACCAGTGGTTCGGCGACCTGGTCACCCTCGCGCTGGTGGGACGACCTGTGGCTCAACGAGTCCTTCGCCGAGTACATGGGCAACCGGGTGACCGCCGAGGTCACCGAGTTCGACGACGCCTGGGTGCTGACTTCGGCATCGTCCGCAAGGCACTGGGGGCTGATCGCCGACCAGCGTCCCTCCACCCACCCGGTGGCCGGCAACGGCGCGGCACGGACGCCGCCGCCGCGCTGTCGAACTTCGACGGCATCTCCTACACCAAGGGGGCGGCGCTGCTGAAGCAGCTGGCCTCGCGGGTGGGCGACGAGGTCTTCTTCGCCGGGGTCCGCGACCACTTCACCCGGCACCGGTTCGCGAACGCGACGATGGGCGACCTGTTCGCCGCCTGGGAGCGGGCCGGGGCGGCAGACCTGGCGGGGTGGACGTCGAGCTGGCTGCGCACCGCGGGCGTGGACCGGATCACCCTGGACCGTTCTGCAGCCGCCCTCGTGCTGGAGCCGCCGGCGGGACAGCCCGCCCCCGTGATCATGCACTCGAGGTCGCCGTCCATGACGGCGCGGTCTGGCGGCGCGCCCCGGTACACCTGGTCGAGCGGCGGACGGCGCTGGCGGCGCCGGACGGCGTGAGCCCGGCGGAGTGGGCCACCGCGCCGGTCGTGATCGACCCTGCCGAGCAGACCTGGGCGCTGACCGCACCGGACCCGTTGACCGTGCAGGCTCTGCACCGCCTGCTGCCCGGCGATGGACGAACCACTGATGCGGGCGGCGGTCTGGAACGGGCTGCGCTCGGGGGTGCACATCGCGGCGGTCGACCCGAGCGCCGTCCTGACTGTGCTCGCCGCAGCCCTGCCGGTGGAGGACTCCGACAGCGGGGTGAGCCGGGTGTGCAGCTGGGCCCTGACCACCCTGGCCCCGGCCACCACCGATCCGCTGGGTGCCGTGGCCGTCGTGCACCGGGCGGCGGCAGCCCGGCTGGCCTCCGCGGCAGCGGGCTCAGCCGTGCAGCTGGCGGCGGCGGAGGCCTTCGTGGCTTCCCACGCCGACGTCGACACCCTCCGGCGGTGGCTGGTCGGCAGCGACCTGCCGGACGGCGTCCAGCTCGATCTCGAGCTGCGTTGGCGGGTGCTGCGCCGGCTCGCCGGCCTCGGTGCCGTCGACCGGGCCGAGCTGGACCAGCACTACACGGCGGAGCCGACCGCTCGGTCCGAGGTGGAACTCGCCGCGTGCCTGGCTGCCCTGCCCGACGCAGCGGCCAAGGCCTGGGCGTGGCAGCGGTTCACCGGCGAGGTCGAGGTGCCGAACTACCAGCTCGACGCCGCCGGTGCCGGAATGTTCCAGCTCGGCCAGGAGGCCCTCACCGGGCCGTACGTGGAGCGCTACTTCGACGAGCTCCCCGCAACGGCCGGGATCCGCTCCGGCTGGGCGCTGGCGGAGGCCGCCGGGGCGTTCTTCCCGGCCACAGCCGTCGACCAGACCGTGGTGGACCGGGCGGAGGTCCTGGCCTCCCGGCCCGGCCTCGACCCGGCCTTGCGCCGGGTGCTGCTCGACCGTGCCGACGACACCCGGCGCTTGCTCGCCGTCCGCGCGGCGTTCCCGGGCTGACCGGCGCAGGGCCGCCGCACGGCTCCGGGAACGGGACCGGCGGGGGCATTCTTCGGCAGACCGCTGGACGGGACGACGTTCGGGCGCGACGCTTCGCAGGTGACGAGCAACCCCGCGGCCAGCTTGACCGACCTGCCGCTGCTGGACGATGCGCGCCTGCGCGCCCTGGTACCCATGACCGCCGCCATCGTGGCCCTGGAGGCCGCCCTCTACGACGGCTCGGCGCCCGGGGTCACCCCGGCCCGCACGACCGTGCTCACCCAGGCCGGTCAGGTGCTGATGATGCCGGCCGCGACGTCGCGGTTCGTCGGGGTCAAGCTGGTCAGCATCGCTCCGGACAACCCGGCCATCGGCCGCCCGCGGATCCAGGGCGTCTACGTCCTGATGGACGGCGTGAGCCTGACTCCGGTGGCGCTGGTGGACGGCGTGGCGCTCACCTCGCTGCGTACCCCCGCGACGTCCGCGGTCGCCGTCCGCCGGCTGGCGGTGAGCGGCGCCGTCCGGCTGGTGGTGATCGGCACCGGCCCGCAGGGATACGGCCACATCGAGGCGGTGCAGGCGGTGCGCCCGGTCTCACATCTGACCGTGGTCGGACGCGACCGGGGCAGGGCCGAGACGATGGCGCAGTGGGCGGCCGAGCGAGGACTGACCGTGCAGATCGTGGCCGGCGCCGACCTGGCCGATGGGCTGGAGGAGCCGATCCGGGCGGCGGACGTCGTGGTCTGCGCGACCACGGCCCGCTGGCCGGTGTTCGACGGGCGGTGGGTGGGCGACCGTGCGGTGGTGGTCGCGGTGGGCAGCCACGAACCGGACGCCCGCGAGGTCGACTCCGAGGTGGTGCTGCGCTCGAGCGTGATCGTGGAGAGCCGGGAGACCGCACTGCGCGAGGCAGGCGACGTGCTGATCCCGATCCGGGACGGCGAGTGCGGCCCGGAGATCATCACCGGCGACATCTCCCAGTTGGTCAAGGGGCACCTCAACCTGCCTGAGGATCGGCCCCGCTTCTTCAAGGGGTGCGGCGAGGCCTGGCAGGACCTGGTGGTGGCATCGGCCGGGTACGACCGGATCGAGGCGGCGCACACGCCGCCGTACGGCACGCGCAGCGGCTGGTAGGGGAGGAGCCCGTCGTGGGGAGCGTGAGCAACGCCTGAACGGCACACCCCGCCACACGTACGTCGCAGCGGTCGGCAGTCGCTATTGTGCGAATGCCCGCAGGCATGGGGAAGCAAGGACAGCGGGCACCCGATCTCCCCCAGCCGATCCCTGGAGCCGAGCCGATGACGACGACCGGCACCGAGGCGCGTCCGTGCGCCAGCTGCGGTGCTGCGCTCAGTGCCTCGGCCCTGTTCTGCGTCGAGTGTGGGACCGCCGTCCCGCGTGAGCAGCGGGCGAGCGCCGCCGCGGCGCGGCCGAAGGCCTGGTACGAGAAGGAAGCGTCGGCGGCGGCGAAGCCCTCGGCCGCACCCGCACCTGCGCCCGCGTCCACACCGACGCCGACACCCAAGCCCGCACCGACACCCAAGCCCGCACCGAAGCCCAAGCCCGCACCGACACCCAAGCCCACGCCGAAGCCCAAGCCCGCACCGACACCCAAGCCCACGCCGAAGCCCACGCCCGCACCGACACCCAAGCCCACGCCGAAGCCCGCACCGGAACCGAAGCCCGAACCGGAACCGAAGCCCGAACCGGAACCCGCACCAGAACCCGCACCGGAGCCGGAACCGGCGCCGATACCCGCCTCGAAGCCGGTGGCGCGCCCATCGCCCCCGCCACCCCCGGTCCCACCGGTGCCCGATCCCGTCCTGCTGCCGGCCAGCGCACCGGAGATCACTCCGAGACGGTCGATCGAGCCGGTCCGCGCGCCGTCCGGCGCGAAGTGGGTGCCGCTGGTCCTCGGTCTCGGGGTGCTCGCCCTGGCCGGTGGCCTGATCGCCTGGGTGGTCACCGGCCGAACGGCTCACGACATCCGTGTGGACGCCGTCGCGGCCTGGCAGGCGGGCAACTCCGCCTGGGCTCGGGGGGACATCGCCGCGGTGTGCGACAGCTACGACGGCATCGGCAAGGACGGCATGTGGAAGGACCGGGCCACGTGCATGAGCTCGGAGACCACCGGCTACCGGGAGGCCACCAAGGAGCAGAAGGCGGCCCTGCTGGCGTTGACCGTCGACCCCTCGCGCACCGAACTGCTCGGCACCGACACGGTGGTGATCTCGTTCAAGGAGGCCAGGGTCGACGGGCAGCCGCCGAAGTTCTTCGGCCCCGCCGACGTCGCGGTCATGCGCCTAACCGGAACCGAGTGGCGCCAGGTGGGTGCTCGCTACAGCGGTGCGGTGGTCGGCTACCTTCCGGCCACCCTGCTGCCGACTCCCTCAACCAGCGGTGCATCCCCGTCGGCAGCACTCAAGAGTCTGCCGGTAAGTAGTCAACCAAGTGCGTAGAGTAGTCACATGTCACGCATTCAGCGCTCAAGCCTGGCGCTGCCCACTCTTGCGGCGTCCGTCCTCGGTGCCGGTTCGGTCGTCGGCATGGCGATGGCCGGCGGCATCATCGCCCCGAACCCGGCCGGCCTGGCCACGCGGCTGAACGGCGGGACGGCGGCCGAGCCGGTCGCCACGGCGGCAACCGCTCCACCCCCGATCGAGGTGGCACTGCCGGATCCGCAGGCGGCGAGCGTGGCTCAGGACCCGATCCGCCGGGCGCGCACCTCCGGCGCCGGCGGACGACGACCGGCGGACGACGGCGCAGCGCATCGCGCCGACCGTTCCGCGCCGGAGCGCGCCCGCCACCCCGCCCGCCACCCCGCCCCGTGCGGCAACGGAGCCGACCGGCTCACGCTTCGACGCCGTCCACCCGGTGGCCGCCCGGGTGGCCCAGCCCTCGTACACGGTCGTGGTCGAGCGGACGAGCACGAATCGTCTGGTCGCCGTCCGGGTGATCGATCCCACCGCAGCGCCGCGGTCGCCGCGGCCACCGCGCGCGCAGCGCGCCCCGGCGACCACGTGGCGCCGCGGCACGGTCGGGGGCTGAGAAGCCGTTCGTCCGGCTCCTTCTGCGAACGGCCCTGGTCTGGGTATCTTGTCCACACGCTGCGACATGCGTGCGGCGCCGTGCGCTCGGTCACCTCACCCGGAGGCCGGGCGCAATCCCTGACCTGCCGCGGCGGCGATCCCGTCCACGGCCGACGAAGGAGCGCGATGTGACGTACCCCGTGCCACCTGGAGACGACCCGTCAGAGTTCGTCCAGCTGCTCACCCCCGACGGTGGGCGGATCCAGCACCCCGTCTACCCCCTCGATGTGGACGCCCCCACCCTTCTCGGGTTCTACCGGGACCTGGTGCTGCTGCGCAGATTCGATACCGAGGCCACCGCCCTGCAGCGTCAGGGTGAACTCGGGCTGTGGGTCCCCAGCCTCGGCCAGGAGGCGGCGCAGGTCGGCTCGGCCCGGGCTCTGGCCCCCCAGGACGTGGCGTTCCCCAGCTACCGCGAGCACGGCGTCACCTGGTGCCGCGGTGTGGCCCCGCGCCAGGTGCTCTCGATGTTCCGCGGTGCCACCCTCGGCGGCTGGGTGCCCAGCGAGCACAACGTGTACCTGTACTCGATCGTGATCGGCACCCAGGCGCTGCACGCGGCCGGGTACGCGATGGGCGTTCAGCGCGACGGGCACGTCGGCACCGGCGACCCGGCGCGGGACACCGCGGTGATCGCCTACTTCGGGGACGGCGCCACCTCGCAGGGCGACGTCAGCGAGGCCTTCGTCTTCGGCGCGGCCTTCAACGCGCCGATCGTCTTCTTCTGCCAGAACAACCAGTGGGCGATCTCCGAGCCCAACCTGCGCCAGACCCGGATCCCGTTGTACCGCAGGGCCTCCGGCTTCGGCTTCCCCGGGGTTCGGGTCGACGGCAACGACGTCCTTGCCGTGTACGCGGTGACCCAGGTCGCCCTCGACCGTGCCCGCCGCGGCGACGGGCCGACCCTGATCGAGGCCTACACCTACCGGATGGGTCCGCACACCACCTCCGACGACCCCACCCGCTACCGCACGGCGAGCGAGGTCGAGGAGTGGAAGGAGCGTGACCCGATCGCGCGCCTGGCGGCCTACATCCTCAGCAGCGGCGCTGGGGACGAGGCCTTCCTGGCCGAGGTGAACGCCGAGTCCGACGCGCTTGGGGCGCAGGTGCGTGCGGACTGCCTGGCCATTCCCGATCCCGAACCGGTGACCCTGTTCGACCACGTCTACGTCGACCCGCACGCGCAGATCGAGGAGGAGCGGGCCTGGTTCTCCGACTACCACGCCTCCTTCGCCGCCGAGACCACCGGGGGTGCCTGATGGGTGAGCTCACGATCGCGCGCAGCATCAACGCCGGCCTGCGCCGGGCCATGGAGGACGACCCCAAGGTGCTCGTCATGGGCGAGGACGTCGGCGCGCTCGGCGGCGTCTTCCGGGTCACCGAGGGCCTGCAGAAGGACTTCGGCGAGGACCGGGTGCTCGGCACCCCGCTCGCCGAGTCCGGCATCATCGGCACCGCGATCGGCATGGCGATGCGCGGCTACCGGCCGGTCTGCGAGATCCAGTTCGACGGGTTCATCTACCCCGCCTTCGACCAGCTCGTCTCCCAGCTGGCCAAGATGCACTACCGCTCAGCAGGTTCCGTGCGGCTGCCGGTGGTGATCCGGGTTCCGTTCGGCGGCGGGATCGGCGCGGTCGAGCACCACAGCGAGAGCCCCGAGGCCTACTTCGCGCACACCGCGGGGCTGCGGGTGGTGGCCTGCTCCACCCCGAACGACGCCTACTGGATGATCCAGCAGGCGATCGCCAGCGACGACCCGGTGATGCTGTTCGAGCCGAAGCGCCGCTACTGGGAGAAGGGTCCGGTCTCTGTCGACGGCCCACCTCCGCCCCTGCACGAGGCCCGGGTGGTGCACCCCTCGAGCGGTGACCGCCAGGTCACCGTGGCCGCCTACGGACCGATGGTGCGCACCGCGCTGGACGCCGCAACGGCAGCCGCCGCGGACGGCGTCTCGCTGGAGGTGGTCGACCTGCGCACGCTGTCGCCGCTGGACATGCCCACCCTGATCGCCTCGGTGCAGAAGACCGGCCGGCTGGTGGTGGTGCACGAGGCGACGACCTTCCTGGGCATGGGGGCCGAGATCGCCGCCCGGATCAGCGAGGCCTGCTTCTTCCACCTGGAGGCTCCGGTGCTGCGCGTCGGTGGCTACCACACGCCCTACCCGGCGTCCCGGTACGAGGAGGACTACCTGCCCGACCTCGACCGGCTGCTGGACGCCGTCGACCGCGCCCTTGCCTTCTGAACGATGGGACCCGTTGTGACAGTGAAGGAATTTCGCCTTCCCGATGCCGGTGAGGGTCTCACCGAGGCCGAGATCATCACCTGGAGGGTCAAGCCCGGGGACTCGGTCGCGGTGAACGACGTGATCGTCGAGATCGAGACGGCCAAGTCGTTGGTGGAGCTGCCCTGCCCGTTCGCCGGAGTCGTCGCCGAGCTGCTGGTGGCCGAGGGCGTGACCGTGCCGGTGGGCACTCCGATCATCACGGTGGCCATCGAGGAGGCAGCCGAAGCCGTTGCGGCACGGCCGGAACGGACGCCGGTCCTGGTCGGCTACGGACCGCGCACCACGGGAGCGGTGCGCCGGGCCCGACGCCCCGCAGCGTCGTCCAGCCCTCCCGCGCCGCAGTCGGTGCCCGCGCCGGTCGCGGTCCCCGCACCGGCGGCGGTCCCCGCACCGGCCGCGATCGCCGCGGTGATGCCGGCGCAGCGTGCCTTGGCCAAGCCGCCGGTGCGCAAGCTGGCCCGGGATCTCGGGGTGGACCTGCACCTGGTCGCCCCCACCGGGCCCGACGGCGTGGTCACCCGCCACGACGTCGAGGCGGCGGCCGGCGCGGTGGCTCCCAAGGTCGCGACGGCCGCGCCGCTGGAGCTCGACCGGGCCCGGGAGACGCGGACCGCGGTGAGGGGGGTGCGCAAGCTGACCGCAGAAGCCATGGTGGCCAGTGCCTTCGGGGCGCCGCACGTCACTGAGTGGGTCCAGGTCGACGTCACCCGCACCATGAAGCTGCTCGAGCGACTGCGCCGCGACCGGCGCTACCAGGGAGTGAAGCTGTCTCCGCTGACGGCGGTGGCGCAGGCGCTGCTGGTGGCCGTCCGGCGCAACCCGGGCATCAACGCCAGCTACGACGATGCGGCCGGGGAGATCGTCACCAAGCACTACGTGAACCTGGGCATCGCCGCGGCGACCCCGCGCGGGCTGATGGTCCCCGTGATCCGTGACGCCGAACGGATGGGCCTGGTCGAGCTGGCTGAGGCGATCACCGCTCTCGCCGAGACCGCGCGGGCGGGGCGCACCCAGCCCGCCCAGATGGCCGGAGGAACCATCACGATCACCAACGTCGGGGTGTTCGGGGTCGACGGCGGAACGCCGATCATCAATCCTGGCCAGTCGGCGATCCTGGCCCTCGGTCAGGTGGCCCGCCGTCCGTGGGTGGTCAAGGGCAAGGTCAGGGCCCGATGGGTGACCACGCTCGCCCTCAGCTTCGATCACCGGGTGGTGGACGGCGACCTAGGCAGCAGGGTGCTCGCCGACACCGCCGCTGTGCTGGAGGACCCGGCGACCGCGCTGGTCTGACGATCAGCGGAAGCGGCGGCACCACCCCACGCCCACCCCCACACCCCCGCCCTCCGCGAGAGTCGAGTAACTGCTCCCACGTCCGTGAGATGGAAGCAGTTACTCGACTCTCGGTGCTCAGCTCAGCGGCAGCAGACCCCCTCGGGTGGCGCTGGCCCCGCGGACGCCACGCGATGCCCGGATCGCCTCGCGGATAGAGGCGATCACTCCGCCCGCGATGGCGGCGCTGAACATCGTCAGCGCCGCCTGATAGGCGCTGTCGTTGTGCGTTTCCTGGCGGAATCCCCGCGGAATACCGCCAGGGAGTGCACAACGGACGACGGGCTAGACATGCACGCGGGTGTCGAGAGGCGGCGCCAGGCAGGGATGACCCGGGGTCCACCGGGTGGTGGACCTGCGACCCATCGGCTGGTCAGGTGCGCCGCGGGCGGGATCCGGCGAGGCTGGGGGCATGACGACATCGACGACTGCCGAGGTCGCCGTCAGGATTCGCGGACTGGTCAAGAACTACGCCGGTACCGCGGCCGTCGACGGCCTCGATCTGGACATCGCCACCGGCGAGGTCTTCGCCCTGCTCGGCCCCAACGGCGCCGGAAAGACCACCACGGTGGAGATCCTGGAGGGCTACCGGCACCGTGACGGTGGTGAGGTCGCCGTCCTCGGGCAGGACCCTGCCACCGCCGGCCGAGCCTGGCGCTCCCGGTTGGGCATCGTGCTGCAGACCTCTGCCGAGGCCGCCGAGCTGACCGTCGAGGAGATGGTGCGCCACTTCGCGCGCTACTACCCGGCACCGCGCGACCCCGACCAGGTGATCGACGCCGTGGGTCTGCAGGAACGCCGCACGGCGCGGCTGCGGGCGCTGTCGGGTGGGCAGCGCCGCCGGCTCGACGTCGCCCTGGGCATCGTCGGCGACCCTGACCTGCTCTTCCTCGACGAGCCGACCACCGGGTTCGACCCGCAGGCCCGGCGCGCCTTCTGGGATCTGGTGCGTGACCTGCGCCAGGACGGCACCACGATCCTGCTCACCACGCACTACCTCGACGAGGCGGAGCAGCTGGCCGACCGGGTCGGGGTGATCAGCGCCGGACGGCTGATGGCGGTGGACACCCCGGCGAACCTGGGCGGGCGCAACGGCCGGCAGGCGAGGGTGCTCTGGACGGATGCCGACGGTCCGCACGAGCTCTCCACCGACACCCCCACCGCCACGGTCGCTGAGCTCGCCACCCGCTGCGGCGGCGAGGTGGCAGGCCTGCAGGTTCTGCGGCCCACGCTCGAGGACACCTACCTGTCGATGATCTCCGAAGGGATGGACCTGCGATGAAGCTCGGGCTTGCTCGCGCCGGAATCGAACTGCGCCAGTTCTTCCGCGAGCGCGACAGCGTGGTGTTCACCTTCGCGTTCCCGATCATCATGCTGCTGATCTTCGGCGCGGTGTTCTCCGGTGACGTGGGGCCGGGGGTCTCGTTCACCCAGTACTTCACCGCCGGCATGATCGCGGCGGGGGTGGTGATGTCGAGCTTCCAGACCCTGGCGATCTCGATCGCCATGGAGCGGGACGACGGCACACTCAAGCGGTTGCGCGGCACCCCGATGCCCCCGCTGGCATACTTCCTCGGCAAGATCGGGCTGGTGCTGGTGACCGCACTCGCTCAGACGGTGATCCTGCTGGCCGTCGGCGTCCTGGTCTTCGACCTCGACCTCCCCGCGACCGGCGAGCTGTGGCTGCGGTTCGCGGCCATCTTCCTGGCCGGGACGGCGTCCGGCACCGTGCTCGGGATCGCCTTCTCCTCGTTGCCCCGCTCGGGCAAGAGCGCCGCCGCCGTGGTCAGCCCGGTGGTGATCGTGCTGATGTTCATCTCCGGGGTGTACTTCGTCTACAGCGACCTGCCCGCCTGGATGCGCACGGTGGCCGAGGTCTTCCCGCTGAAGTGGATGGCCCAGGGCATGCGCTCGATCTTCCTGCCGCCGATGATGGAGGCGGCGGAGGTCGGGGGTTCCTGGCAACTGGGCACCGGGTTCGCCGTGCTCGGCGCCTGGACCGTGGTGGGCCTGCTGCTGTGCCTGCGCACCTTCCGCTGGATGCGGCGGGACGCAGGCTGATCCGCCAGCATGGACACCGTGAACAGCCCCAGCAGCAGCCGGACGACGACGGACCGGGACGTGCTCACCCGCACGCTGGTCGGCTGGCACATCGCCTTCTGGCTGACCGCCGGCCTGGCCGAGATCTTCGTGCTGACCAGTCGCAACCTCGAGCCGCAGCAGCGGTGGCAGGCCACCGCGCTCCTGGTGACACTCGCGGTCGCCTACTTGCCGACCCTGCTGCGGGCGGGTGGGCGCTACCGCACTCGGTGGGCCTGGGGCTATCTGGTAGTCGCCGTGCTCGTGGTCGGGGCGGCCTGCGCGGTCAACCCGTACCTGTCGATGCTGCTGTTCATCGTGTACCCGCAGACCTGGCTGTTCACCCCGACCCTGCGCTGGGGGGTGTTCGCCAACGTCGCACTGACCCTGTCGGCGGTGGTCGGCTTCGGCAGCAGCGCGGGGTGGACCGAGGAGGTGTTCCGCGAGGCCGTGCCGCAGATGGTGGTCAGCATGGCGTTCAGCGTGATGCTCGGGTTCTGGATCTCCCGGCTGGTCGAGGAGAGCGAGCGCCGGGCCGAGCTGATCGACCAACTGGAGCAGACCCGCAGCCAGCTGGCCGCCTCCCACCACGACCGTGGGGTGATGGCCGAGCGGGAGCGGATGGCCCGCGAGATCCACGACACCCTGGCCCAGGGGTTCACCAGCATCGTCATGCTGGCCCAGACCGCGCAGGCCGAACAGTCGCGTCAGCCCGCCGCCCCGACGGCGAGGCTGGAGGCGATCGAGGCGGTGGCTCGGGAGAACCTGGCCGAGGCCAGGGCTCTGGTGGCGGCGTTCAGCCCGGTCGACCTGGAGGGATCCACGCTGGCCGCGGCGTTGGGCCGGCTGGCCGAGCGGTTCGAGCACCAGACCCACCTGGAGGTCGAGGTTCAGGCCGACGCGGACCTGCCCGGGCTGGGGCGGGACCAGGAGGTGGTGCTGCTGCGGGCGGTGCAGGAGGCGCTCACCAACGTCCGCCGTCACGCCGACGCGCGACGGGTGAGCATCCGGCTGGCCGCCGACGCCTCCGGGGCGCAGGTGGAGGTCGCGGACGACGGGGTCGGGTTCTCGGCCGTCGCGGCCACCGAGGGGTTCGGTCTGGCCGGCATGCGCGGGCGGGTCCGGGACGTCGGGGGTCAGGTCGAGGTCGCCACCGCGCCCGGTCGCGGAACCACGGTCGTGGTACGGGTGCCGCTCGGTTCGGCCGGTGCGGCATGAGCATCCGGGTGCTGGTGGTCGACGACCACCCCGTGGTCCGTTCGGGCCTGGTCGGCATGCTGGCGATCGAGGACGACCTGGAGGTGGTCGGCGAGGCTGCGGACGGCCTGGAGGCGCTGGCCCAGGTGGCGGCGCTGGCGCCCGACGTCGTCCTGATGGACCTGAGGATGCCGAACCTGGACGGCGCCGGGGCCACGGCGCGGATCGTGGCCGAGCATCCGGCGACGCGGGTGCTCGTGCTCACCACCTACGACACCGACGGCGACATCGTGCGGGCGGTCGAGGCGGGAGCCACGGGGTATCTGCTCAAGGACACCCCCCGGGTGCAACTGGTCGAGGCGGTGCGCGCGGCGTCCCGGGGGGAGACCGTGCTCGCGCCCCCGGTGGCGGCCCGGCTCGTCTCCCGGATGCGCGCGCCGGTGGTGGCCGTGCTGACCCCGCGCGAGCTCGACGTGCTGACCGAGGTGGCCAAGGGCCGGTCGAACGGCGAGATCGGACGGGTGCTCTTCATCGGCGAGGCCACGGTGAAGACCCACCTGCTGCGGGTGTTCGCCAAGCTCGGGGTGGACGACCGGACCCGGGCGGTGACGGTGGCCATGGAACTGGGCATACTTCCCTCGCCCGGCAGCGATTGACGCTGCCGTTCTCGGAGGAAGCATGAGTGCGTTGTTCCGCAGGAAGCCACGCGGGAGCGTGATCGGGGTTGCGCAGCTGAACATGAAGCTGCAGCCCGTGCACCGTGGGGAGTTCGAGGACGCCTGGGAGGAGCTGGCCAAGACCCTCGACCTGCCCACGATCGTGGGCGGCGGAACGATGATGGACGCCACCGGCGAGATCGAGCACAGCGACATCGAACTCGAGTTCGCCGACCCCACCGACGCGTCGGTGGCCGCCGCCGTCGAGGCGCTGGAGGCGCTCGGCGCGGCCCGAGGGTCGGTGCTCCGGCTCGAGGGACGGGCGCCACGCGACGTGCCGTTCGGGGTGGCGGAAGGCCTGGGGCTCTACCTCAACGGCACCGACCTGCCCGACGACGTGTACGCGAGCACCAGCGCGGATCAGCTGTTCGACCTGCTCACCGACGCCCTCGGCGCCCGCGGGGTGGTGCTCAGCTGGTGGGACGGCCCCGCCGAGACCGCCCTGTACGCCTACGGACCCTCGTTCAGCGACATGCACGACGCGATCGCCGGGGTTCTGGCCTCCTACCCGCTGTGCGCGCAGTCGCGCGTCGTCCAGATCGCCTGAAAACAGCAGGTCTCGGCGGGCCTCAGCGGACGCCGCGGGGCCGGAACTGGACGCTGATCCGCGGCCCCACGATGCGATTCGTCTTGGGGACGGCGTGCTCCCAGGTGCGCTGGCACGAGCCGCCCATCACCACCAGGTCGCCGTGGCCGAGGGCGAACCGGTGCCGAGTGGCCCCACCCCGCGGCCGCAGGGCGAGGTGGCGGGGGGCGCCGAGGGAGACGATCGCGATCATCGTGTCCTCCGTGCGGCTGCGGCCGGTGTCGTCGCCGTGCCAGGCCACGCTGTCGCGCCCGTCGCGGTACAGGCACAGCCCGGCGGTGCGCAGCGGTTCGCCGAGCTGCGGGGCGTAGTGCTCGTTCAGCTGGTCCAGGGCCTCGGCCAGCAGCGGGTCGGGCAGCTCGGCGCCCTCGGGGTAGAACGCGAGCAGGCGGGGCACGTCGACCACACGGTCGTACATCCGGCGCCGCTCGGCCACCCAGGGCACGCCCGCCAGCAGCCGGTCGAACAGGGCGTCGGCGCCGCCCAGCCACTGCGGCAGCACATCTACCCAGGCGCCGTGCTCCAACGCGACCCGGCGCAGCCCACCCGGCAGCGGTGGGGCCTGCGCGGCCACCGGCAGATCGAACAGACTGGCCTGGACGGCGATCGTCATACCCCACCCTCTCACACGAATCGAACACGTGTACGACTTCGTGGTTGTCAATGGTGGGCTTTGCGGGGACAGGGCAACACTTGATCCCGCCGTTGACCCGGCAGGGAGGTGGGTAGGGTGGCGGCTCCTTCGAGGGGTGAGGTGACGGTGAGGCAGCGGCGGGTTCTTGTGGCGGCGGCCGCGCTGCTGGCGGTGTTCGCGCTCGGCCTGGGCGTCGGCCGATGGACGGCCCCCGGGGCCACCGCCCAGCCCGTGCCGAGCGCGGCGGCCGCGGAGTACCCGGCGGCGACTGCCCCTGACCCGACGGCACCCTCGTCTGCGCCCCTGCCCGCTTCCTCGCCCGCGGCCTCGCTCGCCCCCTCTCCCTCAGCTGTGGCTTCGTCGGCGGGGAAGACCATGCGGGTCGTCGCGGTGGCGGACATCGCCTGCGCCGCCGGTCGCCGACCCACCGCGGACGAGTGCCACCAGCAGGCCACCGCCGACCTCGCCGGCACCCTCGACCCGGACGTCGTGCTGGCGCCCGGTGACCTGCAGTACGAGAGCGGTTCCGCGGCCGACTTCGCCGCGTCGTACGCACCTGCCTGGGGTCGGCTGAAGGCGATCACCTGGCCCGCGCCGGGCAATCACGAGTACAAGACCGATGGTGCCGCTGGGTACTTCGACTACTTCGGGGCGGCCGCCGGCCCACGGGGAAAGGGTTGGTACAGCAGGGATCTCGGTGCCTGGCACATCGTCGCGCTGAACAGCAACTGTGATGATGTGGGCGGGTGTGATGCCCAGTCGCCGCAGGGCCGCTGGCTGCGCGCCGACCTGGCCGCCCATCGGAACCGGTGCGTGCTGGCCCTCTGGCACCACCCCCGGTGGAGCCACGGCAAGCACGGCGACCACGACTCGGTGGCCCCGTTCCTGGAGGCGCTCGACCGGGCCGGGGCGGAGGTGGTGCTGGCCGGGCACGATCACAACTACCAGCGGTTCGAGCCCCGCGGGCCGGACGGCGCCCGGGACGACGCCTCCGGCATCCGGCAGTTCGTGGTCGGGTCGGGCGGCCGTAGCCACTACACGATCGACGGTTCCGAGGGTCTCGAAGCGGGCGATGACGACACGTTCGGTGTGCTCTCGATGACCCTGCGTCCTGACGGCTACGACTGGCGGTTCGTCGGCGCACCCGATGGAACGGTCGGTGATTCCGGGTCGGCCACCTGCCACTGACCGGCACCGCCCGACGTGGTAGTCATTCAGGGTGAGTACGCCCTGGGACGACCCTGAACTGACCGGCCGCAACCGGCTCCCGATGCACACTCTGCGCCATTCCGCGGAGGAGGTCGGCGTCCAGCGGCTGGACCTTGACGGCGACTGGTCCTTCGAGCTGTTCCCCGACCCGGGGGCCGCCGTCGCGCTCGGCCCCGACGCCGTCCCGGCCGCGACCCTGCGCGTGCCCGGGGCCTGGACGATGCAGACGTTCGATGATGTGCACGGCGTCGCCGACCTGCCGCACTACACGAACGTGCAGATGCCCTGGCCCGATCTGCCGCCGCATCCGCCGGCGCAGAACCCGACCGGCGTCCACCAGCGCACGTTCGAGCTGCCCGCCGACTGGGCCGGACGGCGCGTCGTGCTGCACGTGGGCGCCGCCGAGAGCGTGCTGATCGCCTCGGTCAACGGGGTCGAGGTCGGCGTCGGCAAGGACTCCCACCTGGCGAGCGAGTTCGACGTGACCGCCGTCCTGCGCCCCGGGACGAACACCCTGCGGCTGGTGGTTGTGAAGTGGTCGGACGCCACGTTCATCGAGGACCAGGACCAGTGGTGGCACGGCGGCATCACCCGACCGGTCTTCCTCTACGCCACCGGCCCGGTGCACCTCGCCGACGTGCGGATCCGGGCCGGGCTGGACGGCGCGGGTGCCGGCGAGCTGTCGGTGGTGGTGGAGGTCGGCGCACCCGGTGGGGCCGTGCCCGAGGGCTGGTCGGTCTCGGCGCTGCCGGACCTGCCTGCCGGGGTGGTCGTGCGGCACGATGCGCGGTTGTCGGCAGGGGTTCCGGCGTCGGCACCGGTCGACTCGGGCCGGATCGAGGACGGGCAGGCCACCCAGCCGTTGCCGGTCGACCCCGCTGCCGCGATGCGGTCGGTCTACCTGGCAGCGGCCGGCGGCCTGCCGCCCACGCAGGAGGGCGCGGCCCACCAGCTGATCGCCGACGCGGTGCAGGGTTACCGCCGCCCACTCGGCATGGGGCGGGTGTCCATGACGGCCACAGTGTCCGGCGTGCGGCCGTGGACCCCGGAGACCCCCCAGCTGTACCCGATCGCCGTGCGGTTGCACGCCCCGGACGGCGAGATCGTCGAGACCGCTTCGTACCGCATCGGTTTCCGCACCGTCGAGGTGGTCGGGAACGACCTGCTGGTGAACGGGGTGCGCCCCTACGTGCGCGGCATGAACAGGCACGACGGCGATCCGTGGACCGGGCGGACGATGACCGCCGACCAGTTCCGGGAGGACCTGGCGGTGCTCAAGCGGTTCGGTTTCAACGCGGTGCGCACCTCGCACTACCCGAACGACCCGGCCCTGCTCGACGCCGCCGACGAGCTCGGCCTGATGGTGATCGACGAGGCCGACATCGAATGCCACGCCTACGCCCACCATCTGGCCGCTGACCCGCGCTACCTGTCCGCATTCGTCGACCGGGTCTCCCGGATGGTCCGGCGGGACCACAACCACCCGAGCATCATCGCGTGGTCCCTGGGCAATGAGAGCGGCTACGGACCCAACCACGATGCCGCCGCCGGGTGGGTGCGCTCCTTCGACCCGGCCCGTCCGTTGCACTACGAGGGCGCGATCATGTTCGACTGGTGCGGTGAGCAGTCGGCCACGGATCTGATCTGCCCGATGTACCCGCCGATCGAGGCGATCGTGGCGCACTCCCACTCCGGCCGGCAGTGGCTGCCGCTGATCATGTGCGAGTACTCGCACGCCATGGGCAACAGCAACGGCACCCTGGCCGACTACTGGGCGGCGATCGAGGCGAACCCCGGCCTGCAGGGCGGCTTCATCTGGGAGTTCGCCGATCACGGGATCGCCCAGCGGCTCGACGACCTCCGCCCAGCCGGGCCCACCGCTGCCCGACCCGCGACGGGGGGCGTCGCGCCGGTAGGCCTGCGCTGGGCCTACGGCGGCGACTTCGGCGACACCCCGCACGACGGCAACTTCGTGGCCGACGGCATGGTGTTCCCCGACCGCACGCCGAAGCCGGCCATGGCTGAGCACCGACAGTTGGCCGCGCCGGTGCGGATGACGTTGTGGCGCAACGACCTCGACACCGGTCAGGTCGAGGTCGAGCTGAGCAACCACCAGCACTGGCGGGACCTGTCCTGGTTCGCCGCCACCTGGCGGGTCTCGTGCTCGGCCGGTGCCCAGCACGCCCGTACCGCCCCGGCCGCGCTACCCCTCCTCGCCCGGGGACAGGTCAGGACGGTGCCGGTACCCGCCGGGTTGCTGGCAGACCTGCCGCCGGACGGCGAGGTGTGGCTCACTCTGGAGGTGAGCACCCGCAGCGCGGTCGCCTGGGCGCCGGCCGGAACCCACATCTGCTTCGCTCAGGTGCAGTTGCGTGACGACGCGCGGGAGCTGCTCTCCCGCAACGGATACCAGGTGGAGCAGGGTGCGGGCGCACCCCAGGTGGACGCCGAGGGACTCCTGGTCCATCCCTTGCTGGTGTCCGGGCCCCAGCTGTCGCTGTGGCGCGCCCCGACCGACAACGACCGGATCGGTGGGTTCGCGCAGCGCTGGTGTGAGCTCGGCCTGCACGACCTGACCCGCCGACTGGTCGACGTCGTCCGCGACGGGGCGACTACCGTGGTGCGCAGCGAGTACCGCGGGCGGGCCGGGGTGCGGCTGGATCAGGTGCAGACCTTCACGGCGTGTTCCCGGGCCGACGGCAGCCCGGCGGTGCTGGTCACCGAGGAGATCGAGCTGCCCGAAGGGCTGGACGACCTGCCCCGGGTCGGGTCGGTGTTCGAGACGGTTCCCGGGCTGGGCAGCTCGGCCTGGTTCGGCGGGGGTGCGGTGGAGTCCTACCCGGACCGGCACACAGCAGCCGAGATCGGTTGGCACGAAATGGATTCCGACGCCTGGCACACGCCGTACCTGCGGCCGCAGGAGAACGGCGGCCGGCACGGCGTCCGGCTGCTGGAGCTCAGCGGGCCGGACGCCGCGCTGACGGTCCAGGTCGACGAGCCCCGGCAGGTCAGCGTCGGTCGGTATCGGGCCACCGATCTCGATGCGGCGACGCACCCGGGCGAGCTGACCGCGAGGCCCGGGTACGTCGTCCACATCGATGCCGCCCATCGGGGTCTGGGCACCGCGTCCTGCGGCCCGGACACCTTGGCGCAGTATCTGGTCGGCCCGGGTGACTACCGATGGAGCTACCTGCTGGGGTGACGCAGCTCCTCGTCGGTCTCGGCGACGGCCTCCCCGGCGGCGCCCTCACCCAGGGCTGCCGCCGCCGCGGCCTCCTGGTGCCGGGCGTCGATGCCGGACTGGTTGCGCAGCTTCTCCTCGGGCAGGAACCAGACGATCGCCAGAGCCACCGCCAGCACGATGGCGCCGAGCAGGAACACCCCGCTGATCGAGTCGGCGAACCCGACCAGGAACGGGCGGGCCAGGCGCGGGTCGAGCGCATCGATGAAGGAGGAGTCGTTGAGCGCCCCGCCGGCCGCGCTCAGGCCCGCCGCCGGGTCGGCCAGAGCGTCCAGCACCGGCTTGTTGGCGGGATCGGCCAGCACCGCAGGGTCCTTGATCGCGGCCTGGAACGCCGGGGTCGGGGCGATCGCCGTGAAGGCCGAGACGATCGACTCGGGAAGCCGGTTGAACAGCACCGAGAGGAACACGGCGGTGCCCAGGGTGCCGCCGATCTGGCGGAAGAAGGTGGCCGATGAGGTGGCCACGCCCATGTCCTTGGGCGGCACCGCGTTCTGCACCGCCAGTACCAGGGTCTGCATGTTGAAGCCCAGCCCGAGACCGAAGATGAAGGCGAAGACGTCGACCCAGACCATCGAGGTGTCGACGGTGACCCGGGAGAGCAGCAGCATGCCGGCCACCAGCAGGAAGAGGCCGACGATCGGGAAGATCCGGTAGCGGCCGGTGCGGGCGATGACCTGGCCCGACCCGATCGAGCCGATCATGATGCCGACCACCATCGGCAGCAGCAGCAGCCCGGCCTCGGTGGGGGAGTAGCCCTTGACGATCTGCAGGTACAGCGGCAGGGCGGCGAGCCCGCCGAACATGCCCATGCCGACCACGAAGCTCAGGATCGAGCCGACGCCGAAGGTGCGGCCCCGGAACAGCCGCAGCGGGAGCAGCGCGTCCTCGCCCATCCGGTGCTCGGCCCAGAGGAAGCCGATCACCCCGATCGCGCCGATGGCGTAGGCCCCGAGTGACCACAGGCTGGTCCAGCCCCACTCGCGGCCCTGCTCGGCGACGAGCAGCAGCGGCACCAGGGCGACCACCAGGGTGAGTGCGCCCCGCCAGTCGATCCTGTGGTCGCGTCGGGTGTGCGGCAGGTGCAGGGTGCGCATCACCATCAGCAGCGCGACGAGGCCGATCGGCACGTTGACCAGGAACACCCAGCGCCAGCCGTCGATCCCCAGGATCGTGGTCTGGCCGGCGAAGAAGCCGCCGACGACCGGGCCGAGCACGCTCGAGGTGCCGAACACGGCGAGGAAGAAGCCCTGGTACCTGGCGCGCTCGCGGGGCGGCACCATGTCGCCGATGATCGTCAGCGCCAGCGAGAACAGACCGCCGGCGCCGAGGCCCTGCAACGCGCGGAAGGCGGCGAGCTGGTACATCGAGTCGGCGAGCCCGCACAACGCCGAGCCGACGATGAAGATCGAGATCGCGGCGATGAAGAACGGACGGCGCCCGTAGAGGTCGGACAGCTTGCCGTACAGCGGCGTCGAGATCGTCGAGGTGATCAGGTAGGCGGTGGTGGCCCAGGCCTGCTGGCTCAGCCCGTCCAGGTCGTCGGCGATGGTGCGGATCGCCGTGGCGACGATGGTCTGGTCGAGCGCGGCGAGGAACATGCCCGACATCAGGCCGATCAGGATCACCATGATCTGGCGATGCGTGAACGCCGGCTGGGCCGACGCTGCGGGACTGGCGGTGGACATCAGTGCTCCTGCTCGATCGAGGGGTTGTGGCGAAGCGTGTCGAGTGAGTCGTTCAGCCGCCGGATCAGGGTGACCAGCGTGGTCAGGTCGTCGTCGGACCATCCGTCGACGACGGTGCGGATGACCTCCCGCCGGCGTGCGGCCAACTCGTCGCCGAGCCGCTGCCCGGCCTCGGTGGCGACCAGCTGGACGGCGCGCCCGTCGTCCGGATCACGCTCGTCGCTCCACCAGGCCGAGACGTTCGAGCTGGGTGACGTAGCGGCTGGCGGTGGACGGATCGAGGATCGCGGCGTCGGCCAGCTCGCCCTGCCGGCGCGGGCCGCACCTGACCAGGGTGATCAGCACGGCCAGGGCGGCGGCATCGAGTCCCTGCGGCACAGCGCCGGCCACTCTGGTTCGCAGCAGGTGCAGCAGCTTCCCGTGCCGCGCCATCTCCAGACCCAGGGCGTTCTGCAGTTCGGGAACCGAGAGCATTACTTAGTTGTAACACACAACTACTCGTGATCATGCAATCCGGGTGCATCACTGCAGCGGCGATGTACCCGGATTGCATGATCACGAGGGGTGTTGCGGGGGTGGCTAGGGTCGGGGGTATGCGGGTACATGTGGTGCAGGTGGCGTACGGGGACGACGAGGGCGTCGCCGACCGGGTGGCTCGGGTGGCCGACCTGGTGCGGGCCCAGCAGGGAGCCGACCTCGTGGTGCTGCCCGAGCTGTGGGCGCCCGGTGGTTTCGCCTACCGCACCTGGGCCGAGCGGGCCGAGCTGATCGACGGCCCGACGGTGACCGCGATCGGCCGGGCCGCTCGAGAGATCGGTGCCGTGGTGCATGCCGGGTCGATCGTCGAGCGCGCCGCCGACGGCGCCGACCGGGGCGAGACCGGCCGCGGCCTGTGGAACACCTCCGTCGTGCTCGGCGCGGACGGCGCGGTGCTCGCCTCCTATCGCAAGATCCACCGGTTCGGCTTCGGCCAGGGCGAGCCCGCCCTGATGGAGGCCGGCACCGACGTGGTCACCGTCGACCTGCCGCTCGGCGCGGGTGGTGCTCCGGTCACGATCGGCCTGGCCACCTGCTACGACCTGCGCTTCCCCGAGCAGTTCCGGCGCCTGCTGGACGCCGGGGCCCGCGCCGTCCTGGTACCCGCGGCCTGGCCGGCGCCCCGGGTCGAGGCGTGGACGCTGCTGGGCCGGGCTCGGGCGATCGAGGATCAGCTGGTGCTGGTGCAGTGCAACACCGGTGGGACGCACGGGGGCCTGCCGATGGGCGGGCACAGCCAGGTGGTCGACGCCACCGGCCGCGTGCTGGCCGAGGCCGGCGCGGACGAGGAGGTGCTGGTGGTGGACCTCGACCTGGCCGCCGTCGACGCGTGGCGGGCCGACTTCCCGGTGCTCGCCGACCGCCGCCTGTGACTCCGCGGCCGTGACGACCTCGCCGGCGAGGAGCGGCGCCGCATCCGGGGGTCGGGCGATCACGCTGGCCCCACTGGTCGCCGTCCCGGTCGCCGTGGCCGGCGTGCTGCTGACCGGGGCGATCGAGGCGCCCGTCCTCGGTGATCCCGGCGTGGTGGTGCGGTGGGGGATCCCGGTGCTGACGGCGCTGGCCGACCTCGGCATGGCGCTCACGGTTGGTGCGATCGCGGTGTCCCTGCTCGCCGGGCCGAGCGTGCACCGCCCTGCGCTGGCCCTGGCGGCCAGGGCGGCCACGGAGTGGGCGGTCGCACAGTCGGTACTGACCGTGCTGGTCGCCGCCGAGGTGGCTGGAATGGGCCTGAGGGATCCAGCGCTAGCGGGCCGGATCTGGTCGTTCGCCACCGAGGTCGACCGCGGTATCGGCGCCACGGTCACGGCCGCGGCCGCCGCCGCGACTGCGGCCGTGGCCTCACGGTCCCGACAGGTGCCGGCTGCCGGACTGGCGGGGTTGCTCGCCCTGGTCGGCGTGCTCGGTGCCGCGCCGGCGGGCCACATGGCCACCCTGGCCGACCAGCAGACGGCACTCGCCGGACGCGCCCTGCACCTGATCGGGATGAGCGCCTGGGCGGGTGGGTTGCTGGCGCTGGTGCTGCTCTGGCCGGGGCTGTGGCGGGAGCGGGTCGCGGCGTCGGTGGCGCATGGCTACTCCTCCATCGCCGGGTGGAGCTATCTGGTGGTGAGCGCGTCGGGAGTGATGAGCGGATACGCCGTTCTGGGGTCCTTCGCCGCGCTCGGGTCGGCGTACGGCCTGCTCCTGGTGCTGAAGGCCGGGCTCCTGCTGGCCCTGGGCGGTCTGGGCTGGTGGCACCGGCGTCACTCGTTGACCCAGCTCGACCGGGCGGGAGCGCACGCCTTCCTGCGGCTCGCCACCGGTGAGGTGGCATTGATGGCGGTGGCCATCGGCCTGGCGGTCGCTCTGTCGAACACCGCGCCGCCAATGTCCTGACCGCGGGACCTGAGCGGGACCTTGGCCCGGGGAGGTCAGCTGCGCACCCTGCAATTCCCCGCCCAGCGCAGGCCCTGCTCAGGGTCCGACCGGCGCGGACAACTTCTTCAACAGCTTCGGGTCGGGGACAGTTGGGGGACGGTGATCGAGGAGATCCTCCGAAGAACCGATTCGATGTCGATGCTCTGATCTTCCCAGGTCAGAGGGCACTCGTGTAACGAAACGTCGTACCCGCCAGCGTCTTACCTGCGGATTCGCACTAGCTGGGCCTCGCAATTTGGACAAGCGTGTTGATAAGATCGTCAAATCTGTCGTGTGACGCTATTCGAGCCGCCTGCAGAAGGAGAGATAGCCATGCGTAAGAAGGTTTCGGCCGCGATGCTCGCGATTGCGGCGATGTTGACATGGTCGGCAACACCAGCCTCCGCCGCTTCTTCCACCTTCAACGGTGCGTCGGTAACTTGCGATGCGGTTTGGCGGCACATTGGATACATCAACATCACCTACACGGCCAATGTGCGCGTGTTCAATAGCCCATCGACTACCCCAGATTCTGCGATCTATGCGACGCTGCGCAACGGGGCAACGGGCGCCCAACTCCCCGCCAAGGGTCCGGTCAATGAGGGCACTTCCTCTTCCGCTTGGACGAGCGTCAAGGCAGCGAACTATCAAGTCTGGATCCGTCGCAACGGGTCACAGGACTGCAATGGTGGCTCATCGGGGCTTGGGTCATTCGCTTGGTACGGGACGTGGACGTGGTGACCTAGTGGCACTGGCTCAATGCTCGGATCCCGTGACAACCCCTAGGTCGAATTCTCGACTGCGCCAAGTCGAGTGATGAGACCTGAACGCTACGTGGGAGGTACACTTCGCGGGTGCTTCGACGCCTCCATCGTGCAGCGCCCTCGGCGCTGGGCCTAGCACTCGCGACCATACTGCTGGCGCTGGTATCCCGCTTGCTTACAGTATTCGGCCGATATGCCGTCGACTCGGATTCCGTAGCGCAGCAGTCTCTGTTGTGGACTTGGCGGGAGCAGGGCCACAACGTCACGTACCTTCCGTCCAACACCTGGCTTCTCAAGTGGCCGCTCTATGCCGCGGTGGAGTCTCTGTCGCTTTCTCCTGAGGTGCGCCTTTGGCTGGAAGCGGGAATCGCCAACGCTGTGGGGTACGGACTTGTTGCAAGTGCATGCTGGAGTCTCGCCGATCGACCGGGTTTCGAGCGACGTTGGACCGACGTTGCCCTGCCGAGCGTTTGGGTCGTCACCTTAGGAGGAGCCCTCGGCTACTACATGGCTATCATGCCGAATTTCCGAAACATCGAGATCGGGTTGGCCTACTGGTCCGTGGCATTCTGTAGCAAATATCTAGGCTCAGCCACAACTTCCCCAGAAACCCCGCGCCGCGACTGGCGAAAAGGCCTCGGCCTGCCAGCGCTTGCCTCACTAGTATTGAGCGTGTTCTGGCTCGACGACCCCTACTTCGGACTGGTGTTGGGCCTTCCCTTGGCCGGCATCTGTGCGACGTGGTGGTGCTTTCACCGCAGAGCACACAAGCTGCTGACCGTCAGCGGAGTCATTGCAGCCTCCTTCGCGCTCACCCTGCTCTGGCACCGCCTTCTGAAACTGTTGGGCGTAGTCATTGTCCCTCAGGCATCGGTGCTGTCGATCAATCCCGCCCAGGTGCAGGATCGCCTGGGGCTGCTATGGCCGGCCGTCGCATCGCAGATAGGACTGCGCCCACAACACCTCACACCAGCGCCCACCCTCGGCGTGGCAGTGCTGTTAGCCGGCGCACTGTCGAGCGTCATGCTCGCGCACTGGGCCTATCGTCGCGGTGCGCTGGCGCTGCTCTTGCTCGCTATGAGTTGGGTGATCATCGCCCTCGCCACGGCGGTGAAGGGCGGCGTCGCGGACGTATCAGCCGGGCGCTATCTGATGCCTGCCATCGTCGCCCTGGCCACCCTGCTTGGGCTCGGAGCCGCCCGGCTCCGTGCTCATCGACGATCGCTGTCACGGATCGCCACCGGAGTCCTCGTTGCAGCCATCGCAGCAAACGTCGTCCAGTTCACCTCGGTGCCGCCAGCCCGCCACGCGGCCTACCAGGAGCATGCGCGCTTGGTGGATGCGATCACGGCGACTGGAGTCACGAAAGGCTACGCCGACTACTGGGCCTCGAACATCCATGTCCATGCCACCCGTGGACGCCTGGCGATCACGCCCGTGAGCTGCGCCGACGGCAGGTTGCGGCTCTGGGAGTTCCTCACGGACTCCAGCCGCGATCGCCTGGCCGCACCCCGCACCTTCTTGGTCTGGGACGACAGGGCATTCGACGGCTGCACTCTTGAGCAGGTGGTCACCCAGTTCGGGGATCCGGTCGATCGGATCCCAGTGGCCGCGCCTTCCGGTGGCCCAACGGGCCTGCTGCTCGTCTTCGACCGTGACATCAGCTCGCGCATGGCCGAGTAGCCCGCCTCCAACGCGCTGCAGGGTCTGGGTGATCACCGACCTGGCGTGGGTGTCGGAATGAAGCCGCCTGCCGGCGAACAGCGGCCGGTGGAGGCGCGGTCGATGAACTCGGGCCGGAACTCCGCCTGGACGACGTCCTGGCCGTCCAGGCCGTCGATCAGCAGGTCGATGGCGGTCGCCACGATGGCGTCCTCGTCCCAGCCGAAGGTGGTCAGCGGCGGGGCGACCAGGTCGGCGAGGTCGTGGTCGTCGTAGCCGAGGATCGAGACGTCCTCGGGCACTGACAGCCCGAGCTCGGCGGCGGCGCGGTAGGCGCCGAACGCGATCGAGTCGCTGAGGCAGAACAGGGCGGTCGGCCGGTCGGGGCGGGCGAGCTGGTCGTGGGCCGGGCTGCTCGCCCCCCGGGCGGACGGGGGCACGCAGACCACGGAGAGGTCGAGGCCGTGGTCGGCGGCGAAGGCCTGGGCGAGGGTCTCGGCCGGCCGCCCCGGCGTGGAGGGAAGGGTCGTGGTGAGCAGGCCGATGCGGCGGTGACCCAGGCCCGCCAGGTGCTCGAGCGCCGTCCGCACGCCGTGCACGTTGTCGAAGACCACGCTGCTCGCGCTGGGGCGGTGGGTCAGCACGTCGCCGACGCTCACGACGACGAAGGAGGCGGGAAGATCCCGCCACCACTGCGCCGACGGGTCGGTGACCAGTGCGACCACGCCGTCGACATGGGTCGCAGCCATCCGCTGCACCAGGTCCCGTTCCTGCTCAGGGTCGGCATCGGCGTCGGCGATGGCGGAGGTGAAGCCGGCTGCGCGCAGCCGACCGGCCACCCGCACGGTGAGCTCCTGCTGCCACAGGTCGCGCAGCGACCCGCAGACGCCGATCGAGCCCGACCTACCGGCGGCGAGCGCCTGGGCGGCCGGGTTCGCCGTGTAGCCGAGCCGCTCGGCCACGCCCCGGACCCGTTCCCGGGTGTGTGCCGAGCCCTTCAGGCCGCGCAGGGCGTACGACGTCGCCGCTTTGGACAGGCCGGCCTCGTCGGCGACGTCCTGCAGGGTGACTCGCCCCTCTGCCACCGGGCCAGCATACGAGCCGCCCCCTAGTGCTCAGTGAACCGGTTCACTAGACTCAGTGAACCGGTTCACAATGCGAGGCCAGGAGGGCGCATGCGAGTCGACCTCCACCAGCACCTGTGGCCCGCCGGCCTCCTCGAGACGCTGCGGATACGCACCCAGGCGCCGCGGTTGGACGGCTGGACCCTGCACCTGGACGGCGAGGCTCCCTACGACGTCTCGCCCGCCGACCACGATCTCCCGGCCCGCGCGGCCCAGGCGGCGGCGGACGGCGTCGGGCAGGTGGGGCTGGCCCTGTCCGGCCCGCTCGGGATCGAGACGCTTCCGCCGGCGCAGGCCCAGCCTCTGCTGGACGCCTGGCACGACGGCGCTGCCGGCTTCGGCGGGCCGTTCTCGACCTGGGTCTCGGCTGCCCTGGTGGAGCCGGACCCGGCCCAGGTGCGCCGCGACCTCGCCCGCCCCGGAGTGCTCGGCCTGCACCTGCCCGCCACGGCTCTGGCGACGCCCGCCCAGATCGAGCGCCTCGGAGGGCTGTTCGAGATCTGCGCCGAGACGCAGCGCCCGGTGCTGGTGCACCCGGGCCCGGCCGCAGCCGCAACGCAGGCGGACGCCGGGGCGCTCCCCGGGTGGTGGCCGGCACTGGTTCCCTATGTGGCGCAACAGCATTCGGCCTGGCACGCCTGGCAGGTGGCAGGCGCTGCCGACCATCCGACGCTGCGGATCGTCTTCGTCGCGCTGGCCGGTCTGGCCCCCCTGCACGAGGAGCGATTGGCCGCGCGGGGCGACTTCCAGCCCGCGCTGCGGGATCCGCGGGTCTTCTACGACACCTCCTCCTATGGCTCGCACGCCGTCGCGGCGATGGCCCGGGTGGTCGGCGCGCAGGCGCTGGTCCTCGGCTCGGACCGCCCGTACGCGGAACCGTTCCGACCGCCGTCCGACCCGGCGCTCGCCGACCTGATCAGCCGGATCACCCCGCAGCGCCTACTGAAAGAGGTCGCGTGATGACGCTCACCCTCGCTCCGTCCGAGGTCGCCGCGCCCGGCCGGGTGCTCGCCCCGGCCGCGCTGCACCGCTGGGTCGATGCCTTCGCCGTCCGCACCACCCTCTGGGAGCACGCCGTCGCCCACGACACCGGAGGTCGGCACTTCGCCTCGCTGTACCGCGACGAGCACATCGACGTCTGGCTGCTCTGCTGGAACCTCACCGACGACACCGGCTGGCACGACCACGACATCTCCTCCGGGGCCGTCGCCGTGACCCGCGGCGTCGTGGCCGAGGCGCGGCTGCGGGTCGGCGCCAGGCCGCAGGTGCGCCGGGTTCCGGCAGGGCGGTCCTTCGCCTTCGGCCCCGAACGCATCCACCGGGTGAGCGGGGCGGTCGACGGCTCGGTGTCCATCCACGCCTACTCCCCGCCGCTGGTGAGGATGGGGCAGTACTCGATGTCGTCGTCCGGGATCCTGCGCCGGGTCTCGGTCGGCTACGAGAGCGAGCTCAGTCCGGGCTGAGCAGGGCCCCGCGGGCATATGGTGGACGCCGTGACCACGTCCGCCCCTGCCCGGGCGACGTCCGCTTCCGGGGCCTCTCCCGACCGGCGCCTCGTCGTCGTCCTGCCCGCCGTCGTCCTCCTCGCCGTGCTCGGCGTCTACGGCGGCGTCCTGCTCACCGGGGCCACCGCGCCCCTCGCCCTGGGCGACCCGGGACCCGTCGTCCGCTGGGGCATCCCGGTGCTGCGGGTGGTGACCGACCTCGCCGCTGCGCTGACCATCGGGGTGCTCGTCCTGGCCGCCGTGGCACTGCCGGCCCGACACGGCGGCCGCTCGGGAGTCAAGCGCACCGCCGAGGCCTACCGCCCCGCCCTGGTCTGGGCGAGCGGCGCCGCCAGCGTCTGGGCGATGGCCACGGTCGTGCTGACGGTGTTCACCTACTCCGACATCGCCGGCGTCCCGCTGACCGACTCCGGCCTCGGGGCGCAGCTGAGGGCCTTCGTCACCGGGGTGAACCTCGGCCAGGGGCTGCTGTTCACCATCGTGATCGCGGCCCTGATCTCGCTGCTGGCCGCCGGGGCGCAGACCCTGCGCGCCGCCGGCCTGCTCACGGTGCTCGCCCTGACCGGGCTGATCCCGCCCGCGCTGGCCGGCCACGCCGCCGGCACCGGCAGCCACGAGACGGCGGTCACCGGCCTGGGCCTGCACCTGGTCGCGATGTGCATCTGGGTGGGCGGGCTGCTCGGCCTGATCGTGCTCTGGCCCGGCCTGAAGAACGGGGCGGACGGCGTCACCGCTGCGAGGCGGTTCTCCCCCCTGGCGCTGTGGTCGTTCGTGTTCATCGCCTTCACCGGGGTGGTCAGCGCCTGGATCCGGATCGGGCAGCTCTCCGATCTGGGCACCCGCTACGGCCAGCTGGTGCTCGCCAAGACGGCACTGCTGGTGCTGCTCGGAGCGGCCGGCTGGTGGCACCGGCGCCGGGCGCTGGACGCGCTCGAGGCAGGCCGGTCTGCGGCTTTCACCCGGCTGGTGTCCGGTGAGCTGGCGCTGATGGCGGTGGCGACCGGGCTGGCGGTGGCGCTCGCCCGCAGCGCCCCTCCGGTCCCCGACGTGCCGGCCACCGTGCCCACCCTGGCCGAATCGCTCACCGGGTACCCGATGCCGCCCCCGCCCACCCTGGCCCGCTGGTTCACCCTGTGGCAGCCCGACCTGCTCTGGGTGATCGTCGCCGCCATGGGCGCCGGCCTGTACCTGGTCGGTGTGATCCGGATGCACCGCCGCGGCGCCCGCTGGCAGCTGGCGCGCACGCTGAGCTGGTACGCCGGCCTGGTCGTGCTGGTCTGGCTCACCTGCGGCGGCCCGATGGTCTACGGCCGGGTGCTGTTCAGCGCCCACATGCTCGGACACATGCTGCTCAGCATGCTGGTGCCGCTGCTGCTGGTGATGGGTGCCCCGATGACGCTGGCCCTGCGCACCATGCCGTCCCGGCACGACGGCACCCGGGGCCCGCGGGAGTGGCTGCTCGCCGCCCTGGAGTCCTGGTACTCCCGGCAGATCACCCGACCGGCCGTGGCCGGGTTCTTCTTCGCCGGTCTGCTCTACCTGTTCTACTTCTCCGGCCTGTTCCCGCTGGCGCTGCGCACCCACGTGGGCCACGAAGCGATGCACATTCACTTCCTCGCCGCCGGCTACCTGTTCCTGTGGGTGCTGATCGGGGTGGACCCCGGCCCCAAGCGGCCCTCGCCCGCCCTGCGGATGGTGTTCATGTTCGCGGTGATCGCGTTCCACACCTTCTTCGGGGTGGCCCTGATGATGGGTCGCTCGGTGCTGGCCGAGGACTTCTTCGGGGCGCTGGGCCGCACCTGGGGCCGCAGCCTGCTGGAGGACCAGAGGTTCGGCGGGGGCATCGCCTGGGGCATGGGCGAGGTGCCGATGATCGCGGTGGCACTGATCCTCGCCGTGCAGTGGGCGCGGTCGGACGCGCGTGAGGCCCGGCGGTTCGACCGGGCCGAGGAGCGGGACGGCGACGTCGAGCTCAACGCCTACAACGACATGCTCGCCCGGGCCGCCGCCCATGACGCCCACCAGAGCAGCGGGCCGCCGGACCGGGACCTCACAGCGTCCGAGTGACCTTGCGGAGTCCGCGCGGGGCGTCGGGATCCTCTCCGCGCGCCAGGGCCAGGTGCAGCGCGAGCTGCTGCAGCGGCAGGATCTCGATCAGCGGCGAGAGCTCCTCGGGCAGCCCGGCGGGCAGCGTCAGGCCGACCGTCGCCCGGGCGACCGCCTCCGGGGCGCCGACGCAGCAGATGTCCGCGCCCAGGTCGGTGAGCCGGTCCAGGACCGGGCCCATGGCGCTCCCGCCGATGCCGCCGGCGGCGATCAGGATCACCGGCACCGACGGCTCGATCATGGCCAGCGGGCCGTGCAGCAGGTCGGCGCCGGAGAACGCCTGCGCCGACAGGTACGAGGTCTCCATCAGCTTCAGCGCGGCCTCGCGGGTCGTCGGGTAGGAGAACCCCCGCCCGGTGACCACCAGCCGCTGCGCGAACCGGTACCGGGTGGCCACCTCGATCACGTGAGGGTCCAGGGTCAGCGTCTGCTCGCCGAGCTCGGCCAGCCGCTCGAGCTCGGGGGCCGGGACGCCGCGCAGCCGGGCGAGCAGCAGGTACAGGGTGAGCAGCTCGGCGGTGTAGGACTTCGTCGCCGCCACCGCCCGCTCCTCGCCGGCCTGGATGTCCAGGTGCCACTGCGCGGCGTCCGCCAGGGCCGAGGCGGGGTTGTTGGTCACCGCGAGGGTGAGCGCGCCACACTCGCCGGCCACCTCGACGCTGCGCACCAGGTCGGGCGAGCCGCCGGACTGGCTGACCGCGATCATCAGCACGTCGCGCAGGTCTGGCCGGGCGCCGTAGGCGGTCATCGTGGACGGCGAGACCAGGCCGGCCGCCAGTTCGAGCCGGGTCTCGATCAGGTACTTCGCGTACAGCGCCGCATGATCGGAGGTGCCTCGGGCGACCAGCAGCACGAACCGGGGGGCGGCCTGGCGGATCGCGCCGGCCACCTCGTCCAGCACCGGGCCGCTCCCGGCGAGGACGCGCCGCCAGACGGCGGGCTGCTCGGCGATCTCCGCCTCCATCAGCCGACCGCGGGCCGGCCGGGTCGTGGCGCTCTCCTGCTGCGGCATGGCCCCATCGTGCCGTGGATCTGATAGGTCTTCGGCATGACGCCCTTCGACGACCTGGACGCCTACGTGGCGCTGCCCCGCCTGGCCGGCCTGGTGCTCTCGCCGGACGGCTCCCGCCTGGTCACGGCCGTGACCACGCTCAACCCGGAGAAGAACGCCTACCGCACCGCGCTCTGGGCGATCGACCCGGCGGGGCAGCGCCCTGCCCATCGGCTGACCCGCAGCGCCAAGAGCGAGGGCCAGGCCGCCTTCCTGCCCGACGGCAGCCTGTTGTTCGTCAGCGCCCGGCCCGACCCTGAGCTCAAGGACGACGACGAGACGGCAGCGTTGTGGCAGCTGCCCGCCGCCGGGGGCGAGGCCCGGGTGGTGGCCCGCCGCCCCGGCGGCATCGCCGGGCTGCGGGTGGCCACGGCGTCCGGCCTGGTCGTGGTCGGCTCGGACACCTTCCCCTCCGCGGTCACCGCCGAGGACGACGAGAAGATCCGCAAGCAGCGCAAGGACGGCAAGGTCGACGCGATCCTGCACGAGTCCTACCCGATCCGGTACTGGGACCACGACCTGGGCCCGGACGCCCCACGGCTGTTCTGCGGCACCGTGCCCGCCGCCGCCGGCCCGGACGAGGGGCGGGTGGAGCTGCGCGACCTCACCCCGAACCCCGCCCGGTCACTGGTGAACGCGGGGTGGGCCGTCACCCCGGACGGCGCCACCGTGGTCACCTCGGTCAAGCTGGTCGAGCAGGGCGGTGAGCGGGAGGGGCTGGCCGCGATCGACGTCGCCACGGGCGAGCAGCACACCCTGCTCGACGATCCAGATCGCGAGTTCACCTCTCCCGTCATCGATCCCACCGGGCGCAGGGTTGCGGTCTCCGTGTGGCACCGGTCCAGCCCGAGCACTCCACCGGACGTCGACCTGGGTCTGCTCGACCTGGACACCGGCGCGCTGCGCATCGTCGCCGAGGGGTGGGACCGCTGGCCCGGCACCCCCGTCTGGACCCCCGACGGCTCGGCCCTGATCGTGGGGGCGGACGACAACGGGCGTGCGCCACTGTTCCGGATCGACCTCGCCGCAACGGATTCCGGCACCGACCGGGTCACCCGGCTGACCGGTGACCACGGCTGCTACGCCGATCCGCAGGTGTCCCCGGACGGCGTTCACGTGTACGCCGTCCGCTCGGCCATGGATGCCGCGCCGGCACCGGTGCGGCTGAGCGCCACCGGCGCCGACCAGGAGCCGGCGGCGCTGCCGGCGCCCGCGGCGCCCGACCCGTTGCCCGGCACCGCCGTCGAGATCACCACCACGGCGGACGACGGCACGCCGCTGCACGCCTGGCTGTGCCTGCCCGAGGGCGCCTCGGCGCAGCAGCCGGCGCCGTTGATGGTGTGGATCCACGGCGGCCCGCTGGGGTCGGCGAACGACTGGGCCTGGCGCTAGAACCCGTGGCTGATGGTGGCCCGCGGGTATGCCGTGGTGCAGCCCGACTTCGCCCTGTCCACCGGCTACGGGCTCGACTTCGTGCGCCGGGGCTGGGGCCGCTGGGGCGCCGAGCCGTACACCGACCTGATGGCGCTCACCGAGGCCGCGGCGGCCCGGGAGGACGTCGACGGCGCACGGTCGGCGGCGATGGGCGGCTCCTTCGGCGGCTACCTGGCGAACTGGGTGGCCGGACACACCGACCGGTTCGCAGGCATCGTCACCCACGCCTCGTTGTGGGCGCTCGACCAGTTCGGCCCCACCACCGACGGCTACGACTACTGGCGGCGCGAACTGACCGCAGCGATGGCGAGCGAGAACAGCCCGCACCGGTTCGTCGACGCGATCACCACACCGATACTGGTGATCCACGGCGACCAGGACTACCGGGTGCCGATCGGGGAGGGCCTGCGGCTGTGGGCCGAGCTCTGCGAGCGGTTCCAGAAGCCCGACGCGGAGATGCCCCACAAGTTCCTCTACTTCCCCAGCGAGAACCACTGGGTGCTGACGCCCAACCACGCAAAGCTCTGGTACTCAACGGTCTTCGCGTTCCTCGACGCCACCGTGCACGGCCGGCCCTGGCAGGTGCCCGAACTGCTCCGCTGAGCTACCAAGGGGCCACAGCCCACGGACCGAGAGATCTGACCACAGATCCGTTGTTGTGGATCGCGGACGTCGCGGCCTGGTGCTGGACTCATCCCACCTGGAGGCACAGGATCCGACCCATCGTCGGGGCGGTGACCACCACGCCCTGACGTGGATCTGATGGTCACCCCGAGATCAGACGCGCGAAACCCGGCTCACCAACCGTCCGGATGGCTGCCGGGCTCACTTCTTCAGGCTAGTGCCCTCAGCTCTATCAGTATCGTCCCAAGTGTCCCTCTTCGCCCCGTACCGGCTCATGATCGAGCAGGACGCAGATTTGATCTTCTCCTATCACTGCCGGGTGGATTGCCCCGGTTAGGGTGCGGCCGTTGCCTCACGCAAGCCGATGGTCTTCGGGGACCGGTCGGACCGGGATCGGGTGGATGGGATGACGACGTGACCGCTCTACGCACCATGGCTGTGCGGGCAGTCCTGGCCAGGTTCCAGGTGCCCAGGGACATCGCGCGGTTCGGGTTCAACCGCTACGGCGAGCGGACGGCGCTGATCACTGACGACCTGACGCTCAGCTATCGCGATCTCGAGCGCCTGGTGCTCGGGCTGGTCGCCGCCTGGCAGGCGGAGGGCATCCGCAAGGGCACCCCGGTGCTCAGCGTGCTGCCCGACGGGATCGCGCAGATCGTGGTCCGGCTGGCAGCCAATGAGGCCGGGGTGCTGCTGACCGCCTTCGGCGCGCAGGCCTCGGCCGACCAGCTCGGCGTGGCAGTGCAGACGGTGCCACCGCGCCTGGTGATCGCGCACCCACTCACCCTCGACAATGCCGTCGAGGTGGCCGACGGCGTGCCGGTCTGGACCGTGGGGGAGGAGTTCGACGCCCGGATCGCCCGCAGCGATCCGGCCCGGTCGGCCGAGGACGTGGCCCCCGGCGATCCGCTCGGCATCGGGTACACCAGCGGCACCACCGGTACGCCGAAGGCGGTCGTCTCCGCGCAGGGCAAGCTGGTGACGAGCATGCGCCTCGTCGTCCGCAACGTCGGGGTGCCGGCCCCCGGGGAGCGGCCCGATGTGTTCGTGGTGGCCATCCCGCTCACCGGGGCCGGCGGCGGCACGCTGATGCCGGCCCTGCTCGCCGGCAGCGCCCTGGTGCTGCCGCCGGATTACGCCGCGGGCACCATCGCCGAGCGGATCGAGACCCTGCGCGCCACAAGGACTTTCGTGACGCCGTCCACTTTGATCGACCTGCTGGACCTGCCGGGCACGGTCGACCTCAGCTCGCTGTCCTCGGTCATCTACGGCTCCGAACAGACCCCGGGCGCCAAGGTGCGCGAGGCGCTGGACCGGTTCGGGCCGATCCTGCAGCAGGGTTACGGCTCCTCCGAGGTGCTGCCCCCGCTGACCATGCTGCAGCAGCGTGACCACCTGATCGACGGCAGGCCCGCCCCCGCGGAGCAGCTGACCTCGGTGGGCCGGGTGGTCAAGGGCGTTCAGGTGAAGGTGGTGAGTGATGCCGGCGCAGCCCTTCAGGCCGGGGAGATCGGGCAGATCCTGGTGAAGAGCCCGACCGTCTTCGACGGCTACCTGGACCGGCCCGATCTGACCGCGGAGGTGCTGCACGAGGGCTGGTTCCGGATCGGCGACGTGGGCCGGTTCCTTCCCGACGAGCGGCTGCAGGTGCTCGGGCGCACCGCCGACGTGATGCAGCGTGACGGTCGGCCGGTGTACCCGCGGTTCGTCGAGGAGGCCGCGCATCGCCATCCGGGGGTGAAGGAGACCGCCTACGTGCAGGTCGGCGACCGGCTGGTGCTGGCGTGCTCGTTGCGGGCGAACGTCGACGAGGCGGCGGCCCAGGCCTTCGCCCCCACCCTGGAGGCGTTCCTGGCGGCGCTGGTGCCGGGCGAGGATCTGCCGGACGACGTGGTGGTGCACCGGGGCGATCTGCCCCGCAGCCCGCTGACCAAGGTGTTGCGCCGCGAGATCCGCCAGCTGCTCGAAGAGAGCCGGGCATGAGCGCCCTGACCCGCGGGGAGAAGTTCTCCTACGGGGTCGGCAACGTCGGCCTGCAGGGCGTCGGGGCCCTGGTCACCTTCTTCCTGCTCTTCTACTACACCGACGTGGTCGGCGTTCCGGCCGGCACGGCGGCGTCGGCGCTGCTCGTGGCCAAGATCTGGGACATCGTGAACGACCCGCTGTTCGGCTGGGTCTCCGACCGCACCCGGTCCCGGTTCGGCCGCCGGCGGATCTACCTGATCGCCGGCGCCGTACCGCTCGGGGTGGTCACCTTCGCCCTGTTCTCGTTGCCCACCGGACTGAGCGGCGCCGGCGCGTTCGTCGCGGTGGTGGCCTCGTTCCTGCTGTTCGACACCCTGTTCACGCTGGTCAACGTGCCGTACTCGGCGATGAGCGCGGAACTGACCCATGACTACGACGAGCGGACCAGCCTGCTCACCTACTCCTCGATCGGTGCCGTGGTCGGGTTCCTGCTCGGCGGGGCGCTCGCCCCCGGCCTGGCGGGCGCCGCCCCCACGGCGCAGCAGGGCTTCCGGATGGTCGGCGCCGGGTTCGGTCTTCTGGCCACCCTGTCCGTCGCCTTCGTCGCCTGGCGGGTGCGCCCGGTGAACGCCGCCACCCCGCCGGCGGTCACGCTGCCGATCGGCCGCGCCATCCGCACCGCGCTGCGCAACGCCCCGTTCGTGCGGCTGATCACCGCCTTCGCGCTGGCCCGGTTCGGCTTCACGATGATCTCCACCTCACTCACCTACTTCGTCGTCCGCCGGTTGCTGGAGGACGAGAAACGGGCCGGGGTGATCCTCGGGGTGCTGATGGTGACGGTGGCGGTGTTCGTGCCGTTCTGGCGGCGGGTCGCCGACCGTTCCTCCAAGGGGCAGGCCTACGCCGCCGGGCTGCTGGTGACCGCAGTGGGCATGGCCGGGGTGTTCGGCATCGGCGAGGGCCGGTTCGGGCAGATGCTGCTGCTCACCCCGGTGATCGGGCTGGGCATCTCGGCGCACTGGGTGATCCCGTGGGCGATGCTGCCCGACGTGGTCGAGTACGACCAGAGGGAGACCGGCGAACGCCGCGAGGGCATGTTCTTCGGCGTCTACGGCCTGGTCGACAAGATCGCCAGGACGCTCGGGCTGGTGCTCGTGGGCTGGGTGCTGGCCGCCTTCGGCTACCAGGCGGACGGCGCGGTCACGGAGACGGCTGTGCTCGGCATCCGGCTGGTCTCGGGTCCGATTCCCGCGCTGTTCCTGCTCGCTGCGGTGCCGCTGCTGCTGCGCTACCCGGTCACCCGGGCCGCCCATGCCCAGGTGCGCCGGGACCTGGGCGAGCTGGCCGAGCCTGGAAGCACGGGGGAGTACTCCTACTGGTCGGCCCGGGAATGACGACCACTCTCGGTTTCCGGGGGGTGACCGTGGGCCGATTGTGCGGTTCACTGGAAGCTTCTCTCACCGGAGGGGGTCACGAGGATGTCCGAAGAAGCCCTCCGGCTCGCCGCGCTCGACCGGCCCGCCACCGTGGACGTCGAGGGCCTGCGCGCCGAGCGGGCCACCCTTCGTCGTGCATGCACCCGGATCCAGGAGCTGCTCCCCGAGGCGGTCGCAGGGGAGGCCGCCGAGCTCGAGCGGCTCACCGAAGCGGTGATCGCGCTGATGGAACGCTGGAACCGGCACGTCCGGCTCGCCGAGACCCCGGACGGACTGCTCCATCAGATCGTCACTGACAGCCCTCGCCTGTCGACGACCGTGGCGCGCCTGAGCGGGGAGCACCCCGTGGTGACCACCGAGATCCGGTCAGCCCTGGACCTGCTCGCGGTCCCCGCGCCCGACCTCACCGGTGTCGGCCGCCTGCTGGACTGGGCGATGGACGCCATCGACCAGCACCGCCGCCGGGGGAATCAGTTGATCTACCAGGCGTACAACGTCGACATCGGCCTGGGCGAGTAGCCGGGTTCCACGCCGATCGCCGTGCCGACCGCCTCGGCTCAGGAACGGTCTGTCTCGGCCTCCGCGTGGCGCTCGTGCAGGCGGGTCCTCACCTCGTCGGGGGTCACCGCGCGCCGACGCCGTTCCGAGCGCGCCATCAGGGCGCCGGTGGCGGCCACCCCGGCCAGCCCGGCCAGGCCGAGCCCGCGCAGCAGCCGGCCGCGCACCTTCGCCCGCGCATCGCCGTCCATCCCTGCCTCCCGTTCTCCGGGCCCGCCGCCCGGCAGACTGGGCACCATGCCCAGCACGCTTGATCTCGACCAGGCGGTCGAGGTGTGTCGCACCGGTGACCTGTGGCTGTTCCGGGGACCCAGTCTGGCCGACCACGCGATCCGGGCGTTGACCAACGCTCCGGTGAACCACGTCGGCATGGCTGTGGTGATCGAGGACCTGCCGCCGCTGATGTGGCACGCCGAGCTCGGCCAGGCGCTCACCGATGTCTGGACCGGCACCAGGCACCGCGGCGTCCAGCTGCACGACCTGCGCGAATCGGTGCAGCAATGGTGGCACGGGTACGGCCAGCAGCCCTGGCTGCGCCAGCTCGACGCCACGATCACCCCGGCGATGGAGGACGAGCTGCTGCGCGAGATCGCCCGCGCGGACGGTCTGCCCTTCCCGCGGACCGCGGCGTTGGCCGGGCGCTGGCTGCGCGGGCGCTTGCGCCGGCACGCCCCGATCGGGGTCACCTACTGTGCCGAGGTGGTCGCCCGCGCCTACCAGGTGATGGGCCTGCTGGACGGCGAGCGGCCGGTGAACTCCTACGACCCGGGGACGTTCTGGTCAGGAGATGATCTCGAGCTGCTCGCCGGCGCGCGGCTGGGCACCGAGATCGGGGTGGCGATGCCGCCCCGCACGCCCTGAGCGACACCCCGCGGGTCAGTTCACCTCACGATTGACCACCGGGCCGCCGGTGATCACCGGGCCCGGCTCCGGGTCGCCGGGCGCGACCGGGAACGGCATGGTCGTCTTGTCCGTGGGGGCGGGGAGGGGCCTGGTCGGCGGCACGACGGGTGGGTTCTTCGGATCCAGCGTGTAGGGGCACTGCCAGGCCGGACGGCCCTTCGCCCGCCAGGGCTCGCAGAGCTCGCGGACCACCTCGACGCAGAAGTCCAGCGCCTTCTCCTTGCCGCCTGCGGCCCGGTACATCTCCTCGGTGGAACGCTCCCGTCCGGCGCCGCCACGCTTTCCGTCGGCCACCCAGGCGCGGCAGATCCGAACCATCCGCACCCGCTCGCCCCGGGTCAGCTGCTGCGCGGCAGCGGTCCCCTCGCTCCTGCTCGGGTCGGCCGCCGGTGTGGTGCTCTCGGGGGTGTCCGGGGTGTCGGGGGCACGGTCGGGCGTCGCGGGTTTGCGCACAGCCGGGGCCGTCGGCTCGGAGGGGGTGTCCGGGTCGACGGCCCCGGCTGCGGCCGGGCCCAGGGAAGTCTGGTTGCTCGTGGCGGCGACCGGCACCGGGTCGCCGTGCATCGTGGCGGCCAGGGCCACCCCACCGAGCGTGACGGTCACCGCGGCAGCGGCCAGCACCTTGGCGGCCACGAAGCGGCGGACGGCGACGGTGCGCCGTCGCGGGCCGCGGTCGAGGACCAGCGTGGTCTGCACGGCCGAACTCGCCTGCTGCGACCAGCGGTAGGCGCCGACCACGTCCTGCTCGCCGTCGGCGACGCCCGCCGGCACGCGCCGGGCGTCGTGCAGGAGCTGAGCAAGGGGTTCGGTCACCGGGACGGATCCGTCCAGCAGGTTCTCGCTGTGCTGGTGGGAGTGTCGGCCCTGTCGGTTCGTGGTCATCACCCCGCTCAGCGCCGCCGGGCCCGATCCCGTTACTCGCCCGGCTCGGAGCGGTCGGCGAGTTGGGCGGCCAGCCGCTTCAGGCCGCGGTGCGCGGCGACCCGGACGGCGTTGGGTCGCTTGCCCAGCACCTGCGCCGTCGTCGCCACGTCCAGGCCGACCACCGCGCGCAGCATCACCGCCTCGGCCTGCTCGGTCGGCAGGGTGGCGACCAGGGCGACCGCCCGCGCGGTGTGCAGCCGCTCGATCGCCTCCTCGGCGGTGTCGTCGGCGGCAGGGGTGTGGTGCCCGGTCAGGTCGTCCACCACGACCGGGCGGCGGCTCCGGGCCCGCAGGTGGTCGAGAGCGCGATGCCGGGTGATCGTGGCCACCCAGCCGCGGAAGGAGTCGAGATCACCGTCGAAGCCGCGGATGTCGCGTGCCACCTGCAGCCAGGCCTCGGCGGCGACGTCCTCCCCGTCGGGGCCGGCGAGGGTGATCGCATAGCGCAGGATCCGGGGCTGGAGCTCGCGGTAGAGCTGCACGAAGGCCGTCTCGTCGCCGGCCACGGCATGCGCAACCGTGCGGTCACTGGTGGCGGCCGCATGCTGCGAGTCGTGGATGAGCGCCGTGGCGGTCCTCTTCGTCGATGGCAGGTTTGTCCCAACGACACAGCGTTGTCCGATAGGTGCGCATTACGGCAAGGTCAAGAATCAGGTTCCGGGGAACGCGCCCGCGTCCACCACCGCCAGCACCGCCACGAGCGTGGCGAGCGCCTGATCGAGTTGTTCGACCGTGTGCTCGCTGGAGAGGAAGAAGCGCAGCCGGGCCTCGCCCTCCGGAACCGCCGGATGGAGGATCGGGTTGGCGTTGATGCCCTGCGCCGCCAGCGCCACGGCACAGGCCATGGCCCGGCGCGAGGACCCGAGCATGATCGGGATGATGGGGGTGCCCAGCGAGGGTCCAGTGTCCAGATCAGCCGCGCGCGCCGCGGCGAGGAAGTGCTCGCTGTTGGCCCGCAACCGGGACAGACGTTCAGGCTCGGACCGGACCAGCCGGATCGCGGTCAGCGCCGAGGCGGCCGTGGCCGGGGTCAGACCCGCGGCGTACAGGCTCATCCCGGGGGCCGACATCCGGCAGGCCTGGATGAAGTCATGGCTTCCCGCGACGTACCCGCCATGGCTGGCCAGCGCTTTGGAGAGGGTGCCCATCCAGATGTCCACCGCATCGGCGGCCAGGCCGAAGTGCTCGCGCACCCCGAGCCCGGTACGGCCGAGGATCGCGAACGAGTGCGCCTCGTCGACCATCACCAGGGCCTCGTGCCGCCGGCAGACCTCGATCAGATCCGGCAGGGCCCCGATGTCGCCGTCCATGCTGTAGACGCCCTCGAGGATCACCAGGGCGGTGCCGAAGTGCGGACGCACCCGCGAGAGCAGCACGTCGAGGGCCACCGGGTCGTTGTGCTTGAACTGCATCCGCCGGCAGTGCGACCACAGGGTGCCGGCGACGATGCTGTTGTGCACCAACGCATCACAGATCGCGACGTCGCCCTCGCCGAGGACGAACGAGATCACCGAGGCGTTGGTGAGGAAGCCACTGCCGACCGTCGTGGCGTCCTGGACGCCGAGGCTCTCGGCGATCGTGCGTTCCAGCTCGTCGTGCAACGGGATGTTGCCCGAGACGATGCGGGTGGCCCCGCTGGTGGTGCCGTAGCGCTCGATCGCCTCGTGGGAGGCGGCGAGCATCGCCGGATGGTCGGCCAGGCCCAGATAGTTGTAGCTGGAGAAGTTGACCAGCTGGTGGCCGTCCAGGCTGATGGTCGCTCCGTTCACCCCGTCGTGGGAGCGGTAGTACGGGCTGTGCAGGCCGACCGCCCCCACTCCGGCCGCCAGCGCGGCGTCCCGGTCGAGGGACTGGCGAACCTGCGGCAGGTCCTCCAGCCGGTTGATCCGGCGCAACCCCGCCGACGTCGGTCCCGTGTTCCCGGACCCCGCGTACCCCGGCGCCGTGTCGGGGGTGCTCGTCGACAGCCGGGCCATCAGGGCGGCGGCCTTGGCCCGGGCCTGCTCGCTCACGCGATCCCCATCCGGTCCAGCAGCCGCGTGGCCAGGCTGGTCACACCACCGCCACGGGTGAACTCCAGCGCCGAGATCTCCAGATCGAGCGAGGTCGCGATCCGCGCCGACAGCTCCACCGCCATCAACGAGTCCAGGCCCAGCTCGGGCAGAGGGGTCTGCACATCGACCGTGTCCGGTGGTACGCCGAGGACGGTGGCGATCTGCTCGCACAGCACGTAGCCGAACACCTCCGCGCGCTGGTCGGCGGGAAGCGCCGCCAACTCGGTGCGCAACGCCCCTGCGGCGGACTCGCCTGTGCCGGCGGACCGGACCAGTTCGTCATAGCGCAGCGTGGCCGCACTCGCCGGGTGGGTCTGACCCCACCGGGCCCAGTCGAGATCGGCGACCGCCACCTGCACCGGGTCGAGCCCGAGGATCACCTCGAGGTACTCGCACGCCCTGTCCATGCCGAACGACCGCAACCCCAGCAGGGACAGGTACCGGCTGACGTCGTCGGACGCCTCGGCCATGCCCCCGCCCTCGAGAGCGCCCCAGTTCACGGCGACGGCCGGCAGGCCGGAGCGGCGGCGCTGCCAGGCCAGGGCGTCCAGCACGGCGTTGGCCGCAGCGTAGGAGGACTGGGGCACCGTGCCGGCCAGCGAGGTGACCGAGGAGTAGAGCACGAAGTGGTCCAGCCGTACCCCGGCCCGGACGATCGCACGGTGCAGGTTCAGCGCACCGATCGCCTTGGGCTCCATCACCTCTCGTAGCGCGCCCATGGTGAGGTCGGGGTAGGGCTCGTCGCGGATCACCCCGGCGGTGTGGAACACCCCCCGCAGCGGCGCGGGCCCGGCGGCGATCCGATCGATCAGTTGCTGGACGGCGTCCGGGTCGGCCACGTCGAGCCGCTCCTGGCCCACCTCGACCCCGGCGGCTCCGAGGGCCGCCACGGCCTGCTGTTGCGTCTCGGTGGTGGCCCCGCTACGACCGGCCAGCACCAGGTGCCGTGCCCCGAGCCCGGCCAGCCAGCGCGCGGTCGCCAGGCCGAAGGCCCCGAAGCCGCCGGTGATCAGGTAGCTCGCGGCGCCGTCCACGACCGCCGCGGGCGCCGGTGGGCGCAACGGCGGTGTCTCGGTCAGGTCGAGCACCATCCGGCCCACGTGCTCCGATCGCATCACCGCGGCGAGCGCCTCACCGGCCCGCGCCGCCGGTAGCAGGCGCCCGGGCAGGGCGCGGTACGACTCGTCGTCGACCCGCCCGGTGAGCTCGGTGAGGATCTCGCGCACCCGCTCCGGTCGCACCTTGGTCATCCGGTCGAGGTCCATCGAGATGAAGCTGATGTTCTTCTCGAACGGCTTCAACGAGATCGCGCGGCCGGTGAACACCTCCGACTTGCCGACCTCGACCACCCGGCCGAACTCGGCCGCCACGTCGAGGTTGGCCGCGACGAACTCGCCCGGGGCAGAACTGATCACGACGTCCGCGCCACGCCCGCCGGTGAGCCGGCGGACCTCCTCGACGAAGGACAGCGACCGGGAGTCGAGGACCTCGTCGGCGCCGTACGACCGCGCAGCGTCGCGGCGCTCCGGTGTGCCGGCGGTGGCGATCACCCGGGCCCCCGCCGCCTTGGCGATCATCGTGGCGGCCATGCCGACACCACCCGCGGCGCCGTGCACGAGCACCGTCTCGCCAGGCTGGACCCGGGCGGCGTCGTGGACGCAGAAGAAGGCCGTCATCAAGGGGACCCCGGAGCCGAAGTCGGCCGCTGTCCAGGCCTTCGGCGCAGCGGCGTACACCAGCTCTTCCAGCGGCACGGTGAGATAGCGCCGGGCCATGCCGGCGGCACCGAACATCACCACGTCGCCGACCGCGAGGCCGGTGATCCCGGGGCCGACCCGCTCGACGACCCCCATGCCGTGCATGCCGATCCCCATGCCGAAGTAGGTCCCGGCCAGGTCGGCCGCGTCCAGCATGCCCAGGGCCTTGAGGGCGTCCTTGTAGTTCAGCTCCAAGGCATCGACCCGCAGTTCGATCTCGCCGGCAGCAGGGGCCTGCCGGCCCACCTGCCGCCAGGCCAGGGCGTCGAGCAGGTGGGACGTCGGCACTTCGAGCGCGAAGTTGACCCCGTGGTCCACGACCGGGTCGGCGACGTCGAGAACGGCGTGGCGAGCAGCCAGGGTGCGCTGCACCTGCTGCCCCAGCCGAACCCCGTCGGCCCGCAGCACCACCTCGTCGATCTGCGGGGAATCCGCACTGCCCGAGACCGATCTCACGAAGTACCTCGGCAGTGGTGATAGCTGCCTCGAGGTCGATCAGCCGCCAGTGCTGCCCCGGCTGCTCGTTGCGCAGCACCCGACGGGAGCCGACCAGGGTGGCGCCGATCAGGTCTGCCTGACGGTCGCCCTGCACGACCACTGCGCCCCGGGTGAGGATGACCCCCTGCACGTCCGGGGCCGACGCCCCGGACGCTGCGGACTCGTCGAGGAGGAGCTGTACCGCCCGGGCGAGACCCGCGAGTGCCGCGGGCGCCGCGGTCAGGTCCGAGGACGTCAGGTCGTCGACGCCGCCGCCGGGCTCGTGCGTACCCACCGCCGACAAGGCGACCACCACCGGTCCTGAGGCGACCTCGACGAGTTCGCGCAACGGGGTGAGCACCGCATCGCGGACGTCGTCCGGGTGCGGGTGCCGTTGCGGGTCGACCTCGATCACCCTGCCGTCCGCCGCGAAGGCCAGCCGGTCGGCCCAGTACCTCGCACCGGTCCCCAGGGCGACCACCAGCATCGCCGGGGCCACCCCGGCCAGGGAGGGCGGGAGAGCCGGCAGCGGCAGCTGGATCGGTTCGTACCACAGGCCGTCGAGCTCGCTCAGGGCTGACGGCCGGGGCGCGATCGGGCGGAACTGCACCCGAGCGAGCTCCAGCACGACAGCGCCTGCAGGCTCGGCGAGCACGATGTCGGCGACCAGGCCGGCCTCGCCCGGCCGCGGTGTCTGCCGGGTCACCCGCGCCTCGACGAGCTGCGGGACGGGGCCGAACTGGCGCACCGAGGCCACCGCTGCCGGGACCATCGCCTGCCGGTCGCCGTCCCCGACGGCCACCCAGGAGGCCACGCACTGCAGGGCCGCGTCGAGCACTCCGGGGTGCACCTGATGGCGCCGGCCGCCGGTGATCTCGGCGTCGACCAGCGCGACCACCTGGTCCGGGCCGACCCGGGCCTCGATGATCCGCCGGAACTGGGGGCCATAGGTCAGCCCAGCCTGGTCCAGCAGGCGATACAGCTCCTCCCCCGGGATCACGGTCGCCTCGTCAGTCGCAGAGGGCGAGGCGGACGCCGCCGGAGCCGTGACCGGAGTGGCGTCGCCGTCGACGATGCGACCCTGCGCGTGCACCGTCCAGGCCGTGCCGTCGGCGGGGCGGGAGCGGATGGTGAACCGGTTGGTCTCGCCGTCCACACTGGTCCGCACCACCGGTGCCTCGTGGTCACCGATCACCAACGGGCTGACGAAGCGGACGTCGCTGAGCATCGAGGTCTGCCGACCGGTGAGCTCGCGGGCGGCCGACAGGGCGGCGTCGAGGTAGGCGGCACCGGGCAGCAGCCGCATGCCGGCGACCACGTGGTCGTCGATCCACGGCAGCGCGGCCACGCTGACCCCGACCTCCCACTCCGCGGCCGTGGCATCGGTGCGCTCGCCCGGCAGGGCCCACCGCTCGGGGTTGGGGCGCAGCTCGCGATCGACCCGCTCGTCGACCACCCAGAGGTCGACGCGCTGGAACGCATGAGATGGAAGGGGTTGCTGGAGAACCGGTCCCAGCAGGCCGCCGGGCGGGGCCTCGGTCGAGACCGCACCCACGCCGTAGAGGCCGGCCAGTAGGGTGCGCATGCTCTCGACGTCGTCCCGGGTGCGGTTCAGGGTGGGGATCACCGCGCCGGTCTCCCCGCGGCGCAGCAGGACCTCGCGGATGTTTCCGGACAGCACCGGGTGCGGTCCGACCTCGAGGAAGACCCGGTGGCCGTCCTCGATCAGGGCTCCGATGGCGTCTGCGAACCGCACCGAGCGCCGGACGTTGCTCGCCCAGTACCGCGGCCCCCAGCCGTCGGAGTCTCCCGTGACCCGGGTGCCGGTCACGGTGGAGTAGAGGGGAACGGTGGGAGTTCCAGGCTGCAGGCCCGAGAGCTCCGCCTGCAGCTCGGCCAGGATCGGGTCCATCAGGTGGGAGTGGTAGGGAACCTCGACCCGGAGCGCCCGGGCGAACACGCCCTCGGCGGTCAGCTCCCGCTCCAGTTGCTCCAGGGGACCGCTGTCGCCGGCGAGGGTCACTCCGGTCGGGCTGTTCACCGCCGCGACCTCGACACCGTCGAGGTCGCGGATGCGGGCTGCGGCGACGTCCTCGGCCAGCCCGACTGCGAGCATGCCGCCGGTGCCGGCCTGCCGGGACTGCAACCGGCCCCGGTGGTAGGAGACGGTGACCGCCTCACGCAGGCTGAGCATGCCGGACAGGTACGCCGCGCTCACCTCGCCGACGCTGTGCCCGATGATGGCCGACGGCCGCACCCCCAGCTCGGCCAGCTGGGCCGCCAGGGCCACCTGGACCAGGAAGTTGCCGGCCTGGGCGATCGGGGTGGAGGTGGCCCGGGAGTCCTCCTCAGGGCGCAGCAGCTCGGCGACCAGCGAGTAGCCGGCCAGCTCCGTGAAGACCGCATCGATCTGCTCGGCGGTCGTGCGGAAGGCGCCGTCGGCGGTGAGCAGCGTCCGCGCCATGCCCCACCACTGCGGACCCATCCCGGACAGCACGAACACCGGTCCCGCGCCGTCCTGCAGGGCACGCTGTGCGGCCCGCTGGGTGCCGTCCGCGATGGCCTGCAGCTGTCCGAGCAAGTCCTCGGCATCGCGGTAGGCGACCCCGCTGCGCACCGGCTGGTGCGCGCGGCGGACCCAGATCGCATCGGCCAGGGCATCGACGGCGGCCGTCGCCTCAGCGGCGCCGGCCGTCCCGACCGCGGCGGCGGCCCGGTCGGCCACGGCGGCGGCGAAGGCGCTCACCCCGGCCTCGTTGCGGCCCGAGAGGGGGAGGACCCGCGCCATCGGCGCGCGTTCCCGTTGCGGCACAGCGGGAACAGAGGGCACGTCGTCGATCCGATCGCCGGCGACCAGCACCGCGTGCGCGTTGGTGCCGCCGTACCCGAACCCGTTGACCGACACCGCCGGCAGCTCGTAGCCGTCCGGGAACGGCTCGGCCGCCGTGGCGACCTTCAGCCCCTGCTCGGCGAACGGGATGGCAGGGTTGAGCTGTTCGAGCCAGCCCTGAGGGGCGATCTGGTGATGGAAGAGGGTCAACGCGGCCTTGATCACGCTCGTGACCCCGGCGGCCGCCTCGAGATGCCCGACCGAGGCCTTGATCGAGCCGACGCGTACCGGCTCGTGGCGCCCCGGCGCCGTCCCGAGGGTCTGCCCGATCGCCGCCATCTCGAGCGGGTCACCGACGGCGGTGCCGGTGCCGTGCGCCTCGACGAAACCGATCTGTGCCGGGTCGATGCCCGCCCGCTCGGTGACCTCACGGATCAGATCGGCCTGGGCCTGCGGGTTCGGCACGGTGATGCCGGTCGTCCGGCCGTCCTGGTTCGACCCGGTCGCCTTGACGACGGCGTACACCCGGTCGCCGTCCGCCCGAGCCGCCTGGAGGGGGCGCAGCACCAGAACTCCGGCGCCCTCGCCCCGGGCGTACCCGTCGGCGGAGGCGTCGAAGGTCTTGCAGCGACCGTCGGGAGCCAGGAAGCGGCCCTTGCACATGGCCACGAAGGTCTCGGGGGTGAGCATCGCGTTGACCCCGCCGACGATCGCCATCTCGATCTCGCCGCGGCTCAGTGCGGAGACGGCCTCGTGGAGCGCCACCAACGACGAGGAGCACGCCGTGTCGATCGTCATGCTCGGGCCGCGCAGGTCGAACACGAACGAGACCCGGTTCGACAGCATGGTGTACGTGCCGCTGGTGGCGGTGTGATTGTTGATCGCCGCGCGGGCAGAACCGGTGTGCCGCAACATCTGGTTGTCCATGGTGAAGCCGCCGATGTAGACCCCGACCGGGCGGCCGGCGACGGTCCCGGCATGACCGGCGTCGTCCAGTGCCTCGTGCGCCACCTCGAGCAGCAGGCGCTGCTGCGGGTCCATGATCGAGGCCTCGCGCGCCGAGATCCCGAAGAACTCCGGGTCGAACTGCCGGTAGTCGTCGGTGAGGAAACCCCCTCGACGCGTGTACATCCGGCCCGGCACCTCGGGGTCGGGGTCGTAGTACTTCTCGAGACTCCAGCGGTCCGCGGGGATGTCGACGATGCCGTCGCCCTTGTCGAGCAGGAAGTTCCACAGCTCCTGCGGGCCGTGCACCCCGCCCGGAAGTCGGCAGCCGATCCCAACGATGGCCGCGTCGACCATGTCTTCCACCCCTTGTCCCGTGACCGAATCGTCTGCGCCGACGAGATCGCGGTGGCGCACGGTGTAAACACCGCGCAGCTCCGAGGGACGGGGGCGGCTGCCGGGTGTGATCTGGGCCACAGTGGAGGGTGGAGCGTCAGGATGGGTGGTGTTCAGCCGGAGGTCAACCGCACATGGTCGACGTCCACGTACGACACCAGCCCTTGGTTGATCTTCGCGATCTCGACGATGAGCTGCTGACCGGACTGGTCGGGGGGCGCCGTCCAGGTCACGGTCACATCGGTGAACCTGCCGCACGCCGGTGCCGCCGCCACGTCCTGGGAGGCGACTCGGACGCCACCGGCAAGGATCGACAGCCGAGCGCCGCCGAAGTCCTCCGGGGTCGAGCGGCAGCCCACGGCGACCGTGAGCTGGTAGGTGGCGCCGCCCTGCACCGGAACGCCGATCGTCTGCCGGGCGGGCGTGGCGACCAGGCCGAACAGGGTCATGGCGGTGGGGCCGGACAACCCCGGCACCTCGGAGCTCGGGTACCGCGGCCAACCGACGCCCAGCGTTCCGGACGAACCGCTCCACCCGGGCGGAGAGGCGCCCAGGATCTTGCCGATCAGTGGGGCCTGCTGCTCGAAGTCCCCGTTCGTCACCGACACCGGGGCTGGGGCGGGCGTCACCGCGACCGGGGTCGCGGCACCCGATCCGCCGCCGGGTGCCGGGGAGGCGTCCGTGCCGCCGCCCCCGGCTGACGGGGTCGCGGTGCCACCCGCATGCGAGGACGGCGTGGACCCTGCCGAGGCAGTCGGCTGCGACGGCTGCGCCGAGGAGGAGCTCGATCGGCTCGGTGACGGGCCGGTGAGATCCGGTGAGGGGGAGGGACGCAGCGTGGGTGCGGGGTCATCCGGTCGGCTCGTCGCCGTCGTGGGACGGATGGTGATCTGGGGATCGTCCGGCCGGGGCGACAGTCCGTTCACGGCCACACTCACCATGATCACCCCCACCCCGGAGGCGAGAGCGGCCAGCCCCACGACACCGCGGCGGAACCGACGGCGGGGCTGACGGCTCGGCTGACGGTGCGGTGCAGCCGATGGCCTCGGCGTGGCAGGGGCCGCATCGGCCTGCTGCTCGTACCAGGCGCCCAGAGTGCGGAAGCGCCGGCGCAGCTCGTCGTCCTCGTCACCCACGGGTGTCACCTCCGTCCTGCGGGAGCGGGAGGGTCGGCTGGTTCAACCTCGGCCGGGGTTGTCTCGTGATGCCTACCACAGCCCCTCCTGGGTCGAACCCGCGGTCTCGTCACCGAATTCGTTCCTGAGCCGACGGCGGCCCCGGGCGAGCTGGCTCTTGACCGTCTCCTCGGGCAGGTCGAGGGTCTCGGCGATCTGCCGCACTGACAGATCGAGCAGGTAGCGCATCGTGAGGACGGCGCGGTAGTGGATCGGCAGTCTGCTCAGCGCCCGGTGCAGGTCGAGCACCTCGGGCGGGGGCGGAAGGGCGGCGCTCGGCACGAGGCCGGCCAGCCGGGTCAGGGCCGTCGCCTTGCGGCGGGCACGCCGGATGGTGTTGAGCGACAGGTTGTAGGTGACCCGGCGCACCCATCCCTCGGGATCCTCGTACTGGCCGATCCGCGGCCAGTGCCGGTGGGCGCGCTCGAACGCCTCCTGCACCACGTCCTCGGCCTCGGCGAGGTTTCCCAGGGTCACGGCGGCCGCGACGACGATGCGTCGATAGGTGGCGGCGTAGAACTCCTCGAAGTCCACGCCTCCCCCTCCCCCCCCTGGCCCCTGAGCCGACCCGGTCCGCCGTTCGCATGATGGCTTGGTGTGGGCGACCCGGGGGCGCAAACCCGGCCTTTGCCGACAGCCTGGGAACCGGGCGCGCCTGGCCCCGAGGGTGTGATTCATGCCACACCGTGCACGTGCACCCGAAGCACTGCGCGGCGGTGTGTTCATGACGCTCTCCATGTGTCCTCCAGGTGCTCACCGCCCCGGTGCGCCTGGGCCCAGAACCGTTCCGCACCGCCCGATCCCGGCAGGGCGGACCCTTGCGACCGAGAGGCTGACGTGACTCCAGCCGGCCCTTCGCGGCACGCCGCACCGACCCCGCCCCCGGACGGTGAGCTGCCTCCGGCCGACGGCTCGGCCGGCCGGTGGTGGGTGGCGCCACCCACCGCCGCAGCCCCGTCGGACGTACCCGGCGCCGTCGCGGAGATCCTCGCGGCGGCCCGCGCCGAGGCGGCCGCGGTGGTCGAGCGAGCCGAGCGTCAGGCGGCAACGATCCTCGAGGAGGCCCGGCGCCAGACGGCGGTCGAACTCCGTGCGGCACGGTCCGAGGCCCGAGGGCTGATCCGGGATGCTGCCGTGATCGTGCAGTCCCTGACCCGCCACCCGCAGCCGAACGCGGTGAGACCTGCGCCTGTGTCGGCGGCTGCCGAGCCCCGGCCACGCAGCTGGGGCCGGTTCGTCCACCGGTACCGCTGGGCCACGATCACGCTCTCCCTGCTGCTCGCCGCGATCGGCGCTCTCTGGGGACCCGGGGTGGTGGGCCTGCTCGCCAACGGCGGCTTCGACGTCCCGGGCTCGGAGTCCTTCTCCGCCGACTCCGCCATCAGCAGCACCATGGGGCGGCCAATGCCGGATGTGATCGCCCTGTACTCCAGCGCGGACCTCACCGTGGACGACGCCGAGTTCGAGCGCGCGGTGTCCGCGGTCGTCTCGCAGATCCCCCGCGCGGGGGTGCGCACGGTAACCAGCTACTGGACGACGGACTCGGCCGCGATGGTCTCGGGCGACCGGCGCTCCACCATCGTCGGCGTCTACCTCAGCGGCAATGAGGATGACCGGAGCGCGACCTACCGTGCGATCGCCGACAGGCTGGACATCGACCCTGCGGTGGCCACCACGCGGCTCGGCGGGGGGACCGCGGCTGACGCCCAGATCAGTGACCAGGTGTCGGCCGACCTCACCCGGGCCGAGCTGCTCTCGGCGCCCTTGCTCACCCTGTTGCTGCTGATCGTCTTCGGAGGGATGGTCGCCGCCGGGCTGCCCCTGATGGTCGGCGGCATCACCGTGGTGCTCGCATTCGCCGTGCTGCGCCTGCTGCTGCAGGTGACGTCGATCTCGGTGTTCGCCGTCAACGTCGTCACCCTGCTCGGGCTGGGCCTCGCCATCGACTACGCCCTGCTGATGGTCAACCGGTTCAGTGAGGAACTGGCCGCCGGCCGGGACGTCCCGTCGGCGCTGGAGCAGACCATGCGGACGGCGGGCCGCAGCATCATCGTCTCCGCCGTGATCGTCACCGTCTCGCTGTCCGGGCTGCTGTTCTTCCCCATGGTCTTCCTGCGGTCCATGGCTTACGGCGGCGTGGCGGTGGTCGCGCTGGCCGCCCTGGTGGCGACGACCCTGCTGCCCGCGACCCTCGGGGCGCTCGGCCACCGGGTGGATGCCCTGGCCCTGCCGTGGGCGCGGCGACGTCGTGCGACCCGTGCTGCGCGCACGGAGGCCGCCGGGCTCTGGGCGCGGCTGGCGCACAGCGTGATGCGGCGTCCGGTGATCTACGTCCTGGTGGTCGGCAGCCTGCTCACGCTGATGGCGCTGCCGGTGCGCACTGTGACGTTCGGCGGCATCGATGCGCGCCAGTTGCCCACGGAGGCTCCGGCACGTCAGGTGTCGACGATCCTGGCCGAGGACTTCCCGCAGGTGCCCTCCGACCCGATCCAGATCCTGCTCACCGGCGGCGGTGACGCGGCCGTCACCGCCGTGAGCTCGGCGGTCACGGCGATGCCGGGCGTCACTGGGGTGAGCCCGGCTGGGCGCAGCGGCGAGACCACCCTGCTGAGCGTCACCTACCGCGGCGAAGCCGTCGACGCGACCGCTCGGGGCCTGGTGGATCGGATTCGCGCGCTCACGCCGCCGGCCGCCGCCCGTCTCGCGGTCGGCGGCTACAGCGCCCAACAGGTCGATCTCCGCGCGAGCATCGGCGACGGGCTCTGGCGGATGGCCCTGCTGGTGATCGCGGTGACCTTCCTGCTGCTGTTCCTCGCCTTCGGCTCCCTGGTGGTGCCGCTCAAGGCCGTGCTGATCACTCTGGCGACGATCGTGGCGTCGCTCGGCATCGTCGTCCTGGTGTTCCAGCACGGCTACGGCGCCGACCTGCTCGACTTCGAATCGACCGGCAGCATCGAGTTGACCCAGCCGATCCTGGTGGCCGCCATCCTGTTCGGGCTGACGACCGACTACGAGATCTTCCTCCTCTCGCGGATCCGCGAGTACTGGGACCGCACCGGCGACAACACCCGCGCGGTGGCGTTCGGACTGCAACGGACCGGGCCGATCATCACCAGCGCGGCCGCGCTGATCCTGGTCGTCATCGTGGCGTTCTCGACTTCGAAGATCATCTTCATCAAGCTCATCGGGGTTGGGATGGCGGTCTCGATCCTGCTCGACGCCACCGTGATGCGGGCCCTACTGGTCCCAGCCACGATGCGCCTGCTGGGCCGGTGGAACTGGTGGGCACCGGCCCCCCTGGCACGCTGGTGGGCCGCTCACCGCCCTCCGCTGGAGGAGCCACCGGAGGAGCCCAGTGGGAGCCGCAGCAACAGCCCCGGACCGTGACCGGCACGCCTTCGTCTCCGCACGGCCCGTAGGCCGGCGGACCAGTCGACCCGCATGACGATGGAGATCACGATGGAGGAAAACGGTTGGTATCACAGCCGTTTCCTCACATCGTGATCTCCATCGTCACGGAGCAGGGGCCCTGTTCAGGTCAGAAGATGGACTCGTCCAGCTCCATCAGGGCGTTGTCCGTGGCCTCGGCGATGGCACGCTCCGAGCTCAGCTTCGGCAGGACCGTGCGGGCGAAGAACCGCGCCGCCGCCACCTTGCCCTCGTAGAACGAGCGCTCCGACGCCGACAGCGACCCGTCCGCCAGACGCTCCAGGGCGACGTCCGCCCCGCGCATCAGCAGCCAGCCGATCACCAGGTCCCCGGCGGCCATCAGCAGCCGGGTCGTGTTCTGGCCGACCTTGTAGACGTTGCGCGGGTCGTTGCCCTCGCCACGGGGATCACTCGTCATCAGGGCGCCGACCATGTAGCCGACGATGCCCTGCACGTCGTCCAGCGCCTTGTTGAGCAGTTCCCGCTCGACGGCGAGCTGACCGTCACCGCCGTCCGCCTTGACGAACTCGGCGATCTGCTGGGCCAGGTGGGAGAGCGCCTGGCCGCGATCCCGCACGATCTTGCGGAAGAAGAAGTCCATGCCCTGGATCGCGGTGGTGCCCTCGTACAGGGTGTCGATCTTGGCGTCTCGCACGTACTGCTCGATCGGGTAGTCCTGCAGGAAGCCGGAGCCGCCGAAGGTCTGCAGGCTCTCGGTGCCCAGCAGTACCCACGACCGTTCCGAGCCGCAGCCCTTGACCAGCGGCAGCAGCAGGTCGTTGACCCGCTCGGCCATCTCGTCGTGCTCGCCGGAGGCCTCGGCCACCGCGATCGCGTCCTGCTGGCTGGCGGCGTAGAGGACCAGCGCGCGCAGACCCTCGGCGTAGCTCTTCTGCAGCATCAGCGAACGCCGCACGTCCGGGTGGTGGGTGATGGTGACCCGCGGCGCTGCCTTGTCGGTCATCTGGGTCAGGTCGGCGCCCTGCACCCGGTTCTTGGCGTAGTCGAGGGCGTTCAGGTAGCCGGTGGACAGGGTGGCGATCGCCTTGGTGCCGACCATCATCCGGGCGGCCTCGATCACCTTGAACATCTGGGCGATGCCGTCGTGCACGTCGCCGACCAGCGTGCCCACGGCCGGGATGCCGTCGACCTCGCCGAACCGCAGTTCGCAGGTGGTGGAGACCTTCAGGCCCATCTTGTTCTCGACGTTGGTGGCGAAGACGCCGTTGCGCTCGCCGAGCTCACCGGTCGCCGGGTCGAGGTGGAACTTGGGCACCACGAACAGGGACAGGCCCTTGGTGCCTGCGCCGGCGCCCTCGGGGCGGGCCAGCACCAGGTGGATGATGTTGTCGAAGATGTCGGCCTCGGCGCTGGTGATGAACCGCTTCACGCCGGTGATGTGCCAGGTACCGTCGGCCTGCTGCACCGCCTTGGTGCGCCCGGCGCCGACGTCGGAGCCGGCGTCCGGCTCGGTGAGCACCATGGTGCAGCCCCAGTGCCGCTCGACCATGTGGCCGGCGATCTGCTGCTGCTCCGCGTTGCCCAGGGCGTAGAGGATGCGGGCGAAGCCGAAGCCACTGGCGTACATGTGAATCGCCGGGTTGGCGCCGAGCACGAACTCGGCCATCGCCCAGCGCAGCGACGGCGGTACGGGGTGGCCGCCGATCTCCGGCTGCATGTCGCTGCGCCAGAACTCGCTGTCGACGTAGGCGCGGTAACTGGCGCGGAAGGACTCGGGGAGGGTGACCGAGTACGTCGCCGGGTCATAGACCGGCGGCCGGCGATCCGAGTCGAGCAGGGACGGCGCGAGCTTGTCGGTGGCGAGCTTGGCCACCTGAGCGAGCATCTCGCGGGCGGTCTCGCCGTCCACCTCGGCGAACGGACCGGTGCCGAGCACCTGATCGCGGCCGAGCACCTCGAACAGGGCGAACTCGATGTCGCGCAGGTTGTGCTTGTAGTGGCTCATGGCCGCGGTCCCCTCCAGGTTACTGACCAGTAACCTCATGATGCCTACTGGCGAGTAACTCTGCAAGGGACCACCCGCGTTTACAGTGATCGCCAGCGGTGGGGCCGGTCGGGGGCCCGCCTGGACGTGACGAACGGGCAGGTCGGACGGCGGTGCGCAGCGGAGACCCCCAGCGGCAGCTCGCGCCCGCGATCTACCGGTGGGCGAACGCCTGGAGCCGACATGTCCCCCGTCGCGACGGCACGAACGTCCGCAGGGATGTCGAGCAGGCGATCGGGGACGTCTACCGGCGGTCGGGTCTGAAGGCACCAGGAGTGGCCTGGTGCGAGATCCCGAGCGTCTATCTGGCGGTGACCGGCAACCCCCAGGCCCACGGCTGGCGCCTGCGGGCCGGGGCGCCGCTGCCGATCAGGCTGTGGTCCTGGCGGCCACCGCTCCTGTGGGCGATGACTCAGATCCTCGTCGCGCTCGCCGTCAGCCTGGGAGTGCTTGCCGGCGCTCTCACGATCTGGGTCGCTGCCACGGTGCTGAGCTACAACGCGCTGGCACGGTTGCTGGGTCAGTCCGGAGACCTGGACTCCGCGCCCGAGGACGTCCTGTTCCTGGTCTGTCTGCTCGGGTCGGCTGCCCTCCTCTGGCGAACGGTGCCCTGGCTGATCGACGCCACGATCCGGGTCCGATCTGCGCGCCGGAGCCGGGCCTGGCATGCCCGGGCGGACGTGAGCGAGGCCCTCGACCCGGAAGGCGAGGTGGGCGGCCTGCCCTGGCTGGCCCTACGACGGGTGGCTGTGGTGCTGGCTCCGCCCTCAGAGCTCGGGGTTGTGTATCCGGGAGAGGGCCACCGGGTGGTGACCGCCTCCTGGCCGGACGGCGTCCGGCATGTCTTCGTCGACGGTGAGCGGGTGCCGAAGCCGCCCGGTCCGGGCGAGGCGGGGCGACAGGGCGAGCTCTTCGCCCGTGACTGGGTGGAGCGGTGCCTGACAGCGCCCGAGGACGGCGCCCCTGTCCAGCGCGAGGAGGTCGAGCGGGCCGTGACCTCCTGCTATCTCCTGGTCGGCCTGGAGCAGCCGTCGATGCTCTGGTGCCGCACTCCGCAGGAGTACGAGGCCGCGCTCCTCGACCCGCTGGGCGCGCTGAGCCGGGGCGGCGTGGGTGGCCGGCGCGGCCGGCCGGCCCACGTGGTCGCGCCGGCGCACCGGTCGTTCTGGACGCCCGTCGAGCGGGCCATCGCACCCGAGGAGCCTGAGCGCGGGCCCGGGCGTCGGCAACTGGAGACGGCGGTGGGCGCCGCCGACGTGTTGCGGGGGTTCCTCCGGCGCTCGTTCGAGCCCGCGATCCTGGCGCACTGGCGTTGGCTGCTCACCGTGCGTGCGACGTCCCTGCCGGATGAGGCGGACGATCGTGGTGACGCCCTGCTCTCGGCGCTGGAACGGACGGCACGGGTGCCGTGGACGGCGTTGCGTCGGGTCGCTGTGCTGCTCGAGCCGCCACCGACCGTCCTGCAGGGGGAGGTGGGCGTCGCGGACGGGACGCGAAGCGTCCCGACGCGCTCGATCGGCTGGCCCGACGGCACCTGGTGGCACCTGCTCGACGGAGTGCGGGTGCCTCGGGCCGCCGACGGCGGCGACTGGACGGTCGAGGAGATCCACCAGGTGGGCAACTCCGAGGCCCGCCGGGTGCTGATCGAGGTGATGGGCTGGGAGCGGTACCTGTCCCAGGCCTCGCTGCCACTCCTGGCAGATGTGCCGGACCCGGCGAACCCGCCGCACCGGTTGCAGCTGTACCGGCTCGCCGGAGCGGGCTGGGACGACGTCGATCTGCTGGTGATGACCAATGCCAGCCCGGGGCTGGACGGGCGGATCCGCCGGTTCGCCGAGTTCGTGCCGGCGGAGTTCTCCGACCCGGTCGAGGCCGCCGCCTGGCAGTACGGCGTCCCGGTGGAGGTCTACCGGGCGATCCAGCGCCGCACCTGAGCGCCGGCTCGCCTACCCTGGCAGCAGCGGCGGGACCGGCCGGGAGCCGTCGGGGGATCGAAGGGCGGATGGCGTGGCACTCACCTACGCGCAGGCGTTGGCCCTGGTGGGGTCCGGGGTGCCCTCGCATCTGACGGCCGAGCTCGAGGTGCCGATCCTGACCGGGGTTCAGGCGCAGGGCGATCTGCTCGTCTTCCCGGCCGAGGCGCCAGCCGACGTGCGTTGGCAGACCGTGCCCGCCGACGGGGTGCAACTGATCCGGTCGGAGGCCACCGGGAACACGCACTGGCTGCACCAGGATCAGGGGTGCCGAGGCGTTCGCTGGGCCGAGCCGGAGCTGGAGCAGATCTGGAACGACGATCTCGCGCAGCGGCTGGCCTACGTCCACGTGCCGGACGGCGAGGCTGCGCTGCTGATCCACACCGAGGAGCACGGGGCCAACGGCCTCGGGCCGGGCATCTACGCGATCAATCGCAAGCGGGAGGCCGACGCCGAGTACCGGCAGCGGCTGCTCGAGGACTGACCTGTCGCGGGCGGTTCAGGTGCGCAGGGCCCCGTAGATGGTCTGGCGCATGAGGGGTCTCAGCGGGTAGGTACTGGAGGGCAGCAGCTGGGTCATGAACACCACCGAGAGGTCCTCGACCGGGTCGACCCAGAACGTGGTGCTGGCCGCGCCGCCCCAGTTGTACTCCCCGGCGGAGCAGACCATGCGGGTGGCGGCCGGATCCACCACCACCGCCACGCCGAGCCCGAAACCGACTCCGTTCTGGGGGATCTCGGAGAACACCGGGCGTCCGAAGGTCTGCAGGTCGGCGTTGCCGGGCAGGTGGTTGCGGGTCATGTAGGCCAGGGTGCGTGACCCCAGCAGGCGGACGCCGTCCAGCTCGCCGCCGCGGGCCAGCATCCGCACGAACCGGTGATAGTCGGCGGTCGTGGAGACCAGCCCGCCGCCTCCGGCCAGCAGCGGCGGGTCGAGCACCGAGTCGCCGAGGGCGTTCGGCGCCATGCCTCCCGCGGCGGTGGCCGCGTACAGCCTGGCCAGGCGGCCGACGTCCGCGGGCGCGACACGGAAGGTGGTGTCGTCCATACCCAGCGGCCCGGTGATCCGCTCGCGGAAGAAGGTGTCCAGGCTCTGCCCGCTGACCACCTCGACCAGTCGGCCGAGCACGTCGGTGGCCACCGAGTAGTTCCACTCGGTACCGGGGGTGAACAGCAGCGGCAGGCTCGCCCAGAGGTCGACGGCATGCTCCAGGTCGACCCCGTCCGGGCTGCCCCACTCGTACCCCGCGGCGCGCAGCATGGCGTCGACCGGGTGCATCCGGTGGAAGCCGTAGGTGAGCCCCGCAGTGTGGGTCATCAGATGCCAGATCCGGACCGGTTCCGGCGTGGGCACCGTCATCGCCTTCACGTCGGAGCCGCCGGTGTAGACCCGCGACCCGGCGAAGGAGGGGATGAACCGGGAGACCGGGTCGGTGAGCTGGAAGGCGCCCTCCTCGTAGAGCATCATCGCCGCCACCGAGGTGACCGGCTTGGTCATCGAGTAGATCCGCCACAGGGTGTCCTCGGTGACCGGCAGGTCTCGTTCGACGTCGCGTCGTCCGCCGATCGCGGTGTGCACGATCTGATCCCGGCGGGTCACGACCAGGTGATAGCCCGGGATCCGCCCGGCCTCGACGTAGGAGTCCAGTGCCCGGTCGACGACCGACATCCCGCTCATCGTGTGCCTCCTCGTGGTCCGCAGGACATGCTCGCGCAGTGCGAGGTGGTGGCGGTAGGGCAGACTCGCCCGGTGTCGCGTCGCGGATGGCTGCTCTTCGCCTCCCTCTCCGTCATCTGGGGTATTCCCTATCTCCTGATCAAGATCGCGGTGGCGGACCTCTCGCCGGTCGTGGTGGTGTTCGGCCGCACGGCGCTGGCAGCGGTGATCCTGCTGCCGGTGGCGGCCGCCCGCGGTGTGCTTCCGCCGCTGCTCGGGGTGTGGCGCTGGGTCCTGGTCTTCGCCGTCGCCGAGATCGCCGTGCCGTTCGTGATGCTCGGCTACGCCGAACTGCGCCTGACCAGTTCGCTGACCGCGCTGCTGATCGCCGCGATCCCGCTGATCGCGCTGGTGATCTCCCGCATGGTCGGCCTGGAGCAGCACTTGGAACGGCGCCGGCTGGCCGGCCTGGCGGTAGGGCTGGCCGGGGTCGCTGCGCTGGCCGGGCTGGACCTGAACAGCGGTGACCTGCGCTCGGTCGCAGCCGTCGCCTGCGCCGTCCTGGGGTACGCGATGGGCCCGATCATCGTCACCATGCGCCTGTCCCAGGTCTCCGGGCTGGGGGTCAGCGCGGTGGCTCTGACCGTGAACGCGGTCGTCTACGCCCCCTTCGCCTGGTTCACCCGCCCGGCGGCGTCGGCGGAGGTGGCGCCGTCCGCCTGGATCGCCGTGGCCGTGCTCGGGGTGGTCTGCAGCGCGCTGGCCTTCCTGGTGTTCTTCGCCCTGGTCGCCGAGGTCGGCCCGGCTCGGACCACGGTGATCACCTACGTCAACCCGGTGGTCGCCGCGGTGGCCGGGGTGCTGGTGCTCGAGGAGCCGGTGACCCGGGGCCTGCTGGTGGGTTTCCCCCTGGTCCTGCTCGGGTCCTGGCTGGCCACCCGGCGGAGCGCTCCCGCGAGGTGACTCCGCTCACGTGACGTTCCGCCCCTCGTCGGGCCGGTCGCGCGGGGGGAGCATGAAGAGTGGCCTGAGTTCTGGGGCCCAGGAGGTGCGTGATGAGAGTTCATGTCGTCTACGACTCGGCGTTCGGGAACACCGGGTTGGTGGCGCGCCGGATCGGGAAGGTTCTGGGCCGGGCCCACGACGTCACGGTGAAGGCGGTGGCCGAGGCCGACGTGGCCGACCTCGCCACCGGCGACATCCTGGTGGTCGGCTCCCCGACCCAGGGCGGCCGGGCCACCCCGGCCATCGAGCGGTACCTCGCCCACCTGCCCGACGCCGTCCTGGAGGGTCTTGAGTTCGCCGTCTTCGACACCCGCCTGACCGCGCGCTGGGTGCGCATGTTCGGCTTCGCCGCCGACCGGATGCAGCGGGCGCTGCTCGACCGGGACGCGGTGGCTCTGGACGGCCCGCAGGGGTTCGCGGTGGAGGGCAAGGAGGGCCCGCTCAAGCCGGGCGAGCTGGAGCGCGCCGCCTTCTGGGCGTCGGAGCTGCAGATCCCTGTGATGCACTGACCCGATGAGGGGTCGGTTGGGTGGTCACGGGGTCAGCCCGTGGCGGGTACCCACTTCTTCCATGCCTCCGGGTGCGCATCGAGCCACTTCTTCGCCGCCGCCGCGGGGGTCATCTTCCGATCGGTGATGTCGCTGGCCACCTGGTTCTGATCGTCGTTGGTCCATTCGAAGTTCTGGATCAGTTCGGCTGCCGGGTTGCCCGAGTAGGCGAACTTCTTGCTCATGATCTTGTCGAGGTCGTAGGGCTGGTAGTCGCAGGCGACGGTCTTGGGGTCGGCGTCGCAGCCGGGGGTGTACTCCGGCAGGGCGATGTGCACCAGCTTGATCTCCGACAGCAGCCATTGCGGGGAGTAGAAGTAGCCCAGCAGCGGCGTGCGGTCCTTCTCCGCCGCGCGGAACGCAGCGATCAGTTTGTCCTCGCTGCCGGCATAGACCACCGTGAAGTTCATGCCCAGGTTGCGCACCAGGGCCTCGTCGTTGGTGACGTAGGTCGGGTCGGCGGCCAGGAACTGGCCCTTGGAGCCCGACTGGTCCGTCTTGAACAGGGGCCAGCGCTTCTTCAGGTTCCGCCAGTCGGTGATGTCGGGGTACTCCTCGGCCATCCACGGCGGCACGTACCAGCCGATCACCCCCTGGTTGCCGGTCAGGCCCGCCTCCACGGCCAGGCCCTTCTGATCGATGTACTCCTTCTTCAGGTCGTCATGACCCCAGTTCTCCAGGATGGCGTCGACCGAACCGTCGGCCAGGTGCTTCCAGGAGTTGACCTCGGCCTCGGCCTTCACCTTGACCGTGCAGTCGAGCTCCTTCTCGGCCAGGTACTTGATCACCGCCAGGTTGGCCTCGTAGCCCGCCCAGGGGTTGGCGGCCAGCGTGATCGTGCCGCAGTCGGTGCGGGTCGGGCCGGGAGCGGCCACCAATTCCGGGGCGGGGGTGCTGCACCCGGTGAGGGCGATCATGCCCAGGGCCCCGATGCCGATCCGGATCCGTTGCGTTCGTGTCCGGCTCATCGCCGTGCCCCCAGGGCGTCCTCGGCCAGCCGGCGGGTCAGCACTTCCTCGGTCAGGGCGACCAGCACGTCCTTGACCGATTCGCGTCGCCGGGCATCGCACTCCACCACCGGGACGTCGTCCACCACGCCCAGCGCCTCGCGCACCTCGTCGAGCTCGAACTGCGGTGCTGCGTCGAACTGGTTGACCGCCACCAGGAATGGCACGGAATGCTCCTCGAAGTAGTCGATGGCAGGGAAGCAGTCCTCCACCCGGCCGGTGTCCAGCAGGATGACGGCGCCCAGGGCTCCCTCGACCAGGTCGTCCCACAGGAAGGCGTAGCGGTCCTGCCCGGGGGTGCCGAACAGGTACAGCCGCAGGCTCTCGTCCAGGCTGATCCGGCCGAAGTCGAGGGCCACCGTGGTGGTGACCTTGCCGGGGACCTTGCTTGCGTCGTCGACCCCGACCGACACGTCGGTCATGTCGGCCTCGGTGAGCAGCGGCTCCACCTCGGAGATGGCCCCGACGAACGTGGTCTTGCCGACGCCGAAGCCTCCACTGATCACGATCTTGACCGAGACCAGGTCGAAGATCTCCTCAGAGTGCACGGACACGATCGCGGATCCTTTCGATCAGGCGCACCGACAGGGTCCCCGGTTCCACCATGGTCACGGTCCCGTCGGCCACCAGGTCAGCGACCAGGATGCGGGCGACGCCGAGCGGAACGCCCACCGCTGCAGCCACTTCGGCGACCGAGGTGGGGCGGCGGCAGAGCTGGACGATCTGGCGTGCCTCGAACCGCAGGCCGGCCGAGACCGACCCGCGAGCCTGGATCAGGGTCTCGACGCGCAGCCCGTCCCGCGAGGGCGTGGTGCGGCCACCGGTGAGCATGAAAGGGCGCACCACCGGGTCGTCGAGGCCGCCGTCGTCGCTCATCGCGGAAGGTGCTGCCGTGACTCGGCGATCAGTGCCGGGGTGAGCAGCGGGCCGAAACGTTCGGCGAGCGAGGCGGTCTCATACCCGATCAGGCCCAGGTCGCCGTCCCCTTCGGCGACCACGCCGACCGAACTGCCGCCCGAGATGGTGGAGACCAGCAGGAACCCTCGCACCATCTCGATCATCACCAGCTTGAGACCCTCGAAGTCGTAGCGCCGGGCAGCGCTGCGACCGAGGCTGACCAGGCTCGAGACGATGGCGGCCAGGTGGTCGGCGTCGGTCCGGGTCAGCCCGTCGGAGCTGGCGATCAGCAGGCCGTCGGAGGAGACGGCGACTGCTTCCCGCACGCCGTGCGTCGTCCGCACGAAATTGGCGAGGAGCCAGCCGAACTCGTGCCGGGCCGTGGCTGCGGGGATGGTCATCGGGTGTCCTCCACGTCCTGGGCTTCCTGCCCACGCCGAACGCCGGCGCGCAGTGCGGTCAGCCGGGCGCCCACCGTGGCAGGTGAGCTGTCGACGCTCACCCGCTGTGCGGCGTCCAGATCGATCACCCGGGTGGTCGCGGCAGCGGCCCCGGTACCCGCGCGCGCGGCTCGCGCGGCGCGCTTCGGCAACCCGTTGCGCGTGTGCGTCGCGGGGGAGTCCACGGAGGCGGAGGCGGGGGTGGTGACCGGGGGCGCCGGTGATTTGGCGACCGGGGGGAAGGGAACGAGGTAGGGCGCGTGCGACGGCTCCTGCTGATCGACGCCGGGGCGGAGCCGGATCGTTGCTGCCGGCGGAACCCGTTGCGCTGCAGGGGAGAGCAGTGGTGAGGGCTCGAACAACGACACCTCCACCGGGGCCGCAGGCAGCGGCGGCGGCACGGGGGCCACGGCTGGCGTCAGGGGTGCCCCGGCCACCTCCGTGTCGTCAGCCCCGTCGATGTCGGCGTCGGCGTCGGGCGTCGTCGGCCACGTCGACGTGCACGACGACGGGCGAGTCCTCCTTCGGCGCCGGGGCGAGGGTGAGTTCGGCCGGGGAGCCGGCAATGGCGCGGGGAAGAGTGAGCAGGGTCAGTGGCAGCGTGACGCGAGCCGTGACCCCGACGACGGGGGAGGGCAGCAGCTCCACCTGGGCCGAGATCTGGCGGGCCAGCTCGCCGACCACGAAATGGCCGAGGAAGCGCGTGGGGGCGGCGATGAAGTCGCCTTCGCCGCGCAGCCGGGAGTTGGCCAGCTGCAGTTCCTCCGACGTCATGCCGACGCCCTGGTCGGTGATCGCGATCAGGTAGCCGTTGGGCTGGTGGCGGCCCTGGATCTCCACCTCGCAGTCGGGTGGGGAGAAGGACAGGCCGTTCTCGATCAGCTCGGAGAGCACGTGCGCCACGGCGCCCACGGCGGGTCCCGACACCAGTGCCTCGTCGACCCGGCGCAGCGAGACGCGCCGGTACTCCTCCACCTCGGAGACGGCGGCCCGAATCACGTCGGCGATCGGCACGGGGGTGGACAGCTGGCGAGGGCTGGCCGAGCCGACCAGCACCAGCAGGCTGTCGGCGTTGCGGCGCATGCGGGTGGCCAAGTGGTCGAGCTCGAACAGGTTGGACAGGGCCTGCGGGTCTATCTCCTCGCGCTCGAGTGAGGTGATGAAGCCGAGTTGACGCCGGATCAGGTTCTGGTTGCGCCGTCCCAGGTTGGCCAGCGACTCGATGGTGCGGCGGCGCTGCACGGCCTGCTCGATGGCGAGGTCGTAGGCCGCCGACTGCAGCCGGCCCAGGGCGGTGGCCACCGACTGGATCTCCTCGGTGGCGCGAACCGGGACCTCCACCGGAGGCGGTGGTTCGGGCCGGTCGTCGGCCCGGCCGGACTGCACCCGCATGACCGCCGCCGGGAGCCGCTCGGCCGCGACGCTGTCGGCCTCGGAGGCCAGGGCTGCCAGGGGGCGGGTGATCGAGCGGGAGGCGAGCACGGCCAGGTAGACCGACCCGATCAGGCACAGCAGGACGCCGATCAGCAGCCCGCCGATCCGTTGCGCAGCAGCGGTCTGCAGGGTGTGTGCGCGGATCTGGATCTGGGAGCCGATGTGCTGCTGCAACTGGCCCAGGTCGTCGAGGACCGTGGTCAGCCCCGACCACCAGGCCTGGGGATTGACCACGAGGTGGCGGCCGTCGGCCGAGTCGATCGCGACCCGCTCGAAGAAGAGCGTCTCCCGGGCGGCGCCGGTGTTCAGCGAGAAGTCGAAGCCTGCCTGCTGGCCGGCGGTGGCGGCACGGGAGAACCGCTCGGTGGCGGCCTGGCGGGTGGCGCGCATCGTGGCGAACTGCACGAACTCGCCCTTGGCGAAGCCACCGGCGGAGAACACCCCGTTCAGGAACGCGCGTTCCTGGGCGGTGGCCTCGGTGATGTCCTGCAGGGCGGCGAACGCGGTGACCGAGCGGCGCAGCTCGGCGTCGCCGGTACGGTCGAGGCCGAGGTCGACGTCCGTCAGGGCCGTGATCCGGTCGGTGTAGTAGGCGAACGTAGCGGCGCGCCCGGCCGAGTCGGTGTCCGTCGCTGCCCGGATGGCGGTCAGCCCGTCGATCTGGGCGAGCGCCGACCGCAACTGGACTGTGGTCTCGTCGGCACTGGTGAGCAGGCTCCGGACCTTCTGGCGTTCTGCGTCGACGCGTTGGCGGGCCGGGGGTAGTTCGGGGCGGAAGCTCGGGTTGCCGCCCAGCACGCCGGCAGTGACCCCACGCTCGGTCTGCAGGGTGTCGACCAGGTTCTGCACGGCCAGGGCGAGGTCGACCGAGCGCGAGGTGGTCTGGGAGATGCGGTAGGCGCTCACCTGCCCCGCGGCGACCAGGCCGAGCAGCAGCAGGACGACGATGGCCGGCAGGGCGAGGATCCGGGCCAGCCGGCGACGGATGGTTCCGCCGCTCAGCGGGCCGCTGTGTCTGCCGCCGCTCACCGCGTCTGCCCAGCGGTGAGCCAGCTACGGGGCGGGGACTGCCGGGTGAATCCCATCAACAGCTCACCTAAGTCTCAAGCGGCGCGAAGGTACTTGAAGGTGACACTTTGTCGTGCCGGATCGTGGGGGAAAGCTAGCAGATTGTCCCTTTGCGCTCCAACAAAACGCGGACACACGGTGCCTAAACGATCACTCTGCGTTGGCGACTTGCGGGCCCTTCCGCCCGCTGACCCGGTGTGGATCGGCTGGCTGGAGGGTGAGGCAGAACGGATGGCCCGACGGGTCCGCGAAGACCCTGAACTGCGGGCCGTCGGCCAGGAGCGTGGCGCCGAGCTCCAGGGCGCGGGCCTCGCCGGCGTCCAGGTCGTCGACGATGACGTCGAGGTGTGCTTGCTGCGGTCGTGCAGGATCGGGCCACTGCGGCGGGGTGTAGCCGTCGACCGGTTGGAACATCAGCGCCTTGCCGGCACCGGCGATCAGGGTGCCCTGGGGCGAGCGGAAGGTGACCCGCAGGTCGAGCAGGGCGGCATAGAAGTGGGCCGGCCTCTCCGGTTCGGGTGTCTCGATCACCACGGCGTACAGCTGGATCTGAGTGCCCTGCGTTGACGTGGGCGTTAGTCGAACGGGTGGCCGGCCGGGTCGGCCAGAGTGACCCAGTCCGGGCCGTCGGTCAGCTGCGTGGCGCCCAGGGCGACCGCCCGCATCGCATCCGTCATGCCGAACGCGCTGCCGGCAACGCGCTCCGCATGACCGTGGCGCTGTGTCGGAGGTCGGTCAGGTGCGGTGTTGCACGATGTTCAGCACATTGCCGTCGGGCGCGCGGACGAAGAAGCGGCGCACGCCCCAGGGCTCGGTGCCCAGGGGGTGAACGATCTCGTAGCCGCGCCGCTGCGCCTCCTCGTGGGCGGCATCGACGTCGTCGACGTGCACCGAGATCACCGGGTCCACCGGGGCAGCGAGGTCGTGGGTGAGCAGCTGCACATGAGCACCCGTGTCGGGTGAGGTGTAGCGGGCGACCCAGCCCAGGTTGAACTCCTCGGTGCTCAGGTCGAGGAAGTCGGTGTAGAAGCCCTTCGCGGACTCGATGTCCGGCACGAGCAGGTCGGCCGTGATCCGTGAGACGCGCATGGAGGTCCTTTCAGAGGGGTTCGCCGCACAGCAGATCCTCCCTGCCATCGAGAGTCGGCAATCACGGGGAATCCGAAGAGAATTCCCCCGCTTAGCCGACTCTCGATGGGGTGCGCGGGGTGGGTCTACGTTGAGCACATGTGATGCATGTTCGGACGGCGGGCAGGGCTTCGAGGCGCCCGGGCGCGATGGGGTCGCCGCACCGCTCGCACACGCCGTAGGTCCCCTGGTCGAGCCGGGCGAGCGCCTGATCGATCTCCGCGCGCGTCTCCTGCGCCCGGATCAGCAGGGCAGCGAGCTGCTCCCGCTCGAAGGCGATCGTCGCCCCCTCAGGGTCGTGCTCGTCGTCCGCGTTGGAGTCCTGGGCAGCCGCGACGATCCGGGCGTGATCGCGCTCCAGCTGCGACAGCTGGCCGGCAGCACGCGCCCTGGCCTCGGCCAGGCGGTCTCGCGGCGTCCCCGTCACGTCCGGGACAACAGGTCCTTGCCCCAAGGTCTTCCGGAGCCGGTCAGCCGAGCCCGACATCGCGTCGCGGATCCGGGTGCGCTACGCGGTCAGGCAGAAGGGATGGCCCGACGGGTCGGCGAACACGCGGAAGCCCTTGCCCTCGCCGTTCAGCCGTCGTGCGCCCAGAGCCAGCGCGCGCGCCTCGCCGGCGTCGAGGTCGTCGACCTCGACGTCGAGGTGCGCCTGCTGAGGGTGGGCCGGGTCCGGCCACTGCGGCGGGGTGTAGTCGGCGATCTGCTGGAACATGACGCTCTTGCCGCCGCCGGTGATCAGGGCACCCTCGGGCCCCTGGTAGGTGATCTCCATGCCCAGAAGGTCGGAGTAGAACCGCGCGAGTACCCCTGGCTCAGGGGTGTCGATCGTCACGGCGAACAGCTGGATCAGGTCGCCGATCCCCTCTCGTTGACACAGGTCGAACGGGTGGCCGGCCGGGTCGGCCAAGGTGATCCAGGTCGGGCCGTCCGCCAGGCGGGTGGCACCGAGGGCGATGGCACGCTCCGCCGCCGCCTGGTGCCCGTCGACCAGGAGGTCGAGATGGAACTGCTGCGGGTGTTCCTGCCCGGGCCATTGGGGGGCCACGTGGTCGGGAGCCGACTGGAACGCGATCTCCTGGCCGTCCTGCGCGCGGACGACGATCCAGTCGAACTCGCGTCGTGTGATCTCCCAACCGGTCAGCTCGCTGTAGAACGCGGCCAGTCCATCGATGTCAGCGGCGTCGAACGCCACCATGTCAAGGCGTGGTGTGGTGGTCATGGCCCCATCGTGGCGCGGCCCACCGACAGAGGCGACCGCGGCTGACACACTTGATCTATGAGGCATCGAGTCGTGGTACTCCTGATGTGTGCGTGGGTCATCGGGTACCTCGCCCTCTACCTGCGGATCGTGCGGACCGAGGATGGTCGGCCCGCCTGGTGGTATGTCGGGCTCCTGCTCATCGCCCTCGTGGCCCTGGTGGCCGCGGTGGTCAGGTCCCCGGGCCGTGCCGGCCTGATGGTCGCCGCGCCCCTGCTCGCCTTCTGCGCCCTCGTTGCCGGGTTCTCGATCGGAGCACTGCTGCTCCCAGCCTGCCTCGCCGCGATCGGCGAGCTGGTGATCCTGCTCCGGCAGGTCAACCAGCCCGTGGACGCGTTGCCTCAGTCCGAGGCGTAGCGGCCGGTGGGGCGCCTCGATCTGGAACGTATCCGCAGAGCCGCGCTGCAGATGGATCCTGTGTTTCGCGGTACTCCTCAGTACGAGTGCGAGCAGCTCGGCGCGGTCCTTGGATGCCGGATCACGCTGAAGGTCGAGACCCTCAACCCCATTCGCTGTTTCAAGGGGCGCGGAACTGAGACTGTTCTGGAGCGACTGATCTCGGGAGCGGGACCTCATGCGGTGATCTGCGCGAGTGCAGGGAACCTCGGTCAGGCTCTGGCCTACAGCAGCCGGCGGCGAGGTGCCCCGTGCACTGTGGTCGCCTCATCCGCAGCCAACCCCCTGAAGCTGCGCCGGATGCGCGACCTCGGGGCGACGGTTCACCTGGTGCAGGGTGACATCGAGGTCGCCAGGCAGAGGGCGCGAGAGGTTGCCGCCCGTGAATCGCTGTTCCTGGTGGAGGACAGCGAGAACCTCGACACGTGTGAGGGCGCTGCGACGATCGGGTTCGAACTGCTCGAGTCACTTGAGCCGTTCGACGCGGTTCTCCTCGCCCTCGGCGGTGGAGCGCTGGCGACCGGCGTCGGCCATGTCCTGAAGAGCCGAACACCGTCGCCGGCGGTCGTGGGGGTCCAGCCGAGGGGCGCTCCGGCGATGGCGCTGTCCTGGCGAGCAGGCCATGTGGTCCACACCGAGACGATCGAGACGATCGCCGACGGTGTGGCTGGGCGGCATCCGATCCCGGAGGTGCTCGACGATCTGCTGGGCATCGCCGACGACGTCCTCCTGGTCGAGGAGGACAGTATCGTCGCCGGGATGCGTCTGCTGTACGAGCACGCCGGGCTGGTCGTCGAGCCCTCTGCTGCTCTCGGCGTGGCCGCGATTCTGGAGAACCGCGCCGTGTACGAGGGGCGTAGCGTCGCCACGGTCGTGTGCGGGGGCAACGTGACCTTGACCGACTTCCGGCGGTGGGTGCTGGAGTGATTGCCCGCCTGACGTCCCACGAGGAGTGCGAGCATGGCTGATCCCGGCGTCACCCGAGTCGCCGTCTACATCGACTTCGACAACATCGTGATCTCACGGTACGACCAGGTCCACGGCCGCACCTAGTTCCAGCGGGACCGGATCCGCGGGTTCGATCGGGCCGAAAAGGGCGCCGACGCCGAGATCGTCGAGAGGCTGCGCCGCGCCACGGTCGACATCGGCGCGATCATCGACTTCGCCTCCTCGTTCGGCACGCTGGTGCTCACGCGGGCGTACGCGGACTGGTCGGTGCCGGTCAACGCGGACTACCGCGAGCAGCTGGTGAGCCGGGCCGTCGACCTGGTGCAGCTGTTCCCGGCGGCGGCGTACGCCAAGAACGGCGCCGACATCCGGCTGGCCGTCGACGCGGTGGAGGACATGTTCCGCCTGCCCGACCTGACCCACGTGGTGATCGTGGCGGGCGACTCGGACTACATCGCGCTGGCCCAGCGCTGCCAGCGGCTGGGTCGCTACGTGGTGGGCGTCGGGGTTGCCGGGTCGACCAGCAGATCGTTGGCCGCGGCCTGCGACGAGTTCGTCACCTACGACGCGCTGCCCGGCATCACGCCGGCTTCCCCGGTGACGAGATCGCCCGAACTCACTCGGCCCGAACGAGTTCGGACCGAGCCAAAGCGACCCGAGTCCGAGCGACCCGAGCCCGAGCCGGAGACCGAGGATCTTCAGGAGGCGGCGACCAGGCTGCTGGAGCGAGCGCTCCGCCTCGGACAGGAGAAGGACGACGACGACTGGTTGCACAGCTCTGCGGTGAAGAGTCAGATGAAGCGGATGGATCCGTCGTTCAGTGAGAAGGCCCTTGGGTACCGGTCGTTCTCGGACTTCGTGAAGTCGCGCGAGTCCGTCGCCGAGCTCGACGAGACGGACCCCGTGCGCCTGGTGCGACTCCGTCCGAGGCAGGCCGGAAACTGACCGTCACTGCCATGCGGGGAGCTGCTGGAGCGCCCAGGCGTTGCTTGCGATGGTCACCGGTCGACGATCGGCCGTCTCGAGCGGGTGGCACTCCCATTTCGTGGGAGTGTGCTCTCGGTATATGAGAGCTTCAGGTCCGCCGTTGACGGCGATCTTCCGGACCCAGGTCCAGGCAGACATCCTGGCGCGGGTGCTGCTCGCCGACGAGCCGATCGCGGACCTCGCGCGAGAGTTGGAGGGTCCGATCCCCGGGGACGTCGACGTCCTTGTGGTGGGGAAGGGTCGACCGGACCGCGGTGTACGACGCGGCTGACCGCGGCGCGCCGATTGCATCGCGTGGTGAACCCGACGGTGATGTTGGTGCAGCGTTGGGCGACGCCCGAGGAGACGGCTGACCCGTTCGTTCGTGGGCTGCGGTCCCGACCTCTCGTCCGGCTTCATCCGTAGGACCCCGAGGCCACCTCGAGCGCGTGCCGGCGAACGAGAACGATGCCGCCCACCTGCTGGCCGTGGCGGCCGTTGCCAGCATCCCGTAGCCACCTCAGAGCGGCTCGGCAGTAGACCCTGGACGCCGACCCTGGGCAGGATCGAAAACGCACAACTGACCAGGAGGTGGATCACCCGACTTACGCCGAATGGGGCTGGGAGACCGCCGCTGGCGAAGCACCACCTGAGCAGTCAGGCCAGGTCCGCGGTCCGCGGCAAGAGCGTGTGGTTTCGGCCCGAAGCGCCCACGCGGGGATCCGCCTGAGCCGATCGACAAGGGCCGTTCTCCGGCTGGCCGGGCATATCGCCTCGTCTCGCGCCCCACAGGTCGAGGACGGTCTATCCAATGACTGCGGTCATGCGGATGGACACCAGCACGCCTGGCAGGTCCGGCCCGAGACGCGCGACGTAGCGCGTGGGTGCGCGCTCGGAGAAGTGTTCGGCGTAGGCCTCGTTCAAGCCAGCGAAGTCGTCCGGGCGGGCTAGGAGCACACCCACTTCGACAATGTCGTCTCGCGTGCCACCGCCGGCCTCGATGATCCGCTCGCAGTTCGTCAGCGCCTGCTCGGTCTGCTCCTGGATGGTGGAGCCCGCCATCTGGCCCGATGCTGGGTCCACTCCTGTCATTCCCGAGACCCAGAGCTGCGGCCCGACCCTGATCCCTTGGGCGTACAGCGGCGACTGCGGGGCGTCCTTCGTCGTGATGATCTGACCAGCCATCGCGGCCTCCTTCGGCTCAGCTCTCACCTAGGAACGTGCGCATGGTCGGAAGGCTACTCATGGACGTCCTCCGGAATGTCTGGTCCGTCACAGCCCACCAGACGTTCGACCGCAATCAACCAAGAGCGGACGTTCCTCATTCCTTGTCCAAGTCCTCCAGTGCTGTCGGGAGCCATCTATTGCGCAGTTTCGAGCAGTCGGGCCATGTAGCTGTAGAGCACCACTCCCTCAACGAGGATCCCTAACGGCCGCAACGAGCCGCGAGCCGGACGACATCGACCATCAGTGTGACGCCGGTGTCAGGTGCGGTGAACGTGTGCTCGCGGCACCAGAACGCGAACGGGCCGCGCGGCCCCGCTCGTCGACGAACCGGTGCGGCAAGTTGTGGGCGTGATCAAGGCGGTCATCGTGAAGGGGACGCCGAAGTGGCGAGCCCGCTAGGCAGCCGTGTCGCCAAGTCCCATCAGTCGGGGTGGTCACGCCAGAGATCGCGCGCTCTCCGAGCCGATCCGCCGGCAGGTTGATGCTGCAGGCTGCGCCATGAGTGGTGTCGGACCGCGAGGATCAAATCCTTGACTTATCGCATGTAGAAGTAGAGGATTAAGTCCATGCCGCGGAGTCCTCACTGCCTGCCACCTTCACCGCCGGTGAGGCACGCGCCGCGGGTGTGCATCCGCGTGAGCTGTACTCGGGCCGGGACACGGGGGCCTATGTCGAGCTGTCGCGCGGCGTCTTCCGTCGGGCGGACGCCCCTGCCGCCACCTATCCGGACCTGCTGGCAGTGTCCCGCCGTGCGCCGCGTGCCGTGGTGTGTCTGCTGTCGGCCGCGTCGGTGCACGACCTGACGGACGAGCTGCCGATGGCGGTGCAGATCGCGGTACCGCGCCGGACGTGGCCGCCCAAGATCGACCATCCGCCGGTGGAGGTGTTCGTGTGGGACCCGGCGACGTTCGAGCTCGGGCTGGACCAGGTCGAGGCGGCACCAGGAGAACTTGGTCCGGGTCTACTCGCCGGCGCGGACCGTGGTCGACCTCATGCGGATGCGCCGCAAGCTGGGCGAGTCCGTCGCGCACATTGCCCTGCGCCGCTACCTGTCCCGGCGCGACGCCCGGGTCGGCGAGCTGATCGAGCTGGCGCGTGCTCTCGATGTCCTCGGCCCGGTCCGGGCTGCGGTCGACGTCCTGCAGGCGTCATGACGCCCGCCGCGGCCGGGCCGGGCAGCCCGCAAGGCAGCCTGCGGCGCCCGACCCGGGCCGACGCCGCGGGCCGGGCCTACCTGGACCTGCAGAACCTCGCCCGGCGCGAGGGCCGCCAGACCCAGACGCTGCTGGTGATGTACGTCCTCGAACGGTTCCTCGCCCGCCTGGCCACGAGCGATCACGCCGACAGGCTCGTGCTCAAGGGCGGGATGCTCCTTGCCGTGTGGGACGCCCGCCGCGCCACCGTCGACGCCGACTTCCTCGCCCGCAACCTCCATCTCGACGCGGACGCCGTCCTGCGCCGGGTCGTCGAGGTCGCCTCGCTGCCGGCTCCGGTCGAGGACGGGGTCGTCTTCCGCGTCGACACCGCGACAGCCGGCGCGATCCGCGACGGTGACCTCTACGGAGGCGTCCGCGTCACCATGCACGCCGCGGTCGCCGGTGCGGACGTCAAGCTGCGCCTCGACATCAGCACCGGCGACCCGGTCGCGCCGCCGCCGGCCCCCGTGTACTACCCGACGCTGCTGCCACGCCACCCCTCGGTCCGCGACAGCGAGGCGCCTGGCGTCGGGTCATCCACGGCGGCGCTCTGGCCGGCGCGACCCCACCGGGATGCGTGAAGTTGATTCGCGGCCTTCCGCCTAGTGGTGCAAGAGGAGTGACGGCTGCCGGGGCTCCGCCCTTCGGCGTTGTGGGATACGAATGGTGGTCGCACGTCGACGTCGGCACGGTGCGGTAGGGCATTCATGGGGCGGAGGTGTGTGCGGTCGACCTGGTCGAGATTTAGACTCGGAGCTGTGAGCACACCTCGCGAGGAACTTCACGCGCTGGTCGAGCAGTTGCCCGACGAGCAGGTCAGTGCTGCGGTGTCCGATCTGAAGGCCCGGATGGGAGCGGTGCCGCCACCTCGCACCTGGCCTCCCGCCTGGTTCGGGATCGCCGAGGGCTCTGCGGAGGATGTGTCTGAGCGGGTCGAAGAGATCCTCGCCGAGGGTCTCGGCCGCCCGCGCGCGTGATCCTCCTCGACACGGGCCCGATTGTCGCTGCCGCGCTTACCCGAGACGCGCACCACCGGACCTGCGTGGACCTGTTCACCGCTGCGCACCTGGCGGGTAATCGACTCTTGGTGCCGGCCCCGGTGGTGACTGAGGTCTGTTACCTCTTGGAGCGCGAAGCCGGCCCCCGCGCCGAAGCCGCGTTCCTGGAGTCGCTGGCCGACGGAGATCTCGAGGTCATCGATCTTGAACGCTCGGACTGGCTGCGAACGTCTGGGCTGGTGAATGAGTACGCCGACCTGCCCCTGGGTGGCGTGGATGCCTCAGTCGTGGCTGTGGCCGAACGCCTCGGCCTCCACGAGATCGCCACCCTGGACCGACGACACTTCTCCGTAGTCCGCCCCCGGCACATCACCGCCTTCACGCTGCTGCCGTCCTGAGGGGACAGCGCTGATCTGCAGCGCTGCTGCGCCTGAGGGCGAAGGCTGGTCCACGCCGGATTCTGACGGACTTAGATCAAGGCCGTTGTCACCCTTGGTCGACGAGCCCGCCGTCCTGTATTGGTGGCTCAGGGTGTGCGAAGGGTGGTGCGGCGTAGCGTCCACCGCCGCGGGTTAGCAGGGCGTCGAGCCCAGCAGCGATGTGTTCGTCGGCTGAGGCGGCCGTGTGCTGATAGATCAGGGCGGCGCGTGGGGTGCTGTGGCCGCCGCGGTCCATGATGTTGCGCACCGTGGCTCCGGGTACCGACGCAGCAAGGGTCAATCCGGTGTGGCGCAGGCCGTGCCAGGTGAGGTGCTCTGCGCCGGGAGTCCGTGCCCGCGCGAGGATCATCACGTGACAACGGTTGGCGCTGCGCACCGGTGCACCCGTCGACGTCGTGAACAGTAGCTTGTCAGGTTGGCTGGCAAGGGCCTTGGCGTGCTCGGCAAGAAGACGGCCGATGTGTTCTGGGAGAGCGACTTCCCGCATTCCGGCGTCGCTCTTGGGCGGTCCCAGGGTGACAGGCTGGTGGGGCAGCTCGACCAGGCTCTGCTCGATGCTCACATGGCTGACCACCCCGGACGACCCGAACCGGAGGTGGCGCACCGCGAGAGCGAACGTTTCGCCGCCGCGCAGGCCGGCGAAGGCGGTCACCAAGGCGGCCAGACCGTACGGCTCCGGCAGATGGTCGGCGAGGCTCAGCAGCACGTCGACGCTCACGATCTGCGCCGTCCGGCGTGACGGCGTCCGCCGGCGTCTCGCCCGGGTGCCCGGACGGATCCGCACCGGATGCTCCACCAGGTAGCCGTCTTCGACCGCCGCCGTGCACACCGACGACAACGCCGTCCGGGCCTGTTCGAACTGGCGCGCACCGCTGCCTCGGCTTGTCGTCGTCCGCGTCGACGTCGGTGAGCCGGCGTCCTGCCATGCCTGCAGCACCGCTCCCGGGAGGCGGCCGGTTCGCGGGACCGTCACCCCGGTGGCCCGGGCCCACGCCCGTGCCGGGTGTCCCTCCCGGCGCCGGTCCGGGCCGCCGGTCCGGGCCTGATCGTGGGCCGCTGCCTGTTCCCGTGCGGTGGCGTTCGCGGCCAGCTCCCAGGCCAGGACCATCGCGCGGGTGAGCCTGGCGACCGGCACTCGGCCCAGCTCCGCGCCGCCGACATCTGGCAGCACCAGCCGATCGAGCAGCCGTCGGTAAAGCGCCACCGTGGACGGGGCGAGCTGCCCGGCCTGCTCGGCTCGACGCAGCCAGGTCGCCGCGTAGTCGGTGAGCAGCGGTGAGTGGGCAGCGTCGTCCCGGCGCCAGCTTCCGCCCAGAATCGAGGTGCGCAGCTGAGCGCGGGCCTGCTCGGCGTCGATGCGGGTCGCGAATCGGCCGCCGTCCCGTCGCTTCCCGTCAGGGCCGTGGTAGCGCAATCGCCACCTGCCATCCGGCAGCCGGGTGATCGAACCCCACTCGTCACGGGTCGTCTTGGGCCTGCGCGTCCGGGCCATCGTCCACCTCCACCAGAGAAGGTGTGCCGATGTAGGGACCAACCCGGGTTGGGCGCTGGAGGCCAGGGACCGACGACGGTCCGCACGGGCGCGTTTCTCGTGGCTGGCAAGCCGCCTGTCAACCGACCGAACCGCCTCTGAGCTGCGGTTTCGCGGTGGAGCGGGTGACGGGAATCGAACCCGCACTGTCAGCTTGGGAAGCTGACGCTGGCAAGTCAAACACGTTGATTGGCAATGGGTTTGGGCTTGACAACTCCTCTCCGTGGTCTAACCGTGGTCTAAAGCACGGATCATGGAGGACACCGGAGGGCGGCATGGCGGAGACCGCGGGGGAGCGGCGCGGCAACGAGGGCGCCAAGGGACGCAGGGCTGGGTTCGGTTCGGTGGAGAAGCTGCCGTCCGGGCGCTACCGGGTCCGATGGACTGACGCGGACGGCGTTCGCGGAACGCGGACCGCAAGGGTGTGCGGGGCGACGGGGACCACGACCATGCCCCCGAATCCGGGCGCCACAACCGGTCCGCCCGCGGAGAGCGCATAGGCGGTGGACCCGGTGGCTGTAGCCACTATCATGGCGTCCGCATGCGTGTTCATCAGACGATGGCCGTCGATCGCGAGCTCGAAGGCCACCACCCGCCCGGTCAGCCCGCGGCCCACGACGACTTCGTTGAGTGCTCGGTAGGAACCGACCGAACGGCCGTCCATCACGACGTTGGCCTGCAGGGTTGCCCTGCGCTCGATTGCAGCCTCACCGGCAAGGGCGACTTGGACCGCCTCACGCATCGACTCTGCGCGGGCGCCACTGAGAAAACCTAGCCGTCCGAACTTCACGCCGAGAAGCGGGACGTCGGCATCTCCGATCAGATGGACAGCCTTCAGAATCGTCCCGTCGCCGCCGAGCGCAACCGCGAGCGCAGGCTCGCCGATCTCGGCCGCGGTGACCGCGAAGGGGTCGAGTCCAGCCGCGATGGCGTCCGATGACTCAAGGATCGGCTCGACGCCGTTGGCCGCGCACCACGTGGCGAGCTCGACCGAGGCCCCGAGCGCCTTGGGGCTCACAGTGTTGGGGACAAGCAGAACCCGCACGTCATCCTCCCAGCATCTTATGGGCATCGTCCACGATAGCGGCGACCGACTGCGTCGTCGGCGTGCCGCATCCCGAAGCCCATACCCAGAACTCGATGTTACCCTCGGGACCCTTGATGGGCGAGAAGGCGAGTCCTCGTAGCACAAGCCCCGCGGCGGAGATGGCGTCGCACACGCTTTGCAGCGCATCCGCGTGGTACGCCGGATCCTTCACCACACCCCGTTTTCCCACCTTGGCCTTGCCCACCTCGAACTGCGGCTTTACCAGTGCGATCAGATCGGCCGACTTGCCCATCAATCCGACGAGCGCCGGAAGAACGGTGCGAAGCGAGATAAACGAGACATCCACCACCACAAGCTCGAAGGGCCCGCCTAGGTCGCGCACATCGGCGTGGCGTATGTTCACACGCTCGAAGACCCTCACCCGCTCGTCGCTGCGCAGTTGCCACGCGAGCTGTCCGTAGCCAACGTCGACCGCGGTCACTTCCAAGGCTTCGGACTGGAGCAGGTAGTCCGTGAAGCCACCGGTGCTCGCCCCGACGTCGACTGCGCGCCGGCCACTCACGGCGACGTCGAAGTGCTCGAACGCGCCGGCGAGCTTGTCCCCGCCACGGGAGACGAAACGGGGTCGCTCGGCGACTTCGATCAGAGCGTCTTCGGGAACTTGCTCGCCCGCCTTGTGGACGACCTGTCCCTCTACGCGAACCTCACCGGCGAGCACCGCCGCCCGAGCGCGTTCTCGCGAGGGGTATAGCCCCCGATCAACGAGTACCGCGTCGATGCGGCGTCGCACCATCGGTCCTCGTCTCAGCTGCCGCCACTTCCGAAGGCCCGGTCTCAGGAGCGAGGTCGAGAAGCCTGCCGAGCACGGCACCGTGTACTCCGTCGGGCGTGAGTCCTATGTCGGAGAGCAGTTGCGATGTCGCGCCGTGAGGCACGAAACAGTCGGGGATCGCCAGCCTCAACACAGGCGACGATATGCCGAGGTCAGCGTAGACCTCGCACACGCTCGCTCCGAAGCCGCCGGTTCCGGTGTTCTCCTCGATGGTGACAACGAGCCGGTGGTTCGAAGCCGCCCAAGCAAGCGTCTCGGTGTCCACCGGCTTGACCCAGCGGGCGTTGACCACGCTGCACGACACGCCGTCGGCCTCCAGCAGATCGGCGGCGCCCCCGGCGACCTCGGCCATCCTGCCAACGGCTAGCAGCGCGACATCACGTCCTCTGCGCCTGACCTCAGCGGTGCCAGGCTTCCACACCACTCGCTCGCCGGAGTCCTCGATACCGGTCCCGACTCCGCGCGGGTAGCGAATCGCCACCGGCCCGCTTGCCGCAAGCGCCGTGTGCAGCGCATCGGCCAGCTCGACCTCGTTCGCGGGAGCCATGACCATCATGTTCGGGATGGAGCGAAGATACGTCAGGTCGAACACACCGTGGTGCGTGGGGCCGTCTTCACCCACGAGCCCCGCACGATCCAGGCAGAAGACCACGTGGAGGTCTTGCAGCGCGACATCCAAGATGAGCTGGTCATACGCCCTCTGCAGGAAGGTCGAGTAGATCGCGACCACCGGCAAGCGACCGCCCAAAGCAAGCCCCGCTGCCATCCCGACCGCATGTTCCTCGGCGATTCCCACGTCGTAGAAGCGTTCGGGAAACCGCTCTGCGAAGCGATCCAGGCCCGTGCCGGAAGGCATCGCCGCAGTGATGGCAACGATGCGCTCGTCATGCTCGGCCTCTGTCACGAGCGCCTGAGCGAAGGCCTCGGTGAAGCTCACGGGACCGCTCGAGCCGTTCGCCTTGCCGGTCTCAACCGAGAACGGGCCGATACCGTGAAACGCGTCGGGTTTCTGCTCGGCGTGCTCGTAGCCCGCACCCTTCTTGGTCACGGCGTGAATGATCACCGGACCGTCCGTGGCTCGGGCTCGTGCGACGGCGCTCTCTACCTGTGCGATGTCGTGGCCGTCGATCGGGCCTACGTAGGTCAGCCCGAGTTCCTCGAAGAACATGCCGGGTTTGAGCAAGAGCTGCTTCACCGACTCTTTGACGGCCTCGCCGGCGTCCACCATCCCCTTGCCCAGCGAGGTGACCGCAAGGCGCGACTCCACCTCGTCGCGCAACTTCACGTAGCGCGGATCGAGCCTCACGCGCGCGAGATAGCTCGCGAGCGCCCCGACGTTCTCGGAGATCGACATCTCGTTGTCGTTGAGCACGATCACGATCTTGGTGCCGAGGTGACCGATATGGTTGAGCGCCTCGAACGCCATTCCACCGGTCATCGACCCGTCACCGATGATCGCAAGGATCGTTTCGTCGGTTCCGCGCGCGTCACGCGCAAGTGCCGCGCCCAAGGCCACCGAGAGCGAATCCGAGGCGTGCCCGCTGTCGAATGCGTCGTAGACCGACTCGCTGCGCTTGGGGAAGCCACACACCCCGCCGTACTGCCGAAGCGTGCCGAAACGCTCGCGACGCCCGGTGAGAAGCTTGTGAACGTAGCTCTGATGGCCCACATCGAAGAAGATCCGGTCTGCAGGGCAGTCGAGGGCTCGATGAACGCCGATGGTGAGCTCAACCACTCCCAGGTTGGGCGCCAGATGGCCACCGGTCTCGGAGACGGTGGTCACGAGCTCATCGCGGATCTCCGCAGCAAGCGTTTTGAGTTGCGCCTCATCGAGCGACTTGAGGTCGCAGGGCGTCTCGATGCTATCCAAGATGCGCTTCGAGTCCACGCTCGCAGTCATCTCCGTATGGTGGTCCACCGGCCGCACACGCGCACCGTATAGTGAGAATAGTATGCCCGCCCGAGCCTTCGCGCACGTTCAGACGCCCCGTCACCGGTGCGTTGCTTCAGTTCGCGGGCTCTTCTTGCTCAGCAAGAGCGGCGTCGGCGGGCTCGTCGGTGGCAGCGGTCGCAGCTATGTCCGCCTCGCCTGCTGTCGTGTCGGACTCCGAGGATAGTGCCTCCGCGTCTCCGGCGGCCTCCCAGTCGGCGTGATCGATCAGTTCCGTGCACTGGTTCGCCAGCCGAACACCCTCCTCGAGCAGGTCTAGGCTCTTCTCGAGAGAGGTGTCCTTCTTGCGGACCTGCACGACGATCTCTTCGAGCCGGGTGCGCGCGGTCGCGAAGCTGTAGGATTCCTCGGGCATAGCGTCATTCTCCGCTTCGATACTGCTCGGCGATCTTGCCGAGCACCCCATTCACGAACTTCGACGAGTCCTCTCCGCCGAATGTCTTCGCCAACTCAACCGCTTCGTTGATAGCCACGCTCGCGGGTGTGTCCTCCGAGTACAGCAGCTCGTACGTGGCAACCCTCAGGATACTCCGGTCCACCATCGGCATTCGGGACACCGTCCAGTGTTCGGAGGTGGTGCCGATAGTCTCATCGATCCGCTGCAGATTAGCCTCGACCCCGAGTGCGAGACTCTTGCAGAACTCGTCGGGCTCGCCGTTCTCGGTGGAGTAGGTGTGTTCCTCTAAGATCTCGGCGACACCCTCGCCGGTTATCTCGCGCTGGTACAGTATCTCGAGCGCTTGGAGTCTCGCTGTGTGGCGGTCTGAGCGCACCATCCTACTCGGGGAACACGACGCCGTCGACGTACACGTCCACAGCCGCGACCTCGACCCCAACCTGGCTCGTAAGCGCATCAGCCACGGCGCACTGAACCTGCGCAGCGACTTCGCGAAGGCGCGAGCCGTAGACCATCTGCACGTGAATCCGGGCCGTCAGAGCGTTGTTCTCGTCCACCGTGACGTCGACCGCACGGGCCGAGCCCTTCCGCGACCCCTTCTGGACGAGGCCGGCGATACCCGGCGCGCCAACGCTCGCAACGCCCTCAACGGCCTCCGTGGCCACGATCACGATGGTATCCAGCACCGCCGGCGCGACACCCAGACCCTCGAGAAGAATCTCATCCGACATCTTGTCTCCTGCTCTCTCAGCCGAGATTGAGCTCGGCTTCGACGAAGTCAGTATAGACCTCGCCGCTGCGGAAGGCTGGTGCATCGACCACCTGCAGGTGGAACGGGATCGTGGTAGCGATGCCGGTGACGATGAACTCGTCGAGCGCCCGATGGCCCCGCGCGATGGCTTCCTCGCGGGTCTCACCCCACACGACGAGCTTGGCAAGCAGCGAGTCGTAGGTGGGCGGCACCCGATAGCCCGAGTAGACGTGCGAATCGACCCGCACTCCGAACCCTCCCGGCGCGCTGAAGACCTCAACCAGTCCGGGGTTCGGGCGGAAGTTGTGGGCCGGGTCTTCCGCGTTGATGCGAAACTCGATCGCATGACCGCGAAGCACGATGTCCTCTTGCCGGGCGTGCTTCATGGGCAGGCCCGAAGCGATGCGGATCTGCTCTTTGATGATGTCGACACCGGTGATCTGCTCGGTCACGGGGTGCTCGACCTGCACCCGGGTGTTCATCTCCATGAAGAAGAACTCGCCGCTCGTGTCGAGCAGGAACTCCACGGTGCCCGCGTTCTGATAGTCAACGTTGCGGACGAGCTTGATCGCCGCCGCGCCCATCTCGGCACGCAGCTCCGGGGTCAGAGCCGGCGAGGGAGCTTCTTCGACGAGCTTCTGGTGCCTGCGCTGGATCGAGCAGTCGCGCTCGAACAGGTAGACCGCATTGCCATGCGAATCTGCGAGCACCTGGATCTCCACGTGACGCGGCCGTGCCAGGTACTTCTCGAGATAGACGGTGTCGTTGCCGAATGCGGCTGCCGCCTCGGTCTTGGCCGCAGTCAGATTGAGCTTGAGCTCCTCCGCGTTCAGAGCCCCCCGCATACCCTTGCCCCCGCCTCCCGCCGAGGCTTTGATCAGCACAGGAAAGCCGACCTCGTTGGCAAAGCGGAGGGCCTCCTCGTAGCTCTCAACCGGGCCATCACTTCCCGGAACGGTCGGCACCCCGGCCGCGTCTGCGGTCGCGCGCGCCACCGCCTTGTCCCCCATACGCTCGATAGCCTCGGGCGACGGGCCGATGAAGACCAGACCAGAGTCCGCGCACGCCCGCGCGAAAGCCGCGTTCTCGGCAAGAAAGCCGTACCCGGGATGTACCGCTTGGGCCCCAGTTGTCAGCGCTGCCGAGATGATGTTGGGCATGCTCAGATACGACTGCGCTGAGGGCGCCGGTCCCACGCACACCGCGCGGTCGGCCATGCGCGCCGGCAACGAATCGACGTCGGCCTCAGAATAGACGGCGACGGTCTCGATACCCATCTCCCGTGCAGCACGGATGACGCGCAGCGCGACCTCGCCGCGATTGGCGATCAAGATGCGATCGAACACGTGGCCTCCCGCCTAGACCGGCTCGTAGTAGAACAGCACGGTGCCGTACTCGACGGCATCCCCGTTCTGCGCGCCGATCTCGCGGATGACGCCGGGCTCCTCGGCGTTGATCTCGTTCATCAGCTTCATCGCCTCGACGATGCACAGCGCCTGACCCTGCTCGAACGCGTCCCCCACCGCAACGAAGTCGGCGGCACCAGGCGCGGGGGCCGAGTAGACTGTGCCGACCATCGGCGCGACAACCGTCTTCCACGTCTCGGGGCGCTCGCTTGGCGCCGCTGATGACTCTGCCGCCGAGGCCGTCTGGGCCGCCGGGGCAGTACCCGCCGACGGGGCGGCCGGGGCTGCGACACCGGCGAACGCCTCGGCCTTGCGCACCGTGACCTTGGTATCGCCCTCTTCGATGACGATCTCCGCGACCTCGGACGCCTCGATGGCCTTGATCAGCTCGCGAATCTGACTGACGTCCACGGAATCGCCCTCCTTGTAGGTGTGGACCTCCTCGCCCATGAGGAAGACCGCGTTCTCCGCGCCTTCGTGATGCGCAGTGAGATAGGTCGTGGCTTCGTTCGGGAAGAGGGCGTACATCAAGACGTCCTCTTCGTTTCGGGCAAGCTCGCCGATCTCGGCAGCAGCCTCGTCATAGGTCATCGTCACAAGAGATCCCGGACGAGTCTCGGGACCAAGCGGTTGCTCGTCGCCGAGAACGCGCGCGACGATCTCTTTGTCCATGCTCCCCGGCGCCTTGCCGTACAGCCCTTTGACGTAGTCCTTCATCTCGTTGGGCACGATGTTCCACCGCTTGCCCGTGAGCACGTTCATGACCGCCTGAGTCCCCACGATCTGGGACATCGGCGTCACGAGTGGCGGATAGCCCACCTCGGCCCGCACTCGCGGAATCTCAGCGAGCACGTCCGGAAGCCGGTCGAGCGCCTTCTGGAGCTCAAGCTGGCTGACGAGGTTGCTCATCATGCCACCGGGAACCTGGTGGCTGAAGACCTCCATGGACAGCAGAGTGGTGATGCCGCGCTTCAGGCCCTTGCGGCTGCGCACCTCTTCCCAGTACTCGGCTATCTCGAACAGCAGGTCGAGGTCGAGCCCGGTGTCGTAGGGCGACTCCTGCAGCGCGGCGACGATCATCTCGACCGCGGGCTGGCTGTTGCCGAAGGCAAGCGCAACGACGGCGGTATCGATGATGTCCGCACCGGCCTCGGCGGCCTTGAGGTAGTTCATCGGCGCCATACCGCCGATGTAGTGGCAGTGCACGTGGACCGGGAGCCCGACCTCGTCCTTCAGCGCGCGCACCATCCGCTCGGTCCTGAACGGCGTGAGCATCCCCGCCATGTCCTTGATGCAGATCGTATCCGCGCCGATCTCCTTGAGCTGCTGCGCGTAGTCGACGAAGGAGTCCAGCGTGTGCACCGGGAGACACCGTGTAGCTGATCGCGCCCTCGAAGTGCCCCCCGGCCTCCTTGACCGCGCGCCCTGCGACTTCGACGTTGCGGATGTCGTTGAGGGCGTCGAAGACTCGGAAGACATCGATGCCGTTGCGCCTCGAAGCCGCTACGAACCTCTCGACGATCTCGTCGCTGTAGTGGTGGTATCCGACGAGGTTCTGGCCGCGCAGCAACATCTGCATCGGCGTCTTCGGGCAGTGCTTCTTGATGATGCGCAGACGCTCCCATGGGTTCTCGTCCAAGAATCGGAGGCACGAATCGAACGTCGCGCCACCCCAAACCTCCATGGACCAGTAGCCCACCGAGTCCATCTTGGGCAGGATCGGCAGCATGTCGCCGATCTCCATTCGCGTGGCCCACAGCGATTGGTGCGCATCTCGCAGAGTCGTATCGGTGATGTGTATAGGTCGCATCGCGGCTCCCCTGCGTGTTGCGAGCGGCCCTCGATGCGCGGCTGCGCACCAAGTGTAGCGAATCAGTATATACGAGCACCCGCGTGGGCACGAGGCCGAGTCCGGACGCGGCCACGCGGGCTCAGGCGGGGGCGGGCAGCACCCATCGCGAGACCGTGTCGACGATCGGGCGCACCAGCCACTGGAACGCGAATGCCGCGGCGACCGACGCTACAACGACCAGCGTCAGCCATGCGAGTGCCGCGGTGGTCGAAGCGCCCGTGGGAAGCAACGGCAGCAGCGCGGCCCGTACGAGCATGTGCACGAGATACAGTTCGAGCGACACCCGCCCGATCGCCTCCATGGCGTGTTCTCCCTCGGGAAGAAGCGCCGGGCGCCGCGATAGCAGAGTGCCACGAGCGCCGAGAAGCCCACGAGCGAGGGGATGTCGTTGAAGGTCCTTCCTACCGCTCCCCCCAGCAGTGCAAGCACGGCCATGACACCCAACCCCGCTACACAAGCCGTCACCAGCGCCTGCTCAGGTAGTTCCCACGCGAGGAATCCCGTCCGTGAATACAGGTCACCCAGTGCCATGCCGAGGGCGAACTCCCACAGATACTGCAGGAAGAAACGCGCGAAGACCTGGTTGTCCGCGACCCCGGCGACCGCCACAGCCACCCAGTCGACAGCTGAGACGACAAGGCCCGCTGCAGCGAACCTCCAAGGCCCGAGAGTCCGAATCGCGCGTGCAAGCAGGGGGAAGACGAGGTAGAGCGCAATGATCGTCGAAAAGAACCACAGGTGCCCGCCGAAGCTGGCGATGATGCGCGGGTCGAGCATCTTGTACCAGAAGATGTGGCCGAAATACGCGTACCAGCTGCCCTCGTAGTACGGGTGAACGAGGTCGATGAGCATCACGAGCGTCACGAACACGTAGTACGGCACTAGGATCTTCACGAACCGGCGGCGATAGAACAGCCAAGCCGACGTCGAGTAGCGCGACAGCGTCAGACCGAAGCCCGCAAGGCAGATGAAGAGGTGAACACCCGCTCCGGCGATCACGAACGCAGGAGCGAGGCCGCCGACGATGGATGCATCGGCGTAGTGGAACAGCATGATCGAGAGGATCGCAAGACCCTTCCCGAAGTCGACGAAGTCGATTCGACCGCTCGGCCGCTCTGCCATCTACACCCGCGTGATGTAGCGTCCGTCGCGGGTGTCGATCTTGACCTTGTCCCCTGTGTTCACGAACATCGGAACCTGCACGACCGCGCCGGTCTCGAGCGTCGCGGGCTTGGTGCCGCCCTGAACGGTGTCGCCCTTGAAGCCCGGGTCTGTCTCGGTCACCTCGAGTTCGACGAACATGGGCGGCTCGACACCCATGTACTCGCCATCGGCGGTCATGACCTCCACCTCGTCGTTCTCCTTGAGCCACTTCGCGCCGTCGCCGAGGAAGTCCGCGTCGAGCTCGATCTGTTCGTAGGAGGTATTGTCCATGAAGTAGTACGTGGAGCCGTCGTTGTAGAGGTACTGCATCTTCTTGGTCTCGATGCGCACGTCTTCGAACTTCTCCCCGGCCCGAAGCGTGTACTCGACCACTCGGCCGCTCTTGAGCTCCCTGAGCTTCGTGCGCACGAACGCACCGCCCTTGCCGGGCTTCACGTGCTGGAACTCGATGATGAGCCAGCGCTTGCCCTCATGGACGATGCACATGCCGTTCTTGAAGTTCGCGGTCGTAACTGGCACTGCCGTACTCCTTCTTTCGTGCCCATGCCCGCACAAGCGGACGGGCTCTACACCTCGACGAGCGACTTCGGTGACGAGGTCAGGACGCGTGCTCCGTCGGGTTCGACCACCACCAAGTCCTCGATTCTAACACCGCCGAAATCGGGGACGTAGATTCCCGGCTCGATGGTGATGACGCTTCCCGCAAGAAGCTGCCCCGTCGCTCTGCGGGCCCACGCGGGGCAGCTCATGGACCTCGATACCGACGCCGTGACCAAGCCCGTGCATGAAGTACTCGCCGAGGCCACGGGCTCGATCACCGCACGCGCCGCCGCGTCGACCGCCTTCGCGGCCACATCGCCGCGCACGGCACCGATCCCGGCCAGGTTCGCGTCAGAACCGCCGAGTAGATCTCCCGTTGCCGCTCGGACGCCGGGCCGACGACGACGGTTCGCGTCATGTCCGCGCAGTAGCCGTCGACACGAGCGCCGAAGTCGAGCTTCACGAAGTCACCGTGTTGCAGTTCGCGATGGGTCACCGTCGCGTGCGGCTGGCCGAGTTCGGACCGCTCGCGACGATCGGCGAGAACGCGACGCCCTCGCTCCCTTCTCGGCGCATGAAGAACTCGAGCTCGAGCGCGATATCGCGCTCGACTCGCCTGGCGCAAGCGAAGCCCAGAATGTGCCCGAACGCGCGGTCTGTCAGTTCTTGTGCGGCCGCGATGCGACCCGACCTCGGCGGGCTCCTTCACGCATCGAATCGTCTCGACCCAGTCGCTCACCGACTCTACGCTGCCTTCGAAGCATGCCGAGAAGGACTCGTACGCGCTGTGGGCCACCGAAGCCTCGACGCCAAGCCACGTCGGCGCCGAGTCGCCGTGCGCGTCCGAGCAGACCGCCTGCCGCATCTCGTCTCCGACTAGAACGATCTCCCACGGCGTGTCCCGCGCAGCCGCCGCAGGGCGGTCGCATACCGCGAGTCCGTGAACACCAGGGCCGCAGCGCTCGTCACCAGCGGCGACGTGCGCCTCCTCGTCGTCGAACACTCCCTCGAAGCCGGTCAGATACGCGACGTTCGCCGGGCGAACCACCGCCATCGCGCGCGCGTCGTCCGAACCGAGGCGAGATCGAAGCGCCTCGAGCCGGGGAGCCGAGTTCACGAGCGCTCCTTGGCCAGCCTCGCAGCCGCGCGCAGGCCAAGCATGTAGCTCGTCACGCCGAGACCGGATATCTGGCCCGACGCACACCGGGGCGATGACGCTTCGAGAGCGGAACTCCTCGCGTGCGTGGATGTTGGACAGGTGTACTTCGATCACGGGGAGATCGACTGCGGCAAGCCGCATCGCGCAGGGCATACGAGTAGTGCGTGAACGCACCCGGATTGATGACCACGCCGTCGCAGGTGTCCCACCGCCGCTTGCACCGCGTCGATGAGCTCGCCCTCGTGGTTGCTCTGCTCGAAGGCGACCTCGATGCCGAGCTCATCCGCGAGCGAAGCGAGCGCGGCCTCGATGTCGCCGAGCTTCGCCGAGCCATACACCTCCGGCTCACGAGTTCCGAGCAGGTTGAGGTTGGGCCCGTTGAGCACGAGTATCCGCACCATCGGTTCACTCGCCTCCCTTCGTCGAGGCCCACGCATCGAGGTGGGCCGAGATCGTCACATCCTGCACCGGCACGCAGTGCCACGAGGCTGGCTCATCCATCAGGACCATGCGCACCACACCCGATCGGCTCTTCTTGTCGGAGTGCATCGCGTCGAGCACCGCGGAGGGTTCGACCCGTTGCGTGATGGGCTCTAGACCGAGTCCATCGAGCAGTCGATCCTGACGCCTCACGAACTCGGTCGTCGCCCGTCCCGACTGGATGGCTGACACGTGCGGCGAAACGCATCCCCTCGGCGACGGCCTGCCCGTGAGTGAGCGTGCCATAACCCAAGACCTTCTCGACAGCGTGGCCGAGAGTGTGCCCATAGTTCAGGCACTCCCGCGGACCCTCCTCCTTCTCGTCGCGCTGCCACCACGTCAGCCTTGAAGCGCACACATCGCTCGACGAGCTCGTTGACGACATTCGTCCCGCGCGACGACCGGTGCGATATGTTCCTCGAACCAGCCGAGGAACGTCCTCGCCGTCGAGCACGCGCGGTCTTCGCCACCTCTGCAAGGCCGCTGAGCCACTCGGCCTCGGGCAGTGTCGAGAGCGACAGCCACATCGGCGATCACGCCGAGCGGCTGCTTGAACGCACCCGCAAGGTTCTTGCCCGCGCGGAGTCCACCGCGGTCTTGCCCCCCACCGATGAGTCCACCATCGCCGAGCAGCGTCGTGGGCACCTGGACGAAGTCGATTCCGCGCAGATACACCGCCGCGGCGAATCCTGCGAGATCGCCAATGACCCCGCCGCCGAGCGCCACGACCACATCCGTGCGCGAAAGTCCTCCCGCAGCCAACGTCTCGCACAGTTCTCCAGCGACCGCCCAGCTCTTGGACGTCTCGCCGGCCGGGACCGTGAGCGAGAGGACGCTGAAACCCTCACGAGCGAGCCCGTGTCCACCTTCATCCCGAAGAGAGCGCCAACGGTCTCGTCGGTGACCAGAGCAACCGCGTCAGCCGGCGTGAGATCGCGGATCATCGGACCGATCTCGTCGAGCACCCGCTCCCGATCTCGACGTCGTAGGAGGCGCCCGGCGCTCTCACGTGTACGGTGGCAGGTCATGATGCTGAGCCCTTCGACGCTCAGCGAGCTTCGCGCGAGATCTCGGCGGGCGTGCGTCCAACCGTGTCCACGGTGATGTCGGCGACGGATCAGTAGAGTGTCTCACGTGCCGCGAGTAGCGACGTCGCTGCCAGCGTGCCGCTCGCACCCGCAAGCAGCGGCCGGGTCTCGGCGTCCCCGATCCGCGCGAGCGCCTCTCCCGGCGGTCACCTTGAGATACACGACGGTGCCCTGCTCCTTGAGCAGGGCCCTGTTCTCGGGACGCAAGACGACACCTCCTCCGCACGCGACGACACTCGGCTCCATCGCCCAGCGCGACCTGAGCTCGGCGGACTCGAGGTCGCGAAAAGCGTCCTCACCGTCCTCGGCGAAGATGCGTCGATCGGCCGACCGCCGTCTCCACGACACGATCGTCCAAGTCGACGCAGGGCGCATCCAGGCCTGCACGCGAGCCGCTCGGCAACGGTCGACTTTCCCGCACCCATGAACCCGACCAAGAAGACGTGGCCCTTGGTCGATCGCGATCGGCTCATCCGGCTATGCGCTCTGCGTACGCCTCGAGTGCGGCGACGATATCCCCGAGAGCATCAGAGCCGAACTTGTCCATATACGCGGCAGCAAGCGCGAACGCCACCTCCGCCTCTGCGACCACCGCTGCGGCCGGTACTGCGCACACGTCACTGCGCTCCTTGCTGGCGTCGACCGGCTCCATGGTGTCGATGTCGATGCTGGCGCAGTGGACGCATCAGGGTAGGAATCGGCTTCATCGCAGCCCTCACGACCAACGGCTCCCCGTTCGTCATGCCGCCCTCGAGACCGCCGGCGTGGTTGGTGTCGCGCACGATTCCGTGACCGGACTCGTAGCGCAAACGCATCGTGTGCCTCCGAACCCGGAACGCCGGCCAGCGCGAATCCGTCGCCGAACTCGATTCCCTTGATCGCGGGGATCGACATCAGCCCGGCTGCTATCCGACCGTCCAACCGGCGCTCGGCTTCGGCGTAGGTCCCCACTCCGGGAACGAGCCCGGTGGCCACCACGACGAACATCGCCTCCAAGCGACTCGCCATCGGCGCGGGCTGCGTCGATGGCGACCTTCATCGCCTCGGTCGCCACGGGGTCCGGGCACCGAACGGCGCTCGCCTCCACCGCATCCGCGTCGACGACTGGCGCGGCGACCGTGCAGCAAGCGCGCACCGACCGATCGATTCGACGTAGGACACGATCCCGACGCCCAGCTCGCGAAGGAAGGACTTCGCGACCGCGCCCGCCGCGACCCGCGCTGCTGTCTCGCGAGCACTCGCGCGCTCGAGCACGTCACGCGTGTCATCTGACCCGATCTTGAGCACGCCCGGCGAGATCGGCGTGGCCGGGCCGGGGTTGGGTCTCGCGGACACCCTCGGGTTTGTCCCCGGTGGCGGCCATCACGTCGATCCAGTTGTCCCAGTCGCGGTTGGTCACAGCGAGCGCGACAGGGCTGCCGATCGTGCTGCCGAAGCGTACCCCCGACAGAATCGTGACCCGATCGGTCTCGATGAGCTGCCTGCCGCCTCTACCGTACCCGCGCTGGCGACGCGCAAGGTCGGCGTCGATGAGCGCGGGATCAACCGGAATGCCTGCCGGCACGCGCGACACGATTGCGGTCAGTGCGCGACCGTGTGACTCACCTGCGGTGACATAGCGCATGTGTGTAAGCCCTTCCGCAGCGCCTGGTGTCCGCCGATTCTACCAACACGGACGGCACGGCGGCGACCTACTTGGATATGCCCTGTCCCACCGTCAGCGTGACACGGCTGTCTCCATAGAGCATGACGACCGTCCCGTTCGTGGTGTCGATGCTCAGGACCTTCCAGGGCGAGTCTCGGGATCGACTCCACCCTCGGTCGAGTGTATACGTCTGCCCGTTCCACACCAGTTCGGCAACGGGTTCGCCGTCAACGGTGGAGACGCCGGCCAGATACAGCGTGTTGTCCGGGACATCCACCGAGCCGCCATCGCTGCTTCCGGAGCCACTCGTCGGGGTGAGAGTCACTTTGACGGTGGGCTCGAACACGTTGCGGAACGTGAAGATGTCTTGCGGTGTCGGCACTGGACGCGGAGTGGCGCTCGCTTCGGCGGAGTCGGCGGTGCCGGATGGGGTCTCGGTGTTGACGACCACGACCTCCGAGTCCGACTCACTCGACTGGCCCAGCAAGAAGAACGTGCCGATGACCGCGATCGCTATCAGCACGACGACGATCGCGATGCCACCGATGACGAGCTTGCCTGCCGTCGTCGAGAAGAAGCCGGGGCGCTTCTCGGGTTCGACCGCCATATCCAAAGGTGCCGAGGATGGCGCGTCAGGGGTTCCAAGGTTGTCGACCACTGTCATCGCCTCCCTACTGCGGCTGGTCCGTCGGCGGTGCCGGGACGCTCTCGCTAGACTCGGACGAATCAGGAACCACGTAGACCTCGAGGCTGGCGGTCGTCGAAACCTGGTAGTAGGGCGGCAGCTTCATGCCCGCATCGGTCGCGCCAGTTTCCTCGAGCAGCGTGGACTCGAACTCGGCGACCCGCACCTGCCGAGAGCAGTCGTCGCAGTTGCTGCAGATAGTCGACCGAGTCCGCCCACGTTCCCCAGAACTCGATCGCGACCGGAATGGTGATGAACTCCTCGCGTGCCCTCCTGTGTGGGATCGCTCGGTGTAACGGCACGCAGGCTGACGCCGGTCGAGTAAGCCACGTCCTGCAACTCGATGATCAGGGCCGGAAGCTCGGGGTTGGCCGGTACCGCGTTGCTGAGTTGAACCAGCGTCGCGTCGGTGACCGACGCTGCGTCCTTGACCGCTCGCCGCTGATCGAGAAGCGCCGAGCGCGGCCTGGCCCTGCTCTCCGCGGTCCCGATCTCATCGCCCAGGCTCTTCATCTTGTTGAACGTCGGCAGCAGGAGTACTGCGAAGAGCAGAACGACGACCACACCCGCGGCGACGGCGACCGCGATCAGCCTGTTCCTGGGAGCTGAGCCCATCTTGTCACCTACTTTCCGGCACTGGTTGTCGGCGGGCGGGACGATCTTGCCGGTTGAGGTGAACTGACGCACCGTTGCGCTTTCGTCCGTCGGTTCGCTCGACCGGCTGGAAGGTCACGTAGGGCTTGCACCTCCGCGATGGTCAGCCAGACGTCGTTCAGTTCCTTGACGGCGCACTGAGCCTCACGAGTGTGGCGGCCACGGACTTGTAGCCTTCCTTGACGTTGGGCTGGCTCGTCACCGGGGTGAAGGCACCGATCTCCATCCCGTTGAACTCGCTGCACTTGAGCCGGTAGGACCAGACCTCCTCGGGAAGCACGAGACTGATGTCCTCGGCCAGGCCGCCCATGTCGACTCGGCCTAGCGAGGGCCTGGACGCCACCTGCTGACGGGCCTCGAGTTCGCCGCGTTGCTTCTCGAAGATCGCAAGTGACTCGGCCTGCGCAGTGAGTTGCGCCGTGGTCTCTTGCGTCTGCTGCAACACCTGCGCGCGCTGGCCGACGAGGAACTGCAGCAGGATCCACACGAGCACGATGATCGCAATCAGAATCCCTGCGGTAACGAACACGTACGGATAGTACCTGTCGTACTTGCGCCGCTCGAGTATCTCGGGCGGCAGGAGGTTGATCTGCACCATCTAGCTCACCCCCCCAAGGCCGAGTCCGACCGCGGGAGCACAGCCCATCCTGTCGTCGAGCATCCTCGCCTCGAGCCTGGGCTCGAGTCTGACTGTGCGCAAGTGGGTCGCCCAACGTGACCGGCGTCTGAAGGCCCTTCTCGAGGTACTGTGGCAGGTTCCGCAGCGTCGCGCCGGTCCCCGTCAGGATGATGTGCTTGATCGCGCTGGCCTGGTTCGCCTGCGTGAGGTAGTAGTCGAGCGAGCGACGGACCTCGGCGATGAACCGGTTGGTCTCGCGCTCGAGCGCCTGCTGCGCGGCCTGAGCGGTCTCCGGCGTCGACGCCCGAATCGCGACTGCGGCACTTCATCGAGCTGGGCAGCCCGACCTGGATCTTCAACTGCTCGGCCTCGTCGTAGGTCAGGTTCATGACGTTCGCGATCGCCTGCGTGAACTGCTTGCCCGCGAGAGCCGACACGCGGTGAACCGCGGCACGCCGCCCTCGACGACCGCGATATTGGTAAGACCCGAGGTGATGTGGATGATGCCGGTTGCGCCCTCAGTCCGCCGCGTCCGGTAGCACCGGCGAGTCGACGCCGAGAAGCGCGCGCACGATCGCGAACGCCGTGAGGTCGATGCGAGCGAGCTTGAGCCCGGCCGACTCGACCGTCTGGACCGCCGCGTTCGACGACCTCGCGAGAAGCGGCAACGAGCAGCACTTCCATCATGTGCTCGTCGGCAGGCGTCATGTAGTCGCCGATCACGTCGTAGCTGAGGATCGCCTCTTCGACGGGTATCGGGATGTAGTCCTGCGCCTGGTACTGGATGGCGCCCTGCAGTTCGGCCTTCTCCATGAAGGGCAGATCGATGAGGCGCACGACGACCTTCTGATTGGCAAGTCCGATCGCGACGTCCTTGGAGCGGAAGCCAGTCTGCCTCCACAGCTCGGAGATCGCGGAGCCGACCGCCTGTGGATCGACGATCTCACCCTCGACGACGGCGCCGAACGGCATAGGCCGCGCGCCCGTACGTCGACAGGACTATACCCACCACCCGCCGAACGCACCTGAGCGGCGCGAACAAAGTCCGTCCCGATATCGAGACCGATCGGAGGCTGTGCAGAGCCGAACCCGATAGGAGCCAACGCTTCCTCCCAATGCTACTGCGACTACGACTGCGTCTACTGCTGCTTGTGCGATGGTCCTGCGCGAAATCATAGCACAGGCCACCTGTCAGTGCAAGCGCGGGCGCCTCGCCCAACCGCCTCTACCCAAACCGCGACTACGTGCCCTGGATCACCACGTGGCCTGCGCGGGTCATGCCTGTCACCTTCCGCACGGCAGACACGATCTCCCACAGAGGTGTATCGGAATGCGCGTCGGCGCTGACTTGACACTCGTGATGAAACGTCACAGAAGAGCGCGCGTACCAGCCCAGACCTGCGGCCCGAACATCACGACCCCGATCCGCCCAAGGCCGAGAGAACGGACCGAAGGGCATCTTGCGCCGCACGCCCCCCTCTGGGAAGCAGCAAGGCGCCGAGAGCCCCGAGCGATGCTGCCGAACAAGCAGCGCCATGAGAACGTATGGGCCGAGGTAGAGCCCCATGTCCGCGAGCAGCTTGACATCGCCCATCCCCATGCCCGCCTGACCTCGAACCGCCGAGTACGCGGCGGAGATCGCCAGCGGGCACTGCGCCACCCAGGCAACAGACCCGGCGCCGCGAACGCCCACGGCTGCGACAGGAGCACCCTGCCCCAGCAGCAGCGGCACTGCGGACACGCCGGCGAGCTGCGACACCACGACACCCACTGCACCGATCGCCGCCAGCAGCGCCACGAGTACGATTGGGCAGTCGCATCGTGTCGAGATCGATGAAGGACAGGATCATCAGCAGGTAGACGAACGCGATGGCGAATCCGCAGGGCGAGGGTGGGGCCGAAGACCATCCACATCAGCAGCCACAGCACGCCCGATGTCAGCTCCACGAGCGGGTAGCGAGGGCTGATCGGCGCCCGAACAGTCGCGACACCGCCCGCGCAGCAGCACCCATGAGAGCACGGGGATGTTGTCGCGCCACCGGATCTGCTGTGCCACACGACGGGCACCGGGACGGCGGTGAGGAGAGCGACTCGCCTTGCTGGGCAGCCGCCAGATGACCACGTTGGCGAAGCTGCCGAACAGAAGCCCGAACAGGCCGACTGACCAGCGGGACGAACCAGTCCACTACGCTCAACTTCGGCTCTTTCGACAGGAATTCGTGACGGGCGGGCTCGATGCCCGAGGACACTATACGCGAGTCACCGGCACCGGAGGTCGACAAGACGCAGAACCGGCCGGTCTGTGTGACCGGCCGGTTCCTAGCCTTGCGGTTGTTCGAGCGCTAGGGCCTACGGATAGGTGTGGCCGAGGGCGCCAGCGTTGGGGCACGTCGCGGCGCCGTCGGCCCACGTGTAGGACGCGTCGTCCGTCGGGCACGCAGTGGACGACGGCGAGTCCTTCACGTACGGCGTGTACGCGGCGACGATCAGCGGCGGCGGCGTTGTCGCCGTCCAGGCGTGGTCTTGTCGTTGTTCGGATCGGCGGCGGCCCACTGCTCGGTGGCACCGTCGAGGGTGCGCAGGTTGGCCTGGCAGGCGCTCTTGCGAGCGGACGCGCTGAGCAGCGTTGAAGACCGGGATAGCGATAGCAACAAGGATACCGATAATGAGAACGACGACCATGAGCTCGACGAGGGTGAAGCCCTCTTCCTTACGGAACATCTTCATGGTTGTCGCACCTCCTCTCCCCTTCTGGGGCTAGCGGGGTGGCCCGATGCCTCCCCTCCGACAGTGTCTGTATCGGCAGTGGGAACGGGCACTTTAGCGGTAATCTCCGCAACTCGCTCAACGGTGACGGCCATCACGCAGAAGGGCCCGGATCGCCCGGGCCCTTCAGTCGACTGCGCTGAATCGTGCCTACTTGACGAGCGTGATGACGTTGAACATCGGCAGGTACAGCGCGATGACCATGCCGCCGACGACCACACCCAGGGTGGCCATCATGAGCGGCTCGATGAGCGACGTGAGGCCGTCGACCGCCGACGAGACCTCCTCGTCGTAGAAGTCCGCGATCTTGTTGAGCATCGCGTCGAGCGCACCGGTCTCCTCGCCGACCGCGATCATCTGCACGAGCATCGACGGGAAGACCGTGCTCTCCGAAAGCGGCTTGGCGATCGTCTCGCCCTCCTTGATCGCCGAGCGCGCCTTCTTGACGGCCTGGGCGACGACCTCGTTGCCGGCGGTGTCGGCGACGATGTCGAGTGCCGAGAGGATCGGCACGCCCGCCGAGACGAGCGTGCCGAAGGTGCGCGTGAACTTCGCGAGCGCGATCTTGCGGATCAGCGAACCGAAGATCGGCATGCGCAGCTTCGCGCCGTCCCAGATGAGCTTGCCCGGGTCCGTTCGACCACCACTTGAACGTGAATACGCACGCGGCGATGACCGACCGCAAGCACGACGCCGCCGACTGCCCGCGACGAAATCGGAGATGTCGACGAGCATCTGCGTCATGAACGGCAGCTCGCCGCCCATGTCCGAGAACATCTTCTCGAAGGTCGGCACGACGAAGACCATCATCGCCACCAGAATGACGAGCACCATGCCGCCCATCGCGATCGGGTAGGTCATCGCGGACTTGATCTTGCCCTTGAGCGCCTGCTCCGGCTCGAAGTGGTCGGCGACGCGGTTCAGGACCTCGTCGAGCACACCACCGGTCTCGCCCGCGCGGACCATGTTGACGAAGATCGGCGGGAAGACCTTGCGGGTGCTTGGCCATCGAGTCCGAGAGCGACTGGCCGGCCTCGACGTCCTTGCCGACCTGCTGGATGATGTCGCGCAGGTACGTGCTCTCGGTCTGGCTCGCCGAGGATCGACAGGCACTTGGTGAGCGAGAGGCCGGCGTTGATCATCGTCGAGAACTGCCGCGCGAAGATCGTGACGTCCTTGGTCTTGACGCCGGTGCCGAACGTGATGCTGTTCAGCGAGGCCAGGCCGCCCTGCTGGTCGAGCTCCAAGGATGATGTAGCCCATCTGCGGTGAGCTTCGACTGGACCGCCTCCTTGCTCTCGCCCTCCAGCTTGCCCTTGGCGATCTTGCCGGTCTTGTCACGGACGGTGTAGGTGAACGATGCCATGGCTGCTCTCCTGCTGCTACGTGTGCGTACCTAGACGATGACGCGCACGATCTCCTCGATCGACGTCGTCCCATCCGCACCTTCTCGAGTCCGTCCTGCCGAAGCGTCAGCATGCCTTGCTCGATCGCGACCATCTTGATCTCCTCGGCGGTGGCCTCCTCGACGCACAAGCCGCGAGATCTCCTCGGTGATCAGCAGCACCTCGTGCACGCCGATCCGGCCGCGGTAGCCGGTGCCGCCGCACTTCCGGCAGCCGTCGGCGCGGTAGACGACCTCGGGTAGGTTATCGGCACGGTAGCCCGCGTCGATGAGGACTTCCTTCTTCGGACGCCACTCCTCCTTGCAGTCCGGACACAGCTTGCGCGCGAGGCGCTGCGCGAGAACGCAGTCGACCGCCGAGGACACGAGGAACGGCTCGACGCCCATCTCGATCAGGCGGGTGACCGCGCTCGGCAGCATCGTTGGTGTGCAGGGTCGAGAGCACGAGGTGACCGGTGAGCGCAGACTCGATGGCGATCTGCGCGGTCTCCTGGTCGCGGATCTCGCCGACCAGGATGACGTCTGGTGAGCAGCGCAGGAACGAGCGCAGCGCCCTCGCGAAGGTGAGGCCCGCCTTGTGGTTCATCTGGCACTGGTTGACGCCGGGCAGCCGGTACTCGACCGGATCCTCGGCGGTGAGGATGTGGCGCGCCGGGTCGTTCAGCACGTTGATCGCCGCGTAGAGCGACGTCGACTTGCCCGAGCCGGTGGGGCCCGTCACAAGAATCGCGCCGTAGGGCTTGGTGAACGACGACTCGAAGCGCTCGAGCGTCCGCGGCAGGAAGCCGAGGTCGGAGAGCTGCAGCAGGATCGAGTCCTTGCGCAGGATTCGCAGCACGACGCGCTCGCCGTAGACGGTGGGCAGCGTCGAGACACGGAAGTCCAGCTTGTAGCTGCCGATGGTGATGGCGCAGTGACCGTCCTGAGGACGGCGCGAGTCGGCGATGTCCATCTCGGCCATGATCTTGAAGCGCGAGATCATCGCCTGCTGTGCGGACTTGGGCTGCGCATGACCTCGTGCAGCACGCCGTCCACGCGGAACCGGACGCGCAGGTCGGTCTCCTGCGGCTCGATGTGGATGTCGGACGCACGGTCCGCGACCGCCTTCTGGATGATGTAGTTGACGAGCTTGACGGCGGGCGCCTCGGACGTGACGTCGGTGAGATCCGCGAGCTCGTCGAGGACACGTCTTCGGTGCCGAGGAAGTCGTGCTCGCCGCGCTCCTCGGCGACCTTGTAGTACTCCTCGATCGCCGCGACGATGTCGTCCTTGGTCGAGATGGCGGGCTTGATCTCGTAGTCTGGTGATGATCCGCAGGTCGTCGAGCGCCAGGACGTTCTGCGGATCGGCCATCGCCACGAGAAGCGTGTTGTCGACGATGGCAACCGGCATGAGCGTGTAGCGCTCGGCGAGTTCCTTGGGGACGGCGGCAACCGCGATCGGCTCGGGATGGCGTCTCGTCGAAGTCGATGTACTCGATGCCGATCTGCTTCGCCATCACCGAGAGGATCGCGCCTTGCGTGGCATAGCCCAAGGTCGACGAGCACACGGCCGAGCGGACTCCCCGTCGCGCTATGTACCTCAAGCGCGTCGTTGAGCTGCCTGTCGGTGATGATTCCGGCCCGCATCAGAAGCTGGCCGAGCCGTTCTCCTGCCTCCGCCACGTAAGACATCCTGTCCGAACGCGGGGCCTCAGCGCGCATTCAGCGGCGCGCGAGAACCTCCTTGGCAAGCTGTGATTCACAGCACACTAGGAGTTATCGGCTCGCGTCCGCGATTCGTTGAGGTCTGCGAACAGGACGTCGGCGTACTTGCGAAAGCGCTCGTCGGTGGCCGAACCGGGCTTCACGCCCACCCTCGCGTCGCCGAACCACATCTCGACGGGCGTCTCGAGCACGAGTTCGGGCACGTCTGCGCTGGTCGGACGTCCCATCATGGTCCCCGAGGCGTTCGACGCCGGCGCAGTCGAGGCGCCGGAGCTCAGGTCCTCGGGAATCGGATGCACTCGAACGGTGGCACGCGGCCTCGCCGTTGCGACGGGTGCGGCGGACTCGGGCGGTCCGAGGGCGCGGGTGGCTCGGCGGAGGTGACCTTCACCGCCGGCCGTGACTGCGGGGTGGTCGTCGACGCCGCCTTCACAGATGCGGCAGCGATCGTCCCGGCAACTGCAGTACCCTGCTGCTCGGCGAGCAGCCCCTCCCAGAAGGCATCGCCCAGGGCGGCGGTTTGCGCGGCTGGCGCGGCCTCGGCCGGAATCACCTGGCCCGGCGCCTGCGCTTGCTGCGGCTCGACGTCGGGCGGCAGCCAAGGCGCGGGCTCGGGCTCGGGTGCGGGTTCCGGTTCCAGCTCGGGCGGCAGCTCTGGCTCCGGCTCCGGCTCGGGTTCCGGCTCGGTCGCGGGTTCGGGTGCGGGCTCGGGTTCCGGGCTCGGTCGCGGGTACCGGCTCGGGTTCCGGCTCGGTCGCGGGTTCGGGTGCGGGTGCGGGTGCGGGTTCCGGCTCGGATTCGGCCTCGGGCTCCAGCGCCGGTGCCGGTGCTGGCTCGGGCTCTGGCTCCGGCTCGCGTGCAGGTCGGGGGTCGACATGGGCGCCGAGCGCGCCAACGGCTAGCGGTGCGAGCTCGGGCGGGATGTCGGGCAACAGCGCCGCGATCTCAGCCCCGAACCGATCGTCTGCTTCAACGGACTGGGGAACTGAGCTGGGTGGGCTTGGGTGCACTTCAGGCACAGCGGGTGCCAAGGGCGCCTCGTCCCCAGAACCGGACTGCGCGGAATCCGTCTGGGCGACCTGCCATGGCGGATAGGAGTCGACAGCGAAGGACGGCTCCTCGACATGGACCGGAGGCTCATACTCCGCGATACGGGTGTCGAGGTTCACCTTCGGCAGGTGCTCGGCAGGTGCCGGAGTCTCCGGTGGCATCCACTCGCTCTCCCGCAGAGGCGCAAGTAGGGCAGCGCTTGGGGAGTCCTCGGCGACGGTGATGTCGAGGCCCTCCAAGTTGGTATCGACGCTTGCCGGCGGGCTGCGCACTTCCTGGCCGGTGGACCGCGCCGTTGTCACCCGGGGCGCGGCGTGAACTGCTCACGAACACGACGACGAAGACCACGAGCGCGACAACGAGCAGCAGGAACGACCCCACCGACAGCCGCGGTCGACGAGACGAACATCCGCCCTATCCCATGCTCTCGAGGATCTCGTAGAGCAGCCCGAGCAGGACTGCCTTCACCGAGTCCTTGTCTCGAGCGTCCACCGGCAGGAGCGGCACCTTCTCGTCCAGGCCGAGATCGTCACGCAGCTGCTGGATCGTCTCGGTGTCGTCGGCATCCACCTTGTTCGCCGCCACCACGAAGGGCACGTCGGACATGGCGGTGAAGAACTCGATCATCTCGCGCGCATCGGCGAACGACGGCGGTTCATTCGTATCGACGAGTAGCACGAAGCCGAGCATACCCTCGGACAGCGTCTCCCACATGAACGAGAAGCGCGACTGGCCGGGCGTGCCGAAGAGATAGAGGACGACGTCGTCGGAGACCGTGATGCGGCCGAAGTCCATCGCCACCGTGGTCTCGCCGCCGCCCTCGCCCGAGACGTCGCTCACCTGCCGCTCGGTCGACAGAACGGTTATCTCGCTGACGGCCTTGATGAAGGTCGTCTTGCCTGCGTTGAACGGGCCTGTCACGACGACTTTGACCGACTGCATGAAGTGCGATGCCTCCTAGAGGTCCTTGATTCCGTCGATGATCTTGAGAAGCGTGTCCTTGTCTACCCGCGCGTCGCGCTTCAGAACCGCCGAGCCCTCCTCGGGGATGCTGTTCACGTTGGCCTGCGGACGCGCGTTCGCTCGCCGCTTCGCGCCGGTCAACGCCGAGAGCTCGTCGGTGAGCCCTCCCGAGAAGCCCAGATCGTCCATCGTGATGTCAGACAGGAAGGCGTCAGTCGAGATCACCTTGCCGGGAACCACCGGCGACTCGTCACGCAACAGGTCCTCGTCGAAGCCTACATCGACCGGCGCCAGCTCGGTGTCGGCGGGGCCGAGGTCGGTGAAGTCGTCAGCATCGACGTCAAGCGACTCGATGAGCGCCGAGAAGTCGAGCTCGTCTCCTCGCGCACGCTCGTGTGCGGGCTCGACAATCTGCGCCTCGGGAAGCCTCTCGGCTGCAGCCGCAGGCTCAGGCGATGCGATGCTCGCCGGCTCCACGACGTCGTCGACGACCGGCGGCTCCGGCTCCAGTGTCGGCTCGGCACTCGCCACCGCGAAAGGCTCTTCTTCCTCGGCAGGCTCCTCAAGCCATTCGAGTACAGGCTCGGGCTCCTCGGTCGCGAGCTCCGCGACCTCCGGCTCTCCCGCTTCGGCCGCATCGAGCAGGTCGGAGGGCAACTCGCCGAGTCCAAGCGCCATAAGGTCACGCTCGAAGTCCAGGCCCTGCTCGTCGGAAAACGGCTCAACAGCGGGCTCGGGTTCGGGCTGGAAGACCTCAGGAATCACAATTGGCTCGAGTTCGGCGGCCGGCTCGGAAGCCAGCGCCTCCTCAACCTCGGGAAGAACCTCCTCGATCGGTTCGGGCTCTGGTGCGACTTCCCTCCGGCCACTTCGGGTGCGATCTCGGGTTCGGGCTCCGGCGCGACTTCGACCACCGGTGCGATCTCGGGTTCGGGCTCCGGCGCTACTTCGACGACCGGTTCGGCGACCGGTTCGGGCTCCGGCGCTACTTCGACGACCGGTTCGGCGACCGGTTCGGGTTCGGCGATCGGGACGGCCTCCGGGAGCGGCTGAGGCGTCATGCCGAGCAGATCCTCGATCAACACCTCGGGCTCGTCGACCATCTCGTTGTCGCGGGCCGCATCGCTCATGAACGCGGGCTCCTCGACCGGTGTGTGCGGCCTGGCGGGGGCGCTTGGCTTGACCTCGGGCTGTTCGACGATCTGCTGGCCCAGCACGGCCCCCATGAACTGCGTCGAGCACGGCCTGGTCGTCGTCGGAAGGCAGCGACGAGTCCGACCCCGAGGAAGGTCGGGCACCTCGGCTGGCTTGGACGGCACGACCGGGACAGGCTCCGCCGGCGCCTGCTCAACTGAATCAGCCGAGGACGGCCCGGTTGGTATCAGCGCCGACAGCCCCCTGCCGAGACCGCCCTTGGCAGCAGCGCTCTCTGACCGCTCGGTCGCAGCGGCCTGTCTCGCCTCGGCTTCGGCGCCGCGCTCGGTCTCGAGCTGCGCAAGCTTCGCCTCGCGTGTAGCCCGCTCCGCTCGGTGGCGCTCGACCTCCTCGTCGGACGCGAACTCGAGCAGCCCCGCGCTGAACAGCCCGTAGAGGACGCGAGCGACCTCGAAGTCGGTGCGACCGGTCTCGCTGGCGAGTTCGGCGCACGGAGCGCGTGCCGTCCACCAGCAGCAGCAGCTGCCACTCCGTGGGCTTGAGCGAGATCTCGAACGTGCCCTCGCCAGGCGCGGTGGCCATCTTGAAGACGATCTCGATGGACGGGATCTTCTTCTTGATCCGGTTCCACTCCTCGAGGCGGCGCGCAGCCCTCCATCACCACGTTCTCGATCGAGACCGACGAGCCCGATGTCCTCGTCCACGACGTCCGGCATCGCCTCGAAGTCGAAGTCGCCCTCGTCCCAGCGCATGAGGTCGAAGATCGTGTCCTGGATCTGCTCCTGGACGAAGGCCTCGAGGACCTCCTCGGTGATGTAGCCCTCGTCGACGAGGATCTGGCCGAGCCTGCGGCCCTCCTCGGGCTCCTCGGCACGCAGTGCCAGCGCGCGTTTCAGCGCCTGCGGGGTGATGCGCTGCGCGCTGACGAGCCGCTCGCCGAGCAGCTCGGTGCGCCAGTTCGACGACGCGAAGAAGACGTCGCCGTCGCGGAACCAGACGCTGCCCTCGGCTCCACCCTCGCGGGCGATGCGCAGCACACCGGTCTTCCTGCTGAAGGTGACCAGCTGGAAGACGTCCGGCAGGCTGAAGTCCCTGAGATTGCCGCGCAGTGCCATGGGGTGTTTCCCGAATCCGTCCTTCTCGGCGTGCGGTCGTACCGAGCTCTAGCCGAGGATCTCGGCGATGCTTCCGGCAGCCGCACGCATGTCGTAGAGCACCAGCCCGAGCTTGGCGTCCTTGTCGGCCAGGCACGTGAGTACGGCGCGCTGGCCAGCAGCGATGAGCATCACGTACCCGCTATCCCCCTCGATGAACACCTGCGAGAGCTGACCTCGGCCGAGCTCAGCTGCAGCACGCTCGCCAAGACCGAGGATCGCCGCAGACATAGCGCCGACCCGGTCCTCCTGCATCCCTTCGGGAAGGGCGGACGCCATCGTGAAGCCGTCGAGCGACACGAGGGCGGCGGCCAGTATGTCCTGGCTGTCCTCCATGAGGCGATTGAGCGATTCTGCGAGCCGCTGCTCCCTGCTGGGCGTCGCAGCGGACGTGGCCTGCGCGGCGGTCTCAACCGCAGGCCCGGCCAGCGCTGGCGCTGGAGCGGCGACGGGCATCGTGCTCGGAACCTCAGGCGCGCGATGTCCGTCGGCGCCACCTCAGGGGCAGCGAGCGGCACCGGCGCTATCACCACCGGCGGCGCGACGAACTCCTCGTCCTCGTCGACAAGTTCGTCGTCTGCATCACCCATGAAGAAGTCGCCGAAGGCGTCATCCACCATGCTTGGAGCACCTCCCGAAGTCCCCGAAGACCGTGCACTTCTGCGCTGCGGCTAAAGCACAGCAAGCCCGCTCGGCGGCGAGCAATGCCATACTCTCACGACTGTACTATCGGCACAACCGACCTGCGGAGACACCCCGAATAGCCCAGATGATTCACGTGTCGTCGCGTCACACGACGACGCGTAGGATCTCCTCGAGTGAGGTCTGCCCGAGCTTCACCTTGGCGTAGCCGTCGTCCCGCAAGGTGAGCATCCCCTCTTCGACCGCCTGCCGCTTGATGACGTCGGCCGAGGCGTTCTCGACCGTGAGGCGCTCGAGACTCTCCGACATCGTCATGACCTCGTGGATGCCCATGCGGCCCTTGTAGCCGATCCCATTGCACTTCTTGCAGCCCACGGCTCGGTACAGCTTGGGCAGGCGTCCGTGCTCGATGTGGAAGCTCGACGCGCTCGAGCGCGGCCTCGTCCGGCGTGTAGGACTCCTTGCACTCAGGGCACAGGCGTCGCGCGAGTCGCTGTGCAACCACCAAGGTGACCGCCGATGCCGTGAGGAACGGCTCGATGCCCATCTCGGTGAGACGCGTGAGCGCCGAGGGAGCGTCGTTGGTGTGCAGGGTCGAGAGCACGAGGTGGCCGGTCAAGGCGGCCTCGATGGCGATGGTGCCCGGTCTCGCGGTCTCGGATCTCGCCGATCATCACCTTGTCGGGGTCCTGCCGCAGAATGGAGCGCAGCGCGGCAGCGAAGGTGAGCCCAGCCTTCTCATTGACGTGGACCTGCGACAGGCCGGGCAAGCGGTACTCGACCGGGTCCTCGACGGTGATGAGGTTGGACTTGGGGTCGTTGGTCTCGTTGATCGCCGCGTAAAGCGTCGTCGACTTGCCCGAGCCGGTGGGGCCGGTCACAAGGATCGCCCCGTACGGCAGGGCGAGCGCGCCAAGGAGACGCTGCATGTTCTGCTCGAGGAATCCTAGGTCCTTCAGCGACATCAGGATGGAGTCCTTGCGCAGCAGTCGGAGCACCGCGAGCTCGCCGTGCACGAGCGGCAGCGTAGCGACACGGAAGTCGACACCTTTGCCGTCGAGCACCACGCCGAAACGACCGTCAAGGGGTATCCGGCGCTCGGCGATGTCCATGCCCGAGCTGATCTTGAGCCGGCTGATGAGCTGACGATGGATCTTCTTCGGGTGCGGTCATGACCTCCATGCACACGCCGTCGATACGGAACCTGACGCGCACCTCGGTCTCGTGAGGTTCGATGTAGATGTCGCCCGCTCCTTGCCGGATCGCGTCGGTGATGATCTGGTTCATGAGCTTGGCGACCGCGGAGTTCTCTGTGGCGTCCTCATCGATCTCTGTCGCGGAGAGGCTGGTTGAGTCCTCGAGATCGCCGAGCATGTCCTCGACGTTCGTCTGGTTGGTGGTGAATCGCTCGATCGAGCTGACCAGGTCGCTCTCGGCGGCGACAACCGGACGGATGTTGCGGCGGGTGACGATCCGTAAGATCGTCTATCGCGAAGATGTTGGCGGGATCGGCCATCGCGACGACCAGCTCGTCGTCCTCGACGCGCACGGGCAGCACGAGGTACTTGCGCATCAGGTCCTGGGGCACCAGCGTGGCGGCATTGGGGTCGATGTCGTACGAACCCACATCGACGAAGGCGAGGCCCATCTGCTCGGCAACGGCCTGAGCTACCCGGATCTCGCTCACGTAGCCCAGGTCCTCGAGCACGGCAGGCAGCGACCTTCCCGCAGCCTGCTCGATGGCCTCGGACAGCTGCTCATCAGTGATCAGGCCGCTGTGAACCAGCAGCTTGCCGAGTCTTTGCATCGTCGCTCCGGACATGCCTGTCCCTAAGTCTGCGCTCGCCTGAGCACGAGTTCGGTCTCGGCGGCGCGCCTCATCACGTCTCGGGGCGCTTTGGGCTCACGCCCCCTCTCCACATATCGACAGAAATCGCTCCTTGCGCAACCAACATCCCGAGACCGTCGAGCGCTACCGCACCGGCGGCGAGCGACTCCCGCACGAGCGCGGTGGGCTCGAGTGTGCCGTAGACCATGTCGTACACGACCTGTCCGGGCCCGATCCAACCCGTCGGGATCGGGCTCTCGTCCGCCGGACGCATGCCGACGGGCGTCGCGTTGATGACCAGCGCCGCATCGCTGACCGTGTCGCCGCGGCCTCGACCTCCACCATCTCGACCACAGTCCCGTGACAGTGCGGGTCGATGCGCTCGGCCAACTGCTCAGCGGTGACGAGATTGCGGCTCACGATCGTGACGCGGGCGACGTGCGAGAGAACGAGAGCGACCAGAGCAGCGCCGGCGGCGCCACCCGATCCGAGAAGCACGACATCCTTGCCCTCGACCAGAAGCCCCGTCTCCTCCTCGAGCGACTCGAGCAGCCCGCGGCCGTCGGTGTTGTAGCCCACGAGCTTGCCGTCGGTGCAGTGCACGGTGTTGACGGCGCCGGCCATATGACGCAGCGGTCGCCACCTCGTCGCACAGCTCCAGCACCGCCTGCTTGTACGGCATCGTCACGTTGAAGCCGACGAACGGCAGCGACGTGGCGGCAGCGAGCAGCCTGCGAAGGCCGACTTCGTCTGAGATCAGGAGCGGAATGTAGACCCAGTCGAGGCCGAGGTGCTCGTAGGCGGCGTTGTGCATCGCAGGCGACAGCGACTGGTGAAGCGGGTTGCCCACGACTCCCGCGAGCTTCGTCGTGCCCCTGATCTCTCTCATCGGCGCCGCTCCTACGCCTACGGTGCGACAGCCACATCCCGAGCCTACGGCAGCGGCTGTCTGCCTGCCAGCAAGAAGTGCTCGAGCTTTCGAAGCAGCAGAGTGTGCGGCAGGTCGGACGCGGTCATCGGACCCACGAGAACCGTCGTGATGCCGGTCAGCTTGCCGCCCAGCACGTCAGTGAACAGCTGGTCTCCTACGATCGCGCTGCCCTCAGCCTTCGACCCCATGAGACGCATCGCCCTCCAAAACGCGAACGGGAGAGGCTTGAGGGCCTTGGGGACTATCTCGAATCCCAACTCCTCGGCGACTCCAACCACTCGGTCGTGCCAGTTGTTCGAGACGAGGCATGCCGAGAAGCCCCTTCCCTCCAATGAGCGCGCCCACTCCATCGTCGCCTCAGGAATCTCGTCGCTGTTGCGCGGAGTGAGCGTGTTGTCCAGATCGACGAACAGGGTGTCCACGCCACGAGCAGCCAGTTCTTCAAGGTCGATGTCGTAGACGCTTCGGTAGTACAGATCCGGTGAGAGCACCTAGTGGTCCTGCTTCCCGTCGCCGTCATGATCGTGGTCGCCGACATCGCCGATGCGCGCCTTGATCTGCGCCATCCTCGCCTGAAGCTGCTCGGCGGCCTGCGCTTCGCCAATGCCGATCAGAGCCTGACTCATCGTAGCGAGCCCCTCGTACGTCTGGGACTCGTCGGACCACCGGGCGTTCGGCGCGCTTCCCAACGCCACCTGCCTCACGATCTCATCGCGGTGGGCGATCTTGTCGTCGATGAAGAGCAGTTGCGCGAGGTTGGCATGAAGGATACCCGCATTCGGGTTGTTGGCGACGCCCAGTCTGGCCAGCGCGAGGCCCTCCTCGTGCGAGGCTTCGAAGACCATGAACGAGGAGATGTAGTAGGCCTGGGCGAACTGCGGATCGAGCGCGACGACCAGTCTGAGCGTCGGAATCATGTACTGTCTGCTTCTCGAGCGGCACTCCCCCGTAGTACTCGTGAAACACCGGCTCGATACGATTCCACAGAACGGCCGCTGCGAACGTGCGCAAGCCGCCGAGGAACGCGAAGCCCGTCTGGCCGAGCACTCTTCCGGTCGACGCGAGCCCGTCGGCGGGTGCTGTCACGCCGCTAGCCCTTGCGAGAGCAGAAGAACCGCGACCAGCGCGACCGCGAATCATCACGCCCGTGAGCCGGTAGACGCCGAGCCCATCACAGGTCCCGACCCTCGAACAGCGCCGAGCCGGCGATCAGCAGCAGTCCTGCCCACGCCGCGAACGCGAGAAGCATCGAGCCCGCGTAGCCCACCCCGTAGCCGGACCCGTGAGCCACGGGGTTGATGACGTTGAACACGTCAAGCGTCGGGACGTACCACGGGGCGGCACCCTCGGCGGTTCTCGGCAGCAGGGAGCCGACCGAGTGACCCACGAAGACGAACGCCAGCGTTCCGACCACCGAAGTCACCACGCCGAAGCGGGTCGACATCATGACGGCGAACGCCATGAGCACCCCCATCTCAAGCCAGACCGCAAGAGCGGACTCGAACAGGACGAACATGGGGCGCCCGTACGTTGACCTGGCCTACGACGAGTGCCACGACCGTGAACGCGGCCAGGCTCAGCCCCACGACCGCGAACATGCCGAGCCACGATCCCGACAACGTAGTGCCATCGGCGCACGTCGCGAGACAGCACGTTGAAGACCGTTCGTCTGGTCGACCTCTCCCGGCACGCGTGTCGCCGAAAGTGCGAGTGCGACGACGAGTGCGGCCGCGTACATCAACGCGATGGCGACTTCGCGAAATACCGCCTCCACCACACCTATCCCGTAGCTCGGCAGCGAAGGGATCGCGAGCGAGAGGACCACCGCGAACAGCAGAACAACCCAGACCACCTTGCGCCGCACGGCGTCGGCGATGACCGATGCGGCGATGGCGAGCATCTTGTTCACTGCTCATCACCCGCCTCGACGGCTGTCGCGAGCAGTCGCGCGAAGTAGTCCTCGAGACTGTCGCGCTTGGGCGCAACCGACACGAGCGCCCAACCTGCGTCATCGATCCAGTCCACCGCAGCCCGCACATCGTTCTCGGCGATGGAGAGGGTCCACACGTCGCCGGTCCGGATGTGATCGGTCGACATGCCCGCGATCCGCTCGGGCAACTCACCGGTGCCGCGCACGCGCACCGACACCTGGCCGCTCACGTTGAGCAGGTCGTCGATGTGCCCACGAGCCGCGACCAAGCCACGGTTGAGGATGGTCACCTCGTCGCAGATCGCCTCGACCTCGGAGAGTTGATGTGACGAGAGCAACACGGCTGTGCCGCCGGCTCGCAACTCCAGCATCAGGCTGCGCACGTCGCGCTGCCCCACGG
>CAVQCD010000004.1:0-4213 GCA_963710915.1 uncultured Actinomycetota bacterium | reverse complement strand
TCCGTCAGGGCAGGGGTATGGACCAGTCATAGGCGATCGGTTCCCACAGTCCGGCAAGTGTCGAGCCGGTGCCCGTGTCCCGCATGAACTGGTAGAAGGTACCGCCGATCCGGGTCGGGCCGTAGGTGTCGGTGTTGCCGACGAGCAAGGCGCCCGGGTACCACCCGCGGGACTCGCCCAGCACGAGCGTGCCCGTGCCCTCGGCGTACCTGCCACCGACGTTACTGGACCACGGGGAATCGAAGGTGCTCACGTCGATGTGACCGCCGACCTCACCAGGATTCACCTCGCCGAGCTGCATCGTTCGGGTCGTGGATCCGGTCGGGAAGCTGCCGGTCAGCGGGTAGTCGCCCTTGAGGCCTGCCGGTCCTGGCGAGTGGTACGGGGGTGGCGGGATGGAGGGTGCCCTGGTGCCGCGCCGGGCGCCGAAGCTGTACTCGATGCGCTGCTGCGAGGCGCCGTAGGCCGACGTGAGGGCGAAGAAGCTGCCGGCCATGTGCTGGCCACTGGCCGCCACCTGGCCGATGAAGACCTGGGCTGCCGCCGTGAACGGGGTGAACCTGCGGAACAGCACGACGATTCCCTGCGCGGCCGAGTAGTGGCCCCGGATCGGCTCGCCGTACATCGTGCCGGTGCACACGCTGAAGTCCTTGGCCTGCTCCACGACGAGATCGCCGACGTACCCGTTGGCGTTGATCTTCCAGGTGCCGGCGATCGATGGCGTTGAGGCCGCTGAGGCGGGCGCTGCGCCGAGGCCGGTCAGGGCCGCGGCGCCGAGGGCTGAACCGATGATGGCGCGGCGGGAGATCGGGACGTCGTGGACCATTTCTGCCTCCAGTGGCTGTGCCAGGTTCCCCGCAATGATCACATCTGGAGGAGCTGATTCGCCACGATCTGATACGCGGTTCTCAGCCGTCCACCACGAGACCGAGGCCGATCAGCCGTACGACCGGCCCTGGACGCCCGTCCTTCACTCCGGTCTTCCAGACGAAGACCTCGCAGTACCAGGAGTTCCCGAGGCGGGTGGGGCGGCGACCGTCGTCAGTGCGGCGGCTTGACTCTCCTGTAGTGGCAGACTTCACGATTCCAACGGAGGGGAGGACGTATGGATGACCTGGTGCCGATCGGTCGCTTCTCACGGATGTGCCAGCTGTCGGTCAAGGCGCTTCGCCTCTACCACGACCAGGGCCTTCTCTCACCGGCCTGGGTGGACCCGGCGTCCGGCTATCGCTACTACCGGCTCGGTCAGGCCAACCGCGCGGAGGCGATCCGCATTCTGAGGCGGGTCGACATGCCGCTCGAGGAGATCCGCAGGCTCCTCGCCGAGGACGATCCCGAGGCCGTGGTCAAGCAGCTGGCGATGCATCACGAGCGGCTGGAGGACCGCCTCGCCGACCAGCAGCGGATGCTGCGCTTCCTCCAACGACTCATCGAGCGAGGAGGAAGCATCATGCCCTACGACGTCGCGATCAAACAGGTTCCAGCGCAGTGCGTTGCAAGCCTCACCGTCGACACGTCCTACGCCGTGATCGGTGAGACGATCGCGCACGGGTTCGGCACCCTCGTTGGCGCTGTCATCGGCGCTGGGGTGGCTCCCGCAGGCGCTCCGTTCATCGTCTTCCACGACATCATCGACGAACAGACCGACGGTGCCATTGAGATGTGCATCCCGGTGCCAGATACCGCGAGCGCCGCGCAGGAGGCGGTGGTCTGGAAGACGATCCCGGCCGGGGCGGTCGCCTGGACCATCCATCGCGGCCCTCACGCCGAAGTCGCCCCCGCCTACCACACGGTGACCGGGTGGATTCACGATCATGGTCATCAGATAGCCGGCCCACCCTGCGAGATCTACCTCAACGACCCTGAGACCACGCTGCCTGAGGACCTGCTCACGGAGGTTCAGTTCCCGGTGCAGGAATCCTGATCCGTCCCCCACCCACGGCACTCCGATGACAGCCGCCGCGCACCACGTTTGGTCCCATGACGAGCCGGTTGCGGAGCGGCTCGGAGGGTCACGCGTCGGCTGCTGTTCGGGCGATGTGGCCGACGGAGATCAGGTTGTTGGTGACGGTGTAGAGCACCCGGTACCGGCCGACGCGCAGGCGGTGCAGTCCGGTCGACCCGAACGCGAACGCCTGTTGGGGGTACGGGTCGATGGTGAGCGCGTCGATGGCGGCGAGGACGGCGCGCAGCCCGTCGGGGTCGTCGGCGAGGAACGCGGTGGCTTGGTCGATGGCCTTCTCGTCGAGGGAGACCTGGCGGCTCACGGAGGCGGTCGCGTGATCGGGTCAGTCGGCGATGCCGAGGCGCCGGCGGACCTCGGGGAGGGGCACGTAACTGGTCTCGCCGCAGGCCTCGCGGGCGAGCCACTCCTGGGCTGCGGCGGCGTCCTCGGCGTCCTCGAGGGCCTCCCGGGAGGCCGTGGCTTCGAGGGCGCGCAGGCGGAGGAACTCGGCGAGCGGCACGATGACGGCCACATGGCCGCCGAGGTGGATCACCTCGTACGGGTCCGTCACGGTCTGCACGGCGGGCGGAACCGGACCAACGGGCTCGGCGGACATCGCGTGCTCTCCCTTCGGTTGCCTTCCCAACCGATCGTAGCCGTCACGCAAGGCCGGGGGCGGGCTGCGCGGCGATGCCCAGGCGAAGAGGACCGCCCGTCGCTGTGACACTACGGGCGACGCCCGAGGAGGCCGCGGAGCCTGCGAAGGGTGGCCTGCGGCGGCGTGCCACAGACTCGTCGCTGCTATTGGTCGCCGAACATGGCGTCCACGTTGGGCAGCCTCTCGAATTGGGAGAACGTTCCGGCGTCCGCGATCTCGTGGGCGGCCTGGAGGAATCCGGCCCAGGCGGTGCGGGCCAGGGTGCCTCCCACGCTGATCCGCCGGACGCCGAGCGCGGCCGCCTCGGAGACGGTGATGAACGGGGAGTTGATCAGGAGGTTCACCGGTTTCGGCGAGACCGCGGCGACGATTGCGGCGGCCTGCTCGGGGGTGTCGATCCCCGGAGCGTAGAGGCAGTCCGCGCCGGCGGCGGAGTACGCGCGCAGCCGGCGAATCGTCTCGTCGAGGTCGGGACGCCCGACGACGAAGCCCTCCGAGCGTGCGGTGAGCAGGACGCCGGTGCCGCTGTCGTCGATCGCCTGCCGCGCGGCGCGGATACGCTCGACGGCCAGCTCGGCGTCATGCAGGGGCTGGGCCGGATCGCCGGTCGAGTCCTCGATCGAGAGGCCGGCGATCCCCGTCGCGACGGCACGCGTCACGTTCACGCCCACCTGGTGCGGGTCGACGGCGAAGCCGTTCTCGAAATCCGCGTTCACGGGCAGGTCCACCGCGTCTGCGACGGCCCGCAGGTGCTCGAGCATCTGGTCGAGAGGCACTTGGTTGTCGGCCACGCCCAGCGTCCACGCGAACCCGGAACTGGTGGTGGCGAGCGCCGGGAAGCCCAACTGCTGCAGCGCGCGCGCCGTGCCGGCGTCCCAGGGATTCGGCATGACGAAGCAGCCGGACTCGTGCAAGCGGTGGAACGTGGCGACCCGATCACTCTGCATGGTCATCTCCTACCGTTGGCTGGTTCACCTGTCGTCGGTCGGTGCGGTTCATTGTCCTGCCAGGTCGGCGACGACAGGAGTGAGCGCATCGACGGCGTTCGTGCCGACGACGAAGTAGGAGAAGCCACCCTCCTCCCGACGACGCAGGATCTCTTCCGTGGCCGCCGTCGGGTCACTGGGAAGCACCATCAGCGAATCGGTGGCGCGCAGTGCGGCCGGGTCGGTGTCGGACGAGGCCATGAACGGGGCGACGGCATCGCCGACCACGGACACATGGCTCGCCAGTTCGACGTCTCGGCCGGCGCGGAACTCGGCCGCCCAGCGCATGATCTCGGCCCGAGAATCACTCTGGAGCGTGGCGAACGTGACCGTGTTCGCCAGGTCGGCCGCCAGGGCTCGGGCCTTCGGGCCACGCACGGCCATCACCACCGGCGTCTGGAGGTCCGGGCCGTCGAGGCCTCTGAGCGCGGTGACCGCATCGCGGATCTGGGACAGCCGCTGGGCCGGTGTCACCACCGGAAGGCCGAGCTCACGCAACTCGTCCTCCATCCCAGGCCTGCCGGTTCCGATGCCCAGCTCGAAGCGGCCTTCGGTCAGCACCGACAGCGAGTGCGCCTCCCAGGCCAGGTTCCAGGGCGGGCGCAGCGGGGAGGCGTACACCCA
>CAVQCD010000003.1:0-21066 GCA_963710915.1 uncultured Actinomycetota bacterium | reverse complement strand
CTCGGGCCCGGCACGATCGGGCTGCTGGTCGCCCTGTTCGCACGCGCCCAGGGTGTGGAGGTGCACCTGGTCGGCCGGTCGGAGCGCTCGCGCGCCTTCGCCGCCGCCTTGGGCGGGTTCTCGGTGTGGACCCTGGACACCTTGCCCTGGGACTCGCCTTCGACGCGGTGGTCGACTGCTCGAACGATGCCGGGCTGCCGGCCCGTGCGCTGGACCTGGTGGAGCCGGGCAAGCGGGTGGTCTACGTCGGGCTGGCCGGCTCGCCGAGCACCATCGACACCCGCACCCTGGCGCTCAAGGACGTCACCGCGGTCGGCGTCCTGAGCGCCTCGCCGGGCCTGGCGGCCACCATCGAGCGCTATGCCTGCGGCGCTGTGGATCCGCCGCTGGTCGCCGCCACGGTCGGGCTCGACCAGGTTGACGCCGTGCTCCGCGGAACCCGCCCGACCGGCGCCGGCCCCGGCCCCAAGGTCCACGTTGACCCCCGCAGGTAGCTCCAGGTCGTTCACTCACCCTCCTGCTCTGCCGCGAGAGTCGGGTAACCGGGGGAATCCCGCTCGGATTCGCCCGGTTACTCGACTCTCGGCGGCATGAAGCTAGGCTCGATCGGGTGGACACTGTTGACTCCCTAGAGCGCCCAGAACGCCGCGGTGAACGGCTCCGAGCCTGATCCCATGGACCTGTTGGCCTCGCTGCGGGGCAGCATCGACAACCTCGACGCCGCGATCGTCCATCTGCTCGCCGAGCGCTTCAAGTGCACCCAGAAGGTGGGGGCGTTGAAGGCGGCGCACGGGATGCCGCCGTCGGACCTGGAGCGGGAGGCGCAGCAGATCGAGCGGCTGCACCGCCTCGCGCGCGACGCCGGGTGGACCCGGTCTTCGCCGAACGCTTCCTGAACTTCGTCATCGACGAGGTCATCCGCCATCACCGTGCCCTGGCCGAAGGGTCGGGCTGACCCGCGGTGAGCGTCGTCATCACGGTCGCTCCCACCGGGCCGATCGCGACCAAGGCCGACAACCCCGACCTGCCCACCTAGCCGGAGGAGATCGCCGAGGCCGTCGAGCGGGCCCACGAGCTCGGAGCGTCGGTGGCGCACATCCACCTGCGCGACGAGAACGAACGCCCCACGGCCGACCTCGACATCGCCCGTCGGACGATGGACCTCATCCCGGAGACGTGTCCGATCCACATCCAGCTGTCCACCGGGGTCGGGCTGTCGGTGCCCTTCGAGGAGCGCGACGACTCGTCGAGCTGCGCCCCCGGATGGCGACGCTCAACCCGTGCACCATGAGCTTCGGCGCGGGGGAGTTCCGCAACCCGCCGGACGGTGTGCGCCGGCTCGCCGCGCGCATGCGCGAACTCGACGTCAAGCCCGAGCTCGAGATCTACGACACCGGGCACCTCGACGCGTGCCTGCGGCTGCGCGACGAGGGCCTGCTGGCCGAGCCGCTGCAGTTCTCGATCGTGCTCGGCGTGGCGGGAGGGGCGGCCGCGACCGCGGACAACCTCGTCACGATGGTCGACCGCCTCCCACCTGCGTCTGGCAGATCATCGCCATCGGCCGGGCGAACCTCAACCTCACCGCGATCGGGCTCGCCCTCGGCGGCAACGCGCGGGCCGGCCTGGAGGACACGCTCTACCTGCGCAAGGGCGAGCTGACCCCGGGAACGACCCGTTGGTGGACCGCGCCGGCCGACCTGGCCCGCGCCCTGGACCTGTCGATCGCCTCGGTCGACGAGACCGAGGCGCTGCTTCAGCTGCCGCCCCGCTGAGTCGCCGATCCGCGGCGACGCCCCCTGCTCGGGGAGCGTTTCGCGTCGGGTCGCAGGGCGTTGAACACACCCTTGGTGACTACTTCAGCCTATCCGCGGCAGGGCTCCTCCACGGGGGCCGATCAGCCCTGCAGCCGTCCGGGTGAGTCGGCGGTCGTGTCCTCACAGTCGGGCGGCAGCCGCCGACAGGGCCGGGACCCGACCCACCGCCGACCGGACCGCAGAGGAGGTGCGCCATGATCATCCAGAGCAGCAGTGTGGCGATGCAGTCCTCCTTCCAGCGCGAGTCGCGGCGTACCAGCGAGACGACGGTGCGGGCCTGGCGGGACGCCCCGCCGCCACCCCCCGGGGCCAGACGCTCACACCATGCCCAGGACGAGGACGACGCCGTCGGTGATGTCGGCTCCCTCAGCCCACGCCTCGCCTCGCTGGTCCAGCTCGTCGAGCGGATGACCGGCGACGAGGTGAGGGTGCTGGATCCGGCCGAGCTCGCCGGGCACGGACGCGGGCACCACCACGATGCTGCGACGCCGCCGGCCCGCCGCGCCGGGTGGGGCGTGGAGGCGGTCACCACCGAGACCTCGTTCGAGCGGGAGGCCACGGCGGTCGCGATCGAGGGGTCGGTGAGCACCGCGGACGGCCGGACGATCGACCTCGACGTCGATCTCGCGCTATACCGCGAGGTGGCGCGGTCCACCACGGTCCGGATCTCGGCCGGGGACCCCGCTCCGAAGGACCCGCTGGCGCTCAGCTTCGGCGCCGCCCCGGCACTCAGCACCGAGCGCACCGACCTCGATCTGGACGGCGACGGAACCACCGAGCGGCTGCCGTTCGTGGGGTCGGGGCTGGCCTACCTTGCCCTCGACCGCGACCGGAACGGTGTGGTCAGCGACGGGAGCGAGCTGTTCGGCCCAGCCTCGGGCGACGGGTTCGCCGAGCTGCGCGCCCACGACTCCGACCGCAACGGCTGGATCGACGAGGCCGACCCGGTGTTCACCGAGCTGCGCCTGTGGAGCGCACCGGATGCGCCGCTGCAGACGCTGGCCGAACGTGGCGTCGGTGCCATCGGCCTGGCCAACGTGGCCAGCCCGTTCCGCATGGTCGCCGGCGGCGGGGCGGTCGGTGAGCTGCGCACGACCGGGGTCTGGTTGGGCGAGAACGGGTCCGTCGGCACCGTGCACCAGTTCGACGTCCTCACCTGACCGACTGCTCACGGCGCCGTAGATTGGGCCGATGATCTCTGCAGTGCAGTCAGCGGTGACCGTGTGGGTCCGGCACGAGGAGCGCCCCACCGAGCGGCGCGCCCCGATCGTTCCGGAGGACGCGGCCCGGCTCGTCGATCAGGGCATCGAGGTGGTGGTCGAGGAGTCGCGCCACCGGGCGTTGCCCATCGAGGACTACGTGGCAGCCGGGTGCCGGGTCGCGCCGTCCGGCAGTTGGGTCGAGGCACCGGCCGAGACGTACGTGCTCGGGGTGAAGGAACTCCCCGAGACCCCCACGGCGCTGCGGCACCGGCACATCTACTTCGGGCACGCCTACAAGGGCCAGGCCGGCTCCCGCGAGCTGCTGTCCCGGTTCGTCGCCGGCGGCGGCGCGCTGCTCGACCTGGAGTACCTGGTCGACGAGACCGGACGGCGGCTGGCCGCCTTCGGCTACTGGGCCGGGTACGTCGGTGCGGCGCTCGTCGTTCTGCACGCCCGCGGCGTCCTGCCGGTCGCGCTCGAGCCGACCGACCGGCCGACTCTGGACGCGGTGCTCGGCGCAGCGCCGGCCGTCCGGGCAGAGCCTCTGCGGGCGGTCGTGATCGGTGCCTTGGGTCGCTCGGGGCGCGGGGCCTGCGACGCGCTTGCCGTCGCTGGGGTGCCGGTCACCCGGTGGGATGTCGCCGAGACCCGCGCGTTGGACCGGCCACGGCTGCTCGAGCACGACCTGCTGGTCAACACCGTGCTGGCGACGAGCCCGGTGCCGCCGTTCGTGCGCCCAGAGGACCTCGACGTCCCCACCCGGCGGCTCCGCCTGATCTGCGACGTCAGCTGCGACGTCACCTCACCGCTGAATGTGCTGCCGATCTACGACTCCGTCACCAGCTGGACAGCGCCCGTTCGCCGGCTGCGCGAGACCCCGCCGCTGGACCTGATCGCCATCGACAATCTGCCGTCCCTGGTTCCGCGGGAGGCCAGTGCCGACTTCTCCGCCCAGCTGACCCCTCAGCTGGCCCTCCTCGGCGATCCTGAGGGCCCGTGGCTGCGGTGCCGCGACACCTTCACCGCCGCTGTGGCGAGCGGGATCCAGATTTCCGAGAACTGACCTGTCGATCACCTGTCGATCCGGGTGGGCCTGTCATCAGGGGGAGGCACCACCCGAGACGACCGACGAGACCCGATGGACTACATGATCCTGATCCACAGCGACGAGACCGTCGAGATGCCGGAACGGGGGACCGCGCAGTTCGAGCAGATGATGGGCGACTGGATGGCCTACAACCAGACGCTGATCGACGGCGGCCACTGGATCGCGGGTGCCAGTCTGCAGCCGACGGCGACCGCCACCACCGTGCACGAAGCGCCCGGGGTCGCCCCGGCGATCACCGACGGGCCGTACGCCGAGACCAAGGAGCAGCTGGGCGGCTTCTACCTGATCTCGGCCCAGGACCTGGACGAGGCGCTCGAGCTGGCCGCGGCGCTCCCGATCCCGCGGGCAGCGATCGAGGTGCGGCCCGGTCGCCTTCCGGCCCGACGCCGGACGAGCTGAGCGACGCCGCCGTGCCGACGCCGACGTCGACGCCGCGCTCACCCGGCTGGCGCGCGAGGAGAGCGGGCGGGTGCTCGCGCTCCTCGCGCGCCGGTTCGGCGACCTCGACCTGGCCGACGAGGCCGTGCAGGACGCGCTGATCGAGGCGGCACGACCTGGCCGGCGACGGCGTCCCGGACAATCCGGCCGGCTGGCTGCTGACGGTCGCCCGCGAAGGCGATCGATCGCCTGCGCCGGGCCGGCAGCCGACGCCGGCGGGCCCACGAGCGCCGGCGATCCACCTGGCCGCGGATCGAGGTCGCACACGACGAAGGCCGGGAGATGAGCTCATGGTCGACGACGACCGGATCGCCGACGAGCACCTGCGCCTGATCCTGCTCTGCTGCCATCCCGGCCCTCGACCACGAGGCCCAGGTGGCGCTGACCCTGCGCCTGGTCGGCGGGCTCACCACACGGGAGATCGCCGCAGCCTTCGTCGTACCGGAAGCGACTCTGGCGCAACGGATCGTGCGGGCGAAGCGCAAGATCCGCGCTGGCTCGGATCCCGATGTCGGTCCCGGCCGACCTGGGCGAACGGGTCGATGCCGTGCTCGGCGTGCTCTACCTCGTCTTCAACGAGGGTTACCTGACCGCGGCGCCGACGCCGTCGCACTGCAGCGGCTCGACCTGGCGCACGAGGCGATCCGGCTCACCCGGCTGCTGGCGCAGCTGGTGCCGGAGGACGCCGAGGTCGAGGGTCTGCTGGCGCTGGAGCTCTTCCACCAGGCCCGGGCCGACACCCGGGTCGATGTCGCGGGGGACCTGGTCCTGCTCGAGCACCAGGACCGCTCCCGCTGGGACCTGCCGATGATCCACGAAGCCGATGCGATCCTGGTACGCGCCGTGGGGCGGCGCCGACCGGGCCCGTACCAGGTGCAGGCGATCATCGCCGGGCAGCATGCCGTCGCACCCACCGCCCCCGACACGGACTGGCCGGCCATCGCGACCGCCTATCGCCAGCTGACCGCGATGACCGCCTCCCCGGTGGCCGCCCTGAACCACGCGGTCGCCGTGGCGATGGCGGACGGCGCCGCCGCCGGTCTCGCGCTGCTGGACCAGATCGACGGGCTGGAGGGTTACCACCTCGCGCACGCTGCACGGGCGGATCTCCTGCGCCGGCTCGGCCGTGCCGACGAGGCGGCCGGGTGCTACCGGACGGCCCTGGGGCTGACCGCGAACCCGGCCGAGCAACGCTTCCTACAGGGTCGCCTGGCCGAGTGCCTCGGCAGCCGGTGAGCGTGGGCGGTCAGCCGGCTCCGCCGTTCTGCGCCGGCAGGTCCGCGGCGTTGCGCCGCTTCTCCGCCTGCCTGGCTCGGGCGCGCACCAGCGCCTCCTCGAGCATGACCAGGATGGCATCACGCACCGAGAGGAAGCTGCGTGCGTCGAACTCGACCACCGGCACCACGGGGTCGATGGCCAGGGACCAGCGGATGGTCTCGACGTCGTGGTGCACCTGGCCGTCGAACCGGTTGACCCCGACCACGAACGGCAGCCCGAGCTTCTCGAAGTAGTCGACCGCGGCGAAGCAGTCGTCGAGCCGGCGGTCGTCGACCAGCACCAGGGCACCGAGGGCGCCGTTGGCGAGGTCGCTCCACATGAAGCCGAACCGGTCCTGCCCGGGGGTGCCGAAGATGTAGAGCTTGATGCTCTCGTCGATGGTGATCCGGCCGAAGTCCATCGCCACCGTGGTGGTCGTCTTGGTCGGCACCAGCTCGTTGCGGTCGATACCCGCCGCGGCGGACGTCATCTCGGCCTCTGTGCTCAGGGGGGCGATCTCCGAGATGGTGGCCACCGTGGTCGTCTTCCCCACGCCGAATCCGCCGGCGACCAGGATCTTCACCGGGACCGGTTGCCGCTGGCGGGTCGCCGTCCCGACCGGGCGCTCAGCTGCGCTGTCGAAGGCCATCGATCACTCGCATGATTGTCTCCACGTCGTCGGTCACGTCCCCGTCCGGTTCGAAGGTCGACACCAGCCCCTGATACGTCAGGTCACCGATGATCACCCGGGCCACGCCCAGGTGAAGGTTGAGTCGGGCCGCCACCTCGACGACGGCCAGGGGTTCCTGGCAGAGATTCACCACGTCGCGGTACTCGAACGACAGCGCCTCGGCGGCACTCAGCCCCGCCGTGGTGACCTGGACCTGCGCCTCGATCGGGATCTCGGCCGCGCCCGAGGTCCTGCCCTGGGTGAGCAGGAAGGGGCGGATATGAGCCGCCGAGGAGGAGTCGCCGGCGTCTCCGGAGGTCGCGGCACCCTGCAGGAACGGCCGAACCAGTGAGGAGTCGTCATCCGCGGCCGGGGCCATGCCCTGCTCCTCGTTCATCCGCCGACCGTGTTCTTCAGCTCGTTGATCAGCTGCGGGTTCAGGATGCCGTTGATCCGGTTGATGAACACCGCCATCTCATAGGCCACCGTGCCGAGGGAGGCGGTGCGGTCGGCGACAGCGCCGAGCAGCGCCCCTGCGCCCATGGCCATCACGATCAGGTAGCCGCCCTCGGCGTCGACGATCACCTTGTTCAGAGCGCCCAGGCCGTAGCTGGTTCCAGCACCTGCCGCCAGGCTCACCATGCCGGAGACGATCGCCGACAGCCGGTCACTGCTGGCCCGGTCGGCATCGCCCGCGGTGGCCATAAGAAGTCCGTCGGAGGAGACGGCGATGACGTCCACGACGCCTGCCGTCTCCTGCGCGAACTTGGTCAGCAGCCACGTGAAGTCCTGCGCCTGGGCGCTGAGCTCGGTCGTCGTCCCGGTCATGCGGATTCTCCGTCCTCGGGTTCGTGCGGTGCGTTGCGTTCGGGCCCGGCGGCATCGCTGCCGGGCGGTGCTGCCTCGGCCATGGCGAGCTCGAGGTCCTCGACCCACGAGAGCACGTCCTCGGGGCGCTCCGGGCGGTGGACCACGCGACCACCCGCGGCACCCAGGGTGATCGGGCCCGTGGGCGGCCCATTCGCCGGCCGCGTGACCTCCGGAACGGCGCCGCTCAGTGCGGCGAGCGAGGCTCCGGGCACCCGGCGTGCGGGACGCACAGGGGCGGCGGGCTGGACCGAGGGGGCAGCCCGCGGCGGCTCGTCAACGACCGGCCGCGGTGGCAGGGCCGGCGGCGTGGCTCGCAGTTCGCCGGCCAGTTCGGTGATCGCCTGACGTTGCTCGTCACGGCGCCCCGCAGCCTCGCGGAGCGCGGCCTCACGGGCAGCCGCCTCCGCCGCGGCGGCCTGCGACGCCGCCTCTTCGGCCAGCCGCTCCTCGTTCAGCGACGTGCGATGGCGCACCTCGCCGGCGCGTCCGACGGCGCTGCCCACGTCGTCCAGCGCGGCGCGCACCGCCTCAGGATCGACGGCGACGGGGCCGAGCGGAGCCGGCGCGGGCGGGGCCGTCCCGCCGAGCTCCTCGAGGGCCGCGCCGGGAATCCGGCGGCGCACCCCGGCCCGGCGGGCGAGGTCCCCGGACGTCGGAGCGGCAGTCTGCGGATCAGGGCCGCTTCCCTCGGCCCTGACCATCGCCTGCTCGATCTCGGCGACCTGGCGTCGTGCCTCGTCGGGGTCGGGGCCGCCGCGGGTGGGGGCGGGTGGTGCGGCGTCGGGGATGGTCGGCAGATGGCTGCCCGGCACCCGCCGCCGGACACCGGTGGCCCCGCTGGGCGGCGGAGGCGGCGGCGGCGAACCAGGATCGCCTCCACCGCCGGCAGCCCAGTGCGCCCCAGGCACCCGGCGGGCGATCGGACGCTGCGCATCCGTCGCCTCCACCGCCTCGACCGGAGTCACCGGGGCGGCGGCGGCCGGCCCTGCCAGCGGCAGGGGCGGCGGCGGGGGCGGTGACGGGGTCGATAGCGGGGCAGCGCCTCCTGCGGGCGCTGGGACGGGAACCCGCTCGGGGCGCGACCGGGCGCCGAGCGTCTCCGGACGGGCCGCCGGGAGGGCATGCGGCGCGAGGTCCACCAGGACCTCGGCGGGCAGCAGCACCCGCACCGTGATGCCGTGCTCGGGGGTTGGTTCGAGCCGCACGTCCAGGCCGTGACGACGGGCGATGCGCCCCACCACGAACAGGCCGAGGACGTTGGTCGGGGCCAGGTCGAGTCGCTCCCGGCGCTCCAGCCGGGCGTTCTCCTCGGCCAGCCTGTCCTCCGGCATCCCCATGCCGTGGTCCACGATCGTCAGCAGGCATGCTCCATCGGCCTCGAGGCGCCCGCGCACCTCCACCGTCGTGCGGGGCGGTGAGAACAGCACCGCGTTCTCCAGGAGCTCGGCCAGCAGGAGCAGCAGGTCGCTCACCACGCCGGGGGAGAGGTAGGCGTCGGGGAGGCGGTCGACGGTGACCCGCTTGTAGTCCTCCACCGAGCCGAGCGAGGCGCGGACGGCGTCCGACAGCGCCACCGGTCGGCTCTCTCCGGAGGACTCCGAGCCACCGGAGAGCACGACCAGGCTGTTCGCGTTGCGGCGCAGACGCGTCGACAGGTGGTCGAGTCGGTACAGGGTGGAGAGCGTGTCGGGGTCGTCCTCGATCCGCTCCAGGGAGTCGATCAGGCTGAGCTGGCGCCCGACCAGGTTGGTGGTCCGCCGTCCGACACTGGCGAACATGGATGCCACATTGCGCCGGCTGACGACCTGGCGTTCGAGCAGTTGTGCCGCCGTGCTCTGCACCCGGTTGAAGGCCTGGGCCAGCTCACCGATCTCGTCGTCCGAGCTGATGTCGATCTCGGCCAGTTGAGGCACCACATCGACCTGGGCGTCCTCGTCGGCAACGCGCAGCAGCTCCTCCTGCGCGAGGTCGGCCACCACCGCTGCTGCGGTGGTGAGCCGGCGCAGCGGTCGCGAGACCGAGCGGCCGACGATCACCGACAGCGCGATCACGAGGGCCATCAGCAGCGTGGCCAGCAGGGAGACCAGGAGGACCACCACCTGGGCGCGCTGCGCCGCCGCGGTGGCCGCGGTCGCCACCCCCTGCGTGATCTCAGTCTGCACCAGCTGCCGCAGCTCGGTCTGGGACTGCACGGCCGCGAACACCGTCACCGGCAGGCTGTCGGAGACCTCGGCCGATCGTCCGATCTGCGCCTGGGCGTCGCCGATCCGGGCCGCGCTGATGCTGTCGGTGGCCTGGCCGAAGACCCTGGCCGCCCGGTCGGTCGCCTGCCGCTGGAACGCCTGACCGGCGTCGTCCCCGCGGGCGAAGTACTCGGCAGCCGCGGCCAGCAGCTGGGACCGTGCCCTGGCGGACGTCGTGCCGGTCGCCGCCAGCAGCAGGGCACCGCCCCGACTCACCGATTCGTTGGAGCGCAAAAGGGAGTCGAGCGAGCTCAGCGCCCACGCGTCGGCCGCCTCCACGGTGGTCTGCTGGGTCAGTGCCGCAGCGCTGACCAGCTCGTCGACAGCGGTGCCGAATGCGGCGATGGCGTCCGTGGCCGGTACCGACCGGCCGACCAGTGCGGGGCCGGTGTCGCCGACCAGGCGCCGCACCCCGTCCAACGCCGCGAGCAGTGCCGGGTTGCCGTTCTCGCGGGCCAGCGGCTCCAGAGTGGTGCGCTGATCCTCCACCAACTGAAGCTGGACGATCAGGGCGTTCGGCTCCACGTCTGCGGACCGCAGCCGGGCGACGGCCAGCAGCCGGGCCTGTTGGAGCTCCTGGACCAGCACGCTGAGCTGGCGCGCCTGCGCCGCGACGGAGGAGGTGTGCCCAGAGACCCGCGCCTCACCGACGCGGCCGGTCAGCAGCGGCACCAGGAGCAGGGCGACGAGAACCAGCGGGATGACGACCAGCAGGTTCAGCTTCTCCCGAACCTGCAGCCGGCCGAGGATCACGGCTCGCCCCGCGCGGCACGGCTGCCCTGCCCGGAGCCGACCAGCTCGCCGAGGACCGACTCGGACGCGGTGGGGCCACCCTCCGGCACGGCCGCGCCCAGACGCCGCAGGCGACCGCTCCGCCTCGCCGACACCGCGGCCAGGATCCCGGCGAGCAGGACGCCGGCCAGCGCGATCCCGAAGACCAGCCTCTGATCTGCGGCCAGGCTGTCCCGGCGGGCGGCGAGCAGGGCATCCAGCTCGGTGAGCCCTGTGGACTCGAAGGCCAGAGCCGCGTCGCGGAGCGCCGTCCGGGAGGAGTCGACCTGCGCAAGATCCCGCTCGGTGGGGGTGACCCCGACCTCGATCGCCGGCGGCGCGAAGGTGGTCGTGGTATCGCGCAGCCTGTCGAGCGGCGTGAGCAGCTCAGGCCCGAGGGAGCGGCTCCTGGTCGTACCGAAGCTCTTGCGCAGTCCGTCGTCGACCGCGGCGATGCTGGACCGGACGGTGGTGGTCGACACCGCGCCGGCGAGGCGATCGGCCCCACCGGCCTCGATCTGCGCCAGGCGGGTCAGCGAGGTGGCCTTCCCGCTGTCGACCAGGAGCGCGGGGACCCGCAACAGGGTCGCGTCCATCACGTAGTAGGCGTCCAGCTCCGGATCGAGGATCAGGTTCGAGGTGTCGCCCACACGGCCGATCAGCGCCAGCTCCAGGTCGACGACCACGGAATAGGCCCGGTAGGCCTCCCGGGCGGTGGCGCGGGAACCTGCCAGCTGGTCCAGTTGCCCGGACAGGTCGTCCCAGCGGTCGGTCGTCCCCAGCACCGCGCCCAGCCGGGTGTCGATCTCCTCGACATCACGACCGGCGGTCTGCAGGGCCGCTCCGTCGGTCGGCCGGCCGGCCACCGCCGCGTTCTGGGCGTCGACGGTGGCGCTGAGCAGCCGCACCAGCGGGCGCAGGTAGGCGACACCGTCCCGCTCCCGGTCGGTGAAGGTGATGTCCGCCCGGGTCTGCCCGTTCGTCGCGAACAGCGCCACCGCGAAAGGCACCAGGAGGGAGAGCACGATCGCGACCGGGATCAGCCGCTCGGACAGGGTGCGCCGGGCGCCGGGCCGGTGCGGGGACGCACCGAGGGTCGGGGCGGAATGCGACATCTGACCTCGCTTGAACACGTCGATTGACGCACCTCGACGGCGGGGCGGAGCCGAGCATCCAGGCGCTGGGCGATCACTCGTTGTGCACTTGTGCGTGATCGTGGGAGCGAATATGGCACATGACACACGCTCTGGATGCCGGACAACGGATCACGTCCGCAGAACGCGCCACAAGATGACTGTCCGTAGCCGTCTGTGTTCGGACGGGGTCCGATTCCCGCTCACGTCCAGCCGAGGGGCCGCGACCCTACCTGTTGCCCGGGCGACCGCCCGGGCCCTAAGCCGCTGGGACCGGACGGGGCGAGCGACGTGAATCACGCGCTGCAGACCTGCTGCCGACAGTCACAGCGCGTTTCAATGGGGTCACCGGCCCACCGCCGTCAAGGCCCGACCGTCGCCGAGCAAAGGGGCTCGCCATGTTGTGGAAATGGAAGCTGGCGCGCAGCGCGGAGGACGTCCTCCATCTGCTCAACGGGGACACCAAGCACGACCACCCGGTTCCCGACGCCCGCCTCTGCATGACGTGGCGGGGCGACCACCCGCGGTTCTGGGTGTTCGCCACCAAGGCTGCCAGACGGCCGGAACGGCATGACGGTCTGGGCGGCTGGGGACGGAAGAAGGCCACCACGGCAGACGACGTGATGGAGTTCCTCAACGGCGCGGGGCCCTACCCGGCACCCGTGCGGCACATGCAGATCGCCGCCACCTGGGTGGGTGACCACCACGAGTTCCACGTGTTCTACCGTGACCCGGCACCCGGCCAGGAGCCGCCGCCGGCGACCGGCGGATGGGGCTGGAAGCTCGCCACCACGGCGGACGACGCGCTGCAGTTCCTCAACGGCACCGGCCTCTACGAACACCCGGTGACGGCGGCGCGGATCGCCACCGCCCATCGGGATCATCACGACGAGCACTTCATCTTCTACCAGCGCTCCACGGACATGGATCCGATCGAGGACTGGCGCTGGCAGTCCGTCGCCACCGAGGACGAGGTGCGCGGCGCCGTCGACGCCAAGGGCGGGCCGCCGCTGGACTTCCAGGTCGCAGCGCCCTCCGCCGACCTGGGCAGCTTCCAGGTGTTCACCCACCCGGCCGACCAGGTGGTCGACCTCACCGCGGCCACCGCGGCCACCGCGGCCGACGTGTCAGGCGCCTGACCCGCTGCGCCGTGCGGCTCCGGTCGACCGGAGCCGCACGCTCGTAGACTCGCCTGGTGACCTCTTCGACGACCTCCCCGACCGATGTCGCCGAGACCGAGGCTCTGCGCACCCTGCGGCGGGTGTTCGGCTACGACGCCTTCCGCGGCGAGCAGGCAGGCGATCATCGAGCACGTCGTCGGCGGGCGGCGACGCGCTCGTGCTGATGCCGACCGGCGGCGGCAAGTCGCTCTGCTACCAGATCCCCGCGCTGGTGCGCGACGGGCACGGGCGTCGTCATCTCGCCGCTGATCGCGCTCATGCAGGACCAGGTCGACGCGCTCGACCGCGCTCGGCGTGCGCGCCGGCTTCCTCAACTCCACGCAGGACCTCGACGAGCGCCGGAGCCGTCGAGCGGGCCTTCCTGGCCGGCGAGCTCGACCTGCTCTACCTCGCCCCCGAGCGGCCTGCGCGTGCCCGACCACGCTGCAGCTGCTCGAGCGCGGCCGGATCGCGCTGTTCGCCATCGACGAGGCGCACTGCGTGTCGCAGTGGGGCCACGACTTCCGGCCCGACTACCTGACGCTGTCCGTGCTGCACGAGCGCTGGCCGGACGTGCCGCGGATCGCGCTGACCGCGACCGCGACCGAGGCGACCCACGCCGAGATCGCCGAGCGGCTGCGACCTGGCCGAGCGCCCGGCACTTCGTCGCGAGCTTCGACCGGCCGAACATCCAGTACCGGATCGAGCCGAAGAACGAGCCGCGCGCGCAGCTGCTCGACCTGCTGCGCACCGAGCACCCCGGCGACGCCGGCATCGTCTACTGCCTCTCGCGCGCATCGGTCGAGACAGACCGCCGAGTTCCTGGTCGACCAACGGCATCGCCGCGCTGCCGTACCACGCGGGTCTCGACGCGGCGCACGCGCGCCGCGAACCAGTCCCGGTTCCTGCGCGAGGACGGCGTCGTCATGGTCGCGACCATCGCGTTCGGCATGGGCATCGACAAGCCCGACGTGCGCTTCGTCGCCCACCTCGACCTGCCCAAGTCGGTCGAGGGCTACTACCAGGAGACCGGCCGCGCCGGCCGCGACGGCCTGCCCGTCGACCGCCTGGCTGGCCTACGGGCTGCAGGACGTCGTGCAGCAGCGCCGGATGATCGACAGCTCGCGAGGGCGACCTCGCGCACCGCCGCCGGCTCGCCGCGCACCTCGACGCGATGCTCGCGCTGTGCGAGACGGTCGAGTGCCGCCGGGTGCAGCTGCTCGCGCTACTTCGGCCAGGCGCAGCGACGCCGTGCGGCAACTGCGACACCTGCCTGACGCCGCCCGCAGTCCTGGGACGGCACGGTCGCCCGCGCAGAAGCTGCTCTCGACGGTCGTGCGGCTGCACCGCGAGCGCAACCAGCGCTTCGGCGCCGGGCACCTCGATCGACATCCTGCTCGGCAAGAGCACCGCCGCAGGTCGCGCAGCTACGGGCACGACGCGCTCACCGATGTTCGGCATCGGCGCCGACCTGCGCGACGGCGAGTGGCGCGGCGTCGTGCGCCAGCTGCTCGCGCAGGGCCTGCTCGCCGTCGACGCGGCGACTACGGCACGCTCGCGCTCACCGAGGCGAGCGGCGAGGTGCTGCGGCGGACGGCGCCGGTGATGCTGCGCCGCGAGACCCGAGCGGCGCGGCGTCGCGCCCGGCCGCGGCCGAACGGCGAAGCCGGCCGGCACGGTCGCGGTGGAGCTGCCCGCCCGGGCCGCGCCGGTGTTCGAGCGGCTGCGCGCCTGGCGCGCCGCGACCGGCCAAGGAGGCGGGCGTCCCGGCCTACGTGATCTTCCACGACGCGACGCTGCGCCAGATCGCGGCCCAGTCGCCGGGGAGCCTGAACGAGCTCGCCGGCGTCAGCGGCGTCGGCGAGGCGAAACTCGCCAAGTACGGCCAGCAGATCCTCGACACCCTCACCCCGGCCAACTGACCCCCGCACCCGCACGCGCCCCAAGATCGCGGCCAGATCGCGGTCTTCCCCCACGTAGCGGGGGAAGAGTGCGATCTCGCGCCGATCACCGGCGTCGGGGGACGGGTACCGAAACGATCTTGGTAGGCGTACCCTGGGGACAGGCGTCCGCTCTGCCCGGGCGGCGCCCCTCACAGGAGGCGATCGTGGACGTCACCGTAGCGGTGTACATCTTCTTCGCGGCGTTGCTGATCGTGCCGGCGCTGCTCTGCATCCCCTTCGGGCGCACTTCTCGCTCCCTGCTCGATCGGCTTCGGCCGACTACGCCGGCCATGCGCTGGCGCGACTGATTCCGCCCGGCTCCACGAGGGCGTCAGCGTAGCCGCGGGGTGAGGTCGCCGGCGTCGACGTCGTCCGGACCGATCTGCTCGATCCGCGCCGAGAGCGCTCGGGCCCACGTGGCGAGCGCTGCGGCCGGCACCCGGTGCGACGGGTCGCCGGCGTGTTCGAGTCCACCGGCAGCACGCAGAAGCAGTCGCACGGCCCCGGACCGATTGCCTCGCTGCACGTGAGTGATGCCGACGGCCAGTTGGGCCAGCGCACGCCACAGCTCACGTTCACTCGGCGGCGCCGCCTTCCAGCGGCTCTCCAGCACCTCGTGCGCCTGAAAGGCCAGACCCGCGTCGAGCAGACTCTGTGCCTTGTCGAGCGTCTCGGCCGCCGTCAGCGACAGATCGTCGGGAATCGGGGGAAGGCCCGGTGAACCGGGCGCCAACGGCCGTCCCAGCGCATCGCGGGGCCGCGCACTGCGAGGGCGCCCCGAGTCATCCCGATCCCTTGCCGCCTCTGGAGTCACCCGGTGAGTCTCTCGCGCCGGGAGCCGTCACGGGACGATCGACCCATGGGCCACTGATGCCGCCCTATTAGCCTGGCGGGGCCTGTAGTCGACGGCTCTTGTTCGTTGCCGCCGTTCACCTCGACTTCGGATGGGCCAGCCTCATGACCGCACAGATGACACGTCAGCAGCCCAAGTACCCAGGTCTTCTCAGTGTCATCAACGGGAATGGCGCTCTCGCCCATGTGATGACCCACGTCTGCGGCGGCGTGATCGGGTACCCGATCACCCCCTCGACGGAGATCTCCGAGCTGTACGAGGCTGCTCGGGCCCAGGGCAGCGTGAACGTCTGGGGGAAGCACCCCTTCTTCTTCGAGCCCGAGGGCGAGCACTCGGCACAGAGCGGCGCGCTCGGGGCGGCCCTGACCGGCGGTCAGTTCATCTCGAACGCCTCCTCCAGCCAGGGCATCCTCTACGCGATGGAGTCGCACTACGTCACCGTCGGGAAGAAGATCGGCGGATTCGTCCTGCACGTGGCGGCCCGCGTGGTCTCCAAGCACTCCCTGAACGTGATGGCCGGGCACGACGACGTCTATGCCCTGCTCTCCTCCGGCTACACAATCCTCTTCGGCGCCAACCCGCAGGAGGCGGCGGACCTGGCGGCGATCGCCTACCGCACCTCGGCGATGTCGCTGATCCCGGTGGCCAACGCCATGGACGGGTTCGCCACCAGCCACATGCTCAGCGAAGCGCTGATGCCCGAGCCCGAACTGCTGCGGGAGTACCTCGGCGATCCGGCCGGCCGGATCAAGGCCCCGACCCTGGCCCAGGAGCTGCTCTTCGGCGCCAAGGGCCGGGTGTTCCAGCTGAACGCCTACCTGGACCGGCACCGCGACGACTTCGAGGCCCCCGACCTGGCTGCGCTGAAGGCGTGGCTGGACGCGCGCGCAGAGCAGATCGAGCCGGACAACGCGGGGGACCTGGTCTCCGAGACGACCGCCTGGGTGCCGCAGGACATGCACGCCCAGTGGCGCCGACAGTGGGTCAACGCCTTCGAGAAGGGCACTCGGCAGCTGGTGCCGGCCCTGGTCGACGTCGACAACCCCGGGCTGACCGGCCCGGTGCAGAACCAGCCCGACTTCCAGGCCGGTTCGGTCGACCACCGCACCCACTTCGCCAGCGCCGTGCCGGCTCTGGTCCGCCAGGCGATGGCGGACTACTCCGAGCTCACCGGCCGCACCTACGCCCCGGTGCACACCTATGACTGCGAGGACGCCGACTTCGTGATGGTCGGGCTCGGCTCGGTCTGCGACGACGTCCGCGCCGTCCTGCCCTATCTGCGCAGCCTCGGCCTGAAGGTCGGCCTGGTCGCGGTCAAGCTGCTGCAGCCGTTCCCGGAGGCCGAACTGATCGCCGTGCTGAGCGGGGCGAAGGCCGTCACCGTGCTCGAGCGATCGACCAGACCGCGCTCACCTCGCTGGTGACCGCAGCCCTGTTCAAGGCCCGTGAGAACGCGCAGTCCAACCGGCACCCGGGGATTCCGGCGCTCGAGGCACTGCCGGTGCTCACCACCGCGATCTTCGGCCTGGGCGGTCACGACCTGCAGCCGCGCCACCTGGTGGCCGCGGTCAAGAACATGGCCAAGGGCTCGCCCGCGCCGCTGATCTACCTCGGCTCGCAGTTCTTCGACACCGCCAACGGCCGGGTGGACGAGGTGCAGGAGCGACTGCGTGCGGCCTACCCCGAGACCGAACTGATGGCGCTGGAGACCGAGGCCAACCCGGTGCTGCTGCCGGCCTCGGCGATGCGGATCCGGTTCCACTCGGTGGGCGGCTACGGCACCATCGCCACCGGCAAGCTGCTCACCGACATCCTGGCCGGCGTCCTCGGCATGCACTCGAAGTCGGCGCCCAAGTACGGCTCCGAGAAGAGCGGCGCACCGACCAACTACTACATCACGCTCAGCCCCGAACCGGTGCTGATCACCAACGCCGAGCTCGAAGAGGTCGAGGTGGTCATCTCGCCCGACCACAAGGCCTTCATCCACACCAACCCGCTGCGCGGCCTGGTCGAGGGCGGCACCTTCATCCTGCAGTCCAACCTGCCGCACGAGGAGGTCTGGCGCGAGCTGCCCGCCTACGCCCGGCGCACCATCCGCGAGAAGAGGATCCGGCTCGCCGTGGTCGACGCGTTCAGCGTGGCCAAGCGGCACGCCCCGACCCCCGACCTCGAGACCCGCATGATGGGCATCGCGTTCATCGGCGCGGTCGCCGCGCACGTCGACCGGGTCTCCGCCGGGGCCTCCGAAGAGGCGATCCTGGCCAAGGTGGCGGCCCAGATCGTGAAGAAGTTCGCCCGCAAGGGCGAGGCTGTCGTCGAGGGCAACATGTCGGTGATCCGCGACGGCATCGAGGCGACCCATCTGCTCGACTACGACGCCGAGACGTTCCGCGCCATCGACGCCCAGCCGGCCGGCCGCGTCGTGCTCTCGCGGGCGGGGCTGTCCGCCGCCATGTGCCCGAGCTCCACGGCCACGGCCACCAGCGGGCTGTTCGACCCCACCTACTACGAGGACGTCGCTGCCCGCCCGTTCCGAGAAGGCACGATCGGCGAGGCGCCGGTGCTGCCGGGCATCGGCCTGTTCATGCCCGCCGGCACGGCCGCCGGCAAGGACAAGGGGCTCTTCCGCCGCACCGTGCCCACGATCGACGCCTCGCTGTGCACCGGGTGCATGGAGTGCGCGCTGGTCTGCCCGGACGCGGCCATCCCCAACACGGTGCACGAGATCCACGACCTGCTGCTGGCCGGGATCACGGCGCTCGAGGCCACCGAGCCACAGCGGGACGCCCTGCGCGCGCAGGTCTACGGCCTGGCCGAGCGGGTGCGCGAGGCCTACCGCTCCGGCAGCGGCGCCGACCGCCCCTTCCACGAGATCGTGGCGGAGGCGGCGGGCGTGCTCGAGTGCGGCCCGGTGTTCTCGCGCAACATCGACAAGCTGGTGGCCGTACTGGCGACCTATCCGGTGGCCCACACCCGGCCGTTCTTCGACGCCGCCGAGAAGACCGCCCCCGGCACCGGCGGGCTGTTCGCCGCCACCCTCGACCCCTGGAAGTGCACCGGTTGCCTGGAGTGCGTGGAGGTCTGCGGCCCCGGGGCGCTGAGCCCGCTGGAGCAGGACAACGACGTGCTGTCGCAGTTGCAGGACCGGTTCGCCTTCCTGAGCACCCTGCCGAACACACCGGCACGGTTCTTCGAAGGCTCCACCACCGCGGACGGCGACATCAAGCGGCTGCTGCTCGACCGCTCCAACTACTACGCCACCACCGGTGGTCACGGCGGTTGCCGCGGCTGCGGCGAGGTGACCGCCCTCCGGCTGGTGATGTCGCTCAGCCACGCCCTGGGCACCACGCGGCGCCGCTCGCACCTGCGCGAGCTGGACACCCTGCTCGATCGCCTGCACGCCAAGCTGGACACCCTGAACGGCGGCGATCCCGCTCGTCGGGAACGGATCGCCGGGATCATCACGACCCTGGAGAAGCGGCTCTACCTGTACGAGGACGGCCCGACCGGCAACGGCCCGGCGTCCACGGTGATCGCCAACTCCACCGGTTGCTCCAGCGTCTACGCCTCGACCATGCCGTTCAACTCCTACATCGACCCGTGGGTGAACAGCCTCTTCCAGGACGCCCAGCCGCTGGCCAAGGGGATCTTCGAGGGCATCTCGGCCCAGGTCGCCTCCGACGTCCGCGCCCTGCGCCTGGCCCAGTTGGAGCTCGACGACGCCTACGACCCGGCCACGCAGGAGCTCGGGCTGCGCATGCTCTCCTGGGCGGAGTTCACGCCCGAGGAGATCGGGCTGCTGCCCACCGTGCTGACCGTCGGCGGCGACGGCGCGAACTACGACATCGGCTTCGGCGCCATGTCTCGGGTGCTGGCCAGCGACACCCCGATCAAGGTCATGGTGCTCAACTCCGGGGTGTACTCCAACACCGGTGGTCAGGCGTCGACGTCCAGCTTCACCGGCCAGGACTCGGACCTGTCCCGATTCGGCGCCGCGTCCGATGGCAAGCACGAGGGCCGCAAGGAGCTGGGCCTGCTCGCCTCCTTCCACCCGCACGTGTACGTCTGCTCCACCAGCACCGCGTTCCAGGGCCACTTCCTGAAGAGCACGCTGGAGATGCTCAACTACACCTCCGGCCCCGCGGTGATGGACGTCTACACCCCGTGCGGTTCGGAGCACGGCATCCCCGAGGCCGCCTCGAACGCGCGGGCACGCCTCGCCGTCGAGAGCCGGATGAACCCGTTGTTCGTGCACGATCCACGCCGCGGCGACACCCTGCACGACTGGTTCACGATCGAGGGCAACCCCGACCCGGACAAGGACTGGACCACCACCACCCTGCAGTACCTGGACGACGCGGGCACCCTGCAGCTGATGACGACGCCGCTCACCCCGGCCGAGTTCGCGCTGGGCGAGATCCGGTTCAAGAAGCAGTTCCGGCTGCTCGATGCCGAGCACGAGGCGGACGCCGTCCCGATCGACGAGTACATCGGCCTCCCCGCCGCCCAGCGCGCGGGCCACCTGCCCTTCGTCTATGCCACCGACGAGGACCGGCGCCTGACCAAGGTGGTCTGCTCGGCCTCGATCGTCGCTCTGGTCGAGGAGCGGCGACGCAACTGGCACACGCTGCAGTACCTCTCGGGCCAGCACGAGAACCTGCTCTCCTCGGTGCACCGCGCCGACCTGCAGGCGCTGCAGGCGCGCTACGACGAGGCGATGGCGCAGCGGGAGAGCTCGCTCGACGACATCGCGCGGGCGATGACCGAGCTGGCGGCATCCAGTACGGCCCCGGCCGGCCTGGGCGGGGGAGTGCCGCTCGGGTCGGCCGGCGGCTTCACCGGCGCCCCGACGGCGGCGTCGTCCACGTCGTCCTCGTCGTCCGGCTCAGCGGTCGGGACGCTCACCGGGCCGATTCACCTCGACCCGGCGGATCAGGCGCTGTGCAACGACTGCGGCACCTGCTACCAGGAGTTGCCGCAGTTCTTCGAGAAGGCCACGGTGATCATCGACGGTGAGGCCCGCACGGTGGCACGGATGATCCCCGGGTGCCGTCGACACCGTCGAGGTCACCCCGGAGATCCGCAAGCGCATCGACCGCGTGAGGGCGACCTGCGACGCGGAGATCATCCGATGACCGCCGGGCCGCGCCCGGCCCCGAGTCGGCCCCGAGGACCTGCGGCACTATCTTCGACGCACGACACCCTCGAGACAGACCGCGCGCGCGTCGAGGTGCTCGAGCACTCCGAGCCGGTCGAGACCTTCAACCGGCAGCTCGACCTGCTCAAGCGGCGACTCGTCGCGAACCGCAGGCCTTCCGCGAGCTGTTCATCTCCGACGGCGATGCAGGCCGTCGCGCGGGAGTTCCGGCAGCCCGAGCTCGGCGACGACTTCGTCCGGGCCCTGTGGGCGACCCTGCAGCGGGGCGACGACGCGGCCAAACTGCTCATGCGTTTCGTTTGGGGTCTCAACCTCGGCAAGAAGCGCACGTTCGTCCGCGGGCTCGACGCGCTCCTCTCCCACCGCTACCCGATGTTCGACGGGCTGTCCCAGGACTGGCCGGCGGGCAACAGCATCCCGCCCTACATCCGGGATGCGGAGAGTCG
>CAVQCD010000002.1:0-121102 GCA_963710915.1 uncultured Actinomycetota bacterium | reverse complement strand
CCTGGTGGGCGTGGCGTCGTCCGGACTCGGCGGTCCGGCGGCGACGGCCGTGGCCGCCCTGGCCAGCGCGTCACCCCTGGTGACCCTGCTGGCGGTCGTGGTGATCACGCTGGCGGCGCGTCGGCAGGACTGGGCGGCCATCGGGGTCGCGGCGCTGGCCGGCCTGCTGCCGTGGGTGTTCGTGGGGCCGTATGCCTCCGAGGACGAGGCGCCCCCCACCACCGGCGGCGCCGCCCTGCGGGTGATGCTGATCAACGCGCACGAGGGACAGGCGAGCGCCCACGACATCGTGGCGGCGACCACCGGCAACGAGATCGACCTGCTGGTGGTCACCGAACTCTCCGGCATGCTCGCCCACGACCTCACCACCGCCGGCCTGGACCGGGCCGTCACGGCCCGCTGGGTCCGCCTTCCGGGGCAGGACGGCGTGGTGAACGACCCACAGGCGGGGATGGGCGTGTGGGGCCGGGCCGAGCTCGATCAGCCGGGGGACGTGCCGGGCACCCAGTGGCCGGCGATGACCGGACGGGTGACCGCCGGGGCGGCGTCGTTCACCCTGCTGGCCGGGCACGTGGCCACGCCGCTGCCGGGTGGCGGCGCACACTGGGCCGACGAGCTGTCCACCCTGCGCGAGGCGGCAGCAGGGACCTCGGGCCCCAAGCTGCTGCTGGCCAACCTCAACGCGACCCCCTGGCACGCGGACTTCCGCGGCTTCGCCGACGCCGGGCTGCGTGACGCCGCCGACGCTCTGGGCCGCGGACCCCGCCCGAGCTGGCCGACGTGGTCTCCGGTGCCGGTGCTCTCCCTGGACCACGCCATGGTCGGCGGAGGGATCGGGGTCGAATCCGTGGAGACCGTGGTGATCGGCGGCTCAGACCACCGCGGCCTGATCGCCGTACTGCACCTTCCCGCCCCGGGCTGAACCGGGGGCCGGTCAGGCCTTCTGCGCGTGCGCCTCGACCTGCTCGGCGTACTCCTTGCGCACGGCGTCCATGTCCAGCCCGCGCACCTGCTCGAGCACGTTCTCCAGGGCCTGCTCGGGCAGCGCGCCGGGCTGACCGAACACGGGGATCCCGTCCCGGTAGACGATCAGGGTCGGGATGGACGTGACGCCGTAACGCCCGGCCAGCTCCGGCTCGGCCTCGGTGTCGACCTTGGCGAACACGGCGTCCTGGTGCTTCTCGGACACCCGCTCGAAGATCGGCCCGAACTGGCGGCATGGACCGCACCACTCGGCCCAGAAGTCGATCAGAACGATGCCGTCCTTGACGGTCTCGTCATGAATGGCATTCGTCATGGTCAGCGTGGCCACGCGGGTCATCTCCTTGGTGTCGGCCGGTACTCGATGAGGACAACCCCGAGCGACCCGCCGGTGTTCCTGTGCCCTGCGCCACTGCGGTGGCCCTCACCGGCGCACCGGAGGCCGACTAGGCTCGCCCACGCAGGAAGGAGTCCCATGTCGCCGATCACCAAGGTGCTCATCGCCAATCGCGGGGAGATCGCCGTCCGGGTTGCCCGCGCATGCCGGGATGCCGGAATCGCCTCGGTCGCCGTGTATGCCGACCCCGACCGCGACGGCGTGCACGTCCGCGTCGCCGATGAGGCCTACGCCCTCGGCGGTGCCACACCGGCCGAGTCGTACCTGTCGGTGGACAAGCTGCTCGACGTCGCCCGACGGGCCGGGGCGGACGCCGTCCACCCGGGCTACGGCTTCCTGGCCGAGAACGCCACTGTTCGCCCAGGCCGTGATCGACGCGGGGCTGACCTGGATCGGCCCGCCGCCGGCCGCGATCGACGCACTCGGCGACAAGGTCAAGGCCCGCCACATCGCCCAGGCGGCCGGTGCACCCCTGGTGCCCGGCACCGCCGACCCGGTGGCGGACGCCGCCGAGGTGCTCACCTTCGCCGAGCAGTTCGGCCTGCCGGTCGCGATCAAGGCCGCCTACGGCGGTGGCGGTCGTGGGTTGAAGGTGGCCCGCACCCTGGAGGAGATCCCCGAGGCCTTCGAGTCGGCCGTCCGCGAGGCCGTGGCGGCGTTCGGTCGCGGCGAGTGCTTCGTCGAGCGGTTCCTGGACAAGCCCCGGCACGTGGAGACCCAGTGCCTGGCCGACGCCCACGGCAACGTCGTGGTGGTCTCCACCCGCGACTGCTCCCTGCAACGGCGCAACCAGAAGCTGGTCGAGGAGGCCCCGGCGCCGTTCCTGTCCGCCGAGCAGAACGCCGAGCTGTACCGCGCCTCCAAGGCGATCCTGCGTGAGGCGCACTACGTCGGCGCCGGCACCTGCGAGTTCCTGGTCGGCCAGGACGGCATCATCTCCTTCCTCGAGGTGAACACCCGGCTGCAGGTCGAGCACTGCGTCACCGAGGAGGTGGCCGGGATCGACCTGGTGCGCGAGCAGCTGCGGATCGCCGCCGGTGAGCCCCTGGGCTACGACGACCCGCCGCTGCGCGGGCACTCGATCGAGTACCGGATCAACGGCGAGGACGCCGGGCGCAACTTCCTGCCCCAGCCCGGCACGGTCACCCGCTGGGAGCCGCCGACCGGGCCCGGCGTCCGGCTCGACTCCGGGGTGGTCGCCGGGTCGGTGATCAGCGGAGCGTTCGACTCGATGCTGGCCAAGCTGATCGTCACCGGCCGGGACCGCCAGGAGGCCCTGGCCCGTTCCCGGCGCGCCCTGGCCGAGTTCGTGGTCGAGGGCATGCCGACCGTGCTGCCCTTCCACCGGGCGGTGGCCGCCGACCCGGCCTTCGCCCCGGCGGACGCCACCGCACCCTTCACCGTGTCGACCCGCTGGATCGAGACCGAGTTCGACAACACCATCCCGGCCTGGGACGGCGCCGGTGCGGCCGATGCTGCAGACGCCGCCGCAGACGCTCGGGAGACGGTGGTGGTCGAGGTCGGCGGCAAACGGCTCGAGGTCTCGCTGCCGGCCGGGTTCGGGTCCGGCGGTGGAGGCGGCGGTGGCGGGTCTGCGGCCCCGAAACGGGCACCCAAACGCTCCGCCGGCGGCAAGGGCAAGGCCGCGGCCTCCGGAGACGCGCTGACCTCCCCGATGCAGGGCACGATCGTCAAGATCTCCGTCGCGGAGGGTGCCACCGTCGCCGCGGGTGACCTGATCGTGGTGCTCGAGGCGATGAAGATGGAGCAGCCGATCACCGCCCACAAGGCCGGCACGGTGACCAGCCTGGCCGCCGAGGTGGGCCAGACCGTCACCAGCGGCGCCGTCATCTGCGAACTCAAGGACTGACCTGCCCCACCGCCAAGATCACCGGTTGTCATGGGAGTCACCCCATCTACCCGGGGGAATGCAGATGACAACCAGTGATCTTTGACGACTCCGCTCAGCATCGCCGTCGAGATGACGACGGAAGAGGTATGGACAGGTCGCTCCGGTGGCTGTTGGCGCGCCGCCCGGCGGTCGCCATGTGCAGCATCGCGGCCGTCAGCGCGACGCTCTCCGTCGTCGCCACGCTGAGCTGTCTCGTGATCATCGGAGAGACGGGCCCCGACTGGTTGGTGCCCGCCCTCGTGATCGCCGTCGTGGTGTCGGTCACCGTGTCTGCTCCTGTGAGCCGGGTGCTGCTGTCGCTCATGCACCAGCTGGAGCGGGCCCGGGCCGTCGCCGAGCACCTGGCCAGCACCGATCCGCTCACCGGCGCGCTGAACCGGCGCCGCTTCGTCCAACTCGCCGAGGACCGGTTGGCGAGCGCTCCGGACAGTGAACCGCTGTCGCTGCTGCTGTTCGACATCGACGACTTCAAGGCCGTCAACGACCTGCACGGACATCAACGCGGCGATGAGGTGCTCGCCGCGGTCGCGGCGTCCTGCGCGGCGGTGATGCGCCCGGAGGACCTGATGGCCCGGTGGGGCGGAGAGGAGTTCGTCGCTCTGCTGCTGGGCGTCGGCGCGGCCGAGGCCCAGCACATCGCCGGTCAGCTGAGGGCGACGGTCGCCGCCTGCCGGGTTCCCGTCTCCTCGCCGACCGCCCTCCGGGTCACCGTCAGCATCGGGCTGGCCTCTGCTCGGCGCGGCGAGACGTGCCTGGACACACTCCTCGCTCAGGCCGACCACGCGATGTACCGCGCCAAGCACGCCGGGAAGAACACCGTGGTCGGCGCCTGACCGCGACGTTGGGTCAGGCGCTCAGGTGAGCGGCGAGGGTGCCTCCGAGGGAGTAGCAGGCCTCCCCGACGGCGGGAGTCACCTCGCCGGACGCCGCGACGTCGTCGTGCACCTGACGCCAGCCCAGCCCGGTGGTGACCTGGTGCACCGACCGCACGGCGCCGACGGTGTCGCTCGCCCCGTGCACCCAGAGGCCGAACGGCGCACCGGACGCGGCGAGCAGCGTCGGGTAGTAGATCTGATCGAAGAAGTGCTTCAACGCCCCGGACATGTACCCGATGTTCGCCGGTGTCCCGAGCAGGAAACCGTTGGCGCCCAGCACATCCGAGGCAGTGGCGGCCAGCGCCGGACGCACCAGCACCTCGACCCCCTCGATGTCGGGATCACGCGCTCCGGCCAGCACCGCCTCCAGCATCGCCTGCATCGCCGGGGACGGCGTGTGGTGCACGACGAGCAGCCGTCCCATCGGACGCCCCTACTCGGCGCGGTGCAGGCGGCGGGCGGCCTCGGCGATCGAGCCGGTCAGCGAGGGGTAGACGGTGAACGCGTGCGCCACCTCGTCCACGGTCAGCCGATGCGCCACCGCCAGGGTCACCGGGAAGATCAGCTCACTGGCCCGCGGCGCCACCACCACTCCCCCGATCACCTCCTGGGACCGGTTGCCGCAGAACAGCTTCACGAACCCGTCGTGGATGCCCTGCATCTTCGCCCGGGCGTTCCCGGCCAGCGGCAGCTTCACCGTGCGGGCCCGCACGTCGCCGTCGTTCACGTGGTTCTCGGTCCAGCCCACGGTGGCGATCTCCGGTGCGGTGAAGATGTTCGAGCTCACCGTGCGCAGGTCCAGCGGGCTCACCGCGTCGCCCAGCGCGTGGTACATCGCGATCCTCCCCTGCATCGCGGCCACCGAGGCGAGCGCGAACACCCCCGTGCAGTCGCCCGCCGCGTACACCCCGCGCACGGACGTGCGGGACACCCGGTCCACGGTGATGTGCCCGCTGTCGGCGCACCGCACCCCGGCCTCGGCCAGCCCGATCCTCTCGGTGTTCGGGATCGCACCGACCGCCACCAGGCAGTGCGAGCCCTCGATCGTCTGACCGTCGGTCAGGCCCACCACGACGCCGTCCGCGGTGCGGGTCACCGACTGTGCGCGGGAGCGGGCCAGCACCTCGACCCCCCGCCGACGGAACACCGCCTCCAGCACGGCCGCGGCATCGGCATCCTCGCCCGGCAGCACGTGATCGCGGCTGGAGATCAGGACGACGTCGGAGCCGAGCGCGTCGTAGGCGCTGGCGAACTCGGCCCCGGTCACCCCCGAGCCCACCACCACCAGCCGGTCGGGCAGCTGCTCCAGGTCGTACAGCTGCGTCCAGCTGAGGATCCGCTCGCCGTCCGGCATCGCATCGGGCAACCGGCGCGGACGGGCACCGACGGCCAGCAGCACGGTGTCGGCGTCGAAGGTGTGCCGCGAGCCGTCCTCGGCCTGGGCCACCACCCGCTGCGGCCCGTCGAGGCTGCCGGTGCCCTCGACGATCCGCACCCCCTCGGACTCCAGCCGGCGCCGGATGTCGGTGGACTGCGCCAGCGCGAGCGCCCGCACCCGGCGGTTGACCACGCCGAGATCGGCCTCGACGGCGCGGCGGCCGTCGGGAGCGGCCGGAAGCCGGACGCCGAGCTCTGCGGCGGCGTCCACCTGGGCCATCACCTCGGCGGTGGCGATCAAGGTCTTGCTGGGCACCACGTCGGTGAGCACCGCGGCGCCGCCCAGGCCGTCCCGGTCGATCACGGTCACGTCCGCGCCCAGTTGAGCGGCGACCAGGGCCGCCTCGTACCCGCCGGGTCCACCGCCGACCACGACGACTCTGGAGCGATGGGAAGCAGTGGTCAGCGGCGATGTCACGCGTGGCATTGTCTCGCATCGCCCCGGCGATCCCTACGCTAGGCACCCATGGCGATCTACGCGGCCTACGGCAGCAACCTCGACCCGGAGCGGATGGCGCTGCGGGCGCCGCACTCCCCGCTGTACGGCACCGGCTGGCTGGTCGGCTGGCGGCTCAGTTTCGGCGGCGAGGACCTGGGCTGGCAGGGCCCCCTGAGCACGGTGGTGGAGGACGCGGGACACCAGGTCTACGTGGCCCTGTACGACCTGACCCCCGCCGACGAGAAGGCCCTCGACGAGTGGGAGGGCGTGGACATCGGGGTGTGGACCAAGATCCGGGTGAGGGTGAGCACCCTCGACGGCGAGGTCACGGCCTGGCTGTACGTGCTCAACGCCTACGAGGGCGGTATGCCGCGGGCCACCTACCTGGGCATGCTCGCCGAGGCTGCGGAGGCCGGAGGCGCCCCGGCCGACTACGTGAACGACCTGCGCGAACGCCCCTGCACCAGCGACGAAGGGCCGGATGCCCCGTGAGCGACAGCCCGACCGACTCGAGCCCGCAGGACCTGGCCGCCTCGGCGGCCGCACGGCTCGCCGAACTGACCGGCTCCGCCACGCACGACGTGGCCCTGGTGCTCGGCTCGGGCTGGTCCGGTGCCGCCGACCACCTCGGCCGCACCCTGGCCACGCTGGAACCGGCCGACGTGCCCGGCTTCAGCGCGCCCGCGGTGGCCGGGCACAACGCGACCATCCGGTCGGTGCGGATCGGCGACAGCGACCGACGGGCCCTGGTGCTCGGTTCACGAACTCATCTGTACGAGGGCCGTGGGGTTCGCGCGGTGGTGCACGGGGTGCGGACCGCCGCGGCCGCCGGCTGCCGGATCGTCGTGCTCACCAACGGGTGCGGCGGGCTGAACCCCGGCTGGGCGCCGGGCACGCCGGTGCTGATCAGTGACCACATCAACCTGACCGGCGTCTCCCCGCTCGAGGGGGCCACGTTCGTCGACCTGACCGACCTGTACTCCTCCCGGCTGCGGGCACTCTGCCGGGAGGTCGACCCGGCCCTGCCCGAGGGCGTCTACGTGCAGTTCCCGGGGCCGCATTACGAGACCCCGGCCGAGGTCAGGATGGCCGGCATCATCGGCGGCGACCTGGTCGGCATGTCGACCACGCTGGAGGCGATCGCCGCCCGGGAGGCGGGGATGGAGGTGCTCGGCCTCTCGCTGGTCACCAATCCGGCCGCCGGGATCTCCCCCACACCGCTGGACCACGCCGAGGTGATCGAGGCCGGACGTGCGGCGGCGGATCGGATCGGCCCGATGCTGGCCGCGATCGTGCAGCGGATGTAGCCGCGGAGAACACTCGCCGTCGCCTGCATTTCCGCAGGTCAATCGCCGGATGGCGACAACGGCACGACTCGGTAACTTTCCTTGACACCCCCCGGGGCCGCGCGGAGACTGACGGCGATCAGCCCCCGAGATCGACGTACGCGTCAAGGCCAGGAGGCACCACCTGTGACAACCACCCGCCGAGCTCTTCTCTCCGGCATCGCCGTCGGAGCCGCGCTGTTCGCCACCGCGTGCTCCCCACCGTCGGACAGCAGCACCACCAGTTCCACCCCGTCGGGGTCGAGCAGTGCCGTCGCCGCAGGCGGCGACGCCAAGTCCGCGACGTCCGCCAAGGACCTCGGTGGTCTGGATGCACTGATCGCCGCGGCCAAGAAGGAGGGCGAGCTCAACGTCATCGCGCTGCCCCCGGACTGGGCCAACTACGGCGAAGTGATCAAGGGCTTCACGGCCGCCTACGGCATCAAGGTCAACTCGGCCCAGCCGGACGGCTCGAGCCAGGACGAGATCAACGCGGTCAAGCAGCTCAAGGGCACCACCCGCGCCCCCGACGTGCTCGACCTCGGCATGGCCGTCGCCCTGGCCAACACCGACCTGTTCGCGCCCTACCAGAACGAGAAGTGGGCCGACATCGCCGACGCCCAGAAGGAGCCGACCGGCCTCTGGGTGCAGGACTACGGCGGCTACATGTCGATCGGCTACGACTCGGCCAAGGTGCCGGCGCCGACCGCACTCGCCGACCTGCTGAAGGCCGAGTACAAGGGCAAGGTCGCGCTCAACGGCGACCCGACCCAGGCCAACGCCGCGCTCAACGGCGTCATGATGGCCTCCGTGGCCAACGGCGGGTCGCTCGACGACATCTCCAAGGGCGTGGACTTCTTCAAGCAGCTGAAGTCCTCCGGCAACTTCATCCCGGTGCAGGCCTCGACCGCCACGATCAAGAACGGCACCACTCAGGTCGTCTTCGACTGGGACTACCTGTCGGCGGGCGCGGTGAAGAACGTGCCGACCTGGAAGGTCTTCGTCCCGGACAACGCCGTCCTCGGCGGGTACTACGCCCAGGCGATCAACAAGGAGGCGCCGCACCCCGCGGCCGCCCGGCTGTGGCAGGAGTACCTCTACTCCGACGCCGGACAGAACCTGTGGCTCAAGGGTGGCGCGCGTCCGGTCCGGATGGACGCGATGACCAAGGCCGGCACGGTCGACAAGGCCGCTGCAGACGCCCTGCCCAAGGTCTCCGGGACCCCGGTGTTCATGAGTGAGGAGCAGGCGACCAAGGCCAAGACCTACCTGGCCACCAACTGGTCCAAGGCCATCAGCTGAGCCAGGTCACGACGCCGCCGGTCGGCGGCCACCCTTCGACGGGTGGCCGCCGTCCGTCCCTGTCCTGGGTCGGCATGGTGCCGTTCCTGGCCTTCGTCGGGTGCTTCCTCATCGTGCCCACGGTGACCGTCGTCGTGGCCGCGTTCCTGGACGGGGCGCAACGGCCGACCCTGGAGAACGTGCGCGAACTCGGCGCCGAGAACGTGCAGCGGGCATTCATCGCCAGCATCGAGGTGTCCGCGATGAGCGCCCTGCTCGGAGCGGTCTTCGGTGCCCTGCTCGCCTACGTGGTCACCACGGGCAATCCGGACGGTGTGCTGCGCAAAGCGATCACCTCGGCCTGCGGGGTGCTGGCCCAGGCCGGTGGGGTCACACTGGCCTTCGCCTTCATCGCCTCGGTGGGCGGGCAGGGCCTGATCACCCTGGCCATCCTGAACAGCCTGGGCACCGACATCTCCGGCAACTGGCTGTACGAGCTCAGGGGGCTGGTGCTGGTCTACAGCTACTTCCAGATCCCGTTGATGGTGCTGGTGTTCCTGCCCGCGCTGGACGGCGTCCGCCCGCAGTGGCGCGAGGCCACGGAGAGTCTCGGCGGCACCAGCTGGGACTACTGGCGGCACGTGGCCTTCCCGATCCTCACCCCGCCGTTCCTCGGCGCCCTGCTGCTGCTGTTCGCGAACGCCTTCTCCGCCTACGCGACGGCGGCGGTGCTGATCAGCCAGGGAGCACCGATCGTGCCGCTGCAGATCCGCACCGCGCTGACCAGTGAGGTGTTGCTGGGTCGGGAGAACATCGGCAAGGCGCTCGCCCTGGGCATGATCGTCGTGGTGGCGATCGTGATGATCCTGAACACCATGTTGCAGAAGCGGTCCTCGCGGTGGCTGCAGTGACCGCGCAGCCCACCCGCGGCCCCCGGGCGGTCCGCGCCCGCCGGTTCCAGCTGATCCGCTACGCCATCCTGACCGTGATCGGGCTGTTCCTGGCCGTGCCTCAGCTCTCACTGCTCGAGTTCAGCACCCGCGGCATCGGCCTCGCCGCCCCCCGCACGCTGGAGGCCTGGCGCCGGATCGCCGACCCGGGGATCATCGACGCGATCGTGGCCTCGCTCGAGCTGGCCGTACTGACCAGCGTGCTCGCGCTGGCGCTGATGGTGCCGACCATGGTCTGGGTGCGGCTGCGGGTGCCCAGGATGACCCGGGTGGTGGAGTTCCTCTGCCTGCTGCCGCTGACCATCCCCGCGATCGTGCTGGTGGTCGGGTTGTTCCCGGTGTACGCGTGGGTGCGCTACCTGCTGCGCACCGACTCCATCCTGACCCTGGCCCTGGCCTACGCGATCATCGTCCTGCCCTATGTGTACCGGTCGCTCGACACCGGTCTGCGGGCGATGGACGTGCGCACCCTGTCCGAGGCCGCACGGAGCCTGGGCGCGGGCTGGGCCACCGTGATCCTGCGGATCGTGGTGCCGAACATGGCCGGTGCAGTGCTCAACGCCGCCCTGCTCTGTGTGGCGATCGTGATGGGCGAGTACACCATCGTGTCCCTGTTCAACTACGTCAGCCTGCCGGTGGCGGTCCAGCAGTTGGGCCAGTCCGACGCGAGTCTGTCGGTCGCCCTGTCCCTGGCTTCGCTGATCTTCGTCTTCATCCTGCTGATGGTGCTGACGTTCGCCGGACGTCTCCGTCGGCGTACCGGGAGGGCTTCGTGACAACCCAGGCCGCGCAACGAGCCGGCGTCGAGGTGCGGTTGGAGAACCTGCGCCGCACCTACGGCACGGTCACCGCACTGGACGGGCTGGACCTCACCCTGCACCCGGGTGAGCTGGTCGCGCTGCTCGGGCCCAGCGGCTGCGGCAAGACGACGGCGCTGCGCCTGGTGGCCGGGCTGGAGGACTCCGACGGGGGCCGGATCGTGGTGGGCGGCAACGACGTCACCCAGGTGCCGACCAACAAGCGCGACATGGGCATGGTGTTCCAGGCCTATTCGCTGTTCCCGCACATGACGGCCCGTCAGAACGTGGCCTTCGGGCTGCAGTTGCGCAAGCAGTCCGCCGACCAGCGGGCCCAGCGCGCGATCGAGATGCTCGATCTGGTCGGGCTGTCGGCCCAGGCCGACCGGTACGCGCACCAGATGTCGGGTGGCCAGCAGCAGCGGGTGGCCCTCGCCAGGGCGCTGGCCATCTCCCCCACCGTGCTGCTGCTCGACGAGCCCTTGTCGGCGCTGGACGCGAAGGTGCGCACCCAGCTGCGGGACGAGATCCGCCGGGTGCAGCTCGAGGTCGGGATCACCACCCTGTTCGTCACCCACGACCAGGAGGAGGCGCTGGCCATCGCCGACCGGGTCGGGGTGATGAAGGACGGCCGGCTCGAGCAGCTGGCCCCGCCCACCGAGGTCTACGCCCACCCTGCCACGCCGTTCGTGGCCGAGTTCGTGGGCCTGAACAACAAGCTCGCGGCCCAGGTCCGCGACGGCGAGGCACACCTGCTCGGTCAGCGGATCCCGTTGGTGGACAAGGCCACTCCGGACGGCGCAGTGACCGCCCTGATCCGCCCGGAGGCGATCCGCGTGCTGAGTGAGGGCGAGGGGGTGCCGGCCACCGTGGTCACCTCCTCCTTCCTCGGCGCGATCAGCCGACTCACCCTGGACCTCGGTGAGGCGGGCACGGTCGTCGCCCAGCTGTCGGCCTCCGAGGCGTTGGAGCATCCGCCGGGCAGCACGGCCACGGTGCGGCTGCGCACAGATCCGGTCCTGGTCACCCCCGCCGCCGGCTGAGGCGATGAGCGACGCTCCCGCCCCGCTCACCCTGGACCGCAGGATCGTCCCCGGCGAGCCGATCCGCACCGGCGCCGATGGGCTCTTACCGCCGGTTGGCCCACGACGCCGGCGAGCCGCACGTCGTCCGCGACGATCTGGTGCCGGACGCCGCCGACCGCTGGCGGTCGGCCACGCCCCGGCCGCTGCTCGCCCTGGCCCACATCACCGACCTGCAACTGGCCGACGTGCAGTCCCCGGCCCGGTTCGAGTTCTTCAACCGCGAATTCTCCGACCCCCGGTTCTCGCTGCTGGTGCCGACCCAGCGGCCGAACGAGGCGTTCACCGCGCACGCCGTCGACGCCACCCTGCGCACCCTGAACCGGATCACCGAGGCGCCGCTGACCGGGGCGCCGCTCGACCTGGCCGTGACCACCGGGGACGCGATCGACAACGGGCAGTGGAACGAGTTGCTGGCCGCGCTCGCACTGTTCGAGGGCGGCCGGGTGGCACTCTCCGGGCATGGCGTGCCCTACCAGGGCGTGCAGCGATCGGACTGGCCGGATCAGGTGTTCTGGCACCCGGACAGCGAGGGCACCGACATGTTCCGGGCGGGCTTCGGCTACCCGCACCTGCCCGGCGTCCTCGACCGGGCGATGGTGGCGTTCTCCGCGCCGGGACTGGATCTGCCCTGGCTGGCCTGCCACGGCAACCACGAGGCGCTGATCCAGGGGGTCGGCCGGATCACCCCGGAGCTGGCCGCCGCGCTGATCGGTAACAGCAAACCCCTTGCCCTGCCGGACGATCTGGACCGGGACACCGCCTACGAGACGTTCGTGACCGGCGCCCACGCCTTCCTGGCCGGGCCGCAGCGCGAGATCACCGCCGACCCGCTGCGCCGGCCGGTGAGCCGGCGGGATTTCGTCGAGGCCCATTTCCGCGCCTCGGCCCGCCCGCACGGGCACGGGTTCGGTGAGCGGAACCGCCGGGACGGCACTGCCTACTACAGCTATGACCGTCCCGCCCGCGACGGGCGCGAGGTGCGCTTCATCGCGCTGGACACCACCTGCCTGCTCGGCGGGGCGGACGGCGCGATCGACGCCGAGCAGCTGGTGTGGCTGGAAACCCGACTGCGCGAGGTGCATTCGAGCTACTTCACCCCGCGGGGCGAGCTCGTGCGCACCGGCGACGACGATCGGCTGGTGATCCTGTTCAGTCACCACGGGCTGGACACCCTGACCAACCAGCGGGGCAGCGGCCTCCTGGGTGCTCTGGGGCCGGACGGCGCCGCGGTGCCGGTGGTGCCGGCGGCCGAGGTGGAGGCCCTGGTGCACCGTTATCCCAACGTGGTGCTGTGGATCAACGGCCACACCCATACCAACGGCGTCCGGGCCCGGGTCAGCCCGTACCCGGGGCCGGACCGCGGAAGGCGTGGGTTCTGGGAGGTGACCACCTGCGCGGTGGTCGACTGGCCCTGCCAGACCCGGATCGTGGAACTGGTGGACGACGGGCGGGGCGGCCTGGCCGTGGTGTGCACCATGGTCGACCACGACAGCCCGCTCGACCCGGGCGCGGCGATGAGCCGCCCGGAACTGGCGGCGTTGCACCGTGAGCTGGCCGCGAACATCCCGCTGCCGGGCTACGGCGCGAAGCTCGCCGGGACGTCGCGGGACCGCAACGTGGTGCTGCACCTGACCAGGCCGTTCTGACCGCGGCCGAGCAGGAGCGCAGGCGACCCCGGGCGGCCCCAGGCCGCGCTGACCCGATGCCCTCAGAAGGGTGGGGCGCACCCGATGTGGGCCGGGGCGTCGGGGAGTTCCCCGTCGGCAATGAGTGGTGGTGGGGCGTCGGGTGGTTCGTTCATCCGGTGCCCGGAGGGGGTGCGCCAGGTGACGGTGCCGGTCGCGGGGTCGTGGTGGGGGGTGAAGTCGGTGTGGTGTTTGAGCAGGTGGTGGAAGCGGCACAGGGGGTGCAGGTTGTCCTCGGTGGTCGAGCCGCCGTTGGTGTGGGGGGTGAGGTGGTCGAGGTCGCAGGCTTGGGCGGGGCGGCGGCAGCCGGGGTAGGTGCAGTGGTGGTTGCGGGCGCGGACCAGGGCCTTGATGGACGGGGAGGGGGTGTAGCCGGGGTCGGTGGCGGCGCGGCCGATGCCGATGATGCTGCCCAGGGTGGGTGAGTGGGGCCGGTCGTCGAGGACGTGGGTGCGCCAGATGGCCCGGTGGCCGTGGTCGGTGAGCAGGGCGGCCAGGGCGCGGGCGGGGATGGGTCCGTGGCCCTCGACGTCGATCAGTCCGAACGCGGTGGGGGTGAGGGTGCCGGCCCAGAGCGCGGCGAGGACCTGGTAGGGCACGGTCACGTTGATGGACACCTTGGGTTCGACCCGCACCGCCACCCCACCCGCCGGGCTCCCGCCGGTCTCGCCGGTCGGGGTGGTCTCGCCGGTCGGGGTGGTCTCGCTGGTGTCGCTGGTGGGCTGGCCGGTGGGTGTGGTGTCGGTGGTGGGGGCGGTGATGAGGTCGTACAGGACGTCGGCCATGGTGGTGGCTTGTTGGTCGCGGGCTGTGGCGCCCTGGCCGGGGGTGGCGGGGTTCGCGGCGGCTGCTTTGGCGATCAGGGCGGCGCGGAGCGCGGCCACCGAGGCGAGGCTGCCCTGGTAGGACAGGGCCGCGCGGCCGTATCCCTGCTGGCGGGTGGTGACGGTGTCGCGTTCTTGGGCCAGGTCGTCCAGCAGGGCCCGGTAGCGGGTGGGGTCGGCCTGGGCGATCAGGCGTTCCAGGCGGGTGCGCAGCCCGACCTCACCGACCTGTTCGGCGTAGGGCAGGATCCGCATCTCCACCCAGGCCCGCTCCCGGGCCCCGGGCAGCTTCTCCGATTCTCGGGCGATCAGCCGGGCCCGACCGGTGGTGACCTGCCCCTGCAGCAGAGCGCGGTACAGGACGGGGTGCTCCTCGGCCCAGGTGGTGATCATCTCGACCCGGGCGCGGAGCCCGGTCGGGCTGGTCCGGGCCAGGGCGGCGACCTCTTCGATCGCGGCGGCCAGGGCCCGCTGCTCGGGGTCACGGACCCAGTCCGGGAGCCGCCCGTCGGTGTCCAGGTCGAGTTCCTCGGGGTGGCGGGCCTGGTAGCGCCAGGCCAGCTCCTGGGTCAGGCGGGCCTGGGTCAACTCGGCGTGGGTGACCACCTGCCGGCACGCCATCGCCGCCGAGACCACCTCCGCATCGTTCAGGCCGCTGGGCTGGGACTGGGCCAACGTCACCGCCGCCGCCGTCACCAGACCCGGCGCCACCGACCCCGGGGACAGGAACGCTCGACACACCTCACCAGCCACCCGGTCCCGCGCATCGGCGTCATCCGGGCCGCCGTCACCGAACCACGCCCACAACCGCTCCTGCACCGCGAACCCAGCGGCACGCTCCCGCTGCTCGGCCACCTGCACCGACAGGGCCGCGTTCTCCGCCGTCAGGGCAGCAACCTGCTCGACGAGCCGCCCGATCTCAGCGGCCTCGTCGTGCAACAGGTCGATAGTGGACATGCATCTATTCTAGGCGAACATATGTACGAATGCTAGTGGTGCGTCGGCTCGCCACTCAGTCGAGCAGTGGTCCCAGCGCCTTGACCCGGCGAGTGATCACCTCGCTGCGCCGGCGGCGGTCGACCGGCTCGGGGCGATACACGTCGGCCAGCTCCCGCCGGCCCAGCATCGGCCAGCCACCGTCCGGCAGCCGCCACGAGCGGATCAGATCGAGCGCCTCGCTCATCGCCTCGGCCGGCACGTCGACGTCCACGGCGAGCTGGACCAGTTCGATCAGGTCGATCACGTAGTCCAGGGGGAACGCGGGCAGCAGCCACCGCACCCCCTCGGGGTCCTTCGCGGTCCGCCCGGCCAGGGGCATCACCGAACCGGTGCGCCCGAACATCACCCGGCGGTCGATCAGCAACCGACGCGTGGCGTCGAGCTGGCGTCGAACCTCCACCTGCATCCCGGCCCGACGGGCGGCGACCAGCGCCGACATCGTCGGCACCGCACCGAGCAGGCAGGTGGTCTGCGCCATGCAGCCGCCGTACCGACGGCGCAGGCGCTCGTCCCACAGCGGGCCCGGGGCCGGCTGCAGGTAGCTCACCCCTCCGAACGCGATCGGCTGGTGGCGCACGATCCACCTCACCAGAGGGTCGGCCGCTTCGGTCCGGCCGACCTCGATGAACAGCCGCGCGAGCATCCCCGTGTAACAGGAGAGGACCCCGGCCCGGGTCCCGTCGATCGAACCGCCGCTCCCGTCGATCGAGCCGGCCCCCGGGACCACGGCGGCCCCGGCCAGGAACTCCAACGACCGCCTGAGGGCGGGCTCGTCCCGCGCCCCTCCTTCGAGCAGCGAGCGGGCAGCGAAGATCGTGGACACGATGCGCCGCGCGGGGGTCGCCTGGCTCCCCCACGAACCGTCCGGGTGCTGCCTCGACACCAGGCCGTCCACCGTGCCTGCGGCAGCTGAGCGTCCACCCATCAGCAGCCCTCCCGCGCCGATCCTAGGCGGCCGGCATGACGCTGCCTCGCCACGGCCACGTGCCGGGTAGGTTTCGATCGTGGACACCACTGCAGCCGAGAGCCTGCTCAGCATCGCCCACGCCTGGCGGGACGACGACCTGGATCCGGTCACCATCGCCGAGCTGGACGCCGTGATCACCCGGGCCGCGACCGGAGACGAGGTGGCGCTGGCCGACCTGGCCGACCGGTTCGACGGGACCCTGGAGTTCGGCACCGCCGGCCTGCGCGGGGCGCTCGGCGCCGGGTCGAACCGGATGAACCGGGCGGTGGTGATCCGCGCGGCTGCCGGTCTGGCCACCCACCTCAGGGCCGGCCTGCCGGGCCAGACCGCCCGGGTGGTGGTGGGTTACGACGCCCGGCACAACTCCGAGGTGTTCGCCGCCGACACCGCCGCAGTGATGACCGCCGCCGGGATCGAGGCGCTGGTCCTCCCCCGTCCGTTGCCCACCCCGGTGCTGGCGTTCGCCGTCCGCCACCTGCACGCGGACGCCGGGGTGATGGTCACCGCCTCGCACAACCCCCCGCAGGACAACGGCTACAAGGTCTACCTCGGCGGGCGACTCACGCCGCCGGAGGGGGACGGCGTGCAGATCGTGCCACCTGCGGACGCCGAGATCGCGGCGGCGATCGCCGCCGTCGGCCTGGTACACGGCGTCCCCCGCGCCGAGCACGGGTGGCAGGTGCTCGGCGAGGACCTGATCGAGGCCTACCTCGCCGGCGCCGCAGCGGTGGTGGAGCCGGGTGGGGCGCGCGAACTGTCGATCGTGCTCACCCCGCTGCACGGCGTCGGCGGCGACACCGCCGTGCGCGCCCTGGTCGCAGCCGGGTTCACCGAGCCGTACGTGGTGCCGCAGCAGGCCGAGCCCGACCCGGACTTCCCGACCGTGTCCTTCCCCAACCCCGAGGAGCCCGGCGCGATCGACCTGGCGCTGGCGGCGGCGTCCGCCCGGGGCGCCGATCTGGTGATCGCCAACGATCCGGACGCCGACCGCTGCGCGGTCGCCGTCGCCGACCCGGCGCTGCCGACGGTCGGCGGCCGCCCGGCCTGGCGGATGCTGCGCGGGGACGAACTGGGAGCACTGCTCGGCGCGCACCTGATCGCGCGCGGGCTGCCGGCCGGGGCGGACGGCCAGGACCCGGCCATGGCCTGCTCGATCGTCTCCTCCCAGTTGCTGGGCAGGATCGCGGCGAAGGCTGGGGTGCGGCATGCCGAGACCCTGACCGGGTTCAAGTGGATCGCCCGGGTGCCCGGGCTGGTCTTCGGCTACGAGGAGGCCCTCGGCTACTGCGTCGCCCCCGCACTGGTGCGCGACAAGGACGGCATCACCGCCGCCCTGCTGATCGCCGAACTGGCCGCCTCGCTGAAGGCCCGCGGCCGCACCCTGATCGCCGCCCTGGACGACCTCGCGGTGCGGTTCGGCGTCCACGCCACCGACCAGCTCGCCGTGCGGGTGGAGGACGTGTCGCTGATCGCCGACGCGATGGCCCGGCTGCGGGCGAACCCACCGACCACCCTGGCCGAGCAGACGGTGACCTCCGTCGAGGACCTGTCCCAGGGTGGCGGTGACCTGCCGCCGACGGACGGGCTGCGCTACCGCACCGACGGCGGCGTCCGGGTCGTCGTCCGGCCCAGCGGCACCGAGCCGAAGCTGAAGTGCTACCTGGAGGCGGTGGTCCCGGTCAGCTACGGCGTGGTCGGACTGCCGGGCGCCCGCTCGGCCGCCGCCCGCCGGCTGGCCCAGACCCGCTCCGACCTGGTCGTGGCCCTCGGGCTGCCCGACGCCCGGTAGACACCGGCCACCGAGGAGCCGCCCCGGACGCTTGACGCCTCCACCTGCCACGCGGTGCACTCACTGGGCAGATCACCCCGTGGGAACGGTGGCCAGGTGGAACCGGAGACAGCGCTGCTCGACCCGCCCGGGTCGCGATCCCGGCCGGGCGAGTTCGGGCAGGAGCTGGCCACCCCGGTGGGCGAGCTGGTGCTCCGCGAGGCGCTGTTCGTCTCCGCTCAGGACAGCGTGGCCGAGGCCGCCCGGGTGATGCGTCAGGCGCGGACCAGCTCGGCCCTGGTCAGCGGAGACCCGGTGGGCATCCTGACCAGCGGCGACCTGCGCAATCGGGTGCTGGCGGAGCAGTTGCCGCCGGACACGCCGGTGGCGGACGTGATGACCCTCCCGGTGAGCTCCCTGCCCGAGGACGCACCGCTCTACCGGGCCCTGCTGCTGATGCTGGACCACGGCTTCGAGCACATACCGGTCACTCGTGACGGCCAGGTGATCGGCGTGATCACCCACATGGACATGCTGCGCCACCAGGCGCACAGCCCGATGCTGCTGCTCAGCCGGATCCGCTCGCTGGACGGGCTGCCGGCCTTGGACAGCTATGCCGACGAGATCGCCGAGACCGCCCAGGCCCTGCTCACCGACGGGCTGCAGCCGGCCAGGATCGCCCGCGTGGTCGCCACCCTGAACGACGCCCTCAGCGGGCGTCTGCTGCAGCTCGCGCAGGATCAGCTGGGACCGCCACCGTGCCCGTTCGCCTGGCTCGCCCTGGGCTCGGAGGGGCGCCGGGAGCAGATCCTGCCCAGCGACCAGGACAGCGCCCTCGCCTTCCGGGACGACACACCGGAGGCCGCCGCCTACTTCGGGGCGCTGGCCACGATCGTGGTGGACGGCCTGCTGCAAGCGGGGTTCGCCCCCTGCGACGGCGGCTACATGGCGGTGAACTGGTGCCGGCCGCTCGCGGAGATGGCCCGCACCTTCCGGACCTGGGTCGAGGAACCGGGCCCCCAGGCGATGGTCGAGGCATCGGTGTTCCTGGACTTCCGCCGGGTTCACGGCGACCTGTCGGTCGACCCGCTGCAGCAGATCCTGCTCGACGCCCGGCACCGACCGCTGTTCCTGGCCGGGCTGGCCCGCTCGGCGGGCAGCTTCGAGCCGCCGCTCGGCCTGCTCGGTCGGGTCCGGACCCAGGACGGGCTGCTCGACCTCAAGCACAGCGCCCTGGTCGCCATCGTGATCATGGGCAGGATCTTCGCCCTGGAGGCCGGTTCCCCGGCCCGCAGCACGGTGGCCCGGCTGGAGGCCGCGGCCGCGGCGAACGTGATCACCGCACGTCGGGCCAAGGAACTGGCCGACATCTTCTCGTTCCTGATCCGGCTGCGCCTGCGTGAGCAGCTTCGCCAGCACGAGGCCGGAAGCACCCCGGACAACCGGATCCGGCTCGACGAGCTGACCGGGCTGGAGCAGCGGCGACTGCGGGACGGTTTCAAGACCGTGATCCAGATGCAACGAACCACCACGACCAGGCTGCGCGGCGAATGAGGGGCAGGGGTGGATCGTGCGTGATCGTCTGACGTCCTCGCGGTTGGTGGCGGTCGGGGTGCTCGGCTTCCTCCTGCTCAACTACCCGCTGCTCTCCCTGGTCGATCACGACCGGCGCATCCTCGCCGTCCCCGTGCTGTGGGCCTATCTGTTCCTGGTCTGGGGCGCCCTCATCGTCCTGCTCGCCGTGATCGTGCGGAAGGCGAAGTAGGCATGGCGGGCTGGCTGATCGTCATCATCTCCGCGGGCTACCTGGCCGTCCTGTTCGGGGTCGCCTACTGGGGCGACCGGCGGGCGGACGCCGGGCGCAGCGTGATTGCGAACGGCACCGTCTACGCCCTCTCCCTCGCCGTGTACGCGACCTCCTGGACCTTCTACGGAAGCGTCGGCCGCGCGGTGGGCACCGGCGCCGGGTTCCTGCCGATCTACCTCGGCCCGACGATCATGGCGGCGTTCTGGTGGTTCCTGCTCCGCTCGATGATCCGGTCCAGCAAACGGCACCGGATCACCTCCATCGCCGACCTGGTGGCGCATCGCTACGGCAACAGCGCCGTCCTCGGCGGGCTGGTCACCGTCGTCGCGGTGGTCGGGATCGTGCCCTACATCGCCCTGCAGCTGAAGGCGGTCTCGGACACCTTCTCGGTGCTGCGCGGCGGCGCCGTCACCGTCGCCACCCGGCCGGAGGTGACCCCGGTCCTGCAGGACACCGCCCTGTACGTGGCGCTGTTCCTGGCCGCGTTCACCATCCTGTTCGGCACCCGCCATCTCGACGCCAGCGAGCGGCACGAGGGCATGGTCGCGGCGATCGCCATGGAGTCGGTGGTCAAGCTGGTCGCCTTCACCGCGGTCGGCCTGTACGTGACGTTCGGCCTCTTCGGCGGTCTCGGCGACCTGTTCTCCCGGGCGGCGGCCAGCCCGGCGGCGGCCGAGCTGTTCACCCTGGCCCCGCAGACCAACTACCAGAGCTGGTTCTGGCTCACGGTGCTGTCCATGTTCGCCATCCTGTTCCTGCCCCGGCAGTTCCAGGTCTCCGTGGTGGAGAACGTCGACGAGCGGCACCTGAACACCGCGATCTGGCTGTTCCCGCTCTACCTGCTGGCGATCAACCTCTTCGTGCTGCCGATCGCAGTGGCCGGCCTGCTCACCTTCCCGGACGGAGCGGTGAACCCGGACACCTTCGTGCTCGCGCTGCCCATGGTCGGCGACCAGCCGGTGATCGCCCTGACGGTGTTCGTCGGCGGGCTGTCGGCGGCCACCGGCATGGTCATCGTCGAGACGATCGCTCTGGCGACCATGGTGTCCAACTCCCTGGTCATCCCCACCCTGCTCTGGCTGGAGCGCCGCGGCGTCCGCCCGGCAGTGCACTTCGGCCAGCGGGAGGACCTCAGCGGGCTGATCCTGCAGATCCGGCGGACGACGATCGTCGCCGTCCTGCTGCTGGGGTACGGCTACTTCCGGGTGGCCGGCGAGGGCCCGGCGCTGGTCGCCATCGGGCTGGTCTCCTTCGCCGCCGTGGCGCAGTTCGCCCCGGCCATCATCGGCGGGCTGTTCTGGCGGGGCGGCACGCGCAACGGCGCCCTGGCCGGGCTGCTCGCCGGCTTCGCGATCTGGATCTACACCATGCTCCTGCCCACCTTCACCCGGTCCGGCTGGCTGCCGGAGAGCCTGATCACGCAGGGCCCCTGGGGTGCGCAGTGGCTGCGCCCGGAACACCTGTTCGGACTGACGGGCATGGACGCGATCAGCCACGGCATGTTCTGGAGCATGCTGGCCAACACCGGCGGCTACGTGGCCGTCTCGGTGATCGGCGGCCGCAGCACGGCGCAACGCGGTGCCGCGCAACCGGTGCAGCCGGACCGGAGCAGCCTGACCGACCTCGACGGCGCCGACGCCGGCCGGGTCTCGATCGCCGAGCTCCAGGTGCTGCTGCAGCGCTTCCTCGGGCTGGACGCCGCCAAGGAGGTGCTCGAGGACTACATCCAGGCCCGGGCGGACTCCTCCTCGCCCCTGGCCACCAGCAGGGTGGCCGACGGCGAACTGGTGCGCCACGTCGAGATCCTGCTCTCCGGCGCGGTGGGTACGACGTCCGCCCGGGTGATGGTCGCCGCGGTGGTGAACGACAACGAACCGCTCTGGGTCGACGAGGTGATGGACATCCTCGACGAGGCCTCCCAGGTGCTCGCCTACAGCCGGGAGCTGGAGCGCAAGTCGGTGGAGCTGGAGCAGGCCACCGCCGAGCTGCGCGAGGCGAACGAGCGGCTGCGCGAGCTGGACCAGCTCAAGGACGAGTTCGTCTCCTCGGTCTCGCACGAGCTGCGTACGCCGCTGACCTCGATCCGCGCGCTGTCCGAGATCCTGGTCGACAACCTCGACCTGCCGGCGGCCGAGCGGGAGAAGTACCTGCGGATCGTGGTGGAGGAGACCGAGCGCCTCACCCGGCTGATCAACCAGGTGCTCGACATGTCCAAGCTCGCCTCCGGCGCCGTGCAGTGGCAGATCACCGAGGTCGACCTCGGGGCCGTGGTCCAGGACTCGGCGACGGCGTGCGCCCAGCTCTTCCAGCAGCGCGGGGCGGAACTGACCGTGAGCGTGCCGCCCTACGTGCCGTCGGTGTCCGCAGACCGGGACCGAATGGTCCAAGTGGTGATCAACCTGCTCTCGAACGCGGCGAAGTTCTGCGCCGAGTCGCACGGCAGGGTCTCGGTGACCCTGCACGTGGAGCGGGATGATCTGCAGGTGGACGTCACCGACGACGGCGAGGGAATCCCGCCCGAGGACCAGGCTCGCATCTTCGAGCGATTCCAACAGGGCCCGAGCGCGCACTCGGGGGGGCATCATGGGACCGGCCTCGGCCTGCCGATCAGCCAGGAGATCGTCCGCCACTTCGGCGGCCGGCTCTGGGTGCGCAGCGTGCCCGGCCACGGAGCGACGTTCTCGTTCACCGTACCGATGGGACCGGTTCTTGCCGGGCATGAAGTGGAGGCGTGATGCCCACCAGAGTCCTGATCGTGGACGACGAGCCGAACATCGTCATCTCGCTGGAGTTCCTGATGAAGCAGCAGGGCTACGAGACCGCGACCGCCGAGGACGGCCTGCTGGCAGTGGCCGAGGCTGCGCGGTTCCTGCCCGACCTGGTGCTGCTCGACATCACCCTGCCTGGTCTGGACGGGTTCGGAGTCTGCGAGAAGCTGCGCGCCGAGCACGGGACGGCGATGAGGATCATCATGCTCACCGCGCGGGGACGTGAGGCCGAGGTCGCGAAAGGGCTCGCGCTGGGCGCCAACGCCTATGTGACCAAGCCGTTCTCCACCCGTGAACTGGTAGAGAGCGTGCACGAACTGCTGGACGACCGCTGATGCGTGGCCGGGTCGGGCTGCCGCTCGCGATCGCCGGGGTCGGGCTGGCCCTGGCTGCGTTCGTGGCCGCGGCCGGCTGGGCGGTGCTGTCCTCGGCGGCGCCGTCCGACCGGGCCGTGCTGGAGCGGGTGCTGCGCGAGCAGGGCCTGGTCGTCTTCTGGGCCTGGGTGCTGGCCACCGTGCTCTGCGGCCTGGTGGTGGCCAGGGTCTGGGAACGCTACATCCGGCTGCCCGAGCGCCTCGCCTCGGCCACCTCGCTGATCGCCACGGCCAACCCCTCGCACCGCCTGCCGGAGGAGGGTCCGGCGCCGCTGCGCCAGCTGGCCACCTCGGTGAACCGGCTGGCGGCCGTCTACCAGAACGAGCAGTCCGATGTCGCCGTCCGGATCGCCGAGGCCAACGCCAACCTGGAGCAGGAGCGGAACCGCCTGGCGGCGTTGATGTCCGAGCTGAGCGTCGCCGTCCTGGTCTGCAGCGGCGCGGGGCGGATCCTGCTCTACAACGCCGCGGCGCGGCACCTGCTCGACCACCCCGAAGCCGGTTCCTCGGCCCTGGTCGGGCTGGGCCGGTCGGTGTTCGCGATCCTCGATCGCAACCTGATCGCCTACGCCCTCGAGCGCCTGGACGCCGGGCAGGACGGCGTGCAGCCGATGGCGGCCGTGCACCAGGGGCGGCTGCTGCGAGCCCACATCGCGCCGGTCACCGCTGCGACGGAGACGGACGGCGAGCGTTCGACGTCCGGGTTCGTGGTGACCCTGGAGGACATGACCCAGCGGGCCGAGACCGCGCAGGCCCGCGACGACCTGCTCGGCGCGCTCACCCAGGGCACCCGCTCCGCGGTGGGCGCCATCCGCGCAGCGGTGGAGAACGTGCTGGACTACCCACAGATGGAACCGGCTCAGCGAGAACGGTTCCTGCAGATCGTGCAGGAGGAGGCCACCGGCCTGGGCCGGCACCTGGACGCCTCGCTGACCGCGACGGCGGACGTGCTGGACGACACCTGGCTGGTCACCGACCTCTATGCCGGCGACCTGCTGGAGACGCTGGCCCGAGGGCTGGAGCGCGAGAGCCTGACGGTCTCGATGGCCGAGCCCCCCGACGGGCTGTGGGTCCACGTCGACGGCTTCGCGCTGCAGCGGGTGCTCGCCGCGCTGGGTGCCCGCCTGCGCACCGACCAGGACGTGGCCGAGGTGGGCCTGCGGATCACGTCGACCGGCCGGCTGGCGGAGCTCGACCTGACCTGGGCCGGCAGCCCGGTGGACACCGCCACGGTGCAGGAGTGGGCCGCCCTGACCCAGTCCAGCCCCACCAGCGGGGCGAGCCGGACGAGCCCTCAGGACGTCATCGCCCGGCACGGTGGGGAGATCTGGAGCGGCACCGAGGGCGCGTCCGAGGCGGACGGCGCCTACATCCGGATGCTCCTGCCGCTGGCCCGGCACGTGCCGGCCGCACGCACCGTCCGGCCGGCGCGGGTCAGCGAGCCCGAGCCCGCCGGTGACTGGCGGGCCACCTACGACTTCTCCCTGATCGACCCCTCCACGCTGCCCGGGCAGTGGCCGGACCGCCCGCTGGCAGAGCTGTCGTTCACCGTGTTCGACACCGAGACCACCGGGTTGTCCCCCCTGCAGGGAGACAAGATCATCTCCATCGGCGCGGTCCGGATCGTGAACGGGCGCCTGCTCCGGCAGGAGACGTTCGACCAGCTCGTCGATCCGCAGCGCTCCGTGCCGGAGGCCTCGGTGGCGATCCACGGCATCCGTGCCGAGACCCTGGTCGGGGCCCCGACGATCGACGTCGTCCTGCCCGCCTTCGCCGCCTTCGCCGAGGACACCGTGCTGGTCGGCCACAACGTCGCCTTCGACCTGCAGTTCCTGCACCTGGCCAAGGACCTGGCCGGCACCCTGCTGACCCTGCCCGTGCTGGACACCCTGCTGCTGTCCGGGGCCGCCCACCCGGAGCAGGTGAGCCACTCGCTGGAGGCGATGTCCGCGCGGCTCGGAGTGAACGTGATCGGCCGGCACAGCGCCCTCGGGGACGCCCTGGTCACCGGTGAGGTGTTCCTGAAGCTGCTCGACGTGCTGGCCGGCCAGGGCATCCGCACCCTGGGCGAGGCGCACGAGGCGGCGCAGCGGACCTACCAGGCGAAGAAGAGCGACTCCCTCTACGTCAAGGGCTGATCGGGCCTTCCCTGAGATGGTTTGCACCCTTCACCCTGATCCGTGTGTGACAGCTGTCACATGAACCGTGGTCAGCGCCGTCCACCCGCCGGCCCTGTTGAACACCGCGACGTCCACCACGCGCCCGGGTACTTCCATCGAGCGGCCACGCGCTGACCCCCTGCCGCGGGCCGCCCTCATCTCAGGTGGTGGCTATGACAGATCACCCAGGCACCTCGGGACCCTCCTCCGACGCTGACCGTCAACTCGAGGCCGACATCCTCACCCTGGCCTCCAAGCGGCTGCGGATCGGCGTCGTGCTGACCGTGGCGATGCTCTTCGTCTACTTCGGCTTCATCCTGCTCGTGGCCTTCAACAAGAAGGGGCTCGGCACGCTGCTCACCGACGGGCTCAGCCTCGGCATCCTGCTCGGCGTCCTGGTCATTCTGGCCACCTGGGCACTGACCTGGTTCTACGTCGCCTGGGCCAACCGCGTGTACGAGCCCGAGATCTCGAGATTGAAGAGGTGACCGGCATGATTGCAGCAACGAAGATCGGCGAACCCACGGCCATCGCGATCATCTTCTTCATCCTGTTCATCGTCGGCTCGCTCGGGATCAGCACCTGGGCCGCGCGCCGCACCCGCAGCGCCGAGCAGTTCTACGCCGCCGGCGGCACCATCACCGGCACCCAGAACGGCATCGCTCTGGCCGGCGACTACATGAGCGCCGCCAGCTTCCTCGGCATCGCCGGCCTGGTGGCGCTGAACGGCTTCGACGGCCTGATCTACTCGGTCGGCTGGCTGGTCGGTTGGCCGATCGTGCTGTTCCTGATCGCCGAGCCCCTGCGCAACCTCGGCAAGTACACCTTCGCCGACGTGGTGGCGTTCCGGATGCGGCAGACGCCGGTGCGGGTGGCCTCAGCCATCGGCACCCTCTCCGTGGTGATCTTCTACCTGATCGCCCAGATGGTGGGCGCCGGGTCGCTGATCAAGCTGCTGTTCGGGATCAGCTACCCGCTGGCCGTGATCATCGTGGGCGCGGTGATGATCGGCATCCTGCTGCTCGGCGGCATGGTCGCCACCACCTGGGTGCAGATCATCAAAGCCAGCCTGCTGCTCGGCGGCGCGACCCTGCTGGCGATCCTGGTGCTGTCCAAGTACGGGTTCAACCCACTCACCCTGTTCAAGGAGGCCTCGGACAGCGCCGGCGGATCGACCCTGCTGGCACCCGGGAACAAGGTGGTCACCGGCAAGTGGGACGCGGTCTCCCTCGGCCTGGCCCTGATGTTCGGCACCGCCGGGCTGCCCCACATCCTGATGCGGTTCTACACCGTGCCCGACACCAAGGCCGCCCGAAAGTCGGTGGCCCTGGCCACCTTCCTGATCGGCGTCTTCTACCTGCTCACCTTCATCCTCGGCTTCGGCGCGATGGGTCTGGTGGGCAAGGCGACCATCGTCAGCGTGGAGAAGGGCGGCAACATGTCCGCCCCGCTGCTGGCCCAGGAGCTGGGCGGGGACGCCTTCCTCGGCTTCATCGCCGCGGTGGCCTTCGCCACCATCCTGGCGGTGGTCGCCGGGTTGACCCTGGCCGGCGCCGCGGCGCTGTCGCACGACCTGTGGGTGAACGTCGTCCGGCACGGCACGGCGCCGGAACGCGAACAGCTCAACGTGGCCCGGATCGCCACCCTGCTGATGGGGGTGATCGCGGTGCTGCTGGGCATCCTGCTGGAGGGGCAGAACGTCGCCTTCATGGTCGGCCTGGCCTTCGCGGTCGCAGCCAGCGGCAACTTCCCCGCCCTGCTGCTGTCGATCTACTGGCGGCGGCTGACCACCTGGGGAACGGTGTCGGCGATCATCGTCGGAACCGTCTCCGCGCTGGTGCTGATCTACATCTCGCCCACGGTCTGGGTGGATGTGCTCAAGAACAAGGAGGCCATCTTCCCGCTGAAGAACCCGGCGGTGGCCTCGATGAGCCTGGCCTTCCTGACCGCCATCGTGGTCTCGCTGCTCGGGCGCGAGCCGCGCTCGGAGGAGAAGTTCCTCGAGGCGGAGCGGCAGATCCACATGGGTGCGGTGGCTCCACCGAACCCGGTGGCCGACAAGCCGGCGATGCCGATGGAGCGCTGAGCACGCGCCTCCACCGGCCCCACCGGCCGCTGACCACCTGGAGGGCCCCGCAACGGCGCTGGGCCCTCCAGGTGCGCCCGGACCCTCGTAGACTCCTCGGATGAGCGTGTCGACCCGCACCCCGAGGACCGAGGTCGTGCGCGATCGCGCCCGAGAGATCGTGGCCGCCAGCACCCTGGACGACGCCGCGCTGCGGCGCTGGCTGCACGGCCTGCCCGGAGTGGACGAGGTCGGTGCTGTCGCCAGGGCCGCGTCCCTGTCCACCCGCTCGATCAAGGCCGGGGCCAAGCAGTGGGCCCTCGACCTGGCGATCCGGATGGTCGATCTGACCACTCTGGAGGGCGCCGACACCCCCGGCTCCGTGCGCACCCTGTGTGCCAAGGGGCGCACCCCTGACCCGGACGACCCGGACTGTCCGCCGGTAGCGGCGATCTGCGTCTACAACGACATGGTGACCGTTGCCAAGCAGGCCCTGGGCGACAGCGGGATCAAGGTCGCCGCGGTGACCACGGCCTTCCCGAGCGGGCGGGCCAGCCTGGCGGTCAAGCTGGCCGACACCCGCGAGGCTGTGGTCGCCGGCGCCGACGAGATCGACATGGTGATCGACCGCGGCGCGTTCCTCTCCGGGCGCTACGGCACGGTGTTCGAGCAGATCGTCGCGGTGCACGAGGTCTGCCAGGAGGCGGTGGCGCTGCACGGCCGGCCCGCCCACCTGAAGGTGATCCTGGAAACGGGCGAACTGGTCACCTACGACAACGTCCGCCGCGCCTCGTGGCTGGCCATGCTGGCCGGGGCCGACTTCATCAAGACCTCCACCGGCAAGGTCTCCCCGGCTGCAACACTGCCGGTGACCATGATCATGCTGGAGGCGGTGCGCGACTGGTTCGCCCTCACCGGCCAGGTGATCGGGGTGAAACCAGCCGGGGGGATCAGGACCGCCAAGGACGCCGTCCGCTACCTGGTCGTGGTGAACGAGGTGGCCGGCCCGGACTGGCTGGACCCCGACCGGTTCCGGTTCGGCGCCTCCAGCCTGCTCAACGACATCCTGCGTCAGCGGCGGCGGCAGCGGATCGGCGCCTACGCCGGGGCGGACCACCTCACCCTCTCCTAACCCCACGCCTCGGGCATGAGCTCTGGCACCTGAGCCATGACGCATGCGGCCTGAGGCCTGAGGGTTCGACGATGGAGATCACGATGCGTGGAAACGGTTGTGATGGCAACCGTTTTCCTTCAGCGTGATCTCCATCGTCAGCGCCGGGCGAGGGTCTTCCGCCGGCTCCGCACGAACCAGCCCGCGGCTCCGCACGAACCAGCCCGCAGCTCCGCACGAGCCCGCCCGGGGCGCTGTCACCGGCCTCGCCGCCCGCCGGGGCGGCGGCGGCGTATCGTTCCGGGCATGCCGACGTTCGACTATGCACCCGCGCCCGAATCACGCGCGGTGGTCACCCTGCAGCCGAGCTACGGCCTGTTCATCGGCGGTGAGTTCGTGGAGCCGTCCTCGGGGCAGGCGCTGAAGACCATCGAGCCTGCCACCGAGGAGGTGCTGGCCGAGGTGTCCGTGGCCGACGAGGCGGACGTCGACCGCGCCGTCCGCGCCGCCCGCCGGGCCTACGAGCGCACCTGGTCGAAGCTGCCCGGCAGCGAGCGGGCCAAGTACCTCTACCGGATCGCCCGGATCATGCAGGAGCGCTCACGCGAACTCGCCGTCCTGGAGACGCTGGACAACGGCAAGCCGATCCGGGAGTCGCGCGACGTCGACGTCCCGCTGGCCGCCGCGCACTTCTTCTACCACGCGGGCTGGGCCGACAAGCTGGCCTGGGCCGGCCTGCACGGCGCCGCCGTCGACGCGTCGGGCACCCCGCTGCCCTTGGGGGTCGCCGCGCAGGTGATCCCCTGGAACTTCCCGCTGCTGATGCTGGCATGGAAGGTCGCACCCGCCCTGGCCACCGGCAACACGGTGGTGCTCAAGCCGGCCGAGACCACGCCGCTGACCGCCCTGCTGTTCGCCGAGATCTGCCAGCAGGCCGACCTGCCGCCGGGCGTGGTGAACGTGGTGACCGGGGCCGGGGAGACCGGCGCCGCGCTGGTCGCCCACCCTGACGTGGACAAGGTGGCGTTCACCGGTTCCACCGAGGTCGGCCGGCAGATCGCGCGCAGCGTGGCCGGCAGCCGCAAGAAGCTCACCCTGGAACTGGGCGGCAAGGCCGCCAACATCGTCTTCGACGACGCCGCCGTCGACCAGGCGGTCGAGGGCATCGTGAACGGGATCTTCTTCAACCAGGGGCATGTCTGCTGCGCCGGGTCGCGGCTGCTGGTGCAGGAGACGGTGGCCGAAGAGGTCGTCGGCCGGCTGCAGCACCGGATGACCACGTTGCGGGTCGGCGACCCGATGGACAAGAACACGGACGTCGGCGCGATCAACTCCGCCGAGCAACTGGCCAGGATCACGGCCCTGGCAGACGCCGGCGAGACCGAGGGCGCCACCCGCTGGAGTGCGCCCTGCCCCCTGCCGGACAAGGGGTTCTGGTTCTCCCCCACCGTGTTCACCGACGTCGCCCCGGCCCACCGGATCGCCCGCGAGGAGATCTTCGGACCGGTGCTGTCAGTGCTGACCTTCCGCACCCCCGAGGAGGCGGTGGCCCGGGCGAACAACACCCCGTACGGGCTGTCGGCGGGGATCTGGACCGAGAAGGGCTCACGGATCCTGTGGATGGCCGACCGGCTGCGCGCCGGCGTGGTGTGGGCCAACACCTTCAACCGGTTCGACCCGGCCAGCCCGTTCGGCGGCTACAAGGAGTCCGGGTACGGCCGCGAGGGCGGCCGGCACGGCCTCGCCGCGTATGTGAAGGAGGCCTGACGTGAGCCCGCAGTCCAGGGTCGACGTCCGCAAGACCTACAAGCTGGCCATCGGCGGCGCCTTCCCGCGCAGTGAGTCGGCCCGCTCCTACGAGGTGGCCGACGCCAAGGGCCGCTTCCTGGCCAACGCCGCCCAGGCCAGTCGCAAGGACGCCCGGGACGCCGTGAGCGCGGCCGTCAAGGCGCTGGCCGGCTGGTCGGGCGCCACCGCGTTCAACCGGGGTCAGGTGCTCTACCGGGTCGCTGAGGTGATGGAGGGCAGGCACGCCCAGTTCACCGACGAGGTGGCCCGGGCCGAGGGGCTGACCGCCGCCCGCGCCCGCGCCGTGGTGGACGCCGCGATCGACCGCTGGGTCTGGTACGCGGGCTGGAGCGACAAGCTGGCCCAGGTGGCCGGCGCCCTGAACCCCGTGGCCGGCCCCTACTTCAACATCTCCGCCCCCGAGCCGACCGGCGTGGTGGCGGTGCTCGCGCCGCAGGACTCCTCGCTGCTCGGCCTGGTGTCGGTGCTGGCGCCGGTCGTGGTCTCCGGCAACACCGCCGTGGTGATGGCCTCGCAGACCCGGCCGCTGCCGGCGATCACGCTGGCCGAGGTGCTGGCCACCTCGGACGTGCCCGGCGGCGTGGTGAACACCCTCACCGGGTTCACCGCCGAGGTCGCCCCGTGGCTCGCCTCGCACGAGGAGGTGGCCGCGCTCGACCTGGCGGGGGCGCGGGGCCTGCCCGGCGAGGAGGACCTGGACTGGGGCGCACTCGAGGCGGCCGCCGCGGCGACCCTGACCCGCGTCGTCCGCCCTGCTGAGGGTGAGACCGACTGGGCGGCAACCCCTCCCGGCCCCCGCCGGGCTCTGGCCTTCACCGAGACCAAGACCGTCTGGCACCCCAAGGGCCGCTGACCTCCCCCACCCCCGAGCCGGCAAACCCCGCTCAGGTTCAGCCGATGGTGAGGTGGCGGATTCCCGCCGCCGTCAGGACGTCGCGGTAGCGATCGCGGTCACCGGGACGCACCTCGAGCAGGGAGCGCGCGCAGGCCCGCGTGCCATGCCGGCGATAGGCGTTGACCCGGACCCGGATCTCCGGATCGAGCGAGACCAGCCAGCGCGCCGTGCGGGCGAGCATCGCCGGGTCGTCGTTCACCCCAGGCACCAGCAGCAGCCGCACCTCGATCAGCTTTCCCAGCGCGAGCAGCCGGACCAGTGCCGCCAGCGTGCGGTGGTTGCTCTGCCCGGTCAGCACGATGTGACGCTCGTTGCTGATCGCCTTCAGGTCGAGCATGACGCCGTCGAGCATCGGTGCCAGCCTGTCCCAGGTCTCCAGCGAGGCGTCGCCGTTGCTGTCGACGAACCGGGTCAACCGGGAGGTGACCGGGTGCTCGGCGAGAGTGGTGAGCAGCGCGTGCAGGAACTCCGGCTGCGCGGTGGGCTCCCCACCGGTGATCGTCACCCCGGTCAGGAACGGCGCCGCCTCGATGATCGGGGCCATCACCGCGTCGACGGTCGTCGAGCGCATCCCCTTGGGCTGCAACGGGATCGTGGCCGGGTTGTGGCAGGTCAGGCAGTCGAAGTGGCAGCCCTGCAGAAAGACCACGTAGCGGTTGCCGGTGCCGTCCACGGCCGAGAACGGCGCGGTCCCGGCGACCAGTCCCCCGACCCGCCCTGACGTCAGTCCCACGGCCGCCCCAACGGCCTGCGCGGTCATGTCACGGCCCGCCCGGCCGGGTCGTCACCCATGGTCTTGACCACCCGGTCTGCCAGATGCTGGTTCGGGATCGCCCCCGCACCCAGGAAGGTGCTGGAGTGACGTGCCCGCTCCCCGGCTGCGGCCACATCGCGCTCACGGACCAGGAAACCCGTGATCCGCACGAACCCGTTGCCCACCACGTCGAAGGTGACGTCGCGCATACCCTCGGCGAAGGCGCCGCGCAGCACGGCGACCACGGCGTCCGGGTTGGCCTCGATCGTCGGTTCGAACCGGAACACGTCGCTGATCCCGGCCGGCACGTGCCGGTGGTTCGGGGCCACCGCCCGGATGTGCGCATAGAGCGGCGGCTCGCTGCCCACCGGGATCCGTGCCCCGGCAGTCACCCCGACGTCGGAGTCGATCCCCGACTGGGCGTGCAGCAGCGGATGCCCGCCGGTGGCCTCGCAGTAGGGCATCGGGGTCGCGGCCACCAACTCGGCCATCCGCTCGACGATCCGGTGCCCGAGCGCCGTCGCCGCGTCGTCCGTGCCGTAGCGCCCGGCGCCGAGAGCCTCGACCGCCTCCGCCAGGCCGTAGAAGCCGAACATCCCGGTGAACGCCTCGAGCCGGACCAGCCCCTCGCGGGCCAGCCAGTCGTGCTCGAAGAACCGGCTCTGCTCGACCAGGTGCCGGATCCGGGCCGCCATCAGCTCCGCAGCCAGAGCGACGTCGCCCGGCAGGACGACGTCGAGCCAGTCCTGGACGCCGGTGACGTCTGCCCGGCGCACACTGGCCGACAGGTCGATCCGGACCAGGGTGTGCGAGCCCCCGCCGCGGGGCAGGCTGTTGTAGCAGCTGACCACGCCGTAGGCCTCGCCCAGGTCGGCCCGCATCATCGGGTCGTTGACGTAGTGCGGCTTGCCGTCGGCGCAGGTGGTCGCCACCGCTTCGCGCAGCAGGGCGTCGGGCGTGCGCTCGGGGTCGACCCGCAGGGTGAGGTTGGGCACCACCTGTCGGGTGGCACGGTCGACCCGGAGCAGCGATCGGACGACGCGGCCGTCGTCCGGACCGAGGTTGGCGTGCACGAACGCGTCGGGCATGGTGCGGTCGATCAGCTGCCAGAAACGGGTCAGCCGGGCGTCGAGCTCGTCGTCGCCCAGGTCGGCGACGAACGGCTCCAGCAGGCGGTCGAGATCACCGAGGTAGACCGGGTAGCCGGTGATCGACGGCACGTTCGCATACATCGCGAGCAGGAAGGTCAGCGCGCCGTCGAGGTCGGACGGCGCCGCGAGCTCGAGGTGCTCGCTGCCGTTCGCGAGTGCGGCCGCATAGTCGGGGAGGACGTACCGCGGCCGATAGGGAGCATTCCCCTCGCCCATGTCGTGGACCACGCCCTTGGCCTGGGCCTGCACGCACGCCTCGCTGACCTGCGGCGCATCGACGGCGTTCTCGGCGATCATGGCCAACTGCTGAACGCGTTGTCGATAGGTCAGCGCCGGGTCGGCGATGCACCGACGTACCTGGGCCTCGAGCTCCGCCATGTTCACGTTTTCAGGGTAATCCGACCGTGACCTTCGCTGTCGGGCCCTCCGGGTGGTTCATGACACACGTTGTCATCTGTGCGCCCAGCGGCCTGGCCGGTGGGTCAGGGGGCGCCGAGGGCCGCGTACCCGGGCTTGACCACCTCGTCGATCAGGGCCAGCCGCTCGTCGAACGGGATGAAGGCGCTCTTCAGCGCATTGATCGTGGCCCAGCGCAGATCGGGCAGGGTCCAGCCGGCCTGCTCGGCCAACAGCCTCATCTCCTTGCCCAGCGAGGTGCCCGACATCAACCGGTTGTCGGTGTTCACCGTCACCCGGAACCGCAGATCCTTGAGCAGGGTGATCGGGTGCTCGGCGATGCTCGGCGCGGCCCCGGTCTGCAGGTTGCTCGACGGGCACATCTCCAGCGGGATCCGCTGGTCGCGCACCCAGGCCGACAGCCGCCCCATCCGCACCCTGGGACGCCCGTGGGGGTCGAGCCCGGGCAGCCGGGCGATGTCGTCGACGATCCGTACCCCGTGCCCCAGCCGGTCGGTGCCGCAGACCTGCACCGCCTCCCAGATGCTGGCCAGGCCGAACGCCTCCCCCGCGTGGATGGTGACGTGGAAGTTCTCCCGGTGCAGGTACTCGAAGGCGTCGAGCTGACGTGAGGGCGGGAAGCCCGCCTCGGCGCCGGCGATGTCGAAGCCGACCACTCCGGCGTCGCGGTGCCGGACGGCCAGCTCGGCGATCTCCATCGCCCGGGCCTGGTGGCGCATCGCGGTGATCAGGGTGCCGATCCGGATCGGTCGCCCGGCGGCCCCCGCCTGCGCCGACCCCGCGGCGAACCCCTCCTGCACGGCGGCGACCACGGCGTCCAGGCCGAGACCGCGGGCCAGGTGCTGCTCCGGGGCGTAGCGCACCTCGGCGTAGACCACGCCGTCCGCCGCCAGGTCGAGCGCACACTCGCGCGCCACCCGGGCCAGGTGCTCGCGGGTCTGCATCACGGCGACCGTGTGCTCGAAGGTCTCCAGGTAGGACACCAGTGAACCGGAGTCGGCCTGGGCGCGGAACCAGGCGTCCAGCCCCGCCGCGTCGCCGACGGGGAGCGGATGCCCGATCTCGTCGGCCAGTTCGAGCACGGTCTGCGCCCTGAGCCCGCCGTCCAGATGGTCGTGCAGCAGGACTTTGGGGGCGGCGGCGATGCGGTCGGCGATCGGGGCGTCAACGCTGGTCATCCGGCGACTGTAGCCAACCCGCTGCTAGGTTCCGGCACATGAACGTGCTGGCCGACGCCGCCCGCGTGGCGCGCATGATGGGCACTCCCGAGCTGGTGCTGCTCGACGTCCGGTGGGCGCTGGGCGACCCTCACGGGCACCGTCACCACCTGGCCGGGCACCTGCCGGGAGCCGTGTTCGTCGACCTCGACCGCGAGCTCGCCGCGCCGCCCTCGCCGACCCTGGGCCGGCATCCGCTGCCCGAGGTGGCCGACCTCCAGGCGAGCGCGCGGCGCTGGGGCGTCAGCACCACGAGCCGGGTGGTGGTCTACGACGACAGCGGCGCGATGGCGGCCGCGCGCGCCTGGTGGCTGCTGCGCTGGGCCGGGCTCACCGACGTCCGGATCCTGGACGGCGGGCTGGGCGCCTGGCGCGCTGCCGGGCACCCGGTGCAGACCGGTGAGGTCACCCCGGTGCCCGGCGACGTCGTCCTCACCCCGGGTCAGCTGGCGGTGGTCGAGGCGGACGACGTGGCCCGGCTGGCCGCCGCCACCGATGCCGTGGTCCTGGACGCCCGGGCGGGTGAGCGCTACCGCGGCGAGGTGGAGCCGATCGACCCGCGGGCCGGGCACATCCCTGGCGCGATCAGCGCGCCGACCGCGGGCAACCTCGACCCTCAGGGTCGGTTCCTTCCGAAAGACCTTCTGCGGCAACGCTTCACCACGCTCGGAGTCACCGGCGCCGGAGTCACCGCGACGTACTGCGGATCCGGCGTCACCGCGGCGCACCAGGTGGCGGCGCTGGCTGTCGCCGGGTTCGAGGCGGCGCTCTACCCCGGCTCGTGGTCGCAGTGGTCCCACGACCCCACCCGTCCGGTCGCCACCGGCTGACCTCCCCCGCCCACTCCCTTGGTGCGGAGGTCAGGGGGTGAGGGCGAGGACGACGCCCGCGACGGCGATCAGCACCGGCACCGCAGCGGTGGACACCAGCCGCGGCCAGGGCGAGGGCTGAATCCCGTCCAGGCCGGCCTGAGGCCGGGTCGAGGCGTGGCCTGCCGCTGCGGCACTCACCGCGGTGAGCAGGGCGGTCACCCCGAGCAGCACCAGCGAGTGCCGATGAGCAGCGGCGATCACCGCCACTCCCCCGACCAGTGCGCCGACCACGCCGGTGCGCTGCCAGGCCAGCGCCGTCCGCTCCGGCTGCAGGCCCGGGTCGCGAGTCATCGCCGGCTCGTGATCACCAGCACGGCCAGGGCCAGCGCCCCGACCACGATCGCCGCGGCCAACCAGGGCAGCGCCACCGGCGCCGGAAGCGCGTTCCCGGTGCGCAGGGCCACCTCCTTGCGCCGCCAGCCGAGCACCGCCGAGACGGCCAGCCACCCGCCGGCCAGGCACATCACCGCAGCCACGCCGTCCACCAGCCGGGGCAGCCCGGCCAGCCGCGCCACTGAGGTCAGCCCGACACCACCGGCCACCAGGGCCAGCGCCGTGCGCACCCAGGCCAGCGCCGTCCGCTCATTGGCCATCGAGAACCGCGGATCGGGTTCGGCGCCCTGCCCGTAGACCGAGGCCGGACGCCGCGGCGGCGACGACGACGACGACGGTGCTGCGTCGTTCATCCGGCTCAGGCGATCCGCTCGATCACCAGCGGGCGATCCGGCACCGGGGTACCGGCTGCAGCCACTGTCCACGCGCCGTCCAGATCGCTCAGCGCGGCCTCGAACATCTCCGGGGTGTCGGTGTGCAGGGTCAGCAACGGCTCACCGGCGCGGACGACGTCACCCGGCTTGGCGTGCAGCTCGACCCCCGCCCCGGCCTGCACGGCGTCCTCCTTGCGGGCCCGGCCGGCGCCCAACCGCCAGGCGGCGACGCCGACCTGCAGCGCATCCAGGCGGCTGAGCACACCGTCGCCCGGCACCGTGACCACGTGCTGCTCCCGGGAGGTGGGCAGCGCAGCGTCCGGGTCACCGCCCTGGGCGGCGATCATGCGCCGCCAGCTGTCCATCGCCCGCCCGTCCGCCAGCGCCGCAGCGGGGTCGACGTCCGGCAGGCCGGCGCCGGCGAGCATCTCCCGGGCCAGGGCCAGGGTCAGCTCGACCACGTCGGCCGGGCCGCCGCCGGCCAGCACCTCCACCGACTCGCGCACCTCGAGCGCGTTGCCGGCGGTCAGCCCCAGCGGCGTCGACATGTCGGTGACCAGGGCCACGGTGCGCACCCCGGCGTCGGTGCCCAGGTCGACCATGGTGCGGGCCAGCTCCTGGGCCTGCGGCACCGACTTCATGAATGCGCCGCTGCCGACCTTCACGTCGAGCACCAGCACCCCGGTGCCCTCGGCGATCTTCTTGCTCATGATCGAGCTGGCGATCAGCGGGATCGACTCCACCGTGGCCGTCACGTCGCGCAAGGCGTAGAGCTTTCGATCCGCCGGTGCAAGGCCACTGCCCGCGGCGCAGACCACGGCGCCGACATCGCGCAGCTGGGCGAGCATCTCCTCGGTGCTGATCGAGGCGCGCCAGCCGGGGATCGCCTCCAGCTTGTCCAGGGTGCCGCCGGTGTGGCCGAGCCCCCGTCCCGACAGCTGCGGCACGGCCACCCCGAAGCAGGCCACCAGCGGCGCCAGCGGAAGCGTGATCTTGTCCCCCACCCCACCGGTGGAGTGCTTGTCGGCGGTCGGGCGGTCCAGGCCGGAGAAGTCCATCCGCTCGCCGGTGGCGATCATCGCCGCGGTCCATCGGGAGATCTCACGCCGGGTCATCCCGTTCAGCAGGATCGCCATCGCGAGGGCTGACATCTGCTCCTCGGCCACGGCCCCCCGCGTGTACGCCTCGATCACCCAGTCGATCTGGGGGTCGGTCAGCTCGCCCCGATCGCGTTTGGCCGCAATCACGTCGACCGCCGCGAAGGTCTGACTCACCGGTGTACCTCCAGGTCCTCGGGGCCGAACGCGTCGGGCAGGACGGCGCTCAGGGGCACGATGCCGCGAAAAGTGTCCAGCAGCAAATGCGCGCCGCCCGCCTCGAACAGGACCTGCCGGCAGCGCCCGCAGGGCATCACCGGTTCACCGTCCCCGGCCACCACGCTCACGGCCACCAGACGCCCGCCGCCGGTGGCGTGCAGGGCCGAGACGAGTCCGCACTCGGCGCACAGCCCGACACCGTACGAGGCGTTCTCCACGTTGCAGCCGACCACCATCCGGTCGGCCACGCCCTCGGCCCGCACCACTCCGGCCGCACCGACCGGGAAGTGACTGTACGGCGCATAGGCGTTGCGCATCACCGCACGCGCAGCCTCCCGCAGGGCCGCCCAGTCGACGGCTGCTGCCCCCGAGGCGGTCACTACTTGGCCGTCCCCTTGCGATAGACGATCCCGTCCGCCGCGGGCATTCGCAGCCGTTGACTGGCCAGGGCGAGCACCAGCAGCGTGGTGACGTAGGGGGTGGCGGTGGTGAACTGCTGGGGCACCGTGTCGGTGAGGGTGTAGAGCGCCAGCGACCCGGCGGCGATCACCAGCGAGGCGACCCCGGCCACGGCCCGCTTGCGCACGATCAGGAACACCCCGAACAGCCCGAGCCCGATCGCCAGGGCGAGGAACAGGGCGTGCACGCTGGTCTCCCCCTGGCGCAACTGCAGCGCGTCGGTGAAGCCGAACAGTCCGGCGCCCACGGCCAGGCCACCCGGCCGCCAGTTGCCGAAGATCATCGCAGCCAGGCCGATGAAGCCGCGGCCCCCGGTCTGGGCCTCCCGGTAGTAGTTCGAGGCCACCAGGGACAGGAAGGCTCCGCCGAGACCGGCCAGCCCACCCGAGATGATCACCGCGAGGTACTTGTACAGCAGCACGTTGACGCCCAGCGACTCCGCCGCGTAGGGGTTCTCCCCGCACGAGCGCAGCCGCAGCCCGAACCGGGTGCGCCACAACACGTAGATCGAGGCGGGGATCAGCAGCACGGCCAGCACGGTGGCCCAGGACACCTCGGTGACCAGACCGCCCAGCACGCCGGCCCCGTCTGAGACCAGGAAGATCTTCTGCCCCTCGAGAGAGCGCAGCCCGTCGGCCACCACGGGCACGGTGAACTTGCCCGGCTGAGGCACCTGGGGACTCTGGGTGACCCCGCCGCCCTCGGTGCCCGTGAACAGCAGGGAGGACAGGAAGCGGGCCACCCCGGGGCCGAGCAGGTTCAGCGCCACCCCGGAGACGATGTGGTCGACGCCGAAGGTCACCGTGGCCAGGGCGTGCAGCGCACCGCCCAGGGCGCCGCCGAGCACACCGGCCGCGATCCCCGCCCAGGCGCCGAACTCCATCGCGCCGTAGGCGGCACACCAGGTGCCCAGCACCATCATGCCTTCGAGGCCGATGTTCACCACACCCGCCCGCTCCGACCACAGGCCGGCCAGGCCGGCCAGCATGATCGGGACGGCGAGGCGCAGCGCGGCCCCGGCCGTTCCCGAGGAGGTCAGGTCCTGGGCGCCGGAGATCACCCGGGTGACCGAGAGCACGGCCAGGACGGCGATCGCCAGGCTCAGCGCGCGCAGCACTGCGGTGCGGGTGGACCGCGGCTCCACGTCGTCCACGGCGGGCCGGGCGGGGGGCGGGGTCTGGGTCGTCGTCGCCATCAGGCCACCTCTGCCTTCGCCGGAGCGGGCGGTGCCGGCGGGGCGGGCGGGGGCGCCGCCGGGCCGCCGAGTTGGGCGGCCACCCGCCGTTGCTCGGCATTGACCTTCCAGCGCCGCACCACCTCGTAGGCCACGACCACCGCGAGCACGATCGTGCCCTGCATGATCGTGACGATCTCCTTCGGGATGCCCTCCAGGTCGAGGATCTGATTGGACACGTCGAGGAAGCTCCACAGGATCGAGGCGAAGGCGATCCCGATCGGGTGGTTGCGCCCGAGCAGCGCGATCGCGATCCCGGTGAAGCCGATCCCGGCCGGGAAGTCCTGGCCGTAGGAGTGTGAGGCGCCGAGCAGGATCGGCATGCCGACCAGACCGGCCACGCCGCCGGAGAGCAGCATCGAGTAGACGACCATCTTCTTGACGTCGACGCCGGAGGCGACGGCCGCCGGTTCGCTCATCCCGGTGGCGCGCAGGTCGAAGCCGAACCGGGTGCGGCCGAGCACGAACCAGTAGGCCAGCCCGACCAGGCCCGAGACCACGATGAACCCGTAGATCTCACCGCCGGAGGTGGTGAACCCGGGGAACCAGCCGGAGGTGGGCAGGTCCGGGGTCTTGACGATGTTGTTCTCCAGCAGGGCGAAGACCGCCGGGGTGAGCATCCACGCGGTGAGCGCACTCGCGATGTAGTTGAGCATGATCGTCGAGATCACCTCACTCACCCCGCGGTAGACCTTGAGCGCGCCGGCGATGCCGGCCCAGAGCGCGCCGACGGCGGCGGCGACGACGACGATCAGCGCGATGTGCAGCGGCTTGGGCAGACTCACTGCGGCGCCCACCACGGCGGCGCACATCGCGGCCAGGCGGTACTGCCCGTCGACGCCGATGTTGAACAGGTTCATCCGGAACCCGATCGCCACCGCGAGTGCGGAGAGGTAGTAGCCGGAGGACTTGTTCATGATGTTGACCAGGTTCTCGGGCTCGATCCCGAAGTTGTACATCGAGGTGAACGCGGTGATCGGCTTGTGTCCGGCGATCACCAGCACGATCGAGGACAGCGCGATCGCGACGGCGAAGGCCATCGCCGGCGCGACCACGGCCATCCCGATCCGGCGCGGGTCGAGGCGGTTCGACATCACGCGGCTCCTTCGACGTGTCCACCGGCGCCGGTCATCGCCGATCCGAGTTCCTCCGGGGTCACCGTCGCCGGGTCGGCGTCGGCGACGAGGCGGCCACGCAGGATCACCCGAAGCGTGTCCGACAGCCCGATCAGTTCATCCAGGTCCGCGCTGATCAGCAGCACCGCCAGCCCCTCGGCCCGGGCCCGGCGCAGGTGATCCCAGATCGCGGCCTGGGCACCGACGTCCACACCCCGGGTGGGGTGGGCGGCCAGCAGCAGCCGCGGCCCGGCACTCATCTCCCGCCCGACGATCAGCTTCTGCTGGTTGCCGCCCGACAGTGCCGACGCGGTGACGTCGATCGACGGTGTCCGGACGTCGTACTCACGCACGATCCGCTCGGTGTCGGTCCGCGCGTGTCGGCGGTCGATCAGCCCGCCCCTGGCGTTCGGCTCCGTGGTCTGGTGCCCGAGCACCCGGTTCTCCCAGAGCGGGGCCTCGAGCAGCAGGCCCTGCCGGATCCGGTCCTCGGGGATGAAGGCGACCCCGGCCTCGCGCCGGGCGCGGGTGGAGTGGTTCGAGACGTCGTCGCCGTCCAGCAGCACCCGGCCGTGGGCGGGGCGGATGCCCATGATCGCGTCGACCAGTTCGGCCTGGCCGTTGCCCTCGACCCCGGCGATGCCGAGCACCTCGCCGGCGTGGATGGTGAAGGTGATGTCGTCGATCACCGCGCGGCCCTCACGGTCGCGCACGGTCAGGCCCTCGACGGTCGAGCACCGGCCGGTCGGTCACCGTGGACTCCGTGGTCTGCGGCGAGGGAAGCTCGCTGCCCACCATCAGCTCGGCCAGCTTGCGCGGGGTGACCTCGGAGGGGAGCACCGTGCGCACCGTGGTGCCCCGGCGGATCACGGTGATCTCGTCGGCGACCTGCAGCACCTCGTCCAGCTTGTGCGAGATGAAGACCACGGTCAGGCCCTCGGCCTTGAGCTCGGCAGGTGCCTCGAACAGCTCGTCGACCTCCTGCGGCACCAGCACCGCGGTCGGCTCGTCCAGGATCAGGATCTTGGCGCCGCGGTAGAGCACCTTGAGGATCTCGACCCGCTGCCGCTGGCCGACGCCCAGGTCCTGCACCAGCGGGTCGGGGTCGACGTCGAGGCCGTAGCGGTCCGAGATCTCCAGGACCCGGTTCCGGGCGCCCTCGAGGTCGAGCTTGAACGCACGCCCCGGGCTCGCTGCCCAGGATGATGTTCTCCAGGACGGTGAAGTTGTCGGCCAGCTTGAAGTGCTGGTGCACCATGCCGATCCCGGCGTCGATCGCGTCGCGACGGGCTGGTGAAGGTGACGTGTTTGCCGTCCACCTCGATCGTGCCCTCGTCCGGCTTCTGCATGCCGTAGAGGATCTTCATCAGGGTGGACTTGCCGGCACCGTTCTCCCCGACCAGGGCATGCACCGAACCTGCGGCCACCGACATGGAGATGTCGCGGTTGGCCACCACCCCGGGGAAGCGCTTGGTGATCCCCTGCAACCGGACCGCGGGCGGGCGGCTGGGTGCGGCCGGCTCGGCGGACGTCGACGACATGGGATCCTCCTCGGCGGGACAGGGCCGTTCGGGACGGATGGCGATGACAGCGGACGGGCCCGGGGAACGCTAGCGTCCCCCGGGCCCGTCCGGACTGTCTTACCTGATCAGGTCAGGCGAAGATGCGTGCGTGTGATCAGGCGGCGGGCTTGTCGGGCACCGGAACCGTACCGGCGACGATCTTGCCCTTGATCTCCTCGAGCTGGGCCTTGATGTCGTCGACCTTGCCACCGGAGGTGGAGTAGCCCACGCCGTCCTTCTTCAGGTCGAAGACCTGGACGCCGGTGAGCGGGGTGCCGCTCTGCTGGGCCTTGACGAAGTCGAAGACGGCGACGTCGACCCGCTTGAGCATCGAGGTCAGGATGACCGGCTTCAGGTCGGCCGCAGCGCTCTCGTACTGGTCGCTGTCGACGCCGATGGCCAGCTTGCCCTTGGCCTTGGCCGACTGGAAGACGCCGGTGCCGGAACCACCGGCAGCGGCGAAGATGACGTCGGCGCCGGCGTCGTACATGCCGTTCGCGGTCTCGGTCGCCGGCGGCCGGGTCGTTGAAGCCCTTGCAGTCCGGCGGGTTGGACAGGTACTTGACCTGGACCTTGATGTCGGCCTTGACCGACTTGGCGCCCGCGGTGAAGCCGGCCTCGAACTTCTGCAGCAGCGGGATCAGGCAGCCGCCGACGAAGCCGACGTTGCCGGTCTTGCTCTTCAGCGCGGCGGCGGCGCCGACCAGGAAGGAGCCCTCGTGCTCGGCGAAGGTCAGGCCGGTCACGTTGGGCGCACCGTCGACGACAGAGTCGATGATCGCGAACTGGGTCTTCGGGTAGGCGGCGGCGACCTTCTTCATCGACGTGCCGTAGAGGAAGCCGACCGCGATGACCGGGTTGTAGCCGCCCTGGGCCAGCAGCTTCAGGCGGGCCTCCTTGTCGGCGTCCGTCTCACCCTGGCTGGCCTGAGCTCGCCTTGGCCTCGACGCCGAGGTCGGTCTTGGCCTTGTCCAGGCCTGCGGCCGCGGAGTCGTTGAACGACTTGTCGCCACGCCCACCGATGTCGTAGGCGAGACCGACCTTGATCTTCTCGCCGCCGCCCGCAGCGCTGCTGGCCGCGGCCGAACCGGAGGGAGTGGTGCTAGAGGTGCTCGAATCGCTGCCGCAGGCAGCGAGAGCCATGGTCGCCACGGCAGCTACCGCGACAAGACTGGTCACCCGGCGCAAGGGTGTCTCCTTCGTTTCTCGTTGCCCCATGAAGATCGTGCCCGGTCGGGCACGGGGCCGTTGACTCGGCACACTATCGCCCCACGAGGCACCCGGCAGTGCCCTCAGGCCGGTGGTGTCCGAACCGTGATCCGAGGCACATCCCTCGACGAGCGGTGACTCAGTGTCCGCGATCAAGATCACGCAGGGCGATCGCGGTCAGAACCCGCGTACCGACGGTGATCGCACGCTCGTCCACCACCAGATCGCCCTGGTGCAGGTCGTAGGTGCGCCCGCCGGGCGTGCGGGTGCCCAGGCGCATCATCGCTCCGGGCACCTTCTCCAGCATCCAGGCGAAGTCCTCCCCGCCCAGACTCTGCTCGGCCAGCACCACGCTGCCCTCGCCCAGCTCCGCCTGCACGGCGTCCTCGACGAGCAGCACGGCGTCCGCGTCGTTCACCGTCGGAGGCACACCCCGGGTGTGGGTCACCTCGGCCCTCAGGCCGTAGGGGCGGACGACGTCGTGCACCACGTCGGTGACCAGCGAGCCGGCCCGGGCCCAGACGGCGGCGTCGAGGCAGCGCAGGGTTCCGGCCACCTCGCCGCTGCGCGGGATGGCGTTCGGGGCGCCGCCGGCCTTGATCCGGCCCCAGACCATGGCCACACCGGAGCGCGGGTCGAGCCGACGGCTGAGGATGGCGGGCACCTGGGTGACCACCTGCGCCAGCGCGAAGACCAGGTCCTGGGTGACGTGCGGGCGCGAGGTGTGCCCGCCGGCGCCGTCCAGACGCACCACGACGGAGTCGGACGCGGAGGTGATCGGTCCGCCGCGGATGCCCACCACGCCGACGTCGCGGCTGGGGTCACAGTGCAGCGCGTAGGCCCGCTCGACGTCGTCCAGGCCGCCGTTCGCGATCACGGTCAGCGCACCGCCGGGGTTGACCTCCTCGGCCGGCTGGAAGATCAGCCGCACCCGGCCCGGGAGTGCGTCGGCGGCGTCCAGCCCGGCCAGCACCAGGGCCGCCCCGACCAGCGCGGTGGTGTGCACGTCGTGGCCGCAGGCGTGGCAGACCCCGTCGATCGTGGACGCGAAGTCCAGGCCGGTCTCCTCCAGCAGCGGCAGCGCGTCGATGTCGGCCCGCAGCGCGATCATGCGCCGGGCGGGATCCCCCACGTCGCAGACCAGGCCGGTGCCCGGCAGGAGCTGCGGCTCCAGGCCGGCGCGGGTCAGCCGCTCGGCGATCCGCTGCGTGGTGCGGTACTCGCTGTGGCCGACCTCGGGGTGGGCGTGCAGGTCGCGTCGGAACGCCACCAGCTCGTCGGTGAGCGGCGCGATCAGGGAGGACAAGGATGGACGCTTCACAAGAGCTCAAGCCTAGCCGTCACGCCTCGTTGGCACCGGGGACCTCGCGAGGTCACTCATCGGACGTTCGGCCGAGCCCACCCCCCACCTACCCACCTACCCACCTCATGATCAGCGTCATTCATGGGTCGCCACCCGCTACACGGGGGGATCCGCCATGACACACGGCGATCTGGAGATGGGTCGGTGGGGCGAGGTGGGTGGGTGGGGTCAGAAGTTGTCGTGCGGGGTATAGGTGCCCCAGACGTCGCGCAGGGCGTTGCTGACCTCACCGATGGTGGCCCGGGCCGCGAGCGCCTTCTTCATCGGCACCAGGATGTTGTCGGTGCCGACCGCCGCCGCCTTCATCTCGACCAGAGCCGCCTCGACCGCCGCGCTGTCCCGCTCGGCACGGATCCGGGCCAGCGACGCGCGCTGCTCGGCCTCGATCGACGGGTCGACCCGCAGCGGCTCGTACGGCTCGTCGTCCTCGATGGTGAACTTGTTGACGCCGATGACTGCCCGCTCGCCGGAGTCGATCTCCTGCGCCACGGAGTATGCCGAGCGCTCGATCTCGCTCTTCTGGAATCCCTGCTCGATCGCCGCCACCGCACCGCCGCGCTCCTCGACCTGGTTGATCAGGTCGACGATCGCCTCCTCGAGCTCGTCGGTCAGCGCCTCGATCACGTACGAGCCGGCGAACGGGTCGACTGTCTTGCAGACGTCGGTCTCGTAGGCGATCACCTGCTGGGTGCGCAGGGCCAGCCGCGCCGCCTTCTCGGTGGGCAGCGCGATCGCCTCGTCGTAGGAGTTGGTGTGCAGGCTCTGTGTGCCGCCCAGCACGGCACCGAGCCCTTGCAGCGCAACCCGGACCAGGTTGACCTCGGGCTGCTGCGCGGTCAGCTGCACCCCGGCGGTCTGGGTGTGGAAGCGCAGCATCTGGCTCTTCGGGTTGGTGGAGCCGAACTCCTCCTTGACGATCCGGGCCCAGACCCGGCGTGCGGCACGGAACTTGGCGATCTCCTCCAGCAGTGTGGTGCGGGCCACGAAGAAGAACGACAGCCGGGGGCCGATGTCGTCGATGCCCAGGCCGACCGCCTGCGCAGCGCGCACGTACTCCTTGGCGTTGGCCAGGGTGAACGCGATCTCCTGCGCCGGCGTGGCCCCCGCCTCGGCCATGTGATAGCCCGAGATCGAGATGGTGTTCCAGCGCGGCATCTCGGTGCGGCAGTAGGCGAAGATGTCGCTGATCAGGCGCAGCGAGGCCTTCGGCGGGAAGATGTAGGTGCCGCGGGCGATGTACTCCTTGAGCACGTCGTTCTGGATCGTGCCGGCCAGCTTGCTGGCGTCGACGCCCTGCTCCTCGGCGGCCAGCTGGTACATCAGCAGCAGGACGGCGGCCGGCGCGTTGATCGTCATCGAGGTCGACACGGTGTCCAGCGGGAGGCCGCCGAACAGGGTGAGCATGTCGTCGAGAGAGTCGATCGCCACCCCGACCTTGCCCACTTCGCCGGCGACCATCGGGTCGTCGGAGTCGTAGCCCATCTGGGTCGGCAGGTCGAAGGCCACGCTCAGGCCGCCGGTGCCGGCGTTGACCAGCTGGTGGTAGCGGGCGTTGGACTCGCGGGCGTTGCCGAAGCCGGCGTACTGGCGCATGGTCCACGGCCGACCGGTGTACATCGAGGGGTAGGGGCCGCGGGTGTACGGGTACTTGCCGGGAGTGCCGAGCGCGGCCTCCGGGTCGAACCCGTCCAGGTCCTCCGGGCCGTAGAGCGGCTTGATCGGCAGACCCGACTCGGTCCGGCTCGTCGACGTGCCGGCTGCTTCCCCGCTCATCGTTGCCTCCTGGCTGCGCGCATGGGTGACCTGCGCACGAGGCTACCGACGCCACGGCAGGAGTACCCGGGACCACAGGTGGGACCGGTCACAACCCGCCACTTCGGCGGGGCCGACCATGCAGGCACGAATGCAGTCGTGCCTGCAGGCGCGTAGCCTTGAGGCATGGCACAACTGACGATCCGGGCGGACGACGAGTTGGTCGAGCGCGTGCGAGTCGCGGCCCGAGTGCACGGGCGCAGTATGAACGACTACATCACCCGACTGCTGGATGCCGCGACCAACCCCGACCTGGCCGGGGATGAAGCCGCCGTCCTCCGCGAACGCTTGGCCCAGGTCGGACTGTTGGCCACACCGGGCACGCCGCGGCGTCGTCCGTCGCCCGCACGGGTAGCCGCCGCCCGCGCGGCCGCCGGCCGCGGCACCCCCCTGTCGGACGTGGTCTCCCGCGACCGGACATGACCGCCTTCGCCGACTCCTCGGCCCTGGTGAAGCTGTACGCCGACGAGTCCGGCTCGGACGTCGTGCGGAACCTGGGAGTGCTGGTGGTGTCCGCGCTGGCCCGGGTCGAGGTGCCCGCGGCGATCTGGCGCAAGGTGCGCACCGGCGAGCTGGACGCAGCGTCGGCACAGGTGCTCGTGGAGGAGTTCGAGGCCGACTACTACGGCGAGGAGGACCAGGCGGAACGGTTCGTAGCCGTCGGCGTGGACGACGATCTGCTCGGTGCGGCCGCCGGACTTGCGGCACGGCACAGCCTGCGGGCCTACGACGCCGTGCAGCTCTCCAGCGCCCTGGCGGTCCGGCAGAGCGCACCGCAATGCCACACGTTCGCGGCGTTCGACAGGCAACTCTGCGTTGCTGCCGCCACCGAAGGTTTCCGCATCCTGTAGCCCGGCCGAATCGTAGGCCGGATCTACAGCAGGTCCAGGCGGGCGCCGGCCTGCAGCTGGGCCACCAGGGACTTCACGTCCTGGGCGCGGGCCCGGGTGGTGACCAGCACGGCGTCGGGGGTGTCCACCACCACCACGTCATCCAGGCCGAGCACGGCGACCGTGCGGCCCGAGCCGGGCACGACCAGCCCGTGGGCGTCGACGGTGAGCACCTGCGCGCGGGATCCGAGCACCTGCAGGCCGTCGTCGTCCGGGGTGTCGCCATCGGCGCTGTCGGTGGAGAGCAACGTCGCCAGGGAGGCGAAATCGCCGATGTCGTCCCACCCGAGGTCGGCGGGCACCACGGCCACCCGCCCGGCGTCGGCCGCGGGCTCGGCCACCGCGTAGTCGATGGCCACCTTCTCCAGGCCGGGCCACACCTCGGCCAGCACCTCGGCCCGCTCGGGCGCGTCCCACGCGGCGGCGATCCGGATCAGGCCCTTGTGCAGCTCGGGGCGGTGCACGGCCAGCTCGGCCAGCAGCACGTCGGCCCGGGCCACGAACATGCCCGCGTTCCAGCGATAACCCTGCTCGACGTAGCGCGCGGCGGTGGCGGCGTCCGGCTTCTCGACGAACCGCTCGACCCGCCGGGCGGACGGCGCCCCGCCGATCTCGAGCACGGCGCCGGGGCGGATGTAGCCGAAGGCGGTGGACGGCGCGGTCGGCGCGATGCCGATCGTCACCACCAGACCGGCCCGGGCCACGGCGACCGCCTGGACCACCGCGGCGTGGAAGGCCGGCACGTCGCGGATCACGTGGTCGGCCGCGAACGAGCCCACCACCGCACCGGGGAACCGCTCGGCCAGGATCGCCGCAGCCAGTCCGATCGCGGCGGTCGAGTCCCGCGGGGAGGGCTCGGCCAGCAGGTCGGCCGGGGCGAGGTCAGGCAGCTGAGCGGCGACGGCATCGGCGTGCGCCACCCCGGTCACCACCATCACCGACTCCGCGATCGGCGCCAACCGGTCGTGAGTCTGCTGGATCAGGGTGCGACCCGACCCGGTGAGGTCGAGCAGGAACTTGGGACGACCCGAACGGGACAACGGCCAGAGCCGGGTGCCCGCACCCCCCGCGGGGACGATGGCATGAAAACCAGACAGGACGTCACTCATCACCTCGGACGGTACCCGATGCCCAGCCGGCCGTCCCGGCCATCACCAGATGCGCTCCTCAGCAGGCGGAGCCGGCGAACTCCCCCACCGCCACCAGCCGCTGCGGATCGTCCTCGGAGCCAGGGGCGCCCACCAGCACCAGCCCCGGGGAGACGCCGGCCAGGTCGTCACGGCGGAAGAAGAGCGGCCGCGTCCGGTAGGTGGTGTCGGCCGACGTGGCACCGGCCACGATCTTGTAGGTCTGAGTGGGTTCGAACTCCGCCGGCGGAACCACTGTCCGCCAGCCCGGCGAGGCACCCTGCAGCGAGACCTCGGCGCGCCCCGACGCCGTGGACACCGGCGACCACTGGCCGACGTAGCCGGGGGTGTCCACCCGGCTGATCACCAGCGAGTCGATCGGCTTCGAACAGCTCTCCACCACGGCCACGAGCCGTCCGTCCGCTCCCCGGGTGATGCCCACGGCGCCCTCGGTGGCCGGTGAGCACGCGGCCAGACCGATCCCGACGATCCCTCCGAGGAACAGCAGTCGGCTCCTGCGCCCCCGCCCGGAACTGTGCCCCTGCCTGCTCACCCGATCCCTCTCCCTCGCCCTGGAGGCAGTATCCCCGCGAAGGGGGTGGGTTCTGCACCGTCTGCGTGTACCAACCCTCCACAACCTCACGGCGCCGAGCGCGTGGGACGATCGCTCGGGTGGGGATCAGGGGTGTCCGCGGGCGGGCGATCGGCGCTGCGCTGATCGCCGGTCACGCTCTGCTCGCCGGTCACGCTCTGCTCGCCCCGACGCCGAGCCCCTCGCCGCCTCCACCCCCGCCTGAGTGCGCCACCGACCTGTTCCCGTTCGCCGGAACCACCCTGCCCGCCCAGCCGCTGCCCTCGCCCGCGTCCTCGGTGGGTGGTGACGCCCTGGCCGGCCCGGGCCGCCAGGTCGACCAGACCGGCGCCGCCACACCGCCGCCGCCGCTGCGGGCCACCGCATGGCTGGTCGCCGACGCGACCACCGGTGACGTGATCGCCTCCTGCAACGCCCACCTGCCCCTGGCCCCGGCCAGCACACTGAAGGTGCTCACCGCGCTGGCCCTGCTCGACGTCGTTCCGCCGACCCGCGTCCATACGGCGACCGCCGCCGACGCCGCCGTCGACGGCACCCGTGCGGGACTGGTCGCCGGCTCGCGCTACACCGCCGACGACCTGTGGCACGGGCTGCTGCTCAGCAGCGCCAACGACTGCGCCTACGCCCTGGCCGAGCTGGCCGGCGGCCAGCAGGAAGCCGCAGACACGTTGCAGCGCAAGGCCCACGCCCTCGGCGCGGCCGACACCCAGGTGGTGAACACCTCAGGGCTCGACGCCCCGGGCCAGGTCTCCAGCGCCTACGACCTGGCGCTGTTCGCCCGGGCTGCACTGGCCGACCGGCGGATCACCACGTTGGCCACCACCCGCAGCTACACCTTCCCCGCCGCCGGCACGGCCCTGCGCCGCAGCGATCGGAGGAGCTATCAGATCCAGAACCACAACCGCCTGCTGTTCAACTACCCCGGGGCCACCGGGCTGAAGAACGGCTGGACATCGACCGCCGGCGGCAGCTTCATCGGCACCGCCACCCGCGGCGGGCGCACCTACATCGTCACTCTGCTGCGCGCGGACACCAATACCTGGCGGGCCACCGCGGCCCTGCTCGACTGGGCCTTCGCCGGCGGCGCCTCAGCCCGACCGATCGGCACGCTCAATGCAGCCCCGGTCACCGCGTCGCCGAGCCTGGCCCCGACCGTGGCCGGCCCCACTGCGACCGCGGGAACGACTGCGGCGCAGCCGGTCTCAGGCGCGCCGGGCCGCGGCGGCTCCGGGCAGTGGCCGTGGGCCTGGCTCGGTGGAGCCACCGCGGTGGGTGCCCTCGGCGGAGTGGCACTGCGCCGGCTGGTCAGTCATCGTCGGAACGACGCCGAGCGGCGCCGGCGAGGAGCCGGACGCTTCGTGTGAGCCCACCGAGCGCCACCCCCAGCACCGCCCCGAGGACGGCCCCGGCAGCAAGCGTGGTGCGGTCGACCGCCCGCTGGCCGTAGCCGGGCACGAGGTCGCCCCGGCGGTCCGACGCCGGCTCGGCGACCCCTGGCTGCGAGCCCGCCGCAGCGACAGCCAGGCGCTGGTCGCGATCTGCCACGGTGGTCGCCGCCCACGCGGCGGCGAGTAGGGTGATCCGCCCGATCAGGTTGAACCAGAGCAGCAGGCCGACCACGATCGCGGCACTGGCCAGGAACCTGTTGCCCGACGCCGTGCGCAGCAGCAGTCCGCCGGAGAGCTTCAGGACGTGCAGCCCCACCGCACCGATCACGGCTCCGCCGAGCAGGTCGCCCCAGGGCTGCTTCACCTGGGCCAGCACCCGGAAGAAGAGCAGGAACAGCACGATGTCGAGCGCCAGCACGGCCAACTCCACCAGGATCTGCACCGCCACCTGACCCGGGGTGCTGGCCACTCCCAGCCAGGTCAGCACCGCGCCGGTGGCCGCCGACAGGGCCACCGTGACGATCACCGAGGCCAGCACGCCCAGGCCGACGAGCGCCAGCACCGCCAGGTCCATCAGCTTGCGCAGCACCGGGTTGCCCTCGTCCGGCAGGGTGAACATGGCGCGGATCCCCTGCCGCATCGCATCCACCCAGCCAAGCCCGGAGAACAGCAACAGACCGACCCCGAGCGCCCCGGTGACGGTCAACAGATCGCCCTGGACCAGCTGGTCGATCGAGACGAACGCATCATCACCGGGAAGGCCGATCAGGGTTGATCCGAAGGCGTCGTTGACGTAGGTCGCCACGCGCTCCTGCACCTCGACCCGCCCGCCGACCACCAGCCCGAACACGGTGAAGCCCAGGGCCAGCGCCGGGAACACGGAGAAGAACGCCACGTAGGCGATCCCGCCGGCCAGCACGTTGCCCCGCGCGGCGCCGTAGCGGTTCCACGCCCGCCAGGGTTTGCTCGCCTGGGCGCGAGCCAGCAGGTCGCCCATGCGGCTCAGCGGCCGCCGCCGAAGGCGTATCGGCGTCGCGGCCGCCAGGCGCCGTCCGGCCTCTGCTCGTAGAGCACGAACTCCTCGACCACGAACGCGCAGCGGTAGCCGTCGAGGAGGTTCATCGCCCGGTCCAGCGCCGCGTCGTCCAGCTTGTGCGCCACGGTCACGTGGGGGTGGAATGGGAAGTACAGATCGCGGGCCAGAGGTCCGGTGCGGACGGCGCGCTGCGCCTCGTCGAAGCCGTCCCCGCCGTCGGCGACCCGGACGTAGACCACCGGCGAGGTGGGCCGGAAGGTGCCCACGCCGTCCAGGCGCACCTCGAACGGGGCCAGGGCCGCGGCCACCTTGTCCAGGTGACGCTCCACCCCGCGCACCTGGGCCCGGTCGACGGCGGTCGGCGGCAGCAGGGTGACGTGGGCGGGGATCGCCTCGGCCTGCGGGTCGCCGATCTGCTCGCGACGGGCGCGCAGTTCGCCCGCCGCCGGCTCGGGCACATCGATCACCACTCCGAGCACCAGCCCCTCGGCTGCTGCCGGGTCAGGCAGTGCGGGCACGCTCACGCGAACCCGACCCGCCGATACACCTCGGCCAGGCGCACGGAGGCGCTCTGGCGAGCCCGTACCGCGCCGGCGTCCAGCACGGCGTCCAGCGCGGCCGGGTCGGCCAGCCACCCCTGCGCCCGGACCCGGAATCCGGTGGCGAAGTCGCTGTAGACCTCGGCCACCTCCTTCTTCAGATCGCCGTAGCCCGACCCCTCGAACCGCTTCTCCAGGGTCTCGACCGGGGTCGACGTCAGGGCGGAGAGGATGGTGAGCAGGTTGGAGACCCCGGGCTTGTTCTCCGGGTCGAAGACCACCTCACGCCCGGTGTCGGTGACCGCCGACTTGATCTTCTTCACCCCGGCCGCGGGCTCGTCCAGCAGGAACAGGCAGCCGCTGCCGCCCAGGCTCTTGCTCATCTGCTTCTCCGGCCGCTGCAGATCCAGGATCCGTGCCGTGGCCTTGACGATGTGCGGCTCGGGCACCACAAAGGTCTCCCCGAACCGGGAGTTGAACCGCTGGGCCAGGTCGCGGGTCAGCTCCAGATGCTGGCGCTGGTCCTCCCCGACGGGCACCACGGCCGCGTCGTAGAGCAGGATGTCGGCGGCCTGCAGGATCGGGTAGGTGAACAGCCCGACGCTGGCCCGCTCGGCGCCCTCGCGGTTCGACTTGTCCTTGAACTGGGTCATCCGGCTGGCCTCGCCGAACCCGGTCAGGCACTGCAGCACCCAGGCCAGCTGGGAGTGCTCGGGGGCGTGGCTCTGCACGAAGAGGACCGATCGCTCCGGGTCGACGCCGGCGGCGAGGAACTGGGCAGCAGTGGCCCGCACCCGGCGGCGCAGCACCTCCGGGTCCTGCTCGACCGTGATCGCGTGCTGGTCGACGACGCAGTAGTAGGTCTCGTGGGTCTCCTGCAGCGCCACCCACTGGACCAGGGCCCCGAGGTAGTTGCCCAGATGGATCGAGTCGGCAGTGGGCTGCATCCCCGAGAACAGCCTCGGCCGGTGCGTTGGCGACATGCCCGCCATTCTGACAGGTGCTGCACCCCCCGAATGCCCATCGGGGGTCCTGCCGGGGCGCCGGTGAATGTGGGCCAGCTCATGACCTGCGTCCCTGTCGCGCAGGCCGCGCGTGACTAGCGTGAGAGTGCACTCGACGGAGGCCTGCCATGGTCGGCGACAGTCCCATTCTCGACCTCACGCTCGGTCTCGACGGTCTGCAGTCCTTGATCGATCTCCTGACCGAGCGCGGTTTCACCGTGCTCGGTCCGACCGCGCAGGACGGCGCGATCGGCTACGCACCGATCACCTCCCTGGCTGACCTGCCGGCCGGCGTGGGCGACGAGCAGGGCCCCGCCCACTACCGGCTGACCGCACGCACGGACGACGCCCTGTTCGGCTACGCGGCAGGCGCCCAGTCGGCCAAGCCGGTGCTGTTCCCCGCCGACCAGCTGCTCTGGCGCAGCCGGCACAGCCCTGACGGCCCGGTGATCGAGGATCCCGCGCCCGCCCGCCCCGGCCCGCCCTACGCCCTGCTCGGGCTGCGATCCTGCGACCTGCAGGCGATCGCCCTGCACGACCGCATCCTGCTGGAACGGTTCGCCACCGACGTGCACTACGCCGCTGCCCGGGCCGACTGCCTGATCGTCGCGGTGACCTGCACCGACCCGGCCGGCACGTGCTTCTGCGCCTCGATGGGTACCGGCCCCGCCCCCGGGCAGGGCTACGACATCGCCCTGACCGAGCTCTACGCCGACGGGGTGCACCGCTTCGTGGCCCGGGCCGGCACCGCCCGCGGGGCCGAGCTGCTGCAGGCCGCCGGTGCCCGCCCGGCCGGGGCGGAGGACGTCACCGCGGCACAGCGGGTCACCGCCGAGGCGACCGGACGGATGGGCCGGGACCTGGACACGGACGAGTTGAAGGACGTGCTGTACACCCACGCCAAATCCTCGCTCTGGGACCGGGTAGCCGAACGCTGCCTGGCCTGCACCAACTGCACCTTGGTCTGCCCCACCTGCTTCTGCACCTCGGTGACCGACGCGACCGACCTGTCCGGTGCCCAGGCCGAGCGGCACCGGGTCTGGGACTCCTGCTTCTCGCGGGAGTACTCCTACATCCACGGCGGCAGCGTGCGGGAGTCGGTGCGTTCGCGCTACCGGCAGTGGATCACTCACAAGCTCGCCTCGTGGCAGGACCAGTTCGGCTCCAGCGGATGCGTGGGCTGCGGCCGCTGCATCACCTGGTGCCCGGCCGGGATCGACCTCACCGTCGAGGCCGCCGCACTGCGCCGGCTGTCCCCCGCCACCGATCCGCAGGAGGAACGCCGATGAGGTCCATCCCGAGCTTTCTGCACGACCACCCGTTCTTCGCCGGCTTCGCGCCGCCGGTCGTCGACCAGTTGGCGTCCTGCGCCACCGATGCCACCTACGCCGAGAACGAGACGATCTTCACCGAGGGCGACCACGCCGACGCCTTCTACCTGATCCGGCACGGACGGGTCGCCGTCCAGATGCATCTGCCGGCCGGCGGAGCGGTGATCCTGGACACCGTCGACGACGGCGGTGCGCTGGGCTGGTCCTGGCTGGTCCCGCCCTACCGGTGGGCCTTCGACGCCCGCGCGTCGCGGCTGACCACGGCGGTCGCCTTCGACGCCGACTGCCTGCGACGGGCCTGTGAGGAGGACCCCATCGTCGGCTTTCTGCTGATGCGCCGGGTCAACGAGGTGATGATGCATCGCCTGCATGCTGCACGAGTGCGGTTGGTCGACCTCTACGGCGGAACGTCACCATGACCACCACCGCCTCCTCCGCTGCCGGCCGGACAGTGTCCCCTTCACCGGCGGATCCGATGCGCCCCAGGCTGTTCCGGGTGGTGCGCACCCGCTGGGACACGCGGGACACGGCGACCCTGGAACTGGAGCCCACGGACGGCGAACCCCTGTACTTCCGGCCCGGGCAGTTCACCATGCTGCACTCCTTCGGGGTGGGCGAGGTACCGATCTCGGTCAGCGGCGACCCGTGCGCCGAGGGCCTGCTGGAGCACACCATCCGCAACGTCGGAGCGGTGACCGCTTCGCTGGTCGCTGCAGCGCCGGGCACGATCGTCGGCGTCCGCGGGCCGTTCGGCACCGGGTGGCAGGTCGGTGACGGAGCCGGCGGCGACGTGGTGTTCGTGGTCGGCGGGATCGGCCTGGCCCCGCTGCGCCCTGCCATGCTCGAACTGCTCGCCCGCCGGGGCGACTTCGGCAACGTGGTGCTGCTCTACGGCGCCCGCACCCCGCAGGACGTGCTCTTCGGCGACGAACTGCGGGCGTGGGCCGCGGAGGCCGATGTCACCGTCGAGATCACCGTCGACAACGGGCCGGAGGGGTGGACCGGCCGGGTCGGTCTGGTCACCCAGCTGATCCCGCGGGCGGGGTTCGACCCGGCGCACACCCTGGCGCTGGCCTGCGGCCCCGAGGTGATGATGCGCTCGGCGGCACTGGCCCTGCGCGACCGCGGAGTGCCGGCCGCACGGATCCGGCTCTCGATGGAGCGGAACATGAAGTGCGGCGTGGGACTGTGTGGGCACTGCCAGCTGCGCGAGCTGTTCGTCTGCGTCGACGGCCCGGTCCTGGACTACGAGCGGCTCGCCCCGCTCTTGCTGCGCTGGGAGCTCTGATGACGACCACCGGCACCGATGACCGGCCCAGCCTGGCGGTGTGGAAGTTCGCCTCCTGCGACGGCTGCCAGCTGACCCTGCTGAACTGCGAGGAGGAACTGCTCGCGCTGGCCGGCGCGGTCCGGATCGCCTACTTCCCGGAGGCGACCCGGGCGGTGGTCGCCGGCCCCTACGACCTGTCCCTGGTCGAGGGCTCGATCACCACCCCCGAGGACGCCGAACGGATCACCCAGATCCGCCAGGACTCCCGGGTGCTGGTGACGATCGGCGCGTGTGCGACGTCCGGCGGGATCCAGGCGCTGCGCAACCTGGCGGACGTCGCGCAGTACCGCGCGATCGTCTACGCCCACCCCGAGTACCTCAGCACGCTGGACCGCTCCACCCCGATCTCGGCGCACGTGCGGGTGGACGGCGAACTGCATGGCTGCCCGATCGACAAGGGTCAGCTGGTCGAGCTGCTCGCCTCGGCGGTGCAGGGCCGCAAGGCCCGGATCCCCACCTACAGCGTCTGCGTGGAGTGCAAGCGGCGGGGCGCGGTGTGCGTCGCCGTCGCGCAGGGGACGCCCTGCCTGGGCCCGGTGACACAGGCCGGCTGCGGCGCCCTGTGCCCCTCGGTGGCCCGCGGCTGCTACGGCTGCTTCGGGCCGCAGGACAGCGCCAACGCTCCCGCCCTGACCGACCGGCTGCTCGCCCTCGGGCTGAGCCGCGACGACGCGGTGCGGGTGTACCGCACCTTCAACGCCGGCGCCGAGGTGTTCCGCGCCGAGAGCGCCCGCCTGGCCCAGGAGCCTGAGCGGACGGAGGTGGTAGGGCCATGACGCACGTGGTGACGCCCACGACCGGTGACGGGAGCCGGGTGCTGCAGGTCGGCATGCTGGCCCGGGTCGAGGGCGAGGGCGGGATGCACCTGGAGATCCACGACGGCGTGGTGACCTCGGTGCAGCTGAACATCTTCGAGCCGCCGCGCTTCTTCGAGGCGTTCCTGCGCGGCAGGGCGTGGACGGAGCCGCCGGACATCACCGCCCGGATCTGCGGCATCTGTCCGGTCGCCTACCAGACCGCGGCCTGCTGGGCGCTGGAGAGCATCTGCGGGGTGGCCGTGCCCGACCCGATCCGCACCATGCGCCGCCTGCTCTACTGCGGGGAGTGGATCGAGAGCCACGCGCTGCACATCTACCTGCTGCACGCGCCGGACTTCCTGGGGTACGACAGCGCGATCGCGATGGCCGCAGACCACCGTGAGGTGGTCGAGCGCGGACTGCGCCTCAAGCAGGCCGGCAACGCGCTGATGACAGCGGTCGGTGGGCGTGCCGTGCACCCGGTGAACGTCAAGCTCGGCGGCTTCTACCGGATGCCCACCCGGGCCGAGCTCGCCGCGCTGCGGCCCACCCTCGAGGCAGGGCTCCAGGACGCCTGGGAGACCATCGCCCTGGTGTCGGGATTCGACGTCCCCGAGTTCGAGCAGCCGCACACCTATCTCGCCCTGCGGTCGGAGCAGGGCTACGCCATCGAGTCGGGCAGCGTGGTGACCTCGACCGGGCTCGCCTTCGCCGTCGAGGACTTCGGCGAGCACATCCGCGAGCAGCACGTGGCGCACTCGAACGCGTTGCACGCCACCCTCGACGGTGCGCCGTACGTGGTCGGCCCGCTGGCCCGGTACAGCCTCAACTTCGACCGGTTGACCCCGGCCTGCCAGGAGGCTGCGCTCGCCGCCGGGCTGGGTGAGACCTGCCGCAACCCGTTCCGCTCCATCGTGGTGCGGGCGGTGGAGCTGGCGTACGCGTTCGAGGAGGCGCTGGCGATCATCGACGCCTGGACCGGCTCGCCGGTGGCCTCGGTCCCGGTGCCGGCACGGGCCGGTGAGGGGTGCGGGGCGAGCGAGGCTCCGCGGGGCACCATCTTCCACCGCTACCGGCTGGACGACGCCGGGATCATCCAGGACGCACAGATCGTGCCCCCGACCTCGCAGAACCAGCTGAGCATCGAGGCCGACCTGCGCGCCGTCGCACAGGCCTGGGTGGCACTGGATCACGAGGCACTGACTCACCGCTGCGAACAGGCGATCCGCAACTACGACCCGTGCATCTCCTGCGCCACGCACTTCCTGGACCTGCGGGTGCACCGGTCGTGACCGGCCCCCGGTCCGGCGTCCTGGTGGTCGGGGTCGGCAGCCCCGACCGCGGCGACGACGCCGTCGGGCCGGCCGTGGCCTGGTCGGTCGCGGCACTCGCGGCGCCGGGGATCAGGGTCGTCGTGCATGAGGATCCGACCTCCCTGGTGCAGTTGTGGTCGGAGTCCGACCTGGCGATCGTCGTCGATGCGGTGATGTCCGGGCGGCGGGCGGGCGAGCTGGTGATCGTCGAGACCGGCGCGGACGGCGAACGGCTGCCGCAGAGCGCCTGGGCGGCGGCCGGGCGCGGCGGCACGCACGGCTTCGGGGTGGCCACCGCGGTGGAGCTCTCCCGGGCGCTCGGCAGGTTGCCTCGGCGCGTGGTCCTGGTGGGCATCGAGGTGGCCACGATCGCCCTCGGTGCCCCGATGAGTCAGGCCGCGCTCGACGCCGTGCCGCAGGCCGTGGCCCGGATCGGCGACCTGCTCAGTCGGAGCGCAGATGCAGCAGGGCCGCCTGGGCGGGATTGAGCAGCGGTGCGGGAAGGCCGACCGAGGCCAGCACGGCGCCGCTGGCCAGGGCCTCGCCACGGATCCACCATTCCGGTTGCCTGATCACCAGGCCGTGCACGAGGCCGGCCTCGTCGCGGTGACGCACCCGGTAGAGGCGATCGGGGTCCAGCCCGGGCAGCCGCAACCGGCCCGGGTTGGCCGCGGTCGACGTCCGGATCCGGGTGTACTCGAACACCGCTTCGCCGCGATCACGGGCCACCACGCCGTGCAGCAGCGTGTCCGGGTCGAGCGGGTTCTCGACGTCGTGCGGGTCGACCCGCACCACGTCGCCGGTGTGCAGCAGCCCGCGCAGCTCCTTGTAGAGACCGGCCCACCCGGCGAGCTGGGCGAGCTCGTCCGCGGTACAGGTCGTGATGTCCCACTCGATGCCGGCGTGCGCGAACAGCGCGGTCAGGCAGCGCAACGCCAGGTCGGCGACCCTGCCCGTGGTGTGCGAGACCGGGCGCGCCCACGTGCGATCGCCACCAGCTCCGGCGGCAGCAGCAGCGCCGTCCAGCGCTGGATCTGTCTGGCGCTCCAGGGCGTCGTTGGTGTCCGAGGCCCACACCCGGTCGGTGTGCTCGAGGACTCCCAGGTCGACCCGGCCGCCGCCGGAGGCGCAGGACTCGATCTCCAGCGCAGGGTTGCGCTCGCGCAGCTCGTCGAGCAGCCGGTAGAGGGCTGAGCGGGCTCTGCGCGTGCACGCCCGCCTCGTGCAGGTCACGGTTGTGGTCCCACTTGATGTAGGCCACCCCGATCTCCTTCACCAGGGTGTCGATCCGCTCCAGCAGGTAGGCGTACGCCCCGGGGACGGCCACGTTCGACACGTACTGATGGCGCCAGGCGGGGGGCGGATCAACGGTGTCCACGGGGCCCGGGCCGAGCACCCAGTCGGGGTGCGCACGCACGAGGTCGGAGTCGAGGTTGACCATCTCCGGCTCGAACCACAGCCCGAAGTCCATGCCCAGCGCCCGCACCCGGTCGGCGAGCGGGCGCAGGCCCTGCGGCCAGACCTGCTCGGTCGACGTACCAGTCGCCGAGCCCGGCCGCGGTCGTCCCGGCGGCCGCCGAACCAGCCGTCGTCCAGGACGAACCGCTCCACCCCGATCCGACGCCGCGCGCTCGGCCAGCGCGGTCAGCCGGTCCAGGTCGTGGTCGAAGTAGACGGCCTCCCAGGTGTTCAGCACCAGCGGTCGGGGCGCGCCGGGGTGCCCCGGGCGGGCGCGGAGCCAGCGGTGCACCCGCGCGCTCGCGCCGTCGAGCCCGTTCTCGCTGACTAGGTGTAGACCACCCACGGGGAGGTGTACCGCTCCCCCGGGGCGAGGGCACCTCGCCGGGCAGCAGCAGCTCGCCGCCGCCGAGCACCGCGCCGCCGTGCGCACCCGCGCCCTCGGGCATCCGCTCCGCCAGGTGCACGTGGTTGCCGCTCCAGGCGACGTGCACCGCCCAGACCTCACCGTGACGGAAGCCGAATCCCGGTGTGCCCGCAGGCGAGCAGCAGCGGCGCGTCGTGCCCGGTCCGGCCGCGGCGCGATTCCCGGGTCCAGCCGCCGAAATGCAGCGGGCCGCGCTGCGGGCACGCGCTCGCGGCACCAGCGCCCGGTCAGGTCGAGCACCTCGGACGCGGTCTCGGGCACCGGAAGCAGGCAGAGCAGCTCGCCGAGCCGGTACGCCGTCGTCCCCTCGTTCGTCACCGTGTGCCTGATCCGCACCAGGCCGTCGGCCTCCAGCCTCAGCTCGCTGTGCAGCCGCAGTCCGGACCGGGCATCGCGGGCCCCCACCTCGAGACATTGCGCGCCGTCGGGCTCGGCGACCACCGCTGGGACGCCGTCCGTCCGCCACCGCGGGAAGCCCACGGCACCGTCCCGCTCGCCGGCCAGCCCCGGGCGGCCGGACCAGCCCTCGGCCTGCCCCGGAAGCAGGGTCAACGGCCAGGGCCCGTCGAGCGCGCTGTGCGGCACCGCCGGAGTGAGATCCCCCAGCAGACGCTCACGAGCCTGCGGGTCGAGATCACCGAGGTCCCGGCCCCAGTGCAGGACCCGCGGCAGCCCTTCCCCCGCGGTGTCGAGCAGGACGGCGACCCCCGCGGAGCGAAGCAGCAGGCTCATCCCTTGTTGGCTCCCATGGTCAGACCGGCGACGAACTGCTTCTGCAGCACGAAGAAGACCACCAGGGTCGGGATCGCGATGATGATCGACCCTGCCGCCAGCAGGTTGAGGTCCGTCGAAGAACTCACCGCGCAGGTTGTTCAGGGCAGCGGTCACCGGGAACTTGTCGCCGGTGCGCATCAGCACGGTGGCCCAGAAGAACTCGTTGTAGATCCAGGTGACCTCGAGGGTGGCCAGCGCCGCCAGCGGCGGGCGGCACAGCGGCAGGGTGAGCTGCCAGTACTGCCGCCACACGCTGGCGCCGTCGACCATGGCCGCCTCGTACAGCTCCTTGGGCAGGGTCTTCATGTAGTTGCTCAGCACGAAGGTGCAGAACCCGGTCTGGAAGGCGGCGTTGACCAGGATCAGCGCCCAGTAGGAGTCGTAGAACAGCTCCGAGTCGCTCAGGAAGGCCGGCAGCGGCACCAGGGTCGACAGCCGGTAGAGCGGCACCAGCAGCGACTGCTGCGGCAGCAGGTTGGCCGCGGTGAACAGGCCGAGCAGCAGCAGGTTGAACCGCCAGCTGAACCGGGCGATCACGAACGCCACGCCCGAGGACAGCACCAGGGTCAGGATCACGGCCGGCACGGTGACGTACAGGGAGTTCAGGAAGTGCTGGGTGAAGTTGGCCCGCCGCCAGGCGTCGGTGAAGTTGCTGGCGGTGAACCCGCCCCAGGACACGTAGCCGTTCTCGGAGGTGAAGGCGTAGTCGCGGAAGGCGTTGACCACGGCCCAGGCCAGCGGGAACAGCCAGCCCAGGGCGACCACGAGCAGGAAGGTGTGCAGCGCGATCCGGCTCGGGCGGCGCCGCTTGCGGTTCTGCGGCACCGGCGTGGCCGGCCGGGCCGGGGCAGCGGTGGCGGTCATCGCTCCTCCTCACGCATCACGGTGGACAGGTAGATCACGATGAACACGAGCGAGATCACCAGCATGATCGTGGCCAGGGCCGAGCCGAAGCCGATCCGGCTGGCCTCGCCGATCACGTTCTGCGTCACCAGCGCCGCGATCAGTTCCAGCCCGTTGCGCCCCTTGTTGATCACCCAGACCAGGTCGAAGGCGCGCAGCGCCTCGATCACGGTGATCACGATGATGATCACGTTGATCGGCCGCAGCACCGGGAAGACGATCCGGAAGAAGGTCTTCACCTCGCTGGCGCCGTCGACCGCGGCTGCCTCGCGCAGCGACGGATCGACTCCCTTCAGCCCGGCCAGGTAGAGCAGCATGATGTAGCCGACATGCCGCCACGACGAGGCGACCAGGACCGCCCAGATGTTGACGTCGGAGTTGCCGTACCAGTCCACCGGACTGGCTGGGTCCTGCAGCCCCACCGCCTGCAGCATCGCGTTGATCAGGCCGAAGTCGCGGGAGAACTGCAACTGCCAGATGAAGCCGACCAGCGCCAGGGAGAGCACCACCGGCATGTAGAGCGGTGTCTGGTAGAGCCGGCTGCCGCGCAGGTCCTTGTCCAGCAGGACGGCCAGGAAGATGCCCAACGGCGTGGCCACCAGGAACAGCACGGCGAGGAAGAGCAGGTTGTTGCGCAGAGCGGGCCAGAACGGCGGGTAGATGGTGACCACGTTCTGGTAGTTCTTCAGGCCGATCCATTCGATCGTGCCCAGCCCGCCGATGCCGTCCCAGTTGGTGAACGACAGGGCCACCGTGGACAGCGCCGGCAGCCAGACAAGGCCGAGCACGAGGATGAGTGGAACCACCACCATGATGACGACCGCGACCAGGTCACCACCGGTCAGGCGTCTGACCCGGCCCGTGCGGGGGGCGCCCTTCCGGGCGTCCCCGCCGGGGCCGTGGTGGCAGCGGAGGTGACGAGCGGTGTGTCTGCGGTGCCGCCGGTCATCGGTGCCGCCTCTCGGTCAGGTCAGACGAAGATGCTCTTGGCCTGCTGCTCCAGGCTCTTGCAGACCCCGTCGATGTCCTTCGGGTTCTTCAGGAAGGCCTGGATGCCGGGGATGACCGCCGTGGAGGCGAAGTCGGGCCGGCTGTCGCGGTCGAGGAACTGGGCGATGTTCTTGGCCGAACCGACCAGTTCCACCGCCTTCTTGTTGCAGCGCCGTGTACCCGGACGCGTCGGCCCCGGAGTTGGCGACCAGCGTGGTCGGGTCGTTCTTGACCAAGGTGTTGGCCGCGTCCTTGGAGCCCAGCCAGGTGAGGAGGGCCTTGGCGCGTGCCTCGTCCGACGGGCTTCTTGGCCATCATGAAGCCGTCGATCGGGGCGTCGAGCGCGTCGGAGCCGATGGCCGAGTCGATCTCCGGGAAGGTGAAGAAGTCGACGTCGTCCAGGTTGGCGGTCATCTGCTGGGTGACGAACAGGCCCAGCAGGTACATGCCGGCCTTCTTGGTCTGCAGCGCCTGCGCGGCCTCCTGCCAGGTGCGGCCCAGCGGGTCGGCCTGGTGCAGCGGCAGCAGCTCGGCCCAGGTGGAGAACACCTTCTTCACCTTGGGGTCGTCCCAGGGCTGCCTTGTGCGCCATCAGGTCGACGTGGAACTGGTAGCCGTTGATCCGCATGTTGAGGATGTCGAAGGTGCCCATCGCCGGCCAGCCGTCCTTGTCGCCGAAGGCGATCGGGACCAGGCCGTCCTTCTGCATCTTCGCCCCGAGCGTCTTCAGCTCGTCGAGGGTCTTGGGCACCTCGTAGCCCTTCTCCTTCGAACACCGACGGCCGGTAGAAGACCGCCCACGGGTAGTAGGAGACGGGCACGAAGTACTGCTTGCCGTCGTCGCCGGTGGAGGCGGTCTTGAAGCCGTCGGTGTAGCCCTGCAGCTGGGCCCAGACGTCGCTGATGTCGCCGGCGAGACCCTTGCCGGCGAAGAACCGCATGCGGTAGCCGGCGAACCAGGTGAACACGTCGTCCGGCTTGCCCTGCAGGTAGGTGTTGATGTTCTCCTGGAAGGTGTTGTGCTCGACGGTGTTGATCTTGACCGTGGTGCCGCTGGCCGCCTTGTAGGCGTCGGCCATCGCCTGGTAGCCCTTCTTCGGCACCTCGTCGGACTGGTTGGACCCGAAGGTCACCTCACCGCCGCCGACCGAGCTGGCCGCTCCCCCGGCGGAGGCCGCCGAGGAGGCGGATGTGCTGCTGCTGTCGGACCCACAGGCGCTCAGCATCGTGGCGCCGCCCAGGGCCGCTCCGGCGCCGAGCGCGCCGCGGAACAGGGTGCGGCGGCCTACGGACGTCGCAGCGACCGAGGTCGGGATCATTCGGGCCAGGTACTCGGCCTCGGACTCGGGACGGGACATTCCTGCCTCCTTCGGCGTGCCGACGCTGGCACGCACCAGCTGACGAGGGGCGAACACAATCGAACATGACCCCTCACAATGCATCACACATTGGTGGGCCGAGACTCGCCTGTCAAGGGGCTGAAGCCGTCGTAACCGAACTGATGCCGACGGCTCGGACACAAACTCATGTTCGATATTGTTGACTACCGGCACGACCTGGGGCCAGGCTGGGCAACGCACCAGGAGGAGGCGATGGCCGTGCTCGCGCGTCAACGGCAGGAACGTATCCTGGACGAGGTACGCCTGACCGGCGGCGCGCGGGTCAGCGACCTGGTCGACCTGCTCGGCGTCTCGGACATGACCGTGCGGCGCGACATCGCCACCCTGGCCCGCAAGGGACTGGTGGCCAGGGTGCACGGCGGGGCGACCGCCGTCTCCGGGCGCAGCGCCGAGGAACCGGGGTTCGCGGCGAAGTCCTCGCTGCAGACCGTGGAGAAGGCCGCGATCGCCCACGCCGCAGCCGACCTGGTGCGCCCCGGCGACTGCGTCGCCGTGTCGGCGGGCACCACCACCTACGCGGTCGCCCAGCAGCTGCGCATGGTGCCCGACCTCACCGTGGTGACCAACTCGCTGCCCGTGGCCGAGGTGCTGCACGAGACCGGGCGCGAGGACCTCACCGTCGTGCTCACCGGTGGTGAGCGGACGCCGTCCGACGCCCTGGTCGGCCCGGTGGCGGTCACCACCCTGCGCGGGCTGCACGTGGACTGGCTCTTCCTGGGCGTGCACGGGTTCGACGAGCGGGCGGGGTTCACCACTCCGAACCTCGTCGAGGCCGAGACGAACCGGGCACTGATCGCCACGGCCCGCCAGATCGTGGTCACCGCGGACAGCACCAAGTGGGGGGTGGTCGGCCTGAGCACCATGGCCAAGCTGGACGAGGTCGACGTGCTGGTCACCGACGAGGGCCTCGATCCCGAGGCGCGTCGGGTGCTGGAGGCCCGGGTGGGCCGCTTGCTGCTCGTCCCCCGCCCCGCGGCCGGGGCCGGCAGGCACCAGGCAGCACCCCACCTCGATGCCGCCACCCCCGATTCATCTGTCTCATCTGGTTCGTTCGGCACAGCCCAGGAGTCGCCATGACGCTCGAACTCGCCGCCGGACGCGTGCGGCGGACCGTCGACCATCTCGCCGACGGACGGGAGTTGCTCTACTTCGACGATTCCGAGCCCTACCTGTCCGGCGCCGCCACTCGGAGCACGCCGGACACCCGGCCGCTCGGCACAGCCTCCGGCGGCGGCTCACAGCTGCGGTACGACGTGCTCACCGGCGAATGGGTGGCCATCGCCTCGCACCGCAACGACCGCATCTTCCTGCCGCCCAAGGACGAATGCCCGCTCTGCCCCACCGGCCGCGGCGTCGCCCCCTCGGAGATCCCGGCCCCCGACTACGACGTGGTGGTGTTCGAGAACCGCTTCCCCTCCCTCACCATGCAGGCCTCGGGCACGGCAGGGCTGATGGACGGCGAGGAGTTGTTCGCCCACCGCCCGGGCACGGGTCGGTGCGAGGTGGTGTGCTTCACCTCGGAACACGCCTCCTCGTTCTCCACGTTGACGCCGGCGCGCACCCGCACGGTGATCGAGGCCTGGGCCGACCGGACCGCCGAGCTGTCGGCCCTGCCCGGGGTGGAGCAGGTGTTCTGCTTCGAGAACCGGGGGCAGGAGATCGGGGTGACTCTGCACCACCCGCACGGCCAGATCTACGCCTACCCGTTCGTGACGCCCCGCACGGAGGCGCTGCTGCGTCAGGCGCAGCTGCATCGGGACCTCCACGGCGGCAACCTGTTACGCGACGTCCTGGACGCCGAACGGCGGGCCGGCACCCGCGTGGTGCTCGCCGGGTCGCACTGGACGGCGTACGTGCCGGCTGCGGCCCGCTGGCCGGTGGAGGTGCACCTGGCACCGCATCGGGACGTGCCCGATCTGGCCGCACTGAACGACGAGGAGCGGGACGAACTCGCCGAGGTGTACCTGGAACTGCTCCGCCGGGCCGACCGGTACTTCGACGGCGTGGCAGCCCTGCCCTACATCGCCGGCTGGCACCAGGCGCCGGTGCACGCCGGTCGTGACCTCGGACGTCTTCATCTGCAACTGTTCTCGGTGCTTCGGGCGCCCGGGAAGCTCAAGTACCTGGCCGGGTCCGAGTCGGCGATGGGTGCCTGGGTGAACGACGCCACGCCGGAGCGGATCGCCGCCCGGCTGCGCGAGGTGGCCTCGTGAGTTGGTACCCGCTGCCGGACAGCGCGGCGCTGGCCGCACAGGCGCTCGAGGACTTCCGCGCCGCCCACGGGCGGGAGGCGGACGGCGTGTGGGCTGCTCCCGGGCGGGTCAACCTGGTCGGCGAGCACGTCGACTACAACGGTGGCCTGTGCCTGCCGATGGCGCTGCCGCACACGACCTGCGTCGCCCTGGCTGCCCGCGACGACGATCGCGTTCACCTGGACTCCGCCGGCGGAAGTCCCTGGCAGGCACGACTGGAGGACATCACCCCCGGCGGGGTGCGCGGCTGGGCCGGCTATGCGGCCGGGGTCGCCTGGGCACTGGGACTGCAGCGGGGCTTCGACGCCGTCGTGGTCGGCGGGGTTCCGATCGGTGCCGGGCTCTCCTCCTCCGCCGCCCTGGAGTGTGCCGTGGCGCTCGGGCTGGACGAGGTGTTCGGCCTCGATCTGGCGGGCACCGATGCCGGGCGGGCCACCCTGGCTGCGGCGTGCGTGCGGGCCGAGAACGAGATCGCCGGCGCTCCCACCGGCGGGATGGACCAGGCGGCATCGCTTCGGGCACGTGCCGGGCATGTCCTCCTGCTGGACTGCACCGACTTCTCCGCCCGTCAGGTGCCCTTCGACGCTGCGGCGGCACGACTGGCCGTCCTGGTGATCGACACCAAGGTGCACCACGCCCTGGTCGACGGGCAGTACGGCTCGCGCCGCGACGCCTGCGAGGCTGCGGCCCGAGTCCTGGGGGTTCGCAGGCTGGGCGAGCTCGCGCCGTCCGGGCTGGACGCTGCGCTGGCCCGACTGGACGACGGGGAGCAGGTTCGCCGGGTGCGGCACGTGGTGAGCGAGATCGACCGGGTGCGCGAGGCCGCCGGGGTGCTGGACGCCGGTCGGTTCCGTGATCTGGGGCCGATCCTGGACTCCTCGCACGCCTCGCTGCGCGACGACTACGAGGTCTCCTGCCCGGAGCTCGACCTGGCCTGCACCGCGGCGAACGAGGCCGGCGCCCTGGGAGCCCGGATGACCGGCGGCGGCTTCGGCGGCTCGGCCATCGCCCTGGTGGAGGCGGACCAGGTCGGGACAGTGGCGGATTCGGTGTCGCTCGCCTTCTCCCGCAGGGGTTTCGGCGAACCGGCGTTCCTGGAGGCGATCCCCTCGCGGTCGGGGCACCGGGTGACGGTCGCCGGCTCGTGACCGGGCCCGGGCCCGACGCGGTCGCCCTGCCGGCCGACGGCCGGTTCGCCGTGGCGGACGTGTTCTATCCCGCCACGGGCGGGGCCCGCGCCGGTGCCGTGCTGGCCGGCGACCCTCAGTTCGCCGCGACACTGCGCGAGCACACTCTCTGGCTGGACGAGGTCGCGGACTACGAGCCGGGGGCCCTGTACCGGCGGGAACTGCCTGCACTGGATGCGGTCCTGGCCGAACTGGCCGAACTGGCCGAACGCAGGCCACTGGACCTCCTGGTCGTCGACGGCTACGTCGATCTTGATCCGGAGGGCCGCCCCGGCCTGGGACTCCACGCCCATCGGGTGTTCGGGGTACCGGTGGTCGGCGTCGCGAAGACCGCGTTCCGCGGGGCCTCGCATGCGGTCGAGGTGCGGCGCGGCGGCTCGACGCGACCGCTGTACGTCACCTCCGCCGGCCTGCCGCCGACGCAGGCGGCCATGATGGTGCAGCAGATGGCCGGACGATTCCGACTCCCGGACGCGGTTCGACGGGCCGACCAACTGTCCCGCGGCGCCCACCCGTCGCCCGGCCCCTCCCCGGCACCCCACCGCCCGGCGGCAATTCATTCGTGTCCAAACTTTGTTGCCCGGAAGTAGTGACGTGGCCCACGTGCAGCGCTAATCTGCCGAGATCGTTCGCATGCAAACAATATGTCGGACGCCTGCCCGAGGAGGAGACCGCATGGCCAGTACCACCAGCAGCGAGGGCGCCCCGTCCCTGGGGGGTGCGGGTCGCAAGCTCACCATCATCGACGTCGTCGCCCAGTCGATCGGCTTCATGGGGCCGGTCTTCTCGATCGCCTTCCTGGTGCCTCTCGTCGTGGGCCTGATCAGCGCCACCGGCAACGGTGCAGGCATCGCCTCCCCCCTGGCCGTCCTCGTGGCCTCCGGGGGCATGCTGGCCTTCGCCTGGATCGTCGGCGAGTACGCGAAGCGCATCCAGGCCGCCGGCGCCCTCTACGACTACGTCACCGACGGCCTCGGCCAGAAGGTGGGCGCAGCGGCCGGCTTCCTCTACTACCTCGGCATCATGTTCCTGGGCGGCGGCCTGCTGATGCTGATCGCCGGAACGGTCCACGACACGCTCGCCGCGGAGTTCGAGTTCACCGGCATCCCGGTGACGGGGTGGGCGATCGTGCTGCTGGCCCTGGTGGCCCTGGTGATGTTCCTCGGCGTCGCCCTCAGCACCCGGGCGCAGCTGGTCCTCGCCCTGATCTCGATCGCCACGGTGCTGCTGTTCTCGCTCTACGTGATCGTCAAGGTCGGCGGCGACAACGCGTTCGCCAGCACGGTCAACCCCTCCAACGCCCCGAACGGCTGGGCCGGCGTCGCCTTCGGCATCGTGTACGCGGTGCTGCTGTTCACCGGCTTCGAGACGGCGGCCAACCTCGGCGAGGAGACCGAGCACCCCAAGCGCGACATCCCTCGCGCGGTGATCACCTCGGTGGCGGTGGTGGCCGTGTTCTACCTGATCTGCACCTACGCCCAGATCGCCGGTTACGGCTTCAACCTGGACACCATGGGTGAGAACGCCGCCGCACCGCTGTTCGGCCTGGCCGCTCCGGCGGAGGCCGGTGGCTACGGCGGCGCCGCGATCACCCGGCTGCTCGAGCTCGTGGTCATCCTCGACATGCTCGCGGTGCTGATCGGCATCTCGGTCGCCTCCTCGCGCGGCATCTTCGCGATGGCCCGCGACCACCGCTTCCCGTCGGTGCTCGGCAGGGTGTCGGGGCGCGGGACGCCGCTCAACGCCGGCGCCGTCGTCCTGGTGTTCTTCGCGGCCGTGATCGTGATCTCGCGGCAGTTCACGGGCCTGTTCGCCATCCCCGGCTTCCCCCACTACTTCGCGATGTTCAGCTGGGGCTCCTCGTTCGGCGGTCTGGCCCTGGCGGTGATCTACCTACTGCTCTGCGTCGGCGCCCTCAAGGGACTGCGCGACCACGCCGCCTACGCCAAGGTGGTCGGCGCCGTCGTGGTGGGCATCCTGGTCACCGGGGCCGCGATCTTCGGCGCCGTCTACAAGGTGCCCGCACCGACCGTCTACGCCGCCTACGGCGTGGGGATCACCTTCGTGGTCGGCCTGGTGCTCGGGTTCGTGGTGCCGGGGCAGCAGACCGCGCACACCTCGTTCGACGAACTGGCCGACGGAGAGTCCGGCCTGCAGAAGCTCTGATCGCCCACCCCTTCGCCGTGATCATGCAGTCCAGGTACGCCACCGCGGTGGCGTACCTGGACTGCATGATCACGGCGAAGGGGTGGTCAGTCCTCGGCGGGCACCGTCGACGGGTAGAGGTCCTTGGACGGCGTGCGGATGCCGCGGTACTCCCAGTCGCCCCCGAGCGCAGTCGAGACGACCTCCTCGCTCTCGGTGGGCTGGGCGCCGACGTCGGTGCGGATCGCGGTGGGCCCGGTGACGATGTGGTTGGTGAGCCGGCCGAGGCCCTCGACCTCGACCTCGACCACGTCGCCGGGCTGCACCGGCCGGGAGTTGGCCGGTGTGCCGGAGAACAGCAGGTCACCGGGCACCAGCGTGATCGTGCGGGCGATGTCGGCGACGAGGTAGTGCATGTCCCACTCCATCTCGTCGGTCGAGGCCTCCTGCTTCACCTGCCCGTTCACCAGCGTGCGGATGGTCTTGCCGTGGAAGTCCCAATCCGTCACCAGGCCCGGCCCGACCGGCGCCAGGGTGTCGCTGCCCTTGACCCGCAGCATCGAGCCGGCGTCGGTGTCGCGGAAGTCGTGCAGGCCGTAGTCGTTGCCGACGGTGTAGCCGGCGATGTAGTCGCCGGCCTCCTGCGGGGAGATGTTGCGCGCCGTCCGCCCGATCACGATCACGATCTCACCCTCGTAGTTGAGCCACGTGCAGCCCTGGGGACGGACCACGGCCGCCCGGTGCGAGTTCAGCGCGGTGATCGGCTTGTGGAAGTAGGTGGGCGCCTTCGGCAGCCGGGTCATGAACTCCCGTGTCCGGCTGTCGTAGTTCAGGTGGACCGCAATGATCTTCGTGGGATCGGTGGGCGGAAGGTGGACGGCGTCCTCGATCGGCACCTCGCGCCCGTCCGTCGCCACCAGCACGTCGCCGTGCCGGACCACCTGGATCGGGTAGCCGTCGAGCAGGATCCGGCGGTACTCGGTCACGCCGTCGCTCCCTGTCGCGTCCAGCCGGCCGTGGGCCGGTCGAACCACACGTGCACCTGACTGGTGCCGATCGAGTTCTCGTAGTCGCCGTACTGCACGCCGCGGGCGGCGAAGTCCTGCTCGCCGAGCGCCGCGGCCATCATCAGGTAGTGCGCGAACATGCCCTCGGGGCGCACGGTCAGGAACTCGTCCATGGTGTCGAGCACCCGGTCGTGCCGGCCCTCGAAGAACCAGCCGAGCCGCTCGTGGTCCATGTCGCGCGCCCTCTGGCTGAAGATGTGCGAGGGGTCGCTCGACTCGTGCTTGCGCAACTCGCGCAGCGGGTAGAACGTGTGCGACAGCGACCCGGTGGCGATCAGGATCACCTTGCGGTCGGTGGCCGCGATCGCCTGGCCGATGGCCCGGCCCACCCGCAGGAAGTCGTCGGTGTCGGCGGTCTGGCAGACGCTCATCGAGAGCCACTGCTTGTCCAGGCCCTTGCCGAGGTAGGACCAGAGGTTGATCGACGGGTAGTACAGCGGCAGGTACGGGTCGTCGAGCGGGGTGATCCAGGTGCCGTTGGCCTCCGCCCGGTCCCCGATGGCATTGGCCAGTTCCGGGTCGCCCCGCCACTCGTAGGGGATGCGGCACATGCCCCGCGGCAGTTCCTCGGCCGTGAACAGGCCGGCCCGGATCTCGTGCGAGGTCACCACGAACTCGACAGTGGTGAACCAGTGCGAGTCGAGCACGATCACGGTGTCGTAGTCGAGGGTCTCGAACTTCTCCGCCCGGAGTCGCTCCAGCGCCGGCACGAGCGAGATCTCGCGCCCCTCGTTCAGCTCGAGCCGCTGCTCGCGCGGGAGCATGATGGTGGGCACGTGCGAGAGCAGCCCGGCACCAACGACCTCACCCATTTCTGCCTCCATCCGTTCGGTGCATACACGGTGTTCTTGACGTCTGCGTAGAAGTCGAACGACCACAGGCCGCCTTCGCGGCCGATCCCCGAGCGCTTCGACCCGCCGAAGGGGGCCGAGAGGTCGCGCACGAAGAAGCAGTTGACCCAGACCGTGCCGGCGACGCAGACGTTCGGTGAACGCCTCGGCACGCGCCCGGCTCCCGGTGACGACGCAGGCCGCCAGCCCGAAGTCGGTGCCGTTGGCCAGCGCCAGGCCCTCCTCGTCGGTGCCGAAGCGTCTGCAGGGTCAGTACCGGGCCGAAGACCTCCTGGGTGAGGATCTCCGAACCGGCCGGGGCGTCGGCGATCAGCGTGGGCTGCACGTAGTGCGTACCGAGGCCGGTGTTGCGGCCACCGCCGAACACCACCCGCGCACCGTCGGCCACTGCCCTGTCGACGAAGCCCTGCACCCGCTCCACGTGGGCCAAGTGGATGTTCGGGCCGATCTGGGTCTCCTCGTCACGCGGGTCGCCCTGCCGGATCGCCAGCGCCCGCGCGGCGAACCGCGCGGCGAACGCCTCGGCGATGCCCTCCTGGACCAGCAGCCGGGTACCCGCCAGGCACACCTGGCCGGCGTTGTCGTACTGCTCGACGGCGAGGTCGACCGCCAGGTCGAGATCCGCGTCGTCCAGGATCACCGTGGGGCTCTTGCCACCGAGCTCGAAGGAGCACGGGATCAGGTTGTCGGCGGCGGCGTGCGCGATCACCTTGGCCGTGGGCACCGATCCGGTGAAGCAGATCCGGGAGACGTCCGGGTTCGCGGTCAGCGCGGCCCCGGCCTCGTGGCCCAGACCCTGGACGACGTTGAACACCCCCGCCGGCAGGCCCGCCTCGTGCGCCAGCTCGGCGAAGTAGGACGCCGTCAACGGCGCCCACTCCGGCGGCTTGGCCACCACGGTGTCGCCGGAGGCCAGGGCGGGGCCGATCCGCCAGGTGGCCAGCATCAGCGGGGCGTTCCAGGGCGTGACGATGACCGCCACGCCCGACGGGTCCCAGGACACGTGGTTGGTGTGGCCCCGGGTCTCGAACACCGGGTGGCTCAGCTCGTTCAGCGCGTAGTCGGCGAAGAAGCGCAGGTTCATCACCACCCGCGGCATGACGCCGCGGCGGTGCGAGCGCAGCAGCGACCCGTTGTCGGCGGTCTCGAGCTGTGAGAGCTCCTCGATGTGGGCCTCGACGGTGTCGGCCACCCGGTGCAGGATCTCGCCGCGGCCCTTCGGACCGAGCGCCGCCCAGGCCGGGAACGCGGCCCGCGCCGCCGCCACCGCGGCGTCCACCTCGGCCCGGCCACCGCGCGCGACCTGCGCGATCACGCTGCCGTCGATGGGCGAGACGTCGTCGAAGGTCTGCGCACTCGAGACGCGTTCGCCGCCGATCCAGTGCCGTGTGTCGACGGTCGTCCCGGCCACCAGGGTTCGGTCCACGCATCTCTCCCAGAGGTTCACCGACGGGCATTCGCAGATATCGTTCGGGTCCAAACGTACGGACGGATCGGGGAGGCGTCAAGAGATCCGCCCACCCCCCGCAGGGGCTCGCGGCACGCTGGGCCGGGCTGGGGCTCAGCCCTTCTCGGTCTGCTTGACCACGCTGCGCAGCGACCGTGCCATCGCGAGCATGTCCGGTTCGCTGAGCTCGGCGGTCACCTGCACCTCGACGGCGTTGAAGGCCGGGAAGAGGGTGGTCATCAGCTTCTGGCCCGACGGGGTCAGCGACAGCAGCACCCGGCGTGCATCCTCGGGGTGCACCCGACGCCGGAGCAGGCCCTTGCCGATCAGCGTGTTGGCGACGCCGGTCAGTGTGCCCTTGGAGATCCCTGCCTCCGCGGCGACGTGCCGGCTCTCGATGTCGCCCCAGATCCACACCACCCAGAGCACCACCCAGCCGGTCCAGGTCAGGTCGTGCGGCGCCAGGACGGTGCTCTCGACGTGGTTGCGGACGGCGTTGGCGGCTCGGTAGATGTTCGAGACGGCAGCCATCGCGGGCATGTCGATCTCCAGGCCCTTCAGACGCTCTGCGACGGCCCGCTCACTGGCCTCGAGCGTGCGCTCACCGTTCACCGTTGCGCCGGAGGCCGCTGACGTGGAGCGCACGTAGCGGCTCAGCGAGCACTCGGCGTCGTCGCAGGGGCACAGGAGCGGATCACAGGCGGCCGCGGCCTCGGCGGCGACGTCGGCCGGCAGCGGGTCACGACGTCCGGGCACGGGCGCACCCCGACGTCGCGCACTGGACCGTTCTGCCGACATGGCAAGGAGTGTAGGTGCGATCGTTTGGATCCTCACGGGTCGGCCGGGAGAAATCCGCGTCACCCCCTTCCAGACAGGACCCCCGAGGGAATATCGTCCCGGTATCGTTCGACCCCGAACGAATCTGCGCGGAGGTGCACATGGGTGAGGCCACGGACGCGAGTCGGGTCACCGAGGTGATCGAACAGCTGCGGTCCAAGGGTGTCGACGTCGTCCGGGTCTCCTACTCGGATCTGATCGGGGTCGACCGTGGCCGCGACGTGCTGCTCGACGAGCTGCCCACCGTGATGGGCCACGGCATCGCGTTCTGCCGGGCCGTGTTCCACACCAGCCCGCAGGGCGACGTGGTGCCGGTGCAGGGCGGGCTCGAGGCGGGCCTGCCGGACATCAAGGTGCTGCCCGACCTGTCCACCCTGACCGACCTGCCCTGGGAGCCCGGCGTGGCCTCGTGCCTGGGCGACACCCGCGCGCAGGACGGCGGCCCGGCGCCGGAGTCGCCCCGTGAGGTCGCCCGCGCGGTGGCCGCCCGGCTGGCCGAGCTCGGGGTGCGGCGCCGTGATCGGCCCCGAGCTCGAGTTCTACGTCTGCGAGCCCGACGCGAGCTGCGACGCGGGCTGGAAGCGGTACGCCGACGAGCCCGGCAACGTCTACGTCGTCGGCCGCAAGGGCGACCCGCGCGGCCTGCTGCTGACCGATGCTGCGCTACCTGCGCGACGCCGCGCTCCAGGTCACCGCGGCCAACCACGAGTTCAGCGGCGGCCAGTTCGAGATCAACCTCAACCACTCCGAGCTGGTCGACGCCGCCGACCGCGCGTTCCGGATGAAGTCCGCGGTGCAGGAGATCGCGCGCCACGAGGGCTTCCTGGCGACCTTCATGGCCAAGCCGTTCAACGACGAGGGCGGCAGCGGGTTCCACCTGCACGTCTCGCTGGTCGACGAGGACGGCACCAACGTCTTCGGCGACCCGGACGGCGCCTGACGGGCTCTCGGCGACCGGGCGGGCCGCGATCGCCGGCGTGCTGCGCCACGCCCCGGCGCTGGCGGCGATCCTCAACCCGACCGTCAACTCCTACAAGCGGTTCGGGCCCGACACCCTGGCTCCGTGGCTGATCGACTGGGGCATGGACAACCGCAGCACGATGGTGCGGATCCCGCCGGAGCGAGGGGGCGCGGCACGGATGGAGGTGCGGCTCGGCGACGCCACGGCCAACCCCTACCTGGCGATGGCGGCCGTCGGGGCCGCGATCTACCTCGGCGTGCGCGACCGAGCTCGAGCCGCCGGCGCCGCTGGAGGGCTACGGCTACGACCCCGAGACGCGCTCCCATGCTGCCGCAGACGCTCCCCGAGGCGCTGGACGCGCTGGAGGCCGACAAGGAGCTCGCCGGAGGTGCTCGGGGAGTTCTTCGTGCAGTCGTTCCTCGCCTACAAGCGCAACGAGGTCGAGCGGTTCACCCGTTACGTGACCGACTGGGAGTTCAAGGAGTACGCCTACCACCTGTAGGCGCACTGCGAGGTAGGCGTACAGGCGTGCGCTAGCGGTGGGCCAGCGTGGTGCCGCCGTCCCAGAGGTGCCGACCTGGCAGTAGTAACCGCTGATGATCTCGCGCACGGGCAGCAGCGACGCGGCTCGTCCCACGGGCGGTCGAACAGGTCGAGGGTGGCCTCGGCCTTCCAGGCCTGGCCGCGCTCGAACGCGGCACCGCTCATGGTGAGCACCTCGTCCAGCGCCCAGCCCGACGCCGCCGCGCTCGATCGGGCGCACCTGTCGGTGGTGCAGCATCGGCAGCGCGTTGACGAAGCCGTTGGTGTCGCTGGGTTCGGTGAGGGTGATGACGGCCTGCGCGATCCGGTGGTCGTACGCCGCCAGTGTCGCGCCGAAGCGTCGCGCCGGCGTCGATCCGGGGCGCGCCGAGACCGTACGGCATCGGCCGGGTCTGATGGATCGAGCCGAGCTTCTTCGGGTAGCCCTGGTGCACGCCGCGGGCGATCGCGAAGTCGGTGGTCACCCAGATCAGCGCGCACCGTGAATAGGTGACGCCCTCGAACCGGCAGCGCACCACCGCGAAGGCCTCCTTGTACTGCGACCGCGCCGGGTCGAGCAGCTCGGCGCCTCCGGTCGAGCAGGACTGCCAGTCGGCCCAGATGAACGCGACCGCGCCGGGGTCCTCCTCGGCGAGCTCGACGTCGGCGGGCAGCAGGGCGCGGACCCTCTCCGGAGTCGGTGCGGTACTCCACCGTCAGCAGGTCGCCGCTGTAGAACCACGGCGGGTTCGGGATCAGCGAGGTGCGGCCGGTCTCGGTGTACGGCGGGGCGAAGCCCGCGCAGGTCGCTCACGCGGTGCCTCCAGGTCGATGTCCACGGCGCCGGATCGCCCCGGCACCCTCCTCCGGCCAGCAGCGAGCCGACGATCTCGCGCACCTTGAGCGCCGCGACGTCGGCGCTGACGTTGACCTCGGGGCCCGGGCCGTCGAGGTCGAGCACCGCGCTGCGCGGTCTCCATCGCAGCCAGTACCCGGGTGTAGTAGTCGCCGAACAGCCCCGTGAGCCGCGCGGTCGGCCGATGCGTCGTCGACGGCGAAGTCGCGACTCACCCGCCACAGCAGCCGGCTGCGCCGCCCGTCGAGCGGGGTGACCAGCTGGGTGAACCGCAACCGGGCCGCAGGCGCCGTCGGGCGCCTGGACGTCCCAGTGGTCGACCCAGGCCGCGGGCGAGACGAAGTGCCGCCTCCTGCACGTGTGACGTGCGGCTCGTCGGCCGCCCGGCCGAGCAGCGCGGCCTGCCACGCCGGCAGCGGCGCTGCGGGGAACTCGCGATGCAGCGACACCGTGGTCTCGGTGACGACGACGTCGAGCGGCGGCGGCTGCGGACGAGAGCACGCTCGGGCGCGATCTCCGGCGCCACGAACGGCACCTGGGTGACGTCGGCGAAGTTCTCGTGCAGCAGCAGGAAGCCTGCCTCGACCTCCTGCTCGCCCACCGACGCTCGCCCACCCGTCGTCGACGAGCCAGGGCAGCGCGGGAACCCGGTGCAGCCGGGCCCGACCGGGCTCACCGAACCAGACCCACACCAGTCCGTCGGACTCCCGGACCGGGAACGACGTCGACCCGGGCGCCGAAGGGCACGTGCGGCTGGGTGGGCACGCTCGACGCACTGGCCGTCGGCGTCGTAGACGAAGCCGCACAGGCCGCAGCGCACGGTCGTCGCCGACGAGGCTGCCGGCGCTGAGCGGGATAGGCGCGGTGGGCGCACCGGTCCTCGAGCGCGACCGCCGCGCCGCCCTCGGTGCGGAAGAGGACGACGGGCGGCCGAGCGCCCGGAGCGCCGTCAGGGATCGCGCCGATCGCCGTCGACGGGGCCACGGCGTACCAGCAGTCGGTCGGGACAGGCCGAGGTGGCGACGGCGTGGAGTCGGTCATCCGGATCTCCTCACAGGTCCAGGACGAGACGGTCGGAGAGGCAGCGCGAGACGCAGACCATCATCGCGTCGTTGGCCGCCGTTCGGACTCGTTGAGCACGGAGTCGCGATGGTCGACCTCGCCCTCGAGCACGATCGGCCTCGCAGGTGCCGCAGATGCCCTCGTGGCACGAGCCGAGCACGCTGATCCCGGCGTCCTGCGACCACGTCGAAGACCGACCGGTCCGCGGGCACCGTGAGGGTGACGCCCGACGCCGGCGAGCACCAGCTCGAACGCTCGCTCACCGCCCGCGGGCGCCTCGATCTCCTTGGCCGCGAAGCGCTCGAGGTGCAGTGCGCCAGCCGGCCACGCGGTCGGCACGCCGACTCTCGACGGCGGCGAGCAGTGCCCTCCGGCCCGCAGCAGTAGACCAGGGTGTCCGTCCCGCGGGTCGCCGAGCATCGGCGGCCAGGTCGAGCGAGCCCGCCTCGTCGCTGCGGGACGCAGCGTGACCTTGTCGCCGTAGGCCGCGAGCTCGGTCGACGAAGGCCATCGAGGCGCGGGAACGGCCGCCGTAGTACAGGTGCCAGTCGGCGCCCGACGCCTCGGCCTCGGCGATCATCGGGAGCAGCGGGGTGATGCCGATCCCGCCGCGCGACGAAGAGGTAGCGGGGCGACGCGACGAGCGGGAAGTGGTTGCGCGGCCCGCGCACCCGACGACCGTGCTGCCCACCGCGAGGCTGCTCGTGCACGTAGGCCGAGCCGCCGCGGCTACTCCGGCTCGCGCAGGATCGCCGAGCCGGATGCGTCGCGGCTGTCAGCCGGGTCGCCGCACAGCGAGTACTGCCGGACGAGGTCCGGCCCGAGCATCAGGTCGACGTGGGCGCCCGGCGTCCACGGCGGCAGGGCGTCGCCGTCGGGGTCGACGAGCGTGAGGGCGACGACGTCGTCGGCGACCGCGGTCGACCGACTCGACGACGCATGTCGCCCTCGTGCTCGCGGACGGTCGTTGTCGTGCCGGTCATCGTCAGCCCTGCTTCGACTCGATGCGCACCGGGAAGCCGCTTGATCCCGTTGACGAAGTTGCTGCGCACCCGACCGGATCTCGCCGGTCTGCTGCGATCGAGGCGATGCGCGGCAGCAGGGTCTCGAACATGATCCGCATCTCGAAGCGGGCCAGGTTGGAGCCCATGCAGGTGTGCGGGCCCTTGCCGAAGGTCATGTGGTCGTTGGGGAACCGGCTGAGGTCGAGGCGTGTACGGGTCGTCGAACTTGGCTCTCGTCGCGGTTGCCCGAGGCGAACCACATGACGACCTTGTCGCCGGCCTTGATCTGTCTTGCCGTGCAGCTCGACGTCGCGGGTCGCCGTGCGCCGGAAGTGGTAGACCGGCGAGGCCCACCGGAGCAGCTCCTCGACCGCCACCTGGGTACTTGTCCGGGTTGTCGAGCAGCCACTGCATCTGGTCGGGGTTGTCGATCAGCGCCTTCATCGAGTGGCTGATCGCCTGCCGGGTGGTCTCGTTGCCGGCGACCACGAGCAGCAGGAAGTAGTTGTCGAAGTGCTCGGTGCGAGCAGCGGGATCCCGTCCTCGGGGATCCGGTTGACCAGCTTGCTCACGAGGTCCTCGCCGTCGCCGCCCGTGCGCTCGGCGGCGAGCTTGCCGGCCGTACTCGAAGATCTCCTGCGAGACCGGCGAGCTGAACGGCAGGTGGCGGTACTTCTTGGCCTCCTCGCTGTTGACCAGCACGCGGGCGAACTCGGGGTCGGAGAAGCCGACGATCTCGTTGCCCCACGAGATCAGCTGCGGGGTCATGTCCTCGGGGGTGTCGAGCAGGCGGGCCAGGACCGCGATCGGGTAGTCGGCGGCGATGGCGTCGACGAAGTCCATCTCCTCCTGCTGCAGCGCCGTCTCGACGGTGAGAGCTCGCGAGTCCGCGCAGGAAGTCCTCGTAGCGGCGCAGCTGGCGCGGCGCTGAAGTCGCGCATGAGCAGCTTGCGCAGGGACAGGTGCCGCGGGCCGTCGGTCTCCAGGATCGAGCGGCGCAGGTCCTGGAACTCCGGCGGCGGCTCCTCGAGGTTGGTGAACTTGGTCGAGGTGAAGGTCTCGGGGTCCTTGTCGATCCTCTCGATGTCGTCGTACCGCGTGATCGACCAGAAGCCCGAGCCGCCGTCGTGCTCGGGGTTCCAGTGCACAGGGCGCCTCGCGGCGGAGGGTGTCGAACATCCCCCAGGCCTCGTTGCGCTCGAAGACGTCGAGGTCGGCGAGGTCGACCTGGTCAAGGGGGACCGGGTGTCGGCTGCATCGGGGCTCCCAGGGCAGAGACGGACAGTCGTTTGGGACCGAACGTTATTGCCCGGGGACTCCCCAGTCAAGGGTCTGGGTCCGCTGCAGAGCGGCGGTGCGATCCGCCACCGACCGGCCAGGGGTCGCCGACGCCTCAGCTGCCGACGTAGGCCGCGAGGTGTTCCCCGGTCAGGGTGGACCGGGCCGCGACGAGATCGCCGGGGGTGCCCTCGAAGACGATCCGGCCGCCGTCGTGCCCCGCGCCCGGCCCGAGGTCGATGATCCAGTCGGCGTGCGCCATCACCGCCTGGTGGTGCTCGATGACGATGACCGACTTTCCGGCGTCGACCAGCCGGTCCAGCAGGGCGAGCAACTGCTCGACGTCGGCGAGGTGCAGGCCGGTGGTCGGCTCGTCGAGGACGTAGACGCCGCCCTTCTCCCCCATCCGGGTGGCCAGCTTGAGCCGCTGCCGCTCGCCGCCGGACAGCGTCGTGAGCGGCTGGCCGAGGCTCAGGTAGCCCAGGCCGACGTCGGCGAGCCGGTCGAGGATCGGCGTGCGCGGCGGGCGTCCTCGCCTCACCCGCACCGAAGAACTCCACGGCCTCGGTCACCGGCATCGCCAGCACCTCGGCGATGTTGCGGCCGCCGAGGCGGTACTCCAGCACGGCGGCCTGGAACCGCTTCCCCTCGCACTCCTCGCAGACCGTGGCGACGCCGGCCATCATCGCCAGGTCGGTGTAGATGACGCCGGCACCGTTGCAGGTCGGGCAGGCGCCCTCGGAGTTGGCGCTGAACAGCGCCGGCTTCACCCCGTTGGCCTTGGCGAACGCCTTGCGGATCGGCTCCAGCAGACCGGTGTAGGTCGCCGGGTTGCTCCGCCGCGAGCCCTTGATCGCGCCCTGGTCGACCGCCACCACGCCGTCCCGCCCGGACACCGAGCCGTGGATCAGCGAGCTCTTGCCCGAGCCCGCCACCCCGGTGACCACGACCAGCACCCCGAGCGGGATGTCGACGTCGACGTCCTGCAGGTTGTTGGCGTCGGCGCCGCGGACCGACAGCACCCCCGACGGCGTCCGCACCGCGCGCTTCAGGGTGGCCCGGTCGTCGAGGTGCCGCCCGGTGAGGGTGCCGCTGGCCCGCAGGCCGTCGACGGTGCCCTCGAAGACCACCTCGCCGCCGGCGACTCCGGCGCCCGGACCGAGGTCGACCACGTGGTCGGCGATCGCGATCGCCTCCGGCTTGTGCTCCACCACCAGCACCGTGTTGCCCTTGTCCCGCAGCCGCAGCAGCAGCTCGTTCATCCGCTGGATGTCGTGCGGGTGCAGACCGATCGTCGGCTCGTCGAAGACGTAGGTGACGTCGGTCAGCGACGACCCGAGGTGCCGGATCATCTTCGTGCGCTGCGCCTCTCCGCCGGACAGCGTGCCCGACGGCCGGTCGAGCGAGAGGTAGCCCAGCCCGATCTCCACGAACGAGTCGAGGGTCTCCCGCAGCGCCGTCAGCAGCGGGGCGACGGACGGCTCGTCCAGACCGCGGACCCACTCGGCCAGATCGCTGATCTGCATCGCGCAGGCATCGGCGATGTTGACCCCCTCGATCCTCGACGAGCGGGCCGTCTCGCTGAGCCGGGTGCCGCCGCAGTCGGGGCAGACGGTGAAGGTCACCGCCCGCTCCACGAAGGCACGGATGTGCGGCTGCATCGCCTCGACGTCCTTGGACAGGAACGACTTCTGGATCTTCGGGATCAGGCCCTCGTAGGTCAGGTTGATGCCGTCGACCTTGATCTTGGTCGGCTCCTTGTAGAGCAGGTCGTTGAGCTCCCGCTTGGTGAACTTCGCGATCGGCTTGTCCGGGTCGAAGAAGCCGCAGCCGCTGAAGATCCGCCCGTACCAGCCGTCGACGCTGTAGCCGGGGATGGTGAGCGCCCCCTCGTTGAGCGACTTGCTGTCGTCGTACAGCTGGGTCAGATCGAAGTCGGTGACCGAGCCCCTGCCCTCGCAGCGCGGGCACATGCCGCCGATGCACGCTGAAGCTGCGCCTCTCCTTCACCGTGGCGCCCCGCGTTCGACGGTGACCGCGCCGGCTCCGCTCATCGACGCCACGTTGAACGAGAACGCCTGCGGCGAGCCGATGTGCGGCTGCCCGAGCCGGCTGAACAGGATGCGCAGCATGGCGTTGGCGTCGGTGGCGGTGCCGACGGTGGAGCGGATGTTGGCGCCCATCCGCTCCTGGTCGACGATGATCGCGGTGGTCAGCCCGTCGAGCACGTCGACGTCCGGCCGCGCCAGCGTGGGCATGAAGCCCTGCACGAAGGTGCTGTAGGTCTCGTTGATCATCCGCTGCGACTCCGCGGCGATCGTGTCGAACACCAGCGAGCTCTTGCCCGAGCCGGAGACCCCGGTGAACACCGTCAACCGGCGCTTGGGGATCTCGACGTCGATGTTCTTGAGATTGTTCTCGCGCGCTCCGTGCACCCGGATCAGATCGTGGCTGTCGGCGACATGCAGCGGTGGTGCCTCGGCATCCGTCCGCGTGTCCAGGCTCATCGTCACTCCATCGGTGGGGGCGGAGGTCGATTCAACCAGCATCGGCCGTGCCCCGCCCGCGCGCGTGGGCTCAGGTCAGCTGCTGGATGCGGATCAGGTTGCCGGCAGGATCACGGACGGCGCAGTCGCGCACGCCGTAGGGCTGATCGGTCGGCTCCTGGACGATGTCGGCGTCGCCCGCCTGCAGCCGCTCGAAGGTGGCGTCGAGGTCGTGCGTGGCCAGCAGGAGCATCGCGAAGGTGCCCTTGGCCATCATCTCGGTGATGGTGCGCCGTTCGTCGTCGGTGATGCCGGGGGTGACCGCCGGCGGGTCCAGCACGATGGACGTGCCGGGCTGACCGGGCGGGCCGACCGTGATCCAGCGCATCGTGCCACCGCCGACATCGCCCCGGACCTCGAAGCCGAGAACGTCCCGGTAGAAGGCCAGGGAGGCCTCCGGATCGGTGTGTGGGAGGAAGCTCGCGTGGATGGTGATGTCCATGGCGCTCACGCTAGGTGAGACGAGGGAACCGGCGCTTCTCGATTCCTGATCGGTCGCGTCACCTGTTTCGCCACGCAGGGCAGCATCTCCCCCTCCGGGTGCGCCTCGCGGCGCCGGTAGACGCTCGGCGACACGCCGACAAGCTCGGTGAAGCGGGTGCTGAACGTGCCGAGAGAGGCGCAGCCGACCGTGAAGCAGACCTCGGTGACACTGAGGTCGCCGCGCCGCAGCAACGCCATCGCCCGCTCGATGCGCCGGGTCATCAGATAGGAGTACGGAGACTCGCCGTAGGCCAGCCGGAACTGTCGGCTGAGGTGCCCGGCCGACATGTGCACCCCGCGGGCGAGCGCCTCGACGTCCAGCGGCTCGGCGTACTCGCGGTCGATCCGGTCGCGGACACGACGCAGCAGCGCCAGATCACGCAGGCGCTGCGCCTCATCACCTCGGCTGCTCACCCCAGAGATCGTGCCACCTCGCCCTGGGCACCGCCTGGCGTCACGACCGCCAGTCCAGGTCGGTGGCCCGGCGCAGCAGGCCGACCACCCAGCGGCGCAGGTCCACCGGGTTGAGGCACGAGCCGAGGTCGTGCACGGCCGCCCGCAGCGCCTGGTCGGTCGGGTGGTCGGCCAGCAACCGATCCAGCTGCGCCACCGCCCTGGCGATCACGGCCGGGTCGCTGTCGGAGTGGAACCGGCGCTCCGCCGACCAGGAGTCCTGGTCGACCGCTCGCACGTCCTGGCCGAAGTGGCCCCCGAACAGCCCGACCAGGTCCGGGTAGCGCTCGCGGGTGGCCGGCGCGGCGTCCGGCTCGGGGTAGGCGGTGACCACGACCGGGCGGCCGGTCCTGGCGTCCAGCCGCAGCAGGACCGCGCAGACGGTGGCCGCCTCCGGCTCGCCGACGAGCCGGCCCTCGCCGTCGACCCCGCGGTAGCTGCCGATCACCCGGCCGAGGTCGGTGACCAGGTGCAGTCGCGGAGTGCCGCCAGGGTCCGCGGCCCAGGAGCGGAACCGAGTCTCGTGGTGCCGCAGGACGTCGCGGGTGGCCAACTCGGCCGTCGCCCGGTCGGTGAACCGGGAGCGGTGCAGCACTCCCTCGCCCCAGACCAGCCCCTCGTCGGGCGCCCCGACCGCGCCGGGCCGCGCAGCAGGGGGGTCGGCCACGGCCTCGTCGATCCGGCGCAGCAGGTACTCCAGGAAGGCGCGGACATCCCGGCCGGCGGGCAGGGCGACGAGGGAGATCGTCCGGCGATGCAGTTCAGGGTCGGTCAGATCCTCGGCCAGCACCTCGGCGAGCTCCCGCCGAACCCGGCCCAGATCGCCGCCGTCCGCCCGGAGGTGGTGCAGGGCGACCTGCCAGGGACCGTCGGCGTCGAAGAAATCCTGCTCGGCGTGCGGGGAGTAGGAGCGGCAGAACGAGGACAGGGTGTCGTGGGGCAGGCGCTCAACAGTCACGGCGGCTCCTCAGCAGCATCTCTAGGTCCTGGCCAGGAAGGCCGTGGCGAGGTGGACCTCGCCGTTGCCCGATCGCCGCAACCGCACCACGACCGTGGTCCCCGGATGGGTGACCACCCCCGCCTCACCGGGGACCGCGACCACGCCGAGCGCCCGGTCGGACGCCGCAGAGATCTCCAGCCACCCGGTTCCCGGGGCTGCGGCGAACCGACGCAGTTCGGTCTCGTGCCGCCGCAGGGTCTGCGTGATCGCAGCCTCGGCGGTGGCCCGGTCGGTGAACCGCGAGGCCTCCGGGGGCACCGTGCCGCGGGTCCCGTCCTCATGCTGCGTACCGCGGGTGAGTCGGTCGGTCAGGTAGTCGTCGTCCACCTCCACGTGCCGGGCCAGGGCGTGCCCGTACCCGGGGGCCTCGTGCAGGCCCAGATCAACGCCGTCGAGCAGCTCGTCGACCGTCTGCAACGGCGGCCGCGGCCCGCGTTCCGAGCCCGGGCCCGGGGCCGGGGCCGGGGCCGGGCGACGCCGATCATCGGGTAGCCGCCGGGCCCATCGGGGCCCGGGCAGCGCCATCGCCAGCACGGCACCGGCACCCTGCCCGTAGTGGCCGGCCTGCCAGGCGGGTGCGTCGACCGCCTGCCCGGCAGCGCCTTTCGGGTCCGTCCACCACGTCTCGAACGATTCAGCCAGACCGCTGACGCCGCCGCGCACGTCCTGCCACCACGCCTGCGGATCGGTGAACGCCTGGCCGGTCAGGGCCCAGGCACCGGCCACGGGCTCGACCACAGCCCGGTTCCACACCGTTCCGACGAGATCGCCGGCCTGTCTGCCGAGGCCCATCGGACGATCCGTCAGCTCCTCGCGCAGCCCGAGCAGCACGCGCACCAGCTGCTCGCCGTCGCGCCGGTCGGCCTCCTGCGCCGTGCGCCAGAGCTGCACCGCGTCGAACAGCTCGGCGTGCAGGTGCACCGGGGTGTCCAGGCCGGCCCGGCGGGCCAGGGCGTCCTGCTGCTGGATGTCGAGCAGGCGCTCGCGGGCACGCACCATGACCGCACGCCCGGCGGCCGCCCCGGTGGACCACTCCTGGATCGCCCGAGCAGCGCGCGCGGTCACCAGGTCGAGGTCGGCGCACCGGCCGACCAGAGCGCCCCGGCGGGCGGCGAAGGCCTCGGCCGAGGGCCCGGACCAACACTCGGTCGTCGCGACCGACCCGTCGAGCTGGTCGAGCGCGTCACGGCAGGCGTTCGAGGCACGCTGCAGGGCCCGGACGGCGCCGATCGCCTGCGCCGGGTCGCCCTCGGGCAGCACCGGGTCGAGCAGGTCGACCGGCACGTTCTCCATGGACCCAGACCCTAGGCGGGGCGGGGAATCGGCAGCGCAGGTTATCCACAGGCGCCCACGATCAACCCCCGCCCGGCGGGTTCCGGTGGATCAGTGCGGTTTCTCCTCCGGTGCACCGTGATCACCGCTCGGCGGCTCCGGGCTGGTGCGCGACTCGGCCTCGCGCCGCTTCACCTCGTGGCGCAGCTGCTCGATCTCGGCGTCGCGCACATGCAACTGCTTCTTGCGGCGGTGTCGATTGCCCATCAGCACCCAGAACATCAGCACCAGCAGGGCGGCCACCACGGCGCCGATCACCGATCCGAGCCGGAAGCCCGGGGCGTCGACGTCGAGGGTGCGCTCGGCGGCGTGCGCGGAGTTCCCGGTGCCGAGCACGATCCCCAGCGTGGTCAGGTTCGGCGCGGCGAAGAGGGCGGCGAGGATCAGCCAGACCACCCGGCCGGCCAGCCCACCGTGCAGCCGGAGCACCCGGCGCAGCATCAGGAGCGGAACGGCGGTGAACACCAGGCCGCAGGCGAAGCCCGCGAAACCGTTGACCATGATGCTCTCGTCCGAGATCTGGCCCACCTGGATCGCCCACGCCCGCGGCAGCCAGGTGATGGCGAGCAGCACCAGCAGCGCGAGCAGGACGAGGGTGACCAGGACCAGCACGATCTTGGTGCCCCAGTTGCCCCTCTTCTCGACCACGACGGGCTGCTCGGCGGTCCGGCCTGATCCCTTGTCCATGCTCACAGGCCGATGATGGCACGAGATCAAATGCCATGCCGGTGGAGGTCGCACCCCCGGCCTAGAGTGCTCGCCATGCGGGTGGAGATCGAGGTCGTCGCGGCGCCCCTGGTGAACTACGCGATGGCGCACAACGGTTTGGGCTTCCTGCACCGGGTGAGCGTGACCTTCCCCGACAGCACCGGCCCAGTGGAGCGGGTCGCCCTGACCGCGTCGATCCGGGACGCAGAGGGCCGCCTGCTGACCCGGCCGTGGAGCCATCGGGTCGACGCCGTCGCTCCGGGTGGCCGGATCGCCCTGGACTCCCCGGAGATCCGCCTCGACCCGCACCAGATGTCGACCGCGGAGGAGGAGCTCGCCGCCGAGATCGTCGTCTCGGTCACCGTCGGCGACGAGGAGCTGTCGGCCCCGGTCGAGTCGTTCACGCCGATCCGGGTGCTGGCGGCCCGGCAGTGGCTGGTGGACCCGCACGCCGTCCTGCTCTCGCTGGAACTGCTCGCCGCCTTCGTGCAGCCCAACCATCCCGCCATCGACTCCCTGCTGCCGGCGATCGGGGAACGGCTCACCCGCGCCACCCGCTCCGGCTCCCTGGCCGTCACCGACGTCCGGCCCGAGCGGATCGACGCGATCGTCGAGGCGGTCTTCGGCACCGTCCACGACCTGGGCATCTCCTACGCCGAGCCCCCGGCCGCATGGGGCTACGGGCAGAAGGTGCGCTCGGTCTCCGACGTCCTCACCCAACGGCTGGGCACCTGCCTGGACACCACCCTCGCCCTGGCGTCGGTGCTCGAGCACCTCGGCATCGCCCCGGTGATCTGGATCGCCCGCGGGCACGCCTTCCTCGGCTGGTGGCGCGGCAGCGGCCTGGGCCTTCCCGACGCCGCCGGCCTGCAGGTCGCCACCGCCGCCAACGCCGTCGACCTGAAGGCGATGGGGGTGCTCGAGACGACCCTGCTCACCCGCGAGCGCCGCCCGCCCAAGGATCTCTTCCGCCGGGCGGTGCAGGCCCCGTTGGACGGCTACTTCCGCGGCGGCACCGCCGATCTGGTCGGCGTGGTCGACGTCGCGATGACCCGGATGCTGCGGGTACGCCCGATGCCGGTGCACCGGCTGCGGGCCGACGGCGTCACCGAGATCGTGGAGTACCACGCCGCCACACCCGCCCTCCCCTCCCCTCGGCCCGAACCCTCGTCGTCGCCGGCCTCGCCGTCGCCCGGCGCCTCCGCGGGCGCACCCCCGCCGCGGATCCAGGCCTGGAAGAACTCCCTGCTCGACCTCACCCTGCGCAACCCACTGCTCAACCTCGGGCGCGGTATGACCCAGCTGCCGCTGCTGATGCCGCACGAGCAGCTCGGCGCCTTCGCGTCCCTGCTGCAGGAGGGCCGCGCGGTCGCCGTCCGCGCCGTCGACGACCTGGCCTGGGCGGTCGCCGGCCACGAGACGCACACCGCGGCCTCGCTGCCCGGCGACGTGCAGCGCGCGATGCTGCTGCAGCGGTCGACCGTCTTCTCCGACCTCGACGGCACCGGCCACAAGCGGGCGATGGAACGGTTGCGCTACCGGGCCCGCACCGCCAAGCAGGAGACCGGCGCCAACCTGCTCTCGGTCACCCTGGGCCGCCTGGACTGGATGCTGGACGATCGCGAACTGTCGGCCCCGCTGCTGATCGCGCCGGTCGACATCAAGGGCGTGATCTCCCCACACCGGATCACCTTCGACCCGGCCGGGCAGATCACCCTGAACCTGAGCCTGATGGAGAAGCTGCGCACCGAGTTCGGCTTCACCGTGCCCGCCCTGCGCGAGCTGCCCCAGCGTCCCGAGGGTGACGGGGTCGACGTCGACGCGGTGCTGCGCCTGGTGCGGGAGGCGATCGCCGCAGCCCAGCTGCCGTTCCGGGTGGACAGCGAGGCCCGGCTGGCCATCATCGCCTTCACCGGGTACCTGCTCTGGCGCGACCTGGACGAGCACTGGCCGGCCTTCCTCGACCGGCCTCTGGTGCGCCACCTGACACTGACCCCCACCGAGCAGTTCGGGGACGAGGACGGCGTGGTGCCGCCGGACGCCGACCTCGACGCGATCGCCGCGGCCGCCCCGATCCCGGCCGACGGATCGCAGGCCGAGGCGATCGCCGCCGCCCGGGACCGGCGCAGCTTCGTGCTGGAGGGACCGCCCGGTACCGGGAAGTCGCAGACCATCACGAACATCCTGGCCGACCAGATGGCGCAGGGGCGCACCGTGCTGTTCGTGGCCGAGAAGGGCGCCGCGCTGGACGTCGTCCGCGCCCGGCTGGAGGAGTGCGGCCTGTCGCCGTTCACCCTCGACCTGCACGACGAGCACGCCCGCCCGAACCAGGTGCGGGAGCGGCTGCGGGCAGCCCTGGCCCTGCGTCCCCTGCCGGACCAGGACGCCTACCGGGTGGCCGCCCAGGACGCGACGGCCTGCGCCGCCGCGTTGCGTGACTACGCCCGCCGGGTTCACGAGCCGAACCCGGCCGGCCTCTCCCTGTACGGCGCTCGCGGCCTGCAGCTGGCCCGCGGCGCGGGCGCCACGCTGACCGTGGGCGCCCAGGCACCGGGCGCCCGGGAGGCAGTCGCGGCGGCGGTGCCGCAGCTTGCCGTGCTCGGTGGGACCACCTGGCACACCTGGGGTTTCGCGCGGCATGCCCCCGCCGACCTGCCCGGTTGGCTGACCGCCGCGGCGGCAGGACCGGCCGTCCCCGAGGTACCGGCGCTCGCCGCGCGGGCCCTGGCCGCCACGGCCACCCAGCACGAGCTGGCCGGCGTCGCGGCGCTGCTGAGCACGGCAGCGGCGGACGGCGCGGTGTTGCGCGAGGTGGCCGGTGAACGCTGGCGGGCGACCCGGACCGAGCTCACCGAGCGCACAGAATCGTTGCAGCGCAATGCTTCCGAACTGCTGAACGCGTTCGAGCCCACCGTGATCACGATCCCGCTGGAGCCGGTGCGGCAGGCGCTGCGCGAGGCCGAGGCCTCCTTCTTCCTCGGCCGCAAGCGCCGCCTGCTCTCTGCCGGGGCCCCTCTCCTGGAGCACCTGCGGCCCGGTGCCGGATCGGCCGCCAGGCAGCTGCCCGCCCTCGCCGAACAGGTGGCGGGACTGGCCGCGGCGGCCCGCGACCTCCTCGCGGCCTGGCGGGCCCTGCCCGGCTGCGAGGCGCTGCCCCCGGCCACCAACCTGCTGACCGAGGAGGGGCACGCTCGCGTCGAGGCAGGAGTGCACGCGCTCGAGCAGCATGCCGCCCTGCTGGCCGAGCTCCCGGCCGAACCGGCGCGCGCGGTGACCCAGGCCCGCTCGGGTGAGCCACCGCTGCCGGCGCACCTGCAGGCCGAGCTGGACGACGCCGTCCACCGGCTCGGGGAGCTGCTCGCCGCGGTCGGCTCACGCCCTGCGGATCAGCGCCGCTGGGCGGACGGCGAGGGTCTGCTTCAGCGTTGGTCGCAGACCCTGCCCGCACGCACCACCGAGGCACCGGCGGCTTCGGGCCTGCGCCGCTGGGCGGACGCCGTGGCCGCCCTGACCCCGCTGGACGAAGTGGCCGACGAGGCGCGCTGGCAACTGCTCACCGCCGCGGTGCCGGCCACCGAGGCGGTCGCCGCCCTGGAGCGTGGCCTGGCCGCGGCCTCGGTCGCCGAGCGCCTCGACTCCGGCGGCTTCGCCGGCTTCGACGCCGAGCGCCACGACGAGACCGTGCATCGGTTCGTGACGGCCTCGGACGCCCTGCGCGGCACCCTCCGCTCGGTGCTGCCGGCGGCGGTGGTGGAGCGCCGCCCGTTCCGGCCCGGCAGGGCCTTCGGCACCGTGGCGGCGCTCGAGCGCGAGGTGAACCGCACCCGGGGCGGACTGAGCGTGCGCCGCCTGGTCGAGCAGTACGGCCCGGTGATCGCCGAGGTGACCCCGTGCGTGCTGGTCAGCCCGGACTCGCTGGCGCGGTTCATCCCGCCGGGGGCGATGTCGTTCGACCTGGTGGTCTTCGACGAGGCCTCGCAGATCACCGTCGCCGATGCGATCGGCGCGCTGGGCCGGGCGGACGCCGCGGTGGTCGCCGGGGACTCCCAGCAGATGCCACCGAGCATGTTCGGCCAGCTCGCCGCCGCCGAGGACGACGCGCCCGAGGTCGCCGCGCAGAGCTCGACCGAGGAGTTCCGGGTGGTCCCGGACGAGGAGAGCATCCTCTCCGAGACGGTCATGGCCGGCCTGCCACGGCTGTGGCTGTCCTGGCACTACCGCAGCCGGGACGAGGGCCTGATCGCGTTCAGCAACGCCCAGTACTACGAGGGCCGCCTGCTGACCTTCCCCGCGGTGCCCGGCCGCGGTCACGACAGCGGGCTCAGCTTCACCCGGGTGCCCGGGCAGTTCCACCGCTCGACCCGGCCCGGCGGAGACGGGCTGCTGCGCACCAACCCGGTCGAGGCGACCGCCGTGGTCGAGGAGGTGCTGCGCCGGTGGCGCACCGGGGAGCGCTCGATCGGCGTGGTCACGTTCAACGTGCAGCAGCGTGCGCTGATCGAGTCGATGCTGATCGAGCGGGCCGAGCCGGGGGTCGCCGAGTCCCTCGACGGGGGTCAGGACGGCCTGTTCGTGAAGAACCTGGAGAACGTGCAGGGCGACGAGCGCGACGTGGTCGTGTTCTCGACCGGCTTCTCCGCCGCCGCCAACGGGGTGCTGCCGCTGAACTTCGGCCCGCTGAACCGGGCCGGCGGCGAGCGCCGGCTCAACGTTGCGGTCACCCGGGCCCGGCGCCGGGTGATGGTGTTCTGCTCCTTCGAGCCGGAGGACCTGCGGGCCGAGCAGACCTCCTCGGTCGGCATCAGGCATCTGCGTGCCTACCTCGAACTGGCCAAGTACGGCCCGGAGAAGACCCCGCAGGACGGCGCCGCCGCACCGGCGACGGTCGACCGGCACCGGGACGAGATCGCCACCCACCTGCGCGCCCGTGGGGTGCAGGTGCGCACCGGGCTGGGGCTGTCCGAGTTCCAGATCGACCTCGCGGTGGGGCCGCCCGGAGCCGCTCCGGTGCTCGCGGTGCTGCTCGACTCCCCGCAGTGGGCACATCGGCGCACCACCGGGGATCGGGACGGTCTGGCCACCACCGTGCTGCAGCGCACCATGGGCTGGCCCGCGGTGGCCCGGGTGTGGCTGCCGCACTGGCTCGCCGACCCGCAGGCCGTGGCCGAGGACCTGCTCGCCCAGGCCGAGGCCGCCCGCTCCACCCTCACCCGGGTCGGTGAGCGCACCCAGAGCTGGACCAGCACCCAGTTCGAGCCCGCCGCACCGGCTCCCGTCACCGAGCCGACCGAACCGAGCGAGCCCATCGAGCGGGCCGATCCGGTCGGGCTGGAACGCTCCGCACCGACCGCCGCGGAACCGTTCCTGCCCTATTCCCCGGCCCTGGTCGGGGTCGCCCGCGACCTGGACGCCCTGGCGGCCTCCCGCCGGGGCCGGCAGGTGCAGGACCTGATCCGCGCCATCGTGGAGGCCGAGGGCCCGATCGCCCCGGCTCGTCTGGCCCGGCACGTGGCACGCTGCCACGGCCTGACCCGGGTGCAGGGCACCCGGCAGGCGGACATCCTGCGCCTGGTCCCGGACGACCTTCGCCGTGACGCCGAGGAGCACTTCATCTGGCCCGCCGGGCGCGACCCGCTGCTGTGGCGGGGCTACCGCGGCCACGACGGGCCGCCCAAGGAGCGCCCGCTGGAGGAGGTCTCGGTGATCGAGATCTCGAACGCGCTCAGCGACCTGGCCCAGCGGGCGATGGGCATCTCGGTCGAGGAGCTGTTCAAGGAGGCCACCCGTCTCTTCGGCGGCACCCGGGTCACCGAGGCGATCCGGGCACGGCTCGGCCGGGCGCTGGACCACGCCGTGCGCACCGAGCGGCTTGCAGTCGCCGGGTCCGTGGTGATGCCGCAATGATGTGGCCATGACCGGACGGATGGCGCGATGACCCTGCTGGTGGTGATGGGTTCGGGGGAGACCGCACCCACGATGGTCAAGGCCCACCGCGCCGTACTGGCCCGGTCCGGCGTGCCCGACGCCGGGCCCGCGGTGATGCTGGACACCCCGTTCGGGTTCCAGATGAACGCCGACGACCTGGTGGCCAAGACCCAGCAGTACTTCGCCGAGTCGGTCGGCACGACCGTGGCGGTGGCGGCCTGGCGCCGCCGCGACATCCCCGGGGGCGAGCGGGAGAAGGCGCTGGCGCTGCTGGCCCGCTCGCGGTGGGCCTTCGCCGGCCCCGGCAGCCCCACCTACGCCCTGCGGCAGTGGCGGGACACGCCGGTCCCGGGCGCCCTGCTGGACGTCGCCGGCCGGGGCGGCACCCTGGTCTTCGGTTCCGCCGCGGCCTGCACCGTCGGCACGCACGCGATCCCGGTGTACGAGATCTACAAGGTCGGCGAGGACCCGCGCTGGGAGCCCGGCCTCGACCTGCTCGGCGCCCTGACCGGCATCCACGCCGTCGTCGTGCCGCACTTCGACAACGCCGAGGGCGGTCAGCACGACACCCGGTTCTGCTACCTGGGTGAGCAGCGGCTCGCGGCCCTGGAGACCGAACTGCCCGAGGAGATCGGCGTCCTGGGCGTGGACGAGCACACCGCGCTGACCATCGACCTGGACGCCGGCACCGCCACGGTGGGCGGGAACGGCGTGGTCACCCTGCGCCGTCGCGGCGCCGTCCGGCTGCTGCACAGCGGGGAGACGATCACCCTGGGCGTGCTCAGGGCCGTCCTGCGGGGTGAGGACGCCGATCTCGAGCAGGCGATGACGAGCACCGCTGCGGCGGCCGGATCCGCCGAACCGCCCGAGGCGGCCGACCCGGCTCCCGCCGGCTCGCTGAGCGAGCAGGCCGAGCAGGCCCGGGCCGCGTTCGAGGCGGCATTGGCCGCGCGCGACGTGGACGGCTGCGTCACAGCCATCCTCGACCTGGAGGCCGCGATCGTGGCCTGGAGCACCGACTCGCTGCAGAGCGACGTGGCCGACCGCGCACGGCGCCTGCTGCGCTCGCTGGTAGTGCGCCTGGGCGAGCTCGCCGAGGCCGGCGCCGGCGACCCCGCGGACGTCGTCCGCCCGTTCGTCGAGCTCCTGCTGGAGCTGCGGGCGCGCGCCAGGGCGGGTAAGGACTTCGCCGCCGCCGATGTGATCCGTGACGGCCTGACCTCGAGCGGCCTGGAGATTCGTGACACTCCCGAGGGCGTGAGCTGGTCGCTCGGGTAGTCTCGATGACCATGCCCGGTCCGTGGCCACAACGCATGGTGAACCCCATTCGCACCTACGACTGGGGATCGACCACCGTCCTCCCCCGGCTGCAGGGCCGCAAGCCCACCGGCGAGCCCGAGGCGGAGCTGTGGATGGGCGCCCACTCGAGTGCGCCGTCCGGCCTCATCCAGCTCGACGGCACCACCGTGTCGCTGGACCAGGCGATCGCCGAGAACGCCGGCACGCTGCTCGGCTCCCAGGTGCACGAGACCTTCGGTGAGCGGCTGCCGTTCCTGCTCAAGATCCTGGCCATCGCGCGACCGCTGTCGGTGCAGGTGCACCCCACCGCGGAGCGGGCCAGGAACGGCTTCGACGGCGAGGTCGACATTCCCGGCGACCACCGGTACGTCGACCCCTACCCCAAGCCGGAGCTGCTGTACGCCCTGGAACCGGTGGACGCCTTGTGCGGCTTCCGGTCGGCGGACGACGCGGGCCGGCTCCTGGCGCTGCTCGACACCGACCGGGCCCGGTTGCTGGCCGGGTTGCTGATCGGCCACGGCGCCGAGCCGCACCTGTTGGAGAGTGTGCTGCGCACGCTGATCACCTGGCCGCAGGACGACCGGACCGAGCTGGCCCAGGAGGTGGCCAGGGCCGCGAAACGACTGCTCTCCACCGCCGGCCCCACCACCGACTCGGCGCTGTCCCCCACCGACCGTCGGGCGCTGACCTGGGCCTGCCGCCTGGCCCAGCAGCACCCCAAGGACCCGCTGGTGGCCGCCCCGTTCCTGCTCGATCTGATCCGCCTGGAGCCCGGCGAGGTGCTGTTCGTGCCCGCCGGGGCCCCGCACGCCTACCTCTACGGGCTGGGCGTGGAGATCATGGCCAACTCGGACAACGTGCTGAGGGCCGGGCTGACCCACAAACCGATCGCGATCGAGGAACTCCTGCACATCGTGGACGGCGACACCCGGCCGGTGCGCGACGTCCCGTTCACCTGGCTCGGCCCGAACGAGGTGGCCTGGGCCCCTGACGTGGCCGAGTTCCAGTTGAGCCGGATCTGGATGACGGGCGAGGCTCCCGTCACCGCCTTCCCCGGGATCGCCGGGCCCCAGGTGCTGCTGTGCACGTCCGGTCCGGTGCGCCTGGCCTGCGGGGACACCGAGGTCGACCTGGAGCCGGGACAGTCGGCCTTCGTGGGGGCCAGCGCGTCGCCGCTGTCGATGACCGGCCCGGGTGAGGTGTTCCGCGCCTGCGCCGGGCACCAGCGGATCCCGCACTGACCCACCCGGAAGGGGGCTCGTTCGGCCGGGACCGAATGATCAGTAGGCGAACGTTCAGGATGCGAACTGTTCGCGACTCTGTGAGCATGGAGCATGGGCATCCCTGCCGTGATCACCGTGACCAGGGTCGGCACCCAGGTCGTCGTCCGCTTCGCGGGCGATGTCGGCGACCAGCACGCCGAGGCTCTGAAGGAGGCCCTGGACGACGTCGATCGTCTGGCGCTGCGCCGGGTGGCGGTGGACCTGTCCTGCGCGCGGCGGATCGACGGGATCGCGATCGACTTCCTGGTCGCCCTCAACGGGCGCTGGGTGGTCAAGCACCTGAACACCCCGCCGCACCTGCGCGGCCTGCTGCCGCCCACCTTCGAGACCGCCCCCCGGGTGGCCGAGGCCTGAACCCAAGGCGCTGGCTCCCCCATCGAATGCACCCATGGATCGCACCGGCTTGAGGTGGCGATCGGGCACCTGTAGGTGGTTCGCCGGACACGGACCGGGACCTGTATCCCGGGGGCCCAGCGCGTACCTACGCTAGCGTAGGTTACGGAATCGTAGCTTTCAGCGCGGCTGCTCCGACGAGAGGTCTCCACGTGGTCATCACCGCCCCTCCCCCACAGGTCATCCAAGGCGGCATGGGGGTGGCGATCTCCGACTGGCGCCTCGCACGCGCGGTCTCCCAGACCGGTCAGCTCGGCGTCGTGTCCGGCACGGCGCTCGAGGTGCTGTGCACCCGGCGGCTGCAGGACGGCGACCCGGGCGGCCACGTCCGCCGGGCGCTCACCGCCTTCCCCGCCCCCGAGGTCGCCGCCTGGATCATCGACTCCTACTTCGTCGAAGGGGGGATCGGCCCACAGGCGCTCTACCGGCAGGTCCCCCGGCACACGGTGAACTCCTCCCGCCGGCTGCTCGAACTGACCGCGGCAGCCAACTTCGTGGAGGTCTATCTGGCCAAGGAGGGCCACTCCGGTGTGGTCGGGGTGAACTACCTGCGCAAGATCGAGCTTCCGCTGCCCTCCGCGCTCTACGGGGCGATCCTGGCCGGGGTCGACTACGTGCTGGTCGGCGCCGGGAGTCCGGCCGAGATCCCGGCCCTGGCCCGTTCGCTCGCCCGCCACGAGGCAGTGACCTTCTCGGTGCGGGTGCAGGGTGCCCGCTCCACCGACCGGGTCGGTGACGTGCGGTTCGACCCGGCGCAGGTGCTTCCGGTGCCGCCCGGTCCGTTGCCGGTGCCCCAGGTGCTGGCCATCGTGGCCTCCACCGACCTGGCCAAGGCCCTGGCCGAGAACCCGGAGACCCGCCCCGCCGGGTTCGTCCTCGAGGGCCCCAGCGCCGGCGGTCACAACGCGCCGCCGCGCGGGCCGCGCAAGGTCGACGAGCTCGGCCAGCCGGTCTACGACGAGCGCGACACCGTCGACGTACCCCTGCTGGTCGGCATCGGGCTGCCGGTCTGGCTGGCCGGGTCCTACGGAACCCCCGAGCGCTATCGCGAGGCGCGGGCGATGGGCGCCGCCGGGGTGCAGGTCGGTACGGCCTTCGCCTACTGCGACGAGTCGGGCTTCGACGAGACGATCAAGCAGCAGGTGCGGGCGGCCGTGGCCGACGGCACCCTGCAGGTGCGGGCCGACTGGCGGGCCTCGCCCACCGGGTTCCCGTTCCGGGTCGCCGAGCTGCCCGGCACCCTGACCGACCCGGACGTCGTGGCGGCGCGCCAGCCGGTGTGCGACCTCGGCGCGCTCCGCTCGACCTTCGTCGACAGCGAGGGCGCGGTCGACTATCGCTGCCCCGCCGAACCCCCGAGGGCCTACCAGCGCAAGGGCGGCCGGGAGGCCAACACCGAAGGCCGGGTCTGCCTGTGCAACGCCCTGTTCGCCAGCGCCGGCTTCCCGCAGCGCCGCCCGCAGGGCGTGGTGGAACCGCCACTGGTCACCTCCGGTGAGGACATGACCGCCGTCGCCACCCTGCTCGCAGCACACGCCAACGGGGACGGTGCCCAGCACGGGTACACCGCGCGCGACGTCATCGAGTACCTGCTCGGCTGACGGCGGAGGACGCGATGCGCCTGCTGCTGCGCCCCACCACGCGCGCCGACCTGCACACCGTCACCCGGCTCGAGCGCTCGGGCGACAGTGCCCGCTGGCTGGCCACGACCGGGCTGGAGTGGCACCGGACCGCACTCGCCGACCCCGCCGTGGATCATCGGGTGGTTCTGTTCGACGGTCGCCTCGCCGGCTTCCTGGTCCTGGCCGAGGCTCCTCGGTCGTCGCTGGAGCTTCGTCGCCTCGTCGTGCGCCCCGCACTGCGCGGGCGGGGAGTGGGCGGCGCGTTGGTGCGGGCCTCGGTGGCTGTGGCCCGGCACCGCGGCCTCCGGCGGGTGTTCCTGGACGTCGCCGACGGCAACACGACGGCCAGGAACCTGTACGCAGCACTGGGTTTCACTGAGGTCGAGCTACCGCAACGCTATGTCACCTACGAGGTACCCGGGGGCCTCGCGGTCATGGTGCTCCCGCTGCGCTGAGGCGCGCCGACCAGACGCCGATCAGGCGGCGATCCGCGTCAGATGGAGCTCGAGTGCGTCCAGGGCCGCCGTCCACCCCTGGGCTCCGGGGGAGCCGGCCGGGATCCCGACGTGGGTCAGGGTCAATCGGGTCCGCGCACCGAGGTCCTCGAAGTCGAGGATCACCTCGGTCGTGACCGGATGATCGCCAGGCATGCCCAACTGCGCCGGCGACAGGACCCGGCCGTCGGCGTCCGCCATGGCCTCGGTGTAGACGAGCCGTCGGCCCGGCACGACCTCGCGGTACTCCCCCACGAACCACATCTGCATCACAGCATCCGAGCGGACCAGTTCCATGCAGATCCTGCGCTCGCCGCCCACCCGCACGTCCATGGTGGCGACCGGCACGCTGGACCCCTCGGGCCCGTACCAGGCGGCGAAGTGCTCCGGCTCGGTCCACATCCGCCAGACCAGGGATGCAGGGGCCTGCACCAGACGTTCGATCACCACAGCGTCGATCCGGTTGTCAGTCATGGGTTCCGCCTGTTTCGTGAGGTGGAGCGAGGGGGGTGGCAGTGAGCCGCTGGAGGTAGCCGTCCATCCGATCGAGTCGCGCCTCCCAGACGGGCCGGTACTGCTCCGCCCAGGTCGCGACGACCTCGAGGCGAGCCGCATCCAGGCGGCACGGCCGGTACTGCGCACGCTGCCCGCGTGTCACCAGGCCCGCCCGTTCGAGCACCTTGATGTGTTTGGACACCGCCGGCAGCGTCAGGTGGAACGGTGCGGCCAGCTCATTCACCGTCGCCTCGCCCTGGGCCAGCCGGGCCAGGATCGCGCGGCGGGTCGCATTGGCGAGCGCGGCGAAGGTGTCGTCGAGCCGGTCCTCATCGGTCGCCGTCCGCATGGGCATCCTCATCAATTTCCGAATCGGTTAATTAACCGTTGCGGAAACTATGGAGCGCCGGGTCGATGCTGTCAAGCGCCGTGGTGGGCATCGCCGGACGCCGTGGCCGGCGCCAGGTGGTGCACCGCCTCGTCGAAGCTGCGGTAGAGGTGGCGGTCCAGCGCCGCGGCGGCGAAGGCCTCGCCCAGCTGGTGCCGGAAGAACGCGTTGGTGGAGTACCGCGTGGTCGAGCTGAGGTAGTGCGTGGTGTTGTGCCGGATCATCGCCCAGTATCGGTCCGCAGCGGCCGGGGCGAGCCGGAAGTTGTCGTAGTTGACCACGGCGGCCAGGCGCCGGCCGTAGCTCGCCAGCTCGGCCTCCAACGCCTGAGCCAGCGTCTCGGCGTCCTGGGCGGTGTCCAGGCTGAGCCCCTCGAAGTTGAGGTAGAGCACGTCGGCGTCGGGCCGGTAGACCACCCGCTCGCTCAGATCGAGCACCTCGTCCTGGCGCAGTCCCATCCGTCCGGGGGTGAAGATCTCGGCGTCCATGATGCGCAGGTCGGGAGCCACTGCCGGGCGGAACGGCAACTGGGCCAGCACGTCCCGCTCCAGGTCCAGGCCGGGGCGATCTCGCTCACCTCGAGCCCGGTGGCGGTCAGCCGCAGCACGCAGCGCTCGGTCAGGTAGCGCACCTGCTGGCCGCGACTCACGGCCTGTGCGGCACTGAAGGTCACGTGGCTGACCCGTTCGACGAACTTCGGCGTCCGCCCCGGGTGCAGGATCCGGAGCCCGCCGTCCACCACCTCCTCCTGCGAGCGGGCGGCGAAGGTGCCCAGGAAGAACAGCGCGCCGGCGTTCTGGCTGATGTTGATGAAGCCCCCGGCGCCGGCCAGCCGGTTGCCGAACCGGCTGACGTTGACGTTGCCCTCGGCGTCGACCTCGGCGAAGCCGAGGAAGGCCTGGTCGAGGCCCCCACCGTCGTAGAAGTCGAACATGGACGGCTGATCGATGATCGACTGCGGGTTCACCGAGGCACCGAAGGAGAGGCCGCTGGCCGGGCGGCCACCGACCGCCCCGGGCTCCACGGTGAGCGTGATCAGGTCAAGGACGTCCTCCTCGTCGGCGACCCGGGCGACGCCTTCGGGCATGCCGATGCCGAGGTTGACGATGGCGTTCCAGCGCAGGTAGCGGGCGGCCCGCCGGGCGATCACCGCGCGGGCGTCCAGCGGCATCGTGGTGCGGCGCAGGGTCGACGGCGCGTAGACCTCGCCGGTGAAGGCCGGGTTGTAGTCGGTGGCGAAGGTCTGCGGATGGTTGGCCGGCTCTGCCACCACCACGGCGTCCACCAGGATGCCGGGTACCCGGACCATCTGCGGGGGCAGCCGGTGCCGGTCGGTGACCCGCTCCACCTGGGCGATCACGATGCCCCCGGAGTTCTTCGCCGCCTGGGCCATCGAGAGCACATCGGTGGTGATCGCCTCCCGCTCGAGGGAGAGGTTGCCCTCGGTGTCGGCGGTGGTGGCCCGGATCAGCGCCACGTTGATCGGGAAGGCCGGGTAGAACAGGTATTCCTCACCCTTGAGCTGGATGAGCTCGACCAGGTCCTCGGTGGCCCGGGCGTTCAGCTTGGCGCCGTCCACCCGAGGGTCGGCGAAGGTGCCCAGGCCGACCCGGGTGATCGCGCCCGGCCGGTGCGCGGCGATGTCGCGGAACAGGTGCGACATCACGCCCTGCGGGTAGCAGTAGGCCTCGATCGCGTTCTCCATCACCAGCCGGCCCAGCGCCGGGGCCATGCCCCAGTGACCGCCGATCGCCCGGCGCACCATGCCGGCGCGGGCGAAGTGGTTCAGGCCCCGGGTCTGCCGGTCTCCCGGGCCGGCCGCGAAGGTCAGGGTCAGGTCGCGCGGACTGCCCGTGTCCAGGAACCGTCGCTCCACGGCCGCCGCCAGCTCCTCGGGCACTCCGACCCCGACGAAGCCGCCCACGACCACGGTGTCGCCGTCCAGGATCACCCGTACTGCGGCGTCCGCACTGATCACCTTGTTCCGCGCCATGGGGTCAACCCTGGCGGAAACCTCCGGCGCTCAGCTGGGCCCTACGGCGCCCCGGGCCAGGCTTCGGGCGGCGAGTTCGGCGTAGAGGGCGGCGCCGTCGGCCAGCACCCGGTCGTCGAACGCGGCCCGGGGCGAGTGGTTGCTCGGGGCTCCCACCGGGTCGTGGTCGTCGGTGGTGGCACCGAGGAAGAGCATCGCCCCGGGCACCTCGGCGATCACCCGGGAGAAGTCCTCCGACCCGGTGATCGGGTTGCCCAGGCGCAGCGTGGCGCCGTCGCCGAACAGTTCGCCGGCCACACCGAGCGCGAAGTCCACCTGATCGGCGCTGTTCACGGTCACCGGGTACTCGCCCCGGTACTCCACCTCGACCTGCACCCCGTGTGCGGCGGCCACCCCGGCGCAGGTGCGCCGGGCCACCTCGCCGATCAGGGCGGAGACCGACGCGTCGAAGGTGCGCACCGTCGCCTCGAAGGTCACCGTGTCGGGAATGATGTTGCGCTGGGTGCCGGCGTGGAAGGTGCCCACGGTGAGCACCGCCGGGGCGAAGGCGTCGATCGAGCGGGTCATCGCGCTCTGCAGGGCCAGCACCATCTCGCACGCCGCGGGCACCGGGTCGCGGGACAGGTGGGGGGAGGACCCGTGCCCGCCCTGACCGCGCACGGTGACCGACAGCGCATCGCTGGCCGCCATGAGCGCACCGGCCCTGCTCGCGACGGTGCCCCGCCCGCTCAGGTTGCTGAGCACGTGCAGTGCGAACGCGGCGTCCGCCCGGTGCCCGGCCGCGTCCAGCACGCCGTCGGCGATCATGTGCCCGGCACCGTCGAACCCCTCCTCGCCGGGCTGGAACATGAACACCACGTCCCCGCCGATCCGGTCGCGACGCTCGGCCAGCAGCTGCGCCGCGCCGACCAGCATCGCGGTGTGCAGGTCGTGCCCGCAGGCGTGCATCGCGCCGTCCACCTGGGAGCGGAACGGCAGATCGAGCTCCTCGGTCACCGGCAGCGCGTCCATGTCGCCACGCAGCAGGACGGCGCGCCGCACCCGTCCCAGCGCCGGTGCCGGGGCCGAGCCGCGCAGCACGGCGGTGACCGAACTGCTGCTCGAGCCGGTGCTCACCTCCAGCCCGAGCCCGTCCAGCGACTCCAGCACCGTCTCCTGGGTGCGCGGCAGGTGCAGCCCGAGCTCGGGGAAGCGGTGCAGCCGGTGACGCAACGCGGTGAGGTCGCCGGCCAGCGATCGGGCGTCGTCCAGGATGCTCATCCGCCATTGTTACCCCGTGAGCCCTTCCACCCCTGTGGTCCGCATCGCCACCCGGCGCGCCAAGCCGGGCTGTGCCCCCGCCTACGAGGCCCTGCTGGCCGGCATGTTCGAGGACGTCAAGACGCATCCGGGCTTCGTCGGCGCCCAGATCATCCCGCCGGCGGAACCCGGCGGTGAGTACCAGGTGGTGCTGCAGTTCGAGACCGAGGCGGGGATCGAGGCCTGGAACCGGTCGCCCGAGCGGGGGCAGTGGCACGCCCGGCTGGACGCCGTGGCCGAGGGTGAGCCGGAGTACCGCCAGCTGAGCGGGCTCGAGGCCTGGTTCGCCCGGGCCGAGGTGCCCGGCCACACCGCCCCCGCGCGCTGGAAGATGGCCGTGGTCACCTGGTTCGGCATCTTCCCCACGGTCGCCTTGGTCAGCGGGCTGCTCGGGCCACGGCTGGCCGGCTGGCCGTTCGCCGTCCGCACCGCAGTGACCACGGTGGTGATCGTGCTGCTGATGACCTGGCTGGTCATGCCCCGCATGGTGCGCCTCTTCCGTCGGTGGCTCGCGCCGTGACACGTCCCTCCGCCCGGGCCGGGTCGCGCGCCACCTCAGCGCCCTGGTGCGACGATGGAGATCACGATGCGTGGAAACGGCTGTGAGAGCAGCCCTTCTCATGCAACGTGATCTCCATCGTCAGGGCCCCGCACCATCGGACGGTCCCGCTGACGACGCAGTGGACTCGCCATGACCACGCAGGTCGACGGTCAGGAGGTTCCGACGACCGTCAGCCCGTCGGAGGCGCGAAGCCGCACGTCCTGCGCCGCGCCTTCCTCCCCGAGGGCACATCCGTGCCCCGCCGCTCAGGCCCGGCGCTCGGCGGCCTCGACCACGTTGGTGATCAGCATGGCGCGGGTCATCGGCCCCACCCCGCCGGGCATCGGTGCCACCCACGCGGCCACCTCGTGCACGTCGGGGGCGACGTCGCCGACCAGGCGGGTGGTGCCGTCTCCGGCGTCGACCCGAGTGATCCCGACGTCCAGCACGGCGGCGCCGGGTTTGACCATGGCCCCGGTGATGATGCCGGGCACGCCTGCCGCAGCCACCACGACGTCCGCCGCGGCCACGTGTGCAGCCAGGTCGGCGGTACCGGTGTGGCACAGCGTCACCGTGGCATTCACGTCCCGGCGGGTGAGCAGCAGACCGAGCGGACGGCCGACGGTGACCCCGCGGCCGACCACGCAGACCTGCGCGCCCTTGAGCGAGACCCCGTGCCGCGTCAGCAGTTCCACGATCCCCCGGGGGGTGCACGGCAGCGGGGAGGCCATCGGGCGGCTCACGTTCAGCACCAGCCGGCCGAGGTTGGTCGGGTGCAGCCCGTCGGCGTCCTTGGCCGGGTCCATCAGCTCCAGCACCCGGTCGGCGTCCAGGCCGCGCGGCAGCGGCAGCTGCACGATGTAGCCGGTGCACGCGTCATCGGCGTTGAGCCGGGCGACCGCCGCCTCGACGTCAGCCTGGGTCGCACCGGCCGGCAGGTCGACCCGGATCGAGGTCAGCCCGACCTGGGCGCAGTCACGGTGCTTTCCCGCGACGTAGGCCTGGCTACCCGGGTCGTCACCGACCAGGACGGTGCCCAGCCCGGGAGCACTGGGCAGGGCCGCAACCCGTTGCCGCAGTTCGGCTTTGATCGCTGCTGCAGTAGCCTTGCCGTCGAGCAGGCGGGCGGTCACCAGCCCTCCAGTCCCTGGTAGAGCGGGAACGCCTCGGCCAGTTTGGCGGCCCGCACCCGCAGCGCCGCGACGTCGCAGGACGGCTGCAGGGCACCGGCGATCACGTCGGCCACCTCGGTGAACTCGGCGTCGCCGAAACCGCGGGTGGCCAGCGCCGGGGTGCCGATCCGCAGCCCTGAGGTGACCATCGGCGGGCGGGGGTCGAACGGCACCGCGTTGCGGTTCACCGTGATCCCGACCTCGTGCAGGCGGTCCTCGGCCTGCTGGCCGTCGAGCACCGAGTCGCGCAGGTCGACCAGCACCAGGTGGACGTCGGTGCCGCCGGTGAGCACGGAGACCCCGGCGTTGCGCGCGTCGCCGGCCATCAACCGCTCGGCCAGGATCTGCGCTCCGCGCACCGTGCGCTGCTGGCGCTCGGCGAACTCCGCCGTCGCCGCCACCCGGAAGGCGGCCGCCTTCGCGGCGATCACGTGCATCAGCGGGCCGCCCTGCTGTCCGGGGAACACCGCCGACTGGAAGACCTTCTCGTGCTCGGTGGTCCCGGCCAGGATCATGCCGCCACGCGGACCGGCCAGCGTCTTGTGCGTCGTCGAGGTGGTCACGTGGGCGTGCGGCACCGGGTTGGGGTGCAGCCCGGCGGCGACCAGGCCCGAGAAGTGCGCCATGTCGACCATCAGCAGGGCGCCGATCTCGTCGGCGATCGCGCGGAACGCTGCGAAGTCGAGCTGGCGCGGGTACGCCGACCACCCGGCGATGATCAGCTTCGGGCGGTGCTCGAGCGCCTTGGCGCGCACCACGTCCATGTCGACCAGGAAGGTCTGCGGGTCGACCCCGTAGGAGGCCACGTCGTAGAGGCGGCCGCTGAAGTTGAGCCTCATGCCGTGGGTCAGGTGACCGCCGTGGGCCAGCTCGAGGCCGAGGATGCCGTCGCCGGGGCGGATCAGCGCGTGCATCGCCGCCGCGTTCGCCTGCGCGCCGGAGTGCGGCTGCACGTTGGCGTAGGCGGCCCCGTAGAGGGCCTTGACCCGGTCCCGGGCGAGGACCTCGGCCTTGTCGACCTCCTCGCACCCGCCGTAGTACCGCTTGCCGGGGTAGCCCTCGGCGTACTTGTTGGTGAGCACGCTGCCCTGGGCCTCGAGCACGGCGCGGGGGGCGAAGTTCTCGCTCGCGATCATCTCGAGCGTGTCCCGCTGCCGGGCGAGCTCGCCGGCCAGCACGGCGGCCAGCTCGGGGTCGGCCTGCGACAGGGGGGCATTGGTGGCGGAGACGGACGACTGCTGCTGGTCGGGCATGAGGCTCCTCGGGAGGCTGCGCGGCCCGTTCAGCCTAGCAACCGCCCATCGACCGCCACCGTCATCCGCCCTCGCCGGAGAAGCACTCCCGCTCGATCACGTCGGCGACCGCGGACATGCTCTGCACCTCGAAGGCGGTTGCGCCCGAACCACGGGCGCCCTCGGCAGCCAGCAGCACCGCCGGTGACCGGGTGTAGCGGCAGTCCTTGGCGACGGCCAGCATCGCGGCGGCCACGGAGGCGGGGGTCTGTGCCGCCGCTCCGGGGTGGCGCCACCAGGGCAGGGTCATCATCCGGGAGACGGCACCGAACCCGGGGTCGACCACGTCGACGCTCCGGGCCGTGGAGACCTGACGTGCCATGTCCTGGGGCGCACTCTGCCCGGTCATACCGGCCCAGTAGCCGGTGGCCGGGTCGTACCCCTCGGTCAGCGTGGTGCGCAGCAGCCGCAGCAGTGCATCGATGTCGGCCGAGCGGTGGCCGGTCAGCGCACGGGCCTGGGTGAGGAAGGCCGCTGCACCGTGGGTCACGTGATAGACGCACCCCTGGTCAGCGTCGTTCGGCGCGTCGGAGTAGGCGATACAGGTGCCGCCGTTGAGCCGGGGCATGGCCAGCACCGCATCGATCGTGGCATGCAGGTCGGCCTGCGGCAGGGCGTGGTGCGTGTAGGCCTCGAGCAGCACCCAGCCGACGTGGCCGGTAGTGGTCAGGGTGTAGGCGGTGGACGCCGGATTGGCGGTGCCGTCGTCGTAGGCGTCCCAGGCGGCGTCCAACCCGTACCCGCCGCCGGGCTTGGCGGTCGCGGTCAGCGCCCGGACCCTGGCCCGGGTGGCCGCGCTGGACCAGCCCGAGCGCTGCGCCTCCCGCCACACGGCGGACGCCGCCGCGGCCGAGCCGCCCTCGGGCTGCCGCAGGCCGTCGGCCCGGTCGCGCAGGACCGTGGCCAGCGTCGTCCACCGCTCCTTCGCGTCGGTGGAGGACAGCGGTGCGCCGTCGTCCACGGCCAGGGACCGCTGAGCGGTGCGCGTGGCGCGCAGCGGCCGACCCGCCTCGGAGCGCTCCAGGACGACGGTCACGCTGCCCGACAGGCCGTGGATCTGGTCCGGCTCCGGGGTGAGTGTGCAGCGCACCGACAGTGTGCCCCGCCCGGCCGGCAGCTCTGCGGCCGAGGTGCAGGTGCGCCCGGCCACGCTGAGGGTGATCGTGCCCCGTGCCGGGCTCCTCACCATCACCCTGGCGCCCGCACTCAGGTCCGAGGGAGTGAGCAGTCGGGCCGGACCGACCAGGGTGAGTTCGTCCACGACCCCGGCCACAGGCGGGGCGGACGCCGCCGGCGCGGGGGCGGTGCGTTCGGCCGGCTCCGGGGCGCGCAGCGTGGTGAACAGCACCGGCGACACGGCTGCGGCCGCGGCCGCAGTGATCACCACGGACGCCAGCGGGATCCTGCGCTGGGCACTCACCTACCCCAGATCGGCCCCTGTCGGACCCTGCTGAAGCCGGGCCGGCCCGACGATCACGCCACGGTCGGGCCTCGATCACCCCTGCGGGCCGGCCTGCGTTCCCTCCTGATCCCCGGGCGCGGGATCCGGCACCGGCCCTGCCAGCTCGGCCAGGGCCGCCTCGGCGCCGTCCCGCAGGCGCGCCACCTCGGCGGCATAGCCGGGCGATGCCCCGATCTGGTTCAGCACGTCGAGCAGGCGACGGTAGCGACGAACGCTCCCCTCCGGATCACCGTGCAGCCGGCGCAGGGTGGCCAGCCGTTCCAGGGTCCGCGCGAGGTACCGCAGCGACTGCGGCGTCCCCGCCCGCTTCGCCAACCGCTCGTCGACGCTGAGCGCGCGCCGGAAGAGCGCCTCGGCGCCCCGGGTGTCGCCCTGCGCACGGCGGATCCGGCCCAGATCGATCAATGAGTTCGACAGGTCGCGCAGTGACTGCGGGGCGGCGGCCGTGAGCTCGAGCTGCCGGGCCAGGTCCACCGAGCGCTGGAACAGCTCCTCGGCCCGCGGGACGTCGCCCTGGTCCCAGCGCACCCGTCCCAGGTACCCGAGCGAGCGCGAGACGTCCCGGACGGCGAGCGCGGTCTCCATCTGCCCGAGCAACTGCTCGCGCAGAGCGAGGCCACGGCCGAAGAACTCCTCCGCCCCCGCGAGGTCGCCCTGGCCCTGGCACGCATGCCCGAGGTTGTTCAGAGCCACGGACACGTCGCGGACGGCCATCGGTGAGCTCTGTCGGCGCACCAGGTCCTCGGACAGGGCGAGCGATCGCCGGAACAGCCGCTTGGCCACCTCGAGATTCCCACGCTCCATCTCCACCCAGCCCACGTGATTGAGCGAGACCGCCAGCTCACGCAGTGCGTCAGGGGTGCCTTCGGTGTCGGCCAGGTCCTGGCGCAGGTGCAGAGCACGCACCAGGTACGTCTCGGCGGCCGCCAGGTCCTTGCTCTCCCAGCGCACGCGGCCGGCATCGTTGAGGGCACGCGCCACGTCACGCTGGGACTGCCTGGTGGGTGTGGCGGCCGCCAGCCGCTCGACCATCGTCAGGATCCGGTCGGCGTTGGCCGCCGCCGACGTCCAGTCCTCTGCTGCCAGTTCAAGACTCAGTAGGCCCCGGAGCGCGTTCGTCGCGGTCACGTCGTCCGGGGCCTGGTCGGCGGCCTCCCGGTAGTCGTCCCGGGCGCCGGCGGGATCGATCGCCTCGCGGGCCTGAGCCCGGCGCAGCAGGAGCGGACTCGCCGCCGACCGGTCGGACCGCGCGACGGCTGCGTCGATCACTGCCGCCAACCGCTCCCTGAACTCGCCTCGGAGCTGCGCATCGGTCGCGGCCAGGAGCTCGAGCAGCTCGGTGTGCTGGGCCTCGCTCCGTTCGCCGGCCAACGACACGGGGCGCGGGCGCAGCGCGCTGCCGGAGGACCAGTCGGGCAGCCGGTGCTCCGGCTGCACGTCGCCCACGACGGAGGCCGCTGCGGGCTCGGCCAGGAAGTCGCGCACCGACCAGAGGTCGCTGGCCACCCGCATCGCCTCGCTCTTGAGCGGTGGCGGCAGAACCAGCACCAGCCCGAAGGTGCCTCGGCGCAGGGTGTCCCGGCGGTGGTTCAGCTCCTGGAGAGCACTGACCCAGGCCTGCTGCCAGGTGCGATCCGTATCGGGAGCGTGGCCCAGCCGTACCGCCTCGATCCAGACGCAGTCACCCGCATGGGCGCGACGGGCCAGGATCTCGTCGGCGATGGTGGCCAGCCGCTGCGGCGACTCCACCACGACGTGGTCGAACTCGGCGGCGTGCAGACGCCGGTTCCACCGTGCCCGTTCGGCCAGCGTCGCAGCCACCCGGGGGTGTCCGGTGAACACGAAGCCCAGCCAGAAGGACCGGGCACGGTCGAGGTGACGGCGCATCCTCGCCCACACCTCTTCCACGGATTCGCGCTGAGCGCCGTCCGCGGGCTCAGTCGCGGACATCACCGGCGACCAGGGGGTGGACGTCGAACCAGGTCTCCCCATTGCGGTACCCGAGCACGAGGTGACGATCGAACAGCCCGGCCAACGCCTCCCACTCCGCCTGGGTCTTCAGCGGCACCTGGTGATCACGGGCCACCAGGCGCAGGCATTCACGTTCGTCGTCGGCGAGCGGGAGCATGCCGTCGCGCACTGCTTGGCGGCCGCGGGCGATCGCCTCGGCGTCGAACGGAACCGTGTCGGCGGCGACGCAGATGTCGCGGACCAGGCGCAGAACGTCCCGCAGGTGGCCGCCGCTGGCCAGCAGCAACTGGTCGAGCTCGGCGGGGTCGGCGAACAGCCGGCTCACGTCACCACCCGGCGTGCGCCGCCGGACCAGCTCGCGAAGGGCCTCCAGGCCGGGGGCGTACGGGCTGCCCTGGTCGCGATCGTGCACCTTGACGTTGGCCAGCCGGCGCATCGGCGCATAGTCCGTGAGCACCCACGGGGGCACGATGAACACGGTGCGGACGGCGCTGAGCCGGATCGTCTCCGACTGGGTGTCGAGCAGGTGGGCCAACGCCCGTCGCACCTCGTGGAAATCGACACCGCGCACGTGGTCGAGCGAGTCGACCAGCACGACCAGACCCTTCCAGTTGCCGCCCTGGCTCCGCGGCCAGGCCTCACGCAGCGCATCCACCAGCCCGGCCACCGCCTGATTGGCCTGGTCGGCGAACTCGCTGACCCGGGCGCCGAGGAAGCGGCGCAGTTCCGCCACGAACGACTCGTCCTTGCTGAGCTCGGCCTTGAGGCTGAGTTTCCCGCCGACGATGCCCGGGACGTCGACGCCTCCACCCAGTTCCAGCTCCGGAGTGAGCTTCACCCGGTGGCGCAGACCCGCCATCCAGGCCCGCAGCCCGCCCCAGCCCTGTTCCAGGGCCTGCTCGGCGGGGATCCATCCGCTCTCGGCGATGGCATCCGAGATCGCCCCCACCATGAAGTAGAGGAACTCGACCACCTCGACCGGCTGCCGCAGGTTCAGGTAGTCGCCGGCGTCCAGCCGGACCGCCGCAAAACCACGCCGTTCCAGGCTGTCCCGGAGCCGAAGCAGCTGAGTGCTCTTGCCGGACCCGCGGGTGCCGGACAGGAAGAACACCGAGCCCTCCGTCGTCCACGCGACGGCCTTGCTCAGGTCGGCCACGACGTCGGGGCCGAACGCCTCGCCGTAGCTCTCGATCGCCACATACCGCGGATCGTCCGGAGTCAGCTCATGCTGCTCCAGGTTGCGGTACAGCTCCGAGAGGAACTGCTCATGCTCGACCATGGGGCGAAGTCTAGGCGTCGGACCTCGTCGTGTCGGGTCCACCGATCACCAGGCGATCTCCTCGCAACCGGTATGGCTGGTGGGTTCGACCTGCAGGGTGGCGTGGACGACGGCGAACCGCTCGCGCATCACCTCGCGGGCGGCGTCCAGCACCTGATGGCCGTCGGTCTCCTCGGTGGTGACCAGGTGGGCGGTGGCCACGGTCATCCCCGACGTGAGCGTCCACAGATGCAGGTCGTGGACGTCGAGCACCCCCGGCACCCCCTGCAGCGCCGCCTCCACCAGGTCGGGGTGCAGGTCGGCCGGGGCGTGCTGGCCGAGCACGGCGAGCACCTCGCGGCCGAGGACCGCCGCCCGGACGGCGACGAACCCGGCGAGCGCCAGGGCGACCGTCGTGTCCCACCAGAAGTCGCCGGTCAGGGCGACCAGCACGCCGGCCACGATCACAGCGACGGAGCCCAGGGCGTCGGCGAGCACCTCGAGGTAGGCACCTCTGACGTTCAGGCTCTCGGGGGCCCCACCGCGCAGGAGCAGCAGCGCGGCCAGGTTCACGGCCAGGCCCAGGCCGCCGACCACGAGCATCGCGCCCGACGGAACCGGCACCGCGGCGCCGAACCGGGCGAACGCCTCGACCGCCACATACACCGACACTCCGGCCATGAGCAGCACGGCCAGCGCGGAGGCGAACACCTCGGCCCGGTAGGAGCCGAAGGTCCGTCGCCCGGTGGTGTCCGGCCGGGTGGCGATCCGGGTGGCGATCAGCGCCGCGCCGAGTGCCACGACGTCCGCCGCCATGTGTCCGGCGTCGCCGAGCAGGGCGAGTGACCCCGACGCCAGGGCGACGGCGAGTTCGACGGCGAAGAACGCCGCGACGCACGCCGTGGCCGCCTGCAGCCGCCACCGGTGGGTCGCACCGGGCCGGCCGTGGGCATGGCCGTGGGGGTGGGCGTGGCCGTGGCCGGTCAGCTGGCCGCCTGCAGGTTCTCGTCCAGCGCGGCCAGGAAACCCTCGGTGGTCAGGTGCGGCTGGTCCGGGCCGACCAGCAGCGCCAGGTCCTTGGTCATCTTGCCGCTCTCGACGGTCTCGACGCAGACCCGCTCCAGCCGCTCGGCGAACGCCGTCACCTCGGGGGTGCCGTCGAGGGTGCCACGGTGCTTCAGGCCGCCGGTCCAGGCGTAGATGGAGGCGATCGGGTTGGTGGAGGTGGGCTTGCCCTGCTGGTGCATCCGGTAGTGCCGGGTGACCGTGCCGTGGGCGGCCTCGGCCTCCACCGTCTTGCCGTCCGGGGTCATCAGCACGCTGGTCATCAGGCCGAGCGAGCCGAAGCCCTGCGCGACGGTGTCGGACTGCACGTCGCCGTCGTAGTTCTTGCAGGCCCAGACGTAGCCGCCCTCCCACTTCATCGCGGCGGCGACCATGTCGTCGATCAGCCGGTGCTCGTAGGTGAGGCCCTTGGCGTCGTACTCGGCCTTGAACTCCTGCTCGAAGACGCTCTGGAAGATGTCCTTGAACTGGCCGTCGTAGGCCTTGAGGATCGTGTTCTTGGTCGACAGGTAGACCGGGTAGTTGCGCAGCAGGCCGTAGGAGAGGCTGGCCCGGGCGAAGTCCTCGATGGACTTGTTGAAGTTGTACATGCCCATCGCGACGCCGCCGTCGGGGCCGTAGTCGGCCACCACGTGCTGGATCGGCTCGGAGCCGTCGGACGGCGTGAAGGTCATGGTCAGCTGGCCGGCGCCGGGCACCTTGAAGTTGGTCGCCTTGTACTGGTCGCCGTGGGCGTGACGCCCGATCACGATCGGCTTGGTCCAGCCGGGCACCAGGCGCGGGATGTTGCTGATGATGATCGGCTCGCGGAACACCACGCCGCCGAGGATGTTGCGGATCGTGCCGTTGGGCGAGACCCACATCTTCTTGAGCTTGAACTCCTCGACCCGGGCCTCGTCCGGGGTGATCGTCGCGCACTTGACCCCGACGCCGTACTGCTTGATCGCGTTCGCCGAGTCGATGGTGACCTGGTCGTCCGTGGCGTCACGGTGCTCGATGCTCAGGTCGTAGTACTTGAGATCGATGTCCAGGTACGGATGGATCAGCCGGTCCTTGATGAACTGCCAGATGATGCGGGTCATCTCGTCACCGTCGAGCTCGACGACGGGGTTGGCGACCTTGATCTTGGCCACGGCTGGCTCTCCTTCGGCACACGGGCTGACACGGCGGACCTACGACCCCAGCAGCCTAGCCACGCCGCGGATGACGCCCGCACGGCCCCCTGCGCAATATCCGGCGAACGGTGTGGTCTCGGCGCCGCCCGGGGGGCCAGAATGTGGATCACCGGCACGTGGCCGGGCCCACCACGAAAGGCTTGATCATGACCGCTACCCCTGCCCTCGGCTCACGCCTGGGCGCTGAGTTCCTCGGCACCTTCTGGCTCGTCCTGGGCGGCTGCGGCACGGCCGTCCTCGCCGCGACCTTTCCCGAGGTCGGCGTCGGCCTGCTGGGGGTCTCGCTCGCCTTCGGTCTGACCGTGCTGACCATGGCCTACGCGGTGGGCCATATCTCCGGGGGACACTTCAACCCCGCGGTGACCGTGGGCCTGGCCGTGGCCAAGCGGTTCGCCTGGAAGGACGTCCCGGCCTATGTGATCACCCAGGTTGTCGCGGCCACGGTGGCGGCCGGCGTCCTGTTCGTGGTGGCCAGCGGCAAACCCGGGTTCGACGCGAAGGCATCGGGGTTCGCCGCCAACGGCTTCGACGCGCACTCCCCCGGCAAGTACTCCCTGCTGGCGGCGCTGGTGATCGAGATCGTGCTGACCGCGTTCTTCCTCTACGTCATCCTGGGCGCCACCGACGGTCGCGCCCCGGCCGGGTTCGCCCCGATCGCGATCGGCCTGGCGCTGACCCTGATCCACCTGATCTCGATCCCGGTCACCAACACCTCGGTCAACCCGGCCAGGTCCACCGGCGTGGCGTTCTTCACCGACTCCTGGGCACTCGGCCAGCTGTGGCTGTTCTGGCTGGCCCCGATCCTGGGTGCCGTTCTGGCCGGCGCCACCTACGCCCTGATCACCGCCGAGCACAGCGTCGTCAAGCCGCGCAAGTAACCCCACCAAACCCGCCGATGCTCCGCGGGTGAACATGTTTGCGCGCCCCGAAGGGCCGAAACGTGTTCACCCGCGGAGCATGAGCGGGTTGGTTCTTAGAGCGAGGCGACGTCCGCAGCCTTGGACTTGACGGCGTCGGCGGCCTCGCGCAGGCCGGCCAGCTCCGTCTCGGTGAGGTCGCGCTCGACCACCTTGCGCACCCCCTCCTTGCCGATCTCCGCCTCGACGCCGAGGTACACGCCGTCGATGCCGAACTCGCCGGACAGCCACGCGCAGACCGGCATGACGGCGCCGGAGTCCTCGGCCACCGCCCTGGCCATGCGGGCGGCGGCGGCGGACGGCGCGTAGTAGGCCGAGCCGGTCTTGAGCAGGGCGACCACCTCGGCGCCGCCGTTGCGCGTGCGCACGACGAGTTCCTCGATCTTGTCCGCCGGCATCACACTCGCCAGCGGGGTGCCGTTGACGGTGCAGGCGCTGGGCACCGGCACCATGGTGTCGCCGTGCGAGCCGAGAGTCAGCGTCTTCACCGCACCCACCGGTACTCCGAGGGTGTCGGCGACGAAGTAGCTGAACCGCGCGGTGTCGAGCATGCCGGCCTGGCCCATCACCCGGGCGTGCGGGAAGCCGCTGGCGATCTGGGCCAGGGTGGTCATCTCGTCCAACGGGTTGGACACGATGATCACGACGGCGTCCGGGGCGTGCCGGGCCACGTTCTCGGCCACCCCGCGCACGATGCCGCCGTTGACGCCGAGCAGATCCATCCGGCTCATGCCCGGCTTCCGGGGCAGGCCGGCGGTGACCACGACCACGTCGGACCCGGCGATGGCCTCGTAGCCCTCGCCGTCCACCGTGGTGGTCTTGCCGACCACCTTGGTCTCGAAGCCCTCGATCGGGCGGGACTGGTTCAGGTCGAGGGCCAGGCCCTCGGCCCAGCCGTCGCGGATGTCGGTGAGCACGACCTTCTCGAAGACGTCGTATTCAGCCAGCCGCTGGGCGGTGGTGGAGCCGTAGAACCCTGCTCCGACGACCGTTGCCGTGCCCTTGCGCGCCATGTGTGCGCCACTCCCCTTCGCTGATCGGCTTGTCCGCCGCTGATGAGATCCCCGCTGAGGCTATCCACTCCACGCGTCCGTCGCCTCACCCGGTGTGTGAGGTTGCGCTCAAGCGCGCTCAAGCGCGCTCATGCTCCGCGAGTGAACATGACACGCGGATATTTCGGGCGTCTGTACGCCCGCGGAGCATGGGCAGGGTTCAGAGGGTGGCTTCGCCGGGGGTGGCCTTGCGGACGACGAGGCGGGTCCAGGCGCCGACGTAGATCCGGCCGTCGTCGGGCAGCTCCACCCGGGAGCCCGCGGCGATCGGATCGGCGGGCAACGGCTGACCAGCCGCGCCGAGGTAGGTGCCGTTGGCCGACTGCAGGTCCTCCACCCACCAGCGCAGGCCGTCGGTGGTCAGCTGGACGTGCCGGCGCGAGACCCCGGTGTCGCCCACGACGTCCACCTCGGGATGGATGTTGCGACTGGCAGAGGTGCGCCCGACCAGCACGCTGTTGTGGCGCAGGGGCACCACCACCGGCATTCCGGCCGAGGGACAGGGGTCGTCCACATCCTGCGCGGCATGCCAGTCCGGGTCGACCCAGATCTCCACCACCCATTCCACGCCCGCCGGAGCCTGGGCGGCCGGGGGCAGGTGCGGGACGCCGGGGTCGCTGGGTGGCGGCTGCAGCACGGCGCCGGGGTCGCTCGACCCGGTTCCGGCGACGTCGGGCGGGGTGAGCGGGGGCGGCGGCAGCGGCCGCGGCATCTGGCCGGTGGTGAAGTCGTAGCCGCAGTCCTCGCAGAACAGCGCGTCAGGCAGGTTGGACGCCGCGCAGTTCGGGCAGTCCTGCGAGGTGGGCGAGGCCGCGGGGGCCGGCGCGGCGGGCGCGTCGAGATCCAGGCTGGACGGCGGCGGGCCGGGCGGCGTGGGGCCAGCCGACGGAGCCGCCGGGACCGGAGCCGCCGCCGGCGGGGTCGACGACGCCGACGCACCGACCGGCGCCCCGCACACGTCGCAGTAGTCGGCCGCAGCAGAGCTGTGGCCGTCGGGACAGGTGTACGTGGTCATCTCTGCGCCGCCTACTTCTTCACCCGGGTGGTCTTGGTCGAGCTCGTGTCCAGCGCCATCTCGTCGAGGCGGTCCACGTCCTTGCGCAGCGCCACCTTGCCGGTGGCGGCGTCCTCGACGTCGACCACCTTGCGCAGCCGCGAGGTGGCCTGCTCGTTGCCGGTCGCCTCGGCCAGCTGGACGGCGCGGCCGAGCTTGAGCCGGGCGGTCGCCTCATCCCCGGCCGAGCGCGCGGCCAGCCCGGCCTGGATCGCCTCGGCCAGCTCGACCTGGCCGGTGTAGTGGGCCACCTCGGGGTTGATCCGGGTGGTCAGCACGTCGTTGTCGGACCACAGGGCCTTCACCAGACCGCTGGCGACCACCTGCTCGCGAACCACCAGCTGGACCCGCGCCGCGAGCTGCTCCGAGCCGATCGGCTTGGCCGGCAGCCGGACGGCGACGTGGTAGTCGCGGCTCTCGTCACCCCAGGCGCCGGTGGGGAACCCGGCAGTCAGGGCGTTGACGTCGATCCGGCGGCCGGTCAGGTCCTCCACGTTCGGCGCCACCTGGCGCACGAACAGGGTCTGGGCGCCCTGGGGTGCCCAGACCCGCAGCTGGGCCTCGGCCACGCCACGGCCCATCGCCTGCTGCATCAGCTCGGCGAACATCGTCGCCATCGAGCGCTCGTCGGGGATCAGGTCCACGGTGCCGAGCATCGCGCTCGCCACCCCCCGCAGCTCCGCGACGTCCCAGTCGACGCCGACCCCGCGGCAGTCGCACTGGAAGACCCCCTGCGCATCACGGACCGAGGTGGCCAGCACGTCCGGCGGCTCGCTCTGGTTGCGCCCGTCGGTGAGCAGGATCGCGTGCCGCTGAGTGGCCGACGGCACGTTCTCGAAGATCCGCTTGGCCAGGCGCAGCCACGAACCCATCGCGGTGCCTCCGCCGGCGACCAGCCGGCTGACCGCCCGCTTGGCCTCCTCGCGGGCCGCCGGCTCCATGCGCACCATCGCCGTCTCGGCGTTGGGGTAGGGGAACACCCGGGTGGCGCCGTCGGTGCCGGCGACCACCGCGAACCAGGTGCCGTCCACGATCTGCTCCACGGCCGCCGCAGCCGCGGTCTGCGCGGCGATGATCTTGGCGCCCTGCATCGAGCCCGAGGTGTCCACGATGACGATCTCCGCGGCCTCCTCGCCGGCAGCGCTGCCGGCCTCGCCGGCACCGGTGCAGGTCACGGTGACCACGGCGTGCACGTCGGTGCCGCCGTCGGGCAGGAACTCGTTCTGGAACACCTCGGCGGTGAACTGCGCCACGGCGGTTACCTCGCAGTCTCGGTCTCGGGGGCGGACGTCTGATCAGGATTCTGCACGGTGGGGCCGACAGCGCCAGTGGCCCCGGCCGGCGAAGCGCTCGGCGGCTCGACCAACGGCACAGTCTCGGGGGCCTGCACCGCCGGCGGTTCGGACAGCGGCACCGGCTCAGGCACCGGCTCAGGCACCGGCTCAGGTGCCGGCTCCGGCTCGGGCTCCGCCGCCGGCTCGGGCTCCGCCGCCGGCATCGGAATCGGGTCGGTGGGCGCGTCGGGATCCATCCGGGCCAGCGCAACGGTGATGTTGTCGTGCCCGCCCTTCGCGATCGCCCATGCCGTGAGCTCCTCGGCCAGCGCCACCGGGTCGTCGGCGGGAGCACCGCCGGGCGCCCGGGCAGCCAGGGTCGAGGCCACCAAGGCTCCCAGGTCGGCGGCCGCGGAGCAGTAGTTCCACAAACCGTCGGAGCAGACCAGCACCCAGCCGGCCCGGTCGATCGGATGCACCCGGGTGCGCGGCACCGGGTCCGGGGCGTCGACCCCGAGCCAGCGGGTGATCGCGTGCGACTGCGGCATGTTCTCGGCCTCGGCCCGGGGCACGCCCTGGGCGATCGCCTCCGCTGCCCAGGAGTCGTCCTCGCTGAGCTGCACCGCAGCGCCGTCGTCCGGCACCCAGTACGCGCGACTGTCGCCCACCCATCCGGTGACCACCAGGCTGGGTCCGGTGTCCGTCGAGCGCTCCACCAGGGCGGCGACGAAGGTGCACGACGGAGGGCTCTTGCCCTCGGCGACGCCGGCAGCCGCCTCGGCCGCCTTCGCCTGCGCTGCGGCACCGGCGGCCACGATCCGGGCCGCGAAGTCACCGGCCCGGGCGGTCTGCTGGCCGGTCCGGGTGCTGGCCGCCGTGGGTCGGCGCGGGGCCAGTCCTGCGATCATCACGTCGCGGGCGGCGCGTGCCGCTGCCAGGCTGGCCACGTCGGAGTCGACCGCCATCGACACCCCGTCGCACACCACCAGGGCACCCAGGCTGCCGGGCACCAGCGCCGCCGAGACCGCCATCGCGTCCTCGTTGCGCATGTGCCGGACGCCGCGGTCGCACACGGCGGCCAGCCAGGTGGCCGGCTGGTCGCACCAGTGGTCACGCTGCCGGGGGGCCGCCGCGCCGCACTGCTCGCAGTAGCCGTCCGGGGCCACCGTTCCGTCGCAGGTGGCGCAGGTGGCCGGCAGCGCGGTCAGGTCGGTGTCGGTGACCAGCATCGGGGAGGGCCGCCGGGCGACATCGGTCGCAGCCGCCGTCCGGTCGTCGAGCAGGGTGCCGTCGTGCGCCGGCCCGGTGGCCGGCGCGGCGGACGGCGCGGCGGACGGCGACACGGTGGCCGGCGTGACGGGCGCCGCCTGGGCCGCAGGGCCGTCGAGCGGGGCGCCGCAGATCTCGCAGAACTTCTCGTCCGCGGCGGCCTGGGCCCCGCAGGAGGGGCAGGCGATCATGGTGTTCATCGCAGCGTCCACCGCCGCACCCGGTTCGCCTCGTCCACCAGGCGGACCCGTTCGAGATGGTCCGGCTCCAGGGCGGCCAGGCGCCGGTAGGCGGCCTCGACGGCGTCCCGCAGCGGTCCGTCGGCCGCCGGCACGCCCCCCACGGTGACCCCGGTCTGGGTGCCCTTCGCGTGCACCTCGGTCAGGGCTGCGCCGTACACGTGCACCTCAAGCCGGGCCCGGTCCAGCGGCTCGATGGTCACCGAGGCGACGCTGTCCAGTGCCTCGGACAGGCCGGCCAGACCGCGACCGGAACCGGCCAGCCAGCCGGCGCGCTGCCGACGGGCCTCGACGAAGGCCCGGCTGGTCGAGGGAACCAGGTCGAGGGCGTCGATGGCGCCGGCCGAATCCCCGCGCCCCAACCGGATCCGGGCCAGCCCGAAGGCGGCCGGGGCGGTGTAGTTCGCGTCGGTGCGGGCACAGGCCAGGTAGAGCGACTCGGCGACGTCGGCCTCACCGCTGCGCTCGCAGGCCAGGGCCAGGGCGAGCTTCGGCGCCAGCTCACCGGGAACCTGGCCGTACACCGCGTTGAACGCGGCGCGTGCGGCGGCCACATCGCCGATGTCGAGTGCGCTCAGCCCACTCATCCAGACGGCACGCCACTCCCAGGCGTCGGCCTTGAGCATCTCCTGGACGGCGCCGTCCGCGAGATCGTGACGCCTCGCCTCCAGCGCCGCCCGGATCGTGGCCAGGCGAACCTCGGCGGACGGCGCGGCCTGTTTGGACAGCTCGTCCCACCGGGCGATCGGGTCGGTGATCGACAGCCCGGCCAGCCAGGCCGCCTTCGGGTCGTTGGCGTCGGCCTTGAGGCCGGGCAGCTGGTGCCAGTCCAGGGTGTCGCCGGAGACCACCGGCACCTCGAACAGCACCGAGGCCGCGGAGTGCTGGGCCACCCCGGATTCCGGGCGGTCCAGGGCCACGACCTCGCGCAGCACCCCGAGCAGCTGCACCCGCAGCTCGTCGGCGGTCTGGAACCGGTCGGCCGGGTCGGTTGCACAGGCCTTGGCGAGCAGGCGGTAGAGCGAGTCGTAGCGCTGGAACAGCGGCACGTCGGCCACCGGCGGCAACGAGGTGGCGAACGTGGACTGGTAGCCGCGGAACTCCATCACCAGCACGGCCAGGGTTCGCCCGATCGTGTAGATGTCGGAGGCCACCGACGGGCCGACCGTGGCCACCTCGGGCGCCTGGTAGCCGACGGTGCCGTAGATCGGGGAGTCCAGGTCGTCGATCCGTCGGACCCCGCCCAGGTCGATCAGCTTCACCGCGTCGCCGACCTGGATGACGTTGTCCGGCTTGAAGTCGCAGTAGATCAGGCCGAGGTCGTGCAGGTAGGTGAAGGCCGGCAGCACCTCGAGGATGTACGCGATCGCCTGGTCCACCGGGATCGGGTCGTAGGTACCGGCCTTCTTCATCCGCTGCTTGAGCAGGTCCTTCAGCGAGGTTCCGCCGACGTACTCCATCACGATGTAGCCGGCGCCGTCGTGCGGTGACGAAGTTGTAGATCTCGACGATCAGTGGGTGCTCGACCTTGGCGAGGAACTGCTGCTCCGCCACGGCGGCGGCGAACGCGTCGGCGTCCCCGGAGTTGAGCAGCCCCTTCAGCACCACCCACCGGTCGGCCGACGCACGTGTCGCGGGCCAGGTAGATCCAGCCCATCCCGCCGTGGGCCAGGCAGCCCGCCACCTCGTACTGGCCGCCGACCAGGTCGCCGGCCTGCAGCTTGGGGGTGAAGGAGAACGGGTTCCGGCACTTCGGGCAGAAGCCCTCCAGGCGGCCCGGGCGGCCCTCCCGGGACCGCCCGACCGCGGTGCCGCAGCTGGGGCAGTACCGCCGGTCCTCGGGGACCTGCGGGTCCTTCATGATCGCCTTTTCGGGGTCGATCGCCGGTACCGGCGGCACGAAGGTCAGGCCGGCTCCGAGCCGGGCCCCGCGGAGCCGGGTGGAACCGGTGCCGATCGAGCGGGTGGCCCGGGTACCGCCGGCACGGGCAGTGCCGATGGGAGCACTGGCCAGCCGGTTCGAGGACGTGATCTTGCTGGCGGACGACGGGCTGTCGCCGGCGCCGTTGTCGCCGGTGGCCGTGACCGGGGCGGCCCCGGCCGGGGTGCCGCAGACGTCGCAGTACCCGTCCTGGATGGAACCGGAGCACCCCGGCTGGGTGCACCGGGCGCCGTTCGGGACGCTCATGCCGTCGCTCCACTGCTCGTCGGGGCGGGTTTCGAGGTTCTGACCAGCTCACGGAACGTGGTGACCGCCAGCCGCGCCGCGGCGATGTCGCACGGCCTGGCGGCCAGCGCGGCACCCGCCCGCCCCAGGGCGACCACCAGGGCGGCCTCGTCGGTGCGGGAGGCCTTCTCGGCCATCGACCGGTAACTGGTCAGCAGGCCGACCAGCTCCTCGTACTCGGTCAGCGGCCGGCCGTAGCCGTCCTCGACCACGTCCATCGCCCGCACCACCAGGCCCAGCCGCCGGGTGAAGGCGTCCAGCTCGGCACGGCCGGCCGGCACCGCGCCGAGCGCGGCCACATCGGGGACGGCGTAGCGCGGCGCCGGGGTGATCTCGGCGATGCACCGCTCCACCAGGGCGAGCAGCCGCAGCCGTCGATGCTCCAACGCGGCTACCTCGCTGGCGGCCCGGGACCGGTCGGCGGCCAGGTCGGCGGCCTCGGCCTCCTTGGACCGGGCGTCGCGCAGTTTGGTGGCTGTGGTGACCACGAGGTCCCGCTCGGCGCGCGCGGCGTCCACCTCGAGCTGGTGCAGCGGACCGTCCACGTCACCGCCACGGGCTGCCCGGGCGGCCAGGTCGGCGATCCGGGTACCCAGCAGCTCGACCTGAGCACCCCAGCTGGGCTCCTGCTTGACCAGCTCCCGCAGCCGTTCGAGGCCTGCCCGCAGAGCCGCCACGCGGACGGCGCCGTCGCTGGCCCGGGGGTCGAAGGACAGCCGGGAGCGCAGCTGGGCGGCCAGCGCGTCGGAGAGCCGGCAGGCCTCCACCACGCTCAGCGCGAGGCTGGATCCGGCCATGCCGCCGGCTCCCCCGGCGCTGCCGGAGGTGGACAGCCGGCCCCAGATCACCTGGGACATCTGCTCCCGCGTGACCGCGTCGGCGCGGCCGGAGTCCCAGAGCTGGTCCAGTCGTTGGGTGCGCTCGTTGACCGACTGCCACAGCGCCATCGACAGGGTGATGTCACCGGTGTAGTCGTCCGGGTCGGAGGACCGCATCGCGGAAGCGTCGATCCCGTCCAGCTCACGCTTGCGCTGGGCCACCCAGTCCCGCAGCTCACGCAGGTAGGCCAGCAGCGCGTTCGAGTCCGCGGCCTCACCCAGGCGCCCCGGCGGGGTGGGCGCGATGGCCAGGCCCGGCGTCGACGGCGCGGACGGGGAGACGCTCATGTGCGCCCGTACTGGGGAACGGGTTGGGTTCCCGCGAGGAGAGCCGGCTTCAGCCAGGTGTCGTAGGCCTGCTGCCAGCTGCCGTCCTTGCGCGCCTGCTCCAGCACGGAGTTGATGTAAGCCGCAAAGTCCTTGTGCTTCAACGGAACCCCCAGACCGTAGGGCTCGTTGCTCAGCTCCAGCCCATCGACCACGACGGTGGTGGGGTCCTGTGCCTTGAACCCGGCGAGGATCGCGTCGTCGCCGGTGATGGCGTCGACCTTTCCCTGCTGCAGCTGCACGAGGCAGTCGGTGTGGTTGGGCAGGCCGACGGCCTCTACCAGTGAGTTCTTCTGCTTGATGTTGACCAGGCTGGTGGACCCGACCGGAGCACAGACCTTCTTGTTCGACAGATCTGCCACCGTCTTGAGCTTCGAGCCGATGGGGACCATCAGGCCCTGGTGGGCCAGGAAGTACTCCGCCGAGAAGGCCACCTGTTGCCACCGGGCGCAGTTCATGGTGAAGGCGCGCGCCACCATGTCCACGCCGCCCTTCGCGTTGTCAGCGGCGTTGACCTCCTTGGTCAGCTCGGGGATCCGATTGGCGGTGCTGATCACCTTGAACCGGATCTTGTTCGGATCTCCGAGGAGCGCCTTGGCCACCAACCGTGCTATCGCGATGTCGAACCCGCCGAAGCTCTGCGGATTCTGCGGATCAACCGCCCCGAGCAGGCGGGTGTCCGCGGAGACCCCCACCAGGAGGTACCCGCGCTTCCTGATCCCCTTCACGTAGGCGCTCGTCGGTCGAAGGCGCGTAGGAGACGGTGGCGATCGGGCTGCACACCACGGCCGCAGGGCCGCGCTCGCGGTCGAGCTGGCGGCGGCCGCGACGCCGACGGCGAGGTGGACGAAGCCGCCACCGTGGGGGCCGACACGCAGCCGGCCAGCAGCGCGCTGGCAGCAACCGCTGCCAGCGCGTCATGCCCCACCGCGATCTGGTGCCGACGCTCATCGGTACTCCCCCAATCTCTGCGAGACGCCGTTGTACGAGGCCAGCGCCGCCAGCAGGCCCAGGATCAGAGTCAGCCACCCGAGCACCATCAGGCCATCCGCGACCCCGACAGCCCGTCGTCGACCTCGGCGCCTGGGCCTCCAACTCCTGCTTCGGACGTCGTGTCGAAGGTGATGAACACCGTGTTGGACGCTCCGACCGCCGGTTCGCGCGAGCCGAGTCCCAGTCGCCGATGTCGTCGATCTTGCCGCACCTTGCTGTGGTCCGTCCGACCAGGCCGCGAAGGCGTCCGCAGGAGCCTCGCCGCGCCCCGCGCCTGGGCGCGTCCAACGTCGTCATCACGACCTGCTCGATCTGGCCCTGCACGGCCTTCGCCTCGTCGGCCGCCGCGTTGCCGCGGTTGATCAGGCCGAAGGCCTCCCGGGCCTTGGCGTCGAAGGCGGCCGTCCGTGCCCCGGACAGGGCGACGGTGGCGGCATAGGGTCCCGTGGCCACGGCGTCTGCCTGGTCGGCGGCGTTGCCCAGCACCGAGGACCCGAACATCAGCGCCGCCAGCACGGCCACCGTCGCGCCGGCCAGCGGCACGTTGAGGAAGCGGT
>CAVQCD010000001.1:0-250711 GCA_963710915.1 uncultured Actinomycetota bacterium | reverse complement strand
TAGCCCACCCGGCGGGGAAGTCGAATGTTGCGTCAAACGATTCGGTGTTGTGCGGGCCGCTCTTGATGCCGCGCAGCCGGAGGCGGGCCACTCGCAGGGACCGGGCGGTCCTTGGGACGTGCGAGTCCGGAACGGCGTGTGCAGCAGAACCGCTTCGACGAGGGCCGGGGCGGCTCCGCTGCGAACCGCGACTCTTTCGACCAGCGGCCGGCGTTGCAACCCGGTCACGCGGCACCGACCTCGCGAATCGCGGCGAGCCGCTCCCGGACCCGGTTCGCGATCGCGCCGATCCTCGCGTTGTACGCCAGTCCCCGGCGTACTCCTGCTGCAAGTACTGCTCGTCCTTCAGCTCGCTGCCTCCCTGCCCAGCGGTCACATCAATGAGCAGCGCCACCCGGTCTACGTAGTACTGAAGCGCAGGCTCTTCAGCGATGATCTGGCGGGCGACCAGCTGGCCGAGGGCGGTCAAGTAGTAGTTGTGCTGACGAGTCCGGCCGGGCGATCCCTCGCGGCGCCGGAACACCAGACCCGCACTGGCGAGCACGAAGACAGCGCCGAGTCGAGTGGTTCATACGCGCCGAATCGGTAACGGAGCATCGGGTACCGGCGGACCTCCGGCTCCTCCGATGTCAGGATCCTCTCGGCGTGGTCCAGAAGCACGACGTCACCGCCGTCCTCGAACCGGTCCAGGAGCATATTCGCGAAATAGTCCGGGTTGCGGAGCCAGAAGTCGAGCTTCTGCAACAGGACCTGCGTGCGGAGCACGCCGACAGCGCCGTCCGGCGCAGCGGGCGGCAGCGGGTCGCCAAGCGGCTCGGCGGCGCCATCGACGAGCAGGAGCAACCGCACAGCATCCTGCATTCGGCTAGTGGTGGGGTGGGCGGGCACTACAGGCTCGTCCCTCACATCGTCTCCGTCCGTTGCACACTCGATATGATGCCGCCTCGGACACCGGCCCGAAGAAGTCCCGGACGGGCGTGGCTGGAGGCGCTGACGATCATCCTGGACTTCTTCTGAATAGCACTACAACTCCTGGGCTTAGAGCGGAGCCCAGGTGCCGACAATACTGCCAGGTCCAGGCTGTGGCTCAGTTCCACAGCCACCGAGCAACTGTCCAGATTCCGATGGCTAGAAATGCCAGGACGAGGATGATCGCGGTGATGGCTCATCCCCGAGGACGAGGGTGCCACCACTTCTTGTGCCTGGCGTGTGGCTCGAGGTCGCGGGTACCTCCCTTCTCTGCCCGCTTGACCGCAGACCTGAGCGATTCCAGCGGCTTGGCGGCGACGTAGCGGCGAGCTGGCGCCGGGATGCTATGCCACCGGGCGACGTCGTTGGGGTAGGTGCAGACCCAGACGTCGACCCCTGCAGCGGGTAGGTCGCGCATCTGGAAGTGAATCGTGGCGGTAAGCAGTCAGACCCCCTGGTGACCTGGGGCGTGTTGGTGCTGGTGCCCTGTTTGTGATCATGTTTGACCGGGCATGTCCGAGCCGCCGGTTGCGCCCTCGTATGGGGAGCTGGCTGCGCTGGTGGTCGCGCAGGCTGGGGTGATCGAGGAGTTGCGGGGCGAAGTCGCGAAGTTGCGGATCGAGGTCGCCGCTCTGCGTCGTCAAGTCGGTCGTGACTCCTCGAACAGCTCCCGGCCGCCCAGCACCGACGACCCGGGCACGGCGGCGAAGGCCAGGGCAGACAAGCGATCGGGCGAGGCCGCAGGCTGGCCAGTCGCCGAAGCGAGGCCAGGGCGGACAGAAGGGTCACCGCGGCAGCGGTCTGCAACGGGTCGCGGTCCCGGACCGGACCCGGAGGCTGGAGCCGCCGGCGTGTGGTGGGTGTGGCGGGGATCTGGCCGGCGCACCCGGACGGGTCGGGTCCAGTGTGCAGGTGTTCGACCTGCCGACGTTCTCGTTGATGGTGACCGAGTACCTGATGATGCGCCGGGTCTGTGGCTGCGGGCACGTCACCACGGCGGCGATGCCGGCGGGCGTGCGGGGCGGCCCGACCTGCTACGGACCGAACGTGACCGCGGCGGCCACCCTGTTGGCCTCGACCGATGTGATCGGGATCGAGCGGGCGGCGGACCTGATGTCCGCCCTGCTCGGCGTCACGGTCTCCACCGGGTTCATCTCCTCCTGCCTGGTCCGCCTGGACACCGCGTTGACCGCGGCCGGGTTCGAGGACGCCCTCAAGGGCGCCCTACGCGCCGCGGACGTGGTGGGCACCGACGAGACACCCGCCCCGCTGACCGATCAGGCCACCCGAGCCGAAGGCTGCCACAACCCGCACGTCTACACGGTGCGCACGATGTGCGCCTACACCCGCGTCGGTGACGAGCCGAGCCGGGATCTGGTCTGGTACGGCGCGGCCGGGGACCGGACCAAGGCTTCGATCAGTGGGTTCGGGATCCTGGACACCTACCGTGGGGTCCTGGTCCGCGACGACTACGGCGGCTACCTCAGCTACGACGATGACCTGGCAGGTGTCCAGCAATGCCTGGCGCATGCACTGCGGTATCTGGACGACGCCTACGCGATCGACCCGCTCACCCAGGGCTGGGCCCGTCAGGTCGCCGACACGCTGCGGGAGACGATCGGCGCGGTGAACACCGCCCGCGCAGACGGACGGACCACCCTGCACCCCCGGCTGCTGGCCCGGCTGCGCCGCTCCTACGACTGCGGCGTCGCGGTCGGGATCTCGACCAACGCCTCGAGGCGATGGCACGAGGGCAACCACCCCGGACTACAACTGGCGAAACGCCTGCGCCGCAAGGCCGACCAAGTGTGGATCTTCGCGACCCGGTTCGATGTGCCCGCCACGAACAACGGCTCGGAGTCCGCCATCCGTGGCTACAAGCTGGCCGCCAAGGTCAGCGGATGCTGGCGGACCCTGGCCACCCTGCAACGCCACTGCCGGATCCGCTCCTACCTGGTCAGCTCCCGAAACCACGGACACCGATCCCTCAACGCGATCAAAGACGCCCTGACCGGCACCCCCTGGATGCCACCAACCGCAGCCTGATCAACTGGCGGCTACCCCTGACTGCTTACTCGTGGCGAGCATGTCGATGATCTCTGCGCCTAACCGTTCGTCAAAGCGCCATAGAGTGCGCTGCGCGCCATCCAGGGACCCAGCGGCCAGGTCGGCGTGCGCGAGTCAGGGCGTCACTCACATGATCGTGCCAGCGCGATCCTGAGTTCGAACGACTCCCCTCGGCGACGGCGGTCCGCCCGCGCTATCTCGGCCACGACGGTTGCAGGTTCGGAGTGGGAGCAGGTCAGAGGGAGGCGGCTTTCGCTGCAGCGATGACGCCGCCGTCTTGACCCGCCCAGCCGGATTCGATGGCGATGGCGGAAGGCTCGTCGTCGCCTCGACCAACAGCTCCGACTCCCAGGTCCTCTTCGGGATCCGGCCCTTGATGCCCAGGCGTCTTCTGTTGTCAGGGCATCGGCGTCGTCCGAGATTGTCCCATCGAGTGACTCATTCGCGACGCGTTCGTCTGCAGCGGTGCGGGCACGGGTAACGGCAGCAGCGATCTCGGCTTCGGTCGCATCATGGTTCAGCTCCGCCAAGGGCTCTCCGACCGCAGCATCGTCCTCGCCGACCGATACAGCCGCCGCAACGGCTCCTACCCGGCCTGCGGCCGCAGGGTGGTGCTGGGTTCGAAACGTCGTGCTCGGTGATGGCCCGGTGTGGGTCGTCCGCCCGCGGGCGTCGCGGTCGGCGGCGAGCCATTCCTCGGCCGTGGTGCGGTCGGGCTCGGTGCCGGGGGCGACGCCGCGGCGGGTCAGCTCGGCGAGAGCGGCTTCGCCGGTGGCGAGGGTTTCGGCGTGGTGGGCGAGGTAGCGGCCTCGTTCCTCAGCGATCTCGGCGAGCAGGGTGGCGGCGTGGCGGTTCTCCGCTGTCTCGGCTGCCAGCCGGGCTGCGTCGTCAGGACGTCCGGTCGATCGGGCGAGTACGGCGTCGCGTTCGGCGGCGTCGGCGGCTTGGTGACGGGCGCGCATGGCGGGGTCGACGTAGGCGGGGCGTGGGCCCGGACCCGTTCGGCAGCGGCGGCCCGGACGCGCAGCCGGCCGTCGGTCAGCTCGGCTTCGGGGCGGCGGTCTTCGGGCATGCCTGCGGCGGCGTAGGCGTGGTGCCAGCCGGCGCGCTTCTCGGGGGTGAACACTCCTGGACAGCGCCCGAGGGCGACGTCCGGGTGCTCCCAGCCGGTGGCTTCGCGGTGGGCGGCGACCTGTCCGGCGCGGGCAACCCATGCCGCCCGGGCGTCGGCGTTCTCGTCGATCGATCCGGGACGGGCCCGAGGGCAGCGACGGCCCAGGCGGGGGCCTCGGCTGCGGCCTGCTCCCCCAGCACCGCCGCACGGTCGGCGTGCAGCTGGTGGAGCTGGGCGAGGTAGCGGGCGGCGTCGGCGTCGATGCCGGCCGGGACGGCGCGGTCGGCCGCGGTCTCCAGGTCGGGTGCGGGGAGGCCGTGGGTGCGGTTGATGCGGTCGGCGACGACTTGGGCGTAGTGGCGGGCGCCGTCCAGGGTTCGGCCGTCGATGGCCTCGCGCAGCACGTCTGCCGGGTCGTGTCCGGCGAGTTCGAGGGCGCGCAGCTGGCGGGTGAGGTGTTCGCTGCCCTGGTCGCTGGAGAACCGGGCCCGCTGGGCCTCGGTGAGAACGCCGTCCGCAGCGAGGGCGTCGAGGTCGCGCTCCAGACGCATCCTGCAGGCCAGGTGGGTGTGGTCCTCGATCAGCGTGGTCAGGGTCGCTGCGTTGGTCCGGGATTGTTCGTCGAGCCGAGCGAGGTCGACGGCGGAGAGGTCGCCGGGGTCGGTTTCACCGGTGGCGATGGCGGCGAGCATGCCGCGGGCGGTCTGGTGGGGCTGGTCGGGGATGCCGGTGGAGGTGATCGCCCAGGCGGTGTTCGACTCCCGCCCGCGGGTCAGGCCGACATAGGCCGATGGCAGGGCCATCCCGGGGGCGAGAACGACATGCCCGGTGTCGACCGTGGCGCCCTGGGTTGCGTGCGCGGTGCCGGCGTAGGCGAGGGCAGCGTCCGCGGCGACGTAGTCGGCCGGCATGACCCGCACCTCACCGGTGCGCGTCGAGGTGACGTCGAGGCCGCCGTCGTCGCGGACGCCGGTGACGACGTAGGTTTCGCGGTTGGTCAGGCCGAGCCCGCGGTCGATTCGTCGGGCCTGCACCTGGTCTCCGACGCCGGCGGTGCAGCCGTCGCGGCCGAGCACGATCCCGCTCTCGGTGACGGTGCCGGCCTCGACCAGGTGACGACGGACGGCGGCGGACACCTCAGCGGCGAGAGCGTTCGAGCCGGTGACGACGACGCTGGCGCGTCCGGCGAGCCGGTCGGCGGCGGCGGCGCGGGCGACCGCGGTGACGGTCTGAGGCTGGGTGCCGCCGTCGATGAGGCGGCCGCGGCGGTCGTATTCGGTGATGGCGTCGAGGTGGCCGTCGCGCAGCTGGAGCGAGGACGTCCCTTCCCAGGGCTGGGTGAACCGACGGACCTCGCCGAGGGTGTGGACCTCGGCGCCATCTTCGACGATGGTGCGCATCATGCCGCCGGCGCCGACGGAGCCGAGCTGGCGCGGGTCACCCATCAAGACCATGCGGGCACCGACGTCGGAGACACGGTCGTGCAGCCGGGTCAGGGTGGCGGTGTCGAGCATGCTGGCCTCGTCGACGGCGAGGACGTCGCCGGGGGCGAGCCGGTAGGTCTCGTCTCCTGGCAGTGGCGTGCCGTCGGCGATGCGGCGTTGTGCGGCGAGGAACGCGGCGGTGTTGGCGGTGACGGCGAGGCCGTCGTCGCGCAGCACGTCGGCGGCGACCTGGGCGGTGGCGACGCCGATCACGCGGCCGCCGGTGAGGTCTGCCCAGGCGTCGGCGAGTCGGCCGACGGTGTAGGACTTGCCGGTGCCGGCGGGGCCGATCAGGACGGCCAGGGCGGCGTCGCTGGAGGCCAATGCGGCGACCGCTTCCCGCTGGGCCGGGGTCAACGCGCCCGCCGTGCCGGCGGCCTGGTCGTGGGCGTCGAGCCAGGCTGTGACGGCGTCCCGGTCGGTGTGGGCGCGGCCGCGGACGCCGGCGGCGCGGAGCAGGGCGTGTTCGGCGGCGAGCTGTCCGCGGACGGCGTAGCGGACCGCGGCCGGGCCGATGGTGGCCGCCCGACCGTTGGCGAGGCGGTCAGCCGCGGGGACGTCGCCGACCTCGAGCCCGGCGGTCTGGACGACGTCTTCGCGGGCCAGTGCGTAGTCAGTGAGGCCTTCGACCAGGGCGCGGCCTTCGCCGTCGGCGGTCAGCCCGAGGTGGGGCGGCAGCGCCAACGCGATCTGTCGGGCGACCTCGGAGCGGGTGAAGGTAGCCCGGCCGTCCGGGCCGTGGCAGGCGGCCAGGGCCTGCTCGATCACGGCGTCGGGTGACCAGGGCTGCGGTGCGGGCAGGGTCAACGCGGCACCCCGGGCCGAGTCAGAGGCAACGTCCACGACGTCCTCGGTGCCGGGCGCTGGTGGCGCGGTCTGCGTGGTGAGCGGGTCGAATCGGTGGGCGATGTTCGCCAGTCCACCGGCGACCTCACCGCGCAGGACGGCGTCGGCGCGGTCGAGCATCTCGGCCATGGTCTCGCCGTCGTGGCTCTTGACCGGTCGGGTGAGCAGCGCAGCCCGCTGGCGGAGCCGGTCCCTTTCGTAGGAGGTGACGGTGCGGCCGTGGGCTTCCTCGAAAGCGGCGATCATCTCGTCGGCGGCGGCGGTCGTGGTGCGGGTGCGGCTGGACAGCAGCTCCATCTCGGTGGCCTCGATGCCGGCGACCTCGAAGTCGTGACCGTCCTCGCGGATCACCCACCCCACGCCCAGGTCGCGGCTGAGCCGCTCGCGCAGCTCCATGCTCGCGATGGCGGCGGCTGAGTGTTTGGCGGCGTAGAGGGACTTGCCGTCGACGGCGCGCCATTCGCCGTCCGGGCAGATCACCCGGTTCAGGACGGCGTTGTGGGTGTGCAGCTGCGGGTCACGTTCGCGGCTGGTGTGCTGGGGGAAGCTGGCGACGACGACCGCGGCCGCGTCGACCCACCGGCCGGGGCGGCCGGCGGCGTGCCGGCCGATGCGGGAGACGACCTGGTCTTCGACGTGGCCGAGCATCACGGCGTTGGCGTCGGCGATCGCGGCCTCGATGGTGTCGGCGGCGGCCTGCATCCGCTGCGCCGTATCCGTATCCCCCGCTGTATCCGCTTCGGTCGCGGCACGTGAGTACGCCGCCCAGAGCACGGTCACCGACTTCGGGACGGAGTAGGTGAGGTCGTAGAACATGACCGCCTTGTTGGCCTTCCGTTCGGCGTCCAGGTGCCAGTCGCGTATCTGCTCCGGGGCGGGGGCGTGGCCGTACTCGGTGGTGTAGGTCTCGACCTGGGCGGCCACGACCTGCTCGGGGGTACGGAACTGCTTCGGGGCACGGCCGAGCCGGCGGGCCTCCTCACGGGTGGCCGGGTCGGCGAATACCGGGTCGGTGGGGTCGGCGAACCGGCCGTAGACGGCGTGCATCACCTCGGCGTCGACCCGGCCGGTCAAGCCGAGCTGCGTCGCGCCGCGGCCGTGCCAGCGGCCGGGTGGTTCGCCCTCGGTGACTGCACCGGTGTAGTAGTCCTCCCGGCCGGCGCCGACCGATCCGGTCAGGTAGGACGCCGAGTGGCCCGAGGAGATCGACAGCATCAGCGCCCACCCGCCGCCGTGGCGTGGAGGTCGAGCGGCACGTCCTGGAAGTCCGGGGAATCGCTTGTCAAACACGGTGTTTCAATCGCCGAAGCGTGGTCGACAGCATTCATTGTTGATCTTGAATTGCCCATTCGATCGGTGATGCACGTGTGTGTATCACTCGTTCCTTTGCTTGCGATTCGGTGGAGCTCTTGGTCGTTACTGGCCTGGGTGTTGTTCTTCATTGCTTGTTCGGTGGTCTCCTTCTGGCTGTTCTGGTGGTTTCCTGCGGTGTTCTCTTCCTGCTCGTGGTGCGTGTCTGCTTCCTGGTCAGGTGGGGTCGGCTCTGTTGTGCTCTCGGTGGTCGGCGTGCGGCTCGGGGTATTGCTCTGGTTGGCGAGGACGGTGCGGCGTAGACGGGTGGCTCGGCCTTGCCCGATGCCGTGTTCGCGCATCAGGGCGCGGATGGACGGCGCCTCGTCGCCAATGGCTGCGAGGATCTCGTCGTCGCTGACGCTGCGCGTTCCTGAGACGTCCTGGACCGCTGAGGCTCTGGCGGCGGGACGCGTGTCCGGCGCGATGGGTCTCGCCGGGGCAGAAGAGGTGCCCGCGGACCGGGGCTCGGTGACGGAGTCGGGTACCTCGCGAGTGGCAGCGAGTACGGCCACCGGTGCAGCGGTTACGGAAGGCGCCCGTGCGGCACCGGCTACAGGCACCGCACCGGATACGGCTGGCCACCGGTGGGCCGTATCTGTATCTCGTAACTGTATTCGGAAGTACAGCGGTGGGGCGGTCCTCGGGTCCGATCAGGACGTGCACGCGCCAGGCGACGATGACCAGGACGGTCATGATCGCGGTTGCCAGCGGCGCCGTCCACGCGACCGGTAGCGGTTGTCCGGCGCGGCCGACCTGGGCGAGGTGGGCGCCCATCGAGGCGAGCAGGGCGCCGGCCATGACGGTGATGGCAGCGGGGACGTCGCGGCGGGTGTGCAGGGCGGCGAGCACGTAGGAGTCGATCGCGGCGGGCAGGGCCCACGCGATCTGGGGGTGCAGGTCGAGCACGGTGCGGGCGAGTTGGTATTCGGCGCTGGCGGTGATGGTCAGGACCGCGAGCAGGGTGAGCGCGGGCAGCGCGGCCAGCACCCGACGCAGGACGCCGCCACCGGGAGCCTTGGTCGAGTGCTGATCAGACGTCATCGAGCTCCCTCCTCGTTTGGACGTCGGGATCGCCCGCCTGGTCGCCAGGTCGTCGACGTCGGCAGCCGTCAGCACCCGCCGGGTCGGGCTCGCCTGCGCGACCGGCGGATCGGGCGGCAGGTTGGTGGCAGTGGCCTGGACCCGCCACCGCTCGTCGCTCGGGCTGCGGAGGGGCGCCTCGCTCACCGTCCGGGTCAGGGCCACGAGCAGCCAGAGGGCTCCCCCGGTCAGTGCGGCGGCGCCGGCAATGGCGAACAGCACCGCCGGCCGGTGGCCTTCGGCGAGCCACACGGCGGCCGGGAACACGGCTAGCAGGGCCCACGGGCCGGCGCTGCTTGGGCAAGGCGACGGCCGTGTCGACGGCATGGCGGTCACCACCCCGTGTCCAGGTCGTCGGCGAGGTCGCCGGTCGTGGAGTCCTCGGCGAGGCTGCGGTGTCCAGCGGCAGTTCCGTAGGGGTCGCTGCCGGGGAGTTCGCCGTCGAGGTAGAGCTCGCACGGCTGGTAGCCGAGCCCTCGGCGCGGGGGTGTCGTCGTCGAACGTGGCCGACGGGGCGCGGGGGCCACGCCGTCGATGCCTGCGGCCGCCTCGCTGCTGTGGCCGCTGTGAGCGGTGTGCTGGTCGCGGTCCTCGGCGGTCATGGCCTGGCCTCGGCGTTGTGCAGGCCGGCGGCGATCCACGCCGCCCGGGTGATGATGCAGGGCCACGGTTCGGCGTGGGCGCACCAGGTCCAGCCGCCCTCGGCGTCTGGGCGCGGACACGGCTGCAGCAGCTCGGCCACCCGCACCAGCCTGTCGCGCATCTGCGGCCGGTCCCCCGTCGATCGGGCAGCGGAGATCCGTTCACGCAGAGCGACTTCGACCTGGTCAGCATCCGGGCCGGCGCCCAACGCGCGCCGGGCGCGGTCGGCCAGGAACCGGGCGTCAACGACCGCCACACCGTCTGTGCTGGCGTCGGGGCCGGTGGCCGTCAGCCACGCGAGCAGGGATTGGGTTCGGACTGCTTCGGAGATGTTCATCAGGACGCCACCTCGGATGCGGGAGGCGCGCCCACGGGTGCGTCGACGGCGTCGTGCCCGCGGGTGGCGGTGGTGCGGCTGACGGCCCGACGGCTGGCCTTGGCGGGGTGGAAGCGCACCGAGAGGCCGATCTCGTCGATCACCACGTCGAGGCGGCGCTGTTCGATGCCGGCGTGCTCGCCCTCGGTCGGCGTCCAGACACTTGCCCTGATCCGGCCGTCGATCAGCACGCGGTCGCCCTTGCGCACCGACTCCACGAGGTTCTCCGCAACCGGCCCCCATGCCTGGCAGGTCCAGAACGAGGGGGTGTCCTCGATCCACTGCCCGGTCGTCTCGCGGTGGCGGGGATTGACGGCAACCACCAAGTGGACAACGGCGCGGCCGGTAGGGGTGAAGCGCAGGTCGGGGTCGGCGGTCAGGTTGCCGGCCAGGTGGATGCTGGGCTCGTTCATGGCTGTTCTCCTTCAATCGGTTCCGCGGCCTCGGTGGGTCAGCGCGGGTCGGTGGTTGTAGGGCAGGGGCTGGTCAGGGGCGGGCGTCGGAGCTGTAGCGGGGGTGGTTGCGCTCCCGGGTCAGGCCGGGTGCGGCGTCCAGGTCGTGCCGGTCTTCGGTGGCCCACCACACGGCAAGGTCCTCGAGGTGGTCGAGGTCGTAGGTGAAGTGGTGGCCGGCGGGGTTGACGTGGCATCCGGCGCCGCGTTCGCAGCCGGACAGGCTGCGGGTGATCCGGACGGCGGCGGCCGGGCGCCACCGGTCGTGCCAGGCGCCGAGGGGTTCCGGGGCCGGGCCGGACGTGGCGGCTTTCGAGCCAGAGGTGTTGGCTGACCAGGAGCTCGGCGACGATGGCCGGGTGCCAGGGCCAGCACGGGGTGAGGCGTGATCCGGGGTAGAGCGCCCAGACGCTGGGCACCCACACGGTCAGTCCGTTCAGCCAGGCGATCGCTTGCGCCGGGTCCTCGACCCTGAGCCATTCCGGCGGCGGGGGTGTCTCCTCCTCGTCCGGGTCGCCGTCGGCCCAGCCGGTGGAGCGGTCTGCGGCGCGGGCGGCGACGAGGTCGCTGAGCTTGGTGAGGGCGCGGCCGTGGGACTCCACGGTTCCGCGGAGGCGGGCGAGGTCCGCGAGATCGTAGGCGAGGCTGTCGACCTTCTGGGCCAGCCGCGCCACGGCCGTGTCGATGTCCATCGGGACGTGGCGGCGCATCAGTCGCTGTCCCGTTCGTCGTCCACGTCGGCGCTTCGCGCTGCGTCGCTGTTGACCGGCGGTACGAGGGCCAGCCGGGGTGGCCAGGCTTGCACGTCGATGGTCACGGCGGCCGGCCGGCGCGCGGGCCTCGGCCGGGCACCGCTCAGGCGTGGGGCGCGTCCGATCACCGGCCGCAGCGAGTTCGCGAGCACCAGTGCGGTGCCGACGGGCAGTTCGCGGATCTCGGCGGCGGTCATCACCGGCAGGGGCCGGTTGTCGTCCGGGTCGAGGGCCATCAGCCGGTTGCCGCACAGGGCCGAGACGTCCGCGACGTCGCCGGCGTCCTTGAGCCCGCCGAAGATCAGGATCGCGGCGGCGTTGCCCATGATGGCGGCGGCACGGTCGCGGCCCCATATGTCACGCAGCTGCGCCGGGGACTGGGCGGCGATGTGCAGGGTGAGGCCGCGCCCGCCCATGTCGGCGGTCCAGTCGTGCAGCGGGATCGGTCCGCAGGTCAGCGGTGCCTCGTCCAGGACGGCGGTCATCGGTGGGTCGAGGCGGCCGCTCGGTGCGGCGGCGGCGTGCATGCGTACCTGGTGGGCGACCTCGGCGGTCAGCGCGCCGATCAGGGTCCGGGCGCCGCCATCCCGGCCGATCAGGTAGAGCGAATCGCGGGCTCGGGTGACGAACGTCTGACAGGTCGAGCAGGTCGGGGTCGTCGGGTGCGGCGTCGCCGGCGTCGGCAGCGGTGGCGTCGTTCAGCCAGCGCAGCGCGGGCAGCATGGTGGTGGTGATCGAGGTGAGGGTCCGCTCGTTGGTGCCGTAGATGGAGCGGACGTCGGCCTCCAGCGCGCGCCGGTTCGGCGATCCGGCCAGGGCGGTGACGATCTGCTGCTCGGCTACCCGGTCGGCTGGGGAGATCCAGTCCAGGACGTCGCGCAGCCGGCGGCCCTCCAGCGCGGCAGCGTGCAGAAGGACGGCGAGCAGGCCGCGGGCCTGGGCGTCCCACCGTTCGCCTTCGGCGCTGTGGCCTTCGGGGATCAGGTCGGCGGCCCGCCGCAGCGCGGTCGCGTAGTCCTGGCAGCCGGCGACGGCGGACCAGCGGACGGTGGACTTGAGGTCGCCCAGGCCGGTCGGGTTGAACACCTCGACGCGGCCGCGGAGCTCGCGGGCGGGTCCGGTGTCGACCAGCAGGTCGGTCCGCGAGGTGGTGACCAGCAGCGCGCCGGGGGCGTTCACGGCGTGCGGGCCAAGGGAGGAGGTCTTGCCCATCCGCGGGCCGCCGAAGCGCAGGGTGACGTTCTCGCAGGTGGAGTAGACGACGCTGCCGATCGGAAGCCACGACGTCCGCACCAGCGGGACGGCGAACTCACTGAGCTGGATTCGGCGCCGCTGCAGGGCGTTGCGGGGGGCCAGGGACGGGCGCAATACGGCGGCGCGGCGGCGGACGGCGGAGGCGCCGGCGTACTGGCCGACGTCGAGCCAGGTGGCCACTCCCCCGGACCGTTGGCAGGCGTCGTCGCGGCGTCCGACCCAATGTCCGGTGCCGGCCGAGGGCGCCATCCACCGGGTCCACCAGATCGGCGCGGCCGCGGCGTTCAGCAGGAGTACCGCGATCAGGGCGAGCAGGGGCAGGCCGTCGAGGACGTCGAAGCGGAGGGCGAGCCAGCCCGCCATGAGCAAGATGAACGTGGCGGTGAGGACGGTGGCCGGGTAGTGGCGCGAGGCGCGCAGGACGGCGAAGGCCATCACCGGGCCGCCTTCCCGTTGTGGGGCAGGAGGTCTGCGCAGGAGCCGCACAACGCGAACGGCTTTCCCGCCCGCGGCTGCGCCCACAGCTGCGTGGCTCGACGGTGACGGCAGGATTCACAGACGGCCCCGAGCGGCGGCCGGGTGGCGGCGGTGGTGTGTCTGGCGCTGCGGGGCATGGCGTTTCCTTCCGGTGCTGGGGTGTGCGGGGACATGCCGACGACAGCGGTCCCGTCCGTCGGCTCGAGATCGGGGTTGTGGTTCGGGTGGGAGCGGGGGCCAGGGGCGCATCCCGCTCCCACCCGAGGACTACGTCAGGTGCAGCACCTCGGCGAGAGCGAGCACCAGGTCCTTCGCCAGGGCGGCGGCGCCGAGGGAGGCGATCGCCAGCACGTAGGTGATCGGCTGGAACAGCGAGGACGTCGGAACACTGGTCGGTCGGGTGATCGGTGGGGTTCGGCGGGCCGGTCGGACGGCAGCGGGCCGGCGCGGGCTCATCGCCGGTCTCCACGGCCGCCTGGCGATGGCTGAGCGGTGAGGGACGCCGAGGCGGGGGCGGGTGCGTGCACCCAATCCGCGGCGTTCGACCTGGCGGCCGTCGCTGACGGCGGCGTTGACCATGTCGTCGATGGCGCGAGCGGGGATGATCAGGCGGCCCCGGATGCGGACGGCGGGGAACTGGTCCTGCTCGATCGCGCGGTAGAGGGTCATGGCCGACATGCCGAACATGCGGGCGACCTGACCGACGCTGTAGAAGGTCGGTGCTTGCGTGGGAAGGGTGGCGCCGCGGTTCCGGTACGCGGCCAATGCCTCGGTGCTCATGCGTCACCTCCAGACTCATCACGCCCAGCGGACTAACTAGCCCACAGCGGACGTTCTAGACCTCAGTATGTGGACTAATTCTCCCGACGTCAAGGCATCATCAGTCCCCTTGTTGACTTTTCAGTCCGCGCATCAGCGCTGGATCGGACTCGAAAGTCCTGCAACGATGAGGGCATGCAGATGTCCGAGGTCCTGCGCCGGCGCCGCGCTGAGCTGGGCATGTCCCAGTCCGAACTGGCGGCAGCCGCCGGTATCGACGCCCGCCAGATCCGCCGCTACGAAGCGGGCGAGCAGCAGCCGGTCCTGTCGGTCGCGGTGGCGATCGCCGAGGCGCTCCAGATCTCGGTTGGCGAACTCGCCGGGCTACCCAGCCACGGCGTCAACCTCACCGGCGACTGGCACGCCGCCTGGCAGTCCACCAAGGACGGCCAGGAGCTGATCGCGGTGCAGCCGGTGAGGATGAAGCAGCAGGGCGAGCTGATTCAGATCGAGGCTCTGCAGCGCGGCCGCGACGTCGTGGACGGCGGCTACCTGTGGCGCGGCGAGCTACGACTGTGGGACAACGAGATCCTCATGGGTTGGTACGCCAGCATCGAACCCACTGTGCGCTCCAAGGGAACGCTGTACTTCACGATCCACCCGCAGGGGTTGACCATGCTGGGCCGTTGGGTCGGCCTCTCCTACGACGGCAGCCACATCACCGGTCTTGCCTGCATCGCCCAAGACGCGGACACTGCCCGCTCGATCGTCAGCCAGCGCACCGAGGGCGTGCCGTCATGAACGACGACCAGGCCGAGGACGTCGAGATCTGCGAGATCGTCATCACCGCCCCCGACGCCGAATGGCTCGCCACCTTCTGTCGCTCGCTGATCGAGGACCGCCTTGCCGCAGCAGTGCACATCATCGAGGACGTGCACACGCTCTACCGCTGGGAGGGCGAAGTCCGCGACGACCGCGAGGCAAGGGCACATCTGCGCACGCGCCGACAGCTGTCAGAAGCAGTGATGGCACGGGTCCGCGCCGAGCATCCCTACACAGTGCCTAGCGTCGTCGCGTTCGACGTCACCGTATTGAATCCCCACTATCGCCACTGGCTAGTCCAACAGACGATAGGCCGTGGCGCGAGCTCGCGATAGGGATCAATCGATTAGGCGCTAGACTCCCCTGGGTCAACACGCTTGAGACCACCGTTCTTGAGCAAGTGACACCTCGACATACACTATGCGAATTGCACACGCTCGACGGGGGGATTGTGCGCAAGCTGTCCCGAGAATCCATAGCGCGCGGAATACGAGACCTACTACCAGGATGGTCCGGGATTGCCTTCTTCTCGCTATCTGACTCAGAAGTTGACGTGCTGTCACAGGTCGCTTGGTCAAGCGACGTGGCTCTCTGCACAAGCCAGTGGATCTCACATCGCCGCGTTGAATTGAGGCTAGTACTCGCCCGTCTTGCCGTGGCGCAGAGCGTTACAGCGATCGGGCTCTGCCTAATGATCACAGGCGCCAGGGTCAATTCCGTGACGCTATCGGGAATTGGAGGCACATCGTATGGATTGGGACTGCTCGCCTTGATGATTCTCCCGTCCCCAGGCCGCAGAGGATTCTGGGATCTAGCCTTAGCGGTAGACGCACTCCGCGCAGTTCGTCAGCTGGACGAACCCGGACACGATCCCCTGGGAATGAGGGAAATACAAAGGGCCGCTGGGTATATAGAAGAGGCGGCCGTCGATCTGCTCCACCTCGGCGCCTCCCTTAGTGGTCCGCCAGTATTTCGAGAACGCGTCCGAGCTAGGAGCTCCGCTGGAGCCGCAGCCTTGCGAGTACTAATTGCGGAATCGGTCGAGAGCGACAGTACGAAACTAGACAAGGTCCGTTCTGACCTCTATAGGGCAATCATTCGTGTAGCTACCAACAACTGGGTACAAATTGCCGATCTACGTCCTCTGGCAGTAAAGGGGCGCAGCAAGTGGGGCTGGGTTGCCGGCGCGACGACCGAGCGAGTCCTGATAGCCATGTTAGGTGCACTCGCGATTGTTATCGCAGCTATCATCAACGCAATCTTTGGGAAGAGTGCCTAGTTGCGAGCCACTATCTCGCGATGGTGCGACTTGTCTTTCGGTTCGATAGCCCGAACCCTTCGCCAACAACATACCCAGACTCGGGAGCGGCCGTCTCAACCAAACGACCAAGTCCTCAACCTTGCGGATGGCCGAATACGGCCCCGCCAGAAATGATCAGGAGGATCTCGCGCAGGCAGGGATACGCAACGCATCTGACTCAGGCTGGAGAATAGGGAACTCCCGACCCGCCAAGCCCGACAATCACTAGCTTATTCGGGCAATCGACGCCTTTGGTCGATTGACCCGAAGAACAGCTCGTCCAACTCGCGATCGCTTGACAGCAGTCGAGCCGCCCAGCTCGACTCTACGGGAGAGCTCTTCAAATCTGGCACCAGATTGCCGGGAACATGCGCCGTGCCCGACGGGCTCTCGCTGGTCGGAGTTTCATGCGTCGCGATGGTCATCCGGGACACCCTTCTAGCAAGACTGCAACCTGTTTGTTTTCGTAGACTTGTCATGTCGGGCATCGTTGGTCCTCCCCCTAATAGCCCGACCGGGTTCTCTTCGACCAATCACCCTATCGGCGCAGCCTCAATAGTTGGATGAACAGGTAAATTGTAACAAAAGCGGACACTGCTGTCGAGGTCACCCAAGGGACGAACTGCTGGGCTCCCGTCCATTTGAGGGCGACAGCCGCCGCAACGAGCACTGGAGCAACGCTAGATATCAAGAGTAGCAATCTTGTTCGAAATAGGACTTTAGTGGTCATATTGTGACTCGTCGGAGAAGTGAGTAGTGTGCCCAACGCGGCTGGGACCAGCAACAGAATTGCCGCACCCACCTGCAGATCTGCGCCGTCAATCTTGTGCTCTGGTAGTTGGTAGACCCACATCGTCCCGGCCGCCAGCAGGACGGTAGTGAGGAGGGCAACGTACGGTGCCGACCGAACCAGGCCAGCGGGAATGTGACATAGCGTGGCAGCATAAGAAGAGGCGAGCATTCGATGATTGCCTGAAAGATGGACATGGCCAACTGTGGGAAAACCGTCTTTGTCGATCTGTTCCCGTGCCTGCAGTCCACCGCCGGCCTGAATCTCCGTGAACTTCAGTCTGCTATCGCAGAATTCAAGGTCAACTGGCGCAATCGCCTGCACGTGATATGAATCCGAGCCGTTCGGAGATCCGCCCAAGTCCACTTCGACTTTGATTTCACCCATCCGTGTTACAGATTCCTTGAGGCGCGCAAACCGTCCCTCGCACGGAGCCGAGAGCCTGCGCTGAGTTACCCAGGTTACGACTTGCCGATCCTTCCCATCAGGGACAACCGTAAGGAGGAAGTAGTTAGAGTTAATCGTCACAGCAAGGTCGAGCAACGTATGCGTCCCGCTAATCGATGCGCCGTCGGGTGAATTGCTTATAAAGGTGACTGGATCGTCGATCCTAGGTCCATGCGTCAAATCCTTGATTAGATTCTCAAGCGATGGGGAAGGCTTCCCTCCAAGCTTCTCCTCTGCCTTCGCGAGAAAGGCGCTACAGGCAATTTCTCGTTCTTCGCGGCGAATGAGCCGGGGCAGCGACTCGCCAGTGGCGCTAAATATCTCGATAGGCGTATAGAAGGTTCTGGGAAGCGTGGCCACAGGGATTAGCACCCCCCCATCGAACGTTGGCCAGTCATTGTGGTTTCGGTCGCCATTCGAATCCCGCCAGCCGTTTAGGGCAGAGAGGTCGAGATCAAGTCTCGTCGTGACCCTCGCTGTGCGATAGTTGACATACTCGATGTTCTCGAGCTTTCTTCGCACCCACTTGTGAGGGAGCATGGCCATTGCAAGGGTGCCGGTGGGAAGATTGGGATGCATTGTTCTACCAATTCGCTACGGGCGCTTACCGGGGTGCAGATCGGACTACGATACTAACCTACAGTATTGGATCGAGCACACTGAGTAGCTGTTCGTAGGATAGTTCCCGTCTACCTGTTCGGGTAGTGCGAGGGGAGCCAAAGTCGCTCGATCCATAGTCAAAGTGGATCTATGGGATAGATTGGCTAAATCGCTCACGCTCGACGCTGGCTTGCCAAGTCGAGTCGCCCGCAGACGAATCAGCCCACGCTGAAGCATGCTCAATAGATGCTGGTTACGCCCGGCTCGTGGTCAAGCGGCTCAACAGGGAGGCTGACGCGCGCTGGTCGGCCTCGTTGACCCATGCCGCGTAGACCTTGAGAGTGGTCGCGCCGCCGCCGCCATGGCCGAGACGGCCCGCGACGGTGCGGACGTTGACCCCTGCCGCGATCAATTCGGTGGCGCTGTAGTGGCGCAGCTTGTGCAGTGTCGTGGTGATGCCCAGGCGGCGCGCCATGCGGTCATACCGCTGAGTTGCCGTATCCGGCGTCAGCGGCGTTGACGCATCCGGCGACGGTGAAAACAGGAAGGCCTCGGGCCCGATCGTCACGCCGAGCTTGGCCGCCTCGACGTCCTGGCGTTCGACTAACGCCCGCAGCACCTGCACGGTCTCGGTATCGAGTGCCACCCGGCGCTGCTGATGGGTCTTGGTGTCCCGCCGCATCAATTGGCCACCGACCCGCTTGAGACCGGTCCGGATGGTGAGCGCAGCTGCGTCCACTTCGAGTTCCTGGCGCTGGAGCGCGCACAACTCCCCGCGCCTCGCGCCCGTCGTCATGGCGGTCCAGACGAACGCTCCCCAATCCTCGTCCTTCCATGCCTCCTGGATCAGGCGAGCCGCCTCGACGGGAGTCGGTGGCGAGGGCTTCGGCCGCACCGGCGATGGCGCCTTGACCGAATCGATCGGGTTGTGAGTCATCCACCGCCACCGCACCGCGTACCCGAGTGCGGCGCTCAGGACCCAGTGCACGCCGCGAATCGACGAGGCCGACAGCGGCCGGCATTCCTTCACCCGGCATCGCCCGTCGCACTGGTGTGGCCGCGTGGTGCGGTGCCGCTGATGACCCCGGCCGCCACATCGCTCCCGACACGTCCGCAGCTGCGCGTAAAAGCGGTCCAGTAGCGAGGCGTTGACCTTCGCCAACGGCAACCCGCCCATCGCCGGCCGGATGTGCACGCGGATGAGCTGCTCGTAGCGAGCCTTGGTGCTCGGCTCGACGTCCACCACCTCGAGGTAGCGGTCCAGCAGCTGGTTCATCGTCGCCCGGGTCACCGGGTTGAGACGCTCGTCGACCTGGCGCTGGAGGCGGGTGCGCACCCGCTCGGCCTCGGCCGCAGCCTTCGGCCCCGGCTTCACCGTCTCGGTGAGGTAGTTCGCCTTGCCGGTCAACGGGTCGGTGCCGGCGTAGACCCGTACGCGCAGCGACCCGCTCGGCAGCGGGGTGATGTTGCCCCGTGGCCGCGCCTTCGGTGTGCCCGCCATGGATCAACGGTAGATCCGACCACCGACACTCATGTCACGACTCATGTCACGGACCTGAACCATGATCGCAATAAATCGGAGAACTTGCAGGTCAGATGGGGTGCCCCCGAGAGGATTCGAACCTCCGACACACGGTTTAGGAAACCGATGCTCTATCCCCTGAGCTACGAGGGCCAGCCTGCGGCGATCCTAGCGCCCCGCCCGTGACGTGCAACAAACGTGCAACTCGCACCCCGCCCGGAGGTAGCCCGGTCGTCGCGACCGGGGCGATATCCCGACTCACTCACCGCGGGAGGACCACGCGTCCATGGACCTCGCTGCGACCCTCCGGACACCCACCGCATGATCCCTCCCCGGATCGAGATACCCCTGACGTAGATGAGGTGCGCAGGATCCGGGGGCAACACCTGCACTCTGCTGTGCGGAGTTTTCCCGCCACGGGAGTTGGCATCGATCGACGCGCGGCAACTGGGCCGCCGCACGTCCCACCGAGGACCGTCGCCGCTCCCCCGACGCGGTCGTCGCGGCCCGCTCAGCGGCACTGGTCCTGGGCCTGGGCGACCTGGCCGCCGACGTCCACGACGTCTACGTCACCCGGCGACGGCAACTACGCCGCCGCGACATCCGACTCCGGTCCGTGCCCTGCCCCGCGCGGACTGGCAAGTCACCGACGGCCTACCGGTCTGCACCGTGCCCCGGATCGTGTCCGACCTGATGGCCGCCCACGAAGACGGTGAAGCCCTGGCCACGATCTGCCGCGACGCACTCACCCTGGGACTGAGCGACCACACCCACCTGGCCGACGTCATCACCGCCCACGCCCCCGCCTACAGCGACGCACCTCCCCAGGCCCTCGTCGCGTCGCTGCTCGGCCAGGCCCAGGAGACCTGAGTGTGATCGACTCGCGGCCCTGACCACGCGGGTATGCGGGGCTCTTGCATGACCCGTCTGTGTTCGGTGCGGGCCTGATGTCGGAGGTCGGAGTTACTCTTCCGGCGTGGACGGGGTGACCAGCTATGAGGATCTGCAGGCGATGACGCCGCAGGAGCGCCGCGAGCATTTCCGCTCCTCCCTGGTTCTGGATTCAGCTCAGTGGTTACCCGGCGAGCAAGCCCTTGCCGACGACGTCCGGCAACAGGTCCTGGACCGCGAGGAGCGGTTGCGCGGACAGGCATCGTGACCTCGCGCGTCGTCCGCGTCACGGCCGACCTGTTCCACCAACTCGAATCCCAGCTACCGGCCGAGCGCGGTCCTCACGGGAGCCCTCCGTCGCCGAATTCGCCGCCGCCGACCTGCTGGACATCGTCGACGCATTCGCCACCCTGTGGGACGATCTGCCGCTCACCATCCCTGGCCGCGACGAGTACCGGACCTTGATGACTCGAGGACGCCTTGCGTACGCAGTCGCCGTGAGCGGCCAGCTCTCACCCGTCGACGGAGCCGTCGAACTGACCGCGATCAGCATCGACCTCCGCGGCCCGGCCGGGCTCCGTGATGCTGACGAAGACACCGACGGCAACTGAGCGCCCGAACCCGAGTTCCGCAGGCGCGTCCGGCGAGCCACGTACGTGCAACAGCGGGCCGGGAACCGCCCTCGGATGCTCTCGCCGCTTTCCAACATCTACTCGCCGATTCTCCGAATCTTGCTCGCCGATCCGGAGCATCCCCGCGGCGAGAACGCGGGCCGCCTCGAGACCGGCCGGTCCGCCGCCGACGACCGCGGCGCGCTTGCGTCGGTCACCTGTCCGATGGTGTGTGGCAGTTCAAGCTCTCGACCCATGGAGGGGTTGTGGATGCAGGAGGCGGCACCGAGGGCGTGATGTTGTCGATGCACATGGCGGCCCCCTCGCGGCTACGCTCGCCGCACCCGCGACGCGCACCCGCGATGCCAACGGAACTGCGAATACCCGCGCAGGTCACGGCTGCTGGTAGTACTGAAGGGCTTCTGCGTGAAGCCACAACTCAGCGTCGAGTCGCCGATTTGCCCGCTATCGCTGACGACCGAGGAGGCCACAGCGGCCGTAGTACTGGCGGGTGCGAGTGGCGATCGGCAGCGGCCGGTCGGCCGGCGCGGGATACATGTCGTGTTCGACGATGGCGGTCAGCGGGATCCCGAAGACGTTCAGGTCGGCGCGCAGTGCCGGCATGTCAGGTTCGCCCAAGCCACGAATCTGTCGCCCGCTTCCGAGTTCCGTAGGAACCCGGAGAACCGGCGGCAATCGCGAGAACCGGTGACAACGAAACCGGACGGAGCAGCCTCCGATCCGCCGGACCGACAACCGTACGCATCCTCCCCGAACCCGACCCGGTCGGTGACGGGGCGTCAGACGTCAGGTTCGTTCGCCTCGAGCTCGCCGACGCCGACGGTGTGTGTCGTGGAGATGGCCGATGACGACGACCTTGAGGTGCTGGTTTCCGGGGGCACCGTCATCGTGCGGCAGGATGCCTGCGAAGCGGGGACCCGTCGCCAGCATCCGGAACCGGATCGCTGACGACGGGCCGGGTCGACGACTGGGAGAACGCGATCATGGGAGTGTCCGACGACCGGGGACTGCAGCGACTCGAGGAGCGGGCCGCGCAGCTGAAGGAACGGGTTTATCTCTCCTTCGCAGCGCTCGCCGTCGTTCTGGCCTTGAGCTCGCACACCGATGGCCTGACCGTCACCGAGGCAGCCACGACCTTGGCGATCACCGTCTTCGGGGTCGCGCTCGCGGTCTTCGTCGCCGACCTGGTCTCGCACCTCGTGGTGCAGGCGGCGGCGCCCGACCGGCGCGAGGTCCGGCACATGGTCCGGGTCAGCCTCGGCTCACTGGGAACCCTGGCCCTGCCGTTCGCCTTCATCGGACTGGCCGCCCTGGAGGTGTGGAACGTCGAGCAGGCGTTGCGCGCCTCCTCCTACGCGCTCGTGGTCACGCTCGGCGCAGTCGGCTATCTCGCCGTACGCCGCGTTCCACTCCCCCGTTGGCAGCGACTGATCGCCCTGGCGGTACTCGTCGCGCTGGGTTGCCTCGTCGTCGCGCTGGAGCTGTTGGCCCACCTTCTCTAGACGGCTCCAACACAGCCACGACAGAGCCCGGACGTCCAGGCTCTGTCGTGGCGCGTCAAGACCTCCTGGCTGTCAGTGCCTGTGCGGCAGGTGCGGGTGCGGCAGGTGCGGGTGCGGGACGTGCAGCTCGTGCGGCTCGGGCGGCAGGTCGTCGACACCACGGGCGAGGGCGTCGGCACGCAGCTTGCGCGTCGAGGGCAGCGCCAGGGCGGCAAGCACGCTGACGGCCGCAACGCCGGCGCAGACCCAGAAGCCCTGGGTGAAGGCGGTGTCAAGGGGCAGGCCCTGGCTGGTGCTGTTCGACGCGATGACCGCCGCGACCACGGCGGTCCCGACGCTGCCGCCGATGGTCCGCACGATCGCGTTGACACTCGTCGCCTCGCCGGTGTGCGACGCCGGGACCTCCTCGATGATCGCGTTCGACATGGCCGCGAACGCCAGGCCCATCCCGGCGCCGGTGAGCAGCCCCGAGCCCACGATCTGCCACAGCGCCCCGTGCCCGATCGCCGGCAGCGCGAACGCCGCGGTGACGGCGGCCGCGCCGAGGACCATGGGCAGCTTCGGGCCGTAGCGCCGGTCGAGCAGGCCCGACAGGGGGCCGAAGACGAGCATCATCAGGGTCGTCGGCAGCAGGAACAGGCCCGCCTGGGTGACGGTCTTGCCGAAGCCGTAGCCGGTCTGCGACGGCAGCTCGAGCAGTAGCGGGATGAGCAGGAACGTTCCGAACATGGCGAACCCGATCGCCAGCCCGACGAGGTTCGTCGTCCACACCCCTCGGTAGGCCAGCACCCGCATGTCGACCAGCGGCTCGGCGACCCGTAGCTCCACGAGTACGAAGGCCACCAGCGCGACCACACCGACGGCACCCAGCCCGAGGGTGGACCCCGACGTCCAGCCCCACTCGCGACCCTTGCTGATCGCCAGCAGCAGCGTGATCAGCGCGGTCGACAGGATCGCCGTCCCCACAAGGTCGAGCCGACCCGGGGTGCGCAGCGGCGACTCCGGGACGCCGAACGTCACCCCGGCCAGCGCGACCAGGATGAGCACCAGCGGCAGCCAGAACAACCACTCCCACGACAGGTGGTCCACGATCGGGCCGGCCGCCACGATGCCCAGACCGGCGCCGATCCCGAAGACCGCCGACAGCAGGCCGACGGTGACCCCGACCTTCTCGCGGGGCAGCTCGTCACGAACGATCGCGATCGACAACGGCAGGATGGCGCCGGCGGCGCCCTGCAGCGCGCGAGCCGCGATGAGCACCGGCAGCGTCGTCGACAGCCCGGCGAGCGCCGTCCCGGCCGCGAGCAGGGCCAGGACGACGAGCAGGACCTTGCGCTTGCCCACCATGTCGCCGAGCCGGCCGAGGATCGGGGTCAGCACGGACGCCGACAGCAGGTAGGCGGTGATGACCCAGCTGATGTTGCCCGTTGTCGTCCCGAGGTCCTTCGCGATCACCGGCAGTGCCGGGGCGACCAGGGACTGCAGGACGGCGAAGGACAGCCCGGCCAGCGACAGGAACAGGAGCACGACGGTCGGGTTCGCGTGCCGCCCGGAACGGGGGATCACGACGTCCACAGGGACGTCGGCAGCGGTGGACATGAAGAGAGGCTCCGATCAAGTCAACGGTTGATTACTTGAAGGGTAGGCGAGGCGGCTCGGCAAAGTCAACGTATGATTACTTCCGTGACAGGTACCACTGCCCAGAGCGCACCGCGGCGCCCCCGGGACGCCGCTGCGACGCGGGCGCTCCTGCTGGACGCGGCTTTGCGCCGGTTCACCGTCGATGGCTATGCGACGACGACCGTGCGCCAGATCGCGGACGACGCCGGCGTCAACGTCGCCCTCATCAGCCGCTACTTCTCCTCCAAGGAGGGCTTGTTCGAGGCCTGCCTCGCTGAGGCTGCCGACGCCCTGAGGCGTGTTGCTCGGGGCGTCGCGTCACCTGCTGCAGTCACCGAGCACGAGATCGGCGCGGCCTCCCCCGAATCCCCGCTTTCAGCCGTCGCCGAGGCCATCGTTCGACAGGCGATCGGTACCGACCTGCCCAGTGGCCCACCCAACGCCTTGCTGTTGATGCTCCGGTCCTCCGGCGACCCCGCCGCCGAGCAGATGCGGTTGGCGATGCTCCGCACCTTCAGCGAGAAGCTGGCCGAGGTCACAGGGTGGGACGGCGGCACCGGCGCCCACGACGCGCTGCTGCGCGCGCAGGTCGTCCTCGCGGCCGCCGCCGGCATCGCCATCCTCCGCACCGGAGGGCTCGAACCTCTGATGACGGCGTCCTACCAAGAGCTCCTCGACCCGGTCGCCGACCTCGTCGAGGGCATTCTCGGAGCGAACACGCGCCGTCCCGGAGGGTCCTGACACGCATGGGCCGGTTGGCTGCTGCACCGTCGGGCTTCAGTCCCTGCTCGTCGCAGGCGGGTCTGCGGTCACCCGTCAGGTCGGCCTGATCGCGAGCCGCTAGGCCTGGAGGACACGGAGCTTGTCGGAGCAGCGCTGCACCGCACGGGCCAGAGGAGCGATCACGTCGCCATCAGTGACGGCGGCGCCGGCGTCGCCGATGCTGGCGAGCAGCTCGGCACCTTCCGGACCGGCGGAGGCGGTGTCGAGGATCACCGCTGCCGTGGCCAGGGCGACCCCCGTGGCCGGCCGGGCTCGTGCGGCGGCCAGCAGGGATGTCGCCGTCAGCAGCTCCAAGGAGTCGGCGAGGTCGTCGATCGCGGCTCGGTTGTCACCGCTCGGATCGTCGTCGGCCGGCAGTGCCGCCCGCAGGTTGTCGCGACTCAGACTCGCTGTCCTGAGCGCCTCGACCGCCGCGATCGGTGCATGCTCTTCAACGCTCCGTGCGAGTACGCGCAGCAGGTCAGCGTGCGCAGCCAGAAGCTGGCCTCATTGCGTCGACGTGCCGATGTCGGCCGAATCGCCGGGATGGCGGCGAACCCGAAGAATACGGCGATGGCGACGGCAGCCAGTACCAGGAGGGCGTACTCGACCAGGGTGTGCACGGGGTCAAGGCCGCGGGTGCCGGCGTTGAGGCCCACGCTCATCATCACGAACGCCCCGTTCGCCACCACGGGACGGCTGGTGAGGAACCAGAACGCCACGACCAGGGCCACGACGGCCGTCGCCAGGAGTGCCTGCGACGGGAGGACCTTCAGGGCGAGGAACGTCAGCGCGGCCCCGCCGGCTACCCCCACGAGGCGTTGCCGGGCCTTGGCGAAGCTTGAGCTCCAGCTGACCTGAAGGACGGAGAAGGCGGTGGTCAGCAGCGTGGGCAGCAACGGGTCGTTGCTGCCGACGGTGGCGTGGGCCAGGGCGAGGACGCCGAGCATGCCGACGGCTGAGCGCAGGGCGTGGCGAAGGGTCTCGGATTGCCACGACAGCGGTGTGGCCAGCGTGGCGCGCTCGAACTCGGCGATCACCTTCCGCTCGACGTCCACGCGCGTCGTGTCACGAGTGACGGCTGCCTCCTGCACCGACCGCAACGCCGCCCAAGCGACCGACTCGCTCTCGGTGTCGATCGGTGTCGGAGGTTCGGTCGGGCTCTTCTGGCGTACGAGGGCGGCGATGTGTGCGGCCGCTTCGTCCAGCGCGTGTTTCTCGTCCGCAGGCATCGGTTGTCGTGCCGGATGGGCAGTCCAGACGGACGACCGCGCGATCCGGTAGGCAAGTCCGGCAGTGATGACCTCGCCCAACCACCGCACCGGTCGGTCGCGCAGCCAAGCGGCGTAGGTGGCGGCAACCGCGGGGTCGTCGGCCGTCAGGACTGCCGCGGCCTGGGAACGGACCGGACCGGACGGGTCCGCGATCCCCGCAATCAGGCGGACGACGACGATGACGGCCACGGCGACGACTGCCGCGAGCACGACCTGCCACCCCTCGACCGATCCCTGCAGGACCATGGCGTAGGACAGCGTGGTCCCCAGACCGAGTCCCATGCCGAACCCGCGATGGCGCGGGCCCAGGGCTGGCAGCAGGCCGGCGACGAAGACGAAGAACACCGCAACTGCGATCGCGATCCACGGGTGGTGGGGTGTCAGTAGTCGCGGGACGGTGGTCGCCAGAACCATCACGGGAGCGAAGCGGGCAACCATGACCAGGTCGGCTCGCAGGGACCCGCCGAAGCTCACGAAGGCCAGGACGAGCGCTGTCAGGCCGGCGAGGATCGAGGCCGCTCCCAGCCCGGCCAGGGCGCCCGCGCCGGCCCCGAGCGCGATGACGCCGAGCACGACGACCATCAGCCCGACAGGGTTGGGCGGCTTCGCCGAAGAGGTCGGCGGCAGCGGCTGCGGCGGGGGTTCGGTCGTCATGCGGGGGGTCCTTCTGTGTGGAGGGTGTCGAGGAGGAACTCCCGGATGAGCTCGGTGACCAGATCGGCTCCGCGGTCGTTGAGGTGGACGTGGTCCGTGAGCAGCGTCGAAACCGGCTCGGCGGCTGATGTCGTCCCATCGTCGACGCAGCAGGAACCGCTGGGCGGCAGCCCGCACCATCGGCCCCTTGGTGTCGTCGAAGGCTGCCGGTGACGTCCCCGGGAGCCTGGACACCATCTCACCGTGAAGCGGCAGCACGACGATGCCGGCTGTTCGAGCCACGTCGTGGATCACGGCGTTGTACTCGCGGACTCGACGGTTGTGGACGCTTTCCAGGTCCTCACCCAGGATCGGGATCTCCAGAAGGGCCAACCGGGCGGCTGTCTCGGTGCGGAGCCGGGTGACGACCGCCGCGAGTGCGTCGCGGTACCAGGTGATCGTGGGCCGCTCGGGCAGCCGCTGCCGCTTCAGGTAGCTCTGCAGCCAGGTGTCACTGATGTGGGCCGCGACGTCGTTGGTGCCGATGAGGACCGTCACGACGTCGGGCCGACAGGCGACGACGGGGTCGAGGCGCTGCAACAGGTTCCACGCCAGATCCCCGCTCCACCCGGCGTTGACGAAGTCACAGTCACCCAGAGCCGGGTCGCCCGCCAGCCGGTTGACGTAGTTCGCGCTGGCCAGCCCGTGGGTGATGGAGTCACCGGCGCACACGACGAGCCGGCGTCCGGGTGTCCGGCCTTTCCGCAGCTCGCGCCTCCGGGTCACGGCCTTGGGGCGCCTCCGCGATGACCGGTCAGGCCGTGGTGTCCGCATCGTTCCCCTGCCGGTCCAGCCAGCCGGTCAGGGCCGCGATTCCTTGAGGGAAGGAGTCGCTGTCAGGCTTGTCGAGGAAGCCGTGCCGCGCATCCGGGACGACCATGTGGTCGGTCACCACATCGGCCGCGCGGAGATGGCCGGCGAAGGCCTCGCCGGAGGCCCGCAGGGCGTCACGGTCGGCGTCCATCACCAACGTGGTCGGCAGACCGTGGACGTCGGCGGTGCCGGGGAAGGCTTCCGGGTCTGTGTGGACCTCGTCGGAGCCGGCGTAGTTGAGGGTCATCCGGCGAACCATCTCGGGGCCGATCCCCAGTCGCGCGATCCCCCGAAGCCGTGAGCGCAGAGCCGGTGAGGTCTCGGGGAGTCTGGCGTGGAACAGGCCGTAGGCGAAGAGCAGGCCGGCCGGGGTAGGCTGCCCTGGCTCGCGCAACCGCAGGGCCGCCGAGGCCGCCAGGCAGGCGCCGGCGCTGGCTCCGCCGAGAAACACAGGGCTGTGAGGGTGGCGGGCGACGACGTCGAGGAAGGCGTCCGACGTCGTGGACCGGGACCGGGTAGCGGTTCGTGGACGGCTTCATCCGGAACCGGCCGATCAGTGGGAAGGCCGGCACGAGGCGGTAGTCGACAGTCGTCACGGCGTGGCCCGCGGCGGCGATCCGCAGTGCCACCGCGTGTGACTCCGGCATGTCGATGCTGCCGCTGCCGAACCCGCCGCCGTGCACCCAGACCAGCGTCGCAGCCTGCGAGATCGCCGCAGGCGGGCGGTAGTCACGCACCCGCAGCTCGCCGTGCCGACCTCTGAGGGTGCGGTCGGTGACGGCCACCGAGGGCGACGTGGCGGGCCCACTCACGCTGTCGTCGGGGCGCTCTCAGCGCCGGTGGTGGCGACGGCGGCGACGGTGGAGAAGAAGCTGCGCTCGCTGCTCTTGAGCGCCCGCGGCTCTCCGATGACGTCGAAGGACGCCGCTCAGTCGCGTGGTCGTCCGAGTTGGTCCCGACGAACACGTCGGTGCGACCGGCGGTCGACCGAGAATCCACCGCGGGCGTTGGAGTGACCGAGCTGACGGGCCGAGACCGTGAACGTGACCCGCTGTCGCCTCGCCCGGGGCTCGAGCTCGACTCGGGCGAAGCCGCCGAGCAGCTGCGCGGGCCGGTTAACGCCCGGCGGTCTCTGTTGCCCAGGTAGAGCTGGACGACCTCGGCACCGGAGTACGTCACCGGTGTTGCGTCACGGTGGCAGAGATCGCCACCTCGTCGTCGGTGTCGATCGTCTCGGGGAGAGGGCGAGGTCGCTCAGCTCGAAGGCGGTGTAGCTGAGCCCGAACCCGAACGGGAACGCGGGGTGGCGGGCCCGTCGATGTAGTGCGTGCCGAACGGGGTGTGGCTGCGGAAGCCGCTGGCGTGCCGCTGGTGGTGGAAGATCGGCAGCTGGCCCTGGTGGCGCGGGACGGTGTAGGGCAGCTTGCCGCTCGGGTTGACCTCACCGGCGATCACCCGCGCCATGGCCATGAGGCCACCGACACCGTTGTAGGAGGCGCTGACCACGGCGTTGACGGCTCGAGCAGGGACTCGGGCAGGACATACGGCCGACCCTGGACGATCACGGCGACGGTCGGCCGGCCGAGGGCCGTGACCGCCTCGATCAGACGCTGCTGGACGGCGGGCAGGTGAATGCTGAGCGAGTCGCTGGCCTCTCCCTCCGTGCGATCGCCAACGAACCAGGCGCTTGATCCGCCGACGGCGAGGACGACGACGTCCGCGTCGCGAGCGGCGTCGACGGCGCGGTCGAAGGCTCCATCCCCAAGGTCCGCGAGGATCCCGACGCCCGGCTCGACGACGACGTCGGCGCCCAGGCCCGCAAGCTCCTCAGACAGGCCCCGCACGTCGTACTCGCTGCGGACCCATTCCTCCTGCGGCAGCGGCCTGGCGCCCGACGTATCAGCGTCAGGAAGGTGCTCCTCGACACCGACCATGTTGTTGAACCCGCCCTGGCCATGAAGATCCCAACCGCGCGCGCGGCCGGGTAGGAGTAGGCGGGGTACTGGAAGGCGGTGGCGTTCGCATGCGGTCCGACGACCGCGATGCGCTTCCGACGAACGTCGAGCGGAAGCAACCCGTCGTTCGCGAGCAGGGTCACGCTGCGGTCCGCCATCTCGTACGCGAGCTCCCGGCCCTCGCGAGCAACCGCCTCCAGATCGATCGTCTCGGCGGCGTAGGGCTGTTCGAAGATGCCCAGCTCGAACTTGCGCGGTGAGCAGGAGCCGCGCCGAGTCGTCGACGAGCTCCTCCTTGATGGTGCCCGCGCGGACTTCGGCGGCGAGGAGGCGCCGTAAGACCAGGGTGCGGGCAGCTCAAGGTCGAGTCCGGCTTCGAGGCCGAGGCGCGCTGCCTCCGCAGCGTCCTTCGCAGCCAACGCGCGGTCGACGACATGCTGGAACGAGATGTAGTCCGACGAGATGTAGCCCTCGAATTCGAGCGTCTCGCGCAAGAACGTGGTGAGCAGCTCGTGGAGATCGCAGCGGGCACCCCGTTAACCTCGGAGTAGGTGTTCATGACAGACCGCAACCCGACGAGCTGAATCGCGGCCTCGAAAGGGAAGGCGAAGACATCACGAACGCGTCGGCTGCCAGCCTCGACATTGGCCGAGTTCAACCCACCCTCGGAGGCGCCGTAGCCGAGGAAGTGCTTGGCCGTCGCCACGACGCCGGTTGCGAGGTCGTCACCCTGCAGCCCACTGATGTAGGCGACGCCGAAGGCCGCGGCCAGGTAGGGGTCCTCGCCGTAGGTCTCGTGCACGCGACCCCAGCGGGGCTCCAGCGCGACATCCAGGACCGGGCCGAGCGCCTGAGTCAGGCCGAGGCGGCGCATCTGGCGTCGCACCAGGTCGCCCATCCTCGCGCTGAGCTCTGGGGACCAGGTCGCGGCGACCCCGGTCTCGGTGGGGAACACCGTGTGCCCGGGAGCCTGGAGGCCGGCGATGGCCTCGTTGTGGAAGACCGCCGGCACCCCCAGCCGCGTGTTCTGCACCAGGTGGCGCTGGATCAGGTTGATCTCATCCGCGATCCGTTGCGGGGTGGTGCCGCCGGTGGACGTCAGCGGGGCGACCTGGCCAATACCGTTACCCAGCACCGCGTCCAGGGCATCGCTCTTCAGCGCCCCGGCGGCGAGCACGGACTGCGGCTGGATGCAGGTCAGCTGCTGAGCCTTCTCCTCGATCGTCATCTCAGCAAGGAGAAGGCGCGCCCGCTCCTGGGCGGGCAGCGAGGGGTCGCTGAAGGCGAAGGAGTTCGACATCGGGATAGTCCCTTTCAGGAGAGGTTGAGGGGAATGGCTTCGTCAGCGAAGTTCGGAGATCTCGTGCTTCAGGGCCGCGATCACGTCCTGGTCGACGGTGGGCGCAGCCAGGCCCAGGACGGCGTTCAACGACATCGCGCGAGCCATGGCGAGCATCGGGTTACCGATGAGCTGCAGGGATGTGACGGCCGATGATGGCGCTGCTCTGCGGGTCGTCGAGGATGTCGCCGATCGGGGTGCGGTCGAGGTCCCACCGCCCGGTGGCGGCCTCTTCGGTGGGGTCGACCTCGCGGTTGGGTGGTGTGACCGGTGTCCAGTCGGTGTAGCGCAGGCCGTGACCGAAGGGGAACGTCGGGTTCTCGGTGTCGCAGGGCATGTCCTCGCGGCTGGCGACCACGGCCGCCATGGATGAGGGCAGTTCGAACGGCAGCCTGCCCAGAGGTTCGAGCTCGCCGAAGAGGATCTTGACGAATGCCTCGTCGTGGGATCCGAAGTTCACGATCAGCGACGCGACGTCGTCGACGAACGGGGCGACGATCGCGGGCCGGTCGAGGTAGACGTCGGCGACGGTGGGGACTGTCGCCGCGACGGCACGGATGTGGGCGAGCTCCTCGGCGTGGAAATCGAGGGACCCGGCGTGGAAGAAGTTCTCCAGTTCCCCTGGCCTGCCGCGGTTCTCCCACGGGGCCACGAGCCGTAGGACGGCGACGTCGGCCTCTTCGGGGGTGGCGACGACGGTGGCCCACCGCCGCAGGACCGCGGGGTCGATGCCCTCGGCGTAGACGCGGGTCTCGGTGCTGAGCGGCAGGCGAGCCACGCCGTCGTCGTTCTTCAGCAGCGTCTGTGCGTGGGCCTGGGCGGTGATTCCCTCGCGTCGGGCATCCGGGGCTCCGACCACCGCTTCGGCGGCGTCGACGTCGACGAACGGGTTGTCGAACAGCCCGAGCCGGAACTTCTCCCGGAGCAGGCGCCGCACGGAGTGGTCCAGGCGAGCCTCGCTGACGTGGCCCGCGCGCACGAGCTCCACGAGCCGGGACGGCTCGGTCTCGCCACCGAACTGGTCGACACCGGCGTCGATGGCCTTGACCATCCGCTGTTCCTCGGTGAGGTCCTCGACCCCCCAGAACTGACGGGACACGATCCCCCAGTCGGTGCAGATGATGCCCTCGAAGCCGAGCTGGTCACGCAGGATGTCGGTGAGGATCACCTTGTTGAAGTTGAACCCGACCTCCTCGAACTCGGTGCCGATCGGCATCCCGTAGTACGGCATCATCTGCGAGACGCCGGCGGCGATCAGCTTCTTGAACGGTTCGAGGTGGTAGTCGAACATCCCGCCGGGGTAGACCTGTTCGCGGCCGTAGGAGAAGTGCGGGTCCTCGCCGTCCTTCTGCGGCCCTCCACCGGGAAAGTGCTTGGCCATCCCGGACACCGAATCGTGACCGATCCGGGCGCCCTGCAGCCCTCGCACATACGCCGCTCCGAGACGACCCACGATGTCGGCACTGGAGCCGAAGGTCGTGCTGGCGCGTGACCATCGGGGTTCGGTGGCGATGTCGACCTGCGGGTGCAGGGCGGTGCGGATCCCCACGGCGAGGTACTCGCGGCGCACCGTGTCGGCGAACCGCTCGACGAGGTCAGCGTCGTCGAGGGCACCGAACCCGAGCATCTCCGGCCACTGCGAGAACGGCCCCGCCAACAACGACGCGGCAGGGTTGTCGCTGAAGGAGTGGCGCGGGTCGGTGGAGAAGGTCACCGGGATGCCCAGCGGGGCCTGGCGAGCCATCTCCTGGACTGTGTTGCACCACTGCGCGATCTCCCGCGCGGAGGGGGCCTGCAGGAGGTTGAAGTGGGTGATCCGCCGGTCGATCAGGGTGCGGGCGGAGGGGAGCCCGAAGATCCCCGGGGCGTCGAAGTCGCCGAACGGCAGGATCGGATGGAACATCAACGCGGCCTTGTCGTCGAGCTCCATCCGGGCGAGGAGATCCTCGACCCTCCGCTCGACGTCCACGGCGGAGTCCTGGTAGGGGTGAGCAGGGTGGGGGCTCATGAGTCTCGGTCTCCCGCGAGGTGGATGAGGTGGCTACCGGACGCCGTGTGGGGCTGTGCGCCGGCGTGGGGCTGATCCTGGGCAGGGGCGGCCACCACGCGCAGCGGCACCCGGACCTGGGGGACCCCCTCCGCCGCAACGGTCACCCAGACGTCGCCGACGTCGTGCCCGGCCCGCAGGACCGCGAGGGCCCGTCCGTTGAAGGTGCGGTGCGACGGTCCGGCGAACCCCTCCTGGGTGATGGCCTCCCCGCTGCCCAGGCCGAGCAGAGTGGCCGGGCCATCGACGGTCACGGTGACGCTGCGGTCCGCAAGCGGACGCAGGATGCCGGCGTCATCGGTCAGTTCGATCGGAAGGTAGGCCAGGTCGTGGCCGTCGGCGATCAGCTCGGACGCCTCGGGGGTCACGCGCAGTTGGAGGTCCGTGCCTGCGCTCGTGAGGGTGCATCGCCCGATCTCGGTGCGGTCGGCGGCGTACGCGACGGCGGTCAGGTCACCGGGCTCGTAGGCCAGGGTGAACCTGGTGAGGTAGTCGTCGTCTCGCCCAGCTCGCGCACTGGCGACCGTCCGGCCGTTCAGCAGGAGCTCCACGTGGGCAGCGTTCGCGTAGACCTCCACGGTCGCCGTCCGCCCTTCACACCCTTCCCAGCTCCAGCTGGGGATCGAGTTCGTGGCGCGCCACCCGGTCTTGACGACCTTCTCCCCGGAGTGGTTCACGGGCTCGACAGCGATGTACGGGCCGTTCGCCATCCCCCAGGCGATCTCGTTGAGGTAGGACTGGGTCTGCCGGAACCCGGTGATGTCGATCACGGGTTCGCCGGCGAGCAGGGCCGGGTAGGGGTGGTAGATCTCGCGCTTGGTGGTGCCGTACTGCTTGGTGGCCAGTCCCGCCTCACCGATGTAGTCCCAACCGGTCCAGGCGAAGTCGCCGATCACGTAGGGCAGCGACTCGATCGTCTTCCAGATCTTCGCGGTGTGCGCGGCGCGCGTCTCACTGCCGACGATCACCCGCTCGGGGTGCAGTCGGCCGTCCAGCTCGTAGCGGCCGACCAGGTAGTTGTAGCCGGCGACGTCGAGATCGGCGAAGGCCTCACGGGTGCGCCGGTCGACGGCCGGCAGCCGGACGATGCGGTTCAGCATCCGGTCGAGAATGCCCATGATCAGGTTGAGGATCCCGATCAGGTTCTTGTTCGGGTTCTCCCCGCTCTCGCGGGCCGCACGGGCCTTCTTCTCCAACTTCTCCTCGTCCATCGGGGAGATGAGGTTGAGGAACCCGTTGATGCCGTTGGTGACCAGCCGGGTCGGGTCGAGCTCACGGGTGCGGTCTGCCAGCCGGCGGTTGAGCTCGATCCCGCGGGGCGTGGCAGTCTCGGCGATCTCGTTGCCGATCGAATACATGATCACCGAGGGGTGGTTGACGTCGTTGGCGATCAACGCCTCGAGGTCACGCTCCCACCAGTCGGCGAAGTCCAGGCTGTAGTCGAAGCTAACCTTGGGACGACGCCAGGCATCGGTGAGCTCGTCCATGACGAGCACCCCGTGGCGGTCGCATGCCCGCAGGAGGGCGCTCGAGGCAGGGTTGTGCGCGCTGCGAATGGCGTTGAACCCGCTCTCCTTCAGGATGCGGATCCGACGGTCCTCGGCCGCATCGAGGGTGTGGGCGCCGATCACGCCGTTGTCGTGGTGGATGCATGCACCCCGCAGCTTGACGGTCTCCCCGTTGATCCGCAGTCCGTTCCGCGCGTCGGCGGTGACCGTACGGATGCCGAACTCGTCCTCAGCGTTGTCGAGGACCTCCGCCCCCGACACGAGGCTGACCCGGGCGCGGTAGAGCTGGGGGGTCCGCGGGGACCACAGCATTGCGCCGGGGACCTGCACGTCCTGGCAGACGGTCACCTGCTCGCCGGGCGACAGCCTGACGTCGGCGCGAACCGGTGGGAGTTCGCCACCGTCGGGGCCGGTTACCAGGACCTCGACGGTCACCTCGCCGTCCACTGTCGCCTCGTGCGCGACGGTGGTCGCCACGGCGATCGTCGCGGTCGAGCCGGCCAGGGACTGCGTCACGACCCGCAGGCCCAGGGGCGCGATATGGGTCGGCCCACCGACCAGGAGGTGCACGGGACGGTAGATGCCGCTGCCGGTGTACCACCGCGCGTTCGGCATCTCGTCGTTGTTCGCGACCACTTCGATGCGGTTCTCGGCCCCATACACCAGGAAGTCGTCGAGGCGGACGTGGAACACGGCGTACCCCGACGGCCGGCCGCCGGCGAGGTGCCCGTTCACGAACACCTGGGAGCGGTGGTAGACACCCTCGAACTCGACGATCACGACCCGGTCCCGCCACTGCTCAGGAGCCACGAACACCTTGGAGTAGCGATACACCCCACCCGGGTAGTACCCGGTGTTGCCCACGTTCGCCGTGTTCGGGTCACGCTCCTCGAAGAGCATCGCGTCGTAGGGAAGGGTGACCGGACCCAAGGCCGTGCCCGGGTCGTCGTCCCTCTGGACGAACCAGGTCTCGTCGAACGATGTGCGCTGCACCCGACACCTCCGGCTTTCCCCATCGGGAAACTAATTCCCGTAGGGGAAACGTAGACCACGAACGCCGGCAGGTCAAGGACGAGTTCAGGATCGCGAAGACCGGGATCAACGGGCCCGACGACATCGGCAACCAGTTCGACGTCGCGGTCGACGTCTTCCGTAGGTAGGGAGCAACGGCGGCCGGTGGGCGTGAACCATCCCGCCCCTCGAGGACGTGCTCGGGGGCCCTTGACGGATCCGGGAGCGCAACCTATCTTTCCCTCACGGGAAATAGTTTCCCCGTCGGGAAACCGCCCCTCGACGACGAAGGACTTCCCATGCCACAGGAGTTCGAGCTCCCGCTCAGCGAACCGACGACGCTCGGTGTGCCCTCGCACGTCCCCGAGCTCGTCGAGGAGACCGGCATGTCGATCGAACCGACGACCATGCAGCGACGCCTCTGGTTCCTCTACCCCCTGGTCTCGCTCAGCACCTCGGCGATATCGGGCGGCGTCAACACCGCCCTGCTCCCCCGGCTGATCGCCTCGTTCCCCGGCGGCGACGAGGTCGGCGCCGCCGCGACGCTCGGCCTCGCCCTGTCGATCTCAGGGTTCACCTACCTGGTCGCGGGCCCCCTCGGCGGCATCCTCTCCGACAACACCCGGACCAACTTCCTCGGCCGCCGCAACCTGTGGGTGCTGATCGGCGCCATCGCCACTGCCATCTCACTAGTGGCACTGGGGAGATCGAACTCGATCCCCGTGCTGATCATCCTCACCTCGGTGCAGACGATCTTCCTCAGTCTGGTCCTGGCAGCCGCCGGCACGGTTCTGCCAGAACGGGTCCCGGTCCTCGTTCGCGGCCGGGTCGCCAGTCTCTACGCCCTCATGGGGCTGGTCGGGGCAGGCATCGGCATCGCGGGCATGGCGCTCGCTCCCAGCGCCTTCATCGGCTTCGTCATCCTCGCGGTCCAGGTCGTCGTCCTCTGCGCGATCTTCGCCTTCTTCACCCGCGACGTGCCGGTCGGGGACATCGTGGCCGCGGAGGCCCACACCGCCGGCGAACGGCCGAAGTTCCCCACGCCCCGAAGCCACCCCGACTACTGGTGGACCTTCGCCGCCCGCGGACTCGCCTTCATGGCCTTCGGCCTCGCCACCGGCCTCCAGCTCTTCGCCCTGAGGGACTACTTCCACGTCGGCGACGGCACGACCGACGCCGCACGGGCAGTCGTCGCCCAGATCACACCGTTCAGCACCCTGGCCCTGGCCCTGTCCGCCATCGCCGGCGGCTTCCTGGTCGACCGATTCCACAGGGTCAAGCCGTTCGTGGTCGCGTCGTCCCTCATCTTCATCCCCGGCGCTCTCGTCCTGGCCGGCATGCGGACCGTTCCCGGCGCCTTCCTGGGCTTCACCATCATCGGCTTCGCGTTCGGCGCCTACATCGCCGTCGACCAGGTGCTCCTGACGATGGTGATCCCCAACAAGACCAACGCCGGCCGCGATCTTGGGCTGCTGAACGTCTCCGGATCCGTCGGGAGCATCGCCGCGCCCGTGCTCGGCGGCGCCCTGGCGGCATCCATCGGGTACGGGGTCGTGTTCCTGCTCGTGGTGGTGGCCAGTCTGCTCGCAACCTGGGCCGTGGCAATGATCAAGACCGTTCGATGACCGCCGGACGACGGCGCGAGCGTCGTCCGGGCCCGTACCCGTCAATGACGATCGACTGGAGAGACGACATGAGTGGACGACTGGCAGGCAGGGTCGCTGTGGTGACCGGGGCCGGTAACGGGGTGGGCAAGGCCTGCGCCCTGTCGTTGGCGGCCGAGGGTGCGCGGGTCGTGGTCAACGACCTCGGCACCACCGCAGGGGGTGCCGGCCGCAGCTCCGAAGCGGCGGACGCGACGGTCGCCGAGATCCAGGCCGCAGGCGGGAAGGCCGTCGCCAACTACGATTCCGTCGCCGACCCGCAGGGCTGCGCCACTCTGGTGGCCACCGCCCAGGACGCCTTCGGGCCGGTCGACATCGTGCTCGCCATTGCAGGCGCGGTACTGCCGGGGCAGATCGACGTCTCCGACGAGCAGTACCACAAGCTGATGGACCTGTTCCTGGGTCAGAAGTTCTGGCTGTCACGGTTGACGGTCCCCGGCATGGTCGAGCGCGGGTTCGGCCGCATCGTCGCCACCGCCTCCGAAGGAGCCCGCGGCGGTGTCGGCAACCCCGTCTTCGCCGCGGCCATGGGCGGCACGGTCTCGATGATGAAAGGCCTTGCCACCGAACTGAAAGGTACCGGCGTGACCGCCAACACCCTGGCCCCCGGTGCCTCGACCCGCACCTACGAGCTGATGCTGCCTGCCCTCGAGCAGGCCCACGCCGAGGGGCGCCTGTCGGATGAGATGTTCGCGGCCGCCAAGAAGGGGCCCGGACCCGTCGAGCACGTGCCACCGATCGTCACCTGGTTGTGCACCACCGCGGCCGCCGACGTCAGCGGACACGTCTTCCATTCCGGTGGAGGGCGGATCAGTATCTGGTCCGAGTACGAGGACCGCAACACGATCTCCAAAGGCGACCCCTACCAGAACGCACCCTTCACCCTCGACGAGCTGGACGAGCTCATTCCCGGCACCGTCCTACGCTGACACCGTCGATCGATGACCACCCAAGGAGTATGCGCGTGCCCGCGATCTACGGCGTCGAGGCCCTCTCCACCGGCGGAGGCCGCGACGGACACGTCAGCACCACCGATCAAGCGATCAACTTCGAGATGCGCCCACCCAAGGAGCTCGGCGGATCCGGAGAGGGACTCAACCCCGAGCAGCTGTTCGCCGCCGGGTTTGCCGCCTGCTACCACTCCGCGCTGCACGCGGTAGCCCGTCGCCGCAAGATCACACTCGCCGATTCGACGGTCGGAGCGCGCGTCGAACTGGTGACCACCGAGCCGGACCAGATCAAGCTCGCCGTCCGCCTCGAGGTAACCATCCCCTCCGAGACCCACGACGTCGCCGTGCAACTCGCCGAAGAGGCCGATCGACTCTGCCCCTACTCCAACGCCACCCGCGGCAACATCGACGTCGACATCACCGTCTCCGACGACTGAGCGAGCTGACCCGGAGACCAGGTGAACCAAGCGGCGCACGCCCGCCACACCGCGCCCGAGGTCACGGCCGCCGTGCTGCGCGAGCGGATCTACGGCGGAATTGCCTGCCTGAGCACGATCTTGGTCCTGCTGCGGTACACCGATGCGGACGATTCGTCGTGGACGGCGGTCGTCGACGTCGCGATCGCGACCGGCGGGCTGTGGGCGGCGAGTCTGTTCGCCGATTACGTCGCACATCTGGTCGCGACCGGTCACGGCCCCAGCGCGTCGAGCGCCGCAGGCGTCGCTCGGGCGTCCAGCCAGATCCTCCAGGCGTCCGCTGTCCCACTGCTGCTACTGACCATCGCCGGCTTCGGAGGGACGCCGTACACGACGGCACTGACATCAAGGGGGTGAGTGAGCGTCGCGACGCTCGGCCTGTTTGCCCTGCCGGCAGCACGGCGTACCGCGCTTCGCCGTGTCGGTTGAGGAACCCGATGCTCTATCCCCCATCGCGCTCCTCGAAGTGCATCGCGTCGTAGGGCAGGGTGACCGCCCCACGGCCGTGCCCGAGTCGTCGCCGTCCCGCTGGACGAAGCAGGTCTCGTCGAACGATGTGCGCCTTCGGGCACTACCCTCGTAATATTTCCCCAGTGGGAAATTAATTCCCGTGGGGGAAACGTAGACTAGGATCGCCGCAGAGGTCAGAGGAACGTTCAGGAGGGGGCCTCATGGCCACACAGATCGGGACCACCACGGGATCGAAGGGTCGCAAGCGGGGCGGACCGCTGAGGATCAGTCGCCGCATGATCGTCGAGGCGGCGCAGGCCATGGACCCCCAGACGCTGACCATGCAGGCGGTCGCCGACAAGCTGGGCGTCGACCGCAAGGCCCTGAACTACCACGTCACCGACCGGGACGGCCTGCTCAAGCTGCTGGCCGTCAACGCGTTCGAGCGGACGTCGGCAGAAACGTTCAAGGACTACTTCGAGTCCTCAGGGATCACCCCTGACGACGACTGGCGCGTAGCCATCCGCATCTGGGCCACGACGGTCCGCGACAGCATGGTGGCCACCGGGATCGTGAGCCACGTCTTCTCCCTGGGCGAGGACAACATCTCGGTCCTTCGGCCGGCCGAGATCGTCCTGCAGCAGATGCTGAGCGCCGGCTTCGACGTCGTCACCGCAGGTCGAGGGCTCACCTTCGTCACCAACTTCGCCATGGGAGTCGGCCGCGACATCCTCCTGGAGAAGGCGGGCGAGCACCCGCAGGCAGCCGAGGTCCGCACGCTGCTCGAGCTCGGTGGCGACACCACCGGCTACGAGGCGTTCCTCGAGCTCGCGAAGACCGGGATCAACGGGCCCGACGACATCGGCGACCAGTTCGACTTCGAGGTCGACGTCTTCATCGCAGGCATGGAGCAACGGCTCACCCCGGAATCGTGACTCGGCCCGCCACAGCGCAGTGAACCTCGCACCATCCGTCGTCGGCGGCACCCGGCCGGGCCGGCCGGGCCGGCCGGCCCGGCCGGTAGAGGTTCCAGTAATGGAGGGCCGGCCGGTCTCCGTGGTCAGAGTTGACCTCCTGACGACGTCGACGTGACCTAGGAAACGCTCTTGATCTTGAGAACCAGGACGGACCCGAACGCGGCGCAGGCGGCCGCGACGGCGAACCAGAGCGTGTAGCCACCGCCGAACAACGCGTTCCCGAGCGGGATGAAGACCACACCGGCCAGGAAGGGCGCGATGACTCCAGGCAGTGTTCCGGCCAGATTGAGGATGCCGAGGTCCTTGGCCATCTCGTCCTGGTTGGGCAGAACAGCGATGCACAGGGCCTGATCGACGGCGAAGAAGGTGCCGGCTCCCATGCCGATGACCGCCTGGGAGATCATGAACACGACCAGCCCCGCCCCGCCGAACAACGGGGAGGCGGCCAGGAGCAGGACCCCTGAGGCCATCACCAGGCCCGAAGCGACGACGAAGGGTTTGCGACGACCAACCCGGTCCGAGACATACCCGCCGACCACGCTGAAGACAATGAGCGTGCCCACGCCGATGATCATGGCGAGGGCGTTGAAGCGCAACTGCTCGTCCGGCTTCATCCCGAAAGCGGTGCCCAGGAAGAGGGTGAGGTAGGTCGCGACGGCTCCGTATCCGAGCAGGATCAGTCCTTTGCTGACCCACGCCCACCCGAAGTCAGGGTTCGTACGGGGATTGAACAGGAAGGAGCCGAAGATCTGCTTCAGGTCCAGTGGTGCCGTCGGCGGGCTGGTGCGAACCCGGTCCTTCAGAGTGATGACGAAGAGCAAGATCGTGCTCAGGCCGATGACCGCGGGAACGGCGAACCGGAGGAAGTCTGTGGGCATGACTGCCAGCAGGAGTGACCCACCCAGAATCCCTCCGGGCGTGGCTGCCCCGATGATGCCGGACACCCCGCCTCGCTTCGCCTCGGGCACCTGGTCCGCGAGGGTGGTGTGCAGAGCCGCGAGGGCGAAGTTCACACTCAGCTGAACGAGGCACCAAGAGATCAGCAGGATGGGGAAGTTGGGCGCCAGGCCGCAGGCGAGCAGGGCGACGAACATGCCCAGCGTGCCACCAAGGATGAACGGCCTGCGCATGCCGAACCGCGACATGGACCGGTCCGAGAGACGCCCGGCGACCGGCTGGACGGCGGCCGAGAAGATGGCGCCGGACCCTGTCAACAGCCCGAGCAAGGTGGGGGCCGAGTCCAGGTCGACCATTCCTTGGATCTTGACGGACAGACCGCCGTAGACGGGCGCCATGAGCGCGACGTAGATCCCGAAGGAGGTCAGGCCCATTGTGGGCACGTAGCCCCGAGGTGTGCGTGCGGGCACCTCGGTTGCGTAGGTCACTGTCGACATCGGTGAACTCCTTCGTTCTCTTCCGACGGCCTTGCCGGGTAGGTAGTGAGTAGAGGGGATCGGATCCTCTGCCATGCCCTCGCGGGCTGCGCGGGTGAGACAACACGGTGCGTGATCAGCCGACGCCGCCGGTGTCACTTTGTTTCCCGTAGGGGAAACGATTTCCCGTACGGGAAATATAGACCACGGCGCATTGACCGTCAATGGGCGATTTCGGAGGCACTCAGAGACGGCACAAGACACCAAGGCGCACGGAAGGACGTGCGGCAGCGATCTTGTCCAGCCGGACCACGCAGGAGCTCAAGTACGACTTGACCTGCATGCGACGGCGCGCACGAGCGCCAGGAGCATCCCGGCTCCGCACTGGTTGACAGGCATCGTGACCTCGCGGGTCGTCCGCGTCACGGCCGACCTGTTCCACAGACGCGAATCCCGGCCATCGGCCGAGCGCGGTCCTCGCGGGGACCCTCCATCGTCGAGCCGGCCCCAACCCTGGGGGACGTCTTGGGGTCTCGTCGAGCCATTCCCTTGCAGCAAGGACGCTCGGGCGACCAACGGGCGACTGACCAGGTCCACCTGCCTGACCTCTGTCGCCCCGGTCTTGATGGGGTACCCGGATCTGCTCTGGCGTCGGGCTATGCGACCACGGTGTCAGTCGGGCTGAGCTGGGGGACGGTGACCTCCTGCTCGCGCAACGAGCGCACCATCGTGGTGAACATCGTCATCTTGTGCAGGATGGTTTCTCCGACCGGGGTGTGACCCCAGATCGAGATGCCTTGGTACGTCGATGGTTCCCAGGTCGCTTCCGCTTCGGGAGTGATGAGTACGGGGTTCCACCCGATCTCGAGCTCGAACCCGGACGGTGTCATGCAATAGAACGACAGCTCACGGTCGTTGGTGTGCTGGCCGACCGACCACATCATTCTGAAGCCCTCCGCGGTGACGCGTTCGAAGGCGGCCACCATGTCGTCGAGCTCGGCGACCTGGATGTTGACGTGTTGGACGTCGGAGGGGATCGGGTTGACCGAGAGTCCCTTCACGTTGGCCAGGGCGACCGAGTGGTGCCGCTCGTTGACCCGCAGGAAGCGAATGCGTAGCGACATCGGGCCGACCCGCTCCTCGATGAAGTCGGAGAGCCGGGCGTCGAAGACCGTGGAGTAGTAGCCGTGCATGATCATCGCGTTCTTGGATGCGATGGCGACATGACCCATGCCGCTGGCACCGGTGACGAACGCCCGGTTCCTCATGGCCAGCGGAACCGGACTGATGAGCGGCGCTGTGAAGATCTCCGTGGCGATCCCCTTCGGCCCGGCGAAGCGCCACAGCCGCTCGACGCCGCGGATGGCGCATTCCTCCGGGGTCCCTTCGTCGACCGGCAGTCCTGCCTTGACGACCCGGCCGAGGATGACATCGAAGGTCTCGTGGTCGTCGATCTGCCACCCGATTGCCGTGACGTCCTCCTTGACACCTTGCTGGATCAGAAAGCGGCACTCGTGGTCGTCGAGCCGGAAGCGAGTGACCTTCGGGGTCAGCACATCGACGTGCAGGCCGACGGCGTCCCGGCCGAAACGCTGCCAGTCCGTGAGCTTCTGGGTCTCGACCACGAGGTAGCCGAGGTGGACGGCGCCGAAGACGTCGTTCATGCGCGCTTCTCCGTGCGGGAGGGCTCGGAGAAGAAGAGCTGGGCGAGACGCTCGGAAACGGTCGACCTGCTCGATCTGCACCCAGTGACCGGCGTGCGGCAGGACGTGAAGCTGCGCGTTGGGCAGGTGCTCGGGCGAAGTGGTACGAGGCTTCCACCGGGATGATGCGGTCCTCGCGGCCATGCACGACCAGCACCTCGTGCCGGATCTTGCCCAGGTCCTCGGCGAGGAGGACGAGGGGCGTCGGCTCGGGCGTGAAGGTCCTTTCGTGGGAGCGTCGGATATCCGGGCGCGCGGCGAACTCGGCGCGCTCCGTGGCGAGCTGTCCGAGCGTGTCGCCGTACGTGCTCGTGTCATACATGAAGCAGTTGAGCAGGTTGAGCATCGCGCCGGGCGAGGCGTCGGTGTAGTAGCGCACCATCTTGATCAGGTTCTCGGCGGGCGGCAGCGGGGCTCCGGCGCTGCCCATGAGGATCACGCGGTCGAACCGATCGGGTTGCTGCTGCAGCATCAGCACCGAGAGCAGGCCGCCGATGGAGTTGCCGACGAGGTGGGTCTGCTCGATGCCGAGCGCGTCGAGCAGGCCGAAGAGGGCCTGGACGCGGACCTTCGACGAGGCTCCGACGCCCTGCGGCAGGTCCTCGGGGTGCGACGAATCAGCGAAGCCGAGCACGTCGGGCGCGACGTGATGGTAGCCGGGCATCGTCGCGATCAGCTCCTCCCAGTTCGAGCGCGCGCTCACGCCCGGACCGGAGCCGTGCAGCCACAGGATGGCCGGGTCACCCGGGTCCCCGGCCTCGAGGGTGTGCAGGCGCCAGTTGCCGACCTCGACGTCGCGGGTGGTGATGACGATCATGTGTCTCCTTGTGTTCTCCGTGGCTGACGACAGCGCGGCGGGTCAGCCGGCCGGGGTGAGATTGCCGTGGGGGGCCGGCACGTCGAGACCGGTGCGGTCGGCGGCGGCGACGAACCGATCGGGTCGCACCACCAGCACGCGGGCATCGAATCGGGCCATCCATTCGCGGAGACCACCGGTGTGGTCGACGATCTCGCCTTCGCCGCCCTTCCCGGACGAGCGCACGGTCAGGAAGCGTGCGTCGAGCTCGTCCCAGCCCTTCACCTGCTCGGCCGTCATCGCCTCCCGCGGGTCCTGGTCGAGGCCGAACACCACGAAGCCGCGCCCCGCGATGTCGTCGAGCAGACCGCTACGGCCCTCACCATCGAGCACGTGCGGTTGCGGGACCATCCGACCGACGGCGCTCCGCTTGCCCGACCGCCCTGTCACCCAGCCCTCGGTGAAGCGGTTGGTCTCGTTGGTCGGCCTGAGCGCATTGGAGACGGCCGGCACCCGCTGCAGCTTCGGTGCGAGCCAGTTGCGCAGGCCGACCGCCCGGACCTGTCCATCTCGATGAACTGACCGAGCCGCAAGGACAGCGTGGTCATCGTCCGCACATGTGCCCACCGCTCGGACTGGACAGTGTCGAGGATCGCCTCGTCGACCAGGCCGCGGCACAACACCGCGAGCTTCCAGGCGATGTTGTGGGCATCACGGATGGCGGACTGCATACCCTGCCCCGCCCAGGGGGGCATCAGATGAGCAGCGTCGCCGATCATCACGACCCGGCCGGCCCGCCACGTCTCCAAGTGACGCACATGGTGGCTGTAGAACGCCCAGCCCTTGATGCGGGCCTTCCGCTCGGTGACGCCCAGCGGTTCGAGCCGCTCCCAGACCCGGTCCTCAGTCTCGTAGTCGGTGTCCCACTCTCCCTCTTGAGGGGGATCTCCCAGCGATGGTTGCCCTTCGCGAGCGGAATATCGACCACCGGCCAAGCCTGGTCGGACCAGAAGACCAACTCGTCGTGTCCTGGCCACGGCTCAAGGACCTCGCCGTCCACCACCAGCCATCGGCGCGGCTTGGTGTCGCCGACCAACGTGTAGCCGACCGCTTCGCGTACCTTGCTGGTGCCGCCGTCGGCGCCGATGACGTAGCGGACCCTCAGGTCGTATTCACTTCCGTCACTGTCGATGGCCGTGATCGTGACGCCATCCGGGTCCTGGCTCAGCGCGGTGAACGTGTGCCCGAAGCGCACGTCGAGGCTGGCGTACTGCTCGGCGTTGCGACGCAACTCGGCCTCGAGTTCGGGTTGGTAGATCATCATCGCCGGGGGCTGACCGAGCTCGCCGGGGTAGACGTCGAGATGGAACACCTGCTTGCCGGAGTAGGTCTTCCAGGTCATGCCACGAGCCGGGTCCATGTCCTGCTTGACGCGCTCGGCGACGCCGAACTCCTGGAAGATGCGCAGCGTCCAGTCGTTCACGGTCACTGCGCGAGCGCGGCTGTACAGATCGGTGTCCTTCTCGAGCACGACGGTGGACACGCCACTCATGCCGAGATGTGTTGCAGCCACGACGCCGCTCGGGCCGTAGCCGACGATCGCGACGTCGGCGTCGTACCCGCGACTCTCATCCCACGCCATGCACAGTCACCTCGTTGTGATCGACACCACTTCTGGATGGATCATTCCAGACACAAGTGCGAAGCGCAATCGCGACCGGGGAGGCGCCATCGAGGGGCCCTAGACTCCGATGCATGTCTGGACGGAGCCGCACGGAGATCCGCGGCGAGCAGTCGCGGGAGGACGTGCTCCGGGCCGCTGAGTTGTTGATGTCCAGCCGGGGGTACAGCGCGGCCAGCATGGCTGACCTGATTCGCGAGTCCGGCGTTCCGTCCAGCAGCATCTACTGGCATTTCAATTCCAAGGCCGGCGTGCTCGCAGCCGTCATCGAGCGCGGCGCAGCTGCTTTCTTCGCCGGCATCCAGGCCGCTGCACCGAGGACCGATCAGGACGATCCTCGACAAGCGCTGGAGCACGTGCTTCGGCGCAGCGTCGCGGCGGTGGTCGAGAACCCGAACTTCCTCACGCTCTATCTCGACTTCGTGCTGCACGCTGAGGACGAGCCGGTCATCAAGGCGCAGATTGACGCCGTCCGCCGCGACGCGCACACGACGGTCCGGGCACAGCTGCAGGCGAGTTACGCGGTGTACGGCGAGAGCCGCGCCTCGCGCATCGCCGAGCGCGTGACCCCCCTCGCCATCGCCTTCTTCGACGGGTTGTTCGTGGCCATGAAATCCATCGATCCACCGAACACCGAGCAGGCACTGGCCGATGTGGCCAATGCACTGCATCTGGTCGCCGAGAACATCGCCTGACAGCGAGGCGCCTCAGCTCCTCGTCGCTCCGACTCCGCTGCCCAGGCGTGCGGGACTACTCGGGATCCCCGGAAGGACCGCGCCCCTTCCCGGGGCCGTGGATCGCGGCGCTCTCCGCTCGCGGCAGGAGCCATGGGACCTGGGCAGTCGCAGCTCGCCACGTCTCCAGCAGTTCTACCCGCGGATCACGGAGCCACTGGATCTGCAGTCCGTCCAGGAGTGCCAGGACATGTCGCGCCACGCTGTCGGGCGCTTGACCGTCGGGCGCCAATTGCGCCAAGGCACGGAGAACCACACGCTGTCGGTTGGCGAAGTAGTCGTGCGCCGGGTGGTCCGGGGCGAGGGACTCCGTCTCGAGGACCGAGTACAGCCGAACGATCTCGCGCTGGCCCGCGTTGCGGGCGACGAGGGCGTCGCAGAACTCCGCGATCCCCACCCCGGACGATGCCAGGTCCCCCCCGACGAAGAGATCGACGCTCCGGTTCAACCGCCGGGCGAGCGACTCGATGTCAAGCCGGTCCCGATACTCGAGCACAGCGACGAGGAGCTGGTCCTTGCTCGCGAAGTGGTGCAGCAATCCGGGAAGGGAGAGTCCGCAGGCGTTGGCGACCTCCTGGATGGACAGCCCCCAGTAGCCGCGCTCGGAGATCAGAGCGGTGGCAGCCGCGAGAACCTGCTCGCGACGTGCAGCGACTGGCATCCGGGTTCGACGCCGCGGGACGGCCACCGACACGCACCTTTCTGGCAGCCACTCTGTCGGGGCTTGCGCACCCCGGGTGGGCCGTCTAGCGTCGACCGCACACTACCAAGTAGTCACTAGGTAACGCGCGGATGGCGAGGTCCTGCGATGGACGACACGAGCAACACGTTCGCCACCGCGGTGGCCGCGGTCCAGGCCGGCTCGGACTCGGCCGCCGAGGCGATGATCCTGTACGGCCAACTGACCAACGATGAGCGTCTTGGGCTGCTCGACGGCGACACCCCGTTCTGGCAAGGCATGGCCGAGATGCTCGAGCGCTACAACGCCCGCCCGTACACCCACGGCGAGGTACGACGGCTCGGCGTCCCCGGCGTCCGGTTCGTCGACGGCCCGCGCGGCTGCGTCGCGGGGGCGGCGACGGCGTTCCCGGTGTCGATGGCACGCGGGGCGACGTGGGACATCCAGCTGGAGGAGCAGGTCGGCGAGGCGATCGGACGCGAGATCCGCGCGATGGGTGGCAACTTCTTCGGCGGGGTCTGCATCAACCTGCCGCGCCATCCTGCCTGGGGCCGGATCCAGGAGACCTACGGCGACGACCCGCACCACCTGGGCGAGATGGGCGCCGCACTCACCCGGGGGACCCAGAAGTACGTCATGGCCTGCGCGAAGCACTACGCCCTGAACTCCATGGAGAACGCGCGGTTCCACGTCGACGTGACCGTGGACGAGGCGACCCTGCACGAGGTGTACCTGCCGCACTTCAAACGGGCCGTCGACGAACGCGTCGCCGCGATCATGTCCGCCTACAACTCCGTGAACGGCGAGTGGGCCGGGCAGAACAGCTACCTGCTGACCGAAGTCCTGCGCGACCAGTGGGGCTGCGAGGGCATCACGGTCAGCGACTTCATCTGGGGGCTGCGCGACGCCGCGGCTTCCCTCGAGGCCGGGTTGGACCTGGAGGAGCCGTTCAGCCAGCAGCGCCACGCGCAGCTGGCCCAGCAGCTCGACTCCGGCGAGACGTCCTGGGACACGGTCGAGCGCGCCGGCCTACGCACGCCTGGGTGCACAGCTGAGGTCCTATGCCTCCCGTGACCCCCAGGACCCCGCGGCCGACGTGGTCGCCGACGCCCGGCACCGCGCACTGGCGCGCGAGGTGGCGGCTCGCGCCATGGTGCTGCTCAAGAACGATCCGGTGGACTCACGGCCGTGCTGCCCCTGGACACCGGGGCCGTGCGCCGCATCGCCGTCATCGGTCGACTGGCCGTGGCGGCCAACATGGGCGACCAGGGATCGTCGAAGGTCTGGCCGCCCAGCCACGTCACCCCCTACGACGGCACCGTGCCGCCTTCCCCACGCCCAGATCGTCCTCGTCGACCAGGACGACCCCGACGCCGCCGCCCGCGCGAGCCGGGACGCCGACGTCGCGATCGTCGTCGCCGGCTTCACCACCGCGACGAGGGCGAGTACGTCGGTGTCGACACGTTCGCCGACCCCGCGCTGCATCGCACTGTTTCCGCCACCACCCGCCGGTGTCGACACGAGCAGCCTGACTCGGTCATGACGGACCGGGCTCGGCGGCGACCGAGACTCGTTGCGGCTGAGACTGATCGACGAGCAGATCATCCGCGCCGTCGCCGCCGCCAACCGCCGCACCGTGGTCAGCATCGTGGCCGCGGGCGCGGTGGTGTGCGAGGCCTGGCGCCACGACGTCCCCGCCATCGTGATGATGTGGTACGCCGGCATGGAAGGTGGCCACGCCCTGGCCGACATCCTCACCGGGGCCCACAACCCCGCCGGACGACTGCCCTACTCCGTCCCGACCAGCGAGGCACACCTGCCCGACTTCGACAAGGACTCCCACGCCGTCACCTACGATCGCTGGCACGGCCAACGCCTCCTCGACCGGCTCGACGTGCCCGCCGCGTACCCGCACGGGTTCGGACTCTCGTACACGACATTCGTCATCACCGACGTCACCGCGGACCAGGCACCGGACAGCACCGTCGCCGTGCACGCCAGAGTCCGCAACGCCGGCGACAGAGCCGGCCGTCATGTCGTACAGGTCTACGGACGACGCACGGACGGCCACCGCGCCGGCGAGACGCTTCTGGCCGGCTTCCGGTCCGTGCCCGTCCCCGCGGGACAGACCGTCGACGTGACGGTGCCGATCTCCCTCGAGTCGCTCGGCGTGTGGAACCCGGAGACGAAGCGGCTGGACGCACCCCAGATCTCAGCTGTCGTCCTCGAGGCCGGCGCGCACGCCCACGACCTGGACGCCATAACCGTGACACTCGCCTGACCGGCACCGGGCCTGCGCAGGGCGGCCGGGTGGGCATTCGCTGACCCCTACTCCCGCGCTCTCTGGTGCACGACTGCGGTGCCCTGGAACAGGGTGACCGTGTTCCCGCCGACCCAGACGGTCCCGTTCGGATCGGCGGTGATGGTGATGTCTCCGGCGCGGCCCAGTCGTCGGCCCTGGGAGACGCGGTAGCCGCCCGACACCGCACCGGTGCGCAGAAGCCATTGCGCCACAGCGGCGTTCATGCTGCCGCAGACGGGGTCCTCGGGCACGCCGACGCCGGGAGCGAACGTACGCAGTTCGAAAGCGTGCTCGCTTCCGTCGGGATAGGCGCCGATCGCGCCGACCATGGCCGTGGGGATCCGCGAGAGGTCCGGCTGCAGGTCGAGCACCTCGGTCGCGGACGCGAGCCGGACGACGGCCCAGCCGGGCCCGTTGTCCACCCATTGGTGGGCGAGCACACGGTCGGGGTCGATGCCGAACGCCTCGACGATCTGGGCCAGGTAGTGGTCGTCGAGGTCTCCGCTGCGACGGGTGGGTGGAGCCGCGAACGACAACAACCCGTCGCGTCGCTGAACCTCGACCAGCCCGGCATCGCATTCCTGGACAAGGCGTTCGGGCGCCTTGGGTGTGCCGCCGGATTCCAGCCAGGCGTGCGCGGAGCCGAGGGTCGGGTGGCCGGCGAAAGGCAGCTCGCCGCCTGGGGTGAAGATCCGCAGCCGGTAGTCCGCCTCCGGCCTGGTCGGCGGGAGGACGAAGGTCGTCTCGGACAGATTCGTCCACCGAGCGATGCGCTGCATGTCGGCGTCCTCGAGATCGTCGGCGTCGAGGATCACCGCCACCGGGTTGCCGAGATACGCGGTGGCGGAGAAGACGTCGACCTGGGCGAACCGGTGTTGGCGTGGCATGCGCGTGGCCCCTTCGGTCAGTGCGGGTCGACGATGGGGTGCCGGCTTCCGTCGGCGACCGCGTCCGCCGCTGCGAGCACGTCGGCGACGAGGTCAGCGGTGTCCTCGATCCCTGCGGCCACGCGGACCAGGCCCATCGGGACGCCGGACGCCGCGAGCTGCTCGTCGCTGAGCATGCCCGCGCCACATGGCCGCAGGATGCACGGCCAGCGATTCCACCCCGCCCAGGCTGGCCGACCGGCGGGCGTAGCGCAGCCGGCCGACGAACGCGTCAGCAGCCTCGAACCCGCCGGTCAGCTCGACGGCGAGCACGCCGCCGAAGCCGCTCATCTGTCGGGCGGCCAGCGCGTGCTGCGGATGGGAGGCCAGACCGGGGTAGTGCACCCGGGTCACGGCAGGATGGCCCTCCAACGCCTCAGCGAGGCTTGGCCGTTCTCGTTGTGGCGGGCCAGGCGCAACGGCAGGGTGCGCAGACCGCGCAGGAGCAGCCAGGCATCGACGGGGCCGAGGGCGGCACCGGTGAGCAGGGCGACGTCCCAGATCCGATCCAGCAGGTGCGCCGGCCCGGCCACCACGCCGGCGGACACGTCGGAGTGGCCGTTGAGGTACTTGGTGGCGCTGTGCCAGACCAGATCGATGCCGACGTCGGTCGGTCGCTGGCTGAGCGGGGTCGCGAACGTGTTGTCCGCCAGGGTCAGTACGTCGTGCGCACGGGCCAGGTCGGCCACGGCGCGCAGGTCGGTGATCTGGAGCAGGGGGTTGCTCGGCGACTCGAGCAGGATCAGCCGGGTCTTGGGCGTCATCGCCTTCGCGAACGCCTCAGGGTCGGTCTGATCGACCTGCGTGGTCGACACCCCGAGCCGCGGCAGGAGGTTCAACAACACCGACGCCGTGCCGCCGTAGGTGGACCGCTGCCCGATGACGTGGTCACCCGCGGACACCAGGGCCAGCACCGTCGTGGTCAGGGCAGCCATCCCGGACGCCGTGACCATCGCCGCCTCGGTGTTCTCCAGCTGCGCGACCACGGCGGCGACCTGCGCATGGTTGGGGTTGCCGTAGCGGGTGTAGAAGTCCTTGCCCCGAGCTTCCGTGGCCGCCCGCGCGAACGACTCCGAGTCCTCGGCCCAGAAGGCAGCCGTCTGATAGATCGGCCGCGCGACGGACCGGCTGGGATGGACGTCCCGGTCGGCGTGAATGACGCCCGTGCTGACACCCGTCATGGCTTCGCCTTCCCCTTGCGGCCAACATGTCCAGCCTCAGGGTGCTCGGCTCGGGGAGCCCAGGTCACCTCCGGCGAGCAACTTCGGCAGCGCATAGCCGAATCAGTAGCTACCGGATGGTGGTACCAGCCGCTATCGAGCAATATTCTGCCAACATGGATGACATCGATCGGGCGATTCTGGCTGTCCTCGACACCGACGGGCGGATCAGCAACGCCGAGCTCGCCGAGCGGGTCGGCCTGTCGCCGTCGCCGTGCCTCCGGCGGGTACGTCGACTGGAACGGACCGGAGTGATCCGCGGATACCGGGCAGTGATCGATCCCGCAGCGATCGGTCGGAGCCTGCGCGTCCTGGTCGGCGTCCGGCTCGTGCGTCACACCCGCACCGACGTGGTCGCGTTCGAACGCGCCGTCATCGAACTGCCCGAAGTGCTGCACACCTACCACGTGGCCGGAAACTACGACTACATCCTCCAGGTCGAGGTCGCCGACCTACCGGCCTACGAGGACTTCCACGCCAACCGAATGGCGACCCTGCCCAGCGTCGCCTCAGTGACCAGCTACGTGACGATGAAGACCCTCTCCCGCGAGGCCAGGTGATCGGCAACGCGAGCACGACACGGACCGGCGTCCGCGGCACGGATCCGTTGCCCCGCAACACCTTGGCGGAACTGGATCGACCCCCTTGCCACTTCCACCAGCCCGGTCGGCCCGAGGCTGAACTCCGCCACCCCCACCCGACGGTGGCTGAGCCCGCACCTGTCGACCTGGCGCTGACCTGATCGAATCTGAACGATGGGGCGATCCCGGCGTGCAACAGACATGCAGCTCACAGCCACGTCCGAAGGCAGCCGGCGACATATCCCCGCGGCAGATCGCGCTCCATGAACGTCAGCGAATGCCACCGGCTCGACACCCTGCGCGGCGTTGGCCGCGCGGTGTGGGTGGTCCCCGCACATCAGGTGCGTTCGATTGACACCGTGAAGTGGTTCCCGGCAGAGGCGACGACGTCCAGACCGAGGTCGACGGTCCCGAGTCGGACCAGTCCCGGGGCGGGTACGGACTGGCCGAGGTCGTCGTAGACGATGCCGAGGCCACACGACGGCGGCCAGTAGTAGATGCCCGCAACCTCGGGGTCGGTCGTCCGTGCGGCGACATCCGAGCCGAGGTCGATCCTGGCGGGCAGCCGCCCCGATTTGGCCTGCCCCATCGGGTCCCGCAGGGTTAGCCGCAGCGGCAGCATGGCCGCGAACTGGTGCGCCTGCGGGGTGTCCGCCAGCGTTGCGAGGGCGCGCTGCTCGCCGACCCTGAGCGTGATCGTCACGGTGCCGGACGTGCCGTTCGAGGGCGTCCTCGCCGTGCCGGAATGGGGTCGCACCAGCGTCGTGGCAGGCACGACGTCAGGAGGGCTGGACGAGCAGCCAGTGAGCTGGGCGGTCAGGACGGCGGACAGGAGCGCGATGACGGTGCGGCCTCGCGGGCCGCCTGCTGAGCTGGTGAGCATGCCGACAGCAGATCGCGGGCGCCCTGCCCGAAGAAGTCCCTGTCGAGGCGTGTACTGACAGGGCATCGCTCACGGCCCCGCCCCGTCCTAGGGTCGAGGCATGGACAACCGTGCCGAGGTTCGAGAGTTCCTGGTCTCGCGCCGCGCGAGGCTCACTCCCGACAACGTGGGGCTGGCCGACGTCGGGCAGCGACGGGTTCCTGGGCTGCGCCGCACCGAGGTCGCCGCTCTGGCCGGCGTCAGCGTGGAGTACTACGCCAAGCTGGAGCGCGGCGCGTTGGGTGGGGTGTCCGCGGGGGTGCTGGACGCGATCGCCCGGGCCCTGCAGCTCGACGACGCCGAACGTCGGCACCTGTTCAGCCTGGCCCAGACCGCCGACGGGACGGCAGCGGCCATGCGTCCACGGCGGCGCACCGCCAAGCAGTCCGGCGTGCGGGCGAGCCTGCAGTGGGTCCTGGACTCGATCACCTCGGGCCCAGCGGTCGTCGGGAACAGCCGATCGGACCTCGTGGCAGCCAACCACCTGGGGCGGGCGTTGTACGCGGACATGTACACCGACCCGACGACACCCCCGAACTGGGCACGGTTCGCCTTCCTCGACCCGGCGGCCCACCGGTTCTACCCCGACTGGGACCTGGCCGCGGACATCACTGTCGCGAACCTGCGCACCGCGGCAGGCCTCGACCCCTACGACAAGGGCCTGCACGACCTGGTCGGTGAGCTGTCCACCCGCAGCGAGGAGTTCCGCCGCCGGTGGGGGTCGCACAACGTCCGCACCCACGGCAGCGGCACCAAGCACTTCCACCACAGCATGGTCGGCGACCTCGACCTGGCCTACGAGAGTATGGACCTGCGCACCGAACCCGGCCTGGCGATGACCGTCTACGCCGCCCAACCCGGATCACCCAGCGCCCACGCGCTCGCGCTGCTCGCCTCGTGGACCGCCCCCACGCAGGACGTCACGTCACTGCGGCACGGACATCCGTCTGCGCGAAGTCATCACCCTTGAACAGCAACGGTTCTCCGAGCGCCTCGGCCAGCGCGTAGGAGAAGCAGTCGCCGAGGTTGAGGCTCGCCGCGTGACGTCCCTTGCCGAATCGACGCCAGGCAGCGACGGCCAGCTCAGCCTGATCGGCGGTGACTGGTTCGATCACGGCTTCACACCGGGTCAGCGCGAGCTCGAGGTCGCGAGCACCGTCCGGCCCCTGACGAGCCTCGACGACGCATGCCAGCCTCCACCCGCGTCACCGAGGACAGCCGGATGACGTCCTGCGCACCAGCTATCGCGTCGATGTAGCGATCGGCATCCGTCTCACCGAGAACGATCGCCACCCACACGGACGAGTCGACAATCATGGTCAGGTAGGCAGCCCGTCGTCGTCGTAGCCGAGGATCTCTTCCAGCGGTCGCGGGTCGAGCGTCGAGCGTGCACGCCCGCGCTCGGCGATGGCCCTCAGCTCGTCCACGACAGGCGTGGGACGCTGACGCTGGCGAATCCGCACGAGTCGTTCCTGGATCGCTGTCCGCGTGGCGATCGTGATCGATTCGCCGGTCTCACGGGCCAGCTCCCGCGCCAGGCGATCGGTCTGCTCATCCTTGATGTTGAGCGCCATAGAGGAAGATTACATGGAGGATTTCTTCCTCACAAGGGTGATAGGCGTCCAGCGGGGTGACGGTAGAGACATTGACGACGCAGACGGAGATCCCCTGCGCCCCGAGGACGTTCCCGGGGTCCGCGTTGCCGAGGTCTACGTTGCTGCGGTCGACCGCAGGATGCGAACGTCCCAGGGGCCCAGCGCGAGAGGGGCACCGGCAGGGTGCTCCGCTCCGCTCAGCAGGTCGACCAGGGGTTCGGACGGCGTGGCGAGGGCCGGCTCCCAGCTCCAGTTGTGCGCCACGTGGACTCGACCGCTGGCGGGCGGCGTCGCGGTGGACACCGTCACCGAGGCGTCCGTCGCCCATCCGGCCGTCGGCTCCGGAACCAGCCACTCGATCAGCGTGGAGGCCAGCTCCAGGTCGGGGACGGTGCCCACCACGGTGACCCGGCCGGCCCCCACCGCCCGCGTGGTGATCGCGGCCCAGCGGCCGAGATGCGGATGGCGATACCGGGCCAGGACCTCCGCGCCGTCGGGCTCGAGCCCTTCCGCGAAGCCGGTCCCTGCCCCCGCGAGGGAGCCGTCGACCCTCACCGGGCTCGGCAGGGTGGCGATCTCGTCGTACCAGCACCCCGCCACCTCCGCGAGGCGCGCCGGGGCCCGCTCAGCGCGCGCCCGCGCTTCCTCGTCGGCGTAGCCCGTCCGTGGTCCGAGCACGAGATGTCCGCCGCGCTCGGCGTAGGCACGCAGGAATTCGAGATCCTCGTCGGCCGCGGTGTACAGCGCGGGCACGATCAGCACCGGGTACCGGACGGCGACCGCTTCGGGCGGTACGGCCGCGCCACGCCCTGGGAGCACCTGCTGTCCGCGCAGGATCCGCTGTTGCCGCTTGGCGTCGAAGACCCCCCGGGAGAATGCGGCCACGATGTGCCGGTAGGAGTCGGGATCGACCAGCGATCCGGGAGCCCGAAGCGGACCCTGGGTGGACAGGGCGAACTTGCTGTCGCTGTCGTACAGGATCGCGACGTCGTGGTCCGGCGCGGCGTCGGCGAATGCCTCGCCGGCACGGCCCAGCTCGGCACCGATCCGGGCGATCTCCCGGTAGGCACGGCCTGGCACGCCACTGTGCGGAAGCACTCCGCCCCAATAGGTCTCGGTGCCGAACGGCAGCGTGTGCCAGTGCCAGTACTCGACCATCCGGGCCCCGCGGGCGACCATCAGCCACGCCACCTGCCGCCACTGCCCGTCGTAGGGCGAGGCGTTCATCGAGGAGAACCCGATCGCGCCCGCGTTGGTCTCGGTGATCAGGAACGGCGCCTGTTTGGAGGAGTACATCAGATCGGCCAACTGGCTGATCGCCCACGAGCCTCGGTGCACCCAGCCCATCGCCCCGGTCGAGCGCGGCAGGTCGCTGGGGTGGGCGAGGGCGTCCTCCATCTCGTAGTAGGCGTTGCCGGCAGCCACATCCAACGCCCGGCTCAGCTCGACGTCCTCGATGCCGGGCTGCTCATAGGAGATGCAGGTGGTGACGAATCCGCGGCCGCCGCTGACCTCGCGCACGATCTGCGCCTGCCAGGCGATGAACGCGCTGACCTGCTCCGCCTGGAACCGCCGCCAGGCCAGGTCGTACTGCGGCTGGGCGTTGCCGTCCGGCCGCCACAGTTCGGCCCAGTCGCTGAGTCGGTGCGACCAGTAGACCAGCCCCCACTCCTGGTTCAGCCGCTCGACGGTGCCGTACCTCTTCTGCAGCCAGTCCACGAAGGCGGCGAAGACACCGTCGTTGTGGAGCAGGTGCAACCCCGGCTCGTTGTCCACCTGGTAGCCGATCACCGCAGGGTGGTCCGCGTACCGGCCGACCACCGCCCGGATCACCCGCTCGGCATGGCGGCGGTAGGCGGGATGGGTGAAGTCCATCTCCTGCCGGGCTCCCCACCCGAGCCGGCTCCCGTCGACGCGCTGCCCGGCGATCTCGGGGTGGCGTCGGACCAGCCACATCGGCACTGCGTAGGTCGGTGTGCCGAGCACCACGGCGATCCCCCGCCGGTGCGCGGCGTCCAGCACCGGCTGCAGCCAGTCCAGCTCGAACCGGCCGTCCTCGGGCTCCCAGGTCGACCACACCGATTCCCCGACCCGGATCACCGTGAAGCCCGCCTGCACCATCAGATCCAGATCGGCCTCGATCGCGGCGGCGGTCGGCGGGCGCTCGCGGTACTCGGCGTAGTAGGCGGCACCGAACCGGACCACCGGGTCGGACGGGTCGGACGGGTCGGACAGGTCGGACAGGTCGGACAGGTCGTCGGCCTGGGAAGGGGGTTGCGTCATGGGGCTGGTTGCTCGCTCCCGGTGTAGTCGAACGCGGCGAACCGCACCGTGCCTTCCGTGGCGTACAGCCCGAGCACCCGGCCGGTGAACGAGGCGCACGTCTCGGCGGTCCAGTATCGCCCGTCCAGCTCGGTCAGGAGCTCATCGTCGACGTACAACCGGATCCGGTCGCCACCCATTGCCGTGGGCTCGAAACTCCTTGGCGGCGGCTCCATCTCGATCCTCAGATCGACCTCCCCGACGGGCCGGGCCACCTCCCAGCTCTGGCCGAGTCCGCAGACGTGGGCCTGCGCGGTGACCACGGCGCCCGACTCCGTGCCACGCACCTCGAGGGCGAACCAGCTGCTCTCGTCGAAGCGCGCGGCCAACCCTCCGGCGCCGGTCGAGGCGTCCACCCGGGTGCGGACCGTCGCCGTGAGATGCCGCTGACGCCGTCCGACGAAGCAGGGATGCGGACTGTCCAGGCCCGCGTCGCCGCTGATCACCAACCGGCCGCCGGCGATCCGGGCCACCTGCCGCGGGGTGCAGCGGACAGCCAACCAGGCCGGGTCGTCCAGCACGGCGTCGTCGGTGAAGTCGATCTGCTCCCGTTCGACGCCCTCGCGAGGTGCCAGCTGAACCGGTTGCGGCAGTGGCCATCCGTCGACCCAGGTGACAGGGGTGGCGAACGTCTCCCGGCCGAGCGGGGAGAACGCCTGAGTCCCGCCGAGCGGTCTGACGCCCAGCAGCACCAGCGCCGACCCGCCGTCCGGGGTGTCCACCAGGTCGGCATGCCCGGTGTTCTGGATCGGCCGCGAGGTGCTGCGGGCGCTCAGCACCGGGTTCGACGGGTGCGGCTCGAAACGGCCCGGACGGCGCGGGGCCCCGGGCGACGCTGACTCCGTGACCGCGCTCGGTCCCTCCCTCGGCGATCACCAGGTACCACTGCTCGCCACGCCGGTACAGGTGCGGCGCCTCGGGGAACTTCAGGCCGGTTCCGGACCACAGCGATCGCGGCTCCTCCAGGGCTCGACCTGCGTTCAGGTCCACCCGGACCTGCTGGACCCCCCGGTGCTCGCCGATGTCCGCGCCGTGCGTGACCAGACCCGAAAAGGTGACGTAGGCGGTGCCCTCGTCGTCCCAGGCCAGGTCCGGGTCGATGCCGTCGATCCCCTCGATCGTCGTCCCGTCGCTCCACGGCCCGGCCGGATCGGTGGCGGTGAACACCACGCAGCCGCGGGGGCTCATTGCGATGGTGACGATGACGTGGAACACCCCGTCGTGGAACCGGATCGTCGGCGCCCAGACCCCGCCGCCGGTGGCGACGTCGTGGACGGCGACCTGCTCGGGCCGGGTCGCCACGTTGCCGATCTGCTGCCAGGTGAGCAGGTCGGTGCTGCGGTACACGGGAATGCCCGGAAGGTACTCGAAGGTCGAGGTGACCAGGTAGTAGACGCCGTCGACCCGTACGACGCTCGGGTCCGGGTTGAACCCGGGGATCAACGGGTTCGGCAGCACGCCTGCGGGCGTGGCGGACGCCGTCACTGCCGTCCCGTCTCAAGGTCGACGCTCAGATCGACCGCCAGGTCGACCACCGAGGTGCCGACCCGCAGCCGGTACCTGCCGGACTCGTACTGCCAGCCGTCCTGCCAGTGGGCCAGCAGCCGGGTCTCCACCAGCACGTCGACCTGAGCGGATTCACCGGCGGGAACCCGGACCGGGGCGAAGCCGACCAGCCAGCGCACCGGTCGGTCGACCGTGGAGTCGGCGCGTTCGGCGTAGACCTGCACCACCTGCTTGCCCTCTCGCCCGCCGCGGTTGGCGACCTCGACCACGAGCGGCAGCACGCCTCCGGCGACCACGGAGCCCGGAGCCTGCGCGCCGGTGACCGCGATGTCGGTGTAGCCGAGCCCGCTGCCGAACCAGTACGCCGGCGTCGCCCCGCTGCGCAACCAGGCGCGGTACCCGATGTGGATCCCCTCGACGTACTCGAGCCGGCCCGTCCACGGGAGTGGTGGCGATCACCGGGACGTCCGCCTCGGCCGCCGGCCAGGTGGTCGGCAGCCGTCCCCCGGGCTCGCGCAGCCCGAGCAGGACATCGGCGACCGCGTTGCCCATCTCCTGCCCGCCGAAGTAGCCGACCAGGACGGCGGCCACCTCCTCACGCCACGGCAGCAGCACCGGTGAGCCGGCGTTCACGAGGACGACGGTGTGCGGGTTGGCTGCGGCGACGGCACGGACCAGGTCGTCCTGGCGGCCGGGCAGGGTGAGCGAGGCGCGGTCGTAGCCCTCGGACTCGACCACGGAGTTGGTGCCGACCACGACCAGCGCCACGTCCGCCGCGGCCGCCGCGGCCGCTGCGTCGGCGATCATGCGGTCGTGGTCGACGGCCACCGGCTCGGTGCCGAAGCGCAGCCAGAGCAGGTCGGCCATCGGGCCCTCGCGGCCGGCCAGTTCGTAGCGGAAGACGAGGTCGACGGGAACTCCCGCGGTGAGGTTCACCTCTGCGGCAGCCGTCGGCGGCGCCATCAGCGCCGCGCCGAGGTCGCTGTGCTCGGAGACCGGGGACTCGTCGACGACGACCGTGCCGTTGACCGACACGATGCCGTGGCCGACGGAGGCGAAGCCGATCCGCACCGGGCCGCTCTCGGTCGGGGTGTAGCGGGTGGAGAGCTCCACCCAGGCCGACCGGCCGATCGGCGCGTCGCCGCCGAACCAGACCAGCATGCTGGCGAGCCGGTCCTCGGCGAACAGCTCGCCGCCGTCCTCGCCGAGGAAGGCGACCCGCAGGCCGGGGTCTCCGGTGACGGGATTGGTCATCTGCTCCAGAGGGAACTCGACCACTCCCTCGGTGACCACCGCTCCGCGGGAGTAGCTGATCGCGGCGTCCGGCAGCGCGACACGCAGCCCTGCCAGCGGCGACACCGTGTATGCGGGCAGGACCGTCGCACTGCCGCCACCCTGGGTCCGGGAGTTCAGGGCATTGTCCCCGATCACCGCGATAGACCGCAGAGCCGTTGCGTCCCAGGGGAGATCGCCGTTGTTCGCCAGGAGCACGGTGCCCTCTGCGGCAGCCTCGCGGGCGAATGCCGGGCCGTCCTCGACCCACACCGGGTCGACGGCGGCCACGCCGTCCAGCGCACCGACGCGGCGCGCCAGGGTCAGGATCCGGGCCACCTTGCGGTCGACCGCGCTCTCCTCGATCTCGCCGTTCCGCACCGCGTCGACCAGGGCCTGGCCCCAGGGGCCATCCGGGCCCGGCATGACCAGGTCCTGGGAGAACCGCGCCGAGTCCAGCGAGCGCACCGCCGTCCAGTCGCTGACCACCACCCCGTCGAAGCCCCACTCACTGTTCAGCGGGGTCTCCAGCAACGCGTTCTCGGTCGCTGTGGCGCCGTTGATCGAGTTGTAGGAGCTCATCACCAGCCAGGCCTTCGCCTGGGTCACGGCCTTCTCGAAGGCGAGCAGGTAGAGCTCGCGCAGGGCCCGCTCGCCCACCTGGACGTCGACCGTGAACCGGTCGGTCTCGGAGTCGTTGGCCACGTAGTGCTTCGGGGTCGCCCCGACCCCGTTGTCCTGCACTCCCTGGACGTAGCCGGCGGCCAGGTCGGCAGTGAGCACCGGGTCCTCGCTGAAGCACTCGAAGTGCCGCCCGCCCAGCGGGGATCGGTGCAGGTTGATGGTCGGGCCGAGGACGACGTCGACACCCTTGCGACGTGCCTCGACCGCAGCGGCCGCGCCGTAGCGGCGCGCCACGTCGACGTCCCAGGACGAGGCCAGCGCCGTCGCCGACGGCAGGTTCAGCGAGGGGTCCCGCTCGTCCCAGACCTCGCCGCGCACCCCGGACGGGCCGTCGGAGACCAGCATCCGGCGCAGCCCGATCTCGGGGAGAGGGTGCGTGGTCCAGAAGTCACGCCCGGTCAGCAGGCGAACCTTGTCCTCAAGGCTCAGCTGCCCCACCAGAGCCGCGGTGTCGTCGATCTCCTGCTGCTGCGACGAGGTTGTCATGACGCCTTTCCCTCCGTCGCGCCGGCCGCGATGCCGGACAGTGCCGCCTTCAGCCGCAGCCGCTCGGCGCGGCGTTCGGCCTGCGCCACCGGATCCGGCACCGGGGCGGCCAGGAACAGGGTCTGGGTGTACTCGTGCTGCGGGTGCGCCGTCACCTGCTCCCCGTCGCCCCATCTCGACGATCTCTCCTCGATACAGCACCGCCACCCGATGGCGAGAGGTGGCGGACGACGGCGAGGTCGTGGGAGATGAAGAGGTAGGCGACCCCGGTCTCGCTCCTGGATGTCCTTGAACAGATCGAGCACGCTGGCCTGGGTCGACAGGTCGAGCGCGGACACGGGTTCGTCGCAGACGATCAGGCGTCGGCTCCAGCGCCAGTGCCCGGGCGATGGCGACCCGTTGCCGCTGGCCGCCGGAGAACTCCCGCGGCAGGCGGCTGCCCGCGTCGGAGGGGAGCTGGACGTGGTCGAGCAGGTCCCGGACCCGCTTGGCCGCCTCCGCCTTGGGGACGTCGCGAACGGTCAGCGGCTCGGTCGAGGATCTGTTCGATGGTCATCGACGGATTGAGCGAGGTGTACGGGTCCTGGAACACGACCTGGATCTCGCTCGACAGCTCACGCCGGCGCCGCCCGGCTGCAGGTGGCTGATGTCGCGGCCGTCGTAGCGGATCGCCCCACCGGTCACCGGGGCGAGGCCGAGCACGGCCCGGCCGAGCGTGGTCTTGCCCGAACCTGACTCGCCCACCAGCCCGACGGTCTCGCCGGGGCGGATGTCGAGCGAGACGCCCTTCAGGACCCTGAACGGGGTGCCGCGGAACCCCGGCCGGGATAGGCGACGTCGACGTCGTCGACGTCCAGCAGGGTCTCGCTCATGCTCCGGCCTCCTGGCTCGAGGTGTCGCTGGTCTCGGAAATCCTGACGGAGGCCGTCGGCCCCTCAGCGGGTGGACCGGTGGTGACGAGGGGGCCGCGCGGTTCGGCGTCCTCGAGGATCGCATCGAACAGCGACTTCGTGTACGGGTGCTGCGGGCCGGCGAAGAACGCCCGCACGGATCCGGTCTCCACGATCCGCCCCGACTGCATCACCGAGACGCGGTCGCACAGATCGGCGACCACCCCGAAGTTGTGGGTGACGATCAGAACCGCCATGTCGAACTCGGACTTCAGCTCACGCAACAGATCGAGCACCTCTGCCTGGACCGTGACGTCGAGGGCCGTGGTGGGTTCGTCTGCGATCAGCAGATCGGGGTCGCACGAGACCGCCCCCGCGATCAGCACCCGCTGAGCCATGCCGCCGGAGACCTGAAGCGGGTAGCTGTCGAAGGTGCGCTGCGGGTCGGGGATGCCGACCCGGGCCAGCAGTTCCAGTGCGCGGGTGCGAGCCTCCTTCTTGCCGACGCCGAGCGCTGCGGTCATCGGTTCGGTGAGCTGGCTGCCGATCGTGAACGTCGGGTCGAGGTTGGACATCGGCTCCTGCGGCACGTAGGCGATCCGGGCGCCGCGCAGCGTGCGCATCTCCCGGTTGGACAGGCTCGCCAGGTCCCGACCCTCGAAGTGGATGGCTCCGTTGACGATCCGGCCACCCGCCGGCAGCAGGCGCATCACTGCGAAAGCGGTCTGGGTCTTGCCCGAACCGGACTCGCCGATCAGTCCGTGCACCTCGCCGCGGCGGATCACCAGATCGACGTCCTCGACCACGGTCGTCACCGAACCATCGGCCTGGTCGTAGCCGACCGCGAGGTCGGTCACCCGGAGCAGTTCCTCGCGCGGTTCCGCGGCGGAGCCCTCCTCGTGGAGGATCACCGGCCGCTTCTCGATCGCGACTATTCCGGCGACGCCGCGGCGGCGGCGCTTCACCCCGCCGCTGCGCTCCAGTTCGTCGCGCAGGGCGTTGCCGAGCAGCGTCAGGGCGATGCAGGTGCCGCCGATGGCGAGGCTGGGCCAGAGCACCAGCAACGGCGCGGTGTAGATGTTGGCGAAGGCGTCCTGCAGCATCGCGCCCCAGGTCGGCTTGGACAGGTCGCCGAGCCCGAGGAAGTCGAGGCCGGCCTGGATCGCGATCGCGATGCCCGCCAACGACGCGGTCAGGATGATCGTCGGCGCCCGGACGACGGTCAGGATGTGTCGGGAGATGATCCGGACGTCGCTGAGCCCGGCCACCCGGGCGGCGTCCACGTACAGCTCGTTCCGGACGCCGGCCACGGCCGCGTGGACCACACGGTAGAAGGCGGGAGCGAGCAGGACGCCGAACACCGCCATCGCCCCGAGAGGGAGGGGCCGATCGCGGCCCGAACCGCGAGCAGGACGACGATGCCCGGCAGCGCCATCAACGCGCCGGTCACCCACGAGGAGATCCCGGCGAACCATTTGCCGTAGTAGCCGGAGATCAGTCCGGCGGTGACGCCGAGTAGAGCGGCCACCGCGACGGCCAGGAGGGCGCCGGTGAGAGTCCGCGGGATGGCGTGCAGCAGGCGGGACCAGACGTCGCGGCCCGACCTGTCCGCTCCGAGCAGGAAGTCGCCCCCCGGGCCGGCGAGGATGTCCAGCGGGGAGGCACGCTCCGGGTCCTTGGGCGCGAGGACCCCGGCGAGCAGGCCGGCGAGGACGAGCAGCGCCAGGAACACCAGCGAACCCAGGCCGGTCGGGTTCCGCAGGAGCCGTCGCACCAGGAGACCGGCCGGCCGTCGCGAGGGTCGCGGGGGCCGCTGCAGGGACTGCAGCGGGGGCAGTGGACTCGTCATGACAGACGCACCTTCGGGTTGAGCCATCCCTGCGCCAGGTCGACGGCGAGATTGACCAGGACGACGATCACGGTGACCGCGACCACCAGGCCCATCACCACGGGCATGTCGCCGGCGCTCGTGGCGCCGACCGCGACCTGGCCGAGACCGGGGAGGGCGAAGATCTGCTCCACGATCACCGCGCCGCCGAGCAGGCCGACGAACTGCACCGCCAGCACGGACAGGGCAGGACCGGCGGCGTTGCGCAGCACGTGCTTGTAGACGACGCTGCGCTCGGAGAGCCCGCGGCTGCGCAGGGTGCGGACGTAGTCCTGACGCAGGGCGTCGATCACCGAGCCCCGCACCTGGGCGGCGACGCCGGCGATGCCTCCGATCGACAGGGCGATCACCGGCAGCGTGATCGAGGACAGCCACCCGCCGGGGGACTCGCTGAACGGGATGTAGCCGGTCGCTTTGAACAGGCCCCACTTGATCGCGACAGATAGACCAGGCAGAGCGCGATCAGGAAGCCCGGGATCGCGAAGCCGAGCACCGACAGGAACTGCACCAGGCGGTCGACCCCGCCGCCGCGGGTCGCCGCCACGACGCCGAGGACCGTGGCGATCACGGCGGTGATCAGCGTCGCGCCGATCACCAGCGACAGGGTGACCTGGAGTCGGTCGGTGATCGCCTCGGTCACGTTCTGTCCGCTGAACCAGGAGATGCCGAGATCCCCTCGCAGGGCGTCGCCCACCCAGCCGGTGAACCGCGAGGTCACCGGCTGGTCGAGGCCGAGTTCGAGCTTCTTGGCCTGAACGGTCTCCTCGGTGGCGGTCTGGCCGAGGATCCGCCGGGCGATGTTGCCGCCGCTGAGGTAGAGCAGGAAGAAGGTCAGGGTGCTCAGCATGACCACGAGCACTAGGCCTGAGAGCAGGCGTTGCAGGATGAAACGGAGCACGGGAAACCCCCTGGATGGTGGGCCGCGGATGTCCGGAGAAGGCTCTGCCGAGGAGGCAGTGACGAGTTGTGACCAGGTGGCGGGCCGACGGGACGGGCACGCGGCCCACCACCTGGGGTCCTACGGGATCAGGCCTTGGGCTTGATGTTCCACAGGTAGGGGTAGGCGTTGTCGCTCTGCGGGGTGACCGTGGTCTTGGCGTCGGTGGCGTAGTTGCCGGCGATCCGGTACCACGGGTTGAACCAGGCCTGGTCCACCAGGTAGGTGTTCAGCTCCTTGGCCGCCGCCGCCGCGTCGGCCTCGGAACCGACCTGGATCTTCCCGGCCAGCTCGGCGATCTTCGGGTCGTCCACCTTGAACGGGTTGAAGGTGGCGTTCTTCGTCGCGACGAAGTTGGCGATCTGCCAGGACGTCGGGTCCTCCTGCAGCCGCATCCAGGACACGGGGTACTTGGGCGCCAGCAGGGTGGCGATGGCGTCGTTCAGCGCGACCTGGGTGTACTTCACGGTGATGCCGACGTCAGCCAGGTACTGCTTGACCAGGTCGTACACCGTGGTGCCGCTGATGATGATCTCTGGCATCTCCAGGGTGAGCCCGTTCGCGTAGCCGGCCTGAGCCAGCAGCTGCTTGGCCTTGGCCGGGTCGAACGGGTACTTGGTGTCCAGCGCGGGGTCGAAGCCCGGAGAGGTCTTCGGGAACACCTGACCGGTCACCGTGCCGTTGCCCTTGTCGACCGCCTTCAGCATGGCGTCCCGGTCGATCGCGTGGTTGATCGCCTGGCGCACCTCGAGCTTGGCCAGAGCCGGGTTCATCTTTCCCTGGCGGTCGTACATGATCAGCCCGGTCCAGTCCAGCTCGTTCGGGGTCAGCGTGATGCCGGCGCCCTTGAGCTGGTCGTTGGCGCTGTTGTCGAGCAGGTTCAGGCCGTTGACCTGCCCACCGCGCAGCGCGTTCACCTGGGTCGAGATGGTGCCGTAGACGTTGATCACCAGGTTCGCGTAGTACTGCTGGTCCTTGGCCCAGTACGTGGGGTTCTTGGTGTACACGTACTTGGAGCCGACCACGGTCTTGGCGCTGTCCAGCACGTAGGGGCCGCTGCCTACCGGCTTGGTCTTGGCGTCGGCCGCGGTGATCGCCTTCGGGCTCTCCTGCAGGCCGGCGTTCTGGGTGAGGTAGTTGAGCAGCGCGGGGTCGGCCTGCTTGAGCGTGATCTCCAGGGTGTCCGGCGCGGTGGCCTTGGCATCGGCCAGGCTGGTCAGGAACGACTTGTTCGGTGACGTGCCGTCCCGGAACCGCTTCAGGTTCGTCGCCGCCACCTCGGCGGTGAACGCCTCGCCGTCGGTGAACTTCACGTCGGTGCGCAGCTTCATCGTGAGCACGGTCTTGTCCGCGTTGTAGGACCAGCTGGTCGCCAGCCACGGCTCGACCTTGCCGTCGGGGGCCGGCGTGCAGCAGCGTGTCGTAGACCGCCTGCATGTACGGCGACACGTTCGCCCACTCGGCGTCGCCGGCGGCGTAGGTGGCCGGGGGGAACACCGAGCCGAGGGTCAGCGTGCCCGTGCCCCCCGACTGGGCGGCCGCGCCGCTGGCCGAACTGCTGCTGCTGGAATCACCGCCGCAGGCCGTGAGGGTGAGTGCAAGTCCCGCGACTGCCGCCGCGACGGTCAAGGTCTTCCTGCCAACCACCGGCGTGGTCCTTTCGTCTGTTTCGCCACGTCTTCGAGGCGATGTGATGCAGGACACTAGCGCGAAAACCTACCGAGCGCTAGGTCTGTTTTTATGGAATCTTCGGTGGCTACCCTTCGCTCATGACGACTGCGACCCCCAGACGGCGGGGCGAGTACGCCAAGACGGCCGCGCGCCGCCGCGAGATCGTTGAGGCCGCCGTCGAGGTGTTCTCGGCCGGCGGCTATCACAAGGGCACCCTGCGTGACGTGGCCGAGCGGGTCGGGTTGAGCCAGGCCGGGCTGCTGCATCACTTCCCGAGCAAGGAACACCTGCTGCAGGCCGTGCTGGACTGGCGGGACGAGTCCGCGGTCGAGCAGTTCGGTACCCCCGCGCCCCACGGGCTGGACATGATCCGCAGCCTGGTCCGATTGGCGGGCCACAACGCCCGGTTCCCCGCACTGGTCGAGCTGCACGTGATCCTCTCCGCCGAGGGGGCATCGCCCGACCACCCGCTGCACGACTACTTCGTGCGCCGCTCGCACCGGGTGCAGGCCGCCGTCGCCGAGGCCTTCGCCGAGGCGGCGGCCGAGGGCCAGGTGCGCGAGGGCATCGACCCGCTCGAGGCTGCCCAGGGCATCACCGCACTGTGGGACGGGGTCCAGGTGATGTGGCTGATGAACCGCGATTCGATCGACATGGAGGAGACGCTGCGGCGCTGGGTTCAACTCCTGCTCACGGTGGACCTGTGATCAGGCCCTGGGAGGCCGCCGAGATCGCCCTGACCGCGACCGGCCGGTATCCGAACGCCTACACGGACGTGGAGGTCTGGGCCGAGTTCGACACCGCTGCCGGAGAGTCGTTGCGGCGCCCGGCGTTCTACGACGGCGACGGGGTCTGGCGGGTCCGGTTCGCGGCCCCCGCCGCGGGCGTCTGGCACTGGCGGACCGGGGCCTCGGTCGCCGACCCGGGCCTGGCCGGCGTCTCCGGGCAGCTCCAGGTATCAGAGCCCCTGGGGGACGGTCGGTTTCACCGCCATGGCTTCTGGCGCATGTCGCCCGGCGGCCGCAGCCTGGTGCACGCCGACGGGACGCCCGCCGTGCTGGTCGCCGACACCGCCTGGGCACTGCCCTGGCGGGCGAGCGAGGCGGACGTCGCCCACTACGCGGCCGATCGGCAGGGCAAGGGTTTCAATGCGGCGCTGCTGATGTCGCTGCAGCCGGACATGCGAGCGGTCGGCCCCCGGGACCGGGCTGCGGACGAGGGCTTCGACGTCGCGTTCGAGGACCTCCCCCAGGGCCGGCTCACCCAACTGAACGTCGGGTACTTCCACGTCCTGGACCGCCTCTTGGGCATCCTGGCCGAGCGCGACATCGTCCCGGTCCTGCAGCCGGTGTTCCAGGGCTTCGGCTGGAAGGGGCTGGAGGTCGCGGGCACTGTGGTGCCGCCGGCGGACTACGCCCGCTACTGCCGCTACCTCCTCGCGCGCTACGGGGCGTCCCCGGCGATCTACCTCGTGGGTGCGGACGGCTGGGGCACCGAGCTGCAGACCGAGGCCGGCGGACGGGAGGTCGAGGAGTGGGACTGCTACCGCCAGCCGACCGGCATCCACTACAACCCGTCCGCCACCAACCGCGAGCATCAGGACGCCGACTGGCTGGATTTCCAGTGGTGCCAGACCGGGCACAGCGGCGACCATGTGCCCGAGCGGGTGGCGGACATGTGGCGCAACGCGCCGGCCAAGGCAGTCGCCAACGGCGAACCCACCTACGAGCACACCCGCTCCGACGAGACCGCGCACGGGTGGTGGCAGGGCCACGAGGCGTGGAGCAACCTGTGCGCCGGCGGCACCATGGGCGTCGTCTACGGCGCGGCCAACGTGTGGCAGTGGCGCCATCACGAGGGTGAACCGGGCCACAGCCCGTATTTCGTGGCCGGCGGCGGATCCTGGCGGGAAGCGCTGGACTTCCCCGGCTCGACCTACGTCGGGTTGGTCGGGCGGATCCTGGACGGTCTGCCCACCACCGACATGGCACCGGACTGGGCCACCTTCCTCTCCCCCCGCGGCCTGCGCGTTCCGGGCGCCCTGCAGCTGGTCTACCAGGAGCGGGGAGGTCCGCTCATCCCGATGCGCGACGACGGCCTGCCGCTGCGCTACCGCATGGTCGATCCCCGCACCGGACACGTTGTGGCCGAGGGCGTCCGGCGCCCCGGCCAGCCGATCGAGGACCCGCACGACCCTGGCCTGCCTCGTGTGGTCATCTTCACCGATCACGACCCACAGGGCACTTCACCCCCGGAGGAGATGCCGTGATCCGTATCGGTCTGGTCGGAGCCGGTCCCTGGGCGGGGATGTTCCATGCACCCATGCTGGCCGCCTGCCCGCAGCTCGAGCTCAGTGCGATCTGGGCGCGCCGCCCGGAGGCGGCCCGCGAACTCGCCGAGCGCTTCCTGACCGTGCCTGCGGAGTCGTTCGAGGCGCTGCTGGACCGCTGCGACGCGGTGGCCTTCACCGTCCCCCCGGACGTTCAGGCGCGGCTCGCCCCGGCTGCCGCGCGTGCCGGCAAGCACCTGCTGCTCGAGAAGCCCCTGGCATTCACCCTGGCGGATGCCCTGGCGATCGAGGCTGCAGTCACCGAGGCGGGGGTGGCCAGCCGACTGGTGCTGACCTACCGGTACACCGCCGCAGTCCGTGACTTCCTGGCCGCGACCGGGCAGGCCACGGTCCGACACCTCCGCGGTACGTGGATCTCGGCCGCCGCAGCCCCGGGATCTCCGTTCGCCACCCCGTGGCGCACCGATCCCGGGGCAGGCCTGCTGGACGTCGGCCCCCACGTGCTCGACCTGATGGACGCCGCGGCGGGGCCGATCGAGGCAGTCCGCGCCACTCGATCAGGCGGCGTCGTGGCGATCACCACCCGGCACGGTGGCGGCGCCGTCGGTGAGGCGGTGCTGTCGGTGACAACACCGCAGGCCCACGGTCCCCTGGAGGCCGAGGCGGTGACCGACGCCGGGCGGATCCTGCTGGCCGATCCGAGCCCGACGCCCGACGACATCGGCGCGCTCCAGGCGGCGATCGCCGCCGACTTCGTCGCCGCGGCACTCGGCGAGATCCAGGGGCAGTTCGACGTCCGCCGTGGTGTGGTGCTGCAGCGCATGATCGAGGCCGTGCAGCGATCGCTGAGCACGGGGAACGAGGAGCGGGTGACGCAACCCCGCACCACGTGAGCACGTGAGCACGTGAGCACGTTCTGGTCGGGTTGCGGGTGGGTGGTGCCATGATGGCGCCGATGTCCCAGCCGCCCACCGAAGGCACCCGCGCGCCCGCCCTCACCGACGTGGCCCGGCTCGCCGGCGTGTCCCACCAGACCGTGTCCCGGGTCGTCAACGGCCTGCCCAACGTGCGTCCGCAGACTCGCGACCGGGTGCTGGCCGCCATGGCCGAGATCGGCTACCGACCGAACCGGGCGGCCAAGGCGCTGGCGACCGGCCGGTCCCAGACCCTCGGGCTGATCGCCCAGGCAAGCACGCTGTACGGTCCCGCTTCCGCCCTGGCCGCCTTCGGCGAGGCGGCCGCCCAGGCCGGGTACGCGGTCGTCGTGGCCACGGTGCGGTATCCCCTGGAGGCCTCGATCCGGGATGCCGTCGAGCTCCTGCTCGACCAGCGCGTGGCGGGGGTCGCCGTGCTCGCTCCGTTCGACTCGGCGCAGCGAGCCGCTGCCGGCATTCCGGTCGGCGTCCCTCTGGTCATGCTGGATGGTCCCGCGACCCGCGAGGGGTGCGCCGTGACTGTCGACCAGGCCGAGGGGGCCGGGCTCGCGACGGCACACCTGCTCAAGGCCGGGCACCGAGGCGTGTGGCACGTAACCGGACCCAGCGACTGGTTCGACGCGCAGGAGCGGGTGACCGGCTGGCGTCGCACCCTGGAAGACTCGGACGTGGCGGTGCCCCCGGTCATCGTGGGGGACTGGTCGGCTCGCTCCGGCTTCGAGGCCGGTCTGATCCTCGCCCGCCGACCGGAGATCACGGCGGTGTTCGCGGCGAACGACCACATGGCGCTCGGGTTGATCAGGGCGCTCGTCGAGCAGGGTCGGCGGGTTCCACAGGATGTGAGCGTCGTCGGCTTCGACGACGTCCCCGAAGCCGGGTACTTCCTTCCCCCGCTCACCACGATCCGGCAGGACTTCGAAGCCCTGGCGTCCGCGGGAGTGCAGTCTCTGCTCGCCCAGATCCACGGCGGGCCGCCGGTCCGTGTCCAGCGGATCGCACCGGTCCTGATCGCGCGGGCCTCGGTGGCCCCTCCCGGCTCCTGACGTTCGACGTCGTGGTGAGTTTCCCACCGTCTCAGGTGGTGAACTCACCACGACCTCAGCGGGCGCACCGCCGGCGGGACGGTGAGCGTCCGGACGGAGGGGCGGCTGCGGCGCGACTCTGGACGACCGACGAGTGTTAGCGCTAACATTCGGCTGTCAGGTGGGCGAGGTTCGAGGAGACGCCGTGGACGAGCACGACATCGCCGAGGTCGACCGGCTTCGTGAGGATCTTGTCCAGCTGCACCGTGAGCTGGTCCGCAACCACCTGGTGGTGTGGACCGGCGGCAACGTCTCCGCCCGGGTCCCGGGTCAGGATCTGTTCCTGATCAAGCCCAGCGGGGTGACCTACGACGATCTGACGCCCCAGTCGATGGTGTTGTGCGACCTGGAGGGCCGGCCGGTGGGTGAGTCCCTGGCCCCGAGCAGTGACACGGCCTCGCACGCCTACATCTACCGGCACCGCGACGACGTCGCCGGCGTGGTCCATACGCACAGCACCTATGCCTCGGCCTGGGCCGCCCGGGGGGAGTCCATCCCGTGCGTGCTGACGGCGATGGCGGACGAGTTCGGCGGTGAGATCCCGTGCGGGCCGTTCGCCCTGATCGGCGGTGAGCAGATCGGCAAGGCCGTGGTCGAGACCCTTGACGGAAGTCGTTCCACAGCGGTGCTTCTGCGCAATCACGGGGTGTTCTCCATCGGTGCCGGTGCCCGGTCAGCGGTCAAGGCGGCGGTGATGTGCGAGGACGTCGCCCGGACGGTGCACCTTGCGCGGCAGCTCGGCACGCCGCTGACGATCGCCCCTGCCGATGTCGATGCCCTGTTCGACCGGTATCAGAACGTCTACGGCCAGCGGTAAGGAGCGCCTCGAGATGCCAGCTCACGCAGTGTGGTTCATCACCGGCAGCCAGTCCCTGTACGGGGAGGAGACGCTGCGGCAGGTGGCTGAGCAGTCCCAGCTGGTCGCCCGGACCCTGGCCGGTCAGGTCGAGGCGCCTGTGGACGTGGTGTGGAAGCCGGTGGTCACCACCGGCGAGCAGATCCGCCGCACCCTGCTGGAGGCGAGCAGCGACGACTCCTGTGTCGGTGTGATCACCTGGATGCACACATTCTCGCCGGCCAAGATGTGGATCGCCGGGCTGGAGGTGCTGCACAAGCCGTTGCTGCATCTGCACACCCAGGCCAACCAGTCCCTGCCGTGGGCCAGCATCGACATGGACTTCATGAACCTCAACCAGGCCGCCCACGGCGACCGGGAGTACGCCCACATCCTGACCCGCCTGGCCCAGGCCCGCACCGTCGTCGTCGGCCACCCCGGCGACCCGGCGGTCGGGCGCAGGGCCACGGACTGGGCCTATGCCGCGCTCGGGTGGCACACCCTGCGCACCCTGCGCCTGGCCCGGTTCGGCGACAACATGCGCTACGTCGCGGTGACCGACGGCGACAAGACCGGCGCCCAGCTGCGGCTCGGAATGTCGGTGGAGGCCTACGGCGTGAACACCCTCGTGGACGCCGTCGCGGCGGTCGGCGACGGCGAGGCGGCCGGGTTGGCCGCCGACTACGAGGATCTCTACGACGTGGCCGGCGAGCTGCGCTCGGGTGGTGAGCGGCACGGCTCGCTCCTCTACGCCGCCAAGCAGGAACTGGCTCTGCGAAACCTGCTCTCCGACGGCGGTTTCGGGGCGTTCACCACGAACTTCGAGGACCTCGGCGGCCTGCGGCAGCTGCCCGGGCTGGCCGTGCAGCGGCTGATGGCCGACGGGTACGGCTTCGGCGGGGAGGGCGACTGGAAGACCTCGGCCCTGCTCGCCGCAGTCAAGGCGATGACCCCGCCCGGCGGCGGGACGTCGTTCATGGAGGACTACACCTACCACTTCGGTCCGGGCCCGCAGCGGGTGCTCGGCGCGCACATGCTCGAGGTGTGCCCCTCGATCGCCGCCGACCGGCCCCGGGTCGAGATCCACCCCCTGGGCATCGGCAACCGGGAGGACCCGGTGCGGATGGTGTTCACCGGGCGCCCCGGCGCCGGGCGGGTGGTCTGCCTGGTCGATCTGGGCGACCGGTTCCGGTTCATCTCCAACGAGATCCGGGTGGTCGAGCCGGACGCCGACCTGCCCCTCCTGCCCGTTGCGCGCGCCGTGTGGGAGCCCGCACCGGACCTGGCTACCTCGGCCGAGGCGTGGATGCTCGCCGGCGGCAGCCACCACACCGTCCTGACCACCGCGGTGACCCGCGAATCCCTCGACGCGCTCGCGCTGATGGCAGGCTGTGAGCTGGTCACCATCGATGAGGACACCCGAATCCGGCAGCTGCGCAAGGAGCTGCAGTGGACCAGCGCCTACCACCGGCTCGCCGACCGCTTCGCATGATTCGCATGACCACGTCTGGAGGCACACCGTGACGGCACCGACCAGCGAGGGCGCGGCGACGGACGTGCGTGCGGCGATCGAGGCCGGACGGACGGCGCTGGGGATCGAGTTCGGCTCCACCCGGATCAAGGCGGTCCTGGTCACCAGCGACGGCACCCCGGTCGCGACCGGTGCCCACGAGTGGAGCAACCAGCTCGTCGGCGGACTCTGGACCTACGACCTGGACTCGGTGTGGACCGGGCTGCAGGACTGCTACGCCCAGCTCGCCGCGGCCGTCTCCCGCGACCACGGGACGCCGCTGGCCACCGTCGGGGCGCTGGGCATCTCCGCGATGATGCACGGCTATCTCCCCTTCGACGCCGCCGGTGACCTGCTGGTGCCGTTCCGGACCTGGCGCAACTCCACCACCGGCGACGCCAGCAGCCGGCTCACCGAACTGTTCGCCCACAACATTCCCCACCGTTGGAGCATCGCCCACCTCTACCAGGCGATCCTGAACGATGAGCACCACGTGGGCAGGGTCGCGCACCTGACCACCCTGGCCGGGTACGTCCACGAGAAGCTGTCCGGTCTCAGCGTGCTCGGCGTCGGAGACGCCAGCGGCATGTTCCCCATCGACGCCGCCACCGGCACCTACAGCGCCGCGATGATCGCCCGGTTCAACGACCTCGACGGGGTGCGCGAGCAGCCGTGGCAGCTGACGGACCTCCTGCCCCGCGTGCTGCCCGCCGGCCACGCCGCCGGTCGGCTGACCGACGAGGGAGCACGCCTGCTCGATCCCAGCGGCACCCTGCGCCCCGGCGCTCCGATGTGCCCTCCCGAAGGTGATGCCGGCACCGGCATGGTCGCCACGAACAGCATCGCCCCCCGCACCGGCAACATCAGCGCAGGCACCAGCATCTTCGCCATGATCGTGCTCGAGCACGAGCTCAGCGCCGTCCACCGCGAGATCGACCTGGTGACCACGCCGTCGGGAGACCTCGTGGCGATGGTGCACTGCAACAACGGCACCAGTGATCTCAACGCCTGGGTCGCCCTGTTCGCAGAGTTCGCCCAGGCCGCAGGTATGCCGGTCAGCACCACTGAGCTCTACGAGACGCTCTACCGAGCGGCACTGGACGGCGATCCCGACGGCGGCGGGCTGATGGCCTTCAACTACCTCTCCGGTGAACCGATCACTGCCCTCGAGGAGGGCCGGCCGCTCTTCGTCAGGATGCCCGACAGCCGGTTCACCCTGGCCAACTTCATGCGCACCCACCTGTTCTCCAGCCTCGCCACCCTCCGACTCGGCATGGACCTCCTGCTCACCCAGGAGAGCGTCACCCTCGACACCATGTACGCCCACGGCGGCCTGTTCAAGACCAGTGGCGTCGGCCAACGGCTCCTCGCCGCCGCGATCAACACCCCCGTGACCGTCGGCGAGATCGCCGGCGAAGGCGGCGCCTGGGGCATGGCCCTGCTCGCCGAATACCTGCGCAGCGGCCAGGGTGAAACGCTCAGCGACTACCTCACCCACACCATCTTCGCCAACAGCGCAGAACGGGCCTCGGCGCCCCTGCCCGCCGACGTCAACGGATTCGACGCCTTCATGGCCCGCTACTCCCGCGCCCTGCCCCTCGAACACCTCGCCGTCACCACGCTCCCGCAGGCGTGAGTGAAGCTCATCACGAAGGACCGCGCATGAGCCCCCTGGAGTGGGGGCCGCAGCGCCGGACTGAGAGCGGCAGGCGGGGACGGCGGGACGGCCGGGGAATGCTGCGGGGCGGCGAGCTGTTGTGCGCCCACATCAGCTCCCGTTCACGGCCGGACGACGTCGCCCGCCTGTGGCGGGTTTCCGTATGTTTTGTGGTAGCACGGAAGGCTTTTGGTGTCACCGTCAGACCTGATGTCCGCTCCCCCTACCGATTCCACGAACGCATCACCACCCACCGCGACCGGCCTGACGGGCAAGCTCCTGTTCGTCGTCGCGATGGCGACCGCACTGGGATCGCTCTCCATCGACCTGTATCTGCCGGCGTTCCCCCAGCTGGCGATCCACCTGCACACCTCCGAGGCGGCCGTCCAGATCACGCTGACGGCGTGCGTCATCGGGCTGGCGATCGGCCAGCTCGTCGCCGGCCCCCTGAGTGACATGTTCGGACGCCGCGCACCCATCATCATCGGCCTGTCCGGGTGGAGCGCGGCCTCGCTGCTGTGTGCGCTCGCGCCGTCCATCCAGACGTTCACGCTGCTGCGCTTCGTCCAGGGGCTGGCCGGTGCGGCCGGCCTCGTCGTCGGGCGCGCGGTGGTCCGCGACCTCGCCTCAGGCCCGGAGATGGTCCGCGCCTTCGCCCGGCTGATGCTCATCGTCGGCGTGGTCCCCATCGCCGCCCCGACCCTCGGCGGCCTGATGCTCACCGTCATGCCCTGGCAGGGCCTCTTCGTCGCCCTGGCCGTCTTCGGCGTCATCGGCACCCTCGCGGTCGCGTTCGGCCTCACCGAGACCCTGCCGGTCCAGCGGCGCGGCACCGGCGGCATCGCCTCGGCCGTGCGCAGCTACCGCATGCTCCTCACCGACCCGGAATACCTCCGCTCGGCCCTCGTGGTCGCGTTCACCTTCGCCGCGCTCTTCACGTACGTCTCGGTGTCGGCCTTCGTCATGCGCTCCATCTACGGCCTGGACGCCGCAAGCTACGGCCTCATGTTCGCCGCCCACTCGGTGGCGCTCGTCGCCGGGAACCAGCTCAGCGGCCGGACGGCGGGCCGCTGGCGCACCAGCCGCCAGCTCGTCGTGGCGCTCCTGGTGGCGCTGCTCGGATCAGCCGCTCTCGGCGTCGTGGCCGTCACCGGGATCGGCGGGCTCACCGGCGCCGTGGGCAGCGTCGTGCTCACCGTGTTCGGGATCGGCATGTCGCTACCGCTCGCCTCCAGCCTGACCATGGCCGGTCACCCAGAACGTGCCGGCGCGGCGTCGGCGCTGCTCGGCCTGCTGCAGTTCACTGTCGGCGGGGTGCTCGCCCCCGTCGTCGGTGCGCTCGGAACGACGACCCTGGTACCGCTGGCCGCCGCCATCTCCGGCTGCCTGCTGATCGCGATCGGACTGCAGACCTCGACGCCCGTCAGGATCCGCTGGCGCCGTCGAGACCCGTTCGGCCGGATGGCCTCGGCCACAGCCCACTGACGACGGCCCGACCCAAAGAACTACCTACGGGTCTCCAGCATGATCAACTGAGCACGAGCCGCACCTCAGCTGAAGGAAGCTGCCCTGGCGCTCGGCGGCCCCGAACGACGGCGCGCACCGTCCCGCCGACGGCAGGTCGAGGGCCCACTCGGCTCCGGGCCCACGAGAGTCGAGTAACTGCTCTCAACTGCCTCAGATGGGCGCAGTTACTCGACTCTCGGTGCGAGGAAGGAGCGGTTACTCGACTCTCGCTGCGTGGGTTAGCGGGGCTAGCGTGGGTTAGCGGCGGCCGAGGGCCAGGTCGCGCAGGTAGGAGCGCAGGCTGCTCTGCGTCGGCAGGGCAGCGACGGAGCCGGCGCGCAGAGTGGCGTCGAGGGCGTCCAGCGAGAGCGATCCGGTGGCGACGTGGACCAGCACATCGACGTCGCAGCGCTGCGCAGAGTTCATGACCCACACACTGCACCAGGACGCGGCGCCGCCGGGGGGACACTGGCGGCTATCAGCCGTACTCCCGAGGGCCCCCTCCCCCACCAGGGGGGCACAAAAGCCGCCTGCCGGCCTCACCCCGTGAGCACTCGACGACCGCCGAACAGGTCAGTTCCCCGCCCATGGCTGCCGTGATGGCACGAATAGGAGACAATGGCGGTGCACGGTTCCACCGGTGCGACCTCAGGCATGTCGCATCGCCACGCGACAGACCCGTCTTCCCAGGACATCAGGGGGATCCGGGAAGGAGGACCATGGCAGCCGCCGGTCAGTTCGTCCGGGAACGCATTCCGGTTCCTGCGAGTGTGCCCGAGGCCGGGCGGCTGGTGCTTGAGCTGGTCTCCAGTTCCAAGGACTCCCAGGCCGAGGCTGCCGGCCCGATGACGTTCAGGGTCGTCCGCCGCTACCGGCCCACCTGGGCCAGCATGACCGGCTTCCTGATCGCACCGCTCTTCGTGCGCAACACCGAGGTCTGCCGGGTCGCCGTGATCGAGGCCCGGATCGGCGCCGAGCTCCTACTCGAGGGCGCCATCGACCCCGAGCTGCACGATCGGCTGCTCCAGCTCGGCCGGGTGCCCGAGGCGGCCCGGGTCTCCACCCTCGGCCCACGCCCGGTGCCCCAGGTGCTCTCCCCCCACGCTGCTCCCGCCGCCCCCTATCAGCCGCAGGGCCCCTACCCGCAGGGCGGCTACGAGGCGGCCCCCTACCCGCCGGCCCCCCAGGGCCTGCCCTCTCCCCCGGCCCCGGCCCCGATGGGGTCGTACTCCCCGCCCCCGGCTCCGGATCGTTCGATCGACCTGCGCGATTCCGCTCGCCCGATCCAGCCGGCGGCCCGCAGCACGGGCGACGAGTTCGCCGACCTGATCCCGCCGCCGCTGCTGCCTCCGAGCGGCCAGCCTGATTTCGGGCCGGGCGGCGGACCGCACGCCCCTTCGGGCCCGGCGCCCGCCTTCCAGCCGCTTCATCCCTCGGCCCCCGACGGGGGGAACGGGTCCAACGGCGGCAGCTCCAACGGGCGGCTGCCGAGTGCCTTCCGCACCGGTCGGGACGAGGTGCAGGGGGATGACGTTCTCGCTGCCCCCTCAGCGTCCGGGCCGGCCGAGCTGGACTGGTCACCGGCTCCGCGCCCACCCGCGCCCGGAGGCCACCCGGGCACGCCGGCTCCCGAGCAGAACCTGAGCCGCACGCCACCCATGGAACCAGTGGCTCCACGCGCCCAGCGGATCACCGTCACGGTGGATTCGGGTGAGGAGTCGGTGATCTCCCGACTGCTGATCATTGGGCGGGCCCCGAGCCGTCAGGCGCACGAGGACTACGCTGCCCTGCTCACGGTGAACGACCCGAGCCTGTCCGTCTCCAAGACCCACGTCGCGATCGAGGCGGACGGCGCCGGCCTCTGGGTCGTCGACCGCAACTCCACCAACGGCACCTGGATCGACGAGGGCCGCGGCGCCTTGCGCCCGGTACCGGCCAACCAGCGGACGCCGGTGCCGGCCGGCGCACGCGTGCTGATCGGCGAACGGGTGCTGACCTTCACCCGTCGGGACGCCTGATCAGCTCCTGTGCAGCACTTGAGCAGCTTCTGAGCAGTTCAGGGCCCGGTTCTACCGGGGGTCTCGGTCAGCGGCGCGGAACGTGCAGATGATCTCGGCGAAGACGAGTTCGGCGTCCGGCTCGAGCGGGTAGGGCATCCAGGGGTCCATCGTCGCGGGGGCACGCCCCGGGTTGCGCAGTGACGTGCCGTTGCGCGAGCCCAGGTCGACCACGAACGGCCCCTGCAGCCCGACGTCGATCCGCACATGGTTGCGGGAGAGCCCGCGGGTCGCCCCGCGCACCGGCACCAGGCGGGCCGGACGGTCCTCCTCCACCTGGGACGGCGCACGGCCGATGATCACCGGACCGTCGACGTCCACGCGAACCCCGTCGTCGAACTCCAGGACGCCGATGACGCCACTGGCCCTGGCCGCCACCACTGTGTCGGGGGCAGGGGCGACGGCGGCCGGCGGAGGTGTCTGCGCAGGCGGAGGGGTCGGCGGAGGGGTCGGCGGAGGGGTCGGCGGAGGGGTCGGCGGAGGCGGGGGTGCCGGCTCGGGCTGCGCCTTCAGGTTCGGCTCCGGCGCCGGCTCGGGCTGCGCCTTCGGGGCCGGGTCGGGCTCGGGCAGCGGCTCGGGCTTCGGCGCCGCCGCCTCCTCCGCTGCCTCATCGTCCGGCTCCGTGGCCGGCGGGGGCGGCGGCGGCTGCCAGATGCGGGTCTCGGGCACCGGCGCCGAGCCGTTGCGAGCTTCGGGCGGCGCCGTCGGGGACAGCCGGGTGTCCGGCACCGCGGAGTCGATCCCCGAGCCGGCGTCCTCGTCGTTCCACCCGCCGGGCTGGGGCGCCAACGACCAGTCTGCGGCTCCGTAGCGGCGACGTGGATGCGAGCCCAGACCGGCCGAACGACGCGGTGGCGACGGGGTGACCCGGGTGTCGGACTCGGCGACCGACCGGCGAGGCCGGATCACCGGGTCAGCCGGCGCCACGTCGGGCCGGTGACCCACTGGGGCCAACTGGTCCGGCGATCGCGGCGGATCCGGCACCGCAGGCGCTTCAAGCACCTCAGGGGCTGATTGCGCGGCCGGAACGGCGGACGGCGTGACCTCGGCGGGCGCCGCCGCCTGCCAGGCCAGCACGTCGGCCAGCACGGCGCCGCTCAGGATCGGCAGCGCCACGCCGTCCGCCCGGCCGCCCGGCCGCACGAACCAGAGCACGTTGGAGGCCGAGATGATCTCCTCACGCCAGGTCTGGTCACCCGCCAGCGGCAGCAGACGCTCGTTCCCGGCGGGATCCTGCACGGTGACCTGCAGGGATCCGCGCACCAGAAGGCGCACCGAGGATCCCTCCAAGGCAGCCAGGGCGAACGCCGGACGACCCGCCGCGGCGGCCGCCGACAACACGGCGAGCGCCGGGTCGGCGCCCTTCTGGATCTGCACGGCGCGCCACAGCTCGTCCAGCCGGGTGCCGGGCAGCTCCGGGTCGATCAGCACAGCGACCGTCGGCGCCACCAGCGCGAACCACGCGCCGGGCGAATAGGTCGCTCCCGAGCTCATCGCCGTCCTTCCTGACCGGATATCCACCGACCCACCTGCCCACAGACCACGGACGACGCTACTCGCCCGGGGCCGTTCGCGGGAGGCCGTGATCGGCCGATCGCCCGATCAGCCAGCACCGGACAGGGGCTCCGTCAGCTCACAGTCACCACCATCCACGGATCGTCACGGACTGGGCGCGGCCTGACAGCTACGTTTGTCCACATGCGCCTCGGGGTTCTCGACATCGGCTCGAACACCGGTCACCTGCTCGTCGTGGACGCCCACCGCGGCGCCGCCCCCCTTCCGGCCTACTCGACCAAGCAGCCGCTGCGCCTGTCCGAGCACATGGACGGCGACGGCGCGCTCAAGTCCTCGGCGGTCTCCGCGCTGCTCGACTTCGTCGCCACCGCCCAGCAGACCGCTCAGGACAAGGGCTGCGAATCGGTGCTCGCCTTCGCCACCTCGGCGATCCGCGACGCGACCAACGGCGACGCCACGCTCACCCGCGTGCGCGAGGAGACCGGCATCGATCTGCAGGTGCTCTCCGGTGGCGACGAGTCTCGGCTGACCTTCCTGGCCGTTCGGCGCTGGTTCGGCTGGTCCTCGGGAAAGCTGCTGGTCTTCGACATCGGCGGCGGCTCGCTGGAGATCGCCGGCGGCCCGGACGAGGCGCCCGATGTCGCCCAGTCGCTGCCGCTCGGCGCGGCACGCCTCACCCGCGACTGGCTGCACGGATCGAACGGCTCGGCGCCCAGGCCGAAGGAGATCACGGCCCTGCGCAGCTACGTCCGAGCCGAGATCGCCCGGGACGCCGGGGCGGTGCTGCGCCTGGGACCGATGGAGCACAGCGTGGCCACCAGCAAGACCTTCCGATCCCTGGCCCGCATCTGCGGTGCCGCGCCCTCGGCCGACGGGCCGCGCGCCCGGCGGATCCTCTCCCGGGCCGAGCTGGATCGGCGGCTGCCCGACCTGGTCACCAAGACCACCTCCGCCCTGGGCCGCCTCCCCGGGGTCTCGGCGAACCGGGCCCACCAGATGATCGCCGGGGCGATCGTGGCGGACGCCGTGATGGACCTGTTCGAGGTGGAGGAGCTGGAGATCTGCCCGTGGGCGCTGCGCGAGGGCCTCATCCTGCGCCAGCTCGACGCGTTGTGACCTACGGCGCCACGCGTGCCAGGGCCGCGGCGTAGGCCTCGTCGCAGCGCTGCAGCACGTGGTCCCAGGTGGTCTCCGGCGGCCTCGACCGGGCCCGCTCGGCCATCGCCGACCGGCGCGCCGGGTCGAGCACCAGCCTGGTCAGCGCCGAGGTGAGTTCCGCATCGTCGCCGACCAGCACGCCGTCCACGCCGTCGGTCACGAACTCCCCCGCCCCGGTGGAGTCCTTGGCCAGCACGGGGACCCCGGCGGTGCGGGCCTCCAGAGCGGCGATCCCGAACGACTCCAGCCCGGCCGCCGAGACGAACAGATCGGCCCGCCGGTACAGGTCACGGATCGCCGTGCGGTCCCAGCGGCCCGGCAGCTCCACCCACCCCGTCATCCCGGCGCGGCGCAGGAACCGCTCCATGGCCGCCCGCTGCGGCCCCTCCCCCACGATCACCGCGCGCAGCGCCGTCCCGGCGGGCACCTGCTCGCGGACGGCGCGCAGGACGCGCAACAGCGGCAGCCCTCGCTTGCGGGGCGCCAGCCGCATCACCGCCACCAGGAGCACCTCGTCACCGGCCCCGCGGGCCGCCACCTCGCCGTCTGACAGCCGCCACTGCGCGACGTCGATGCCGTTCGGGATCACGCGGACGTCGGCGCCCGGGCCGGCCACACGCCGCACCGGCGCGGCAGCGACCGAGCTCACCGCGGAGAACACCACCGGCCAGCGCGACCAGTGGATCAACGCATCCACCAGCGCGAAGGCCGGACGGGCCGGACCCCACATCGAGTGCACCGTGACCACGACCGGCATGCCGGCCCGGACCAGCACCGGCAGCGCGGCATAGGCGAACTGGGAGACCACCCCCGTGTGCACGTGGACCACCTGGTGGGCCCGACCGGCATCCTGCGCCCGCCGCAGTGCCGCCGTCACCTGGGCCCCGGCGTGCGGATGCAGCGGCAGCTCGTAGGGCAGGTCGGCAGTGGCGCGGTACACGCTGACCCCGTCGACCACATCGCAGGCCGTGCGGTCGTGCCGGGCCCGAGGGGTCGCCGTGAGCACCTCGACGTCGTGCCCGGCGGCCAACTGCTGCCGCGCCAGGTGGTGCACCTGGGTCTCGATCCCGCCGAGGCGCGGCAGGTAGCAGTCGGAGACGTGCAGGATCCTCACCGCCGCGACGATACGGGTGCAGCTAGCGTTCCCGATGTGCCGTTCACGATCGTGTCCTTCCACGCCCACCCGGACGACGAGGCGCTGCTCACCGCGGGCACCCTGGCCCGGGCCGTGGCCCAGGGCCACCGAGTGGTGCTGGTCACGGCGACGGACGGCGGAGCGGGGCTGGCCGACGACAGCTTCGGCCACGGCGCCGCTCTGGCCGATCACCGTCTCGCCGAGCTGCGCGCCTCGGCGGCCGCGATCGGCGCGGCCCGGGTGGAATGGCTCGGCTACGCCGATTCCGGCCTGGACGGCGCCGCGGCCGACCCCGACGGCGGGGTCACCTTCGTGCACGCGCCCCCCGAGCAGGCCGCCGCCCGGCTGGCGGAGATCCTGACGCAGGAGTCGGCCGACGTGCTGACCGGGTACGACCCGCGCGGGGGCTACGGCCATCCCGACCACGTGCGGGTGCACCAGGTGGCGCGCCTCGCCGCCGAGCGGGCCGATACGCCCCTGCTGCTCGAGGCGACCGTGCCACGGGAACTGATCGCCCGGGCCCTGCACCTGGCCGGGCGGCTGCGACTGCTGCCTCCCGGCCTGGCCCCGACCGCGTTCGACGCCGCGTACAGCCCTCGGGCCGAGCTGACCCACCGGGTCGACGTCCGCTCGCAGGTCGCGGCCAAGCGGGCCGCGATGCGCGCCCACGCCAGCCAGGCCGGCGGCGGCAGCGGTGACCGGACCCTGGCGGTGCTGCTGCGACTACCTGGGCCCGTGTACCGGTGGGCCCTCGGCCGGGAGTGGTACACCGAGGTCGGCCGCACCCCGGCCCGGCCACTCCTGGACGACCTGTTCGCCTCGCTGCGATGACGGAGCTGCCGCCGGAGTGGCTGGCACAGATGGCAGCCCTGCCGGCCGAGGGCGGTCCCACCGGCGCCGACTGGGTGCGCGGACTGTCCCGGCTGATCGGGGAACTGCTCGAGGAGTGGCAGGTGATCCCGGTCGGCCCGGGCCGCACCGGGCACACCGCGGTGGTCCTGCCGGTGCACCGCGAGGGCCGGGCTCTGGCGCTCAAAGTCGGCTGGCCGCACCGGGAATCGGCCGGCGAGCACCTGGCCCTGCGGCGCTGGGGCGGGGACGGCGCCGTCCGCCTGATCGCCGCCGACCCCGGCCGGGGCGCGCTGCTGCTGGAGGCGCTGGACGCCGAGCGTGATCTCGGCGAGGAGTGGATCGACGAGGCCTGCTCCGTGATCGGAGGGCTGCTGCGCCGCCTGCACGTGCCGGCCCTGCCGCAGCTGCTGCGGTTGAGCGACGTCGTGCGCGATCAGCTCGACCGGGCCATGGCCGGGCCGGCGACCATGCCCCGCCGCTACCTGGAGCAGACCGCTTCCCTGCTGGGTGATCTGACCTCGCAGCCGGGCAGCGACGCCACCCTGATCCACACCGATCTGCACTTCGCCAACGTCCTCGCCGGCGGCCGTGAGCCGTGGCTGGCGATCGACCCCAAGCCGATGGCCGGGCACCCCGGGTACGAGTTGCAGCCGGTGCTGCGCAACCGGGTCGAGGAGATGGGCACCGGCGCCACACTGCGCTGGTCGCTCCGCCGTCGGGTCGAGATCGTCTGCGAGGCAGCGGGAATCGACGAGGACATCGCTCGGGCGTGGACCATCGTGCATGCCACCCTGGACGCCGCCGACGCGGGGCAGGACGACGCTTCGCGCAGCCTCGCCGTTGCGATCGTCAAGGCGATGAACGACTGATCAGACCAGCTCGACGTGTACCCCGGCCTCGCCCCAGCGATCGATCACGCACATCTCGCACGCGGAGTCAGCGGGCAGCAGGACGACGTGGAACGCCACCCCGAGCCGGTCCCACCACTCTCCGTCCGCCACCGGGGTCGCCCAGGCCCTGGCCGCGCCGATCAGGAGATCGCCGAACAGCCCGGTGCGCTCGATCGGCTCGTCGATCAGCACCTGGTCGGCGTCCTCGATCACCAGGAGATAGGCCGGCGCCGGCAGCCATTCCAGGTCGGTGAGGCAGTCCTCCAGGGCGGCCCAGTTGTGGCCGAAGTACGTGGGGAACTGCAGCTCCCGCGCGAACTCGGCGTGCAGCCCGGCCTGGGTGCGCATCGCCGTACCCTGCAGACGGCGGACGACGCCGCCGCGCCGGCGGACGCTCTCGCCCTGCCCGACAACGGTTTCCGGGTCACGGGTGAGCAGGAGCCAGGGGCCGGACAGCCGCACCACGGGTGCGTCGTCGGGTCCGTTCGGCGGCGTGGGATCGGTCATCGCAGCCGCTGCCAGGTGACGTAGTGGTCCCCGGTCATGAACGCCGAACCGTCGCTGCCCACGACCAGTCGCTGCGGCCCACGATCGACCCCCTGTTTCCTCGGATTCACGTCATATTCGTGATACGTCAGCCTACGGTCGGCGGAGTCCTTGAACGGTAGTGCCGTGGTGCCGCCCCGCTCGTCGTTCATGAACTGTCGACCGCCGACATACCCCTCGGGCGGGCGACCGGTGGCCTCGACCACGGCCAGCACGTAGCCGGCCTTGGTACGCAGCGACGCGGAGGAGGCCGGCCGGGCGGGCAGCTCCGCGCGGGGCGACGAGGCCCGCTGGGTGCTCGCCGCTCGGTTCGACCCGGTGGATCCGGCGGCCACCGAGGTGGGGACCGAGGTCGTCTTGGTCGTCGTGGACGTCGAGGCCGTCGAGGACGCGCCACCGTGGTTCAGCAGCCAGAGCACGCCAGCCAGTACCGCGAAGAGGCCCAGCAGCGCCGCGGCGGCACGGGGTGACAACGAGGTGGACGTCGAACGCCCCACGGTGCCTCCTCGCCTCGCCCGCCCCAACCCCACCCGACGCCGACCCCGACGCCAGTGATCACCGTAGGATCGCAGCTCTCCCCCAGTTGGCGGGGGAACATTGCGATCTCGCGACGATCACATACCGGGTCGGGACAGGCCCCGGGTCGAGCGCTGGGGCGCGAGGTCCCCCGGGGGGGGTGTGCGAGGTCAGCTTCCGGGGCGCAGTCCGTCCAGAAGGGCCTCGGCACGCATCTGCATCCGCTCCATGATCGACTCTGCCACGGTTGCGCCGATCACGCCCTCACTGAGCCAGGCGTAGCCCGTGTCCGGGTCGGGCACCTCGCCGTCCGCGCCGAGTGCGGCATCGGTGAGGTTGCGGGCGATCTGCAGGGTCCGCTCCAGGGCCGGGGCGTCAGGCATCGCGGACTGATGGTGCCGGCCGATCACCTGGCAGATGTGGGGCGGGAAGTGCCACGCCTCGAGCACCTCCGCACCCAGCGCGTCGTGCCCGATCTCGAAGGCCTCGACCTCCGAAGCCACCAGTTCGCCACTGTCGTCGCCGAAGGGCAGGCAGAGCTGGACCTGGCCCTCCTCGCTCGCCTGGTGCATCAGGGCAGAGCCGATCATGTGCAGCAGCCCCACGCTGAACGCATCACCCGGGTCGGCGCCGAGCATCGGCGCGATGATCTCGCCACCGGTGGCGCACATCGCCGCAGCCTGCCAGAAGCCCTCCGGCGCACCGTGGCTGTCGTCGACTCCGGCCGCAGCCATCACCGCAAGGCTGCGCACACCCTGGAAGCCCATCACCGACACCGCGAAGGCCAGCGTCGAGACCCGACCGCTCAGGCCGTAGTAAGCGGCATTCGCGGTACGCAGCACCCGGGCCGCGAACAGCGGATCGGTGCCGATCGCTCGGGCCAGGTCCCCGGCAGAGGTGTCCGGGTCGTCGGCCAGTTGCAGCACGCGCAGCGCCGCCCCGGCCCGGCTGGCCAGTTCCTGGCGGGCACGCACCCGTTCGCGGGCAGTGATCACGGCAGCTCCTCGGGGTCAGGAGTGACAACGGCGCCGGGAGGAGGGCCCTGGGCCGTGGTGGACTCGCGGTCCGAGTCAGTGTCGGAGCGGTCAGTGTCGGAGCGGTCAGCGTCGGAGCGGTCAGCGTCGGCGTCCGGCGCGAGGCCGGCTTCAGCGTCTGCTTCGGCGTCCGCCTCGGCGTCGGGGCCCGGAGCCATCGGCGCCATCCGGTACCCGGCACCGCCGGCAGCCTTGGCGTCGTACATCACCAGGTCGGCAGCCTTGAGCAGGGTGTCGGGAGTGTCGAAGGACGCCGGCATCGCGACTCCGATGCTGGCGGACAGGTTCTCCTCGTGTCGCCCGATCCGGAACGGCACGCTGAGCGCCTCGAGCTGGCGGCAGGCGGCGGCCTCGGCGTCGAAGGGGGCCAGGACGTTGCGCAGAACCATCACGAACTCGTCCCCGGAGACCCGGGAGACGATGTCGTACTCGCGGGCCACCCGGCGCATCCGCCGGGCGACCTCGACCAGCACCCGGTCGCCGGCCTCGTGGCCATAGGTGTCGTTGATCCCCTTGAACCCGTCGAGGTCGATGAAGAGGACGGCGAACTGCCGGTCGACCCCGCGCCGGCTGCCGAGCAGCTCGTGCAGCACCTCGACCAGGCGGCGCCGGTTGACCAGGCCGGTCAACGGGTCGTGCTGTGCCTGGTAGGTGATCTTCTCCTCCCAGGCGCGTCGCTGGGTGACGTCCTCCGCGGTGCCGATGAATCCGGCCGCGCGCGCAGGGGTGGTGGTCGGGGCCAGGCGGAGATAGACCCAGCGCGGCACGTCGTCGTCACCGATGATGCGCACATTGATCTCACGCGGGTTCCCGGCCAGCACGCCCTCACCCGCGGCGTACAGGGCGGGCAGATCGTCCGGGTCGATGGCCGTCAGCCACTCGGTGCCCAGCAACTGGAACCGGGTCAGGCCGCACAGCTCGGCGAACCGGTCGTTGACATAGCCCAATCGCAGGCCGGCCTCCGAGACGAAGATGCCGATCGGCGCCGATTCGGCCAGGGCCCGGAACCGGTGCTCGGACTCACGCAGGGCGGCCTCGTGGTCGCGCAGGCTGTCGGTGAGCGGATGCAGCCTCAGCAGCCACCCGTCGGACTCGCCCGTGGTGCCGCAGAGGTGGGCGGCGTCCAGCTGGACCCGGATCTCCGACCCGTCGAGTCGACGCACCGAGGCCTCCCGGTGTCCGCCCCACCCGCCCAACAGTTCGATGGCCACCCTCGCCCAGGCGCTCTCGGCGTCGGGGTCAGCCCCCACCCCGACCAGGTCGGCGAGGGTCGCCCCGACCAGGTCGGCGGTGACCACTCCGAGCAGTTCGGTCAGCGCGCGGTTGGCCCACAGCACGGTGAAGCCGCCGTCCTCGCCCACGGCGAGCACGAGGGACGCCGCGCCCGCTTCGGCGGCGGTCTGCCACGCCCGGGAGAGCGCGGAGCCGACCACGGGAGTCGGCGTCTGCACGGACGCCGAGCGCGGCTGGGGCACCACTGCCCGCAGATCGGAAGTCATATCACCGGCCACGTAGGGCCTATCGGGTGAGCCGCGAGGGAGCTGTAGCGCTCAGGCTCCCCCGGTGCGTGCTCGACGACAAGGGACACGGCGCCCGGCCAGCGCCTCCCAGGCGGTGAGCGCGATCACGGTGGGGAAGAGGTCACAGACCCGGGAAGAGGGCCCACCACCAGACCCACCGGGCCGAGCGCCCGCGCGACGTGCCCCGCCCGCCGGCGGTGACCTCGGGCCATGACGGCGCTCATGCCGCGCTGGTCACCGGCCGGGCCGGCGCGAGCCGGCCCCCGCCGTCGGGGCGCTCCCGCAGATGTCGATGCAGTCTCAGCATCTCCTCGACGGTGCGATCCCAGGGAAAGCGCTCGGCGACGGCCCGGGCCTCCGCGCGCCGTTCGTGCTCGGGGCGGTGCAGCAGTCGCAGCGCAGCCGTGGCGAAGCCGGCCGGGCCCTGCGCGGGCAGCCCGGCGTCACCGATCAGCTCAGGCAGGGCGGATCGCGCCGAGACCACCACCGGAGTTCCGGAGGCCAGGCACTCCAGGGCGGCCAGCCCGAACGTCTCGTGCGGGCCGGGAGCCAGGGCCAGATCGGCGCACGCCAGCACCTGCGCCAACACCTCCGGTGGTTCGACGTGCCCGAGGAAGGTCACCGGGAGTCCTCTCGCCCGTCGGCGCAGGGCGTCGGCACGTGGCCCCGCACCGGCCACCACGAGACGCGCCCGCACACCACGGCCCAGCAGCACGCGCAGCGCGTCGACACTCACCTGTGGCGTCTTCTCCGCCGAGAGCCGGCCGCAGTGCACCAGCAGGACGTCGGCCCCCGCAGCGAGCTCGGACCGCAGCTGCAGATCCCGACGGGAGGGGTGGTAGCGCGCCAGGTCCACGCCCAGCGGAATCCTGCGCACGCCCCTGGACCCGATCCGGTCCAACTCCGTGGCGGCGAAGCGGGTCGTCGCCACGATGGCGTCGAACCCGCCGTCGAGCTGCCGGTTCCAGACGTCGGCCACCCGCTGCCAGGGGAACGGCCCGGGCACGAACTGGGTCAGCAGGCGGTCCACCCGCTCATGGGCGAAAGCCACCGAGGGCACACCGTTCGCCTGGGCCCAGCCGCCCAGCCCGATCAACGACGTCCGGTCCGAGACTTCCAGCACGTCGGGCCCCCAGCAGTCCAGGACCCGTTCCACCAGAGAGAGGTCCGTGATCATCCGGTAGCCGCCGGTGCCCGGGATCCGGGTGCTCGGCAGGGTGATCCGCCACCCGTACGGCGTGGCGCTGCGGGTGACCTCCGTGCCGGGCACCACCAGGATCGGCTGGTGACCCCGGGCTGCATAGCCACGGGCCAGCGCGTGCATGGTGGTCCTCAGCCCACCCGAGGCGGGGCCGTAGAAATTGGCCACGTGCATGATGCGCAGAGCAGACATCAGGCCGCCTCGGTCTCGGGCGCGGACAGCGGCTTCACCAACGATCGGTAGTGGTCCAGCAGCGCCTCGCCGAGAACCGACCAGGATCGGTCGAGCACCTGCGCCCGGCCTGCGGCACCGTGCGCCGCCCGTAGGTCGGGCCGCTCGGCATACCGCCAGACCGCCTCGCGCAACGCGGCCAGGTCACCGGAGGGCACCAGCGTCCCGGTGCGCCCGGAGGTCACCAGGTCCGGCAGGGCGCCGGCCCGGACGGCGACCACCGGCAGGGCGCTGGCCATCGCCTCCTGGGCCGCCTGGCAGAACGTCTCGTCCGGACCGACGTGCACGAAGACGTCCAGGGCGGCGTAGGCCCGGGACAGCTGTTCACCGTCCAGATGTCCGGTCTGGATGGCGCCGGGGATCTGCTGCGCGAGGGCGGCCGCCTGTGGCCCGTGACCGATCAGGACCAGGCGAGTTCCGGGCAGACCACTCAGTGCCGCCAGGTCGCCCACCCGCTTCTCGGGGGCCAGCCGCCCCACATACCCGACGAGCACCTCCTCCTCACCCACGCCGAGCTGCCGGCGCCAGTCCGGATCGCGCCAGGAGGGGGCGAACCGTGCGGTATCGACCCCGCGCGGCCAGAGGGCCAGCCGCTCGAACCCCCGCCGGCGCAGCTCGGTGCACACCGTCGGTGAGGGAGCCAGGGTCAGATCGGCCCGGGTGTGGATCCGGCGCAACCACGACCACGCCACGGCCTGCGCCGCGGACGGCGATCCGTAGGCCTTGGCGAAGCCGGCGACGTGGGTCTGGAAGACCGCGACCACGGGCACCCCCAGTGCGCGGGCAGCCCGGCTGGCCTCGGCCCCGAGCACGAACGGGGAGGCCAGGTGGACGACGTCGGGCCGGAACCCGGCCAAGGCCGCCTGGATCCGCCGGGACGGCAGCCCGACCCGGAACCCCTGACCGCCGGGAGCCGGCACCGACGGTACCCGCACCACCGGAGCTCCTGCGTACTCGGTCGGGCCGACGCCGTCGTAGTCGGGCGCGATCACCGTCGCCTGGTGCCCGGTGCGTTCGAGGTGCTCCAGGACACGGAGCACAGAGTTGGTGACGCCGTTCACGGCCGGGAGGAACGACTCCGGCACCACCGCGATGCGCATGCCCCAACTACGCCCGGTCTGTCGGACCGGACGGCGTCGTCCGCATGGCGCGTCGACCAACACCCTGCGACGGCGGGCGGTCGGTTCGACAGGGTCAGCGAGGCCAGGGGTCCAACGCGGCGTGAACCGCAACGAACCGTTCGGTCGAGCCGCCGCAGCGGCCGACCCCCGGCCACCCGTTCACGCGAGAGTCGAGCAACCGACGTTTCGGCGGTCGTTTGAGGGCGGTTACTCGACTCTCGGGCCGCGGACTCCGGGAGGTGTCCGGCTGAACCGCGGGGCGGGCGCCGGCTGGATCACGCCGTCCAGGTCGAGGTAGGCCTGGCGGGCCACCGCGTGCGGATGCAGGTGCGCCTCCCAGGGGTCGAGCACCGGGGCGACGCAGGCCTCGGTGCCCTCGAAGACCCGGCACCACTCCTCCCGGGTGCGGGCTGCGATCACCTCGGCGAACCGCTGGTGCAGCTGCGGCCAGGCTGCGGTGTCGTACTGGGCCGGCAGGTCCTCGTGCGCCAGGCCGAGTCCGTGCAGCAGTGCCGCGTAGTACGGCGGTTCGATCGCCCCGACCGCCAGGTAACCGCCGTCCGCCGTCGCGTAGGTGGTGTAGAACGGCGCCCCGCCGTCCAACAGGTTCTGCCCGCGCCCACCCGGCCACAGTCCCGCCGAGCGCAGACCTCGCACGAACGAGGTGAGCAGCGCCGCACCGTCGACCATCGCGGCGTCGACCACCTGCCCCCGGCCCGACCGATCCCGCTCGAGCAGTGCGGCCAGCACCCCGGTGACCAGCAGCATCGAGCCGCCGGCGAAGTCGGCCAGGTAGTTCACCGGCACCGTCGGCGGCCCGCCCGCCGGGCCCATCGTGGCCAGCACGCCGGACAGCGCCAGGTAGGTGATGTCGTGCCCCACCTCACCGGCCCACGGGCCCGTCTGGCCCCAACCGGTCAGCCGGCCGTAGACCAGGCGGGGATTACGCTCCAGGCACACCTCCGGCCCGACGCCGAGCCGCTCGGCCACCCCGGGCCGGAACCCCTCCAGCAGGACGTCGGCCGCGTCCGCGAGCGCGAGCAGCGCCTCGACGTCCGCCGACAGTTTGAGATCGAGGACGACGCCGCTCCGCCCGCGGTGCACCGGCCCGGTCAGCGGGGCCTGCATGCCCGCAGGGGCGTGCGCCGGCCGGTCGACCCGGGTCACCTCGGCGCCCAGGTCGGCCAGCATCATCGCCGCGAACGGGACCGGGGCCAGGCCGGGCAGCTCCAGCACCCGCAGCCCGGCCAACGGCCCCGTGCCACCACCCTGCTCCGGCTCCGCCTCAGGCAACGGAGGAGGTCGAGGCGCGCTCGACCAGCGAGGACGGCGGGGTGAACCGCTCGCCGTAGCGGTCGGCGAGCTCCCGGGCGCGGGCCACGAACCCGGCCACGCCGCCGGGGTAGCCCTCGATGTACTGCAGCACCCCACCGGTCCACGGCGGGAAGCCGATGCCGAGGATCGAGCCGACGTTCCCCTCCCCGACCGAGCGCAGCACGCCCTCGTCGAGGCAGTTGACCGAGTCGATCGCCTCGACGAACAGCATCCGCTCACCCAGATCGGCGAACGGGATGCCGTGACTCGGCTGCGCCGGGTCGCCGGGGGCGAAGTGCTCGACCAGACCCGGCCACAGCCCCAGCCGCTTGCCCTCGGGGGTGTACTCGTAGAACCCCGCGCGACCGGCCCGGCCGGGGCGGCCGAACTCGTCCACCATCCGGTCCACCACCGCGTGCGAGGCCTCCACCGGGAAGCTCTTCCCCTCTGCCGCAGCGGCTGTCGCGAAACTCGCCCGGATGTGCTGGGTCAGGGTCAGGCTCACCTCGTCGGTCAGCGCCAGCGGACCGGTCGGGTACCCCACCTGCAACGCGGCCTGCTCGATGGTCTGCGGGTGCACGCCCTCGGCGAGCATGCCGACCGCCTCGTCCATGAACCGGCCGATCACCCGGCTGGTGAAGAACCCCCGGCTGTCGTTGACCACGATCGGGGTCTTGCGGATCAGCTGGACGACGTCGAACGCCTTGGCCAACGCCTCGTCGCCGGTGGCCTCACCGACGATGATCTCGACCAGCGGCATCTTGTCGACCGGGGAGAAGAAGTGCAGCCCGATGAAGTCCTTCGGGCGTGAGACTCCTTGCGCCAGAAGCGTGATCGGCAGGGTCGAGGTGTTCGAGGCGAGCAGGGCATCACCGGCGAGCACCGGCTCGGTCTCCGCGAAGACACGGTGCTTGAGCGCCGGGTCCTCGAAGACGGCCTCGATCACCATGTCGCACCCGGCGAGATCGGCCAGCTCGGCGGTGGGCGTGATCCGGCCCAGCAGCGCCTCACCCTTGGCGGCGTCCATCCGGCCCCGCCCGACCGCCTTGGCCACCAGGCTCTCGCTGTAGGCCCTGCCCTTGGCAGCCGCCTCGGCGGTGACGTCCTTCAGCACCACGTCCACCCCGGCCGCGGCGAGGGAGTAGGCGATGCCCGCGCCCATCATTCCGGCGCCCAGCACCGCGACCCGGGTCGGCGTCCACCGCGGGATGCCCTGCGGGCGGCTGGCGCCCTTGCTGATCGCCTGCATGTCGACGAAGAACGCCTTCATCATGTTCTTCGCGACGGCGCCGGTGACCAGGGAGACGAAGTACTGGCTCTCGATCGCCAGCGCGGTGTCGACGTTCACCTGGGCGCCCTCGACCGCGGCCGCCATGATCGCCTTCGGGGCCGGCATGGGTGCGCCCTTGAGCTTCTTGCGCAGGTTGGCCGGGTAAGCGGGCAGGTTCATCGCCAGTGACGGGGTGGACGGCGTGCCGCCGGGGATCCGGTATCCCTTGACGTCCCAGGGCTGCGCGGCGTTGGGGTTGGCCGCGATCCACGCCTTCGCCGTCTCGATCAGCGCCTCGGGCGAGTCCAGCACGTCGTCGATCAGTCCGAGCTCGGCAGCCCTGCGGGCGCTGACCTGACGGCCCTCCAGCAGCACGTTCATCAGCGCGTCGGTGATCCCGAGCATGCGCACGGTGCGGGTGATCCCGCCGCCGCCGGGCAGCAGGCCGAGGGTCACCTCGGGCAGGCCGAACCGGGCCTTGGGGTTGTCCACCGCCACCCGGTGGTGGCAGGCCAGGGCGACCTCGAGGCCACCGCCCAGCGCGGACCCGTTCAGCGCCGCCACGACCGGGCGGCCCAGGGTCTCCAGCCGGCGCAATTGGGACTTGATCACCGCGAGCCGCTGGGTCAGTCCCCCGGCCATCTCGGGCGTGACCTGCATCATCGACAGGATGTCGCCGCCGGCGAAGAAGGTGGACTTCGCGCTGGTGACGATCACTCCGGTGATCTCCGCCTGCTCCGCCTGCAGCCGGTCCACGGCAGCGCCCATCCCGGCGACGTAGGCGTCGTTCATCGTGTTCACCGAGGAGCTCGGGTCGTCCAGGGTGAGCACGACGACGCCGTCCTCGCCCCGGGAGTAGCGCACGGCAGTCTCAGTCATCACACACGCTCCACGATCGTCGCCACACCCATACCGCCACCGATGCACAGGGTCACCAGACCCCGGCGCAGCTGACGCCGCTCCAGTTCGTCGACCATGGTGCCCAGGATCATCGCCCCGGTGGCCCCGAGCGGGTGGCCCATGGCGATCGCGCCGCCGTTGACGTTGAGCACCTCGGGAGCGATGTGCAGATCCTTGGCGAACTTCAGCACCACCGCGGCGAAGGCCTCGTTCAGCTCGAACAGGTCGATGTCCTCCACCCGCAGACCGGCTGTCGCCAGGGCCTTCTCGGCCGCCGGCGTCGGCCCGGTGAGCATGATCGTCGGCTCGGTGGCGGTCACCGCTGCCGAGACGATGCGGGCCCGCGGGGTCAGGCCGAGGTCGTGGCCCACCTGCTCGCTGCCGATCAGCACCAGCGCGGCGCCGTCGACGATCCCGGAGGAGTTCCCCGGCGTGTGCACGTGCTCGATCCGCTCCAGCCAGTGGTACTTCTGCAGGGCGACGGCATTGAAGCCGCCCATCTCTCCCATCGCGGCGAACGCCGGCGTCAGCCCGGCGAGGGTCTCCGCCGTGGTGTCCGGGCGCATGTGCTCGTCCCGGTCCAGCAGCAGTACCCCGTTCCGGTCGGTCACCGGCACCACGGAGCGCGCGAAATTCCCTCCGGCCCAGGCCTTCGCGGCCCGTTCCTGGGACTGCAGGGCGTAGGCGTCGCAATCCTCGCGGGTGAAGCCCTCGGTGGTGGCGATCAGATCGGCGCTGATCCCCTGCGGCACGAAGTGGGCGTCGTAGTTGGTCTCCGGGTCCAGCGCCCAGGCTCCGCCGTCCGAGCCCATCGGCACCCGGGACATGCTCTCCACACCGCCGGCCACGATCAGGTGGTCCCAGCCCGAGCGGACCTTCTGCGCGGCCACGTTCGCCGCCTCCAGCCCGCTGGCGCAGAAGCGGTCCAGCTGCAGGCCGGCCACGCTGTCGGGCAGTCCCGCGGCCAGCGCCGCCGCGCGCGGCAGCACGCCACCCTGGTCGCCCACCGGCGAGACCACGCCGAGGATGACGTCCTCGATCCTGGCCGGGTCAAGCCCCGGATTGCGCCGCTGCAGCTCGTGCAGCAGCCCGACCAGCAGCGTCACCGGCTTGACCCCGTAGAGCGCGCCGGTGGCCCGCCCCTTGCCGCGCGGCGTGCGCAGCGCATCGTAGATATAGGCCTCGGTCATCAGCGCAGCCCTCTCTTCTCGCTCACAGCGCCCGTGCCACCAGTTCTTTCATGATCTCGTTCGTGCCCGCGTAGATCTTCTGCACCCGGGCGTCGGCGTACAGCCGGGCGATCGGGTACTCCATCGTGTAGCCGTACCCGCCGAAGATCTGCAGGCACGCGTCGACCACCCGGCACTGGGCGTCGGTGAGCCAGAACTTGATCATCGCGGCCGTCGCGACGTCGAGCTCACCGCGGAGGTGCCGGCTGATCGCGTCGTCCAGCAGGGTGCGGCCGGCGCGGACCGTTCCGGCGCACTCGGCCAGCACGAAGCGGGTGTTCTGCTGCTCCATCAGTGGCTTGCCGAACGCCGTCCGGTCCTTGGCGTACGCCACCGCCAGCTCGACCGCCCGCTCCATCGCGGCGGCCGCGGCGACCGCCACCACCAGGCGTTCCTGGGGCAGCTGCTGCATCATCTGCACGAAACCCTGACCCTCGGTCGGGCCGAGCAGGTTCGCCGCGGGCACGCGCATCTCGTCGAAGAACAGCTCCGCGGTGTCGTTGCCGTGCAGGCCGATCTTGTGCAGCACCCGGCCGCGCCGGAAGCCCGGCACGTCGTCGCCGACCTCGCAGACCAGCAGCGAGATGCCCGACGCGCGCTGACCGGGTCGGTCTTCACCGCGAGCACCAGCAGCCCGGCCAGGAACCCGTTGGTGATGAACGTCTTCGAGCCGCTGACCAGGTAGTCGTCGCCGTCACGGACGGCGTGGGTGCGGATCGCCTGCAGGTCCGAGCCGCCGCCGGGCTCGGTCATCGCGATCGCGCCCACCCGCTCCCCGCTGCACAGTTGCGGCAGCCAGCGCGCCTTCTGCTCCGGCGTGCCGTAGTCGGTCAGGTAGCCCATCACGATGCCGGTGTGCACGCCCAGCCCGAGGGAGGAGTCGACGGCGTAGGTCTGCTGCTCGTAGAGCACCGCCTCATGGGCGAAGGTGCCACCACCCCCGCCGTACTCCTCAGGCACGGCCAGACCCAGCAGGCCCAGCTCACCGGCCCTGCGGTACAGGGCCGGGTCCGGGTGGCCCTGTGTGGCGAAGGCCTCCTGATGGGGCACGACCTCCTTGGCGAAGAAGGTGCGGGCGGTGTCGGCGAGATCGTCGTGCTCCTGCTCGCGCCAGGGCGAGCGGTAGGCCAGCGGTGCCACCATGAAGACGGGTCCTCTGCTTCGGTGCGAGTGGGCGGACGACCGTGGGGCGAGCGAGGGCTCACCAGGAATCCTGCCCGTTATTGGCGCGATGTCAATAGATCCCGGCACCCCTATTGACTCGACGTCAACAACGGTGGGACGGTCCGGGGATGACGGACTTCGACTACGACGTGATCGTGGTCGGCTCGGGCTTCGGCGGCAGCGTGGCGGCCCTGCGGCTGACCGAGAAGGGCTATCGGGTCGGCGTGCTGGAGGCCGGGCGCCGATTCGCCGACCACGAGCTGGCCACGAACTCATGGCACGTGCGCCAGTTCCTGTGGGCACCCGCCCTGCGCTGCTTCGGCATCCTGCGGATGACCCTGCTGAACGACGTCTTCGTGCTCAGCGGCGCCGGCGTCGGCGGAGGGTCGCTGGTCTACGCCAACACCCTCTACACCGCCCCGGACGCCTTCTACACCGACCGGCAGTGGGCTGGGCTGACCGACTGGCGCGACGAGCTCGCGCCGTACTACGACCAGGCGGGCCGGATGCTCGGCGTGACCACCAACCCGGTGACCACACCCGCCGACCGGGTACTGCGCGACGTCGCCGCCGAACTGGGCGTCGAGTACACCTACCGCCGCACCCCGGTCGGGGTGCTCTTCTCCCCGCTGGACGGCGACGACCTCGACGCGCACACCGCAGCCGGCGGCCAGGAGGTGCCCGACCCCTTCTTCGGCGGCGCCGGCCCCGCCCGGGCGACCTGCCGGCACTGCGGAGAGTGCATGACGGGGTGTCGACACGGGGCGAAGAACACCATGGTGAAGAACTACCTCCACCTGGCCGAACAGGCCGGCGCCGAGGTACTTCCGCTGACCACGGTGCGCGCCGTCCGCCCGCTCGACCCGGCCGGCTCCGGCGTCGGCTACGCGGTCGACACCGTGGCGACCGACCGCCGTCCGGGCAGGGCCGCGCCGGTGCGCACGCTGACCGCCGAACAGGTGGTCTTCGCCGCCTCGGCCCTGGGCACCCAGCGCCTGCTGCACCGGATGCGCGACGAGGGGCACCTGCCGCGACTGTCCCGTCGGCTCGGCGAGCTCAGCCGCACCAACTCCGAGTCGCTCACCGGAGCCCGGGCCCGCCACGGCGACACCGACTACTCCCGGGGCGTGGCGATCACCTCCTCGATCCACCCGGACGACGTCACGCACATCGAGCCGGTCCGCTACGGCCGAGGCAGCAACCTGCTCAGCCTGATCACGGCGGTGCTCCTCGACCCGGCGGACGGCGTCCGGGCCCGCCCGCGCGAGGTGCTCGCCGCCGTCCGCGCGCGTCGCCGAGACCTGATCTGGGCGCTCAACCCTCGGCACTGGTCCGAGCGCACCATCGTGCTGCTGACCATGCAGACCCTGGACAACTCGGTGACCACCTACACCCGGCGATCGCTCCTCACCGGCCGCCGGATGACCACCCGGCAGGGCGTCGGCGAGCACAACCCGACCTGGATCCCCGCGGCCCACGCCGCCACCCGCAGCGCCGCGCGGCGGATGGGCGGCACGGCGATGGGCGCGGTGACTGCGCTGGTGAACCGGCCGATGACGGCGCACTTCATCGGCGGCTGCCCGATCGGAACGGACGCCGATCACGGCGTGGTGGACGGTTACCAGCGCCTGTTCGGCCACCCCGGACTGCACGTGGCGGACGGCGCGGCCATCTCGGCCAACCTCGGGGTGAACCCCGCGCTGACCATCACCGCCCAGGCGGAGCGGGCGATGGCGCTGTGGCCGAACCGCGGGGAGCCCGATCCCCGGCCCGCGCTCGGCGAGGGCTACCGGCGCATCGGCCCGGTTGCTCCGCGGCGTCCCGCCGTGCCGGACGGGGTGCCCGGCACCCTGCGACTGCCCCTGGTCGACCCGTGACCGAGCCGGCGGAGACGGCGGAGCAGACGGAGCCGGCCGCCGACCCAGCCCCCCGCCGGCGCCGACTGGAGCCGGACGCGCGGCGGCAGCAGATCCTCGGCTGCGCCGTCCGCCTGTTCGGCGAGCACCCCTACGACGAGGTGTCCAGCGGCGACATCGCCCGGGAGGCAGGGGTGGCGCGCGGCCTGGTGAACCACTACTTCGGCACCAAGAAGGACCTGTACCTCGAGGTGGTCAGGGTGCTGGCCACGATCCCCGACGTCGCCCTGACCGCCCTGCCCGAGGGCGACCTGCAGACCCGGGTCGACGCGGCGGTCACCTGGTTCCTGGACGCCGTGTCGCGGCACGCCAAGCCCTGGCTGGCCGCGATCGCCGACAGCGGGGCGAGCCGCAACCCCGACGTCGCGGCCGTGATCGCCGAGGCCGACGAGGTCACCGTCGACCAGATCCTCCGGGTCGCCCTACCCCAGCCGCGCGCCGCCACGGAGGAACTGCGCGCGGTCGCTCGGGCCTACGTGCAGTTCGCCCGCAGCGGCGCGGTCGAGTGGCTGGTGCGCGGGTCACTGACCCGCGACCAGGTGCACGTGCTGCTGGGCAACACCCTGGTCACCCTGCTGTCGGACACCTTCCCGCGGGTGGAGCAGGCGGGATCGCGCAGGGTCAGGCCTCGACCAGTGTCTTGAGCGTGGCCAGGCTGACCCGCAGGGTCTCGCCCACCTCACGCTCGAGCTGACCGGCGACCGCGAACACCGCCGCGCCGCTGAACTCGTAGGTGGAGGCGACGGTGGTGCTGCCCTCCCCCGGGGTGACCAGATAGGTCGCGGTCAACCCGATGCCCATCGGCCCGTTGCCCTTGAGCACCACCCGGCGTGGCTCCTCGAGCCCCTCCACCGTCCAGCGCACCTCGGCCGGCATTCCCATCACCCGCAGCCGCTGCCCGAACGAGGTGCCGGGGGCGAAGGCCGTCGGCGGCTCGCCGACGAACCCCTGGTGATTGTCCACCCAGCTGCTGAACCGGGCCGGGTCGGCGAGGACCGCCCAGGCCTGCTCAGGCGTCGCCGTGACTTCGATCTGTGCGCTCACACTGGCCATGGCGTCACGCTACTGCCGGGTAGCCACTGAGGCCACGGGCTGGGGTGCCGCGTGCATCACCGATCGGCGTCCTCATCGCCGCCTCCGGGGAAGCCGGTGCCTTTGGTCCTATCGCGAGAACGGGTGACAAGCCTCACCGTGGGCCTTCAACACACTCGCACGTACCAGGAAGGGACTGGACCACCATGACTCGTTCGGTGATCGCGGTGGGGGTCGACGACAGCGAGAGCAGCCACCAGGCTCTGGCGTGGGCGGCCCGTGAGGCTCTGCGCCGGGGCTCCACCCTCGAACTCGTGACCACCTGGGGCCTCGACCACTCCACCATCGGCCCCAACCACTCCGGCCCCGCCGAGGGCCACAGCCTCGAGCAGGAGGCCGAGGCCGTCCAGACCCGGGCCGTCGACGCCGTGCTCGCCGACATGGACCCGGCTCCGGAGATCGCCCACGTCGTGGTGCAGGCCAGCGCGGCCGACGCCCTGCTCGCCGCCTCCGCCGAAGCCGATCTGATCGTGGTCGGCACCCACGCGAGGGGTGCGGTACGCACCTTCCTGTTCGGCTCGGTCAGCCAGACTCTGATCAAGAGCAGCCGGTGCCCGGTCGTGGTCATTCCGCCGTCCGCCTCGGACGGCGCGGCGGCCGACGAGCTCGACGGCGGCGACGCCTGAACGGATTCACGCGGATCAGGGTTGCCTGACGTTGCCGACGGTCATGCGGAATCGGTGCCTACCTGGGCATATGAACGCAGGACATGACTCTGCGTAGTGGCACTTGGCAATCTCCGTAGCATGTGGCAGGCTCTCTGGTGCACCGACGCCGATGGCGTCGGTGCACCAGTTTGCCAGCCCTCAGAGAAGCCTTCCTGGCAACGTTTTCCTTACGGCGGCAACCACAAACATCTAGGCGACCTCGGGCAGGAACTCGTCCCAGGCAGGGTCGCGGTGGTCGACCGCGCGGACCAGCCAGGCCGCCCCGCGAGGGGCGTAGGCGTGCACCCGCAGTGACCAGCCCTTCTCCTCCGGGGTCCGGTTGCCCTTGGCGTTGTTGCACCCGACGCAGCACGCCACCAGGTTCTCCCAGGTGTCCTTGCCACCGCGGCTGCGCGGCATCACGTGGTCCACCGTGGTCGCATGGGCGCCGCAGTAGGCGCACCGGTGGGCGTCCCTGCGCAGCACCCCGCGACGGGACACCGGCACGGCCCTGCCGTGCGGTGCCCGGACGTAGCGGGCGAGCAGGATCACCGTGGGTCGGGGCAGCGTCAGCGACCCTCCGACCACCGGGGCGCCGCCGTGAGCGACCACCGTGGCCTTGCCTGCGAGCACGAGCACGATCGCTCGCCGGAACGACACGACGGCGAGGGGTTCGTACCCGGCATTGAGTACCAGGGTGCGCATGACCCCCACCCCCTTTCCCTTCGGGACGCTCGCCTGGCTGGCGACGTCGCGACCACAGCGGCCGGGCGGCCGCCTGTGACGGCGTGGAGAGCAGGAACTGCCCGGGACGGCGAAAGGCGCCGCCCCCGTGGGGACGACGCCTTGTTCTGCCGCACGCGACTACTCGGTGGCACCGCACTGGAGAGTGCGGCGGCCACACTGCGAACCGCGTCGTGCATCGAGACCTCCCGGGCAGCGCCTGCGCGCTGTCGGGGAACAGCCTAGGGACGAACCGTGGATCGGCCCAGACTTTTTCTCGTGTGATCAGCCGGTCACGCGACGGTAGACGACCTTGGACGAGTAGATCTTGCGCTTGGTGATCGCCTTCCCGCTGCGCGGGGAGTCGATCATCATGCCCTTGGAGATCACGATGCCCACGTGGCTCGCGTAGCCACCGCTGACGAAGAAGACCAGGTCTCCGGTGCGCACCTCAGACGGCGGGATGGACCGGGTGGCGTTCATCTGCTGCTGGGCCGTGCGCGGGAGCTTGATGCCCACCTGACGGAAGACGTACTGCACGTAGCCGGAGCAGTCGAAGCCCGCGGCAGTCGTGCCGCCGTAGCGGTACATGACGCCCAGGTAGCGGGACGCGATGGCGAGCACTGCCGATCCACGGGCACCTGCCGCCACGGTCGCCGGCTTCACCGCGGCCTTGGCGGCGGACACGGCGGCCTTCGGCTTGACCGAGACCTTGGCGACGGCGGCCTTGGGCTTGACGGCGATCTTCGGGGCGGCCGCCTTCGGCTTGGCCACGATCTTCGCCACGGCCTTGGGCGCGACCACGGCAGCGGCGCGCTGCGCGGCGGCCTTCGTGGCAGCAGTTCGTGCGGCCCGGGCCGCGGCCCGGGTGGTGGTGGCCGTCAGCGTGCCCTGGTCGAACACCACCGCGGTGGCGGCAGGGGCGGTCAGCGGCGCAGCGGGGGTGAGCCCACCCCGCGAGCCGACCAGGGTGGAGGCGCCGGTCAGCGTGGAGACGCCGGTCAGGGCCGAGGCACTGGTCAGCCGGGCCGACAGGGCGTCGGCGCCGAGCAGCGGAAGGCTGGCCGACTGCGGGTTGCGATTCAGGGGCTGCTGCACCACGGCTCCCGCCGGAAGGGCGAAGGAGGCGACCAGGCCCGACGACACGGCGATCGCGGCGCCGCCGCGGCCGAAGGCCTCGACGCGGTCGCCGACGACCTGGGTGAGGCCGGTACTGATGGTCGACAGGGGCGTGGTCGCTCTGCTGGACGCGCGGTGACGCGCCGTGGCGCGATCGGTCACGGTATGCCTCTCCGGACGCCTACGAGGTCAGCTGTCGGGTTCGGATGGGAGAAGTCACCCGGCCGTGAACCCCTCTGCAGCAACGACTCTCCGTTGCCACCGAGATGCTCTCGGCTTCACCCCAAGGAGCCTCGGACTGCCGGCCCCACCCGAAGGTGCGGCCCCGTGGCCCCGATATTGGGTCCCCCGCCTCTGCCAGCGGTGTGTGACGTCTCCGGTCGGTGGCAGAGCTCGGCGTCCGCCCGGAGGCCTTCCCCGGGAAGGGAAAGCGTTCCGCACGCTACCCGAGGCAGACCGGCAATGTCACATCTTGGTAACCACAATTCCGCGTGTCGTACACAACATGGCGGACTGTGCTCACGGCGTGTAGGCGGAGTCTCACCGCACCCGGTCGACGAACACGTGCTGGGCGTCGGCGAGCCCGAGGTCCACCTCGCCGCCGTCACCGCGCACCCGGATGGTGTTCCCCACCCGCACGGCGACCACCCGGCGCCCGGGCCGCAGCGCCGTCCTGACCAGCTCCGACAGCAGCACGCTGTCGCTCTGCAACGGCTCGCCGAGCCGGCGCACGACCAGGGCCAGCTCCTCGCTCGGCGCGCTCGCTCCGACGGCGTCGGTCAACGCGTGCACCCCGTGCCGGAAGCCGTCGGAGGGCGAGCCACCCAGCTCGGCCAGTCCGGGGATCGGGTTCCCGTAGGGCGACTCGTGCGAGTCGGTGAGCAGGGCGACCAGCTTGCGCTCGACCCGGTCGCTCATCACGTGCTCCCAGCGACAGGCCTCCTCGTGCACGAACTCCCAGTCCAGCCCGATCACGTCGAGCAGCAGCCGCTCGGCGAGCCGGTGCTTGCGCATCACCCGGGTCGCCTTCTCGCGGCCGTCGTCCGTGAGCTCGAGGTGGCGGTCGTCCGAGACGTGCAGCAAGCCGTCCCGCTCCATCCGGGCCACGGTCTGGGAGACCGTCGGGCCGGAGTGCCCGATCCGCTCGGCGATCCTGGCCCGTAGCGGAACGATCCCCTCCTCCTCGAGCTCGAAGATCGTTCGCAGGTACATCTCGGTGGTGTCGATCAGGTCGCTCACCCTGCGCCACTCCTCCCGGGTAGGCCACGACAGCGCTGCCCCGCCTGATTGTCGCCCATCAGCGCTCGCGCGCGGACTCCTCGGCGCCTGGCTAACCTCGCCGGGTGACCACCACCATTCTGTGGCTCCGCCGCGACCTTCGCCTGAGCGATCATCCTGCCCTGCTCGCGGCGGGCGGGGGCGGCAGTCGGGTGCTCCCCCTGTTCGTCGTCGACCCCGCACTCTGGCAGCCCTCGGGAGCACCGCGCCAGGCGCTGCTGGTGCGCTCGCTGCGGGCTCTGAACGAGGCGCTCGACGGGCATCTCGTCGTCCGGCACGGCGACCCGGTACAGGTCGTGCCCGAGGTGGCGGCCCAGGCCGGCGCCGACGCCGTCCACGTCACCGCCGATGCCGGCCCCTACGGGCGCCGCCGGGACGAGCGGGTGGCGCAGGCGCTGCAGGCGGCGTCGGCGGCGCTGGTGCGCACCGGGACGCCGTACGCGATCGGCCCAGGCAGCCTGGTCAAGGGCTCGGGGACGCCGTACCAGGTGTTCACCCCGTTCCGGACGGCGTGGCTGCGGCACGGCTGGCCGGCCCCGGCCCCGGCCCCGGCCGACCCCCGGTGGGCGCGCGGGGTCGACGGCGAGCCGCTGCCCGCCGAGCCGGAGCTGGGCGGGCTGACCCTGCCCCCGGCCGGCGAGGCTGCGGCCCGGGAGCGCTGGGAGCAGTTCCGCGACGGCGCACTCGCCGGCTACCGGGACGGCCGCGACCTGCCCGGGGTCGACGCGACGTCCGCCCTGTCGGCACACCTGAAGTACGGCGAGATCCACCCCCGGACCCTGCTCGCCGACCTGGCCCGTCACCAGGGTCCCGGGGCCGAGACGTTCCGGTCGGAACTGTGCTGGCGCGAGTTCTACGCCGACGTGCTCTGGCACCACCCGGACTCTGCCCGCGCCTACCTGCGCGCCGAGTACGCCCACATGCGCTACGACGATCCCGGCGTGCCCGGGCCGGCCCGGGACCGGCTGGCCGCCTGGCAGGAGGGTCGGACCGGGTACCCGTTCGTGGACGCCGGGATGCGTCAACTGCGCGCCGAGGGCTGGATGCACAACCGGGTCCGGATGGTGACCGCCAGCTTCCTGGTCAAGCACCTGCACCTGGAGTGGCAGCACGGGGCCCGGCACTTCATGCGCTGGCTGCGGGACGGCGACCTGGCCAGCAACAGTCACGGCTGGCAGTGGACCGCCGGGCTCGGGCACCGACGCTGCGCCCTACTTCCGGATCTTCAACCCGGTCACCCAGGGAGTGCGCTTCGACCCGGACGGCGGCTACCTGCGCCGCTACCTGCCCGAGCTGAGACACCTGATTGGTCCGGACGCGCATCAGCCCTGGGAGGCCCCCGACGGGTACGCCCACGGCTACCCGCCCCGGCTGGTCGACCTCGCCGCCGAGCGGGCCGAGGCGCTGGACCGGCTGGCAGCCCTGCGCGCCGACACCGCGGCAACCGGCGCTGCGCGATGAGCGCGGGCGACACGCTGGTGGTGCCACGCCGGTACTGCGGGCCGGCGACCTCGGCCAACGGGGGGTGGACCTGCGGCTCCCTGGCCGCGCGGCTCACCGGTGGGCGCGAGGACGGCGGGAGCGTGCGGGTGCGGCTGTCCGCGCCCCCGCCCCTGGACACCCCGATGGAGCTCGAGCGCTTCACCACGGCGGACGGCGCCGCCGCCCTGCGGATGAGGGCCGGCGAGACCCTGGTGGCCGAGGCCCAGCGCACCGATGCCGCGCCGGATCCGGTCCCACCGCAGACCGGTGACCCCGGGCGGGACTTCCTGCTGGCCCAGCAGGCCGCCTCACGCTATCCCGGGCGGGTCGAGCATCCCTTCCCGACCTGCCTGGCCTGCGGCCCGGCCCGGGCGGAGGGGGACGGCCTGCGGCTGGAGCCAGGCCCGACCGATCCGCCCGACGGCACCACGAGTGCCTCCTGGGTGCCGCATCCGGCCTTCGACAGCGGTGACGGCCGGGTGGACCTCGCCGTCACCTGGGCCGCTCTGGACTGCCCCGGCGGCTGGTCGGCGGACATGGCAGGGCGACCGATGGTGCTCGGCACGATGACCGCCACCGTGCTGCGCCGGCCGGCCGTGGGCGAGCGCTGCGTCGTCCGCGGCATCGCCGCCCCAGGGTCCGGCCGCACGGTGCCGACCCGGAGCACCCTGTACGGCGCGGACGGCGAGGTGCTCGGCCTGGCGGCGCAGATCTGGGTCGTGGTCGATCCGCGCGCGTTCATCGGCTGAGCACCGCACCGGATCGGGTGCATCCGGATCGGGGCCGGACGGCGAAGTGGGGGTGACAACGCCTCGCACCCGGCGAGGACCCGGACGAAAGGTGTTCACCATGAGCTCGATCCGCCGCACCGTCGGACTCCTCAGCGGTCTCGCCCTGGCTGCCGGCGCCGGCCTGGCCGCCGCACCGGCAGCCTCCGCCGACACCCACGACTGCCCGCCACCGAAGCCTGCACACGCCCCCGGCACCACCTCGCTGGCCTCGGTCCTGACCTCGGACGGCAACCAGTTCGACCGCAACTGGCGCGACTACGACATCGTCACCGAGGCGGTGCTGGCCGTGCTCAAGGCCAAGCCGGCCTCACCGGTGAAGGTGCTCACCGACGGGTCGGCGCCGCTGACCACCTTCGCTCCCAACGACGCCGCGTTCCAGCGTCTGGTGAAGGACATCAGCGGGACGTGGGTCGCCAAGGAGAAGGACGTCTTCGCGGCGGTGGCCGGCCTGGGCATCGACACCGTGGAGACCGTGCTGCTCTATCACGTGGTTCCCGGTGCGACGATCACCGCCAAGGACGCCGCGAAGGCCAACGGCGCAGCGCTGACCACGGCGCAGGGCGGAAAGATCACCGTGAAGGTGACCAGGGCGGGCATCCGGCTCAGCGACGCCGACCGCAACAGCCCCGACCCTCGGGTGATCGCGGTCGACATCAACAAGGGGAACAAGCAGATCGCGCACGGCATCAACCGGGTGCTGCGCCCGATCGACCTGCCGCACTGAGCCCGCCGCCCACGTGATCGGGCGGTCAGGGTGGAACCCACCCTGACCGCCCGGACCCACAGATCCCTCGGTGCCGGTCGCCCGGCAGAGGTCAGCTGGTCACCACGCTGTCACCAACCGTCTTCGGGGCGTCGGCGGCCGGCTCGGTCTCTATCGAGTCCTTGCGGTCCTTCACCCGGGAGTCGCCCTTGCCGACCTTGATCTTGTCCTTGCCCTTGCCGCCGTCCACGTGGTCACGACCCGCGCCCGGCACGATCGTGTCGGCGCCCGTGCCGCCGTACAGCCGGTCATGGCCCTTGCCGCCGTTCAGCGTGTCGTCACCGGACCCGCCGTACAGCCGGTCGTTGCCGTTGCCACCGTTGAGGATGTCCGAGCCGGCGCCGCCGTCCACCCGGTCGTTGCCCGACCCGGCGAAGACCACGTCGTCGCCGTCACCGGTGAAGATCACGTCCGAGCGGCCCGAGCCGCACACCGTGTCGTTCCCGGCGCCGGACTTGACCACGTGACCCGACGCCTTGATCAGGATCACGTCGTCCGCCGCGACACCCTCGGCCACCGCGCCCTCGACCACCCGCGGCGAGGTCTTGTCGACCACGATCGTCACCGCCTTGCCGTTGCAGGTGGGGGCGGTGTCGGTGGTCACGGCCGAGGCGGGAGCCTGGGCGAGCACGGCGAGCACGGGGACGGCGACCAGGGTGAGCAGGGCGGGACGACGCACAGGTTCCTCCAGCAGAAGGTGGGGTTGGGCCTTCTGATACATCGGCACCCGATCGGCTGATCTCGATCACCCGGCAGAGTGACGCCGAAATCCGTTGCCAGGGAGCCGGAGGCGACGTAGGTTGCCCGGTACACGGGAAGGGAGGTGGTCCGGAGTTGGATATTCAACGGACGCGTGAGGTGGCTGTCCGCTAGCCGCTGTCAACCGGACGGACTGCCCCGACCCCTGCTCGTCAGGACGGGGACGCCGTCGGCCCAGTGGCCGGCGACGATCAGGCAGTCACCGCAGCCCGTGGGAGCCGTGGATCGTCCACCACGGCAGCCGCACCAGTGCGGCAGCCCACGGGCTGTTGCCTGCCTCAGGCCCTGCGGCTCCGGGAGCCTGGCCGCTTGCGCCCGAAGCCGAGCGCGCGGGCAACCAACCAGCACGCCGTCCAGGCCACGGTGCCCGCCGCCAGGAACTGCACCGTGTGCTCCAGGCCGACCAGCGCCGGCTGGTCCAGCCCGGGCCGGGTCGGCGTGGGCGTCGGGCTGCCCAGGGTGTCGGCGACGAACCACAGCAGCCCGGCCATCGCCGCCGAGCAGCCCAGCACGATCGCTCCCCGGATGAGCGCGCGCATCAGCGTCCCCCTCGCAGCAGGGCCTTGGTCTGGGTGAGGATCCAGCCGCCGTGCGAGAGCAGGTGGAAGGCCAGCACGAACAGCAGCAGCGCCGAGGCCAGGGAGTGCACCCGCATCCACATCGTGGTCTGGTCGATCTGCAGCCCGATCGCCGGCAGCACCGACTCGCTGATCACGAACCCGGAGAGCATCACCGTGGTGGCCAGGCCCCACATGGCGAGGTCGAGCAGCCGGTTGACCTGGTTCTGCGCCCGGACCCGAAGGCGCCGCAACTGGCGGACCACCCAGTTCCAATGCATCACCACATGGGTGAGCAGCACCAACACGATGCCGACGGCGATCCACTCGTGCAGCGGCACCCCGGTCAGGCCGGGGATCGCGGCCAGCATCCAGGCGACGAAGAGCCCCAGGTCGACCCAGTACTTCCGGCGCGCCTCGCGCCCGCTCCGAGGAGCGCCGGCGTCGGTCTCGCTCCGCCCGTCGAGGTCTGTCGCACTCATAGCGGCCAAGCCTGACCCATCGTGGGCCACCCGTCATGCGGAACCGACGAATCCAGCCATCCCGGGTTTCAGCCCCACATCCATCCGGTGATCGGGCAGGCTGAGGTGATGGCAGAGATCAGACGACTCCCCGAACGGGCCCTGGCCGACCGCAGCGAGCTCGACGCGGTCCTCGATGCGGCCCGGGTGGCCACCCTGTCGACGGTGTCCGACGGTCGACCGCTCGTCGTCCCGGTGTTGTTCGCCCGCGACGGGGACCGTCTGCTGGTGCACGGCTCGACCGGCGCGGGCGCCCTGCGCGTGGCTGCCGCCGGGGCCCCGATCGCCCTGAGCGTCACGCTGCTCGACGGGCTCGTCTACGCCGACAGCCTGTTCGACTCCAGTGCCAACTACCGTTCCGCCGTGGTCAGCGGGGTGGCCGTCGTGCTCATCGGCGAGGAGGCCCGGGAGGCTCTGGACCGGCTCTCCGACGCGCTGATGCCGGGACGCCGCGCCGAGGTGCGCCAGCACCTGCCGAAGGAGCTGGCGGCGACCCTGACCCTGGCCCTGTCCATCGACGACGACAACTGGACGGCCAAGCGGCGGACCGGCGGCCCGAGCGTGATTGAGGACCCGACCGTGTGGTCCGGGGTGCTGCCGCTGCATCGTTCCTGGAGCGAGCCACTGCCTCACCCCGGGATGGACGCCGAGGTCCCGCCGTCCGTGCGCGCCCTGGCCGGCGGGCCGGCCTGATCACTGCTCGACCGACGGTGGCTCTTCGTAGGCAACCCACTGCGCAGAGTGTTTGATCTCTCTTGGTGACGCAGCTGACCGGGGTCGCCGGTCGGCCAGCGGGCGCCGTCGGGCGATACTGGAACCTCGTTCGCATACGTAGTCTGGGCGCTCGTCGCAGGCTGTCGTACCCGGGGGCCACACTCTTCTCAAGCTGGACCGCCGGGTACGTCGAGAGGGAGGGCACGCATGTCCGAGTTCGTTCCGGGGCTCGAAGGGGTCGTCGCCTTCGAGACAGAGATCGCCGAGCCCGACCGCGAGGGTGGCGCCCTGCGCTACCGAGGGGTCGACATCGAGGAACTCGTCGACCACGTGTCCTTCGGCAGCGTATGGGGCCTGCTGGTCGACAACGAGTTCAACCCCGAGCTTCCCGGCGCCGAGCCCTTCCCGCTGCCGGTCCGCACCGGCAACGTCCGGGTCGACGTGCAGAGCGCCCTGGCGATGCTCGCCCCGATCTGGGGCCTGAAGCCGCTGCTGGACATCAACGCCGAGGAGGCCCGGGCCGACCTGGCCCGCGCCTCGGTGATGGCACTGTCCTACGTGGCGCAGAGCGCCCGCGGGCTGGAGAAGCCGATGGTGCCGCAGAAGGAGGTCGACAAGGCGGCGACCATCGTGGAGAGGTTCATGATCCGCTGGCGCGGCGAGCCCGACCCGAAGCACACCGAGGCGGTCGACGCCTACTGGGTCTCCGCCGCCGAGCACGGAATGAACGCCTCGACCTTCACCGCTCGCGTGATCGCCGGCACCGGCGCCGACGTGGCCGCCTGCCTCTCGGGGGCGGTCGGCGCCATGAGCGGCCCCCTGCACGGTGGGGCCCCGGCCCGCGTACTGCACATGATCGAGGGCGTCGAGCAGCGCGGTGACGCTCGGGCCTACGTCAAGGACCTGCTCGACCGCGGCGAACGCCTGATGGGCTTCGGGCACCGGGTGTACCGGGCCGAGGATCCGCGGGCCCGCGTGCTGCGCGCCACCGCCAAGCGGCTGGGCGCCGAGCGCTACGAGGTCGCCCTGGCCCTCGAGGAGGCGGCCCTGGCCGAGCTGTACGAGCGCCGGCCGGACCGGGTGCTGGCCACGAACGTCGAGTTCTGGGCGGCGGTGGTGCTGGACTACGCCGAGGTGCCGGCCCACATGTTCCCGGCGCTCTTCACCTGCGCCCGCACCGCCGGCTGGTCGGCGCACATCCTGGAGCACAAGAAGACCAGCCGCCTGGTCCGCCCGGCCGCCCGCTACATCGGCCCCAAGCCGCGGTCCGTCTCCGAGGTCAAGGGCTGGGACCTTGCCCTCTCCCGCGGCGTCGTCGAGGCCTGACCCCGGCCGCCGCGGGGGCGCAGCCTGCGCGGGGCGAACCCGGTGGCGATCCACGCGGGGCGATGCGGGACACTGGAGCACGTGACCACGACCGCCGCATCGCCGCTGACCATCCCCGCCGACCTGCTTCCCGCCGACGGCCGCTTCGGCTCCGGCCCGTCCAAGGTCCGCCCCGAGCAGGTGGCCTACCTGGCCGCGATCGGGCGCACGCGTGCTCGGCACCTCGCACCGCCAGGCACCGGTCAAGCACCTGGTCAAGCGCATCCGCGACGGGCTCGCCTCGTTCTTCGACCTGCCCGAGGGCTACGAGGTGGTGCTCGGCAACGGCGGCGCCACGGCGTTCTGGGACGTCGCCGCCTTCGGCCTGGTCCGCGACCGCGCCCAGCACCTGGTCTTCGGCGAGTTCTCCAGCAAGTTCGCCACGGTCACCGACCGGGCGCCGTTCCTCGGGCTCCGCCAGCGTGATCTCGGCGACGCCGGGCAGCTGCCCGGACCCGTCCGCCGAGGCGGGCATCGACGTCTACGCCTGGGCCCACAACGAGACCAGCACCGGCGTGATGGCGCCGGTGCGGCGCGTCGACGGCGCGGACGACGACGCCCTGGTGCTGATCGACGCCACCTCGGGCGCCGGCGGGCTGCCGCGTCGACGTCCGCGAGAGCCGACGTCTACTACTTCGCCCCGCAGAAGTCCTTCGCCTCCGACGGCGGGCTGTGGCTGGCGCTGTTCTCCCCCGCCGCGCTGGAGCGGGCGGCGGAGATCGCGGCGTCCGGCCGCTGGATCCCCGACTTCTTCGATCTGCCGACGGCGATCGACAACTCGCGCAAGGACCAGACCTACAACACCCCGGCCGTCGCCACCCTGGCGATGCTCGCCGACCAGGTCGAGTGGCTGAACGGCAACGGCGGCCTGGACTGGGCCTCGGCCCGCACCGCCGACTCCGCCGCCCGGCTCTACGGCTGGGCCGAGCGCACCAGCTACGCCACCCCGTTCGTCACCGACCCGGCGGCCCGCTGCCAGGTGGTCGGCACGATCGACTTCGACGCTGACCGGGTCGACGCCGCGGCCGTCGCGAAGATGTTGCGCGCCAACGGGGTCGTCGACGTCGAGCCGTACCGCAAGCTGGGCCGCAACCAGCTGCGGGTGGCGATGCTTCCCGGCCGTCGAGCCCGAGCGACGTCGAGGCCCTCACCGGCTGCGTCGACCACGTCGTGGCAGAGCTGGCCCAGTAGCCGCGCCGCGCGCGTTCCCCGACGCCCGGTCGGGCGCTCAAGCGGTGGGGCGCGCGCGCCGATAGGCCAGCGTGCCTCTCGCTCGCCGTATCGGCCTCTCCGCGTTCGCTGCCGTCCGCTCGGCCCTGCCCCGAGCCACCCCCGCCCTGGCGGCAGCGCTGAGCATGGCGGCCGTGGGCGTGATCACCCTCAGCCCCCAGGCCGCGGCGGTCGCCGCCACCGAGCCGGAGCAGCTCGCCCGCGCGATGGCCGGCCGGCTCGACGCCACGTTCCAGGAGTGGTCGTCCACCCTCACCGCCACCGCCCGCAGCAGCGCGGTGCGGGCGGCCTACCGCGATCCCGACCCACGCCCGGCCGTGACCCAGAAGGTCAACGCGCTGCTGACGGCGACCCACCGCGCCCACCCGCAGCTCAGCGCGAAGATCGCCCTCCTGGACACCCAGGGCGTCGAGGTCTTCCGTGCGATCAAGGGCGTGCCCGCCTCCCGGGCGGCGCTGTCGGCCGACGACCTGGAACGCCTCGCCCCCGCCCAGACCCTGGCCGCACCCGACGGCACGGTGCACCAGCACGGCCCCTACATCTCCCCTGACGCCCGGGCCTGGGTGATCTCCCGCGCCACACCGATCACCGTCGACGGGCAGAAGGTCGGCGTCCTGTACTCCGAAGCCCCTCTGGAACAGCTCCGCGCACGACTGAGCGCCTCGGTGCCGCGCGACGCCCGGGTGAGGATCCTCGACACCAGCACCGACACGGTGATCCTCGACTCCGCCGTCACCGTGCCGGCCCCCTCGCCGGTCGACACCCTGACCACCCAGTGGTTGCCCCGGGTGATTCCGCTGGAGCGGCTGACCTCCGCCGGTGACCTGTCGGCCCACCGGCTCGACATCGGCTTCGGCTGGCGGATCGAGGCGGCAGTGGACACTCCCGCGGCCGGTTCGGCCCGTGGCGTTCCCTGGACCCTGATCGGGTTGCTCGCCGCGATCGCTGCGGCGGGATCCCTGATCGTGCGCCGCTCCCGGTCGACCCACGGGCCGGCCGAGTACGCCGACGGCCGGCCACGCATCCCGGCGCAGGGCTCAGCCGGCACCGCTCCTTCGCCGGCGAGCGGTCCGGAGGCCGAGCATGGCACCGACCAGACCCAGCAGACCGAGACCGCCGAGCAGACCGAGGACCGGGACGCGCCCACCTCCGGCCTCACCGGCCGCAGCGTCGCCGCCACCGCCGTGCGACCCTCCCGCGCCGCCCTGCCGGTCGCCGACGCCCCACCCGCTGAGGCGGAGGCACCCGAGGCGCCCGGCGTGGTGAGTGCGGCGAGCGAGGCGACGAACGGCGCCGGCCACGGCATCCGCAGGATCGGGGTGGCCGACCCCTCGCTGCCGAGGTAGACGGCCCCGTCCGACGCCGTGACACCTTCACCCTGGTTCTGGACCGGCAGGTTCGCCGTGCCCAGCGGCCGGACCGTCGGCATGGCCGATCCCGGATCGAGCAGGGGGGCGAGCAGCATCAACGCGCCATAGCTGCGCACCAGCACGACTCCCGAGGGCAGCACGGTGCCGTCCGTGGCCAGTTGGAGCCCGATCGCGCCCACCGGTTCCAGGGTCGCCACTCCCGACGCCGTCCCCGGGTAGACCGCAGCCGGGACGGCGAGGATGCGGGCCCGCAGCAGGCCCTTGGTCACCACGAACATGCGCTGGCTGCGAGGGTCGACGAGCAGGGCCTCCGCATCCGCCGCGCCGTCGGGGTACCGCAGACGGATCCGACGCAGCGGCGGCGTGCGCAGCCGGCCCAGCCGTGCCGGCTCGAGCAGGAGGTCGATCTCGATCTCCGCGCGTCGGGCACCGTTGTCCCCGATGTCGGCGACGGCCAGCAGCGCCTGCCCCGCGCCGTCCCGCCAGGCCGCGACGGCCTCCCAGTCCTGGTTGGGCACCCCACTGAGCCGCACGGTGCCGGCGGTGGCTCCCCGGCCGTCGACGGCGTACAGCACGGGGGCGTTGCCCGAGTCGTTCAGGGTCCAGATCACTCCGGAATGCGTGGGGCTCAGCGCCAGCCCGGAGGCCTCGGTGATCGCCGGGTCGCGCACCGGCCGGTCCACGACGGCCGACGGAACCGATTGGGGCAGCGGATCGACCGGCGGCGGGCTGGGGTCGGCCGAGGCCATCACGGCCAGCAGCAGACCTGCCGCATTCACCCTCGCAGCACGCCCTCGGGACGAGATCATTCGGCGCTGCTCAGCAGATCGTCGACCAGCACGGCCAGCCGGGGTCGCACCTGCCAGGCCGCGGCCAGGTCGGCCAGCTCGGCGCGGCGGACGCCGTCCGCCGGCACCCCGGTTCTCTCGGCCCGGATCAGCGCGTTCCGCGGGGTGTGCCGGGAGTCCACGAACTCGACCACCTCGACCCGATATCCCAGCAGCCGCAAGGTATCTGCTCGCAGGGCATCGGTGAGCACATCGGCCAGCCGCTGCCCGAGGATGCCGTGTCGCATCACCGCCTGATAGGGGTGCGGCGGCTCGATCCCGCCCCGGTGGTTCGCCTCGATCTGACGCTGGACGTCGTGGTGGCAGCACGGCGCGGCCAGCACCGTCGCCGCCTGCCAGCGCACCGCCCGGGCCAGCGCGTCGTCCGTGGCCGTGTCACAGGCGTGCAGGGCGAGCACGAGGTCGACCGGCTCGAGGACTCCGGTCACCTCCGCGATCGTGCCGGCGAGGAAGCTCAGCCCGCCCATGCCGAGCTGAGCGGCCAGGGACGCATTGCGTGCCAGCATGTCCGGGCGCTGGTCCACGCCGACGGTGCGCACGCGCCCACCGGTGGCCCGGTCCAGATAGCGATGCGCTGCGAAGGTCAGGTAGGCGTTGCCGCACCCCAGGTCGATCACGTGCAGCGGGCGGGAACCGGCGTCCGCGACGGCGCGCAGCCCGGGCACCAGCGGGGCCAGCTGGCGCAGGAACGCGTCCACCTGTCGCCGCTTGTCGGCGTCCGCACCGAGGGCGTCGAACAAGGGATCGCCGGGATCCAGCAGACGCTCCTTGACCCGGTCGTGGCCGCTCGGGCGGACGTCGCGGCGCGAGGTGCGCGAGGTGTGCACCTGGGCCTCGCCCCGCTTGGTCACCCGCAGCTGCACCACACGGTCGACGGTCTCGACGTGCCAATTGCCGAACGGCTCGGCGAACAGCCCGTGCAGCGCGGCCTCGGCGGCATCGCCGGGCGGGTAGTTGCGAGTCAGCGGGGCCTGGCCCGCGGCGGTGGTGACCACCTGCAGCCGGCGGCCCGCCTTGAGGTCGACCGGGCGCAGCTCCGCGCGGGTGAGAGACGGCTCCGTGCCCCGCCGCCGGCCGGCCGCCACCGCGCGGACCAGCTCGTCGAGGTCCAGCAGCAGAGGGCGCAGCGCAGCCAGGGCGTCATCCAGCGGTTGGGGCACGCCCCCATCGTCGCGCATGCGCGACCGCTCAGGATCCTGGAGAGGCTGCCGAGAACGCACTCGTGCGGAAGACGCGGACGGACGCCGAGCAGCAGGTCGCCGAACTGCTGCGCACCGCCAAGCGGCGCTGGGCCTGAGCGTCGCCTTCCTCACCCGGATGGACGGCACCACCCAGACCCTCGAGGTGGTCGAGAGCTCGATCCCGCTGCTGTTCCAGGACGGTGCGACCCAGCCGCAGGAGACCACCTTCTGCCAGGCGATCCTCGACGGCAGGCTGCCCGCGGTGATCCCGGACGTCGCTGCGCTGCCCGAGGCCAAGCGCCTGCCGGCGGCGCGGTTCCCCCGGATCCGCAGCTACGTGAGTGTGCCGGTGATCTTGAGCGACGGCTCCCTCTACGGCACCTTCTGCGCCGCGGCGCTCAGCTCGGACAAGGGCCTGACCACGCGTGACCAGTCGTTGATGACGGTGCTGGCCAGCGCCACCGCCGTGATCATCGAGCCGGGTGTGCGCGAGGCCGAGCGCACCCGCGAGATCCGGCAGCGGCTCGACCCCCTGATGGCCGCCGGCGGGCCGACCGTCGTCCTGCAGCCGATCGTCAGCCTGGACACGGGGGACCGGATCGGCGCCGAGGCCCTGAGCCGGTTCCCCGCCGGGTGGGGCAAGCCGCCCGATGTCTGCTTCGAGGAGGCCCACAGCATCGGCCGCGGAGTACGCCTGGAACTGATGGCGCTGGAGCGGGCCGCCGCGCTGCTGGACCGGGTGTCCGGGTACGTCGCGATGAACGTCTCCCCGCAGACCCTGCTGCACCCGGAGTGCCTCGCCCTGTTCGACCGGCTCCCCGGCGAGCGCCTGCTGATCGAGCTCTCCGAGCACGACCCGGTGGAGGACTACGACGCGCTGACGGCGGCGCTCACGCCGCTGCGGGCCAAGGGCGCCCGGCTGGCCATCGACGACGTCGGCGCGGGCTTCTCCTCGCTGCGGCACATCGTGCTCACCACCCCGGACGTGATCAAGATCGATCGCACCATCGCCGCCGGGGTGGCGGACGATCCGGTGCTGCACACCCTGGTCCGTGCGCTGGTGCAGTTCGCCCACGGGTCGGGCGCGAGGGTCGTGGCCGAGGGGATCGAGACCGCGCAGGACGCCGAGGCCCTGCATCGCGTGGGAGTGGACAGCGGCCAGGGCTGGTTCTTCGGCCGCCCCGGCCCGGCCGAGTCGATCGACGACGCGGTGGCCTGGGCGCCGGGCTCCGCCGCCGTTCCCCGGCCACGCGCGGCACCGGCCGAGACCCATTCAGCAGCAATGTGATCTGCGCTCCTCGGCACGCGCGCTGGCGGCTGCCGCGTCCCGGTGGAGCTTCTTCAGCAGAACGAGCGACTCCCGGTCCGCCTCGCTCAGGCTCCCCAGGGCCGTCTCGTCATGCCTGATCAGAACCTCGAGTGCATCCAGGATCCGGTTGATCTGCTTGCCGTAGCTGCCGACGTCGTCCAGTACCTCGTGCTCTGTGTCGACATCGTTCACGTTGCAGCCGAAGTAGAAGGTCGGCCGGAAGAACTCACGCCAGTCCGTGGACGGGAAGTAGATGAAATCGCGGAGTCGCTGACTCATGACCGAAAGACCGCTCATCGGTGCTCACCCCTGCACCGGAACCTCGCCCGAGGCTCCACCGTCCGACACCCACCATGTCGGTGTGACGCCCATCCTCGCCCCGCGCCCGATGGGCATCCGAGGCCGTTGGTCCTCAGAAACCCTGCAGCGCAGGGGAACTGGCATCGAGTGCAGCCTGCGGTGACACAGGGGGTGCTCGGCAACAGAATGCGCGAACGACGGCACCGGCTCGGTGACGGCACGGTCCCGCTCCTGGTCGGCTGCGCCAACTCGACGTACGCCAGGGGCAACCGCACACCCAGCTCCGCCTCGACGGCCGCCACCCTGCTCAGCGGTCGGGGCCGGTTCGGTGTAGCTCTCGGCGTAGTACGCGTCGTCGTCCCACAGGTCCCTGAGGTCGGCGGGAGAGAAGGCCGGCATGGCGGCGGGGAAGGATGCACCGCGCACTCAAGCCGACTCGGGCCGAGGCCCTCGGGCCCCTGCTGCGTACCCCCTGTGTCTCGCAAGATGAGATCATGAGCGCAACCACCTCGGCCGCATTCGATCCGGCGCGACAACTCGCCATCGCGCAACGAGCCATCGCCAGGAACTCCTTCTGCGTGCTCGCCACGTCGTCGGCGAGCAACCGGCCGCACGCCGTCGGCCTGCTCTATGCCGCCGTGGACACGACCGTCTACCTCCTGGTGGGCCAGGACACGATCAAGACCCGCAACATCCGGGAGAACCCGCGTGTGGCCGTGTGCATCCCGGTGCGCAGGTATCCGTTCGGTCCGCCGATGGCTGTGCAGTTCCAAGGAGTTGCCGAGGTGCTGACAGCTGACGATCCCGGAATCCGGCAACTGCTCGCGGCAGGGCGGCTCAAGCGCATCGCCGGCTACGGAGCCGCCGACAAGCCCGGAACCTGCTTCATCAGAGTGACGCCCGCGCACCGCATCTCCACCTACGGCCTGGGCATTCCGATCCTGCGCCTCCTGCGCGACGTCTCCCAGGGCGCCCGAAGCGTCGACCTGCCGCGCTGATCAGGGCAGGTCCTGCCAATTCGATCACTCGGCAGAGCGACCGTGGGCACTTCCCGAGCCAATGTGGAGAGTTCTCGGGCAAAGACGGTCGTTTCTGCCCGAGAACTGTCCACACTCGCGACCTGAGCTGCGACGTAGCGCCCGCCACGCACTGGGTGGGTGCCACGGACGCCGAGCAGCGCTGCTCGCGGGGTCAGGCCCCGGGCCGCGGATTCCGGGCGCCAGGATGTCAGCACTCGATGACGTTGACGGCCAGACCGCCGCGCGAGGTCTCCTTGTACTTGATCTTCATGTCGGCACCGGTCTCCCGCATGGTCTTGATCACCTTGTCCAGCGAGACCACGTGCGTGCCGTCGCCGCGCAGCGCCATCCGGGTGGCGTTGATCGCCTTCACCGCCGCCATCGCGTTCCGCTCGATGCACGGGATCTGCACCAGGCCGCCCACCGGGTCGCAGGTCAGCCCGAGGTTGTGCTCCATGGCGATCTCGGCGGCGTTCTCCACCTGTTCGGGGCTGCCGCCCATCACCTCGGTCAGCCCGGCCGCGGCCATCGAGCAGGCCGATCCGACCTCGCCCTGGCAGCCCACCTCGGCCCCGGAGATCGAGGCCATCGTCTTGTAGATCACTCCGATCGCCCCTGCGGTGAGCAGGAAGCGCACCACCCCCTCGTCCGAGGCCCCCGGCACGAAGTTGCGGTAGTAGTGCAGCACGGCCGGGATCACCCCGGCCGCCCCGTTCGTCGGCGCGGTCACCACCCGCCCGCCGGAGGCGTTCTCCTCGTTCACGGCCAGCGCATACAGGTTGACCCAGTCCATCGCGTGCAGCGGGTCGTGCCACTGCCCGGCCTCGGCGGTCAGCTGGCGGTGCAGGTCGTGGGCGCGGCGCTCGACCTTCAGCCCTCCCGGGAGCACCCCGTCGGAGGAGCAGCCCCGCGTCACGCAAGCCTGCATCACCTCCCAGATCCGGACCAGGCCGTCGTGCACCTCGGCCTCGCTGCGCCGCACCAGCTCGTTGCGGCGCATCACCTCACTGATCGCGATGCCGTGCGCCCCGGCCAGCGCCAACAGCTCCGCCCCGGTCGCGAACGGCAGCGGCAGCGGGGTGGTGTCGGCCACCACCGGCTCGGCGCCGTCCTCGCCCGCAACGAACCCACCGCCCACCGAGTAGTAGATCCGCGCCTCCAGCTCGGCGCCGGCCGCGTCCAGAGCAGCGAAACGCATTCCGTTGGGGTGCAACGGAAGTGTCTTGCGCCGATGCATCACCACGTCGGCGTCCACGTCGAACGGCAGACGGCGACCACCGTGCAGCTCCAGCACCCCCGAGCTGCGGACGCCGGCCACCAGCGCCGGCGCCGCATCGACGTCCACCGATTCGGGAAGCTCACCCATCAGGCCGAGGACGACCGCACCGACGCTGCCGTGCCCGTGCCCGGTGGCACCCAACGATCCGAACAGCTCCGCCCGCACCCGGGCCACCTCGGTGAGTACCCCCGACGCCGCGAGCCGATCGGTGAACAGGCGCGCCGCACGCATCGGCCCGACCGTGTGCGAGCTGGAGGGCCCGATGCCGATCGAGAACAGATCGAACACGCTGATCGTCATGGCGCACCCTGCTTCGGTCGGCTCGGAACGGCATGAAGGGCTTCGGTCGGCTGTCGACACCAGACGTTGGATGATGACCCCGTGGACGCCGCACCGCAAGCACACCCGACCGCCGATCCCGCGCGGCGCTCCCGGCGCGTGCTCGAGATCTGGATCGTGCTCGGGCTCTCCCTGGGCCAGTCCGCCGTCTACGCGATGATCGATCTGGGCGGCAAGCTCACAGCGGGCCCGCCGCTGGCCGCGCAGACGGCCACCGTGAACCGCTCGGTCAGCCCCCGGCCCTACCTGGACCTCAGCTACCAGCTGGCCGGCATCGTGTTCACCCTGGTGCCGGTGGCCCTGGTGCTGTGGCTGCTCGCCGAGCCGGCCGGGACGGCGATCCGGTCGGTGCTGCGCCGGATCGGGCTCGACGGCGCACGCCCGGTGCGCGACCTGTGGCACGGCGCGCTGCTCGCCGCGCTGATCGGACTGCCGGGCCTCGGGCTGTATGCGGTCGGCCGCCAGTTGGGGATCTCGGCCACCGTGGTGCCGGCCGCCCTGAACGACTACTGGTGGACCGTGCCGATCCTGATCGCGCAGGCGCTGAAGAACGCCCTGCTCGAGGAGGTGGTCGTGGTCGGGTATCTGATCACCCGGCTGCGTCAGCTGGGCTGGCCGACCTGGGCGGTGCTCGGGGCGAGCGCCGTGCTGCGCGGCAGCTATCACCTCTACCAGGGCTTCGGCGCCTTCATCGGCAACGTGGTGATGGGCCTGGTCTTCGGCGAGTGGTTCCGGCGGAGGGGCCGGGTGATGCCGCTGGTGATCGCGCATACGCTGCTCGACATCGTCGCCTTCGTCGGCTACCAGCTCTTCGCCGGCGCGCTCGGCCTGACCTAGCTCTCCTCGACCCTGCCCTCTCGGAGGAACCGGTATGCACCGCACGGCGTCCGCATCCGCCCTGGGGCTGGCCCTCGCCCTGGCCACGCTCACCGGCTGCGCCGGTGACGCCGCGCAGACCACCGCCACGCAACCGACGCCGTCCGCCTCCTGGTCGTTCTCGCCGCCGCTGTCCTCCCCGGCGGTGACGCCGGGCACTCCCGCTCCCTCCGCGCCGTCGTCCGCGCCTGTTCCCGCCGACTACCTGGGTTCCTGGAACCTGGACAAGGCGGCCTGCGGCACCGAGAGCGAGGGTCGGCTGACCATCGAGCCGCGCCGGATCACCTTCTACGAGTCCGCCGGGCCGATCACCGCCGTGCTCGTGGACGGCGACGTGGTGACGATCAAGGCCACCCTCACCGGCGAGGGGACGACCTGGGAGCAGACGACCCGGTTCGGCCTGTCCGCCGACGGCGGGCAGCTCACCGATCTGTCCACCTCAACCCTGCGCTTCCGCTGCCCTTGAGGCGCCCGGATGGAGCGCGCCTCTAGCATCGCCCGTCATGGGACGACTCATCGGTGACGAGCAGGTCGCGCAGTACGCCCGGGACGGTGTCACGCTGGTCCGCGGCGCCCTCACCCCGCAGGAGGTCGAGACCGCGCGCGCCGCCATCGCCCAGGTGCTCGAGGCGCCGGGCCCGCTGGCCCAGGTGGCCAGCGGCGCCGACGATCCCGGGCGGTTCTTCGAGGACTTCCGCCGCTGGCAGGACGTGCCGCCCATCGGGACCCTCGCCCGCTCACCCCGCCTCTGCCAGATCGCCGCCGAACTGATGCGCGCCGACCTGCCCGGCAGCGTCGTCCGCCTATACCACGATCATGTTCTGGTCAAGGAGGGCGGTACCCGCCAGCGCACCCCCTGGCACCAGGATCAGCCGTACTACAACGTGGACGGCGAGGGCACCTCGGCCTGGACCCCGGTGGATCCGGTGCCCGAGGGCGGCTGTCTCGAACTGGTCGCCGGCACCCATCGCGGGCCGTGGCTGATGCCCCGCACCTTCCTGACCGGAGAGGCCAAGTGGTTTCCCGAAGGCTCGCTCGCCGAGCTGCCCGACATCGAGGCCGACCGGGGGGCCTTCGACATCAGGCGGTTCGAGATGCAGCCCGGTGATGCGATCTTCTTCGACTTCCTCACCGTGCACGGCGCGCCCGGATTCCCCTTCGCCGGCCGGCGCCGGGTGCTCTCGCTGCGCTACCTGTCACCCGCGGCCCGGCACGCACCGCGGCGCTGGCGCACCTCGCCGCCGTTCGAGGGCCTCGAGCTGGACCTGGCCGACGGGGCGGTGATGGAGCACCCGCTCTTCCCCGTGGTCTGGCCGCTCAGCGAGTGACCGCTGCGGGGTCGAGCAGCGGACGCAACCGTTCCAGCGATCGGGCGCTCTGGCTCTTGACCACGGATTCGGAGACGCCGACCATGCGTGCCACCTGCTCGATGGTGAGGTCCTCCCAGTAGCGCAGCACGACGATCGCCCGGTCGCGGGCCGGCAGGGCGGCCAGGGCGTCGACCAGGGTCAGCCGCAGATCCGTCTGGCCCGGACCGTCGAGCCGCCCCGTCGGCCGGCTGGTGAGCTGGTCGTCGCGGAACTCGGCCACCGCGACCTCGGAGGAACTGCGCCGGCGCCGGTGATCCAGGAAGCAGTTCATCAACACGGCCTGGGCGAAGGCCGGCGGGTTGTCCGGCGGGCCGGATCGGCCCCAGGCGGAGTAGGTCTTGGCCAGGGCGCTCTGCGCCAGGTCCTCCGCCAGGTGCCAGTCCCGGCAGAGCAGGAAGGCCGTGCGGCGTAGCCGCTGCCCGCAGTCGGTGGCGAACGCGACGAACTCCTCGTCGCGAGCCGCTCGGGTGCGCCGCATCACGCGCCCAGACGCGGGTCGGAGGCCAGCGCGACCGCCTGCTCCGTGGTCAGCGGCCGCTCGGCCGGCGGGTTGGTCGCGCCGTCCCAGGCGAGGCAGCTCGCATTGCCGACGTAGACCGACCGTCCGTCGGGATGGGTCACGATGACGACCTGGTCCTGGATGCAGTTGCCGGGAATCCCCTGGATGGTCACCGTGGATCCGTCCGGCAGGATCCGGACCACCGTGCCGTCTGCCAGCCTCGCCTGCTTCGTGCCGTCCGGCGCGGTCGTGAGCGCCGGGCGCGGGGCGTCGGGGATCACTCTCACCACAGCGTCCACCGGATCGTAGGGCTCATCGCGCACGACACTGATCCTGAACATGCCGGGGCCCTGCGCACCGGCGACGTTCACCTCGATCAGGGTCTCGCTGTCCGGCACCGCGGACGTCGTTGCCCTGCCGCTGACGCCGGCCGCGCGCAGCGCGGCGATCACCTGGTTCTCCACCGCGGTCCGACTCACCGCGGCCGGGGAGGCGCTCTGCCGCGGCGTGGGCCCGGACGCCGTGGGATCCGAGGTCGTCGGGTCGGACGGGGTGGGGTCGGAGGTCAGGTCACCGGACGGGGACTCCGAGGACGCTGCCGGGGACACCGGGGTCGTCGGCGCGCCGGATGCGGAGGACGATTCCGTGGCTGTCGGCAAACCGATACCCGCAGCGGGTGACCCGGCAGTCCGGGAGGAGAGCGCCGCGGGCTCGATCGCCGAGGTGCCGCCGAGCAGCAGCCCGGGGAGCGTGACCGCCGCCGCGACCATCACCGAGGCCGCTGCGGTCGCCGCCGCGACCTGGGCCAGCATGCGATTGCGCCGGCGGCGCCGGCCGAGCCGCAGGGACCCGGTCACCAGGTCGCCGAGGGGAGCTCCGGCGAGGGGTCGTGTCTCGGAGTCCACCAGGGTGCGGAACTGGTGGCTGAGCGCGATCTCGTCGGACGGTGACAGAGCCATCGTCTTCCCCCTTCGGTCCTGTGCGATGACGATCCCGTTTCCGTGGCGCCACGGCACGTCATCGGTAAGGACGGCCCCCAGCCGCACCGGGTGACCCCATGGAATTGTGATGCCCGTCACACATGGCTTGGCTGAGCGTGCCGGTCAGGGGTGCTGGGACCCCCGAATTCACCCGAACCTCGGTCCTGAGCCCTCGACATCCTTGTCATCGGGGGTTGTGGTGAATCCCCGGCGCCTCCCGGCCGTAGGTTCGCTGCCATGGGTGAGGTCATGGTCGTGGGAAGCCTGAATGCCGATCTGGTCGCCTACGCGGAGCGCTTGCCCGGTGACGGCGAGACCGTGCACGGCACGACGTTCGCGCGCCAGGCCGGAGGCAAGGGGCTGAACCAGGCCGTGGCCTCGGCCCGGGCCGGAGCGTCGACGTCGATGGTCGGCTGTGTCGGGCAGGACGACCTCGGCACCTTCCTGCTCGACGCGGCGCGAGGCGGCGGGGTGGACGTGCAGGGCGTGGACCCGGTGGACGGTCCCAGCGGCGTGGCGCTGATCAGTGTCGATGCCTCGGCCACCAATCGGATCATCGTGGTGGCCGGTGCCAACGACCGCCTCGACGAGACCCGGGTCACCGCGAGACTGGTGGGGCGGACCCCGGCGGTGGTGCTGTGCCAGCTGGAGACGCCGCTGAGTGGCGTGGCCGCCGCACTGCGGCACGGTCGAGCCGGCGGAGCCGTGACCGTGTTGAATCCCGCGCCGGCCGCCGGCCTCCCCGACGCCGTGCTTGCCGACGTGGACTGGCTGATCCCCAACGAGCACGAGGCATCGCTGGTACTCGGTGTGCCGGTCCAGGTGAACGACACCGAGACCGCCCTGAGCGTGGCCCGGCGGCTGCAGACCCGCGGGCCGCGCGGCGTCGTGATCACCCTCGGCGCGCGGGGAGCGATCGCCGTCGAGGCCGACGGCACCGAGCACGTGCTGGACCCGTTCCCGGTCACCCCGGTCGACACCACCGCGGCCGGCGACGCCTTCTGCGGCGCCTTCGCGGCCGGTCTGGCCGCCGCCCTGCCCCCGAGATCGCCCTGCGGCGGGCCTGCGCCGCCGGCGCCCTGGCCACCACCGAGGCCCGGCGCCGTCCCCTCCATCCCCACCGCCGCCGAGATCGACCGCCTGATCGGCTAGGCGTGCCGCACGCCAGGCCCCACGTGATCGCTGGTTGTCATGGGTTCCACCCCAGCACGTGGGGTGGAACCCATGACAACCGGCGATCACCGATGGGCCGGGGCCTCGACGGGGGGCTGGCGGGGGGCTCGGCGGGGGCCGGCACAGGAGGTGGGGACCGTCGGCTGCGGACCGACAGCCAGGCCAGGGCCAGCAGGCCGGCCAGCAACGAGATCAGGCCCCCGCCGACGATGGTCCAGCGCGCGCCGAACGTCTCCCCGATCCAGCCGATGAACGGCGCACCGATCGGCGTGCCGCCCATGAAGATCGCGATGTACAGGGCCATCACCCGGCCGCGCATCTCCGGCTCCGTAGCCAGTTGCACGCTGGTGTTGGCCGCCGTCATCAAGGTCAGCGCCGAGAGTCCCACCGGGATCAGCGCCACCGCGAACGTCAGGTAGGAGGGCATCAGCCCCGCGATGATCGCGCTCACGCCGAAGGCCGAGGTGGCCAGCACCACCAGGCGCAGGGTCGGGTGCTCGCGACGGGCGGCCAGCAACGCACCGGCCAGCGACCCGATCGCCATCACCGAACCCAGCAGCCCGTACGCTCCCGCGCCCTTGTCGAACACCAGCCGCGCCATCAGAGCCGTCGTCAGCTGGAAGTTCAGCCCGAACGTGCCGACCACGCCGACCAGGGCCATGGTGATCATCAGATCGGGTCGGCGCCGCACATAGCCCAGCCCGGCCCGCACCCCGCCGCGCCCGGCACGTGGCCGTGGCGACACCAGCAGGTCCTCGGTGCGCATCCGGCTCAGCGCCACCAGGACCGCACCGAACGACGCCGCATTGATCAGGAACACCGGACCGGTGCCCAGCCAGTGGATCAGCAGACCGGCCAACCCCGGCCCGATCAGGCGCCCGCCGTGGAACGAGGCGCTGTTCAGGCCCACGGCATTCGGCAGGTCGGCCTCGGGCACCATCTGCGACACGAACGCCTGCCTGGCCGGAGCGTCGAGGGCACTGACCACGCCGAGCAGTCCGGCGAGCACGAAGACCTGCCACAGCTGCGCAGCACCGCTGACCACGAGCAGCCCGAGGATCAGCGCGAGCCCTCCCGAGGCGGCCTGGGTCGCGATCAGCAGGCGCCGCCGGTCGTACCGGTCAGCCACCACTCCGGCCACCGGGGCCAGCAGGAGCATCGGCGCGAACTGCAGCCCGGTGGTGATCCCGACCGCGAGCCCGGAGTCGGAGGTCAGCACCGTGAGCACCAACCAGTCCTGCGCCACGCGCTGCATCCAGGTACCCGAGTTCGAGACCAGCGCTCCCGCCGCCCAGAGCCGGTAGTTGCGATGGCTGAGGGCTCGGAACGTGGGGCTCACGGGTGGGCGGACCTCCTGATGATCATGCCGGGGGCGCACTGGCTCGTCTCTGGTGCCAAGGCGCGCGACCCCCCGAGCCATTCCCAGGGTGACGCCGGTGGCCACCCCAGGCGCCCTGGCCCCTCCGGATGCGCCACCCTGGAGGGATGACCACGACGACCAGGCTCAGCTGGGCGCAGGTGCATACCTGGCGCCTGGCACGGCAGTTCGCGGGCGGATCCACCGAGGACGTCGTCCGCCGGCTGTGCGGCGTGCAGGCTCAGGTGATGTCGGCGGCGGAGCTGGCGGTCGCCGTCCGGCATCAGGACCCGGCGGCTCAGGAGAGCCTGGCCCAGGCGATCGCCCGCGGTGCCCTGGTGCGCACCTGGGCGATGCGCGGCACCCTGCATGTGCTGGACCCGGCGGACGCCGCCGCCTACCTGTCGCTGGTGGCGGCGGCCCGCACCTGGGCCAAGCCGTCGTGGCAGAAGACCTTCCTCAGCCTCGACCAGGTCGACCGGCTCACCGAATCGGTGACCGGGCTGCTGGCGGACGACGCCCCGCACACCCGCGAGGAGCTGGTCGCCCACGTGCGTGAGGACACCGGCGACGAGCACCTCGCCGAGCAGCTCGGCTCGTCCTGGGCGACAGCCCTGAAACCGCTTGCCTGGCAAGGGCATCTCGCCCAGGGACCACCTTCCCGGACTCCGGGGCAGGGGGCCAGGGTCACGTTCACCCGGCCGCAGGCGGCGGCGCCGTCCTGGCCCGGGCTGCTGAAGGTGGAGGCCGCCGCACGGCATACGATCAGCGCCTACCTGGGCGTGTTCGGCCCGGCCTCGCCGGCCTCCTTCGACGCCTGGCTGCTGCGTGGAGCGACCTCCAAGGCCACGCTGCGCCGCTGGTTCGCCGATCTGGACGACGCGCTCGTGACGGTCGAGGTCGAGGGTGAGCCCCTCTACGCCCGGGCTGAGGACGTCGACGACCTCACCGCCACACGACCTGGCGATGTCGTCCGTCTACTACCTGCCTTCGACCAGTTCGTGCTCGGCCCGGGTACCGCCGACCCCCACCTCGTGCCGAGCCACCACCGGGCGCTGGTCAGCCGGGCCGCCGGATGGATCTCCCCGGTCGTAGCCACCGCTCACGGCGTCGTGGGCACCTGGGAGGCGAAGGCCGGCCGGGTCGAGGTGGCCCTCTTCCCGGACGCCGAGCCGCCGAAGAAGGCCGCGCTGAAGCGGGAGATCGCGCGCGTCGAGCCTCTGCTGAATCAGCCCCACACGCCAGAGTGATGAGTCCTCGGGGCGACACACCAGCGTGTTCCCCGAGAGCTCACCACTCTCGCTCGGGTCAGGAGACGTCAGCTGACGCCGAGGATTCCCTTGACCGGCTCGATCGCGAAGTAGATGACGAACAGGGCCGAGGTCACCCACATCAGCGGGTGGATCTGCGAGAACTTGCCCCGCATCACCTTCAGCAGCACCCAAGAGACGAAGCCGGCACCGATCCCCGCGGTGATCGAGTACGAGAACGGCATCAGCACGATGGTGAGGAAGGCCGGCAGAGCGTCCTCACCGTTGTCCCAGTCGATCGAGCGGATCTGGACCATCATCACGAAGCCGACCACGACCAGGGCCGGGGCCGCAGCCTCGTGCGGCACCACGCTCACCAGCGGCGTGAACAGGGTCGCGATCAGGAACAGACCACCGGTGACGATGCTGGCCAGCCCGGTCCGGGCGCCCTCGGCGACTCCCGCCGCGGACTCGATGTAGGAGGTGTTGCTCGACACCGACGCCGCGCCACCGGCGGCGGCGGCGATCGAGTCGACGACCAGGATGCGGTCGACGTTGGGCGGAACGCCGTCAGCGTCCAGCAGGGCCCCCTCGGCGCCGACCGCGACCATCGTGCCCATCGTGTCGAAGAAGTCCGCCAGCATCAGGGTGAACACCAGCAGGACGGCGCCGGCGACACCGATCGCCTCGAACGACCCGAGCAGGCTGAACTGACCGAGCAGGCTCAGATCGGGGACGGCGACCAGGGTGTCCGGCAGCGCCGGAACATTCAGGCTCCAGCCGGTGGGGTTCACGTCGCCGTTGGCGGCCACGCTGGGGCCGATGTGCCCGATCCCCTCGACGATCATGGCCAGCACGGTGGCGACCAGGATGCCGATCAACAGCGCACCGCGCACCGTGCGCACCAGCAGCGCAGCCATGATCACCAGGCCGACCACGAAGACGACGGTGGGCCAACCGCGCAGCGCGCCACCCACGCCCAGCTCGACCGGCACCGGCCCGGCGCCCGTGCGGCGCACGAAGCCGGCGTCGACGAACCCGATGAAGGCGATGAACAGCCCGATGCCCACGCTGATCGCGGTCTTCAGCGACGGCGGCACGGCCAGGAACACCGCCGTGCGCAGACCGGTGAGCACCAGGACCAGGATGATCAGGCCCTCCAGCACGACCAGGCCCATCGCGTCCGCCCAGGTCATGCCGGGCAGTTTGGCGATGCCGAAGGTGACGAAGGCGTTCAGCCCCAGCCCGGTGGCCAGCGCCAGTGGGTAATTGGCCACCACCCCCATCAGGATGGTGAGTACCCCGGCGGCCAGGGCCGTCGCGGCCGCCACCTTGGCGATGGACGACCCGATGTCGCCGCCACCGATCAGGGCACCCGTGCTGTCCTCCTGGGTGCCGATGATCAGCGGGTTGAGGACGACGATGTAGGCCATCGTGAAGAAGGTGACCAGCCCGCCGCGCATCTCCCGGGCGAGGGTCGACCCGCGTTGGCTGATCTGGAAGTAGCGGTCGAGAGCGCCGCCGCCAGGCTGTGTCTCGAGGTCTGTTGCAGAGGAGGCCATGGTCCGTCCCGGGTCGCGACTACGTCGGCCGAGACAGCACCGGCTCGGCCGCAGGCGGGCTCACGGTATCGGGCGAACCCGGGCGTCGGAGGGTGAACGCCGAGTAGTGTTCGGACCGACCTCGCCACGGCCCGGACGAGGCGCAGAGCAATTGCCCCTGAACCCCCGGATTTGATAACAAGGGGCACACCGGTGAAGATCGTCGGCGGTGGCTGCTCCGCAGCACGGATCAGTGAATCACCGTCGCTGAGCGTCGACACATGCAATGCTCGCGCCGCGGGCATCCCGGCCCGCGTCGTTCGTCCGTCCGTGGAGGGCCCCAGTGCCTTGGTTCATCGGTCAGTCCTGGCTGATCATCATCCTGTCCTTTCTTGTCGGTCTCCTGCTCGGCTGGGCGCTGTGGCGCCGTCCGTGGCACAAGCGCTACCACTCCGAGTCCGAGGCGATCACCCGGGTCACGCGTGACCACACCAAGACGCTGTCGACCAAGGACGCCGAGATCACGCGGCTTCGCGGGCTGCTCGACGAGCGCGGCGCGGCAGCGGCCGGCGCCACGGGCGCCGTTGCCGATCAAGCCGACACGGTGACTGCCGAGGACGCCGAGGACACCGCCGCCGACGGTGGGGAAGCCGCCGTCGAGACCGGGGCGATGGACCAGCAGGCCCTCACCGACGCGGCCGCCGCCGCGCCGGTCGCGGAGTCGAGTGAGTCCGTCGACATCGCCGACGTGGACGCCCCGGCGGTCGCCGTGGACGAGGAGCACCACGCGCTCGACGTGCACGAGATCGACACCCCGGACGTCGATGTCAGCGACGACGCGACTGCCACCGCGCAGATCTCCGGCCTCACCTCCTCCACCGAGGCCGCGCCTGCCGAGACGGCGCCCGCTGAGGCGGTCGAGGCGGTCGAGACTGCGGCCGAGTCGGCTCCCGCCGAGACCGCGTCCAGCGAGGTCGGCGCCAACGGAGCCGACGCCGGCGAGGGTGCCGCCGTGGCAGCGGCCGCGGCGAGCGAGGGCGAGGCGAGGACGACGACCTGGAGCGGGTCGAGGGCATCGGCCCGCGCATCGGCGCTGCCCTGCGCGCCGCCGGGATCACCACGTTCGAGAACCTTGCGACCTCCGACGTCGCGAAGCTGCAGTCCGCGCTCGAGGCGGCCGGTCTGCGCTTCGCTCCGAGCCTGCCCACCTGGGCCCGCCAGGCGCGCCTGCTCGCCGACGGCGACGAGGAGGGCTTCCTGAAGCTCACGGAGCAGCTCGTCGGTGGCCGGGACATCGGCCGGAGGGCCTGATGACCACCCAGGAATCCTCCCGGGAGACCACAACCACGACGACCACGACGACCACCACCTACTTCTGGGAGCGCCGCCCCGCCGGGGCGCTTCCGTGGGTGATCGGCGGTCTGGGCCTGCTCGGACTCGGGCTGGGCCACGACATCCCGGTGCGGCACAGCATCGAGGACAACCTGACCAGCCGGGCCCAGGCGGTCATCGCCGACGCCGGGGCGACCGGGGCCGAGATCTCCTTCACCGGCCGCGACGGCACGCTGAAGGGCTCGCTGCCCGCCGGCGTCGACGCCCAGACCCTGGTCTCCAAGATCGAGGCTCTGGACGGCGTCCGCGTGGTCAAGGCCGACTTCGGCGGGTCCGCGGCCGGTACGGGAACGGCGACCCCGTCGCCCGCCGCGTCCGTCGAGGCCAGCCCGTCGGCGGCCGCCGAGGCATCACCGTCCGCCGAGGCGTCCCCCTCCGCAGACGCCAGCCCTTCCGTGGCGAGTACCTCGGGGGCCCTGCCGCCCGCGGTCACCGCCGTCAGCACCGGAGGCAAGGTCACCCTGACCGGAAAGGTGCCCACGCAAGCGGCCATGGACGCTCTGGTGGCCTCGGCGACCGGCGTCTTCGGCGAGGGCAATGTGGTCAACCAACTGACCATCGACGACGGGGTCTCGGCGTCCGGCCTGGCGGAGTTCGGCACCCTCGTCGGCGCGCTGGGCAAGGGCAGCGCAGCCACCGCCGCGCTCGACTCCGGTCAGCTCACCCTGACCGGCTCGGTGGCGGACGCCGCCGCGAAGGCGGCCGCCGAGGCTGCCGCCCCAGCCGTGACCGGCGGCGACACCGGCAAGGTGACCTCCCAGCTCACGGTCGGCGCAGGCACCGCAGCCCCGAGCCCGGCCGGACCGACAGGCGCCCAGGCTCAGCTCAATGCGCTGCCGCAGGTCACGTTCCAGACGGGCAGCGCCAAGCTCACGCCGGCGGGGTTGCGCGCGGTGCAACAGGCCGCCGCGATCCTCAAGGCCAACCCGGCGATCAAGGTGCGGATCGAGGGCCACACCGACGACGTGGGCGACGCCGCGAAGAACCTGCGCCTGAGCACTGCGCGGGCCGAGAACGTGCGCCACACCCTGCACGGCCTCGGCATCTCCCACGACCGGATGTCCTACATCGGGTACGGCGAGAGCAAGCCCAAGGTGGTCAACAGCTCCGACGCCAACCGGGCGGCCAACCGCCGGGTGCAGTTCGTCGTGCTGTAGCGACTCGCTAGACACCTCTGTGAGGCGGGCGCCGGGGCTTCTCCGGTGGCCCGCCTCACGGCTTTGCTCACTCTCAAGACACAGGCGTGACGCACCGTAGCGTTCTGTGGTCCGAGCTCGGCCCACTTGTCATGTTCAGATACCGTCGGTCACCCTCACGGTGTTGACTAGTCGTCGGCACGGCAGTTCTGCCGATCGCCGCCCTGCCGACCTGCATGGCTGACAGCTGAGGGAGGACGCGTGGCCTGGTTCGCGCTGCATTCCGTCCTGATGCTGTCGCTGGCCTTCGTGGTGGGGCTGGGCGTGGGATGGTTGATCTGGGCACGCCAGTGGACCCCCGTCGACGGTCCCGAGGCCGCCTCCCCGCCACCCGTCGAGACGGCGCCGCTCCTGCCCGCCCTGCCGGTCGAGCTCACCGACGTGCATCCGCGCGAACCGGCGGACCTGCTCGACCGGTACTGGCAGCCCCAGGTCGTCGCCTCCGGCCCGGTGGTCATGCCCGACGGCGGGTTCAGTGTGGACGACGGTGTGACCGAGGCACTTCCAGTACTGACCGACAGCGCCATGCAGTCCCTGCCCCTTCAGGCAGGCTCGGTGGACACGATGCCGGTCGAGACCATGCCGATCCCGATCACCGCGGACTTCCTCCCCTCGCCGGCAGCAGACGCAGGCGCTCAGGCGGAGTTCGAGGCCGAGTTCACGGCTGAGGCCGACTTCGAGGCCGACTTCGAGGCTGAGGTCGAGGCCGAGCCTGAGGCAGAGACGGGCTCCGATCAGGACGACGCCGGACCGCCCCTCAGCGAAGTCACCGACTCACCCGACTCCATCCACCCCACCGACAGCGAAGAGGTCGACGTGAACGAGGCCGATCCGTCCGAGGTGGACCTGTCCGAGGCAGACACCTCCGACCCCGCCCTGATCGACGACCTGACCCGCATCGACGGCGTCACCGAGGCGATGGCCATGGCGCTCGCCGCCGAAGGCCTCGGCTCCTTCTTCGCCGTGGCCAACGCTCCCGAGGACCATCTGCGCCGTGCCCTGCGGGTGAACCGGATCCGTTCCGCCCCCGGGATCGCCTTCTGGTCGGCCAGGGCCGCCGAACTCGCCGAGGAGGCCACGGCTCAGCGGGCCGCCACTCCTCCGCAGGGACTGGCCGCCGATGAGCCCGACGTCGCACTGGATCCGCCACCGGCCGAGCCACCGTCCGATCCCGACGCCGAGCACGAACCTGAGCCGGCCGGACCGGCCGACACCACTGAGCCGACCCAGCCGATCGCCATGCCGGCGACCCGGACCGGCCCCGGAGCGGCGTTCCGCACTGTCGCCCACAACAGCGGTCCGTCCTGGACCACCGTCGGTCCGGTCGCCGAGGACGACCTGGAACGCATCGTCGGGATCGGTGCCGCCGTGGCGGCGTCCCTGCGGGAAGCCGGCGTGGCCAACTACACCCAGCTCGCCGCCGTCCGCGACGAGGAACTGCGCAGCATCCTGACCGACGCCGGGCTGAGCCTTCCGCCCACCCTGGGCACCTGGTCGGTCCAGGCCGCGCTCCTGCTGCAGGGCGACGCGGACGGCGCAGCCACGCTGGCCGGGGGCCTGATGGTCGGCCGCGAGGGCGCCTGACCGCATGGCATCGCTCGATCCTCCCCCGGTGCACTACGCCCTCCGCAACGGCACCCTGCACCTGCGACGATCCCGCCCCCTCCCGGTGACGGTGGCTCTGATCACTGTGGTGGGGCTCGGCGCCGCCGCCGCCGGCCAGTTCCTCCTGGTCCTGCCCACGGTGCAGAACCGGCTTCGGACGACGACCGTGCAGGCCCTGGAGGAGTCCGGTTTCCCGGACGTCACGGTCAGCGTCCACGGGCGCGACATCGATCTCTCGGGGGTGCCCAACGACCCTGCCCAGATCGCCAAAGTGACCCGGATCGTCCGCGGGGTGCCGGGTGTCTACGCCGTCCGCACGATCGTGGTGCCGGTGACGGCTCCCGCGTCGGCGAGTCTGCCCACTGCCACGCCGTCCTCACCCCCCTCGGCTTCCGTTGCCGCCCAGCCCGTCTCGGCTGCCCCCGCCGCGTTGGAGGACCTGGCCGCGGTCGGCGCCACGGTGGACGCGGGCAAGGTGGTGCTCTTCGGCAGCGTTCCCTCACAGGCCACGCGCGCGCGCCTGGTGTCCGCGGTGGCCGCCGGCTTCGACGCGGATCGGGTCGAGGACGAGCTGTCGGTCGACTCGGACTCGGGCGGCTACGGGCTCGACGGGTTCGCGCAGGTGCTGCTCGCCCTGGGCCCGCAGACCCGGGCCGGGGCGGTGTCACTGCGCACGGGACGGATGACCGTCACCGGGGCCATCCCGGGCGAGGGTGTCCGGGAGGCCGTCCGGCAGGCCGCACAGGCGGCTCTCGGTGCGGACGCCGCGGCGCTGACCGACACCATGACCGTCAGCACCGGCGGAGCGGCCGACGACGCCCAGGTGGCCGCGCAACTCAGTGCCCTGCCGGCGATCACGTTCGCCACCCGCTCCACGCGCCTCACGCGCGTCTCCCGCCCGGTGATCGCGGCTGCCGCGGCACTGCTGCGGGCCCATCCGGCGGTGTCGGTGCAGGTCGAGGGCCACACCGACGCCAGCGGGATCGCCGAGTCCAACCTCACCCTGAGCCAGGAGCGCGCGGACGCCGTCCGGAAGGCGCTGCGCGAGGCCGGCGTGCCCTCCGACCAGCTCTCGGCGCAGGGCTACGGCTCGACCCGGCCGATCGCCGAGGGCAGCGGCGATCTGGTGGACGCCCTCAACCGCCGGGTCGTGCTGGTCGCCACCGCCGGCTGACTCCCGGCGGTGGCGACGCGAGGTAGCCTGCCGCCATGCCCCTGTACGTGCGATCGGCTGAGCGCCGGCCCGATCCTGCTCCTCTGGTGAGCAACGAGCGGGGATTCGTCTGGGCCGTGACGGCGGTCTGGGCGGTGTTGCTGGTCGCCGCGCTGCTGATGCATTCCCGCCTGGACGCCCAGGGCCGCGGCTGGTGGGTGTGGACGCCGGTGGTCGCCGTGCCGCTCGGCGTCTACGGCGTGCGCTGGCTGGGCACCAAGGGCCGCTGAACCGCCCTGGTCCGATCCGGCCCCGGTGGCGGCACGGCCGATCGCGCCTAGACTCCCCCGATGACGTCAGCCCTCCTGCCGGCCCTGCCGGACAACGCTTTCCAGCGCGTGCTGTGCGTGGTCGCCCACCCGGACGACGTCGAGTACGGCACCTCGGCAGCCGTGGCGGTCTGGACTGCACGCGGCGTCGACGTGGCCTACCTGCTGCTGACCCGCGGCGAAGCGGGGATCGACTCGATGTCACCGGCGGACACCGCCACACTGCGCGTGGGTGAACAGATCGCGGCGTCCCATGCGGTCGGGGTGCACCAGGTGGACTTCCTCGATCATCCGGACGGCGTGCTGGAGTACGGGCTCGGCCTGCGCCGTGACATCGCCCGCGCGATCCGCCGCCACCGGCCCGATGTCGTCCTGATCGGGTCCTGGGAGGTGGAGTTCGTCGCCGGCCTGAACCAGGCCGATCACCGGGTGGCCGGCCTGGCCGCTCTGGACGCCGTGCGGGATGCGGCCAACCGCTGGGTCTTCCCCGACCTGCTCGCGGAGGGACTGGGGCCGCACTCCACCCGCTGGCTGCTGATCGGCGGCGACCCTCGACCCACGCACGGGGTCGAGGTGACCGGCGAGCCGTTGGAGCGCGGGATCGCCTCGCTGGAGGCGCACGGCGGGTACCTGGCAGCGATCCCCGGCCACCCCCCGGCCCGCGCCCTGATCACCGGGATCACGGCGGCGCAGGGCCCGGCGATGGGGGTTGCGCACGCGGTGCTGTTCCGGGCCTGGGACCTGCAGGCCCCGCCGCCGTAGCGATCCGCGTCAGATCACGCCCCTGAGGCGGCCAGCCGCTCCGCGACCTCGCGGAAGCCGTCGTTCTCGGTGTCGATCGCTGCCTGGATCTGGCCGGAGGTGAAGGCCGAGAACAGCGAGGACCCCCGACCGGCGACCTCCACCAGGAGGGTGTTGCGGCACCCCTGCGGGTCTGGTCCAGCCGATGCGTGGCGATCATCGTCATACCGAGAACCGCTCTGCGCCAGACGAACAGGGTGGGCGCCTGGAGCTCGGTCACCTCCCAGACGCCGGGCCGCTGCCGCGGCTGGGTGACCCGGGCCCGGCTGCCGACCCGCAACGGACCGGTGTCGAGGCGCTGCACCCGGATCATCGTGGGGGTCAGCTGCGGCCACGACTCGATGTCCTCGGTCAACGCCCAGACCGTCTCGATCGGCGCGGCGATCTCTCGCTCACTGCTCAGCTGCATGCCCGCAATCTACTTCGCCCGAGGCCGGCGGGCGGCAGCGTCAGAGGGCATCGTCGAGCAGGATCTCGTGCACGGGCACCGTCCCGTCGAGCGCAGCACTCACCGAGTAGCGCAGATGCCAGGCGCCGGCCACCCAGGCCAACCCGCGGGCCAGACCCTCCAGGGTGGCAGCGTGCACGCGTGCATCCGGGCCGTGCCCGTCCACCCACCAGGACACCTCCACCCCGTCCACTCTCAGCTCCTCGTGCTCGCACCACACCCGTGGAGCGCCGGGCAGCAGCCTGCGGACGACGCCGGGCACCTCGGTGACCCGGCAGTCCTGCGCCGCGACCCGGCCGGCCCCGTCATCGCCGGCCAGCGGCAGATCGAGCAGGTCCGCCAGGTCGGGAGCGAGCGCCGACGCAACCACCACTGCGGCGCCCAGATCGCCTCGCTGCAGCCAGGCCGGGTGATCCACCACGACGGCGTCCTCGGTGTCCACCACGACCACCATTCCGTCGCGCACGGCACGCACCCGGGGCGGCGCAGCCACGTCGGCACCGGCCACCCCGACGGAGTCCGCCACGCAGGCCAGGTCGCGCCAGATCCGCAGCAGGGCGGCCAGGTCCAGCTCGAGCTTCGGGTCGGCGAGCGCCTCCAGCAGGCCACCGAGCGCACCGAGGTCGAGGTCGGCGATGGAGGTCACCCCGCCCAGGGCACGACGCAGGGCCGGATCGAGCCCGGCCACGAGCGGGGGCTCGGTGCCCAGCAGGGCGTCCAGCGTGCCGTCCGCGTCGGCGTCCGCCCAGCGACGACCGTCGAAGAGCTCCTGACCCAGCCACCAGGCGGTCCAGGACGGCGCCTCGACGCTGCGCTGCCCGGCGTCCGTCGTGGCGGTCACCCGCACCGGGCGGACCACGGCCTCCCGCAACTCGGGGCGCCCGGCGAGCAGGGCCAGCACCTCGGGCCAGGCGGATTCACGCACCGCGTCGAGGTCCCGGACGGCGACCACATCGTGCGCCGTCACCTCCAGCGCGTCCTCGCCGACCAGGGCCAGGACGGCGTCGACCCAGTCGGCGACGTCCGGCAGATCGGCCAGCGCGTCGGGCGGCTCCGCCCCGTCCAGCGGCAGATCACCGGCCCGCACCAGGGCGAGATCACCGAGGACGCCGACCGCACCCAGCACCGCGACACCCCAACGGTCGAGCAGGGCGGCCGCCACCGGGGCCACCGTCTCCTCCTCGAGCAGGGCGGCGGCCGGTGATCCGGGCAGCACCAGCTCGCCGGCAGGAGCGATCTCGCCCTCCGCGTCGATCAGGGCGAGCCGCCCCCGCCAGGGCAGGTCCTCGCTCGGCGGCTCTCCCGCCCCGATCGCTGCGGACACCAGGGTGAGCACCGCGTCGATGCGCTCGGTCTGCCCGTCCTCGCGGTCCTCCAGGCTGGCCTCCACGGCTGCCTGAAGCTCTGGCAGCACCAGTACGGTGCGCAGAGATATCGATGGGGCACCAAGGCGTTCCAGCAACGGATGGGCGGCCGCGGGATGGACGGCGCGCACCCCCAGCAGCGCCAACGCCGCGCCCACCTCGTCGCCGCCGGTACCGTCGTGATCGATCAAGACTGCGCCACGGACGCCGCGCACCACCCGCCCGTCGGCCAGCGGCACCGGGATCGCAGCCAATGCCTCCCGGGTCAGCGGGTCGACCGCGAGGTCGGTGAAGGCGTCGTACAGCCCGCGCCACGCCGCCGGCGATCGGCCGACCGGCAACTGCTCGATCAGCTCGGACAGCGTGATCCTCTGTACCCCCAGGGAATCCAGCGCCGACTGGGCCCGACGGGGAGCCAGGACCAGCCCGGCGACGGACGGCGCGAGCGCCGTCACCACCGCTGCGTCGGCGCCTGCAGGAGCCGCGAGGGCGACGGCGTCCCGAGGGCGGATCGGCGCGCCGTCCTCCGCCGAGCGCAGGATCGGCGTCCGGCGCAGCGCCGCAACGGCCGCCTCACGCAGGGCACCGTCGAGCGCCCCGGCCGGGAACCCGACCGGCACGAGATCCTCTGTTCTCCAATCGTTCTCACCGCGTTCTCCAGTGAGAACCTCAGCCACCAGGTCGGCGTAGGCGGACGCCGCGGCGGACAGCACGGTGTCGGTGGCCGGACCCGGCGCCACATGCCGGCGGGAGGCCTCCAGCGGGAAGGAGGCGATCAGCAGAGCCCGCCAGGTCAACGGTTCGTCGGTCGGCGTGGGCGCATGGAGCACCCCCGGCACCGCCGTCCGGGAGCTGCGCGGCAGGGCCCAGGCCAGCGACCAGCCGGTGCGACCGCGTTCCTCGGTGGGCCGGTCGGCGAACTGGGTCGCGTCGGCAGAGCCGTTGCGGCGCAACAGGAACCAGCGGCTCTCGACATCGGACACGGACCGCGTGGCGCCGTCCACCTCGATCTGGACCTCGCGCAGACCGGGCAGGGCGAGCAGCAGGGTGTCGTCGACCTCGGCCAACAGGTGCCGCACCAGGTCGTCGGCGGCACCGTCCCGAAGCGGCAGGACGACCGCGGTGTCGTAGCCCTCCGGGGGCTCGCCGTCGGCCGGGAAGGGCAGCCGGAGCGCCGGCACATGGCCGTCGCGACGGGCCAGCTCGGCGGTCAGATCGGCGGAGCCGGCATGCAGCACCAGGTCGCGGGTGTCGGCCCGGGAGAACCGGACGCCGCCGTGGCGGGAGAGCACCGCCGGCTCGTCGCTCACCGCGAGCACTGCCGAGAATCCGACGCCGAACCGGCCCACCGGTTCAGGCGCCTCCGGCGCGCCGGCCCGCCCGCTCGGCCCGGCGTCGCCGTCGGGGCGCTTGGCCGAGGCCCGCAGGGTGGCCAGGGCCTGCACCCCTGCGGCGTCGAGGGCCGCGCCGGTGTTGGCGGCCACCAGCACCCCGGCGCCGTCCAGCTCGCGCAGGGCGAACAGCAGCCGGCCCGGCACCCCGGCCCGGCGCGCGGCGTCCGCCGCGTTCTGGGCCAGCTCGATCAGGACCCGATCGCGGTACCCGCCGAGCGCGTGGTCCTCCTCGGCGTTGGCGTCCTCCCGGAAGCGCACCGGGGCGGCCACCCAGCCGGCGAGCACCCGCTGCCGGATGGCGCCGGTGTCGAAGACCTCGCCGATCACTCCGACGGCGCCGTCTCCTGCTCCGTGCTCTGCTCCGCGACCGGCTCCGCGACCGGCTCCGCGACCGGCTCCGCGACCGCTCGGCGACCGGCTCGGCGACCGGCTCGGCGCTCTCCACGACGGGGGCGCCGGCCTCCTTGGGCGGCAGCACCACGGCCTCGTACCCGGTCTCGTCCAGGATCGGCGGCGGCAGCGTCTCGGCCTCCGTCCGCTCCACATCGGTCTCGCTGTGCGCGCCGCAGCCGTGGTCGACGGTCACCACGCGGGCATCCGAGGGCGACCACTCGTTGCCACAGACCCCGAACGCCAGGCGCAGGTTGCCGGCCAACGGCAGGAAGTACCCACACGTGGAGCAGGCTGCGGCGGCGTGCACGGCCTCGTCGCTGGTCGGACCCCGGTCGGAGCCGTACCAGCGGTGGGCGATCTCGGTGCGTCCAAGGGGCGAGAGAACCCGGGGCCGGCCGAGGCCGAGCTCCCAGATCGCCAACCGGTCGGCGTCCTCGTCGTCCGTGGCCTGGTAGCCCGGCTCCAGGTAGGGGTCGTCGGGGCGGTAGGCCAGCTGGTCCGCAGGGCCGAGGTCTCCCGGGGCGATCCGGTCCGACCAGGGCAGCCAGACCGGCGCCAGCACCGACTCCGCCCCGGGCAGCAGCACCACCTCGCAGACCGTCGCCGAGCGTGCCCGGGAGGCCCGGGCCACGGTGACCGCCCAGCGCCACCCCCGGTAGCCCTTGGACAGGCAGCCGAAGTAGTGGGTGACGATCCGCTCGCCGTCCGCCTGCACCTCGAGGTGGTCACCGACATGGCCGGTACCGGCGACGTCGATCGCCGCCTGGCGGGCGAGGGTCACCGCGTTGGCGCACACGGCGTCCGGCGCCACGGCCCGGGGAGCCGCCAACGCGGGCCGAACCGGGGCCGCCGCCAGGGCCGGCTGGGCCGCCGGAGCGGTCAGCACAGGCAGCGGCGGCGGGGCGGTCAACGCCGCCACGGCGGGCGCATCGGCCTGCCCGGACGCCGCAGCGGAGTCGTCGGAGGTCACGGTCTCGTCGTCGAGGCTCATCGGCACCTGTTGATTGTCCCCCATCGCGCCGGTGCCGGAGTCCCCCAACCGGGCCAGTCGCGGCAGGATGGGCTCATGCACACCCCGCCGAGCGCGACGCCGGGTCCGCCTCGGCGCGCGGCCGCCGACGCCGTCCGGCGTGGCGGCTCCGCCGTGGCGCGCGCGGGGCGTGCCTCGGGGCGCGCCGTCCGGCGCACCACGCACGCCGGCGGGGCCGGCGAATCGGGCCTGGCCCGGATGCTCGAGCTGCACCTGGTGGGCTCGGCCGCCGACGCCCTGGTGGTCACCTCGCTGGCCAGCACCATCTTCTTCGCCGTGCCCACCGAACAGGCGCGGACCCGGGTGGCGACCTCGCTGCTGGTCACCATGGTGCCGTTCGTGCTCCTGGCCCCGGTGATCGGGCCGCTGCTCGACCGGGTGCGTCGCGGCCGGCGGATCGCGCTCGGGGTCACCATGGGGGCCCGCGGCTGGCTGGCCTGGGTGATGGCGAGTGCTCTGGCGGACGGCGACGCGGCGTTCTCGCTCTACCCCGCCGCGTTCGGGTTCCTGGTCTGCCAGAAGGCCTACCTGGTGATCCGGGCGGCGGCCCTGCCCCGGGTACTGCCGGACGGGGCGGAACTGCTCGGCGCGAACGCCCGCATGTCGGCAGCGGGCGTGGTGGCGATGACCATCGGTGGGCCGCTCGGGGTGGGACTGACCCGCTGGGCCGGCCCGGAGTGGACCCTACGGCTGGCCTTCGTGCTGTTCGTGGCCGGGATCGCGCTCACCCTGATGCTCACCTCACGCGTGGACTCGGACGGCCCGGACGACGACGGCCCCGACGGCGACGCCGCCGACGCGGGGGGCGAGGCCCGACCCCGGCGCACGCCGATCCTGCGGATGGGAGGGCGGGCGGTGATCGGCCTGCGCGGCAACGCCTCCCTGCGGGCCTTCACCGGGTTCCTCACCCTGTTCCTGGCTTTCCGCCTGCGCACCGACCCGCTGCCCGGGATCGAGGCCACCACCGCAGTGGGGCTGGTGGTGGCGGTGGCCGCAGTCGGCGGCGGGATCGGCACCGCACTGGGCGCACTCGTGCGCCGGCGTCGCCCCGAGGCGGTGATCGCAGGGCTGCTGGTCGCGCTGACCCTGGTCACCCTGTGGTCGGCCCTGGACTACGGGATGCTGCCCATCCTCGTGGTCGCGCTGTTCGCCGGGCTGGGCCAGGCGCTGGGCAAGTTGTGCCTCGACGCGCTGATCCAGGACGAGGTGCCGGACGCCGTCCGCACCTCGGCCTTCTCCCGCTCGGAGACCGTGCTGCAGCTGGGCTGGATGATCGGCGGTGCCATCGGCCTCGCCCTACCGCTGTCCGGCGCGTGGGGCCTGGGCATCGCCACCCTGCTCACCGCCGCAGCCGCCGCAGCCACCGTCGCCGGTCTGGCCCGCCAACTACGCACCCCCTGAGACTCTGTCAGGTCTCAGGCTTCGATGTCGTCGGCGACGGCGCGCAGCACGCTGGCCACCTTGTGGGCATGCGACTTGTCGGGGTAGCGGCCGCGGCGCATGCCGTTGGAGATGTTGTCCAGCAGCTTGATCAGGTCCTCGATGATGACCGTCATGTCCTCCGCAGGCTTGCGCGTGGCCTTGGCCACCGACGGGAGCGGGTCGAGCAGGCGCAGCGACAACGCCTGCAGCCCACGCTTACCCTGCGCGACCCCGAACTCCACGCGTGCCCCCGGCTTGAGCGTCTCGGTCCCCGTCGGCAGCGCCGAGGCGTGCACGAACACCTCGCCGCCGTCGTCGTTGGCCAGGAAGCCGAAGCCCTTCGCGGCGTCGAACCACTTCACCTTGCCAGTGGGCACGTCAGTTCCTTCGAAACGTCGGGGGTCGTACCCACAGGGTGCGGCCTGGTCGGCGCAAGCCTAACCGTGCGTGCCCCGCGCTGTCGGGTGAGTTATGTGACGTCGCGCAGCCAATCCGGGAAGGAGAGCAGGTCGGGCAGGACGACGTCCGCCCCCGCGGCCCGCAACTGCTCCTGCGTGTGCGGCCCGGTGGCCACCGCCACACTGCGCGCTCCGGCCACCCGGGCCGCCCGCACGTCGCCGGGGTGATCGCCGACATAGATCTGCGCTCCGACCTCACGCAGGTAGCCACCCTTGGCCTCGGCGAACAGCCCGCCGGCCACCTCGTCCACCGCCAGCCCCACCTGCTCGACCACCAGCCGGACGGCGGCCTCCACCTTCGTCGACACGATCAGCGCCCGGCCGCCCTGCGCGCGGACGGCGTCCAGCGCCTCGACGGCGCCGGGCAGCAGCCGGGTCCGCGGCACCCCCAGGCTCGGGTAGAGCTCGCGGTAGCGCGCGGTCACCGGCAGCGGATCCAGCTCCGGGGCCAGCGCGGCCATGGTGTCCTCCAGCGGCACCCCGTTCAGCGACCACACCTGCTCGGCGGTGACCAGCAGACCCTTTTCGGCCAGCACAGCCTGCACCGTGGCGGCGATGCCTGCGGCGGAGTCGACCAGCGTCATGTCCAGGTCGAAGCCGACCACCAGGGTGCCCACGACCGAACCCTAGTCCGCGCAGTCCGCCCGCCATGCCGCCGCCCGCCCTGCGCCGTCCGGGCAGCTTGTCTTGACCGACTCCAGATCGGATGATTGGCTCGAACCATGTCGACGTCCGATCTCGAGCAGGTGCTGCGCGCGGCCGGTCTTCGGGTCACCGCGCCGCGCAAGGCGGTGCTCGCCCAGGCTCGGGCGCATCCGCACGCCGACGCGGACACCATCGCTCGCGCCGTCCGTGAACGTCACGGCGCGGTGTCCACCCAGGCGATCTACGACGTGCTGCACGCCCTGACCGGAGCCGGCCTGCTCCGCCGGATCGAACCGGCCGGCTCACCCGCGCGCTACGAGAGCCGGGTGCACGACAACCACCATCACCTGATCTGCCGGTCCTGCAGCGAGATCATCGACATCGACTGCGCCACCGACGCCGTACCGTGCCTGGAGGCCAGCGACTCCTGGGGCTACTCGATCGACGAGGCCGAGGTCACCTACTGGGGCCTGTGCCCCACCTGCCGGCCCTCCGCCTCGCCCTGAAGGCTGGTACCCCGCGTGCTTGAATGATCTTCATGAGCCGCTGGGGGCCCGATCGCACCGAACTCGACCGCAGCCTGGCCCGGCGGGCCGAACGGGACCGGGTGCGCCGCCGGCTGCGCACACTCACCACCGCTGAGGTGGGGGCCGAGGCGGAGCTGGCCCGGCGATCCGCCCGGCTCCACGACGAGGCGGCCGATGTGGAGGCCCTGGAGTCGATCACCCTCACCCGACTGCTCGCCGCGGTCCGAGGCACCCGGATGGGCGAGCTCGACCGCGAGCGCGCCGAGGCGCAGAAGGCGGCCTACGCCGTCCGAACGGCTCGGGAGGATCTGGACCGCCTGCGCCACGAGCGGCTGCGGCTGACGCACGAGCTCGACGCCCTGGGCGACGTGGACGCGCAGCACGAGCGCGTCGTCCGCGGCTACGCCACGGCGGTGGCGCTCCGCGGTGGGCCGCACACGGCGGAGCTGGATGCCATCGCCGATGACCTGGCCGAGCTGCCGCTGCGTCGGGTCGAGATCACGCAGGCCCTCCTGGCCGGGCAGCGCGCGGCCGGCAGCCTCGCCGAGGCGGCCAAGGAGCTGTCGACGGCGCACGCCTGGTCCGGCTACGACACCTGGCTGGGCGGCGGGATGCTCTCCTCGATGATCAAGCACGACCGGATCGATTCGGCCACGGACCAGATCGGCCGTGCGCGCTTCCTGTTGGGGCTGTTCCGGACCGAACTGGCCGACGTCAGCATCGAGGCGCCCCGCGGCATCCACGTCTCCGAGACCCTGGGCACGATGGACACCTGGTTCGACAACATCTTCAGCGACCTCATGGTCGACGCGCGCATCCGCACCGCGCGGGCCGGCATCGAGGATTCCCGTCGGGCCGTGGACGACGCGCTGGCCCGGCTCACCCGGATGGAGAACGACCTGGACTGGCGACGGGCGCAGCTGCTGCAGAGACGGGACGAACTGCTGGGGATCCCGCCGTACGGCACAGAGGACTGATCCTCAACGGGCCATCCTGGGCAGGAACGAGATGTCCATGTAGTGCTGCGTGGGGTCGTTCGGCGCGATGTAGACCTTGATCTTGTCGCTGGTGATGTGCCGTGTCGGGTCGAACGGGATGTCCTCGCTCCGGAACAGGTAGAGCTCGTGCGTGTCCGGGTTCAACCACTGCGCCACGATGCGATAGCCCTCGCCGGACAGGCCGTCTGACGGTTCCACCCCCTGGAAGTCGGCCTCCACCAACGCACCCTGCGATGCCAGCTCGACCCTCGGCCGGCGGGCACGCCGACTGCGGATGCCGATCACGGTCAGGCCGATGCTGACGGCGGAGAACACCGTCCCCAGAGAACCGAGGATCGTCGCGACGCCCCACAGCGAGAACCAGTCACGGATCCGTGCGCGCTTCGGCTCGGTCGGGGAGTAGAGCAGGTCGACGGTCTCGCCGACGCGGTAGCTGGGCGGACTGCTGGCGACCGAGCTGGTGAACGTGACGGTCTCGCCCTGCGCGGTGTCGAAACGCACGACGGGGGCATAGGTGTAGCGATCGCCGGAGTCGGAGCTGGACCGGGACTGGACAAGATCCACGACCGTCCCCTGAGCGCTGACCGCCTCCCCGACGAAGGACCGGGTGTTCTGGACGGCGAACAGCGCCCCCACCAGCAGGCCCGCGCCGACGACCCCGAACACGTAGCGGACGATCTTCACCACATCCACGCCGCACAGCCCCTCGTCGTCGGCCTCGGCCCTCACTCAGGCGTGGCGGATCTTCGCAGCCTCGTCCAACCCGAGCAAGCCCACCGCGGCCTCGCGCATCTCGACCTTGCGCACCTTGCCGCTGATCGTCATCGGGAAGGTCTCCACCAGGTGCACGTAGCGGGGGATCTTGAAGTGGGCCAGCTGCCCCTGGCAGAACTCCCGGAGCCCCTCGGCGGTGAGCGGTTCCCGGCCGGGCTTGAGCACCACCCAGGCCATCAGTTCCTCGCCGTAACGCTGGTCCGGCACCCCGATCACCTGCACGTCGGCGATGTCGGGGTGGGTGTAGAGGTACTCCTCGATCTCGCGCGGGTAGATGTTCTCCCCACCCCGGATCACCATGTCCTTGATCCGCCCCGAGATGTTGACGTAGCCCTCGTCGTCCATCACCGCCAGGTCGCCGGTGTGCATCCAGCCGGCCGCGTCGATCGCCTCGGCGGTGCGTTCCGGCTCCAGCCAGTAGCCGAGCATCACCGAGTAGCCGCGCGTGCACAGCTCCCCGGGGGTGTTGCGCGGCAGCTCCATGCCGGTCACCGGGTCGACGATCTTCACCTCGACGTGGGGCATCACGGTACCGACGGTCGAGGTGCGCCGGTCGAGGTCGTCGTCCATCGAGGTCATGGTCGAGACCGGCGAGGTCTCGGTCATGCCGTAGGCGATCGCCACCTCGGCCATGTGCATCTCCGAGACGACCCGCTTCATCACCTCGACCGGACAGGGCGAGCCGGCCATGATGCCGGTGCGCAGACTGGTCAGGTCGAAGCTGGCGAACTCGGGGTGGCCCAGTTCGGCGATGAACATCGTCGGGACGCCGTACAGCGCTGTCGCGCGCTCGGCCTCGATCGCGCGCAGGGTCGCCTCGGGGTCGAAGGCCGGCGCAGGGAAGATCACCGTGGCACCGTGCGAGAAGGCGCCGATCACCCCCATCACCATGCCGAAGCAGTGGTACATCGGCACCGGGATGCAGAGCCGATCCGCATGGGTGAAACCGATTCTCTCCGTGACGAAGTAGCCGTTGTTCAGGATGTTGTGATGGGACAGCGTGGCACCCTTGGGGAAGCCCGTGGTGCCGCTGGTGTACTGCAGGTTGATCGGGTCGTCGAACGACAGCGTGGTGGCGCGCTCGGTGAGCTGGTGATGATCGGTGGCCCCGCCGCGGCGCACCAGCTGCGACCAGGAGTCCTCGCCGATGTACACCACGTCGTGCAACTGGGGGCAGGCGGGCCTGACCTGTTCCACCATCGCCCGGTAGTTCGAGGTGCGGTGCTCGACTGCGCTGACCAGCAGCCGCATGCCGGACTGCTGGATCACGAAACTCAGTTCGTGCGCGCGGTAGGCGGGGTTGACGTTGACCAGGATCGCCCCGATCTTCGCGGTGGCGTACTGCACGATCACCCACTCGGCGCAGTTCGGTGCCCAGATGCCCACCCGGTCGCCCTTGCCGACACCCCTGCCCATCAGCCCGAGCGCGACCTCGTCGACCTCGACGTCGAGTTCGTTGTAGGTCCAGCGCCGGCTGGTGGCGATGTCCACGAGGGCCTCGCGGTCGCCGTGCCGGGCGACCGTGCGCTCGAAGTTCGCGCCGAGGGTCTCGCCCAGCAGGCCCGTGGCGGCAGGCCCCGAGGCGTAAGAGGGCGGACGGACGGAGAGCATGGCGGCCTCCCAATGGCTACGACGAGCGGCGAGGAGCGTCTGCGCCCATCGTGGCCGTTGTCGGCCGAACCTTCTAGGCCCCCGGGGTGGTGCGACGGTTCAGCGCGACCATCAGGTAGATGCCGGCGATCACCGAGCCGAACACGGCGATGAACCCCAGCAGCAGGACCAGAATCCCGACACCAGCCATCACGGCGACACCTCCGGAGCCGGGGGCGCCTGCACGGCAGGGCCATCTTCCACGATCACGGGACCCTGCTCCACGACGCTGTCCGAACGAGCGGCGAACACGAACAGCCCCGCCATCACGATCACCAGGGGGGTCAGGGCGGTCAACAGCGTGGCGATGATCTTCTCTCGCCGGTCCCACTGCTGCGATGCCCAGGCGCAGGCCAGGCCCACGATCGGACCGAAGACCGGCACCACGAACGAACCGATGGTCAGGCCGATGACAGCCGCCAGCTCGAGCGGACCCCACACCCTGACCGGAGCGGTGTACGGCGGAGTAGGGGGCACGGGCGGCGGCCCCCACGCCGGCTGCTCACCGTAGGGCGGGGACCCGGCCGGGGCCTGCGGGAGGATCGGCTCGCTGACCAGGCTGTCCCGCTCGGCGGCGACGATGTCCTCGGGCCGGCCGAGCCGGTCCAGCACGCCGCGCACCGACGGCTCGTCGTCCCCGATGGCGGCCAACGCCTCACCGACGTGCGCGCGGATCTCCTCCACGAGCTCGCCGCGGCGCCCTGCTGACAGCGAGGCCGCGGCTTCGTCCAGCCGCCGGAGGTAGTCCGCGACCAGCGGATGATCCAGTCCCACAACCATCAGTCTCTCCTCTCCGCCACCACTCGCGGCAACTTCGTCGGCGTGCCGGGCTGCCCCGAGCCCAGCCCGAGCACGCGATCGACGGAGTCGCGGAAGCGGCGCCAGTCCTCGACGAAACGATCCAGCGCGGTGCGGCCGTCGCTGGTCAGGGCGTAGTAGCGGCGCGGGGGCCCGGTGTCGGACTCCTGCCAGGTGGTGGTCACCAGGCCCTCTTTGCGCAGCCGGGAGAGCAGGGGGTAGATCGTGCCTTCGCTGGTGAGCAGACCGTCGGCCTCGCTGAGCTCGCGCACGATGTCGAAGCCGTACCGGGGGCTCTCGCGGAGGAGGGCGATCACGCAGTACTCCAACGCGCCGCGACGCAGCTGCGGGAGCACCTGTCGTGCCTCACCCGGTTCCATGCGTCACAAGGTACCTGGCGACGACTCGTCGGGCAAGGCGAATGAGGAGGTGGTGAGTTGACCACCGTCTCAGGTGGTCAACTCACCACCTCCTCTGCCTGGGCGGCGTCTATCCACAGGTACGGTCGGCCATCCAGCAGGTAAGGGGCCGTCGCGCGCACACTCGACCGGGTGCACAGTCGCCGCCGGCTCCCACCGGACATCGCCGCACTCGCCGCCTGCCAGGCAGGCGTGATCGCCCGCAGCCAACTGATCGGAATGGGCCTGAGTCCGAGAACAGTCGACGGGCTGAGTGCGCCGTGGCCGCGATTGGCCAGAGGTGTCTACCTGGTCTCCTCCTCGTTCGTCGAGCCCTCCTGGACCGCACGGGTCTGGGGCGGGGTCCTGCTCGGAGGGCGCGGTGCCCGTGCGGGCGGGCGGGCCGCCGCCGCCCTGGACGGGCTGGCCGACTGGTCCGAGCTGAAGGAGGTCACGATCCTGGTTCCCGAACGCAAGATCAGCCGGCATCCGGGGTACTACTTCGTCCGGGAGCGACCTGGCGTCCGGTTGTCGTCGACCTCGCGCGAGCCGGCACGCACCCGCATCGAGGACACGGTGCTCGATCTGTGCGCGGGTGCCACCAGCACCGAGGTGGTGACCTGGCTGACCCGCGCCTGCCAGCGACGGCTGACCAACCCGGAGCGCATCCGGCGCAGGCTCCAGGCCCGGTCGACGCTGCGCCGGCGGGCACTGGTGCTGGAGATCCTCGAGGACGTGCAGGCCGGCGCCACCTCCCACCTGGAGCACCGCGCGCTCACCGAGGTGATCCGCCCGCACGGCCTGCCGATCACGCGCCTGCAGCACCGGGTGGGCTCGCGTGGCCGGATCGTCGACGCGGCGGTCGCGGAGTTCGGCGTGCTGATCGAGTTCGACGGCCGGATCGGCCACGTGGAGGAGGGCGCGTTCAGGGACCGGGGGCGGGACAACGCCCACACCCTCGAGGGCTGGGTGACCCTGCGTTTCGGCTGGACCGAGGTCACCGGTGACCCGTGCAGCGTCGCGGCCGAGACCGCCGCCCTGCTGGGACTGCGCGGCTGGACCGGCGCTCTGGTCCGCTGCCCGCGCTGCCCACCCGGCCTCTTCGGCTGAGGTGGTGGTGAGTTCACCACCTGAGACGGTGGTGAACTCACCACCACCTCAGCGCGGCAGGCGCAGGAGCACTCCGAGCGACCCATCGGTGAGAGCCATCAGGGTGGCGATGGTCAGCATCACGCGAGCGTGGATGAACCGCTCTCGGTCGAGTTGCTGCGAGGGCATCGGAAACAACATCTGTGCCAGTTGCCGCGAGCGCCACAGGTCGTACCCGAAGGCCTGGGCTCCGCTGTGATCCATCGCGAACCGGTTGGAGGACAACGTCGTTGCCGGCACCAGGTTCACCACGAGGAGCGCCTCGTGGTGCTGGCCCTCGAGCACCGACACGCTGTTCGGGGCCTTGCGCGCCAACAGGTCGAGGATCTCCCCCCGCCCCTGGAAGTACGCCGCCGACCGGCTCCGCAGGACCAGCCCGGCCCCGAGCACCCGCAGGTAGTGATCGCGGTTGAAGTCGGTGTCCATGATCGTGCGTACCAGCCGCTTGTGGTCCTCCACCAGCTCCGGGTTGATCATGCACTCCAGGACCGAGTGCAGCCCGTCGATCGCGCCGCACCCGACGTTGTCCCCGTCGCCGTTGTCGTCGCGATGCCCGCCCGGTGACAGCCCCAGCCGCAGATACGACTCGATCATCATCTCGGCGTCGCCGGTGAACGTCCCCCGGGTCAGGTCGTCCTTGTCGACCCCGAGCCGGTAGGCCAGCGCCGCGCCCGGCGCACCGCCCGGCACCTGCGGCCCCAGCGCCGACTCGTCCAGCTGGGGGTCGTGCCGCCCGTCGATGCACCGGGTCTTGCCCTGTGCCGCAACGGTCACGTAGTACCGGTCGAGGTCACTGGCGATGGCCGGGGCCTCGAGCGAGACCGAGCGAGCGGACAGCAGTCCGGGCCAGGCCTTGTCGGAGAGCAGACCGATACTGACGGTGCTGCTCTGCGGTCCCGCCGCGCTGCGGGCTCGAGCCATCCTGGTTCTCCTCGTCGGCCTGGCCTGGCGCCCCGCCCGTGGAGCCGGGCGGCCGCGCGGGCGACCCACTGCATTCGACGCCAGACCCTACTGATTGGGCCGAGCCGATCCCAACTCGCCGGAGCGGCACCTCATCAGGCCTTCCGGCGGTCTCAGCCGGCTCGCATCGAGTCCAGCTCCGCGGCCAGCGCCTCGACCATGGATTCCGGGGCGTCGTAGCGGGGAGCGCCCGGCACCGGCCAGTGCACCACCACGTCGGTGAAACCGAGCTCGCGGGCCCGACCCACGGTGTCGCGGAACTTCTCGAGCGAGACCAGTGAGAACGTCGGTGCCGCGTCGACCGAGAGCATCCGGTCGATCGAGTCAGGCGCCCGGCCGGTCTGTGCCAACACCTGCTCGAACCGCGCGGCGACCGTGGCGATCCCGCGCCACCAGAGCTCGTCGTCGGTGTTCCCGCGGGGCACCTCGGGCGCGCCGGTGGTCGCCCAGCCGGCGCCGAAGCCCACAGCCAGGCGCATCATCCGCGGGCCGTTGGCCGCCACCACGAACGGGATCCGGGGCTGCTGCACACAAGGCAGCGTGGTCTCGGCGTCGATCGCCCGATAGTGCGCCCCGGCGTGGGAAGTGAGTGGCTGGGTGAGCACCCGGTCGAGCAGCTCGACGAACTCCTCGAGCCTGCCCGCGCGCTCGCTGGGGGACATGAGCGGGTCGCCGAGGACCACCGCGTCGGCACCCGTGCCACCCGCACCGATGCCGAGCACCGCCCGACCGCCGCTGACGTCGTCCAGTCCGGCCAGTTCGCGGGCGAACGGCACCGGGTGCCGGTAGTTGGGTGAGGCCACCCAGGTACCGAGCGGGATCCGGGAGGTCACCGTGGCCGCCGCGACCAGGGTCGGGATGGTCGCACCCCAGGGCAGGCCGACGTAGGGATCCCAGGTCAGGTGGTCATAGGTCCAGGCATGGTCGAAGCCGTACTCCTCGACTGCCCGCCACATGCCCTGCTGCTCCGCCCAACGCCGCTGAGGCAGCACGATCATTCCGACTCGCATTCGCGCACCGTACCGGCCGTGGTCACCACCTGCCGACGAGCGGCGTAGCGTTGGTCGGATGCCACCGACCCACGACACTCCGCGCAGCCTCGCCGACGCGTTGCGGTCCTGGGACGACGCTGCGCTGGCGGCTCTTCTGCGGTCCCGGCCCGATCTGGCCGTCCCGTTGCCCGCCGATCTGACCACCCTGGCTGCGCGCGCGGCCTCCCGAAGCAGTGTGCAGCGGGCCGTGGACGCCCTCAGCGCCCCCGAGCTGCAGGTGGTGGAGATCCTCGCGGTGCTGCCCGAGCCCGCCACGCCGGGGCAGGTCACCGCCGCCTGGGGGACCTCGGCCGCCGCCGTGCTGCAGCGGCTGCGCGACCTGGCTCTGGTCTGGGGATCTCCACGGCGCCTGTACCTGGTGCGTGCAGTGCGGGATGCCCTCGGCCCCTACCCGGCCGGGCTCGGTCCGACCCTCGAGGACACCCTGCGGCGGCGCAGCCCCGAACTGGCCGACCGGCTGCGCGACCAGGCGGCCCTGGCGCCCCTGCTCGCCCAGGTGCCCGACGCCGCCCGCGAGGTGCTGGACCGGCTCACCTGGGGCCCGCCGATCGGCCAGTTCGCCCACGCCGACCGCGAGGTCGACGCCGCCAGCACCGCCCCGGTCGAATGGCTGCTCGCCCGGGGCCTGCTCGGCGTGGCCGACGCCGGCCACGTGCTGCTCCCCCGCGAGGTCGCGCTCGCCCTGCGCGAGGCCCGCGTGCACCGCGCGCCGCAGGTCCGGCCTCCCGACCTCGCGCCCGTTCCGGGGCGCGCCGTCCAGGCGAGCGCCGCAGCGGCTGCCGCCGAGGCGGTCCGTCTGGTGGAGGCGCTCGGCACCCTGTGGGGCAGCACCCGGGTCCCTGTCCTGCGTGCCGGAGGACTCGGCGTGCGAGAGCTCAGGCGCACCGCGCTCGCCCTCGAGATCGACGAGCCGACCGCCGCCATGCTGATCGAGCTCGCCTACGCCGCGGGCCTGGTCGGCGACGACGGGGAGCTCGAACCACGCTGGGCGCCCACCCCTGCCTACGACGCTTGGCTCGCCCGCGGCACCGGCTCGCGCTGGGCCCGGCTCGCCGAGGCCTGGCTCGACACCACCCGTTGTCCGTCCCTGGTCGGCACCCGCGACGCGAAGGACGCCGCGCGCGCCGTCCTCGGCCACGACCTGGACCGCGCCGCCGCGCCCGAGGTGCGCCGCTGGGCTCTCGTCACCCTAGCCGGCGAGGCACCCGACGCTGTCGTGACACCTGTTGCCCTGCAAGCACTTCTGGACTGGACGGCGCCGCGCAGGGTGGGCCCGCTCCGTGCCGCGCTGCTGGACGCGGCGCTCGCCGAGGCCGCCTGGCTGGGCGTGACCGGCGCCGGCGCGCTGGCCCCCTGCGCCCGCCCGCTGCTCGAGGGTGACCCCGCCCGCGCGGCGGACCTGCTGGAGACCGCCCTGCCCGAGCCGGTGGACCACATCCTGCTGCAGGCCGACCTCACCGCGATCGCCCCGGGGCCGCTGGAGCCGGAACTGGCGGGCGATCTGGAGCTCGCCGCGGACGTCGAGAGCCGCGGCGGTGCCACCGTCTTCCGGTTCACGCCCAGCTCCATCCGCCGCGCCCTGGACGCCGGGCGCACCGCCGACGATCTCGTGGCCTGGCTGAGGGAGCACTCGCGCACCCCGGTGCCGCAGCCCCTGGAGTACCTGATCACCGATGCGGCCCGCCGGCACGGGCTGCTGCGGGTCGGCACCGCTGCGGCGTTCCTGCGCTCGGACGACGAGTCGGCGCTCTCCGAGCTGATCGCCGACCGCCGGGCCGAGCCCCTGCGCCTGCGCCGGCTCGCCCCGACCGTGCTCGCGGCGCAGGCCGCGCCCGAGGTGGTGCTGCAGGTGCTTCGATCGATGGGCCTGTCCCCCGCTGCAGAGTCGACGGACGGCGCCGTCGTGCTGCCGCAGTCGACGGCCTATCGCACCGGCCCCCGCAGCCGCCCCCGACCGCTGCGCCCGACGGCGCCCACGCCCAGCCCTGCCGCGCTGCTGTCAGCGGCGTCCGCGCTGCGGCTGACCGATGCCGCGACCGCGCCGCCCGCGCCGCCACGCGCCCTCCACCTCCAGCGCGCCCGGCGCGACGTCCACGTCACCGCCTCTCCCGCCGGCGTCTCCGATCGAGGTGGCCACCCTGCTGGCCCTGCTGCGGCAGGCCGCGAACCGGCGCAGCCCCGTCTGGGTCGGTTACGTGGACAGCGACGGCGTGGCCGCACAGCGCCTGGTCGAGCCGCTGCAGGTGGACGGCGGCAGGGTCAGCGCCTTCGACCGGCAGACCGCCAGCGTGCGCACCATCCCCATCTCCCGGGTCACCGCTGTCACCCCTGTCGCTTAGGGTCGAACCATGACCGACGGCCCGCTGATCGTGCAGAGCGACAAGACGCTGCTGCTCGAGGTCGACCACGAGCGCGCCGTCGCCTGCCGACAGGCGATCGCTCCGTTCGCCGAGCTGGAACGGGCCCCCGAGCACGTGCACACCTACCGGCTCACCCCGCTCGGGCTGTGGAACGCCCGGGCCGCCGGGCACGATGCCGAGCAGGTCGTGCACGTGCTGCTGGAGTACTCCCGCTACCCGGTGCCGCACGCGCTCCTGGTCGACGTCGCCGAGACCATGGACCGCTTCGGTCGGCTCCAGCTGATGAGCCACCCCACCCACGGGCTGGTGTTGCGCGGCCTCGACGTGCCGGTGCTCGAGGAGGTGCTGCGCAGCCGGAAGGTGACCCCGCTGGTCGGGGAGCGGATCGATACCGAGCACGTCGCGGTCCACCCGAGCGAGCGCGGGCATCTCAAGCAGGTGTTGCTCAAGCTGGGCTGGCCGGCCGAGGACCTGGCCGGGTACGTGGACGGCGAGGCGCACCCGATCACGCTGCGGCAGGACGGCTGGACGATGCGCCCGTACCAGCTGGAGGCGGTCGACGGGTTCTGGCACGGCGGCTCGGGCGTCGTCGTCCTGCCCTGCGGTGCGGGCAAGACCATCGTCGGCGCGGCCGCGATGGCACGGGCCGCGGCGACCACGCTGATCCTGGTCACCAACACGGTCGCCGCCCGGCAGTGGCGCGACGAACTGCTGCACCGCACTCACCTCACCGAGGACGAGATCGGCGAGTACTCCGGTGCCCGCAAGGAGATCCGACCGGTCACCATCGCCACCTATCAGGTGATGACGACGAAGCGGAAGGGCGTCTACAGCCACCTCGAGCTGTTCGACGCGCGGGACTGGGGCCTGGTGATCTACGACGAGGTACACCTGCTGCCGGCCCCGATCTTCCGGATGACGGCCGATCTGCAGGCCCGGCGCCGGCTCGGCCTCACCGCGACCCTGGTGCGCGAGGACGGGCGCGAGGGCGACGTGTTCTCCCTGATCGGGCCCAAGCGCTACGACGCCCCGTGGAAGGACATCGAGGCTCAGGGCTACATCGCCCCCGCCGACTGCGTCGAGGTGCGGGTCACCCTGCCCGAGCGCGACCGGCTGCTCTACGCCACCGCCGAGCCGGAGGAGCGCTACCGGCTCTGCTCCACGGCGCTGGAGAAGTCGCGGGTGGTCGAGGCCCTGATCGCCCGGCACGCGGGCGAGCCGACCCTGGTGATCGGGCAGTACCTGGATCAGCTCGACGAGCTGGCCGAGCGGCTCGACGTCCCGGTGATCACCGGCGCCACCACGGTGAAGGAGCGGCAGCGGCTGTTCGCGGCCTTCCGAACGGGCGAGATCCCGGTGCTGGTGGTGAGCAAGGTGGCCAACTTCTCGGTCGACCTGCCCGAGGCGAGCGTGGCGATCCAGGTCTCCGGATCCTTCGGCTCCCGCCAGGAGGAGGCGCAGCGCCTGGGCCGGATCCTGCGGCCGAAGGCCGACGGGCGCGGGGCCCGGTTCTACGCCATCGTCGCCCGGGACACCCTGGACCAGGACTTCGCCGCCCACCGGCAGCGCTTCCTCGCCGAGCAGGGCTACGCCTACCGGATCCTGGACGCCGACGAGGTGCTCCAGCAGCCCGGGCCGATCACCGATCCCGAGCCCTGACGAATCGGGCGTTCGGCCCCTATTCGACCGTTACCCAGGTTTCTCACAGATTCATGACCGACAGTAGATGGCGGACCTGGACGAGCCTGCTCGTCCCCGCGAGCGCATCGGAGGGTTGAATGACCGCCGTCATGCTTCCCGACGGCACGCGCTCCGGGCCTCCTTCCCCGCGCCAGGACCGCCGTCCACGCCCCCTGACCGAGCACCGATCGCACGTGCCGCACTGGTGGCGCGACGTCGTGGGCGGGCTCACCTGGGCGAGCCTGCTGGTCGTGGTCGCCCTGTGGGTGAGCAACGGCGGGCTGCAGGAGCTCGGCGGCATCGGCACGGCGATGGTCAGCCTGGGCCGCCTGTCCGGCCTGCTCTCGGCCGACCTGCTGCTGATCCAGGTGCTCCTGATGGCCCGGATCCCGATGGTCGAGCGCGCCTACGGCCAGGACGAACTGGCTCACCGGCACCGGTGGGTCGGCTTCGCCTCGGTCAACCTGCTCGCCGTCCACCTGGTGCTCATGATCGGCGGATACGCGGCCGTCGACGACGTCAACCTGATCGCCCAGACCTGGGACTTCGTCGTCAACTACCCGGGCATGCTGCTGGCCACCGCGGCCACCGCGCTGATCATGCTGGTGTCCTGGACGTCGATCAAGCGTGCGCGGGCGAAGCTGCGCTACGAGTCCTGGCACCTGCTGCACCTGTACGCCTACCTCGGGGTGGGCCTGTCGATCCCGCACGAGGTGTGGACCGGCGCCGACTTCACCCACTCGCCGCTCGCCCGGCTCTACTGGTGGTCGCTGTACGCGGCGGCGCTGGGCGCCGTCCTGATCTGGCGGGTGGCGGTCCCGCTGTGGCGCAGCCGCGCGGCCCGGATGCAGGTCGAGCAGGTCGTGGCCGAGGGGCCGGGTGTGGTGTCGGTGATCGTGCGCGGACGCCGCCTGGACCGGCTCGCCAGCGCCGGGCAGTTCCTGACCTGGCGCTTCCGGGACCGCTCGGGCTGGACCAGAGGCCACCCGTACTCGATCTCCGCCGTGCCCACCCGCGACCGGATGCGGATCACGGTCAAGGCCCTCGGCGACGGCAGTGCCTCACTGGCCACGCTGCGCCCGGGGAGCCGGGTCCTGGTCGAGGGCCCCTACGGCCGCCTGCATGCCGGGGTCCGCACCCAGCGCAAGGTGACCCTGATCGGCTCCGGAATCGGGATCACCCCGCTGCGTGCCCTGCTGGAGGAGTTCGAGCAGGAGCCCGGTGAGGTCACCCTGATCTATCGCGCCTCGAGCACCGAGGACCTCGTGCTGCGCACGGAGCTCGATGCGCTGGCCGCCACCAACGGCTCCCGCGTCTTCTACGTGGTCGGCCCCCGGCTGACGGGGCGACACAGCTGGCTGCCCCAGTCGGCGGCCCATCTGGACGACGCCACCGCGCTGCGCCAACTGGTGCCCGACATCGCCGACAACGATGTCTACCTGTGCGGCGCGGAGGCCTGGATGGACGCCGCCGCGGCCGCCGCCCGAGCCTGCGGTGTGCCCCGCCGGCGCATCCACATCGAACGATTCGCCTGGTGACGGCGGAGAACGGGGACGAGCACCGATGCGACGCATCGCGATCGCGGTGATGACCACGATCAGCGGCCTGGTGCTGCTGTTCAGCTATCACACCAGCCGCAACGAGACCTCGACCGCGCTGGCCGACACCGAGCTCGGGCAGGCCGCGGAGATCACGCCGTCCGAGGAGGCTGAGGCGCCGGAGCCCACGATCGAGGCGCCGTCCGCCGATCCGACCCCGACCGGCGAACCGAGTGAGGAGCCCACGGCGACCCCGAGCGCCACGACGGCCAAGCCCACGCCCAGCGCCACCACGAAGAAGGCGACGCTGACCACGAAGACCTACGCCGGCCGCACGGTGGGCACTGAGTGGGGCCCGGTCCAGGTCAAGATCGTGGTCAGGAACAAGAAGGTCATCTCGGCCGACGTGCTGCAGGTGCCGATGGAGAACCGGCACGACATCGCGATCAACACCCATGCGGTGCCGATCCTCAATCAGGCGACCGTGGAGCATCAGAGTGCCGACTTCGACAGCGTCTCCGGCGCCACGGTGACCAGCGACGGGTACAAGGCGTCGCTGCAGTCGGCGCTGGACAAGGCGGGCCTGTAGTCCGATGGAGCACGCCAAGCGAGCCTGGGTCGAGCAGATCATGGGGATGCCGATCAGCATCCACGTGCGCGGCCCCGAGGTGCCCGACCCCGACCTGACCGCGGCGGATCATCCGGTCGCACAGGCCTTCGCCCAGCTGCGCACCGTCGACGAGGTGTTCAGCACCTGGAAGGCCGACAGCCAGATCAGCCGGCTGCGGCGCGGCGAGCTGGGCCTGGAGGCGTGCGGCCAGGAGGTGCGTGACGTCGTCCGGCTGTGCGAGCGGGCGAAGGACCTCACGCAGGGCTGGTTCGACGCCGACCTTCCGGACGGCGCCGGCGGGCACCTGTTCGACCCGACCGGGCTGGTCAAGGGGTGGGCCGTGCAGCGTGCCTGTGTGCGGCTGGCCGAGGCGCTGCCGGACGCCGACGTGCTGGTCAACGCCGGCGGCGACATCGCGGTCTCGTGCGGGCGGGCCGACACCGAGCCCTGGAGGCTGGCGATCGAGAACCCCCTCGACCGGCAGGCGGTGCTGGCCTCGTTCGAACTGCGCACCGGGGGTGTGGCGACGTCCGGGACGGCGGCCCGAGGCACCCACATCATCGCTCCGGACACCGGCCGCCCGGCCGAGGCCCTGGCCTCGGTGAGCGTGATCGGCCCGTCGTTGATGTGGGCCGACGTCTACGCCACCGCAGCGTTCGCCCGAGGCCCCGGTTGCGTCGACTGGCTGCGCACCCTGACCGACTACACCTGGCTCGTCGTCTCCCCCACCGGCCACGTGACCACCCCGTGACACCTGCTCATGCAGGTTTCAGGGGGCGGGGACTCGCAGGTGACGTACAGGGGGCTCCCAGGTTGGGTGGGCAGAATGAAGGGGTGACCACCACGGCTCCTGAGGCACGGCTGCTCGTCGTCGACGACGAGCCCAGCATCCGCGAACTGCTCACCGCGAGCCTGCGCTTCGCCGGCTTCGAGGTCTTCCCGGCCGCCGACGGCGCCGAGGCACTCAAACTCGCCGAACTGCATCGCCCCGACCTGGTCGTGCTCGATGTGATGCTGCCCGACCTCGATGGCTTCACCGTCACCCGCAAGCTGCGCGAGCGGGGCCGCGAGGTACCGGTGCTCTTCCTGACCGCGCGCGACGACACCGCCGACAAGGTGCAGGGGCTCACCGTCGGCGGCGACGACTACGTCACCAAACCGTTCAGCCTCGAGGAGGTCGTGGCCCGCATCCGGGCGGTGCTCCGGCGCACCGGTTCCGGGGCCGGCCCGGACACCGGGCGGCTGGTGTTCCACGACCTCGAGCTCGACGAGGACTCGCACGAGGTGCGTCGAGGGAGCCGACTGATCGAACTCTCCCCCACCGAGTTCAAGCTGCTGCGCTACCTGATGCTGAACCCCAACCGGGTGCTGTCCAAGGCCCAGATCCTCGACCACGTCTGGGACTACGACTTCAACGGCGAGGCCGGGATCGTGGAGTCCTACATCTCCTACCTGCGCCGCAAGGTCGACGCCGACGAGCCGGCCCTGATCCACACCAAGCGCGGTGTCGGGTACGTGCTGCGCCTGCCCCCGGAAGGCTGACCCGCATGCAGCGAGCCGTCGCCCGGTGGAACGCCGTGCCGCTGCGCGCCCGGCTGGTCGGCATCGTCCTGGCGCTCCTGCTGACCGCCCTGGCCGCAACGGGTTACGGCGTGCAGCGGGTCCTGAGCCGGTTCCTGGTGGGCCAGATGGACACCCAGCTGATCGCCACCGCCCACAACGCGAGCACCGACGAGGGCTTCCTGAACGCCCTGCATCGATCCCGGCCGCCGCCGCTTCCCCTCACCGTTCATCGTGCAGGTGAGCATCGACGGGCGCCCACCGCTCGCCCCGGTCTCTGGCTACACCCGCTCCCAGGACGAGAAGCTGCCGACCTTCCCCGCAGTGACCAGCGCCCGGGCCGAGGAGCTCGTCGACCAGGCCTACGCCGTCCGCGCCGGCGACGGCACCCGCTGGCGCGCCACCACCTTCCCGGCCGCGGTCCGCGACAGCACCGGCAGCGGCGAGATCGGCGCCTCGGTGACCATCCTGCAAAGCCTGTCCGAGGTCGACGCAGCGGTCACCCAGCTGCGCCTGCTGATGCTGCTGATCGGCGCCGCCGCCCTGGCCACCTCGGGCCTGCTCGGCTGGCTGGCGATCCGGCGCGGATTCATCCCCCTGCGCGAGGTCGAGGTCACCGCGGCCGCGATCGCCGCCGGCGACCTCTCCCAGCGCATCCCCGAACGGCCTGAGAGCACCGAGGTCGGCCGCCTGACGTCGTCCCTGAACGGCATGCTCACCCAGATCGAGGGCGCCTTCCGGGCCCGCGAGGCCTCCGAGGCCCGCACCCGACGGTTCGCCGCCGACGCCTCGCACGAGCTACGCACCCCGCTGGCCTCCATCCGCGGGTTCGCCGAGCTGTACCGGCAGGGGGCCGTGCCTGCTGAGGAGGTACCCCGCACCCTGCAGAGGATCGAGGACGAGGCGAAGCGGATGGGCGGGCTGGTCGAGGACCTGCTGCTGCTCGCCCGCCTCGACGAACAGCGCCCGACCCGCAGCGAACCGGTCGACCTCGCCGTGCTGGCCGGCGACGCCGTGCACGACGTGCGCGGCCTGGACGCCGGGCGCACCGTTCGCCTGGTCGGCCTCGGTGCGCCGGACGACGGGCAGCCGACCGGTGGGCCGGCCCCCGCCCCGACCGTGGGCGACGAGGACCGGCTGCGCCAGGTGGTGGCCAACCTGCTCGGCAACGCCGTGCGGCACACGCCGGCCGGGACCCCGATCGAGGTGGCGGTCGGAGTGGACCGGCGCAACGGAGACGCGCGCGCCGTGCTGGAGGTGCGCGACCACGGACCGGGACTCGACCCCGACCATGCAGCGAAGGTGTTCGAGCGGTTCTACCGCGCCGACCCGTCGCGCCGTCGCGGGGCGGGCGGCGGGTCAGGCCTGGGCCTGTCGATCGTCGAGGCAGTGGTCAGCTCGCACGGCGGCCAGGTGTTGGTGCGCGAGACCCCTGGCGGTGGAGCCACGTTCTCGGTCAGCCTCCCCGCCGGCCCGCGGTGATTCCGCTCACTTCGGCTTTCACCAGGGCCTTTGCCCGCCGACAGAACCGTCATCACATGACAGGATGTAAACGGTGCCAAGGAGCGTGGGCGGAGACCCCGACGACCGCTCCTTGGACCACACCACCGCCCCTCAGGAGCAGCGATGTCCGCCCCCGCCTCGGCTCGAGCCCGCCACCATGAGCAGCGCACACTCTGGGGACGCCTGCTCGACGGAGTCCTCCCCGCGGCCGACCCCGACCGCCTGGTCTCGGTAGGCGATGTGGCCCGGGCCTCCCTCCCGCTCGTCGCCGAGTGCTTCGAGGACGCCCAGGTGCCGCTGCTGACCCACGAACTCACCAGCCGGTTCGGTGCTGAGCCGCGCTACGAGGTGCTGGTCCCGGCGCGCCACGCGAGGGCCGCCGCCGAGGTGGTCAGCACCCTCTGATCGACGCGCCGGACCCTCGACCGGGCCGGCCTGCCCGCGAACACCGGGTGTTCACCTGGCAAAAGGTCCTAGGTCACGTCCCTGTTACCTGGTGGAGCTGGCTCGTACACTTCCGCGTGACGCCGGTACCGGCGACTGTCGCAGTCACCGGAGGTGAGCTCGGTGGAAGACATGCCGCTCTACTACCGCTTGGCGTTGATCCTGGTCTTCATCGCCGGCAACGCGTTCTTCGTGGGCTCGGAGATCGCCATCTCCTCGGCCCGGCGCAGCCGGATCCGGCAGCTGGCCGAGGACGGCGACAAGCGCGCCGCCCGGGTGCAGAAGCTGCACGAGGAGCCGGAACGCTTCTACTCGGTGACCCAGGTGGGCATCACCCTGGTCTCCCTGGGCCTCGGCGCCGTCGGCATGGAGACGCTGAGCGAGGTGTCCGACCCCTGGTTCGTGTCCCTGTTCTCACAGTTCGGCACGCACGAGCGGCTGGACGGCATCGCCCACACCGTCTCCTACATCTTCGCGTTCGTCGCGGTCTCCTTCGTGCACGTCGTCGCGGGAGAACTCGCCCCGAAGGTGCTCGCGTTCCACAAGGCCGCGCAGCTGAGCATGGCCGTCGGCGGGTCGATCAACATCCTCTACCTCACCTTCCGTCCGCTCATCTACGTGATGAAGGCGGCCTCGGACCTGCTGCTCAAGATGGTGGGGCAGGGCAACCTCGAGGGCCACGGCGAGAGCCACTTCACGATGTCGGTGGAAGAGATCCGCATGATCCTCTCCGCGAGCGAGAAGGACGGCACGCTGGCCCCGGAGGAGACCGAGATGATCCGCGGCGTCTTCCGGCTCGACGAGCACACCGTGCGGGAGGCGATGATCCCGCGGACGCAGATCCGCGCGCTCGCCGAGCACGAGACCCTGGCCACCGCGCTGCGCTTCTTCCGAGACATCCCGCACGCCCGCTTCCCGGTGTACGACAAGAGCCTGGACCGGATCACTGGCGTGGTGGCGATCAAGGAACTGCTGACGGTCATGGCCGAGGGAAGCGACGATCCCCACGACGACGTCAGCCAGCGGCCGGTGAAGCTGTTCGCCAAGCCGCCGTTCATCGTGCCCAACAGCAAGCTGCAGAGTGATCTGTTGAAGGACTTCAAGCGCACCCGCCACCAGATGGCGATCGTGATCGACGAGTACGGCGGCACCGAGGGCATCATCACCCTCGAGGACATTCTCGAGGAGATCGTCGGCGACTACGAGGACGAGTTCACCCGGCAGGCCCGCAGGGTGCGCAAGCTCGTCGGCAGCCAGTACGAGATCGATGCCTCGATGCGGGTCTCCGACCTGGCCACGCTGCTCAGCTTCCCGTTCTCCGAGGACGACGACTACGTCACCCTGGGCGGCCTGTTCTACAAGGAGTTCGGCAGCGTGCCCGACGTCGGGACCTCGGTCATGCTCGACGGGGCCCGGCTCACGGTGCTCGAGATGGACAACCACCGGATCACGCTGGTCAAGTTCGAGGACACCGCGATCGGTGAGGACGGCGTGGTCCGGCTGGTCGACACCTCCTCGCCCGCCGATGCCGGCGTTCTGGTCGAGACCGGGGCCCCGGACGACGCAGCCGGCGGCGCCCGGAGCACCCCCGAGGGCGCTCGTACCTGATTCACAGCAAGCTCTCAGCCGGCGCCAAGCCATGCTTCAGCCAGCCGGCGTGTGCTGGAGCCATGACACAGATCCTCCCGCCCCCCACGTCGTCCCCGGAGTACCTGACTCCTCCGGCACTCCCGACCGGGCCGGAGCCGGAGCCGGCCCGCCGCCCCACCACCCGCTCAGCCCGCCGCCCGGGCTGGACCGGGGTGGTCGCCGTCGGCGCCGGCGCCGCGGCGCTGTCGAGCCTGCTCACTGCCGGGCTGGTCACCGCCCTCGATCAGGAGTCCACGTCGTCCCCCGCTGCAGTGTCCTCGGCGTCCGCCGCGCCCTCGCCGGCGGCCTCGGCCCCGGTCACCACGACGAGCGGCGCCACCCCGGACTGGGTCAGGGTGGCCGCCGCGGTCGAGCCGAGCGTGGTCTCGGTGCGGGTCACCGGAGCCGGAGGCAGCGGAGAGGGGTCCGGTGTCGTGCTGGACACCTCCGGCCGCGTGCTCACGAACAACCACGTCGTGGCCGAGGCCGCCGGAGGGGGCACCATCTCGGTGGTGCTCTCCGACGGACGGACCTACCGGGCCACGATCGTCGGGGCCGACCCGTCGACCGACCTCGCCGTCCTCAAACTCGACTCGCCGCCGTCCGGTCTGGTGGCCGCCACCTTCGGTGACTCCGCCGCCGTGTCGGTGGGCCAGCAGGTGATGGCGATCGGCAACCCGCTGGGCCTGTCCGACACGGTGACCACGGGAATCGTCAGCGCGGTCAACCGCCCGGTGACCACCGGAACCTCGCAGCAGGCACCCGGGTCGGGCTCGAGCGGCGAACCCGTGGTGACCAACGCCATCCAGACCGACGCCGCGATCAACCCGGGCAACAGCGGCGGCGCCCTGGTCGACTCCTCCGGCCGGGTGGTCGGCATCACCTCCTCGATCGCCTCGCTCGGGGCCTCCGCCGGGGGGCAGGCCGGCAGCATCGGGCTCGGCTTCGCCATCCCCTCCAATGCGGCGAAAGAGGTTGCCGCCCAGCTGATCAGCAAGGGCAGCGTGCAGCACGCCTACCTCGGCGTCGCACTCGAGGACGGCACCGTGACCGTGGACGGCGCCCAGCGCCAGGCGGCGGTGATCGGCTCGGTGTCCTCGGGCACCCCGGCGGCCAGGGCCGGTCTGCAGGCGCGGGACGCCGTCGTCGCGGTCAACGGCCAGGCCCTGGACGGCGCGGACTCGCTGGTGGCCCGGGTGCGTGAGCTGAAGCCAGACACCACGGTCACGCTCACCGTGGTGCGTGACGGCAGCAGCCGGGAGGTCCAGGTCACCCTCGCCGCCCGGCCCACCACCTCGGGCTGAGCCCGGGCCAGAGGGTCTCGTTCAGGCGATCGGCTGCAGCGGCCGGATCGACTCGTCACCGAGTTGGTCCGGCTGCGCCGCGAGCCGGGCGTAGGCGCCGTCCGCCTCGATCAGGTCCCGATGCCGGCCCCGCTCGACCATTCGGCCGGCGTCGAGCACCACGATCTGGTCGGCGCCCTCGATCGTGGACAGCCGGTGCGCGATGGTGAGCGTGGTGCGGCCGGCGATCAGGGCGTCCAGGGCACGCTGCAGGGCACGTTCGGTGTCGTTGTCCAGCGCACTGGTCGCCTCGTCCAGCACCAGGATCCTCGGGTTGCGCAGAAGGGTGCGGGCGATCGCCAGCCGCTGCTGCTCCCCTCCGGAGAACCGATGGCCGCGGGCGCCGACCACCGTGTCCAGGCCGTCGGGCAGCGCCGCCACGACGTCCGCCGACCTGAGCCGCCGCCAGGGCCTGCCACAGATCGGCCTCGGACGCATCGGGCCTGGCCAGCATCAGGTTCTCCCGGATCGAGGCGTGCTGCAGATAGGTCTCCTGGGAGACCACGCCGACGAGTTCGGCCAGGGTCTGCGCGGACAGGTCCCGCAGATCGACCCCGTCGATGCTGACCCGGCCCGCGGTCGGATCCTGCAACCGGGGCAGCAACGAGGCCAGCGTGCTCTTGCCCGAGCCGGTGTGCCCGACCACGGCGAGCGTGGTGCCGGCCGGGATGGTCAGGTCGACCGCGTGGACGGCGTCGACCGGGCTGCCCGGGTAGCGCAGGGTCACGTTCTCGAAGCGCACCTCGCCCCGGGCCGAGCGGACGTCGAACGGGACCGGGTGGGTGGGGGCGGGAACCTCGGGCACCAGGTCGAGGTAGTCGAAGATCCGGCTGAACAACGCCATCGAGCTCACCCACTGGGCGCCGACGTTGAGCAGCCCCATCAACGGGCGGAAGATGCCGGCCTGCAGGGTGGTGAAGGCGATCAGGGTGCCGATGGTCATTCCGCCCGAGGTCGCGGGCAGCCCGGCGGCCAGGTAGATCAGCGCCGGGATGGCCGCGAAGACCATCTGCATGGTGGCCATCCGCCACCGGCCGGCGAGCTGCGAGCGCAGCTCCAGGTCGATCAGCCGCTCGGAGATGCCGGTGAACCGGTGGGCATCCGCCCCGGTGGTGCCCAGGGTCTTGGCCAGCCGGATGCCGCTGACCGACAGACCCTCCTCCACCTGGGTGTGCAGGTCGGCCAGGGCGCGCTGGCGCTGGGCGGTGACCTCGCGACGCACCAGGGCGACCCGTCGGGTCAGCCAGATCGCCGGCGGGATCACCAGCAGCGACAGCAGGCTGAGCCGCCAACTCAGCGCCACCATCGCGACCGCGGTGGCAACGGCGGTGGTCAGGTTCGAGGCGATCGAGGTCGCGGTCGAGGTGACCACCGACTGCATCGCCGAGATGTCCTGGATGATCCGGGACTGGATCTCGCCGCCCCGGGTCCGGGTGAAGAAGCCGACCGACTGGCGCTGCAGGTGGGCGAACACGTCGGTGCGCAAGGCGTGCATCACCTGCTGGCCCATGGTGGTGGAGATCCAGGTCTGGACGACGCCGAGCAGTTGGGTGACCACGGTCACCGTGAGCATCGCCGCCACGGCCCACAGCAGCAGGGTGACGTTCTGGCGGGGAATCGCCTCGTCGATCACCTCCCGGACCAGGAACGGCTGGGCCATGCCGATCACGGACGTGGCCACGATCAGCACGGTGACCACGCCGACCTGGGTGCGGTGCGGGGCGAACAGCGCCGCGACCCGGCGGAACGGCACCGGCGCCTCGGCGAGCTGGGCCCGGTCCTGCGGATCGATCCGCATCGGGCCACGGCCGCCGCCGGGGCCACCGCCGCGGCCGGGGGACGGCTGAGAGATGTCCGCCATCAGGCATCCTCTCCTCTCGTTCGAACCTCATACTGAGGTTACCTCACTATGAGCCAACCCCGTCGACCCGGGTAGCATTCCCCGGGTGAGCCGCCCCGCACACCGGCATACGCCTCCATCGCCCGACGCCCAGCTCGGTGACCTCCTCCCGGCGGCGACCCGGGCCCTGCGCCATCACTGGGCCGCCCAGCTGCAGCCGCACGGGATCGCCCCGCACCATGCCCGCGCGCTGCGGCTGATCGTGCGGGACGGCGCGGTGCGGCCGGGCAAGGTCGCCGAGGAGCTGCGGATCGCTCCCCGCTCGGCGACGGATGTGATCGACGCGCTCGAGCAGCGCGCCCTGGTCGAGCGGGTGAGCGATCCGGACGACCGGCGGGCCACCAGCGTGCGGGCCACCCCCGACGGCCGTGCGCTGGTGGGCCGGATCGAGGAGGCCCGCTCGGCCGGGGCGGAGGAGTTCTTCGCGCCGCTCTCCCCGGCGGACCAGGCCGAGCTGGCCCGACTGCTGCTCCACCTGCTCGACGCCGGGCGCACGACGTGATCGAGGGACTGGCCACTGCCTGGGCCGAGGCGTTGACCGATGCCGACTGCCCGGCAGTCCCGGAACACGCTGCGGCCCAAGGTCATCGGCTGCTCGAGCGGTGGTCCGAGCCGCACCGTCGCTATCACGATCTGCGCCATCTGCGCGCCGTGCTCGACGGGCTCGATCTGCTCACGGCTCCTGATCCCGCGCCGGCTTCCACCCGGTTGGCAGCCTGGTTCCACGACGCCGTCCACGACGGCCGCCCAGGAGCCGACGAGCAGGCCAGCGCCCACCTCGCCCGGCAGGTGCTCGCCGAGCTCGGGTCACCGGCAGCCCTCGCCGACGAGGTGGCCCGGCTGGTCCTGGTGACCGCCGACCATGTCGTGGCGGACGGCGACGCCGGCGCCGCCCTGCTCGTCGATGCCGACCTGGCGATCCTGGGCGCCCCGGCGGAGGTCTACGCGGCGTACGCCCGCGCCGTCCGGGCCGAGTACGCCCACGTCCCCGACGCCGCCTTCGCCGTCGGCCGCGGCGCCGTCCTCACCGCACTGCTCGATCGGCCGCAGCTGTTCCGGACGCCCCGCGGAGCGCGGCTCTGGGAAGCGGCCGCGCGGGCGAACCTGGCCGCCGAGCTCGACCGGCTGGGTGTGCGTCGCACGCCGTGACGAGGCCTCACGGGCGGAGCAGAGGGGCCAGGGGAAGCGGCAGCAGCGCGGCAGCGTCGTGCGCACTGACCCACTCAGCCCGGCCCGAGACGCCGTGATCGTCGTCGCCGGGGGGCAGGGTCCCGTGCAGCACCACCTCGAACGCGGTGGCGGGTCCCTCCGGCAGGGCGACGGCGCGTACGAAGCCCAGCTGCGCCAGCGCGATCGGCTCGCCCCCCGGAGCCGGCGCGGGGAGGACTCGGCCGATCAATCGCCGTCCGGCCTCCGGCACGGTGTCACCCTCCGTCTGCGTGCACGGCAGCAGGAACCCCACGCCGTCGGGCAGGGCGAGCACCTCGTGACGACGACGCACCACAAGATGCACCACCGTGACCGCCCCGATCGGCGGGTGTGGGGAGCTCAGGGTGTCGAGCCGAACCCGCACGCCACCGCGCTCGGCGACGGCCGAGGCGAGCACCCTCTCCCCGCGCCGCTTGGACCGGCGCAGGCCCGAGGCCTTCAGCCGGCGGAGCAGCTCACGGCTGGTCACCGGGATCGCCCCGGCATGGACCACGGCGGCGTAGCGCTCCTCGGGCAGGTCGTAGTGATCGCCCTCGAAGGCACGGGCGGGGATGCCGAGGGCCCGGGCGAACGCATGCAGCTCGTCCAGCGAGGAGTCGCTGACCAGGTGCGACCACCGGCGCCCATGCGCGGCCCAGACCGGCGGGTCGATCAGGATGGACACCTCAACCACGCCCGGCGATCGCATCCAGCAGCGGTGCCGTGCGGGCCGGAACCAGTTCGAGCACGGCCATCGCCGTGCTCGTGCGCACCACCGAGCGGCAGTTGAGCAGCCGCCGGGTGATCCGGTGCAGGTCGGCGGGGTCACGCGCGGCGACCTTGGCCAGCAGGTCGCCGTCCCCCGTGGTGGCGTGCATCTCGAGGATCTCCGGCACCTGGGACAGCTCCCGGGTGATCTCCTCGATGTCGCCCTGGGTGATGGTCATCGTGACGAAGGCGATCAGCGGCCGGCCGAGGGCGCGGGGCTTGACCCGGGCCGAGACGGCGTCCAGCGCGCCCGAGTCCTCCAGGGCCCGGACCCGCGACTGCACCGTGTTGCGCGCCAGCCCGAGCGAGCGGGACAGCGCCACGGTGGTGGCCAACGGGTCGGCGTCCAGCGCGCGCAGGATCCGCGCATCGGTCCGGTCCAGGTCGCGCACCCGAGCATCGTGTCACATGCAGGGAAGCGACGAACTAGATCGTTAGGCATAATGCTTAACTACTCGCTCTGCTCTTGAGCATTCGGCTCAGTTCACTGACCGTAGGAGACATGGTGAGAGCCGCCTATCGCCCACCCACCGCCCCCGTCTGGGGCGACGAGGGGTCGGTTGCCCGCGAGGTCCTCGACTGGGCGAGCAACCGTGTCGTGGTGCCGACCGATCCCAAGTCGACCGCGCGCCCGGCCTCGGAGCTGGCCCGCGACGCCGGCCCCACGGTGACGGCGCAGGGCATCGGCGGCCACGCGGCCCTGTCGGTCTTCGTCGACGTGCTCGCCCCGGCCGTCCGGGCCCAGGACGACCCGATGAACCTGGCCTACATCCCGTCGGCTCCCACCCGGGCCGCCGTCGCGTTCGACGCCGCGACCAGTGCCGCCAACATCTTCGGCGGCCTCTGGGAGACCGGCGCCGGCGCGATCTTCGCCGAGAACGAGGCCCTGGACTGGCTGATCTCGTTGCTGGGCTGGCCCGCGAGACCGCCGCCGGAACGTTCGTCGCCGGCGGCACCATGGGCAACCTCTCCGCGCTTCACGCGGCCCGCTGGGCGGCACGCACCCGCCGCGGCGATCGGCCGCCGGGCGGGTGGAAGCTCGCCTGCGCCTCGACCGCGCACTCCTCGATCCACAGTGCGGCGCGGGTGCTCGACGTCGACGTGATCGACGTGCCGGTGGACGACGAGGGACGGCTGCGCGGAGCGGCCCTGCGCCAGGCGGTGGCCGGGGTCGACGGCGTGTTCGCCGTGGTGGCCTCGGCCGGGACCACGAACGCCGGGATCGTGGACGACCTGGTCTCGGTGGCGGACGTGTGCCGTGAGCTCGACCTCTGGCTGCACGTGGACGGCGCCTACGGCGGCGCCGGGCTGTGCGCACCGAGCGTGCGAGGCCGGTTCGCCGGCATCGAGCAGGCGGACAGCATGATCGTCGACCCGCACAAGTGGCTGTTCGCGCCGTACGACTGCTGCGCGCTGATCTACCGCGACGCCGCGCTCGGCCGGGCCGCGCACACCCAGACCGCGAGCTACCTGGACACCATCGACCGCGAGGCACCGAACCCTGCCGACCTCGCGATCCACCTCTCCCGCCGGGCGCGGGGGCTGTCGTTCTGGTTCAGCCTGGCCACCCACGGCACCGACCGGTACACCGAGGCGGTGGAACAGACGCTGACCACGGCGCGCGAGGTGGCCGCGGCGATCCGGCGTACCCCGCACCTGAGTCTGGTCAGGGAACCGGATCTGACCGTGCTGCTGTTCGAGCGCGCGGGGTGGGACCACGCCCGCTACCAGGAATGGTCACGCCGGGAGGCCCTGGCAGGCACCATCCTCTGCCTGCCGACCACCTACCAGGGCCGTACGGTGCTCAGGCTCGCCTTCGTCAATCCGGTCACCCGGGCCGCCGAGGTGATGGCCGTGCTGCAGGCGATGCCCGACTGAACGGGCACTGGTCACGGTTCAGCGCGGGGTGCCGAAGTTCTGGGTCCAGTAGATGCCGTAGTGGCCGCCCTTGGCCACGCCCACCCCGATCTCGGTGAGGCCGCAGTTCAGGATGTTGGCGCGGTGCCCCTTGCTGTTCATCCAGCCCGCCACCACCGCGGCCGCGGTCGGCTGGCCTGCGGCGATGTTCTCCGCGGCCCGCGAGTAGGAGTACCCGGCGGCCTTCATCCGGTCGAAGGGCGACCGGCCGTCGAGGCTGTCGTGGTCGAAGTAGTCGTTCTCCGCCATGTCCGCGCTGTGCCGGCTCGCCGACGTGGTCAGCGCTGCGTTGACCTTCAGCGCCGGGCAGCCGTTGGCCTGCCGCTCGCTGTTGGTGAGCCGCACGACCTCCGCCGCCGCACCGCTCACCGGGGCAGGGGCGGGGGGCGCGGTCGAGGTCCGGGTGGGTTTCGGCGTGGGCCTGGGAGCGGGCTTCGTGGTGGCGGCCTTGGGCGTTGCCCGGGTGGAGGAGGCACTGGCCGGCCTGGCCGGGACACGGCGACCCGCGGACACCGACGGCGACGCCGAGAGCCGCACCGGCTTCGCCGTGGGTGTGATCAGCACGGCCGCCGTCTGCTCGGACGACGGGGTGGCGAGGGTGGCGACCTTGCGCACCGTGACGTCGTCGGTCGGCTCGACCCCTGCCGCGGCGATCGAGGATCCACCGACACCGTCGAACACCCACTGGTTGACCTGCGTGAGTGCACCGGACTGGAAGGTCAGCAGGCCCGTCCCCGCCGCGACCACGGCCGCAACGGCGACGACGCTGAGACGCCGAGCTCGAATCACAGCCCGACCCTAGGCGGGCCTGCGCTAAGCAAGGACGAAGCGACCCATAACGCCACTACACAATTCGGCCGGGAGATGCTCGCTCAGGCGACGCCCGGCGACACCGGCGAGGCGTCGGCATGCAGGGTACGCAGGCCGGCGGGCACGGCCCACCATTGGTCGGGCCGGTCCACGACCGGGGCGAGCAGTCCGTGGTCGGTCACCCGGGCCAGGCGGAACAGGAACGCCGCGATCCCGGCAGCGCCCTGCATCCAGGTGGTTCCCGGCGGAAGCAGCGGCGGGTCCTGGCGATGCTCCAGGAAGCGCCATCGAGCCCCGGCGTCGTCGACGATCGCCCGTTCCACCAGGGCGTCCCCCATCACCCGGGCCCAGCGCAGCAACTCGGCGGCCTGCGCGGGATCGGCACAGTCCTGGGCGGCGTCCAGCAGCACATCCCCCACCCCGGCAGTGCCGCAGCAGCGTCCGTCGTTGTCCCAGAACCCGGGCCGCAGTCGGTGTGGCACCCCGGAGGTGACGACCGAGTGCAGGCAGCGTCGACGGAGCTCGGCAACGCCGTACCCGGCGACCTCCGCCACCCCGGCCTGGGCCAAGGCGCAGAACAGGTGCGAGGTGCCGGTCGGCCCGTGGCACCAGGTGTAGGTCACCGGCTCCACGTCGCGGGTGGAGGGAGGAACGGTGTGCGGCACGACGAACCCACCGCCGCCCAGCGAGCCCAACGAGAGCAGATGCTCAGCGCCTCGCTGGGCGGCGTGCACGAAGTCCTCCCGGCCCAGTGACTGCCCTGCGATCGCCAGCGCCGCCGCGATCCCGGCGGTGCCGTGGGAGTAGTTCGGCCCGCGGGAGGTCGAGGTCGGTAGCATTCCCCAGTCCAGCCCGGCAGGGGTGGGCTGGGCGAGGGTCAGCAGCGCCTCGCCACCGGCGAGTGCGACGGCCCGGGCATGCTCGCCACCGGCCCAGACGGCGGCCAGCACGACGCCGGCGGTGCCCAGCACCAGATCCGCCACCGGCGCGCTGGACCCCGGCTCCACCTCCAGCGTGCTGGCCCATCCGGCGGGCGTCGACAGCTCGGCAAGTCGTTGCAGCGCAATCTGTTCAGCGCCCGGCGACAGTGCCCGTAGTGCTGTCATGTCACCAGCGAGACCCAGGTAGAGAGAGGGCTCGACGCGACCCGGCACTCCTGCGCGAAGGCGGTCCCCGATCCCGGCGGCGACCTCGCGCTCGATCTCGGTCAGGGCGCGGGATCGCTCGACCTCGGCCAGGACCAGGGGCAGGCCCCCGACCCCGGCGTACAGGGTGTCGCGGTCCTCCCCGGGGCCGGCCTCGGGCGCGCCGTCCGGCTGCGGCTCCGACACGGCCTCCGGCAGCCACGGCCCGTCGTCCTGGCGCACCTGAGCGAGCACCCAGCGCCACGCCGCTTCACCCATGTCCCGGTAGCGCTGTGACATCGGACCAGGCTAGACGCCGGGCACAGCCGGCACGAAGACTCCCCGACGGTGCGGACGACGCGCCCGCCGGCGCCACGCCATGATGGTCGAGTGACCGAGCGAAACGTCCTGGGCGGCGAACTGGAACCGTGCGGCACCGACCCGATGACCGGGTTCTTCCGTGACGGCTGCTGCAGCACCGGCCCCGAGGACCTGGGCAGCCACACCATCTGCGCGGTGGTCACGGCAGAGTTCCTGGACCACCAGCGCCGGATCGGCAACGACCTCTCGACGCCGATGCCCCAGTACCAGTTCCCCGGCCTCGTGCCAGGCGACCGCTGGTGCGTGACCGCAACGAACTGGGCCCGGGCCTACCGCGACGGCGTGGCCGCGCCCGTGGTGCTCGCCGCCACCAACGAGGCGGTGCTGCAGATCGTGCCGATCGCGGCGCTCCAGGAGCACGCCGTCGACGTCCCGGCCGACCCTCGCTCGCTCGAACGGTAGCCATGCCCGCCCCCGCCCGACCGCCGACGCCGGAATCGGCCCTGGCCTGGGCCCAGGCGTCCTCGGCGAACCCGGCCGCAGTGCGCCCGCTGCCCCACGCCGCCTTCGACGCCGACCCGACCGCGGGCGGCTACGCGTTCGTGGACGACACCCGCTGGTTCTATGTGTGCCACAACGGAACCTGGGGGACCGGGATCCTCGGCCCGGCCCCCGGCCCGGCTGCGCTGCTGGACGAACAGCTGGCCCGCAACCGTCACACCGCGCGGCCCCTGGCCTGGGCGGAGCTGGGGGCATGGCAGCGAGCCGCGATCACCGCCGTCCACGCGGGGACGACCGTCTCCGACCTGACGCCGGCCGAGCGTCCCGGGATCGACTCCGACCTCGACCGCGATCATGCCGACTGGATCTGGATCGCGCTGACCGATGCGGCCCGCCGCGGCCGCACGGATCCGGTGCGTGCTCTCGCGGCGGACGACGCCCTGCTGGAGCCACCCGTTCCTGGCTCCCGGGCAGGGCGGCGCACGCACCCCTGCCCGCTCTGTGAACGGCCGGCCAGGCACTCGGCCCGCTACCCGCGGGCGGTCTGCACGGCATGCCAGGACCGGGCCGTGGACTCCCTCGGCCGACCCGTCGTCGGACACAACACCTCGTTGGGCGGAGGGTTCGTGGCCCGCTACCGCCTGGCCGACGGCACGGCACCGGAGGTCTGCGAGGAGGTCACCCGCACCGGCCGGTGCCGGGTGGACGGCCACGAGTGCTCGATCGGGGAGGCCCACTTCGGCGGCGTCGTCGTTGAGGCGCTCTAGCCGATCGGATGCGGCCGGGCCCGCCGTGGGACGAGGATGAGCCCATGTCGGCGGCGGACCCCTCCTACCAGGCCCTCCTGACCAGGGGCGCACAGCTTCATCCCGGGATGCGCATCGGGCGGCCCGGACGGGCACGGACCTACTGGCTGACCACCACGGTGCTGCGCGCGCTGCGCCTGCGGTGGAAGGTCGAGCTGGACGGCGAGCAGAACGTGGCCACCGGGGCGGCGATCCTGATCGGCAATCACGTCGCGGCCCTGGATCCGTTGGTCGTGGTCATGAGCACCCGGTGGCGGGTCACCGCCTTCACCAAGGCCGAGTGGTTCCAGGGCCGCGCGGCGGTGTTCTTCCGGCTGATGGGCCAGATCCCGTTGCGACGCGGGGATGCCGCGGCCACCGACTGGGCGATCGAGATGGCCGCCGCCGCGCTCGCCCACAGTGACATGGTGGGCCTGTACCCCGAGGGCACCCGCTCCCCTGATCCCACCCGGCTCCATCGCCTGCACGGCAGGGTGATGATCCCGGTGCTCCTGGCCCATCCCGAGGTACCCGTGCACGCCATCGCCACGGCCTACACGCACCGACGACTGGGCAGGACGCGGGTCCAGCTGCGGGTCTCTCCCCGGCTGCCGATCGACGCTGCGGCGATGGACCCCGACGCGGTGATCGCCGTCGTCCGCGAGGCCCTGCTCGAGCTGGGCGGGCAGACCTACGTCGACGAGTCCGCGTTCGAGGCCAAGAAGCGGCGTGCTCGCACTGATGGCACGATGACGGATTCCGCCTAGGATCTGCCCGATGTCGGTTCCCGGGCGTTCCTGCGAGACGCCACCGACAGTGATCGTCGGGGTGGACGGGTCCGGCCGCAGTCATCGGCTGAACGAGATCGCCCGAGCGGTCGCCGTCGACGTGGTGCGCGTCGATGCGCCTGCACCGCCCGAGGCCGACCTGGTGCGGCTGCTGGACCGCGCCCTGCACAGCGGTGCCCTGGTCCTGGTCGACGACGCCCATCACCTGCCGGCCGCGGCTGCACGCCTGGTCACCGACGCCGCACGGCGCGGGGTGTCCCTGGTCATCGCGCGCCGGCCGAGCATCGACAGCCCGGAGCTCGCCGACCTCGACGGCGTGGCCGCCGCCCAGGGCGGGGTGGAACGCCTCGAGCCCCTGGACGCCTCCGGGGTGACCGACCTGGTGCACCGGCACACCGGCACAGCGATCTCGCCGGAAGCGGCGTGCAGCCTGGTCGAGTCCTCAGCCGGCCTGCCCGCCCTGGTCGTCGCCCTGGCCCGAGCCGCTCCCGGTGACATCCCGCCGGACCTCGCGGCGCGGGTGCACCGCCGGGTCGCCCTGCTCGAACCGACCGTCGCCCGCCTGCTGCAGGTGCTCGCCCTACGCCTGCAGCTGGACGACCAAGTGCTGGCCGACGCCGTCGGCGGGACCCGGCGCCAGCTGACGGACGCCGTCCGCGAGCTGCGTGACGGCGGCCTGCTGGCACCGGACGGCGAGCAGGTGGTGCCCGCTGTGGCCGCCGCGGTGCTGGCCGACCTCACGCCCACCGAGCGCCGAGGACTGCACGACCTCGTCGGCTCCGCGATGCTCTCCGCCGCAACGGATCCGGTGGCCGCAGCACTCCACCTGCGGATGGCGCATGCCCGCACCGCACTCGCCGCCGAGGCCTATCGGGTGGCCGGTGAGCAGCTGCGGTTCAGCGATCCGGCCGCCGCCGTCGGCTGGTTCGACGATGCAACCGATGCGGGTGGCGATCCGCGGGCGTTCGCGGTCTCCCGCGCCGAGGCGGCGGCTGCCCTCGGGCTGCCCAGCGACCTCGACGCCGTGACCACGAACGACCTCGCGGACGCCGCCCGCCTCGGGCTGGTCGAGGGTGCCGTGGCTGCCCTGCACGGTCGCGCCACCCGGTCCGCCGACGCCCTGCTGGCGGCCGGACCGCCAGGGCACTCGCTCGCGGTGCCCGCGCTGGTGGCCACCGGCCGGATGGAGGAGGCCCGGATCGCCGCCGCCGGGCCGGCACCGGCACCCGTGCGGCTCCTGGCCCAGGCGGTGCTCGCCGCGGCCCAGACCGCCGGCGCTCTGCCGCTGTTCATCGAGGCGGCCGAGGCCCTCGAAGCCACCCCGCCGGCCCTGCTGCTCCCGGACACCCCGCACGCCCTCGGGGCACTGGTCGCGGTGTCCGCCGGAGACGTGGCCACCGCCGAGAACCTGCTGCAGCGCGGGCTGTCTCGTGGCTGTGGAGGGCCGCGGGCCCTCGAGCGGCACCGGCTGCTGCTGGCCTGGGCCCGACTTCGCTCAGGTCGCTACGAGAGCGCGGTGACGACGCTGCGCCGCCTGCGCTCGGTCGAGCTCTCCGGGCGCGATCGCCTGCTCGCCGCGGCCGTCGCCGCCGGTCTCGCCCGCCGCTCGGGGGACATCGCCGCTCTGCGCGAGGCCTGGAACGCCGTCGAACCCGTGCTGGCCCGCCGCGCGGTGGACCTGTTCCACGTCGAGGTCCTCGAGGAGCTCGCGGTCGCCGCGGCCAGGCTGCGCCGCCATCAGCGGATCGAGCCGGCGCTGCAGCTGATCGACGGCGCGGTGGCACACCTGGACCCTGGCAGCGACTGGGCTGCCGCCGCCGGCTGGGTACGGCTGCAGATCGCCGTGGTGGGCGAGGACGCCCCGGCGGCAGCCGACGCCGCCCGGGGCCTGGAACAGATCGCCGCCACCGGGTACCGGCAGCAGGCGCAGTGCGTGGCGGCAGGGGTATGGGCCTCGGCGATGGACGGCGACGTGGACGCCGAGCAGGTGCTGGCCGCCGCAACCGACCTGGCCCACGCCGAGCTGCCGTGGGAGGGCTCGCGGCTGGCCGGCCAGGCGGCGATCCGCAGCGGCGATCCGGCCACCACTCGACGGCTGCTCGAGTGTGCCCGCGACCTGTCCGGGGCCGAGCCGGCAGTTCTCGAGGCGGGGGCCGGTGCAGGAGCCGAGGCGGGGGCGGAGGCCGGCGCCGGGTCCCGGCTGGCGGGCCTGTCCGAGCGCGAGGTGGACGTCGCCCGGCTGGTGCTGGCCGGCCATACCCACCGCGAGATCGGCTCCCAGCTCTACATCGCCCCCAAGACCGTCGAGCACCATGTCGCGCGGATCCGCGGCAAGCTCGGCACGGCGACCCGGGCCGAGTTCATGGCCACCCTGCGTGAAGCGTTCAGGGAGGAGGAGCACCCAGGTATCTAAACCCCCTAGTGCCTGCTCTAGGCATGAGGGGTTGCCCCGATGTGAGTCAGATCGGTGAGGAACCAGCATGGAACTGCCAGCCCAGCCACCCGGAGGGGCATAGGACAGAGGGAGAAGGACAATGCCTGATGTGACCACCGCCGCCGCCCAGGTCGGCGAGATGCTTCTGAACGCACTGCAGAACGTGCTGGGCCTCGGCCCGGACGCCGCTCTGGCCGAGGCCAAGCTGACGACCGGGGTCACCGACGCGGACGTCGAGAACGCCGACATGAGCGAGGTCTTCGGCTACATGTGCCAGGCGCCCGGCCTGTCGCCGCTGATGCAGAACTATCTGACCGACATGAGCCAGACCTACGGCTCCGGCAACAACGTCTACCAGGGTGGCAGCACCGCCACCGGGGTGGCGGCGGGGGCGGCGGTGGTGGCGGCGGCGGGTACGGCGGCGGCCACGGTGGCGGCGGCAACGCCCAGGTGGTGCAGGCGGTCACGCAGAACTACTACGAGCAGACGATCGTCGACAACTCCTCGGACACCAACTTCGTCGGCAACTTCACCGGCGACATCGACGTCGACAACGACCACATCGACGTCTCCGGCGACAACAACGCGGTGAACTCCGGCGACGGCGACCAGGCCGCGGCGACCGGAGAGGGTTCCTCGGCAGCTCAGTCCGACGGCGGCGACGCCCAGTCGAACTCCGGCGACGACGCGATCCTGAACCAGGACGGCCTGCAGCTCGGGCAGTTCAACACCGGTGACGAGGCGGCGCAGGTTCTCGGGCCGAACCAGGGCGTGGTGAACACCGGCGACGCAGCGGAGATCGCCAACGTGCAGGGCGATGCCAACGGTGCCGGCTTCCAGTTCGGCGACGGGAGCAACCAGGGCGTGGCCTCGGGCAACTACCTCGAGGAGGGTGCCGCACTGTCCGGCACCGGGGACGCGACCGGTCAGAGCGTGGAGACCAACACCAACTCCGACGTCAACGAGGAGCACGGCGAGGGCAACAACCAGGAGCTCGACCTCGGCGTCCTGGGCCGGCCCCCGATCATCCGCGAGGCGGACATCCCCAACGGCAGCGGCGGCGACGACCACGGGGGCCACGGTGACCAGGGCGGCCACTACACCCCCGACGTGAACGTCAACGTCGAGGGCGGCCCGGGCAACCAGACCGTGGACGACGACACACCCGACATGTGAGTGACCGACCGGCGCAGCAGCGGGTACTCCGGAGCCTTGGGTTCCGGAGTACCCCGCTGCTGTGTACGGTGCCCCGATCGCCGGCAGATGAGACGGAGCAGCCATGAGCCAGCAGCCGCAGCCGAGCGACGGCACGGACGCCGTCGCGGCCGCCCTGGCCGTGGTCGATCTCGGTCTGACCGCCTGCCAGGCCTACGGCCGGCCCGACCTGGGCACCCGGCTCACGATCGCCCGGCGCCGGCTGGCCGAACCGGGCATCCACATCGTGGTGGCCGGGGAGTTCAAGCAGGGCAAGAGTTCTCTGGTCAACGCGCTCCTCGGGGCGCCGGCCTGCCCGGTGGACGACGACGTCGCCACCGCGGTCCCCACCTACGTGCGCTACGCCGCCGAGGCGGGCGCCAACCTGATCTTCGACGGGGAACCCCCTCGCCGCCAACCGATCCCGGTGCAGGACATCCGCCGCTACGTGACCGAGGGCGGGCCGGGCGGCGGGCCGCAGACGGGCGGCGACGCGGGCGGCCGGACCCCCGTGGCTGGGGTCGAGGTACTGCTTCCCCGCACCATGCTCGCCGGCGGCCTGGTCGTGGTGGACACCCCGGGGCTCGGCGGGCTGAGCTCCACGCACGCCGCGGCCAGCCTGGCGGCGACGTCGATGGCCGACGCCGTCCTCTTCGTCACCGATGCCTCGCAGGAGCTCACCCGCAGCGAGCTCGACTTCCTCGCCCAGGCCCGCGAGCTGTGCGGGACCGTGGCGTGCGTGCTCACCAAGACCGACTTCTACCCCGCCTGGCGCACCATCCGCGAGCTCGACGCCGGGCACCTGAGCCGGCTCGGCGACGTCCCGCTGATGGCGGTCTCCTCCTCGCTGCGGTCGCGGGCGGTGCGGCTGAACGACGCGGCGCTCAACGTCGAGTCCGGCTTCAAGGACCTGGTCCGGTTCGTCACCGACACGGTGGCCGGGCGCGGGCGGGCACAGATCGCGGTGGACGCCGCCGCGGAGGTCCGCGCGGTCTGCCAGCAGCTCACCGATCAGTTCAGCGCGGAGCGCAGCGCGCTGGTCGATCCTGCCGGGGCCCAGCAGGTGATCGACGACCTGACCGCCACCAAGCGCCGGACCGACGAGCTCAAGAGTGCCGCGTCACGCTGGAACCAGACCCTCAGCGACGGTGTCGGAGACCTGTCCGCCGACATCGACCACGACCTGCGGGCCAGGATCCGGCAGGTGATCGTGGAGGCCGACGAGGCGATCGAGGCGAACGATCCCGCGGACACCTGGCCGGAGATCGAGCCCTGGCTGGAGTCGCGGATCTCCCATGACCTGGTGGCGAACTACACCCTGCTGCGAGACCGTTCGGCCGACCTCAGCCAGCTGGTCGGCGAGCACTTCCGCGAGGGCTCGGGCGAGGTGCTGGGCAAGTTCGCGGTCTACAACCCGGTCTCGCTGCTCACCCGCTCCCAGCTGGACCCGAACATCACCCTGGAGAAGATGACCGCGCGCAAGCAGACCATGGTGGCGCTCAAGGGCAGCTACAGCGGCATCCTGATGTTCACCATGCTGCCGAGCCTGCTCGGGGTCACCGGGCTCGCCCCGATCGCCATCCCGGTGGGGCTGCTGATGGGGCGGACCAGTCTGCGCGAGGAGAAGCGCCGCCAGTTGGCGGCGCGGCAGGCCCAGGCCAAGAACGCCGTCCGCCGCTACTGCGACGAGGTGCAGTTCGTGATGGGCAAGGACTCCCGGGACACGCTGCGCCGGATCCAGCGCCAGTTGCGCGACCACTACGCGGCGCGGGCCGAGGAGCTCGGCCAGTCCCTCGGCCAGGCGATGCAGTCGGCGTCGGAGGCGGTCAAGCGGACGAACGCCGAACGCGAGAAACGCGTGAAGGACCTCGATGCCGAGCTGACCCGGCTGCGCCGGCTGGCGCAGAAGGCCGCGGAGGTCCGGGGATGAGCCTGCTCGACCGCACGCGCGGCACGCTGGCCCGAGCTGCCGGGGTGTATCGGGGCACCCCGTATGCGCGGATGCTGGACGAGACGGTGGCCCGGCTCGATGAGCCGCTGCGGGTGGCGATCGCCGGCCGGGTGAAGTCCGGCAAGTCCACGCTGCTCAACGCACTGGTCGGTGAGCGGCTGGCACCGACCGACGCCGGGGAGTGCACCCGGATCGTCACCTGGTACCTCGACGGGCACACCTACCGGGTGATGATCCACCCCCGACAGGGGCAGCCCCGCCAGGGGCGGTTCAGCCGCGACACCGGGGCGCTCGAGGTGGATCTGGGCGGCATGACCCCCGAGGAGGTGTCCGAACTCGTGGTCACCTGGCCGTCCCAGGCCCTGCGCACGGCAACGCTGATCGACACCCCGGGCATCGGTTCGCTGTCCGAGCGGGTCTCCCACCGCGCCTGGGAGCTGCTGGCCGCGGACGACGAGGAGACCCCCGCGGACGCCGTGCTCTACCTGATGCGCCATCTTCACGTCGGCGACGTGGAGTTCCTGCGCGCCTTCCACGACACCGAGGTGTCCCGGCCGAACCCGGTCAACGCGATCGGCGTGCTCTCCCGGGCCGACGAGATCGGGGCCGGCCGGCCCGACTCCATGGGCTCGGCCCGCCGCATCGCCGACCGGCTGGCCGGCGACCCCACCGTGCGCCGCGTCGTCCAGACGGTGGTGCCGGTGGCCGGCCTGCTGGCGGAGACGGCGATGACCCTGACCGAGGAGGAGGTCGGGCACCTGCGCCGGATCGCCGGGCACAGCGCGGCGGAGGTGGAGGGCCTGCTGCTCTCGGCCGATCGCTTCGTCAACGGCCTGCCCGAGCTCGGCCTGACCGCGTTCGAGCGGGAGCAGCTGCTCGCCCGGTTCGGCATCTTCGGCATCCGGCAGTCCTCGACGCTGCTGCGCCGTCAGGTGGCCGGCACCGCCACCGACCTGTCCCGCGAGCTGGCCACCCTGAGCGGCCTGGACGACCTCCGATCGGTGCTGCGCTCGCTGTTCTACGAGCGCCGGGACGTGCTGAAGAGCCGCTCGGCGCTGCTGGCCCTGGACACCGTGCTGAGAGCCCACCCGCGCTCGGGGAGCCAGGCCGTGGCGGGCGAGGTCGAGGAGATCATCTCCTCGGCGCACCCGTTCAACGAGTTGCGCGTGCTCTCGGCGATCCGGGCCGGATGGGTGCGCGGCAAGAGCGAGGTGATCACCGATCTGGAGCACCTGATCGGTGGGGCGGGAACGGCGCCGGCGCTGCGCCTGCGACTGCCTCCGGACGCCGGAGCCGCCGAGGTCGCGGCGGCGGCCGCCGAGGCCCTGGTCCGCTGGCAGCGGCGGGCCGAGAACCCGCTCACCCGGCACGAGCTGAGCGTGGCCGCCCGCGTGGCCATCCGTTCCTGCGAGGGCATCCTGGCCTCCCGACAGTCCCGCTCATGAGCAGGCGCAGCCCCTGCTCAGGCATCCATCGCGTCGTCCGGTTCCGCCTCCCCCGCGCCGTACCCGTCGTCGACGTCGGCGAAGCCGGGCTCCTCGACCCGGCCCTCGAGTGGCTCGACCCCGGTCGGCTCGTGATCCGTGGCCGGCCACGGATCCGCGGCGGGCAGGGTGTCCCAGGCGTCGTCGTCCGCCGGGTCGAACGGATCGGTCTCGGCCGGCTGGTGGTCGCCGGCGCCGAATCCCAGGTCGAGCACCTCCGGTGTCGCAGCACCGGGCCCGAAGTCGACCGCCCGCTCGGCCAGGCCGTCCAACCCGTCCAGCGGGTCCAGCCGCTCCGGGGCGTAGGGCTCGCTCAGCGCGAGTCCGGTCGGAGCGCCGGCCAGGAGCCCGAGCCCCTGGGCGGCGTCCCAGAGCTCTGCCGGTTCGGCCGGATCCACGGCGGCGATCGGACTGTGCGCGGTGACGAACGGCGCCAGGTGCGCGGCCACCTCGGCCGGAGCCGTGTCGGCGAAGCTGATGATCGCCTCGGTCAGCAGGTCGTCGGGCAGGTCGAGCCCGCGTGCGGCGGGCCCGAGGGCGCCCGGATCGGGCTCGGCCTCGGTGCCGGCCAGCGCGCTGAAGACCTGGTGGAGGGGGCGGACGTCGTCCATGTCATCACCGTAAGCAGGCGGGCGTTCCGGCCGCCACGGGGACTTCCCCGCTGCACCCCCCTATCTGGCGATTGGGGGCTACGAATTCCGCGGCTGCGTGCTCTTCTGAGTAGGAACCCGACCGCGAGCCGCTGCTGGACCGATCACTGGAGCCCCGGATGTACGCGCTAGGAATCGACCTGGGAACGACGTTCACCGCCGCTGCGACCTGGCGCGCAGGCCGCGCCGAGGTGGCATCGCTGGGCAGCCGGACGGCGGCCATCCCCTCGGTGGTGCTGCTGCGCGAGGACGAGACGATGCTGACCGGCGAGACGGCGAACCGCCGGGCGCTCTCCGAACCGCATCGGGTGGCCCGGGAGTTCAAGCGCCGGCTCGGGGACACCACCCCGATCCTGCTCGGCGGGGTGCCCTACTCGGCCGAGGCGCTCACCGGCCGCCTGCTGCGGGCGGTGATCGACGAGGTGGTCACCCGTGAGGGCGGGTACCCGAGCTCGATCTGTGTCAGCCACCCGGCCAACTGGGGCGAGTACAAGACCGACCTGCTGCGACAGTCGGTGCGGATCGCGGACCTGACGGCGCCGGTCACCCTGATCACCGAGCCGGAGGCGGCGGCGATCTTCTACGCCCAGCAGCAGCGGATGGAGCCGGGGGCGCTGGTCGCGGTCTACGACCTGGGCGGGGGCACCTTCGACGCCGCGGTGCTGCGCAAGGGCAACTCCGGCTTCGAGCTGCTCGGCCAGCCGGAGGGGATCGAGCGGCTCGGCGGGATCGACTTCGACGCCGCGGTGTTCAGCCATGTCGCCCGGGCGCTGGGAGGGGCGCTGGCCGACCTGGACGAGGACGACCCGACCGTGATCGCGGCGGTCGCCCGGCTGCGCGAGGAGTGCACCGACGCCAAGGAGGCGCTGTCCTCCGACACCGACGTCACCATCCCGGTGCTGCTGCCGAACCTGTCCACCGAGGTCCGGCTGACCCGCGGCGAGCTGGAGGCGATGGTGCGCCCGGCCCTGCACGACTCGATCGAGGCGCTGAAGCGGGCGCTGCGATCGGCCGGGGTCACTCCGGAGCAGCTGCACTCGGTGCTGCTGGTCGGCGGGTCCTCCCGGATGCCCATCGTGGGGCAGCTGGTCGGCGCCGAGCTGGGCCGCCCGGTGGCCGTCGACGCCCACCCGAAGCATGCCGTCGCCCTGGGCGCCGCCTGGCTGGCCAGCGGGACCGTGGGGGCTGACGCACCCACGCCGTCGCCGGGCGCCGTGCCGCCCACCAGCGCCGTGCCGTCCACCGGTTCGGCGCCCGTGGCGGCCTCCGCTGCGGCTGCGGCGGCGGCGGCTGCGGCTTCTGCAGCTTCTGCGGCTGCGGCTTCTGCTGCTGCAACGCCGGTCTCCGCAACGGCCCCCCCGGCCGCGGCCACCGCCGTCCCGATCTCCGACGCCGTGCCGGTGGCCGGCGCCGGTCCTACGCCCACGCCCACCCCGCCTCTGCGCACCACACCACCGCCGGTCGCCCTCGCCCAGACAGCCTTCCTTGCCACGTCGCGATCGACGGGCACCGGGCCCATCGGACCCTCCGGCTCCCATGGGCCCACCGCCCCGACCTTCTCCCTGGCAGAGCCGGTGGGCTCGGCGCCCGGGACCAACCGGTTGCGGGTGCTCGGCGGCACGATCGTGGCGCTGGTCCTCGTCGTCGGGGGTCTGGCCACGGCCAATGCGCTGATGGGTGACCGCACCAGCGGCGTCCCCGGCACATCCACGCCGTCCGGCTCGGTCTCCGGTCAGGCCGGTGCCACAGGGGTTCAGTCGGCTCGCACGGGTGCGAGCGCAAGTTCCGGGAAGACCACCGCGGCCGGCGGTGGCGCCGTGGGCGGCGCAGGGCAGGGTGCCGGCGGCAAGACCACCACCAAGCGCACGACCCACGCCACCACGACCCCGACCACCAGCCACTCCACGCCGACGCCGACACCCACGCCGACCTGGGTCTCCCCCACCCCGACGTCGGCCCCGAGCCCGACACCGAGCCAGGCGGTGCCCACCCCCACCCGGACCAAGACGCTGACGAAGCCACCGACGATCAAGACGATCACGGTTTCGCTCTCACCGAAGCCGCTGCCCTAGCACGATGGGGCAGGCCGCCCTAGCATCCGACGATGTCCTACCCACCCGAGCGCTACCTGGGCGGTGCCGGCGAGGTGTCCGCCGTCCATCGACCTGCCGCCCAAGCCTGCGAGGTGGAGACCCCGACCGGCGCCGCCGCCTACCTCGCCACCGGCGCCTCGACCGGCTGTGATTTCGGCCTGTATCGCTGGGACATGTCCGGGCCGCCGACCGGGCCGGGACCACATTTCCACCGGACCCTGTCCGAGTCGTTCTTCATCCTCGACGGCGCGGTGCGCATCCACACCGGCGACCGCTGGATCGACACCGGTGCAGGCGATTTCATCTACGTGCCGCCCGGCGGCATCCACGGGTTCCGCAACGAGTCGGGAGCTCCGGCGTCCATGCTCATCCTGTTCACTCCGGGTGCGCCCCGGGAAGGGTACTTCGAGGGCCTCGCCGCCGTCGCCAACGGTGGCGCGATGCCGACCGAGGACGAGCTGGCCGAGTTCTACCTCCGCCACGACAACCACTGGGTGTAGCGACCGCCCCGACCGCGTCTCGCGATGGCGGGCACACCGCGAGTCCCAGACTGTGGACAACTGACTGCCCCTGCCTGCCTGTGGATAACTTCAGCGGCTCAGAACCCTTGCGTGCCAAGGTGTTCACCAGCCGCTCTCCCCCGAGGAGCGGTGCCCCTCCGGGCCGCGCCGTCCCCCACCGGCGCGGCCCGGCTCATCCGAAGGAGTCACCATGAAGTACGAGGTCGACAGCGCTCAGGTCCTCCAGGCCGGCACCTCCGTGCAGGCCTCCTCCGAGCAGATCCGCGAGGAGGTGGACCGGATGATGCGCCACCTGCTCGACCTGCAGAGCAGCTGGCGCGGCCAGGCTGCGATGTCCTTCCAGAGCATCGTCGCGGACTGGCAGGCCACTCAGGAACGCGTGCGCGCCAGCCTGGATGAGATCCAGAGAGCCCTCGCCCTCGCCGGGCGGCAGTACGCCGAGGTGGAATCGTCGACGGCGGCGATGTTCGCGCACTGACGACACCCGGCCGCGTGCGGCTCACGTCGGCGCGCCGCATCCCGGCGCAGGCGTACCGTAGACGCTCGTGTCTGTCACGAACCACACCGCTGTGGATCCCACTCTGGACGCCGAACGCCGCTACCTCGACTCCGCCCGCGCCGACCTGGCCAGGATGCGTGAACGCACCCTCAGCCTGACCGTGCAGGGCGGTGACCGGGTCTCCGCCGAATACCTCGCGGCGACCCTGCACCACCGCGCCGCCTCCCTGATCGACGACCCGAACGCCACCCTGTTCTTCGGCCGCACCGACCACGACGGCGGGGAACGGTGGTACATCGGACGCCGCCACGTCGCCGACCCCGGTGGAGACCCGGTGGTGGTCGACTGGCGGGCCGACGTCTCCCGGGCCTTCTACCGGGCCAGCCGGACCGCGTCGATGGGCGTCGTCCGCCGGCGGCGGTTCGGGGTCGAGGGCGGGCGACTGACCGCCTACGAGGACGAGCACCTCTCCGAACCGGTTGCCGCAGCAGGGGCTTCGACACCGCGCAGCCAGATCCTGGCACGCGAGATCGAGCGCCCCCGGGTCGGCCCCATGCGCGACATCGTGGCGACCATCCAGCCCGAGCAGGACGTGATCGTCCGGGCGGACGTCACCACCTCGGTCTGCGTCCAGGGAGCACCGGGCACCGGGAAGACCGCCGTAGGCCTGCACCGGGCGGCATGGCTGCTCTATGCCCACCGGGACCGACTGGCCCGGACCGGGGTGCTCGTGATCGGGCCGAACGCGGCCTTCCTCGAACACGTCGCCGCGGTGCTGCCCAGCCTGGGCGAGATCCAGGTGCGGCACACCACGGTCGACGCTCTGGTCCGCTCCGAGGGACCCGGCAGCACCGGCCGGGCCAAGCAGGTGCGGGTGCGCGGGTCCGACCCGGTCGAGCGCGCCGTGCTCAAGGGCGACGGCCGACTGGCCGAGGTGCTTCGTCGGGCGGCCTGGGCCCAGCTGCGCCCGCCGGCCGAGCCGCTGGTGCTGCCACGCGGCGTCCGGCGCTGGCGTCTGCCGGCCTACACCACGGCGGAGATCGTCGAGGAGCTGCGGACCCGCGGCGCCCGCTACGGCGCCGCGCGGGACATGCTCGCCCAGCGCCTCGCCCACGCCCTGCTGGTGCTGATGGAGGAGGCCGGCGACTCCCCCGACGACCGGGTGCAGGACGCGGTGGCCCGTAGCCGCGAGGTGCGCCGCTACGTGGACGACGTGTGGCCGGCCGTGCAGCCCGGTCCGGTCCTGTTCCGGCTGCTGTCGGACGCCGCGTTCCTCGCCGCCTGCGCCGACGGCGTTCTGGCCGACGACGAGCAGGCGCTGCTGCTCTGGGACCAGCCGCCACGATCCGCCGGCGCTGCACGCTGGTCGGCGGCGGACGCCGTCCTTCTTGACGAGCTCGCCGACGTGTTGCAGCGCACGCCGAGCCTGGGCCACATCGTGCTGGACGAGGCCCAAGATCTCTCCGCCATGCAATTACGCGCGGTCGGGCGGCGCTGCTCGACCGGCTCGATGACCGTGCTGGGCGACATCGCTCAGGGCACCACGCCGTGGGCGACGCCGTCCTGGGAGTACTCGCTGCGCCATCTCGGCCAGGACGACGCGGTGATCGAGGTACTGGACCGCGGCTTCCGGGTGCCGGCCGCGGTGATCGACTTCGCGGCCCGGCTGTTGCCTGCGATCGCCCCGGACCTGTCCGCCCCGAGCTCCGTGCGCGACGACCCGGGAACCCTGGAGATCACCCGTACGGCCAGCGCCGCCGCGCTGTGGCCGGCGCTGCTGCACGCCGTGCATGCGGCGCAGCGGCAGGAGGGCTCAGTCGGCGTCATCGTGCCCGACGCCTGGGTGGGCAGGACCGCGAAGACCTTGACCGGGGCGGGGATCGAGCATCTGGTGCTCGGCGAGGGCGACGCGGTGGCGGACGGTTCGGGCGAGGCCCTGCTGGACGCAGCCCTCGGCGAGGAGGACGCTCCGCTGCCCCGGGTCAGCGTGGTGCCGGCAAAGACCGCCAAGGGCCTGGAGTACGACCATGTGGTCGTGCTCGAGCCGACCGTGATCGCTGAGGCCGAGCCGGACCGCCGCACCGGCCTGCGCCGGCTCTACGTGGTGCTCACCCGCGCCGTCTCAGGTCTGTCCGTGGTGCACCACGAACCGTTGCCCGCGGAGCTGTCGGACTGATCTCGCGCTCCCCCACGCGCGATCGCCGCCAGATCGCTGTTTCCACCCATCTGCTGGGGGAAGACCGCGATCTGACGGCGATCATCGTCAGTGCGAATTCACGTGGGTCAGCCGGCGGCGCAGATCACCGCCCGCTTGGTGAGGACGACCGCCAGACTGCGGCGGTAGTCCTCGTCGGCGTTGGAGTCGGCCATCGGCGCCGTCCCCTCCGTGGCCCGGGCCGCAGCCGCGGCGATCGCCTCGGCCGTCACCGGCTGCCCGGCCAGCGCAGCCTCGACCCCGGCCGCGCGCAGCGGCACCAGTCCCATGTTGGTCAGAGCCACCTTGGCCGAGGAGATCTGCCCGCCCGAGACCTGCACCGTCGCCGCCGCGGCGACGATCGACCAGGTCTGCGCGGTGTGCGTCATCTTCTCGTAGCAGGCACCCCAGCCGGTGTGCTTGGGCACCCGGATCTCCACCAGCAGCTCCCCCGCCTGTACCGCGGTGGCGAACAGATCGGTGAAGAAGTCCGCGGCCGGCACCGTGCGCCGTCCGCTCACGCCGGCGATCACCATCGACGCATCCAGCGCGAGGGCCGCCGCCGACATGTCACCGGCGGGGTCTCCGTGGGCCAGCGACCCTCCGAAGGTTCCCCGATGGCGCACCTGCGGGTCCGCGACCGTCTCGGCGGCCAGGGACAGCAGCAGCGCGTGCTCCCGGATCAGCGGGTTGCGGACCACCTCGTCGTGCGTGGTCATCGCCCCGATGAGAATGGCGTCACCGTCCTCGCGCACTCCGCGCAGGGCCTCGATCCGGCCCAGGTCCACCACCACATCGGGCGAGGCCATGCGCATCCGCAGCACCGGCAGCATGCTCTGCCCACCGGCGAGCACCTTGACCTCCCGGTCACCCGCACCGGCCAACAGGGCCAGGGCGTCCTCGACGGTCGTCGGGGCCTCGTAGTCGAACGCTGCGGGGATCACGCGACACCTCCGTTGCTCGCGGCGCTCTGGCCGGCCTGGATGGCACGCCAGACCTTCATCGGCGTGCAGGGCATGTCCATGTCGTCGACCCCCCACGGGCGCAACGCGTCGACCACGGCATTCAACACGGCCGGGGTCGAGGCGATCGTGCCCGCCTCACCGACTCCCTTGACCCCCAACAGGTTGGAGGTCGCAGGCGACTCGGTGCGGTCGGTGACGAAGGTCGGCAGGTCGGCCGCCGAGGGCAGCGTGTAGTCGACGAAGGTGGCCGTGGTCAACGTGCCGTACTCGTCGTGCCGGGCGTCCTCGTACAGCGCCTGAGCGATGCCCTGCGCGAGACCCCCGTGCACCTGGCCCTCGACGATCAGCGGGTTGAGCACCTTGCCGATGTCGTCGACACACACGTACGTGCGGATCGTCGACTTGCCGGTCTCGGTGTCCACCTCGATCGCACACAGATGGGTGCCGTGCGGGAACGAGAAGTTCACCGGGTCGTAGGTGGCCTCGCAGTCGATGCCCGGCTCGACGCCGTCCGGCAGGTTGTGCGCATCGAAGGAGGCGAACGCCACCGCCGTCAGCGCCATGCCCTTGTCGGTGCCCCGCACCGTGTACTGACCGTCGGCGAACTCCAGGTCGTCCACGCTGGCCTCGAGCTGGTGCGCCGCGATGATCTTCGCCTTCTCGATCACCTTGTCGGCGGCCATCGCCACCGCGACGCCGCCGACCGGCAGCGAGCGCGAGCCGTAGGTGTCCAGGCCGCGGACGGCGACCTGGGTGTCACCGTGCAGCACCTCGACGTCCTCGAAGGGCACGCCGAGCCGGTCGGCCACGATCTGGCTCCACGCCGTCTCGTGCCCCTGTCCGTGCGGGCTGGTGCCGGTGACCACCTCGACCTTGCCGGTCGGCAGCATGCGCACCGACGCGGTCTCCCAGCCACCACCGACGTAGGACAGCGCCCCCAGCACCCGCGAGGGGGCCAGGCCGCACATCTCGGTGAAGGTGGAGACGCCGATGCCCAGCTGGACCGGGTCCTTGCGGGCCCGGCGGTCGGCCTGTTCGCGGCGCAGTCCCTCGTAGTCGAACAGCTCGACGGCACGCGCGGTGGCGGCCTCGTAGTTGCCCGAGTCGTAGGTCATCCCCGCGACCGTGGAGAACGGGAACTCCTCGTGCTTGATCCAGTTCTTCTCCCGGATCGCCAGCGGGTCCATCCCGATCTGGTGCGCGAAGGTGTCCACCAGACGCTCGATCGCGCAGGTCGCCTCGGGCCGGCCGGCGCCGCGGTAGGCGTCGGTCCAGGTCTTGTTCGTGAACACGTTCGTGGTGGTGAACCGGTAGGACTCGAACTTGTAGATGGAGTTGAACATCCACGCGCCGAGCACCGGCACCCCGGAGGTGACCAGCCCGAGGTAGGCGCCCATGTCGGCCAGCAGGTCGACCTTGAGGCCGATCATGGTGCCGTCCTTGCGCCCGGCCAGGGTCAGCCGCTGCACCTGGTCGCGCCCGTGGTGGGCCGACTGCAGGGACTCGCTGCGGGTCTCGGTGTACTTGACCGGCTTGCGCAGCTCTCTCGCCACCAGGAAGGTGATCACTTCCTCCGGCGTGAACTGCAGCTTGCCACCGAATCCGCCGCCGACGTCCGGCGCGATCACGCGGATCTTCGACTCCGACGTGCCGGTGATCAGGGCCATGAAGACCCGCACGAAGTGCGGCACCTGGGTGGCAGTCCAGACCACGAACTGCTCGCCGGTCGGGTCGACCACCGTGGAGCGGGGCTCCATGAAGGCCGGCACCAGGCGCTGCTGGCGGAACCGGCGCTCGATCACGATGCCGTCCGGGTCCGTGCGCGCTGCCTCGATCGCGGCGTCGACGTCCCCGCCGAACCCACCCGCGGCGGAGTCGAGGGTCCAGACGGCACTGATGTTGGTGCCCAGCTCGGGGTGGGCCAGGGTGGCGCCGTCCTTGACGGCCTCCTCCATGTCCAGCACGACCGGCAGGTCCTCGTAGTCGACGATCACGTGCTCGGCGGCGTCCCGGGCGGCGCTGGCCGACCGGGCGGCGATCACCGCGACGATCTCACCGGCGAAGCTGACCCTGTCCTGGGCGACCGCCGGGTGCGAGGGCGCCTTCTGGTCGGCGGTGATCGGCCACGCACAGGGCAGGCCGACCTCGGAACCCTTCAGCTCCGGCCCGGTCCACACCCCGATCACGTTCGGCATCGCCTTGGCGCCGCTGGTATCGATCGAGGTGATCGTGCCGTGGGCGACCGGCGAGCGCACCATGGCCAGGTGCAGCATCCCGGGCAGGGTGATGTTGTCGGTCCACTTGGTCCGGCCGGTGATCAGCCGGGCGTCCTCCTTGCGCTTGCGCGCGCGGCCGAACTCTCGGCCGGCCTGCACACCCTCGTCCACGGCGGTCATGCCGCACCTCCGGCTGCCTGCTGGATGGCCTTGACGATGTTCTGGTAGCCGGTGCACCGGCAGAGGTTGCCCTCGATGCCCTCGCGGATCTCGTGCTCGCTCGGGTTCGGGTTGTCCTTGAGCAGGTCCACCGCCTGCATGATCATTCCGGGCGTGCAGTAGCCGCACTGCAGGGCGTGGCACTCGTGGAAGGCCTGCTGCATCGGGTGCAGGGTGTCGCCGTCGGCGAGCCCCTCGATGGTGGTGACCGCGCCGCCGTCGGCCTGGACCGCGAGGACCGAGCAGGACTTCACGCTCCGCCCGTTCAGATGCACGGTGCAGGCACCGCAGTTGCTGGTGTCACAGCCGACCACGGTTCCGGTCTTGCCGAGCTGCTCGCGCAGGTAGTGCACGAGCAGGGTGCGCGGCTCGACATCGTCGGTGTACTCGACACCGTCGACGGTGACGGTGACTTTCTTGGTGCCCATGCGGCCTCCACGCCTCACGCGGTGAGGGCCAGCTCCAGCCGGAGCGACCCCAGGTGTGACCTACGTCGCTGATCCAACGTCAGTGTGGCCTGGAACACAAGGGTTGGGGCCGGATCTGGCCCACGCGTCACGCCGGACGGCACGCGAGGCCCCTGCTGGGCGATGAAGGGCACCCCGAATTCACCACAACCTCCCCCACCGGGGCGTTCAGGGGCCCGAACGGGTGGTTATGGTGAATTCGGGGTGGTGACCCTTGCCTGCCGGCCACTACCGCACCCCTGTGGAAACCGACTCGACGGCGACGCGGCCGACGGCCAGGCTGAGCGGGTGACCACAACGCGTGTCGGTTCACTCACCGTCGAGCTCACCACGGACGCCGCCTACTTCTCGGCCCGTGCGCAGCCGTTCTTCGCCGCCGATCCGGTGGGCACCTCCGTGGTCGCCTCCTGGAGCTCGCAGGCGGCACCCACCGATCGGCCGAGCCCGTCGACCTGGATGCTGGTCGACGCACCGCAGGGGCTGCTCGGCGCCGCCATGCACACGCCGCCCTACCCGCCCTACCTGCCCGGGATGCCCTCGGCCGGCGCGGCTGCCCTGGCCGAGGCCCTGCACCAGGCGGGCACGTCACTGACGGGGGTGAACGGTGACGCCTCGGCCACCGCGGCCTTCACGGAGCGATGGACGACCCTGGCCGGGGGGAGGGGCCGGCTGGTCGTCGCCGAAGGAGTCCACGTGCTCGGCGAGTTGACCCCGCCGCAGGCAGTGGCCGGATCGGCGCAGGTCGCCGACGCCGACCGGCTCGATCTGGTGATGCGCTGGTACCAGGCGTTCGCCGACGACATCGGCATGCACCGTCCGGCGCTGCCCGAGGCCCTGATTCGACGCCGGGTCACCGACGGGTTGATCGCGCTCTGGACCGACCCGGCGGGAGAACCGGTGAGCTTGGCAGGCTGGTCGCTGCCGACCCACGGGGTGAGCAGGATCGGCCCGGTCTACACCCCTGCGCCACACCGTCGACGCGGTTACGCCGCAGCGGTCACCGCCGCGGCGGCACACCGGGCCCTGACCGCCGGCGCCGAGCAGGTGATGCTCTACACCGACCTGGCGAACCCGACCTCGAACGGGGTCTACGCGCGGCTCGGCTTCCGCCGGGTCGGCGATGCCTCCGAATGGCTGTTCGACGGGCCGGCCGAGACGGCGTAGCGGTCCACGTCGCGCCTAGCCGGGGATCCCGCCCGCGGCGGGATGGCGCAGTGCAGGATGGGGACAGGCGCGAGGAGAGGCAGCCCCACGATGACCACCCAGCCAGACCCGCAGCCCGAGCGACCCGGGGCTCAGGATCCCTCCGACGACCCGGAGCAGTACGAGGGGTTGAGGCTGACCGGCGAGCAGGCCCGGCTGGTCAAGTTCATCCTGATCGTTGTCGCGGCGAGCATGCTGTTCGCCGCCTTGGCCTTCTTCGTCATCCTCAGCTGACCCCGCCGGTCGAGCGACCCGTCGTCCGCCTCACCCGGCCGGCGGATCAAGATCCTCGACCCGGCGGTCGATGGCTTCAGCATGGACATCAGCTCGGTCGGCCGGCCACTGCCCGTCCAGCCCTTCCCCACGGGTCAGACGGTGGCAGCGTCACCGGAGTTGATGGCCGCTGCGCTCGCAGCCCGCCCGGCGATGCACGCCGCCCAGCAGACCGCTGTGGCCATGGCCCAGACCAACGCGAACACCGTGGACGTCTACCTCTGACGATGTGACGGTCTCCCGGCGCGCCGTCCGGCCGGGTCAGCGGTGCGCGGTGTGGTGGATCGGGCCCCGCCGCTCGCCCAGGCGGCCGCCGTCGCCACCCCAGCGCAGCGCGATGATCTCGGCCGCGATGCTCACCGCGGTCTCCTCCGGCGTCCGCGCGCCCAGATCGAGCCCGATCGGTGAGGACAGTCGGGCCAGCTCGGCCTCGGTCATCCCGGCCTCGCGCAGCCGCGCCAACCGGTCGTCGTGGGTGCGCCGCGACCCCATCGCGCCGATGTAGGCGGCTTCCGGAAGGCGAAGCGCCACCTGGAGCAGCGGCACGTCGAACTTCGGGTCGTGGGTGAGCACCGCCAGCACTGTGCGGGCGTCGACCCGACCCGCCTCGGCCTCGGCCGCCAGGTAGCGGTGCGGCCAGTCGACCACCACCTCGTCGGCCTCCTTGAACCGGGACCGGGTGGCGAACACCGGCCGGGCGTCGCACACGGTGACGTGGTAGCCCAGGAAGACACCGACCCGCGCCACCGCCGCGGCGAAGTCGATCGCCCCGAACACCAACATCCGCGGCTTGGGCGCGTAGGCGGCGACGAAGACCCGCATGCCCTCGCCGCGGCGTTCGCCGTCGGGGCCGTAGGTCAGCGTCTCGGAGCGGCCTGCGGCGAGGAGACCCCGGGCGTCGTCGGTCACGGCGTCCCGCATCCGCTGCGACTCCTGGTGCGGCTCCGGGAGGCCACCGCCCACCCGGCTCTCGGCCTCGTCCTCGGTCTCGGGCCTGACGATCCAGCGGCGCCCGAGGAGGGCGGGGTCGGGGTGCTCGATCACAGTGCAGACGGCGACCGGGCGGCCGGCCTCGATGTCGGCGGCCACCTCGCCCAACTCGGGGAAACCCGCAGGATCGACCCGTTCGACGAAGACGTCCAGGATGCCGCCGCACGTGAGCCCGACGGCGAACGCGTCGTCGTCGCTGACCCCGTAGCGCTGCAGCACCGGTACCCCAGAGGCGAGCACCCCTTCGGAGAGCTCGTAGACCGCGCCCTCGACGCAGCCGCCCGAGACGCTGCCGACCGCCTCGCCCTCCGGGCCGAGCAGCATCGAGGCGCCGGCCGGGCGCGGCGCCGACCGCCAGGTGGCCACCACGGTGGCCATGCCCACGGTGCGGCCCTCACGCCACCAGCCGAGCAGCTCAGGGAGCACCTCACGCACGGCGAACCACCTCCACGAGGTCGGCGAACGTCGCCAGCGAGTGGCCGGCGACCAGGTCGTCGATGTGCGGCAGCGCTGCCGCGATCCCGCCCTGTACGGGACGGTAGCCCGCCTTGCCCCGGTGCGGGTTCACCCAGATCACTCGGTGCGCCAATCGGCGCAGCCGCTGCATCTGCTCCGCAAGCAATGCCGGCTCGCCGCGCTCCCAGCCGTCGGAGAACAGCACCACCACCGCGCCGCGGGCCATCCCCCGCTGGCCCCAGCGGTCCAGGAAGGCCTGCATCATCTCGCCGAGCCGGGTGCCCCCCGACCAGTCCGGCACCTGCTCCCCTGCCGCCTTCAGTGCGGTGTCGGCGTCGCGCAGCCGCAGCGCCCGGGTGATCCGGGTCAACCGGGTGCCGATGGTGAACACCTCGGTGTGCCGCGGCACCGCACGGACCCAGACGTGCCCCAGCCGGAGCAGCGCGTCGGCGTAGGACGACATCGAGCCGCTGACATCGACCAGCAGGACGACGCGGCGCGGGCGGGATGCGTTGCGCCGGAAGCGGATCGGGCCGGCCTCGCCCCCGCGACGGAGCTCCTCGCGCAGCGTGCGCCGGACGTCGATCTCGCCGCGGTGATGGGCCCGGCGACGCAGGGCCCGGCGGCGAGGCGGAACGGGACGGATCGTCGCGAACAGCTGAGCCAGCATCGCCCGCTCCGACGGGCTGAGATCCGCGACGTCGCGCTGGCGCAGCAGGTCGGCCGCGCTCGCCCTGGCCCGGACCACCTCGGTCTCGGCCTGCTGAGGATCGGGACGGTTCCCGGTGGCGGTGTCGGCCAGCCCGGCCAGGGGCTTCGGCGGGACGGCGCGGCGCCGGCCGGTCAGCCGTGGCGCCTCGCCGTCGAACCAGGCCTCGAACACCCGGTCGTAGACGGCGAAATGATCGGGCTCGGCGGTCATCGTGGCCCGGCCTGCCCAGTACACGGCGTCCCGGTCCATCACGCCGACCTGGGCGACGGCGCGCAGGAAGGCCCGCGAACGGTCGGCGCTCACCGGCAGACCGGCTGCGCGCAGTGTGCGCGCGAACCCGGCCAGCGTCTCCTCGACCCCGGACCCCGCGCTCACAACCGAACCGTGCCACGCCCCCCCACCCGCCACAAAACCGTGCTCATGCTCCGCGGGGGTACACGCCGGCGCCTCTGACAACGCTGTCAGGTGTACCCCCGCGGAGCATGAGCACGGTTTGGGGCGGGATGCTGGGTGGGTGGGGTTGCCGCTGTACCTGCTCGCGCTGTTCGCCACCGGTGTGCTGGCCGGGCTCGTGGGCAGCGTGATCTCGCTGGCCTCCGTCGTCTCCTACCCCGCCCTGCTCGCCCTCGGCATGCCTCCGCTGGTCGCCAATGTGACCAACACCGTCGCGCTCACCTTCTCCGGGCTCGGCTCGGTGCTGGCCTCCCGCGAGGAACTGCGTGGACTCGGGCGCACCGTGCTCACCCTTGCTCCGCTCAGCGCCGTCGGCGGGGCGCTCGGTGCCGCCGTCCTGCTCCGGGCACCCGAGCGCTCGTTCGAACTTGTGGTGCCGGTGCTGATCGCCGCCGCCTCCACCGCGCTGCTGATCCAACCGGCGCTGCAGCGGCACGAGCGGTTCGGTGTCCGCGGAGCGACGCCGACGACCCTGGCCGCCCTGACCGGCGTGGCGCTCTACACCGGCTACTTCGGAGCCGCCGGAGGGGTGCTGCTGATGGTGGTGCTGGGCTGGGTCCTGGACGTCTCGATGGTGCGCCGGAACGCGGTCAAGAACGGCCTGGCCAGCGTGGCCAACGGGGTGGCCGCAGTGGGGATGGCGGTATTCGGGCCGGTGCACTGGGCGGCGGTCGCTCCGCTGGCGGCCGGCTTCCTGCTCGGCGGGTGGCTCGGCCCGCGGGTCTCGCGCCGGGTGTCGGACGGCGGGCTGCGCCTGCTCATCTGCGGCTCGGGCCTGGCCGTCGCCGCCGCCCTGGCCTGGCGCACCTACCGCTGAGGACGTCCCTGCGCCAGGCCGACGGCACAGGTCAGGTGAGGGGGCGGCCCACGTCGTGCAGGTGGTGCACCACGTCATGCAGCATGTACCGGGTGATCGACTCGACGGTGAACGTGGATCCGTTGCTGCGCCGTCCGGGCCGTAGCCAGGCGTTGGGCCCCTCGGAGGGCACCTCGGCCAGGATCGCTGCCAGATCCTCACCGGCGTTGGTCAATTCGTCGAAGACGTCCGCCGGGTCCTGCTCGCCGTAGCGCTCGGCCAGGGCGGTCGCGTTCTGGTCCCAGTTCGCGAACCGGGGGTCGTCCTCCTCGATCATCGCGGTGATCCGCTCGGCGAAGAGGGCGTACACGTCACGCACATGGCAGGCGTACTCCAACGGTGACCACACGTTCTGCGCCGGGCGGGTGCGCAGTCCCGGTCGGCCGAGCACCTCCTGCCAGGCAGCCACCGTCGACCGGGTGACCCGGGCCAGCTCGCCCACCGACATCGCGCAGGCGTCGAACCCGCACTCGGGGCAGTGCCTCTCCAGCACCCAGGTCCAGTCCTTGTCGTCCGGTGCGATCCCGTCAGCTCCACTCGTCACGCCCGCCACCGTACGGGGGCGGCGCGGGTTGTGGAGGGTTGGTACACGCAGACGGTGCAGAACCCGCCGCAACCCGCAGCGATCAAGAACGGGGTCAGCCGGCCAGCAGACGGTCGAGGCGGTCCCGCACCCGCTCCGCGTCCTCGCGGTACTTGCAGATCGCGCCCAGCGTGGCCGCGGTGGTCTCCACGTCGAGCTCGCGCCGCCCGAGCTCCATCAGGCACCGCGCCCAGTCCAGGCTCTCGGCGACCCCCGGCGGCTTGAGCAGGTCGGCCTCGGCCGGCCCCGCGGCACCGTCCCGCAGCCGCTGCACCACCATCGCCACCTGTTCGGCCAGCTTCGCCGGCACCTCGGGCAAGCGGCGGCGCAGGATCTCGATCTCCCGGGCCAGACCAGGGTGCTCGACCCAGTGGTAGAGGCAGCGCCGCTTCAGCGCGTCGTGCACCTCCCGGGTGCGGTTCGAGGTGAGCACCACCAGCGGCGGGTGCTCGGCGGTGATCGTGCCCAGCTCGGGGATGGACACCGCGTGGGTGGAGAGCACCTCGAGCAGGAAGGCCTCGAACTCGTCGTCAGCCCGGTCGATCTCGTCGACCAGCAGCACGGCGTTCGGGTGCCGAAGAGCCTGCAGGATCGGGCGGGCGAGCAGGAAGCGTTCATCGAACAGCGAGTGCTCGACCGCGTCGACGTCGAGCGCCTGGTCGCCGGCCTTGGTCGCCTCGATCGCCCGCAGGTGCAGCACCTGCCGCGGGAAGTCCCAGTCGTACAGGGCCTGGCTGGCGTCGATCCCCTCGTAGCACTGCAGCCGGATCAGCTGGGCGCCGAGGGCCTGCGCCAGCGCCTCGGCCAGCGCGGTCTTGCCGGTGCCCGGCTCACCCTCGAGCATCAGCGGCCGGCGCATGGTCATCGACAGCCAGGCCACCGTGGCCAGCCCGTCGTCGGCCAGGTACCCGGTGGCCTCCAGCGCCGCAGCGAGGGCGGCCGGTGTCGCGGGAGTGACCGGCGCATCAGTCATGGCCACAGCATGGCCCATAGCGGCACGCAGTGAGCAGGAGAGACACTCTCCGGGTGACCGACATCGAACTGCGCGACGGCGACACGACCCTGACCCTGAGTCCCGCCGGCGGAGGCCGATGGACGACGCTGCGCGTGGCCGGCCTGGACCTGCTCGGGCGCGGAGGGGACAAGCTGGTCGACTGGGGGAACTACCCGATGGCCCCCTACGCCGGCCGGATCCGCCGCGGGCGCCTGGTCTGGGGCGGACGGACCCATCAGCTGCCGATCAACCTTCCCCCGCACGCCATCCACGGGGTGGCCCTCGACCGGCCGTGGCAGGTGCTCGACGCCTCGCCCACCGAGGTGCACCTGCGGTGCGACTTCGACAACCGGTGGCCCTGGCGCGGCCATGTGGTGCAGCACGTGCACCTGGACGCCGCCGGGGTGCGCGCGTCGCTCGAGGTGCACGCGGACGACGTGGCGATGCCGGCCTGGACCGGTTACCACCCGTGGTTCTCCCGTCGTCTCGCCCGTGGCGAGCCGGCCCGCCTGGAGATCACCAGCGCCGGCGTGCTGCCCCGCGACGACGACGGCATGCCACAGCCGGAGGTGGCTGCGGTGCCGGCACCGCCCTGGGACGACGTGTTCGTCGACGTGACCTGGCCGGCCCGGGTGGTCTGGGACGGCGCGCTCGCCCTGGAGATCAGCTCGGACGCCGCGCACGCGGTCGTCTTCGACGAACGCCCGGGTGCGGTGTGCATCGAGCCGCAGACCGCACCGCCGAACGCCGCCGAACTGGGTCAGGCGAGCACGGTCGAACCCGGCACCCCGCTGACGATGGAGATGCAGCTCACGTGGCAGGAGCGCCAGCCGGGCCACTAGTCCCGGATTCAACTGTCCCGCCGGGCCTAGCTTTGTAGTGCCATCTTCAACTACCTGGTGGCCTCGGGAACGACCTCCTCGTCCACCCCGAGTCGAAGCACTATTGCGGAGGCCGACGTGCGCAGCACACTCGACAAGCTCATCTCCTGGACCGGACTGATCCTCGCCGCCGTTCTCCTGGTGGCCGGAGGTCTGCTCACCTGGGCGAGCGGGTTCGTCGCAGACAACGTCAAGCAGCAGCTCAGCGACCAGCACATCGTGATGCCCACCGGCGAGGCGCTGAACAACCCGGAGATCAAGCCGTACCTGGAGAAGTACGCCGGCCAGCCCCTGGAGAACGGCGAGCAGGCCAAGGCCTACGCCGACCACTACATCCTGGTGCACATGAACGCGCAGAGTCAGGGCAAGACCTACTCCGAGGTGAGCGGCGCCTTCATGAAGCTGAACGCCGACCCGGCGGCCGACAAGGCCGAGGTGGCCAAGCTCGGCGAGCTGCGCCAGACGCTGTTCATGGGCAACACCCTGCGCGGCCTGCTGCTCAACGCCTACGCGTTCGCCACCATGGGCACCATCGCCGGGCTCGCCGCGATCGGCGCCTACGTGGCCTCGGCCCTGCTGTTCCTGCTGTCCCTGCTGGGACTGCGGCACGGCCGCACGCTCGCCGTCACGTCGCCGACCCAGACCGCCGCGAGCGCCGGGGTGCCCGCAGGCGTGTAGTCGCGCCGATTCACCGCCGAGGGGCGGTGCCGACCCCGGTCGGCACCGCCCCTCCGTCGTGATCACTGACCGCGGGTGAGCCGCCACGGATCATCCCCGGCCGCCTCCAGGGTGGCCATCGCGTCGCGCTGCCCGGCCTCGATCAGGGACTCGATGAAGTCGGGGTCGAAGAGCAGGTAGCTGAGCAGCTCCCCATGCGCCGAGTGGGTGCCGCCGATCAGCCGGTCCAGCAGGGCGATGTCGGGGCTGCGCAGGGCGTCCAGGCCCCGATGCGCGTGCAGGGCCGCCTCGGCCAGCCCCGAGATGGTGCCGATCCGGTCCGGGCCGATGAACAGGTAGGGCACCGGCCGGTACCGGGTGCCGGTGGCGCCGGCACCGAGCAGGGCGTTGACCCGCCCCAGCGCGCGCACATCCTCGACCATCCGATCCACCAGGGTCGAGGTGATCACGGTGGCGAACGCGCCGAACAGGTCGAGTTGTCGGGGGTCGAGGCGCAGCGGGTCCTCGGACCGGCCGAGTGGGTGCGTGGCCACCACGACCAGCCGTTCGGCGCCCAGATCGAGGGCCGGCTTGACCGGGGCGTTCAGCCGGACACCGCCGTCCAGATACCAGTCGCCGCCGGCGCCCTCGTCGTCCGAGAGCCGCACCGGCGGGAACGCGACCGGGATCGCCGCCGAGGCCATGATGTGCTCGGCGCTCAGCCGGGCGGGCAGATACGCGATCCGGCGGGCGGCGTCCTCGGCCGGCAGGTCTGCGCCCGCCACCTGCTCGACGAACACCTCGGTGCGGTGCCGACCGGTCGCCGTGGTGATCAGCGCCACCGACTCGAGCAGCCCGGAGGAGATGTTCTCGTGCAGCTGCGGCCAGTGCTCGAACCGGGACAGGGTGCGCCGCAACGGTGCCGGGTCCAGCACGGAGGTGACCGGGCTGTCACCGATCCCGGCCAGGCGGGCCAGGTAGCGCGCCGCGAAGCCCGGCGCGGTGAGCAGCACCGGGCGGAACACCCCGGTGCGCGCCGCAACCCGCCAGAGACCGAGCGCTCGCTGCGCGGCCTCCTCGGCGTCGTCCAGGTCGAGCAGCGCGGCGACCAGGAGGGCGTTGATCGCACCGGCACTGGTTCCGACGATCACCCGGGGCGTCTCGCCGCGGGCCTTCAGCCAGGGGATGACCACCGACAGTGCGCCGACCTCGTAGGCACCGCGCGCCCCGGCCCCGGCGATCACCAGCCCGACGGTGCTCTTGGCCGTGCTCTTGGCCGTGCTCTTGGCCGTGCTCGTCGCCGGCCTCTTCTGCGGTATCCGTGCCATCAGCGAGCCCGCTCTCTCAGATCAGGTTTCCTCGGGTGGCGAGGTAGCCGGCCGGATCGGCGATCACCGAGCGGACGACCGAGGTGGCCGCGCCCAGCACCGCCGCCTCACCACCCAGCGGGGATACCCGGATCTGCACCGGCGACCAGGACGCGATCAGCGCCCGGTGGATGATCTCGGCCTGGACCGTGGGCAGCATCCACTCGGCGAGGCGCGCGTAGAGGCCACCGAGCACCACGGCGTCGGCGTCCACGATGTTGAGCACCGCCGCGACGGCACCGCCGAGCGCGGTCCCGGCCTCGGCCAGCGCCGTCGTGGCCCGCCGGTCACCCTGCCGGGCGGCGTCCTCGAGCGCCGCGACGGGGCCCTCGGGGGTCCCCCGGCTGGTGCCCAATCCCCCCAGGCGGCGTCCGCTGCGCACCGGTTCACCGATCCCGGCAGCTCGCAGGATCGCCTCCTGCCCAGCCAGCTGCTCCAGGCAACCGTGGCTTCCGCAGGAGCATTCCGCCTCGCCCCGGTCCTTGCGGCCACGGGGCGGCAGGCCGACGGTGAGGTGCCCGATCTCGCCGCTGAAGCCGTGCCGGCCGCGGAAGAGGGCGCCGTCCACCACGATGCCCGCCCCAATGCCGATCTCCCCCGAGACGTGCACGAAGGTGCGCAACGGGCTGCCGTCCCGATCGGCGTGCCCGGCGCACCACAGCTCGGCCAGCGCCGCGAGATTGGCCTCGTTGTCCAGGCCCATCGGCAGACGGTCGGGGAGGACCCCCTCGGAGCGGGCGCGGAGCTCGTCCAGCACCGCGACGTCGCGCCACCCGAGGTTCGCCGCCATCCGCAACAGGTCCCGCTCGGTCTCGACCAGCCCGGGGACGGCGACCGCGACCCCGGCGACCTGGCCGCCGTCCAGCTGGACCCGCTCGATCGCGCGGCGCAGCGCCATCGCCGCCCGGGCCAGCACCGTGCCCGGCTGCACCGTGCGCAGATCACCGGTGATCGTCTCGCGCTGACGGACGGTGCCGGAGAGATCGACGGTGAGCGTGGCGAGGTAGTCGACGTTGATCTCCAGCCCGATCCCGACCGGGCCGGACTCGGCCAGCGCAACCCGTGAGCCCGGTCGGCCCACCCGAGGGGAGGCGGAGGGACCCAGCTCGGCCACCAGACCACCGGCGACCAGGCTGTCCACCAGGGAGGAGACGGTCGCCTTGGTCAGGCCGGTCACAGCGGCCAATCGGGCCCGGGAGGTCGGCCCGTGGTCGGCCAGCTGAGCCAGGGTGAGCGCGAGGTTGTGTTCACGCAACGAGGGCTGGCGCGCTGGGTTGTCCCGATGCGCACTCATGCGAGCACTCTAGGCGATCACGCTGGGTTCGTTCAGGTCCTGAACTTGTGGGCAACTCCACCTGGGCGGACGATGGCCAGACCCTTGACAGTCCTCCTGCTGACACGGTTAAGTTTAGTAACTGAACAAATTCTCCCGACCCCCTTCCCCCGCCGCCCCGGAGGCTCCGATGACCGCCGTCCAGCCCACCCCTGCAGACAAGTTCACCTTCGGCCTGTGGACGGTGGGCTATCAGGCCCGCGACCCGTTCGGGGACGCGACCCGGGCCCCGCTGGACCCGATCGAGGCGGTGCACCGCCTGGCCGCGCTGGGCGCGTACGGCGTCACCTTCCACGACGACGACCTGGTGCCGTTCGGCTCGTCGGACACCGTGCGAACGAAGATCATCGAGGCCTTCAAGGGGGCCCTTGCCGAGACCGGCATGAAGGCGCCGATGCTCACCACGAACCTGTTCACCCACCCGGCCTTCAAGGACGGCGCGTTCACCAGCAACGACCGTTCGGTGCGTCGCTATGCGATCCGCAAGGTGCTGCGCAACCTCGACCTGGCCGCCGAGCTGGGCGCCGAGACCTACGTGTTCTGGGGCGGCCGCGAGGGCAGCGAGACCGAGGCTGCCAAGGACGTGCGGGCCGCGCTCGACCGGTTCCGTGAGGCGCTGGACACCCTGGCCCAGTACTGCGTCGACTCCGGCTACAACCTGCGGTTCGCGCTCGAGCCGAAGCCGAACGAGCCCCGCGGCGACATCCTGCTGCCGACGATCGGGCACGCACTCGCCTTCATCAACTCCCTGGAGCACCACGAGATGGTCGGCCTCAACCCCGAGGTCGGGCACGAGCAGATGTCCAACCTGAACATGGTGCACGGCGTGGCCCAGGCCCTGTGGCACGGCAAGCTCTTCCACATCGACCTGAACGGCCAGAACGGCCCCAAGTTCGACCAGGACCTGATCTTCGGCCACGGCAACCTGATCAACGCGTTCTTCCTGGTGGACCTGCTCGAGACGGCCGGCTACGACGGCCCTCGGCACTTCGACTACAAGCCGCTGCGCACCGAGAACTCCGACGGCGTCTGGGAGTCGGCGTCCGCCAACATGCGCACCTACCTGCTGCTCAAGGACCGGGCGGCGGGCTTCCGGGCCGACCCCGAGGTCGCTGAGGCGCTGGCCGAGGCCGGCGTGGCCGACCTGTCGGTGCCCACCCTGGCCGAGGGCGAGTCCTACCGCGAGCTGCTCGCCGACCGCAGCGCCTTCGAGGACTTCGACGCCGACACGGCAGGGGCCCGCGGCTATGGTTTCGTGCGTCTCAACCAGCTGGCGATCGAGCACCTGATGGGAGCCCGATGACACATGTGGCCGGGGTCGACTCGTCGACCCAGTCCTGCAAGGTCGTGATCCGCGACGCCGAGACCGGGGCCCTCGTGCGCGAGGGGCGCGCCGGTCATCCGGACGGCACCGAGATCGATCCACGACACTGGTGGACGGCCCTGCAGGAGGCCGCCGCAGCGGCCGGCGGCCTGGACGACGTCGCTGCCGTCGCCGTCGGCGGCCCAGCAGCACGGCATGGTCGCCCTCGACTCCGCGGGTGACGTCGTCCGCCCGGCCCTGCTGTGGAACGACACCCGCTCGGCGCCGCAGGCCGCCCGGCTCACCGAGCAGCTGGGTGGGCCGCAGGCCTGGGCGGACGGCGTCGGGTCGGTACCCGTGGCCTCGTTCACCGTGTCCAAGCTCGCCTGGCTGGCCGAGCACGAGCCGGACGCCGCGGCCCGGGTGGCCGCGGTGTGCCTGCCGCACGACTGGCTGACCTGGATGCTGGCCGGGGCACCGGGGCTGGAGGCCCTGGTCACCGACCGGGGTGACGCCTCGGGCACCGGGTACTTCTCCCCCGCCACCGGGGAGTACCGACGCGACATCCTCACCGCGGCGCTGGGGCACGACGCCGCCCTGCCCCGGGTGCTGGGGCCGGCGGACGCCGCGGGTTCCGTTGCGGCCCAAGGGTTCGGCGCAGGCGCGGTGCTCGGGCCGGGCACCGGCGACAACATGGCGGCAGCGCTCGGTCTGGGTGCGGCCGCCGGCGACGTCGTGGTCTCGATCGGCACTTCAGGCGTGGTCTCGGCGGTGGCCTCGGTGCCGGCTGCCGACCCGAGCGGCATCGTCGCCGGGTTCGCCGACGCCACCGGCAACTACCTGCCCCTGGTCTGCACGCTCAACGCCGCCCGGGTGCTGGACGCCACGGCGCGCATGCTCGGCGTCGACCTGGCCGGGCTCTCCGAACTCGCGCTGGCCGCGCCGCCCGGGTCGGGCGGGCTGGTACTGGTGCCCTACCTCGAGGGCGAGCGCACACCGAACCGGCCCGAGGCCACCGGCGCGCTGCACGGCATCCGGCTGGAGACGGCCACCCCGGCGCACGTCGCCCGGGCTGCGATCGAGGGCCTGCTCTGCGGACTGGCCGACGGGCTCGACGCCCTGGTCGCCCAGGGCGCCACGATCGAGCGGATCCTGCTGGTCGGCGGGGGTGCCAAGTCACAGGCCCTGCGCGAGATCGCCCCGTCGGTGCTGGGCCACCCGGTGGTGGTCCCGCCACCCGGGGAGTACGTCGCCGACGGCGCCGCCCGCCAGGCAGCGTGGGTGCTGTCGGGTGCTGCGGCTCCGCCCACCTGGACCCTCGCCGGCACGAAGACCTTCGAGGCCGACGTCACCCCCGGCGTCCGCGACCGCTACGCCGAGGTCCGCGACCTCACCGCCACCCGCCCCTGAACCCGCTCACGCCGAAACCTGCTCATGCAGGTTTCAGTGCTGGGAGGCGATGAGGTCGCGGTAGGCGTGGTAGCTGGCGCGGGGGCGGCGGTCGCCGGTGGCGAAGTCCACCCGCACCAGGCCGAACCGCTGGGTGTACCCGTGGGCCCACTCGAAGTTGTCCAGCAGCGACCAGGCGAAGTAGCCCAGCACGTCAGCGCCCTGTTCGACCGCCGCCGCGAGCGCCTCCAGATGGCCGCGCAGGTACGCGATCCGGTCCGGGTCAAGGATCGGCCCGGGCTCCTCGTCCTCGCGCACCTGCAGTGAGGCCCGGCTGTCGTGGTAGGCGGCGCCGTTCTCGGTGACCACCAGCGGCACCGGCGGGTACTGGTGGGCGAGCCGCACCAGCAGCACCCGCAGACCGTCCGGCGTCACCGGCCACCCCATGGACGTCGCGACCGGCCCCGGCGGAGCCGTCGACACCAGTTCCGTCCCCGGCAGCTCCGGCACCGGCGCACCGCCGCCCCGGGCCCGCGGCTGCAGCAGGTGGTCGTTGTAGTAGTTGACCCCGAGGAAGTCCAGCGGCTGTGCGATCGTCCGCAGGTCGTCCTCGTGGATCACATCGTCGAGCAGCGGCGTCAGCAGCTCCAGGGTGTCCTGCGGGTAGGTGCCGAGGAGCAGGGCGTCCAGCCACCACCGGGTGTGCACGCCGTCCAGCAGGTGCGCCGCGGGCAGCACCGCAGCCACGTCCGCGGCCGAGAGCCCGTCCGCCCCGCGATAGCAGCCGGGGTTCAGCACGATCCCGAACGAATGGTCGGCCGGCGCCTGTTCCCGCATCGCGGCCACAGCCTGGCCGTGGGCCAGCAGCAGATGGTGTGAGGCCCGCGCCGCCTGGCCGAGATCGGTGCTGCCGGGGGCGTGCTCACCCGAGGCGTGGCCGAGCCACGCCGAGCACCACGGCTCGTTCAGAGTGGCCCAGCGTCGCACCCGGTCACCGAGCGCCGCATGCACGGCCACCGCGTAGTCGGTGAACCGGTCCGCCAGCTCGCGCACCGGCCAGCCGCCGATGTTCTGCAGCGGCTGCGGAAGATCCCAGTGGTAGAGGGTCACCCACGGCTCGATGCCGGCGGCGAGCAACTCGTCCACCAACCGGTCGTAGAAGGCCAGCCCCTTGCCGTTCAGCGGGCCCTGCCCCGTGCGCTGCACCCGGGGCCACGCGATCGAGAACCGGTAGGCGTCGACGCCCAGCCCGCGCAGCAGCGCGACGTCCTCGGCGTAGCGATGCACGTGGTCGCAGGCCACCGTGGCGTCAGAACCGTCACGGATCCGGCCGTTCTCGTGACAGAAGGTGTCCCAGATCGACTGCCCGCGCTGATCGGCGGCCCCCTCGATCTGGAAGGCCGACGTGGCCGCACCCCAGACGAACCCGGCCGACAGCCCGGCCAGCCCCGGCAGCCCGGCCAGCCCCGGCAACCCCGCCTGGTTCCTCGGATCCGCCGGGACGCCCTCGTCCTTGCTCTGGCTGCTCACCACGCCACGCTACAAGCGCTTGCGCTGCCGCCGCGCGCAGTTACCCTGACCCGATGACCACCCGACCGATCGATGCGCGCCTGATCGATTCCTTCGGCCGGGTCGCCACCGATCTCCGGGTGAGCCTCACCGACCGCTGCAATCTGCGCTGCTCCTACTGCATGCCCCCCGAGGGCCTGGACTGGATGCCCGACCCGTTGCTGCTCAGCGACGACGAGCTGATCCGCCTGATCACCGTCGCCGTCCAACGGCTCGGCGTCGAGGAGGTGCGGTTCACCGGCGGGGAACCCTTGCTGCGCAAGGGACTGGAAGGCATCCTCGCCGCCACCACGGCGCTGCGGACGGCGTCCGGCGGGGTGCCGCAGACCGCGCTGACGACCAACGGGCTGGGTCTGGACAAGCGCGCGACGTCCCTGGTCGCGGCCGGGCTGCATCGGATCAATGTCAGCCTGGACACGCTCGACCGCGCCCGCTTCGCCCGGATCACCCATCGCGACCGGATGCCCGACGTGCTGGCCGGACTGCGCGCCGCCGCCGAGGCCGGCCTCACCCCGGTGAAGATCAACGCCGTGCTGCTCCGCGGGGTGAACGACGACGAGGCGGCCGATCTGCTGCGATGGGCGATCGCCCACGGCTACGAACTGCGCTTCATCGAGCAGATGCCACTCGACGCCCAGGGCTCCTGGGACCGGGCCGAGATGGTGACCGCGGCCGAGATCCTCACCCGGCTGCAGCAGGAGTTCACGCTCGTCCCCACCGGCGCCGCGGCACGGGGCGCGGAGCCGGCGGAGACCTGGCTGATCGAGGGTGCGGCCGGGCTCACCCCCGGCGGTCGGCAGGCCAGGGTCGGCATCGTCGGCTCGGTCACCCGCCCGTTCTGCGGCGACTGCGACCGCACCCGGCTCACCGCCGACGGGCAGGTCCGCACCTGCCTGTTCTCGCGCACCGAGACCGACCTGCGGGCGCTGCTGCGCGAGGGCGCGGACGACGAACAGATCGCCGTCGCCTGGCGCACGGCCATGTGGGGCAAGTTCGCCGGGCACGGCATCGACGACCCGTCGTTCCTGCAGCCCGACCGGCCGATGAGCGCGATCGGTGGCTGAGCCGCCGATGAAGGTGACGGTGCGCTACTTCGCCGGCGCCCGGGCGGCGTCCGGCGTCGAGCAGGAGACGGTCGAGCTGGACCACGCGCACGGCGCCCCTCCCACGATCTCCGCCCTGGCGGCGGAGCTGACCCGGCGGCACGGCTCCGAGCTGACCCGGGTGCTGGCCGCGTGCTCGTTCCTGCTCGACGAGGTGGCCGGTTCCCGAGAGCGCGCCCTGCGCGACGGTGCCCAGATCGACGTGCTCCCCCCGTTTGCGGGTGGCTGACCCGATTCACCCCGTTCTGGCAGACTCCCTGGCATGCGCAGACCCTTCACGCAGGTCGACGTCTTCTCCGCCGAACCTTTCGCGGGGAACCCGGTGGCCGTGGTGCTCGACGCAGACGGCCTGAGCACCGAGCAGATGCAGGCGTTCGCCCGCTGGACCAACCTGTCCGAGACGACGTTCGTGTTGCCGCCGAAGGCCGCCGGCGCGGACTACCGGGTGCGGATCTTCACCCCGGTCGCCGAACTGCCGTTCGCCGGCCACCCGACCCTGGGCACCTGCCACGCCTGGCTGGCAGCCGGCTCGGGCAGCCCGACGGACGGCAGGGTGATCCAGGAGTGCGGCGTCGGTCTGGTCGAGATCCGAAGCACCCCCGAGGGTCTCGCCTTCGCTGCACCCGCGTTGCTGCGCGAGGGCCCGGTGGCCGCCGCCGATCTGACCGCGGTGGCCAAGGAGCTCGGCATCCGCAAGGGCGACATCGTCGAGGCCCAGTGGGTGGACAACGGGCCCGGCTGGGTCGCGGTGATGCTGGCCGACGCGGACGCCGTGCTGGCGCTCACCCCGCGCACGATCACTCACGACATCGGCGTCGTCGGCTTCCACCCTCCGGGCCATCCAGAGCTGTACGAGGTGCGCGCGTTCTTCCCCAAGGACGGTGTGGCCGTAGAGGATCCGGTCACCGGGAGCCTGAACGCCTCACTGGCCCAATGGCTGATCGGCTCGGGACGGGTGGCGGCGCCCTATGTCGCCGCCCAGGGAACAGCGCTCGGGCGACGCGGCCGGGTGCGGATCAGCACCGATGCCGAGGGCAGGGTCTGGGCCGGCGGGGACACCGTGACCTGCATCAGCGGATCGGTCGAGCTGTAGGCACCCCAGCCGGTGGCGCGGTGGCATTTCTGCCGTGCCGAGTCCGCGGCGTCCTGGGCGACAGTGGTCACCGGAGGATTCAGTGGATCGTGAGGGGTGACATGAACGTGTCGGGTGACATCGACCGCCAGCTCGATGCGATGCTGGAGCAGGCCCGCACCCAGGCCGCCCGCATCGGCGAGGTGCAGCGTCAGGTGGTGGCGTCGACCAGTATCGGTCAGGCCGCCAACGGAATGATCACGGCCAAGGTGCGCGGCAACGGCAAGGTCTCCGAGGTCAACATCGACCCGGACGCCGTGCGTTACTACGACGCGAAGACCCTCGGCGCCGCCGTGGTCGAGGCGATCAACGACGCGATCCTGCGCTCGGTGATGCACGCGCGTGAGCAGTACATCGACGTCATGCCCGACACCGGCATCTTCGACACCGTGCTCTCGGACTGGAAGGCGACCGACGAGCCGGTCGCGGAGGAGAAGGACCGGCAGCGCGACGACTTCATGAGCTGGTGAACGCTCGTAGCACCACGAGAAAGGGGCTGGTGGCCAAGGCCACCAGCCCCTTTCTCGTTGTCGCGTGTTTCTCGTTGTCGCGTGGCGAGAGCGTCAGCGGTTGTTCTTCTGCATGTCCCAGTCCAGCTTGAGCGGAGTCGCCGGAGCTGACGGCGTCGCCTGCGGCTGGTCCAGCTGGCGCTGTACCGCGTCGAACGACCCGGCCGCGGCGGCGCTCTCGGCCTTGTAGGCTGCAGCGGCCTCCTCGAGCGCCTCGCTCATGCCGAGCAGCTCCATCTCGAAGGCCTCCACCTCGCTGCTCAGAGCACCGACCCGCTTGCGGTAGGCCATGTAGGCGGTGTTCGACTCAGCCGCCAGCCCGAACGCCTGGGCGGGAAGCTGGTTCAGCGACTCCACCACCGTGGTGCGAACTTCGAGCACGTTCTTGGAGGTCGCGGCGAGCTCGGCCGAGAGCGAGATCAGGCTCTCGTAGTGGACGTTCAGCGTCCTGCCGGACGCCGGCTCCGTCATCGCGAGTCACCGATGACGCCCGGCGCCACCGCTGCCGACTCGCCCCACACGTCCTCGGTCTCCACCAACCACGCCGGCACCCGGCGATTGCCACCCTGGTCGCCGCCGGCAGCTGCGCCACCACCCATCGGCATCATCGGCATCATGCCGCCCATGCCCGAGGCCCCCGCGGACGCGAGGCTCGCCGCCGGGCCCGCCACGGCCGAGGACACCGTCGACATCGCGGCGACGTCGCTGAAGGCGACGCTGCGGACGGCCGCCGATCCCAGACCACCCAGCCCGCCGCCGGGGATCCCTCCGCCACCGCCTCCCCCACCGGGGATTCCGCCACCCGCAAGGTCACCGAGCTTGGGAACGGCGGCATCGAGCTTGCCCAGATCCGGCACCGTCGGGGTCAGGCCGGCCGCGTCGGGCGTGACACCCAGGCTGCCCAGCCCGGCCAGGTCGGCGGGCGCCGAGCCCACGCCACCTGCCGTGGAGACCCCCGCGCCGGCGATCGTGCCGTCGGGCAGCAGGGTCCCGGCCGGCACCGTGCCGTTGACCGTGTTCGCCGTCGTACCGTTGGTCGTGCCGTTGGTCGTGCCGTTGGTCGTGCCGTTCACCACGGGCCCGTAGGGCGTTCCGATCGGCCGATCCGTGCCGGAGACCGTGGAGTTGATCCGGTAGACGGTCGGCGACGACTGGGTTCCAGGGCCCGGCAGCGCCGTCGACCGGAAGGGCACCGCTCCGCCCACCGACGAGGATCCGGAGAGCAGCGCCCGGCCGAGAAGGCTGCCCGCGGTGGGCAGCGCGGCGGCAAGGGTGACCCCCGCAACCGTGGCGACGGTGGCGACGGTGCCCGTGGAGAACCCGCCGCTGGAGACGGGAGTCACTCCGCCGGACAGGTACCCACCGCCGGACGTCGTGCCCGACCCGACGCCGGACGTCGCAGCACCGGCGATGAGAGCCAGCGCCCCGATCGTCCTCGCCGGCTGATTCGTGGCGGCGGCCTCCGCGACGGCCTGTGCGTTGAGCTGGGACAGCGTCCGGCTGGCCATGCCCCGCTGACCGGTCAGGACCACGCTGGCCTGGTCGACCACGTGACCCACCGCGCTGTAGGAGTCGGCGTAGCCTGCCTTGAGCTGCTGCACGATCAACGCGGCCTGTTCCTGCGACGTGGCCATCTCAGTTCCCTTCTGCGACATCGACTCCGGTGAGCTGTACCACGAGTCAGCCAGGCACTCCGCGGTTCACCACGACATTGACGGTGGAGCCCTGGCCGGCGCCCGTGACCGTGGCCGAACCCCAGGTTCCGCTGACCGCCACCTCGCCATCGGTCGGCACACCGAGCCCGACCAGCGCCTTCTGCGCCCGCTCCAGCAGATCGGCGTCAGCGTGCGCGTAGTCGCGCAGTTCCAGGGCGGTGCTCGCCACCTCCCGTGCCGACTCGACCAGATCGAGGATCATCAGCCGGTAGGCGTCGAAGGCCGTCCCGCTCCATCGCTGGGCCAACACCTCAGCCCGGTCGGCCAGCTCGGCGGAGCGTTCGTTGAGCGAGCTGCCCAGGCGCTGCCACCCGTCTCCCACGGCGCGTACGTGTTGCGGTCGCCCGCGCATCACCGCGCGCACCAGCTCGGCGTGGGCCACCGCCTGGTAGTTGACGCCGCTCTCGGGCAACCGGTACTCGGGGGCCTCGTCGCTGTGGTCACCGTGCCGGCGCTCGCGGTCGGCCCGCCGCTGGGCCCGGTCTGCGTCCCGGTCGGCCTGCCGCTGGGCACGATCTGAGTCCCGCTGGGCCTGGCGCTGGGCGCGGTCTGCGGTGTTTCCCATGATGTGTCTCCCTGCCCGATCAGACCTGGACGGCGGACGCGACGGCGCCCACGGCCGTGGCGGTGGACTGGTCCCGCTCCGCGTACTTCGCGGCCACGAAGAGCGTGATCTGGTCGGCGAAGTCGACGGCGGCGACCAGGTGCTCCAGCAGGTCCTGGACCTCGGTCACCGCGATCTGGTGGCGTGCCGTCATCTCCCGCGCCTCGGGGAAGTCACCCAGCGAGGCGGTGTCGTCGAGCTGGTGCTTGAGCGTCTCGATGTCTCCGATGTCGCGGATCATCAGCTCGAGATGCGCCTGGAGGTCTTGGGCGAAGGAGAGCAGGGAGCCGAGATTGGCCTCGATCCGGCCGGACGCGCTACTCATGCGTGGTTCTCCTCCGTGACGTTCGTTCAGTTCTGTCTGTGCTGGTGCGTGGTTCTGCGGTGGGAGCACCCCGTCCGCGGCCGCCGTCCGGACCCTGGGCCACTCAGGTCCGGACGGCGGCCGCGGGCTCGGGAACGCCGGGGCGCCTCTCCCGATACGCCGCTCGGCGACTCAGCCGAAACGGCTGCCGCTGCGCGAGCCGCCCATGGACGCCGCGATGTTGTCGTCGAGCTTGAAGCCGTCGTTGGTCGTCTGCGCGAGGGTCATCGCCTGGTTCTTCACCACGTTGCTCAGGTGGTCGATGATCCCGTTCAGGACCTGCGTCTCCTTGTCCCAGGCTGCGCCCGCGGCCGCGTCCTTCCAGGTGCTGCGCAGCCCTGCGGTCTCGTCCTGCAGCTTGGCCACCTCACCCTTGAGCCGGGCCTCGGCGTCCTCGGCCACTGCGACGAGGTTCATCACCTTGCTCTTGTCGAGGGTGTAGGTGCCCTCGTCGAGTCCTGCCATCGTCTCGTTCCCTTTCTGGTTCTTGGTCAGGTTCTGCGGGAATCCGCTCAGGCCAGGTCGAGCTGGCGAGCCACGTCACCGATGTTCGCCTGGGTGGACACGTCGAACTTGCTGATCGACGTGTGCGACTCGTCCATCAGGTTGTGCATCTTGTTCAGCTGCGTGGTGAGGTCCTGCTGGAACTGGACCAGCTGCTGGTCCAGCTTCTGCAGCGCGATGCCGCCCTGGCCGTTGATCCCGTCGCCCAGGGTCATGTGGCAGACCGAGCTCAGGTCCTGGATGTGTCGGTCGCAGGCGGTTCCCGTCGTGTTGAACGCGGTCGTGGCCTGCTGGAATGCCGCATGGGTGAAATCCACCCTCGAGCCAGCCATGTGTGTTCCCTTTCGTTAGTGACCCTCGCAGCCGCAGTTGCCCAGTCGAATCTGACAGACACCCCGGAGCGGCGACCGGCGAGGGTTGGACCGATCGCTCCGTGCACACGCTAGAGACGACGGCACCCCGGACATCAGGTCAGAACTGCCAGAAGCTTCCACGGCACTCTTACCGCTCCCGCCGCCCGCCGCTCCCGCCGTCAGGGCGCAGGCGGCTTCCAGGCCAGCTGCACCAGCTGAGTACCCGCTCGACGGCTCACCAGGGTTCCCCGCCCCGGCGGCTGCGGCGACGGCTTGACGGTGCCGAGCAGGGCGCCCTCGTCCTTGTCCCCGGACATGATCAGGCCGGGGGTCGCGCTCTCCCGGAGCTTCTGGATCATGGGGTCGAACATCGAGCGGCCTGCCCCGCCGGAACGCCGGACCAGCACCAGGTGAAGGCCGATGTCACGCGCCTGCGGCAGGAGCTCGGCCAGCGGCAGAAGGGGATTCAGGCTCTGCCCGGCGACCAGGTCGTAGTCGTCCACGACGAGGAACAGCTCCGGCCCGCTCCACCACGACCGCTCACGCAGCTGCGCCGCGGTCACCTCCGGCCCCGGCAGCCGGCCGCGCAGGGTCCCGACCAGTTGGGCGACCAGGTCGCTCAGAGCGGTGGCCGAGGCCGCGTAGCCGGCGAGATGGCTCTCCTCGAACTCGCCCAGCAGCGAACGCCGGTAGTCGGCCACCAGCAGCCGGAGACGTTCACGCGGTTGGCGCGCGGTCAGGCCGGTACCGATCAGGCGCAGCAGCCCGCTCTTGCCGCACTCGGAGTCGCCGAAGGCGTAGAAGTGCTGATCCTCCGCGAAGTCGAGGACGTACGGCTGCAGATCCGACTCGCCGATCCCGATCGGGACCCGCCAGCCGTCGGCCGGGGTCGGCTCGGGCATCCGCTCCGCCGGAACCATCCGAGGCAGCAGCCTCACCGGAGGTGCGGGCGGGCCCGACCAGGCCTTCGCCACCGCGCTCACCAGGGCCCCTGACGCCTGCGACAGGTCGTCGGTGCGACTCACTCCGTCGATCCGGGGCAGCGCGCCGAGGAAGTGCAGCTTGTCCCGGCCATACCCCGCCCCGGCGCCCCCTCCGGCACGTTGACCGCCTTGCGACGGTCGATCTCGGAGTCGCCCGGGTCACCGAGACGCAGCTCGAACCGGGTGCCCAGGGTGTCCCTCAGCGCCGGCCGTACCTCCATCCAGCGGTTGGCCGAGAGCACCACGTGGATGCCGAAGCCCAGGCCGCGCGAGGCCAGCGTCGTGATCGGCTCCTCCAGCTGCTCGTACTCCTGCCGCAGGACTCCCCAGCCGTCGACGACGAGGAAGATGTCGCCGAACGGCCGGTCCTCCAGCGTCTCGGTGCGGCGCCGGTTGCGGAACGTGGCCATCGAGTCGATCCGGTGCTGGGCGAAGAGCTTCTCCCGGTTGTCCAGCAGAGTCGTCAACTCGGCGATGGTGCGCAGCACCGCCTCCCGATCGCGCCGACCCGCGATCCCGCCGACGTGCGGAAGCTCCTCGAGCGCGCTCAGCGTGCCGCCGCCGAAGTCCAGCCCGTAGAACTGCACCTCTGAGGGGTGTGGGTCAGCGCCAGCGCGCAGACCAGCCCTCGCAGCAGCGTGCTCTTGCCGCTCTGGGGCCCGCCGACCACGACCAGGTGCCCGGCGGCTCCGGCCAGGGGTGCCCAGAGCAGGTCGCGCTGCTGCTCGAACGGCTTGTCCACGACGCCGATCGGCACGCTCAGCTGGCCGTTGCCCGGCCAGCCGGCGGCGTGCAGGCCCCGCTGCGGCGTGACCGCCAAAGGCGGCAGGAGATGGTCGAGGGTAGGGGGCGCGGTCAGCGGCGGCAGCCACACCTGGTGCGGCGGTGGGCCCTGCCCGACCAGCTGAGCGACCAGGACGTCGAGCACGGTGTCGTCCAAGGGGTTGGCCGGCTCCTCCAACGTCGTCTGGGCCGCATCGGCCTGCGCTGCGGCGGTCGCACGGCGGCGGGTCTCCGCCAACCCGAACGGCACCACGCGCCGTCCGATGGCGCCGGTGGTCGAGGCTCGACCGGCCACCACGGGCGGCGGCAGGGCCCCGAGACGTAGGCCGCCTTGAACCGGAGCAGGCTCGTGGTGTCGAACTTCAGGTAGCCGACACCCGGCACCGGCGGCAGCTCGTAGGCGTCCGGGACCCCGAGCACTGCGCGGCTCTCCGAGGCGGAGAAGGTGCGCAGGCCGATCCGGTACGACAGATGGCTGTCCAGCCCGCGCAGCCGGCCCTCCTCGAGCCGCTGCGAGGCGAGCAGCAGATGGACGGCGAGACTCCGGCCGAGCCGGCCGATCATCACGAACAGCTCGATGAAGTCGGGCTTGCTGGACAGCAGCTCGCTGAACTCGTCGATGATCACCATGAGGGTGGGCAGCGGGGTCAGGTCCTGGCCGGCCTGGCGGGCCCGCTCGTAGTCCCGCACCGAGGCGTAGTTGCCCGCGGAGCGCAGCAGCTCCTGCCGGCGGACCATCTCGCCGTGCAAGGCGTCCTGCATCCGGTCGACCAGGGTCAGGTCGTCGGCCAGGTTGGTGATCACAGCGGCGGTGTGCGGCAGCTCGGACAGCCCGGCGAACGTCGCCCCACCCTTGAAGTCGACCAGCACGAAGTTGAGCGTCTCCGAGGAGTGGGTCAGCGCCAGACCGAGCACCAGAGTGCGCAGCAGCTCGCTCTTGCCCGAGCCGGTGGCCCCGATCACCAGCCCGTGCGGCCCCATGCCCTGCTCGGCGGACTCCTTGAAGTCCATCATCAGCGGCTCACCGCTGGGTTCCACCCCGAGCGGGATCCTGAGCCGGTCCCGGGGAGCGCGGGGAGCCCACAGCTGCGCCAGGTCGATCGTCCGCGGCTCGGCGATTCCCAGCAGGTCGGTCAGTCCGTAGGTGGACGGCGCCACGCGCTCACCCGTGCGGTTGAGCACGTACCGTGACGACATCTCCCGAGCCAGGGCCGTGGCCTCCACCTCGTGCATCCCGATCTGGGCACCGATCAGCCGGATGCCGGAGGGGGTGCGGACACCGACCCGGCCCTCCTCGATGACCAGGCGCAGCGCAGCCTCACCCGGCCGCATCTGATCGGCGTCGGCGTCCAGGACGATCAGGGTGACTCCGAGCAGCCCCGCCTCGGCCGCCAGTTTTCCCCCGGTCGCCACATCCGCGCCGTCGATCAGAACGACCAGATGTGGACCGTCGAGATGCTCCTGCGCCCCGGCGTGGAACGGCGGTCGTGCCAGCATCTCGGGCCCGATCACGGCCTCCAGCTGCTCCAGATCGGCCCCTGCCATGCGCACCGGCCCGGCGTCGCCCCACCGTTGCGGGTGCCAGGCGTGGGGCAGCCACTTCACCCAGTCCCATTCAGCGGCCTGGGCGTCGGCGGCGCACACCGCGATCTTCAGATCGTCGGGTGAGTGGAAGGTGGCGAGCGAGGCCAACATCGCCCGGGCCAGGCCCACCCGGTCCTCCCGCCCGCCGGCGATCCGCAGCCGGGGGTAGGAGCGCATGGCGACCAGGACCGGCAGGTCCGCCACCGTGGAATTCGTCCGGATGAACGCCCGCAGCGTGGTCGAGGAGACCGGGTCGAGGTCCTCCAGGGGAGCGGTCTGCGGTGCGCGCAGCGGTGAGGCGAGGCGCTGCGGCCCGACACCCACCACCACGTGACCGAAATCGTGGTCGGCTCGCCTCCGCTCCCACAGCCGAGGGCTGATCGCCACGGAGGAGAGTCCCTCCGGCGCGGGGTTGGCGAAGAGCAGGGCCGAGCGCTGCACAGACCCTTGACGGCGCACCTGCTTGCGCACAGTGGCCAGATAGCGCTGATAGTCACGCCGTTCGTCGTTGATCGCCGCCTTCTTGGCCGCGCCGCCGCGGGTCAGCGACATCACGATCATGCCGAGGAAGGCCGCAGCGAACAGCCCCCCGAACACGAACCTCACCGCGATCGGCATGCGCAGCAGGTAGGTGAACGACATCGCCCCCATGCCGAGCATCATCGGCATCATGAACAGCATCGGGCCGAGATTCGCCGACCCACCGCGGGGCAGAACCGGCGGCGGCTGCAGCACGATCTCAGCCCGCTGAGGCTCAGGTGCGGACGCCCGTGGTGGACGACGGAACGTTGGTGGCACGATGCTCTCCCCCGATGCGGCTCAGATCGTGACAGGTCGGCCCATAGTATGAGCGCGGCGTCAGCATGTATGCGTCTACGGGGAGCGTGACTTTGAGTGCACCGGCCAATGCGCGACGGGTGACCGTCGTCGCACCGACCACCCGGGTGGATGTCGCCCTCCCGGCGGAGTCGGCCATCGCTGAGATCGTGCCGCAGCTCGCCGGCCTGGCAGGGCTCGCCTCGCACGACCCCACCGGGATCGCCGAGGGCTGGCTGCTGAGCAGGCTGGGGAACGAGCCGTTCGAGCCCGCTCGATCCGTGGCTGCATCAGGGATCCGCGACGGCGAGCTGCTCTATCTGACCCCCCGCAGCGAGCAACTTCCACCCGCCCTGTTCGACGACATGATCGAGGCGGTGGCGCATGCGGCGGACGGGCTTCCGGGTACCTGGCGGCCCTCCACGACCCGCCGCACCGGCCTGCTGGTGGCCACTCTCTGCCTGTTCGCCGGGCTCGCGCTGCTCACCTGGGCAGGGCTTCCCGCAGAGATTGCAGCCGTGACCACAGCGGTGCTGACGGTGCTTCTCCTGACCGCCGCCGGCCTGGTCTCGCGCGCTGTCGGTGACGGCGCGACGGGAGCGCTGATCGCCATCATCGCGTTGCCCTACAGCGCGTTTGCCGCGTTGTTGGGCATCGCCGGCGGCGCCGGCAGCGCCTGGGCCGACCCACCGGCTCTGCTCGGGGCGTTCGGCGCCGTGGCGGTCACGACGGCGGTCGGCCACCTGGTCACCGGCCGGGGAGTCGGGCTGTTCGTGGGCGTGGGCGCCTTCTCGCTGATCGGCATCCTGGCCATGTTCGTCGCGGTGATGAACGCCACCAGAGAGACGGTGATCCCCTCCGTGGCAGCGATCACGGGTGCACTGGTCACGGCGATCGGCCCCGTCCTGCCGATGCTCGCGCTCAGGTTGGGCAGGCTCCGCCTGCCCGGGGTCCCTGCCGACGTGGAGGAGTTCCGGAGCGACCGCCCGAGCACCAAGCTGGACGAGGTGTCCCCGTCGACCCGGCGAGCCACTGCATGCCTCACCGCGCTGCACGCCGCCAGCGCGCTCACGGTGCTGGGCTGCGTCCTGGTCCTGTTGGCCGGAAACGACCGCTGGCACACCGCCCTCGCTGCAGCCCTGGTGGTCTCCGGGCTGCTGCGGATGCGGGCGCCTCTGCGCCATCGTGACCAGCGGCTGGTCCTGTTCGGCGCGGGTCTGTTGGGGGCCGCCGCGCTGCTGGTGCGGATCGCGATGAACGGCGATCTCAGCGACCGGGTGGTCCTGGCACTCGTGGCCGTGGTGGCCGGCGTGAGCGCAACCGACTTCGCACTGCGCGCACCAGGCCGTTCACCGTCGCCCTACTGGGGCCGCTTCTACGACATCATCGAGTTCCTCGCCCTCGCGGCGATCCTGCCGCTCGCCGCGCAGGTACTCGGCCTCTACGCAAAGGTCCGCGGGATCGGCGGCTGATCCCGGGCCCGCCGGGTCAGATGTCGGGGAACGCCGGCTGCGCCGGTGTGGGTGGCAACGGGGGAGGCGACGGCGACCCTGCCGGCGCGCCTCCGGTGAGCATCTTCTGGCGCACAGCCGTCTCGAACGGGGTCGGGAACAGGTGGACCACCAGGACTCGGTCTCCTTGGATGACCGCAACCTCGGAGTCACCCAGTGAGGTCACGGCGTCCACCATGTCCTCCATCAGGTTCAACGCTCGCGCCGTCACCACGGCGGCTTCCGTGGTCTGCCGGCCGATCAGCACCACCTGCGAAGAACGGGCCACCGCGACAGCGTGCGGACCGAATCGCGGGACGACGGTCATCGCCGCGCGCCACGGGCCGGGGCGCAGCCGGATCACGCCGGGGAGCTGGTCGCTCTCCCGGACCACGAGCAACGGCCTGGCGAAGGACGCCTCCTCCGCGGGTTGGGCCGACGGAGGCAGCAGGGTGAGGTCCTCGGGGCGGAGTTTGGCCAGGGCACTGATCTCGGTCCACGCCTGCGGGTCGGCGGTGACGACGCTCAGCCGCGCACCGGTCACCAGCGCCCGGAGCGCGATCACAGCCACCAGATCAGGCGTCAGCAACGCGGTCAGCGAGGTGACCCGCTCTCCAAACAGGTTGAGGTAGACCAATTCCCCGGTGCGGTCGCGACCGAGGACGAGTCCGCAGTCGCCGAGCGGCAGGCCGGGAACAGCCTCGTCCGTCGGGAGCGCGAAGGCCGGCGCCCTGGTCACCGGCGGTTCACCGCGGCGAAGGGGAGGCTGAGCACACTGCCCAGCCGATGCTCACCGTCGGCGGCCTGGACCGCCGCCCCCCGGGAACGGCACAGTGCCGCCACGCCGGAGCGCAAGGACTCCAGCTCGGCCGGCGTACACAGATACCGGAGGGTCGCCGTCATCCCTGGGGAGCCGTGGGCCCGCGGCTGCACGCTCACCGACGTCACACAGGCGGCCGCGGGCAGCATGGACAGGTCGGCCAGCAGGGCCGTCGGGTTCTCCCCGGCCGGCCAGCGCGTCACCGTGAAGACCACGTGGCAGTGCCCGTCGGCATACCAGGCACGCCAGCCCAGCGAGTCCTCCGCGATGGACTCGAGCGGATCCTCCTCGGTGGCGGCAAGGACGGTGCGGGCGGCGAACCAGACCTGCTCCTCGGTCAGCGGGTTCGCCCGGATCCCGTTCTGGGAGAGGCTGTATCGCAATCGCGCCACCGCTGAGACCAGCGCCCGGCAGGCGCCGTCGTCGCCGCCGCCGCGAGCGGCGACGGCGGCGCGGCAGTCTGCGGTATTCAGCCGCAGCGCCACATAGACCCGCTGACGTGGCGGCAGCGGGCCGGCCATCGCGGCGTAGGAGGTTGCCAGTGGGCCTGACCAGTCCAGCCCGGAGGGAATCGTCGGCACGGCGAGCCGAACGAGTTGCACGGCGCGCAGCCGAACCCCGCGGTCGTCGAGCGCGGCGGCGAGCACCGACCAGGGGATGCGCGGCGCCTCCTGCGGATCGGCCACGTCGACGACGTGCTGCCCGGTGGGCAGGCCGAGCACTGCCGCCCACTCCTCGCCGTCACGGATCAGGCCGTGCCGCACACCGGCTCGGTCGATCACCTCCACCACCTCGACGCCCGGCACCAACCGCGACAGGAGGGAAGGCTGCGCAGCCGTCGGACCCGCGGCCGCCCCCGCGGCCGTCGCGGCGGCAGCAGCCGCGGCCCGGCCCCTCGCGTGACGGCGCGCCAGGTAGGAACGGGCATAGACAGGCACCCAGCGGTAGAGCCAGCGGCCGCGCACCGGCACCGCCGTGAGCGCCACGACAGCCGAGACCAGCAGCACGCCACCGACCGCCCCGACGACCTGGGCGTTGCCGGCCGGTCGCAGCACCAGCGCGGCGACTGCCAGGGCGGTGGCCTGCCAGACCACGACCTGCCCCACGGCGATGCCGGCCAGACTGGTGGCACGTGGCAGCGGCACCATACGGCGGCGGGCCGAACGGCCGTGCCGCAGCAAGGTGCTCATGCGGGCGGATGTTTCCGCGTCACCGGGTGCCGGCGCAAGGGGCACAATGACCACGGCATTTCGTCCGTGCTCCCCCGGGGACCCGTGCGGCTAGCCTGCACGACCAGAACGCCGGAGTGGGAACGCCGGCCAGAAAGGACAGCCACCGCATGTGGTCCCGGCGCGACCAGCTGCAGGCGTACCAGTTCCTGCGTCGTCGGCTGGTGTCTGCGGTGCTGGTCGGCGATGCCAACCACCCTGAGTCACCGAGCAAGCGTTCGGTGATGACCACGGTGACCGGCATCGTGGTCACCCTGCTGGTGATGGCTGGTTTCACCGTCTGGGGCGCCTTCAAACCCGGCGCCTCGAAGCGTTGGGAAGACGCCAAGTACGTGATCGTCGAGCGTGAGTCCGGCACCCGTTTCGTTCTGGACAACAAGAACGTGCTGCACGAGGCCTTGAACTACTCCTCGGCCGCGCTCTTCGTCGGGATCAGCACGAAGGACCCCAAGGACAGCGTGATCAGCGTCTCCCGCAAGAGCCTGCGCTCGGCGACACGTGGCCAGCCGATCGGCATCGTCGGCGCCCCCGAGGCCCTTCCCGCACCGGCGGCACTCCTGCCGGGGCGCTGGCGGGTGTGTACCCGGACCGGCGTCGGGAGTGCCGCGGCGGCGGCCGGCACCACCGTGAACGTCACCGTGGGCGCCGATGAGCCCCGCGACGCCCTGCTGGAGGACCGAGGGCTGGTGGTCCAGGCCGCAGGCAGGACCTTCCTGGTCAGCGGGGGTGAGATGCGGGCGGGGAAGCCGCCGAAGGCGGCCAAGCGGTTCGAGATCGCCTCCACGAAGGTGGCCAAGGCCCTGGGATACGACCGCACGGAGACCCACCTGCCGGTGGCTCAGGCATGGCTGGACGCCATCCCGGCCGGTCCCAGGCTGCAGTTCCTCACGGTTCCCGGGGCAGGCGAGCCGGGCCCGTCGATCGGCGGGAGAACGCTGCGCGTCGGCCAGGTGATCGACGTCACCCGCCCCTCGGGGCACAGCTATTACCTCGTCCGCAGGGAGGGCGCCGCCCTGATCAGCCAGACCGAGGCGTTGTTGCACGGAGGAAACCCCGACCTGCCGTCGGTCCCGATGACTCCGAGCGAGGCCTCCGGACTGCCTCCGGCTCCGCTGCCGGGCACCGACTCCGGCTTCCCGCTCAGGCTGCCCCAGGTACCCGACGCGATGAACGACACCGTCGCCGTGTGCGTCACCGTCGGCGCCGGCGCCTCCGGCCTGCCGCAGCTCACCCTCGACGACCAGCCGGAGATTCACGTGCCCGTCGGCGCGCCCGGGGCCGGCCAGGGACGGGCGGACGACGTCTCCGTCCCCCGGGGCGCGGCGCGGTCGTGCGTGCCGGAGTGATCGGTTCGGCGTCCGCCGCTCCCTACCACCTCGTCACCGAGCGGGGGCGGCGCTACCTGATCCCGACGGATGCCGACCTTGCCGCCCTGGGCTATCGCGGAATCCAGGCACCTGTCGTTCCGGCGGGCCTGCTGGCGCTCCTGCCGGAGGGCCCAGCACTGAGTCGCGCTGAGGCCCTCGAGCCGCATACCGGCGATCTACCGGTCCCCGCGCCCGGCCAGAGCCCGGCGGCTGCCGGCCCCCGCCAGGCCTGACGGCATTTCGGCCGCTACGGGCGAGGCAATTCTCCCCTCCCTCCCCGAACCAGCCCCTCCTAGCCTCGCCTTGGATGGATGTGATCGTCGGCGCCGTCGATGCCGTCGAGCCACCAGGCCCGCGCCCCACCACGGTAGGAACGGAACACGAGGAGCGACACTGATGACCAGTACGCCTGCCGGCGGGGCCGGATTGATGGGCATGAACCTGCCTGCAGCGCGGCAAGTGGTGGAGGAACTGGACGATCTGCTGAAGCGGCTCGGGGCGATCGCCGCCCAACTGGCAGCGACGCGGGCCCTGCCGACCGACTACTCCGTCACCGGGGCGGCTCTGGCTGCTGCAGCGGAGGCAAAGCAGACGCAGATCTGGCAGACGCTGCTCAAGCTCGCAGGTCTGGTCACCGCCAAGCGGGAGGCTCTGAGCGCCGCCATCGACGCGGTGGAGAAGCACGACGAGGAGTCCGCCGCGGAGCACCAGGACTCGGTCTCGCACCTGCACCACACGGTTACGGCCTGACCACGGTCTGATCGAGCCGGCCCCCTGCCTGCCCGCGTACTCGTTCCAGGAGACAACTCATGACCTACAACCTCAGTTTCGGCTCCACGGACAAGTACAGCCCGTATGCCCAGCTGGCCAACTACTTCCTCTCCGGCTCGCCCGAGAACCTGACGGCGCAGGAGGCTGCGCTGAACGCGATCGGCCAGCAGCTGCGCGGCTGGATGAGTGACTACGAGGCGACGAACCAGCGCATGGCGGCGGCCTACCCCGCGGGGGCAGGCGCCATGGCCGCGGTCCAGACCGCGAGCCAGATCTACACCGGAATGGGCACCGCGACCAACACGCTGAGCGGCAGCGACAACAGCCTCTCCTCAGTGATCGGGCGGGCGGCGCACGACCTGGCGAGCACGCAGGACACCTCGACCTGGATCAAGCAGGCCACCGACGCCACGGTGACGGCGCTGGAGAACAGCACCTGGTTCTCCTACCTCGCCCCGGTCGCAGCGGCTGCCGGCACCGTCCTGCAGTTCCTCCCGGCGGTGTCCCAGCTCGCCGGCATGTACAACAACGTCGCCCAGTTCGTGGACAACGTCAGCCCGGACGAGGACACCGCCGGGCTGGCCACCTCCAACGCCGGCACGGTGGGGCAGGGGTACCAGTCGGGCCAGAACGGCTTCATGAACGCCAGCTACAACCAGAACCCCGCCTACGGCGCCTACGGCCAGACCGCCCAGGCCAGCCCGTGGCAGGACAGCACCGGCCAGTGGCACTACCCGACCGCGACGAGCACCACCGGCCAGACCTCGCCCTACGCCTCCTCGGTCCCCTCGAGTTCCGGCACCAGCTCGACGATGCCGTCGGGCAGCTACTCGATGGGCGACCCCTCCTCATGGCAGACCACCACCCCGTCCGGCTCCTCCGGCACCACCGGGGCTTCCGGCACCACCGGGGCTTCCGGCACCACCGCCGGCCTGACTCCGGCCTCGTACACCCCACCGGAGATCCCCAGCCTCTCGTCGACCGGCAGCCTGGCCGAAGGGTGGGTGCCCACCGACGCCGGTGGCGGATCCTCCGACACCGGCAGCGGGACCTCCGGCAGCGGGACCTCCGGCAGCGGGACCGTCGAGAACGGGACCGTCGAGAGCGGGACCTACGGCAGCGGGTCCGGCGAGAGCGGGTCCGGCGAGAGCGGGTCGGCCACGGCCGCCCCCGCGTCGACCACCTCCGGTGACGGCGGAGGCTCCCTCGCCGGCGACCACAGCGGTACCTCCGGCTCGGGCAGCGAGCACAGCGGCACCTCCGGCTCGGGCACCAGCGCGAGCGCCGACACAGGAACCTCGTCGAGTCACCACGACAGCTCGGGCGTGACCATCACGGTCAGCGAGGGTGATTCGTCGATGACCGTCACCACCGACCGCGACGGGCATTTCGAGGGGACGATGAACGGCCACGAGGTCGACATCAACGTCGACCTGGTCGAAGCCTGACCAGGGGCACACACCCACCACGATGACCACGACCCTCACCGAGGCGCCTGCCGCGACGCCGACCTCCTCGGCTCCCGGTCAGGCGATCGTGTCGCCGGGAGACCGGTGGCCGCGGACCAACGACGCCATCCCCGCGTGGTCGGCGACCTATGACGAACGGCTGCGGCCGTACCTGGAGTGGTTCGGCCTGGTGATCGTCGCCTGCACCGGCGATCCCGACCGGCTCGAGCAGGAGGCCCGGCTCTGGGACGGGGCCGAACGCACCCTGCGAGCGACCCGGGTGCGGCTGGCCGACGACCTGTTGACAGTCGCCACCTGGCAAGGTGAAGCGGCGGCCACCTTCCGGACCGCCTACGACGATCTGCTCCGCCGCCTCGATGCGGAGGCGGATCGGCTGCCCCGCGTGGCAGCGGCACTGCGTGTCGCCCGGGATGCGCTGCGCCAGAGCCGGCCGGACGCCATCCGGGTCACCCAGGCGTTCGTCGTCGACGTGGCCCGTCGCACGGCGTCGATCTCGGCACCCTCGCCGGCCGTCGCAGCCCAACTGCTCACCGCGACCGTCCAGGACACCTTCGTGATCCACCAGCATGACGCGATGCAGGTGCTTTCCGTGCTGCGATCGACGATGGCCCAGGTCGCGCGCGACCTCAAGGCCGCCACCCCGGACGAGGATGCGCTCACCCGGTGGTTCCACAGCGATTTCACCCGCCGCGGCCTGAACATCTTCGTCGACGGTCAGTTCCCCATCGGCTGGCACGAGACCGCGCTCGGGGTGACCGGGGGCCTGCTCAACATCCCGGCCGAGGTGGCCCGTCAGACCGGGCGGATGCAGAGCCCGTTGGCCTGGGCCCTCACCACGGCGCCCGCCGGCATCCTGCGCAACATCGCCGCCTACGCCGACCTGCCGGTGCTCGACAACCTGCTCTACCAGGTGCCGCTCACGGTGGGCATCAACTACGGCGCGGTCTACGGGTCGAACTGGTTGATGGCCAAGGCCGGCGAGACCTCGGTGATGAAGAAGCTCCTGGGTGAGGGCGCCTCCGTGGTGCACGACACCCCCGGCAAGCTCCTGGTCAACAACTCGATCACCAGCCTGCTGCTCACCGCCAAGCCCAGCATCATGAGCTCCTTCCCCGGGCTGACTCCGGAACTGGTCGATGAGTCCGGCTCTCCGCGGGCGCTGACCAACGGCCCGGCCATCGCCGGCAGTGTGTACGACGTCGCCGCCATCGGGATTCCGGCAGCGGCGATCTTCGGAGCCGACACATACGTCGGTCTGCGCGGAACGGGCGCGACCGTCGGCGCCGCACTCCGCGGCGGCGTCACGACCGGGGTGACCGAGATCGGGGTCGCCGGGATCGCCGTCGGTGTCGCCTCAGGGATCACCCGGCCTCCGGAACCGAACAGCCTGGGCCAGCGCGGGTACGACTGGTGGCAGCGCAATGTCATAACCAACCCGGCAGTCATAGCCACCGGTGCCGGCATCTCCGCCCTGAGCAACGAGGCCTCCTACCTCTCAGCCTCGGCTCAGGAGCTGGCTCTGGGCCCAGCCCCGAAACTGGGTGGGGTCACCGTGCAACCGGGATTCCTCGGCGATCGGCTGGTCGTCGTGACCCAGGACATGGTCGACGCGCACGCCCATCGCGTCGCGGAGCTGCAGGAGATCCGCCGTCGCTCCGCCGACGAGATCAGCCAGGCCGGTCGCACCATGGTCGACGTGTGGTCCACGCCCCGATGACCCCCGCCCGGCGGCTCGCCGGCGCGGTGGCCGGCGCCGCCCTGGCGGCAGGCCTCACGGCGATCGGCGCCCCCGCGGCCTCGGCCGCCGAGGAGGTGATCACCTGTCAGGGCCGCGCTGAGGTGCCGTTCGTCGGGCTCCCGACCCACTCAGCGCAGCGAATGGCCCCACGCACTGTCTGGCCCGTGGCCACCGGGGCCGGGATCACGGTGGCGGTGATCGGTGAGCCGGTCGATCCGGGCAACGGACAGCTCGACGGCCACCTACTGCCGCAGGTCAGGATCACCAAGCCGTTGATCCCACGCAGCAAGACCACAGACCAGGTGACGGACTGCTCGGGTGCGGGAACGGTTGTGGCCGGCATCATCGCGGCCCAACCGAGGCCCCGAGCAGTCACCGAGGTCACCGGTCTGGCACCCGATGCCCGCGTACTGCCGATCGTCGTCGGCGAGTCCCCGCTGCAGGAGGCCCCGACGACCACGGCCGGAGACCTCGTGAAGGCGTTCGCCGCCGCGGTCAAGGCCGAGGTCGACGTGATCTGCGTGACCGTCTCCACGAACCAGGACACCCCGGCACTGCGCGCGGCTGTCGCTCGAGCGGTCGAAGCGGACATCCTGGTGATCTCGGCCGGCGTGGTGGACACCAAGGCCGGTGCCGCCGTCGGCCCGACCTTCCCCACCGCCTACGACGAGGTGCTCGGCGTGGTCGGAGTCGACGACAAGGACGTGCCGGTGGGCGGCGCGGACAAGGGCATGTACATCGACATCGCCTCCCCCGCAACCAATCTGCGCAACACGGGCCCGGTCGGCGACACCCCTCGGAAGCTGGCACACTCGGTGCTTCACCAACACCCCACCGCCGGCGCGGCCTACGTCGCAGCGACGGCGGCCCTGGTTCGTCAGGCCTACCCGAAGGCCACCTGGGAGCAGGTCGCCCGTCGTCTGGTGGCCACGGCCGATCCGACCACGAGTGACAACTGGGGTGTGGTGAACCCCTACCGTGCGGTGACCCTGGCCACGCTGCCGTCTGCCCCACAGCAGAACCGGCCGGCCCGACCGATCATCCCGATGACCCCCGACCCCGGAGTTGCGGCGCCGGTCCAGCTCCAGGCCTCATTGATCGCCGGCGGCGGCATCGTCCTGGCCGCCGCCGTCCTGGGGCTGGGGGCGGCGCTGAGCGCCGGCAACCGCCGACGGTGGCAGGTGGGTCAGGAGCGCCACGACCCCGACGACCTCGACCCGGCGGGCGAACCTGCGGTGAGCAGGCCCTCGGCGATGGCGTAGCGGGTCAGGTCCGGGCGGCGACGCTGACCCGTCTTCTCCCGCACCCGCTCCAGGTAGGACCGCACGGTGCGCACGCTGAGCCGCAACTGGTCGGCGATGTCCTGATCGGTCTCCCCCGCGGCCACCAGGATCAGCACCTCGCGTTCACGGTCGGTCAGCGACGAGGACGACGTCCGCCCGGTGCGCTCACCGGTCAGCACGAACGAGGCCAGGGTGGGTGAGATGTAGGTGTGCCCGGCCGCCACCAGACGCAGCGCGTCCAGGATCTGCTCCACCGTCGCGTGCTTGGTCAGGTACCCGCGCGCACCGGCGGCGATGGCGTTCAGCACGTCCTCGCGCTCGCCGTCCGCCGAGATCACCAGCGGCGTGAACCCGCGACCGACCAGGTGGGCCACCGCCTGAGCGCCGCGCACACCCGGCAGCCCGAGGTCGAGCAGCACGATGGCGCCCGGCTCAAGATCCAGCGGGAACTCGCGCAGAGACCCGTAGACACCGATGACCTCGACGTCGGGACTCCCGGACACACTGGTACGCAAGGCTTCTGCGTAGATGGGATGGTCCTCCACGATAGCCACCCGGGTCTTCGCCGGGGACTCCACGGACGCCGGGCTCTGCGCTGCGATGGTCATCGAACCTCCAGTAGCGTCTTCGGCGACCGGTGGGTGACCGGCTGCGTCGGAACGGTGAGCCGGACCCGGGTTCCGGTGCCCAGCGTGGATTCGACCTCGACACTGCCGCCGATCTCAGCCATCCGTTCGATGATCGATCCGCGGAGCCCGAACCCCACCGGGGTGTAGGCCATGTCGAAGCCGCAGCCGTGGTCGCGGATGGTGACCACGAGACTGTCGGGGGTGGTCCGGGCCAGCACCACTGCTCGGCTGACCCCGGCATGCTTGCGCACGTTGCTCAGACCTTCGCGGACGGCGCCGAGCACCGCCGGGGCGACCTCGGACGGCAGGACGAGGTGCTCCAGGTCGATCGCGTTGAGTTCCACGACCAGGCCCTTCTCACTCGCCTCCTCGACCAGCCGTTCGAGGATCACGCCCACGCCGGACTGCACCAACTCTGAGCCGTCCGCAGCCAGCAGGTGGCGCAGTTCGAGCGCCTGGCGCCGGGCGTAGCGCGCCACGTCCTGCAGGGCCTCGCCGGCGCCGTCCGGGTGCGTCTCGGCCCGGGCCACGATGGCCTCGAGCGTCTGCAGCACCGTGTCGTGCATGGTGCGCAGGTGCGCACGCTGCTCGGCCCGACGACCTTCGGCGTACCCGGAGAGCCGGGCGGCCTCGGCCGATGCGAGCACGGCCGTGCGGGCGAACCTGGTCAGGATGAGGGCTACCGCGGTGATCACCGCTGCCCCGAGCAGCAGCCGCGGGCTGGTGCCCGAAGCTGCCGTCGACATGCTGAAGTACGTATGCACTGGCGACCCCTGCCTGCGCAGCCGACTGCGGATATCCCCACCCGCTGACGGCATCTGATCCGTGAGGCCACGTTAGAAGTGCCGCCCCCGCAAGCGCAGGCAACTTACCCGGTTCTCACCGAATTGGGGCCCAGGGGCCCCAATGTCCCCGCCGGGGACCCAGACTCCTAGGGACAGGAGACCCATTCGTCGGTGCCGTCGATGAACACCTGTCGTTTCCACACCGGCAGCCGGTGCTTGACCTCGTCGACCAGCAGGGCGCAGGCGGCGAAGGCCTCGTGCCGGTGGGCGGCGGAGACGGCCACCACGATGGCCGACTCCCCGACGGCGAGTTCGCCCACCCGATGGGTGACGGCCACCGCCTCGGCCTCGGTCCGGGCCACTACCTCGGCAACCACCTCCGCCAGCACCGCTGCGGCCGTGGGGTGGGCGAGGTACTCGATTCCGATCACCTGCCGCCCCCCGTCGTGGTCGCGCACCTCACCGGAGAAGGTGACCACGGCACCGGCCCGGACGTCGTTCACCGCGGCCTCGTGCGCGCGGACGTCCAGCGGCTCGGAACTGATGGCGGTGAGCGCGGCGCGGCGGCGCGGCGGGTGGATCCGGGAGGCGTCCCGCGCCCGTGGCCCGTGCCGGTGCTCCTCGGCCAGGGCGGGATGCGCCGTCGCGGGGTCCGGGCGGACGTCGTTGCTCACCGGCTCAGCCTAAGCGGGCCACGCCGCGCTCACCTGCCGGTGGACCACAACCGCCGGCAGGCCCCTACGATCGGCCGATGCGGACCCGATACGCACTCGCCCTCACCGGGGCGGCCCTGATCCTGGCCGCCTGCACCTCGGGAGGCGAGCCGGCGGTCGTCGCGACCGCGGCCTCCGCGGCCTCCGCGGCCTCGGCATCCGCGGCGGCGACCACGCCATCAGCCGACCTCGCGCCCTCCCCGGCCGCCACGTCCGCCCCGTCGCCAGCCCGCTCGGCCCGGCCCACGCTGGTGCTGATGGCCGACGGACTTGGCGTGCAGGGACCGGGGCCCTCGATCACGAAGTTGATGTTCGGCGAGGCCACCGCGGCCCAGGTGGATGCCGCGATCACGGCCACCCTGGGAAAGCCGCAGCGACAGGCCATGGCCGAGTGCGGTCAGGGCCCCCGGATCGGCTCGCAGAGTGATCGTTTCACCGTGCTCTACGACGGTACCGAGTTCCTCGGCTGGACCGAGCCTGGCGCTCCGGGCCGGCATCTGACCTCGACCGCGGGGATCGGCATCGGCTCCACCCTGGCCGAGGTCAGGGCCGTGCAGGCCGGGGTGCAGACCATGGACGAGACCCTCGGACCGGAGTTCTTCACCGAGGGCGGCATCTCCGGGATGCTCGACGGGCTCACCCCGTCCAGCAAGGTCACCCTGGTCTACGCCGGCGAGACCTGCTTCTTCCGCTGACCCTCCGCCGACACCACGGCCGGGGATTGTGTGCGGTCGAAGCGGGGGTATTTCACGCGTTCGACCACACAGAATCCCCGGGGCTACGCCAGTCAGGTGGGGGTGTCGTGGTCGTCGCCGGAGGCGAGGTCGGAGCACTCCACCACGGTGACGGGCCGACCCTGCAGGTAGGCACGGGCCCCGGCGTCGCCGGTCGCCACCGCACGCACCCCAGGCCAGTGGGCGCGCCCGATCAGCACCGGATGACCGGGCACCCCGTCATAGCCCGCCCTGGCCAGCACCGCCGGGTCGGCGTCCGCCAGGGCGGACAGCCGGTGCACCACGTCGGCGGTGACCCCCGGCATGTCGACCAGGGCGACCACCACCCCCTCCGCCGCGCTCGGCTCCAGCGACTCGAGCCCTGCCCGCAGCGAGGCGCCCATTCCCTCGGCCCAGCCCTGCGCGTGGACCACCGAGACGCCGTCCACCCCGGCCGACATCACCGCGGCCCGGGCATCGTCGGCCCGAGCACCGACCACGACCAGCACCGGGTCGCAGCCGCCGTCCCGCAGTACCTGGGCTGCCCGGGCGACCCAGGTGACGCCGTCCGGGTGCGTCAGCAGCGCCTTGGGGCCGCCCATCCTGCGGCCCGCACCCGCGGCGAGGAGCAGACCGGCGACCGTCATACGGACCATTCTGGCCGTTGGGCGCCGTCGGCGCGGCCCGTCGGCCCGGGTCGCCGCGACCTCTTACGAGATGGTGACGGATCACGTAAGTTTTACCAACTGGATATTTGCGATACAGCCGCTTTAAAAGCGGTATTTACTGAACAGCCTATCGCTGCGGTGATTCATTTTGCCGGATTAAAATCAGTGGGGGAATCCTGTAGCTTGCCTGCAAAATATTATCAAAATAATGTCTATGGTACTTTAGTGCTTGCCGAAGTCATGGCGCAGGCTGGCGTCAAAAAACTGGTATTCAGCTCCTCGGCAACTGTTTATGGCGATCCGCACAAAGTTCCTATTACTGAAGATTTTCCGCTATCGGCAACGAATCCCTATGGTCGTTCAAAATTGATAGTCGAAGACATTCTCAGAGATTTTTCAGCGGCGGATCAACTCATCACCCCTGCTAAAAATCCCTGGAAAATTGCTTTACTACGCTATTTTAACCCGATTGGTGCGCATGCAAGCGGTTTAATCGGCGAAGATCCTAATGGCATTCCCAATAATCTGATGCCGTATATCACCCAAGTGGCGGTTGGAAAATTGCAACAATTATCGGTGTATGGGAACGACTACCCGACCCAGGACGGCACCGGCGTACGTGATTACATTCATGTGGTTGATTTAGCCAAAGGGCATTTAAAAGCCTTAGCCGCCCTAGATAAACCGTTGTACCAATTTGGAGATTGTAAAGCTTTCAATTTAGGCACCGGTAACGGTTACAGCGTATTAGAAATGCTAACTACCTTTGAACAGCTTACCGGAAAACCGGTTAACTATGTCATTGCACCGCGCAGAGCCGGTGATGTGGCGGCTTGTTATGCTGATGCCACGTTTGCGCAACACACGCTGGGTTGGCAAGCCGAAAAATCCTTAGCCGATATGCTCAAAGACACTTGGCGCTGGCAGGTTAATAATCCCCAAGGCTATGCGCATGTTTAGGAATAACTTCCCCGGTTATAGTGAGTCAAGGTATAGGGGTGATTTCGCCTAAAGCGCTTGCTGTTAGTAATCGCTCAGGGTAAATAAATTCGCCGCTACTAACTTTCAACCTAATATCCCTTAATTATAAATTGCAATCATGTTAGCAAGTCATTTTTTACCATCGTTGTTAGGTACTTTTGTTTTTATTATGGGTTTATGTCCCTTGGCCGTAAAAATAGGCTTAACGGATCACCCCTGCCATAGAAAGCAACATGAAGTACCAACCCCCTTAATTGGTGGCTTGGCTATTTTTTTGGCCATAGGGGCAACGTTACTCATCACTGAGGTGCAATTTCCGCATCAAATCGCCTATATGTCAGCCGCAGCATTACTGGTCGGGGTTGGATTAGTGGATGATTATAAAGGGCTGGGTGTCAAAATAAGAATTGTAGCGCAACTGACCGCAGGGCTTATTATGACTGAAGTGGCTGACATAAAAATTGTCAACCTAGGGGATCTGTTTTTTACCGGTGACCTGGCACTAGGCAGTTTTGCTACCCTATTCACCTTATTTGCCATGGTCGGCGGGGTTAATGCGTTTAACATGGTTGATGGCATAGACGGTCTTGCCGGAACCTTAGCACTGGTCTCAATGACTGCTTTGGCACTGGTTTCCTGGGTTGCCCAGGATATACCGCTGTTTAATTTTTGCAGTATTATTATCGCGGCCATCATCGCCTTTTTAGCCTTTAATTTACGGATATTAGGGCGCACCAGCGCCAGTGTCTTTTTAGGGGATACCGGGAGTACCTTGCTTGGATTTACCGTGTGCTGGATAGCAATTTCTGCCTCTCAAGGTGCAAATCCGATTATTGCCCCTACCACGGTTTTATGGATTATTGCCATTCCACTTTTTGACTCAGTGTGCATTATGTTGCGTAGACTGAGCAAGGGACGATCCGCATTTAGCCCGGATCGTGAACATTGGCACCATATCATGGCTTTAAATGGCGCCAGCGTGAACCAAGTGGTTGCGCGCTTGGTTGGTTATGCATTAATGTTGGCAAGTTTCGGCATTCTCGCTGAACTGTGCTTCAAGATTCCAGAAGGATTGGTTTTATGCGGTTTTTTATTATTATTTTCCTGCCATTATTGGGGTATGGATTATGCTTGGACTTTTTTGAAAATTACCCGCTACCTCCGTACACGAAGACAAAACCCGGAAGACAGTACCACGAGGCGGATTCTTAAGCACAGACGGGTAAACTTCACTGCGTCAGTTAAAATCGAAAGGCGCTTTAATACCAGACGCAAAATTTTAAAAGGACGCCGGTTTATACCGACCGAACGACAACTGAATAAATTCTACCGCTGTGAAGAAAAAATTAATCACCCTGAGCACCGAACAAAACTGAACGATAAAATAGTCGTCTTTTGGTTGAATTTATATATTGGTCGTAAAACGTGAATCAATATAAACGCTGCCTGACCCTCGATGCTTAAAAAAACTCATTGAGAATAAATCCGGCTAATGGCGCTTACATTCCAAGCTGATTATTTTTAAAGCAGCCAAACAAAAAATACTGCCAAGATTTTTGTAAATATAGTAAAGATTATTTATAAATGTTATATTAACCTTGCGTGTAGTGAGTTTTGTTGCGCTTCAAATAAAAGCTGATTATGCGTTAAGTTGTTTTTTAAGCATTATTTTTTGCACGCACTTGGAAATAGGGTGGGCAAGCGTAAAAAGAGCAGCTTATGTTTGGTGGAAGTTTTTAAACTGTCTGAGAGCAAAACGTGTTGAAAGTTAGGGCTGGAGCTTAAGGCTTGTGGTACATAACTGAAAAATGTGGCGTTCTTGGGTTATTTTTTGTTATATGAGGGTTTTCTATGTCAATTTTTAAAACGTTAGCTTTAGGTTTATTTTTAAGCGTGCCGATGTTGGCTGGCGCTACGTCACTTGCCTTTAATCCTATTTCAGGTGGTAACGCAGGAACAGGATTTGGTAATATGAGCGTTGGCACTACAAGCACAGATTATGTATTGAATCTAGGCAGTGCGTTCACTGATAGTTTTAATTTAATAGTTGGTGCTGGAGAATCGGCATCTGTTGTTTTTAATACCGTCAATATCGGTAGTTTTTTAAAAATCACTGATTTGCAAGGCTATGAAATTTCACCAGTTTTTACAAGTGGCTTGAGTTTTTCTGGTCTTGGAGCAGGTAATTACGGCTTTTTAATAACCGGCACAGGCACCGGCTCAATTGGTGGTCAATATTCAATTGCGACTGCGGTTAGTGCAGTGCCTGTTCCAGCAGCAGTTTGGTTTATGGGTTCTGCTATGGTTGGTTTATTTTCTTTCAGAAAACGTAAAATGGCACTTGCTGCGTAAGCAAACCATGTGATGGTGTAGCGTGGGCTGAATCAGTATCAGCGCAATCTGCCGATTAAACATAAAATGGTTTTTGTTAAAAGGGGCTTTATAGACGGCCCCTTTTTTATGCGTACCGGTTAGTCGTCAGTCCTGCTTAGATGTTAACCAATTTTGATTAACCCGATGCTTCAGCCTAAAAAATCAGTTACGCGGTTTCCAGGTTTAGCCAAACCGTCATACTGGCATGGATTACCGTTACCCAAGACCCTCCTTAATTTCAACCTGCTTCAGCACACAATAATCTGGCATCCGCTAAACACTGCGTAATCAATGCATCAGGTACCTGATGACTTTGACTTAACGCCATCACCCGTACAATGGCTGCCACTTGCTCTCCCGTTAAAATACATTGCGGTAGCAGCTCAGCATACAACCACACACTGACCTGATCTCCAGCCGGAACAACCGTCTGCTTAGCCATCGCCGCTGCCCTGGCCAACATGCTGGCGGCCAATAAATCCATCACCCCGGCGGTACACTGTTGCTGTAATAATATTTCAGCGGCCTGCAATTTATCGGCAGCACGTTTAAACAACGGATTAATCGACGCTGCAACATCTGCAATCGGCGCAACTAAAACCGGTAAATGCGCCAGTGGTGAAGCGGCACCTAGCCGTTGCAAGCTACGCCAAGCAGGAGCAGCCATGGCAACCACCGGTAAGTCCGGTTGCGACAGTGCTTCAGCCAACTGCTCGTCGGCTTCGGTAAAGGGCTCCAGCACCACCAATAATCCACCGCCCGTGCCCATAATGCGCTGGATACGCTGGTTAAAGGCATTCTGTACCATCACAACCAACGCCTTAACCGACTCATCTTCTTCCACAATCACCTTCGCTTGCGTGACGGGTTGCGGCGCTTCTTGATTTAATGCAAGGTTTGTCGTGATGTCTGCTGTAAGTGTTTCAGCATTCTTAACAGCGGGCAGCCCCGCCAAATCCTCAACCAGGGTCTCCAGCATTTTTTTGGAGACCCCCACCACATCTTCTTCGGCATCGGGATTGACCACATTATCAAACAAATCCCGCTTACCCTTGACCAGACTGGCGACCCGTTGTTCATACGAGTCTTCGGCTAACAGCAGAAAAATCTGCACTTTTTCTTTCTGCCCCAAGCGATGCACCCGGGCAATGCGTTGGTCTAACACCGCTGGATTCCAAGGCATATCCAGATTAATCAATACCGTGGCAGCTTGCAGGTTTAAGCCAACACCACCGGCATCCGTGGAAATAAATACTTGTACCGCATCATCCTGTGCAAACCGTTCCATTAATTCACCGCGTTTATGGCTGGCAACGCCGCCGTGCAAATGCACACAGCCCAGCCCCATGCCGGTCACAATCGTTGCCACCATTTCTGTCATTAACGCCCATTGCGAAAATATCACCACTTTGCGGTTGCTTAAGAGGCACAGCTCTTCTAACAGCCGCGCCATTTCATCCAGCTTAGGCGAACCAAAGCTTTCTTTATCCACCAGGCCTGCCGCGTTACACGCCATGCGCGTTTGCTGCAAGGCCGCCATCATGCGGTTTTGCTCGCTGGGCGTTAAGGGGCGGCGCTTGGCAATCGTCGCCAAGGTGGCGGCGGCAGAAAGACCAGAATCGTGCAATTCCCGCTGCTTTGCGGTCATGGGCAATATCCAAAACCACCTCGGTACGATCCGGTAACTGATCTTTCACCAGGCTACGATTACGGCGTAACATCACCGGGCTGATGCGCCGCCGCAGTTCCGACAAATTACGGTAGCCGATTACTTTGCCACGCTCATCGGTGACATGAAAATCCAGCAAACAACGCCATAACGGCCCTAATACCCGCGCATCAACCATCTGTAACAAACTGTATAAATCTTCCAGGCGGTTTTCCAAAGGCGTACCGGTCAAGACAAATACATAGCGGGCGGGGATGGATTTAACCGTTGAAGCAATTTTAGTGCGCCAGTTTTTGATGCGCTGCGCTTCATCCAGAATCACCAAATCCGGTTTTAAAATTTCGCAAATAACGCTGCGATCCCGCAACACCAGTTCGTAATTAATAATAAAAAATAACGCATCGGCACGGTAATTCACAACACGATTTTCGACCACGCCTTGCACAATTTGCACCGAGCGTCCGGTAAATTTGGCGATTTCCCGCGCCCATTGCTGTTTTAACGACGCCGGACAAATAATTAACACTTTTTGCACGCCCGCATTATCCGCCAACCAGGCACTCGCAGTGATAGCCTGCAAGGTTTTACCCAAACCCATATCATCCGCTAATAACGCCCTGCCGCGTGAGGCCAAAAACGCCACGCCTGCAATTTGATAGGGGAACAATTTCGCTTTTATCCCCGGTAAAGCACCCTGGGTTTGCAAGATTTGCTTGGAGATTTGTTGCGCCCGCAGTTGATGACTGGCATCCTCAGCACATTGTCGGGCATAATTTTGCGCGTCTTCACCGACCTGAATATCCTCACGCCCCGCAACACGCTGCGCAAACTGAAAAAAATCATCCGGTAAACGCGCTTTAAACAAGCCGTTCTCACTAAAAAATTCATTGATAATGATCGCCAGATCAGTGGCGAGTTCCGCGGTTTTATAAATGCGCAACTGCGGGTTGGTGGCCGATTCCCACGCCAAGTATACAAACGATAACGGTGTACCAGCCGCTTTTAACAGCTTATATTCAGGACGCTTTTTGGTCATGTGCAACACCGCTTCAATGTGCTTACAGGTTCCCAGCCGGTTACTGGCTAAATCAGGACAGGTGCAATAATTCATCCGCGCCGTTAACGAGCGGATGTGCACTTGGTACGAGCGTTGCCAGGGTGTGGCAGAAATAATCGAAGTCGCCTGCCAAGTGCCAAAACCCAAATTACCACTGATGAGCGTAACTTTAACTTCATTACGGCCTTTTTTAACCCGTTCAGCAATAGCCTCTTCCATTGCGCCACCTATCGCCTGGTCTGAGTTCTCGCCACCAAACTCTTCCGCGTAACGATATAAAGCCGCAATCGCATGTTTACAGACCGGTTGATCACTGGCGCAATCGCATGCAACCTGCAATTGATCATCCGCACCGCGCGTTAATTCCACCCAATAGGGCTGATCGGCTCGTGAGCCTTCAACTTGTGCAATCACCATCTGCTCTTGGGCATCCAGGGCAAACACCCGGTTTTCAATGAAATAAGCCAGGCCTTTTTTAAGGGTGGCTTCGGAAGCCAAAGTGCTTAAGCGTTCGGCATCAAAGAGAAAGAAGTCGTTACTCATAGCGGTCATGGTTATCCGGTAGACATTGTAGGATTAATAGAAAAAGCCGCGAACAGGTGTCCGGTAGTTATACTCCGCGAAGAATCCTCACTAGCGGAAGAAGTTGGGTGAGACAAAGATACAAAGGCAAAACACCTTTTAACAGCAGCTAAACACCTCTATCTTATTACCGCCCCAAATCCACGCGAATATTATCAATTAAACGCGGCTTACCCAATCTAGCGGCAGCTAAAATCACCAAATCCAGCTCCCCAGATTGTGCAGGATGCAGGTCATGTGCGCGACAAATAGCAAAATAATCCGGTTCAAAGCCTGCTTGCTTAAGTGCTTGGCAGCATGCTGCCTCGATAGCGGTGTAATTCGACTCACTTGCGATAATTCTGGTTTTAGCTTTACACAAAGATTGATATAGCAAGGGCGCAATTTTCCGCTGTGCTGTGGTCAAATAGCCGTTACGGGAACTCATGGCGAGACCATCGGCCTCCCTGACTGTCGGCATACCTTGCAGGATAACGGGAATATTAAGATCTGCCACCATTTTGCGAATGACGGCCAGCTGCTGAAAATCTTTTTCCCCAAATAACGCGATATTCGGCTGCACCAGATTAAACAATTTTGCTACCACGGTCGCCACACCGCTAAAATGCCCGGGCCTGCTTGCACCGCAATATTGTTCGGACACGCCTGCAACGGTAATCAGGGTACTGGCATCGGGAGCATACATGACTGCGTTCGTGGGTAAAAACAGCACATCCACATTATTGTCGTACAACTGCTGTGTATCTGCCTCAAGCGTTCTGGGATAGGTGTTAAAATCCTCTCCCGCCCCAAACTGAGTGGGATTAACGAAAATACTGACGACTACGCGTGTTGCTTTAGTGTGAGCCGCTTTAACTAGGCTAATATGACCGGCGTGTAAATTGCCCATAGTAGGGACAAAAGCAATACTTTCCCCCGCTTGTTGCCAATGGTTGATTACCCGCCGTAATTCAGCAATAGTCGCTACAATCTGCATCATAGGTAACTATGCTCCTGCCCCGGAAATTCAGTATTTTTGACGGCGACTTTATACGCTTGGATGCCGGCGACTATGCTTTCAGCACCACGCATAAAATCTTTAACAAAACGAGGACGTTTGCCCTGGGTAATATTCAACATATCATATAACACCAGTACCTGACCATCACAGCCCTGCCCTGCACCAATACCAATTACGGGAATATCCAGTTGCTGGCTGATCTGTTTTGCCAAGGTAGCCGGAACGCATTCCAGTACCAGCAAAGCAATCCCAGCGCTTTGTAAATCTAGCGCTTGATCAATAATCAATTCAGCATCCGCTTCAGTTCTGCCGCGCACTTTGTAACCACCAGCCAAATTAACAGATTGCGGCAATAATCCTAAATGCCCGCAAACCGGAATACCTTGCGCAACTAAAAAACGCACCGTTTTAACCTGTGCGCCTTCAAATTTAACCATTTGCGCGCCAGCCTCACGCATCAGCCGCGCGGCATTTTCTGCGGCGAGCTGGGGCGTGCTATACGTCATGAAAGGTAAGTCGGCAATAACGAAGGCGCGTTTGCGGGCGCGGGTCACACAACGGGTGTGATACACCATGTCGTCCAAAGTCACTGACAGGGTCGAGGATTGCCCTTGAATAACCATACCGGCAGAGTCGCCCACCAAGATAACATCAATACCAACCGCATCCATTAAGGCGCTAAAACTGGCATCATAAGCGGTCAAACAAGCAATTTTTTCACCTGCTTGCTTCATCGCTTGTAAATCTTGTAACGACAACAAAGAGGGTGGCTCGGTCACACTGATATCCGCTTCAGTCCATTTACAGGACAATGTTTAATTAAATCAGCCAGAACTCCAAAACCCGGAATAATTAAGTCCGGTGCAATTTCCTGTAAAGGATAAAGCACGAAGGCACGATCCCGCATGCCTATGTGCGGTACTTGTAATGTCGGCAAGTGTATTTGTTGCTCACCATACAGCAATAAATCCAAATCCAGGGTTCTGGCAATCCAGCGCTGTTCTTGCCTAACCCGCCCCTGCACAGCCTCAATCTGTTGCAGTTGCTGCAATAAAGTTAACGGCTCAAGGCTGGTGTTTACAGCCATCACCGCATTGACATAATACGGCTGATCTTGCGGCCCCATCGGCGGACTTTCATAGAGACTGGAAAAAGCGGCCTCCGCTACGCCCGGCAATTCAGCAATTGCTTGACGCGCCATTTTAATTTGCAATGCGGGTTGCTGCAAATTACTGCCTAAGCCCAAGTAAGCAATTAAGGCCGGCAATTCAATGGGCGCTCGCAGATCAGCCATTATTGTCAGCAGGTGCTTTATCGGTTGCATGTTTATGGCGATAATTTTTAGAACGACGACGTTTTTTCCGGGCGCCGGTTTGGCGCTGGATGGTTGCGTCATCGCGGCCTGATCCAAACCTTCAGCGGCTTGAAAGGCGCTCCACCAATCCGCCACCTGCGGTTCAACATCGCCTGTTTCAGCCCGTAATAACAAGAAATCATAGGCGGCTCTAAAACGCGGATGGGTTATTAATTTAAACGGCCGCGTACCGGTTCGTTGATGAAAACGGGATTGCAAATACCACACATCACGCATTGCAATACCCATATATTTCGGAAAAGCAATGCGCTGTACTTGTTCGCTAATAATTTCACTGGCCGCTATTTGCTGCGCCGGAATGCTCGGCACGCCCTGCGTAACTTTCTGTTTCGCTAAAACTTGCACAGAATCCCACAATAACGCCGCCAACAAAAAATACGGCGTTACGGGTAACCCATCGGCAACCCGTTTATCCGAGTTTTCCAGAGCCTTGGCAATAAATAATTTTGGAAAGCCCTGCTGCTCTTCGCTTAAAGAACGCTCTACCGCCGGGAATAACGCACCAAACAAACCATACTGCCGGAGCATTTCGTAGGTTTGCAAACCATATCCAGATAAAAATAACTTTAGAAATTCTTCATACAACCGCGCTGATGGAATAGCATTCAATAGACTGGCCAAGCCACGTAACGGTTGCTGACACTCGACATCCAACACAAACCCCAACTTAACAGCGAAGCGCACTGCCCGTAACATACGTACCGGGTCTTCACGGTAACGGGTCACCGGATCACCAATCAGTTTAATGACCCCCGCGCGGTGATCTTCCATGCCGCCAGTATAATCAACAATCGAAAAATCCCGAATATTGTAATACAGAGAGTTAACCGTAAAATCCCGCCGCCAAACGTCTTCTTCTATCGTACCGTAAATGTTATCTCGAAGTAACTGACCGCTAGCGTGAACTTTTTGCTCATCATTTTCCGCATCTGCGCGCCCTCGAAAGGTCGCGACTTCAATATATTCATGTCCAAAGTAAATATGTGCCAAACGAAAACGGCGGCCGATTAAACGGCAATTACGAAATACTTTTCTAATTTGCTCCGGCGTAGCATCCGTCACGACATCAAAGTCTTTGGGCTCGCGCCCCAAGAGTAAATCTCGAACACAACCACCCACCAAATAAGCCGCATAACCGGATTTTTTTAGCTGATAAAGAACTTTCAGGGCATGTTCACTGATTTGCGCACGCGAAATGGGATGTTCCGAGCGCGAATAAATCGTGACATTATCGGCCACCGGTGCAACCTGCTCAATTATTGGCAAAGGTTGATTAACAGCAGTCCCAATGATTTTTTTGAAAAAATTTAAAATAGTAAAACGTCCCTTAATATGTTTACATTTTTGCGAATATCATATCACACGCTGAAACTCAGCTTATATTTCGGCTTGATTATTACATTTTATAGTTGAGTATAGTAGAATTTAAAACCATAAATCTTAAGTGTTAAAAAGTACGCCCTTACTTAAGAAGACTGCAAAGCAGCCCTTCTTTATATATTATATTAAACAACTAATACTCATTGGGGGAGTTAATGTTTAAAAAAATTATCGCAGGCCTAATTGATCGTCCCGTTTTAACCAGCTTATTTGTAACCGATTTTTTCATACTGTTGTTTCATCGCCCACCGATATTATTTAGCTTAGTCATGCTCGGGTCGTTAGTAGCAATGTGTATGTATTTTGGTCAAAAATTAGAATTATTTAAAAACTAATTGCAAACCAAGCAGCCAAAACCGCACCCTAAACCGGTCGATAGCTTATTGGCACGGCCGGGTTTATTGCGGCGTTTAGCAGCAGTTTTTTACGATAGCTTACTGTTACTCGGTGTTTTTTTTGTTGCCACCGCGCTAATTTTACCCCTCAACGCCGGGCAGGCGTTCACGGCTAACCAGGTTTTTTATCCGTTTTTTTTGGTTATCGTCAGCTTTATTTTCTTCGGATGGTTTTGGACCCATGGCGGGCAAACATTGGGTTCTCGGGCGTGGAAAATTAAAATTCTTACGCTTGATCAACACGCAATTACTTGGCGACAAGCTGCAAAACGTTTTCTGGGCATTCTCTTCACCCTGGGCATAGACCTTATCTGGTTGCTTGTTAATAAACGCTATCTTGCGTTATACGAGCGGTGGTCAGATAGCGGCGTATTTTTTAGCAATACTCCAACAGATAGAACGCCTTAGCTCGTCACAAGCGCATCTGTAAGGGTAAATACACTCGCCCCTCCAAATTTCGTGTGTTACAAGCCTACACCCGTAGCCGTGCAATCGCAGCCACGGCTATGCTCAGCACTAACACACTGGGTAAAACCGCCATTAAAGCGGGATTTAAGTCATACACCAACCCTAAATGTCCGGCAATTTTATCAAACACATTAAAACCCATGCCAATTAACACACCAATCATAATGCGCGCGCCAACACTAACGCCGCGTTTAATACCAATCACAAACGGTGCCGATACCAATAACATCACAAAAATAACCAGTGGATTAACCAGCCTTCCCCAAAACGCCAATTCAAACACTTGTGATTTTTGGTTATTTTTTTTCAAAAAATCAACATACATTGCCAAATCATACAACGATAAATTGTCCGCTGACACCACCGCCATATTCAAGAGTGCCGGATCTATGCCAGACCGCCAGTCGCCTTGCGGTAATTCGGTTACCACCATACGCTCACTGGTAATATCTGTACGCTTCACTTGCTTAACCTGCCAGCGCCCGGCACTCACAAAATCCGCTTGATCAACATGTAGCATAGACACTAAACGGTAGTCTTTACTTAATTCAAACACACTGATGTCGGCTAATTTATCCTGTGCGGCAACTTGCCGAACATTAATAAACACATTACCTTCTCGCAGCCATAAACCATAACGGGTTTGCAATACCACTTGCTTTTCTTGCGCTGTTGAACGGATCATTAGCGCATCATATTCCGCTTCAGGCGCAATAAACTCGCCGATGCCAACCGCAAAAACCGCCAAAATCACCCCCGCCATCATCACGGCTTTAATAATGCCAAATACCGATAGTCCGGCGGCCTGCATTGCAATCAGCTCACGATTATTAGCCATTGCTCCCAATACAAACAGACTGCCCAGCAAAGCAGCGGTTGGCATTAGCTCGTACATTACGGTTGGCGCATCGAAGAATAAAAATAAAAAAATCTCGCGGAGCTGATAATCGCCTTTACCAATATCCTTAAGCTCATCACTGAACGTAAATAATGTAAATAAGGTTAACAAAATACCCAGCGCTGCAAAGGAACCTTTTAGAACCTCTTTAACAATATACCAATTGATCACATTCACGACTGTTGCCTGCGTTTTGGATGCCAAATAAACCATCGCCAGCCATATAGGCGCACGATCAATATCACGCCAACCAAAAATAGTAGGCTATAAACTCCCGCATATCCGATCCATACGGGTATTTTGTTACTCAAAATCCAACTATGCGCTACTTTACGAATGTTTTCATAACTGAAATAAATTAAAAAGGCCAATAGCATATTGCCATACATTCCCCCACGCGGGGTTAATTTAGCCAGAGGCACCGCCAAAAATGCCAGCAGCATAATGCCTAACGGAATGGCAAAGCGACGCTGTAATTCAACCAAATCCAGCAACCGTCCAGAACCCCATAACAACAGACTATCTACGGCCTCTTGTTCATACTGTACCTCCGTAGACTGTCTTTCTATACGTACCGCATACTCATCAAAATGTTCAATAATAAAATTAGCCGTCCCCGGAAAACCTTGCACCCGCTCGCCACCCTTCAGCACAATATACCGGCCATGCTCTAAATCCTGCATTGATCCAGACACGGCGGTGACAACAGCCAATTTGCCATGTTGTCGATCTTGCACAAAAATACCCTGTAGCTGTTTATCTGCGCTAATTCCCTGCACGTAGACCACCAAATCACCATGACTATATTCACTAAACCGTCCCGGGGTTACGCCGCGAATATCGGCAGTCTCAGCATCTTTATGAATTAATTGCTTCATTTGCGCTTCTGCCCAAGGCGCAGAAACCATCGCTAACCACACCGCGATAAAAAAAATCGGCATGACGACCATAAAAACAGCCCGATACACGGCACCCACGCCGACGCCTGCCGCAGCCAAGGCAGTCATCTCCTGATCGCGATACATTCTGCCCAAAACCATCAAAATAGCCATAAACAAGGTAACCGGTAACAGACTGATCGCGACCACCACAATCTTTAAACTAAAAAAATGCAATAAGGTATCGGCAGCCAATTGCCCACTAACCGCCATTTTGAGGATGCTAATAAACTTTCGACTGGCAATAATAATGACGATGACCAATAATACTGACCCTAAGGTTTTCACTAAATCCAGCGCAATCATCTTGTCCACTACGCGGATAGCATAAAATGAGCGCCGCCTATCTATCTCTAATACATTTTTATTCAAACAAAACCTCTCATTCTAAAGCCATGCCGCCGACTCAACCCATCGCAGCTCAAACTTACGCTGATTGTAACGGATTATCACGCCACTCGAAAATCATTATAATGACTTAAACTGCTATTAAACATCCGGCTTACAGTAAAATACTCACCCATAACGCAAGCATATTCTTAAATACCTGCTCTGCCAATACAACCGAGTACTCAACCAACATTATATTGACGGGTTTGTAGAGTGGATGCGCTATGCTTATCCACCCTACAGATATATTCAACATAATAAAGATTGACCGAGTACTAAGCCACTACCGCTAATACTCGACAGCCTACTTGAGACCCGCCAACATGAATGACCTTCCGCTATCCCGCACGCATTTAATCATCGTTCCCAGCTATAATACCGGCGCGATTTTAGAAAAAACCATCCATGAAATTCTGACCCAATGGCACCCGGTATGGGTTATTGTCGATGGCAGCGACGATGATAGCGACACTCAGCTACCCCCTTTACAAGAACAATTTCCATCTGCTTTACAGGTCATAAAACTCCCTAAAAACCGGGGTAAAGGCGCAGCTATCTTGGAAGGCATTTTGCAGGCACAACAAGTCGGCTACACCCATGTATTAATCATGGATGCCGACAATCAACATCCTGCCACCGCCATTCATGAGTTTATGCAAAAATCACAAGACCAGCCTGCCGCTGTGATATTGGGTCAACCGGTATTTGATGCCTCCGCTCCAGCCTTGCGAGTGCAAGGACGCAAAATTTCAAACGGCTTCGTCTATCTCGAAACCCTCGACTGGGGCATTCACGACTCGTTATTTGGCATGCGGGTTTATCCAATCCCGGATTTGATCGCAATCATGCAGCAAACCCGCTGGGCAAGACGCTTTGACTTTGAGCCTGAAGTTTCCGTACGCTTGGCTTGGCGCGGCGTGGCAGTCATTAACATCCCCACACCGGTGCGATATATTTCTCCAGCAGAGGGCGGAGTCAGTCACTTTCAATATGTGAGAGATAATACCTTGCTGACTTGGATGCACACTCGCTTATTATTGGGCTTTATACTACGCTTGCCGATATTACTGCGCCGAAAATACGCAGCACGCTAAGCTATTATGTTACACAGCTTATCTTTCCACCTTTTTATTATGAATCTTTCATGAAACAAAAACTCCGACACTTTATTTTTCAAGAGCTTATTTTTGTAGCCGACCCTAGTGGTTTTTCAGACGATGCTGATTTATTGGCGGCAGGCCTTAACAGCATAGGCATTATGCGCCTCATCATGTATGTTGAAACCGAATTTGGCGTTACCTTACCCGATACCGAAATCACCATTGAGAACTTACAAACCCTGAACTTACTTGAGCAATGGATCAAAGGCCATCAAACATGAACACCCCGAAAGCCCCTATTATCCAGACCCTTAATCCGGCCGACTATCTCACCCTAGCGATGGATGAAGAAATTCGGCAAGAAAACATGCCCGGCAGCTTATGCGGTTTTGCTTTAGTATTGGATAACCCGCCCGACATCGCCCAATTAACGGCACGAATCACCGAATTTACCGAACAATTCCCGTTGGCCCTAGCCAGTCTACAGCAACAGGGCGACCGTTTTTACTGGTGTAAACGACAGCAACCCCTGCCGGTGTTTTTTCAACATACTTGCCCTACCCCTGAAAACGCCAGCGCTTTTCAACAGACCACCCTCTTAAACCTACTCAATCGGCAGCAACCGCGCGAAGAGCTGGCGCCACTTGAATTTCACTTAATAACTGATCCCAACAACACCGTGTTCCTGCTACGCTGGATACATCCTTTTTGTGATGCCAAAGGCGCGGATTTAATTTTAAAATATTTGTGTACCCAAGATAAAGCACAGCGTGCGCAATTCGACTTGCCTAAATGTGAATCGCTGGTCAACATCCAACTTGCCAAATATAAATGGTGGCAAAAGATAGCCCTTTTTTTAAAAGCGAAACGCTATATCACCCGCCTGGATAGCTATCACAGCATTCAGCACGCGGACTTAAGCCAACCGCCTAAACAACTCAACTGCATCACCCACACCTTCAGTGCCGAACAAAGCGTTATCATTACCCAACAAGCAAGGGCAAACGCAGGTTTAGCCGGCACCAGCCTCTACTATATTGGTTGTCTGATGCGTGCCTTACACACCCTGGCACCTGAACAAGCAGGGGACGCGTATTGCGTACCCTATGCCTTTAATTTACGCAAACAAAACGCCCGTACGCCCCTATTAGGCAATCATATTGGCACTTTATTTGCCCAAGCACCGAAAACTACAATCGCGAACAGAGCAGAGTTATTTACGCATCTTAAGCAACAAAGCAAAGCAACTATCCAGCAACAACTGGACTATGCGTTCTTGCCAATCATGTGGGCAGCCAGTTGGCTGTCGTTAAAAAAATATGGTTCAGAACTTCGTATATCACACGGCGACGGCAGCGAACGCAGTTCAGTTTGGTTTTCAGATATTGGACAGGCCGAATTCGCAGAGCGCAGTTTTTTTGGCGCTGACGTGCTTGGCTTGCGCCATCTTTGCCAAATCTCCAGTCCGCCGGGGATAGCCCTGCTAGTATGCCAGTATCGCCAGCAATTAACCTTGAGCTATAACTTCATAGAACCGTTATTTAGTGAAGCCTGGATTGAGCAGCTACACCGGCTTATGTCGCAAGAGTTGCTGGGGGCAGTACCGTAAAGCTTTATTCACTCGTTGTAGACGGAGTTAGTAAATCCAGTCCAACCCTAGGCGCCTAATTTTGGTAACACGGCAAGCGGTTAAAAGCGTCGCTTGCTTTTCATCCCGTGAAACCGCCATAGCCTTCCGTCTACCGTGTTAAGTGAAAACCATTAATCTCAATGTTTAAAGCGAGTCCCACCCCTACTCAATTTAATTGATATATGTAACTTAGCTTACGACAAATATATCTTCAAAAACGTGAACTACTTCACAGAAATTCAACTTAAAAATAGCTAGAATTAAGTTTGTTTCAATGTTTCAACTTTGATCTTGTTGCTCAATGGCCTGACATTTCGCGCAACCTAACCTGTGTCTTAGCATCCTGCTGATTCATACAGATTAGCTTTAGCGGTTAAAGGCATTGCTTAAATGGAAAAATGAAGATGAACGTCAATAACCCACTTACGCCTGCTCTTTGCAAACTAATGACAACCTGTCATATTTTAAAAACCACCGATGCCAAAATCCTTGCCACCCATTTAAACCGCTCACCCACGACAATCCGAACAGAATTTCAGCGTATTCTCACGCTCATGGATGTGCATTGCCGATATGCTGCATTGAAAACAGCAGAAGAGGAAGGTTGGCTGCATCCCCATAAAACTCGTGAAGATACCTAAAATGTATGCATTTGCAGTATTGTTAATTTAATGGGTGTGGCGTAACGTATCAATAAAACAAAGTCTTAAGGGGACGGCTTTAGTAGTCGGTTTTTAATGCCGCACCGAATTGATGCTACATTTGGTGGGATAAATGCTGGGGAGGTGCATTTATGAATCCTTTAGAGTTAGTTAAGCTCACGGCGTTGATGGAACGCACCAGCGGTAGCCCCGAAGTGAAAATCGGGCTTATCGACGGACCTGTCGTTACCCAACATCCTGATCTTACGAGCGAACATCTTCGCGAGATTCCTGGAAGTAACGGTGCTACCTGCACTCAGGCCAACAGCACAGCGTGCCTGCATGGGACCTTTGTAGCCGGAATCTTATCCGCAAAGCGCGACTTCTCCGCGCCCGCCATTTGTCCCTAACTGTACGCTGCTAGTGCGTCCCATTTTTGCCGAGACGACCTGCGGGACGCGAACACATGCCGAGCGCGACACCGAAGGAGCTTGCAGCGGCCATCATCGAATGCATTGACGCTGGTGCACGGGTCATTAACATGAGCCTCGCCCTGGCACAACCTTCCACCAAAGGGGAACAGGCGCTGGAAGAGGCGCTCAATCAAGCCGTCAGGCGCGGCGTTATTGTGGTCGCTGCGGCGGGCAATCAAGGCACCCTCGGCAGTTCCGCCATCACCCGCCATCCGTGGGTCATCCCGGTCGTGGCTTGTGACCTTCAAGGCAGACCGACGAACGACGTCGAATCTGGGCAGTTCGATCGGCAGGCGGGGCTTAAGCGCACCCGGTGACGCCATCACCAGCTTGAGCCCTGAAGGACAACCACTCACGCTGGGAGGAACGAGTGTTGCGGTGCCCTTTGTGACCGGTGCGATTGCGCTGTTGTGGTCGGAATTTCCCAACGCGAGCGCGGCGCAAATCAAACTCGCCGTTACCCAGGCTTCTACACCACGGCGAGCCTCGGTAGTTCCGCCTTTGCTGGACGCTGCCGCGGCCTACCAAATCCTGTTAACAACGAATGCGAGGAGGTGAATAGCATGACCAAGGTAAGCGAAAACAATGACTCTCCGGACCAGAGCGAACACCCGCACTCACCGGGTGCGCCTGCCTGGATTTATCACCGACGAGGAGATCGGGCTTGGCGATGTAATCAAGCGAGCGACCTCCTATTTTGGGATACAAGCCCTGCGGTGGCTGCGAACAACGGGCGGCGGCGCTCAACCGCTGGATGGTTTTCACCCGCTGACATCAGAGGTATAGGAATCGCTTGAATTCGGATTTCCCTAGTTTAGTTAAGTACAGTTAAAACTTATTACGAAAGGAGAACAATATGAACGAACAAACTGAAACAATGGAACAGCCGATGGAGCAACCGGTTAAGGTGAATGACGTGCTAACCGTCGCGCCCTATCCCGAGGCCCGTATCGACTACAACGATCACTCCGCAGGCGGGATGTGCAACCTGTGGCGGTTCAGAAGGGACTACGGGCTTGAGTCCCAATGGTGGCGGGACGGTTTCCTATGTCTATGCCATCGGCCGGGTCGAAGCGCGCTTCCCGAACCTTGCCGCGGAAAAGGAATTCGCCCAGGCGACCGGACGGGCGGACACCGCCGGGAAAACCGATCAGCAGACCTTCCACGCCGTTCTGTCCAAGCGCGAGAACCGCTACCTGGTACGCCAACTGTGCTGGGTGCTGAGCATTCAGGGGCTGGAAACCTACCTGCTGGTGCCGCGCGATCCGGCGGACATCGATCTGCTGGTGGAAGCCATCCGTCCTGCCCCCAGCCCCAATGACATCGATGTCGTCATCGGCATGCGCGGCCCGATCGCCCCGCCGGAGATGTGCAATGGACTGATGGTGCCCATCGTCGCGTTCGACCAGATCTATTCCTTCGACCGCGACGCGCTCATCAAGGCCATCCCGAAGCCGGAGAAGACCACGGCCGCGCAGTTCGGCCCGGCAGCCGAGGAACTGTTCAACCGGATCATGCAACTGACCGACAACGCCGGGGCGACCGACGAGCACCGCGTCCTGAACTACCTGGCCATGCGCTATCCTGCCATCTATGCCAAGGCAGCCGAGGAGTTTGCGCACGACTTTTCACTGACCGGGGTGGAAGTGCGTCCCTCGCCCTTGAGCAGCACGCGCAACATCGTCGATGTCATCTTCTCCTATACCAATCGCAATACCGATTTTACGGAGAAGTTTTTTGTGCGCTGCGACGTGACCGAGGAGTTTCCGTTCCTGGTCGACAAAGATGTCGCCGTATTATGACCGTTAAACCTTAACTAACCGAAAGGAGATATGAAATGAACACTATGAATATGCCTGGATTTACTGCAGAGGCATCATTCTACAAGGCGAGTGGGCGCTACCGTTCTCTCGGACAACGGGGTGAGCTGAAAAAAACTGTCCTTGTCCCTCAACTCGGCGGCCTAGGTTTCGAGGGACAAGCGAATTGCATTAATGACTGCGTAGATCAACACCCTGATTGGACACTAGCACGGTGCAGAGCGAGATGTCGCGACCCCGGTGGCACCCGTGCATCCCCAAGGATAACTCCGTCAACAGGGCGTTGTGTCTTGCTGGAGCAGGTGCATGGCAAGCGGCATGCTCCGCCGATTGTGCCCTTCTCTCAGGCCTCGGATGGCCGTACGGGGCCGCCGCCGCTGCCGCGTGCGCTTATGGATGTGAACAGGTTGCCTCTCGACAACGCAGCGATTGCCCTCCAGGGGTTATCTGCACCTAAGCGCTCCGAGTGCGACGATAGTGAAGCTGCGATCGGGTGGAGATAACGGGATTGCGCCCGTTATCCCTCCCACACCACCGGACATGCGGTTTTCCGCATCCGGCGGTTGAACCCAGCTCGTAGGATGTGCCGACGAGAGGAGGCGCATCGTTGGTAGGCTTACTCGAACGATGCGCTTCGTGCCTCAGCGCATCCTACGGCTCTACGGCCGTTAAACTTAAAGTGGGAGATATAAAATGAACACAATGAATATGCCCGGATTTGCCGCAGAGTATTCGATTTACAAAACTGTTAGTCACTTTCAGTCTAAAGTAGGCCGAAGTCTCATCGGTGGAAAAAATGACAACCAAGTGTACTTGCAGAAGCCAAATAGCGAGAACACGGCTGGCGGCAAATGCTATGGACGGATTTCCGGCACTGTCATTAGTGGTATGTACGACTCATTGGGGCGTTGCTGCACCGCTCCTTCGCCAAACAGCTTTCCAGTTTGTATAGATTGTGATTACCCTAACAAATGCTATGACAGGGTCGTGAAGTCGAGAATTTTGGACACAATTGGCAATTTCCAGCAGGGTACTTTTACTCAAGTTTAGTTGGTCCGCCGCTCTGGCGGTAAGATTGACAGTGCCGACCGGTAAACAAAAAATTCAAAGGAGATACAACCATGAACAATATTAAAATGCCAGGATTCACTGCCGACCATGCTTTGAATGCACCGCTCGGGCGGTATCGAAGCGGTCAAGTGGCGGCGTCAAGCCAAAATACCGTTATTCCCGCGATTCCGGCGTGCCGAAACTGCGACTCCATCCTAGATCGGTGTGAAAATAATGGCTGGCGTCCGCGCGCGTTGTGCGGCGCATGCGCGTCAGGCAACTGCTATGAAGACCCGCCAATGCCGGATCCGTTTCCGAAACCCGATTCGATTCGGGTCCGCCGCACTGGATCTTTAACTAGCCAACCCGTAAGATGCGCCAAATGTAGGATGTGCCGAGGTAACGAGGCGCATCGCTCAGAAACTGGAACGATGCGCTTCCTTTCGTCAGCGCATCCTATGGCGCTGACGAATGGAGATTAAATAAATGGCGGAACTGTAGGTGCGAATTCATTCGCACTGTGCGGATAAATCCGCACCTACACAAAACCGTGACCTAACAAATTTTCGGGTTTTATTAAATTCTCGCTCCTAGGCTACTTAACACTGGATTTAATCTTCGGCTAAGGCAATAAAAATGAAATTACATGCAGTAACCGCTGACTTCCTCGGTGAATTTATGGGTACAGGACTACTGGTATTCTTTGGCTGTGGGTCAGTACTGGTATCAGTCGTTTATTTAGCGTACGCCGGTCTGTTCCAAGTTGCTGTAATTTGGGGCATTGGTGTTACGCTGGCAATTTACGCATCACGGCATTTATCTTGTGCACATTTAAATCCGGCGGTCAGCATTGCTATGGTTGTTGCCAAAAGCATGTCGCCTAAAAAATTACTGCCCTATGTTGCGGGGCAATTTCTAGGGGCATTTGTTGCCGCGATTGTTTTGTTTATACTGTTTTCATCAAGCATCCAGCGGCGTGTACTCCATCTTGTGAGCCTCTGCCACCGCGGGGGTGGTGAGCTTGCCACGGTACACGTTGACGCCCAGGGCGAGGGCCGCGTCGTCCTTGACGGCCTGCTCAAAGCCCTTGTTGGCGATGGCGAGGCCGTATGGCAGCGTGCGGCCGGTGAGCGCCATGGTGGAGGTGCGGGCCACGGCGCCGGGCATGTTGGCGACGCAGTAGTGGATCACGCCGTCGACCACGTAGGTCGGATCGCTGTGCGTGGTGGGCTTGGAGGTCTCGAAGCAGCCGCCCTGGTCGATGGCGACGTCGACGAGCACGGAGCCGGGCAGCATCTTCTTGAGCATCGAGCGCTTGATCAGGTGCGGGGCCTGGGCGCCGCCGGGGAGCAGCACGGCGCCGATCACGAGGTCGGCGTGCTGGATCTGCTTCTTCGATGGCGGCTTCGGTGCGAGAGCAGCGTTCTCGACGCGGCCGCCGAAGATGTCGTCGAGGTAGGCGAGCCGGTCGGCGCTGTTGTCGAGGATGACGGTGCGGGCGTCGAGGCCCACGGCCATCTTGGCGGCGTTGACGCCCACGGTGCCGCCGCCGATGCACGACGACCTTGGCCGGCGGTACGCCGGTGCACGCCGCCGAGCAGCACGCCGCGGCCGCCGTTGTCCTTCTGCAGGTGGGTGGCGCCGGCCTGGATGGCCAGACGGCCGGCGACCTCGCTCATCGGGGCGAGAAGCGGGATGCGCGCCGTTCGGGAGCTCCACCGTCTCGTAGGCGATACCGCGGATGCCCGGCGGCGAGCATGCCGTCGGTGAGCTCCTTCGCGTAGGCCGCGCCGAGATGCAGGTACGTGTAGAGGATCTGGTCCTTCTTGAACATGGGCCACTCGACGGGTAGCGGCTCCTTGACCTTGACGATCATGTCGGACTTGGCGAACACGTCCTCGACCTTGGCCATCGTGGCGCCGGCGGCCTTGTACGAGGCGTCGTCGAAGCCGCTGCCGACGCCGGCGCCGTTCTCGACGTAGACGGTGTGGCCGGCGCGGATCGAACTCCCTGACGCCGTTCGGCGTGACCGCGACGCGATACTCCTCGTTCTTGATCTCCTTGGGGACACCGACGATCATGACTCCTCCTCGCTCCTCATCCCGATGATGACGTTCTTGACACGTACACTCACAAAGGCTTCCACAATTTGGCAGTCTAGCACATGAGAACGCCCAGATAAGCCCAGAAAGAAAAGAAAACGCGCAGAACCGCACGGCGCGAAGCTGCGCGCCCCCTCTGCCGGCTGCGGCGCCGGCGACACTGGCCGTCGCGCTCCCCGCTCGTGTATGTTTACCACAGCCCACGACCGGAGGCGGTGCATGGCCGGACCCGAGCGTGTCCACGACAGGATCGCAGCCTTCACGTCCGAACTCAGTAGCGCCGTGGGCGCAGCGGCCCGCGATCTGGCAAGTCAGGCGAGCGTCCGCGGCATCGCCACGGAGTCGCACGCACACCGCGGGGGTCCGGCGTGAGGGTCGCCGGCGCCCGCATCCTCGTGGTCGGCGGTGTGCACCGCCTCGGCCGCGCGCTGGCCCTCGACCTGGCGGCGCACGGCGCCGCCGTCTGCGTGTCGTCACGGACAGCCGGCGAAGAGGCCGGAGCACCAGGTCGACGCGCTCCGCGCGGCAGGAGCGCCGGTCGCCGCCGCGATGGCCGAACCGACGTGCGCTGGCCTACGGCGGCCGAAGGCCTGGTGCACGAGGCCGCAGCGGCTCTCGGCGGCCTTGACGGCCTGGTGTATGCGGCCAGCGGACGATTCGTGCCCAGCAAGACCGACGGTTGAAGCAACAGCAACAGAG